>CAWBGC010000001.1:0-191516 GCA_963788255.1 uncultured Acidobacteriota bacterium
CTATGCCAACGACGCCGACGACGCCTTTAGGGCCACCTTCCATGTCCTGGTCCGCGGGGCCGCAGTTGCTGAAAGAGTGAGGCTGCACGGGGGGCTGCGAGAACGGGAACGACAACCGCTTCATCAACCGGATGACCCCGTTGGAAAATCCCGCAGTCTGATACCACCACCGCAAGAGATGACGACGGGCTGAACGCCCGTCGTTTTTCGTTGACAACTGCCGCCCGCCAAGGCACGCCCAAGACCAATTCGGCGGCGAGGAAACCGACCTCTTCGACGGCATCGGCTCGTCGCGGAACAAAGCCTGCTTGGCGTCGATTGGCTCCTGCGTTTGCTGAAAAGGCACGTTTGAACGGTACACGACGGCAGCAAAAGCGCTCCGCTGGGTGAAACCACATCTTCCCGCGCAGAACGCCACGGCATTCTCGGGAAAAGGGTTGCAGACGACCCAGTTGCGCTTGATAATCACAGAGGAATTCGCAGCCAACTGAACAGTTCCTCAGCATCTCCGAAACGTCAGCATGAGTGAGACGGCGGCGCAAACACATCTGGAGTTCCTGATCTTTGAACTCGGCGGACAGCACTTCGGCCTGCCTGTCTCCGACGTCCGGGAGATTGTGCCACGGTTCCCCCCATACCTCTGCCCGGGGCACCGGCCGTGGTCGAAGGGGTCATCAACCTGCGCGGCAGCGTCGTCCCGGTCCTCGACCTCCGCCGGAAGTTCCGCTTGCCGGCCCGTAAACTGGAACACACCGATCACCTCGTCATCGCCCGGGTCGCGGGCCGTTTCGTGGCCCTGCGTGTGGATCGCGCTCTGGATCTCGTCCGCGTCAGCCCCGCTGACGTGGAGTATCTGGAGGGTCTGGGCTCGGGCTCCTTCATTGTACCCCTACGATGCAAACTTCTTTCTTCTCTATATCCGCTTGACGTCGTTCCATTCGTTCGTCGCATCCATCTCACGAATCAGCCACCTGCAGCTCGAGGTGCTCATTTTCATTCTCCATCTCGCCAGTTTGTACCTCTTGTTGTTCGGATGCCTAGCAGTCGTTCGATTGTGTTTCGCTGAGCCGTACGCGCAGTGGGCGGGGGTCGCCTTCGTCGCGGCTCTCTTGACGCTTCCCGTCACCGGAACCGAGCTTTTCCTGGCGGATCAGTACCTCCACCCGCGGACCATCGCCACCGCGTTCCTCCTGCTCGCCATCGTGGGCGTGCTCAAAGGTCAGCCGCGGGCCCTGCTCTGGGTCTTTCTGGCCGGGATGTGCCATCCCACCATGGCGGTGTATGGAATCGCCCACCTCGTCGTGCTGGCCTTTCCGCCGCTTCTCGCGCAGCCTGCATTTCTCATTCCCGCACTCCCGATGAGCGAGCAGGGAAATCCAATCTGGCGCGAATTGATGTCCCATCGCCGATTCCAGTACCCGCTGCGCTGGACATGGTACGAGTGGCTCGGGGTTGCCGGCCCGCTGGCTCTTTTTCTGGTTTACGCTCGAATCGCCCGCCGGAACCAAATGCCCTATCTCCAGGGCATCTGCACTCGTTTCGTGATCTCCACGTGTCTCGGAGTGTTTGGAGCAGTTGTGCTGACGTCATTCTTTCCGAATCAAACCTGGGCGCGCCTGGAGCCCATGAGGATCCTGCATCTCACCTACGTCCTGTTCGTGCTGTTTTCAGGCGCGCTTCTAGGCAAATTTGTCCTGCGTACGCGCTGGCTGCTGCATCTGGTCCTGTTCCTTCCGCTCTCGTTCACCATGTTCTACGTCCAGCGCCAGCAATTTCCCGGAAGCCACCACATCGAATGGCCCGGCCGCGCGTCCGGCAATCCATGGATACAGGCTTTCGATTGGGTTCGTCTGAACACGCCCCGCGACGCCCTTTTCGCGCTCGACCCGAAATATATGGAAAGGCCCGGCGAGGACTTCCACGGCTTCCGCGGCATCGCCGAGCGCAGCATGCTGGCCGATTCCGTCAAGGACAACTCGGTCGTGGAGGTCTTTCCCGATTTGGCCTACCAGTGGAAGCTCGAGGTCGGCGGCCGTGAGAATTGGCGGAGTTTCACTGCGGACGATTTTGAGAGCCTGAAGAAGAAGTTTGGCGTCATCTGGGTCGTGGTCGAGCAGCCGGGAGTCGCCGGCATACCCTGTCCCTACGCCAATCGCACCGTGATGGTCTGCCGCATCCCTTAGCGCCGCCGTTCATATCCTTTCTCAAAACGTCCGGGGCGCCGATTTCCTCCAGTATGTCACCCGGCCATCACGGATTCGCGAATGTCTGCAGGAGACTCGCTCAACCGGCGTCCCTGGGCGCTCAGAATCCGGAACCTTCCGATGCCGAGCCGCTGCAGAAAAAATTTCATAGTAACCAGCAACACTCCGAGACCGTAACGGACACTGCGGCCAAACCGTATTGACGAAGCTTCGTCGAAGTACTTCGTGGGGCACGAGATTTCGCCGATGCGGAACCCGAAATAGACGGTCTGTACCAGCATTTCATTGTCGAAGACGAAGTCGTCCGAATTTTCGAGCAGCGGAAGCGACTCGAGCACCTTGCGGCTGAACCCGCGGAAGCCCGTGTGATACTCGGACAGCTTCGCGCCGAGGAATACGTTTTGAAACGCCGTCAGCAGACGGTTGGCGATGTATTTGTAGCGGGGCATGCCGCCTCGCAGCGCGCCGCCACCCAGAATCCTCGAACCGATCACGACGTCGTACACTCCCGATTCAATCATCCCCGCCATCGCCGCCACGAGAGTGGGTTTGTACTGGTAGTCCGGATGCACCATGATGACAATGTCCGCGCCGGTGGCGAGCGCCTCGCGGTAGCAAGTCTTCTGATTGCGGCCGTATCCGTAATTGCGATCGTGAACCAGAATTCTTAATCCGAGTTTCTTGGCTATTTCGACTGTGTCGTCCCGGCTGTGGTCGTCCACCAGGATTTTCGTATCCACCAGATGGGGAAGTTCGCTGACGGTGGCTTCGAGCGTTTTTGCCGCGTTATAGGCAGGCATCACAACGGCAACCCGCTTGCCTTCGATCATGTCTTCTCCAGACTGAGCTTCGCGCAGCCCGCGGCAAAGCCCGGCGAAAAACCAGCGGACAGCCCGTCAGACCCTCAATGACCACCGCCGCACTGGGCGCTGACCTGGGCTACGAGTGCGTCGTCCAGGAGCGCTCCTTGCCGCGTGGCGGCGGAACACACCTGGCTCGCGGTGAGCCCGATCGAACCTCGCAGATCGGCCCCATCCAAATCACTTCCGCTCAGATCCGCTCCATTCAGGACAGTGCCCGAAAGTTCCGCGCCGCGCAGATCGGCGTCATGAAGATTCGCTTCGATGAAAATGGCCCCTTCCAGCCGGGCGTTCTCGAGACGCGCTCCGGGAAGCTGCGCCGACCAGAGATAGGCCTGCTGCATGTCCGCGTGGTCGAGATTCGCTTTGCCGAGGAACGCATTGCGCAGATCGGCCTTTTGCAAAATCGTGCGAATCATCGTGGCCGAATCCAGACGCGCTCCGTATAGGGTTGAGCCGTCCAGGCGAGCGTCCACCAAGTTCGCGCCCACCAGCGAAGAATAGGAAAGATTGCCTTCGCGCAAGTCGACTCGCGTCAAGTTCGCCCCGTCCAGGTCGGTGCGGTCCAAATTGGCATGGCTCATTTGCGCGCGGTCCAGCACGGCGTATTTCAGGCTCGACTGGCCCAGATCAGCGTTGCGTAGGTCTGCCTCCGAGAGGAACGAGCCCTGCAGATCCGCCCGCCAGAGGTGCGAATTCGCCAGGAAGGCGCCGTAAGCCTGCGCGTACCGAATGTGCCGGTTGTTCAGATACGCGCCTTTCACCGAAGAAACCTGATCGTCGGCGCCCGTCCAATCCGAGGGCTTGGTGGAGATCGCTGCCTCCGTCAGATCGGCGTAGGGGTCGAATCCAATGGACCAGAAGACCGTGGGCGCCCAGCGGCGAAAATCCGCCGTCGCGAATTGCGGCGCGCGGCCCTTGTCGTGAGGAATCCCTTTGATCGTCCCGGCGGAAAGCAGAGTCAAAAGGATGCACACGCCGATCGCTATTGAGATGGGGCTGATTTTCCTCAGCCTTGCCGCGAATCTTCCCGCGCCTTTGCCTTCGAGGATCCATCGTTCTTGATGACGGCCGACTTTGGCCGTCGCGTAAACGGCCACTCCGATCGCCGTCGCCGCAAGCAAGACATGCAAAAGCGTTCCGTGAAATTCCTGCAGCGTCAGGTATCGCGCCCAGAAAAGGACAAGTGCCGCCGGAGCAATCCAGTAGCCCAGGAGCACGGAAACCACTTTTTCGATCACGCGCGTCGAGGGCGCGTCCTGATTCATCCACCGAAAATGCGCGCGCAGAAGCCCGGTCACAATCCGCGGCGCTTTTTCTCCCAGCGTCCGCCCATCTGGAAAGACAGCCGGTAATTCGAGCACGGCGTCCCAGAGCCGCTGCAGGTGATATTGAAACACCAGATACAGGATGAAAAGCGCCACCGGCGCGATCAGGTAAATCTCGTCCGTGGGCAACGCGGTCGCGGCTGCGGGGGAGTGTAGAAAGGGTATGATCGCGGAGTCCGATAGGAGCTGAACGTCCTTCGTTTTCCAGATCATCAGCCAGGAAATCAAGCTGACCGATATTGTTGCCGTGAAGAACCGCATCGCCACGCGGGAAGCGCGTTCGAATTCTCCGAGCGCATCAAATTGAAGAATCTGCTGCGGCAGCGACGCATCGCGAAGCGTGGCACCGGCCAATTGGCGCGGCACGAGCCCCATCGCCGTGTCCATGGAGGCGCCTTCCAGGTTGGCCCCTTCCAGGTTCGCGCCTACCAGGCAGGATTCCTGCAGATTCGCGCGCACCAGGCAGGCGTCGCGAAGGTCCGTGAGGAGGAGGTCCGCCGCCTTCAAATTCGCCGCATGAAGGTCCGCGTAGCGCAGGTTGACCCCGATCAACTCCTTTTCTTCCAATTCGGCACACGATAGATCAGCCCTTTTGCCGGTTGCTCCGCGCGATTCCACCCATTCTTTGTGGCTCGCAAGCTTTTCTTCGAAAGCCCAGTCGCTGGGTTTCAGTGGGGGATATTCCGCCTCGGGTGCAGGAATGGGCGCGGATTCTTCGCTGGCCGCAGGCGACTCTTCCGCGGCGGACGCCGTGGCTTCCGGTGCCTCCGGGACATCGGATTCTTTCAGGGCCAAGCGCTCGACTTCAGCCGGCGGAATTTGGGTCACATTTTCCGCTTCCTCCGGCTGACTAGCGGCAGCATTTTCCGTGGGTGAAGATTCCTCGACTGACCTCAGTTGGGAACTCTCGATGATTGATTCCGCGTCATTCGAGGGCACGACGCTCAAGTCCTCGCCAGGCGGAGGCTCTTGATAGAGGAAATTTTTGAGGAGAAATTCATTGAGCGATTCCTGCTCCCCGTGGGGTTGTACCGCGGGCTCCTCCTTCGTAGACACCTCTTCGCCGGCGGATGCCGATTCGGGCGCTGATTCAGACACACTTTTCCCGGGAGAATCCTGTGTCTCCAATTTCCGACGGTCCACATCCTCGCCTGCAAATGGCAGGCGAAACCGGAAAGCCATCGAGTGACTCTTTTCCCCCGAAGATAATTCAGGGAGGCTTGCAGCCTGTTGAAAGCTCGGGCGCAGCCCGGCGCCCGTTTTCCCCACATTGCCTATATTTTACCTGTCCCCATGGTATCGTGAACGCCTGCAAGAAAACCCCTGTCCTAGAGTGCAACAGACGTACAGCTGTCCTCGCGTTTACCCGGGGAGTGACGCGCTGTAACACTCCAACATGGAGTCTCGCCCTCATAGCGCGTGGCCAATCTCCCTGATATACTCCGCGGGAAACGACAGTGGCCAACTCCCACAACGACGTTAAGGCAAGCGAGCACTCGGCCGAACCCGCTCCGTCAAGCGGTGGCCGTCTGGTTTCTCTCGATTTTTTTCGCGGACTCACGATTGCCTTGATGATCCTAGTGAACAACAACGGCGATTGGGAGGCCGCCTATTGGCCGCTTCAACATTCGAAGTGGAATGGGTGGACGCCCACGGATCTGGTTTTCCCATTTTTCCTGTTCATCGTCGGCGTCTCCATGGTGTTTTCGATCTCTTCCCGGCTGGCCCACGGCGATTCGAGCGGCAAAATCATGAAGCACGTGTTGCAGCGCGGCGCGATCCTGTTTGCCATCGGCGTATTCGTCATCAATTCGTTCCCGAATCGCTACCATCTCTCGACCATTCGCGTCGAAGGCGTGCTGCAGCGCATCGCCGTTTGTTACGTAATTGCTTCCATCCTCGTTCTGTGGGGAAACAACCGGGTCCGCATCGCGACGATTTTCTCTTGCCTGGTGGGCTACTGGATACTGATGCGCTACGTGCCCGTGCCGGGATTTGGCGTCCCCACGCACGATGTGCCGTTGCTCGATCCCGACCGCAACCTCGCGGCATGGCTGGACCGCAAGCTGCTGATGGGCCATCTCTACGAAGGCACGCGCGATCCCGAAGGCGTCTTGAGCACGATTCCTGCGATTGCGGGCACGCTGTGCGGCGTCCTGACCGGTGAGTGGCTCCGCACAAAGCGGAGCCCACGCGTCAAGGCGGCGTGGATGCTGGTATTCGGCGTACTCGGCCTGGCTGCGGGCAAGTTTTTCCATCTGTGGTTTCCGATCAACAAAAAACTCTGGACCAGCTCCTTTGTGCTGTTCACGACGGGGTTTGCTCTGCTGGTCCTGGCCCTGTGCTATTGGCTGCTGGACATCAAGAAGACCCGTGGCTGGTGGACATTTCCGGCACTGGTGTTCGGCATGAACGCCATCGCTGCTTACGTTTTCTCCGAGGTCCTTTCGTCTCTTCTTGCCTCCATCTCCATTCACACGGCGCGGTTTGGGGAAGTTTCGCTGGGCTATCTCGTTTATTACGGGATATTTACCTCGCCCGAAAGCCCGCCGTCTGCATTCGCCTCGCTGCTGTATTCGCTTTCGTTCGTACTGGTCTGCTGGCTGCCGATGTGGCTGCTCTATCGCAAGCGCATCTTCCTGAAGATTTAAGCGGCGGGCCGCCTGGATTGCCGAGCGGTTGCGGCGCTGGGACCGGCTGAAAAGCAAAAGAAAACCGAAGCAGGGGGTCGCCAATAAGTTGCGATTAGAACGTGTGCCAGTTCTTTGTTTTCTATAACTTACGGGCATTTCTAATATACCCTGGTTGCGATTAGAAGTGCGGTGACTGGTGATTGGTGAATAGTAATTGGTGGTGTAGACCCGCAAATACTCGTTTACTGGGCGGTTATGAGCGTCCCGTGGCCGGAAAGCGAAGGAAGGGCGAAAATCAAAATAGGGCAAAGTGTTGCGGTCACAAAGGGGTCCGGTCGTTTGTTTTCTATCACTTACGAGCGATTCTGTTTCTCTGAGTGTTGCGGTCACAAATACGGGGTGTGGGGTGTCCGGTGCAGGGTTTAGGGAGACAAGGGGGCGCTGGAAAGGGTGTCTAGGAACACGCCAAAGCGGTGCCATCAGAAGTCGCTCCGTCATTTTGTCTTCAATAATTCGCGTCATTTTCTGTTTCCCAGTGTGTCGCGATCAGGACTGCAACGGCTGCTAGCGCTTGGCTGCGGGCGGCTAGAATGACTTGCTACGGAAGCGCTGCCGGGCGGGGCCTTGGAACGATCGTCCGGCGGGCTCGAAAAGAAGCCGGGACTGCGGGAACTGCAAACCGCGTTGAGTTGTGAACTTCCTCTTGCAGTGAAAATGGTAGCAGAGAGAGTGCGGAAATTGAACTGTACGAAAGTACAGAAAAAGGACAGGGCGCCTTGCGCGCTGTCCTGTGCTTTTAGTGCTGACGGTCGTGAATTGCTCCCCGCTGATTTTGACAGTCAGGGTGGCCAGGGTTGATATAACTTCGAAAGCCGGGTAAGCCTCGCGCGGGGCGTTTGTTGAATATTTCAGCATCGGTTGAGAAATTCAACGGGGTTCGTGGGTTTTGCTGGCTTGTCTCCGAGCGCGTGCTGCTCGCAACCTCCGTGTTGCCAAAGACATAGCTTTTTCGATGTTCCTTCGTTACGATTGGCGCGCCGCTTGCAAATACCCACGGCGTCAGCCCCAGGGGGCTATTTCATAGGGAGGAGAAATCACATGGCAACAAAGAAAGCCACCAAGAAACTCAAGAAGTCCACAAAACTCCAGAAGACGAATGCCCCGATCATTTTCGTGGGCGGTAAGGGTAGAGAGCTCCACTAATCCAATTTTGACCAGCCCTTCGGCTTCACTGGAAGTGGAGCCGAAGGGCTGCTTTAGCCAGCGGCCAGCATCGCGATCACGGAAAGGAGAAATACATGGCAGCCAAGAAGAAAGGGAAGATTTCCAAGCGATTGAAGAAGTCCAAGAAACTGGCACCCACCAAGCCGTTGGTTGTGATGAGTGGAGGGGTAAGCACGCCGATTGAGGGGTAGTTCCCGTAGTTCGGACTACGCCTCCTTTCTCTTGCACTCGAAAGGCCTCTTTGGCATGACCCGGCTGGCGTCTAGCGGCGCCAGCCTTCTTCGTTTGCCGCGCGTCGATTTCTCCATTCGATCGAATCGAAAACTGATCGTTCTCGGGAACGCCCACGATGCGCCTCTTTTCATATAAAATTCAGGTGGTCCGTGTAATAAGAATGATTGAAGTGCGCGTCCCCGTGCAAGGTTTCTGCGGAGCGCGAGCATAGGAGGTGTTTTGTGCGGAAACTGCATCTGCGAACAGCTTTGGTTTACTTTGCGTTTCTCGCTCTCGCCGCGGGTCTCGCTTTCGTCGATCACGTATTTGCGGCTCGGCCGCAGGCGGGCGGCTCCGGCTATCACGTTACGAAGAAAATCAAGCTTGGGGGCGAGGGTGGCTGGGACTACATCACGCTGGACACGTCGAAGCACCGGCTGTTCATTTCGCGCGGGACGCACGTGATGGTGGTTGATCCGGAGCAGGGCACGGTCCTCGGCGACCTTCCGGGGATGCACCGGGTTCACGGTATCGCCATCGTTCCGGAATTCAACAAGGGCTTCGTGAGCGATGGAAATCCAGGGTCGGTGTTCATATTCGATCTCACCACGCTCAAGGTCCTGTCGGAGGTCACGACCGATAAAGATTGTGACGGGATCATTTACGATCCAGGCTCGAAGCGCGTGTTCACGATGAACGGAGACGCTAACACGTCAACGGCGATTGACGCGGCAACCGGGAAGGTGCTCGCCAACATCCCCCTGGGCGGCGGGCCCGAATTTCTGGCCGCGGATGGCAAGGGCCATGTGTTCGCCAATCTGGAGGACAAGAGTTCGCTGGTGAAGATCAATTCGGAAACGCTGAAGGTGGAGGAGACTTGGCCGCTGGCTCCCTGCGAATCGCCGTCGGGTCTTGCCATTGACGCTGCGAATGAACGGCTGGTTGTCGGTTGCCACAATAAGCTGATGACTTTTCTCGACGGCAACTCCGGCAAGGTCATTGGCACAGTTCCCATCGGGCAGGGCGTGGACGCGAACCGCTTCGATCCTGGCACGGGCTACGCATTTGCGTCGTGCGGCGACGGGACAATCACGGTTGCGCATGAAGATTCGCCCGACAAATTCTCGCCGGTGGACGTCATCACGACGCAGCAGGGCGCCCGCACAATGGAGTTCGATCCGGTGAGCCACAATCTCTATACGGTGACGGCGGAATTCGGTCCGGCGCCAGCAGCGGCCGCTGGAGAACGTCCCCGGCGTCCGCCTATGCTTCCCGGCACATTCACGCTGCTGGTCCTGACTCGCTAGCATTTCGTTTTATCGGCTGATTGGTTCTTTCTGCTTCGGCTGCCGCACCCTCCGAATCCGAGGTGTGCGGCGCGCCTGTTTTTTCTCCTTTTTCGCTGTATCCTAATGGCATGGGCGGAACCGGTCCTGTCGCACCCCGCGCAAAATGGAGGCCTGCATGAGCCCGCGAGCAAAATCGCGCACGAAGACGAGTGCCAAGGCACACGCGAAAAGAACTTCGCCCGCCAACAAACCGGCGATCAAACCCGTGCCCGTCCGCAGGCCGCAGCCACGCACCGAATCCGATAGCATGGGGAAAATCAAGGTTCCCGGCGACCGCTACTATGGCGCGCAGACTGCACGTTCATTGATCCATTTCAATATCGGGCGCGACACGATGCCGCCCGAACTGATCCGCGCGTTTGGAATCCTGAAAAAAGCTGCCGCGCTGGTGAATCAGGATCTGGGCAAGCTGCCCCCGGAAAAGGCGCGGCTGATTATTCGCGCCGCAGATGAGGTGATCGCCGGAAAACTCGACGACCATTTCCCCCTGCGAATCTGGCAAACCGGCAGCGGCACGCAGACGAACATGAATGCGAACGAGGTGATCTCCAATCGCGCCATCGAGCTCGCCGGCGGTGTGATGGGCAGCAAGAAACCCATTCATCCGAATGACGACGTCAATATGTCGCAATCGTCGAACGACACATTTCCGACGGCCATGCATATCGCCGCGGCTTCGCGCCTGGCTGAGGCGCTGATCCCGGCGGTGGAGAAGCTGCGCGATGCGATCGAGGGCAAAGCGCATGAGTTCGTCGATGTGGTCAAGATCGGCCGCACGCACCTGATGGATGCCACGCCGCTCACCGTGGGCCAGGAAATGTCCGGCTGGTCGAGCATGCTCGACCGCGACGTTGCGCGGCTGCGCGAAGTTCTTCCGGGACTGTACGACCTCGCCATTGGCGGGACGGCGGTAGGGACTGGCCTCAACGCGCATCCGGAATTCGCCGCGCGAGCAGCGGAGAAGATCACGGAGCTGACGGGGCTGCCCTTTCGCTCTCATCCGAACAAGTTCGCGGCGCTTTCCGCGCACGACGAAATCGTATTCGCTTCCGGCGCGCTGAAGACGCTGGCTGCTTCGCTGATGAAGATCGCCAACGACATTCGCTGGCTTGCTTCCGGGCCGCGCGCGGGCCTGGGAGAGTTGATGCTGCCGGAAAATGAGCCGGGATCCTCCATCATGCCGGGAAAGGTGAACCCCACGCAGTCGGAAGCGATGACGATGGTCGCCGTGCAAGTGTTCGGGAATGATGCGGCCATCGGCTTTGCGGGTTCGCAGGGAAATTTCGAGCTGAACGTATTCAAGCCGGTGATTATTTTCAATTTCCTGAATTCAGTGCGGCTGCTGACGGACGCCTGCCGTTCCTTTACGGAGCACTGCGTTGCCGGAATGGAGTTGAACCTTGAGCAGATCGCGCGGAATGTGAAGAATTCACTAATGCTTGTCACCGCGCTCAGCCCCAAAATTGGGTACGACAAAGCCGCGCAGATCGCTCACAAAGCTCACCACGAGCATTTGGGCCTGCGCGAGGCCGCTGTCGAGCTCGGTTACCTCTCGGGAGAAGAGTTTGACGAAATTGTCCGCCCGGAGAGAATGACTCATCCGTGAGGCGCATGCGCTTCTGAAACGATTCCGATTCCATTATGGGGCACTCTGGCGCGATTTGTCCCCCAATGGGATTTAGCTCATCGAAAAATTCTCATTCTTTGAAACAAAATAATCTTCTAAGAAAATTTCCTTTGACGCGTTCGCCGCCCTTCATTAAATTCGAAATCCGCTTGGGACCCTCTCGTTGTTCCCCCTTCCACTGGAGCAGCCATGCGCATACTTGTGGCCGAAAGCGACCCGGCACTGGGCACGTTTCTCCGTAGAGGATTCGAAGCCGAGCAATATGGCGTGGACCTCACGTCAGATGGAGAGCAAGCGAAGTCGCTGGCGAGGGATCGGACGTACGAAGCCGCGATCCTGGACCTGCAACAAGCGCAGACGGAGAACGTGGGAATCCTGCGTGAAGTGCGCGCCACGCAACCGCAGTTGCCAATTCTGATCTTGGCGAGCCAGGCGCGACCGGAAGACCGTGCGCAGTTGCTCGATTTGGGCGCGGACGACCTGGTCCTGAAGCCTTTTGCGTTCCTGGAGTTGTCCGCGCGAGTGCGAGCGCTGCTGCGACGGGGCGGACGCATCCCCGAGGCAGTGCTGCGGATCGAAGACCTGGAGTTGAACCGCATCGACCGCACAGTAAAACGCGCAGGACGTCAGATCTATCTGACGCCCAAAGAATTCGGTCTGCTGGAATACCTGATGCGCAACGCAGGAACGCGCGTGACGCGCGCGCAAATTGTCGAAAACGTGTGGAATCTGTCGTTCGACACGATGACGAATATCGTCGACGTCTATATTAATTACTTGCGGAGGAAAGTGGACGCTTGCTCCGAGGGGAAATTGATTCACACGATCCGCGGAGTGGGCTACTTGTTGATGCCCGAAGGTGGGTCGATCGAAAAATCGGCGTGAAGCGTGCGCGGTATGGGTGGACAAGGCGGGAGCAAGGGATTGTTTCAAAGTGAATTGTAGGGGAGAGGGTGAATCATTTGGGGAAACAGTGAGCAAATCTTAGTTCGCAACCCCAGGAAGACGCATGAAAGTTAGAGAGGACAGAAAATGGCAACGGCCAGCGCAGCTCTGACAAAGAGAAAAGCCGGGATGATATTGGTGGCAAGTTCCCGGAAGGGGTTCAGAGAAAAAGTGATTAGAGAGCTGGAACCCAACGCGACGCGGGCTGCCGAGGCGGCGGGAGGGGCGGATGCGCTGATCAAACTGGAGAGAAGTGAGTACCGCACGCTGCTGGTGGATCCGCGGCTCGAAGACCTAGACGTGGGCGAATTAGTCGAGACGATTCGCGGACGTTATCCAGAACTGGAAGTCATTGTGTTGGACGGGGCGCCGGTGGGCGAGCAGTTACCGTTGGGGCTGACTGACGATTTGAACGCTGATGAACATGCGGGAGAGAGTCGTGCGCCAAAGGCGATACCGAGTCGCGAAGCGAAGATCGGCGGCGTAATGCGGAGCGAGAGCAGCGTGAGGACGGAAACGCTGTCGGGAATGATCGGGACCGGGCCAAAAATGCAGCAAATTTACCGCCTGGCGCGGCTGGTAGCGCCGCGGGATACGGCCATATTGATCGTGGGAGAAACGGGAACGGGGAAGGAGCTAGTGGCGCGAGGCATTCACACACTGAGCCGGAGAAGCCAGGGGCCCTTCGTAGTGGTGAATTGCGCGGCGATTCCGGAAAGTTTGCTGGAAGCGGAACTCTTCGGTTTCACGCGGGGCGCGTTTACCGGTGCGTTTCAATCGCGGCTGGGTCGGATTCACGCGGCGCATGGCGGGACGCTGCTGCTGGACGAGGTGGGTGAACTCCCGCTGAGCATGCAAGCGAAGCTGCTGCGATTCGTGGAGGAGGGGGAAGTGCAGCGGCTGGGAAGCGCGGACCTGTTCCGTGTGGATGCACGGGCGATTGCAGCCACTAACGCGGACCTGCTGCAGCGCGTGCGGGAAAAGCAGTTTCGGGAAGACCTCTACTACCGGCTGGCCGTGTTTCCGCTAGACCTGCCACCGTTGCGCAACCGCAGCGAGGACATTCTTGTGCTCGCGGAGCACTTCCTGGCGTTGCTTTGCGAGGGAGTGCGATGACAGCTAGCCCCAAGGCCCAGGCGATTGATTCTTTAGCGACAAGGACCTAACGGGATGGCACAGGGAATCGGACGAAGAGATACCATCGAGCAACTCGGCGTGCCGTTGCCCAAGGGGGCACGCGACTGAACCATTCGGCGCGGCGCCGGGTTAATGAACTCCAGAGAAAAAATCAAAGGCCGTCCGAGCCGAAAATCGGACCAGGAGGAACGATCCATGAAGCATCGGATTATAAGTTTGCTGGCGTTGGCGGCTCTGATTCTTGCGCTGACCTTCCCCGTGGCGGTTCCGGCGGCTCCGCCGGCCGGCGCCGCACATCCTGCGGCAACGGCGGCAACTCCCGCGCCCGAGCCGCACCCTGAGATTCGTGAGGCCATCGCTTCGCTGCGCCGCGCGCGCGCGCATTTGGAGCACGCGGCACATGATTTCGGAGGCCACCGCGTCGAGGCGCTCAAGGCCACGGATGAAGCGATTCATCAGCTCGAAATCTGTCTGGAATACGACAAGTAGTCCAGCGAGCGGTTGCAACTAATTTCTTGCGGTCCGGCGGATACGGGCCGTGCGTACTCAATCAGCTTGCGGCGTCTCTCGAAGCGAGAGGGGCACCGCAAGCTGATTTTTTTGTCTGCAATTGCTGGGAGAAAAATCGAAGGGCGAAGCGCGGACGTAGAAAGATGCGCTGGTTCAGAGTGGAACAAGAATTGATTCGTGGGCGAATTGAGGCGATTGTGCGGGAATAACGCGCTAGCGATTGGAGGAAGGGACGGAGGGAGGGGGAGCGGCGGAAGCGGCTGCTTTGACGATCTCTTCGGCGAGTTTTAGGCTGACGGGGCAGGAAGTGTCGTTCATGCGGCATTGGGCTAGGGTGAGGGTGCAGCCGCAGTCACAGGTTTCTGAGTTCAGGCGCTTCAGAGCGGCCTTTTTCTGGTCAGCAGTGAGGCCTTTCAGGTTTACACCGGGAAGTTCGGTGGCGAGGGAGGCGTTTTTCAAGAAGATCTGGCCGGTGTCCTCAAAAGTTTCGATGGGGGCGTTGACCGGGAGCCCCAGCAAGGCGCGGATTTCACCATCGTAGACACTGACGGGGAAGAGGCCGACGTGCTTCTGCACGACACGGCCTTCCTTGTTGATGATGAAGGAAGTAGGAAGCGCGGGAACGCCGCCATATTCGGCGACCAGCTCGCGGCTGCCCATAACGATCGGATAATTCATCCCCATCTGTTTGGTAAATTGCTTGACCTGTTCGGGTGGAGCATCGTCCATCGAGACGCCGATGATTTGGAGGCCATCCTTGTAGCGGTTGGCTAGGTCGATGAGTTCGGGAATTTCCTCGCGGCAAGGAGGGCACCAAGTGGCCCAGAAATTCAAGATGACGACTTTCCCTTGCCAGGCGGCGGTGGAAACAGGCGAGCCGTCGAGGTCGTTGACCAGGAAGGGAGGCACCGGCTGGGCGTTGCTGACGAAGCGGATGGCCTGGGGATCGCCGACCGTGGAAGTGGGAGCGCCTGGATTGGATTTTGCGGCAGTGCTGGGCGTTGCGTGAGCAGCATGAGTGGTTTTCTCAAGCTTCATGCTGCCCGACCGAGCGGCTGCCATTCCGAGCACGAGCCCAGCGACAGCGGCAAAGGCAACCAGCAAGAGTATGAAGACTTTGCGCATGCGCGATTCAATACCGAATCCATTATGAGGCAGAGAGGAGCCAGAGACAATCATGGGATGGAAGGAGTAGTGGTATTGATAAGCAGGAAGTGAGAGAGGAGTGCCAGAGCGGGACTACGATTCCCGAATCGGGCTGGAAAGTGGAGTGTGCAGAGAAGGGAAAGCGTCCAAGTGATTGAAAATGCGAGGAGTGAAGGGGAGAGCACGGACGAAACGATTGGGCCAAGGCTTGCAAGAAAGTCGGCGTGGGTCGCGTTCCTACACGATCCGCACTGTCCCGTGAGTGGGGAGGAAGGGGCCCATTCACAGGGTAGCACGGGTCGTTCCCACCTGCCTCTGAGAGGGAAGCTAGGATGGATGACCCCATGGTCCGGTCACGCCTAGGCCGGGCCAGCGGAACGCGGCCTTTGGGGCTCTTGATCCCAAGCAAGAGCCCCTCCATTTTTTTCCTGCAGGAATTCTTCGATCACATCTGAACGGCCACATCAGAACCGCCGACCATTGCGAGCAAAAGGGGAGAGCCGCCTTTGTGCTGGGAGCGGCAATCGAGGGCCATACCGCGTGGGGCTAGCGCTTCACCGCAATGGCCTGGATTTCGAAGTGTGCGCCAAAAAGGAGCGGGCCCGAGCCGATAAAAGCGCGGGCGGGAAACGGCTCGGTGAAATACGTGCGATAGACGGCATTGAAGCGGGCAAAAAGCGAGACATCGGGGCAGAAAATCTGGACGGAGACGAGATCCTGAAGCGTGAGGTCTGCCCTGGCGAGTGTGTCGCGGATGCTATCCATTAGGAAACGAATTTCGGTTTCGAGGTCATCGGGGACCTTTTTCGTGGCTGGATCAAAGCCGATGTGGCCGCCCAGATAAAAAGTATCGCCCACCAACACGCCGTTGCTGAAGGGAAGCGGGCCAAAGCCGGAGGGCGGCGGAATATAGAGGCGTTCTTTGGGAGCGGGCATGCGTCAGGCGGCCGAGACGCGGCAAAGAACGGGAATCTTGGCAGCGCGCAAGACGTGCTCCACAACTGATTCGCGAAGGCGCGAGGCATCATAATCAAAGTGCAAGAGATTTAATTTTTCGTCGACGTGAAATCTCTGGAGGCCGTAGGTGTTCGCAAATTCGCCGAGCGCACGGAATTGGTCAGGCTTGAGCGGTTGCTGCAACTCGTAGGTGACGGTCATGAATGTCATGGATGCGATTATAACATCTGAAGCGGGGCACGCTTACAGGTTGATCTTGCGGAGGCGGAGGGCGTTGGAGATGACGGAGACGGAGCTGAAGGTCATGGCAGCGCTGGCGAGAATGGGGCTCAAGAGCAGACCAAAGAAGGGGTACAGCGCGCCGGCGGCGATAGGCACACCCAGCGAGTTGTAGACGAAGGCGAAAAATAGATTTTGGCGGATATTGCGCATGGTGGCGCGGCTGAGCGCTCGGGCGCGAGCGATGCCGCGCAGGTCGCCGTGGAGCAGGGTGATGCCGGCACTTTCGATAGCAACGTCGGTGCCGGTTGCCATGGCGATGCCGACGTCGGCTTGGGAAAGGGCGGGAGCGTCGTTAATGCCGTCACCCGCCATGGCGACGACGTGGCCCTGCGCTTGGAGCTGCTTCACGATTTCGCTTTTTTGATTGGGAAGGATCCCGGCGTGGGTTTCCTCGATGGCGAGCTTGCGGGCGACGGCCTCGGCGGTCGCTTGGGTGTCGCCGGTGAGCATGACGATGCGGATGCCTTGACGATGGAGGCGGGAAATCGCTTCCGGAGCGGAAGCCTTTATGGGATCGGCAACAGCGATCAATCCTACAGTCTTGGAATCATACGCGATGAATATCATGGTCTGACCGCCGCTCTCAAGCGAGTGGGCGTGGTCGTCTAGAGGCGCGACTGAAATGCCGAGTTCGGCAAAGAGTGCGCGATTACCGAGGGCAGCGCTGCGGCCATCAACGGTACCCGTTATGCCCTTGCCGGAGCGCGAATAAAAATCTGCGACATCCCCCCATTGAATTCCGCGCTCCTTGGCGGCGGCCAGAATCGCGGCCGCGAGGGGATGTTCGCTCGCGCGCTCAAGCGAGGCGGCGATACGCAGGATTTGCGCTTCGTTAGCGCCTGGGGCGGAGGCGACTGCTGTGACGCGCGGGCGGCCTTCGGTGAGCGTGCCGGTCTTATCCACCACGAGCGTATCGACTTTCTCGAGGATTTCGAGCGCCTCGGCGTTCTTAATGAGAACTCCCGCCAGCGCGCCGCGCCCCGTGCCAACCATGATCGCCATCGGAGTGGCGAGGCCGAGCGCGCAGGGACAGGCGATGATGAGGACGGCGACAGCATTGAGGAGCGCATGGGCCATTTTCGGTTCAGGGCCAAAAACGGCCCACACCACGAATGCCAGAACGGCGACGAAGACGACGGCGGGGACGAAGTAAGACGCCACCCGGTCTGCGAGCCTTTGGACCGGAGCGCGACTGCGCTGTGCTTCACTGACCATGCGAACAATCTGGGCGAGCATGGTCTCACTGCCGACGCGCTCGGCACGCATCAAGAAGCTGCCGGTGCCGTTCACAGTGCCACCAATGACAGCGCTGCCGGCGGTCTTCTCGACCGGGATTGGCTCGCCGGTTATGAGGGACTCGTCAACGGAGCTTGAGCCGTCGGTGACGGCACCATCGACCGGGACTTTTTCCCCCGGCCGCACGCGAAGAGTGTCCCCGGGCTCGATGTGCTCGAGGGGGACATCGATTTCCGTGCCATCGGCGCGGACGAGGCGAGCGGTCCTGGGCGACAACTGCAACAGGGTACGTATGGCATGGGAGGTGCGGCTGCGGGCGCGGAGTTCGAGGACCTGTCCCAAGAGGACGAGTGCGGTGATGGCCGCAGCGGCTTCGAAATAGACGGGGACAGCCCCATTCATATCGCGGAACGAGGCAGGGAAGATGCCGGGCAAGAGAACAGCGACCAGGCTATAGACATAGGCCGTCCCCGTGCCGAGAGCAATTAGGGTGAACATATTGAGGCTGTGGTTTGCGAGCGAGGCCCAGCCGCGCTCGAAGAAGGGCCAGGCAGCCCAAATCACGACGGGCGTGGCGAGAAGCAGTTCCATCCAACCGAGGAAACGCATCGAAAACAATCGCTGCAACGGCTGACCCGGAATGCGGTCGGACATTCCGAGGATGAGCACAGGGATTGTGAGAGCCACGCTCGACCAGAAACGGAGCGTCATGGAAGCGAGTTCGGGATTCTCTTCATCCGCGACAACGGCAGTGCGCGGCTCAAGCGCCATGCCGCACTTTGGGCATGAGCCGGGATTGGCGCGTACAATGTCGGGATGCATGGGGCAGGTGTACTCGGTGCGTGCTGCAAGCCCCGCTGGTATCGCGGGTTCGAGTGACATTCCACATTTGGGGCAGGGGCCAGGGTGGCCCTGGCGAACTTCTGGATCCATCGGGCAGATGTAGACATCGCCCTTTGAAAGGGACGACTTCACCGGAGGCGCGGCAGATGCCGGAGCAATTCCTCCAAGAGTGACGAGTTGGGCGGGCATGTGACCGGCGGCGTGCATTGGAGCAGGCGCAGGGGCGGCCAAATACTTCGCGGGATCAGCCGCGAACTTGGCGGCGCAGCCAGAACAGCAGAAGTAGAAGGACTTCCCAGCGTGCTGGGCAGTGGCCTTGGCCTTCTCGGGATCGACCGCCATTCCACAGACAGGATCGCGTTCCATGGACTCTTCTTTTCTTTGCTCGCTTTCAGCGCGCGTGCGTGTAAATCAGATTCAACAGCTCGTCGTACATGGATTCAACCTCGGCCGGGCTGCCGCGCCGGATCGCATGCGAGGCGCAGTGGCGCAGATGATTGCGCATCAGGGCGCGACCGACGGCGCGCAGGGCTTCCTGAACAGAGGAGATTTGAACGAGGATGTCCGCGCAGTAGCGGTCTTCCTCGACCATGTGTTCCAGGCCGCGGACTTGGCCTTCGATGCGGCGAAGGCGCTTGAGATTGGCCGATTTGATTTGAGGATCCACGCCGACGGCCAGGCGCTTCCCGGCGCGAGTTTCGCAACCGCAAGATGCCTGGGAGCCATTCGGTCCCCTTGCCACCGCGCTCGTTTTCATATACCCCCCTGGGGTATAATAGCGCAGGTGATCGGGCAAAGTCAAAGGGACGCGCGCGTTATTTTTGATTCAAAAGGGAATCAAGGTAGGCAAGCATTTCCGGGCTGGTCCAATCCTGAGGGCCGACGAGTTTGCGCTGGATACGGCCCCTGCGATCGATGATGTAAACCTCAGGGATCATGGAAGTGCCATAACTGGCGGCGATCTGCTTGGAAGGATCGCGAAATGTCGGAAAATTCACCGAAAAGGATTTCAGGAAATTGTCGTAGGCGGAGGGATCCTCATCGAAGCTGACGCCGAGGATCATTCCACCGAGAGGGGCAATGTCGCGCTGCAATTGATTGAGAGAAGGAGCCTCATCCACGCATGGCGGACAATATGAGGCCCAAAAATCCAGAACGACAACTTTGCCGCGAAGGTCGGAGAGGCGGCCGGGCTTGCCGTCGAGCGTGAGTTGAAAATCCTTGGCCGCGCGGCCGCGGAGGCTGGGTTCGCCCTGGCGGTAATCGGGATACACAAAAAGGGCAACGAGGCCTGCAATAAAGGCGAGAACCAGCCCAGTCTTCAGATTCCGTTTCAATCCGTTGTCCACGACACTATAATAGTAGGCAGATACGCGAAGCGAAAGCGAACAGTTTAGTATTCCCCGCATCGATTGGGACCGAAAAGCCTTGGTATCCGCCATCATTCCGGCCCGAAATGAGGAAGCTTCGATCGCGCGAGCGGTGGAATCGGTGGCGGCGCAGCCGGAGGTGGGGGAAGTAATCGTTGTGAATGACCAATCGACGGACCAGACTGCGGAGATTCTGCGAGGACTTGCGACGCGGATTCCCAAGCTGAGGGTGTTGAACACGGACCAATTGCCAGACGGCTGGATCGGGAAGAATTACGCAGTTTCGCTGGGGGCGGCGGAGGCGCAAGGGGATTGGCTGCTGTTCACGGATGCGGACACGTATCACTTCCCTGGGGCGACACGGCGGGCGCTGGCGGACGCCGTCGTGCGCGACGCCGTCCTCGTTTCTTATTCGCCGGAGCAGGAGATGGGAGCCTTTTGCGAACGGGCATTGATTCCGCTCATCTACTGTCGGCTGGCGGCAAACTTCTCGTATGCAAGGGTGAACGATCCTCGAAGTCCGGTGGCGGCTGCGAATGGGCAGTTTCTGCTGATTCTTCGCGACGTGTACAAGGCCTTGGGCGGCCACGGGGCCATCGCCGGAGAGGTGTTGGAGGACGTGGCGCTGGCGCGGCGAGTGAAGGCCGCTGGCTACGGAATTTATTTCACCGCTCCAATCGGAATCGTCCGGACGCGGATGTACCGCACGTTTCGGGCGATGTGGCAGGGCTGGACGAAAAACCTCTACCCACTCTTTGGGGGAGGCCCAGGGGCCATTATTTGCGAATTGCTAACAGCCACTCCGGTGTTGTTGGTCCTGGCGATTCCGTTTTTGTACTGGGCAACGCATCGAAGAGGGGCGGTCGTGGCACTGTTCATTTTGATCGTCGCAGTCGCCGCGCACGTGCGTTATGCATCCGACCTATACAAGAATCTTTTCCCAATCTCTTTGATCCAATACTACGTACCAGGAGTGTGCCTCTACACGGCGGCACTGATTGCTTCGCGGTGGAAAAGCTCGCGAGGCGAGGTGGTTTGGAAGGGACGGAGCTACCCGGCAAGGAGGCCATGATCCGGATCACGCGCAAAGTCGAGTTTTCCGCGGCGCATTTTTACCATAATCCAGAATTTTCGGCGGAGGAGAACCGCCGCGTGTTCGGGAAGTGCAATAACCCGCATGGGCATGGGCACAACTACGTTCTCGAGGTGACGATTGCCGGCGAACCGGACCCCGCCACGGGGATGGTGCTGGATTTGAAGGAGCTGAAGGAGATCCTTCAGCGAGAAGTGGTCGAGCGGATGGACCACCGCCACTTGAATTATGAAGTTCCCGAGTTGGCGGGAAAGATTCCGACCTGCGAGAATGTCGCGGCGGCGATCTGGGGTTTGCTCGAACCAAAAATTACACAGGGGAAGCTGGACCGGGTGCGCGTCTACGAATCGCCCGATCTATTCGCGGATTGCACGGCAGACGGCGCGGGCAAGGCAGGGGCTCAGGCGTGAAGATATCGCTGACACGGCGCTACCGGTTTGCAGCCTCGCACCGACTGTACAGCTCGAAATTCAGCGCGGAGGAGAACCAGCGGCTTTACGGCAAGTGCAACAATCCTTACGGGCACGGGCACAATTATGTGGTGGAGGTAACGCTCACGGGCCCGGTGGACGCGGCCACAGGAATGGTCGCCAACTTGGGGGAGCTGGACCCGTTCGTCGAGCGCGAGGTGATCGAAGCCTTCGACCACAAGTACTTGAATGAAGAGCTCCCCGAGTTTCGAACAATCGTGCCGACGACGGAAAACTTGGCGCGGGAGATCTTCCGGCGGCTGGAGAGATTCCCAGCCGCTCGGCTGGAGCGCGTGCGGATCGAAGAGACCAGCAAGAACAGCGTCGAATATGAAGGAGAGCCAAGCGTTGCGAGGCCCCCAGGGCACTGAGGAGCAAAACCACAATGAGCCAGACAACCGAAATTGTCGTTCCTGAAACGGCTGGATCCGAGAGCATCGCGGACCTTGTCCGCAAGATGCTGGTTCAATTGGGGGAAGACCCGAACCGGGAAGGCTTGCGGCACACGCCGGAACGATTTGAAAAAGCGCTGCGGTTCCTGACGAAGGGCTATGCCCAGGACCACGACAAGATCCTCAACGGCGCAATGTACAGCGTATGTTACGACCAGATGGTGCTGGTGAAGGATATCGAGGTGTATAGCCTCTGCGAACACCACCTGCTGCCATTTTTCGGCAAATGCCATGTGGCGTACATCCCCGACAAGAAAGTGGTGGGGCTGAGTAAAATTGCGCGGCTCGTGAACATGTACGCGCGGCGGCTGCAGATTCAGGAGCGGCTGACGAGCCAGATCGCCAAGGCAATCCAGGAAAAACTCAGTCCGCAAGGGGTGGGCGTAATCATTGAGGCGCGGCACCTGTGCATGGTGATGCGCGGCGTGGAAAAACAGCACTCGACAGCCACGACGAGTGCGATGCTGGGCGTGTTTCGGGAACACAAGCAAACGCGCGACGAATTTCTTTCCCTCATCCGAGGCGCGAAGCCCTGAGTTGAGAGAAATCATACGTCCGAAGGGGCTCAGCCGGCGGGCCGGATCGAGCCGAAAATTCCTTTGCGCCGGGAGGGCTCTATGCTAGGCTTTTATTGTCGAAGAGGAGACAAAGAGCGTAGAGCAGGGCACGACGTTTCAGGGGGAGGGGTGAGTTGAGCGAACTCAAGTCAGAAGTAATCGAGCAATTCCGGACGCACCCGAAAGATACAGGATCACCGGAAGTGCAGATTGCGTTGTTGAGCGAAAGAATCATTTATCTCACCACCCACCTCAAAGCCCACGCGAAAGATCACGCCTCGCGACGCGGGTTGATCATGATGGTCAACAAGCGGCGCCGGCTGCTGGACTATCTGAATCGTCGCGACCCGGATCGGTATCGCGAGATTGTGGAACGACTTAGCTTGCGTAAGTAGCGCGGGATCCCTGAGCGGCCGCACTGGCTGCCTTTTCCCACTCCGCACAAACGAGAGATGTCCGGCACCATGCGAGCCGGCAGGGCTGAGCTGCGCGGAGTCGTTTGTACGGTAAACCTTCGCCACGTATCCTTCGCTGTTGTCCCCTTCGATGTATTTCGCGAGAGCAATCTCTCGTACCCAATCGAATGCCCCCGCTGAGCCGGGGAAAAAGGATGTGAAGTGATGTTTGAACAAGTGAGTTTGGAAATTGGTGGGCGCAAGTTGACGTTGGAGACCGGCAAGATGGCGCGGCAAGCGCACGGGGCCGTGGTGGCGCGGTACGGCGATACGGTGGTTCTGGCGACCGCCTGCATGGACAACAAAGCAACGGAAAAGGATTTTCTGCCGCTGACAGTGGACTACCGCGAATACACATATTCGGCCGGGAAAATTCCCGGAGGGTTCTTCAAGCGCGAGGGGCGGCCCACGGAGAAAGAGATTCTCACCTCGCGGCTGACCGACCGGCCGCTGCGGCCACTGTTTCCCGAGGGCTGGGCGACGGAAACACAAATCGTCGCGATGGTGCTTTCGGCGGATAGCGAAAACGATCCGGACGTAATTGCTGTGACGGCGGCATCGGCGGCGCTGTACATCTCGAAGATTCCGTTTAACAACCCGATCGCTTGCGTGCGTGTGGGATTGCTGGACGGCAAGTTCGTGGTCAATCCGACGGTGGCGGAGCAGAAAACGAGCCTGCTGAATATCGTGATCGCAGGATCGCAGGACGCGATCGTGATGGTGGAATCGGGTGCGCTCGAAGTGTCCGAGGACACCGTTGCCGATGCTCTGGAGTTCGGGCATTCGGAAATTCGCAGAATCATCGCGCAAATTCGGGAATTGCACGGGCGCGTGAAGCCGGAGAAGGTCCACGTGACACCTCCTGCGTTCGATGAGGCTCTCTATAAGCAATTCACTGCGAAGTATGGCGACCGGCTGCGCGATGCCCTCGATACGGCAAAGCACCCGAAGCTGGAAAGCTACGGCCTGGTGGATGCGATCAAGGATGAAATTCTGGAGGCGGTTCCGGAGGAAGACGAGGAAAAACAGAAGCTGGCTTACCGCGCCTTCGAGCGGCTGCGCGAGCGCATCTTCCGGGACGACATGTTGGTTCGCCACCGCCGGCCCGATGCCCGCTCGTTCGACCAGATTCGTCAGATCACGTGCGAAGTGGGCGTCCTGCCGCGCGTGCATGGTTCTGCGCTTTTCACGCGCGGCGAAACGCAGTCTCTATCCACGGCCACACTCGGTACGAAAGAAGACATGCAGCGACTCGATCTGCTCTTCGAGCAGGAGGCATTCAAGCGCTTCATGCTGCACTACAACTTTCCGCCCTTCTCGGTGGGTGAAGTGAAATTCCTGCGCGGTCCAGGGCGGCGCGAAATCGGGCACGGAGCATTGGCCGAACGGGCGCTGGCGAACCTGCTACCGCCGGAGACGGATTTCCCTTACGCCGTCCGCGTCGTATCCGACATTCTGGAATCCAACGGATCGTCCTCGATGGCGACCGTGTGCGGCGGCTCGCTGGCTTTGATGGATGCCGGTGTGCCGCTACGGTCTCCTTGCGCCGGAATCGCAATGGGCCTGGTCGTGGAAGGCGAAAAGTACGCCATCTTGACCGACATTGCCGGTGCGGAAGACCACTACGGCGACATGGATTTCAAAGTGGCTGGCACGCGGGCAGGTATCACAGCGTTACAGATGGACATCAAAGTGTCCGGCGTAAGCATCGCCATGATGCGCGAAGCGCTGGCCCAGGCGCGGAAGGCGCGACTCGAAATACTGGATACGATGGACCGCACCCTCGCGGGCGCGCGGCCGGAGATTTCCACGTATGCGCCGCACCTCTACATGCTGAATATTCCGACGGACAAAATTCGCGACCTGATCGGTCCGGGCGGCAAGAAAATCCGCTCGATCATCGATGCCACGGGCGTGAAGATTGACGTGATGGATGACGGCAAGGTTCACGTGTTCGCCAACAATGGGACTTCGGCCGACGAAGCGTTGAAGATGATCCGCGACGTGACTGCGACCGCCGAGATCGGGAAGACGTATCTTGGCAAAGTGGTGCGGATCGCGGACTTCGGGGCATTCGTCGAGATATTCCCCGGCACAGACGGATTGCTACACATCAGCGAAATCGCGGAGGCGCGGATTCGCTCGGTCCGAGACGAGCTGAAAGAGGGCGATCAGGTCCTCGTAAAAGTCCTGGCCATCGAGGGGAACAAGATCCGGCTCAGCCGCAAGGCCGTGCTGCGCGAGCAGCGCGATAAGCAACAGAAGCACGAGGCGGCGGGCTAACAAGTAATTTGGATAATCTGAATGCAGGCGCCAGTTGTGACGCCTGTATCGAGCAGCGGATTCAAAGGGAGGCGCGGTTGAGCCTCCCTTTTTTATTCCTCGTGGGTGGTTACGCGCTCGATGCGGGCGCCGACGCGGCGCAACTTCTCCTCGATTTGTTCGTAGCCTCGATCGATGTGGTAGACACGGTCGATCCAGGTGGTGTTGTCCGCAACGAGGCCTGCCAAGACGAGCCCGGCGCTTGCACGCAAGTCCGAAGCCGTAACAGGAGCTCCGCTCAGCGGTGTGGGGCCGGTGACGACCGCCAGGTTCCCGTCGATGGCAATGTTGGCGCCCATGCGCATCATTTCGCTCGCGTGCAGATAACGGTTTTCAAAGATTGTTTCGCGAATGCGAGAGATGCCGTGCGCCTGAGTGGCGAGCGACATAAACTGCGCCTGCATGTCGGTGGCGAAGCCGGGGTATTCCTCGGTCGTAACATCGGCCGAAAGGAGTTTCTTGGCGGCACGGACTCGCAGGGTGCCGTTTCCTTCACAGCAAATCTCGACTCCGCATTCTTTTAGTGTTTCGATGATGACGGTCAGGTGAGTCGGCTCACAATTCGTGAGGAGCAAATCGCCGCCGGTGATGGCGCCGGCAACGAGAAACGTGCCTGCCTCAATGCGATCCGGAATCACCGCGTGGGTTGCGCCATGCAACCGCTCGACACCCTGGACGCGGATCGAAGAGGTTCCCGCGCCCTCGATCTTCGCGCCCATCTTGACCAAGAGCGTCGCGAGATCGGTCACCTCCGGTTCAAGCGCGCAGTTTTCGAGGACCGTTTCCCCTTCGGCCAGGACTGCCGCGGTGAGAATATTCTCCGTCCCGGTCACGGTAATTTTCGGGAAGCGAAACGCGTTTCCGCGCAACCTCTTGGCGCGGGCTTCCACGTAGCCGTGCTCGACGACAATTTGCGCTCCAAGTTTTTCAAGGGCTTGAATGTGCAAATCGATCGGACGGGCGCCGATGGCGCATCCGCCGGGAAGAGAAACGCGCGCGTAGCCAAAGCGAGCCACAAGCGGCCCAAGCGTTAAAACGGAAGCGCGCATGGTCTTTACAAGTTCGTAAGGCGCTTCCTGATGCGATACCGTTTCCGCTTCGATGGTGAACTGGCTCGGGGGAATATCCGGGCTCTCGACACGGCAGCGCATGTGGGCGAGCAGCTTTGCCATCGTGATGATGTCGCGGACGCGCGGGATGTTTTCCAGGCGCACCGGTTCGGACGTCAGCAGAGCGGCAGCCATTGCGGGCAGGGCAGCATTCTTTGCGCCGCTGATTTGCACCGTGCCCTCGAGTTTTCGCCCACCTTGGATTTTGAAGCGATCCATCTTATTTCCTCTGGCGAATCTTTCCGGCACTGCGCCGCTGTGCTGCATGTAAAGCTTGCCGGATATTCCCGCGCGATTGTGCGACGTACAATCGAGCCGCGCCCGCGCTTGCGCCCGTTCTGAGCATTACAAAGGCGGTGGGGAGTTCGTGTCGGGCCTGACGCAGGGCGTGTTCCGCCTGAGACGCGCTCACTCCTGCTGCTGCTTCGAGGATTTGCGCTCCGCGCCGCCGCAACTTCTGATTTGTGAGGCGCATGTGCATCATCCAGTTCTCATACGCTCTTCCCAGCCGCACCATCGAAGCTGTGGAGAGCATGTTGAGGACCAACTTTTGCGCCGTGCCGGCCTTCATGCGCGTTGAGCCGGCAAGTATTTCAGGGCCGGTGTCCGGCGCGATTGCAATTCGAACGAGCCGCGCCAATGGCGAGCGCGCATTCGACGTGATCGCGATCGTTACAGCGCCACGCTGCCGCGCGTAACGCACTGCACCGAGCACGTACGGAGTGGTGCCGCTGGCGGCGATCCCCACTACCGCGTCCCGCCGCGACACGCCTGCTCTCACCAAATCGCGCGCTCCGTTGCGCGCGGAGTCTTCCGCGCCTTCCGCTGCAAAGCGCACGGCGCGCGGGCCACCGGCGATGACTGCCTCGACTAGCTTTCTGTCTGTGCCAAACGTGGGGGGGATCTCGGACGCGTCGAGGACCGCGAGGCGGCCACTGGTTCCCGCCCCGACGTAAAGGAGCCTGCCGCCGGTGGCGAGCGCCCGCACAATGGCGTCCACGGCGCGCGCAATCTTGGGCAGCTCGCGCCCGACTGCGAGGGGGACGCGCCTGTCCTCACGGTTCATGACGCGCAGAATCTCGCGCGTGGATTTGCGATCCAGGCCGCGAGAATTCGGATTCTGTTGTTCGGTCTTCAGATGTGCCAAAGAGACACGCCTCAGCCGGAATGTCGATTATAGCGGGTGGACGACTCCTGAGGAGTGGAGGAACGAGCCAACAATCAGATTGTGACGAGGGAGTTATCGGGTCCCGGACACGGGATTTGTTAGGCCGAGTGCCTGAAAAACGGCATCGTGAAGCGCGGGCCGGACTTCTCGAATCTTTTCGTTGGCGCGAGTGGGATTGACGCGGTTGGTCAGCAGGATTACGAACAAATTGCGCTCGGGGTCAATCCAAATCGAGGTGCCCGTGAACCCGGTGTGGCCGAAACTCTTCTCAGAGAACAAATGTCCGGCGGACGAGGGCTGAACCGGCACATCCCAGCCGATGGCCCGAGCAGAGTTGCCGATTTGTTCCCGGGCGGTGAAGGACTGGATCGTGTCGCGGTCGAGCAAACGGCGGTATGCGTAGATGCCGCCATTGAGCAGCATCTGTGCGAAGCGGGCAACATCGCCGGCGGTCGAAAACAAGCCGGCATGACCAGCGACCCCACCCATGGCCCAGGAGTTTTCATCATGAACTTCGCCCCAAACCAGCCGCTTGCGGAACGTGGCATCGAATTCCGTGGGTGCAATTCGCGGACGCAGTGAACGCGGCGGATTAAACATGGAATCATTCATCCCGAGCGGGGCAAATATCTCCTCCTTTGCGAATTCATCAAGGGGTTTTCCGGTGAGCCGTGCGACGATTTCACCGACGAGAATCAAGCCGAGATCGGAATATTCGACTTGCTTTCCGGGCTCGCGGATCAGCGGCTCGGCCATGACGCGGGCCAACACCGCGTCGTGGCCCTTTGCTTCCAGGAAGAAGTCGCGATGAGCAGGCAATCCGGAATCATGAAGCATCAGGTTTCGCACGGTCACGCGTGCACGCCAAGATGGGTCGGGATCGGATTTCGCAGCAGCGGCCCAATCGGGGAGGTAGCGGACTACGGGCGTATCGAGGCTGAGGCGGTCTTGTTCGACGAGCATCATGACAGAGGTTGTGGTGACGACGACCTTGGTCACAGAGGCCATGTCGTACATGGCGTTTGCCGTAACTGGCAGAGACTTTGGGTCGACGGAGAGTTTGCCGAACGGATGGACGGCGAGCTGGTCGCGTAGACCTACGGCCACCACACCACCGGGAAAGGCACCATCGGCAACGGCCCGGTCGAGCAGGTCGTAGACCGGCTTGAGGCGATCCGTCATCTCCGCCGGAGCGGCTGCGAGCGTCATCGGATCGGCCGGTACCTGGAGGCCATCGCCTCGTTTCAAGGTTCCTGGAACTGTGACTGGAATTTGCCCGCCAATTGCGACCTGGCCAAAGAGGGCACGGACGGCGGCGCGTTGCGAGACATCATTCGTGGCGAACATCGCGAGCCACGTCTTCGCGTTTGGGAATCCTTCTATCAAATAGGGGCTGCCAAAGGAAATGATTGCCACCGGCTTATCGCCGGCAAGCAATTGGTTCACGACCGCGCGTTCGCCCTCGGGAAACGCTACATTTCCCTTGCGATCCGCGATGCGCACAAACAACGCAGCGATGACAGCATCGTAGGAATCGGGGGAAGGCAGCTTAATGGCCCGGACTGGAAAATATTGCGTATCCGCGCGGACCACTTGAAGCGAATCCACGCGCCAACGAATCTCCGGCTCGATCGTTTCTCCCGGGACGGGATCGGGATCAGCCGAGAGCGCCACGAGCAGAACGCGGAGCGGCCGGGTCGCGTCGAGCGGAACTAGATGCTGCGAATCGCGCAGAAGCGTGACGCCGCGGTCGGCGGCGCTCTGCGCCTGCGCCTCGTAAGAGGGCAATGCAAATTTTTCGTTCAACCGTGCGATGTCGACCAAGCGGCTCTTGTTCAGGCCCAGGCGGGCCTTCGCCGCCAGAATGCGCCGAACGGATTCGTCGATCCGGCTCACGGGGATTCGGCCAGATTTCACGGCATCTTCCAGGCCGGCCATCGCGGCGTCCGGAACCGGAGGAAGGAGGAGCACGTCTGCGCCTGCTTCGACCGAACGGACCGCAGCGTCGCCGGGCGCGTAAAGCGAGGTTACGCCACCCATGTCCATCGCATCCGTAACGACGAGGCCGCGAAATTTCATTTCATCGCGAAGCAGGCCGGTCAGGAGATTCTTCGAAAGCGTCGCGGGGAGATGCGGATCGGGCTCGAACGCCGGAACGGACAAGTGTCCTGGCATGATCGAACTCACACCTGCCGCAATCGCCGCGCGAAAAGGAACCAGCTCCGTGCCTTCCAATTCCGCGCGGTCGCCGGGGACAACGGGAAGCGAAAGGTGCGAGTCCACGCTGACATCGCCATGACCGGGAAAATGCTTGGCGGTGGCTAGAGCGCCGTTGTCCTGGACGCCGCGGACGAATTGGCCGACGAACTCCGCCACACGCTGCGGATCTTCGCCGTAGGACCGGATGTTGATAATGGGATTGTCCGGATTGTTGTTCACGTCGGCGACAGGAGCGAAAATCCACTGGATGCCCGCTTCGCGCGCTTCGATGGCGGTCAATTTTCCGGCCGTGTAGGCTACTTTCGGGTCGCCAGTTGCGGCCTGGGCCATCGCGGACGGGAACGAGGTGCCCTCGTCGAGGCGCATACCTGCGCCGGATTCAAAATCCGCGCCGAAGAGAAGCGGGAGTTTTGAGCGGCCCTGCAACTCGTTCGTCAGCGCGGCGGTCGGATACACTTGGCCGCGCTCGATGCCGAGCGGACCGCGAATCGTCCCGAAGATAAACCCGCCGACGTGATTGTCATTGATTTCGTGCAACAGTTCCTTGTATTCAGGGCTTTCGGTGGAAGTGAAGAAGCCGTAGGTATAGACCATCAGCATCTGGCCGATCTTCTCGCGTAGGGTCATTTTCTTGAGAGTTTGCTCGACCCATGCGGAAGGAGCGGTCTGGGGCCGACCTTTTGTGGGAGATGGTTTCTGCGCGCGACCGGATGGTGTCATGAGAAGAAGCAGAGCCAAGAGACACGTCTGCACTTTACGCATTGCATGTGTTCCCGGCAATCACCGGGGCCTTCAATATTGACGATTGCATCCCGCGGCTGTATATAGCACACGGTTTCATGCGGCACAACCAAACGTCTCCGCGCGTGTTTCGATTGAGTTTCTATCTTGCCATCGCGTTTGCGGCGATTGCTCCGCTCGCACTTACGGTTTCACGCTCTGAGGGAAAGAACCAAAAAGCACCGGGCACTGCCATGCGCACGCAGACGGGGATCGACGTGCTCGAGGCAATGAACTTCGAGCCCCTGCGGAAAAAGCGAGTTGGATTAATTACGAACCAGACTGGCGTGGATGCCGAAGGGAGGCGCACGATCGATGTCTTGGCGCACGCAAAGGGAGTGACGCTGGTAGCGCTGTTCAGCCCGGAGCACGGAATTGCGGGCCGCGCCGATGAGGCGGTTCCAAGCACTACTGACGCTGCGACGCACCTTCCGATTTACAGTCTTTTCGGCGAGACGCGCCGCCCGACCGGTGCAATGCTGCAGGGAATCGACGTTCTCGTCTTCGACATCCAGGATGCGGGCGTTCGTTTCTACACATACGTTACTACGATGGGATACTGCATGGAGGAAGCGGCCAAGCATCATATCGAGTTTGTTGTGCTCGACCGTCCGAATCTGCTCGGCGGGGAAATCATCGAAGGGCCGATGCTGGATGCGGACCGACTGTCGTTTGTGGGGTACTTCTCCTTGCCGGTTCGATACGCCATGACGTTGGGCGAGCTCGCCCGGATGTTCAATGCGGAAAATAAGATCGGCGCCAATCTGCGCGTAATCGAAATGAAGAATTGGCGCCGAGACGAGACATACGATCAGACAGGCCTCGTGTGGATACCTCCCTCACCGAACCTGCGCACCCTCCAGGCCGCGTTCCTATATCCAGGAATCGAGATTCTGCAGGCAGGCGGCGTGTCGGTGGGGCGGGGCACGGACGCACCGTTTGAAATATTTGGCGCGCCCTGGGTTCATGCGGCGGACTTGGCCGCAGAATTGAACCGGCGACAAATTCCTGGGGTGCACTTTGTCCCGGCAGAATTCACTCCCTCGAGCGGCCTTTACAACGGGCAGGTGTGCGAAGGCGTAACAATCGACATCACCGATCGCGCCGCCATCCGCTCAATGCGAATGGGGCTGGAAATTGCCGACGCGTTGCATCGGATGTATCCGGAGCAGTTTCAGCTCGACAAAATCATCGAGCTTCTGGGCTCTCGGTCGTCTCTTGAAGCTCTCAAACACGGTGAGAGCCCTTCCCAAATCGTTTCAGATTGGTCCGCCAGCCTGGACAATTTTCGAGCGACGCGCGAGAAGTATCTCATCTACCATTAAGACGCGCGATGACGAGCCGCCACATATCCGAAGGAGCCGCGCGCCCAAGAGCATGGCTTGCCTGGAGCAGCGGGAAAGACAGTGCTTGGGCGCTGCATACCGTGCGTCAAGCCGGGGAATTGGAAATCGTGGCTCTGCTGACAACAGTGAACCGCACGTACAACCGCGTTGCCATGCATGCTGTACGAGAAGACCTGGTCGAGATGCAAGCAACCGCGGCGGGCTTGCCGCTTGTGAAGGTTCCTATCCCGTCGCCATGCTCGAACGAAATCTACGAGCAGGCGATGGGCGAAGCAATGGCACGCGCGCGGGCAGAGGGAGTCAATCACATTGTCTTCGGCGATCTTTTCCTCCAAGACGTTCGGGCCTACCGCGAAAAGCAACTCGCGTCTTGCGGGATGACACCCGTTTTCCCATTGTGGCGCAAGGACACGCGGCGATTGGCAGAAGAAATGTTGGCAGGCGGCCTCTCTGCGTATCTTACGTGCGTGGACCCGCGCAAGCTCGACCGGTCGTTCGCGGGGCGACGATTTGATTCGGGCTTATTGAAGGCACTTCCTGCGGATGTGGATCCCTGCGGCGAGAATGGAGAATTTCACACCTTTGCGAATGGGGGCCCCATGTTTCGCCACCTCATCCCGGCGACGGTTGGTGAGGTTGTCGAGAGGGACGGGTTCGTCTTTGCCGATCTTCTTCCGGCCGACATCGCAACTGGAAGAACTTAGACTCGCATTTGCGGGCCGCCCGGGCCCGCGGGTTTCGGACGGTGTTGCCCTCCTTGCCAACGTAATTTCACCCAGAAATGTTCGCGGCTGAAACGTACGCCGGATCGTTCCGCCCCGTGTAATTCTGGGCATTCAGTTCGTTCTTTGCTTTGGCCCCGCAGGTACCAACAAGAATGCAAATCGGGAACGTACTATTGACAGTATTCGATGAATATAGGAATCCTATACTCATCATGAAGAAGCGAGTTCGATCCAAGATTGCACGGGGCAGCGCCGAGCTGGCCATCCTGGCGCTTCTGTCGAAGCAGCCTCTCTATGGTTTCGAGATTTCGAAGCGCATCGAGGAGGAGTCCGGGGGCGCGCTGCGATTCAATCTGGCATCGCTCTACCCCATGCTCTACGAACTGGAGAAACGTGGCTGGGTGAAAGGCCGTTGGGAAGCGAATCGCGCCGGACGCGACCGCCGCTACTACTGCCTGACGCCCGCCGGCAAGAAAAAGCTCGCGCCATTGCGCCGCGAATGGCAGGTCTTCTTCCATGCGCTCGATCGGCTTGCAGGAGTATCTCATGCGTGATTGGAAGCCATTTGTGCGCGAGCAAATGTACGCGATGAATCTCGCTCCGGGCCAAGAAGAGGAAATCGTTTCTGAAATCGCGGCACATTTCGAAGACATTTTCGAAGCGGCGCGCTCGGAAGGGCTCACGGAAACCGAGGCGCTGGAGCGAGCAACATCCGAGGAAGTGGACTGGCGGCGGCTAGCCGTGCAAATTCAACGCACAAAGCAACCGGAGGAAAGCATGAGCGATCGAACGAAACGCCCATGGGTCTGCGGATTTGCGACTTTTACCGCGGCCAGCATGATGCTAGCTATCCTGCAGGGCCTCGGAAAGCCGCATATCATGTGGCTGAGGTTGGACGACATCGCATTCGTGCTGTACATTCCGTGGATGATCGCACTTCCGTTTTTCGGCATGAACAAGAGGACGGAGAAGTTTTTGATGCCGGGGTTCATCAGTTTGGCGTCAGCCGGCATATTCCTCGCACTTCTGAGTCAAATTGGTTTTGCGCCACGCGTGATTGTGACGCGGTCGAGTCTCGCCATCATGGCATATCCGGTTTGGCTCGCCGGGCAGCCGCTGTTTGGCGCTCTGGGCGCGTATTTCTCGCGTCGCGGCGGAGGCACGCTCTGGGCACGAGTGGGAGCGGCCTTGGTTCCCTCGCTGGTAGTGACGGCGATCTTCGTGGTTTTGCTGATTCGAGCGTTCGGCAGTGATCCGCATGACCTGGGCCCCGCGAATTTGTCCATTTTCGCGAAAGGTATCGTCGGTGCGGTCGTGATTACGAGTGTGGGCTTGCTCGCGGGGGCCTTGCCTTTCCTCCGAGAGCCGAAGACGCAGGCTCTAGCCCGGAATTGAGGCTCGATCAGCGCCGCCTCGGGCTTACGAGTAGGGGTGGAAAACAAGGCCGAGGAAAATCAGCACAAGTCCCAGAGAAGATCGCACTGGCCGGAGTGACTTATGCCTGACTGGAGAGCAATCGTTCAACAGAAGCTGGGCAAGCTCGGCTCAGATTCGGCGATACGAGAAGAGATCGTGTCCGAACTTGCCGGTTATTTGGAAGATGCGTACGAAGACCACCGAGCACAGGGGCGCAGCGAAACCGAAGCCATCGGACGTGCGCTCGGAGAGCTCATCAAAGGGCGCCGCCTGGGGCGAAAAATTGGAAGCGCAAAGGAGGGTGATATGAACGACCGGACAAGGAAGTTCTGGCTCCCCGGACTTACGAGCCTTTCTGCCGCGAGTGTGTTCCTCATGGTATTTGCACGGGTCAGCTATATGCCCCACATGCTGGTGGTCCGTTCGGGTGTTGCCTTGATGATGTACCCGGCGTGGCTGGTCGCGCAGCCGTTGTTTGGTGGCATTGGTGCCTACTTCTCCCGCCGTGCGGGAGGAAGCCGACTCACTAGGATTTTCGCGGCATTGTCTCCTTCAATCGCATTGCTTGTATTGATCTTCATTGGTGCGATCGTCCAACTTCTGATGGCCAGCATGGGCAGACCATCCGACGTGGGTTCGATGGGCACAGCAGCTTTTGCCCGTGCCATATTCTTCGCGATTGTTGTTCCCAGTTTGGCCTTGCTCCTGGGCGCTCTTCCGTTCTGGAGAAACAGTGCAAAAGAGGCCTAGCGAGGCGAGGGGAATTGATCGACCGTCGCTCGCTTGCGCCAAAAGCGGTAAAAGACCAGGCCAAATAGAATCAAGACGAGGCCGATCGAAGACTGAAGAGGACGCTGAATCCAGAGGTTCACAGTCAGCGCGAGGGCGCCGATGACGAATAGAATCGGAAGCACCGGGTAGCCCCAGGTACGATAAGGCCGCGCGAGATTCGGCTCCTGCACACGCAGCCAGATCACGGCGACGGTTTGTAGCCCATAAAAAATCCATGCAGCAAAGATAAAGAGCGAATAGAGATCCTCGAACGTTCCGGTGAGCGCAAGTAAGGAAGCAATGATGGCCTGGAAAACAAGCGCTCGAGCGGGCGTGTGAAATCTTGGACTCACACCCCGGACGACGCGGAAGAACAAGCCGTCGCGCGCCATGGCGTAGTCCACACGCGCATTCGTAAGGATCGAGGAATTCAGCGTGCCGAGCGCGCAAAGCATCATCGCAATCGTCAGCCAATTCGCCGCGCCGTGCCCCATCGCGCGCGCCACGACATCTGAGGCGATATGCTGAGATGCAATGACCTTCGAAAAGGGCAACACGTAAAAACACGCCGCGCTCATCGCCACATAGAAGCCGCAGACGATGGCGACCCCACCGAGCAACGATAGAGGGATATTGCGCTCTGGATTCCGGACCTCCGACCCGACGTACGTCAGGTTGACCCAACCGTCGTAGGCCCAAAGCGCTCCAACCATTGCAGTCAAGAAGCCTTTGAAGCCTGCGGAACTTGCGCCCGAGGCAGCGACAGAGTGAAAATTTGCCATCGTACCGCGTCCCCACAGAAAACCGATGGCGATAACAGCGAAAATCGCCGCAATTTTCACGATTGTCAGCACGACTTGCACGCGCCCGCCCAAGCGTACGCCGAAATAATTGAGAACGGTCACCAGCACAATTGCAATGACAGCAAGCGGCTGCGCCCAACTGATCGTTAAGGTGTAAGGCGCATGCACCACGGGCAATGTAAAATGCCGGACGAAAAAGGGCGCAGCGACAGCGGGGAAGAGAAAACCTGCAAAGCGAAGCAAGCCAGCGGCGAGGGCGGCGATCGAAGCAGTCGCTCCGACGATGGAATTCATCCAGCCAAAGAGGAATCCCCAAACCGGCCCGTAGGCTCGATTCATGTAAGCGTACGTGCCGCCGGCCTCCGGCAGCGCAGCCCCCAATTCGGCAGCGGCCAGCGCGCCAAATAGGGTCAACGCGCCTCCTACAGCCCAGGCAAGCGTTACCAATCGTATGGAGCCGGCGGCCCGCGCCATTTCGGCCGGAACAATGAAAATTCCGGTGCCGATCATCATGCCCACAACAATGGCCGCGGCAGCCCATCCGCTCAGGCCACGAATCAGTCCCACCGGTTCCTTCGGCAATCCACGCGTTTCGATTACGTACCTCCTAGACTCTTAGCTCTGATGGAGGGTGCTTGCGTGGGAGCGATCATCCCACAAAAGGGTCGCCAGCGATCCAATTGCAAATGTGACGATTGTCCCGGCTAGGACGTACCACGTCCACGCGAGCGGCGTGTAACGATGAATTGCAATCATGGCCGCGATCCCAGTCACAAATCCGACGAGGGCTCCGCGTTCATTCGCGCGACGGTTCCACGTCCCAAGCAGGAATACGCCGAGCAATCCTCCGTACGTGATCGATGCGATTGTCAGCCCCGCGACAAGCACAGGCCCCCAGCGGACGAGTCCCAGCCCGCCGAGGACAACGCCCCAAACGAGCGTCAATCGTCGCGAACGTTTTAGCTGTTGCGTTCCCGTCTCGGCATGCTGATCCGCGCTACGATTCGTATGCAGGTCAAGAATGCTGGAGGATGCCAGCGAATTCAATGAACCACTTGCATTCGACATCGCAATCGCAAACATCGAAGCCAGGACAAGTCCCACGGCGCCCACGGGCATGTCGCGGACTATAAATTCGGGAAAGATGCGATCCGGATCTCCATTTGGAACGGCCAGGCCCGCCTGTTGGGCATAGACGAACAGCATCACTCCCAGCACCAGGAACAGCGCAAATTGTACAAAGACGATCACGCCGCTAACCAGCAGCGCCTTCTTGCTGTCGCGCTCATTTCGCGCCGCAAGCAGCCGTTGCACCATCGTCTGATCGGTGCCATGACTTGCCATAGTCAAGAATGTCCCACCCACGACGCCCGACCAGAACGTGTAGCTCTTCGTAAGGCTGAACGTAAAATCAAAGATAGTCAGCTTACCACCCGCCGCTGCAGCAGCGTGGGTCACGCTGAGCCAGCCCCCGGGAATTTTGTGCAAGAGCAAAAGGAATGCCGCCGCCGACCCCGACAAATACAGCGCAAACTGGACTACGTCGGTCCAGATAACGGCCCGCATCCCGCCCTCGAATGTATAGAACAGGGTCAAAAGGGCAACAATACCGATAGAGACGCGATCGCCCGTCCCGAATGCCACGCTCACTACCTTTCCGATTGCGGAGATGCGAACTCCTTCGGCCAGCGCCCGCGTCCCCATGAAAACGATCGCCGCCGCGGACCTCATTCGCACCCCAAAGCGCTTTTCCAAGAGCTGGTAAGCCGTGTAGAATTCCCCTTGGAAGTATTGTGGGATCAGAACCACGCATAGAACTACACGCGCGACCAGATAGCCCAGCACGAGTTGCAGAAATCCGAGGTTTCCGGCATAGGCGATTCCAGGCGTACCGATGATCGTGAGTGTTGAAGTTTCGGTCGCCACGATCGAGCACGCCAGCGCCCACCAGGGTGCGGTGCGGCCGCCTAAAAAGTAGTCGCGGACGTTCTTCTGGCCGCGACGGAAAAGGGCGCCAAACGTTGTGATGCCCACGAGATAGAGCACGAGGATGGCGAAATCGATTGGGCTAATTTGCATGGCGTCGCGCCCTGCGAGACGCGTGATGCTAACCGCCGCCTCCAAAGACTGTCAAGACAAGGTGAGGACCGATGCAACAAGAAGTCCCCGCGTCTGAAGCCATCTACTTTCTGGGATTTGATGGCGGAGGAACCAAGACGGATTGCATCCTGGCCGATGCGGAGGGGCGAATCCTGGCCCGCGCGGCTGCGGGGCCCTCGAATCCTTATCGCATCGGGTACACAAAGGCGTGGTTCTCTCTAAGTGAAGCTGCTGACGTCGTACTCAGCCGCCAGAAAATCCGCGCCGGTCACATTCGAGGAATCTGCGCGGGACTCGGGGGCGCGGGTCGGAACGGCGTTGTTCGACGCGCGAAATCCTTCTTCGAGCAAGGTTTTCCGAATGCAAAGATTTGGGTTACCACGGACCTGGCGATCGCATTCGAGGCCGCGTTCGGTTCGGGTGAGGGAATCATCCTGCTCGGAGGAACGGGCTCCGCAGCGCTCGGACGCGACGCGAATGGGCGGACGGTGCGCGCGGGTGGCCGCGGCCCTTGGATCAGCGACGAGGGCAGCGCCTTCGAAATCGGGCGTCAAGCCTTTGCGGCATTAGTGCGCGCGGAAGAACATCGCGGTCCCGCGACCGCACTTTCTGAACGGATATTCAAATGGCATGACGCACATGACTGGAGTGTTCTGCTCGAACAGATTGCGAAAGCCCCGGACGATATTTTCCCGAAGACGTTTCCCTTGGTCGCGGAATTGGCCGATGCGGGCGACTCCGTTTCTCGCGAAATCCTGTCCGCTGCAGCGGTTTCCTTGGCCGAACTTGCACGATCCGTTGCGAACGAGCTCGGCTGGCACGATCACGATTTCGCGATTGCCAGAATGGGAGGCATCTACGGCCGCTCCAGTTATTTCGATTCCGCAATCGAGGCGGAGCTGAAAAGGGTGGCGCCCCGGGCGCACCTGGCGACTTTTGAAACCTCTCCCGCGGAGGCAGCGGTCCGGATGGCGATTCAGATGGTCCAAACCAAAGGAAATGCCCCCTGAACTGGAGCCACGGGTAGAACGCGCTCGTTTGTCCTCTGGAGACGAATTGCAATCCATGCTCCACGAGGCCGGCGAGGAAGTGCTGCTTGCGTTGTTGGAGAACCCGAACCTTGAGGAGACTCATGTAACGATCTTGCTCGACCGGCTGGACCTCCCCGCAAAGGTCGTGACCGCAATTGCCGAGGAAGGGAAGTGGAATTCCAGCGAAGGAATACGTTTTCGGCTCGCGCGTCATCCGCGTACTCCCAAGCGCATCGCACTGGCTACGGTTCGACAACTTTATCTGTTCGATCTCGTGAAACTCAGCCTGATGCCGTCCGCGCCGGCCGATATTCGCCGCGTCGCGGAGGAAATTGTCTTAGCGCGGATTCCGCATCTCCCGATCGGACAGAAGCTGACACTCGCGCGACGTGGACCCGCGCGCGTCGCCGGCGGCCTTCTCGCCGAGGGCCACCGAGAAGCAATGAAACTCGCGCTAGGGAATCCGTTTCTAACCGAGAGCCAGGTGTTAAAGGTCTTGGCAAAGCCTGGCGTGCCGGAAAGAGTGGTAGCTGCAATTGCACAGCATCCCAAGTGGTCGTGCCAGTACAATGTGCGCTTGGCGCTGATTCGCAACGCACACACGCCCGCATCAACTTTGCTGGTGTTTCTCCCCCATCTCACGTTGCGTGATTTGGCAGAGGTTGCGAATCTGGATGGCCTTGCGCCGCATTTGAAGAAATACGTTCAACGGGAACTCGCGCGCCGCAGGGACATCGTACTGAACCAGTCGAAGTAATGGGATCTGTAAAGCGCTCGGGAGTGGCCGATGGCAAATCGATCGAAACACATGCGCTGGATTATGGTGACCGGGGGAATCGTTCTTATCGGGGTTCTCGCCTATTCTTCCATTCAGCAAACGCACAAGAAGTACGAGGTGTGCATGACGTTCAAGGGCGCAACGCACTGCTCCACGGCCACCGGATCCACACCTGAAGAAGCGATTCGCAGCGCTCAAGGAATTGATTGCGAACTAGTCACCAACGGCCGCGACGAGCTGATGGCTTGCATGGATCAGTCGCCTTCCAGTTCTCGCGAGATCAGGTAGCTACTTGCCGGGCCGCTGGAAAGGCTCCGGCGCCGACGTGCCGAGGATGCGCAAATAAGTCATTAACTGCGCTCGGTGGTGAACCTCATGATCGTTAATTCCGAACAGAATTACCGAAACTTTGCGTCGAAAGCCCAGTCCCGCATGAATGCGCTCTTGGTCGAAGATTTCCGCCGGGCAAGTCGCAACCGCTTTCAGCGTCTCGCAATGAACGCGTTCGATATTCCGAAGTTCTTCTTCCAGCGAGCCTATGGCGCCGAGGACCGCCCCAAGCCCTTGGGGGATGCGCTTCTCGTAGTATGCGAAATTTCCGTCGAGTGCGACGCGCCTCACTCCTTCCTCGGATACCCAAAGATGGCGAAGCATCTCTCCGATGCTGAGCGCACCGCTCTCCGGCTTCCACGGCATGTGCGACGGTTGCAATAACGCGAAGATCTCTTGCGTCCTCTTGCGATGGGCCTCTTTTTGCTTCAGAAAGAATTCTTGAAGAGTCATGTTTGAATTATATCTCAGCCATTCGGCTGATTCTCGGTGTCTAATATCGCCGGATGGCTGTCGTGCGGACGCATTGACACAGAGGTTTGTGCTCCATAGCATTCGGAGAGTCTCCCGGAGTGGTCGAGCGGGGATATGACACGTTGCTTGAATTGCGGAGCAGAGAGGGTCGCGGAAGTGTGCGAATCCTGCGGCCTCAACTCCCTCGCCGCCGAATTCTCACTCCGCCGTAAGCTGTTAAATCGGACCGCGATATTTCTAGTGGGATCTGTCGCCTTCGTCGCTGCCAGCGGACGCTATCCCGCACTGGAGCTTGACAGCATCCTGATATTTATCGGCGTGCTCTTCTTCCTGACGCTCGCATTCGCCATCTGGGTTGAGCGGCGGGCGCTCCGGCATGGAGAAGTGGAAGCGCTCAAGCGCGTCTATTATGGCCTCATACCGCTGCCGTGGCTGCTTGCCGCTCTTTTGCTGGCCAATGGGGCGCTTGATACCGCACCGCCCAAGATTGTGACGGCGCGCGTCATCGGAAAATTCTCGATGCCGGGGCCCGTTCCGATCCGCCGGCTTGTGGTGACGTCCTGGCGAGAAGGCCACCGCGTCGAACGCGTTCCAGTCGATCCAGCGGATTTCGACATTTGTAGCACCGGTGATCTTGTCGAAGTAAAGCTTCAGGATGGCCTCGTGGGCATTCCTTGGGTTTCCGGCGCCTCCCGCCGCTAACAGAGGTTCGCGGGCGACGTCTCTCACGAAAATCACCGCTGGGCGACTCTTGTTGCTATTTCTTCTCGGAAATCGCGACCGAAACCCGGCTCGTCTCCCAATCCAGGTGCATCGTGCATCCCGCATCCGACTTATCTAATGCGATCAGCATGTCTTCGACCGGGGAGTCAAGCATTGTCAAATCCATCTTCGTGCGAAAAAGGTCGTATTGTTCGCCCGGATAGGGAATTCCCCAAAGAGGCCCGCCCTTTTCATTCTTGGTTTTCTTGCTGACGATTAGCGTCCATTCCTTGGGATCCGGAATCATGAAAATCGTGTATGCGCCGGCCGGCACATCTTTGCCGCCGACGACCAGATCCGTGGTCGTGACGAACGTCGTCGCTTCATTCGCGCCGGCGCGCCACGGCTTTCCGTATGGCTCGAGTTCGCCGAAAATTTTCCGTCCTCTCACGCGAGGGCTTGAATAATCGACCGTGATCGACTTGCCATCGGCAAATGTGAATTCGGCGTGGGCCGGGGGACTGGGGCGTTTGCTCTTGTCTTCCTGGCCTCTGGTAAATGCGGCCAGAGCCACCAGACCCAGAAGAATCACTCCTGCAACTGCAAAGCCTCTCTTGCGCATATTCTCTCCTCTTTTTGCGATGTGAATCGGAAGCATTTGGATTGCGAATGGTATGCAACCAGCCCCGCGATCTCCGAAGGCGACTGCTGTGTTCGAATAACCCTAGACAGAACCTCTTACGGCCGAAAGTATATCGCAGTCTTGGCCGGTTAGGGGCCATTCCTCTAATAGACGCGCGCGCACAAGTAGCGCGTTGGATGGAACATCTCTCTCTGTGTTTGCGAGAAGCGCGAGGTCGCGATGGTAAGATGCGATGATTGCCAAGACATCGTTCCAATTGATTTGATCGTCGTCAGCAGAGCAATTAGCTGTAAATGAGCATATCTCCCTCGGCATTCTTGAGAGAAAGGCTGATTCTCCGTGCGCATTCCGGAATCCTGGATCGAGCGGTTGCCCTTTCTCGAAGCTCTGGAGGATAACTGGGGACCTGTCCCACGCGCCGCCCTGATTGTCTGGCTCGCTTTCTACGCACTTTTCCTCTACCAAGCGATGCGCGGCGAAGGATTCCTATTGATGATTGATCTGGTGTTCATACCCATTCACGAAGGCGGTCACCTCTTGTTTCGTTTCTTCGGAGAGTTCGTGAACATCGCGGGCGGCACGTTCCTGCAATTCTTTGTTCCTGCGGCCTTGGCTGTGTACTTCGTGTTTCAACGCCAACTCCAAGGAACCGCTTTTTGCGCGTTCTTTTTCTTCGAGCAGTGTTTGCCGGTTTCTCGTTACATGGCCGACGCGCGCGCGCAGGAACTTCCGTTACTCACGGTCGGAGATGCCGACTACGTCATTCACGACTGGAATTATCTCTTCGGCCGCCTCGGTGTGCTCGACCACGACACGCAGATCGCGGCCTTCGTTCGCGCCATAGGCTGGGCCGGAATGTTTGCGACGGTTATTTGGTTGCTTTGGCGCGGCCTCCGAACGAGCCCGGATGCAAGAAAAATGAATTCCGAACGAGCCGGTTAATAGAACGCCCGCAGGTTGGGCATATGCGGCAATTGCACTTCCAACACTCGCCCGTAGTCGCCCAATGTCAGTTGGATCTTTTCTGCCGGCCCAACGTCTCGTTCTGACCAATCCGTGGTGGGGATTACGTGGTCGGGTCGCGTCAGCGGGGCGCTTTCGAAGTCCTTCCCTTGCGCCTGAAGGTCAGCGGGAGCGACCGCATAGGCGACCTTCGCCTTGATATCGAGCGCGATGTAACGGTGCCCCAACAAGACGAGGACCAGGTAGTTTTGCTTTTTCTTTACAGGCTGGAAGACGTTCCAGGCAAGTGGCGTCTTGTCGTCGAGCTTCAACTGTGCATCCGGGACTTCCTTCCAGTGGATTCGGTCCGAGTCGCCGCCACGAGCCGTGTGCGTTGCCGCCAAGAGAAGGGAGAAGCAAGCGACCACGATCCCGCGACCTGCCCACAGCGAAAGGGATGGGTGCGTCATGGGTCTGCTCCGCCGGCTCATTCCCACCGCACGGGGACATGTTTCGAGGATACGACCACGAATCCCTTCGCGCGCCCGTGCTCGACCACATCGCGCAGAATTGCCACGTCCTGCTCGCAGTACTTCACAACCCTGTCTTTCTCTCCCGCGCGCCACCATTCCACGGCCTGCAGTCCGTCGCCGCTCTTCGCCATTCCCAGCGTGTCTTTGGCGAGTTGGTCCAACTTCACACGGTGCCCCAGCTGCTTGTAAAGCTCTTCGTGGACGTCGAACGAGCGTTCGCGCAGATTGTGAATGGGAACGTAGGCCCGCAGGACCTCGAGGTCGAACCGGTTTCCGTTGAACGTCACCACGTTCGTGAATTTTTCGAGTTCTGCCACCAACTTTTCGGCGTCTCCCTCAAACCACCGCCGGAACCCATTCTCCTTATCCCACGTCACGGCCACCGCCAGGCCAAATGCGCGAATATTTCCCCATCCGCCGGCGACCTCGTGCGAGAGCCGCAGCGTCTCGATGTCCAGATAAATTTCCCGGTCAAAAAGTCCGCGCGTGGATATTTCTCCCGAGGGTCCTGTCTTGGTTGTTGCCTTGCTGGCTTTCGGCTCCTAGTAAATGCTGCTTTCCCGCCGTCGGCCAGTGTAATCAATATAGACGATCTTCAGGTCGGTATAGAAATCGATCGCGGCATGCCCCACCTCGCGGGGTCCCACGCTGCTGTCTTTTGCTCCACCGAACGGCACGTGTGCCTCGCCGCCTACCGTGGAGGAATTCACGTGCGTCATCCCCGTTTCGATCTTGTCGATAAACTCGAAAATCTTGTTCGAGTCGCTCGAATAAATCGAGCTCGACAAGCCGTACCGTACGGAATTTGCAGCGGTAAGTGCTTCGTCGAAATTCTTCACGCGAATCACGCTTAGCACCGGCCCGAAGATTTCCTCCTGTGCAATCCGGCTCTCCGCGGGGACTTGGTCGAATATGGTCGGCGCCACGAACCAGCCCTTGTCGTAGCGGGCGCCGCTGAGCCGCTGCCCGCCGCACAAGAGATTCGCCTCTTTCTTTCCAATCTCAATGTAGCTCAGGACAGTCTTCATCTGCGTTTCATCCACTTGCGGGCCCATTTCCACCCCGGGCTCGAGGCCGTCTCCCACGACATATTTCTCCGCGCGTTTCACCAGCATGGCGACAAATTCGTCCGCCACACGCTCTTCGATCACCACTCGGCTGGTGGCGGTGCATCTTTGTCCCGTCGAAGCAAACGCACCTGCCAGCGTCGATTCCATCGCCAGACCCAAATCCGCGTCTGCTAGGACGACCACCGGATTCTTCCCGCCCATTTCGCATTGAATCTTTTTCAGCCGCTCGGCGCCAGATGTGTAGAGCCCGCAGCCGACTTCATTCGATCCGGTAAACGAGATCCCGCGCACGTGCGGGTTCGTCACCAGCTCGTCGCCTGCTTCCCGTCCCGAACCCGCCACCAAATTCAACACGCCAGGGGGAAGCCCTGCCTGCTCGAAAATTTCGACAACCTTCATGGCCGTTAGGGGTGTCAGCGTCGCCGGTTTAAAAACCACCGTGTTTCCACAGACCAATGCCGGCGCAATTTTCCACACCGGAATGGCCACGGGAAAATTCCATGGCGTGATTGCACCCACTACGCCCAGCGGCTGCCGGATCGTGTAGGTGAAGTTTTTCGGCAATTCACTCAGCAGCGTTTCACCGTTCAGCCGCCGCGCTTCTCCGGCCATGAACTCCGCGATGTTGATGGCGCGCTGAACCTCTCCGAGCGAATCCTTTAGCGCCTTGCCCTCCTCACGCGTCAGCAGTCGCGCCAGCTCTTCTTTCTGTTCCTGCATCAGCCGCACGGCCTGAAACAGTATCTTCCCGCGATTCGGCGCCGGGGTCGCGCGCCAGCCGGGAAATGCTTCTTTCGCCGCGACAATTGCTTGCTTCATTTCTTCACGGGTCGAAAGAGGTACTCGAGCCACCACTTCGTCCGTGTTGGCAGGATTCCGCCGCTCGACAATCTTCGCCGTTCGCGAAGTCACCCACTCTCCATTGATGTAGTTCCTGCAAAGCTGGGTGGATGCAGTCAGTGTCTCCATCGTTCCATTCCTCGGCAATTTTAGATTCGTACTTCGCTGAACGATTTGTCCAAGAGCCGAATTCCCTCGTCCACATCCGCCTTGGATATATTCATCGGCGGCGCCATGCGAATCACGTTGTTATAGAGCCCACCCTTGCCGATCAGCAGCCCATTATCGCGCGCGCGTTCGAGCAACTGAGAAGCCTCCGCCGCGGCAGGCTCCTTTGTTTGGCGGTCCTTCACCAATTCGAGCGCCTGCATCATCCCCATTCCGCGAACTTCGCCGATCAGCTGGTGCTTCTCCTTTAGCTCTTCCAGTTTCTTGCGGAAGTACCCGCCCACAACGTGGGTATTCTCGAGCAAATTTTCCTCTTCAATCACGTCGATCACGGCGCGCGCTGCAACGCAGGTCACGGGATTCCCGCCAAATGTCGCAATGGTCAGACCCTGGAATTTGTCGGCCAGTTCTGCGGTAGTAATCGTCGCGCCCACGGGGACGCCGTTCCCCATGCTTTTCGCGCACGTGATGATATCTGGCGTCACCTCCCACTGCTCGATCCCAAACCATTTCTTCCCAGTGCGTCCAAAACCGGTCTGGACCTCGTCGGAAATAAACGCGCCGCCATAGTTTTTGACGATGCGGTAGACAATCTTGAAATATTCCGGCGGGGGCGTGATGAATCCTCCGACGCCCTGGATTGGCTCGGCGATAAATGCCGCAATCGATCCACTGGTGCCCGTCTGAATCAAGTTCTCGACGTCGTTTGCGCAGGCCACGCCGCAATCGGGGTATTTGAGGTGTAGAGGGCATCGGTAGCAATACGGGTTCACCGCATGTGCGATCCCCACGCTGATTATGCCGCCCTTGCGCCACGCAGCTTGTGCTGTCACGCTCTTTGCAAGCGCCGAGCTGCCGGAATAGGCATGCCGGAGCGCCACCACGTCGTAGCTCGGCCCGGCCATGCGCGCCAGAAGGATCGCCGCCTCGTTCGCCTCGGTTCCGGAACTGGTGAAAAAGCTTTTCTGAAGTTTGCCGGGAGTGATTTGGGCCAGCTTCTCAGCCAGCGCGACGATGGCTTCGTTCGGGAAGAGGGTCGAGGTGTGCTGCAGCCTCTCCGTTTGCGCCTGGATTTTCGACGTCACCTTCGGATTGCAGTGCCCCACGCCGATGGTCACAATGCCGCCGAAGAAATCGAGATACTTCTTACCCTCCACGTCCCACAGGTATTGCATCGACGCGTGGTCCGCAACCAGCGGCTTCTGGTAATAATTCGCGACGGCGGGCCAGAGGAACTCTTTGTGCTTGCGAATGACTTCCTCGCTCCGCGTGGAAACCGCTCTTGCTTGCGTGGTCATCTGCTTGAGTCCTTTTCAATCAGCCGGTGGGCAGGGCCCAACCAATAATCCTAGCAGGCCAAGTCTACTAGAAAATTGCAAGGTCGTGCCCTTTTCTTGTCCGTGTCCCAGCGAAACTACTTCCTCAATAGCTCCCGGTGTACTCCCGGCAAGCCATGTTTCCTTGTCCGATGCGGACCCACCGATTGAAATCCCTGCATGCTTTTGACTGCCGTTCTCGTATAATCCGCCGAACGATCGATGCAACGTGCCATAAAAACTTTCCTTCGCTGCCTGGGGCGTGTTTTTCCTGGCTGCGTTACGCTCGGCCAGGCCATCGCCTTCAATATGTTTCTCGCTTTTTTCCCCATGTTGCTGTTTGCGCTGGGCCTCCTGAGCAATACTCCTCTCTTTCATGACGCCCTGCGCGAAATCCCTGTACGCCTCAGTCTAATTCTTCCGCCCGGCAGCTCGGAGGTTGTTTTCGCGTACTTCGTTCGCCGTGGCATTCATCCTTGGCGATGGACGTTTCTCGGGCTCGGAGGAACACTCCTCGCCGGTTCGCAAGTGATGATAGGATTTATCGAGGGATTCAGCCTTATCGAAGGCGACCTTTTGCGCCCGGGATATTGGCGACTCCATTTTCGCGCACTCCTCTTGCTGTGTCTGACGATCGTCCCCATGTTGGCGGTCGTTTACTTGACGGTCTTTGGGAAGCAGGCTCGCTCCTGGCTGATTCAGCGGCTCGGCGCCCCGCACCTGATCCACGATCTCGGATATCTGTTCTACGCCGCAGGAGTCTTCCTCCTCGCGATGGGCGTTTTGGTATCGATCTATCGCATCGGGCGTCCGGGCCGCGCAGGCTACCGGAATCTGCTCCCCGGCGCTGCGCTTGCCACCGTCCTGTGGTGGGCGGTGGATATTTCCTTCGGGTTGTACGTCCGGAGGATGCCCTATAACGTCGTCTATGGCGGATTGGCCGCGGCCATCGGCTTGTTACTGTGGATGTACCTGACCGCCTTGATCGTTCTGGTCGGCGCGGCTTACAACACGGAAGCGCGGGAACTTGCTATGGCGATCCCTCGAGCCCGCCGAGGCCCATAAGGAACCCGCCGCTCGCCCGAACGACCCTGCGTGCAGTCAGACCTGATAGACTCTATCCTAGGGGGCGAGATTCACGTTTTGGCGGATCCCGCTCAGTCCCCCGGAGGCGCGATGAGTGAAATGCGCGTCGAATGCTATGCAGGGCACCGCGCCGACGAGCGGCCGCTGAGTTTCGTCCTGTGTGGCCGCCAATTCGAGGTCCGCGAACTCGACGGACGTTGGTACTCCCCGGAGGCAAGTTACTTCCGTGTTCGAGCCGATGACGGCAATTACTATGTTCTCCGTCACAACGAAACACAGGACTCCTGGACGCTCGATGGTTTTCGAGCGGCTCGTGAATCGGCGGGATCAGCGTTTCCATAGACGCACAGGAAACGCACTAGGTTATGCCGGCAAATCCAGAATGCCCAGTTCACCTTCCTTTAACCATTGACTCCTTGGTGCTCATACGCAACTTTGGCCGCTCCGCCGGGTTAGAATTATAGAACTAGCGGGAGTCGTTCTATTTGTGCCGCTTACGGAAGTGAAGGATCGCCCTATGAAAAGGCTGAAGCCCCACACCCTGCGGCGCCGGATCGATACGCCTGGGGCCGCGTTCCTTGCCGCTGCCTTGGCGTCCTTGTTTGCCGTCATATTCGCGTTAGCGGCTCCCAACGCTCATGCTGGGAACGACAAAAAGGAATCACCCTCGGAGCCAGCTAAGATCGTCCTCGATAAGAAATTCAAGGGAAATTTGCCGATTACCGAATTGACTGAAGACGAAGCCATCCTTCACGCTCTCAACCGCCTCGCCTACGGCCCGCGTCCGGGCGACATCGAACACATCCGGAAAATAGGACTCGGCAAGTGGGTCGATCAACAACTCAACCCCAATTCGATCGATGATTCTGCCCTCGACGAGCGGTTGTCCTCCTATCCGACTCTGAATATGACTCCCGAACAGCTCCTCGCCAGATTTCCCGCGCCCAATCAGGCCATCAAGAAGGAAGGGCTGACGAAGGAGGAGTATCAAGAGCAGATGCAGGAAAAGCGGCGCGAAGCTGTGGCCCAGGTGCAGCCAACTGGAAACGATAATCTCGATCGCGCCAACCAGCAGCTCGCGAAATTGCAGGGGCCCGGCCGCATCGTCGCCGAGCTTTCCATGGCCAAACTCGACCGTGCCGTTTACAGCCAGCGCCAGCTCGAAGCCGTCATGGAGGATTTCTGGTTCAATCACTTCAACGTCTTTAATGGCAAGGGCGACGATCGCTGGCTGGTTACCAGCTATGTGCGCGACACGATTCGTCCCCACACGATGGGCAAGTTCCAAGACCTGCTGCTCGCCACGGCGAAGAGCCCGGCGATGCTCTTCTATCTAGACAATTGGTTGAGCGTGGACCCGACTGCCTTCCAGCATGCCGAACAAGAGCGAATGGCGGCCCGCCGCGCTCGGTATCAGGGAGTCTTTGCGGACGGCATGGCTCCGACGCCCGGATCTTTCCCCGGGCCGGGAACGGATCCTGCGGCGCAGCAACAGGGGATTCAGAAGCCTCCCGCCCGCGAGGAACGCGGCCTGAATGAAAACTACGGCCGCGAGGTAATGGAGCTGCACACGGTCGGCGTGGATGCCGGCTACACGCAACAAGACGTCATCCAGATGGCTGACTGTCTAACCGGCTGGACCATCCGCGAGCCGCGCAAGGACCCCGAGTTTCTGTTTAAGCCCGAATTCCACGCGCCGGGCAAAAAGGTCGTCATGGGTCATACGATCGATTACGGGGGCATCAAAGATGGCGAGCAAGCCCTGAAGATGCTGGCAAACGATCCCCACACTGCGCGGTTTATCTCGACGAAACTCGCCCGCCACTTCGTTTCGGACACTCCGCCGCCTTCGCTAATCGACCGCATGGTCAAGAATTACGAGTCCACCGGCGGCGACATTCGCAGCCTTCTGCGGACCATGATTTATTCGCCTGAATTCTGGTCCAAGCATGCCTACCGAGCGAAAGTGAAGACTCCCTTTGAGCTGGCCGCCAGCGCCGCGCGGGCTCTTAGGGCTGATATGCAGATTACTCTTCCGATTACGCAGTGGGTCGGCCGCATGGGCGAGCCATTGTTCCTTTGCCAGCCCCCCACCGGCTATTCGGACAAGGCGGAGACCTGGGTCAATACTGGTGCGCTCCTGAATCGCCTCAATTTCGCCCTTTCGTTTGCGGAAAACCATATGCCGGGCGCAGAGGTGAATCTGGGTGAAATGTTCGGCGAGGAGGCTTCGTCCGACCCAAACATGGCGCTCGGGCGCGCGATCGACATCTTCCTCGACGGCCAGGTCACTGCAGGAACACGCGAGACGCTCGAAGCGCGGTTGGGCGACCCTCAGATTTTGCAGGCGCGGTTGGACGATCCCGTGAAGCACGTGAACGAAGGACTTATCTCCGGGCTTGTTCTGGGCTCGCCTGAATTTCAGCGTCGGTAGACGCTTCGCTTCCATCACACGGGAGGACGGATATGAACATTTCGCGTCGCTACTTCATCAAAAGCAGCGGAATCGCCATGCTGGGCATGGCGTCGCTGCCATCCTTCCTCCAGCGCGCTGTTGCCGCCACCGCTACGCCCAACAAGAAGAAAATGGTGGTCCTCTTCCAGCGCGGCGCCATGGACGGGTTGAACGTCGTCGTGCCCTTCGCGGAGCCAAATTATTATGCATTGCGCCCTACCATCGCGATACCGGCGCCTAGTCGCGGCAGCGCAGATGCCGCGATTGACCTCGACGGCTTTTTCGGCCTTCATCCGAGCCTGCAGCTTCTTCAACCATTATTTCAGAATCGCCAGCTAGCGATTGTCCATGCTGTCGGCTCACCCGATCCGACGCGCTCGCACTTTGATGCCCAGGATTTCATGGAGTCCGGCACGCCCGGCGCGAAATCTACCGAGGACGGGTGGCTCAACCGCGCCATGCAATCCATTCCAGAGGAAAGCCCATCGCCCTTCCGCGCGGTCGCTTTTGGCCCTTATTTGCCGCGGACCTTGCAGGGTAGCGCTCCTGCCGTTGCGATTCCCGATCTGAAGCAGTTCAAGATGTTCGGGCCGCAACAGACTGTCGAGGGCGGATTCGAGGCCATGTACGCGCAGACTGTGGACCAGGCCCTGCGCGGCGTCGGCCAAGAAACGTTTGACGCCATCGATCAGCTCAAGAAAATCAATCCCGACACTTACCAGCCCGAAAATGGCGCCGAGTATCCCACAAGCCGCTTCGGCAAGAGCTTGATGGAAATCGCGGAGCTGTTCAAGGCGGACGTGGGCCTCGAAGTCGCCTTCCTCGATAGCGGCGGCTGGGACAATCACGTCAACGAAGGCGGTGTGCAGGGCCAGCTCTCGAATCTCTTGCGTGATCTCGCGCAAGGCATAGCAGCGTTCCATCAAGACATGGGCGACCGCATGGGCGATGTCATCTTTGTCAGCATGTCTGAGTTTGGCCGGACGGCTCACGAAAATGGCAATCGAGGCACCGATCATGGTCATGCCAACTGCATGTTTGTGATGGGTGGGGAAGTGAAGGGCGGCCGAGTCTACTCACGCTGGCCCGGTATGAGCGGTGGCGAGCTTTATCAGGGCCGAGACCTTGCCGTCACCACGGACTACCGAAGCGTGCTCGGCGAGTTGATTTCGAAACATCTAGGAGACCGTGAACTCAACTCCGTTTTCCCCGGCTACGCCAACGATTCGCAGAAGTTTCTAGGACTCGTCAAGGGATAGAAACGCGCCGGCGTGGCGCGGTTCATTCTCTCGCCTTTGTGGATGCGTAACCGTACAGATTTCCCGAAGCGCAGGCGGCTTGCGGTATCCACCAGATCTTAGACCACCGCTTCGAGCGTGCCATTTTCCACGCGATCCAGTTCACTCCCGTAGCCATCGCCGCGCCGGTCACGTAGTAGGCCGGCACCGGTAGTCTCGTGAACGGCCGTGCCAGCGGATCGTGCTCGATCAATCCTGGACCAAGCGAGACCGTCTCGTGCATGTCGAGGAACGCCATTCCATACACAGCCAGACTCGCCGCCAGAAAGCGCCGGTGACTTATTCTGAAAGCGGGAACCACTCGCTCTTTTAGTGGACTTGCAGCAACGGTTGTAGTGGAGGTGTATGCCCTTGGCGCCAGATCCAGTTTGGTTGCGACGGTGGATTGTTGAGCGCGCGCACCCGCTGTCCACGCCTGCGCCAAGAAGATCAGCGTCAGCGCGCGGTTGACCACCTTCGTGCGATGGCTCTGCATAGGCTCGCGAGAGCCATTGCAAGCGGTGTTCCCGCAACTCGTCTCTTAAATTAGATTTGCTTAAGGTATTTGTTGTCTGAAAAGGCTGGACATAAGTCTGTTCCGAGTTTGAACAGCAGGCGCGTGTCGCTTTGATGAGGCCCAATCCGGGACCTCCTGTTCATTTTGGACATTACCTGCTGAAATGATCTGTGTTACCACGTCAAGGTGTTTGCAGGTCTGACTCAGGAACCCCGTCAGGATTATCTAGCCCCTCTATCGTCTTCGCCGTCTGACGGGCCAACGCGGACAATCCAATGTCAGATGAGCCCAATCGACCTCTCAGCCGATATCGGCCTCGCCGCCGTTTGTTGGGGGCGCGCGGTCCTGAAGGCGCGGCAGCCATAGCCGCTGCGATTTCCTGGACTAATCCGACGACTTAATCCGCATTCCGTAGAACGATTTGTGCACGAAGTAGAAGGACACGATGAAGAACGCGGCGGCCAGAATGCGCGTCAGCTCGGGGTTCTTGGACATGAGATCGACGGCCAGCTCGACGGCGAGCAAACCGAACAGAGTTGTAAATTTGATTACCGGGTTCATCGCCACAGAAGATGTGTCCTTGAACGGGTCACCGACCGTGTCGCCAATAACAGTGGCGTCGTGCAGCGGGGTGCCCTTTTGCTTCAGCTCGACTTCCACGATTTTCTTGGCGTTGTCCCATGCGCCGCCGGCGTTGGCCATGAAGATCGCTTGATAGAGACCGAATGTGGCGATCGAGATCAGGTACCCGACAAAAAAGAACGGCTCGATGAAGGCGAACGCCAGCGTGGCGAAGAACACGGCGATGAAAATGTTCAGCATGCCCTTCTGCGCATACTTCGTGCAGATCTCGACGACTTTCTTGCTGTCTGTAACCGATGCCTTCTCCACGCCCTCCAGCTTAATGTGCGCCTTGATGTATTCCACGGCGCGATATGCACCCGTGGTGACAGCCTGCGTGGAGGCGCCGGTAAACCAGTAAATCATCGCCCCGCCGGTGACGAGTCCCAGGAAGAAAGGCGCGTGAAGCAGGGACAGTTTGTAGACATTCTCGGTAATGCCGTTCGTTAGCGCCATGATGATTGAAAAAGTCATCGTGGTGGCGCCGACGACCGCGGTGCCGATCAACACCGGCTTGGCGGTGGCCTTGAACGTGTTCCCCGCGCCGTCATTCGCTTCGAGCAAATCCTTGGCGCGCCCGAAGTTCACGTCCATGTTGTAATCTCTCTTGAGCTCCTGCTTGATATTGGGTATATGCTCGATCAGCGACAGCTCGTACACCGATTGCGCGTTATCTGTCACCGGGCCGTAGGAATCCACGGCAATCGTCACCGGGCCCATTCCGAGGAAGCCGAACGCCACCAGGCCAAAGGCGAACACAGGCGCCGCAATCATCAGGTTCCCCAGGTTTGCCGTGCTGACCAGGTATCCGATGGACATCAGAATCACCATCGTCAAGCCCAGGTAATACGCCGAAAAATTTCCGGCCACGAACCCCGAGAGTATTCCAAGCGACGCCCCGCCCTCCTGCGACGAGATCATCACTTCCCGCACGTGCCGCGAATCAACCGAAGTGAATACCTTTACCAGTTCCGGGATCACCGCACCTGCCAGGGTGCCGCAAGAGATGATCGTCGCCAGCTTCCACCACTGCGTCGTATCGCCACCCAGATCGGGAATGATGTAGCGGGAAATCACGAATGTGAGCGCGATGGACACGATGGACGTGATCCACACGAGCGAAGTCAGCGGCGCTTCGAAATTCATTTCATCCGCGTTCGCGTATTTTGCCTTGGCAATCGCGCCATTCAGGAAATAAGCCGCAGCGGCCGAGACCAGCATGGCGATGCGCATCACGAAAATCCATACCAGCAACTGGACCTGCACGGTGGGACTCTTCACACCCAGCAAAATGAAAGTGATCAGCGCTACGCCGGTGACGCCGTACGTTTCGAAGCCATCGGCGCTGGGTCCCACGGAATCGCCCGCATTGTCGCCGGTGCAATCCGCGATCACGCCGGGGTTGCGTGCGTCGTCTTCCTTAATCTTGAAGACGATTTTCATCAGGTCCGAGCCGATGTCGGCGATTTTCGTGAAGATGCCGCCGGCGATTCGCAATGCCGCGGCGCCCAACGATTCGCCAATCGCGAAGCCGATAAAACATGGCCCGGCGTAGTCGCCCGGGACGAAGAGCAGGATCAAGAGCATCATCAACAGCTCCACGCTGATGAGCATCATCCCGATGCTCATGCCCGCTTCGATCGGGATGTGATGGATGGGGTAGGGCTTTCCACGCAGGCCCGCAAAGGCCGTCCGTGAGTTCGCAAAAGTGTTGACGCGGATGCCAAACCACGCGACGCCGTAACTCCCGCCCATCCCGATCACGCTGAACAGCAGGATGATGGGCAGCGTAGTGGATATCGGCTTACCGACGACGGGGTGCAGGACGCCGAAATAAAGCACGATCACGATGGCGATAAACGTCCAGAGCAGAACCAGGAATTTTCCCTGCGTGATCAAATATGTCTTGCAGGTCTCGTAGATCAGGTCGGAAATATCGCGCATGCTCTTGTGGACCGGCAAGTTCTTCAAGCTGCGGTAAATCACCAATCCGAATCCCAGACCGAAAACGCAGAAGAGCAGCCCCCAAGTGAGCAGCGTGTGACCGTCAGTCCAAAGGAACTTGACCTGCGAAAGATCGGGAAGCTTCAGGTTCGCCTCGCCGCCGGCGGACTCCGGCGTGGGACCTGCCCAAGCGGTGGCAGCGCTAAAGAGTGTCAGCGCAGTTCCAGCCGCCAGCTTTCCAAGCGGACCTCGAAAAAACCAATTTCTTGCTAGTTCCATACGCATCAAAAAGCCTCCCTGAAGATCGTGTCCACACACATAACGTCGTGACTCCATCGCGCAGATGACAATCTTCCTCCGGATTAAGCCTTCTCGAAGGGAATCCAGCTGTTTGAGAGATGTCTCAAGTAAGGCACGTATTTGTATCAAAATTCGCTATTTTCGTCAAGGCGATGTACTCGTCCACATGATTAGTGACACTCGGCTTTCTTTTGTTGAGATTTCCAGCGCTCGAGGAATTCGAGCGGGGTGAGGTAGCGGAGCGCCTGGTGAGGGCGCACGGTGTTGTAGATGTGTTCCCAGCGACGAAGCTGAGGATTGAGTTGTGCAACGTTCCAGCTCTGCGGGATCACCTGGTAGAACTCCTCGTGATGAGTGCGATGAGACCGTTCGACCTGGCCGTTGAGTTTTGGGGAGCGCGGCGGGAGCACGAAGAGCGGCAAGTTTCGTTGCTGGCAAGCCAACTCGAATTCAGCAGCGAATTCGCTGCCGCCATCCACCTGCAGAGCGGCGATGGGGAAGGGCATGCGATCAACCAGCGTGTCCAGGAAGTGCGCCGCGGCGAGTGAGGTAGCGCGTTCATGCACTTCGAGCACATCCCAACGAGTGATCATATCGCGAGCCGAGAAGTGTTTCAGCACCACTCCGCGCGCGGGTCGCACCTCTTTGGTGTCGAGTTGGACCAGATCCCCCGGCTGTCGAATGGGCCAAAAACGGGGCTTTCGCCGGGCCCAGGGACGGCCGCGCATCTTGCGGCGACGGGTTGGTACCTTCCAGGGAGTTTCCACCAGCACGCCACGACGTTTCAGATCGCTCAGGATCCGGCCCACCATGGAGGTGGAGAGCCGGAGATTCTTGCGGCGGAGCAACACGACCAGTTTGTCCTTCCCCCAGCGGGGATACTCGCGCCGCAGAGCCAGCACAGCTTCACTCTGCGAGGCGGTCCAGGTCGGCTGGCGCCGCCGATGCGGACGGTGCGAGCGGTCTTCCAAGCTGGTGAGATTGTGAGGGTCGTAGCGGCGCCACCAGCGATAGAACGTCTGCCGGCTGATCCCGAAGTGACGGCAGGTGAACGCCGCCTTGCGACCGTGGCGGAGATAGTGACTCATCCAGACCAACCGGAGCTGGGCGGTCCGGCTCAGCTCATACCCAAAGCGCGAGAGCTCTCGCGCTTTGGGTACCCTTCCCCCATGTATTTGCATGGCGACACTCTATCGAGTGTCACCAATCATTCTGAACGAGAACAGGCGACCGGGCACAATGGGAGAGCCTACTGAGAGCTTGCGCCACTCTTTGGCGCGGCCGCGTAAATCTTAACCCACTGTCCGCGCTCCTGAAATTGCTTCACAAGGATTAAGTGCAAGCGTGAGGCAACGACTTCAGGCTGTTCCGCCGGTTCATACCCATATAAACGGCCGACTTTGCGAAAAAGGCGGGCCACTTGAGGCCAGTTGTCAGTCTGCTCCCACTTTCGCGAGTAAAGATATAACACGTCAAATCGTGGAGGTCTCGCGAGAGCGCCCGGAGTAAAATCGTCAACTGAAGCGACACGCAGCGGATGGCCTACATAGCCGAGGAATGGCCGCCTCAACTCGTCGGTGGCTGGCCAGGAAGTGAGGATGACCGGATCATCGGGCAACGATTCCAGATACTCCGCGGCACGTTCGTGCAAGCGAACGAAATTTGCATAGGCGAGATTGTCCTCGTAGGGAGAGTATGGATAAGGCGGGTTGATAAACCAGGACGTGATAAAGCAAGCGACGGCGGTTAAGCAAATCAGTCGCGCGATATGCTTCGGCAGATTGCCGATAAGGGCCACGCCCCACACATAGATGGCCGGCAAAACGGGCAGCATGTAGCGGGGCAAAATCGCGCCGCCCACGATGCTCAAGATCACGATGTAGATTCCTGTCAGCCCGGCTGTGACAAACAAGAAGTCCCCGCGGCCAGCTTTGATCGCCGAATGTGAGGTTTCTTCGCACTGCTCTGCAGTACTCCGCCTGGTTCGCGTCCACCAGATTCCCGCTGATGCTCCCGCGACGATGACCCAATTGAATCCCTGCACCAGGATCTCCGCAATTCGCGTCAGAAAACTGACGGCCATGTGGAGCGGTCTTGATGCGGAGTACAAATTGTACCGAAGATACTCCGCGTTACCCGTCCAGAAGCCCGTCCTGTTGTGGTAATACAAAGCCCATAACAAAAGAGGAATGAGCGGCGTGACGGACAAGGCCCAGAGTCTTGCCCGGTGCTCCCGAACTCGGAAAACCAGGAACCCCCATATGACCGGCAACGCGATGACGGCGGTCTCCTTGCTCAGCACGGCCAGGGACATCGTGAGCGCAACCCAGCCCCAGCGACGGTCGAGCGTGAAGACGATGGCTAGTGTTGTGAACAGTGCCGCAGTCAAATCGAGAAATACGAGTGAGCTTTGAGCGAAGAAGAGTGGTGACAGCGCCAGGAGAGCCGCTGCCCACAAACCAGCTTCACGGCCCGCAAGCTTACGTCCCAACGTGTAGGTTGCGACTACCGTTGCCGTTGCGATCAAGACCATAGCAGCGCGCGTGACCAGCGGAGAAAACCCGAACAAATGCCATGCGCAGCTCAGGTACACCATCACCAAAGGGGTGTGCCCCGTCGGAAGCGTGAGCTGGGGAATCAGCAGCCAGTGACTGAAAAGGTCGAATGCGGCGGGTATGTAATAACCCGCTTCGTCCCAAAAATACGGAAGGCGAAGCAGAGGGAAATGCAAACCTATTAAAACAACATACGCAATTGGAAAGGCGATTAGGAGTTCGAAGCGTGATTTCATCGGCTTGGCGGCACGGGAGAATATACACCCCCGGTTGTCCGGCAAGATCTCCCTAGCAAGCTATTTTCTTTGTGGCAGAGCAGGAGAATGCCAAGGTTGCACTACAGCTGGGGTCCGCTGCCCAGGGGGATTTCGAAGAAAATAAGTGGCTTGTTCGAAGGCAGGAATACCGCGTCGGGCAGATAAAAGCTCGAGTCTGGAACGAGCGACAGTTCATGGCTTAGATTAAAGTAGAGAAAACCGTGAATCGTCGCCAGCGGCGGGATCACGTCGGAATCGAGGGTCAGGGGCCGCAGCGTATCTGCCAACTTTTCCACTTTCTTGTCCTTCCCGGGGAGCGGAATACCGACCACGGGGACGCGTCGCTGTTTGGGAGGCGGAGGCCCATCTGGATGTACGATCGCGCTGGCCACCTCTACAGGAGTGAGCCAGTCAACATCCTGCCGTTCGTCCCGGATGTGAACTTCCAGCTGAACGGTGCTCAAGTTGATGCGAATCGCTTGAGTCGTCTCGTTGTGCAGGATCACTTCGACGGGAAGGATCCCCGCCAGGAGCGGATTTGCCTTCCCAAACTTCTCCTTAGCGCGCGCCATGTCAGAGTACGGATCAACGGAAAGACTCATGCCCCCATGCTCGTCGTGCGGCATTGAGGGGACGCCGCCCGTGGCCGAGGCAGGTGCCTTGGCGGGCGCATTCGCCGACGAAGGATTGGACTGTGCTCCTGCGCTCACGCACGCGAGCAGCGCCACTCCTGCAAGGGAAGCTATCCTGGCCATTTCTTTTTACTTGGGGCCGTGCCTTGCTGCCCCTATCCTCCGATGCTTCTGGCCCGAGGGAAGTTGTGCGAATTTATCGCCTGCAGCCACTATAATACGCCGATTGCACGCTGGGTGAATATTGTGCGCAACGCCGCGTTTCGTAGCGCGGGCCCCGGCGCGCATCGCCTTCCCCATGTATTTCCTCTATCGCATGCTCTCGGCGGCGGGAATGCTCGTGCTGGCGCCGTACTACGCACTGCGCGGTTGGCGGCGCGGAGAGCCCGCAAGGACGCTGCGTCAGCGGCTCGGTATTTTGCCGCCTCACATCGAGGTCCGAGCGCCTGACTCTACCGGTTCAGGAGATAATTCTGAGGGCGGTGCGATCTGGATTCACGCCGTATCGGTGGGAGAAGTTCTGGCCGCCAAGCCGCTGGTCGAGGGGCTGAGGCAACGCTTTCCCCGGCGGCCAATTCTCGTTTCCACGACCACGGAGACGGGCCAAAGGCTGGCGCGCGAACGTCTGCACGCCGCCGACAGTGTGTTCTATTTCCCGTTGGATTGGGTAGTCCCGGTCCGGCGCGCATTGCGCACGATACACCCCGCGCTCGTGGTGGTGATGGAAACAGAGATTTGGCCGAATTTCCTGCGTCAAGCGCATCGTATGGGAGCTCCCGTGGTGTTCGCGAATGCGCGTATTTCGGAACGGTCGTTTGAGCGGTTCGAACGCTGGAAGTTCCTCGTCGGCGAATTCTTCGCGCGCGTCCTGCGGGACGCGGAACTTTTTCTCGCGCAGACGCCCGAAGATGCCGCCCGGCTTGACGCCATGGGTGCGCCGGACGAACGGGTCGAGGTTACCGGCAACTTGAAGTACGACGCGGAGCCGCCTTCCCTCGGACCCTTCGGCACTTGGCTTGAGGGCCAAGTACGCCAGCAGGAGCGCTGGCCAATTCTGGTGGCTGGGAGCGTGGTGGCAGAGGAAGAGGAAGCGGTGCTGGCGGCGTACGACATCGTGCAACGAAAATGGAGTCACGCGCTGCTGGTGCTCGCACCGCGTAAACCGGACCGTTTCGATGCGGCGGCGGAAATTGCGGCGGCGGATGGATGGAACGTCGTCCGCCGGAGCAGGTTGGGCGATTCGCCTGCTCTGGGCGAAAACGCGGAAGTGCTGGTGCTCGATTCCATTGGCGAACTCGCAGGCATCTATTCGCTAGCGGACGCGGTGTTCGTCGGCGGGTCGCTTGTGAACGCGGGCGGGCACAACATACTCGAACCGGCATGGTTCGCGCGGCCGCCAGTGTTCGGGCCATCCATGGAGAATTTCCGCGAGATGGCTGACCAGTTCCTCGCGGCTCGCGCCGGCATCCAAGTGCAAAGCGGGCCGATGCTGGGAAAGGTCTGGGTGCAATTGATCGAGGACTCGGCAACGAGGGAGCGGATGGGCAAGGCCGCCCGCGCGCTCTCGGACCGCAACCGCGGGGCCACGTCGCGGTCGCTCGAGAGAATCGCAGCTTTGCTCGAAGGCCTGGGAAACCTGTCATGACGATGCTGGAATCGCTGTTGTGGCCGCTGTCGGTACCCTATGGCGCCGTGGCACACCTGCGGGCTCGCGCCTACCGAAAGGGGATCCTGCACCAGCGTCGGCTGAAGGGAACTGTGATCAGCGTCGGCAACCTCACGCTGGGCGGGACCGGGAAGACTCCAATGGTGATCTGGATTGCGGAGCGGTTGGCGGCGGAAGGGAAAAGCGTCGGTATTCTGACACGCGGGTATGGCGGCGATCTAAATAGTCGAAGCAGCGCGCAGAATCTTGGCGGGGTTGCAATGCAGGCAGCCAGCGACGAAGTCCGGCTGCTGGACTCGCGTCTGGGCGGCCGCATACCCATCGGAGTGGGCGCCGATCGTTATGCGCGCGGCCGGGAACTGGAGCGGCAAGGCGTCGAGTGGTTCGTGCTCGATGATGGTTTTCAGCATCTGCAACTGGCGCGCGACGTAGATATCGTATTGATTGACGCGACGAACCCGTTCGGCGGCGGGCACGTGCTTCCCGCGGGGCGACTGCGCGAACGAAGGACAGCGCTCGCGCGGGCCGACATCATCGTGATTACACGTAGCGGCCATGCGCCGGCAACGGAGGCGTCTGTGCGGCGCGATTCCGATGCGCCGATTTTTTACGCGCAAACTCAACTGGATGAGATCCGCAGCATCGCGGACGGCCAACTGGGAGGCAATGTGCCGCCGGGCGAGCTGGGGCCGGTGTTTGCATTCTGCGGGATCGGCAATCCAGGAGCGTTTGTGGGAGACCTACGCGAGTGGGGCGTGCACGTGGTCGGGCACAGATTCTTTCGTGACCATCATCGATTCACCGAGAAAGATGACCATCAGATTTTGAGCGAAGCGGAGTCGGCAGGCGCGCGCGCGCTGATTTGCACGGAAAAGGACCTCTACAATCTTCACGCCATCTACTTCGGCAGGCTGCCTGTATTTTTCTGCGCCATCTCGCTTTGGATTGACCGCGAAGACGAATTCTGGCACGCCATTATGGAGACCGCGCAATCCCGCCGAAGCCCCGCGCAGCACACGGCTGGAAAGGGAACGGCGTGATCACATGTGGCGATCACGGAATTACTCGGCTACGGGTCAACTGGGTATTGTCCTAATTTGGTTTTGCAATCGCATTTAAAAGTTCCTGAAAACTCCACAAATGGTCCGTTAATTGCGCGGCCATTGCTGGAGTCACGCGCAAAGTTTGATGCACCCGAACAAAATTATAATGAGCAAAATGCAAAGCAATATGAGCCTTAAGATTTTCCAGCTTCTTTGAATAGCCGTTTGTTAAGCGGGTAAATCGGCGCATCTGCATACGCATTGTAAGGTTCTGGCGTTCCACGTAGGACGTGGAAATGCTCATCGCTCGTGGTCGTCCCATAACATCCATTGGAATCGCGCCGATCACCCGAACGGGCTCATACCAATTGCGGGCATTCGCTGCGCTTGCTTTTGGCTGACCGTAAATCTTAACCAGTTGCGCGTAATCCACTTCCGTACCAAACGTATCATCCACAGCGTTGATGTAAGGCTTAAAACCGTCAGTAGTGAGTTGTACGCGCGTTGCGAGACGATCCTTTAAGTCCCGCATAAAATAGTAAGCCGAGGTGCTATCGCGCTTCCCAACAAAATGAGAAATGACGAGTTTTGCGTCCGCATCAATTCCCACAAACACGTATTGGTCGCCAATACCTGCCATGCTCTCGTCTACGCTGATGCGGGCTTGTTTCTTGAATACGTAGGTCCAAATTTCATCAACTTGGACTGCTTTGGATTTGATTTCCCTGATTTGCGTATCCAAGAAACGGGCGCATCCTTCGCCAGTGCGCACTAGAAGCCGCATGATCGTATCCCGATGTACACCTGTCATGCGCTCCGTTGATCGAATGCTATTGCCCTCAAGCAAGCTTTGGATAATGACTGTTTGTTTGTCCACTGGCAGCGTGTTCATGTCTCGACTATGCGTGAGCGGCTCACGTATGTCAAGAGAAATCTTTTGTTGCTTACGAGAGCCGCTTTCGTATATAGTACGGGGCATGACAAAGCTTCTACCGGAAATGCGAGCGTATCTTGCCAGGTTGGGCAAGAAGGGCGGGAAGAAAGGCGGCCCTGCCAGGGCAGCGGCTATGACGCCGGAACAACGTAGCGAATCTGCAAGGAAAGCGGTCGTGGCTCGGTGGGCAAAAGTGGGGAAAAAAGTCATGGGGCAATAGCGATAGCGTCAATCAAATTCAGTAAACTTTTCGCCTGCTTTTCAATAAATGATTTTTCAATTGCGTCCACTATTCGTACATCAACCTCAATTGAGTTAAATAGATCAAACTGTTTAGGCAATACGCGGATATCTGTAAGACCTCCGCAATATTGAGGACAATATTTTTTAGCCACATATATTACGATTGTCGTTAATGCGATGACTTGGGTAAGAGACAAATCGGGCCTATAGACAGACTCAATTAGATAACGAACCAACGAAGTTTCGCCGATTCCTAAAACCTCGGTCGAGCTAGCAGGATATACGACCAGACCGTCACTTCGTAAAAACAGCGAGCTTCCTTCGTATGTTGCTATGGCCATCAACAAACTCAAATCAGGAATAGAATTTATCTTCGCGCTAAACTCGTTGAGCGTCTCTTCGAGTATTTGTTTCGCTACCGATACATCAATTTGCGCGTTAACTTTGTTTAATTCAATTTTACCGAGGAAAGACTCGGCAATAGGTCGTAACAGAACCGCGTCACCGGAACCGCAGACAACGGCAGACACATCAACAGACTCAATCTTAAAAACTTTTAGCTCGTTGTGAGCGAAAGAACCAGATTCATTCGGCCTACCATGAGTTATCAAACGGTCTGCGCCCAACACGAATCCTTCGTTGCACTCAAAACCTACCGCTATTGTCATTGCTCGCGCCTTTTTCGCCGATTGCGGAACAGGACGAATATAAGGCTTTCGTGGCAGATTAGAAAGACTTTGAACCGGAGCAAAAGATCGAATAGTCATTCTTAATTACTCGTGGGAACTGGAACCGGATACGGAAGCGGATGAGTTCTATTCCAATGATGATCGGCCCACTGCTTAGACGTTTGAACGACATGCCAACCATCATTAAACAGTGCGTCGGTTTCATCAGTAAAACGGTTAGTACGAAATTCCATTTCTATTCCATCGCCGCGCCCTAATTTGAAATACTCATAGCGGGTCAAATAACCAACACCGATTAAAACCACGAGTACTAGGATGCCCAACATAATTTGTCGTTTCATAAAACCTCTTTACCTGATCTTCCAATAACCGGGAACTGTACGTTTAGCGAGACCTTTTTGTTCTAGATAATTCATGGCTAAATGTAGCCGATCACCGTCTTTTCTCAGAAGATCACGTAATACATCATCTGGAAATATCAAATTGAAAGTTCCTTTAATCACTTTTTGTTGGTCAGTCTAAACTAGAATCATCTCGGCAGAGGATTGTATTTCCAAATCCTGTTTGAATTTTCTGTGCTGCGCGCGGGCAAGCCTATAATTGAGCCACCACATCAGCGCACCGCCAATTCCGCCGGTAGCTCCAATAAACCAACCGATATATTTCCAATATGTTGTAATCCAAGCGATAGTTCGTTCGAGCATTCCGAGAGGGTATCATTTGCCAGATTCATAGGTCACCTAAGTCCTTTAGATTTGAAATTAGGACAGCACCGTCAACTGGCATGGATTGCTGCACTCGATAAGGCTGTGATACTTTTCGACGCGATGAATTGGTTTCGCGCGGATCAGGAGATGCATTGAGCCCCGCATTGAAGAAGGGAAGAGAGTCATCACAGGGCGGATCGAAACGCGCTGCGGATTCGAGCGTAGACCTGACCCGGCTGCTTGACATCGTAGCGGCGTTTCCGCGGCAGACGATAGGGGTCGTGGGCGACTTGGTGCTCGATGAATTTGTTTCGGGCGAAATTTCGCGCGTCTCGCGCGAGGCGCCCGTGCTGATTTTGCGCCACCGGCGCAGCGAAGCATATCCGGGTGGCGCCGCAAATGCCGTGAACAACCTGGCAGATTTAGGCGCCAAGGTGCTGCCGGTCGGTGTGGTTGGTGTAGACGAAGGCGGACAAAGACTGCTCGAATATTTCCGACGTAAACGTGTGGACACCGGCGGAATCATCCGCGTGCCCGATTGGACCACTACAACGAAAACACGCTATCTCGCTGGCTGGACTCACACCACCGAACAGCAAGTCTTGCGCGTGGACCGCGAGCCACAGGGGAAACTTCCGGAGCGCGTAGAGGAAGCGATCGCGCGAAAGGCCCAGCGAGTCGCACGTCGCGCAAATGCCATCCTCGTTTCAGATTATGGCTTGGGCGCGGTCACCCCCTCGCTGGTGGGAAAGCTGCACGCGAAACGCCTGACACTCGATTCGCGCTACCGTTTGCTGGAATATCACAAAGCGGGAGTGACTGCCGTAACGCCGAACGAGCCGGAACTTGAAGCTGCTTACCAAACCCGCGTGGGCACAGACCCTCAGAAGCTCGAAGAATTGGGCCAGCGGGCGTTGGCCGACTTGGACCTTGAGGCGTTGGTGGTGACGCGCGGGAAAGACGGCATGGCCGTGTTCGAGCGTGGCGCGCAAGGCAGGCGCGAGAGCGTCCCAAGTGCGCGGCATATCCCAATTTACGGGTCGGACGCTCCCGTGGACGTGACCGGCGCGGGCGACACGGTGATTGCCGTATTCACGCTGGCGTTGGCTGCGGGCGCCACGTATTTCGAGGCGGCGCACCTGGCAAATTATGCTGGAGGAATCGTGGTGATGAAGCGGCGGACCGCGACCGTGACGCGCGCGGAACTGGAAGGCGCCTTGCGGCGGGAAGCGACGGCGCAGCGCTAGAGGCCGGATGGACAGCCGCGAAAAAATTCTTTCCCGCGAAGGGCTACACGGCGTGCTCGAAGAACATCGCCGCGCCGGCCGGAAAATCGTATTCGCAAACGGAATTTTTGATTTGCTCCACGTGGGGCACGTCCGCTACTTGCAGGCGGCTCGCGCGGAAGGCGATTTGTTGGTTGTGGGCGTGAATTCAGACGCGAGCACTCGTGCGCTGAAGGGTGAAGGCCGGCCGGTCCTGACCGAACGGGCGCGGGCGTGGCTGGTGGCCGCGCTCGAGGCAGTGGATTACGTCGTCATTTTCGACGAGCTGGACGTGCAGCCGCTGCTGCGCGAGTTTCAGCCGGACGTTCACGCGAAGGGCACTGACTATACGCCGGACACGGTTCCCGAGCGCGAACTCGCCGCGTTGCTGGGCATTCGCGTGGCGATCGTTGGAGACCCGAAGCAGCATTCCACACGCGACCTTCTGGCACGATTGCGCCGGGCGAGCGATGGGTGACGCGCGCTTCCTTCTCGTGCGGCTGGGCTCCCTCGGAGATATCATACATGCTCTGCCTTCCGCCGCCGCCTTGCGCGACACCCTTCCCGGCGCGCAAATCGATTGGGCAGTCGAGGCGAAGTGGAAGCGGCTGCTGGAAGGGAATCCCGATCTTAGCAATGTGGTCGTAGTCAGCCGCAGCAGCGCCGCGGGCTTCGCACAGACATTGCGCCGCTTGCGCTCGGCGAAATACACCTGCGTGGTCGATTTTCAAGCTCTTTACAAATCAGCCCTACTGGCTTTTGCCACTAGGGCGCCGAGGCGGATCGGATTCACGTCAAGCTACGCGCGCGAAGGCCTTGCTGCTCTTTTCTACACGGACCGCCTGAACCCGCGTGGGCCGCACAAAGTGGACCACAATTTGACGCTCGCCGAATGCGCCGGCGCGCGAAGGTCAACGCCGCGATTCCCGCTAGTGATTCACTCGGAGGATGAGGAGGAAGTCTCATGCGCCCTCGCTGCGCGCAACTTGGGCGAGTACTTCGTGTTGAATCCGGGTGGAGGTTGGGTCTCGAAGTGCTGGCCTGCGGAGCGCTACGGCGAACTCCACCGCAGGCTTTCCAAAAAGCTGGGCGTACGCGGAGTGGTCAGCTTTGGGCCCGGCGAAGAAAAACTTCCCGAAGAAGTAATTTCCGCTGCGGGAAGCTTGCCGCCGATCGCCCTCCCTCTCGGTCTGGGGCCTCTGATGGCGCTGCTGAAGCAGGCGAAACTCGTGATCTCGGCGGATACTGGGCCGCTGCATCTTGCCTCAGCGCTGGGCGCGCCTGTTGTCGGCCTCTTCGGTCCGACGGACCCTTCCAGGAACGGTCCTTACTCGCCGCGCGACGTCGTGGTGCGAAATCCGCGTGACTGTGAAACGACCTATCAGCGCAGCGCGTCCTATTCGCCTGCAATGCTTTCGATCACGGTCGACCAAGTGCTTGATGCGTGCGAGCGCCGCCTGAGGGCGAACTCTTGAGCGAGCGAAGAAAATTCTGGATGCGGTGGCGCGTTCGCACCGGCTATCCAGTGGCCGTGGTCTTTTGGCTGCTGGCCGCGCCGACACCTCGATCGCTGCTCCTGGGCGGGATCGTAGCGGCAGTCGGGCTGATCGTCCGCGGCGCGGCAGCAGGCCACTTGCGTAAAGACCAGGTGCTGGCGATCACCGGGCCGTACGCCTACACACGCAATCCCCTCTATTTCGGAAGCGCGTTTTTGGCGAGTGGGTTTATCGTGGCGGGACATTCAGTGATTGGCGGCACGTTAGTCGCAGTTTACTTCGTGGTGTTCTATTTCGCCGTAATGCGAAATGAAGAAGACGACCTTCGTGTGCGGTTCGGGCCATTATTTGAGAAATACGCGCAGCTTGTGCCTCTGTTTCTTCCCCGCCTTGTGAACCCGGCGGAATTGGCAGAAATGAGAGACCCGGCTCAGGCCAAGGACTTCACCTGGGCGCAATTCCTGCGGAATCGAGAATACAAGGCCATAATCGGAACTCTGCTGGGCATCGCGCTCGTCTGGCTGCGGATGTGGCTGCGGACTCGCTACGGCTACTGAGCGTCTTCGAAGGGAGGCTGCTACTGCAGGCGGTAGACGGCGTGCATGACCCGCTGAAACTGCGGGCGGTAGATCAAATCGAAGGCGCGCTCCTTGCCTGGGAACATTTCGAGAGCTACTTTCCGGGTCGCGGCGATCATTCCGGCGGCCTCTTCGGCAGTAAGGTCTCCCCCGGCAATCGTGTCAAGCGTGAGGCGTACCAGGATCCGCAAGCGCCGGATGCGCCGGCTTTCTTCGTCAATTTCCGCTTGCGTGGGCGCAGATTCTGCGGCGCGATCCGTTATTTCCATATTTGGCCAGTGGGTGGTCCGTCCGTTAGTATGAACTGAGGGTTGAGATGGCGCAATAGTACTCGCGGCCAGTGTTCGCGTAAGTCATCCGGAGGACCCATCATTCCATGAATTTTGTCAGCGTCCACACCGCGGGCAGCCCGGCCGAGGCCATGGTGATCCGGTCGCTTCTGGAAGGAAACGGGATCCGCTCACCCGGCTCGGACCTGGTGAATCCGTTGGAACTGCCGACCACGGGCAACGCGATGCGACTCTTGGAGGTTTATGTTCCGGAATCGCAGGCCGAGGCCGCCCGCTGCATCATCCACGAATACCTAACGAGCAACACGTCCGCCGATTCCGGCGAATAACGGATTACATGACCTCGCGGAACGCGCCAGGCGGGATCGCCCCTGATCTCAATTCGGTTGAGACTCGACGAAGGTATGTACGTCGAGATTCTCGCCATCGGTGCGCGCCGTGATGGCGCCATCGAGGTCTGTGCTCAACAATCGGATGCCGCGATGAGCGTACCGCTCGACGACGCTGGGCGCGGGCTGGCCAAACGGATTTCCTTCGCCTACCGAAACGGCTGCGACGCGCGGCGCGACAGCAGCGAGAAACGCTTCCGTGGATGAGGTCTTGCTCCCGTGGTGCGGCACCTTTAAGAAATCGGCGGCGAGCGGTTCTTGATCTGTCACAAGCCTTTCTTCGACGCGCTGCTCAATATCTCCGGTCAAAAGAAAGCGAACGCGGCCGTCTTCCAAGCGCATGACGAGCGAATCGTCGTTGACAGCCTCCGGAATGGCCATCGAATCCGGCGGCCAGAGCACATCGCCTGTGATGCCGTCCCAATGAAACTGAGTGCCTTGCGTTTGGTGGACGATCGGGATGCCACGAGTCCGCGCCTCGGCGAGCAGGGCCTCGAGCGCGGGCGTCTGTTCTTCGCGCCCGATCCATAATTCGCCCACGTGGAAATTCTGAAGAACGGCGTGCAAGCCATCGAGGTGATCGTGGTGCGCGTGCGTGAGTGCCACAACATCGAGTCGCTTCAGTCCTCGCGACCAAAGGTACGGAGAAACGACCTCCTCTCCGACATCAACACCCGTGCGGTAGCCGCCAACCCATTCCGTTCCTGCGAGGCCTCCGCCATCGATCAGCATCGTGCGGCCATCCGGGAAAGCCGCGAAGATCGAATCGCCCTGGCCGATGTCGAGCACGGTGACGGCAAGCTTGCTGCGTTCAAGCAACGGCGCAAAAGGGTGCGACGCCACCAGAACCGTCAGGCATATGAGCGCAATCGCGAAGGCCCATTCCGCGGGACGAATGGCGCGGGGCAAACGCGCGCGCGCGAAGCGGCCTGCCTTCCTTGCGGCAGCCGATCGAGCGGCTCCCGCAAGACAGATCCCCGCCGCGAAAAACGCGAGAACCAGCCAGGCCGGCGGCCCAGGGATGCGGTAAGAAACTCGTGGCCATCGGCTGGCCCACCCCACCCACGCGAGGAGCCACCCGGTGCAAGCGCCGAGCAATCGCGCGAGCGCCAAGGCGCAGCGCGCCCACAGAAATGTGGCAGCAAGCGCCAGGAACCCGAGCGGAACAATCAGGCCCGTCAAGAGCACGGCGGGAATGTTGGTCAGCGGTCCTGCAAGACTGACGCGGTGAAAATCCTGGGCGAGCATCGGCATCATGCCCCATTGAATCACTGCAGATAGCAGCACAATTTCCCAGAGCCGCAGCCCTGCGCGAACCGGCATACACAGCAGCCATGCCGCGCGCGAGGCTAGGCGGAGCGGCAAACGAGCTGCCAGCCACTGCGTGGCGGCGCGCATTTCGATGCGAAATTGGACGACCTTCGGCGGATGCGCCGCGTCGCGCGTGACGTCGCCCAAGTGCGCAAGGCCCGCGCGATAGGGAGCGCTCGTGCGCTCCATCCACGGGAGCGCTAGAGCCGCGATTACTCCCGCGGCGAGGAATGAGAGCTCGAAGCTTGGATCCCTGAGTGCGGACGGCTTCCAGAAGAGAATCGCAAGCGCCGCAAGCGCGACGGTGTTAAGAAGCTCGATGCGGCGAAAGAGCGGGCGCGCGCAAAGGTAGAACGCGGCCATCAACGCGGCGCGGAAAATCGGCGGGCGATCCTGCACCACGCCCACGTAGGCGGCCAGCGACAGCAGAGTCACAAGGCTGGTGGCTGTGATTGAGAAGCGCAGCCTGCGGCAGAACCAGAACAGAAAAACGACAAGTGCGCCCACGTGGAGGCCCGCGACAACCAGCACGTGATACACGGCTGTCTTTTGAAATGCGGTGACGACCTGAGAGTCAACGAAGCTGCGGTCGCCGAGCAGCATGGCGCGCAAGACGGCGGAGCGTTCGGGCTGGCCCTGAAAAAGCGCGTCGAGACGAGCCAGTAGATTGCCCCGCGCGCGCGCGAGGCGCTGAGAAAGTGTGGGCGTCGGGCGGTCGATCAATTGGAGCAATTCGCCGCTGCGGAGCGTGCCGATCAAATCTAGGTTCTGCCTTGCCAGGTAGCCGCGTAGGTCAAAGGCTCCCGGATCGAGGAAATTGCGCGGTGGGCGAGCGCGCACGAGAGCTTCTACGCGGTCTCCGGCATGGAAATCGAGCCAGGGGCCGGATTCATTTGGATTGCGCGTATCGCGGTAGAGATTGGCGCGCAGGCCCCCGCGGACCGGGATCACCGCACCGGCAATTTCCACTTGCTCGAGATCAATTTCGAAGCGATGTCCCCAGGGCAGCGCGAACGGGTCTTCGCGGAGGCGGCCCCGCCAGCGCAACGGCTCGCTAGTGTCGAGGCGGCCGGATGCCAGCAGCCGTGTGACATGGTTGGCTGGCACCGCCGCGCGCTCAACCGCCGATGCCAATCCACCGAGTGCAAGCCAGGCTAGGAGAGCGACGGTCCACGCTGCTCTTACGTACTTTCGGAAGCAAAGGACCATGCCAAGAACAACTGTTCCTGCGGCCACTGCGGCCCAAAGCCTCGGCGATGCGGATAGGCGCAACGATATGCCGTTGCCGGCCGCAAAGGCCACGGCAATCCATAAGGCAGGGAGTTTCATGCGCGCCGGCGCAGCCGGGCTACAGCCTCCATGTGAAATGTCTGCGGGAAAAGATCGAAGAGATGCAAATCGGATACATCGTACCCGCCTTCGTGCAGCGCGGCGAGATCGCGGGCTAGAGTCGGAGGCTCGCAGGAAATGTACGTGATGCGGGCCGGGGCAAGTCGGACGAGTCCACGGAGAGCGCCGGGTTCGAGCCCGGCCCGCGGCGGGTCGAGGAACACGAGATCGGACTCGTCCTTAAATTTTTCAAGAAAGTGTTCGACATCGGCAGCGCGTACTGCGATGTTTGCGTGGCCGCGGACGTTTGTTTCCAAGTCGCGCGCTGCTGCGGGATTTGATTCCACGGCGACCACGCGCTCGAAATATCCCGCCAGAGGTAGCGAAAAAAGTCCGACGCCCGCGAAGAGGTCGAGCGCGAGCCGGCCTGACGTCTCACTGGAGGAGGCTTGTTGCACGAGCTCCTCGACAAGAAAGCGGTTCACCTGAAAGAAAGAGAAATGGCCGACGCGAAAGGAATTTCCGGCGGCGCGATGCTCCACGAATCCCGGCCCGAAAAGCTCCATGCGATCGTGGCTGGGATCGTGGAGGAGCAGGCTTTCGATGGACGGAACAATTTCTCGGCATTTCTGCGCCAGTTGCGCGGCACGGGGAGGGAATCCGGCAAACGTCGCCGTCAGCAGCAACTTGGATTCCTCCGGCGCAGAGCCATCGGCGGCGAAGACTTCGATCTCTCGCAAGACTCGCGGGAAGGCACCCGAGGCGGCAGCTTGCCGCAGTGCTTGGAAGGCCTTTAGCAGCGGAGGCGAAAGGATCGCACAATCCTCGACTGCACAGAGCGCCGAGGAGTTGGCGCGAAAGTATCCAATCGAGAGCGGCGTGCCGCCTTCCGAGCTGGCGGCTGTTCCCGCTTCTTCGGCCATGGTGCGAAATTTCCACTGAGCGCGATTACGATAGCCCCAGGGCGGGGAAGCGTGCGCGGTGATCGGCCCGGTCCAATCAATGCGGCCGAGGCGGCGCAGAGTCTCGCGCAGGATCTCTGTTTTGAATTGGAGCTGCGCTTCGTAGGGAATGTGCTGGTAATCGCAGCCGCCGCAGACGCCGAAATGCGGACACGGCGGCTCGGCACGGCCCGGCGAGGGCGCAAGAAGTTTCTCCACGCGGGCGCGGACGAATTTCTTCTTTTGCTCGACCGGCGAAACGGCGACACGTTCGTCCGGGAGGACGAATGGCACAAAGACGGTCGAGCCGTTGTGGTGGGCGAGGCCTTCGCCGCCGTAAATCAGCTTTTCAATTGTGACGTCCATCGTGGCCATCGCTGTGCGGAAGCGCCGCGGACAGGCTCAGGTGAGATAGAAAATGCTGAGCCGGGGCACGCGAAAATGTTCAAAGAGGCGCTTCTGTGTGTATTGTCGCTCGAGCTGAGCGAGCTGCTCCGCAGACATCTTGCGTCGGTAGGGTGCGAGCGAGCGATCCATTTCGCGGCGGATTTCGAGCAGCACCTCTTCTTCGGCATCGGCGGAGAGCGCGGCGGCCAATTTTTCCTCCAGCACGGTGAGGCGGCGCTCGAGATCTTCGAGGTCGAGCGCGCCGGGAGCATCGAGCAAAGCAAGCGAATCTTCGAGGCGGTTTGCGCACTCTTCAAAGCGGGCAGCGAGCGAAGCGTAGCGCGAACGCTGAGCTTCCGCCGCCGTTCTCAGGAGCGCAGCGTTGCGTTCGAAGTATTTTCGCAACTCTTCGCGCGAGAACGGTTCTGAAGCAGGCCGTTCGCGCTTGATTTCCGGGCCAGTGCCCACGGCGGCTTCCTGGGCTTCCGCGGCCGCGTCCAGGACCGCGTCAACGCAATAGGCCAGGCTTTTCAATTGGCGGCCACCTGCGGCGCGGCGCGAGCGGCTCCAGCTTTCAAAAGCGCGATCAATGCCTTTGAGAACCGCTGCGAGAGGGATGCCCGCTTTTTGCCACGTCTCGACAATGGCCCAGTCGAGCGGCGAGACGAGCAGGTGGGCTCCGCGCTTCTGCCAGAAGTATTCCTCGATTTCCGTGTAGTAATTGAAATAATTGAAGGGTTCCATGATGCACGCGGCTTCCTGGCGGTCAAATTCCGAGGCGAGCCCGGCCATTCTGCCGGTCATAGGCGCGAATCCTTGCCCGCTTTCGGAGACCCTCCACCGGCGGTTTTCTTCTTGGCGTCGCCGCCGGATTCGCGCCCAGTTTGCTGGTTGCGTTCCCAAATAATCCGCAGACCCTCCAGCGTTAGGAATTCATCGGTGTGTTCGATGTGCTTGGATCCGCGGGCGATCAAGCCCGCCTGCCCACCCGTGGCGACCACCTTCGCCGGACCACCAAGCTCGGCTTTGATGCGCGACAACATGCCATCGATCATGTCCACGGTGCCGTAGTACAGGCCGGCCTGCATGTGCGCGACAGTATTCGTGCCAATGACTTTGCCCGGATCCTTGATTTCAACTCGCGGGAGGCGCGCGGCGCGGGCAAAGAGTGCCTCCGAGGCAATCCCGAGACCGGGAGAGATTGCGCCGCCGAGATATTCGCCCCGCGCGGAAATCACGTCGAACGTGATGGCTGTACCAAAATCAACCACGATGATGGGACCTCCGTAGCGATGGAAGGCAGCGACGCCATTCACCAGGCGGTCGGCCCCCAACTCGAGCGGGTTGTCCACCAGGACGGCCATGCCCGTTTTCACTCCCGGTTCGACGAACAGCGGCTTATGGTGAAAATAAATTTGCGACATTTCCCCGAGCGTCCAGTTCAGCGGCGGAACGACCGAGCTGATTATGACGCCGCCGATCTCGCTGGGCTTAAGTCCGGCAAGGGTGAAGAGGTTACGGGTCAGGATGCCGTACTCGTCGATGGTTTGGTCGCGCGCGGTGGTGAGCCGCCAGTGGACGACCAGTTCCTTGCCACGATACACGCCCAACACCGTGTTGGTGTTGCCGACATCGACGGTTAAGAGCATCAGTCCGCCTCCGCAACATCGCCGGAAAGGACCGGTTCTACGCCGCGCCCGTCGTCGCGAGCTACTCGCAGGACGCCGCTAGGTTCGAGCCCGGCCGTCGTGCCGAGGAAAGTTTCCGACGAAGTGGTGATGCGTACGCGCTTGCCCTGGAAGAAGCTAGAGACCTCGGCGAAGCGGCGCAAAATCGGCATGGCGCCCTCGGCGAGGAATTGATTGTAGTAGCCGTCGAGATGGCGGAGCAACCGGATCAACAGCTCGAGGCGCGAATGAGCTTTTCCCGTATCGATGCGCAGGGAAGTCGCGATCTCTTCCAACTCGGCGGGCATGCGGGTCTGATTGACGTTGAGGCCGATGCCGACGACGGCGTAATGAACGCGGTCCGGCTCGGCGCGCATCTCGGTGAGGATGCCGCCGAATTTCCGGCCGCGGACGAGCAGGTCGTTCGGCCAGCGGATGTCGGGGAGCACGTCGAGCTCTTCGGCGGCGGCATCGCGCCCGGCGAGGCCGGCGACCAAAGTGAGGAGCGGGGCTTGCGCCGGGGAAATCGGAGGGCGCAGAAGGATGCTGCAACTGATTCCCGCAGACTTCTCTGAAATCCAGGAGCGGCCTGAGCGGCCGCGACCCGCGGATTGCTCTTCAGCAAGCACAATGGTGCCGTGCGGCTCGCCTTGTTCTCCCAGGCGCATGGCGACCGTGTTTGTGGAATCAACTTTGAAATAGTGGTAGATGCGGCGCGCGAAGGGAGTCCCATAGAGGCGATGGCTTAGAAGTTGAGGGACGAGAATGTCGGGTGTGCGTTCGATGTGGTAGCCGGTTCGCGGATGCCCCTTCACGCGCACGCCCAGCTCGCGCAATTTTTCGATCCAGCGCCAGACTTGCTGGCGCGAGACGCCGATTTCCTTCGCGATCTTAGCGCCACTGATGACGATGGTTGCGTTTTCGGCAAGCAATGTGAGGAGTGCGTCAATGCGGCGGTCGGTGGTTTCCGGCAAGCTCGGCATTCGCTTCGTAGGCATCGAGGAGGGGGAAGCATACTCGACAGGGGCGCTGGGAACAAGATGCGAAGGTGGGAATCGAGAGAAGGGGGTGCGCGATTTGTTGCGATTAGAAAAACTTAAGTGTCTGTGTTTGCTACGACTTCGATGGATTTCTAATCTACCTCTGTTGCGATTAGAAATCGGGGCTGGCGACGATTCCCGGCGAGGGACCCTGGCCGTGAGAGGACCAAAATCGGAGCGATTCAAAGAGCTGTCCGAGCGCATAATTACGCCCTTCCTCAACCCTGAATGGCCTTGGGTCCGCTTGCTGACGTTTTGGATGAGCAATCTCATCATGGATCAATTTTAGTTGATGAAAAGTCGGATACAAGCGTGCGTCCCTGTAAACTTTGGATCTGGCCCGCTAGGTTGCCGTGGGCGAAGGCGGCATGCCGGCCCGCACGACCGGTTCGTGCCTGGAGCCAGCTCTGGCGTACAATTCAGGTAGCATCTCTTGACGATGAATCCGGGCGAGAGATTCTGCTTGACTCTGGAACCGGTTCCAACCCTTAGGCTGCTCCTGTGAAACCAAACGCCTCCGCAACTCGACCGTTGTATTCCGGGGAACTTGCGCGCATGGCTGGCATCAGCGCGGACGCGCTGCGGTACTACGAGCGCCGTGGACTTCTTCCCGCGGTGCTGCGTTCGGCATCGGGCTATCGGTTGTTTCCGCCAGAAACTCTTGCTCGAGTCCGGTTGATTCAAGGCGCGCTTGCGATCGGCTTCTCGGTGAAGGAGTTGGGCGCACTCCTCGGGGAACGCGATCTCGGTGGTGTACCCTGCCAGCGGGTCCGCATGATGGCCGCCGAAAAACTGGCCTCTCTGGAAACACGGCTCCGCCAATTACAAGCCTGGCGGCACGAGTTGCGCAGGACACTGGCCAGATGGGACCGCTTGCTTCGCAATACTCCTCGTGGCCAGCGCGCGGGATTGCTGGAGGCGCTTGTCGCAACTCACCCGACTCGCCAGACGCAAAGCTCCGGATCCAATGCGCTGGCGCGCGGCAATCACAAATGGGAGAGGCAACGATGAAAATGGCCCTCGCAGTTGCAGTTTGTCTAATTGTTTCCTTGACGTTCGCAGCCGCTCAGCAGCCTTCCAATCAGCAGAAGGAGAAACCGGGAGGTTCCGAAGCCACGTGCCCCATGCACGAGGCCCACATGCGGGGAACCGCGCCTTCAAAGGACATGAATGAGCGTGGCAAGGAGGGCATGGGCTTCTCTCAGACCGCTACGACGCACCACTTTCTTATTAAGCCGGACAGTGGCGTGATCCAAGTCGAGGTGAATGATCCGGCCGACACGAGCAACCGCACCCACATCCGCGAGCACCTTGCGTACATCGCAGAGGCCTTCGCCAACGGAGATTTCGAAATTCCGATGTTCGTGCACGACACCGTGCCACCTGGAGTGCCGGAAATGAAGCGGCTACGGGAAAAGATAAGATATTCATTCGAGGAGACCTCCAATGGAGGTCGTGTGATCATTGCCACGAACGATAAGGAGTCCCTCGACGCAATTCACAAGTTCTTGCGCTTCCAGATTCAGGAACACAAGACGGGCGATTCGACTCAAGCTCCCTGAAGCATCCAGCGGCGACGCGCACTGTGCGACCCAGTCATCCTGGCCACCGAAATCCATTACACTGAAGATGGGGGCGGGATAGTTTCCCCCTTTAATTCCATGTAAAGAACAAGCGATGGCCCCCGGTCTTGGACACCCATTCGTTTTGTGCCTTTTTCCTTGATCGCTGCGTGGTCGGGATGCTGGTCTTCTGCCCACTTCGGGCGAAAGAGGGTAGCAAAGCGGATTACTCCAGTTGCTTGAGGCGATCCTGGAGCTTTTTCAGTTCGAGCTGGCGCTCGACCAGAGTGGCCTCGAGGTCGGCGACGATTTTCGCAGGGGCTTTGCTGCGGAAGGTTTCATCGGCGAGGCGGCTTATCTTCAATTCAATGTCCTTCGCGAGGCGCTCGCTCTCCTTCTTCAACTTCGCGATTTCGGCCTGCTTGTCTATGGCTTCGCCATAGGCGATCTTGAGATCGAATTGCGCCGTGGAGCGGATCGCGCCGCCATCGGGAGAGAGTTTCGCTTTGGACAGGCGTAATTCGGAGAGCGCAGCCAGACGTAGGATTGGATCCAGATTCTTCTTGATAAATTGCCTATGCCAGGCATTTGCGATTGACAGCTCGGCGGACACTTTGCGTTTCTGGTCCAGTTTCAATTCAGCGCGGATGTTACGAGCGGCGATTATTATTTCCTGAAGTAACTGTATTTCCTGCCCCCCCTTCGAGGTGACCCACTTCGGACCGGGCCCCGGGAATTTATCGAGGGCGATGGAGCTGGCGCCTTTGGATTGCGGGAGCTTGTGCCATAGCTCTTCAGTGAGGAAGGGCATTATGGGATGGAGCAGGCGCAGCGCGGCGTCGAGCGCTGCGAAGATATTGCGCCACGCGGCAACGGCAGCGGCGCGGTCAGTGGCGGCGAGTTGCGGCTTGACCCATTCGATGTACCAATCGCAGAAATCGCCCCAGAAGAAGTGGTAGATGGTGTGACAGGCTTCGTGGAAGCGGAAGTTTTCGAGCGCATCGTTGACTTGCGCGGCGACGGTGGAGAGGCGCCAGAAGAGCCACATATCGACTACCGCAAAACTTCCGTCCGGCTGGCTATATGGTGCATTCGCGCGAATTTCGGGCGCGGCCAAGTCCTCAAGCGAGACGCCCTGGGCTTCAATTTTTTCGAGATTGACGAAGAGGAAGCGGGCGGCGTTCCAGATTTTATTAGCGAAGGCGCGAGCGCCGAGAATGCGGTCTTCGCTCATGACGATATCGGTGCCGGGGGCGGACATGCTGGCGAGCATGTAACGGAGGGCGTCGGTGCCGAATTGTTGCGTGAGCTGCAGCGGGTCAACTCCGGTGCCTTTGGTTTTCGACATCTTGTGACCTTCGGCAGTGCGGACAAGGGAATGAAGGTAGAGGCGGCGGAATGGGATCCGCTGCTTTGCATCTGCTGCGGAGATCAGATGGAGGCCCATCATGATCATGCGGGCGTCCCAGAAGAACAGGATGTCGTAGCCGCTGATCAGGAGGCTGGTGGGGTAGTAGGCGCGTAGATCCGGAGTGTCCTCGGGCCAGCCGAGGGTCGAAAAGGGCCAAAGGGCGGAGCTGAACCAGGTGTCGAGGACGTCGGGATCTTGCGTGAGGCTTGCGCCGCCGCATTTTGGGCATTTTGTTGGCACGCTGACGGCTCGAGCGTGGCCCTCGAAGAGTTCTACACGCGAATCCAGCGCGGGGACCATCTCCTTGCAATCGGCGCAATGCCAGATGGGAATGCGATGGCCCCACCATAGCTGACGCGAAATACACCAATCGCGAATGTTGTCGAGCCAATTGAGCAGAATGGTGCGCTGATTGTCCGGGACGACTTCGATGTGGCCGTCCAGTATGGCCTTTTTGGCAGGCTCCGCGAGCGGCTTCATCTTGCAGAACCATTGGGTAGAGATGCGCGGCTCGACGATGGCCTTGCAGCGGTCGCAGGTGCCGACCGAATGCATGTGTTCGGTAATCCGTTCGACCAAACCCTGCTCTTCAAGGTCGGCGACGACGCGGGCGCGGGCAACAAAGCGTTCGAGACCGGCATATTTTCCCGCGGCGTCGCTCATGTGACCGTCGGCGGTCATGATGTCGATTTCGGGAAGGTTGTGGCGCTTGCCGATCTCGAAATCGTTGGGGTCGTGCGCGGGCGTGATCTTAACGACGCCGGTGCCGAACTCGCGGTCCACGTAGGAATCGGCGATGACGGGGATTTCGCGATTCATCAGCGGGAGCAAGACCTTTTTCCCGACGAAGTGAGAGTAGCGCTCGTCGGCGGGATTCACAGCGAGGGCCGTATCGCCAAGCATGGTTTCCGGGCGCGTGGTGGCGACGACGAGATACGCCTTTGGCGATCCCGTGGGCGTTCCGATGATTGGGTAGCGGATGTACCAGAGCTGGCCCGCGCGCTCGTTGTGGACGACCTCGAGATCGCTGATGGCGGTCTGGCAGCGCGGGCACCAATTGACCATATAGCGGCCGCGGTAAATCAGACCCTCGCGATAGAGGCGCAGGAAGGCTTCGAGAACCGCGTGGTAGAGGGCGGGCTCCAGGGTGAAGCGCTCGCGCGTCCAATCGCAGGAAGCGCCAAGGCGGATCATTTGATCCTTGATGACGCCGCCGCTTTCAACCTTCCATTTCCAGACGCGGCGCTCGAATTCCTCGCGGCCGAGGTCCCGGCGGCGGATCTTTTCCTTGGCAAGCTGGCGTTCGACGACGAATTGAGTGGCGATGCCGGCATGGTCCATTCCGGGGAGCCAGAGAGTGCGGTGGCCGCGCATGCGATGCCAGCGGACGAGCATGTCGATCTGCGTGTGTTCGAGCATGTGGCCGATATGGATCGAGCCGGTGACATTCGGCGGGGGCAGCGCGATCGAGAAGCTGGGCCCGCTGCCAGAATTCTCCGCACGGAAGAGATTTTCGTCGAACCAGGCCTTGGCCCAGCGCTGTTCGATCTCTTGCGGCTCGTAGGCTTTGGGTATCTCGCGGGGCATCGATTCCTTTACTTAGATGAATTGGATGCGAAGGTGAATCAAGCAATATAAGCGGCGGGCGGGAAGCGCGTCAATCGTGGAAGGTGAGAGAGTTCAACGGGTTGATGCGGTGGGGGAGGCAAAGTACGCGCGCAGTGCTTGCCATTCGGGGCGCTTCAACTTTCGCGAGATAACGTAATCGGCGGCCTGGTGAGAGGCGGGGTCGAAAATCGTGATCGGAAAGGGCTGCGATTGGGGCGGTCGAGCGAAATTAAACGACATCAAGGTGGTCAGCTCGGGAGAGTGACAAAATGCGCAGCGAGTTCTTTGCCTGACGAGAACTGGCGATGGATACTTGTCATGTGGCTCCACGGAAATGGGCGAAGCAAAACCATATTCTCCACCCGCGGCCATGTAGGTGGGGGAATTTTCGTCTTCTGGCGCCAATCCTCCCCATGCCGGCTCACGAAGCATTAGTCTTCGGCTGAGCTCGGCCAATTGAAGATCGGTCCTGGCGAACGCGCCTTCACTTGTATTCGTGAATAAGCGGATTTGCACATCCGTGGTGAGGTGCGTGGGCGAGAGATTGCCGCTGGTATCAATCAGGAGAGATTGAATGAGGAGCCCGACGCCATCCAATTGCGAGTACGCCTTCTCGGGATAGCCTCGGAAGGCGCTCAGGAATTTCTTCTTGTCGCGAGGAGGGCGCGTGGCCTTGACGAATAGGCGGGTGACGCGGCGAAAGCCCGCAGCTTCGTCGTGCATGCGATGGGGAATATATTGAAACTCGAACCAGCCGCTCTTCTGGTTGAAGAGATCGGGAAGCGAGTCTTTGAAGCGTGCCTCGTTATAGTTATCGGGGAGCGATTGAATTTCTTCCGGGGTGAGCGCGAGCTTTGTGATGAAATGCCCGAGAAGACCAGCGATGACTTGTTTATGGCGGTCGAGTTCCGTATTGCGATCTTCGGGAAATAACGGCCAATAGAGGCGATCGTAGGCGGACCAGAGATCGCTTTGCATCATGGCGCGGGCGATTGCGGGGCGAGGCGTTGGCTCGCGGAGCGCTTCTTGCAGCGCGCCGGTGAGCTCGGAATAGCGCGGTTCAACGAGGATTTGGCGGCTTCCTTCCGGAGAGTCCGCGGGCGGGGCGTAGAGCGGATCAATGGCGCGATCGCCGGATTCCATGCGGTCAAACAGATTCGTGCTCACGCGGAGATCGAAGGGAGCAAGTTCCCTGAAGGGCGCCCCTTCCGGGAACTCGTCGGAAAGCCGCGCTTCGACGTGGCGGGAAAACAGGCAGGAGAAGATGCGATTCCAGGGATCGTTTGGATTTCGTGAATAGATTGGCTGCGGGACATCCTGATGGGGCGAGACCGACTGGGCGATGACCGAAGGCTGATGCTGCGGTGAGCCCGCGGACAAGAGGTACGCGAGGATGGCCACAATTCCAATTGCGGCGGCAATCCGCCTGAGATTAAGTGCTCGAGTATCCACAACGATAGTTTGCCACAAGGCCGAATGGACGGCGACGGGGAAAACTCGAAACGCTCGCAAAAGAACGGGCCGGAAAACGTTTACATTCGTTCTTGACATGCGCGCGCGCGAAAAATAGATTGCGCGAATCTCGCGCAAAAATGGGCGTGAGTGAGTTTGTATCCCAGGGGGTTGGGCATGGCCAATAAAATATCGAGGCGCGATTTATTCAAAAATGCCGCGGTTGCCAGTGCGGCGACATTGCTGAGCGTTCCTGCCCTCGGCGGCCAGTCTGGGCAGGCGGGAAAATCCGGGCAAACCGGCAACGGGCAATCGACACTCGAGAAGATCCTCGCGCAATCCTCGAAAACTTTGCTTGCCGAGCATGAGGATTATTTCGTGGAGCTGGCTGCCGGAGATTTGCTGGTTACGTTCGGGAGACGAAGTGTTTGGGCTGATCGGATACGGCTGCAGTGTTGAAACCTCCGGCCCGGAAATCACAGTCGTGCCAATGGACGGCCTGCGAAAAGGGGTGCGGTTCGTGGAGGAACGAGTTGATCTGGAAGCGACGCAGGGAGAGATTGACCAGGTTGTGTTCCACACGGGGCGGCGATTGATGAAATTGAAGATGAGCGACTCCACGGGAGTGGTGAAGTCCGCCGCCGTAAGGATTCAAGGACTAGACAAGGGCGAGTACGCGATTAGCCACGGCAAATCTCCAAGAAAGACGGATGCGGATGGGGCACTGACGGTTGAGCTGCCGATGGGTGAGGCGCAGGACTTCCGCATCTGGAAAAAGGCGTAAGACTTCAGAGGGCTACGTGCGGCGTCAGAATGCGGAGGCTCGCCGCATGGCTACTTGTCTTTTTTCTCGAGTTCTTTCTGGAGCATGTTCTCGACGAGCGGCTTGAGGATGCCCTGTGAGAGGAGTTCGTGGAGCTGCGGTTCGAGCTTCTCGAGGACTCTGCGCACGGCGGCGTCAACCGTCCCTGAGTCGGAAGCAGGCGCAGTGTGCGCTGGCGCTTCTTCAGAATGAATCTCCTGCGGAGAAGTAGCGGGCGGATTCAGGAACGGAATCGTGGCGAGTGCCTCGCGATTCGGGGGCGGCACGGTGGGAATCCGCTCCTCAAATTCGTCGGCCGCCGCTTCTACGGGCGCCGGCTGGAAGGACGGGAATTCGGTTCGAGCAGCAGGGTCGGAGGCGGCCTGGTCATCGACAACGGGGTCACCCGAAGCCGGCGAAAAGAAAGAATGCAACGGTGAAACCTTTTCAGGCCGCGTGCCGTATTCGGGGCGCGCTTCCGGCTCTTCGTTCATGAGCAGCGGCTCTGGTTCCACGTGAACCGCAGGTGATTCATCAAGCATGGGATCGCGGAGCGCAGGCTCGAACTGTTCGGGCTCGCGTTCGATCTCGTCCAGCGGCTCAACCGCGTGCTGATCGACGGATTCAGCGGGAGCGGCGGCAACAAGTTCCGGCGCCGGCTCGTGATTGTGAGCGGCCTGATGCGGGATTTCCCGGAGCGTCGGGGGAGGCGCAAACCAAGGCTCGCTCAGCGGCGGAGCGCTTTCGGACTGCGCAGTTTCAGATGTTTCGATTTCTGACTGCGCAATGGGCGCCGGCGAAGATTTCTCAGCAACCGGCTCATTCATCGCTTCGATTTCAGGCTGGGCTTCGGCTATCGGCTCTCCGGGTTCGGAGGGCGCCTGAGGGGCAGGAGGAACCGGCGTCGCTTCGGGTTCCTTGCGGAATCCCAGCAGGTTAGACATCCACCCACTATGAGAATGTTCTGCGGGCGCCGGCGACATCATGTCCATCCAGTGCATCGCCTTGGAGACGATACCTGGCTCGTTCTTCGCTTCCGGTTCAGGAGCCGGAGGATCGGCGGAAACGGCTTCGGGTTCGGCCGCAACGGGCACGGGCTCTCGCTCCGGTTCGGTTTCGATGATTGCGGAGGCTGGTGGCTGCTCCACAGATGCGGTAACAGCCGGCTCGGGAGAATGATCTGCAACTACCGGCTCGATTTCCTCGGCAGGTTTCTGGACGCGGATATGGCGCGGCGGGACGTCACGTTCGGAAGGAAACGAGGGGAAATTGAAATCCTCGTCGGAAGCGAATGCCAGCTTTCCGCCTGCTTCCTCCGGAACATCAAAATCGGCCGCCGAACGGCGCCAGTCGGAGGTCGTCGCGGCTCCATCGAATTCCTCTTCGACTTCTTCGTTGGCTTCGCCCACGGGTGCCTTCGGGCCGTCCGCCTCCTGTTCGTCGTCCAAGTTGCGAACGCCCTTGCCAAAGCCGTAGATCGCCGCAGCTTCTTCTGCAGTAGGCTCGGGGAATTCGGGGAGCGGCTTCGGCTCGGTCTTGGCGGGTATCTCTAGCGCCGGCATGGGCGGCTCGGGTGGAGCGACAACCACCTCGCGGGCTTTCGCAAGTTCGGCCGCAATCTTAGGATTCTTTTCCAGAGCCGACATCACCATAGCAATAAGCGGATCCGGTGGCACGAAGGGCTTCTTCAGGACGCCATCGGCGCCCACCCGGCGTGCCTCTTTTTCATCCAGAGGATCGAAAGCTCCCACCAGGAGGATGACGGGGACGTGCGAAAAGCGCTCGTCTTTCTTGACGAACTCGCAGACTTCGTAGCCATTTCGAACAGGCATGAAAACGTCCGCCAGGACCAGGTCGGGGTTCAGATCGGGGATGCGCCGGACAGCGGCCTCGCCATTGCCAACCGAGGTAACGTTGATGCCGCGTTCTTCAAACGCAAGCACAACCATTTTCTGAATATTGGTGTTGTCGTCGGCGACCAGGATTTTCGGCACAATATGCCCCAGGCGACGCGTCCACACGGCGACACGCCTGCCCCTTTCAATACCCTATAGCTAACCACCCCCAGAAAGGGGCGTCAACAGAGTCGAAGGACAGAAGTGCTTGAGATGTTAGCAGGGGGTAAACGGGGGTTTTACCAGGGGATTAGCTTCTTCAAGCCCTTTTTCTTCTTGCTTGTGGACTCGTTCTTGGGGTCAGTCTTGGATTCGGATTTGGGAGCAGTGTTCGAGGTGGCGGCCGGCTGAGGCTGCGTGCCAGCAGGAGTGGAAGCGGCTGGCGCCTGAGGCTGCGAACCGGCGGGCGTCGCAGCGGCCGGAGGGGTGGCGGACGCGCCAGGAGCAGTCGCAGGGGTGGAATTATTCGCAGCTCCCGAGGTAGCGGTTGGAGTTAAGACCGGGACGCCGGAATCGCCAGAACTCCCCGCGGCCGAGTTTGTCGTAGGAGGATTTGCGACCGGCGGGGCCGCAGTAGCCGGAGGCGCTGAATTGTTGGCCGCTGCTGCCGCATCGTTCGGGGGCGCGGCAATGATTTGCACGCCTACGCCCGTGGTGGGTGCGGTGTCTGGCGACCCCCCTTGTACAGCTTCCACCGGCGCACCGCCGCCGCCCGCGTCAGCATTATTTGCATCCGTAGTTGGCTGGGCACCCATCGAGAATGTGGGGCCTTCGGCACCAGGTTTCAGTATGTCCGTCGCAGAAACCGTGTCCGTGGGTGGGTTCAAATTGGGAGCTCCGCTGCGCGCCGCCGCCGAAACGTCGGGGCCGGAATGAAGCATTCCTAAAGGAAACTTCACAAGAGCAAGCTGGTGATGGCCTTTCTCATACATCTGTTGCTTTTGCATTCGAGCCAAAGCATTGGGGTCCGACGCGGGGACCGGCATCCCCATGGCAGCCAGGCGCGATTTCGCCTCCTTAACATATGGGGAGAGAGGATAGTCTTCGACGATGCGGTCGTAACACTTTCCGGCAAGGTCGGCCCAGTGATTCTTGGCGTCCTCATTCTTTGAGACTTGCTTCGCGCGGTCGTACACGCTGCCCAGCATCCACAATGCATCGTCGCTCTGGCTGTAAAGCGGATAACGGTCGACGAGTTCGACTAGACGGGCTGCCGAGGCTGGGTAGTCCTGCTTGATGTAATAGAACCGCGCGATCTTGTATTCACCGTCCGCGAGAACTTCCTGAACTTCGCGCAAGTGCTGCTCGGCCTGCGGCGCAAGCGGGCTCTGAGGATATTTCAGGAGAAAAGTCTGGAAGTCGTCCTCGGCTGCCTGCATGTTGGTTGAGTCGCGATCCGACTTTTCCATCATGCGGTAATGCGCCATCCCGACCTGCATTTGCGCGTAGGCGGCTTCATCCAGAAACGGAAAGAAAACGTCGAAGTTCTTGTACTCTTCGACTGCCTGAGTCAGATTCGAGGTACCGCCTTCCTTATAAAAGGAGTCGGCGACGGCTAACTTAGCCTTGGCCAGGTATTCGCTGTCCGGATAAGTATTGATCAGGGCCTGGAGACTGAGGCGCGCCTCGGTGTAATGGCCCTTCTTGATGTCGAGCATGGACCGGTCGTAGAGGACCTTATCTGGTTCGGCCGAGGCGGTCGTATCTTCCGTGCCGGATGTGGGAGCCTTCCCGGGTTTCCCCGGTTTCGCGGGTTTCTCGTCCTTTGCCGTCTTTGCTGCCTTTGGTGGCTTCTCTCTTTGGACATGAATTTTGGGACCAGAGCCGAGACATCCGCCCGCAAGGAGAGAAGCAGCCATCGCTGCGATCAGGAGTTGCTTTCGGTTGTATAGGATTTCTGTCATCACGATCCTGGTATCAGACTTTCTGGCTCAAGGCCTCGGTTGCGAGTTTTCTCAGTTGGCGCGTGGCTCCCCCCGGATCGGGCGTATGGAAGATGGAAGTCCCGGCCACGAAGGTGTTCGCGCCGGCCTGCGCCAACTCGACCGCATTGTCCCTGTCCACTCCGCCATCCACCTGAATCCGGAACGCGCCATTATATCGCGCACGCCACTGATTCAGTTGCCGAATCTTTTCGAAAGAGCCGGGGATAAATTTCTGTCCGCCGAACCCGGGATTGACGCTCATCACCAACACCGTATCCACGCGGTCGAGAATTTCAGAGAGCGACGCGACCGGCGTTCCTGGATTGATGGCTGCACCGGCCTCGGCTCCGAATTCGCGAATCATCGCCAGCGCCCGGTTCAAATGCACCGTTGCTTCCTGGTGGACAATCACCCGATTGGCGCCCGCCTGGACGAACTCCTCGATGTATTCCTCGGGCCGCTCGATCATGAGATGCACATCCAGGGGCAGGCGGGTTGCTTTGCGCAAAGAGGCCACGACCGGAATCCCGATCGAGATGTTGGAAACAAAATGGCCGTCCATGACATCCACGTGAATGACGTCCGCGCCGCCCTCTTCGACCTTGCGGATTTCCTCGCCCAGGCGGGCGAAATCCGAAGCCAGGATGGACGGCGCGATCTCGATTCTTGAAAAGCTCATGGGTGCTGACTGGATTCTAACACAGGCGTTTCGCTGTTACTCCGCCACATCGAAGTCGACAGAGGAGCCAGAATCTACACGGGCGCCGCGTGACGGGGTCTGTCTCACGACCGTTCCGTGCAGTGCGCTCGCGGAGGGCTCTAGTGTGAGTTTGGAGACTTTTAGGCCGATAGCGCCCAGTTTGGCTTCCGCGTCGCCGAGAGCTAGGCCGACCACGTCAGGCATCGCGTAGGCTGGCGGCCGCGGCCCCAGCGAGACGAGCAAATTTTCGTGAGGGCTGGTGACATCTGTGGTGCCCGCAGGAGGGTCCTGCTCAATGACAGAGTCCGCGGCCCAGCTGGGCAGATAGGCGCTGGAGATTTCGCCCACCTGCATACCTCCGCGCAAAAGCTCGATGCGAGCCATGCGAACGCTTTGTGCCTCGACCGGAGGAATTATGACCTTCTGCGGGCCGAGACTGAGCACCACGTGAGCATACTGTCCGAGCTTTACACGAATATTCGGAGGCGGGCTCTGCCGCACGACCTCATCGACGGGAAGCGGATTGTAGATGCGGTCTTCGACCTTCATCCCCACGCCTCGGCCGCGCAGGATTAGCTGCGCATCGTTGGCTTTCTTGCCCACGACGTCGGGCATCATCACCTCGCGACCCTGGATTGAAAAGCGAATCGCCGTGAGCGCGCTCAAGAAGGCCACCGAGGTGAGAATAAACAGCATTAAGGCCATTCGGAACAGCCACTCGAGGCGATCGCGCAGGGTCATCGAGTCCATCGTACCACGCTGGAAACAGGCCTTGATGGCAGAAACAGTCGAGATATGGAATCCACTCTATGGCAATTCGACCAGGGCCGCGAAAAAACCATCCATCGGATGCTCGCCAGGAAATGTGCGGAATTGCCCGAGCGAGTCGAACATGCCCGAGAGGGAAATTCCAGGCAAGAGATAGGGGGCCAGAGCCCGTGCCGATTCCTCAGGCGCCACCCGCCTTGCACCGGGAAATTGGCGAAGTGCTTCCGCGACGACCTCTTCGTTTTCCTCGGGTTCGAGCGAGCAGGTGGAATAGACGAGCCTGCCGGAGGGGGCGAGCTGCGCGAGTGATTGCAAAAGCATGGCCGTCTGAAGCGCGTGAAGTTCCGGCAACTGTTCCGGCCGAAGCCGCCAACGGATTTCGGGGTGCCGGGCGAGAGTTCCCGTGCCGGAACACGGGGCGTCCACAAGAATGCGGTTGAATGCGATGCGGAACGGAAGCGGCTTTGTGGCGTCGAGTTCGACGAGGTGAACGCTCGAAAGCCCGAGCCGCTCGAATTGAGCACGCATGGCGCGGAGACGATGCGCATGGCGATCGGCGGCAACGATCAACCCTTCGGCGGCGGCCGCGCGGGTCAGCGGCGGGGTCTTTCCCCCGGGAGCAGCGCAGAGGTCGAGTACACGGTCTCCGCGCTGGACATCCAGGAGGAGCGGGACAGCCTGCGAGGCTTCGTCCTGGACTGAAATCCACCCCTTGCGGAACGCTTCCGTGCGCGAAGGGCTTCCGCCGGTCACAGTGAATGCGGAATTCAGGAATTGTCCCGGCGCGAGGCGCAGCCCCGCCTTTCCCAGTGTGCGAAACGCATCTTCGCGACGCAGTTCCTCATGAAGCGCGCAGCTCAGGCGTGGTGCGCGGTTATTGGCTTCGAGGAGCGTCAGAGTCTGCGGTTCACCCCATCGAGAAAGCCACCGCTCCACCATCCACGTGGGGTGGGAATGGAGAATGCCGAGACCGTCGGCGAGAGAGGCGTCCCGCGGAATGAATTGTTCGACCGGCATCGCCAATTCTCCGGAGGCGCGGCGAAGGACGGCGTTGACAAGACCTGCGGCGGATGATTTGCGAGCACGCTTTACCAACTCGACCGATTCATGAACCGCGGCGTGAGCCGGAATGCGCTCGAGGAAACGAAGCTGATAGAGGCCAATCCGGAGGGCGATCACGACGGGCAAATCGAGGCGGTCGAGCGGCTTCTTCAGTTGGCGCTCCAGCAGGAAATCCAACAGGCGGCGCCAGCGAAGCACGCCGAGAGCGAGTTCGGTCGCAAGAGCTGCATCGGCAAGGCTTACATCGGCGCGCAGTTCGGCATGGAGCAAGTCACTGGCGTATGCGCCCTCTGCTTCGACACGATAGAGGACGTCCTGAGCGATTCTTCTGGCCGGACTGATGGGCATCGAGAGACATCAAAGCATAGTGCCGCGCCAGAGGGAAGGATTCGCATTCCCGAGCGTGAAGGAGAATGCAAAGAACTCTGAATACCGAGATAAGTGGAACGCGCTAGTTAGAAGCCAGCACGTCATGGTTGAAATTGATGAGGGCCCGCTTAGGAGGGTCCTTCAATCCCTTGAGCACAACCTTTCCTCCAGTGGAGCTGTTCCCCTTTACACGCAAATGACCCAGTTCAACCGTACGGCCCTCGGAAAGCTCAAGATAAACGGGCACGAGCATCACAAAGTTGTCGTCAACGCCGGATTGTGTGAGCTTGCAGTCCAAGACTACCTCGCCAGCCGGGTTCTTTTCGAAGCTGCCGTTGAAGCTATAGGCAGGGAGAGCTGTACCATAGACATACTCGTTGAAGAACCAATCCATTTTGCCGTCGCCACCGGCGTCCAAGTCTGGCGTCATATGCTTTTCGACGATGGCCTTGAAATCTTCGGTCGTGGCGGAGCGCCCTGCATAGGTTTTGACGAAATCTTGCATGGTCAGCTTGAAATTCTGGTCGCCCGTCCGCGGATCCCACATCATCATGCGGATCATCTGGAGGATGTAAGCGCCTTTGGGATAGATCAGGTCACGGGCAATGTTGGAACCCGACTTAGTGTTGTTGAGCCGGTAACCCATCGTGACCGGGCCGACGTCGATGGCCCGAAATCCCTCCGCGTTTTTTTCGAGGAGCGACTTGCGCTCGTCGTTCCAGAATTTGTCGTACATTTTGGGGCTATTTTTCCCATAGGCGGACTGCAGGAACAGGGAAGCGGAGAAATCGGCGAAGCCTTCGCTCATCCACTGGTCGCGATAGGATCTGAAGCCGACGAGTTGGCCCCACCACTGATGCGCCACTTCATGGGGCGTGACGACATCCCAATAGCCATTGCTGCCCCAGTCCAGCCCCAACTGATGCCGCACGGTCTCATCGTAGAAAGCGCAAATGGGAAGCCAAACCAGGCCCGGCCAGGATTGGCCGTAGGTGCAGGCGGTCTGTTGCGTCATCGAGAGGCGCTTGTATGGTAGGGGGCCAAAATAGTTGGTATAAAGCTGAATCGCATACTGCGCCTGCGAGAGCGGGTCCTTCATCATACTAGTCGTACTCAGGTTGCCCATGGTTCCGCCCTGCAAGCGCGAAGCCCAGTCAGGGGGCTCGTCGTTGGCGTAGGCCGCAACAAGAAAATCGGGAGAGGTCATCTTGGCTTCCAGTACCTTCATTCTGCCGAATTGAAACCCGGCCAGAGGCTGGCTCGTGTCGCTCTTCCACACTGTGACGCTATGGCCGCCTTCCTCTTTTTCGCTGAGCAGACTTCCCGTGGCAGCCATCTTCATTCCTTTGGGAATGCGAAAGATCATGTCAAAAGTCGCGTAATCGCCCAGACCCGCACCCGCATTGGCTGGATACCAATCCTCCCTTGCGATGGGATAATAATTCCCGCTTCCTTCGTTTTGGATTGCCTCCTTGCCTGAGTACGTGGTTGTGAGAGTGAACTTTTCGCCGACGGGCAAAGCTTGCGGGAAGATCACGCAGAAATCAGGATCGTCGTTCTTGTTTTCTTGAATGAAGGCGACTGGCTGCCCATCCTGTCCGGTTACGCTTTCCACGCGCAGAGTCGGGAAAAGATCGAAAGGCACGACGCGCGACCCCGGAATGAATGAAACAAATGTCGTCTTGGCCTTGCCGTCCAACTTTCCACTGCCCTCGATCGTGGTGTCGAGATCCTGGTGATCGATATGGATTGCGGACGTTCTGGCAGACGCGGCGCCTAGTTTCGCCCTATATTCACTAGAAAGCCGAAAGGCGGCCCATATCCCGGATTTCTCCTCTCCGTACGTCATCAATTCCACTTCCTCTGGGGAGGCCTCCGGAGCGCCATTTGGATCCACAACGTACAGCAGTTTGTCGTCGTAGTGCTTTCCGTGGACGAACGCCATGAACATCCCGGTGGGATCCGGTCTTAGGACGTCTTCCAGAATTCGCGCGTCGAGGTTGTAATGAAGTCGGTGGCGCATGGTGTTCTGGCTGTCGCGCAGAAGGCCGACTTCGCAGGCGCCTTGCGCTGCCGTGCCTGTCTTCTTGATTTCGTCGTACGTCCCATCCGTGAAACGCAGCACCAAGTGACTGAAGCTTTCCGCGAATTCGTCGGACTTGGTCAGCAGCTTAAGGCTGCGCCTCTCCTCTGCCACGGGTGGGTCAAGGGACATCGTCCCCTCGCCAACGAATACGGCTCCCGTAACTTTTCCTTGGACGGGCGGAACGAAACATACTGTGCCGGAGTGCAAATTAAACGTGGCAGCGTCGCGTTTGAGAACGAGGTTGTTGACCGCAACCGCCTCGGTGCCGAGTGTGATGTTTCGAAGCTGTTGATACACCGGATCGGCATTGGGTCCGGGCACTGCACCAGATTGTCCCTGCGCGGTGAGAACTGCCAAGAACAGCAGGACCAGGATGACTGAAGAGCGACTCAAAGGCTTGAACATATGGCCTCCCAACGAAGGCAGCCACACTTTATCAATAAGTATCTGAAATTGTCAGCTATTTGAAGGGGAAGCCAATAGGTGAAACATATTAGGGAGCCGATCGAGGGACGCCAGAGAGCTCATTAGCCCTGAAAGCGTTCGCCGGGGGAGAGGCGGGCGCCGTTGACGAAATCGCGCGCGGGGACACGCTTGCGGCCTTCGAGCTGGACGAAGTCGAGGCGAAGTGCTGTCCCTCCGCCGCACGTCACAACCACATCAGGGCCTTGCGCGGTGAGCGTTCCCGGTGCGTCCGTGCGGGAGGAGTTCGGGACTGTCTTTCCCCAGACGGCACACCTCTGCTTGCGAAATGTTGTGTAGGCGCCGGGCCAGGGCTCAAGGCCGCGAATTCGGTTGTAGATTTCCAGCGCGGTGAGCGACCAATCCAAGCGGCCATCCTCCTTCTTGAGCGGTGGCGCCAGTGTAGCCTGCGAATTGTCTTGCGGTGTGGGCACAAGCTCGCCGCGACTGAGCCGGCGCAGCGTTTCCTCCATAAGTGGCGCACCCGCTTCGGCCAGGCGTGCAGCCAACTCCGGGGCGGTTTCATCGGGCGCGATTTCCAATTCGTGTTTCAGAAGCATGGGGCCAGTATCCAGGCCCGCATCAATTTGCATCGTCGTCACGCCGGTGCGCGTCTCGCCCTTGACGATCGCCCAGTTGATCGGAGCGGCGCCGCGATATTTCGGCAAGAGCGACGCGTGCAGGTTGATCCAGCCGAGCCGCGGCATGGAGATCAGCGACGCGGGAATAATCTGACCGAAGGCGATGATTACCACGACGTCGGGTGCGAGGCGGCGGAAATAATCGTGCGCCGATTCTGACTTGATTTTCTCCGGCTGGTACACGGCAATCCCGGCTTCGAGCGCCGCCTCCTTCACGGGTAAGCTTGTGATTTTCTGGCCGCGGCCGCGGGGACGGTCCGGCTGCGTGACGACGCCTTCGACCAGGAAATCGGTCTGCGCGATCAGCAGGCGCAGAGAGGGCAGTGCAAAGGCAGGCGTGCCGCAAAAGACGATGCGGAGCGGCACGGCCCGCCTACCACTCGCCGGCTTTTTTCATTTTGCGGATCTTGCGCTTAATCATGTCGCGCTTCAACATGCTGAGATGATTGATGAAGAGGACTCCGTTAAGATGGTCGATTTCGTGGCAGAAGGCGCGGGCGAGCAGACCTTCGCCGCGCATCTCAAATTCTTTTCCCGAGGCGTCTTGCGCGCGCACGGTGACGTACAGCGGCCGCGCGACATAACCGCGGAAGCCCGGCAGCGAAAGGCAGCCTTCTTCTTCACGCTGCTCGCCCTCCGCATGAATGATTTGCGGATTTGCGCAGACGAGTTTTGCCTCGGGATTTTTTCCGTTGCTCACGTCAATTACGGTGACCCGCAGGCTGATGCCGATTTGGGGCGCCGCAAGCCCCACGCCCGAGGCCGCGTACATAGACTCGAACATGTCCGCGACGAGAGCTTGCAGCTCCGCGTCGAACTTGTCCACGTGCTTTGTCGGCGTCTCCAGCACCGGATCGCCGTATTTCACTATCGGATGAATCATTTCACCTTCGCGCGCTAGAAATTGTCCAACTGGTTCTGATAGCCCTCGAAATTCCTGCGTGTTTCGTCGAGCGAATCTCCACCGAACTTTTCCAGAAACGCGCCGGCCAGCTCGAAGGCCACCATTGCTTCGCCCACGACCCCGCCGGCAGGTACCACACACACGTCCGACCGCTCGTAGGCAGCCTTCATCGCCTCCTTTGTTTTTAGATCTGCGGTGAGCAACGCACGCCGCAGGGTCGAGATCGGCTTCAAATACCCTCGGATCACGATGTCCTGGCCATTCGTGATGCCGCCTTCGAGCCCGCCGGCCCGGTTCGACGAACGATCGAACCGCTTCCGAGCCGGATCGTAGCGTATTTCGTCCTGAACTTGCGAGCCGTAGCTGACGGCGTTTTCAATGCCCGTCCCGATTTCGACCGCTTTGACCGCCTGGATGGACATCACAGCGCGGGCCAGGCGGGCATCGAGCTTTTCATCCCATTGCGCGTGGCTGCCAAGTCCCGGCGGAATGCCGCGCCCGAGGACCTCAAAAATTCCGCCGACGGAATCTCCTGCGCGCAACGCGTCGTCCACTTCCAGCTTCATGGCTGCTTCCGTCACCGCATCCACGCACCGAAACGGCGATTCCAGATTCTCGCACACCGCTTCGACTTCCTCCCAAGTAGCGCTGCGGGTGAGCCGGGCATGCCCAACGGCGATCGTATGGCTGAGGACCGCCGCGCCGAATTGGTGCAGAAACAATTTGGCGAAGGCGCCGGCAGCGACGCGCGCGGCCGTCTCCCTTGCCGAAGCCCGCTCGAGGACGTACCGCGCATCGTGTAAATTGAATTTCAATGCGCCGGGCAAGTCGGCGTGTCCGGGACGCGGCGCAGTCAGCGGGCGCTGAGCGTCTTCCGCGCCATCGCTATCCTCGACGGGCAGCGCTTTCTCCCAGTTCTTCCAATCGCGGTTTTCGATGCGCACCGCGATGGGCGCGCCGACGGTTCTCCCATGGCGCACGCCAGCGAGGATGTCCGCAGCGTCTTTTTCGATTCGCTGGCGTCCCCCGCGGCCGTACCCCAACTGCCGACGATGAAGTTCGCGCCCAATAAAATCCAGATCCACCGGCAAACCTGCGGGCAGCCCGGAAATCCAGGCCACAAGCGCTTGCCCGTGGGATTCTCCGGCGGTGACGAATCGCAGCATGTCCAGTGGCGCCTCGCATCCAAAACCAAACAAAAGATTCTACCGGACGCACTCGCGCCCGTAAAGGCGCGGGACGAGAGTAGAGTGCGTCTCCCTCGCCATCGCATGTGCACGACGGATGTTCGCTTGACGCGACGCGCAGCGGACGTTAGGCTTCCGAAGGCTCGATGGAAACGCATTCGAATTGCGGCCGATCGAGTCCGACGCCATGCAGGAATCCATGCAAGCTCCCTCGGTCCCGTCCGTTCTCATGGACGGCGTCAAGCGCCGAATCATGGATTTGCAGGACTACACGCTGCTGGCTGCCCAGGCCGTCCTCAACATATTTACGCCGCCACGCTACTGGACCGACACGCTGGAGCAAATGGACCTGATCGGTGTGGGCTCGCTCTCGATCGTGGTGGTCGCATCGTTTTTCATCGGCGGCGTTTTGGTGATCAACACGGCGTCGCAGCTCGAACGCTTTGGCATGGCGCTGCTCACCGGCGATGGCGTTTCGCTCGCTCTGGTGCGCGAACTGGGGCCTACGATCACGGCGCTGCTCATCGCCGGACGAAACGCCTCGGGGATTGCTTCCGAGCTGGGCTCGATGGTCGTCACCGAGCAGGTGGACGCCATGCGGGCCCTGGGCACCGACCCGATTCGCAAGCTAATGACACCCCGCGTTGTCGCCATGGTGACGATGATGCCGCTGCTTGTGGGCCTGTTCGATTTTGTCGGGCTCATCGGAGGGTCTGTGACTGCCTACCTTACCCTGCGGCTCGGCGCCGTGCAGTTCTGGCATCGCGCCATCAACGCGCTCCAATTCGGCGACCTCGTTCAGGGCCTTGCAAAGCCCGTGATCTTCGCACTGATTATTTCCACAGTGGGGTGCTATCAAGGGCTGCGGGTTAAGGGCGGGACGCAAGGCGTCGGCCGAGCGACTATCACCGCCTTCGTGATTTCATCCGTCAGTGTGATTGTGACGGACCTGTTTTTGTCGAAGCTGTTGCTTTACGCTTTCAAGACTTGAAGGTGCGTGGCAGCGCGCGGGATCGTTTCCACACTGTTTTATCCCAGGACACATCTCTTCCGGAGCGCTTCTCCGAATCCTCCACTGCAGGAAAAGTGATTTCCATCTATAATCGCGACATGACGCGCCTCGTCCCGGCGCGCCGCCGGTGGACCGCATGACCGAAATCGTTCCCGGCGAGCCGCTGATCGAATTCAAAGACGTTCGCATCGGTTTCGAAGAAGGCGACCTCCTCCGCGGGATCTCTTTCCAGGTTTGGCCCGGTGAGACGAGAATCCTGCTTGGCGAGAGCGGTTCCGGAAAAACCCTGATCATGAAAATGGCCGCGGGATTGCTGCGCCCCGACGAAGGCCGCATCTGGGTGATGGGTGAAAATGTGGGCGCCATGACCGAGAAGGAGCTTCTCGACTTTCGCCGCCATTTGGGATTCGTCTTTCAAGAAGGAGCGCTGTTTGATTCGATGACCGTGGCGGACAACGTCTCTTTCCGCTTGCGCGAAGAAAGTGTGGACGAATCCGAGATCGAAGGCCGAACGCGGGAAGCCTTGCGGTTCGTCGAGATGGAAGAGGCGATGGAGAAATATCCGGCGGAACTTTCGGGCGGAATGCGCCGGCGCGTTTCGATCGCCAGGGCGCTGGTGGACCGCCCTCCCATCGTGTTTTACGACTCGCCCACCGCCGGGCTCGACCCGGTGACGTCGCAGACGATCATTACTCTGGTTCTGCGCGGGCGCGATTTGCAGGGCGTGACCTCGCTGCTCGCAACGCATCGCGTCCAGGATGCCTTCGGGCTGGCCCGCTTTCGCTTCGACGAAGCTTCCCGGCGCGTTGTGCCCTGTAGCCACAATGGCATCGGCAAAGGCGAGCGCGTGGAAGCCGCGCCCACCAACGTAATCGTACTGCGGGGCGGCCGCATCTATTCTGAAGGCGCGGTGGACGACATGCTGAAGTCATCCGATCCATACCTGAAACTGTTTCTCGCATCTGCGGAATAAAGTTCGAACGGCGGATCTCTGAGGAGGAAATGCCATGGCGCAACGCAAGCAACTATCGTGGACGGAGCTGCGGGTGGGACTGTTCGTACTTGCGGCCTTGTTTATCCTGGCGGTGGCGATTTTTTACGTCACCGGACAAGCGGGCGTCCTTGGTCCGAAATATCGGCTGGATGCCTACCTGCCCGAGGTGGAGGGCCTGCAGACTGGCGCCCCCGTAACCCTGGACGGCATCCAGATTGGAAACGTCCAGACATTCACATTTACACCTCATCCGGCCGACCGGATGCACAACATTCGACTGGTCATGCGCGTCGACAAGAGGTTTCAAGATCAAATCCGCACGGATTCGACGGCGCAACTGGTTACCCAGGGTCTGCTGGGCGACCGTTACGTTAGCATCTCGCGCGGCCTGACGGGTACGGTGATCGGACCCGGCGGCGTTGTGCCGGGTGGCGAGGTGCCAAACGTGAATGACGTAGTCGAGCGAGGTGCTGACCTGGTCCAAAACCTTGGCGGCCTCTCGACGCAGATCAGCGACATCGTTGCCAAGGTGAACAAAGGGGAGGGAACCATCGGAAAGGCGCTGAACGATCCCTCGTTTTACAACCACCTGGACAGCACCGCCAGCAAGCTGGATGCGATGGTGACCTCCGTCCAAGAGGGCAACGGGAGCATCGGCAAGTTGTATGCAACGGATGATCTGTATAAGAAAACGGATTCCGCCGTGGACCGTATCAACGACATCACAGGCGCGATTCGCGATCAGAAGGGCACGGTGGGCAAGGTGATTTACGACCCGGCCTTGGCGGAGAACGTGAAGGGCATCGTCGAGAAGGGTAACGCGCTCTTGACCGATGTCCGCGAAGGGAAGGGGACCCTCGGAAAGCTCGCCACTGACGAGACTCTTTACACGAACCTGCGTGACATTTCGGCGAGCGTCCGCGACGCCTCCGCAAAGCTCAATTCCAACCAGGGCACAGCCGGCAAGTTTTTCTCCGATCCCGCGTTTTACGACAATATGACCGGCCTGGCCGGCGACATGCGTCTGATGATCAGCGACTTCCGCCAGAATCCGAAGAAGTTTCTGCACGTGAAGCTCGCGGTCTTTTAGAAGTAAGGCCTTTGATCTTCTGGACTTTGGGATGGCGGCAAGGGCCGCAGAAATCCCTACAACTTTCTGCGACCCCGCCGGATGTATTTCAAGAAGCTCCTTGCCGAGGCAGGTTCCGCTGCGCAGCTAGCTAGCATTACGGCGCTGCACAGCGCGAACCCTCCCCGCCGGGGCACCTCGACAAGATCCTTCTGCGGCGCCTCAGGATTTCGTTTCGCCGGAGAGGATTAATTCAATTTCCGGCTCCTCCGTACCAATTTCCTGCGGAGGCACGAACCCCGCTTGGCGCTTGACGCCTTTCGGCGCCAGAATCCACGCCATATCCTCCATTTGTTTCAGCGATTGCCGCTTCACCTCAATATAGCCGGAGCATTCGCGGACGCGAAACGGGACCCGGTGCTCGGGATATGTTGCCTGGCACACCACGAGCTCTTCGCTCTCACGAAAGCCCTTCTTGATGTGCGCGTTCACGCATGTCTCGCAAAGCGACGGACCGTGCAACGGCGTGCCGTTTCTTACATGGACGCCCATGGCATCTCCCTTTCTAAGAAGCGCCGCCCGGGCGCTTCGGTTTGCGCGTGATTCTATGGATGCGCGCCAAGTCGAATGGTCCGCCGGGGAATCGGCGCCAACGAGTTAGGCTTGCGCCGCATCACCAGGCGATGGTTCGCTCGAATAAATACAGGTTGAACCGCAATGGCTTGGTAGGTGCTTGAACTACAGCGGGCTTGCTAACGGGAGTGGCTGAAGCTCATTCGGCCACAATCCCGGCGCCACGCTTTGACGGCTCGCCACAGATACGAATTGTGAATGTCTGGCTGCATTTCGAATGTTCTCCAGCATCTGAAATTTTAAGAGCGCGTCTGGAAAAACGCAACCATAAACCTTCGAAGCGCGAAAAATTGGCGCCCAATTGCAAATCTTCATACTTGAAATGTGACTTTTTGCCTCTCTACGGTCTCGGAGTACAATGCGGCTCTTTGCCGGGCAGGGGACGCCGAGTAGGCCCCTCCCCGCGAGGAGTTACATCGCCGTGGCGAAAGACACGACCGGCGCAATCGCCGAGGAGAAGGAAACCGGACGAATCGAAGCTTTCAGCGACGGCGTCTTTGCGGTGGCCATCACGCTGTTGGCTCTCGACCTGCAGGTCCCGCACCTGGGGAATGAGGGTTCCACTTGGGCGCTCGCTGCGGCTTTGGCGCGGCAATGGCCTTCCTACATTGCCTTCGCGACGAGCTTCTTCACGGTCCTCATCATGTGGGTCAACCATCACGGCCTATTCAAGCTGGTCCAGAAGTCTAGTCCCAGGCTGATGTTTGCAAACGGCTATCTGTTGATGATGACCACGGCGGTGCCGTTCTCGACCTCGCTTGTAACCAACTATCTCCGCTACTCCGGCGCGAAAGTTGCCTGCGCAGTCTACGGCGGAACGTTTGTTCTGATCAGCATCGGCTTCAGCCTGCTGCTTCACACAATCGTGAACGAACCAGGCATTCGAAAGCTGGACGTGACCGAAGAAACGCTCGCTTGCGTGCGGGGAAGTTGGCGGCTCGGCCCGCCGCTCTACCTTCTTGCAACGGCGGGCGCATTCCTCAGTCCCTATGTAACCATTGCAATCTGCACCGGGCTTTGGATCTACTGGGCGGGGACTTCGCGCGATTTCTGAGAGCTACGATTCGGCGGGAGAGAACTGCAGCGCAACATCGCGGATCTGGCGCAGGTCGAGCTTGCCCGTGCCGAGGTGCGGCAGCTCCTCGACGTGGAAGAATTGGTTGGCGCGAGGGATCCAAAGATTCGGCAGACCTGAAGAGCCCAGCTTTTCCAGCGTCGATTTCAATTCCTCCGGCGCGAGCGTGTGGAGGACAACGAGCCGCTCACCTTTTTTGCCGTCCGGTACTCCTGTAACCACAAATTTCTGTTCCGTAGCGCCGGCTAGTTCGTGCAGTTTTTCTTCGACTCTGATGTGCGGCACCATCTCGCCGCCAATCTTGCTGAAGCGGCTCAGGCGGTCCGTAATCGTCAGGAAGCCGTCCTCGTCTTCCGCGGCGATATCGCCCGTTACGTACCAGCCGTCCTGCAGCACCTCCGCCGTTTTTTCCGGTTTGCCGAGATAGCCCTTCATAACGTTCGGCCCGCGCACCAGCAGCAGGCCGGACGCGCCGACGGCAACTCGCTCGCGCGTTTCCGGATCGACCACGCGCACGCTGACGCCGGGAAGCGGATGTCCGATATGGCCGCGCTTCGAGCCAACTTGGCGGAATCCTGGCGCGCGGAAATCCCGCGTGTTCACGGCCACCACGGGCGAACATTCCGTGGCCCCGTATCCTTCCAGCGGACGGATTCCGAATCGGTCTTCGAAGGCTACAGCCACTCGCTCCGGCAGCTTCTCGGCGCCGACGACGACAAATTGCAAACTACCGAAGTCTTCGGGCGAGCAGCGCCGCATGTATGCCTGCAGGAACGTCGGGGTCGCCAGAAGGAACGTCACGCGATAATCCCGCACCATTTCGCTGACGGCGGTTAAATCGAGCGGGCTGGGATGGTACGCCACGCCGACTCCGAGCGCGGCGGGCATCCACAGCGTCACGGTGAACCCGAAGGAATGGAAAAACGGCAGGACGCCTAGCAGGCAATCGCGGCGATTGAGCATAAACGTCTGACCGACCTGCTCGATATTCGACGCGATGTTGTAGTGCGTCAGCATCACGCCCTTGGGTTCGCCCGTGCTGCCGCTGGAAAAAATCACGGTGGCGAGATCGTCCAGAGTCTTCGGCTTTCCACCCGCCAGCACGCGCTCCAACCACCAGCCCGGCAGAAGCCACAGCAGCAGTGCCATGATTTTTTCGCCCTTGCGTGGCGAAGCAGCCGCTTCTTCAAGCAGGATCGTCTTCCCTGGCACTTTCAGTGGGATTTTATCGAGAAGTACTTTGGTGGTGATTACCGTCTCGATCTTGCATTGTGCGGCGCAGGACGCCAGCGTTTCATCCGAGGACGTGTAATTCAGGTTCACCGGAATTTTCCCCGAAAGTGAAACCGCGAAATTCACCAGTGCGCCGGGCACTGACGGCGGCAAGAGGATCCCGACCATCTCCTGTCCCGCCCAGGTCTTGCGCAAGCGGCGCGCAAGAAGGATCGAAGCCAGCAGCGCGGCGCCCCATTTCATCCGCGGGCGGCGCCTGTCACCCATGGCAAACCGGAAGGGGAGGAGATGCGCGGTGCGAATGAGCGAGCGATGCAGCGTGCGCATTCCCTTCTTGTGGTGCCGGTACGCTTCGGTCTGCAACTGTTGCACCGCCTCGCGCACTTCGAAGGGCGTCGCCGTGGCGGGCATCGGCTTGCCGAAGCTGACCGTCACCGGATACGGTATCGACCGCGGCACTTTCCACAGGAACCGGCCGCGCTCGAAGCTGAAGATGCTGCCCCACACGCCGTCGAGATTTACTGGCACAATCGGCGCGTCTACGCCTTTCATGATCCGCTCGAAGCCTCGGCGGAAGGGAAGCAGTTGGCCGATGCGCGTGATTTGCCCTTCGGCGAAGATGCAGACCACTTCACCCGCGCGGATGGCGTTCGTCGCCTCGCGCAGGGACTGCAACATTTCGCGGGGACGCAACTCGGAAGAAATCGGGATCGCGCGGATCATCTTGGCGAACGGCTTGACGTAGGGAAGATCGTAGATGCCCTTGAAGAATAGGAAGCGGATCGGCCGGTCGGTGGAAGCGATCAGCAGCAGCGCGTCCACCAGCGACATGTGGTTGCAGACGAAGAGCGCCCCGCCGGTCTCGGGAATGTTGTCGCGGCCCTCGACGCGGATGCGATACACCGAGTGCGTCACCATCCACAGCACCAGCCGTATCAGCGAATCCGGCAGCAGGTAGATCGAATAGGCCGTGGTAACCAGCGTGAGAATGGCGCCGTCCAGGAAAATACCTGCGGGCGATTGGTGCAGCGGGCTCGAGAACACGTAGTACGCGCCTGCCGCTAGAAACACTCCGACAAAGGAGAGCAAGTTTGCCGCAGCGATTACGCCCCCTTTTTCCTCTGGCCGCGGCCGGTGCTGAATCAGCGCGTTCAACGGCACCGCGAAGAACCCTGCAGAAAATCCCAGCAGCCAAAGATCCGGCAGGCGAAGCCGGACCGCGGAAGCCGCAACCGCGAGGATTGTTCCTGCAATTCCACCTGCGCCGTGTGGCGCGACTCCGCGCACCCATCCCTCAACGAGAAGTGCAGGCCCCGGAAAGTAGAGCAGAGCACCGAATACTGTCATCCCCAAAGCGCCCAACGGAATGAGCCCGTATTCAATTTTTCCGCCGGAGAGATATCCCGCAGCAAAACTTCCCAACCCGATTCCGATTCCCACCGCCGCTTGCAGATAGCTGATGTGCGTGTCGTTAATGCGAAGAACATCGTGCCCGTAAATCACGATAGTGAACTGCAGCAGCGCCGCCAGGAACCATAGATATGTGTTGCCGAGGACGGCCCAGCCCAGCACGCGGTCGCCCGTGATGGTTTTCATTTGCAAATAGAGATCGCCAAAGGGATTCCAGCGGAATTTCCGCACCGGGTCCGCCGCTGGCACGCGTGTGATACCCACACTTGTCGCGAGTCCCACGAAGGTGCAGCCCAGAAGAATCACACCGGCCATGGCTTCGCGACCGCGATATCGCTCGGCCAGGTAGCCGCTCGCCATCACCGCCGAGATGCTTCCGAGAAACGTTCCCAATTCGATGATCCCGTTGCCCCAAGAGAGCCGCCGCTCCGGCAAAAGCTCCGGCAGCAGACCGTATTTCGACGGCCCGAAGAGAGCCGATTGGGTGCTGATGAGGAAAACAGAGGCGCACTCCATCGGCAGGCTTCGCAGCGCCAGTCCCGCGATGGCGACCCCCATCACGCCGATTTCCATCACCTTCACGCCGATCACAACGCTCCGCTTGCTGTAGCGGTCCGCGAAAAATCCTCCGGTCAACGAAAACAAGATGAAGGGCAACGCGAAGAGTCCTCCGACGAGAAACACAAGGCGGTCGCGCTGGTGCGGCGCGAAGTTCATCGCCACGATGATGTAGATCACCAGGAACTTGATGGCGTTGTCGTTGAAGGCGTTCTGGAATTGGGTGACGATCAGGCTCCAGAAGCCGCGCTGCCAGCCGGACCGGTCGTGCTTAGGCTCAATTGCTCGCGAGCTTTCCGGCACGACAACGGAAGGCGAGTTCTCAGCCATGGATTTGGCCGCGCAGCGAAGGGAAGTGAGAGGTCATGGCCAGTCGGAATCTCAATGTGAAACGCAGTTTATCGCAACTCTAGCTTTTTGGAGCAGCTTCGAGCGTTCCGCTGTCCAAAGCGAAACGAAGAAGCGCTAAGCGATGACGCGGAGCGCGGGCTTTGCAGGCGCGGGTGCGGATGATGAAGCAGAAACGGAGACAGTCGCGGAAACCTCAGGGAGCGGCGTCTCACGCCTGTGGTATTTGGTCGAGACGTAATCTTCCAGCAGCGTTTGGAACGCCACGGAAAGCTCGTCGTAAGTTCCTTCGAGGGTTTTGAATTTTTGTCCGTCGATGTAAACAGGGCAGCGCGGCGCTTCGCCCGTCCCCGGCAGGCTAATGCCGATGTTCGCAGCCTTCGATTCGCCTGGGCCGTTGACGATGCAGCCCATCACCGCGAGCTTCAGTTCCTCGACGCCCTCGTAATGCCGCTTCCATTCCGGCATTCTTTCGCGGATGTAAGCCTGGACGCTTTCGGCCAGCTCCTGGAATGTGGTGCTTGTGGTGCGGCCGCAACCGGGGCAAGCCGTCACGCTCGGCGCAAAAGTGCGGAGGCCGAGCGATTGCAGCAGTTCGCATGCGGCATAAACCTCTTCGCGGCGGTCACCACCAGGGCGCGGGGTAAGTGAGACCCGCACGGTATCGCCAATTCCTTCGGCGAGCAGAATTCCCATCGAAGCGGCGGACCATACTAGGCCCTTCGCGCCCATGCCCGCTTCCGTCAGGCCTAGGTGCAGTGGCTGCTCGGTTTTGCGCGCGAGGTCGCGGTAGATTTCGATCAGGTCGTGCGGCCGCGAAACCTTGCAGGAAATGATGATCTGGTCCCGGCGCAATCCGCATTCGAGCGCGAGCTCCGTGGACTGCAACGCGGAAAGCACCATGCACTCGTTGAGGATTTCTTCGGACGATTTGCCGAGATCCTGGTCCGTGTTTTCTTGCATTTTCTGCATCACGAGCTCTTGGTTCAGCGAGCCGCCGTTGACGCCGATGCGCACGGGCTTGTCGTTGTCGCGCGCCACTTTGCAGATCGTGGCGAATTGTTCGTCGCGCCGCTGGCCGTGGCCTACGTTGCCGGGATTGATGCGGAATTTGTCGAGCGCGCGAGCGCAATCGGGATACTTCGTCAGCAGGACGTGTCCGTTGTAATGGAAGTCGCCGATGACCGGGACGTCGCACCCGGCATCGAGCAGACGCTTCTTGATCTCCGGCACCGCCGCCGCCGCTTCCGGGACGTTAACGGTGACGCGGACGAGCTCCGAGCCGGCCTGCGCTAGCTCCAGGCATTGCTGAGTGGTTGAGGCGATATCGGCCGTGTCCGTGTTGGTCATGGACTGCACGACCACGGGCGCGCCGCCGCCAACCTGTACTTTGCCGACCTTCACGCCGACCGTTTTGTGCCGCTGTTGCGTCATCTCACCATTCATTCTACCGAATCACTGCATGGAAGCGCCAGAAGCGCACGCGGCGGTTTCTACTTAGGATTCACCTGGTAGCGCGCAACCATGCCCCCCAGCATGTGATCGCTGAAGTGGCAGTGGTAGAGCCAGATGCCGGGCGCATCGGGGATCATGTCGGCGGTCACCATTTGCGCGGAGGCTACGGACACCACATCCGTGCGTTGCCCGGCGACCAGGACCGTATTGCCGTGCCAGTGCGGAGTATGGGCGTTGTTGAAGTCGCCGAGAGTAGCCACGTACCATCGCACGCGGTCGCCCACCTTCATCCTCATTAGCGGCATGTTTCCGTAGAGGTAGCCGTTGATGGATCACGCAGCGGTCCCGACCGCCTGGTTGCAGACATTGAATTCAAGTCGGGCGTGCTTACGTCCTTTAAGTGGTGCGAGCTCAACCGGTCGTTGCAACACCATCTAAACAGCAGATTCGACAATACTTCCCCTAGAGCGCTGATCTACCGGGCTGAACTTGATCAGAACCCAGCCAGGGTAGTGTTCCGGCTGACTTAACGCTCGGGAACGATTTTGGCTTTTGAGACTCCCGCAAGTAGACTTCGAGCTTAGTGTTGCGTCGACCCATTGAGACCACCGGGAAAACTAGAAACTATTCTGTTAGGCGAACCACATTCCATCTCGGCAAGCCTCAGGGGATAAAACCCCTGAATATGGTGTGCCCTTCGGCACGGTTGAAACCTTACCCTGATGGTGGCTGTCTAAGAGTTGGCTTCCAGAAAAAAGATAACCACTAGACTTCGGCGCGGCGAGGAGCAGCCGGGGCGGACTTGCCGTTGCGAGGCGGCGGGATAATTGTCGCCATCTTGCGAATCATGGCGAGGACGAGCCTCTTATCGTCATCCGAGAGCGAAGTCGAATACTTTTTGATTTCGGCGAGAAACCGGATTTCCTCATCGGAAAGCTCGCCGAGGACTTTGCGGGTTTCGCGGTCTTGCGGAGTGTCGCTACCGGGGAAAAAATCTGCGAGGCTGATTTCCATGGCCTCGGCGATTTTCGCCAGGGTTTCGAGAGACGGAACCGTGTGCCCGTTCTCAACGCGCGACAGATAGCAGCGGAGCAAACCGGTGCGGCGCTCGATATCGCCTTGCGAAAGGCCGCGGTCGCTCCGATAGGACCGGATGACCTCGCCGATGTTTACCTTGGGCTTTTCTTTGGGCATGGTGACAATTCCTACAACACCCGCGTATCTTACGAATCACCCCCACCGCCTGCAAGAAAAATTTCCAGCGATGTTCCTGGCAGGAACCTGGAGTTGTGCCGGCCGGGGGATTAGATCACCGACTGCGGGATCGGAGCGGAATGCAACGCGCCATCGGGCTGCTTGCCCGCCCGCTTATTGGCATAAAGCGCTTCATCGGCGCGCTTGAGAAATTCCTGAGGCGTCTCGCCGGGACGGAAATCCGTCCAACCGCGCGAGAATTGGCAGCGGAATCGTTCGTGATCGAGTTCGACGTCGAGGCCTTCGACGCGCGAAATAACGTGGGAAACCTCCTCGGCGCGGCATTCCGGCAGAAGCACCATGAATTCGTCGCCGCCCAGCCGCACAGCCAGGTCAGAGCCGCGAATGGCACGCTGCAAGCGTTCGGCAAAAGTCTTCAGCAGAAGATCTCCGCCGGCATGCCCAAACCGGTCATTCACCTGCTTTAGCCCGTCGAGATCCAGCAGCAAGAGCGTCAGCGGGCGCCCGTGGCGCACCGCTCGGCTGATTTCTTCCGCCAGCCGCTGTTCGCCGGAACGCCGGTTGTAGAGACCGGTCAATTGATCCAGAGCGGCTAGCTTATAAACTTCGGCCGTGAGGCTTTCGACTTTGGCCAGCGATTGGATGTGATCGGTGATCTGGTTGCGCATCCGGATGATCTGGTGCTGCTGATGAACCAGATAGACACTGAAGAGCAGGACGATCCCCACCAGGGCACGCACCGCTTGGTTCAGATAGAACGAATAGCTCCATTGCTCTTTGCTCAAGATTGAGGGGAACGCGAAGGAAGCCACCGCCACCGTAAGCAGAATGAGCACCAGGACGGTGGACGACCAAAGCCACCACTGGCGGCGATCCAATTTTTGCCAGCTCTCGTGAAAACCTTCCGGCTGGGCTCTTCGGGCTCCGGTAAGAGCCTGTGAGTTCGTTTCTTCCATGACACCCCGCGAAATCGTCCCTTCATGTTAAATACGCTGTCCGGTCAGCGAATTCCATACGTAAGTTCCGCAGGGTTTTCATCCTGGTTATCTCCTGTACTTTGGGACAGTTGGGAGGTCATCGCGGGTCCGGGAAAAGAAGTTCTCCCGGCTGGAATGTTCTTCTCGGGATGCGCTCGAGGAAGATACTCTGGTTCATCCCGAAAAAACTCTTGCTATGTATTAAGGGCAGAGGGCGAGCGTCTTGCTTCGTATCCCAAGCAAGCGACACGTGAACCTCAGTATCTCGTTTGCATTCTCTAACTTCATGCAGGTTTCGGCCCATTCTTTTCAGAGGAGAAAACAGATGAAATTGAAGAGTTTTGCATGGCTGTTCGTAGTTGCAGTGGCATTGGTTTTGGCTCAGGGAACCAGGGCGCATACTTTGAAATCTGCGGTAAGTCCGCAATTCGATGGCGGCGCACCGATTCCCCCGCCAATTCCTATGGGAAACGTCGCATTTGACGGTGGAGCGCCCATTCCGCCGCCGATTCCGATGGGGAACGTCGCATTTGACGGTGGAGCGCCCATTCCACCACCGATTCCTATGGGGAACGTCGCACTTGACGGTGGAGCGCCCATTCCACCACCGATTCCTATGGGGAACGTCGCACTTGACGGTGGAGCGCCAATCCCTCCGCCGATTCCGATGGGACCCCATACCTAAGCCAGATAGCTTCACCGCATGACAGGGGGGAGAAATTACACATTCTCCCCCTTTACTCTCATGCTACAATCCGGTTCGGTTCATGGATGCGTATCCGATGATTGTATGGATCGTTGCCGCCTCTCTTGAATTGCTGGTCCTGATTCGGTCCTTTCTGGGACGAACCGTCTCCAAGTATCATTTTTTCTACATATACGTAGCATGTGTCTTGACTGCTGACGTGTCTCGATTCATTGTTAATCAAGCGCGTCCCTATGCCTATCAGAACTGGTATTGGGGAAGTGAGTTCGTGTGCGTGATACTCGGCTATAGCGTTCTGATGGAGATTCTCGAGAAGGGCCTGGCTTCCTTCAAAGGTCCGCGAAGGCTTGCCAGAAATATCTGCCTCGTTGTTTTTGGAGCGATCGTTGCCTTCACGGCTGTTCAGGGGGGATTTGGGTTGCACTGGTCGTCCACTCTGACTTCGATCGAGGTGGAAACGAATTTGAGGATTGCGGAGTTGGTCTTCCTTGGGTGCATTCTGTTTTTGGTTTTCCATTACAGCATCCCGGTCGGGACGAATTTAAGAGGAATCATTCTCGGGTATGGTCTTTATATCGCAACGGCTGTCATGAATTCCGCCGTGCGAACTTTTGAGGGAAATTCAGGTCATGCATTCTTTTCGTTGGTCGGGACGTATTCATATCTGTTATCGCTCACGATCTGGACGGTCACCCTGTGGTCTCTTCGTCCGGATCCTGTTGTGAATCGCCCCGGTCAGTTGGAAATCGACTATAGATCCCTCGTGCGCCGGACGAGAAATGCATTGGATGCTATGCGCTCCTTTCTAGGGAAGGCGGGCCGGCTATGATCCAACTCGTCTTCTCTCTCTTGGTGGGAGCGGGTTTCTTATTCCTCCTTTATTCGTTTTGGCGGCGCGATCATTCGGGCGCCGAAGGGGGCGCGCAGGCACTGCTGGACGCGCAGAGCGCGGTAAGTGCTCTGCAGGGGGACCTGTTGCCGCCGGAATTGATCGGGCGAATTTTCGCGAAGGAGGATTTCGAGTTCGTTGTTTCCACGACCCCCGCCGGAATTCACGAGCTGTTTCTTCACGAACGGAAGAAGATTGCAGTCTCTTGGGTGAGGCAGGTGCGAAGCCAGATTGTGAACCTGCGGCGATTCCATCTGGGCCACTCGAGGTTCTACGCGCGGCTGAGCCTCCGGACTGAATTGAGTCTGGCGCTGGAATTTTCCGTATTGCTGCTGGAATGCCGTATTCTCGAGGCCCTTTTGCACTTTCGCGGACCATATGCTTTTCCTCGCATGGTGGGGGGGACCGTCACCGCGGCGGCCCGGGTGTGCGGGGTTTCAGCGAAGTCCCTCTCGTTCCTGAAAATAGAGAATCCAAGTACTGCCGGGAATGGCAGTGCCCGAGACGGAGTTGCACCATAGGAACGCACGAATGAGCCTAGTGACCGAGCGAACCGAAGTGGAAAAGGCGGTGGACGACCTCCAGCGGCGGACGCTTTCCAAGATGCATCGTCCCCTGGACCGCTTGATCTATCTGGCGTCCACGCGCGATTACAACACCGGACTCTATTACCACGACGGCCTGGCATCCCAGTTCGGGGAAGAAGCTGCGTGCGAGGCGCTTGCCGAGTGTCACCGTGAGGCATTCCGGCAACTTGTCTCTTGTTCGCTGGAAGTACTGGTGCGACAGATGGAGGCGTATATGGAAGCGACGCACACTTATCCGTCGGACTTCCTCGCGATGTGGAAAGGGCTTGAACCGTATCGAGTGGCTGTGCCCGTGAAAGCCGATCCCCTCTCCATCGAGTTTTTGTTCTCGAATTTCAGGATCGCCTTGGCAATTTTGGATGCGCGTCTGCGTGGCCCTCGGCCGCTGGAACCAGGCGCATCGCCACGGCTGTCACTTGTCCAATGATTTCCGCATCGGCTGGGTACGCGAATTGGCGGATCGAGCAAGGCGACAGCGGATGCGGAATCAGCGTAATTTGAGACCCTCGCAATTCACACCAGGAACACGCATAGCTATCCCGCAGCTCGATAAAAAAGATCGGCCGGTCATATTCCGTGCGCCATTCCGCGGGTTGCTGGCGGCTCACGGTGCTGTCGATTTGCACAAAGGATCCGGGCCGCAATAACGGGTACATCGTGAAGTCTGCCATCCCGACGTAACCGTACTGGCAGTGGCGGACATCCAGCTTCTGAATCAGCGCAATGGGGACCTCGCCCCAGACCTCAACCATCCGGGAGATCAAACTCGTCTTCTCTAGGTTGAATCCCTTGTCGAACCGGACGGGAAAGGTGATGGACTTCTCCGGGTCGGGAGGTTCAAGGGAGGCAAGATGGGTATTGGCAGTGGGGAGGGCAAGCTGGTAGGCAGCACTGGCATTCAGGTCCACGCCAAAGACGCTGAGCAAATCATTAAATTTTGTGCGGTAAATCACACTGAGACTGAATAATTTATAAATACTCGGTACAGAACTGGAATTTTCTAGTTGGGTGAGCCAAGCATTCGATATGTAATACTCTTCATTGTTGCAATCCTCCGAGATATTGCGGCTGAATTCCTCCACTTCCCGGGTAGTGAGCCCGAGCTTATTGCGAATATCTCTGAGTTGGTCGCCTGGGCGCAAATTTTGGACCGTTTGAGTATCTCGGACCCGGGGAAGGACGTCCGGCTCCTTGTAACTTCCCGTAGATTAAAGCCTTCCGGTCGCCGAATCAACAATTTTGAAGGGGCGGTCCGTTTTGGGAATGTTGAGCGTCAAACCCCGCGGACAGCCGAGTTTGGCGCTCATTTGCTTCTGGCCAGTACGGCCTCAAGCCTATCTGGAGTCTTGGCATGGCTCTGTTCGTCAGCGAAAAGCGGCTGGGGATTTAGATTATTTGGCCGCGGCCACACACTGCGAGTTTATGTCCCAACACGTCTGGCAGACCCCTGGACACCTAAGGTTGCCCGCCCCACACCGTGGAACTTCGCTGGCACTCCTCGTCCTGCATCGCGACCTCTGTTGTGAAAATAAATGACAAATTATGGCAGCCTGCTTGTAATCAGAAGCAAATTTACGATTCTGACCAGCGATTTTGGCGTTTGACTATCATCGGCGCTGCGTCCGCGACCGCTCTAGTTCCCGAGAAAAGGGAATTAGACCCCACGGTAACGCCGCTGTCCCAGCGGGCGCAGGACCAGGGGCTCTGCCACGCCTGCAGGGCCCCTTTCTCTTCATTCCGCCGATGATTGCCCGGGGGGCTCCCGGTCTGTAGGAATTTGCAGCGTGGCTTGGGATTTTGTTCGGCGAGCCAATCGACGTCTGATGATTGAACGTACTGTATTGATGCCGCGGGGTTTCCCCTTTCGTGTCAGAGGGAGGGGAATCGCTGGTCTAAGGGCGTCCGATTGTGTCAAGTTTGTGGTTAAGGCATAGGTCCGTTGATGGCCAATTTCGGTTCGACAACGGGATCAGGCCCACCGTTTCGCGAGAAGCGCACGGTGCCGCGCTACTCGTTTATTGCAACGGTGGAAGTGGTCGAGCCTGTGAGCGATGTGCATATCGCTGGCCGCATTTCCGAGATCAGCAGGAAGGGATGCTACGTCGACGTCCTAAACACATTGCCCGTGGGCACGCTCATCAAATTACAAGTTACGCGGGATCAAGGGGCCTTCGCGACAAACGGGAGAATCATTTACGTTCAGGAAGGGATGGGCATGGGCGTCGCATTCATTGAGCCGCCTGCCGATCAACTGAAAGTGCTGGATTCCTGGCTCGCCGAGCTACAAGGGTAGATTTGCTGCACTGAATCACCAGAAGCTCCGATCAACCCAATCGTCTCACGCTAAATCCAACTGAAATATATCCGCCCGAGGGCTTATTCCCGTGTCGGCATTTCAATGTCCAGGGGAACGTGCTGTAGACTAATAATGGGATTACTGGAAGGAGGCCTCATTGGGTTTTAGTGCAAGCACGCGGCAGCTCGGCGGCATAACCATCGTCGATGTACGCGGCCGGTTTACTCTGATCGAAGGAGAAGCCGTGCATGAATTGCTCGTCGACCTGTTTCACGACGACAAGGTGCGGGTGCTGCTCAACTTCCGCGACGTTACGTATTTGGACAGCTCCGGCGTGGGGCAACTCGTGCGCGCGCTTTATACCGCAAGGAAGAACAACGCCGAACTGCGGGCCGTCGGCTTGACCAAGCGCGTGCAGGAAGTGTTGCACCTCGCCAATCTGCATTCGGTTTTCCCCGATTTCCCCGATGAGCAGACCGCCATGCGCAGCTTCTCACCAGAAGCAACGTAGAGCGGCTTCGAGCCTCCGCGCTGAGGCGTATTTGCCTAGTGTTTTTCAATCACCCCGCAGGCAACCCTCACGCCTGAGTTGCCGCTCGGGTCCGTCTTGTAATCGTCCGGATCTTCATGGATTACAATCGAGGTTCCACCGGGCTGAAATAGCGAGTCCGGGCCGTCCCCCAGCGAAACCATCGCCGTTACGACCGAAAACTTGGCATGGCCGTCGGGGCCTGCCTCGAAATTGGGTAAATCGCCCGCATGAGGTCCCTCAGGGTTTTCGGTCCCGTGCTTCTTCCCATTTGGGTTGAAATGAGGGCCGGCGGACTTAAAGTCCGGCCCTTCGCACTTGCCGACGGAATGGATATGGATGGCGTGGAGTCCCGGAATCTGCTGGATGATGTTGACGTCGATTCTCACCCCCCCTGGGGCCTCGTAAAATTCTGCTTCCCCGAGTTTATCTCCCACCGGCCCGAGGATGGTGGCATGTGCCACCGGTTGGGCCACTGCCTGCCCGCCCGGTGGTCTGGCCGTGCGCGTGTGAGCCGGCTGAGCCGACTGGCCGAACGCGGCGCTTGCGCAAAGAAGAGTGCCGGCGGCCACCCTGTTAAGAATGTGCATGTGGATTGCCTCCATGAGAGCGATAGATTATCCGCCTGTTTGGATGCACGAATAACTGGAATGTGTTTACAAGTCCTCCCAAGCAGCGCGTGTTCCGGAGGTGGATTTTCATCTAGCGACGGAGCTGAAAGGATCGCGCGCCCTCTGGTCCGCGAGAACTCGAAGAATCACCAGCGTCATATCATCGTGCTGGGGCGCACCGGCGACGAACGCGTCGGCCGCTTGCATGACGCACCGCTCAAGCCAAATGCCGATTGCGGTGATGCAAAGATAAATGTGCGTGTAAGGGAAAGCAACCCTGTAGATTCCACGGCCGGCAGTTCGCCGGTGGGTTGCAGCGGCGTGCCGAAAGAGGCGACGTGTTCGATCGCTCCGGCGATGGTGACGCTTAACGGCGTGAATTCGCAGACCTCCACTTTCACCATCTCCACAACCACCGCGATCAAAGCGGGAACTTACCGAATTACTGCCAAAGGGACATCCGGCACCGACGGACATTCGGTCACGATCACTCTGACCGTGAATTAGACGCAGTGGGGTGGCGCCGAGTGGGCCGCCGAAAATGCTCCGAAATACAAGGGCTTGCGGCGGGAAGTTATGCGATTTTCCAATTCGCGGGAGGAGATTCGAGCGACCAGAATTCGGGCGCGGGCTGCTGGAATTCGACCGCCACTTGCGCGAGGCCGGCGCGGTCGGGCCCGATGTAGGCGACCTTGCCTTCGCGTTCGTCCCAGTTTTGCGGATTCATGATCACGATGGACTGTCCCAGGGCCACCTTCGTTTCGAGCATCAATAGTGCGCCGTGGGCGCTCACGGTGACCGTGAACGTCTCTTCGCGAAATTCGTGGTGATCGGCGGAGTCCCCGCGAATGACTACGGGGACATCCAGCAGGACACGTTCGCTGCGCCTTGTTCCGGTTTGGGGCACGGGGTGTTCCGCCTTGGGCTTCGCCACGTATGTCTACTATCCCGCAAAAGCCATTACGCGTGTGTAAAATTCGCCAAGCGTCAGCGGGGAAGTAACCGGGACCCGCTGAACCACTCACATCTATAGACGTCTTAGGTTCGAAAAGGGTTCCACTCGCAGAGTGACGAGATCCCATCCCCGAACCAGGACGGAATCTCCCACTTTCTCGCCGGGATTTTCGCTGGTATCGCTTAGCCACGTTGAGTTTGGTGCTGGCTGTGACCAGATTAATTTGGCCTGGCGATCTTCGCCCGATGCCCCGAACAAGCGAATGATCCAGGCCTTGCCGTCGTCGCTTGGCTTTAGAGACGTCACCACCACGTCGGCGGGTTCAACGCCGCGGAGCGAAATCGGAAGCGGGCGAGATTCATCTGCATAGGCAGCTACGAGCGGCTGGCTTAGTCCGGTTGCAAACCGATAGGCTTCAACCGGATCGTAGCCGGAGTGCGGGCGCAGCGCGTAGCGAAACTCCACGGGGCCTTCCTGGTAGGCGCGGTAGTTCGTGCCCCAATGATTGTTCATCACCCAGGAATAAAATCTCTGGGTCGGTTCGATGTGTTTGAGCCAGATGTCGGGATTGTGCTGAGAGCCAAGGAGGTTCGCGGTAATGCCGCCGATTTCGACAAGCGGAGCATCGAGCGTGGTCCATGTTATGCCGGTCTGGTCGTTTGACATGTCAACCCAGCGGCCGACCGGAAGCCAGTTCTTGCACGCGCCCGGCAACTGGTCGATTTCCGGGCGCATCGTGGCGAGGGGAATGCCCATGCGAATCTGGCCCCCTTCAATATTGAAGGGGAATGCGAACTGAACGCTTTCTTTGCCGCCGCGCTGCGCCCAACTTTCGCCGGGCCCCCCTTCTCCCGGGTGCGGATTCATGGGTGCGCGTCTCTTGTCGACGATATTTATGATTTCGACATGATCGGCGCCGGCGGCCAATCGTGTTTTGCGGACCAGGCTGTTGCAGCCCGGCGCGCTCGATTCGATGCGAAGCACGGCGACAAGGGGACCATCTTCCTCGATTGTAATTTTTACGGGGCCGTTAGACTGAAGATCCGAGAGATGATCGCCGGGGAGAAAAAGAAATTGATTAATTTGTTCGCCGCCGGAGGAGTCTACAAGGTTTTTCTCGGAGCCATGGCTCCGGAGCTCGACGATTCCTCCCGTCTTCGCGTCGACCTGGACGTGGACGAAACCGTTGTCGAGCGCGTTGTTTTGGGCGCCGGCGGGATTCGTCGGTTTACGGCTTGCTCCGGGCACAATTCGGAACCGCGCGGATCCGAAGGGGGGAATGTTGCTGACCCAGATTGCCAATTCGCCGGTTGAAAGCCGCTGGGAGGGAATGGGGCGGTCGTGCTGATCAATTACGTGGTTGCTGGCGAGCGAGAATTCCTTGGGCAGAAGGACGAGTTCGGAGCGCGTCCAGGAAGTGGTGTTGTGAATGAAGACGGCGGACTCGTGCTTGGGTCCGCCCGGCAACTTCTTGCCGGTCGAGGCCACTGAAGCCTGTGCGAGCAGATCGCGGGATTGCCTATCTGCATTCACGGCGAAGGAGCGCTTGACCTCCCATTGATCGGTGACAAATTTGTTCTCTGAATCCGACACGCTGTTCCACGCGCCCCAAGTGTGCTCCGAATAAAGAAGGACGTTGCGCCAAGCGTCGCGGAATGCCGCCGGTGAATACGCCCCGGGATCGCGCATGGCGAAAAGCGCCGCAGCTTGAACGAGGCGGTCGGCGGAATTCCGGTTCATCGCGGTTTCAAGAGCCGAAGAGCCGGCGCCATCTTCCCAATAGGGAGTGAGGTCCCCTTTGAACTCCGGCAACTCCTTGCCGTGCCGCTGCTCGAAAGCGGCGAAGGCTGTGCTTGTCGAAGAAATCATGAATTTCGGCCAGGAGAATTTCGTGTTCCAGTATTTGAAGAACTCCGAGACTTGGGGATCGGGGACGGCATTATCGCCATGGCCCGACCAGCGGATGTAGGAAATGTCGTAGGGAAACTTCACTTCGTCGAGGCGATCCTGATAATCGCCGACCCATTTTTTCGTCGCGCTCCCGACGACGTGGGACATGGCGTATCCGGTCCACGGAACCCACACGAGCAGTTTTTCCCGGCCGGACGGAGCGATCCACCAGAACGGCTTGTCCTGCCAGACCTGCATCAACGAGCCGATGCGGTCGAACCAATTGGGAGCGGCGGAAAAATACCGGATGCCGGCTTGCACCATTGCGGTGGCTGTGCCCCAAGTGAAGCCGGGAACGTCGCTGATCATGGCGGAATCGACTTTCACGCCAAACTGATTGCCTAACTCAGTGCCGCAGCGGAAAAGTTGCACCAACTCCTCGGGACGGCAGAGGCCGGTGAGCGTGTTCGCGTACATTCCGTTGAGTGCGACCCAGCCGCGTTTAACAGCGTCTTTGAACGCGTCCTTGTCGGCCGCAGACATTCGCTGCATGAAAAGATCCGCGGCCCACATGCACTCCAAATTCCAGACAAAGCGAGCTCCTTCGGGATAGTCTGCGGTCTTACGGGCCAGCTCGATGCCGGTGAGCAGGTTTTGTACTTGCTTGGCTTCCACGTTCCGCTGGAGATCGGTGTAGCCGATATCGTTGTGAGAATGAGGAAGGACGTAAATGAGGACTTTGCGCACGGGCTTAAGCGTGATGTTCCATTCGGTAATGGCACCAGCAATTTCCAGACTGAGATTCGACGTGCGGATTGCATCAATGGCGGGAGCCAGGACTTCGAGCGTTTGCGCGCCGGAAGGCACGATTTGACGATCGAGTACTGTTCCGTCGAGGCGAATTACGGCTTCCAGGCCGTCGGCAGGGTGGGGAAGCGGCAACTGAATCGGCTGCCAAGACTTTCCTTCTTTTTCAACCAGGCCGCGAATGGGAAGGGCACCGAACTTGGCGGAAGCATCCGCGTCTTGGAGTCGAAAGACATTGGCGGTGGCGGGACGCCAAAGCAATCCGCTGCCAGCAATGGCCAAATCCTTCAGAAAATCCCGCCGCTTCATCGGACAGCCCCGGCGAGAGGGGCGCAGTAAAGAGTGGAAATTACTGCCGTGGAGAAGCGTGACTTTTGACGCTTAGAAATCATCTCCTCGCGGCGGTGGGCGGCGTCTCGAAAATTGCGTGGAGCATCCTTCCTCATCTCACCCAGCCCTTTTGATGTCCGACCCTCGAGCGCAAGTTTATCCTAAATACCAGCGGAGGATGCTCAGCGGAAGGGAATTTGCTTGCGCGGCGGCAGAAGAAATCAGTATAAATCGAGGCCAGCGCTGAGGAAACGTTTTCTGTATCGAGACGACATGTCAATTTCGAAGGACGCGAGGAGATTGTGGCTGTTTGTGGCGCTCAGCGTGGCGCTGATTGCCGGAAAGACTTCGGTGGCCGGCCGGGCCAATGGCGCGGCAGTTAATGCAGAGAATTCTGCGGCACAGCAGACCGCGCCAGTGACCGTGTTCGGGGCGCCGGTGGTGACACTGACGCGTCCGCGGAGTGAAGATTCGAAGCGGCCACAATTCGTCGAAGCGACCGTGCTGCCTTCCGTGGGAATGAATCTGCTGGAATTGAAGGCGTACTGGCCGGGGACGGGAGAGGTTCAGGTAATCCAGTCGCCGAAGATCTCGGACGCGAAACGGATGCTGGAATACGGAAACGACGAATTCAGCAACGAGAGTTTCAAGATCGGCGGGGCCATCCTGCTGCCGTATCCGAACCGGATTCGCGGAGCAGTGTCGAGCGACGGGAAGACGATCGAGACCACAATCGCAGGGAAGGAAGTTTCCCTGCCGGCGAATTGGCACGGCAAGAATCCAGGCGCGAGGCCGGTGGCCATGCACGGGCTCATCCTGGGCGCGAAATTTGGAGACGTGAAGGAGGAGAGCGGCCCGGAGGAATCGAGCGTGAGCGCTATTTTGCACGCGGACGATTTCGGGGGGCACTGGCCCTCGAAGACAGACGTAAGCGTGCGGATGGCGCTGAAGAATGATTCGATGGACATTGTGGTGACATCGAAGAATGTCGGAAATGAGGCTTTGCCGATGGCGATCGGCTTCCACCCGTATTTTGGATTTCCGAGCGGTGACCGGCGGCAAGGCAGATTGCACATTCCCGCTCAGCTGCGAGTGATGGTGAACAATTACGACGACGTGTTTCCGCGAGGACAGCTCGCTAGCGTGCTGAATACGCGTTACGACTTTACGGCTTCCGGCGGAGCGGCGCTGGAAGATTTGTTCATGGACGACTGCTTCACAGGCTTGAAGCGCAATGCTGATGGAAGCGTGCCTATTGAGATTACGGATCCGAAGGCGCGTTACGGGCTTAGGATTCGGGCGCTTTCGCAGGAAATAAAATCGGTGCAGGTGTATGCGCCCCCCGAGCAAAGCTACGTGGTGGTAGAGCCGCAATTCAATCTGGCCGACCCTTACAACCGGAAAGTGTGGAGGAATGTCGATACTGGAATGGTGTCGCTCGAGCCGGGGCAGTCGGTCGCGTGGCACATTCGACTTGAGCTTTTCGTTCCAGGGAATTGATTGATAGCGGAATCGAGCGCAGCAGGCCCCCTATGACCAACCCTTACTGGGAATGAGGCCCTTGCCTTCCTGAATCGTGACCAACTGATCGGGCTTGACTCCCTTTAATTCCTGCTTCAAACCGTTGGGCCAGTGAATCTCGATATCGGCGGAGGTTTCTGGCCCGAGGCCGAAATGAAGGCGCGGGTCGCAGCATGAATAGAAACTGGATTGGCTGGTTAGGGCCTGAGCCTGTACTTTCTTGCCGTAGCGAACCAGGACACGCGCGCCAATCGCACTGCGGTTGGAGGCAGTCCCGACGAGCTTCACCTTGAGCCAATGGTGGGCGCCGCGAAGGTCGTTGCGCAGCAGGGAAGGCGGCTCATTGAGGTTGACGATGAGGATGTCGAGGTCGCCGTCGTTATCGAAATCGCCAAAGGCGCAGCCGCGGCTGCAGTGGGCTTCAGGGATCGCGGGACCTGCCTCGCCGGCGAGTTCCTCAAAAGTGCCGTTTCCAAGATTGCGAAAAACCATGCGCGGGCATTTGCTGGGATAGTCGGGCAGTTTGCGCTCGAGTTGCGGATACACACTGCCGGCCACGACGAAAATGTCGGGGAGGCCATCGTTATCGAGGTCCACGATGCCGGTGCCCCAGCATATGAAGCGGGTCTCCACGCCGAGCTTGGCGGAAGTGGTGACGTCGACGAAATTTCCCTTCCCGTCGTTGCGGTAAAGAACGTTGGTGTCTTCGGAGAAGTGTGTCTTGAAGAGGTCCAGATGGCCGTCCAGATCGAAATCGCCGATGCCGACGCCCATACCGGCTTGCTCCATGCCGTCTTCGTTGAAGGCGACGCCGCGTAGGACGCCTTCTTCGCTGAATGTTCCATTGTGATTGTTCATGAAGAGAAGGCTGGGGGTGGAATCACAAGCGAGATAAATGTCGGGCCAACCGTCCTCATCGAAATCGGCGGCGACCGCCGTCATGCCGTAACTTTCACGCGCGGCAGAGATGCCCGCCTCCTTGCTCACATCGGTAAAGGTTCCATCCCCATTATTGCGATAGAACGAATGATAGGCCGGGGGGAGTCCGCGAGGACCGCATTCGACCGGAACGCCTTTCCAGTTGCAGTTGACGTCGTATCCGGGTTTGGGAACATGCTGCATATCGAACCGGACGTAATTGGCGACAAAGAGGTCGAGGTTGCCGTCGCGGTTGTAATCAATGAATGTGGCGCCCGAGCCCCAGCGGGTGGGATCGTTGGTCAGACCCGCCTGCTTGGTCACGTCGGTAAAAGTGCCGTCACCATTGTTGCGGTAGAGGACGTTTTGGCCGAAGTAGGTGCAGAATAAATCCTCGAAACCGTCGTTATTGTAGTCGCCGACGCAGACCGAGGAGGCCCAGCCGGTTTTGTGAAGCCCTGCTTTTTCGGTTACGTCGGTGAATGTTCCGTCGCGATTATTGCGGTAAAGGCGGTTGGTGGCGCCGGGAGGATCGCCGGAGAGCCGAGTGCCGCTCAGAAGAAAAACGTCCATCCAACCGTCGTTGTCGTAGTCAAAGAAGGCGCAGCCGCAACCGGTCGCTTCGAGAATGTAGTCGGAGTAATCGGGGCGGCCGTAAATGATGGGGGCAGTCAAACCCGCCTGACGAGCGACATCCGTGAATTGAGCGTCAAAGGGCTTGCCCGACGAGGCAGGGCGAGCCTGGGGCTTAACGTGGCGGGAGGCCACGCCCTGCGCGATGACCGACCATGCGGATGCGCCGGCCGGAAGTGAAAAAAGAAAAGCGCGGCGCGTGATCTTCATGGGAGCTGAATGGGAGCCGGGAGGCGCCGCGGGAGTGAGGACGATAGGGGGCTGCAAAACATGGCGGCCCATTTTACAGGGAGAGCGGGTTGATTAGCATGCACATCTGTTGTGTACTATATAAGAGTTTTGGTGTAAACGTTTTCAACGAGTGATTTCATAGGCTCCGGATTTCGTGAGCCATCATTTGAGGTGAGTCCGGCATGAAAATTATAGATGGCATTTCACGGCGGCAATTCGTGTCGGGAATTATGTCTTCGGCGGTCCTAACCTGCATTCCTGGCGGGGCTGCGGCCCTTTTGGGGAGCGCCGTGCCGGCGCAGGGTCAAGGGCGCCGACGCGGGTTTGCGCCGCGAGTCCAATTGCTTGCGACGCCGTTTCCTCTAGATCAGGTGCGATTACTGGATGGACCATTCCTGCAAGCCGCCACGACGAACCAACAGTATCTTCACTCTGTCCCGGAGGAGAGACTGTTGCACACCTTCCGGCTGAATGCAGGGCTGCCGAGTTCCGCCGAGCCCCTGGGAGGATGGGAGGCGCCCGACTGCGAATTGCGCGGACATTTTACAGGGCATTTCCTATCCGCCTGCGCCTTGAGCTACGGGAGCCTGGGGGACGATGCGCTGAAGACCAAGGGCGAATCGATTGTCGCGGAACTGGCGAAGTGCCAGGCGGCACATGGCAACGGCTACTTGAGCGCGTTCCCAGAGGACTTCTTCGACCGGCTGCTGGAAGGGAAGGATGTGTGGGCGCCGTTCTACACGCTGCATAAGATCCTGGCGGGGCTGGTAGACATGTACACGTATTGCCATACCGCGCAGGCCCTGGAAGTCGCGAGCGGCTTAGCTGGATGGATCGGGCATTGGACCACTCAAATCAGCGATGACGATATGCAGCGAATTCTGCGGACCGAGTACGGCGGCACGATGGAGGCCTTGCTGAATCTGGCTGCGTCGGGGAACCGCTTCCAATTCTTCGGAACGGCCCGCCGATTTCAGCAACCTTCGTTTTTCGATCCCCTGGCCGAGCACCGGGATCAATTGAAGGGGTTGCACGTCAACACGCACATTCCGAAAGTGATCGGTGCGGCCCGCTGGTACGAGCTGACGGGGGACCCGCACTACCAGGACGTGGCGTGGTATTTCTGGAACGAGGTGACCAAGGAGCGCAGTTTTGTGACTGGCGGAACGAGCAACGCAGAATACTGGCGGACGGATCCTGGAGATTTGTCGACGGAGTTGAGCGACGTCAGCGAGGAATGCTGCTGCGGTTACAACATGCTGAAGCTGACGCGCCACGTGTATCAATGGACCGCCGACCCTCGCTGCATGGACTATTACGAGCGGACGCTGTTCAATTCCAGATTGGGCACGATGGATCCGGAGGGGATGAAAATGTATTACCTTCCGCTCCAGGCCGGCTATTGGAAGTATTTCAACTCGCGATACAACTCCTTCTGGTGTTGCACGGGGACCGGCGCGGAGGAGTTTTCGAAACTCTCCGATTCGATCTATTTTCACAATGACCACGACGTGTTCGTGAATCTTTTCATCGCCTCCGAGGTGCATTGGCCAGAGAAGGGCTTAACAATCCGGCAGGACACGCGCTTCCCCGAACAGGAAGGAACGAAAATCACGATTCAGGCGGCCCAGCCTGTGGAGGCAGCGCTCAACCTGAGAATTCCCTCCTGGGCGGTTGACGGTGGGTCGGTGGAAATCAATGGCGAACCGCAGCCTGCTTTTGCAAGCCCAGGAAGTTATGCGGTTTATTGGAAGGTGACTAAAGCGACCTGATTTCTGTAGATGACCCGAAATACGGCGGTCGGCGTACAATTTCATTGCGATCGTAGCGAATTTGATGCGGTCCAATTTCCAGACTCGCGGCCGTCTGGCCGGGGAATCGTTTACATGATTCGACGGACCACATTGGTCATTCTTCTGACTATGGCGTCCCTGGCAGCGGCACAGGATGCCAATGATCTTGCTCGATCCATCAGTGCAGCTCTGCGCTCCCAGAATTACCAACAGGCACTGGACCTCAGCCGTTCGGCGCTGGAAAAATCGCCGAGGGATGTTCGCATTTGGGCTATGGAAGGATTGGCGCTTTCCGGCTTGGGAAAGGATCGGGAAGCGCTGGCGGCTTATAACTCCGCTTTGAAATTGTCTCCGGATTACGTCCCCGCGCTGGAGGGCGCGGCTCAGATTGAATACAAGGAAGGAAACGACCACGCCATCGTCCTGCTGAAACATCTGCTGAAGCGTCACCCGGGAGATCCAACGAGCCATGCGATGCTGGCCGTAATTGCCTTCAAGATGAATGATTGCGACACGGCGGTGGCACACTTTGAGCAGGCCCGGGAGTTGGTAGACACCCAGCCCGTGGCCTTGGAGCAGTACGGTACCTGCCTGGTTCGGCTTCAAAATCCCGACGCCGCGATTCCGGTATTTGAGAAGGTCGTTGCTTCCGGGCCGGAGGACCCTCGCGCGCTGTACAGTCTAGCGACTGCGCAATTTCTGGCGCATCGCGCCCAGGATGCTATCGACACGCTTCAGCCACTCCTGAAGGCGGCGAATCCTGAACCAGACGTCTTGGATCTCGCTTCACAAGCATACGAAGACTTGAACGACACCCCCCATGCGGTCGAACTCCTAAGACAAGCGATTATTCTTGCCCCAAAGGATCCCAGCTACTACTTGGACTTTGTGACCTTGTCGTTCAACCACTCGTCCTATCAGGTCGGGGTCGACATGCTTAACGTCGGGCTGGGTCAGATTCCTAATTCAGCAGCTCTTTATGCGGCTCGAGGCATTCTGTACATTCAGATGGCTCAGTACGACAAGGGAGAAGCCGACCTGGAGACAGCCGAGCGGCTGGATCCCAGACAGTCGTTCAGTTCCGATGCGCAAGGACTGGGAGAGTTGCAACAGCATGACCCGGACGAAGCGCTCGCGGCCGTTCGCGCGCAGCTCAAAAGCCATCCCAGCGACGCGTTCCTCCACTATCTGCTTGCACAGATCCTAATCCAGAAGGGAGCCGCAGTGGGAAGCTCCGATTTCGTACAAGCGACCCGTGCAGCACAGCGCGCCGTGCAGCTCAACCCTCAACTCGTCTCCGCGCTTGATCTTTTGGGGGACCTGTTCTTGAAGTCGGGCCAAATCAGCAAGTCGATCCAGCAATCTCGGGCAGCCTTGCGGGTCGATCCATCGGATCAAGCGGCCCTGTACCACCTGGTGCAGGCCCTTCGCGGCACAGACCAGAAGGATGAGATCCCCGATTTATTGAAGCGCTTGGCCACACTTCGGGAAGAGACTCGGAAACAGGAAGACGCGAAGAACAAGTATAAGCTAGTCGAGCCGGGTCAACAGGGCAACGATGGTGGGGCCCAATGAGGGATGTACTCTTGGGCTTCGGCTTTTAAAGGACCGTCGATCCCGAAAACCGCCGCTTATATATAAAATCCATTCCATATTTCTCTTGACAGGATCGGAACGCCCGATGTAAATTCACAGTAGATTTGCGGGTAAACGTTTACTGGAGAGGCCCGCAACGGAGTTGGGGTACGAGTTCTTCCGGATTGTGTGTGCATTCACAACTTCATGTTGGGCGCTCTCGGCGCAACCTCCGGCAAAGCGGAGCGTGCCGAGAAAGTGCTGTGTAGTAATTCGCTTCAGGTGCTAGCCGCACCAAGGAAGATGGGGGTGGAATAGCTTATGAAGACACTCGTGACGACTCGATTCGTTGTCGTCCTTGCTTTGTTTGTGTTGTGCGCGGGTGTTTCACATGCACAGTACAGTGGTAACGTCCAAGGAATTGTGTCTGACTCCAGCGGCGCAGCCATGGCGGGCGCTACGGTAGAGTTGCGCAACGTGGATACCGGAATCAAGCAGAGCACTACGACGGGCGAATCCGGTAATTACCGCTTCAGTGACCTTCCTCCAGGCAGCTATGTCGTCTCAGCTTCCAAGAGCGGCTTTAAGACCACGGAAGTGAACCTAACACTCAGCACGGCCGAACTCGAGGGCATAAATATAACGCTTCCGGTGGGAAGCGTCTCCGCGAGCGTGAACGTTGTGTCCGAGGCCGCTCCGCTGGATACGGACGAGACTCGCCTGCAGGCAACATTATCCTCAGAGACGGTGAGAGATTTGCCTCAGCTCAATCGAAACCTTTGGGATGTGCTCTCTGTTATGCCGGGAGTCGTGGGGACAGGAACTCGCGGCGCGGGCGAGTCACCGGGAGGCGGAGCAGACAATTTCGGGACGCAGACGCCGCAAATCAGCGCCAATGGCCGGAGTTACACGGGCAATGTGGTGTATGTGGACGGCATGAACGTCACGAGTCCCATCCAGAACGGAAACTTGATCCTTGCGCCGATCCCGGATGCGGTGCAGGAAGTAACGATGCAAGCCAACTCCTGGGACGCGGAGAATGCTCTTGGCAGCTCCGTCGTGGTTCAGGTGACCACGAAATCTGGGACCAACCAATTCCACGGCACGGGAAGCTTGTTCTATAAAAACCAGGACCTTCAGGCGGACCCGGACTTCTCCGCGGTCAGCCCATTCTCGCGAAAGGATTTGGTGGGTGCGCTGGGTGGCCCCATCCGGAAGAACAAGACATTCTTCTTTGCGGACGTCGAAAAACTGTGGTCGACTTCTCCTGAGTCCTCGGGCACAGTGAATTTTGAGGACCCTGCCTTCGTTTCCTGGGCGCAGGCGAATTTCCCGGACACGGTCGGGACTTCGCTCTTTACGCTTTATCCTGCTTCCAACTTGAAGCCCAATGGTGGAACCACCACGGCTCTCCAATATTTCAATCCGACTGGCGGATGCCCGTCCAGCGGTAATCTTCCCATCCCGGCTGTAAGATCGGGTGGTACCGTCGGAACTTTGTTGCCGTTCGGAGGAACCGGTGGCGGGGGTGTAACGATTCCTTGCAGCACGGTCGTTTTCGATAACGGGAGTTTTTCGTTTAGCCCATACTACAATGCACTGCAATACAACTTCCGCTTGGACGAGTATTTTACCCCCAATGATCGTCTCTATCTGAGCTACTACAACGATTCTTTTGACCAGCAGCAGCCGTCACCGCGGGCAGGCCTGGGGGCGTTGGACATCATGCGCAACCGGTATGGCCAGATTGACTACACACACACATTTAATGCGAACCTGTTGTTGGAGGGTGCGTTTGCATTCGCAAGCGTTGGCGGCGCGAACGGACAGGATGCGGACTTGAAGGTCCCCGTAATCAACTTAAGTGACGGGGCACAGGGCTTCGGCGTCGGCGGCGGTTGGGGGCCGGGCGAATACCGGGGGCCGAATTACAACTGGCGCGCGGTACTAAGCTGGGTTCATGGACCGCACACATTTAAGTTCGGATATGATGGAGACCGGGGCATCGAGCATGGGGATTTCACTCCCGACAACGTAATTCCGAATTTCACTTTTAACTCTATATTCGACCTTGTACAGGACCATCCTTTCAATGAGACGGTGGGAGCCTACAACCCACTGACCGGCAATCCCGGTACGGTCATATTTGGCGGACAGACGAATCCCTTCGGGTTTTTCGCTCAGGATGATTGGAAGATCAAACCAAATCTGAGCGTTACGCTTGCGTTGCGCTGGGATGATTTTACGAACCACACGCCCTGGGGAAACAGCGGCTTCCAATTCAGCAGCCTATACCTGGGCACCGGGAGCACACTCACCGAGCAGATTGCTACTGCCTCCGTCAAATCGGATGGCGGCGGCGGGGTCTTTGCCAATTCACAAAACAATTTCTGGAGCCCCCGCATTGGTTTTGCATGGGATCCCACAAAGAGGGGTAACTGGAGCATTCGCGGCGGAATCGGGGTATACCGCGACTGGGTCGTGATGGGCCAGAGCGTCGATCAGATGCGCAACAATCCCCCTGGTGTAATCAGTCCAACTTTTACTTCCTCTCTTTTTGGAGGTACGGGCATTCAGCCAATTTTTGCACTCGCGCCCTCCGGAACGTATCCCTTTAATTTCCCATTGCCTTCCATCCCCGCAGGATCGTTGAACTCGCAGGGCGGGATAACAGGTGTACAGTCCAGCGTAGACTCGTTGGCCCGGAATCTAACGGCGCCTTTAGCTGTCAACTACGTCATCGGGGTCGAGCACCAGCTTCCTTGGAGGCTGGTCGTTGGCGCGAACTACTCAGGCTCGCGTTCCTACGACGGCTTGACGGGTACAGACCAGAACCGATGTGCCGGCTGCACAGTAAACGATCGGCCGAACTCGAGTTTCGGGACAATCGATTACGTCAGCAATGCTAACGCAGGCACTTACAACGCGATGATCCTGACGATTCGGGGCAGGCCCAGTTCAGCATTTAGCTTCCAGGGCTCCTATACGCTCTCAAAGGCGATGGATTACCCCGAGGCAGGGACGCGGTTCGATCAAGACGGCGGACTCAACATCCCCGATCCGACTGCCTATTTCAATTACTGGGCAGACGCGAACTGGGACGTCCGTCAGCGCTTCTCCTTATCCGAGGTGTACACTATTCCGGGGATGAAAAGCGGCTTCGGGAAAGTGCTCACTTCTGGGTGGGAGGTCAGCAGCGTCACGGCAGTCCAGACGGGAACTCCCTATTGGGTTTTTTGCGGCTCGGCCACCTGCGACTACAATCAGGACGGGGTCAACTACGACATCCCCGATACGCCAACCACCGATTACAGCGGTTCGCACAGCCGTCAGGCCTATATCAGCGGACTGTTTGCCGCCGCTGATTTCCCGGTGCCGTCGCCGGGCACGGAAGGAAACCTCCCGCGCAACGGTTATCGCAATCCGGGCTTATTCCAAGTGGATGCTTCCGTGCTGAAGAACACCCACTTGCCTTGGCTTGGCGAAGCAGGAAGTCTTCAATTCCGCTTTGATTTCCTGAACGTGTTCAACCGTGTGAACCTCGGGCCGGTTAATAACAATATGGCCGCCGGAAACTTCGGCATGGTGACCTCCGCGCTCAGCGCAAGACAGCTTCAATTGGGCGCGCGCATTTCGTTCTAGCTTGCATGGCCGGGGATCGCAGGCCTGAACTTGATGTCAGGCCTGCGATGCTAGCCTCCGGAGAGGCATCTCGAAAGGGGGAGACACGGTCGACCTAATTCAGCGACCCACTACTTCCAGTCGTACACAGCCCCATCCAAGCTCTTCTTTGTGTCCTGAATTGCCATCTATCATCACTTCACCTTTTGGCTATTTGCGTTTAGTAATATGCCAGCGCAGTCTTGAGGAACCGTTATGGAAATGATCTCGCGAACGGCTACCGCCAATGAAGGCGTTCCCAGGATATCAGCACCAATTCGACGGCAGTCCCTGACTGCAGCCGTCCTGGAGCGGCTTCGGGAGAAAATCATCAGCGGTGAGTTTCACGAAAGCGAACAATTGCGCCAAGATGCGATCGCAGCTGAGTTCCAGGTAAGCCGGGTCCCTGTCCGGGAAGCGATGAACCATCTGGCGGCGGAGGGGCTAATCACGATTGTGGCGAACCACGGAGCCGTTGTCTCGGCGCTCTCTCCGGACGAAATCATGCAGTTATTCGAGACTCGCGCCATTCTCGAGTGCTTCATGGTCCGCAAGGCGATCCCCAACTTTACGGCCGAAGCCTTTCACCGGGCGGAGGAAACATTGAGGCAGTTCGAGCAGTCGCTGGAAAAAGAGTCCGAGATGCCGGGGTGGGGCCGGTTGAATTGGGCGTTCCATTCGGCGCTCTATGCGCCCGCTCATCGCCCGGTGGTCATGTCGTTGCTGAAGACCTTGAACAACAACTGCGACCGCTATACCCGGTTGCACCTGGCGTTCACGCGCAAGCTTCGTCAGGCAGGTCCGGCGCACCGCCTGCTGTTTGATCTCTGCAAAAGCGGCGACGCCGATCGAACCGCGGAAGCACTGTGGAAACACATTATTGACGCCGGCGAGTACTTGAGAGATTTCATCAAGCGCCACCGCGAGCAGCATGACTGACGGTTTGGCCGTAACGAGTTAAACGATCCGGCTTTCGCGCTGGAAGGGCGCGGGCACTGGTTCCCGGCCTTGGCACCCTTTGCAACCTTTCCCCGAGTGTGTTATTCCTGCGGCGTTTTGAGCCTACCAACGATCTCTGATTCCATCGAGGCGCGCGGATTGTCGCAGCGGTGGCATCGAATCATCCCTGTGGCATTCATCATGTACACAATTTCCTTCATCGACCGGACTAACATTTCCCTTGCCATGCCCCACATGAGTCGCGATCTGAATCTCGATCCCGCGCAGGCAGGCAATATTGCCGGCGTTTTCTACTGGGGGTATTGCCTGTTGCAAATTCCAGGAGGGCACCTGGCGAAGCACTGGAGCGCGAAGAAGTTTATCAGCATTCTTCTAATCGTGTGGGGCTTTTCGGCGGCGGGCTGTGGGTTGGCACGCAACGGCCACGAGTTGCTCGTCCTGCGTGTCCTCCTGGGCGTGGCGGAGGGAGGCGTATTCCCGGCGACGCTGATCCTGCTCTCTCACTGGTTCTCGCGCGCCGAACGCGCCCGAGCGAATGCGTTCTGGCTGGCCTGCCTCCCGGGGGCCGTGATTCTTTCGTCTCCCATTTCCGGCTGGATGCTGGATCGCTGGAACTGGCGGGTCATGATGCTTGCGGAAGGGGCTTTGCCGCTGGTGTGGCTGGTGGTCTGGCTCGTCTTCATGCAGGATCATCCCTCGCAAGTGAACTGGCTCTCGCCGGCGGCGAGGTCTCAATTGATTGAAACTCTGCGCCGGGAATCCGCAGAGATCGAATCCTCCGGACAAGTATCGTATCTGCGAGCTTTCCTTCGACCGCAGGCACTAATTCTGGTCGCTGTCTATTTTTGCTTTGCGGCCGGGCAGATGGGGCTCGTCTTCTGGTTGCCCAGCGCCATGGAGAAGATTACCAAGCTAAGCAACCTCTCCGCGGGCATCTTCTACACGATCCCGTTTATTGTCGGTCTTGTTTCCTTGCTTGTGATCTCGCGCCACTCGGATAAAGTTCGGGAGCGGCGAGGACATGTGGGAATATCCATGGCGAGCGGCGGCGCGTGCCTGCTGGCCGCGGTGTTCTTTACACCGCGGTCACCTCTAATCGCATTCGTCTTTATTGCGCTCAGCGGGATCGGAGCTTACGGCCCAATGGCTCCTTTCTGGGCGATTCCGACGGAGACCCTGCCGGCAAAGGTCGTGGGGTCTGTCATGGGACTCGTCAATGCCATTGGCAACCTCGGAGCGTATGTGTCACCGCTCGTCATCGGTTTCCTGGACAAAAAGACTGGCAGTTTCCTGGCCGGGTTCGCGTTTTTAGGAATCATTACGTGGATTGGGGCGGGGCTTGCGTTCTTGCTTCGGCCCGCTAGCGTCGGCGCGCCGCGCGAGCAGGCTCAGGAGCTGCAATGATAGGAAACGACCGGCTGCCATTTGGCGGTCGCCACGCCGTCTTTGTCGCATGAGCAGGCAAGACGCTCCGTTCGATTGGCCCGAGTTCTGGCCGGAGGGAAAATGATGGCGGTTGGCACGAAAAAGTATTCGATTGCGGTGATTCCGGGCGACGGTATCGGCCTCGAGGTGGTTCCGGAAGGAATCCGGGTCCTCGAAGCGGCCGCGAGACGCTTCGGCTTTTCCCTCGGCTGGCAGCACTTCGATTGGAGCTGCGAGACGTATCGCAAGACCGGCCGAATGATGCCGGAAAACGGCCTCGAACAATTGCGCCGCTTCGACGCAATCTTCCTCGGCGCCGTCGGCCATCCGGACGTTCCCGACCACATCTCCCTCTGGGGACTTCTGATCCCCATTCGCCGCCACTTTCGCCAGTATGTGAATTTGCGGCCGGTACGCTTGTTCGAGGGGATTGAATCGCCACTGAAGAATGTCCAGCCGGGGCAGATCGATTTTCTGATCGTCCGAGAGAACAATGAGGGAGAGTATTCCCAAATCGGCGGCAGGCTCTACGAAGGCACCGACGATGAGATGGCGATTCAACAGACCATCTTTACGCGTCGTGGTGTGGACCGCATCCTGCGCTTCGCGTTCCAACTTGCGCGGTCGCGGAAGGCCCATCTGACCTCCGCCACAAAATCGAACGGCATCATCCACACCATGCCCTTCTGGGATGAACGCTTTCGGCTGATTGCCCAGGAGTTTCCCGACGTCCGCACCGATCAGTATCACATCGATATCTTGACGGCGCATTTTGTCCGCCATCCGGACTGGTTCGATGTCGTGGTGGGCTCAAATCTCTTTGGAGATATTCTCTCGGACCTGGGCCCGGCGGTGACGGGTTCGATTGGCATGGCTCCCTCGGGTAACTTGAATCCCGAGGGGGAATTCCCATCCATGTTTGAACCTGTTCACGGTTCCGCGCCGGACATTGCTGGGAAGGGCATTGCGAACCCGATCGGGCAGATCTGGTCCGGAGCAATGATGTTGCGCCATCTTGGCGAATCGGGTGCTGCCGACGCCATCGAGCAAGCCATCGCCACGGTGCTTGCGAACTCTAAGGTACGCACTCCCGACATTGGTGGCACGTCCACCACGGCCGAAATGGGGCAAGCCATCACTCGCGTGCTCATCGGTTAAGCGGAGCGCGGTTGCATTCGCCCCAAGGGATACTCTGGGGAACGCATTTCACGTTCTCCTTGTCCCCTCTCACGATTCATGTGTCTGCGACAATTCGGCCCCATTTATACGAATTACTAAACCCCCGGATGGCAAGCATCCACACTTTGCAGATTTCCCTTGACAGGAGACAAAGCATGGATGTACCTTCTCGCCCATAGTGCAGGTAAACGTTTCCTCGCAGTCGGAAGCGTTGCCTGGGGGACAAGGGTCGAGGGGTCGATCCATCATTCATCGAGCTTCAACAATTGTTGTGATTTTCCACGACATGGGGGGACTTTGCCCCAATGCATCCCGGCTGGAGGCAGTTTGAGCGACGCCGGTCACACTCAAGACTGAGGGGGTATCGTGGCCATGAAAGCGTTTACCGCATTTCGCATTCTCGCCGTTCTGGTTTTCTTGGGGTTGTTTGCAGGCGTCTCCTTTGCCCAGTTTAGCGGAGGTATCCAGGGTGTCGTCCAAGACCCAAGTGGTGCGGGCATTCCCAATGTGAAGGTGGGGCTCCGGAACACTGCCACGGATATTTCCAACACGACGACCACCGACACGGGCGGGAACTATCAGTTTCTTAGCCTGGCGCCGGGCCAGTACGAGATAACCGTGGAGACGGCTGGCTTCAGCAAAGAGGTCGTCACTGTTACTCTCGAGACTAAGCAAACGCTTAACGTCCCAATAAGTCTGAAGGTAAAGGGCGTGCAGTCGACCGTCGAAGTCACCGGCGAAGCGCCCATCCTGAACACGGCAGAGACGCGCAATCAGATGACATTGGAAAACCAGGGCGTGGCGGAGCTGCCCGTTGCCGGTCGCAACATGGTGACGCTTGCGACGCTGGCCCCTGGTGTTACTGGCCTCGGAACCCAAGGCGGCGGCCAGCCGGGGCATACCGGCACGCCGGGATCCGGTGTGGACAATTACTCGACAGAAACGCAGGTGGATGCCAGCGCCAATGGCGAGGGCCAGATGTCAAACATGTGGGTCGTGGATGGCCTCGACGTCACCAGCGGCATTCGTCAAGGCGTTTTGAATTTGACCCCGAACCCGGACTCGATTCAGGAAATGAGCATCGCAGTCAACACTTTCTCGGCGGAATACGGCCGCGCCGATGGTGCCCAAGTCGTCATGAACACGAAGTCCGGGACGGATAAATTCCACGGTTTCGCCAGTGATTATTACTTTAACGAGAAGATGTACGCCTTGACGGAATTCCAAGCACCGGGAACTTCGATTCCGCCGTTCCACGCCAATAACATGTCCTTCGGCATCGGTGGTCCGATTATTCCTCACCATCAGTTCTTCTTCTTCTTTGACGTGGAGCCACAGCGGCAATCTGTTTCCGCGAACGCGGCCGGACAGACCTTTGCCGACCCGCAGTTCGTTTCTTGGGCGCAGACGAATTTCCCGTTCTCGGGGGGATCGTCCGGGAGTTGCGCGGGGATTGAAGGTTCGTTGGGAACCTGTTTGCTGAGCACCTACGCGCCAACCACACTTTCGAATGTTTCGGTAGCGCAGACGGCGGGCACATACTTTGGAGGGTGTCCAGAGGGCGGATCGATCACGATAGGAGAGGCATCACTTCCTTGCAGCACCCCCACGATTGATACCGGAACGCTCAATGCCACGGCCATTCGAAATGGTACACAATACTTCGGCCGGGTTGACAAGTATTTCGCGAACGACCGTCTTTACGGCAGCTTCTACCGTACGGTTCTGACTTACGGCGCGCCTACGGCGGTACCCGCCTTTTCCCCGGCAAGCGACCAAAACTGGGAATATGCATATCAGGGAAGTTGGACGCACACTTTCTCTCCAACTACGATCAATGAAGCGACGTTCGGCGTGAGCCGCGTCGAGGGAACGCTCGGCAGCGGCGCTCCGGTTTATTCGGTGCCGGATGTCAGCGTCGCGGGCATCAGCGCCGATGGTGGCGAGGCTTTCGGCGTCGGCTTCGCGCAAGGGGATTTCATCCAGAAGAACTATCACTGGCGCGACGTCCTCACCCACATTCACGGACCGCATACACTGAAGTTCGGTTATGAAGGTTGGTACGGAGAGGACATCGAGCCCTTCCAGGGACCCAAGTCCACGCCGACGTTTAGTTTTAACAACCTGGGCACCCTGGTTCAGGATCAACCCCTTAATGAAGTGCCATCGACCTACGATCCGGCGACGGGATTGCCAGTTCTTTGGAATTGGGATGCCGCATCAACCACTTGGGGCGTGTTTGCGCAGGACACATGGAAGGTGAAACCGAACCTCACTCTGACGCTTGGACTTCGGTACGATGACTCGGGCAACCCGTGGTCCGACAGCGCGACCACCGTCTTCGGAAACTTCTACCTGGGTCCCGGCTCGACCTTCCAAGACCAAGTTGCAAATGGTCTTGCAAAGGCCACGCACAACGCTCTCAACCATTCTGTGAACGACCTGATCAGTCCCACCTTCGGATTCGCCTGGGACCCCACGGGCAGCGGGGCCTGGGTTCTGCGAGGCGGATTTGGTGTCTACAACAATTGGCTGACCCAGGCGAATATCCAGGAAGAGTTTCGCTGGGATCCGCCGGGAGCATTCGATCCAACTTTCTTTTCGACTGGGGCTGTCAAGCCTGTCTTCGCCGTCGGAAGCAGCAACAAGCCAGACTTTGGTTTCTTTGCCACTGACCCGCCGCTGATTGGTACGTCGCTCTGTCCCGGTCCCCCGCTCGGACCGCTTGGCTGTCTCGACTCGCACGGGGGAATTGTGGGTGCTGGAATCCCGATCGGGGGAATCAATCCGAATATAAAGTCTCCGCGAGCCGATGTTTGGTCCGCTACGCTGGAACGCAAAATTGGAAGTAGGTACGTCGCCAGCGTGGGATATTCAGGCTCACACTCCTATCATCTGGTCGGCAATGGAGATCAGTCGGGAATTGTCAGTTATGGAACCGACATCAACGCCTTCCCTGGCGATCTGGTCACGAACGAGAGCCTCGTCCCTACGCGACTAAATACCAGCTTTGGCCCGATTGTCTACACGGATAACGACCGTCACGGCAATTACGAGGCACTTGTCCTGGATTTTCGTGGCCGGTTGGCGAATGCGTTTTTTGACGCCTCCTATACGCGCTCTGAATCAAAGGACGATGCAGGCCACTATCCCACGAATTTGGAGTTTCCAAGCCAGTATTATGGGCCGTCCCCTTGGGACGTGCCGAATCGACTCTCCTTAACCTTCAATTACACCTATCCCGGCATGAACGGTGGGCAGGGATTGGTCGGCCGCGTCACGGGAGGGTGGGGAATCAGTGGAACAAGCCTCTTCCAGTCTGGCTACCCTTTCACAGTCATCAACCTGCATCCTTTCGTTCCAACATGTCAAAATGAGGGCCCCAATGTTGCGTGCACCGACCCGTCGCAGTCGAACCCGATCACGGGTCTTTTCACGACGAGCGGCAACTACAGCGCCAACGGAGACAACTATGACTACCCCAACGTCACCAACTATTCACAAGGAAACTCCCGGCAGGCATTCCTGAATGGCGTTTTTAGTGCGGGACAGTTCACACAGCCGACGCTCGGCACGTTTGGGAACGAGAAGCAAAATCAGTTCCGGGAGCCTAACTTCGCCGAGACGGACGCTGCGATCTACAAAAACAACAAAATTTGGGAGAGCGTGAACCTTCAATTCCGGTTTGAATTCTTCAATCTATTCAACCGGGCAAACCTGGGTTTCGTTGACTCCGATCCCCTTGATGCAAATTTCGGAAAATCAACCTCGCAGCAACTTCCTCGGTGGTGGCAGATCGCGGCCAGGATTACCTTCTAAGCGGTAAGGACAGCCGCACAATGGCCCGGTCCGAGGCAACTCGGGCCGGGCTTTTGTGTTTTCCATTCCGGAAGATTTTTAGATTAGATGCAGGGCCGCGACAAGGAGGAAAATCCAGAAATGTGGGTCAAATTCCCCGGCCGAATTGCATCCGTTCCCGTGCCAGGTGTTGCGCGGCCGCAGCCTTTTGCGCAATCAAGCGGTAGCCGTTGTTCCGGGCGTCCTTCTCGAGCGCTTCCAGTTGCGCAAGGCCTGCTGATCGGTCGCCGGAAACCATTTCGATCTCGCCCAGTGCTAGCCGGGCCTCCATCGCAACGTTCACATACCCTGCGCCGGCTGCCTCGGCGACAATGCTATTCAGGCGCGCCGCAGCTTCACCTTCATCAGCGGTCTTTCCCGAGGACGCATGCACCCGCGCCGCCATCACCGAGGCAAGCATCTGGAGTTCGCGATTGTGAGACTGATCGGCGGCTGTCGTGGCCTTGTCTATGCTGTCGCGAGCGTCGCGCAGCTTTCCTTGCTCCAGCAGCGCGTTGGACAACACTAAATACGCAGCTGCCTGGTCCTTCGTCGCGCGGGTTTGCTCAAACACCTGCGCTGCGCCCTGCGCGGAAGCTCCCGCCGCCGTGATCTTTCCTTCATCCAGCAGAATCTGGGCAAGCTCTAAGTTAGATTCGGTAGCCTGGGATTTGTCGCCGATTTCCTCGAAAGTTGCTTTTGCATCTGCCTCATATTTCTGCGCCGCGTCCAGATCTCCCTCCGTCCGGTACACACGGCCAAGTCCCGAGAGGGCAACGGCCGCTTTGCTGCGGTCCCCGATTTGCCGCGCTACCGCGAGCGATTGTTCGTACATTGTCTTCGCTTCTTCGTGCTTCCCAAGCGCCAGGAAGACGTCGCCAAGCCCGTTCTTCGCGAGCGGGACTCCGTCGGGATGCCCGATCTCGCCGTACGTCGCGAGCGCCGCTTCATACCTTTTGCGAGCCCCGCTGAGGTCGCCGAGGCCCAAAAGGATATCCGCGATGTTATCGGACTCGTTGGCCACGTTCAGTTTGGCGCCTAGCTCCCGGTAGATGGCAAGAGACTCTTCATACCCCTTTTTGGCGCCCAGGTAATCTCCCTCCATCTCCATCGCGATTGCACCCACGGTGACCGCGTCGGCGGCTCCCTTTCGATCCTGCGCCGCCGCGTAGAGCTGTTTCGCTTCACGGACCAAGCCATCGACCTGGTCGAATTGCCCCAGATTCTCGAAGGCCCACGCTTGGTCCAGCCGGGCGCGGGCAAGGAGCAGGGAAGCCCCGGCCGACTTAGCTTTCTCGGCGGCGCGCGCCGTGCAGATCTGGACGGTCTTGAAATCTCCCAGCGATTCTGCCGCATGTCCATTCGCCAGATCTACGCGGGCATCATCACGAACCGGGGAGGGCAGTTCCCGGAGCGCAGCAACCGTCTCCAGCGCTTCTTTACCTTTTCCCGCATTCACCTGGGCGCTTTCCAGCGCCAAGCCGTAATCCAGGTTGTCCGGGAAGAACTCAAATAGGGCGCGATAGATCTCAATCGTTTTCTCCCAATCCCCGGAGTATTGGCGGTAGCGCGCTTCCACCAGCAACCGTTCCGCGCGGGACAAATTGCCCGAAAGGTCATACGCTTTCTTGGCCTCGGCGCTGGCGTTTTCGTCATAACCGAGCTGCGCCCAAGCCGTCGCCAAGGCGGAATGAGAAAGCCCGTAGGATGGTTCCGCGGCCACCGCTTTCAGCAACCAATCGCGCGCGGCGAGCGCATCGAACACCCGTAGGCGCGCCAATCCCTCCCAGTAATACTGGGCGGCTTCCGAATTTGACGGCAACGCGGTGGCCACTTCCGCGGCCTGTTCGGTCGTGATCGCTTGCACGCCCAGCTTGGACCGTAGCTCCTCTCCGGCATTGGCAACCAGATCGAACAGGTGCGATTCCGCTCCGCTCTCTGATACCGAGGCGACTGTTTCGCCCGTGCGTGCGTCCTGCAGACGAAGATCGAGCCTCATCTGGTCGCCTGACGTGTTTGCCAGCATCGCGTACGACCCGGCGACCACAAAATCCGTTCCGAGGTTCTTGCGAATTCGAACCAGGCTGTCATGCCCCAGCGAATCCGCGTCCGGGAGAGACATCTCAATTTTCATGCGCGCCACGCTCTCTGCCGGTATCGTCCGCAATTGGTCGCCCGCTGAAAGCTCCGTAATCAACCAGTCGGACAAGGCCGTAGAAAGCCACGCGTCCTGTGTATTTCCGGAAAGGTTTCGGAAGCCGAGCACGGCAACCGATCGCCTCGGACCGAGTTCGGCAGCAGAGCCTCCGAACACCACTGGATGATAGGCGCGAAGATAAACAAACCCGCCGGCGCAGGTGAGCAGAAATGCGGCCGTGGCTGCAAGGTTCCATTGTCTCTTGCTCAGGCGAGGGAATCGGGACAGACCGTTTGTCGAAACGGATGATTCGCTCAGTGACTCGTGATTCAACACGTCCGATCCACGGCCATTCGAATGTGCGTGGATGACGGGTCCGGAATCGTCGGCGTGCTCCGTCAGCGGCGCCAGGAAGCGATAGCCGCGCCGGTGCAATGTTTCGATGTAACGAGGCGAATCCGCGGAATCTCCCAGCGCGGAGCGCAGCTTGGTCATCGCCTTGTTCAAGCCGCGATCGAAATCCACAAACGTGTGCGCTGGCCAGAGTTCCTGGCGCAGCTCTTCTCGCGTCACCAGTTCGCCGGGACGCTTCAGCAACAGGGCAAGAATTTGAAAGGGCTGGTCTTGAAGCTTGATACGCACGCCGTGCTTGCGCAACTCCCCGGCGCGAAGATCTACTTCGAACACCCCAAAACGCAAGGTTCCGGGAGGACTCTCAGTGGCCTGCATGCTTGATCACCCCACAAGCTCTACCCCAAACACCCTCCAGATTGACGGCAGCCTAGCACACGCTCCCTGCCAATATCAAGCCATTGTCTTCTGGAACACGAAGTCCATCAGCATGGAATGGACCCGCACTCGACAAATCCTGCCGCAAGAGCGCCCTTCTTGCAATAGATTCATCTTCGCTCCCAAAAGTCGCATGATATGAATTGGCTCTCTCCCAGTGTAAAATCCATGTCATGCGGGTTTTGTTTTGGCGGCGGGCGGGATACCGTGAGCATAGGGTGTCGGCATTCTTCGTGAGCCTGTGGCTCATCTCGCTGGTTTGCGTTAGCGGTTGGTCCCAACCGCAATCCTCCGAGGTGGACGCTCGCGTCGAAAAGCTTTACGACGAAGCCAAAGCGGCCGAGGCTAGCGGGGATTCGAAGGAAGCCGTAGCCAAGTATGAATCCATTCTACAAATCTCACCCAAGCTCGGGGCCGCCTACAACAATCTCGGCGCGCTTTACGTCCGGCAGCATGAGTACGAGAAAGCCGCGGAGGTCCTTGAAAAAGGCCTGAAAGTGGATCCCAAGATGTCCTCCGCCACGGCGCTGCTGGGCATTTCGCTCTATGAAATGGGCGATTACGTTCACGCGCGTCCGCGGCTGGAGGCGGCGCTTCACGCGAATCCCAAGGACTCGAACGTCGAACTCCTGCTCGCGAACGACTTGGTCAAGCTGGGCGAGCCGGAAGCAGCGGTTGTTCATCTCCAGCAGATCGCGCACCGTGAGCCGAAGAATCAGGAAGTTTGGTACCAGCTCGGAAAGGACTACATGCAGCTCTCGCAGGCCGCGCTGGGAAAGTTGAGGGACATCGATCCCAATTCCGTCCTGGTCCATGAAGTTTCCGGCGAGATCATGGAGAGCATGAACAACTTCGACGGCGCGATCCTCGAGTACAAGAAGGCCGTCGAGATGGCGCCGAATGAGCCGGGCACGCATTACAAGCTTGCGAACGCCTATTGGTCGATCTCACAGTGGGATGCGGCGACGACCGAGTTTCAGGCTGAACTCGCGAACGATCCAAGAAACTGCGCCGCGCGGGGGAAACTCGGCGACATCGTCCTCCTGCAGCACGGCGACTCGGAAGAAGCGCTTGCCGATGTCAACAAGGCCCTCGCGATCTGTCCCGATTTGATGGATGCGCGTTCCGATCGCGCGCGCGCTTTGCTGCGGCTGAACCGCCCGCAGGACGCCCTGCCGGACTTGCTTGCGGCCGAGAAGGCCAGCCCGGACGACCCGACGACGCACTACCTTCTCGCGCAGGCGTACCGTACGCTGGGGCGCACGCAAGAAGCTCAGGTGGAAATGCAACTTTTCAGCAAGCTGGAAGAGGCCGCGCGGGCCGCGACGGCTGCCCGAGCTCAGCAGGTGATGCAGAACTCGCAAAATCCGCAGCAGTGAATCGCGTGGCGAGCGCCTGCAATTTCATGCGGCCGCGTTTGCATTTGCCACCGCGCAGAATCTACAAACTTACGGCTCAGGCGTCTTGTCCGAAGAATGGGTGCCATTCAATTCGTCCGTACGCTTGAATTCGGCCTTGGCTTTTTCTATCAATCCTTCCCGGCGATAAACCTGACCGAGCATGAAATGCAGGCTCGCCACGTAGGGGGCGAGTGCCACGGCTTTTTCGAGTTCGCTTTGCGCCTGTGGGAGCTCGTTCAGATGGGCGTATGCTTTTCCGAGGCGTTCGTGACCCTTGGCGTCCTCGGGCGCCATGGCGGTGGCCTGCTGCAAGTAGGTGAGCGCTTCCTTGGGCCGGTCTTGGTCGAGCAGTAGGGAACCGAGGTTGATGTACGGCTCGTGGTCTTTCTGGGGAGCCTGCGCTTGCCAGTCAATCGCGGCCTTGTATGCGGCGATCGCGTCGTCTTTGCTTCCGAGTCCTTCGTAGGCCAAACCCAGATTGTTTTCCGCTTTCACGTTTTTGGGATCCAGCGCCAGGCATTTCTGGAAAGCCTGAATGGACTCGTCGAACCTGTTCTCGGAGTACTTGGTGCGCGCCAAGTTGTACCACGCGTCGAAATCCTGAGGGTTTCGCTGGACTGCGCGGGTCAGCCATTTGTCCGCGTCCGTGTAGTCCGCGAGAAGAATGTAATCGAAAGACACGATCTTCAAATCGAACTCGCTCGGGACCTGATACTTCGCGCCTTCCGTAAATTCAGCGAGCGACTCTTTTGCTTTGGCTTCGCGGAATTTTGCTTCGGAGGCCGGGGGAGCATAGCTCAGTGTGCTTTCGTCCGTGCCGTGCGATTGAACTTCTCGGAACAATATGAAGCCAAGAAGAAAATGTCCCTCGGCGGAATCGGTGTGATTCCGCAGGAACTCGCGTGTGGCGTGGTCCGCGTCGGTGATCTTTCCCTGCTGCAGCAGCGATCGGGCGTCGTCCAGGGGGGAGGGTTGGGTCGCAGGCGGCGGCTGCGGACTGGGCGTTGCCGCAGATTGGAGGGTTGGCGGGGCTGCGGTCGGTTGGGTGGCTTGCGCGGCGGCCGAAAGAGCTACTACGGCCAGCAGCGCGGCCAGAGCGGTGGAGCACCCGAGTATTTTCACGACAGCCATCGTAGGATTCAGGGCCGCATGTGTCCAGAGGAAATCGGGAACAAAGCGCCATTTGGGGAGAATAGATATGGGCAGAGGGAGGTCCCATTTGTTGCGATTAGAAAAAATTAAGGACCTGTATTTGCAATAAGTTAGGACAATTTCTAATGTACCCTTGTTGCGATTAGAAGTGCAGTGGGGAAGCTGCCTGCCGGACGGGCAGGCCCGCCTGCCGAACGGGCAGGTGGCTAGTGACGAGTGGCTTGACCGCCCGCTTGACCGCCCCGATCGGGCCGTCGCTCCGCCGCCTGCGACGTCCAATTCTGCTTCTTCCTTTCCGCGTCCCGCTCGGGAGGCACACGTAAGCCCTGTATCTCCAGCGCGGGGACACACGTCTTGCGCTGCCCCGAACGAGAGGGCACGCAAAATCAATTATTATCTATTGTCAATTGGGATGACGGATTATCGCATCGTAAATAGACTAAAGCAAAAGGAGAATGGGCGGTCTAGGCGGATTTACGTCGAGTTAAACGAGATTCTTGCCTTACGCGGGATGGGGCGCAAGGCGTTCCGTTTGAGCCGGTTTCGAGAGAGGGCAGCGCGCTGCGAGAGTTGGGGAGCAGCTCATGGTGAAACGTTGAGGCTAAAAAGAAAACCGGGGCTCTGGCGAGCCCCGGCTTTCTTCGATGCTCGGTCCCGGGGTGGGCGGGAACGAGTGTTGGTAACATACTTGGAAACTCAAATATTCGGGCGCGTCCGTTGGACTTAGAGGTCAGATCCTTTCGCGTCAATCATTTTTTGAGGCTCGAAGTTAAACTGCAAATTGGATCCGCCAATCGGGCAGGTGAACTGGACATTCTTTTCGGTCGGTGAAATCAAAGGATCGCCTGCAGGCGTTTTCTTCGGAAAGTAGAACACGGCGATCGTAATCGTCTTTTCGTCCGGGCCCTTCTCGTACGTGACTTTCGTCGGAGAGATCGTCTGCTTAGCTTTCTTCAGTTGAATAAAGGCATGAGCCTGGAAGTACGCCTCGTCGTTCTTCACGAACGGAGTCATGTCTTCGCCCGCGATAGCGATCAGGTAGTCGGGAAGCGACTGGTCCACGTCCTTATATGCAATGGCCTCGGTTCTTCTCGCGTCGATCACATCCTGGCGGGCCAGAGCCTCGCGCATGACTCGGGAAGACGCCCAGTAGATAAAGAAGCCCACTTGCGGTCCGCGCGCGGAGTACGTTGACTGAGCAGGGTTGTCGGGCATCGCTCTTTTCCCACCCGCAAGAGGTCCTGTCGGGAGCTCCTTCGTTTCGCGATAGGGAATCCACGTACGCTCGACAATGGCCGAGCGAGACCATGGTGAGGTGTAGAACACTTGCTGGAGATCGTCATTGGTCCACTGCTGGTAGGGCTTGTCTTTCCACGGCTGGCCGCCAGCACAAACACGCGCACTGGGACCGAGGATGAGTCCCGGGAGAACCACCATGACGAATAGGAGGAGAATTGCAACAAAGTGACTGAAAGACTTCATCACACGCTACTTTCACTGCTGGGATTGTTGACGCCGGGTCCCAAAGGCCCGGCGTCAACAATCGCCGCGCGCGGTTTAACTGCGCTAGAAGCTTATTCGGAAGTAGGCCTGGCCTTGCCGCGGCGTGTTGCCTTGACAAGGGCTTCCAACGGAAGTCGTGATGTACCCAAAACCCGCGTTCGGTGTTTGACCCTCATACGATCCAACTACGGTCGTGTTGGGCGTGCAGATCCGGAACCGATTAAAAACGTTGTAGAAATCCATCTTGATCTCACCGCTTACTTTTTCTCCAAAGTACAACTTCTTGGCAAGAGCCATGTTCTCATTCATTTGAAATGGGCCGCGGAATGAACTGAGCTCACGGGGTTCGTTGCCCTGACGGTAGCCAGGGTCCGCAAATTTGGCGGTGTTAAAGATCGGCGGACCCGCTTGGCCCATCGCCAACTCCTGGTAGTAGTTGTTATAGTTAAGGCTGAGAGGCTGACCAGCAACAATGTTGGCTCGGTTGAAGCCATTTCCAAACGGGTCGCCGTCATCGCCGCCGACATAGACCACGCCAGGAGTCCCGCTCGCGTATGTGTAAATCCCGCTGACCTGCCAGCCGCCGATGAGGTTCTTGGCCCACAGGCTGTCGCTGCCGTGGAGGTACCGCCCGCCTGGACCGATTGGCAATTCGTAGACTTCAGTGACGGTGAGCAGGTGCGTCTGGTCGTTGGCGCCAACCGACCACTCCGACCGGGGATTGTACGCGTTCTCCGCGCCAAAGTTGAATTGGGAGAATCCGCTGTCTGTATTGGACATTGAGCGGGACAGAGTGTAGGCGACGAGGAAGCTCAGGCCGTTGGAGAAGCGCTTCTGAGTTTGAAGTTGAAGCGCATTGTACGTCGAGGAACCGTCCGTCTCCAGGATGTTGGAAAGCCCCCCGGCCGATTCGCTGGGAGAATACATAGCGTAAGGCAGCAAGGCTTGCGGTAGCCCGGCTCCGGCGCCCCAATTGCAGAGGAAGTTTACGTAGGGTGTGAAGTAGGTCCCGCTGGCACCGTTCGGGCAAGTCACACTGGCCTGTCTGAAACCCAGGCCCTGAAGAGCTGTCTGCGACGCCGCCGATGTCCAAGCATAATTCGGCGCCGCTGATGACATCAGGCAACTGGGGTCAGTGGGTATTCCAGTGGGGCAGAACTGCGTCAGGTTCGCAGGGAGCTGCTGGTTAATGGGATCCAGCATGGATGGCTCATGGATTCCGTGGTTTCCGACATAGGAAGCCTGAAGGAACATATTCCAGGGGAGTTCTCGTTGGATACCAAGATTCCACATCTGGATATATGCCTGGGGCCCGGGATCGCTTGAGAATTGCCTTAGAGAGCCGGTCCCATTGAAGTTGGAAGGGTAGATGCTCTTCGACTGGGGCACGGGAACAGTGTTGGTGTCCCACTCGCCGAACTGAGGCACGTCCGTACCGATGGAGGGGACGTTGTAAACGCCGGTCAGGAGGTTCCCGTAATTCACTGCCAACTTGTTATTGCCGAATTCATACGCGCCAGTGTCAAGGAAATTCAGAGCGAAGCCACCCAGAATGACTGTCTTGTGATTCAACTCGTAGGCGAATCCGGCTCGAGGACTCAACTCCTTCCAGTGAATGGACGCCCGATCGTAGCCCGAGCAATAGGTACAAAAGCCGAGCTGTGTGGCTCCTCCCAGCAGGGGCAAACCGGTAACGGGACTGATGGCTCCCGGATTCGCAACCCCCGGACTAAAGAAAACAACATCGTCCGTGTTGTTCCTGAATGGACGCGGAATGTCCCAGCGGAGCCCGATGTCTATCGTCAACCTGGGCGAGAATTTGAAGGCGTCTTGGATGTAGGGCGCAATGTAAAAGTTTCGCAGCCTATTTTCGGCGGCAAACTGGCGATATGCGGAATCCACATCTCCGAGCAGGAAGCTGGCGAAAGAGCTCCCACTGCCGCTGAAGTTGGTTCCATTGCTGGTTGTGGCGCTGTTAAACGACAGTCCTCCGCCGCACTGTTGGCATTCGGTGTCGTCCTGATAAGCGCGACGGATTTCCCACCCGATGTTCATGGTGTGGCGGCCCTTGGTCCAGAGCCAGTTATTGTCAAAACTGATTCCGAGCTTCCGATTGGTGGAGTTGGTTTCTCCGTTGCTGTTGACGCCCCAAGTCTCCGGGTTATTTGGAGCGCTGCCATTGAAATTAATTGTAGGCAGAATGCCGCTGCCGGCCACGGGCCCGAAGCTGTAACCCAGGTGGTCGTTTAATTCATTGTTGATTTCACCCATCCAACCGACTCCAGCCGTCATTACCAGGTTGTTCGACAGGGCATTTGAGTACGTCAAAAAAATGCCGGTACCGAGTCTGGGTTCGGACTTCGCGGCCGAAAGAACGTTGTCGTAATAACCGGCGTGATCGAATGCGGTGGTGGTGTAAGAATCGCGCCAGAAGCTGCCATGAACGGATTGTTTCTCGGTGAGATTATGGTCCAGCGTGAATCCCCAACTCGTCTGCGTTGTTGGCGTAACGAGCGTGGCAAAATAATTGTTGGCAACACCCGTCCCCGACAACGCACTGGGGGTAGGGGGGGGAATAAAGCCTAACAAGCTCTTCGAAACGGTGCTAAAGCAGTCCGTGGGGATTTTGTTGCCGGGGAACTGCTGTCCGGGCGCTGCTCCTGGCGTACAGCCCGCAGGTTCCAACGCCGGGTTGGTAGCCCAAGCATTCGGGACATAAATGGGAACCACGCAAGGAGTAGTCGTGTCGGGGAGAAAACCTCCGACGGGGCAACTATTGTTGTACGTGTAACTGCTGAAGTCGCCGCCGATCATGGCTGGAGTGGGGTCTGTGATAGTGGAGTTCACGGACTGATTGAACTTGTACCATTCCGAGCTAACGTGGAAGAACGTCTTGTTCTTGCCGTTATAGACATGAGGCAACCAGACCGGGCCGCCAACAGAGAAACCGTAGTTATTCTCTCGATCCACGCTCGGTTGGTCGTTGTTGAACTGGTCGTTAGAAGCCCCGGGTGCATCGAAATAGCTATTGCGCATGATTTCAAAAACATCGGCGTGAAGCGCGTTGCTTCCAGTGGCGAAATTGTAGGCGGCGACGCCCTGCGCCAAGCCGTACTGAGCCGAGAAGTTGGATGTAAGGACGCGGAACTCGTTCACCATTTCAAACGGGGGGTTGATATTGGATTGGAAACCTTGCGTTTCGGACTGCACGGCGACAACCCCGTTGAATACGACCTCATTTTGATAACTCACGCCGCCATCAATGCGGTGCTCAAACTCGCCGCCCTGGACGCCAGGAGCCAGGAAAATGAATTGGTCAATCTGGCGGCCGCGGGGGCCCACACCGCCGCCGACGTTGCCAATCTCCATGGGCAACTCTTCGACCTGGATGTTCTCAATCGTCGTCCCTATATCGGGCTGTGTTGTCTCTAAAGCGATCGAACTGGAAGTCACTTCGATCGTCTGGGTCGTCGCGCCAGTCTTCAAGACGGCGTCGGCCGAAGACTTTTTCCCGCCGGCCTCGACGACCACATTCGTGATGACGGCAGCCTCAAAGCCCTGCTTTTCGACCCTGACCGTGTAGGTTCCCGGGATTAGGTCGGTGATCGTATAGGCACCGACAGGGCTCGTCACAGCGCGGCTTGCGACCATTGTGGCGTCATTGGTCACTGTTACATTCGCCCCCGGCACAACAGCGCCAGATTGGTCGGTTACTGTCCCAGTTATGCCGCTGACCTGTTGAGCTCGCGCCAGAGAGGCCGAGAAGCCCACAAGCAGGAACGCGGCGAGGCAGGCGAGCAGTAAGCGCCGAAAAGTGGCAGATGTCCGGACAGACCACAACGTCGAAGAAATACTCATTGGCGGTATCCCCCAGCGAACAAGTTTTCCATCCCCAACCAAGCTCCCAGTCAAGCTACACAACCCCCAGATGCGGAGCACGATCCTCCAGACGGACGGTAAGTGTCAATGCACCGGTTTATGGTCTTTACGTTCCCATGTAATGCACAGAGCGGACAGGGGATAGTTGATATTGTTCCCGTTAGGAAATGATGGAAATGGCGGGCGAAGTTCGACCCATCCCATCCTGACATACAGATTCTCAACGACTTGGCAGGGATGGGGCCTGATTGGCTGAATCCGGGCAATTGGCATCGACGGACTCCTCGATGGGAGCAATCGCTTTCGGTGGGCGTGTTTGAGGGAGAAACGAGAACGCAATTTCAGTTGGGTTTTACGCCTTCGCCCTCGGCGACCGTGAAGATCTGGTCGATTCCCGGAGCGGAAACGAGCTGCTTCCTTCCATCAGGCCACTGGATTTCAATCTGGTCGATTTTGGTGGCTGAGCCGAGGCCAAAGTGTACGCGGGGGTCGGAGCTAGACCCGTAGCTGCTGCCGCTGATCACGTCGGCGCGCTGGCGAAAGCCGCCAGCCGTGAGGAACACTTTGGCCCCGACGGCGTCGCGAGGACTGTGCGGGCCGCCGATGAGTCTGAGCGCGATCCAGTGATTTCCGTTGTGGACTACGTTCCGCAATAGTGTGGGAGTGGAATCTATGTTGTTCAAGACCACGTCGATGTGGCCGTCGTTGAAGAGATCGCCGAAGCCCGCGCCGCGAGCGGGTATGACGTCGGCAAGACCGCTGCCTGTGGCGGGGGGGACCTCCTGAAATTTCTTTCCATCGAGATTGCGAAATAGTTGAGGCCGCTGCGCGTAGGTGGTGCCCCAATAGACGTGATCGACGACCGGGTAGACGTGACCATTGGCGACAAAAATATCCAGCAAGCCATCGTTATCGAAATCGAGGAAGCCCGCGCCCCAGCTCAAGAAGGGAATCGTGGGCTTGCCTAAGTCTGCTTCAAAGGTAACGTCGGTGAAGTTGCCGCCGCCTTCATTTCGATAGAGGCAGTTGTAATCGTCGGAGAACGAAGTGGTGTAAAGATCCACTTTGCCGTCGCGATTGTAATCGCCGACGGCGATGCCCATGGAGGCTTGCGCGCGGCCTTCCGCCGTCAGGGCGAAACCGGAGAGGAGGCTGTCGTCCTCGAAGGTGCCGTCGTGGCGATTGCGGTAGAGAAAATTGGGGACGGAATCGTTGGCGACGAGCAGGTCAAGCCAGCCGTCGTCGTCAACGTCCACAAAGACGCCCTGAAGGCCGTATGCGCCGTGGGGATCGGACACGCCGGCCTTGACGCTGACATCGGTGAACGTGCCGTCGCCATTGTTGTGGAACAAATGATCGGGTTCGCCGACAAGACCGAGAGGGCCGCAGTATACGTTCACGCCGCGAAACTGGCAGGAATTTGGAGGGATGGGGCGCACGCCGTCGAGCGGTGGATGATCGGGGTCGAATTTCACGTAGCCCGGGACGAAGAGATCGAGCAGGCCGTCGCGATCGTAGTCGCCCCACGCAGGGCCAGTAGACCAGCCGCCGAGAGCCACACCCGCTTTTTCTGCCACGTCGGTGAACGTGCCGTCATGATTATTGTGATAGAGGCGGTTCTTGCCGAAATTCGAGACGTAGATGTCGGGCCAGCCGTCGTTGTCGTAATCGGCGACGGCGACGCCGAAGCCCCAGCGCTCGTTGGCGACGCCGGCTTTGTCGGTGACGTCGGTGAAGGTGCCGTCGTGATTGTTGTGGAGCAGCATGGCGCGCGGCGCGGGCTCTTCGCCTTTAAGCGCGGGGAATGTGGAACCATTGAGGAGGTAGATGTCGAGCCAGCCGTCGTTGTCATAGTCGAGCAAGGCGACGCCGGAGCCGGGGGATTCGAGGATGGTGCGCTTTTCGGGCGTGCCGGAGCGGTGATGAAATTTGTCGAGGCCGGATTGCTTGGTGATGTCCACGAAAACCACGGGGGCGCCGTCGACAAATCCGCCGGCGGTGATGGGCCGATTGAGGGCGTCCTTGACGGGTGCGTACACACCGCCGGTCATCACGCCGGAGGGCTTCGCGGGAGCGGGCTTTTCTTGCTGGCCGCTGGACATCTGGGCGAGCCCGGAGCGGGGCTCGGCGAACCCGCGAGCGAATAACACGATCACGACGAATAGGGCGCCGAGGAGTGCTCGACGATAAGATGCAGCGGATCTCATGGGCGCTTACTCGTAAGCCGAAATGACGTGCGGAGACTCATCTGTTTGACGAAGCCGCAGGCTCGTCGACTTTCAGGAACTGGTCGGCGCGGACATCTTTCAAGACTTGGACGATGCCGCTGGGCCAGCGAATTTCGATTGACTGCGCAATGGTCTCCGTGCCGAGGCCGAAATGGACGCGTTTGTCGCTCGAGGAGAGATAACTGCCAGCGGTCGTCACCGTGACCCATTGAGAGCCCTTGGCGGTGGTGAGTTTCACTTCGGCGCCGATGGCGTCCCGGTTGCTCTTGTGTCCGACAAGCCGGAGAGTAAGCCAATGATTTTGCGTGGGTGTTTCATTGTGGAGAATGTATGCGGGGCCGTCGTTGGTGGTGACCACGGCGTCCACGCGGCCGTCGTTGTCAATATCGCCGATCGCCAATCCTCGCCCCACCCAAGCGTGCTGAAAAACTTCGCCTGAATCTTTCGTGACGTCGACGAATCCCTTGCCCGTGTTGCGCGCGAGCAACATCGGCTCGCGATAGCGGAGGTCGGGATAATTCGTTTGTATCGACTCGAGATCGTGGCCCTGCGCGATCAGGAGGTCCTTCCAACCATCGTTGTCATAATCGAAGAAGCGCATGCCCCAGCCGGAATGTTTGAGAGTCATGGAGGCGAGGCCGGAAACGAAGCTGGAATAGGTGAAGCTGCCGTCGCCATTATTTTTATAGAGTGCATATTGCTGATTGGCAAGATCGGAGATGACGAGGTCGGGCAAGCCATCGTTATTGTAATCGGCGAAGTCCACGCCCATGCCTGCGTACGTCTGGCCATTGCCGTCTACCGCCACGCCAGCCATGAGACCCGATTCCTCGAAGGTGCCATTTCCCTTGTTGTGATAGAGAAACTCCTCCATCGAATCGTTGGCGATGAAAATGTCGACGTGGCCGTCACGATCGTAATCGGCGAAAGCGATGCCCAGGCCTTTCCCGGGCTTCGAGATGCCAATCTTTTGGGAGACCTCAGTAAAGTGGCCGTTACCGTCGTTGTGATAGACAAGTGGAGCAATGGGTTGAAACACGTCGGGATGGCAATAGTCGCGGAAGCCCTCTTTGTGGATGCCGCAGTAGATGTCGTCAAAGTCCCATTTCACGTATCGCAGCACGACAAGATCGAGCAAACCATCGCCGTCCAAATCTACCCATGCAGCGCTGGTGGACCAACCGCTGCCGCCCACTCCTGCCTTTTCTGTCACGTCTGTGAAAGTCCCATCGCCGTTGTTATGGTAAAGCTTGTTGCCGCCGTACGCGGTGACGTACAGATCTTCAAACCCGTCGTTGTCGTAATCTCCCACCGCGACTCCCATCCCGTAGCCGGCTCCTTGCAAGCCGGCTTTTTCTGTAACGTCCTCAAATGTGCCGTCGGGTTTCTGATGGTAAAGGCGATTCCAATATTGCGGGCCCGTTTTTTGCGGAATTGTTCCTTTTGAGGTGGGATCGGCGAGCGGCGCTCCGTTAATGAGATAAATGTCGAGGCGGCCGTCGTTGTCATAATCAAACAGCGCTACTCCCGCGCCCATCGTTTCGATCAAATACTTCTTAGAGGTGTGCGACGACCGGTTCTGGAAATGGACACCGAGCGCAGATGTCGCGTCCGTGAACTTGCCGGGCACTACTGGCGTGGTTTGTGGAGAAACGACTGCGTCGACGGCGGGAAACGCTGCGGCGAAAAGCGCAAGGGCGGAAATGCAAAATCGAAAACGCATTGGAAGCGCACATTCTAACATCAACGCGCAAGCGAGCCCGGAAAGTGAGCTGCAATTCTTGCGTACAGCGCATTTGCGAGGGATCGTGAATTATGGCGCGTGACCATCCAGAGGAAGCGACTTTGGACGCTTCCGCGTCTGAATCTCAAATGACCGGGATACAGTCAGGCATTTTTCCGTGACCGATATGTGTCATTTCCAGTTATGCCAGCATCGAAGAACGATCATCCTCTAGCGAGAAAGGCGAGTATCAACGGGGAATAACACCCGGTATCTCATTTGATGTGAGTGGATTGTGAGGGAATCCACAGACCACCATTCGATGCATTGACACTATGTGCTGAGTCGGGAAGAGTGCATTGTTGAGCCGGTGACCACAACCTGCCTGCCACCTTGTGACGAGTGATCGGAAGCACCTGCCGGTTTTGGGCTTCCACGGAGAGGGCCATACCAATGACACAAAATGGAAAGACCATGGGAAGCTCCGCTGCTTGTTGGCGCAAGTCGGCGAGCCTGATTTTACCGGCACTGTACTTGCTGTTCGTCATGCTTGGCCCGACCGCTGCGCAAGAAGGGAGCTCACCCGCTAAGACCGGGGCCGAATCCAAGAAGCCAGCGAGCATTGACTCGGCCACGAAACCCACTTTGTTCGTAGTGGGATACGCGCATCTCGACACAGAGTGGCGCTGGGAATATCCGCAGGTCATCAACGAATTCATCGCCAATACCCTGCACCAAAATTTCGCGCTCTTCGAAAAGTATCCGCATTACACATTCAACTTCACCGGCTCGAACCGCTACCGCTTCATGAAAGAGTATTACCCGGCTGACTTCGCGAAATTGAAAAAATACGTAGCAGAGGGGCGGTGGTTCCCGGCCGGATCGTCAGTGGAGGAAGGCGACGTCAATTCGCCTTCCGCCGAATCACTTTTCCGCCAGGTTCTCTACGGCAACGAATACTTCCGTCACGAATTCGGAAAATACAGCGCCGAATACATGCTGCCGGATTGTTTTGGTTTTCCCGCTTCGCTTCCCAGTATCCTCGCCCACTCCGGGGTCAAGGGCTTCTCGACGCAGAAGCTCACCTGGGGATCCTCCGCGCCGGGTGGCCCGGGAATTTCGCCCGAAGATACTCCGATAGGCGTTCCGTTCAACGTGGGGATGTGGATCGGTCCCGACGGCCATGGAGTGATCGCCGCGCTGAATCCGGGAAGCTACGGAGGTAACGTGACTACTGATTTGACCAGCGATCCGGAATGGGTCAATCGCGTAAACCTGGATGGAAAAGTCACCGGGCTGTTTGCCGACTACCACTATTACGGCACCGGAGATGTCGGTGGCTCGCCCGAAGAATCTTCTGTGAAAACCTTGGAAGCGATCCTAGACAAGGGCAAAGCGGCCCTGCCGCCGCCCCGGCAGAGAGGCGAATCCTATCGCCAGTACCGCGAACGGGTCGAAAAAACACCGGCAACGGAAGTGCAAGTGGGCGAAGGTCCACTCCACGTGGTTGCTGGGAATGCGGACCAGATGTTTCTTGACATCACTCCGAACGAAGCCGCACGCCTTCCGCGCTACCAGGGAGAGATGGAGCTGACAAATCATTCGGCGGGGTCGCTTTCGTCGGAGGCGTATCAGAAACGCTGGAATCGCAAGAACGAATTACTGGCGCAAGCCGCTGAGCAAGCGTCCGTCGCAGCCGAGTGGCTGGGAGGCCGGCCATATCCTCAGCAGCGCCTAAACGATGCTTGGACCCTGGTGATGGGCGGTCAATTCCACGACATCATGGCCGGCACAGCTACGCCGCAGGCTTACAATTTCGCGTGGAACGACGATGTGATCGCGATGAATCAGTTTGCGGGCGTGCTGTCGAGCGCCACGGAAGCGGTCGCGTCCGGGATGAACACGGATGCGCAGGGCACGGCAATCGTTGTTTACAATCCGTTGAATATCGAGCGCGAGGATGTGGCCGAAGCCGATGTGTCGTTCGAGGAGGGAGCGCCGAAAGGAGTCCGCGTCATCGGCCGGGATGGAAAAGAAGTCCCCTCGCAGCTTGAACCCGGCGCAAACGGCTCCGTCAAAGTTCTCTTCTTGGCCAAAGTGCCTTCTATCGGATTTGCGGTGTACGACGTGCAGCCCAGCGAAGCCGCCTCCAGCTCGAATGCGGAGCTTCAGGTGACCGAATCTTCACTCGAAAACGCGCGCTACCGCATCAAGATTGACGAAAACGGCGACGTTTCGAGCATCTCTGACAAGGAAATCAACCGGGAACTTCTCTCGGCTCCCGCACGCCTGGCTTTCCAAACCGAAAAGCCTCACGACTGGCCGGCCTGGAACATGGATTGGACAGACCAGCAGAAGCCGCCCCGCAGCTATGTCCAGGGCCCCGCAAAAATTCGAGTTGTCGAGAACGGCCCGGTGCGCGTGGCCGTTCAAGTGGAACGCGAAACCGAAGGATCGAAATTCGTGCAGACGATCCGGCTATCCGTTGGCGAAGCGGGTAACCGGGTCGAATTCGCGAATGCCATTGACTGGCACACGGAGTCAACCGCGCTGAAGGCGGTGTTCCCGCTGACCGCATCGAATCCGGAAGCCACTTACAATTGGGACGTCGGAACGATTGCGCGCAGCAACGACTACGAACGCAAATTCGAATTCCCGTCTCACCAGTGGTTTGATTTGACCGATGGGAGCGGCCGATTCGGCGTGACCATCCTCTCCGACTGCAAGAACGGTTCCGACAAACCGGACGACAAGACTCTTCGTTTGACGCTGCTCTACACTCCCGGTCTGGGCATTGGCAACGGCCGGGACTACAGCGACCAGACGAGCCAGGATTGGGGCCACCACGAATTCGTCTACGGCCTCGCGGGCCATTCCGCCGACTGGCGCCAATCACAGACCGATTGGCAGGCCTGGCAACTGAATCAGCCGCTCATCACGTTTAAGAGCGCGAAGCACAAAGGCGCGCTCGGCAAGAGTTTTTCGCTGCTAAGTGTTAACAATAGCCGGGTGCGCGTCCTCGCGCTCAAGAAGGCGGAGGAAAGCGATGAAGTGGTGGTACGCCTGGTGGAACTGAGCGGCGAGCTGCAGCGCAATGTGCGCATCCATTTTGCCGCACCTGTCGACGCCGCTCGAGAAGTCAACGGCCAGGAGCAGCCCTTGGGCGGCGCGATGGTCGAAGGCGGCGATCTTGTCGCTAGCTTTGGCCCATACGAGCCGCGCACGTTCGCGGTGAAGCTCGCCCCTCCGCACACGCGAGTTGCTGCGCCGCAGTCGCGACCGGTGACCTTGCAGTACGACCTGGCCGCAGCCAGCAAAGACGGCACAAATTCGCAGGGTGGGTTCAACGCCGCCGGCGAAGCTCTAGCGGCCGAAATGCTGCCCACGGAGATCCACTATTCGGGCATCCGCTTTCAACTCGCTCCGGCCGATACCGGCAAACCTGATGCGGTGGTCGCGCGCGGTCAATCGATTTCGCTCCCTGCCGGAAAATACAATCGTGTATATATCCTCGCCGCGTCGGCAGACGGCGATCAAGACGCCACATTCCGCGCCGGCGACAATTCCGTGCAGCTCCACATTGAAGATTGGGGCGGCTTCATCGGCCAGTGGGACAACCGCTCCTGGGAAAACAAAGAAGTGCCCATCCATTACCCGCAGGGGTTCACTCCGCCTCCTGATGCACCGAAAACCAGAACGGAAATTGTATTTACCGGCCAGATCACTCCCGGCTTCATCAAGCGCGCTCCGGTGGCGTGGTATTGCGACCATCGCCATACCACCGACGGGAAGAACGAAGCGTATTCCTATTCCTATTTATTTGCTTACGCGATCGATCTGCCCGCCGGCGCCAAGACCTTAACCCTGCCCGACAGCGACAAGATTCGCGTCCTCGCCGTCAGCGTCGCGGAAGAATCCGATTTGACGAAGCCAGCCGAGCCGCTCTACGACACGCTGGCGAGCAAAGGTACGGACTGAGCGCCGCGCCTCGCGGGGCGTCCGCCCCCACAACAAATGTCAAGCGACCGAATTGTCTAATCGGTTTTCGGCGAAGGATGTTTCTTCAGGAAATCGTTGACATCGGGGAACGCAGGGGCAGTGGCGCCGGAATGGGCCTTGTCCATCGGAGGGTGCGCAAACTGCCCGGAATTGCTCGTTTGATTGCGAACGACAACCCAGCCTTCGGCGTGGCGTTCCAGAAAATAGGTAATCAGCATTGACGGTCCGCCTTGTTTCACGCGAAACTCGGCATCGGCCTGCGCCTGATCGCCGTTGACGGTCACCTTGGCGACATTCATTTCCATCGCCGACATATTGATGCCCTTGACGTCGCTGAGATGCTTTTGAATTGCTTCGGTGATGGCATCCTGGTCGCTTGAAGGGGCCGCCGCCGGCGGAAGCGTGGCGCTCGCGCTGTTGGTCGGATTGGGCGGGGTGCTAGAGCTTGCTGTTGATTTGTTGCACGCGGCGGTCAGCGCGACCAGTATGAATGGGAGGCAGAACACCGGCAATAATCTCTTCATATGGAAATCCTCTTTGATGCAGTCCTCACAGGCCGCGGACCGCGACCGTCGCACTCGCACACTAGGTTAGAGCCATTTCGCGGCGAATGCCAGCGCGAACAGCCTAACTGTGCGAAAGCATCCCGAACACGGCGGTAATACTTTGGATGGCCGCAGCGGCGCGCTGTCCCGGTGTCCGACGGCGAATGAAGTGTGCGGCTGAGGCTGGATAGGAGCGAACGTTTGTAATGGGGAAGGCGGAAAGGCCAATGCGATGCCCGTGTTCACTTTCCGCGAATACTTTTCGTTCCGCCGCGATTGGTGGGCCCGCAAGGATTCGAACCTTGGACCGACGGATTATGAGTCCGCTGCTCTGACCAGCTGAGCTACGGGCCCGCACCTTCACAACATCTTACACTGAAACAACTTGATGGAAATAAACAGATGGGACCCCCGGGCAGCCTTTATTGCTGGCGCCGAATCTGGCGCCGGCGCGTGATGCAGTTCGGTGCCGGAAATTGCCCGAGTGTGTGCACCGATCGATGAAGTCCGTCAGGAAGTCTGACACTTTTTGCTGCGCTGCATTTTCGCGCGTGACAGTGTAACGGCGCCGAAGATAGAATCGCGCCGCATTTATTTCACGGGAGGACCGATGCGCGCCCTTCGCCTGCTTCTGCCAGTGTTTCTCTTTTTTAGTCTCGCGGGTATTTCCACGGCCCAGTTAACGGAGGGAGAGCGGACCGCCGTCCTCATCAGTCACGGATTCGAAATTACTCCCAATATTACCTATTTGGTGGCCAACAATTACGAAGCCAAACTGGACGTGTACCGCCCCAGAGAGGCGAAAACAGCCACGCCCGTGGTGATGGTGATTCACGGAGGCGGCTGGGTGGCCGGTGCAAAAGAAGAGGGGGCGCTGGTAGCCCTGCCTTACATGCAGATGGGCTTCGCCGTGGTGAACGTCGAATACCGGTTGGCGAAAATATCGCTCGCTCCTGCCGCCGTGGAGGATTGCCTTTGCGCGCTGCGATGGATCGGGAGAAACGCGAAACAATACAATTTCGACCTAAGCAAGATCATTACCACCGGCGGTTCGGCGGGAGGGCATCTTGCACTCACTACCGGCATGATCCCTTCTTCTGCCGGACTCGACACCCAGTGTGCGTTCCACGGCGACTGGGACGGTTCGAGAGCCGACGCGCTTCCGAAGGTGGCAGCTATTATCAACTGGTTCGGCATCACGGATGTCGCGGACATGCTGCAAGGATCCAACACGCGTTCCTACGCGGTTTCCTGGTTCGGCAGTTTGCCCAACAGCGAGGAACTAGCCCGTCGCGTGTCGCCGCTGACTTATGTGCGCTCGGGATTGCCCCCCATCCTTACCATCCATGGAGACGCGGACCCTATCGTGCCCTATTCCCAAGCGGTTCGGCTGCATCAGGCTCTCGACAATGCGGGGGTTTGCAACCAATTACTGACGATTCCCGGCGGCGGGCACGACGGCTTCACAACCGACCAGCAAATCAAGGCTTTCGAGGCGATTAAATCATTTCTGGCCGGGGCGGGGATCGCGCCGATAAACAACTAGGACTGGTACTTGTGAGATGCCGGCTTTGCGATCACGCTGAACGTTTGGTGTCGCGCACGGCGCGGCCCACGGCCTCCAGATTCGCGCGGCGCATCTCGTCATATTCACGTGAGACGACGATGCCGTCCGCGCCCGCCTCGAATCCCTTCCGCACCGCCTGGTAAACATTCTCCGGATCACTGGGGAAATGCTTCCCGTTCCACGGCACGTCGAAACCGATTCCCGGATATACCTTCGCTTTTCCGCCCGTTTCTTCGACGGTTCGCTTCGTTTCGCGAAACACGTAGTCCGGCGAAAATCCGGTCTGGTCCAGCCGCTCGACCGCCGGCTCGCGATTCTTGTCGTACCCGAACGTGTCGTAGTAGAGATCCAGCGATTCTTCGAGCGAGACTTCGCTCAACGCGGACTCGTGCAGCCGCTCCAGGTACCACCATCGGATTCGAGGCCCCAGAATGTCGTGATACACGATCGGCTTGATGAAGTCGGAGTAGGCGGCCATCTCTCCGTAGGTCATCTCGGCGCGGTACACCTGGTCCCAGCTCGATTGCTGATGGTCTACGTGCCAGCCCACCTGGGCCTTCGGCTGAACCTTTTTCACCGTGGTGAAAATTGCCTGCGCGGTCTCTTCGCGCGACAGCCGGTATTGATATTCCCACGCCAGCACTTCCGGATAGCGCAACAAAACGCGGAGGAGACCCGTGAACGCGCCGCGCGGTTTCCCGCTGCCGTCCGCCAGCGCCTGGACACCCGAGTGCAGCTCGGTAAAGCCCTCTCGCGCGCGCTCCACGCTGATTCCTTGCGCGCGGCACCGCGCCTGGCAGAATGTACAGAAGCAGAACGGCGGCCGTCCACTCAGGAGCGTAACCATCAGCGGCCCGTGGCGTTCGGCGCCCCATTGCAGCCCGTCCAGCTCGTAGCTGCGAAACATATCCTCCGCGACCGCCGTCCACCAATTCCGGTAGTCCGGGTTATTCCAGCAGGGAATCTCCAGCGGCTTGCCGTAGACGTCCACCGCGAGCACCTTGTCGAAATTCTCGATCGCATGCATTGCCATGGGCCCCGAAGTTTCCAGAATGCGCGCGTAGAGCTTCATCCCTCGCTTTCGGACCGGCTGCAACAGTTCCACAAACAGGTCGCGGTCCGCGAATTCGAAGCTCGCGTCCACTTTCTGATGCCGGAGGACAGAGTTTTTGTAATATTCCTCGCGCGGTCTCATCCAGACATGCGGCAGCTTGCGCCCTCTCAAGTCTTTGACCGGTGCGCCATGATCCTGCGCCAGCGTTTCCAGCGGACGCTGCGCTTCGTTGAGGTACGTCATGCTATAAACCAGCACGGCGTTCACCGCCGCCGTCTGCTGGATGAAATCCAGGCACGGCTCGATGCCCTCGTCCAGCAAGCTGTGCGGGCCCATCTGAATGCCGATGAAAGTTTCTTTGGGCGCGCTCGATTGTTCGCCGGCGTGAAACTCCCTCTGCGCGCTTCCGGCGGCGTTCGCGCTCGCTGACGCGCTCAGTTGAGAGATGGCCGTCACCGCCGCGACCTCTCGAATGAAATCCCGCCGCGTGAGTTCCTTATCCGTTTCTTTCATCCGTGCCCCTCAGAATCCCGGAGGCCGCTCGTCCACCACGCCGAACGCGCGTTCCAGCGCCATCCCGGCTTGGCAAAGCGTGCCCTCCTCGAATAGCCGCCCGATCAGCGTGACACCATGCGGCACCCGGCGTGGCGGCGAAAACTTCGGCAGCGGGTGATTCGGGTCCGGCGCCCAGTCGCTTCGCGCTTCCGATACCTCCACGAATCCCGCGCGCAGCGTTAGCGAGGGATGCCCCGTGTTGTTGGTGATGACGAGAATTTCGTCCCGCAACGACGGCACCAGCAGCAGGTCCACCTCCGAGAATACCCGCGCGAACTCCTCGGCCACTTTGCGCCGCAGCCGGTCGGCCTGGACGAAGTCCACCGCCGATAGAAACCGCGACTGGCGGAACGTGTTGGGCCAGGAGTCGAGCGTTTGCATCTTCAGCTCGTCCACGGCGTGATTCAGCGTGATCTCCTCAAACGAAGCCGCGGATTCCGCGAACAGAATCAGATTCAGCGAATCGTACGGCCAGTCGGGAATCTTCACTTCGACGGGCGTCATTCCAACCTTCTTCACCGTTTCCAAAGCAGCGCGGTCCACGTCGGTCGCGGGCGCCTCTTTCATCCACCCGGGAATGTAACCGACGCGCAGGCCTCGCACACTCGCGCCTGCATTGAAGTCCAGCTTGCTTGGAAGGCTCGCGAAATCGCCTGCGTCGGGCCCGGAAATTGCTTGCAGCACCAAAATCGCGTCTTCGACGCTCCGCGTCATCGGCCCCAGCTTATCAAGCGACCAGCAGAGCGTCATCGCTCCGGTGCGTGGCACGCGCCCGTAGGTGGGCCGCAGTCCGGTGATCCCGCAACGCATCGACGGCGACACAATGCTTCCGCCCGTCTCGCTGCCGATCGAAAATCCGACGAGTCCAGCCGCAGTCGCCGCGCCCGGTCCCGCACTCGAGCCCGACGCTCCCTCCTCCAGCAGCCACGGGTTCACAGTTTGTCCGCCGAACCACACGTCATTCAGAGCCAGCGCGCCCAGGCTCAGCTTCGCCACGAGCACCGCGCCGGCCTCGTGTAGCCGCTTCACCACCGCGGCATCCTTCGCGGGCACGCGGTCCCGGAATGGCTCGGCGCCATAAGTAGTGGGAATTCCGGCCGTATCGAGCAAATCCTTCCCGCCCCACGGAATGCCGTGCAGTGGCCCGCGATACTTGCCCGCGGCGATTTCCTGGTCGGCCTGTTTGGCTTGAGCAAGCGCCAAGTCGCGCGTCAGCGTAATCACGCAGCGCAACTTGGGATTAAACCGCTCCAGCCGGTCCAGATAAATCTCCGTGAGCCGCTCTGAGCTGATCTGTTTTTGTTCGACCCACCGCGAAAGCTGCTTGACGGGCGCAAAAGCAATGTCTTCGTCCTTCGCTGGCAATGGGCCCGCATCCGCCATGCTGCGCACGAATCGCTCGCGTTCCGGCCCAACCTTCATTCCCGGCAGGATCGGGTCCCACCGCGTCGCGGGGGGCAGCGTCGCTTCCAGCGCAACCTTTCGCGGCCCGGTGCGCCGCTCGTAAAGCGCCGCCATGGCTTGCCTCCAGCTATCCGCTGCCTGAGCGAGGTCCGCCGAAGTCATCTCCACCTGCACCAGTTTTTCGGCTTCGGCGAATGTCCCCGGCGACACCTGGGGCCCCACGGCCGGCGCGGACGCGAACGTCGGCGGCGCGCCCGGCGTCGGACTCACAGGAGGTGCGCCTTGTTGCTGCTTCGCGGGCTTTTGGTCCTGCCCGTGAATGACAGCGGCCACACCAAGCAATCCCATGGAAGTATCCGTCAAGAATTCTCTGCGCGTTTTCGGCATGTCTCCTCCGTCCCGCATTGTACGGCCCTCTCCCCGTATCTGCACCTGTTTCGCAGAACGCTCAGCAGCCGTGCGCGCACGCGGATTAGGGCGGTTTCAGCGTGCGCGGCCATTCGTATGGAATCGCGGAGTTCGCCGCGCACGGCTGAATGGCGAAATCCGAGTTGATAAATGTACGGGTTGCATTTCATGCGGCCGGCGAGCGACGGTGATGTGGCATGAAGACTTGTGATTCATAATCCGACTGATGTTATGGTATGTCGGCTCAGGCAATGCTCGAATCGCGGGGCGAGGGCCCAATGCGATCTCATACCCACATCCTGGTCAGGGCTTCTTCCCAGCCGGCGTGCAGATCCTGCGTTTCCTGACGTGATCGGCAGTTGTACCTGAATCGCTCATGAACATACTGGACGTCGTTGTCGGCAAGCCCATCAAGACCAGTGACGAACGCGCCGAGCAGATCGGTCCCGCGCAGGGCATCCCCATTTTTGGTCTCGACGCGCTGAGCTCGGCTGCTTATGGCCCGGAAGCGGCGCTCACCCTTCTCATTCCCCTTGGCCTCCTCGGCGTTCGGTACGTCATTCCGATCAGCGCCGCGATCATCACGTTGCTCGTGATCGTGTACTTTTCCTATCGCCAGACCATTGCCGCCTATCCCTCCGGCGGGGGCTCCTATACCGTAGCGCGCTTCAACCTTGGCGCGACTGCCAGCCTGCTTGCCGCGGCCGCGCTCCTCGCCGATTACATCCTCACGGCCGCCGTCGGCATATCTGCGGGAGTGGGCGCTTTGGTCTCGGCCGTACCGTCCCTGCTGCCGTACACGGTTTCTCTCTGTGTGGGTATTCTGATCGTCATCACCATCCTAAATCTCCGTGGCGTGCGCGATACGGGCCTTGCCTTCGCGCTTCCCACTTTCCTCTTTGTCGGCACACTTCTCATCACCATCTTTGCAGGAGTTCTCCGCGTGGTTCTTAGCGGCGGGCATCCGACACCCGTAGCTCCCCTTCCGTCTCCGCCGCCCATCACCGCCGCCGTCAGCTACTGGCTGCTGCTGAAGGTTTTCGCCAGCGGTTGCACGGCGTTGACCGGCGTGGAGGCCGTCAGCAACGGCGTGAAGGCCTTCCGCGAGCCCGCCGTGAAAAACGCCCAGCGCACCCTTACCGTGATCATTTTTCTCCTGGCGGTGCTGCTGGCGGGGATTTCCTATCTCGTGAAGATTTACGGCATCGCCGCAACGGATCCGGGCAAGCCAGGCTACCAGAGCCTGCTCTCCATGCTCGTCGCCGCCGTTTTCGGCAAAGGCTTCTTCTATTACCTGACCATCGCCTCAATTCTTACCATTCTTTCGCTTTCCGCCAACACCGCCTTCGCCGATTTTCCCCGCCTCTGCCGTGCCATCGCGCAAAACAACTACCTCCCGCACGTGTTTGGGTACCGCGGGCGGCGGCTCGTCTACACCTATGGCATCGTCGTTCTGGCAGTGCTCTGCGGCGCCCTTCTGATTCTTTTTGGCGGAGTTACCGACCGGCTCATCCCGCTCTTTGCCATCGGCGCTTTTCTGGCCTTCACGCTTTCGCAGGCTGGGATGGTGATGCACTGGCGGAAAAATCGCGGCCCGCATTGGCTGAAGAGTGCGCTCGTCAATGGGCTCGGGGCGTTCGTCACCGGCATCACCGTGGTCGTTGTGCTGGTTGCAAAATTCGCTGCTGGCGCGTGGATTACGCTGCTTTTCATTCCGCTGACTATTTTCTTCTTCATCGTCGTCCGCCGCCACTACCACACCGTAAAGATGCTCACCTCCTGCATGGTTCCTGTGGACGCCGCGGGTCTCAACCAGCCTCCCATCGCGGTGATTGCCATCGACCGCTGGAGCAACATCACCCGCCAGGGAATTGAGTTTGCCGCCCGCCTCTCGCCGGAAGTGATCGCTCTGCACGTCGAGCCCACCGAGCACTCAGAATTGCTTAAGGGCGACTGGGAGCGTTACGTTGACCAACCCTTCCGCGCTGCAGGCAAGCAGCCGCCCACGCTTCAGTTCTTGCCTTCTCCCTACCGCTTCGTCGTCATTCCCATCGTTCAGTTCGTTCTCGACCTCTCGAAAAAGCATCCTGATCGCAACGTCATCGTGGTCATTCCCGAGCTTGTGGAAGGAAGATGGTACGAATACTTCCTTCACAATCAGCGTGGCAGGCTTCTGGAATGGGTGCTGCTCGCGCGCGGCAATGAACGCATCTTTACGGTGAGTGCGCCCTGGTATGTAGGGCAGCGAATCTGATCGCCACTTGAGTCAGTAAGATCTTTAGGAGAGCTAGCGGCGAATCACCTGAAATCGGAATGAGTAGCCGATCCCGATGAAATGATCCACTGCGGCCGACGATAAACCCACGCCGTAGTGGAAATCGAGTTGCTACCGCTTTCCGAGCTTTAGTGCTGTGCCGAAGTGCAGCACCTGCCGCGACCCACCGCGTTCTGGAAAGTCGCCCACGTATTCCACAAACGCATCCCAGGGTCCCGTCAATTGCCGATCCAACATGAACGTGGACTCACCAGTCAGATTTCGCGTGTGGCTCTGAGTGGGCCAGTACATCGAGAGCATTCCGCCCGCCGTCCATTTGCCCGATAGCCCGCGCGACCAGGCCACCTGCAATCCCGGATCGTACCCGCCGCTCGATATGGATTCAGCGCCAGTCGGCATACTCAGGAACAGTGTCGCGGAAACATCAAATCCCCCTGGCGTGGGGCCAAGCTTTTCCTTCACTCCGATGGCCAAATCGCCGAATCCCGAGCCCTGGCCGGCGACGCCGTTCAGGCTGTAGTAATAATCTGGTACGGTGAAACGCAATTCTGTCCGCGTGCCCACACCGAAGCGCAGCAAGGTCTCCGGGCCGTCAACGATGCTCTGTCCCTGGTTGCTGGTTTCGAGGAAGCCGTTCTCCGCCTGAAAGCTGCCGGCAGGGACGACAATGCTGGAGTTGGTGACTGTTGGCCGATCCGTTGCAATCGGCGCTGGGCTGTCAGTTGTTGCAGACTGGTCTTGGCCCTGCAATGGCGTCAGTGCGACCAAGAAGAAAGCCAGCAAAGTCAAAGTCCGAGCGAGCATTGGCCGAGTTAACCGTCCCCTATGGTCCTGGCGACCACTGTAGCACGCAGCGATGACGCCAGTTCGAAGATGTGGCCTCAATTTGGACCTTGGTGAGAACTGAAAATGGGCGCAGACCAACTGCGGCTTACCCATTCCCGACGCCATGGCGCATCTTCCCGGACGACCAATCTCGCGCGGCAGCAGTCGGAATTTCGGGCCGGCGTTTCTCCCTGGGCCATAACATCTTGAGCCCGTCTCTATTCCCCCCGCATATTTCCATACAGAGAAAACGTTTACGGGAACGGGAGTATAATGCCGCCTGTCCGGCCGGGGAGGGTCACGGCCGATGAATCGAGGGGGGAATAATTCATGAGCAAGAATAATAAGATTTCGCGGCGGCAATTCGTAGCTTCGGCGCTCTCGACGGCGGCGGTCTCAGGCTTGGCGAGCAAGGGACTCCTTGCGGACGTTTCGCTCCATACGAACGGAGCGGCCAGGCCGCAAACGCAGTCTGGTCCGCCTCTCCTCGACAGTCCTTCCTGGAAAGACCAGGGCATTGAAAACCTCGCGAAGTCTCCCTTCGCGAAATTGAGAGACGTCCCGGTGCGCGCCGTGACGATCCAAGCCGGATTCTGGGGCACGCGCCGCGAGATCAACGTCACCAAGAGCATTCCCAGCATGCACGACCTGCTCGAGGCCAACGGCCGCATGAATAATTTCCGCCGCCTAACAGGCGCGAGCAGCGAGCCTCAGAAGGGTCCTGTTTACTCGGATTCCGATGTTTACAAATGGACCGAAGCCGTGGGTTTCGCGCTGCAGTCTGGCGACCGCCCTGATTTGCGCGGCACCACGGAAAAAGTCATTGAAGTTGTTGTAGCTGCCCAGCAGTCCAACGGTTACCTCAACACCTACTACGTTGGCGACCGCGCCTCCCAGAGCATGCTTCCGCAAACGCAGACCACGGGCCATGAGCTATACAACATGGGACACATGCTCCAGGGCGCCATCGCCTATTACCGCGCCACGGGCGACCGCAAGATGCTCGACGCGGGCATCCGCTTCGTGAACGATTTCCTCTTGCCGGGTTACGGCCCTGCGCCGCTCAAACCCATCGTTTCCGGCCACCCGGAAATCGAAATGTCTCTGATCGAGCTCTATCGAATCACGGGCGACAAGCGCCAGCTCGATCTCGCGGGTTATATCCTCCACGGCGACGACCGCATTCCGCTCCCGCCGCAGCGAACCGTCTACATGTTCTGCGGCATCCCTTTCACTACGCGCACCAAGCTCGAAGGCCACGCCGTTCGAGCCATGTACGCCTGCTGCGGCGCCACCGACTACTACCTGGAAACCGGCGACCAGGCCTATTGGAAGACGCTCAACACGCTGTGGGACGACATGACGGGCAGCAAGATGTACGTCACCGGAGGAGTCGGCTCGCGCGCCTCGGGCGAAGCCTTTGGCGATGCCTACGAATTGCCGAATTATCGCGCCTACGGCGAAAGTTGTGCCGCCATCGGCAATATGATGTGGAACTGGCGCATGTTAGCCGCCTCCGGCGACGCTAAGTTTACCGATGTGATCGAGCGCGCCCTTTACAACGGCATCAATTCCGGGATGTCGCTCGATGGCACGCTCTATTGTTATCGTAATCCGCTGGCGTTCGATCCCTCGTCGGGAGAAAAAATTCGAAATCCGTGGTACGACACAACCTGCTGCCCGCCTAACCTCGAGCGGACGTTTGCGTCCCTCCCGGGATATCTTTACAGCACGAGCGCGGACGGGATCTATCTCCACCTGTTCGAAAATTCAGTGCTCGATTGGCACCTGGAGAATGGGACAGGCCTCAAGGTCACGCAGAAAACGAATTACCCTTGGGATGGACATGTGGAAATCACGGTGTCACCCGCCGAACCCTCGGATTTTGTCTTCTACGTCCGCATTCCCGGATGGGTCGGCACCGCGCAGGTGGCCGTCAACGGCAAGCCGCAACTCGGCGCTATCCCCGGCAAGTACCTGGCGCTTCGCCGCAAGTGGTCGGCGGGGGATATCATCACGTTGCAAACGGAAATGACGGCGCAGGCGCTGGAGGCGAATCCTCGCGTGGTGGACGATTCAGGACGCGTGGCGATTCAGCGCGGCCCGCTCATTTACTGCATGGAGGGGCTGGACCAGCCCTCCGGTGTGGACTTCTCCGCGCTCGCCGTGGATATCGGCAGGGATCCGGGGCGCCAGTTCAAGAGCGAGTTCAAGAGCGATCTGCTGGGCGGAGTTGTGGTCTTGCAGCACACGGGCGCGGCCTTCGAAAAGTCGGGCGCGGCGGATGCGCTCTATTCGGACTACAATCCAGAGCCACCGAAAACCCGCAAAGTGCCGCTGACGTTCATTCCGTACTACGTGTGGTCGAATCGCGAACAATCGCCGATGGAGGTTTGGACTCCGCGGAAGGCGTGAGTTTCGGCCGGCGGCCAATTTTCGGCGGCTCAAGACGCTCTTTCCTGATGCCGGCGCGGTTGAATCGGTGAGGAAGCGATTGTTACTCAGAGGCCGCCACGCGACGCGCGACGAAGCCTTTCGGTCCTGCCGCCCACGCTGTGGCGGAGTCGCCGTACACGATGGCGTTGAAATTCTGGCTGCTTTCGTGAACCCAATGCAGGTCAGGTCCGGCGGAAATCGCGCCGCCCGGGCCGCCAGCCAGCACGTGGAAATTGCTGGAATTCGTCCCGCCCGCGACGGGCTGATACGCAACCGCAGAAAGGAAAAGGCCCGGTGGGTCCGTTGCAGCACCGGTACGCCAAGTGATGCCGCCGTCGTCGGTGAGGATTACATTTGGTCCCGGTGAATCGGTCGCGTGCTCGTAGTTGCCGCCGACAGCGATTCCGTCCAGGGCGTCTCGGAATGCAATTGAGAAGAGGCCGGTAGTTGTATTGGTTGGATGAATGGGAGTCTCGCTTACTTTCCAGGTTTGGCCGCGATCCTGCGACCGAAAGACGCGTGCCTCCGATGCTCCGCCTGTCGCGAGCCATACGTTGTCGCTTCCCTGAACGAAGAGGCTGGTATTGCTCGCGGCGAAGGCGCCTTCGTTCGGCAGCGCAGGCGGCAGATTTGCGGGCGGGACCTGGGTCCAGTGCGCACCGGCGTCGTCGGTTGTGAACAGCACGAACCGGCCATCCACGGGATCGCTGACAACGATTCCATGCCGGTGGTCCCAGAAAGCAATCGCGTCGAAGAAAATTCCAGTCGTTTTCTCGTCGAGCACAAGTTCCCAGTTTTGCCCGCCGTCCGATGTGCGGTAGATGCGAGCTTGGCCGTCCTCTGCCTTGCCCGAACTCACAATTACGGCGTGGCTAGAGTCAAACGCGCGGATGCCCCGGAAGTCGAGCTTTTCCGCGCCTGGCACCTGGCGCGCCGCCCAAGTCTTGCCACCGTCGGTGGTGATTAGCACGGTGCCCTTGGTACCGCTTACCCAGGCGATGTTTGCGTCGACGGCGCTAAGTCCGCGGAGGCTAGCAGAGGTTGGAATGGTCACGCGCACCCAGGGATCGGCGCTGACACCAACGAGCAAGGCGAGAGCTATCAGGAGGCGCATCGTCATGGTGCGTATTAGAACATGAGCGAGTTAGGGGCGTACAGAGCGCGACTCGCCTGGACGAGTTGAAGCTCAACGCGCTTCAAGACTCGCAAAATGACAGGTCGGCCAAACTGTTGTTGTATATTGTATTGCGATTTAGACGGTTGGCGGGCGCGCACTAAAACCTCCCGACCGTGGCCGAGGCGGGGAGGAAGCGAATATTGCTGCGCTGGCGAATCGCAATCCTGGTGAGCGCGGCCATCGCCATCAGCTATCTCGATCGCCAATCGCTACCTGTTGCCATCAAAGCCATCGGCCACGATATTCCTCTCTCCAACGAACAATTCTCCGATCTCCAGTCCGCATTCCTCCTCTCCTACGCCCTCATGTACGCCGGAGGCGGCAAACTCACCGACGCGCTCGGCACGCGCCTTGGCTTCACTCTCATCATGGTCTTCTGGTCGCTCGCATGTGCCAGCCACGCACTGGCCATCGGCTTCTTCACTCTGCTCGCCAGCCGTTTTCTTCTTGGCATCGGCGAAGGCGGAGGCTTTCCCGCTGCCACTCGCGTCGTCGCCGAATGGTTTCCCGTCCGCGAGCGCGCCACTTCGATGGGCATCATCAACGCCGGCACCGCTGTCGGCGGTTACGCCGCGACGCCGCTCGTCGCCCTCATCCTCCTCCATCTGAATTGGCGCTGGGTTTTCATAATCACCGGATGCTCGGGCTTGCTCTGGACCGCTCTTTGGCGCCGCGTTTACTTTCCTCCCGCCTCGCACCGGCATCTCTCCGCCTCCGAGCGCGCCAAAATTCAATCCGCCATCGAGCCGCCGCCCGCGTATTCCTCCGCTACCGGCGCGGTCTCGCCCAAAATTCGCTGGCTCGATCTTCTCCGCTTTCGCGAATCCTGGGGACTCGTCCTCGCAAAGTTCCTCACCGACGGCGCTTGGTATTTCTATCTCTTTTGGCTTCCGAAATACCTCTACGACGCGCGCGCCTTCGATATCAAAGCCGTCGGCAAATTCGGCGGAATCCCTTTTCTTGCCGCAGGAATCGGCTGCCTGGTCGGCGGCTGGTTCTCTAGTCATCTTGTGCGCCGCGCCTATTCGCTCGACGTGGCCCGCAAACTCGCCCTCGGCCTCAGCGCCGCCGTCATGCCGCTGGTCCTTTTTATCCCGCATGCGCGCATCTCTCTGGTTATTGTGATCTTCTGCCTCGCTTATTTCGGGCAGCAATCGTGGTCCACGCTCGTAATGGTATTGCCCACCGATTTATTTCCTCATAGCGTAGTGGGAGCAGTTGCGGGGCTGGTGGGGTTCGGCGGCGCCATGGGGGGAATTGTGTTCGGAGAGCTGGTGGGTTACCTGCTGGACCACGGATTTGGATACGGTATCGTGTTCATGCTGGCAGGCTCGTTTCACGTGATTGCTTTTCTTGTGATTCTGGTGACCGTTCCCGCAGTGAAGCCGCTGGAATTGGGGCGCAAACTGGGTTAAGAAGGAGCGCGATGAAAATCAAAGAAATACGCACGCGCGTGGTGCGCTGGCGCGGGAAGACGGTCCCGCCGCCGCCGCATTTCTGCACGAATCCAATGGACTTGCTGTCGCTGCCGGAAGCCTCGATGGGGACGTTCACCTTCCACGGCTGGCTGATCGTGGAAGTGTTCACGGACGACGGACACGTCGGCATTGGCAATGCGGCGCTTGCTCCGCCAGTGACCAAGCAAGTGATCGATCTTTATCTCAAGCCATTGCTGCTCGGCTCGGACCCCTGGGACGTCGAATTTCTCTGGCAGCACATGTATCGCAAGACCATGGCTTTCGGCCGCAAGGGAATCGGAATGGCGGCGATCAGCGCGGTTGACATCGCGCTGTGGGACATCCTGGGAAAATCGGCGCGCCAGCCTGTCTACCGGCTGCTCGGCGGAAAAACCAAGCCGCGCATCCCGGTCTACGCCAGCCGTCTCTACAGCATCGAGCTCGGCAAATTGGCGGCGGAGGCGAAGCGATACAAAAAAGACGGATACAAGGCCATGAAGCTGCGTTTCGGCTGGGGGCCGACCGACGGCGCGGCGGGGATGCAGCGCAATGTGGAGTTGGTGCGGACGGTGCGGCAAGCCGTGGGCGAGGAAATCGACGTGATGGCCGACGCGTACATGGGCTGGACGCTCGATTACGCCAAGCGCATGTTGCCGCTGCTCGAGCCCTTCCATCTGCGCTGGCTCGAAGAACCGGTGATTCCCGACGATATCCACGGCTATGCCGAGCTGAAGTCCGCGGGTCGCATTCCGATCGCGGGCGGGGAGCACGAATTCACGCTGTACGGGTTCCGCGAATTGCTGGAGGCGCACGCGGTGGACTACATCCAGTTCGACACGAATCGCGTCGGCGGAATCACGCAGGCGCGGAAAATCGCCGCGCTGGCCGAAGCGCATTCCGTCCCCGTGATTCCCCACGCCGGACAAATGCACAACTATCACGTGGTGATGGCCAGCTTGAATTCGCCAATGGCGGAATATTTCCCTCCGGTGGACGTGGAGGTGGGGAACGAACTCTTCTGGTACATTTTCGAGGGCGAGCCAAAAGCTAAAGATGGATTCATCGACCTCGACGAGAGTGTTCCGGGCCTGGGCTTGAAAGTGAACGAAAAGGCTCTTGAAAAATTCGAGGTGATTGAATGAGGCTGACGCGATGACGCGGCTCATCCAGCTCCGGAGAGATAAAGAGCGCTGCGTAGCGCTCGTCGAAGAGCCGCACCTTCGTTTGCTCGGTGCGTGCAATTCGGTTTACGAGCTGGCGCGGGAGGCGGTCACGGCCGGCGCAAGACTGGGCGATATGGCCCGCAAGAAAGCCGACGGGGACGTGCTGGATTACGACCTGATTTACAGTGGGCGATCGGATTGGCGGATTCTGCCGCCGATTGATTATCCAGGAGAGCCTTCGCGCTGCCTGGTATCTGGCACGGGCTTGACGCATCTGGGGAGCGCTCGAGACCGCCAGGATATGCACGCCGCGAAGGAAGAAGAGCTGACTGATAGCATGAAGATGTTCCGCTGGGGCGTGGAAGGGGGGAAGCCCGCGCCGGGCCATATCGGCACGCCGCCGGAGTGGTTCTACAAATGTACCGGCACAAACCTGCGCGCGCACGGCGAGCCGCTGGAAGTCCCTGCCTATGGAGAAGATGGTGGCGAGGAAGCCGAAATCGCCGGCATTTACATGATCGCTTCCGATGCCCGCCCACTCCGGCTTGGGATGGCTTGCGGCAACGAATTCTCCGATCATCGATTCGAAAAGAAGAACTATCTGAATCTCGCGGGCTCAAAGCTCCGGACATGCTCCTTAGGCCCCGAACTCGTGCTCGATGCGGCATTCGAGTCTGTTCCCGGCGAAGTGAAGATCGAACGTGCCGGAAAGGCTCTTTGGACAAAGAACATTCGCACCGGAGAAGGCGAAATGTGCCATAGCCTGCGCAACATCGAGCACCATCATTTCAAATTTGAAATGCATCGGCGTCCCGGTGACGTGCACGTCCATTTCCTGGGGGCGGATTGCTTGAGCTTCGGCGAGGGGATCCAACTTGTCGATGGCGACGTCATGCAGGTGAAATTTGAAGGCTTCGGTCGGCCGCTGGTCAATCCGATGCGCGTAGTGGGCGCGGCGCCCGCATTCGTAAGCGTGATTCCTCTGGGGTGAATCGAACGATGGCAAAACCACGAGTGGCAATTTTGGGACTCGGACTGATGGGCTCGGGGATGGCGGGGCGCCTGCTTTCCTCGGAGTTTCCTCTGGCTGTCTACAACCGCAATCGCGAAAAGGCGGCGCCTTTCGAGAAGTCTGGCGCGTTTGTGGCCGATACCCCGCGCGAAGCTGCCGCGCGCGCGGATGTCGTCATCGGAATGCTTGCCGACGACATCGCTTCGCGCGCCGTCTGGCTCGGCGAAGCGGGCGCGTTGGCCGGCGCTGCTCCCGGAACGATCCTGGTCGAATCGAGCACACTCTCGGTTGGCTGGGTGCGCGAGCTTGCGGCGGCCGCAGCGGGGCACAATTGCGAGTTCCTAGATGCGCCCGTCACCGGCACGAAGCCTCACGCTGCGTCGGGCGAACTGCTGTTCCTCGTGGGAGGACCGGAATCTGCGCTTGCGGCGGCGCGCCCGGTGCTCGCAGTTCTGAGCCGCGACATAGTTCATCTGGGCCCCGTGGGAAGCGGCGCGTTGATGAAACTCATCAACAATTTCATGTGCGGGGTGCAGGCCGCTTCACTGGCTGAAGCATCCGCGCTCATCGGTAGGACCGGACTGGACCGCGAGAAAGCGCTTCGCGTCCTCACCAATGGCGCCCCAGGAAGCCCGTTGGTGAAGACGCTTTCCGCGCGCGCCACTGCCGGCGATTTCACCCCCAACTTCGTGCTGCGCTTGATGGCGAAGGACCTGACTTACGCAATGGAGGAAGGAAGCCGCCACAATCTTCCGTTGCAGACTGCTGAATCCGCGCTGGCCGAATTCCGGCAAGCCATCGCCTCAGGCTATGGAGACCGGGACTTTTCCGCTGTGATCGAGGCGCTGCAGCGCGCGGGATGATGGTGCTCGAGGAGGGAATCGAACCCACACGGCCTTGCGGCCACCGGATTTTGAGTCCGGCGCGTCTGCCAGTTCCGCCACTCGAGCTCAACGCAAATTGCAGGTTAACACGCAGAGGAGGGTGCGCTCAAGGCGCGGCGTGCGTGTGCGCCTGAGCGTGAAATTTTTCCGGCTCTACGATGGTACGGTAGACGTGCCCACGGCCAATCAGAAGTTCACCTGCGCGCGCCTCAACGGCAAAAATGAGGAACCGCCCCTTGTGCTTCACCAGTCGTGCCGTGGCGACGACGGTTGTGCCGGCGGGAACGGCCTTTAGATGATCAACTTCAATGCGAGTGCCCACGCTGATCGCGCCGGGAGGCAATTCCGGCTGCACGGCCAGCGCCGCAGCCACTTCCATCATTCCGATCATGGCCGGAGTGGAGAGGACCGCGGGCAAGCGCGGATCGTAGGATTGAATGGTCCACTCGAATGGAGTGGTTTTTTCGTAGCTGGCTGTGAGTCCGAGGCGCGGTAAGAAGTGAGGCGCCGCGCCATGAGAAGGGGTGGAGGATGCAGCGGGTTTTTTCACGGCGGGATGTTTCGCGGAGTTTCGCCGACGCGCGCGGCGGGGCGCGTTCCGTTTCATCGCGAAGGTTCGCGGCTGCCGGCAGTGCGCGACACATGCGCCACGCAGCGAGGATCGAGCAAGCTGCGCGTGAATTCCGCGACGGTGATGCCGAGCTGGTTCCACAGGCGGCGCTTCAGGCTGCGGTAATCCTGCGAGCCGCTGAAGACGTCACGGATCAAATCGCGGAAGGCGGGCGAGTAGTTGAGGAGCTGCACCATCCGGGTAGTGATGGCGCCGCCCAGGAAATTGCCGCGGAAAATCTTTCGCGCGATGTGCGCGGCGAATTCCAGGTCGGCGGAAAAAGCTGTGCGGAGCCGCTCGGGATATGCCTGCGGCTGGCCCTCGACGAGCGCCTGCGCCAGCAAGTCGCCGGAGCGCAACGCGTAGTAAAGTCCCTCGCCGGTAATTGGGTCGACGCAGGCAGCAGCGTCGCCGGCCATCGCCCAGTTCCTGCCGACGATACGCCGGCCCCGCAGAGTGTGCGCCTGAGGCGAGGGCAGGACGTGGCTATAAAGTTGGGCGCCTTGCATGGGAATCTTTTCTTCTTCGAGAAAGGCATCGAGGTGGTGGCGAAGCTGTTGACTCGAGCTTTGTCCCATCTTGGCGCAGATGCCCACCGAAAGATGGTCCGCACGGGGAAAAGACCACAGGTAGCCCTCGAACTGCTTGAGGAATTTCACTTTGATCATGTCTTCTTCGGTGGGGACGAAATAGCCGAGGGTCATCTCGAGGTCGGGGGAGCCGAGAGGGGTCGTCCCGGGAGCGAGCTGATTGCGGGCGCCGCCGGCGAGAACGACGTAATCCGCCGAGCGCTCGCTGCCGGCTACCGTCAGGCGAACTTTTTCGCCACTGGTGTCCACGCTTGTGACCCGCGAACGGATCGCCGTGCAACCAGCGGCCACGGCGCGGTCCAGCAAGAGGCCGTTGAGCACCTTGCGCGCATAGATCACGATTGGATGGCTCATTTCGAAGCGGGCGCGGTGTCCGCGGCTTGAAATCAGCTCGGCCGTGCGAACGATTTTCTTGGGTTGCGGAGAATCGAGCAGGAAGGGATAGGCCTCGATGGCTTTGTGCGTGAGCCCGCCGCCGCACGGTTTCTCCCATGCCAAGCGTTCATCGAAAATGGTGACCTGATAGCCCGCACTGGCCAGGCGCTCGCCGCAGAGCGATCCAGCCGGTCCGCCTCCGACAATGCTGATTTCTCTCATCTTGAGGGTCAGGTCAGTGGGAGCACCGATGCAATAAACCAGGCAACAAGTATAGCACCAAAAAGAGCCGCTGCCGTGGCAGAGCCGCTGCGGCGACGTAACGCATCGGTACCAAGCCTTTGGAGCACGGAAAACAGTGCCAGGAACGCTACGAGCAAGATGATGAGGAATTGCCCGCTGGCAAGCTCATAGTACGCCAGGATGCACGCGAGCCAGATTTCGAGGCGGAGAACGAGAAAGACGAGGTAACGAAGTGCGCGCCGCCGGCCGCTTTGCACCGGGCCGAGTACGGTTTCTTCCGCGAAGCAGAAAATGCACGTAGCGGGAAGGACGCCGACGAAACGCAACCATCGCGGCGCATCCATCCAGGTATCGTCGAGCTGCCAATTCAGCCACCGGCCAATAGCAAGCATCACGGCGAAGGCGAGTACAGCGGCTGGGACGAGATGCCGCGCACGAGGCGACCACGCCTCCTTCGCGGCGCGCCAATTTACGGCGAGCAAGAGCGCTCCCACGATCAGCAGCAGCGACGCCAGATAATCGCCCAAATAGATGCGCAGAAATTTCAGGGGCACGTACAGTTTCAGCATCCACACGCCGGCAAGGGCGCAGACGGCCACTTCGACGAGCGCGAGCGCATGGGTAGGCTGAGCCGCGTGAGATTCCTCGACCGGCGGGGCGGAGATGCGCCCGGCAATCGCAACGCCGGGAAGGAAAAGCAACAGGAGACCGAGGAGACCGTTGGCGGTACCTGTGAGGCAGCCCGCAAAACTTCGGAGCGGCTGAACGGCAGAGAGTGGCTCCGGAAACATCTTACCCTCGCGCCGAAAACTGGCCGCCAGGGTTTGGTTGATCCATTCGAGCGAAGTGCTGATGACGTTTGGATTCAGGATAGTAGCCGTATGGGTGGCGTGTGGGACAGTCTCGAGGTCAAAGGCGCGATCTTGGGCGAAATCCTCTGGAGCGGCGCGATTCATGCCGGCGGCCGCTGAAATTGCTGCAGCTTCTTGCTTCACGGCGGTGAGGTCGAACTGAGCGGCGAAGACGAGGAGATTTGCCGGCATGCGCTGCTGCGAGACCATCGGCGCGGGCGAAATCGCGATCGTTGCAGCCACCGGCTCGCGGTCCGCCAGAGAGATCGCGATGGCGCCACCTAACGAATGCCCGACGAGGATCGTGGTCCTGGGGTCAATCTGATTGCTGCGGATCAAGGACGCCACTGCAGCGGCGGCACATTGATGCGCGCGCGCAAAGGAAAAAGGATCGGAGTTATCGCCGTGACCAGGAAGGTCCGGTAGGTAGACGCGAAGTCCGGCGGACGTCAGATTCTGGCCGAGGTAAAGCATGGTCCGCCGGTTCGCGGAAAGGCCGTGAAGTACGACGGCGGTGCCGAATGGCTGGCGTCCCGCGGGGTTTAGAATCGTCATAGGCATGCGGCAGCCGCCTGCATTGAGGACGATATTCTGCTGCGGGAGAGCCTCTCGATGAACGGCGTACGCGCCCTGTATCAGCCAGATCGCGCCCAAGATAGGCAGAATGACCTTCGCCAGGGCCCACCACTGCGCCGACGCACGATTCTTAGGGGTTACGGCGCGCATGATAGAATTGAATTCTGGGGACGGGCCGCCACAGCGGACAAGAGAGAATTGAATTGGGCAAAGTAGTTTCGCAAGCTGAGCTGATTCTCCACCGTGGCGAGTGGAAACGCAACGGAAAGCGAGTGGTGTTCGCGAGCGGCGTTTTCGACCTGCTCCACCCGGGCCACATTCGCCTGCTGGAACAGGCGCGTGCGCTCGGAGATATTCTTGTCGTTGGGATCCCAACCGACGCAAACGTGCGCGCGGGGACATCGCAAAGAACAGCGGTCAGTGCGCCCGTAAGAAGTTTGCCGCGACCGATCACGCCGGCTGCCGAGCGCGCCGAGATTTTGGCCGCATTCGAGGCAGTCGACTACGTGGCCGAATTTGACGAGGCTACTCTGCGGCAATTGCTGGCAGGCTTACTCCCAGACGTTGTTGTCAGAGGCGGCGGGAAAAGCTCCGACGCAGCATCCTTGCGGGAAGACGCCGACGCGGAAGCTGCCGATATGAAAATTGTCCGTGTGCCGCTCGAGCCCGGCTATTCTACAACGCGCCTGCTGGAACGCATCACTCAACTCCGCGCATGATTCTTTCCCTGGTTTCCGAGCTTCTCGCACGGGTGGGACGCCATCCCGTGGTCGAGGAGGCGCTTGAGAAGCTGCGCCGCCTCGGCGGAGAGGTTCGCCTGGATGGGCTGACGGATCCTGCGAAGGCCCTGATAGTCCCGCTGGCATTCGCGCGCCTGGGCCGTCCGGTGATCCTTCTGGTGGAATCGAACCAGCGGGCGGAGGCGCTGCTCGAGCCGGCTCGATGGTTCTATCGCGCTGTGACGGGGAAGCCGGGGCACCGCGTGGCGCATCTGCCGGCGCATGACGTGCTTCCTTACGAGAATCGTTCGCCGCACGCTGAAATATCCGAAGACCGTGCGGTGGCGCTCTGGCGATTCGCCAGCGGGGAGGCCGATCTGCTGATCGCACCCGTGCAAACCGCGCTCTGGCGGATGCGCGAGCCGGCGTATTACCGGCAGCTCGCGCGCACAGTCGAGCGCGATCTATCGATCGCACATGAAGAGCTGCTCGGATTTCTTTCGGGCGCCGGATACGAAAAGCAAACGACCTGCGAAATGCCGGGGCAATTCGCCGTTCGAGGCGGAATCATTGATGTCTTCTCACCGGAAGCACCGCAGCCCGTCCGGATCGAGCTGTTGGGAGACACGATCGAATTGATCCGCGCCTTTGATCCGAGCACGCAACGGTCCACAAATCCCGTCGAGCGCGCCACTCTTCTGCCGCTGACCGAGTGTCTGCGGCGCGCACCAGTTTTGGAACGGCTGCGTTCGGCCGTGGCTTCGGGGCGTGAAGACGACGCGATGCCTGTAGGCTTTTTCCCAGGCTGGGAATTTCGGGAGATTCTGTCCGGAGAGCGCAAATCGGTACTGTTCGACCTCGCCGGCGATCCGCTGGTGATCGAGGACGAGCCATCGCTCCTCGCTGCTGCGACGGAGAGCTATCGAGCCGAACTCGCGTCATCGTTTGACCAGGCGGAGGATCCGCTAGCGGAACCTCCCGCCGCTTACGTCTTCAACGACGAAGAATGGTCGCTCGCCCGCCAATTGTTCCCGAGGCTGGGCTTGGAACGCTTGGGGATCGCGATGGAGGGTGACGATTCCGGGCTTGTGCTGGATGCAACCCGTGCGCCTTCCGTCAGCAGGACACTTCAGACGCAACCCACGACTTGTTACCACGGAAATGTGGCCGCATTCATGGCCGAGGTGCGCGGCCGGCTGAACGCGGGTGAGCACGTGATGGTTTCGGGCGCGAGTACCGGAGAGCTGGAACGCCTTGCAGATATAGGCCACGAATACGAATTGGCTTACCGGATGGGCGAGTTGGAAGAGAACGTCACGGTGGCGCGGCTGGCAGAGGAATCGAGCAGCGGGGTGGGCCCGGCTATGGTGCTCATCAAGGCGCCGCTGGCTGAAGGAGTTGTGTTCGTTGACGCAAAGCTGGCGATCTACGGCAATGCGGATCTCTTTGAGACGCTTACGCCGGCGCAGCGGCCCCGAGCACGGCCAAAAACTGCAAGCTTTTTCAGCGACTTCTCCGACTTGAAGTCAGGTGATTTCGTGGTGCATGTGGACCACGGAATTGGGGAATTCGAGGGATTGCGGCAGGTGGCCGTCGATGGCGCGTACGGCGAATTCATGCTGTTGCGGTATTTTGGCGACGCCAAGCTGTACGTGCCGCTCGCCCGGCTTGACCTGGTGCAGAAATATCAATCGCTCGGTGGCGCCAAGCCCACGCTTGACCGGCTGGGAACAGCGGTGTGGGAGGCGCGCAAGACGCGCGTGCGCAAATCCGTTAGCGACATGGCGGAACAGCTCCTGGCGCTCTACGCGGAACGGAAGACGGCGCCGGGCCACGCGTTTCCCAAAGACACAAACTGGCAGCGTGAATTTGAAGACGCTTTTGAATTCGAGGAAACCCCGGACCAGCAACGCGCCATCGAAGATGTGAAGCGCGACATGGAATCGGTGCAGCCGATGGACCGGCTGCTCTGCGGCGACGTCGGCTACGGGAAGACAGAGGTCGCCATGCGCGCGGCATTCAAGGCGCTGGCGGATTCGAAACAGGTGGCCGTGCTCGCGCCCACCACCGTGCTGGCTTTTCAGCATTACGAAACGTTCCGGCGGCGTTTTGCGGCGTTTCCCGTGAAGATCGAGATGCTCAGCCGGTTCCGTTCGGAGAAGGATCAGAAAAAGACGCTCGAGGCGCTGGAATCCGGCAAAGTCGATCTTGTGATTGGGACGCACCGGCTGCTCTCAAAGGACGTAAAGTTTCACGATCTCGGAGTGCTGGTAGTTGACGAAGAGCAGCGGTTTGGCGTGGCGCACAAAGAGCGGCTGAAAGAGATGCGCAAGAACGTGGACGTGCTCACCATGTCGGCGACGCCCATCCCGCGCACCCTGCACATGTCCCTGGTGGGATTGCGCGACATGAGCGTGATCGAGACGCCGCCCAAGGACCGGCTAGCGATTCAAACCACCGTGGCGCCGTTCAGCGAAACAATGATCCAGCGCGTAATCGAGGAAGAGTTGGCGCGCGACGGGCAGGTATTTTTCGTGCACAACCGGGTTGAGTCGATTGCGTCGCTGGCTGCGATGGTCCAGCGGCTGGTGCCGAAGGCGCGCATCGTGGTGGGGCACGGCCAGATGCGCGAAAGTGAGCTCGAAAAAGTGATGCTGAAATTCGTCCGGAATGAGGCCGATGTGCTTGTCTCGACTACGATTATCGAGAACGGGCTGGATATCCCGCGCGCCAACACGATCGTGATCAATCGCGCCGACCGCATGGGTCTTTCGGAACTGTATCAACTTCGAGGGCGCGTGGGTCGATCGAACCAGCGCGCGTACGCCTATTTGCTGGTTCCTCCCGGAGTGACGCTGACATCGATTGCGCGGCAGCGGCTGGCGGCGCTCAAGGAATTCAGCGACCTGGGCGCCGGATTCCGCATCGCGGCGCTGGATTTGGAGTTGCGAGGCGCGGGGAATTTGTTGGGCCGTGAGCAGCACGGTCACATCGAGGCGGTCGGGTTTGACATGTATTGCCAGATGATGGAGCGCGCGGTGGCGGAGCGGAAGGGTGAGTCGGTCGCGCCCGAGCGCCGGGCGACGCTGAACCTGGGCCAGGAAATTCGCATTCCGCCCGAATACATCGATACCGAAAATCTGCGGCTCCGTATTTACAAGCGCATCGCCAGCGTGACTTCGGATGCGGAACGCGGAGAAGTGCGGCGCGAGCTCGAGGACCGGTTTGGTCCGCCCCCTCCGGCGGTGGAGAACCTTCTGGACTACGCAGTGCTGAAAGCGCTGGCGGAGAAGCTTCTGGTTTCCTCCGTTGACCGCCGGGGCGACCAAGTGGCCATCAAATTCCACGAGGATACGCCTCTGGGCCCTGAGCGGCTGGTGAAGCTGATCCGCAAGCGGCGCGATATGCGGCTTGACCCTACAGGTGTATTGTGGCTGGGGTGGAAAGGCGAGAAGGGCGGGCCGATGTCGGCCGTGAGAAACGTATTGCTACAACTACAAACGTAGGGATAAAATTTCAGCCAGGACATAACTATGAATAATCCAACTAAGCTCAGTTTGGGAATCTTGGCATTCGCCGGCGCGATCCTTTTGCTTCCTCCCGGAACCGTGGCGCAGACGAAAAGCGTGGTGGTGGAAGAGATTGTCGCCCGCGTGAACAACGAGATCATCACGCTTTCCGACTATCAGAATGCCGACAAGGAGCTCCGGGACGAAATCACGCACGATTGTCAGGCCTGCACTCCGGACAAGATCCAGAGTGAGTACACCGACCAGAAGAAGGACCTCCTGCGCGGGCTGATTGACAACGCACTGCTGATCGAACACGCCAAGGATTTGGGCATCAGCGTGGAAACCGACTTGATCAAGCAGTTGGACCAGATCCGCAAGGACAACAATCTGACGACAATGGAAGATTTGCAGAAGGCCGTCGAATCGTCGGGGTTGTCTTGGGAAGATTACAAGACCCAGATGCGCAACAAGCTGCTCGAACATGAGGTCGTGAGCCGCGAGGTCGGCGGCCGGATGAACGAGCAAATCGGCAGCGATGAAATCAAGAAGTACTACGAAGCGCACAAAGATGAATTTGACCTGCCGGAGGAAGTGGTGCTGGCTGATATCTTCCTGAGCACCGAAGGGAAAGATCCCGAAGAGGCCATGGCGGTCCGCCAGAAGGCAATTGACCTACACAACCGGGTAGTGAAGGGCGAGGATTTTGGCCAGCTCGCGGAGCGATACTCGGAAGACTCCGTGGCGAGCCAGAGCGGATACCTGGGCACGTTCAAGAGGGGCGTGAATGCGAAGGAGATTGATGACGTAGTCTTCTCGATGAACAAGAACGACGTGTCGGACGTGATCCAGGTGAAGACGGGTTACGAGATCTTCAAAGTGCTGAATCATTTTCAAGCCGGTGTGCAGCCGCTCGACAAGGTGCAGGACGCCATCACGAATAAGCTGTTCGAGCAGAAAATGGAACCAGCGATGCGCGATTACCTGTCCGAGCTGCGCGAAGAAAGCTACGTTCTGGTGAAACCGGGTTACACAGACAGCGGGGCGGTGGCGGGGGCGGGAATGATTCAGGAGGTTGCGCCCACGCCGGATGCTCCTTCCAAGAAGAAAGAGAAGAAAAAGCTGCCCCTGCCGAAAGTCAACAGCTGATGAAGCCGCAATACGTCTCCGGGCTGCAGGAAGGGCAGTTGGTTACTTCGCTTTTCCTGGTTCGCGAGAAGGAAATCCGCACTTCGGCACGCACCGGGAAGTCCTGGCTGGAGCTGGACCTTGCGGACTCCACCGGCACAATCCCGGCAAAGATGTGGGACAACTTCACCTCGCTTGCCTCCACGTTTGAGCGCGACGATATCGTCCAAATCCGGGGCCGAGTGAAAATTTATAACGGCCAAAAGGAACTCACTCTCGAGCAGATTATTCCCGCCGCCGAGCGCGATTACGACCTGAGCGATTTCCTTCCCCACACGAAGCTCGACGTGGAAAAGATGTATGCGGATCTGCGCGCTGCCGCGGCATCCATCAATAACCCTTGGTTGAAGCAGTTGGTAACGAGCATCACCGAGGATCCCGCGATCGCGGCTAGATTAAAGCGCGCGCCCGCCGCCATGACCATGCATCACGCGTACCTCGGCGGGTTGCTGGAGCATATCGCGAGCCTGATCGGGCTTGCGCGCACGGTGGCGTCCCACTATCCCGAGCTGGACGTGGACCTTTTGCTGACGGGTGTTGTGGTGCACGACATCGGCAAGATCGACGAGCTTCGGTATGAGCGTGGAATTGACTACTCCACCGAAGGGCGCTTACTGGGACACATCACGATCGGCGTGGGGATTGTGCGGGACAAGATTCGGCAAATCCCGGATTTCCCGGCGCCCCTGGCTGTGGCCGTCGAACACTTGATTTTGAGCCATCACGGCTCGTATGAGTTCGGTTCACCTTCGCTTCCGCAAATGCGGGAGGCGCTGGCGCTGCATTTTCTCGATGATTTTGATTCGAAAATGGCGAGCATGCGCGCGACGCTCGAGTCGGAATCGGCGACGCCGAACGAAGACGTGTGGACGGAGCGCAATCCGTCACTTCGCCGCGCCTTGCTGCGCGCGGAGAAGTATCTGGGCAGCGCGGAGGGGAAACCGGGGTCCGCGGCTGCCAATTCCACTGACAAGCGGGCGACGGCTGCTGCTGCGCCGAAGACGCCTTCGACGCATCGATAAGGACGTGACCTTGTGGCTGACCTGAGTACGAGAGTAGCTTCGCCGCGACGCTCGCTGCTCGACCTCGCTCCGCTGGAGCTCGATTGCATGAATACCCTTTGGCCCATGGGCGAGGGAACGGTTCGCGATATCCGCGATCGCTTGGCGGAAAGACGTCCGCGCGCCTATACGACGATCATGACGATCATGGACCGTTTGGCGCGAAAGGGCGTTGTGGAGCGCCGGCGCGCAGGGCGGGCCTATATTTACCGGCCAAACCTGAGCGCGGAAGAGGCACGGGCGCACGCGTTGAGCCAGATTGTCGAGAGCTTCTTTGGCGGCTCTCGTGAGGCGCTGTTGACGGAACTGGGTGCGATTACTTCGATTCCCCGTGCGCGTGCTGCCGCTGCAGGAGCAAACTCGGCGAATGTGGGAGCGCAGAGTGGTTTGAGCGCGGTCCCGGTGAAGACAGCCCTTGCGGGGCATGCCCAAACGGCTGCAAATGAGGAAGCAGACGGCGCGGAATCTGAAGCCGCAGAACGAATCGACGATACGCTGCTCTAGCCATGTTTCCCACCCACGTCACGATCCGAAATCTCATCATTCGCCCGGCGACAATACTGGCGCCAATGGCCGGCGTCACTGATACCGTCTTCCGGCGCGTTATCCGCTCGCTCGGCTCTTGCGGGCTAATCATGACGGAGTTTACGAGCGCCGAGGGTTTGACGCGCCATTCCGCCCGCACGCTTCATTACCTCTACTTCGGGGAGGACGAGCATCCCATCGCCGCACAGATATTTGGAGCTGATCCAAAAGTGATGGCTTCCGCCGCCGCGCTCACCGAAGACCTCGGATTCGATCAGGTGGACATCAACCTGGGATGCCCCGTGAAAAAAGTGGTCAAGTGCGGCGGCTCCGGGCTGTTGCGCGATCTACCGAAACTGGCGGAACTGCTGCGTGCCGTTCGCGCCGCCGTCCATATCCCGCTGACGATCAAGATTCGGTCCGGCTGGGACGAAAATAACATCGTCGCAGTGGACGTGGCGAAAATGGCCGAACAGATTGGGATCGAGGCCATCGCGGTTCATCCGCGCACTCGCATGCAAGGCTATGCAGGCTTGGCCGATTGGAGCTTGATCCGCGCCGTGAGAGAGGCCGTTCGTATTCCCGTGATTGGCAATGGCGACGTCCGCACTCCTCAGGATGCAGTGCGGATGGTGGAGGAAACCGGATGCGATGCGGTGATGATCGGACGAGCCGCTTCCTCGAATCCGTGGATCTTTCGCCAGATTTCCGACTATCTCTCGACAGGCCGCTACGACGAACCCACCGACGCGGACCGCTACCATTTGCTGGCTGGGTATTTCCGCAATCTAATTGCCGCTGAAATGCCGGATGCCATTGGGAAGATGAAACAGTTCGCCAGCCTTTTCACTCATGGCGTCCGGAATGGCGGGGAATTGCGCTACTCGGTGCATCACTCGAATACGGCGGAGGAGATCCTCGAACGCGTCGACACCTTCTTCGCGAACGCCGCGGCTTCTTCTTAGAGCGAATCCCCTCCAGGACGATTATTCGTCGCGAGTAATGAGGAGCTGCTTGTAGGCCTCCCGCTTGGAAATCCCTCGTTCCCGGGCCGCTTGTTTCAGCGCGGATTTTCGATCCACCCCATGCTCGGCCATGATTTCCTCGACGTGGCGGGTAAGAGGTGCGGTGGCCTTTGCGTCTGTCGCTGGTTCCGTGTGCGCGGCGTGTCCGTCGGCAGGGCCGATGAGCAAGGTGATCTCTCCCCGCGGAGCCTTCTTGCGTACCACGGCAACCAGGTCCTCCAGGTGGGCGCGCTGGAATTCCTCGTAGACCTTCGTCAGCTCGCGCGCAATCACGGCCGGGCGATTGCCCAGGATTTCCAAGGCATCTTCGAGCGTATCGAGCAATCGGTGAGGCGCTTCGTAAAGCACGAGTGTCCTCGGTTCGGCCTGGAGCGCGCGCAGCTCCTTCCGCCGCTCCGTGGGGCGAGATGGCAGAAAACCAATGAAGGTGAATTGCTCCGACGGCATTCCGGAGGCGGCGAGAGCGGCGACAAATGCCGACGCTCCCGGCACCGGGATCACCTGTATGGAGTGGCGCAGGCATAAGCTGATCAGTCGGTGGCCGGGATCGGAGATCGCTGGCGTTCCCGCATCGCTCACGAGAGCAATCCTGGCGCCTTGTTCAAGCTCGATTACGATTTCGGCGGCGCGCGTGATTTCGTTGTGTTCGTGGTAGCTCAGGAGGCGTTTGCTGATGTCGTAGTGCGTGAGCAACTTCAGCGTCTGCCGTGTATCTTCACATGCAATTGCGTCCGCTTCTTTTAGAATGCGCAGCGCCCGCAGTGAAATGTCCTCCAAGTTGCCGATCGGCGTCGCCACCACATAGAGGCAACCGGTCTGGGCTTCAGCAGTTTTGGACTTCGTGATCATTTCCAGAGCTTCTTTCGCAACTCGTGAGGATGTCGTGGACCGCCCTTGCTCTCGGTTCAAGCGTATGCTCTCCGGTTCCATCTGGCAAGCTTTCATACGTGTTTCGCAACGCAGCACAAGCGGTTGCGCCTGCGCGCGAACCGAAGACATGCTAGTATTTTATGTTACTCCGGGAAGTGGGAGGAGTTTCGCATTGCCCTTATACGAGTACAAGTGTGTGAAGTGCGGTCATCGGTTTGAGAAAATCGAGAACCATTCCGCTCCGCAAACGAGGAAATGCCCGAAGTGCGGCTCGAAGGCTGAGCGGCAAATTACTGCGTCTGCAATTCAATTCAAGGGGAGCGGTTGGTACGTGACCGACTATGCGGGCAAGGGCGCCGCGCCTGCCTCGAGCGAAGGTAGCGCGGAAGGAGCGGCGTCAAAGCCATCCGAAAAACCCGCCGAATCGAAGCCAGCGACAGACAAGAGCGGGAAGGAAAACGCTCCCAAGAAGAAATAACGCCCGGAAAAGCGCTGGCCTGCGGCATACGTGAAATGTTTCGATGAAGTTATCGGCGGCGCCAGAGTTTTTGATGGAAGGCTCGCAGCAATTGCGGCTTGCGTGGCCTACAGCTTAAGTCCTCGCAAGTACGACCGGAAGTCTTTGCCCAGGTTCGGATCCTTGAGGGCAATCTCGACTGTCGCTTTTAAGAATCCCAATTTGTCTCCCGCGTCGTGGGTGATCCCCTCGTAGATGTATGCCCAGAGGCCGTGTTCTCGTGCCAAAGCCCGCAAACCGTCTGTGAGTTGAATCTCCCCTCCTGCTCCGGGCTTTGTCTGCCGCAGGTATTCAAAGATTATGGGCGGCAGGACGTAGCGCCCCGTGACGCCGTAATTGGAAGGCGCCTGATCGGCGGAAGGCTTTTCAACCAGGTCTTTCACGCGCAGCAATCGATCGCCCCATCGCGGGTCGTTCGCCGGCGATGCGTCGATGATTCCGTATAAATGAACGCGTTCCCGCGGCACTTTCTCCACGTGAATCGCTCCCATGCCGGTCGCTTCGTAGATCTCAATCAGAGAGCGCGTTGCGGGAACTGGCCCGTCCATGATGACGTCGCCCAGCAAGACCGCAAAAGGCTCATCTCCGACTAATTCATCGGCGCACAACACCGCGTGCCCCAATCCCAGCGCTTCGCTCTGGCGCGTGTAGCTGAAATGCAGCCCGCCGCTGATTTCCCGGACCATCTGCGCTTGCTGCGGCTTGCCGCGCTCTTCCAGAAACCGTTCCAGCTCGGGCGCGGAATCAAAATGATCTTCGATCGCGTTTTTCCGCCGGCCGGTGATGAAAATGATGTCTTCAATCCCGGAAGCTATGCACTCCTCGACGGCATACTGGATCAGCGGCTTATCGACCACTGGAAGCATTTCCTTCGGCATTGCCTTCGTGGCCGGCAGGAATCGGGTTCCGAGGCCTGCGACGGGCAGTACGGCCTTGCGCACACGTTTTGGTTTGTCGCTCATCGTCTCTCGATTAGGCGGCTTCTCAATTCCTCATGCACCGGAGAAGGAAGCCGCGCGGAGATGATTCTACGCCCAACGTTCACGTCGAATGAACGCCGGATGAATGCTCGGTGCTTATCAGCAACGTTGTTGTGGAAGCAGACGCGCTCGGCTTGCGCACAGGGCAACTTGCTCGAAGGGGGGCGGCGCGGTGCGTCTTCATTGGAACGGCGAGCCTATTCTCATGTGTTACCATTATTTTGAGGATCAGCACACGATAATGACGGAGCATGCCACAAACACGCGCGAGAACTTAATTCTCGGCATCGAATCCTCCTGCGATGAAACTGCAGCGGCAATCGTCGCCGGCGGAAGCCGCATTCTTTCAAGCGTGGTGGCATCGCAGGTGGCGATTCACCGCAAGTATGGCGGAGTCGTCCCCGAACTCGCCTCGCGTGAACACCTTCGCCGAATTGTGCCCGTTGTGCGCGAGGCGGTCGAACAAGCCCATATCGCGCTTCAAGACGTGGACGCAATCGCCGTCACGCGCGGCCCCGGACTGATTGGCGCGCTTTTGGTGGGCATGACCTACGGGAAAGTCCTCGCGCTCGCCCTCGGCAAGCCGCTGATTGGTGTAAATCACCTGGAAGGGCACGTCCACGCGGTCCTCTTGGAGGCTCATGCGGCCGGACAGCAGCCCGCACTCCCCGCCGTTTGCCTGATCGTTTCCGGCGGCCACACGATTCTCTATCAAGTGAAATCGGAGTCCTCCAATGGCTCAACCCGCTTTTCTTACTCGCGTGTGGGCGGAACACGCGACGATGCTGCCGGCGAAGCTTACGACAAGGTCGCACGCATGCTCGCGCTGGGCTATCCCGGCGGTCCGGTCATCGACCGGCTGGCTGCTCACGGAAACTCCCACGCGGTGCGATTCGGTGAGCCGAGGATGAAAGGCAATCCGTACGATTTCAGTTTTAGCGGGATTAAGACCGCCGTGCTTTATCAACTCCGCCGAAGTCCGCAATTGCAAGAGGAAATCAACGCGCGTCAGCAGGCCTTGGCGAGAGGCGAACGCAGCGCCGATGCCTTGCGAGCCCTGTGCAGTTCGGGCACGCTCGACCTAGTCGCCAGCTTCCAGCGCGCTGTTGTGAACAATCTCGTAAATCGCACACTCGCAGCCGCAGAGCAGCACGCGGTTCGCACCGTGCTTGTTTCCGGAGGCGTTGCCGCGAACAGCGAACTTCGGCGATCGTTTGAAACGGAAGGCGGGCGCCGAGGCCTGCAAGTCTATTTTCCCAGCCGCGCCCTTTCCACCGACAATGCCGCGATGATCGCCGCCGCCGGGTATCCGCGCTTCCTCGCGGGCGAGTTCGAAGACTCCACGCTCAATGCCGAAGCCAATCTCCCGCTCGCGTAGCCGGAGAGACGTTCGCGCGTCATTTTATTGATCTTTACAGAAAGTGATGCGGTGCGCTGCCCCTCGATTTCAAATCAGCGGCGGCTCATAGATGTAGGCCAAGCCGCTCTGCGTCATGGCGAAAGCCTTCGACCCGTCCAGGCTCCAGCGCACGTCCACCACGCCTTCCGCGGCATACTCATCGAACACGGTAAGCCGGTTCAGATCGACCAGGAACAGCCGCCCTTTTGCGGAATTCTTGAGCCACGAGCTGAAGCACAGGCATAGCGGCAGATGCGGATGGCATTCGCAGAGCTCGGCGCCGAAGGGAAGCGGCTCAAATTCAAGCGTGCTGGCCGCCAGGCGATACGCTTGTCCGGCTGCGCAATACACAATCTCACGGTTGTCCGGCGTCCAAGACAGGTCCGTGATGTGCCCATGGCCCTGGAACAGGAGCTGGTTTTGCAGTGAGGGAAGATCCGCGAGCACGATCGAGTCGTCGGCCCATTCGCCTTGAATTTCGACCACGCTTGCCAACGTTCGCTCGTCCGGGCTGAACGCAGTCCGGCCATAGCCGCGAAAAGCCCCCTCCTCCTCGAATCCCTCGCCGTAGGTTTGCGGTTCGATGCCGGCGGGCGCGCCGATCTCGTAGTTGGGTATGGCGTTAAACGGCATGTCCTCCCGCTTCGCTTCCCACACGCGCAGCGAGGCAGCATTTCCCTCGCACGACGCGGCCGCAAACATTTTTCCCGTGTCCGACCAGACGAGGCACGAAGGCGTCTTCTTGAATGCCCCGAATGTTCCACCAAGCATCTTGCCTTGCAGATCGAACAAATGGAGTTCCGGCTCCCAGCCACCCCACGCTGCCGCCAGGTACCGTGCCGTCGGTGACCATGCAAACGCCGCGGGCTGATCCTGTTGCGAGGCGGGCTGAAAGGAAGAATTCTCTCCCGGCACGGACAACGCCATCGTCGGCACACTCAGCTCGATATCGTAGAGCACCACGCGCTGCAATCCTTGTCGGCCTTGTGGCGAAATGGCGCATACCTGTCCATTCGGCGAAACGGCAAGGTGTGCCGAATATCCTGCGAACACTTTCTTAATGAGCCAATTCGAATCGCGCGCCAGATCGCGCAATCCACGCGCGACTAGTGCCGCCGACCGCACGGCCAGAGCTTGCGTGGGCGCATGGACGATCTGCTTGGACAGGGGCTTCTCGCGCGTCTCGGTCAGTATTTTCTCAGCCATGGGGAGCGGTCTCGGGGTGTTCCAATCGCCGCTTCGCCTCTGCGATCTGGTCTTCTACCTTGGCAACCATTTCCTTCAAAATCTCCCGCCCATGCTTTTCCGCCTCATCCACTCTCGACTTGAGCTGGTGAAGGTCGGACCGCAACACTTCCTGCATTTCCGCCTCGATTTCGGCAAGCCGCCCGCGCGCCTGGCTGATTCGCCGGATCACTCGGATCAGTTCCGCGCCGGGCCCTTCCCCTTTCACCGCCTCGGGGCTGCACTCATATTCGTTCAGGATTTTTTCCAGGCGGGCCTCGTCGCATTGTTCGTAAGCTTCGTTGGCTTCTGCCATCAGGAGCTGGCGCTTCGCTCGATCATCCCGGTCGGAGGTGAGGTCGGGATGAATGCGTTTGGCGACATCCCGGTAGAGCCGCTTCATCTCGGGCGTGGCCTGAAACGCGCGGGGTTCTACCGCCGCCTTCTCTCCGGCGGCGGATTTCGTTTCGCTGGCGCGGGCGCGAGCGTCCCGGGCGGCCTGCTGCGCGCGCTCGTTGCCGGGCTGTTCCTTGGCAAGCCGCTCGGCAATCCGGGCCTTCCATTCGTCCAGTTCGGCGTAACGCGACCCGACGAAGTGCAGATACTGTCGTTCGAAAGCGCCCAGTTCTGCGCGCAGGTTGGCGGAGCGCAGCTCGCGTTCGGCCAATTCGGCCTCGAGCGCGGCCTGTTCTTCGCGCTTTCGCGCAAGTTCATGCTCCTCCGGCTTTACGGGTTTTTTGGCGGGTTGAACGTCCGTCTGTTTCAATGCCATGCGCTTCGTCTCTGAAGGCGTCGAAAGCCGGTCTGCCCAGCCCTTTTTCACGCTCAAGGGGCCACTCCAGGGCAAGGCTTACCCTCGATAAATTGTAAGGCGAGGCGGCCGGGGGCATGTGTCTTCTAGAGGTTTGGTTTCCAGAATTCGAAATATGTACTCGGGCTGACGCTATCGGCCATCTGCGCTGGGAACCGAACATGAACCTGCTTCATTTCCGCGGCCGGATGGCGAAAGTCCAGCTTCTCCCGCATGCCAATTTGGCTTCGTTCGCAGCACATGATCGCACGCGGCTCTCCTTTGTCCTGTCTGCGCGTCGAACTAAAATACCAGTAGCCGAACCATTCGAAGGAGGTGGCAATCCGATGCCGGAAACGCCGCAGGAATACCGAACCCGCATGCTGAGTCACGTCGAAGGACAGAACCATCTCAAATTGCAAGCCGCGGCCCCGAAGAAAATCGAGCGTCTTCTGAAAGGCGTGCCGGCGTCAAAACTGCGCAAGCGGCCCGCTCCGGGAAAATGGTCGGTCGCTGAAATCATCGCGCACATGGCCGACACGGAGATTGTCGGCGGCTTCCGCATGCGATTTATTCTCGGCGCGCCGGGAACTCCGATCCAGGGATTCAATCAGGACGATTGGGTGGTGGCGCTCCATTACGACAAGCGCGACGCCCGCAAATCGCTCGAGCAATTCCGCGCCGGGCGGGAGACCAACCTCGCCATGCTCAAATTGCTCTCGCCGGAGCAGTGGAAGCTCTGCGGCTTGCACTCCGAACGTGGCGAAGAATCCGTCGAAACCATCGCCCGTATGTTCGCCGGACACGATATCAACCACATCCGGCAGATCGAGCGCATCCTGGCGCCAAAGAAATAGCAGGGAGTGTTTGGGTGGGCTGCGCCGTGCGCGAGCGCTCGCCCTCACGAATGATTCGCTTGTTTGCTTTCCAGCACTTTGCCGCAACTCCGTGTAAAATCCTTCCCTCATGCGCGTGGCCATTGATACGGGAGGAACATTTACGGACTGCCTGTTTGTGCGTAACGGCCGCCTGGAAATTCTGAAAGTCCCATCCACACCAGGAAACCCCGCAAAAGCCATCGGCGACATCCTCGGCAAAATCCTCTCGCGCGAATCGGCGAAAAAAGCAGCGACGCTCGACTTTCGATGCGGCACCACGGTCGGGACAAACGCCCTGCTCGAACGCCGCGGCGGACGTGTTGCCCTGGTCACCACGGCGGGATTCGAGGACGTGCTCGAAATTGGCCGCCAGGCCCGCCCACGACTGTACGACTTCTTTGTCGAGCGACCGGCGCCGCTGGTCCCGCGCGAACGCCGCTTCGGCCTCCGCGAGCGCGTTGGCGCCGATGGAAGCATCCTACGCCGCCCCTCGGCCGCGGAGGTTGCGCGACTTGTTCGCAGGGTGCGCGCTTCCGGCGCGGACTCCGTTGCCGTCTGTTTTCTGTTCTCCTTTCTCCGGCCCGAACACGAACGCGCCATCGCCCGCCGCCTTCGTGCGGAGGGGATTTCCGTTTCGGTCTCGCACGAAATCCTCCCCGAGTTCCGCGAATTCGAGCGCACCTCCACAACTGTTGTGAACGCCTATCTAGCGCCAGTCATGAGCCGTTACCTCGGAGAAATCGAGCGCCATGTGGCTAAAGGTGCTGGCCCAAAGGTCGCCGCGAAGAGCCGCCGTCCGCGCGCGCAGGTGCGCGTAATGCAGTCCAACGGCGGAATGCTTTCAGCCCGCGCCGCCTCGCGCGAGCCGGTGCGCACAATCCTCTCGGGACCTGCCGGCGGCGTTCTCGGCGCGCAGCAGGTTGCTTCTCGGGCGGGCTTTCCCCGCATCATCGGCTTCGACATGGGCGGCACTTCGACCGACGTCTCGCTGATCGAGGGCGCTCTGCCGGTCACCAACGAATCCATCGTCGCCGAATTGCCCATCGCCGTTCCCATGCTTGAGATTCATACGGTCGGCGCCGGTGGAGGTTCGATCGCGAGATTCGATCGCGGAGGTGCGTTGCGAGTGGGCCCGGAAAGCGCCGGTGCCGACCCCGGTCCCATTTGCTATGGTCGAGGAGAGCGGCCCACCGTCACCGACGCGCACCTGATTCTCGGGCGCCTCGGGAGCGAAGGCTTGCTCGGCGGCGACTTTTCCCTCGATCTAATCCGCACTCGCCGCTTCATGGAGCGCGCCATCCGCGGTACGCGCGGCGTCCGGTCTGTCGAGCAGTTCGCACAGGGCATTCTAGCTGTCGTGGAAGCGACGATGGAGAAGGCCATTCGCGTTATCTCCATCGAACGCGGCCGCGACCCGCGCGATTACACGTTGGTTGCGTTTGGCGGCGCGGGCGGACTGCATGCGTGCAGCTTGGCCGATTCGCTTTCCATCCCTCGCGTTCTGATCCCCAAGTTTCCGGGGGCGCTTTCGGCGCTCGGGATTCTGCGCGCCGATGTGGTCAAAGACTTCTCGCGGACCGTCATGCTTCGGGCGGATCCGGATGGAAGAGCGTCTCGCAAGCTCCGCCGAGCCATGGCGCAGCTTGAACGCGAAGGCTCTCGCGTCATGCGCGGAGAGGGCTTTTCTTCCCATCAACTGCGCGTCGAGCGATCCTTCGACCTCCGCTATGCGGGCCAGGCCTACGAACTCACCATTCCCGCGAGCCCAGACATTGTCCGCGCTTTCCACCGGGAACACGACAAGCGCTACGGTTACTCGGACCCTGCCCGCGCGGTTGAGGTCGTCAACGTCCGCGCGCGAATGATCGGCGTAACTCCACAATTGCATTGGCCGCGTCTTAATCTCGGCCGTCCCGATTGCCGCGCCGCGATTACCGCCAGCCGCCAAGTCATGTTTAACGGCAAGATGCGCCGGTCGCCGGTTTATGTGCGTGAAAAGCTTCGCCCCGGAAATATAGTCCGCGCGCCCGCAATCATCGCGGAGTACAGCGCGACGACGGTTGTCCCGCCTGGCTGGCGTGGGCTTGTGGACGGGTATGAAAACCTGGTCCTCTCGCGAGGGTAGGAGCATGCGCACCACTTTTGATCCAATTCGCCTGGAAATCTTCAAGAATCTCTTCCACTCTGTCGCCGAAGAGATGGGCGGCGCTCTTCGCCGCTCTGCGTTCTCGCCGAATATCAAAGAGCGGCGCGATTATTCCTGTGCCGTCTTTGACGCCAAATGCCAGGTTCTCGCCATGGGCGACCATATGCCCGTGCACCTCGGCTCGATGCCCCGCTCCGTCTCCGCCGCCGTGGACGCGCTCGATCTCGGCCCGGGCGATATTGCCCTCCTCAACGATCCCTACGCTGGCGGAACGCATCTTCCCGACCTCACCATGGTCATGCCGGTTTTCTTGCTGGCTCGCGGCGGCCCGTCTTCTACGTGGCCAACCGCGCGCACCACGCTGACATTGGCGGGGCGCAGGCTGGTTCCATGGGTCTATCTCGCGAAGTATTCCAGGAAGGATTGCGCATTCCGCCCGTAAAAATCTTCGTTGCCAGCCGCCTTGTCCCCGGCATTCTCAACATGCTGCTTGCCAATGTGCGAACTCCAGAGGAACGGGAGGGCGACCTGACCGCGCAAATCGCCTCGTGCCGGCTCGGTGAGCGCCGCTTGCAGGAAATCGTCGGACGCTACGGCCGCAACGAGGTCGAGCGTTACTCTCGCCATCTTCTCGAATACTCGGCGGCCATGACGCGCTCCGTCCTGCGCCGCATTCCCGATGGCACCTATCGGGGCGTGGATTTTCTCGATGACGACGGCATCACGCGCAAGCCATTGCGCATCGCCGTCACCATACGCATCCAAGGCGCGCGCGCCGAGGTGGATTTCTTCGGGAGTTCGCCGGAATGCGCCGGCAGCGTCAACGCCGTAGCCGCTATCGCGGAATCCGCCGTGTATTACGTCTTCCGGTGTCTGCTCGACGAACAAGTCCCCGCGACCTCGGGGTTGATGTGGCCCATTCGCGTGATTGCTCCGCGGGGAACAATCGTCAACGCGCGTCCCCCGCGTGCTGTCGCAGGCGGAAACGTCGAAACTTCCCAACGCATTACCGATGCGCTCCTTCGCGCGCTCGCCCGCGCTCTGCCCGCCAGAATTCCGGCGGCCAGTCAGGGGACGATGAACAATCTGACCATCGGCGGCGCCGATGATCGACCCGGCCACCACGGAGTTCCATTCGCGTATTACGAAACGATTGCCGGGGGCATGGGGGCGCGGCCAGGCCTCGACGGAGTCAGCGGTGTTCATACGCACATGACGAATTCGCTGAATACTCCCACCGAAGTGCTCGAAATTGCTTACCCGTTTCGAGTGCGGCGCTATGGCTTGCGCCGGGGATCAGGCGGGCAAGGGAAGTGGCGTGGCGGCGACGGCATCGTCCGCGAACTCGAGCTTCTAGTTGACTCGCAATTAGGCCTGCTGTCCGACCGGCGCACCATCGCGCCATACGGGCTCGCTGGAGGCGCGCCCGGTGCAAAGGGCAGGAATGAAGTGGAGATACGCGGCCGCCGCAAAAGACTCCCGTCCAAATGTGGCCTTTATGTTCCTCGCGGTTCCGTCATCCGGATAGAAACGCCCGGCGGCGGAGGATGGGGAAAGAAATGAAGGGAACGGGCCCGTCCGAAGCTCATGGAGGCTGTCCACAAAAAAACCGGGCACATTCTCATTGAAATGTGCCCGGCAAAAGGTAACAGAAATGGTTGGGGAGGTTATTCCGGTAGCTGCGCCGCCTCCGGCATTTGCAATTTCGCCTTCGCCAGCGCTCGAACCAGATTGGCTTCCACTATTTGTTCTGTCGTATTTCGCACCGTTGCGAGCTCGCTGACTAGAAGATACTTCGCCCGCTCCAGCATTTTCTTTTCGCGGAATGAAAGCGGTTTCGTTCGGCTGAGGGCGACAAGCCCCTTCAACACTGCGGCAACTTCCATCAGCGATCCAGTTCGCATCCGGTCCGAATTTTCCTTGAAGCGGTGCTTCCAATCGTGGTGGGAGGCGGAACGGCCCTTTTCCAGAAAGGAGAGAACTTCTCCGGCTTGGGTCGTGCGAATGATGGGTCGCAGCCCCACGCTCTCCGCGTTCGATTGCGGCACCATGACTTTCAAACCGCTGGATACAATCCGCAGCATGTAGTAACGTTCTGATTTTCCGTTCAGGTAGCCGTAGCTGATTTGCTCGATCACTCCAACGCCATGGTTCGGATACACGACTTTTTCGCCTAGCTTAAAGTCCATAGGTGGAAAGCCCCTCCCGAAAGAGCATAGTTAAATTTTAGGCACATGCAACGACAACGTCAAGCTAAACCCATGCTTTACGGCGAGGTTTAAGTGTCTGCGAAACGCTTGTTTCTCACAGGTTTGGCAGCCGAATTGCCCTATAATCTCTTTCGTGCTCATTCTTGCGTTGGATACTTCTTCGCCTGCAGGTAGTTTGAGTCTCCTTCGGGATGAAAGAACGATTGGCGTTGTTTCCACCTCGGCACAGGAGACCTATTCGTCGCGCATGTTTCGCCACCTGGAATTCCTTCTGCGCGAACTTTCCCTTTCCCTCGATGGAATAGACCTGATTGCGGTGGCCGCCGGCCCGGGTTCTTTTACGGGCTTGCGCGTAGGTCTTGCGGCAGCCAAGGGTTGGGCGGAAGTTTACGAGAAGCCAATTGCGGCAGTTAGTGCGCTCGAAGCAGTGGCTGCACAGTCGCGATCGAATGCGCAGCTTATAGTTCCGGTACTAGATGCTCGCCGCGGGGAAGTCTACTTTGGATTTTACCGCCATGTTGCTTCGCCGGGGCGCAACGAATTGGCACTCGAAGGTGAGGAGTGCGTGGGTACCCCTGATGAGTTTCTCCAGATCCTGAAAGGGAGGCCGGGGAACTCGGATATGGCGATTGTTACGCCGACCCCGGAGGTAATCTCGGGCGTACTGTCTCGAAATGAGATAGCTTGCCCTCCTGCGGAAGAGGTTTCGAACGTCCTCGCTCCCTTCATAGGACAACTTGGATACCGGCGGTTTCAGCAAGGGAAGCTGGTTGACGCTCTCACGCTCGACGCAAACTACGTGCGGCATACCGACGCTGAACTCCATTGGAAAAAGTCGCAAGGGAGTTGAGCCTGCATTGAACCTCCGCTCGATCCAGCCTGAAGATGTCGAGGCCGTCCTCGAAATTCAGGCCGCTTGCCCTGAGATTGCGCAATGGACACTTTGGGACTACGAGCGAGTCACGCGCGGCGAAATGCAGGGATGGGTGGCCGAAGAGGAATCAACCATAGCGGGATTTCTGGTGGCGCGGCGCGTAGGTAGCGATTTGGAGATTTTGAATTTTGCCGTGCGGCCCGACTCGCGCCGACTGGGGGTTGGTGCGTCGCTGCTGCGAAAGACGCTGGATTGGGGCCGGACGTTTCGCGCTGAAAAAGCCTTGCTGGAAGTTCGAGCCTCAAACCTTGCAGCGCTGGAATTCTACGAACATTTCGGCTTCCGCGTGGAGGGCCGCCGCGCGCGGTATTACGCCACGCCCATTGAAGACGCGCTGCTTCTCACCGCCGCTCTCTCGTGAGAGAGGCCCATTGCCCGCGCACGGAATTGTTTGCCGTAATCCGTCGCGTCCGCGAAACTCAGTCGCGGTAGACGAACTCAAGCCGAATTCCGGCCACCTCGATGATATCTCCCGGGGCGAG
>CAWBGC010000002.1:0-62261 GCA_963788255.1 uncultured Acidobacteriota bacterium
ATCCTATCGCAGCTTGACGCCGGCATGCATCACACCGAAGTGCAACAGTCAGAAGAGTTACACGCTGGTTCTCTTCGCTCTGGCCTACGTCGCCATCGGTTTCAGGTCTGGCGCCTTCCTCAATGTGGGCTCCGTCGCCTTTTGTACGTCTTCGGCGGTGACGCCGGGCGCCAGTTCGCGCAAGACGAGCCCCTGCGGCGTGACTTCGATCACGCCGAGCTCGGTGACGATCAGGTCGACCACGCCCACTCCCGTGAGCGGCAAGTTGCACTTCTTCACGATCTTCGGCTCGCCGTCTTTGGTCGTGTGCTCCATCGCGATGATCACGCGTTTGGCGCCGGCCACCAAATCCATCGCGCCGCCCATGCCCTTCAGCATTTTGCCGGGGATTGCCCAGTTCGCGAGATTGCCTTTTTCGTCCACCTGGAGGGCGCCGAGCACGGTCAAGTCGATGCGCCCTCCGCGAATCATGCCGAACGAATCTGCGCTCGAAAAATAGGAGCTGCCGGGAAGTCTCGGTGATGGTTTCCTTGCCCGCATTGATGAGGTCGGGATCTTCCTCGCCCTCGTAGGGATACGGTCCGATGCCGAGCATTCCGTTTTCCGATTGCAGGACCACTTCCATTCCGGGCGGCAGATAATTGGGAATCAGCGTCGGCAGGCCAATGCCGAGATTGACGTAGTTGCCGTCGCGAAGTTCGCGGGCCACGCGCCGCGCAATGAGTTCCCGTTTGTCGATTTCGGCTGACATGCTTTCTCCTAGCGCTTCCGCACAGTGCGGCGCTCGATGCGTTTCACGTAATTCGTGCCCTGGAAAATGGCGTCGACGAAGACGCCCGGCGTGTGAATGCAATCGGGATTCAGCGCGCCAAGCTCGACGATCTCTTCCACTTCCGCGATCACGTAGTCGGCGGCGGTCGCCATCACGGAATTGTAGTTTTGGGCTGTCTTGCGGTAGACGAGGTTGCCCCAGCGGTCGCCCTTCCACGCCTTGATGAACGCGAAATCGCCGCGCAGCGCAGGAACCAGCACGTACGGCCGGCCGCCGAACTCGCGAATTTCTTTTCCTTCCGCAACCATCGTGCCGTAGCCCGTGGGCGTGTAGAACGCGGGAATGCCCGCGCCGCCGGCTCGAATTCGCTCGGCAAGGGTGCCCTGCGGATTCAGCTCAACGTCGAGTTGTTTGCTCAGCGCGAGCTGCTCGAAGGTTTTGTTCTCGCCGACGTAACTCGCAATCATTTTTTTCACTTGCTTGGTTTGCAGCAGCAGGCCGATGCCGAAATCATCCACGCCTGCGTTGTTGGACACCAGCGTCAAATCCTTCGTGCCTTTGCGGCGCAGGGCGGCGATCAGGTTTTCGGGGATGCCGCACAGGCCGAAGCCGCCGAGCAAGATCGTCGCGCCATCCTCGATGCGCGAGATTGCGGCGTCCGCGTCTCGCGACGCGCTTGTCCATCCTTGGCTCCCAAGGCACGGTGGCAGAAAGAATCGAGGGAGAAGTTTACTGCAATTCGCCGCCGTTTTCGCAGCGGACGAAATAATCCGCGATGGATAAGTTTCCGATAATCCGACGATACATCCGACCGGCCGTGGGCCTGGCTGAACGGACTATTACTTGGACCAGGGCGGCACGACGCCGGTCATCCGTGCGTATGCGACTAATTGGCCCATGTGCTCGTTCGCGTGAACGAGGATGCGGAGATACATGCCGTCCACCGTCGCATCGCGGTCTTCGATCTTCACCTTGCGCTCTAGATCTTTGGGTGTTTCCGCAGCATGAGCTGTTTTCACCGCGTCCAGCGACCGTTTCAGCCAGGCGATCACCTCGGCTTTCGAGGTAACAGTTTTCCCCAGGTTCTCGTTGAAGTCAGCGGGCATCTTGGGGCCCGTGACGCTGAGTAAATAGAAGTTCGCATCCACGATGTGCATGTACACTTCGCTCGTGGAGCGCACTCCCACAGCGGGACGCCAGGAGAATTTGTCCGCGGGCGTCGCTTCGGCCAGCGAGATCAATTGTTGGGAGACATGCCTCCACTCTCCGTCATAGCCTTGCCAGACTCCGTCCGGTTCCTGGGCCTGCGAGGCAGGTGTATGCAAGAAACCCAGAAAAAGGAATAATGAAAGTACTTTCACGGTTCGGCTCCTTCAGTCTCTTCTTCGCTATTGCGGACTGCGGCGACTGACGCCCTGTCGCGCCGCGCGCTTCAAACTGCCAACGAGATCGCCCACCACCTTGGCGGCGGATTGCGCTGACGGAGCCTTCTCGATTTCCGCAACGATCGCAGAGCCAACGACTGCTGCGTCCGCGATTCCGCCGAGCACGGTGACGTGGGTCGGCAGCGAGATGCCGAATCCGACTGCGATCGGGCAGAGCCGTGATTTTGCGAATGCGCCGGACGAGCCCGGGCAATTCTTCCGGCAGCGATTCGCGCGCTCCGGTCACACCAGTGCGCGAGATCAGGTACAGAAAGCCGGTCGACACGCCGGCAATTTTCGCGAGGCGCGCGTCAGTGGAAGTGGGGGCAGCGAGAAAAATCGTGTCGAGCCCGCGCGACCGCAGGACCTTGCGATAGTCGGCCGATTCCTCGGGCGTCAAATCGGTGGCGAGGACGCCGTCGGCTCCCGCCGCGGACGCCGCGTCGGCAAACTTCTCGATTCCCATTTGCAGGATCGGGTTGAAGTAGCTGAACAGCACGAGCGGAACTTCCGTGTGTTTGCGCAAGCGGCGAACAAGATCGATGACTCCGGCCAGCGTCGTTCCAGCGCGCAAGGCGCGTTCGCTGGCGCGTTGAATCGTGGGACCATCGGCAAGAGGATCGCTAAAAGGGACGCCGAGCTCGATGATGTCCGCTCCAGCCTCGGCCGCGGCGAGCACAATCTTCTCGCTGGCATCGAGTGAGGGATCGCCGGCCGTGATGTAGGCCACAAGGCCGAGTTCGCCGGCTTCCGAAAGCTCGCGAAATCGTTTTGCAATTCTCCCGGATGGCTTGGTGACCGGCGGAGCGGCGGGAATGGCGGCCTCAGACATAGCGCGAGAGGGTTTCCATGTCCTTGTCGCCGCGACCGGACAGATTCAGGATGACAAGGTCACTCTTCTTCATTTGAGGGGCGCGGCGCACGATTTCGGCCACCGCATGCGCCGATTCGAGCGCGGGAATGATTCCCTCGATGCGCGCAAGCGTGCGTGCTGCATCGATCGCTTCATCGTCGGTGACAGCGGTGTATTCGGAACGGCCCAGATCGGCGAGCCATGCGTGTTCAGGTCCAATCGCCGGATAATCGAGGCCGGCTGAGACGGAATGCGTGGTGGAAATTTGGCCGTCGGGCGTCTGCAGGACGTACGTGTACGTGCCCTGCAGCACGCCGGGGCGCGCGCCCGCAAAACCTTCCGCTGCGGCGAGGCGCGCCGCGTGTTCGCCAAGCGATTTGCCGCGTCCGCCTGCTTCCACGCCGATCATCTTCACTTGCGGATCGCCGAGGAAAGCGTGGAACAGGCCGATCGAGTTCGAGCCGCCACCGACGCACGCAAAGAGATAGTCGGGCAGGCGATTTTCGGCGCGCAGAATTTGCGCGCGCGCCTCCTCGCCGATAATTTTGTGGAAATCGCGCACCATTTGCGGGTACGGGTGCGCTCCAAGAACCGAGCCGAGAAGGTAGTGCGACGTGCGGACGTTCGTCACCCAGTCGCGCATCGCTTCGTTGATCGCGTCCTTCAGCGTGCGGCTGCCTGAATCGACGCCGATCACTTCCGCGCCGAGCAGCTTCATGCGAAAGACGTTCAGGCGCTGGCGCTCCATGTCTTCCGTGCCCATGTAGACGGTGCACGTGAGACCCAGGCGCGCGGCGACCGTCGCCGTGGCCACTCCGTGCTGGCCCGCGCCCGTTTCCGCAATCACGCGCTGTTTGCCCATGCGCTTCGCGAGCAAACCCTGGCCGATGCAGTTGTTGATTTTGTGCGCGCCCGTGTGCAGCAGGTCCTCGCGCTTGATGTAAATGCGCGGGCCGCCGAGTTGCTCGGTGAGACGCGAAGCAAATTGCAGAGGCGTGGGGCGTCCGGCGAAATTCGTCAGGAGATCGGTCGAGTTCCGCCTGGAAAGCGCTGTCCGCGCGCGCCGCGAGGTAGGCGGCCTCGAGTTCTTCGAGCGGCGCCATCAGCGTTTCCGGAACGTATCGGCCGCCGTACGCGCCGAAGCGGCCTCGCGAATCCGGAACGATTGCCGCAATCGAACTCATGATTTCTCCGTCGGGCGGTGCGAGCCATTCACGGCGCGCATCAGCGCTTTGATTTTGGCGGCGTCCTTCTTGCCCGGAGACTTCTCCGTGCCGCTGCAGACGTCAATCGCGTACGGCCGCACAATCGAGATGGCATCCCGGACGTTTTCCGGCGTGATGCCGCCAGCGAGAAAAATCCGAGGACGATTCTTCGTGCCGCGAACGCGCGACCAATCGAACGTCTTTCCTGTGCCTCCGCGAAGCTTGCCATCAAAGCCGTCCAGCAGAATTGCCGACGCGTTCTTGAAACGGCGAAGCTGTCCGGCGCTGAAACGATTTTCCCACACGCACGGCTTTGACTACTGGCAACGAACGCCGGAGACGGGAAACGGCTGCCGGCGATTCGTCGCCGTGCAGTTGGATGTAGCCGAGCCCGACTTCGCGAGCGGTTTCGAGCACGCTTGCCTCGTTCTCGTTCACGAACACGCCGACGGCAGCCACACGCTCCGGCAGACGCCGCACGATCCTGCGCGCCTTGGCTGGAGCGATGTACCGGGGACTTCGCGGATAAAAATTGAAGCCCAGGAAATCAGCTCCCGCCTCGCAAGCGCGGCGCGCGTCGGTCCAATTTGTGATTCCGCAGATTTTCACTTTCACTTTTCTCATCGGCAATTCATGCGGCCGTGTGTCCCGCGCCTTCCGCTCCGAGAAATTGCCGCAACGGTTCGGCCGGATCGGCGCTCTTCATCAGATGCTCGCCGATCAGAAAGGCATCGAACCCGGCACGCCGCAGGCGAACCAGGTCTTCGTGCGTGCGCAGGCCGGACTCGCTGACGGCGACGCATTCATCGGGAATCTGCTCAATCAGTTCGAGCGAAGTTTCGAGGCGAACCTTAAAGTTGTGCAAGTCGCGATTGTTCACGCCGATGATGCGCGCCTCCGCGGCAACCACGCGATCGAGCTCCTCCCGCGAGTGAACCTCCACCAGCGGTTCCATTCCGAGCGAGCGGCCCAGATCGAGCAGCCCGCGCATCGCCGAATCACCAAGCACCGCCGCGATCAGCAAGAATGAATCGGCGCCGGCCGCGCGCGTCTCCCACACCTGCCACGGATCGACGATGAAATCCTTGCGAAGAATCGGAATCTGCACCACGCGGCGCGCTTCCTTCAAATCCGCGAGCGACCCCGAAAAGAAATCCTCCTCCGTCAGCACGGACAGCGCAACGGCCCCGGCCCGCTCGAGACTGGCCGCGAGCACAGCCGGCGCGTATTCTTCGCGAATCACGCCCAGAGAAGGCGAAGCCTTTTTCAGCTCGGCGATCACGTTGCAGCCGTCGCGAGAGAGCGCCGCGGCAAAATCGCGCGCCGGAGGCGCCTTTTTCTCGACCGCAATTTTGAGCGCGACTTCCGGCAGAACGCGCTTGCGATGCGCGATCGAGGCACGGCGCGCGTCGACAATGCGGTCCAAGATGGTCTTCTCGCGTGAGCCAATTTCCATAGCGGAAGTGCCGGCAATCCGAGCTTTGCTGCAGGTGCGCCCTCAGGCGGCCTGAAGGAGAAAATCGCTGCGACTATGCTAGCCGCGACGTCAGGGGATGTCAATTTCGCCCGGAACTGCGTCGTCGGTTTCGGGCCTTGGCCAAGCTTGATTTTCGATTTTCACTCAATTTGCTGTTGGCGCGAGGTAATAGCCCGGCCGCGTCCGAATGGAAACCTTGGGTCGGGAAACCGTCACCGTGATCGCGTGGAATCCGGGCGCACGCTCGGCGCTCGGCCAGCAGCCGATGATGTACTGCGCGTGGAGTTCGCCGCCGATCCTGTCGAGTGCGCCCCGGATGGTGGAATCGCGAAAAGCACGACAGTGAATTCCTCCGGTCGCTGCGGCGGCGACCTCGAGCTGCATGATTCTTGACTTCGTTCGTGCCCCTCTGAAGCAACCACATTGCTGGTGTCATCCAGTCATAGACTGGGATTGGACGCCCCAGTGGATCAGTATCTACCGGCGGCACCGTTTCTATGCGTGGTGTCGCGGGTAGCTTCAAGGGAGCCACACCCTTATTGGAGCCGCGAAGGTCGGCGGCGATACTGCTCGGGCCCACAGCATAGATCGCAATGTTTGCGTGTTCCGCATCGCGCACGATTTGGCCCAGATTTGCCTTGCTCCCGCTGTCCTGAGATTCGCCCACGATCAACATGATCCGCCTGCGCGTAGTCGGCTGCGCCTTCAGGAGTTCAACCGCCGTGGCCATCGCATCGTACGATTTCATTTCAGGTACTTCGAACTTGGTTTCGGCGATCGCCTTTTGCACGGCGTCGTGGTCCTGGGTAAAAGGCTGACGCACATCGACGGTCGAATCATATGTAATCACTGCTGCCTGCCCGTCGAGGGCCATCACAGTTTCGGTGAAAATGCTGCCCATCCTGTGGATTGTGGGTTCCATAGCGTGCAGGCGTGTGCTTGTGTCGATCAAAAGAGCGACCGCCAGCGGATCGCCGCCAAGGTCCCACTGCTCGATCGTTTGTTCGACGCCGTCGTCGAATACGTGAAAGTCTTTCTGTGCAAGGTCGAGGACAAATTCGCCGCTCGTATCTGTCACAGTAACTGGCGAAATCACCTCGTTTGTAACAACGCGAATCTGATCCTTGGACAACGGCGGTCGGGCCTGCGTTTGGCTTCGCGCAGAACCAGCAAGCGTCACGTTGAACGACAGCGTGAGCACGCATTGACATGCGAATGTTCTGGAACACTTCATCACGGCTGTGTATGCGATTTCATTCAGGTCTCAAAGGTTGTAGAGGACAGACGAGCTGGCTCCACCGGTCGCGGAGTGAGGACTAGCGGCATTTTGCCGCGACTGTCTCTTGCAACTTTGGTGAGAAGCCGTGTCTAATGGGCCAGCAATGGCTGTGAGAATCGAATGGGGATGCCGAAATTCGAGCCGCCGAAGCCTCGCAGCACCGCGTACGTGACGCCGATTACCTTGCCTTGCTGATTGAAGAGAGGTCCGCCGGAACCGCCGGAAGTGGTCTGCGCGTCGAAGACGATCTTGTCGGGCAGGATGTCGCCGATGTGACCCTGCGTGATGAGCGGCCGGATCAGATTGCGCTTCGCCAGTTCCTGCAGAATCTGCGAGACGTCACCGCCGTTGCCCTCCGTGATTTTCTGCGCGGTATCTTCGTCGGCGCGCGCCAGAATCGCGTCCAGGCCGGTGGCATAGCCCATCAGCACGATCGGCTCGCCGGGCACGGCCGCGCCTTTCGTTGAATCGAGCGCCAGCAGGGGTCGTTTCAGGTCCTGCAAATCGAAGCGCATGGTGGCGAGATCGATGTCGGAGGAAATCTGCTGAATCTCGCCGTGAAACGCGCGAGCATCACCAGGGAAGTAAGCGCGAATCGTTGAAATTTCCGGCTGAAAGCCTTGCAGCGTGAGGTTGCCGATCTGCTCGTCTTTCCACCACGGCTCGGCCACGTGATGATTGGTGACCACGCGCCCGTCGGAGCCTGCGAGAAAGCCGGTGCCAAAAATGTCGGCTTTCACCTCGGGTCCTCGTCCGTCCGTCGTGAGGATCGGATTGCCGTCACTATCGCGAAGCGGCTCGCCTTGGGGATTCAGCCCGGCATAGCGCAGCCGGCGCCCGCTTTCCTTCTCGCGAAACGCCACCGCCACGTGCAGCAGGCAGACGCTCTGAACATCGGTGGCAATGAGGTTTTCCGCGGAATCTCCTTCCCGCTCCAGTTGCTTCAGGCGCGTATTCGTGTCCGCGAGCTCCTTTTGTAGGTTAGCGACGTCATCGGAACTCGGCGTTGGCCATTTTGGCCTTCAGGTCCTGGGCCTGTTTTTGCAGTTGGTCCTTGCCGGAGGCTGCCACGCCGGATGCCGCTTGCTGCTCGCGCAACTGGCGAGCCCTGGCCACCAGGTTCTGCTGGCCGATAAGGTTGCCGTCCAGCCTGCGCGATGATCGCGTTCATGTTCTTGGTTTGGTGTTGCGCACTGCGCGCGAACAGGAAATAGATGGTGACCATCACGACGACTGCCGCAAAGGCGGCTCCGACGCCGATTTTGAGTTCGCGGCCGAGGGAGAAAGCGTCGCTCGTCATTTTCTCCGTGACGGCCAGAGCCTCGAACGCAGTGTGGGCGATATGCTGGCCCTCTTCGGCAATGCGCATTTTGTCGCGAAGGTCTTTCTCGGCTTTTTGCGCGCGCAATTGGCTGCGGACGCGAGACAGAATCTCGGCGGAATCCCAAGGCCGCGAAATGGCGTCATCCGCGCCGAGATCGAGAGCTTCCGCGCGCTCAGCCGCAGATGGACCTGCGAGCAGAATCACCCGCACGCCTTCGATGGTGGCTGCCCCGCGGATCGTCGCGAGCACTTCGCGGGACGCGGGATCGTTCATGTTTGCGGCGAGGAGAGCCACCGCGGTGCCGGATTGGCGTATTGCTTCGAGCGCTTCTGCAGGTTCCGCGAACGCGACGACGTCGTAGCCTGTCGCTTGGAGCGCCTCCAGCAGGCTTTCGCGCGCGGCCGGATCACTTTCGAGGATGACGATTTTGTCGCGAGGCTGGTTCATGAAATTCGCGGACGTGGCGCGCGCCCCTCTCTGCACTCATCGAAGTGCCTATCCTAGAAGGAAATCGATAGGCTGCAAAGATGGTTCTGTCGCTCTCGTCAGCTCAAGCCTTTGATGCACGCCAACATCGAGTGGACTCGTGCTACTTTGCAATGGTGGAATCGAGGGGGGTGGAATCGCGGCGCGTGGAATCGCTCAAACAACTGAATAAGGAAATCGTGGAGTGCACGAAGTGTCGGCGGCTTGTGGAGTATCGCGAGCAAGTGGCGCGTGAGAAGCGGCGCGCGTTCATGCAATGCCACTACTGGGGTAAGCCCGTCCCGGGATTTGGCGATCCCCGCGCCAAGCTGCTGATTCTGGGCTTGGCTCCAGCAGCGCACGGCGGCAACCGCACAGGGCGCGTGTTCACGGGCGACCGCTCCGGCGATTTCTTGTACGACGCACTCTATCGCGCCGGATTTGCAAATCAGCCCACATCGAGCAGCCGCGACGACGGCCTCGAATTGAAGAATGCGTATATCGCCGCCGTGGTTCGGTGCGCGCCGCCGGCAAACAAGCCGCTGCCCTCAGAGCTGGCAAATTGCCGTCCCTATTTTGAGCGGGAACTCGCAGATTCTGCGTCCGCGAGCGATCCTCGCGCTCGGCAGCATTGCGATGCTCGCGTACCTTGGCACGCTGAAGCGAAGCGGCAAGATTGAAACACTCGCGCGATTTCGCTTTGCCCACGGCGCGAGCTACAAATTCGCGGGCGGCCTGCCGCGGCTCTTCGCTTCGTATCATCCCAGCCAGCAAAATACGTTCACGGGCAAACTGACCAAGGCGATGCTCGTTCGCGTCCTGCGAAATATCAGCCGGTTTCTCGAGAGCGGCGAAACGCAAGAGCCGCGGGAGATTTGACATGGCTCAATCGTGCTTGTTAGCCTCGGGGTTCGCGGCCATCCTCGCGCTCTCCCTCACATGAGCCCTCAACCGGACACTGACCCGATCATCGAGTTTCGCAACGTCAGCTACCAGATTCGCGACGCCAAGGGGCAGACGGCCAAGCTGCTCGATGGCGTCAGTTTTACCGTGTTTCGCGGTGAGACGCTCGTGCTGCTCGGGCGGAGCGGTGCGGGCAAGACGACGGCGCTCAAACTCATCAATCGGCTCCTGGATCCGACCGAGGGGGATGTACGCGTCGAAGGAAAATCAACGCGAGAGTGGGATCCGATCGCGTTGCGCCGCCACATCGGTTACGTCATTCAGGAAACTGGGCTGTTTCCTCATTACACGGTCGCGAGGAATGTCGCGTTGATTCCGCAGCTTGAGCGATGGCCCGAAGATCGCACCGAGAAGCGAGTGAACGAATTGCTCGCGCTGGTGGGGCTCGAGCCACAACATTTCCGCGGGCGATATCCGCATCAGCTTTCAGGAGGGCAACGCCAGCGAGTGGGAGTGGCGCGTGCGTTGGCGGCCGATCCGCCAATCCTCCTGATGGACGAGCCGTTCGGCGCGCTCGATCCGCTCACGCGGGGAGAAATACGTCACGAGTTTCAAGCGCTGAAGCTGAACCTCGGAAAGACGATCGTGATTGTGACGCACGATATCAACGAAGCGCTGCTGCTCGCGACGCGCATCGGCCTAGTCGACGCGGGCAAGCTCGTCGGAACCTTTTCCCCTGAAGAATTCATGCTATCGAAAGAACCGAGCGCTGCCCCCTACATCGCGCAGCTTCGTGAACTCGAACGTGCCGGAGGCACAAATGAATCTTTTTGAGTTTTTCATTCGGCATCGCAACGAGATTCTGCAATCGACGGGAGAGCACGTCTGGCTGGTGGGCGCGGCGATGCTGCTCGCGATCATGATTGGCGTCCCGCTGGGGATCGTGGTAGCGCGGCGTCCTTGGCTTTCGAAACCCATCCTCGGGACCGCCAATGTTGCCGAGACGATTCCCAGCCTGGCGCTGTTCGGATTCCTGCTGCCGGTGCCGTGGCTGGGCGATCGCGCGGACCGGCTCGCCATCGTCGCGCTGACGCTCTACGCGCTGCTTCCGATTATTCGCAACACTTCGGCTGGCATCACGGGAGTCGACGCGGCGGTGCGCGAAGCCGCGCGCGGCATGGGAATGACGGATCGGCAAATTCTGTGGAAAGTAGAGCTGCCGTTGTCGATTCCGACGGTGATTGCGGGAGTGCGCATCGCCACCGTTTTGACCATCGGAATCGCGACGATCGCGGCTGCCGTGGGCGCAGGCGGCCTGGGCGAATTCATCTTCCGCGGTCTGGCAATGGTCAACAATCAACTGATTCTGGCGGGCGCGGTGCCGGCGGCGCTGCTGGCCCTTGCAGCCGACTTCATGCTTGGCGTCCTGGAGCGGCGGTTGCGGCCCGCGGGATTAACCGCACACTGATGGCCACATGAGCCGCGCCTGGCTGCCAATCTGCGCTCTTGCGTTGCTGTGCGGCTGCGGCCCTCAACGCACCGACACAATCGTCGTTGGCTCGAAGAATTTCTCGGAGCAGGCGCTACTCGGCGAGATTCTGGCCCAGCACATCGAGGCTCGCACGCATTTGACCGTCGTTCGCCGCTTCTACCTTGCCGGCTCGTATATCTGCCAACAGGCGCTTCTTTCCGGCCGTGTCGACACGTACGTTGAATACACCGGGACGGCGCTAACGGCGATCCTGCACGATCCCATCGAAGGAGATTCTTCCGCAGTCTTTAGCCGAGTTCAGAGCGAATACAAGCAGCGATTCGGGCTGGACGTGATGCCGCCGCTAGGCTTCAACAATACTTTTGCGCTGGTGGTTCGAGGCGAGGACGCGCGGCGGCTGAATCTGAAAACCATCAGCGATGCCGTTCCGGATGCGACGCAGTGGCGCGCGGGCTTTGGATATGAGTTCACGGAACGTCCTGACGGTTACGCAGGGCTCGCACGCGTGTACGGATTGCGGTTTTCGGAGCCGCCGCGAATTCTCGACCTTGGCTTGCTTTACCGCGCATTGCTCGACCGCCAAGTGGATTTGGTGGCCGGAAACTCGACGGATGGGCTCCTCGCAGCGCGCGACCTGGTGATACTCGAAGACGACAAGCATTATTTCCCACCTTATGACGCCGTCCCGGTGGTGCGCGACGACACTCTCGCGAGGCATCCCGAGGTTCGCGTTGCGATTGCCGACCTGGCTGGGAAAATTTCCGACGCGGAGATGCGGAAAATGAATTACGCGGTGGATGGCGAGCACCGCGATGCTGCAGAGGTTGCGCGTGAATTCCTGCGATCGAAAGGCCTCGAGCTAGTTCACGTACTAGATCCGCTCACCTTGCTCCGGTCGCAGCCGCAGAAGCCGTGGCGGCGTCGTCGCGGAAGGAAAACTCGTTCTTCAATCCCGTAAACGGCTTGCCGTCCAACTCCGCGTACGGATAGACAAAATAGTTCAGTGGATCGCCGGTTTGGGGCGGGTTCAGGCGGATATCGCGCCCGAGCGAGAACATCACGCGGTTCTGATCGGTTGCGCCGAAGAAGTAGTCGTGTCGCGATTTGTCCTTCCACGCTTCCGAAGCGTCTATGGGAATCCAGCCGATGCCCTCGATGTAGAACTCAGCCCAGCAGTGGTAGCCGGAAATCGCGCCTTCGTGCGCGCTTGCAGGCAGCGGGAAACCGATCTCGAATCGCGCGGGAATTCCCGCCGCGCGGGCCATTCCGATGAAGAGCGAATGAAAATCGGTGCAATTGCCGTGCTTGGCGTCGCAAGCCCAAACTGCGTCGCCGCGACCCCAGCCCGTCCCGTCGTGGTCGTAGTGCATCGTGGCGACCACGTATTCGTATATGCTGCGTGCCTTCTCGATCGGCAGCATCACGTCCTTGGTCTGTTGGTGAGAGAGTTCGGCGATCACTCCGTCGATCGGAATCAGGCGATCCGGCTGCAGGAAGCGAGCGGTGGCGACCATCGGTTGACCAGGAAGATCACTCACCGACGTAAGCGGTACGCGATGCTCTAGCCGTTTCGCATGAAACGTGAGCGTCACGTCAAACGGCGCTTTTGCATGGGCCGCATCTACGGCCAGATACGCGTAGCGATTGTTGTATTGAGGCTCTCGGTGAACCGTGTACGCCACGGGGCTCTGGATTTGAACCTGCGAAACCAATTGGTACGAATCTTGATAAGGCAGAGGAACCCACAGCCGGAGCTCACGGCTGCCGTCCGGCAAGCTGGGGACGTGGATCACATACTTGAAATCGAAACTTCGAGAGGGTATTGCGGACTCGTCGGCCAGAGCCGCATGGGAAATCGCAGCCCGCGAAATCAAGAATGCGCTCATTGCGAGGAGGACGAGTACGGCGCCGAGTCGTCTCACGTGGATGCTCCTTCTCTTATGGGCCACGAAATTTCGCCGTCTATGGTGCCACTAAGGTGCCGCGAATCCAAGAGAGAGAGGAGTGCGCGGCGCGGAGCGAGTGAAGCGAGAACCGGCGAGGCTAATTCTTGGCGGTCTTCAGCTTATCGAGTTCCTCGGTTAGCTCGTCTCGTGCCAGGAGGCCCTTGCGAAGGAGGACGCGAATGACGGCTTCGAGGGCTTCGGCGGTGCTGGGCGCGTGTCTCGGGGCCGCAGGCAGAACTCGATCCATGATTTGAGCGTGCGGCCTGCGAGCGAGGCGATCCAGCTTGTGCTCTCGCCTGTAGCTGTGCCGCTGACTGCCCGACGGTCGCAATCTCTGGAGTGCCGGACCCCGCCAGCGAAAATTTTCTAAGCTTTTCGAAATGCTCCCGGGCTCATGCTGGCAAACGCAACTCCCATGCCGAGGCCCATCTGGGATGCTCTCACTTTACCGGAGGCGCGCATGGCGGTGTCGCCGGCGGTCAACTCCAGTTCAACCATCGTGTCGACGGGCAGCGGAGCGAGCATCTCGACGTAGCATCCTCCGAGCGAAATATCCGTCACTTTTCCCGGCAAGCTTACGGAGGAGCCAGGGATCGAAACCTGCGCTTCGATTCGGCACGACCGGCGCCCAAACAATCGGCGCTCTTCGCCGTTCCACGAAACCTTGGCCGCTTCCGTGCCGGAGGGCTCACCAAAAGTGTCCCGATCCCACGTCCTCGGCGGCACGTCCCAGATGTACTTGCGCTCGAGGCAGCGAACGCCCACCCGTCCGGCCCTTTCTGAATCGTTCTTGCCCACCCACTGGACTCGATACCACGACTTCTGGTCGTTGTGCTCGATCTCGATTTTGTGGCCGGGCTCGACGAGACCTTCGAGACCCTTGATGGACGCACCCGTAGAGCTGACGTCGCACGTCTCCGTGGATATCGCGAAAGGACTCCCGCGCGAATCAAACCCGCGGACAACGACCGGAAAGGAAATGGCGGTGCGCGGTTCGCTCCGGCGCCCCATAAAACCCCCTGTAAAGCGCGCCTAGCCTACGCAACCGCCTGACTCTGAGAGGTGATTATAGGTTAGGGTGCGTTTCAGGCCGGGTCAAGGGGAGAACGACAGTTTTTGTCACCAGAGTAACCGCGACAGGGGACGAGAACGGAGGCGACGCTCCGCCTATTCGGATTCTTGGACACTCTTAACGTGCGCTTCCAGGGCCGTACAGTATTGACGCTGAGCTTCCAGTTCGCCTTGCAGCTTCTTCACAAGCAATTCCAGCCGCCGAACTTCGTTGCGGAGCTTTTGAACTTCCGCAGGCGGAGCAGCCACCTTCGGCGGCGCAACCGGCGCGGCCGTCCATGACGCGGCAGGCGGCGGAGGCGCGACGGCAATCGGTCTCTCGGAGCGCAAAACGGGCGCATGCGAACTTGGTGCCGGCGGCTGACTCGGCGCAAACAGGCTGCTGAGCGCGCGAGAACCCGAACGCTGCGCGTCTCCGGACGGATCAACTTCCGGATCTTCACCCCGGATGACGCCGGCCGCGTTCGGATTCAAGAGCTTTTTCACGCGAATGATCAGGTCCTGCGGTTGAAATGGTTTGCGAATCAGCTCGTCCGCTTTGACGGCCATCGCTCGCTCCGCAACGGCCCTGTTGACCACACCCGACATGAGGATTACGGGAATCGCCGCGAATTCCTCCTGCCGCTTGACGAACTCGCACACCTCGTAGCCGTCCCTGTCCGGCATGATCACGTCGGTGATGACTGCGTCGGGAGGATTCTCCCGGAATTGCTCGAGCGCCGACGCCGCATCGGGACACGTAATCACTTGGATATTTTCCTTGCGGAAGGCGATCTTGATCACTTCGCGCATGGTGGCGCTGTCATCGATAAAATACACGGTGGGAGTGCGGACCGGCGCCGCAGTCTGTGTGTCGCTCATGACGACTCCTTCTCCACTCGATCGCGTTCGCTTTCGTCGAATTCGCGCATGGCATCCAGCAGCAGGTCGGTGGCGGAACGCAAAACGGTCCGCTGCGATGCCGTCGCGCCATAGTTGAACTTGTAGACACCCGTATCGGCGCCGTGGCAGGTCTTGACGATTTGCGTCACGGCTTCGTCGCCGAAGAGAGTGCCGCACTCGGCGTGCACAATCTCTCCGCCCTCGAAAAATACGATCCCATCGGCGTCCGATGCGTTGATGTGCAACGCACCCGTCTGCCGCGCTTGGCCCAGCATCTGAATCACGCCCGGAAGGTCGAGGTGCGAAAGGCTGCCGCTCAGGTCTGTTTCCGAGGGCGTCAGCATTTGAGTGGGCTGAAAACCTTCCTGGCGGCTCACGAGGAAACTTCGAATGTGCGCCGCGATATCCGAGGGTGAGCGCCGGCGATCGACGAAATCGTCGCATCCCGCGCGATACGCTTCGAGCAGCGCCTGATCGCCGCCTCCGCCGATGGCAATCAGCGGAATGTTTGCCGTTTTCGGATCCGCCCGCAGAATCGGCGCAATTTCGAGCGCGCCCATTTCCCGCAGATTCGTGGCGCACAGAATCGCCATGGGCGCGTTCCATTCAATCATGGTGAGCGCGTAGGCCGCCTGCGTGCTGGGCACCACGTCGAACCCCTGCTGCTTCAGGGCGTCGCCCAGACGCTTTGCGAAGTAAACGTTGCTGTCAATCAAAAGAATGCGCGGGAGATTCGCCGGAGTGGTCATGCCGTCGCCTCCGGCTCGAGTTGGCCCGCCGATTGGGCAGGCCGCGATGTAACGAGCGCCTCCAAATCGAGAACGTCGAGCATCTCGTCGTGGACTTGAAGCGTACCGGTGACGTAGTTCGGCTGCCCGGGCGGAGGCGGTTGCATTTCGCCGGTGGCGAGCTCGCACTCACCATCCACCGGAATCGCGCTCAGCTCGGTGGCCTTGCCGAATTCGCGGCGCGCGATCAGATAGAACCGATGCGACATCATCCGCTTTCCCGTCAGCACGGAGCCGGCGTCGTACACGGGAATGATGCGCGCGCGGCGAACGATCACGCCGGTAAGCAGCGGAGACGCATGCGGAAAAGTGTGCAGGCGCACGGGCGGCGCGAGTTCCGTGACGATGTTCGCGGGAAACGCGAAACGGCGCTCGCCCACTCGGAGGAGGACGAACGAGGTCGCCGCCGGGTTTGCTACTGCCATCATGCCTGAGCCGCTCCTTGCATCTCGCGCTGCGACGCCGCAGCAGCCACGGCCTGGTCGAGCCGATGGAACTCGTCGCGCGTGAGGAATCCGCCGGGATGGATCACGGGGATGACGTGATCCTCGAGATACGCCAGCCCGCGATACCAGGCTCTCTCCTCGCCGGAAAACGCCCGCGGCAACGGGTAAACAGCGGGTATTTCCGCCATGCGATCGATGCCGTCGACAAGCACCACGACTCTGAACTCGCGCAAGATCATGGCGAGAGTCGGACGCACCACCCGCAGGCGAAAATGCGCGCAGCCGTTCACCACGTAGTACGTCCGGCGTCCTCGTTCAATCGTGTGGCGCACCTTCTCCACTTCCGAAGACTCGATTTCACTTGCGGCGCCCGCCAAAGTATCCGTGCTGCGAATTTCCCGCACGGATTCGGCCGCGATCGCAAACATCTGGCGCCCGATCGTGAACAAGATCACTTGTTCCGCGTGCCGGCTGTGCAGCAGCCTGGCCGAGTCTGGGATGGCTGGCTTCATCGAGCTCCCACCGGCGCCAGGCGGTACAATTTCGTGATGCGCCTTTCGATTGCCGCGGAAATCTCGTCCAGGGGAGTCACTTCGTCCACCGCGCCGGTTTTGATCGCCTCAGCCGGCATCCCAAAGATCACGGAAGTGGCCTCATCCTGCGCCACGACGTAGCCTCCGGCGGCCTTCACGGCTTTCGCGCCCTTCGAGGCGTCGCTGCTCATCCCCGTAAGGACCACTCCGACGGCAAGTGCGCGCGCGTACGCCGCGATCGTCTCGAACGCCACGTCGGCGCACGGTCGGTAGCCTTCAATTCTGGGGCCGGCATCGAGCGCGATCTTGCCGGTGGATGAAAGCCGCAAATGGTGAGACCCAGGGCACAGATAGATCGTTCCGGGCTGCGGCGCTTCGTTGTGTTCCGCTTCCTTCACGGGCAGCGGAGAGACCTCCGCGAGTTGAATGGTGAATTGCTTCGTGAATGCCGCGGGCATGTGAAGCACGAGAAAAACCGCCGCGGGAAACTCCTTTGGCAGCCCGGCAACCACGCGCATCACGGCCGCGGGACCGCCCGTGGAAGCGGCGATCACGACCATCGGAAATTTTCCGCCATTCTGCGCGGCAAAGGCGGCGCCCGTTCCCGCCGCCGATCCTGCGGCTACGGGCTCACGCGCTGGAAGCTTTCGAGCGAGTTGCGGTGCGAATGACGCGGACTTTCGCCGCCAGCTTCAGTTTTCGGGTCAGATCTTCTCGCACGTTCCTCATGTCGAGATCGATGCCGCTCGACGGCTTGGGAACGAAGTCGATGGCGCCGAGTTCCAGCGCGCGCAACGTGCTGGCAGCTCCTTCGCGCGATTCGGAGCTGACGATCACGATGGGCCGCGGGTGTTGCGACATGATCAGTTCCGTGGCCTGGAGGCCGTCCACGTGCGGCATGTTGATGTCCATCGTAATCACGTCGGGACGCAGCGATTCCGCCAGAACAACTGCATCGCGGCCGTTGCGCGCTTGTCCCGCAACCTCAAGCTGCGGGTCGGCGTTGATGATCTCCTCCAGCACCTTGCACATGAAGGCGGAGTCATCCACCACGAGCACGCGGATTTTCTTTTCGGTCCCTTTCGTCATAATCAACCCTGCCGCACCGGCACTCGCGCCGCTGGACGCGCCTGGTTCGTCCGAAGCGTTGGAGCCGAGCAGGCTATCGACGATTGACATCAGTTGATCTTCCTGCACCGGCTTCGTCAGGAAGCCTGAAGCGCCCTCTTTGAGCGCGCGATCACGATGCTTCGCTCCCGCGCGAGACGTCACCACGAGAACCGGAATGCGGCGCGTTACAGGATCCTGGCGCAAATGAGCCAGCAGCTCGTAGCCGTTCATGCGCGGCATTTCGAGGTCGGTGATTACAAGGTGGCATCCCACCTGGGCGATGATCTCGGAAGCTTCGAGGCCGTCGGATGCGAGCTTGACGCGATAGCCGGCCTTTTCGAGCATCCTGCCGACGAATTTCCGGACGCTGATGGAATCGTCCGCTACAACGACCACCTGGTCGTTCTCGACGGGGTCCACTGCCTCCGCCGGAATGCTGCCGGCCGCCACCGCTTCCGCGCCGGGCGCAAAAACGCGAGCCGCAGGGGAAGACGCAGGCAATGCGTGCCGATCGCTGGCGTCGGCGGAGACGAGACGATTCAAATCGATCAGCAGAATCAGGCTGCCATCCGAGGCGATCGTCGTTCCCGGAAACAACTTGACGCGCCTCAGATAGTCGCCGAGGTTCTTGATCACAATTTCGTCCTTGCCCAGCACTTCCTCGACGACCACGCCCACGTGTTTCCCGGCCACTTTCACGATCACCATGTGGAAATAGCCGTTCAGCGGTTCGAGCGGCGGCAAACCGAGTTGAAGGTCAAGCCGGACGACTTCCGTGACCACGTCGCGGACGCGCGTGAGCAGCTTGCCGCCGACGTCTTCAATTTCATCGGGGCGCAGACGGCGTATTTCTTCGATCACCGCGAGAGGCAATGCAAAAACGGACGTGCCGCACCGCACAAATAGCGCCTGGGAAATGATCAGCGTCAACGGCACCTTCACCGTGAAGCAGGCGCCCTGACCTAGTTCCGAACGCACTTCCACTTCGCCGTTCAGCGCGTGCACGTTCGCGCGCACCACGTCGAGGCCCACGCCGCGGCCCGCAAGTTCCGAAGTGGAGGATGCCGTCGAAAATCCGGGCCGGAACAGAAATTCGCGAAGTTCGCGTTCGCTGAGTTCCGCCGCAGCGACCGGCGACATCGCTCCCGAATCAACCACGCCTTGCCGGACGCGCTCGTAATCGATGCCGCGGCCGTCGTCTTCCACTTCAATGAAAATGTGATTCCCGCGATGATAAGCGCGAACCGTGATGCTGGCCCTTCTCGCGTTTACCTGTCTCGCGGCGAACGTCCGTCCTTTCAATCCCGTGCGCCACCGCGTTGCGAACCAGGTGAATCAGCGGGTCGGAAATATGTTGAATGATGTTGTTGTCGAGTTCCGTTTCGGCGCCTTCGAGCAGGAGTTCCACGGGTTTGCCGGTGGCTTTGGCGGCATCGCGAACGGTTCGCGAAAGCCGCGTGTAGAGGTTGCCGATCGGCACCATGCGCGCGGCGGTAATCTCGTCCTGCAGGTTGTGCGCGAGTTTTGTGAACTCGTCGATATCGGAATCCACGCGGCCCATGAATGCCTCGAGCTGCGTGAGAACTTCGGTGACGTCCGCCGAAATTTCAGTCAAGGACCGCGACAGGATGTTGACGTCGTCGTACCGGTCCATCTCGAGTTCGCTGAACTCGAGCAGCTCGCTCGACATGATTCGCGGCGCCGCCGCAAGCTTTCCGCGGAACGTGTCCATTTGCGGCGGTTGGCTGCCGGGAATCAGCGACCCGCTGATGCGGCTGAACTCGTGCTTCTCCTGGAACTCCGAAACTTTTCCGGAAAGCCGGCCCTTCGAGAAATTCAAGACCTCGACGAGTTTCGCCAGCTCGGTGAGACGCCCTAACATTCGAGTTCGATTGATTACGAGCTCGCCGACGGCGTTCATCATGCGGTCGAGCCGCTCGAGGGAAATTCGGACTGATTTCGCCTGAGGCAGCGGTTGTGCTCCGGCGGGCCGTTGCGCGCCTGCGGATGCGCTCGCTTGGGCGTCGGCGGATTCTGCGGAGCGCTGGCGCACTCGCGTCGTGAGCCTCCTGCTCGGAAACTTCGGGAGTGAGTTCCACGATGCGCGCGAGGAGAGGGTCGACTGCCGCGGCCATTTCGGCGTCACTCGACCATTGGCGGTGCAAAAGCTTCTTGAGCACGTCCACGGATTCGAGGCAAACGTCGACGATTTCGGCGTTCGGCTGAACCATTCCGTCGCGCAGGTAGCCAAGCAGGTCTTCGACGCGATGGGCGACCGCAGAAATGCGATGGAGGCCGACCTGCGCCGCCGATCCTTTCACCGTATGCATCGAGCGGAACAGGCGGTGGATGTCGTCGGGATTCGGATTGGCTTCGAGAGCCAGCAAGCATTCCGTCACGGCCTGCAAGTGCTCTTCGGCTTCCGGTATGAAGAATTCGAGAACTTCGTCGGGGACGTCTCCATCCGCAGGCAGCGTCGCGGCAAACGACGGGCCAGTGAATGCGTTCGATGAAACCGGCTCGGCGGTTCCAGTTTCGCTGGCTTCCGGCTCACTCGGCGCTTCGGGAACCTGCGGCGACGGGAATGCAAAAGCGTAGCGCTGCTTGAACGCCGCGATGTCGGGGCTGGTCTCGACTCCTGTCGAGCTGATCTGCAACAGATCGAATTCGAGCACGGAGATCGCGTCGGAAATAAACTCGGTAAGCGGGCCGTGCATATCCGGAGTCAGCCTCGCGTTCATGGCGTAGTGGAAGACGTGCGCCATCTTCGCGGCGACTTCGGAAAATTGCGGAAACCCGTAGCTGGCCGATGTCCCGGCAAGCGTATGCGCGGCAATGTAGAGCTTTTCCAGGTCTTCGGGTTTGGTCTGCGGCTCCTGCAAAAGCCCGGAATACTCCCGCAGATACTGGAGGTTCTCGGAAGCCTCCTGCAGGAACAGCTCCACCGATTCCTGGTTCGGCCCGTTCACAGCCTTCCCTCCACGAGCGCAGGCGCCTGGCGCGCCTCGCTGGCCGCCGGTTTCCGGTAAAGGCGGCAATCTCCGAGAACAATCGACTCGAACTTCATGGGCACGTGCGACAGCGTTTCAGCGTGGCCCAGCAGGAAATATCCTCCGGGCTCGAGCGCTTCATAAAAGCGCCGAAGAATTGCCAGCCGCCGCTCTTCCGAGAAATACATGAGCACGTTCATGCAGAAGATGCAGTCGAGCTTGCCTACGTAGACGGACTCGATCAGATTCATTTGCGCGAACGAAACCATGCGCCGGATTCGCGGCTTCACCTGAAACCCGTGCTTTGTGGACGTGAAATACGTCTCCACTTGCCGCAAAGACACGTCCTGCAGGCTGCGCTTCGCGTAGGGTCCGCGCTCCGCATGACGCAATGCGCGCCGGCTCACGTCCGTCGCCAGAATTTCGATTTCCCAAGCCTCCGCGAACTTCAGCGACTCGCAAAGCGTGATCGCGATCGAGTACGGTTCTTCGCCCGTCGAACACCCCGCGCTCCAGATCCGAAGCGTCCGCGGAGTCTCCCAAAATTTTCTTTCCTGCACCTGCGGGAGAATCGTCTTTTCGAGCGCCTCGTACACGCCCGGATAGCGGAAAAACGAAGTCTCCTGCGTCAGCAGCCGCTCGAGCAGCGATTCGTACTCGATGCTCGATCCACGCACGTGGCGAAGCAGCTCGCTGCCGCTCGACCAGCCCTTCTCGCCGAGGTGCTCGCGCACGCGCGTCGAGAAGAAGCGCTCTCGCGAGGAATCGAACAGAATCGCGGAGCGTTGTTCGATCAAGACGCGGATATCGTCGAGCTCAGCCTCCGTGAGCGTCGCGTTCGTGACTGGATGTTGTTTCATGTCCGGCACGCCTCAACGCTGCCTTCGCGCCGCACCTGGACCCCGCACTATCGCGGCGAGCCTGCGGGAACCGGCGCGCGCGCATCCTCCACCGGCTCTTGCGACCGCCCGGATTGCGACCGGAATTGCGCCAGCGCTTCATTGAGCTGCTCGGACAGTTTCACCATGTTTCCGACGGTCGAGGCGGTCTGGCGGGCGCCCTGCGTGGTCTGGCGGGTAATGCCCGATATGATTTGCATCGCGTTCGCCACGCCTTCCGTTCCGCGCACCTGCTGTTTCGAAGCGAGTGAAATTTCCTGAACGAGTTCGGCGGACTGGCGAACGACGCTCGAAATCGCTTCCAGCGCTTTACCCGCTTGATCCGCGAGGCCGGCACCGACTTCCACTTCGCGCGTGCCTTCCTCCATCACCACCACCGCTTCGTTCGTCTCGGCCTGAATTGCCTTGATCAACGCCGCGATGTCTTTCGTTGCACTGCGTGAGTGTTCGGCCAGCTTCCGCACTTCGTCGGCGACCACCGCGAAGCCGCGCCCTGCTTCTCCCGCGCGCGCGGCCTCGATGGCCGCGTTGAGAGCCAGCAAGTTGGTCTGCTCGGTGATGTCGTTGATCACGTTGATGATTTCCGAAATTTCCAGCGAACGATCGCCGAGCGATTTGATTTTCTTGGCGGTGGCTTGCACCGATGCGCGAATGCGCTGCATGCCTTCGAGCGTATCGCGCACGGCGCGGTTTCCCTGTTCCGCGGCGTCCAGCGCGCGACGAGCTGCTTCCGCGCTGGCTTCCGCGTTGTTCGACACCTGCTTCATCGAAACCGTGAGCTCTTCCACGGCCGACGAAGTATTCGTAATTTCCTGGTCTTGTTGCGTTGCGCCGGCTGTCATGTCGTCGGCGGCTTCCAGAATCTGGTTGGCGCTGGTGCTGACGTCGATGGCCGCTTTGCGCACGCGCTCGAGAACCTTGGTGAAATTGTCGAGCATGAAGTTCACAGAGTCCACGACGTTGCCCAGCGCGTCGTTCGTCACCTTGCCGCGGATCGTCAGGTCGCCACGGGCCACCTGATTGATGGTGTTGAGCAGGTCCGTGATGCTGCGCTGGAGCGAGTCCTGCGCCTGCTGGTTCGTAACGGCGTGAGCCACCTTCGCGGCGCTTCGGTTGAAGTTTTCGGCGATCAGTGCGAACTCATCGCTGCTCTCCACGTCCACGCGGGCGCGTGAGTCGCCTGCCACCAGGCGCTCGGAAAACTTCGCGAGTTCACCCACGGGCTTGAGCACGCGCTTGCTCAGCACCATGACGATCGAGATTGCGCCCAGCACCCCCAGCACGATCGCGCCGAGCAAGGCTCCATTGGAGCTTCCAGCCGACGTCGTTTCGGCGGCGTGCTGCCCGGCGTAATAGCCGAGCCCAATCGCCCCGAACAGGGCTGCGGAGATCCAGAAGACCAGCAGCCAGATGGTCGAACTCAAACGAGATTTCATGACTTCCTCCACGAAAAGTGCACGTCAGATTACCGGCGCCGGAAAAACGTCCGTGAGCCTGCGAAGATCCACCACCAGAGCCAGGCGATCCTCATGCCGCAGCATTCCCCGGCAAGACGGCACGTCGGTTGGCGTCTGATCGAGCAAAGCGTCTTCGGCGGCGGAGTACGTCCCGATCACTTCGTCCGCCACGATGCCGAGCCTCAAATCGTCTCGCTGGCCGTCGCCCTTCAAAGCAGCCACGACAACGTGCTTCGGCAGGAGTCCCGGACGCCTGCCTTCGGTGAACGCGATGTCCACCAGCGGCACGATCGTTCCACGCAAATTGAAAACTCCCATCAGAAACGCAGGCGCCAGTGGAATGCGCGTCACGATCGGCCAATCCACCACTTCCTCGATTTCGAGCACCAACAGGCAAAACCGCTCGCGTCCGGCGCGAAACACACAGTACTGGCGCTCGGGCCGCCGCTCCTCGGTGTAGATCTCATCGAGAAACTCGCCTTCGAGCCCGTCCGGCCAAACGGCGTTGTCGTGCAAATCGGCCATCAGGCAAACCTTTTCACAGCGCTGATCAACTCGTCGGGCGTGAATGGCTTGGCAACGTAGCCGTTCGCTCCCTGCTGCTCGCCCCAATAACGGTCGCTCGGAGCCGTCTTCGACGTCACCAGAATCACGGGAATATTCGAATATGGCCCGTCGCTCTTGAGATCGCGGCAAACCTGAAAGCCGTTCCGCTGTGGCATCACCACATCCAGAAGAATCACGTTAGGGCGCTCTTCCTCGATCGCTTCCTCGATTTTCGTCGGATCGGAGATGCCCACCGAATGAAAGCCGCCTTGCTGCAGCATCGACAGCATTAATTTCACTTCTGCTTGCGAATCATCCACCACTAGAATTTTCTTCACGCCTGCCGTACCTCCTCCACAGAGCTATCCGACAACAATATTTGCAACTGTGCAGCCACCCCTTCAGCGGCTTTCGCGAATTGCGACCGCAACGTAAACTCATTCCATCCGCTGGACTTACGAGTCCCCCCAACGCGTCGCAGCGTCAGCCTAGAAAGTCGAAATCAAACCTTCCGTCTCACACTGAGACTCTTTCTCACTGGCCTTCACCTCGCTGGCAAGCGATGAGAACCGCTGCATGATCTCGTTGAGACGCAGCGCCATCGCGTGAATGGTTCGAATCTGCTCGCGAGAGTTACCCGACACCTGGCCGGGCTCGAGCAGCAGCAGGTCGGCGTTGCCGACTACAGACGTCAGCGCGTTGTTCACGCCAGGGCGCATCTCGAGCATGTAGCGCCCGAGCGTGGCGTATCGTTGGTATTCAATCGCTTGCCGCTCCGCTCGCTGCGCTCGCGCAACAGCTTGAACGCGGCGGAGCGCTTCCATTGAAACGGTGATCAGAATCCGCATCCAGCCGTCGTCGCGCGCAATGACGAGCAAGTGCGGGTGCTCGCCTCGCAGGGAAGCTGCCTCTTTTTCGTCTTTCGCGACATGCAGTGCGGCTATGGTTGGAAAGGCGCTAAGCGAAGAGAGAATCTCGGGAGATTTGTCGCTGAGAACTGGGCCGACAATCACGAGGCCGTACCCGGACGCTCCCGACGGATGCCACACGTCGCTCGTCGCGAGCGTGATCTCCGGGATGTGCCGCTCCGCCTGCCAGCCCGCAGCAACGGTGCGCGCGAATTCCGTGTCATCGGAAACGATAAGGACGCTGGAGCAATTCAAACGGAATCCCCGTTCATTCCCCGATCAAGGCTGGAGCTTTTCCGCTTCCTCGATGCAAGAAAGCAGGCGCTTCGTGCTGATTCCAAGATTCACGGCCGCTTCGGTGTTCTTCGTTCGCTTCGACTGTTCCACGCGTCCCTGGAAATACGAAACTTCGCTCTTCGCAAGGACGAGCGCCGACGCCAGCGCTGTTTCTTCTCCCGAACGCTTCCGCTGGTCAGCCGCGACGCCAATCAGAGCGCGCGCAACAACGGCGCGGCGAAGGTCTTCGGATTCCTGGCCGCCTTCGGCAACGAATGCAGCCACTTCCCAGGACGAGAGCAGCACCTTGGTGTCTTGCAAAACCACGGTGGACATCGACCGGCCCCGCGATGGCGGAGCCGCGATGAGTTGCTCCCATATCGCTTCCAGGCATTTCTCGGCTTCAGCCGCGGCCGTGGGCGCTGCCGGAGTATCGGCTGCGGGCTTTGCATTCTTCCGCGTGGGCGCCGGAGTTGCCGCCTTTGACGCATGCGCTTCGTCCTGCGTTGAGGCTTCCCGTTTTTCAGCCGACGCTGCCGGAGTAGCTGTCTCCAGAGAGGCGCGTGACTCGGCTGTGACTGCCGGCGCGTCGCTCTTTGTTGGGGATGTAGTGGACCGTTCAGCGGCATGCCCCCAACCGAGGGCTTCTTCCAGGTCCGCCCGCAGCGCCAGAAGCTGCTCAAAGGCCCGCGAAACCGAGTTTTCCGTGTAGTCCTTCTGAAATGGCTGGCGCCAGTTTTCGCAGAAGAATCGAAGCTGAATCGTGCTTTCGGCGGCGGAAAATCCCGCGCGCCGGCAATCCACCGTCTTCACGCCGCTGGCATCGAGCGCCTCGACGGCCTGTCGGACGGCGCTCAAGTCAGCATGCAGCAGGCGAATGAACGCGCGCCGCAACAGGAAATTGAACCGGCAGAACGCGACGAGGGCCGCCGGATCGTAAAACATGTCGCCTGCCGCATCCTTCAGCAACCGGCCCTGTTCGAGAAGCCCCAGCTCCAGCATGTCGCGCAGGCTGTGACACTGTTCGGCCTTCTCCAGAATCTGCACGAGAGGCTGGCACCATTCGAGCGGCGTCGGATCGGCTTCGGTCAAAACGGGCCGCAGGACTTGCGAGACATCTTCGAGGTTGATCTCGTTTCGATAGAGCTCTTCCGGCGCGCACAGAGCGAAATATTGCACGAGCAGCAAGTCGATCTTGTCGCGATCGAGAATCGTTTTGTCCGGCTTTCGTAGCTGGCGTTGAACGAATGCGCGAAGTGTTTCTTCGCTTGCGTTCAGAACTTCCGGAGGAAGCTGCCGGATTTGGTATGCGCGAAGTTTGGCGTCGACGGCGTCGAGCCAGGCCAGGTCGCGATCGAAAACGTCGCGCGTCGGCCTCGGCGGCGGCACCTCGCCCGCGGGATACGGCGGCGGCTCCAAACTGAACTGATTGGCCAGCGCTGCATACAGCGGATACGCGAGCCGCGCTTCGCTCCACTGAGCTGCAAAATCCGCAGGACTGGCGGCACCGGACTTCTTTCCGCCGGCAGACGGATTCATCGTCGTCACTGGTGTTTTCGGGCTCATGGTTTGATGATCCAGTTTTCCACTTGACCAACGAATCGTGCCGCCACTGCTTTCATTCCGTCGTGGTACCGAACGGCCACCACCTTCGCGCGCGCGTCCAGCGATCCGTCCGAATTCACCACGCGTACGCGATCCTCGAATTCAAGCGGCAACGTCGAAGCGAAAAGGACTTCCTGCGAAGTGCCGAACTCGATCACCGTCTTCTCCTGCAAACTTTGCCCGCCCGTCTCCGATGGCCATCACGTCGCACCGGAAGCCGCAGCGGCGAGGCGCTCGGGAAAAGCTGCGCCAATTTCTCCACGCACGTTTGGGCTGCTGCCACGTAAGCGATTCCGGCTTGTTGCGTCACAAGACCCCCACGCCTTTCTCCGCTCTCCCGCGCTGCTGATGGCGGGTTTTCCAAAATCGACTGAGTACAAACAGACGAATACGGAAATGGCGCGCAGCATTGATTGCACGAAAGCAGCCAAAGATGGGTTCGAACCCCCCTGGCCTAACTGCCCTTGTCTGGTTGCACTTACAGGAGGCGCGGATTGAAACCCGTTCGCAGCGTCTCAGCCTGATACGGATTCGTCTCAAGCGCGTCGCGCAGCCGTGACCCGAGGCAGGTTGGGGATGGCCAACCAGCTTCCTGAATTATTCTGGATTATTCGTGCAGGGCTTCGACGAGTTGCTTGCCTGAAGAGCGCAGCGGGATGTTATATCGCTTGAGCTTCCGGTACAGAGTGGCGCGGCTGATGCCGAGCATTCTTCCAGCGAGCGCTTTGTCGCCGCCGGCTTGTTCAAAGACGCGAAGAATCGTCATGCGTTCGAGATCGGCGAGCGCCGTGGTGGAAAGCGCGGCGTCCTCGCGCGTGGCGCGGAATCGGAAGCGCCGCGAATCTCAGGCGTAAGATCGCCCACATCGATTATTTTGTGATCGCCCAGGGCCACGGCGCGAGCGATGCAGTTTTCGAGTTCGCGCACGTTTCCCGGCCAGTCGTATTGAAGGAAGCTCTTCATGGACGCCGGGGTCACCTGAATGCTTTCGCTCGGCGCATAGCGATCGAGGAAGCAGTGCACGAGTTGCGGAATGTCCGAGCGGCGCTCGCGCAGCGCCGGGAGATGAACCGTCACCACGTTCAGGCGGAAATAGAGATCCTTGCGGAAAGTGCCTGCGCGGTAAGCTGCTTCGAGGTCGCGGTTCGTGGCCGCGACGACGCGCACGTCCACCGGCACCTTGTCGTTGCTCCCGACGGGCCGCACTTCCTTTTCCTGTAGCACGCGCAGCAGCTTCGCTTGCAACTCGAGCGGAAGCTCGCCGATTTCGTCCAGGAAGATCGTTCCGCCGTTGGCTGCGTGAAAAAGGCCGGCCTTCGACTTCAGGGCCCCGGTGAACGCTCCCTTTTCGTGGCCGAACAGCTCGCTTTCCATCAGCGTCGGCACCAGCGCACCGCAATCCACGGCCACGAACGGCATCTGCGCCAGCGGCCCGTGAAAATGAATGGCGCGCGCCACCAATTCTTTTCCCGTGCCGCTCTCTCCCGTAATCAGCACGGGCGTGCGCGTATCCTTCAATCGTGAAACCATGCGCAGGACGTCTTGAATCTTTGCCGAAGAGCCGGTGATCCCGTTCAAGTTGGCGTCCGCGTTCACGCGCTCCCGCAGGAATTGGTTTTCGGTGACGAGGCGCACCTTCTCGGCCATGCGCTGTAGAAGCTGGCGCAATCGTTCCACGCGAAACGGCTTTTCGATGTAGTCGTAAGCGCCGTGCCTCATGGCTTCGACGGCCGATTCGATCGACCCGTGGCCCGTCATGATGGCCACTTCGGAGCGCGGCAAGAGTTCTTTGATTTTCCTGAGCAGATCGTCGCCGGAAAGACTCGGCAACTTCAAATCCGTCACCACCAGCTCGGGTGGCGCAACCTCCACGGCCTCAAGGGCCGCTTCGGCCGTCTCGGCTTCGGCGCAAACAAAACCGAGCCCCTGGCCGACGGTCATGCAGAGGCGACGGATGCTCTGCTCGTCGTCAACCACGAGCAATCGAAGGCGCGAATCGTCTTTCACGGCTTACCTATCGCTTTCTCCACCGCGGCCATGAGCTGATGAACGCGAAATGGCTTCTCCACACACGGCGTACCCGCCTGCTGCAGCAAGTAAATCGTTTCTGCGCTGGCCGTATCCCCTGTGATGAAAACAATTCTTGCGGCGAGTTCAGGCCGATGTCTCAGCAGCCACTCGTGCACATCGGCGCCGTTGATTCCTCCGGGCGTTCGAAAATCCGAGATCACGCCGCGGAAATCCGCCGAGGCGAGCAGTTGCAGGCCGTCTGCAGCCGAAGGCGCAGTCACTACTTCATAGCCGCGCCGATCCAGAGCCATACGAAGAAAAGCGGCCACAGAGGGTTCGTCCTCAATGACGAGAATCCGAGGCCGCGCGACGGTGGCAACGCTCTGCGGCGACGTCATTGCACAGCCTCACTGGCCACGAGCTCCGGAGTGGTGGCAGCCGCAGGAAAGCGCACCGTGAACGTGCAGCCGGCGCCGTCTGGATTGTTTCGAGCGGCAATTTCACCCCGGTGCGCTCGAACGATTCCGTAACAAATGCTCAATCCCAGCCCCGTTCCCTTGCCAACTTCCTTGGTCGTGAAGAAGGGATCGAAAATGCGATCCGGGTGCGAAATCCCGGGACCGTTATCGCGGAACCTGATTTCGAGATGGCCGTTTTCGTGTGACGTCGTCACTTCAATTCGCCCCGGCCTACGCGTCTCTTGAACGGCGTCGTACGCGTTGTTCAAAATATTCAAGAAGGCTTGCTGCAATTGGTGAGAGTCCCCGAGGGCGAGGGGAAGATCTTCGGCATAGTTCTCATGTAGCTCCACGCCGTGATTCGAGAAATCGTACGCGCGAAGCTTCAGCGTCTGCCTCAGAATCGAATTCACCTGCACCGGCTCTCGTTGTGCCGGCATCTGGCGCGCAAAGCTGAGAAGATTTTGGACAATCGAGCGTGTGCGTTGCGCTTCCTGCAGAATCACTCGCAATTCTTCCTTTGCCGTCTCGGGAACGCCCGGATTTTCGAGCAGCAGATCCGTGAATCCCACGATTGCCGCCAGTGGGTTATTCACTTCATGCGCCACGCCCGAGACCAGTTGCCCCAGGGCCGCCATTTTCTCCGTCTGCATCAACTTTGCCTGCAGGTTCGCGGCGTCCGTGATGTCGGTGATCACCACCACCACGCTGTTGATGCCGCCCTGATCGTCGCGCATCGGGCTCAGGCTCAGCGAGAACTGCCCCTGAAAGCCATTCCCGCGAAGCAATGGAATTTCGAGCGGGTCAGTCGCGACGCCCTGAATCGTCCGTTCAAGGGATTGAGCCAGCGTTGCCCGGCGCGCCGGCGGCACCATCTCCGTCAGAGGATGGCCGAGAAGTTCCGACTCGGCGTATCCCGCTTCGAAGCAACGCTGATTTGCGTAGCTGATCAGGCCTGCCGTGTCGAGCACAAGGATCATGCTTTGCGTGTTATTCAGGATGTTTCGATTGAAATCGCGTTCGCGCCGGTAGCGGCGCTCCGCCTCGCGGCGATCCGTGATGTCCTTCAGAACGTGAATCGTGCGGAATTCAGTCTCATTGTGGGCGCGAATCCTCGAAGTTGAAATCAGATAGGTGCGTCCAGATTCGGGATGAATGTGCTCCTCGCGGGCGGAATGCAAGTCGCGGCAAAACGGGCAGCAGCCAGGCTGCGCGGCCGCGCCAAGAATCTTCAGTTTCCCAATCTCCTGGCCGATCGCGTCCGTGAGGCGGATATCCAGTTGATTGGCAAGAACGCGGTTCAATCGAAGGACGCGATTGTGGGAGTCGTGGACGACGATGAAATCGGAAATCGCGTCAAAATCTTCCACCCATTGCTTGCGTGATTGTTCCACCCGCGAAAACAACTGGGCGTTCTCGATGGCGACGGATGCGTGGCTTGCGAGCGCCTCCAGAAGTTGCCGCTCGCTGGCGGAGAGCTCACGCCCGAGATCGGCCAGACACAAGACTCCCAGAGGCTCTCCTTCGCTGCCGGTCAACCGGGCCAGCGCGACCTCCGACCACGCCAGCCCTTCTGCAAGTTCGCGTCCCAACAAACGAGCAGCCGAGCCCGACGGAGGCGTTGCCGGCGCAACCGGTTGTGCCTCGGCCAGTGCCAAAGCCAACTTCGACTGAACCGGAAAATCCCAGCGATGCGCGGGTCCCGTTAGCGCCGCGATCTCCCATTCCGTTCCACGCCTCACCGCCAGAACCGCGGCACCGTGTCGTTGCATCGTACGCCAAGATGGTCGGGCCCGCAGCCTCCTACGCGCTCGGCCAGGGCTCGACCATGGTCGGCACGATCTGGGGTGTGTTCGTTTGGAAGGAATTCAAAGGCGCCGATGCAACCACCAAGCGGCTGCTGGCGCTGATGTTTGCCCTTTTCATCATCGGCCTTGTGTGCGTGGCGCTGGCGCCGGTGGTGAAGTGATGGGTTGATTCCTTAGACCAACGGATGAATAATCATTTGAAGCCTTGCAGGGGCCATACATGATTGGTATGTTCCTTTAGTGGACACCCAGCAAGTGGAGAGGGATTGATTCCAATGATAAACGTCAATGAGGCAGCAGAGAAGGCCGCTGAGTACTTCACGGATCTTTACCATGATCAATTCACTAATGTGCTGGTCGAAGAGGTCGAGCGAACCGGTGGTTATTGGCTCATTACCCTCGGGTACGACCGTCCTCCTGGTTTGCCCCAGTTCGTTAGGAAGGGTCCTCGTGCCTTTAAGGTCTTCAAGGTCGACGGTGAGACCGGGGAGGTCATCTCGATGAAGATCCGTGAGGTTGAGCATGTCGAGTAGTGCTTCCGACCCAGCGAGCGTTCACCGCAGGGAAGGCCTCCTTATTGACTCGAATTTGCTTCTCTTGCTCTTCGTGGGCCAGTACGACCCGACCCGAATCGAGAAATTCAAGAGGACAGACCAATTCACGATTGCGGATTTTGAGCTTTTAGCCGATTACATTGAACAGTTCAAAGAGGTCGTTACTACCCCCAGTATCCTCACAGAAGTGAGCAACCTACTCGGGCAACTACCAGAGAACTTGAGGTACTATTTTTGGCAGCATTTCGCCCACGGCCTCAAAAACCTGCACGAGTATTACACACCCAGCCAGGAATTGGGAGATGAGAAGGCCTTCCCCAAGTTTGGGCTCACCGACATGGCCATCCTTCACGCCGCAAACGGGAAATATCTCGTTCTCACTGACGATTTTCCGCTTGACCCAATATCTCATAGGCCAGAACATCGATGTCATTAACTTCAACCATCTGCGCACATTCGATTAAGCGCTACTCGTCGCCTCGTCGCCCGGCCCGAGTCTCCTCCCTGGCAGGATGCTGAAAAACCCGCCTTGCTTGTCATTCCGAGCGAAGCGAGGAATCTCGTAAGTCGTCGGTTTCCAGAGCGAGATTCCTCGCTTCGCTCGGAATGACAACGTATCAGTGGCTTTTTACCATGCCGCTAGGAGAATTCATTTGCAGAACCTGATTCGATTGCTGTTGGTTGGTTTCGCCTTCGCCCTGACTTCCCTTCCTGCTGCGCCATCGAAGGTCCCCATCATCCTCGACACCGACATTGGCACGGACATTGACGATGCGTTCGCCCTGGCGCTCGTTATCAATAGCCCCGAGTTGGAACTCCTGGGCGTGACCACCGTGGCTGGCGACACCCAGGCGCGAGCACGCCTTGCCGCCAAACTGCTTTGGGAAGCGGGCGGAACCTGGCGCAAAGTGCCGGTCTATGCAGGCGAGCCTGGAAAGCCCCAGCCGATTGACCAGACCCGCTGGGCGAATGGCTTCACCAGTTCCGCCTTGCATAGGAGTGGAGCAGTTGATTTCATGAAGACTGAAATCAACCGGCGGCCTGGAAGGGTCACGATCATCGCCATCGGGGAACTGACCAATGTGGCCGCTCTACTGAAATCCGACCCTTCCATGGCGAAGAAGATCAAACTCATCGCCCTGATGGGCGGATCAGTCGCGCGCGGTTATGCGCCGGATTCGAAGCCCGAAGCGGAGTGGAACATCAAGTCGAACCCGGAAGCGGCACAGACCGTGTTTTCATCCGGTGTGCCCCTGCTGATGGCCCCGCTCGACGTCACGGCCATGCTGCAACTCGACGCCGCCGGACGCCGCCGCGTCTTCACTCATCTCACGCCACTCACCAACGCCCTGACGATTCTCTACCACCTCTGGGGCAACGAGACTCCGACTCTGTTTGACCCCATGGCGGTGGCGATGCTCATCGACCCAAGCCTGTGCGAGACTCAACAGTTGGCAGTCGAGGTTGATGCGCAGGGATTCACTCGAGTCGTCGAAGGCAAGCCCGCGAACGCTACGGTGGGGATGCGCACGGATCCCAAGAAGTTCTTCGAGTTTTATCTGAGCCGGGTGGCGCCTTAAGAACAGGTGCCAGGTGCCAGGTTCCAAACTTCAGTGACAAGTGACGAGTGACAAGTGACAAGCAAGAACAATTGAGGTCGGTTGGTTGGCTCGTCACTCGTCACTTGTCACTCCGAGTGATAAGGCTGCAGCTTTGCTTCGATGCGGTCGTGGATCCAGTGCGGGTCCCACCATTCGACTGGATTAACGGGGATTCCATCCAGCAGCATGGTGAAGTGCAGATGGTCGCCGCCTGCCAGCCCGGTCTGGCCACTGTGCGCGATCACTTGTCCGTGTTTTACCTCTTCGCCTTCCTTCACCTCAAACGAGCTCAAGTGGGCATAAAGGCTCTGCAAGCCGCAGCCGTGGTCGATGATCACGACATTGCCGTAGATGCCGAAAAAGCCCACGTAAATCACCCTCCCATCGTTGGCGGCCACTACCGGAGTGTGCTGCACAACCGCCAGATCAAACCCCAGGTGCGTCTGGTGGTCGATGACCTGGCCGTTGTACAGGTAGGTCCGATAGTCAGCAAACGACGCCTCCACTTTGGAATTTCCGAGTTGCACGAAGGGTTGAGTCCAGGTGAGGTGCGAAGCGGTTTTCTGGGAGAAGGCCACCAACTGCTGCGCATCCATCCGGCGAAGCGGGCCGTTGACCAACAGGAAATTCTTCAAAAGGCTGCCCTGATCCTGCAAATCCGGCGTCTGGCTCATTATGGGAGGAACGACGCGTTGCATGAAGTCGTCCGTGACGTTAATCGTGTCGGACTTGAACTTCTTGGGGAAGACTTTGTAATTGAAATTGACCAGTGTCTGGTTGCCGGCGTCGTCGCGCGCCACCACGCGGGCCGGGGTTGTGGGGTCAACGTCGTAAGGATATGCAAAGATGCACATCCGGGTTGTGGGATCGGAATCGTTCACGGGCCAGCTCGGAAAAAAGTAATTGCCCACTTGCACGCCGGATTCAACAGTCCCCTGGGAAACCTTGAAAAGCGCCATGTCGCAGCCACCCTGATTGATGTAGTGCTGCGCGGTCAGAACTTCGGCGCGTAGGCGGAACAAAGCGGACGGGCAAGTCCTTGATGAGTTGGCTCCGGCCACCCCGGAAGAATCGGCCCCAGGAATTGTTCGTTGCCGTGACGATCAGCGTTGCGGAACCTTCCTTCAGGTCGGGTATCTCTTTGCGCCCCACGCTCGCCTTGAATGTGGCACTGCTCTCGACATGCCGCGACCAGAACTTCCACCACTTTGGCGTGGCGAACCGCCCACGCGCTGCTCTCCACCGGAACTTGAAACGTTCGGTCGCCCTGGTGGACTTCCACCTCAACCGACTTGATGCGGTAGCGCTGATCGTGAACCTTGAATTGGACGGGCGTGCTCACGCCGATTCCCCTTATCTCCCGCTGCATATTGATCAGAAGGCGCCTCACGGTTCGTAACCTTCAGTGCCAATCCAGTAATCGCCAGCAACAGAACGAACGTCAAGAACACAACCGCCTTCCCAACGCCCGCTTCGTGATTCCGAATTAGTTTCTGCAACTCAAGACCTCCTCTTGACGGCTGTTTCCCGGTCGCGAGCCACGCTCCAACAGATAGGATTTTAGACAAGGCATTAGGCTTGTCGTTCCGAGCGTAGCGAATGTCATTCTAAACCAAGTGAAGGACTTGTGCGCCTGAAAGCGTGCTGAAAGAGTGCTTGGCAAGAAGCCTACTCGAAAGTACCATGTCAAAAACATGAAAACGGTCTTAGGATTGAAAGGGTTTCCAATGCCTTGGCGTGCCGCTCCGGGATCAAAGCTGCACCTGGAAAATTGCGGGGGGCAGGTTAAGCCTTGCTGAGCAAGTGCAACGAGTATGTGAAGAACCACTCCTATGCGGCCGGCGCCCTGCTGGCGCTGGCGGCCGCCGTAGTGTTTTCGGGGGTGTTGTCCAATGGATTTGTTTACGACGATGGCAAGCAGCTCCTTGAGAACCCCTTCGTCCGCAATGCTCACCTTTGGTGGCGAATTTTCACCGGCTCCGTATGGTCGTTTCTCGGGGCAGCGTCGGAAACGAACTTCTACCGCCCTCTGCACATTTTTTCGTACTGGCTGATTTGGCGCCTCGCAGGGCCTAACCCCGCCGCCTATCATTTCTTCCAGTGGATTCTCTACATGGCCACGGGGCTCGTAGTGTTCCACATTGGGCGCGAAATGCTTGGGAACGATTTGGCAGCGTTTGCCGGCTCACTGCTCTGGCTCCTGCACCCCCTGCACGTGGAAGCCGTGGCTTGGATCGCATCCGTTCCGGAGATGGGTTGCGGTTTTTTCTACCTGCTTGCTTTCCGGCTTTTCTTGCGCGCCGAGAAGGCAGGAAGCTGGCGCGTGGCCCGTCACGCTCTTGCTGTGCTTGCCTATTTCCCGGCGCTTTTCTTCAAGGAGGCTGCTTTCAGTTTTCCTCTGCTATTGATTGCCTACTGGTTTTTCTTTTCCGATGCTGTCGAGACCTGGCGCCGCAGGGCGGCTTGCTGGGCTATGTACGCTGGCGCAGCCGTAGTCTACTCGGCGGCGCGCGTTGCAGCGCTTGGACATTTCTCCGGGGCGCGCCATCTCTGGAAAATCCAGCCCAAGATCATCGCTGCCGCCATTGGGTTGTTGGGTCAGCACGCCAGGCTCTTCTTCTGGCCTGTCCACCTTAACGTTTTTCATAACTTCGATCCCGGGCCTGAGCCTGCGCTCGCTGTGGCCGTGGTTGACCCTACTCGCTCTGGTCGCGGCAGGCGCGCTACGGAAGCGCCAGAGGGTTTTGGGCTTTCTGGTTGTGTGGTGGGCGGTGACGTTGCTCCCCTGCCTGGATGTTCGCCAGCTCAGCTTTCCGTTGCTGGCGGAGCGGTTCTCTTATCTGCCTTCCGTAGGCATCTGCCTTGCCTTGGCTTACCTGGGTCTGGGCCTGCTGCCGCAGCAACTGCCACGCGTCTGGCTGGCTCCCGTCGTCCTGCTTCTCTTCGGCCTGCGTGATGTGCTTCTGGTGTTTTCAGGATGTTCGGGCGGTTCCGAACTGGCGCAACAACGAAAGCCTTTTCGGCTATTCCCTCAATGTCGCTCCCGACGCTGGTCTGGTTCGTATACACCACGGCCTTGATTTGCAATTCCGCGAGCACGACCTCGAAGGAGCCAGGAAAGAGTTTGAGGCGGCCCTTCGCCTGAACCAGGCTAGCTTTCGATCCGCTGGAGGGCGTCGCGTACGATTCCTACATCGGCCTCGGCCAGATCGCCGATCTCGAGGGCCGCCACGACGAGGCCTTGGCTTACTTCCAAAAAGCGACGCGAGCTCTGCCTTATCAGGGCCTTGCTTACGACCTCCTTGGCACGGCCTATTTTCCTCGCGGTGATTACGCGAAAGCAGCAGAGTATTTCGCGCGTGCCGTCCAGGTGAATCCCCAGGACCTTAGCGGCCGTTTCTACCTCGGAACCTGCTGGATGAAACTCGGCAAGTACCGGGAGGCGGCTGGGGAATTTCGTGCTGCCCGCGAGATTGAGCCGACTTATACGGAGGCGTATACCGCCGAAGCTCAGGCCCTCGAGGCCGCCGGCGATGCGCGCGGGGCTGCCGAGGTCCGCAAATTGAAGCCCCCTGCCGAGTGAACCTGCCCTCAGCGGCGCCTCATCGTCATTGGTAGAGGAAAACCCCAACGTCTGTCATTCTGAGCGCAGCGAAGAATCTCGCTCTGAACTTTTCCGCCGAATACCCACTGTTCGTCATTGCTAGAGGAAAACCCCAACGTCTGTCATTCTGAGCGCAGCGAAGAATCTCGCTCTGGGATCACGTGGAGGCGCCCCGACCTCGCAGGGCGCCTCCCGCGCCTCATTGTCTGGGGCGCTTGCGGTATTCTTCGTAGAGCCTCGAATGTCTGTTGTCCGTTGGAGTCAACTGGCCATTGATGAAGAGATAACGAACCTGCGTAGGGATGGCGAGCGGATCGCCATCCGTAACGATAAGGTCCGCCATCTTCCCAGGCTCGATAGTGCCAAGCTGGTCGGCGAGGCCGAGGATCTGAGCGGGATAGAGCGTGATGGCTTTCAAGGCCTCGTCATAAGGAAGTCCATAGGCAACAGCGTTGGCGGCTTGGTAGGGCAGGCGGCGCGCGAAGGACGCGTCGTCAAAGCTGGCAAGGGCGATTTTGATGCCGGCGGCCTGCAGTTGGCCGGGAGTGGCGTAGGACTGATCGTAGGGTGCGTCTTCGTCTTCGGGCAGAGATTGCGTGGGCCCGAGAATCACAGGAACGTGCTTGGAGGCCAGCAGGTCTTTGACCTTGTAGGATTCGGACCCGCCGCCCAGGATCATCCTGAGCTTCTGCTTTTCGCAGAACTGCACCGCATCGCGAATGGTACGCTTCTGATTGGCCACCACGAGCACCGGCAGCTTGCCTTGCACGACGGGCACGAGAGCTTCGAGTTTTAGGTCGCGATCGTAGTTCTCGCTCGAGCCTTTTTCCATGGCCTGGGCGTAATGGCGCGCTCGCTCCAGCAAGTCCGCCAGCTCGAAGATTCTCTTGTCGTACTCCTGCTTCACTTCCGTGAACGGGCGCTCCCGGACGCTGAAGGTGGTGATGTCAAAAGACCGGGTCTGCAACCTGGGCCAATCCACCACCATCGCTACGGAGCGGCGAATGAGCATCTCCTCAACCGTCCAGCCCGCCAGATTGATGGCCGAAGCCTGGCCGGCTATCACGGTGCCTTCTCCGCCACGGAAACCGCCGCCTCCGCCGAGGGGTGCGGCGACGGCGTGCGTGATGCCGTTGGCGCGCGCCACAGGGATCTGCTCGCTGGGCGGGTGGACGGCCGTCATGGCCACTAATTGCGGGTTGTAGTTCCCCACGTCGGTGGTGTCCACCGTGGCAGGCACGGCTTCGATCTCCCTCAAGCCTAGAGTGGTTACGGAGTCGAAGATGCCGGGATAAACTTCCAGGCCCTTGGCTTCAATCACCTCAGCATCGCTGGGAACGTCCACGGTCTGGCCCACGGCGGCGATCTTGCCGTCGCGAATCACCACCGTGCCGTTCTCCACGGGCGGGCCGGCCAGCGTGTAGACCTTTGCGCCACGAAGGGCGTAGACGTGCGCGGGTGCGGCCGGCTCAGGCGCCGCGTTAGTGCGAAGCCACGATGTGACAAGCAGCACGGCCACCATCGTGGCCGTGAGCGCTAGCGGTATCCGTCGAAGGCTCATCTTCGTCGATCTCCTTCTGTACGGCAGCGACAGGGCGTGCCGTACCTTCACCTGTTCTCGCAACTCGAAACGAGATTGTCGTTTCTCGTAGCGCCGACCTTTAGGTCGGCATCCATCGTGCTGACCTAATGGTCAGCGCCTGGAATTTCTACATTCGTGCTGCGATTATCCGTCCTCGTCCAGATTCCTTCCCTCTCCCCCTTGGGGGAGAGGGTGGACCGCACCGGCGTTTTCTTCAGCCCGTCAGCCGACGGGGCCGGGTGAGGGGGTCGTGAGCCTGCGCCCATTCGTTTGCGGCTCACAACTCGCCAGTGAATGCGTTGGGCAGTGACCACGCAACGTCCAATACTTTTCCCACAAACAGCTCAGGCGCCTCCATAACGATTCCATTTGCTAATCGCATCACAGTGTATCCCATACGTTTGAGCTGTGCGTCTCGGCTCGCGTCGTGCTTGGTCTGGCTTGGCTGAGCGTGGACGCTGCCATCCAGTTCCACAATCAGACGCCGCTGGGGGCAGCAGAAATCAACAATGTACCGGCCCACAGTGTACTGGCGGCGAAATTTAAAGCCCTTGAATCTGAGAGTCCTCAATAAGCGCCAAGCGATTTCTTCGGATTCGGTTTCATTGCGCCGAAGCTCGCGGGCCCTGGCAATCTGCGCTTCGCTACGCGCGAGGGATCGACGTTGGCGATAGGACCGCGTTGTTTCTGGTTTCACGGCTCTGACCCCCTCACCCTCCGGCCCCTCTCCCCCAAGGGGGAGAGGGGGGAATGTAGAAACTCGAGGTGCTGACCTAAAGGTCATCGCTACGAAATCACACGCTGCCACTCACCTCACCAGGCTTTCCGGGTGGTTTCGGAGGTGCGTTGGGAGGCGCTGGGCCCGGCGGGGCCGGCTTCGGGGTTGTACCCGGCCGCCGAGGCCTTCTCGCGGCCTCGGCCGTTTTCGTTTCCTTTTCAAGCAACGCTTTCTTTTCCTTCTCCAACGCGGCGCGGTGGGCAATGTCCTGCTGGCGGTCGAAGTAAACCTGGCCATCGATCAAGACTTTCTGCGGCACCGCGTAGACGCTGAGCGGGTCCTTGTCGTAAATGGCAAGGTCTGCATCCTTGCCGGGTTCGATCGAGCCCACGCGGTCCGCGATGTGCAGTTGGATGGCCGGGTTTATCGTCACCAGCTTCAGCGCTTCATCGTGCGAAAGCGCGCCCCATTTCATGCTCTTGGCCGCTTCCTGGTTCAGGTGCCGGGCCTCCTCGCCGCTATCGGAGTTGATCGAGACCACGATGCCGCGTTCGGTCATGAGGCCGGCATTGTACGGGATGGCGTCGAAGGCCTCCACCTTGTAGGCCCACCAGTCGGAAAACGTGGATGCACCCGCGCCGCTTTTGGCGATTTCATCCGCCACTTTGTAGCCTTCGAGCACGTGCTGGAAGGTTGCAATCTTGAAGTGGAACTCCTCAGCCACGCGGATCATCTGCAGGATCTCGTCATCGCGGTAGCAGTGGATGTGCACCAGCCGCTTGCCCTCCAGTACCTCCAGGAGCGGGTCGAGTTTCAGGTCACGCCGAGGCGGAATCAAGTTCGATTCGCCGGCTGCTTTCTTGCGGTTGTAGTCGTCCCAGGCTTTCTTGTAATCCACCGCCTCCGAAAAGGCCTCGCGGTATACGTCCATCACGCCCATGCGCGTGGAGGGATACCGCGGCGGTGTTCCGGAAATCGAGAAGCCGGAGCGCTTGGGATTTTCTCCCAGGGCGAACTTGATACCCGGCAACGCGCCTTCGAAGGGAAGGTCTTTAGCCCGCTTTCCCCACCGAAGTTTGATCACGATGGTTTGGCCGCCGATGGCATTGGCGCTGCCGTGCAGAATGTTGGCGGTGGTGACGCCGCCCGCCAGGTCGCGATAGATGTTGATGTCCTCCGGGTTCAAGACGTCGGCGATGTTCACCATTGAAGAGACGCTGACGCTGCCTTCGTTGACGCTTCCGGCGACCGCGATGTGCGAATGGCAGTCGATGATGCCCGGCATCACGAACAGGCCTGTGGCATCAATCACCTTGGCACCCTCAGGCGCCGTCAAGCCCTTGCCCACCTCCGCGATCTTGCCGTCCCGGATCAGGACGTCGCCGTTTTCAATCGTCCCCTGGGTGACGGTAAGGATGGCGCCGGACTTGATTAACGTGACCTCTGCAGCCTTAGCCCCAAGGGCGCAAACCGCCAGGAGGGCCAGCATCGCCACCACGCTTATCGAACGGGATGCGCGTTTCATCTACTCAACCTCCTGATCGGTATTTACAGTTGCAGCCGTGCTGCTGGGGTGCGAGCCCGTAAAGTCCACTGACGCGCCGCCCCCGCTGGCTGTCCCTTTCATCTGCTCGCCTTCGAGCGTCCCGCTGAAGATGACGTCGGTGGGACTGCCTCCGAAGGTGAGGCTGAGCGTGAAGCTGAACTGGTTGCCGCTCACCCAGCCGTCACGGATCGAAACCGTGCCCATGGACCCTACCATGGCGCCGGAGACGCCGGTGAGCGATCCGGTGAGCGTACCATCGGGCGCCATGCTGAGGTCCGCCGTAGCCTCCTCCGGGCCCTGCGCACCCGTCAGGCTGATTTTCCACTTCCCGGTCAGCTTGACGGTGGGGGGCGCCGTGGGGCGTGCGGGCTCGCGCACTTCGTAGCGGCGGCCGTCCACAAAGGTCATTTTCACTTTGGTCTTTTCATTGAAAGGATCCCCATCGGTCACGACCAGGTTGGCAATCTTGCCGGGCTCGATGGAGCCTAAACGGTCGCCCACGCCCAGGATCTCCGCCGCGTTCAGGGTGAAAGCACGCAGGGCGGCATCGGCAGGCAGGCCCGCGTCGACGGCCTTCTTCGCGTTCTTAAGCGCATCTTTGGGAGCTCCGATCCCTTCAAAATAGAAAGCGAACTTCACGCCTGCCTTCTGGAGCGCGGCCGGGGATGAGGGCGCGCGGTCACGGAAGCGGAGCACGCGCAACGGCTCCTCCGCTTCCGGGTCTATGTCTTTTTCCTTCTCCGGCCACTTCAGGTTCACCAGCACCGGAACCTTCGCTGCCGCCAGTTCATCGGCGTCCTCGTAGCCTTGCTGGCCGCCGTAAATGACGGCGCGCGCGCCGAGGCGATCCGCCAGCACCAGCACCCGGTGCATTTCCTGCGCGGTGTTTCCAGGCAACAAGACCGGACGTCCGGAGGCCAGCGCGTCGTTTACGACGATTTCCGTCCGGTCATAGGCGGGCCGCTCCAACCCGACCGGATGCGCGCGGTAAATCGACTCCGATTGGTTGTACCAGTTGGCATCCAGAAGGACCTGACGGACGTAAGAGATCACGCCCATCAACGAGTCGGGGAAGTTTCCGAAGCCCCGCAGGGGTTGGAGGGTAATAAGAAGGGCGCTGGGCCCGGCCACCACCATTTCGCCCGGTCGCTCGCCGGCGAGGTTCACCACCGCGCCTTGGCCCGGGAAAATCCCGGTCATCGGTGCGGCCAGAGTGGAGGTGAAGCCGGCGTTGCGCCAGGTTTCAACCCGCTTGTCGTCGGGCTTGAGTTCGTCTGCCGCATTCATCCAGGGCGTGCTCGCCGGTCGATCCTGCGGGCCGTGAGAAACCGGCTGCGGCTGCTGAGGTTGACCCCTAGCGGGTCCCCCGCCACCTCCTGCCGGTCCGGGCGCGGCCGGCGCCGGCGGGCCTAGTCCAAGGTCGCTCAGTGCATTGATGAAGCCGGGGTACACCGTCAGGCCCTTTCCTTCGATCACCCAAGCTTCCGGCGGGATGCTCACATTCTCGCCCACCGCCACGATCAGGCCCTTGGCAATTACCACCGTGCCGCTCTTGATCTCAGGTCCCGAAACGGGCACGATGCGCGCATGGCGGATGGCAAAGTACCGTGGCTCTTCCGCCTGCGCGCCGAGCACGATGCCCAGCACGAATACCGCCAGCAGCCACTTCCTTTGGAAAGTCGCCTTTAAAACTCTGCCCACGCATCTCACCATGACGTGCTCCTTCGGCGTCATTCCGCGCCGCATTCAGAGTCAGTGCTTCCCGCCTTGCGAAGGCCGACATCTTACGTCAGCCGGTTCGCGGATTCAAGCCGTTAATCTGCTTGATTCACCGGATCGACTGCGCTGCTCAGCGTGACATCCGCGCACCCGCCTGCCATGCTGCCATTCTGAGCGCAGCAGGTAGCGCGGACCGGCCATGCTGTCATTCTGAGCGCAGCGAAGAATCTCGCTCTGGACTCTCGATACAAACTCGGCCGAGCCCACCCGCTGTCATTCTGAGCGTAGCGGAGCGAAGCGAAGAATCCCGCTCTGGACTCCCGATGCAAACTCGGCCGAGCCCACCCGCTGTCATTCTGAGCGTAGCGGAGCGAAGCGAAGAATCCCGCTCTGGACTCCCGATGCAAACTCGGCCGAGCCCTCCCACTGTCATTCTGAGCGTAGCGGAGCGAAGCGAAGAATCCCGCTCTGGACTCCCGGTGCAAACTCGGCCGAGCCCTCCCACTGTCATTCTGAGCGTAGCGGAGCGAAGCGAAGAATCCCGCCCTGGACTCTCGATACAAACTCGGCCGAGCCCACCCGCTGTCATTCTGAGCGTAGCGAAGCGAAGCGAAGAATCTCGCTCTGGACATTCGGCGCAAACTCGGCCGAGCCCAGCCGCTGTCATTCTGAGCGTAGCGGAGCGAAGCGAAGAATCCCGCTCTGGACTCCCGATGCAAACTCGGCCGAGCCCAGCCGCTGTCATTCTGAGCGCAGCGGAGCGAAGCGAAGAATCCCGCTCTGGGTTCCTGAGGCAACCGGGGCGTGCTTGGCGAAGTCGGCGCCCGAGTACTTGGCTTGACACGCCAGAATGCGGAGTGTTTGGATGGTGCGTGTGCCCATGAAGACGTACTACGTTTACATCATGGCCAGCAAGTCTCGCACCCTCTACACCGGCGTGACAAACAACCTCGAACGAAGGGTGCTCCAGCACCGGCGCAAACTCGTCCCCGGATTCACCGCACGCTACAACATCAACCGGCTGGTATATTACGAAGTTTGCGGTGACCCCCTGGCCGCGATCAACCGGGAAAAGCAGATCAAGGGCTGGACACGATTGAAGAAACTCGCGCTCATCGAATCGGTGAACCGCGACTGGAAGGACTTGAGCGGCGGATGGCCCAGCTAGTGAGCGAAGGACCGGCTGGAGCAAGAAGACAGACCAAGATGCCAGAGCGAGATTCTCCGCTGCGCTCTCCGGGACGTTGTCGCGTGGGTCCTTTGCATTCACCGGACGGACTGCGCTGCTCAGTGTGACATCCGTACACTCGCCTGCCACGCTGTCATTCTGAGCGCAGCGGAGCGGAGCGAAGAATCTCGCTCTGGGCTTTACCGCGGAGAAAGAACAGGGCGAGATGCTTCGCTGCGCTCAGCATGACAGCGAGCCGGCGCACTCGCGAACGTCGCAGGGTAGGCCCTTTGCTTTCAATGGCTCGATTGGGCCAGCCTCGCGCCGGCGTCCTGACATCACGGATAGCCATTTTTGGCTACACCTGCTCAGAATGACATTGAGGGTGGTTCTGTCGCACGTTAGGGGCAAGCAGCGTTCGACCGATGGCCGAACGCGGTTCGGCCATACAGCGCATGACGAGACCTGAGTACTGGCTAGCGAAATTCTCGAAATTACGGGTTGACCGCGCCCGAGGTGATCCCGCACCTCACAAGCCCCTTTTGCTCCTCGTGCTGTGTGACTTGGTGGAGAAGGAAGATCTTCGCAACGCAGTCTTACCCTTGTCCCCGGAACTTGCATTTCACTTTTATGCCTACTGGAGTATCGTCGCCGAAAGACGGCCTCAGCGGCCAGATTGCGCTGCTCAGCGTGACATCCGTGCACTCGTCTGCCATACTGTCATTCTGAGAGGCTGTGACTTTTTTCGAATTTCGATTGCCTTGCAGTCACAAGCTCGTCCTTCTGCGGTCGTCCGCGCGGGCTGGGGGAGGGGGCGAGTTCCGCGCAGAGCCGGGTGGGCCCGTTTTTCCCTACCGCCCTGACCCTTAAGCGTTAAAAGTGGCCTTCCGGAGTTGGCTACCTCAACAACGCCGTGGCGAAGTGCATCACGTTGTAGGCCAGGGCACACCAGAGTGCAATGCAGCGGGCCTTGGCCAACCCTCGCACCGTGATGCGGCCCAGCCCACGCCAGCTTCGCAACTCGGCGTTGACCGTTTCACTCGTCGCCGCTCTCTGTTTATAGACTTGTTTTCCCTCCTCGCTCTTCATGCGTTGCTTCCAGGCGCGCACCGCTTCGCTATCGCTAGGCTTGGGCTCCAATTCGCGGCCCCGCTTCTCCGGATTTCTCGCCGGCTTGGGCGGCACGAACAAGGCCACTCCCTGCTCGTGCGCCTCCTCAATATCTTGGGTTCGCAGGTATCCGCCATCCAGCAGGTGCTCTTCCACCTTGCCGGCGGTCCGTTTCTCCACCTGCTGCCGCATCGGCGCGCTCAACCCTGCCGAGTCCGAACCTTCATTGCTGACCTCCACCCCGACAATCGCGCGGCTCTCGGTGTCGGTCGCCAGTTGCACATTCACCGCCGGGTTGTATCCGCCGTTCGGCATCTTCATCACCCGCGCTTCCGCATCGGTCGTGCTTACCCGCGGCTCTTTCTCCCGAATCTTCTTTCCGCTCTTGCCCTGCCCCGCTCGCGTCGCCGCTTCCTCCTGCCGCTTCTTCAGTTCCGGCAACTGCGCAATCGCCTGCTCCAACCGTTCCTGCCTCTCCCGCGCCGCCCGCTTCCGCGCTGCCGCCTGCTTCGCCGTGACCGCCGCTACGGGGGATTCCGGGGAGTCCAACTGCTGATGCAACTCCTCGACATGCTGCTTCGCCTCCTCCAGCAGCTTCTCCAACCGCTCTTCCCGCCGAAAACTGCTCGCTCCCGCGCCCACCCGCACCCGCACTCCGTCCTGGCTCACCCGGCTCACCTTCACCACGTCCTTGTCCACCAAGGAGGCGATCACCTGCGTCAATAACTGGTCCAAGGCTTCCCCGTGATCGGTGCGAAAATCCGACAGCAACCGATGGTTCACACTCACGCCCCCGCACAGCCATTGGAACGCCACATTCTCCTGGCACTGCCGCGCCAACTCGCGTCCCGAACCGATCCCCCGCACGCACGCGTACAACCACAGCGACACCAACAGTTTAGGATCCGTCGCGTCTCGCCCCGCCACCCCTTCCCGCGCCTTGATGGGCTGGCAAAATCCCGACACGTCCAGATGCTCAACCACCTCCGCCACCCGCCGCACCGGATGCGTCGCCGACACCAGATCATCCGGACATTGCACCACCATCGCCATCTGCCCACGCTCCGGCCTCCGCAACCGTACCGCTGACTGGCACTCCCCAGCGGCTCCTCCCCCTTGCCCCTGGGCCCGCGGGCTTTCTTCCCGCCCGGCCGAAATCTCGGCTGTCCCCATCCCTAAATGAAAATCATCCTTCTGTATAATATTGTCCATACAGGCATAATAGCATGAATTAACAACTACCAGCAAGAAAATCTGGGAAGTTTGTAAAATATCTGTGGAAAACCCGGGAAATTTATCTCCAACACACCCCTCACCCTTTCCCATCCCGCTCCTCGCCCTTCCCCATCCCCCTCCACCCCCCGCCCTACAGACGCCATTCCAAAAAAGTCACAAGCTCTGAGCGAAGCGAAGAATCTCGCTCTGCCCGCTCAGGATAAACTGCGCGAAGAATCTCGCTCTGGACTTTTCCGCCGACCAACAGCAGGGCGAGATGCTTCGCAGAGTTTACCCTGAGCCCATTCGCTTCGCTCAGGGTAAACTGTGCGAACGGGCTCAGCATGACAGTGAGGTGGCGACCAGCCCCGACGCTGGCAGTACTCTTCCAATTCGCGCGTTCGCCAGATGGCTTCGTGGACATTATGAGTCCGCTTGCAAGGACCAGCGAAAAAGGTTAGATTATGAGTCGTGATTGGCCGGATTTCGGTTTCGATGCCTTGGGGTGTGGTTTCGCCTATGCTCAATGGCCGGGACAAATCGTTGCCATGCCGCTCAAAGCCGTTCTAGGCGGTGATATCGAGCGGGGGTAATTCAGCGGTAGAATGCCAGCTTCCCAAGCTGGACGTCGCGGGTTCGATCCCCGTCCCCCGCTCCAATCTCATCAACAACCTCCCCCGCTCTCCGGACAGGTCAATGACCATAGGTCGTAGACTCACGCCAGATGATCCGAAGAGAAGCCTGATTTGGCGGTTTCAATCGCGCAGGATGCAGAATCATCACCGAAAGCGCGGGGGACCGACTAAAGATTCTAACGCCAAGGCAAGTTGGGCGGGAGCGACAAATCCATCCCAACGCCGCTGGATGCGACCGTCAGAGGCAATAAGGAGTGTAGTGGGAAGCGTGGAAACGCCATAGAGAAAGGCTGTGCCTTCGTCGTCGTCGCGCAGGACGGTCACGCCATCAAGCTGCCAATCGTAGGTGAAGTTGAGGAGCGCGCTGGGGGCGAGCGGTTTACCGCCGAATAGCCTGTTGCATCCCACTATCAACACCTCAACACCTTTAGGCGCATACTGCTGGGCCATGCTTTTCAGGAAAACCAACTGGCCGCGAGATAGATCAGAATAAGTGCGCGACAATGGCTGCGAGCGGGCGTCAATAAAGGAAAGCAGCACGACTCTTTTCCTCGCCAAGAGATCGGTCAGGTCGCACCTTCCCCCTCGAGCCGCGAGAAGGCTGAAGGGCGGTGCGGTGTCGCCGGCGAAAACAGCTTTGGGATTTGGCCGTATCTGGCAAACGAGAATACCAACAACCGACACGGCCAGGACACCTGCGACGAGCAACCATCCCATCTGCCCCCGAGATGTTCTTGCAAGTTTCTCCTGACTGTTCTTGAACCGATTGCCCGTTACCATTTCAATGCCTTTGAGCGGGACGTTCCGGCCGACACCAAGCTCAAGGAAACCAGCCCGGCGCCGCATTTTCAGAGCTGCAAACCATGCCAAGCCGGCCAGGAGGAAGAGCACATCATCTTAAGGAGCCTGGCACGCGCCAATGTCCACGGCGCCGGACGTGGGCAGTGCATTCCCGAAGAAATCCTGACTGCCCATGTTTCCCATGTTCCAACCGGCATTGACCGCCGGGGATCCCGTCGCCAGGGTGAAGGCGGTCATTGGCCGGCCCACGTCGTGATATGTTGGACTATTCAGGAGCGGGTCAGTGAACAGGGAATGTGAGTCCATGCCCATCGCGCCCTGCCAGTCGCCCAACGAACCATAATTGACCGCGTTCGCTTGCCATTGTGGCGAGCCCGAGCCTGTGTACCAGTAGATATTGTAGTCGGAGGTCAGCCCCTTGCCGCTCGTGGCGCTGTAATTCTCCATGCCTGGAACCGTCGCGAAGATAATGTTATTCACGAAGTAATTCGGTTTGCTCGAATCAAATGCGCTCTGGACGTTGAGAGCGTAGGCGGTGGAGTTGGCAGGATTCCAATAACTGGTGTTGTTGTACACCTGGGAATTCAGAATGGTGCCGCCGTCCCATGTGGAGTAGAAGAAGTCACCCTGCCCAGCCTTATTCGGATGACGTCCATTGTTCGAACATACGTTATAGCGGATGGTCGTGTTGGCGTTCGTATCCTGACCTTCGGCCCCGAAAACCGAAACGCAGTACCCATCGGCGTCGTGGCCGTAGTTGTACTGGATGGTGATGTTGTTATTGTAGTAGTCGCTGTCGTAGTCCCCGCCGTCGTTGTTCGTGGGTGTGTGGGAGAGGTAAGCCTCGTTGAACTGCACGGTGCAAGTGTCGCAATCCCAATTCCAGATTGCACTGGGAGTTCCTATGCTGGTGACGGTGGTCTGCCCGGTGTTGTAGGCGGTGCACTTTTCGATCAGCGCGTTTTTGGTGATATGGATCACAATGCCGTCTCCGCCAACGTCATGAACGGTGCAGTTTCGAACCGTGATGTTGGCGCCCTTAATGCCCGCCGGGCTCGACCACGTCGCTCCGTCGGCGTAGATGCCGGCCCATTGTGATGTATTGTAGGCTGACGCGCCGTCCACCAGGACGTCGTTGAAACTCTCTCCCGTGCCGGTGGTGTGAAAGACAATCAGCCCGCTCGGCTTCTGCGTTGGAGTTCCCGTGACGTCGTGAACAGCGACGTTGCTGAGGTAGATGTGATGGACTACGGCGTTGGCGGTGTTCCCGGTGATCCAGATTCCGTAAGGATCACCACCCGTGGTTTCCAGGTTCTTGATTTCCCAATAGCTTTGATCGAAGAGTGTCAGGGCCGATTGATTGGTCCCGGCGCTGATGACCGGCAGCGCGCCGTCGCCGTAGTCGGCAAGGGTGATCACAGCGCTGGAGCTGCCGGAGCCTTCTGGTTTCAGTTGGCCGTTGCAGACCGCGCCGCGAGCGAACAAAATGGAGTCACCGGGCTGGAAGGTTGTGGAGTTGACTTTATCGAGCGATCCCCAGGGAGCGCTGGTCGATGTGCCGCTATTCGCATCGTTGCCGACGCCGCAATTCACGTAGTACGTCGTCGCGGGCGCCGCTGTGGAGGGAGGGGAGGTTGTTGACGATACCGTCTTGGACCCGCAACTGATTGTGTGGCTAGCAAAGATCGGTAGCAATACTGCGAGCGAACCACACGACAGCAGTCTCCGAAATGAAAACCGTCTCATAGCCGTTTTCCTTGCCGAACACTCAGTTGGAAACCACCCGCGCCGCTACAAGCGAGGCTTTGCCGGGGACGTAATTCTCGACTGTAGTTTCGAGGAGAACCTGGAAGTACGGGGGAGGCGTCTTTTGGTCTGGCGACAGCGCGACCAAGGCTTTGTGGAGTTCGGGCAACCGCTCCGCGCTCGTAAGGTATTCGATGGCCGCTTGAGAACCCTGGGTGTAGATACCGTAGACGAGCAAGATGCGATTCTCTTCCCTTTCGTTGGGCAGCATCAGGACCAGCGCATAGTCGAGGGTCAGGTGGTTAGTGACGGGGTCGAACTCTGGTTTGTAGAGAGGCTTCTCGCCAGGGCGGGGATTCTTGTTCAGAATGACGCCGGCCTGGAACCGGAACCCTTCGGGGTTCAGGAAGACTCTGCCGCTCCAGGCCTGATTGCCACCTAGCAGGATAGTATTGCCACGTTTGATCTCCTCGAAGGTTACCAGCCGAGACTGGAGCAGCCGAGGCTTCTGCCCGGTTTGCAAGAACAGTCCGAAGAGATTTGAAAGGCCCATGGTCTCGCCGACTGCGGTGAAGTCCGTCGTGGAAGGGACAAAGACAAATCGCTTCAGCTCCCGGAAATGGATCGTGTCACGGAACTCAGGTAGTTCATCCTTGGGTATTTCGTGGCCATGGGCCAGGGTTTGAGCGCTGTCCCCATCATGGGCCGCGCGCAGCAGAGGGTGATTCGGAATGACGATGAGGGGTGCATCAGCGGGCGGCATGAAGGGTTTCCAGAACCATTCAAGTTCTGCCGGCAATGCCCGAAGGGGTTGTTGGGCGTGCGCAGCTTGTTCTGTTCGTGCCCGCTCACGGAGCAGGAGAAAAGCCAGAATCGCGCAAACTGCCGCTAGTCCGAAAATGAGCGCATAATGTAGACGCTCACTCCCACGTGGCGTTGTACCAAGCTGCTCCACGTGAGCCTCTTGGACAGTTGTTCCCTCCGTCGCGGCTTTGTGGAAGAGCGGCACATAATGGCCCAAAGGCAGATCGATACGCAACGGGCTGGTTTTGCCCTCTTCCTCGTAATAGCTCTTTAGAGAGCGACGCATCTCGTGCGCCTGCACGCGCACAATGGGGTCCTCTTGCGGGTTGAAATCAGAACCTCGACCGTAAACCTCCACGCCGATGAGATATTCGTTGAGTTTCTCGCCGTTCCCGAGCAGGGTCTGTTCACAGACGAACTCAAGAAACCGACTCTTCTTTGGGGCATTTGCGAAGTGTCGGCTCTTAAGGATTCGGCGAAGCTCTTCCTTTTTTTCAAAGAGGGAGACAGGTTCCGTTGCGGGCCTGTGTTGGTCGGCCATGGCGGCTTTCGCAGTTCCTGTGCTCTGGCCGGCCGACGGCTTTGCATCGTTGACTGCCAGCCGACTAGTTGTCCCAACGATAACACTCGACATCCATTAGGTCAACCCGGTTTCCGTCGCAGCAGATTCTGTTCCCCGCGCGCTAACGGTTATTGGCACCGTTAATCCCGGTTAGCACAGAGGCGGCTTGAGGTTATCGGCTTGGACGGACTCGGTGGTTCGAAGGGCCATTTTGGACCCGAAGACACTCTGTGGGGCACTGTCTCGAATACAGAGGAGGGCAAAATGGCGGAGATGGCAATCTTGGCCGCCACGAATATCGAGCCAATCCCACACATTTGAAACCACTTGTTGTCTCATTCGACCTGAATGCTGCGCCTTAACTGCTCCTGTAACAGGCATTACCTTGAAAGCCCGTGGGTGCACGTGTAGAAACAGGTCGTAATGCTCGAGGAGGTTTACAGCGTGAAACCCCCATGGCCAATAGCTTTATTATGTTTTTCATTTTTCTGCGTGCCTCTCCTGGCTGCACCACCGGTTGAGGATCTACAACTGAGTGTCACCAAGCAGTTCGATGAGCCGATTCTAACCATTAATTCTGCCAACGCCATAGGGAATAAGTATGGCTTCGAAGGCGGCAGGGTGCTAAAGCTCAACGGGACTTATCACCTTTTTACTTCTGAGATGGTCGGTGATCCGTTCTGGGTGAAAATGAAGCTGGCGCACTGGACCAGCCGGGACCGCTTGCACTGGAGCCGCGTTTCTACCCTCTTTGAATCAAGCGGAGACTTCACGGGCAAGGACCCGCGCGCGGCCTTGTGGTCGCCTATGCCCATCTACGATCAGGCGGAACGGCTCTGGAACCTTTTCTATGTGGCATACCAGTGCGCCCCTGACGTACCTGGGAAATGGTTGACCAACCATGAGGGCCGGATTTGGCGCGCTGTCTCGAAGGTCAAGGGGCTCGGAGGAATCGATGGGCCTTACGAGGATGTGGGCATCATCCTCCAGCGAGGAAAAGACTCCGACCCCTGGGAGGGATTGCAGGGAACAGATTCATTCTTCCCTTACCCGGTGGGAAACAAATGGTACGCCTTCTACGGAACCGGCCACACCGAAAAGTTGCCTATTTCTCTCTGGCAGGTGGGTCTGGCGTGGGCGCCGAGCCTCGCGGGACCTTGGAAACGATGCACGGAGCTCAACCCGCTGAACATTGAAAAGGTCTTTATTGAGAACCCCGTGGTCACCAAACTCCCGGACGCCACCTATGTGGCCGTCTACGACACCAAGGTCGAGCGATCCGTAGGCTACGCATTTTCAATCGATGGGATTCATTGGACTCCTGGAAAAGCACTCATCGTCCAGAAGGACAAAGGAATCTGGGCGAGTGAAGTGCGCACCCCTTTGGGACTGATTCCCGAGGGGAAGGACTCGTTCTCTCTCTTCTACACCGCCAACCAGGACCTGCTTGGCGCCCCGCCCGACCCCCACGGGATCAGGATGACGCCCGGTGCGATGGGTTTGGTATCGGTGAAGCTGGAACACGCGAGGGCGATAGCTCGAAACATAAACAAAAGCAGGGTGACTAAACTCTCTTACGGAAAGCAGTGAAATGTTCGTTCTGAAGACTGTCGGGATTGGGAATCTCAGTATACATTTGAGGAGGTAATAATGAAGAAGCATGCCTTTTTGTTTGGATTCCTGGCCCTCCTTTTCCTGGCTGTCCCCTCCCGGGCGCAGACAGACAGGGCCACACTCACCGGTACGGTGACAGACACATCCGGGGCCGTCATTCCCGATGTTTCCGTTACCGCGATCAACCTGGATACCAGGGTTCAGACCCCCACGACCACCAACCCTGGCGGGATATTTCGGATACTCAATTTGCCCGTAGGGCGGTACAGTGTTTCATTCAAGAAGCAAGGTTTCGAGAACGTAGAGCGAACCGAGATCACGCTGACCATCAGCCAAGTGGCGGAAATCAACGTCACGATGAACCTCGGCAAGGTGACTCAGGCCATCGAGGTTAGAGGCCAAGCCCCGATCTTGGAAAGCTCGACGGCCGACGTGGGCAGCACCATGTCCCTCGAGGCCTATCGCGCTCTCCCCCTAAGCATTAATGGCGGCAGAGACATTATGGCGTTTGCCTTTGCTGCCACCCCGTCTGTGGAAGGAAACAGTTGGACCTCGTACATTGCCGGAACGCAAGCGTTCAGCAACGAAGTGCTGATCGACGGCACCCTCGCGCAGGAATCCGAAACCGGACAGGAACTGGAAAGTGAGCCTCCCATGGAAGCCGTGGAGGAGTTTCGCGTGGATACCGGCGGCATGGGTGGCGCGGCCGGCATGTACACCGAGGGCGGCACCTTCATGTTCACCTTGAAATCCGGCACTAACCAGTTCCACGGCAGCGCCGTCTACTTCAATCAGAACGAAGCCTACAACGCCAACTCCTGGATGAACGATTATTCCGCTGCCGCCAACCCCAGTGAGGCTGCGCTCTTCAGAAAGCCACGCAACCGGCAAAATGATTACGCCTTCAGCGGCGGCGGGCCGGTCATCCTGCCCAAGATCTACGATGGACGTAACAAAACCTTCGTCTTTGGCGCTTGGGAGCAGAATCGGATGAGCAACTACACCCTGGGAGGGTTTACCCAAACGGTTCCCACGGCCGACTTCCTGCAAGGCAACTTCAGCGCCCTGTTGGGGGCGCCGATACTGGACTCCAAGGGCAACCCGATTAACGTTCAAGATACCAATGGAAACACCGTGCAACTGGTTAAGGGGATGATTTTCGACCCGGCATCTCCCGGCCAAGTCTTCCCCAACAACACCATCCCGCAAAACCGGTTCAGCAAAGTCGCCAACCAAATCATTCCGTACTACCAAAAGTATTACCAGCCGTTGGCGCCGGGTTTGGTCTATAACGACGGCTTGACGGTGAACAACAACCCCTCGTTCCACCAGAGCCAACTGAGCTTGAAGGTGGACCACAACTTCTCCTCTACGAATCGGCTGGCCAGCTCTTTCATCTGGACGCAGCGACCGCGCATCCTCGACGACCACGGAGGCATTTGGGACCCGTCGGACACCACCGGAACAGGCGGGCCGCTCTCCAACGCTCGTTTCCAGAAGGTCAGTGACCGCAAATTTCGCCTGAGCGACAGCCACAATTTCTCCTCCAACTTCCTGAACGTGGCAAGCCTCACCTATGAGCGTTTCCGTAATCCCAGCAGCCCTACCTCGACCGGAGACTTTGCCTCCCAGTTTGGCTTCACCAATGCCACGGCCAAAAATTTCCCCACGGTCAACTTCGGCAGCGCGGTGAATGGCTATTATGAGGATCCCATTGGCAGCAGTTGGGGAGGCTTCATCGTCGACAACAATTATATCGTCGACGACACGCTAACATGGATCAAGGGACGGCATACGGTCACTTTCGGCGGCGAAATGCGCGCCTTCGAAATCAACAGTCACGGCGTCAGCGGGACCCTCGACTTCAATTTCAGCAACAACCAGACCGGCGCACCGACCGCCCCTTACAATACCCAAGTGGGATTTGGCTTTGCCAGCTTCCTGCTGGGCGACGTGGCCAGCGCCAGCGAGGGCACACCTTTTGATCTATATGGCCGGCGCAAGTCGATGTCGCTTTTCGTTAACGACAGCTTCAGGGTAAACGGTCGGCTGACCCTCAACTATGGGCTCAACTGGAACCAGACCTATCCCTTCCACGAAAAGTACGGACACTGGGCGGACTACAGCAACACCGCGGTCAATCCCACTTACGGTATTCCGGGCGAGGTCGTGTACCTCCAAAACGGCAGCCAGACTTTCGAGGGATCGACACGCTGGTCGAATTTTGCTCCCCACTTGGGATTGGCGTACAAGATCACCAACCGCGTTGTGGCCCGCGCCGCTTACTCGCTGTTCGATGTTCCCATGGGCACCGATTACTGGAACGGCGTGCCCTATGGCTTTGCCCCCGGCTACTTCCCCACCAACCAGGTGCCGCTGACCAGTAACTTCGCGCCGGCCTTTAACTGGGACAACGGCTATCCGGGCAAGAACGTCTCGGGAACGCTCGATCCGAACTTCCTCCAGTGGACGATGGTCACCGTGAGCCCGCAGACGCTCGAGGTTGGCATCACTAACCAGTGGAATAGCGGTGTGGAAATACAACTCAATAATAATACCCGTCTTTCGTTCAACTACCTGGGAACGCGGGGTACACACCTGCACGACGGGTCGCTCCAACAGAACGAGGGCCCACCCTCCGCTTATACCACTTTTCTCCAGGCCAACGGAGGAGCCAACGAATGGGCCTGGATTTGGGACAACGCATCGGCCGCGGCGGCCGGGGTGAAGCTACCCTACCCCGGCTATTCCGGCTATGCCTTTGCCGCGCTGGCTCCGTTTCCGGTGATCGCGAACAACTGGGATTACATCTACTACGTGGCGTCACCTTTGGGGCGGTCGGAGTATGATGCCTTCCAAACGGAAATAACCCACCGGGCTTCCAGCGGCTTGACGATGGACATGAGCTACACGCTGGCTAGCCAGAGAGCTACTTTCCTCAACAACTACGGCAAGACCGGCAGCAACTTCGAGGAAACCTGGGCGGGTTCGTCGACGCTGCAGAACCTCTACGACTTGAGTTGGGCGGCCAACGATATCAACCGGTACAACCAGAGTATCGTGAAAGGCTACGTTCTTTACGTACTGCCCTTCGGCAAGGGCCGCCATCTCCTTTCCAACCGCAGCCGTTGGGTGGATGGGGCGGTCAGCGGCTGGACGCTCGGCACCCTCCTTTACTACAGCACCGGAACACCCCTCAGCGTCTACGACACCAACTACTACCCGGGTGTCAGCTCGGCAATTTACCCGAACGTGGCTAAGGGAGCTGATCTGAGCCGGCACTTTGTCGGCCCGAAGTTCAATCCCAGTAACTTCGGGGATCCCGGAAACTCCTACATCAACCCCGCAGGCTTTTCCGCTCCCGCCTTCGGCAGTTTTGGTAATTCCGGGCCCTATGTGGCTGGCCTGAACGGCTTCGGTACGGCCAGCGAGAATATTTCCGTTTACAAGGACTTCAAAATTAAGGAGCGAATGAAGCTCCAGATTCGCGCCGAGTTCTACAACTTGTTCAACCGGCATTACTTCAACAACCCCAACACCACCATCGGCGGCGCGTACTTTGGCGACGTGACCAGTGTGGGCGGGTCTCCTCGGAATGGTCAGTTGGGCGCACGCTTCGAATGGTAACTCGCTGACTTCGATTGGTCCGGGCAGCCCGCTTCGGCAGGCTGCCCGGGCTTTCTTCCTCACCGGCGCCGGCCGCTCGCCGCGCGGAGACTTCGTGCAACCGTTTCTCTGTTTAGCGCGGCTGGTCGCTGCGACCCAAGGAGAGATTCTTCATCTCGCGCAGGATGAAAGTCTGGCGCGCACGCCGTATACTGGGCGCGGTCGCCCTCTTGCGGAATTGTGACTCCAACCCTGCCGCTTCGACCTCTCAGTCATGCGGCAGATACAATCCGTGCTTTCCAGAAAAGGAGGCATGACCAAGTGAAGAGTACACTACTCATGCCCGGAACGATTTCCGCCGGCATAGTTACTTTGGTTCTGCTGTTGGCGCCCGCGTCCGTCGGGCAAAGTCCGCCTGCCGTGCAGTCGGCCAGGACCTATTACGTCGATTCCGTCGGGGGGAATGATGACAACGCGGGTACGACCCCTGCGAATGCATGGAAGAGTTTGGCGAAGGTGAACGCCACAACTTTTCTTCCCGGGGATCGAATCCTCCTCAGGTCCGGATCATTGTGGAAAGGGCAACTGTGGCCCAAAGGTTCCGGAGTGGAAGGGCGCCCCATTACCGTGGACATGTACGGCGGCGGAGTCAAGCCTGTCATCCAGGGGGAGGGGCTGGTCGAAGATGCCGTCTTGCTCAAGAACCAGGAGTACTGGGAAATCCAGAACCTCGAGATTACCAATGCCGGATCCGCTCCTTCGATTCGCCGCGGTGTGCACGTGGCGCTCGAAGACTATGGAGAGGCGCATCACGTTTATATTCGCTCGCTAACCATTCATGACGTCAATGGCGTAGATAAAGAAAAGGTCAACGGCGGAATTAACTACACCTGTTTGGGCGGGCAGAGGCCGAGCCGCTTTGTCGACCTGCGCATTGAGAACAATGAAATCTATCACGTGGATCGCAGTGGTATTTTCGGCATGTCCGATCGGTGGGAGCGGTCGAAATGGTATCCGAGCCTCGGCGTGGCCGTGCGGGGAAATGTCCTCAACGACATCGGCGGAGACGGGATTGTGGTGGTGGCGACGGATGGCGCGGTGGTTGAACACAACGTCGTAGGGCATGCCAATCAAAGATCCGAGGGCTACAACGTTGCCATCTGGCCCTGGAGTGCTGACAACACGCTCATTCAGTATAACGAAGCCTATGGTACGAAGGGCCAGCGCGACGGGGAAGGGTTCGATTCCGATTGGAACAGCAGGAACACGGTCATCCAGTACAACTACAGCCACGACAACGACGGCGGCTTCCTGCTGATTTGCGACGACGGCGGACAAAAGCCGGAGACCAGCGCGGGGAATGTGGGCACGATCGTCCGTTACAACATCAGCGAAAACGACCGCACGCGCGGCATCAATATTGGCGGACCGGTGAAGAACAGTCTGGTTTACAACAACACGATCTACGTGGGGCCGGAGCGCCAAGTGGGTTTGTTGCTGCACTCCGATTGGAACGGGTGGGCGAAGGGAACGTATCTCTACAATAATATCTTTTATGTTCAGGGAAGCGCGCAATTCTCTTACGCAATTTCCCGGGCCGGGAACGGCGCCTATGTTACTGCACTTGGTTTTGGACAGAGCAAGGACAATGTGTTTGATTCGAACGTTTATTACGGCCACGTTGCTGCGCCAGACGATCCCCATGCCCTGACGGCTGACCCGCAGTTTTCCGCGCCGGGCACGGGAGGCTTAGGCCGGGCGACGCTGTCCGGGTACCATCTTTTGCCAGGCTCGCTCGCGCGGGGCACGGGAAAGCTTATCGAGAGGAACGGCGGCCGGGACTTCTGGGGGAATCTCGTACCTTCCTGCGGAAAGGCTGATCGCGGGGCCTCACAGTCGGACGACTGCCGTGACGCGAGCGCGCCGCCGAGGAATTAGAGGGAGAGTCCACAGGTTTCGGAGGTTGCGCAGATATGCATAAGGGAAGGTTCACACGCCGCGAATTCCTTCAGAGCGGCGCCCTGGTCGGGGTCGCGGCGGCGAGCGTCCGGCCCGCCGCGAATCCCCTCAACTTGGTCCCGTCTGAGCCAGGCAAGACGCCCAGCTACTAATGCACGTGGGGTATTCAGAACTACAGCATGACGAACGTGGATGAGAACAGCCACTCGATGGTGGCGAATAATCTCACCGAGAAACTCGTCTTCGATGATCCGGGATGGGCCACTCAATACTTCGACAGGATCCTGAAGGACCTGTACATCGTCTTCGATCTCGGCTGGGAAGTTCCCGCCGGTTTGCAGTTCGATAGAGAACGCTGGAGGCTGGGAACGCAGGAACTTGCTGTGGACAAGTTCCCTTCCTGCACGGGTCTTCCCTTCGAGAGGCTGCGTAAACTGAACGACATGACGAGGCAGGCGGGCTGGCGGGGCGCAGGAATCTGGATCCCCGCCCAGGCCCCCGGCGACGGGAAAGACGGTCAGATGATGCCGCAGGACCGCCTTGAGGCTTATTTCCGTGAGCGGCTGGGCTGGTCGCGCGAAGCTGGAATCGGGTACTGGAAAGTGGACTATGGAGCCCGTGCCGGCAATAGCGCCTTCCGCCGCATGGTGTCGCGACTCGCCCATGAAACCCCACCGGGAATAACCGTCGAGAACGCTCGCAACGTCGCCCCCGCTATGGATCGCGTCAGAGCTGGTGCTTATACCCCTACATCAGCTCTCGGTCTGTTTTTTCTGACATAGCTGCTATCGATCGTGGGCTCAGATTCACACTCCGCCTCTATGACTGTCACAGGGTGGTCCGGCGCGTCCTGCGGAAGTCCCGTAAACCTTACGGAGATGTCGTCCTGCACGAAATCCACCTTCCGCCCCGAGGCAAACAAGCGCGCCGACTTTACCTTTGTGCGAAGTCCGCCGATGGCCACCACCGTGGGCGGTTTGTAGTATTCGAGCGCCTTGGTTCCCGCCGTTTGCGCGGGCCAAAAATGGACGTGGATGTAGAGCGTGTTCCCCTTGCGCGTGTATCCTGCAAACGTGTGCGAACTTGCTTTGCAGGATTCCGCTTCATAAATGGTTGGCCCATTCTTGCTCATCCATTTACCGACCTCGGTAAGGACGTTGACTGACTGCTCAGGCACGGAGCCGTCCGGCTTCGGGCCGATATTCAGCAGGTAGTTGCCCCCGCCCTTCGCGCAAGTGACCAGGTTCCGGACGATAGTCTTGGTGCTTTTCCAGTTATCGTCGGCCTCGGTGTAACCCCAGCTATCATTCATGGTCATGCAAGACTCCCAGGCGCGCCCTCCCCTTTCGGCGCGAATTACCTGTTCCGGCGTCGAGAAGTCTCCGGGCAGACCATTCCGGTTGTTGACGATGATGTCCGGCTGGAGTTTGAACACCATCTCGTTCATCTTTTTGGACTCCCACTGCTCAGGCGGTAAGAGGCCAATCCACGTCATACCAGAGGACATCGATTTTGCCGTAATTGGTCAGCAGTTCCCGGATCAGGCCGTGAGTGTACTCGACAAAGCGTTGTCGCGCCGCCTCGTCGGTAGCGCAGCGTGCGCCGTCCGGATGGTGCCAATCCATCAGCGAGTAATAGAAGCCTACACGAAGTCCCTCGGCCCGGGCGGCTTCCACATATTCCGCCACCAGGTCGCGACCCGGTCCCTGTTTTGACGCGCAATAGTTGGTTAGTTTCGTATCCCAATTGCAGAAGCCTTCATGGTGCTTGGTTGTCATCACCATGTACTTCTGGCCTGCTTGCTTGGCCAACTTGGCCCAGGCCCGCGCCGCATTGGGCTGCGGCTTGAAAATCTTGGCCAACTCCTGGTACTGGAGGACCGGGATCCCCTCCATCTCCATGACCCACTCATGATGACCAATGACGCTATAAAGGCCCCAATGAATAAACATGCCGAACTTGGCTTCATGCCACCATTTCATTCGGCGCGCACGGTCTGCCTGGACCTCGGGGCTTTCCTGCTCAGCCTGGCTCGGCTTTGCCGCGGATGGTCGCTTTTCTCTCGCGCAATTCACGCTGAAGCCCGACGCCGCAAGGGCAGCTCCCGTCCCGATCAGAAAAAGAGAATCACGTCTGGAAATCTTGTCTTCTAACATGGCTAAACCTCCCTTAGTTGAAACATACGTGCACGTTCAGCCGAGAAGCGCGCAAAGATTACTTCTCAATCCGACCAGTGTCAACGATTTCAGTCAAGTCTGGCATTTCGCGGAATCAGTAAGTAAGGTAAACTCTGCTGACCGGAGTTCGGAGTGTTTCCAGGAGGGACAATTGGATGCCTGCTAAAAAGGAAGTCATGGTGGGAATCGACATGGGGGGAACGCGTTTGCGCGCCTTGGTGGTGAATGCAGAAAACAAAATTCTTGGTATGCAGAGAGCGCCCACTAACCCCAGGCAGAAACCTGACCGCTTGGTTGCGGACCTTGCTGTTCTGGTGGAGGCCGCTGTGCAGTCGGCGGGTCTGAAACTATCTGACCTGCGCACGGTGAGCATTGGGGTGCCGGGAGCGGTAGATCCCATGGGCGGTGTTGTTCATCATGCGCCGAACCTGGGGTGGAAAAAGGTTGCGCTGGGACCCAAGCTGGAGGCTCTGCTTAAGGTCCCGGTGTTTGTCGAAAACGACGTCAACGTTGGAGTGATGGGGGAATACGCCCTGGGCGCAGGCCGGGGAGCGCAGGAGTTGGTGGGGATCTTCGTGGGGACGGGAATTGGTGGAGGCATCGTCACGGGAGGACGACTATACCTGGGCGCGCGCGGCGCCGCCGGAGAGGTCGGCCACATGGTCGTGGAGATCAATGGGCCGCGCTGTGGCTGCGGCAACCGCGGTTGCGCTGAAGCCTTGGCCAGCCGCACCGCTATGGAGCGCGACGTCCGCGCCGCCATACGGAGAGGAGAAAAGAGCATCGTCCTGAAGCTTATGAAGGAACGGGGCAGAGAGCGCATGACCAGCAGCATTATTCAGAGAGCCTTAAAAGAGCGTGATCCGGTCATGCAAAAAGTGATGGAGCGGGCACAGTTTTGCCTTGGCATCCTGGTGGCGAACGTGGTCAATATGCTCGATCCTGAATACGTGATTATTGGAGGAGGCATCGCCGGACGGCTCGGCAAAGATTACGTGACGCCGATCAGGAAGACAGCTTACCGGTATTTTCTTCGCCGCCACGATGCCCGGCGTGTGAAGATTGTTCCCGGGGTACTCGGTGACGACGCGGGACCGCTGGGAGCAGTGGTCCTGGCCAGACAACGGCTGGGGGACAAGCCGGTGAATGGATTGCCCCCACAACTGAATCAGGGACGTTCCCCTGAACCCACCTCGCAGGGAAGAAGCCATCCCAGAGGGGAGGAGTCATGAAGCGGTGGTCTGTGCTGCTTTGGAGTTTATTCCTATACGTTTCCGCTGGCCTGGCAGGGCAGCAAGCCGATCGGCATGCTGGCGTGGTCGTAAAAGCTGGACGAGTTCTCGAGGTCCGCACGGGGGTGTACCGGGATCATCAAACAATCCTCATCGAAGGCGACCGGATCCGCGAGATCGGCGATGAGCGTGAACTCCGGCCCCACGTGCCCTTGGACGCGCGTGTTGTGGACCTCTCTCGTTACACCGTGCTGCCTGGCCTGATCGACGCCCACACACACCTTACCGGCTCGCCCTATCTCATGGGCTACAGAGGCCTCGCATTGTCCGTGCCCCGGGAAGCGCTCCTGGGTGCGAGAAACGCCCGCGTGACGCTGGAGGCAGGCTTTACCACAGTACGAAACGTGGGGGCCAGCGGCTTCGCCGATTCGCCCTCAACTTCAACTGCTTCTTTCATCATGGAAGGTCTTTTTCGCGAACAAATTCGCCATGCTTCGTTTTCTCCTTGGGAGCTACGCCGAGGCGCCCTTGGCGCCCGCACCCCGCGACCACGCATAGTAAACCGGGGATCCCCAACAGAACCACTATCAGCCCCGGCCAGCGACAGTCGGTTTGTAGCGCAATAGTACGACATCGATGAATAAAGCCATCACAATATATATGATAGGCAGGACAGGGTAGCCGACCGCCCGGTAAGGCCGGATCGCGTCCGGGCGCGTGCGCCGCAGGACAAACAATCCTACGATTGTCAGAATGTAGAACACGAGCACGGCAAAGATGATGTAGTCCAGAAGTTGTCCGTAGCTCCCGGAACGAGCAAGCACGCCCACACCATCTGCACCATCAGGGAGATTACGGGCGTTTTGTACTTGGGATTCAGTTTCGCCACCTTGCGGAAGAACAGGCCGTCTTTTGCCATCGCGTAATAGACGCGTGCCCCGGAGAGAATCAGGCCGTTGGCGCAGCCAAAGCCTGAAATCATGATGGCGGCAGCCATGAGCAAGCCGCCAATCCGAATCTCTGGGTCAGAACCGCTGTGGCCACGCGATCCTCCGTTGCATATTTGATTCCCCTCGCGAGAATCGTGGCTCCTCCCTGAACCCCATCCAACGGCAGCGCACTCAGATAAATGAAGTTGCAAGCGATATAGAGTGCGATCACGACGCCCGTGCCTAAAGCCAGCGACAATGGCAGGTTGCGGCTGGGATTCTTCACTTCCCCGGCGGTGAAGGTCACATTATTCCAAGCATCCGCGGAAAACAGCGACCCAACCTGCGCCACAGCAAGAATGGTCAGCGTGCCGACCATGACGATGGGGCCGCCCACTCCGACCTGCACCGCGTGCTGCGCTCCCAATCCCGCGTTATGCCAGAAGTTTGCG
>CAWBGC010000003.1:0-151634 GCA_963788255.1 uncultured Acidobacteriota bacterium
GCGCTCGAGTTGGTGGAAGAAGTTCCGGACCTCGATATCGTGGTCGCCCCGGTAAGCGGTGGAGGGCTGTTGAGTGGAACGGCACTTGCGGCGAAGGGGCTGCGGCCTTCGACTCGCGTGATTGGTGCGGAGCCGCGCAATGCCGACGACGCTTATCGCTCGCTGGCATCCGGCAAGATCGAGGCAGCATCCGCGTCCCACACGATGGCCGACGGCCTGCGCGCAACGCTTTGCCCGCTGACGTTTTCGATCCTGCGCCAACTGGTGGACCAGATTGCGCTGGTTACCGAAGACGAAATCGTCGCTACAATGCAACTGCTCTGGGGGCGATTGAAGCTCGTCGTGGAACCTTCGGGCGCAGTGGCTGCGGCGCCGGTGCTGGGGCGCGAGATAGGCGCAGAGGGAAAGAAAGTGGGAGTAGTTCTTTCTGGTGGAAATGTCGATTTGCGGGGCTTGCCGTTCCGCTGATTCGTGAGAAGGATGACGAATTCCTAGGACTCGTCGGGGCGCCAATCAGAAGGCGGAAACGCAATCCCCCAGAAATCGGGTGCGGGAGAATCGAATTCGATGGGGACTTGGAATCCGTCATACATTTCGCGCGCCTGGCGCACCACCTTACAAGGGACTCGCTCTTTCGTGTTGGCATTTTCGAGAACGAGACGTGTATCGAGCGGAAGGTTCTCTTGCATGAGCACGAGGGCGCCGTGGTGATTCACGCTGAGCGTGGTCACGTCATATGACTCCGCTTTCCCGTGCAAAGCCACGTGAATCTGGGCGCGCACTCGGAGCAAGACCCGCTGGCTGCGGCGCCTGTCTTCTCCAACGATTCCGCGCTTGGATGGCCCGCCATCAGGGTTAGTCAAAGACGGGCGCAATTGCACGGAATTCGCGGCGCGATTCGCAGGCGAGCCGGTCGGCTTTGCCTGCACGACCTTCAGGCTATTTAGTTTCAAGGCTTGAAACTCCGATCTAGAGTTCAACACCCCAAAAATCCAAGTCGGCGGCGACCAGCTCCACACCCAATTCCCAACCATCGGTACGCTGGGCGCCCTTCCAGACCACCACCGCGCTGGCCGCCTGACGCGTAGACAAGTTCGTTAAGCGCACTCGTTGCTGCAACTCAATTTCCTTTGGGCTAACCAGCAGGCATCCGTAGCCATTTACGACGCGTGTAAAACCTGATTCAAAGTGCAAGGGGCCTGCCCTTCCGTTCCATTCGATCGTCACTGGGACATGGGAATTCATCCGTGGCCCGCGCCGCTTGCGCCTCATCCGGATGTCTCTTGGCAGGTCTTCCCCGAACGCCATCCTGATCTCTCCCCGCGAAACACGAACGAAACACGGGGGTTATTGGCTCCCACATTCCGCGGCGCCTTTTGCGCCTGCATCAATCCTAGGAAGTTGAAGTGAGGCGGTCAATGGTACGAAATGACAGGTCCAGCCTGTCCAAGAGGACAAGTAGGGACAGCGACATCCCGCGCAGCAAGCATTCGTAGGGGTTATCGCCGGTTTCAATCTGCAGTAGCGGAACCGTCCGCAAGCCGTCTCTTGTCGTCACCGACAGACTTCCCAAGACGACGCGCCATCCGGGATTGGAACAAATCCATGTAAGTGTAGAAAACTGGTGTCAGGTAGAGGGTGACGAGCTGCGAGAATACCAAGCCTCCGACCACCGCCAGCCCCAGGGGCCGCCGGGCGTCCGCACCCATGCCCGAGCCGACCGCGATGGGCAGCGTGCCCATCAGGGCTGCCATGGTCGTCATCATAATGGGGCGGAAGCGAATCAGCGAGCCTTCGTAAATCGCCTCTTCGGCAGACTTGTGTCCTTCGCGCTCACGCGCGATGGCGAAGTCGACCATCATGATCGCGTTCTTCTTCACGATTCCAATCAGCATAATTACGCCGACAAAAGCGTAGAGGTCCAGGCTCAGGCCGAATAGCTGCAGCGTGAGCAATGCGCCGAAAGCAGCCGACGGGAGACCGGAAAGAATCGTAATCGGATGAATGAAACTCTCATAGAGAATCCCCAGAACGATGTAGATCACCAGGATGGCCATGACCAGCAGAATCCCAAGTCCGGTGAGGGAAGATTCGAACGCCTGCGCGGATCCCTGAAATTGCGAGGTGATGGTCGCGGGAAGTTCCTCGCGCGCCAGCTTGGTCACTTCGTCCACAGCATCGCCGATCGCCATTCCGGGCCTCAGGTTGAAAGAAAGCGTCACCGCCGGAAGCTGGCCTAGATGGTTGACAGTGAGAGGGCCGAGAGCTGGTTTGATACTGGCGACCGCATTCAATGGAACCAGATTGCCTGAGCTCGACCGGATATAGAGAAGTGAAAGGGCATCCGGGTCCCGCTGGTATTTGTCTTCCAGCTCCATGACGACCCAGTATTCGTCGTTGGGCGCGTAGATGGTGGACACTTGCCGCTGGCCGTAGGCGGTATACAGAGCGTCCTCCACTTGTTGTGCTGTGACGCCGAGCGCGGAGGCTTTGTCGCGATCGATGTTGACGTACACCTGCGGATTCTTGATCAGCAGATCGCTGGTCACGTCCAGCAGACCTGGCAATTTGGCCATCTTCAACTGGAATGCCGTGGCCTCGCGATAAAGTTCCTCCGTATCCGGGCTCTGCAGCGTCAACTGGTACAGGCTCTTGGTGAGTTGACCGCCAATGCGTATCGGAGGTGGATTTTGCATGTACACGTTGATGCCTGGAACGGTTGCAAATTTTGGCCTCAGTTCCGCCATCACTTCGTTGATGTCCGGGTGGTGCGCAAACAAAGGCGCAATGGCATGGATCGCACTGCCAATTACGGGAACGCCGCCATACTTCTGTTGCAAGCGCAGCATCGCTTGGCTCGGGACCTTGGGGCGCTCCTGCGGATCCTTGAGGTGCAGAAAAAGGATGCCCTGATTGCTCGCGATCGCTGCGCCCGCGCTTCCGACACTGGAGAAGAAGTCCTGACGATTGGGATCACTCATGGCCACCTGGTTCAGCGCCTCCTGGTGCTGCACCATGGCATCGAATGAAATCCCCTGTTGCGCTTCTGTAAAACAGAACACTTGAGATGCGTCCACTTCCGGCAAGAAGCCCTTCGGAATCACTAGGAATTGCCAGACCGTGACTACGAGGATCACTGAGGCGATTGCCATCACCGTCACGCGATGCCGCAATGCCCATTGCAGCGAGAGGTCATAACCCCTCAGCATCCGCCCGAAGAATCGCTCCAGGGCCATGTACATGCGCCCGTGCTTTGCCTCCCCCTGCGGGCGGAGAAAGCGGCTGCAAAGCATTGGTGTGAGCGTGAGCGAAACGATCCCGGAGACGAGGATCGCCATCATGATGACGACGGCAAATTCGTGAAGAAGCCGGCCCATGATTCCGCCCATGAACAAGACGGGAATGAAGACCGCTGCCAGCGAGAGCGTCATCGACAGGATCGTAAAGCCGATTTCCCTCGATCCGCTCAGTGCGGCTTGCATCACGCCTTCACCCATTTCCATGTGGCGTACGATGTTTTCGAGCATCACGATGGCGTCGTCGACCACGAACCCGACCGAAAGCGTCAGCGCCATCAACGACAAGTTGTCCACCGTGTAATTGAGCTCGTACATCACGGCGAATGTCCCCACGATGGACATTGGCAGAGCGATGCTGGGAATAACGGTGGCGGAAAGATTGCGCAGAAACAGAAAGATCACCAGTACAACTAGCAGCACGGCCAGAAACAAAGTGAATTTTACGTCGTTCACCGAGTCGCGGATCGAAACTGAGCGGTCGTAGAGAATCTGCATGGCCACACTGGGAGGGATAATGGCCCGGAACTGTGGCAAAAGCCGCCGGATCGAGTCCACCACCTCAACCGTGTTCGTCCCGGGCTGGCGCTGGACTGCAAGAACGACCGAATGCGTGTCGTCCCACCAGTTCGTAATCTTGTCGTTTTGTACACTGTCGAAGACCTTCCCGATATCCTCCAAGCGCACCGGCGAACCATTGCTGTAAGCCACGATCAGCGGCCGATAGACCGAAGCACGCGTAAGTTGCCCGTTCGCTTCCAATGTGAACGCCTGATGTGCGCCGTAGAGAGTGCCGACCGGGAGATTCACATTGGCGTTCTGGACAGCCGTCTCCACCTGGTCAATCCCGATTTGCCGAGTGGCCAGCGCTTGCGGGTCGAGCTGGATCCGCACCGCGTATTTCTGCGAACCGTACACCTGCACCTGCGCCACACCCTTCACCATCGAGATTCGCTGGCCCAACAGCGTCTCGGCGTATTGATCCACCGTGTATAGCGGCAGCGTTCGCGACCCGAGAGCGATGTACAGAATGGGAGAGTCGGCCGGGTTCACCTTGTTGTAGGTTGGCGGTGTCGGCATGTTCGGCGGCAACTGCGGGCCGGCGCGCGCGATAGCAGCTTGGACGTCCTGCGCCGCGCCATCAATGTTGCGGCTCAAATCGAACTGCAAGGTTATCTGCGTGCCACCAAGCGAGCTCGTCGAGGTCATCGAGTCGATGCCGGCAATCGTGGAGAACTGCTTTTCGAGGGGCGTGGCAATTGCAGAGGCTACCGTGTCCGGGTTCGCCCCTGGCAGGGTCGCGCTGACCTGAATCGTGGGATAGTCCACGTTGGGGAGATCACTGACGGCGAGTGCGCGATACCCCAGGATCCCAAACAAAAGGATAGCCGACATGACCAGTGTGGTCATGACGGGGCGGCGAATGAATGGCTCGACGATGTTCATCGAGTTCTTCTAGCCTCCCACCTGGCTAGGTTTGATTTGCACTTTGATGCCGGGAATCAGACGCAGCTGGCCATCGGTGACGACGGTTTCTCCCGGCTTGATTCCCTGTGAAATTACCGCTTCGCCCCCAATCGTGCGCGCTACCTTTACCGGCCGCGACTCCGCGGATAATTCCGGAGTTACGACAAACACGAAATCGCCGGATTGACCCGTTTGGACAGCCTGGGAAGGAACCACGATCGCGTTCTCTTCTTCCGAAAGACGCAGCGAAACGGTCGAAAACTGTCCCGGCCAGAGCCGGTGGTCCGAATTCGCAAACGTTCCCTTCAATTTGATTGTCCCGGTCGTATTGTCAACCGTGTTGTCCACGAAAGTCAGGTAGCCCCCCTCCGGCTTCGTGTCCCCGTAAGGAGTCGATTGCACACCCAACCTTCCCATCTCCATGTATTTCTTCACCACGCCGAGATACTGTTCGGGAATCGAGAAATCCACAAAGATTGGGCTAATCTGGTTGATGACGATCAGCACCGGCACATCGTTCTGCTTCACCAGATTTCCTGGATAGACTTGCAGGGCGCCCGTGCGGCCGTCCACCGGCGAATAGATGTAGCAGTATTGGAGCATGAGCTTGGCCTGTTCGACGGCCGCCTCATCGGCATGCACCGATGCGCCTTGCGCCGCTTCGTTTGCTTGCTGTTGGTCAAACTGCTCCTTTGGCGCCACGCCCGATTCGTAGAGCTTCTGGTAGCGGGCCGCTTCGATCCGGTTCAGCTCCAGCTGCGCCTTATCATGAGCTAGTGTAGCCTCCGCTTGCGCCAGTGCTGCTTGAAACGGCCGGGCATCCAGTGTGAAGAGAAGATCACCTTTCTTCACAAAGTCGCCCTGCTTGAAGTGGACTGACTCGAGCTCCGCATTTACTTGCGCCTTTATCGAAACCGTGGAATAGGCTTCTGCGGTACCAATGGCCGTCAGATCAATCGGGACGGTCTTCAACTCCGCCTTGGCAACTGTCACAGGAACGGCGACGATGGGTGCGGTTTGCGCGGTCTTGCTGCAGCCACCTGTGAGAAAAGGCACCAAGAGTAAGCTCAGAATGGTTGCGGCTATTGTGCGATGCATGTTCATCCCTGTGAATGTCCTTGCCTTCGAGTATGTTACCTCGCGGTCGTTAGGATTTCCTAGGCCATTGCGTCTGATCCGAATCCAGCCAGTGGCGCCTGCTGATTCTCCAACGACCCCAAGGAGCACAACCTCGCCCACACGTTCGCGTGGTTTAATTGGACACTGTAGCAAGCCTGAAGTTTCCAATTCGAGGAGCCTTTTCAGCCCGCGGCAGGCTGATCCAAGAACCAAATTACGCGGCCTCTAGGCCTGATGCGCGCGGCAGGATACTCGCTAGGGCTCGAATCGAGCTTACCCCGCAGCGCTGCGAGAATTTCGCGTTTATTCTCGCCCGCGACTAAGAAAAACGTATTCCGCCCGCAGTCCAGGACCACAGGAGTCAAAGTCAAGCGCTGCGGGGGTTCAGCGGGCGCCTGCACAGCAACAACCCACGCCTTCGTCTCTTCCAACGCCGGCGAACCAGGGAAGAGAGAAGCCGTGTGGCCCTCAACGCCCAAGCCGAGAAGTTGCAAATCGAACTCCGGAGCCCCTCGGCCGAAGAATGTTCGTAGCTCTGTGTCATATGCCGCGGCAGCTTTTTCCGGCGGCGCTATCTCTGTGCGCATGGGATGCACATTGGCAGCGGGGATTGGTACATGTGAAAGGAGCATCTCTCTCGTCATGCGGTAATTACTGAGAGGATCGTCCTGGCGGACGTAACGCTCGTCTCCCCAGAACAGGTGCACGAGGTCCCAAGGCGTCTGGGCGCGATACTTTTCGTCTTGCGCCCAAAGCTTGTACATCCTCGCGGGCGTGTGCCCGCCGGCAAGCGCGATGGCGAACCGGCCGCGCTGTGCCACCGCATCTCGCATGACCTGCAGCAAACTGTCCATCGCCGCGCGGCTGAGCGCGTCGAGGTCGGGAAAGACTTGCGTGTCCATTCGCATGGGCGGCTGGCGCGGCGCCTATTACTTCGCGGTGGTCTTAACGGCATGCCCGCCGAACTCGTGGCGCATCATGGCCAGCAGCTTGTTGGCAAATGGCTCAGTGTCCTGCGAACGAAAACGCGCATCCAGCGCTCCGGTGATGACGGGCAGAGGCACGCCCAGATCGATGCCTTCCATCGCTGTCCAACGGCCTTCGCCCGAATCAGTGACATACGCGCCGATGCCTTCGAGTGTCGGATTCTTCGTGAGCGCGTCCACCGTCAAATCGAGCAGCCAGGATCGAATCACACTGCCGTATTGCCAGATCTCCGCGATTTGCAACAGGTCCAAGCCGAATTCCTTCTTGTGCCGCAGCAAATCGAGTCCTTCCGCATAAGCCTGCATAATGCCGTACTCGATGCCATTGTGCACCATCTTGACGTAATGGCCCGAACCTGCAGGCCCGACGCGCCCCCAGCCTTTGTCCGGTCCGGGAGCCAGCGTCTGGAAAATCGGCGCGAGGCGTTTCACGACTTCCGCGTCGCCGCCAACCATCATGCTATAGCCTTCCGTCAGGCCCCAGACGCCGCCGCTTGTTCCGCAATCCACAAAATTCAATTTCCGAGCCGCGAGGGCCGCGGCGCGGCGTACAGAATCCATGTAATAGGAGTTTCCTCCGTCGATGATCGTGTCGCCGGGAGCGAGAAGCGGCACGAGCGAGTCGATCGTCTGGTCCACCGGAGCTCCGGCCGGAACCATCAGCCAGATAGCGCGTGGAGCCTTGAGCTGCGCGATCAGCTTTTCGATCGAATCGGCGCCCGCAGCGCCCTGGTCCACCACTCGCTGAATGGCCGCCGCATCGCGGTCAAGCCCCACCACGCGATGGCCGCCACGCACCAAGCGCTCGGTCATGAACGCGCCCATCTTTCCCAATCCGATCATTCCCAGTTCCATAGCGTTCCCTCCTCAGGAGTTTCCGTTGACTACGATGCCCAGGCGCGAGAGATCGCTCCGGAGCTGAGCGACGTTCTGAAATTGTATTGTGTGCATCCCCAACTCTCGAGCGCATTCCAGATTCAGTCCACGGTCATCGATCAACACACATTCCCATGGTTTCCGCTGCGTGATCTTAAGCGCTAGGTGATAGATTTCAACGTTGGGCTTCCGCACGCCGAGATAGCACGAACTGAAGAAAGCCTCGAAATAATCCCGGAGTTTGAATTTCTCAATGCGGTATTCATTCACTTCGAGCGATTCGTTATTGAGAGACGCGACAAAATACTGCCTCTCGCGGGCCAACGCTCCAAGAAAGGCCAGGGATTCAGGAAATGGCTGCGATTGGGCGAATACAAAAGCCTTGAAGTCTTCCAGCCCGAACGGCCGCTCCTTATAGAACACCGTCCGTCGCAGATATTCGTCGAGCGTCATCTGGCCTGTCTCGAATGCATTGAGCACCAGCTCGTGCCTATCTTCAAATTCCGCCCAATCGAGATGAAACTTTTCCGAGGCCTTCTGGCGCGCGGGACGGTCCCAGCCGTTTGTCAGAATCACTCCGCCGTTGTCCCAGAACAATGCGCTGACATTTGCCATGAATCCCCCGGCTGCAGACCTCTCATCGCGATCCACCCGGCATCGGTAAAGCGCCCCCATTATCCTCGCGCGGGTTCCACGCCAGAAGCAAAATTCTGCGCGTACCGACGCGTGCACGTCTAGTATGATGACGCAGCCGGTGACGATGACGCATCCAAGGCGCAGGAAACTTACCGTTTATACGATTGGTCATTCCACGCGTCCGCTCGAGGATTTCATCGCACTGCTGCGCGCGAATGGGGTCCAGCGCGTGATCGACATCCGCATGATCCCCAAGTCGCGGCACAATCCTCAGTTCAACCGTGAGACGCTCGCTCCTGACCTGCGGGCGGCGCGCATCGGTTATGTTTACTTGAAAAAACTCGGCGGACTCCGCCGCACGCGGCCGGACTCCGTGAATCTTGCCTGGCGCAACGCGAGTTTTCGCGGCTTCGCAGATTACATGCAGACGCCGGATTTCGAAGCGGGCCTGGCCCGCGCCATCGAGTTAGCCGAATCAAAACCGAGCGCCCTCATGTGCGCCGAAGCCGTGCCGTGGCGCTGCCACCGTTCGCTTGTTGCCGATGCCCTCCTCGTGCGGGGGATCAAGGTTGAGGACATTGTCGGCGCGTCACCCCCGAGGTCTCATAAGTTGACGCCCTTCGCGCGCGTCCGCGGCAAGCAAATCACCTATCCCGGCGAAACGCAGAAGACCGCAAGGAATTCCTCCCGCAAGAGAGAGGGATAATTCAGGGTACTTCCCTTCCCTCGCCGGCATTGAGAATCCAGAAGCTCGGACGCGAATTATCCAAGGAACTGAGGGCGCGCTGTAATTCCGCCAAGGGCTCTTCCTCGCCGTCGTCGGCCAGTTGAAACGTTCCGAAGTGAATCCCGATGTTCGTCGCTGCTCCGAGCTCTTCAGATGCGCGGACCGCCTGTTCGGGTGACATGTGCACAGGGCTCATAAACCATTGCGGGCGGAATCCGCCGAGCGGAAGAAACGCAAGCCGAATCGCCGGAAATCGCTTCCGGATTTCCGCGAAGTGCGGGCCATACGCTGTGTCTCCGGCAAAATAGACCACTCCCGACGGGCCTTCGAGGACGTAGCCGCACCAAAGACTGCGATTGCGGTCGTGCAGTCCACGTCCGGAAAAGTGCCGCGCGGGAACAGCTGTGATCTTGATCTCCTCCGAAAACGAAATGGATTGCCACCAGTCAAGTTCCACCACATCGGATTTTTCCGCGATCCGTCCTGATTCCAGACGCGCTCTCAGACCCAAGGACACGACATATTTCGGGCGCCATTTTGCTGCCACCTGACGAAGTGTCGGGAGATCGAAATGGTCGTAATGGTCGTGGCTCAGAAGGACCACGTCTATCGGAGGAAGGTCTTCGAAACGAATTCCCGCTGGGCGGTGGCGCCGCGGCCCGATCCAGGAGAACGGACTCGCCCGGAGCGACCAGATGGGATCGCACAAGACGTTGATCCCGTCCATCTGAATCAGGACGGTGGAATGCCCGACGAATGTTGCCAGCAGTCGTCCGTCAGAGATGTGGGCAGGCGGCGGAAGACCGGGAGGGGCATCCGTCCAGTCGCGCCACAACCCTCGTTGGCGATTCGCCATCCACCTCACGAGGCCCCGCGGCCCGCTCAGAGGCGGGTGATGCGGATTGAAAAAACGCTCGCCGTCGAAATGATCGGAAACGGGTCCACGGTAGGATCGCATGGGGATTGGCCTGATCTATTTCTTCGCGGCGCTCACCTTCGTCTTGGTTTCTTCAGTTGCTGCGGCGGGCCCTTCATACAGCCGGGCCGGACCCCAGGGCTGCACGGTGGTCCCCCCGCTGGTCCGCGACTGCAGAATCGGCCCGAAGAACATGTAGGGATGGGCCTCCGGGAGAGCGCTCACTTCGTCAAGCCTCTTGCGCAGTTCCTCCGGGATCGAAAATTCGAAGCCCGCTAGGTTATCTTCAAACTGGGACATTCTTGAAGCGCCGATGATGATCGCTGTAATTCCTGGCCGCTTCGAAACCCAATTCAGCGCGACCTGCGCGGGAGTCCGGCCGAGTTGTTTGGCGACGTCGAGGACCACATCCAGAATGCGCCAGTTGCGCTCCGTGAATTTTTCAAATACGGGACCGCCCACCGCTTGCACTTTCTCCAGACGCCCGCCTCCCGTCCATCCGCTTCCCTCCCGCTTGTATTTCCCGGTCAGGAAGCCGAGCCCCAACGGGCTCCACGGACAGATTCCCATGCCAAGTTCCTGCGCGGCAGGAATGTGTTCGTGCTCGATATTGCGCTCCACGAGCGAGTACTCGAGTTGCATCGCAATCGCGGGACTCTTGCCCTCCTTCTCCGCGAGCGTCTGGGCGCGCGCGATATACCAGGCCGGCGTGTCGGAAAAACCGTAGTAGCGAATCTTGCCTTCCCGGACCAAATCGTTCAGCGTCGCGACCACCTCTTCAACCGGCGTCACGATGTCCCAAACGTGTTGGTAGTAGAGGTCCACGTAATCCGTGCTCAGCCGCTGCAGCGAATCGTGGAGTGCACGGTAGATGTTCTTGCGGCCGTTGCCGCCCGCGTTCGGGTTGCCGGGGTCGTTGTTGAAGGTGAATTTCGTGGCGATGACCGCGCAGTCGCGCAAGCTCCGCTCCGCGATGAACTTCCCCAGCAACTCTTCACTCTTTCCACTGGCATAGAGGTCGGCCGTATCCAGAAAATTTCCCCCCGCTTCCACGTAGCGGTCAAAAATGGCGCGTGAGACAGCTTCATCCGACCCCCAATCGGTATTTCCAAATGTCATCGTCCCCAGGCAAACGGGACTCACTCGCAATCCGGATCGCCCGAGAGTAACGTAATCCGTCAAACGCATATGAATCCTCCTATGCCTCCATCGGATGCAATAAGAAGCGCCTCGGAATCCCCAGTAAGGGGACGCGAAATGTAAGTTAGCCTATCCGAGTCAGCTTCACACATGCGAAGCCTTCGGGCAACGGGTTCCCTTCCCTAGATGGCCTTCTGAATGATTCCTGCTCACCAATCGGCCATATGTTGAGTCTCATGAATTTAACGGGTAGACGCGCACGCGTCTTGTGGTAGATTATCTATGGGAGTGAAAGGAACCCCCGACACGATGCCAAAAAGAGGCGCACCACCACTGGAAGGCGAACTCCTCCAGGGCACCCTCGACCTGCTGATCCTGAAAACCCTGATTCTCGGCCCGGCGCATGGGCATACGATTGCGCATGTGATCGAGCATCGCTCGGACGAGGTGCTCCAAGTCGAGCACGGCTCCCTCTATCCCGCGCTGCACCGCTTGGAAGATCGCGGATGGATCGCCTCGTTCTGGGGCACGTCGGAAAACAACCGCAAGGCGCGGTACTACCGCTTGACCCCCTCGGGCCGAAAGCAGCTTGCGCATCAAACCAGCCGTTGGGCACAACTTGTGGGCGCGATTGGCAAAGTACTCGGCCCGGCAACGGAGTAGCGCCATGGGATGGACGAGAATTTTTCACCGCGCGAAGTGGGACGAGGAGCGCGCCCGCGAGCTCGAAGCGCACCTCCAATTCGAAGCCGATGAAAACGTCGCCCGCGGCATGTCGCCACAAGAAGCGCGCTTTGCTGCCATGCGGAAGCTGGGAAACCAGACGCGCATCCGCGAGGAGATCTACCGCATGAACACAATCGGCTTCCTGGAAACATTCTGGCAGGACCTGCGCTACGGCGCGCGTTCGCTCCGAAAGTCACCAGGATTCACCGCCGTAGCAGTGCTGACCCTGGCGCTCGGGATCGGCGCGAATACGACGATCTTCAGCGTGATCAACGCAGTCCTGCTACGGCCGCTTCCCTTCCGCGACCCCAGCCGTCTCGTCCTGATCTGGGAATGCGACATCCACGATCCCACAGACCTGAACATTATTTCCGCGCCGAATTTCTGGGACTTTCAGAAGCAAAACGATGTCTTCGAAAGCATGGCCATTCTTGACTCGGCAGGAAGGGGTTACAACCTATCCCAGGGGAGCGACCCCGAGCGCGTCTCCGGAGTGCGCGTTTCGGCGCAATTCTTTTCCGTCCTCGGCGTCAAACCGTTGCTCGGGCGCACATTCCTGCCGGAAGAAGAGACCGCGGGCAGGGATCACGAGGTCGTTCTCAGCTACAGTTTGTATATGCGCCGCTATGCGGGCGACCCGTCCCTGGTTGGAAAAACGATCCGCATAGACGGCGAATCCTTCACCGTCGTGGGCGTAATGCCGCCTAAATTCGAGTTTCAATTCTGGAGCAACCCGCGTGAATTGTGGGTGCCTGTCGGGTATACCGAGGGCGACCAGGAGCGCGGGTCGAATTCGTTTCTTTCGATTGCCCGACTCAAGCCCGGCGTCACAGTGGCACAAGCCCGCGCCGAAATGGACGCGATTGGCCGGCGCCTGCTGCAGGCGTATCCAAAGGACAATTCGGGCCGAAGCGCAACGGTGGAGCCTCTGAGCACCACTGGAATGGGCGACCTTCAGAGGACTCTGGTGTCTCTCCTGGCAGCCGTGGGATTCGTCCTGCTCATCGCCTGCGTGAACGTCGCAAACCTCTCGCTGGCCAGGAGCGCGGCGCGCCAAAAGGAAATTGCCGTGCGGCGCGCGCTGGGCGCGGGTCGCCTCCGCATTCTGAGGCAGCTCTTGACGGAAAGCCTGCTGCTGGCGCTCGTCGGCGGAGTCGCGGGACTCCTCGTAGCGGCTTCCAGCATCTCTCTACTGGGAGAAATCCTCCCCCCTGAACTGAGATTCGCGCCCTTTCGGCCGCTCACGCAGATTCCAATGGACCTTCCCGTCTTCGGATTCGCGCTGGCCGTGACTTGCCTAACTGCAATTCTGTGCGGCCTCGCTCCCGCGCTTGGCGCGTACCGGCGCGACCTGAATGATCCGCTTAAGGAAGGAAGCGGCCGCGGAGCGACTCAGACCGGAGGAAATCGCCTGCGTCACGCGCTGGTTGCGGCAGAGGTGGCTCTGGCGTTGGTGGTGCTGGCCGGCGCCGGCCTCGTCATTGACAGCGTTGCCCGGCTGATGGGCGTCGACCCCGGCTTTGATCCCAAGAATGCGCTGACCTTGGACATCACCACGCCGCAAAAACACCTCTACTACGGGCCGCCGGTGAATGGCCGCTTTTGCGAGGATTTGCAGGAACACGTGGGCGCGATCCCAGGAGTCCTATCCGTTAGCAGCGTCAGCGACTTGCCGCTCGAGGGTATGGCAGGTAGAGGCTTCACGATCGAAGGAGAGCCTGATCCAGGGGCCGATAACCAACCAGGGAGTTGGTACAGCGTGGCATGCCCCAAGTATTTCCGCACCATGGGCATCCCACTGCTCGAAGGACGCGAGTTCACTGACCGGGATACAGTCGCGTCGCCCGGGGTCATCGTCATCAACCAAGCGCTGGCGCGCCGCTACTGGGCCAAGAAGGATCCCCTCGGCCAGCGAATCAAACTCGGTCGTTATGATTCGGATGAGCCATGGCTCACCATCGTCGGCGTCACGCGCGACGTTCGCGCTCGCGGCCTTGACCGGGACACGCCGGCTGCATTCTTTCGGCCGTTCGCGCAGGCAGCTTGGCCCGTGATGACCATCGTGGTTCGGACCCAGTCGGATCCTTACTCTTATTTGACGCTCGTGAAAAAGGCCATGGCGGAGACGAACCCCGACGTGCCCGTATCGAACGCCGGAACTCTCGAGGTGGTCGTGACCGACTCCCTCGGCCAGCGGCGTTTCCCCATGCTTCTACTCTCTTCTTTTGCCGTACTGGCGCTCGTCCTGGCCGCCGTGGGAATCTACGGTGCGGTCGGGTATGGCGTAACGCAGCGAACTCAGGAAATCGGCATCCGCATGGCCTTCGGCGCGCAGCCCGGCCACATCCTTCGTCTCGTTGTTGGGAGCAGCATGGTGTGGACTCTGGCGGGGGTGGCGTTCGGAATCGTGGGTGCATTTGGAGCCACGCGCCTGCTTGCGGGACTACTGTATGGCATCGGCGCTACTGACCCGTACGTGCTCACCGCCGTGTCTTTCCTGCTGGCTGGCGTCGCGCTGCTTGCCAGTTACATTCCGGCGCGCCGCGCTATGCGCGTGGACCCCATGGTTGCCCTGCGGTATGAGTAACGGATGACACGACGGTAGGTACTTCCTCTCCCGCGCCAGCAGGAGCCGCAGAAACTTTCGCTGCCCTGTGTCAGTAAGGCGATGAGACGCTTTGATCCTTATCGGGAAGCAGCTCGATCCTCCGCACGTGAATCGTTTCCGTTTTGGGATCGAGTGTTCCGAATACTTGCACCTTCTTCGCCGCGAATTCCCTTCCCAGTGTTTGGTCATCCAGCCGGTAGACTTTGTCCTTGTTTTGCAGCACAAACCGGCCGCCGCGCTGCTTCACGCAATACCACACGCAATCCGAGGGCGTATCGCCGATCGTCTTGTCCTGCAGCATCTCCTTGTGGGACTTACTAAGCGAATGGACGTTCATCGCGCATTGTGAATCTGCGATAACGCCTTTGTACACTTCGTCGCCGGCGTTCGCGCCCCCGCCGGCCAAAGCTGCGGCCACGCCAAATCCTATCAAGTACGGAATGAATCGCTTTATGAAGGACATCTTGTTCGCTCCTTTCTTATTGATTCTCAGGCCCTAGAAATTATCCCCCGTTCGGCGCCACCACGACTTTCATATTCATTTGCTCGTGCCCAGAACTGCAAATCACCGTGCACACGACTTCGTATTCGCCCGGTTCGGTGGGTGCCGTCACCACAAATTCCTGAACTCCCGGTTGCAGCAGAAAGTCCCAGCCCGGCACGGGCGTGCGGTCCTTGGCGCGGAGAAGCGTGAAGCCGTGGACCGCGCCGTCGCGGTTGCGGTTCTTGGCCTTGACCGCAGTGATGCGCAGCCGGACTTCTTCGCCCGCCGCCAGTGTAATCACCGGCTTGTCCTGCCCCGCGATCTTGTAACGGCTGTCGTGATCCGCGAGAATCTCGATCAACCGAGGTTGCGTCGCGCCCTGTGCGGGCGCCTCCGCTTTTGCAGGAGGCGTATTTTGTGCAGTTCCCTGTCCGTGCGCCTGCGGCAAAACTAACCAAAGCACCAAAATCACAGCCACGCAAAACCGCACTTGCACTCGACCACCAGCTATTCCATTGAGCATCTGTAGCATCCCTATTGGGTCATGTATTTGAGAATGAGGCGCATATCTTCATCTGTAATGGTGGCGCGAACCCTCATGTGGCGAATGATGGTGGCCATTTCACGCGGCGGAAATCTGTGCGGCGACTGGTGACACCGCCCGCAATTCGCACGGAATCTCTTTTCGCCCTCGATGCGCTCGGCTGCTGGCTCATTCCGGACAGGCGCAGCAGGCTTGGAGCCTACTGCTTTGGGATTCGATTTGTTTCCGGCGGCCGGTGCGGGCTGCGAAGCAGAGGCTTCCGTCACGGCAGGCTGTGGAACGCTGGACTTTTGCTGCGCCGCAACCCATGAAACGGAGCCCGCCCACGTCACGGCCGCACATACGAGGAGTATTCGCGTCCGCATCATTTCATGTCTCCATGGCCAACGGGCAGCACGAAGCGATACGTAAAGGCGACGGTCCAGATGTTTTCGTTGTCCTGCGATGCGAATTGGCGCCCGTAACTGCTCACAAAACGGATGTCGTCGCGGAGGTAATAGTTCAGACCGAATTCAAACATTTTTGTGTTTACCGGAAGTAACGCGAGGTCCGGCTGAGAGCCGACGAAATATTCCTGCATACGCCCCACTACCTGGACGCGGCTCAGCGCATCGTGCCAAACGGGAGCTTGTGTCAGCCGGTATGCCGACTCGACCCAGTAACCGCTCCCCTGGCTTGATCGCGCGTATTCGGCGCGGATGTCCAGGGGCACGGGTGGCGGCTGCCACGCGAAGTGAAAGCCGAACGAGTTCGACCGGTCGTCCTGCAACAAATGCTGGAACGATCCGCCCGCTTCGAGACGTGGACCTGGAAGAAAAATTCCCGCGCGGCCGCCCGCGAACCGCGACGAATCCACCGGCGAAGTGGTGATCAACGTCGAGTAATACGCGGCGTAATTCAACGTGACCCTCCGATTCACGGGAAAGCCCCCGCGCACCATCGCGCCAGTCCCCGCGCCGCTCGGCCCGGTAGCCAGAGGGAGGATCAATGGGTCGGATTGCAGGTCGCGAATCCAGATGGGATATAGCCGCTCATTAAAAATGCCAAACGGCGTCAGAAACCTGCCCACGGTCACCGTGAGGTAAGGGTTCGCGATGAAATCCAACTGGAGGTAGTCAACTTCCTTTTGCAGATAGCCGTGAAACGTGCTACTCCCAGGTGGCTGCGCAAAATCGGCTTCAAACGTGTCCCGCGATTCGATCAGCCAGCGGTCACCGAGGGGAACCAGGATGACGGGCGAAAACAGCGGGTGCAGATGAGGTTGCCCACCCTGAGAATATGTGAGGAACCCCATACCCGCACTGAAGATGGGTACCGACGATATATCTTCGGAGTTTTGCGATTCCTGAGTCTGCGAATCCTGGGCCCGAAGAGGCGGATTGAATAACGCCAACAGGCTGAGAGCGAAGATTGCAACCCTGGCTAAATGTTTCACATAAAAGGATTTCCCTATTGCCGAGTGAGGTGCCAGTTTCGTGGACGGATGATCCACGCCGGCGGCTGGGCATACAGTCACGTTTGCCATCTTCGTCCGTGAGAGGGACTCCTGGATTGAACCCACCGATAGCCATGATGGAATCACCGTGAGGAGTATTCAATTCCGTGAATGTAACAGGATTGTCGGTGGTGCTTTGATGGTAATTAGTTAAGAAAGCCCTGCTGCGATTCTGGCCGGGGGCTCTGGACTTTAGATTGCGTGCATCTAGTTCTCTCGCATGGCCGCCAGCGCATCGTCGGCCAGTGTCCCCTGCTTAGAATGGGAACCGCACAGAGAATATACCAATGTGATTTGTGGGATGGAATGACGTCACGGCGATCTCGTATCCGCCGCCGACGGTGAAACCGAGACGATCCCACAGGTGAAACTTGCCAAGCACGACGCCCGACGTGAGATATACAGAGGTGTTGCCGCCGTGCTCACCTTGGTAATAGTGGGTGAAGTTGACCTCCGTCTCCGGCCAAATTTTTTTGAAGACTCGGTACTGAAACGTGTCGTTCCAAGTCAGATTGCGCCCAATGGCCGCTTCGTTTCCGGTGGGCATGCTGATCCCGAGTGTTCCTTGGACATCGAAATTCCCGAAGCCCTTCCCGTAGGCAATCGTGGGCGTGATTACCGGATTTAACGCGCCCTGTTCGTACTGGCCGGTCGGGAGACTCATCTGGAAGAACGCCGTCAGGATGTAGTTTCCGTGCTCCTCGTTTCCAGCGGCGATTCGATATTTCACCAGGAACTGCCAGTCACCGAATCCATTGGCAGAATCCGGGTTGTTCACCACGTAGGAAGGCACGGCGATGATGACCTCGAAATTCTTCGCTGGGATGATTTCCAGGCCCTTACTCACGCCGTAGTTGTCCGTAACCACGCCGCTATTGTGGGGCTGCCATTGAACGTCGTACCTAAACTCCTGTTCGAGCCGCGGCGTAGTGGTGGCGAGAGGAGTGATCCAGTGGGGCTGTTCGGCCTGAGTATCCGAGACCATCGCAAACCAGTCGTGAAAGAAGCCATCGTCCTGGTTGGCCTGGGCCGTTGCGCCGGTTTGAGCTGATGATGAAGCGGTTGAATCGGTTGTGGATTGCGCGCGTGCGACGCCGCCCATGCAGAGAAACAGCAATTGCGACGCGAGGACAACGGAAAGGTACTTCACGGGGTCTCCTGGTATGTTCCTTCGGGTGGATTGAGTCGCCCGTTCGAAAGCCAGCGACTAATACGAATTTATGCGATTCATTAAGATATGTCAAACCGATTTGATTCGCTTAGAAGCACGAGGCTTCCCCGTGAAGCTGCAAGCCAGCAAGTCTTGAGAAATTATCGCAGCGGAATGGGAGAGGTCACAGGCGAAGAATCATGACTTCCGTACGACCTTAGGTTCTGTTTTGTAACGGCCGGTTCCGGTGGGAACTCTGCCGACGTGTGCAGGGCTTCTGATGGTTCTGTGAGGGAGCACCTTTCGAGCAACGAATGCACCAGGGCCTTGTTGGGCTCCGCTTCTCCGCCAAAACGCGCCTTGAGCGCTGCCCAAAATGCCTCGAGCGGAACAACGTGCGTGATGTTGAGCCAGGCGGCCGCCGCCGCGATTGCCGCCAGTTTCGGGCCCGCCAGGCGGCGGAACGGGAAGCGCAGAACGCGGCACGGCATGTCCGGCAAGGCAATTTGCTCATCGCATAGGACCAGCGTTGTCTCGTTGGCGTCCGCGAAAACACCGTTGCGTTCCAGCTCGCGAGCGCCTTCGTCGGAGGCGACCAGCAGTGCATCCGGTTTCTCGATGCCCGTAAAGAGAATTTCCTCGGGGCTCAGGATGAGCTCCGAAACGGAAAAGCCAGTTCCCTGGGTTACCGGGTTGTCGTTCTTTTGTGTGGCGTGTAACCCGGCGCACATGCAAGCCGACGCCAGCAGAGAGGATGCCGTTTGCACGCGCTCACCAGCCGAGCCGGCCAGGACGAGCCCCAACGGCCGATCCAACGGGGAGGTAAACTCGCCTGCTGCGATGGGTAGCGCCGCGGTGTCTGAGACTTGCCGGTTATATGTTGCGGCGAATGTGGGCCGTGGTTGCTCGCACAGGACTCCAAGTTCGTAGCCCGCGGCGTCCGCAATGTTTTTCAGTTGGGCTCCGGTGAGTTGGTTCCAGCGGGTCGCGTAGGCGGTGCACAATTCCAGGACTTCCACGACGGCGAACCCCGGATGCGCGATGGCGCGCGCGATGGTTTCGGCGAGGTCGTGGTCCGTGGCCAGCTTGCGTGCCACGAACGGCGCGCGGCTGGCCATCAGTACCCTGGCAAGATCGAGAGGCGGCGTGGCGTTTCCGGCGGGCGTGGTTGCGGTGATGAAACCTGTCGGCGAAAACGCTGAATTTTGACCGCCGGTTATTCGAAACAAAAAATTATTGTGCACGAGCACGGTCATGTCCGGATTCACCAGCGCGGAATTCACCAGATGATTCAGGCCAATCATCGCGCCGCCGTCGCCGATCAGCACGATTAGTTTCAACCGCCCTTCGCCGAGCGTTGCGTCCGCCAAGGCGATTCCCGCAGCAAAAGCAGGCGAACGTCCATGAGTGGTGTGGACCGTGTGCGGCGTCGAGAATTGCATATCGGCAAGTCCCACACAGCCGATGTCCGTGACGATCACAACTTCCTGCGGCGGCAACTGCAAGCGGCCCAGCGCCTCGCCGAGCGCTCGCAACACCTGCCCATGACCGCAGCCCTTGCAGTAGGGCAGCTTGGCATTTGGCGTGAGGTAGGTGTAGGCCATCAAGCAGCCTCCGCCACTTGGATGATTTTCGCGGGCGTGATCATGTGCCCCAGTCCATTCACGCGCACCAGCCGGTCCGTTCCCACCACTGGTTCCAGCACAGAGGCGTAAAGGCCCAGTAAATTCTCCTCGACGACGACGACCCTCGCACATCCCTCCGCCGCCCGCAGAATCGCCTTTGTGGGAACGGGGAAAAGCGTCAGGAGTTGCAGAAACGATACGCGCCGGCCTTCGCGGTTCAATCGGCGGCACGCGGCGCGCGCGGCGCGTGCCGAGATGCCGTAACTCAGCACGAGAGTGCCCGCATTCGGGGCGCGCTCCTCTTCCACAATGGCCATCTCTTCCGCATGAGCGGAGATCTTGGTCTGGAGATGCTTCAGAAGTTCGATCACCTCCGGCACATTCTTCCGCAGGCGTCCTGCTTGATCGTGCGCTGAACCCGTGGCCACTACGCGCTCCGTACTTCCGAGCGGCGCAAACAGCGGAGGTTCCTCGGGACATTCGCAACCGTAAGCGAGGAATCGGCCGTGATCGCCCGTGAGCGGTTTTCGCTCGGCCTGCGGCGGGCGCGGGAGCGAGGAAACATCCACGCTTTCGAGCGTCATGCCCACCTCTTTGTCCGAAAGAATCACGACCGGTGTGCGCAATCGTTCCGACCAAAGAAATGCCGCCTGCGCCAGTTCGTGGCATTGGCGTGCCGTCGCGGGGGCAAAGACCGGCAGCGTATAGCCGCCCGAGGTGCAGAACTCCGCCAGCAGGACGTCGCCCTGGGCGCCCTGCGTGGCGCCGCCCGTGGAAGGCCCCAGGCGCTGTACCAGCGCGATCACCACTGGTGTCTCCGTCATCACCGCGTACTGAACGGTCTCAATCATCAGGCACCAGCCGGGTCCGGACGTCGCCGTCATCGCCTTATAGCCGCACATCGACGCGCCCACACATCGCGCCAGTGCGGTGATTTCGTCTGGCGCGGCAAGTGCCAGTCCGTTGCGGGCCGGCAGTTCCTTCATCATCGTTTCGTAGATTTCGCTTGAGGGAGTAATCGGGTAACCGCTGAAGAAGCGGCAGCCGGCATCCAGCGCCCCCCGGGCCAGCAGGCGATTGCCGGAAAGCAGCTCTCGGTGCCCGGCTCTCGTCATTTCGCCTGTCCGGCGGCCGGCGGAGCCGGCGGTGACAGCCGCACCACCACCGGATGCACGAGCGCTTGAAAATCCCTGATCGGCAACCGGAAACATTCACCCTTCTTGCCACAAAGCATCTTTGGGCAGAACACAAGGGTTCGAAATTGCAGCAGATTTTCGTCCAGATAAACCGCCGTGCCGAAAGGATTCTCGAAGGGCTCCATGCGGCCGGTTTCGGTTACGGGGAAAATCGTGTCCAGCTCCGACTCCAGCATCGGCTCCACCCGCGCACCGGCCAGGGCATGCGAAAGCCGCACGGCGCTGAGTTCATAGCCTTCCGGCACGATAGCCGAAGTGGGCAGGCCGTTCACACGAAAGAGCAACACTCGCGCGTGATTTGGATTGCCGCAACTGCACTCGGGCTCTGGGCGGATGTCTCGGGAAAAATATTGCTGGAGGTGACTGCGTAGCTCGCCTTGCAGATTCATAGCGCATACCTCCCACGAACTCCGGCGGGGCATCGCCGTGGTATGCCTGGGAACACACCTCTTTTGCGGCGATCCGCGCTCAAATCCAACACCATCCTGTTCTTCCGTCACACCAACTTCTGTGATCTAAGTCACTCCGGGACGTGACGCGTCTCTCAATTGTGAGGCAGTGACACGGGGCGCGATAATTCGAATTACCGAGAACTTACGCGCTACCAGGACGCACCCTCGTTCCAACCCAGGAAATTAGCTGTTATCATTGGAATACAGCCCACTACAACCTAAGGAGGAACTCTGTATGTCAATCGGACACAGACTCGTTCGCACTCTTCTGTTGGCTACCGCGCTTATTTCACCCGTTGTGATTTCCGGCTGCGCAGCGCGTGCTTCCTACACGGTCTACGATCCGTACTATAACGACACCCATGTGTGGGACCGCAACGAAGTCGTCTTCTACCAACGGTGGGAAACCGAAACCCACAGAAATCATCGCGATTTCAAGAAACGAAGCGCCGATGAACAGAAGGAATACTGGACTTGGCGCCACAATCACATGGACAAACGCTAGGAACTCGCATTCGGAACACTGACCGATAGTGCACCGTTGACGAGTGGAATTCGATCAAGACCCGCCAGGGATTTGCTTCCCGGCGGGTCTTGGTTTAGGAGAAGACTCGCGCCGTGTCTATACAGCGTCTGGATCACGCTGCAAAACTCGAATTTGGCTCTCAAGAGCGGACATCCTTTTCCTAGCGTTTGCTTCTAAGTGTCGGTATAGCCACTCGACGGACTGACTGGTGAAGCCAATGCCCGATTACAACAGCAGGAAAGACGACGGCACCCAAACGACTCCGGACCTTGCTTCTCGCCCGACTCCCCCTATCCAGCAGGACCGAGAGCCTTCACCCAGGGCTTTCCTGTCCAGCGAGGACTGGCGCGCTGATTTTGGCGGATTCTGGAATCGGGTCCACGACTTTTTCTCCCTGCATGAGTCAGCTCCGTTGGTCACTGCGAGCGGGACGATCGCTGTGTCCGCGACATTGCCGAGAAGCCCGCAATTTTCGCGCGCGCAATCGTTGTCGGTCTCCATTCACGCGCTGGTGCTGGCGCTGCTCCTCGCTCCAACGCTCCCGGGATTTTTGGGACCGGCGGCCTCAGGCAGCCACTCCTGGGAGAAATCCGTCTCAATCCTGCACTATATTCCAAAGCTGTTGCCCAACCCCGAGAAACCGACTCGTGGTGGGGGCGGCGGCGGTGAACGCAACATGCTTCCGCCAACCGTCGGCGCGACGCCGATTTTTTCTAGGATTCAACTCGCTCCTCCGCGAGTAAGGATCGAGGAGAATGCGAAGCTCTTGGTTCCGCCGTCAATCGTGGGCGATTCTCAAATCGTCATCCCGCGACCCGATTTCCCGAACTGGGGAGATCTAAACTCCCGCTTCAACAACGATTCTAGCGGCCCGGGCAGTCGTGGCGGCATAGGCACGGGAAATCATGGCGGCATCGGACCTGGAGACGGCGCAGGATTGGGCGATGGTAAAGACTACGGAACCGGCGGCGATATCCCATGCGCTGGGTGCAACGGATTCGGGACGCCAACCTGCATTTTTTGCCCGCGTGTCGACTACACCGATGAAGCGGTGAAAGCCAAATATGAAGGAGTGATTGTACTGCTCGCCGTCATTACCGCAGATGGACGCGCCGTGGATATTCACGTTTCAAAAGGGCTGGGCCTCGGCCTGGACGAAAAGGCTGTCGAACAGGTCCGCAATTGGCGATTCAAGCCGGCGCTCGGGCCGGACGGCAAACCTACCGCCGTTCGCATCCCGATCGAAGTTGTGTTTCATCTGTACTAACCGCAGGGTCCACTTGGCGTAGTATGTGCCAATGGCATGGCCTGACCACCTCAGTCAAATCCGCTATTTGATGCACTCACGGGTCAGCAATGCCCAATAAGAAGTATTGCATCGTCGGGCTGGGTGAAATTCTCTGGGACCTTTTCCCCGATGGAAAGCAACTCGGCGGAGCGCCCGCCAATTTTGCTTACTGTTCGAGTTTGCTGGGAGATGTTGGAATCGCCGCCAGCCGCGTGGGCGATGACGCCGGGGGCAGAGAGGCATTGCAGAAACTGGCAAGCCTGGGACTCGAAACCTCGTTCATTCAGATCGATTCCAATCGTCCCACTGGAACCGTTAAGGTTTGCGTGGACCAGCGCGGAGAGCCGGCGTTTGAAATTACCGAATCCGTTGCCTGGGATTTCCTCAAGTGCGACTCGGAGTGGCAATCCCTGGCTCAAAAAGCCGACGCGGTTTGCTTCGGGTCCCTTGCTCAGCGCGCCCCTCGCTCCCGCGAAACCATTCGCTCATTCTTGGAAGCGGTCCGGCCGGGAACCGCGCGCATCTTCGACGTGAATCTGCGCCAGGCGTTTTACTCCGCGGAAGTTCTCTCGCAATCGATCGAGCTCGCCGACATTCTGAAACTCAATCATGAAGAGTTGCCGCGCGTGATGAAGGCCCTCGATCTTCCGCCAGGAGGGGGCGAAGAATCCTGCGCGCAAAACATTCGCAACGAATACAAGTTGAAACTGGTCTGCGTCACGCGGGGTGCTCGAGGAAGTCTTCTTGTGACCGGCAATGGAAGCCACCAGCACACCGGTTTTCAGGTTCCCGTAGTGGATACGGTCGGCGCGGGAGACGCGTTCACAGCAGCGCTCGTCCACCACTTTCTCCGTGGCTCCTCGCTCGCCGCAATGAACGAGGCAGCCAATCGCATGGGATCCTGGGTGGCATCTCACGCTGGCGCCACGCCGCTGGCGGACCCGGTTGAACTCGAACGCGTGCGCTCCGCGACGGGACGCGAGCGCCACGATTGAAAGTATTCGAGCGCGGCCGCTCCGCTCGCGCACTAGCCCTGGTCTGTTGGGCAGATCAGTATGGTAATCGCGTACATTCGGCGCGCATCCTTTTTCGCTGTGCCCTTGACGGAGCGTCCTTTGTCCCCCCGCTTCCCTAGTTGTTTGAGCACGCGCACGATTTGACGGCGCACCCCCCGCACCTTCGAAACCGACCCGCGCATCAAGAGCCGCGCTGCGAGAAGACCGTCCTTGCGTTCCCGTTCGAAATCGGCAGGCGTTCTGGCGCGAACCGCCAGGCTCGACAAGTCGCCCCGCGCCGTATCCAGGAGCGCGTTCAACATGTTCTCGAGGTCCGAGCGCTTTCCTGGCGGCTGGGCAAATAAAAGGGATGGCGAGGCGTTGAAACGGGCGGCGGTGGCCTGATAGTACTTTTCCGTCGTGCCGCGCTTGGGCCGCGTCTCCGTCAAACGAATCAGCTTGACCCGCTCGAGCGCCTGAACGTGGTGATAAAGCTTCGTATGCTTTTCTCCCAGCAGGTCGGCAACTTGCTTGGTCGTATGCGGGCCGCGGGCGAACACGCCCAGGATTCGCAGCCGCAAAGGATCGGCCACGACCCGGAGTTGCTCCAGATCCGTCATGGTCTGCGTGCCCCGCGGCAACGCCAATTGGTTTCGAGGACTCTTTCCCATACGCGAGGAACCTCACCGGTCCTTACCGCCTATTGTGCGCCATTTCCGCCTCTATTGTAGCAAAGAAGTGAATGATAAGGAGTTCTTGACTATTCAGGATTCTGCTACTAATATATCCTTCCCATCCCGGTCGAAGTTGGGTGCGGCGAAAAGCCGAAGAGACGGAGGCGGCCATGGTTGGAGCTCACATCGCGCTGGATCACACTTGGTTCGGGCTCATCGTTCTTTTCACGTCGCTTGTGGATTGGCTGTGGTTCTACCCGCGGCTCGTTTGCGCGAAGGCGGCCGGTGTCCCCGGCGCACGCGCGCGATACTATGCGGGCGCCATAGTGACGGGGTGGATGCTGGCGGCGGGCACGATCGCGCTGTGGATCATGCGCGGACGTCCATGGGCTGCGCTCAATCTCGGCCTGAGTACACCGCTGCGTCTTGGAATCGGGTTCGGTATCGCCGTGCTCTACGTTATTTTGGCGTTCATTCAAAGACGGGCCGTCGCCGCACGGCCGGACCGCCTGGAAAAAATTCGCAAGAGACTGGGCACCCTCGGAACGCTGCTGCCGCATACACCCGGAGAGCTCCGCGGCTTCCTGGGGCTCTCGCTCACAGCGGGCGTTTGCGAGGAATTGCTGTTTCGCGGATTCATCTGGTGGTACTTCACAATTTGGACGGGCCCCATAATCGCCGTGGTCATCAGCGGCGTATTTTTCGGCTTTGCGCATGTTTATCTCGGGCTCCCGCATGTCCTGAAGACCGGCGTAGTCGGTGTGGCACTGGGCTTCCTGGTTCTTGCTTTTGGCTCGCTCTGGCCGGTGATGATCATTCATACGGCGATGGACATGGTGTCGGGCGACGTGGCCTTTCGAGCTTTGAGCCAAGCACCTCCTGCGGTGGGCCCGGCGTCGGACGCGGCTGCCGCGTCATGACCGGGACGGCTGGTCAGTTTGCTATTCCTTGGCGACGTTGACGAAGTAGAAGTCGGTCGCGACGTCGAAATCATCCTTCTTGAGCGTGGTTGGCATCGTTTTCCAATCCGTGGTCGCCTGGATAATCTGCCAGTTGTCTTTTTTTGCGACGCGCACCGGCATGGCGAACCCCGGCTCGTCCACTTTCCAACGATAGGCGACCGTACCGGCGGATTCGTCAAACTTCAGTTCAAGGGTGGGGATGGCGGTGTGGCGGAGGTATTGATTGAAGATGGGCGTCAGGTTCATGCCCGTGTGCTGATTGAAATAAGCGACGACGTCTTCGGTCATGATCGTCTTGTATTTGAAGTGCTGGTAGAAATCGTGGATGAGCTTCCACCAGCGGGCATCGTCGTTGACCACGCTGCGCAGCGTGTTGATGAAAAGAGCGCCCTTGAAGTACATGTCCTGGGGCGGGTTGGCGTTGACGCCGCGCTCGGCGATGATCGGCCGGTCGTTCCGAACCTTCGGCTTGTAGCCGTTGAGGTATTTGATAGCGTCGTCTTTGCCCCACCTGTATTCCACGTAGAGACTTTCGAGGTAGGTGGTCCAGCCTTCGTGAATCCACATGTCGGAGGGGTCGGCGGCCGTGATGCTGTTGCCGAACCACTCGTGCCCGCTCTCGTGGATGATGATGAAATCGAATTTCGGGCTGATGCCAACGCCGGTCCAGTCGCGCCCAAGGTAGCCGTTCTCGAAGTGGTTGCCATACGTGACCGCGCTCTGATGCTCCATGCCGGAGTACGGAACTTCGACCAGTTTGTAGCCATCCTTCTTCCAAGGGTATTCGCCGAAGTAATGCTGGTACGCCTCGAGCATCCCCTTGGCCTGCACGAATTGCTTCTTGGCTTTGTCCAGGTCCTCGGGCAGGACGTAGAAATCGAGCGGCAGATCGCCGAGCCGGTCGGAGAACTGCGACGTAGTTGCCGACGTTCAGCGAGACATCGTAGTTGTTGATGGGATAGTGGACGAACCAATCCCAACGCGTGTAGCCGTCGCCGAGGTCGGTCTTGCCCATGAACTTTCCGTTGGAGACATCCACCAGATTGCTCGGGATCGCGACGCTGATTTGCATGTTCTCGACTTCATCACGCCATTGGTCCTTATTGGGCCACCAGATGCTCGCGCCGATGCCTTCGCACGCGGTGTAAATCCAGGTACGGCCTTGGGGATCCTTGCCGAAGGTAAAGCCGCCGAAGCGGCCCGTCGTCGTCGGGGTGCCGGAATAGTAGAAGTCGATGGAGTACTTGCGCCCGGCGTGCAGCGTCTCCGGAAAATCGACGAACACGGCGCCAAACTGGCGTTCGTACTTCAGCGTGGTAGTCCCGAGCAGAATCTTGTCGATATTGAGCGCCGGGTTCAGGTCGAGCTGAATACGCGTGTCGTCCTTGAGCATCTTGAAGCGGATCGTGTTCTTCCCGCTGATGACTTTCTTATCCGGGTCGACGCGGATGTCGAGGTGGTAGTAGAGCAGGTCGTTGTTGGCGCGATAGGGGCCGTAGGCGCCGCGGAGGATATCTGCTTGCGTGGGTACGTGCGGGCCCTGCGGGCGCTGCGGCGCGGATGCAGCAGGCTGAGCCGGAGCGGAGCTGGTCTGCGCGGCGGCCAAGAATGGAAGACAGACGAAAGAGAAAAGGAAAGCGAGAAAGCAATTGCGCGCGAATTGTCGGGACATAAAGGAGACCTCGAGGGGCTGTCCGTATACTTTATACCTGCGATGGGGAAAGGTAGCACTGCCGTGGCGAAGATGCCAGAGAAACTGTGGTCAGTGCGCGCGAAGTCCCCGATGAGTCTTCGATTTGTAGACGGTGAAAGGAAGCAGAAAGGCGTGGGGAGCGAGTCTGCGGAGACGCAAAATCGACGAAACGCGCAGCACGGCGGTGCGCAGATTTGTTGCGATTAGAACGAGCGCCGATCCTTTGTTTTCTATAAGTTACGCAGGTTTCTAATATACCCTGGTTGCGATTAGAAATGTTGCTTGGAGTGACGAAGAGGGCTTCGATTTCGCTGCCTTTCGAACCGGCTGGAGGCGCCAACAGATCCACTGAGCGCGTGAGGGTAACCAGGGGGTGGGAGATAACGAGACAATTCTCGGCCTTGGACAAGGCGCGCGGGCGCTGAGCTCGAGTTCCCTTCTCTTCCGATCGGCTGCCCCGAGTTTTATTGAGTGCGTCCATGTTCACTTAAAATGTTAGTGACCTTGGATGGTGGGTGCAAGAGATAATCTGGAGAAAAAAGTACAGGTAATAGGACTGGCCGAACGGACAGCACAGAAACTGTCCTTCGGTGAGTTGGATGCGCGGGTTGGAAGGACTGTCCGGTAGGGGGCGATCCGGTTGGTGCGGATCAAGTGCAGATGCGGCGATGGAGCGAACTTCATCGAAGGCAGGAATTATTTCTGGCTCAGGAGGTAGAGGTCGGCGTGGCCGCCGGGACGCACATAGACGATGGTGGAAAGGTCTCTGGAAAAATCGTAAGCGCTACCGCCTGGGTTTCTCAAGGGAAAGACGAAAGGGACCTTCAGCGCGACCTGGGGAGCCCCGATGGTTTTACCGTCATTCCAGGGCTGGCGGTAAATCGTGACTTCCCCGCGCGAGGGAACTGCATACAACAGCAACTTGCCGTCGCTAGCAAACCATGGAATTTCCGTTACTACTCCGGGTAGCAAAGAGATGCATTTCCTGTCGGAGATGGAGACCTCGTAAATTCCAATCTTTTCTCCTGAATCTACGGCGGCAAGCAGGTACTGCCCTCCGTGGTCAGCGTCGGTAACCCCACCGCAGTCGTCCACGAACTTCTCCGGATTCGAACTGCCCAAGGTCCATTTCCAAACGGTTGACATCAAACCCGAGTTGTCGTTGTAACTTACGTACAGGGATTTCTGATCACGGCTCCATACCGAATTAAAGACGTTATCTCCCATCCGTGGAAGTTGACGAAGACCGCTGCCATCAGCCCCGACGATGTAATTTTTGCCCTCTGCGCCAGCCTCCGTGTCAAAAAAGGACAGGTGAAAATTGTCGGGCGCCCAAGTCCCTGTCCCCATAGATTCTCCTCCCGTGGCGAGTTTCACTTTGTTATCCCCGTCGATGTCCGACACCCAGAGTTCTCTCCTATCGGGAGCGGGAAGCGTGAGGTACATCACGCGCTTTCCATCCGGTGAGATGACGGGCTGAGTTGCGTCCTCCGACACGATGTCGGTCGATTCCTTTGTATGAACGTGGTACGCGGTCAGGAACCCGGAGGATTTGCCATTCGCGAAGTAGATTCCTTTCCCAACTGGGTCCTGCATGGGTGAAAAGTCAGGTCCTGTTCCGAAAGTAATCTGCGTCAGACTCCGGTCCTTCAAGCTGTATTTCCAGATGTTCGTCAGTCCGTTTACCGTACGGCTGAATAGGACGGTACTCCCTGGCTCGGCCCACACGACGTCAAACAGATTCCCGGACACCTTACCTAAATCAACCGCCTCATGGCTGGTCACGTTTATACTGTAAAAACGGAATTGCAGCTGCGCAAAATTCGATGACGAAGCAGCAGCAAGCAGGTCGTTGCCGCCGGGAAATAACAGAAGAGGGACGAAGAACGAGGATGCCCCGGGTTTAGTTGAAACTTGAGAACAGGAAGCAGCGGCTCTCGCCCGAACTCGGTTAGAGTTCGGGTTGCGAATCCCTTTTAAAGGAGAGAGCCGCCGTGAGAAAGAATTACCAGAGGAAAGAGCACAAGTCCAATCACAAGTTCGAGGTCGTGCGAGGGCAAGAGTTGCTGGTGCGGGTGCCGTTGCCGATAGCCGAGGTGTGGGCCGAGATGCAAGCGCAGGTAGAAGAGCTGACCGGGCAAGCCGGGCTGCAGATCCTGCGCGCCATCCTGGAAAACGAAGTCACGCATCGCGTGGGGCCTCCGCATCGGCCCCATCCCACTGCCGGCTGTGTGCGCTGGGGGAAGCAACCGGGTTACGTGGTCTTCGGTGGACAGAAGATCCCGTTGGAACGGCCACGGGTACGAACGCGGGAAGGCCAGGAAGTGGAGTTGGAGAGCTACGGTCAGTTGCAGCAAGACGGGAAACTGCAACGGGCCGTGCAGGAGCGCATGGTGGCCGGACTGTCCACGCGGAACTATCGGCGAGCGGTGGAGAGTGTTGTGGAAGGCTACGGGATCGAGAAGAGCAGCGTGAGCCGGCAGTTCGTAGAGGCCAGCAGCAATCAGTTGCGGGTGCTGTGCGAACGGCGCCTAGAAGATCTCCATCTCGTGGTCCTGATGATCGACGGCATTCACTTGGGCGGCCAGGTGCTGGTGGTGGCCCTGGGGATCGCGGAAGGCGGTGAAAAGCACGTTTTGGGAGTGTGGCAAGGAGCTACGGAGAACACCACGGTGGTCCAAGGGTTGCTGGAAGATCTGGTGGACCGAGGACTGGACTTGCAGCGGCGGTATCTGGTGGTGATCGATGGATCGAAAGCGCTGCGAGCCGGTGTGGAACGTGTTTTCGGTGAGCAAGTGGAAGTGCAGCGTTGCCAGATTCACAAGCGACGGAATGTGAAGGAGTACCTGCCCAAGAACTGCCAGAAAGACTTCGATCGGCGGATGCGCAATGCGTACGCGATGAACAACTACGCGGAGGCCCAAGAGGCGTTGCAGAAAATCTTCCGGCAACTGGAACGGATCAATCCCAGCGCTGCCCGGAGCTTGGAGGAAGGGCTGGAAGAAACGCTGACGGTGCATCGCTTGGGTGTAGGAGCGGTGTTGCGCCGGAAACTGGCCACCACCAACCCGATCGAATCGTGCTTGTCGACGGTGCAGCGGGTGGCGCGAAACGTGAAGCGTTGGCGCGAAGGAGATCAGTCCCTACGCTGGACAGCCACAGGGCTACTGGAAGCAGAAAAGAAGTTCCGACGCATCAAAGGCTATCAAGAAATCCTGTTGCTGAAGGAACGCCTGAATCCGTCGCGCATTCAGCAGAAGGAGGTACGCAAAGTAGAAGTCGCTTGAACTTGGTTCGAGGTAGCCTTACAGTGCCGAACATCGAGAGTCGCTGCAATCAACTAAAACTCGGACATCCTCCGAAGAACAAGCCAGGATCCTTGGGGTTGCACACTAATTCTTCGTTCAGTCCGGATTTTCCCGCGCGAAAAATCCCGGAGTTGAAAGACTTCGCATAATAAATGAATGCGCCATCCGGCGAGGGAACCGCAATCCAACCAGACACCACACGGCGGGGAGTCCCACCGAGCGCAGGCACTGCCCAGACCTCGTCGCGGCCGACAGACCTTGCGTAATAGATTTCTTTTCCGTCCGGTGAGAAATTGCTCACATCTTTGTCGCCTTCATCATTCGTGAGTTGAAGAGGCTCGCCACCGGAAGTGAGCATCAGGAACACTTGGGCGATGCCGCCTACGGGTGAATCAAACGCCACGGCGTGGCCATCGGGAGAGAGCCTCACGTCGTTCATCGGCTTGTTCCACTGGCTGATTTGCGTAATCTTTGCGGGGCCGCTCGGAGCGTTCGAGCGCGGCCAAAAATGGTACGCCGCGAAAACCGCTACCAGGAGTGCGCAGCAAACGGCCAAAACAATATATCGCTTTCGTGCAAGCCCCGCCGGCGGCTGCGCCGCCGCGGCCGAGCGAGTTACAGGTTCTGCGGCGAGTTCCTGAATTGCCACGCTCCTCGATGATGAAACTCGGCCCGAATCCGTGTCGCGTTTCAGCCGCTTCAATTCCGCTCGCAGGTCAGACGCATGCTGATAGCGCAGATCGCGATCCTTCTCGAGCGCGCGGTTGACGATCTCTTCAAGCTTCGCCGGAACATCCGGATTCAACCGCACAAGAGCGACCGGGGCGCGGTTCAGAATCGCGTCGGTGATCACTCCCGATGTATCCCCACGAAATGGAAGAGCGCCCGTCGCCATTTCATAGAGCACGACACCAAAGGAAAACAGGTCGGTGCGCGCATCCAGCTCTTTTCCGCGGATCTGCTCCGGCGACATATAAGCCACTGTGCCCACCGCCGTACCAGGGCTGGTCAGCATTTCCTGGCTTGCAGCCGTCGGCATGGCAGAAACACCGGCGCCCGTGGCCACTACGGTTTGCTTGGCAAGCCCAAAATCGAGAATCTTCACGTGGCCGCGCTTGGTGACAAAAATGTTTGCCGGTTTGATGTCGCGGTGGACGACCCCCTCGGCATGAGCCGCGTCGAGCCCTTCCGCCACCTGGATGCTCAAATCGAGGAGGGTTTCCATTTCCATCGGCCGGCTGCCGATGCGGTGTTTCAGGGTCACGCCGTCCAAATACTCCATCACGATGAAGGCCTGCCCGTTTTCCTCGCCGATCTCGTAAACGGTGCAAATGTTGGGGTGATTCAACGCCGAGGCTGCTTGCGCTTCCCGCTTGAATCGTTCCAGCGCTTGCGGGTCGCGCGCAACCTCGTCGGGGAGGAACTTGAGCGCCACGAACCGGTGCAGGCTAGTGTCCTCGGCCTTGTAGACAACGCCCATGCCGCCGCCACCCAGCTTTTCAAGAATGCGGTAGTGCGAGATGGTTTGGCCAATCATGTGAAGAAAGGTACGCAATCTTAAGTTCCACGGCCGGGCAAGTCAACGAAACCCGGCAGGCGGCGCCGGGCGCGTTCGCAGACGAGCATGATTACTTCAGCTTGGCGTATTCGGACTTGGCGGCGAGGAGGATGGGGATGTCGGGGTCGGCGTTTTTCCAAAGTGCGAGGAAGTCTTGGTAGGCCTTCTTCGCTTTTGCCGTGTCACCGGCCAACTCATAACCGCGCGCCATACCCAAGCAAGAAAGCGAATAGAATTGTCCCCAATAGAGGTGTTCCCAGGCACTGCCCCAATTGGCGCCCTTGTGATCCAGGATCTTTTCGAACTCGGCCGCTGCCTCAGCGCCTTCACGCAGACTCAGGTAAGCTAAGCCCCGCAGGTACACCGCCTCGGGGTAAGCGCGCTCGTACGGCGAGGCGGATGCCAGCAGTTCCACGGCTTTGGCGGGCTGATCGCGCTTGAGCGCGATCGCAGCGCGAATCGCGGGTAGCTGCACCGCATTCCAGAGGGTTTCGTTTGGAAACAGCTTCGAAGTCTCCCCGGCTACCTTCTCCGCCTGGGCCGTATCGCCGCACATAGCCAGTGCCAGCGCAGAACGCCCCAGCCGGTGCACGGTGAGGCAATTGCCCGACAGCGCGTCGGCACGCGCATCGGCCTCTTCAAATTCGGCGGCGACGTTCCGGAGCCCATGGCGCAGCGCTGTCTCCGCGGCTCGCCGGTAGAGTTTGCTCGACTCGCGACGCTGGCCAAGAGCATTCAGATTGGCCGCCTGCAAGCCAAAACTGAGGTACTCCGCCGGCTTGTCTGCGAACCATTGCGTTTCCCTGGCGGCGGCCGCATCATCGCCCTCGACGTAAGCGATTTCGAGGAAGCGCTGGTGGATTCTCGCTCCGCCAAGTCCCTGCGCCCGGAGTTTCTCCGCTAATTGCTTCGCCTCGGCGAGCCGATCCAGGCACATATAGGCGTCCAGTTGGCGGCGGTACGGAAGTTCAACGTTTGCCTCTAGCGCAGTCGCTTCCTGGCCCTCCTTGAGCCCCTCTTCGAATTGCCCCAGGTCTATGTACGCGGCGCTCAAGTTGTTATGGAAACCCCAAAAGCGGGGATAGTTCTGGATACCCAACCGATATGCGTCAATCGCTTTGTCAGACTGGCCATCAAACGAGTAGTAGGTAGCCGTAATGAGGTCTCGCTCAAACTCGGAAACTCGGTCGATCAAACCGAAAGCTTTTTGCATGTATTCCCGGCTGCGGTCTACGTCCCCGGCATTTTGGAACGCGGCGCCAAGCATGAAGTAAGCCATCGCGAAATTCGGATCGAGCGCGGTGGCGCGCTCAAACAACGGGACAGCCTCCAGAAATTGGCCCTGGCCCATCTCGGAATAACCCGCGGTGTAGGTCTGGAGAGCTTCCAGCGATGGAGTGGTGGCTTGTTCGAGCGGACGATTCAACTTCTGGATCGAGTCGAGCGACTCTCCCAACTTGGCCCGCATGGCTGTGGCGGCGGTTCCCAACGCGTTCAACACGTGCTCTTTGTCGCCCGCTTGAATCTGTTCCCGAGCCAGCGTCGCGCCACCCTGGCACGTGATTGCCTGGAGCGTGATGACGTAGTCCTTACCCAGACTGGCGATAGAGCCGTCGATGGTGGCCGCGGCTGCGTCGCGCACACAAATGTCATGTGCGATCTGGTTGGTGAGGCGTGCTCCGGGAGGCAAACTCATCAGCCGTAGGTCCTGTTGCATCTGCTCGTCGTCCATGATTTTCAGGAAGGGGGACTGCTCAAGCTGGAAGGCGAGCCCCTGCCTCAGTGTGCCGTCAAATACCGTATCGCCGGTCGAGTTTGTGAAGTCTGCGAGGACGATAGTGTCCTTGTCCGTCAGGGCATGTGCCTTGTGGGTGAAGAGCAACCAGCCGCTGGCGGCCAGTGCGACAATCACAATTGCTGCACCCGTGACCACGACCCATCGAAACCGAGCGGATTTAGCCGTGGGCTGCATCGCGGATTGTGCGGCTAGGACGGCTGCACGGTCAGAATCGGAATCGCGCGGAGCAACTGCGACCGGAACTTTCGAATCGCGCCTCATGCGCCGCAGATCCGTACGAATATCGGCGGCGCTCTGGTAGCGCAACTTGCGGTCTTTCTCCAAAGCCTTGTTGATGATTTCTTCTAACTTTGCGGGAAGGTCAGGATTCAATCGCACCGGCGCAACCGGCGCGCGATTCAGGATCGCTTCCGCAATCACGCCCGTAGTCTCACCTCGGAAGGGCTGAAACCGCGTGACCATCTCGTAGAGCACCACGCCAAATGAAAACAAATCGGTGCGCGCATCCAACTCTTCGCCTCGCACTTGTTCTGGTGACATGTAAGTGATGGTGCCAATCGCCGCGCCCGGTCGAGTGAGCTGTTCCACCTCGGTGGCCGTGGGCATCGCCGAAAGATTTGCGGGACCGCCCGCGGGCAACTGCTTAGCTAGACCAAAATCCAGAATCTTGGCGTGCCCGCGCTCGGTAACAAGAATGTTGGCCGGCTTGATGTCGCGATGAACGATGCCTTTGGCGTGCGCCGCATCGAGCGCGTCGGCAATCTCGATCCCCCATTCCAACACTTGCTCCAGCGGCAACGGTCCGCGTTCCATGCGATGTTTCAGTGTCGCGCCGTCCAAATACTCCATGACGATGAAGGCTCGCTCATTTTCCTCGTCAATTTCATGGATCGTACATATGTTGGCGTGATTCAGGGCCGAGGCGGCCTTGGCTTCGCGTTGGAAGCGAGCGAGGACCTGAGGGTCTCGGGCCACATCGTCCGGGAGGAATTTCAGGGCGACGAAGCGATTGAGTTTAACGTCTTCGGCCTTGTACACGACGCCCATGCCGCCGCCACCGAGCTTTTCAAGAATGCGGTAGTGCGAGATGGTCTGGCCAATCATGGGCAGAGAATGGCGAAATCTTAGGTTTTAAGCAGTATCAAGTCAATGTGAGGTACCGCCGCGAACTGCGACCTCTCGCCGCTCCCGTTCAGCACCGAGAGAGGAATCTTGGACTAGACCGCATGGCCCCGAAACATCACTTCGGTTGCACAGGTCCTAGGGCAAAGACAGCAGCGCACCATAGATATCGCCACTGCCGCGTTGAAATCCGATGATCGGGCTGCCGTCCGGCGCAAGGGCTTGGAATACGGATCGATGAACGCCGCCATCGAGGACGCTCCGGAAGTCCGCTACCTTCTCGGCCTTGCCGGAGCCAATGTTGAATCGAAACAGTGGCTCGCCGCCGCTCAACAAATCCTGATAGTAAACGAAAGCGCTATCTGCCGACCACGCCGGCGTCCCGAGAGAATCGCCGTGTGCAACTACCTGCCACCGACTTGCCTCGACGTCGAAGATCTCAAGATCCCCGCCCGTCTCCGTCAGGGCCGCCAGAAACCGCCCGTCGGGCGACCACCTCGGCGTATGCAGGTTTTCCGAGCCGGGAATTTCCTTTAACTGATGATTCCGTAGGTCGACGAATGCTAGCACTGACTTTGAACTCGGGGGCCGCGCCACCGGGAGACTTTGATCGACGACGAGCGTGTGTCCATCAGGCCCCCAGTCCGGATCGCTGATTCCGTTCACGCCTGAAGCGACTGGTTCGAAGCGGCCTCCCTCCGCTGGCAAAACGTACGCACTGGGCGGTTTCCCGGAGGGGCGTCCGTTAAGCACCAGCTCCCGCCCATCGGGAGACCATCGGGGAAACCCAACCTTCATTCCAGAAAGCGGGAGCACGCTGAGATCTTGACCACTGATGCGACTTCGACAAAGCGAGCCCGTATTGAGATCCACGTACGCGATCCACTCGCCATCGCGCGAAAGGCTGAACATTACCGGCCGCACACCAGGTAGAAATGCTGAGAAATTCCCGGTCGCCACATTCATGCGGTGCATATCCAGCTGCGTCTCGCGCCTATAGAAATACAAGTGCTTGCCGTCCGGTCCCACCAGCGGGCTGTCGGAACCTGTTGCCTCTGAAACCAGCAGGAAAGGTCCACGCGGGCTGCGCCGCCACCAACTGCCCTTCTCGCGTCGCGCCCAAAGCCGGGGGTAACCGTCATTTGTTTCCGCAAAAATAAAATACCTTCCGTCCGGCGTCCAGGCCCCGCAGCAGATACTCGTCGGATTCTTCCATCCCACATCTACGCGCCGAAGACCGCTTCCATCCGCACGGATTTCCCAAATTGACTGTCCTTCGTTCTCCGGATCATTCAGCGTGAGACGAATGCGGGTCCCGTCCGGCGACCAAGCGGGAAAGTCCGGGCCTTCGCGAAATGTCGCGAGTATGCGCTTGCCGGTCCCGTCCGCGTTCGCGACCATCAAGTCGTGCCCGGCATGAAATGCGATCATTTTCCCATCCGGCGACCACACCGCGCTGCCGGAGACCAATTCTCCCAGCTTGACGGGTGGAGAACCCGTGGCCGGCCAGGACCAAAGCGGCGCAGGCTCACCGCGATGCTCGAAGCTGGTGATGAGATAGTGGGAACCGTCGGGCGAAACGTCCCAGATGAGGGTGTTGCGGAACGGCGCGATCATTTTTTGGGCGTCTCCGCCATTTACGGATGCCTGCATCGTGTCGTAATGATCGCCTGCTCGCTGGATGTAGAAAACCCTCACGCCATCGCTCGCTGGTCGCACCCAAAAGTCCTGCTTACCAGTGTTCGTCACCGCGTAGATGCTCAAGACGCGGGGTTCGGGCAAAGGCGTGAGCCACCAAACGGTGAAAATCATCGCCAGGAAAACCGCGAGCACTGCGGCGCGGAGCCAAAACGCCTCACGCGAACGATGCGGGAGCACAGTTGACACGGCCACGCTGGCATCCGTGCGCGGAGTGAATTGGTCTTGGGAGGGCACCTCTTCCGGCACCGTGGAAACTTCCGGGGAAATACCTCCGTTTCCATCCGCGAGTTCAACCGTCGCGACAAAGCGGTAGCCGCGGCGGGGGATGGTTTCGATGTAGCGCGGTTTTTCGGCGTTGTCGGAAAGAGCGTCGCGAAGTTTGCTGACGGCAGTGTTGAGGCCTGTCTCGAAATCAACAAAGGTTTCGTCGGGCCAGAGGCGGGTCTTCAGCTCTTCGCGGGTTACGATTTGTCCCTGTTGCTCGGCGAGCGCCGCCAGCACACGCAGTGGTTTTTCTTGCAGCCGAATCTTTGCGCCATTCTTGCGCAGTTCGCCCGCGCGGAGTTCCACCACATAGGGGCCAAACCTAAACGTCGGCGAGCTGGGTGCCGGCTGCATGGCGCGTTATTCCTGGCAGCTCTGCGGAATGGGCGGATCATATCACAATTCTAGTACTACGTGCCGCGTCTTCATAGTTGGGAGTAACCTGAGCGCTTTCTTCCACTTACGCATTAAGACTTAGTACAGAATCAAGTTTTCTGCGGTTTATTGACGTGCCTCCAACCAAACCCTATAGTCCCGACCACGAGGGGGGTGAACCGCAAAGAGACCCTCCACTCACCAGAACGAAAGAGGAGGACGAAAATGGCTGTTGATATAGCGCGCGCGTGGAAGGACCCGGAATACAGGAAGACCCTGACCAAAGAGGAATTGGCGAGTCTACCCCCGAATCCAGCAGGCTCAGCCGAGCTGACCAAAGAACAACTCGGGGGAGTGTCGGCCGGCTATAGTTCAGTTCATGGGCCAACAGGATCATTGTTACAAGCCTGTAGCTGCAAAGCAGAGTAACTGAAAAATACAACATTAGGTGTTCATCTTGCGAAGGCGTAATCCCCAGGGCCCCCGGTGCCACCGCACTGGGGGTTTACAAACCTCTGTGGGCGCCAGGCGCCGAAAAGCCGGGCCACTTTCCACCGCTGCCTTCGCCGGACATACGCACCTAGCAAGACGTGACCGACCGGCCTTGCGCTCGCTCGTTAATCCGGACCGCAGGTTCAGCGAAGTTCTTTTTGTGCTTGCCGGTACTTCCAATCTTCCGGGATGGAAGTGATAGCCCAGAAAGTCGCAGCCTTTCTCGACCCTGCCAAGGAACGTCTTTCTATGCTACTTTTTCGGGCAGTAGGAGCAGCGTTGCCCCATCCTATGGGTTCAGTCACGCCGCTAAGTTCTCGCCAGAAAATTCGAGGGACTGATTGATATGGGTCCTACCGCGTGTCCTACGGCACCTGACTTCGCCGGACGTTTGTACGCCGCACTGGCACTAACGGAACGGATATCATCGCTGCGGCAAGCGGAGGCAAGCTGGGTTGGATCGCGCTCAGACACGGGCCGCGCAGCAGCCGCTATCGCTCAATGGAAGTCCCAAGAGCCGTTTCCTGTGGGCGATCATTTCGAGAAGCGGTTGCGCCTAGACTCCTTGACCGAGGAGAACCTGCTTGCGATTCTAGGTCTGCCGCCAGAAGTATATTCGGAGTTGTTGCCCAATCCACCTGAATGGCTACGGGACCTGCAGCGTCTTTATTCCAGCGAGTCTCCCCCAGTATCGCCGGTTCCGGATGACGAAGTATTCCTACAATGGGCCCGGCAAGGAACAAACCCCTTGCTTTGGATCGCTTACCCTCTCATTCAAGAAGGCCTGCGCCGGTTCAGGGAAGAAGTGCGCCGGCTGCCAGCGGAGGGCGCACCGTTCGAGCCGGCAACCGTGGAACGCTTGGCCTTGCCGAACTTGTTCGAAACGCTGAAGCTGGCAGTAGAGAGCATGATGGTACTGGAGTTGAACGTCGCCCGGGTTCGGGGATTGCTCAGGGGTGATCAGCCTGAGGAGCGGTTCCGGAGCTTCTGCGAATCCCTTCGCCAGCCTGAGGTGAGGTGGTCGCTCGTGCAGGAATACCCAGTCTTGTTCAGGTCGCTTCACATCAGAATGATGAACTGGGTGGACTACCATCTCGAATTGTTGGGCCGGTTATCGAAGGATTGGGATCTGATTTGCGACAATCTTGCCTTAGGCATGGAGCAAGTAAGCCTCACTGCCATCTCGGCGGGAGCGGGAGACGAGCATCGCCAGGGCCGGACCGTCGCGATTCTCGAGTTTTCCTCAGGGCTGAAGGTTGTATACAAGCCCCACAGCCTGTCGCTCGATGTGCACTTCGGGGAGTTTCTCGAATGGGTCAACCAGAGCGGTTTCGAACCACAATTTCGTACTCTCAAGGTACTTGATCGCGGCTCATACGGGTGGTCGGAATTTGTGTCTCACCAGCCATGTTCCAGCCTCGACGAAGTGGAGCGGTTTTACCAACGGCTCGGTGGATACTTGGCGGTCTTCCATTCATTCAAAGCCACTGACATGCATTACGAAAATCTAATCGCCGCCGGGGAGTTTCCCGTTCCCGTGGATCTCGAGACCATTTTTCATCCGGATGTGGAAGACGAGATAGACCCCGGGGCCGGCGCGTGGCAATTGTCGGTGTTGCGCGTGATGCTCCTGCCGGCGCGAAGCCTCGGGTCCGATACACAAGAGGGCATCGACGTCAGCGGGTTAGGTGCCAAGAGTGGCGGGTATTACCCTGCCGGAATCGCAGTCTCCTGGGAGGGGGCAGGGACCGACGAAATGCGCTTGGTCCACGACAAGCCGGTGCCCATGAACGTCGTGAGGAATCGCCCAATGCTGGATGAGCAGGACGTCGTACTCGAAGATTATCTCGAAGACTTCCTAATGGGATTTGAGCGGGTTTATCGTTTGATGGAAGCGCGCTGTGAAGAGCTCCGGGCGCCGGGTGGTATGCTCGACCGATTCGGGGAGGATGAGGTGCGGTTCATCGCCCGGCCCACCATCACCTACAGTACCTTGCTGGTGAAAGCGCTCCATCCGGACAATTTAAGAAATGCCATCGATCGAGATCAACTGTTCGACTTTCTGTGGCTGTTCCCCTCGGATCTTCCTCACTTCGCTCGGCTCGTCCCGGCGGAACTCAAGGATCTCCATGGCGGCGATGTTCCTTTGTTCATCGCGCGGCCAAATTCGCGCGATTTGTGGACCAGCCGGGGAGAGCGGATCCCCCAGGTGTTCAGGCAGACGGCCATCGAGGCGGTGCGCAAAGGGCTCCGTCAGTTGGGAGAGGAAGACTTGGCGCTTCAAACCAGGTTCATTCGCGCCGCCATCTCTTCCACTGGAGGAGAAGTGGTCCGTGCGAGGACCACCGCTAAGCAGCAATTATCGGATAGCCGTGATGCGATGGACCTGGCGCGCGCCGTTGGAGACACGCTCTGCCGGGAAGCTGTGGAATGCGAATCGTACGCGAGTTGGCTGGGTCTCACACCGGTGGGATCTCGCGAGATGACGTGGTCTCTGCAGCCGTTGGAAGGGGGTTTTTACAGCGGTCTTTCGGGATGCTCTTTTTTTCTCGCATATCTGGGTGTCCTGACCGGAAATCAGTCCTATTCCAGGTTCGCCCGAAAGGCGATCAACCTGGTCCGAAGGCAGTTGGAACGCCGAAGAGCTGGGGGCCTTCCTTTACGGAGCTTGGAGGCATATTCGGGATCGGGAGGAATGATCTACACGCTGACGCACTTGGGGGTCCTTTGGCAGGATTCCTCGCTAATAGACGAAGCGAAGGTGGTGGCAGCGGACCTTCCGTCCCTTATCGAAACGGATCGGATGCTGGATGTGCTAGGCGGCTGCGCAGCATGGATCGCCGCTCTCGCTGTTCTCAATTCGATCAGCCCGAGCAACCAACTGCTGGACACCGCTGTCCTTTGCGGCGAACGGGTATTGCTGCTGCAGCAGCCACAAAGCAGCGGTGGTGGCTGGAAGACCGAGATCGATGCGAGCCAGCCGCTGACCGGATTCTCACATGGCGCGGCCGGAATCGCGTGGGCGCTGCTCAAGCTCGCGGCGTGGAGCGGGGAGGCGCGTTTCCGCGAAGCGGCCGAGTCGGCCATCGGTTATGAGCGGAGCACGTTCGTCGCTGAGGAGGGCAACTGGCCGGATTACCGCTCGTGGGAGGGAAAGGATGAGTCCAAATTGCAGTTCATGGTCGCCTGGTGCCACGGTGCGGCCGGAATCGGTTTGGCGCGCATGGACAACCTGCAGTACATGGACGACAGCGAGACGCGCGAGGAGATCGGGATCGCGCTCAGCAAAACGATCAAATCGAACTTTGGGAGAAACCACTGCCTGTGTCACGGCGATCTGGGCAAATTGGATGTTCTGCTTTACGCCGCCCAACGGATAGATGATTCCTGGTGGAGGGATGCTGGAAAACGACTGACCTCCGAAACTCTAGCCGGGATTGCGGAACGAGGACCTCTCTGCGGTGCGCAAAGTTCATTGGCGTCGCCCGGATTCATGACCGGCCTCGCTGGGATCGGCTACGGCCTGCTGCGCCTGGCCTGCCCGGAACGAGTTCCATCGGTCCTAGTTTTGGCGCCGCCTGCGCAAGCCTGACAAACGATGGCGGCTCGGCTGGGGCGCGGGAAACTATCCGTTGTAATAACTCCCCGGGATGATGGGCCGATCCGGATTGCCCTGGCCAAGGACCGTCGTCGTCATCGTCAGCGGTTTGGTCGCTTGAAGTTTCTTGGACTTCTTCAAGTGTTTGGTGGCCTTGTTCCTTTTCTTCGCTGACATGTGTTTTCTCCTCTCTCGAGAATGAAGTGGCTGGGAACGACGGGCTGATACTATGCAAGCCGTGGTCCAATGTCCACAAACTCAGTCCGAGCCGGCCATGTCCTTTCGAATCAAGTGCGTGCAATCGGGAGAAGATCCTCGCCGGGCATTTCGCAGCGTTGAATAAATCACCGGGGTTGAATTTTTCAACACAGTCGGAGGGAAACTCAGAGGGGATGCACACTTGCGACCCGGCAAACCGCGGCTGTTTGAAGGCAAAAGTAAAATTGGCGGATGAGCCTGTAAGCCGGATTCTCCAGACGCATTCAAATTGCCGTTCCATCCCAAGGGCCTACAGAGAGTCTCGTAGCGTACATCTACATCCATGTCACGGATGTCGCGCGTGCTCGGATAACGGGCACACGGTGGGCACACTCGCGCCTGAACGCGCGAGGCTACCGGACGTTGAAGAGATTGCACGGTGACAGAGCAAAGACGATTCGACGGATTCGCCCCCCGTCCTCGGGGGCGAAGTGCCGGGCCGGGCGCCGGACTTACTCTCCAGTTCGCCGGCGCCCACTGGCCGCGAAAGGCAAATGAGCATGTTCGGATTGTTCATCTCGGAGCGCGGACTCAGCATCGGCAAAGCGGACCTTGAGTCGCCTTCGGAATTCGCCCAATCTCCCGAAGGCGGGCCGATACGTTTTCGACTCGCGGCGACCTTCCCAGTCGCCCTCAATGACGAGTTGGAGACGGTCGGCGTTTACGAGGAAATCGTCTTGACCGCGTGGGACCGCGCGATCCGCCCGGAGGCAAAGGAAAGCGAGCACGCATGAAGTGGAGGCGGGACAGATGCGGGACAGGACCGGGACAGAAATCGCCCGCAGTCCGAGCGGGACAGTAACGGAGGCAACGTAAATGCAAGAATGCACGGCATGTAAGCATCCGAAGCGTGCCGAAATTGACGCGGCTCTCGTCGCCGGCGCGACATCATTGCGGGACATAGCGGGACAGTTTGGCCTGTCCAGATCGGCCTTGTTTCGGCATCGGGCCCACATACCGGCGGCTCTCACGAAAGCGAAGGAAGCCGGGGAGATTGCTCAGGCCAACACATTGCTCGCGCGCGTCAATGAGGTGATCTCGAAGGCTGAGAACATTGCCGGAAAGGCACTCGCAGCCAACGAATTCGCGGCGGCCGTCCGCGGACTCGGGGAAGTTCGGCAGTGCCTCGAATTGCTTGGCGAGCTCTCGGGGGAATTGCAGCGGGGAGATGACATCAAGGTTGCTGTCATGAACGTGAACGACTTAAGCGCAGAGGATCAAAGCGATCTGCAGATGTGCCGGCGTGTCCGGGCTATGACTGACGAGGAACGCGCCGCGCATCGGCGCCATCTCGCGGCGGTTGTCGATGGGACGGCGACTCAAGAGGATTTCAAAGCAATCGCGCGAGCGGCTGACGCGGAGAGAATTCGGCACTAGTAGCACCGTTGGACCGAAAGGGAGGCACACCGAATGCGATTCAAAGACAGCAATGGCGACGGCACAATCACGGTCAACAAGCGAGCCAGGGCGAGGATCTTCGATCACCTTGTCAACGCGAAGAAGGCTCTCCCAAACTCGCTGCATCCCGCGCACGATCACATCCACAAGGCCGCGGCAGAACTCGGCGGCATCGTGGACAACTCCGAAGATTCACAGAAGCCGGATACCAACTCGCCGGGCTCGATTGACCGCAACCCGGACCTCAGCGATTCGGCCCGACAAGCGGAAGGTTCGAGCCAGATTGCTTCGCGGTCGCAGACCGCTTTGGATTTGGCGAAGGCGAAGCGGCATGACGTGGTTGTCCACCTGTACAAGATCGCTGCGAAAGCCGGGCAAGCCGGCGACCGCAAGAAGCAATCGTTGGTTGAAAAACTCGCCGGGGAGATCGGCGAACTTTCCGACGCCGACATAATGAAGAAATTCGGCGCCCACGATGACCCGCGGACGCGCGTCGCCGGAAGTCACGGCCCCGATACCGGCTGGATGGCCCGTCACTTCGGAGCCTAATCGACGCCGGGGTTGTGGATCTCACGCGAAGGGAGAATCTTGAATGAAAAGCACAGCGGAAGTCGCAGCGAAACCACAGACGAAGGGCGAGGTTTGCCCGCATTGTGGCGGCGCCGTGTTTATGAGCGCTCAGGGAAAGAAGTGCATCGGCATTTGCGGCGCGTTTCTCGGCGGGCAGAAAGTCGGCGTCGATCACACCGCGCAGAGAGTACCGCGCACGGATCCGCAACCGCTCGGCCCGAGTCATGCAGTCACGACCAGCGGCAACAGACTCGCGAGGTGAAACTGTGGAAGGCTGGCCGCCGAAAGAAATCACCGGGCCAGTGCGATCTTGCCGCGAATGCTCAGGCGTCGCGGTTTCTCGCGCGGGCGTTTGGACGTGCCTGAAATGCGGAGACTCTTTCCGTGAGGTTGGCCTTGGCGTCCGGCTGCCCGTGATTTGGACAGGACGCTGGTTTGACGTTCTTCCTCTTCGTCCAGCGGGCGAGTCGAATTGCAAATAGTGCAGCCGGGCGACGGCAGCCCATCAACCTGTGTGCCGTTGTAAACGTGATGAGGGCAGCGACCAAACACGGCCAAATCCTACCACATTGCGCCAACGGCTCGGGAAAACGCAAGTCGTGGGTAGCGGTACAGTTTGTCTCAAGATGGCCTAAATGTAATACCAGTAGAGGATGACAAAGCCGCCGCAACGAAATTTTGGCCGACAGAGTTGTTCGTCACGTCGAAAGTGCAGTTCACAAAATAGACGTTTTCCAAGATGAGGGGACCACCGGTGTAGTGAATGCGGACACCTTCAAAGATTACGTTCCTGAGCCAAAAATCGTCTAAGTCAAGCTCGCCAGAACCCTGTGCGTTGTGAATCAGAAGATAAGGGTGCCCTACGTTTCGTGTAACCGGCAGATCCACCCTCTGATAGATAAATGCCTGACTGATCGGAACAAGCTGATTTGAATAGTCAGCTTCAAACGTTAGTTGGCCTGTTCCGTGAAAAGCCATATAGGAAGCCAATTGGCCTTCGGGAATTGGAGAGAAACTCTTCCTGGCGACAGGAAACGAACCTTGATTTAGAAATGAACGATAATCGAGAAAACTCAGAGAGGCATCCCACGCAGCGGGAGTTGTCTGGGCGGCTTTTAGAAATATGTTTCCAAAATCCTTAATTGCCGTCGCGTCGAGCGGGATTTTCTTGGATTTAGCGTTGGTCAGCAAGGTCTCGGCGTCTGCTGCATTCTTAGGATCAGTGGGGTTTCTGGATAGCTGGCCGAGTCTAACTATTTCCAAAGAGCTTTCGATGGCCTTCAGCCTATCCCCAGTAGTGGTACGAAACTCTATATACCCACTCCATTGAGTGAGACCGAATATGAGGATTGCAACTGCTGCTCCTAGTGGACTCCATCCTCTGATCTTGTCCCATACGCTACGAGCGTACCGAATCTCTTGATGTATCCAAGCTTTGTCCGTTTCGTTTAGAGGCATTTCTTCCGGTCCAACGATTCCCTCGGTTGCTTGTGCAGCTTGCATCGGGCACACTCCCGTGCTAGTTTCAGAGCACAGGTTAGTGCCCGCGACGCCCGACCGTGAATCGGGCGTTTGCTATTTACGCGGCAATATTAGCACTTCTATCCAGCAGAGATACAACTTCTTCAATTAACCAAACGTGGCCCGTGATTCCCGCTTCCATTGCCGGGGTCACTGGCAACGTCTGATGTACGCGGCAGAAGCCCAAGAACATCTGTTTTCCGAACCCTCCGAACAGCCCACGTTGCCGTTGCGATTGACCTTTCATGGGTGCTGCAAAAACCCTTCCTCTGGGCTCGCTGTAAGTTGCTGAAAATGTGGGGCGCGCGTGACTCGATTTCGAGTGGGCGAAAAGGGTTGTTTTCGTCTCAGTCCATGAACCGCCGCGTTACCCACAGGCAGCTCGTTAGACCAAGCTTGGGATTGCAGACCGAGGCGGTGGCGTATAATTATGGCCGATCCAGCTTTGGAAATCCTGGCGGGCGCCAAGCAATGTTTGCAGACCATCAAGAGTTCGAAAACGAAGTCAGACGCCTCGCGCGGCTTCTGTGGCCAGCTGCGCAGTACAACGGTGCAGTAATCCAAGACGGTCGCGAGCGTGACGGTGTATTCGAGACGGAAGAATTTGTTCATATTGTGGAGTGCACAGTTTCTCGACAAAAGCAAAAGGCCGAGCATGATTTCGTGAAGATCGAAAAGCTCATTCGGAGCACGGAAGTTCGCTATCCACAAAAATTCGTAAAGGGTTGGTTCGTGACACAGGACGAACCAACTCCGGATCAACGTGGTGTTTTCGCCAAAGTCAGAAATCGCATCGTCTGCCTGTCTTGGGATCAATTTCGTTCCAAGCTCGTCGATGCTAGGTCTTACTTGTCGTTGCGCGAGAGGTACCCTTTCGGAAGTGTCCGCGATCCCGAAACCGGCGCTGCCGACGTGCCGATCCAATACATACCGATGGATATAGTCGGTCGATCTGGTGACTTACATACCGTTCAGTCAATCTCAGACGGACTTTTTGCGGGGAATCGTTATGTCCTTCTAGGGGACTACGGCGCAGGCAAGAGCGCGACTGTGCGCGAAGTTTTCCTCCGAACCGCTTCTGTCTTTCGATCAGGGAACGCTCGGACCTTTCCACTCGTCCTGAATCTACGTGACCACCATGGCCAGACCGATCCCGTCGAAGCGCTTGAGCGACATGCACGGCGGATCGGGTTCGGTCCACCCGAATCCCTTGTGAGGGCGTGGCGAGCTGGATTGGCTATTATCATACTCGACGGATTCGACGAGATAGCCACTGCCGGCTGGGCAGGGAAAACTAAGCGATTACGCGACCTCCGGTACCGCTCTATGGAGCTCATCCGTGGTTTTGTTCGCGAGGGGCCTACATCAGCTGGCTTTCTCGTCGCCGGACGGGCCCATTTCTTCGATAGCCTGCGTGAGATGGAATCCGCCCTTTGTTTAGCGGCCAATTGGGTCCAACTGGACCTCAGTGAGTTCACTGAAGACCAGGTGCATCAGTACCTACGCAAGAGTGGGTGGCTGCACCCTATCCCGTTTTGGATTCCCTCTCGTCCACTGCTACTGGGTTATCTGGCATCCCGGGGCCTGCTTCAGCAGACTCTGGAAATAGAAGCCGGCTCAAGTCCGGCAGTCGGGTGGGATTCTCTCCTCGATAGAATTGCGGCCAGAGAAGCCGAGGTCGAAGTGGGCATCGACGCTGGCACGGTGCGTCGCCTGATCGAGCACATCGCCACACTAGCTAGAGCATCGGCGGATGGCCTCGGCCCTGTCACACCGGATCAAATCACGGGTGCTTTCACGGCGGTCTGTGGCTATGCACCGGACGATAGGGGCTCAGTCCTGCTGCAGAGGCTGCCCGGGCTTGGAGGTCACAGTTCTGAAGACGGGGCCCGAGTGTTTATCGACCAGGATTTTGCTGAAGTGGCGCGAGGAGGAGCGGTATTCAATTTCATAGAGGAACCGTTTGCACAGCAGCTTGACCCCGAGCCCTGGCAGAACACGCTTTGGCCGTTAGGAGCAGATCTGGCAGCTCATCGCTGCCATAAGGCCGGTTTCGGCTCAGGTAAAGTAATAGCCGCCCTAAAGCGTGCTAAAGAGAGATTTCGTTGCGACACGCTCTGCGCAGATGTCTTGTTGACACTTATGTTTTCCGGAGCCGACTGGAATGAACCCGATTTGTTTATCAAGGAAGTTCTGATTCCATATTTACTACTGGACGGGACAGGCTTATTGAACAAAGTCCAGTTCCAAGACACGATCGTTGGCGTGTTAAGTGTCCCATCTGGGTCACCGGTGAGTAATATCCCTCGTTTCCTTCGATGCCATGTTGGATCGGTGGAAGGTTTCTCTGGCCTTGGGGACTTGCCTAAGGAGAACTTCGTAGATGTCACGGTAGATAATTTTGAAAATATTGCTGAGACGACAGACGCAATATTGTCTCTTTCCCTTCCACTCGGCACGCGAGTTCTCTTGACCGTACTGAGAAAGATGTTCGCTCAGCGTGGATCTGGTCGACGGGAATCGGGTCTCTACAGAGGCCTCGACCCGCGAGCAAGACAGTTGGTTGACGCAGTGCTACGATTGCTTTCGAGAGAAGGGTTTGCAATCAAATGCCGACGCGCGGACGAAGTAATATGGCTACCAGCCAAGTCATCTGATATTCGTCGGCGCGCCCTTAGCATCCTGGCCGCTCCGACTACATCGAACGATCATCTAATTTCGCAAAGCCGTGATCTCGATTAGACGTTGCTTAGGCTAAAACACCTGATTTTGCCACGCTAGATTTTCACAAACTCCACCTTCAATCATCGTGGGTTACGGTGTCGCGTGGACGAGGGTTTTTGCCCACCAGGCGAGCAAAGTACTAGGACCGACATGTCCGGTAATCCGACTTGAACGAAGCCGCTGGCGCGGCAGACGCTGCGCGTGCTATGCTTTGTAGCCCGTGCTGTACCGAAACGTTTTGTATCGCGAATTTCACTTTCGTCTGTTTTTGACAACTACCGCAAAGTCTGTAGGTTACAGCCAAAAATCGATTCAATTCCCATAGTCCCGCATCTGCCGCAAGCGCCAGCGGCTCCCTTCAAGTCGCTCTATCGAAAGCGCGCCGAGCGCCTTGCTCCATCCTCATTTTTCTCGGATACGCGCTTCCGATACATCACTAAGACTTATCGGGAGTTAACCATCCGAAACTTGCGAGACCCCTACTTCATCTCGCGCACGGCGGAATTGCCTATCTCGACCAAGCTATTCGAGCGGCGACCCTAAGAAAATGACTCCGTTCTGATCGCTGAAGGCGGAGAACAAGTGATCGCCCTTCTTCGTATCATGTAACGCGAGCGAGTAGGCTTTTCCGCCCGCCGAAACCATCAGGTCGAGGCGATAACCAGGTATCACTTCGGGACCAGATGAAACCTGAACGTCTCTAAAAAATGGCCTCTCTTGCAAGGTCTTCACGATGCCGCTCTTATAGAGTTCGTCCCATGAAGCGTATCGACCGTTTGAGTCGGCTGAGCCTAAATACCGAGCCTCGGCAGTATTGATCAGGCGAACTACATTGACGACTTTTGCGCGCTCTTCTAGGTTGGGAGATTTCTGGTCCTGCCCTCGCAAAGAAACTGAAATCCCACCGAGCAAAAGAATTACCGCGATGACAGCGTTAAAGCGTGATTTGCGCATAGCTTTTCCCTCCTTAAGAAAGCTGCGTGTGTCGGGCTACTCAAATATATTGATTAATGGACATAGCTCGCAAATCTCTTAGCTGGTTAGATGTTCAAGGAGTTATCACACCGAACATGTAATTTGGACTCTGGTTAGATCCTCAAGTCCTGATTAACGCATTATAAAAGGGCGCCCGTTTGGAGTAGGTTTTGATCGTTCGCATCTCTACCTACAACAAGGAGCGCCCTCATGAATGACGCCAAGTATATTGGGATGGATGTGCATCAGGCAACGGTCTCTGCCGCCGTTCGGGATTCGAGCGGGAATCTGGTGATGGAGGCCATTCTCGAAACGAAAGCGGAGACGATTCTCCAGTTTATTCGCGGGCTGCGCGGCAGTTTGTATGTGACCTTTGAAGAAGGAACCTGGGCCGCCTGGTTGCACGATCTGCTCCAGCCTCACGTCACCCGAGTGCTGGTCTGCGATCCGCGCAAGAATGCCCTGTTGAAAGTCGGGAACAAGAACGACCGCATCGATGCCCGCAAGCTGTCCGAGCTGTTGTATCTGAACAAGCTCAGCCCGGTGTATCACGGCGAGCCGGGTATCCGCACTTTGAAGGAACTGGCGCGCAGCTACATAGCGATGACGCGCGATCTGACGCGGGTGATGAGTCGGCTGAAAGCCATCTACCGCAGCTGGGCTATTCCTTGCGCCGGCAAGCAGGTGTATGCACCGCGCTACCGTGCGGAATGGCTTGCGAGGATCTCGGAAGCCGGCGTACGCCGTCGTGCCGAACTCTACTACCAGCAGTTCGACGCCTTAGCGGCATTGCGCCAGCAAGCGCGGCGAGAACTATTCGCGGAAGCCCGGAAACATCTGGCCATGAGATTACTACGGCAGATTCCCTCGATCGGCCCCATCCGCGCCGCTCTGTTGATCGCTCTGCTGCAGACCCCCCATCGCTTCCGGACCAAGCGACAACTCTGGGCCTACTGTGGATTGGCGCTGAGGACGTACACCAGTGGGGAATATCGCTTCGTCGGTGGCCAACTGAAACGCTCCAAGAAAGTCCTGGCCGTCCGCGGGCTCAACATCAACCATAATCACGATCTGAAAAATATCTTCAAGGGTGCTGCGACGCGAGCCGCCTCGACCGCGGGCCCTTTCCAACACTTCTACGAAGCTTGTGTTGCCCGAGGAATGAAACCGCACTTGGCGCGGCTCACCTTGGCGCGCAAGATCGCGGCCATCACTTTGCTCGTCTGGAAGAAAGGAGTACGTTTCGACGCAGAACATCTGAAACAACAAGCAGCTTAAGCGTTGGGTTAAGGACCGTCCTTTGCTGGATTTATTTCTGGTGATGGCTTTTCGGTTCTTCTGACGCTTTGGTTCGAGGGTGAGTATCCATAACGGCGTTAGGCGGAGAGTGTGCTTCGAGCACCGCGAGTCTCTTGATTAACTATATGCCCCCTCGGATAACCAGAAAAAGCTATAGGCCTCGAGCCTCAGATAGAACCATGGTTGACAACGTTCAACCGCGCAGCTTGTCTTGCTTCAGAATCCGAAAGCGCCGTCACGAAAACAGAATGAATCTACGAAGAGCGAATATCCCAAAGCCTCTCAACATGACCTGGGCTGGAGAGCGCAGCGAACATTTTTGCTCCTTCCAGTCGCCGGGGTTGTTTTTTCTCTTGACTCTCCCCTTTATAGAACGCCGTTACCGGTAAGGTGGGTACTGTTACGTGAGATGTGAGTTATCCGCCTGCACGTCCACTGAGATTGGCTTCTTCTTCACCTATCGGAAGCTACGCGGCTGGGCAAAATCCTCTTTCTGCCTTCTGCCCCGCCCTCCGCGCCGTTCTGGCACTGCACTCCATCTGCCGCGCTATCTTTCGCCAGGAGACGCCCTGTGCGCGGAGCCTACCAATCCTTGCGGCGTCCACGATCTTCCGCGGGCGCCCCAGGCGCTTCCCCTTCGCTCGGGCATTCCGCAAACCCGCCCGGACGCGCTCAGCAATGAGACTGCGCTCCAATTCGGCGACCGCGCCAAGGACGGTAAAAACCATCTTGCCGGCCGGTGTGCTCGTGTCAAGCGACTCGCTCAGGCTAACGAACGCGATACCCAAGACGTTGAACGTTTCAAGCGCCCGTAGGAGATGGGACACGGAACGGGCGAAGCGATCGAACTTCCAGACAATCACGGCATCGAATCTGCGCCGATGCGCGTCGGCCATAAGGCGATCGAGTTCGGGGCGCTTTTCCTTGCTGCCCGAAATCCCGACATCCACAAACTCGCCGACGATTGTCCACCCGCGACGCTGAGCGTATTCGCGAAGCTCGCGAGTTTGCATTTCCGGGGATTGTCCGTTGCCAGTCGTTGAAACCCGCGCATAGATCGCCACGCGGAGCGGTGTAGAATTTGCGTCAGCCACGTTGCACCTCCTGTGTGCGATTGGGCTAGCCTCGCGCCGGTGCTCAAACACCGGCGCGGGGCGCTTTTGTTTCTACTTCTCTTTTCGGGGAATCAGTTTCAGTTTATTCACCTGCGACTGGCTCCAAACACGAGTGTTGCCGACCATCTTCGGCGGCTCAACCTTTCCCGCAGAAATCCATTCTTGCAATGTCTGCCTCGATATGCCGGCCGCTTTTGCGGCCTCGCCCGTGCTGTAGAACTTGTCAGCCATACGTCTCTTGTATCAGTAGCTTGACAGTGCTGTCAAGATATTTTAGGATGATGTTCGTTGTCGATGTTAGTGCTTGGGAGGACCCAACAAATGTCCGACACTCAGGCGGCTATTCTCGGGGGCGCTATCGGAGGCTTAATCGGCGGCGTTTTTGGCGTGTTCGCCGTCTGGCTTACGTACTACTTCGGCAAGCGCGCCAGCGAGGCGGACCGTAGAGCTGAGAAGCTTGTGACGGTCTATAGGGAAATAGAAGTCCTCTGGAATCTCATTGATGCCAAGCAGAACGGCAGGCTCACGCACACGCAGTTCTACCCTAAGTGGGCGGAGACGTCGGAAAACATCCTGGTCGCGTTGATCGGCTCGGGACTCGACGGGAAAAGAGTGCTCACAGCGCTCAATGGAAAGTGGAACGAGCCGAACACCGCGACCGCGCTGCGGGCGCTGGCTGACGAGTTGCTGGAAAAGATTGATCCCGGGTATGCGCGCGCAGCGAAAGAAATGTTAATCGAGCAGGGAATCAAACCTGAAGACATCGGACAGGTCATAATTTAGCGCGGAGTGTGAGGCGCTAAATCAGCAGGTTGATTCCAGGTGTAACCGGGCTAGTGGATTGAGCGAGTTAGAGGGGGCGAAAACCATATGAGGTTTTTGCCCCGGAAAGAAAAAAAAGCCTAGGATCACGGCCGGGGCTCTGGAGATTCGATTGTCAGACCAACATCGAAAGAATCGCACTGCGGTCAATCCCGCGCATCGAATAGCCGCTGAAAAGCTCCGGAAAGATGGGGTAGATGTCAATTCTTTATGCCGACTCCTCGACAACCTCAAGAGATTCCAAAAAGGGAAAGCGGGTACGCTGTTCCTCAACTTTTCCCCCGCTGACCGAAAGCGCATCAAAGCCCTGCCTCGAAACTTCCGCGCGGATGCGGCACTGATGAAGAAAGATGCTTTCCCGCCTTTCGTCATGGTGGGTGCGTCCGTGCTCCCCGAGAGAAATCAACGTCGTCTCATTAAAAGCGTCACGCTCACCGTCACAGACAGAAGCGGTCACGCCGAAAGAGTTGCGATCCGCGACAAACGCACTCCCCCGCGTGTTAACTTGCTCACCGATCTCCCGACAATCCTAGAAGATGCAGCACAGGCAATCGAGGACAGTATCAAGCAGTCGCCCAAGGTCATGACGTTCGCAGCTAAACTCACCTGGATTGTGGAGAAGGTGAAACAGGAATCTCGCTCCAAAACGGAGCACTACCAGGAAATTCTCGAACTCCTTGATCCCGATATAAAGATGACGCCTGAAGCCCTCACAATGATGGTATCTCGTGAGCGGAAACGCCAGAAAAACAGCGCCGCTGTCGAAAGGCACCCTCGCATTAGCGCCCCTCTGCGGTAACACCTCAGAACAAAACTTGCTTGCTCGTGTTCTGTTCACGACTCGCCAGTCCCACCACAATTGCACATGTGAAGGGGGTTCGCACTCATGGAATTGTCGTTTGAGGATTTTGGTTCTATCGGCGGCCGAATCTCACGCGCAAGTCTTTCACCGGCGCAAAGACGAAAGTCGGCGCGCAGGGCAGCTCGCGCGAGATGGCGAAGAGTTCGCCGCGAGGCCCGGCGCAGGGACGCGAGGAAGAGACTGCGCAACGAGCAAACGTGACAAACCCGAATCTAAACCGAAAGAATCAACCGGCCGTCGTGCCATTCGTAAAGGACTCAGACGATCGACCGTTGCCGCATAATCTTGAAGCGGAACGCAGCGTCCTGGGATCGATCATTCTGGACAATTCGGCTCTCAACGTCGCCACAGGCGTGATCCGTGCCGAAGAGTTTTTCCTCCCTGAGAATCAAAAGATTTTCGCGTGCATGATCCAACTCGCGGAAAAGTCCATTCCAGTCGATACCGTCACGCTGATGGAAGATTTGAGCATGAGCGGAAAGCTCGAAGCCGCCGGCGGCGTGGCCTATCTTTCGCAGCTCGCAGACGGCCTGCCGCGCGTTACGAATGTCGAATACTACTCGCGCATTGTGAAGGACAAAGCGATCCTCCGGGCGATCGCGTACTCAGGCGAAGCAATCAAAGCGGATGCTCTCGAAGCGTGCGAATCCGCTGGCGTCCTATCTCGCGCCGGCGAACGATTGGCGAGCCTCTGCGTGAACAGTGGCCTAAGCATAGAGCCGCGGGCCTGGCGTGAGATGTTTCACAGTTTTGCGGACTTCGAGGGTTGCGCCCCTCTGAGTTTTTCCATCGGCGGTTTTCTGCAGAACGAAGGCGCGACGATGATAGGCGGACTGAGCGGACACGGGAAAACGCTGATTCTCTGCTCGATCGCAAAGGCATTGCTCGCCGGAAAAGGCGCGAGACTTTGGGATCTGTTTCCAGTCGAAGAAAATTGCGTGCGCGTGGTCTATCTCGTTCCTGAGTGCTCACTGGCGCCGTTCAAGCATCGGCTGAAACTCTTCGGGATTTACGACGCACTCGCGCCAAACGATGATCGGTTACTCGTCCGCACGCTCTCGAAAGGTCCGACACCGTGCCTCAGCGATCCGCGAATCCTGTTCGCCGCGAAGGGCGCGCACGTCATCTTGGACACTGCTGTTCGCTTCGCAGAAGGCGACGAAAATTCTGCGACGGAGATGGCGCGTGGGCTCGCAAACGACATTTTTGCATTGCTCGGATCGGGCGCGCGTTCCGTCATCGCAGCTCACCATTCTCCGAAACCCTTCGCCCGGGAGAACACGATGCGGTTGGAAAATGTTTTGCGCGGCTCTGGCGACGTGGGTGCGATGCTCACAACCGCATGGGGAGTCAAGCAAATCGACTCGGCCGCCAATATCCTCCACCTCGAAAACATCAAGCCGCGAGATTTTCAGCCGTGTGGCCCCTTTCAAATTATCGGTCGCCCGTTCATTGACGAAACCGGCGACTTCCGAATCCTCAAGCGGCCGGGCGAGTGCGGGAGTCTAAGCGATGAGCAAGAGCCCGAACGTGACCGCGGGGGTGCCCCTGAATCAGCGCGCGAAGCGCGAGCTGCGAATCTGGCTTTGATGCGTTCCTGGCTCGAAAAAGAGCCCACGCTGACATCGCGGGAACTTGTGCAGCGTTTTGCCAGTGTGGGGATTAAGTTAAACGATTCATCTATCCGGCACTACAGAAAGGATTTGCGGGTGTGATGAGGGGGTGTGCCACACCCTCGCCACACCTTGCGGGTGGGGGGGCGTGGCGAGTGTGGCGAACCCCTTAGCAAGAGAATGGCGCCACACCTCGCGGACGGTGAAAGATTTCGGTGAAACTTTCACCTGTCCGAACGCTCGGTAGCGTGTGGGTTAGCCACAGGCGGAAGCGAGAAGAGATGCGGCACGAGATCGACAAGGCGAGATTGATTGAGGGCCTGCAGTCCCGTGGGTGGAGCATCGACCGGTTTGGCTCATGGACCGCGCCCACGGACAAGACCCGGCCGCAGTGCGATGAAGATTGGCTCGGGGCGATTGTCGATGCGGTCCTCTGCGAGCCCGACGTGCCGGCGACGGTCCAGCCGGTGAAGGAAATTGCGAATGCGTGAGCGACGCTGGCTCCGGGGCAAAAACCGTGTCTGCAAATGAAGGCATCTCGCGCAGTGGAATCGAGGAAACGGCGCGGCCGTTGCACAGGGACAAAAAGAACAGTTTTCTAAGCAGGTGAATTCGAAAGCTGATGGAGACTACAATTCAATCCGCAAGTGAGCCGCGGCCGTTTTACTCGATTCCCGAGTTGGCGGAACGCTGGCGCTGTTCGCGATCCCTGGTCTACAACGTGATTCGCGGCGAGCGCGTACTGGACCTCGCGGCGAATGGGCGGAAAAAGAAGAGTCACAAACTTGTTTCGTTCGACGTTGTTTTGCGAATCGAGCGCGACAAAATGAAGGTGTTCCGATGATGCGAGTCAGAAAACGCGGCGGCGTCTACCGGCTCGAAGGACGCGCCGGCGATCGTGGCCGACGTGGATGCGGGGAGCGTGAGCGCGTGCGGGTATCGCTCGGCACGGCAAACTATGAAGCGGCCCTGGCTTGGCAAGGCACGATCGAGAAAGCACTCGCCGAAGGTCCAGGCTCGATTCGCTGGCGTGAGTTGCGTCGCGTGTTGCCGCCCGAAACATTCGAGAAGCTGGCGGCGATCGCGGGTCACGTCCCGACGGATGAGCCCGAAGCACTGAAGCACTCTTGGAACGACCTCACCGCAAAGTTTTCCGCTTGGATGACTCAGCGCATCGCGACCGGCAAACTGCGGGACTCGACGCGCGAGCGATACCTCCAAACGTCCACGGCGTTCGAGCAGTTTCTTGCGAGCCGTGGAATCGTCAACCTCGCTGACATCAACCGCGCAGTCGTGGAAGATTTCAAAGTGTGGCGGCTCGCCCGCGTGCTCGCAAAGAAACATTCCCGCGGCGGAGCGGGAGTCGTGCTCGATGCCGCGATCCTGCACCGCATTTTTGGCTACGCCGTTGAGTGCGAGATGATCTCGAAAAATCCGGTGCGCCTTGAGGGGCGCCCGGGCGACCAACCCGAGCGCGGCGCTCAACCTTTCAACGCGGCGCAGCTTGCAAAACTACGGCAGTCAGCCGGCGCGGATCTTCTCGCGTTTCTACTCCTCCGCTGGACCGGATTGCGAGGCTCGGACGCTGTGGGCCTACGGTGGGAAGAAATCGCCTGGGAAACGCGCGAGATTAATCGCTTGACCATGAAGAGACGCAAGCGCGTGATCCTGCCAATTCACCAGGAGCTTCTCTTCGCGCTCGAAGTCGAACGGGATCGCCGCAACCCGGAACCGGAAGATCGTGTCCTGTTGAATCCGGCGACCGGCCGCCCGCTCACGCGCCCGCGTCTCTATTACCGAATGCTCTCGCTCGGGCGCCGTGCGGGGGTACTCGATTCACACCCCCATCGCTTCCGAGACACCCTTGCAGTTGACCTGCTCGCCCGCGGCGCGAGCCCCTATGACGTGGCGAAGCTGCTCGGGGATACGGTCGAGACGGTCGAAAACCACTACGCGCCGTTCGTTCGTGAGCTGAGAGAGCGCGCGCGAAATATCATGGAAAATGGGCAAGGTTTGGAGATAGCGGGCACACCGCAGCCACAGTTGAAAGCCGCGGAGGTCAAACCGAATTGAGCCGAAAAGAGATAGTGGCGGATGAGCCTGTAAGCCGGATTCTGTGCGCTGCGCGACCTTGTCACCCTGATTCGCACCAGGATGCGTTAGGCACACACAAGCGCGGCGATCATTCCTCTAGGTCCCGAATCGCTCCGGGACTCCAGCAGCCTACCCGAGGGTCGCAGCCACGCGCTCTATCGAGCGCGCCGCCCTTCGTTCGCCGAAGCGAACTCAGGGCAAGCATACGGGCCGGGCCAGCCCTCCCCTCCTATTTGGCCTTGCTCCACGCGGGGTTTTCCGTGCCCCGAGTGTTGCCACCCGGGCGGTGGGCTCTTACCCCACCTTTTCACCCTTGCCAAATGCGCTCGACCGGAAGAAGCGGGCCCTTGGTTTTGCCTCAGGCCTGCCACCGAGGTGCAAGCATCACCGGCGGTATAAGTTTCTGTGGCACTTTCCGTAGCCGAGTTCCCTGCCGCGAGCTTACGCCCGCTGAATTCTTAACAAGGACCGGCCCCCTGGCGTTACCAGGCGCGTTGCCCTGCCGTGGCCGGCTCTTGCGAGCTCACCACGGCTGGAGTCCGGACTTTCCTCCCGCTCGCTTCCCTTGCGAGAAGCGAGCCGGCGATCACCCGGCTCACCCGCCATTTTCATTATATACCGGAAAGCACCTGCCCAGGGTTTGGACGCATGTCGGGCGTGCTGTAGAGCGTCATTTCTTGCTTAGGAGCTTCTCAAACTGGGCTTCGTCAAGGATGGGAACGCCGAGGGATTTGGCTTTCTCGAATTTTGAGCCGGGGTCGGCGCCGACCACCACGTAGTTCGTCTTCTTGCTGACCGACGAGCCGGCCTTGCCGCCGTGGGCGGCGACAAGGGCTTCGGCTTCTTCGCGCGAGCGATTCGTGAGCGTCCCGGTGAAGACAAAAGTCATTCCGGCAAATTTCGTGTCTTTCGGGGCCTGGCGCTCGCCTTTCATATTCAGACCGGCGGCGCGCAGGCGGTCAATCAGCTTGCGATTCGCGGCTTCCGAGAAAAATTCCAGGATTCCTTCGGCAACCTTGGGCCCAACTTCCGTCACGCCGGTCAATTCTTCTTCGCCCGCTTCCGCGATCTTTTCCATCGAGCTGAAATGATCGGAGAGAAGCTGCGCGGTGCGCTCGCCGACGAAGCGAATGCCTAGCGCGTAGATCAGCCGGGCGAGGCTGTTCTTCTTGCTGGCCGCGATTTCGTCGAGAAGGTTTTGCGCGGATTTTTCCGCCATGCGCTCGAGGCCGGCGAGTGTGTCGAGCTTCAAGTGATAAAGGTCGGCGGCGTCCTTGACGAGACCTTTGTCGACAAGCTGGTCGACGAGCTTGTCGCCCAAGCCGTCTATATTCATGGCGTGGCGCCCGGCGAAATGCAGCAGCGATTCCCGGCGGCGCGCGGGGCAGGAGACGTTCACGCAGCGATAGGCGACTTCGCCTTCATCGTGATGAATGCGCGTGCCACACTCAGGACATTTCGCCGGCATCTCAAATTTCTTTTCTTCTTTGCCGTGTTTCGCCACCTTCACGACGTGCGGGATCACTTCGCCGGCACGTTCGATCAGGACCGTGTCGCCCGCGTGCAGGCCGAGGCGCTCGATTTCGTCCGAATTGTGCAGGGTCGAGCGGCTGACGGTGACACCGCCCACCTGCACGGGTTCCAGATACGCGACGGGCGTGAGGACGCCGGTGCGGCCGACCTGAATCTTGATTTCGTTGACGACGGTCGTTTCCTGTTGCGCGGGATATTTGTAGGCGATGGCCCAACGAGGCGCCTTGGCCGTGAAGCCTAGCTCGTTTTGAAGCGCGATTTCGTTGACCTTGATGACGATGCCGTCGATTTCGTATGGCAGCTTTTCGCGCTTCGATTCCCAGCGGCCGATGTAGCGCTCGACTTCTTCGAGCGAATGGCACAGCTCCCAGTCATCGCTGGCCTTAAACTGAAGTGCCGCAAGCGCCTCGAGATTTTCCGAGTGCCGCTTCTTCGGCGGGCGCCCCTCCACAAGCAGGTAGTAAGCGAAGAAATCGAGGCGGCGCGAAGCCGTAATGGATGGGTCGAGCACGCGCACGGTTCCTGCCGCCGAGCTGCGCGGATTCGCAAACCGTTTACCGCCCTGTGCTTCCTGCTGCTCGTTCAATTGCTCGAACGCCTTGCGCGGCATGATGGCTTCGCCACGCACTTCGAAGCTTCCCGGCAGCCCTGCTTTCTTAAGGAGGGCGGCATCCACAGTGAGCGGGATGGAGCGAATCGTTTTCACGTTGGGTGTGACGTCTTCGCCTGTGGTGCCGTCGCCGCGCGTCACCCCGCGCACGAGCGTTCCCTTTTCATAGAGCAGCGACATGCTGAGGCCGTCGAATTTGTGCTCGCCGATGTATTCGATTTTCTCACGGCCGGTGAGTTCGCGGGCGCGGCGGTCGAATTGCGCCAGTTCGTCGAAGGAGAAAGCGTTATCGAGACTGACCATCGGCGTCTTGTGGCGAACGGCCTGGAACCCTTCGCGCGGCTCGCCTCCCACGCGCTGGGTCGGCGAATCGTGCGTTACCAGGTCGGGATGTTCGGCTTCGAGCTGCTTCAGACGGTTCATCAGCCGGTCGAAGGCGGCGTCGGAAATTTCAGGGTCGTCGGCAACGTAGTAGAGATATTCATGCCGGCGGATTTCCTCGCGCAGGCGTTCGATCTCTTTGGCAGCGTCACGCGACTTCGCCATCACAGTCTTGGACATGGAAACCTCAGCGGTATGCAATCGGTCCAATCCGCCGGGTATTATACAATGCGCGTTTGGTTTGAAACCCCGGGACCTCTCGATGCCCGACTCGATCAAGGACGCGTTGCTTATCTACAACCCGACCAGCGGGCGGCGGCGCCACCGGCGCTTCGCGGAAATCGAGCAGGCGGTGCGCCTGCTGAAGGACGAGAGGATTAGGACCGAACTCGCTCCCACAAAAGGCCCCCTGACCGCAAGGGCGATTGCGAGGCAGGCGGTGGAGCAGCGGCGCGGGATGGTGATCGCCTGCGGCGGCGACGGCACGATCAATGAAATCGTGAACGGTCTGGCGGGCAGTCAGGTCCCGATGGCGCTGCTCCCCGCAGGGACGGCCAACATCCTGGCGAAAGAGCTGCGCATTCCCTGGGACATCCCTCACGCATCACGGCTGATTCCGGGCGGCGTGGTGCGGAGAATCGCGCTCGGGATTGCGATCCCGGTCAATGGGAATCATTCCGCGGAAGTCCCGCGCGAGGGACGCTACTTTCTATCCGTGGCTGGCGCGGGCCCGGACGGCGCGATCGTGAACGCCGTCAATGCGGGGTTGAAGAAAAGCGCCGGAGTGCTGGCCTACTGGGCCGAAGGCGCGCGGCAGCTCATTCGCTATAGTTTTCCCGAAATGCGCGTCCGATCCGGAGGCGAAGAGCGGCGCGCCACGATCATCGTGGTAGGCCGCACGGTGAATTACGGCGGGCCTTTTAAGATCACCACCGGCGCAAGTCTCTTCGAGGACTCTTTCGAATTTCTGACGAATACCTCCCGCAGCCGCTTCCGGTATCTCAGTTGCCTGCCCGCCCTCTGGTTAGGGAAGCTCCGCAGTGTTGAGGGGATCGCTACCTGGAAGGCGGCCGGAGCAGTTTGCGAGGCGGCGAGCGAGCAACCGGTGTACGCTCAAGCGGACGGCGAGCCAATTGGCCCGTTGCCGCTGGAGTTCCGGATCGTTCCGGACGCGCTTTCCCTGGTCACTCCGGCGGGCCTGAAGATTTAGCACCGAAGCAAGGCACACGATGGAACCCGTCACTCATACGCTGGCGTCCCTGGCGCTCGCTCGCGCGGCGCAGAAGCGATTGCCGCGCTGGGGGACAACGATGGTTGTGGTCTCCGGAGTCGCGGCCGATCTCGACTTTGTGAGTTACCTCGGCGGCGCGGGCGCGTTTCTGCGTCTCCATCGCGCGGCGCTCCATTCCCTACTTGGGTCGGCCGTATTGGCTTGCGCGATTGCCGCCGCATTTTGCGCGCTCGACAAAAAATTCCCCTCCAAGCCTTCGCCTGCGGGCGCTCCTGCGCCATTGCGGTTCGCGCCGGCTTTGTTTGCATGTGCGATCGGTGTCGCAGGCCATTTGTTGCTCGATCTGGCGAGCGGCATCGGAGTGCAGTTGTTCTGGCCGTTCCACTCGCGATGGTACGCGTGGGATCTCGTAGCCAATCTCGACCCGTGGATTCTAGTTCTCCTAACGGCGGGGTTGCTGCTGCCGATGTTGTTTCGGCTTGTCAGCGAGGAAATCGGCGACAGAAAGAAGACGACGAAAGGACTGGCGGGAGCGTTCGTTACGCTGCTGCTTCTTTGCGCCTATCTGGGCGCGCGCGCGATTCTGCACAGCCAGGCGGTCGACCTGCTGCTCGCGCGCGAATATCACGGGCGCGAACCGCTTTCGGCGGGAGCATTTCCGTCCTCGTCCGCGCCGATGGATTGGCGGGGCGTCGTGGTGACGGACAGTACGATCGAGGAAGTGGAAGTTCCGCTCGGATCCGGTTCGGATTTCGATCCCGACCGCAGCTTGACGCATTTCAAGCCGGAGGATTCTCCGGCTCTCGAAGCCGCGGAAAACACAGCAGACGCCGAGCGGTTCATCCGCTACGCGCGATTCCCGATCGCCAGCGTGACGCGGATGGAGGATGGGTATCGCGTCGAGTTGCAGGACCTTCGCTTTGCCCCCGGCGACTCAAGCCCCGACAACATCATCGTCCGCGTCGATTTGGATAGCGCCTCCCGCATTACGCACCAGGGATTCCGCTTTGCTTCGTCGAGCGAGCCTTGAAGAAGCAGGTGCCGGGCAGCGCTGCAAACTGTTCAGCGGCTCGCAGGCGCGCTGCGGAAAAATAAGCGGCTTCCGATGTAAAGCACGGCAACGACCGCAACCACCGTGATGGCGAACGAGCGGCCATGCGCCATCAAGAAATCCAGCGCGGCTTCTCCGTATCGCACGGCAAGGACTCCCTCGGCGAAATATCGCAGCCCGCGTCCGAGCGCCAAAGCAAGCACGAACGTCCGCAGCGGCACTTGAAACACTCCCTCAGCCAGAATGAATCCCTTGAATGGCAGCGGCGGCGGCAGGATTGCGGGAATGAAAACGCTCAGGAATGCGTGTCCCTCCACCCATTCCTTGATTTTCTCGGCGCGTCCGCCGGCATGGCGGTGAAAGTAAGCTTCCCCGCCCTTCTTCGCCAAGAGGTAGAGCCAGATGCAACCGGCGAGCGATCCCAGCGCCGCCATGGCGGCGTAATACGGCATCCGCGCGGGTTTCTGAATCGTCAGCTCGATCACCAGGGCATCCGCGACAAACGGAAACGAGAGCACCGAAGAATCCAGAAACGCCACGACAAACAGTCCGCCGCCGCCCATCCCGGCAACGAACGTCTGCAGCCACCCCGGCAGCTTGCGTGGTTTCATCTGCGATTATTTCTGGGAAGCGAAGACCAGGTCCGCAACCTTTTCCGCCAGATCCCCCGGATTCAAATCCACGCGATTGCAGAGGACGATGATGGTCAGCTTGTCGTCCGTGAAGCGCATAATGTTCGTGCGGAATCCAACAGTTTCGCCGTAGTGGTACATCCGCGTGTGTCCTTTATAGGGATCGAGAAACCAGCCAAATCCGTAGAAGACCGGCTTCCCTTCCGGGTCCAAGGGAGCCTCACCCGGAGCGCCCGGCCGCATCAGCGCCGGGGCCAGCGCCGGTTGCATATCTTGTTCGCTGAGCAACGTGTGGCGTTCGAGCGCGTCGTCCCATTTCGCCATGTCTTCCACCGAAGTGTAAACCCCGCCATCGCCCAGTGTCGCCGACGTCGGGCTTTGATCCGTTTCCTCCCAGGAATGGTCTCCCTTTGGCGAGTAGCCGAATGCGCGATTGGGCACTTGGTTCTTGCCCTTTTCGAAGGCCAATGTGTTCTGCATGCCGAGAGGCGCAAAAATCCGCTCGCGTAAAAAATCGCCGAATGGCCTGCCCGAAACTTTTCCCACGATGCTTCCCAGCAAAACATAACCCGAATTGCTGTAATCCCACTTCGTTCCGGGCGCGAATTTCGTTGTGGTCTGCTGTTCCAGGAGATTCAGGACTTCTGCGTCCTGGATCTGAACCATTTTCTCTGGTGACGCGTTGGGGTCCTGCGGCTGCATCAGTGATTCGTAATCGAGCAGGCCGGAAGTGTGGTTCAGCAGGTTGCGGATCGTGATCGCTTTCCCATAACTCGGAAAACCAGGGAATACATCCGTCAGCTTTTCCACGTAGCGCAGCTTGCCGTCGCGTACGAGCATCATCACGGCCATGGCCGTGAATTGCTTCGTCACGGACGCAAGCCGGAAATCCGTCACCCCGTCGATCTTCGCGTGTGATCGCAAATCGCGCAGGCCGTAACCTTTCTCGAAGACGGTATGCCCGTCTTTGCGTACCATCACGGCCAGACCAGGCTCGTTCGGGCTGGTGATCGCCGAAAAAATCGAATCGATCTGCTTCTGGTCAATCGGTCGCTGTGGCGGCTTTCCGGCGCTCCATGCAATTTGGAAGGATACGGCAGCGCACAACAGGAGCCCCGCAAAGTAGAATCGCTTGGTCGTTCCCGCTTCAACGGGTCTTACTGACGAATGCTTGGGCACGATTTTTCTCCCGGGGATGCGCTTGGAAAGCGCCTCATTGTAGCAGAGTCGAATGCGCGGCCCTTCCTAAGGATGGTTCGCGCATCCTGTGCATCGAGGAATCGCAAATTGCCCAATTGCGCGCCGTCGGATAGAATTCGCCCTTGGACAAATCTTCGCAGGCAATGTCACTCCTCGACGACCTGAACGAGCGCCAGCGCGAAGCGGTTCTCGCGACCGAAGGCCCGCTGCTGGTCCTGGCCGGCGCCGGAACGGGCAAGACGCGCGTGATCACATATCGCGTCGCTCATCTGATCGAAAAAGGCGTTCCGCCCGGCGCGATTCTTGCCGTCACGTTCACAAACAAAGCCGCGGACGTCATGAAGGAGCGCATAGGCAACCTTCTGCGTGCGAGCGGCCGCGAAGCCTCGGAAGTGTGGATCTCGACGTTTCACTCCTTCTGCGCGCGCTTGCTGCGCCGCGAGTGCTCGCACCTGGGCCTTCCGCGCGATTTCGCCATTTACGACGACGACGACCAGACCGCCGCGGTCAAGCGCACCCTCGCTCAGCTCGATCTTTCTTCCGAGGATTACCCTCCGCGCAGCGTCCGCGCTCAAATCAGCCACGCCAAGAATCACGGCATCACGCCGGAAGCAATGGAATCCGACGCGTCACGGATGCAGGACCGGACTCGCCGCCAGGTCGCTGCCATCTTTCGCGCCTACGGCGAAATGCTGCGCAAAGCCAGCGCGCTCGATTTCGACGACCTGCTTCTGCGCGCGGTCGAGCTCCTTCGCGACCATGCGCAGGTGCGCAGCGCCTGGAGCGCACGCTTCCAATATCTGATGGCCGACGAATTTCAGGATACGAACCAGGCGCAGGAGGAGCTCGTGCGCCTCCTCGCCGGCCCCGACCGGAATGTCTGCGTCGTCGGCGATGAAGACCAATCAATTTACGGCTGGCGCGGCGCTCGCGCCGGAAATCTGAAGCGCTTCAGCGAAGATTTTCCTGGGGCGCAGATCATCCGCCTCGAGGAAAATTATCGCTCCACACAAACCATCCTCGACGCTGCCGCCGCCGTCGTCCGCAACAACACAAACCGCCTGGGGAAAAATCTGCAAGCCACCCTCGGTGCGGGCGATCCCTTGAAATTCTACGAAGCTCAGGATTCCACGGCGGAAGCGGAATACATCTGCGAGCAACTCTCCGCGATTGTGCGCAACGATTCTGATGCCCGCGCCGCGGTCCTATACCGCACGGGCGCGCAGTCCCGCGCGTTCGAGGAAGTTCTTCGCCGCCTGGGAATCCGCTACCGTGTCGTCGGCGGGTTCAGTTTTTACGAACGCGCCGAAGTCCGCAACGCGCTGGCCTATATTCGCCTGCTGTTTCATCCCGAAGACGACGTGGCGCTATTGCGCGTTCTCAACGTGCCGCCGCGCGGCATCGGCGCCGCCACGGTTGCAGTCCTCGAAGCGCGCGCCCGCGAAACCGGCCAATCCATCTGGGACGTGATTCGCGCCGGAGAGTTCTCCACCGGCAAGAGACTCACCGGCGCGCTGAGCTCCTTCCGCGAACTGATCGAAGAAATGCAGGACGACGTGGAGAACCTCGCGCCCGCGCAATTGATCGAGCGCGTCCTGGACCGCACCGGGTACCTGGATTGGATCGAGCAGCAGGACAACCTCGAACATTCCTCCCGGGCCGAAAACCTTCGCGAACTCTCGAATGCCATGGCCGAAGCGACCGAGCAGGGGCAGACGCTCGAGGACTTGCTCGACCACGCGGCGCTGGTGAGCGATTCCGACGAATACGACGAGACGATTCCCGTCTCGCTCATGACCCTTCACAGCGCCAAGGGCCTGGAATTCGACGCCGTGTTTCTCGCCGGGCTCGAAGAAGGCCTGCTTCCCCACAGCCGCTCGCTCGACACGCTGGCGGAAATGGAAGAGGAGCGCCGCCTGTTTTACGTCGGCATGACCCGCGCGAAGCGTTCGCTGGTCCTTTCGCGCGCCATTTACCGCCGCAGCTACGGAGAAGACCGCCTGCGCGCCTCCACGCCCTCGCGTTTTCTGGCCGAGGTTCCCGGAGACCTCATCGAAGCTGCCTATGGCTCACTCTCTGAGCCGGGCGAAACACGGCGCTACGAGCCGGATCCGGAACACTCGGAAGGCTACGCCTATGGCCGCAGCCGCTCCGCTTATGGGCGGACGTCCGTCGCGTCGAGCGCTCGCTCCTCGCGTGGCACGCGCGCTCCGCGTGCATCAAAAGACCCGCTGATCGGAACGCGCGTCCGCCACTCCAAGTGGGGCATCGGCACTATCGTGGAGGTCGAAGGCGAAGGCGAGGACCGCCGCCTGACGGTCAGCTTTCAGGATTACGGCCCCAAGAAGTTGGTCGAGCGCTACGCGAACTTACAATTGGCGTAGCATTCTGCTGTTGTCGGTGGATTCGCCCCCGCGCTTCGATTCGGGGGAAAGCAAAGGCCACGGCCGGGAGTGGCTGTATCACCGCAGCAAGAAGACCAAGGTTGCGCTCCCGGGCCGCGCAAGGTAGAGTTTTTTCGTCTCATTCACACGGGGATGGTGCCGATTGGACCCACAATTCTTCCGCACCAAGAGCATCGACCAACTCCTCTCCGACGCTGACCTCCCGGAGAAGCGCCTGAAGAAGACTCTCGGCTGGCTCAGCCTGACGGCCCTGGGTGTGGGCGCCATCATCGGCAGCGGCATTTTCATCACCACGGGGACCGCGGCCGCCGGCGAAACCGTCGAATTTCCTTCTATTCTCAATGCGCCTCTGCTCGACGTGCTAATGCACGGCCGCCATGCGCTCGGCATAACAGGACGCCCTGGCGCGGGCCCCGGCATCGCCGTTTCCTTTTTCGCCGTTGCTCTAGTCTGCGGCCTCGCAGGGCTCTGCTACGCCGAACTCGCGTCGATGATCCCCATTGCCGGCAGCGCGTACACCTACACCTACGCGACGCTCGGCGAACTGGTAGCCTGGATCATCGGCTGGGACCTCATTCTCGAATACGCTGTGTCCAATATGGCTGTGGCCGTCGGCTTTTCTGCCTATTTAGATAGCCTGCTCGAATCATTTGGCGTTCACTTGCCGGATTCGCTCGCCAGTCCTGCCTATTCCCCCATGACTGGATGGGCAGTTCATTTCAATATCATGGGTTTTCTGATCGTGATGTTCCTCACCATCTTGCTCGTCATCGGCATTCGCGAATCGGCGGGCGCCAACAACGCCATGGTGGGCATCAAGATCGTAGCGATCATGGTGTTCTGCATCGCTGCCAGCAAGTACATCAACACGGTGAATTGGAAGCCGTTCTTCCCGAATCACTTGCAAGGCGTCTTGACGGGGGGAGCAATCGTCTTTTTCACCTACATCGGATTCGATTCCGTTTCCACGGCGGCGGAGGAGTGCAAGAATCCCAAGCGCGACCTCCCCATCGGCATTCTGGCCTCACTCTTCATCTGTGCGTTCTTTTATATCGCCGTAGCGCTCGTGCTCACGGGAATCATGCATTGGAGCAAACTCAACACGGCCGCTCCTGTCGCCGAAGCGCTTGAGGCCATCGGTCTGAACGGCGTCAACCGCTGGGTGACGGCCGGTGCCCTGATGGGCATGATTTCCTCAATTCTCGTATTCCAGTTGGGCCAGGCGCGTGTGTGGTTCGCGATGTCGCGTGACGGCCTGCTCCCCGGTGGATTCTGCCGCGTGCACAAGAAATTCCGCACGCCGGATGTGGCCACGTGGGTGGCCGGTTTCTTCGTGGCCATCCCCGCGGGCATTTTCGATATCGGTACGCTAGTGAACCTTTCGAACATTGGCACGCTGTTTGCCTTCATCCTCGTTTCCATAGCCGTGCTGATCCTCCGAAAAAAACAGCCGGAACGTGTGCGCGGATTCCGCGTTCCCTGGACGCCCTGGATCCCTCTGGCTTCGATTTTGTTCTGCTTCATCTTGATGGCGAGCCTCACGGTTGAAAACTGGCTTCGCTTCTTCGTTTGGCTCGTGATCGGCCTCGTCCTCTATCACTTCTATGGACGCCACAACAGTGCGCTGGCCACCTCCAAATTGCAGCCGCCCACGCCACAGAAGGGGGAAGCGAGTTGATGCGCCGGCGGCTTCCTAAAATTCTCGCGATGCTCGCGATGATCCTGTTGCTCTCTTTGCCGTCGTTGTCCGGCTGGGGAGAAAACGCCGAGCGTTTGATTACCAACAAGGCCGTGGACACCCTCCCCGAAGAAATGCTTCCCTTCTTTGAATCCAACCGCCAGTTTCTCGTTCAGCATGTCACCGACCCCAACGAGTCCAAGAGTCCGACGGACCAACACAACGATTTCATCCAGCTCGATCATTACGGCCAATTCCCATTCGCCGCGCTTCCGCACGCTTACACCGCCGCCGTCTCGAAATTCAGCCGCCGTACCCTGGAGACCTACGGCCTGCTTCCCTGGCAGATTGGCCTCTCCAGCAAAAAATTGACCGACGCGTTTCGGGCACACAATTGGGATGAGGCGAGGCTTTCCGCCGCAGTCCTCGCTCATTACGTCGCCGCCGCCCACGACCCCTTCAATACCACGGTCAACTATGACGGTAAGCTCTCTGCGCAGCCCGGCGTCAACGCCCGTTTCAACTCCGGCCTGGTTGACCGCTACCAGCTTTTCTTTTTTGTAAAGCCCAACGACGCAGTCTTCATCCGCGACCCCACCGATCACGCTTTTGAGATGGCCATGGGTGCGCATTCCTGGCTCGAGAATGTGCTGCTGGCGGACTCGCGTGCTCACGCCGGCCTTACTGCCTACAACGACGAGTATTACGATCGCTTCTACACCCAAGCAGGCGCCGTTCTGATTCGCCAGCTTTCTGACGCTTCCACCGATCTCGGCTCCTATTGGCTCACCGCGTGGATCAACGCCGGGCGTCCTCAATTGCCTTCGCAATAGAACCCAACCCGTGACTCAGACGCCGCGAACTCCGACCATCCTCGATCCCCTCCCGAAGGCCGAGCTCCATCTTCACCTCGAGGGCTCGATTCGCCCGGAGACGGCCGTCGAGCTCGCCGCTCGCCACGACGTCAAGATCACGCCCGAGGAAGTCGCCCGCCGTTACAACTACTCGAACTTTGCCGGCTTCATCGAAGCCTTCAAGTGGGTCACTTCTTTCTTGCGCGAGCCGGACGACTATCGCCTTATTACCCAGCGCCTCGCCGACGAGCTGGTCCGCCAAAACGTCGTCTACGCCGAAATCACCATCTCCGTCGGAGTCATGCTCCGCCGCATGCAGAATGTCGAAGCGAATTTCATGGCGATCCGCGACATGACGCAGAGCGTACCCTTCAACAAGCTGCGCTCCGCCTGGATCTTCGATGCCACACGACAATTTGGCGCGGAAGCCGCTTCGGAAGTCGCTCGATGGGCCGCCAAGCTTCAAACGGCGGGCGTCATCGCCTTCGGTATGGGCGGCGACGAGCTTGCCTTCCCCACCGCCAATTTCCGTCCTGCCTTCGATCTCGCCCGCGGCGAAGGGCTCCGCATCGTCTGCCACGCCGGAGAAATTGGCGGCCCCGATTCCGTTCGCGAAGCCATCGAGATCCTCGGCGCGGAGCGCATTGGCCACGGCATCGCCGTCATGAACGACGCGGCCCTGGCTCAAACTCTCTCCACGCGCAAGGTCGTCCTCGAAAATTGCCTCACCAGCAATCTCGCCACCGGCGCTTTGGCCAAGCAGACCGGCAAGCCGGAGGCATCGCTCCGGGATCATCCGCTCCCCAAGTTCCTCGCCGGCGGCCTGCCCGTCACTCTCTCCACCGACGATCCCGGAATGTTTCACACAGATTTGCTCACCGAGTATTCCCTCGCCGCTTCTCTCGGCCTCTCGAACCATCAACTCCTCAGCCTCGCCGAACAAAGTTTCAATGCTGCGTTCCTCACACCTGACGAAAAGCGCCACTACCTCGACGATTTTCGTTCCGCCGCCAAATCCCACGGGCTGGTATAATCCCCCCGCGATGAGAGCTCACGTTTGGGTCATGCTGAAGTCCACGGTCCTCGATCCCCAGGGACAAACCATCCAGCGCGCCCTTTCTTCCCTTGGTTACGCCAAGGTCCAGGATGTCCGCCAGGGAAAATTCTTTGTCCTCGCGCTCGATGGCATGAGCCGCGAAGAAGCCCAATCCCAGGTCGAGCGCATCGCCAAGGACGTCCTCACCAACCCCGTCATCGAAGAGTTCCGCTTCGAGCTTCTCGACTAGCTTCTGCCAAGGTACGAGACCAGAAGACTAGCCAAGCACCAGAACGATTGGAAGGAACAGGAGCGCATGGGTTGTCAAATCCCGCTGTGGCCTGAATTCGTTGACTCGATGCGAACGACAATGGACCGGCCTGCAGTGATTGAATAACCCAAATCACGGCCCACTCTTCCAAGGTCCGATTGGGGGCGGAGTAGGCAACTATGCGGATAATTGATAGCATGCAGAGTGATGGCGCGCCGAATATGATCAGAACGCTCGGGCAATTCGCCGCCATTCTGGGTTTTGCAATGTCAGCGTCCGCTCAACAACAGCCGCCGCGCATTCTCGAGGCCTATCGCGATTTTCTCAAGCCTGGAGTCGAAGCCGCCTATCGGCCGATTGAGGAAGATGCTTCCCGCATTTGCGTCGAGCTCAAGTGTCCGCACCCATATTTGGCGATCGAGTCGCTGACCGGCCCGAAGGAAGTTTGGTTTCTGAATGGTTATGATTCGGTGGCGGAACTAAAGCAGGTTGCCAATGCCTATGAGAAAAACGCCCCGCTGCTCGCAGCGCTCCATCAGAACGTGGACCGCAAGAAAGCCTTAAGGTCAGCCGAGCCGTTCGAGGTCTTCGCCAACTATCGGCAGGACTTGAGCCGCGGCGCTCCATGGGCGATGGGCCAGGGGCGCTTCCTCGTGATTACAATCGCAAAGGACCCCCTCCAGATCCCTGGCACGGTCTTTGAGACGGACGATCGCATTCGATCGGGAGTGAACGGGGCGCAGACTCGCGGTCAGACGGACGATCACATTCAATTGGTGGTGAACGCGGCGCAGACTCGTGAGCAGGCAGACGCACTGGCAGCCGCAGCAGGCCCGCAGAGCATCATCTTTGCCGTTCGACCGTACTGGGGTATGCCCGCAAATGAATGGACTGCCGCCGATCCCACCTTCTGGCGCGTCAATGCCCGCGCTCGTTAAGCGAATGCGAGGCGACGTAATTCCCTATTAGAAGATGAGTCCGGAATGCCGCCAGTCCGGCAATTTCCTTCCCTAGATTTGGTGGCTGGCATCGTCGCGTGCGCTTTTATGCCAATGGTGCGGCGGCCATCAAGTCCGCCCTCCCTCTTGGCGGATGGGTCTCGGGCGCCGACTGACCAGGAATGCCGGCCGATTAGCCTTGCCTATAGAACAAACCGCGCCCAGTGCGTTTGGTGAAGCAAGTAACTGTGCTAACCTGAACGGACACATGAACCTAAGACGCCCTGGGTTTCAGGCGCCGGATGGCTTCTCAATCGGATTCTTCATCCACTTGGCCGGGGGAAACTGAAATGTGCGGCATTGTCGGCTACATCGGTCCCAAGCGAGTCGTTCCGTTGATCCTCGACGGCCTGAAGCGTCTCGAGTATCGCGGCTACGATTCGGCCGGCATCGCCGTCGTCAACGCAAACGGTAAGCTGGAGATTCGCCGCGCTCCGGGAAAGCTTCGCAACCTGGAAGAATCCATTCGCATTACGCCGCTCGAAGGCGTCTACGGCATCGGCCACACTCGCTGGGCCACGCATGGCCGCCCCACGGAAGAAAACGCGCATCCGCACCGGGATTGCACCGGCGATATCGTCGTCGTGCATAACGGCATCATCGAAAACTATCTGGAGCTGAAGCATCAGCTCATGAAAGAGGGCCACAAGTTTCAGACGGAAACGGACACTGAAATCATCGCCCACCTTCTGGAAAAGTTTTCGAAAGACGCTCCGCTGGAAAAAGCCGTGCTCGAAGCGGTCAAAGTGATGGGCGGCGCCTACGCGCTGGTCGCGGTCTCGGCGCGCGATCCGCAGAAGATTGTCGCCGCGCGCTTGGGTCCGCCGATCGTGGTGGGTCTTGGCGAGAAGGAATTCTTTGTCGCCAGCGACATTCCCGCGCTGCTGGAGCACACGCGCAGCGTCTTTTTCCTGGGCGACGGCGAAATCGCTGTCCTCACTCCCCAGGGAGTCAAAATTTCCGATTTCGAAAGCCGCTCGGTCACCCGGCCCGCCCAGCAGATCACCTGGGACCCCATCATGGCGGAAAAGGGCGGCTTCAAGCATTTCATGCAGAAGGAAATCTTCGAACAGCCGCGCGCGGTCCGCGACACGCTTCTCGGCCGGATTTCACAGGAAACCGGCCAGGTTTTCCTGGACGAAATGGACATCACCGAAGCGGATTTCAAGAATTTCCATGACGTGAAGATCGTGGCCTGCGGCACCAGTTGGCACGCCGGGCTGGCCGGAAAATTCATGATCGAGCGGCTGGCGCAGACCCCCGTCGAAGTGGATTACGGCAGCGAGTTCCGCTATCGCGATCCCATACTCGATCGCAACAGCCTCATCATCGCCATCAGCCAGTCGGGCGAGACGGCCGACACGCTGGCGGCCGAGCGCGAGGCGCGCCAAAAGGGCGCCAAAGTCTTGGCCATCTGCAACGTGGTCGGCGCGATGCTCACGCGCGAAGCGAACGGCACGATTTACACGCACGCCGGCCCTGAAATCGGCGTTGCTTCTACCAAGGCGTTTACCGGCCAGCTCACCGCGCTGCTTCTCACCGCTCTCTATCTCGGCCAGGTGCGCGGCAAGATGTCCCCCGACGCGTCGCAACGCCTGATGCAGGAGCTGACGCGTCTGCCGCACAAGATCGAAACCATCCTGCAGCACGATGCCGAACTCGAAGAGCTAGGGCGCCAGTTTTTCCGCCACACCGATTTTCTCTATCTCGGCCGCGGCATTCACTATCCCATCGCTCTCGAAGGCGCTCTGAAATTGAAGGAGATTTCCTACATCCACGCGGAAGGATATCCGGCCGGGGAAATGAAACACGGCCCTAACGCCCTGATCGATGAAAACTTGCCCGTCGTCGTCATCGCCACGCGCGATGAATCCGACCCGGCCTCAATGACCCGCTACGAAAAAACCGTCTCGAATCTCCAGGAAGTGAAGGCGCGCGACGGTATCGTCCTTGCCGTCGTCACGGAAGGCGACCGCCTTGCGCGCGAAACTGCCGACCACGTAATTGAAATCCCAGCGGCCCTGGATCTGGTCGCTCCGGTCCTCGAAATCGTCCCGCTTCAGCTCCTCGCCTACCACATCGCCGTGCGCCGCGGTTGCGACGTTGATCAGCCGCGCAACCTCGCCAAGTCCGTGACCGTGGAATAGACTTCTCAATCAACTTCGCTTGGTCTTAGAATGTTCTCGATGCGAGCCACCATTGCAAAGCGCGCGATAATTCTTGCTGCTTTCGCGGCAATTTCCCTCGCCGTTCCCGCCCCGGCGCTCGCGCAAACAGGCTCGCAGGGGGGACGGCGCATATCGTGGCGCTTACTTCCACCGGCTCTGCGAGGTTTTCTTCCGATGTCATCGCTCAAGCCACGGGGCTGAAAGTAGGCGATGCGGTCACACGCGACGATATGCAGCGCGCCGCCGACACCTTGGCACGGCTTGGAACGTTTTCCTCCGTCCAGTATCGCTATACCAGCGTCGAGCAGGGCGTTAAGATCGAATACCAGGTGAAGGACGCGCCGGCATTGCCGGTGTCGTTCGATAATTTTCCGTGGTTCACGGACGACGTACTCACGGCGGAACTGAAAAACTCCGTCGTCTTGTTTGACGGGACGGCGCCGGAGCGCGGAGCAATTCTGGACCAGATGGCGCTGGCACTGGAAAAGTTGATCGAGCGGCGCGGGGTGTTTGGCAGCGTCACGCATGCGCTGGTGACGGCGTTGCCGGACAATCATGAAGTGATGGAATTCAAAGTGGAAGGCGCGGCGGCGGATGTGGAGCGCGTGGAGTTTTCCGATGCACTCGCGCAGAACGACCGTGGGATTCAGGACCGTTTCTCCGATCTGGTTGGCAAACCGTTTTCCCGCAGCGCGATCGAGGCTTTCGAAGTCGAACAGGTCCGGCCCGAGTATCTTGCGCGCGGATACTTGCGCGTGAAATTTGAACCGCCAAAAGCAAGTTTTGTCCCGACTGCGAATGAGGCTCATCCCAGCAAAATAACCGTTTTGGCGCCGGTGGATCCTGGCATCGCGTATTCATGGGGCGGCGTGACGTGGATTGGGACATCGGCCATCCCACCGACGGAACTCGATAAGCTCATCGACCTGAAACCCGGCGACGTCGCCGATGGCATGAAAATCGAGGGGCTCTGGGAAAAAGTGCGCGTCGCCTTTGCCCGCCAAGGCTATCTCGATTTGGTCCTGCAGCCCACCTCCGATTTCGACGACGTTGCCAAGCGGGTTGCGTATACCGCCGCGATTCAGGAGGGGCCGCAGTACCACATGGGAAAGCTGGTTCTGACTGGACTATCGCTTGAAGGCGAACGCCGGATTCGGACGGCGTGGGCGATGGCTCCCGGCTCGGTCTTCAACGAAGGCGCCTACGAAGATTTTCTCGACAATGGAATCAAGCGCGCCTTTAGTGGTTTTCCCGCGCACTATGAAAAAATCGGCCGGTTCCTCCAAAGAGATCCGAACGCCGCGACGGTAGATGTGCTGATCGACTTCCAATGAGGAGAATCCGCGCTATACTCGGTCCCGCATGAACACAATTCCCTTTTCCATCAAGGCGACTGCAGCGCCCCGCGCGGAAACAACGCCACAGGAAAAAGAAAAGCGTCTGCTCGATTCGCTGCGGCGGCTCGATTCGCTTCTGGTGGCGCTCTCGGGCGGAGCGGATTCGGCATACCTGGCCTGGGCGGCGCACCAGGCGCTGGGCGGACGGGCGCTCTCGGTAACGGCATTGTCCCCTAGCTTTTCCAGCTATGACCGGGAACAAGTGGAGTCGTTCGTTCGCGCGGTGGGCTTGCGCCACGAATTCATCGAAACGCGCGAGTTTGAAAATCCGTTGTATGTCTCGAACGCCGCCGACCGCTGCTATCACTGCAAGGACGAGCTGTTCAGCCAGACGGAGGCTCTCGCGAGCGAGCGTGGCTTCCGCGCCATCGCTTACGGGATCAATGCGGACGATACCCACGACTTCCGTCCCGGACACCGCGCCGCACACGAGCATCACATCCTCGCGCCGCTGCTGGACGTACGCCTGCGCAAAGAAGAAATCCGCCAACTCTCGCGACGGGCGGGCCTGCCGACTTGGGACCGCCCGGCTTCGGCATGCTTATCTTCCCGCGTCCCCTATGGAACGCCCGTGACACCGGAGTTGCTCGGAAAAATCGAGCGGGCCGAGGCGGTCTTACGCGAACTGGGATTCCGCCAATTCCGCGTGCGGGCGCATGGCGATCTGGCGCGAATCGAACTCGCGACGGAAGAGTTCTCTCGAGGACTGGAACCGGTATGCGCGCAAGAAATCGCGACGCGGCTGAAGGGGCTTGGGTTCGCCTTCGTCACGATCGACCTGGAAGGTTACCGCCAGGGGTCCCTCAATTCCCTCCTGAAGGCAAAATGATCCCGGCGATACGCAACCGATTTGAATGGCAAAGGCCGCGGGCTGCGGAACTTCTCGTTGCGCATCTTCGTATCTTTCTGATAGGAAGGCAGGCCGGATGGCAATACAACGCCTTCCTCCTAAGCATATGAGACGACTTTCAAAAATTGCGGCAATCGTGGCGGTGGTTCTAGCCGCGACGTGGCTGGCCGGATGCGGCGAGGATTCCGGAGCCACGGGAACGTTTGAGCGGAATTTCACCGTGAATGGCCCGGTGCACCTCGAAGTAGCAAGCGGGAACGGAGACGTCCACGTTTCTGCGGCGGGAAAGGGCGAAGTTCGCATCCACGGCGAAATTCACGCCCATGGTTGGGGCTCGCAGAGCGAACAGAAGATGCTCGATGAGGTGATATCCAATCCACCGGTCTCTCAGGAAGGGAATCTGATTCGTGTGAGCGCGTCGGGTCACAACCTGCACGAGGTAAGCATTGATTACACGATTGAAGTTCCCGCCGAAACGGAAATCCACTGCTCGACCGGTTCAGGTGACGTCAAGGTGGAGGGGATCCAAGGTCCCGCGACCTTCAGTTCCGGGTCCGGAGATGTCACTGCACTATCCATTGCAGGCGATATCCAAACCAAGACAGGAAGCGGCGACATCAAATTGGAGCAAGTCCAGGGTCAAGTGCAAATCGTCACTGGGTCCGGTGACATCGAAATCCACGGCGCGAAAGGCGCCATCCGTTTGGCCACCGGGTCGGGAGACATCGAGATCACTCGGCCGGGAGACAACGTGGTGGCCGACACGAGCAGCGGCAGCATCGAAGTGAACGACGCCACAGCGGATTTGCGATTGCACACCGTGTCGGGCGAGATCACGGTGGACGGAAATCCGGGAGCGACGAATTATTGGGATCTGCACTCCTCGTCCGGCGATGTGACGCTCCACGTGCCCCCGACCGCGAGTTTCCGCCTGTACGCGCACACCGGCTCCGGCGATATGAAGGCCGAGTTTCCCATGGTGATGGAAGGAACCGCGGGGAAACACGAATTGCGAGCGCGCATCGGTGACGGTAAGGCGCGCGTGGAGATCCAAACGTCCTCCGGCTCGATTGACCTGCCGTAGGCGCAATCCGCCTGCTTCACTCCGTGACGCCTATCGGAAATCCACAAATACGCCGCAAACCGCGACGTTAAAATGGAATAGAGACTTCCACAGGCCCATCCGGCGGTAGAATAAGTTTGTGATGCGCCTGTTCACTGTTGCGGCTTTCTCTCTTGCAGTGCATCTACTCTGCCCCGCCGTGTTTGCGCAAACAACCAAACCCAAGCCGCCCGCGAACGCATCCTCGGACGCCGCGAAGAAAGATGCGGAAGCGGAAGCAGAATTAGAAAAGGCCATCGCCCGGGCCGGCAACGACCGCGCGGCGCTTGTCCGGAACTTGAAGGAGTATCTCGACCACTTCCCCGACGCTCCCCGGAAGGCGGGTGTTTACCGGGCGCTAGTGGAGTCCTGCCAGCAGCTTCACGACGACGCCTGCGCGCTCGACTACGCCGAGCGGCTGATCGCCGTTGAACCGGACGACTCCGAGATGATGCTACTGGCCGTGGGATTCCTGCAGCAGCAGGGAGACGAAGACAGCTTGCGCCGGGCGGATGGATACATTACGCGCGTGGTGGATCGCGTCGAGAAGGCCACACCGGAGGAAAAGTCCGCGCGGGAGTCAGTGTCCGATTGGCGAGAACGCCAGGCGAAGCTGCGCACGGTGCTCTACTACTTGCGCGGCGAGGTGGAACAATCGCAAAAGGATTTCGCGGCGGCGGCAAAGGATCTGGAAATGAGCTACTCGATCCAGCCCAACGGACTGGCCGCGGAGCTGCTGGGAGAAATCGACGAACTGAAGAAGGATACCGGTGCAGCCGTGGAGGAGTACACGCTTGCATTCGTGCTTCCAGAAAATGGCCCAACGGGGAAAGTGGACCGGCGGGAAGTGCGAAACAAGCTCGGAAACGTCTGGAGGCAGATGCACGGAAGCGATCAAGGGCTGGGCGAGGAAATCCTGGCGGCGTACGACCGCCTGCAAGCTCCTCCGCTGTCCGCCGATCCGGCGGCGCGAAACAGGGACGCGAAGGATACTTTTGATTTCTCACTCCGCCGCCTGGACGGCACGCTTGCGCCGCTTGCGCCGCTGCACGGAAAAGTGGTGGTGATGAGCTTCTGGGCCACATGGTGCGGCCCCTGCCGCGTGCTCGAGCCGATGTTGATCCAGGTTGCGCAAGCCTACAAGGGCAATCCGGACGTCGCGTTTTTGGCCGTGAATACGGATGAAGACGAGAGCCAGGTTGCCGCGTTTCTGGCGCAGGAGAAATGGGACATTCCCGTGGTCTACGCGGATGGGCTGGACGATTTCCTTAAAGTGGAGACGCTGCCGACCGTGCTGCTCTTCGGCCGCGATGGAAAAATCCTTTACCGCGAAAATGGGCTGGATGAAGAGGGATTTGCCGCTTCGTTGACTTCGGCGATTCAGGAGGCCCTAGGCGGCGGCCACTAGCGCGGTGTCGCGAGCGGCCAGAATCGTGTTGACATGGATGCGCACGGTATCGGCGACGCGACGCGCATATCCACCGGCCAGCGCGATCGCGACGGGCACGCGGTGGCGCCGCGCGTAATCAAAAACCAGCATGTCCCGTTTCACCAGGCCTTCCATGGTCAACGCGAGCCCCCCCAATTGGTCTTCGCGGTAAGGATCGGCGCCGGCGACATAAAACATAAGCTGCGGCGAGAAATCGTGGAACGCCTGGTGCAGGTGCTTTTCGAGAATGGCGAGGTATTCGCTGTCGGCGACCCCGTCGGGAAGATCAACGTCAATGGTCGAGGGCGGTTTCGGGTAGGGATAATTGTGTTCCTGATGGATCGACAAGGTGAACACGGTACCGTCGCCGCCAAAAATCGCGGCAGTTCCATTGCCCTGATGAACGTCTGTGTCCACCACCATGGCGTTTTCGATGACGCCAGCGAATTGAAAATGGCGGATGGCCACGGCCACGTCGTGGATGACGCAGAAGCCCTCGCCGTGGTCTGGGAAGGCGTGATGGAAACCGCCGCCAATGTTGGCCGCCCAGCCGTCCTGGAGCGCGCGGCGCGCAGCAAGGATGGATCCGCCGGCCGCGAGCCAACTGGCATCGATTAGTTCGGGAGAGTAAGGCACCTCCATGCGGAGAATTTCCGCGTAAGTCAGCTTGCCGTGCTTCAATTTGTAGACGTAATCCTGGGAATGAACGCGCAGAATGTCGTCGTCGCTCGCGGGCTCCGGAGCAAGGAAATCGTCCGCCGCGGCGAGGCCTTCCGAGAGCAGCAGGTCGCGAACGAGGCGATATTTTTGCGACGGGAAAACGTGCGAACCAAGGTTTAGGTCATAGCGATCGTCGTAAACCAGTTTGAAGGGCAGCACAGCCCTGCCAGCCTACCGCGAAGCTTTTTGGAACGCAAACGCGCGAAAATGATGAAATCCAATGGGGCGCCGCGAAGCGTATTAGCAGCAGGCCAAACTGAACGCCGAGGGAAATTGTGGTAGCCTAGCCCAGATGCGACGCGTACAGACCATTTTCGCTATCGCGCTGCTGCTGGCCATTCCGCTAGGCTTGCTGGCCGATGGGAGCACGAGCGGGGCGTCCGCGTGCAGTAGCTCCTGCTGCCTGCCGCATGGCAAGTATGCCGGACAAGTGCGCCATTCGATGAGTTCGCAGAAAGATGAAGGTATGACGTGCCGGCGCGCCATGAATGGGCATGCCGGTTGCGGCTGCTCGATGAAATCCAACGAGCGGCCGGCTTACGGAATCCCGGCGCCCATCCCGCCGACTCAATTGTCTGCTTCTGCACGGCTCACAACTCCGATGACTTGCCGGCGAACGTTTCAGCCGGCGATCGTAGTCACACAACCCGGAATCCGCGTTACTCCATTCCTGCCCCCCCGAGCGTAGTTTCTCTTCCGCGGCAACAAAAAATCAATTCCCAGAGGGAGCAATTGGATGCGGAAGCTTGGGTTGTTTCTGCTTGCGGCAGCGCTGGCTGTGTCCTCGCTACCAGTAAAGGCAACGATTTTTGGAATCATTCGCGGAATCGTGCACGACCCGCAGCATCGGCCTATCGCGGGAGCGTCGGTAAAGCTCCAGGCGATCACGTCGGACTGGTCGCAAAGCACGCAAACGGACGATAACGGTGAGTTTTCATTCACCGCCGTGCCGGTGGGCGATTACAAAATCACCGTCACTCAGCCCAAATTCCAGACTTCTGAGCAGACCGTTACGGTCGCGTCCGGCTCGTCACCGATTCTCCACTTTCAACTGGCGATTGCGACGGTGAATCAAACCACCGTTGTCGTCGGCCAGGGAGAGGTGGCCAACATGGATTCGGTAACCCCCACCACTCTGGTCGATCGCCAGGACATAGCCCAAACTCCCGGCGCCGACCGCACCAACGGTCTGGCAATGATCACCGACTACGTGCCCGCTGCCTACGTGACCCACGACATGTTGCACATGCGAGGAGGCCACCAGGTGAACTGGCTGATCGACGGCGTCCCCTTACCCAACACGAATATCGCCGCCAATCTGGCCCCGGTGATTGACCCGAAGGACATCGATTATCTCGAAATTCAACGAGGGAGCTACGATGCCGACTACGGAGACCGCACGTACGGAATCTTCAACATCGTGCCCCGCAGCGGCTTCGAGCGGAACAATGAGGCCGAACTCGTCACCAGTTTCGGCAATTGGTATCAAACGAACGATCAACTCAATTTCGGAGGGCACACCGAGCGCTTCGCCTATTACGCCAGCGTAAACGGGAATCGCAGCAACTACGGTCTGCAGACCCCCATCGGGCAGGTTTTTCACGATGCGGAGAACGGCTACGGGGGATTCGCTTCGTTCATTTTCAATCCCGATTCCAAGAACCAACTTCGGCTGGTCACCGGCTTGCGGGAGGATTACTACCAGATCCCCTACGACCCGGATCCCAACTCCATCGGAAATCAGGAGTTGGTGTGTTGGCGCGTCCCCCAGTTACGGCCTCCGTGATGGCGAGCATGAGCGCGACGGCTACGTCACCTTCTCATGGGTCCACACCTTCAATCCCAATACGCTGCTCACGGTTTCTCCCTTTTATCACTACAACAGCGCCGACTACCAAGGCGGCGCGAACGACTATCCCGTCATCTCCACCATGAATCAGAATGCCAATTACGGGGGCTTGCAGGCGACTCTTAACGAACACTTCTGGAGAAACGACGTTCAGGTCGGAGTGTACGGATTCGCTCAGCACCAGTACAACCTCTTCAATAACCAATTCACGGACGGCAGCGAAAACTTCCCCGCCTCTTCGATTGGCGTAACGGGAGGGCTTGCGAGCGTATTCATCAGCGACAAGTTCAAAGTGACCTCGTGGTTGACCTTAATCGCCGGCCTCCGCCAAACCCACTTTACGGCGGACATCGTGGAGAACGCGACGGACCCACGCTTTGGTGTTGCCCTCCGAGTCCCGCGCCTGAACTGGGTCTTTCGCGCCTTCTACGGCAAATTTTACCAAGCCCCGCCACTCGTGACGGCCACCGGCCCACTGCTCGGTTTAGCGAACAGCCAGAATTTTACTTTCGCTCCCCTGCACGGCGAGCGCGATGAAGAACACCAGTTCGGCGTCACGATTCCTTATCGCGGCTGGGCGCTCGACGCCGATACATTTCAAACCGAGGCGAGCAATTGGCTGGATCATAACAATATCGGAGAATCGAATCTCTTCTGGCCGATCACGTGGGATGCCGCCTTGATTCAAGGTTGGGAACTCACCCTGCGGTCCCCCCGCCTCTGGCATCGCGGCCAGTTTCACCTTGCCTATGCGAATCAAATCGCGCAGGCAACCTCACCCATCACCGGAGGCTTGATCTGCCCCCCTGCGACGCCAGACATGCTCGCTGTATCCGCGCCGGGATATGGACCGGTAGACCATGATCAGAGAAACACGTTGAACCTCGGTTTCAATGGAAATCTTCCCTGGCAGACGTACGCTTCGACGAATGTGTACTACGGCTCGGGGTTCCACAACGGGATTACGCCCGCGATATATCCGGGCCGCAGTATCCCGGGGACTACTCTGCCCGCGCACACCACGTTCGACATTTCGCTGGGCAAATCCTTCGGCGAGAAATACACCGTTTCCGTAACCGCGCTGAATGTGGCCAACCGTCGCGTGGAGCTGGACAACAGTCTGACGTTCGGAGGCTTTCACTACAACGACCCGCGACAAATCTACGTCGAATTCAGGTACCGATTCCATTACTGAGAGAGGTCAAAATGGTGGAACGCAAGACCAAGAACCCGCTGAGTAATTCCTGCACGACCTTGCTTTTGATTGCGCTCTCGGTCGCAGTGCTCTCGTCGGTCGCTGGGTGCAGCAAGAAAGCAGCGGACAACAGGCAGCGATATCACTTGGAAGGAAAAGTGGTTTCCGTGAGCCTGCAGGAGGGCACTGCCACAATCGACCACAAGGACATTCCCGGATTCATGGATGCGATGACGATGCCGTACGCTGCCGAGAATCCCAAAGATCTGGAGAAGCTTGCAGCGGGAGACGAAATCACGGCCGATATCGTGATCGATAACGGCGTGCCACTGCTCGCAAACATCACGATCACAAAGAAAGGCGCGGGCGGGCCGGGGGCGGCGAAGCCTTGACGATCAGTTTTCGCGTTCGAGGATGAAATCGGGGACTGCCAGGAGCGCGCGGCGGTATTCGCTATCGGGCAGCGCCGCCAGACAGTCCTTGGCGCGGGTGACGTATTCGCGCGCGAGTTTTGCAGCGCGATCGAGGGCACCAGTTTCGCGGACCAGCTTCGTAATTTGTTCGGGCCGGACGCTCAAGAAACCGCGCTCTTGCAACACCGCAGCAACAAGGCCGCGGCCGTCGCCATTGGAGTGGCCATAGGCGTCCTCCGGCGCCGACGCATGGGGCGCCTTCGCCGGTTCCAGAGCAAAAATCAGCGGCAGCGTGACTTTTCCTTCCTTCAAGTCGCTCAGGACGGGCTTGCCGAGCTGCTCCGGCGAGGCCGTGAAATCCAGCAAATCATCCACCAATTGAAACGCCAGGCCGGCGTTGCGGCCGTATTCGGCGAGCGCCTCTTCGATGTGCTTCGGCTGCTGGCCAAGCACGGCGCCGAGGCGGGCGCAGCCGCTGAAGAGGCAAGCGGTCTTGCGAAAGGCCAACTCGGTGGCTTCCGCTTCGTTGAGATCGATGCGTCCGAGACGCGTGAGCTGGAGGAGCTCGCCCTCAACCATGTTTTGAGTAAGACCAATGAGGATATCGAGGATGGCGAAATTGCGCTCGCGCAGCGCCATCTCGAACGACTGCATGTAGAGCCAGTCGCCGGCGAGGACGCTCATGTGATTGCCCCAGCGGGCATTCGCGCTGGGACGGCCTCGGCGCGTGTTGGCTCCGTCGATCACGTCGTCATGAACGAGCGTGGCGCTGTGGATGAGCTCGACGACGGCGCCGAGACGAATGGCGCTGGGACCGCGATAGCCCGCGGCGCCGGCCGCGAGCAAAAGGAGCGCGGGACGCATGCGCTTGCCGCCGCCTTCGCGCAGATAGCTGGAGATTTCGGCAACGGGCTGGATCGCGGCGATATTCTGCGCGGCGATCTCCTGCTCGACAAGCGCGAGATCGTCGCGAATCAGATCGAAGATACCCTTTGCAATTTGAACCGCGAAAGCCATACGTCCCGTTTACCCGGGCTGCGCCTAGTTCGTACGGGCGCTGAGCCGAAAGAAACGCCGAAAATTCTCTGCCGTGGCTGCGGCGACTTCTTCGCTGGCTAAGTTTCTCACATTCCCCAAGGCTTGCGCTACCTCGACGACGAAGGCGGGCTCGTTGCGCTTTCCGCGATGCCCTTGCGGCGGAAGGAACGGCGAGTCCGTTTCCGTCAGAAGGCAGTCCAAAGGGAGTTCGCGCGCCACATCGCGGAGGTGCTGCATCTTGGGATAGGTCACGTTGCCAGCAAAGGAAATCAGGAAGCCCATGTCCAGGCCGCGACGGGCTTCCTCGAGAGTGCCGGTGAAGCAATGGAAGATGCCGCCCAGGCCCGTCGAGCGCCAGTCCCGCTCGATAATTGCGAGGCAGTCAGTCCAGGCATCGCGGCAATGGATGACAATGGGCAGCTTGGCGGCGCGCGCCTGGCCGAGCTGGCGGCTGAAAACATGCTGCTGGACGTCGCGAGGGGAGTGATCGTAGTAGTAGTCGAGGCCCATTTCGCCCCAGCCGATGACGCGCGGATGATGCGCGAGTTCGTCGAGGCGCGCGAAGTGCTTTTCCGTGGCGAGCTTCGCTTCGTGCGGATGAATGCCGACGGTCGCGTAAATCCAGTCGTGCTGCTCGGCAAAGGGGATAGCTGCATTCAGGCGGTCGGGTCCGGTGCCGCTGCCAATGGCGAGGAGGGTTTCGATGCCGGCGGCGCGGGCGCGGTCGAGCATAGCGGCGCGGTCTTCATCGAATTGCGGGAATTCGAGGTGCGCGTGCGAGTCAACGATTTGCAATTCTTGCTGTACCCTTTCGGATCAGACAGGCTACGACCGGTTTCGATTCGCTTTCTTGAGAACAAAGATCATCTGCTCGGAGGCATTGTCGAGCGGCTCCTTGGCGAAGGACCCGTATTCTTCGATGGGCTCCAGGCCAGCCAACAGAAACAGCGCCTGAAGATGAGGATACGTATAGTAGGACATCTTCAAGGGTTCCGTTTCCTCCGACAGCAGTTTGTCGCCTTGAATTGTCCGGAAGACGAAAGTGGCGCTGAATGTTTGATGGATCTTGTCGTACGATTCTTTCCGAAAATAGCGGCGGACAGTTTTCGGCGGCTCTGAATCGTCAGACCATTCCAATTCCAGTATCTCTTGCCCGATTCCCGCTGGGATAACCTCAAACTTTGGAAAGAAGACGTCGAATGCAAATATCCCGTTTTCCTGCAGGTGAAACGCGGCTGTGGAGAGTGCGCTTACTTGATCCTCGACGGTATACATGTGCTGTAGAGGACGAAAGGGCATGATCACCAGCGGGTATTTCCTGTTTGCACGGAAGCGCCGCATGTCGCCTTCATGAAGCGTCACTTTCTCCCGGACGTGCTGCGGCTCGCTCTGGAGATGCGATTGCAAGACGTGGAGCATCGGCGAGGAATTGTCCACTCCGTCGATCGCGATGCCCTCGCGCGCGATGCTCCGGAGGACGCGGCCTGTTCCACAGGCAAGCTCTAGCACCGGTCCGCCGGACTTCTTGGCCAAATCAAGATAGAAAGGCAGGTCCACCAGACTCTTCAGGGCAGCGTACGCGGCATCGTAGTGCTTGGCGGAGATATTGTAGGAGTCAACCGAGTCGGGCATCTTCACACCATCGCGTCAACGCACTTTCGAGCCGGGAGGAATCTCCTCGGTGAAGGTGCACAGGACCGGTTTGCCGTCGGGGCCGACGGAGGCAGCCAGGAGCATGCCGTTGGATTCCAGGCCGCGCATTTTCCGAGGCGCGAGATTCGCGACAACGACGACTTTGCGGCCGACCAAATCTTCTGGTGCGTACGACAGGGCGATACCAGCAAGGACCTGGCGGACTTCGTCGCCGATGTCCACGAAGATTTTCAGCAGCTTGTCTGCGCCGGGGATGCGTTCGGCGGATTTCACGACGCCGACGCGGAGTTCGACTTTGGCGAAGTCCTCGATGGCGATCTTTGTGCTGGCAGCGGGAGCAGTTGCTGGCGCGGCCCCACCTGCCGTCGGTATTGCTGCCGCTGCGGGGGGCGCGCTTGCTGGATTGCGAATTTCGTTTTCCATAGCTTCGATCCTTTCCGATGCTTCTTTCTTGTCTACGCGCGGATATACAGCTTCGGGTCCTCCTATCGGCGTGCCAGACTTCAGTTCCCCACGACAAATGCTGCGGATGGGTGCACTTGCTATGCCACCGTGTTGACCCAACTGTTTCCAAATTTTCTCTGTGGCCTCGGGAATCACAGGATGTGCCAGTACGACGATCAATCGAAGTCCGTCCAACGCATCATAAAGTACTCGCTCGAGACGGTCGCGTTCAGCCGCGTCTTGCGCCAGCGTCCAGGGCTTTTCTAGAACGAGATACTCATCGACCGTGGCCACGAGTTCCCACAACAGCTCCAGCCCTCTTGAAAAATTCAAATTATTGTATTCGTTCTGGATGGTCCGAAGATTCAGCTCTTGAAATCGAGCATCGAACCTCTGCCTTGTGGCAATACCCGCCTTAAAGTCAGGCTTCGGAATTACGCCACCACAGTAATTCGTGACCATCGTGAGGACGCGGCTGGCGAGATTGCCGAGACCGTTGGCGAGGTCGGCGTTATAGCGCGTGATCATCGCTTCGCGGGAAAAATTGCCGTCCTGGCCGAAAACGGTTTCGCGAAGGAGGTAGTAGCGCAGCGCGTCGTTGCCGAGGACATTCACGATGGGCTCAGGATAGGCGACGTTGCCCTTCGACTTGCTCATCTTTTCCTGCTCAAAGAGCAGCCAGCCGTGCGCAAATATTTTCTTCGGGAGCGGCATCTCAGCGGCCATCAGGAACGCGGGCCAGTAAGCGGCATGGAAGCGGATGATTTCCTTGCCGATCATGTGGACGTCGGCGGGCCAGAAATGAAAGTCGGGGCCGTCGTGCTCGCCGTCTACGAAGCCGATGGCAGTCATGTAGCTGGTAAGCGCATCGTACCAGACGTAGAAAACGTGCTCAGGATCATCCGGCCAGGGTATACCCCACTTGATGGACTTACGACTGATGGAGATATCGCGGAGGCCGCTCTCGACGAAACTCTTCACTTCATTCATGCGGAAGTCGGGCTGCACAAAATCCGGCTGGTCCTTGTACAGCTTCAGAAGCCTTTCCTGGAACGCGGACAAGCGGAAGAAATAGTTTTCCTCGGAAACGAGCTCGGCGGGACGGCCGCACGTGGGGCAATCGGCCGGCTCGGGAGAATCACTCACATAGAGGTTGTCGTAGATGCAGTAGCGGCCCTCGTATTTGGCCTTGTAGATGGCGTGCGGCGAGCGGCGCAGCGTGCGACGGACCAGATTCTGCACTGCGCGGGCGTGGCGCGTCTCCGTGGTGCGGATGAAATGAGTGTACTGGATGCCCAGGAGCTTCCAGAGGTCGAGAAATATTTTCTGATTGCGTTCGACGAGCTCGGCGGGCTTGATGCCGAGCTTCTCGGCGGCGCGCTCGATATTGACGCCGTGTTCATCGGTGCCCGTGGTGTAGGCAACTTCGAAACCGCACATGCGCTTATAGCGCGCGATGACGTCGCAGACGATCGTGGTGTAGGCGGAGCCGACGTGCGGGCGCGAGTTCGCGTAGTAAATTGGCGTGGTCAGGTAGAACTTGGGCTTGTCCATGAGCTATTTGTGCTTCTCGTGTTGCTTCTGGAATTGAAACGATGCGGCCGCAATCACCTGCTTCAAAGGGACGCCGCGCTCGACCGCAATCCGCTGGCAATCCTCGTACTCCGGCGTGGCATTCAGCACGGAGCCGTTCATGCGCGAGAGTTTCATGCGCACTTCGCCGAACGGCGTGGTGACCGGAACGAGCTCGCGTTCCAGCGTCTTGCGGCGGACTTCGTAGGTGCGGACGCCAATGGTCGTAGTCTCGCGAAAGATCAGGTCGATCAGTCGGGATACATTTTCCGTTTCGCTGAGCAAAGTGACCAGCAGGCCGGGGCGGTTCTTCTTCATCTGCGCGGGCGTGGAAAACACGTCGAGGGCGCCGCAAGCGAGAGCGCGTTCGACGAAGTAGCCGTAAATCTGCGGACTCATGTCGTCCACGTTGGTCTCAATCACGGTTACCGGCGCGCCCCAATACTCGCCGGTCTCGCTGACGGCATTTTCGCCGATCAGGAGCCGGAGAACATTGGCCTTTTCGGCTAGATCCGCGCTGCCCGCGCCGTAACCGATTGCGCGAAGGATCATCGCAGGCATTTCCGCAAATCGCACGGAAAGAGTGGTGGCAATGGCGGCGCCCGTGGGCGTAACAAGTTCGCGCTGGATGCCGCTGGAATACGTGGGGGCCCCGCGCAGGAGCTCCGCGGTAGCTGGGGCCGGTACGGGGAGCAAGCCGTGAGCAGTCTTCACCACGCCCGCGCCAACGTCGAAGGCGGAGCAAGCGAACTCATCGATGCCGAGGAGCTCGAAGCCAATGGCTGCGCCGACGATGTCTACAATGGAGTCTACCGCGCCAACTTCATGGAAATGAACACGATCGATGGGGATTTGGTGCACTTTGGCTTCAGCCTCGCCAAGGCGCCTGAAAATCTTCTTGGCGCGTTCGGCCACGCGGGGCGCGAGGTGCGCGGAATCGATCATGCCGAGAATCTCGGAAAGGCTGCGATGAGGATGATGCTCATGCGATTCGACCCGGACATGCGTGGCGAAGAGGGCCCGCCGCTTCACTTTTTCGGCCGAAATCGACCAGCCTTGAAGCGGGAGCTTACGGAGTTCGGCTTCGAGCGCGCGCAGGTCCGCGCCGGCGTCCACGAGCGCTCCGAGCACCATGTCGCCACTAATACCGGAGAAGCAGTCGAGATAAGCGATGCCTACGGTCTTCATGCGAATCCGAGTTTATGCCCGCAAAATTCGAAAAAAATCATACTAGTCTGCGCGTCCCGCTCTGTCAAATGAGCGCGCCCGTGAACTTCTACATTCCGATTCTTTGACGGCCTCAGACGGCTCCCCTATAATCGCGAGATTCATTGCGGGCAAGGAGACACGTGTACAAAGCGTTGGACGATCGGTTTCGCAAGGCGCTGCGGCACCACATTCACGAGCGTTACAAGACGGACGTGCCGATTACCACGGAGCGGCCCCCGCGTCTGGCGATGGGTGAATCGGCTTCGCCGGTCTGCTTCGAGCTGGCTAAGCGGCTGAAAAAACCGCCGCGCCCGCTGGCACAGGAGATCGCAAATGCGCTCAAGCCGGTTCCCGGAATCGCGCGAGTGGAAGTGGCCGGGGGCGGGTATCTGAACGCGTATTTTGACCGCGCGGCGTTCTTTCGGGGCGCGAGCGAAGAGGCCGGGAAAGCAAGCGTGACGGCCGGAAAGGATGCGGGAAAGATCGTCGTCGAGCACACCAGCGTCAATCCTAACAAGGCGGCGCACATCGGGCACCTGCGGAATGCGGTGCTCGGGGATACGTTCGCTCGATTACTGCGCTATAGCGGGCGGCGCGTCGAGGTGCAGAACTACATTGATAACACGGGCGTGCAGGTAGCGGACGTCGTTCTGGGTTTCTTCCATCTAGACAAGAAGAAGCGCGACGAGGTGCGCGCGCTGGCGGGCGGCCCAAAATTTGATTACCTGTGCTGGGATCTATACACGCGCGTCACGCAATACCTGGCCGAAGATAAGGCGCGCCTGGAGCTGCGCGCGCGGACGTTGAAGGAAATCGAGGAGGGGCATGGGGAGGCGGCCCAAGTTGCGGAGATCGTCTCCACAGCCATTGTGCGCTGCCACCTGAAAACCCTCGACCGGCTGGGAATCGACTATGACCTGCTTTCGCGCGAGAGCGAAATCCTGCGTTTGAAATTCTGGGATGCGGCATTCGAATTGCTGAAGAAACGCGGAGCAATTCAATTGGCGGCGTCGGGGAAAAATGCGGGCTGCTGGGTGATGCAGCTTCCCTTCGAGAAGGAGACGCCCGAGGGCGAAGAAGAGCCCGCGGAAGAGGCGGAAGCAAAAATTATTGTGCGGTCGAACGGCACCGTGACCTATGTGGGAAAAGACATCGCGCACCATTTATGGAAATTCGGGCTGCTGCAGCGAGACTTCCATTACCAGCGCTTTCACAAGCATCCAGACGGGCATGAGGCATGGACGACGGCAAGCGATCGCGACGATCCCGGCGCGCCCGCGTTCGGGCACGCGCACGATGTGTTCAACGTGATTGATGCGCGGCAGGCGTACCCGCAAAGAGTGGTCGCGGAGGGACTGCGCGCGCTCGGCTATACGGACGAAGCGGAACGCCTAAGGCACTTTTCCTACAATGTTGTGGCACTTACGCCGCGATGCGCCCTTGAAATGGGCTACGAAATTCCCGCCGAGGATGCCAAGAAACCCTACGTTGAAGTAAGCGGACGGAAGGGCCAGGGCGTGAAGGCGGATGATTTGCTGGACCAGCTAGAGGCGAGCGCCCAGAGGGAAGTGGATGCGCGTCACGCGGGGGCACCCGAAGGCGAGCGAGCTGCAATTGCCCATGCGATTGCCATCGGCGCGGCGCGATACTTCCTGTTGCGGTTCACGCGCTCGACCGTGATCGCCTTCGATTTCAAGGACGCACTGAGCTTCGAAGGCGAGACCGGACCTTACGTCCAGTACGCCGTGGTGCGCGTGAACGGGATCTTGCGCAAAGGCGCGGACGAACACGCGGATCATGCTGCAACGGACGCGGTGAATCTGGCGCGGATCGAAAGAGGCGAATTGGATCTTTCCCGGTTTCTAACTGCTCCCGGCGGGGATGATCTATGGGAACTGGCGCTGCAGGCAGGCTCGCTCGACGCGCGGGTGGACGCATCGGTTGCAGCACAGGAGCCGGCATTTTTGACCAGATATGCGTTCGAGCTGGCGCAGGCGTTCAACGTGTTCTACCACAAACACCACATCCTCTCGGAAGAAGATGCGGAAAGACGGGCTTTCCTGCTGCGGCTTACTTCGTTGGTGCGTGAGCAGCTCGTGACCGCGCTCGCCCTGCTGGGAATCACGGCTCCAGAAAAGATGTGACGAGAGCAGCAGACTCGCCGTGCGTCCTTACAATTTGAGGGCGAAGTCAACGATGGAACGCAAAGCGACCCCTGTGGGGCCCTTGGCAAGCCAGGGGCGGCCTTCGTCAACCCAGCACGTCGCGGCAATGTCGAGGTGGACCCAGGGAGTGTCCTCAGCAAATTCCTTCAGGAACCATGCGGCTGTGATAGCACCACCGCCTTTGCCCGTGCCCGTGTTGCGGATGTCCGCGATATTGCTCTTGATCATCTCCTGATAATCGTCATCAATCGGCATGGGCCACATTTTTTCGCCTGCGGCCTTGGCGCTATCGAGAAACTTGTCCAGATATTCGCGCGGCGTACCGAACGCGCCCACGTGGACGTTGGCAAGCGCTATCTGAATCGCGCCGGTCAGCGTGGCGGCGTCAATCAATTGGGTGCAGCCGAGTTTGCGGGCATAAAATAAGGCGTCGGCGAGGATCAGCCGGCCTTCGGCATCCGTGTTGATCACCTCGATGGTTTTGCCCGACATGGCGACCTGAACGTCACCCGGCTTCTGCGCGTGGCCGCCCGGCATATTCTCTGTAGCTGGGATCACAGCTAGGACCGCCACGGAAGGCTTGAGGTAAGCAAGAGCGCGCATGGCGCCGAGCATCGTTGCGCCGCCGCCCATGTCGTACTTCATCTTCTCCATGTTGTCCGCCGGCTTAATGGAAATGCCCCCCGTATCAAACGTAACGGCCTTGCCGACGAGCCCGAGGACCGGCGCGCCGGGGCGCGGATTTTCGGGCGTGTACCGGACGACAATGACGCGGGGAGGCTCGAAGCTGCCCTGAGCGACACCGATGAGCGCACCCATTTTCAACTCGGAGATTTTCCGCTCGTCGAGGATTTCGATGCCGAGGCCGACCTCCTTGGCCATTGCTTCGGCTTTCGCGGCGAGCATGCGAGGGGTGAGCCGGTTCGAAGGCTCGTTGATGAGATCCCGCGCAAAATTCATCGATTCGGCGATGACGCGTCCGTTCTCGACCGCAGCGGCAAGATCGGTTCCCAGGCCCGCGTCGAAACCAGCGAGCAAGACGGACTGAATCTCGCGATTGTTCTTCTTCTCGGTGCGGTACTTGTCCGACTCGAAGTCGGCCACAACGAGGCCCTCGGTAACAGCCTGGGCGGCGCCAGGACCGCGCTGGGCTTCGCGGGCGAGAAAGACGAGTTTTTTCACGCCGCGGGACTTCAGGTAGCGCAGGGCTGCGCCGGCAATCTTGCGGAGATCAGCCAAGGCAAACTTGTCGGGCTTCCCTGCCCCGACCACGAGCAAACGCTTGGCGTCAAGCCCTTCCGGGAAGTGGACCAAAACCATCTCAAGCGACTTGCCGGTGAGTTCGCCGCTCGCGGCTAATGCGGCGAGACGGCCGTCCATGCCATGGTCAATATCCGACAGAACTCCTTCGAGTTTGGCGTCGCCCTCGAAAGCATACGTCACGATTGCATCGGCTTGAATCGATGAGTACGGTTGAGTCTCCAATTGGATCTGCATATCTTCCTTTCACTTTCATCGCCGGCGGGAGCGATAGATTGCTTCGTTGGCTTCCCTTTTGGCTTCTTTTTGCCGCTCTGCTTCGCGGCGATCGTGGAATTTTTTACCTTTAGCGACGGCTAATTCGCATTTCGCAATGCCGTCCCGGAAGTAAATCTTCAACGGGACGACGGTCATGCCCTTTTGTTGTGTTTGGACAACGAGCCGTTCGATCTCCCTCCGATTCAACAGGAGCTTGCGCTTCCGGAGAGGGTCGTGGTTCCTCGCCCCACCGGGCAGGTACTCCGGAATATGGCAGTTTACCAGCCAAACTTCGCCAAGGCGAATTTCGGCGTAGGCCTCGCGCAGCGTTCCCTTCCCTTCACGAAGGGTCTTCACCTCAGTGCCCACCAGGACGAGCCCCGCTTCAAGCTTGTCGAGGAGGTGGTAATTGTAAGACGCGGCGCGGTTCTGGGCGACGATCTTGAGGCCTTCACGATCCGCCTTTTTTGCCTCTGATTTCAAGGTGACGCTATGATAGCCGCCGCGCGCGATTCGCTGCAAGTCACAGATTCTGCCGGATTTTGGAAACTTCGCCTAAATCCCGTGAGACCACTGCAATGTTCGCACGTCGAATCAGATGTGAACTGGATGGTGCGGCAACGCGGGGGATTCCTTGCCGCATCTTATCTCGGGTGCTAGACTTGGTAAGAATCTCACGAGTCCCCCTCGGAGGGCTTTTTTGCACTGCAAATACTATCTGCCTCTGCTGGCAATTGTCGCTATCTTCCTGACCGGCTGCCCCAAAACAAATCAAGACTTCGAAGAGGGCAAGAAGGCCGAGGCCATCGAGGACTACGATACCGCGCTGGTCCACTACGAGCGCGCCCTCCGAACGAACCCGACGAACGCCGAGTATAAACTCCGGACCCAGCAGATGCGATTCACGGACGGGCAGTCGCACCTCGAAAAAGGGGAGAAGGCGCTCGCCAAAGGAGACCTGCAACAGGCGGCTGGTGAGTTCGAAAAGGCTCAGGGTGTGGATCCTTCCAATGCCGCGGCAGACCAGGAGCTGAAGAAGGTGATGGATCTGATCGCGGCGAAGAGCGCCGCTGCGAAACCCGAGAATCCGGCTCCTTCCAGCGACGAAGAGCTGCTGTCCGGCCCGCCGATGCTGAAGCCGCTCTCGCGCGAACCCGTCAATTTGAAGATGACCAACCAGTCGAGAGCCGTCTTCGAAGCAGTCGCCAAACTTGCGGGACTGAGTGTGATTTTTGACCCGGATTTTGTCGACAAGCGCATTACGGCCGAGCTGCCCAATGTCACACTCGAGCAGGCGCTGGATATCGTGGCGATGGCAAGCAAAGCGATCTGGAAGCCTGTTGCGAGCAATGTCATCTTCGTAACGACCGATAGCACGGCCAAGCGGAAGGACATGGAAGATGAAGTCGTAAGGACATTTTATATTTCGAACACGACTCAGCCGAATGATCTCACGGAAATCGCCAATGGCCTGCGAACCCTGCTCAACCTGAGCAAGGTCCAGCCGGTCGCCTCACAAAACGCGATCGTGGTCCGCGACACGCCCGACAAAGTGTTGCTGGCCGAAAAGGTCATCCAAGACCTGGATAAGGCAAAGCCTGAAGTCTTGCTGCACGTTCAGGTGCTGACGGCTAACCGGGACCGTTTGCGTGATCTTGGGATTCTCCCCGGACAGAGCGTCGCGGTGGGTTTCACGCCTCGGCCGTCGCTCCAGCCGAGCAGTAGTAGCAGTTCGAGCAGTTCTAGTAGCAGCTCGAGCAGTTCGTCAACGGCTGCCTCTACGGTAGCCGCGGTCACTTTAAACAACTTGCAGCATCTCTCGTCTGCGGATTACAGCATCACGCTTCCGGGCGCGACCGCGAATGCGATCCTGACGGACAACAACACGCGGATCATCCAGGACCCGGAAATACGTGTCACCGATGGGCAGGAAGCGAAATTGACGATCGGAGAAAAAGTACCGATCGCGACGGGCAGCTTTCAAGCGGGTGTGGGAGTCGGTGTGGGCGGCGGAGCCGGAGTAGTCAACCCCCTGGTGAATACACAGTTTACCTATCAGGATGTGGGCGTGAAGATTGACGTGACGCCTCATGTCCATCCGGATGGCGACGTCAGCACGAAGTTGAGCATTGAAATTTCATCGCTGAACGGGTCGAGCAACATCGGGGGAATCAATCAGCCGATCATTGCGTCGAACAAAGCCGAGGGCGATGTGCGCCTGAAGGACGGCGTACCCAGCATCCTGACCGGGCTGATCGAGCGAACCGAAACGATCAATGTGAACGGGATACCCGGTCTGACGCAGGTGCCAGTTCTTAAGTTCATGTTTTCCGACAACAGCAAAGAGGTGATCGACGACGAAGTCTTGATCATCATGACGCCGCACGTCATCCGATACCCTTCGATTACGGCCGATAATCTGCGCGCACTGGCCTCTGGGACGGATACAAACTTGCGCGTGTATCGTGAAGAATACGAAACGGATTCCGCGCAGGGGCCAAAGCCGGCCCAGGCTGCGCCCGCCGCGACAGGCCCTGCTGCACAAGCGACTCCACAGGCGACGGCTCCGACGGCTGCGCCCCAACTCCATTTCGATCCAGCCAATTTAACAATGAAGCAGGGCGAGACGACAACCTTGGGCCTGGCGGTATCCAATGTGACGGATCTTTTTTCAATTCCGCTGCTCATTCATTACAATCCCGCAGTGATCCAGGTGGAAGAGGTGCTCGATGGCGGGTTCCTTTCGGGCGGGACCCAGGTAATCGCCATCGTGCCAAGGATTGACGCGCAGCGTGGCGAAGTTGTGGTCGCCGCCACACGCCAGCCGAACACGCCTGGCGTGACCGGCTCGGGCACAATCCTGGGATTCCGGATCCGCGCGGTCGGGCCGGGGAGTGCGTCGCTGCAAATTCTCGAGGTTAATGCACGAAATTCGCAGCAGGGACAGATTCCGATGGTTTCCGGAGAGGCTGCGATCCAGGTGCAATGAAGTGCGCGAAAACCGTTTCAATTCGCGTGTACGCCGAAGGCGCACCGGCACGCGTGTTTTTTGCGCAATGACTCGGCGCATTGATTACCCGGCGGATACCGGGCTCACGTTGCTCGAGCTCATTATTGCCTGCTCGATTCTGATGATTTTGACCACGGCTGCGCTCCCCCTGGCCCGCGCGGCAATCATCCGTCACAAAGAGACCGAATTGTGGCAGGACCTGCAAGATATGCGGAATGCCATCGATCGTTACAAAGATGACGCAGATAAAGGGCTGATCCAAGTTCAGGCCGGCACGGAGGGATATCCTCCCGATCTCGAAACCCTCGTAAAGGGAGTGCAATTGGCCGGTGCGACCAATCGGCGCGTGCGATACCTGCGCAAGGTACCCGTGGATCCCATGACGGGACAGAAGGATTGGGGCATGCGGGCCGTTCAGGATGACCCGGATTCGGGAATGTGGGGCGGACAGGATGTCTTTGATGTATACAGCAAATCCACGGGGACGGCATCTGACGGAACGAAGTATTCGGATTGGTGAGAATCATGTCCGGTAGGAAACTTCGAGCAAAGAGGAAAAGTCTAATCGGGTTGGCCGAGGCGGATGCGGTGGCTTTCGGCTCGCGCGGATTTACTTTGCTCGAGCTGATGATCGTGATGACGATTATCCTTATCCTCGCAACGGTTGGTGCGGGACGCTACGAGCAGTCAGTCATTAGCTCCCGCGAGGCCGTGCTTATGTCAGACCTAGCCACGATGCGCAAGGCGATTCAGGACTACACGCAGGATAAGGAAGCTGGGCCGCAATCGCTCGACGATCTTGTCAGCGCCGGCTACCTGCGCGAAATTCCAACCGATCCGATGACGCGAGCAAAGGATTGGACTACGGAAACGGACGAGCTGTTGCTGAGCCCGGAACAAACTTCCACTGGCATCAGCGATGTGCATTCCGCCTCCGACCAGGTCTCGCCGGCCAAGGGAACCGCTTATAGCTCGTGGTGATGGCGGCGCGGCTCTTCTGCGATAGCTTGGGATTGGTTTGACCTCGCGCGGTGCATTCGCTATTATGGATTCGCGGGGTGGAGCAGCCTGGTAGCTCGTCGGGCTCATAACCCGAAGGTCGTTGGTTCAAATCCAACCCCCGCAACCATGGGCGCTTATGAGGAAAATCCTCTAAGCGCCCTTCTTATTTCTAGTTACGAGTCGAGCCGTAACACTTACCAACCTCAGTTTGCAGCCGCTGACTTGTTCCCGTTCCCGACTTGGGAACAGATTGGGAACAGATCACCATAGATCGCCCGTTCTACGGCTTGTGCTGCCTCGCGTTCTGATTCCTTGGAAACATGGGTGTAGACATCCGCTGTCATGTTGATCGTGGAATGTCCCAAGAGATTCTGCGCAAGCTTTAGGTTCCCCGTCTGGGCATTGATTAAGCTTCCGACCGAATGCCTGAACGCGTGAAAACCGGATGCACCTGAGGGACGTGAGATACCGAGCCTGTCGAGAGTCGGATACAACACGTCCTTCCGAAGCACGTCCGGATCAAACGGGAAACCATCTTTCTTGCAGAAGACGAAGTCGCTGGGTTTCTTACATTCCGCAGTCTCGCGATGCCTTTTCAATGCTGAAACAAGTACAGCACCAAGGTTAATCGTCCGAATGCTGCCCTTTGTCTTCGGCGCTATCAATTGCCCACGCCAAAGACTCTGCTCTATCCGCATTTGCTCTTTGGTGAGATCAACATGTTTCCATTGCAGACCGAGAATTTCCCCAGCCCGGACACCGGTAAGAGCGAGCACCTGGAAAAAGACGCCGTAACGCTCCGGCACATTTTCCAAAATTTGCTTCACTTGTTTCGGTGACCAAACAGGTTTCTCGACACGTTCCACGACCGGCTTGTGGCGTTCGCGAATCGGAGACTTCTCGATTAGGTCGTCATCCAATGCCAGTGAGAAAATTCCTTGAAGCAACACAAGCAGATTCCGAGCAGTCTTGGAAGATAGACCGGACTTCAACTTGGATTGCACGAAATTCTCGATCTGAAGAGGAATAACGTCCCGTAGCGGAGAGTCCCCGAACGCAGGAAGGATGTGCAACTTCAACGCGGATTCGTATGTCGCGCGCGTCGAGAGCTTCACTCTCTGGCGGTCTAAGTAAGGTCTCCAGTAGGTCTCCACGAAACCCCGAGTCGTCAAAGCACTCACTTCCGGGCGTACCGTTGAAGCTGCCTGGATGCGTTGCTCCAAGACCGCGCGGGCTGCTTTACGTCCAGTTAGCCCGTACAGCGTTTCTCTCCTGTGTTGCCACTTGCCACTCTGTGTTCGCACCCGGTAGCGAATCTTGAAAGCAGTCCCCTGCCGGGTCTGGATTGGTTCTGAAATGTAGCCCTGCTGATACGATTGACGAGTCACTGTTTTTTCTCCTTTCGTTTTCGTGACCCGTCTTTGCCTCTCGTTTGGATATAGAGCATGCCTCCGTTACGGAAGATTGAGGCGACCGATTCTCCCAGGTCGCGAGCTTTTCTAGAGAAGAACTCTGTCTCGCGGGGCGAAAGCCTGAGAGGAAACAGCTTGCTACGCTTGTGATCTTCCGATTTCCGAGGCCGTCCCATATCCGCCGTAAATGTATATACATTTACGCTGCGGGTCAAGCACAAGAAAAGGCACCTCCTGTCTTCTGTAGAACATCACTACGATCAGGCAGCACGAGTTACTTCTCCAATCGCTCTAGGACTCTGAACCATGAAAACCGCAGGTATTTCCCGAGATGATACGCGCCGAGGATCTCCGCATGGTTGTAGACCCAATTGCGGCTAACACCCAAACGTAGCGCGACTTCCTGAACTGTGAGGAATTGGGCCGCTTCTCGCACTCTCCCGACTGCGGCCTCGTCCTTCGTGTCACTGAGTGGCAAGTCAAAGTCTTTTAGCGTCCGTCGCCGGGATGGCGCTGGATCGGCTTGGTCTCGCAGGTTTTCAAACTCTCTTGCTGATTCCGACGACGAACTTGCTGAGAGGCGCAAGCCATGCACTCTTGGCGAGTCTGGGTTCTTGCGCGCGGCGAGTTGGGTACTGCGGTGTTTCATTGCCCTTCCTCTTGAGTTCCCCCGGCTTTGTGTTCAACTTGACTTTCTGCACACGATAGTATACTATGTTTGCAAACGCAGAGTCAAGATGTAATGACTTTGGTTGGACTGGAAGAAAATGGAGGTATCCCGGATGCCTGAGAAACCAGAAAAGCCCGAGAGGCCCTTACAGCCGCAAACGCTCTCGCTGCGAATCAGCGACGCCCTGCATAGGCGACTAGAGCGCGCCAAGGAACTTCTGTCCTCGAAGACGGGGGAGAGTGTCTCGACTTCAGAGATTGCCAAGCAGCTCCTTGAATCTGCTCGCGAGGACCGCTTCGAGGTAGCTGACCTGATGGAGAAGCCCACGGAAGCACTTCTGCAGATTCGCAGAAAGGGAGAAGCTCAACATATTTTGTCGAGGACCGAGTGGATATTGCTCGCGCATTTTGTTCAAAAGGGACTCGAAACCTATTCCGACAGGACCCCGAACCCTGTCTCTAGCGAGTCTCTCATCGCGGTGCTCGACGCGTTCCTCGCAGTTTATGAACTGCGGACGGAACGTACTTCGACACGGGACTCCTACTACGCGGACAATCTGCCTTCCGAGTGCCGCCCTGCGAAGGCGAGGGGATCAGAGGACCCGGAGCGCGCTACCCCAGAGATCGTGCGCCGGACGGTAGCCGAGACTCGCAAACGCCTCAGCGATTCGGCAATAAGGTGGGACACCTTTCTGGCAGCCCGCAATCTGCATGTCCTGCTGGAGGATGAAAAACTTCCTGGAGCCGACGCGGTAAACCGTGTACTTCGTCCCTACTGGCCGGTTCTGTGGCGGCTGGCCGCGCGCGGCCACTACTGCCTCACGCAAGAGCCGCTTCGAGCGAAGGCCACGAGTCAAGACTCCTTCTATCAGCCGCCGATTCCATCCATCAAGGAGGGCGACTTCACGCTCTCGTTTAATCGCGGAGAGGGCAGCGACATTTTCCTGCTCCTGAGTTTCCCTGGCTCTCGCGGCCCGATGTACCCGATCAACGGCTATCCGAAAATCACCGAGTTTCGCGCCATGCTTGCTGCGCTCGCCCCGGACAACCCAAAGCGCCGTTGGGAAGGTGAGCATTTTCTGGGCTATGTCGCGCCGTCTGAGGAAGGCAAAGGTAAGGACTACTGGTTCCGTGCCCACCAGAATGGCATCACGTTCGGCCTTTCCGAGAAGGAGTGGAAGTCGGTCCAAGCGTTGTTTCGCCGCGCGTGGGAGCTTCCCGAAATCCGCATGGCCTGGGACGCGCTGACACTCGAATATGGTGAGCTGTGATGCTCTTCTGCTCCGCCGCAGCAGTCGAACCGGACGCGGCCAAGGGGCCGCGTCGTCGGCTTTTGGCCGACCAAGAGAAGAGCGGTGCCTTCGGCACCGGGAGTTTTGCGGACACGTCACCCCGTAACGGGTGCTGTATAGCAACTTTGGTTGCTATACGGGAACTTCTTGAAAACTCAGCGGCTTACCGCGAACCAGTCCCATCACGGCGCTTTGCAGCACCCTCAGGTTCCCATACGGGAACTTGTTGATTTTGTTGGGAGGAATCCCATGCCCTCGCTTCGCACAAAATCCATCAGCACGAAAGTCACGGACGAAGAATACGCCCAGATGGAAACCCTCGCTGGTGGGCAAACCATCAGCGAATGGGCGCGTGATGTGTTGCTCCGGGCAGCCAAGCCCAATGCGACCGAGCACACTGTCCTCGCGGAAGTGCTGGCGTTGCGGACGATCCTGCTGAATGCGCTCTACAAACTGAGTCAGGGGGAGGCCCTTTCAGCCGAGGAGATGCAAAGGCTGATCGAGCGGGCCGACCAGGACAAATTGCGTAAGGCGCAGGAACGCCTTGCAGCAGTAGCAACAGGAGGTGAGTCATGAGTAAAGAGTGGGGGCGCAACGAGTACGCGGGTGAGTGGCCGAATCGGCATCCTTTGTGGAGGTACGCGGTGATATTTCTGGCGTTGGTGAGCATGGCAGCCGTCTGCGTCTACCGCTATGCCGAGGTGTGGACACCCTTGCAGCAGTTCTACACAAAAGCCTACATCCGCAGCGGCGTCAAAAGTGTGATTAGCTTTGCCAAGAGTGACCGCTATCAAATGCTGACCGTGATCGGGAAAAAAGGGAGTCATTGGGCTTTCGACGAGGAGGTGATGCAGGTCAAGACCACGACGGGTGAAACCACGCTTGCGCTCACTCCAGAGGCAATAAAGATCGGCGATTTGCGGCTCGTATTACAACAGGTTCAGTGCGACAACGCAAAGCTGTATGAGTTCTTAGGTCATTGGGTTTATCGAGATCAGACGCCCACGGACTTGCTGAGGCCGGGACTGTGGGGCGGCTTGGCTGTGTTCCTTGTTGGTCTGGTGGTCGCGATCCCGAAGGATGCGGCGCGTGCCCGTGTACGGAAGGAAGGCCGAAGACTGAAGGGACCGGAACTTGTGACGGCGCGAAAGTTCAATCGGAGAAATCACTCAGACGGCATCGGGTTCGAGCTGACGGAAAGAACCCTAAAGGAAAGACTGTTCGGCGAGGTGCCGAGGCTCAAGCTCCCTCGCGCCATTGAACCAAACCACATTCTCATCATGGGGGATACGGGCACCGGCAAGAGCACCCTCATCCGAAGGATTCTGCTCCAGATTCAAGAGCGTGGCGAGACAGCCATCGTTTACGACCCTGCTCTCGATTACACGCCGGAGTTCTACAAGCCCGAGCGTGGTGACGCGATCCTGAATCCGCTGGACCAGCGGATGCCCTACTGGAGTCCAGGCGATGAACTGCTACATCCAGCAGAGGCACTGACCTTGGCCGCGTCTCTGTTCCCCGACCGTCGTAACGAGAACCCATTCTTTGTTGAAGGGCCGAGGAAAATCTTCGCGCACCTTCTAACCTTTCGGCCAACACCCGAAGAGATGGCTTGGTGGATGTGCCATGAGGAAGAGATCGACCAGCGGGTGAAAGGCACACAGTACGCCGCGATGATCAACCCGCAGGCACCAGCGCAACGGAGCGGCGTGCTGGCGTCGCTCAACATGGTTGCCGACTCCCTCAAATTACTACCCTCAGAAAAAGAAGCGGCTGGGCGGTGGAGTGCGGCGGCATGGTCGAAAGAGCTCAAGGGTTGGCTGTTCCTCACGAGCACGTCCGAAACGCGTCAGCGCCTCCTGCCACTCACCAGCTTGTGGCTCGACACGCTGGTGCTGCGATTGATGAATCAAGGGCAGACCGGTTCAGGCAAGGTCTGGTTTGTCTTGGATGAATTGGCGACCTTGCAGCGGTTGCCGCAATTACACACGGCGGTCACTGAGAACCGGAAATCGAACAACCCGGTCGTCCTTGGTTTCCAAGGACGCAGCCAGCTTGAAACTCGTTACGGTCACGAAGCCGAGGCGATGTTGTCGCAACCCGCGACGAAAATCTTCCTGCGCACCAGCGAGTGTCACGCCGCGGAGTGGGTTTCACGAACCATAGGCGCCGTTGAGAGAGAACGTTTGAGTGAGAGCCGGTCGAGTGGGCAGGCTGGGCAACGGCGAAAGACAGAGAGCTACAACCTTGAACGTCGTGTCGAACCGTTGGTTATGGATTCCGAGATCAGCGGCCTTGCCAACCTACGCGGGTATCTAAAGAGCGGGAATCTTGTGGTGCGGATGAGTTTCTCGTTCGTCGAACTGCCGAGTAAGCATCCGAAGTACATCCAGAGACCGGCGAACATGCGACCGGAACAACCGTCAAAGGCAGCAGCGGCGGCAGCGGGCGCGAGTGGGATGCCGGAGCAGAAACTCACGCAGGACGAAATAAGCCAGAACCGCGAACATCAATTGACACGATCTGGACCGAGACAAGAGCGCTTTTTCGAGTAGGCCAAGATGCTGACCATCTCCAAGCCGCTGAGTGCAGGCCAGGCACAGACGTATCACGCGGAAGAGTTTGCCAACGCCCGCGAGAACTACTACACGGAAGCGGACCAGATACGCGGCGAGTGGCACGGAAGACTCGCCGAGCAGTGGGGACTTCACGGCGAAGTCCGCAAGGAATACTTCCAGCGGCTCTCAGAAGGCCAGCACCCGATCACTGGTGAGCAACTCATCCGCCACCAGACAGCGCGTGAATACATAAGCGCACGCGGCGAGAAAGTGAGCGCTATGGAGCACCGTGCAGGATGGGATGCAACGTTCTCGGCTCCCAAGAGCGTATCGTTGACGGCGCTCGTAGGCGAGGATGATCGAGTGCGGGAAGCACATCGAGAGAGCGTCGCCGTCGCACTCGATGAATTGGAGCGCTATGTCCAGGCTCGCATCGGCGGGAATCTTCCCGCAGAAACGACCGGCAAATGGGTAGCAGCAAAATTCGAGCATGACAGCGCACGGCCCGTAAACGGCTACGCCGCACCGCAACTGCATACGCACGTCGTCTTTTTCAATCTTACAGAGACCGACGACAGAGAGACTCATGCGTTGCAACCTCGGGAACTCTACAAAACGCAGCAGTATGCGACGGCGGTGTATCGCTCTGAACTCGCCACGCGCTTGAAGGGTTTGGGCTATGAGATCGAGCGCGGGAAGAGCGGGCAACCGGAAATTAAAGGCTACAGCGAGGAGTATCTGGCGGCTTCGAGTCCGCGCCGCCAGCAGATAGAAGAGCATCTTGCAAAGGAGAACCAGCGAGGAGCTGGCGCGGCACAAATCGCTGCGCACCAGACGCGCGAAGCGAAGACCTACTTTTCGCACGAAGAGATGCAGCAGCGGCATCGACAGATCGCGGAGGCTTTTAATAGTCAGCCCGAGCGTGTCGTGGAGGCAGCCAGGGAGAGAACAGACCACATCGAGCGGCACGTTCCCCCCAAGATGGCGCAATCTGCGGTGACGTTTTCGAAGGAGAGGAACATGGAGCGTGAGGCGATTGTCGAAGAGCGGGATCTTCTGCGGGATGCTCTGAGGCGTTCGATGGGGGACGCAGCACTCACCGAGGTTCGGTCTGAGTTCGAGAAGCGTATCGGGTCCGGCGAGTTCATTGGAATAGAGAAGAAAACGGGCGCTCCTGGCCGCGCGTTCACTACGCGCGAGATGATCGGCTACGAGCAAGACACGATCCAAGTCATGCGCGACGGGCAAAACAAATACGGAACGCTTGCCAGCTTCGATACGCGCAGGGAAATCGAGAAAGACCATCCGCATCTGAGCCAGAGCCAGCGAATGGCGGTGGAGCAAATCCTCGCGAATCAGGATCAGGTTACAGCGATGGAAGGCGTTGCCGGCTCTGGGAAAACGACCTCGTTAACAGTGGTCCGCGAAGCTGCCGATCGAGAAGGCTACAAGGTCGAAGGGTTCGCTCCGACATCACGCGCAGCGCAAAAGCTGGGCGAGGCTGGAATCGAATCAAGCACGTTGCAGCAGCATCTCACGCGGAACGATGAACAGCACGACGGACAAAAGCGGCTCTATGTTTTGGACGAATCGAGTCTGGCGAGCACCAAGCAAATGAACGAGTTTCTGCATCGACTAAAAGACAATGACCGAGTGCTATTGGTGGGCGACGTGCGGCAGCACCAGGCAGTCGAAGCGGGGACACCGTATCAGCAACTCCAGGAAGCTGGAATCCAAACGGTGCGGCTTGACGAAATTGTGCGGCAGAAAGACCCGGCCCTCAAGGAAGTAGTTGAACAACTCGCGCGCGGCGAAGTGAGAGACGCGATAGAGAGGCTCGACGCACAGGGCCGTGTGCATGAAATCGTGGACTATGACGAGCGGCTAAGGAAAATCGCGGTGGAGTATGCGAAGCAACCGGAAGGGACGCTGGTGGTATCCCCCGACAATCAATCGCGTATGGATATCAATCAGATCATCCATCGGGAAATGCAGACGCGAGGCCAGGTGGACCACAGCGAGCACCCAGTGAGAGTGCTGATAGCACGGCAGGAGATCACCGGGGCAGACCGGCAGTGGGCCGAGCAATACGATCCGGGCGAGGTGGTGCGTTACACGAAGGGCAGCAAGACGCACGGCATCGAAGCAGGCGAGTACACACGCGTCGAACGCGTCAATGCGAAAGAGAATCTACTCACGGTCAAACGCGAGAGCGGTGAGAAGGTCAGCTACGATCCACGCCGCCTGCGAGGCGTGACGCTGTACCGCGAAACGGAGCGCGCGTTTTCGCAAGGCGACCGCGTGCAATTCACTGCGCCGAACCGCGAGCAACACATTGCGAATCGTGAGATGGGAACCATCGAGAAGATCGACGCGAGCGGTGACCTGCAACTGCGTCTGGACTCAGGCCGGGCCGTCGCGTTCAACGTGAAAGAGAATCCCCATCTCGATTATGGATATGCGGTGACCAGTCACAGCAGCCAGGGACAGACCGCCGACCGCGTGCTAATCCACATAGACACGGAGCGGGCGGGAGAAAAACTCGTGAATCGCCGGTTGGCATATGTGGCGGTGTCGCGTGGCCGCTATGACGCGCAAATCTATACCAACGACAAAATCAATCTTGGCGAAACCCTGAACCGCGACATATCACATCAATCCGCAATGGAACGGGCTCGTGCCCCAGGGCCAGCGGTCGCACAACAAATCGGCCCGTCATCCTCGTTGAGTCATACAACACACCAGACAATCGAGCAAGGTCTCACCATGAGTCGTTAGGTCCGCCACTTGATTCTCTGTTCTTTCGTGGACTTCTCTCCCGCCCTTTGCCACTTAGCAAGAAGTGATAGAATTTCCCCACCTTGACAGACCCCGCCCCTAGTCCAACCACAGTCCAGATGGGCGGACATCGGTAGTCGAGGACGGGCGAAACGATGTCAATCTACCGTCATTCCAATAAAGTAGCACTCGTTAAAATCGCGCCAGGCCATGCCGCGGAATACTGGCCTCAATGTCTCAAGGAAGGTTACATCTGTGTTGGCTGGGACGACGTTGGCGATCTCAGGAGATTCGATTCAGAAGCGAACTTTCGGACGGTTTTTGAAAAGCACTATAAATACAGCGGCAATTTTTCCACAGCCAGACGAAAGGCGAACGAGTTGTGGACTCTGACGAAATTGCGATCAGGCGACAGAATCATTGCCAACAGAGGGATGAGCACGGTCCTCGCAGTTGGAGTCGTCAAGGAGCCGGGCTATGAGTGGCGACCGAATAAAGGCCGTGGCGAGTATTACCACACGGTTAAAGTCAAGTGGGATACATCTCTCGCCAGGAGGATTCGACAGCAGCCTTGGAGACAGACTGTAACCGAAGTCCCTTATGAGCTTTTTAAGAAGATCGCGGGACGCACCGCGCTGTCGCGGAATTCAGTTCTGTCCCTACGCGATGGATGGGACGACGGCGACGCGGCCCATAGGGGCTGGACCAATATTGCAGTCCGCGCAGGTTCTAGGGCGGAGAAGAAAGCCACGGAGGAAATTGAAAGAGCATCTGGGTTTCAATCGGACTCCAAAATCCGCAAGGTTATCGAACTCCACGCGATGGACCTTGTTAAAGCGAAATTTCGGGCCGCAAGTTATGAAGTCGAGGATGTCTCTGCCCGACTTCCCTACGACTTCCTTTGCACTAGGGGCTCCGGGACCAAGTACGTTGAAGTGAAAGGAACACAGACCGGTGGGCGCACCGTCGTATTAACCGCCGGCGAGGTTACCTTTATCCATCGCAACAACCCAAATTGCGTGCTGTGTGTCGTTCACGGAATCAGGATCAGCGGCGATAGCAAGCCAACCGCGTCAGGGGGCCGAATCAGCACGGACGACCCTGTCGATCTTTCAACTGGGACTTTGAATCCAATCAGCTACATGTACGTGCGCGACAAAACGTAAACACCTGACTTCAAATAAAGCGATGGTTTCCATTTCTGGCATCTCAGCCATCGGACTCAATTCATGGCCAGCATTCCGAAAGATTTTGGAGCCCTAGCCGCTACTTGCGCGAGTTGCTAAAAAATCCGATGCTACAGCGATATAAGGAGGCTTCTGCTTTGGGGGGTGTTAGAATAGAGTCGTTTGGAGGACCCCATGACTACCGAGAACACCAAAGAAACGGTTAAGAAACTCGTGACGGATCAGCAGGTCAAACTTCCGACTTCCGGCAGCGAAGTTCGGAAGGGCGTCAATGTATTGAACACGTCCAGCCCGGAAAACCCAGCACCGAACCCTTTCGTGCAGAATCAAGCGAAACCTCAAGAAAAACCACAGAGTTCATCAAACAACTCGGACCAGAATACCGGCTCTAAGGAATAAAGAAACGATGTCGCAATGACTTTCGACATTACCGGCCTGACAGTGTTTCTGCTCGCCGTGATGCCTGGATTCGTGGCTCAGCAATCGCGGCACTCTCTGGTACCGAGACCCCTCGAACCAAAAACTGCTCTAGAAGAAACGGGCGAATACGTTCTGAACAGTTTGTTCGTTCACTTGTTTTCTCTCGTCTTGTTTCGTGAATGCCTTCTCTTATTCCGCTCACAGTCGGTTTTGTCTTTCGGCGAAGCTATCCTGAGTCATGGTTTGGTTGCCTGGGCGTACGAACATCGATATCTCGCTATAACGTATCTGTGCTTCAGCATCGTCGCGGGGTTTGTCCTTGGTCTCTTTCGCGGATACTTAGCTCTCATTCAGCCCGTTCGAAACAGCCTCGCCGGATACGCATGGTTCCGAAAAATTCTTAAGGCTCTTCGCATCCCTTCTTTCATCGCGGAAGGTCCAGTGTGGTACGACGTTTTAAGAGAGCAGGGAGAGCCAGGAAGGTTGACCTTCGTACAAATTAGAATGAAGAGCGGCTGTTTCTACACAGGTGAGCTACGAAGCTACGGCATATTGAAAGATTCGGAAAAGAACAAGGACATGTATTTGGTCAATGCATATTTCCGAGGCAGTTTGTCAGAACAATACCAAAAGATGGAATGCAAAGGTGTGCTGCTCAATTTTGCTGATGTCGAGGCGGTCGAAGTTCTCAAACAGAACAGAGCGGCCGCCTCGGAGTAACACTTACTTCCTGCTTTCCTTCAGAAAGTTTATCATGCCGATTTCTTTCTCATCCTGTAAGTAGAACGCGACAAATCGCTCGCACTTGTCTTCGCTGACGCGCTGCATGAATTCTACGATGTTCGATTCGCGTAATTTTGCGCCGGGTTCCTGCACTACAATGGTGTTTTGACAGCCTCACATCGCACAGTTCCTAACGAGGAGTGCGCCCTTGCACGTCTGTTAGTCCCCACATGCTTTACTCGGCGCAAGATAGGCCGTAGTTCGCTTCCACTGTAAAGCCCGCTTGTGCAGCTCCGCTCGGTGAACACCAACCGTGCTCGCTTCCGCGCCCCTCCCGGCTCCGCTGAAATGCGCTTCGGGGCTTGACAGCCGCGAACCACGGCCAGAACCCGCCTCTAGTAAAGCATGTTGTTTTTTATGCCCTGAAAGGGCCTGAAAACACTAACTCACACTGGAGCGAATACAATGCCTAGCGTTTATGAAATCATCACCGAGAGAATTATCAAGCAGCTTGAATCCGGCTTGGCTCCCTGGCGCAAGCCCTGGACCTGTCAAGCTCCCGCAAACCTGCTCACGCAGAAAGAGTATCGCGGACTCAATGTCTTTACCCTTGCTTCGCAGGGGTTCCCATCGCGATTCTGGCTTACCTTCAATCAGGCAACGAAGCTGGGCGGGAGAATTCGCAAGGGCGAGAAGTCTTCGCCCATTATCTTCTGGAACGTTGGCGACGAACGAGAGGCGACCACGGAAGATGGCGCGAACAAGACCTCGCGGCCTTTTCTGCTCCGTTATTACAGCGTCTTCAATTTGTCGCAGACGGAAGGCATTGACATCCTCGCATCCCTCCTACAGGAGACGCACGCCAACAACCCTATTGAGACGTGCGAACAAATCGTGACGAACATGCCGGACCCGCCAGCGTTCGAGCAATCCGACAAAGCGTGGTATTCACCGAGCAACGATGTGGTCGGCATGCCAGCACGCGGCCTTTTTCAGTCATCGGAGGAATATTACGCCACTGAATTTCACGAACTGGCCCACAGCACGGGACACGCGAAACGCTTGCACCGGGAAAACTTCGACAACCCGGTTTCCTTTGGCTCTGAATCCTACTCGAAAGAGGAGCTCATCGCGGAGATGACCGCCGCCATGCTTTGCGGCATCGCGGGAATCGAGCAGAAGACTCTTGAAAACTCCGCAGCCTATCTCAAGACGTGGATTGCACGGCTGAAGTCTGATTCGCGGCTGCTTGTTTCCGCCGCGTCCCATGCACAGAAAGCCGCCGACTTTATCCAAGGCAAGGCCGGGCAGCAGACGAGGGAAGCACGGGCCGCCTAGATAGCCCCTCGTAGGATCGCGAGACTACTCCTGTTCCTTTTCTTCTTCTTCGTTGATGACGGCTTCGGTTGGGGAGAGAACGGGGACCTTCTTACCTGCGAAGAAATCAGAAACTAGCTTGACGATTTTGTCCTCGGACATTGGGTTGGCTGGAAGGCCCTTTGCCAGGCTCCGACCCGCATGTAGCGTGTCCCACTTTGACCGGACTTGTTTCTTTCTACCTTTGCCAGGGGTATGAATTCCAAAGCCCTCTATTAAAACATTCCACGGAGGCTGAAAGCGCTCGATGAGAAGCGCTTCGCCAAGCGGTATCCAGATGTCGTCGCACACTAGGTACCGACAGGTGAAATCTTCGATGTCGAGGTTCTTCACTTCCTGAATAGACTTCGCATGCTCCTTGAGCCTCTTGAGGAGCGCACTACCTGGGTCGGCTCCAAGCCCGAACCCACCCTTTCTTGCGCCAGGCGGCACGGCCTTACCGACGTATATTGGCAACGTGGGATCTTCTCCCTGGTTTTTTTCGGCAATGGCTTTGTAAGGTGCGAAGTCTCCAGCATAATAAATTGCGTAGATGCCAGCGCCGTTGAATTTTTCTTCTGGAGGTAGCGGAGTCACGGGCCTCTTCAGCATCGCCTCGGCAAGGCTTTCGGCCAGATTCAGTTTGTCGAGCGGGTTGAACGGAGCGTCCGGCATAAGTGTGGCGGCCTAGTAGCGAGTAAGGGTCGCCTTGAGCTTCTTTCCAATGGATTCGGCGAGCAGCACTGGCACTGCGTTGCCGATTTGCCGCATACTCTCTGTCCACGAGTTCGGGAACACGAACGAATCCGGGAACGTTTGGAGACGAGCGCTCTCGCGTATCGTGAAGTATCGAACGGAACCGTCCGGTAGGGCCAGCATATTTTCGCCGCCCGGTACGCCGTGAACTCCAGCCTTAAGTGTTTTCGCGGGCTCATCGAGTGGGCTTCCTGTGTGCCCAACATAGCTCCGGGCACCAGCAATTGCAAAATGCGTCAGACCAGGCTCGTCGTTGGTGCGCTTTGGATAAGGCTTCGGGAGGTCTTCAATTGCGTCACGGACAGTCCTCCAAGGCTTGAGCGTCGGTGGAATAAGGCGACTCTTGAGAGTCCGAATACGGTCAAGTAAGTCCGAGTTCGGCTGTGGGCGACGCCTTGAGGGAACCTCGTGCCCTTCCCAATAGTCGCCACAGCAGTACTGCTCCCACAGAAGAGAGTCTGGTGAATGGGACGGAGAAGGAAACGACCACTCAACTCCGAGGTCGGCGCGGATCGCAACGATGAAGAGTCGCTCCCGCTTCTGCGGCACGCCGTAGTCGGCCGCGTTCAGGATTCGGTGGACGACCCTGTAATACAAGCCTTCGCGTCTTCCCTTAGTATGGTACCGCTCTAGCCGTGCCAGATGCTCAAGCCATGCTTCGTCTTTCCTTCTGCTCAACTCTGGATACGTGATCATCAGTTCGATGTAGCTGAAGTATTTCGAGAACGACGGACGTACCAAGCCGCGCACATTCTCGATGAGCACCGCGAGCGGTCTTATGCGCCGAATCGCCTCGACCGTTTCAGGAAACAAGTTTCGCTCGTCGGAATGTCCCTTGTGCTTTCCGCCAATTGAGAACGGCTGGCACGGAACCCCTGCGGCGAGCAGTTCGATACCATCGGGAATCGAGCCGTAGTCGAAGTCACGAACATCACAGTTGAACACCGGCCAGCGGTGCGTTTCTTCGACTTTCCGTCTCTTGTTCTCGTGAATCGTGTTGCAGGAGTCCGTGTCTCGCTCGACCACTGCGAGATGATGGAAGCCCGCACGGCTGATCCCGAGCGCGAGTCCACCCGCACCCGTATACAGTTCAATGCTTCGCATTATTCCTCTCCAGGAACCGCTTCATTCTCTTCGCTAGCGAAACCGGATTCTTCAATTGGCACTCCCACACCACGCTGACATGCCACCTGTCTCGTCGCAATCGAGAGATATTTCTAAGGTCACGACGGCGGTTCTCCGTCAATTTCGGAACCCAGAAGCGCAGCTTTGATTTTGGGAGTCTGGCAAGGACGCACCCAGGGTGACGATGCCAATAACATCCATGAACGAAGATGACCTTTCTGAGCCTCGGGAAAACGAGATCGGGCTTTCCCGGGAGGTCCGAAACGTGTAGTCGGAATCTGTATCCGCACGAGCGAGCGATTCTCCTCACGAGGAGTTCCGGTTTTGTATCCTTGCTTCGTATGAGCGCCATCCGCTTGCTGCGCTCTAGCCGCGTAAGCGTGTCCATTTGCTCCGCAAATAATTTTGACTTCGCGAATGGTAACCCACGCCACTATCGAGAACAACGTGGCGGCGGTTGACACTGTGGAAAAAGTTACACCGTCGCAGCGCAGGACACAACAAGAATAATTCGCCTTTTCATCGCCAGTATTGGATTGGCTAGGTTCCGTCCGCTCGCATGGTGGAAGGCTACAATTAGTAGGGCAACGTATTCTTGACCCCGGAGGTGGTTTGGAGTAGCGTCTATTTGTTGAGTTTTCAGCGAGTAGAGATCGGCTCGCATTTTGGGGAGGAACGACGATGCAGTGTGAACGACCATCAGAACGAACGGCGAGTGAAGCTTCCGCGGAGATGCGATCCGACAGGGCTTCATCGAGAGCCAAGAGCGTGGCCGGAGCGTTGCTCAGTGTGCGCAAGAACGCCTACCGTCGTCATTCAAAGCGCAGTCTCAAACGCTCAAGTGGTAAAAGGCGTTAGCGGCTCACGAAGCCAACTCGACGGTACACCCAACACATCTACGATTTGCCATTTCGAGAGCCTCAGCCTATCACGCCCAAGTAGGACCCCCATGGAAAAGCTAATCGGGCTAATCACGTTGCTTTCAATCGCAGGTTCTGTATTCGGGATCACAATCTGGATTTTACGCAGGTACTATAGCGCCTCGCATAGAGGGGCTGTCCGAAAGGCACTTGAAGATAAAAGTCTTTCGGTTTCGCAGACATTGGACATTATTCTGGCGGAAGAAGTCCCTCGCTGGCTTAAGTGGCTAATACGAGTAAATGAGACGATAAAATGAGACTGATCTTAGCAATGCTGCTAGCTATGAGCGCCTTCCTGAATGCACAACGCAGTGCAAAATTATTTCCAATACTGGTCCTCCTCAAAAGGGTTTTTCTCGCACCAGTCAGTAAAGTGACCTTTGATCGGATCGAAATGACCGATGGCGAGAAAGCCATATATGCTATCAGTTGAGGAATGTAAAATACTGAAGGTGCTGTTGCAGAGACGTTTTATTTCCTCCGGAATGGGCTCAATGGTGATGAGGAACCCGTACTTGGCATCAAATACTTCCTTATAGAGTTTAGCCTGGTAAATATCGTCTAACTTTTTGATCTGCTCCTTCACTTCGACAGTGATGAAATTGCTCGAGTATTGGGCCTCAACGAAGCCGAGGAGGTCAGGGCGTTTCTTCAAAAAAGTGAAAACGATCTCTCTGCCCTGGGGTATTTTGCCTTTTAGCTTTTCACTCCAACGCCTCGTTGCCGTAACCTCCAAGTAGAAGGTCTTTCCCTTGGACACAAGGAGTTCCTCAAGCCCTTTTTTAATTGGTTGGTAAAAGTCTGCTTCAGCCATAACCATCCGGGCGGCGAGAAATGGCCGACTCTCAATTTCGGTCGCATCATAGTATCCCACGGTAGGTTCGGTCGTCAGACGGAAAGAAGCAAAGCGAGTGCAATACGGTTAGAGTCGCACAAAATTGGATAGTGGGCTACTTTGCTAGTTTGACGAGGGGCGGCGCGTTTACTCCCTTCGGCAGATAATCACCCAAGGCCACCTCTCAAGACCTTTGAGCCTTTGTCTTAAGTCCTCTCAATTCTTCATCCCTGGATTTTACCAACTCCGGTCGGTTGAGGATCTCTGCAATTCTCCATGCTGGTATGATTGCTGAAATCCCGGCAGAAAGCGGCGATTCGTAAACGGGAAGGTGGCCGCAATCAATGCCGAGAAGGTAGCTATAGAACGGCTCGCTTCTGGCACCAGCACGATTGTATGGAGTGTCGTACACGAAAACCGGGGAGCCGCTGAAACCGCTCACTGAACGGACTTCACAGAGGAACAGTTTCGTTTTCTTGTTCAAGAAGTTCTCCAAGGGCTCGTTCGGAGACATGGAAATATTCCCGAAGCGAGCAATTGGAAGATTCTGTCTCACCCCTGCATGTTCTGTATATCGGCCCACCATGAAAATTTCATCTCCAGGGCCGATGTTGTGCTTTTGCTGCAACTGCTCCGTCAGGAAATCCTGCATTCCCGTGAGCCTGAAATTATGTCTTTCGAGTGAGGGCCTAATCGGACAAATGGCAAGATCGTCTTCGCCGTGTGGAATCCAAGATTCTGCGGTCGTTTCCAAAATATCGGTCTTACCGTCATAGGTATTCATGCGGATAAAGGTACATTTGCCGGTGATTGCGACATGATGGTTGGTGACCGCATAGACCGTTGGATAGAAGTGTTCCGTCGCTCCGGGAGTTAGGACGCCGACGATAAACCCGCTGCCCCCTTGCTTATTTCCATTTTCAGCATCGGCTCTGCTGCCGTAAAGATAGACTGGATTTTCTAAGTACTTGTCTTCGATTCTAGGCATGGCGGACGGTTTCTCCCAAATGAAATAGGGCACCGCCCCCAAGAATAGCGCGTTACCATGCCACCGTGTTCAATCTTTTCGTTAGCACTCTCAAGATTCAAAAGCCATGGTTACGGTTAAGAAGGGTACAGGGAGCCATCGCAACTCTGAATGGTGCGCATCATGCTTCGTCTCGCGCAAAGGTCGTCGGTCACGGAGGAGTCGAGCGTAAGCGAACACTGTCTGCGGCGGCGAGGGCGAAGATTTCGAAGGCAACAAAGCGCAGTGGGCGAAGTTCAGGGCTGAGAAGGCTAAGAAAGGGAAGTAGTTCCGCCTACCTTCCGGATGGCGAGACTGTGGACATCACGCGAAACCGTTCGGCAACGGAGAGAATGACGGATTACGATCAGCAGCTAGGACGGTTGAAGACCTCTCGATCATCCAAGTTGACGCTCGTTTCGTGGGAAGGTTTGGTCGTCGGCTTGCCATCCGCACCGCGAAATTTGATCCGAAGCCGATATCGACTTTCGTGCAGCGAGGAAGAACAAAACGACGGAATTTCAGCACCGAGAAAAACGAGGGGCCTTTAAGGGGCCAATAAGGATTCCTTTGCATTCCCTATTGTTCCTTTTCAATGCCTTAGCGTTCCTCGGCATTCCTTCTAACTCCTTGAAATTCCGATCGGTATTGTTTTCGATCCCCACCGCCTATTTTTAATTGTTGTTAAATGTTGTCAGGGAGCAGTCAGAATTGGGCGCTGTGAATGTTCGCGTGTCGCAGGTTACCGCACCTCAAAATCCCTCCTGACCTCCCACCTTTGCGATCAGACCTTTAGCCGCTGCAATTGCGATTTGTATCTACAGGGTGACAGGTCTAGATAACGCTCCACCCCAACCAAGTTTACGTTGCCCATGTAGGCAGAAAGTAAAGGCAATAGTTGGTTGAGTTCAAGACCCCGGCGCTTCCAATGCGCTATCGAATGAACAGCAAAGGTGTGCCGGAGATCGTATACTCGTGGCTGAGACGATTTATCGGCGCGTTCAACCTTTGCTATTCTTCGAAGCCTGCCAAAGACCTTGTAGAACCCGGAATGTGGCACTGACCTGCCATAGATTGTAAGAAATAAAGGTCGTCCTGACCTGAACCTGCTTCGTTCGTCGCTACGCAGGTGTCGCTTCAATAGTCGCTTCACATCGCGCCCTATCGGGATTATTCGGTTCTCGTACGGTAGGGTTCCACGCACACGGATGGTGGAGTTAGTGAAGTCAACATCCGAATCCAACATCCCGAAAGCGTCACGCATTTTTATTCCTGTTCCATACAGGAAAAGAACTATTGTCTTTAGGGTGTCCGGTCCAAGGGTGCATTTGGGAAATCGTTGACAAGCGACTGCCATCTTCAGAAGTTTACGGATATCCGTCCGTGAGTACACATGCGGATAAAAGGTTGTCGCAGTGCCAGGTTTTAGCCTAGGCTTCGGAATATGCCGGAGCTGTCGGCGAGCGAACCAGAACACAAAGAAGCCCTTTAGATACTTGCAATAAAGCCGCCAGGTATTGTTGGAAATCGGTGTCCGAGACAAAAACTCGTCGAGGTGATGGTCGGCAATCTTCGAGATGCTCAGGTTCCCGACAGACTCGACAAATCGCCGAAGGAATTTTTCAGTTGTAGTGTAGTCGCAACCACACGCCCGTTTCTGGCCGAGGTAGGCCTCCACGCAGTGCGCGAGCTTCATAGTAAGCCCTTAAGACTGAACTCAGCTATTTGTCGAAGTTGTTTTGAGTTGTAGCGTGCATATTCACGTACGGAGTTGAAATCTCTGTGCCCCAAGAACGCCGCAATGTCTGAAACAGAAGTGCCCTTCTCCATGAGGCGATTCGCACAAGCGTGACGGAGGGCATGGGGTCCCTTGTGAAGGGATTCAACTGCGCTTCTTCGAAATAGATCGTGCGTGCGGTGATACAACCCGCTGTGTGAAATTGGACGCCAAGGTGTCCTAATTGTGATGAACAACATCGGACACTCCACTGCGGGTCGAATACGTTTGATGTACTTCTGGATCGCGTTGGAGACTTCTGACGTTAGCGGGAACCGCTGAGTTCTACGGATCTTCCCCCGTCCAACAGTCAGTGTGCGGTTTCTAAAATCTATATCGCTAATTCGCAGCCCTCGAATCTCACCGGATCGGAGACCATAGACGGCCATTAGAAGCATCATTGCGTAATCTCTTACGCCAGCAGGTTTGGCTCTGCTCAATGATGAAATCATGCGCCGCACTCCTGTCCAGGACGGCCCTCTCTGTCTAAATCTGTGCTTCGGGTGAACGAAGACTGGAACTACCTCAGAAAGCCCGGCTCCGACCAAGCCACGTGCCTCCAAATATCGCAAGAAGATTCGTAAAGAGATCGTGTTTGTGATCACAGTTTCCAATGCCCATCCAGACTTCTTCGCTTCAAAATAGCGCTCCGCGTGGCTAGGATTCAGGTCGCGCAACCTCAGGCGAATTTCCTTCAGCCACCTAAGGAAATACAAAGCGTGTTTGGAGCGCTCTCTAATAGTTGACAAGGCCAGGCCGCGTTCGTCCTTAAGCCACCGCTCAAAGTCTCGGCGTCGCTTGGCGGCAAAGCGAGTGCGTGGAGGCTCTCGGAGACAGGAATGGAATCGCAGCCACGACCGCGCAATTCGCATGAACACCTCGTACGTGTTCTTTCCGGGCAGCCTCCTCCGTAGCGGCCCTGTGTAGGTTTCCCATTTTCGGCCTGCAATTCTAAGCTCGTCTATCGTCATGGGCCGCATTCGGGTCGAGAACCCGAGTGCTCTGTTAACCTGCAACAGATGTGACGCCATTAGTTTGATGTAGCATTCCTTACGCCCCAGTTTTTGGACGTATGTGAGATACTCGGCCCGTTCGGCGTAGAGAGGAGCTGTGTTGTGGCGCTTTCGAACTGCTGGCAGCTGGAAAAGTGAGTCGAAAACGGTCATGGCGGAGGACACGGTAATCGTGCGAGAGCAGAAACGCAAGGGCGCTCTCGGCCCTTTGTCCAGACCAGTTGCGTGTGTCCAATTACGGACACTTAGCACTCCGTTGTTGGAGTTAAACCTGATATGAGCAACCGGATTCCGGCAGGAACAGGATGGGACCCACCAGCAGACCTGTCTAATAGGGATGTCGCAAAACGGCTCACTCCAGCGGCGGTCAGGGCCTTCCTGAAGATCGTGTCAGTGTGGGAGCTGCGAGGCGAAGATGCAAGACACTTGCTTGGCGGCATCTCGAAGGACGCATATTACGGCCTGAAGAAAGGAGGTTCGAGAATACTTGGTCAGGATCGCATGACGCGGATATCCCTATTCACAGGCATCTTCAGAGCGCTAAATATGCTCTATCGCAAGGAGTTTGCTGACCGCTGGATTCAACTTTCAAACACGAATCCGATGTTTTCCGGAGAGACTCCGCTCGCGTACATGATCCGAGGCGGGGTCCCAGCCATTTTGAGAGTGAAACAACTCCTCGATGCGCGTCGGGGTGGACGATAAATTTGCTGCCGCAATTCACGTGCGCGGTGCAGGCCCTCATCTTTACCATGTCTTTTTCCGGAGCACCGCTTCATCGACTCCGGCATTCTATCCCCTTAATCAGCGCAGCTTCCAGCGGGGGCCAGCACCACTCCCAATCCGTAACGCCGTCCTACGCTCACGAAATAGGCTCGTTCAATAGCGCCGCTCATTTCTCTCATTCGGATTTCCTGTTCTCCGCATAATTTTTAATCCAGCCACCTCTTGATTGGCCTTGCTCGTTGAACCTGTATCGCATCATAGTCACGGATAAGAAGCCACTCGTCGCGCATGGCCTCTGCGAAGAATCGTCGAGCGGCGCACTCTCCAGAAACAATCCAATCGACCTTGTAACACCTGCCGGAAACTGGGAACAAATCGGGAACAGATTGGGAACAAACTACCGAAGAACACTAGGGAAACAGATAGAACAACGTGCACGTAAGTCATTGAGAAGCAAAGACGGGCCTATTCAAAGTTGGGCTCATAACCCGGAGGTCGTCGGTTCAAATCCGACCCCCGCAACCACTATCCTCCCTGCTCGATTGCTCCCTCGTATGATCCCAAAATGCCGGGCTGGCATTGTTTATTCCGAGCGCTTCGCGCTCAGGGCCGGAGATCGTCCCGCGGTTCAAATCCGACCCCCGCAACCATTATCTTCCCTGCTCGATTGCTCCCTCGTATGATCCCAAAATGCCGGGCTGGCATTGTTTATTCCGAGCGCTTCGCGCTCAGGGCCGGAGATCGTCCCGCGGTTCAAATCCGACCCCCCGCAACCAACTGAGCGCGTACACTGAGAAGGTGCTGCGCTCGATTAGTTTCCGCGTAGTTCCCCAGCAGGTTCCACTCCCCTTCGGCTACATAGTCGCTGCCTGTCTCTGTCTGCCGTGGGACTAGCCGCATTTCGCTAACATGTGGCAAAAGCTCAGCGCGAGCCTGGGTGGCATCGCTGTCTAGCAATTCACACAGCGTGGCGAGCCGATTCTTCACGAATTCTGTCACGCCGAAAGGTTGCACTTGTTGCAATCCAGGCCCGCAGGCATTGAGCCGTTCATCGATGTTCCGCAATTGTTGCTCTCTCTGCTCAATCGCCTCAAGTGGACGGCGTTTTAGTGCGCGCCATGTCCGGTACCAAGCTGTCCCGCGTGCGAACCGAATTCCGGCTCCGCCCTCCCGAGCCTATCAACCAAAACCTACTCGAGTCGAGGGAGCCGATCAGGAATCAGCGCTTGTTCACCACAGGTGCCCGGCTTTTGACGGATCCCGTGGTCCTCCAAATCTCAAAAAGTCCCTAGCTCACACAGGAAGGTGATACCCATCACATACGCCGAGTCCGGGCAAGACTAACGTGGGTGCCGTGAAGGGGCGGACTGAAGGAGTTCTGGATGGACGCCCGGTTCGGTTTTGTGTTTTCTTGTAGCCCGAGTGGAGCGCAGTCCAGCGATTTTCGAACTCCTCGAAGAAGAAATAATTCCTCCCGTCTGACTTGCGGCACGCGTAACGACTGCGAACCTATAGAAAACAAACCGGATCCGAGCAGACAGGCTCAGGCAAGCGATGGTTCCGCACATAACGGAAGGGAGGCCGGCAATGATCGCGAGTGAAACAGAGCAGAAGACGTTCCAGATTCCGCTTGCCCCAGCGACCCTCAGTGCGGAACGAATTGCCTACCTTGAAAGACTCGTCGGTCAGGCGAGGACTGCTGCTGCGGTGTTTAGCCAATTCACTCAAGAAGACGTCGATCGCATTGTCAAACCGATGGTTCTGGGTGGATTGGAACAGGCTCAATATCTGGCCCGGCTGGCGATCGAGGAAACCAAGCTGGGGGTGATGGAAGACAAGGTCATTAAGAACATGGTTGCCACGGAGTTCACGTACGACTACGTGAAGGACAAACGCACCGTCGGCATCATCCGCGAGTTTCCCGATCGCAATCTGGTGGAAGTGGCCGAACCGATCGGAGTCATCTTGTCCCTCACACCCATTACGAACCCCACTTCCACAGTCCTGTTCAAATGCATCATGGCCATCAAGACGCGGAACGCGGTCATTTTCAGCCCCCACCCAAACGCTTGGCGCTGTTGCTCCGAGGCTGTAAGGATCATGTATGAGACAGCGGTGAAGCACGGCGCACCTGAAGGGGTCTTTTCCTGCCTCGAATCGCACACGGTACAGGACAACGCCTACCTGATGCGGCACAAAGACGTGGGCCTGATTGATGTCACCGGCGGGCAGGGTGCGGTCAAAGCCGCTTATAGCTCCGGCAAGCCCGCGCTGGGTGTCGGGGCGGGTAATACGGCAGTGTACTTGGAAAAAACGGCGGACCTGAACACGGCGGTCGTGGATATCATCATTTCAAAGACCTTCGATAATGGAACCATCTGCGCCTCGGAGCAGACGGTCGTGATTGACGACGAGATCTATGACCTCGCGCTCAGGAAATTTTCGGAATTGGGCGCACACATATGCAATGAGGAAGAAACCAAGCTGCTTGAGCGCACGGTGATGGATCCCCTGACCGGATGTATGCAGCCCATGGCCGTCGGCCAGAAAGCCACAGATATCGCTTGTTTTGTGGGTCTTTCCGTAGAACCAAACACCAAACTCCTGATTGCTCCGATTCACGGTGTCGGTCGCGAACATCCCCTATCGCTAGAGAAGCTGTTTCCAGTGCTCGCGGTCTATCGAGCGAGATCCGCCGATGAGGCGCTCAAGGTATGCGTGGACGTGAACCATGCAGGAGGGCTTGGACATACGGCGGTCATTTTCTCGCGCAACGATGAGATCATTCGAAAGTTCAGCGAGGTGATCAACGCCGGACGCATCATTGTGAATTCGCCGGGCTCCATCGGAGCTCTGGGCGCCGTTTACAACGATCTGGTGCCCACCTTCTCCTTCGGATGTGGAACCAGCGGAGGCAACAGCACGACCGATAACGTAAATGTCTTTCACTACCTCAATATCAAGCGCGTTGCTCGGAGGACCCAAGCCCATATGTGGTTCCGCGTTCCCAACCAGATTTACTTCAACATGAATGCGGTAGAAAATGTGCGGCAGTTCCCATCACAGTCAACCGTCATCGTTACCAGTCCGGCTTTGGAGCACATCGGTCTCGTCGACATCGTCCGGCGTCACATTTCCCCGCAGACTTACGTTCATGTCTTGGTCATTCCCGATGCCGAGCCCGAGATCAAGGTGGTCGCGCAAGGAGTGGAGACTCTCGATTTCTACAAAGCGGATCAAATCATCGCACTGGGCGGCGGGTCGGTGATCGATGCGGCCAAGATCATGAAACTTAAGTACGAGTCGCCGGAGGCAGATCTGGAAGAGCTGGCCGCACCTTTTCTGGATCTACGCAAGCGCGTGGTTCAATACCCCACCAAAAAAATCAACCAGGCGCGGCTGATTGCCATCTCCACCACGAGCGGAACGGGGAGCGAGGTCACTCCGTTCGCTGTCTTGATGGACAAAGAGCGCGGGCGCAAGGTGACACTCGCCGATTACTCGCTGAGTCCGGACGTGGCGATTGTCGACCCGCAGTTTGTCCTCTCCATGCCAAAGGTCCTTACGGCCGACACCGGCATCGATTGCCTGACCCACGCACTGGAGGCCGGCGTTTCGAATTACGCTTCCCCCTACACGGACTCCAACGCTATGCAGGCGATTCGGCTGGTGTTTAAGTACCTGCCCATCGCTTATGAGCATCCCCGCAATGAAGAGGCGCGATGCATGATGCACAATGCTGCCTGCATTGCGGCATTGGCATTTTCCAACGCATCCGTGGGCGTGAATCACGCGCTGGCACATGCCTTCGGCGCGCGCTTCGGCGTCGCACATGGCCGGGCCAACGCCTTCATGTTGCCACACGTCATGGCGTATAACGCCGCCGTACCCACGAAGTTCATGCCGTCGCCCTACCAGCAGGGATATGTTGCACACAAAAAGTACGCTGCGATCGCGGACTTGCTGGGTCTGGGTGGCCATACGGTTGAGGAAAAGGTCAGGAGGCTGATAGCGGCGACGGAAAATTTGCTCGATCAACTGGAATTTCCGCGGTCGATCGCGGAGTTGGGAATCTCCAAAAAAGATTTTGAGCTGGCGGTGCCCGAAATGACCAAGATTGCCTTTGATGATCCTTCCTGGCGGTCGAATCCTCGCATGCCGCTGATGAGTGAACTGGTCGAGCTGTTTTGGAAGGCTTATCAGGGTCGCGGTCTGGAAAAGGCGGCAGGTGCAGGGTAGTAAGAGATTGTGTAGGGGATGGCGGTGTCTATGGAAATGATTCTCGCGCGGCTCAGTGTTGACGACAAGCGCCTCGTTCCGTCCCTGCAAGAGGCGCGGGAGAAGCTCGATACCTCTCAGGGCGAGGCGGTTTTGGATTTCTCTTCCGTGTGCCGGGTCGATTCCAGTGCGCTGCGGGCGATGGAAGATCTTGTGGGCGAAGCGGACAGCAAAGGTGTCAAGGTCGTGTTGTGCGGGGTGAGCGTTGCTGTCTACAAAGTGCTTAAGCTGGCGAAGCTGGCATCGCGATTTTCCTTCACGAACTGAGTGGGGTAACCTGCTTGAATGAGGCCGCGAGGCGGATTGGCATTTCCAAGGCGCGGCCACACTGACCGTTGAAACTACGCAGAAGCTAGAGTGGACGGTAAAGCCTCCGGAATCGGAGAGGTGGAATTGACTCCTGGCAGATGGCCTGAGGGCGCTCACATCCAGATTTAGCTATATACGTACTTCCGGGTAGCGGCCCACCGAGACTCATTCCAAATACTAACCGAGTGGTTTGTCCCTGCCTACGGTAGTGCACATGCCGGGTAAGCGCCGCGAGCTCAACCGGTCGTTTCAACACCATCTAAACAGCAGATCCGACAATACTTCCCTCTAGAGAACCGATCAGTCCGGCTGTACTCAATCAGACTCAGCCAGGGTGGTGTTCCGTTGAATCAACGCTCGCGAACGACTCTTAGCTGTTTGACCCCCCGCAAGCGGACTTCGGGCTGGTGTTGCGTCGACCCATTGAGACCGCCCCGCTATTCCGAGGTCTCGGATTCTGCCTCATCAGCTTGCGTACCGCCAAGACGGAAATCCGTGCACTGGATTGAGGGCGCCGTGGGGTACTATAGCGGCCAACCGAGAATTCATTTAGCGAATCCCGGTCGAAACACGAAAAACCGTGCTCCCTTAAAGCGTCGCCCACAAGAGGGAGGAGTTCAAATGACTTGGAAGAGGACCTCGCTGGCAGTTTGTCTATTTGTCTGCTGCATCGTTTCCGCGTCGGGCCAAAGCTTGCCCGAGTCAAAACGACCTGAGGAGGTCGGCTTGTCGTCGGAACGGCTGGCTCGCATCACCAAGTTCTTCCAGGCCGATATCGATAAGGGTGCAATTCCTGGAGTAGTCGTGCTGGTGGCGCGGGATGGCAAAGTCGCCTATCTCCAGGCTCTCGGCTATCAGGACCGCGAGAAGAGCATTCCCATGAAGGCGGATGCGATCTTCCCCATCGCTTCCATGACGAAACCCATCACCAGCGTGGCGGTCATGACGCTCGCTGAGGAAGGCAAGATCGACCTGCTCGCTCCGGTGTCGCAGTATCTCCCGGAGTTCAAAGACGTCAAGGTCGGCGTGGAGAAACTCGATCCCAGCACCGGCAAACCAACACTGTCGCTCGAGGATCCCCAGCGCCCAATGACGGTGCAGGACTTGCTTCGGCATACTTCCGGGATAGTCTACGGTCCGCTTGGCACTTCGCTCGTGCACCAGGCCTATAACAAGGCTAATCTGTTTGATTACAACCAGACGCTGGCGGAGTTCGTCACGAAGTTGTCAAAACTCCCACTCGCCCACCAACCCGGCACGGTTTGGGAGTATGGAATGTCGGTCGACGTGTTGGGGCGGATCGTCGAAGTAGTTTCCGGAAAGCCACTCGACCAGTTCCTCGAAGAACGCATCACCAAGCCGCTCGGGATGCATGACACCGCTTTCTATATGAGCGCGGCGCAAGCCGCGCGCGGTGCCGAGCCGCAGGTGGATTCAGCCACCGGCAAGCGGCCCGACTTGAGCTACGTCGGGAGTCTGACGAGGCAGAAACTGAAATGGTTCTCCGGCGGTGGTGGGCTGCTCTCGACCGCGCCTGATTATGCGCGCTTCTGCCAGATGCTCCTGAATGGCGGCGAACTCGATGGCGTTCGCCTTCTGTCGCCGAAGACAATAGCTGTGATGACTTCCGACCAGCTTCCACCTAGTATCCCACGCATCGGATTTGAAGAGCTTGCCCCGACGCCGGAGATGGGCCAGAGTTTCGGGCTAGGATTCGAGGTGCGCATCGCCGCGGGCCATACTCCCATTTCCGGCTCGGTCGGCGATTACTCCTGGTCCGGCTCCACTGGCACCTCCTTCTGGGTCGATCCCGAGGAAAAACTGTTCGCCGTGTTGATGATTGAAATCCCCTTAAAGCAAGCAGGCCATTATCGCCGCGCTCTGCGCGAACTCGTCTACGGGGCTTTGGTGCATTGAGCAGTGGTCCCGAAAAGGTGGTTTTCTTCTGATTTGGTTAAGTCCCCATTAAACCGGAAATCGGGACAGGCTCTTTCTAGGCCCCGTGCTATCATTTCCGCAATCGTCCCTTTGCTGCTTAGCCTATGGATCCTGCAGCCATCCGCGAACAGATTGAAAGAATCTTGCGAAGCCAGAGCTTCGCAAGCAAGAGCCAGCTCAGGAAGCTGCTGGAAATTCTGTTTAAGAACATGGATTCGCAAACCACTCTGAAGCCGGACCAGGTAATCAAAGAACTATGGCCTGAGGAGACCAGGACAAAGCGATCCGCAGACGTAGCGACCGAGATAAACAGGCTACGTCATGCGTTGGAATCCTATTACAACGGGGAAGGTAAGACTGACCCCATCACGATTAGCCTTCCGAATCGTTCGGTAAGCGCCGGAAATGGCAGGCATGAAAGGCGCTGGATCGTAGCGGAACCTCGTGAGGACAGAGAGGATCGTGCAGCGGAGGATCATCCGGCAAGCGCGCTAGTGCACCCACGAAGAGGCTTGAAGATCATGGGGGCGATCGCTGCGCTGTGCGTCGCCCTTGGCATCGTGGCCTACGTTTCCTTCCGAGTGCTGGCTGTGCACGATGAACCTAAGTTTGGGCGGCTGGACGGTTCGACGCTTGCGATTTTTAATGCGGAAGGAAAAGAACTCTGGAGAAAGGTCTTTCCTGAGGGACTCGGGCCCGACTGGTACTACGCGCAGGGCTTAGCCACGCGCATCTGGTTCGGAGATTTGGAGGGGAAAGGGCGTACGAGCGTTCTTTTCGTCTATGCCCCAGCCGCTAGCCCAATGTCGTCACACTCATCAACGCTGATTTGCTACTCCGATCGAGGCAAAGAGAAATGGCGCTGGACTCCCGGCAGAGAGCTGCCGGAACTGGAGGGGAGTCCGGCGACCTATAAGACCTTCGCCCTTGGGGTACTGAAGGCGACCGATAAGAGGCCTCCCCGAATCGTCGTTTCCAGTGCGCATGACATCTGGTGGCCCAACCAAATCGCGATCCTCGATTCCGATGGCAAATCCATCTCGGAGTACTGGCATTCCGGGCGTTTAGACTACATGACGTTGGCCGACCTGGATGACGATGGAAGAGAAGAGATTGTCGCGACGGGAATCAACAACGATTATCGTCAAGCAACATTGGTTGTGCTTGATTCGGACCGAGTGTTTGGCGCCTCAACCGAGGTGCGGCCTGCGTTTCAAATCCACGGCATGGGGGTTGCCCAGGAGAGGCTGCGCCTGTTATTTCCACGGAGCGACTTGAACGAAGCATTGTTCACCTACAATCAGGCCATGGAGCCCACGGTCGAACATGGCCGCATTCGACTTACAGTGCGGGAATGCATTGTTCCGCCGGGCGCAACTGGAAGTGTCGGTTGCCCGGTCTGGTATGAATTCGAAAAGAGCCTTCATCTAACCAGTGCCTATCCGGGGGAAGAATTTCGCAGCGCCCATGCGCGGTTCTATCAAACCGGCAAAGATGCGCATCCCTTCAGTGCGGAAGAACAGGCGGCGTTCCAAAAAGTCCGATGCCTAGTTGGTTGCAAAACGGAGTTCGTCCCCGTCGAAATCCACTGACGTCCGCCGGATTTCATACCAAATTCATATCATCTCTTTCCCGCCCCTCTTGACGTAAGTGCAATCCATTGCCAGCATCGCACGATCTGTGGTTGCACTCAGCTATAGGGTTGGGGTAAGTCAATGCAAAAACTACAACCCAACCACTCTGGCATGAGGACCCTGTAATCGAACCAGGACTCACAGAAAATTCTTTTTGGGTCTTGGCCACCTTTTAGGAAAAAAGACGCGTATGAAGAGTCAGTTGCGTAAGGGGCTTCTCGGGTTTGCCTTGATCGCTTCTTTGTGTACTTTGCCAGCGTGCGGGGGCTTTGGGGGTGGAGGCGGCGGGGATGGCTACAACAACATACTTTCATCAGGAACCTTGACCTCAATCTCCCCTTCGAGCGTAACCGCCGGCGGGCCACCATTCACGCTCACGATAAATGGAACTGCTATTCAGCCGGACGTCTCATTGGTCTGGAATGGTGGCCCCAGCATCATCCCCGCAACGATCTCTTCCACGCAGGTCACGGTGGTGATCGACGCAAGCCTGATTGCGAATCCGGGGAGTATTTCGATCGTCTTAAACCTGACTGCGCCGGCGACCAGCCCCTCCAATGCGCTCACGCTCACGGTCAGCCCTCGCACCTCTACCGCATGCGCTCTTTTCGGTGTGAGCCATTTTCTCTTTACCGGCTTCGACAGCCGTGGGCCAGCAACGGTCGTCGGAGCCTTTGGCGTCGATGCCAGCGGCAATGTTTCCGGCGAAGAAGACTTCCTTGACCCGGCGGGGACAGAAGGTGGACCGATCCTCGGCGGCCAATGCACCAATAGCGCCACCCCCAACCAGGGAACTCTCACGATCACGTTACCGCGTGGCGGTGCCAATGAAACCTTCACTTATACGTTTGTTTTGCAGCAAGGAGGCGGCGGAGCGCTGCGCGGCCAGCTCGTGGAATCCGGTGACGTGACGGGAGTCTCAGGGACAGGACTCTTTGTCGGTGTTCCGCCCGACCAATCCTTGAGCGGCGACTATGCCTTCGGCCTGGTGGGCATGGACGAGACCGGTGGGCGGATGAGCGAAGTCGGCAGGTTTACCGATAGCAACGGAATTGTGAGCGGTGGTGTGGCCGACGTGAACGATGCGGGAACCGTGACGGCCAGCGCGGCTGTCACTGGCTCAATCCTGGTCCCGGATATCTACTCTCGCGTCGTCGCAACCCTAACGATAGGTGGGCAGTATCACGCCTTCGACATATTCGTGAATTCTTCGGAAGGCGGGTACGTCATCGATCGCACGGGCGGGAATGGGATCGGGGCGCTTGCGGGTTTCATCTCGTCGCAGGCCAACGCAGGCGCTTACAACAATGGCGATCTGGACGCTCCCTTCATATACAGCATCTGGGGAGCGACTCCGGGGCCGCCGGCTTCGTCGGACACAACTATCGGCTTGGCTTCTGGATTCAATAGCGGTGCCGGAACCTTCAACCTTCAGTTCGATAATGTCGCCGCCGGTGTGAGCAACCTCAATCAGGTCGTGAGCGGCGCCACTTACAGCATTGCGAGCAACGGCAGGACGACTGTCTCCTACAGCGTCGGCAGAAACACGGTTGATTACGTCTACTACTTGGACGATTCCAACGACGGTTTCATCTTAGGTGAATCTGGCAACACAGTGGAGTTCGGCTATTTTCAGCCGCAAGCGCCGGGGCCATTCTCCACTGCGACGATCAATGGGACTTTCGCCAGCGCAACCTTCTTGCCGATGACGCCCGCTTCACCGAATCTCGCAACGGAAATCACGTTGAACAATGGAAGCATCTCGGCAAATACCCCAGCGGGTGCTCTGACGGGAACGTACACGGTAGCGGCTTCGGGGCGCGGAACGGCCAACGTCAATCTGCCGGTGCTTGGAGGCAGCGACCTGGTGTTCTACGTCATTGGCCCCGATAGCGTCGAGGTTATGGGGAGCGACAACACCATGAGTGACGCCATCGCGTTTATGCACCTCTGAACGAAGATCGCTCGGAGTTGCGTGGCGCATGGGACCGATGATCTTGGTAAGTACCCTCCGCCAGCCCTTGTTTCAAAGGAAACATGAAGGTACGCCTTAATAGCTGGATGTTTCGCCGGGTGCCCCACGTCTCCTGGTTTTCGAGACGTGGGAAATTGCAGTCGGGTGCGCCGCTGAAATCAGGCCGATTTCATACCAAATTCATATCATCTTTGCTCCGCGCCTCTTGACGTAAGTGCGATCCATTGCAAGCATCGCCTCGCGTGCAATTACTCTCTGCAGCAAGACAGAGGTGAGTTAATGGAACGTCGATCGTCTCCTCATCATTCGGATTTTCACGCTTCATTTCGCGCGATTACAAATGTTCTCGCGGGCGCGCGAAGGGCTGGGCCTTTGTCCGCGGTTTGCCTCGCTGTGCTGACGCTTTTACCGATGAGTCAGGCGCAAGACGTGACCTTTGGGAAGACCCGGTATTCATCGGTCAATCAGCCCAAAGAAGCCGAAGTCACCCTGACAGTTACGGATTCGAGGGGCCTGATCAAAGGCAAGAAGAAAAACGGGATCAACATGGAGATTCCCTTTTCCTCCATCGATTCCATGTCCTATGAGCTGTCTGCCCGCCATCGCGTCGGAGAAGGAGCGGCGGTAATGCTGCTCTCTCTGGGTGCGGGCGCGGTTCTGATGGCTACCAAGACCAAGAGTCACTGGCCGGACATCGAGTACCACGAGGGCGATGCCAAGGAATTGACGGTGCTCCGCCTGGATAAATCTGAATACGAGGAGGTGATCTCGACCTTGGAATCGCGGACTGGCAAACACATCGCGGTCCTGGACACCAAGACCAGCCCGCTCAATCCCACTGCGGAAAGCAAAGACATGGACGAGGTAGTTCCCTTCCCCATGGACGCAGTCGTGACCGCCCTAAAGCCCGCCATGGAGAGCATGGGCTGCCAAGTGACGAATGCGACCGCCAGCCGCATCGAGTGCAAACGCGGGGATTCCGAGCGGACTGGTTATGGCGGAGAGAAGGTAACCGCCACACTGAAAGCCAAGGACGAGCAGACACGCGTCCGCATCTGGACCGGCAAGGGGTTCGTCGGGCGAATTAGGAAGAACAACTGGTCGACGCCAATCTAAAATGAAATGATAAAGAGCCTGCAAAAACCGGCTCAGAGCGCAGCAGCGTCAGGCCCGAATTGAGGTTCGATCCGGCATTTCAAAATGGAAACGGTCAATCGGTGGGCCACAACGCGTGGTCCGAATCGACGCCTCGAGAATCGGAGCCTTCATTCAGGTGCTTCTCCAGCAGACTGCAATCACCTCGTTCATGAGAAAGCCTCAGGCGTCAACACCCGCGTGAACGGGGCGCAGTTGTTCGAGCTGTGCCTTTACGGCAACGCTCAGACGGCGAATCCCCTCGCGGATTCGTTCCGGTGTGGCATTGGAGAAATTCAGCCGCATATGCCGGCTCGCCTCTCCCATCGACCCATTCGGAGCAAAAAAGGAATCGCCCGGCACGAAGGCGACGTTGTGCCTTATCGCTTCCTCAAAAAGAAGGTTTGCGCCCATGAATTCGGGAAGTGTCACCCAGAGGAAAAGCCCTCCATGTGGACGTGTCCACGTGACTGCAGGCGGGAAATACTGTGCAAGAGCCTCGAGCATTACGTCTCGCCGCTCGCGATAGACGGTGCGTATCCTTTTGACGTGCTCGTCTAGGAAGTTATCGCGCGCCACTTCATAAGCAATAACCTGCGTGAAAGTCGAAGTATGCAAGTCGGCGCCCTGTTTGAGTTGCACGAGCTTGGAGACGACCTCTGGCGGAGCCACAATCCAACCGAGGCGAAGCCCTGGCGCCAGCGTCTTCGAGAAGGTGCTCAGATAAATTACATTCCCGAGAGAATAGCCGGGATCGCGACGAATGTTCTCATGGTCCAAGACGACGAGTGAGGGAAGATGGTCGCCTTCATATCGGAGCTGGCCATAGGGATCGTCCTCGACGATCGGAATTCCGTATTTGTCGGCAAGTCGCACCAGATCGCGGCGGCGGTCATCGGAAAGAGTGGTTCCTCCGGGATTCTGAAAGTTCGGCAGCACGTACATGAATTTTGGTCCGGCACGAAGGGGGCCTTCGAGCAGATCGGTGCGCAGGCCATCGTCGTCCGTTTGAACACTGATGTATTCCGCCCCATACACCGAAAACGCCTGCAAGGCTCCCAGGTAAGTAGGTGCTTCGACCAGGACACGGTCGCCCGGATTGATCAGCAGCTTGCCGATGAGGTCCAAGGCTTGCTGGGAGCCGGAGGTGACAAGGACATTTTCAATCCGAGCCTTGATACCGTACCGCGCAATATGGCGCGCGATCATTTCGCGAAGGGGCTCGTATCCTTCCGTCTCGCCGTATTGCAACGCTTGTGGAGCGTAACGCTCCAATACTGTGCGGCAGGCTTGCTGAAACCGCTCAATGGGGAATACGTCATTGGCGGGGAGACCTCCCGCGAAGGAGATGACTTCCGGGCGCTGAGTGATTTTCAGCAATTCGCGAATTAGGGAGCTTTTGATGGTCTTCGTCCGCAGTGCGTAGCGAGTGGTCCAAGCAGTTAGCACGGCAGCCTCTATTCCCCTACGTCCAGAAACTGGTCCGATTCTGGCCGCAAGAACTGATTCCCAACTCCAAGCAATGCTAGCGTTTTCTATCCGTTATTGCTTGTGATGGTCCTCACACCGGATTGTGTCACGGCCCACAGATTCCCAGGGGAGAGGGGCCGAAACTAAGGGTGTAAGGCTAGGGTGGCGATAATGCTCCTGGATGAGCCCATGCACGCCGAATCCCACCTTTGCTCCCTCTTATTGCTCCCCCTAGTTGAACTCAATCGGAGAATCCAACAAGGAGAAGACGCGTGATCTTCTGGAGAGACGGGTTTAAGGGCAAGCTGCAGACGCCAGAGCAAGCGTTGAGCCGGGTGCAATCGGGAATGCGTGTTTACATCCAACCGGGCTGCGCGGAACCGGAGACCCTCGTGGAAGCCTTGCTGAAGAGGGCTCCATTTGTGTATGACGTGGAAGTTGTTCATTTACTTACACTTGGGTGCGCCGATTATGTCGCACCGGAGATGGCAGGCCACTTCCGGCACAACGCTTTTTTCATAGGGAGCAATGTAAGGCCTGCTATAAATGACGGGCGCGCCGACTACACACCCATCAACCTGAGCGAAATCGAAGAGCTCTTTGAAACGGGCGCGATGCCCCTGGATGTGGCATTGATTCAGGTCTCTCCTCCAGACGCTCACGGCTTCTGCAGTTTTGGGGTGGGCGTGGACACTACACTGACGGCCGCCAAGTACGCTCGCTACGTGGTGGCGCAAGTGAACGACCAGATGCCGCGGACGTATGGCGATAGCTTCATCCACGTGGACCAGATCCATGCCTTTGTGGAGTCTTCGCGCCCGTTGTGCGAATTGCACGACTCGAAGATAAGCGATTTGCAGTTGGCAATCGCCCGCAGTGTTGCGGGATTGATTGACGATGGCGCGGTCTTGCAAACCGGCATTGGCGGAATCCCGGCGGCAGTACTCACCCTGCTAAAGGATCGCAGGGACCTTGCCGTGCACACGGAGCTGGTGTCCGACAGTGTAATTCCGTTGATCGAGGCCGGCGTGATCACCGGCGCGCGCAAGAGCTTCAAGCCCCGCAAGATCATTCTCGCTTTCGTACTGGGGACAAAGAAGCTGTTCGACTTCGTGGACAACAACCCCATTTTCGAATTTCATCCCAGCGCCTATGCCAATGATCCCCTCCTGATTGCGCGGAACGATAACATGGTCGCTATCAATTCCGCTCTTCAGGTCGACTTGACCGGCCAGGTGTGTTCGGACTCGGTCGGGACCTACTTCTACAGCGGAATCGGGGGCCAAGTGGACTTTCTTCGGGGAGCCTCGCACTCAAAGGGCGGAAAACCGATAATTGCCCTTCCCTCGACTGCAAAGAGCGATTCGATTTCACGGATCGTGCCGACGCTGAATCCCGGAGCCGGAGTCGTGACTTCGCGAGGGTTGGTGCGCTACGTGGCCACTGAATACGGCGTCGCCTACCTGCACGGCAAGACCATTCGCGAACGAGCGAAAGCCTTGATTGAAATTTCACATCCGAAGTTTCGAGAGGAACTCTACAACTATTGCGAGCGAACCAAGTGGCTCCAGCATGCGCAGCCTGAGCCGGCTGTAGTGGAGAGGTAATCATGCCCGATCAAGCGCGGGGAAAAGTCGTGATCGATGTTGAAGAGTGCAAGGGATGCGGGTTGTGCGTCGATTCCTGCCCGCCAAAGTGTCTCGAGCTGGCGCTGGAATTGAGCGCCTATGGCGTTCACCCCGCGCACTACACGGGCGTGGATTGTACCGGCTGCGGCATCTGCTTCTACTGCTGTCCGGAGCCCGGCGCCATCACGGTGTACCGCCTGAAGAAGAAGTCGAAACCCGCCGCCGTACCAGTGGCAGGAGGCGAATATGCCCCAGCTGTGTAAAGGCAACGTAGCGGTTATGAAGGGCGCCGTCCTCGCCGGCTGCCGCGCCTTTTACGGATATCCAATAACTCCAGCGAGCGAGATTGCCGAATCGGCCGCATTGTACCTGCCGCAGATTGGCGGGACATTTTTGCAGGCGGAGAGTGAGGTTGCGGCCATCAATATGGTGTACGGCGCGGCTGCCGCCGGACTTCGCGTTATGACGGCATCCTCCGGCCCGGGCATCAGCTTGATGCAGGAAGGTATCTCTTACCTAGCGGGGTCAGAGTTGCCCTGTGTAATCGTGGACATCGTGCGCGGCGGGCCGGGACTGGGAAATATCGCCCCCGAACAAAGCGATTACTTCGCGATGGTCAAGGGGGGCGGGCACGGGAATTACCGCAACATCGTGCTCGCGCCGGCCTCCGTGCAGGAGATGGCGAATCTGACGATGCTCGCGTTCGACCTCGCGGACAAGTATCGAAATCCCGCCGTGGTCCTCGGCGACGGTTTCGTGGGGCAAATGATCGAAAAACTGGACCTCCAATACCGCGAGGCAAATCCGCCTGACAAACCGTGGGCCGTGAAAGGTACGCCCGAGACGCGCAAGAACCTCGTGTGTTCCATTTTCCTCGAGCCAAATGAACTGGAAGAGCACCAGCGCCAAATGGCAATCAAATACGCGCGGGTCCAGCAAGAAGAGCCGCGCCACGAATTGTACCAAGCCGATGATGCGGAGGTTTTGCTCGTAGGGTATGGGATTGTTTCCCGCGTCCTGCGTTCCGTGGTGGATCTGGCGAGGAGCAGAGGTTTGCGAGCGGGCTTGTTCCGCCCGGTTACGCTGTGGCCGTATCCGACCGCTGCTTTGGCGCAGGCTGCCGCGCGCGCGGAAAAGATTCTGGTTGTCGAGCTGAGCAACGGCCAAATGGTGGAGGACGTGCGGCTGACGATCAACGGAAGGCTTCCCGTGGAATTCTACGGCCGAGTGGGCGGAAATGTTCCCGCAGTAGAGGAAGTTTACTCGCAACTGTGCGCGAACGTAAATGCGACTGCGGCGGTCTGAAAAAAGAGGGCGATCATGGCCGAGGAAATAAATACAAATATTCGGGCAGCAGAAACTGACGGGACCCAGTACGAGGTGGTCCAGTCCAAGTCGCACGTCTTTTACGACGTTTACGAGCGCAAAGGAGAACTCCAGCAGCAGACGCACTACTGCCCCGGCTGCGGGCACGGAATTGTTCATAAGCTGATCGCAGAGGCTGTGCAGGATTTGGGACTGCAAGACAAAAGCATCTTTGTCAGTCCCGTGGGTTGTTCCGTGTTTGCCTACTACTATTTCGACGTGGGCAACGTGCAGGTGGCTCACGGCCGCGCGCCCGCCGCGGCGACCGCCATCAAGCGCTCCTGGCCGGACAAGATTGTCATTTCCTATCAGGGCGACGGAGATCTGGCGGCCATTGGCACGGCGGAGATCGTGCACGCTGCCAATCGCGGAGAGAACATCTGCGTCTTCTTTGTGAACAACGCCATCTACGGCATGACGGGCGGCCAGTTGGCGCCTACGACTTTGGTGGGGCAAAAGACCACGACTTCCCCATGGGGCCGCCGCCCTCTCAATGAAGGCTACCCAATCCACATGTCGGAGCTTCTCTCGACGCTACAAGCCCCGGTGTATGTGGAACGAGTGGCGCTTTGCGACAACAAGAACATCATGAAGGCGCGCCGCGCGATTCGGAAAGCGCTGCAAAACCAGCGGGATGGGCTCGGTTTCTCCTTTGTCGAAATCCTGTCACCCTGCCCCACGATTTGGGGTTTGGATGCAGTCGAAGCCCGCAAGTGGGTGGAAGAGAAGATGGTGCCGGTGTTCCCGCTGAACGTCTTCCTCGATCGGAAGGCGGCGGTCTTGAGCAACGATTCCCCGCCCCAACTCCCGGTAGCGCAAGTATTGGATATCAGGACGAAAGAAGCGGAGGGTCTCTTCAACTCCGTCAAACCTGCCCACAGCTTTGAAGAAATGAGGATCAAGATTGCGGGATTCGGCGGGCAGGGCGCGCTCTTGCTGGGGCAGTTGCTAGCGGAAATGGGTCTGCGGGAGGGCCTGGAAGTGAGTTGGCTCCCTTCATATGGTCCTGAGATGAGGTCTGGAAGCGCTCATTGCCACGTGTGCTTGTCGAAGAACCGGATCGGCTCCCCATTGATTTCGAATCCGGATGTCTTGATCGCCATGAATGAAATTTCACTGCGCAAATTTGCGCCTCAGATGCCGCCGGATGGGCTGATCCTCTACAACCAGGAGTCCCTCCCCGAGGGTTTCGAATGCCCCACGGAACGAGTCGTGTGCATTCCCGCTTCGGCGATCGCCGACAAACTGGGTTCCACCAAGGCAACAAACATCGTCCTTATGGGCGCGTTGTTGGAAGAGAACCCTGTGTCTGCGGCCGGAAACCGCCATCAGCGTGATCGAGGACAAAGTCAAGAAAGTCGCTCTCTTAGAGGTCAACCGCAAGGCGCTCGATGCAGGACGCCAGTTCATCGAGCGACAAGTCTTTGTTGGAGCGGAGCCGCAAGCAGACGGCTTCGCCTATTAGCTGCACAAGTGTGGCAAGGCAGCACAAGCGGGAATGTAATTCACAGTTTGTTCACCCGGAGCGTATTCGTTCAAAGCAGGTTTACGCGTCATTCGAAAGACTGTGCCGCTCTTGAACCATGGGTGGCGAGAACTTCAAAAGAGCGCACTCCAACGCTTGTCATCACGCATCAGGAACTACAAGTCGAAGGACAAATCTCGGACACGATCTTTGCCGATACAACTCACGCCACACCTTAGCCTGCTCACAGGACTCTAGAGAAAATCGTTTGGCGATTGTCGGCGAACCTAGTCTGCGGCCACCAGTTTCGTTTCACATTCGGTGAACGACAATTGCCGTTTGTTTTCCTGGGCGTCTACGACGGCGATGGCCGCAATGTTTACGATGTCCTCAACGTCTGCGCCGCGGGGCAGAACGTAGACAGGCTTGCTCATCCCCAATAGGATAGGTCCGATGGCTTCCGCACCGCCCAGGCGCATCAGCAATTTGTACGCAATGTTGGCGGATTGCAAATCGGGGAAGATCAGAACATTTGCGGAGCCCTTAAGAGTAGAGAACGGATAGTCGCGATCCAAGATCTCGGGAGTGACGGCTGTGTCCGCCATCATTTCGCCGTCAATCATCAGCGCCGGGTCTCGCTGCTTCGCAAGCTCGGTGGCTCTCCGGACCTTGTCGCACAATGGATGTTTCGTGCTGCCGAAATTGGAGAACGAAAGCATAGCGACGCGGGGCTCCACTTCAAACCGCCGGGCCGCCTGGGCGGCACAGAGCGCGAATTCTGCCAGATCCTCTGCCGTGGGCTCGATATTCACGCTGCAGTCGCCCAGAAATAGCAGATCGCCCTTGCGAGTCAGCATGATGTAAAGTCCTGACACTCGGTGTACGTCGTCGCGCACCTTGATCACCTGCAGCGCCGGGCGAATCGTGTCCGGATAGTGCTGCGTGACGCCTGAGACGACCGCATCTGCATCACCCATGCGCACCATGAGGGGACCAAAAAGGTTGCGGTTGTTGATCAAGTCGCCGGCTTCGGAAAGGGTCGCGCCGTGGCGCTGCCGCAGATGGAAATACTCCTGGATGTAAGCCTCGCGCCCGCCGAACTCTTCGGCATCCACAATCGAGATTTCGTTCAAGGGCACTCCCAGTTCCGCCGCTTTGGCGCGAATTAAGTGCTCCTTGCCCAGGAGAATTGGGTGCGCGATCTTTTCTTCGACCAGGATGTGGCAAGCACGAAGAATCTTTTCGTGGTCGCCCTCCGGGAAGACTACCCGCTGAGGAGCGTTCTGCGCCTTGTGCGTGAACATGCGCATGATCTCGTGTGCTTTCCCGAGCCGGCTTTCGAGTTGATCCCGGTACTCGGCTAGGTTGACGGGTTCTTGCGCGACCCCCGTGCGCATGGCCGCTTCGGCAACCGCGGACGCCTCCCAAACGAGCACGCGCGGATCAAACGGTTTCGGAATGATGTAATTGGGGCCAAATGCCATATGGTCGACCCCGTAGGCGCGGCAGACTGAATCGGGCACATCCTCTTTGGCGAGGTTCGCCAGAGCCCGCGAAGCCGCGAGTTTCATTTCCTCATTGATGGCGGTTGCGTGTACATCGAGCGCTCCGCGGAAAATGAACGGAAAGCCCAGCACATTGTTAATCTGGTTCGGGTAGTCGGAGCGGCCCGTTGCCGCGATAACATCGTTCCGAGCCGCCGACATTTCTTCATAGCCGATCTCGGGGTCCGGATTGGCAAGAGCAAACACCAATGGTCGCGGCGCCATGGACTTCACCATGGCAGGAGTGAATGCCCCCTTCACGGAAAGTCCCAATAGCACGTCGGCGCCGCGAACTACTTCCGCCAGTGTTCGCGCCGAAGTGTCTTGAGCGAAGCGCTCTTTGTAAGGGTTCATGCCCTCCTTGCGGCCCTTATAAATCACGCCTTTCGTGTCGCACATGAAAATATTTTCTCTTTTGACGCCCAGGCAAATGTAATGCTCGGCACACGCGATGCCAGAGGCGCCGGCCCCGTTGATCACAACTTTCACTTTGCTGATGTCTTTTCCCGCGAGCTCGAGGGCATTGATCAATGCGGCGCCGGTAATGATGGCGGTGCCATGCTGGTCGTCGTGGATCACGGGAATCTTCATCGTCTTCTTCAGCGTTTCTTCGATGTAAAAGCATTCGGGCGCCTTGATGTCTTCCAGGTTGATCCCGCCGAATGTGGGCTCCAGCAATTGGCAGACCTTGATCACGTCGTCAGGATTGTGGCTCCCGACCTCAATGTCGAAAACGTCGATCCCGGCAAATCGCTTGAACAGCACAGCCTTCCCTTCCATCACCGGCTTTCCTGCCAGTGGCCCAATATCGCCCAAGCCCAGTACGGCGGTCCCGTTTGTGACCACCGCGACCAAATTGCCGCGCCCCGTATACTTGAACGCATCGTGCGGATTCTTCTCGATCGCCAGGCAAGGTTCGGCAACACCGGGCGTGTAAGCAAGACTCAGGTCACGCTGCGTGCGGCAGGGCTTGGTTGGAGTGATTTCTATCTTTCCCGGTTGTGGCAACGAATGATAATCAAGAGCTTCCTGCTTCGTGATCGGCATGGCTTTTCTCCTGCCTTACGAACTTGGACCGCTTCCATCTAATTGGACGGGGCTACCGCTTGAATGATTGGCCTTAGTTGGAGGAAAAGACCTACGGAACTGCATTATAGGAACCCTCCCATTGACCATTTTCCTCTTAGTGCGGCCACAGTGATGTGACGGCTGACACAACCGGGGATGACATTCATCACACAGACATATTATCGCCAGGCATTTCAAGACCCTTACGTGCGGAACCCGACCCGGCCCAGAGTTGAGCGCCTATTCAGTGTACGCTTATTCTCGCACTACTGCGGCGAAGCCTTCCTCGGGACAACGGAGAATAGGGATCGCGGCATTCTGCGTTCTCCGTTCAGGTCGGGCCGCTTCAGCGGAGATCAAGTCCTAGACACTTTATTTGGATGGCGGATTCCGCGTACAGTGATACGTCGCAATTGTCGTTGAACCCAGCATGAGGATTCGTTCCTCATCAGGAGGAGCAACAACCGCATGTCACCCACACGGCAGTGCCTGAATTCAATCGAACGGCCTGGAACGACGTTCGCGATGAAGGCGGCGGGACGCACAGTTCTTCGGCAAGCTGCCAGGGCCTGTGTTGTCCTTATTCTTTTCATTTCGGCCAAGGCGCCGCTAACTGCTCAGCCGATTCTTCCTCATCTATTCAGCGATCAAGAAGCCGGGTTGACTGGGCCCGATCAGGATTTGCCTGCAAGCATTCGCGTGAAGCACGGAGCAAACGCACTTGGAAAGACAATCTACTACTATTTCAACTATTCCAGCGCACCCGAGACCATCACGTATCCTTACGGAGCGGGCGTGGACCTGCTGGCGCAGGCGCCGGTGGCGCACGGCCAGACAATCTCGCTAAAGCCCTGGGATGTCGCAATCATCGAAGAAAGATAAGAGGTGAACGTGGACATTCTTCACCGTGTGACCAGAGTGAGTATTCGGACCGTGGGAGTACTGCTTCTTTCCATTTGCGCCCAACCGGCGCTTTTCGGACAAGCCACGAAACCATCGAGCGCCGAGGTGGAAAAGCGCGTTGAGTCGCTGCTGGCGAAGATGACGCTCGACGAAAAGATCACGCTCATCGGGGGAAAAGACGATTTCTATATTCAAGCCGTGCCTCGCCTGGGTCTGCCCGCATTGCGAATGTCCGACGGGCCACTGGGCGTGCACGACTATGGCCCCACCACTGCCTATCCCGCGGGGATCGCTCTCGCTGCGTCGTGGGACACGGATTTGGCCCGCCGAGTGGGAGAAAGTATGGGAAAGGACGCGCGGGCGCGAGGCGTGAATTTCATACTCGCGCCGGGATTGAATATTTACCGGGCGCCGATGAATGGCCGGAACTTTGAGTACTTCGGAGAGGACCCTTACCTTGCTTCTCGCATTGCCGTGGCGGAAATCGGAGGGATTCAAGGAGAGGGCGTGATCGCCACCGCCAAACATTTCGCCGCCAACAATCAGGAATACGACCGCATGAACATGAGCTCCGACGTCGACGAACGCACCCTGCGCGAGATTTATCTTCCAGTCTTCGAAGCGACTGTGAAGGAAGCGCACGTCGGGGCCATCATGGATTCCTACAATTTGGTGAACGGCGTCCACATGACGCAGAACAATTATCTGAACAACGAAGTTGTGAAGAAGGAATGGGGATTCGACGGCATCATCATGTCGGATTGGGGCGCCACGCACGATGGGATTGCAGCCGCCAATGGTGGCTTGGACCTCGAAATGCCCTCGGCCGCGTACATGAACCGACAAACGCTCCTTCCCGCCATCCAGCGGGGAAATGTGTCTATGGCTACGATTGACGACAAGGTGCGGCGGATTCTGCGCAAGGCCGTTCAATTTGGCTTCTATGACCGCGACCAAACGGACATCAAGATTCCTCTCCTGAGCCAGGAAGGCAGAGACATTGCGCTCGAAGAGGCCCGGAGCAGCATGGTTCTATTGAAGAATGAAAATCACATTCTCCCTCTCGACAAAGCCCGCGTGAAGACGATTGCGGTGATCGGGCCCGATGCCTATCCCGCCGTCGTGGGGGGCGGCGGAAGTTCGTTGACGGCTCCGTTCAATCCTGTGAGCTATCTCGAGGGCATCAGCAACTATCTTGGCAAACGCGCCCGCGTGCTGTATGCGAAGGACGAGGTCCCGCTCAATCAAATCGTCAGCACGACCGAATTCCTCACGTCGCCCGGTGGCGCCAAGGGATTGAAGGGCGAGTACTTCAATAATGAGAATTTGGAGGGAGTTCCTGCCCTGGTTCGAACCGATGAACGAGTCGATTTTGAATGGGGCGACGGGAGCTACGTGGATGGCGGTCCGACGGATCATTTCTCCGCTCGCTGGACAGGAATTTATGTTCCCACGTCGAGCGACGACTACAGATTCTATGTCTCGACAGATGACGGCGCACGTCTCTACATCAACGACGAGCGAGTGATTGACGACTGGCAACGCCACGCCGAAACTCTGAACACATACACGGCCCATTTGGAAGCGGGGAAAGCCTATCGAATCCGATTGGAGTATTTTGAAAACGTTGGAACCGCGACCGCTCGATTCGGCGTTGTATCGGCCGTTCAACCCCTTGGCGCAAACACACGGGCTGTGGTGGAAATGGCCGATGCCGTAGTTTTGTGTATCGGTTTCGATCCATCCACAGAGGGCGAGGGGGCTGACCGCACTTTCCGCCTTCCCGCCGGGCAGGATGCGTTGATCCAACAGATTGCAGCGATCAACAAGAATGTCATCGTCGTTTTGACCGCCGGCGGAAATGTGGATATGACCCAATGGATCGATAAGGTGCCAGGTCTCATCGAGGCGTGGTATCCAGGCCAGGAGGGCGGAACAGCGTTGGCCCAGCTTTTGTTCGGCGACTTCAGCCCCTCGGGGAAACTGCCTGCCTCATTCGAACGCCGCTGGGAAGACAATGCAGCGTTTGAAAGCTATTATCCGAAGGCCGGAGAAAAAAGGGTTCAGTATAGTGAAGGCGTTTTTCTTGGTTACCGGCATTTTGACGCCTCGACGGTGAAGCCGATGTTCCCCTTCGGCTTCGGTCTATCCTACACAAGCTTCCGATTCAGTAATTTGAAGGTAGCTCCAGAATCGGCTAACGCAAGTTCGCGGGTCACAGTGTCCTTCGATGTGACGAATGCTGGCGCGAGACAAGGGGCAGAGGTCGCGGAACTCTACGTCGGGGATTCGCACGCCAGCGTTCCCAGGCCGGAAAAGGAGCTCAAGGGGTTTGCGAAAGTGAATCTGCGGCCGGGAGAAACCAAACACGTCACCTTGAGCCTCGACCACCGTGCATTTTCTTTTTACGACGTGAATCGGAAGGACTGGAACGCTGAGCCAGGTTCTTTCTCCATTCTTGTGGGTGACTCGTCTGCGGATATTCAATTGCGGGGGACATTCCTGCTAGAGCGTTAGCCGATCCCCGGCGCACTTCTCTCATCCCCGCTTGTCTTGTTCCGTAGATGGTGGTCCAACATTCCCATTCGATGGAATAGATAGCATCTGGAGTGACTAGCGAATTCGCGTTCAAACCTTCAGGCGCTGCGGCGATTGATTCGATAGGCCGTGTCGATCATGTCGGCCTTAGTGAACATGCTTCGCTTTGCAGCCAACTCTGACGCCCATAGAAAGATGTCGAATAAGCGCGCGCGCTCCAGGTTGTCCAGCCCTCGGATGGGGCGGACCAGCGTCGCAGCTTGTTGGGAACATTCTTGGAGAAACAGGTCGGTGGAACTCGTTGCAGCCTCGTCCGAATCTCGAAATGGTGTGGATGCGCACATGCCCAGCCGCTCGTAACAATAGGCGACAAAGTGCCCCACGCAAAAGTAACGGAGCTCCACCGAACAGAGGGCGGGAAGTCCACAATGTTCCGAGTCACAACGAATCGGTCTCCTGGTCATATACTCTCGGTCGTCATCTTCTTGCGTAAGCCGATACGGCCCTTCTGTCATCTGTTCATTCCCCTCGAACCCACTCCCCCCTCATCCGTGGATGGATTTCTGACCGCCCACACCGCCAGCAAGCGGAAGCCACTAGCAAGTGTGCAGATCCGTTATCTGCACCGACATTTTGGGCGACACGGGAACTGCTGCTTCATAGGTATGCACCCTCGAACAGACATCAATCAGAGGGGATACCATCTGGCGGACGACTCGTGAGTCTTCCCAACGGTTTTGCGTTGCATGTCCTTCCGTATTCCAAAAGCTGAGCACGAGGATCAAGCGTGGTTCTTTGTGCGACGTCAATACTAAGGCGCCGGAAAACCCGGCCAGGTTCCCCAGGAACTCCGAGATTCTTCCACGCATGCATTCCTGAAGCTCACCCATCTTGTGTGGCTTGGCTATGAATTCGACTGCGCGCACGTTCAACGTGCCTGGTCCGAAAGGTCCGGTGGATTTCGATGGCGTCCGGCCGTTCCAATGATCTGCCCGGTAGGAAATCCTCTGGTTTGCTTCTGTCCTGGTTGCGATAACCTGTTCCATATTGAATCTCGCTCCTCCTGCCGCCGCACATTGGAATAGAGGCGCCCCCCCGCAGTCACTTCGTTCGGAGGAATAGGTGTGCGCCTCAGGGGATTGGGAGAGCTAATCAGAGTTCCTATCCGCACTCATGTGGCACGCTTCCCAAGCCGGACTCAAGCCTCAATCCGTCCAAGTAGTGCGCTTCGGCCCCGAATCGTTTCACTCAGAGAAAGATTTCTTCACCGCTGGGCGAACCCACAGGCGAATAGCTTGATGCGTGAGCATACGTGGGAAAATCGCCCGCGAAGCCTGCTGGATGCCGCAATTGCACTCATTCTGCAGGAAATATATACTGGCCCAACGCATTGAGGGACGTGTGCAATTATTTTCCTTCGATGAAGCCTATCTGAAGCGTCTCCGCGACGGGGAATTCCAAACGGAGCAGCACTTTATTGCGTATTTCAGCAAACTGCTCTTGATCAAGCTCCGGTCGCGCCTGGGTTCCTCCCATGCCGTGGACGATATCCGCCAAGAAACCTTCATGCGCGTCTTCAAGTCGCTGAGAACCGAAGGAGGCATCCGAAATCCGACGGGCCTCGGGGCATTCGTTAATTCCGTGTGCAACAACGTCTTACAGGAGTTCTACCGGTCTGCTGGCCGTGCGGTCCCATCCGACGAAGGCACTGTGGACCTTCCTGACCAGACGATAGACTTGGATGGCATGCTCGCTACCAAACAAATCCGGCAACGAGTTCGAGAGGTTCTCGACCAGCTCCCGGAAAGAGACCGGCGCTTGCTGCGGGCTGTCTTTCTGGAAGAAAAGGAGAAGGACGAAGTCTGCACAGAATTTGGAGTGGATCGAGATTATTTGAGGGTCTTGTTGCACCGTGCAAAACAGAGTTTTCGTGCTATCTATATGGAAAATGAGGCGGATAGGGGTTTGAGGGTGGAACAATAATCGAACCTGACGAAACGTTTTGCGTTCCCAACGCACTACTAGGACGATGAATATAATGGAGCATTCGGAAGCAATACAACTGAAAGCCGCCGAGCGATACTTGTTGGGAGAACTTTCAGGCGACCTGCGTGATCAGTTCGAGGACCACTTTTTCAGTTGTCCGGAATGTGCTTCGGACGTCAAAGCGGGCGCAATCTTCGTGGACAGTGCGAAAGAGGTTCTGAGCGCGGCCGACACTGGTGCACGCGTTCCCCGCCCCGCAAGACCCAAGCCTCGTGGATGGTTCAGCTATCTGCTTCGCCCTGCCTTTGCCGGACCTACGTTGGCGGTCCTCCTCTTATTTACCGCGTACCAGAGCGGAGTCGTCGTCCCACATTTGAAAACACAGCTTTCCCAGGCAAACGCGCCTCAGGTCCTCCCGTATTTTTCCTTGATCGCTCAAAACTCTCGTGGCGGTGCGCCCCTGACGATTACTGTCTCTTCTACTCAGCTATTCGGCGTCTTTGTGGATATTCCACCCGAAAAGCATTTTCCCGCCTATACTTGCACGGTGGAATCGGAGGCTGGCGCCGTGGAATTTTCGCTGCCCGTCCCTGCGAAGCAAACAGCGGAGAGTCTACAGCTCCTGATACCGTCTTCGCAGTTACGCGCCGGAAAGCATATCCTGGTCGTTCGAGGCGCGGGGTCTTCTCAAGGCGCCGCCCAGGACGAATTGGAAGTTGCCCGGTACCCATTCAGCCTTGCATTCACAAAGTAATCCAATCCAGGAGCAAAAGGCGATGCCGATGGATGCGATTCACAGGACCTATTCTTACAATGCGCACGGCCACGCTCTGAGCGGCCGGATCACAAGACCTTTCGAGCAAATCATCGAAGTTCAGGCCGGCATGTCGTTACCGACGACTGGCGGATACGGTTCCTCGCGGGTAGAGAATTTCCGTTTAAAGGAGATTGTGTCCTTCAAGGCGGCTTACACGCAAGTCTCCGGCAGCCAGAAGAAGGAAGACCTCAGCCATACGACATTGGTTTCGTCAACAATCGAGGGATTGAACATTCTTGACGTCGTAACGGCAGACCGCCTCGTTGCGCGACTCGCGGCGCACCACCCTCCCCAGCACGAAGAGCCGCACATCGTTCTGCTGGGCAGCCATTTCGACAACCTCCGGATCGCGGGGTGTCCTGTTCAGGTGGAGCTCGACCATGAGCTCTTCCTCCGGATGGACACTTTTCAGGGAGTGAGAAAAGAGTTTGAATCCAACGCAGAATTTCGCAAAATGGCGGAGGATCCGATTCACACGGGCCGGCCGCAGAAATTGCCCGGCCCTTGCGGAGTTCTCTATTGCTCACTCGTCAAAGACATGAAGACGGCGTGTCCAGGCGTCAAGCGCCACGGACACGTATTCGACGTGCCGCAATTCGGGAGGATCTTCGTGGCCGAAGTTCTGGCCGAGTTTGGCAAGCGGACATTGACGATGCTGCGCATGGATTTGGGTTCTCCGACGAGCGGCCCCATCGTTGCCGGCCAAGTGCAAGGCAATGGCCAGCCCATTCCGCCCATGCCTTCTCCGTAGCCAGTGTAGTTTTCAGTTTACTCCTCGCCATCCTGTCGGTGAGCGGGTGCCGCTCGGCGCCCACCCCGGATGACACCTACCAGCAACTGATGCAGGATACTCAGCGTGGCGAATTGAACGCTGCGCTTCAAGGCGCCGATCAGGCATATCGCAGGTACGCCAACAAGGATATGTACTGGGCCTGGCGGTTCCGGGTTCTCCAGGCGCACATTCTGGTCCTGCGCGGTTCGAGCGAGGATGCCCTTCAGCTCTTGAAACAAGACTTGCCGCCTGATCTTGGGTCTACCGACGTCGCTGTCCGCCAAAAGCTGGTCCAGGGGCTCGCCTTTGAGGCTTCCCAAAAACCCGCGGATGCAGAAAGGATATTGGACGAGGCGGCGGATCGAGCTCGCTCGAATCACCCCAATCTTCTGGGAGATGTCGTACTGGCACGTGGCACGCTCCTGGTAAACGAACAGAAGTATGCAGATGCGGAGGCCGACTTCCACGCGGCCCTCTCCCTCTCTCGCCAGCAGCACAAACCAGCACTCGAAGCGGCAGCCCTGGGAAACCTTGGTTTCGTCGCCATGAAACAGGAACACTATGACGAGTCCGTTGACTGGGACCGCGAAGCCCTTCAGTTTGCGCAATCCAACGGCCAACAAGGTTCTGCCCCCAACATACTCGGAAACATCGGGTGGAGCTATTTCGAGATGGGCGATTTCGATGATGCCCTCGATTTCTATACGCAAGCGGAAGAGGCGTCCTCGAGAGCCGGTTTGGCTTCGGACCGCGCCTATTGGCTCAGCAGCATTGGGAGCGTTTATTACGTCCAGCATGATTATGAATCCGCGGAAGCGACGATGCAGAGAGCCCTCGAACTGGCGCGGACCCTGAACAACAAGGAAACAATCACGCAGTGCCTGAATAACCTATCGCAAATCGCCTTGGAGACCGGGCGGATATCTGTGGCGGAACAATACAACCAAGAGGCGACGGAAATTGAAAACGCGGGGCAGGATCACCTGGGAATTCTCTATTCGCTTGTTGCAGCCGGCCGGATCCAGGCAAGCAGGCATTCCTACGCCAATGCGGAGCAAGACTTTCAGAACGTAATCCGCGACACGGGCACGGAAACTTCGCTGCGATGGGAGGCTGAGGCACGTCTAGCAAAGGTGTATGCCGACGCGGCCCTTCCAGCGGACGCGGAGCGCGAATTCCGGCAGGCCATCAGGACGATCGAGGCCGCGCGCTCTTCAGTCAAAGCAGAAGCGTTTCGACTGTCATTTCTCTCGAGTGCCATTTCATTTTACAGCGATTACATCGACTTCTTGATTTCCCAAAATCGGCCCGCAGATGCGTTGGAGGTAGCCGAACTCAGCCGCGCCCACACGTTGACCAATGGCCAGGGCATCAGTTCGGCAGGGTTTTCATCGGTTATTCGGGGCTTCCAGCCGTCGCAAACCGCGCGGCGCCTTCATTCAATCATCCTCTCCTACTGGCTTGGCCCTCAGAAATCTTATCTATGGGGCATCACCCCGAATCGCGTAGCGCTGTTCACGCTGCCACCCGCATCGCAGATTGATTCCCTTGTGCGGGCCTATCGCCAAGATTTGGTTGGTCCGCGCGATGTCCTGGAAATGAATGACGAGAACGGCAGAAAGCTCTACAGTCTTCTTGTCACGCCAGCGCAGGGATTGATCCCCAAAGGATCGAGCGTGACGATTCTCCCCGATGGCAGCCTCTATGACCTGAATTTTGAAACTCTTCTCGTGCCCGCACCGCGCTTGCACTATTGGATCGATGACGTCGTCCTGGAAAATGCCAATTCTCTCCTGCCTTTGGCTGCCTCCGTTAGTCAGCCCCAGTCGAGACTCAAGACACTGCTCCTGATTGGCAATCCTATTTCACCGAGCGCCCTGTACCCGGATCTCCCCCAAGCCTCCGTGGAAATGGAACAAATCGAGAAGCATTTCGCCCAACCAAACCGGAAGGTTCTTTCAAGTGCCCAAGCTACGGCAGATGCGTATCTGCACAGCGACCCGGGGCAATTTACATACATCCATTTCGTCGCGCATGGCATGGCCAGCCGCAGCAGCCCGCTCGACTCGGCCGTCGTTCTGTCTAGAGAAGGTGATGCCTACAAGCTTTATGCCCGGGAAATCATGAAGCAACCGCTGCACGCCGACCTGGTAACGATATCGGCTTGCCATGGAGCGGAGGGGCGAACCTACTCCGGGGAGGGGCTTGTGGGACTGGCCTGGGCCTTTCTTAGGGCTGGAGCGCATGGCGTGATCGCCGCGCTTTGGGAGGTGAATGACAATTCCACGTCAGAGATGATGGGCCAGCTCTATGGCGAGATCACAAAAGGTATCGCGCCGGACATTGCCCTGCGGGACGCCAAACTCGCGTTCCTTCATTCCAATACCGTCTACCGCAAACCGTTCTATTGGGCTGCGTTTCAGATTTATCGGGGTTCTTAGTTTTTCTGGCCAGATAAATCTGATACGAGCGGTGTGTGCAGCACTCGCTCGAAGCCGCCGCCGAGCTTGCCCCGAAAAAGGGCCAGAAAACCGATCAACATCTGCAGCGTTCTTCTTCTTTCGGAAAGGTATGGATTCCGCATTCCAACTTCCGCCCGCCCCACCGTCCCGAACGAACGTCGGACCCGGGTAGCGGCAGGCTTGTGCAGGGTTCGCATCCAATACTCGTGTATCCATCGTCGTAAAGAGGCAAGTACTCGATCCGGTTTTCGAGCGTGTACGTCCACACCTGCTTCTCAGTCCAGCCGGCGATCGGGTTCACCTTCAGGAGGACATTTCCACTCGGCAACACGTGATCTTCGATAGTCCGCACGGTTTTGCGAGTTGGTGATTGGTCGCGGCGCAGGCCCGTAAACCAAATGTCGTATGGCCGAAGCGCCTCAAACAACGGTGCTACTTTCCGCAGGTGGCAGCAACGGTCGGGATCGGTCCGGTTGAGGATGCCAAATTCCGCTTCCTGCTGTGCCACGGATTTCTTCGGAGTCACATTGACCAGATTCAGTCCCCAGAGATTTGCTACCCGGTCGCGGAATGCATACGTTTCCTCAAAGTGATAGCCCGTATCAATGAACAGAACCGGGATATGGGGCAATCGCTTGCGCATAAGGTCAAGGACGACCATGCCCCCCGCCTGAAAACTGCACGTAATGCAAGGCGCGCCGCTGTTCTCTGTTAGAACACGTTCGATGATGGCGTCGGCGGGCAATCTCTCGAGCTCTTCTTCCCTGTCTAATGGGTCCATCCCTTTTCTCCCTTGGATTGGCAAGCGCCTCGCAACTCCCAGTTGATCCAATCCGCTTCTGGACATAAAAAAACCCGCCGCTCGGATTCGCTCCGAGGGCGGGTTGGATTTAAGTCCGGCCGTGCTTAAGACTTAGCTCATGAATCCGGTGCCCCCGAAAACGCGCAGTTCCGCCTCAAGCTACAACACGGACAACACGCTATCAGGAGCCTTATTCCCATATTCGTTCGCTTCTTTTAATTTAGCGGACACCCAAGATCATGTCAATTGTCTAGATGAGGATTTGGCGCGTGAGGATTCACATAAATCATCAACTCTTGCGGACGACTCTGCGCAATTCAAAGCGAGGATCTTCCGCACCGAAATAAAAAGGGCCCCGCCATCCGGCAGGGCCCCTATCCAGATCCGTCTAACTTCGATGCCTTATCCTATTTCCCGGTATACCCGTTCGGTACGCCGACTCCTGTGCAAAGGTCGTAGCCGGGTACCGACAGATTGCCCTCGTAGACACCGCAGCTACCACTGGCAATGTCCGTGAAAGCTCCCGGGTTTCCAAGGTTGCCGTAGATCGTCGTGAGCTCGGCGTTGCTGGATGCCGCGAATCTGCCTGCAGCGTTGACAATACCGGCCAGCGTCGGTGTAGCGACGCTCGTGCCCCCCACGATGAACCAAAGGTCCTCTCCGAAGAAGCTGTTGAATACCCACACCGGGGTCTCCGTGTCGGCATCGAATGCCATGTCTGGAGTTCCTCTCCAGGAGCCAACGATACTGGAAATTGAGTTTTGGTAAGAGGGTCGCGGTTCGACTGAGCTGATTCCACCGCCGCCCTGCTGCCACGCCGTGGAAGCCTGAAAAGCTCCCGTCACGGGATTGCGGCTCGTACTTGTGCCGCCCGCAGCGACCACATACGGTGAGGTCGAGGGGTAGATCACTCCCGGGCCATCACCTGACGCCGCGAAGTAAACGACTCCGCGTCCCTTGGAGAAGTAGGAGTCGAGAAAAGTCTCCGCACTAAATTCGCCTCCCCCCCAGCTTATGGAAACCTCTCCGCCGCCGTTCTTCACCACCAATTCTGTAGCAACGTTTACGGCCTTATAAAGGTCCGTATCGTAATTGGAGGCTGCTTCAACCAGAAATATTTTGGCATTGGGCGCCATTGCGTGAGACCACTCGATATCCAGCGATTCCTCAATCTCCCAACCCCCCGTGGGATCCTCCGGAGGCTCTACGTTGTTTTCGTAAACTACGGTGAAGTTCGCCGGCGAAAGGCCGAATTGCGCTGAGAAATACGCTAGGTCGCTGGCCGCCTGCGGATAATCATAAGCGTCAACGATGGCGATTGCTCGCGCGCCTCCGGACGGGTTCGTTGTCACTTCATTGGGATTGCAACCAGGCGTCTGAGACACCAGCCCGTAGACACAAGCCAAAGAAGCCGGAGTCTCAATGAAATAGCCGGGGAACGGAGGACCCACGGTCTGCGCATTGGCTCCTTTGTTCTGCTGCGCGGCAGGACCCTCGCTGGGGACAAGAATTCGGTAATTGGTATGCGAGCGCACACCGATGTCTTCCGGGTGTTCCACGGAAGACGCTGGGACCACAACTGTGCCTTTGGCTCTCGTGTTTTGTCCTGAAGCCGGCTGTGCGTACACGGCAAGCATCAAAGCGGCTGCCACACCAAGCAGCCCATTCACACGCCTCATAACCCCTCCTTTGAGACTCATTGGGATTCCCTCCTCAATTCTCACGCACCTGGTTTGCGGCGCAAATAGTGCGGCGAAGCATGTCAAAAATTCATCCATGGCGCAAGTCTCTTTTGATGGAAAAACGGAAAGCACACATCCACAAATTCACAGGCGACGGCACGCGGGGACTCTTACTTATAGTACGAGGCGGCTCAGTCGCCGTGTGTAGTCTTTATATTGGATTCAATACATCGCATGCATGCTAACGCACACGGTTCGCGAGTGATAGCATGGTCAAACACGCTTTAGGACTCGGGTCTTGGGGGACTCGGCCTAGGAATGTGTCTGCATGACTCGTTGATCCGCGACTCGGCGCCCCACCGCCGGCGCTATGATGCGTATTTCCGCCATCAATTGCGCAAACTGGTCCGGATAGAGCGACTGGGCGCCGTCGGACAGTGCGCGCTCGGGATTAGGATGCACTTCGATCAGCAGCCCATCCGCCCCTGCCGCCACGGCTGCCCTCGCCATGGGAGCAACTTTGTCTCGTCTTCCCGTCCCGTGCGATGGGTCGGCGATGATGGGCAAATGCGAGAGCTGCTTCACCACCGGTATTGCCGCGATGTCCAGCGTGTTCCGCGTGTACGTTTCAAACGTCCGGATGCCCCGCTCGCAAAGCACGACTTTGTAATTCCCACCCGCCATGATGTATTCCGCGCTCAGCAGCAGCTCCTCGAGCGTCGCAGACATGCCGCGCTTGAGCAGCACCGGCTTGCTCGTTTCGCCCAGTGCGCGCAGCAGGTGGTAGTTCTGCATGTTCCGCGCGCCCACTTGCATCACGTCCACGTATGGCAGCATCTCGTCCACCTGGGAAGGGTCCATTACTTCGCTGACCACCAGCAATCCGTTCGCATCCGCTGCCTCGCGGAGCAGTTTAAGTCCATCCAGACCCAGCCCCTGAAAGCTATAGGGAGACGTCCTCGGTTTGAAGGCCCCTCCGCGCAACAGTTTCGCCCCGGCGCGAGCCACGCCCCGCGCCGCTTCGTGTATCTGTTCCGCAGACTCCACCGCGCACGGTCCCGCCCCTACGATTACTTCGGCACCGCCGATCATCACGCCGTTCCCCAAATCAAATACCGACCCTTCCGGACGGCAGCTCCGCGAAGCCAATTTGAAAGGATGCGAAATGCGCACGATCTCTTCTACGCCCGGCGCCGATTGCAGCGCTTCCAGCTCGCTTCGGTGCTTGTCGCTGTTCCCAACGACGCCGATCACGGTTCGCTCCTCTCCCCGGATCAAATGCGCTTGGAATCCGCACTCCTTAATTCGTTCCACCACGTGATGGATTTGCTCTTCCGTTGCATTTCCAAACATGTTGACAATCATTTTTCTATCCTCGTTTACGACTATGGTTTCTTGCTGCCCAAATCCTTTGCCGACTCGTACGAACCCAGCACGCGCAGCCCCACCACCAGTTTCTCGAGTTCCTCCAGCGCCGCACGGGCGTCTGCGGTCTGTCGAGAAGCCTGCAGGTCCAGATAAAATCGGTATTGCCAGGGCCGACCGTGCACCGGCCGGCTTTCGATCTTCATCATGTTGATTCCCCGTCGCGCGAACGGCTCCAGCGCCTGGTGCAGCGCTCCCGGCCGGTGATCGAGTTCGAACACCAGCGATAGCTTGTCCGCCTCCGCAGGGGATTCTTCCGAAGGAGAAAGCAAAAGAAACCGCGTGTAATTCTCCCGATTATCTTCCAAATGTTCCCGCAGGATCGCGCCACCGTAAATTGCCGCGGCGCGCCGCCCCGCGATCGCCGCTCGCCTTCGGTCGCCTGCGCGTATCACCTCGCGTACGCTTCCGGCCGTATCCTCTCCGACGACCCTTTTCAAGCGCGGGTTTGCCACAAAAAATTCCTCGCACTGCGCCAGCGCCACCGGATGCGACTCCACTGCTTCGATCTCTTCGAAGGAACTTCCGGGGACCCCGATCAGGTTGTGCACGATGGGAATGATCACTTCCCCGAGAATGTTCAGGCGGCTCTCCACCAACAAATCAAACGACCGGTGCACTGATCCCGCTAGGCTGTTCTCAATGGGCGCCAGCGCGTAATCCGCCAGGCCATCATCCACCGCCGTAAACATCGCCTCGAAGGTAGGCCGCGGCACCAGCTTGATCTCTTCTCCCAGCAACTTCACGGCGGCTTCCTCGCTAAACGCTCCCCGCTCTCCCTGGAAAGCCACGCGCGCATGTGGCTTCACCTTCATCGGTGCCCCGTCCTACTCGGATTCTTGCGCGCCGCAATGTCGGCAGCCTTCGCCGGCCCTTCGGTCCCGCATCCATGATTCACTTGTGTTCGGATCGATTCGTCCAGAATCACTTGATAAATTTTCCCGATCGCTTCCCCGTCGAGCGGTCCAGGGTTCAGTTTCTTCAGCCGTGTCAGGATTTCGTCTTCGCGCGCCGGGACACGCAGCGCCATCCCTTCCCCGTTCTTCAGCTTCCCCACCTCCAGCGCCAGTTCGATTCGCAGATTCAGCAGGTGCAACATCGCCGTATCAATTGCGTCGATTTTCCTTCGCCACTCGTCGATTTTCATGGGACCGGTTGCGCCTCCTCGCGTCTGCGTGACCAAAAAAAAGGCCGCTTCCTCTTTCGGAGGTTCGCGGCCGGTTTCTCGAAACTTTGTGCGGCTTTAGGCTATTTCATCCACTCCGCGCGCGTCTCGCCGGCCCGCCCCTCCGGATAGGAGAAGCGGTACGTAAAGGCGAAGAACTGATAATAAAAACGCATCGCGCGCTACCAGTTACCTTTCTTCTGCGCCGCGGGCTTATACTGCGCCCACAAACGAATCCTCAATATACGGAAGCCTTCCGCACCCGTCAAGGATTTCTTGCGGGACGCATGTCATAAGGAATCTTTATGGTCGCGTCAACAAATGCAAATTTGACTTATCCTCTCCCCTGCGGCTTACTGGAGCTTGAGCCATTGCGGATGAATGGCCCGAGGGATTCGGGGCTTCTCTGCAAGCCTGGCTGGCGTTAGACCCGCGAGGGACCGCCGACAATCCTGTGACGCAAGTGATTCGCATTATGGTATTTATAGCAATCGCGCCGGGGCCGCCCGCCTGAGAGGCAAGCAGGCTGATGCGCCCCGCGCCGAAGGACTGGCAGCGGGGCTTTTTCTTTCTCGCTCCCAAAGGGCCACTGGAAGAATGCAAAGTGATGTCATCAAGAAAGGAATTTCGCGGGCGCCCGCTCGCGCCATGTTCAAGGCCACCGGGCTGACCGACGCGGACCTGGCGCGTCCCCTCGTTGCTGTAGCAAACACATGGACTGAAGTCACTCCCTGCAACTTTCACCTCCGCAATCTCGCTGAAAGGGTGAAGGAGGGCATCCGGTCGGCAGGCGGAACGCCCATCGAGTTCGACACCATCACGATTTCCGACGGCATCACCATGGGAACCGAAGGCATGAAAGCCTCCCTGGTTTCCCGCGAAGTGATCGCCGATTCGATCGAGTTGTTCGTCCGGGCCCACGCCTTCGACGCGGTCGTGGCCATCTGCGGCTGCGACAAAACCATCCCCGGCACCGTGATGGCTCTCGCGCGCCTCAATCTCCCCAGCCTGTCTATTTATGGCGGCTCGATCCTCGCCGGCCATTACAAAGGCCGCGAG
>CAWBGC010000004.1:0-212047 GCA_963788255.1 uncultured Acidobacteriota bacterium
ACGGCCGCGTGCAGCCCGGCACACCGCACAGCGCTAAATCAGCCCGGAAAACTCACGCCACGCGCGCGGGGTTCGCCTTCTTCGAACTTCCCGCATTCACCGCGTCCAGGCGGATGCGCGTGACGCGCGCCGTTTCCTGCACCAGATCGCTGGTGAACTTGGCGCCTTCCCCTGCCATCACCGAGCCGGCGGCCAGGGCGAAACGCAACGCATCGGCCTGATCCTCGAAATACAAAACGACTTGTCCCGACATAGCACTTCTCCCTGGGCTCGGAGCCCTTAGTCGTGAGCGGTACAACTTGGAAAGATCACCCGAAAAACCAATTCCAACGAAACAACGGCGCTTAGACGAAGGACGCGATCCGGTCTTTTACTGATTCTCGGGGTCAACCGCGTCCAAGTCAAAGTGATTCTCTTGGTTCCACTGACTCGGTAGGCCCTCCCAGCACCACAATCGGCCCTAGCGTCCCTCCTCGCGGTTGGGAAGTCCGATGTGCTCACTCCCGCCCCTACAGAAGCTATACTGCCTCCGCAAACAGGGTACGTGGAAGCCGCGGGAAGCGAAATGCGAGGACTGGATAAGATCTGCGCCGTGGTGGCTGCGGAGGGCTCGCAGGCGTTGTGGCGCCAATTCGAGCGAGCCTTGCGGCTCACGCGGACGGTGGAGCTCCGCCTGGACTGGCTCTCGGACGACGCAGAGATTGCGCGGTTTCTGAAGCGCCTGGCGGCCAGGCGGCCTCGCGCGACGCTGATCGCCACCTGCCGGCGGCGCGAGGCAGGCGGGCGATACCGCGGGACCATCGCGAACCAGCTTGTGCACTTGGCGGAGGCACTCCGCGCGGGCTGCGACTGGTACGATCTGGAAATCGAGACGGCGCGCAACTGCCCGCAGGAACTACTGAGCGTGCTCGTCGGCGAGGGCCGCCAGTTGGCGTCGGCGCACTCTTTCAAGCGGCTGCCGGGGAACTTGAAGCGCGTTGAGGCCGAACTCTCCCGCACGCTGCCGGACGCAATCAAAATCGCGGCGCAATGCGAATCGTTGGTGGAGAGCTGGAAGCTGTTGCGGCTGGCGCGTGGCCGCCGAAACATGGTCGCCGTACCGATGGGAGACGCCGCGCTGGCAGCTCGGGTGTTGGCACTGCGCGCGGGTAGCGCGCTGGCTTACGCGGCGGTGGAAAACGCGACCGCGCCGGGGCAGATTTCGCTGGAGGATATGAAGAACCTGTATCGAGCCGACCAGCTCACCCGGAAGACGCGCGTCTACGGCGTGATTGGAAATCCCATAGGGCATTCTCTTTCGCCCGTGATGCAAAATGCGGGATTTCAGGCCCGCCGCGTGGACGCGGTATTCTTGCCGTTCCTCGTGCGCGACCTGCGTGATTTCCTGGGCGCGATCGAACCGATTGGAATTGCCGGATTTTCCGTGACGCTTCCGCACAAGCAGACCATCTTGCGGCATCTGGACGGCTGCGATCCATTGGCGGCGGCAATTGGTGCGGTGAACACCGTGGTGGTGCGTGGCGGCGGAAAACTGTACGGATACAATTCGGACTACGTGGGTGTGTTGCGCGCACTTGAGAACCGCATCGCGTTGCGCGGCACCCGGGTGTTGATCGTGGGGGCGGGAGGAGCTGCCCGCGCCGCGGCATTTGCGCTCGCGCAAGCGGGCGCGGCGGTGTGCATATGCGCGCGGCGTCCGGCGAAGGCGAAAACGCTAGCGCGCGCCGTGGGAGGCGAAGTGGTGGAGCGGCGCAGGGCGGGGCGCGAATTCTTCGACGCCATCGTGAACGCCACGCCGGTGGGAATGCACCCGCAAGCGGGAGTTTCGCCGCTGGAAGCGCGTGAATTGAATTGCAGGCTCGTGTTCGACACGATTTACCGGCCCCGCGTGACAAAGCTCCTGCAACTTGCGGCGAAGCGCGGCATCGAAACCGTATCCGGGGTGGAAATGTTCGTGGCGCAGGGAACCGCGCAGTGGGAAATCTGGACGGGCGAACGTGCGCCGGTAGAGGTGATGCGCCGGGCCGCGCTCGCGGCTCTGGCGAGTGAGGAAAAAGGCCGAGTGCGGCGATGATTCAACCTGATTTCAAGACGTTTTCACGGCTGGCGCGGCAGGGGAACCTCGTCCCGGTCTACGAGAACTACACGGCCGACCTGCTGACACCGGTGGGGGCGCACCTGCGGATCGCGCGCGATGCGAAGTATTCATTTCTGCTGGAGAGCGTGGAAGGCGGCGAAACAATCGCGCGCTACACGTTTGCGGGAGCGAATCCGGAGGAAGTGTTCCGTGCGCGCGGGCGCGTCTGCGCGCTGGAAACCGGCGGCAAGCGCGTGGAGTTCGAGGAACATCCCGTCGAACAATTGCGGCGGCTCACGGCGCGCTACCATCCGGTGCGCGTGCCCGGGCTGCCGCCGCTGATCGCGGGCGCGATCGGGTATTTCGCGTACGACATGGTGCGGCTGATGGAACGCATCCCGGCGACCGGGCGCGACGACCTGGGGCTGGACGATTGCGTGATGATGTTTTACCTGGGGCTCGTCGCTTTCGACCACGTGCAGCACCGCATCTGGATCATCCGCAACGTGGTCACCGATGGCCCCGGCAGCCTGCGCGAAAAATACGACGCGGCGGTGCGCGAAATCCGCCGCACGCGGCGGCTGCTCGAGCAGCCGTTGCCGCCTGAACGCAAGCAAGCCTCGCGCTCGCTCACTGCGCATCCGGTCGAATGTGACGAAAGCGCGGTATCTCGCCGCGGTGCGTAAGGCAAAGGCCTATATCCGCGCGGGGGACATTTTCCAGGTGGTGCCGAGCCAGCGGTTCGCGGCAAGAATCAGCGCCGATCCATTCGAGATTTACCGCGCGCTGCGCGTGGTGAATCCTTCGCCGTATCTTTATTACCTGCATCTCGACGATGTTTCGGTGGTGGGAAGCTCGCCGGAGATGCTGGTGAAGGTGCAGGGGCGCGACGCGTTTTACCGGCCCATCGCGGGAACGCTGCCGCGCGGGCACAGCGAGAAAGAAGACCGCGAACTCGAGGCCCGGCTGCTCGCAGACCCCAAGGAGCGCGCCGAGCACATCATGCTGGTGGACCTGGGACGCAACGATCTGGGCCGCGTGTGCGAGTACGGCTCGGTAAGAGTCGAACGGCTGATGTTCGTGGAGCGGTACTCGCACGTGATGCACCTGGTATCGAGCCTGCGCGGGCGGCTGCGCGAGGACGTGGATTGCTTCGACGCGCTGATGGCCTGTTTTCCCGCGGGCACGCTTTCCGGAGCGCCGAAGATTCGCGCCATGGAAATCATTGATGAGCTCGAGCCCACGCGGCGGGGTATTTACGCCGGGGCAATTTTGTATCTCGATTTTTCCGGCAACCTCGATTCCTGCATTGGGCTACGAACGATGGTGGCGAAGAACGGCCGGGCGTACATCCAGGCGGGCGGCGGCATCGTGGCGGATTCCGTGCCGGAGCGCGAGTATCAGGAATCGGTGAACAAGGCGCGCGCGCTGATCACGGCGCTCGAAATCGCCCACCGCGGTGAGGCGGGAAGTCGCAGCGAATAGCAGGCTGCGCTAGAATGGCAAGAAAGCGATGCTGCTGCTGCTCGACAACTACGATTCGTTCACCTACAACCTGGCGCAGTACCTTGGCCAGATGGGGCAGCAGCCTGGAAGTGCGGCGCAACGACAAGATCACGCTCGACGAAATCGAGGAGCTGAAGCCGGAGCGCATCGTGATTTCGCCGGGGCCGTGCACGCCGAAGGAAGCGGGGATCAGCGTGCCGCTGATCGAGCGATTCGCGGGCAAGATTCCGATTCTGGGCGTGTGCCTGGGGCATCAGGCGATTGGCGCGGCGTTTGGCGGGCGGGTGATCCGCGCGCCAAAATCATGCACGGGAAGACGAGCGACATCCAGCACGACGGCAAGACGATTTTTCGCGGGCTGGCGCAGCCGTTCACGGCTACGAGGTACCATTCGCTGATCGTGGAGCGGAAATCGCTGCCGCGCTCGCTGGAGATTTCCGCCGAGACGGCCGACGGCACGATCATGGGCCTGCGGCACCGCACGCTGCGCGTCGAAGGCGTGCAGTTCCATCCCGAATCGGTCCTCACCGGCGAGGGTTTTCACCTGCTGGAAAACTTTCTCGCGCTCTAGGCTCGCCGGCACTGGCAACAGGTTTCCCGCTGCGTTAATCTAATTGCGTCCAGGAAAGGCCGGGTGTCCTCTGCGTCTTCTGCGCGTCTCCGCTGGATTTTCTCTCGGCATTCTATTTCTGGCTGCTCCCTGCACGGAGCCTCTCACCGCTCAAGAGAAACAACACACAGCTCCCGAGGCGGCTACCTACCTCGGATTCGACGCCAACGAGTATCCCGGCGACGCTGCGCTGCCGCGACTGAAGCAGACATTTGCATTTGCGGGCTACTGGCTGAATCCGCCCCCGGGCGAGGAACCCGGCGAGGCCAAGAATGACTGGGCTGGCAAACGCGACATCTTGCTGCAAAACGGCTTCGGGTTCCTGGTGCTCTTCAACGGACGATGGCAGCGGGAGCTAAAGAACCCGGACCATGCGGCCTCGCTTGGCGCAAGCGATGCAAAGGCAGCCGCCGAAGCAGCGCGCCGCGAGGGGTTTCCGCGCGGCACCGTGATTTTTCTCGACCAAGAAGAGGGTGGCAGCATGTCGCCCGAGCAGATGGCGTATCTGCTCGCGTGGTTTGACGGCGTGGCCGCGGCGGGATTTCGTGCCGGAGTGTATTGCTCGGGGATACCTGTGAACGAAGGCGGAGGGAATATGGCCGTGACCGCGGAAGACATTCGCGAGCACGCCGAAGGGCGGAAGATCACTTTCTTCGTTTACAACGACGCGTGCCCTCCCGCGCCGGGATGCGTTTATTCAAAGATCGCGCCCGCGCCGGATGATAGCGGAGTGAAGTTTGCGGCGATCTGGCAATATGCGCAGTCGCCGGGACACAGGCAATACACAAAGAGTTGCAGGGCTACCTATGACCCCGATGGGAATTGCTATCCGCCGGCGGCAAGCGGCGCTGGTCCCATCCTTCTCGATCTCGACTCGGCTACTTCACCCGACCCTTCGCACGGACGATCCTGATTCGATACGAAAATTTCTGCGGTGCGGCCGGAACTCCTTGCGTTAATTCGCGGACTGGCCGCGGGTGGGTTCGGACTGGGAGAAGGCCACGAGGGCTTCGAGGCGATCGCGCGCGGCGCCGGAATCAATCGATTGGGCGGCAAGACGGATGCCTTCGAGAAAATCCGCCGCGCGGCCTGCGGCCACGAGCGCTGCAGCCGAATTCGCGAGCACGATATCCCGGTGGGGGCCGTGTTCGCGGTAAAGCATGGAGCGCCCAAGTATTTTGTGGATGATTTCGGCGTTTTGCTTGGCATCCCCGCCGCGGATGGCTTCCAGCGGGGCGCGGCGGAGGCCGAAGTCCTCGGGCGTGACGGTGTAACTGCGCACGACGGCGTCGCGCAATTCGGCGACGGCGGTTTCCCCGACGAGCGAAATCTCATCGAGCCCCTCCGCGCCGTGCACGACGAAAGCGCGGCGCACGCCCAATTCACCAAGCGCGCGGGCGACGAGCTCGGTGAGGCCGGAGCCGTAAACGCCGACGACTTGCGCGGAGGCATTGGCGGGGTTCGTGAGCGGGCCGAGCAAATTGAATACGGTGCGAAACTTCAACTCGCGCCGGACGGGCATGGCGTGGCGCGTGGCGGCGTGCAGGGCGGGCGCGAAGAGAAACCCGATGCCCACCTCATTGATCGATTGGGCGACGCGCTCCGGCGGCAGATCAATGCGCACGCCGAGCTGTTCGAGAACATCCGCGGAACCGCAGCGCGAACTGATCGAGCGGTTGCCGTGTTTCGCCACGCGCACGCCTGCACCTGCGACGACGAAGGCAGCGGCAGTGGAAACGTTGAAGGTGCCGGAAGCGTCGCCGCCGGTGCCGCAGGTGTCGACTAGCACTTCATCGGCGCGAGGATGGCTCGGCGGGAAGATGGGCGTCGCGTGGCGGCGCATGGCGGTGGCGAAGCCAACCAGTTCGTCAACTGTTTCTCCCTTCATCCGCAGCGCCGTGAGCAGGCCGGCAATTTGCGATTCGCGGGCGCGCCCGGAGAGGATTTCCTCCATCGCCGCCTCGGCTTCGGCACGGGACAGATCTCGTTCGGCGAGGATCCTCTCAAGCGCGCCGTGTAGCGGGTCTTTCTGGGGGGAAGGGGAGGACATAGGAGGTTCAGGCGGGCGACGCCGGAACACTCCGGCGTGGACGCCGCACCAATTCGCCGCCGCAATTCGGACAGATGCGCTGCAACTTCTCCGCGCACGCCGCACAGAAGGTGCATTCGCTCGAGCAGATGAATGCACGGTCGGCGGCCGCGATCGCGCCACCGCACTTCTCGCATCCCGGTTTCATTTCTAGCGCCATATTCCGCCTCGCCTTGCTCGCATTTGCTGATGAAGGTAAACTTGCTCGTTTCGTCAGTGCACAAATTCTAGCACTAATGGACGTACGATGAAGATTCACGAGTATCAGGCCAAGGCAATTCTTGCAAAATTCGGGGTTCCCGTCCCGCGCGGCGAAGTCGTTTTCAAGAAGGACGAAGCGCAGGCCGCGGCGCAACGTCTGGGCACGCCGATCGTCGTCGTGAAGGCGCAGATTCACGCGGGCGGGCGGGGCAAAGCAGGCGGCGTGAAACTGGCGAAGTCGGCCGATGAAGCCGCAGCGCTGGCCGAACAGATGCTGGGCAGGAAGCTCATCACGCCGCAGACGGACGAAGAAGGCCGCGTGGTTCATCGCCTGCTGATCGAAGAGGGGCTCGACATCCGGCGCGAACTTTACATCAGCATTTTGGTGGATCGAGCATCCGGCACGCCAATCTTCATGGCGAGCACGGCCGGCGGAATGGAAATCGAAGAAGTCGCCAAGACAAATCCCGAGGCAATTCTGCGAGAAGCGATTTCGCCGGCAACCGGGATGCAGCCCTATCACGCGCGCAAACTGGCGTACGGGCTGGGGCTTTCGGCCGAGCTGGCGAACGTTGCCGTGCCGTTTTTCCAGTCGCTCTATCGCGCGTTCGTCGAAACGGACGCTTCGCTGCTTGAAATCAATCCCTGCGTCGTGACGGGCGATGGGCGGCTGGTGGCGCTGGACGCGAAAGTCAATTTCGACGACAACGCGCTCTACCGCCATCCCGAATTCAGGGAGCTGCGCGATCTGGAGGAAGAGACACCGCTCGAAGTGGAAGCCTCGAAGTTCAAGCTCAACTACATCAAGCTGGACGGCACGATCGCCTGTATGGTCAACGGCGCGGGCCTGGCGATGGCCACGATGGACATCATCAAGCTCAGCGGCGGGAGTCCCGCGAATTTTCTCGACGTCGGCGGCGGCGCTTCGGAAGAGCAGGTGAAGAATGCGTTTCGCCTCCTGCTGAGCGATCCCAACGTGTGCGCGGTGTTCGTCAATATTTTCGGAGGAATTCTGCGCTGCGACGTCCTGGCCAGCGGCGTGGTGAACGCGGCGAAGGAGCTGAAAATCAAAGTGCCGGTCGTCGTGCGCATGGAAGGCACGAACGTGAAACAGGGACAGGAAATCCTGCGCAATTCGGGGCTGAATTTCACCGTCGCGCAAGGAATGAAGGACGGCGCTGAAAAGGCCGTGCGGCTCGCGGGAGGTGGACGGCCGTGAACCGCGAAGTCGATGAAGCAGAGGAAGCAAAGGAAGCGTAGGAAGTGGAGGAAAAGCCAGTTCGCACGGGCCCCATACGTCGCTATCGCGATTTGCTCGTCTATCAGCAGACATATCGTTCTAGCTTTGGAGGTATCCACGTTTTCGAAGGGATTTCCACTGCAGGAACAGTTCGAGTTGGGCCGTCAGATTCGAAGATCGTCGCGCTCGATCGCGGCGAATATCGTGGAAGGGTGGGCGAAACGTGCTTCCGCCGCTGAATTCAAGCGTCATTTGCAGATCGCGATCGGAGAGTGTGAGGAAACAAGATTTTGGCTCGATCTCGCCGGCGACGAGGGCTGTGCGCCACGCGCGAGTTCGGGAAGCTTGGGAACGGAATATGCAAAGCTGGGAATGATGATTCGCAATCTATGGAAGGAGTGGAGGAAACTGTGATAAGTGGAAATTCCTATGCTTCTTTTGCCTCATTTGCCTCCTTTGATTCATTTTCATGAGTGTTCTCATCGACAAGAACACTCGCTTGGTCGTGCAAGGGCTCACCGGCCGCGAAGGCAGCTTTCACGCGCAGCAGATGATCGAGTACGGGACGAAAGTCGTCGCTGGCGTGACGCCCGGCAAAGGCGGGACCGAGCACCTGGGCGTTCCGATTTTCAACACGGTGCGTGATGCGGTGCGCGAGACGCGCGCGAATGCTTCTGTGATTTTCGTACCGCCGCCGTTTGCGGCCGACGCGATTTTGGAAGCAGCGGACGCCGGATTGCCCGTTATCATCTGCATCACCGAAGGCATCCCGACGCTCGACATGGTGCGCGTCGCGGCAGCACTCAAAGATTCGAAAACGCGCCTGGTGGGGCCGAATTGTCCGGGCGTCATTTCGCCCGGAAAATGCAAGATCGGGATCATGCCGGGGTCGATTCACAAGGAAGGACACGTGGGCGTGGTGAGCCGCAGCGGAACGCTCACCTACGAGGCAGTGGACCAGCTCACGCGGCTCGGCATCGGGCAATCCACTTGCGTCGGTATCGGCGGCGATCCCATCATCGGGACGACGTTTCTCGATGCGATCAAGTTGTTCCACGAGGACCGCGACACTCACGCGATTGTGATGATCGGGGAAATCGGCGGCAACGCCGAGGAAGTCGCGGCCGAGTACATTAAGAAGCACGTGAAGAAACCAGTGGTTGGATTCATCGCCGGCCAGACCGCACCGCCTGGACGTCGCATGGGCCACGCAGGTGCCATCATCAGCGGAGGGCAGGGAACCGCAGCGGACAAGTACAAAGCCATGCGCGCCGCGGGCATCCACACTGTGCAAAGCCCCGCCGAAATCGGCCACACGCTCGCCGCCGTGCTGGGGAAGTCGAAGCGGAAAGCAAAGCCGAAGAGAAAGGCGGGCGGCAAGTTCAAGAAAGCGGCAAGGAAGAGAAAATAGCGCGCCGTAGAATTCGACGCGCAATGCCGTTGTGAAACAGGAGAAACGAAAATGGCAGTCGAACGAACGCTCGCCATCATCAAACCGGACGCGGTGGGCCGCAACCTGACCGCCGACATCCTGAGCCGCATTCATGCGGCGAAATTCCACATCGTGGCGATCAAATCGATCCGCTTGACGAAGCCGGAAGCGGAGGGGTTTTACGCCGTCCATCGCGCGCGGCCATTCTTCGGTGAGCTGACCGAGTTCATGAGCTCCGGGAAATCGGTGGTGATGGTTCTAGAGGCGGAAGGCGCGATCGCGAAATGGCGCGATACGATGGGCGCCACCGATCCCGCGAAAGCCGCGCCGGGTACGATCCGCAAGGAACTCGGCACGAGCATCCAGTTCAATTGCACGCACGGTTCCGACGCGCCACAGACCGCCGCCTTTGAAATTTCCTACTTCTTCGCGGGACTCGAGTTGGTTTAGCCTCCATTGGCTGGAGGGGACGTCCCGCTGGCGGCACAAGGGCAGTTTGGCGCTAGAGTAGAATGGATTGGGGCTAGAGGCCGATGGACCCGCTGCGCGAACTAGGAAAACTGCTTCTTCTGGTGGGCGTGGTGCTTGTGGTGGCGGGAGCGTTGCTCGCTTACGGTGCCAAGCTTCCCTTCCGGCTGGGGCATTTGCCCGGCGACATCGTCTATCAAGGCCGCCACGGCAGCTTCTATTTCCCGATTGTCACCTGCGTTCTCCTGAGTATCATTCTCACGTTATTATTCTGGATCGTGAATCTGTTTCGACGCTGAGACGCCATGAGCCAGACCTCCCTTTTCAACCTGATGCCCGAACGCCACGTCTGGAAGGTCAGCGAGCTGACCGAGCGCATCGCCGAGCTGCTCGAGGGCGCATTCCGCGACATCTCGGTGGAGGGCGAGGTGTCGAACTACAAGGCGGCGCCGTCGGGGCATCTCTACTTCACTTTGAAAGACGCGCATTCGCAGATTCGCTGCGTTTGTTTTCGCGACCAGGCGCGCGGGCTGAAGTTTCGTCCCGAAGACGGCTTGCACATCACGGTGCGTGGATCGCTCGGCGTCTACGAACCGCGCGGCGAATACCAGATTTACGTGACCCATATCGAGCCGGTGGGTTTGGGCGCGCTGCAACTCGCCTTCGAGCAACTGAAGAAGCGACTCGAAGCCGAGGGATTGTTTGCGGCGGAGCGGAAGAAACCGCTGCCGGTGTTGCCGCGGCGCATTGGCGTGGTCACATCGCCCACGGGCGCGGCCATTCGCGACATCCTGCGCGTCCTGAAGCGGCGGTTTCCAAACGTCCACGTGCTGCTGTTTCCGGTGAAGGTGCAGGGTGAGAGCGCGGCGAAGGAAATTGCCGAGGCGGTGAACTATTTCAGCCGCGCGGAAGCTGCGGACGTGCTGATCGTGGCGCGCGGGGGCGGGTCGCTCGAAGATCTTTGGGCATTCAACGAGGAAATCGTGGCGCGCGCGATTGCGGCATCGAAAATTCCCGTCATCACGGGTGTGGGGCACGAAACGGATTTTACCATCGCGGATTTTGTGGCAGACCTGCGCGCTCCCACTCCCTCGGCAGCAGCCGAAATCGTGGTGCGCTCGCGGCAGGAATTCGAGCGGCACATCGCGGAGGACCAGCGGCGGATCGTGCAGCGGATGCGCTTCTTGCTTTCGCAATGGCGGCACCGCGCGCGCGACCTGGAGACGCATCGCGGCTTCCGGCAGCTCGAGATGCTGGTGCGGAGGCGGCGCCAGCAGGTGGACGAGCTATCGAGTTCAATGGCGGTGGTGGTGCGAATGCGGCTGGCGATGGCGCGGCAGCGCGTAACGAGGGCCGGCGCGCAGATTTCCTCGTTCGACCTGCGCGTGCGCGCCGAAGTTCTACGGCGGAGGATCGAGGAGCAGCGGGGCCGGTTGCGCGCGGCGCTCGAGCGTGTGGTGACGCGCAAGCGGAGAATCTTCTCGGGCGCGCAGGTGCGATTCGCCGCTCTTGATTTACGCGCGCGAGTCGGTCGGCTGCGCCGCGCGCTCGAAACGCAGTCGGCACTGCTGCGCGTGCGCATCGACCGCGGGCTGATGGCGAAGCGCCGCCGGTTGGAAGCGGCCGCGCTGCAGCTTGAAGAACGCAGCCCGTTCCAATTGCTCGAGCGGGGGTACGCGATCGCCTACGATGCTTCAGGAAAGGTGCTGCGCTCGCCCGACCAGGTTGCGTTGGGCGACGATATCTCCGTCCGCCTTGCGCGCGGCCAAGTGGACGCCACCGTCCGCCGTAAGAAGAATACTCCGTAGTTTCATCGCGGGTTTTGGGCTCCCGCTCTCTTCTGTTTGATCTTTATCACCTGGTCGACCAGGGCGTTGGCTGTCCTGATGTCGGCTTCGCGAGCTTCCGTCGACGTCTCCATGTCCGCCTTCAGGCGATAGAGGAGATTGAGGTAGGCCATGGCGTCGTCATAGTCGGGCTTCAACGAGATGGCTTTCTTAACCTGCGCGATTCCTTCGTCCACGTTGTCGCCGCATTTGGTAACGAAATCCTGGCGGGCCACTTCCGGCAGAGGGTCCGCGGGCGCGAGAGAAGCGTTCGGGTTCGCCTTCGCCCATGTTTCGCGCAAGCCCTGACTCGTCTTGTAGCAAATTGACCAGTCAATTACACCAATCCAGTAATACGGCTCGGGATCATTCGGCCTGATCTCAATGTGTCTTTGGTGGTAGGACTTCGCTTCATTCATCTTTTCGGGATCGAACGGCGTGCTGGCCATGCTGTAAAGGATCCCGCCGAGCCCATCAATCGCAGACAGATTGTGGGGATCTCTTTCCAAGATGCCTCTGTATTCCTCCATGGCGTGGCGGCCCAATTCGAGATTTTCTTCGGCTGGAGCGCCTGGAATGTATTGGCTCGCGTACGTCGTCGCCAGGTAGAGCGAGGCATTTGTCAGCGACGGGTCAAGCCGCTTTGCCGCCTTGAAGTCTTCGATGGCCGCGTCGAAGTGGGCGTTCTTGTAGGCTTCCACGCCTTGATCCAGGAACACGCGCGCTTGAGCTTGGTCAATGGCTTGTTGCGGAGACGCGAGAACGGGCAAGGGGTTGAAAGCAATGGCCGCTATGGCCAAAGCGAAGGCAAAAGACGCGCGCGACTTGTTGGTCATTTTATCCCTCGTTTGTGGCCCCGCTCGCGCCCGGCCAACTCGACGTTACCCTTCGCCGCAAACCGAATTTGCAGCGCGCGTTTAGAATGACCTGTCACCCCGCGTGAGGCGACAGATGTCTCTTCGCCCTTCCTTACGATAGGCGAGCGGGCTATCGGTACACATCACGCCGATGACCAATATGGAGCACGAGTACGGAACGATTGGCATCATTGATTTCGTAGACGACTCGATAGTTGCCGGCTCGAATTCTCTAGCCATCTCGCCCTTTCAGTTTTTGGCAATTCGCGGGACGAGGGTTATGAGCCAGGCCGTCGACTGCGTGTTTCACTCTTTCGAAATCGGATTTGGGTACCGCAGCTAATTCGCGCTGGGCGCGAGACAGGGAAGATATTGAGTAGCTCACTTTCGTGAACGTTCGATCTCCCTCAAAACTTGTTCGTAGGGAACAGGTGTTTCGCCGGACGCTTTGGCAGCATCGTAGGCGCGAATGGCATTAAGTTCTTCGAGGTCCTCCATCATTTTTTCGTACTCTTGGATGTCGAGCACGACGCTGACTTTTTCACCCCTCTTGTTTTTGAGGAACTTTGCTCTAGGCACCTTGCACCTTCCAAATAGTCTACCTTTCGATGGGAACGGGCCGCAACAAAACTATTTCCCCTGCTGCAAAGGAATTCGGCTGCTGAGCCGATGATGATCACTATTCCTCCTCTGCACCGCCAGAAACTTTGAGCACGGCCAGAAACGCCTCCTGAGGAATATCCACGCGGCCGACCCGCTTCATGCGCTTCTTGCCTTCCTTCTGCTTTTCGAGGAGCTTGCGTTTGCGGGTGATATCGCCGCCGTAGCATTTGGCGAGGACGTTCTTGCGGATGGCACTGATGGTTTCGCGGGCGATGATGCGGCTGCCGATGGCGGCCTGGACGGCCACTTCGAACATCTGCCGCGGAATCAGTTTCCGCAATCGCGTCACCAACTCGCGGCCGCGCTCGAACGCCTGATCGCGGTGGCAGATGATGGTGAGCGCATCCACCGGCTCGCCGCCTACGAGCACGTCGAGCTTCACGAGATCCGACTCACGGTAGCCCGACAGGTGATAGTCGAGCGAGGCATAGCCGCGCGAAACGCTCTTCAGCCGGTCGTAGAAATCGAGCACGATTTCGTTCAATGGCATCTCGTAAGTGAGCATAATGCGCGTGGGTGAGAGATATTCGAATTTCTTCTGGATGCCGCGCTTTTCCTCGCAAAGCGCCAGAACGCCGCCGACGGATTCCTCTGAAGTGATGATCATGGCCGTCAGGATCGGCTCTTCGATCGAGCGGATCGAGGCGGGCGGCGGAAATTTCGTGGGATTGTCCACTTCCATCACTTCGTTGGCCGTGGTGGTGATGCGAAATCGAACGCTGGGCGCGGTGGTGATCAGATCGATATTGAATTCGCGCTCCAGGCGCTCCTGCACGATCTCCATGTGGAGGAGGCCGAGGAAGCCGCAGCGATAGCCGAAGCCAAGGGCCGTGGAATTTTCCGGCTCGTAGAAGAAGGCGGCGTCGTTGAGCTGGAGCTTGCCGAGGGCGTCGCGCAACATTTCGTAGTCGCTCGCGTTCACCGGGAAGAGGCCCGCGAACACCATCGGCTTGATAGCTTCGAAACCCGGGAGAGGCGGCGCCGGGCGGTCCGCTTCGACCACGGTGTCGCCCATGCGCGCATCGGCCACGCGCTTGATATTGGCGACGATGAAGCCGACATCGCCCGCGGCAAGCTCGTCGAGGACCACAGGCTTCGGCGTCAGGGCGCCGAGCGTCTCCACTTCGTAGGTTTCGCTCCCGGCGCAGAGGCGAACCTTCATGCGAGGTGCGATGCGGCCTTCCATGACGCGGACCAACACGACGGCGCCGCGATAAATGTCAAACCAGGAATCGAAAATCAGCGCGCGGAGCGGCGCCTCGAACGAGCCCTTCGGAGGGGGAACGCGGCTCACGATCGCTTCCAGAACCTCTTCGACGCCCAGGCCGCTTTTGGCGCTGATCAGGAGGGCGTCGTCGGCGGGAATCGCGAGGACGTTTTCGATCTGCTCCTTGGCGTACTCGGGCTGTGCGGCGGGCAAATCGATCTTGTTGATGACCGGTAAAATGGTGAGGTTGTGACGCGAAGCGAGAAAGGCGTTCGCCACGGTCTGCGCTTCCACTCCCTGGCTCGCGTCCACCACCAGAAGAGCCCCTTCGCAGGCAGAAAGCGCGCGCGAAACCTCGTAGGAGAAATCCACGTGGCCGGGCGTGTCGATCAGGTTCAAGCGGTATTCGTGGCCGTCCCGGGCGGTGTAATGGAGACGGATGCTCTTGGCCTTGATGGTGATGCCGCGCTCGCGTTCCAGGTCCATCGAGTCGAGCACCTGCGCGGTCATCTCGCGCTGGCTCAGCGCGCCGGTGAGCTCGAGCAAGCGGTCGGCCAGGGTGGATTTCCCGTGGTCGATATGCGCGATGATGCAGAAATTCCGGATGTACTGGGGATCCATGTCTCGTTTTGCGGTTGCAATGCGGCAGCGGGCGCGCGCCCGTCTTGCCTCTCAGACATTCGAGTGTGCCACAGATTCGCGCATGCAGCTAGCAGTCTCGGATGGCTTCGGAAACGGGAGCTTGCGACGCACCTGAGAGATTCCACGCGGGCGAGGAAAGAGACACCCCCGGAGGATGGATCTAAATAGGGCGGCGCAGGAACGAACCGCGCTATTCCCTGGTTTTCAGCTTCAGCCGCGGCTTGTTCTCTTCGAGGAAAGCCCGGAGGTCGGCCGATACGTCGAGGAGGCGAATCCACTGCTCATAGTAGAGAGTGACGGGAAAGCGGCCGAGTCCGTAAACGCTGACGCCGCCCTTTTCGCCGACGCGGAATTCCAGAGCGCCTTTCTTTCGGCCAGCGGCCTGATTTTCAAGCTCCGCAATGCGTGCTAACAATTCTTCCTTGGTTGGTTCAGGCATGGCTGTGTCTCCACTGGACTATCTGGGGAGATGATACCACCGCGGAGGCCCCGGCGCGCGCCTTGGGCAGGCCAAACCCCGGCAGGACACTTCTCGGATTGCCACGCGAATGGCGATGTCGTAGATTGTAGCCGGTTTCGGGGTCCTTAGCCCCGGACGCGACGCGAAAGGCGCGAGACTCGGGGCCGATTGGCCTGAGTTCCACCCGCGCGCTGAGGGCGCATCGGTTTCGCGCTGCCGTGCTGGATCCCTTGGGAAAACTGAGCGTGTTGAAACAAGAGGCTGCACATTCTGCCGAAGCGCCGGAATCGCTAGAGGCGCGGCCGCCGGAACCGCCACGTTGATCACTCTCTTCGAGACCGAAGCAGAAGAATCGTCGAGAGTCCCGCTGATTCTCGGCTACACGCTGGCGATGGTCTGCCTGATTTGGGTCCTGCATGACTTTCACGTCGTCCGCGCGCTGCGCGATATGGCCAACGTGGATTGGAGATGGGTGCTGATAGGCATGGCATTCGACGTGTTGAGTTACATCGTGCAGGGGCTGCGCTGGAAGCTGCTACTGACGCCATTTGGGAAAGTGCGGTTGAGCCGGACGATCCGGTCGGTCTTTGCGGGACTCTTCGCCAATCTGGTATTTCCATTGAGACCGGGAGAATTCATTCGCAGCTACCTCTTGTCGAGCTCCGAGGAGATTCCGATCGGGCGTGTGTTGGGATCGGTGGGAGTCGAGCGGCTGATTGACCTGGTGATTGCGACTGCTTCGCTGGCCGTGGCGTCGCTGTTCGTGGATTTACGGCGCTTCCGGCGCGTGGCGGACACGATGGCAATTGTCACACTCGTTCTGCTGGGCATCGTGGTGCTGCTGATTCTTTATCTGGAGTTGAAGCTTGGGAAACAACAGGAACCGTCCGCCGGACCGCGCCGGATTGCTGGCAAGGGAATGGAGGCGCTCTCGGTTTTGCATGCCATGGGCACGGCGCCGAGTTTTTATTCGGCGGTACTGACTTCAATCCTGATGCCTTTTTGCCAGGTGTTGGCGCTCTGGTCGATGATGCGGTCGTACGGGTTGGGATTGACGTTCATGGGGACGGTCGTAGTCCTGCTGGTGATCAATTTGGGGATTTCCCTGCCCAACGCGCCGGCGAACGTCGGATCGTACCAATTCTTCTGCGTGCTGGGGTTGAGCGTGTTCCAGGTGGAGAAGACCCGAGCGACGGGATTTTCTATCTTTGCGTTCTTGGCGCTCACGCTCCCCTTCGTTTTCCTGGGCTTTGCGGCGCTGGTGCGTAGCGGGCTTTCGGTCCGGTCGATGCGGGAGAAAGTGACGCACCGCTCGAGCGGGGCCGCCAAACCGGCCCCTCAGGAATGAGGTCGGGAATGCAGGCCGTGCAGGATTAGTTCCGCACGCAGCCGTGAATTCGTTTTGAGGCTCCGCGTCGGTCCGTTATATAGTGGGTGTTTCAACCCGCGCGCACATCGGGCCCGCGGCAATCGTCTTAATCGGCACCCGCGGCGAAGGCCTGCGGGCGGACTTCCCCAGCAAGCCTACGGCGCCCGAAGGACGCGCGAATTCCCATGGCTCAGGATATCAACAAGCACCTGGAGAGGGCCCGGCGCAGCCTCGAGAAGAACAAGCTCCGAGAGGCCGTGGCCGAATACCAGGCAGTCGTCGACGAAGTGCCCTCTCACCAAGAAGCACTGCAGTCGCTGGCCGATATTTACACACGTCTGAATGAACCGGCGCTGGCAGCTCAATACTACGGCGCTCAATTCGACCGGCTGATCGACGCGGGCGACGCTGCCAAAGCTACCGCCATTTACTCCCGCTTTCTGCGCAACTTCCCGCAACCGCCCGACCGGCTGTTGCGGTATGGAATGCTCCTGCAAAAACTGAATCGCGCCGCCGAGGCCATCGAGCAATTCAGCGCCGCCGCCGCGCTGTATCAGGAGCAAAAGAGAGACATCGAAGCGCTGGCTTGTTACGAGAGCCTGGCGATGCTGGATCCAGAGAACCCCGCGCGGCACTTGGCCTTGGGCGAGTTGGCCGAGCATCTGCGGCACGCGGACTTGGCGACGCGGAGCTATTTGCGGGCGGGGCAGCTCACTCAAGCCGTAGGTGCGCTCGATGAAGCGCTGGAATATTTTCGCCGTGCGCACCAGCTTTCGCCGGACGACCGCAGCGGCGCGCTTCTGTTTGCGGAAGCGCGGTTGCGCAAAGGCGACTCGGAAGGAGCCGTTGCCCTGCTCGAGCCGTTTTCGCCGAAAGACCAGGACACGTCGTTCCTGGCGCTTTTTGGCGAAGCGCTTCTGCGCACCAGCCGCCTGGACCGCGCGCGCGAAGTATTCGAGGCATATTACAAGCAGAAGCCGGACAGCTTCGGAAAGCTTTTCGAACTTGCGGCAGCGTATTTCCGCGCCGGGCTCGATGATAAGGCCGCCACACTCCTGGTGCAGACGAAGGACTGGATGCGTGCCGCGCGCCGTGAGGCCGAGTTGGCGGCGCAGATGGACCGGCTGGCGGCGGCCTATCCCGCTTCGCTTCCGCTGGCGGAGCTGGTCGCCCGGATGTACGAGGAGCTGAACCGCGAGACCAAGTACTTTGACGCACTCTGCAGGCTGTTTGATGTTTACTTGGGCGCGGGGCTGATGAAGGAAGCCTGTGAGGCGCTGGACCGTTTGGTGGACATCGATCCCTACGACTACCGCAACCACGAGCGCATTGCGAAGCTGGAAGGAAAGGTCGATGCCGCTTTCCTCCAGAACATCCTGGCGCGGGCCGCGAAGGCGGCGACCGTCTCGACGCGCACGGACGGATTTTCGGGCGCGGGTTCGGACGTGGGAGCCAACGCACCGGTCTCCGAAGAAGTGCGCGCGCAACAGGCGCTGGAAGATTTGATCGTGCAGGTGGAAATCTTCCTGCAGTATTCGCTGCAATCGAAGGCGGTCGAGCGGCTGCAACGCATCGCCGAACTTTTCCCGGGAGAAGAGGACAGAAATGAGCGCTTACGAGCGCTCTACGAGCGGGCGAACTGGTGGCCCAAAGGTGCGCCGCGCAAAGCGGCTCCAAAGCCGGCAGCCATGCCCGCCGCAGCCGCCCCTCCTCCCCAACCCGTGCCTGAAGCAGCCACGCCGTCCGCGGTCGCCGCGCCGTCCGCGGCGGACACGCATCGTGATTTGGCCGCGATTGCAGAGATCAACCGGCTGATGTACCGGCAGCCGACGCCGCGCGAAGTGCTTGCATCAACTGCAGCGGAAATCGGCAAGCACCTCGGCGTGATGCGATGCCTGGTCGCCGTGGGTGGGGCGCGGGAAGGCGCGCAAGTGACGGCCGAGTATTCGGCGCCGGGAGTGACGCCGGCAGGAACCGCCAAAATTTGGGCCCTCTCAGACCTGATCTCAAAGGCTTCGCCGGATTCCCTGGGCGGGATCGAATTGCAGGCCTCCACTGCGCCGGTGCTGCGCGAGATCGGACTCGAATCGGCCTTGGGGGTCGTACTGACGGACAAGGAAACGCAAGCACCCTCCGGAGCTTTGCTGGTGGGAGACCCGGGACCCAGAAAGTGGAAGCCGAACGAGAGTTTCTTTTTGCAGGCGGTGGGCGATCAACTGGTGCTTTCGGTAAACCATACTCGGCTGCGGTCGCTGGTCCGCTCGCTGGCCGTGGCGGATGAAAAAACAGGATTGCTCAGCCGTGGGGCGTACATTGATTGCTTGATGGTCGAATCGAACCGGGCGCGTGCTCAGGCCACCACGCTCTCGCTCGTCATCCTGCACGTGGATCGCGGCGGAGAGTTGTTGCGGCAGCACGGCGATTCGGCCGTCGACCAATTCATCGAACAACTGGCTCGTGCGCTTTCTTCCGCCATTCGCCAGACGGATGTGGCCGTGAAATTCACCGCGTGGTCGCTCGCATTCATCTTACCGGACACGCCTTTGGAGAGCGCGCGATCGCTGGCCGATAAGCTGCGCCAGGTTGCCGCGACGGTCCAGCCTTCTTGGGGCGCTACTGATTTGACGCTGAGCGCGGTGGTTGCCGAAGCTACTTCCCGGCCGGGCGATGAAACTGAAGATCGCGTGACCGAATGGATCAACCGCGCTGAATCCGGACTGGAAGAAATACGCCAGCGCGGTGGAAACACTTTGTTGGCGCTCGCTACTCCCTGAAAGAGGACAATCATGTTCGTGACGGATGTGGTGATTCTGGCCGGTGCACGCACGGCGATGGCGCGTTACATGGGAGCGTTTGACTCCACGTCCGCGATCGAATTGGGAGCGGCGGCCAGCCGCGAAGCGATCCGCCGGTCCGGCGCCCCAGCCGAAGAATTCGACCACATCGTTTTCGGGAACGTGATGCACACGAGCCCGGATGCCATCTACGGCGCGCGACACGTCGGATTGAAGGCCGGTTTGCCGGTGGAAACTGCGGCGTTGACAGTGAACCGGCTGTGCGGGTCGGGAATGGAGTCCATCAGCCAGGCGGCACAGCGGATCCTGCTGGGAGAATCGCGGCTGGTCCTGGCGGGCGGGATGGAGAACATGTCGCAGTGCCCGCACGTGATTCGCGGCGCGCGGAGCGGTTTCAAGCTCGGTGAGGGCAAGCTGGAGGATTCGCTTGTGTCCGGGCTTTTCGACACGTACTGCGGCTTCAGCATGTCGGAGACGGCCGAGAATCTGGCCGCCGAGCAAGAAATCACGCGGAGCGCTTGCGATGAATACGCTCTGCGAAGTCAGCAAGCAGCCGAGGCCGCTTTCCGCGTCGGGAGATTTCAGGACGAGATCGTTCCGGTCGAGGTGAAGAAAGGGAAGAAGACGATCAACGTGGAGGAGGACGACCACCGGCGCCCGGAAACGACGCTGGATACGCTGGCGACCCTCCCTCCCGCGTTCCGCAAAGACGGAATCGTGACCGCGGGGAATGCGAGCGGGATCGTGGATGGCGCCGCCGCAGTCGTCGTGACGCACGCGAAGACGGCGAAAGAGCGGGGCTGGAAACCGTTGGGGCGAATCGTTTCCTGGGCCACTCAGGGAGTCCCGCCGCGCATAATGGGTATTGGACCAGTTCCAGCGGTGCGAAAGGCGCTTGCCTTGGCAGGTCTGAAGCTGGACCAGATCGATCTGGTGGAAGTGAACGAGGCTTTTGCGGCGCAATATTTGGCGGTCGAGAAAGTGCTGGGACTTGACCGCAACAAGACCAACGTGAATGGCGGCGCGATCGCTCTGGGCCATCCCCTCGCCGCAACCGGAACGCGGCTGGTGCTGACGCTGCTGCTCGAACTTCGACGGCGCAATGCGCGCTACGGAGTCGCGAGCGCGTGTATCGGCGGTGGGCAGGGCATCGCCATGGTTGTGGAATCGCTCGGCGCTTGACGACAGCTTCCAGTGGTCCGCGCCGGCATTTGCCGGATAGCGAAAAGTTTTCCAGGAGGAAGCGGGATGCCGATTCAGAAGGTGGGAGTGGTGGGAAGCGGGCTGATGGGCTCGGGCATTGCGCACGTGTCGGCGCAGGCAGGATTTCCGGTCACCGTCCGTGATGTCACGCAGCAGATTGTTGAAAAAGGGCTGCAATCCATCGAAAAGAATCTAGGTCGGCAAATGGAAAAGGGAACCATTACCTCCGCGGAACGCGACCAGATCCGGGGACGGTTGCGCGGAACCACGAACCTGGAGGAACTGAAGGACTGCGACATCGTCATCGAAGCGATCGTCGAGCAAGTGCCTGCAAAAAAAGAGCTGTACGCGGCGTTGGATGAGATTTGTCCGCCGGACACGATTTTCGCAAGCAACACCTCCTCGATCTCCATCACGGAATTGGCGGTGGCGACCCGGCGCCCGGACCGCTTCCTGGGCTTGCACTTCTTTAATCCCGTGCCGGTGATGAAGCTGGTGGAAGTAGTCAGGACGATCGCAACGGAGGCGACCGTCTTTGAGGAAGTCGTCGCGTTTGCGGGCGCGCTGGGAAAGACGCCGGTGCGGACAACCGACCGGACCGGCTTTATCGTCAACCGGTTGCTGGTGCCGTATCTTTTGGACGCGGTGCGAGCGCTCGAAGAAGGGGTCGGCTCGATCGAAGACATCGACAACTCGATGAAGCTGGGCTGCGGGCATCCGATGGGGCCGCTCACGCTGCTCGATTTTGTCGGGCTGGACACCACGTATTTCATCGCGAATATCATGTTCGACGAATTCAAGGAGAAGCGATTTGCGCCGCCGCCGCTTCTGAAGCGCATGGTCTTGGCCGGATGGAACGGCCGGAAAGTGGGGCGCGGCTTTTACGATTATGGCGACCCGGCGAACCCGAAAGCCCTGCAGTTGACCTGAAGGGTCGAAAGAAAAATCGGAAATCAGAAAAGAGAATAAGCGGAAATGGCCTACGAAAACCTCTTGTACGAAGTGAGGGACCAAATCGCGCGGATCACGTTCAACCGACCCACCGTGTTGAACGCCTTGAATCGCAAGACGATCGACGAGTTCGGCGCCTGCCTCGATGCGGCGCGGCGCGATGATTCGGTGCGCGTGGTGATTCTGACCGGCGCAGGCGAGAAGGCGTTTATCGCCGGAGCGGACATCAACGAGCTGGCGCAGCGCACGCCCGTGGACGGCAAAGATTTCTCGCTTTACGGGCAGGAAATCATCCACCGCCTTGAGACTCTCGGCAAGCCCTCGATTGCTGCGATTAACGGGTTCGCGCTTGGCGGGGGATGCGAATTGGCGCTCGCTTGCACGATGCGGCTGGCCAGCCGGACCGCGAAACTCGGGCAGCCCGAGGTAAAGCTGGGCATTTTGCCTGGTTACGGCGGATCGCAGCGGCTCGCGCGGCTGTGCGGGAAGGGAATCGCGCACGAGCTCATCCTGACCGGCGAAATGATCAGCGCCGAGGAAGCTCTGCGGATCGGGCTGGTAAACCGCGTGACGGAGCCGGGAGAACTTCTTGCGACAGCGGAAGCCATCGCCAAGAAAATCATCGCCAACGCGCCACTGGCCGTGAAATATGCCATGGAAGCGGTGGAGCATGGCATGGAAATGCCGCAGGAAGAGGGGCTGTTTCTCGAAGCGACGCTTTTCGGGCTCTGCTGCGCGACGGAAGACATGCGCGAGGGCACGCGCGCCTTTCTCGAGAAACGGCCTGCGAAGTTCCAGGGGCGTTGAGCGATGGCCAATCGTTCGAAGCCGGACACGCTGCGCGGGGAATTGAATGCCGCAGGGCTGCGGTTCGGCGTCATCGTGAGCCAGTTCAACAGCTTTATTACAGACCGGCTGCTGACCGGGGTGCTCGACGCTTTGGAACGCGCCGGGGCGGGTGAGAAACAGATTGAAATCGTGCGCGTCCCCGGCTCGTTTGAAATTCCGCTGGCGGCTAAGAAACTCGCTGCCACCGGGCGATTCGATTCGATCGTCTGCATCGGCTGCATCCTTCGGGGAGAGACCTCGCACTACGATTACGTTTGCTCTGAAACGGCGCGCGGCATCCAGCTCGCGCAGCTCGATTCCGGAGTGCCGATGGCATTTTGCGTGTTGACCTGCGACACCCTCGAACAAGCCATTGACCGCGCCGGTCTCAAAGGCGGCAACAAGGGTTACGAGGCGGGGCTCGGTGCCGTCGAAATGGCACGGCTCATGCGCAAGATTTCAAAGAATCGGGCGCGCGGCAGCCGCAGGCGGCGCTGACCCGGCATGACGCTTCGCCGCAAATCCCGCGAGTTCGCCCTGCAAATGCTCTTCGAATGGGATATGGCGCGCCAGGAACCGGCGCGCGTCGAGCTGCTTTTCTGGAGAACGGCGCGAGCGGCGGATTCCACCCGCAAATTTGCAAATCAACTTTTTGAGGGTGCCGTCGCCGAGGCAGAATCGATCGACGCACTGGTCTCGAAGCTCTCGGAAAACTGGCGGCTCGACCGGCTGCCAACGGTGGACCGCAGCATCCTGCGCTTGGGAATTTACGAGTTGCGATCTGGAACCGTTCCTCCCAAAGTTGTAATCAACGAAGCTCTCGAACTCGCGAAGAAATTTTCTTCTGCGGAAGCCCCGGCTTTCTTAAACGGCATCCTGGATGCCACGCTGAAAAGCCTCAGAAATTGAGACGCGCCTCGGCGCAATCACGGAATTAAATCCTTCGGAATCTTGACTCTTGGAATGGATCGCGTCGCTTGGTTCTCACTGCACGTGAAAAGTTAAGCGTCAATGTGGCCTTCGAAGATTCTGACGGCCGAACCGCTGACTTTTGGCACCAGGCGGCCGCGTTCCGAGGTTATCGCGACGTGAATCTCGCTGGGGCGCCCCATCTCGACTCCCTGCGTGATGCGCAATGATTCGCCGGCGGCGAGCCGGTCGTGAGCGAGCAGGTATGCGCCGAGCGAGCCGGCGGCGGACCCCGTGGCGGCGTCTTCCACCAAGCCCCAGGGAAGCATGCCGCGCGCGAATGCGTGGCCGCGCGCGCCGAGCGCGAAGCAGTAGGCTATCACGCCACCGCGCGAAATCAGGCGCGCTAGCGGGCGCATGCTCACGTGGATTTTTGGAAGGATGCTGCGGCGCTTCAGCGGAACCATCAAGTTGAAAATTCCGGTCGAAACGAATTCGAGCGGGAGTGAGGAATCGAAGTCCGCAGGTTTCAGCCCGAGCGCTCCGGCGAGTGCGGCCCGGTTCACACGCGCGGGAGTAAACCGCGCGGGCTTTTGCGTCATGGTGACGAGCTTCGGACGGCCGTTGTGAAAGGCAATTTCCACGGGCAGAATTCCCGCTCCGGTTTGTTGCAGCACGTGCACGCTTCCCTCTGAAGCCGGCACCACCCCAAGCTCTGCAAGGAGGAACCAGGTCCCGATCACCGGATGCCCCGCAAGAGGCAGCTCATGAGTGGTGGTGAAGATGCGCAGTCTCGCGAGCGCCCGGCTGTGCGTCGGGCGCTGTACGAAAACGGTCTCAGAAAGATTCATTTCGCGGGCGACCGATTGCATCCGCGCGGGCGAAATTCCGTCCCCGTCGGTGATTACCGCCAATGGATTTCCGGCAAATGGAAGCGAAGTGAAAACGTCGAGCGTGTAAAGCCGCCGTTTCATGATCTCTGCTTTCTCGCCCGGGTGCTGGGCGCGCGGGCATTTCCGTCTACAATCGCTCCAGCTCCGGCACTGTCCGCTCGTTGCGTACGTTACCCGTATTGAGCGTGGTCTTCGGTTCGAGGAGCACGACGTGCACGTCCCCTCCCTCCGCCACGGGAAGGTGGTCTACTCCCTTCGGCACGATGATGAATTCGCCCGGCGCGACCATTACATCGCGATCGCGAAACCGCATCCGCATCTGCCCCTTTAGCACGAGAAAAAGCTCGTCTTCGATGTCGTGGTGGTGCCACACGAATTCGCCGGTGAACTTCACGATCTTGACGTAGGAATCGTTCAGCTCGCCTACGATCTTTGGTTTCCAGTATTCGTGCACCTTCGCCAATTTTTCTTCCAGGTTGATCGCTTCCATTTTCGCGTCTCCTTTTGGCAAGACGCCCAGCCCCAAGTGGGCGTTTCTATATCATCGAATCAGAGCTTCTTGACGAGCGACGCGACCTCGTCCAGGACGCGGCGCGTGGTTTCCGGACGATTGGTTTCGGAATAGACGCGCAACATGCGTTCGGTCCCGGATGCGCGCACCATCACCCATCCAATCTCGCCGAGATAAACTTTTTCGCCGTCGAGGTTCTCGCGCCGCACAATCGGAAATTCCAGCAATTGCTTGAACTTGCCGTTCTCGAAATGCGCGATGGCTTTTTCCTTTTGCCCGGCTTTGAGGGTCAGGTCCACGCGCCCGTAATGAAACTCGCCGAATTCGCTCTCCAGCATGGCCACCAGCTCGCCCAGCCGCTTGCCATGCCAGGCCATCACTTCCGCGAGCAGCAGCGCGTTGACGGTCGCATCGCGTTCGGGCAAATAGAGCTTCGTCCCGATGCCGCCGCTTTCCTCGCCGCCTATCAGTACGTCGCTTTCCAGCATGCGATCGCATATGTACTTGAAGCCGATCGGAGTCTCCCAGACCTTGCGCCCGAATTTGGCGGCGATTTTGTCGAGCATCTTTGTAGTGGAAAAAGTCTTGGCCACGTCGCCCGTCAGCTTGCGCGTTCCAGCGAGATGCCATAGCAGGATCGAGAAAATCTGGTGCGGCGTGACGAACGTGCCGTCGCGGTCAATCGCTCCGATACGGTCGGCGTCGCCGTCGAATGCGAATCCTGCGTCGTAGCCGCCCTCGCGCACCGCAACGCGGAGGGCCTCGATGTGCGGCTCGATCGGCTCGGGATTCACTCCGCCGAACAGTGGATCGCGTGTGCCGCGGATTTCCGCGATTTCAATGCCCTGGCGGCGGAACAATTCGCGCAACAAGCCCCGTCCCGACCCATGCATCGGATCCACAACGTACCGGAATTTCGAGGCGCGCAAGCGGTCCCAATCCACCAGGCCGGCCAGCGTCTCGAGATACGGCGTGCGCACGTCCAGCGAGTGAATCAAGTCCTTGCGCGGCGGCAGCGCGGGAACGCCGTCGCTCAGAACTTTTGCGAGTTCGGTTTCTACCAGCGCCACAATGGCCTCGGAAGCCGATCCCCCGTAACTTGCCTTGAGCTTTACGCCGTTCCAGCGATATGGATTGTGGCTCGCCGAAATCTGGATCCCCGCGGCGGCGCCGCGCAGCTTGACGAGCAGAGACACCGCGGGCGTCGGGCAAGCGTCGGTAGCGAGCCATACGGGCGTCCCCGTTGCAGCAACGGTTTCTGCGGCGACGCGTGCGAAGCGCTCCGAACCAAAGCGCGCGTCGTAGCCGACGACGACGCCGTTGGACGAGTTTTCCGCGCGCACCACGTAACGCGCGATCGCGTGGATGACCTTGCGCAGATTTTCGTATGTGAAATCCTCGGCGATCACGCCGCGCCAGCCGTCGGTCCCGAATCTGATTTGGCTCACGGCTCCCGAGTATAAGCGATGCGATTTGCGGCGAGAAGCGGGGAAGTGGCATCCGCTCAATTTGGACTCACGGCAGCCAAATTGACGTTCAAAGCAGCCTGCGTAGTCTCTGCTGTTCCAGCCATTTCACGATTTTGCCGACGTCCTGCGAACGCTCGCGCGAGCATACGAGCACGGCGTCATCCGTCTCGACGAGTACGAGATCGCGAACGCCAATCGCGGCAACGAATTTCTTTGGGCTCCAAAAATAATTTCCGCTGGCGTCGAGCGCATACAAATTGCCCGCGGAAACGTTGGCGCCGGATTTCGCGGAGAGCAATTCATACACCGCCGCCCACGACCCGATGTCGCTCCAGCCCACTTTCGCGGGGATCACGGAAACGCGCGGCGCGCCCGCTATACGCGTTGCGGGCTCCATCACGGCGTAGTCCACCGAAATGTTTTCCAGGTGCGGATAGATTCGGCGCAGCGCCGATTGGTAGCGGCGCGTGCCGATGGCGGCCTCAATCCTAAGGAGCGCTGCGTGGGTCGCTGGGAGAAACCGCTCGACGCATTCGAGAAAAGTGGAAGCGCGCCAGAGGAACATTCCCGCATTCCAAAGATATTTCCCCGACGCAACGTATTTCCTTGCCAGCGGCAGCGCCGGCTTCTCGGTGAACCGGCGGACCGCGTATGCCGTCATGCCGCGCGGCCGCGCCACTATTCCGGCGCGCTCAATGTAGCCGTATCCGGTCTCAGGGCGCGTCGGGGGGATTCCAAAGACCACCAGATTTCCCGGCGTGCGCGCCATGTCGAGAGCGGCGCGCACGAGCGACCTATAACGCGCCGCGTCGGCGATGTGGCTGTCCGCGGGGAGCACGGCCATCAGCGCGTCCCCATGCTGGTGCGCCAGATGAATCGCGGCAAGGCCGATGGCGGCGGCCGTATTGCGTCCCACCGGCTCGGCCAGGATGTGCGAAGCGGGTACGCCGCGGAGTTCGCGCCGAACTGCGGCGGCCTGCTCGACGTTTGTCACCGCCCAGATATTTCGCAGCGGCACGAGCGGCTCGAGGCGGCGGACGGTCTCGCGCAACATGGTTTCCCGGCCGGTGATGTTCAGGAGCTGCTTCGGCGTGCGCGTCCGGCTGCGCGGCCAGAAACGGGTGCCGCGCCCTCCGGCAAGGAGCACTGCGCATGTGGGAAGTGATTCGCGCGTCATCTCAGTAGACGAGGCGTGTAACGGCCGATTTCTCGACACCCTTTTCGGCAAGGTAGCGCGCAACTTCCTTCGCATCGCCCGGCACGTACGTGCGCAGGAATGAGGTTTGCGAATCCGGCGCGATCTGATATGCACCCAGCGCGGCGGGAAGCAGCCAAACCTGCGCCGGCCCAAACTCGGCATTCTCGCCGCCCCAGCGAATCTTCCCGCTGCCTTCGAGAAAAACCAGCAATTCGAATCGCTCGCGCGAGGTCGAGGCATCCACGGGTCCCGCGAATTCCCACTTTTCGGTGGCAAAGTAGCGGCAGGCGATGAAAAAAGTTTCCGCAACGCCGCCGCTGTGAATCTGCACCGGATTGAGTTTCCCGCCGCGCTGTTCGCCGAAGCGAATCACATCAAGCGCCTTCTCGATGTGCAGATCGCGCGCTCGGCCCTTTGCGTCGCGGCGGTTGTAGTCGTAGACGCGATAGGTAACGTCCGAATGTTCCTGAATCTCGCAAAGGACAAGCCCCGCGCCGATCGTATGCGTTGTCCCGGCCGGGACGAACGCAGCTTCACCCGCTTGGACTGGAACGTGCACCAGGCAGTTTTCTGCCGTTCCATCGGCGATGGCGCGCTGAAAACTTTCGCGCGTAACCTCCGGCTTCAATCCCGCCAGCACCTCCGCGCCCGGCCACGCGCTCAGCACGTACCACATTTCCGTCTTGCCGCGCGCTCCGTTCTCGTGTTTCGCGGCGTAGTCGTCGTCCGGATGCACCTGCACGGAAAGCTTTTCTTCCGCGAAGATGAACTTCACCAGCAAAGGGAACACAGCGCTTGGGTCTGCAGAGCTTCCCGTCCATTCGGGCGGCATCGCGGCCCAGGCTTCGCCGAGCTTCCGCCCCGCAAATGGTCCATTGGCGAAACGGCTCTCATTGCCCGTCATCCAGGCCTCGCCGATGGGCTCCGTCAGGTTCGATTTATCCGGAAAAAGCGGTGCAAGCGAACGCGCTCCCCACGGACGCAGGCTGAATGTGGGCTCCAAGCGCGCTGGGCAGACGATCACTTTCCCTGACCGGTAGTCTTGCCGAAAAATCGCTCGAGCCGCCGCAATCCCTCTTCGATGCGCTCCATCGAAGTCGCATAGGAGATTCGCAGATGGCCGGGGGCCCCAAAGGGTTCGCCCGGAACGACGGCCACGTGTTCGCGTTCCAGAAGCTGCTTGGCCACCGCAACGTCATCAGGCATCGCGGTGGTGTAATGCGCCGAAACATTTGGGAAGACGTAAAATGCGCCCTGCGGCGACGTGCAAGTAACTCCTGGAATCGCGCGAAGCCCTGCAAGGATGCGTTCGCGGCGCCGCGCGTATTCCGCGAGCATCGCCGCCACCGAATCCATCGGCCCGCGCATCGCTTCGAGTCCGGCATACTGCGTAATCGAAGTGGGGTTCGAGGTGGACTGGCTCTGCAGCTTTATGATCGCCGCGGCGAGCGGTTGCGGCGTCAGCGCGTACCCCAAGCGCCAGCCGGTCATGGCAAACGTCTTCGAGAACGAGCCCGCAATGATCACTCGATCCTTCGAGCCGGGAATGCTGGCGATCGAAAACGGTTTCGCGTTTCCATAGATAAAATGCGAATAGCATTCGTCGGAGAGCAGCCATACGCCGCGCCGCTCGCACACCGCAAGTATCTTCGTAAATTCATCCCGCGGGATGACGGCCCCGGTGGGATTGCTCGGCGAGTTGATGATCAGGATGCGCGTTCGCGGCGTTATCGCCGCCGCGATTCGGTCCGCCTGCGGGCAGAAACCTTGTCTTTCATCCGTCGCGACGAACACCGGCTTCCCGCCCGCATATTTCACGATGTCGGGATAGCTCACCCAATAGGGCGCGGGGATGATCACCTCATCGCCCGGATTGATCAGGGCGCAAACGGAATTGAAGACCGCTTGTTTGCCGCCGGCGGTCGCCACTACTTCCGAGGGCTGGTAGGCGGAGCCAAGCTGCGCCGCATGCCAGTCGCAAATCGCCTGCCGCAACGGCGCGATACCCGGCGTCGCCGTATACTTCGTGCGGTTCTCTTCGAGCGCTTTGATCGCGGCTCGCTTGATGTGCTCCGGCGTGGGGAAGTCCGGCTCGCCGGCGCCGAAATCCGCCACGTCCACGCCGCGCGCCTTCAATCGCTCCGCTTCGGCCGCCACGGCCATGGTCGGCGAGGCGCTGATGCGATTCACGCTGTCCGCGAGTTGAAACGCTTCCTCGATTTTTACCCCTGTGGCAGTTTCCATTCGATTCGTTCCCTTTCTTGGATTTCAGTGAACTTTCGTGCGCAGCCGCTCCTCTACAATCGGTGGCACAAGCCCCGTGACCGGTCCGCCCAGCCGCGCCAGTTCCTTCACCAGCCGCGAGCTAAGGTAGCTGTACGCCTCGGCCGGCATCATGAACACGGTTTCGATCTGCGGTTCGATCTTGCGGTTCATCATGGCCATCTGCAGCTCGTACTCGTAGTCCGAAACGGCGCGAATGCCCCGCAAAATCACGCGGGCATTCTTCTCTCGTGCGTAGTTCATTAGCAGCCCGTCGAAGACGTCCACCACCACGTTTTTCCAATCGTACGTGACCGCCTCGAGCATCTCCACACGTTCCTTCGCGGCGAAGAGCGCCTCCTTTTCGAGGTTCTTCGCCACCGCGACGATCAGTGTGTCGAAGATCTCCGCCCCGCGCGCGATCAGGTCTAGATGGCCGTTTGTGACCGGATCGAACGACCCCGGATAAATCGCAATCACGGATTTACTGCTTTCCGGTTCCATAACAGGCGCCATTCTAACCTAGAAATTTGGGTGCTGCCCCGACAAAATCCGGCGCCCGGGCTGCGCGCGAAGAAAATTGACGAATTGGGTCCCTAGGCGGGATAGTTATAGCCGTACGGTCCTGCTTGCACGTTGCTTGAGGGGTGATCGGAGCGATTCTCGTCGCTTCCGCTTTCACGGCTGCGCGGGCGCTCCGCTTTCTCGCATTGGACGAAACAATACTTGATGGTTGCGCGTAGCAAGAGATAGAGGCAGGGACACCCACGAATGGCCCGCGGTATATTGCTGAGAGAGCCGATTGGCGTGGCGTTGGAGACGCTGCGCGCGCATAAGCTGCGCTCTTTCCTCACCCTGCTGGGCACAATCCTTTCAGTTTCCACGCTGATCGTCGTGATCGCCCTGATTTCCGGAGTCAACAACTACATTGCCGACCGCGTGGCCAACATGGGCGCCAACGTTTTCCTGGTGAATCGTTTCCCCATCATCACGGAACTGGAGGAATACGTCAAAGCGGTGCGCCGCAATAAGATCATCACTTGGGATGACTACGAATCGCTGCGAGACAATCTCAAGCTTCCTCTTCGCGTCGGAGCCGAAGTGAGCACCGGTGGAAAAGTTCGCGCTGGAAGTGCGCGCATCGAAGGGACCGGCATCGTCGGAGTCACCGCCAACATGATGGAGGTTGATCTTAAGGATCTCGCCGCCGGCCGGTACATCTCCGATGGAGACGAAGTGCATCGCGCCACCGTCACGATCATCGGCGCGGACGTTGCCACCAAGCTTTTTCCCGGCTTGGATCCCATCGGACGCGACGTGCTCATTGATGGGCGGCCATTCCAGGTCATCGGCCTGGCCAAGCCTATTGGTACGGCCTTCGGCCAATCGCAAGACAATTTCGCCTACATCCCGATTCAAACCTATCTGAAACTTTATGGGGCGAGCCAGGGAATCGTCATTCAGGTACAAGCCCGCGGACAAGAGTGGATGGAAAGGACGCAAGACGAAGCGCGCGTCCTGATGCGCGCACGTCGCCATCTGCATCCCAATGAAACGGACTCATTCGGCATCCTCGACTCGGCCTCCGTGATGGATCTGTGGAAGCAGCTCACGGGCGTGATTGCCTCAGCCATGGTGGGTATCGTCTCCGTGTTCCTCGTGATCGGAGGAGTTGTGATCATGAACGTGATGCTGGCCACGGTCACGGAGCGCACCCACGAAATCGGCATCCGCAAATCGCTGGGCGCCCGCCGCCGCGACATTATGATCCAGTTCCTGGTGGAGGCGTCCGTCATAGCCGCGGTGGGCGGCGCCATCGGCGTGGCCATTGCCTATGGGATCACCGGCCTGGTGGATGCCACCACTTCGGTGCCCATGTCCGTTCCCATTTCCGCCGTGATCGTTGCGGAGCTGATTTCGGCCGCCGTGGGAATGTTTTTTGGCGTGTATCCTGCCCAAAAGGCGGCGCGCCTCGATCCGATCGAAGCGCTCCGCTTCGAGTTGTAGCAACTGGAGAAGTTGCAATGCGACTGCAAGTCGGCGAAAACGCATGGATGGCGCTGGCCACTCTGCGCGAAAACAAGATGCGGTCGTTCCTCACCGTCCTCGGTGTGGTCATCGGGATTACGGCGCTGCTTTCGGTGGTCTCGATCCTGATCGGCGTCTACGGCGACGTGAACGCTTACCTGAACGATTATGGCCCGGACACCCTCTTCATCAACCGGTTCAATTTCAATAACAACGGCGACCGCACCCAGGAAGAACGCTCCCGTAAGCCGCTCACTCTGGACGACGTCGAGGCCATCCAGCAGTATTGTCCCTCCGTCCGCGCCGTCTCCGTCTACCTGCTTCCCCGGGACGACCAGAACAATGGAATCGACATCGCGCGCTATCGCGACAAAGAGGCCGATGGCGTGAATTACACCGGAACGCTTCCCGCCACCGTCGAAGTCTTCAATACGAATACCGAAGTTGGGCGCTTTTTCACCGAGGCGGAAAATGACCACCGGGCCGACGTCGCTGTCATCGGCCCCGACTTGTCCAAGGCGCTGTTTCCCCATGAAGATCCGCTCGGGAAATCCATCTTGGTCAACGGGGCCACCTATCTTGTGATTGGCGTGGCTGAGGCTCGCAAAGGCCAACTGGTCAAAGACCCGGGCGCGGATAAGGAAGTCCTCGTCCCGTACCGCGCCTATCAAAAACACAATCCCAATAACGACGAACTCTTTGTTGGCGCCGAAGCTTACCCTGGAAAAATCCCGGCTGCCGAAGACGAAATCCGGTCCGTGCTCCGCCACCGCCGCAACGTCCCGTTCGACAAGCCCGACAATTTCGGGATCTCGAGCGCCAAGGAGATTGCCGATCGGTTTCGCCAGATCACCTCGTCGATCGCCATGTTGATCTCGGTGGTCAGCTCCATCGGCTTGCTCGTAGGCGGCGTGGGCGTGATGAACATCATGCTCATGTCGGTCACTCAGCGCACGCGCGAGATCGGCGTCCGCAAGGCGATTGGCGCGCGCCGCCGCGACGTTGTATGGCAATTCCTCACCGAAGCCGTTGTGCTCACCGGCGCCGGCGGCGTCATCGGTGTATTGGCCGGCCTCGGCATTAGCCTGCTGATCAACGCGCTGATACCCAAGCTGCCGTCCGCCGTCCCGCTCTGGTCCATTTTTCTCGCCGTGGGTGTTTCGATGAGTGTGGGCTTGTTCTTCGGCATGTACCCCGCTGTGAAAGCCTCGCGCCTGAATCCCGTCGAAGCCTTGCGCTACGAATGATCGGAAGCTTTCTGGAGCGATGTAGCAATCCGCGGCTGGCGTGACTCCAAACTAATGCGCCGCAGGCGCTCGAACGGAGGAGACTCTTGTTGCGGTATTCGTGAACTCAAATCGCAGAATCCATTCGCTCGGCGCGCTTTGCCCCTCCGCATTCACCGGCGAAAAAGTCCATTGCCGCGCGGCCTTCATCGCCAGATTCGCAAAATACTTGCTCGGCCCGGGAACATCGAGCGTTGCGTCCGCCACGTTTCCGGACGCGTCCACCGCAACTCGCACGCTCACCTTCAGCGTCCCATGAATCGTGTCCATCGCCTTCTGTGGGACATTCGGCACCACTTGATGCGTCACCTCGCCGCCGGCCACCTTCGCCTCGACAGGTCGGCTCGCGTTTACTGGCGCAGCCTGCTCCGCCTTTGTTGACGCGGGTTGCGCGGACGCGGGCGACGATGGCGCTTCCGCCACTACCCGAGTTCTCTCCTCTTTCTTCTTTGGCGGTTTTGCCTTTTCCGTTGTCTCCCGGACGGGCTCGGGCTTCGCCTCGACGGCTGTGGGTTCCGAAGAGACCTCCGCAGCAGGCTGCGCTTTCGTCACATGCCTGAACATTTTGGGAACGATAACGATTGCGACCAGCGCCAGCCCTATTGCCCCCGCAGCTACCAGGTAATTCGGTCTTGAGACGCTCTTTTTCGCCTGCGGAACTGGGGCTGGCTGTGCCACCGGCACGGCCAACGTGTGCTCCAGCCTTTCCGCAATTTTTTCCACCGTCCACCTGCTCAGAGGCTCGCGGCACAAACAATGTCCGGCGATCTCGGCGTACGGCGCCGGAATCTTCTCCGGCAGTTTTGGTTCTTCGTGGCCCAATCTTTCCCACACGGGCAATCGCTGCGTCAGCACTTCCGCCAGGGTCACTCCCAGCGACCAGATATCCGCCGCCGTCGAAAGCCTTCCCTTCGCGGCTTCCGGCGGGTCGTAAGGGCTCCGCCGGCTGCTTCCGCCAACGAGTTCGCCTGCTCGGAACACGCCATCCGTCGAAAGCTTCACCCGGTCCTTGATAGCCATGACGTTCGCGGGCTTCAAATGTCCGTGGACGTACGCTTTGTCGTGAAGGAAAGCCAGTGCGTCCAGGACGGACCCGAGCATCCCGCGCGTCTCCTCCGGCGTGAGCGGCCGCTGCGGAAGTATCTGCGACAAGTCCTCGTCGGCAAACTCCATCACCACGTAAAGGAACCACGCGTCACCGAACTGGCACTGGCCTGCCTCGTACAGCTTCAGCAGATTCGGGTGAGTCAGTTTCGCGGCCTGCCTCCAGCGCGCCAGTTGCAGTTCCGCGTTCACTCCCTCGGCGGGAATGATCTTAATGGCGGCCTTGGACCGCTTCGCGTCCGCAACTTCCGTGCGGAAGACGGCCGTCCACTCGCCACCGCCCAAATACTCGCGCAGATGGTATTTCCCATCGGCGATTTGTCCTTCGTATTGTTTCCATGCCGCGCTCATTGGATTCCCCTGCCCGCGGTAGAGTTTGGACACGCCCTCTTCATGGCTGCTCGATCGGATGGTGGAAGGCTCAAGGCTCACGCCCGGAGCTTCCGCACGTAAGGCTGGGGTTACTCGCCTGCTAGGGAAGGTCTTTCGATTTGCCCAGTATCCTCATCGAAAGCCCCTCCGCAGTATTGTGATTCTACTCCCGGTGAAATGCAAAATTCCAGGTGTCCAAAGACGCATCCCAATCGCGGCCCGTGGGCTCCTGATTAAGACCGGCCGGCCATTTGCCGCCGCGGAGAACTGCTCCGCGCGCCGGCCGCCTTCTGGCTCGCCTCCGCTTTCTCTTGCAGGTACTTCAAATAGTCCGCGTAAGGCCCCTTGAAGTCCTCGATGACGCCGCCTTCGAAATGCCATATGCGCGTGGCCACTTCGTCAATCACGTCATAGTCGTGCGTCACCAGCAGGACGGTCCCGTCGTATTTCTGCAGCGCGATATTCAGCACGTTGATGGATTCCAGGTCCAGATGGTTCGTCGGCTCGTCCAGCACCAGCACGTTCGGCTTCTGCAGCATCAAGCGGCAGAAAATCAGCCGCGCCGACTCGCCGCCGGAAAGCGCGCGCGTGGCCTTCAGCGCGTCATCGCCGCTGAAGAGCATCTGCCCCAGCAAGCCGCGCAACTCCTCCTGCGTGGCCATGGGATGAAATTGGTGCAGCCATTCGATCACCGTCTTTCCGTGGACGATCGAATCGGCGTGATCCTGCGCGAAATATCCCACCGCCACATTGTGTCCCCACGCCACCGTCAATCGGGAATTCGTGGTCCGCGTCTTCGATGAATCCGGGCGCGTTGCGCAGCAGCGACTTCAGCAGTGTGGTTTTCCCCGCGCCGTTGCGCCCCATCAGTGCGATTTTTTCTCCGCGCACCACGCTCGCCGAGAACGGCTTGAACACCCGCGCGCCGTCGTACGATTTCGCCACGCTCTTGATTTCCAGCGGATGCCGCCCCGAATGCTGGTCCATGCGGAAGCGGATGTAGGGCCGCGCAATGTTCGATTTCGCTAGCTCAGAAGTCTTCAGCCGCTCGACTTCCTTCTTCCGCGAAGTGGCCTGCGCTGAACGCGTGCCCGCCGAAAATCGCGCGATGAACTCGTTCAATTGCGCGATCTTCTTCTCGCGCTGCGCGTTTTCCGCTTCGATTCGCGACCGGATGGACGTCTTCGCCACCACCATCTCGTCGTATCCGCCGTTGTAAAAAATAATCGTCTGGTAGTCGATATCTGCCGTGTGCGTCGAGACGCTGTTCAGGAAGTGCCGGTCGTGCGAAATCACGATCAGCACGCCTTCGTACTCGCACAGGAAATCCTGCAGCCAGTGGACCGAGTCCAGGTCCAGATAGTTGGTCGGCTCGTCCAGCAGCAGCGCCGGCGGGTTGCCGAAAAGCGCCTGCGCCAGCAAGACGCGCACCTTCTGCCCGCCCTGCAGTTCGCGCATTTTCCGCTCGTGCAATTCGCTTCGCACGTCCAAGCCTTCCAGCAGCACGGCGGCGTCCGCCTCGGCCTCGTATCCGCCCTCTTCCCCCACGATCGATTCCAGCTCGGCCAGTCGCATGCCGTCCTTGTCCGTCAGCGCGTCGTGGGGCTTTGCATGCAGCGCTTCCCGCTCCTGCAGCGCCTTCCACAGCGTCGCGTTGCCCATGATCACCGTGTCCAGCACGCGAAACTCGTCGAACGCGAACTGGTCCTGCCGCAGCACGCCCAATTTTTTCGGCCGCGAAACTGTTCCGCTCGACGCTTCGATCTCGCCGGTCATGATCTTCATCAGCGTGGACTTCCCCGCGCCGTTCGGCCCCGTGATCGCGTAGCGCCGTCCGGGCAGAAACGTAGCGGTCACGTCCTCGAAGAGGATCCGCGCGCCGAACCGCATAGTGATGTTGCTGATCGAGAGCAAGACTTTTAATTATACGATACCGCCCGCCCGTTCGTTCTCCCCGAACGATGTGCAGCAGTGTCCAAACGTGATCGCCAAGCCCCGTCATTTCCAGCTCTTCAGGGGGTCGGAGCCTCAGAGTCTGTGTGAGAACAAACGTTTTGCGTCAGGGCACGGTTTCAACCGTGCCGTAACCGCTGCAAAATCACTGCGGCTTCGCTGCGGGGGTGTTCTGCCTGTGAGGTCCAAGCTCGCAAAGATCGCGGCGAGTTGCCGGGATTCATGAAGGGCAGAAAGTGATAAAATCCTTTCATGTCTAGAGGAGACCATCTCGGGTTCGCAGGCGTAGTTTTGGCTCTCGTCGGCATCGGCGTCGCCATTGTGTATCCGCAGCAGCGCGAAATTGGTATAGCTGCATTCGTTCTCGGGCTCTTGGTTGGCGGGCGGTGGATATGGGTATCCTTTACCGGCTCGGTAGAGTCGCTCCGATCTGAATGGCTTGGACTAGAAGCAAAATTTCAACGTCTTCACGATGTCGCTCCAAGGCCCACGCCTGGGGTGCCGTGGCATGGAGGCAATCCTCATCCGTTTGCAACGTGGGACGGGCGGCAATGGCAGCTTAGGGGCGAGAACACTGAACTCAAGAATCAGATGGAAGCGCTATGCCTCGACGCAGGGAGTCTGCTTTTGAAATCTCCCAAACTCAAAAGAGCATTGGCTATGTCAATTCGTCGTGAAAAAGACCCGATCGTCCGTTGGTTGAAATTAGTTCATGCAAGTCAAAAGTTTACAAAGAAATTCCATCTCGAATCTCGGTCGGGAAGTGAAATCCAAACAACTGAAGTAGGCCATATCGAGTTTCTACCGAATGTTTCCGTCCGGGTCGCGCGGCGATGTGCTGCAATGTGTTGAGTGAATCTGGGCAGAAGAAGAATTCGAACTGCTTAACGCCCTACAGACCGAGCTTCGGCGGGTGGCCCATTCTTCCGCCGTTTTGCCGCTTCGCGCGCGTTGCAAGCATCGCCGAGCAGGATACCATCGCGGCACGTCTCCACAGAGTACGCCTTTACGGGTGCTCCATGCTCGGCCGTCTGAGCGTGGGGCTTTTCGGCCCCGGGTTGGTCTTTGAAGGTGCGCCATGCCGAAACGCCTCCAGCTCATCTACGGCTTCGGCCATCTGCGCATCCTGACGTTCGGTTGCTACCGGGCGGGTGGAGCACCTTTTCCTTTATTTTTCAGCACATTCTCCAACCCGCCCAGCTGCGATCGCATCGTCTTTGGCGTCATCAGTCACATGAACCGCTCCTGGGAACGTAAACCCATCTCAGAATTTACACAAAATGCTTGACGCTACGCCCCCCCATTTTCCCCTTGCTTTCCTGTGTACTTTATGGTAACGTACGTGGGGGAATGTTAAGCCCCAACGAGGAATGGACATGCGGGACGTTACTCCAATTCAGGGCCTCGAAGGCAGTCGCGGCAGTAGGCGCGCCAAGGGCACGAAGATTGCCGAGCCTGACACCTTGCCCGCGGTAGCCTTCTCATCGCCAACGAGTGTCCAGCCTCCAGCTAAAGCCTTCGCTAAACTTTCGCCTTTTGATACTCGCCGCGGCGTTTCTAATCGCAACCAGGGTATATTAGAAATCGAACTAACTCGTTGCAAACAAAGGGATCTAATTTTTTCTAATCGCAACAAATTGCCGGCCCCCCTGCGCCACGACACCGCGCAAAAAATGCCGCGGAGAACGGTCTCGGTTCGCCAACCGTTGATAATCCTAGGTTTGCACGCCCTCTACGGACCTGGAATTATCGCCCGCAACTTTTTCTCGCGCGTGGGGTTTTACAAAGCGGGCAGGTGTCTAGCGCCGATGTCGCCGATATTGCTGACCGGCGAATATTTAGGCGCGCGCAACCTAGGCCCGAGGAGTAGAGTCTAACTAGGTGAGGCTGCCACAGGCCGAAAGACCCGTCCGCAGTCCTTCCAGATTAGTTGGTTGGAGGGAACTGAAATGACGAAGAAAACCTTCCTTAAAATTTCATCCATTCTTTTTGCGTCGGTTGCACTGATATGTATGCCGAATCCCGTGTTCGCGCAGCATGGCGGGCATGGCGGTGGCGGCGGAGGTTCCCACGGAGGCGGTGGCGGAGGTTCCCACGGAGGCGGTGGTGGCGGCTTCCACGGTGGCGGAGGCGGCGGCAGCGTCCACAGCGGCAGTTCCGGTGGCGGCGGGCATTACAGTCGCGGCGGCGGTGGACACTACTCGGCTCCACGAGCAGGAGGCCATTATGGCTCGTACGCGTCACGCTCGTCTGGGCGTTCGCCCTACGGCGCCTATGGTCGAGCGGGATCCCGCGGCGGTTTCAGCAATGTTGCCGGCCGGTCGTCGGCGCGTCCGGCGATTGCGGATGGCGCGTGGCATTCGTTCGGCTCAGCACACACAGGCACCAGCGCAAGCTCGGCAGGATCCCGAAGCGTGAGCGGAGGTAGCGCGCGGACGGAGACGTCAGCTAAAGGAACTGGCACGCCCGCCGGGGGATGGACGTCCTTTGGCGGGACGCGCAGTGGAGCATCTTCGAGCGCATCACGCGGTTGGGGTGCAGTGGCCTCCGATTCCAGGAGCATGGCTAGCGCGGGGCGGAACGCCAACGTAGGTTCTATGCGATCCGCAGGTACGATGAATGCGTCGCGGTCGGCAGGGTCGTCGATTTCATCCGCTCGCGCGATGTCGAATTTTGAAAGCCGGCAATTTGGCAGATCATCGGCTGGCAATGCTTCGCTGAGCAATTCCGCGTTCTCGAGTTCGCGATTTGGAAGCCGCGGATTGGGGTCGTCGTCCTCGGCCGGCGCGGGCTCGCGGTTCAGCAACGTTTCGCTCCTGGGGAATTCGCGGCTTGGTGCGTCTTCTGGGCGGTTTGGCGCAACTAGCTTCGCCGGAAATCGCGGATTCAGCGCAAACTCCTTTGGTCGGACCAATTTTTCCGCTGCAAGTTGGCGCGGCGCGGGCTTCGGCAATCGGTGGGGTGGTAGAGGATGGGGCGGCCGCGGCTGGGGCTGGGGAGGTTGGGGCTGGGGTTGGGGACTTGGATTTGGTTGGGGATGGGGCTGGGGAGGTTGGGGCTGGTGGGGTCCAGGTTGGGGCCTGTGGGGATGGGACCCGTATTGGAGCCCCTACTGGTACAACCCGTGGTGGGGTTGGGATAGCACTGGCTACTACGACTATGCCCCGAGCAACTACAACGTGACTTATCCATCCGACTACTCGGGCGCCGCGTCGAACAACTCTTCCGAAAATTACGAGAGCGAGCCCGCTGTCGAAGGCACTCCCAACACGAATCCGGTGACCGGCAACATTGCCGAAACCACGCCGACCGTGTTGCTGTACATGAAAGACGGCACCACGTATGCCGCGAGCGACTACTGGGTCGCGGACGGCAAGTTGCATTTCTACGTGAATTACACCGGCGAAAGCGCGGTAGACATGAGCCAGGTGGATGTGCAGCGCACCGTGGACGAGAATGCCAAGCGCGGCGTGCGGTTCACGTTGAAGCCGAATCCGAGCAGGTCGGCCCCTGGGGCGGACACGACCTCCGCGCCTGCCACTGGCACAGCGCCTGCTACGACGCCCGTGACCTCGCCGGCTCCCTCAACAACGCCGGCGGGCCAGACGTCAGCTCAACTGCAGACAGCAAGCTAAACGTAACGGCCCGATCGGCGCATGCGTTTTTGTTGCGGCGCATGAGCTTGTGATGTAAATCACCGCGCAGCCGCTCACGGCCGTGCAATCACCATTCAGGCCCTAATTTCCACCTCTCGATGAACCGAGTTTGACTAAGCCGACTAAAATGGTCGTGTTTTAAGATGTTGGATCATATGGGGTTGTCCAGAGAAGGCAGGCTTGACATCCTCTGCTGCGGAGGACTAAAATCAAAGTGCGACTGATTGAGTCGCATATGCATCTATGATGAAGCTGTCGAAGAAAGCGGACTACGGATTGATCGCCTTGAAGCATCTGGCGATGCACAACGGCCACGGCTCCTACAGCGCGGCTGACATCGCCGAGGTTTACCGCATCTCCACGCCGCTGATGGCCAAGGTGCTGCAGAAGCTGGCCAAGGCAGGGCTGGTGGCGGCACGGCACGGTTCCAGCGGGGGCTACACGCTGGCGCGCGATGCTTCGCGGATTTCGGCGCTGGATGCGATCCGGGCGATTGAGGGTCCGCTGTTCATCACTTCGTGCGTGACATCGCGGGGAGAATGCGACGTCACGACAACGTGCTCGATCCGGGAGCCGCTGCGGCGCGTGAATGAAAGCATCCTGGAAGTGCTGGGGAAAGTCACGATATCGCAGATGACGGACGAAGCGCCGATGTCGGAAATGGTGGAACTGAGAGTTTAGAATCCGGGGTCAGGAGAACGAGAATGGCCATCAAGCTTCCTATTTATCTGGACAATCACGCGACGACGCCGGTGGACCCGCGCGTCCTCGACGCTATGCTGCCCTATTTCAGCGAGAAGTTCGGCAACGCCGCGAGCCGCAACCACGAATTCGGCTGGAAGGCCGAAGAGGCGGTGGAGAACGCGCGCGGGCAGATCGCTCGGCTGATCAATGCGACTCCGAAGGAAATCGTGTTCACGAGCGGCGCGACCGAATCGACGAACCTGGCGATTAAGGGCGCCGCAGAAATGTACCGCGAAAAGGGCAACCACATCATCACGCAAGTAACCGAGCACAAGGCGACGCTCGACACGTGCAAGCGCCTGGAAAAGTATGGGTATGAGGTGACGTACTTGCCCGTGGAGAAGGACGGGCGCATCAACCTGGAGGATCTCCGCCGGGCGATTACGCCGAAGACGATCCTGATCTCGATCATGTACGCGAACAACGAAATCGGGGTGATCCAGCCGATCGCGGAGATTGGGAAAATCGCCAAAGAAAAGGGAGTGTTCTTCCATGTGGACGCGGTGCAAGCCGTGGGCAAGATTCCCGTGGACGTGCAGAAAGACGGCATCGACTTGATGTCGATTTCGGGGCACAAGATTTACGGGCCGAAGGGCGTGGGGGCACTGTACGTCCGGCGCAAGAATCCACGCGTGCAGCTTTCCGCGATCATCGACGGCGGAGGACACGAGCGCGGCATGCGGTCCGGAACTCTCAACGTGACGGGCATCGTCGGGCTGGGCAAGGCGTGCGAAATCTGCCAGCAGGAAATGGCGGCGGAAAGCTTGAAACTGAGCCGGCTGCGCGACCGGCTGAAGGAATCAATCATGTCGCGGCTGGATGAGACGTACATCAACGGGTCGATGGTCCACCGGCTGCCGCACAACATCAATATCAGCTTCGCGTACGTGGAGGGGGAATCGCTGCTGATGGGGATCAACGACGTGGCGGTGTCGAGCGGCTCGGCCTGTACTTCGGCGACGCTCGAGCCGAGTTACGTGTTGAAGGCGCTGGGCGTGGGCGAAGACCTGGCGCACACCTCGATCCGCTTCGGCATCGGGCGGTTCAACACCGAGGAGGAAGTGGATTACGTGGCCGACCGCGTGGTAGAAACCGTGACGCGGCTGCGCGAGCTTTCGCCGCTCTACGAGATGGCGAAAGAGGGCGTGGACATCAGCAAAATGAAGTGGGTGGCCGCGTCGGATACGCACTAGGGCGGGGATCGATTTCCAGAGACAAAGGAGCAAATGAATCATGGCTTACAGCGACAAGGTAGTTGACCACTACAAGAACCCGCGCAACGTAGGTTCGCTCGACAAGAACGATCCGAGCGTGGGCACGGGATTGGTGGGCGCGCCGGAATGCGGCGACGTCATGAAGCTGCAGATGAAGGTGAATCCCGAGACGCGAGTCATCGAGGAAGCGAAGTTCAAGACCTTCGGCTGCGGCTCGGCGATCGCCAGCTCCTCTCTCGCCACCGAGTGGGTGAAGGGCAAGACGGTGGAAGAAGCGCTGTCGATCAAAAACACGGACATCGTCCGCGAGCTTTCTCTGCCGCCGGTGAAGATTCATTGCTCCGTGCTGGCCGAGGACGCCATCAAGGCGGCGCTCACGGATTGGAAGAAGAAGCAGGGCGAGGCGGAAGCCGCGCCGGCGGGATCGGCCAGCGCGCATAACTGAGCTCGCCCGGCTGAACGGCGCCGCTTCGCAAGCGCGAAGCCTGCGGGAGCGGCGAGCGGAAAGCTGAGGAATGCGAGCAACGCGAGAATGGCTATGATTCACGTCACGGAAAAAGCGGCGGAAAAAATCCGCGAGTTGTTGCACAAAGAGGGCGTGCCCGAGGAATCGGGCGGGCTGCGGGTAGGAGTCCAGGGGGGCGGCTGCTCCGGGTTGAGCTACGCGATGCGGCTGGATACGGAGGCGCGCAATCGCGACAAAGTCTTCGAAGAAAACGGAGCGCGCATTTTCGTTGACCCGAAGAGCTATCTCTACCTGCACAACACCACGCTTGATTACCACGAGGACCTGATCAAGCAGGGCTTCGTCTTCCAGAATCCCCAGGCAACGCGGAGTTGCGGTTGCGGGAGCTCGTTTACGGCTTGAGATTCCTTCCGGGCGAGCGGCGGGCGATGGTTCCCACGCGCGGCCTTCTGGATCCGCCAACTTTTTTTGAGTCCTGGGACAAGGTGCGGCCGGTTCCCGTTGCGAGACCAAATGAGTGCGACGCAAACTAAAGCCGAAACTGGAGCAGCGATGAGGTGCTGGAGCTGCCAGGCAGCCGTGGCTGGAGGGCATTTCTGCACGGCGTGCGGGAAAATCCAGCCGCTGCCGGCGGGCGCGGACTACTTCGCATTTTTCGGGCTGCCGCAGAAGTTGACGCTGGATGCGGCGACGCTCGAAGCCGAATTTCACAAGCTGAGCTGGAAGCTGCATCCGGACATTTTCGTGCGCGCGAGCGAGTTCGAGCGGAATCTCTCCCTAGAGCGCTCTTCGGAATTGAACGATGCCTACCGCACTCTGAAGGACCCGATTGCGCGCGTGGAGTACCTCCTGCTCAAGCGGGGGCTACGCAAGGAAGGCACAACGAAACAGCAGGCTCCGCCGGAATTGCTCGAGGAAGTCTTCGAGCTGAACGAATCGCTCGATGAGCTGCGCGAGGCGCGCGCCGCCGGCGGCGACACCGCTGCGCTGCGCGAGCGCCTGGTTGCGGAACAAAAGGGATTTCAGCAGAAGTTGAACGAAGTCGATGCCGAGCTCGCTGGAATCGGCCGCGAATGGGATGCGGCACTTGACGCGCATGCCGAGGAATCAAAGAAATCGCAGTTGTTGGCGGGCATGAATGAAGTGTTGAATCGCCGGAGCTACATCCGGAACCTGGTTGCGAGCGTGCAGAAAGAGTTGGCAGAAGCGTGAAGGGAAACATGGGACGCGTTGTTGGAATCGACCTTGGGACGACGTTCAGCCTGATTGCGTACATCGATCCGCAAACGGGCGCGCCGAAGTGCATCGAAGGCCCGTACGGGACGCCGCTGTGCCCTTCGATCGTGAGCGTGGATCCTGACGGGAAGATTTTTGTGGGCGAGCCCGCGCGGCAGCGCTTGCTGACGCAGCCGGACCGGACAATTTATTCCGTGAAGCGATTGATGGGGCGCGGCGTGGCGGACGTCCAGGATGAGCTGGCAATTTTCCCGTTCCGCATCGATCCCGAAAGCCTCAACGTGATCCGCGTGCGGCTGGGCGACAAACTTTTCACGCCGCCTGAAATCTCCGCCTACATCCTGCGCGAGCTGAAAACCTGGGCGGAGCTTTACTTCGAGGAGCCGGTGGAACGAGCGGTGATTACCGTGCCCGCATATTTCAACGACGCGCAGAGGCAAGCCACGAAGGATGCGGGGCGGCTGGCCGGACTGGAAGTGCTGCGGCTGGTGAACGAGCCTACCGCGGCGGCACTTGCCTACGGGTTGCACAAACAGAAGCGCGGGCGTGTGGCTGTGTACGATTTCGGCGGCGGCACGTTCGACATTTCGGTCCTCAAGCTGATCTCGACGACCGAGGGCGACATCTACCAGGTGCTTTCGACGAATGGTGACACGCACTTGGGCGGCGACGATATTGACAACGCGACGGTGGATCTGGTGCGCCAGGGGATCCGCACCTCTCTCGACACCGAACTCGATTCGCGCGGCGCGGCGATTCAGGGGCTGCGCAAGGATTTGATTCGCGCGAAGCACGAACTCTCCACGGGCGAGAATGCAACTGTGCAATATGCGGTCGTTGGCAAAACGGCGCAGTTCCATTTCACGCGTGCAAATTTCGAAGAGCTGATCCGGCCGATTGTAGCTCGCACGATGCAGCCCGTGAAACTTGCACTGGCCGATGCAAAGCTCACGCCTGCTGAAATAGACGAGGTGGTGCTGGTGGGCGGATCGACGCGCATTCCGCTGGTGCGCAAGACGGTGGGCGAATATTTCGGGCGCGCGCCGCACTGCGAACTCGATCCGGACCAGGTGGTGGCGCTGGGCGCCGCCGTGCAGGCGGACATACTGGAGACGGGCGTCAAGACGATGCTGTTGCTTGACGTCACGCCACTTTCGCTGGGCATCGAGACGATGGGCGGAGTGGTGGCGAAAATCATTCCCCGGAATTCAACGATTCCGGCGAGCGCGCAAGAGCTGTTCACCACCGGCGTCGAGAACCAGACGGGCATCGACGTTCATGTCCTGCAGGGCGAACGCGAATTGGCGAAGGATTGCCGCTCGCTCGCGCGATTTCAGTTGAAAGTGCCGCCGGGGCCGGCGGGGCTGGCGCGCATCGAAGTGAAATTCCTGATCGATGCAAACGGCATCCTGCAAGTGGCGGCGCGGGATTTACGCGCGGGCACACAGCAAACCGTGGAAGTGCAGCCGAGCTACGGGCTATCGGATACCGAGATCGAGCGGATGCTCGAAGAGTCGATCGAACACGCCGAGGAAGACTTCGCCGAAAGGCAATTGATCGAGGCGCGCACCGAGGCGGAAACAATTCTGCAGGCGACGAACAAAACTATGGGTGACCCGCGGGCGAACGAATTGTCTCCCGCCGAGCGCGCTGCGATCGTCGAGTCCTCGGAACGGCTGCGCGCGGCTGTGGCCGGGACGGATTACAAACTGGTCCGCCAGCGGATCGACGAACTCAACCGGGCGACCATGCACCTGGCGGAACTGCTGATGAACAGCGCGTTGCAGGCGGCTGTGCAGGGCAAGCGGCTCGAAGAGGTCTAGCGCGCGAGAGGAGCACGAGGCGATGGGCGGAAAGAACCCCTACATCGAAGAAACCAATTACACGCCCGCGACGAAGAAGTTCAAGGTGACGTTCAAGAAGGAAGGGCAGACCGTGGAGGTCGATCCGGAGAAAATTCCCTACGACCACAATGGCTTGCCCGGCAGCATACTCGATATCGCGGCAGGTTTTCACATGGGGCTGGACCACGCCTGCGGCGGAGTGTGCGCCTGCTCGACCTGCCACGTGATCGTCCACGAGGGGCTGGAAAGCTGCAACGAGGCCACGGACGCGGAACTCGACCAACTCGACGAAGCGCCGGGGTTGACGCCGAAATCGCGGCTGGGCTGCCAGTGCGTGCCCGACGGAACGAAGGATCTGGTTGTGGAGATCCCCGACTGGAACAAGAATTACGCGAAGGAAGCGGAACACTAAGAGGACCGAAAGACCGTGCCGAATACATTCGATTGGGATGATCCGGAAGAGATCGGCATCCAGCTCGCGGACCGATTCCCGGAGCTGGACCCGCTGACCGTCCGCTTCACGGACCTGCACAAATGGGTGATCGAACTCGCTGGATTTACCGGCGATCCGAAGCTTTCGAACGAAGGGAAGCTCGAAGCCATCCAGATGGCTTGGCACGAGGAATTCCAGGACCGCCAGAGCTAGGTTCCACGCAGTTGTCCAACAAATATTTTCTTCAGACGTCGCGCCTCGGATTCCGCCGCTGGTCACAGGATGACTTTCCGCTTGCCATGGCTCTTTGGGGCGATCCGGAAGTCACTCGGTTGATTGGCGGCCCTTATTCGGAGGAAAGAGTAAAAGCGCGGCTGGAGCTCGAGATCGGGAACCAGGCCGCTTACAACGTGCAGTATTGGCCGTTGTTTCTGCTGGCCGATGAGGATTTCGTCGGCTGTTGCGGCCTGCGGCCATTCCAGCTCGAAGAAGGAATCTACGAGCTCGGTTTTCATCTGCGAACGGCGCACTGGCGAAAGGGTTTGGCCGAAGAGGCGGCGCGCGGAGCGATCGCCTTCGCGTTTGAGACGATTGGCGCAAGGGCGCTCTTTGCGGGGCACCATCCGGAGAACTTAGGGTCGCGCCGCGTGCTGCAAAAGCTCGGCTTCATTTATACGCACCAGCGGCACTACCCACCGACCGGCCTGATGCATCCTGCTTATTTGCTCGCGAAGCCGAATAGCGCGAAGTCCGGAATATGAGCGGATCGTGGAATGCCGCGCCCTACTCGGCCAAATTGTCCGCTTCGGGAGCGTCGAGCGTTCACGCCGAATCTTGCTATCCGCCGCCGCATCTGAATAATGATCGGTGCGGAGTCAAAGTTGGATCGCAAAGGAGCAAAGATGGAAGCAGATTTGCGGTATCCGATTGGAAAACCGGAGCGGCCCGACCATCTGACGGACGAGCAGCGCCGGGGATTGATCGAAGCGATTGCCGAGATCCCGGCGAAGCTGCGCGCCGCAGTGGCGGGACTGAGCCAACAGCAACTCGATACACCGTATCGTCCCGGGGGCTGGACCGTCCGCCAGGTCGTCCACCATGTGCCGGACAGCCACATGAACGCGTATGTGCGGTTCAAGCTGGCGCTGACGGAAAGCGAACCGACGATCAAGCCGTATGAAGAGGCGCGCTGGGCGCTGCTTGGCGATGCCAAGGATGCTCCGGTAGAGACTTCGCTCGCCCTACTCGATTCGTTGCACCAGCGCTGGGTGATATTGCTGCGCTCTATAGCGCCCGGTGATTGGGCCAAGAAATACAATCACCCCGAGGACGGCCCGACGACGCTCGACAAGGCGCTCGCAATTTATGGTTGGCACGGACGGCATCACGTGGCGCACATCACTTCGCTGCGGGAACGCAATGGCTGGAAGTAGCGGAAAATAGAAAATGGAAAGTGGAAAAGGGAAAATGGAAAAACCACCGTTCAATCTTTTATGTTGAGTAGGATTGTCAGGCGGCTTTTGCCATTTTCTATTTTCCCTTTTCCAATTTCATTCCTTCGTACCGCTTGTGAATTCCTCCACGTTCTCTGATAATCTAGGAAAGTTGGTTCGAGCCTTCCCGTGGCGCTATGGTGCAACGGTTAGCACGCGGCCCTTTCAAGGCCGAAATACGGGTTCGATTCCCGTTAGCGCTACCAACTTCATGGGCGGGGAATCACTATTCGTAAAACCGCACGGATTCGCCATGGTAAGCTGCGGCATTCGAAGCAAGCCAAAGGTCCTCTCGGCGAGCGTTTCTATCGCGCTCTGGTGTACGCGTCGCGGCTGCACGCCAGCCAATTCCGAAAGGGTACAACTCGCCTATACATTGCCCACCTGCTCGGCGTGACGTCGATCGTCCTGACTTATGGCGGAGATGAGGACGAAGCCGTCGCGGCGCTGCTGCATGATGCCGTGGAGGACCAGGGCGGCAAACCGCAGCTTCGGCGAATCCGGCGGATGTTTGGTGCGCACGTGGCGGAGATAGTCGCGGGCTGCACAGACGCGGATACGTATCCCAAGCCACCTTGGCGCGAGCGGAAGGAAAAATACCTGCGGCACTTGCGAGGCGCCGGCTCTTCCGTCCGGTTGGTATCGGCTGCCGATAAGCTCTACAACGCGCAGGAGACACTGGCGGACGCGCGCCAAGTGGGCGATCGAGTCTGGGAGCGCTTTCACGCCTCGAAAAAGGAAACGCTGTGGTATTACGGTGAAGTCGTGAAGATTCTGCAGCGGAAGGGCCCGCGCCCCCTTGCCGACGACATCGCCCGCGTGGTGAGCGAACTTGCGAGAGTATCGTGAGGCAGGAGTGGAGCGTAAGAATGGGCGATAATGATCCAAAGGCTTTCGCTGTGCTCGCACCCTCAAGGTCCCGGTTCGGCCACCTCTTGAATCCACCCTGATCCATTTCGCGAGGACTTGAACGACCTACCTTTGCCGACGTCAATCTGTACGCGAAGTTCAAATCGGTAACATTTCTACCCCGCCGAAATCGAATTGCAAATGAGCACTTCCCGTCACATCGCCTAACCCTTTCTCTGGCAGTGGATTGCAGCACTCTAAGGCTGGCCTGATACATGCAGCATAGAGCGCAGATTCTAAGGCCGTCGCGATCTGGTTTGAGCGATTCGGGGGTGTGAAAGTGAGACAGCGGGAAATGAATTCAAGAAATTCACGCGAGACAGCGCGGCGAGAGTCCGGTTTTACCATGATCGAGCTTTCGATCGTAATCGGCTTGATTATGGTTCTCGCAGTCATCGCAATTGTAGGAATGTCGCCAGCCCTGCAGAACGCGAAATCCGACGCGGCCATGCGGCAGCTCATCGATCAACTGCGACAAGCGCGGGAATATGCGATTGCCAACCGGCGCTACGTGCAGGTCACTTTCCCCACCCTGAATACCCGGCCTCAGATAGTGATGACACAGATGAACACGCTCACACCAGGCGCGGGAGGCGTGAACCCAGTCCTGAGCACAGTGACGATTGAGGGGCCGGGAACGTACTACGTAATGCCTGGATTATCCGACACGCCGGACGCCTTCGGGAATTGCGGCGCCATTTGTTTCGAAGCCGTAGTTGGCGGGCCTCCAGGAGGCATGCTGTTCCAGAGCGATGGAGAACTGGTGGACGGGACGACTTTTCTACCGATCAATGGCTCGGTCTTCTTGGGCATGGTCGGTGTGAAGAACTCCGAGCGTGCGGTGACCGTGCTGGGAACGACGGGACGCGTACGAGGCTGGAAGACGACTGGGGCAGCGGGGGCCACGGCGTGGACCCAATTCTGAAGGAGATGGACACCATGCGGCAAGCAAGAGGGCGGAACACGAATCGGGGCTTCACTTTGCTGGAGACGTTAATCGCCCTGATCGTTTTAGGGGTCGGTATTCTTGGCTTGGCGGCGATGCTGGCGAACGCGCTTGCCTATATGCAGGGCTCACAGAATGACTTCATCGCGCAGCAGAAAGCCGAGGAAGCCGCTGAAGCCATCTTCACGGCGAAATACACGAACAATGCCACGTTTGCGCAGATTTCCAACAACACGGCGGCCAACACGACAGGATTGTTTGTTACGGGTGCAATACCCCTCACCCTCCCGGGTCCGGACGGGCTGGTCGGCTCGATCAACGACGGAGGCGCCCCTCCGGATTACATTGTCTACCCGGGACCGGACGGCAAGCTGGGTACGGCGGACGACATCCAAGTCCAGTTGTGGAATTTCACGCGGACGATCGCCATCTCGAATATTGCCGGAGAGCCCAACCTGCGCTCGATCGCAATCACCGTGAATTACACGTCCGGGCGTTTTACGCGGGCATACACCCTGAATTCGTATATATCGGCATTCTAAGTCTGCGAGGAGCAAGGGATGAATCGGGGAAACGGATTCTCATTAATCGAGCTGATGGTATCCATGGTGGTCCTGCTGATCGTGGTTTCTACGGCGACACTCATGCTGGTTCAAGCCCAGCATGCGACCGACGGTGTGGCGATGATGGCGAACACACAGGAAAATCTCCGTGCCGGCCTGCACTTCATCGCGCGTGACCTTACCCAAGCGGGTGAGGGGATTCCCCCGTCCGGAGTCGCAATCCCCAATACTGCGGCGGGTGTCTCCGCCATCAACCGGCCTGGGACCGCAACGACGTTTCTCACATCCTATACGTTGCTGCCCGTCGTCACGCCCGGTTACGAGTGGGGACAGATAGCGAAATCGGTGAATCCTCAGACCGGCGCCATCCTCAGTGGCGTCAACACCGACATAATCAACATTCTTTATGCAGATAACTCGCTAGTGGACGCATTGGGCAACGACCTAAACAGCTATCCGATCGTGCAGGCCGCGCCGGCAGTTCCTGTGTGTGCTGGTGCGATCAACACCACCGGCTTGTCGGTAACCTTGGCTGCAGGCTGTTTCACAATGCCTGGAACTCCGACCCCGATCACGGCGGGGAACTTGATCCTATTTACGAACCAGAACGGAACCGCGCTGGAATACGTGACCAGCGTCGCCGGCCAGACCATCACTTTTGCAGCCGGTGATCCCGCCGGCTTGAATCAGACTGGATTGCCCAATGGAACGGTCGCCAATCTGAAGAATGCCGGCGGTGCATTTCCTCCGACTACAATCCAACGCGTGTGGCTGGTTTCCTACTACATAGATTCGACGACCAATCCATCGAAACCGCAATTGGTGCGCCAAGTGAATTACCCCAATTATCCGACCGTGGCGACCGCTACCAATCCTCCGCAACAGATTGCCGACTGCATCGAGAATCTCGGGTTCAGCTACGACATTACGAATTCGACGGCCCCCGCTGGCACGTATCCGATTGGGCCGGGCGACGCGCCTTTCCCGTCGGCGCCCGATACACCCGCACAGATTCGCGCGGTCAATGTGTTCATCGCGGGACGTTCGGAGTATCCCTACCAGGGATCAACGATGCCGCAATACTTCCGGAACAACCTGTCAACCCAGGTCAGTCTTCGCAGTATGTCTTTCCAGAACCAGTTCCAGACTTCGACGACGGCGCCATAAAGAGCGCACTTTTTCTGAGGGATTCAAAGGAGAATCGCTGTGAGACGCAACCGAGAAAAGGGAGTAGCTCTAATCACCGCTCTGCTCATCCTGTTTCTGGTTTCGGCCATCGTGGTCGGGATGTCGTGGATGGTGCTCACCGACCAGCGGCTGGGCGGCAACAATAAAGACCGGGAGAACGCCTTCTATGGGGCGGAAGCCGGCATGGAAAAGATGACGGCCGACGTGGGGACGACCTTCGCGACGAAGGGCGCCATCACGGCTGCGGACATCACCACGGTGACAGGCGCTCCTCCGGCGATTGCCGGGATCCAATTTCTGAATGCCTTGGGTCTCTCCACCTATCAAATCACGCCGCTCGTGCCTGTGTCGTCGAACGCAACGGTGCTTCCTCCGAGCCCGTATTCGGGCATGCAAGCGCTCATTACCCCGCTCACTCTGACGGTTGCGGCACAAACGACCACGACGGGCGCCGAGGTGAAGCTCCAGAGGCAGATTCAAGTGGTGGCGATTCCCGTCTTCCAATTCGGAATTTACTCGGATTCGGACCTGGCCTATTTCAATGGTCCTCCCTTCGATTTCGGCGGGCGTGTCCACACCAACGGCAATCTCTGGCTCGCTGCCAATGCTGGCCCACTCTTCCTCGCGGACAAAGTAACCGTCGTCGGCCAGGTAATCCGCACGAATCTTGAAAACGGCTGGCCCGGGGGCGGAGCGATTGGAGCCGGCGGAGACTACTCCGGCGCGGTGTCCATTGCCCTGACGCCCAATCCAGCTACGGAGCCAGCCGGTCCGACTTACACGAACGCGCAATGGCGCGCACTCGCCCTCACCGAAGGCAGCGTGACGGCTCCAAGCGTCTACGGCGGCGTGAGCACAGCCCTGAACAATCCCACATGGAACGGTACGGTTGTGCCTGCTTATAACGGGCAGTTGGCAAATGGCGTACCCGTACTCAGCCTCACGTCCACAGCGCTTGGCGGGATTACGGTGCCCATCTCGCTGATCCGGCGCGCCGTTCCCGGTGAATTGGCCAGCAATCCAGCAGAATTCAGCCAGCAATTATTTACCGAGGCTACTCTGCGAATCCTGCTCGACGACTATGCCACGCCAGGCGTTCCCGCGAGCGGCTGCGCCAATTCCGACATGATGAAACTAGATGGAATCGACACATCCACACCACCGGTCGATCTGGCGACCCTCGGTTCAACTTCCGGGGCCCCCAGTTGGTGGGCTGCAAATAGCGCGCAGACCTTTTACCCGCTGCCCATTTCCGGCACAGCATCCGTAAGTTCCTACACCGTCTATAACGTCGCGACGGTTGGAACAGGGGACGGATATTGGGTTACGAAGAACAATCCCATCATCACGGGATGCATAAAGATCGAGTACCAGAACACCGGAAATTCCTTTCATGATATCACCGAGAAAATCTTGGGCCTTGGGTTCACGGGGAGGAACATCAATCCTCAAAACACCGCCGGGGGAAGTTACGTTGCACCGCCCAAGTTGACTCCTATTATAACCGGGACAGAAATTGCAGCCCAAGGTCCCACCACCGGTGCGGCGACGATTTCGTGTACCGACCCGAGCCCCACCGCCATTATTCGTATCGCGCGCTTTCGTGACAATCCCTCAGTTCCGGGGGCCAACTTTTGCGGCGTTGCCGCTGGCGCACCCGGCTCGGATTTCTGGCCTCTGGCTCTCTTTGATTCCAGAGAGGGTGGTTACCGCCCCGGCGTGGCTCTCGGAGGCAGTCCATCCAGAGACGGTCTTCAGGAAATCCCCGCACTCGGCGTGATGTATTACATCGAACTCGATGCCGCAAACCTGGCTGCTTGGCTCAAGAACAACCAGGCGGGTTTGGCTCTGGACAACAACACCGGCTTCACCGTCTATTTCTCCGACCGCCGTGGAGAGCAGTTGGATCCCAACGCCAGCAGCACCAGAACCGGTTCGTTCGGATTCAACGACATTACCAACGGCGGCGACGCCGCCAATGGCTGCCCGAATAAGGCGCTGGATGCAGGCGAAGACCTCGAAGGCGATGGCATCCTGCGCACGTATGGGGCTACACCTACGACCATTCCGAACCTTCTAACTGGGGCCCTTCCCAACCCTGTTACCACAGGCCCTCTTCCGTCGCCGACGACGGGAACGATGGCAGTGGTTCAAAATCCGAACTGCACCGCGAATTACACCACTCTCTGGCCGGGGGCCGGCTACGTTCACACCCAAGAAGCCAGGGAGAATCCGGCAATCTTTTTCCGCAGAGCTCTCAAAATCGTGGACGGCGCTACCCTCAATCTCGGCACGTCATGCTATGGCGCCGCGCCCAACCCGCCTTGCGGCTTGACGATTGCCTCGGAGAACCCTGTCTATATCCAGGGAGACTACAACGCTCCCGGAGGAAGCCTCACCGGGGCCGGCACCGTGGCCGCGTCCGTTGCTGCCGACGCTGTGACCTTGCTGTCGGACAATTGGAATGATGTCAATGCCTTCGCCGACCCCTATGACCTCTCAAACCGTGTGGCCGTCCAAACCTCGTACCGCGTGGCGCTCATCGGCGGCAAAGGCATTCCCTTCGCTCAGCCTGCTGGTGAGCCAGAGGACTTCGGGACCGACGGCGGACTTCACAACTTCCTCCGCTTTCTCGAGAATTGGGGCGGCATCAATTGCAACTACGAGGGCTCACTGGTCAGCTTCTATTACAACCGCCAAGGAGTTGGGACTTACAAGACAGGCAACACGGTTTATAGTCCCCCCAATCGTAATTACACATTCGATTCGAACTTCACTCTGGGGCCTCAATGGCTTCCGCCCAATACCCCAGTATTGCGTTCCATCAATACGATCGGCTTCACGCAGATGCTCATGCCGACGCAGTAGCGGTTTCCGTTACACCGCACCACCCCAAGCGGCTCCCGTTCCTCCCGGGAGCCGCTTTTATTTTGTACGATGGAATCCGGCGCATTACGGAGATGCAGGGCGAATGCGCGGATTGAAATTCGTGTTTACGGCAGGAGTCGTGCATGTCGGCGCCGCGCCAGATGCGCAAAGGTCGTTCAGCGGATCGCTGAAGCTGCCGGGTCCCACAAGTCCGTCGAGCGGTTCGACGTACAGGATGTAATTGTGTCCCACCGGCAGCCGATCGATCTCGAACGACCCGTCGAACTGCGTAAACGAACTGGTTACGCCGCAACTCCAACCACCCAGCGTCCCCGCTATCACCGAGCCGGAATCCGAATCCACGGCCACGATATGACCGCCGAAAATGCCGGTCACCATCCCACCGGCAAATGGCTCCGGAATTGTCGCCAGCGCAAACGGATTCGCGGGCAAGATTTGTCCTCGAATCGAGCCGATGTTTACCGTATCGTTCGGATCGGGATAGAGCGAGCGAATGCCGGTGCGGTCGTCATCGGCCAACGGGCCATCCGGCACCTGAGCCGTCGGACGCTGTCCCAGGAATTGTCCCGGCGGCGGGGCATAGGGGAACATGATGGCTCGCCAGATGGCGGATTGATCCAGACCGAACCAGTTGCCTAGCTCATGGATCAGCAGCGATTCGAGATCGTACGCGCCCTGGCCTTGGGATGTTCCGAGCGCTCCGGGGGTGGCGAATGTCACCTGGCCGTTGTTGCAGAAGAGCGTGTCTGCGTCCAAGATCTGCCCCGCAAAAGCAGCTGGACCGCTCGCTCCGACCGATACGCCCGGTGCATTGGCAGTGATTACGCGACTGAACGCCAGGACGCCGGTTGTAAATGCCGTGCTGGACTGGTTGAAACAAATCGTATCGAGGCCGTCGATATTGCTTTCTTGATCGTTCGTGCAGGAATTCGGATCACTGACGCTCGCGAGCGGAGCCACAAGCCCGGGGTAAGAAGTGGCATTAAACGTGGTACCCGTCACTCCGGACCAGACCCCAAATGAAGTTGCGATCACACCTTCGATCTCGGTGAGCTGCGCGCTCGACCAGGGAGGCGCGACCGTCAGAATCGGCTGGGCCGTGGGCAGCGAAGTGCTCCAGCGCGGACTCAATGGTGAGGCCGTGGAGAGGTTCTGGCGGTCCGGTTGGGGGCATCCGCCCGCCTGAGGGATTGTGGTGTCCACCGTGTAACCGCTTGTCGAAGCCGTACGCGTCACGAGGAGCAGGAATAGAGCGGCTGTAGCTATCGCGCAGGATCGTTTCATGGAATGCTCCTGGCGCCGGAAGCCAGCGCCGCTTTTACTTGTTCCCGGAAAGCGCGAATCGATAGGTCCCTGACGGCTGTCGCCTCGAACCGGCGTGTGGCCGTGTCGAATGTGGGGAACGATGCGGTATCCTGCGTGACGGTCTCGGCGCCCGTATGAGGATCGCGGCGAATCCGGAAGGTTCCTTGCTCCCAACTGACCACGGAGAATGTTTCGCGAGGAGCTCTTTCGAGAAACAGCACCACTTCTTCACCGGGACGGAAGTGCGGCACCCCCGAGACAGTGGACGTGATATCTCGGAGTCTTCCGCCCAGGAGCCTTACCGTAATGCGCGGAGCCGCCGCTTCCTTCCAACTTTCTTCCACTTGGAAGGTCGTGAAGGTCCAAATTTCGCCGTCCTCCCAACGGACCGTATTCGCAGCGCATCGCGCGCGAACGATCACGGGGGCCGCGCGCGACATTTGCGCAACGGACATGCGCGCCAGAGTTGTGGCGCCTGCGAATGGGCACCCCGCAATTGCAAAGAGAAATAAGAGGAAGAAAGAACGCCTGGTGCCTTCCATTAATCCACCTCCAGCATTCCGGATGCGAAAGCCTTGTTGTTGTTTGGGTCTGTGATCAGGAGGGCGCGCACGCCCGGAAGAGTTGTGCTCGATATCTGCAGGTCGAGCTCGATCATGTTGGGGAAGAGTCCCGTGATTGCGGAAGCGGTCACTCCGATGTCGCCGCCCGGCGCGCTCCCACTGGGAGCCGTGAAGGCATACGTGAACGTCGGATCGAGGCCGTTGCCTTGCACGCAAATGCTCACGGTTGTCGTGCCGGACGCCGGACGCGTGACCGCGAGCGGCGATCCCTGGACGCCACAATTGTCGCCGCCGGTGAGAAACCCGATGAAATTTACGTTGAGCGGCGCCGATTCGGCGGCGGTAGTAGGCTCGAAGACGATTATGTCCATGCCTGTTGCGGACGGTTCGCTTGAAGTCAGCGAAATCACGGATTGCGAGACATCGAACGGAACGATCACAAAGGGAACCGGGTTAGAGAGCGCGCCAGGCGCACCGGGGTTCTGGACCTGGATCGTGTACGTCCCCGCCGTTTCCACCTGCGACGGGACGAGCGCGATGGTGCAAGTCTCCGCATTGGCGCACGTGGTGCTCTGCGGCGCGCCATCCAACAAAATCACGGAAGCGCCGGTTCCACTCCCGGCCACAAAATTCAGTCCCTGCACTTCGAAGGGAAAGCCTTCAACCGCGCCGGCCATGATGCTCGACGGCAGGATCGTTTCGATCGCTGGCCCGCTGTTCAACACCACTGTCGCGCTTGCGGATTCCGTCGGGTCCGCCAGACTTGTGGCGACCACGGAGATCGCATTCGGCGAGGGAGCGGCTGTCGGCGCCGAATAGAGTCCGCTTGCGCTCACCGATCCACAGGCAGCACCCGCGCATCCTTGTCCCGCGACGGCGCTCTGAACCGTCCAGGTCACATTCGTGTTGCTGCTGCCGCTGACCGAAGCGACAAACTGCTCGGTGCTCAGTGTTCCGGTCGAGGGCGGAAGGAACGCGTAGCTGGGTGCAACTGTGACGCTGACGGACCCGCTTGGCCCTGTCAGCACGACGACTGCTGTTCCACTGCGCGTGGGATCCGCGTGGCTGGTGGCTGTCAAGGTGACTGGATTCGTTGCGGGCAATAACGCTGGCGCAAAGTATTCCACGCTTCCGGAAACTGGCCCTGCCGGGGGCACGCACGGAATGGTCGCGTTCAAACAGATTTGCCCGACGATGCCGTTGCCGTTCGGAACGCCGTTGACCGACCACGTCACGCTTTCATCGGGTGAGTTTTCGACTGTCGGTGTGAATGCCAGCACCTGATTCACCGCGAGCGTCGTGGTAGCGGGTGAAATCGAAACGCTGACGTTGCTGGTGACTGCGACATTCGCGGAGGCGACCTCAGTCCCGCCCGCTGTGCTGGCCGTGGCGTGGATCGTAACCGGATTTGTCGAAGGAAGATCGCTCGGGGCTGTATAAAGTGCTGTGAGCGAACCGCTGTTGGCGATGGTTCCGACGGTCCCGTTACCGCCTACGATCCCATTTACGTCCCAGACGATCGTCGTCCCGTTCTCCAGGCAGAACGACGCCCTGAACGTCTGCGTTTGGCCGAGCGGAACGTTGGCAGATGCGGGCGAAATCAAATTCGTCGCCGCGCAGGTGATCGTGACGTTGCTGCTTCCGGACTTTGAAGAATCCGCCACACTGGTGGCCGTCACGCTCACCGTCGAGGGCGAAGGTGGCACAGCCGGTGCTGTATACATCGCCGTGCTTGATCCGTTCGCGGCAATCGTGCCGATCGTGGAGTTGCCGCCACTGATTCCGTTCACGCTCCAGGTGACGGCCGTGGAAGGGCTGCCTGTCCCGGAGACACTCGCTGTGAATACCTGCGCTCCCATTGTCGGCACGGACACGCTAGGGGGTGAAACCGTGACGACAATATCGTCTTTGAGCGTCACGTTCGCCGAGGCCGTTGCGGATAGGTCGGCATCGCTCGCGGCGGAAACCGTGACGCCGGCTGGCGCCGGAAGAATTGCCGGAGCTGCGTAGAGTCCCACTGAAGAAATGGTTCCCGTGCTGGCACTCCCGCCTGGGACGCCGTTTACGTTCCAAGTGACGCTTGTATTCGAAGTGCCGGTGACGCTTGCTTGGAATTGTTGCGGCTGTCCCAGAAAAAGGGTCGCGCTCGTCGGTTGGATTGTCACGACGACGTTGGAAGGCAAAGTGGATATTCCGCCGCTGGTCCCGCAATCAACCATCATGAACGCGAGGATGCCCAGGAATCCCGCGCAAGAGACGCGCGCAGCCATTTTCCAAAGATGCCGTTGTGTCGTGCGGCAGGTAATCCGTGTTGTGAGAGCGTCACGCACTTTGGTTGCCTCGTTGTGCGCGAAGGCGTAAAGCACTCGCTGTGCCAAAGCGGAGCAGCTCTTCTAGCCGAACTCATCGCTTGCTCTGGGCATTTCGTCCAGGCGCTAGATCTTCCTAACCTCCGCATCGCCAGCAAATTAGCTGCAAGTGACAGCACAAACTCATGGTCCTAGCTCGCTCGACCACGGCACGGTCGCATGCGTTCGTATCGCGAACGTGTCCCACTTCGGCACTCGCGCGAATCCAATTCGGGATTGTGCTCTCTCGGCACGCGCTGACATTCGAGTAAGCGCTATCGTTTCCTCGATGTGCCACGCACCGTTGACACCTTCGTCGAGGGGGCAAATAATCGCAGGGTGTTGAATCCGGCGGCGGATGAAATCCAGTGAACCGAAGGCTCGCGAGCGGCGTCTGGCTATTTGGGGCAGAGATGGATGCCTTGGCAGCCAGCCTTTCGGGAAGCATGGTGAAGCTGGACGCTTCGCTCGAACACGAGTTCGAACAGCGCCTGGCCGATTGCCCCACGCTCGCCTATCGAGTGGCCCTCGGCGTCCTCCGCAACCCGGCCGAAGCGGAAGACGTCGCCCAGGAAGCCATGCTTCGCGCTTACCGGAACTTTCATCGCCTGCGCGAGCGGGATAGCTTTCGCGCCTGGCTGGTGCGCACTTCCTGGCGGCTCGCGCTCGATCGCATCCGCGCCGCAGGCCGCCGCGAGCATCGCGAACAGGTCGCCTTCGCCGAACGCGCTGCGGATGCAGGGGTCGAGGCCATTGCGGCGTCGCGCGAATTCGAGCGCCACGTCGCCGCGGCCCTGGACGCGCTGCCCGAAAAGTTGCGCATCGTGATGGTTCTTGCGGCAATCGAAGGCTACAACACGCGCGAGGTCGCGAGCCTCCTGGGCCTTCCAGAGGGCACCGTGAAATCGCGCATGCATCTAGCGCGAAAACAGTTAGCGGAGAGTTTGCAATGGCTTGTGAAAAATACTCAGCGTGGATGACGGACGCCTCGCTCGGTGCGCTCGCCCCGGGCCGTGAACCCGATCTCCTCGCGCACGCGGCCGAATGCGAAGCGTGCCGCGAGGCTTACCAGCACGCTCGGGAACTCGCTGCCATGGTGGACCGCGGCATCGAATCGCTCGTCGCGGGCGAGCCTTCGCAGCAATTCCTGCCGCGCCTCCGCGCACGCCTCGCGCAGGAGCCTGCCCCCGCGCGTTTCCACTGGGCCGCTTGGGGGGCCGTAGCGCCGGCGCCCGCCCGCCGCCTTGCCCCTGGCGGGTTTCGCCGGCTACCTGTTCTTGCGACGGGCGCTCTCGTCTTGGGCGTTTTGGTCCTGGTTATGCTCGCGCGCTCACCGCGGCACAACAATCCGAATCCGGGCGTCTCCGTTGCGAATCAAAGCGAGCCGAGTCCGCCACAAGCAGTCGCCATGAAACCGCCATCCCAACTAACAGCAGCCGAGCCGCCGCGCGTAGCGCGGGCGCATCGCGCAGGCCGGCCGGCCGCGTCGCACTCCCGCGAGCCCGAAGTCCTCGTCGAGCCCGGCCAGCTAGAAGCCGCGTTGCAGTTCGCGGATGCGGTCCGCTCTGGTCGCGTGAATGCAGTCCAGCTCGTCGCCGCCGACGAGGAATCTTCGAAACCACTAGAAATCAAACCGCTCGAAGAGCTGCAGACTGACACGAACCATCCGCCACAATCTTCCGAAGATTCAAGCTCGCGGTGAACCGGATTCTCTCTGACGGCGTCTTGTTAATGTTGAGTGAAAAAACTCGCTGCGAAGGAAGGATGCGCCTCATGAAACATATGCGGATTCTAATGGTAATGTCCTTGTTTCTTCTCGGACTTAACTCCTTTCAAGCCCAAGAGGCACCACCGAAGCCACTTGTCCCCACTTCGATGAAAGTACAAGTTGTCGTTTCCGAATTTGATGGGGCAAAGCCGGTCGCCGTACTTCCTTACACACTCTCTCTGAGCACCCCTGAGAAAGACAACACGCGTCCGTTCGCTTCCGTTCGTGCTGGCGTCAAAGTTCCTGTCTCAACGTCTGATTCAAAGGGCGAGAACTCCATTACATATCTGGAAGTGGGCACAAACATTGATGCACGGGTTCTTCACGCGGATGAGGACAGGTATCTTCTGGATCTGTCGGTTGAACGTTCGGCGCTCTTCATTAGGGTGGGAAATGGCCAGGGCAATGTGGAGGGAAAAGAATGGAGCCCCGGTGACCCGACTCCCAGCACTCAGCCGCTGCTTCACACGTTTCGTGGGTCTGTTCAGTTGATTCTTCGCGATAAGCAAACAACAGAGGCGACCGTTTCGACTGACCCCTTGACCGGCCACGTCCTCAAAATCGAAGTCACCCTCAACGTCGTGAAATAAGCTGCTGAGATTTATATCCGAACCGAGGCGTTCGCCTTGCGGGGAGCGCCTCGGCGTTATCATCTCTACGCCTTCCCAAGAATTGCCCGCAGCGCCGCCTCCAATTCCGCATATCGAAATGCGAAGCCAGCGGCCAGCAGCCGCTCCGGCCGCACGCGCTGGCTCGACAGCAACAGCGCGTCTGCAATCTCACCGAGCGCCAGCCGCAGCGCAAACGCCGGCGCCGGAAAAATTGCCGGCCGGTGCAGCACGCGTGCCAGCACCCGCGTGAATTCCGCATTTTGGGTGGGATTTTGTGCCACCACGTTTACCGGGCCGCGAAGCCGCTCATCCACAATCATCGTGCGAACGGCACCCACCACGTCTTCCAGCGCAATCCACGACATCCACTGCCTGCCGCTGCCCAGTTTCCCTCCCACGCCGAACTTGAATGGTGTGACCATCCGTGGCAGAGCTCCGCCGTCGCGCGAAAGAATCACTCCAAACCGCATCTGCACCGTCCGAATCCCACTCGATTCGGCACGCGCAGCTTCCACCTCCCAATCGCGCGCCAGCAGCGACAAAAAATCCGTCCCCGGTTCGCTCGATTCGGTGAGGATTTCATCACCACGATTCCCGTAATACCCGGTCGCGGACGCGCAAAGAAACACGCGCGGCTTCCGCCGCAAGCGCCCAAGCGCGTCCACCAGCAAGCGGGTGGAATCCAAACGGCTGCTGCGCAGCAGCCCCTTTCGCGCCGGCGTCCAGCGCCCCTCCGCGACGCTCGCGCCGCTCAAGTGGACCACTGCATCGGCGCCTTCCAGCGCGGGCTCGTCCAGGGTCCTAGTCGCCGGATCCCAGCGGAAATCGCCCTCAGCGGCTGCCCCTCCAGCGCGCACCAATCGTGCAACCGTATGCCCCTCCGCGCAAAGCGCGTTACGCAATGCGCTGCCCACCAGTCCCGATGCACCGGAGATCACAATTTTCATAGCCGTTTGCGTTTGTTACCTGCTGCACCTGAAGTCGAGCAAATCAACCCTACGGCCCGCGTCGCCTCACGTCAAGCAGCTCGCCAGCCAGACAAATATTTCAGTCCCGTTGGCTCTGCCGACCGCGCCGAATGATCGCTCCAATTCTCCACTTTCAATAATCAATCCGGCGCACTCGCTTCCCATAAGGTAAAATCACCCGCCTTATAGTGAGGCAATTCTGACTCGCTTGTTTCAATGCTTGAGTGCGGCGGGGCTGCTGGGAGCCTCGCTCGTCCTTTCTTCCGCGATTTCCGGTGGGGCTCAGGACTCCACCAGCCTGCCCGGATTTTCTCCCGCGCGCTTCGCTGCTGAACGCGCGCTCGAGCAAAAGTTTCAATCCCTTCCCGATCCCGCGCACGCGGAAAGCAATCTACGCCAGCTCACCAGCACGCCTCACCTGGCGGGAACCGAGGCAAGCCATCGCGTCGCGCTGTGGCTGCTCGACCAGTACCGCAGCTATGGCTTCGACGCCGAAATCGTCAGCTTCAACGCTTGGATGCCTTTCCCGCGTGAAGTGAAGCTCGAACTCGTCGCCCCGGCGCAAAAATCCCTGGCCACGCCCGAGGAACCATTCGCGGGAGACCCGGATACCTACGACCAACGCATCACCGCTGCCTACAACGCCTATTCCCCTTCCGGCGAAGTCACTGCGCCGGTCGTCTACGTGAACTACGGCACGCCGGAGGATTACCGCACGCTGGATTCTTTTGGCGTGAGCGTAGAGGGGAAAATTGCGCTCGCACGCTACGGCCGAAATTATCGCGGCATTAAGACAAAACTCGCGGAGGAGCACAAAGCTCTCGGCCTTGTGATATTTTCCGATCCCGAAGACGATGGCTTCGATGTTGGTGAGCCTTACCCTCGCGGTCCCTGGCGGCCAATGAGCGGCATCCAGCGCGGCTCTGTCCTTTACACGCAAATCTATCCCGGCGACCCGTTGACTCCGGGCGTGCCTGCCACTCCGGACGCCAAACGCCTCGAGCCTGCCGATGCTGCGAATCTCCCTCGCATCCCCACGATGCCCATCAACGCGCAAGACGCCTCAGTGATCCTCACCAGTCTCGGAGGCAAGCGAGCGCCAAGCGGTTGGCAGGGCGGACTCCCCCTCACCTATCACATCGGCCCCGGCCCGGCGCAAGTTCATATGAAGATCTCGATGGATTATGCAGAGCGGCCCGTCTACGACGTGATCGCCAAACTTCACGGGACCAGCGACGACGAATGGGTTGTTCTGGGGAACCATCACGATGCCTGGGTCTTCGGCGCAGCAGACCCCGGCAGCGGAACCGCCGGAATGCTCGAAACGGCGCGTTCTCTTGGCGAACTTGTCCGCTCTGGCTGGAAGCCGCGCCGCACCATCGTGATGTGCGCATGGGATGCCGAAGAGCAAGGCCTGATCGGCTCGACTGAATGGGTGGAAGCAAATCGCGCTGAGCTCCAGGCCAAGGCTGTGGCATATATCAACACCGATGTGGGCGTGACCGGGCCAAATTTCGCCGCCGCTGCCACACCCTCTCTCCAGAATTTGGTGCGAGATGTGGCGCGCGACGTCTCGGATCCGAATTCAGGGCTCAGCGTGTACGCCGTCTGGCGCGAGAACTTCGCCCGTTCTCTGGATGCCCGGCAGCAGAAACCCAGTCTAATGGCTGGCGCCGCTCCGTCCGGCGAGGTACCGCTCGGAGCCCTCGGCGCGGGCTCGGACTTTTGTCCTTTCCTCGATTTCGCTGGCATCCCTTCGGTCGACCTGGGTTTCACCGGCGAATATGGCGTCTATCATTCGCTTTATGACGATTTCTTCTGGATGAAACATTTCGGTGATCCGGCATTCACCTACCATGCTGCGCTCGCGCGTATCCTCGGAATGCTTGCGCTGCGCCTCGATGAAGCGGATATTCTTCCCCTGGACTTTGCGTCCTATGCTTCCGAAATCGCCCGCGCGCAGACAGGTTTGGTACCAACGGCAGTCAAACAGCCGGAGGATTCCGCTGCATTGAAAGCCGTTTCAGAGGCATCTGCGGATCTCTCGGTCTCCGCGGCGCGTGCCTCGCAGGCGCTGCAAGCGGTATCGTATGCAACACTGGACGCTGCGAGTGAGCGGCAGATCAATCGTGCGCTCGCGGGCTTCGACCAGGCTCTCCTCTCGCCCGAAGGCCTCGCCGGAAGGCCCTGGTACAAGCACACGATCTTCGCGCCGGGAAGTTATGCGGGGTATGATGCGGAATGGTTCCCGGGTGTCACCGAGTCGCTTGGCCACAATGATCCGGCCCAATTGCGCCAGGAGTCCGATTCGCTCGCGGCGGCGCTCCATCGAGCTGCCGCTCGCCTCGAAGAGGTTGCGCGACTCGCGCAGCAATCCTCGGCGTCGCCCGCTGGCCATCGGTAGGATACGATTTCGTCTTGAAGAAGAAACAATCGCAGCGGTTCATTCTTCTTTCTGAGGTGCCATCTTGAATCAGCTCTTTTCCAGAATTTCCGCAGCCATAATTTCGATGCTCGCCGTCACGGCTCTTTGCGCCGTCTCGCTCGCATTTTCGCAAGACCGTTCCGCCTCGGACGAGCCCGCATCCGAAGGCCGGCCGATAACGCCCGCGGGCTCGCTCATCCTGGACACCACCACCGGTCATCCCGCCGTAGGCTCGCTGCCTGTCGCCTTCGTCCGCAGTCCCGACCACGCCGCCAAAGATGGCGGCGGCCGTTACCTCATCAGCGTCAACAGCGGCTTAGGCATCCAGTTCAACGCCGCCACGAATTCCGAGCAGCAGTCCATCTCCGTTCTCGATCTCAATGCTCAGCCCTCTCCGCAGGTGATTCAAAACGTCTATTTCCCTAGCCCGCAAAGCGCTCAAGTAGGCGCCGCGTTTTCTCCCGAACCTGATTCCACAGGTTCGTACACTCTTTATGTTTCCGGCGGTTTCGAAAACAAGATCTGGATGTTTCGCTTCCGTCCCAATGCCCCCCAGCCGGTTTCGCCGCCGTCTTACGGCCCGGACACAAAAGTCACCGCGCCTTTCATTTCCGTCATCGGCTTTACCACCGAAGCCGCTTCGCCGCGTTACAACGACAATCAGGAACCGGTCTATCCCTTGGGAATCGCCCTCAGCGCAGACGGCGATTCGCTTTTTCTCGCCAACGATCTCGCTGACTCGCTCGGCATCATTCGCGGCCTTCGCTCCGATCGCCGCCTGACGCGCGTGGATCTGTCCGATGGTCAGCCCGGCCATTTCGTCTATCCGTATGAAGTGGCGGCGTGGTCCGCGCCGGGCTCTCATGAGACGCAGAAGGTATTCGTTTCCTGCTGGGCCACTGCTTCTGTCGCCGCCGTGGACGTCAATCATCCCGAGAAGCCCGTTACCTTCATCCCCGTCGGCCGACACCCGACGGCGATGCTATTCAACGCCGCGCGCACGCGCCTCTACGTCGCCAATTCCGATGCCGACTCCGTCTCCGTCATTGACACGCGCACCGACCGCGTCGTCGAAACAATCTCCGTCCGCCTGTCGGAGAAATCGCTTCCAGGCGGCTCGCCCGAAGGACTCGCCCTCAGCGCCGATGGCGCCACGCTTTACGTCGCCAACGCCCATAGCAACACCGTAGCGGTCGTCGCTCTGGGCCCCGCGGCAATGGGAACCTCCGCGCGCAAAGAAGATTCGAAATCCTCGGACGATGACGACGAAAAATCGCCCCAGCGCAGTCAGGTGCGCGGCTTCATCCCCACCGGCCAATATCCTTCCGCTCTGGCCGTCGCCGATGGCTCGCTCTTCGTCGCCAATGGGAAGGGAACCGGCTTCGAAAACTCTTCCCTCATCGCCAATAATTCCGGACGCGCTCCCAACACCGCCAACGATCGTTTCCCTGCCGGGACCGGCAGCACGCGCCAGGGCGGGGAATACGACGTTGCGCTGATCGCCGGCACGATCTCTCAAATCGCCGAGCCCGATGCGCGCACGCTCGTCAACTACACCAGCCAGGTGATGCGCAACGACGGGTTGATCGGCGCCCCCGATGTCCATCTTTTCGCCGGCGCGCCTCCGATTCATCACGTCATTTACATCATTCGCGAGAATCGCACCTACGACGAGATTTTCGGCGACGTCGAAAAGTCCGGCAACGGCCAGCCCGCCGATGGCGATTCCGCTCTCGCCATTTTTGGCGATGGCTCAGCCGCGCGCCAGCCCGGCGGCCCGCCCCAGGAGATCACTCCCAACGCGCACGCCTTGGCCCAGCGTTTCGGTCTGCTCGACCGCTTCTTCGTTAACTCCGAGGCCAGCCCCGACGGCCACAACTGGACCGACGCCGCGTTTTCCTCCGACTACACCGACAAGGCCTACCGCTGGAATTATTCCCGCCGCGGCCGCGCCTACGATTTCCAGGGAATCAATCGCGAACCCGAGATTTGGGCCAGCCGCGGCCAGCCGCCGATTCTCCCCGTCCCCGCCACGCCGGACGATCTCGCTCATCTTATTCAGCGCTACGTCCCTTACTTGAACGGCTCGCGCGACGTGGCCGAGCCGGAAACGCTCTACCTTTGGGATGCCGCCGCTCGCGCGGGCATCACCTACCGCACCGACGGCGAGGAAGTGGCCACTATTTCCCAAGCCGAAATAGACGCGTTCAATGCGAATCGCGAGCGCGAGTATCCCGACCTCACACCCACCGTCGTCGCTTTCCCTCTGAAAAAATCACTCGAGGGTCATTCCAGCTCCACCCATCGAGAATTCGACCTCTACACACCCGATTCCATGTCCACCGATTCTTATCGCGCCGCTGTGGAATCACATTCTCCAGCCGCTGCCTTGATCTCCAGCTCGAATCCAGATGCGCGCTTCAGCGGTTACTCCCGCGTCTCGAGTTGGCTGGCGGAATTCCGCGGCTACGTGGACGCGCTCAAGAATGGAAAACCGGATTCTTTCCCCGCTCTCAACATCGTCTATCTGCCCAACGACCACACCGATGGATTCCGCCCGCACATGCCGACGCCGCAGTTCTACATCGCCGAAAATGACTACGCCCTCGGCCTTCTCGCCCAGGAAGTTTCTTCCAGCCCTTATTGGAAAGACACGGCCATCTTCGTCGTCGAGGACGACGCGCAGAATGGCCCCGACCACGTGGACTCTCACCGTTCTCCTGCTCTCGTTATCAGTGCCTACAATCGCCCCGGCGCTCTCGTTCATCAATACCACAGCACAGTCAGCCTGGTCCGCACCATGGAGCTTCTCCTCGGCATTTCGCCCATGAACCAGCTCGACGCCTCCGCTTCTCCCATTGATATTTTTCAGCCGCAGCCTGATTTGACTCCCTACGAGGCGATCCTGCCCAACGTGTCGCTGAAGAATCTAATTGTCCAGCCTTCCCCCGACCGCGAAACCGCTCTCATGATTCGCCGCAGCGAGCGACAGAATTTCGAAGCCCCCGACCTGGCCGACCCGGACACCGTGAATCGCATTCTCTGGTTCTCCGTTCGCGGCGCTCAAGAAGCCTATCCAGGCAGCACGCGCCTGCCCGTCTTCGATGCCATGCGCACTCGCTTCAACGAGGAAGCGGATGAGGAAGCCAAGCTCGATCGTGCCCTGAAAGATCTGCTCGCCCGGCGCACCCCTCCGCCCCGCTCCGCCTCGGGCGCGCGCAATTGAGCTCCCAATGGGAAACTCCGGAAGGGACGGGCTATAGCCATTGAAGCCGTGGTTCACGTGCTACGGACTCGCATTTATGTGGTAGCTTCCATTCGAAATTCCTACCTGACGCGGAGGCGGAACTCATGGTCACGCATTCAAAGACGAGAGGCTCGGTTCTATTCGCGCGATATATGTTTTTCGGAGTCCTGGCGGCGCTGCTTGCGCTAGCAGCGCCCGGTGGGGCAAGAGCTCAGGCTCGAAAAATAGAGCTAGGCGACCTCCAGAAAATCGTCGACGTCACTAACCCGGCAATTTCGCCGGATGGAAAATCCATCGTCATTATTGTGTCTCGAGTGAATTGGGACGAGGACCGCTACGACAGCCAGCTCGTGCTTGTGGACATAGCCACCGGCGCGCAGCGGCCACTCACCAACATCCGCAAAGGATTGGGCTCACCGCAGTGGTCGCCCTCGGGCGATCAACTGGCATTCGTTGCAGAAGCTGGGGAAGAAAAGAAAGCCGCCGAGCAAATCTTCGTGTTGCCAATGAACGGTGGCGAGGCGAAGCAGATCACCCGTGCGCCTTTGGGCGTCGAGCAGTTTGCGTGGCGCCCGGACGGTTCCTTCATCGGTTTCGTCTCGCCGGACGTACCGGCCAACAAGGCGGAGATCGAAAAGCACCACGACCTCTTTGAAGTGGGCGACAACGATTTCCTTGCTACTTCCGCTCCCACCCCCTCGCACCTCTGGCTGGTCTCTGCGTCAGGAGGTACGGCGAAGCGTCTCACCTCCGGCGCCTGGAGCCTGTCGAAGGGCGAGGACAATATTGCATCGTCGCTTTCTTGGTCGCCAGACAGCAAGCAGATCTGCTTCACTCGCCAGGCTGACCCGCACGTCGGCGATTCCGATCAAACCGTCCTCGAGATCCTGGACGTTGACAGCGGCCAAATCCGGCAACTTACGAAGCGCACTTCATTCGAAAGCTTCGGCCTCTTCTCACCTGACGGCTCAAAGATTGCCTACTGGTTCCCACACGATGGGGACTTTAACAATGAGAATGACATTTTTGTCGCTTCCTCCACCGGCGGCGAAGGGACTGATCTCACACGCGCGCTCGATCGAAATGTCCAGCGCGCCATCTGGATGCCCGACGGCAAGTCGCTTTTTCTCAGCGGGCACGACGGCACACGGACGGTCATCTGGATTCAGCCGCTCGATGGCGCCGCCAGAAAAGTCGATCTCGGCGAAGTCAATCCCAGCTGGGATGAATGGGTGGACGCGAACGTAAGCAAGGATGGGTCGATCGCTTTCGTAGGCAGCACGCCTACCCAACCGACCGAGCTCTACTACCTCGCGTCACCGGATGCAAAACCGAAACGCCTCACCGACTTCAATCACGAGATCGCCGCTCTGGATCTCGGTCGCGTCGACCCCTTCGAATGGAAAGGGCCGGACGGCTTCGCCGAAGATGGCGTCGTTGTGTATCCTCTAAACTTCTCGCGCGACAAGAAATACCCGCTCGTTCTCTTGATTCACGGCGGCCCAAGGGATGCTTCAACAACCGACTTCGACTCCGTTGCGCTCCTTGCGCAGCTCATGGCGTCACACGGCTATGTGGTGTTCAAGCCGAACTATCGCGGCAGCGACAACCTCGGTAGTAAATACCGGCTCGCCATCGTGAACGACGCCGGTGACGGCCCCGGTCGCGACGTCATGGCCGGAATCGCCGCGCTCGAAAAGCAGGGATTCATTGACGAATCGCGGATCGCCGTTTCCGGATGGTCGTATGGCGGATATATGACGTCCTGGCTTATCGGCCATTACCACATTTGGAAGGCGGCCGTTTCCGGCCAAGCCGCGAACAGCAGGGCCGACGGGTACAATCTCTCGGTTCACGGCGTCCAATGGCGTTTCAAGTTCGGCGGCTCGCCGTGGAAAAAGGGGAACGCGAAAGCCTACGAGGAACAATCGCCCATCACCTACGCGGGCGCCATCACTACACCCACGTTGATCCTGCACGACACCGGCGACGGCCAGGTCCCAATCACCAACGCCTACGCGTTGTACCACGCGCTCAAGGACAATGGTGTCACCGTGAAATTCATCGCCGTTCCCGTGGCTGCACACTTTCCCGACGATCCCGTGCGCGAGTCCGACATATACCGCGTCTGGCTCGAATGGTTCGACCAATATTTGAAGTAGTCGGAGATAGCTTCGAGTTGCAATTTTTGCCTGACGCGGAGGCTGAACACATGGCTACGCACGCAAGACCGAGAAGCTCGGCTGTATTCGCGCGCGATGCGGTTCTCGGGATCCTGGCGGTGCTCGTTGCACTCGCTACGCCTACTCCGGCAAAGGCGCAGGCTCGGAAGATAGAGCTGGGCGACTTCCAGAAAATCGTAGGCGTCTCCAGCCCGGCGATTTCGCCGGATGGAAAGTCCATCGTCATCATTGTGTCGCGCGTGAATTGGAACGAGGACCGTTACGACAGCCAGCTCGTACTCGTGGATATTGCCACCGGTGCGCAGCGGACGCTCACCAACATCCGTAAAGGATTGGGCTCGCCGCAGTGGTCGCCTTCAGGTGATCGGCTCGCTTTTCTTGCGGAAGCTGGGGAAGAAAAGAAAGCCGCTGCGCAAATCTTCGTGCTGCCCATGAACGGTGGCGAGGCGCAGCAGATCACCAGTGCGCCGTTAGGAGTCGAGCAGTATGCCTGGCGCCCGGACGGCTCCTTCGTCGCCTTCGCCTCGCCGGACGAACCGCCCAACAAAGCGGAGATCGAAAAGCACCACGACCTGTTTGAAGTGGGCGACAACGGTTACCTCGCTGTCTCCGCTCCCACTCCTTCGCACATCTGGCTGGTCGCTGCGTCGGGTGGCACAGCGAAGCGCCTCACCTCCGGCGCCTGGAGCCTGGCCAAGACCCCGGAGGGTTTTTTTAATCCGCACCCCCCGCTTTCCTGGTCCCCGGATGGCAAGCGGATCTGCTTCACTCGCCAGGCCGACCCGCACTTCGGCGATTCCGATCAAACCGTCATCGATATCCTGGACGTTGACAGCGGCCAAATCCGCCAAGTGACCAAGCGCACTTCATTCGAGTCCTTTGGCCTCTTTTCGCCCGACGGATCGAAGATTGCCTACTGGTACCCGCGCGACGGAGATACAAACAACGAAAATGAGGTCTTTGTCGCCTCGTCCGCTGGCGGCGAAGGAACCGATCTCACACGCGCTCTCGATCGCAACGTCCAGCGCGCCATCTGGATGCCCGATGGCAAATCGCTTTTAGTTAGCGGCGACGACGCCACGCGGAGGGTCATCTGGATTCAGCCTCTCGAAGGCAGCGCGAGAAAAATTGACCTCGGCGACGCCACTGTCAACTGGGATTTCTCGGTTGCCGTGGGCGAGAACAGCTCGATCGCTTTCACCGGCAACACCCCGACCCAACCGACCGAGCTCTACTACCTTGCGTCAACGGGTGCGAAGCCGAAACGTCTCACCGACTTCAATCATGAGATCGCGGCTCTAGACCTCGGTCGCATCGACACCTTCGAATGGAAAGGGCCGGACGGCCTCGCCGCGGATGGCACTCTCGTTTACCCCCCGAACTTCTCGCGTAACAAGAAATACCCGCTGGTTGTTGATCTTCACGGTGCCCCGCAGTTTCTTGCTTCCGTTACGGAGTTCGACTTCCTCCTACAACTCTTTGCGTCGCACGGCTATGTGGTCTTCGCGCCGAACTATCTCGGCACCGATAACCTCGGCAACCAATACGAGCACGCCGTTTTCGTGAACGAAAATGCCGGGGACGGCCCTGGCCGCGGCATCATGGCCGGAATTGCCGCGCTCGAAAAGCAGGGCTTCATCGACGAATCGCGCATCGGCGTTTCCGGATGGTCTTGGGGCGGCTACATGACGACTTGGCTCATCGGGCATTACCACATCTGGAAAGCGGCTGTTGCTGGCGCCGCCGTCACCAGCATGACCGATTGGTATACCCTCACGGATGTCAACGTCACCGAGCGCTTCGAGTTCGGTGGCTCGCCGTGGAAAAAGGAGTACGCGAACGCGTATTCGGAACAATCGGCCATCACCTATGCGAGCGCGGTCACCACGCCCACGTTGATTCTCCACAACACCGGCGACGCCACTGTGCCCATCACCAGTTCCTACGCGTTTTACCACGCGCTCAAGGACAACGGCGTCACTGTGAAGTTCATCGCCTTTCCCATACCCGGACACGACGCCGACGATCCCGTCCACGATTCGGACACAGACCGCGTCTGGCTCGATTGGCTCGACCAATATTTGAAGTAGTCGGAGATAGCTTCGAGTTGCAATTTTTGCCTGACGCGGAGGCGGAACTTATGATTACGCGTTCGAAGACGGGAAGTTGTGCATTCGGGGGATATACGTTTCTCGGAATCATGGCTATGCTCCTTGCCTTGGTTGCGCCTAGTCCGGCAATGGCTCAGGCTCGGAAGATAGAGCTGGGGGACCTTCAAAAAATCGTTGACGTCTCCAACCCGGTAATTTCGCCGGATGGAAAGTCCATCGTCATCGTTGTGTCTCGCGTGAACTGGGACGAGGACCGTTACGACAGCCAGCTCGTGCTCGTGGATATAGCCACTGGCGCGCAGCGGCCACTCACCAACATCCGCAAAGGATTGGGCTCGCCGCAGTGGTCACCTTCGGGCGACCGACTGGCGTTCCTCGCGGAAGCTGGGGAAGAAAAGAAAGCCGCTGCGCAAATCTTCGTGCTGCCCATGAACGGTGGCGAGGCGCAGCAGATCACCAGTGCGCCGTTAGGAGTCGAGCAGTATGCCTGGCGCCCGGACGGCTCCTTCGTCGCCTTCGCCTCGCCGGACGAACCGCCCAACAAAGCGGAGATCGAAAAGCACCACGACCTGTTTGAAGTGGGCGACAACGGTTACCTCGCTGTCTCCGCTCCCACTCCTTCGCACATCTGGCTGGTCGCTGCGTCGGGTGGCACAGCGAAGCGCCTCACTTCCGGCGCGTGGAGCCTGTCGAAGACCGCGGAGGATTTTCCGCCCTCCTCGCTGCTTTCCTGGTCGCCGGACGGCAAGCAGATCTGCTTCACGCGCCAAGCCGACCCACACTTTGGCGATTCCGGTCAAACCGTCGTCGAGATCTTGGACGTTGACAGCGGGCAAATCCGCCAACTCACGAAACGCACTTCCTTCGAAAACTTCGGCCTCTTCTCACCCGACGGCTCGAAGATTGCGTACTGGTTCCCTCGCGACGGAGATTTTAGCAACAGTGAGAATGAGATCTTTGTCACCTCCTCTACTGGGGGCGAAGGGACTGATTTCACCCGCGCTCTCGATCGCAATGTCCAGCGCGCCATCTGGATGCCCTACGGCAAATCGCTGTTCCTTGGCGGCCATGACGGCACACGAATGGCCATCTGGATCCAGCTGCTCGACGGCGCCGCGAGAAAGATCGATCTCGGCACCGTCAATCCCACCTTCTCGTCCTGGTTGGACGTGACTGTGGGCCAGGACGGCTCGATCGCATTTGCCGGTGCCACGCCGACGCAGCCGACCGAGCTTTACTACCTTGCGTCACCGGACGCCACGCCAAAACGCCTCACCGACTTCAATCACGAGATCGCGGCCCTCGACCTGGGACGTAGCGACACCTTTGAATGGAAAGGGCCGGACGGCTTCGCCGAAGATAGCGTCGTTACTTACCCTCCGGACTTCTCACGCGACAAGGAATGCGCGCTGGTTCTTTACATTCACGGCGGCCCGCAGTGGGCTTCCACCACGGACTTCGACTTTTTCCGACAGCTGCTGGCGTCGCACGGCTACGTGGTGTTCGAGCCGAACTATCGCGGCAGCGACAACCTCGGCAACAAGTACGCGCGAGCCGTCATGAACGATGCGGCGGACGGACCCGGACGCGACATCATGGCCGGAATTGCCGCACTCGAAAAACAGGGTTTCATCGACGAATCGCGCATCGGTGTTTCCGGCTGGTCTTATGGCGGTTTCATGACGTCATGGCTGATCGGCCACCACCACATTTGGAAAGCGGCCGTCTCGGGTGCGGCTTCGAACAACCGGGCCAACGAATACAATCTCTCGGGTTACAACATCATAGAGGGTTTCCAGTTCGGCGGTTCGCCGTGGAAGAAGGAGTACGCGAAAGCGTACGAGGAACAATCGCCCATAACCTATGCGGGCGCCATCACAACGCCCACTTTGATCCTCCACGACACCGGCGACCCCACCGTGCCCATCACCAACTCGTACGAGATGTACCACGCGCTCAAGGACAATGGTGTCACCGTGAAATTCATCGCCGTTCCCGTGGCTGCACACTTTCCCGACGATCCCGTGCGCGAGTCCGACATATACCGTGTCTGGCTCGATTGGCTCGACCAATACTTGAAGTAGTCCACAGCCTCGGTTAGCAATGCCTCGTTAAGTTCGAAATTGAGGTTTCGTATCGCGCCCGAGTGGAAACTCAGTTCAATTGAAAGCGAATATGCGGGCTACATCTGTTTTTTGCTGGATTGGTGTTTTGAAGCTGGATTCCAGGCAGGCCGCGCCGCAGGCTTAAACCGAATACGAATCCAACTCTCCATCCGCGCGCGCCGCGGATTCTGCCTTCTCGCTGTCCGTCGTCGGTTTTGTGCCGCGACGCATTGCCACTTGCCCGGTGCGCACGACCTCCAGCAATCCGAATGGACGCAGCACTTCCAGCAGGCCGTCGATCTTATCTTCCGTCCCCGTAATCTCGATCGTCAGCGAGTCGGGCGCCACGTCAATCACGCGCGCCCGGAACACGCTCGCCAATTCCAGCGCATGCGGGCGCTTCTCGTGCGTCGCTCCGATCTTGATCAGAGCCAGGTCGCGCACGATGGCGTTTTCGGTCGTCACGTCGTCCACCAGCAGGACGTTCACCAGCTTATAGACGTTCGCCACGATTCGCCGCGCCTGATCCTCGTCCGCGTCCACCACGATCGTCATCCGCGAAACGTCCGGCTTCTCCGTACGTCCCACCGTCAGCGAATCGATATTGAATGCGCGCCGCCGGAATAGCGACACCACCCGCGACAGCACGCCCGGTTTGTTCTCCACGTATACGACGAATGTGTGCAGCATGATTTCCTTACTCGTCCGAGGCCGTTTCCACAATCGGGCTCGGCCTCCGGATCATTTCGTGCAAACCCGCTCCCGCGGCCACCATGGGGTAGACGGAATCCTCCTGCTCCACCTGAAAATCGATCAGCACGGACCCCGGATGTTCGTGCGCCGCACGCACCGCCGGAATCACCTCGCCGCGCTGCTTCACTACGATGCTTTTGATTCCATACGCCTCGGCCAGCTTTGCGAAGTCCGGGCTCAGCAGCGGTGTCGCCTCGTAATTCCGCTCGTAGAAAAATTCCTGCCACTGCCGGACCATTCCGAGGTACCCGTTGTTGACGATCGCGATATTCACCTTCAGCTTTTCCTGGACGATCGTGGCCAGCTCCGCCATCGTCATCTGGAATCCGCCGTCTCCCGCTACCACCCAAACATCCGCATCCGGCCGCGCCACTTTCGCCCCCACTCCTGCCGGCAGCGCAAACCCCATCGTTCCCAGTCCTCCGGAAGTGATTAGCGACCGAGGGCGTTCGTGCTTGAAGTATTGCGCCTCCCACATCTGATGTTGCCCCACGTCCGTCACGATCACGGTGTCCCGCTTTAACGTCTCGTGCCACAAATCGTTGATCACGTGCGCCGCGTACAGATGCCCGTTATCCGGCAGGTTCTGGATGTCGCGGACCGCGGAATCTCCCTTCAGCCGCCGGATGTATCCGAGCCATTCCTGCCGGTTCGTCGACTCCACGCGCGGAATCAACTCCTGCAAGATCTTCCGCAGGTCTCCCACCAGCGCCACGTCCACCTTCACGTTCTTGTTGATTTCCGCCGGATCAATGTCCACGTGGATTTTCTTCGCGTTCTTCGCATAGGTCTTCAAGTTTCCGGTCACGCGGTCGTCGAACCGCATCCCGAAGGCGAGCAGTAGGTCCGCTTCCTGAATCGTCGTATTCACCCATGCTTCGCCGTGCATTCCCATCATTCCCAGGTTCAGGAAATGCGATGCGGGCAACGCTCCCAGTCCCAATAGCGTCAGCGCCATCGGGATCGACGTCCGCTCCGCGAACGCCAGCACCTCCGCCTCTGCTCCTGAGACCAGAATTCCATGCCCCGCCAATATCAGCGGCCGCTTCGACTCGCGGATCAGCTCCAGCGCCTTTTCATACTCTTCCTTCGCGGGCGAAAGGTCCGGCCGGTAGCCCCGCATGCGCGGCGCGGCGCCCTCCCAATCGAATTCGCACGTCCCCTGCTGCGCATCCTTCGTAATGTCAATCAGCACTGGACCCGGCCGACCCGACTTCGCCACGTAGAACGCTTCGCGCACCGCAGGCGCCACATCCTTCGCGCTGGTCACCAGGTAATTGTGTTTCGTGATCGGCAGCGTCACGCCGGTGATGTCCGTTTCCTGGAATGCGTCCGACCCCAGCAGCTTGCTTCCCACTTGTCCCGTAATGCACACGATGGGCGAGGAATCCATCATTGCCGTCGCAATCCCTGTCACCATGTTCGTCGCGCCGGGGCCCGAAGTCGCCACCGCTACTCCCACTCCCCCTGTCGCGCGCGCGTAGCCATCCGCCATATGCGTCGCGCCCTGCTCGTGCCTCACCAGGATGTGGTGAATCGAGCTGTGTTGCAGCGCATCGTAAGCCGGCAGGATCGCTCCTCCCGGATACCCGAAGATGGTCTTTACTCCCTCCCGCTCCAGGCATTCCCACAAAATTTTCGCCCCGGTCATTTTCGGCTTCTGTTCATCCATTCGAGCAGCCCCTCCAGCGTGCAAAAGGCAAGACTCAACTTAGCATCTTCTGGGACAGTTCGTCGCGGGTCAGTATCCGATTGTTGACATCAAGTGACGGTGTCATCGGAGTAGTCCCGCACACAATTAAGCCCTTCAAGCCCACATAAGTCCAATTTGCAATTCTTTCCAAGAACATAAACGTTCCTTATGGGGTGCGCGTCTGAATCCTGCAGACGCCGCTTCTCCCGCGCCCCCTCAAATCAGCTTCCGTTTCCAGCTTCCCCTCCGGAACAGCACGATGCTGGCTCCCGCAATCGCCGCCTCCGCGATCACGATCGCCCAAAACACGCCGTCCGACCGCAACCCCTCGCGAATCGCCAGCCAATACGCCAGCGGAATTTCCAGCATCCAGAACCCAAACAGATTCACCACCGTCGGCGTCAAGGTATCTCCGGCCCCGTTGAACGCCTGCAGCATCACCATTCCATACGCGTATCCGATGTTTCCGTAACTCAAGATTCGCAGGCACGTAGAGGCCAGCGGCACAACCGCCGGGTCGTTCGTAAACAGCAGCACTACCGGCTCGGCAAACATGACCAGCGCCACCCCCACCGTCCCCAGGAACAGCATGTTGTAAAGCCCCGTCCGCCATACCGATGTCGCAGCGCGCTCCGGCTGTTTCGCTCCCAGGTTCTGCCCCACCAGCGTGGCAGCCGCGTTGCTCAATCCCCATGACGGCATGATGATGAAGATCACCACGCGGATCGCAATCGTGTATCCCGCCACCGCAGCGGCTCCGAACATGCTCACGATCCGCACCAGCGCGATCCAGCTTGTGTGCGCGATCATGAATTGCGGATCCCCGTCAGCGACACTCGAACCAGCCGCACCAGCACCGGAATATTCACGTGCAGCTGCCGCCGCAGCACGCGGATTCGCTCCGTTCCCCGCAGCAGTCTGTAGAACTGATACGCTACCCCGATCCCGCGCCCCGTAAACGTCGCCAGCGCCGCTCCCGTCACGCCCAACTTCGGAAACGGCCCCCAACCGAAAATCAGGCATGGGTCCAGCACCAGGTTGATGATGTTCGACACCCACAGCAACCGCATCGCAATCGCCGCGTCGCCCGCGCCGCGGAAGATCGCGTTGTTCAGGAACAGCATCAGAAGCACGCCGCTTCCGCCCAGCGCAATACGCGCGTAGCCGGTCCCCACCGCCACGATCTGCCCCGATGCTCCCATCAACCGCAGCAGGCTCGGCGCCAGGAACAGGCACGGCGTCCCGACAATCACCGACACTGCAAGCCCAAGCACGATGGCCTGCACTCCCGCCACCGCCGCTCCCTCGGGGTCCTTCTCCCCGATCCGTCGCGCTACCATCGCCGTCGTCGACAGGCTCAATCCCATCCCGACCGCAAATACCAGGCTCAGCAGCGATTCCGTCAGCCCTACCGTTGCAACGGCGTTCGCTCCGAGCCGCCCCACCCAGAAAACGTCCACCACCGCGAACAGCGATTCCAGCACCATCTCCAGCACCATGGGAATTGCCAGCAGCAGGATGGCGCGGTTCAGGCTTCCGGCGGTGTAGTCCTGATGCGATCCTCGTATCGCCTCGCGCACCGAGGCCCACAGCGAGGGAGGCGATGCAGTTGTGGGTACAGTTATAGAATCCATACAGTGCTGCTGCTTTCTGCTCCCTCGCATTCAGCTCCGCTGAATATACAAAGGGCGCTGCTAGAAACAGTTCTCGGAAATTTGGATTGCCGCGAATTTCAGAAGTGCTGGTTGGATGTTACGCGATGACGAACATATTCGTGTCCTTCAAACCGGTCGTTGGGCCGCGGCGCCCGCGAGCGTCCTCGTATTCAGACGCCCAACCGATTGCTTCGATTGTAACCGTATCCCCCTTTCTCCGCAAACAGAACTTCTTGCCCGCTCTTGAAGGGTCGGCGCCCCGCGCGAGACAAGTGGGGGCAAGGACCTTGCAGTGGGAGAACAAACATCGAACGAGGGGGTCCCCATTTTGTTGCGATTAGGAAAAATTAGTGCCCTTTGTTTGCAACAAGTTAGCTCGATTTCTAATCCATAGTAGTTGCGATTAGAAATGCCGCGAGCCGTGAATTGTGGCCCATGGTTCGTGAAAGATGGCGACCCTGCGCGGAGGCACTGGAGGAGGGACAGTCGAAGAGGAGGGGCAGATCCTTTCCGGCATGGTCGCCCGGGACGCAAATACCGCGAACCACTATCCGCATACGAGGCGGCTGGGTCCAGGATGATAACCGAGGACCACGGTGGCGGGGAAAGCCCGCGTCGGCCGCGCGAGATCGTTCCGTGTTTGATTGCGCCATTCATGTTGCGGATTGAATGATGGTGCGATGCGAAGGAAAAAATAACTGTACGTTCGGACAAAATTGGTACAGATACAAAAAAACTTTATGAGCCCCTGGGCGGACCTGTACTTCGGTGCGATTTCTTAGAATTTTGTGTTGGAGGCATTGGACTTACGGCCGCTGTCGCACAGGGGCGTGGCGGGACCTGTACCAATGGACAGGAGGACGTGTTGCGTGAGTCTGAGTGCAGTGCGCTTCTCGTTGGCGGCGGCACGCGCTAGAATGAAATCGATGCGTGTGCGCGTGCTCTTCTTCGGCCAGCTCAAGGATATTGTCGGCGTGTCGCAGGAAGACGCCGAGCTATCGGATGGCGCGCGCGTGGAGGACCTGTTCGAGCGCTACGGCCGGCGCTTTCCCAAGCTCGCGGAATTCCGCCCTTCTGTCGCCGCTTCAGTGAACCAAGAATACGCCGGGTGGCGTGCGCCATTGGCGGCCGGAGATGAAGTCGCGTTTCTGCCGCCGGTGAGCGGAGGGCAGCAGGCCGCCGTCTCCGAAGATATCTTTCACCTGGTGCGCGAGCCGATTCGCGCGCGCGAAATCGTGGAAAGCCTGAAAGCGCCGGAGGACGGCGCGGTGGTGGTGTTCGACGGATTCGTGCGCAACAATTTCAAGGGCCAGCGCACTCTGTATCTGGAATACGAAGCCTACGAGCCGATGGCGTACGCGAAGATGCGCGAAATCGGCGTGCGCATGCGCGAAAAATTTCCCATTCATCGCCTGGCCATGGTCCATCGACTGGGACGGCTGGAAATCGGGGAGACGAGTGTGCTGATCGCCGTGAGTTCGGCGCACCGCGCCGCAGCGTTCGACGCGTGCCGCTACGCCATTGACGCGCTGAAGCGCAGCGTCCCCATCTGGAAAAAAGAGTATTTCGCCGGCGGCGCCGTTTGGGCCGAAGGCGAGGTACCCTCGCAGGAAGCCATTTCTCCGCTGGATGAATCTACTCCTAGATGAAAAAAGCCATGGCAACGCTCACGATCCTGGCCGCCGGAACTCTTCTGGCCGCGGCGGTTGCGCCGCGCGCGGGACGCGCCGCATCCGCGCATCCTTGGTGGCAGAGTCGCCAGGGCGTCATCAAGTCGGAGACGAACCTCGTTGACATCCTTGCCAGCGTGATTGATTCGAAGGGACGCCCGGTTCCGGACCTGAAGCAGGACGCTTTCGAGATCAGCGAGGAGGGAGTGCCGCAGCAGATCGAGCGGTTCGAAGCGGAGACGAACCGCCCGCTCGATCTGGCCTTGATGATTGACGCCAGCGCGAGCACCTACAAGGACCTGAAATTCGAATCCGAAGCCGCCGCCCGTTTCATCCGTCAGGTGGTGCGTCCCGGCGATCGGCTGGCGGTTTTTCAATTCGACGAATCCGTGCTCGAGTTGGCCGATTTCTCCGACGACGTGCCCAAGCTGCAAGCCGCCGTGCGCAAGATCGCTCCCGGCGCAGGGACTTCGATGTACGACGCGGTGGCGCTGGGCGCGAACGCCTTGCGCCACCGGCCGGAACACCGCCGCCGCGCGATCGTGCTGGTAACCGATGCGGGCGAGACCACCAGCATTACGAAATTCGACGAATGCCGCCGCGCCGCCATCGCCTCCGAAGCGCTGCTCTACTCCGTCGTCATCCGCCCCATCAAAAGCGAGAGCGGCCGGAACACCGCGGGCGAGCACGCCCTGATCACCATCACGGACTCCACCGGCGGCGCCCTCTTCATTCTGGACGATTTTGACCAAATCGAATCCATGTTCGACCGCATTGACCGCGAGCTGCGCACGCAGTATTTGATCGGCTACTATCCGCACCCCATCCCGCCGCCGGGGAGTTACCGGCAGCTCGCCGTGACGGTGAAGAGCGGAGACACGGTGCGCTTTCGCAAGGGCTATTTCGCCGCAGGAGTTCCCGAGAAATGAATCATTTTCTGGAAGTCGCCGTGGAGGCCGCCCGCGAGGCGGGCGCAAATCTGCGCGCGGAATTCGACCGCCCGAAGAGAATTTCCTATAAGGGGGAAGCGGACATCGTCACGGAATCCGACCGCCGCTCGGAGGCCGCGATCGTCGCGCGGCTACGTACTCACTTCCCGCAGCACGCAATCGTCGCCGAAGAGGGCAGCGGAGGCGCGGCCGCCGGCGCGAAATATTGCTGGCACGTGGATCCGCTCGACGGCACCACGAATTTCGCGCACGGATATCCCTGTTTCGCCGTGTCCATCGGATTGGTGGAAGATGGCGAGCCAATCGTCGCCGCCGTGTTGAATCCCATCGCAGACGAGCTGTTCACGGCCGTTCGCGGCGAGGGCGCTTACTTGGGCCAGAAACGCATCCACGTTTCGCCGGTCGAAAAGCTGGCGGTCAGCCTAGTGGCCACGGGATTCCCCACGCATCTGCGCTCCAGCAGTGTGAACATCCAGTATTACTGGGATTTCACGCTGCGCTCGCACGGCGTCCGGCGCGACGGCTCCGCGGCGCTCGATCTCTGCTCGGTGGCTTGCGGACGCTTCGAAGGCTTCTGGGAATTCGGCCTGAATTCCTGGGACACGGCGGCGGGAACCCTGCTGGTGCGGGAAGCCGGCGGAATCGTCACGGACATCGAGGGCCGCCCGTATCGCCCCGGCGACCGCACCATCCTGGCGTCGAACGGGCGCGTGCACGCCGAAATGCAGCAGGTAGCCGCGGACATCGCCGAGCGCGTCGCCGCTTCGACCGATTGAAAAGCCCGCGCGGTTTTTGTCCTCAGTGGATATTGCGGTTTTTCTTGTTGACGTAATCCATGAGCAGGTACTGGCCGAGGGTGTAGGGCGTGGTGAAGTAGGCTTTGCCGCGGCAGAGTTCCGTGATTTTTTGCACGAAGTGAACGAGGCTATAGTCGCTCGAGAGCATGAAGGTGTTGATCAAGATTCCGGCGCGCTTGCACTTGGCGACTTCCTCTATCGTCTGCGTCACCACCAGAGGATCCAGACCGTAGGCGTTCTTGTAGATGCGGCCGTCTTCTAGCGTCAGAGCCGAGGGCTTGCCGTCGGTAATCATGACGATCTGGCGCATGTCCTTCTTCTGGCGCGACAGGATGCGCTGCGCGAGCCGCAGCCCCTCGCGCGTGTTCGTGTAGTAGGGCCCCACCTGCACGCGGGCGAGCTTGCCGAGCGGAATTTCCTCCGCGCTATCGTGAAACAGCACGCAGTGCAGCGAATCGCCCGGATACTGCGTGCGGATCAGGTGCGAGAGTGCCAGCGCCACGCGCTTGGCCGGGGTGAAGCGGTCTTCGCCGTAAAGAATCATGCTGTGGCTGCAGTCGAGCATCAGCACCGTCGCGCAAGAACTCTGATATTCACACTGGTGGACCATCAGATCGGGATAGTCGAGCTCGATGGGAATGCCCGAGCCGTTGCGCTGCACGGCATGGAACAGCGTGCCGCTGATGTCCAAGTTGAGCGTGTCGCCGAACTCGTAGGGTTTCGACGTGCCGCCGGATTCGACGCCAGTGGCCAGGTCGCGCGTGTCGTGCCGGCCGAAGCTGGATTTTCCGAGGGAAGCGAGCAGGTCTTTCAGCGTTTTGAAGCCGAGGAAGTCGAGCGCCTTGTCCGTGATTTCAAACCGAGCTTCGACGTTTGGCTGGTCTTGTCCGACCTGGCCGCCGGGAGTCTGCGAGGGCGGCGGCGTCACCTGCGGAGGCTGCTGCGGGGCGATGTAGCCCTCCTCCTCCATGCGCTGAATGAGGCGATCGATAAGGTCGCGGAGATTTTGATTTTGCGCGAGGTCGGGATTCTCGAGCAATTTTTCGAGCAGGTCCGGCGGGACGAGGTCGCCCTCCTGCAAGGCGCGCAGGATGGCTTCGCGGAGCTGGTCCATATGCTGCTCGCGCGAGCGCTCCATGTCCATTTCCCAGATGCCGTACTGCGACTCGAAGCCGCTCTGGAGAAAATAATCGGAGAGCCGGTTGAGCAGCTCCTGGAGATCGACGTCGTCGGCGGCGCCGGGCGTGTAGCGTGAGTAGCGTGTGTATTTCATCGTCGGTCGATCCCGTCAATTGAACTGGCGCCGCGGGGGACGCGCGGGCGATTCGCGGGGCTCGCGCGGCTCGGGAGTTTTTCGCGTTTCGGCGAAGAATCCGCGCTCCTCGCTGCGGTTGATGCGCTTATGGGCCCAGAGCCCTTCGAGGATGAATTCGGCGGCACTGGACTGGATCGCCGCGTCATCCTTCGGGCGGACTCCCAGCGCTTCAAGATGCTCCAGGAGCCCCTGGATTTTTTTGAGCTGGGCGAGCAGTTCCGCGCTGGAGGCTTGCGCCGGAACTTTCAGTTCGCCGCCCATTTCGAACCATTGCACGACCGGTTGAAAATTGACGTCCGCGAAATATTTCGTGAAGGTCTTGCCCACGGCGGCGCGAATCAGCTCGCGCGCGATATTTTCGGCGCCGCGCAGCTCGCCCTCGTATTCGAGCTCGAATTTGCCGGTCATAGCGGGGATTGCGGCGTAGACATCGGAAACGCGCGCGACCACGGCGGAATCGCGGGCGCGGATGGATCGCTGCTCGGCGCTGCTCAGGACGTTTTCGAGAGAGCTGATGGGCAGGCGCTGGCTGACGCCGGAGCGGCGGTCCACGCGCTTATCGTCGCGCGCCTGAAAAGCCACTTCCTCGACGATTTCGCGGATGTAGGCGGGAACTTGCACGCGGCGCTTGCCGTCGCGCTCGGTCCAGGATTCCTGCGCCGTGATGGACATGCCCTCTTCGACGGTCGTGGGATAGTGGGTGCGGATTTCCGAGCCGATGCGGTCTTTCAGCGGCGTGATGATTTTTCCGCGCGCGGTGTAGTCTTCCGGATTCGCGGTGAAGACGAGCAGAACATCGAGCGCGAGCCTTACCGGATAGCCCTTAATCTGGACATCGCCTTCCTGCATGATATTGAACAGGCCGACCTGAATCTTGCCCGCGAGGTCCGGCAATTCGTTGATGGCGAAGATGCCGCGGTTGGCGCGCGGAAGCAAGCCGTAGTGAATCGTCAGCTCGTCGGAAAGGTGGCGCCCGCCGCGCGCGGCCTTAATGGGGTCCACGTCGCCGAGGATGTCGGCAATGGTCACATCGGGAGTGGCGAGCTTTTCGACGTAGCGGTGCTCGCGGCCGAGCCAGGCAATCGGAGTCGCGTCGCCCTCTGCGGCGATCCGCTCGCGGCAAGCGCGACAGAGCGGGGAATAAGGGTTGTCGTGGATTTCGCAGCCAGCGATGACTGGAATCTGCGGATCCAGAAACGTCACGAGCCCGCGCAGGATGCGCGATTTGGCCTGCCCGCGCAGGCCGAGCAAAATGAAATGATGGCGCGAAAGGAGGGCGTTGATGATTTGCGGGATGACCGTGTCGTCGTAGCCGTGCACGCCGGGGAAAAGGTCTTCGCCATCCTCCATCTTGCGGACAACGTTCTCACGCAATTCGCTGCGGACCGTCCTGCCTGCGGTTTTCTCTTCCGTCCATTGGCTGCGGCGAAGCTCGCCGAGAGTTTTCGGCAGTGGACTCATGAGGGCACCCATTCCTTAGGAAGGCCCGGCATGCGAACGCCTGCCAGCTCCGACGGAGCCGGGACCGGACTCCTGAGAGCCATTATAGTGGAAGGGGCAGCCCGCTGTGGGAAACTTTGAAAACTCGCGCGATTCTGGATTTGGAGGCAATTCGACAAAGCACCGGCAATAGCGCTGGGAAGATCAGCCGCCGGAGACGGCTGGAATGATGGAGACTTCGGAGCCGTCGGGGACGAGAGTTTCAAGTCCGTGGGTGTAGCGCACGCAGTCATCGCCGAGGAAGAAATTCACATGCTCGCGAATCTCGCCTTGCTCGGTGAGGACGCGGTCGCGAAGTCCCGGATGAATGCCGCAGAGAGCTGCGAACGCATGGCGGAGCGTCGGAAACGTACCCGGAACCACGACTCGATCGCGGCCGTCGGTGAACTGGCGGAGAGGCCCGGGAATAAGGAAAGTGACAGACATCAATTTCTCCGTGGCCGCACCGTGAGAATTCAGCGGCGGCCTCTTCCGCTCTGTTTGCGTACAGCTCGTGAGCGTTTGCGGGGAGATCCGTTGCGCGGCCCGGGCCGGGTTGGGGCGACCCTGCGACCCCCTGCCAGCGATCCCCAGGACGCGGCCTTCACACAAATAATCGGCGGGAGGCCTTCCAGAATCATCTCCCAGTTCTTGCCGGCGTCGCGCGAACCGTAGAGCCTTCCACTGCGCGTACCGAAATAAATTCCCGGCGGATCAAACGAGTCGGCGGTCATGCCGTCGCGCAGGATGGTTTCGTAGGCATTCTTCTGCGGCAAGCCATGCGAAAGCGGTTCCCACGTGGCGCCCGCGTTGCGCGTTCGATAGACGCGCAGGCGGCCGTCCGGAGTGCAACGGAATTCGTCGGACTCGACCGGAATGACGTAGACGCAATCGGGATCGTGCGGGTGAATCACAACAGGGAAACCGAAATCGGATGGAACGCCATGAGCAATGTCGCTCCAGTTGTCAGCGGCATCGTCGCTGCGGTAGAGGCCCCGATGATTTTGGAGAAACAATCGCTCCGGACGAGCGGGATGCAAAGCGATCTTGTGCACGCACTGGCCGAATACGGGATAACGTTCGGGCATGAACGTCACGCGGATGCCCTTGTTGTGGGCTTGCCACGTGCTGCCGCCGTCGTCGGTGCGGTAGACGCCGCCTGCGGCGATCGCCACGTACATTCGTTTCGGGTTCGAGGGGTCCGGGAGGATCGTGTGCAACGCGAGGCCGCCATTTCCGGGCACCCATCGGGGGCGATGCGGATGGTCGAAAAGGCCGCGGACGAGAGTCCAGGATTCTCCCTCGTCGCGCGACTCGAAGAGGGCCGCGGGTTCCACGCCACAGTACAGGGTGTCCGGTTGGTCATCCGGCCCGAGGCAAATTTGCCAAATATTCTTCAGCGACATTCCCGAGCCGGACGGAAAGCGAAGCGAAGTTTGCTCCGGCGTGCGCCAAGTCTTGCCGAAATCGTCCGTGGAGCGCAGGACGGTGCCCCACAGAACGCTTTGCGTCGAGGTCCACAAACGATGACGGTCTTGGCGGCCGTCGAAAACAAAAGAATAGACGGCGTCGCCGTGGAAATAGGGTCCGCCCACGTCCCAATGCGAGCGCGCCGGGGAGGAGCGGAGCAGAAACGCGCCCTTGGTGGTTCCGATCAAGAGCAAAGCTTGACCGGGACTGATGCTGAGGTGCCGGAGGCCGCGAAGCACCGTCATCTGCGGTCTTCGGTTCTCACCGGCGGATTCCGGCGCGATTACCGCAGCGGATTGAATGGCTTCGAGGGCGGCCCGGACTTCGCTGGCTCGTTGATAACGGAGAGCCGGATCCTTTGCGAGGCAACGCTGGATAATGGCCGAGACTCCCAGCGGAACGCTCTGCGGTAACAATGCCGGGGATTCGTTGAGGACGGAGGCGCTGAGCGCGAAGGGAGTGGGGCCGCGAAAGGGGAGCGCTCCGGCGGCAGCTTCGTACAGCATGACGCCGAGCGCCCAGATGTCGGCGCGATGATCCGCGGGGTCGCCGCGGAACTGCTCGGGCGACATGTACGGAAGCGTTCCGGTCAGGCCCGTGGCGTTCACCATGGACGCAACCGAACGCGTCGCCTTTTCGACGTCTTCTTTTTCGATGTAGCGGGCGAGGCCGAAGTCGAGAACTTTCACACGGCCCTCGTTGGTGACTGCAACATTGGAGCTTTTCAGGTCACGGTGAATGATTCCGCGATCGTGCGCGTGGGCCAGCGCTTCCGCGATTTGCACGCCATAGCGAGTGAGCGCTTCGACCGGCATGCCGACGGGGCCAATCATTTCGCTGAACGGCTTGCCTTCGATCAGCTCCATCACGATGTAGAAACGGTCGTCGGCCTCGCCGATTTCGTAAATGGTGCAGATATTCGGATGATTCAAGGCAGAAGCAGTGCGCGCTTCCCGGAGAAGATGGTCGCGGCCAAGCCTGTCAACGAGAGGCCCTTCGCCCAGTACCTTGATCGCAACTTCGCGATTCAGGAGCGGGTCGCGCGCCCGATAAACAATCCCCATGCCGCCTTGCCCGATTTCGGAGGTGATGACGTAGCGGCCAACAGTCTTTTCCATCATAGCGGGTGCTGCGGGACATTCTAGCAGGAGTGAGAAATTTCCAGCGAAATCTAATTCGTGAGGTCAGAAGCTGGTTCAGTCCATTCGGCTCTCGTTCGATGCTTCCTTGGAGTTCGATTACCAGGAATCGCGAATGGTTTCGATGGCCGCCTCATTCCAGGGCAGGCGCGACGGAAAGTGACCGCAGTCACGCGGCCAGGTGATCTTCCGCATTGATATTCGGACTTATCGGCGGGAGCATTCGAAAAGAGGGAGCCCATGGCTCCCAGGAGGGAGAAGCACCATGCCTCCGATTATCAGCTCGATCGTTCGGTGGGCTGCGCGCGGGACCGCGGTCTTTATCGCAGCAAGTTTTATTGCCTTCGCCGTCGGGGAGCCCGTGGGCTCTCTGCGGATCATCACGTTTCGAGAATGGGTTGGAATGGCGCTGCTGTTTGGGGCGGTCGCAGCGATGCTGCTGGCTTGGAAGTGGGAGTTCCCGGCGGCGCTGATTTCGCTGTTTGCGTTGGGAGCGTTTGCGGCAGTGGTTCACATGCATCGCTACGACGTCTTGATCATTGCGGCAATTCCCAACATTCTGTTCCTCCTAGACTGGGAGCTGCGGCGTCCCCATGCCCCGCGGATTTCGACGGCGGGATGACGCTTTCGGGCGCGCGGTAATTCCGATTCACAATTAGATGAAAACATAGGCCATTCAAATTCTGATCCTCGTGCTTTCGGAATAATTCGGCCCAAAATTCTAATTTGAACGATGCCCGTTGCCTCCGGCGAGGTCGCCGGCGCGGCGGCGTTCCAGGAGCTTTGGGAGAGACTCTTCGAGCCAACGAAGCAGAAAATCACGGCGGGCTTCTTCGGCGCGCATTTCCAGGAGCGATTGGCGTTCCTGGAGGTCCAGGGGGAGTAGAGGCGCCATGGCGTAGACGAGCGAACGGGGTGCGTCTTTCTCCAGCGAAGCCAGCCGGGGAGCAACCCACGGCTGGCCATATAGAACCTCGTGACACCGTTGAAATGCCGCGATGAGGCGAGCTTCCTTCTGCGAATCCTGCGGCGACGGAATCTCCGACAAGTATTCGACAACTCCTTCGTAATACTCCTTTTCCTCCAAGACTTCGACGAGGCGGAAGACGGCCCGGCCCTCGGTGAGGATGTCCATGCGCCCGTCGGGGTAATCCTTCGTCTTCCGGACGATTTCCGCGGTGCAGCCGACGGTGGAGACGGACTTGTCCTCGGCCAGCACGATTCCGAATTCGAGTCGTTCGTTCAAGCATCGCGCGATCATTTTCTTGTAGCGAGGCTCGAAGATGTGCAGCGGGAGCGTCATGGAGGGGAAGAGGACCACATCGAGCGGAAATAGAGGAATACGATTTGGTCTCATGGCAATGAACGGCGCCGCTCGGCGGGAATCAGCGAAGAAGCGTCAGGGCCGCTTGCATTTCGTCCCGGGCGTGAATGTCGCCGGCTTTTTGAGCCACGACGATGCCGTCCGAAAGTGTTCTACGCGCGTCGTCGAGCCGCCTGAGGCGCGAGAGGAGCTGGCCGAATTGGAAGTAGCCCGCAACGTACTCAGGATGAGCTTGAAGGAGAGCTTGGAAGTGTTCCGCGGCTGCGGCATCATCCCCGAGCTTCACGCATTCCAGCGCCAGACCGTACCGCGCAAACGCGTCGCCGGGTTTTTCAGCGACGAATTGCTCGAGCATTTCGCGGCGCGACTTCTGCGTTTGGGCCATCGGATGAATACGCGTATTATATTCACTCTGCGGCAAGCCCGCCAAGCACGCAATTCGGATTTTGCGGAGCCGCAGTTTTCAATGCCGGGAAGGTGAAGTCAGAGAGACACGCATGTCGAAGCCAACTAAACAAGGCACTCCGGTGGAAGGGAAGAACGCGGCGGGGACGCCGGGTAAGCCGGTGAGCGCCTCGCGATCGGAGATGGTCGAGGCGGTACTGCCGAACGACGCGAACGCGCTGGGAAACATGCTGGGCGGACGCGTGATGCATTTGATCGACATCGCCGGGGCGCTGGCGGCGCACCGTCATTCGAACAGCTACGTCGTGACCGCTTCGGTGGACTACCTAGATTTCCGGTTTCCGATCCGCGTGGGCGAATTTATCGTGCTGAAGTCGAGCGTGAACCGCGTATTCCACACTTCGATGGAAGTGGGCGTGAAGGTTTTCTCGGAGAACATCCTGACGGGCGAGCGAAAGCACACGAGCACTGCATTCGTCACCTACGTGGCCATCGACGAAAACCGCGTGCCGCACCCGGCACCGCCGCTGATCCTCGAGACCGAGGACGATCGCCGCCGCCACCGCGAAGCGGGAGAGCGCCGCCGCGTGCGACTGGCTATGCGCCACAAACGTCCGCTCACCGAAGATTGACGTCGCGGTTTGCGGGATGCTGCCGCTTGCCCTTGCATGATTTTTTTTGGTCCACAATTCGCCGAAAATGCCATTAAAATGAGCCGCCCGTTGCCCCACCCAGGAGGAATCATGGCGAAATTTTATGCATGCGTGCTGTCTATCATTCTGCTGGCAGCGCTGCCATTGCCCGCGCAGGCCCCTGGCCTCGCGGATGTCTACAACCAAATTCGCATTGAAGAAACCAACAATTCGAAGATCATGTGGATCATCCATCGAGATTGCCGACGTGTATGGCCCGCGCGTGACGGGGACGCCCAATCTGAAAGCCGCGGACGACTGGGCGGTGAAAACGATGACCTCGTGGGGATTGGCCAACGCGCATCTGGAGCCCTGGACGTTTCAGCCTCCCAGCGCTGCCACGCCGGTTCCCGGTTGGGAAAACATGGAACTCTTGGCCGAGGCCGTGGCGCCGTTCCACGGGCCATTGGTAGTCGAACCGCTGGCGTGGACGCCGAGCACGAAAGGCGTGGTCACTGCGAAGGTGGTGATGCTGCTGCCACCGGGACTGACGCCGCCAGCAGGTGGATTCGGAGCAGGATTCGGGGCCGCGCGTCCGACAGCGCCCGCAGCAGCGCCAACCGGGACTCCACCGCCCATGCCGCCTGCTGCCAATCCAGAGCGGCCGCAGCAGCCCACGCAGGCCGAGCTCGATGCTTATTTGAATTCGATGAAGGACAAAGTGCGGGGCGCGATCGTGCTGGTCGGCAAACATGTGGAGGTGCCGGAGGACTTCAATCCGGCGCCGCTGCGCCGCACCGACGACGAATGGAAAGCGCGGTTCGATCCCAATAATCCGCAGCGAGGCGGATTCGGAAATCCGCCCACGCCGCTGGCTTTGCAGTCCGGGACAGCTCACCCGCCAGGAAGTGGGCAGGGCAGTGGACGAATTCCTGGTGGACAATGGCGCACTGGTCCGCATCAACGATGCCGGCCGTGCACACGGCGTGATCGTGGCGCAGCAAAATAACACCTACGATTGGTCGCGCGCGTTGCCCACGCTCGTGATGCGCAATGAGGATTACGGGCGCATCTCGCGCGTCCTCGCCGACGGCACACCCGTGACGCTGCGCATTAACATTCAGAACAAGGAATATCCCGAGGGCACGACCGTCTATAACGCCATCGGTGAGATTCCCGGCAGCGACAAGAAGGACGAGATCGTAATGCTCGGTGGCCATTACGATTGCTGGCACGACGCCACGGGCGCGACCGACAACGGCATCGGTTCGTCGATGATGCTGGAGGCGATCCGCATCCTTGCCACACTGCACGTGCAGCCGCGAAGGACGATTCGCGTAGCGCTATGGAGCGGCGAGGAAGAAGGACTGCTCGGGTCGCTGGCCTACGTGCAGCAACATTTCGGCAGCTTCGAAAGCCAGAAGTCGGAGTATGCGAAACTCGATGCGTATTTCAACATCGATTCCGGCACGGGCAAACCGCGGGGCGCGAGCGTGTTCGGCCCGGCGGGTGCCGCGGTGATGATTCGCGACGCGCTCATGCCATTTCAGGATTGGGGATTTACGGGTGTCAGCACGAGCGAAAGCCGCAGGACGGGTGGCACCGACAGCACGTCATTCAACAACGCCGGGTTGCCGGGCATTGGATTGGCTCAGGATCCGTTTGACTACGGATCGTTCACGCACCACACCAATCTGGACACCTATGAACGGATTTATGAGGAAGACGTGCGTGAAGGGGCTGTCGAGATCGCTTCGGCCGTCTACGCCGTAGCCATGGCGGACCAGATGGTGCCCCGGTTCACGGCGGAGAATATGCCCAAACCCGCGCCCGAACCGGGGCCGGGTTCACAGGCTGTGCCGGCGCATGCTGCAAAGAGTGGAAGCGCGAAAAATTAGGCGGGCTGCGGCGGTTACTCGAAGGCCTGCAAATAATTTCGCGCGGCGTAGGCGGTCTTGAATCCTGCTTCGACGCATTTGCCGATGGCGGGACCCTCCAGGTAATTTCCCGCGAAAAACAGCCCCGGGAATTCTCTTTCGGCATCGCGGATGGCTTCCACTATATGGCCGTGCCCAAGATTGTATTGCGGCAAGGCCTTGGGGTGCCGCCATACAGCTAAGGCGATGGGGGGCCCCGTGATTCCCAGGATTTGCTCGTTTTCTCCCTGAACGATCGCGCCGATCTCTTCCTCAGTCTGCTCGGCAATATTCGGATCCGTCGCGCCTCCTGCGAAACTGGTGACGGCCGCCGTCTCCGGGGCGGCGCGGCCGGTGAAAAGCGACGAATTGAAAACAGTTCCCAGCGTCCGCAGCTTCTCGCTACGCGGAATCAGGAATCCAAATCCTTCCGGCACGGCCTTGAACTGGCCGGCTTCATAGCCGCTCGCGACGACGGCGACCGGCGCGTAGGCGATTCCAGAAAGAGTCGCCGCAAGAGGCGATGAAAAATGCTGGACGATGTGCGCTGCCGTGTAGGCAGGCGTGGCCAGTACCAGCGCGCGCGCCTCCAGAGTTGTTTCCCGGCCGGAATGCTCATAACGGATTTCGTAGACGGGGTGATGGCCCGCTCGGTGAGAGTGCGCGGCTGAAACGCGGGCACCAAACCGCACTTTTTCGCCGAGTTTTCCAGCCAGGGAACGGGTGAGAGTGCCGATCCCACGACGGAACGTACACAGAGGCGGTGGGCCCTTGCGTTCACTCTTAGGAGGACGGGATTTCATGGCGCCGCGCAAGACGCTGCCGTATTCGCGCTCCCATTCCTCGAGCGTGGGAAACGCCGCGCGAAGGCTCAATTTTTCAGGGTCGCCGGCGTAGACGCCGGAGACGAACGGTGCCACGAGATATTCGAGGATTTCGTGGCCAAATTTCCTGCGGACAAAATCGGCGATGGATTCGTCTTCGCTGGGTGGACGCGTCCTTCGAAAAGGCTCGGAAGCGATTCTCCATCGCGAGCCGGGACTGAGCAGGGAACTGAGGAGCATATCCTGAGGCGACATCGGGATCTTGCGCAGGCGTCCGCGACGAACTATGAATCGGGGCGCTTCCGGGTCGGCGCAGAGGAGTTCACCCTTGATCCCGAGCTCGCCGATGAGCTCCGTGAGCGTATCGGTGCCCTGAAAGCTCTGCGGCCCGGATTCGAAGAGGAACCCGTCCTTTTCGACCGTTCCGATCAGGCCCCCGGGACGATCGGCTGCTTCCAGAAGCGTCACCGATAGGCCCAGGTGCTGCAATCGGAATGCGCAGGCGAGGCCGGAGATTCCGCCTCCCACGACGACCACGTGCTTCGAGTCGGACATTCGCTGATCCGTCAGAGCGTCTTCGAAAAAAGCGGCCGCTGATCCATTTGCTGTTCGCGGAGATAGCGGTCGAAAATCATGGCCACGTTGCGAATAAAAATACGGCCGAGCCCGGTGACGCGGATCTCAGCAGGACTCAGCACGACCAGGCCTTCGGCGCGCGCCTCATCTAGGCGCTCCATCTCTGCCGCGAAATACTCATCAAACGAAATCGAAAACTCGCGCTCGATTTCCGGCTTGGGAATGACGGTGTGGCAGAGCAGGCGGCCGATCACGGCGCGGCGGATGCGGTCGTCTTCCGAAAGTCGGTAACCCCGCATCGTCGCGATTCCACGGCTGGTCACGTCGGATTGGTACGCGGGAACCTCGCGGCGATTCTGCGCGTATGCGCCGCTGATGGAACTGATCGCGCTGACGCCCATGCCGTAAAGATCCGCGCCCGCTTTCGTCGTGTAGCCCTGAAAATTCCGGTGCAGGGTGCGGTTTTTCTGCGCCACCGCCAGCTCATCGCCCGGCCGCGAGAAGTGATCCATACCGATATAGATATAGCCCGCGCGCAGGAATTTTTCGAGCCCCGCGCGAAAAATGCGGAATTTTTCCATGCCTTCGGGCAGGTGCGTGGCAAACGAGCCTTGCTGCTTCTTGAGCCAGGGGACATGCGCGTAGCTGAACATCGCCACGCGGTCCGGCGCGAGGGTAAGGACTTGATCGATGGAGGCTTCGAAGCTCGCGGCTGTCTGATACGGCAGGCCGTAGATCAAATCCACGCTGAGGCTTTCGAACCCCAGCGCGCGCGCCGCCAGGATCAAGTCGCGCGTCAATTCATACGGCTGAATGCGGTGGATGGTCTGCTGGACTTTGGGTTCGAAGTCCTGGATGCCCATGCTGAGGCGGTTGAAGCCGAGGCTCCGGAGCGTTTCCAGATGCGCGCGGCTGGTGACGCGCGGGTCCACTTCGATGCCGATTTCCGCATCCGGCGCGAAGGAAAATCGCTCCCGCGTGTGGCCGAAGAGATCTTCCATCTGCGCGGGGCTCAAGTATGTTGGCGTTCCACCTCCCCAGTGGAATTGAATTACGGGCCGGTTCTGGGAGACTTGGCCCCCAACGTATTGGATTTCGCGCTTCAAGGCATCGAGATACGGAATGGCGACGCTTTTGTCCTTCTGGATCGAGACGTTGCAAGCGCAGAAAAGGCACAGGCTCTCACAAAAGGGGAGATGCATGTAGAGCGAGAGCGGAGTTTTACGTTCCTCCGCCTGCGCGAAATATTTCTCCAGGTCGTCGGGGCCGAAATCTTCTCTCCAGACGGGCGCCGTAGGATAGCTGGTATAGCGCGGCCCCGGGCGGTTGTACTTCTCAAGGAAGGCGTCCGAAATCTGGCCAATTTCCAGGCGCTCCGGAGGACTGGCGGCTGCTTCTGCCATCATGCCTCCGCCCGGCCGGTGTGCGCCCGCTCGGCCGGCGACCACGCCTGCCCGGCTTCTACGAACGCCCGTGCGTTTCGCACTGGCGTATCGGGCAAGATTCCGTGGCCGAGATTCAGGATGTGTCCGAGGCCGCCGGTTTTTTCCACCGCTTCGCGCGCGGCCTGGCGGACCCCTTCCTCAGGGCCAAGCAGAACGGCCGGATTCACGTTTCCTTGCAATGCCACGCGGGGGCCAAGAATTTTTCGCGCTTCGGAGAGATCGGTATGCCAGTCCACGCTCAACACGTCGGCGCCGGTCTTCGCCATACTCTCGAGGTGATCCGCGGAGCCGCGCGCAAAGAGAATTTTCGGCGCGCCTTCCGATGCGAGCGTCTCCATCACCATCCGCGTCGCGGGGAGTTCGAACTTGTCGTACTCGGCGGGGCTTAAATCGCCCGCCCAAGTGTCGAAGAGCTGCACGGCCGAAGCCCCGGCCTCGATTTGCGATCGCAAATAGGCGGTGGTGGCGCGCGCGATTCGTTCCAACAATTCGCGAATGGTTGCGGGCTCGGCACGCAGCATTCCGAGCGCTGTGGAGATGTCGCCCCGCGTGCGCCCCTCGATCATGTAGCAAGCGAGCGTCCAGGGAGCAGCGGCGAAGCCGATTACAGGGACATCCGGCCCGGCGGCGCGGCAAATCTCGCGGATCGCGTCGCCAACGAATCTCGTCTCTCGCGCCGGATCAAAATCACGCAGACGCCGGACCGCCGACACATCCCGTACCGGATTCGATAGCACCGGCCCCGAAACCGGCACTTCGAGCGGCAATCCCATCGCTTCGGCGACGATCAGAATGTCGGAGAAGACGATAATCGCGTCCACTCCCAAGACGCGATACGGCTGCAGTGAAACTTCCGCGGCCAGCGCTGGAGTCTTGCAAATTTCAAGGAAAGAATGCCGCGCTCGAACCACCTGATATTCGGGCAAATATCGCCCCGCCTGGCGCATGATCCACACGGGGACGCGGTCAACCGGCTCGCAGCGGCAGGCGCGCAGGAAAAGCTGCTTCCGGTTTTCGTGGTCCGCAGGCACGTGTTTGATGAGTCCTTTCGTATCATAACAGATGGCTTCACCAGCCGCACCGTGCCGCGAGAGCGCGGAATGCCGCGAGGAAAGCGATCAACAAGCCCTTTCGCGTACGATATGCACGGCGATTCGGCGCTATAATCGCGTTTAGGCCACGGACCTCATCGACGTCACATGACTTATCACTTCGCCTATCTGAGCATAATTCTCTACGCGGCCAGCTTTCTCTGTTACGCGCGGATTCTCTACGCGCCCCATCTGTGGCTCGGACGGCTGGCCACTTTGCTGCTCGCCGGCGGCATCCTGTTTCAGTATTTTGCCTTGCTCGAACGCTCCCATTGGATTCACACGATACCCTACGACGATCTCTACGGATCGATGTCGCTTTTCGCCTGGCTGCTGGGGGTCACGTACCTGGGGCTGGAGATCTTCCATCGGCAGCGGTCGGTGGGCGCATTTGTGACTCTCTTGCTGGTCGCCTGGGTTGCGTTGCTCGTCCTCTTCGTGCCGCAACAGCAGCCGATACGGCCGCCGGCGCGCGGGCCGTTGTTCGCTTTCCACGTTACGCTGAACACCTGGGCCTATGCGGCCTTCGCGCTTTCCTTCGTCTTGAGCCTGACCTATCTGGCCCAGGACCGCCTGCTACGCTCCCGGCGGCTGGGAGCCGCGTTCTGGCGTTTCCCGGCGCTCGATGTGCTGGACCGCATGGCGCGCAGCAGCGTGTACGTCGGGCTCGTCGCCCTCGTCCTGGGAGTCGCCATGGGTTTCATTTGGCGTCACCGGCTCACCGGCGGGTATTCCTGGGGCGATCCGAAGGTGATCGTAACGCTGGCGATCCTCGCCGTGTATGTGGCGTACCTCTGGCTTTCTCGCAGCGCGACGTGGCGCGGAGCGCGCGCAGCCAGGCTGTGCGCCCTGAATTTCATCGTCGTGCTATTCAGCTACACGATCGTGAACCTCTATCTGACGCGGTTTCACCGCTTCTACTGATGGCCATGGACTCCAAGACGAGCCGTACCCCGACCGTGCGCATCCAGGTAGCGCTGATCGGGTGTAACCATCGCACCGCGCCGGTGGAGTTCCGCGAGCGCGTGGCCTTCACGCCGCAACAGGCGCTCCACGCCGCCGAGGAGCTTCGCCGCCAGGGCATTCTCGACGAGGCCGTCGTGCTTTCCACCTGCAATCGGAGCGAGCTATACGGAGTTCCCGGAGAAGTCGGTCCCGCCGTCACGGAGGCGATGGAAGAGTTTTTCACTTCGTTCCATCAGCTTCCGCGCGGGGAATGGAACGGACGTCTGTACCGTTCAGTGGGTTCGGAGGCAGTGCGTCATCTCTTTCGCGTGGCTGCGGGGATCGATTCCATGATGCTCGGCGAAGCGGAGATCCTCGGGCAGCTCCGCACCGCGTACTCGCAGGCGCTCGATCACGGGGCCACGGGCCCGGTGCTAAATCGCGTGTTTCAAGGCGCGATCGAAGTCGGAAAACGCGTGCGCGCGGAAACGGAAGTGGGTGCGCGCCCGATGTCGGCGGCGCTGGCGGGCGTGAAGCTCGCCGAGCGCGTATTCGGAAACCTGCGAGGCCACGCGGCTCTGATTCTCGGGGCCGGCGCGGTGGCCGAACAGGTGGTCGAGCATCTGCAGAATCGCGGAATTGGCAGCTTGCGCGTGGTAAACCGTTCGTTCGACCGTGCCGCCGAATTGGCGCAACGAATGGGCGGCGAAGCCGTCACCTGGGAATCGCTCGACACCGTGCTGGGGATACCCGACGTAATCGTCACATCGGTCAGCGGCGGCGGCCCCGTCCTGACGCGAGAGACACTGGAACGCGCCATTGCCGCGCGCGGCGGACGTCCCATGTTTGTGGTGGATCTGGGCGTCCCGCGGAATGTCGCACCGGAGGTGGCAGGGCTTTACAACCTCTACCTCTACAACATTGACGATCTCGGCGCGATCGTCGAACAGAACAAAAAAGCCCGCGAAGCCGAAATCCCCCGCGCCGAGGCGCTCATCGCCGAACACCTCGCGAAGTTCGAGTCTTGGCGCGCCGCGCTGGAAGCGAGCTCGATTGTCGATGACCTCCGCGGCCGCTTTCACCATCACCGCGAACTTTTGCTGCGCGAAAAACTCGCGGAGATGCCGGACGTCTCGCCTGAAGAGCGCACCCGCCTCGCGCACATCACCGAAGAATTAATCGAGCGCGTGCTTGACCAGCCGGCGCAGCAGCTTCGCCACGGCGCAGGCATGCGCGGTCGGCTGGGCGCCATTGACGCGCTTCGCCATCTCTTCGGCCTCGACGAGGACAACGAGTGAAGCCGCTGCGCATCGGCACACGCGGCAGCGCGCTAGCTCTTTGGCAGGCGAACCACATTCGCGACCGCCTGCTGGAATTGCGCGGCATCGAAGCCGAACTCGTTCGCATCCGCACCTCCGGCGATCATTTTCAATCCGCTTCTGTAGCGCAGTTAAACGCGCAGTCCGGCATGAAAGGCGTCTTCATCAAGGAGCTCGAAGACGCGCTCCTTGCCGGGACCGTTGACCTTGCTGTTCACAGCATGAAGGACGTTCCCACCGAGACTCCCGCCGGCCTCGCTTTTCCAGCCATCACGCGCCGCGAAGACCCGCGCGACTGCCTGATTTCGCGCTCTGGTCGTTCGCTGCAGCATCTTCCTTCGGGCGCGCGCGTCGGCACCAGCAGCCTCCGCCGTCAGGCGCAGCTCCGCCACCTCCGCGCCGACCTGCAATTGGCTGATCTGCGCGGAAACGTTGACACGCGCCTCAAGAAATTGGCCGCCGGAGAATTCGACGCCATCGTCCTCGCCATGGCCGGAGTGAATCGCCTCGGCGCGAGCGGCCAGATCACGCAAGTGCTCGAAACGGACGTCATGCTGCCTGCGGTCGGCCAGGGCGCTTTGGGGATCGAGACGCGCGCCGCCGACCGCGAGGTCGCAGACCTCGCCACCGCGCTTGACGACGCCGAAACTCGCGCCTGCGTCGCGGCCGAGCGCGCCCTGCTCCGCGCGCTCGAAGGAGGCTGCCAGGTGCCGCTCGGCGCCTACGCGCGCTTGCATGAGGGCGAACTCCATCTCGAAGCGCGCGTCTTCTCGCCGGACGGCGCCGAATTCGTTCGCGGCGAGGAACGCGGCTCGGCCGCAGCGGCCGAGGAAGTCGGCAATCGCCTCGCGCGTGTGCTCATCGAAGCGGGCGCCGACCGCATCCTGCTCCTGGCGGGAAGATCCGTGGGCCGGACCTGACCGATGCGCCCGGCCGCCACGCCGTTGAAAGGGAAGCGCATTGTCGTGACGCGCGCGCCCGAACAATCGGGCGAATTGGTCCGCGCGCTCGAAGCCTTGGGCGCGGAAGTTCTCTTGCTTCCGTTGGTCGCCTTTGCTCCGCCTGAAGATTGGCTCGAACTCGACGAGCAGCTTCGGAAACTCGACGGCTTCGATGCCATTCTTTTCCTGAGCCGGAATGCTGTACGATATGTTATGGAGCGTTGCCGCGTTCTTGGCGTCCGCGGCGAGATGGTTTCATCGCCTCAGCTTCTGATCGCGGTCGTGGGTCCCGCAACGGCGCGGGCGCTGGAGGAGGAAGGTTTGCAGGCGAATTTCGTGGCGAAGAATCATACGGGTGAATCGCTGGCGCGCGAACTCCGCGAGTCGCTCGCCGGCCGCCGCGTGCTTCTCCCGCGCAGCGACCGTGGCGATCGCCGCGTAGCCCAGTCCCTGCGCGAGGCGGGCGCGCAATTGACCGAAGTCATCGCCTATCGCACCACCGCGCCTGCCGCGCTCGACTCTTCGGTCCTGGACCGCATCCGCCGCGCCGAAATTGACGCCGTCGTGTTCGCCAGCCCCTCCGCCTTTCACAATCTCTGCGACTCGATCAGCGCGGAAGAGCTTGCGGTGCTTTCCGCACGCATTCAATTTGCGGCGATTGGCCCGACAACGGCCCAGGCTCTCCGCGAAGCCGGCGCCCGCGTCGCGATTGAGGCAAGCGATTCCTCCGCGGCCGGTTTGGCCGGCGCAATTGCCGGCCACTTTCAGGTGAATGCACAGGCCGGGAAGCGCGCATGACGTTCCCCGTCCATCGTCCGCGCCGTCTCCGCCGCTCCGAAGCGCTGCGCGGCCTCGTCCGCGAGACGCGACTTTCGCCCGCCGGTTTTGTCTACCCGATGTTCGCCTGCCCCGGCGCAAACGTGCGCGTGGAAATCAGCTCCATGCCGGGAATTTTCCAGCAATCGCCCGACAAGATCGTCGAAGAGTGCCGCGAAGTCACCGCGCTCGGCATCCCCGCCGTGATTCTCTTCGGTCTGCCTGAGCACAAAGACGAAACCGGCTCCGAAGCGGCCTCCGCTCAAGGCGCGGTTCAGCGCTCGGTCGAAGCGATTCGCAAGGCGAAGCTCGGTCTTATCGTGATCACCGACGTGTGCCTGTGCGAATACACCAGCCACGGCCACTGCGGCGTGATCCGGGACGGCGATGTTGCCAACGATCCCACCATCGAGATCCTCGCCAACGCCGCGCTCTCGCACGCCCGCGCCGGCGCCGATATCGTTGCGCCCTCGGACATGATGGACGGCCGCGTCGCCGCCATCCGCCGCAAGCTCGACGAGAATAATTTCCCCGATATCGCCATCCTCTCCTACGCGGCGAAATACTGCTCCGCATTCTATGGCCCGTTCCGAGAAGCCGCGCAGTCCGCACCGCAGTTCGGTGATCGCCGCAGCTATCAGATGGACCCGGCCAACGCCCACGAAGCCCTGCGCGAAGTCGCTCTGGATATCGAGGAAGGCGCCGACATCATCATGGTCAAGCCCGCGCTGCCGTATCTCGATGTCGTCCAGCGCGTCCGCGAACGCTTCGACGTTCCCGTGGCTGCCTACAACGTGAGCGGCGAATACTCGATGGTAAAGGCCGCCGCGCGCAACGGATGGATCGACGAAAAGCGGGTCGTGCTCGAAATCTTGACCGGGATCCAGCGCGCCGGCGCCGGCATTGTTTTGACCTATCACGCCAAGGACGCCGCCCGCTGGCTTCGGTAGCGCCGGCTCGTCCTGCTTGCCTTGACGCAGGAAGGGAGCGAAGTCGAAGGGCGTCTCGCCGGCTGTCTGTTCCGGTATTTTGCTGGAAACCGCTGTCATTCCGCTTGCCCTAAGCGATAGCGAAGGGAGCGGAGGGCCGGCTCTTCGCCTTTCGCGCGGTTTCTGCGCGGCTGGCCCGGAGAGAGGAATCTGCATTTGATTTTGCAGCGCCCTGAGAGAACCCATGCCATCCAATTTGCGTTCGCGCACCGAAGAACTCTTCGCCCGCGCCCAGAAAATCCTCGTCGGCGGAGTTAATAGCCCCGTCCGTGCGTTCAAGGCTGTGGGCGGAACTCCCCTTGTCATCGACCATGCCCGCGGCTCGCGCCTCTGGGACGTGGATGGCCGCGAATACATCGACTACGTCTGCTCCTGGGGCGCGCTGATTCTTGGTCACGCCCATCCGGATGTCGTCGCCGCCGTCGCCGACCAGGCCACGCGCGGCACCAGCTTCGGCATGACGTCGCCGCTCGAAATCGAGCTTGGCGAAAAAATCGCCCGAGCGGTTCCATCCGTAGAAATGATTCGCTTCGTCAGCTCCGGCACGGAGGCGACGATGTCCGCTGTGCGACTGGCCCGCGCCTTCACCGGCCGCGACCTCATCCTCAAATTCGAAGGCTGCTACCACGGCCATTCCGACGGGTTTCTCTCCGAGGCCGGCTCTGGCCTCGCGACGCTTGGCATTTCCGCGTGCCCCGGTGTGCCTGCCGCGTTCGCGCAGCTCACTCTGAATGCTCCCTACAATGATGCCGCAGCGGTCGAAAAGCTTTTCGCCGCGCATCGCGGAAAAATTGCGGCGGTAATCGTCGAGCCTGTCGCAGCAAACATGGGTGTTGTTCCTCCGGCGCACGGCTTTCTCGAATCCTTGCGCGACATCACGCGTGAAGAAGGCGCCCTTCTGATCTTCGACGAAGTCATCACTGGCTTCCGCCTTGGCTACGGCGGCGCCCAGCACGTTTACAAAATTGCGCCCGACCTTACCACCATGGGCAAGATCATCGGCGGAGGCCTGCCGGTCGCGGCGTATGGCGGCAGGCGCGAAATCATGGAGCGCATCGCGCCGCTCGGCCCGGTTTATCAGGCGGGAACACTTTCCGGAAATCCGCTCGCCATGCGCGCGGGACTCGCAGTGCTGGCGCATCTTGCTGCGCCCGGTTTTTACGAGGATCTCGACCGAAAGGCGAAGCGTCTTGCGGACGGTTTCCGCCAGGCTCTGCAGGAAGCGGGAACCACGGGAAAAGTGAATGAAGCAGGCTCGCTCCTCACACTCTTTTTCGGACCCAAGGAAATTCGCAATTATTCGGAGGCAAAGGAAAGCCGCAAGGAACTATTCCCCCAATTTTTCAGCGAGATGCTCAGTCGAGGAGTTTTTCTGCCGCCGTCCCAATTCGAGGCGCTCTTCGTTTCCGCCGCTCACACCGAAGCCGATATCGACCGCACCCTCACCGCCGCCCGCGAGAGCCTCGCCACAGTTGCCGCTAGACGCTGACCGCCATTCACGACTTACCAATCACTTCATCTGCCTCTGCAGCGCCGCCAGCAAATTCAGCGCTTCCAGAGGCGTCAATTTGTTCAAATCCGCCCCGCGCAGCGCCTCCAGCACGGATTCATTCATCGCCGTGAAACTGGCCTGCTGCGGCGCGGGAGGCGTGGCGCCCGGAGATAGCTCTTCGGTCAATTTGTCCTCGCTCTGCTCGTGGCGCCGCAAAATCTCTCGTGCGCGGTGGATCACCGTCTGCGGCAGACCCGCCAGCCGCGCGACTTCGATTCCGTAGCTCTTGTCCGCGCTGCCCGGCTCGACGCGCCGCAAGAAAACGATCTCGCTCCCCGCCTCCTCCACCGACACGTGCACGTTTTTCACGCCCGGCAGCAGCGTCTCGAGCTCCGTCAGCTCGTGATAGTGCGTGGCGAAGAGCGTCCTCGGCCGCGCGCCCGCGTGCAGCGATTCGACGACTGCCCACGCGATTGAAAGCCCGTCAAACGTCGCCGTCCCGCGCCCCACCTCGTCCAGCAGCACCAGGCTCGCCGCTGTTGCCGTATTCAGGATCGCCGCCACCTCGCTCATCTCCACCAGAAACGTCGACCGTCCGCGCGCCAGGTTGTCCGAAGCACCGATCCGCGTGAAGATCCGGTCGAGCAGCGGTAGCTTCGCCTGCGCCGCCGGAACGAACGACCCCATCTGCGCCAAGATCGAAATCAGCGCCGCCTGCCGTAGGTACGTGGACTTCCCGCCCATGTTCGGCCCGGTGATGATGAGCAGGAATTGCGTCTCATCGTCGAGATACAAATCGTTCGGAACGAAGCGCTCTCCGCGCTCTTCCAGCAACTTTTCAATCGCCGCATGCCGCCCGCCTGCGATCAGCAGCACTCCGCGCCCATTTTTCTTTGCCGCGGCCCTTTCCCCGTCGTCATTCCGAGGGCTGCTTTTTCGGCCCGAGGAATCTGCTTTTTCCTGAGTCGTTCCCTCCGTGAATTCCGGCCGCGTGAAATTCCGCGCAGCCGCAATGCGCGCGAAATTCACCAGCACATCGAGCTGCGCGATCGCCGCAGCCGTGCGCCGCAACCGCGTCGCCTCGCGCGCGATCGCCTCCCGGATTTCGCCATAGAGCCGCCGCTCGATTTCCAGCACGCGCTCTTCGGCGGACAGCACCTTCCGCTCGTAATCCTTCAGCTCGCTTGAGGTGAACCGCTCCGCATTCACTAGCGTCTGCTTGCGCTCGTAATCGGCCGGGACGTTCGGCAAGTTGGGCTTCGACACCTCAATGTAGTATCCGAACACTTGGTTGTAGCGGATCTTGAGCGAGGCGATTCCGGTGCGTTTCCGCTCGCGCTCCTCCATGGACGCGATGATTTGCCGCCCCTGTTTCATGATGTCGCGGAGTTCGTCGAGCTCCGCGTGGAAGCCGCGCCGGATCACGCCCGATTCGTTCGCCATCGCCGGCGGATCATCCGCAATCCCCCTCGCGATCAAGTCGCGTACGTCCGCCAGCTCGTCCATCTGCTCGCACAAATCCGCAAGCCGCCGCAGTTGCGCGCCCGTCGCTCGCTCTCTGAAGCGGTTTGTCTTTTCCTCTACCTCCTCCACCTCCTTCACTTCCTCTCTCTCCTTTACGTCCTGCACCAACTTCCGCAAAGCCGGAATTTTTTCCAGCGACGCCCGAAGCGCCAGCAAATCCCTCGGCGTCACAACGCCCAGCGTCACGCGGCTCGTCAGCCTCTCCAGATCGAGCACGCCTTCCAGCTCCCGCCGAATCTCTTCCCGCTCGATGGTCCGCGACTTCAGCTCCGCCACCGCTTCCAACCGCGCCTCGATTTCATCCAGCGCGATTTCCGGCCGCAGCATCCATGACCGGAGCAGTCGCGCGCCCATTCCCGTCGCCGTCTCGTCGATCGCCTTCAGCAGCGTCGCCGACGCATCATCCCCCGCAGCGGGCTCGACCAGTTCGAGGTTGCGCACCGTCACGGCATCGAGCACCAGGGCATCCTGCTGCTCGTAGTAAGCGATGCGGTCCAGATGCTCGAGTCCCGCGCCCGCAGGCCGCAGCGAAGGATTCACCGCCGCATCTTCTGGTTTGGGCGCGCCGATCGCGGACGTCTCGCGCAGGTAGTGCACGATGGCGCCAGCCGCCGCGGCCGCCTGCAGATGGCCCTCCAAACCAAATCCATTCAGAGTGGCAACGCGAAATTGCTCCTCCAGAATTCGCGTGACGTGACCCGTCTCGAAAATCCAGTCGTCGAGCCGCGTCTCGACTCCGCCCAGCCCGTCCATCGCCGCCGTCGTCGCAGCCGGGAACAGCGTCGCGGGCCGTGGCAGCAGCACCTCGCGCGGCCGCAGGATTCCCAATTCGTCGCGCAGCCGCGCCTCGGCTTTTTCTCCGGCAAATTCGGTGGCGCGGAATTCACCCGTGGAGAGGTCCACGTACGCCAGCCCAATCGACGGTTCCGCACCTCGTCTCGCTGGCCTTCCTCCCACGCTCGCGGCAGCGCCCGCCGCAGCGCTGCGCGCCACCGCCGCCAGAAAATTATTCTCCTTCGGCTCGACCAGTGACGCCCCGGTGGCCGTGCCCGGCGTCAGCACGCGAATCACTTCCCGCCGCACGATTTTCTTTCCCGGTCCCGGCTCCTCCATCTGCTCGCAGATGGCTACTTTGTGCCCCGCGCGGATCAGCCGCGCAATGTAATTTTCCACCGCGTGATAGGGAACGCCGCACATCGGCACCGCCTGCCCCTTTTCCTTGTTCCGCGACGTGAGCGTGATTTGCAGCAGCCGCGACGCGATTACCGCGTCGTTGTAGAACAACTCGTAGAAATCCCCCAGCCGGAACAGCAGCAGCGCCTCCGGGTGCTGTTTCTTCGCGGCGTGATACTGCCGCATCAAGGGTGTGGCCGGCTCGTTCATGTTCGGGCGTGATTCCGCAGCAGGATTGCGATTATGCTGGCTCCGCCCGCGCTTCGCAACCTTTGCCGTGTGTGGAATCGAATCGCTTGCCAATTCCCGCCGGTCCGTGCCAGCATCAATTCAAAAGGAGCCGCAGCGCACAATTATGGTCCTCATAATGCGCTCAATCCTGATCGACCTCGTGACCATGCTGGTCACTTTGTGGTTGAGCATGATCGGCACAATTTTTTGGCTCTCCCACTCGCTTCCGCCACAGAATCTCCCGGCCGGAACGGAGGTCGGATGGGATCTGGTCACGTTCTACCACTCCTCGCATCATCTGACGCCCTATTTCGCAGTCGCCGCCGCAAGCTTCGCAGTGGGTTTCCTGTGGGGATATCATCGCCTCTCGCGCCATTGACGCTCGCTCACACTATAATTGTCCTATGCCTTTCATTCGCACCGGCCCCGAAATCGAAATCAAGCTGCGGGTGGCCGATATTCCCGCGCTCGTCCGCAAGGTCCGCCGCCTGGGGGCAACTCCTCACGGCCGTGTCTTCGAACAAAACACACTCTACGACACGCCCGATTCCGCCCTCCGCCGCTGCGGGCGCCTCTTGCGGATTCGCATGGAGACCCCCGCACCCGCTATGTCGCTGCCCGGTGGGGGTCCTCGTGCGGTCCTTACTTCGAAGGCGCCCCCCCGAGTCGCCGCTCCCGGCCGCCCGCGCTACAAGGAAAGGCTTGAGAGGGAGCTTGAAGTCCATCATCCCGCGAGCTGGCCCCCTATTCTCCGATCCCTCGGCCTTCGCCCAGCCTTTCGCTACGAGAAATACCGGACGTCCTTTCGCCTCAGGTCGCTCCATCTGGACCTGGATGAAACGCCAGCCGGCGTTTTCCTGGAGCTGGAGGGGAATCGTCGTATGATCGACCGGGCCGCATATGCCCTCGGGTACACGTCCCGCGACTACATTCAGGCGACCTACTGGGATATTTACGCCGCCGACTGCCGCCGCCGGGGCCAAATCCCGAAAAATATGCTGTTTCGGGCCTGAAAACAGCCTCAAACCTGCACTCTTCGCTTGACAAACTTTCATTCTCCCTTTACTAGTCAATGGGGACCTTCGCGCAAAGAAATGGAAGAGCGTTCGTCCAATTCGGAGCCTGGAAGTAATCGCCCCGCCGGGCCAATCGGGACCGCCCGGCATGGGTCGAGGACTTTCCCGGCTGCTTTCGACCGCTGGTCTCACGCGACGCGTGGGAACAGGGAGGCGAGGCCCGGCCTGAACTAATCCCAGGGCGGTCTTTTTCTGCCCGTGGCCGGATGCGACGCCGGCTCCGGGCTTTTTTTTTGGCTATTCGCCTGGGACACGGCCTGCCGTGCCCGTCGTGCAAGGAGCGAACCATGCTGCACGCCACTGAAGTTCTCGGAGCCGAAACGTACGACTCGCTCGGCAATTTTGTCGGGCGGGTGAAGGAAATGTTCATTGTGCCCGCCGAACAGCCGAACCGCGTCTCGCGCCTGTTGCTCGGCCGAGGCCAATACCGCCCGCTCGTCGCGCGCTTCGACCAAATCGAATCCGTCGTTCCGGGCCGCGTGCGGCTCACCACGGAGGAATCTGCCCTCGAGCTCTACCACCCGAACGAAGGCTGGCTCGCCGTCCAGAAGGACCTGCTCGACCAGCAGATCATCGATACCAACGGCCGGAAGGTCGTCCGCGTTAACGATGTGGACCTCACCGAGCAGCGCATCAACGGCAACACCGAGCTCCGCATCACCCAGGTGGACATCGGGTTCCCCGCCGCGGTTCGCCGGCTCCTGCAAGGGCTTGTCCCGCCAATGGCCATCCGCCGAATCCAGTCCAAGCTGCCTCCGCGGACGATCCGCTGGGAGTTCGTCAACCTCATCGAGCCCGACCCGCTCCGCCGCGTCAAGCTGCGCATGTCCAGCGACAAGCTCGCGCAGATGCACCCCGCCGATCTCGCAGACATCATGGAAGAGCTTTCGCCCGACGAGCGCCAGTCCATCATCGCCTCGCTCGACGAGGAAACCGCCGCCGAAACCATCGCCGAACTCGACAAGCGCCTCCAAACCCAGGTAGTCGAAAAGCTCGCCCCTGAAAGGGCCGCCGACATCATCGAGGAAATGCCCCCGGACGAGGCCGCCGACCTGATCGCCAGCCTCGAGCCCGAAACTTCCCAGGAGGTCCTCGGCGAAATGGAGCAGCGCGAAGCGCAGGAAGTCGAGGAACTCATGCGCTTTGACGCAAACACCGCCGGCGGCATGATGAACACGGAAATCGTCGTGGTGGGCGAAGACGCCACTCGCGGCGAAGTAATTGATTTCATCCGCTTCAACGAAATTGCCCCGGACCAGCTCGACAACATCGTGCTCATCAGCAAGGAAGCGGTCCTAGCCGGCACCGTACCCATTGCGCGACTCCTGCTGACCGAGCCGGAAGCGCGCATGTCCGAGATCGCCTTCCAGCCGCTGCTCTCCGTGAAGCCGGACGCGAGCGACAAGGACGTCTTCGAGCTGTTCGACAAGTACAACCTGCGCAGCCTGGCCGTCATCGATGAGACGAACCGTCCTATCGGCGCGATCACCGTGGACGACGTGGTCAGCCGCATGCGCGCCAGGATTTGATTCCGGAGTGGTGAGAAGAAGCCAATCGTGAACGCGCGAAACACATTGACGGAACACGTGGCCGCCTTGAAGGAGCGCGGCAAGGAATTCAACCGCCGCAGCCGCACGTGGCGCAGGCGCCTTGCCGTCTTCCTGGCCGTCGTCGGGCCCGGCATCATTACTTCGAATGTGGACAACGACGCGGGCGGCATTAGCACCTACTCGCAGGCCGGGGCGCAATTCGGTTACGCCCTGCTCTGGTCGCTGATCCCCATGACCATCGCGCTCTACGTCAGCGAGGAAATGTGCGCACGCATGGGCGTGATCACCGGCAAGGGACTTTCCGACCTGATCCGCGAGGAGTTCGGATTCCGCTCCACGTTTTTCGTGATGATCGCGGCGCTGGCCGTGGACCTGGGCAACACGGTGGCGGAATTCGCGGGCGTCGCCGAAGCGTCTCCCGCGCTGCACATGAACCGCTACATTTCGGTGCCGCTGGCGGCGATCGTCGTCTGGATCGTGGTCATTTACGGCACGTACCGCATCGTCGAAAAGATTTTCCTGTTCGCCTGCGTGCTCTATTTGTCCTACGTCTTTTCGGCGTTTTTGGCGAAGCCGGACTGGCTCTATGCCGCGCAGCAGACCGCGATTCCCTCGATGCACTTCAACGCGCCCTACCTGCTGATGCTCACGGGGCTGGTGGGGACCACGATCGCTCCGTGGCAATTTTTCTACCTGCAGGCGGGGGTCGTGGAGAAGCGCATCAGCGCGCGGCAGTACAAGCACGTGAGGTGGGACGTCCTGGTGGGCAGCATCTCCTGCATGGTCATCGTGTTCTTCATCATCGTTTGCTGTGCGGCGACTCTAAACCGCACCGGGCAGACCAACATCTCCAGCGCCGGGCAAGCCGCGATGGCCCTGGTGCCGCTGGCGGGAAAATGGGCTGGGGGGCTGTTCGCCTTCGGCTTGATGAACGCGTCGCTCTTCGCTGCTTCCATCCTTCCACTTTCCACCGCGCACGTGATTTGCGAAGGCCTGGGATTCGAATCCGGAATCGACCGCAAATTCAAGGAGGCCCCGGCGTTCTATTTGCTCTACACGCTCTTGATCGTCGTGGGCGCCGGGATCGTCTTGTTGCCCCATGCGCCGCTGTGGAAAATCCTGATCCTTTCGCAGGTGGCCAACGGCATCTGGCTGCCCGTGGTGTTGATTTTCATTCTGCTGCTCATCAATCGCCGCGACCTGATGGGCGACCACATCAACACGTGGGGCTTCAACGTGGTCGCCTGGGCCGCCAGCATCATCATGATCATCCTCACCGTGGTCTTGGTCTACACCGCGCTGTTCGTCCCCAACGCCCCCGGCCTCTCGGGATTCTTGTTCCCGCTGCGCTTTTTCTGAGATGAGCGAAGGCAAGGAGAACGATGGGGGTCTTCATTTTGTTGCGATTAGGAAAACCAGACCCCTTTGTTTGCAATGAGTTAGGTTGATTTCAACTCCATGTATGTTGGGAAAAGACCTACCGATGTGAATTCAGCGGGCCAACGACTTTGCAGTTCTGAGAACTGCCGCTAAGCTGCGTTCGATATCATCTTCCGTCGAGGCCCAGCATGACACGCTGATGCGCATTGCGGCCTGGCCATGCCACCGAGTGCCGCCGCACCAACAAGTCCCTTCACTCTGGATTCCTTCTATCACACGACGAGTCGATTGATCGTCGCCAAACGACACCAGGACCTGGTTTAAGATGACATCGTTCAGCACCGCGTAACCGGCACGGCGCAAGCCTTCGGCAAAGCGTTGTGCCAAACGACAATTGCGTTCGATAAGTTCTGCGAGTCCTTGCCGGCCGAGTGACCTGAGAGCGGCCCATACCTCCACACCACGGGCACGACGGGAGGCTTCGGGCGTATAGTGCGCGGGCTCTCGCACGTCTTTCTCCGGGAGGTAAGCCGCGCTGATTGCCATTGCATTGCTCAGGTTCTCAGGCTCCCGGACAAACGCAATGCCAGAATCGTAGGGGACGTTTAGCCATTTGTGAAAATCGGTCGCCCAGGAGTCGGCATCCGGAAGACCCTTCGTCAAATGCGCGCGGGAGGGTGCGGCAGACGCCCACAGACCGAACGCGCCGTCCACATGCACCCAAGCACCAGCGCTGTGAGCGAGGGAACAGATTTCGGCAGCAGGATCGAAGGCGCCGGTATTCACGTTTCCCGCTTGGATACAGACGATAGAGGGACCGTCAAGCTTCGGGAGTTCTAGGGCCCTCATGCGACCTTGATCGTCGGTGGGTACAGTTATGACACGCGCGCTGCCCAGTCCCAATAGCGAGAGAGCTTTCATCAGAGAAACGTGAGCCTCGGCACCCACGATTACGCGGATGGGCGGAGCCCCAAACAACCCGTTTTCCTCAACGCTCCAGCCTGCACGCGCAAGCACTCCATGCCGTGCGGCCGCAAGAGCAGTGAAGTTGGCCATGGTTGCGCCCGTGACAAATCCAGCACCGCAAGACTTTGGCAATTTGAAAATGTCGCGCAGCCACGCGAGAGCGATCTCCTCGACTTTTGCTGCCACGGGCGACATCACCGAGAAGGCCGCATTCTGGTCCCACGTTCCCGCCAGCCAATTGGCTGCCAGTGCGGCGGGGAGCGTGCCGCCCGTGACGAAACCGAAGTAGCGGCCGCCTGTGGACGCCACGGTTGCCGGTGAACCGATATCATCCAGCAGAGCTAGAACCGCCGCAGGATCCGATGGACCTTCTGGCAACGCCCCACCCAGTGCCTGCAGGCGTTCTATGTCTGCAGGCGAGGGTAAAATGGGACGAGATCCGATCTCTGAGGCATATAGAGCAGCGCGTACTGCTGTTTCCGCCAAGAGTTCTCTCACAACATCCTCCTGACCGCTCATCGCGATTGTAGCGGCTAAAGCCTGGATCTTGCTTAGCCATGTTCGCGTCTCGCTCCGGCGTCGCAGGCAACCTTGAGGTCAGATGGCTACATGCCTTATGAACGCGGAGACCGGCGATCGCATTACTCATGGCACCATGCCATTTCCGAAGCCAGGCGGATGGCATATCATCCAACCGCTGTCTGGAGGCGCTCCGATGAACCGCCGCGAATTCTCGCAGAAGATACTGGGAACCACGCTGGGCATGGCCGCCGCGCTACCTCGCTGGACACGCCAAGGCCAGGCGGCCGCGCCTTCGCGTCCCGGCTCTGCGACGCCTTTTCCATTGTCCATTATGCTCTGGACGATCTACCGCGATTTGCCCTTTGAACAACGCTTGGAGAAAGTCGCCGAGGCCGGATATTCGGCGGCCGAACTGGTGGGAGAGTTTCGGAAGTGGTCAGACGCGGATTACACGAATTTCAATCGCAAGAAGCGAGAATTGGGGATTACCTTCGACGCGACTTCCGGAGTGGACCGCAGCCTGACGGACCCGCGCGAGCGCGAAGCCTTTCTCGGCGATCTACAAAACATGTTCGCGACCGCCGACAGACTCGAATGCCCGGCGATCATCGTGCTCTCGGGCAACCGCGTTCCCGAACTGTCGCATGAGGCGCAACATCAAAGCTGCGTCGAAGGCCTGAAACGCGCTGCGGAGGCTGCGGAGAAGAGGAACGTCAACCTGCTGCTGGAGAATATCGACCCGGAAGAGAACCCCAACTATTTTCTGACCTCGGTGGCGGAAGGCTTTGAAATCATCGCCGAAGTGAACCATCCGCGCGTGAAATTCCTCTACGACTTCTACCACGAGCAAATCGCCGAGGGAAATCTGATCGAAAAGCTGGAGGAGAATATCGAGAAGGTCGGCCTCGTCCACATCGCCGACGTTCCCGGCCGTCACGATCCTGGGACCGGCGAAATCAATTACGCCAACATCTTTAAGGCCCTCGCCTCGCTCGGCTACAAGAACCGCGCCGCCATGGAATTCATTCCCAATGGGAATCCCGTCAAGGCCCTGCGCGCCGCCCAGGAATTCGTGGCCGACTCCACCGCCCCATGGAGGTGAACGCGCTCCCGCGAGCCGCCTCCTAAGTTCTTAGTTAGGGGCCTAGGACCCGGACAGAAAAGACGTCAAAGAGCCACCAGTTGGCCTCGTGCCCGCGATTGACCACTAACCCTCGCCAATGCCTCCGGCCGGCCGTTGCCGGACGGCTATCGGCGAAGGGTCTTGGTCGGTTCGAGCTTCTTCGACTTCTTGAGCTTCTTGGAGGATTTCTTGGTTGCCATTTGGTCTCTCCTTTGCCTCAGAGTGACAACTCGCCTGCGTCGGTTTCGTCGCGAATGCGATCACTAATCGAAGGAGCGTTACTGCGACTCTTACTGCTTAATGTCATTGAACTGCAAATAGGCATCGACAGCCAGCGCCTTGGTCGGTTGGAGTTTCTTCGGGCTCTTCAGGTTCTTTCTTGCTTTCTTCATCTTCTTCGCTTTGGTTGCCATGTGGTTTCTCCTGTCCAGAAATTGCCGCTCCCTGGGGCGGTTGCGACTTTATATGCAAATTGCGCGCCAATGTCCACAGCGCGGCGGGGAGGGGCGTAAGCCCTTTCGATTCTGAGCGGGAGCTGGGCCGGGGCGCATTGCGCGGCAGGCAGGAGCGTTGGAAAAGTAAACGAATGTTGAATAAGTCAACGCGCAAGACCGCCCCTGCCGAGACCTTGTGCAGGGTGGATGCCTGTGCTACTTTGCCGGGCGGGCATTTTCCGAGCGATTTCCAGTGAAAGCCAGCGAACTTTTGAAACCTGCCGACCGCGAGGAAGCAGAACTCCTCGACAAATTGGATTTGAAGCGGCTGCCGCAGCACCTGGCCGTCATCATGGACGGCAACGGACGGTGGGCGGAGCGGCGGCATTTGCCGCGCGTGGCGGGGCACCGGGCGGGCGTGAAAGCGGCCCGCGAGGTGATCGAGACGTGCGCGCGGCTGAAGCTGCCATACCTGACGCTCTACGCGTTCTCGCTGGAGAACTGGCGGCGTCCCCAGGCGGAAGTGGATTTCCTGATGCGGCTGCTGCGCGAATATTTGAAGAGGGAACTGCCGTCGATTCACAAGAACAACATACGGCTGTTAGTGATCGGACGGGCGGGGCAGCTTCCGGACGCCGTGCGCAAGGACCTCGAGAACGGGATGCGGCTGACGGCGCGGAATACGGGGATGAAGCTGGTGGTGGCGTTGAACTACGGCGGGCGAGCGGAGCTGGTGGATGCGTTTAACGCCCTGCTGGACCACGTGCGGTCGAACGGGCTTTCGGCGTTTCACGCGGACGAGCAGACGATTTCCGAGCACCTCTATACGGCGGGGCTGCCGGACCCGGACCTGCTGATCCGCACGAGTGGCGAAATGCGGGTGAGCAATTTCCTGCTTTGGCAGATCGCGTACGCGGAAATTTACGTGACGGAGACGCTCTGGCCGGATTTTTCGCGGGCGCGGCTGCTGGAGGCGCTGTTGGATTTCCAGAAGCGCGAGAGGCGTTACGGCGGGCTCGGCAAAGGGCGCGAGCGCGCGGCGGCGAGCGCGCCGGGCGAGACTGCCGAACATGGCGGCCGCGAGCCGGTCCACCGGGCAGGGCGCGGCTGACGGCGAATGGTCCTGCGAATCCTGACCGCCGCGGCGTTGATTCCGATTGTCGTCGGATTGGTGTGGTACGGGCCACCGGGGCTGTTGGCGGCAGTGGCGGCGGGCGTCGCTATCCTGGCGCTGGTGGAATTCTTCGAACTGGGCGAACGGCTGGGACTGCACGGGTTCCGCAAGTGGACGATGGCGTGCGCCGCGGGAATGTTTTACGCGCAGTATTCCAGCGGGCTCGTCGAGACGCGCGAATTCAGCGGCGGAATTTCGATCGTGCGGAACGCGGCGGGCGGGCTGGTGTCGGTCGAAGCCGTGCTGTTGGTTTTTCTTTTCGGGTGCGTGGGAATCGGGCTGGCTACGCGGCGGCCGCTGCAGGATGTGCTGCCGGCGATTTCGATCAGCTCGGCGGGGATGCTGTTTGTCGCGCTGCCGTTCAGCTACATCGTGCGGATCAACGAAATCGAGCGAGTGGGGCGGGAGCTGGCGCTGTTCACGATGGTGCTGATCTGGGCCGGCGACATGCTGGCATATTTTGTGGGGCACACGTTCGGAAGGCTGCCGATGGCGCCGGCGCTGAGCCCGAAGAAAACGTGGGAAGGCGCGCTGGGGAATATGTTCGCCTCGCTGTTGACGGCGGTGTTTTTCGCGCGCTGGATGCAGGTGGACGTGCTGATGCTCCTGGTGGCCGCGGGGCTGGGAAACCTGGCGGGACAGATGGGCGACCTGATCGAGTCGGCGTACAAGCGGGGCGCGGCGGTGAAGGATTCGGGTACGATCTTGCCGGGACACGGCGGGATGCTGGACCGGATCGACAGCTTGATCCTGGCGAGCCCGGTGGTGTGGGCTGTGTATTTGTGGCTGGCGCGGGCGTGATGAAGCGTTCAATGCATGTGTGGTGCCTCAATTTTAGTGAACCTTGGTAGACTCTCCGCGTAGACATGGGAATGAGGCTTCCAGACCGCAATTGGTGGCGAGGATTCGTAGTTGGTGCATTAGTCCTCGATATTCTGATGATGCTCATGGAACGGCCCGAGTCTCCCGCCCTGAGACACATGGACAAGGTGATTGCCGCTACTTGTCTTGCCTTTGTTCTCTATATGTATTGGACACGCCGAACATAGGACACCGCTGATTCATGCGTGCTGTTGACATCCTCCGCAAGAAGCGCGACGCCGCGGAACTTTCCCGCGAGGAAATCCAATTCATCGTCGAGGGTGCTGCGAGGGGGACAATTCCCGATTACCAGCTCGCGGCATGGCTCATGGCTGTGGTGCTGCGAGGGATGACGTCCGCGGAGCTGGCGGCGCTGACGGAAGCAATGCTGCATTCCGGCGAGGTGCTGGATTTTTCGGGGTTGGCGGGCGCGAAGGTGGATAAACACTCGACCGGCGGCGTGGGCGACAAGACTTCGCTGGTGGTCGCGCCGGTGGTGGCGGCGGGCGGGCTGCGCGTGCCGATGGTCAGCGGGCGAGGGTTGGGGCACACGGGCGGGACGCTCGACAAGCTGGAGGCGATACCCGGATTCAACGTGAATCTTTCACTGCGGGAGTTTCACGGCGTGTTGGAGTCATGCGGGTGCGCGCTGATTGGACAGACGCCGGAAATTGCGCCGGCGGATAAGAAGCTCTATGCGTTGCGCGACGTGACGGCAACGATTGAAAGCCCCTTCCTGATTTGCGCCTCGATCATGAGCAAGAAGCTGGCGGAGGGAATTGACGCCCTCGTGCTGGACGTGAAGACGGGCGACGGCGCGTTCATGAAAAGCGAGCGCGAGGCTGAACAACTGGCACGGCTGATGGTGGAGACCGGGACGCGGATGGGGAAGAAAGTGGTCGCGTTGATTACCGGAATGGACCAGCCGCTGGGTCGCAAGGTGGGGAACGCACTGGAAGTGGAGGAGTGCATCGAGGTGCTGAACGGCGGCGGGCCAGCAGATTTGCGCGAACTGTGCATCGAGCTTTCGGCGTGGATGTTCGCGCTGGGCGGGCGGACAAAAACGGTGGAAGCAGGGCGGGTGCTGGCGCGGGAAATGATTGCAACGGGGCGCGCCCGTGATACATTCCGCGAGGTCGTCCGGCTGCAAGGCGGCGATGCGAGAGTGGTGGACGATCCGGGACGGTTGCCGCGCGCGAAGCAGAAGGCGCAGGTCACGGCGAGGCGGGCAGGGATTGTCACAGCAATGCGGTGCCAGCAGGTGGGCGTCGCAAGCATGCGGCTCGGCGGCGGGCGGGAAAAAGAAGAGGATGCCGTGGACCCGGCGGTGGGGATCGTCCTGGAGAAGAAGGTCGGGGATGCGGTGCGAGCGGGCGAGGCGCTTTGTAGCGTGCACTATAACGTCGAGGCCCGACTGAGCGAGGCGATGGAGCTGTTGGAGCGAAGCTTTGAGATTGGGGAGGCGGCGCCGGCCGGTCTGCCGCTCGTCCGCAAGGTCATCGGCGCTACGGAATCGGAATAGCAGGATCGCGGGGAAGGAAGGAGGTCGCAAGGAATGCACCGATTTGTCGGAGTCCTCGGCATGCTGACGATGATTGTGCTGGCATGGACATTCTCGACCAACCGGCGAGCCATCCGGATGAAGACGGTCGGCTGGGGCCTGGGGCTGCAAATCGTGTTCGCATTCCTGGTGATGCGATGGGACGAGGGGCGGGCGATCTTCCAAAAGGCGGGAGATGCGGTGAACTGGCTGTTGAGCTTCGCGGCGTATGGGGCGAATTTCGTTTTCGGCGCGCTGGGGGTGAACAAGCCGCCGTGGGGGCTGGTCTTCGCGTTTCAAGTGCTGCCGACTATTATTTTTATCGCGGCCGTGTTTGCGCTGCTCTACTACCTGCGAATCATGCAACTGATCATCTGGGTGGCGGCGTGGGTGATGACGCGTTTCATGGGAGTGAGCGGAGCGGAATCGTTGAACGTGGCGGCGAGCATCTTCATGGGGCAGACGGAAGCGCCGCTGACAATCCGGCCCTACTTGCCGGACGTGACGCGCTCGGAGCTGATGACCATCATGACGAGCGGGATGGCGCACGTATCGGGCGGCATCATGGCGGCGTACATCGCGTTTGGGATTGAGGCGAAACACCTGCTGGCGGCGGTGATCATGACGGCGCCGGGAACGATCCTGCTCTCGAAAATGCTGGTGCCGGAGACGGAGACGCCGGTGACGTCGGGAAAAGTGAAAATGGCGGAACTGGAGCGCGATCCGAACGCGCTGGGGGCAATCGCGCGCGGGACTACGGACGGGCTGAATTTGGCGATCAACGTGGGCGCGATGCTGATCTCCTTCATCGCGCTGATTTATCTGGTGGACGGCTGCTTTGGAATCCTGCACACGCACATAGGCTGGTTTCCAGCAAGCCTGGAGCAAGTGCTCGGGTGGATCTTCTGGCCGGTCGCGTGGGTGATTGGGATTCCGAAGGGCGACTGCTCGACGATCGCGAATCTGCTGGGGCTGCGCATGGTGACCAACGAACTGATCGCGTTCCAGCGGCTTGGGCCGATGGCGGCCACGCTCGATCCGCGGTCGTTTACGATCGCGACTTTTGCGTTGTGCGGGTTCGCGAACTTCAGCTCGATCGGGATTCAGATCGGAGGAATCGGGGCGCTGGCGCCGAACAAGAAATCCGAACTGGCACGCCTGGGGATTCGCGCGATGCTGGCGGGGACGATGGCGAACCTGATGTCCGCGTCGATCGTGGGGATCATGCTGCGATGAGTCCGGCCCGCCCGAAGGTGGCAGCGCGCGGAGGCGAATTTGAGCGCGCCGAGCGCGCCGCGAAGTTCATTCTTTCGAAGACGAAGCTGCGGCCGAAAATCGCGCTGGTGTTGGGGTCGGGGCTGGGAGCATTCGCCGATGAACTCGCGGATGCGACGCGAATCCCTTATGAGAAAATTCCGGGGTTCCCGCACTCGACGGCGGTTGGGCACGCGGGAAGGCTTGTAATCGGCCATGCGGGAAACGTGGCCGTGGCGGCGATGCAGGGGCGGGTACACCTTTACGAGGGGTATCCAGCGAAGGAAGTCGCGTTCCCGATGCGCGTCTTCGGGCGGCTGGGAATTCGCGCGGTTATCCTGACGAATGCGGCGGGCGGAATCAATCTCGATTACCACCAGGGCGCGCTGGTGGCGATCCGCGACCACATCAATTTGCAGGGAGCGAACCCGCTGATCGGGCCGAACGACGAGCGTTTCGGACCGCGGTTCCCGGATATGACGCAGGCTTACTGGAAGCCGTACCGCGAGATCGCGCTGGTGGAGGCGAAACGGTTGGGGATCGAAGTTCACGAGGGAGTGTACGCGGCGCTTACGGGGCCAAGCTACGAAACGCCGGCGGAGATCCGATATCTGCGGACGATTGACGCCGATTTAGTGGGGATGTCCACAGTACTGGAAACGATCGCGGCTCGGCACATGGGTATGCGCGTGCTGGGGATTTCTTGCGTAACGAATATGGCTGCCGGCGTTTTAGACCGTCCACTGGACCACGCTGAGGTGCTCGAAACGGGCGAACGCGTGGCGCGGCAATTCATGGCGCTGCTCCGCGCCGTGATTCCGAAGATCGCTGCGGACGTGGAAAAGGACTCCCGCGTTGGAGGCCTAGCTTGACTGAATACTCCATTTATGCCGCGTCCTCTGACGAGTCAGACAAGGGTTGGGTGTGGACCATGAAGAAGGGCACACTCGCCCGCACGGTTGTTCTCTTGAAGAACAGGAGCTTGAAGCGCTCAGTGTATTGCGAATATCGGGAACTCGATCGGAATTTTGTGAACCGATACAACGACGCTCACAAAATTTTTGATGAAAAATACTCTTTGCCCACGAACCGGGCAAAGTGGGAAAGCATACTCGTTCTCAGTGGGTGGTATCGTGATGCATTGGGCCGCCTCAAACAGCAAACGACCGTTGATCTAGAGATCATTGAACCTTCCTTTTCAAGTTGGGCTGCATTGCGAGCAGCCTGCCAGCATCCTGACCCCGGCGTGCGCGTGGCCACACGCTTGGCCGTTATCGGAACCTGGCTTGGATTGGTAGGACTCTTGTTTGCCCTCTTGCCATCTATCCATCTTTCAGTGCGCGACGGCGTGGTAATTAGTGCCGCTCTGTTGTTCTTTGCGTTGATAATTTGCCGCGGAGCAAACCGACGACCATGAGCAACGGCCAAGAGGGACTGATTGCAGCGGCGAAGCAGGCGCGGGAGAACGCGCACGCGCCGTTTTCGAATTTTCGCGTGGGGGCGGCGGTGCGGGCGAAGTCGGGGCGGATTTTCACGGGCTGCAACGTGGAAAACGCCAGCTACGGGTTGACGTGTTGCGCCGAGCGGGTCGCCATTTTCAAGGCGGTTTCGGAAGGCGAGCGGGGATTCGATGCCATCGCCGTGGTGACGGATACGGATACGCTGACGCCGCCTTGCGGAGCGTGCCGGCAAATCATCTGGGAATTTTGCGGGGATGTGCCAGTCATATTGGCGAATCTGAAGGGGAAAGTGGAGCAAGAGAGCGCAGGGAGGCTGCTGCCGCGGCCGTTCGATTCGTCGTTCCTCTGAGTCCTGCAACCACGAGACACGGGAAAATTATGAATACCCACCGAAGCGGTTTTTCAGGATCGATTCGCGCGTCGTTCCGCGGATTCTGGATTGTGCTTGTTTTTCTTTGCGCCGGTTCGGCATTGCCTTCCAGCGCGGCAGCCAAAGAGAAAGTGGATTTGTTGGTGAGCGGCGGGACGGTGGTGACGATGGACACGCAGCGCCGCGTGATTGAGGACGGCGCGGTGGCGGTGCGGGGGGACACGATTGTGGCGGTGGGGACGCGCGCGAAACTCGAGGCCGAGTATGAGGCGGCGAAGACGATCGATGCGCGGGGAACGCTGGTCCTGCCGGGATTGATCAACGGGCACGCACATGCGGCGATGAGCCTGTTTCGCGGGCTGGCGGACGACTTGGCTCTGGACGACTGGCTGCACAAGTACATTTTTCCGGCGGAAGCGCGGAACGTGACTGCGGATTTCGTCACCTGGGGAACGCGGCTGGGAGTGCTGGAGATGCTGCGCGGCGGCATCACGACGTATGCGGACATGTATTACTTCGAGGATGAGGTTGCGCGGGCGACAAAGGAAGCAGGGATGCGGGGCGTCCTGGGCGAGACGATCATTGATTTCCCCGCGCCGGATAACAAGACGCCCGTGGCGGCGCTCGCCTACACGCAGAATTACATCGATCACTGGAAGGGCGATTCGCTGATCGTTGCGGCGGTGGCGCCGCATTCGATTTACACCTGCTCGGAGAAGACGTTGCAGGATGCAGCGGCGCTGGCGCGGCGAAACGGTGCGCCGATCCTGATTCACATAGCCGAAGCTCCCTTCGAGCTGGAAGAGAGCCGGGCGAAGCACGGGCTGACGCCGGTACGGTATCTGGAGCAAATCGGGCTGCTTGGGCCGGACGTTGTGGGCGCGCACTGCATTTGGGTGGACCCGGGGGACATTGCGGCGCTCGCGCATTTCGGGGTGGGATGCGTTCACAACCCTTCGAGCAACATGAAGACAGCGGCGGGAGTGATGCCGATTGAGGAAATGCTTGCGGCGGGCGTGCCGGTGGGGTTGGCGACCGATGGAGCGGCGAGCAACAACGATCAGGACTTGTTCGAGGAAATGGACCTAGCTGCGAAGCTGCAGAAGATTTCGCGGCGCGATTCGCGCGCGCTGCCGACCGAGCAGGTGGTGGAGATGGCGACCATCGGCGGGGCGCGGGCCGTGCACATGGAGAAGCAGATTGGGTCGCTCGAAACGGGGAAAAGGCGGACTTGATCCTGGTGGATACGAGCGCGCCGCATGCGACTCCGATGTACAACGTGTATTCGCACCTGGTCTATGCGCTGAAGGCCACGGACGTAAAGACGGTGGTCATCGGCGGCAAGATCGTGATGGAGGACCGGCGGATGCTGACGCTCGACGAACGGGAGATTCTGGCGAAGGCGCGGGAGTATCAACGGAAGATTGAGGCCTCGTTGGCCGCTTCAGGCACGAATTAGCTCTGCCACGCATCGCAAGCCGACACAGGAGGGAAATAGTTTAATCGCCGGGAAGGCCGGCTTTCCGCTTGCGGTGAAGCTTCACGGCCATTGTGCGCAAGGTTTCCGGGATATTCTTGTTTGTCGTGAGAATGCGAAGATCGGTGGCATTGAGGCGCGGGAGCAGGTGGAGCGAGACATCAAGCGGCGTCTTCGGATTGCAGATGAGGTTCTTCACGGTCATGTAGCTTTTCATGAAGGTGCGCGTGAGCGAGATGGACCGAAGGATTTCGCCCGGCAGGTTAGTCATGGAGGCGTAAGCCTCGACTTCCGAATCGGTCAAGCGCGGGGATTGCAGGACGCAGCGTTGGACGAGCTTGTTGGGGTCGCGAATCAGGAGCGAGCGTTCGGAGCGGCCTCCCTTGAGCGCAAGGGTCAGGCGCTGGACGACGTTCATGTGGGCCACGCGCTGCATAAGCGTTTCTCGCTTTTCGGGATCGGGCTCGGCTGCGGCGGCGGCCTCTTTAATCTCATTCATGGCCACGGCGCCCTTTTGCAATTCCGCGAGGAGTTCCTTTTGCTCGGCGTTTCCGGAGGTGGTCTGGGTGACGGCGATGACGAGCTGGGGGTCGGAAGTGAAGCGCTCCAGATTGTCGAGGAGGGCCTGGATGCCGTCAACGGTCAGGCGAGCGGCGACGCGCGCGACGTGGGCCGTGGGACAAGCAAGATTCTTGGCAAGGGCGTCGGCGATACTGGGTTTTTCGCTCAGATTGTCCGCGCAGTAAGAAAAAAGGTGAGGGTCCGCGTCGGCGCGCCCGACCGCACTCAGGAAGGACTCCAGTGGCAGAGTCAAGAGAACGCCGAGAGCGCGCTCGGAAACTCTGGGATCGGAATCCGAGGCGAGCACGGCGAGCAGCTCGACGCGGTCTTCCGGGCTGAGCGGAATTGCGCCCGTGCACAGCGCCAGCTTTTGCTCCGGCCGGGCATGGCCGGAACGGATTTCCGCGCGCAGGTCCGCGCTAATGAGCGACTCCCGCCCCGGGCTTCAGGTCTTTGCGCGTCAGCGTGATGCTTCCCGGCTGTCCGGGCGTCCCAATGGGCGGGACGGTCTGGCCATTGAGTTCCAGGAGCAGGGCGCTCGATTCGCTGGCCGTGATTTCCAGCGTATCACGCGCCGTGAAGCGCTTGGCGGCGTCCACATCCAAGTGTCCTTCGAAAACGATATTGCCGTCCGCGATCACCTTCACGTCAGCGGCTTTGCCAGCCTGAATTTTCAAATCGAGGGGAACGGCCGCGAGGGCAGCGCCGGAGTCTGGCGAAGCGCTCGAAGGCGCGGCGCTGGAAGGAGACGGCTCAGCGGTTGCTTGCGCAGGTCCGGCGAGGCTTGGGTTCGGAGCCGAAGCGACGGCAGCCGTGTGCCTGTGAATGCGCGCCGAAATATCCAAGGCATATCGCTGATATGCAAACCAGCCGCCTGCTAAAAGGACGGCGAGGAGTGCAAGCGCCGCAGCCGCGGGGCGCCAGTTGCGCGGAATATCCTCCGGAGCGTCCACGGCGGCATGAGTCTCGGGGGAAGTCTTTCGCTCGAGCTCATATTCGGAGATGAGGGTGTCCCCATCGAGCCCCAGGAAACGAGCCACGGAGCGGATGAATCCGCGATTGAAAACTCCACCGGGGAGGCGGTCCCATTGCTCATTTTCGAGGGCTTCGAGGAAACGGGTGCTGATGCGCGTGGCGGCGGATATCTCCTCGAGGGAGACGCCGCGCATTTCGCGTTCGCGTTTCAGTTGTTCGCCGAAGGGTGTGGAAGGCATCCGGTCGAGACTCGCCACCAAAGCAAAATATAGGCGCGGGTCAAGAGTGTGTCAATGCCGTCGCGCGGGTGGCTGGATCGGCCGAATGGGTGGGGCATTGGCGTTAGGGCAATTGGGCTGCGAAGTCCGTTGCAGTGAGCGAAAATGGTTCACTATAATCCGAACATTGCCCAAAGAGACCAGTAACGCTATGCCTGCTGCGCCCGAAGAACGAACGCGAAGAGCGGCGGACTCCAAGCCCTTCGAGGGGGTGGATAGACGGCGCAATCCGGGTGTCAAAATGGACATCCCGGAGGGCAGCGAAGTCACGGTGTTCCATGAACTCGGAAAGGCGCTGACCTCTTCCCTGCAGCTCGACCAGGTGCTGCGGACCATCATGGAAAAAATCAACGAAGTGCTGCGACCGGACACTTGGTCGCTCCTGCTGATGGATGCCGATAAAGGCGAGCTGTATTTTCAAATCGCCACGGGGAAGGGCGCCGAGGCGCTGAAGGACGTACGAATCAAGCTCGGGCAAGGGCTGGCGGGATGGGTGGCGCAGACGGGCGAAGTGGTGGTGGTGCCGGACACGACCAAGGACTCGCGGTTCTTCGGGAAAGTGGACGAGCGAACCAAGGTGGAGACGCGCTCAATCGTGGCCGTCCCGGTGCGATTTCGCGAGCACTGCCTGGGAGTGATCGAACTGATCAACTGTATCGGGCCGGAAGGCTTCAGCCAGCGCGACCTGGCGCTGCTGGAGGCGCTGGCGGATTATGCGGCCATCGCCATCGAAAACGCGCGGCACGTCCAGCGAATTCACGAGCTGACGATTACCGACGACTGCACGAGCCTCTACAACGCGCGGCATCTGAATTTCATGCTGGATACGGAGATCTACCGTTCGCACCGGTACGCGTTCGAGTTTTCGCTGATTTTCATCGACTTGGACCACTTCAAGACGGTGAACGACACGTACGGGCATCTGATGGGGTCGAAGCTGCTGTCGGAAATCGGCACGGCGATCAAGGACAAGTGCCGGCTGATCGACTTGGCGTTCCGATACGGCGGGGATGAATTTGTCGTGCTGCTGCCACAGACCTCGAAGGAAAATGCGATGAGCGTGGCGCGGCGCTTGCACAAGCTGATTCGCGAGACGCCCTGGCTGAAGGAGCCTGCGTTGAACGTCCACATCACGGCCAGCGTGGGCGTGGCATCATATCCAAGCGATTCGCGTACCAAGGCGGAATTGCTGCATCTGGCCGACGAGGCAATGTATTTGGTGAAGAATACGTCGCGAGACAGCGTGGCTGCGGCGGGGCTGGGCATCCTTCCCAAAGGCGCCCCGGGCGATTGATCCAGCGATAATTGCCTGCAATTATCGCGCATCCTTTGGGCGAGCAGACTTCGTGACTTGTCTTGCCTGTAGTTTGGAGCTAATCTGCAATGCTTGAGCCCGGGTAAGCCATAACTGTCTTTTGCCGTGTGCTATGACCGCGTTTAGAAATCACCCGCCGCTGGCCATAATCGCATGTCTTCTCTGCTATTCCTGCGCAATGTTCGCACAGCAGGCGGCTACAATCACTGAACCGGAAAGGGTGAAACTGGAAGATCTATTCAACCAAGCAGATGTCGTGGCGACCATCCGGATTGTATCCGGTGATACGGAGCAATACCCCCACACGGTTTACAAAGCCGAGGTCCTGAAGCCATTCAAAGGAACTGAGCCCGGGGCCACAGTTTTCTTTGGGCCCTACGTCAGCTACGGCCTTGGAGGCGAGTATCTCGTATTCCTTCGTCGCTCGATTGGAACTCTCTTACCTACGAAGCAATCAAAAACTCAAGTCCTGAGCTACGGTCCGATTCAAACTTATTACGAAATCATGTATCAAGGTTATGGCGTCATGCGGATAGCTTATACCTGTGTCTTCCAGGGCAAGGAAATCTCGCAGCAGTGTGACAATGGGATTGAGATCAACACATATCAAGTAGCCCTACCCCCCAAGCTGCGGACCTCTTCACCTGTAACGGATGACGGAGCTAACGGGAACAAGAAATGGGTGCGGAAGGATGTCCTCTTGGCGGTTCTCGAGAAGATGAAGAAATCGGATTGACCCGTGTGCCTGGATTTATTTCCACAGGGCCAACCGGACAGCTTGATTCACATATGGCGGCGTGTTAGTCTGCGCACGAATTTAGGTTTCTCCGCAGGGCCGCGGGGGCAATCGCGGAGGCGAGCGAGGACGAATGTCCTATGAAGCGTTAGGGATGATCGAGACTAAGGGGCTGGTGGGCTCGATTGAAGCGGCGGACGCCATGGTGAAGGCCGCGAACGTAATATTGATCGGCAAGGAGTATATCGGCGCGGGATACGTCACCGTGATGGTTCGCGGGGATGTCGGCGCCGTGAAGGCGGCCACCGACGCGGGGGCCGCGGCAGCGAGGCGCGTGGGCGAGTTGGTGGCCGTACACGTGATTCCGCGGCCGCACGAGTTGGTGGAAGATATTTTGCCCGGGGGCGGACAGCCCAAGGGCGTAAAGAAGTAGCCGGGAGCAGCATCGCCCGGAGCCATGCGAAACGGAGCTTTCTTGGCACCAAGCCATGAAGCCCGGTCAGGTACCGTCTTGTGAGCCTGCGTGACCGCGACCTGATTTCCATCCAAGAAGCCCGCGAAGCCGTCGAGCGGGCGAGCGAAGCCCAGAAGAAATTCGCCGCATTTTCTCAGGAGCAAGTGGATGCCGTGGTGGAGGCTTGCGCGGATGCAGCCACGGCGGCGGGCGAGCAGCTCGCACGCACAGCCGTCGAAGAGACGGGCTACGGCAACGTTCCCGACAAGATCATCAAGAACCGGCTGGCCTCGGTGGATGTCCCGCGCGCGATTCGCGGGATGAAGACGGCCGGGATCCTGCGCGAGGACCGCGAAAAGGGAATTCTCGAAATCGCCGAACCGGTGGGAGTGGTGGCGGCGGTGATTCCTTCCACGAATCCCACCTCCACGGCGATCTACAAAACGATCATTTCGCTGAAGGCGCGGAACGCCGTGGTCCTGAGCCCGCATCCGAGCGCGATGCGCTGCATCTGCGAAACGGTGGGAGTGCTGGAGCGCGCCGCGCTGAAGATGGGTGCGCCCGAGGGACTGATCATTTGTCTCGCCCATCCGACAATGCAGGGAACGCAGGAACTGATGAAAAACCACCGCGTGGGAGTGATCCTGGCGACGGGGGGTATTGGCCTGGTCCGCGCCGCATATAGTTCGGGGCGACCGGCGTTTGGCGTTGGACCGGGAAACGTGCCGACATTCATCGAGCGGACCGCAGATGTGCGAAAAGCCGTTGCAGACATTCTTGCCGGGAAAACTTTCGACTACGGCACAATCTGTTCCTCCGAACAGGCGATTGTCGCCGAGGAAGCGGTGGCCGGCAAGACGCTGGAAGAATGCCGGCAACAAGGGGCCTATTTTCTCTCGGCGGAAGAAATTGCAAAGCTGGGGGAGCTGGTATTCCGCGCGGGATCGTCCACGCCGAATCCGCAGGTCGTGGGGCGTCCGGCGACGACGATTGCAGAAATGGCGGGGATCAAAGTTCCTGCTACGACGCGCGTCTTGATCGCGAAGCTCGAAGGGGTGGGGCGCAACGTTCCGCTTTCGGGAGAGAAACTCTCGCCGATACTGGCCTTCTATTCTGCCGCGAATCTTTCTGCGGGGATCGACCTCTGCACGCGGCTGCTGCACTACGGCGGCCTGGGGCATACCGTTTCGATCCATTCGCAGAGCGAGGCCGCGGTGAAGCAATTCGGTCTGGCTGTCCCGGCCTATCGGGTGATCGTGAACAGTTCGGCGGTGCATGGATCCATCGGCTATTCGACAAACCTGTTTCCCGCGATGACGCTCGGGTGCGGATCACCCGGCGGGAATATCACATCGGACAATATCGGGCCGCAGCACCTGATGAATATCAAACGCGTGGCCTGGGAATCGCGGGGTGTGGAGCACCGGACGATTCCAGCGGAACAGAGATTGGGGCGGGGACTGGGGCAGGGGATGAGCTCGCAGCCTCCGACTCCCGAGGCGCCTCAGGTGGTGCTGGAATCACCAACGAAAGCCACGGCGGTTCCGTCAGCGACGGCTGGGGCTGTTGTGCGTGCAGGAGCCGCAACGGCAACGACGCCTGACCGTCAGGTAATTGCGAGGATTGTGGAGCGCGTATTCATGGCACGGGGCATCCCTCGTGGAGGGACGCCGAAAAATGAGCCGCCCACTGCTCCGGAAGCCTTGCCACATCATCCACCGCCAAATCCTGAAACAGCTTCGTCGGCATCGAAGGGTGTCAGAAGCTCGACTTCCGACGCTCCCTCAATCGCGAGATCGGTTGCGGCAGCACCGTCTCGGGCGATGGTTGCATCTGCCGCCAAGGCGCCCGAGCCTCCGATTCAAGCGGCAGAGTTTGTGAGCGAAAGCGACGTGCGCACAGCGATTGGCCGTGGCGAAAAGATTCTCCTCGGCCCCAAATCCATCGTGACGCCCTCAGCGCGCGATCTCGCCTCCGAACATGAAATTTTCATTGAAATGAGTTTTCTCTCTCTACACAAGTAAACACGAGTCCCAATAAGACTCTCTGGTCACCGGTTTCAACCTCGGGCAGCAGAGATCTGCACACAGTCATAGTCATTTAGGATTACTCAAAGAAATTTCATTTGACTCTATGATTTGACTGGGGTAGATTTCCCTAGGGCCGCTGTTACAGCGGCTCACACGTTCTTTGAAAATGTGATTCTCCCGCCTGCGGGAACCTTCCAGGGGCCGTAAGGCCCTAAGCCGCCCGGTTTTCACCGAGCGGAAGCTAATGGCGTGGGCTAAATGTAGCCCTCGTCCAGGACCGTGCCAAAAGCGCGGCCCTGCGCTCAAAGCCGCGCGTTGGATCGTGCGTGCGCTTACAGCAGCTTGCCATACTCAATAGTGTGGCCGGCACTTTGGAATCGGGTCATCCGGTTCGTTGTCGCTCCTTTGCGGAAGGCGCGCCCTCGGCACGACGCACCTAGCGTCGCAAAGGAGAACCACTTGAAACACTTCAAAGACGTAAGAGTTTGCATCGCCCTCCTGAGGGCGTTGCAAGCGAGAGGCGACATCGAACCACGACAGAGAAAGGCAGTCGATCGAGCGTTAGAGGAAATCTTGAGACTGAGGCGAAGACGTTTCACCCGCGCGGCAGCATTTCGTGCCGTTCGAGAGGTTACGGAATGCCTAGTTCGAGGATTCTTTGAATAACGTGCGGTCGCGGAGAAGTCGAGGATGATCCAATTCCCACTACACATATACAGTGAACTACGGTAAATCCATAAGAGTCCTTCGCGCCATAAGTGGCAAGCAGCAAAAGGATATTGCGGAGCTTGCTTCGATTGACCCGAGTTATGTGTCTTTACTGGAAACTGGGCAACGCAAGCCTAGCGTCGACACGCTGGAAAAAATTGCGAAGGCAATGCGAGTCCCAGTCCACTTGTTAACGCTACTCGCCGTTGAGCCAGGGGACGCACCTCACGGCCTTACGCTGGAACACATCGGATCGTCTCTTGCTCAGATCCTCATCGCAAGCCAAGAAAATGTGGAAAGAGCCCCTAGAAGGCCGCGGCGAGCCCCCAAGACTTAGTATTTCATCGCTCCGTGACCTCGAATCACGCCTCGGTTTTACCCGGGAAACGCTAAGGATGGTCGCTACTTCGGCGGGTAAAAGATACAAGCCATTCCGCGCCAAAGTTCCACCTCGCCCCTTTGCCCGCAGTTCAGGTTTGACCAAAGTCCGAACGATAGACAATCCCTTGGCGCTGTTAAAGAGCATTCAGAGTAGGATCAACTCTTGCCTTCTGCGGAAAATAACGTTTCCTTATTATCTGTGTGGTGGAATTCGTGGGCGATCTGTCCTCGATAACGTCGTCATGCAAGCCTGTGCCCGCTTCCTTGTGACTATTGATATCAAGAACTTCTTCCCCAGCATCTCGAATCTGCGGATTTACGAGATTTGGTCACATCTCCTCGGATGCTCGCCACCGATAGCCAGCCTCCTTACCAGCCTCACGACGTTTGAGAGACACCTGCCACAGGGAGCTCCTACAAGCACCCTGTTGGCAAACCTCGTTCTATACTCAATCGACGAGCCCATAAGAAAGGAATGCATGGAGCAGAAAATCCAGTACTCGACCTGGGTGGATGATCTCGCCTTCTCGGGAGACAACTCTCCAGTCGTGATCCCCACAGTTTTCCGCATCCTCCGGAGAAGCGGCTTTCGCGTATCGAGAAAGAAAATGCAGATCATGGGACCTGCGTCAAGCAAAGTCATGAATGGCGTGCTTGCAAGCAGATTTCCGAACGTCCTGCGGGAACGAATGCACCAATTGCGGTCCGGGATTCACAAGTTAAGAACAGGCATGGTTCCAGTTCTTGAGCAACCGAAATACGAGAGAAGTCTCGAAGGAAAAATTCGTAACGTGAGCTGGATCTACTCTCGCAAGGGTAACAAGCTGCTCCGGGAATTCAGGGCAGCAAAGACCTTCGCCAAGAATGCGGCCTCGTCCAGAATCACCGCTGCGGGCGGCCTCGCAGGGAAAACAAGCCTCGATTAGGCGGTACCGTCCGCCCGCAAGTTGTTGTTCCCTGTAAACCTCTCCCCTATACTCGGCTTCTAATGGAGTGAGGGGGAATATTCCTTGCGAAATACGCAAGCAGCGCGCTACGCACGCTGGGCGGCAATCACAGCGGGACTGGTGGCCGTGATCGTCGGCGGCGTGTACGTGGAACGCGAGGTGCGCGCAAGCCACGAGCGGCATGTGGCGCCGGCCGTGGTGCCGAAAACAGTCGAGCGACAATCGGGCAAATTCACGTATTCGGGGGGAGAAAAGGATCGGACGATCTACACGATCAGCGCTTCACACGCGACGGTGTACAAGGACAGTGATCGCACGCTTCTCGAGGACGTGTGGATCACCATCTACGGCCGCGACGGAACCCGCAACGACAACATTCACACCCGCGAGTGCAGCTATGAACCGAAATCGGGTGACGTCCGCTGCCAGGGAGATGTCCAGATCGACATTCAGGGCGCAAATTCTGGCTCCGGCAAACCAGCCGAGAAAGAGCTCGAAATCAAGACACGCGATCTGAAATTCAACCGGGAGTCGGGCGAAGCGTCGACCTCCGAATCAGTCAATTTCAGCTTTCCCGAAGGCACGGGCCACGGGGTGGGAGTGCGCTACAGCACGAGCGATGCCACCTTGCTGGTGGAGCACGCGGTGGAATTCGACTTGACGCCTTCGGAAAAGACAAGCGGCCTTCCCGTGAGCGTCGCAGGGAGCAGCCTGGAGATCCGGCGAAACGATCACAGCGTGGTTCTCAACGGCCCCACGGTCGTGCGGCAAGGCGGCCGCGAGCTCACGGCCGATGAGATTTCTATGAGTCTCGACGACGATTTTCACGCGCGACAGGCGATCGCGGAAGGCCATCCCGCCATTCACGTAATGGAAAGCAGCGGGAAGGCGGACCTTTCCGCAGATACGTTCCAGGCTTCTCTCAATCCGCAGGGTTGGATCGAGAAGATTGTGGCGGACGGGAATGTTTCCGGCACGCGAGAAACGACGCGCGGCACGGATCATTTCTCGGCGGCGCGCGCGGAACTGGTCATGCAGCCCGCGCACAACGCCCTAAAGGATCTGACGGCGAGCGGCGGCGTTACGGGAGATTCGGAGGACGGGGCTGATTCGCGCCTCCTGAAGACTAGCGCGCTACACGTCGTATTTTCGCCTGCGCAGCACGCTGGCGACGGCCCCGAAAAACAGAGCATCGAAAGTGCGGAAACGCTTGGACCCGCAACGATTGAATCGAAAAGTGGCGACGAAACCACCGAATTGCGCGCGAGGAAGTTCACCGCAGTCTTTGGCAGCGACGGCCGGCTGGCGAAATTGCTGGGCCATTCAGGCGTAGAGGTTCTCAGCAAGACCGGTAATCATGCTCCGCAATCGACCACGGCTGCGGAGTTGGTGGCGACGCTTGGCGGCAAGGGAGATTGGGAGACTCTCGAGGAAGACGGGAATGTTCAATTCCAGCAAGGTGACCGGCGGGCCAGTGCTGCACACGCGCGGATCGAACGCACCACCGACACCATCGCAATGGACGGCTCGCCTGTGCTCTCCGATGCCATGAGCCGGTCGACCGTAGGAAGCGTGAAAATCAACCAAAAGTCAGGCGAGATACAGGCCGGCGGAGGCGTAGTTTCAACGTACATCCCCACGGGCAAAGGTAGCGCCTTGAATCTAGGCGCCGGCACGGCCCACATCTCAGCCGATTCGCTCGCCGGCTCGACAACCTCTGGGCACGTGGTGTACTCGGGACACGCGAGGCTATGGCAGGGAGAATCGGTCCTGGAAGCAGATCAGATCGAGCTTTGGCGCGAGGAACGGAAAATGCAGGCGGAAGGGCATGTCGTCGCAGTTTTTCCCCAGACATCGGGTGGTTCGGGAGCACCAATTGTCCCGTCGGTGGCTAGGACCTCCGCCCCCACGGCGATCGCCGTTAAGGCGCGCAGCTCGGCTCCTGTGGTTTGGGAAATACGCGCCCCCCTCCTAACTTATTGGGACAACTTGGGAAAGGTGCATCTGGAAGGAGGCGTAACGGCAACTTCCCTCCAGGGATCGATGGAGTCGAGAGTTCTCGATGCCTTTCTCGGCGGGGGCACCGTTGAACCAACTGCCGATGCCAGCCGGGGAGCGCGAGGGCAGTTGGATCATGCCATTGCCCAAGGCAGCGTCGTCGTCCTGCAAGACGACGTGAGGGCCACGGCCGAGAGGGCGGACTACACGGCCGGGGAAGGGAAATTCGTGCTTTCGGGCGGAGAGCCGACGATTGTTGACGCATCGGGCGATACGACCACGGGCCATTCGTTGACCTTCTTTGTGTCGAGTGATACGATTTTAGTCGATTCGCAATCAGGTTCGCACACGCTGACCAAACACCGGGTTGAGAAATGAACGGGCATGTTGAAACTCCAAGCCGCCGAACTGAGCAAGTCGTACCGTGGGCGGAAGGTTGTCAATAACGTCAGCCTGGAGATTCAACAGAGCGAGGTGGTTGGGCTGCTCGGCCCGAACGGGGCAGGGAAGACCACGACGTTTTACATCCTGGTCGGTCTAACGCGTCCGGATTACGGGCGTGTCTTGCTGGACGGCGAGGATATTACCGACCTCCCTATGTATCTGCGGGCCCGAAGCGGCATTAGCTACCTCCCTCAAGAACCATCAGTTTTTAGGAAACTGACAGCCGAAGAGAACCTGCTGGCCGTGCTGGAGACGCTGCCCCTAACCCAGGAGCAGCGACGCGACCGGGTTGAGGAGTTATTGGCGCAAATGGGGCTCGAAGGGGTACGAAACAGCCAGGCCCATGTGCTTTCCGGCGGAGAGCGGAGACGCCTGGAAATCGCGCGTTCGCTTGTGCTTTCCCCTTCCTTCGTCCTGTTGGATGAGCCGTTTGCGGGCATCGATCCGCTGACGGTGGAAGATATTCAGGAAATCATCGCAAATTTGAGCGGGGCAGGAATCGGAGTGCTGGTGACCGATCACAACGTGCGGGACACCCTCGCGGTGACCCACCGCGCCTACATCATCAACGATGGGAAGATCCTGGCAGCGGGGACGCCGGCCGAACTTTCCAGCAATCCCGACGTGCGCCGCATCTATTTGGGAGAAGGCTTCCGGCTCAACTGACAGACATGAACTGGCTCGCGCCCAAACTGAATCTCCGCGTCGCACAAAAGCAGATCCTGACTCCGGGCCTCGTGCAGATGGTGAGCGTGCTGGCGCTGAACCGGCTTGAACTGCGCGAGATGATCAATCAGGAAATTATGGCCAACCCGGTGCTCGATGAAGCCACCGAGGAAACAGCCACCCCGGACAGCTATACCGACGAGGCATTCCTAAAGAAAGAAACGGAAAAGGTTCCGGAGACAGAAGCGGCCAATCCCTTCGATGAATTCGATTTCGGGTCCTTCTTCACGCAATACCTCGACACCGGCGCCGAGCGCGCCGCCAGCAGCGAGCATGAAGACATCGAGAAGCCGTCGTTCGACAAGTTTTTGTCTTCGCCTTCCAGCCTGGCAGACCACCTAACGTGGCAATTGAGCGTCAGCATTTGCACCGAGACGGTGCGCAAGATCGCCGAAGCCATCATCGGCAACCTCGACGAGAACGGCTATTTGACGGCCACGCTCGATGAAATCGGGCAATCCGGCAACTATTCGGTGGAGGATGTGGAGGAAGCCCTGGCGATGGTACAGGAGTTCGATCCGCCCGGAATCGCTGCGCGAGATCTCCCGGAATGCCTGCTGATACAGCTCAAGGTGCTCGACCCTCAGAATACGCTGGCGCAGCAGATTATTGCGGAACATTTGAAACTCCTGCAGAACAATCAACTGAAGGAAGTGGCGCGGGCGCTGAACCGTCCGGTGGAACTGGTGAAGCGCGCGGTAGACGTCATCAAGCGGCTCGATCCGAAGCCCGGCCTGCGTTACAACAAGACCGAGCCGCGGCTGGTCGAGCCGGACGTTCAATTTCGGAAGGTGGATGGCGAATGGCAGGTATTTATGAACGACGACGACCTGCCGCAGCTTCGTCTAAACCCCACCTATCGACGGTTGCTGGCGCGCGATGCAGCCGACCGCGATGTCCGGAATTACGTGAAGGAACGCTTCACGGCCGCTCTCCAATTGATGAAAAATATCGAGCAGCGCAAGCACACAATCCTGCGCGTCTGCCATTCCATTCTGCGCCGCCAGAGCGATTATCTGGATTACGGCCCCGATCATCTGAAGCCCATGATGATCAAGGAAGTGGCGGAGGAAGTGGGCGTGCATCCTTCGACGGTTAGCCGGGCCGTGGCAAATAAGTACGTCCACACGCCCCAGGGCGTGCTGGAGCTGCGCAGCTTTTTCTCCGAATCGGTTAACGGGCCGCAGGGAAGCGAGATGTCGCTTCTCTCTTTGAAGCGCCGCGTGAAGCAAATGATCGAAGAGGAAGACACCGCACATCCGCTGACCGACGAGCAGATCACCAAGAAACTCGGCGACGAAGGCATCCACGTGACCCGCCGCACTGTGGCGAAATACCGCGAAGACTTGCGCATTCCCAGCACGCACCGCCGCCGGGTGAAGGGCTAGCGGCCCCCGCCGTGAAGCGCACCGCCCGGAAACGATACGCGCGCCAACTCGTAATCCTCACCGGACTTTCCGGCTCCGGCAAAGGCTCCGTGCTGAAGACCTTCGAAGACCTTGGCTACTATTGCGTCGACAATTTGCCCGTGGCTCTAATTTCCACCTTCAGTGAGCTCTATGAAGAAGGCCGGGGCGAGGTGGAGCGCGCCGCCTTGCTGGTGGACGCGCGCGAAGGCGAACAGATCGAGAAGTTACCTGGGATTTATCGCAAGCTCAGTGGCGAGCACGCTGCAACGCTCGTATTCATCGAGGCAAGCGACGAAGCATTGGTGCGGCGATTCAGCGAGACGCGGCGTCCCCACCCGCTCGCACAAGGCGATTCTGTCGCTGACAGTATTCGCGAGGAGCGGCGCCGGATGGCGCCGATCCGGCGGCTCGCTGACGTGGTGATCGACACGACCAAATTCAACGTGCATGAGCTGCGCCAGTTCATTATTGACCGGTTCCAGAATCCAGGCCGGCGGCCGCTGCTGGTTTCCGTGGTGAGCTTCGGATTCCGGTACGGGATTCCCGCGGACGCCGACCTTGTTTTTGACGTGCGCTTCCTCCCCAACCCGCACTTTGTTCCCCGATTGCGTCCGTTCAGCGGCAAGGATCGGCGCGTCGCGCGCTACATCCGTTCTTTTCCCCAGACGGGGGAATTTCTGCGGCGCATGGAGAGCTTGTTGGCGTACCTGATCCCGCATTACATCCGGGAAGGGAAGAGCTATTTGACGGTGGCGCTGGGGTGCACGGGAGGGCGCCATCGTTCGGTCGCACTGGCGGAGGTGATTCGCCGCTCCCTTCAGAAAAAGGGCTTTGCGTCGAAGGTCGTGCACCGCGATCTGGATAAGTCCGCCGCTTGACAATTGCAGGATGAGAACCTAGGGTTGGGAATTTCGCGAAGAGCGTGTGAAACGATGAACGGGCCTCCAAACTCAAATAACCGGGAACAATTTCGCCGCCTCCTGCGCTACGTCCGCCCGTACTCCTGGCTCCTCGTCGCAGGCGTGTTGCTTCTCGCGTTCATGGCGGCGTGCGATGGCTTGGTGGTCCTTTCCATCCGTCCGCTCGTCGATGTCGTCCTGGCTCGCCATTCGACGGCTCAGGAGCTTCCTCTGTTCACGATTCCGTGGAGCGGGCGGACGATTAATCTCAACGCCTTCGTTCCCGCGCGCGTCCATTACGTCTGGTCGGTCTTTGCCATCGCTATCATGTTTCTGTTTCTGGCCAAAGGGGTCGCGGAATTTTTTGGCAGCACCTTGATTCAATATGCCGGCCTCGCGGGCGTCACCGATTTGCGGAATCAGGCCTATGCAAAAGTTGTCCAACAGCCTGTGGGATTCTTCCACGGCAATCCGGTCGGCCGCGTGATGTCCGCCGTCATCACGGACCTCGAGCAGATGCGTAGCGCATTTTCCGATTACCTGGCCGATTTCTTCCGCCAGGTCTTCGCACTGATTGCGTTCGTTTTGGTCCTGCTGGTGATCAACTGGAAGATGGCCGTCGGTTCCGCCCTCTTGATCCCGCTGGTGGTGTGGCCGATCGGAAAACTGGCCCGCCGGATCCGCCACTCGACTGAAAAAAGCCGTGCGCGTCTGGCCGATCTTAGCCAGCTCTTGCAGGAAACGATGAGCGGCAATCGCGTGGTGAAAGCCTTTGGAATGGAGGACTTCGAAATCCGCCGCTTCCGCGCCGCCGCGCGCACGCTGCTCCGCGAAAACATGCGCTGGATTCGCGCCATGGCCGCAACGTCGCCCTTGATGGATCTTCTCGGCGCCGCCGTGATTTGCATGATCGTCATGTACGCCCGCGACCAAATCCGCATCGGCGCTATGACCACCGGCATCTTTTTTGCCTTCATCTTTGCGCTGTTCCGGGCCTATGAGCCCGTCAAGCGTCTGGGCGCCATCTACCAGCTCTTCCATCAGGCCGCTGGGATTTCCGCGCAGGTGTTCTCCTTCCTCGCGCTTCCCGAAGAAGTGATGGACTCTCCCGGCGCCAAGGCCTTGCCGCCGTTTTCCAAGTCCATTGAATTCCACGACGTGAATTTCGCCTACGACGACGCCGAGTCTCCGGTCCTGGAAGCTGTGGACCTGCAAGTTCCCGGCGGCGCGGTTGTTGCCATCGTGGGCTCCAGCGGCGCGGGCAAGACAACACTCGTAAATCTCCTCCCGCGCTTTTACACGCCCACCGCCGGCTCTGTTCGCGTTGACGGCTTCGACCTGCGCGACGTCTCGCTCCGTTCGCTCCGCGAGCAGATGGCCATCGTCACCCAGGAAACGATTCTGTTCAATGACACGATCTGGAACAATCTCTGCTACGGCCAGTCCGATTTGCCGGAAGAAAAGGTATTCGCGGCGGCCAAGGCGGCCATGGCCCACGATTTCATTCTGAAGATGCCCGATGGTTATCAAACCATGATCGGCGACCGCGGGCAGCGCCTTTCCGGCGGCCAGCGGCAGCGGCTGGCCATTGCCCGCGCCTTGCTAAAAGATGCGCCTATCCTGATTCTCGACGAAGCCACTTCCGAACTCGATTCCGAATCCGAAATGCTCGTGCAGGATGCCCTGAACAACCTTATGGCCGGGCGCACCGTGTTCGTTATCGCGCACCGGCTCTCGACGATTCGCCGCGCGGACATCATTGCCGTTCTCGACGAAGGTACGATTCGCGAGCAGGGCACGCATGAGGAACTCCTGGCTCGCGGTGGAATTTATGCCCGGCTTTACGAGTTACAGTTCCGTGACGCCGAGCCCGTCGCGCGGACTGCCGGCCCGGAGTGAAAATGGCAGGCACAAGTCCAATATCTGCTTCTAAAAAGGCTTCGGGGACTGTCGACGTGAACAGGAAAACCCTTCGATCCATGACGGGCTACGCGCAGGCCCGCGTCGTGGAAAACGGCTGCACGCTGCGAGTCACGGTGCGCAGCGTCAATCACCGATTTCTCGACCTCCGTCTCCGCGTGCCCGAAGGATTTGAGCCGATCGAGCCGCGCATCCGGCAGATCGTGCGCGAGCGCGTCCGCCGAGGCCATCTCGATGTCACGGTGCATTACGAGCTGGCGGGTCCTGCTGCGGTTGGCGTTAACCAGGAAGTTGCCGCCGGGTATCTCCAAGCGGCGAACTTGCTGAAGAAACAGTTTGCGATTCAGGCCGACCCTGACATCGGTTCGATTCTGCGTTTGCCGGGCGTAATCGGGCTGCCGGCCGCGTCTCTTGAAAAAGAGCTCGAGCGCCTGGAATCGGCCGTTGCGCGCTGCCTGGCCGAATCACTGGACAAGCTCGACCGCATGCGTGAGGAGGAAGCGGCCCTCCTGTACGAGGAAATGTCCCGCCGGTTGCGGACCATCGCGGACCTGGCATCGCAAGTTGCGCCGCTGGCGGAGCGCGCGCGTCCCGCTTTCGCGCGGCGGCTGGAAATACGCCTGAAAGAACTGCTCGCCGAAGCACAGCTCGATCCGGCGCGCCTTGCGCAAGAAGCGGCATTGGCAGCCGAGCGCAGCGACGTCTCCGAGGAACTGGCGCGGCTCCACAGCCACGTCCAGCAGTTCGGATCACTCCTGGCCGGCGCATCCGATGTGGGCAAGAAACTCGACTTCCTGCTTCAGGAAATGCAGCGCGAGGCCAACACGCTGCTTTCAAAAACGCCGGGCGCTGGAGATGAGGGGCTGGAGATCACTCGGCTGGGGCTTGAAATCAAATCCGAAATCGAAAAATTGCGCGAACAGGTGCAAAACATCGAATGAGTCCCGCAGAACCCATCGTTCTGATCGTTTCCGGGCCGTCCGGGTCCGGGAAGTCCACACTGGTGCGGAAAATCCTGCAGCTACCGGGCACGCTGCTATCGGTTTCGTGCACCACCCGCGCGCCGCGCAAGACGGAGAGCAATGGCAAGTGGTACAATTTTGTCTCCGAATCCGAATTTCAGCAGATGGTCGCGCGGGGAGAATTCCTCGAGTATGCGCAGGTATTCGGAAAGAATTGGTACGGTACGCCGCGGAAGTGGCTTGACGAAGCAGTGTCACAGAAAAAAGACCTGGTCCTCGAAATCGATGTCCAGGGAGCGTTGCAAGTAAAGCAGAAGCTGCCCGGCGCCGTCGCGATTTTTGTACTGCCGCCATCGCGGGCCGAGCTCGAGCGACGCATCCGAGCCCGGGGCCAGGATTCGGAGGACGACATTCATCGCCGTCTCGAACGCGCACGGCAGGAAATGTTAAGTTACAGCAGCTATGATTTCGCCATCATCAACGATGATCTGGAGCGCGCGGGACGTGAGGTGCAGGCCATCGCACTGGGATCCCGCTGCCGCGTGGCTCGCAACGAAGACCGGATTCGCGATATCCTGAAGTCCTTTGGAGGCTGACCTTCTCATGGCTGTCTATAAGCAGGCACCGGAAAGCCAGTTTGCCTATGTCGTCGTCGTGGCGCGACGCGCGCGGCAGCTAATGATCGGGGGGCGTCCGCTCCTGGACAACCCGCGGTCGCGCAAAACCTCGCGCATTGCCGAAGAAGAGTTGCAACGGGGCCTCCTCGAATACGAAATGCCGGAACTTTTCGGGGAGCCTGAAGACAAGGATGGAAAGCGGCGGAAGTCGTAGGCCGCCGCGGGCTGAATGATGATCGCGCTGGGTGTCACCGGAGGCGTGGCAGCCTATAAGGCTGCGGAGCTCGTCCGCCGCCTGCAACAGGAAAAGCTCGACGTGCAGGTGATCATGACGCGCGCGGCGCAGGAATTCATCGCGCCGCTCACGTTTGCCGCGCTCACCGGCAAGAAGGTGATCACCGGGATGTTTGGCCCGGACGATGCAGCTCCGGCCAACGTCGAAAGCGCCATCGAACACATCGCCGTCGCCCAGCGCATCGATCTACTTCTTGTGGCACCTGCTACTGCCGACGTCCTCGGGAAATTCGCACACGGAATCGCCGACGACTTCCTCTGCACGTTGTACTTGGCCACGACGGCTCCAGTCATTGTAGCGCCGGCCATGAACGTCAATATGTGGGAGCACGCCGCCACGCAGGAAAACCTAGCGGCCTTGCGCGCCCGCGGCGTTCACGTGGTGGACCCCGACGAAGGCTATCTCGCCTGCGGAATGACCGGCTCGGGACGCCTGGCTGCAACCGAAACAATTGCAAGGAAGGTTTGTGAAGTTTTGGGCCTTCGCCATGATCTCGCGGGCCAGACGGTTGTTGTCACTGCGGGCCCCACGCGCGAAGATCTGGACCCGGTCCGCTTCCTCACGAATCGCTCGTCCGGCAAAATGGGCTACGCGGTGGCGGACGCGGCGGCCCGCCGCGGAGCTCGCGTCGTGCTCGTCAGCGGCCCCACGGACCTTCCGACGCCGGAAGGCGTGGACTGGATTCCGGTGCGCTCGGCCGAAGAGATGCGCAAAGCAGTGCGCGAACACGCCGCCGAAGCCAATTTCCTGGTCATGGCCGCAGCGGTCGCCGATTATCGCCCGGCCGCTGCGCAGTCAACGAAAATCAAGCGAGGCAGCGAACGCATGATGCTCGAGCTCGAGCCTACGCCCGATATTCTCGCCGAACTCGGTCGGGAAAAGGGACGCGCCTTCCTCGTCGGCTTCGCCGCGGAGACGGATCATGTCGCCGAAAACGCACGCGCCAAGCTCGCGCGCAAGGGCGCAGACATGATCGTGGCAAACGACGTCACGCTGCAAGGTGCCGGGTTCGACATTGATACCAATATCGCCACGCTCTTTCTCCGCGATGGCCGCGAAATCCCGCTCCCTCAGATGACCAAGTTCGACCTCGCCAATCGCATTCTCGACCAGATCATCGAGCTCCGCCCATCTTCCGTTCAGCCGTAACTTTTTTTTCACCTTCTACGGATTTAAATATGAATGCCGCCGACTCGGCGCATCTGCATGCACGCAAGCGCTTGTGGTAAAGTCACACCGGCAATTTTAGAAAGTGGAGGCCTAATGGATCCGGCAAAACGAGCTCGCGTGGAGGCGTGGCTTCAGTACGGCGAAGACCTCGGCTTTGGCCCGCATTATCGCGGCCGCGCCGCGCAAAAGAGTGTCGCGGAAGAGGCCGTGGAAAAGCCAATTTCCACAAGCGCTCCGGGATCTCCGCAAGCACCGCGCATCGCAGCTGCAGCGGCGCCCCGCCGCGCCCCCGTGCCGCCCGTCCCAACTGTGGGGAAGCCCGCGCCCCCGATCATCCCGCTCGTCACCGGCCCATCGCTTTTTGAGGCCGCCGAACGGATTGAAGGCGACACGCTTCCGCGCATCCGCGAATTCATCGGCGAATGCACGCGCTGTAAACTCCACAAAGCGCGCACGAACATCGTTTTCGGTGTGGGCAGCGCCAAGGCGGAGCTCGTCTTCGTTGGCGAAGGCCCCGGCCACGACGAAGACTTGCAAGGTGAGCCGTTCGTCGGCCGCGCCGGAAAACTGCTCACACAGATGATCGAAGCGATGAGCCTGCGCCGCGAGGATGTTTACATCGCCAACGTTGTCAAATGCCGTCCGCCCGAAAATCGCCTGCCCGAGCGCGACGAAATCGCGACCTGCTCTCCCTTCCTGCTTCGACAGCTCGATTCCATCCGGCCCAAAGTGATCTGCTGCCTCGGCGCCTGCGCGGCGCAGACGCTGCTGCAAACCAACCAGGGCATTACGCGCTTCCGCGGGGAATGGTTCGACTACCGCGGCTCGAAACTCATTGCCACATATCATCCTGCCTATTTGCTCCGCAATCCGAACGCAAAAAGCGAAGTCTGGAAAGATCTGCAGAAAGTGATGGCAGTCCTCGGCCTCCAGCCGAAACGCCGCTGACGAATCTCGCCGGAAGGACACCCCTTGGAAATTCTACTGGGACTCTCGGGAGCCATCTGCTGGGGACTGGCCGATTTCGTCGCGCGCTTTTCTTCGCGCCGCATCGGCGCCTTCCGGACGCTCTTCTTCATGCAGTTCTTCGGGTTCCTTGCCCTGAGCATCTGGCTGAAATTCACCGGCGGATTTTCCGGCATTGCGCCGGGGTGGCAGCCCTGGGCGATGGCCGTCTTCGCTGGAGTCCTCAACATGGCCGCGTCTCTTTCGCTCTACCATTCCTTCGAGATCGGCCTGTTGACCGTGGTCGCCCCGGTGTCGTCCTGTTACCCGGCGCTCACTGCCGTGCTCGCCTTTGCAAGCGGCGAGCGCATCGGCGCTGTGAGAGGTGCTGGTTTGGCGGTCACGTTGGCAGGCGTCCTTCTCGCGGCGACCACCTTTTCACGGAAACCAAATGGGGAGCGGGCGCACGGGGAAAGAACGCCGAAAGTCTACATGGCCCAGGGAGTGATATGGGCCATTCTCGCCGCCCTGGGTTTCGGGTTTCTGTTTTGGTTTCTCGGGTTTTACGTGGTACCTGCGGTGGGCAGCGGCGTCTCCGTCTGGATAATGCGCTTGACTGCGATCTTCTCGCTCCTGTTCGTTGCGGCTCCCGCCAGACAATCGTTGCGCCTGCCTCGCGGAAGCGTTTGGTGGTTGGTCCTCGCCGTCGGCGTGATGGACACGGCCGCGTTTGTATTCAACAATGAAGGCTTGCGCGTCGGCCATGTTTCGGTCGTCAGCGTGCTCGCCTCGCTCTACAGCGCCGTGACGGTACTTCTTTCCTGGATTTTCCTCCGCGAACGCCTCGAACGCTCGCAGTGGTTGGGCATCTTTCTCATCTTCGCCGGAATCGTCCTCGTCAGCCTCTAAATTCAGCCTTGACGTCTCTCGGTGTCTCCGCCGCTCTGTGGTAAGACGACTTTGCTTTGCTGCTACACTATTCGGCTGCTTATGCCATCTCGCTATTGCGAAGTCGCGCTCCCTGTGCCGCTGCGCTCGACGTTCACCTACGCAGTGCCCGCATCGTTTGACGGCATGGAACTCGCCGGCCGGCGCGTTGTGGTGCCCTTCCGCAACCGCGCGATGGTGGGCGTGGCACTCGGAGAGTCGGAGGCCGCGCCCGACGCCTCCAGGAAAGTTCGCATTAAAGAAGTCAGTGGGTTGATGGACCCGGTTCCAGCGCTGCCGCGGAAGATCATTGATCTCGGCCAGTGGATCAGCCGATATTACCTGGCGCCAATCGGTGAAGTGTTTCGCGCCATGCTGCCGCCCGAGATTGGGCTCCGCCATGACCGTGAGTACTCACTGACGGAAGCGGGCCGCGCGTATCTGCAGTCGCTACGTAGCGCTGGAGAAAAGACCGATACGGAGGCCAGCGAACTCGCCTTGTTGGAAGGTCTGGAATCTTCGGAGGCTGCGATTTCGTCCGCGCGCGTCGCGCGACGGCAAGCCGGAGGGTCGCTCGCGGAAGGGCTCGTGCGACGCGGATTGCTCGCGGTTCGCGATGTCTTGCGCCACCGCAAGACCCGCATGCAGAAAATCGTCGCCTGGAATGCGGCGGCCGAGCCGGTGCCAGGCGACCCTGCCGAAGAAAAGGTACGCCAGATCCTCACTTCCACGCGCGGCCCGCTCCCGTTCTCGCTGCTGCTGAAGAAGGCCAGCGTGTCGCGCGCCATTCTGCAGCGCTTGGAAAAGGCCGGGCGGCTGGTGACCTGGGAAGAGACATTCACGCCCGAAGAAGATTCTTGGGAGACCGATTTCACTCCGCCCGCGAATGTGCTCAATTCCGAACAGAAGCTGGCGCTTGAGGAAATCTGGCGCTGGATTGTCGCAGGAGAATTCGCTGCCGGGTTGCTTCATGGCGTAACAGGCAGCGGAAAAACGGAGGTATATCTCGGCGCGATTGAAGCCGCCATCTCTCGAGGTAAATCCGCGATCGTCCTTGTGCCCGAGATTGCGCTGACGCTTTGGGTCGGGCGCTTGGTTCGCGCGCGATTTGGCGCCGGAGTCGCCATCCTGCACAGCGGACTGCCTGATGTCGAGCGGGCACGCGAGTGGTGGCGTGTGCGCCTCGGAGAAGCGCGCGTCGTCGTCGGGACGCGCTCGGCCGTTTTCGCGCCGCTTGAAAATCTTGGCCTCCTCATCGTCGACGAAGAGCAGGAATCCAGCTACAAGCAGGAGGAAACTCCGCGCTACAACGGCCGCGACACGGCCGTCTACCGCGCGCGACTGGAAGGCGCCGTCGCCCTGCTCGGCTCCGCCACGCCTTCGCTCGAGACGTACCACAACTCACGCGCCGGAAAATACCATCTCCTCGAACTTACTTCGCGCGTCGAAAATCGGCCCCTTGCCGAAGTCCGCATCGTGGACCAGCGGGAGGAGTTTCGCCGCCAGCACAAGGCCGCGCCGCTCTCGGAATCCTTGCGCGCGGCCATTGCGTTACGCCTCGAGGAGGGAACGCAGGCGATGGTGCTCATCAATCGCCGCGGTTATTCCTGGTCGCTGTTGTGCCGGAGTTGCGGCGCGCTCGTGCAATGCCAGAATTGCAGCATCGCGCTGACCTACCACAAGAGCCGCCAGCGCCTCGAATGCCACTACTGCGGCTATTCCGTTCCTCCGCCAAAGCAATGCCCGAAGTGCCGGGCCGAGTACATGTACTTCGTTGGCGATGGCGCCGAACGCGTCGAAGAATACTTGCGCGAACAATTTCCCAACGCGCGCATCGCCCGGCTCGACCGCGACACCGCCCGCACCAAGCGGGAGTACCAGCAGGTGTTGGGCGCCTTCGCCAGCGGTGCAATCGACGTGCTTGTGGGGACGCAAATGGTGGCCAAAGGTCACGACTTTCAACGCGTGACTTTGGTCGGCGTCGTCGCTACCGATCTCTCGCTCGGCCGACCGGACTTCCGCGCCGCGGAACGCACGTTTCAACTTCTGACGCAGGTGGCGGGGCGCGCCGGCCGCGGGGAACTCTCCGGCGAAGTTTTGGTCGAGACGTATTATCCCGAGCACTATGCGATTCAGCTTGCGGCGCAGCAGGACTACGTTTCGTTCTACGAAAAGGAAGCCCACTTTCGCCGCCTGCTGCACTATCCGCCGTTTACGGCGCTGGCCAGCATCCTGGTTCGCGACCGCAAGATCGAGAACGCCATTCGATGGTCGCGCGCGCTCGCTTCCTGCTTGGCGCCGTTTGGCGAACGTGGCGTGAAAGTACTCGGGCCGGCCGCCGCACCGCTGGCTCGACTGCGCCGGGAATTTCGATTTCAGTTCGTGCTGAAGTCGCCACAGCGGGCTGCGCTCGCACAGGCCCTCGGCGCTTGCCTGGACTTCTGCGCCGCCAAAGACATTCCGGATACCGCCGTGATCGTGGACGTGGATCCCGTCAGCCTTGCTTGATTGGGGGCGGGCTCGGGCGGGCTTGTGGCCGGCTGTGGCGTAAAGCAAAGCAGGAATATCGCCAGTGCGACGATCGCCCACAATTTGCGGCTGGCATCGAGCGGCTCCCAACGATTGACAAGCTGCGGATGGCGGAAGCGCCATGAAAGCACAAGCAGCACCGCCCCCCAGAAATACCATAGCGGGGCGACCGTTCCTGCTGCGATTAAAGCCAGCGCCACCACAATTGAAATCCGGAAGTGGAAGCGGCTCGTAAGGGCGTACATGATGTGCCCTCCGTCGAGTTGCCAGGCGGGAAGCAGATTCAGCGCGGTGACGAGGAATCCCACCCATGCTGCGCGCCCCACGGGATGAAGGAGCAGCCAGGAGGGGTCGGCGCCGGGATGGAAGAGCGCGATGATCATCCGCATCAGCGGCGGATTGCCAAAAATGATTGCCGCATGATCTTCAGTTCCCGGAATAATTTTCGATGCGGCAACACCCAACGCCATCGCGGGCGCAGCAATCGCGAATCCAGCAACAGGGCCCGCGATGCCAATATCGAAAAGCGCGCGCCGCGTGGTGATCGGCGAACGGATGCGAATGAACGCGCCAAATGTTCCCACGAGTGTGGGAGCAGGAAGGAAATATGGGTAACTCGCGTCAATGCTATAGAACCTGCAGGCGAAAAAGTGCCCCAACTCGTGCGCCAGCAAAATCATCAATAGAGTGAGCGAATATGGAATACCGAGCAGCAGCAGCCCCGGATGATGAAATACCGACAGTATCGGCGAGAGCAAACTTTCATCGCCGACAAATGGCTGCTCATTCTGCGCGAACGATCGCGCAAATTCGGAGCCGACTGCCAGCGTGGTGAGCACCGTGAAGAAAAACAAAATCGCCACAGGCCAGAACGGACGGCGGCGGGGCGGAGGAGGGCGGTAAGGCTCGGCAGCTGGCTGAAATGCCACCTCGAGGACATCCGTGGGAATCCGACCATGGCCGTTGCCGTTGCTCATGCTGATTGGATGCGCTGCCCATGGGAAATGGCACGCCGCCGGACGCCGGTAGCACTCCGCGGCACGGCTCAGGGCTTGGGATTCGAAGGCGGGAGCGCCTGAAGTTCCTTGCCGGGCTTGAAGCGCACGGCCTTGCCGGGTGGGATGATGACCTGCTGGCCGGTGCGCGGGTTGCGGCCGATGCCGGTCTTGCGCCGCTTCACATTGAAGACGCCGAACCGGCGGAGCTCAATGCGGTCTCCGCGCCCGAGCGCGTTCTTCATGGCCTCGAAGACGGTCTCGACCGCCTGCTCAGCTTTCGACCGGCTGATACTGGTCTTTGCCACGATTGCATTCACGATGTCGAGCTTGATCACAACAGCCTCCCACGACCCGGAACCCAATGCTAGACAGTGAGTTGCAGGTTGTCAAGCGCCGCTCCGTATAATAAGATGCGCCACTCTTAGAGAGATGATTTTAGAAGTCGGCGGCGCTGTTGTCCCTGCAGGAGTCCCGGAGGAAACGATGTCGGTGAAGCCTGACAAATGGATTCGCAAGATGTCTTTAGAGCACAGGATGATCGAACCGTTCGAAGACCGCCAGGTCCGCGACGGGGTGATCAGCTTCGGCGTGTCCTCTTACGGATACGACCTGCGCGTGGCCGACGATTTCCGGATCTTCACCAACGTCAATTCCACGATTGTCGACCCCAAGAATTTCGACGCAAAGTCTTTCGTGGAATTCAAAGGGCCGGTCTGCATCGTGCCCCCGAATTCGTTTGCGCTGGGCCGCTCGGTGGAGTATTTCCGCATCCCGCGCAATGTCTTGACAATCTGCCTGGGCAAATCCACCTACGCGCGATGCGGCATCATTGTCAACGTCACTCCGTTTGAGCCGGAATGGGAAGGATTTGTCACTCTCGAAATCAGCAACACCACGCCTCTACCCGCCAAAATCTACGCCAACGAAGGCCTCTGCCAGGTCCTATTTTTTGAATCCGACGAGCAGTGCGAAGTATCCTATAGGGACAAGAAAGGGAAATATCAGGCTCAGCAGGGAATCGTCCTGCCGAAGATTTAGCAGCCTGTCTTGAGAATCTCCGGCGCTCCGCTTGATTCATGGTTCGCGAGGGCGGCCCGAGAGAATCTCGAATGGTGGTCCTGCCGGATGGCAACCCAAGATACAATAGTCCGAGCCAGAGAACGCCAAGGGACAGTCAGCGGTAACTTTTGAATTTGTCGCGCGTAATTACCTAGTTGAAGATTTCTCTTGCGGGAGCATCGGCCTTCATGTCATCGACGGACAGTTCACACAAGCCGGACCTGGGCTCCTTGCGAATTGCCGACGGTCATCGAAAGGGCAGCAAGGCAGGTAAGGGCCTGGGGATCGCGGCGGCGCTGCTCGGTGTAGTCGTGATCGCCAGCGGAGCGTTCTTTGAATTTCGGGACCAGACGCCGGTCGTCGAAGTAGCCATCGCGCAGCAGGCCACCGCGGGGCGCCCGGCGCTGCTGAACGCCAGCGGCTACGTGACTCCGCGGCGCCGCGCCACTGTTGCCGCAAAAATCACGGGCCGCGTCACGGGCGTTTTCTTCGATGAAGGCTTGCACGTACCTGCCGGATTTATCCTCGCCACGCTCGATGATTCGGACTTGCGCCGCGCCTTGGAATCCGCCAAGGCCGACCGCGACGCCACGAGGGCGGCCATCGCCGACCTGCAGGTCCAGCTTAAGAACGCAGAGATTGAACTCCGCCGTGCGAAGGCGCTGGAGGCGGCGGGGGTGCAGACCCAGGAAGTACTCGACAACTCCGAAATGGCGGTCAACAGCTTGAAAGCCAAGATAGACCTCGCTCAAGTGCAAGTCCTGGCGTCGGAAGCGCGCATCAATGAAGCGCAGCAGAGTGTGGACAACTGCGTGATCCGCGCGCCCTTCGACGGAATCATCGTATCCAAGGACGCGCAAGTGGGCGAGATGGTCTCCCCGATATCCGCCGGCGGTGGATTCACGCGCACGGGAATCGCCACAATCGTAGACATGAACTCCAACGAAATCGAAGTGGACGTCAACGAGGCCTACATTTCCCGCGTGGTGCCGGGCCAGCCCGTCACCGCCGTACTCGACGCTTATCCCGATTGGCAAATTCCCTCGAAGGTTCGCACGGTGATTCCCACGGCCGACCGGGAGAAAGCGACTGTTAAGGTGCGAATTTCGTTCTTAAAACTCGACCCTCGCATCCTGCCGGATATGGGAATCAAGGTGACTTTCTTCGGGGATCAGCCCGAGCAGAAGAGCGGAGCTCCGGCGCCCGCAGCCCTGGTTCCGCAAAATGCCTTACACGATGACAACGGCAAGAAAGTCGTATTTCTTGTAAAGGAAGGCCGCATCGAGCGCCGCGCCGTTTCCGTGGGCGGCGTGCGCGGCAGTGACGTGGAAATCTTCGCGGGCCTTGCGTCCGGAGATGCAGTGGTCGTGAAAGGCCCGGCCAATCTCCACGACGGCGAAGCCATCGCGGTGAAAAAATAGGAGCGCGAAATGGTACGAGTGGACGGAAACGGCAGCATGGGCAGTCTAGTCCAGGCACGCGGGCTCGACAAGACCTACCGGCGCGGCGGCGAGGAGATTCACGTGCTGCAAGGTCTGAATCTGGACGTGGACAAGGGCGAATTCGTCGCCTTCATGGGCCCCAGCGGCTCGGGAAAGACTACCTTGCTGAATCTGCTGGGCGGACTGGACGTTCCCTCCCGCGGCTCCATTACGGTCGCCGGGGACGAAATCACGCACATGTCCGGCGGCAAGCTCACGGATTGGCGCGCGCGCCACGTCGGCTTCATTTTTCAGATGTACAACCTGATCCCGGTGCTCACTGCCTTTCAAAATGTGGAGTTGCCGCTCTTGTTGACGAAACTCTCGAAATCCGACCGAAGGACGCACGTCGAGGCGGCCCTCTCCATCGTGGGTCTCGCCGACCGCCAGAAGCACTATCCGCGGCAGCTTTCGGGCGGGCAGGAGCAGCGCGTGGCTATTGCCCGCGCCATCGTCGCCGATCCCACGTTTCTTCTCTGCGACGAGCCTACCGGCGACCTGGACCGCAAGAGCGCCGATGAAATCCTCGATCTATTGACGCGCCTTTCGAAGGAGTACTCCAAGACGATCTTGATGGTCACGCACGACCCCGCCGCCGCGGAGCGCGCCAAGGCAGTCCTTCACCTCAATAAGGGCGTCCTCGTCGAAGGGGTTGCCGCCAGGAGCCACGCATGAAATACATGCCGCTAATCCTCGCCAATCTCTTCCGCAAGAAGCTCCGCACGGCTTTCACGATCGGCTCGTTTGCCGTCGCGTTGTTTCTTTTTGGTTTTCTCGCCGTGATTCACGAAGCCTTCGGCGGAGGAGTGAAGGCAGCGGGCGTGGACCGGCTGATGGTGATCAACAAGACCTCCATCATCCAGCCTTTGCCCATATCGTACCGGGACCAAATCCTGCGAATTCCCGGCGTACAGAGCGTCGCCTTCGACGTTTGGTTTGGCGGAATTTATCAAGACCCTAAAAATTTCTTCGTCACTTTTGCGATTGATCCGGATAACCAGAGGAAGGTCTATCCGGAGCTTGAGGTGCCCGAAGATCAGTGGAAAGCCTTCCTGGACGACCGCGAAGGCGCCATCGTCGGCGTAGCGACGGCCAAACGCTTCGGCTGGAAGATCGGCGATCGCATCCCGCTCAAAGCTCCCATTTACGGCGGCTCGTGGGAATTCAACATCCGCGGAATTTACAACAGCACGGTGGATGGTGCCGACCTAAGGCAATTTTGGCTCCAGTACAAGTATCTCGACGAGCGCCGCACGTTTGGCAAAGGCCAGATCGGTTGGTATTCCGTAAAGCTCGATACGCCCGACGATGCGGTCCGCGTCACCAATGCCATCGACGGCATGTTTGCCAACTCGCCCTACGAGACCAAGACGGAAACAATGCAAGCCATGGCTGCATCCTGGGTCAAGCAAGCGGGAAACATCGAATTCCTGATCCTGGCCATCGGCGGAGTGGTGTTTTTCACGCTCCTGCTCGTGACGGGGAATACGATGGCCATATCTGTCCGGGAGCGGGTCGGGGAACTTGCCGTCCTGAAGGCGGTTGGTTTCTCAGATCGCTTTATCCTCCTGTTGGTTCTGGCTGAATCCTTACTAGTTGCCGCCGTGGGTGGAGTGATCGGATTGGGGTTGTCGAAATTGTTCACTCTCGCCGGCGATCCGACCGGAGGAATTCTCTACTCCTTCGTTCTTCCTGGGTCGGCCATTCTTCTTGGGATGGGCGCCGCGTTCGGCGTGGGATTCCTCTCGGGGATTTTGCCGGCGACGTCCGCGATGCGGCTGCGTGTAGTCGATGCGCTCAGGAGGGTTTAGGCGATGGCGATTCCGATTGTCTACAATCTGCGTAGCATGCGTGCGCGGTGGGTTTCCGCGGTCGTTGCCGTGCTGGGCATCGCGGGAACCGTGGGAGTCTTCCTGGCCATGCTCGCGCTGGCTCGCGGCTTTCGCGCCACCCTGGTCTCCTCGGGCTCTCATGACAATGTGCTGATTCGCCGGTCCGGCGCCAGCAGCGAAATGGACAGCGGCATCACTCTCGATCAGATAAAAGTGATCCAGGACAAACCAGGCATCGCGCACGAAGGTGGCCAGCCCCTGGTCAGCCCCGAGGTAGTGGTCATAACAGCCTTCCCCCTGATCGCCTCGGGCACCGACGCAAACGTCCAGGTTCGCGGGCTTTCGGAGGTAGTTCTGAAAGTCCGCAAAAACGTCCACATCGTGCAGGGGCGTTTCTTCCAACCCGGACTTGCCGAGTTGGTGATTGGGAAAAATGTCGCGTCAACTTACGAGGGGCTGGAGCTTGGCAAACCGGTGAAATTCGGTGGTGGCACGTGGAATATCGTGGGGGTTTTTGACGCAGGCGGCAGTGCCTTCGACTCCGAAATCTGGTGCGATAGCCGTGTACTCAATCAGGTGTACCAGCGCCCGGATAATTTGTTTCAAGATGTCACCGTGAAATTGACTTCCTCCGATGCCTTCGGCGCACTGAAGGACTCGATTACCGCCGACCCCACGCTCACCGTTCAATTGGACCGCGAAGACGAGTATTACGCCAGGCAATCACAGGTTCTTACGACCCTCATCACCGTGCTGGGTTCCATCGTCGCCTTGATCATGGGCATCGGGGCCGTCATCGGCGCGCTGAACACGATGTACTCGGCCGTCGCCGAGCGCTCGCGCGAAATCGCCACGATGCGCGCGATCGGATTCGGCGGAGGGAGCATCGTAGTTTCCTTCATCTTCGAAGCCCTGCTCATTGCTTTCATCGGCGGCGTAGTCGGCTGCCTCTCCGTTCTTAAGCTCAACGGAGTTACCACCAGCACGCTGAATATGCAGACCTTCTCGCACCTCGCGTTCGCTTTCCGCATCACGCCGCCGCTGCTGGGGATCGGCCTTGTGTTCGCTCTGCTGATGGGATTTGTGGGCGGAGTGCCGCCTGCCGTCCGGGCTGCGACCCGACCTGTCGCCACGGCGCTGCGCGAGTTGTAGCCTGCGCTGCTCCCGATGCGAGGGATCGCCTGACGGTGCAGTCCCCGCGCTACGACGCCCACTCAAGTTTTTGCACCCACGAACGGCGATGTCTGGCCCCACTTTCCTGTGAACACGAACGAAGAAAGGGGCTTGCGTTCGCGTGGAGCGACCTCTCTCTCCCGCAATTGGTCGGAAAGCGAAGCTGGGTCACCCGGATAGCCAAGAGCGATTCCCGCCACGACTTCATATCCCTCGGGGATACCGAAAATCTTGCGCGCCTTGTCGGGAAGGATGCCGGCCATCTGGTGAATCTGAAGACCTAGCGCCGTCGCCTGCAAAGCGAGATTCGCCGCTGCCTGCCCGACATCGTGAAACGCGTGGCGGTTGGCCTCGCCATTGTGCTGGAATTTCAGCCCGGCAACACTAAGTGCCACCACGGGGGCATCCTTCGCCCAACCTTGATTGAACTCGATGAAACAATCGAGCACGCGCCGGAAATTCTCCGGGTCGTCCTTCGTCGCCACGATGAAATACCACGGCTGCGCGTTGTACGACGAAGCAGCCCACCGCACCGCTTCGAATAGGCTCCGCAGCTTTTCAGGTTCCACGGGCCGACGGTCAAAGGCGCGCGGGCTCCAGCGATGACGCAGTACATCGTGGATCGGCGTTGCCGTTTCCGCGGGTTTATTCAAAATAGCCATCACTCCTCCTTAATGGACGCTTGCAATTGGATTCCAGATCGCTTTCCACGGATGCAGCGAAGAATTCGTCTCGCGAGGTTCCCTATCTTCCGCAACTCAGGACTTCGCCGCGCGGGACGAATCCACCGAGTAGCCGCCCGCGCCGTTCGCCGCAAGGATCAGCAGGCCGCCCATGATCGCCAGGTTCTTCATGAAATGACCCTGATTGTCCATGCGCTCCATCCCTTGCATGGCCCAGAAATTGTGGAAAAGCAAAGTTGTCGGGATCAGGAACAGCAGCCAGGACGCGAGCTTCGTTTGAAAACCTGTCAGGATCGCGAGCCCTCCCAGAACCTCGAGCGTGGCCGCGGCCCCGATCGCTACGGCAGGCATGGGCAGTCCCTTCGCTGCGAGGAAGCCTGTCATCATCGTAAACGCCGCGAACTTCATAAACCCGCTCGCCACGAAAATCACGCTGATCAAGATGCGTCCGACTAATGGTGTAACGCTTCCCGAAGAATTCGACATTTTCTCTCTCCTCATTTGAGTTTTGTGTGGCCCGGGGCCGATGTTCGTCTTACGCCAGATCGAACAGCAGAACTTCCGATGATTCCTTTGCCTCCACGCGGACCTCGGTTTCCTTCGAAACCGCGGCTCCATCGCCCGCCTTCATCTCCACGCCGTTTATCCGCACCGCTCCGCGCGCCACTTGCACCCAAGTGTGGCGGCCTGCCTCGATCGCATGCTTCGCTTCCTTGCCTTTGTCGAGCCGCGCGATGTAGAGATTCGCATCCTGGTGGATCGTCACCGCAGCTTTCGGTCCGGCGACAAGGCCGAACTTGTTCCGCAGCTCTGCGTCCGCAAAGGCGAGCTGCTCGTATTCCGGCTTCAGTCCCTTGCGCTCCGGCAAAATCCAGATTTGCAGCAAATGCACCGGTTCCTTAGCAGACGGGTTGAATTCACTGTGCATCACTCCCGTGCCCGCGCTCATATGCTGCAACTCTCCCGGACGGATCACGGCGCCGGTGCCCATGCTGTCGCGGTGCTCGAGCGAGCCATCCAAAATCCAAGTCAGAATCTCCATGTCGCGGTGCGGGTGCATGCCAAACCCTTGCCCCGGCGCGACCACGTCCTCGTTTAGCACACGCAGGGAGCGGAATTGCACGTGGTCGGGATCATAGTATTGGTCAAACGAAAATGTGAATCGCGTGTCGAGCCACGAGAGCTTATTCCTTCCGCGCTCTTCACTTGGTCGAATTTGCAACATGTTTGTTCTCCTTCTGAAGTCTTTCCGCGCACAACCCTTCGCCGCCTTTGCCCAATTTCCGGCAGATGCGGCGCAACTCTTCCTGCTCACCGGGCGTCAGCCGGCTCATTTCTTTCGCGATCATCTCCGCATGGGGAGGCATTACGCGCGCGATGAGTTCACGTCCTGCCGGTGTCAAATGGATCAGGACCATCCGGCGGTCGTTCTGTTGCCGTTCGCGGCGTACCCAGCCATGCTTTTCGAGGTTGTCCACAATCAGCGTGATATTCCCGCCGCTGCGAAGCAGCTTTTCGCCCAAGGTTTTTTGACACATGGGGCCGAGGTGGTAGAGCGCCTCGAGCACGCCGAATTGCCCCATTGTCAATCCTTGCGACTCCGCCTGCGCCGTCAGCCGCCCGAGCAGGGAATCGGACGCTCGGATGAGGTTGATGTACGCATTCAGCGCCCGGACGGCTTTTTTGCAACCCTTGAAATGAGTCGGCACATTAATTCCAATTTAAATCATTTAACATTAAACTATTTGATGCGGCTCGTCAACCGAGGATTCACGCGACGCAACAATCTGAAAATAAAGAACTTATCCAATGACGGCGCTACGGCTTTTGCGTGGGTCGAATGGAGATGTCACTAATAAAGCTATGAGGATCCTGCGTGACAATTGCTTCCACGGCATGGGCCACATCTTCGGGCTGCAGCATTTTGCTCGGGTCCTTTCCCGCGTGAGGCGAAAAATCCGTCGCCACCGTCCCGGGGCAAATCACGCTGACGCGGATTCCAAAGGGGCGCAGATCTTCGGCCATGCACTGCGTAAGGCCCATAAGCCCCCATTTAGACGCACAGTACACGCTTCCTCCCGCGAATGCGTTTTTCCCCGCGAGCGATGCGATATTGATGATGTGCCCGCTGCGGCGAACGATCATTCCTCGTGCCACCGCCTGAGACGCTAGGAACACGGATTTCAAATTGGTGTCTAACACCGAGTCCCATGTCGCTTCGGGGGCTTCTTGGAAGGGAGCGAAATACCCAACCCCGGCGTTGTTGACGAGGATTTCGACGGGCCCAAGCGAGGACTCGGTCCTCTCGACTAATGAATCGATATCGCCTTTACGCGTCACGTCCGCTGCAACCGCCAACACGGGAATTCCTTGGCGGCGAAACTCGTCTGCCGCCTTCTCAAGCCTGTTCGCATCGCGGGCGCAGAGGCTCAGCTTTGCGCCCATTCGTCCAAGGCTGCGGGCGATGGCAAGTCCGATCCCCCGGCTTGCGCCGGTAACCAATGCGACCTTGCCATCGAGCGCCCTATCGGTCATCCGATTCCGTTTCGTGTCAGGCGACACGCCGCCTCCGTTCACCATCTTATCACTTAGGCGTCAGCGTCATGAGATTGAGGAATACATCGAGGCTGCAAGAGTCCAATCTGGATTTGGCCTTGCGTGCCCGGAGTGGTTTCCCTATAATTCGATGGATTTGTTTTTGTTCCTTTGTCCTGCAGGGTTGTGGTCCTGAATTTGACCGCTTACCCAAACTGAAACTGGCCTAGGAGGCAGCCAAGTGATCATGCGAAAGTGTTTCAACATTAGCGCGGGAATCCTCTTTGCCGTTCTTGTATCGGTCTCCCTGCCAGTGCAGCCGGCCGCGGCGCAAGATGCTCAGCAGGAACAGGGGAAGACTCCGTATACGATTCCGGAGTACAACGCCTTTCAGGCGTGCCGGGCGGAGAAGGATCCTGCGGCGCAAGTCACATGCCTCGATAAATTTGTCGCCCAATATCCCAACTCCTCGCTAATGCAATACGTCTACCAGCTCTATATCCAGGCTGACTACCAGCTCAAGAAGTATCCCGAGACGGTTCAGTACGCCGACAAGCTTGCAGCTCTGGGAGACAAAATCGACCCCCGCATACGTCTGCAGGCGCTTCAGACACATATTCAGCTGTTTCAGTACATTTTTGTTAATCCAAAGGCTAGCGACGCGCACGACCAGCTTGTGCAAGAACGTGACGTCGCATTGGAGGCGACGGCACTTCTCAAAGGCCTCAAAAATCCAGCCGATTCGAACATTCCGCAGGCGCAGTTTGACCAGCAGGTGAAGCAGGGCATAGCGACAGATGAAGCCGCGGCAGGATTTGCGGACCTTCAGTTGAAGGACAACGCCGGCGCGGTGGAAGCGTTTAAGGTGGCGCTGGAGAACAATCCAAACGATGCCGTCTCTGAATACCGCCTTGGGCTCGCGTATATCGGATTGACTCCCCCGCAATGGCTGGATGGCTTCTGGGCTCTGGCGCGCTCGATCAACCTGAAGGTTCCTGACGACGCCAAGATCAAGGACTATTTGCGTAAGGAGATTCTCGCCTACGAGCAGCCTGGGTGTGATAACCAGGTGGACGCCCAGTTGAACGAACTGCTCCAATTGGCCGCCAACGCCGCCGAGCGCCCTGCCACTTATACGATTCCTTCCGCGGACGACCTGGGCAAAATCCGCGGCGCCAGCAATATCCTCACAGTGCTCAGCGACCTGGGCGGTGGCGGGGACAAAGCAAAAATGACGTGGCTTGCCATCTGCAACTCCGAGTTCCCGGAAGTGGTCGGAAAAATTATCGACGTGCAGCAGAACACCGATGGTTCCGTGGACTTCCACGTTTATACCGGCGCGACGCCGGAGGACATGCAAGCGGCGACCACGGCGAACATGGACGTGAAGGTTTGGACGGCGGCCCCAGCATCTCCCCCGGCGGGAGCGCAGATTACTCCCCAGCCCGACGTCACGCGCCTGCAAAAGGATGATGGCATCCGCTTCTCTGGCACATTGGTGAGCTACGATCCGTCGCCTTTTCTTCTGCACTGGGACCAGGTAAAGGTGGATCCGTCAGTTATCCCGCCAAAAACCGAAACAGGTAAGCATCCGCACAACGTGCCGTCCAAGAAACCAACTCAGCGCTGATCGCTGATACAATTTTGTGTGGATAAGAAAGGCCGGCCCCATCAAGGGCCGGCCTTTTTTCTTCCGTCTCACTTTGGTTGCTAGTCGGCGGCGTGCGCGCACATGCCGGCGTTTTCGGAGAGAAACCTGGGTCAGCCGCGCCGCCGGCCCACGTGGTCGAGTTTATACACGTCCACCTTGCGGCTCAGTGTGTTGCGATGGATTCCCAGCACCTTCGCGGCACGCGACTGGTTTCCGTTCAGGCGCTCCAGGACTCGTTTGATGAATTTCTTCTCGAATTCCGTGACCGCTTCATCGAGCAGGATTCCGCGCTCGACCATCATTCCGACCAGCGACTCCAATTGGTCTTTCACGTTTGTACGCTCCGCAGCGATGCTCTGTGGCGCTGGGCCTTGACCTGCAACTGCCCGAATGCGTGTGAGGCGCTACTTTTCGTCGAGTGCGTGGCCGGTGATGCGTTGATAGGATTCCCTGTACTTCTCCCGGGTGCCTGCGACCACGTCGGGTGGGAGCGCTGGCCCCGGCGGCTGCTTGTTCCAGCCGATCCGCTCGAGGTAATCGCGGACGTATTGCTTATCGAAAGAAGGCTGGGCCTTTCCAGGAGAATACTGATCGGCGGGCCAGAAGCGCGAGGAATCGGGCGTCAGCGCCTCGTCGATCCAGATGAGTTCCGAGCCGAGCAGGCCGAACTCGAATTTTGTGTCGGCGATGATGATTCCGCGGGCTGCGGCATATTCGGAAGCCTCGCGATAAATTGCGAGGCTTGTGTCGCGCAGCTTTTCCGCAAGCGGCCTGCCCACGCGCGAAACCGTTTCCTCAAACGAAATATTCTCGTCATGGCCGGTGGTCGCCTTGGTCGAAGGCGTAAAGATCGGCTCCGGCAGGCGGTCGGATTCGCGCAGTCCCTTGGGGAGGGGAATGCCGCAGATGCTGCCAGTCTTCTGGTAATCCTTCCAGCCGGAGCCCGAAATATATCCGCGCACCACGCATTCGATTAGCGCCGGCTCCGTGCGGCGGACGAGCATCGCCCGCCCTTCGAGCGAGGCGGCGAAGGGCGCAAGCTCGCCGCCAAAATTTGTCGTCGAGATCACGTGGTGCGGCACCACGTGCGCCAGCTTCTGGAACCAGAACATGGAAAGCTGCGTGAGCACCCGGCCCTTGTCGGGAATCGGCGTGGGAAGCACCACGTCGAAGGCGGAAAGGCGGTCCGTGGCGACGATCAGCAAGCGGTCGCCGAGCTCGTAGATGTCGCGAACCTTGCCGCGCCCTCGGAGCTTCAGTCCTGGAAAATCTGTTTGCGAGACAACAGCACTCATCTGTGGAGTTGCCACGGAATTCTTATCCTCAATTCAGGAAGGGCGCTATTCTAGCGCAGCGAAGAGAGTTGTCAACGCCGAAAAGCGGGGCAGAGGAAAAATATTTTCCGGCGCGGCGTGCGCATGGTCGTCTGCAAGCAGCTCCCGTGCAGGGCTCAAATCAGGCGGCGTTGCTGGCGGCGCTCGCGGCCTTTGGCTCCGCCGTCGCGGCGGCCTCTTCCCACTTCACGGAGACCAGCTTCGACACGCCGGGCTCCTGCATCGTCACGCCGTAGAGCACCGAGCCCATTTCCATCGTCTTGCGGTTGTGTGTGACGACGATAAACTGCGTTTCGCCGCACATTTCGGCCAGCATCTTGTTGAAGCGGCCGACATTCGCTTCGTCTAGCGGCGCGTCCACTTCGTCCAGGATGCAGAAGGGACTCGGCCGATATCGGAAGACGGCGATCAGCAGCCCCAGCGCGGTCAGCGCCTTTTCGCCGCCTGAAAGCAGCAGGATATTCTGGAGCCGCTTTCCAGGCGGTTGCGCCACGATGTCGATTCCCGCCTCCCCGGAGCTATCAGGCTCGCTCAGCCGCATTTCGCCGTGTCCGCCCCCGAAGAGAGTCTGGAATGCAATCGCAAATTGCGCGTTGATGACGTGGAAGGCTTCCTCAAACCTCTGGCGCGAGACCTGATCGAGCTCGTTGATGGTGAGCTGCGTATTCTGGATGGACTGCACCAGGTCGTCACGCTCGCGCCTTAGGAACGCGTCGCGCTGCTCGCATTCCTGGTATTCCTCGAGCGCCATCATATTGACCGGCCCCATCGCTTCGATCCGCGCCTTCATCTCGTTGTAATTCGTTTCCGCGGCAACGAGTTCTTCACCGATCAGGAGACCCGGCTCCTGCGCCATCAGCTCTTCGGGCTGCGCGTTCAGTTCGGCCACGCACGTCTGGCGGAGATACTCGCGGTCCGCGTCGTTGCGCGCCTTCTCGATCTGGCGCTGGCCGCGTTCGGCGCGGAGCTCGTCGAGCGACTGACGCTTCCCGCGCAGCGACTCTTCAAGTTGCCCGCTGCGCGACCGCGCTTCTTCCCATTCCTTCTCGTGCGCGGCTTTTCGTTCCTCCAGCCGCGCCTTTTCGATCCGCAGATTTTCGGCCTGCACAGCAAGGTCTTCGCAGGAGCCCTCGAGATCCGCTTTGTCCTGCGCCAGCGCAGCCTGTTGCCGGTGGAGCGAACCCAGCCGGTCCGAGGCCTGTGCCAACTCGTCCGCGAGCCTCTGTTCGTCGGAGGCGGCGCTTGCCAGCCGTTCCGACATGGCCGCCAGCTCTTCCCGCCGCGCGGCCACCTGCTCCTGAAGCACCTGGAAATCCCTCCGCACGTTCGCAAGCCTTTCAGTCGCCTCCGTCGCTTCCGCTTCCGTGGCGGCCCGGGAGCGAATCGCTTCTTCGTGCTCCGCGCGCGCCTGTTCTGCTCTTTGGCAAGCGGCTTCCGCCGCGATGCGAAGCCTGCCGATTTCCTCGCGCTCGGCGGTGAGGCGCTCTTCCACGCGCCGCCATTCGCTGCGCGCCTGATCGCGTTGATGCGTTGAAGCGACCAGCGATTTCTCTGCTTCCAGTTGCTCTGCAATCGCGGCTGCCACGCGCTGCTCTCTGGCAGCTATTTCCGCTTGGAGGCGTTCGAGCTCCACTTGCTGCTCTTGCACCATCCGGTCCAGCCGGGCTGCCTCGGCCTCTCGTTGCCGGAGTTCACGCTTTAGAGCGAGCGGCCCCGCTTCGCTCTTTCGTCCTCCGGAGACTGTCCGACCGTGATAGCAGGTGCCGTCCGCCGTCAGAAAGTAGCTGTGGGGATTGTCGTGCGCCATGCGTTCTGCGATCGCGGACGTCTCAACAAGGTACGCCGTGCGCAGCTTCTTCAGGAAATACTTCGTGGAGGGACCGAGCGGTTCGCGAAATTCAACCAGACGGTCCAGACGCGCGATGAAATCTCCCGGCATGGACGCGCTGCCCTCGATTTTCTCCGCGTCCAGGCTTCGTACGGAATCGACGAAAAACGTCGCGCGGCCGCCCAGCTCGTCGCGCAACAACGCCACTCCGGCGCGGGCTTGATCGAAGGATTCGACGACGACATATTCCAGTTCTTCGTGCAGAAACTGCTCGATGGCGCCTTCGTATTCTTCCTGCACCTCGGCGTAATCGGCCAGCAAGCCCACCGCGCGGAATCCGTTCGTCCTGGCTTCCTCGCTGGCATTGAAAAGCTTCTGCACGGCATCCGCCGTGTAGGCGCGCTCGCTCAGAATCTGCTCGATCGAGGCGTGGCGCGCGCGTTCGGCGGAAAGCGCCTCGCGCATCTGTTCGAGTTGTTTGGCAGTTTCCTGCTGCGCGCGGCGGGACTCGGCCAACTGACCTTGCGAATCGCGCACCGCTGTGCCCAGGTCTTGCGCGCGCCGTTCCGCGGACCCAAATTCGAGTTCGGCTTCCTCGGAGCGCCGCGCCAAGCCGGCGGATTCCTCTTCCATGGTGCGCAGGGCGGCGGCGCGCTCTTCTTCGGCGGCTTTGTGTCGAGTTGCGGCTTCTTCCGCTTGCAGCGATTCGGCCTGTTCGCGTGCGGATTCTTCCACCAGGCGGCCGGTGAGTTGCCGCAATTCTTCCAGCCGCGCTTCCAGTTGTCTCTGTTCGTCCACGCGCGAGGACAGACCCTCCGCTGCCTCGCGCAATACCGTTTCCAAGTCCGCGGTTTGTTGCCAGAGAGCGCCCACGGTTTCGTGCTGGGCTGCGATGCGCGTGGTGAGGTCCGCGGCTTGGCGCTCGGCTAGCTCGATTTCGGCTGCAAGGCGCACCGCGTGGGATTCGACTTGCGCCGCTTGCTCGCGGTTGAACGTGATGCGATTCTCGGCCCGGTCGAGATCGAGGGCCGCAGCGCCCAGTTGGTTCTGCGTCTGGCGCAGCTCGGCATCCAGCTCGTACATGCGCGCCGTCAGCCGCTCCTGCTCTCCCTCAAGTTCGTGCACGGAGCGGGATTCCCGCTCCTCCGCCGAATCCATTTCCCGCAACAGGTTTTCCAGGCGCGCCGCTTCGATATCGAGATGCTCCGCCTTGCTGGCCAGGACAATCCGAAGCAGCCCGCGCATTTCTTCGCGCAATTCGGCGTAGCGGCGAGCCTTGGAGGCCTGCCGCTTCAGCGAGGCAAGCTGCTTTTCCACTTCCACGAGAATGTCGTTGACGCGCGAAAGGTTGATTTTCGAGGCTTCCAGCTTTGCCTCTGCCAGGCGCCGCTTCGTCTTGTACATCGTGACTCCGGCGGCTTCTTCGATAATCGCGCGGCGGTCCATCGGCTTCGAATTCAGGATTTGCCCGATGCGGCCTTGCTCGATGATGGCGTAGCTGTCCGGGCCGAGCCCGACGCCCATGAAAATTTCCTGGACGTCGCGGAGGCGCGCCACGCGCCCGTTGATTAAGTACTCGCTTTGCCCCGAGCGATACAGGCGGCGGCCGACGACCACCTCTCCGGGCTTCAGAGTCATGGCCGGCTTTTCCGCGCCCCGTTTTTTCCAAGGCTTGCGGCTACCGGGAGCAGATTCTTCGGAGGAAGGGGCAGGCTCAGCCGCGTTATCGTTCGCGAAGGCTTTTGCCGAGCCTTCCACGGCGTGGTCGATCGCAATCGTGCCATCGCTTTCTGCGTCCACCGGAGTGGTGAAGGGTTGAGGGGCGGAATCCTGCGGCGCTTCCAGCACCTTTGCAACGGCCTCGGACAATTCGGGATCCACCAGCGTCAGCGTCACTTCCGAATAGCCCATCGGCGGACGCTTGGCTGTGCCGTTGAAGATGCAGTCCGACATGCGCTCGGCGCGCAGCATCTTGTGGCTCTGTTCGCCCAGCACCCAAGTGATCGCATCCACCACGTTCGATTTGCCGCACCCGTTGGGGCCGACAATGCACGTGATGCCGCTGCCGCTGAACGTGATCGGCGTCTTTTCGCAGAACGACTTGAATCCCAGCAACTCGACTTTGCGGAGTCTTAGCACTCGGTCCCTCGCACAGTTTTCTCCTCAAGCCTTATCGGCAGAAGAAACATCCGTTTATTCTTAGCTTGGAGGACTTTCGAGACAAAAACGCTGGAGGGTCGATGATCGATGGCCCTTCCGCCTGGCGCTATCGGATCGGCGGTTACGGAAAAACAAATTAGCATGGAGGGATGCAGGTGTAAAGCAAGGTTTTTCGACATTGTTGTCAGGACCTGGTATGTCCGGAGGCGGGAGTGGATATAGAAAAATGGGGTCGCAGGGAGGGATCCCTCGCTCAATCGAGACGCGATTCGCGGGAGCATATGTTTTCACACTAAAGCCCGCCATTTTCGCAATTTGGCCCCCTCCGAAGGGCCTCATGTGGCCCGCATTCGATGTAAATCCTTTGCTTTAAGTGATTTAGATATGATCCATCTCTGGCAAGGCAATTGCCAACAGTATAGGTTGAAGTTGGTTGGTGTAAGGGGGGTGTAATATGAAACTGCTATTTGGAGCCGGAGTTCTAATCCTGCTGTTTTCCCTCCCCACAACTGCACAATCCTACGGAAGTTACGTTGGCGGCGGAGGCTCCCTTAACAGCGGTGGATCTCTGACGCATGCGAGCGGCATGCGCGGCCCAGCCTTTCATCCTCCACAAAGCAGTCCTGAAACGCGATTCCCGATGACCGTCACCTTCGGATCGGAAAGCGAATTTATTCCTTCCGTGTACGTTCCGTTCCAGGAGGCTGTGGCACAAGGACGCGCGGCTCTGACTGCGAAGCCGAAGACCCTGGCGGAAGTTGCCCTGGAAAACAGAGCTGCCAAAAAGGCCAAAGCCGAACTCGCGTTCGTGCAGGATGACAACGGAAAAGCAGTAACGCAACCGCAGTAATCGGCGGCGGCGCCCCGCATTCATTCATTCCGCCAGATTCGATCTAATTCCTTGCCAGGAAGTCTTGCGCCTCCTTTAGCTCCGGGCGGTCCGCTGCGGCGCCTGAAATTTCGACGAGCATGGCGAAATAGGTGTGGGCTTGTTTCGTGTCTCCCGCTGCTTGAGCGGCGTGCGCCGCGCCGTACAGAGCATCAAAGCGGTTGGGCCGGAGTTTGAGGACAGACTGGTAGGCGACGAGAGCCTCCGAGGGCCGATTGAGCTCGAGGAGCATGTCGCCGAGCATCTCGCGCGCGGGCGGCAAATCCGGGTCCGCGCCTTCCGACTCTTCACGCTCCGCAGCGGTTCGCATTTCATCTGTCGCCTCCGCGGATTTTCCCTCGGCGAATGCGACCCAAGCCTCCGCCTCGCGTTGGTCGACGCTCTTGCCCGGCAGAATCGTTTCACCGCGACGCTTCTGTTCCTCTTCTCGCGCTGCGATGGATTCGAGCAGCTTCTTCTCATTCTGTCGCGCGCCCTCTGCGTCGCCGCTGCGCGCGGCGCCGATCGTCTTTGCCAGGTAAGTTCTGTCGAGCAACCTCGGCTTCATGTCGCGCACGGAAAGGGAAGCCGCCTCCTTCCAATGGCGCAATTCAATCGCGTTCCTTGCTTCAAACAGGCTTTGCATATCGTCCATGCCACTCGCGCCGTCCGGCACGGACTTGAGATCGTCCATCATCTGCACGGCCCTTGCCTGCTGCCCGCTCTGCAAGTAGCAATAGTCGAGATAGTCCATCGCGTGAAATTGATAGCCCACGTCGGCCATGTGCATTTCCGTCGCGTGCGCCGCGGAAGCTGAAGCCGCGATGTTTGAAGTGATGCACTCCTGCCAGAGTCCGAGCTGCCGGAAGATGTGCGAGGGCATGTGAATCGCATGCGAGGAATCCGGCGCGATTTGCGCGTAACGCCGGGCGGCCGCCAAGGCTTGAGGCGCTAGTCCCGGAGTGTCCGCGGCGTGAATCAAGTAGTGCGCCATCCCCGGATTATCCGGATGCGCCAGAAAAAGTGGATCCAGGATTGCAATGGCCTGCTCGCGATCCTTGTCACCGCTGGGACCGTAACTCGCGCCCGCGATCAACGACAGCGCGTAGAACGCCGCTCCTTCCACGTCCTGTGGATTCTCCTCGTGCAACTTCGCCATCGCCTTCGAGAACGCTTCCCGGCGCTGGTCGTGCGTCAGCTTCGAATCATCCTGATAAAATGCCGCAGCTGCGGCGATGTAATCGCGCTCGCGACCCGTCGGCGCCCCGATCTCTTGCGCCTTTTCGACGTCCTTGCGTCCTTCCTCCAGCGTGCTTGGCGTCGGGAAATCCCAGAGTTGGTGGTAGAGCGCCATCGCCTCGCCCCAATAGGCAATCGCGCACTTCGCATCTCGCAACGTGCCCTCTTTGAAAGCGTCCTCCGCCTGCTGGTATTGGAACGAATGCAATTGCGCCACACCTTTCTCAATGCTCGGCTGCGCCACGGCCGCGCAGGAAGTCGGAAAGTCTACTTTGCCGTATTGCCCCGCAACTTCCTGCGCGCCATCGGCGGCCGTCTTGCGCGCGGCCACGCCTTTCAAATTTTCGTCGTACCACGCGAGAATACGATTCAGCATGTCCACCATGTGCTTCTCTTCACCGATGCCGTGCGGCTCGCGTGGATATGTGACGAGCTCCGCTTTTACGCCGTAGTGCTTCAGCGCCCGATAGAGCGCTTGGCTCTGCCCGATCGGATCGGTCGTGTCCGCTTCGCCCTGCAGGATCAGCGTCGGCGTTTTCGCGTTCTTCATATACGTCATGGGCGAGCTCTTCAAAAATCCCTCAGGCTTCTCGTAGGGCTGGCCGAAAAACCATTCGTCGTACTCGGGCCCGTTCTCGGTCCCGAATTCCGCGATCAGGTCAAACATCCCCGCGCCCGAAACCGCCGCCTTGAATCGCGTGGTTTGTGTGATGGCCCACTCCGCCATGTATCCGCCGTAGGACCACCCGCCGATTCCCAATTTGTCCGGATCAGCCACGCCGCGCGCCACCAGCGCGTCCACTCCCGCCATGACGTCCTTGAAGTCGCCGCCGCCCCAATCCGAGCGGTTCATCTCGACAAATTTCTCGCCATAGCCCGTCGAGCCGCGCACGTTGGGATAGAAAATTGCGTAGCCGCGCGCGGCAAGCATTTGCCCCCACGTTTGAATCGAATCAGACCACGCTCCAGTCGGCCCCCCGTGAATGAGCGCGATCAACGGCAGCTTCGAATGTCCGTCGTACCCTGGCGGCGTGATCAGCGCGCCTTCGATTTCCGTGCCGTCGAAACTCTTGTAGCGAAAGATCTCCGGCTTGACCAGCTCGACGGAGCTCCAAGTCTTGTTCAGGTCCGATGCTCGAACTACCGAGTCAGGACCCTGAACGAGCCACACTTCGCTGGGTTCCGTGGATGTCCCGCCCGCGATCGCGAATCGCGCCGGGCCAGAAGGCGAAAAAGCCAACGCATGCGGATTTACCGGTATCGATGGCAGCTCCCCGGGGTTTCCATTGACGAAAATCAATTCGAGCTTCGAGCGAAAACCATCTTCCACCAGTGCAACGATCGAGTCATTTGAGCGCCATTCGAAACTTGAAATCGGTCGATCGATCTTGTCAGCCGTGAGGTTCTTGGGCGTTCCTCCCGCGGTGGAAATGACGTAGAGATCGTGCGCGTCCGGCCCATCCACGCGTGCTCCCTGAAACGCGATCCACTTTCCATCGGGAGAGACCTTGATTGCGCCCAGGGGCCCCTTCGGCGCGAATAAAAGCGCCATCTTTCCATCCGCCGCGCTCACCGAAAAGATTCGCTCCGTGTTTTCGTCCGATTCCGGATGATCCGTCGCCGAAGCGATCAACGCATCTCCACTCGGCAGCCATTCCATTGAACGGATTTCCCAGGGCGCGGAGACGATCTTGCGCGTCTGGTGGGTCTCCATGTCCAGCAACCAGAGCGCTGCCCGCTTTTCGTCTTTATCCGCGACCTTGCCGTCGTCTTTGTCCTTGTCCTTTTTTTCCTCCGCGTCGGTTTTCGCATCCGGCGCCGTAAATGCGATTTGCTTGCCGTCCGGTGACCACTCGAAAGACTGGATGCTGCGCTTTCCTTCCGTCAGCGCGTATGCTTCTCCGCCGTCCGCCGGGAGAAAATAAATCTGCGTTTGGTCGCCACGGCTGGAGAGAAACGCCAAGCCGTTGCCATCCGGAGCCCATCGCGGCGAAAACTCGGATTTCTTCGAAAAGGTGTATTGCCGCGCTCGCTTGGTCACGGTATTCAGCACCCAGATGTGGCGCGCGCGGTCGGAACCGTGTGGCGGTTCGTTCACCACGAATGCCAACTGGTGCCCGTCCGCCGAAAAACGCAAATCTGTCTCCGACCGCAGCGTGATAGCCATTTCCGGAGTCAGCGGTTTCTTCGCTTGTTCATCGGCTCGCGGACCTGCAGAAATCGCGCCCAGAAGAATTGCAGATGCAGCCAACACAGTCGCTCGGATTTTCATTCCCGGCCTCCCGTATCTTGCCTCGATAGAGACGCGGGCCACTTTAGATTTCCTTGGTTGTGGCGTCAAGGTTGGAATCGCTTCGGGCATTCGGCGGGTAGAGGCGGATCTGTGGCAATCAACGGCAACGGATTCCTCCTGCGAGGTTTACGCATTGACTTGCAAGTGGACGCAGCCTAGCATGGCGCGCACGGAGGGGCTGTTTGGAGCCACCCAGCGGGCCAGGAGTTCGCCGAATCCTCTTCGCCGCAGCCATTCTGGCTGCGGTTTTCTTCCTTTCGAAGGAAGGCACGCGTCCGCCCGCGCCGAAGCCCGCCAATGCGCCCGCCACGAAATTCTCCGCAGGGCGCGCTCTGCAGGTTCTGAACGAACTGGTGGGGAATGGAGTGCCGCACCCAATCGGGAGTCCGGCCAATGACGCGTTGCGCGGGCACATTCTCGAAATGATGTCGGCGCTTGGCTACGCGCCGCAGGTCCAGACGGCGTTCGATTGCAACGATTATGGAGAATGTGCGACGGTCAACAACATCGAAGCGCTTTTGCCCGGATCCGAGACAGGCCCGGCGGTCTTGCTGGCGGCGCACTACGATTCAGTTCCTGCCGGGCCGGGGGCGTTTGACGACACAGCCGGGGTGGCGGCCGTACTGGAAATCGCGCGCGCGCTGAAATCTCTTCCCACGCCGCGCCATTCGATCATTTTGCTGATTGACGAAGGCGAAGAGCCGGGCCTGCTGGGAGCGCGGGCATTTGTGGACCAGAATCCCTGGGCGGGAAGCGTACGTGCCGCCGTGAACCTGGATGCGCGCGGGACATCCGGGCCGAGCCTGATGTTTGAGACAGGCCGTGCAAATGCCTGGGTGGTTGATCTTTACGCGAAGAGGGCCGCACGTCCGGCGGCTAGCTCGATTTTTTATACGATTTACAAGCAGCTTCCGAACGACACGGATTTTACGATTTTCAAAGCGGCCGGCTATGAAGGGTTGAACTTCGCCGTCATCGGCGACGTGTCTCACTACCACACGCGGCTGGATAATCTGGAGAACGCGAGCGCGGCCAGCCTGCAGCATCAGGGCGACAATGCGTTCGCGTCGTTGCTCGCGCTCGCCAACGCGGACCTCTCAAACCCGCCGACGGGCGAAGCAGTGTACTTCGACGTGTTTGGACACTGGACCATTCGGTGGCCGGCTCGCTGGAGTCCTCCGATGGCGGAGATCGGGGCGCTGCTTCTGCTGTTCCAGATCGGGTGGATGATTTGGAGGAAGCGTTTCGATTTGCGCGAGTACCTCTATGGACTTCTGGAATGGCTCGTGATCATCGCTGTGACCGGACTGCTCGCGTTCTTCCTCGAGCAACTGCTGCGAAGGGCGGGAGCGCTGCCGGTGAATTGGCTGGCGCATCCGCTTCCGTTGCTGACTGCCATCTGGTGGCTGCCGATTGCGGTTGTGGTGACCCACGGAATGGTGTTTGCCAGACGCGCCGGATTCTGGGCCTCGTGGGCGGGAATCTGGACCTGGTGGGTGGTGCTGGCGGTACTGATTGCCTGGCAGACGCCCGGCATGAGCTATGTGCTGCTAGTGCCGTCGCTGATTGCCGGTGTGGCTGCGTTGCCCTTTACGTTTCGGCGGAGCCGCACGCCGGCGGGCTACTGGTTGGTGGCGCTGCTGCCTCTGGGTGCCGCGGCAATCGTCAGTTTCTCCGCAATTCTTGAGGTTTATCCGGCCCTTGGTAATCAGTCTCTGGTATTCCTTCCATTGGTTGTCGCATTGACATTGACGCCCTGCGCACCGCTTTGCAGGGACATAAGGAACGCGAGCGGGCTTGCCCGGCTTGCGCTACCGATGGCCCCGATCACGATCCTGGCACTGGCCGTATTCGCGGCCACGGTCGTGCCCGCCTATTCCGCCAAAGCGCCCGAGCATGTGAACATGGAATACTGGATGGACGCAGACTCGGGCAAACCGCAATGGATCGTGTTCCCGGAATCGGGCCGGTTGCCGGAACCGATCCGGCTGGCTGTGGCATTCCACCGCCTTGATCCAGGCCCCTTTCCCTGGTCCACCGGAGCTGCATTCATCGCCGACGCGCCTCACACGGATCTCGCCGCGCCGACGTTTACGATCCAGGAATCTTCCGAAGCGGACGGGAAGCGAACCTATCGCGCACTGCTCCGTTCGGAACGAGGGGCGTCCGACGCAATCGTAATGTTTCCACCGGGCACAGGAGTGGATTCGGTTCGCGTCGAAGGCCTGCCGGTAGAACCGGAAACCGACCGCGTCCGCCATTACCTGAATGGTTGGACGATATACGAGTCCCCAACGATGCCTGCGAAGGGGATTGAAATCAGCTTCCAATTGCCGACGGGAAAGCCCGTGGAACTACAGGTTCTGGACGAAACGCCGGGCCTGCCGGCGGAAGGGCTGTTTCTGCAGAAGGCGCGCCCGCTTACGGCGACGCCATTTTCCGAGGGCGATCTGATGATCGTCAGCCGGCGTGTCCAACTGAATCCCTGATCACGCACCGAATGAGCCGAGCCGCAACTGGATTCCCTACTGTGGCTGAAACGTTGCTATTCTTCTAGGGATCCATACCGCCGGACGCGCCTGCCTGTGTATCCATGCGCGAGATAAGCGGGACAGTAATTTGCCGCACGTGAGAGCGTCAGATAAAATGACCGCTCTGCCGATGGCAGAACGATGACCGAAATTCGCCTCTATAACACGCTGACGAACCGCCTGGAAACGCTCGTCCCGCTGCACGCCGGCGAAGTGCGAATCTACACGTGCGGCCCCACGGTGTATTCTTTCGCCCACATTGGCAATTTCCGGACGTTCGTCTTTCAGGACATTCTGCGGCGCTTTCTGCATTCGCGCGGATTGCGCGTGCTGCAGGTGATGAACCTGACCGACGTGGACGACCGCATCATCCAAAACGCGGCGGCGGCCGGAGTCTCTATCCGCGATTACACGGGAAAATATATTGGCGCGTTTTTGGAGGACATGGACGCGCTGCACCTGGAAACTCCAGAGGAAATTGTCCGCGCGACGGACCACATCGAGGACATGGTCGCGTTGATCGAGCGGCTGCAGAAAAAGGGCATGACGTATACCAGCGACGGCTCGATTTACTTCCGGATTTCCAAGTTTCCCGACTACGGAAAGCTATCGAAGATCGACTTGAGCGGCATCAAGGCCGGCGCGCGCGTGGATACCGACCGCTACGAAAAAGACGACGCTCGCGATTTCGCTCTGTGGAAAGCGCCGAAGCCGGGAGAGCATTTCTGGGAGACCCGCATCGGTCCGGGCCGCCCTGGCTGGCACATCGAGTGCTCGACGATGGCGATGAAGTATCTGGGCGAAACGCTGGACATCCACACGGGCGGCGTGGATCTGGCGTTCCCACACCACGAAAACGAGATCGCGCAGAGCGAAGCCGCCACCGGCCAGCCTTTTGTGCGTCTATGGTTGCACGCCGAGCACTTGATTATCGAGGGCGAGAAAATGTCCAAGTCCCTCGGCAACGTATTTACGCTGCGCGATCTGTTCGCCAAGGGGCACAAGCCATCGACGATCCGGTTTCTGCTGCTTTCGGTGCCGTATCGCCGCCAGCTCAACTTCACCGCCGACGGGTTGAAGCAGGCCGCAAGCTCGGTGGAACGGCTGCGAAACTTCCTGGCGCGGCTGAAGACGGGAAAGTTTCCCGATGGATCGAATCCGGAAATCGAGAAGCGTGCCGCAAATGCGGAGGAAGATTTCGATGCGGGCCTGGGGGATGATTTGAACGCGGCCGTGGCCTTGGCAGCCGTGTTCGATCTGGTGCGGGACGTCAACACTATGATGGACCGCGGAGAGTTTCGGCAGCAGGATGCGCCCCGCCTGGTCGCTTCGATGGAGAAATTCGACGCCGTGCTCGCTGTGCTGGCGGACGACGACGCGGAGAAACTCGCGAAACTGGGGCTGGGCGGGGGGCAGCCGCGTCTGAGCCCGGAACAGGTGGAAACCCTGATCGAGGAGCGCAACGCGGCCAAGAAGCGGCGCGACTTTCAGCGCGCCGATGCCATTCGCCAGCAGCTTGCGGACTCTGGTATCATAGTGGAGGATATGAAAGACGGCAGTGTCCGCTGGAAGTACAAATGACCATCTCTCCCCAACACGCGCACTCACTCCACAGCCAACCCTCGCTGGATCGTCCGAACCTTTTTGGCGTTGATTAAGTTTCCTTCCTCCTTTTTTAGCGTCCGACATGCACCGGCGGAGACCGGTTTGCGTGCGGACATAAAGATTTCATAAATTTCCGATCCGGAGGAAGAAATGCAAATTACAGAGATGAAACTACCGCAACTGGTGACCTCGCTGCCCGGCCCGAAGGCCAAGCAGATCGTCGAAATGGACGGCCAATTCGTTTCGCCGTCGTACACGCGCGATTATCCACTGGTGGCAAAATCAGGACACGGCGCGATTGTGGAAGACGTGGATGGCAACGCGTTCCTGGATTTCGCTGCCGGCATCGCCGTGGTGGCCACCGGCCACTGCCATCCGGAAGTCGTCGCGGCCATCCAGAAGCAGGCAGCCGAGCTCATCCACATGTCGGGCACGGATTTCTATTATCCAAACATGGTGGAGCTGGCGCAGAAGCTCGCCTCAATCGCACCGGGCAAGGAGCCGAAGCGGGTTTATTTCGGCAATTCCGGCGCTGAGGCGGTTGAAGCAGCCATCAAGCTGGTGCGTTATCACACCAAGCGCGACAAGCTCATCGCGTTTCACGGCGCGTTCCACGGGCGCACAATCGGCGCTCTTTCCTTGACGGCCAGCCGAATGATCCAGCGGAAAGGCTTCGGCAACCTGCTCGGAGGCGTGTCCCACATACCGTTTCCGGACACCTACCGCGGCACGTACGGCGTGCGTCCCGACCATGCTTCGGAGGATTGCCTCAGCTACTTGGTGAACGAGCTTTTCCGCCGCCGCGTGGACCCGGAAGAAGTGGCGGGGATCTTTATCGAGCCGATCCAGGGCGAGGGTGGTTATTTGCCGGCTCCCGCGGAGTTTCTGCAAGGCCTCGAAAAAATCTGTCGGAAGCACGGCATCTTGCTTGTCGCCGATGAAGTGCAATCCGGAATGGGCAGGACGGGGAAGTGGTGGGCGTCGGACCATGCGGGAATCGAGCCGGACATCATTTGCACGGCGAAGGGGATCGCTTCGGGAATGCCGCTGAGCGCGATCATCGCTCGCGCGAGCGTGATGGATTGGACGCCCGGCGCGCATGCTTCCACGTTTGGCGGCAATCCGGTGTGCATCGCGGCGTCGCTGGCAACGATCCGCCTGATCGAGGAGCGCTACATGGCTAACGCCGCGCGCATGGGCGAATTCATCCTGCGCCGGACCACGGACTGGCACGAGCGCCACAAGATCGTGGGAGAAGTTCGCGGCAAGGGGCTGATGATCGGGATCGAATTCGTCCGCGATCAGAAGACCAAGGAACGCGCGCCGGAGCTCCGCAACAAAATCGTCCAGATGGCCTTCCACAAGGGGCTGCTGGTGCTGGGCTCGGGCGACACGACGCTGCGCCTGTGCCCGCCGCTCGTGATCGACGAGGAGCAGGCCGATTTTGCGCTGCGGACGCTCGATGGCATCATCAGCGAGGTCGAGCGCCAAATGTGATCGCTGGGGAGTCGCGCAAACTTCCCCGCACAAACGACAGCAGACAACAAGCCGCCGTCATTCGGAGGGCTGGCCGCACCAGCCCGAAGAATCTCTCTTGAGCCGGAGTGGGAAAAGAGGGATTCTTCGGAGTTCTGCGAGGCCGGGGCTCCTCGGAATGACGGTGCTTTTTTAGTAGCTCTAAACTTTCACGCGGAGGAAGAATTGCCGCGCATTTTGGACGTTGGCTGCGGCCCGAAAAAATTTCCCGGTTCAATCGGTCTGGATATGAATCCGTCGACCGCTGCGGACGTGCTTTGCCATCTTGACCGGGGCGGACTTCCGTTCCGGGATAATTCGTTCGACCAGGTGCGCGCGGAACATGTGATCGAGCACGTGGCGGACATCATCGCCACGATGGAAGAGTTCCATCGCGTGACGCGTCCCGGCGGGACGATTTTCCTGGCCACGCCCCATTACACCGACTACAGCTCGTTTCGCGATCCCACTCATCGGTGGCATCTGAATACCTATTCGTTTCTCTACTTCTATCCGGGAGGTATGCACGGCCGCGACATGTGGTACACCAAGGTGCGCGTGCGTGAAGTGAGAAACTATGTCTCGTTGCTCCGGCTGTGGCGCGCGCTGGGATTCGAATTCCTGGTGAATCACAGCAAGATGTTCCGCCAGTTCTGGGAGCATTACCTGAGCTTTATCATCCGCGGAAAGTTGATGGAATTCACCTTCGAGGTCTTGAAGTGATGGCCACGCCACGCACCCTGGACATCGGCTGCGGCCGGAAAAAATTCCCCGGCTCGATCGGAATCGATATGAGCGCTGCGGGACAGGCCGACGTTCTGTGCGATTGGGAGAAGGCGCTTCCGTTCCGCGAGAGCAGCTTCGACCAGGTGCGCTTGATTCACATCATAGAAGAGGTCGACAATATCTTCCGCGTGCTGGGCGAAGTGCACCGGGTGGCGAAACCCGGCGCACAGGTGGTGATCGTCACGCCGCACTACACCGATCATGCCTCGTATTGCAGCCCGGCGCATCGCTGGCATCTTTCGAGTTTTTCCCTGTGGTTCTTCAGCGAAAAGCCGGCGGAATACGATTACTATGCCCCCGCTCAGTTTCGAGAGCGGCGAGTTCACGTCGAGCTCTTGCGCATCTGGCGTGCGCTTGGCTTTCAATTTCTGGTCAATCGCCTTCGCTGGTTCCGGAAATTTTGGGAGTATTATTTGAGTTTCGTGATCCGGGGAAAAACGGTGGAGTGGAACCTGGAAGTAGTGAAGTGAGGTTGTCTGGCACGGCCTTTGGATGATTTGTGATTGCGCGCTTGATGTTCGCTTACGTTGATTTCGCCGCCCGCAAGGGCTTGGCGGAGCCTGCCGGTCAGAATCCCTCCGAGGATTCTCCGAAACGGCAAGCCCGTCGCACGGGAATTCGCGGCGAAACGTATGCGTATTGGTATCTTCGCCGCCATGGGTACACGCTTGTTGCACGCAACTACATGGCACCCGGAATCAAGGGCGAGATCGACTTGGTCGGGTATGACGGCACCATGCTTGCGTTTGTGGAAGTGAAGACGCGCACGCCCTCCCAACCCGATCAGCCGAAGCCTGAGGAAGCCGTCAATCGCGAGAAGCGCCGTAACCTGGCGCGCATGGCGCGGCAATTTCTTCGCGCCCGGCGCCTGGAAACCGCCGCGACTCGATTCGACATCTTGGCCATCGAGACGCGCCCAGGCGCCCGGCCTGCCATTCGTCTGCACAAGGGAGCCTTCAGACTCGATTCGGTGTGATGGCATCAGAGCAGTCGGCTGCGCGCCAGCGCGCCGGTAGTGAAGGAAAGGCACCACAGGGATTCCGAATTCCGCTGCGGTCGCTCGCCATAGTAAGATGTTAAGCTGATTCTACGGGCGGTCCCGGTACGTCAGGGCCGGGCCGGGGAGGAAAGTTTGCCGGAACTTCGCAGGGACCCGATCACGGGCCGATGGGTGATCATTTCCACGGACCGGTCCAAGCGCCCGATGGATTTCGTGCGCGAGAGCGTGCAGATCAAGGGCAACCCGAACTGTCCCTTTTGTCCCGGCAATGAAGGAAAGACTCCGCCTGAAGTTCTCGCTTACGGGCGCAATGGAACGGGAAAAGATACGCCCGGGTGGTCCTTGCGTGTGGTCCCCAATAAATTTCCAGCGCTCGGCATCGAGGGAGGGTTGGACCGCGAAGGCGAAGGCCTCTTCGACCGCATGAACGGAGTCGGCGCGCACGAAGTGATCATTGAAACGCCTGACCACAAGATCACCCTTGCCACGCTGGCTGAAAAGGGCGTCGAGGAAGTCTTGTGGGCCTATCGCGACCGCATGCTGGACCTCAAGAACGATCGCCGCTTCCGGTACATCCTGCTCTTCAAAAATCACGGCGAGCCGGCGGGCGCCTCGCTCGAACACACCCATTCGCAGCTCATCGCCCTGCCGATTGTCCCCAAACGCGTTCGCGAGGAAGTGGACAGCTCAAAACGCTACTACGACGAGAAGGAGCGCTGCATCTTTTGCGACATGATCCGCCAGGAAATCGATACCGGCACGCGCATGGTGTTGGAGAATGATTACTTTATTGCGCTCGAACCCTACGCTCCCCGCTTTCCCTTCGAGACCTGGATCCTGCCGCGCCAGCACAGCTCCGCCTTCGAAAACATGCCCACGCCCTATTACGGCAATCTTGCGAAGGTCCTGCGCGATTTCCTTTCACGCCTGGACACGACCCTTGGTTTCCCCTCCTACAATTACGTCGTGCACACGTCGCCCATCGGCGAGGAGATTAACGACCATTATCATTGGCACATTGAAATAATGCCGAAGCTGACCAAGGTGGCGGGCTTTGAATGGGGCACCGGATTCTACATCAATCCCACGCCACCGGAAGAAGCGGCTCGATTCTTGCGCGAGGCGAAGTGATGAGCCAGCGTGAGACGTCGTTCTGAAACAAGCAGGGTTGCTCTTGCCCGCGGCGGGATCTCCAATTCCCCACTTCGGGCGCGCCTCTTTCTCATTTCACGTGGGATTTCCAGCGCGTCAGACGAGCACTTCCGGCACTTCCATCAAGCCGTGCCGGAACGCAGACTCGAAACCGGCGACCACCTTCGGATCGAAATCCTTGCCCGCCCCCTTCGAGATGATATCGCGCGCTTCGAACGTCGATATAGCCTTGCGGTAGGGACGGTCGCTCACCAGCGAATCATACGCGTCCGCCACGCTGATGATCCTCGCTTCCAAGGGGATGTCCTCGCCTTTGGTGGGATGGTAGCCGCTCCCGTCGAATTTGTCGTGATGGCTCAGAATGATTGGAAGGACGCGGCGCAGCGTTCCACCCACGGGTTTAAGCGTCTCGATCCCTTTGTTCAGATGCGACCTCATTTCCACGATTTCTTCATCCGACAGCTTCGCGGCCTTGTAGAGGATTTGCCGGCTCACCTCGAGCTTTCCGATATCGTGGAGCATGGCAGCGGCGCGGATGTCCTCGACGCGCTGTTCGGAAAGCCCCATCTCTTCGCCAATCTTCGCGGCATACACGGACGTGCGGTAAGAATGGTTTTGCGTGTATTTATCGTTCGAGACTACGCCGTTGAGGATTTGGAGCACCCCGTAATACGTCTCGCGCAATTCCGCCAGGCTCTTTTCCTTATTCTCGTAGAGCGTTCCCATGGCGTAGGCCGTCACCAACAGGAATCCGCTCCAGATGGCGATGTCGGACCACGCCATCAGTTGCCGCTCCACCTGCGAATGACCGCTTGCCAGCGCCACTGGATTCATCAGGTTTAGCCAGCAGACGATCAGCGCCGAGGCCAGCGCCGTCTGGACCGCCCGCGCCCGACCGAAGTAGTACGCCGCAAAGAGTGTAGGGAGATCGTAGAACGACAGGACCAGCTTCTGTCCAGCCACAAAGAAATTGATGATGCCCGCGAAGACCAGAATCGACAGGATCAGCAGCAGCTCCTTATTGATATTCATCAGCTGATCGAGCCACTTGCCTTTCATGGGGGGTCTCCTGGCGTGCGCCGCGCGTGCTTTTTTGCTCGCTTATTCATGGTACCAGTACTGCATGTGGAGGGGCTCGGAACTCCCCTTCGATTGCCTTACTGGTACAGACGAGTATTGGTGCCTCGCGCGCACTTGCCTCCCGCGGCTTTGCACCGCCCTACGAAAGATCTGCTCTGTCGCCCGCGACTTTCCTACTCCCGGTGGGTTTAATTATCCGGGGACAGGGAGAGCCTTGTTCCTGATCGTGCAGGCTTGCGACAATGCAACCCTTGCATTTCAAGCAACTGAGTGCAACGTTGCAACCCGTTCGCGCGAGAATGCGTCACAATAAATGCCACCGGAATATGGTGGCAGGAGGCTCCAGCCATGAAAAAATTCATACCCGCCGTTGTCGTCTTACTCTTAATCGCGCTTGGATCGGTCCAGGCGGCGCCGCCCCCGTTAAAGCTCTTTTTGTCGCCGGCGTCCCGCGTGCCGACCGCCGACGTTGTGAAGAACCTCGGTGATAAGTGCCCCAACGTCTCGCTGACGTTGAACTCAAAGGAATCGGACTATATGCTGGAGGCCGGCGGATGGCCGGGACACTATCGCTTCACGGTCTTCCGCAAGGGCGGCGAAGCCGTGTACAGCACGCAGACGCAATGGCTGCATAATGCGGTCAAGGACGTCTGCCACTACGTCAACAACGCTCCCAAGTAATGGCGTTCGGTGTATCTCGACGAGCTTCGATCCACTTGCTCTAACAGGAAGCCGGCCTTCACCGCGATGGCCGGCTTCGTTGTTTTTGCGTCCGCGGCGGCGACAATCGCGCCCCCCAAATTGAACCGCGCGCCGCCGGCATGCTAGGCTCACGTTAGGCACTCGTCGAAGTCTTTCACTGGTGTGGATTCGAATCCGATCGAGATCCTGATGCCCGCCTCCGGTCTAACCCGCTCCCCGCAAGGCTACTGGGATCGCGCCGCCGATACTTACGAGCAGGATTTTGCCGCCACCGTCATTGGCGGCACGCGCCGCAGCGCGATTTGGCGCGAGCTCGATGCGGCCTTCCATCCCGGCCAGCGCATCCTGGAGCTGAACTGCGGCACCGGCGTCGATGCCGTGCACCTGGCCGAGCGAGGCCTGTGCATTCTGGCCTGCGACATTTCTCCGCGCATGATCGAGCTGGCTCGGGAACGCGCACGCGCAGCAGTACTTACTGACCGTGCGCAATTCCGCGTTCTGCCAACGGAGGAAATTGGTTCGTTAACCCGCGAAGCCCCCTTCGATGGGGCCTTCTCGAGCTTTTCCGGTCTGAACTGCGTTGAGGATCTCCAGGGCGTGCGCAGGAATCTAGCGCAACTGCTCCGGCCAGGCGCCACTTTCCTGGCCAGTGTGATGGGGCGGTTTGTGGTGTGGGAGGTCCTTTGGTTCCTCGCGCACGGCGATTTGACAAAAGCTATGCGCCGGTGCCGCACCGCCAACGCCTTCGGGCTCGAAAGTGGGGGAGTTAAAGTACAAGTTCGCTCCGTCGCGGAAATGGCCCGGCAGTTCGCTCCCGAATTCCGGCTGCACGGTTGGAAAGGCATCGGGATCGCCGTCCCGCCCTCTTACGTGGAACATTGGGCGCGCCGCGTTCCCAATCTCACGCGCGCGCTGGCTCGCGCCGACCGCCTGCTCGCCCGCGTTCCTGTGATTCGCAGCACGGCCGATTGCGTCCTCTTGCGCTTTGAGCACATAGGAGCAACGGAACGCATACGATGAACGTTGCAAGCCGCGCAAAGAAAGCTGTCAAGCGATTCATCTTCGGTCCGCCCGATTTTCCCCAGCAAGTCACCGTGGGAATGCGCGAGCCGCAGCAGGAGGTGATCGTCCGCCTGGAAGGTCCTGGCGTTTCTCGCGACGTCACTCACTGCCACATGATGGCTTGCGCCGCTCCTTTCACCGTCGGCATTGGTTCGAACATCGAATGGAACCCCCGCGAGGATGGAGACGCGCATTTCTCCCTTCGCTTTTACGAGCACGAGCACTCGCAGAGCCTGCTTGGCGAAATTCGTATGCGATTTTCCTCCGGTCTCCGCGCTGGGCCCCGGCAATTGCACTTGTTCCAAACCACAGGAAGCCGCAATCGGTGCCTGCCGACTGGCCGCATCTGGGTGCGTTATCTGGAATATGCATACTATCGTTGGCGCGCTCCCAAGTCCGAAGTTCCCATGACGGCACGCGACGTCCATTCGATGTGCGTCTTTTACACTTGCCCGCGTCCGGTCGCCTTAGTCAGCGTCGCGCATGCCGATGCCACCAATATTTTCCCCATGAATCTTATGGGCCCGATCGGCGACGGCTATTTTGCATTCGCGCTCAACACGGGCAAGCCGGTTACTGCTCTATTGGAACGGGCTAGCCGGCTTGCGCTCAGCGCTGTTCCGCTCGAACAGGCGCCACTTGCTTATGCACTTGCCAAGAACCACAAGTGGGGCTCAATCGATTTAGCCGAGCTACCTTTCGTCACCCGTCCCTCCAGCACCTTCGGATTCCCTGTGCCTCAATTCGCACTCGGGATTCGGGAACTGCAAATCGAAGAGATCCGAAAGCTGGGTAGCCACATGCTATTTCTGGCGCGCACGCTCCATGACGAGCCTTGCGGCGACGGCCTTCAGTTCTTCACGTTGCACGGAATCTACCAAGCCCGCCGCCAGTCGATCCATCGCTCCTAGCAGCAGGGTGACACGATACCTTTGTGCGCTACTGCGGTACGCGGCATTGGTTTTTTGCGCGGGCGGATGCTACCTTGTTGTTCCGGGCCGAATTGGAACAAATGGTAATGAGAGGTGAAGGACGATGACGTGGGGCAAACGGCGGGCGATTATAATCACGGCGGTGATTCTGTTCTTCGTGCTGTTCATATACTTTGTGGGTTCCAGGCCGGCGCGACTGCTGTCGAAGTCCGTGCTGGTGATTGACGCCGCTGGCGACATCGAGGAGCAGCGGCCCCAGGATTTCTTCTCCGCGCTCAGCGGAAATTCTGTCCCGGTTCTGCACGAATATCTGGACGCCATTGACTCCGCCCGCGCCGATTCGCGCATCACGGGCATCGTGGTTCGCGTCGCCCCCATGGAGACCGGCTGGGGCAAGCTCGAGGAAATCCGCACGCACTTGCTCAATTTCCGCAAGAGCGGCAAGCCCAGCATCTGCTATCTCGGCTACGACGGCATAGGAAACCCCGAATATTACCTTGCCAGTGCTTGCCAGCAGATCTGGCTGGTCCCCACGGCTCCCGTCGGCATTCGGGGAATGATGGCCGAGGCTATGTTCTTCCGCGGAACGCTCGACAAGCTGAAAATCGTCCCCGAGTACTTTCACATTGCGGAATACAAAACAGCCACCAATATGTTCACGGAGAAGAAATTCACTCCGGCGCACCGCGAAGAGGTGCAATCCATCCTCGGCAGCGTCTACAACCAGTACGTCAGCGATACGGCACAGGCGCGCCACATGGACCCGGTGAAATTTCAGGCGCTGCTCGAACACGGGCCGCTGATGACCAGCGAGGCTGTGGAAGACAAGATCGTGGACAGGCTCGGCTACTGGGACCAACTGCAGGATTACTTCAAGCAGCGCGACCACAATTGGAATCCGATTTCGCTCAATCGCTACCGCTCGTTCATGGCAGACGATCCCATCTTTGGCGAACGCATTGCCGTCGTGCACGCCACCGGCCTTATCGTTTCCGGCTCGTCACAGACGACTCCTGGGGGCGGCTTCGTGATGGGCGGTGATTCCGTGGCCAGCGATATCCGCGCCGCGAGAATGGACTCGAACATTCGGGCGATCGTGTTGCGGATCGACTCGGGGGGTGGATCCGTGGTGGCCAGCGAAGTCATTCGCCGCGAGGTGGAACTGGCCAAAGGCGTAAAGCCTTTGGTGGTTTCCATGTCGGATGTGGCTGCTTCGGGCGGCTACTGGATCGCGACTCCGGCGGACAAGATCGTTGCTGATCCGAACACAGAGACCGGCTCCATCGGCGTCTTGATGGGCAAGATGAACCTGTCAGGCCTTTACAACTTGCTCGGCATCAGCACCGACTACGTGGCCACCAGCGACAGCGCCACGCTGTATTCCGATCAGCAGAATTTCTCCGCCGCGCAGCAGGCCTCGATCCAGAAATCACTCCAGGAAACTTACAAGGAATTCACCGAAGGCGTCGCGCAGGGGCGGCACATGTCCGTTGCCGCGGTGGACAAAATCGGCAAGGGACGCGTCTGGACGGGAGCCCAAGCGAAGGCCTTGGGATTGGTGGACGAACTCGGCGGCGTCGACCGCGCCATCGAAGTAGCGAAACAGCTCGCGCACATTCCTGCGAGCGAATCCGTCCATATCATCCGGTTCCCCCAGGAGAAGACTTTCTGGCAGCAGCTCCTCGAACGGGAGACGGATCAAATGTCTGAGTCGGAATCCCTGGCAGCGTCGTTGCGCCGGATTGTCGGCGCGCTGGAGCCGGTCCAGGCCCGCGTCCCGTTCGAGTTGCATATCCGGTAGGGAATCATGCCGAATGGGCGTGAGCAGTTGGCCTAAGGAATCGCGCGCTCGGCGAGGTGCCGGCGCGAAAAGACCACTATTGCAGCTATCAAGTCCCAGGAGTGGTTTCCGGGCTGAAACAGCTCCCAAGATTCGTTATACTGTCTTCTCAGGGCGCGGTACCCAAGTGGTAAGGGAGAGGTCTGCAAAACCTTTATACGTGGGTTCGATTCCCACCCGCGCCTCCAACACTCTCTAACGTTGCCGCGTTTGCGCGGTTGTCTTTTCAGGTGATCCCACTTGCGCATTGGAACTTGGCGCAGGCGTTTGCGTTGGTGATTGGCTAACCAAGGCGCGTGCCGAAGGCAGTTGAGATGTGTCCCATCCTCCGCCGAGCGCTTCGATCAATTGCACACTCGCCGTCATCTGCTGCGTACGGAGATTCACCGCCGTCTGCTGGTTGCTGAGGAGAGTGGTCTGAGCCGTGATGACGTTCAAGTAGGGATCGATGCCCAGCCTGTAACGATCCGTGGCGAGGGCCAGGTTCCGGTCGGCCGACTTTACGGCATCGTCCTGTTGCTGAATCTCCTGGGAGAGGATGCGGAGTGAGGAAAGGTTGTCCTCGACCTGCTGGAACGCGGTCAAGACAGTCTGACGGTAGCCCGCCACTGTGGCGTCGTAGGCGGCGCGATATTGCTGCACGGTCGCCTTTCGCAATCCCGCGTCGAAAATCGTTTCCCCGAGGGCGGACCCCACGGACCAAAACCGCATCGGCCACGTAAACCAGGTCGTAACATCGGTGCTCTCGAGTCCGGCGGCTGCGCTGAGCGTCAGATCGGGAAAGTACGCCGCGCGCGCGATACCAATCTGGGCGTTCGCCTGGGCCATGCTGCGTTCGGACGCGGCAATGTCCGGCCGCCTTTCCAGGAGCTGCGATGGAACTCCAAACGGTATCGCGGGAGGTTTTGAACTGATAGGAGCGGCTGCAACCGAGAAGGACGACGCCGGCTTGCCGGCCAGAGTCGCGATCGCGTGCTCGTATTGAGCGCGCAGAATGCCGAGATTGGTGTCCTGCGCCTGCGTCGTTTCCAATTGAGTTTCTGCTTGCGCCACGGCTTCATCGGAATCGATCCCTGTCTGGTAGAGAACCTTCGTCAAATCGAGCGACTGCTGGTAAGCGATCACCGTCGAATCTAGTAGTATCTTCAGCGCGTCTTGACCTCGCAAACTGAAGTAGTCCACGGCGAGTTCCGCTTGAGCGGTCAGGCGGATATTTTCGAGGTCTGCAGCGCTGACCTGCGCGCCGGCGACATTTGCGGCAACCGTGTTTCGTACGCGTCCCCACAGGTCGGGGACCCAAGTGGCGTCAAAGGGAAGCGAGTAATTGTCCACATCGGTCACAGTGCTGCTTCCCGAAGAGGCGGCCAGCGGATTGCGACTTCGCGTGATGCTGGGAGAAGTTGTCACTGTCGGAAAGTATTGGGATCTGGCTTGCTTGACCAGCGCGCGGGCGGACATCAGATTCGCCGTTGCTTGCGCAATGTTCTGGTTGGAAACGTTCAATTGGGCTTCCAGCGAGTTCAAATCCGGGTCGTTGAACATCTCCCACCATTTGCCGTGGAGGGCGGCGTCCTGCGGCTGCGCGACTTTCCACCCGTCCGTCGAGGCGTAATCCGCAGGTGTGAGTTCCTTGTACGCAGGTGGCGAATCCACGGGAGGGCGGGCGTACTTAGGTCCCACGTTACATCCTGCCGCCAGCAGCATAAGAGTCAAAAGAGCTGCAAAGTTGGTTTGTCGTGAAATCATTATGGGCTCACTTCCCAAGTCCCAAGCTCTCAGTGAATTCTTCCGCAAGTCTCATCCGATGCTTCCCTCCGAAGACGCAGTTGCTGTCTGATGGCGAGTACGCACCCACCACATGCGGACACGGTCCATGTATAAATAAACGACCGGCGTGGTGTACAACGTGAGCATCTGGCTGAACAGCAAGCCGCCGATGATCGTTATGCCGAGCGGTCTCCTCAGCTCCGATCCGTTCCCTGTTCCGAGCGCCAGCGGCAAGGCGCCAAACATGGCCGCCATGGTGGTCATCAGGATGGGCCGGAATCTGAGCAGACACGCCTGAAAGATCGCATCCTGCGGTTTTTTGCCCTCGCCGCGCTCCGCAGCCAATGCGAAGTCGATCATCATGATCGCGTTCTTCTTTACAATGCCGATCAACAAAATGATTCCGATGAGCGCGATGACGTTCAGGTCCTGGTGGAAGATCAGCAAGGCAAGCGCCGCACCGACTCCCGCGGAGGGAATCGTCGAAAGAATCGTAATGGGGTGAATAAGGCTCTCGTAGAGGATGCCAAGAACAATGTAAACGGCCATCAACGCCGTGATGATCAGGTACCACTCGCTTGAGAGCGAATCCTGATAAGCCTTCAGAGTTCCCGAGAACATCCCGGTAATCGACGAAGGCATCCCGATCTTCTGCTGCATCGCGCCGATTCGCGCGGCCGCGTCGCTCAGAGCAACTCCGGGCGAGAGGTTAAAAGACACGGTCACGGAAGGAAACTGGCCCTGGTGATTGACGGAGAGCGGCGCCGTTGAGGGCGCATATTCCGTGACCGCGCTGAGAGGCACAACGTGCGTGGGGGAGGCTGCCGTCGAAGAACGCGCGGAGGAAGAGCCCGCGGAAGAGGCGTGAATGTAGACGTCGTTGAGCGCTCCCGGGCTTTGGTAAAAGGGAGGAGCAACCTCCATAACCACGTGGTACTGGTTCAGCGCCGTGTACATGATGGAGACTTGCGCTTGGCCGAAGGCATCGTAGAGCGTCTGATCGATCGTTTGGGGCGTGATGCCGAGGCGTGACGCCGTCTCACGGTCGTACGTCATCAGGGCTCGCAGGCCATTGTTCTGCTGGTCGCTGTCGACGTCCGTGAAACCCGGAAGTTTCCTCACCTGCTGCAATAGTGTGGGTCCCCATTTCACGAGATCTGTGAGATTGTCGCTTTGGATGGTGTACTGGTATTGGGCATTCGATTGTCGGCCGCCGATGCGCAAATCCTGCCCCGCCTGAAGGAAAGCGGTCGCGCCCGGAATCGAGGTCAACTTGGGACGCAGCCGGTTGATGACATCGCTGGAACTGATCTTGCGCTCATTCAAGGGTTTTAGTCCGACGTAGATGAAGCCGCCATTGGTTGAGCCGCCCCCGCCCGTAAACGCCATTACGTTGGCAACGGCAGGATCCGACTTGATTATCTGGACGAACTGGCCCGTAATCTGCTGCATTGCCTGGAAAGAAATGTCTTGCGAGCCCCGAATTCCGCCGCCCAACGTGCCGTTATCCTGCAGCGGAAAAAAGCCCTTGGGAACGATATCCAGCAAGACCACGTTCACACCCATGGTGCACAGCAGAATCGTGAGGGTCACCGCAGGATGCTTCAGCACAACCCTCAAGGTTCGCTCGTAGAGGCCAAGAACGGCGTTAAATGCCTTCTCGTTGGCCCGAAACAGGCGCCCATGTTTGATATCGGCAGCGCTCTTCAGCAGCCGCGAGCACATCATTGGAGTCGTCGTCAGAGAGATGGCCAACGACACCAGGATGGCCACGGAAAGGGTAACGGCAAATTCGCGGAACAGACGCCCGACAATCCCGCCCATCATCAGGATCGGAATGAAGACCGCGACCAGCGAAATGCTGATGGACATCACCGTAAACCCGATTTCCGCCGCGCCTTTGAGCGCGGCCTCCATCGGTCTCATCCCCATCTCAAGATAGCGAGTGATGTTTTCAATCACGACGATCGCGTCGTCAACGACAAATCCGGTGGAGATCGTGAGCGCCATGAGCGACAAGTTGTCCACGCTGTAGCCAAACAGGTACATCACACCGAAGGTGCCGATGAGAGAGGCCGGAACCGCCACGCTAGGGATAAGCGTTGCGCGCGGACTTCGCAGGAACAAAAACACGACCAAAATCACGAGTACGATCGAAATCGAAAGAGTCCGCTCCACGTCGCGCACGGACGCCCGGATGGTTGTCGTCCGGTCCATCGTGACCGTCAAATCGATTCCCGCGGGAATGGAGGCCTTGAGCGCAGGTAAAGTTGCTCGAATGCTGTCGACCGTGTCGATGATATTCGCGCCCGGCTGGCGGGAAATAATCAAAAGAACGGATGGCTTCCCGTTGACAAAACCTGCCGCGCGGATGTTCTCCACGGAATTCACCACATCGGCGACGTCGGATAGCTTGATGGCTGCTCCGTTGTGATAGCCCACGATCAACGGCTTGTAGGAATCAGCTTGGAGGATCTGATCGTTATCGGTAATGTCCGACGTGAACACACTGTTTGCAAACTGCCCCTTGGGCAGATTGGAATTCTGCGCCTTCAGCATGTTGGCCACGTCCTGCAGCCCCAGTCCGTAGCTGTTTAGTTGTGTCGGATTCAGCTCCACTCGCACGGCAGGCAGGGAACTGCCCCCCACATTGACCTGGCCCACCCCGGGGATCTGCGAAAGCCGCTGCTGAATGATCGTCGAGGCCGCGTCATACATTTTCCCTCGGTCGAAAATGGCGGAGGTCAAGGCCAGAATCATGATCGGCGCGTCGGCAGGATTCACCTTGTGGTACGTAGGATTGCTCGGCAGGTTCGCAGGCAGGTAACTCCGCGCGGCGTTGATAGCGGCCTGCACGTCGCGCGCTGCTCCATCGATGTTTCGGTTCAGGTCGAATTGAAGTGTGACGGACGTTGTCCCCAAATTGCTCGACGACGTCATTTCGGTGACGCCGGCGATCCGGCCGAACTGGCGTTCCAGGGGCGTAGCCACCGAAGACGCCATAATCGAGGGACTGGCTCCGGGCAGGCTTGCGCTGACGCTGATGGTCGGAAAATCAACCTGGGGAAGCGGCGAGACGGGCAATACGGCGAAAGCGACTGCTCCGGCAAGCACGATTGCGATTGTGAGCAGCGTCGTCGCTACCGGCCTGTGAATGAATGGCGAGGAAAGGCTCATAGTTAATCCGCGGGCGCTGCCTCGGGGCTTCCATGGCTCGCGCGGGCGCCCGAAAATCTCGTCGCGAGCCGGTCAAAGAAAACGTAAATCACGGGCGTCGTGTATAGCGTCAATACCTGGCTGAGCAGCAGGCCGCCCACCATCGCGATTCCCAGGGGCCGGCGCAATTCGCTGCCAATCCCTGTTCCCAGAGCAAGAGGCAACCCGGCCAGGAGCGCGGCCATCGTGGTCATCATGATTGGCCGAAATCGCAACAAGCAGGCTTGATAGATGGCGGCTTCTGGGGTCTTTCCTTCCTTCCGCTCCGCATCCAAAGCGAAGTCGATCATCATGATGCCGTTCTTCTTAACGATGCCGATTAGCAGGATGATGCCAATCAGTGAGACGACGTTGAACTCCTCGCCTGTCAGCATCAGTGCCAGAAATGCACCCACGCCGGCGGAAGGCAGCGTCGAAAGAATCGTCAGGGGATGGATATAACTTTCATACAGCACACCCAGCACGATATACACGGTGACCAGGGCAGCAAGAATCAGCAGTGGCTCGTTCGTAAGCGAGGCTTGAAACGACGCTGCAGTGCCCTGAAACGCCGCCTGGATGCTTAGCGGCATTCCCAAATTCTTCTGTGCCGTCTCTACTGCTTTTGTCGCATCACCCAGCGACGCCCCCGGGGCCAGATTGAACGAAATCGTCACGACCGGAAACTGGCCTTGGTGGTTCACGGAAAGTGTGGTTGTGCGCGACTCAAAATGCGAAATCGTGCCCAGTGGAACGGCGGCGCCGTTCGCCGTTGTCACGGCGGCTGGATTCGCCGAGCCGGATGTTGTGGAAGCACTCGGCCCATTCGGCGGCGAACCAGCCGAACCGCTTACCGTCACGACGGAGTTGGCATTCGGGGAAGTGGTCGTAAGCGAGGAAGAGACAGCACCCGATCGGACATAGATATCGTTCAGCTTTGCCGGATCATTCTGAAACTCCGGCATTGTCTCCAGCACCACGTGATATTGGTTCAGTTGCGTATAGAGCGTCGACACCTGCCGCTGCCCGAAGGCGTCATACAGCGTTTCATCGATCATTTGCGGCGAAATGCCAAGCCGTGACGCTGTCGTGCGGTCAATCACCAGCGCCGCCGTGAGCCCGCCGGTCTGCTGGTCGGTGGCCACGTCGCGCAATTCGGGCGACGCCTTCAGTTTGTCCACCAACTTCGCGGTCCATGAATTCAGCTCGTCCTGGTCTGGGTCTTCCAGCGTGTACTGGAATTGCGTGCGGCTCACGCGATCCTCAACCGTCAAATCCTGGACCGGCTGCATATACAGCGTGATTCCATCCACTTGCGCCAATTCCGGTTGCAACCGGCGGATGACATCCGTGGCGCTGATTCCACGCTGATTCAGCGGCTTCAGGTTGATCTGGATGCGTCCGGAGTTCAGCGTCGTATTGGTTCCGTCAACGCCGATAAAAGAGGAAAGGCTATCCACAGCACGATCTTTCAGAATGATGTTCACCAGCGCCTGCTGTTTTTCCGACATCGCTTCGAAGGAGATCGACTGCGAAGCCTGCGAGATACCCTGGATAATCCCGGTATCCTGCACCGGGAAGAAGCCCTTCGGGACGAGGAAATAGAGCGCGACAGTCAGCACAATCGTCGCGACGGCGACCAAGAGCGTCAGGGTCTGGTGACGGAGGACGACCTGCAGCGTGCTGCCATACCATTCGATGATTCGGTTGAACGCGCGCTCGGACGCTCGGAAGAAACGGCTCTGTTCCGACTCCGATTTGTGCTTCAGCAGGCGTGAACACATCATCGGCGTCAGCGTCAGCGAAACGACCGCGGAAACCAGAATCGTCACGCTGAGCGTAATGGCAAACTCGCGGAACAGGCGCCCGACGATGTCGCCCATAAACAGCAGTGGGATCAACACAGCGATCAAGGAAATCGTCAACGACACGATCGTGAATCCGATTTGTTCCGCTCCTGTGAGCGCTGCTTGGAGAGGCTTTTCGCCTGCCTCGATAAACCGGACGATGTTTTCGATCATCACGATCGCGTCGTCCACCACGAAACCCGTCGAAATCGTCAGCGCCATCAGCGTGAGGTTGTTCAAGCTGTAGCCCGCCAGGTACATCACGCCAAACGTGCCGATCAACGAAAGCGGCACCGCCACGCTGGGAATGATGGTGGCGGACACGTTGCGCAAGAACAAAAAGATCACCATCACGACGAGCGCCACGGTCAGCAGCAGTTCGAATTCCACATCCTGCACGGACGCGCGGATCGTCGTCGTGCGGTCGGTCAGCACGGACACATTCACAGAAGCTGGCAGATTTCCTTGCAGCACGGGCAGCAGCTTCTTGATCCGGTCTACCACCTGAATGATATTCGCGCCGGGCTGGCGCTGGATATTGACGATCACCGCAGGCGTGTCGTTCATCCATGCTGCCTGCCGCAGATTTTCGACTTCGTCCACAATATTCGCCACGTCCGACAATAGAACTGGGGCGCCGTTGTGATACGCCACCACCACATTCCGGTAATCTTGGCTGGTTAACAATTGGTCGTTGGCGTCGATTTGGTAGTCCTGATGAGGACCGTCGAAGTTCCCCTTCGCCATGTCGATACTTGTTTGCTGCAAGGCCGTCCGGACGTCTTCCAGGTTGATTCCCTCAGAGGAAAGCGCCGTGGGGTTAACTTGCACGCGGACGGCTGGCTTCTGTCCGCCGCTGATGCTCACCAGCCCGACCCCGGGCAACTGGGAAATCTTCTGCGCCAGACGCGTATCGGCCAGATCCTCCACTTGAGGGAGCGGCACGGTCTTCGACGAAAGCGCCAGCGTCAGAATCGGAAAATCAGCGGGGTTTGTCTTGCTATAGATTGGCGGTGTGGGGAGGTCCGGAGGCAAATACGTTTGGGATGAATTGATGGACGCCTGGACTTCCTGTTCGGCCACGTCAATGTTCAAACTCAGCGAAAACTGCAGCACGATCACCGAACAACCGTCGGAGCTGGTCGATGTCATTTGCTGCAGCCCGGGCACTTGGCCGAATTGCCGCTCCAGTGGCGCCGTCACGGCCGAAGCGATCACGTCCGGGCTTGCTCCGGGGTAAAACGTAATCACCTGGATGGTCGGATAATCCACCTCCGGCAGAGCCGATACGGGTAACTGAAAAAAAGCAACCGTGCCGGCCAGAAGAATCGCAGCCATCAGCAGCGACGTCGCTACGGGCCGGAGGATGAATGGACGGGAAGGACTCAAGGCTTAGTGCTCCCTTTCGCGTGCCCGGTTGGCGATGGTCCATGTCCTTGGCCTGAGCTTTGGCCTTGGCCCTGACTCGCTGCTTGTCCTGTATTCGGTGCTTGGCCCTGTCCCGTAGCGCCTGGGCTGGATGATTGCGTCTGCCCCGGTCCATTCCCTTTGCTAACTGTCACTTTCGCGCCATCCTGCAATTTGTCAAATCCGCTTGTGGCCACCACATCGCCGGGTTGGACACTATCCACGGCCGTGTCACTTCCGTCTGGTGCCTGAATTTTTACCGCCTGCATAACCGCGGTGTCGCCGGACTTGATTATGTAGACGAACGATCCTAGCGACCCCTGCTGCACTGCCTGCGTAGGAACCAGCGTCGCATCCTGGAGAGTCCGCAAGAGCAGCCTGATATTCACGAACTGGTTGGGAAACAGCAGTCCATCCCGGTTGTCGAATTGTGCCTTCACCCTCACGGTTGCTGTCGTCGTGTCCACTTCGTTGTCCAAGGTCAGCAAATAGCCGCTCGCTAGCATGGTCTTCTGCCAGTGATCGAGCGCGTCTACTTTCATCCGCACTCCTTTGCGAACTTGTGGTTGAATCTGTGACAGCAGGTCTTCGGCAACACTGAAAATCACCGTGATGGGCTGGAGTTGGGTAATCACAACCAGCGCCGTAGTGCTGTTCGCCTGTACGATGTTTCCCGGGTCCACCAAACGCAGCCCGACTCTTCCGTCGATGGGCGCCGTAATGTGCGTGTACACCAGATTCACTTTGGCGTTGTCCAGATTTCCTTCATCGTTTTTTACCGTGCCCTCGTACTGCCGGACGGTCTGCTCCTGGTCGGCAACTTGTTGCTGCGCGATGGCGTTCCGCGCGTACGCCGCCTGATAGCGGTCGTAATCAATCTTGGCCTCGCTCAGCAGCGCTTGGTCGTGAGCGAGCTGCCCCTCGGCTTGTGCCAGCGCCGCTTGGTAAGGTCGCGGGTCGATATCGATCAGTGGGTCTCCCTTCCGCACCATTTGTCCTTCTGTGTAATAAACCTTCTGGATCTCTCCTTGCACGCGGCTCGTCACCGTAACGGTGTAGACCGGAGTAACGATTCCCAGCTCCTCAGCGTAGATTCCCACATCCCCCTTCTTCGCCGTGGTTGTGAGAACGGGGACCCCTCGCGTCGGAGGAGGCACATTCGCCTTGGCAGCATCTGCGGCTTGGCGTTGGCGGTAAATCAAAACTGCCGCGAGCACCACGACGATCGCAAGCGCCCAGATCCACCACCGGCTCTTCCGCGGCAATCCTGAATTCGGTGGCGTACTCTCTGCATCGGGCCTGTTCCGAATTGTCTCTGTTGATTTGTAGATTTCCGTCATGTTTTCCTTGTTTTGTGTATGTTCAAATTGTCTTGGCCGGGGTCGTTATCACGCCATCAAACACGTATTTGCGTGTCGTGGCGGGCTGCAATAATTCACCAACGGCTGTGCAGCAGAATCTACACCTGATGAGTGACCTGAGGAATGGTTTTTCATAGCTTTACGGTTTGACGAGTGGGTTGCTGCCTTGGTTTCATCCTGGAGGTTTGACGCATCGGGCTTCGCGCGTAAAAGAGAGGCTTCTCCTGCGTGACAGACGACACACGGGCGTGTGACGCCGCGCATAGACCGGGGGTTCTGGCCTGCGAGAACATACTAATGAGGTAGGGTTTAAGGCCGCGTCGGCGCGGGGCCTAAAGCGCCCCGGGAGGAGGCGATTATGGCAACCGAAGTGTATCTTCTTGTAGGGCTGCTCGTGATTGCCGCGGCGTATGTGGTCATGCGGGTTCATCAAGTGATGAGATTCCGGGGCAAGATGCTGGTCACGTGCCCCGAAACTCGTAAGGCGGCTGCCGTAAAGGTCGGACTGGGACGTGCCGTCTGGGCCGCAATTCTCGGCCGGCCGCACTTGGTGCTGTGCGAATGTTCAAGCTGGCCGGAACGTGAGAAATGCGAGCAGGATTGCTTGTTCCAGGTCGAAAGATATCCCGAAGATCACCGGGTGTGGAACGTCGCTTCCGAATGGTTTGCCGGTAAGAAGTGCGTTTATTGCGGAAAACCCATTGAAACGCTGAGCCGCATCGACCGTCACCCCGCCTTGCTCGATGCCGATAAGAAAACCATCGAGTGGGATAAGCTGCCCGCGGAGAAACTACCTGAGGCATTTTCGAAGGCGCGGCCCGTGTGCTGGAGCTGCAACGCGATCGAAACGCTTGTTCGAGAACATCCGGACCGTGTCGTCTTTCGGTCCTGGGAGCGCACCGGCCCACTGGGTGAATACACTCCTGAAGCCGAGAATAAGCGGACCAAGATAGAGCGGCATATCTCTTAGCGCTGCCAGAGCGGATACAATGCAGTAACCTTCCGGCTCCGCTGTTTCTGTCGCGGTGTCTCGCAACGGGGCGCGCCGTCTCATCCTGATACACAATCCAGAACGATAAGAGACGGTTTCTCGAATCCTGAGACGCGACTTCTCATCAGCTACACCCTCGCATTGATTCTAATGCTCTTGCACCATCAAGAATCTCTAACGTCAGCCGATTAATTGGCTTGTGTCCTGCTCTTTCAGGAACTGGCAGAGGTGTCTTTGCGGATATCCGTGTGTCATCGGGGAGTACGAGAGTCCCTCCTGGGTCAGACCACCAGGCTGACGTATCGCTTTCTCCGCATGGCGTTATTGGCCACGCTGGCATTCCTTTGCCTTGGCGGATCGCTTTTCGCCCAGCAGAGCGGCTCGGATTGGATCGGCGATATACGCAGGCTGGCGGAGCTTCATGATTGGTCCGGGGCCATGAAGGTCGTCGACCAACAGAGCGCTCTGCGGCCGACTGATATTGAAGTCCGCGAATGGCGCGCCCGCGTGCTCGCGTGGTCTGGAAATCTGGCGCAAGCCGAGCAGGAATGGAATGCCGTTGTAAAGGTCGCCCCGAACGACCCGGATAACTGGATGGGGCTGGCGACGTTGTACCGTCGCGAAGGGCGCCTGGACGACGCAGAACGGGCCATCGACCGCGCGCTGGAACTGGATCCGAAACGTGCCGACCTCCGCGCTGAAAAAGGGCGCATCCTGCGGTCCCAGGGCGAATTGCACGATGCTCGCGCTGAATTTCAACGAGCGCTCGAGTTGGATCCTGGAAGCGAGGAGGCCCGCAGCGGATTGCTTTCGGTCCAGGGAAGTCCGCGGAACGAGTTGCGTATCGGGCAGGACGACGACCTCTTCAACTTTATCGGACCGAACCACGACGAGTGGATGAGCCTCGTCACGCGCTGGACCTCCCACTGGGGCACCAGCGTGGCCGGAGACTTCTTCCAACGCGGCGGCGTCGAGGCCGGTGAGTTCGTGGGCAGCGTCACTCGGTGGCAACCGCACTGGGGAGCTCTCACGATCGGAGGAGCCGAGGGACACGACAACGGCGTGATTCCCAGAAGCGAAGCGTTCTTCAATTACGACCGTGGCTGGACCGTGGGAGAGGATGGGCTCTTCCGGGGCGTCGAGTTGACGTACGGCCAACACTGGTATTGGTACCAGTCGGCGCGCATCTTGACGCTCACCGAAACCTCTATCGTCTATCTGCCGCGAGACTGGCGATGGTCTCTCGGTTTGACCGGAGCGCGGAGCAACTTCACCGGAACCGGTGTGGACTGGAAGCCTTCGGGGATGAGCCGCCTGAATTTTCCGGTCGCCCATTGGACGTCGCGCGCAATCTCCGGGAATGTGTTCTTCGCCGCGGGGACGGAAGACTTTGGTGAAATTGACGAAATCGGAAGTTTTGCTTCCCAGACGTACGGCGGCGGCCTGCGCTTCCAATTCACGCCGCGGCAGGACGTGAGCGCGTACAGCTTCTATCAGAGACGCACGCAGGCGCGCACACAGACAAGTGTTGGATTCAGCTATGGGATCCGTTTTTGACAAATTGCTGCGGTTTGGTCCGTCGGTTCTCGTCTTCAAGGCGATCGTCGCCGCGATAATCGCGGACTTCCTCTTGGTCGCCTCGATTCTCGTCCGCCGGGCCTACCGCAAACGCTATTTCCGGAAGCGCGACGAGCGCGTGTTCTGGATGCGTCAGAATTGGAACGCCTTGATTTCCGGAGAAATCCCCCACGAAGTATGGCGGGGAAAACCCTTCGACCGGCGCATCGTGGAAGAAATCGTTCTGGATGCCTTCGAGGCAGCCAACCCCCAGGACTCGGCGCGCCTGCTTCGTTTCCTGCGCGAGAGCGGACTAATCGAGAAGCGAATCTTTGAGGCCAGGAATCTTCGCGGCTGGCGCCGTCGCCGCGCGCTGGTGGCCTTGGGACGCACCCGCGCCGCCGAAGGAGTCCCCGCGCTGGCTGAGGCATTGCGCGATACGATTCTGGAGAACCGCCATGCGGCCTTGCGTGGCCTGGGCCGCATGGGATCGCCGGAGGCCGGTGAGGAAATTCTGGCCTGGATTGCGGAATCTGGACTCGTGGTGGCTTCGCTGCCCGTGCAGAACGCCTTGATCAATTGCTGCCGGGAACGCCCGCAAATTCTCGTGCCCTACCTGCAGCACGCCGAAGGATTGGTGCGCGAAGTCTTGGCGCGCGTGATGGCGGAGGTCGCCACCCCGTCGCTGGAAGACGACCTGATCGGGCTCGCCGAAGACGAGTTGCCCGAGCTGCGCGCGGCTGCGGCGCGCGCGATGTCCAGTGCCCACGCCTATCATGCCGTGGACGTTCTCGCGGAACTTTCCAAGGACACGGTCTGGTTTGTCCGCCTGCGCTCGGTGGTGGCATTGGGCAAATTGCACAACGAGTTGGCCACTCCTTACATCTTGCAAGGCCTGACCGATGCGAATCGTCTGGTCCGCATGCGCGCCGGGGAAGCCCTGGTGGGTCAACCCGGGAAGATGGTCCCGCTCTTCGCTCAGGTCGCGGACATGCGCGACCGTTACGGCCTGCACGCATACTTGGCCGCGCTGGAGAATGCCGGCCTACGCTCCAAACTCGAAGGCGAGCTCCAGCAGGACGCGTCACTCGGAAAGGCCCGCAAGTCGGAGCTTCAACAAGTGCTCCTGAGCGGAACACTTCTCGAGGTGGCAGCGGTGCATGCTGCCGACGAACACGCTCAGCCGGTGGTCGGCTGATGGGCCATTTTCTCGACGCCACGAATCACGCACTCTTTGTCTACTACCTCGTGTGTAATATGGTTTACCTGACCACGCTGATCGTCGCGCTCAAGACCACCGCGGCGCACCAACGGCGGCTGGAAAGCTGGAGGCTCCGCTGGATCAACCAATCTCCCTTGACGCCGCCCATCACCGTCCTTGCTCCCGCGCATAACGAAGAAACCTCAATTCGCGTTGCCGTGAAAAACCTTCTCGAGCTCGATTATCCCGATCTCGAGCTCATCGTAATCAACGATGGGTCGGTGGATCGCACGTTGGCCGAGCTACAGGAAGGATTTCGGCTGCGCCCGGTGCGCGCCGTCTACATCCAGGAAGTCGAGAGTGCGCACGTGCGCGGCTTCTACCGCAGCGGTCTCGACCCCAGGCTTCTGGTCATCGACAAGGAAGCGGGCGGCAGCAAGGCCGACGCCGTCAACGCGGGGCTGAACGCGGCGACTTCCCCCTACGTCTGCGTCGTGGATTCCGATTCCGTGCTGGAGAAAGACGCGCTGCTGCGCATCATGGTCCCCGTGATGGTGGATCCCGAACGCGTGGTGGGTGTCGGAGGAATCATCCGCGTCCTGAATGGCTCGGAAATCGAGGGAGGTCACCTCACGCGTGTGCGGCTGCCCCGCAAAGGTTTGGTCATCATTCAAGTGATCGAGTACCTCCGCGCGTTCTTGATCGGGCGCGAAGGCTGGGCCCAGGGAAACATGCTGATGATCATTTCCGGAGCTTTCGGGCTATTCCGCACTGACTTGGTGCGCGCAGTGGGCGGATATCGGTCAAAGGCAATCGGTGAGGACTTCGACATGGTCGTCCGCCTTCACCGCCACTTGAGGGAAAAGGGCCAGGACTACCGGATTCAATTTGTACCCGATCCCGTATGTTGGACCGAAGTGCCTTCCGACGTTCGCTCGCTCGCGCGGCAGCGCGCCCGGTGGCAAAAGGGATTGCTCGACGTCCTGTGGCCGAATCGCGACATGCTGTTCCGCCCGCGCTATGGCCGCATCGGCTCGATCGCGCTCCCTTACCTTTGGATCTACGAATTGCTCGCTCCCGTGATCGAGCTCGGCGGTATCGCCACGATCATCCTCGCGGCCTGTTTCGGCTTCCTGAGCGAGCACTTCTTCCTGGAATTCCTGCTGTTCGGCTACGCGTTCGCCACGATGATCTCGATCGGTTCCGTACTGCAAGAGGAGGTTACCTACAAGCGCTACAACGACTGGGGGGACGTCGCGAAGCTGATCAGCTTCTGCTTTCTCGAACATTTTCCTTATCGCCAGATGCATATGTTCTGGCGATTGCAAGGCTTGTGGCAATACATGCGGGGAGACGTGGTCTGGAGGCCGCTCAAGCGGCACGGGTTGCAATCGGCCCAGGTGCCGTAGAATTTCTCGATTTCTTCGCCGGCGTGCGAGAACTCATCCCCAACACTTCAACTCAACGCCTCCGAATCCGCGTTTCCCGGCCTTAGAGGCAAAACGAAGCTCAATGTCTTGGCCCCGTCGTACCCGGTGTGAGACCCTGGCAATTCGCGGCGGCCCGCAGACCGGTCACCGCGGGCGTCGGGCAAGTCTGCGTCTTGCTCACTGAACGGACCACCACGGTCGCCACCGTCACGGCCACGGCCGTGGTCACTCCCACGACGGTTGCTGTTCCCGCGCTGATCCCCGCACCCGCGGCAGCGCCGCCGACCGCCGGATTGGTCGTTGTCACGGCTTCGGTCATGGTCATGGGCGTCGCGATGGCCGGTGACGTGGGTGACTGGTCGAATCGCACGCTCGAAGTAGCGCCGGCTCCGATGAAAATGCACGGTCCGATGATGCCGCGCCGCTTATTCTTCTGGTTCTGATCCTGATTCTGATCCTGATCTTGGTCTTCCTGCGCCTGCGCCGCATCGGCAGCGGCCTGGTCTTCCGGCGTGGCGTTCTCGTCCTTCTTTTTCTTGGAGACGTAAGCGCACAGACGGACCTTGCCCTTGAAGACCACCACGCGCGTGGTGCCGTCCGTGTAATCAATCATGAAATCCGTGCCCACCACTCCGGCCACTCCGGCGGGCGTGCGAACCTGGAAATGCGCGTTGGGCTTCGACAACTCGACGGCCCGGGCGCGCACGCGGCCGAAATTCAAATCGAGGTCCGTCTGCTGCGAAGCGGCGTCGTGTTTTTCGACGGTCATATTCGAGTCGGAGCCGACGCTCAAAATCGAGCCGTCATCCAGCGAAACGCGCGCCCGCGACATGTGTCCCGTGTTGACCACGTCGCCCCAATAGACCGGCGCGGCAACCTTCGCCGGCGTCTGCTGTGTTTCGTGGATCAAGTACGCGATCGGCAGGACGATCGTCACTTTTCCGGCGTGCTGGCCGGTGGCGTTTGCTTGGGCGGCCTGCCCGGAAACCTCCGGGGGAACCGCGAGCAGGCAGCAGGCTAGCAGCGCAATGGCTGACGCAATAGGGCGGCGTGTGTTCATGATTTCTGTATCCTTCCCGGAAGTCCTTACGACGGCTCCGCCCACAGGGCAAGCCGTTCCCAACTGCATGGAATTCCGACGGAGAAGCTCCATTCGCGGGGTTCGGGTCAGCAAACTACCACATTCCCCCCGTTCCCGCCTAGCAAAATTACTTTCTCTTCGGGTTGGCTATGGCCTCCCCCTAGTAGCGTTCGGGACCCAAGCGTCGCCCCCGGATACCTTGTCATCCAACCGCAATTGCTTGGACCCGCAATCGCGTTTGCTTTAACTTCTAGCTGGGAGCCCCCAGCCGAGTCCAGCTCTGCCACTGTCTAAGCAGGACGGATGGCCTTCGCTCAGTGGAGTTCCGCGATTTTCGGCTGCGGTCCAGGAGCTGCAACCATGATGAAAGATCTTCCTTTATCCAAGGTCTATCAGTTGCTCGAACCGGGCCCTGTGGTCCTGCTGACAACCTGCCGCAAGGGCCGTGCCAACGTCATGACGATGTCCTGGCATATGATGGTCGAGTTTGAGCCGCCTCTCGTCGCGTGCGTCGTTAGCCGTGCCAATCACAGTTTTGCGGCGTTGCGCGCAACACGGGAATGCGTGATCGCCATCCCGGCGCTGAAATTGGCCCCCAAAGTGGTGGCAGTCGGCAACTGCTCGGGTCGTGACCGCGACAAATTTGCGGCGTTCGGGCTGACGCCCTTGCCTGCCCATCAAGTGGAGCCGCCGCTGGTGGCCGAATGCTTCGCCAATCTCGAATGCAAGGTGACCGATACTCGCTTCGTCTCCAGATACAACCTTTTCATTCTCGAGGTGCTGAAGGCTTGGAGCGACCCGGCGCAGAAGAATCCGCAAACCGTTCATCATCATGGATACGGCGCATTCGTCGTCGATGGCCAGACGATCAAACTGAAATCGAAAATGCGATGACGGCTGCGCGGCACGGCACGATAGCTCCCGAATTGACGCCCGTCCTGAAGTCATACGAGCCTGCCCAGAGCGCGACAACAAGCCTTCCGCGTACGCCGTCATCTGACCACAATCGCGGAATGGACCCTACCGAATCTCCAGTAAATACAACACAACTATCCGCGACCAATCCCCATTTAGCAGCCTAGGCGCAGGCTGCTCTCCCGAGTACGACCTTAGGCTATTGCCGTGGCAAGCGCCGAAACATGTTCAGCTTGAAGCGGGCTTTGAATGGTGAATGCTCTACGGCGAGACCGAGTGGGTCCGGGTGGGGGCTTCCCTGCGGCCGCAATTTCCAAGAGCTGAGATTTCCTAATTGCCGACGACGAACAGGTGCCCGTTGTTCTGCGTGTACAGCTTCCCGTCGGGCCCGATAGAGAGCGGCGTATACGCCGCCCCGATCGCCAAGTTCAGGAACAGTTTCCCAGTGGGAGCGGTGAAGACTCCAGTCTTACCTTGTGGCAATTCGTAGATGTTGCCGTCCTCGCTGTTGACGTACACGTTGCCGTTCATGTCGATCGCCGGCATATTGATGCACCATTCGAAGCCGTTGGGATGACTGGCGTCGGTGCTCGTATTCTGGAAGGACCATTGAACATTCAGGTTCGAGTCAAGCTGCGAGATGTAATACGCCGCGGGAGCAGTGGAAGTGCAGACGGGGTTGGTCGAATCGGTGCAATATGCCGGCTCATCCGCGGCGTGATTGTCCTTGATCACCACGGAAAACGTGCCGTCGTGAACCCAAACTCCCGGCGTAGAGTCCCACCCGAACCCATACGATCCGATATAGGTACCATCTGAGTTGAATCGGAAAAGATGCCCGCGCGCGTAATTGTAATTGTCCACGGCACCTAAAACGACAGAACCATCAGGCAGAACGGTCGGCGAAGACGACGCTTGGTCACTGAGGTTACCGGAGCCGGGGGTGTTCGTTGTCGGATCCACTCCCACCGTTGTGCCATTGAGGCAGGAATTCGGCAGGTTTGTAACGCCCGGCCCAGCGATCGGCAATAGAACTCCGCAGCCGTCGGTGAGGCGGTTTTGAAGCGATGCCGCCCACTTGGGCGACAAATCAGCAGTGTTCGCCGCCACAAGGTAGCTTGGCATCGAATCAAAATGCGACTTGCTCGCAGTATAAACCGTCATCCCGTCCGCTGATACCGCCGGGGCGACGTTTATTCCAGGCCGCTGCGAACCACACGGAGCTGGATAAAATGGAGCAACCGCAGTCGGGCTTGGCGGCCAGGGAAAGGGTGGTTGAGGGACCGTGAAATAGAAATTTCCCGGACAGGTCAATGACGTCCCCGCCGGTGCCCCGGGCGTGAGTGACGCAAAGGTCGCTATCGTCGCCGTGTCGTCCGGCGCAATCTTCACCAGCCAGGCGTTCATCACGTCGTTCTGATCCCACGGATTGCCGTTTATGTTCAGTTCGATCACGTTGTAATAGATATTGCCATTTGCATCGGCGGTGAGCGGGCCGGCGACGAATGTGTTCATCGCGTTCACACTACCGTTCCCGCTGAAGGGATTGATATGCGAGACGGATGCTCCCGTCGTCTTGTTCACCTTCCACACCTGGCCGCTTGCACCGGGAACGTAAATGAAATTGGCCGTGTCCGCTGGATGGAAGACAGGTTCCCAGCCATACAATCCACCGAGTCCCCCATTGTAATTCGTTGTTGCATTTGGCTCCGGGACCCAATCGCTCTCAAAGTCCCAGACCTGGAGGAACTGCCCGTTCAGCCAGCTATAGCGGACTTCGTTCCACCACATCGTGTTCCACGTGTTCGGCCCGCAGGCGGCTCCATTCATCCAGTTCCCGACGGGATTGCAAGAATTGTAGCTGCCCGACTTTGCGACCATATACACGTCATTGCCGTCTGTGATCGGCGCCTGCTCGTGCACGGTCAGCACTGGTTCCCCGTAAGACGGAGCATTTTCGGCTTCCTCCTGGCTGACGAACGGGTCATACACAATATCCACGAGCTTGCTGCCGACGCTTTGTCCAGCCACGTTCACCATCCCGGCATGCTGTGGGTTCGCCCCCCACTGCGCCCAGAATGGGGTGGTGGATGCCACTCCGGATCCAACTGTGAATGTCACCGTGATCATTCCAGGTGATCCTTGCGCTCCATTCGCTGTCACCGTGATGTGGCCGATGTACGTGCCGGCCGTAAGAGGGGGAGCCCCCAGGGCTGCAGAAATCTGTAGCGTCGTCGGGGCCGTCCCATTGGCCGGGGTGACGTTGAGCCACGGCGAATCACTGGTCGCGGTAAACATGAGTGTCCCGCCGCCAGTATTCGTCACGCTGGCCGAAGCCGGAGCAGGGTTCGTGCTCACGCTTAGGAATGCTCCGAACAGAAGCGTTTGCGTCGAGAGGCTCAGCATGGGCGGGGGATTGTTTCCCGTTCCGCCTCCGCCGCACGCCATCAGCCCCGCGCAAAGGAAACCCGTGAGAATGGCTCCGCTTGTCCGATTCATCGCCAACCCCTTTCCCAGCGCCGACAGGTCAACCTGGAATTTGCGATTTCAATCACTGGCTCGCGCATCGTACGCTCGCCCTGCCCTGGACACAACAAATTGGCCAAATGGGGAACCAGTGGACGATAAGCCGGATAACCGGAGATTTGAAGGAGTACTTCACTTTTCGGCAGCCTCGTTAATCAGTCGTTGGGTCCGATACCCGAGAAACTCTCCGCACGAAAGCCATCCGTAAACACAGCGCCACTTCTCGGGACTAATCGCCACCTAGCCGGCTAGGCGCGTGCTGCTCTCTCGAGTACGCCCTTGAGCTATTGTCGTGGCAAGGGCCCGAACTTACGATAGCGACTCGCCATCGTGGAACGGAATCGAGCCATCATTTCTGCCGGCGTCAGCTTGACTTGGCTCGTGGGTGCCGGCGATGCCTCGATCCTCTGCACTGAGTCAGCTTCCATAGCGGTGGCCGAATCCACGAGACTGTAATCACAGCCTTCGACGCCTGGATGATTTTCATCGCACGGGATCAGCAGAACAGCACGCAGGTCGCCACTATGGACCGGTCCCCAACCCGCGATCTCTCCTTGGTCATTGATGTCGAAGGCGTTCACCACCGTCACGCCCGCGTCACCAGTAATCAGCGTATTCACGTCTACGATGGCGCCGTTCTCCGCCAGGAACGCATGATCTTCGTTAGAGCAGTCCGCTGAAGCGAAGCCTACGATTTGCCCTCCCGAATTGATCGAATTTGCCTCGCTGCACGTTTCACCGTACACAGTCCCTAGATCGATGATGGCCCCGCTTTTCCAGAGTACCGCGTGGAAAAAGGTACCGCCATCCGACCCGCCAACGATTTCGCCGGCGTCGTTAATCCACTCCGCCATGGAATAACTTCCTCCGGGCAATTCACCAAGATTCTTTAGTCCTCCCTGTTTGTTCCAGACGAACGCATGATTGTTTTCATCCGGCGTGTTTGCGTAGCCAACAATCTGTCCCGAATTGTTCATCCAGCCGAAATTGCTACAACTCCCACCGAACGTGCCCAGATCAACCATCTTGCGGTTCTCCCATAAGAACGCGTGCGTGGTGAGGGGAAAGGAACAATTCGTGCTGAAATCCGAATTCGTGTACGATGCGCCAGCTATTTGACCGGCCTCGTTCACATACCCCGCGATGGCGTCGGTCCCCCCCAAAGTTCCCAAATCTCTCATCGCCCTGTTCTCCCACAAAAATGCCCTTGTTTGCGTGGGGGAGCCAACAATGGAGAAGGGGTCGGCTACGTCGTTGTTGGAAAAACCTACGACTTGGCCTAGGTCATTGGCAGCGACTGCGAGGCTCTCCGTTCCGCCCGCCACCGTTCCAAGATCGATGACCTTCCCGGCCTTCGTCCAAAGGACAGCGCGGCTTTCCGGCATGCCCGTTAACAGGTCAATGAGGCCGTTCTCCGACCACCCGGCGATTAGCCCTGTCCCAGTGATTAAGTCCGTCTGACCGTTCACTCCACCGGGGAGCACCGCCAGTTCGGTCAGCGTACCGTTATGCAGCACAACGGGCTGCTCGACAAAGCAGTCGGGCGAATTGAAGGGGACGAAGCAGTCTGGATTGGGGTTTGGGGTTCCCGTATTCGCAAATGCCACAAACGTTCCCTGGTCGTTTAATATCTGCTCTTCTGGGCCGGAGAGGAAGCTGTTGGGCCCGCCAAGCGGCTGCACGACGACCAGTTTGTAATGATGGTGTTTGGCCGCTTGTTCCTGCGCAGGGGTCCGAGCGACCGTCATCAGGGTGCATGTCAATGCGACCGGGACCATCCACCGCATGATTCTGAGATTCATGTTGTTCTCCTGAGTACGCCCTTGGGTTATGGCCGTGGCAAGGGCCCGAACTTACGATAGCGACTCGACATCTTGGAACGGAGTCGAGCCATCATTTCCACAGGCTGCACGCTGAGTGATTCAGAATTCCCACTCAGATCCATGAACCTGTGATCGTTTCGGGAAAGGGGCCCGAAACGAGGCCGCTGGGACACAATTACTACATCAAGACGCTTCTCCCTGACTGCTCGGCTGTTCCCCAGGCTCCGGCGCCGGTTCTTGCTGCGGCGTCGTGCACTGACGAGAGGCCATTAGGAAGATGTCAACCGGTGAGGGCAACTTTCTTTGCTTATGGCGTCCGGATGAATCCGTGGCCAACGCCCTTTGAGTCCTGAAAACCACCTACGATGACACCTAGAGCATTTATTCCGCTTCCAACCGTGTAAATGGCGCCGGGGTAGTCGAACGACGTGAAAACACCATTGTGCAGCACAAATGCGTGATTGCAGTCTGAAGTGCAACTAATGTAGTTATAGATCCCTACGATGTCGTTCTCGAGGTTACCGCCTCCAGCAAAGGTACCATACAGAGCGCCTGGAAAATCGATCGTCGTGTACTTCCCATTGATCAGCAGGTATCCGTGATTTAATTCACCTTTAGTATTCGTGTAAAAACCGACGACCGCACCAAGCAAGGTCACAGTGGTGGCCCCGCTGCTGCTTGCGCCGGGCGGATCGAAAAATGTGAAGACGCCATTCGTGAACCTGACAAAACTGTGAGTAGTGTTAGGAGCGCCAAAAAACCCGCAGGCAGGGTCGGAACAGCTATATCCTGATATTTCACGCCGGTCGTTGATACCACTGAAAGCGGTTCCAGCCGCGCCTGGTGCGTTAACAACTGTGTATTCCTTCCCATTCAGAATAAAACCGTGGCTGATGTGGGTCGAATCCCAATATTCGCCCACGATAACTCCCTCCGAGTTGATGAAGGCGGGTATGGTGAATATGGAGCCCGGGGGGTCGAACGACGTGAATACACCTGTTGCCGTCAACGAGAAACCATGACCGATACTACAGGTTGCAGCATCTTCGTAAGTGCCGAGGCTCGTGCCCTCCAGATTGGGACCGCCGTTTAGAACCGGTGGTCCCGGGACACGCGCCGGGGTAGTCGACCTGCTTATAGGTCTGCGCCCACGCGATTGACGATGCAAACGCAACACCGATCGTGCACATTGCCAGGAACCGAAACAGTTTGATCATGAGATTGTCCTCCCTGTCTTTCTTTGAATGTCTATGTCTTTTCGCAAAAGAGATGGAAACCAAATGGCCCACGGTCTGAAAATAGGAACACCAATTCGGGAAGTTGTCTTGTGGGCCATTCAATACTCGCTTGGGATGAGCCAGACAATCCTGATTTTCATGGTGTTCTCCGTTTAGCGGTCTGCGGTACATCGCTTGAGGGGGAAGTTAGCGGCGCATTTCAAAAATGCCAATGATAGGAAGTCTGAAATTCTCCTGAGAGCCGTATGAGAGCGCATCCCATTGAATCTTTGCGACTTGCCAACGCTCTAAGCCCGTAGCGAGGTTTCTGGTGCCTGCATGTTGAACCGGTGATAGAATGCGCGCCATTCCTCCCCGCTGGAGCTTGAATGTCTTCGCCGGCACATCCGCCATCAGCAATCCGTTTCGGAGCCTTCGAACTGGACGCCGCATGCGGCACCCTGCGGAAGAGCGGCATTTTGGTGAAGATGCACCCGCAGCCTTTCCGAGTTCGAATGGGTGGTATGGGGAAGTTCGGCGTCACGCACGGTTCCGGCAGGGTATTCGCGAGAGAAGGCCTGGGAGCAGATTCGAGATTTTCTTCGCATGACCGATCCGATTGCGAAATCGCACGGAATTGTAATCGCGATTGAGCCAATACGGGCTCCTGACTGTAACATCCTGAACACCGGAGCCGAGACGCTGAAGATGGTGCGCGCAGTCGGCCGGCCTAACATCAAAATGATGATCGACTACTATCAGATGCGCTCCATGAACGAAAGCTCGGACATTATCTGGGTTGCCCGGAAGGATATCGTTCATTTCCATTTTGCCCGTCTGCAGCCGCATGGTTGGCCGACGCTTCTGGATCAAGATCCTGAATACAGTCAATTCTTCTCCGAGATCAAGAGAATCGGATACCACGGCGGCATATCCATTGAAGCGCCTGGATCATTTGAGAAGGATGCTGCGGCAAGTCTCGCCTTCTTCCGAAACGAACTTGCGTAGGCTATCCACAGAAGAGGGGAATTGCATGTTTGCATAACCGCAGTTGCGGATACACAGAATTCACAAAGGCTGGAGGTTTAATTGTCCTTGGACCGAATAGAGATACTGACAGAATTTCGAAAGAAAATCGCCGGCAACGCGCCGATCATCGGAAACGGCGCCGGCACGGGCTTATCCGCAAAGTGCGCAGAGGCGGCTGGGGTGGACCTCATCATAATTTATAATTCCGCGCGCTTTCGAGAAAATCCGGAGGTCATCGTGCTTTGCCACGGCAGGCCGATCTCATCGCCTGCGGATGCGGCCTACATTTTCGAACGCTGCCCCTCCATCGACGGCTTCTACGGGGCCACCTCGATGGAACGCCTGCCGACGGAAACCGCGATTGCCGATCAGATGCGTAAATTCTCTAATCTGACACTGCACAAGCAGAGGGCTAGGTGATGTTCATAATGAAAGCTATCCAGAGGTTGGCTGTTTCACACGCTGTTTTGGCGCAGTTGCCCGCCGCGATGCTAGCGATCTTCATTTTGACGCCGGTCGTCATCAATAACGCCGACGCGGCCCCACCCGGGCCTACCATCGTTCTGATCGGCGGAGACAAACAGGGTTATCCCCGGACCGAGCACGACTATCCTGACGGGATTCTCGCGATCGAGCGGTTGATTAAGGGATCACCCCAACTCCAGGCCCTCAGTCCGGTCGTCAAGTCGTTTCCGGCGGGCTTTCCGTCCGACCTGTCCCAGATCGCCGACGCCGATGTCGTCCTCCTGTATTTCGGGATGAACTACGGGGTAATGAGCCACGTGCTGGACGATGCCCCGCGCCGAGCGGCCATGCAGCGTTTGATGGATAAGGGCGCGGGGCTTATCGCCTTGCACCAGGCGTCCACAGTCCCCGACCAGAACAGCGCCGTCCCGATGGCCGATTGGCTCGGCGCGGTCCGCTTCGGTATGGCTGACCGCTCGACTGAGATCGCTCCGGTGCGGATTTCAGGAGCGGGCAATCCCGTCGCCAATGGACTGAAAGCCTTTAATTATCTGGACGAATTCTACCCGACCCTGACCTTCTCCACGACCGCCAAAGTCACGCCGATCCTTGTCGCGAAGATCCATATCCAAATCAAGAACAACCGGCCGGTCTTCGAGGAGCCTTCCGCTGACCATGTAATTGGGTGGGCGGCCGAACGGCCGAATGGCGGCCGTTCCTTCGGATTCACGGGCGCCCACTACCTACTGACATTCGATCGGCCACAGATACGCACCGCTCTCCTGAACGCCATCCTCTGGACAGCGAAGCGCGACGTGCCGGAAGGGGGGGCGAGTACGAACGCCCCCACCATGCCCCATGGCGGGGGCCGCGGCGGCTCGGCCGCACCCGAACATGTGGTGCTGACGCGAGGCGGAAGCCCCGGTGGAGCCGCAGCCCTGGGGCAAGCTCGAATGGTTCGCCTCGCGGGCGCTTGGGAACTCTACCTTCGATGACCGTGGGCATGGCCACTATCAGCCCCGGGCAAGGAAAACCCGCTCCACCGACACCCCAATTGCGTGGAAGTTTTGCACGTCCTGCAGGGGCACATCATGAACCGGGTGGGCGACAAGGTATACGAAATGCAGGCAGGCGACACTGTGACCATCCCGGAAAATACGCCGCACAACGCGCGCAATATCGGCACGGATGACGCGTTGCTGTCGATCGCATACTCATCGCCTGACCGGATCTCAATTGGAGAAAAATGACGATGCGTGCAGCGTACGGCCTTGTCCTGTCCCTCTTGTGCATGTCGGCGGCCGGGGTGGCAATGGCTCAACCAGCGACGCGGGCTGACGTGCTGACCGCTCACGCCGACCGCCAACGCACCGGCTGGTTCTCCCACGAGCGTAAGCTCACCCCGTCCACCCTCGCCGGGGGACGGTTCGGCAAGCTCTGGGAGTCGCCTGAACTCGACGGATTCGAGAAATATCCGGCGCGCCTTTACGCCTCACCCCTCTATGTGGACGGGCTGAAGATTCAGACCAGGAAGCACAACGGCAAGACTTTCCGCGTCGTCATCGCCGCGACCAGCACCGGCTATGTATATGCCATTAACGCGACTCAGGCAAACGGGGTTGCTCCCGGTGCCATCCTTTGGAAGACACAATTGGATGCTCCCTGCATCCTGCGTTGGGACGCCAGCGCCATGGGCATCGTCGGCACGCCTGTGATCGACAAGGCCCGCAAACATCTCTATGTCGCGAGCTGCGGCGCGGCCACGAGCTTCCGGATGTATGCGCTCGATCTGTCGACGGGCGCGGTGCTTGACGGCTGGCCGGTGGCGATCGATGAAAAGACACTTGACCAGCCGTCGATCAATCGCAACCCTCGCTACGGTGATACCCCCGCAGCGCCCTGGCGGCCGGGACGGTTCTCGATCCAGCGCGGCGCGCTCAACCTCAGCCCCGACGATCGTTATCTTTTCGCCACCATCGGCCAGGGCCGGGGCTGGGTGTTGGCGGTCGATACGCAGCGCAAGACTCTCGCGTCGGCCTTCAGCAGCACGCCGTTGACTGAGGATTCCATCGGCGGAGTTTGGGGTTCAACCGGCGTGTCGATCGACGCTCGCGGCAATGTCTATGCCGTTACCGGGGCAAGCGGCAGCGAGAAGCACGCGCCACCCTTGCACAACTGGGCGCAGTCGGTGCTTAAATTCGATCCCGTTTCCCCTTCCGGATTGACGCCCGGCTTGACGTTGCAAGGTGTCTACACACCCTTCAACTACTGTCGCACCGAGGCGGGGGATGTCGATGTCGGCAGCAGCGGCGCGGCGATCCTGCCGGATGTTGACGACAAGTCGGTCTCCGAAGATCCGCTGCTCGCGGTGGGAGGCAAGCAGGGTAACGCGTATCTCCTCGGCCGATCCAGTTTCACGGCCCCAGGCGATGAGCGCCGTCCCTGTAGTGTGGACGCCGACACCGACCAATCCCTGCTTGCGCCAGAACCACAACCGCAATTCGGCAAGCGCGGTCCGCTCAATATTTTTGGTCCGTATTCGGACACCGAAGGCATGCTCGACCGGGCGAAGAACCGGGCTACCCCCGCCTACTTCCGGAATGCCGCCGGCGACGAGTACCTGTTCTACTCGGGCAACAACAAGGATCCGGAGGACACCCAGAGCAGCGTTGCGCCCAGCCTGGTGCGGCTGCAGTTGCTGCGCCCGGCGGGCATCGATCCGTATGTTCGATTAGACGGGCGGGCGATGGACTTCGTGCTGCAGAATCCCGGCCCGCCGGTGGTCAGCAGCAACGGTAGCATGGACGCGATCGTGTGGGTGTTGGATGAGAACGCTCGGCGCAGCGCGATCCTGACCGGACCCAAGTCCCCGCAGCCTGTTCTCTACGCAATCGATCCAAATACGCTGAAGGTTCTTTGGAAAACCGATCCTGGGCTTCTTCAAGCAAGCGGGAAATATAACTCGCCAACAATCGCTGATGGAAATGTATATGTCGGAACCGACCGAATCGTGGCGTTCGGAACCAGGTTGGCTCAATTGAGAGGCAGTATGGAAGGAACTGCTACTGACCGCAGTCACTCATCCCTCATAGGATTTGCTGCCGCTCCGGTAGCTGCGGGGAACCAAGGCGATGGGCTGTCGGAGGGTAAAGGTAAGGCCGCTTTTCAACGCGCTTGTGTGGGATGTCACCAAATCGAAGTGGCGACCAGGTCGCGGTACACAGAGACCGGCTGGCGCCAGATGGTGGACACTATGGTAGAGCGCGGCGCGGAACTATCAGGGCCGGAGATTGTGGACGTGACCGCGTATCTCTCGAAAAACTTCGGCAAGGTGAACGTAAACAAAGCAGCTGCTGCGCAGCTTGAGGAAGCGCTGGGTCTGACAGAGCAAGAAGCCCAGGCGATCGTCTCTTACCGGGAACAGAATGGCGACATCAAGAGCCTGGACCAGCTCAAGAGCGTGCCCGGCGTTAGCCCGGACAAAATACAGGCAAAGGCGGAAGCGATCGCGTTTCGCGACTGAGAGGAACGAAGGAAATGAAGAAGCTTGCCGCTATTGTTCTGGCCGCGGTTGCATGGACCATTTCCGCCCTGGCGCAGGATTCACAGTATAAGCCGGTGAATCAGCAAATTCCTCCGCCCGCCTGCCTCACGCCTCAAGGGTGCGTGGGAAGGTCCCTACACCCCCTGCACGGACGTGACTCATCAGCAGTGGCTGACCGATGTTACGCACTGGCGCACCGAACGCCGGATTCGCATCGGCTTTGACGATGCCCGCTACCGCCTGCCGGCGCTCGCAATGGGCGCAATCCGCATTCATCCAGCCGCAGATGATGGTGCAGGATCGATATTTCTACGATCCCGTGGCCGACAAATACACCGTCGACCGCTATCTCGATGACCTCGATAAGCGATACGGCGGCATCGACGCGGTGCTGATCTGGCCGACCTATCCCAACATGGGCATCGACGATCGCAATCAGCATGACATGATTCGTTCCATGCCGGGCGGCGTGGCGGGCGTGCGCCAGATGGTGGAGGACTTCCATCAGCGCGGAGTGCACGTTCTGTTTCCCATGATGATGTGGGACCAGGGCACGCGCGAGCCGGGCAAGCCGTGGCCGCGAGGCATCGCCGAGACTCATGAAGGAGATCGACGCTGACGGCATCAATGGCGATACCCAGGATGGCGTGCCGCTGGCCTTTTCGCTGGCCGCGGACACGGTGGGTCATCCGCTGGCGTTTGAGCCGGAGGGCAGCCCTGCGGATGAGGCGCTCGCCTGGAATGTGCTCACCTGGGGGCAGTATAAGTTTCAATTCGTGCCCACAGTGGATCGCTATCGCTGGCTGGAGCCACGCCACCAGGTCAATATCTCAGGGTCGCTGGAATCGCGATAAGACCGACGACCTTCAATTTGCATTCTTCAACGGAGAAGGCTGGGAGAGCTGGGAAAATGTCTGGGGCATCTGGAACGGCATCACCCCGCGCGACGCAGAAGCGACCCGGCGCATGGCGACGATCGAGCGCGCGGTAGCGCCGTTCTTTTCGAGCAGCCGGGTGGGAGCCGTTCTATCCCATGCACATGTATGGCGTCTTTGCCAGCCGCTGGCCGCTGAAGGGCCAGCACCGTCTGGACCATCGTGAATCGCAATGAATACGACGTGGACGGGCCGGCAGATGACCGTTCCGTGCGCGAAGATGGCGTTCGCTACTTCGATCTGTATCACGGCGTCGAACTGACGCCGGAGCGTGACGGAGAACGAGGCGGTGCTTTCGTTTCCCATCGAAGCCCATGGGATGGGCGCAGTGCTGGCCGATGCACGGCGCACCCGGATGCCGAGCATTCATGAACTGATGTCGCAGCATGAAGAAGATGACGGCCAGCGCCACTCTCTCGCTATGCGCACGAGTGGAAGCCCCTGGCGCAGCAGCTGGTGGAGATTGCAGAAGACCAAGCGCCCGGCGGCGGCGCCTGAAGGAATGGTGAAGATCCCGGCGGCGACTATGTCTTCAAAGTGCAGGGAATCGAAATCGAAGGCTCAAATGATGTGGGCGTCGACGTGCAGTATCCCTGGGAGGACTCGCCGCGTCGCTTTCATGAGCATCCAGATGCACGATCGATCCGTTCTATCATGGACAAGTACCCGGTCACGAATGCGGACTTCAAGAAGTTTCTCGATGCGACTCACTATCATCCGCCAGGACGACCTGAATTTTCTTACGCGACTGGAAGAACGGCACCTATCCCGAAGGATGGGCCAACAAGCCCGTGACGTGGGTCTCGCTTGAGGATGCACGCGCCTACGCGAAGTGGGCCGGCAAGCGGCTGCCCCACGAGTGGGAGTGGCAGTATGCAGCGCAGGGCGGCGACGAGCCGCATCTATCCCTGGGGAAACACCTGGAATGCGGCCAATGTTCCTGTGCCTGATAAAGGACGTACTCTTGACGTCGCCCGATGACGTAGATGCTCATCCCGCGGGAGCGAGTCCGCTCGGGTGTGATGGATATGGTAGGCAACGTGTGGCAATGGACCGACGAATATGTCGACGATCACACGCGGGCCGGCATTCTGCGCGGTGGGAAGCTACTACCAGCCACAGGGCTCCATTTGGTACTTTCCGCAGGCATATCGAAATGATCAGCACGGCAAGCTGCTCTTGATGGCGCCGAGCTATGACCGCTCGGGGACTCTTGGCTTCCGCTGCGCCAGCGAGGCCGAATAGTCGCGCGGCCAGGGCGGCAAACCACCACAAAATCAAGATGGAGTAACCTAACCGCGTCCCGAGCCAGTCTGCAATCTTACCTCCGCCTGCATACATCACCGAGTACGCGAGAAGAAATAACATTTGCCCAGGAAACGGAGGGGAAGTGAGACGGTCTCAACATTTCTCGGCGGTTCCTCGAGGGGCCTGCCCAAAAGTCTGTCACGGCAGAAGTCGCGCGGGATAGTTCGCGGATGAGGGATCGTCGAACTCGGCAGAATTCAAAACGTTTACCGAAATAACGGACAGGTCGAAGCGGTTCCAGAAGGTTCGATTTCATCCACCAAAATGTTGGGGTACATAAAGGGGTATCTTCGCATCAGAAGTCTTCAAATCATTTGAATTCAATACATATGAATCCCTGGGGCAACCAGGATAAGCTGTTTATTTTCAGCAGTCTACAGTTTTGGCTTTCCCTAACTTAATCTTGCAAAGTCTGGCTACTGACTTACCCCAATGCCGGTCACGGTTCGCTGTTTCAGTTTCACGATTCATTTGTGAGGCAAGCTGACCTGTTTTTGGGCTTGGAAGGCATCAGTCGGATTGATGGAAGATCGCGTGGTTGACATCCGGCCAGAACTCTTTCGCTGCGAAGGTGCCGAAATCCAGCAGGGCGTTGGTCAGCCAGCGCTGTCCGATCTTGGTCCAGGTGCGGTACTGGGTCGGGTAGTAGAGCGGATGAGATTCCGGCTGCTATGCCGGATCCCAGAACCTCCGATGCGTTGAAGGTTTCTCTTCCCGAATCTGTGCGCGTGATTACCGTTCGCGACACCGCATAGAAGCCTCGCTTGATGAAGCCGCCATGCCCCAGCGTGTAGTAGCGGCTGTCCTGACGGAGGACACTCGGGAGAATGCCCTCTACCCACAGGTTCTCATCTGTCTGGTCTGCGAACGTGTGCCAATAGTAGCGGCCGTACCCGGCGGCGCCCTGGCGAAATGCCGGATAGGCATCCGTTCCCTGGCTGATACCCGCCTGGATGCCGACGAAAATGAACGATGAATAGTCGAAGCTATCCAGGGCGCCGGTTTTGAACTTCTCCTTCACCGACTGCGGAGGCAGCTTTACTCCTGCGCTGACTGCCCGAAAGTTCGGCACGATCCACAGGATCCGCTTGGTCTGCTGCCCCTCGCCCGGCTGAGCGATGCGTCAGTGGTGGCTGACGAACTCGTGGAGGGTGAAGAGCTTTGCTGCCCATCTGGCGCGGCAGAGGGCGTGGGCGCGTCCGGTATTGCTGTTGCGGCCACCTCGGTTCGCTGCGGAGCGGCGATGGAGAAGCCGGCTCTCTCTTGCGCCACACCGGGTATAAGAGCCAACAGACAGATCGCACCGGTGATGATAATTCGCATACGCCTCCAGCTTCGAAAGCGTCAGTTTGCAAACCTTAACCACGTCTTTGATGCATAGCTCAAAGACTTTGGCCCTAACTTTTCTCGGTAGCAAGTTTCGGGAGGCTGCCAAGCCCTTTCTTTCAGACCGTCGCCAATTTAACTGGTACTCCTGCCTCCGTGCCAATTCCTCAAGTTTCCCGGGAGTGTACGGCGGCAAAGATGCCCAATGGCCACATCAGGCGGTGAAATGAGAATCGATTTTGCGTGAGTGAGGGGGTCGAATCCGTATTGGAAAAGGGAATTGGTCGTTGTGGGTCGATCTTGAACCCACGCTTCCAATGCGATCACCTCACAAATTCGCATTGAGGCACAGGTCGGCAGCGCAACGTGGAGTTCGCAAGAGGGCATACCAACGGCTACCAAGATTCCTCAGGCGCTAAAAAGGGTCCTCCGTTTCCCCTGATTCCTGTCACCAGAGAGGTCTCGGAGAATTGTCAGCAAATCGGCCAGCGTCTACGAATTTGACCTGGAAAGCGGTCCTGGACTCGTGGTATTACTTTGTGCCGCGGGCGATCGGTGACTCACCAGAATGCTTTAGCTTCCACTCTGGTTTTGCCTTGCATGCCGTTGACTACCTGCGAGCTAAGGACGACTTCGAAATTCCTTTGACCCCAGTCGACACCAGCGCCATCTGCCAACTGTTTCAGGTTTGCTTCATCGGTCAGGAATTCACCGGCAGCCCTGGTTCCGCTGCCTGCAATTCCTGCCGCGACCAGAACTACCTGGCCGGTGCTCTCGTCCGTGAAGCGGGCGGCGATTGCATAGTCTTGGATAACATGACTCCTCGGAGCCTGTGCTCTGACTTGCCAGGCGCGTGACTCGGGGTACTGTGTGTCCGCGATCCAGTACGCATCCTGGGCCCTCAGGGACTTTCCAGATGAAACCTGAGTGAGGACGTTCTGTTCAGCGTCCAGTCATTGTTCAGCGCTCCAATCAGAACAACCGGCCCTTCCCGAAGCTGAGAGGAAACTGTCGTCCGAGAGTTCTGAACCCTGAAAGCATGTCCGTGAGCTCCGACCAGAGACACGAATCTGCTAAGAACCTGCACGTCAGAATAAGGAACAAAGTTGTTCTTGTCCGCGGACGCCTGAAGAAACGAGTCGTCATCGGCCCCGCTCTGGAGCTCAGTCAGCGGGGAACCATGAGGGGCAACGGCAAACAACTCTTTTTCGCCCACACAGAACAAGATAGGCTTGCTGCTGGTGAGCAACGGAGACCAGACTTCTTCCAGAGCGGACTTTTGTTTCGCTAAGTGTGTCCAATGCCGAGTGCCCAAGACCAATAGCGACGGCGATCAGCACGCTAGCAGCTGTCAAACCCATCTGCCAATAGATTTTTCTCGTCCTCCTGGGCTGGCTGACCTGCTCCGCCTTAGAGGAACATCCGCCGGAATCACCTCCGGAATCACCTCGACGATAGGCGCATCCGGTGCGGGCTGCGAGAAGACGGGAACATAGGATCCCGGATTCAAATCAATTCTTAGTTCGCCCCCGTGCGCCGGTGACTGGTAATACTGCGCGAGTCGCTTCCTCACCTCCGCTGCACAGAGACGCACGACAGGATCGGCATTGGTATCGTAGTCCGGCGGCCGATGAAATACCTCTACCCCGAGGGTGCGCTCTTTCAAGTTGTCTTTCGTTTTCCGCAAGAGTCTGTTCCACGATGTACCGGAGCAGGCACGGATAGCGTTTACTGGCAGCGAATCTCCCGTCGCTCACAATCTTTTCCAGTTGCGAGCGCACGAGCTGTCTGTCCCTCTCTGTTTTGGGGTGCCAAGCACTCGTCACTAACCCAGTGGACGCCAAGGTCTCATCTCACGGCCCGACAAATTCGGGCGTCTCAATGTAGCACCGCCTTGATACGGCTTGCTACTTGTTTAGATAACCTCCGTGCTAGCAATGACTTGCAGTACGGAGACAAACCGTCCACACGTATTGGCCGCCTAGCTACCGTAGCAATCTTGACTAGTTTGGGGGTCATCCATATGAATGCAGGCTGATCTGGAAAACCGTATTCTCACGCCACCTAAATTCGGACGAGGCAAGGTGGCTTGAGTTTGTTTGCGACCGGAGCGTGGCTAGGAAACGCCTCCGCAAATTAGATAGCACTCGCTCAACAGGTTCCATTAGGCAATTCATTCGCTCTTGGAAACTGCACCTTTGGAGGAGAAATGTCAGGAAACGCATGAGGGAATGCTTATTGGTCCTGCTGGTCGGCTTGTTCAGCGCAAGTCTGCTGTCGGCACAGTCATGGGCTCAATAGTTGGACACGTCAAAGACCAAGTCGGTGCCTCGGTAGCCGGGGCCCAGATAATCGTCACAAATGTAGACACGCACGATGTCAGAACGGTGACGACGACCGAGTCGGGAGATTGCACGACCCGTCTTGCAGCCGGGGCATTATGAGTTAGAGGTCGCAGGCCAGGGGTTCAAGAACGAGAAGCGCTCAGGCATCGTCCTTGACGTCGATCAGACCTTTCGCGCCGACGCTACCTTGGCCGTCGGGTCGACCACCGAGACGATTTCATGTAGCTCCGCGGCTCTCGCATTGGATACGGATTCCGCAGCTGTTGGACAGTTGATCGGAAGCGAACAAATTGCGGAACTGCCTCTCAATGGCCGCAACTTCCTGGATCTGATGCTCCTGGCGCCTGGGGCGGTCAACAACCCCGGCGGTGACAAACAAACGCAGTATCGCATTAGCATCAGCGGCACCAACCTCAGTTCAGTCAGTCTCGGCGGGTCCCGCGGCTCCTCCGAGGGCTACACGGTGGACGGCACATCCATCCTCGATTTAACTTACGACGATCCAATGTTTTCTCCATCCCTGGACGACATCGCCGAGTTCGATTTGCTCACCAAGAGCTACTCGGCCGCTTACGGCTACAGCATGAATCAGATCAATATCACGAGCAAATCCGGGACCAACAGCTACCATGGATCGGTCTTCGAGTTTTTGCGCAACAACTATGTCGACGCGTACCCTCACGGGGCCAATTACCAGTTGCCCGCCGGGACAAGCCCGCTCGTGAATCTGCTGCAGCAAAATCAGTTCGGGGGCTCATTTGGCGGCCCGGTTCGCATACCCTGGCTCCACAACGGCAAAAACAAGACATTCTTTTTTGCCAGCTACGAGGGATTCCG
>CAWBGC010000005.1:0-17631 GCA_963788255.1 uncultured Acidobacteriota bacterium
CCGTTCTCATAAAGTTGCCGCCAATCAGCACCGGGACGACGAGGCGCTCGATCAATACGAGCGCATCGAACGGATCTCCGACCGCGCCTCGGGCCAGAATCCACGGACCCTCGACGATAAGACCTTTCGAGTTGTGCCCACTGGCGCCGGATCTTACAAAATCCTCCTCAAAGACGACAACAAGCCGGTGGACGCGGCAGAATACCGTCGGCAAATGCTGCAGTGGGCCTCCGCTCTCGAACTTGCGCTCAAGCCCGACGACCCCCGCATGAAGACCGCCCAGGAGAAATACCGTAAGAGGATGAAGGACCGCGCCGACATTGTGGATGCCACCAACGATGCCTTTTTGAGGAAGTGGCTGGGGGGCGAAATGATGAACGGTCACGTCTGCGATGTCGTGCAGCTCGACCCCAACCCACAATTTCATGCACGCTCGATGCTCCAGGATGCGCTGACCCACGTCAGCGTCAAGCTCTGGGTGGATCACGATTCCGATCAGATCGTCCGCGCCGAAGCGCACATCATCCGCGATATTTCCATCGGGGCGGGCCTCTTCGGAAAGCTCTATCGAGGCGGTGTGCTCACGTTGGAGCAGGCAGAGGCCGCGCCGGGCGTCTGGGTTCCGGTGCGGCGGCAATACGACTTCTCGGGCCGGAAATTTGTGTTCTCGTTCGAAGAACACCAGCTCATCGAGGACTCGCAGTATCGCCACCTGGGCCCGCCGAGCCAGATGCTGCCGATCGTGAAGGATGAGATTGCCAGCGGCAAGACCGTCAGTGGTGACCCGTAACTTTTCCGGCTGCAGGGGGTTCAACCAAAGAAGCCCCCACCAAAGGAGGCATGATGAACCGGCGAATCCAAATCATTCTCGGGGTAGTTGTATTTGCGGCGGCGTCTGCTCTCACGGCGCGCGCCCAGGATACACAACCTGCGCAACCTGCTCCACCCGCGGCGGCGGCGTCACCCGCTTCTCCCGCTCAGCCGCCTGCGAAGAAGGTCTGGACCAATGACGACATGAGCGACCTGCACGACCACTCCGCGATTTCCACGGTTGGCAACACAAATCCCAACGCCGCGAAGCCCGCCGGCAAGCCGTCGGCCTCTTCGCGCCGCAAAAACGCGCAGTGGTACCACGATCAGATCGCCAAGCTCCAAGCGCAGCTTCCTCCGATCGATGAGAAGATCAGCCAACTCCAGGCGGCGATCTCGGGTAATCAGGTCAACGAGGTTCGGAAGTACGGCTGGACTCAACCCGGTGACTGGAAAGACCAGCTTGCGCGCCTGCAGACGCAGCGCGAGGGCATTCAAACTAAAATCGCTGCGCTGGAGGACGAAGCGCGCCACAACGGCGCTCCCGCGAATCAAATTCCCTAGGATTGCGCTCTCATTGCTGGCTGGGCCGCGAACTCTGCGGCCCTTTCCCGCAGTCCATTTCTAACACTTGATCCGCTCGATCCCTCCGGTCAGCAGCACGTCCTGCGGGTTGTAATCTTTTAGCCCGCCCGCGATTTCCCCGGGCGGCAGCCGCCGCAGCGAATAAACATACGGCCGCGGCCCATTCCTCACATCCTGGCTCGCAATCACTTGAAAGAACGTGCCCTCGTACCGAATCGCATAAGGATATTTCCAAGAGCGCTTTTCCCGGCACGAGGAAATCTTCATATCGCACGTTCCGTCGCCTCTCAGAATTTCATCCGCAACTAATGGCAACGGAGGCCGCGCCGCCGGACGCGTGACCAGAACCGCAAAATAATCCGCTGCGCCCAGAAGAAACGTTCCGTGAACCTCGCCGGTCGTCAGCGCCAGATACGCCCGGAGTAATCCCTCAAAACCCAGGTATGCCACAATCAGTGTAAACAGAAACGCCTGCGGCCTGCTCCAGTGAACCCCCAGCTCTCCCGTAAACCACGCGCCCAGCAGTATCAAGGAAACGATTACTGCTATCCCGCCAGAAATCATCGCACCCGGCGCCAACAAACTGGGCGCTTGATGGAACACGGCATTGCGCCACCGCTGCGGCAGCAACGATACGAATGGCCCCAGGACGAACTTGGCCCCCAGGTCCTGTTTTCCCAGCCCGCGGGAGGCCTCGCGCACAAAAGCTAACGAAGCAATCGAAGGCAGCGACGCTTCCACTGGCTGCACGCGTTCCATCGTTACCAACGCATCACCAGGGTCGTACTCCCTTAATCCACGCGCGACTTCTCCGGCCGGCAATCGCCGCAGCGAATAGATGTACGGTCGCGGCCCCGCTCCGATATTCTTATGCCCGACCACTTGGAAATACCCGCCGCCGTATCGGATGGTGAACGGATACTCCCATTCTTCCTTCACTCGGCTCGACGCGATTCGGATGTCGCACGTTCCGTCGCCCGGCGTAATTTCATCGCGTGCCAAGGGCAATTCCGGCTTCGTGGCTCGCTTCGTCGCTTTGCAGTAGAAAAAGTACGGCGCGGCCAAAAACAATGTCCCGCGCGCCTCGCCTCCTGCCAGCGCGCTCATGGAGCGCAATACTCCTTCGAACCCAATGTAAAAGACGAGCCAGGTCACCGGATTCATCGCGAACCCGGCCAGCCCCACCAGCCCTTCCCTACCTTCCGGCACACCATTCTGCGCCGAGGATTGCGACAACACTTGTCCAAACGAAGTGACGAAGTAGGAATACCATGCGATCAAAATCGGAAAGAAAGCCGCGATTTCAAGCAACCCCGAGAAAAATGCCGCTCGCTCCCACCGGACCGGCAGCCACTTTAGCCGTTCCTTCCGCCACCGCAATGGCAGGAACGCGAGGATCGGTCCCAAGATGTACGTCCACACGGCCGCTTCTCCCTTTTCTCAGGATAGCCGTGCGGAGAAATCAAGGGAGAGCGGGAACGCTCTCCCTCGGCCAACTAGTCAACCCGCCAGGAGACTAGCTGCAAATCTATCGCGCCGCCACTGCAACTTCCTTCTCGATCGGCGCGCCGACCAGGTTGCCCCACTCGGTCCACGACCCATCGTAATTCTTGACGTTCTTGTACCCCAGCAGATACTTCAGCACGAACCACGTGTGCGAACTGCGCTCCCCGATGCGGCAATACGCGATCACCTCGCTCCCGCCCGTTACTCCCTTGCCCTGATAGAGCTGCTTCAAGGCGTCGGCGGACTTGAACGTGCCGTCCTCGTTCGCGGCCTGTGCCCACGGGATATTCGCCGCGCCCGGAATGTGTCCGGCTCGCTGCGCGGTCTCCGTCATTCCCGGAGGTGCGATGATCTTTCCCGTGAACTCGTCCACCGAACGCACATCCACCAGTTGTCCCGGTTTCTTCTTCTCCACCAGCCCCAGGACTTCTTCCTTGCGCGCGCGCACCGATTCATCCGGCCCGGATGCGTGGTACGTCGTCGGCGTCACTTTCGGCGCCTCCGTCGTCAGCGGCCGCTTCTCTTCCAGCCACTTCTTGCGCCCGCCGTTGACCAGCCGCACGTCCTTATGCCCGTAATACTTCAGTTGCCACAATGCGTACGCCGCAAACCAGTTGTTGTTGTCGCCGTAGAGCAGGATCGTCGTATCGTTCGACACGCCGGACTTGCCCAGCAGCGCCTCCAGCGCCGCCTTGTCGATCAGGTCTCGCCGGACGTTGTCCTGCAACTGCGTCTGCCAGTTCCAGCCCACCGCGCCCGGGACGTGCCCCTGGTCGTAGGCCGTGGTGTCCACGTCCACCTCAATCAGCCGGATCTTGGGATCGTTCAAGTGGTCGGCTGCCCACTGCGTGGATACGAGTACTTCCGGATGTGCGTATTCTGACATTGTCCTTTTTCCTCCAGAGTTTTCATTTCCATTCCACAAGGCCCTAAAAACGAAAAACCCACCGGCCCGTTCTACTCTGGCGGTGGGTTCGATAATTCCTGGGCTAGATTTCGTTTCCTAGATGCCTAGCCTCCCCGTGCCAGAGGACACACGCGTACAGCACATACAACAAAAGCACTGGCAAGCCCTCTGGACGCAAGTCATAACCTACATAGCGTACACCGGGAGCCCTCCCTTGGCAATGGCCCGCAAGCTGTTTAGTAACTGACGATGGTAGGGCCGGGGTAGATCCTGCCCCTCGCCAATTCTCGGAAACCCTGCCGTAAGCCGCCTGCATTCTTCGGGGGTTTTTTCGCCTTTTGTGTCCGCTGCCTTGCCTTGTGCCGGGCCAAATGTTTCTAACGGGAGGGTCATCGGCCCGAGCGAATTCGCTACGGCGATTGAACCAGGGGCCCCTCCCCGTCATCGGCTCCTCGGCGGCCCGCGCACAAGCTATCACTCCCCGCTGGTTCCCCGGCCCGGCATGCGTTATCTTCCCAACACACGGGGAGGTCCCACTTGGCGCCTGACAATTCGCACCAACCGCTCCGCACAACCTTGGTCACCGGAGGCACCGACGGCCTGGGCCGCGCTGCCGCCATTCTTCTTGCCGAGCGCGGCTATCGCGTTTTCGCGGGCAGCCGCAACGCTGCTCGCCGTGCCGCGCTCGATCAATTCGCGAGGGAGCGCAAGCTCCCGCTCGAAACGCTCGAGCTGGACGTGTGTGACGACGCGTCCGTCGGCAGCGCCATCGCGGAAATCGAGCGCCGCGTCGGCCCGGTCGAGATTCTCGTCAACAACGCGGGCATCGTGGTCGCCGCGGCGGTTGAGGAAATCACCATGGCCGACCTGCGCAAGCAATTCGATACAAATGTGTTCGGCGTGGTCCGCGTCACGCAACGGGTTCTTCCCGAAATGCGGCGCCGCCGCCGCGGCCGCGTCGTCAACATGAGCTCCATCGCGGGCAAGGTCGCGTCGCCCATCATGGGGTTTTACTCCGCCAGCAAGCACGCGCTCGAAGCCGTCAGCGACGCCCTTCGCCTCGAACTCTATCCCTTCGGCATCCGCGTGGCCCTCATCGAACCCGGCATAATCCCCACCAGCATCGGCAATAACGCAGTCGAGTTGTCGGCAACCTACGTCCAGGGCGCACAACGCAGCCCCTACGCCACCATTTATCAGCGCGTCTCGCGCTATTTCGAAGACGGAGCGAAGGCGGCGCAGACTACGCCGGAAGATTGCGCTCACGTGATCCTGCGGGCCGTCGAAGAAAATCCACCTCGGGCGCGCTACCTGGTCACGCGCGAAGCAAAAATCATGAACGCCATGAAATGGCTGCTGCCAGATCGCACCTTCGATCGCGCCTCCATCAAAGGCCTCGGCCTCGAGGCCATGCGGCAGGCCTTGGCAAAAGGAGATGGCGCTTGAGTTCCTGTCCTATGATCAGTGATTCGCGGTGGCAGAATCGCGCGGCCCTTGTGGCAGCGATTCTCATGCTCTTACCTTCGGTCGCGCGTTCCCAGGCGGATGCCGAATCGCGCAGCTGGAACCAGCCGGTTGCGCCCTTCCATATCATCGGAAGCATCTATTATGTCGGCGCGTCGGATATCACGTCGTTCCTGATTGTCACGCCCGCTGGCGACATTCTTCTCGACGGTGGTTTCGCGGAAACCGCGCCGCAAATCGAAGCGAACATTCAAAAGCTGGGATTCAAGCTCGCGGACGTGAAGATCCTTCTGAACAGCCACGCCCATTTGGACCATGCGGGTGGGCTTGCGGAACTCAAGCAGCGCACGGGCGCACAACTTGTGGCGATGGAGGGCGATGCGGCCCTGCTCGCCGGAGGCGGGCATGGCGACTTCTATTTTGGCGACAGGCTCACGTTCCCACGCGTCAGGCCGAACCGAGTGATTCACGACGACGACACGGTGAGCCTCGGCGGCGTCACGCTCACCGCCCACCTCACGCCCGGTCACACGCGTGGTTGCACTACTTGGACGATGACAACCGAAGAAGACGGCAAAGCCTACCGCGTGGTCTTCGTCGGCAGTGCGTCCATTCTCCCGGGCTATCGTTTCACCGATAGTCCCGGCCATGCAGCTTCCTATCCGGGCATCGGAGCTGATTTCGACAAAACGGTTCGCGTGCTTCAATCGCTTCCCTGCGACGTCTTCCTGACGGCGCACGGATCCTTCTTCGATTTGACGGACAAGCGCGAAGCGCTCGCCAAAGGCGCGAAGCCAAATCCATTCATCGATCCGGCGGGATATCAGGCGTATGCCGCGCAAGTGCAGAAAGCGGTCGAGGCGGAATGGGAGAGCGAACGTGCCGCGGCTTCAAAATAATTTGACGTCAGGCGGTTCGTTCTTGGCAGATCCCGGCGACCACTAGGCCGAGCAGGACCATCTGAATGCCGCCGAAAACCATCCACTTGATCGCCAGCATGTACGGGATGAGATAAACCACGTACTCGCTCAGCGAATACGGAACCACGGTCAGGAACGTCATCAGGATTCCGTAGCGGATTCCTTGCGTCACCCAGGACTTCCGCTCGGCGCCGCGGGTGTAAATGTAGGCAAAGAGCGCCGCGAGAAAGAACTGGCCGATGGCCATGATCCAGAACCGGTGCATGATGCCCGCATTCGTGCGGTGGCTCAGCGGAATCCCATCGTAATCGGGCTTCAACAGGATCTCGTGAATCACGTAATTCGTGCCCATCAGAACCACATAGGCTGCCGCGATCGCTCCGGCGAGTTTCTTCATGGTTGCCGTCACCTCCTGCGTTTCAACTCGGGGGCCGAAAGGAACTCTTCGAGGGAAGCGTGCCGGGGCTTCCAACCCACGGCCCGTAGGCGCAGCCTAGCACTGTTGCCGGAATGGGGCGAGCGTTTTTTCGGCGGGGACCAATCCTAGGGGTTCGTCATTTGAATCGAGATGCTGGCGGCGCGCAGCGGGACGTACTCTTTTTCCCACGCATCGTGGATGGGGCTTTCGGCGTACGCGTCGGCGGCATCGCGGCTGCGGAATTCGATGGCAAACGCGGCGCTGAAGTCGCGCGGCTCCAAGCGGTCCCACTTGATCCAGATATTTTTAACGCCCGGGATTTTCGCGGCCATGTCCTTGATTCCGGCAATGGCGGCGTCTTTCTCCACCTGCGGCACGCCCGGCCGCCACTGAATTTCCACCACGTGCAGCACCGTTTTCGGCTGGCCGAATTTGGCTTGTCCGGCCACGTAGCCGCCCGCAAACAGGCCCGCCGCGGCCAGCCCGGCCCCCAGGATTTTCGCCGCTTTCGTCAGACGAATTCGCATGATCCCTCCGATTTGCGTTTCGGTCACAGCGAGTGTACGCGACGCCCGCGCGCCCAGGCAACTTTTGCGGCAATACGGTCGTATCTACGGGTGAGGGCCGCGCGGGGCCGGTGCCGCCCCGGTATATTCCGTGTTGACCCGCTGGTCGCGAGTTCTGTAGGATTCGCAACCAAATCCCACCCGCGATCCTTTCAAGCGGGGAGCGATTCCTAGGAGGCACAATGTTCTGTTCCAGGTGCGGAGCGAATGTAGCGGAGGGCGCTGCGTTTTGCGCCTCGTGCGGCCAACCGGTCGGTGGGGTCCCCCCAGCGCCCGGCGCGGGTATGCCCCAAGCCGGATACGCCGCCGCGCCTGCCGGAGCTAATGCCGCCGCGCGTCCCACTGTGGCCTACGCCGGTTTCTGGCTGCGCGTGGTTGCGGCGATCATTGACGGAATTCTGATTGGAATTCCAATGGTGCCGTTCTACATCGCGATATTTGCGAGCATGCTGCCGGAACTCCGGCCCACTCAAAATCCCTTCGAACTTCTTCCCATAATTCTGCCCAGGCTTTTCATACTTATGGTCATCATGCTGGTGGCCTCTTGGTTGTATTGGGGGCTGATGGAAAGCTCGGCCTGGCAGGCCACTCTGGGCAAAAAAGCACTGGGCCTCAAGGTAACGGATCTGGAAGGAAGGCGCGCCACTTTTGGCAGGACGAGCGGAAGATTTTTTGCCGGACGGGGCGCGGGAATGTTCCCCTACGTCGGTGGTCTTTACTTCCTGATTAGCTGCATCTGCGCTGGATTCACGGAAAAGAAGCAGGCAATTCACGACATGATTGCCAGCTGTCTCGTGATTCGCATGGTGTAGGGGCCGGAAAGCGAGCGAGGAGCGAAATGTACTGTTCTAGATGCGGCACCCAAATGGCGGACGCCGCGGCGTTCTGCGGCAACTGCGGTCAGCCGGTCATGGGGCCAACCATTCACGCGCCTGCGCCAGCCGCTGCGCCGCCTATCGGCGCGTCCCCTACTGCTCCGCCCCAACTGGCATCCGGTTGGCCCGCCCCTCCGGTTGCCGGCACGCAAGTGTACGTGCCGGTTCCTTCTCCCTTCGCCGGGTTCTGGCTGCGCTTGGTGGCGCACATCATCGACGGCCTGTTGTTGCTGATTGGCTTCGGCGTGCTCGCCGCGGTGGTGGTGGCGATTGTAGGAATCGGATACTTCGAGAACGCTTTCGAAAATGGCGAATCTGCCGATGTGTTTCTTCCGTTCGCCCTCGTCGCCACAATTCTGGCAGCGGTCCTATCCTTGGTCGTCGGGTGCTGGGTTTACTACGCCTGGATGGAGAGTTCGGAGTACCAGGGAACGCTCGGGAAAATGGCGCTGGGCTTGATCGTCACGGACCTACAGGGGCGCCGAGTCACATTCGGCCGCGCCACGGGACGTTTCTTCGCGAAATTCATCACCGGCCTGATTCCATTCTATATCGGTTACATCATGGCAGGCTTCACGGAAAAAAAGCAGGCGCTCCACGACATGATTGCGAGCTGCCTGGTCTTGAGAAAATCCTAGGAAAAATCGAAGCGGGTCAGACGCCCCAGCCGTAGCGCTCGTGGTGGATGAGGACGTCGTTCATTTCACTGCGGATTTGTTCGGTGAATTCCGAGCAGCGGACGGTGCGTCCGCCGGGCTCGGCAATGTCCATGGTGCGATAGCCGCGGTCGAGCACGCGTTCGACGGCCGTCTCGATCCACTGAGATTCGATCTCCAGGCCGAACGATTCCCGCAGCATCAAGCCGGCCGAAAAGATCGCGCCGAGCGGGCAAGCTACATCTTTCCCCGCGAGCGAAGGCGCGGAGCCGTGGATGGGCTCGTAGAGCGCGGGCTCGCCGTCGCGGCCACGGCTCATCGAAGGGATCAGACCGATGGAGCCGGCGAGCGCGGCGGCTTCGTCGCTGAGGATGTCGCCAAATAGGTTCGAGGTGAGAATGACATCGAACTGCTTGGGGCGCATCATGATTTGCATGGCGGCGTTGTCAACATAGAGGTGGTCGAGTGTGACGCCAGGAAAATCGCGCGCGACGCGCGTGACCGTCTGGCGCCAGAGAGCGGAAGTGGCGAGGACGTTAGCCTTATCCACGCTCGTGACGCGATGGTTGCGCGCTGCGGCACGCTGGAACGCGTAGCGCGCGACGCGCTCCACTTCCGCGGCGGTGTAGACGGCAACGTCGCGGGCCCGCGCGTCCTTTCCTTCGCCCGAGAGTTCGTGCTCGCCGAAATAAATATCTCCCGCCAGCTCCCGCACAATTTCGAAGTCGCAATCCACCAGACGTTCCGGACGCAGGGGCGAAATCCCCTGCAGAGCGCGGGAGAGACGAATCGGCCGGAGATTGATGAAGAGGCCGAGCGACTTGCGCAATCCGAGCAGGCCGCTTTCCGGGCGCTTCTCGAGCGGCAACGCGTCCCATTTCGGCCCGCCGATCGCTCCAAGAAGGATGGCATCGGCGGAGCGGCACCCGGCGAGAGTATCGGGTGGGAGCGGCGCGCCGGTGCGGTCAATCGCGGCTCCACCAAAGGGGAGCTCGTGGAACTCGAAGGTGTGGCCGAAAGCGGTGGCGCAATCGCCGAGCAATTGCACGGCAGCGCGGGTCACTTCGGGACCGATTCCGTCACCCGGGAGCACCGCGATCGTCTTGCGAACCTGGGTCATCGAATGATCTTTCCGGTCTTCGTTTCAGGCGGCCGAACTCGCGCTCTGGCCGGTCGCGGCTTGTGCCTGGCTGCGGCGCACCTGGTGGATGATGGTGAGCAGGTCGCGATCGGTGACTTGCTTGGCCGTGTCGGCCCGGGCGATGGCCAAACTGTAACACTCGGCGAGCTCGGCGTCCGTCGTGTGATAGCCAAGCTCCTCCAAACGAGCACGCAGGGCATTGCGTCCAGAATGTTTTCCAAAGACCAGGCGGCGCGCGGGAACGCCGACCTTCTCGGGAACGATGATTTCATACGTGAGCGGATTCTTCAGGATGCCGTCCTGGTGAATGCCCGCCTCGTGGGCGAAGGCGTTCGCGCCCACCACCGCTTTATTGGGCGGGACTGAGACGCCGGTGATGGAAGTGAGCAAACGGCTGGTGGCGTAAATCTTTTCGAGTGCGATGTTCGTGCCGGCGCCATAGCGGGCCTGGCGGACGTGGAGCGCCACAGCAATCTCCTCGAGGGAAGCGTTGCCGGCGCGCTCGCCGATTCCATTGATGGTGCATTCCACCTGGCGCGCACCCGCCTCGATGGAGGCGAGCGAATTGGCGACCGCCATGCCGAGGTCATCGTGACAGTGGGAGCTGAAAATCACGTCCGGGTAGGCTGCTAGATGAGCACGGACGCTGCGAAACATCCCGGCGTACTCCTCGGGCGTGGAATAGCCCACCGTATCCGGAAGGTTGATGGTGGTTGCTCCGGCCTGGACCGCGGCCAAGGAGACCTGGCAGAGATATTCGAGGTCGGTGCGGCTGGCATCTTCGGCGGAAAACTCGACGTCCTCGCAATGCTCCGAGCCGAAGTGGACCATTTGCGCGATCTGATCCAGCGCCTCGGCGCGCGAAAGGCGCAGCTTATGCTTCAGATGGAGATCGGACGTGGCAAGAAAGATGTGCAAGCGAGGCTTTGCGGCGGGCTCGAGGGCGCGCAGGGCGGCGTCCACATCTTCCTGACGGGCACGTGCGAGCGCCGCCACGCGGCAACCGCGGATTTCGGCGGAAACGGCGCGAACGGCTTCGAGGTCACCGGGCGAAGCGATGGGGAAGCCCGCTTCGATGATGTCCACGCCCAACTGCTCAAGCTGACGGGCCAGCCGCAGCTTTTCCTCGCAGTTCATGGAGAAACCGGGCGACTGTTCGCCGTCGCGGAGCGTGGTATCGAAGATGCGGACGATATCCATGAAGCCTCCAATCGATTGTTTCATTGGACCGCGAAGGGTGCAAGCGAGTCCAATTTATATTTCTTGCATGAGCAATAAATATTCCTTATAAAGGGGAATGCCGCCCGGAGGGCGGACACATGGATCTGGCGTCGTTGCAGGTGTTTCAAACCGTGGCGCGGGAACACAGCTTTTCGCGGGCGGCCGAAAAGCTCTATCGCACGCAGCCGGCGGTGAGCATTTCGATCCGCAAGCTGGAGGAGTGGGTGGGTCAGCCGCTGTTCGTGCGGGGCTCCGGGGCGCGGATGCTGACGGATGCGGGAACGCTGCTGCTGGAATACGCGGAGCGGATGCTGAACCTGCGAGAAGAAATCCGGAAAGAAATGAGGCAACTGAAGGGGCTCGAGCGCGGGCAAGTGGCAATCGGGGTGAACGAGAGCGCGATCCACGCACTGCTGCCGGCACTGGACCTTTACCGGCAGCTTCATCCGGGGGTCTACATCCGGGTGCACCGGGTGTTTTCGCGCGAGGTGCCGCGCGAAGTGCTGAGCCATCAATTGGATCTGGGAGTGATTTCCTACGTGCCGGAGGAAAGCGAACTGGCGGCCGTGGAGTTTTTCCGCGACGCGCTGACGCTGGTGGTGTGGCCGGGGCATGCGCTGGCGAAGAGGCGCGAGGTGGGGATCCAGGAGCTGGCGGCGGAAACATTCGTGGCACACATTGTGGAGTCGCCCTACCGGCAAAGAGTTGTGCAGATGTTTGCACGGCACCGGGTGCCGTTGCGGATGGAAATCGAGCTGCCGTCGATCGAGAGCATCAAGCTATTCGTGAAGATGAAAAGGGGCGTGGCGATCGTGCCGCGAATGTGCGTGACCGAAGAGATCGAGGAAGGCGCGCTGCGGGAGGTTCGCCTGCGGGAAATGCGGATCCAGCGGCGGCTTTACGTGGTGTACCGGCAAGACCGCGCGCTGAGCGCAGCGGCACAAGGGCTAGTGGAAATCCTGCGACGCAAGCCGGGCGCGCCGCGCGCTCGGAAGAGGAATCCTGATTCGAGACCGGCGTAGAAGGGGGGATGGCGCGAGGCGACGGGCGCGGGAGAGTTTCCGACGCGCAGCTAGCGGCGAGCGGCCAGTTCGTCGAGAGCGGCCGAGACCCGCGACAACGATTCGCGAACCATTTCCGTCGGACCTCCGACACCGATGCGGATGTGATCCGGGGCCTCGAAAAAGCGGCCGGGAACGACGCCGGTCTCGTATTTTTCGCGGAGAAACTGGACGAAAGCGTCGGCGTGGCCACTGGGGAGTTGCGGGAAGACAATCGAACCGGCTTCGGGCCAGATGGCGAGCAGATCCTTGCGGGAATCGAGAAAAGCCTTCAGCAGGGCGCGATTCGTATCGAGCAGTTGTTTGGCGCGTGCGGCAATTTGCGGGAGGCGATCGAGCGCGATCACGCTTAGAAGTTCGGCGGGATAGGGCGATACGGAGCCGAAGAGATCGTTGATGCGCCACATCCGTTCGGCCAGCGGGGGCGCGGCGAGGACCCAACCGCAACGCAGCGCGGTGAGGCCATAGGCTTTCGTCAAGCTGCTGGTGGCGACAAAATTGGGGCCGAGGTGAAAGGCGGATTTCCAGGGAGAATCGAAGCAGGCCTCGAGATACACCTCATCCACCAGAACGTGAGCTCCCAGGCTGCGTGCGATTTCACCAACCATCTTGAGGACGGAATCCTGAGCGCGGACGCCGCTGGGATTGTGGAGATTAGTGAGAACGATCATGCGTGTGCGAGGCGAGATGGCGCGCTCGACCTCTCGCGGATCGACCTGGAAGCCATCCTCGAAATTGCGGCGGAATCGGCGGATCCTGGCGCCAAGGTATTGCGCGGCGGCGAGTAGAGGCTCGTAAGCCGGCTCCTCGATAAGGACTTCATCTCCCGATTCAACGAGCGCGGCCATGGCGAGATGGTTGGCCATCGAGGTTCCCTGCGCATGGACGACGCAATCGGTAGCAACGCCGAGACGCGCCCCGATGCGCTCGAGAAGGGGCGCATAGCCGTAGCCGCCGGGAGGAGAGAAGGACAGGTCCTCAAGGCGGACGCCCAACTCCGCGAAGGGGTAGTGCAGGACGTCGCTCGCGGTGAGACTGAAGCGCGTCTTGGAGCGCAGCTTCGCCCATTCCAGGTAAGCGGAACGAATTTCACGGCGAGAACTCATCACTTACTCGCTCCGGCCGGCCACGGCCGGCGGCGGCTTCGCATCACGAAATACACCGGCAAGCCAGCAATTAGGATACAGAAAGCTACCATCGAATCGCGAGGAAACTTGTAGATTGTGTTGAGAACGATCAACCAGGCTGCCGCGGTAAAAAGACCCGTCGTCCAGGGATGGCCGGGGACGCGGTACCCAGGCGGCGGGGCAGTTCCAGCAGCCGCAGCCAAGCGCTTTTCTCGCGCGCGAAAGACGAATAAGCAAGAAGCCGTCAAACCGAAGAACACCCAATCCATCACCACCGTGTAGCTCAAGATTTGCTCAAATGTGCCCAAAAGTACGACGGCCGTGATAATCGCGCCCTGCAGCACAATCGCCCAAACCGGCACGCGCGTTCGTGAAGCGAGGTGGGCGAAGACGCGGGGAAACACGCCATCTTCCGCCATGGCGAAGCAGACGCGCGGGTAGGTGAGCATGGACTGGCTCAGGAAGCCAATCGTCGAGATTGCGATCGCACATGCAATCAGGGCCGCTCCGGCATTTCCCAGAGAGCGGCGCATGACTTCCGAGGCCGGCGTTTTGATAGCGGAAAGCCCGTCGGGCGCCAAAGTTTGCACGTAGATGAAGTTCACCGAGACATAGAGCAGGATGACACCCAAGACGCCAAGCAGGAGCGCGCGCGGAAGATTCTTGCGCGGGTTGCGAATCTCGCTGGCGATGAAGTTCGCGGATTGCCATCCGCCGTAGGCGAAAAGGACCGGCACCATGGTGGCGCCGAGCGCGGTGAGGAGATCGAAGGACACTGGGCGATCCAACAGCGGGTGCCAAGCGGGGCCGGTTTGCGCCCGGTGCGCAAGAAACCAGGCGCCACAGCCGACCACGAGCGCGACAGCGATGATTCGCAAGACCATGAAGAGGCTCTGCACACCGCTCCCGGCACGCACGCCGAGGCAGTTGATGAGAACCAGGAGAACCAGCGCGCCGACGGCGACGATGTTTTCGGGCACGGCGGTGTGCGTCAGTTCGCGGAAATATTTCGCAAAGGTGACCGCAACGGCTGCGCTCCCGCCCGCACCCATTACGAAGATGCTCGCCCAGCCGAAGAGGAAGCCGAGCGCCGGGTGATACGCTTCCCGGATGTAGGCGTATTGGCCGCCGACGGCGGGCATGCGGTCCGCGAGTTCGGCATACACAAAGGCGCCAATCATCGCAAGAATGCCTCCGCCAACCCATGACCCGAGAATCAAGGCGGGCGTGTGAACCAGTCGGGCGACGATGTAGGGGTTAATGAAGATGCCGGACCCGATGATGCCGCCCATGACGACCATGGTTGCGTCGAAAAGTCCGACGCGGGCAGCGAGTCCTGCCGAGGGGTCGTGGGTGCTGGGAGCGGATGCCCGAGGTTGAGTGGGTTGTGTCACCGAGGCGAGCGCCGGCTCGTCTCCGCAACTGCAAAAAAAGCTTTGGGACAGCCGCGCGCGGCGAATCTATCATCGAAGTTATTGGGAGCCAAGTGCGGGCGGGGGCATGGCACCTTAGCAGCAGAGCCTGCTCGGACCTCGCCGCGAACGCCCCGGTCGGGGTAGCTTGCTGGTTGCGCGGCCAAGCGAGAGACTTGCGCCAAAGGACGGAAAAGCAGATACCTGTGGTGGAGGGGCTTCGGTGGGCGGAGTCAATTTTCGGATTCCAATATGGGAGCGGTGGGGTCGCCCGTTTGCGCGGACGGGTGCAAGACCCGCCCTCGACAGACGGCGCGCGTTGCGCCTGCCGGTGAGGATGCCCGTCCTCATTTATGGCTGGCTGGGTAGCGAGCCATTTTCGGAGAATAGCGAGACGATCAACGTAAGCATATTGAGCGGGCTTGTTCCCGTCGCGGCGCCCGTAACACGGTGGCAGAAGCTGATTCTGACCAACCTGCAAACGAACGAAGAGGTGGCATGCCGCGTGGCGAGGCTGGTGAAAATAAAGCACGGTCGAACGCTGGCCGGGCTGGAATTCCTGCAGCTCCCGGCGCGGTTCTGGCGAACGGGCCCTCTGCCCGCTCCCTCGGGATCCCGATGACCATTTCGATTGCGATCCTGGCCTGAGAAGAGTAATCAACGCGAGCCACTCGAAACGGTTCGAACGGAGTGTGATTCATGGTGGAGAGTTCTGGAGTGCTGGGCGAGATGCGAATGAACTGGAGGCGCGCGGCGGCGGCCGCCACAATTCTTGCGGCGACGTTCAGGAAAGCGGCGCGTGGGATCGTGGTCGCGGCGGATCATCGCTTTACATTCATCTCGGTCGTGGAAGGGTGGTCGGAGCCGGATACGGTGGAAGTGATCGATGTGGATGCGATGAAAACTGTGGCGATGCCCGGCGTGGTCCAGCAAGCAGCGGGAATCGGCTTCTGGAAAACAGAGCCCAGCAAAACCTCGCAGAATTGACCGGGAGAGAATCGCTGCTCTGGATTTTGGCTTCCCTGATTTTGTGGCGACGTACGGGATGACCTTGATTCTGGCTGCACTGCAAGCCGTCATCCGGCAGTTAGCTGCAGATCGCTAGCGCGCGGCCTTCGATTTTCGCCTCTTGGAGGGTCGTCCACCCTTATCTTTGGCCCAGCGTTGAATTGCGCCTTCTCGAGAGTGGAGCTGCATTTGTTTCTCCACAGAATTCGCCTCTCCGTATTTGTGCAACGGGGCGACCGAGGCTTCCTGAAAATTGAGCGGATCCCTGAGGTTCTGCAATTCGCGGTAATAATAGAGGGCCGTAGGCCGGGCCCCGTTGAACCTCAGTTTCTTCAGGAACTCGATTTCTTCACCGGAAGCATCGCCGCTCATCGAAGGAATGCGAAGGAATTCCGTGAGTCCGAATTCTTCCTCGAAAGGTCCATCAGTTTCCTTTTCCACAAACTCGAGCTTCTTTACATTCCTGGGGGCCAGTCTTCGGTTGAGCACGATCTGGATCCCAAAGTTGGCCAGGTCAATATCCCAGGAATCAATCAACGGGTCGAGGAAGAAGATGCAGTTTTGAACGGAAATGTTGAATACATCCGTGTCCAGGAATTCGAGGACGATGACCCGCATTTCTTCGTAGCTTCGCCCGTTCAATTCAGCGACCAACTTCAGCCAACTTTCACTTTCCAATTCTTCTCTGGCGACTCCCTTGACGACGTCCAGGAGCTTCTGCGTAATGAGGCGCTCGAATTCGCCGAAAGGCTGCCTCTCAAATATGGCGCGTATCTGACTCTCATTCCCCGGGACGCACTTGCGCAGGACCAGTTCCCGAACTTCCTTGAATAGGGGCACCGGCGAATCAGAAAGCTTTTTCTTCAGTACCTCGTTGCGCTCATGCGCGGCAAGCTCCGAGAGCCTGCCTGCGGGCAGTTTCAAGAACTTCCCCATCTTGGCATAGATGTCGGTGCGTTCGGGTGTGGGCGGCAATTTCTTCCGAGTCAGGAGTTGGGAAATGTAAGAATCCGTGACTCCGGCAGCAGTGGCTAGATCTTTCTGTTCCAGCCCCAATTCTTCCAGCCGCTGTTTGACCACCAGACAAACGTCCACAGAGTGCCTCCCGGCGATTAACTATTACCAATAAACTCAACAACATATTCTCAGAATCGTGTTGACAAAGCAAGTTAATTAACTCAATATGGTTAACGGACTGAGGGATTCTTCAGCTGACCTAACAATTGGAAGTTATCTGAATCACCCCTTGGCCATGAAAACCAAGGAGCCCCACATGTTTGCACGTAGAGTCTATATGCATCTCAAGCCCAACGGTGCTGCTGAGTTTACCGAGAGGCTCGAGAAGGACATTATTCCCACCCTTCGAAAACAGAAGGGGTTCCAAGACGCGATCTCGTTCGTTGCTCCCTCAGGAATGGAAGCGTTCGCGATCAGTCTATGGGATCGAGCGGAAAGCGCGGAGGCTTACAACCGCGGAAGTTTCCGCGAAGTGACGAAGACCCTTGCCACAGTGATTGATGGACCACCGCAGGTGGAAACCTTTAACGTTGCCAACTCCACCTTTCACAAGATTGCTGCCGCTGTAACGGCCTAAGGCGAAGGAACCGTTCTTTGGGGGGCGGAAAGATTCCGTCCCCCCTCAGTTCCCAGCAAGCCACCGTGTGAATGGAGAATTCCTGGCGGCTGCAAAGCCTGGTTTTTCCTCCCTGACAATCGGCAAAAAGGAGAAAAGTCATGTTGTTGGTCTTCTGGATCATAGATGGCGCGGCTGCAGGTTGGCTGTCAGGGAGATTCATGTCGAGCGAAGAGCGCGATCGAGCGATGGACATTGTGATGGGCGTCGCGGGCGCGGTGGCCGCAGGGTTCCTCTTCAGCGCCACACACCTTCTCGTCCGAGGCGTGATGATTTACACGAATCTGGCCGCGATTTTCGGTGCTGTCATCTTGACCGTTC
>CAWBGC010000006.1:0-6822 GCA_963788255.1 uncultured Acidobacteriota bacterium
CCGATTGCGTGCTTCGTCCAAACTGGTCTCGGCGCGGTTGATCAGGTCGGTGACGATGTCCTCGCTATCGTAGTCCACCCGGGCAATCGCCTCAACCACACCCGCGCTTACCGTCATCCGGACGTGGGGGTCTGCACTGGCTCCGCCGTTTCGAGCGTTGGCCACGGCTTGACGCATTTTTTCGATCAGCCCGAGCGCCCCGGCCAGAGTCGTATCCGGCAAGATAAACGCCAGCGACCAGGCCGTGTATTTTACGGACAAGTCCGTGGGCCGGACAAGTGGTGTTACCGCTCGCGCAACTTGTTCGAGATACTTGTCCACCAGCGTTTCGCCCTGCTGCCGGATGAGTTCCGGGCCTCCGTCAATTTCCATGATGGCCACGGAGAGCGAAGTGTCATGGGATTTAGCGCGATGCGCTTCCCCAATCAGGCGGTCGGCGTAGGCGCTGCGCGCCAGCAGACCCGTCTTCTGGTCCGCAACATTCAAGGTTTGCACTAAAGAGCGCAACCGCGTGTGGCTCACGCCGAGCAGCATTTGGTCGCCCACCGTCTGCAGAAAATAAGTCTCGTTCGGCTTCCACTTGTGCGCTTCGCCATGCCCGGCCACGATGAATCCCGAGGGCGCTTGCGTTTCCTTGTCCAGCAGCGCCACGGCCAGCGCCGTGACCAACCCCACTTCGCGCAACACAGGCGCCGCAGCCGCATCCATAGGCAGCCCTCCCATGGCGTCCGGCGAGGCGCGCTCCATCTGCGCCATCATGCGCATCACTTGCCCGGGAGAAGCCACAGTCGCTCCAGGCGTGCAAAACTCAGCCGCAAGTTGAGGCGGCTGGCCAGGCTCGCCTACCACCGCAAGGCATCGCGTGGCCCGCAAATGCTTGCCGATTTCGTTCACGGTGAGCGTCAGCATCGCGCGCGGAGTGGGCTGGCGGTAGATACTCTGTCCAATCTCGGAGATCTTGGCCAGGTCACGCATCGTTTCCACCGTGTATACGCCTGTCTGCGTGACCGCGGCCGGCTGTGGAGGAGTTTCCACCGCAGTAGTTGGTGCCGGGGCCGAGTCATGCTCCGCCACGGGCCGACGCACCATCCCTTCGGGCCACCATCCGGCAAGTTCGCAAAGCCCCTGATAACGCTCGTTGCGTTCCATTTCCGCGGGAAATAATTCTGCAATTTTCTCTAGCCGTTCCACGGCTTTTGGTTGCAGCGCATATTGAAGGAATATTTCCGCCTGGACCAGCAAATCATCGAGCGCCGCGGAACCGCCGGGAGCATCCCCCGCGGAATATTCCACCGGGGCGCCTTCCCCGCCCAGGACTTCCGCGCCGGATTGCGGCATGGTGACGCCAAGCCGCGATGCGACGCGCCCCAGATAATCTTGATCCGCCAGCCCTTTCAGGAGATCCAGCCGTTGCTGATTGCGAAAATCGTATGGATCAATGTCCACCATGCGATCCAAAACATCGCAGGCGCCCTTCATGTTGTCATTTTCAAGGTAGACGTCGAAAAGATGGACCAATACCTCGAAGTAGCGCGCCTCGCGGTTCAGGCCGCTGTAAACCTGGGCCCAGAATTCGATGAGAGCGGTAGAGCCCGGAAAACCCTCCGCGAGCTTGTCGAGTCTGGCGGCAAACGCATTCTCGTTGCTGGAATCGCGATAACGCTTGCGCACGGCGGTAAGCACTTCCACCGCTTTGGCATCCTCGCCGGCCGCCGCGTAGCATTCCGCAAGCGTAAACAGCAGGGCGTGATCGCCGCCGAGAGGCCTGTAGAATTCGGTGAGCACTCCGTAGGCCCGGTCGAGCTGTCCGCCGCGCAAGAGAGCCTCTCCAAAAGTTTTGAGGAATGCTGGAGTCGTCGCCTTTTGCGAAAATGGCTCGAGCACAGCGATTGCCTGCGGAGAGTCCCCGGCCATCAGCAGCGCCTGCCCATAAATCATGGCTGCGTCGCGGTCTTCCGGAACGGCTCGATTGGCGTTGGCCAGATATTCCAACGCTACATCCGTTTCACCCTTGGCGAGCGCCAGCTGCCCGGCACGCACGTAACCCCGCGCCGCCAATTGCCCCCTGCCGCGCTTTTCCGCCAGTTTCGCGACGGCCACCTGGCGTTCGGTATTGCCCGGATCGAGTTCGGCGATTTGCTCGATGCACTTCAGCGCTTCGTCTTCCTTCCCGCGCGAGAGAAAATGTTCAGAGGCTAGCGAATAGTGCTCAATGGCCTCAATCGTTTTGTTTTGCCTTTGCAAAAGCAATGCGTAATGCGCGCGGCGTTCCGGTGGCTGCTCGGACGCTCGCAGAAACCGAGTGTAGAGCGCCACGGCCTTCGGCTCTTCGCGTGGCTCAGTCAGCCGGTCAAACAGCATTCCGTAATAGATAGCTGCCTGTGTGGTTTTGTTCTGGTGCGTAAAGAGATCGCCCAGCGATTGCATGGCTTCGATGTTGGAGGGAGCTGCCTGGAGAACGGACTGATACGCGACGATGGCGTCGTCCGGCTTGTTTTTCTCGACGGCACGCTTGGCGCGGTCAAGAAGTTTTTCGACTTCAGAGGCCATATGTCGGTCGTTCTCTCGTACCTGCGAGGCCGCCGGATCGCGACTGGGCGTTGCGCGGCGGGAGCTGGTCCCTTCCAGTGTATAACGCCACCCTGAACGCCGCCATTAGGAGTGAAATGCCTTGTGTCGGATTTGCTGACTCCGGTCGTCCGCATGCTTTGCACCTTGCGCCTATGCCCGAATTGCGCGCCGCCGTGGATTTATCTTGGCGCCTTGCGAACCCGAAGCGCGAGCCTGTCCAGATTGCGTCACACACAATTTAGGGGTGGGCCATAAATTCGCTTCCAGAACATTCGTTATCGCCTTGATCGGATCCGCTTGGGATGACAACGAGCTATGTCGCGCCCCGGGGTGACATTGATTGTATCGGGGAAGCAATGAAGATCTACATCGTCCTCTAATTCGCTGAAGGCCGCTCCACATGATCAATTACGATCACGTCCATTGCACCTTTCGCCGAGACCAATTTCAATCCGAGCTGCTCCTCCATCGCTTGCGCCAGAGGAGGCGCTGCGTCCAGCGCAGGAGCCGTGTCGGTCGCTGTGGCCGCAGCCGATAGCACCCGCTCCGGAGTGTACTTCAACGTGAAGGCATATTTTCCAGTCAGGCCTGTCTTGTCGTAAACGGGGCGGCCCGCTGCATAGGAAAGCTGGCCCAACATGCCGTCGATCTTCACGCCTTGGCCTTGCCATTGATATGCTCCTCCGCCAGCGCCAGATACTCTCAAGCCGCCATCAGGTGTGTTCGGATCTGTCATCTCCTTCATCTTTATCCCGCTTTTTGCGATCACCAATTCATAGATTGGAACTACCGTAGTTTCCATATGGACCACCACTTTCATCCGGTCCTTCAGAACTTCCTCCATCATGTGCTTTCGCGCTAATTTCTGATCTTCCGGGCCGAGTTTGTGTAACGCCTCCGCCACGTCGGGATCCATCTTCGCTTCCACATCATAGCGCTCGTTGTTCATCCAGGAAGGCGCCCCGGAAATCCGCGAATGCTCTGTGCGGTACGCCGTGAAGAGCAAGATCGAAAGCGGAATATTGGTCCCTGTAAATCCGTCGGGCGTTTCATGGGAACCCATAAATTCTGACGTGGCGTTCGGGTCCTTCTTATAAGGCTTGATGGATACCACGTCATACACAAATGCCGAAAAATCCTTGGCAGGCGTTGACTCTTGCGCGGCAAAGAATGCTCCAGCTCGGCGGGGAAGCATGGTCGGAATCAGGACAAACAAAACCGTGCAGGAGAATGTGCAGAAAAGGGCCGTCTTGCTTTTCATGGTCCCTCACTCTTGGCTTGTGAATGATTCAGCCACATCACCTTAGAGCTTCGGGAATATGGCAGCCTTCCAAGCTCAGGTTCTACTAATAGCATATTATGGATTGTATAGCCCAGCCTGCCGTGACCTACAGTGAGCGCGGCGAATCCAAAGGGCTGGGGCTTCGACCCTCACGCCGCGTGCATCACTCTTCTCAGAGGGAAAGGTGGAGGATTAGCTTCTTACCATCGCGAACAAGCCATTCGAACAGGCATTCGAAAATATAATTCTTAAGTAATCTGTTGACAACCGTTATGCTTATGTTACTATATCTGTCAGATTCCGCGGATCCCGGGTGGCTCTGCCAAAGGGGATCCGTTGTGGTGGACTCGAAGCTCTGCAGGAACTCTTGGCCCTTTTGTTTGACGCCTCGATAAACCGTTGCCACGATGTTCGACTAAGTGTTTGATTCCAGGAATGTAAGCGCAGAACTCGGACATTGCCGTAACCCCTTAAGAATGAAATTCATACGACGATCGTCACCCCTAAGCCTTTTAGAATGACATTCATGCGAACTCAATGGGGGGGTGGGCCCCGCAAAAGTGGTCCAATTCTTGGTCCCAATCGGGGAATCCGGCGAAGTGCCCATCGGGACGGCCTCCGTCGCCGTAAGGTCCGCGCGTTGGCCCATCCTTGCGAAATATGGCAGACTAAAACATTCTGGAGCGCCCGAAAGACCTTCCTGCGGGCATCCCGCAACAGAGCGAGCGAATGGATCCCAGATTCATACGGAATTTCTGCATCATCGCGCACATTGACCACGGCAAGTCTACGCTGGCCGACCGTCTGCTTGAACTCACCGGCGCGCTTTCGCAGCGCGAAATGACCGAACAAGTCCTGGACTCCATGGACCTGGAACGCGAGCGCGGGATCACCATCAAGGCGAAGAGTATTCGCCTGCACTACAAAGCCAGGGACGGAAACACGTATCGAATCAACCTTATTGATACGCCGGGGCACGTGGACTTTTCCTACGAAGTTTCGCGCGCCCTTTCCGCGTGCGAAGGCGCGCTGCTCGTGGTGGACGCAAGCCAGGGGGTTGAGGCGCAAACCGTCGCCAACACTTTTCTGGCGGCCCATCACAACCTGACCATCATTCCGGTAATTAACAAAATTGACCTGCCCGCCGCGCAGCCGGAAGTGGTCCGCGAACAAATTGAAAATGTGCTGGCCATTCCCGCGAAGGACGCGCTGCTGATCAGCGCCAAGAGCGGACAGGGTGTTGACGAGGTTCTCGAAGCCATCGTTGCGCGCATCCCAGCGCCGGTGGGTTCGTCCGATTCTCCCCTGCGCGCGCTGATTTTCGATTCATGGTTTGACGCCTACCGTGGCGCAGTTGTGCTGGTCCGCGTGATGGAAGGACTCATGACGCGCGGGATGAGAGTGAAGCTGTGCTTCAGTGACGAAACCCACGAAGTGGAATCGCTCGGCGCGCTCACGCCCAAGCCGGTTGTGCTGGACGAATTGGCGGCGGGCGACGTCGGTTTCGTGGTTGCGAACATCAAGCAGGTAGCCGACGCGCGCGTCGGTGACACCATCGTCGAAGTGGATCGCCCCGCCGCTCCCCTGCCCGGTTTTGAGGCCATCAAGCCCATGGTTTTTGCCGGGCTTTTTCCCGTGCTGGCCGACGATTACGAACCATTGCGCGACGCCTTGGGCAAATTGCAATTAAACGACGCCGCTTTTTTTTATGAGCCGGAAAACTCCGCCGCGTTGGGATTCGGTTACCGCTGCGGATTCCTGGGCTTGCTCCACATGGAAATTGTTCAGGAGAGGCTGGAACGGGAATTTGGCCTGAACCTGATCACCACCGCGCCATCGGTGCGCTATCGCATCACCACCAAAGACAGCGGACAAACCCTGGAAGTGGACAATCCCACGAAATTTCCTTCGCCCAATATTATCGACAAGATTGAAGAGCCGGTTATCCGCGCCATGATCATCACCTCGGAGGAGTCCGTGGGGGCCATCCTGCAGCTCTGCGAAGACAAGCGGGGGGTGCAGAAAAACTTTGAGTACCTTTCGCCTACACGCGTGATGGTGACTTATGATTTGCCGCTGAATGAAATCGTGCTCGATTTTTACGACCGGCCCTGGGCTTCCAGTCGTCGAAGGAAGACATGGTGTCGGAGAAGGTCGAAGATCTCGTGAAGAACGAAGTCAAGCGCACCTTCAATCCGGAATTCCTGAACCGCCTGGACGAAATCATCCTGTTCAACGCGCTGAACGAAGGCGACCTGATCCAGATCCTCGAACTCATGGTCATCCAGCTGAACCAGAATCTGGCGCAGAAATCAATCACCGTAACCGTAACCGACGAGGCCAAGAAGTGGGTCCTCAGTCAGACACTCAGCGATCGCAGCTACGGCGCGCGTCCGCTGCGGCGTGCCTTGCAGAAGTACATCGAAGATCCGTTGTCGGAGGCGCTGATCCAAGGCACCATCGCCACGCGGCCGGCTTTCATCGAGGTCTTCCTCGAGGACAACAAGCTGTACTACCGTTCGGCGGACTCGCAGGAAACCGAGGACGTGCTGCTGTGCGAGAACTAGAGTTTGTAAGTTTAATTGGCAGAGGCGGACCAATTGGGTCCGTCTCTGCTTTTCTCGGCTCGCCGTCGCAAAGTCTGTTCACCAGTGACGAAATCATCTCGCAACGTTCAGCAACAAAAGCGTGAAAATCTGCCTTCGCGTACTGAAACCGTGAAGGCGACGGCAGTGCATTAGCATGATCGTGCATCGTGGGCCGCGGCCCAGGCTGCATCGGCAGCGGCGGTATTCGCGTGCTTTCTCTTTTACCAGGATCGTCGGAAAATCGTCCGGCAAGCAGGCTGGTTCTTTTGTAATGCTTCTGCAGCTCGTCGATGCGGCGCGTGACGTCCTTGACGCGGTTCTGCAGGATCTCCTCGGTGATCTCTTCCTCATCGAAGACGACAATCTCATTGATCGAGCGTA
>CAWBGC010000007.1:0-38087 GCA_963788255.1 uncultured Acidobacteriota bacterium
TTGCTGGTCTTCAATCGCCTTGTTGAGGTCGGCGGGGGAGATGTGTCCGCGTTCCCGCAGGACTTCGCCGAGACGTTTTTTCTTCATCGCCTATGAATCCGTCCCAAGAATGAGGGCCCCGAAAACAAAAATCCGTTGAGGCGCACGAGCTGCCGGGAAGCGTTGGCAGCCACTTAGAGCATGGGATCGAGGAGAACCGACGCGCCTTCTGCCTCTGTAAGAATCCCTTTGCTGATCATCAACTGGACTAAGCGGACCAGGGCTGCACGATCGGCAATGCGTCCCGACGCGGGGCTCGGGAAAGAGTGTGGTGATTCCTGGAGGAGCTACTTGCCGCCAGTCAATTCCGTGAGCCAGTCTTCCAAGGCGAGCCGCTGCGTTGGATTCAACTCGGCAAAGGCGATGCCCATGCCGAGACCCAAATTGGGGATAGACGACCGTGCCGACGGTCTGAAACTCGGTCTTGCTCTTGCGAATCGTGACGCGGACCTTCGCTCCGACGGAAAACGGAGTCATGGTGTCCACGAAACAACCGCCGGGGCCCAGATCGGTGGTGCGAGTGGAAAAGCGCGCTCCAGAGCTCAGCTCGATGACTTCCGCGGAGGCGGTGACGACATGACGGTCCGTACCGCGGCGCTCGGCATCTTTCACGGAAGAGGACTTGGAGTAGCGCGGAGGTGCCAGACTGTTTTTTGGAGCCATGCTCATACATGGTTTTTAATCCTTCGCAGGCCCGCTCGCGCAGGCACCGAATTCCGACGCCGGGGAAGGCAGGCTGCCGGAGGTCTGCTAACATTGTCCCCGCCGTGCGGGGGCAGTGACAAGGGCAATCCCCGGGGGGCTTGCTCAAAGTCCAACCGTGATGTGGGTGGCGCAGTCCAGCGATTCCGAAGGAAACCGGGCAGAAGTGAGATCAAAGCAGGAACCGCACGGCCACACCGGATGTACCGTCCAATCGTTCCTCCAGCCGAACCACTTCGCCCAGGAATCGCCGGTGCGCGGAAACATTGTCGCCGAACGGGAAAGTGACGATCAGGCGCATACCCATGAAATAGTGCGGCATACAGGTAACGAAATAGAGGCCATCGCGGGTGAAATTCACCACTTCGCCGACATCCTCGATTTCCGCAAAGCGCGTGTCGAAAGGGCGCACATGCACTGGGAGGGGGACATACAACCGCTTTCGTCGCCGGCCTTCCTTCGTACCTTCGCGTTCCGAGGTGGTTTCCGAGGGTGGCTCGAGAAGAGCTGTATTCGCCATGGGGGGCCTCAATGCAACACCTGTCTAATCAAGACCACTGTAGAGATGGCAATGGGGATTGCCTATAGGACTTGGGTACCAATGGTTACCTGCACGAGCACATGCGGGCTGGCCGCAATCCTGTTCACTTTCTTGTGCGGGGGACATGCGTGCCTCTGTTTCGCTGTTGAGGAGAGCAGGCCCTGGCGCGGCACGGCCCGTTTGCGTGCCGCTAACGCAGGTTCGCCAAGATCAGCAGTATCGGTAGGACCAAGATGGCCGCCAGAATCAGCCAGGCGATGCGATTGCCGAAATTCAACGTGTAGCCCACGCCGAAGCGCTTCTCCACGAACAGCGCCGCGTCATTGGGATTGAAATAAATTACGCCGAGCTTCCAATACTGATCGAGCGTCCCATCTCCGGCGGGCAGCTCGGAAGACATCGCCTTACCGGATGAAGCGGCCACGCTGTGCGGCACCTGGCCTCCACGGCTGAGTTGGCTGATCATAACGAACACCCCAGCGATAAAGAGAGTCACCACACCCAGGATGATGGCTTCTCCCGGCATCCCGAACAGCGGCAGGCTTGCCATGAATGCAAACATGAACGCCATCCCGTGTTGCAGGACCAAGAGAGCCACCAACATTCGATGCATGAACTCTGCTTTGCCTGGCCCGCTCAAGACGGCCGGGCGGACGCGGCGGCCATGGGTTACGATGCCGAATGCCAGCAGCCACATCGCCGCCATAATCCCGGCAGCTCGCAGCAATGGTCCATAGACTCCCTGGGGCGTGCGGTCCGACCAACCATTCGGATTTCCGTTGATGTCCCAATGAACGGGGAAGCGCATCGGAATCTGGTCCCAGTGCGCCCGCAGCCAAAAAGCTGCCGCCATGAGAATGGCGAAAGGCCCAAGCTGCGCGAGCCAACCGCCGGGCAGATGCGCGGGGCGAGGCTCGAGCGCCGCCTCGCGAACCGTAGTAGGCGCTTGATAGTGGGGAAGTACCTTGTGCCGCGCCCAGATGAAAGCCGTGAAGGAGCCGGCAATGAGCAAGATCTCGCCAGCCACGAGAAAGTAGATGCGCTCCGGCGCCATAGCCAGGAAGATCAACGCGAAACTCCCGAGCGTGCAGATCCAAACCTGCAATCGGTAGTTCCGCAAAATGCGTCGGCCTTCGGGAGTTGTACGAAAAGGCGGAGACACCGTGACGGCGAAGTAGATATCCGGGCGTGTCCACTGCGGCAGCATGTGAAAAATAGCGGCAACCATGGCCGCCAGCAGCGCTACAAACCCTGCAGTGATGATCGCGGAATGGGGATTCATGTTCGTTCACTCTCTTTAGCCGGCGGAGCAGAACGCGCCGGACGATTTTGAAGGCCCTTGGCATGTTCAGCCATCTGAGAGGCAATCGCGGAGTCGGAAACGCCGTCCGTAATTGCCTTGGCAATCAGTTCGCGAAGCTTACGGGTGAAGTCTTCCTTTGCGTGCGCCGCCGCTTTCGGCCTCGCGCGGTCGAGCACGATGGCGCCGCGGCCTCGTTTCAAATCGAGCCAGCCCTCGGCGGCCAGGACGCGGTAGGCTTCAGCGACTGTGTTGTGATGCACGCCGAGATCGACGGCCAGTTGGCGGACAGTGGGGAGCTGGTCGCCAGGCTGGAAACCGCCAGCTACGAGTATGGCGCGGAGGCCACCGACGATCTGTTCGTAGGCGGGTGTATCCGAGGCCAGATCGATTCGGAGGATGGGGGCGTTCGGCGCCATTGGCTATTGTCCATGTACAATGTACAATGAAACTGCCGGCCTGTCAAGAGGCTCTGCGGCGCCCGTAGGGATCGCGCGATTTTGAGCCCCTTGCGGCACCAATGAAGGGAGAGGGCTTCGCTTTCCGGGCCCGATAAGGCAAAATAATCGGAGTAGCAGGCCCCGACTGGCCTGCGGGCCTAACGAGCGATGACGAAGAATCCCAAAGCGGAGTGGATGCGCGAGACGGTGCGGACCTCAGCTCGGGCTGCTTTCCGGCAGGCCTATGAACGTGTTGGGGTGGACCCCGAAAAATACTTCCGGCGCGTGCGTGATGGTTATCGGTTGCCTGTCCGATCCTGGCAGGAAATGCAGACATTAGACGAGCGCGTGCTGAATCCGATTGCGCAGCGTGTAATTTTGTCGGCGACCCGTGTGGCGATGCTCGAAGGGATGGGGCTGGGAGTGGGCGGGATGCTGACGATTCTGCCGGACATGGGAATTCTCTCCACGATTACCATCCGCATGCTGCAGAGGCTAAGCCTGATTTACGGTTTCGAATATGCAACGGACAGGGAAGTGGCAGCGTTCTGGCTTGCAGCGGCGAGCGCGGCGGGATTGGACCTGGGCCGTGATTTCCTGGAAAAGCAGGCGATGGAGCGAGTGGTGCCGCGCGTAATCGACCAGATTGCCCTCAAAGTGGGCGCGGAAGCGGCAGAGAAGTGGACTGGAAGACTGGTGCCGATTCTGAGCGCGGGAATCGCTGCTGGGTTAAATTATTATTTTGTGCGCTCGTGGGGACGGCGCGCGCAGAAGCACTTCCTGGAGCGCCACCGGTCGCTGCGGACTGAACCCCTGAATGTTGGCCCCTCGAGGCTTATCGCGGCTGGTTTTCCACCTGCCGTGAATCTCACCTGACGTGATCATGCCTTTCGACGTTCTTTCGAACTAAGTTAGTCCAGTGCGAACGTATCCCAGGACATGATTCCAGTTACGGTCGCCGCTCAAGCGCGGCGCGGTCCCAGTTGGCGAGGTTCGCGCCAGCTTCGTAACTGGACTGCAGGAATTCGAGGAGAGCGGACTTGGGGTCGGAAGCGGCGCGAACGTCGTCGTAGAGGAGAATGAATTCGCCGAGCTTCGCATTGTAGGAAGCCGGGGGGGGACGCACGGCATGGTCGCGGAAGCCGGAAGGCTCGGGAACGGAGTAGGAGTAGAAGGCGGGCGAGGTGATATCTCCGCCGCCGGGCCACCAGCCGGCACTGATGACTTCATGCGAATAGGCTTCTCGTGTCATGCGGTCCGCCCCGGCGCGCTCCGGCGCGGGACGGCCGGAGAAACGAGTGACGGCCAGGTCGAAGCTGCCCCAGAAAAAATGTACGGGGCTGCACTTCCCGAGGAAACCGGCGCGAAATTCCTTGAAAATCGAATCGAGAGTGACCAGGATGCGCCAGAAGCGATTGGCGTAGGCTGGGTCGTAGCGCGCGTGGGTGACGTCCTGATCGAAGCGAATCGGATCGGGAAACTCGACCGGCATGGGCCAGATTTTGACGGAAACGCCTGTGGATGCAAGCGTGTCCATGAATTCCCGGTAGAACCCAGCGACGGTGCGCGTAAAAAGAGCGATCGTTCGAATCTCGTTCCAACTGGTCCGGATTTCGAGCTTGTGGGCGAGAAAGTCGAACTCGATTTCGAAGTTTCCGGATCGAAAGGGAATCGGCGAAGTGGTGAGGCCGCGTGAGCTGACGTAGAGAGGCACTTCCCACCAATGATTGACGTGCGGGCTGAGAGCGAGGCGGACCTTGCCGACGATCTGGGTCCACATGTGAAGTGTGTCGCAAGTGGCTTTCCATTCGGCAAGCGGAAGCGCGGGCCACGCTTCATTTTGTGACGGACGCTGCAGGGATGGAGGAGTCATGATGCCTTCGTGGGGAACAGCCTCTATTCCAGGAGCATGTTGTCGACATAGCACCACTTCCAATCTTCACCTGGCTCGAAGGATTGGATGATGGGGTGATGAACCGCATGAAAATGTTTCGTGGCGTGCTTGTTCTTGGAGCTGTCGCAGCAGCCGACATGGCCGCAGGTGAGACAAAGGCGCAGGTGCACCCAGGAATCGCCGATCTTCAAGCAATCCTCGCAACCCTTGGCGCTGGGCTTGACGGCGCGGATTTCGCTCAAGTGCTTGCAGGCTTGGGGCATGGGTGACCTCCCTCGGGGACGAGAGCGAGATGGAGAGACGCTCTCGTCAGTGCTCCTCGATACTCAATTGGCCATCCACAACGTTGACCACGAAGCGCTTCGCTGGCCCCTGCGGGGTCCAGGATTTCAGATCGAAGCGCGAGGCGGAACTCGCCGGTAGATTGTACGCGGCGATGCCCGACACCGCGAGAGATTTTCCTGGAAGGCAGACTTCGGGAGCGTGGCGCAGTTCGAAGAAATAAGCGGAGCCCTTACCCACGACGGTTGCAATGCCATCCGCGCTTACCATGACGGCGGTTGCTTCGTCGATTCCAATCGCTCGCGCAGGATTCGCCCAGCCATCCTGGACAATGCGTGCAAGAAAGGCAATCGTGCGTCCCATGCGCTGCCGTGCGGAAAAATGGCTATCGGTGATGATACCTGCAAGGAGCGGCGTTGAAAGGAAGTTGCGCTCGAGTGTGACTTTGGGGTCGTAAGGATTGGAGAGGGCTTCGGGACTGGTGATGGTGTCGAGGCGGGCCGAGAATGCGAATTGGCCAAGAACGGCCAAGCCAGCGCTGATTCCCCCGATAGGGACGCCACGCCAAATGGCGGCGTTGATTTCCTGCTGCAAGGGAGAGCCCGCCCAGAATTTGACGTAGTTGGATTGGTCGCCCCCAGCGATGAAAATAGCATGGGCCTCATGAAGGCGATCGAGCGCGGCCGGGTCTCGGGCGCCTGCGGGGGAAGTGATCAAGAGTGTCGTGACGGAATTCTGGGGACACAGAGAGTGGAAGTAAGGATTGTACGCGTCAGTGCCGCTGGCGCGGAGCACAACGATGTCGCCCCCCCCGGAATGACCGCAGAGAAACTTGGTGGCCTCGTCGACGTCGCCAGCACCCCCAACGAGAACCATCCCGTATCTGGGCGGTGCCGGAGTAGAAGGAACCGCGGCAGGAAGCGAGAAAAGCTCGAGGCCGCTGCCCGAGGGGCTTTGCACGTTCGCGAAGAAAATAAGAGCGAAAATGGCAGCAAAGCAAGGCAATCGGAAGGAAGAGAGAGGTTGCATTGGAGGGAAGTATATTGCACAGCGGCGAGCGGGAGGCAAGTCTTACCGGACTCTGAGATCGGGTGGCCCCGCTTGCTTAGGCCACCGCAAGCGAAGAGCGCCTACCGGCAGGGATGAGGTTGTGGTAGAAGGTGAACCGAAAATGGCGTCGCAAATGATCCGGCGGCTTCGACGAGCAGAGCTGCCGGTGAACACAGTGCAACTCGCGCGGTATTTAATCGGGAAGACGGTTGTCCATGATACGCCGCGGGGAAGAGTGGCGGGGCGAATCGTCGAGACAGAGGCGTATCTGGAGGGCGACGCGGCGGCGCATGTGTATCGAGGACCTACGCCTCGGAACCGGTCGCTTTATCTGGAGCGCGGGCACGCGTATGTGTATTTCTGCTATGGCGCGCACTTCATGCTGAATGTGTCGGGAGAGCGAGCCGGAATCGGCGGCGGAGTCCTGGTGCGAGCGTTGGAGCCGCTGGAGGGAATCGAGTGGATGGCGCACCAGCGCGGGACGACACGGCGACGGGATCTCGCGCGCGGGCCAGGGCGGTTGGCGGCCGCGCTGGGGATCACGGCACGGGACGACGGAGTGGATCTTTGCGGAGCGAAGAGCAATGTTTGGCTGGGGACGGCAGTTCGGCCGACGGGCGCGATTGCAAAAAGCGTGCGAATCGGGATCCGGAAAGATGCGCACCGGCTGCTGCGATTTTACGAGCGCGGGAATGCGTATGTGAGCGGGCCGGCGAGGATGCGCGCGTGAGAATGGCGAAGTGACAATGGGAGCCGCAAAATGAAGAAATGGGCGATTGTCGCAATGACGTGCCTGCTTGCAGGCGCGGGCTCGGCGCTAAGTCAAAGCAACTCCGACAAGGTGATCTCTCCGCAGGTGGGCGCGTACGTGGAAGCGCAGATGCGTGAACAGAAGATTCCCGGGCTGGCGCTGAGCGTTGTGCGCGACGGCCAGATCATCAAGGCGCGAGGATATGGGCTGGCAAATGTGGAGTTGGATGTCCCGGTGAAACCGGAGACGCTGTTCCAGACGGGCTCCGTGGGAAAGCAATTCGCCGCGACGGCAGTGATGATGCTGGTCGAGCAGGGAAAAGTCGGATTGGATGACAAGATCTCGAAATATTTCGAGGGATCTCCGGAAAGTTGGAAAGACATCACGGTGCGGAATCTCTTGACGCATACTTCGGGGATCCCGGATTACGAGTCGGACTCGCTGACGAGTGGGAAGGATCCGTTCACCAACCTGCGAATGGATTACACGGAGGAAGAGCTCCTCCGGAAATTTGAGACCTTGCCGCTGGATTTTCCACCGGGAGAAAGATGGAGCTACAGCAATACCGGCTACGTGCTGATGGGAATCTTGATTCACAAAGTGACCGGGGAATTTTATGGCGATTATCTGCACGAACACATCTTCGTGCCGTTGGGCATGAGCGCGACGCGAATCATCAGCGAAGCAGACATTATTCCGAACCGGTCGTCGGGTTACCGGCTTGAGAAGGGGGAACTGAAAAATCAGGAATGGGTTTCGCCGTCGCTGAATACGACGGCGGACGGCGCGCTGTACACCAATGTGTTGGACATGGCGCGGTGGGACGCGGCGCTCTACACCGAAAAATTGCTGAAGAAGGCAAGCTTGGACCAGATGTGGACGCCGGTGCGGCTGAAGAACGGAAGGACGTACCCCTATGGTTTCGGTTGGGAAGTGACCTCCGTGAACGGCCACCGATTGATTGCGCACGACGGAGCATGGCAGGGTTTTACGACCAACATCTCCCGCTATGTGGATGATCGTCTGACGGTAGTGGTGCTTACGAATCTCGATTCCGAGCATTCGAATCCGGAAAAAATCGCGCGCAACGTTGCGGGATTTTATGTCCCAGATGTCAAGCCGGCGGAACTAAAGCCGATGCAAGACCAGGAACCGCGCGTGACGGAACTCCTGCACAATGTGCTCGAGAAAATGGCCGCCGGGAAGTCCGACCCCATGGATTTCAGCCCCACGTTCCGTAAGCAGATGTTTCCCGATGAGATTCAACACATGGGGGACCAGTTGAAGCCGTTTGAGGCCGCGAAATCACTGCAACTCGTGGGAAGGTCGGAAGAAACCGGGCCGGAGGGCGAGCAGCTTCGCGTGTACACCTACCGCACAATTCTCACCAACCGAACTCTCAACCTCGAGATGATATTGGACGCGGACAGCAAGATCGCCGGCTTCCGGCTGGCTGTTGAGTAGCAGGCGACAGCGAGCTCTGCAGTGACGGGGCATGATCCTAGAACTGGGTATCGAATATCCGCCCCGCTTCCGGTTTCTGGCCCTCCGCAAAAAGTGAGAGGGGGAAAGTCGTTTGACTTTCCCCCTCCAGAACAAGCGAGGCGCGGCTGAGCTATTGAATAGGAGTCAAGATTGGACAGGTCGAGCCGGTCGGTGCGGCTGCAGTGCCCGTGGGGTCGAACTGGATCACACCGGAAGCATCCGTGCAAAAACTGCGCTGGCCGGTGGTCCCGGTGCTGACGGGGTAAGCGACGGCGACATATCCGTCCGAGTAGCCTGGATTGCAGCCGGCAGGGACCGGATTCACAGCGACAGTGCCGTTGAAGATATGGAAGAAGTATCCGCTCTTCAGCGCTGGGTCCGTGGCGCCACCGTTGCCGGACAGTGTGCTGTCAATCAGAAGGGAACTCGTGCAGGTCGCCACAGTGGTTCCAGCCGGCCCTCCGAGGACTCCAATGGTTGCCGGGTAGCCATCGCCATAGCTGGAGCTGAACGTGACTGCCGCAGTGTTGACGGTGCGCAGAGATCCGACTGCCGATGCCTCATTGGCCGCCATGCGGGAACGGAGCAGGTTCGGTATAGCAATCGCGGCGATGATCAGAATAATCGCCACGACGATCAAGAGTTCGATCAGGGAGAAACCTTTTTGACGCTTGCTCATTTTGTTTTCCTCGCTTGTTTTTGAAAGTTCCAACTGCATGGGAGGGAGTTTGCAATGAGCACGTGCCTGCGACAATGGCCGGGACGGGCTAATTTGTCGAAGCCATTTTCCTAGTACGGCTGGAGCCTTTGGGCTACTCCATATGCGTTTTGTAGTACTTTTCGGCCAAATCGCCCCAGAAACAAAGGAGATACGGCGGAGGAAATGCCGGGAATCGGGTGGGGAATTGATGCTCGGAGGGGGCAAAAGCCGCGATTATCTAGGCTGGCACAAGGGTTAGCAAGCCGATTGAGAATCTGGTGGCGACTTGCTAGGGTGTCAGTATGGATCCTTTCACCAACGAGGACACGCGGCCGGAACTGCGACGGCGCAGCAAACGCATTAAGGCGCGAATCCCCGTAGTGGTTCGCCTTCAAGGCAAGAACTCACAGACGGAGAAGACTCATACGATCGTTGTAAACGCGCACGGGGCGCTCCTGATTCTTGCAATGAGGGTCTCCGTCGATCACTTCATGGTTATCGAGAACCCTGCCATAGGGAAGGAACTGCTGTGTCGCGTGGCCCACATGGGAGCCACTTTTATGGGCAAGACTCAAATCGCGGTCGAGTTCATCCGGCCTGACCCCGAGTTTTGGGGCATCGCAGCTCCGCCGAAGGACTGGAAGACCACGCGGTTATCGAGTCCCCATCAGGAGGTTGCGAAGTCTCCCGGCCGCGCCTGAATCGGAATGCCTCTCTGGCAATCGAACCCCACGTCCATTTTCTTCATACAAGGAATCCATATACACCCGCCATGCTTTCGGAATGGCTGATGAACTCCACAGACGGGTGACGCGCAGTAAAGCTGGATTCGCTTGGAGTGGTGCCGAGGGGCAGAATCGAACTGCCTACGCCGGCCTTTTCAGGGCCGCGCTCTACCGGTGAGCTACCTCGGCACCGGGACAATTATTGTAAGGAAAAAGCGAGGCGGCGCAAAGCAAAAACAGGCGGCGGGAGTGTGACCTCCGCGCTTCGGGCGAGGTGCTCACACTTGGGAAAAGCGCGCCGAGCAGGACGATTCACACCGCGCCAGATCACTTCATGGAGTCGTCGAATTCCTTCATCCAATCGCGTTTTTTGAGGACTTCGCGGGGTTTCGCGCCGTCGGGCGGGCCGACGATGCCGTCCTTTTCCATCAAATCGATCAGCCGGGCGGCGCGGCCATAGCCAATACGCAGTCGGCGCTGAAGCGTGGATGTGGAGGCGCGTCCCATTTCGCAGACAACGCGGATGGCGTCCTGGTAAAGCTCGTCGTCGACTTCCTCCCCAGGTTCGCCTGCCGTGACGCCCTCACCCACCGCATTTTCGTCCTTGGGAGGCTTGAGAAGGTCGGTGTTGTAAATCGCCTGGGCTTGTTCCCGCCAGAAGTCGCAGACGGCCGTGACCTCCGACTCATGAACGTAGGGGCCATGGATGCGGTGTAAGCGAGACGAACCGGCGGGCAGGTAGAGCATGTCGCCTTTGCCGAGGAGCGATTCCGAACCATTCGTGTCCAGGATCGTGCGCGAATCAACCTTGCTCGCAACGCGAAACGAAATGCGCGCCGGGAAATTCGCCTTGATGAGGCCGGTAATCACGTCCACCGAAGGACGCTGCGTAGCGAGGATCAGGTGGATTCCCACGGCGCGTGCCATCTGCGCCAGGCGCGTGATGGATTCCTCGACGCCGTTCGTGTCAACCATCATCAGGTCCGCCAACTCGTCGATGACGATGACCAGGTAGGGAAGCGGACGATGCTCTTCGTCCTCCACGTTTTCAAAGAGCGAGAGCGACTGGCCCTTCTCGAAGGTCCGGTTGTATTGCTCGATATTGCGGACGCCTCTCTGGGCTAGGAGCTTTAGCCGGCATTCCATTTCGCGAGTGGCATTGCGCAAGACGTTCGCGGCGACTTTAGGGTCGGTGACGACCGGCGTGAACAGATGCGGAATGTCGGCGTAGAGGCCGAGTTCTAGCCTCTTGGGATCCACTAGGACGAGTTTCAGTTCGTCCGGCGTAGCTTTGTACAGCATGCCCATCAGAAGGGAATTGATGAACACGCTCTTGCCGGTTCCCGTCGAGCCGGCGATGAGCAAGTGGGGCATCTGAGTCAAATCGGCGGCGCGAATACGGCCAATCAGATCCTTTCCCAGCGGAAGAGTTAATTTGGATGAAGAATGTCCGAATTCGGGCGATTCGATGACGTCGCGCAAGGCGATTGTCTCGCGAATGACGTTGGGGACTTCGATGCCCACCGTGGATTTACCGGGGATGCGTTCGATCAAGATCGATTCAGCGCGAAGGGCGAGGCAGAGGTCGTCTCCGAGGCCGGTTATGCGGCTGTACTTGATGCCCGCTTCCGGCTTGAATTCGAAGGTGGTAACCACGGGGCCCGGATTGATTTGCGTGATATGGCCGGCGACGTCGAATTCCGAGCATTTCTGCTCGATCGCGCGCGCGCATTCCTTCAATTCAGCCTCATTCATTTTCTCGCCGCGCTCGGCCGGGCGGAGGAGCCCCGGCGAAGGCAGCTTGAAAGGAGTCTTGCCGCGGGAAATCTTCGGTTCATTGCCGGATTTTCTGGCGGCGGAAAACGATTCCGGATCGTGGAACTTGATGACCGCCGGGCCGCGCTGAGAGGAATCACGTGCATCCTCTTCTGGGGCATCTTCTTCCTCTTCCGCGAGTTCTTTCGTCGAGACACGTTGCTGGGTGACCGGCGGGCGGCCTGCAATCTTGATTTCCTCGACGCGTTTCCGCAGGCGACTGGACTCGCGCTCCTCGCGCCAAGCCTTCACCCGGGCGAATAGTTTCCCCAATCTGCCATCATCCGCCATCGGCTTCTTTGCCCATTCCGCCGCAGTGCGGAAAGAAAAGCTCGTCGTGAGAAACAGCGCCGTCAAGAGCGTGGCAACGGAAACCAGGTTTGCACCGAGCGGATTGAATGCGGCACGGAGCGCCTCCGCCAGCAACGTTCCCAGCATCCCGCCGGGCGGCAGAGCGCCGCGAACATCCGGCATATGGACAAGCACAAGTTCAGCCGACAGAGAAGCGAGAAGCATTCCCGCTCCGATCGATTTTGCCACCGGCGACTCCAGGAGTTGACTTCGGAACCAGCGCATGGCCACTAGGAACATTCCCACCGGAAACAGAAACGCGGAGTAGCCACACGATTGGAAAAACAGGTCGGCCAAGTGCGCGCCAACCGGTCCGATCCAGTTTCGGGCGGGCCCTGAACCGGGCGGAGGCGCGGAAACGTTGAAAGACGCGTCGTGGGGCGAATAGGAAAGCAGGCTGAGCGCCAAGAGTATGGCCAGGCTCAGACCGATGAAGCCAATAAGCTCATTGAACCGCTTGTTTTCGGTCGGCGTAAGAATGCGCACAAACAACTCCTTTACCTGGCGCCCCGAAGGACTGGGACGAAGGGCTGGGCTAAGGGGGAAGGCTCCCGCGTGAACCTGGGACGCGCGGGCGCTAGCGCGCGGAGCCCATGGGGAGGAACGCGAGTAACACGACGACTATACCAAACAAGATTCGGTAGTAAATAAAGATCTTCACCGTGCGTGTTTGCAAGTAGCGCAAGAAGAGGTGGGCAAGCAGCTCAATATCCGAGGCGGAAGAGCCACTCCACCGCTGCAGCGGCAGCCAGACAATAGATACCAAACCAGCACCAATGGCCCTCTTCCAGCCAACGCGAGAGCCAGCGCAATGCGAGCAGTCCAGCGGCGAAGGCGCAAACCATGCCTAATAATCCGGGAGTCAGCGCCGCGCCCAACGTTACCGGTGCGCCGGCGAGATGCGCGTTACGGAAAACGCGCCAAACTTCCCGGCCGATCGCCAAGGGCGTAATGGCCACAGCCATCGCGAAGCTGAAGGATTCGACCTCGGCGCGCGTCCCACCGGCAAGCAGGCCGCCGGAAATGGTCGAACCAGAGCGAGAAAATCCGCGAAAGGGAATGGCGAAGCCCTGCAAAATGCCCATCACCAGAGCCGTCGGCCAGCGCATGCCGCGCCGGCCGCTCTGTTCTTCGGCCTCCCGCTGGCGCACCTCGCGCAACCCAACGTACAGGATCAGCAAACCGACGACGGCGAGGGCCGGAGCAATCCAATTCAGTTTGTCGAATAAGGCCTCAATTTCGGCGCGGTGTCCGCCATGGCCCAGAATATGCTCGACCAAGATAATCGCCGGATATCCAACCACGCCCGACAGTAGCGTGGCTGCGATGGCAAATTTTGCGAAGGAAAAAAACGCGGCCCACGAGGAAAAGAATTCCTCCACCCATCGGCGCCAGAAATAGAAGATCACGGCAAACATCGTGCCGGTGTGCAGCAGCACAAGCAATAAGGCATTGGCCGGCGCGGACATATTTTGATGCATGAGCTCCGCCGCCACGATTACGTGGGCCGAACTCGAAACCGGCAAAAGCTCGGTGAGTCCTTGCACGATAGCCAGCAGAACCACTTGCCACAGGTGCATGTGCTATTTTCTCTCTTTCAACGCGAGGACCGTGAGATCGAGCGGCTTGGTCATCGCGTAGGCATCGCGCCCGCCAGGATAGTAGCCCTTCTTCAGGCCCTGCTTACGATATCCATGCTTCTGCCAGAAGGCAACGGAGGATTCGGTGTCGGTTGCTGTTTCCAGGTGTACCTCGCGTACGCCCGCGGCGGCCAGGCGCCTCTCTGATTCGGTCAGCATTTGAGAGCCAATCCCGCGGCGGCGGTGGGTATCGAGGACGTCCATCGTGACGATATAGCCTTGCGCGTCCCAATGTGCCGACAAGCAGAACCCGACGGGCTTTTTGGAATCGCAGGCCAGAATGCAATCAGCGCCCGGAAACAAAAGATAAGCGTGCAGTTCTTCGCGCGAGTAGGCTACATCCGGGGGATAGCAAGCCTGGTCGATTTCGTAGAGCGCTTCGAAATCATCAGGAGTATACGTCCGCAGACTGAGTTTCGCGCGGGCGGGCACGGAAAGCCTCCCGAAACGGCGTCAAACTTCCAGAATTACCGGCAAAATCAAGGGACGCTTGGACGTTTGCTTATTTAAGAAGCGCTTCAGATCGACGCGAATCTTTTCCTTGATGACGCTCCAATCGGTTTTTTCTTCAGGAGTCGATTGCTCGACCGTGCGCAGAATCACCTCGCGGGCCTTGGTGAGGATTTCCTGGCCGTCCTCGCTTGGAAGGAAGCCGCGGGTGACGATTTCCGGCGAAGTTTCCATCAGCCCCGTGTGCTTGTCGATGGCGATGATGGGGACGACGACGCCATCTTCGGCCAGGTGGCGCCGGTCGCGGATCACTACATCCGCGATTTCCTCCAACGAGCCGGAATCAACCATGACGCGTCCCGCAGGGACGGGCTCGCGCCGGTACGCTGATCCATCCGCCGTGAACTCGACAGGGTGGCCGCTTTCCAGAAGAAATATCTCCCCAGAGACCGCGCCCACTTGCTCGGCCATCGCTGCGTGACGAAACAGTTGGCGGTACTCGCCGTGCACAGGGATGAAGTATTTCGGCCGGACAAGCTGCAGCAGTATTTTCATTTCTTCCTGGCTGGCGTGTCCCGATACGTGAATGGGTGCGGAACGCCCTCCTTCGTAATAGACCAGAACGCGACGGCGGAACAGATGATCGATCATGCGGAAAATGGCTTTTTCGTTTCCCGGGATGAGGCGGGCGGAGAGAATCACGGTATCGTTCTCTTCGATGCTCAATAGGCGATGATTGTCCACCGCGATGCGTGAAAGAGCAGACATGGGTTCGGCCTGCGTGCCGCTGGCGAGCACCACCAGGCGTTTGGGATCGAAGCTCTTAATATCTTGCGAGCGGACAACGCTGCCGTCGGGAATGCGCAGCTTGCGCAGTCCGTGCGCAATTTCGATGTTGTCCACCATGCTGCGTCCCACGATACCGACCTTGCGGCCGACCATCTGCGCGATGTCCACGACCTGCTGGATGCGGTGAATCGAGCTCGAAAAACAGGAGACCACCACTTTTTTCGGCGCGGCGCGAAAGAGCTCCTCGAGGCGAACGACTACGGCACGCTCGGAAGGTGTAAATCCGGGGCGCTCGACGTTGGTGCTGTCGCTGAAAAGCGCCAACACGCCCTCTTGTCCGTAGCGCGCAAAAGCATGCAGGTCAAAGTTCTTGCCGTCGACGGGCGTCGGATCGATCTTGAAATCTCCGGTGTGAATGATGACGCCGACGGGCGTCCGGATCGCCAACGCGACGCAATCGATCGTGCTGTGCGTGACGTGCAAAAACTCGATCTGAAATGGCCCAATCGTGATCGTTTTCCCGGCGGCAATCTCCCGCAGGTCCGCGTCGTCCAGCAGTCCGTTCTCCTCGAGTTTCTTTCGCGCGATCGCCAGCGTGAACTCGGTTCCATATACGGGGACGTTTAGGTCACCCAGGATGTAGGGCAGCGCTCCGATGTGGTCCTCGTGCGCGTGGGTCAGGATGATGGCACGAACTTTGCTCTTGTTTTGTTTCAGGTAGGTGATATCCGGAATGACTACGTCCACGCCGAGTAGCTCTTGCTCGGGGAACATCAGGCCGGCGTCGATGACGATCATGTCATCGCCCAATCGGAGCGCGAGCATATTCATACCAAACTCGCCCAGTCCGCCCAGGGGGATGGCCCACAATGAATTGGCGCTCAAATTTTTCTTCCGGCTTTCCGCGTCAGCCCGTGCGAGGGAATTGCCCACAACATAGGTTGGCTCAAATGTGTGTTCCAGTTTGCGATTCAGTGGGACATCGTATCACACACGCCCACCGGCGCGGGCGGTCGTAATGAGAGGCATGCGGACCTTGTAGTTTCGCGGACCCGAGGGGAGAAGCATAAGCATCGGTGGTGGTTTTCTTCGTAAGTGACAAGGATTCGCGGTAGGACGCAAATCTCCCAGGTTCTACTTGTTGCTGCCCGCAAATAGTCGTGCGATTGCCACGAGCACCACGGCGCCAACTGTGGCAGCCGCAAGGCTTCCAATGGCTCCCCCGACCGCAATCCCCAGTCGCGTGAAGATCCACCCGCCCAGAACCGCGCCGATGAGCCCGAGGATGATATCAACCAAGCAGCCGAAGCCTCTCCCACGGGCCAGGTGCCCGGCGAGCCAACCGGCGACTAGTCCGATGATGATCCAACCCAGTAGGGAGTGCTCGGAAATGCCGATGAAAATTACGCGGTCGGAATGTTGCACGAGCATCGACAGGAACAATTCATGCATGGGTGATCTCTCCCTGACTCATTCCTTGCAGAAAATATATCCCAGGCATTTATAAACTAGCTTGGCCGCCAGAAAATCCGAAGCGTGATCTCCCGGCTGGGGAAGCAGTTCCACCACGTCCATGCCGACAATCTTTTTATGGTCGGCAACTGCTCGGATCAGCGCAGTCACCTGGTGCCAATCGAGTCCACCGGGCTCGGGCGTCCCCGTCGCCGGAACAATCGAAGGATCGAACCCATCGAGATCGATCGTGAGGTAAACGCGGGGACTCAAGTCGGCCAAGACCTTTGCGATCCACGGCTTCAGCGGCGCGTGGACGATGTCCTTGGCCCAGTATATTTTCGTGCGCAAATGCGGGATCGCCTTGGCTTCTTCCTCGGAGAGCGAGCGAATTCCCACCTGCACGGCCGGGCAGACCTCTACCACGCGCCGCATCGCGCAAGCATGGCTGGAAGGGTTGGCCTGGTATTCGTCGCGGAGATCGGCGTGCGCATCAATCTGCAGCACGCTCAAATCCTTGTATTTCTTCGCCACCGCGGAAACCAGCGGAGGAGTCAGGGAATGTTCGCCGCCGAGAACCACGGGGAATTTCCCGTCGTCCAGCAGCGCCAATTCAGCCGTGAAAAGCTCGGTGATGACTTCATCGAGCGTTCCATCCATCGTGTCGATCGGCGGGAGCGTGTGGATTCCGATTTGTTTGTACGGCTCGCACTCGAGCTCTTCGTCGTACAGTTCCATATTGCGGCTCGCGGCAATAATGGCGGCTGGTCCATTGCGCGTGCCATGCTCGTAGGTGGTGGTGCGTTCCAAGGGCACCGGGAAAATCACGGCGCGCGACGTCTCGTACCGCGAATCTTCCAGCGCAAGTCCGCCGAAGTTGTCGGGAGGCATTGGTGTGTATCGAGCCATCTTTCAGCGTAGCTCCGTCGAGAATTTCTAAATTGTTCTTTCGCCGACCGCCTCATTTGTAATATCAATGAGGCGCACAATCGTGTGAAACCGGCAACCGGGACCGCCCGGATGAATTACATTACCTGCGAGGACGCGGAATGGCAAAGAAAAAGGGCGCGACAGGTCGAACTCTTCACGACCCGATCGAAGACCGGTTGACTCCGATTTATCCGCTGGACCTCTCGCGCATTCACACGATTGATGATCTGGTCCGCGCCATGGGGCAAACCGCTTACACCGCCCGGCAAATCGGCGATGCTGCAGACGTGCTGGAAGCGATGGCGCGGGATAAAGACTGCTTCGTGGTATTGACGCTTTCCGGCGCGCTGACCGTGGGGAAAATGGGCCTCGTATTTTGCGATCTGGTCGAGTCCGGGATCGTGAAGGCAATCGTATCGACCGGCGCCCTGATGGCGCACGGCTTGGTGGAGGCTACGGGGCGATCGCATTTTCGCTACGACCCGAAAATGGATGATCGCCAGCTTTTTGTCGCGGGCTACAACCGCGTCTACGACTCGCTGGAACCCGAAGTGAATCTGGATCACGTCGAGGCGGTGATGCAGCACGTCCTCGATCGATGGGACGCGGAAGATGTCGTCTGCAGTTGGAAGATCAACCGGCGCATCGGCGAATACCTTGTGCGGCATGCCAAAGGCCGGGGCATTTTGAAAACCTGCTCTGAGCGGAACGTCCCAGTGTTCGTTCCAGCCTTCACCGATTCCGAGTTGGGCATTGACTTCGCGCTCCATCAGCGCCTTCGCAAGAAAGCAGGGAAGCCGCTGCTGCGGTTCGATCCTTACGAGGATTTCGAACAGTTTGCATCCACCATGCTCAGCACCAAGCGCATGGGCATTTTCACCATTGGCGGCGGTGTGCCGCGCAATTGGGCGCAACAATTCGGCGTCTATGCCGAACTCCTTGCCCGGCGCGGTTACGAGAAGCTGCCCCTGATGAGATACAACTACGGCCTCAGGATTTGCCCCGAGCCCGTGAATTGGGGCGGGCTTTCTGGCAGCACCTACACGGAAGCCGTGTCTTGGGGAAAGTTTGTGCCACCGGAGGAAGGTGGGCGCTTTGCAGAAGTGCTCGATGATGCGACGGTTGCCTTGCCCTTGATTGTGGGCGCCGTTCTCGAGCGCACCGGGTACCTAAAAAACAAGAAGCGTCCCTGAGAATGCGCCATTGCAGCCGACGAGGCGCCACCTGCATGCCAATATCGAATACGCAGTGCGGCTCCGAGCGACGATTCTGAGGGCTCGCTCTCGGACAATTGCGCAGCTTTCGAGTTGTCACCAAGACATTCAATACAAGGGAAGGGAACCAAGACTACGACAGGTTAGTCGTCTTCGCCGAGCAGGATGGCGGCGGCCAGCACCGTGGTCCACAGACCGCGCTTATCGCCCACGGCGGACTGCGTGATGTTCATCGTGCGCACGATCTTGTTGGAAATGCGGTAGACCTCTTTTTTCTCATCCCAGGAAAGATCCGGGTCAAATTCCACATTGAGTGTCGTCGCCAGCATTTCGGCTGCCAGCTCTTCCGTGTATTCGCCGGCAATCTCTTCGCTTTCGCCGAACGAGTGATGTTCGGAGAGGTAGCCGAACATGGATTTATCGGCCGGCAAAGCCAGCCCGACGCCTGCCGCGATCAACCGATGCGGCTCCCTCGTTTGGTTCTCGCTGATTACGGTGAATGCGACCTGCCCGTATTTCAAATGTTTCAACCCTTCGCTGCGGGAGATAAGTTTGCAATGGGGAGGAAAAATCGAGGAAACGCGCACAATGTTGCAGGCCGCAATCCCTGCATTCCGCAACGCCAGCTCGAAACTCGAGAGGCGTTCGCGGTGCTTTCCGACTCCTTTGGTGAGGAAAATTTTCTGCGCGACGAACGCCATGGGTCGTGCCGGGTTGCGGTGCCTCCACTCGATTCGATTGGAAAATCAGTCGCGTTCGAAAATTAACAAGCACGCGCAACGATGTCAATGATTATTCAATCTCCGATCATGACAACTGTGTGACAACGCTTGGGTCACGCCTTCGTTGGCCTCGGACAGAACTCACTCCCAAGTCACGTGAGGGACGCACGGAGCCAGCAGGTCTGCGATTGTCTTCAATTCGCGCAGTTCCGGGTGCGTGAAGTCGGGGCCCGCCTCCGCGGCCGTCTTGCCCTTGCGAGAGACCTGAATGACACCGATCACCTTGCCATTTAGCGTGATCGGGGAACTCATGATTTTTTGGATGGCTTCGCCGCGCTGCTCTTCGGCGATGGGGACGGCCTCAAACACGGATGCGTGCGGCACGAAGGAGAAGTGGTTCACGATCTCAGGGCGCTTCTCTCTCACCGTGCGGGACGCCAGCGAGTTCGTGCTCGAGAGAGGAATCATCCCAACTGTCCGGAGATTCTCCGGCATAAGAAACCGGAGGAACCGCGTGTCCGCCGCCAGCGCCAGAATTCCGACTTCATGCGGTTGCACGGCGAAGTTCTTGCTGATCAGGAGGATCGCGTGTGTGAGCTGCACCGGCTCGCCCGTTTCGGTTGCGTGGGCTAGCTCAGCCAGATGTTTTCTCAGTTCGCCTAAGTATTCGCTCGCCATGGGCATGCGGTCTCTCTTGTCACGCAGAATAGCACAGGACCACTTTCGCCGCCGGTGCGCAAACAGGCCGTGTCACGCAAGTCTCAATGGGCATCCAAGCACATTTCGCTCCTCTAGCCAGCCGACCCGGGGCCGTGTTTCCTTGCGTCGCAGCACCCTTATATTCCGGGATTTGGTGGTGATCGGTGCCTATCTGCTTTAAGAAATGGGCACATACAGTGTCCACTCCGCAAGCATCCATTTCCTCTTGCGTGAATCTGATATAATGTCTTTAGGGACGCGGGTGTTGCGCCCGACGACCCGCGGACAAGCTTTCGTTTCCGCGACACGTGGAGGATCACAGAATGGTGCAACTTACGCCGGTGGCAGTGACAAAAGTGAAAGAGATTCTCACTCAGCAGAACCCGGTGCCGGCCGGCTTGCGAGTGGCGGTTGTTGGTGGCGGATGTTCGGGGTTCAGCTACCACATGGCGTTCGAGAATCAGGTCAATGAGTCGAGCGATAACGTGTACGAATTTGACGGCCTCAAGGTTTTGGTCGACCAGATGAGCGAGATGTATCTGGACGGCGTTTCGATCGACTACATCGAGTCGATCGAGGGTTCGGGTTTCAAGTTCAATAACCCGAACGTGAAGAGTACCTGCGGCTGCGGCAGTTCCTTTAGCGTTTAACACGGCGGCAACGAGCCGCCACGCACTGGAAACGTCCTTTGGGCTCCGGGGAAGGGAACTCCCGGAGCCCTTTTTTTGTTCCGAAGAATCTTTCTCTGACCTAACCTACATTCCGCGCCATCGCACCACTATCGCGAGGGATGCGGAAGATTCTTCCGCTAATTTCCCGGCCCCGGAGGATACGCGGGCAAGTCGGGCGGCCGCGGCGGGAACTTCTTCGGATGCTCCTGAATCTCCTTCATTACCACTTCGATGGCTTTTTCGAGCTGCGGGTCGTGTCCGGCCATGACTTTGTCCGGCGTGTTGTCGACCACGATATCCGGCTGCACGCCATGGTTTTCAATCAGCCAGTGGCTGTTCAGATCGTAGAGGGAGAACTCCGGCCTCGTGACGTAGCCTCCGTCCAGCAGCGGAATTTCTCCGCGGATTCCTCGGACCCCGCCCCACGTTCGCATCCCGATCACCGGCCCCAGCTTGTAGTATTTGAAAAAGTACGTAAAGAAGTCTCCGTCGGAAGCGGCGTATTCATTCGTGATGCACGCCATCGGGCCGTAGAACACGGGGTCGTTTGACGGCGCGCTTTCGAAATTGCGTGCCGTACCCATGGCGGCCAGAATCCGCCGCAGCCTCTCCAGAATCATTTGATCGACGAAGCCGCCGCCGTTGTAGCGGACGTCAACGATCAACCCTTCTTTCCGGATCTGCGGAAAATATTGTTTCACGAACTCGTTGAGCCCCGAAGCGCCCATGTCCGGCAGGTACACGTAGCCGACGCGGCCTCCGGTGGCGTTCGCAACCTTCTTCCGGTTCGTGTCAATCCAGTCCAGCTCGCGCAACTTGAACTCGCTGCCAATCGGCTTCACCACCACGTTGCGCGACCCCTCCTCGCCTGGCTTCGAATTCACGGTCAGCGTCACATTTTGCCCACTCGTGCTTTCGAACAATTCATGCGGATTTTGGGGAACGCGCAGCGAATGCCCGTTGACCGCGAGGAGATATTCGCCCTCGTGGATGTTCACGCCCGGTTCGGTGAGCGGGGAACGCAGTTCGTTGTCCCAATTCTCGCCCGGATAAATCTTCTTGAAGCGGTATTCGCCGTTGGTTGCGTCGGCGTCGAAATCCACCCCTAGCATGCCCACATTGATTGGGTGCAGGTCGGGATAGTCTCCGCCGCCCACATACGTGTGCGAATTCGAAAGCTCGCCGATGAATTCACCGAGGACATATGTGAGATCGTACCGGTCGGCTACGTAGGGCAGGAGTTGGGCATATTTGTCCCGCTCCTTCGCCCAATCCACGCCGTTCATCGAAGGCTCGAAGAAATAGTCGCGCTCCTGCCGGTACACCTCATAGAACATCTGCTGCCATTCGGCTCGCGGATCGATCTCCGCGCGCATTCCGCTTAGATCAAGCACACCATCCCCGGGATGATGTGGTCCCGCTGCCGGCGGCGTTGCATCCACGATTCCGTATGTCCGGTCCGCTCCGTCGTCCCCGTGCCCCGGCGCCGAGTAAAGCAGCTTCTTGCCGTCGAACGAAAGTGCGTAGCCCTGCGCGCCGGCGACCAACACGGAATCCTTTCGTTCCTTCATGTCGAACACGTGAATGGCAAATCCCTCGCCCGGAAGCGGTCCGGAGAGTCCAAAAATCGGCGCGCTGGTGTAATAAACGAAGCCCTTGGAAGCACCGAGGCCACCAATCACTCCGGGAGGAATCGGCAGTGATACGACCCGGTTCCCGATGCCGTCCAGATCGATCCGGAAGGGCTCTTTCTTTTCTTCTTTCTTCTCGTCTTTCTTCTCCTCTTCCTTTTCTTCCTTCTTCACTTCGCCCTTCTTGCCCGGTTTTTCCTCCTTCGCCTTCGTCTCGTCCGGCTTCGGCGGTTCGGGCTTCTTCACCTCGACTTCGTCGCTCTGCGGCGCGAACGGCGAGGGCGTATCAGCCCGCAGCGTGACCACGTAGACGCGCGTAGCCTTCGGGTTCGAAAATTCCGCGTCGTAGACGCCCAGGACTTCGTTGAAATCCCGTTGCGACAAGAAGTAGAGGTACTTGCCGTCCGGGTCGAATTGCGGGTTGTAGCTGTTGGTGAAGTTGGTCGTCACCGCCGTGGTCTTTTTATCTGCCAACGAATATAGGTACAGCACGTTGTACCCATTTCCCGCGGCCTTCGCGTAACTCACCCACTGGCTGTCCGGCGACCACGAGTAATCCGTCAAATCGGAATATTTCCCCTGATCGATCAGGACCGGCTTCTTTTCATCGGTATCCACATAAAACAGCCGCAGCGATTTATCCGCGTAGAGCAGTTTCTTGCTGTCCGGAGACCATACCGGTTGCAGCCGGAACATCGTCCCGTCGCTCGTCACGCGCACTTCTTTGCCCATGCCATCCTGCGGCATCAGGTAGAGCTCCTGCTCTCCCGTGCGGTCCGAAAGATACGCGATCCACTTCCCGTCGGGCGACCACGCCACATCGTCTTCCCGAATTCCCGGCGTCTGCGTCAGGTTGCGGATGCTTCCTTCTTTTGCCGGAACCGTGTAGACGTCTCCCCGCGCGCTGAACGCGGCCCGCTTGCCGTCGGGCGATATATCGAACGTGGTGATCAGTTTGCTCGTACTGTCCCAATGCTTCCGCGCCAGGTCCAGATCGCCCGGCAGGTACACACTGATCTTCTTTGCCTGTTCACTGGCCAGATCGAAGACGTAGAGAAATCCTCCGTTTTCAAAAACAATCGAATCCGGGCCCAGGCTCGGCCAGTTCACGTCGAATTCCGTGAAGTGCGTGAGCTGCCGCACCTGCTTTGTCTTCATGTCGTAGGCCCACAGATTCATGCGCCGCTCGGAGCCCCGGTCGGAATCGAAATAAATCGTATCGCCGTGCCACATCGGGAAGGTGTCCACGCCGTCGTAATCGCTGTCGATCTGCTCGTAGTGGTTCGTCTGAAAATCATAGAGGGAGATCTTCTGCGCCATGCCTCCCGTGTAACGCTTCCACGTGCGGAAATTCCGGAAAATCCGGTTAAACGCGATTTGGTGCCCGTCGGGAGCAAATGATGTCAGCCCTCCCTTGTCGACCGGCAATCGTTCCGGCAACCCGCCGTCAATTGAAACCGAAAAAAGTCGCCCGAACCAGGAATTAAACGTTTCGCGCCGCGAAAGAAACAGAATTCGCTTCCCGTCGGGAAGCCAGGTGATCACTTCATTCTCCGGCCCCATCCGTTCCGGCAAATCTATCGGCGCGGGCTGAAACGTAAGTTGCTTCGGCTCGCCGCCCTCCGACGGAATCACGTACACGTTGTTGTTCCCGTCGTATTGCCCCGTAAACGCAATGTGGCTGCCGTCCGGTGAAAACTTCGGAAATATCTCCAGCCCCGGATGCGTCGTAATGCGCCGCGCCACTCCCCCCGCGCTCGGGACCAACCACAAATCGCCCGCGTAGCTGAACACAATCTCGTCCTTATAGATGTCGGGGAACCGCAGCAGTCGCCCTTCCTTCATTTCCTGCGCTGTCGAAAGAATCGCCAGGGTAACCGCCGCCACTAGAAGACACACAACTCGCGAAGCCAGTTTCATCTCGTCTCTCCTGCTTGATTGTCTCAGTCAGACCTTACGCGCCGGAGGCTTCCCAGCGGCGCCCGGATTCAGGCCCCACGCCCCGCGGGAGTATACATCTCTCGCCGGCTGCCTGTCATTGCCGGACGCTCCTCCCGATTGAATTTACCGCCCTCCACCCGTATGCTGGATGGCTCTGATGAAGATTGCTCTGGCGCAGTTCAATCCCACTGTCGGCGACTTCGAAGGCAATGCAGCCCGGATTCTCGAGCTGGCGCACGAGAGTCTCTCCCGTGGCGCGGACCTCGCCGTGTTCTCGGAGCTTTGCCTCTGCGGTTATCCGCCGCAGGATCTCATCGAACGCCCCGCCTTCCTGGAACGCAATCAGCTCGAAATCGCTCGCCTCGCCAAGAGTATCCCTCTTCCTTCTCTCGTTGGTTTCGTCGGCGAAGCTCAGGACAACACCGGAAAGCCGGTCGCCAATTCCGCTGCACTGATAGCCCGTGGCGAAGTATTGTTCGAGCAGCGCAAAATGCTGCTCCCCACTTACGACGTCTTCGATGAATCGCGCTATTTTCAGCCCGCGCACACTCAGCACGTATTCCCGCTTCATTCCGAATCGCTGGGAATTACCATCTGTGAAGATTGTTGGAACGACAAGGGCTTCTGGCCCCAGCGTCTCTACGCCCGCGACCCCGTCACCGAGTTGGTGGGGAAGGGAAGCACGATTTTGTTGAACATCTCCTCCTCTCCCTACACCCTCGATAAGCGCGGCCTCCGCCACGATATGCTTCGCGCCATCGCCATCGAGCACCGTGTCCCGGTCGTTTACGTAAATCAGGTCGGCGGCAACGACAGTCTCATCTTCGATGGCTCGAGCGTCGCCTTCATGCCCGACGGCCGCGTCGCCGCCCGCGCGAAATCCTTCGACGAAGATCTCGTCTTGTTTGACGCCGCCACGGGGGTCGGCGACATTCGCAGCGAATCCGACGATGAGCTCGAGGCTGCCTACCGCGCGCTCGTGATCGGCACGCGCGATTACGTCCGCAAATGCGGCTTCACCAAAGTCGTTGTCGGCTTGAGCGGAGGCATCGACTCGGCCCTCGTCGCCACCATTGCTGTGGACGCTTTGGGAGCGGAGAATGTCCTCGGCGTCGGCATGCCGGGGCCATACTCATCCGAAGGCAGCCTCCGCGATGCTCGTCGTCTGGCCGAGAATCTCGCCATCCGGTTTCTTATTCTTCCCATTCATGGCGCTTTCAAAAGCTATCGCGACACTCTCGCTAAAGCCTTCACCGGGCTTCCCGAAGACGTAGCGGAGGAAAACATCCAGGCGCGCATCCGCGGCAATCTTTTGATGGCTCTCTCAAACAAATTCGGCTCGCTCGTTCTCAGCACCGGGAATAAATCGGAGATGGCCGTTGGGTATTGCACTCTCTACGGTGATATGGCTGGTGGGCTCGCCGTTATTTCCGACGTGCCCAAGACGATGGTCTACGAGCTCGCCAAATTTGCCAACCGCGGAAGGGAACTGATCCCCCGCGAAACCATTGCCAAGGTCCCCTCCGCGGAGCTCCGCCCGAACCAAACCGATCTGGATTCGCTTCCGCCTTATGATGTCCTCGACCGCATCCTCAAGGGCTACGTCGAGGACCTGCGCAGCCCGGAGGAGATTGCAGACCTCTCCAGTATTCCTCTCGACCTTGTTCGCTCGGTCGCACGGCGCGTGGATCAAAACGAATATAAGCGCAAGCAGGCCCCTCCGGGCCTCAAGCTGACTTCCAAGGCCTTCAGCGTCGGCCGCCGCTTTCCTCTCGCCCAGAAATTCGAAGTGTGATGGCGCCGGAGAACTCGGATATGCTTCCGTTTTCGCCATCGGAAAGGAAATTCCGGCTCATGTCTAAACTGGCTCAAGTCTTCCTGACATGCATATTTTCACTGGTGTGCACCGCGATACCAGGACCGATGGGGCAGTCGTCAAATCATGCCGCCGCCTCGGGCGACGGTTGGCCCTACTACGGGCACGACGCGGGCGGGATGCGGTATTCGCCGCTGGCGCAGATTAATCGCGAGAACGTGGCGTCTCTCAAGGTCGCTTGGACTTTTCACGTGGGCGATATTTCCGACGGCAGCGGCGGCAAGAAACGCAGCGGTCTGGAAACAACTCCCATCCTCGTGGATGGAACGTTGTACCTCACCACAGCGTTCAATCGCGTCTTCGCGCTCGACCCGGAGACCGGCAAGCAGCGGTGGGTCTTCGATCCGATGATTGACATTGCTGAAAGCTACGGCGATGGACTCATCAATCGCGGTGTTGCCGCATGGATCGATCCGGCGCTGGCGAAAGGGAAACCCTGCCTCACGCGAATTTTCGAAAGCACCCTCGATGCCCGGCTCATCGCCCTCGATGGCGCGACGGGCCTGCCATGCCTGGACTTTGGTAACCGCGGTCAAATCAGCCTGCGCGATGTCGCGCGTTACATTCCCGCGGAATATCACATGACTTCTCCCCCTGCGGTGATCGATGACCTCGTCGTGGTCGGCTCGGCCATTGACGACAATGCGCGCGTTGATATGCCCAGCGGGGTGGTTCGTGCTTTTGACGCGCGCACCGGCACGCTGCGCTGGAAATGGGAGCCGCTCCCTCCAAACGAGCCCGCATCGGCGACTCAAGGAGCAGGGAAGCCATGGCGCACCGGAGCAGGGAACGCGTGGTCCGTTATGGTTGTGGATCAACAGCGTGATCTCGTGTTTGTCCCCACCGGCAGCGCCAGCCCGGATTATTACGGCGGCCTGCGTCCCGGCGACGACAAGTGGGCGGATTCCGTCGTGGCGTTGCGGGGAAAGACCGGGGAATTCGTCTGGGGCTTTCAGCTCGTCCATCACGATCTCTGGGACTACGATTCGGCCTCGCCGCCGTTGCTCGCCACATTGCAGCACGATGGCAAAAGTGTTCCCGCCGTTATTCAGGGCAATAAGACGGGCTTCCTTTATGTCTTGAATCGCGACACAGGTGCTCCCGTATTTCCAGTCGAAGAGCGGCCCGTACCGCAGACGGATGTGCCGGGCGAAGTGACTTCTCCCACTCAGCCCTTTCCCTTGGCGCCACCCGCCGTCTCGCCACAGAAACTTTCGGCGGACGATGCATGGGGCATCACTCCGGAAGATCGTGACGTTTGCCGGGAGCGTCTGAAGTCTCTCCGAAATGACGGCCTTTTCACGCCGCCCAGTTTGCAAGGCACATTGTCCGTCCCAGGGAACGTCGGCGGGATGAACTGGAGCGGCTATGCATACGACCCACAAAACAGCTTGCTGGTGGTCAACACCAATAACCTTCCGTCAAGGATGGGCGTGATTCCGGCGGACAAATACTGGGACGAAGTCGATAAAGACACTCAGGACGCAGAGTACACGCAGCAGTATGGTGGACCGTATGGCATGTTTCGCACCTTCATGTTTGCGAAAGCGCATCATTTGCCTTGTGCGCCTCCCCCATGGGGAACCTTAACCGCTGTAGATATGGCTTCTGGCACGATTCGCTGGCAAGTCCCGCTCGGCTCACTCTCGCCTGGCAATCCCGCTGTCCCTCTGGGAACGCTCAGCCTCGGCGGTCCCATCGTCACTGCGGGCGGATTGGTTTTCATCGCCGGAACGATGATTGACCCTTCGTTTCGCGCGTTCGACGTCGAGACCGGCAAAGAGGTCTGGAAATTCCAGCTTCCTACCAGCGGCGGGGCCACTCCGATGACGTATCAACTGCGGAAAGGCGGCAAGCAATTTCTCGTGATCGCAGCGGGCGGGCACCGCGGAGTCACCGAGGAGCCCCAGAACGACTCGATCATCGCGTTTACGCTTCCTTAGCTGACGCTGCTCGTCAGGCAGGGAAGAATTATCCGTCACAATCCCGCCGGGCTCGCTCAGACGTTCTTCTGATGCCAAATTCATTGTGTCCAGGGCGGGAGAAGCATAGGATGTGCGAGCTAGTGGCCCAATTCCCAAGATCCGGCTGAATCACGCCCATCTGCAAGTGTCTCGGTTCAGGAGCGTGTGAGGGGGAGCGCTTATGGCATACAACCCCAGGCACATGAAGTGGTGGGGTTGGGGCGACGTCGAGGCGGGCTTCAATGCGAACGCCCATCCCGGCTTCTGGCCCTTCGCGAGGAGGGTACTTGGTATTGAAGGAGAACGCCCTCCCACGCCGCCAGTTCCTCTTGAGGCTGTGCAACTCCCGGAGGCAGTCGTCAATACTCGCTTCTTGGATGCGCTGGGCCAAGCCTTGCATCCCGGCCAGCTTTGCGACTCCCGCCTCGATCGAGTGATTCACGCTTACGGCAAGGGCTTCCGCGACCTGTTTCGCCTTCGGCGCGGATTTGCCGAAGGTGCGCCCGACCTGGTGGTTTATCCGGAAAGCGAGAACGATGTATTGGTGACGCTGCGGGCCGCCGCTCAACATGGCGTGAAGGTCATCCCCTTCGGCGGCGGGTCGAATATCGCCGGTTGCCTGGAGCGCATGGAAAATCAACGCATGTGCGTGTCGTTGGATATGCTCCGCATGCGCCGGGTGCTGGCCGTGGACGCTGAGTCTTTCACCGCGCGTGTCGAGGCCGGCGTCTTTGGGCCCGATCTGGAAGGGCAGTTGTGCGCGCACGGCATGACCCTTGGCCATTTTCCGGACTCCTATCTGCACTCCACACTCGGTGGTTGGATCGCTACTCGGTCCGCCGGGATGCAAAGCGACAAGTACGGCAAGATCGAAGACATGGTGGTTGCACTGCGCATGGTCACACCCGAAGGCGTCCTCGTCACGCGCGCGGTCCCCAAATCGTCGAATGGCATTGACGTAAACCACTTATGCATCGGCAGTGAGGGAACACTCGGCGTAATCACCGAAGCGACGATGCGCGTCCATCCCCGGCCTGAGTCGCGGATTGTTCCTGCCTACCTGTTTCCTGAGTTTGAGGGTGGCCTCCAGGCCATGCGCGAATGCGTCCGCAGGGATTGTTTTCCTTCGATGGTGCGGCTCAACGATCCGGACAAGACTGCGCTTTCAATTGCGTTTAAACCGGCATCCTCACGGCTCTCGCAAGCGGTGAGCAAGGTCTTCAAGGGATATCTGCGCGCGAAGGGCTTCGACTTGCCGCGGGCGTGTCTGATGCTAACCGCTTTCGAGGGCAGCAATGCGAATGTCTCCCGCCAATTGCGCCAGGTGAACGCCATCTACCGCAAGTTTGGCGGAGTTAGTCTGGGGTCGGGCTCGGGAAAGTCTTTCGAGGCCACCAAGTACGATTTCCCGCATATCCGTGATTATCTGCTCGAACGCGACGTCACCACGGATGTAAGCGAATCCTCGACAGTGTGGAGCAACATCCTTCCTCTCTATCAGGCCACGATGCAGGCCATACGAGCCGAAGTTTTGGAAACCGGTGTGCCACCCTGGGCCGGCTGTCATATCAGTCACACTTATCGCAGCGGCGCGAGCCTTTATTTCACGTTTGGTTTTAAGCAGCAGCAGGGAAGTGAGATGGAGCAATATCTGAAGGTCAAGCGTGTCGTCCAGCAGTCGTTCATAGATTACGGCGCCACTCTCTCGCATCATCACGCCGTTGGCACGGAACACTTGCCTTGGTTGGCCGCGGACATTTCGCTGCTGGGTGTGAAGGCCGTGGCGGGCATCAAGCACGCCCTCGACCCTGGAAACATCATGAATCCGGGACGCCTGCAGCCGTCCCCGGATCCGTTCGCCGAGTGGTCGAGGATCGGCATGCAATCTGTGGCAAACCTGAAAGCGAAGGTCGCCCGCACGGGCTAGGTGGGAGCCCCCCGCTTCAGCGGGGGAGCTGGACTTCAGTCCAGCGATACATCGCTTGGACCCTGGTCGGCTTCAGCCGCGGGATTCCTCGAGCGCGCCTCGTCGACTTTTTCCGCAAACTGCTCACTCGTTGATGGAACGCACATTTGGCGGTCACACAAGCTCTTCAGCCCCTGAGACCAATTCTTCTTCGCGCCTTACGATCAATTAGAACACCACCAATGCTCAGTCCCCTTTAACGGAGATGGAGTTTTCACATACAATGTCCGCGCATTCTCAGGAGGCGTCTTTCCCATGCTTCGCAAACGGTTTGCTTGGATCGCACTCGCCTGCATGTCCATGGCTGCAACTTCCTTTGGTCAATCCGCCCCGCAGGCTTCCACGCCGCCCGATCAGGCTCAGCTCCTGAAATCCGCCGAGGCCTTCATTCGAAACGTCTTCACCTGGGGTCCGGAGTTTAAGCTCAAGGTCGGCCCGCTTACCCCGTCTCCCTCGCTCGATTTCTATACGGTCCCGATCGAAGTAACGGTCAATGGTCAGACGGACAAGGGCAGCGTGTTCATCAGCAAGGACGGAAAGACTTTCCTGCGTGGCGAGATGTTCGACATGACCGCCGATCCTTTTGCCGATACTCGCGCCAAGCTCCACACCGCAGGCGCGCCCTCCCTGGGCCCAGCAAATGCAAAGGTCACCCTCATCGAGTTCAGCGATTTCGAATGCCCGCATTGCGCGGAGCTTCACAACATTATGAAAGACATCGAAGCAAAGTATCCGCAGCTACGCGTCGTATATAAGGATTTCCCACTCACGCAGATTCATCCCTGGGCGGACACAGCTGCCATCGGCGCGCGCTGTGCCTTCCAGCAATCTCCTGCGGCATTCTGGAAAGTCTATGATGCGCTCTTCAATACTCAGGATTTGATATCCGCCGTGAATGTTTGGGACAAGGTAATTCAATACGCTTCCGATGCAGGCCTCGATGCCGATGCCATGAAGTCCTGCATGGCTTCGCCCGAAGCGAAAAAGGCCGTGGACGACAGCCACGACGAAGGCATGGCTCTAGGAATCAACGGAACTCCTGCGGTGTACGTCAATGGCCGCCTCGTCTCAAACGTCACCGCCGAAACGATCGCGCAATTTATTGACTTTGAGCTTGCTGCTTCAAAGAAGTGATTCCGCCTCGCCTCGCTCAGCCCGTCGAGCCGCGCAGTCGCCCCCGAAACGCCACGGAACGCCCGTATTCGTAAGCGGGAATGGAATGCATCAGCTGCGCTACCACACTCATGCCAGCGTTTGTCCGGCATCCGATTGGGTGCAAGACGGATCTGGTCTCCTCGCCACCAACCAGGGCGGCCCAACGAACGCACCCAGGACAATATCTCGAAATGCTCACCCGGATACGCAATTTGCGCAGTCTCTTTGCAGATTGTCCCATCAAGAGAATCTCCGCACGCAAAAGGGAGGGATCTGATCCGCCGTTCCCGTTTGCATTCGCGAAAGCGGTTTTCATTTCACAGCTACGTCGAGCGCAGCGAACCCGAAGCACCCTCGCAATGGTTCACCCTCATACCCGTACGACCTCTGCCCAAGCGTAAGAGACATAATATGGATTAGCGGAAGTAAAGTGGAAAGATGGGTAGACAGAGGAAATGAGATGGGTTGGCGAGAGCGCCTGCATCTCACTGGGGAGAAATGACTTATGGAGGGATGCTGGCGGGAGAACCTAAGGGCGGGACGAATCGCTGGTGAGGAGGCAATTCCCGCAGGGTCATGCTGAGGCAGAAAGCGTCGTGGAGGCGAATGTCCGATAGCGAGTCAAGGCTTACAGGGTGATGCGGGCCGGAGATTCGAGGGCGGGACGAATCGCTGGTCAGGAGGCCAATTCCTGCAGGGTCATGCTGAGGCAGAAAGCGTCGTGGAGGCGAATGCCCGATAGTGCGTCAAGGCTTACAGGGTGACGCGGGCCGGATAACTTAAGGGCGGGACGAATTGCTGGTGAGGAGGCAATTCCTGCAGGGTCATGCTGAAGCAGAAAGCGTCGTGGAGGCGAATGCCCGATAGTGCGTCAAGGCTTACAGGGTGATGCGGGCGGGCGGATTGGGGTGGAGACGAATTTCCGGTGGGAAGGCAAAGCTTACACAGCGATGGAGGTGGAAGAGAGGCAAGGGATGTAGGCTTGGATTTGTCTTTTTCTGCTTCAAGCGCATAGAGTTCAGCAAGATCTTTAGCGGCCTGTTGTCGAACATCCAAATCACTCTTACCTGGCTTAAAATACCTATTAAACGGGGCGGTCTCAAAGGGTCGACGCAACACTTGCTCGAAGTCTCCTCGCAAGAGTCTCAAACGCTAAAGCCGCTCGCGAGCGTTGATTCGAACGGGAACACTGCCCTGTTTAGTTCTAATTGAGTGCCGCCGGACAGATCGGGTCTCTAGGGGAAACATTGTGGGATCAACTGATTTGATGGTGTTGCATCGGGCGGTTGAGCTCGCAGGAACTTTTGTTTTATAACCACTTCGTTTCATCCAAAGGAAAAATGCCGGTGCAAAATTCACGCTTCGCACGGGCAGAGGGTGTCCAAGGGATTTGGACGAGTAAGAGTTTTTACCCTGTTTCTCCGTTAACCCGCACAGGCCTTCCCTGCCCCTCATGAATCCACAGTTGCGGACCTTCTTGGTGGGGTCGCCGGCTGTGACTCCTTAACGTCCGTCTGAACAGCGCCATCGGCTACATCACGCCGAAGGACATGCTCGCCGGGCATCAGCAGGAGATTCACGCCGAACGGGATCGAAAATTGGAGGCGGCGAGGGAACAGCGGAAGAATCGCCGCCAGCGGGCCGCATGACGGATGAAACGGATTACTTCCAGTTGATCCTGGCCAACGTTCCCGATATCTACTATCTGCTCTCCAGGACATCCCTGATGCTTGTGAGCGCGTTTTGGAGATTTGACACCGAGCGGCCTACGGCGGCCCTTCGAACGATTGATCCTTTGACGCCCGTCAGACCCGCCTGCTCGGAACCCATGATCATGATGAGATAAAAGCCGGGGTTCCCCGGGTCGTCACTGCCACGCACGCAAAACGAGAGGTCCAGGGCGGTCTCGAAGTAATGGCTCGAATAGAGCTGTTTCTCGGCGATGGCATAGGCCAGGTCGTCGCTGGGGTTCCCTCGCAACGTTACTACGTGGACGATGCGCAGCGTCGGCTTCAGTCCGAATTTCACGTTCGCCCAATAGAACTTGTCCTCGGCGTTTGCCGGCCTCGCGTTGGGATAAGCGAGAAGGTATTGATAAAAATCCGGCAGACGCTCGGGAAAGGCGCTGCTGTAGTTAAGTATGTAGGCGAATTGCTGCGGCAGGAGGGTCGGATTGCGCTTGTCGTAGTAGACGCCGAGGGCCTGATTGCCCTCGCGCTGGTAAGCAAGCAGAAACTGCAGCGCGCCTTTCTGCAGGAATCGATTCACTTGTTCATTCACGTGTGGGGCCGACCAATCGATAGACCGGTGAAGCTCTTCGATGGAACTGGCGGGCGCTTGAATCAGGCAGTTGCCGGGCCTGCAATCCTTCAAGGTTTCGATGTCATCATCGCCGAACGAAAAATCTTTCAAGTCAGAAAGCTGTGGCGGATTGCTGAACACACCGAGCGCCAGATAGCTTGGAAGTTTACGCATGCGGTCGAAATCGCGGGCAAACCGAAGGTAAGCCTCGGGAGCAGCATGGATGTAGACTGCGCCAAACAAGAAGACCTCATCCGGCTTGCGGGATGGCAGCGCCTTCGTCACGGGCTGTCCATTCCGGATTGCAGCGATCTGATCTTGATTCAGTCCGATGTCCTGCTGAAGAAATGTGGGCAACTGTGAATTCGACTGCGAAAAGCCTGGCAGGGACATCGCCGCGACCACGACAAGCGACGCTAATATGTGGATAACCGTCTGCATTGTGGCGACTCACGCTATTTATATCCGCACGCGCTCCAATTTTTCAAGTTGATCCGGGGGGCAGATGCCGCCATTCTTCTGCGGCGCCTACTGGTTGCGTTGACACTGGGAGAGGTGTAACATCCGCGAATCCAAAGGCCGGTGATGCCGGTCACAGACAAACGGCAGTTCACCAGGCAAAAGTGCCCACGAACGGCGATTCGTTGAGGCTCCTCGATATGAACCCTAGTTAAAACTCAGATAATTCCTTTTGGGAAAGGAGACAAACATGGGCGACCTGACTTTGATTACATTGACCGCAAATTCGAAGGACGGAACGAGGCAAGCTCTTGAAGTGGCGAAGGCTCTTGATCGCGATGGTTGGATTGAATTGATGGATTATGGGCTCATCAGCAAAGACAAAAACGGCCATATCGCGACGCGAGAAATGGACGATGAAGTGTCGGAAAAGGTAGTGGCTGCAAGCGTGGGCGTAGCCGGTGGCGTCGCGGGCGGCATCGTAGGCGGTCCTGTGGGGGCGGCTGCTGGGGTCGCCGCGGGAGCGTTGGTCGGAGCTGGATCGATGCGGCTCATGGAGAGGGTTGTGCGTGACACGCTTCCAGAGGGATTACTCGAAGGCCTTGGTGCGGATAGTTCCGCGCTGGCGGTAGTTGTAGAGGATCGCTATGCAGAGCGGCTCGAGGAAGAGTTCCAGAAGCTTGGGCGAACAGTTCAGCGGGACCTAAAGCGGGCTGAGCGCGACGCCGAATTTGAAGCCTACCTGCAGCGCTCCAAGAACAAGATCCGATCGATTCAAGATGACATCCACGCGCAGTTGACGAAGTCGCGAACTGCCACAGCCGCGGAAAAAAGCAAGATTGAAGCGGACGTAGCCGCCAAGCGCGCGGAGCTCGAAGCCCGACGGGAGAAGCTGGAAGAGCGAATTAAGGCGATGAACGCCGATCTAAGATCGGAGATTCGAGAGATGAACTTTCGATTGGAGCTGGCCGGACTCCAGGCAAGATCCGGAATTGCGGCGAGCATCGATCATCTTCACCGCCAGCTCGATCACCATGCTGACGAACTCGAAGATCTCATCGAACACCAAATCGACACCTTGAAGACGGAGATTTCGGATCTAAAGACGACAGCTGCGAAGGCGAGCGGAGAGGCGAAGGCCGCCATCCAAAATCACCTCCTCGCCGTCGAGTCACGCCTCCACAAGGAGCGCGCCGAGCTCCAGGATAGTTTTGAGGAACGCCTGCTGCAAACGAAACAGTGGTTTGAGACTCTTCACGTCCAAGCGACTTTGTTGCAGGCTGACTTGCGAGACAAAGCTCGAAGCAGCCGATCAATGCGGCGCAGCATTCTTTCGCTGAATTGACGGCCGGGTTGCACGAGAATGCGGCAGGACGAAAGGGCTGGAAGAAATCCGGGCAGGCTTCAACAAGGCCGCGAAGGACCTGGAGTCGCATTGAAAAGCCCAGCACGAGTGGGTCTAGGAGCAGGGTCAAGTCGATAGGCGATAGGAACGAAAGGAGGAGAGACTATGGGCACTATATTAGCGGCTACATTCGTGAAGAAGTCGGTCGGGTGGTCAATTGCCCTCAGCGTGTTAATGATTGTGGCGGGGATTCTTCGATCGCTTCGCCTCTGGCGGCGGGGATCACGGTCCACATCTTCGTCGCGTGGCTTTGGTTTTCAGCGGAGGCGTCCACCTGTGTTTGCCTGGTAGAGGCCGAGCACCGGAGGACTCCTCTGGGAGTTGCTGGTTGGAATTTCGAGATTTTCATCCAGGTTATCTACTCATGCATCCGGTGGGTGGCTTGGAGTCGCTGACCCTTGCGCTGGCGATTTATCTGCTGGTTGGAGCCGTTGGGGTTGTGCTGGGATCACGCTTCGGCCGCTTCCGGGGTCAGCTGGCGCTGGTCGATGGGATCATTACTGAATCCTGAGCACTCATGATTTGGAGGACGTGGCCGTCGAGCAGGGACGGTGATCGGCATGCTGGTCGGGATCAGCACGCTGTTAGCGGCACATTGCGTCTGACGCTTTCTCTGGGTGCGCAGCGTGACCAGTAAGATGGCATACCTTCGAAGCTTTGTCCCGCACATAGGACCAATGCACGTCTGGCACATACGAATGGAGGAGACCGAGTGGGAGGGCGTCCATTAACGGATGCGTCGCGACGGCCAGAATACGTTCCCATTGTCACGGCGTTCATCATCGTCGTGAACTTCGTCGTTCGGCCTTGAGCTGAAGGGAGGCGACGCATTCGTTCCAGGTGGTGCGCTGTGCGGCGGAGATCATTCCGGGCACGACTGGATCACGATTCTCACGGTGATGTTCATGCACGAAGCTGGTCTCATATTTTGGGGAACATGGCGTTCCGTGGCGTCGTCCGGGTTCGAAGACGCGATGAATCCGCTGCGGTACATCGTGTTGATTCGCGGGCGGGCTGGCGGTGATGCTGGGCAGGGTTGTGCTGATGCGACTTCCACAGTTCCGCACCCTCGGGGCGAGCGGCGCGATCGCTGCTGTGATGGGCGCATTTGGTGACGTATTCTTGCGACCGGATTAATGAATTCTTATTATCTTCGTGTTTGTCGTGTAATCTTCATCCCGCAGCGGTTCTAATCGGATTTGGTTCCTAACGCAGGTGTTCAACGTGGGAGCCATAGCAGCAACCGAAAACAGCGGAGTGGCGTACGCCGCTCACGTCGCTGGCGCCGTGTTCGGTGCGCTGACTGCGCGCCTGTTTGAGGACACAGATCGGATTTCGGCTCAGCTATAGGTGCACTCCTCGGCTTGGAGTGAACCCCTACAATGAGACAGTTTTGTCGTGCACACCTTGGGAAGCGCGGATTACTTGCGGTTTGCCGACGATTCGCCACTAATTCCCCATTTGCGCTGCTACGGCCCAGCTGTGCACGTCTTAATGTGGCATGCGATTCCGCCCGCGATGTTCATCCATCGGATCGAGTAGCGACGACATCCGTCATCAGCCGTTCCGTCATTTCGGACATCTTCTCCATATAGCCAGCGATGACCATCAGTTCGGTATCGCTGTAGTGCTCGATCAAGGCCATGTATGCCTTCCCAAGTGCTTCGTATTTCGGCAGCAAAGGCTTGACGCTTTCGCCGCGCACACGAATAAAGACTCTCCGCCGGTCCTGACTGTCGCGCACGCGCTCGATAATGCCCCGCTTTTCGAGACGGTCCAGGATGTGCGTGATGGCTCCCGTCGTCAGACCAGTGAGGTCCGAAAGCCGTCCAGCCGTCACCATCCCTTCTGAATGCGAATTAATCAGATCCAGACACCTTGTATCGGTTGCGTTCAATCCGAACGTCTGGGCGATGGCCTGGTGCAGGAAGACCGTCTGCATGCTGAACCTCCTTGCGAGGCTTGATAGCTGTCGCAGCAGTTCAGCTCGTTTCATGTTCTGTCCGGAATTTCCTCTTGACATAGGATAGCTGCAATATTAAGCTAATATAGCTGCATAATTAAGAGGCTGCACAAATAAAGCATATCGCTAGCTGATCGCAGGAGCAATCAAGTCACGAGATCAAGGGGGAACTCAATGAATACTGAAACAACGGTCCATCCGAAGCTGCAGCATTATGGACTTGTCACCGCCAACCTCGACGCCATGACTGAGTGGTATGGGAAGGTGCTCGGCATGACGGTCAATCATCGTTCAAAGATCCCAGCGATAGCGCGGCTCACACATCAAGGGCCGCCGTTTTCCGCCTTTGCGTTCGTGAGCAACGACGAGATGGATCATCGAATCGTGTTCTTCGAAATACCTAAGGCCGAGATCGATCCAGATAAGCCTCGCCACACGGGGCTGCAGCACGTCGCTTTTGAATGCGCCACCCTCGACGATTTGTTGGGCACTTATGTCCGGCTGAAGAATCTGGGCATTCAGCCCCTGTGGGCCGCCGACCATGGGGTGGGAACTTCGATCTATTACGAAGACCCTGACCGGAACGTGGTCGAAATCTATGTCAACAACTTTGGTAGCCCCTGGACGGCTACGGAATACCTTCGATCAGGACATGCGGGAATACCCGCTCAGATCGATCCTGAAAAACTGGTTAAGGCGCGCATCGGCGCGTCGCCTTGGGAATTGCACGAGCGTGCCATGGCCGGAGAGTTCGCTCCCGCAGAGCCGTTCGATCCAAGGACGC
>CAWBGC010000008.1:0-33281 GCA_963788255.1 uncultured Acidobacteriota bacterium
GTGTCGATTTGTTTCCGTGGAACTTGTAGCTCCTGGCGAAACCTTGCGCCGCGGCCAACTCATGAGGCTGAAGCATGCGGAAACGGATCCCGAGATATTGGTTTTCACCGACTGGAATTAAGTAGGGCTCGACCAAACCGAAGCGGTCCTTCGTGGTGACGGTGTCCAGGGGTTCGTCGATAGGTTGGCAGACTCCGGTTCCATAGTATTTGGAAACGTACGGTTCGACTAGGAACATGTCCGAACTCGTCGCGGTCACTGTGGGCATCGGTTGCTCAACGCTGCGCACGTTCTGCTCTGTATCGTTGCCATGCTGATGAGGAAGAAGAAATGGTTCGACGACACCAAACCCATTTTTGCAGGTCAGCGTGGGCATGGGTTCGTCCACTGGACGACAGCGATCGTGGGACGAAGCTGAACCGGCGTCTCCATGATTGACTGCGATTACGAACGGCTGAACCAATGCGTCATGGTTTTCCGTCAACACGGTGTCGAGGGGATCGTCAACGCTCTTGGGATTGCGGCCCTTGCCTTCTGGTCCACCGGCAGCGACCAGGAACGGCTCGACGACGGCAATCGATTGACGGGTGAGCACTGTGTTCAGGGGTTTTTCGACAGACCGAGGCTCACCGGCCCGTTCGGGACCTCCCGCGCCAATAAGGAAAGGTTCTGCCAAGCCGAGCCTGGCTTTCGTTGTAATTGTCGGCTTCGGCTCTTCCACTGATTTAACGTACCGACCGTTGCCTCCCTGATGATCGATGGCAACAACGAACGGCTCGACCACGCCGCCCGCTCCGTGACTTGTGACGGTGGGGACCGGTTCATCGACTGTGTGTGTGCGAGGCTGTTGGCCCTCTCGCTCACCAAAGAATGGAATCAGGAACGGTTCAACCATCTGTACCGCACCCTTGGCGCAGATCGTCGGTACGGGCTCTTCTACGGGTCGTGGCGCTCCACCCGAGGCCTGCGAGAGCAAGAAGGGTTCGCACAGTCCGATGTGCTGCCCGTTCGCGGTAACTGTGGGCAACGGCTGTTCGATCGAGCGCGTCTTGTTGGTGCCGTAGAACATGACGAGGAAAGGTTCTATATCCAGGCCATTGATTTTCTTCATGCCCGCTGCAATCCGCTTCAGCGTCTTCTCTGCCAGCGGTTTCTTACGCGCAAGGATATTCTCGCCTTTCAGGTGCCAGTCGATGATTTCTCGGGCCGGGCGCCATGGTTTTAGGGGCGGCGAGGAGAAGAGAGAGGTTTGCAGCGAGACCTTTTCGCGCGGCCCATGCGAGGGCATTGGCCAACTTGGGTTTCCTCTTCGAGTAGCAACAATGAACAGACGCTTGCGAGTTGTTGCGTCACCATAATCAGCGCAACAGATGACCCGTTCGTCCACGCGGTAACCAAGCGAGCGTAGAGCTTGGAGGAATGCTTGATAGGTGTCACCGATCTTGGATTTGAGGGGCCTGCCATTTGCTCCGAGCGGACCCCAGTGGACGAATTCAGGTACGTTCTCGATGATGATGTTTTCGATGTAGAGTTCCTGCGCCCACTGAATCACGCCCCAGGCGGGGACGCGCTTCTGGTCTTCGATCGGCCGGCCGCCGCGAGCGACTGAGTGGAACGTGCACTCAGGAGATGCCACGAGGAGATGCAAGCGACCCCGTGGAACAACATCTCGCGGGCGGATTTCTTCGACCCGCGCACAGATGTGCTTTGCCCACGGATAGTTTGCTGAATGCGTCGCGATCGCAACCGGCCAGTGATTGATCGCGACAAGTTCTACCTCAAAGTCCAACTCGAGCGCGGCTTCGATCAACCCACTACTGGTTCCTCCCGCGCCGCAGAAAAGATCTGCACAATAGAGTTTCAAGAGAAGCCTCCCGGTTTCACGATGGGGCTCTTTTTGAGGCCGGTCGTCGTCTTGATCTGAGAGCTAAACGTTCGATTGAAGAGAAGATAGCGCCTAGATAGTCATGCGGATGCCGTGCAGGCAATTGCGAGAGTATGCGAATTCAAGACTCGTATGCTTCGGTCACGAAACTGGCGATCTCATGTTCGATTTCATCAGGCACCGGCGCTTCCTTGATCTCGCCCGCCAGCCAAAGCTTCAACAGCTCCTTAGCTGCCTTCGCTTGCCCTTTGACCACAACCACCAAACATGGATTGTGAAGGCCGGGTCGGTCGTACTCCAGAGCATGGAGCCCAGCCGCCTTCATCGCTTCATGATCGTTCAGCATTGCGACCAATCTTGCGCGCGCTTCGAAATCGCGCTGCTCTACACCCTCACCATCACTAAACCCATACTTGTCCGTGAAATCTTCCCAGGTTCCAGTTGCCATTGATTGCTCCATTCACGATTAGGCCACCTTACGCGTTTCAAAGCCGAGTGGTCAGTGGCGGAGGCGAGCCCGATGAATTGGACCCCGCAGTCGGAGCCCGTAGACGAGTCCTCGCCTGGCTATGGCAGGTCAATGACTTACGAACCGGTGCCCACTTATTTGGCAAACGGTTTCGCTGATGCTAGAGTCCGCGCCGCTATGGGCCTCGCCGTCCAGACCAGAACCAACCCGTTACCGAATGTTGCCCGTCGGCGGGTTCTAAGAACGAATCCAAAAGGCAGCAAGACCGAATGTGTTTTCGCCGATGGCATTGCCATCTTAGTCTCGAATTTCTTGGCGTCTTTCATTCGCCCCGGTGACGAATTGCTATTCCCCGTGGAGCTTGAAGCAGCGGACGCAGGCACACAAATCTACATTCGCAATACGAATCGGGAGGAAAGAAGGAGGGACGTCTTTCAGGCAGAGATCGGCTACGCCACACAACCCAGAAAAGACAAGCGGGACAACCTCTTCGTTTCCGCTGAAGTTTGCGGTCCCAGCCTGGGCATCTCAGCTATCCATGTTCGCTGCGAGGCCCTCAGGGATTATTTCTACGTTGGCGACCGCCGCCGCGCGTGGGATCGGCAGACCTCATTCTACGAACTCTTACGCGTCAATCCCAGCGTGTCGCCGGCAGAGCTGCGCCTCGCTTTCAAATTGCGCAGCCTTGAACTCCGCACAGCACACGCGCCAACTGGCGACCTTCGTGCGTTAGAGCGCGCTTTCAACACTCTTGCCCAACCAGAATTGCGCGCTTGCTATGACGCTCTCCGGAATGATCCCGCATCCCCTGTGCTCTTCCCATGTGGCGGCTTTGGTTCGTTGCTTGTTGCGGGAGATCTCTCAAGAGACGGGAAGACGTTTTACGCGTCCCGCATCCTATCCTTTCGCCCCGAGCAAAACTTCAAACAGCTCGAAGCGCCGGTGCGAAAGATCACGTTTTATAAGGATCACGCAATCTACCGAGATTCACGTCATCAGATTGAGGTTCTCTTCGACCAAACATCGTTGCCGCTGCTTTGGGATTCGAGTTGGAATCAATGGAAGCATTTGCTAGGTGCCAAGGTCGGAGTCAAGGCGCCCTTCATTCAGAGCGGCAAGTATCAACACCGAGCCGGCGCATGGCATCTAGTGAGGTGGGAAACTGCTCTTTCGAGTCGCCTCGAAGTTGCGCTGCCCTCAAACATTGCTGAACAGGTTGCAGAAGCCCGCAGGCTCCATCATCGTTTCGGGGAGTTTGCCGAGGCCCTCGATCAAATTCGAGCGCGTCTGGAATCTGTGCCGATCGAGAGAGGTGATCTCCAAGAGATCTGCTCTCGTTTGGGCATGCCTAGCGATTTCGACGTTGCTTTGATCACCTGGAAACCCGACTACGACGCGTTCTTCTATAAGCAGCTCTGCGGGCGTGCCCGCCGTCTCTACCTCTTTCGGTCCGAGTACATCTTTGATCTCGAGAGAACGGTGATCGTCGAAACGCCTCAGCTCGGCCATGCCACTTACCTCTTTTCCAAGCCTGCCAGCATGTCCGAGTTTTTGGCCATCTACAGCAAAGTCGCCAGGGAAGACATTCTTCGGAACCGCAGTAATGTTGCTGAAAGGCTTAGCTTCTTGGGTCGTCTCATCCACGGTCGTAAGCCGCAGGCCTGGTTGAAGGATCTGAAAGCGCGCGTCGGCGAGATCGCTGACTACGCGGAGGCTTCCGATGAAAGGGTTTAGAACGTGTTGATGGACGGACGCTCAGAAGGGAACCGCTTCACTCTCTGCGTTCGTTGTGTCGCTTGCCTCCGCGTCTTGACCGTTCCCGTTGCGGCTCGCGTTCGGCGCCCCACCAAGAACGCGCAGAGACGCCACAACCACCTCAGTCACTGTCTTTGGGCTTCCCTCGCGATCCTCGAATCGCCGCGTCTCGAGTCGACCCTCGACGAACACTTGCTTCCCCTTAATCACAAACCTTTCGGCAATTTCCGCCAGCTTGCCCCAGGCGACGCAACGGACCCATTCGACCCGCTGGACATTTCCGTCCTTCTTGTCGCGATAGGATTGGTTGATTGCGAGCGAGAAATTCGCAACAGACTTACCCGCAGATGTGGATCTCATCTCCGCATCCTGCCCGGCATTCCCGAGCAGAATTACTTTGTTCACTCCAATGCTCGACATTGTGTTTCCCTCCATTTCAATCACTTGGTGAACTCTTGGCGAAAGACCTCAAAGTTAGCCATGAAACGCGGAATTGGCGTAAAGACGTCTTATAACAAGGAACTGTACTTGCTCGCCTCCTGAGTGGCACAGTGGTGAGCATAGGTGGTCTAGATTTTCTCTGAAGACAATCCAACCGTTGGGGAAACGGTTAATCCGGAACTCGTCGGCCCGAAAGATCCTTGCGGAAGTCGGATTGTCATCCGTGCCGCGATTTTGGCATCAAGAAGCCGGCGACCGCGGAACCGCTATGGCCGCCTCGCAAAATTGCTAACTCACTACCAGCTTTGAGGATAGTTGGAGCGTCCTTCAGCGAATGCTCTGTCGACAAGTTTCTGCCCTTGCTCCGGAATGAATTCTTCCGATACCCGGTCCGCCATAAAAATGGACGCGCCCCCGCTAGGAGGTCCTTGACACCTCAATGAATTTGTCCTAACATATCAGGACAGTATGTAGTCAGTTGGGCTTGTATATCAGGACTATTTACTCAACATGTCCTTCTATAGTAGGACATAGTGTTAATAATGTCCTGCCATAGCAGGACAGGAGCTTCATTATGAAACGCGATTTCAGAGATCTTCGGCTGCGCCAACTGGCTCGCGCCTTATCTACTTTCGACACCGCCAAACAGGAACCGCGCCCTCAACGCGGCTGGCTCCGAGCCATACGCGAGGGGCTAGGGTTGACTCTCGAAACCGTGGGAAAGCAGCTCGGACAGTCGCGACGGCGTATTCAAGAATTCGAAGAAGCCGAAGCGACCGACCGAATCACTCTCCGCAGTCTACGGCGCGTGGCCGCCGCAATGGATTGCGACTTAGTGTATGCGATCGTTCCAAAGTCCGGCACGGTCACCGAACTGGCCGAGCGGCGCGCGCGCGCCCAGGTTACAGAAGATGTTCGCGATGTCGAGCACACGATGGCCCTCGAAAACCAAGCGCCGGGGAATGTAGAAGAATTGATCGAGGAAGAGACCAAACGGCGACTCAACAAATAATGAGCACCATTTCCAATCTCAACGAGACTCCCGGAAATACACCGCTCCACCCGGACGATGCGGCGCAATTGATTCCCAACCTCGCGTCTCGAAAGGAGCTAGACGAATGGGAACGGAAAAATATCCTCGGAGCGCAAACGTGGGCGTTCAATTCCAGAATCATCAGTAGCAGGGACCCTCTGGAAGAAATTTACTTGAGAGAACTCCATCGAAAGATGTTCGACGAGACCTGGAAATGGGCTGGGAAGTATAGAACAAGAGACGTGAACTTCGGCTGCCACTTCGCCGAAATCTATCAACGGATTCCGGTCCTCCTGGGCAATGTTCGCTATTGGATAAAGAACAGCACGTTCGAAATGGATGAAATCGCGGTTCGCTTCCACTACCAGTTGGTGTCAGAGATCCATGCGTTCCCCAATGGGAACGGCAGACACGCAAGGATGCTCGCCAATGTGCTCAGCGTGAAGTATGGAAAGCCCAGATTCACATGGGGACGAACTAATCTTGTGGATACCGGACCGGCCCGCGAGACGTATTTCGCGGCGCTGCGCGCACTTGACGCTGATACGAAGAACATCCGTCCATTACTAGAATTTGCACGATCGTGAAGATAAGAAAACCCACTTTCCTTATGCCCTAGGCATATCCATCATCGCTTTCGTCCAACGCGCGAATCGCTCATGAACCTCGGCGACGTTCTTCGCGCCTAGTCGAACGGCAATCGGAAGCAGGGCCAAATAGATACTGGTGTTCGCCGACTGCAAAACCGGTTCGGCTTCTTTGTAGCTGTATTTTCGGTGGAACGTTGTAACCTCGCCTTCTTGGGCCATCTGCGGCGCCAGTGCCCTGGCCGTTCCATGCGTATACGTGGAGGCATGACGCCAAACTGCATTGACCAACAACCTCCATTCCGAGCCCACGTCAGGCTTCCGCAGCGTATAGTCCAACCGTGCGGCTCGCTTATACAAAGCGTCGTCGTCGCACCATTTATCGCCGCGTTTCCCGTCGAACTTTCCACGCACGGCCTCGTACCGTAGCCGACTTTTCTCCTCCTCTTCTGCAGGAACCTTTACTTTCATCAAATCGGGGTCGACCGTCTTCAAATCAAGTAATTGCGTATAAGCCAGGTAGTCGCCGTAGTCCGCGAAGGCATCCGCAGTTTGCGCATCGGCGATAGCCAACATGTAGACGGCATTAACTGCGTGCTCCACGAGTGCACGAACCAGAACCAGTCCGTCGTCCACGAGAGACTTCCGAATCACAGCTTCCGTCGCTTCATGTATCTGCAAGCATCGAGCAAACATTCCGAGCGCTATGTAGTCCTTCCGTTCGAAATTACCGTCGTGTTTGCCTACGACAACGGAGTAGGCAAATGCACGAAGCTCAGTTGCTTCCTTCAATTGGAATTCGAACCTTACTTGGTGTGGGTCGTCCACCATTGGCTTCTCCCTTGCTTCGTTCCCCGCCGCCGATACATGCGTTTCAATTTCCACGGCATAAGTACGGCACCGCGAAAAGCTCAGCGGAGCACTGACCGAAGCACACGTTTCACATACGATTGTTATATCGTAAGATAGCTCACAAATGCCGCGCCGGAACCTCGCCAAGTCCAAGCCACGCTCCCATATTCCGAGGGACACGCTTCTCATCAGCCACGCTATCGAAGATAACGAGTTCACGCTCTGGCTGACCCTTCAGCTTGCCAAGGAGGGATATCGCGTCTGGTGCGATCTCACAAAGCTGCTGGGAGGGGAGAATTTTTGGGACGACATCGAACAAGTGCTAAGAAATAGAGGATGCAAGTTCGTTTATGTACTGTCACACGTTTCCAATGGCGGCGCAGAGAGAGGATTCAGAAAAGAACTCCATCTGGCCGACGTGGAGGCGAAGCACAACGGCAGTAAGGATTTCATCATTCCCGTAGCGATTGACGATCTCCCCTCCGCCGAGTACAACGTCTATCTCTCCCTTCGCCAGAGCATCGCCTTCTTTCCGAGCTGGCGGGATGGTCTAGTTCTGCTCCTCAAGAAACTCAGCCGGGATCGAGTTCCAAAGAGAAAGCGAAAGTTTAATCCGCAGAACGTCGCCGCTTGGTGGCGCTCATACCGGAGCTCCACTTCAGGCGTCCTGCGGCAGCCCGACAAGTATTTTTCAAACTGGTTTGCAATACCGCAATTGCCTACACGAATTTACATCCATACATTAGAGAACGGCTCGGAAAAGACAGAACACTTTCTCAGCAATTGGCCTGCGTATTGTGAAGGCTCGCGCTTGGTGACATTTGCGCCGGCGGCTGACTTTCCGCAGGTCTCTGAAATTGCGGATTCGCAATCTTTCGCTATTGCGGACATGCTTGACAGGTCCCTTCCAATTCCCGATGAGGAGCTTCACCAGTTGCGACGTAGTTTTGTTCGCCTGCTTGGCCTATCCCTCGAGAAGCGTATTCGGGAAGCGCATCTAGGCAGCTATGAACTGGCAAACGGAAAACTGTGTTGGTTCTTCTTGAAGCCCCCAAACGAAGAGGCTCTCAAGGTTCACTTTGACGGAATCGGAGGCACACGCGATTGGCGTGCCCTGACAGGATTCGCAACCATAGCATCACAGCGGGATAAGGCATCGAGCGCAAAGCGGTACTGGCACTTCGCGATACAAGTGCACGCTAAATTCAGACCTTATGTCGTCTTTCACATAACGAGTCATGTTGTATTCAGCGACGATGGAAAAACGCCCTGGTCCGACAAGAAAAGGATGCATCGAGCCCGAAGGCGCCAGTGCAAGAGCTGGTACAACGACGCTTGGCGAGACCGGCTGCTTGCCGCCGTCACCCTCGTGTCCGAGGAGAAACGGAACCTCGAAATACCTGTCGCATCCGGGGAGAGCATCATCATGGACTCTCGCCCCATGATCTTTGAGAGCGAAGTATCGTTTTCCGTCATTTCCAAAAAGGCAATCGAGGAATCCAGAGCGACGGAGGAAATCGCGGATGACGGCGACGATAGCGACGTCCCGCACGAACAAGATGATGGTGAGCCAAGCGACCAGGATAGCAATGGCGAGGACGGCCACTGATGCGACTCTACTACTTTGAGGAACCCCTACTCCAGTTCCATCATCGTCAAGCCGTAGAAGATCCCCACGACGGCTTGTCACTCTTTGGCCCGCTCGCCAAAGGGACTGTTTATGGCATTCGCTCGGGTGTAATCGGAACTGAGGAAGGTATCAGGCGATTCAAGACCTGGCTAAGCAGGATCAGGAAGCCGATCTTCTCGGCCAAGACCCCCGCGGAAGCCCTTTTCCGCCCGATCTTCCCAGGCTTCCAGACGGTGTTTGGTGTACCGTGGGAAGCGGAACCGCAGATTACAGTTGCGATACCCACGGCGGGGCAAGACAGCCTATCGAGCGTTCTCTATTTGGGAGACAGGCACCAACGGGTTTACAAAACGGTTCAGCTGTTCGCGGAGAAGATCGCAGGCGCAGCGCGGCAGGAAGAAGATGTCGTTGACGTTTGGTTCGTCATAATTCCTGATGAGATTTACAAATATTGCCGTCCACTCTCAACGGTTGAGCGAAGCTTGCGATTGGACGACGACTCAGGCGTAACGAGCGCTCAGGCAAGAAAACTCGCCAAAGAACCCTCCCTGTTTCCCGAAGTGAACCAGGCAGCCATTCCTTTCAGCTATGAACCGGACTTTCACAACCAGCTCAAGGCGAAGCTGCTCCTTTCCTCGGCTCCGCTCCAAATTATTCAAGAGAGCACGCTCACACCTGAAGAATTTCTCACAACGGATGGCCGACCTCTCCGTAGAGTGGATGCCCCTTCGACCGTGGCTTGGAATCTCTCAACGACGGCATTCTACAAGGCTGGAGGTCGCCCGTGGAAACTCAATCATGTCCGCAAGGGAGTGTGCTATCTCGGGCTAGTGTTTAAGAGAGACGACAGGTCGGGCGACGCTTCAAACGCATGTTGCGCCGCTCAAATGTTTCTGGATTCTGGAGATGGCGTCGTTTTCAAAGGCGCGGTCGGCCCCTGGTATTCGCAGGACAATAAGGAATTCCACTTGAACCGCGATTCCGCTCGCGAAGTAGTTTCCCTAGCGGTTGACACCTACAAGCAAAAGAATTTTGCGAAGAAACCGCCAACAGAGCTGTTCATCCACGGCCGTGTTCGTTTCAACGAGGAGGAATGGGAGGGCTTCAGCTCCGCAGTCGGCAACGAAACAAATGTCGTCGGCGTGCGAATAAATCGCGGCACGCACCTGAAATTGTATTCTCCGGGCGACTACCCGGTCTTAAGGGGAACCGCGCATGTTTCCACCGAGAAGGAGGCGTATTTGTGGACCGTAGGATTCGTTCCTCGGCTTCAGACCTACCTCGGAAAAGAAGTTCCGAACCCGCTGCTCATTGACATCTGCAAAGGGAGAGCAGACATCCTTCAAGTCGTACGAGACATCCTCTCCCTCACAAAACTAAATTACAACGCCTGCATATTCGCCGACGGAGAGCCAGTTACGCTCAAATTTGCAGATGCTGTCGGTGAAATACTCACAGCGGCGCCAATTTCCAAAGACACTCCGCCCTTACCGTTCAAATTTTATATTTGAGCGATTTCGGGGACTGTATAATTTCTGTCGGCAAACGGTCATGGCAACACCCCGTCTCACTCATGTTCAGCGCGAACAGGCGGTCCTAAACGACCTGGAAACGCACTTTCCAGAATTCGCCGGGCAGCCGTTATCCTGGGCTCCAATTCCTGAAGGAATGGACCCGCCGGATTTCATTGGCACCGGGCGCGCCGCGCGAATCGGCCTCGAACTGGTTGAATGGTTGGACGGCGACCAGATGACTCAAGCGAAGAGGCGCGAATTAATACGCGACCAGATACTCGGATTACTTCGGCGGGATTGGGAGAGCGAATACAGGCCGCAGAATTTCCGAGGGGCATTCATCGAAGATCGGGAGGAACGGATAGTCTCAGTCGACGCAGAACGGCTTCGGGCTGAATTCTTTGCATGTGCGGCTGACGTAGATCGCGCTTGGCTCACGAACGATGAGCGTTTCGGGGGCTCGTACTACCAAAATGAGTTTCCCGGCTATCCTTTGATTGGCAAATACTTCGTTGGAATCCGGTATATCGGCGGAGAACCCCACGGCCTCCGCTGGATGGACGTTTCGGGCGACGGAGGTGCCTTCGATCCCGCGCGCACCGTCGCCGCACTGAAAAATGCTTTGGACGCAAAGATGGAGAACTACTTTCAACCAGGAAAACAGCAACACCTTGCGGCGCATGGGCTCGATGAGTTTTGCTTGCTCGTTCACGGCGGCTTCAACGCATTCGCATACAACACGCCTTCCGGGCCGCTGTCCCTGGACGACATTGCCAAGCTCGCAAGTGCTTTCTACGCTGCCCACGCACAGCGCGATATTTTTACGCGCGTTTGGTTTTTTGATTCCCTAGACACCGCAGATGAAATAAATCAAGCAATTGGCTTTCCTGCGGGATACGGCAGAGTGCGTTGGTTCGCGCAGCTCTGGCCGGAATTTAGGGTGTATCCCACCATGAAAAGCTAAACCGATTTACCGTGCTCGACTTCTTCAAATAACCTGGTGATGCGGCATGGTCGTATATCGGGAGGATTCCGGTGGCACTTCTGGTGGCACTTCGTTTGGCAAATCCGGGCATGATCGGGCTGCCCCCGTCGTGCCGATTTTCCCCTATCTGATTGAAATGGCGCGCCTTGGTGTCTCGCGGCGTTTTGTGGCATTGCGTCAAAAATGGCTTAAAAGGCCGCTGCTCTACCACTGAGCTACGCCCCTGCAAATGAATCACAACATCTTACACGAAAATGAGTTGGTGCATGTGCGCCGATTGAGTCTCTAAATGAGAAAAAGTGTTGACCGTGGCTCGACTTCTAAAAAATCCATGGCCAGGTAATCAGAAGGTTCCTCTTTTGCGGTGGTCCGCATCCCTACGCCAGGCTGAACTTTTGCCATTTAGTCAGTGTAATCGCTTGCAAAATTATTCCTTAGTGAGAACGTCTGTGCGCTTCTGGAGGGGTTCAATAATCTTCGGGATGCACAGTCCCCTGGAAGTGAAATGCCTTGAATATATTTTTCTGTCATGCTATGGCGCCACGTCGAGTGGTGGCTCCGACAATTCCAAGAAGGAAATTTTCGGCTGGAACATTCCTCCGTGTCTGTAGAGGAAGGAGTTCTCAATGCTAGGCCGGGCCCGCGGTTTGGTTATCACACTGTTGGCTGCATTGATGATCTCATCTTTCGCAGCGGCTCAGGACTCGGGAAAGAAAAAGGCAGAGGGCTAGGTCCCGTCCACAAGTGAGACCCTCAAGCCGCCTAAGCCGCATGATCTTCCCGGAATTTGGTTGCCGGGTCCGAATGGGATTGAGGAGATGATCCCCGAAAGGCGGAAACTATGGCTGGGCTTTGTCAGAAGCTTAATTTGTTTAGAAATCTTGGCGCCCGCTACGCACTTTGGGCGACTAATTCGTCCAGCGCGGCTGCGGCCTTAGTCAAGTTGTCAACACCGAATACCAATAGCGCGCGCGTCGATCCCGGATCCCATCCGCAGTAGGAATAGTCAATATTGATTCCCTTTTCGCCCAGCCGCAGCGCTGCTCGGGCCAACTCACCCGGACGGTTCAGCAGCCTGACTACGGCGACGTCGGTTTCCTCGAAGATCATGTGGAGGCCGCCTAAAACCGACTTGGCGATTGCCGGATCATCCGCCAGGAATCGGACCAGGCTCTCACGCTCCTCGACATACGATTGAAAAGCGAGGATGTTCACGCCGCGCTCGGCCAGAGCGAGGAAGCACTTCCCCAGCGCGCCTGGTTTGTCTTCGATCGTTACCGTAAACTCCTTTGCCTTTGCCATGATGTTTGACTCCCTCCTCGTCCGGGAAAACAGCGACTGGCATCGTGATCCCTGATCAGGCGCGTACAGCAAATAGGTCGGATCTTCTCTTTGAGCACGGCGAGGATTCTATCCCACGCTACGATCTTTGTCAGGATAGTCGCTTCTTGATGCAAGAGAGGAGGTTAGGCAGAGGTGACCCGCAAGTCCAATCGAAACGTGTTATCCTGCGCATACGAACTTGGTTAGCCTTTCTCGCCGTTGCGTGATTTATCTGGCTCCCGCTCATTCGCCAAAGGTTGCGTGTCTTGCGGCGCGAACGCGCCAGCACCGGAGGCAGCACCACCTCGCAAAGCAGTTCGGGTAGTGTGGCGCTGCCCTACTGGGTAAAGCTGGTGCGCAGCGGGAACACCTCCAACGGCTACATTTCGCCCGACGGAGTGAACTGGGTGCAGGTGGGAACGACTCAGACCGTCACTATGGCCCAGGGTGTGTACATCGGTCTGGCGGTCAGCGGGGACAACAACTCCACCCTGGCCACGGCCACCTTCGATAACGTGTCGATATACTGATATTGGTGTTGTCTCCAGATGCCTCGTAGAGCAGCCTGTCTTCGCTTCAGAGGCCGCCACTCTTCTACCGACCTACTGCCCTGTAAATAAATTACAACATCTCAAACGAAAAAGAGTTTGTGCATACGCGCTCGAGGGTGGCCTTCGCGGGTGCCAATTCTGGCACTCTACATTTCTTGACCAATTTTGAAATTGCAATGCGTTAAGCTATAAGTGGTCATGTGGAAGGGGTGCTCTCTTGTCTTCGACGCTCAGAGTCTTGGCGGTTGTTTTCATTGCTGTATCGTTGATGTTCGCGCAGGAGAAACCGGCGGGAGACGACGGGCGTTACGCGCGCGACGCTGGACAACGGATTGCGAGTGGTGATTATTCGCGATCCGCTCGCGCCGGTGGTCACCGTCGAGCAAAACTATCTGGTCGGCGGCAACGAGACTCCGGCGGGCTTCCCCGGAATGGCGCATGCGCAGGAACACATGGCGTTTCGCGGATGCTCGGAGGTGTCGGCGGACCAGATTTCCGCGATCTTCGCGCAGCTGGGTGGCTATGGCAACGCCGACACGCAGCAGAATATCACGCAGTATTATTCCACCATTCCCGCCGCTGATCTGGACATCGCTTTGCGAGTCGACGCGGATTGCATGCGGGACATTCAGGATGCGCAGACCGAATGGGCCCAGGAGAAACCCGCCATCGAACAGGAAGTGGCCCGCGACCTGTCCAATCCGACCTACAAGTTCATGACGCGTTTGAATGAAGACATGTTCTCCGGCACGGTTTACAGCCACGACCCTCTCGGAACCAAGGATTCGTTCGACGCAACGACCGGCGAGATGCTCAAGGATTTCTATAAAAAATGGTATGCGCCCAACAACGCGATCCTCGTCATTGCGGGCGATGTGGATCCCAGCGCGGTGCTGGCAAAGGTCAAGGAGTTCTACGGAAACATCCCGAAGAAATCGTTGCCCGCGCGTGCCGAAATCAATCTGCAGCCGGTAAAGCCGGAATCGTTCACGCTCGACAGCAATCTTTCCTATCTGCTGGCATTCGTGGCCTACCGGATGCCCGGCACCGACAGCCCGGATTTCGCGGCCGTGCAAATTTTGAGCGACGTTCTTTCGAGCCAGCGCGGAAATTTGTATGCTCTGGTGCCGCAGGGAAAAGCGCTGCAAACCGAATTCGGTTTCGCGGAGGCGTATACAAAGGCCAGCGTGGCGTACAGCGCCGCCGTGTTGCCGGCCGATGCGAACGCCGCGCCGGTGATCGCGGAGATGCGCAAAATCCTGGCGGATTACGCCGCGAACGGCGTGCCTGCGGAACTGGTCGATGCTGCCAAGCGGCGGGAAATTGCCGGCGCGGAATTCCGCCGCAATTCCATTCCCGGGCCTGGCCGCCGAATGGTCGGACGCTCTGGCCGCGGAAGGACGCAATTCTCCCGATGAAGATATCGAGGCGATAAGACGAGTCACGCCCGCAGATGTAAATCGGGTCGCAAAACAATTTCTCGTCGATCAAAACTCGATCACGGCGGAACTGAAACCAGTGCCGTCCGGCGCGGCCGTGGCCTCCAAAGGATTTGGAGGCGGCGAACAACTGACATCAGCTCCCACGAAGCCGGTGGACTTGCCTTCCTGGGCTGGATCTCGACTGCTCGCGCTTGAATTGCCGCCCGCTCCTCCATCCTCAACCGACATGAAATTACCCAATGGCCTGCGCCTGATCGTGAGAACGCTGAAGATCACTCCCACGATCACGGTGCTCGGCAACATTCGCCACGAGCCTCAACTGGAAACCGCGCCCGGCAAAGACGGCGTCAACGACGTGCTGGATGATCTGTTTTCCTACGGCACGAAGAACCTGGACCGGCTGGCATTTCAGAAGGCTCTCGATGATATCGCCGCCGACGAATCCGCCGGCTTCGATTTCTCCCTGCAGGTGTTGAAGCAGGACTTCTCGCGAGGCGTTCAATTGCTGGCGGACAACGAGTTGAACCCCGCGCTTCCCAAGGAAGCGTTCGATGTGATCAAGCCGGAGACCGCGCAATTCGTCGCGGGCAGAATGAAGAGTCCCGGATATCGCGCGGGCCGCGCGCTCAATGCGGCGATTGCTTCCGGCAAACGATCCTGCCCTTCGGGAAACGACTCCGCAGACGGTTTCCTCGCTGACCCTCGATGACGTGAAGCAGTATTACGCCAAGACGGTGCGGCCCGATCTCACGACGATCGTGGTGATCGGCGACATCACTCCGGAAGAAGCGAGAAGTGCGATCGAGAAATGGTTCGGACCATGGAAGGCCGTTGGTCCCAAGCCCGAGGTTGATCTTCCCCCCGTTCCGTCGAACAAGTCTTCCGCGGCCAATGTTCCCGATCCGAGCGAACTGCAGGATTCGGTCGACCTCTCGGAAATGGTCGGCATGACGCGATTCGATCCCGACTACTATCCGCTGCAACTCGCCAATCATGTCCTCGGAGGGGGCTTTTACGCCACGCGTTTGTATCATGACCTGAGGCAAGTGAACAGGTTACGTGTACGACGTGGACGTTCAGCCTGAATGCGGGGAAGACCAGAACGATTTATACGGTCACCTATGCCTGCGATCCGAAGAATGTGTCGAAGGCCCGAGAGTTAATCCAGCGCGACCTGATTTCCATGCAGAAGGAAAATGTCACGCCGGCCGAACTCCAGCAGGCCAAGGCGCTTCTCTTGCGGCAGATTCCGCTCTCGGAATCGAGTGAAGATGGCGTCGCCGGAGGATTGCTGGCCCGCGCCCAGATCGGCCTGCCGCTCGACGAACCCATGCGCGCCGCGAAGCAGTATTTTTCGATGACCGCCGATCAGGTCCGCGCGGCCTTCGCGAAATGGGTTCGTCCCGATGGATTCGTGCAAATCATTCGCGGACCGGCACCGGAATAGGTGTGCGGTCCTGCCATTAGCTTTTCCCTTCAACTGATGTGTACCCCATGAAATGGCCACAACATATTATTTATGAATTTCAACTGACATCTATGCACCGCTTACGGGCGAATTGAATCTAATCGGAGTGGACGATGAGCTTAACTGTGATTCAGGAATGACGGTGCGACACGAAATTTGAGACTATATTGTCAGTCACGTTAGCGCGAAGATTCCCCCGGTCGGTGCCCGTTGCATCGCGGAAAATGGCGCCGAGAATATATAAATATCAAAGGAAAATAAGCCATGGCCGAAGAGCATCCAGCTGATTCAGGGCCCAAGGCAAGCAATGAATTCGCGGGAGGCTCGTCCCCCCTTTCCGCCAGCGGGGGCGTTTCCGAAACCCCGCCGCGGTATAGGCGCTCAAAACGACTGAGAAATATTCTGCTTCTCATCGTGGCCTTGGTCGTGGTTGTGGGCGGCGTGTTTTTTTGGCGCTACTTGAACAGCTATGAATCCACCGACGATGCCCAGGTCGACGTTCATCTCTATCCTGTCAGCGCGCGTATTTCAGGTTACGTGGTGAAAGTAAATGTGGCCGACAACCAGTACGTGCAGAAAGGGACAGTGCTCGTTGAAATCGACCCGAAAGACTACGGGGTTGCCGTCGCGCAGGCGAAAGCAAATCTGACGAGCGCCGAAGCGACCGCCCAATCGCTGAATATCAATGTTCCGATCACTTCGGTGACCACGGCGAGCCAACTGAAATTCACCGAATCGGACGTTACAAACTCAAACGCCGGAATCCTCGCCGCTGAGAAACAGGCCGCCGCTGCTCATGCGCAACTGGAGGCTGCCGAGGCCAACGATGTGAAGTTGCAAGACGACGTCGGCCGCTACAAGTTGCTGCTGGATAAGCAGGAAGTGGCCGAGCAAATTTACGACCAGGCGGTGTCCGCAGCCAAAGCCAGCACGGCTGACATTGCCGCAGCCAGCGCCAATGAAGCCGCTGCGCAACAGATCGTGCAACAAGCCCGGAGTCGCCTGACACAATCAGAAGCGAACCAGGAATCCGCGGAAACCGCGCCGCAGCAGGTGTCGGCCACCCAGGCGCGCGCCCGCGCAGCCATCTCCAACGTGGAACAAATGCGTGCCGCGCTGGAGCAGGCCCAACTGAATCTCCAGTACACCAAGATCGTGGCGCCGGTCAGCGGTCAAGTGAACAAGACGGTTGTTGTCGGCATGAACGTTCAGGCGGGCCAGCAGTTGCTCACCGTGGTGCCGCTTGACGAAGTCTGGATCACCGCGAATTTTAAAGAAACGCAACTCAAGAAAATGCAGGCCGGACAGAAAGCGGAAATTCACGTGGATTCTTCCGGCCGGACGTTCCGGGGTCATGTGGACAGCATTGCCGGCGCCACGGGCCCGCTCTTTAGCCTGCTTCCACCGGAAAACGCCACAGGCAATTACGTCAAGATCGTCCAACGAATTCCCGTAAAGATCACGCTCGATCCCGGAGAGAACCAGGATCACCAGCTTCGGCCGGGCATGAACGTCGTGCCCGACGTATACCTCCAATGAGTTCCGCCGCTTCCCTCACCGCCGACCAGGAGATCTGGCGGCCCAAATTTAATCCCTGGCTGATTGCCGTGGTGGTGGCGCTCGCGGCATTCATGGAGGTCCTCGACACCAGCATCGCCAACGTGGCCCTGCCGTACATGGCGGGGAATCTGGGGGCGAGCAACGATCAGAGCACGTGGGTCCTGACTTCCTACCTGGTCTCTAACGCCATTGTTCTGCCAATCAGCGGCTGGCTCGCCGGGGCGCTCGGGCGAAAGCGCTTTTTCATGACCTGCTTGTTTCTGTTCACGGCGAGCTCCCTTGCTTTGCGGGATCGCGCCGAGTCTGGGTCTCCTCCTTTTTTTTCGAGTGCTGCAAGGCGCGGGCGGTGGCGGGTTGCAGCCGATGGCCCAGGCGATTTTGGCGGACACTTTCCCGCCAGAACAGCGAGGCTTGGCGTTCGCCCTTTACGGCATCACCGCCGTCACCGCGCCTACCATCGGGCCAACCCTGGGCGGGTGGATCACCTTCAACTATTCCTGGCGATGGATTTTTTTCATCAATCTCCCGGTCGGAATCGCGACATTGTTTCTGGTCTATACCTTCGTCGAAGATCCACCCTACATAAGAAAACTCCAGGAGGCCGGGGTCAAGCTCGATTACGTCGGCTTCGCGCTGCTGACGCTGGGCGTCGGGGCGCTGCAGGTGCTGCTCGACAAGGGTCAGGAGGATGACTGGTTTGGATCGCGATTTATTACGATCTTGGTGATCGTATCGGTGATATCCCTCGTCTCGCTGGTAATCTGGGAGTGGTATCAAAAGGCGCCCATCGTGGACGTTCGCTTGTTTAAGAATTTCAATTTTGCCAGCTCCAATTTGATGATGTTCACGCTGGGAATCATGCTGTTCGCCAGTCTGGTCATGATGCCGCTATTCCTGCAGACGCTCATGGGGTACACGTCCCAAGTCGCCGGCCTGGCGATTTCCGGTGGAGGCCTGGCCTTGCTGATCGAGATGCCCATCATGGGCCAATTGACAACGAAGGTCCAGGCGCGATACCTGATCGCCTTCGGCTGGCTTTGTCTGGCGATTGCGATGTTTTATTCCACCAAACGGATTGATTTGGCGATCAGCTTTGGTGCTGCCGCGTGGCTGCGGGTCGCTCAGGTGATCGGAATGGGGTTTCTGTTCGTGCCGATTACGCTAGTGGCTTACATCGGAATCCCACCAGAAAAGAACAATGCGGTCTCCGGCATCGTCAATTTCATGCGCAATATCGGAAGCAGCGTGGGAACTTCGCTGGTCACAACGCTCATCGCGAGGCGTTCGCAATATCATCAGGAGATTCTTACTGATTATGCCAGGGTCGATAGTCCTGCTTTCCAAAATTCGGCAAACGGCCTTGCCCAACATTTGAACAACTCCGGATTAGGCGCACTGGAAGCGAAAAGAGCGGCTTACGCAAGGATTTACCAGAGCATTCAGGCACAGGCGGGGAGCTTGGCGTACATTGATACATTCATGGTTCTTGCGGTGGGCGCGGCGATCATGTTCTTTCTGGCATTTATCTTGAGGAAGAATGATCCACGTGGGAGAGGAACAGTCATCGCTGAATAAGTAAAGTAGAATAGTATGGGGATTGGTAAAAAGGCAGGGACGCGGGACGCAGCTCTTGGGAATCCCGATGATTAGAATCGTTACCATCGAACGTGAGTATGGCTGTGGAGGCGGTGAGATTGCCCAGCGGCTTGCGGAGCATCTTGGCTGGAAGCTATGGGATCAGTTGCTCACTGAAGAAATTGCCCGCCGGGCGGATTGTCCCAAGGCAGTCGTTGAGGGGCGAGAAGAACGTACCGACCCGCTGTACTACCGGCTCTTCAAGTCGTTTTTGCGCGGAAGTTATGAAGGAAGCCTGAATGCGCACAAGCTGAAGCTGGTGGACAGCGAATGTATTTTGGAGTTTACGGAGAAAGTCGTCCAGCAGGTGGCCAGCGCCGGAAGCTGCGTCATCGTCGGAAGAGGGTCGCAGCTGTTTCTGAAGAATAGCCGGGAGGCGATGCGTGTCTTTCTATATGCCTCCAGGGAAGATAAAGTAAAACGGTTGCTCGCTCGTGGCAAGAGTGAGAAAGATGCTCAAGAACTCGTGGATACGGTCGACCTCGAACGGGCCGATTTCATCGAAAAATATTTCAAAGTTGAGTGGCCAAGCCGTTCGGTGTATCACGCCATGATCAATACGGCGATCGGCGACCAGGCCGTGGTACAAACGATCGTCGATCTTATGAAAATCCTAGAACCTCAATTCCGGGCTGCGAAGTGATGTCCAGCGGAATCAGGGTGATTCCAATTTCTGTTCGCTCATGCGTTCCCTGTGCCGGCTTCCGAGGCTTGCCATCGGATCGGGGACGATATAGCATTTCACCCATTGTACGGCGGCTGGCAATCACCCAGCGCCGGGATAGCCGCGGAGATGTGCAGTAGATTGGGATCTGGAAGTCGCGGGCAGGTTTGATTTTTCCAGGCGAGTGTAAGAAATCAGAACCAACTCTTTGGAGGAGACGCAATGCCAACGAAACGGGTGCAATCCCTCACAATTCTGGCGATCCTGCTGGCGGCGGGAGTTGCCAGTGTGGCCGCGCAGCAGCAAGCCGCGGCGCCGCCCCCCAAGTTCAAACTCTCCACCTCCGCGTACGCCGAAGGCTCGATGATCCCGACTCAGTATTCCTGTTCGGATCCCAATCCGGCTTCGCCCGCTCTAACTTGGAGCAATCCACCGGCGAATACGGCCAGTTTCGCCGTGATTCTTCACGATTCCGATGCCGCTCCGGGCAAAAACGCGATGGATGTCACGCACTGGATCTTCTGGAACATACCGGCGACATCCATGCAAATGATGGGAAATATTAAGCCGGATACCACGCCCGATGGTATTCAGCAGGGCAAGAATGTTCGTGGGGTTAACGGTTACCAGCCGCCCTGCCCGCCTCCCGGCGGGACTGCGCATCACTATATCTTTGAGATCTATGCGCTGGATGCGAAGCTTGATCTGACCACTGGGGCCAGCCGCGCCGATCTCCTAAAGGCAATGGACGGCCACGTGATTGGGAAGGCAACCTACTTCGGTCTTTTCGGGCGATAATTTCGAGGAAGCTCGATATCATCTCGGGAGGAGAACCACGCAGCCCCGGAAGTGACGCGCTTTAAGGTCAGGCTTGTCCAGGTCCATGGGGAACCGCGTGGGGCGGGATCTTCCAGAATGTGAATCCGTTGTGAGCGTTTCGAGTTGACGCCCTGTATATGAAATCACTACGAAGACAATTCGTGTCGAAGTCCCTGGTGAGGCGCTACGCCCTGCCGCTGGGAATTGTGGTTGCGTCTCTTTGTGGCTGGAATTAGCTCCCTGCGTCCGGCGAAAGCGCAATCTCCTGCCGACACGGCGACGCCCCCGGCCACTCCCGATGGGCGGCCGCTGCAGATCGACCGCGGCGCAGCTGGGGTTGTGGCAGACGCTGCTGAAACTTCACACCCGCGCGAGCCTGCTGATGGTCGTGGCGCATCCGGACGACGAAGACAGCGGGATGCTGACCCTGGAGTCACGCGGACAAGGCGCGCGCGCGATGATGCTGACGCTCAATCGCGGGGAGGGCGGACAGAACGTGATGTCCGACGATTTTGAAGACGCCTTGGGATTGGTGCGAACCCAGGAACTCCTTTCTGCCGATCGCTATTCCGGCGTGCAGCAGTTCTTCAGCAGCGTCGTCGACTTTGGGTTCTCGAAGACACGCGAGGAGTCGCTTACTCTGTGGGGCCACGACCGCGTCCTCGCCGACGCGGTTCGAGTTGTCCGCACAACCCGGCCGCTGGTGGTCACCTCCGTTTTCGTGGGTGGCCCAACCGATGGCCACGGGCATCATCAAGTGGCCGGGCAGATCGCACAGGAAGTTTTTGCGGCCGCTGGCGATCCGAACATGTTCCCGGAACAGATTCGCGCCGGGCTGCGGCCATGGTCGCCTCTAAAAATGTATGCCCGGGTTCCCACTTTTTCGGTCACCCCGCAGGGAATTCGCGACTCGGCTACCGGCAAATATTTCCCGGTGCGTTTCTACGACTATATTCACAAGAATTGGTCGGACGGAATGCCTTCGGTCGACGTTGAAATTCCGGAAGGGAATTTTGACCCCGTCTTGGGCGCATCCTATCTGCAAGTAGCGAGAGAGGGCCTGGCCCTTCAAAAATCGCAAAATGGCGGGGGCGGCATTCCCTACGCGGGGCCTGTGAACGTTCCCTACCATCGTTATGCCTCGCAGGTTCCGGCGAGCGGCAAGGAAAGCTCTTTCTTCGACGGGATCGATGTCTCGCTGGCAGGAATCGCGGGACTGGCGCAGGGCCAGCCAAATGCATTCCTGAAAGAGGGCTTGTCGCGAGTCGACGGGCTTGTCGGGCAAGCGATGCGCGATTTTTCGCTGGATCATCCCGAGAAAGTCGCGCCCTCGCTGGCGCAAGGGCTGCAGGAAACCAATGCTCTTGTGGCGCAGGTCTCCGCGAGCGAGCTTTCCGAAGAGGCAAAATACAATATTCTCCATGAGCTCACGATCAAGCAGGATCAGTTTCAGCAGGCCATCGTCGCGTCTCTAGGATTTTCGCTGGAAGCGACGGTGGCTCCAAAGCGCGAACCAGCTCGGGCGAATTTCTTCGTAGGCGGGCCCACGGAAACGTTTGCCTATGCGGTTCCCGGCCAGGATTTCGCAGTGAAGATTCACCTCGACAATCCAGCCGCTGGCGCGTTGAAGCTCGATCGCGTCTGGCTTCAGACTCCCGGCAGGCGAAAGTTGGACGGTCACGCCTGAATCGCCGGTTGCCGCAAATCTTCCCGCCCGGCAAGAGCTCGACCAGAGGTTTGACGTGCGCGTTCCGGATAACGCGGCGGCCACTCGCCCGTATTTCGCGCGACCGAATGATGAGCAGCCATACTACGACATTGTGGATGAACGTTATTTGAATCTACCGCTCCCTCCCTACCCGCTCACTGCCTGGGTCGAGTTCAGCTATGAGGGCGTGGAGGTTCGCGCCGGGCAGTCGGTGCAAACGGTGCGGCAGCTAAATGGACCAGGCATGGTGCTCGATCCGCTGATGGTGACGCCCGCAGTATCAGTGCGGATCGCGCCGCAAGCTGGGATCACGACGCTCGGCGCCCGGTCATTTGCGGTGTCGGCACTGGTTCACACCGAAGTGGAAACCGGGGCGAAGGGCACTGTGCGGCTGGAACTGCCGCCGGGTTGGCGTTCGGAGCCTGCCGTCGCGTCTTTTGAGATGCAGCGGGCCGGCCAGGAACAGAACATCGGTTTCCAGGTGTTTCCAAATCAGCTCGAGCAAAAGACCTACACGGTTACCGCGGTGGCCGAATTCGCGGGACGTCAATATCGCGAGGGCTTCACTACGGTCGGCTACCCGGGGTTGCGCCCTTACAACCTCTATATGCCGGCGACGTATCGGACCTCCGGAGTGGACTGCAAGATTGCGCCGGGATTGCGGGTGGGTTACGTCACCGGCACAGGTGACGCGGTGCCGCAATCGCTTGCAAGCATTGGCGTCAAGATCTGAATTCTTGAGCCCGCAGGATTTGGCGCAGGGCGACCTGCAAAAATATGACGTCATCGTGCTGGGAGTCCGCGCCTATGCCGCGCGGCCGGAACTTGCCACGCATAACCAGCGGCTTCTGGATTACGTGAAGAACGGCGGCGTGGTGATCGTGCAGTACAACACCGCAGCAATACGACCACAACTACGGGCCTTACCCCTATAGCCTGCCGAACACCGCTGAGAGAGTCGTGGATGAAAACTCTCACGTTGACTTTCTGGATCCCAAGAGCCCCGTTTTGACTTGGCCAAATCAGATTAGCGAACAGGACTTTACCGGCTGGGTCGAAGAACGCGGCCACGGATTTCTGGCTTCCTGGGATAAGCACTATGAGGCGCCGCTCGAGACGCACGATCCGGAGCAGGACCCGCAAAAAGGCGGCCTGGTTTACGCGCAATACGGCCGTGGAGTTTATGTCTATGTCGCGCTGGCGCTCTATCGCCAATTGCCGGATGGTGTGCCGGGCGCCTATCGATTGTTTGCAAACCTGCTGAGCTTGCCGCGAAATCCCGCGCTGAAGCAACGCGATACGTCCGCCGCTCTCACAAAAGTAAGTTTCACATTCGCTGGCGACGATGTTTTCCTGAATGTCCTGGATGCACAGGCTCCGACCTGTGTGTCTTTTCAACGAAGAATCTACGGCTTGGACGGGATGAGCGGCTGCAAGGACTGGCCGAGCAAATCCGGCAGCGCGGAGTTTCGTTCCAGGTGCGGATAGCGTTCGCCGCCGTGGTATTGAATTTCGAAACTGCGCCCGACGCCTGCGTTGTCGGCGGTAATTTGGATTGGCTTCGTGTTTTTCTGCGCGGAGTCCACAGCGTCGCGAAGCACACCCGGCGAAAAGGAATGTCCGTTTACCGAAACGATGCGCATCGCGGGCGCAAGGCCAGCTTCGGCCGCCGGAGTTCCGGGAATCACATCGGAAATGCGGCCATTTTTTTCGCCGGCGCCGGTCTCGACGCTCATGCCCAACGAGAAATTAAAGTCGGCGCGGGCGGTCACGTCCTCGCGGGCATGAATCTGCGCGTTGGGCGCGCTATTGTAGATCAGGCGCCAGCCACCGTTTTCGATGCCGCCGATCGGCGCGTGTTCGTTGATTTGATACACGCGTGACTCGAAAAAATGGCGCCAGTCGTACGGCAATATTTCGTTTAACGCTGCCTCCACATCCTCGAGGGTGTACGGCAAGACTTTCGGCCCTGAATCCGGCGCGCCGTAGAATCGCCGGCAGAAATCGTCGAGCGATTTTTGCCCGTGCGATTGCTGGCGAATGATCATGTCCGCGTCAAGCCAGATCAGCCAGCCCTCATCGTAGAAGTCTGTACCGCGCCGCCAGGAAGACCAGTTTCGCGTGCCTTCGTTATAGAGAAGGGGCGCGGCAAGCGATGTGTCTTCAAGCGAGCGCCAGGTGCGCCCCGGCTCGTGATCGAGTAAGGCGGCGGTGTAGGCCAGCGCTTCGCGATAGTCATCCGGCGTGCGCAAACCCGAGCGCGCGGAAATCATTTCCCCGATGTACTGCGTCAGGCCTTCGTAGATCCACAGCAGATCGTCTTTCATGGGCTGGTTGAAATCCGGCGTGGCCAGGCCCGCGGGGCGGCGGTACTTGCCGTTCCAGGAATGTGTGAATTCATGAGCCAATAGAGAGTTATAGAGCAAGACCTGTTCGGGATTGCTGAACATGTGCTCGGGGGCACGCTCATCGCTGGATTGCGGATGTTCGAGTCCATTGGCGTGGAAGTTATTGGTCAACGAAAGCAGGAAGTCGTAGTGGTTGTAATGGCGAGCGCCGAACAACGCGCCTTCTTCACGGACCAGACGGCTGTAACCCGCCAACTGATCATCGGGCATTTCGAGCGTCGCAACATTGTCCGCCGCGATGTTGAGGCGGTGCGGTGGGGTGACGTCGGGAGCTAGATCTATGGAGCGAAGATATTGGCCCGCGAGGACAGGAGAATCAACCAGCGCTGTCAAGGAAACTGGCGCGAAGTCCACATGATCTTCGCCTTGCGATGTTGCCGTGAGAGCAGAAGCGAATTTCCATCCTTGCGGCAGGCGCAGGCTCGCCTGATACATGAGCGAATCACTCGGCTGACCGGCCGGGTAGAGCACGACAAGGTTCCATTCGAGCACGGCGATGAAGGAATCGGCGGACGGCCCCGCGGAAAATCCCTCCCCAAGTGCCGGAGACAAGATAGTCGTATGACGCTTCGACGGAGGTTGCTCCTTCGGGCACTTCCAGGTGAAACATGTACAGGTTCACGTCGTCGCGCCGCCAGGGCAGAGTTTTTCCAGCGGCCGTAAACCGCAGGCCGACCAACTCGGACACTGGCCCGTCGGGGGCGTGCTCGCCGGGAATCCATTCGGGGTACAGGAGCGTCAGGGGACCGGGGCGCGCCGGAAGATCCAGCCGCGCATGAAAAATCCGGCGAGGCGCCTCGCGCAAATCGACGGACAGGCGAATCACGGGCGCGACGCTCTGCGCGGGAACCGACGGCGCCACCCAAAGCATGGATGCCGCGAGGATGAGCCGAGTAAGCCCGGGCATTCGCATTTCATTTCTCCAGTCCGAAACAAATAAAGCCGAGGGAAAGCGCTCGGGCGGAAAAAACCGCCTTGAGGCGCCTGGACCCGTGAATATTCTACTATCGACTACCGTGGACCGGAATTTTCGTCACATAGCAGTGTTCAATGCAGGAACCGATGGGGCGATTTGAAGCGTCCTGCGCCAACTCAGAATCGCAATGAACCTTGGAAATTCTTGAAGATCGCGCAGTGGCGGAGCCCTGGAGACCTGACCTATTTCTTGAAGAGATCCTCAAACGCCTGGCGCGCATCGCGGGGGCGCGAAACGCGTTCCGGAGAGGCCGTTGAATTCGCGGCGGGCGCCGACGGCGCCGTATCTTTCTCGATGGTGGTGCGAAATTCGTAGAAGGTGCAGTCGTTTCGCTGGTCTTTGCGCGGAATGCGCTCGGGAACCGGCTGCATGCATTCAAATCGCGCCGCCGTATCAAAATACGCGCACTGTTTGCAGGAATGCAGTTCGAACGCGCAACGCGGGCACTTGCCTTTCGGGTCGAAGCCCGGCTGCAGGACGCCGCCGCAGTTGGAACATCGTGCACGCGTAATGGTGCCGACCATACGTGGCGTGCGCGGCCCAATCTGATCCTGCCTGGGATGACCTTCGGGCGCGCGCTTCTCTTTCTTTTGGGGCTTTTCGGCACTCATGTAGCCCCGCTGCTTATACTTCCGCTCCAATAGAACCTCCGGGGGGATGCCCCTATCATACTCTGAATCAGTGTGTGCTACACGAAAAATAGACGAGTCTGTGAATATTCACGCCAATGGCGAGCGGCCGCGATTCAGGACTTCGCGGGCCCACAACCGGGCCAAGCCTTCCGGACGCAAATCGGGCTGCAAACATTTTCGCGGCGCGCCTGCATCGGAGAGGATCGCTTCCGCAGCCAAGGTATCCGCTGCGGACTGCGCCTTCCATTGTCGACGGCCAGCCCGTGGCTGTCCAGTCTCCCGCGAGAAATAATCCCGCCAGCGGACTTTTCTGCGTGGGACGCCACTGGTCCGAGCCCGGCGCGGGAGAAAACGTCGCGGACATTTCCTTGACGACGGTTCCCTTCACCAGCGTGGCCTCGCGGGTCGCAGGAAGAACTTCCCGCAATTCGTCCAGGCAAAGCGCGATGATTTCCTGACGCGAACGCGCGCGCCAAACTGTAGGAAGCGCTGATCACGAGCTGAAGGTATTGCCCGCCGTCTTCTCCGCCGCCATATAGCTGCGTCTTGTTGAACACCCACTGCGTCGTGCTGTCGAGCAGCGTCAGAAACGGCTCGCGCATCACGGCTGCGATCGAACCAGAGGTGGACCCCGGTAATCGGCGAGGTCCGCAAGTTGCGGAGGTTCGAAAACACCGGCTCTCGCTCGACCACTTCGCGGGGCAGCAATTCGGGCAAGACATCCTGCGGCACAGCCGCAAGATAATAATCCGCCGTCTCGACCGATCCGCTCGTCTCTCTCAACGCCCTCGACTCGCTGACCGTTCACGCGAAATCCTTGCACACCGGCTCGCAGCTGACACTTCCCCGCCCCGCCGCTCGATGGCTTCCTTGCAGCCGTCGTAAAGTTCTCCAAGCGGCACGCTCGGAATGCCGACGCGATATCCTCCTCGCGTGGAAAGAAACGCTTTCCAGAAGACATCGATGCCGTACCGCGCGTCGATGCGGTCCAGCTCTTCGTCGAGCGCGCTGACCAGGATGACTTCCCAGAAGCGGCGAATCGCGCGATCGGTCTGCCGGTGCTTCTGAAGCCACGCGAGCATCGTGATGCCGCACCCATCGTTCGACAGGTCCGCGGGGCGACCGCCGCTGCGCGCGATCTTCAGCAGCGCCCGGGCGATGGCGCGTTTGTCGGACCATTCGAGCAACGGGAACAGCGCGAACGAAGGCGCCATGTGCAACGGAGGAGGCAGCGGCGAAGCCTCCATCGATCCGCGGCGCCCGTCCGGAGCGGCAAACTCCAGCCGGTCAAAAAATCGAATTTTATCCGCGGCGCCGACACGACGGTAAAAATCCGCCAGGTTCGTGCAGCATCCCAGCGTGACGTGCTGGCAGTTGTCCACGTGCTCGCCGCCCGGCAGCACGTACGACGCGGCGCGGCCGCCCAGGTGGGGCCGCTTTTCGAGCAAACGTACCCGGAAGCCGGCCTCAGCCAGCGCGACGCCCGAGGAAAGTCCCGCCAGGCCGCCGCCGATCACGATCACGTTTTTCAAGGACATTATCCCGAGTGAGCCGCCCGAAGCGTGCGCGACCGATGAAGATCATCTTTTCCGCTTTACTCAGACGGACTCGCTCGCTGAAGACCGCAAAGTCGAGCGATTCAATGCGGGCAAGCAGAGCGCTGTAAGTATGCACGAGCAGCCAGAGTGCGCTGCGGCTGTCGGCATCGACGAGATCGATCAGCTCAGCGCATTCCTCATACAGCCGCCAGGCGCGATCGGCTTCAAAACGGAGAAGCTCGCGCATGCCCAGCGTGGCTTCGTCGTGTAAAAAATCATCTGGAGAGACATTGTATCGCACGAGGTCTTCATCGGGGATGTAGACACGGCCGAGCGCGGCGTCTTCATGGACATCGCGGATTATGTTCGTGAGCTGAAACGCCAGGCCCAGTTTCTCAGCGAGGTCAAGCGCGCGAGGATCGCGATAACCGAAAACGTGCGTGCAGGTAAGACCGACCGTTCCGGCGACCCGGTAGCAATACTCACGGAGGCGGTCGAATGTCGGGTAAGACTTGACAGTGAGGTCCATTTCCGCGCCGGAGATCAAGTCATGCAAGTAGCGCGCCGGCATGTTGTAGCGGCGCATAGTGTCGACAAGGGCAGGCAGGACTTCCCTTTCGCCGTAAAGCGATTGTCCAAGGGGCATCACGGCCGTTCCATCAAAAGCCTGAGAATTGCCCGTGACTGCTTCATCAAATGCAGCGCGCCACTTGGCGAGACCGCGTTGCGCGGTCTCCGGATTTTCGCCTATGTCCGCAACATCATCCACTAGGCGCATGAAGGCGTAGAGAGCGGCCAGGCCATCGCGCTTGGCCTTTGGGAGGAGATAGAATGCGTAGTAGAAATTACTGCGGGCGGCGCGCGCGATCCGGTGGCATTCCGCGTATGAGCCTGCGGCTCCGCTAGCGGCCGCGTCTGCCGACTTCTCGAGGCCAGGCTCAATACAATCCCCCTCAACAATCGCGAGGCGCACCGGCGCGGCGGGTGGAGAAATGGCGGGCGCCGAATTGCGGCTGAACATCGTTTCCGTCAGCGCACGCAATAGCAACCACATCTGCTTCGATTTCGGAATCGACGGCCGATGCTCGAGCGTGTTGTATCCAATGGCTTCTATGGAGTTGAGGACGGCCAGCCCGCCGCGGCTGAACATTTCAATGTCCACGCGCAACGCGGAATCGACGCTGCGAGCCAGCGGCAGGCCCTGGTCGAACAATTCTCGCGTTCGGGCAATCAATTCCTTCATCAAGGAGACATAGCGCGCATCGAATTTTCGCGCCACGATGTCGTCTTCGGAGAGGCCGTGAGCCGCCAGCAATTCCAGCGGAATGTAGATTCTCCCCTTCTCGCAGGTCCCGGGTTACATCCTGCCAGAAGTTCGCGAGTTGCAAGGCCGTGCAGGTGGCGTCGGAAAGTTGCTGGCGCCCAGCGTCGCGGTATCCACACAAATAGAGTACGAGGCGGCCTACTGGATTCGCGGAATAGCGGCAATATCCGACCATGCTGTTCCAGGTCGCGTAGCGGTGCACGGTCTGGTCCTGGCGAAACGCCACGAGCAGATCGGAAAATGGCTCGATGGGAATTTCGCACGCAGTAATGGTTTGCCGCAACGCGATGAATACGGGATGCGAAGGCCTGCCGGCGTAGCAATCGCGAAGCTCCACGTCCCAAGCGTCGAGCAACTCCAGGGCTTTCGCGGGATCGGGAACCTCGTCTCCCAGATCGTCCGCCCAGCGGCAGTAGGCATAGAGGTTGTAGAAATGTTGCCGCAGGCGTTTCGGCAGCAGCCACGACACGACGTTGAAATTTTCGTAGTGATGCGTGGCCAGCCAGCGCGTATAGCGCTCGGCCTCCTGCACGGTGCAACCGGACGGAGGCGCATGCCGGGCAATTTCGAGTTCAGCAGGATTCTGCATTACGCTCAACCGCCAACCGGAGAGCCCGGCGCGGCCTGGAAAACTCCGTGAGGACGCAAGCCGCTAAGGGATCACCGCGACTTTCATTTCCCCGTTGCGGTGTTTCATGTGCTCAAACATTTTGGGAAGATCGATCAGCGGAATTTCCGCGTTCACAAAATCGCTGGAGCGAATTTCCCCTCGCGCAACCACCTCCAGCGCTTCCCGGATGAACCGCGGGGTGTGGTGGAACGTGGACTTGATGGTGATCTCCGAGTAGTGGAGCGCGTTCGGATCCACGGGCACGACCGTGCCGCGCGGGCAGCCGCCGAACAGATTCACGACGCCGCCGCGGCGGACCATCTGCAGCGCCCACTCCCACGTTTGCGCCGTGCCAACCGCCTCGATCACGGCATCGGCGCCGCGGCCGCCTTCGGTCAATTCGCGGACCTTCTGTGGCGGGTCCGTCAAGTCCGGAGCAATGAATGCCGCGCGCGCGCCAAACTTTTCCGCAGCGCGAATCTGATTCGGCCGCTTCCCGAGCGCGATGACTTTCACCCCGCGAGCTGACAGCACGCGCACAAAGGTCAATCCAATCGGCCCGCAGCCGATCACCACGACCGTTTCTCCCGGCTGGACGCCCGTCTCGTGAATTCCACGCAAGACGCACGCCAGGGGTTCGACCATGGCCGCGTCCTGGAAGGAAACGTGTTCGGGAATCACCAGCATATTCTGGCGAACGATCCGACCCGGGATGCGGATGTATTCCGCGTAAGCCCCGTTGTTGAAGAGCAGATCCTCGCACAGATTGGTCTGCCCCTTGCGGCAAAACAGGCAGACGTTGCACGGCGCGGAGTTCGAGGGAACCACGCGCGCGCCGACTTTCAAGCCTCCGTTCACGTCGGAGCCCAATTTTTCGACGACACCGGCAAGTTCATGCCCGAATACAGCGGGCGGGACAATCATCCGCGCATGATATCCCCGCTTCCACACTTTCAGATCGGTACCGCAAGTCAGTGCCACCTTCACGCGAAGCAGCGCTTCATCCGCGGCGAGGTCGGGGATGTCCACGCTTTCGATCTTCAGATTTTCGCTGCCGTATAGAATTGCAGCGGTCATGTGACCGTTCTTTCGCCCGTTAGGTTCGTTTCTTATCAAGGATGTATCACCATTTTCAATGAATTGCCTATAGGATGAGATGCTAATTGTAATGCTTTATCTATATCTTCCAGTGAAAAACGATGAGAAATCAATTCGCGCACCGGAAGTTGACGCGAGAAAATCAGCCGGGCGGATTCTTCCTGCCGGTCCACCGCGGCGCTATAACTCCCCAGAATTTCCTTTTCTTCAACGCCGATCGCGGCCGCGGGGAATTCGATCTTCATCAGCGGGTCGTTCTGCGCAAACAGGAGAACTCGGCCTCCCGGCCTCGCGAATGACAGCGCATCCACCAGCGCCGAGGGAATCGGCACAGCGACCAGCACCACGTCCGCTCCGCGGCCTCCGGTGCGGGCGCGAATTTCCTCCGCAAGGCGCCCTTCGCGCGGGTCCAGGGCCGCATCGGCGCCGAGCGAAACGCTCTTGGCGCGGCGCTCCGGCATCGGATCGCTCCCGATCACAGCCGCTCCGGCAAGTTTCGAGAGCATCATCAGAAGCAGGCCAATCGGACCCAACCCCATCACCAGCACGGTTTCTCCGGCGGTCACACGGGCCTTTTCCACGGCTTTAATGCACGTATTGACCGGTTCGATGAAGGCAGCCTCATCGAAACTGATTTCGTCCGGAATCGCCAGCATCCCGCGCTCGACAATCCACGGCATGGCCCGCACGTATTGCGCAAATCCGCCGCCATTGGGATCGAAACCCGCCGTCAGCCCAACTTTCTTGTAGCCAGGGCATTGCGAATACAGCCGCCGGTCGCAGTAAAAACACTCACCGCAGGGAACGTGATGAAAACTCATGACGCGGTCGCCGAGCTTCCATTTTGTGACGCCCGGAGCCCACGGCAACCACTGTGCCGGCAACCTCATGCCCGAAAATCTGCGGGGCCGCGACAAATCCATGCGCAATCTTCTTGATGTCGGTGCCGCAAATTCCGCACGCCGCCACTCGAATCAATACTTCCCCGGCACCGATGGACGGCACGGGAACGTCTTCCACGACCACGCGTCCCTTGCCGCGGTACACGGCCGCGCGCATCGTGGCCGGCATCGGCTGGCGCCACGAACGAAGTCTCGAGTATGGTTCCCGACTGGCTCATAGGGCGGCCACCGTATGATCCTGCTCGATAGGAATCAGCCGGTCGGCAAGCGTTCCCGCAAACATATCCAGGAAATCCGCAAGATGCCGCGAAGCAGTCCGGCAATCGCGCGCCAGTTGGAGCAGCGCAGGCAATCCGGAAGGCTTGCGCAGCACCTGCGCGATCACGCCGCCGATGCGAATCTGCCCTCGCGAATCGCAAGCGTTCTCAAAATCGTAGGGCATGTTGAAATCAGAGGTGTCGCTGATGGCCCGAACAGCCACCGACGGCACACCGTGCCTCGCCGCTTCCGCCAGAATTACGTAACTTTCCATTTCGACCGCTTCCGCCTCGTTTCCCAGTTGACGCTTTTGCTCCGCGCTGGTGAGCAGCGTCCGCGAAGTTGCGAACCGCTCAATTTGTTTCGCGCCACAATCCACCGCCGTCGAAAGCAACTCGCGATGCGCCGCCACGGCCACCGGTTCGCCGGCTTCACTCACAAGCCGCGCAACCAGGATGTCGCCGGGACGAAACCCGCTTCGCAAGGCGCCCGCCAGCCCGGTCGAAATGCAAATGTCGGGCCTCGCGGGAAGAATCCGCCGCGCGGCTTCGAGCGCGTGCGACTGCCCCATGCCAGTCAGAATGGCGCGGACGCGCGCGCCGCCGAATTCGGATTCAAACAGTGGCCAGTCACCCGGCAGGCGGCGGAAATTCCTGCGCCGTTGCCACGGTGTGAATTCCGCCTGGACCGCGAAGGTCACCAGTATATTCATGGGTTCCGACGTTCAATTACGCCGCGTGCGCACGCGCCACGGTCTGCGCGCCCCGCGCGGCGACATATCCGTTTGCCTCGTACCATCGGGTCGCGCGCTCGAGAGCGGCTTCGAGCGGGCCGGACGAGAAACCGAGTTCCCTCACGGCCTTCGATGCATCCACAAACATCTTGTGCCGCGCCATGCGCACGCCTTCGAGCGGAATCTGGGGCTCGCGGCCCACCAGCCGTGAAACCGCCGTATCCACGTATCCAGCAGCATAGGCCAGAACGTGGGGAAATTTCCAGCGCGGCGCCCGCCGCCCACTGACGGCGGCAAGAATGTCCAGCATTTGTTTTAGCGATAGGTTGCAACCGCCCAGAATATATCGTTCCCCGATACGTCCGCGCTCGGCGGCGAGCAGATGGCCGCGGGCACAATCTTCGACGGGAACAAAATTCAAGCCCCGTATCCACGTAGCCCGGCATGCGGCCATTCAGGAAATCGACGATGATCTTCCCCG
>CAWBGC010000009.1:0-1182052 GCA_963788255.1 uncultured Acidobacteriota bacterium
CATCGGAGGCGGTCTTGAAGGCAGCCGTCTCGATCAACCGAGCGGGAACAAAGTCCAGGTATCCAAAGCCCAGATAGTTCCGGGGGTCAAACGAGGCGCCTCCCAGCAGCAGAACAGCCTGGGGCTTCGTGCGCCAATTCGCCTGGGCGAATTGAAGATACGCGCGCAGTGCGAATGGGCTGTGCTCGCCATAGTTAAAGGCATCGTAGAGCTGATCCACGGTGACAAGCGTCACTTGGTGGCCTTGTGACTCGTGGAGGCTGACAAGGGGCGCGGCACTGGCCACAAAATCAGGATGTGCGATGATGACGATGTCAGCGTCTTCACGCTGTTCCTCGATCGAGCTGGGGGAATGATTGACGAGCGCCGTGGGCGCTGAAATCTGGTCGCTCGAGAATGCCAGGAGGATTCGCTCCGCGCGTTCATCCGGCGGCGGAGTCAAAGTAATGGTGTAGCTCCCGCCATCAAAGCGGATTTCCCCGCTGAGTTGAGCAATGGAGAGCGGGTCGGTGACGTCGAAGACGTGAATCTGAGAATTCGTGAATCCCGCAATGGTTACAGTTGAGCCTGCGATAACCGAAGCGCGGAGCCAATTGGAATCCGCCGTGTAGGTGTGCGGGTAATGCAGCGCGATGGATTGTACGAGGCTGACGTCATTTTCCCCATCGAGCGCAGTAAGCGTGACGGTGTTCGTCCCATCGTGAAGCAGACTGGAATCGATGGAGAATGTGTCGGAGTAGTTGGACTGGTCCGAGAAATCCATTTCCCCGACGGACGAGCCGTTGAATGCCACGGAAACCGCGTGGTCCTGCCCGTCAGTGACTCCCTGCAGCGTCACGTCTAGCGTTACTGGAATCCCGGATTGCGTTTCGCTATGAACGACAGTGAGATACTGATCTGTCGGTTCCGTCGTAATCGTGGCGCCAAAGAAGTTGTCGTTGTTTTCGCCGTTGAGCAAGGCTGCGAAGTACGTTGTACGCTGCTCAAGCACAACTGTGAACGGAAACGCCGGCGGGCTGGACCGGCCTGAGCTCCCCGAAGGAACCAGCGGAATGCGCTTGCCCGGCTCCGAGCCTTTCACCAGCCAATAGATTCGCGTGCCAGAATAAGGCGTGTCGATGGGAGTCCCATAGAATTCGATGCTGTCGCTGGGGGCCAGCGGGCCGGATTGATTGCCCAGGATCAGGATCGGTTGTTCGACGCCTTCCGCAAAAAGCTGAAGCATGCGCGCGTCCGCACCGGGGTCGAGTCCTGCCGCCACAAGTTGATTGCGCGTGACGCGATACCATCCCTCGCTGACGACGGAAATTTTCACCGCCGACATTTGATCCAAGTAACCGCTGGAAACCGAAGCAGCAGTCGCCGGAGCAGGCTCCGAAGGAGCAAAACCGCCTCGCGAATTGGACAACGATGTCTGTGCCGCTGACCGGTTCAATTGACTTAGCAGCATTGCGGATGCGATGGGCGCACTCGTCTCCGCGGCAGATTCCGGCGACACAGGGCCGTGCAACGTGCGAGTCCCGTTGAGATCCACGTCTTCAAGCCAATAGGAAGACTGCAGCCCACCTTGCGGGTCGAGCCACTGATATGTCTTGGCGCGATGCTGTGGCTGCCCCCCTCTCATCAGCAATGCCGAACCAGCGATCAGCGAAGGATCAACTCGGTGGCGGCCCTGCGCATCTTCCCGATAGACATGGAAACCTAGATTTCGTATTTCCTCGCGCGTGTGCCATTCAAGGAGAACTCCGCCGGCAGGTTGCGCCAGCGCGTGAAAGGAAGCGAGCTCTACCGCCGTCGGCGCCTGGATCGTGGAGATAGCCGTCGAAGTATTGTTCGACAAGTTTGGATCGATGGTCGTGGCGGAAACGGTCGCAGTGTTGGTGGCGAGCGTGGAGGAGCTAAACGTCGCCGCATTGACATTGATGGTGATGATTACCAGGCCGCCCACGCTAAGCGATCCCAGATTGCACGAAACAGTGCCGGCGCTCTGTGAACAGCTTCCTTGCGTCGTGGAGGAAGATGAGTAGGTCACCTGAGCCGGAAGCGGGTCGGAAACCGTCACGCCCTGGGCCACAGCCGGGCCGTTATTGGTCACCTGCAATGTGTAAGTAAGATTTGTGCCTTGGTTGACGGGTTCGGGAGCCGCCGTCTTCGTGATGGCAACATCAGCCTGCGACGGTGAGACGACTACGGAAGTCGCCGTTGAGGAGTTATTCGCCATGTTCGGGTCCCCGCCCGCGGCCGACACACTGGCTGTGTCGGAAATGACGGTGCCGGGAGCCGTTGTGGCGGTGACTTTCACGACCAGAGTAAACATGACCGGCGCAGACACGCCAAACGTAGCGTTCGAGCACGAAATCGTTCCCGTCCCGCCGACAGCGGGGATGGTGGCACCGCAATTCCAGCCGCCCGGAACAGCGAGGGAAACAAATGTGGTATTCGCGGGAACAGCATCCGTATACGTGGCATTGGCGGTGATCGGCCCGTTGTTTGTCACCGTCTGCGTAAAGGTGAGATTGTTTCCCGCGAGAACAGGGTTGGGAGAAGCAGAATTCGTTACGGCCAGATCCGATTGCCCCGCGCCCGCGACAACCACAGTTGCGATGGCCGTGTTGTTCGTGGGATCGGGGTCGGGCGTGCCGGAAGAAACGTTCGCGCTTTCGGATATGACTGTACCGGACGCAAGCCCCGAAACAACGTTGACGGTGATGGTAAACGTCCCCGACGCTCCTGAAGCAAGCGAAGCGATCGAGCAGCTAATAATTCCGGTCCCTCCCGACGCGGGATTCGAGCAGGACCACCCCGCGGCAGGCGTGATCGAATTGAATGTTAGGTCCGCCGGACTTGCGGGAATCGTCTCGCTGAACACAACACCGCTGGACGTTCCTGGACCGTTGTTTTTGATTACAACGGTATAGGAGAAAGTGGAGGGCGACGCAACGGCGCTCGCCGAAGGCGTGTTGGTGATCAACAAGTTCGCTGAATTGGCGGCACCGACGATCGTGACGACCGTGGCGGAATTGTTCGCCAGGTTTGGATCGTTCGTGCCTGAGCTGACGGAGTCGGTGTCTACGATCTGTGTGCCGCTCGGAGTCGCTGCGTTCACTTGGACGATGATCGTGAAAGTGATCGTGTTGGAAGCGCCCGAGGGAACATCCGGATCGGTGCAACTGATGCTGCTAGTGGTCGTGCAAGTCCAGGTGGTGCTGGGATTGCCCAGATTGTTGGTCTCGGTCAGCGAAACAAACGTGGTATTCGCCGGAATGGCTTCGCTGAATACCGCGTTCAGGGCGTCCTGCGGGCCATTATTCGTTACCGTCTGAACGTAGGTGATATCTTGACCCGGAACAACCGGACTGGGTGAGCCCGAATTCGTGACGGCAAGGTCCGCGCCCGCGCAATAGGCCCCGGATTGCGTGCCGGGCGTCTGCGTGATGGTCAGTCCGGAAGTAAACACGCCCGGCTGGCCAGCCGTGGCTCCGTAAGGATCGTCCGCAAGTGTGGACCACCCCGGAGTTCCGCCGCTGACATTCGTACCGGCTGGAGCTGACGAAGTAAGGATTACGCCTCCCCCGCCTCCACCGCCCGGGCCGTGCCGGTTGCCCGGGAATGTCGCTCCCGGCGCCTCCTGTGGCCAAGTGTTCCCACCGTTCCCGCCGAAGGCATCGGCCGTCAGACCGCCGAGTCCTCCGCTATTCGCAAACACGAGAATCGTACCGCCCCCTCCGCCACCACCGCCGCCATCCTTCCCCGGGTCGAGAGGAGTCAGCCCATTTGCCGTTATCGTGCCAGAGCCAGCAACCGAGCCTGTACGAACGATAACGATACCCCCGCCAGGGGCTCCGCTGCTGTAGATGCCGGTGCACGGATTGCCGCAATCGTTGTTACCAGTATCCGTGCTGGGGTCCCAGTACGAGCCGTTGTTGGTACTCCCCGCGCCTCCTCCGCCACCCATGACCAGCGTGCTCGTCGTAGCAGGAAATGGCGCGCCACCCAAGCCTCCGGAGATACCCGCGCTACCCCAACCGAATCCCCCGATGCCGCCCGTCCCGCCGTTGGCGCCACCCCCGCCGCCAACGTTCTGGTCGTTGCCGTCACCGCTATTTGCGGGGTTTCCGACCGGATCGACGTCCGTCCCGCCACCACCAGCATTGCCGGGCGCACCGCGGGCGTAGCTCCCGTTTGGAAGCCCCTCGAGATAGGTCTGCGCCGTGCTCGTCGCGGTTGTTGTGTGCACGATTGTGCTGAGGACCGGTGTGACCCAGTGCGGTGTCCCCGCGATGCCCTCGCCTTTCGAGTCGTTGGCGCCACTGTCGGCGGGTGCGTCCCCGCCCGAAATGTTTGGCAAATTCGCAGGAGAAGTGGTGACGGTGTCAGTACTCGCTCCAGACGTCGCACCCCTCTGAGTTATGCCCCCGCCGCCGCGGAACCCGAGTCCGTCAGTGACCACAGTGCCGCCCAGCGTGAGCTGGGAAGCGATGTCCAAGGCCAAGACGCCCCCAGTCGCTCCATTCCACAGCAGAGCGGTGAGCCCCGAACTTAGAGTTGCGGACGTGTACTGCGGAACGCGAATGACTTGAAAAGTCTGAATCCCCTGAGTGGCGGTTGCAACCGCGCTGGTATACGTATTCAGTAGTCCCCCGCCAGTGCCGGTGCCGGTAAAGTTCAGCGTCCCGCCGGTTACGGGAACGGCACTGGTTGCGGTCACGAATTCGAATAGCCCAGAGCTTCCGAGACTGGTTGAGCCCGACGGATTACCGGGAATGCCACTGCCATAAGAACTCGTGTTCGTCGAAGTGATCTGAGCCTCTTGCATTTGGATGATCAGCAGTAGATCGCCGCTCGCTATCGCCGTCTGCGCCGCCGGGGCTGCCGCTGCAGCACCGAGGGCGATGGATGTGGAACCTGCGGCGACAGTACCGGTATTTGCCGGCGGATAATAGGCATTGACTATGCCAGTGATTGTCCCGCCCGCACCGTCTTTGCCCGGCGTCGCGCACACTAGCGGTTGCACCACCGTCAAGACGGTCACGGAATTATTCCCGGCGACAGGATCGGTGCCTGTCGTGCTGACGGCAGCGGTGTTCGTTAGCGTTGTGGCCGTGCTGGGCGTTGTGCCAGTAAGCGTGATTGTGATCGGTGCCGCCAATGGATAGGCAACAGTTCCAAGGTTGCACGTGATCGTGCCACCGGACGGTGCGCCGCAGCTACCCTGCGTGCTCGAAGCGGAAGCGCCGACAAGCGTCGCCGGCAGCGTGTCCGTCAGCGTCACTGCCGTGCCCGCAGCCAATCCGAGATTCGTGACCTGAATCGTGTAGGTGATCGACGAGAAGACGAACACCGGCGTGGGCGACGCTGTCATGGAGACTGCGAGATCCGAATCACCGGTAATCTCAACGAGAACCGAAGTGGAAGTAGCGTTGTTGGAGGGCACCGGATCGGTGGTTTGCGAAGTTACGTCGGCGTAGTTCGCAATTGTTGTACCGGCCGCAGTACCTGCGTTGACCGTGACGACGAATGTGAAATTGGCCGACGTCGTATTGGCGGTCACGTTCCCGTTGGCCGTGCAAATCACTTGCCCAGTCCCGCCGACAGCCGGCGCGGTCCCGCAGGTCCAATTCGCGGCCGCAGTCACCGAAGAAAAGGTCGTATTCGGCGGCGTCTGTTGATATAGCACTGCTCCCACGGCTGCATTCGGGCCATTGTTGGTCACCGTTTCCGTGTATGTAATGGTCCCACCCGGCGCCACAGCCGAAGCGGACGCAACCTGTGTCATCGAAAGATCGGCGCCCGTAACCTGCACAGAGGCCGTACCAGTGTTGTTCCCGCCAGGGGCTGGCCCGGTCCAGCTCACGGTCACGGAGTTCGTAATCGTCGATCCACCCGGTGCTTCCGGTCTTACCTCCACCACGACCGTGAAATTTACGGAAGAATTGCCGGCGACATTTCCCGCGGCAGTACAGGTGATGGTACCCGTGCCCCCGACGACGGGCTTTGTGCCGCAAGCCCATCCTGCGGGAGGGGTAACCGACACAAAAAGAGTGTTGGGCGCCGTGTTCTGGGTCAGCGTCGCGCCGGTCGCTGCTGTTACAGTACTGTTTGTCACGGTTTCGGTGTAGGTGATATCGGCGCCCGTCGCGACAGGATTCGGCGCCGCGTTGTCCGTTACAGAAAGGCTGGCCTGCGCCGCCGTCGGCGTCGCTTGCAAAAACAGCACGAAAAGAATTGCGAACGAAATTCCGAGGATGGCCGTGGTCACTCGGCGCGCGCGAATTACACCGGCGCGCCAGAAGCGCAAGGTCCATGTGCGGACGGCATGTAAGAAGCGCGTTCCAGGCCTCGTCAGAGAAATTCTCTCTCCCGCGCGGCTGACCGCGATGACTTTCCCTAGAACTTCTTTCGTCGGCAGGTCGCTTTGTTGACCGGCATCGCCGCGCGTCACAACCTCCCCCGTCGCCACATCCCGCATGACGACGCGATGCGCACGGAATATTCCTTCTTCCCGCGAGAGCGCAATTTCTCCAGTCTGGAGCGTTGCGGGATCGGCCGGAGCAACGACGATCGAGTCCCCGTCCAGGACGTTAGGGTGCATGCTCCTTCCCCGCGCGTGAAATCGAACTGCCAGGCCGCGCTTCAGGAGCGCCTCGCACACGGCGGCAAATTGCCGCGAATCCTTTCTCTCCTGAGTTTCACGCTTCCGCACGGCAAATGGCCTCCACAGCGCTTTCATCGGGGACAAAGCGAAAAACTGAGCATGGGATTTCCTGTGCCACTCGATCCAGAAAACTCAAAGCGAATTCCAATCCTTCCGCGGAGTGATAGGGAACGAAGCTACGGGCAAACAGCTCCCCGGCAGTGCGGCCCTTTGGGACCGGAATCAGTTCATTTTTTCCGCTATGCTCGAGCAGGTACATCCGGAAAAGCGGCGCACGCGCGGGAGAGGCGACGCCAGCATCTCCGTGCCATGGGGTTCCATACATCCAGATGGTGCCCTTGGACGCGCGAAGAATGATACGGTCGTCGCTGAGAATCCGGACTTTCGGGAACGCTTCCCAAAGTCGCGCGGTTGTGCTCTTCCCTGCGCCGGAGTGTCCCAGGAAGAGATGACCTCGCCCGGCTTCGTCCACAATCCCCACGGCGTGGACCTCCACGCCTTCGCCGCGCGAAAGCCGGTGAATCATCAGCAGCTCGTCGAGCGGGTACTCCAGTGGATACACGGGCCCGTCGGCGTGAAAGTAGTGCTGAAACAACTCGATATGCCCGACCGTAAATTCGGTATCGAACGACGCCGCCTTGTAGGGCGCGGGACCAAGGAAGGGCGTCAAAAAACTAAACCGATAGCCGCCCACCACTTTGTACACCGACCATAATCCACCGGATTGAAACGAAGGTTTGATACGCGGCAATTCCAGATGATCGGCCCAATCGACTTGGATCCGAATGTCGCAAGAGTCCGATACGACTGCAAAGCTGCGGAGCTCCGGCTCCAACGCTAACTGCAAGCCCCTTTCCGCAAACAATCCGAAGGTGATCCCTCCAATGCGGTAGGCAAGATTCGGCTTTTGCTCGCACGCCGGAGCGATGCAGCCGTGAGCAGCCATTGGATTTGCGCTTGCGAATGACATCCTAGAATTCCGCATCCATCACGATCCCGGGGTCCTGCAAAAAACGGCAGTGCAAGAAGGATTGGCCGGTCCAGCCGCGCCGGAGATTTTGCAGTGGCCGAGCACGGCCTCTTCCGGCCGAAGGCTAATTCGAATCAGCTTAGGAGGCGTGTATTCCTTTCCGGCCCCTAGTTGCGATTTGTTCTCTTCTGCCATGTTCTTTCGTTCAGACCCTGTGAGCGGCACAAGATCCACATGCGCCGCTGCGATCTCCCCCCGCTTGCTGCAACACGTTTAGAACGGGGAGTGAATCCCTTTTCCCCGCCCACAGGCTCGGATCGGACTTCTGATTTTGGATTCGACTAGCGGAAACCTTGAGATCCTCGTGCAACTGGCCCGGTTTACAGCAGGGACAATCGCCGTGTTCCGGCACGTCGTACCCCGCCGCATAAGCGCGTAGATGGGCCACCTGGCATAGGAAATCTACCGGCGATTCCGGATCCCCATTCTCCAGTTCCCCGTTTGCCGGGCACATTCCGCAGACCGACCGAATCTGGCAGCGGTTGCAAATCGTCTGCTGCTTGCGCTCCTGGTTCCGAATCTCGCGAAGCGGTCCCTCCCAACCCTCCCGGAAACTCCCGCCTCGAATGTCGTAGCCCTGCTGATGAGAGATGACGCAAATGCTCATTAGCCCGGTGGGGTCCACCGCGCACCCGCTCATCCCTCCGCCGCAGAAATACCTGTGGTTTTCATCCGGATTGTCGGCCTGTGCCGTGGACCGTTCGTGCTCAAGCAGCCGCCGGTATTCCTGTTTTCGCCGTGGGTCGAAATAATCGAGGGCCACGACCTCCTCCGGGGTCAGACGGACGGCCAGAGGGCTCTGCGAGCAATCAATCCGGGGATTGAGCAACGGATCGAATTTGAACTCGACGTGAAACTCCTCTTCCGCCAGACGTTTCATTTCGTAGACTTCGTGTTTGTTGACTGAAGTGGGAACGGTTTTCAGCTTTAATGGGAGATTACGCTCCAGGAGCAGGCGGATACCGGTCATGCACCGGTTAAAGGAGCCGGGAATCTGCGTCAGGGCTTCATACGTCTCGCGCGTGGCTCCGTACAGCGTGATCTCGATGGAAAACGGCCGCCAGTCGGCCAGATAGTCCGCGATCCGCGGCGTGATCATCGTCCCATTGGTGAAAAGCGTGATAAGAAACCCGCGCTTTTTTGCTTCGGTGTAAATGTCCAGGAAATCCCGCCGGGCAAAAATCTCGCCGCCCGTGTAGAGGATCCACAGGCATCCGGCTTCCACCAGTTCATCCAGCAAGCAGCAGTGCTCCTCGAAGGTAAGCTCCTGCGAGCGAGCCGCTGCATCATTCATTGGCAGGTTGTTGTAACAATGGAGGCAATCGAGTGGGCAGCGCCGCGTTACTTCAATGGAGACTTCCACTGGCGCGCGTTTGCCGAAAAAGCGCTGGTGAATCGAACGGCTAAATCCTGAATAAGTCGCTTCAATCATCCCAAGTCCCCGGGTGACGCGAAGCCGTGGTATTCGCCGCTCACTGAGCCTGCTCGGTCAACCCCTCCTCGGCGAGCTCGGCGAGAAAATTGTCAGCGTCTACCCGGGCCAGTTCGGCCGTGATTCCGTATTCCTTTTGGAGATAATCGGCGAGTTCGGCAGCGCTTCGGCTCTCTTCGATCAGCTTCCAGAGTCGCGTCCCGATATCGTTAAAGGTGTAGATGGATTCCAGATCTCCCGCGCCGCCGCGGATGGGGACCACAAGAGCTTCCTCCGCGACGATGCGCGATACGACGTTCGAGCTGTGCCGAATGCGCGCTTCCCCCGCTCGCTTCTCCACAGACATTCCTCGGCCCTTCCCCAAGACCAGAATCCTTTATGCTTGCAATCGTAAGCAGGCGTTCCACAACTAACGTAGTTTGCGGGGGGGCTATTTCAATCAAAAAATGCGCAGACCGTCCCAAAGCGTAACTATCTGTTGCAATCCAAAGCACTTGCTGGCCTGGGGGTTAACGTTTGCTTTGCATTCCAAGCAAAGTATCGCACCACGACATAGTTTTCGTTCCTATTTGACCTGGGTGATGGGGTATACCGGAGGAGCTTTGAGGCAATCACAGGAGAGAAGCTGCAGCCGCGGTTCCAGCTGCCAGATTCAACTTGGATTTGGATAATGGCGCGCCCGAGAGGAGTCGAACCTCCGACCTTCTGGTTCGTAGAGTGATCAGACCCTACTCTAAGCCGTGGTCTGCCTTGCTTTTCTGCAACTTACGGGAGGGCCTTAGACAAGAAATCGACAGTTTTTGCTCCCAATTTGCTCCCTCGCCAGTTTTCGGTCATTCTCCCGGCCGGGGCACTGTGCGCGATCAATTTTGGCGAAAACATGACCTTCTAGTCCCCCGACTAGAAACTCAGATAGGCGCGCCGACTCAAATCGACATGGCATGGACCAGCGATTGTATTGTCAAGCCCGCACCATCACGCCGGACAGTTTCCTACTCACCAGCGTCTTGATCGACTCTTCCGTAGTGCTGGGGATTCTCATCTTGCTCAGCCCTTTTTATCCAATTGCAGTTGGCGCAGAGAAGTTGGTACACAACCTGCCCGGGATTCGCAGTGATGAGTTTGAGCACTCTATCGTAATAGGCGGTTCCTCCACCTTTAATATCTGAGTGGCCTTGACCCGCTCTATGATCTATTTGAAGAGCCCGAAAATCGGCAAATCCGCATTGAGCACATTTACCACCCAATAGCTCAATAATTGCTTTCTTCATACGGCTTTGTCGAATTGAAGAGTAACTCTTCATGACCGGACTCAGTTTTGTACCACAACGAATGAGAGAGTTTACATCACCTCGACTGAGTTTGCGCCGCGCCATATGCGATGCTGCCGCGCCGCCGAGGGCGCTAGCCTCAGTTCGACGGGATCCGTCGTAAACTGAGGTTGGTGAGGAGAAATTGGCGAATTTTGCTCCGGAATTGCTCTTAACGGTCATTGATTCTGCGCCAGAAGAAACTCCATCATGCAGCTGACAAAGGACATGCGGTTATTGCCGCGAACGTTTTCGACGATTGATCATTTATCCACCAACCAGAAACTCAAATTTTCAATTGGGATAGCGATAAGTACTCTACGAATCACCAAAGCAAGCTCCGCCTGACCGAACCATCACGGCGCATTCTAAGGCCGTGCAGTGCGGGTTGATTTCTTTCTGATCCTTTTCGGCCGTAGATTTGGGATGCGGCTGATGGAGTAGCTGTTTTGGTCACCTTTGAAGCGATATTCGGATATATCCAATAAGAGGTGGTCCAGCTTGCTGTCCTCGTACGATGCCAGGCTTGTGCTGGGATTGAGGCTGATCGATTTCAGGTATTTCGAAATCGCCAAGTAGTGGCCAACGAACTGCACAGCGTCAGTGGCAGCACCAGGGGCACCTGGATACTCGGCGGGGCTGATCAAGTGATTATGCCGAAGGGATTTGATCGGCCTGTCCACACAGTGCCCGTGAGCAAATGCATTTCTCCAGCCAGTGAGTTTTCTAGCTCCCTCATATACCGAAGTCCCCTTGACTCCAGGTTTGCCGACCGCCGCAGAGGCGATTACCAGCTTTTCTGGCAACGACAGTTTTTCAATGGTTTCAGCAATATCCCGGTGCAGGTTAAACACGCAGAACTCATTTACGGTATCTTCAGCAAAAATCGCACTCATCAGGATAGCGCGCTCGGATTCCATTTTGATTCTGTGTTCAAGATCCCACAGTTCGTCACAGATGTGACTGAACTCGGCGAGATATTCATCGGTTTCTTCTGCCCCGTCAGGATGTTTGTCGTAATAGCGTTCGAGTTTCCGCTCCGTTCTCGCGAGCACGGGAATGAGGTTCGAATGATGAGTTGAAAGCGCTTCAAGCGCGGCGAGAATGTGAAATATGGCTCCACTGCACCTCCAGTGTGGCGGTGGCATCGACAGTGGATCGTCGGGCAGCTCGTCGACGGAGACAAACCGTGGCTTAGCGTCGGCCATAACCGTCATTTCCTAATTTCCTTCATCCTTTCCCAATTGCATGGAGCACGTTCGCATTTGCCTTCAGACGGACAGCGTCGTGTCCAGCCACGTAATGCCAGCCGTTATGTATGCTCATTGTACCCCTCCGGGCGGTCATCCCACCTCTTTCACGATGGAACTGGTTATTGAGAGCGACCGTCAGCTTTGATACCGGCTGCTTTGCAAAGGGTGCGAAGAAAATCTAAGAAAGTGCGGCGAAACGTGGCTCTTGCCGCTTCTCACATGACATGATAGGGGGTTCACCATTCCAGGGGTCGTGCAATATAAGGTGGGTCGCTCAATTTGGCGTGAATTGATAATGGCACATGCCCTACAATGACTCGGGCCCCTGCTACAAGGTGGGCATTTTCTGGGGTGCTAACCGATCAAATGCAAGAGGGGAGCCAGTGACACACCAGCATCACAAGATTACGCTGATCTTCATAATAAACGGCGAAAACTTCCCCGTTGAGACGAATGTTGATGCGCCCCTGATTCAAGCGGTTGAGAGGGCGCTGGTTCAGAGTGGCAATACTGGCCGTCGCGATCCTCGAGAATGGGAGGTGCGAGACTCAAGTGGAGCACTGCTCGAGGTTGACCGAACTATAAAGGATCTCGGACTGAAGGATGGTGCTCGTCTCTTTTTGAGCTTGAAGGTAGGCGCCGGCGGCACCTCGAGTTGTCCATGCACATAGACACCGAAGTAAATCACATAAAGTTCGACCGTGAGTTGGGTCGACTCAACGATCAGCGCATGGTTTTGGAGTCCAGGGGCCTTTTTGTCCTCGGTTCAACTGCCCATCCTTTTATCGATATGTTGTACGTACCGCGGAATCCGTTGCGGTGCGGCCCTGTCACTCCGCCGCCCGGGACTCCAACACCTCCAATACCTCCAGGACTCCCAAAAGGTACCACACCGATTATGTTAGCGGAGGTGCTTAGTCTGGCGGGCCGTGGATTCAAGGCTCGTTTTGATTTGACTGATTACGACATGCGCGCTCCCTCTCTCGAGTTTCTAGACCCGTGGACCGACATACCCCTCGCCTACAAAACGATGTTTCGGGCACTCGAATTCGAGGAGCAAAGGAGAACCCACCTTGTACTGCTCGACGATCATCCTATTACGCATAAGCCATTTCTCTGCCTGCGAGGAATTCGCGAATACCACGAACATCCTCAACATTCAGGGGATGACTGGATGCTTTACCGGAAGACCATGAGTATATTTTCTTTTGCGATGTCAGTTTGGCGAGTGACGATTCGACCTCATCCGGCCACAATTGATCATCCAACCCAATGGAGTTCAGGTGCAGTTTGTCGCGGAGGAGAAGGCTTGAATGGCGCTTGCACCGTTTTTCGAACGCGTCTACGGCTCTCTTGGTGGCCACCTGTCGATCTCCCGAGAGGCTCTGAATGCCTCCCTGGCAAGCACTATAGCGGGTATATGTTGCGGGCCCGTACTAACGACAAATGAGACGTCGATTGCAGAACTTGCAACGAATCTGATTGCCCGTCTTTATCCTCGTGTTGCTATTCTCGGATCAGACAGTTGTGTCTCGCCGCTTAAGAAGCTCGCTTCCGAAATTAATGACCGCAGTGCTGCCACCTTCCTCCCAGTTGTGCTGGCTTGTACGCCGAACTTCATACCATCTCTTGGGATCACTGGCTTCGATCACGATCCCTTCTCCCAGACCGGTTTGTTGCCCTATAGGCGTTCCCCTTATCTGTTGTGAATCGGTGCTGGTCTCCGACCGACTCGCACTCATCAATCAGGGCAGACATAAGCCGGAACTGCTGGCAACTTTCGAGCGGTTCGTTCTGGATCGTCGGGAGCCCAACATACTCCCGATGCTCCGCTTTTCGACCGCGCGAAATTATCGCCATTTGGTCCGGCGTCATTTGCTCCCCTTCTTCGGACAGGTTCGACTCCCGGACATCGGTTCTGCTGACGTGCAGATGTTTCTTGCGGACAAATCGAAGCGATATTCGCCAAAGACGCTACTATCGCTCCGAAATCTACTCTCCAAGATATTCAGCACGGCACAGAAATGGGGCTACTTGCAGGCGAATCCTGCTCAGGGGACCCAGGTCCCTGCCCAGGTAGCGACGCGGGAACGATTAACCCTCACGCCCGAGCAAGTCCGAGCTTTGCTCGCAAAACTGTTGGAACCTTTCCGTACGATGGTCCTGTTGGCTGTTCTTTCAGGGCTGAGACGCGGAGAGATCTTTGGTCTGCGTTGGAGATCTGTCGATTGGCTTGAAGGATCGATTGTCGTAGTCGAAGCAGACTACGAGGGCCATTCTGCACCTCCCAAGACGCGGGCTTCTTGTCGGAAAGTGTTTGTGGATTCGACCGTCATGGAAAGTCTCGATCATCTCCGCCCGAAGACATTCCAGGCCGACGATTTCATCTTTCACAGCGACAGGGGGACTCCGCTCAATCCTAACAATGTGCTGAATCGAGTGCTTCATCCGGCCTGTAAGGCGGCTGGGGTTCCACGCGTCAGCTGGCACAACTTTCGGTACACGTTCTCGACGTGGGCGAATCCCACGGGGGAAAGCATCAAGGCGCTCCAGTCCCAATTGGGCCACACCGATTCGCGGCTTACGCTGTCGGTCTACACCCAACCGATGCCTGAAGCGCAAAAGCTATTGGCGAGCAAAGTCGCTCGGGTTTTGCTCCCAGTTGCTCCCAAATTGGAGAATCAGAATCAGAAGGAGGGAGTGCTACTCAATTGAAAGGAAAAGAGAAAGAGTGGCGCGCCCGAGAGGAGTCGAACCTCCGACCTTCTGGTTCGTAGCCATATGGTGTGTGATTTTCTCGTGGTTAACCGAGATAGATAAGTCTTTACAATCATTGCCACTTGCGGTACTTTCCTCCTGGAAGTCATACCCGGAGATTAACAGGTTTTACCGTAGGTTATACCGCAAAGTATGACGGAGGTAAAACGAATGAAAATGAATTTCACCAAACGGTCGATCGAAAACCTGCCGACCCCCAAAGAAAAGCGCACCATCGCTCACGACACTCAGGTGCGCGGCCTCGGAGTGATGGTGCAGCCGACCGGACACCGTGCATTTTTCTGGTTCCGCAAGGTCCGGGGCCGTCCGAGGTGGCGCACGATCGGCCAGTACCCCGACTGGTCAATCGAGCAGGCCCGCACCGAAGCAAACAAGCTCTCTGCGGAATGCGCCGCCTGGAAACAGAACGGCTACGACGGCGATGATCCCTTTGAGCGTCCGTCCGTCCCGACCTTTGGGGAGCTGGCCGCGGATTACATCGAGCGTCACATCAAGGCGCATGCATCACATCCCGAGCGCGCCGCGAAGAATACCGCATGGATGGTGGCGAAGTATCTCGCTCCGTGGCGCAACCAAAAGGTCACGGCGATTCGGAAGCGCGAAGTTCTCGACCTGCACGCACGAATAGGAACGGAGCACGGGAAGCATGCGGCGAACCGGATCGTCCAGCTTCTCAAGGCAGTGTTCTATTGGGGCGCTGAATCAGGCGCGCGTGGCCTGCAAGGCCCGAATCCGGCCGTAGGCGTCCACCTATTCCACGAGGCGAAGCGGCGCCGGTTTCTGCAGCCGGACGAACTCCCACGATTCTTTGCGGCACTCAAGAAGGACCCGAGTCGCGATCTCAGGGATTTTGTGAACTTGGCGATGTGGACCGGGGCACGCCGCAACGACATCCTGTCGATGCGATGGCAGGATGTATCCCTTCCAGACAACCGGTGGACCGTGCCTGATCCGAAGAACCGGACGCCATATTCAATTCCGCTGACACCCGAGGCAGTCAACATCCTGAAGGATCGGAGCCGGCACAGGAAGGATGAGCAAAATATTTGGGTGTTTCCGTCGCGTGGGAAGTCGGGACATATCGTTGACCTCAAGGGGGCCTGGGGGAAGCTTTTGGTTCGCGCGAAGGTGACGGATCTCCGAATTCATGATCTCCGTCGCACGCTCGGGAGTTGGCAAGCAATCCAAGGCTCGAGTCTGACCGTAGTGGGCGCGAGCCTCGGGCACAAGTCGCTGAGTGCCACGCAGGTCTATAGCCAACTGACGCTCGACCCAGTACGAGCGTCGGTGACACAAGCCACGAGGGCAATGATCGCCGCTTCAAAGAAGAAACCGAAATTGCTCCAGGCTGCGAACGGTGGCGGCGCATGAAACAAGCAGCACATGACGTTGATCGGGATGCAGCGTCTCCTAGAGCAGACTACGGCCGGATCCTCAAATTCGAGGCGCTATGGGAAAAGGTCGAGCGCGACCATGAAGGACGCCGTGCTCTGGCTGTGCTCCGGCGTGACGGATTCCACTCCAACCTGCCCCTGCCGGTCTTCGCCACGATTCCAAACCTTCCCAATCGCAGGGCCAAGAGCAATTCACTTCCAGCACCTAAAGGCGCGGCTCGCGCCGTCATCAACTATCTGCGCGATCTGGAAAGACACTGGCCAGACCTGTACTTGAAAGACGCGCGGTCCGGGAAAATTTATTACTTGCGCGAAAATCTTCAGCGATTAGGCTTCGACGGCCTTGCCGATGATATTGAGCGCATCTTCGCGTGTGAATGGGTGGGAGTCGAACGCGGTACACGCGCTTCGACAATTGCGGTACTCGCCCGATCAATCCGACAGACGACGGGGAAACCGCACTACCGAGAGCTATTACAGTTGCTCGGCTCGATCTTCGCCGCGGCAGGAAAGAAGCTAGACCTTCAGGACGCGACCTTGCGCAAAATCGTCCGGCGCGAAGATGGGATGATGCGATCCGCGCAGGCGAAATTGGAAAAGAGGAAAAGGACAAAACTCGCCTAGAAACCTGCAGTTGTGTCCCAGCCATAGCCATTTACCTCAGTTAACCTTCGCAGAGTAACGGAGGTTACTGACAGTGAGCGAAACCAATTCAGCTTTAGTTCCGCCCCAAGAAGTTGCCGCGAAAATCCACACGACCGTTGGCACGCTGGCCGTTTGGCGATGCACGCAACGTTATCCGCTGCGCTACGTCAAGGTTGGTCGCAAAGTTCTCTATCGTCTGAGCGATGTCGAGGAGTTCATTGCCGCCCAGACCTTTCCAGGGAATGCAGAGCCCCGCCGCAGGTCGGCACCACGTCGCCGGCGCACAGTCATGGGTGGGTAATTCCCTGCCCTGTGGTCAGTAACCAGAGGTGTGCCGTGACGAAGCCCCTAGCTTTACATGAGATACGCGATGACGGTGCAGCCGGTTGTACGCAGGTTTTACTGGAAAAGCCTCCGCATCGCGTTATCACGGATGCCTGCCTCGAATTCACTCCCGATCAATTGCTTCGCGCCTGGCTACGAGGACAACTCGAAAATCAGGGCCGCAGCCCACAGAGTGAATCCATAGATATTCAACGTTTATTGAGGGCTAAGTATGGCGACGATTGAGACAGATGGCAGCATGACGTGCGCGGCCGCCGGCCGGGTTGGGGGATTGTGCCGCGCGGCTGTTTTATCTGCGAAGGAGCGGAGGCGAATTGCTGCCAGGGCGATCAGAGCGCGATGGTCAAGAAAGCGGCGCGGTAGCTCGAAGGGCGCGCGTTCTTTGCGAACAGGATGAGACACCCCGGCCCGGTGACGAAGCCGGGCGGGGTTTGAAACAGAAGTCGCGGTGACGAGCCGCGACAGAAAGGAACACTCAACAATGGGAAGTTACCACCAGATTCAAAGGCAAGCAACAGATGATTTTCGTAGGCCGTCCGCACCGAAGAAAGTGCACCAGATTTTCAGGCACGCGTGGCCCCGGCAGTTTCCCAGAGACGGCCGCAAGTGGCGCATCAACCAGGAGCGCGACCAGCGCACCATGCGAGCGATCGCTCATTTCGAGCGCGGAGAGGGTGTGTGGGCTTCTCTCGAAACCATCTTGAACGAGTTGCAGGTGATTGAGGCCAGGCGCGACGCCGGCGACCGGATGACTTGGAGCCGACCAACCCTTTGCCGATCGCTTGCGAGGCTCGAATCGAGCGGGATCATGAAGCCCCACGGCATCCGGCGACGAGCGGGCGGTAGGTGGGAAACACGCCGGCGGTCCTTGCATCCCGAAAAGCTGCTACCTGTTTCGCGCGAATGTGAGACACGGTGGAAGCCCGAATGTGAGACACAAGAAGTCAAAGACTTTGAACTTCATAACTCCAAGCAGACGCTTTGCCGCGTGAAGGGTTCGAGAGAAAAACCTGACGAACCCGATACGCCACGGCCAAAAACCGGCCGCGTCGCTGCGTGTGCTGAAGTTCTTTCGAACGAAGTCAAAAGCAGGGTCAAACCCCAACCCAACCCCTGCCTTGAGGAAACGTCAAAACCAACCCAGCGAACCCCGGAAGAGGTCTTTTTGGTGGCTTACCGCGTCCTGGCGTGGGTTTATGATCCCATCACCGCCGCGGCGCTCGTTTGCTGGGTTGCGTACCGCGCCCTGCGCGGTGGCACCGTCCCGCGTTCCGTTCGCTACTACACAAAGGCAGCCCAAGAACTCGACTATCAGCGGCCCGACTACCAGCGGCAAGCGATGCTGGAGGAAGCGGAGCTACGCCTTCTGAAAGTCTGCCCGGAAGCCAGGGGTCTGGTTGAAGCTATCTACGGGAGCGAAATTTACTGCGCAGCACTGCGAGAGCTGGGCATCGAACCTCCAGCGGTAGCCCCCGCAGTACAGCCCGACGTGGAACCACCGAAGAAACGAGGCCGGCGCCGTCGCCCAACCTTCGAGGGGAATAACTTCGATTCACCAGATCCCAAGCCGACGCCAATGGGAGCACCGGCGGTCGCGCCAGAGCAAATGCACGCCCAAAGATCGCCTCTCGCCGCAGTTCGGGAGGCTCCTATCGCTTGCGAAGTTCGCGTTGGAACCGGGCCCGCCATCTCGCAACGCGAAAACCACTCCTCGCAGTGGACTGACTCGCAACTCGCCGTCTACCTGCGCAACTGTGCGTCGCGGGTTCGCGCAACGGTGGACCACTGGACGCGAATTGCTTATCCCTGCCCGCTCAATTTGAGCGAAGACATTGTGGATGGCCCGGAAGAAATTTTGGAGTCACTCGCCGCGCGAGTGTCGGACTGTGACCTGACTCAGATCGAGGAGAAGCTCACTGAGCTTGAGGGCAAGATGGCAGCGGCCATCGCTGAGCAGGCGCCGGCTGACATACAGGTCGCGATCCGCCGTGAAACCGAGAAGGACCTCATGCCGCACCGCCGAAAGATGAAAGCGACCACGTTCGGGCGGCTCGAAGAGAAGCATTTCAGGAATAAGGTTTTTGAGCACTTTGGAGTGCCGCGTCTTGGCTTGTTCTACGTGTGAACATGGACCGAGTCCACCAACTCGACAAAGAAAAACTGGCCGAAGAATTGAGGAAGCGCGGCTGGGTTCGGGATCGCTTCGGATCGTGGGCGTCGCCTATCGGCCACTCGCTCGAACAATGCGATTCCGATTGGGTCGCGGCAATTCTCGCCGCGGTCATCTGCCCAGCGAATGTCCCGGCGGGGGCGCCGTGATTCAACTTCTAATCGAATGGGAACAGCGGCCCGCAGCGCAGCCAGCCGAGATAAGGCAGACGGACGCCGGATTTCGAGCGACGGACGCAGACCTGCCCGAGTGGTTTTTCTCTCGCCCAAACGAGGAAGGGGCGACTGATGGCGAGCGGAAATGAATTCCTTCTGGCAGTGGACCAGAGGGGCGGACGCGGTAAGGCGCCTGTCCTCTGGATGTTATCGGGATGCCGAGGGGGTGATTTGACCAGAGTTTTACCACTGAAGGGTTCGCTGGCGCGCGGTTCGTCCTCGACGGCGACGCCAGTGAACGCGCAGGGGGCGTCGCTGCCTGTTTCTCCAGCGGGCGAGAGTCTCGTCAACTCCGGCGCCCACCCCGCGGAAGAGGAATGACGATGTTTGGGCTTTTCAGTTCGGTGCGCGGACTCAGCATCGGCGAATCGGTGGATGCCTTCGAGCGAATGCCGGAGCTGGCGTCGCACCCGGAACGCAGCGACTTACACTTTCAACTTGTGGCGAGTTTTGCGATCACTCTTAACGATGAAGCTCAGCTCGCCGGGCTCTATGAGGAAGTGACGCCCAGTATTTGGGAGCGCGCGATCCGCAAGGAAGCGAGCGAACAATGCCAAGAATGAAACCGCAAACGAAGAAAACTGTAGCCAAGAAGGGCCACAAAGTAGCCACTGCCTCCACTGCTACCAGTGAGAAGAAAAAGGCCGGCCGCATCGAAAATCTGACGCCGTGGCAAAAGGGCCAGAGTGGGAATCCTTCCGGGCGCGCGAAATATGCCGTGGCAGCGCACGCCTGCCGCGCGATCCTGGCCTTACCGATTCCGAATGATCCCGCCGGCCGTCTGTACGCTGAAGGAATCGCACAGAAACTTGCGGAGCTGGCACTCGCCGGCGACAAGCAGGCCGCTGATGTGGTTTTCGATCGCGCGGAGGGGCGTCCGATTGCGCGGGTTGAAGCGAATGTGACTTCGCCGGCCGATGACGGCTCGGATCTCACGCCCGAGCAGTCCAAAGAGAAACGCAATCGGCTGTTCGCGGTCCTTAGCAAGGAAGAAAGAGAAGAATGGATCGCCGCAGCTCAGAATGCGGGCCGCTCGAAAGAAACCGAGAAGATCCAGAAGGAGTAGCTGCACCGCACGACCGAAAGGGAGGCACCAGTATGAAGTACCACGACAGCAACGGAGATGGAGTCTTGATGGTCTCCAAGCGTGACCGCAGGAAGGTATTCGACCATCTTTCCAGCGTTCACAAATCACTTCCGAATGCGGAGCATCCGGCGCACGCCTTAGTCGCCAAAGCCGCGGGAATACTCGGAGGCGTCCGGGATAACTCCGGGGAAGATTCAAAGCAGCCTGACACGAATTCGCCGGGCTCGATCGTCCCCAATCCAAGTCTCGCCGATTCGGCCCAGCAGGCGGAAGGTTCGAGTCAAATTGCTTCCCGATCGGCGAGCCCGCTGGATTTGGCGAAGAGTCGCCGGCATGACGTGGTTGTCCGCCTCTATCAAATTGCCGCGAAAGCCGGGCAAGTCGGCGACCGCAAGAAGCAATCGCTGATTGAAAAACTCGCCGGGGATTTGAGCGAGCTGCCCGACGCCGACGTAATGAAGAAATTCGGCGCCCACGATGACCCGCGGACGCGCGTCGCCGGATCCCGCGGCGCCGATACCGGCTGGATGGCCCGCCACTTCGGAGCCTAATCGACGCCGGGGGTGTGGATCTCACGCGAAGGGAGAATCTCGAAATGAAAAGTACAGCAGAAGTCACAGCGACTCCAAGCACGAAGCCCGGGCAGATTTCCTGCCCGGGATGTGGGAGTCCAAGTGTTTTTCGGTCCACCGCTGGAAAACTTTGCCTGGCGTGCGGCCGAAAGTGGGATGTGCTCGAAGGTAAATGCAGCCTCCCCCAGCAGGCGCCGCGCAAGGAACCGGTATCAGTGGGAGCGCACGCGGTCACAACCGCCGGCCGACTCGGAGCGTAGACCGTGGAGTTGACCTGGCCGCCGAAAGAACTCAGCGGGCCAACGCGGTCTTGCCGCGAATGCGAAGGCGTAGCGGTTTCTCGCGCGGGCCTTTGGGTGTGCGTGAAATGCGGTCACTCTTTCCGCGAGGCTGGCCTTGGCGTCCGGCTGCCCGTGGTATGGGCGGGGCGGTGGTTTGACGTTGTGCCTCTTCGTCCGGCGGGTGAATCGAGCAACAGATAGAACAGCCGGGCGACGGCAGCCCATCAACCTGTGTGCCGTTGTAAACGTGATGAGGGCAACGGAACATCCGGGCGGGATTCTATCACGATGGCAAAAGAATCAGTGCGAGATGGACGGGCGAAAGGTGCTCTAAATGAGTGTTGCTAGGAGTGTGTTCGTTGGGGCGCTTCTAGTTTTGGCAATGCCCTGTAATGGCCCCGAAAAATCTTCCCATTCGTGGGGTGCTGTCACAGATAAAACTCGGACTCCCTCCAAGAACGTCCAATGGGTTACTAGACGGAAAGTTGAGCCGATAGGTGTCGCAGGTTGCATGGTTGCTTCCATAATCGTCGGAATAATAGACGCAACTGACAAAATAGAATTGGAACACTGTTCCTTCCGGGAGATTTGGAATGGTCATGGCGGATTGTCTAATACCCGCACCTGTTTCTTGACCCGGGGCCAAATTGAACGCTGCTTCTTGCATGATTGGTTTCATGCTGCAATTTCCCACTGGCAGGTCGTCAACAAAAGCATTGCCCGTTTTTTTCTCTGGGACAATCTTCGTAATGACAAAGTAGGGATTTACGTTTATGGCGCGGAGATTCCCAACATTCTTAACGAACGTTTGCATGTTCCCCGTATGCAGACCGCTCTTTCTGTCGCAGACCATTGGTTGAAGCAATTCCGGTGGGCGACTATTGATCACGTTCGGAGCATGTTCAATTTGTACAGCCCATTTTGCCTGAATAGTCTGCCAGATAGTTACGCCTACATAAGCAATACCCGCAGCCGCTGCGACACCAGTGAAAATCAAAGTGAGTTTAGCCACCGGACCAGCGGCCCTCCAACTACGGCGGAAGGACTTCTTTTGACTGGCCTTGGATTTCTCGGTTCCTGTATTGGATTTATTTTGCTTTTTGTGTTTCTCTGCTTCCGCGGGAATTGGCGTCAAGTCATGGGAAGTATCGCCATTATCATCGCGTCTGTCGTCATCTTTCATGAGGGGCTGTCCCTACTATTGAGATGATCTAACTTGACTATATAACACAAATCAATTCTCTGATGGTCCAAACATGGTCAGTCATCCCCGCTTGCATGGCGAGGGTAACGCGCAGCGTCTGATGCGCCCGGCAGAAGCTCAAGAACTTCTGTTTTCCGAACCCGCCAGCCGCTCGCACGGTCGTTGAGAGTGCGCGTGTGCCCGCGCTTCTGGAGAAGAACCAGACGGTTCTGGCAAAACCATGCTGATAAGGTGTGGTTTATGGGCTAGAAGCCATTCGGGTTGTACCTAGATTTTACGGCGACGTTGGCGTGCCACTGATAGCGGTGTTTGGCCGACCGTTTACGAATACGTCCTTTCCCAGTGATTTGTTGGGTGAATGCGTTTATCAGGACCTGACTCATTCATTGTGGAGAACGCGGGAACGCGGCCAGGCTGAAATCCGCGACCAAAACTAATGGACTAGAGCGTAATCTACGGTGGCGCAACGAATGCCAGCAGGGAGCGGCCAATCGCAGGAAACACCGGCACGAAAGGCTGGATCACCCGCCCTACGTATTGGCTGAAAACGCAGTGTGACGTGCTTCCACAACCTGCTTGGCATCGCTCTCAGGAAACGCGAACGCCCTGGGTCGTGAAGTATTCGCTCTCCCATTCGGCAAGCGTAGCGCGTATGAATGCCTCGCGACGTGGCTCAATGTCTGTATCGACAGGGCCGAGAGTGATGGAAGCTGTTCCAACGACTGGGATGTCGAGTCGTACTAAGTGAAACCGGTTGTCCTCTTTACTGAGCCAGTGAAGGCGTGGCATCAACACGTCGGTCCCGGAGGTGCCAGCCTCCGTCCAAGCGTCACAGAGCCAACCCGCAAGTTTTCCCTCCTGAGTATTCAAGTGCAGCGTGCCCCACATACTGATTTGTCCCTCTGTGGTTCGGCGAGTTAGGACTTTGACCAGTTGCTCTGCCATATGGTTTTCTCTCACGGCTAACGTGGTTTCCTGAGAAGCAGTTGTTTGCCGGCATGAAGGAACTTCTGGATTTCCTGGCGCAGTTTGACAATGCCCTTTGCCCTGTTGCCGGCACTCTCTGCCTGGTAAAACTCACCATCGCTGGTCTGGATAAAGATTGGACAATAGAAAATCCGCTGAAACTCGCTTGCTTGGCACTCTATTTTCGGACCCGGAAGGTTCAACAAATCGCCGCCCGTTGTTCGCACTTCTACAGGTACGCCCGCTCGCTTTAAGTCAAGGACTCCGTGAATCTTGCCCGGGTCACTCAAGTCAGCCCGTTCTCGCACCCACACCGCAGAGATGACTTTTTTAACGGTCATGTCGCGGGAAGTTACAGAGATATTGGGCATAAGTTGCAGATTCCCAGTGTCCGACTCATTTGGTAGCCGCCGCATTTTCTCAATGTTCCAGCCAACGTAGGTCCAATTGGCTCCGACGTAGAACCCCGGATATTTCATCATGTACCAAAGAACGTAAGCGCCGATGCCAATGACAATCGAGGCAAGGACGTCACCTATGAAAATACTGAGTGTTTCCAGCCAGAAAGGAAACGGACTCGAACTCGCTTGGCAGATCGCAGCCACGTCATTGCACATATTGAACTGTATACCACTAAGCCCAAATTAAGATACTCCCCTGCGCCCTTGTGGGAAAGAACCAGAAGGTTTTAGAAATTCGCTATTGAAGTGGCGGGGTTTACTGGTACATGGACACTTAGGTTTTACCGCGATTTTACTGCGCCTTCATTTTTCGCGTCGCTCCCTTCGTACAGTCGAGACTCGTCAGGATCTGACATTGGGCGAACCGATCCGCAGAATGCCGCGGCGGATCCGCCTGCGTAGTTGGCTTTTATCCCGATCGGTGAGATCACGTCGATTGGCGCTCAGTGAATTCTCCCGCTTGACCGTTTAGCCGAAGCAAAATCAGGGTTATTTCAGTTGACACCCCCAAGCCGTATGCGCTAAAAACACACCGGGAAAGGGTATCCAGCTTCCTAAACGGGATAAATACGAATCCCGAATCGAACTTCTCTTTCACGCGTGATGCGACCGGGCGATGTAAACCTTTGGGGTTAGGCGACTTAGCGGCATGTTCCATTGGTACGCGGCTTGCGCTATCAGCATCGAATGATAGTGTAGGTGTGTGCGCCTGCTTTGGGGAGCGGAATATGTTCTGGCGTAAGAAGCACTCAGCTTCAAATTCAGCCACATCTGCGCACCGGTGCTGTGCAAGTTTTCGCAAGAAGACGAGACGGTAGCAACGCTTAATTTCGCATGCGTGGCACATGGTCGAGAGCGTAAAATTCGGCTCACCTCCTGTCGTTGAAACGGTATTGTCCGTGCAATTCAAAAGCCTAGCGGGATTCACTGGTGCCCATGCTGGTTGGTTCTGGAAAGAATATGTCGAAAAGCTCGGTGACGCTCCACCCTGCGAATGGAAACAGGCTACTGAGGCACAAAGATTACCTGAACAGTCCGAAAAATTCGGAGCGGAAGATATATGGGTGGCCCCGTCAGTGCGCTTCACGGCCGGATTGATCTCTCCTCGGATACAATTGATTCGTGGAGACGGGGAGCGATTGCTTCAGGTTCAGGACAACCGATTCATATTGAATTGGCGAAAGCAGTCGTCTGCATACCCCAGCTACGAAGCTTTGTTGCCAGAGTTCCGAAACATGCTGAGTGCCTTTGAGTCATTTTGTTCAGAGGCGGGATTCGGAACGCCTGTTTATAACCTCTGGGAAGTTGTTTACGTGGACCAAGTGAAAAAGGGAACAATGTGGGATTCCGCCCGTAATTTGAATCGAATCTTCCCCGCGTTGACGACACCACCTTTTAGCGTTCGCCACGCACCGCCGTCCGATGATGAAACTATTAGTGCAGACTGGCGCTATTCGTTGGCTGATCGACGGGGCCGTCTCTATGTTCAGCTTCGACAAGCAAGGCTGCAACCCTCAAACGAGGAAGTAATTCAGCTCACAACCACGGCTCGTGGCCCTGTCAGTGAGACTCAATCGTGGGAACAGGGACTTAATTTTGGACACGCGGCGCTGAGAGAAACCTTTTTGGCGATAACTTCAACCGAAGCTCAAGAATTTTGGAAGATAGGAAAACAATGAACCTGCCTGAATTGAACCCATCTGCGATTATTTCATCGCTTGGAAACCCAACACACGCGATGGCATCCGCCTCGGCAATTTCCGCCGACATTCGCGCTATTCAATCTTGGCGCGAGCGTGAGCTTGAACTAGCGACCATCCGAGAGTTCCGTAACAATTGGGACGGATACGGTGCGGATGCGCCTACTGTCGCCGTAATGGATTCTGCCGCTCTTTTCCTGGCGATTTGCAGAGAATTTGACTATGAAAACGCACCAGCACGTATAGCTCTTTCACCGAGCGGCTTTTTGAGTGTGGATTGGCTGGATGGGGATGCGCTTATCCGCGCTGAAATTCAGGATTCGAATGAGATTGAGTGGATGAGAGCAATCCCGGGCCAGCCCACTGAGTTTTTCACTACTGCACTTATGGATCAAACGGGCTCTAGAACTGAGCAGGTGCAAACGTGGCAACCCGCCCCAGTCGCGGAAGACGAGCCCGCTTTAGTTTCCGCGCGATAATCCGGGGCTGGCCTTTTTATTACGAAACTACGCCGGTCTTCCGCTATGAGGTTCTCCTACGAACGATTCCGAATAGCATTGGCTTCTACACTCAGACCATGGGGAATTGGGCCGTAAACCCCAATGCGTTCGAACCGCGGAAGGTCGATTGTGATGGCATTTCCCTTTTCAGAGAGGATTTTGTTACCAGAGAATATCTAGCAAGCGTGAGTGGACATCCCTGCGGAGTTCGCGTGGCTCGCGTCAGTGCTAGGAAATGCACCGAGCTCCATCTTTCGCTCAAGCCTTCCCCAAACGCCAGCCAGCCAGCGGGCCATGTCGTCATTCCTGAAATGTCATTCGTAATGGAGACTCCGCAGACTCCACAAACCAAGGCTCTAAAACGAAAAATAAAGGATCTTGCCCAAGCGTTGGCGCAAATCGCGAGCAAGAACGAAGTATATGTTCCGCCGGGGTTGCCAGACCCGATCCCAAGGCCAAGGAGCTGATGCCCTCAATTACAACTCGACCATTCAGACGATCAGCACGCAGGGCGTGAGCGACATGTTACGAGAGCATTCCGAAACTCTCACCTCGATGTTTCGTGATGAGCTTAGGCGCCGGAATGCTTGAGTTTTTCGCTTTGTAGGCGTGTGGGTTGCAGCGCATGCACGAACCATTTTCCATTTTCGAAGCAAGCCGATAAGCTGCTCAAGCGTGATGTTGTTTCGAGACGCCATCGCCACGTTCTGCAAATCGCGAGCGGTCGGTTCCGCCCGTGCGAAGTCGCAGATTCTACCCGCCGTATTCTTTCGGGTCTACCGGATTGCAACGCTGGTGGAGTTCCGGCTTTACCTGATCCATGAGTGCGACGAGTTCGTTTATATCTTTCGGCGTGATCCGTTTCCCTGCATCCGCCCTATCTTTCAGTGCGTGGATGCACTGATGAAGCTGGCCAAGGCTGGTAAGGTTGAATACCTTTTCCATGGTGGTTCCTCCGCGTAAATTCTAGCATGCGCACTTAACGAATGGGTATAGCGGCCCTCGTGCTCAGTCGCGCGGCAAGCCCGGGCGTGCCCGCGCCTAATCTAGGTTGGGATTGAACTCCATAACTTCTTTCAGTTTTCCCAATCCCGAATTGATGAGTAGCTACGCATCTATTTTTCCGCTCTTCTCGATTTGTGCCCTTGTGAGTTTGCCAAGCTCCCTGAGGTGTCTCCAAACGAGATGAAAACCGCAATTCCCCGGCGGTAAAACGCCGATGAAATGCAGAGACCAGGTTTTGTCATCGACAAAAAGGTAAAACCACGGTAAAACGAAAACGCGCCAGTCGCTCACGGCTCTCAAAAACTATCGATTTATAAGGGAATATGGCGCGCCCGAGAGGAGTCGAACCTCCGACCTTCTGGTTCGTAGCCAGACGCTCTATCCAACTGAGCTACGGGCGCGCCGGAACAGAAGTTATACTTCCGTTAGTCTACGACACACGTTGGATGAGTTCAAGATTCTATCTTCTTGAACCTGCTAATTCGCCGCGTCATCTGATCTCACGCGCCCCTTTGTCGGCCAATTCCTGTCAATCCAGACGGTTCCGAGACCGGCTAGGTTGGTTCGTAAGTTGTGACCGGGCTCACAACTGGCCTTGACTAGGTCACAAGCGTCGGTTACGATTTGTGTATGGGTTATCGCACCTGCGCGAATGTTTGCATGCCGTGTTGTTGTTGTCATCTCCACGGCTGGCGCGGGGGTGTAATCCGAATAGTTTAGCCATAATCTAAATCGGATCTAAACGGCCCGTTCACCAGCACTGAATCTGGTGAGCGGGCTTTTTGTTTTCAGGAGCTAAAAATTGGCCATCGAAACGGATGTTCAACCTCCCAAAGAAACGAAGGCTCAAAAGATCGAGCGCCTAAAGCGCGAGAAGAATCCCTGGGAGGCGTTGGAAGAAATCAAGTCCTTCGCACGCCAGGGCCGTGCTTCGGTTCTCCCGGAATGGGCCAATCTCTATTTCAAGTGGTGGGGCATTTACACGCAAGGCGACGGTGTAGGCGCTGTCGGCGGCCAGGGCGGTGAAGGCAAGGCCACCGAGTACTTCATGCTACGCGTCCCGCTGGCCAATGGGCTGCTCCGTGCCGGCCAGCTTCGCGCGATTGCCAATCTTGCTGAGCGCCACGCGCGCGGCATCGCAGACATCACGGTCCGCCAGAATATCCAGCTCCATTGGCTCACCATTGAGGCAATCCCCGAAGTCATCGAAGTTCTCAGTCAGGTCGGTTTGTCTCCCAAAGGCGCTTGCGGCGACGTCGTCCGCAATGTGACCGGCTGCCCCCTCGCCGGTGTTGCCGCGGACGAGCTTCTGGATGCTTCCTCGCTGGCTCTCCAGGTGGCGGATCTTCTGCGCGCGAATTCGGAGTTCTACAATCTTCCACGAAAATTCAAGATCTCCATCACGGGTTGCCCGCTCTGGTGCACCCATCCGGAAATCAACGACATCGGTCTCACGGCCGTCGAGAGGGTTATCAAAGGAAAGCGCGAGGTTGGCTTCTCCGTCCGCGTGGGCGGTGGTCTGGCTGCCGAACCGCATCTCGCCGTTCGCATTCCCGTCTTCGTGCGCCAGAATCAGGTGCTTGCCGTCGTGCGCACCATCGCCGAAATCTTTCGCGATTCCTTTCTGTTGCGTGACAGCCACAAACGCGCCCGCCTGAAGTATCTTTTCACTCACTTCGGCTGGACGCCGGGAAGCTTTCTGCAAGAGCTCAACTCCCGCCTCGGATATCCGCTCGACCCTCCCGTCGCCGAACTCGCGCCGGCAGACGTCTATCGGGACCATGTGGGAACTCACGCCCAAAAGCAGCCTGGTCTCTTCTACGTCGGCGCGTCGGTCTTGCGCGGACGCATTACTCCGGAACAGATGCGTTCGGCTGCAGACCTTGCCGATCGCTTCGGCACCGGCGAACTTCGCACCACGGCCACGCAGAACATCCTCCTCATCAATATTCCGGGCTCGGCCGTGGAGGCCGTCGTGCGCAGCCTGGATGCTTCCGGTCTGCGCGTGGCCGCCTCGCCCTTTTGGCGCGGCGCCATCTCCTGCACCGGCACGGAGTTCTGCAAGCTCGCCATTACAGAGACAAAGGGATTCACACGCTGGCTGGTCGAGGAACTGGAGGGCCGCGTTCCAGCCTTCGACCAGCAGTTGAAGATTCATGTCACCGGTTGCCCCAACTCTTGCGGCCAGCATTGGATTTCTGACATCGGCCTCGAAGGAAAAAAGATCAAGCGCGGCAAGGAAATGATCGACGCCTATTACTTCTGCCTCGGCGGCTCGCTTGGCGAGCATCAGCGGCTCTCGCGGCCCATCGGGTACCGCTGCCCCGCTTCCGAGGTCCCTGCCGCGCTTGAGCGGCTGTTACGCGCCTACGTTTCGAATCGGTTCGATAACGAAAATCTGCGGGCCTATTTCTCGCGTTTTTCCGATGAGGAGCTGCGCGAGCAGTTGGCAGGCACCGTGGTGATCCCTGTGGCTCGCGATATTTCTCTGGGGCCCGTTCCTCAAGCGGTTGGAAACGATTGACGATGACGGAAAACCTATTCCCTGCCTTCATCAAGCTCACGGGCCGGCGCTGCCTCGTCGTGGGAGCCGGACCGATTGCGGAAGCCAAAATCGAATCTCTCCTGCAAGCCCACGCGCGCGTCACTGTTGTCGCCCCGCGCGCCACGAAAGCGATCCGGAAACTCTCCACTACGGGAAAGATTCAATGGGGCCGCCGCGCTTTCAGGACCAGCGACCTGCGCGGGATCTATCTGGCCGTCGCCGCCACCTCGAGCAGCAAAACCAATCGGTCAGTCTTTCTCGCGGCGCGCGCGAAGGGTGTCCTGTGCAATGCCGTGGACGATCCGCCGAACTGCGATTTCTATTTTCCTGCCGTCGTCCGACGAGGCCCTCTCCAAATCGCCATTTCGACTTCCGGGGAAAGCCCCGCGCTTGCCCAGCATCTGCGCCAGGAGCTGGAAGCGGGTCTGGATCAATCTTTCGGCGAATCCGTCAGCCACCTCGGTTCTCTTCGACGGGAAATTCTCGCCTCCTATCCTCCCTCGGAAGACCGCAAGAAAATCTTGCATCTGTTGGCGTCCAGGGAAGGCCTGGATTCTATCGGTTCCTCGAACGCGCATTCTGGCGACGGCACGGCATCCAGTACCGGTGCCCTTTCATGGACCGAACTTTCGAAACCGGGGGTGAAGTTATGACGGAAACCCTCGCTGGAAAGGTTTACATCGTCGGCGCCGGCCCGGGCGACCCGGATCTGCTCACCGTCAAAGCCCATTCCCTGCTGCGGCGCGCCAATGTCATCCTGCACGATGACCTTGTTTCCCCCGCGATCCTCTCGCTTGCTGGGCCGCAAGCCACCGTCATGAATGTCGGCAAGCGCTGCGGCGCAAAGAAGATCACCCAGGAAGAAATCAACGCGCTGATGATCGAAACAGCACGCATGGGATTCTCTGTCATCCGTCTGAAGAGCGGCGATCCCGCGATCTTTGGCCGTTTGGCCGAGGAGCTCGACGCCCTGGAGGCTGCGCGCATCCCGTATGAGATTGTTCCCGGAATCACGGCTGCATTGGGAGCGGCCGCTTCTCTCAAGTTTTCTCTCACGGATCGCCGTTCGAGTTCCCGAGTCGTGATCGTCACCGCACATCATTCCCAATCCACGGAGTCCGCGTCGATTGCTGAGTGGAAGGACCTCGCGCGAGAAGACACAACTCTCGTCATATACATGCCGGGGAATGATTTCCATTCTCTTCGCGAAGATATGCTTGCCGCGGGGCTCTCCGCGGATACCCCAGCCGTGCTCATTTCGAAGGCTTCGACCCCCCAACAGCGCGAGTCCTTTACCACGCTTGGCAAGCTCGATTCCCTTCCCAGTGTCGCGCCACCCACGATTCTTATGATCGGCCGCCCTCTCGAACGTGCCGGTCGCTGTCATGAGGGCCATGCCCTCAATCGAACCCTTCTGCTGAACGAAGCGAACTCGGAATCCTGCGTCGCTGCCATCGAAACCACGCCGGTACAATCCATAGCCCAGAGTATTCGCGAAGATTGAACGGCGACGCCTCCGCTCGATCCCCTCTCGCGGGGCGTCAAAGCGCCTGCGTTCGCTCACGAACTGCACCACCAGCAAGAGGACCGCCTTCGTGATAAATTCATCGGTGCTTCCCCGGGGAGTTCACTCACGCCATGCTCGACCGCAAAAAGTCGCCTGTAAGATGGATTGATTTCCTTTGGCTGCCCTTCTTGCTCTGGCTGGCTTTCCTTCCCAGCACCGATCAAACCCACAAGCAGCTCATCATCCTTGCCATCATCGTTTTTCAGTTCCTGGAAGGCGGGATGATCGCTCGCCTTCCCAGTCGCGGTCCGGTGTACAGCGTCATTATCAAACTCCTTCTCTCGGTCCTGCTGCTCTTTCACACCGGCGAATTGGGAATCAATAGCCCGTACTACCCGATCCTGTTCTTGCCCATCATCACCGCCGCGATTTACTTCGGCCCGCTTGCAATGCTGGTCTGGAGCGCCCTGGCCTCCCTGGTCTATTGCTCGTTTTTGTTTGAGGCCCTGAGGGATTACGAATTCACCGCCGAAGCTTTCAACTACCTGGCCATCCGAATCGTCTTCTTTTTCATTGTCGCTGTCTTTGTCAACCAATTCGCAGTCGAAAATCGCCGCCAGGTAAAGAAATACCAAGCCCTCTCGGAAACCCTCGAAGAAACCAATCGCCAGTTGCGCCGCGCGGAAGCCGAAGCGCGCCGCTCCGAACGCCTCGCCGCCCTGGGCCAGCTTTCCGCCGGTCTCGCGCACGAGATTCGCAATCCGCTTGGCGTCATCAAGGGGTCCGCTGAAATGCTCACGCAAAAATTGAAAGACGCACAGCCGCTGGTGAGCGAGCTGGCGGGCTACATTTCCACCGAAGTGAACCGCGTGAACGCCCTCGTCACTCGCTTCCTCGATTTTGCCCGCCCTCAGCAACTCGAGGTCCGGCCCCTGAAAATTGCGGAAGTTCTCGACCGTTCTCTTGAATCCGTACAAAGCCAGTTGCCGGATTCCCGCGTGAAGGTGGAGCGCAGCTATGCCGATCCTTTGCCGGAAATTCTCGCCGACGGCCAGCTCTGCGAGCGCATCTTCGTGAATCTCATCCTGAATGCGCTCCAGGCAATGTGCGATCCCTCGCCGGCGAACGATCCGGTCTTGAGAATCACCATCGCCTCGGAAATGTCGAACTCCAGGCCCGGAGTCGTTGTGACCATCAAGGACACTGGTCCCGGAATTCCTCCAGAATTGCGCGAGCAAGTTTTCAATCCCTTTTTCACTTCGAAGAAAGATGGCGTCGGGCTGGGCCTTTCCATCGTCGCAAAAATCGTCGACGACCATCGCGGTTGGATTCGCCTCGAGTCCGAACCCGGCCGTGGCGCTCGATTCCGCGTCTTCCTGCCGCTCGACCCCAACGCCTAACCGTCAGGATGGCCTACCCCACGCGATCTATGCGCACGCCCGTGCCCACGCCTCGAATCACAGATTCACAGGGACGCACTCTTGCACTCCTGCGCTGTTTGTGTACGCTGGGGGGCGTGACAATGCTGTCATGCGATAGCGCTTGGAATAGCAAGCCCCCTCGGGAGTGGACCCCATGACCCGCGAAAAGGCCTCCATCCTCATCGTTGAAGACGAGGCCAAGTTGCGCCGCCTGCTCGAGCTCCAGCTTGCCGATGAAGGCTTCCAGGTCCGCACTGTTCCCGATGCCGAGTCCGGCCTGCAGCTCTTGACCAAGGATCCCTTCGACCTGATCGTTACCGATTTCAAGCTGCCGGGCATGAGCGGCCTTGAATTCCTCCAAGCCGTGAAGCGCGTGAACGCAGACTTGCCGGTCGTGGTCATGACGGCTTACGGCACGGTGGAATCCGCCGTCGAGGCCATGAAAAACGGCGCGAGCGATTACGTCCTCAAGCCCTTCTCGCTGGCCGAGCTGGCCCTTGTAATCCGCAAGGAGCTCGACTCCCACCAGCTTCGAGAAGAAAACCGCTCTCTGCGCGAGGCTTTGGGACAGCGCTATCAGTACGAAAACATCGTGGCGCACAGTGAGAAAATGCAGGCGGTGCTTGCGCTGGTTGAGCGCGTGGCGCCAACCAACGCGACGGTTCTTGTTGGTGGCGAAAGCGGAGTCGGCAAGGACCTGATCGCCCGCGCCATTCATCAGCACTCGCATCGCGCGTCCGGGCCATTTGTCAAAATCAATAGCACTGCCATCCCGGAAAATCTCCTCGAAAGCGAGCTTTTCGGGTTCGAAAAGGGTGCTTTTACAGGTGCCTCGGCAAGCAAACCCGGTAAGTTTGAATTGGCCGACAAAGGCACACTTTTTCTCGACGAGATTGGCGACGTTCCCCCCGCAACCCAAGTGAAATTGCTGCGAGTGCTTCAGGAACGCGAATTTGAGCGCCTTGGTGGAACGAAAACGCTCAAGGTGGACGTGCGCTTGATCGCGGCCACCAACCGGGACCTTCGCGCCGCCCTCGAGGAGGGATCGTTTCGTGAAGATCTTTACTACCGGCTGAACGTCGTCGCCATCGACATTCCGCCGCTGCGCGACCACAAGGAAGACATTCCTGAGCTCGCCGAGTTCTTCCTTCAGAAGTATGCCCGCGAATCCAACAAGACGATGCAAGGCATTTCGCCCGCCGCCTTGAAGCTCCTGGTGGATTATCACTGGCCGGGAAATATCCGCGAGCTTCAAAACGTGATCGAGCGCGCCGTGACCCTCTCGACAGATTCAAAGCTCGATGTGGCCGACATTCATCTGGACTCGCCTTCCCCACGCGCGGCCGCGGGTCCAACGCCTGTGATGCCCGCGGGGATGACGCTTGAACAATGGGAAGAGGAAATGATTCGGGAAGCCCTGCGCCAAGCCAACGGTAACAAGAGTCAGGCCGCTCGCGCCCTGGGACTTTCTCGCAATGCGTTGCGCTACCGCCTCTCGAAGATGGGCGTCTCCGATCCCGCGGAGAAGGAGCCCTGAGTTGGTGGCCCATTCTCTGAGGTCGACGCCGCACTGGTGGCTGAAATCCACCACCATTGCTTGAAATCCACCGGGGAGCATGCATCTGCTTTTCATGCCCCTCCAGCCATCTCGCCTGTAAGTAACACACTGTAAGACACTTAGAATAAAGATTACAAAATCTTCAGTTTGGCAGCGGCCCTGCATTTACGAGGCTGGATTCAAAGATTCCCGGCTGTTTCCGGGAGGTGGGCTATGAAAAGAATTCTAGCCAGTTTGGCAGTCATGATTTTGGCGCTGGGGGTTCAGATAACTCGCGCCCAAGATCAGGCACAGTCGCAAGACCAGGTGCAGGATCAGGCGCAGCCGCAGGATGCTCAGCAACCCCAAGCGGATGATGCCGCGCCAGGCGTGGCGCGCGTTAGCTTCATAAGCGGCAATGCTTCGAGCCAGCGCGGCGACAACGGCGAGTGGGTCGCTCTGTCTGCAAATGCGCCACTCGAGCCGGGAGACCGCATCTCCACCGGGCCAGGGTCTCGCGCCGAAGTTCAACTGGACTCTGCGAATGTATTGCGCCTGTCCGAAAGCGCGACCGCGAAAATCGCAGTCCTGAACCGCAACCAGATACAAATTCAGGTCGGTCAGGGGCTCGTCACTTATTCCGTGTTGCGGGGCGGCGATGCCACCGCAGAGATTGACACACCGAACGTCGCAATCCATCCGACAGCGGAGGGCGACTACCGCATTCTGGTCAAGAGCGACGCGGAAACTGAAGTAATGATCCGCCGCGGGGCTGCCGACATCACCACTCCGCAGGGTAGCACGCAGGTCGAGAGCGGCCAGATGATCACCATCGCCGGGACCGACAACCCGGAATACAAGACCACCACGGCTCCGGGCCGGGACGATTGGGATTCCTGGAATGCCGAACGCGACAACCACACTCTCAGTGCGAAAAGCTGGCAGAACACAGATCGCTATTACACCGGTACAGAAGACCTCGACGGCCAAGGAGTCTGGACTGAAGTTCCGGATTACGGCCGCGTGTGGACGCCCAACGAACCTTCGGACTGGGCGCCGTATCGCGATGGCCGCTGGGTCTACGAGCCGTATTACGGCTGGACTTGGGTTTCTTATGAGCCTTGGGGATGGGCGCCTTACCACTATGGCCGCTGGTTCGTTTACGGCGGAAATTGGGTCTGGTGGCCGGGTCCCGTGGTGGGATACCCCGGATACTACCCAATTTGGTCGCCGGCATATGTTTCCTTCTTCGGTTGGGGAGGCGGCGGCTGGGGATTCGGCTTTGGGTTCGGCCTCGGCGGGTGGGGTCATGTGGGCTGGCTGCCATGTGGGCCGGGCGACTGGTATCACCCATGGTGGGGGCGTTGGGGCGGACGTGCCAACGTGGTTGCGTTCGACCGAATCAATGCCTTCCATCAAGGGTTTGGTCCGCTGGCACGCAACAATTGGCATTCGTACTCGAACTTCAACGAAGCATTCCGGAACGATCGGATCCGGAGTGGTGTGAGCTCGATGGCGGGAAATGATTTCGGCCATGGAGCCGTGCCCAGGCAGCAGGGGCGAATCAGTGAAGCGACCCTGCGGCAAGCGAACATGAGCACGGGCCGGGTGCCGTTCCAGCCTACCCGGGCCAGCTACAACCCGAGCGGTCGCGAGGCAAATCCGGCCACGTTCCGCAATGCGCCTTCCAGCTCGCAGCGATTCTTCAGCGCATCGCGTGCAGGCGTTGCGGCAAACGGTTCGAATTCCAGGACGACGGGAACGAATGCGGCGGCTGGACTTCACAATTCGTCGAAAACGGAGTCTGGAATGAGCGCTAACAGGCCAAGCGTGACTGCAGGAAGAGGATCTGGTCCGACAGGGCCAGAAAACTCCTCCAATGCATCTCGCGGCGCCGTGACGAGTTCACGGCCCGGCTGGCACACATTCACGCCGCCTTCATCGGCGAATGCGAACCGGCCGGCCTCTCGCGGAACGCAGAGCGAGTCGTCTCGAGGGACGTTGGCACAACCGTCCCAGCGTTCGGGACAATCTGCCGCGGGTGAAAATCCTAGAGGGTGGCAGGGTTCCACCCCTCCTGCGCGTGAATCGCAACCATCGCGCGGGAATTACCCGAATTCATACAACCGGCCGTCGCTGAACATGCGGCAGCCGATCGTAAGGCCGCGGGGCGGGTCTTCATACGGTTATAGTGCGCCCCGCGGCAATAATTCCGCGCCGCGAAGCTTCAATCCACCGCGCAGCAACAGCGCACCGCGCAGCAATAGTGCGCCGCGAAGCAACAGTGCACCGCGTAGCAACAGCGCACCGCGCAGCAGCGGCGGCGCTTCCCGAGGCAGCTCGGGCGGCGGGTCACACGGTGGTGGCGGATCTCATGGCGGCGGAGGTCATCATCACTAATTGTGGTTTCGATTTCGCAATGGACGACCACGGCCCCGAGCAATCGGGGCCGTGGCGCATAGAGGCATACCGAACCATCCTATCCGCACGCGAGAGGGAGCGGAGAAATCCGTTGGCGGCTTGAAAGAGAAACTAATTCGCTCAGAAAGTGTTTGATAGTTCGGAGCGAACAACATGACAGACATACGTGTTATCGTATGGTTCACATGGTTTCTGGCCTCGAGCTGGCTGCAACAAGTTGGCATAACGTCCAGAGGCTCGATACGGAAGGGAGTTGATGCCATGAAGAAAATCGGATTGTTCTTTTTACCTGTGCTCCTCCTTGCAGGTTTGATTGCCGCGCTTCCGCGGCCCGCCGCCGCCCAGGACCAGGATCCTCCAGGCAGAGTGGCTCGTCTCAGTTACATTCAAGGTTCCGTCTCCTTCCAGCCGTCCGGTGAGAACGACTGGGTCGAGGCCGACCCCAATCGTCCGATGACGATCGGAGACAATCTCTGGGTCGACAAAGACTCACGGAGCGAGTTTCACATCGGCGCCACGGCGATCCGCATGGCAAGCGAGACAGGCATTTCGTTCCTGAACCTCGACGACCGGACCGTCCAACTCCAGCTCGCGCAAGGCACCATCGAGATTCACCTGCGCCACATGGTGGCGGGCGATGCGTTCGAGATCGACACGCCGAACCTTGCCGTTACGCTGACGCACTCCGGCGAATACCGGCTTTCCACGGATCCGGACGGCAACTCGACTGCAATTACGGTTCGTGAGGGCGAGGGCCAAGCGACCGGCGCCGGAGAGTCCTACGATCTCCAGGCGGGGCAACAATACACGTTCACGGGAACCGATCAGCTCACCTACGACGCTCAGGAAGCGCCTGGCTTCGATGATTTCGAAGACTGGTGCCAGTCGCGCGACCAGAGTGAGAACGCCTCTGTCTCCGCGAAGTATGTTTCTCGCGATGTGGATGGAGTGTACGACCTGGATGAGTATGGCGATTGGCAGACTGTTCCGGATTACGGCGAAATCTGGGTCCCCCGTGGGGTAGCCGTGGGCTGGGCGCCCTATCGCTTCGGACATTGGATTTGGATTGATCCCTGGGGTTGGACGTGGGTGGAATCGGAGCCGTGGGGCTTTGCGCCCTTCCACTACGGGCGCTGGGTTGCTGTTGGTGGTTACTGGGGCTGGGTCCCCGGCCCGCGTGTGGTTCGCCCGGTGTACGCGCCGGCGCTGGTTGGGTTCGTCGGTGGAGGGGGTCTCAGCATGTCCGTCTCCTTCGGCGGCGGATTCGCGGGTGTGGCGTGGTTCCCGTTGGGACCGCGTGACGTCTGGGTCCCCGGCTTCCACTGCAGCCCGCGCTACGTCCAGAACGTGAACATCACCAATACGCGCGTGATCAACGTGACGGAAGTGACGAACGTATACAACAATTACACGCGAAACGTCACCGTGGTGAACAACTACACGTACGCGCACAACGCCGTCGCCGTCACGGCCGTGTCGCGAGAGACCTTCGTGAATGCGCGACCCGTGGCGGCCTCCGTAGTTCGTGTTACGCCCGAACAACTGGAAAGCGGGCGAGTGGTGGACAACACGGCGATCGCGCCCGCGCGGACGAGCCGGATTTCGTCAGTGGCAAAGCCTGCGATGGCCAAGCCTGCGTTCCCCTTTACGCAGCGGCCGGTGGTCGCCAGGCTGTCTCCTCGGACGCCCTTGAGGAACCAGCGAACGCCGGTCTATTCAAACGACAGCCGGCCATTCAACCAGGAAAATGCGACGCGTCCAAACAACGCCCCACCGCCGGCACGCGCCAATGGTAACGAACAGCAGCCTCCGGCGCGGGAAGGATTCAAGCCCTTCACGCCGCCCGGACAACCTAGCAATCCGACCTCGAATGAGTCGCGGCCACCTGTTCGATTTACTCCTCCGGACAAAGCCAAGGAGCAGGATTACGACGTCCATCCGCCCTTGAACCAGAAGCCGGCAGCTCAACCCAAAGAGGAGAGCCACCCAGAGAAACCCGCGAAGACGGAGTCAAAGCCGGCCAAGCCACACGGTAGATAGATACGCCGCGGAGAAAGTGGACCACCGATAAGTAACAGACAACGGCGAGCCTATGGCTCGCCGTTACTGTTTTCTTCAGCGACGGCGGCGCGACGGCATGGCCTCCGATCTCAACAAGGGTTGCGCCCGCTGCGCGAGAGCTAACGAGAGGGGGGCTTCTGCGGCGAAGGGGCGGGCGCGCTCGGGGGGCCATTGGGATTGGTTGGTGGCTGTTCTAAAGCAAGATAGGCGCGGCCAAAAGCAGAGTGTTGCGTTCCAGGAGCGATGACGAGAACCTGAACTGCGTAGCGGCCCGGGAGAAGCTTCGAAAGAGGCAAGCTGATGCGGAACGATGCAGTGCGAGTCTTGGTGTCAATTTCCGCCGGAGCCAGAACGGGGGTCGCATTCACTTGAATTCCATTGCGGAAGAAGATCAAGCCACCGCGCAGGATGCTAGGATCGAATGCACCGGATTTCCCCTCCTTCGACGGATAATAAGCTTGAAAGAAAACGTAAAGCGTCTGCTGCTGATTGAAGAAGCGCGTCACGCTGGGGATGATTCGCTCGCCAGCCATCTCAAGCGGTGAACTTGCCAACTTGGCGCGAGCCCCCTGCCCTTTCGTCTGAACCTCGGATGATTTCTCCGCGGGAACAAGCTGGCTCGAAAGCAAAACGGAACTGAGCGTGATCCGTCCGGGCTGCACCGGTGGGACGATCAGATCCTGCTCGAACGTGCCGATCTTGCCGGACTCATTCTCCCGGGCGAGGAACTTCAAGCGATAGGACCCTGGCGCGAGAACGACTCCGCCCTGATAAAGCAGATTGCTCTGCTTCACCTGCTGGAAGCGTTCGGTGTCCAGGTGCACCTGGATGGTGTCTTGCAGGTCGGCCACCACGCGGCCCGAAGGAACCGCGCGAACCTCTGCGGCGAAGTCGAAATCCGCTTCCTTCTTGCCGTGTTTTTCCGCCCAATCGAGCGCAGAGGAGGAAAGCTTGGCGTCAATGGGGACGAATACCTGCTGGTCGCCCAAACGGAACATGGAAGTCTCGACAGCGATCGGAAGTTCGACGATGGGGTCATCCGAAGCCATGGCGTCCGCGAGCTGCTGTTGGCGGTCTTCCGCCTGGAGATGCTGAAAATCGCGGGGGGCGTAATACCCGGTGCGGTAGCGGACGTGCACGCCGGGAGCACTGACCTTGACGTGAATGGCGTGCCACCGGCCGTCGCGCTTGATGTCTGAGCCCAGGTAGTAGCCGAGGAGATAGTAGCCCGTGTTTTCCTGCTCGATTTTCGGGAATGCGTCGCTCAAATCGCCCAAATCAAAGAAGGTGCGGCCGCCCGTGTCGGAGGAAAGTGTGGAGAGGGTGTCGCGCGAATCATTGCGCGCATCTGTCTGATGGTAGACAGATGCTCCCGTGAACATGGATTGCCCCGTTGCCGCGTTCATCGTCGCATCTCCTCCAGGCGGAGTGGCAAACATGCCGCGAGCATCGATGGAGTAAATGGAGACGTCCGCAAGATTGGCGGCGTCGGTAGCCGCGCGCAGCTCGGTGCGATTCTCCTCGCCTGTTTGCGTGATGCCGCCCGTAAATTCAATGAGCGCCTTCCGGCCCGGAATGGCGCTGAGCACGTTGGTAAGACCTTCGATGGCGGCGAGCTTTTCAGCGGTGTTGAAGACGTTGAACTCGGTCTCGTCCGCCGTGTACGCCGCGCCGGTATATTCCTGGACGTCGTATTCGCCCTCCTGCGCAGCGGCATAAAGATTTTCGGCCATCTGCGTCGCGGCCTCCGGCGTCAGGTGTGCGATCGCCTTTTCAAGCTTGGCGCGATCGTTGGTGAAGTCAGCCCAGACGGAAAGTTTCGTGCTATAGACAACGACCGAGACGAGATCGGCCTTGCTCATCTGCTTCTGGACGAATTTCAGCGCCCCGTCGTGAGCGCGAATCAAGTCGTCGGGCTGCATGGAGGAGAGATCGAAGAACAAAACAAGCAGGCGGCGGCCTTGGATGGCGTTATCGATGGTTTCCTGGGATACGGGCGTGGGGCTGTCCACGGCGACGACCACCGGCGCTGTTTCTTGCGTGCTCGCGGTTTCCACGCCTTCGATATCGGAGTAGGTAAAGAGAGAAATTTTCTGGGATTTGCCGTCGTCGGTGATGGTGAACTGATCGGACCGCAAGCCCTTGACGGGCTTGCCGGAACGGTCCGTCACTTCCACGTCGATCCGAACGAAGTCCGACGCCGTGCGAAAAACTTGCCGGCTCGCCGCACGGGAAGGCTGCTGAGAGGACGCCGGAGTCTGCACGGGAACAGCAACGGGTTTGTCTGACTGCGCCGGAGTGGCGGTGGACTGTTGCGACTGGGGCGCTGGCCCGGCGAAAAGGGCAGCGGCCAGAAGGCTTGCCGTGAGGCACGAAAAAAAGAAATGATGTTTGCGCGCTATCATCAGAAGTTCACCCGCATTGTGAAATCCATGGTGCGCATAGCTCCCGCGCTCGTCACGTTCCCGAAAAGCGTGGAGCCGAACAACGTCGAAACGCCGCTGAAACTCGGCGTGTTCGTCAGATTCTGCACTTCCCAGCGCGCGTCAATAGCTCGCCGTCTGTCCGACGATCCAAATCGAAATGATCGATTCACCGAAAAATTCCAGGTGAACGAACACGGCCCTTCGATCGCACCCCGGTGTTCGTCGCCATACTCGCCCGCTGGCGGCAAGGCAAACGCGCCCGTGTTGAAAAACGCCCCGACCGATCCGCCGCAAAGGCCCACGTTGGGTTTGCCGATCTGCTCGGCCCGTAACGAAAAATTCGTGCCGGTGCCGTTGTCCGACTCACTTCCACCCAGGATGGCAGTCAGGGGCCTGCCCGTTTGCCAAGTGAAATTATTCATCAACCGCCAGTTTCCAAAGACGCGATCCGTCCAGCCACGATTCGCCCAGCGCTTCCGATCGCCAAACGGCAATTCGTAGACGGAATTCAGCCGGATTTGGTGCCGTATGTCGAATGACGAGAGCCCGCGCTCCGCCGCATAATTTCCGTCTTGCTGCACGATTGCCACAGCGCCTCCGCCGATCGAGCTCGCGTTATCGAGCGATTTCGACCATGTATAAAATGCTTGCAGCGATATGCCCGAAGTGAACCGGTGGATCACGCGAACCTGCAGCGCATTGTAAATCGAATTGGCGCCCGATTGATCGTAGAGGAAGCCGGTCGCATTGGGGTCGCTGCGGTCCTCCTGCGTGTCGGCGGCAGGCGTTCCCAGCGGCGCACGGTTGGGAATTCGCAGCAGGTCGAGGTTCGTGCCCTTCGTGCCGGTGTACGTCAGGTTTAGCACCCAGTTTTTCGCGAGGTCCGTCTCCGTGCTCAGCATCCACAATTGCGCGTAGCCGGTCTTGTAATTCGGATTCACGCCTTCCGTGTTCGCCACGAATCCCGCCTGCGCCGGAAACCCGTTATCGAGGGTGAGCACCTGCGTGGCGGATGTGAGGAGCGATTGCGTGGTCTCGAACGGCGGTTGGTAGGCCAGTTCCCGCGCTAATGTGTTGAATATTCCCTCGTTATTGAACATTGAGTACCCGCCGCGAACGATCGTCTTCGGCTTGATCGGCGGCTGCCATGCAAATCCCAGCCTCGGCTCCAAATTCCCGTGATTCGATTGGATCAGCGAGTCGGGATATGAGAACCCGCTGTACGACCCCACCTGCCCCGGCAACACGACCGAAACCGCCGTGATGCTGGGATTAAACTCGATGTCCGCAAGGCGGCCGAACAGCTCGGTCGCGGGAGTTGCATCCTCATATCGCAGTCCATATTCCAGCGTGAACCTCTTGTTGATCCGCCAATCGTCTTGGCCGTAGGCCACAAATCCCCAGCTCCGCAGATACAAATTGGGGCTGATGCCGAATTGCACCGCCGTGGATTCCGGCAGACCAATCAGAAAGTCTACGAGATCGCTTCCCGTCCCGGCGATGGGCTGCCCGGTTGCGTCGAGCTCGCTAGTTTCCAGTCCCGTAAACGTAAACTGGCCGCGGGGGTTGGGATCCGATTCAAAATTCAATTGAATGCGCCGGACTTCCCCGCCGAAGCGCATGGTGTGCGTCCCTTTCGTCCCCGAGACGCTGTCCGAAAATCGCAGCGTCTGATTGCGCGAGATCGAGGGCAACGTGTCTGAAACGCCCGAAAAGCTCGTCATGCTGATTGTCGGCACGCCGTAATTGATGGGGGCCGTGGATGTGCCGGTGATCCCGAGTTCTGAAGCGATGTCCGTTCCAAATGAGTTCTGGCTTAGAGTTTGCGAGGCGCTGCGGCTCCAATTCAGCTGCATGTTTTCCACCACGCGCGACGTCCAATTGTGCGAAAGCCCTAGCGTCACAGCTTGGCTGAGCGATGTCGAATGCCCGCCGAGACCCGGAAACATTCCCAGGGCCGTCGACCGGCTCGAATTGAAGTTGTAACCACCGTTCAAATTGAATTTCGCATTGAGCGTGCGAAAGATGTGCACGTTTAACGTGTCGGAGCTCGACGGATTCGAGCCCAGCAATTGGTAGTTTTCCACCGTTCCGGGCACGTTCGGCTGCGGAATGAACGAGAGAATTCCCTGCACGGCATTAGCGTCTGGAAATTGGCTGGCTTGCACCAGCTGCGCGCTGCCGCTCGTGCAATTTGCGTCCGCGACGGTTAGGAACGGCGCGCCCGAATTGAACGGATTGAACAGAGTCGGAACGCCGGCGTTCGCCAGACAGAAATTTCCGTTCCGCTCGTCCTGCGTGGGAACCGTCGCAAAAGAGTCCACAGCGGATCGCTGGATGACGTGCGCATAGTTCAGGAAAAAAAACGTCTTATCGCCGTTGAGAATGTGCGGAATTTTCAGCGGACCGCCCAAGTTCGCGCCAATGCGCTCGTTGAAATGCGGAGTCTTTGAAGTCTCGCCGCCGTTGATCGCATAAGGGCGAGCGTCGAAGACCGAATTATCGTAGGTGTCAGTAAACCCGAAGCGCACACGGTTGATCATCTGGCGGTTCAATCTCCCGCCGCCCTGGCCGCCTCGGCCGCCGAACCCACCGCGGAAGCCGCCTGGTCCGCCAAATCCGCCACCGCCGCCTGCCCCACCCCCGGGCCCACCACCTGGGCCCCCAGGACCACCACCCGGCCCGCCACCTGGACCGCCGGGTCCACCCACTTGGATCCCGCCAAATCCTCCTCCCGGCGGCCCCCCGGGGCCGCTCATGGATAAGCCCTGTCCCACCGTCCCTTGCATGAGGAATGAATCCGAAGATGAAGAGGAGGTACCCATTGAAGGAGCTGCGTTGGACGCCTGCGAAGTGTCGGACGATTGGACGGCGCTTTCTCCTGCCTGCCCGCCAGTTCCTGACTCGCCTGTGAGACCAGCCTCTTGGAAGCCTCCATTGGCATTCGGTTCACCCATTGCAGCGGCGACCTCAGCGGGATTTTGACCACTCGCTCCATTCGTTCCTCTTGAGCGTTGGTAGCCCGTGCCTGCCCCCCCGGAGGATCTCATGGAGGGATTACCTCCACTATTGCTGGCAGCAGGATTGCGATTTTGCGCGCCAGATTTGGCTGGAGGCGAAGCGCCCGTCTGGCTCTCCAATTGCGCCAGCGTGACGACGCGCACAACAACGGGAATAGGGCCGCTCGGAACAATCGGTAGGAGAACTTCGGTGGTTGCCGGTTCGAATCCTACAAGGCTGGCTTCCACGCGATAGTGACCTGCCGGAAGTTCCGGAAATTCGAATTTGCCCGAGGCGTCGGTCCAAGTGACCCAAGACTTATTCGTATCAATGTTCGTCAGGCGAATCGTGACGCCAGGGACGAGAATACTCTCTTCTGTTCGAACGATACCGGTCGTGACGGAGGCCGATTGAGCCGGCAAATTGTCGGCCGCCGCCCGCGATGACTCTTGCGGCTGGGGCTCCTGGCCTATAGCCATACCCACGGAAACCGCTATCCCAATCGCCAGAAGCCAGGCAACTCGAAAGGCGTTCCCGATCCAAATTTGTCCGCGCCACATCATCAATCTTTCTGAATTGGGGCATGGCGACTCGCCCGCTTAGTCGTTGGACGGTCCTGGCAGACGAATGGTTACCCCAGAGAGCTCGAGTGCGCGAATAGCCTCCCGCGTCCAGCCCTAAAAATGATTCCGTCGAATCGCATGCCGAGTTCCGCAAAATCGGGACGAGTCTACAACTCCGGCGATTCCTCCTGTATCATGCATTCAGATTGTATTCCTGCGGCGGTTTCACCCTAGATGGATTTTGCGGCTGCGGCGCCGGGAAAATCCGGCGAAGCATGAGTTCCGGTCGCAGGGGTCGCCCGGACCACCAGAGAAGAAGGGGGCATCATACAAATGGGAACCGATAAGAGCACCATGCGGCTGGCTGTGCTGGGTGCTGGGAAAATGGGCGGCATACTGATCGAAGCCTTTGTAAAGCAGGGATTAGTGGGCGCCGGAAGTATTTCCGCGACCGTGCACCATCCCGGCCCGGAGCGGAAAACTCATTCCGGCTTTCAAGTTGCCGTGGGAGCCGACAATCGCGCTGCGGCACGCGCTGCCAATGTAATTCTGCTTTGCGTAAAGCCGCAGACGATCGGACAAGTCGTGGATGAAATCCGGCCGGAGCTGGACGGCCAAAAATTGTTGATCTCAATTGCCGCTTCCGTGCCGACGAATTACATCGAGCGGCGGCTGGGGGCCAACGTTCCGGTGATTCGCGCGATGCCCAACACGCCCTCGATGGTGGGCGCCGGTATCACCGCGATTGCCAAGGGACAGTTTGCCACTCAGCAACATCTTGACACGGCGCGCAAGCTGTTTGACTCCGTGGGCAAGACGGTAATCGTGGATGAAAAGCACATGGACGCCGTCACCGGCCTCTCCGGCAGCGGCCCGGCCTTCATATACATCATTCTGGAAGCGCTCGCGGAAGGAGGAGTGAAAATGGGCCTTTCCAGAGAATTGGCCACGCTGCTGGCAGCGCAGACCGCCTTGGGAGCGGCGAAGGTCGCGCTGGAAACTGGCCACCACCCCGCGCTGCTGAAGGATACTGTCACAACTCCCGCGGGTTGCACAATTGACGGCATCCTGGAGCTGGAGGAAGGCAAACTACGCGTCACGTTGATCAAAGCCGTCGTTAAAGCTTCGCAGCGCGCCAGAGAATTGCACTTGACGGACAAGGAAGCCCACGCGGATTAGTGGCCTGCTCCCGCCGTCGTCTGCTGGCCGATCGAAGTGACGTGGATGCTTACCGTCTTGCCGACATGCAGGAGAAAATTGCTGGGATCCTTGAGCCCCCACTCGATAAATGGAACATCGAAGTGCGTCTCCACCTGTAATTGGTTGCTCACGGCGTGCTGAACGGTGAAAGTCAAAGTCACTCCGTGGTCCTGACCGTGCAACCGGAGGATTCCCGAAACTTGGACCGACGAAGTCCCCTGCGGCGCGATCGACCCTTGCACATGGTTTGGCGTGAAAATAATATCCGAGTACTTCTGCGTCTCCAAAACTTCCTGATGCATTTTCTTGTCGCGTGAGGTGTTGTCGGTGTCACCGCTTACTGCATCCACAACGATCGCGCCGCTGGCCTTGCCGGTGCCGGGATCAAAGCGAATCGTTCCACTTTTCAACTGAAAGGTGCCGTGAACCGTGTGAAGCGTGGAGTCGACCGTGAATTCGATTTTCGTCTGCGCCGGGTCGAGATTGACCACGGATTCCTGTGCCCATGCCGCAGGCACCACGCTTGATATCGTTAGGGCAGCGACGAAGACCAGCGCGCGCACAGAAAGCATCCAAACCAGGGGCGGACGATTCGGAGTCCCAAAGCCTTGCTTATGCACGAATTACTTGCCAGCCCAAGTCAAGGATGGCGCTTGCATTCAAAGCTTCCGCGGCGCAATCGCCCATGTGAATTGCGATCATCTTTGAGAATAGATGCGGATTGTTCGCAAATAATCGGAGCGTCTTGCGGCGCAGCCACGAGCTCCGGTTCATCAAGAGCATCAACCGTGCGATCCGCATGGGCATCTTGGTGATGCGCCGATGCGCGGTTTCGTAGTAGCCGAGATCTTCCCGGGTGAACGCATCGGCCAAGAGAATCGCTTCCTGAAAAGCCAGGCTAAGGCCTTGTCCCGAAACACCGTCCACGGTACACGAGGCGTCACCCACCAAAGCAACGTTGCCTCGTGTCACCGCGCGCGCCCTGCCCAACGCGGTGATAGCTCCGATTTCCGTGGATGCCGGTGGCACGCCGCGAAGACGCTTGGCGACTTCGGGGAACTGATCGAGCACTCGATCGACTCGGTGTTGGGGATCGCTGGTCATCAGCGAGATGCAGATTTCCTGTGCGCCGGTGGGAGTAATGATTATCTGGCATCGTTCGCCCCAATGAACCTCCACGAATTTCGTCCATGGTGTAATGGAATAATGGCGCCGAAAACCGAATCGGGAACGGAACGGGCGTCGCGGACTCAAGCCAGCCCATTTCCTGACTGCGGACTTCTGGCCATCGGCGCCTACCAACCAACGGCAGCCGAAGAACCTGCCTTGGGCGCGCACGCCCCCCGGTTCGAATCCCGTTACAGGTTCACCCCACTGAAATACAACGCCCACCTCTTCTGCCCGGTCGATCAAAAGACGCTGCAAGAGTGTCCGGCGCAACCCGAAACCTTGCCCCTGGGAGATCTTGGCGCTCGCAGTGGAATCCCGATCTGAAAACTGAATCCCGGCAAATGGATATGCAAAAGAAGAATCGAGTGGAACTCCGATGCGGCGCAGACTGGCTACGGCTTCCGGAAGGAGTCCCTCGCCGCAGGCCTTGTCAATCGGCGGCTTGCGCGCATCCACGGCCATCGCGCGAAGCCCTCGCAGGCTTGCAGCGATGGCCGTCGCAATCCCTGCCGGTCCTGCTCCGATGATCAGCACGTCCACCGGCCGGGTCAATTTGTCTCGCCTTTCACCAGCGCAAGAGCACCAACTCCGAGCAGAAGCCGGGCCCCATCGCAGCAAGGATACTCAGAGCTCCCGGCGCGGGCCGCTTGTGCTGATAAACATCCTCCAAAACCAAGAGGACGGATGTCGAAGAGATGTTTCCCACTTTGCGAAGGCAGTCCCAGGAAGCAGACAGGTCCTTTTCGGTGAGGCCGAGGGCCTGGGCGGTCGCTTCGAGAACCTTCGGGCCGCCCGTATGCATCACCCAGCTCTTGACGTCGCAACGTCGAAGCCCCTGTTCCGCCAGAAATGTGTCCACGTCCTCGCCCAAATGTTTAATGACAGTATCCGGGACCTCCGGCGACAATACGATGCGGAAGCCCTTCTCGGAGATGTCCCAGCCCATGACTCTTTCCGTATTCGGATAAAAGATGGATTTGGTGGCAAGGATTTGTGGGCCGTCGGATTTTCGATTTGATCCGACCACGACGGTGGCAGCCGCGCCATCTCCAAATAGGAGCGCCGAAATCAAGTGCGCCATCGAAAGGTCGTCCCTCTGCAGCGTCAGTGAGCACAGTTCCACAGAAAGAAGGGCGGCAGCCTGATCCGGGTAGCCATGAACGTAATCTGCCGCGCGAGAAATTCCTGCCGCCCCAGCGACACATCCCAGGCCGAAGATGGGAATGCGTTTGATGTTCGGCGAAAGTCCCATGCGGTTCACCAGCCGCGCGTCGAGCGACGGCGCGGCAATCCCCGTCACCGAAGTGACAAAGATCGCGCTCAAATCGCTCGGCTCCAGCCCGGCGCGGGCCAGCGCGCGGCACAAGGCCTTCTCCCCCAAATCGAGGGCGTGTTTGATCCAGGCATTGTTTGCCTGACCCCACGTATCCATGTTCTCGTAAAACTGGATGGATTCGACGGTAAACCGTCCGTCGACCTTCATGCTTTCATCGAGCCGATCCAAGATGTCCGGATTGGGCAAGCGGTGACGCCAATCGTTCTTCAGCGCGCCAACAAGAACCTCTTGAGGATAGTAATGCTCCGGAAAAGCGCTCGCCACGCCTGCAATTCTCATGAATTGGGCTCCTTAGGTTGTCACCCCGCAACTGGGTGAGGCAGCAACTTACCGTGACTTGGCTCTATGTTCAATCAAATGTTAGAAGATTGTACTCGCCGTGCCTTCAAGACCCTCACGGCCGGGTCCCGCGCACCAGACGAAAGATAAGCGAAGTGTGACATGCAACGGACAGGATATCAATCCTGTCTACGAGGTGAGCTCAATGCCACAGGTCAAAAGGCCGGACAAGAAAAACCCCGGGCCTGTGGGGGGACAGAACCCGGGGCAGGGGGCAGAGGGAAGATGGGCCGGTAAACTCTTAAGGCGGCTCCTGAACTACATGTTCCAGCTTCGGAGCAGCATTATTGTTCTGAAGACGATCTGGATCCCGAGCACGATGAGCGTGTCGCGGACCGCGCAAAGCTTCTCCCGCATCGCGGCTTCCTCCGTAGTCGCGGGTAAAGTCATTTCGGCCGTCACAGCACGGCCATTCGAACTCACGCAGCCGCTGGCCAGGACGCGCACGTCAACCCCTCAGTTGATCACGTAGACCGGATTATCGTGTTCGACCGCAACGACCATTGATTTGAAGATGTCCACGTCCCAGCTCTCTGCAATGCGCAACCGCAGGACTTCGTTCGTCTCCGAGAGCAAACGCCCGCGCAACGGCACGCGGAGGTTCCCTGCGACAACTCGTAGAATCACTGGCTGCCCCATCCAGACTGCGTAGCCACCTTCCATGATTTGCCCCCTCCTCAGAGTGACTGCCTCGAACAATTGGATTCTCGGACAGGGGACGGTACTGGCCAATGGTACAGGGGGCTATATCGGGTAGGAGCAAAGTACTAGCAGGGAGAGACGCTCCCGAAGTGACTGCTGGGTAAGGGTTTTTCTGCTATTCTGAAACCGTATTGCGGAGAGTGGGGTGGATTTCTCCACGGAAATTCATAGGGAACACCAGCCGGATGACCGAGTTTCTAAAGCACCTCATCGCGCAGATATACGACGTCCGAGGCCTCATTGAGTGGGGGGGGACCCTGATGGTGTGCGTCATCGTATTCATCGAAACGGGGATGTTTGCAGGCTTTTTTCTTCCCGGAGATTCCCTGCTCGTCACCGCCGGAGTGTTCGCAGGAGCCGGGCAACTGAAACTGGGATGGCTGCTCTCGTTGGTAACGCTGTGCGCGATTGCCGGAGACCAGCTCGGTTACTTGATCGGTTGGAAGGCAGGGACAAGCCTGTACCGGCGCGAAGATTCCACGTTTTTCAAGAAGCGGCACCTCGAGCGCGCCCACGAATTCTACGAACGCTACGGCGGGAAGACGATTATCCTCGCGCGATTCGTTCCCATCATCCGGACCTTTTGCCCGCCGGTGGCGGGGGCCGCGCGGATGAGTTACAGGAGATATCTAGCGTTTGACATCGTAGGCGGATTCTCTTGGGTTTGGGGAATGACCTTGCTGGGCTACACAATTGGCAGAACGGATCAGAACATCGACAAGCACATCCACTACATCATCGCTGCCGTAATTGTCGTTTCCCTGATGCCCGCCGCCTATCACGCCTGGAAAGCGCGGAAGCCCAAAAGCGCAACGCCGCTGAAAAGCGTGACTCCCGAACGGGAGTAGCGCCTGCCGAGCCCTCGAAATACAAAACGGGGAGCCTGGCAGCTCCCCGTTTGCCCATTCCGAAGGCCGCGGCGATGCCGAAAAGCGCCACCGACGGTCCGCACCGCAAGAGCGGTGTGTGAACGGTGTCAAGACTCTAGGCCCGGTGGAGTCATACTCCCTCCGTGCACTAGCTCCTACAACACGGCTTCTACGCCTGTGGAGCTGCGAATGCAAGGGAAAAAATTGGAAACGGAGGGTTACAATGCAGCGCGCTTATTTCAGGAAAAGCCCCTCGCGAAGTTGATCGCGGCCCACGAAGGTCTTCGAAGAGCGGAACTTCCCGAATAAGTCTAGGATCTCGCGATTCTGAAACACTCGCGCATGCACTGCCAGAGTCGGCGCAGCCAGCAATTCGATCGTCTGCCCATCTACAATCCGGTAGCGATGAAAGCGTTCCGCAGGGCGGCTGTGGAAGAGAGCGAGCACAGCACCACCAGGCGCCAGAATCGCAAACAGCCGGTCCAAAATGCGGGGCAAGAGTTCCGCGTCGAAATAGTCGAAAAGATCCCACGCGAGAACACCGTGATAGCTTTCCGCGGGGTATTGCAACGCACCTTCGAGGAATTTTTCGGCGAGCACGGCCTGGGAAATTTTCTGACCTTCCGCCCCCACCGGCATCCGGCGGAGATTCTCTTCCTCCGCGGTCAGAAATTCCTTCCAGGACCTCAGAAGGTCCTCGGTCGAGATACGGTAATCCTTTTCGGTGAAAAAGCTGATGGTGGATTGCCAGACGGGTCCAAGATCAAGGACACGTCCGTGCCGGGCGTCGCTGATGAGCCAAAGGAATTCCTTCAGGCCGTTCGACACTCGAACGTTGGCCGATGGATTGACCGAAGGAGTGGGACCAGGCTTCGAAGCAGCAGCGGCAGGCGCTGCGGCGGTAGGACGTGTTTTTGCCATCCAGTTCATGTGCCGCTCTATCGGCCTCGGGCGCCGGCGGAAACCGGCCGGAGTCTCTCGGATTCTGCAAGTGAGACATCCGACGCGGGCCGAGGATCATCCGCCCTGGTCATCTCCACTTTCGCGTGAATGCGGGCGCCGTCATCGACTCCGAACTTTGGAGTCAACACACTCCCTTTGAATTTTCCGGAAGAACCCAGGTGCACGCCTTCTGTAGCCTTCAAGTTGCCGTGAATCGTCCCGTCAATGAAAATCTCGCGGGCTTCAATATCCGCGTGGACGCGACCGCTGGGACCGATAGTGACTCGTGACTTCAGAAGGCTGATCTTCCCCCGCACTTCTCCATGAATCACCAAATCGGAGCTCCCGGAGACGTCTCCACGAATCGAAAGCCCGGGGACAATCGTCGAATCCGCTGCGCGAGTTGGTGGCGAAACCGGCCGTTCTGCGGGCACCGAATCGGCGGTTGGAGAAGTTGTTGATGGCGACTGAAGGTCTGCCTGTGCCACTTCACGTGCTGATGTGGTTGTAACTGGAGCCGGCGCGGGCGTGTCCGGGGGCTGCATAGACGGCTTTGCCCCTGTGGTCTTACGCCACATTAGAATTACCTCCCCTACGAACTTGCCGGTATCCGTGCGCCGGGCGGCAGGCTACCTGGTGCGTTGAACTATAGAACAAACGTAGCTGAGTGTAAACCAATTGGGATTTGGAAGCCGACAATCCGGCAACGGAGGTATCCGAAGCAGGCAAGGAACCCGATTCCCGGGTCTGAACATCGATATGCCGCAGCTCCCACATAGCCACGAGAATGCCGATGGATTCGTGAAAGAAAATTCTCCCGCTGGTGCGGGTCCGCCACCAATTGTCAGGATCGTATTCGGAATCGCGGGCTGCCACGACGCGAAGGATTGTGCCGGCCGGGAAGCTGCGCTCACAGTTGTATTCCGACCGCCGCGTATGATAGCTCGATGTGACCAGCAGGATTCGTTTCCAGCCGCGTTGGGCGACGAGCTGTCCGATGAAAACGCACTCCTCGCGAGTATCTGACGCGGCGTGCGCAAAGCGAACGATGGCATTTTGCGGCACGCCGCGGTCCGCGAGGTCGTGGGCCTCCAATTCCGCAATGCTGGCATACGGCCGGAGATAACGGCCGCTGGCGACCACTCGAGGCGCCCATCCCGCCTTGAATAACTCCGCAGCGCGTGTCGCCCGATCCCCATGGTAGTTGTCATCGCCGAGCATGACGATGGCGTCGGAAGGCTGCGGCGATTCATTGACGACCAAGAAATTACCCGCAGCACGCAAGATCGGATGGCGCACCAGATAAAGAAGAAGCAGCACGGCAAGAAAAGTGACCAAAAAAAGCAGCCGCGAGAAAATCCCACCACGCTCCAGGTTTCTCTGTCCGAGATTGGGCGCCTGAAACATCATCATTTCCCCGGGTCGAGCTGGCGCAACCGTTCCGCGGCCTGCTCCGGAAGAGTCGCGTTGAAATAGACTTCCTTGATGCTGTAGGACTTGCTGCGCTGCTCGACAATGGGAAGAATTTCAAAATGCCAATGGTAGTCGCTGGCAATCGTTCGCCAGTATTCACTCAATTCGCCCTTGGTTTGCAAGGTGTTGGGCGCCGTGTGCACCACCATATGGTAATTCCCGGTGAGTTGCATCAGCCGGCGGAGGGTTCGCCCCAACAAACTGGCCAAGTTGCGGCGGTTCTCAGTGGGGATGGGCACTTCGAACTGGTGATTGTGCGTGCGCGGGAGAAGCCAAACCTCATAAGGTACGCGCGATGCGTATGGGCAATAGGCGTAGTAATCGCCGACATTGTCTACAATTCGCTTCGCTTGCCGGATCTCCTGGCGAAGAATGTCGCAAAAAACGCATCGTTCGCGCTCGCGATACCACTCCCGTGCAGAGCGCAACTCATACAGGATTCGGCGCGGCACGAATGTTGTGGCGGTCACCTGCGAATGCGCATGCGGCCATTCTTCCCCCGCCTGCGCACCCTGGTTCTTGAATACCGTCACGTATTTGAACCGGGCATCGCGCCTCAAGTCGGCGATCCGCGAGGCATAAACCTCCAGGACACGCTCGATTGCCTCGTCGCTCAATTGCGCAAGGTTGAGAGAGTGTTCCGGGGACTCGATGATTATCTCGTGAGCTCCAATGGCCGACATACGATCGTAGATTCCATCGGCGTTGCGGCCTGGATCGCCTTCGATGTGGTAGAGCGGCCGGAAATGCGGAATTGCGCGGACTTGCCAGGGCCCTTGGGAGGGCAAGTCGACCAGAACACGCGTCTCGATGCGATTCCCTGGGCAGAGCGGGCACAAATCCTGCCGGATCGTTTGCCTTTCGGGTTGGCCGACGACTACCCAACTGCGAGTGATCGGGTCTTTACGGAGTTCCATTCTTCCCCATTGAAAAACGCAAAGCCCGTATCATAATACCGAAGCCTTCGGCGCGGGCGAAATGAGTAGGTGCGGCTGTTGCCGCCGTAAACACAGCGGCGTGACTACAAGTCTCATCCGCCTTCGACTATACGCGACAAATGCTCGGGGTCCAAAGAGCGGACAGTTTCATCCCCGTTCAATGTACCGGGCGTCTTAAATTGCAGTTGCGTGGCGACAGCGGCAAATCGCGCGGAAGGCCCAAGTTGTTGTCGGCCCAAGGTTCGTGCAATCCATTCAACCTGTCACAATTCTGATCGATTGAGCGCCATGTTATTCTGAGGCCTCATGGCCCACATCGAAGAAACCGACCTCAAGTTCATGGAAGCGGCTCTCGAAGAAGCACAAAAGGCAGCAGAAGCAGGTGAAGTGCCGGTTGGCGCGGTGGTCGTTCTTGAGGGCCTCATTGTGGCTCGCGCAGGAAACGGCACAATTTCGGAGTGCGATCCCACGGCGCATGCCGAAATGGTCGCATTGCGTAGGGCTGCCTCTACCATCGGGAATTACCGTCTGCTGGGCGCGACCTTGTACGTCACGATTGAACCCTGTGCCATGTGCGCTGGGGCCATGATTCAAGCGAGGATCGACCGTCTTGTGTATGGAGCGGACGACGCGAAATCCGGCGCCGTCCGCTCATGTTTTTCCGTCCTCGACCATCCACAGTTGAATCATCAGGTGAACGTCACACCCGGAGTTCACGCTGAAAGGGCGGCAGCTCTGCTGAAGAGATTCTTCGCGGATAGACGCTAGGCACCTTCCAAGTCGCATCTCTCGGTCCGCGAATACCTTGCAATCCGAAATCTGAAGCCTCAGACACGCAACGGCAGTTGTGAGAGTCAACCCCGTTTGTTAAGCTGGAAATCAAGTGGCCGCGGAGAGGTGTCTGAGCGGTTGAAAGAGCTCGCCTCGAAAGCGAGTGTAGGGGGAACCCTACCGTGGGTTCGAATCCCACCCTCTCCGCCATCTTCCGCTGGGACCCCAACAGCGCGTCTTTCCCTTTCGGTTCACTCACCGTGGTGCAATAATTCCCGGCAATCATGGCCAACATTCTCTATGGAGTGAACGGGGAAGGCGCCGGACATTCCACGCGTGCTCGCGAGGTCCTGGCGCATCTGAGAGCGAGCGGGCACCGCCTTCATGTGGTCTCATTCGATCGCGGCTTGAGGAACCTGGCCTCTGACTTCGAAGTGACTGAGATTTTCGGTTTTCGGCTCGACTACGTGCGAAACCGCGTGCGCTATGGGAAGACGGTCTTAAAGAACTTGGTGACCGCTCCACGGGCCTCTCGGAGCGTGCGAAAACTCAGGCGTCTTGCAAGAGCTTGGGACATCGATCTGGTGATCACGGATTTCGAGCCAATTTCTTGCCATGTGGGGCATCGGTTGCGGCTTCCGGTCATTTCGATCGATAACCAACACTGCCTGGTCTACGGCGAGATTTCCTACCCGAGGGAATATCGCCGGGAAGCAGCCGCAGCCAAGCTGGTCACGCGGATGATGACTCCTCGCGCCGATACGTACCTGGTGACATCCTTCTTCACACCGCCTCTGAAGAACAAACGCACGTTCCTGTTTCCTCCGATCCTCCGCAAAGAGGTGTTGGAGGCGCGCCCCAGCGTGGGCAGTGCAGTCGTTGTGTACGTAACTTCGCCGTCCACGGAGCTTGCGAATCTTCTGAAGGGGATTCGACAACAGTTCATCTGCTACGGATTTGGCCGGGAAGGCGTGGATGGGAACATCCTGTTCAAGAAACCGAGCCTGCAAACCTTTCTGCAAGACCTTACAGCCGCCAAGGCCGTGATCGCAAATTCCGGATTTTCGCTCATCAGCGAAGCGCTTTATCTGGGCAAGCCATATCTGGCCTGGCCGATGAAGCGCCAGTTCGAGCAGGTTTTCAACGCCTACTACGTGGGCCAAATGGGCTACGGTGCGTATTGGGAGGATTTGAACAAGGAAAGGATTGAGTCCTTTCTTTTCAATCTCGACCTGTATCGCGAAAGGCTGCAGAATTATCCGCGCGCCGATAATTCGGCGCTCTTTGCCAAACTGGACGAGCTGATCAGGCAATGCCGCGGGTGAGCGGCAGACAGGGTGTGGTTCATGGAAAACTTAGCTCGCACGATTGCAATGCGGTGCCTGCTGTTCCTAATCGGGCTTGCGTTGATTCCCAGCGCCTCCCGCGCCGCGACGAATTCTCCTGACCGCTTCGACCCTGTTGCCGATCCGCGCGCCGTTGTCACCGTCGGGCACGCGCGTTTTACGGTGCTCACGTCGCAACTGATTCGAATGGAATGGGCTGCGGACGGCAAGTTCGAAGATCACGCTTCACTGGTATTTCTGAATCGCAAACTGCCCGTTCCGAGGTTCAAGGTGATGCAGGAGGCCATGGGCGGGGCAGAACAGGTTTTGATCGAGACGAGTGCGCTGAAGCTGAAGTACATGCCCTCAATTGGGAATGATGGAAAGTTTACGCCAGACAATTTGAGCGTCACATTCCATCTCAACGGCGCAAATGTTGTGTGGAGGCCGGGGACATCGGACGCCGGCAATCTTCTTGGCACTGTGTCCACTCTGGACGATGTTCGAGGCGCGAATACGAAGCTCGAACCAGGGCTCATCTCGCGCGACGGCTGGACGGTGGTCGATGACACCACGCGGCCGCTGTTTGATTCAGCGGACTTTTCCTTTCTGAAGGGGGAGGAGAGCTCCTGGCCTTGGGTGATGGAGCGCCCATCGGGGGATCGCCTGGATTGGTATTTCTTCGGCTATGGCCACGACTACAAGCGCGCGCTCTACGATTTCACTCGCGTCGCAGGAAAAATCCCGCTTCCACCACGATTCGCTTTCGGAACTTGGTGGTCTCGCTATTGGTCGTACACCGACCAGGAACTCGAGCAGCTCGTTCAGGGCTTCCATACGCATGAAACCCCGCTCGATGTGCTGGTGATTGATATGGACTGGCATCCCACGTTCGGGATGCATTGGTGGGATAAGCGCGTAGACCAATCGGGCCACACTCTTGGCTGGACGGGCTACTCCTGGAACAAGCTTCTGTTTCCCGATCCGACCCAATTTCTGGCGCACATTCATCAGGAAGGCCTCAAGGCCACACTCAACATGCATCCTGGCTCCGGCGTCCAACCGTGGGAAGACCGCTATCCGGAGATGGCTCGCGCCATGGGCATAGACCCCGCTACAAAAAAGTACGTCCCCTTCGACATTACCGACAAGAAGTTCGCAACCAACTACATGAATATCTTGCACCACCCGCTCGAGCAGGAGGGGATTGATTTCCTCTGGCTGGATTGGCAGGAGGAGTCAACTACGAAGCTTCCACATGTGGATCCCATCTGGTGGCTCAACTACGTTCACTTCACGGACCAGGAGCGGGAAGGCAAACGCCCGTTGATTTTTCACCGCTGGGGCGGCTTGGGCAATCATCGCTACCAGATCGGATTTTCAGGCGACACGGTTTCCGTTTGGGATTCGCTTGCTTTTCAGCCTTACTTCACGGCGACCGCGGCCAATGTGGGCTATGCCTTTTGGAGCCACGATATCGGCGGGCATATGCCGGGACCGATTGAGCCGGAACTTTATCTGCGCTGGATCCAGTTCGGAACCTTCAGCCCCATCTTGCGAACGCACACGACAAAAAATCCCGATTCAGAGCGACGTACGTGGGCATATCCCGAACCTTACGCCGATCTGATGCGGCAATCGTTCGTCCTGCGCTACGCGCTTCAGCCCTATATCTACACAGAGGCTCGCCGGACCTACGACACCGGTGTCGCCTTCCTGCGCCCGCTCTACTATGACTGGCCGGAGGCTTCCGAAGCCTATGAAGCGAAGGACGAGTATATGTTCGGCGACGAAATGCTGGTAGCTCCCGTCACGCAACCAGTGGCGAAAGACTCACAGCTCGCCCAGCGCTCGGTCTGGCTTCCGGAAGGCAACTGGATCGAGTGGCAGACCGGCGCGCGGCTCGTAGGTCCCAAGTCCTTCACGCGTAGCTTTTCGATCGGACAGACGCCAGTGTACGTGAAAGAAGGGAGCATCGTTCCAATGCAGCCTCCCATGCGATACACGGGCGAGAAGCCGGTGGATCCTCTCATATTGAACGTGTTCCCGCTCAAAGAAGGACAGACCTCCACGTACCGTCTCTATGAAGATGCAGGCAATACGACGGGCTACAAACGTGGCGAAATGGCTTGGACCAACGTCCGCGCGGCTCTTACTGGCGACGGATTGGCATTGAGCCTAACTGTCGCGCCGGTCGAGGGTCATTACCTCGGAATGCAAACCGCGCGCGGTTATGAAATCCGCCTTCCTGGGACGTGGCCACCTCAAGGCGTCACCGTGAACGGCGAACCCGTCGCCTATAAGACAGGAGATGCTGCGCCCGGATGGCGCTACGACGGAAACTCGCTCGCAACCATTATTCGAACGCGTAAGTTCTCTGTCGAGGATGCCGTCACAATCCGTGTGCGGTTCAAAACAAGCCTTGCTCATCAGAGAGCACTGCTCGACGGCTTTGCGGGCAAAGTGACTCGGCTCAGCGAGACGTACGCCATTCTTAACGCTGCATGGCCAGGCACTTGGTCTCCTGACCTGTTGATTGACGCAATGCAGGGAGGCGACCGTATCAGCTACCATCCGGAGACCGCCTTCGCCGAGGTGAGCGGATTGCAGGACAAAATCACGGCGTTGCCAAGCCTGATTAACGGCCTGCACATGACAGAGACATCCCCAGGGTTTGATGCCGCTGTCAAGGCAAGTCCCGCGCTTCAGGATAAGCAGGTGCAGGAACAGACTCTCGCCCGCTTTAATGGGTCAATTGACCTCGCGCTCGCCCATCTCGCGGATTTGGAGGCAGTCCGGCCGAATCAATAGGCGTCAACGCTATTTCTTCTTCTTGGCCTTGGATTCCTTTTCAGTCGGTGCGGCAGGGGCGCTGATCACACCCTTCAGAACGGTCACGGATGCCTTCGGAAGTTGAAAAAAGCTGTCCGGCGCAAGCGTGATCGTGGAACGCACGATTGGCCCGTCGGGATCAGCCGTGCCACCGTTGAGATCGGGATGCCACTGGTATTGCGCGTTGCCAAATGTGGCCACGCTTATAGGTCCGGAAAAGAAGTTATCCGCGCTGGATTTGGAATCGTAGAAGACGATTCGTGCGCCGTGAGCATTCTCCTGATCTTTGTTCACGATCAGAAGCGCCCACTGCCCATCGGGGCGCTGCACCGCATACGCTGTGACCAGCGTGTGTCCTGCGTCATCTGTGATGTCACTCGACGCAGGAAAAAGCTTTTGCACGCCATCGCCGGGTTGCACCCAATCAAGATTTATTAGCTGGCTGACGAAGTATTGCGAGAGCGGTTGGAGAATGTGCAGGTCTCTGTCCGCGGAGAACATGCCGAACGTCCCGCGCGATCCGTTGCATCCGCGTCCGATGCCCAGGGGCAGATAGTGAAAGTAAGAGACCCCTGCCCCGCCGGCGGTCAAATACGCCCCCACGTAATCTGCCAGCCATAGCCCACCCCAGACGTCGACGAAGGCTTCCTCGGTCTGCCAAGAAATATTCGATTCCGTGATGAACATGGGAATGTTGGCGGGCACGCCGTCGTCGCGCCAAACTTGCAGGATATGAGTTACGAGGGTCGCTTCGTCATAAAGATTGCTCCACTGAATCTTGCACGGGTCCATCGGATAGTGCTCGAAAGAAAAGAAGGCGAGGTCGGATAAACGTCCGTGCTCCTTGAGGTAGTTGATGAAGCGGCGGGTCCAGGACGCCTCGCCCTGCGCGTCCGGCCAAGTCTCAATGTCCTTATTCTCACCGGTAAAAATGGGCCCGCCCAGTTTGAGATTCGGATCGACCTTGTGGAGTGCGGCGGCCCATTGGATATAAAGCGCGGCGTAGTCTTCCGGAGGCGTGTAATGGCCGTCGGGCTCTTCACCCATTTCGACGTAGGCGATCGGATAGCCCCGTTTTTCGATGTAGGCGATTTCCGCCGCCGAATCCTCGGGAGTGGCATAGATCATGGCGATCGGAATCATCGCAGGCAGCCCACGCGTGAAGCCCCCCGCAAAGAAGAGGTCGAACCCGACCTGGTCGCCGGCCCGTTCGTTCAAGTCGGAAGGCTCGTGCCAGGGATCGACGGAGGAGCAATAGGTGAAGGTCTGGTCCTGGTCGGGCGTATGGCGGACCAGATCGTGGAATTCTCCATCGGGTGTGGTCGTTCCTAGAAAAAGCTCGCGGATCGCATACCCAACACAATTGCGGCGGTCGGCGGAGCCGTGCGAATCGCAGGTGTTGGATGATTCCGTCATCAGCATGCGGACGTATTGCACCGCGACCGGAGCGGATGCCAGGCGAATCACCTCGGTCCCGCCTTTGCCTTCTGCTACCTCACCTTCGGGAAACACTTGCCAAGCGCCCAGAGTTGGTTTCCGGATGGGATCCTCGCCGGTCCAATATTGCACGAGGTAGCGTCGCGCATAGGGATCGGCCCAGGCGATCCGGATGGCGTCGACCAAGTGTTGGCCGGCGAGGTCCAGATTCACCCACTGGGGATGCAGCGAATCCTCTTCGCCCGTGAAAGCCTTCGTCAGGTATGGATTGCTCTTCCAGTAGGTATTCACATCGCCGTCGGTGAGTCGCGAGTAGCCCTCCAGGTCAGTTCCGTCGTCGTGCGTCACTCCTCGATGCGGAAGAGAATAGCCATACGAATGGCGGATCGGATCGCCTAAATCCGTGCTTCCGGTGAAGTATCCTTTTCCCGCGGGATCGCTCCAGGTTCCCTGAGGATTCCAATGCCAAGCCTCGATGTGTAGCTCCGTGTTCTGACGGTAGGAGACCATCTGCCAGCCGGCGGACAAAACTTGCTTGATTGTCGGCTCGACGAACAACTTGTCGGTTGCGCCATACGGAAGGCAGTCAATACCTGCTCCCAGTGCGCGTGTCGGCACAATCGAGTTCGTGGAATGTTCGGGCGTAGTGTCCACGCGAATCGTCTGAGCGGGGACGAGAGGCACCAGCAGAAGCGCCATAACCCCGAGGAGCAGCGTTCGCCTGCTGGCTCCAAGTATCTTCTGGTTGACCTTGCAATAAACGACGCGGTGCGAATTGCCTTCCATTGGCATGCGATCTCCGTTTTGAATGGGTGGAAGAGGATAGCGGAGGCGAAGGCGCCCACCACTGGTCTCCAATTCGATCCACTTGCGATTCAAGCCGAGCTTTGAGTTCTAGTGTGCGGGGCGCTTCGAACTGGGCCCGCCAATCTTGTTGAGTGTTTCCTGCGCCCGCGACTTGTATGGGCTGTCGATGGACACCGCCTCGGTTAGCACCGTCCGCGCCTCAGGGATGCGCTGCATCTTGGCGAGCGTGAAGCCCAGGCGATAGAGGTTGCGCCCGTAATAGTAATTGTTTGCTTTCAGGAGGGGATTCGCCTGCTTGAACAAGTCAAGCGCCGGTGCATTCTTGCCCTTGATTACATCCACTTCCCCTAACACCGAGCACGCGATGCCATTCTCGAGCGCCGATTGTTGTTGCCACTGATCGTCGGTGAGATTGTTCGGCTTCTTGGCATCTTTTAAGGCATCCAAGGCCTTCTGCGCGAATGCGCCCGCCTTGTCAATTTGCTGGCCGTTATCGCTCCAGTAGTCCGCGAGCAAAAGCAACATCGAGACATTGTTCGGGTCCACAGCGAGAACACTCTGAGCGGCCTCCGTCATCTTCGTGGTGTTTTGTGCCTGTTGGTAGGCAGTGGCCGTCTGCTCGCGGACAGTCATCGTGTAGGACGATTCCGGGAAAGCTGCCGCGTACCGTTCGAGGAGTTTCGCTCGCGCCGCAGGTTCAGCCGTCTTGAAGGCTGCGTCGACAAGCGCGTACTCGACGTAGCCGACGTCGCCCTCGGAATCCTTCAGGGCCTGGGCTTTTGTCTGCGCCCATTGATCCGCCGGAGTTCCTTCGGGCGGTGGCAGGGCTTTATAACGGACAATAATCGCGCCAACCTTTTCTCCGACATCAAACATCTTCTGCGCGTCGCCCTGCGCCTCGGCAGCGCGAACCATGCTGACAGCCGTCACCAAACTGTCCGGATCAAGCCCGAGCGCCTTTTCTCCGTATTCGTATACCTTGGCATAATTTTTCTGCGCTAGATAGGTTTGCACGTACAGTTGGTCGCCGAGCAATTCAAAATCGCCCTTGCCGTAGTCGCTCATAAATTTGCCGAGCAAGGCGACCTTTTCGGGTCCGTCGGGCGCCGCGTAAATAGCGGCCAAGGCCTTGTCTTCGTCGCTCCCGGCGGGGACGGCGACGGTTTTTCCAATTTGCGCCGAAACTGTGGTGGTAAGGCTAAGAAACAGCCCGAAGAATACGATTAATCGCCGCATAGACACCTCCTCAAAGAAGATGCGAGGACCCGCAGGCCGATTGATCCCGCTAACCCTCTCTTACTTTCGCGCCCAGCGGCAAGAATCGCGGCACGCTGCGCCGATATTCTTCAAACGCAGCGCCAAATCGGGCGCGCATCTCTCTCTCTTCGAATAAAATCGCGACCAGCATGAGCAATCCCCACACTGCCGCCACAATCCATGCCACGCGCGTTCCAGCGATGAGGCAGGCGCCAAGGATTGCTAGAAACGATCCCGTATACCGCGGATGACGGATCCATCCATAAATCCCGCTGCGCATGATTTCTCCGCCGCCCGAGAGCTCCGTCTTCCCCACCAGCCGAGCCCCGCCCAGATCTCGATTTACACGCCAGAAAATCCAACCCTCGAAGAGTATCAGCGCAAATCCCGCCATGATCCTCCCGACGGACGGGATCTCCGTGCGAAAAAGATCGTGCCGGAACAGCATCAGGCCAGCCGTCACCGGCGGCCACGAAAGAGCAACTCCCGTGATATATCCGGCGTTCGGATGCCGCCGCCAAAAATTGACTTGCGGGTGCATCACGTACCAGTAGAGCGGGATCGGCAACTGGAGAAAAAAAACAGCCGCAGCAACCCATTGCAGGACCACCATGTGCGCATCTTAGTCGAACTCGCGCGCGCGCGACAATATTTTTCCTGCCTCCCCTCACTGCCATTGACGATTTCAGGGTTTCGGTAGAGGATTCAGGTTCAAACCTTTCCTTGGAAAGGGGACAAGATGCCCGTAGCCAGGCCTTGGGAAAAATTCGAAACCGAAAAACTCAGCCCCTTCATCACCCGCAACATGGCCAGCGGCGAAGACGCCACTGTGGCCCGTGTGCTGATCGCCCGCGGAGGCATTGTTCCCCGCCACTCGCACCGCAGCGAGCAATACACGATGATCCTTGCCGGTGCTCTGAAATTTGTCTTCGACGACGGGGAAACCACGGTCGTTCACCCCGGCGAAATCCTCCTGATCCCCGCTCACGTCCCTCACGCTGCCGAGGCGCTCGAGGACACCGTCGACATCGATTTCTTTGCTCCAAGACGCGAGGACTGGATCAACAAAGACGATTCGTATCTCCGCCACGGTACCCACAAGGATTAAGTTCATGGATCTCGGACTCAAAGGGCGCGTGGCCATCGTGGCGGCAGCCAGCAAAGGGCTGGGCCGCGCGGTCGCGGAGGAATTCGCAAAGGAGGGGTGCGAAGTTGCGATTTGCGCGCGGACGCCTTCCGAAGTCGAACGCACCGCTGCCGAAATCGGAAAGGCCAGTGGCCACAGCATCTTCTTCCGGGCGATGAACGTTACCGATGAAGGTACGGTTCGCAAGTTTGTCGCCGACGTCGACGAGAAATTTGGCCGCGTGGACATTTGCGTCACAAACGCGGGAGGCCCTCCCGCAAAGAAGTTCCTCGACATCACTCTCGAGGAGTGGCGCGCGGCAGTGGAATTGACGCTCCTCAGCACGGTTTACTTTGCCCGGGAGGTCTTGCCCCGCATGCAGCGCAACAAGTGGGGCCGCTTGCTGACGATTACTTCCGTTTCCGTCAAACAGCCCATCGACGGATTGTTGCTCTCCAATTCTCTCCGCGCCGGCGTGGCGGGGCTGGCCAAGACTCTTGCGAATGAATTCGGCGCCGACGGCATTACCGTCAACAACGTCTGCCCTGGCTACACTCTCACGGAGCGGTTGGACGAGCTCGCCGAGAAACAAGCCCGCCTAAACAGCGTCCCACGTGACGAGATTTTCCGTACCTGGAGTTCCCAGATTCCCATTGGACGGTTAGCGCAGCCTGCGGAATTTGCCGCACTGGTGGCGTTCCTCGCTTCCGCCCGGGCCAGCGCCATCAATGGGGCGACTATCCCTGTGGATGGCGGCTGGGTCAAAGGCCTGCTCTGAGGGTGTATCGGCGTAATCCCGCGAGAAACCATAAACGGGCGGCGTCCGTCTGCGTCTATAATGTGGGGTTTGCTTTCGGCGACATTGCATGACTGGGGAGGCAAGTATGATTCGGCTTTCGCGGCAGAAACAGAACCTTCCGGTGATGATTTGGTGTTTGTGTCTCCTCGGTATGAGCATATTGATCCCGGCCGTGGTGCGAGCGGATGACCCGTACGCTCGCAGCCGGGATTACGATCTGCAGAATGTTCGTACGCATTTGTGGTTCGACCTCGACCAGCACGGTATCCGCGGCGAAACCAGCCAGAGCATCGCGCTGCTGCGTGACAATGTGACCGAACTCAAGTTTGATTCCGTCGATCTCAAGATTGAAGGCGTCACGCTCGATGGTAAGCCCGCGAAATTCACTGTCGCGCCGAATCAACTCGAAGTGCTGCTACCCAACCCCGGCAAGCGCGGCGACCGCCATGAAGTCTCCATCCGCTATAACGGAAAGCCAAAGAAGGGGCTGTACTACGTATTCCCCGACAAGAATTACCCCGATCGGCCCAAGGAAATCTGGACTCAGGGTGAATCGGAAGATACGCGCTATTACATTCCCATCTACGACTATCCGAACGACCGCACCACGTCCGAAATGATCCTCACCGTTCCCGCAAACTGGATCACGGTTTCAAATGGAAAGATCGTCAGCCAAAAAACAGAGCCGGACGGAATGAAGACGTGGGACTGGAAACAGTCAGAGCCGATTTCAACCTATCTCATTTCCGTCGTTGCCGGCGAATTCGTTGAGAAAAACGAGACTTGGCGCGGAATACCGGTCCGCTACGTTGTGCCGCGCGGCGATGAAAACGAAATCGATTCCACCTTTGAGCGCACCAAGGGGATGCTCGACCTTTTTTCCGATTCGCTCGGAGTGCGCTATCCCTGGGATCAGTACGCGCAATCCTCGGTCGATGATTTCGTCGAAGGCGGGATGGAAAACGCCAGCGCCACGACTCTAACTTCCCACGGCCTCGTCAACCCGAGCCTGGTGACAGAGGAGCGCGAGGGTTCTGATGACCTCGATTCGCACGAACTCGCCCATCAATGGTTCGGCGACCTCGTCACCACGAAGGACTGGGCCGACCTGTGGCTCAATGAAGGTTTCGCCACTTACTTCGAGCATTTCTGGGCCGAGAAGCATTACGGCGCCGATGACTCAGCCTACGAGTTCTGGCGTGACCAGAACGGATGGTTCCGCCAAAAGCGCCTCTTTGCCGCACCGATCGTGAATCGCGATTCGGAAGACTCCCTCGCCTTCGCCGGAAACATCTATACCAAGGGCGGCTGGGTTCTCCATATGCTGCGGGAAAAACTCGGAGACGAAGATTTCTTCCACGGCCTGCACCATTATCTCGAAGCGAATCGCGGCCAGAACGTCGTCACCGCCGACCTACAAAAGGCGATTGAGCAGCAGACCGCTACAAACGTGGACAGGTTTTTCCATCAGTGGATTTACGGCGCGGGCGCGCCGGAATTCACAGTCAGCTATTCCTACGATGACGCGACCCATCAGGTAAAGCTTGAGGCCAAGCAGACGCAGAAGGTGGAAGGACTCGTGGGCCTCTTCGATGTTCCCATCGACATCGAAATTGCCACACCGAATGGCCGCAAGACCTATACGGTCGAGGTCAGCAAGGCGGACGAAACCTTCACATTTCCTGCGGAGAGCGCGCCCTCAATGGTGCTTTTCGATAAGGGCGACAAGATTCTCAAGAGTCTTGAATTCAAGAAGGACCCCGCGGCGCTCATCTATCAACTCAAGAATGCGGAAACCGTCCCCGACCGCGCCGACGCCGCAGTTGCCCTGGGTGCGATCAAGGACAATCCGGACGCGGTTGCGGCCCTCGGTGAAGCGGCCCAACACGATCCCTTCTGGGGGATCCGCAACGAAGCCCTCCGCGCGCTCGGCAAAATTGGCGGACCCGCCGCGGAACGACAAATTCTCCTGGCCTTAAACGACGAAAAGCCTTGGGTTCGCGACGTTGCCGTCGAGGAACTCGGAAATTTCAAGGAAGATTCCCAGTCGCTGGGTCCAAAGCTCACTGATCTTGCTGCGAATGACAAGGCCTTCCGCGTCCGCGCCGCCGCTCTCAATGCCCTGGGGGACCTGAAAGCCTCAAACGCCTACGACACGCTGGCCGCCGCCGCCAAATTGGATTCGCCTGAAGACATGCTCCGCCGCGCCGCCCTCGGTTCCTTCGGCTCGCTCGGCGACGACCGCGCCGTGCCTTTGCTGCTCGAGTGGTCGGCGCTCGGGAAGCCGTTTGACACCAGGGCATCGGCAATAGGATCCCTGGCCGAACTGGACAAGAAGAATCCGGAAATCACCAAGGCGCTTATTTCCTATCTTGGCGAGCCTTATATTGACATCAAATTTTCCGCCGTCTTTGCTCTTAGCCGGCGCGGCGATCCCAGTGCGATCGAGCCGCTGGAGGCTCTTGTCAAGAGCGGTGACTTGAGCCTTGGCACGGCACCTTTCATTCAACAGCAGATTGACGCGCTGAAAGCCAAGGCTGCTGGAAAGCAACCTGGCCCTCCAGGCGCGCGCCCTCCTGAGGGAGAGCAAGCGGCCGCCGGACCTTCCGGTGGACAAGAAGCCGTAATGGAAGCGCTGAAGCGCCTTCAAGAGCAGGTCGAGGACATGAACGCGCGTCTTGCGAAAATCGAATCGCGCCTCGGAGCTACCAAGAACTAGCGCATGCCGGACAGGCGAGACCTGATGTGTGGCTCGCTATAACGCATTCGTTCCGCCAGACGCACTTGAAACGCAACTTGGATGTCCGCGGACGCTTCACATTCCTATTCCGCGAGCAAGATTCGCAGGTCGCGTAGGTTATTGCCCGTCGGGCCGGTTACAATCGCGTCGTTGAGACGAGCGAAGAAGCGGTAAGCATCACTCCTTTTCGAATAATCCTCTGGGTCCAGCCCTTCCGCTCGAGAGCGCGATAACGTATTGCCGTCCGCAACGGCTCCTGCCGCCGGGCTATTCCCGTCAATCCCGTCGGTCCCTGCGCTCAGAACCGTGATCTTTTTTCCGGCGATCTTGTTGACGCATGCAAGCACGAACGCCGAATTCCGCCCGCCAATCCCATCACCGGTGACGGGACTGCTCACTTCGCCGTCTGCCAAGACGGCGACCGGCCTACCCGGATTTGCCTTCTTTTGCCCGTGTAGCAATCCAAGAAGATGGTCGGCAGCTTTTTCGATAGGCCAGTTGTCGCTCAAATGATCGCAGAGGCACAAGTATCCCTTGGCCTCGCAGGCGCGATGCGCGGCGTGCAACAAATCGTGCTCGCCAAGAAGCAGCTCGAAATGTGCGCGGACAAATGCGGGATTGTCGTCCTTCGGGGTCTCGCGCAGCCGGTGGTGTTCGAACACAGCGCGAAGCGAGGGAGGCATCTTTTGCAGCAGGCCGTATTTCGCCACGACATGTTCGGCGTCGCGCACAGTCGTCGGATCCGGAAGCGTTGGTCCCGATGCGAGGGCCGATTCTTCCCCTACGGGCACATCGCTGATCGCCAAGGTCGCCTTCGTCGATGCTGGCGCCGCCTCGGCAAGCCGCCCGCCCTTTGTCGCCGACAGGTGTTTTCGGACTGTATTGATTTCCTGAATGGGGGCGCCACAAGTGACCAGCGCAAAGTGCAGCTTCTGAAAATCCTCCAAGGTCACCGAAGGGTCGAGCGGCAGTTCGACCAGCGCCGACCCTCCGCCCGAAATCAGGAAGAAAATCAGCGAGCGCTCGTCGCATCGAGCCAGCCGGTCGAGGATCGCTCTTCCCGAGGCAAAGCTCGCGTCATTGGGGACCGGATGCCCCCCAACAAATATTCTCCATCCCTTCAATTCATATGGTGGCGCAGCAGGACCAACTAGGATTCCCTCTGCATGGAAATCCGGCTCGAGAATCGTGCTCAGCCCTTCAGCCATCGCGAAAGCTGCCTTGCCGAAGGCAACCGACACAATTTCGCGGAACTTTTGCAAGTCGATAAAGTCTCTTCCGACACGGACCCTTGACCCGCGACGGGCAAGCTTGTTCGTCATCGTCGTGCGGATGTCAATCGCCGCCAGCGTTTCGAGGAAAACGAGTTGCGCAGTCCGCTTCACGCCTTTTCAAGTGCCGCTGCGCCCGCCCGCGCAACGTCCACGTCCTGTTCTTCGCTTCCTGCGCTCACGCCGATCGCGCCGACCGCTTGGCCGTCCACAATCAGTGGAATGCCGCCGCGAATGGGAGTCTGTTCTCCGGGGCTCGCAACCGCCAGGCTAACCGCGAGCATCTGGTTTACTGCATCCCCGCTCATCGCCGGACCCGTCGGCGACCTGCGGACAGCCGCCGCCTGGGCCTTTACCAACGCGATCTGGATGGAGGATAGCTTTGCGCCATCCATCCGTTCGAAGACCAGCAAGTACCCGCCTTCGTTCACCACGGCGATATTCACCGGACAGTGAATCTCCGCGGCGCGCCGCTGTGCCGCCGTAAGAACGGCCCGCGCGCCTTCTAGCGTCAACTTCGGATGATTGCGCGTCACCAGTGCCATTCCGACGCCCCCTACTTCGATTCCAGCGCATCCGCATTCAGGGCGTTGGGCGGGCGCTTGCCTTGAAAAAGCGCCACCACGTTGCTCGCCGCAATCACCGCCATTTTCGTCCTTGTCTCGACGGAAGCGCTCGCGATATGCGGCGTCAGAATCACGTCGCGCCGCCCCATCAGCGCCGGATGCACCTTTGGCTCGTTCTCGAACACATCCAGCGCCGCGCCGGCAATTTTCTTGTTCTCGAGCGCCTCGGCCAGCGCCGCCTCATCCACCACGGGTCCGCGCGACGTGTTGATCAAAAACGCCGTCCGCCTCATCTTCTCGAGATTCTCCTTTGAAATCAGGTGGTGCGTCTCCGGCAACAGCGGAACGTGCAGTGTGACGAAGTCCGATTCGCGGAACAGCTTGTCCTGCTCTACATGTTCCGCCTGCAAATTCTCCTCCACGTTGCTCGGAGCCCGCACGGCATCGCTATAGAGAATCCGCATGTTGAATCCCCGCGCTCGCCGCGCCACCCCGCGCCCGATTCGCCCGAATCCGAGAATCCCTAGCGTCTTGCCCCAGACGTCGCTGCCGACCAGCTGGTCCAAATCCCAGCCCGGCCATGTGCCGGAGCGCATCCATGCATCGCCTTCAAGCAGGCGGCGTGCTATGGCCATCAGCAGCGCCCATGCAAAATCGGCGGTCGTGTCGTCGAGAACACCGGGAGTGTGAGTGGCCACCACTTTGTGCCGCGTGCATGCCGCCACATCGATGTTGTCGTAGCCCACCGAAACCGTCGCCGCGATCCGTAGTTTCGGCGCCGCCGCGAGCAGCTCCTCGTCCACTTTTTCCATGAGCAGGCAAATCAGCGCTTCTTTATCGGCGACGCGCTGAAGCAGTTCCGCACGCGAAATCCGCTCGGGTGGCGTCCAGTAGTCCACATCGAATTGCTCATCCAGAATCGCCCGCGCCGCCGGAAACAGCGGCCGTGTCGCCAGCACTTGTGGCTTGCCCACCCCGCACCTCATGGGCGCAAAAAAATGTCCCGCGCCGGGGAAACAGCATACACCCTCGAACGCCTTCGCGGAGTCCGCCCTGTCGCGAGTGGTCGACCGGAGCGCCGCGCGCGCAACCGTCGTTGACGCCTGCGCCAACGCGCGGCTATAGTGGCCATCAAGCGCGATCGAGCCGTTTGCATCGCGCCACGCGCATGGGTGCACGCCTCCTCCACGACCTGAATAAACTCCTCGGCGCCGCGCGCGTCCTCCATAGCCCCGAAGACATGCTCCTCTACGAGTACGATGGCTCCGTCGAAATCGCGCGCCCCGATTGTGTTGTGTTTCCACGGACGACTGCGGAGGTTGTGGGCCTCATGGAACTCGCGAATCGCCATCAGACTCCGATTGTTGGGCGTGGCGCGGGCACCGGTCTTTCGGGCGGCGCGCTGGCCCGCAAGGGCGGCATCTTGGCTGTCTTCTCTCGAATGAACCGCATTCTCGATATCGACATTGAAAATCAGCGTGCCACCGTCCAGCCCGGCGTAGTGAATTCTGATTTGAGTGCAGCGGTGGAGCATGCGGGTCTTCATTTTGCTCCCGACCCTTCCAGCCAGAAGGCTTGCACGATTGGTGGCAACGTCGCAGAAAATTCGGGCGGGCCGCATACGCTCGCTTATGGCGTCACGGCAAATCATGTTCTAGCTCTCGAAGTCGTGCTCCCTACGGGCGAAGTCGTCCGCCTGGGCAGCCCTGCGCTGGACGCTCCCGGCTACGACTTGACGGGCCTGTTCGTCGGCTCCGAAGGCACGCTGGGCCTCGTCACTGAAATCACAGTACGCCTCACTCCTCTGCCGGAGGCAGTCAAGACTCTTCTCGCCATCTTCGACAAAGTGGACGACGCCACCGAAACAGTCGTCGAGATCACCGCGCGCGGAATCACACCCGCCGCCTGCGAGATGCTCGACGGCTGGACCCTCCGCGCCGTCGAAGCGTACGTCCATGCCGGTTTCCCGCTCGACAGCGCTGCCGTGTTGCTCATTGATGTGGACGGCTTACAGGAAGCCGCCAATGCCCAAGCCGAAGATGTCGCCGATGTCTGTCGCCTCCATCACGCGCGGGAGGTTCGCGTCGCTCGCGACGCCCGCGAACGCGACCTTCTTTGGAAGGGCCGCAAGAACGCCTTCGGCGCCGTCGGCCGCCTCTCGCCCACCTACTACGTTCAGGACGGCGTCATCCCTCGCACCAAGCTTCCCGCCACGCTTCGGCGCATCAGCGAAATTGGCCGGAAGCATGGATTTGAGATCGGGAATATTTTTCACGCGGGCGATGGCAACCTCCATCCCATCATTCTCTTCGACGCTCGTGATAACGAGCAGTTCCGCCGCGCCGTCTCCACCGCTGATGAAATCATTGAGTTCTGCATCGAAATGGGCGGCTCGATCACGGGTGAACATGGTGTGGGAATGGAGAAAGACCGCCTGATGCCGCTGGTCTTCAGCGAAGACGATCTTTCCCTCATGCGCCGCGTCCGCGATGCCTATAATCCGGCCGGCCTGCTGAATCCTGCCAAGATTCTTCCTTCCTCGAAAAGCTGCGGCGAAATTCATGTCCGGCCGTTGCCGTTGTCCGGTGCGCCGCTCGCATGACCACAGCCAGCCAGACCGTGGCGTCACGATTGGCTGGAATCGTCGGCGCTGCGAATGTGATTTCCGATCCGGCACAACTTGCGCCATTCCAAATTGACGCCAAGCGTCCCTCAGCCGTCGTGCAACCTGGATCGAATGAGGAAGTCACCGAAATCGTCAAATTTGCCGCTGCTGAAAATCTCGCTGTAATTCCCATGGGCGCGCGGACGAAACTTGGCATCGGTCTTCCGCCGCGCCAATACGATCTCGCGCTCGATATGTCACGCTTGAACCGCATCGTCGCCTACGATCCTGGCGATCTAACGCTCAGCGTCGAAGCAGGCGTTCCTCTGTGCAAGTTGCAGAGAGCGCTCTCGGAGCACGGTCAATTCCTTCCGCTCGCTGTGCCGTTCATGGATCGCACCACTGTCGGCGGCACGATCGCCTCAGGCGTTGACTCCCCGTTGCGGCAATTCTACGGAACTGCGCGGGACTACGTCCTCGGCATGGAATTCGTGACGGGCGAGGGCACGCTTACGAAAAGCGGCGGTCGTGTCGTGAAGAATGTCACGGGCTACGACCTGCACAAACTGATGATCGGTTCGTTTGGTTCGCTCGCCATAATAACAAGAATTAATTTCCGGACTTTTCCGCAGCCAATTGGGACCCGCGGCTTCGTGGCCGCTTTCGATTCTCTGGACCCGGCCCTTGCCATGCGCCGCCTCATCGCGCAATCTCCCCTCCGGCCAATTACTCTTGAGATTCTCAGTCCAGGCGTCGCCGATCTGTTCTACAGCGAAGCTGCGAGGCAGATTGCAAACAGCAGCCTGGCCGCCAATTTGGTTTCGAATTTGCACTGGTCCCTGACAACCGGATTCGCAGGGAATCCAGAAGTCCTGGCCCGCTATGAACGCGACCTCCAGCAGATGGCCGGGCAATGCAGCGCCGTCCATGCCTCAAGCTTTGGAGATGACGTCAGGCCGGCTGCCTGGAGCCGCAAATGCGAATTCACTCCGATCGCGCTCGCTTCCTCGTCAGCGCCCACGATCTTGAAGATCAGCGTCGTGCCAGGACACCTCAACAATGCACTCGCCAAAGCGCAAGCCATTGCTGAAAACTACCTCGTCCCATGGGCGGCTATGGCGCGCGGTTGCGGCGTAATCTATTTCGCGTTGCTTCCCGCCGCGCGTGACGATAACGCGCGCACCCGGATCGCCCAGGCCGTCGACCAGATCCAAGCAATGTGTTCCGGCTTCGGCGGCAATTCCGTAATTCCCTGGTGCCCCAGCGAATGGAAAGGTACGCTCAGGGTCTGGGGTCCCGATCGCGGCGCTTCCGCGCAGATGCGGAAGTTGAAAAACGTTTTCGATCCCCGCGGTATACTGAGCCCTGGCCGCTTTCTGGGGGGGCTCTGACCCATGCCCACCAGGCCTCCTGAACCGCTTCCGCCCCAATCCCATGAGGAATCCCAGCGCGAATTTGCTCTGACTCTTAGTGGCTTCGCTGCCACCGATAAGCCGCTATATGAGGACTACTCTCGCTGCATTCACTGCGGCCTTTGCCTCAACCATTGCCCCACGTATCGCCTCTGGGGCGAGGAAGCGGATTCGCCGCGCGGACGCATTCGCCAGATGCTCCTGGTGGACCAGGGACGTCTCGAACTCGGCGAGTCATTCGTGAAGCATATCGACCGGTGCCTCGATTGTCGCGCCTGCGAAACTGCCTGCCCTTCGGGCGTCGAATATGGAAAACTCGTCGAGCTCGCGCGCTCACAGATCGAGCAGAAATATAAGCGGCCGTTCCTCTCGCGTGTCCTCCGGACGCTCGTCTATCGCCGCCTGCTCCCCTATCCGAAACGCATCGCCGCGGCAGCCCGTCTCTTCCGTTTGTACCAGCGCTCGGGGCTGTCCGCTCTCGCTCGTGGCTCAGGCATTCTTCATATCCTGCGAATGAGCGATCGCGAGCGGCTCCTTCCCAAGATCGACCAGGATTTCTTCTTCTCGGAACTGGGCAAGACGTTTCCAGCCCAGGGTGCTCGCCGCGCCCGTGTCGCGTTCTTTGCCGGCTGCGTTGCGCAAGTTACGTTCAGTGAGCTCAACCGCGCCACCATCCGCGTCCTGCAAGCCAATGGCTGCGAAGTAGTCGTCCCAATGGGGCAGGTTTGCTGTGGGGCGCTTCCCGCTCATGCAGGAATCCGCGATGTTGCGCGTGAACTCGCGCGCGCCAATTTCGCCGCCTTCGCTGGTCAGGATTTTGACGCGATTCTCACCAACGCCGCCGGATGCGGCTCTACACTCAAGGAATACCCTCACCTCTTCGCTGAAAGTGGTTTGGCAAGCGAGGACGCGGCGAAGTTTTCAAGCCAAGTCCGCGACGTGACGGAGTTTCTGGCCGAATTGGGTCTGTCGGCGCCGCTGCGCACCATCCCACTCCGCGTCACGTACCAGGATTCCTGTCATCTTCTCCACGGCCAAAAGATCGGTGAGGCCCCGCGCAAGCTGATTCGCGCAATCCCCGGTGTCGAACTCGTCGAAATGCAGCTCGTCGGCCAATGTTGCGGCTCCGCAGGCGTCTACAACGTCACGCAGACAAAAACCTCGCTCGAGCTGCTCGCCCAGAAGATGGATTGCGCGAGTCAAACCAAGGCGCAGGCCATCCTCACAGCCAATCCCGGCTGTATCCTTCAGCTCCGCGCCGGCGCCACCATCCATCGCACCGGCCAGGAAGTCCTCCACGTCGTCGAGCTCCTCGACCGCGCATTAGCCTCGTCTTCTTGATAGTGAGGGGAGCTTTCTGCTACTTCTCGCCGACCAGATACCGGCATCCCTGCGGACCCACCCGTGCCGAATGCGCGGCGCCTGCCGGCACGTCGCAGCGCTCGCCTGCGCGATAAGTCACCGGATTGCCGTTGATCGTCAGCGTCATTTCGCCATCGAGGATGATGTGGGCCGTGAGCCCTTCGTGTGTGTGGTTGGGATAGAAGGCGTGCGGCCCGTCTTGCCAGGTAAACGTATGCGTGAAGCCCTCGGCCTCCAGTTGCTTTCGGTATTCGTTCTCGTTCGGTTGAGGCATTCTTGGCGGCCAATTGTATCAGGCGCAAAAGTTGGCTTCGTAGAATGGACGCTTGCGGGCGGGGCGTTTTGGAACCTCCACCCGCAAGCAGGGGGCAGTGCAGCTACCTCAAGTAAGACTCTCTCCCGCGGCGTTTATTGTTGTATCGGCGGCTTTTCAGCAGCTCCCCGCCTCTGGCCTTGCCTGACCGTGTAATCCGAAGGCACCTGGAACTGGCTGGCATCCGGCTCCTGCCGCTGAATGTTTGTCAACTGCGTCACGGTTTGTCCCGTGCGCGGGTCGCTGTGTTTGGTCATCACGTTCATCTGCAAATCAGTCGAGTACCATCGCTCGGTAACGATCTCGATGGGCTTCTCGTTCCCGATTGCACCCGCTGGAATCGTTCGCGTATACCGCGTGCCCTGCGCCGTCACGCCGTTGATCGTCTGAGTCCCTAAATCCGTGGTAACGACCCCTGCTTTTTGTCGTCGCGGAGCCGTCGCGGCCGCCCCATTCTTGCCGTGCCGCATACCGCGAGGCGGTCTCATCTGGCGCGCCACTTTCTTGTCCGGCTCGAGCACGTAATGCGTCCCGGCCACCGGATCGTTCAGGAAGACCACGTGCGGCGCGGGGTTCCCCGAAGTGGCCCACGGCCCGATCGCGGGCAGAGTCATGTCGCGCCGCGTCCGGCCCTGGCTGTCTCGCGCAATCGTCCCGGTTGAGTTGCGCTGAATTTGATTTCCATCCGTCAGTACCTGTGTGGATTGCGTCGAAAACGTCGCCGAAAAGGGCGCACCGGTCACCGTCTTTCCTTCAAAGCCCATTTCGAAGCCGATGAAGCCGATCTCGTCTCCCGGTCCGCCCGGTCCAGAGCCCATTCGGTGGTATGAATGCTGCGGTGGGGGCCCGGGTGGCGGAGCTGCGGCATCGGTTTGCGCGCGCGCGCCACTGGCCAGTCCGAGGACCGCCAACGCCAGCCCCAACAAAAGGTATTTTCCTCTGAATTTCATTTGTTCCTCCATAAGATTCTCGCTCGCCTCACGACAGCTACTCGATCCTCGCCTGCGATACCAATCGGATTGCTTGTGGCGTTCCGTCGTCGCTCAAAATCAAATCCGCTGGGATGTCTTCTCCGCCGCCCATCTCCATAGCCGGCAGCCCCAGCGATGCGAGCGCCGAACGCGAGAGCACCACGCGCACTACCGCGCCGCCCTCGAGCCCCTCCGGATCATCTGCAAACGGCAGCGCAACAAAGTCGGTGGCGTACTCGTCGTCATCCGCGAAGCTCCCCGCCGTTTGGTCTGCTTTCAGAATTGAACCATTCCCCAGCTCCGTCGCCGGACCACGCTGCGTTTCCAAAGCTGGCGCCCCTTGCACGAGTGTTGGTTGGGCCGGGTTCGCTTGTGTAGGAGGCACATTCCCCACGCTGGAGCTCGTCCACAGCCGGTGCCGCAAAGGAATTCCTACTGCCATCAGCACCACTGCGACCACACTCACCGCCGCAATCTGCCACCGCACCGTTCGCCGCGCCACTGCGGCCTTCTGTTGCCGGAACTCGCTGTGCACCGCCGCTTCCACGCGTGGCGACGCTTCCTTCTCGGCCCCTTCCACCGCCAGCGCTTGCAGATGGAAATCGAGCGACTCCGATTCGACCAGCAGCAGCGCGCACCGGCTGCACTCTTCCGCATGGGCCAGCGCGCTTTCGCGCATTGTCAGCCCTCGAGTTCCGACGCGGTCCAGGTCGTGCACGATCTCTTCGAATTCAGCGCAATTCATACTCCCCGCCTTTTGATCCATTCGTTTGGTGTTTGTTTGACTCCCAGATGCGAGCCACGCTCGGAAGGTGCCGCCTCGCGCAATCGCTCCATCAGGATTCCTCTCGCTCGATGCAGCCTCGACCGCACTGTCCCCACCGGGCACTCCAGAGCTGTCGCCGCCTCTTCGTAGCTCATCTCTTCGAGTTCACACAGGACCACCACCTCGCGATAATTCTCCGGCAATGTGGCGATCGCCTCTCGCACCCGGCGAATCCTCTCCAGTGAAGCTAACTCGTCGTGCGGGTGCGCGCTCAGCCTCGGCCTGCTCCCATTCCCATTGGTCCCGTTGCCGTGCCCAAGCCCTGCACCTCGCGTGCTCCCAAAATCTTCTCCGCCCTCCAACAAAGGCGCCAGCCGCTTTTCCTGTTCCCAACGTTTTCGCAAATGATTGCGCGCGATGCCGAACAGGAACCCGCTCAGCGTCCCCCGCGCCGGGTCGAACCGCTTCGCATCCCGGATCAGCGTCATGAAAACCTCTTGCGTCACGTCGTCCGCCACGGCTGCGTTCCCGCTCATGTGCAGCGCAAACCTATACAGCGCGGGCTGTCTCCGCCTGTAAAGGAGCGTGAATGCCTCCTCGTCTCCAGCCATGATGCGCCGCAGAAGACCGTCATCGGTCAGTGGGATAGCCCCATTCATCTCTTCCTTTTGGACGGCTCGCCGCGCTTCTCGTTACTTATTCCGCTTGGCGGCCCGAATAGTTCCCGCGACATTCTCAACCCTTCCCAATGTACTATCGCGGTTCTTGACCGGCGGCCCGATGTTCAATAACGTAGAGGCTGGCAATGGGCCATTCCCGCTTCAGGGCCCTTGCCGCTCGCCATCCGCCGCAGATTGACAACCTGGGCACCTCGCCCTGCCTTTGGGAGGAGCAATGCTGGAATTCGATCCGCACGTTCTTGACGAAAAGCCGGTTCCCCCGCCTGAAGATTTTTCCAAGCGCGCGCACATCAAATCTCTGGAGGAATACCGCGCCCTTTACGCCCGCGCTGCGCAGAATCCCGAGCAATTCTGGGGCGAGCAGGCCAAGTTGCTCCACTGGTTCGAGCCGCCCAGGAAAATTCTCGAGTGGAACCCGCCGCACGCCAAGTGGTTCACGGGCGGCAAGCTGAACGTCTCCTATAATTGCCTGGACCGCCATCTCACGGTGAACGCCAACAAACCTGCGCTCCTCTGGGAAGCTGAGGGCGGTGCCACGCTGCAGTTCACCTACGCCGAGCTCCACGCCCGCGTCTGCCGCTTCGCCAACGCCCTCTCGAGCCTCGGCGTGAAGGCCGGCGATTGCGTCGCAATTTACATGCCCATGATTCCCGAGCTGCCGGTTGCCATGCTCGCGTGTGCGCGCATCGGCGCGGTCCATTCCGTCGTCTTCGGAGGCTTCAGCGCCACGGCTCTTTCAGACCGCATCGGCGACGCCAAGGCAAAAATCCTAATCACCGCTGACGGAGGCTACCGCCGCGGCAAAATCATTCCGCTGAAGGAAACCGCCGACGCGGCGCTCAAACTTTGCCCCACCATCGAGAAATCCATCGTCGTTCGCCGCACCGGCGAAGAAGTCGCCTGGCGGGATGGCCGCGATCTTTGGTGGCACGACCTCGAGGAGGCTGCTCCCACCGACTGCCCCGCCGTTCCTCTCGACGCCGAGCACCCCCTCTACATCCTCTACACCAGTGGCACCACCGGAAAACCCAAGGGCGTCCTTCACACCTCCGGCGGCTACTTGCTTCAGTGCATGTGGACCGCGCGCCTGGTCTTCGATCTTCGCGATGACGACGTCTACTGGTGCACCGCCGACATCGGCTGGGTCACCGGCCACAGCTACATCGTCTACGGCCCGCTCGCCAACGCCGCCAGCATCGTCATGTACGAAGGCGCGCCCGACCAGCCTCGCCGCGACCGCTTCTGGGAAATCATCGAGCGCTACAAAGTCTCCGTCTTCTACACCTCGCCCACTGCTATCCGCGCCTTCATGGCCTGGGGTAACGAATGGCCCGTCGCCCACGATCTCAGCAGCCTGCGCCTGATTGGCTCGGTTGGCGAGCCCATCAATCCGGCGGCGTGGCGCTGGTATTTCGAGGCCATCGGCAAGAACCGCTGTCCGATCGTGGATACTTGGTGGCAGACCGAAACAGGCTCGATCATGATCTCCCCTCTTCCCGGCGCCACGCCCACTAAGCCCGGCTCAGCCACTCTTCCGCTTCCCGGCATCGCGGCTCGCGTCGTAGATCTCAGGGGCCAGCCCGTCAAGCCCGGTGAAACCGGCTACCTGACAATCCAGAAGCCTTGGCCCTCCATGCTCCGCACCATCTTTGGCGACGACGAGCGCTACGCCCGCGAATACTGGAGCCGCATTCCCGGCGTCTATTTCGCCGGCGACGCTGCCCAGTGCGACAAAGACGGCTACATATGGGTCCTCGGCCGCGTGGACGACGTCATCAAGGTCGCCGGCCATCGCTTGAGCTCCATGGAAATCGAAAGTGTGCTCGTCAGCCACCCCTCGGTCGCCGAAGCCGCCGTAGTGGCGCGTCCTGATGAAGTGAAGGGCGAAGCCATCATCTGCTTCGTCACGCTCCGCTCGGGCAAATTGCCGGAGCCCGCTTTGCGCCACGCGCTCATGGAACATGTCGCTGCCACCATCGGCACCATCGCGCGCCCCGCCGAAATCCGCTTTGCCGACCTGCTTCCCAAAACGCGCAGCGGCAAGATCATGCGCCGCTTGCTTCGCGAAGTCGCCGCCAAGGGTGGCGTCTCCGGCGATACCACCACGCTCGAAGACCTCTCCGTCATCGAACGCCTCGCCAAAGCCAAAGGCCTCGACGAGGAATAGCGTCGCGCCGTTTTGCTCACCCAGTTCGGCGTGCACACATCCGCCGAATGCACTCGGGTCCACGCTGTCACCTGAACCCATCCGCGCCTTTTGCGGGCCGATATGGTCGGCCTGGGCGGTCTTTGCGTCCCGGACGATCCTGTGTGAAGGGATCTGCTCTTGTCTCTTGGTGGGAGCCCCCTGCTTCAGCAGGGGGAGTTGGACCTCAGTCCAACGGAACAGAGTTCGATCTTGAATTGGGCTTTAGCCACGGGCTTTCTCCCTGTCGGCACCAAAGCAAATGGCCAATGTAGAGACTTTTCCCAAAAAGCTACGCTCGCGCTAAGAACTCTCTTGAAGAAGTTGAAAATGACAAAACCAAATCGCCCGGCAGGCTACGAGCTCGACGGCCACATGACCTTGGCGGCCATTTTCGCCACGAACGCGCGGGGAGTCATGCGCTGGGCCTCCACCATCGCGCGGTTCCTGCCACCGGATATGGCCCACGTCTTGCCGCGCGCGAGAGCCTTAAGCCCGACTCGCGCCACTTTGTCCGCCCTTTCCGGGGAGCGGAAGGTACGGTCCGGCTGCTGTGCCACCTGCTGGAATTCGGTCGTGGTTGGTCCGGGACAAAGCGCGCAGACGTTAACCCCGAACTGCCGGACTTCTTCCGCGATGCCTTCCGAGAACAGCAAATCGAAGGCTTTCGTGGCGGCATACGCCGAATTGAACGGGACTGGCTGGAAGCCCGCCACCGACGCCACGATCAGCACGTCGCCGTGCCTGCGCTCGATCATCGCGGGAATGTACAGCCTCGTCATGTGGACCACCGCGGAGCAGTTCACCTGCACCATCTCAAGCATGCGCTCCGCTGGTATCTCGTGGATGTATCCAAAAGCGCCAAAGCCGGCATTATTCACCAAAAGCTCAATTTCTAACTTTTTTCGCGATGTAAATTCGAAGATTTGCGTGGGCGCTTCCGGCCTCGTCAGGTCAGCGGGAAAGATTTCGGTCTGAATTCGGTGCTTCTGCGAGAGCTCCGCAGCCAGCTTTTGCAGAATCGCCGTCCGCCGGGCAGTGAGGACCAGGTTTGCGCCGCCCGCCGCCAATTGCTCGGCCAACTCCCAGCCGATTCCGGCGCTAGCGCCCGTAATCAGCGCCCATTTCTTGGCCCATCGATTTTGCGGGTTGTTACTCACGGAAGCCTCCGGTTTGCGAAGAGGCATGAAATCACATCTGAGTATGGTTCGAAAGCGGGAAAATTCACAAGCGATCTGTGTCAGGCGCGATTGGCGGGTTGGCGAAGGAGAATCGTATTACGGAGGCGCGTGCCTTGCTCTTTCAGTCTGTCGAGCAACCGCCGCGCCCACACGAACTCGGCGGCCAGGACGCCAAGCGCAAGCAGAATTGTGAGCCAGCCGGGCCCGGGAGTCACAATCATGATAATCCCCAGCGCCAGGAGCGAAAATCCGAAGAGGATCTTCAGGAACCGTCGCGCTTGTTGGAGCGTCTTTATCAGCATGTCTATCCAGCCCGGTACTGCGCGGCCCATTCCGAAGCAATCGACTTCTGAGCCTTCTGTCTCGAGCCGCCTCTTACGTGCTCAAACGCACGTCGCGCGGCTACGCGTGGCCCTTGCCGCTTCACCAGTTAGATGCAGCGGAGCCGCCCTTGGTCTCTTCCATGCACGCAGATTTCCAACCGCTCTATTGCTTGCCCTTCGCCTGGGCACTGCTGATAATGGACTTCTGCCGTGGCGGCTACCGGCAGAGTTACCTTTCCTTCCAAATATGGAAAATTCTTGCCGCCCATGAGGAAAAATGGAACTCCTGACCGTGCGCCTCGAAATTCCCGACGGCGCTAATCTCATCCTCGGGCAGTCTCACTTTATCAAGACTGCGGAGGACATATTCGAGGCTGTGGTCAATACGGTACCGGGCGCGAAGTTTGCCGTGGCATTCAATGAGGCTTCCGGGCCGTGCCTGATTCGCGTCGAATCCAACGATGACGATCTTCGCCGCGCGGCCATCGCGAATGCCCAGGCCCTCGCGGCGGGTCACATCTTCGTGCTCGTAATCCGCGATGCCTACCCGATTAATCTCCTGTCCCGCATTCGCGACTGCTTCGAGGTCTGCAATGTTTTTTGCGCCACCGCCAACCCGTTGGAAGTCATCGTCGCGCAGTCAGAGCAGGGACGCGGCGTTCTTGGGCGTCATTGACGGCAGCTCGCCGAAAGGCGTGGAAGGGCCGGAGAACACAAAGCAGCGCCGGGAGTTCGTTCGCAAGATTGGCTATAGGCTGTAGCCGCGAGGAGTGATTCGAATGCCGCCGGGGTGGTTAGAATTTGAAGACAACGCCCGCGGAGACCTTCGGGCTTACCTGGTAAGTATTGAAGAAGCGCGTTCCCGCGGCGTCCACCGCCACTCGGTAGGCCAGCCGCCGGTGATGCGCGTTGATGTCCACACCGCCGCCCAATTCATACCCTAGGCTATCCTGCTTCCCGTAAGCAGTCTGCGGCGAATAGTGGGCCGCGCCGCCAAGGGCATGGGCCCAAACCTCCAACCCGCGCGGCATCGCCTTGCGAATCCGCACCCCGCCCATCCCCATCAGGTATTCGGAGGTCGACCCCAGTTGCGACCCGAACGTGGCCACGAATTCACCATCCGCCGCGATCCAGTCCTTGAAAAAGTATTGCACCGAGAAGTTGAACCCGTCCGTATTCAACTGGGTTCCCGGCACTTCGAAGAATCGGACGTACGTGTATCCGATGTAGGCCTGCCAGTCAAAATTCTGGAAGACGCCTTGCACGCCCTGCGGCGGCTCAGCGGGAGCGGCGGGCGCAGGCGCATCAGGGAGTGCGATGCCGCTAACCGCGGTGAAATTAGTCGTCGGCGCGGAATTAGCCCCCGGCGTCGCAAGAGAAAATGACGTGCCTCCGGACGGTGAGGCGTTTGCCGCGAGAAGATTGGGAACCGCCGAAGAGAACGAATAGGCTGGATTGGCCTGTGCGCCGGCGTTGCACGCGAAAAGAAGGACGACTCCCAACAGAATCACGATTTGTCTCATCGCCAAAATCCCCCAAGCGTCCCACGCTCTCCGTGAGCCTTTCTCAATTAGACCGGGGACGCGAAGCGGTGTCCACACCTTTGATTGGATTAGGCGCTTGGAAATTACCGCCCCCCACCTGCACCTTGGTACAGGTCGCTGCCAACACACCCCGGGCCTATTTATGGACCCAAGGACGGGCCGATGTGAGGCTTACCACCAATCTGTGCTTGACATCACAAACGGTTTTGCTAATCTTTTCCCGCTGCCTTACCAGCAGCGCTTATCCAGAGTGGCCGAGGGGACAGGCCCGTAGACGCCACAGCAACCTGGTGCAAGTGCCAAGGTGCTAATTCCTGCCCGGTGGGGAGAGATAAGATCCTCATTTGACCGGGACCCCGGTCGATTGAAGATTCAACTCCCAGACTGAAGTTGATGACGGCGGCGTGCAACCGCTTGGGGCGGATTGCATGTTCGTCCATTGCGGCGCATAGCGCGCTTGCGACGGCCCGGCTGTATCGAACTGGCCTTCGGCTAGTGCCGCATAGGCGGAGCCTATTCCGCCAGCCTGGAGGCTAGAGATGCCGGAAGTTCCTTTATCGGGTGAGCCGGCCGCGGTGATCAAAATCGGCGGCTCGATCCTGACGGATGCCCACGCCTACCATCGGGCCGCCACTTTTGTCCGCAACCGCCACCGCAACTCGCCGGGGGAACAGCTGGTTGTGGTTGTCTCGGCGCAGGAGGGCTCCACCGACGCGCTCGAGCAAACCGCAAGGAAAATCACGCCGGAGCCGGATGCGGCGGCTCTCGATATCCTGTGGTCCACGGGTGAGCTGCGGTCCGTGGCATTGTTGACATTGCACTTGCAGGCGCTGGGTGTACGCGCGGCGGCTTTGAACATCCACGAAGCCGGGCTAGCCGTTCCCGACAATGAACGCGATGCCGTCCCCGGACACGTCCACCTAGACCCACGGCGCTTGCGTGAATTTCTCGAAGAATTTCCCATTGCCATCGTTCCGGGATTCTTTGCCATCGATTCCACGGAACGCGTCGTGTCGCTCGGCCGCGGCGGATCGGATTTGACGGCCGTTCTCCTCGCCAAGGGATTGGGAGCTTCGCGGTGCGTGCTGATCAAGGACGTGCCCGGATATTTCACCGCCGACCCGCACCGCAATCCCACTGCAAAGCACATTCCCATCCTCACCTTCGATCGAGCATTGGAATTGGCGGACGATGGATGCGACTTGGTGCAGAGGAAAGCGATCGAAGCGGCGGCGCACTGCTGTCTCCCATTGGTGATTCGCAGCTTGGACGAGGAAGCGCCTTTCAGCCAGATCCTCACCGCCAGTCCCAAAGAGGTTTCTACCGATTTCATTTCCGCAGTCGCCACCGCACCCATAGATTTCATGTCCGGCGGAGGAAACTGGAACAGGAAGAGGAAACAGGAAACGCCATACGCAGAGAGCCGGAAATAGCGAAAGGAGCACGAAAATGAAGTTCGCCACCAAGACGATTCACGCGGGCCAGCCCTCAGAGCCGGAGACCGGCGCGCTGATCGCTCCGATCTTCCAGACTTCGACGTACGAACAGGAGTCGCCCGGGAATGACAAGGGCTACTCCTACTCGCGCACGAATAACCCCACCCGCGAGAGGCTAGAAGGCGTGCTGGCGGAACTGGAGGGCGTCCGTTTCGCAGCGGTTTTCGCGTCCGGGCTGGCAGCGGAGAACGCGGTGCTGCAAGCTTACCTGCGTCTGGGCGATGAGATCATCATCCCGCAGGACGTCTATGGTGGCACTTACCGGATCCTGAACAGGGTCTTCCAACCCACCGGCGTAGTCGTCCGCCAGATCGACACAGGCGATCTGCAAGCCCTCGAAGCGGCGATCTCGCCGCAGACGCGGTTGGTGTGGATCGAGTCGCCGACAAATCCACGGCTTCTGATTAACGACATTGCGGCTATCTGCCGGATCGCGCACGCTCAGAATAAGCTGGTGGTGGTGGACAATACGTTCGCGACGCCATATTTCCAGCAGCCCTTCGAACTGGGCGCGGACATCGTGGTTCATAGCGTGACGAAATATCTGGCCGGGCATTCGGATCTGATTCAGGGCGCCGCGTTGGCGAAGGATCCCGCGGTTTTCGAGCCGATCAAATTCCTGCAAAACGCCACCGGGGCGGTTCCGGCGCCGCTGGATTGCTGGCTTACGCTGCGCGGGTTGAAAACGCTTGAGCTGCGAATGGACCGGCACGCGGAAAATGCTGCCGCGATTGCAGGTGCGTTGAATGGAAACCCACTGGTCCGGCGCGTCTATTTCCCGGGGCTTCCGAGTCATCCCGGGCATGAAATTGCGGCGCGGCAGATGAGCGGGTTCGGCGGGATGGTGTCGTTCGAGCTGGATGGTACGATGGAGGAAGTGGTGGCGTTTGCTTCCTCGCGGCGTTACTTCACGCTCGGCGAAAGCTTGGGAGGGGTGAAAGCGCTGCTGTGTCACCCGGCGACTATGACGCACGCCTCTGTGCCGGCGGACGTCCGGGCTTCGCTGGGATTGTCGGACACATTGCTTCGCCTTTCGGCGGGATGCGAAAATGGGGAAGACTTGGTGGAAGACTTGGTGGAGGGCCTGGCGCAAGTCGCGGAGGCGCGGAAATCGCGGAAGGCGGTGACAGCAGGTGCCCGGTAAGAAGCCACAAAAATCGCCTCCCAAGAAAATCGAAGTCGGCATACTGGGCGCCACAGGAACCGTGGGCCAATACTTAGCGGAACTGCTGGCGGAACATCCCTGGTTCCGTGTGACCTGGCTGGCCGCCAGCGAGCGTTCGGCCGGCAAACGATACGGCGAATTGCCCTGGCGGATGGGCAGCCACTTGCCGGCGGAAATCGAAAAGCTTTGTGTGAACGAGCTAAAGGCAGGCGACGGTCCGAAGGTGGTCTTTTCGGCGCTTGACGCTTCCGTGGCTGGAAAAGCCGAGGAAGAATTCGCCGCCGCTGGACATATCGTGGTGAGCAACGCGCGAAGCCACCGCATGGACCCGCTGGTGCCGCTGCTGATTCCGGAAGTGAATCCCGATCATCTAGGACTATTGCCGCTGCAAAGGAAGGCAAAGGGGTGGCGGGGCGCCATCGTCACGGACCCCAATTGCTCGACAATCGTGCTGACGCTCGCTCTCGCCGCGTTGCGAGAATTCGAGCCCAAGCGCGTGCTGGTTACCACCCTGCAAGCGCTATCCGGGGCCGGATACCCGGGCGTTGCATCGCTCGACGCCACCGCAAACGTAATTCCTCATATCGAAAATGAAGAAGAAAAAATGGAGACGGAGCCCAACAAGATTCTAGGGCGATTCGTCGCGGGTGCGATCGAGCCGCATCCGGTTAAGATCAGCGCCACCACCACGCGCGTACCCGTCGTGCATGGCCACACCGAAAGCGTCTCCATCGAGTTTGAGAAGGCTGTTTCCCGGGACGAGATCCTTTCGAAATTCCGAGATTTTTCAGGCGAGCCGGAGAGCCTCGGATTGCCAAGCGCACCTGCGAAGCCGATCGTTTACCTGAATCAGCCGAATCGCCCGCAACCTCGACTGGATGCCGAGCGCGACGGCGGCATGGCCATCTACGTGGGACGCCTGCGGGCCTGCCCTATCCTGGGGCACAAGTTTGTGGTTCTCGGCCACAACGTGATTCGCGGCGCTGCCGGCGCGGCGATCCTAAACGCCGAGCTGATGAACGCCAAGAAACTTCTCAATTAGTTATTCGCTGCACCGATCAAGATGATTCGCTGTCGAACGTCTTCCCCGGGTCACGGGCGAATCGAAGACATTGTTTTTCCACCCTAGCGATACTTGAGAGTGCGGTCCAACATTTCGCCGATTTTTCGCGCGAAGATTTTCGGGCATCGCGGAGAGGACGGCAATAATTCGCGCACACGCGCCCCTGATGAAGGGGCGTGCCTGAACATGGTCGGATGGATCGCAGGCTAATGACGGATGCTCAAGGTTGAGAGATCCGCTTCGTAGCCCTCATCTTGCACAGTTTTCTGGGCAGCCGAGCGAATTGCCTTTTCGTCCGCATCCTTCGCCACATCGCAATACCGGCGAATCACCTCTTCGCCCGATTCGATGCGCACAAGCCACTTCGACTTACCGGCATCCCAAGAGAGTTCCACACGATCGGGCTGCATGGCCACCTCCGGCTACTTTCTGAAGCCATTGTAATCCAGGACGAGGCGGGAGAAAAGACCACAACGGGGTCCGAAGCAAGTGGGAAGCCTCACGCTGAGATGATGCAGGGGGGCCTCGTACTGGCCTGTGCGAGTGCTCGAAACAGAGGCGATCCGAATTCAAGGACCAGAATGGCGGAGAGGGTGGGATTCGAACCCACGGTTGAGTTTCCCCAACACACGCTTTCCAAGCGTGCTCCTTAAACCGCTCGGACACCTCTCCGCGTGAGCAGGCGTTTAGAAGCCTAACAAATTGCCGAGTGAGCAGCAAACCACATGTAAGGCGCTCGCAACGGAAGGACGCCGGCTTGGGAATCAATATCCGCAAGCGAGACGCAGGGAGGAACAATTCGCAACGATGTCTGCTACACTTTCTTCTGCAACTCCGGGGTAGTGCAATTGGTAGCACGCCAGCCTTTGGAGCTGGTTATCCTGGTTCGAGTCCAGGCCCCGGAGCCATCCGCGTGACCGACGCAGTCCTGCGCGAATCCTTCCGCGAAACTCTAGAATCGGTGCGCTGAAAACGGAATCGCGGCACTGACGCCGTGAACACCGGCAGTCCGCTTTTCATGTCGAATCTTTTTCAGCACGTTCAGACGGCGCGTTCTGAAGGCTTCCGCGGCACGCCGGAGTAATTCCTCGAATTCACGGTCTGGATTGTTATCCCGTCCGGCGACTGCAAGCACCTTTGTCCCCACGAACCCCTCCCCCGCCTTCGCCACCCCGAGCACGAACGAAGGCGCGCTAATTGACGCGGAGACTAATCCTGGCACTTGGGGCTGTCAAGTGATTTGTGGTCTATTCGCGAGCGTCACTGCCTTTCACACTGTGGAAAATGCGATGACTCGTGTGCTGGCGCCGCCGAATGCAGGGCGACTTGCACTACTACGCCAGACGCCTTAGTCTATGCCCCGGCATGAACACTGAATTCATTATGTTGGGCGTGATTTGGTACATCGTCTTCCTTTTCTCGACGACGTGCCACGAGGGAGCTCACGCCCTAGTCGCCAAACTCGGCGGCGATCCCACCGCGTTTCACGGTGGGCAAGTCACGCTGAATCCCCTGCCGCACATTCGCCGCGAACCGATGGGAATGGTGATCGTTCCGATCCTGTCGTACGTCTTCGCGCATTGGATGATGGGCTGGGCCAGCGCGCCCTACGATCCAGCATGGCAACAACGGCATCCCCGCCGCGCCGCGTGGATGGCACTGGCCGGGCCGGGAGCGAATTTTGCTCTGGTGATTCTGTCGACGCTGGCGATTCACGTTGGCATGGCTCTGGGATATTTTCGCGTCCCCGAATCTGCCGGATTCACGCATGTTACCGAAGCCACCCGCGCGGGCGCCGCCGAATTTGCGGCCACCTTTCTGAGCGTTCTCTTCGTGCTCAATCTTCTCCTGGGAACGTTCAACCTTCTCCCGGTTCCTCCACTCGACGGCAATACCGGCATCACCCTGCTAATGAGCAAAAATAAAGCGCAGCGATTCCTCGATTGGACGCACCGCCAAGGCCTAGGGATGGCCGGTTTAGTGCTCGCTTGGGTTCTCTACGACAGAATGTTCGACTACATCTTCCGGATTTCACTCGCTTTGTTGTATCCCGGCTCAAACTGGGGCTGACCGACAACTCGCGCGATCGGGAAGGCGACTCCGGCCAGCAATAAAATCTGGTTCAGGAATGCACACTGGTCAGAAAAGGAACAGTCTGCGGCTTATCGAGCCTTGCCCGCGAGCCTCCAAGTCCTTCCGATTGAATGCCACACCTCTCTTTGCTTTGGCATCTTCTCTGCAATGTTCCTGGCGGAGGACAGATATGGATTTTCAGATGGACCTGCAGGACAGTTATCGCGTGGAGGTATCCGGCTGGGATGCGCTGGAAAATTTCTTTGTCGAGAAGACCGTTCTTTCTTGGAGTTGTGAAGAAAAGAAGGAAGTCTCGCTCCGAGCTCCGATCCGCGAAGGCTGTGTCGTATTCGTGCGGTTGTTGCAGCCTGTCGCGAACGGCAACAATTTCCCACTCGCATATCAAGCCGTGAAGGTGATGCCTAGGGACTCGACCGGAGCCAGGCGGGTCCGGCTTGCGCAACTCCGCCCACGAACGTCGTACCGTGAAACCACGCTTCTGCTCAGCGAAGCTGCCACCAGAGTTGCTTGAACGACGACGATAGGGCGGGAGGATTCGAGAGTCGGTCGTCGCAGGCGCTAGTTGCGTTCAGGAACAGGCTGAGGTTCCACTTTGCGACGGCGGTTCCAAAAAGGAACGTCGCCTCATTCAATTTGCTATCCCATTTCTGCGAGGACCATCTCATATGAGTTGAGGAGACTACCCCGCATCTTCCGCTAACACATTCAATTCTCATGTCTTGCCAAAGCGAGGGCCTCACCGTCCGAGGAAATCTGCCCGATCCAGGATGAAGCAGTAGGTTGCGGCAGGTCTGGCAAGGACATTGCCTGAGTCTCCCAATCATGGTTGCAATCATGGAAAAGGTCCCGATTGGAACGGCGCGAAAGAATCTCACCATCTGCGTCCTGGATGACGACCCCGACCAGGTAGAATTGAACACGACCCTTCTAGACAAGTCCGGCTTCTCCGCCGTCGGAACTACCGATCCCCAGGAAGCTCTTCAAAAAGTCCGATTGGGAGGCTGCCGCGCGGTCCTCTGTGATTTAACGATGCCGGGAATGGACGGGATGGCCTTCCTGGAACGAACGCTGCAACAAGATCCTGGAATCTACGTCATTCTGATCACGGGAAATTATTCGATCGATTCCGCCATCGAAGCCATCAAGCGAGGCGCATACGATTACCTCTGCAAGCCGCTGGATCTGCCGAGGCTGGAGAAAACGCTCGATGAGCTCGCCGATGTTTTCTCGCGCCGCTCGGAGGTCCGCGACCTGGAGGAAAAACTCTTCCAAAACGCCCAGTTCCACGGCATCGTCGGGAAAAGCCCGGCCATGCTCGAGGTGTTTGAGCTGGCGAAGAAAGTGGCCCGTCATTACACCAATGCCCTGATCACCGGACCTACCGGGGCGGGAAAGGAGCTCATCGCGCGTGCGTTGCACCAGATGAGCCCGGCGGCGCAGGAGCGTTTTGCCGTCTGTAACTGTTCGGCGATGGTGGATACGCTGCTCGAAAGCCAGCTTTTTGGCCACGTCCGCGGCTCGTTCACCGGCGCCACCGATACGCGCCCCGGATTATTTGAGTACGCGAATAATGGCACGGTATTCCTGGATGAAGTGGGAGAGACCTCGCTGGCCATGCAGGCGAAGCTCCTCCGTGTGATCCACAATCGCGAGATTCAGCGCGTCGGCTCCCCGGAAGTGAAGAAAGTGGACGTGAGGCTGATCGCCGCCACCAACCGCGACTTACGCGCGGAAGTTCTCGCCGGGCGCTTCCGCGAGGACCTGTTTTACCGGCTCAGCACTGTGGAAATCCGTGTGCCCGGCCTAGGCGAACGCCCCGAAGACATTCCCATCCTCGTGCAGCACTTCCTGAAGAAATATAGCCAGGCCTACAACAAGCCCTTTCAGGGTTTGACGCGCCGCGCGCAGATCGTCCTTCTGCAGCACGACTGGCCGGGGAACGTCCGTGAACTCGAGAATGTAATTTCCAGCGCTGCCATTACGGCCACAGCCGATTTCATCGATGTGGGCGACTTGCCCCTTCACCTCCAAAAGCCGCATCGCCGTCCCGCAACCACGGAGGAGAATTGGCGCCCCTTGCCGCTCGATGAAATCCGGAAGATCCATATTGAGCGGGTGCTCGATGTCTGCCACGGCAATCGCGTCCGCGCTGCGCAAGTCCTGGGTATCGGCCGGACCAGCCTCTATCGCTTCCTCAAACGCAATGCTCGCCAATCGGCGATGGCCAAGAGCGCGAGTTAGCATCTCCGCCTCCGTTTCATCCCTGAACACCGTTCCATCCCGCTTCAGGCTTGCCTCATGCCTCTCTCCATAAACCCCTTGTCTTCAAGCGGCTGACGGTCACGCCATTGGCACCCTGGATGCAATCCACCCTTACGGGCATTCTTATGGTGAAATCCCAGCCTGATCGGAACCACTCAATCAGCGTCCTCACCTGCGAGCGGCGCTTGGAGGAACGTGCCTCCATCGAATTCCCGATTGAGGTCTGCGGGTTTGACCGTCAGGGACGATTTCATACCGAGCGGACGACAACGAGGAACGTCGCCGATTCGAGCTGCAATTTCCACCTGCGAATGGAAGTGGAACTAGGAATGGTCTTGGCCATTCGGGTCATCTCCTCGCCGAATGGGGAGGAAGCGGACTCACGGCCTGTCCTGTTTCATATCGTGCGTCTCGAAGTGCGCCCGGGCGAGTACTCCGTGGGGGCAGTGAAACCTGGGCCCAAAGTGCCCTGGAAGGTGAAAGCTCCCTAGGCGAAAGATTGTCAGCGGTTTCTTTTTTGAGCTTCACCTGACCTGCCACACGTATCGCGTAGCTCGACCGAGCGGGCCGCGCGCCGCCTCTCCTCGCCGATTCGCCATCAGCAACGAGTAGGCGGCCCGTCAAAACGAAGTAATCCGATTTCAGTTGCCGCCGGATGTATACGCGGCGTTGTGCATCAGGCCGCCCGGCAATGAAACCGTCGAGTCCATCCGCACGAGAATTCCCGTCTGCGCCGGCAGCTCCACTTCTTTGCCCTTCCGGGCAACGATGTAGGCTGCGCCCCCGGCCAAGCCGATCATCGAACCGCGCAGAACGTGGCTGAAAACCGCGCCTACAACAGAGCCTCCACCGACGCCAAAAGCTACGCCCTCTACGTCGCCCTTCACGTCGTGCTTCTCTTCCACCACGACGCCTTCCACGGTCTTGACGTCTTTCCGCCGCTTCCCTGCCTCCGTCGAGCCGTTGTAAATGGAAAGTATGCTCATCCGTGCCGGGAAAATCCTGCTTTCCACTTCGATGGAACTGAAATTGACGTTCATCGAAGCCCCGCCACGGAACATCGCGAACAGTTTCGGACGAGTGACGCTCGAAACCGTGCCGTGAATCTTCGCGCCCGCCGGCAGAACCATTTGACTGCCGGAGAACACTGGCTCCGCGACAATCGCCGTGAAGGGATCGCCGTCATGGGCGACGCTCGTGCTCAAGCCGTTGACCAGCGTGAGCCTTACTTGTGTGCCGGGAATTACTTCCGTGGATTGTGCGCGGACCGCCGGGGTGAGCAATAGCATTATCGCTCCCGCGGCCAGATAGGCTGCCAGACGCTTCATGAACTCCTCCTCTGCCCTGTATGAAGGCGTCATTCGTTCTCGCGGCGGGTTGTTCCGGGCGGGAATTCCTGATGGCCTTCATTTTGGGACGCTGCCGGATTGGAACCGCGGGGCGAGCCCGTGAGTTGCCTCCGGATGCCCCGGTTTCGGAGGGGCGGCCGCTGGCGCAGCGGAGCAGGTGCGGAGGATGCACCCGGGCGATACGATACCTCATTGCCGCCAACATTCGCCCAGAATTCAAGCGGAATTGTTCCTAATCGTCATGCGGTGTCTGCCCGGTGGGGATCCTCCGCTTGGCGGTCCTTGTGGCCCCGGTTCAAGCACTTAGCTGGTCAGAATTTGATGCCCTAGTGGTCAATGCTTCATTCGTGTCCCAGCCCTCAGGTGGATGATAAGCGCAAGTCAACGGATGGTACGCTCTCGACATGGAAGACAGGAAAAAACCGCTCCTGATGGCTGCAGCCATGACGCTGCTGTCCCTGGGTCTGGTCTTCCCGGTTCTGGCGCTCGCGCGCTTCGGCCCTACCGGCCCGCAGAGAGTTTGGCCTATTGTGGTCTACGCCCCGCTTGCCATGTGGATGCAATCACGAGCCATTCGGAACCTGCTCGATTCGTATCGAAACAGTCGGGATCCCATTCTGTTCGCGATTGTTCCTCTCGGCTTGGCTACCCTCTTCGGCTACGCTCTCCAAGGCGCCTTGTTCATTTTGGGCTTGCCCGCTTTTCTCTACCGGTTTATCTAGGTCGCTTCGCACGGTGGAACTGCCGCGTGCGCGGCGGTCGCCGTTGGCATCTCACTTGGCTTCGTGCTCAACAACAGTAAGCGTGACCATCGAGGGGTATTGGATCGAGTGGTGCACCGCGTTGTGGACTACCACGCCTTGCACTTCGTCGTAGTTCTTGCCTCCCGTGTTCATATTTCGATCGAAGCGCGGAAAGTTGCTGCTCGACACTTCGATTCGGATTTGGTGCCCGGCGGGAAAGTAGTTGCTCGTCATCATCGGCTGCAGATCCACCTTGTACACTTTCCCCGCCTCCATCCACACCTCCGGCTTGTCGTACCCGTTGCGATAGCGCAACCGCTGAATCGTCTCGTCCAGGTTGTATGCCGGACCGTCCGGGGCCACATCGATCACTTTCACCGTAAAATCCGTGTCTTTCGCATCGGACGATACGTAGAGCGTCACGCTGATGGGTCCGCTCGCCTCGATCCCTTCTTTCAGCGGCTCTGAGGTATAAACCAAAATGTCCGGCCGTTCCTCCATCTTTCGCTGATCCATGGCGCCACCCGTCACGGCATTGCCCGTGCAACACACGTTGCCGCCGTAAGACGGTACCGGGTCCATCGGATCGTACGTGAAGCCATCCGGCTTGTCCGCCGACGGAGCGATTTCCACCAGCGCGCCATCACCGCTCAGCGTGTTCGCTTTACCGCCGCTCGTAAGAAACAGCGTCATAGGCTCCGCGCCCTTGGGAGGCCATGTGTCCGACGTCTGCCACTTGTTGATCCCCATCGTGTAGTACCGAACCTTCGGAGTGTTTTCGAGGATGTGGTTGTCCTCGCCCTTCAGGAAATGGTCGAACCAGCCATACGTGAGCGAGTCGTAATCGAACCGTGCGTCGCCCATGCTGCGCTCGCCGACGATTGTGTTCTCGGTGGCTCGTTTGTACGCGCAGTGAAGTGTCGGAGCGATGATTGCATACTGTTCGTTGCCGACTTCCGCGCTCGCCGTCTTCCGCACGAAATTATAGGCGGCCAGATTCGGCGCCACCGATACGTCGTACCACGTCATGAACCAAAGTCCCGGGACGTTGACCTTCATATTGTCGTGCCAAAGCCCGCCGCGGTACCAAGCCGGATCGTTCGGGGTCCGCTCGATCATCGCGCCGCCCGTGGCGACTGGCATTTTATCGGCGAAAATTCCGTGCGGCCCGTCCACGGCTTTGATGATGTCCATTTCAGGCAGATGCCGGAGCGCCTTCGACCAATCCACCGGCGGTAAATGCTGTGCCAAATCGAACGACTTAGACTCCCGGATCAGGTCTTCCTGTGAAGTGTTCGGAGGAAACATCGGCCTCACCTGATTCTGCTCGCCATATATCCATGCGATGAAAAGCATCTGGACCGCTCCGCCGCGATACCAGTTCCCCTGCTCGTAATAGGGGCCCACGCGCCCCACGCCGGCGCCGAAACTCTCCGGGATCATGGCTGCGTACGCCTTGTTCCCCAGCGAAGCAACTCCCAATTGCCATTCCGATGTCGAGGAACATCCGATCGTACCCACTTTGCCATTCGACCATGGTTGCGCGGCGATCCAGGTGAAGGCGTCATCGCCATCCGAGAGCGGCGGCCCGAGGATGTCGTAGTTCCCTTCGGAGAAAAAGTGTCCGCGCTCGTTCATTTCCACGTACGCATAGCCGCGCTTCACCGCGTCCAACTCGGTGCTCATGTCGCGCGGCACGCCGTTCGTCACGTCCCAGTAGTTGAAGTTGTACGGCGTACGCACGAAGATTACCGGATACTTCTTCGATGTGTCCTTCGGGCGATAGATGTCGGTCGCCATGCGCTTTCCGTCGCGCATCGGCACCATCACTTTACGGTCGACGATCGCGACGGATTCCAGCTCCTGCTCGGTCGCGTTCCGCTTGGCGATAGCAGCCGCATCCAAGCCGCCGGGGCGCTGTTGTGCCGGCGTGATGCAAACGGCTCCCGCAATTGTGGCGAGCAACAAAAGGCAGCGACCAACAATTTTGTTTCGCAAGTGTGCCCTCCTGGATGCAACAATCGCCCAATATTTCGTTTCGAATTCCCAACGAGCCGCTAACCTACACCGATACCCTCGCGCATGCAACGCCTGCCATTTTCTGTCGGTGCACCTATTTAAGACCGATCCATTGCCATTTGAATCTGTTTACGCACTGCCTTCCGCAGCGCTGGTGGTTTTGTTCAGTGGTGGGAGCCTCCTGCTTCAGCAGGGGGAGCTGGACTTTAGTCCGGCGGAAGAGCACACGAACTTAAGATGGCTTTAGCCACGGGATTTCTTGATGCCCTGCGCGTCTCGGTCGAGACCGCATGCGCGCAAGAGGAGCGAAAGAGCATCGGGAGTAAAATCTTGTCGCGGCTCCCGACGCTTTCGCGCGTCGGAGCGCTATGCTAGACTTCGCGAAGCGGTCCTGCGGCGAAAATTTTGCTGTGACTGCCGATCGGTGGAACTTCGGGCTCTGTGCAACGATTCCCCGCGAACCCCGCCAGGCCCGGAAGGGAGCAACGGTAGCGGGCCAGTTTCGTGTGCCGCGGAGTACCCGAAGTTCCATTCATCGCGGCAATCGCCGGCAAATCGCGCCCGCGGAACCCACTCCCTATGACCTACAAAGTAATCGCGCGAAAGTATCGCCCGCAAACCTTCGGCGAAATTGTGGGCCAGCAGCACGTCACACGAACTCTCTCGAACGCCATCCAATCGAACCGCGTCGCCCATGCGTACATCTTTTCGGGTGTCCGCGGCGTTGGCAAGACAACCACCGCGCGCATTCTCGCCAAGGCCCTCAATTGCGTGAAGGGTCCTACGGCCGAGCCCGACAACAAGTGCGATTCGTGCCGTGAAATTTCCGCCGGCACCTCTCTCGACGTCCTCGAAATCGACGCCGCCTCCAACCGCGGCATTGATCAAATCCGCGAGCTCCGCGAGATGGTGCGCTATGCGCCCGCCTCAAGCCGCTACAAGGTCGTCATTCTCGACGAAGCGCACCAGTTGACCGACGAAGCCTCCAACGCCCTGCTGAAAACTCTCGAGGAGCCGCCCGAGCGCGTCATCTTCATCCTCGCCACCACGCGCGCCGAAGACCTGGTCGAGACGATCAAGTCCCGCGCCCAACTTTTTCAGTTCCGCTCGCTGACGTTCCAGGAGATCGCCGGTGAAATCGAGCGCGTCGGCAAGGCCGAAAACCTGACGATCGAGCCCGGCGCCGTCGCCGTCCTCGCCCGCGCCGCTGAAGGCAGCTTGCGCGACGGCCTCTCGCTCCTCGAGCAGGCCATCGCCTACTGCGGAGACGAAGTTACCGACGCGAAAGTGCGCGAACTACTTGGCGTCGTCGCCGAAAGCGTGCTCGACGAGCTCGTTGCCTCGATTGCCGCGCAATCGGCCGAACGCGCTCTTTCCCTCGTCCATCGCCTCATCGCCGATGGACAGAATCTCCAGCACTTCTGCCGCGAGGCGATTCGCCATTTTCGCAATCTTCTCGTCGCCCGGGTCTGCGGCGCGGATTCCGATCTCGTCGCCGCGCCGCGCGACGAGCGCCCGCGCCTGGCCGCACAGGCCGCGCAGTTCAGCGAAGAAGACCTGACGCGCTTTTTCAACATTCTGCTCGCCACTGACGATGACCTTCGCCGCCATCCCGATCCGCGCCTTCATCTCGAGCTGGGCCTGCTGAAGCTCGTCAACGCCCAACGTCTTGCGCCACTCGAAGAAGTTCTCGCCGAACTTCGTGGCGAGGCCCGCACGGATGTTCGCCCTGCGAAGCCGGCTACTTCCGCGCCCGCCGCTCCCTCGCGAGCAATGTCCGCATCACAATCCGTTTCATCCTCGTCCTCTGGCGCCGCCACCGCCGCGCGCATGGCGCCCGCGCTCGAATCAAATGATTCTCCTGCGCGTTTCTCGACTCCCGCACCTATGCCTGCCTCGGCCCCGCGCATCGTCGCGCGCGCTGCGGAGGATTCCACGGGCGGCCTTGCATCCGCGCAGATGGATGCAATCAAATCCGCGCTCCAAGGCCAGAAATTCCTGTGGTCCATGGTCGAAGCCGCCACGCGCTGGGAAATCGAAAACGGCGAGCTGCGACTCTTCTTCCCCACCGAAAGCCGCGCTCTTGCCGAAATGTTGCAGTCGCGCGAGCCAATGGAACGTTTGCGCACCGTCCTGAATCAAGTCGTAGGCCAGCCGCTGCGCGTATGTGTTAAACTGGACTCCAGTCGGGCAAGCGCGTCTCTGAATTCGGAGTTGCGTGCCCGGTTCGAACAAGATCCGATCGTTAGGGCGATGTTGGATAAATTCGGCGGCCAGATTTCGAAGGTGAAGCGCCCCGGCGAGGTATGAACCATGGAAGCGAAAGCTCTTCAACAAATGCTGACGCAGTTCCGGCAGGTGCAGGAGAAGCTCGAAAAGCAGATCGACTCGCTTTCCGTCGAGGCTTCCGCCGGCGGTGGCATGGTCACCGTCCGCATGAACGGTCAAAAGCAGCTTACCGAAGTGCGTATCGAGCCAGACGTCTTCAAGAGCAAGGACCAGGAAATGTTGCAGGAGCTCGTCCTCGCTGCTGTCAACGAGGCCACACGCCGTGTGGACGAAGAGTTGTCCAAGCAGATGAAGGATCTCGCCGGTGGCGCGCCCGCGATTATGGGCCTGAAAATTCCCGGATTATTCTGAGCCGGCGCTTCTTGCATCTCGACCCGCTCGCGAAAATCTCCGGTTCCCTTTTCGCCTCCTTTCTTGCAAGAATGATTCCCTCACAATGGATGGGACCGCATGCCTGATTTTGCGCCTTCCGTAACCCGCTTGATCGACGAGCTCAAGCGCCTGCCCGGCATCGGCCAGAAGACCGCGCAGCGCCTCGCCTTCTATCTGCTCCGCGTCGACCGCGAGCAGGCCCTCGCGCTTTCCGACGCCATCCGCGACGCCAAGGATAAAGTCCGCGAATGCTCCATCTGCAACAACATCACCGATGCCGACCCTTGCCTCTTCTGCACCGGCCCTACGCGCAACAAATCCATCATCTGCGTCGTCGAGGAAGCCACCAACATTCAATCCGTCGAAAAAACGCGCCAGTTCAGTGGCCTCTACCACGTTCTCGGCGGCGCGCTTTCTCCCTTGCAGGGAGTCGGCCCTGATCAGCTCAAAATCAAGAGCCTCATCGAGCGCTTGAAAGGCGGCACGGTCGAGGAAATCATCATCGCCACTAACCCCACTGCCGAAGGCGAAGCCACTGCTGTCTATCTTTCCAAGCTCATCAAGCCGCTTGGCGTCCGCGTCACGCGCATCGCCATGGGCATCCCCGTCGGCTCCGACCTCGAATACGCCGACGAAGTCACCATGCTCAAGGCCATGGAAGGCCGCCGCGACATCTGACTTTCCCGCAAGCCATCCGTGGTTTGCACCGCCGCCCGCTATTTCTTACTGTCCGGGCCATGAAGATCCAGGCCGAACGATGGATGATCCTTCGTTCCCGTGATCTTGATCGGCACAACGGATCCCGCGCCCTTCCCCTTGAAGAACGGATCGAGGGCCTGCAAGAAAAATGATTTCGCGCCCGTCGTCGTTTGAGACAGCTTGGCCTGCATCCTCAGTTCCCCGTGAAAATTTATCTCGCCTCCCGCGATTTGGTAGGCTCCGTCCAACACGATGTATGCGCCCGCCAAGGAAAAACTCAGTCTCGAAAACGTCATCAATCCTCTGTCCAACTGAAAACTTCCCTGCAATTCGGACGCCCCCTCTCCCACATCCATGTCTTTTGGCTTCCCCTGGCCGTTGCGGCTGAGGGTTTCGATTTTTTCTTGCACGCCGGGGGTTGAGAATTGCGCGTCGCCGACGCCGAATTGTCCCTTTAGTTTCAATCGGTCGAGCAAATCCTCATCTCCCTCCGGAATATTGATCTGCGTCTTCAGCCTCGTTGCGCCCGTCATCATGGGCGGATTGGATTTCACGGCAAGCAGCAGCAAATCCTCGATGTGGGCATTCTCAGAAGCGGCTTGCAGCGCGATGGTCCGTCCCTTCACCGCCGGATCGTAATCCACCATCTTGCCGGTCACGCTCAGCGAAGTATTCAGGAATTTCACCTGCACGCTCTTGAGATACGTGTCTCCATTCGTTCCATCCACCAGTGCTGAGAAGTTCGTGCGCATTGCCATCGGATGATCGCTCGTGCGCAAGGCGAAGTCCGGAACGTAAGTCTCGCCCTCCACTTGCAGATAATCGAGCGGGCCCTTGAATTTTCCCTGGGACGATAGAATCCCCTTGATCCCCTTCAACGTTCCCAGGTCAGCGTCGTGAAACGAGTATTTCGAATCCAGGGGCGTCTCACTCGGTTCGTCCGCGTCCCACGGCCCGAACGTGCCCGTCGAATCGATTTCACCCTTGGGCACAGGACTTTCGAGCAGTGCGTGATACGTCGCGGGACCGTCAAGACTCAAATGATCGGCTTCCAAATGGTGAATCGAAAATTCAGGGGGCGCCCGGCCCGCCTGCGCAACCAACAATTCGAGCAGTGCGCCATCGGCGCGGACCTCGTCGACCACGAACGGGTATTTCTTCCCCAGATTCTTGTCCGCCCACGGAATTGCCGGCTTGCCTTCGTGCCTCCGCGGCGGCAAGTGTATTTGCAATCCCTCGAGCCGCAGGCTGCCCACGTGCGCCGGATGCCTCAGCAAACCCCACAAGCTCACCGACAAGGAGGCCTTCCGCGCCTGGACGAGAGGCGGTATATCGGTGCGCCCATGGTGATGCATCACCAGGTTGTCGAGCGTCACCCGAATCCACGGAAACAACGACAAATGAAAATCGGAAAATTGCACGTCGCTTTCGAACTCACTGCTCAGGTAAGCCTCCGTGCGATCGCGCGCAAACCTCTCAGCGGCCGGCGCCATTGCATAGAGCGCGATGATGACCACTAAGAATGCAATGCCTGCGGCAATAATCCATTTGCGCATGATGAGCGGGCGTCATCCTCGGTCCCGAAAGCGAATCGCGCACGGAGGGCGACGTTTTCATCTTAGACGAACCACCAACTCAATTGCCAGCCCAGCGAAAGCACCGCGCCTCCGGGCAGTTCCCTGCGGCGCACTGTTTCTTCCTTGCCCGAAATAATGTAATCTCCTCGCATCATGAAAACCCTAACCGCAATCTCATTTTTTTTTCTCGCATCTCTGACCCTCGGCTACCCGGCAAGCACTCAAGCCCAACAGCTTGCTGCCACGCCTCCCATGGGCTGGAACAGTTGGAATCATTTCGCTGGCAAGGTTGACGACGCTGGCGTCCGCGCCGCCGCCGACGCGATGGTTTCCTCCGGCATGCGCGATGCCGGCTACGTCTACGTCAATATTGACGACACCTGGGAAGGCACGCGCGACGATAAGGGCGTCATCCAGACCAACAAAAAATTTCCCGACATGAAAGCCCTTGCCGACTACGTTCACTCCAAAGGCCTCAAGCTCGGCATCTACTCCTCGCCTGGCCCCAAGACCTGCGCCGGCTTCGAAGGCAGCTACCAACACGAAGCGCAAGACGCGCAAACCTACGCCGCCTGGGGCATCGACTACCTCAAATACGACCTCTGCAGCTTCACCCGCTTCATGGATAGGGCTCACACGCCCGATCACGGCCACCAGTTGATGCTCGACGCCTACACCAAAATGCACAATGCGCTCGTCGCCACGGGCCGCCCCATCGTCTTCAGTCTTTGCCAATACGGTTGGCAGGACGTTTGGAAGTGGGGCCCATCCGTCGGCGGCAATCTCTGGCGCACCACAGGCGATATCGAAGACAACTACGACCGCATGGCCACCATCGGCTTCAACCAGCTCGGCCTCTCGAAGTACGCCGCTCCCGGCCACTGGAATGATCCCGACATGCTCGAAGTCGGCAACAGCGGCATGTCCCTAGACGAGTACCGCACCCACATGAGCCTCTGGGCCATTCTCGCCGCTCCGCTCCTCGCCGGTAATGATCTCACCACCATGACTCCCGAAACCGTCGCACTCCTCACCAACCACGACGTCATCGCCATTGACCAGGATCCCGCCGGACATCAAGGCGACCGCATCAGCGCCTTGGGCTTCACCGAGGATTGGGGCCGCACGCTCGCCGATGGCTCGATGGCAGTCGGCATCTTCAATCGCAACGATGCGCCTGCCGAAGGTGTCCTCCGCTTCGAGGATCTCGGCTTCAAGGGACGCGTCCACGTCCGCGACGTCTGGCAAGCGAAGGATCTCGGCGCGATGGAGCACGAATACCGCGCGCAAATTCCCGCGCACGGCGTCGTCTTGCTCCGCGTTTCGAAATAAGGAGCTTTTGCATTTGTAGCGGCCGCCTTTCTTTCCAGGCGGGCATTTTTGACTTGCGTTTCTCGTTGCGTGTCGCCGCGAAGACCCACGCGCTAGCGCGCGAGAATGTCTGTGGCCGTGGCTCTACAGTTTACGAAAAGAGCCTGGTTCTTAGAGGGTCGGAGCTTCAGCTCCGACATGAAGTTCGCCCTCTCATCAGGGGTCTTAACCCCTGAGGCGGTACGGTTTAATCCTCCGCAAACTTTTTAGCCGCTGAGGGATGGCTTCCTGAGTCGTCACACAGTGTCTTCAACCGCGCCGTGGCCTGCGGGGGCTCCCATAGCTGTCCGTGAACACGCGCAATTGCGTGCGAGACCCTGCAGCTCCGTGGGAGCAAGTGCATTCTTGTGCAAGATGCAGAATTTCCGTGGGAGCCCCCTGCTTCAGCAGGGGGGAGCGGGACTTCAGTCCCGCAGAAGAAAGCTCGTCTCCAATCGGCTTTAGCCGCCGGATTCTCTGCTTGCCTGCTTCACGTCAAGCACGGTATACGTAAACGAATCCGACAGTCCGGAGGCGCTCCATGCCCTCATTCAGCCAATACATGTCGCAATACGACCACGAGCACACGAACGCCTGGAACAAAGTCTTCCACGCCATCGGTATCCCCATCATCCTCGCGGGAATCGTCCTTGCAGTGCTTACGCATTGGAAGATCGGCCTCGCGCTTTTCGTCGGCGGCTGGATTCTTCTCTTCGCCGGCCACCGCATCGAAGGCAACAAGCCCGCCTTCTTTCAAGGCGTGATTTATTTCTTGGTAGGTCCCATCTGGATCGCGAAAGAACTTAAGGACGCCCTCTTCGGCTCCTCGCGTCGCTCCCCCGCGCCGCGCTAGCCCCCGTCTAAATCGTGGCCTAGCTGAATCAAGCGTGTGTTCACAATGTCTTCGACGTCGTCATTGATGTTGGCAGTTTCAGTTCGCCGGCGTTGATTCTTGCACCTGTCCCATATCTGTACTTTCGTACAGTCATTTATTTGAGCAACCCCTGCTAGACTTGATGATGGAGGACTAGGGGCAATCATGGAGCAGCCTCACAATACGGAAAGGTTTCACGGCCCAACGCAGTTCCCTAGCCTCACGGGGGCCCCTTGTGTGCCGGAAGCTCTTGGCCGACCCCTCACTACCCCCTTTTTTGCTCTAGTCATTCGCCATCCAGCGGCGGATATGATTTTTCTAATCGCAACAACAAGATTATTAGAAATCGCTGTAACTCATAGAAAACAAAGGACGGGCTCGATTCTAATCGCAACAAGAAACGGCCCCCCTCCGGGTGCTTTTCATCGCGCAGATTCCCATCTTGAGCGTGGTCTCCTGCGGAGCGTCCAATCCCAGGCCGCGTCCCGGCACATCGTAATGGCCGCCCCAATTTACCCTTTCGCACAAGTCCGGGAGTCCTATCGACCCTGCTGCAAAACCTTGCTAGGCTTGAACCTAACCCCTGGGAGGATTGGGTGAGCGACCCGTTGGCATCAAACGATCCCGGCACGCAGAAGCGCCGCAGCACGCGCATTGTGCAGGCTGTGCCGCTCACTGTGACGGGTGTCGATGCCCTCGGCCAGCCCTTCAAGGAACGCACCACCACCGTGATGGTCAACTGTCACGGCTGCAAATACCAGTCGAAACACTACGTTCCAAAGAATTCCACTGTGACGCTGGAAATTCCCCGGCTGGAGGCGTCCATGCCTCCCCGCATGATCCAGGGGCGGGTCGTCTGGGTACAGCGCCCGCGCACTGTCCGCGAGCTATTTCAAATTGGCCTTGAGTTCGAAGTCGCGGGCAACGTTTGGGGCATCGCTTTTCCGCCTGAAGACTGGTTCCCTCTGCCGGAAGATGAAGTCGCAGCCGAAACTGCAACCCCGGAGACGGACACAACTACTGCTGCCAATTCGCCCTACGCGCAGGAGGGTCCCGCCGCTGCCGGTCCTGAAATGCACTCGGAGCACGCCGCTCCCGCTCATGCCGGGGGCGACGCGAAGATTCACGTGATGCCGAGCCCTGCCCAGGTGCAGGAGACGCAAGTTACCGTCGCACGGCAAATGGCAAAGATGGTCGCGGACGCCAAGGAGTCGCTCGACAAGACGCTCCGCAAGGGCGCGCAGTCCGCCATCAACGAAGAAATGACGCTCGTCCGGCAGCAGCTTGACGCGCAGCTACATGAAGCGGTCGAGCATGCCATCAAGGCCTCGATGGAGCGTGCCTCCGAATCGGCGACCAGGAAAGTCGTCCAGCAAGCCGCCGAACGCACCGCCGCCATCGTCGAAGAAGCGCGCAAAACCAACGAGACGAACGTCGCACAACTCGACGCCAAAGTCCGCAAGGCCGTGCAGGAAGCGGTTTCGACCGCCGCGGAACAGGCCGCGCAGCAGGCCGCTCAGCAGACCGCCGCGCATGATCTAAAGCAGGCCGTCGAGCACGCCGTTGATAAGGCGCTTTCCGAGCGCGAAGCCGCCACGCCCTCGCTCCAGATTCTCTCTTCCCCCGAGGCCGCGCAGAAGCATCTCGACCAGTGGAAGAAGGATCTCGAAGAGACCGCGCAGAGCGTCCGCAGCCAGACGGTGGAGCAATCCCAGGCCGATCTCGCCGCAGCGAACCTCCGCTGGAAAGAACAATTCGAGGCCGCTCTGGCAGGCGCCTCGCAAAAGGTCGGCGAAAAACTCAACGAGGTTTCCCAGGCCGCTCTCACGAAGGCCGAGCAGGACGCCGCCGCGCGCAGCGCGCAAATGCGCGCCTCGCTCGATGAAGCCGTCTCCGGCGCGCAATCCACCATTCAATCCCTCAGCACAGGACTCGAACAGGAGCGCGCGCGGTCCGAAGAATTGCGAGCGCAGCTCCAGGAAGCGGCCCGCGCGGCTCTTGAACAGACTCGCCAAAAGATCGATGCCATGGTCTCCTCGCAGCAGGAGGAGATCGCCCGCAAGGCAGACCAGGTCATCGCCGAACGCACCCAGCACATTCAGCCCATCATCGAGAATTCCGCGCAGAAAGTCCTCGAGCGTCTTACAGGCGAACTCGACCAGAAGCTCTCTCCCAAGCTCGACGAAGTTCAGAAGGCTGTTTCACAGCTCAACAACGTGGAGCAGCAGGCCGCCCGTATTCAAGACACCATCCGCGGCCAGGTTGACGAAGCCGCGCAACAGGTTGCCCAGCTTCAGACCGCCGCCCGCGAGCAAGTGAAGCAAGTTTCCGACCAGGCCGTGCAGGAATCGCTCGAACGCCTGCGCCAGGAAACCGCGAAGCTTCCCGCCGAATTTCACGAAAACTCGCGCGCCATGCTCGCCAAGATCGAGGAAGAGCTTCAGCAGAAGAGTACTGAGGCGCAGCACGAAACGTACGAAGCACTGCTGAAGGCCTCCGAGTGGTATCAGAAGAAGGCGCAGACTACCATGCAGAGCACGCTCGAACGCGCCGTCGAGCAATCCACTTCCGCGCTGCGCGACCGCGCCGCCGAAGTCTCCAGCCTCGTGGCCAGCGAGCTCGACCACTATCGCCGCACATACGTCGAGCACAGCCAGGCGGAAATCGAAGACGTCGCCAAGGAAGTGGTGGACCGCGAACGTTCGAAGCTCACGGAAACCGCCGAAATCGCTACCGCGGGCTTCACCGATCGCGTCCTACAGGTCACCGACGAATCCCTTCGCCGGTTCGAATCGGCTTCGCGCCAGGCGCTCGAAAAGGCGCGCTCCGACATGGAATACGACCGCGAAGGTTCGCTCGCCGAATTCCAGAAGAAGCTCGAAGATCAAATGTCCCAGGGCATCGAACAGGCCCGGGTCTACCTGCAGTCGCAGCTCCTTCCCATGATGGAGGAATGGGCGGCGCAGCGCGAGGCGCAGCAAAAGCAGTGGGGCGAGAAGATGGCGAAGTCCTCGGACGAATCCATCGACCAGTTCAAGACGCGCCTCGAAAACGCCTCGAACTCCTGGCTCTTGGCCTCCGCCACCACGCTCGGCCAGCATTCCCAGGCCGTCCTCGACACGCTGGCCAAGTCCGCCGAGAAGCGCATTCGCGAAACCTGCTCCGATGTTCTGGCTGGCATGGGCGACACCATCAAGGCTCGCCTCATGGGAATCTCTTCGCAAATGGACGAAGAAGGCGACGACGAGGAAGGAGATCTCCCGAAGAAAAAGAAATAGCCCCCCACAGCCGCCGCATAGTTTCGCCCCGCTCGGTATCTTTCATCGTTCTTGCAATCCATCGAATGGAAGTAGAAAATGCAGCCCGAAATTGGCAAGCATTTATCGTAAGATTTTTCCAGGTGGAATGTGATGCAAAAAACCCTCTCGTTCGCGGTTCTGATGATTTGCGTCGCCCTTTCCGATGCGGCGATCTCCCACGCGCAGCAGCAGGCGCCCGCTCTGTCGCCCATGGTGCAGCAATTCGTCCGCGTAAACGCGCCGGTCGTGGCGCTCGCGCATGTGCGCGTAATCGACGGGACCGGCAGTGCGCCGAAGGACGACCAGACGGTTGTGATTTCCGGCGGCAAGATCCAGGCCATTGGCGACAGCGCCGGCACCACTGCTCCAGCCGGCGCGCAAGTGCTCGATCTCACGGGCTACACCGTGATTCCCGGGCTCGTCGGCATGCACGAGCACATGTTTTATCCCTCGGGCAAAGTTCCGATCTACAACGAAATGGGTTTCAGCTTTCCGCGGCTCTACCTCGCGGCGGGCGTCACGACGATTCGCACGGCCGGCAGCGTGGAGCCTTACACCGACTTGGAGCTGAAGCGCCAGATTGATTCCGGGCTGATTCCCGGGCCGGAGATGCGGGTCACCGGGCCGTATCTGGAAGGCAAAGGAGCGTACACGCCGCAAATGCACGAGCTCAAAGATGCCGACGACGCGCGCCACCTGGTGGACTACTGGGCAGACGAAGGTGCGACCTCATTCAAAGCTTATATGAACATCACCCACGCAGAGCTGGCCGCTGCGATTGAAGAGACTCACAAGCGTGGCCTGAAAATCACCGGCCACCTGTGCTCGATCGGGTTCCGCGAAGCCGCGGCGCTCGGAATTGACGACCTCGAGCATGGGCTTCTAGTTGACACGGAATTCGATCCGCATAAGAAGCCGGACATATGCGATGGGACGGAAACAAATGCCACCCTCGCAAAGCTCGACCTCGATAGTGCGCCCGTGCAAGCCATGATTCAGGATCTCGTCTCGCACCACGTCGCTGTCACGTCCACGCTTCCCGTCTTCGAGACGTTTGTTCGGGATCGCCCACCCCTCCAACAGCGCGTGCTCGACGCGCTTGTCCCCCAGGCCCAGATTGATTATCTCGCGGTGCGCGCCAGCATCGGCACGAGGCATCGGGAAATTGACGCCACGCTCCTGAGGAAGGAAATGGATTTCGAGCGCGCTTTCGTGAAGGCGGGCGGGTTGCTGATTGCGGGCGAGGACCCCACCGGCTACGGCGGTGACCTGGCAGGCTTCGGCGATCAACGCGAAGTGGAGTTGCTGGTCGAAGCGGGATTCACGCCGCTGGAAGCACTGCGCATATATAGCGCCAATGCTGCACAGTTCCTTGGCGAATCCGATCGGATCGGCACACTCGCCGTGGGCAAAGCAGCCAATCTGGCGGTGATTCACGGAGATCCATCCAAGGACATCGCGGACATCGAAAAAACGGAAATCGTCTTTAAGGACGGAATCGGGTACGACTCCGCGAAGCTGATCGAGTCGGTGCGCGGCTCCGTCGGGCTGCACTGAACGGTCTGCCGATTTCCGGCCCGGACGGGCATGCCGTTATAATGCTCTCCATGTCGAATCTGGCTTACCTGAGTGTCTGGTGCCGGGATTTTCCTGAAGACCGCATCCTCGACAACTTCGGAAAATTTCTGGCCACGGTTCCCTTCTCTGCGGCCAAGCCGGGGTTTACATACCTCGTGATTCGCGCCGTGGATGCGACGGAGCCGGAGGTGCTGGAGCAGGACCTGCGCGCGGTTCCGCTGGACACCGCGGGTATCATCGAGCTCGCGCAGGACCATCTGCACAATGATTGCTCCTACGAGGTGCGGTGCGACTGGGATTTGTGGGTTTCCACTGGTGAAGCCGCCAAATGGAAGCTCGAGCCGCAGCCGCTTGAAATCTTCTGTCACGGCGAAGACTACGACGATGGATTCTGGCGGGAGAACGGCCACCTGGAAGTGAGCCTCGGGTTCGAGCACCTCTACACGGGACACGCCGGCTTGCTCGGATTCAGCCGGGGTCCCCGAGCGGTAGCCGAAAGCCCGGAAGAAGCGCGATTCCTCGAAGCCATGGCGTGGCCGGAGAATCTCCAGAAATATCAGGAGAAAACTCAGGAGAACATCCGCAAGTTGCTCGAATGGACCCGCCGGATCGAACAGGCAGTGCCCACCGAGCGGGTTCGCCTCTGGTCCGAAGGAGAAGAGAATTTTGAAGCGCGCCTCGAAGAAATCCTAGTGGCCCGGTGACGCAGGCTTAAGCGTAAACCCAACCCACCGAAGAGGATTTTAGAATCGGCGGACATGACGGTAGAATTACAATATCGCGAGTGCGATCGCGACGGCCGGATGGCCTGAGTCACCGAGGAGGATTCCTGCAGCAGAGCGCCCAACCTGGTTCTCGAGACCGACTTGAAGAGATCGGATTTTCGGCCAAGACCGCAAGGACGTCCCTGAGCCTGGCGGCTGTTTTGCTTTTCACCGCCGTGTGTATGTCCTGCGGCAATTCGAAGCCGCAGCCTGCCAAGACAGAGGCCCCCGCGGCTTCCGTGCCGTCGATTCCGGCGGACGATCAAGCGGTGGCCGAGGAGGCTCTCGGGTCTGAAACCGATGTCCTGCTCTACGGCGACCTGGCCAAGAACGGACACGTGCAGGTGCTGGCCGTGAATCGTGTGAAGGTGACTCCGCAAGAGACGGCGCCCGGCACTTTGGTGACGCGCCTTGCGGTGCTCGAAAACGACAACGGAACGTGGAAGGAAATCTTCCGCTGCGACGACCACCTGAAGAACGCGAAGGGATTTCTGGGCGGGATTCCCCTCGCGCCCGTAAGCGCATGGAGGCTGCAATTCGAGCAGGACGCGGACAAAGGCCTGGTGATGTATTTCACGCCGCTAGCAAAGCCCGCCGGAGGTTACATCCAAACGATCGGCGTGCGTTGGAATCCGAAGGTGGAACGTTACCAATCGCTGGACCGGCAATTCGAGCAGTTTCTCGTAGAGGTGCCTTCTCTCGAGACGCCTGAATCGCAGCTACACTGATGAGTGCCATCGCACAACCCGTCCCGGCAACCGCCGCACGCCCCGCGCGGAAGCCTTCCGGCTGGGACCACCTGAAGACCCTGATCCCTTACGTGACCCGGTACAAGGGAATGGTTGCGCTCGGCCTGCTGACGCTCGCCGCGATGGGGCTGGTGGGCGCGCTTCCGCAATTGATTCTCGGAGCCATCACGGATTGCCTGGAGGGCTCGCCGCAGGCGCTCTCGACTCTCACGGGAGTCTCGCGAGCCATACTGCACCCGCTTCTTTCGTTTTACGCTCCGCTCAGCACGCATGCGCTGGGAATTTACTGCTTGATCTTGATGGGCGTGATGCTCGTCAAAGGTTTCTTCTCGTTCTGGACGCGGTGGATCCTGATCGGGGTATCCCGAGAGATCGAGTACGACCTGAGGAACGATCTGCTGGCGCGGCTGCTGAGGCTCGACCCGGAATTTTACGTGAGGAACTCGACGGGCGACCTGATGTCGCGGGCCACGAACGACCTGAACTCGGTGCGCATGGTTCTGGGGCCGGGCATCATGTATAGCGCGACGACGATTGCGACCATGGTGCTGGCCATCTACTTCATGGTGGAGCTCTCGCCCGGATTCACGCTGTGGGTGCTCTCGCCGGTGCCGATCGTGGCGCTGGCGGTTTGGTACTTTGGCCAAATCATTCACCGGCTCTCGGAGCAGATTCAGGCGGCGCTAGGAGCCCTTTCGACGCGGGCGCAAGAAAACCTGACCGGAATCCGCGTGATCCGCGCCTACGCGCAGGAGGAGCCGGAGAAAAAGCGATTCGACGATGCCAACCGCGGATATGTGGACAAGAATATCAAGCTAATCGCGGCGTGGAGCCTGTTCTTCCCGTTCCTCTCGGCGCTGATCGGCGTCACGTTCGTCATCCTGCTGGGAAAAGGTGGGGTGGACGTGATCAATCACCAGTTTTCGATCGGCACGATGTGGGCGTTCTATTGGTTTCTGGGGCAGCTCGTATTTCCGATGATCGCGCTTGGCTGGGTGACGAATATCTTTCAGCGCGGCGCGGCCTCGATGGGGCGCCTGAACTACATCCTGTCGGCTGAGCCGAAAATCAGCGACGCCGCAGAATCTGCGATGACGGGATTCTCCGGGAGAGAACCGACGCTGGAGGAAAGGGCAAACCCAGAAGAGGCTAAGGAGTCCGCTATCTGCGGTGAAATCGAATTCCAGCATCTGACGTTTACCTATCCCACAGCGTCAAACGGATCGGCGGGAGCGCCGGTGCTGCACGACATCAAACTGCATATTCCGGCGGGGTCGACGCTGGCGATCGTGGGCCCCACGGGAAGCGGCAAGTCCACGCTGGCGGCATTGATCGCGCGGCTGTGGGAGGCTCCCGCCGGCACGTTGTTTCTCGACGGGCGCTCGATCCGCGAATATCCGTTGGCCCAGTTGCGCCGCTCGATCGGTTACGTGCCGCAAGACACGTTCCTGTTCAGCGAAACGATTCGCGAAAACATCGCTTTCGGAGTGGCGGATGTGATGGAGGAGCACGTCTACGAAGCCGCCGAGGTTGCCAGCATTTCTGGAGAAATCGAAGCATTTCCGCAGAGGTTCGAGACGATGGTAGGCGAACGCGGAATCACGCTATCGGGCGGGCAGAAGCAACGGACGGCTCTGGCGCGGGCGATCTTGCGGCAGCCAAAAATCCTGATTCTGGACGACTGCCTTTCCGCCGTGGATACGGGCACGGAGGAACGAATCCTGCGCCGGCTGCGCGACGTGATGCGGCAGCGGACGACCATTCTGGTGGCGCACCGGATCTCCACGGTGCAGGGCGCCGATCAAATCGTGGTCCTGCGCGAGGGTCGCATCATCGAGCGCGGAACGCACGAGGAGCTCCTTGCCAAAGCCGGATATTACGCCGACCTGTACCAGAAGCAGTTGCTGGAGGAAGAGCTGCAACGGGAATGAGCGACTTTCGCGAAGAAGAGAAGCTCGGAAAGCTCTACGACTCGCACCTGACGCGGCGGCTGCTGAAGTATTTGCGGCCCTACCGCTGGAACGTTGTGCTGGCCGTGTCGATCACGCTGGGCGTGACGGCCATGGAACTCCTTGGGCCTTATCTGTTCAAGGTCTCCATCGACTCGTACATCGTGCCGGGCTTTGAAGGAAAGCTGGAACACCACGCCGCTCTCCAGGGGCTGTTGTGGGTCGTGCTGATCTATCTGGGCACCGTAGTGTGCGGATTCGCGTTCCAGTACATCCAAGTGCGGATCATGCAGTGGGTGGGACAGCAAACGATGTACGACCTGCGGCGGGAAATCTTCGGGCACCTGCAGCGCATCCCCATGAGCTTCTTTGACCGGAGCCCGGTGGGACGGTTGGTGACGCGCGCGACCACAGACGTGGACGCGCTGAACGACCTGTTCGCCTCCGGCGTGGTGGCGATGCTGAACGATTTCGTGCTGCTGTTCAGCATGGCGGCATTCCTGCTGAAGTGGCATGCCTTGCTGGCGCTGGCCACGCTATCGCCCGTGCCGCTGATGATCGTGTTGACGTATTTCTTCCGCAACAAGGTGCGCGACGCGAACCGGCGGATCCGCACGGCCATCGCGCGTATCAACGCTTTCCTGCAGGAGCACATCAGCGGGATCCCCGTGGTGCAGCTCTTCAATCGGGAACGGAAATCGAAAAAACAGTTCGCGGAACTGAACCGCATTCACATGGTGGCGTACAAGGATGCGATCGACGCCTATTCGTTTTTCTTTCCCGCAGTCGAGTTCCTGAGCCTGGGCGGAATCGCGCTTCTCGCGTGGGTGGGCGGCCTGCAGGCGATTCGGGGAACGCTGGAAATTGGGGTCCTGGTCGCGTTCATGATATACGCGCAGCGGTTCTTCCGGCCGATTCAGGATCTGAGCGAGAAATTCAACATCTTGCAGAGCGCGATGGCAGCGTCGGAACGAATCTTCAAGCTGCTGGACGAGCCGGTGACGATCGTCTCGCCGCCGGAAATGCGCCGGCTGCCGGCGCCGCGCGGGGAGATCGAATTCCGCAACGTATGGTTCGCCTATAACGGCGGTGCAACACCGAAGGAGGAGGACTGGGTGTTGCGCGACGTTTCATTCCGCGTCGAGCCGGGGCAGACGCTGGCGATCGTGGGCCATACCGGCGCCGGCAAGACCACTGTCATACAGTTGCTTTTGAGGTTCTACGATATCCAGCGCGGCCAGATTCTGCTGGACGGGACGGACATCCGGGAGATGGACATTCAGGAACTGCGGCAGCTATTCGGAATCGTGCTGCAGGACCCGTTCCTGTTTACCGGGACGCTCGAATCGAACGTCAAGCTGGGAACGGAACACATTGACCGCGCGGGCACAGAGAGGGCGCTGCGGGAGGTCGGCCTCGGACCATTTCTCAATACGCTGCCGCAAGGGGTCGAGACGCCGGTGACGCGAACGCGGCGCGACGCTTTCGGTGGGGCAGCGGCAGCTCGTCAGCTTCGCGCGCGCTCTGGCGCACAACCCCAAGTTCCTGATCCTCGACGAGGCGACTTCGAGCGTGGACACGAAAACAGAATTGCTGATCCGCGAGGCACTGGACCGGCTGCTCGAAGGGCGGACGGCCGTGGTGATTGCGCACCGGCTGAGCACCATCCAGCACGCGCATCGCATACTCGTCTTCCACAAGGGGCGCCTGCGCGAGCAGGGTTCGCATCAAGAGCTGCTGGCGCTGCGTGGGATTTACTACCGGCTATACCAGCTTCAATACAAAGAGCAGGAGCTTACAGCGCCCCTTCCCGGCGGGAGCGCAAGCGGATACTCGCAGCCATTGTCCGCCGATGATTGAACCGGCGAGGGCAAGGCTGCACCTAGCCGTGCTCAGCTTCCCCCGGCGATTCATCCCCGATAGAACCAGCGGGACACCTTCATGAGCGTGCCGACAATCCTTATATCCGCAGGCGAGGCATCGAGCGACATGTACGCGGCGCGGCTGGCTGCGGCGCTGCATGCACGGACTGGCGCGCAGATGTTTGGGATGGGCGGTCCGCGGATGGCGGAAGCGGGAGTCGAATTGGTGGCGGATTATCACGAAGTGGCCGTGGTGGGCGTCGCGGAAGTACTGCATAAGATTCCCACGGTGATCGGAGTGCAGCGGAGGCTGGCACGAGAAGCGGCGCGGCGGCGTCCTGCGCTGGCGATTCTGGTGGATTCGCCCGGGACCCACCTCGGCGTGGCACGGAGGCTGAAAAATCTGGGGATTCCAGTCGGGTACTTTATCGGGCCGCAGGTGTGGGCGTGGAGACCGGGACGCGTGCGCATCATCAAGCGGCTGGTGCGGCGAATGGTGGTGATCTTTCCGTTCGAGGAGAAGATCTACCGGGATGCGGGCGTGCCGGTGAATTTCGTGGGGCACCCACTGGTAGATGTGGTGCGGCCAACAATGACGCGGGCGGAGTTCGCCGGGCGTCACGGGCTCGATGCGGGACGTCCGATCGTGACGTTGTTACCCGGGAGCCGGAGGAGCGAGATCGCGCGGAATTTTCCGGGCGTGCTCGCGGCGTGCGAGCAATTAAGCCAGGAATTGCGAGATCGGGGCGTTCAATTCGTACACGCCGCCGCGCCCGGCTTGAACGCTGAATTCTTTTCCACTTATGCGCGGCCCGGGCTGGAGATTCGCCGGGTCGAGGGAAAGACGTACGACGCGCTAGCAGCAGCGGATTGTGCGATTGTTGCGAGCGGAACGGCAACCGTCGAGGCCGCTTTGCTAGGGACGCCGATGGTGGTTATCTACCGCGTCACGGCGGCGAGTGCGATGGTGTTGCGCCACATGGTTCGGACACCCTTTATCGGAATGGTGAATCTGATTGCAGGGAGGCTTGTAGCTCCCGAACTGATCCAAGACCGGTTCACGCCGGAAGCGGTGGCGGCAGAAGTGCGGCGACTGCTCGAGTCGGAGCCTGCGCGCCAGGAGATGAAGCGCGGACTGGCAGAAGTTCGCGAAAAGCTGGGCTCCGGCGGGGCCATCGAGCGGGCGGCGGAAATCTTCGCCGGAATGCTCTAAGGCTGATGCGGGCAGGCAACTATGGGGCCGTCTCTGGTATCTTAGAGATGCGGGGAGGCTCTGCCTCTCCCGGAGGAGGTTTCCCCGTGTTCAAGGTACGCCCAATAATTGGCGCGCAGCTTCTTCTCCTTCTGGCTGCGACCAGCAGCGTTGCGCAGACCCCGCATGGATACCCCTTTCGCGCCACGAATTACCTCGTAGAAACCATTCTGCATACCGAGAGCCAGACGCTAACCGGCGAAGCAAAGGTGGATTTTGTGGCGACGGAAGTGTCGAGAACACTTCTGGTGGAGTTGCATCCGGATTTGGTGGTGAGCTCGGTGAAAACGGTGTCGGGTCAAAAACTGACCTTCGCGCGGGACAACAATTCACCACTCCTGGTGAGCGTGGAGCTAGCGGAAACGGCGACACCGGGGAAACAGGTGTCGCTCATCTTCGATTATGCCGGACCGGTGTCGAGCGAAGACGACAGCCCGACGAAGGGAGTGCGGTTTGCGTCCATTGACAAGACGGGTGCTTACCTGCTGCAGCCCGCGCGGTGGTTTCCGCTGACCGATTACCCCGCAAACCGCTATACCGGAACATTCAAGATCATCGTGCCGGATAAGTTTGCAATGACCGGCACGGGCAAAGCCGATACGCCCACGATGATGCCGGGACTGGGGAAAGACATGCCGGGCCAGGCAGCGTACGTATTCCACTGCGACAAGGTCGGGCCGGTGGGAACCTTCGTGGCGGGCAGCCTGCAATTGACGCCGGTGCAAACCGAGGGCTACGACGTTCCGGTGTACGTCCCGGCCGCTCAAGCGGCGACGGCCAATTCTTATGCGACTTCGCTAGCTCATATCCTGAGCTATTACTCCGATACGTTCGGGGCGTTGGGAAGCGGCCCGCCGAGCATCACGATCGCGCAGATGCCGGATGGATCGTTGCCCGGCTTTTCCGCACCCGGCTTGCTGCTGGTCAGCGCGCGGCAATGGACAACCAAAGCGAATGACGGTTTGCTATCGGAACTGGCGGCTGCCCAATGGTGGGGCGATCAGGTGTTACCGGCAACAGCATCGGACGCCTGGGTCACCGACGGGCTCTCGCATTATGGTAAAGCGATGTATGCGGAGCAGTCCGACGGCATCGCGGGCCTCCACAGGTCGCTGGAAGAATTCGCGGTGGGGGCGTTGATGTATGAGGAAGCGACGCCGATCGCCCAGGCGCAGCGCCTGGGGGCTTACTCGGATCAATACACCTCTGTGGTCGCCGACAAGGGCGCGATGGTATTTCACATGTTGCGCGCGGAATTGGGCGACGACAATTTCACGGCATTGCTGAAGGATTTCTACAAGAGATACGCGGGAAAAACGGCGACCATCGACGACCTTGAAAAGCTAGCCTCGACGAGGGTTCCGCCGCCGACCAAGGGCAATCCGCCGATTAATCTATTGTCGTTCTTCTCGCAATGGCTGAACTCCACGGGGGTTCCGGAATTCAAGATGGACTACATCGTCTACCGGACACCCAAGGGTTTCAAAGTGGTGGGCAAGATCAATCAGGACCTGGACACCTTCCGAATGCCGGTGGAAGTGAAGGTGGACACCGAAGGGAATCCGGAGACCAAAACGATCCTGGTGACCGGGACGTCCACGGAATTCGAGATCGACACATTCGGGCGGCCAAAGCCGAATGGGATCACCATCGATCCGAACAATAACCTGCTGAAATCCAGCCCGCGGCTTCGCGTCCGCGCGTCGGTGGCGCGCGGGGAAGCGCTCGCCCAAAACGGCAGGTACTACGAGGCCATCCAGGAATACCAGCATGCGCTCGACTTGGCGCCGACAAATTCGCTGGCGCACTTCCGGATGGGAGAAGCGCTGTTCTATCAAAAGAATTATCAGGCCGCCGCAAATGCGTTTCGCGCGGCGCTGGGCGGCGACAACGATCCGAAATGGACCGAAGTCTGGAGCCATGTCTACATTGGGAAGATCTACGACTTGCTGGGCCAACGCACGCGCGCGGTGAACGAATACAGCCTCGCTCAACACCTCACCGACGATACGGCCGGCGCCCAGGAGGAAGCGGCGCGGTATCTGCAAAAGCCTTACACCGGGGACAATGCAGCGCCCGCCACCGCCGGCGGCCCCTCCAAAGAGCCTGCTCCACCTGCACCTGCGGCGGCTCCGTCGGACAAGCCGGTCCTCAAGAAGCGCCCTGTGGATGATTGAATTCGTTTCACTTCGATGAACGGGACGCGCGCGCCTCTTTCGAGGAGTTGGGCGCGTTCAGTTTACGCCAGACCTTCCGGAAGACCCGTAGCGCCTCTTTGTCAAACAAGACGAAATAAACCTTCTCGAGAGAGGTCTTTCGAGACAGGTGCTCCTTCGCTTCGGCGAGCATGATCTCCGCGCACTCATTCATCGGAAAGCCTGCGATGCCGGTTCCGACAGCGGGAAAGGCGATGGTCTTCAATCCCTTTTGGGCCGCAATGCGGAGGGCATGAGCCGTCGAGCTGCGCAAGGCATGCGGAGCCGTGCGTCCGCCGAGCTGCATGCTCGCGGCGTGAATCACGAAGCGAGCTTTCAGTTTTCCCCCCGACGTAATCGCCGCGCCCCCTACGGGAATGCTTCCGATGGCATTGCTTTCGGCCTGGATCACCTCGCCGCCCTTCCGCCGAATCGCTCCGGCCACGCCTCCGCCATGCTGAAGATCGTTGTTGGCGGCGTTGACGATGGCATCGGTGTCCATCTCGGTGAGGTCGCCTTGCAGCAGGATAATCTTTTCAGCGGCGTCCATGATTGAAATCCCTCAAAATGAATAAAGCAAATTCCTAGCCGGCGAACTGCTTCTTTTCGCCCGATTCGGCGTACTCGTATATACCGCGCCCTGATTTCTGCCCCAGGCGGCCTGCCTTCACGTACTGCGCGAGCAGCGGACTCGGCCGGTATTTTTCCCCCAGCGTCTTGTGAAGGTATTCGAGGATTTGGAGCCTCACATCCAAGCCGACCAGGTCAACAAGCTCAAACGGACCCATCGGGTGGTTGAGGCCAAGCTTCAAGGCTTTGTCGATGTCCTCGGCGCTCGCAATGCCCTCCTGCAGCATGAAAAAGGCCTCGTTCCCGATCAGCGCATTAATGCGGCTGGTGATGAACCCCGGCGACTCACGAACCACGACTACTTCCTTGGCCATGCGATGTCCCACGTCGACGCAGGCAGCAAGGGTTTCTTGTGAGGTTTCCAGCGCGCGGATAATCTCGAGGAGCTTCATTTTCGGCACGGGATTGAAGAAGTGCATGCCGATGCAATGCTTGGGCCGAAACGTAATCGCCGCCATCTCCGTGATCGAAAGCGAAGAGGTATTGCTGGCAAGGATGGCCTGCGGCTTCGAAAACTTGTCGAAGATTGTGAAAATCTCGAGCTTCAATTCCATTTCTTCCGGAACTGCCTCGATCAGCAGATCCGCCTCGCGGCACACGTCTTCGACGGAGCGCGCCGTGGCGAGATTGGCAACGCCGGCCTCGCGCTGTTCCGGGGTCACCTTTCCGCGGGCAACGCCTTCATCCAACGCTTCCCGGATATAGGCGACACCCTGATCAAGCATTGCTGGGGAAACATCCTCCAAAACAGTCCGGTAGCCACCGAAGGCGGCAGCATACGCGATGCCCCTGCCCATGGTGCCCGCGCCGATCACTCCGATCGTTTTCACGTCCATGAATCTTTCTTGCTCCTAAAGCTGCGGCGGGAATAGCCGTGCCGCGTTGTCGTAGAGAATCTTCTGCTGCGCCTCCACGGAAATCGGTAGCGAGCGGAACTTTTCAATATTGCCGCGCACGCCGGGTACGCCTGGGCCGGGCCAGTCTGTACCAAACAAGACCTTTTCGGCAATGTCCTCGATGCGTGGAAAATATTCCATCAGCCTCTGAGGAGGGATGCCGGAGATGTCCATATACATGTTGGGATGTCCGCGTACAAGAAAAAACGCCTCGTCCATCCAAAGCGGCCTGCCGCCGTGCGCCAAAATGACCACGAGATCGGGAAAATCGACGCCGACATCATCCGCCAGCATGGGCTGGGCATACAAGTTGCGCGCGCCGGGAAAGATCGACGTGCCGGTATGAATCATCACCGGCAAACCCAACGCTTGTGCGCGCTCATACATCGCGCGGAGCGGGCCGAAACCATGGCGATACTCGTCGGGCGCAAACAACTGATGCGAGGGATGGACCTTCAGGCCGCGAATGCCCAGTTTCTTCAGGCGGTCTACCTCCGCAGCGGGGTCCGAAACATACTTGGGATGCACCGAGCCGAAGGCCAGCAGCCGGCGCGGATCGGCCGAGCAATAGTGCGCGATCCACTCGTTCACTTCGGGGGTGAAACCGATGACGTCCGGGCTGACGTAATTGATCAAGCCGGCGCGTTCGATGTCCGCCTCGTCCATAAAATTCAGGAACTCCTTGGGGCTGCCGGAATACTTGACGACGTCTTCATAATCGCGACGGCCCCGCTTGATCAATTCGTGCGCGTGGGGCTTGAACATCGCCAGCGGCTGAATGTGGATGTGAATATCGATGATCGGCATCGGATCGGAGAGCTTCCGGTGGATTCAACCGGTCAGCAGCACCTCAATTCAGCGAACCGTTGCGCATGCCCCAAGCTTGTTCCAGGGCGCGCCGCGTGAACAGCCTTACCATCTCACGGCGATACACGGGCGTGGAAGCGGATGTCGTAAGCGGCTTGCCGGTCTGAATCGCAGCGTGGGCTACGCGCTCCATCAATTCTCTCGTAGCCTTCTGGCCATGAAGCATCTCGCTTGCCTGGCGCACGAGCAAGGGCGCCGGATTCACGCCGGTAAGGGCCACGCGCGCGTCGCGGCACACGCCGCCTGCGTCCACCTCCATCGAAACGGCCACTCCGGCCAGCGGATAATCGATGGAATCGCGCACGCGCAGCTTGTGGTACGCGCCACGGCGCCCAGCCATACGTGCCGGGACGTGCACTCCGGCCAGGATTTCATCGTGACGCAATGCAATCCGGTCTTTGCCGTCATTCTTGTAAAAATCATGGAGCGCAACCCACCGCGTTCCCGCCGGACCGATGATTTCAAGTTCCGCATCGAGCGCCAGGAGAGCGGGAGCGGAATCGCCCGACCAGGCCGCCCAACAGAATTTTCCGCCCGGCGCCACGTGACAAACGTCGCCATCTTTCTTCAGGCAGCCGCCCAGCGACTGACGCCACATATGCGATTGGTTGTACCAGCGGCAGCGCGTTTCCAGGCACAAATTGCCGCCTAGCGTCCCCATATTGCGCTGGAGGGGGCCCGCAATCGTCCCGGCTGCGCTGGCGAGTACGCTGAACTTTTCGCGCACCACTGGGATCTCGAGCAAGTGAGTCAAAGTTGTTAGCGCCCCGACTCGCAAACCTTGCTTGCTGGAATACTCGATTCCCGAAAGCGTTCGCAATAGTTTCAAATCCACAAGCACTCGAGGAGAGAAGAGCCGCATTTGCAGATTTGGCACCACGTCGGTGCCGCCGGCGATAATCATCGCATCCGGGCCATGATTCGCAAGCAGGTGGACGGCCTCATCGATTGTCTTCGGCCGCACGACGCGGAATGGCGCGATCATCGGTGTGCCGTCCCTCTTGAGCCATCTCCGCGCGCTGCGTCGCTGCCATTGCCATTCCCACCTACCGTCCTCTTTTGTTTGCGAATAGCCTCGAGGATTGTCTCGGGCGAAAACGGCACCGTGTTCAGGCGCACGCCGACCGCATCGTAAATCGCATTGGCAATTGCAGGGATGGTCGCGGCAAGCGACCCTTCGCCTGCCTCTTTCGCTCCAAACGGCCCTTCTGGGTCTTCGCTTTCGACGATGATGGACTCGATTTCGGGATTCTCGATTGTCGTTGGGATGCGATATTCGAGGAGCGACGGGTTCATCAACCGGCCTTGGCTCCAGACCATCTCCTCCTGCATCGCCTGGCCGAAGCCCATGTACACGGAGCCAATGATTTGCCCCGTGACGGCCAGCGGATTCAGGGCGCGGCCACAATCGTGCGCCGCGACAATCTTGTCTACGCGGACATGGCCCGTTTCCGGATCCACGGTCACTTCCGCGACCTGGGCGCTATAGCTGTAAGAAGGCGAAGGGCCTACGCCCGCGCCCTTGAATTTTCCTCCGCGCGCATCCTCAGGTGGAGCGTAAGCACCCTGAGCGAAGAGCGCGCCGTGAAAATCAATCGCCATGACGACCGCTTCGTCGAAGCCCACGCGCAGGCGTGGGTCGTCCTTGCTGAAGATGACTTCCGAAACGCACTCGAGTTGGTGAGGCCTGCACCCGAACCGCTCCGCCACCGCCGCCAGGATTTGCTCGCGCATATTTTTCGCCGCTTCGATGCAGGCATTCCCCGCCATGAACGTGACGCGGCTGGAATAGCTGCCCAGATCAATTGGCGTCAGCTCCGTATCCGCGGAGACGAGTTTGATGCGTTCAGGGCGAACGCCCAGGATTTCCGCGACGACCTGGGTCTGCATCGTGTCCGAGCCTTGCCCGATGTCCGACGCCCCGGAATACACCGTGACGGCGGCATCCCGGTCAATCTTGATGTTTACTGTTGTGTGCGGCATGTTGGAGCGGATGATCGGGTTCGCCGCACCACTGACGTAATGGCTGCACGCGATACCGATCCCCCGGCCGTACGGCAGCTTGCCGCGCTTCGCGTTCCAGCCCGGACCGCTCGACTACCTTTTCGATGCATTCAGGAAGGCCATAACTGGTGACGCGCAGGCCGTTCACCGTAACACAGGGAGCCTTGAGCAGATTCCTGCGGCGGACATCGGCGGGATCGAGGTCCGCCTGTCGCGCCAACTGGTCGAGAATGGACTCGAAGGCAAATCGCACGTTGACGGTTCCATGCCCGCGCATGGCGCCGCAGGCAGGCTTGTTCGTGAGGACGCGGTAACCGTCGTAGCGCACATTCGGAATGTCGTAGATCGCGCCGAGCAGCGCCCCAGAATAGAGAACCGTCACCGGCCCAAAACCACAGTACGCTCCGCCGTCCTGGATTACGCGCGCCTGCACAGACGTAATCTTTCCCTCGCGCGTGATGCCCGGTCTTCAGATGAACGATCGTTCTCGGCCGGCCTCGATGCGCATAAAACACCTCTTCGCGCGTGTATGTGATCTTCACCGGCTTCTTCGTCTTCTTAGCGAGAACCCCTGCGGCGATTTCGAGCGGGATCACTTCGCTCTTCCCTCCAAACCCGCTGCCGATCAGCGGCTTGATCACGCGAATGCGGTTCATGGGGAGTTCGCAAACTTCCGAAAGCGTCCGGTGGAGGTAATACGGGACCTGGGTCGAGGAGTACACCGTCATGCGATCGTCAGGTTCCCAGATCGCCAAAGTCGCATGCGGCTCCATCGCGGCGTGGTTCACTTCGCCCGCGAAGTAGCGCTCCTCGGCCACAAAATCGGCGGCACGAAATCCTGCTTCCGGGTCACCAAATACGTGGTGATATTCCTTCTCGATATTGTTCGCGCGGGAATCGTGAATCCAATCCGACCGGGCCTTCATGGATTCTTCGGGGTCGAACCAGGCGGGCAGCGGCGCGTATTCGACGCGGATCAGGTCGAGCGCTTGCTCGGCAACCTCCGCGGATGTGGCCGCAACCGCCGCAACGTTGTCGCCGATGTAGCGCACCTTATCGACAGCAAAAACGCACTCATCGTGGCCGATCGGAAGAATTCCGTATGGGGTGGGCGCGTCCTTCCCGGTAGCGACGCCTTTGACTCCGGGCAAGGTTTCGGCACGGGAAGCGTCGATCGAAAGGATTCGTGCGTGGGGGTATGGCGAATGAAGGATCCGCCCCACCAGCATTCCGGGAACGCTGAAATCGTCCGCGTACTTGCCCAGGCCGACGATCTTCGTGCGCGCATCGGTCATCGCCATGGGCTTGCCGATGGTCGAGAGTTTTGCTTTCCCTGCGGTCATCGGTCAGCGCCCTGCGCTCACTGGCGCGTCTGTCTTCGGATGGAATTCCGCCCGGTGCTTCTCAATCGCGAATTTCACGGACTCGTAGATTTGCATGTAGCCGGTGCAGCGGCAAAGATTGCTCGAAAGCGCCTGGCGGATTTCCTCAGTCGACGGGTTTGGGTTGCGCCGCAGCAGCGCGACCGTCGAAATCATGAACCCGGGAGTGCAGAACCCGCACTGGGCCCCGGCACACTCGACGAAGCCTTCCTGGACGGGATCGAGCGCGCCCGCCTCGCCGAGTCCTTCGATCGTGGTGATCTCGCAGCCTTCGTAACTCGCCGCCAATGCCACGCAGGAAAGCATGGGCACGCCGTCGATCAGCACGGCGCAGCACCCGCAGCTCGAATCATCGCAGCCGCGCTTCGTGCCGGTCAGGCCCAGATCCTCGCGCAAGGCTTCCAGCAGCAGACGGTTTGGCGCAATAGCCGCTTCGCGGTCCTCGCCATTCACGCGCAGCCGGATGAGTTCCTTATTCATTGTTTTTCGCTTCCGCTCCCGAATGCATCTCGTTCGCCCCGACTACAGCCTCGCCATACCGTTTTCATCGAATCCCACGACCACTCGCCCGCCCGCAAGGATCACCGGACGGCGGATCAGGTTCGGCTCTTTAGCCATCAGCTTGATCGCTTCGCGCCGCGACGGTGGATTGTCCTTCATATTCTTGTCGCGGTAGAACTCGTTGCGAGTATTCAGGAATTCCGTATGGTCGCGGCTGCCGATCAGCTTTTCGAGTTCCGCGGCACTCAATCGTTCCTTTGCGAGATCGCGGAAATAAAGCCGGAATCCTCGCCGTTCCAGGAAGCTGCGAGCCTTCCGGCAGGTTGTGCAGTTGGGCTTATGGAGAAACTGAACTTTCTTCCCCGGCTTCCTGGTCCGGCGCGTGGACTTGCTCTTGGATTTCGCACCCGCCATGGCTTCCCTCCTCCTCAGTATCTCGGCACGCTGGGATCTACTTCGATAGCCCAGCGATCGATTCCGCCGGCCATCGAGCGCGCACTCTCGACGCCTTGCGACCGCAGCCATGCCGCCGCGTCGAGGCTGCGCATGCCATGATGGCAGAACAACACAATGCCGTCCGCCCGCTCAAACACCGACATGTTTCCCGGAATTTCGCGCAGAGAAATCAACGTGGAGCCTTCGATGCGCGCGGTGTCGTGCTCCCACTTTTCGCGCACGTCGACAAACAGAGTATTCCCTCCGCGCGCTAGAAATTCCTTAACCTCGCGCGGATTGATCTCGATGTTGGCAAGCAGGTCGTCAGCCATCAGTATCCAAAATCGGCAGCCGCAGAAAGTGCGTGTTCCTTGACTTTCAAACTGTCCAAGCGGCCCGCTTCCAGGAGAGTCATATACTCACGGTGCGACGCCGGCCGGATGACCCAGCGTCCGAGCCAATCCTCGTAATCCTCCAAACGGCGCGTCTGCTCGTGGTACTCCGAAAAATATGCGTGGTCCCGGCCATAATAGCCCTGCACCGGCGACGGATGCGCCCCCCACGGTTCGTGCACAACGGCCGCGACGAGAAATCCCGGCACGAGCGTGCGGTTCGGGTCCGACGCGATCACATCAGGCTCGACAATCTCTTCCGCGATCACGATCACTTTGCGCGCGGCCCGTGCACCGTCCACAGCCACTCCCAGGCTTCCCCAAATATGCGCGTTCCCCTGTGCATCGGCGCGCTGCACGTGCACAATCGCGACGTCCGGCCGCAAGGCGCGCACGGCTACAAGCTTTTCTTCGCTCACGGGCGACGAAAACTCGCGCAAATTGCCGTTCTTCTTGAGCAGGTCGCTCCCCAGCGTCGAGTACGTGGGCATGAACGGCACGCCCATCGCTCCCGCGTGCAAAGCCAGCGCCACGGTGAAATTCGAATAATCGATCACCTCAATGCGCCGCGGGATCTCCCGTTCCACGGCCCGGCGGAAGCAATAGCCCACTCCCGCCGATACGTTCCCTATCCATGCCGCCATCACGCGTGAAACGCATCCCGCGCCGATCATTTGGTCGAACAAGATGTCTGAGATCGGCCCCACGAGCGTCAGATCGCGCCGTCCTTGCCGAATCAGTTCGTGCCCCGCGGCGAAACGGAATCATTTGCTCGAGCTGCGCGCCCATCAGCACCATCGAACCCGACGGCACGTGCGCGCGATCGCGTCGCGCATGGTCATGACTTTCGAGTTGGAGGTCATTGCCGGCAATTGTCTCATCGAGTCCAAAAATGATTGGGATCGAGCTCGCGCATCACGGCGAGCTCTTGCTCGCAAGGTGCTGTGGTTTCGACCAGCTCGTCGGCAACGCGCAGCGTCCAACCCGTATTCGCAAGCACTTCCTCCACGCTGATGCCGGGATGCACCGAAGCTAGATACGCCTCGCCATCCGGCCCGAAGCGAAGCACGCCCAGAGTGGTGATCATTGCTGATGGGCCGGATCCAACCGGAAGTCCCTGCGCCTGGCGCCATCCATTGCCAGTGCCGTAGCCCGGCGAAGTGACGTGGCTCACGCGCTCGCAAAGGCGGCCTCGGTCGTGCGCAAGCAGCACAATCGTGCGCCGCGCGAGGCACGCAATGTCGCACGCGCCTCCCGAGCCGGGCAGACGCTGCGATTCTCTGTTCGCGGCGCCCCCAGGTGGTATTCAGGTTGCCGAAGCGGTCCACTTCCGCGGCGCCGAGAAATCCCACATGCACGCGTCCTTGCTGCAGCAATCCCATCACGTCGAGCATCTGGCCGCACTGCGTGGCCCCTCGAAGATTCGGTGGATCGCCCATCGTGTAGAGGAGCTGTGGCGACGGCGTCTCTCGGACGACTCCGTTCTCGAAGAGCCCGATGGCGCGCGGCGCGTGCGTGCGGCGCGCGACCAAAAACGCGAGCATCGGAAGCCGCATGCCTACAAAGACGAGTTCTCCGTCGCGCGATCTCGCGCGCAGCCGCGGCCACCATCAACTCGCTGAGCGTGTAGCCCGTGCGGCAACGTCAGTTTGGGAGCGTGACGGCCACGTCTACTCCATGTTTCCTTTCGGCGCGACCCACTTCGGCTCGATTTCCTGGATTTCGTTCACGAGCTTGATGTCCTCCGGCTGCGGCAGCATCTCTTTGCAGTGTTCCGCATACTTCTCCGGAGTGAGCAGCTCGCCCGTGACGCTGTAGGGCTGATTGGCAAATTCGCCGATATGGCGGTTGAATTTCAGAGATCCGGGACGATACAGCTTCGTCTGGCCCGCCGGGACGTGCTTGTTGATTTGCTCGATCAGTTTCTCGCACTCCAGATGGTAGAGGTGGCGGTTGTGCTCGTTCATGTGGCCGAGGTCCGCTTCCTCATGCGTTTGCGCCTCGTCGTAGCGGCCCTTCAACCCCCACACGTAGAACCAGTGCGCGGAGCTCGACTGGTCCACGCCAAACAGGTCGTAGCTCACGGGAATCCACTTGTTGACGTACTTCTGCACGATCTTCAGCGGCACCACGCCCGCCTTCACGATTCGCTTCAGGCCGTCGTGCCCCGTGCCCAGGTGAAAGGACTCCTCGCGCAGCATCGGATTCATCGATTGCGCCAGCGGCTCAAAACCCGGAATAGCTCAGCATGGTGAGCTGGAACTTGCCGTCGCGGTCCACGAAATCGGTGTAGGTGAAAAAGTCGAGCCAGTTGTCGACGATCTGATTGAACGCACCGAGCAGTCGCTTCGATTCGAACGCGCGCCGCTCGAGCATTTTCTGCGCTTCCACTTTGCCGCTGTATCCGAAATGGTTGATCAGCAGGTGGCACATCTGCCAGCCGTGGCGCATTTCTTCCGTCACCACGCGGCACAGCGATTTCCGGTCGTGCTCGCTCGGAGAATGCTCGAAAAGGCGCCGTTGCTGTTCGACCGATGCGAATTCCGTGTCGCCCTGGTAGACGATCAAGTTCAGCAGGCCGTCGCGGATTCGCTGGTCGGGAATGTCGAGCACGCGCCGCCATTTCGGCCGCCCCTTGAACGCTCCGAATTCGATTTCGTTCGAACGCGTCGGGCCGAATTTCGCTTCGAATTGATAATTCTCGATCTCGGGATAATTCACGCCGATGTCATTTCGCCACACGCGAAACAGGTCCACCCAGTCGTCAAAAGTGCGATTCGTGCTGCAGGCATTTGTCCTTAGCTCCTTCTCCAATTTGAAGCCGGCTCTCAATTTTCTCAGTCAGACAGCTCGCCGGCCGTGATTTGCTCCTGTCCGTTAAGCGCCCGCGAAAATTCGGTTTCCGCTTCTCGAAAAACGCGTTCAGTCCCTCCAGGCAATCCTCCGATCGAAAACAGTGAATCTGGAGGCGAATCTCCTCGTCCAGAGCTCGTCTTCCAGAGTCTTCCTGTCGTCGGCGAGGATTGTTCGCTTCACGTCGCGCAGCGCCAATCGGCGGCGCCGCCGCCAGGCTCTTCGCCAACTCGTCGTGATTTCCTCTTCGAACTTGCTCCGCCGGAAAAACACGGTTGACGATTCCCAGCCGCAGCGCGTCCTCGGCCGTCAGCGTTTCCGCCGTGTAGAACAGTTCCGCCGCCAGCGCCGCTCCCACGATTCGCGGCAGAAAATACGTTCCGCCAAAATCCGGGTACAGCCCGATCTTCGCGAACGATTCCGCGAACATCGCCTGGTCCGACGCAATCCGCATGTCGCACGCGAGCGCGAGGTTCATTCCGCCGCCCGCCGCAGGACCGTTCACGGCCGCAATCACGGGCTTTGTCATCGTGGCGATCGCCATGCAGATTTCCTTGCCAGCCACCAACAAGCCTTCAAGTTCGTGCGATGCGTTGCGCTTTCGCACGTCGCGCAGGAGGTAGATGTCTCCGCCCGCGCAGAAGGCGCGCCCCGCCCCGGTCAGGACGATCACGCGCACCGATTTGTCGTCGCCCGCATGGATCAGCGACTGTACTAGCGTCCGTCCTAATTCCACATTGAGCGCGTTGAGCTTTTCCGGACGATTCAGGCGCAGCGTGGCGATGCCTTCCGAGCGCTCTTCAAGAACCAATGGACTCGCCGCTTGTTGTGTGGCTCCCATCCGCAACGCCTCCTTAGTCCTTCAGGCTTTTCAACAGCTCTGCCAGCTTCCGGAAGTACCTCATTTTCACGCCGCGATTCGTTCCCGCATTCTGGCCGCTCGTCGAGGGGAGCACGAACACATGCGCGCCATAGAGCAACTCCTTCTGCAAACCGAGCTTGCACGTCCGCCCTGCAAATTTCTCGTACACCATCTTGCCGTTGAAGGCCACCACACGCGGCTTCGGATCTCTTCCAGCTTTTCGCGCCAGCAGGACGCGGCCCTCGGCGAACTCCTGCCGCTCGATCTCCTCGATTCCTCGCGTCGGGCGCTTCACCAGGTCGGTCAGCCCGATGCCGAACTCGAGGAGCCGCCGGTCGTCCTCATATCCCAGCGGCTCGGGAATCACGCCCGACTCGTACATCATCGGCCAGAACTGGTTGCTGCGTCCCGCGTAGTAGTGACCCACTCGCGCCGAACGGTCCCCGGATTCGCGCCTACCAGGATCATCTTCATTCCCTTGCGCAGATAATCGGGTAAGCGCTTTCCTGCGCACTCTGCCGCCTCTACTTTCCTTTGAATTCCGGCTGCCGCTTTTCGACGTACGCTTTCAATCCTTCCTTCGCGTCCTCGCTGGTGAAAAGCAGCTGCTGCAACTCGCGCTCGATCCCCAGCGCTTCGCCGAAGCCCACTTCCGATCCCGTCACGACGGCGCGCTTGATGCGCCCCACCGCGCGCGAGGCCTTGTTCGGTGGGCAGAACTGCTTCGCGTACGCCATCACTTCTTCCCAGAAAGAATCCCGCTCGTAAATGTAGTGAATCAAGCCGAATTCGAGCGCTTCCTCGAAGCTGAACGTCCGTCCCGTGGCCATCAGCTCGATGGCCCGTGCGCGGCCCAGTGCGCGGGCCAGTCGCTGCGTCCCGCCGGTCCCTGGCAGCACGCCCAGGTTCACTTCCGGCAGACCGATCTTTCCGCCTTCTTTTTTCGCGATGCGAATGTCGCAGGCCAGAGCGATCTCCAGGCCGCCTCCCACCGTGTGACCGTTCAGCGCCGCAATCACCAGTTTCGGCGTCTGCTCCAGCCGGGAGAGCGTTTCGTTTGCATGCAGGCAGAAATAATATTTGAACGTCGGATCGGCTTTCGCCAGCATCGGGATGCTCGCACCAGCCGAAAAGAACTTCTCGCCCTTCCCCCGCAGCACGATCACGTGCGCGTCTTCGTCCATCCGCGCCCGCAGAATCGCTGTGTCGAGCTGCTGCATCATTTCGTACGTGTACGTATTGGCCGGCGGATCGTCCATCTCGATGATGGCTACGCCCGCTTCAACTCCATAGTGGATCAAGTCCTTTTGCTCGACTGCCTGCATCGTCGCCATTGCGTCCTCCGTTTTCGAATAATCCACTTCGAATCTCGTCTCAAAATCAGCCGGCCGCGCGCGCCGCTATTCCCACGCTCGCCCGTCCTATCCGCGCCGGCTTCGTCGCCACCAAGCCGTGCCCGTTCATCACCCCGCGCAGAAACATTCCCGCCATCGCCTCTGCCAGCGCGTCCGCTTGAGGGTCCACACTCGGGCGATGCCAGGTGTGAATCCAATTCATCATTCCGAATAGCGATAGCACTGCCACCCGTGGGTTCATCCGCCGCGCCAAGCCGGCCTTCCGCAACCCCTCGAATATACCCAGCGCAATGCCGTAGTATCGTCGCTTCACCTCAAGCACTTCCTCGCGATACTCCCCTTCGAGCGCGTCGTCTTCATGTGAGAGCACTTTCATCTCGACGCGATGCCGCAGAAAATAATCCAGATGATTGTGGACGAAGATCCGCAACTTTTCGACAGGGTCCTGCACGCCCCCAAGTCGCTTTTCCAACCGCTCCACGATCGTCTTGAATGTGTACAGTTGAATGAGATAGAGCAACTTTTGCTTGCTCTCAATGTAGTAGTACATTCCCGCCAGCGATACGCCGCTCGACCGGCTGATGTCCCGAATCGAAGCGCCCTCATACCCTTTCTCGGAAAAAATTTGCGCCGCGTGGCGAAGAATAAGCTGCAGTTTGACGGGAGGGACGCGCGGGGGCGGTGCCGTAGGTTTAAGGATAGATCGCATCGAATAGTAAGTCGAACGTTCGTTCGACAATTTCAGCATACGTTCGCATGCGTACGCTGTCAAGCGCGATCGTGATTCGCATTCCTGGGATCGAGATTCGGAAAGTGCCCGCCAATCAGGTCCAGCGCGGCCGGGGAGGCGTGCTGGCTACTTCTCTTCCTCGAACTCGCCCGTTTGCATCGAAAGATATCGCTCGTAGCCCATTTCGTCGATCTGGTGCATTTGGGCCTCGAGCCAGTCCACGTGTCCTTCTTCGTCCTTCAGCAACGCGACGAAAAGGTCGCGACTTCCGTTGTCTCCCTCATCCGTTGCGATTTGCACCGCCGCGTTATACTGCTTGACGGCGGACAACTCTAACTTCAAATCGCTTTCGATCACCTGCCGCACGTTCCCGCCGACGCCCAGCTTGAGCGGCTCCATCGAGGGCGTTCCTTCCAAGAAAAGCACTCGCTCGATCAGCGACTCGGCATGCTTCATTTCCCCGATGGACTGCTTCTTGATGTATTCCGAGAGTTTGCGGTAACCCCAGTTCTCGCACATCTCCGCATGGAGAAAATACTGGTTGATTGCGGTCAGTTCTTCGCGCAAGGCTTTGTTCAATTCCGCCAGGACTTTCGGATTCCCTTTCATTCTGCGGTGAGTATGCCAGATTCGGCGCCGTAAGGTAAGTGAGTTTCCCTCGCCGCGCGGTCCTCGGGAATGTTGGCCAAGCTACCGCCTTCTCGCCATCATTCCTGCATCCTTCGCCCGCTGGCGCGCGTCCAATATTGTGGATTTCTTCTCCGGGCTTGCAAGGCGATTTGCCTGTGTTACCCTTTTCGACGGAAAAAATGGATATGAGTTCTCCGAAAATGGATCCAGTGCAACACCGCACCCTCCCCTCCCAGGTCGTCAAGGAGGATGAGCCCGCTCTGGTCGCTGCCGCCAAGGCAGGCGACGTTTCCGCCTTCGAAGAGCTCGTCGGGCGCTACGAACGCAAGATCTTCCGCCTTACGCAAAACATTACGCAAAACCGCGAAGACGCCGAAGATGCCATGCAGGAATCCTTCCTGAAGGCCTACGAGCATCTGGGCGAATTTCAGGGTAATTCGCGGTTCTATACCTGGCTGGTCCGCATCGCCGTGAACCAAGCCCTGATGAAGCTGCGCAAACGCCGCCCCAACGTCGTTTCGCTCGACGAGGATGTTCAAACGGAAGAAGAAAGCGTGCCGCGGGACGTCCAGGATTGGGGCCCCTCGCCCGCGGACCGTTACGAACAAACCGAGCTCTCGGAGATTCTTTCCGGTGTGATCGCCGACCTCGAGCCTCCTTTCCGAATCGTTTTCCAGTTGCGCGACATCGAAGAATTGTCCACCGAGGAAACGGCGGAGGCGCTCGGGCTCTCGGTGCCGGCTGTAAAATCCAGGCTTCTGCGGGCTCGGCTCAAGCTTCGCCAGAAGTTGGACCGATATTTTCGGCGGGGTGATAATCAGTGAACTGCAAGACACTCGTAGTGGAATTGGAAAGCTATCTGGACAGGGAACTCGATCCCGCCTTGCGTGCCTCCATCGAAGAGCACCTCGCGAAATGCAAGAAGTGCCGCCTCATCGTGGACACCACGAAGAAGACCATCGAGATTTACTGCAACGCCGAGCCTGCTCCGCTTCCGCAGGACACTCGCCAGCGCTTGCACGACGCCCTCGCGAGGAGGCTCCGCCGCGCCCGCGCTTGACTCGCTACGCATAGCCCTGCGAGCTTTCCGTTAGCGCGCTCTTTCTGTATCTCCGCGCGAACTCGGACGCGCGAAATTTGAAATGGCAGATGACGTCAGACGGTGATGAGGAATCTGCTTGGCTCCCTGCCCTGCCTTCTAAACACCTCGCCCTTCTCCTGCCCGCGCCTCTTTCTCCCACAGTGCAACCTCGCGACCCATCCCGCGTTCCCGGGCCAGATCGTAAACGCGGCCGGCCACGGCGATATCTTCCGTCGCAATCCCATTCGACTTGAATAGCGTGATCTGATTCTTCTCCGAGCGGCCCGGTATTTTACCGGCGACGATTTCGGAAAGCTCCGCCACCGTCTCCCATCGCGAGGCATCCTCGCCATAGACATAAATCAAATCGCCAGCCTCGCGTTTCGATTGCTCGCGCGAATCCACGGCGATCAAATCGCATCGTCCAATGGCCTCGCCATCCAGCTCCCGTTTTTGTGGAAAATTCGCGCCGATCGCGTTGATGTGCATCCCGGGCTCGAGCCAGCGCCCTTCCACCACGGGATTCGTCGCCGTCGTCGAGGTCACCACAATCGCCGCCCCTCGCAAAGCCTCTGCTGCGGTCTTGACGGCTGTAACCGGCACCTTCAGCCTTGCCGTCATCTCCTTGGCGAACTTTTCTCGCCGGTCTGCATCGCGCCCATAGGCACGAACGCTCTCCAGTCGCCGCACCGCCGCTATCGCTTCCAGTTGCGTCCGCGCCTGCGACCCCGTGCCCACAATTCCCACCACGCTCGCGTCCGCTCGCGCCATCCATCGCGTCGCCACGCCCGTGGCTGCGCCTGTCCGCATCTGCCCCAGATAATCCGCTTCGATTAAGGCCAGCAGGTCGCCCGACCGCGCGCTGAACAGCGGCACCAGAAATCGCAGCCCTTCGCGCGAGCTGGTGTAAATCTTCATTCCCATCGTGCCACCGGTCGCATCCGCCGCGGCCATATAGTGCAGATAGCTCTGTCCGGGAATATGCAGCCGCTGCCGCGAATGCAGCAGAGCCGTACCGTGGGCCAGCCGCCGAAAGGAATCCTCCACCGCTTCGATTGCCAGTGGCATCGTCAGGATGCTTCTTACGTCCGCTTCCGTCAGCAGCAAAGCCAAAGAGGATCTTCCTCGCGCTGAATTGGGCGGGTCGCTCTTGCGACCCAAAGTACATGCTAATTCCCAGTCGCCGCCGCGGCTGCTACCGGCGCGCGATAGGCCTCCGCCAGCGACATTACCTTAAGCGCTGACCGCAATTGTTCCAGCGAGACGCTGCTCTTAATCTCGACGCTCAAGCTCTGCCCCGGCAAGAGGTCAAAATAGTTGTCCGAATAGGTCGCATTGATGTCGCCAGCGGAGATGAATACGTTTCGGGCCAGTTCGTCTGTCGAAACGCGCAGCACATAAGAATCACCCGTTCTTGTGAGGTCCCACTGAATCTTGGGCATGGGCAGTTCTAGACTCTTCGGCAGCTCGAAAAACAGCAAGTTCGTCGAGACGGGCTTGCCATCCACGCTCAACTCCGCCGAAACAAAACTGGTGGCTTCGTCGAATCCCTGAAGTCCCGAAATGTCTTCCATCGGTATCCACAGGTACACGCTGCTGGAAAGCGGCGCCACTTCCGCCGCCTGTGTCTTTTCGCTTAGGACAGTTCCGTCGAACTTCATCACTCGCACGCGAACGCTCGCCGTCGTGGGCACGGTCCGGTCCGACACCACGTACACCGCTACACTCCCATCCTCCTCGTGCGGCGACACCAGCAAGTCGCTGAAAAACCGCCGCGCGTAATACTGCAGCGCCTTCCACCGACCGTAATAATCAATGCTCGCCCAGGAAATCACCGGCCAGCAATCATTGAGCTGCCAGAACAGCGTCCCCATCGTCCGCGGCCGGTTCCGCCGGAAATGCTCCGCTCCGATTTTTACCGTTTCGGCCTGCAGCACCTGGCTCAAGTACACAAACGAGGCGAAATCCTTCGGCTCCCGGTAATTCTTCAGCAGGTAATCCTGGATCTTCCGGTTTCCGCTGACGCCGTTGTTCTTCTGATGCGCGTCCATCACCGGCGTGCGCACCCCCCGATCTTCCGGAAGTGTGAACGCGTCAATTGTTCGCATGTCTGGAAACGCCTGGAATCCGAATTCGCTCACGAATCTTGAATTCATCGTCTCGTAAAACTGCGGTGCCTCGTTCCCGTGCCACACGGCCCAGTTATGCGCGTCCCCGGCTTGAAACGCATCCGACGTCGGCTCGTACTCCGCGCTGGGTGAGCTCGGGATGTAAGGCGTCTCCGGCGTCAGACGCTCGATCGTCCGCGGAAGGATACCGCTGAAAAGCGCCATGTACTCAATCCAAGCGCGTTCGTGGCTCTCCGGGCTTTCGCTCTGGTCGTCCATGAATCCCTCGAGTTCGTTATTGCCGCTCCACAGCGCGATGCTGGAATGGTTCCGCAGCCGCCGAACCTGATATTCCGCTTCGCGCGATACGGTGTCGCGGATCGAATACGGAATCCGCGTAGCGAACATGAAGTCCTGCCACACCATAATCCCCATTTCGTCGCACATATCGTAAAACGCGTCCGTCCCGTAGACGCCGCCTCCCCAGACGCGGACCATGTTCATATTCGCGTCGCGCACGGTCTGCAGAATCCCGCGGATCTGCTCGGGCGTCACCCGGCTAGGAAAACTGTCGAACGGAATCAGCGCTGCGCCCTTGGCAAATACCGGGATGCCGTTCACGTCGAATTCGAAGCTTCGGCCCCATTTGTCCAAATCGCGCCGCAGCACGATCGACCGCAGTCCCGTCCGCGTGGACGATTCGTCCACCACTTTTTTTCCCAACCGCACCTGCGCGCTGAATTGGTAAAGCGGCTGCGCCCCATACCCCGCCGGATACCACAACTCCGGCTTCAGGATGGTGATGGGAATCTCCACCGGATTCGCTCCCGGATGAAGCATCACTTCAGTCGAAGCTACTCCGCCTCTGCTGGCCACTGTGTATCCCACCGTCACAGTGGCCGTCCCCGCGATCGACGACGTAAGCTCAATCTCGGCCGTCAGTTCCGCCACATCTTTCGTCACGTCCTTCTGCCGGATCCCAAAATCCGAAATCCGCGCCTCATGCCAGAGTTCCAAATATACGGGCTGCCAAATCCCGCTCGTAACGAATCGCGGCCCCCAATCCCATCCATACTCGTAGGCTGCTTTGCGAATGTATTGCTTCCCTGCCCCACGCGTCATGGAATAGGAAGGATCCGCATTTTGTAGCTCCTTCATCACCGGGAAAACGGAGTGGAACTCCACCCGAAGTGAATTGTCTCCCGGCTTCAAATCAGGCTTCACGTCAACTCGCCAGCCCCGAAACATGTTGTCGGCTGAAAGGATCAGCTTGTCGTTCAAATACACGTCCGCGATCGTGTCCAGCCCCTCGAACACCAAGTCGATATTCCGATAACTCAGCATCTCGGGAGTGGCCTGAATCGTTTTCCGGTATTCCCAATCGGCGTTTTCAATCCATTGCAGTTTGGCTTCGTTGTCGCGGTAAAAAGGATCGGGTATGAGTTTGTTGCGCAGCAGATCGGTGTGCACCACGCCGGGAACTTCCGCCGCTCGCCACACCGTTGCATCGCCCGGGGCACCTTCCGTCTTCTGCCGAAACTCCCAGCCCGAATCCAGCGAAATCACTTTCTTCGCGTCCATTCGCGAGTTCGATTGTGCGAAAGCTCGGCCTGGAACGAATGCGAGCAAGAAAAGAACGGTGAGCGCGAATCCACACTTACGCGAGACGATCATTGTGGCGCTTCCCTTCCGGGGATTTGCAACGCGGCAAACTTATCAGAAATTGATGTGATAGCGAAGCACTCGCGCTCGGGGAGCGTCGAGAATCAGTAGTTCGCCGCGCGGGCTTACGGCGAGTGGAGGTGGTACCCGCGAATCGTGGCCCAGTTCGGACGACAAGTCCACATCGAGCTTCGGCGTTCCGTCCAGGCCCCAGACGTGCAGCGTCACGCCGTCGGCATCCATCACGAACACTCCGTTGCTCGAAACGGCGAATTCGTGGCTCAGTCTACGGTGATTTTCGTCCGAGCCCAGATCGATCGCCGAATCGAAGTGCCCATCTCCCGCGAAGCGCAGCATGCGGCCCACGCTGGTATCAGCCATGTAAAGCAAGCTGTTCGGACCCATGGCAATCGGCCCAAGCCGCCCGCTCGTGTCCGAGCCCTTCGCCGATGTGCGCCATTTTTGCACCAGCCGCATCCGCGGCGTGAAGGTGAATACCGTATCCGCACTCGAATCAAACACGTGAATCAGACCGTCGTCGCTCACCGCCACGCTGATCTCGTTCTCGTCACTCGGTCGCGATCGCAGATGCAGTACGCGGTAGCGCTCGCCCTCGGGAAGAAATATGTACACGCTGCTGCGCAGGGGATCGGAGACGTATATCGCGCCGCCGCGATCCAGCGCGATCCACTGCGGGTGCTTCAGGCCGCCTTCTTGAAACGAGAGCAGCGGCGTACCCTGCGGGTCCAGCTTGTGGATGAATTCGCTGCCGCCGTCGGCAATGTAAACGTTCCCCATCGCATCGGTGGCAATGCTGGCGGGATTGTCCAACTGGCCGGGGCCGTCGCCCTTCGTTCCCCATTGGCCGATGTACTGGACTGTAGCCGGCGCAGGTAGCGGATGCGCCTGTGTGTCAAATTGCGCGCATCCACACAAGCACCAAGAAAGAGTAATAACCGCCGCTAAGGAAATGAACGAGGCCCAAGTCCGCATGCATATCAATTTATCGCAGTCGCGGCAGAATGGTAGGTCAAATTGCAGCAGGTGGGACGCTCTGATTAACGGGCTTTCCTGCCGGAACTTGCTGCGCCCTCATTCTTCACCCGGCGGACGATTGTCTGGTGCATGCGGTACGCGCGTTCCTCTGGCGATCCCTGGCTCGAGTCCTCGAATGAGAATGTGGCATCGCCGCCCGCTGCAGATGCTGCCGTCAGCTTCACCGGTAATTTTCCGCAGGCCTTGCTATCGACGAAAGCCGTCTCATATCGCTGTCGCTGTGTGCCCCACGTGTACACGCGCAACATCGTGAAATCGCACGGCTGGCCTTCGGAGCCGCGCGTCCCCACGACGAGATATTGCGGCTTCGAGGTCCCCGAAGCATCTGTCACGTGGTTCAGCTCGAACCACGCCACGATCCGCATGTCCGTCGAACTGGCGTAATCCGGCAGCGGCTGCGGAACGTCGAGATCGATAAACCGGCCCAGCATCCAGCCCGCCACCGGCGCGTCGCCGGGCGCGTGCGCGAGCACCAGCCACCAGTCTTCTTTCTTCGCCGTCGCGGTCTCCGCGCCGGAATCGTCTTCTTCGCCGGTCGCACGCGCCGTCGTGGGAACCTCCTCCACGTCGCGCTCGAATAGATCCACCGGAACCTGCTTGTTCAACTGGCGCAGTCGCGGAGTATCACGTCCAGGCTCAATGTGGAGATTGCTCAGCACGCGTGTGTGCCCGCGTGCCTCCACCGGCAGCGCCGCCGCCCGTGCATTCAGTTCTTTCGCCTTCTCCCACAAGTCCTCCGGCAACAATTCCTTTTCGCTGACCCACCCCGTGAATCCGCTCGCTGTCCGGACTTTCACCTCCTCCTCGAACCGCTGGAGAACATCCAGCCGATCGCCGTAATTCACTGTCACCACTGGCTCGCGCACTTGCGCTGTCGTGCTCCACAGCGTCACCTGATGGTTCCCCGCGTAAGCCACTCCCAGCGGAGGTTTCGCGTGGTGATACCGCAGATACGCGGCAAAGCAGAACACCGAAACCAGCGCAAAGCCGAGGAGGATCTTGCGCATCATCGGGGTGCTCGCGCGGGTCTATTTGCAGAGAATCGTTCCGTCATCTGTGCGTTCATCGCGGAGACAACTGGAGATTTTACACGAATCGCTGCCCGCTGCTCACCGCCATATCGAAATATCCTCAAGCCGTGCGCGGGCAGATTCCAGGGCTTCTGCTACAATGCGGTGCGCCGGATAGGAGGAAGGCGCTTTCTCACCAAGGAGATTCGGAATGCGATTTCTCGATCAATTAAAACCGCTGGGGCTGCTGCTCCTGCGCGTCGCACTCGGCGTGATTTTCATATTTCACGGCTACCCCAAGCTGTTCTCGAGCACGGGGCAAATGATGGGGTTCTTCATCCACGTTGGCTTGCCGGGCTATTTCGTTTTTATTGCCGGCGTACTTGAATTTTTCGGTGGAATCCTGCTGATTATCGGCCTTTTCACGCGCATTGCGGGGCTTCTGTTGGCTGGTGAAATGCTCGTAGCAATGTGGAAGGTCCACGGTCTGTTCAGCAATCCCGCGGCCGTCGACAATTATCAGTTCCCTCTCTCGCTCGCTGTGGCCACGTTTGCTTTGGCGACTTTGGGGGCAGGCGTCATATCGCTCGATCACATTTTGTTCCGCGATGGAGGAAAGGCCCTTCGCAGGCCCAAGAACTGAGCCTGCTCTGCGTCGCAACCCGCCGAGCAGCGTGGCACCACAAACGCCATCAGATAAACTGGCCCTGTCAGTCCACGGCTCCACAGTTTGCGAAAGAACGGAAGGCCGGGGTTTCAACCCCGCCAAAAGCTGCCTGCTTTCCTCAAGGGTTTTAACCCCGGAGGTTTGGTGGGATGGATAGCGCAACCATTTACAAAGCAATTCTTAGACTGGTTGCGGCGAATGTGGCGCGGCAGCGGGAGGCGCTTGCGGCGCTGCGACGGTTACCACCGGGTACGGCGCCTGCGGCATCACCATCCACGCCACTAGATAGGCGAGGGCTCCCGGGACCAGACCCGAGAAAAAGAACGCGAGCACCCAGACCAGGCGGACGATCGTCGAGTCGATGCCGAAATATTCGGCGAACCCGCCGCAGACCCCGGAAATCTTGCAGTCCACCGAGGAACGCATCAGACGCTTGTATACCGGCGGCGGACCCACGGGAGCCACATTCTGCCGGGTGCCGCAGTAATAGCAGAAATTCGAATAATCCGCGATGTCTCTCCGGCAATTCGGGCAATTCATAGTTTTCACCTCATGGGAGGGCAAGCAGCCGCCCGCCCCGCTCTACCATCAGATACGATCCAGGCCCCCAGAAAGTTTCCCGCGACGGTCTAATACGCCGCCAAGTCCCGCACCGCGCGAATAATGTCCTCCGTCTGCGGCAGGATAGCGTCCTCTAGCTTCGGCTGATAGGCGACGAAGGTATCCGTCGCCGCGATGCGCCGGATGGGTGCGTCGAGCTCATCGAATAACTCATCGGCGATCCGTGCGGCGATTTCCGCGCCATAGCCCCAGGAAAGCGAATCCTCGTATGCGACGATCACGCGATTTGTTTTCCGCACGCTCGCAGCTATCGCGTCCCAATCGTACGGGCTGAGTGTGCGGAGATCCAGGATTTCGGCGGAAACGCCGTCGCGGGCTAAACTCGCAGCAGCGACCTCCGCGCGATGCACCACGGCCCCATACGTGACGATCGTGACGTCGGTTCCCTCGCGCACTACCCGCGCCTTGCCAAACGGTATCGTGAAATCCGCGCCCGGGTACGGCGAGCGGTTGTAAGGCTGGCGGTAGAGGTGCTTGTGCTCCAGGAAGAGCACCGGATCGTCCGAGCGAATCGCCGTGCGGAGCAGCCCGCACACATCCAGCGCCGTGGAAGGCATCACAACGCGTAGCCCGGGAATGTGAGTGAATATCACTTCGCCGCACTGGCTGTGGTAAATCGCGCCGCCCGTCAAATATCCGCCGATAGCCACGCGGACCACCACCGGCGCCTTGAAATTCCCGGCTGATCGCCAGCGCAGCACAGCCAGCTCGTCGCGAATCTGCATCATGGCGGGCCAGATGTAGTCGAAGAATTGAATTTCGGGAACGGGTTTCAGCCCGCGCGTGGCCATCCCAATGGCGCGTCCGACGATGCTGGCCTCGGCCAGCGGTGAATTGAAGACGCGTGCCGACCCGTAGCGGCGCTGCAATCCCGAAGTCGCCTTGAAAACGCCGCCCTTCCCTTTCACGTTCGAAAGATATTCCTCGCGGCTGCAATCCGCCACGTCTTCGCCGAAAACGACGATCCGCTCGTCCCGCGCCATTTCGTCATTCAGCGTGAGCGAGACCATCTCGACCATCGTTTTCGGTGTGCCTTCTTTTTTCGACTCGGTCTCGAATTGCTTGCTGGTGGGATCCACGTCCGGCGAATAGACCCACGCGTAGATGGAATCTCGCTCGGGTGGCAGGGCCAGGAGCGCTCGATCGGTGGCTTCCAGCACTTCCCGCTCGACGGAAGCCTCCAGTTCTTCCAGTTCGTTTTCCTCGAGCACACCTTCGCGGACCAGGAACAGTCCGAACCGGGGAATGGGATCGCGGCGCGATTCCGCTTCGCGGTCTTGCGGAGCTCTTGTAAAGCTTCTCGTCATCGGAAAGCGAGTGGGAATAAGGCCGCGTGACGTGCGCGTGTACCAGCGCGGGACCTCGCCGCTCGCGGCAGTGCGTCATCGCCCGAGCGAGCGACGCATAGCTTTCCAGCGGATCCGTACCGTCGCATTCCTCCACGTGCAAGTGGGGAAAATTCGCCACCAGTTTCGAAATGCTTCCGCCCGCCGTCTGGACTTCGATGGGCACGGAGATGGCGTAGCCATTGTCTTCGACCAGAAAAAGGATGGGCAGGCGGAGGTTGGAAGCTGCGTTGAGCGCCTCCCAGAATTCACCTTCGCTGGTCGCCCCGTCGCCGCCGGATACGTAAACGACTTCGTCGGGGTGATAGTCAACCGAATCGCCCAGCGGGGCTCTGCGGGCTTGCTCGAGCGCCTTGGGAAACTGTTCGTAATAAAGCGTGGCTTCTGCCGCGCCGATGGACTGCACCCATTGGGTTCCGGTCGGCGAGGACCGGGAAACAATATTGAGCTTCCGGTTGCCCCAGTGCGATGGCATCTGCCGGCCGCCGGAAGCGGGATCGTCCTTCGCGCCGAGGGCTTGGAGCAGCATCTCGTAAGGAGTCACGCCCAGCATGAGTACCAATGCCCGGTCGCGGTAGTAGGGATAGATCCAGTCGTGGGTGGGCTTCACCAGAAGTCCGGCGGCGCTCAGAACGGCTTCGTGGCCGGCTCCGCTGATTTGAAAGAAGATCTTGTTTTGCCTTTTGAGCTGGATTTCGCGGTCATCCAGCTTCCGCGAAAGGTACATCGTGCGGTAGATGCGAATCAGGGCATCGCGGTCGAGGCCGTGATACTTGGACGAGTCAAATTTTGCGGCTGTTCTGACCTTCGGCTGAGAGGCCATTCAGTATCCTCTGCCCCAGAGGTTCGCCAGGAGGATTGACTTCAGCCCATTATAGCTAATTGCGCCGCCCGAAAAAAGAAGGCATCCCGGATGGTACCGGCAGCATTACTAGAGTGCCCGCAGACAGGTCGCAAGACTTCTTCGACGTGTCCGTGCAGCGCAGGCAGATCGCAAAGTACAACTATTCGCACTCAGGCCACATCCGTGAGTCCGTTGGGTGTGGTCTGGGGCAAAAATTCACGAGGGAGGCGCGCGATATGAAAATGCGATGGGTGATTCCCGTGTTGGCGGCTGTGGTGGCGGCTCCTGCCGCGTTGGCGCAGACAAACGAACCGGTGAAGGTAACGATCCCTACGAAGATGGGAGTCGTGAACCTGCAAGTGGCGATCCTGGGTACCGCGGAAGGCAAGCAGGCGATGAAGGAACTCCAGGCACAATTTGCGCCGCGCTATGCCGAACTCCAGACGATTCAGAAAAAGATCGAAGACGACCAGACGCGGCTGCGCACGGGCCAGCAGACTCTGAGCGACGAGGAGCAGGCGCGCCTGCAGGATGAAACCGCAACTCTGAAGAACCGCTACCAACGGAAATCGCAAGAAATGCAGGACGATTCCACGGAGGCACAGCAGGAAGCCGCCAACCAAATCCTGCGAAGGATCGTGGCGATCGTGTCCGAGTACTCAAAGCAGAATGGGTACGCGATGGTGTTCGACAATTCCTCGCAGCAGACGCCGGTGCTCTATGCTTCAAATCAGGTGGATATCACGCAAGACATTATCCGGCTCTACGACCAGAATTATCCGGTGAAGACGACGGCGGCGCCGAAGACGAACGCTCCGAAGCAACCCTAGGCGCGCGGTGAAACAATCGTGCGGCTCTACTCGTGATAACGCGCCCGCGCGCAGGGCTGGGCAGTGCGCAATCCGCTTACGGACGAGGATACTCAGGGAACCGGTGCGCGAGGGGCGCACGGCGGGCACGGCAGAAGGCTAGGCTGCGACACCTCTCCTGTGAGCAGCATGATGCCGCTCGTAACCTATGGCCGCGAAGTAGACGGCACGATCGAAGAAACGGCCGACGTGGTGGAAGAGTCCCACGATCTGATACAACTCGAACGGCCGGTCGAACAGTACTTCTTTGTCCACGTAGTCCCAGAGATGCTCTTTGGTGGCCAGTACCGCCAGGAGGACCTGGCTAAGGGGAACGCCTTGCGAAGCGCGGCGCTCGCCGATCTTCGTGTAGCGGCGCTCGATCTCTATTTCCGATTTGTTCTCCAGCCACTCGCCCAGGTTGCTGTAAATCTCGAAGACGCGCTGCTTGAGTTCGTCCTCGGGAACTTTCTCCAACAGATCCTGGCATCGCCTCGAGCCCCGAATTCTGTCCAGAAGACCATTCGCCAAGTCTTCCGAGTGAGCCTCGATCAGTCGGACCAAGTGGGACGTGAGTAATCCAAAGTGCGAACCTGGCGCAACATCAACGGTCATAACCCACCTCCCGCCGGGGCCCCTGCCCACCAAGGAGCTCACGCGCCTCATACTCGTGTGACAGGGCCGAATAAACAGGGCCCCTTCCTGTGGCGCGCCGCGCCTGCAACCGGCGCCCTGTAGCGAAGGCCCCAGCAATTTAAGTGTATGCGGATTCGTAAGATGCGCCGTGACGCCCGTCACCGAGCACCGTCACGGCAGTCACCCACCCAGGCGAAGCGGATTTGAAGGCTACGGCGCCTTGGGATACCAGTCGAGAAGGCGGACTTCAATCCCGGTGCCTTCAAGCGCGTGTTGGAACACACTGAGGTCCGATCCCCGGTAGTGGTACGGAATGACGACCTTGGGACGGAAGGCCTTTACGGCATCAGCGGCTTCCTCGGGAGGCATGGTGTAAGGGAGATTCATGCAGACGAAAGCAACGTCAATGTTCTTCAGCGCGCGCATTTCGGGGATGTTTTCGGTGTCCCCGGAAATATAGAAGCGCTTGCCGCCGTAGGTCAGCACGTATCCGTTGCCTCGGCCCGGCGTGTGGTAAAGCTGGCCGGGGGCGGGGCCGCGAACGTTGTTGTACATGGGGATGGCCTCAATCGTCCAGCCCTCCCAATTCTTCGACTCGCCATTCGAGAGCGGGTCGGCGGAAGTCACTGTCTTGGCGACAGCGGGCGGAGCGATCACAACAGTGGTGGATTTGCTGAGCGTGGACACCGCGGCTGGATCCATGTGATCGCCATGAATATCGGTGATGAGTATCAAGTCTGCCGGCGGGAGGCCGGTGAAATTCGCGGGCTTCGCGGGATCCACATAGATGTTCTTGCCTCCGGCTTCGATGAGCATGCTGGCGTGGTAGAGCGGCGTGATCTTCACGGGTCCGGCAGACGTGTCGAACGTTTGAGTCTGTCGAGCGGTCTGCGCTGCAGCGGGCACAAAGGTGGACAATGCGCAAACAAGAAGAACGGCAACACAAACCGACGTGAGAGGAGATTTCATGGTCGAGCTCCTGGAGGTGCCTGGGTTCCGCTGGGCGGGCGTAATGCTATCACGAGTATCCGAATCGCGCGAAAATTGACGCGAACGCCTGGGAGACATGTGGCGAATGCGTCAGTCGAGCGCGTCGAAATGCTCGGAGGCTTTTGCGAAAGCCGCGTCGGAGTTCCGAAGGATTTCGGCGCTCGCGGACTTGAACGGCTCTTCGGCCGGGATGCGATCCAGCCAGCGCTGATGCGATAGCTTTTCGTGATCGGAAAAATCGAGGCGAATGAGCACCTTGATCTTGGCAGGAGGTTCAGCCTTGGCGTCCTTGGCTTCCTTTTCGGGCTTAGGCGCGCTGGATTTCTTTTTGCCTTTTGGCTGCTTCGCGGGCGGCGTGCCCGCCTCCTCCGCGGCCTTCTCCGCAGGCTTTTCGGATTCTTCGCGTTCGAACTTGAGCAGGACTTTATTGCCAAGGCGGAAGGCTTGCTTCCACCCTTCGATTTTATGGCGCGCGACCTGCGCCGATTCTTCGTTGGTGCCGAAATCGAAAATCAAGATGGATTGGGCCATATATGTTCTATAACGGCGTGCGGGCGTACCTGTCAAGCAGCAGAGAGAAATAACAGCGTATACGAATGTGAAGGAATGGAAGCGCCGGAAGTAGTAAGTTGGCTGGGATTCCACCCTGCGGAGGAAGCGATGCCAATCGTTGAGCTGGGAGAGAACCACCGGCTGGCTGTCTCGGTCCTGATTCGGGGGACGGAGCGGGCCTGCGACAGTGTGCTCGAATGGCTGGAGCGCCCCTCCAGCCTGACGAACGAACTCCGCGACGATGTGACCCCTCACGAACAGGCACAGCTTCGCCTGCTCGCCGCTTCCTTGAAGCGCGAAATCCAGAAGTTCCTGGAAGAATTCAAGTTGGATAAAGGCCACGTCTCGCGGCGCCGGTCCATTGCAGCGGTTCTCTCCACGGCTCTGATCGAACTCCAGGAAACGCAAGGCTCCGAATTGAAGGGGTATGGGCCGCTCCCGCACCACGCCAAGAAAGCATTGAACGATGGCCTCCTTCGAATGTCGGCGTTGGTGGAAGAGATGCTGCGCCTCGCCGAAGCCCGCTGATCTCCGCTTGGGATTCCTGGTGCGAACTCCCGCTGTTTGGGAGAACAGAAATCGAACGCGGGGGTGCGCAGTTTTGTTGCGATTAGAAAAAATTAGAGGGCTTTGTTTGCAACAAGTTAGGTCGATTTCTAATCCATAGTAGTTGCGATTAGAAGTGCGGTGACTGGCCCGCCTGCCGGACGGGCAGGTGATTGGTGAATAGTGATTGGTGGCGGGACGGAGTACATGCTGCGATAGGTACTGCGCAAAGGTTGTGGGTCGCGCGGCTGGCGCAACCCAGCGCTTCCGCGCTGGGCTAAGTTCTGTCGCGCCGACGGCGCTGGGGATCGTGAAGGGCGCGTTGGAGGAGTTGCGCGGGTGAATCTGCGCAAGCGGCAGGGATACGACAGACGGCCTTTCGGCATGGCTGAAGCCATGCCCTTCCAGGACCAAAGTGGGCGCGAGAGAACGCTCGCGCGCGTCTACCTTTCGCTTGCCCTGAGCTCGCCGAATGGGCGCTGTTTCTATTGCGCGACCTCCGCGGGCGGCCAGCGGCAGGTTCGCAAGAAAAAGCAATCGGCCGGCCCTCCCGGTCGAACCACACGCGGGACGCATCCGCCAAGAGGGAGGGCGGACGCGGAAGTCGCTGCTACATAGGCGAGACGGGGAGAACAGAAATCGAATACGGAGTGTCCGTTTCTTGTTGCGGTTAGAAAATGTTTTCTCCTTTTGAATGAATGAGTTAAGACCGAATTCTAATCGCGGGAGTGTTGCGGTTAGGATCTGGAAGCTTGAGGCTGGTAGCTTGATGGTGGAGTGATGCTGGAGGATCAAAACCGCGTTCTTTGCGCGCGTGGCGCCGAGGCCCTGGATTGGAGTTACGTCCTGCATGTCCTTTCCTCAGTTAGACTTAATAAAAGCCCAACCTATGATAACACATAAGGTACGGTAAGTCAATGGTATCTTTTCGGTCGGCAAGGGCGACACGGCAAAGGGTTTAGGGGGTGGGGTTTAGGGGGTAGGGTCTTTGGGGGTAGGGTTTTGGGGGTGGGGCAGGCGAGCGCTCCATCCATCAAAAAAGCGGGCGGACACAACCCTTCGCCGCTGCTCAGGGCAAGAAGGCGCGGAAAACCAGAATCTCAAATCGAAAATTTCAGATTTCAAAGGGAGCGCGCGGGATGATTTCCCGAAATGGGAATGGTGCGCGATCGCTCGGGCGGGGCGGTTGCGGGTCGGTGAGAAGCCGCAGATGAATTGAATACACGCATCCTTTGGCGCCGGCGCAAAGAGTGCGGCACTCTGAAGGTCAGAGTCCCGGCCACCTCGCCGAATCTCCGGAAGTGGGTGAGTTTCCGATTATCCGACCTGATCCAGCTAACCCTTGATGACCTCCGCAGCCGTTTTTGCTAGCAAATCCAAGACGGCCTCTCTCACATACGAAGTTGCCTTTTCGAGTCTGATGTCGATGAGCTTCTTTTTCGCGGGGGCGAGGTCAGCCTTCGGGTCTGACATCACATATTGGAGCTCTCCCCAAAGTTCGGTTCGGTCCTCAAGAGAGAGCTTTTTATCGTGCTCAAGCAGTTTGTGAGCTGTAGCCAGAAGTTCTTCCATCCACGGATATGGTTTTCCACAGTGGTGACAATAATGGGGTAAAGTGTAGTAGCCGGTTCCCGTGAACTTTTGGTTTCCGCGAATCGGCTCTTCGCAGTGAGAGCATTCATCGATACAGGCCGCGCCGCATCTAGTGCAATGATTGTTTGAATCGAATGGCATACCATCGTAGTGTTGAACATGACCGCTCATGCAAATCTGCGCGCGACAATGGACTCCGTCAGGATGCTCACCATCTGCTTTGTTGCCATGACTTTTCTTTCGTTCCAGTTCCTCTTGGACTGTCTGCATCACGAGAGCGCAATAGGTACCGCGAACCGTCACTTCCGAATCCAAGCCATCTGGTCGGCTCACCGTGAAATGCGGCAGCCAATCCAGAGCCTGTCCCTTGGCATGCGGAGGGGCCGAGACGAAAAACTCTTGGCCGTTAATGTAAACGGTAGCGACTCTCTGCAAAAAACCAGGCATATCTGACCCAGTTAAAACCGTCCTCATGACGACCGCCTTGACGCTATAACTCATCCGGAGAACCTCCATCGGCATCTCGGTGTGCGACTTTGTGTTTGTTTACGCGTCCACCTCAAGCATCCACTTGCTCGACTCCAATGGGAACGCCTCGCGCTAATAGGTTCTTGAGCCAAGTGTTGCTCGTAGGCAGGAAAACGGTCCCGTGCTGGCACAGCAACACGATTGGCTTGCTTGTCGAGAACGTTCCGTAATTAAGTGCCATGCCAGCTTCGTGAAGATAAACGTCCACAGCCTCGCCTTGCCTGTCACCGAATGGACGCACGTCAAAAGAAATCCGAATGGAGTTTTCGGTTCGTATTACTGTTTTGTTGAATTCGTCGGCTGTCACGCTGCGGCCCCTTTCGGTACAGATAATAGCAGAGTTAGTAGCCATGTTATACTGCGCACAAGAGAGGTGCCATGTGAATGAGGTGCCGATAGAAAGTCTCGTTCCGGGAACTGTGTTGAGGGTCCGAAGTGTTCGCTTTCCGGCGGTGATGCACTGGGGTGTAGTCGGCTATGGCAAAGACGCCAACGGCTACCCAATGGTGTGGCACTCGCAAAAGTCAGACAGCCTGCGATCCACCCCCTTCATTGAGTTCTCTGCTGGGCAGGCCTGTGAGATTCTCTGGGTTGCTGCTGACCTCTACCAGGGACATCGCGTCATTTTGCGCCTGCAAAGCAAAAAAGGACTTAGCTGGCATCTCACTCAAGCTAATTGCGAGATGGTCGTTCGATGGGCGGTCGAAGATAAGGCAATAAGTGACCAGCTTACTGTCGGCGTGTTTGCCGTTCTGGCTGCTGTGGTCGTAGTGGCGTTTGCCTCGGCAGCTTGACAGGATGAGGCGAGCGCGGACGCGAAGCTCCTCTCTACTGCGTCTGACTAAAGGTCAGGATAATTTCTCTATGACCGCCATCTCAAGAAAGAGCCTCATGGTCTGTTCGGGAAGTGGAATGAATCCATACTTCACGTAAAATGCCTTCGAATCGTTATCCTTCGCATCTACGAAAACCGCGACACAACCGGAATTTTGTTTCATTTCCCACGCTTTGGCGAGAGCGAGCTTCAAAAGACACTCCCCAACTCTCTTGCCCTTGTGTGCGGTATCGGTTGCCATCCTCGCCAAATAATATCGGAAGCACAGGCTTATTCGTGACTTTTTTCAACGCGGGGGGACAGCTCAGAAAAGGAATTTCTGAACTCACCAGTGTGACATACCCAGCAATTGGGTAAAGGCCGGAGTCTTTTGCTTCAGTTCGAATCAAAACATGCGTGGCTGATAAGTTCCGAATCTGAGCTTGCGATGCCTGAGTACGAAGATAAGTGTCGAGAGGCTCTTTACCGCAAGAGAAGGCTTCCCGACAGTGGCGACCAGGGTCCAGACGCTCCAATGCGTAGCCGTCTGGTACAAGGACTAAAGGGGGCACTACTTTCGCGCAAAAGCACGGCGCATCGCTTCGTTTGGTTCTCTTGAAGCCGCCAGAGACTCAAGTACAAACGCTTGGTCCCTCTCACTTAGAAGAACGAGAGGCGAATCGGCGTTCATAAGCGCTTGTGCATGGGCGCTAAGTTCGAGATTGTGAAGCTCCAGATTCTTCAAGGAAGAATGATACGCCTTCCTCCAAAAGCCAAGGTCAAACGACCTTATCTGGAGTACAACGGTTCGCACTTTATTGTGAACATCTAGAAGCTTCCGACCAAGCTCACGAAGTCTGTCTGGCGGGGCCAGTTCCAAAACTTGAATTGAATCGGACGTATGCAAAGTCTGCAATAGGTCCAACATTGCGCTGTTGGTCGAGTGCAATCCAAAGATAACGTTATAGTGTCGAACCGCCAGTTGCGATTGCTTGGCGATGTTCGAGATTACTCGCCCAGCAGACGCACCCAAGGCATCGCTGCGCCATTCGAGCTCGTTGAACGTAATCGCGGGCTGCATGCCTCTCTCCGTCTCCAATTGTACCGGCCGACCAGTAGTTTTCTATAGTACCTTTAGTGTTACCTTTCTCCCCCTACCGGGGGAGAAAGGTAAAACTAACATACTTTGTCACAATCGTCAATCGTGAATAACCTAAATTGAGGCCAAAAAAAGTATGAGGGAAGGCGAGGCGAGCGCAACGGCCAGCCGCCGGACAAATCGTTGCGCCCCGGCCCCGTTGCGCGCGGCGAAGGATCGCGCGGGTAAAACAGCGCCCGTTCGGCGACCTCAGGGCAAGCGAAAGGTAGAGGAAGCGCTCTGACGGGTTTTTATGTCGGAGCTGGAAGCTCCGACCCCCTACAAGAGCCCGTGTGAAGATTCAATGCCAGCAGGAAACGGCCAGCGGGATGACGAGGGGGCGAGGGCAGCATCGGTGAGGACAAAGCAAGGGCTGCCCGCCTGAAAGGCGGCCGCTACGTAGGCAGGGACGAAGGCAACGTCAAGGGCGGGAACAAACAGCAGATCCCTCGTCGTCCGCTGCGGCGGACTCGCTCGGGATGACGACGGGGCGAGGGCAGCATCGGTGAGGACAAAGCAAGGGCTGCCCGCCTGAAAGGCGGCCGCTACAAAGGCAGGGACGGAGGCAACGTCAAGGGCGGGAAGGGTGTATTCTGCGCGCTGCGGCTGATTGAGCCGGGGGAGAGAGCGGATGCCGCTGAAAACCACGTTCAAGGCAGTGATCCTGAGCGTCCTTGCGGGCCTGGTTGCGGCTGGCGGTCTGAGCGCGCAGCAGACTACCTGGCAGCCGTCGCCGGGACACACGCAAGTTCCGATATGGCCGGGGGCGGCGCCTGATGCGCAGCCGATCGCGGGGCCGGAGTTCGTTACAACGTCGGGGAAGGAGGAGTTGATTGCCGGCAAGCCCGTGGTGGCGGTGAGCAACGTATCGCAGCCTACGATGACGGTCTATTCGCCAACAGGAAAGAATACCGGCGCTGCGGTGGTCGTGTTTCCCGGCGGGGGCTATCAGATTCTGGCCATTGACCTGGAAGGCACGGAGGTCTGCGACTGGCTGACGCCCAAGGGGATCACGTGTGTGCTGCTGAAATACCGCGTGCCGGGTGAGGGAATGTATCCGAAATCGGCACCCTACCCGAAATCAGGGCCGTATCCGGAATCACCGATGGCGCTGGAAGATGCGCAGAGGACGGTGGGGCTGGTGCGCTTTCACGCCGCGGAGTGGCATATCGATCCGCACAAGATTGGAGTGCTGGGGTTTTCGGCAGGCGGGCATTTGTCAGCAGCGATGAGCACGCATTTTGCGAAGCGTTTGTATCCGGCTGTGGATGCGGCCGACAAAGAAAGCTGCCGCCCGGACTTTGCGGTGGCTATCTATCCGGGACATCTGTCGCTTTCCGCGGCGGAATGGGATGCGAAACAGGGCGCCAAAAGGTTTGCGGTCCCGCATGCGGCGAATGCCGATGAAGAACTTGGCGTGAATCCCGATATTCGCGTCACCAGCCAGACGCCGCCTACATTCTTGCTGCAGGCGGAGGATGACCACGTGGACAACGTGGACGACTCGCTCGCTTACTACATCGCGCTGAAAAAGGCTGGGGTTCCCGTGGAGATGCATTTGTATGCGCAGGGCGGGCATGCGTTTGGTTTGCGGCGCACGAAATTTCCGATAACCGGATGGCCTCAGTTGGTGGAGACGTGGCTGAGGACGATCGGGATGATTTCGGAGTAGGTGCGCTGGCATCGCATACGACAAAGCGGGAGGATGCCCCACTACGCTCTGATCTGCCCACCGATAGAGGCTTAGGCAAGGTCGTAGCGATCCAGGTTCATCACCTTGTTCCAGGCAGCCACGAAGTCCTTCACAAACGCCTGCTTCGAGTCGTCACACGCGTAGACTTCCGCGATGGCGCGCAGCTGCGAGTTCGAACCGAACACAAGGTCGACACGCGTGCCGGTCCACTTGATTTTGCCCGTCGCGGAATCGCGCCCCTCATACAGGCCTTCGGATGTAGAGGAGGGCTCCCACTTCGTATTCATGTCGAGCAGGTTGACGAAGAAATCATTCGTCAGCGTCTCGGGCCGGTTGGTGAAGACGCCGTGTTTGGAATGCCCGAAGTTAGCATTCAGGGCGCGCAGGCCACCGATGAGCACTGTCATCTCGGGGGCAGTCAGCGTCAGCAACTGCGCTCGATCCACCAGCAGGTCCTCCGCCGGCATTTGGTGCCCGTTCCGGAGGAAGTTGCGGAACCCGTCCGCGGCCGGTTCCAATACGGCGAAGGAGTGCACGTCGGTCTGCTCCTGCGAAGCATCCGTGCGCCCCGGCGAGAAAGGAATCTTCACCTTGTGCCCGGCCCTTTTCGCAGCTTCCTCGACGGCTGCACAGCCGCCCAGAACGATCAGGTCAGCAAGCGAGACCTTCTTCCCGCGCGACTTCGAGCTGTTGAAGTCCTTTTGGATCGCCGCCAGCGTGCGCAGAACCTTCGCCAGTTCGGCCGGCTGGTTCACTTCCCAATCCTTTTGTGGCGCAAGGCGAATGCGCGCCCCGTTGGCCCCACCGCGCTTGTCGGAGCCGCGGAACGACGCCGCCGATGCCCAAGCAGTGGTGACCAGTTGGGAGATCGAGAGTCCGGATTTGAGGATCTTCGCCTTCAGAGCAGCAATGTCCTGCTTCCCGATCAATTTATGATGCACGGCGGGAACAGGGTCTTGCCACAGCTGGGGTTCCTTTGGAACGAGCGGGCCAAGGTACCTCGAGATCGGTCCCATGTCGCGGTGCGTCAGCTTGAACCACGCCCGCGCAAACGCGTCAGCGAACTGATCCGGATGCTCGTAGAAGCGCCGTGAAATCTTTTCGTAAGCAGGGTCGAAGCGCAAGGCGAGGTCAGTGGTCAGCATGGATGGCGCGTGACGCTTTGACGGATCGTGCGCATCCGGCACCGTACCGGCGCCTGCGCCATTCTTCGGTCTCCACTGATGCGCACCGGCCGGGCTCTTGGTCAGTTCCCATTCGTAGCCGAACAGGTTCGCGAAGAAGTTGTTGCTCCACTTCGTAGGCGTGGTGGTCCAAATGACTTCCAGGCCGCTGCCGATCGCGTCATCCCCTTTGCCCGTGCCAAATTTGCTCTTCCAGCCAAGGCCTTGCTCCTCGATGCCGGCGGATTCCGGCTCTGGGCCCACCAGTGCCACATCGCCAGCGCCGTGGGTTTTGCCGAAGGTGTGACCGCCGGCAATGAGCGCAACGGTCTCCTCGTCATTCATCGCCATGCGGGCGAAAGTCTCTCGGATGTCCCGTGCCGCAGCAACCGGATCCGGCTTTCCATTCGGCCCTTCCGGATTCACATAGATCAGACCCATTTGCACGGCAGCGAGCGGATTCTGAAGATCACGGTCGCCGCTGTAGCGCTCGTCCGCCAGCCACTTGCCTTCAGGGCCCCAGTAGATGTCCTCTTCGGGTTCCCAGACGTCCTCGCGCCCGCCGCCAAAACCGAACGTCTTAAAGCCCATCGACTCAAGGGCGACGTTGCCTGCGAGAATCATGAGGTCGGCCCAGGAGATTTTCCGCCCATGCTTCTGCTTGATCGGCCACATCAGCCGGCGCGCCTTGTCGAGGTTCACGTTGTCCGGCCAGCTATTGAGCGGCGCGAAGCGCTGCTGACCGGCTCCGGCCCCGCCGCGGCCGTCGCCGATGCGGTACGTACCCGCGCTGTGCCACGCCATACGAATGAAAAGTGGCCCATAGTGGCCAAAGTCGGCCGGCCACCAATCCTGTGAGTCCGTCATCAAGGCATGCAGGTCCTTGATCACGGCATTCAGGTCGAGGCTCTTGAATTCTTCCGCGTAGTTGAACCCCTTGTCCATAGGATCGGACAAGGGGGAGTGCTGGTGCAGGATTTTCAGGTTCAGCTGATTCGGCCACCAGTTCGCATTCGTCGCGGCCGTATGTCTGCGAGCGCCGCCCATTACCGGGCACTTGGATTCGGTTGACATGTTTTGCTCCTGCTTGGCGAGTTCTTTTTCCATGAGTTCATCCTCCTTCGTACTAGCCCAAAAAGACTGCGATGAAATACAAAACCATCCTGGCTTTCTCATTCGCGCAATCGCCGGCCGCGCTTTGCCGACGCGCGCCATTCATCGGGTATCCACGCGCCTATGACACTTAACGGGAAGCGTGTCGCGGAGCGCGCAATTCGTGCAGAGTCCCCGGAAAATGAGTTCGCATTCGCGAAGAATCCGCTTACCGAGAGAGCGCGAGGCAGGCCTGGGCACGTCGTACCACTCGATGTCCTCAACATTGCCGCAGCGGTCGCAGATGAAGTGGTGATGCCGCATGCCTTTCGCATCGAATCGCGCGGCGCGGCCCTCGACGGCCACTTCACGCACCAAACCCGCCTGCACCAGGTCCCGGAGATTGTTATAAGTCGTGGCCCTTGAAGAGCGCGGATCCACACGATTCACGGCTTCGAAGATTTCCGCAGCCGTGGGATGCCTGTTGTGTTCCATCAAGAATGCCATCACGGCGTAGCGCTGAGGAGTGCACCGCAAACCGCTGTCGTCGAAGGACCGTTTAATCGCCTCGGCGTCCATGAGGAATTTAGATTATGTCTAATATGAGATTTTGTCAAGACTTATGCTTTTGGTTGCTGCTGTGAGCAGAAGACTAGCGGATGCCGTATTGAGTATCCTCGTCGAGTGGCCGCCCTGTTACTCTGCCACGTCCAACGGTCCCGACGTTACGCCCGCGGGGTTTTGAGACGACCGGGGCAGTGGGCGACAGATTGGTGCGGAATCATGAGGCGCGATTTCCCTGAATAGCATCACGTTCGGAGCGACCACCCGCCGCCTCGCGCATTTGTGTCCAGATGGTCGGCAATCCGGAAATTATTCGGAAACGGGGTTCGAGGAGATCACTGGCGACGTCCTCGAACCGGACTTCTGGCCAGCAATAACTTCCGGTTAGCTCGTCACCCGGGCGGATCAAGAGAGACCTCGGGAACTACTGGCAGGTCGTGATTGAATAACGCTATTCTTTGGGAAGATCGATCATGACGACCTGCGAGTTCTCACGCAAGCGGTCAAACACGATTTGTTTCCCATCGCTTGTGATGTCGAAGGTCAGCATGGTGGCACGGTTTTGAAGCCGGGTGAGTGGGCGCGACTTCATGGAAGCAAGATCGAGCAGCCAGAAATCCTGTGATGCGAACAGGCCCTGCATGTAAATCAAACTCTTGCCATCAGGCAAGAAGCGGACGCGGTCGCCCAAGCGCCGCAAGATGATATCCGGCAATTTGACGCTGGTTCCGTCGGGGCGTACGGCCAGGAGCGGAGCGAACGTACGCACATTCGTGCCCGCATATACGATCAGGCTTCCATCCGGCGACCAGACTGGGCTGAGTGCCTGCCCGGCGACCAAGCGAACTGGCGGTCCACCCTCCAACGGAATCTTGAAAAGCCCAGGACCGGTGGCGCTGCTGCCGCCAGTGACGATCCATTTGCCGTCTGGCGACCAGCAACTCGTACCCTGGACGTCAATTCCTTCCGCAATCGGTTGGAGTTCGGCACCGTCTGCAGAGAGGACATGTAGTTGGCGTTTCCCGCTCCGCCGCAACACAATGGCCACGCGACCTCCATCCGGCGAAACAGCGGGCGTTTCCAGCAGAGCGCCGTCGGCACCCTTCCAGATCTCGGTCGTCTGACCGTCTCGAAGGCGCCACAGTCCGTCGCCCGTCCCGAGGGAAGACAAGTAAAACAGCGAGGAGCCACGAAACCGGGGCGCCAGGGCCCGGACGTTCGGCACTGTAAACGGTTTTACGTCGTGTTCTTCGGCGACGCGAGCAAGAATCGGAACACTCCAAAGACCTGCGACGGGGTTGCTGATGGTGGCCACCAGCTTACGGCCGTCCGCGCTGGCTTCCACCGACGTATATTGCTCGAGACCGACGCTCGCGCGCCGTGAATCCTTCCGTTTCAGATCAAACGCCCACAGCCACGGCCCCGAACCGTCGCCGTCCCGCGCCACGTAGAACACTGTTCGGTTGCCGACAGGCGTGGGATAAGCGACATCTGTATTGCGTTGCGTGAGGCGCTCTGCGTGCCTGCCGTCAGGGTCTATGCGCCATAAATCCATCTCCATCGTCGCCGGAGTCCCATGAACAAAATAGATCCAACGGCCGTCAGGCGACCAAGTTGGAAAATGGTTGTGAATGCCCGGCTGGTCCCCGAATATCCGCCGAGCATTCGCGCCAGTGCGGTCCGCCACGAACATAGGGTCGCCATTACCGGCGTTATGATAGACAATCCGCTCCCCGTCCGGCGACCAAGCCAGGTTGGCTGCCTCCTCGCCAAGGAAATTACGTGGCGTACCTCCCGTCAGGGGCAAAAGCCGCAGCCGCATCCCCGCATCACCACCGCCCAGCCAAATCTCCGAGCCGTCGCCCGAAAAACCGACGCTTCGTAAAGGCCCTGGTAACGGGCCCGCCTTCCCTTGTGTCAGATTAATCGAGCGTCCGGTGCCCACCTGGCTGAGCCATACATCGAAGGGGCCGTCATGATCGGAGATAAAAGCCACGAACCTGCCGTCCGGCGAGATCGCGGCCCCAACACCCTCGAAGTCGGTCACGCGCGTGAAATGCGCTTTTTCGAGCGGATTGGCTGGTACAGCCGCCGGCCGAACCATTTCCCAGACCGCAGTTCCCACCAGGACAGTGGCGGCTATGACCCACGGCAGCCACGCTCGCCCTGAGTTCGGCTGCGGCACACTCTGCGCGGTCGACGTTCCGCTCAGCGATTCAATGGCAAACGCCAGATCACTGGCCGACTGGAATCGTCGCTCAACATTCTTTTCCAGGCATCGTACAAGAATCCGTTGCAGGGCCAGCGGACCTTGCCACCCGGCGTCGTTCAGCTCCCGTGGCTCTTCGCGCAAAATGGCGCTCATCGTTTCTGCGGACGTCTCGCGTTTGAAAGCGCGTTTGCCCGTGAGCATCTCGTACAACACGGCACCGAAACTGAATATGTCCGATCGCGCGTCGCTTGCTTCGCCCCGCACCTGCTCCGGCGACATGTAGCCGACCGTACCAAGCACCATTCCCGGCAGCGTCGCCGGACTCGTTAGCGTCACTGCACTTTCGTGGCTTTCCTCCGGCCTCACCAGCTTTGCCAGCCCGAAATCCAGCACTTTAACCCGTCCGTCACGGGTGACAAACACGTTCTCCGGTTTGAGATCCCGGTGCACGATTCCCCTCTGGTGGGCCGCCGCGAGTCCCTGTGCGATGCCGAGCGCGTATTCCACTGCGAGCCGCACCGGCAGAGGCCCTGATTTGAGCTTCTCCCGCAGTGTTTGTCCTTCAAGACATTCGCTGACCAGAAACGGCGCATCGTTGTGCGCACCAACGTCGTGGATTCCCAGGATGTTCGGATGGTTCAGCGCCGCAATCGTGCGTGCTTCCTGTTCGAAACGCCGCAGTCGATCCGCGTCTTTGGCCAGCGCCTCTGGCAACACTTTGATCGCGACATCACGCCCGAGCCGCGTGTCGCGTGCGCGGTACACCTCGCCCATGCCGCCTGCACCCAGCGGCGATTGGATCTCGTAAGGACCTAGTTTTGTACCGGAGCTGAGTGCCATGCGTGCGCGTGATTATAGCCCACGCAGCACGTTCCATGCGGATGCAAAGATTCTGGATGGTTGGTCGGCAAACCGGAAGTTATCCAGAAACGGGGTTCGAGGAGATAAGAGCGCAACGAGCCTCCGACGAGACCTCGCTTCCTCGAACCGGACTTCTGGCCCGGAATAACTTCCGGTTTGCTCGTAATCCGATCGGAACGGAGCGGGGGCGCAGTTGATCACCCCTGTTCTGCCGGAGCCCACGCCACATAACGACCGTGGCTTTTGCTCCATTACCCCTGGGCCTGCATGCCACCGATCAATGGGCTGTTCTAAAGGCCTCTCGACAGGCGAACCCGTCGTATCTCATTCAGTCATTGGCGGAATTCCGATATACTCCGGCCGTCACACGCAATCCGACGAAAACACCGAAGTGGCCGCAACTATCCCACGCTCGATCACGCCCGCTACGGCCCATCTAGTGGACCGTACGCGGCGTCATATTGCCTTGCGGCTGTTGCCGTTTCTTTTCATTCTTTACATTACGAATTATCTGGACCGCACCAGCGTGGCTTATGCCGCGATCGGGATGTCTCGCGACCTTGGATTCAGCGACCGCGTATTTGGACTGGGAGCAGGAATTTTCTTCGTCAGCTATGTGGCCTTGCAGGTTCCGGGCGCCTTGCTGGTGGAATGTTGGAGCGCGCGGCGGATGATTTCTGCGACCATGATCGCGTGGGGATCGCTGACGGCACTGACAGGACTGGTGCATACTCCGACGCAGCTTTACCTGGCACGCTTTGTGTTGGGAGCGGCGGAGGCCGGTTTTTTCCCGGGGGTCATCGTGTATCTGAGCCACTGGTTCATACACGACGACCGCGCGAAGGCAACGAGCAACTTCATGGCCGCAATTCCCATATCCTTCGTCATTGGATCGCCGATCGCGGGCTGGATTCTCGGCTACAGCTGGTTCGCTATTAAAGGCTGGCGATGGCTTTTCATCCTGGAAGGAATGCCGGCTATCCTGCTTGGCATCGTTGCGTTCTTCTACTTAACGGACTTCCCGGGCGAAGCGACGTGGCTTGCTGCCGAGCAGCGACAATGGATTAAAGGAAAGCTGGGCGAAGAAAAGTCTGTCACAGCGCAAGCGATGTCTATCAGGCTTGCACTCAGGTCTCGGACGATTTGGCTGCTGGCCTCAGTATGCTTTCTGAATTATTTCGTGCTTTACAGCTTCTATTTCTGGTTCCCGACCATGCTGAAACGCCAGTCGGGATTTTCGGACGTGAATGTAGGCCTGCTCGGCGCTCTGCCATACTTGGCGGCTTTCGTCGCGATGCAGGTCAACGGATGGCATTCCGACAAGAGCCACGAAAGATACTGGCACTCCGCGGTGCCGTTTCTTATCGCGGCAGCCGGACTTCTGGGGCTCATCACTCACCCCCGGTCCATTCCGTTCTCACTCCTGTTGTTCACGATGGTGGGTATGTGCGTTGCCTACCTTCCGGTCTTCTGGGCGATCCCGACCGAAATCCTGGGCCAGTCGGCGGCAGCGGCGGCAGTGGGAATGATCAATGCAGTGGGCAGCGTTGCGGGCTTTGCCGGACCTTACCTGTTCGGTTACCTGAACACTCGAACCGGATCACTTTCGTACGGACTGGTCGTGATGATGGTCTCTTCACTTGCCGGAGGGCTGCTGATGCTGTGCACTCCAAGGAGCGCGCGAACGCTTGTCAGCTGAACCTGCCACTTGGTGAAGCGCAGCGCGGGCTAGATTCGCCTTTACGCCAAACGAAACCGTTCATGGAGAACGCACGTGCCAATTTCCAACACGATTCTGGACGTATTGTCGGCAACCCTTCCCTTACCCGGATTGAGGAAGAGTTGCCCGTGATCCAGTCGGGATCATCTACAGACCGAAGAGTTGTTCATAAAGACCGCAGTCGGCAGTTTCTTAGACTGATTCACCCACGGTAGAGGACATTATTATCCGTGAAAAGAGGGGCATGATTTAAACTACGTCGTAACGGGATTGATCCGGGCCGCAACGCCCCATGTCTATCTGTCGACAGTGATCGACGAGACCCCGTGCGACATTCCCTGCGCGTCCAGTTGGCCACTGGCTATGGCCAAGATTGGGTTATCGTAGTGGAACCATTTCGGATTCACGTCGCGGATGAGGTACTCAACGATTTGCGGGCACGATTGCGCCATACAAGATGGCCCGACCAGATACCCGGTATAGGCTGGGAACAGGGCACCGAGTTGGACTGGTTACGACGCCTCGTGTCCTACTGGGCCCACGAGTTCGACTGGCGTGGCTGGGAGCGAAGGCTCAACGCGTTCAACCACTTCACCTGGGATGGCATCCACTTTGTGTACCAGCGTGCGGCATCAGGTAGGGGTGTGCCGCTCATTCTCACGCACGGCTGGCCCAGCAGTTTCCTCGATTACGTGGACATGCTGCCGATGCTTGAGCAGTTCGACGTGGTCGTGCCCTCCCTGCCCGGGTATGGTTTCTCGCCGCGTCCACCCAAGGTCGGCATCAACTACCGGTACGTCTCGGAGCGCTGGCACCAGCTCATGTCTGAGCTTGGGTATTCCCGCTATGGTGCGAGCGGTTATGACTTTGGGGCCGGGGTGACGACGATCCTTGCGCTAGACCATCCAGAGTCGGTGATCGGGATCCATCTCACCACACTGGAGTCGGATCTCGCCCCCGTGGTGGACGATACGGAGCTGTCCGATGTCGAGCGTTCGTACCTTGCGGTGAGCCGGGGCTGGGATACAACGGAGCGGGGCTACTGCGCGATCCAGTCCACCAAGCCGCAGACTGTCGGCTATGGACTCAACGACTCCCCGGCAGGGCTCGCGGCATACGTGGGTGAGAAGTGGCACTCGTGGAGCGACGTTACGCCGACCGACGACTTCCTCTGCGCCACGCTCACCCTGTACTGGATCACGCAGAGCATCACCTCGTCGATGCGCGACTATTGGGACAATCGCTGGCACCCGGTCGATCCCACTTACGTCAGCACGCCCACGGCGTTTGGTGTTTTCGCGCACCAGACCGTTCCCGAGGGCGAACTGCCGCGCTCGTATTTGGAGCGCTTATACAACATCCAGCGCTGGACAGTCTTTCCGCGCGGCGGGCACTTCGCCCCGGCTGAGGAACCAGCGGCGGTCGCAGGGGACCTGACCGCCTTCTTCCGTCGCCTAAGCTGAGGCCATGCTGACGATCCGCACTTCCAAATGCAACACGATAATAAGAAGCCGTCCTAAGCTCTTTATTCTTTGGCTTCATAATCCAAAGGGCTGGTTTGTCGGCCAACCGGAAGTTGGCCAGAAACGGGGTTGTGGGAATTGCAAGAAAAGGTTCCGGGCGAATTGCCGGCCATGGGGAAGTAATCCAATTCATCCGTCGCGCGGAACCGCCGAGATACTAGCGTCTTAGTTTTTTCACGCGGCCGACTGGCGACGAATCTGCCGTTGTTGGCAGGCAGGCTCCAGCTTCCGATTCCAGCCGAGGCAGGAAAGCAGCAGGAAACTGAGAGGTTGCCCGACCTGCCCGCCACCCTTCCGCACAGACCGGCAGGAGCGGATGTGCTATACATTCGAAACAAAAGAACTCGCGTTTGCGGATGTGATGCTGAGGCTCAAGAAGCCGGAAGGTATGCCCTGCACGTTGCGGCTGAATGAGCCAGGGGAGAGAGCGGATGCCGCTGAAAACAACATTGAAGTCAGTAATCCTGAGCATCCTCGCGGGCTTCGTAGCGTTTGGCGTGCTGATCGCTTATGTGGCCGTCCACAATCAGAATGACCTCCAACGGTTCGTGGTTGTCACGGCTATTCTGTATTTCTTGGCGGGGATGTTGCGCGGCGGGAACATAGCGCAAAACTCCTTCTATGAGAAGGCCGATCGATGTCAAGGCACACTTTTGGGTTTGCTGTTCGTGCCATGATTTTCTTTCTATTCAGCCAAGCCGCCTCTGTCGCCATCCTTCTATCCGCACTCTTTGGTGAGCGATATTCGCTCGGTGCTAGGTGGGTGTTCTCGTTTCAGTAGGTGCTGCTACCTGATTAGCGTCCTCTCTTCTCACCTTTTCGGTGGGAGTTGGGCTCCAGGAGTTAGTCGCAGTCACCTAGACTCGGCGGTTGAGCTCGGCTGTTCGGATCAAAACCTTTTAGGCCACGGCACGCATCGCTTCTTGGCTATGGCGCAGTGGTTCGTATACCTCGCCGCTCACCCACAACCGATGGAGCAGTACCGCCAACTTGCGCGCCACCGCAACCACCGCTCGTTTCTTGGCATTCTTCCCTCCTCGCTCCGCAAGCTTCCGTCCCCATCTCCGCAGATCACTGTCTTCTCCAAATGGCCCCAGAATGTAATGGGCGCCCTGCACCATCATGGTTCGCAGATACCGGTCTCCTTCTTTACTGATGTGCTTCTGTGGTTCGCTCTCCCCGGAGTTCCTGCGTCCAGGTTTTAACCCCAGAAAACAGCCCACCTCGCGACTCTTCGCAAACCGATAGGGATCTTCGATCGTCAGCACATAAGTTAAGGCGATCTGTGTTCCCACACCCTTCACCTGCTTGAGCAAGGACACTTCCGGGTACACTTCCTGGGCGATTTTCTCCATCCGCTCGTCGTATTCCTGGATGCGCTCGTTCAGTGATTCGATTTCTCTCAACAGCGGCTCCAGAACCTCGCGCAACTCTGTGCTCAATTTAGCGGCCAGCTCCCGGCTCACCTGTTGCGTGCCACACTGGGGCAGTCGTTCGCCATAAGATTTCACCAACCCGCGGGCGGCGTTCACCAAAGCCGTTCGCGCACTCACCAGCTCAGCCCGTACCCGGATCACCGTTAGGTGGATTTGCGCTTGCGCACTGCGATGCCGCACTGGCCCCAATAGCTCAGGATCGATTCGCGCCAGCCGTGCCAGGGTCCGCGCATCGTGCCGATCGTCTTTTCGATTGCTCTTGGTGATCAATTGCACCTTTTGGGCGTGCGCCACGATCACTTTGTGTCCCAGCTCCGTTAGCAGCCGGCTTATCCAGGGAGAATGTGTGCCTGTCTCCAGGGCGATGAGACTCCGCGGCATCTTTCCAAATGTCTGCTTCATCCCTTCCGGTGTCGTCGGCACTTTCTGCTCCAGAATGATTTTGCCTGCTTCATCCAAAACGCAGTAGTACGACCAGCGGTCTCCTAGATCTAGACCGATGGTTAACTTCTGCCCCTTGAAAATCTCGTTGCTGAATGCCTGCACAGTGCTAATCTTCTTCATCGCCGGTCTCCTTTTTCTTGTGCCTCGAGCACGTCGAACATTGGGAGCGTATCGCATCCCGTGGAGACCGGCCTTCTCATCCCATCTGGTTAACGGGTCTGCTGACTGGTTTGGGCGGCGTGGTTCCCGTGGTGGCCATGAGGGTGACCGGGATGGCGATGACCGCGCAAGGATACGTGCCGCTGTTCATCGTGTTTTCCGTGCTGCTGGCTGTAGCTGGAGTGGAAACTCGCCACCTGCTCGCCCGCGGCCGTCGCAGAGCGGCTTCCGTGGTGGCGGTGCTCTCATTCGGCGCGGTGATCGTAGCTATAGCAACGGCTGTGCCATCCTTGATGGCGAGGTGGTCCAGCGAGCATGTCAACCGGCCCGCGCCCGCTTTTTCCCTGGCGACGCTCGAAGGGAAGCCAGTGACCTCCGCCGACCTGCGTGGCCGGGTGGTGGTTCTGGCCTTCTGGGCCACATGGTGCGTTCCGTGCCAGCAGGAACTGCCGGAACTGCAAAAGGTGTACGAGCAATACGAGGGAAACTCCCATGTGGCGTTTTATGCAGTGGGCGGGCCGTGGGGCGAAGACACCGCCGAAAAGGAATCCGCTTTTGCCAGGCAGATAAAACTTGACATGCCACTTGCCTTCGACTCCGAGGGGACAGGAAAAGCGCTGGGGGTTAACACCCTTCCCGCGTTGATTGTCCTGGACGGAGCGGGTCGAATTCGTATGGTTCACAACGGGTTCGATGCTTCGGAACATCTGGGGCGAAATCTTTCCAAAGAGGTTGATGCGCTCGCGAGCGAGTAATCCTGGATGGAGTGGCGGGCAATATGGCGTGTGGGGCTACTCCAATTCCTGAATTCCTTCGTCCAAGGGCCGAGTCCTGGTACGCACAATTTCAAGAGCCAATCGAGCGGACATAATCTCGTCCTAACGACACCTCAGCAATTCCCGTATTGCGCTGATTGCCTTGGCGTGTTACCTTGAGCGAACAAAAAGCGAAGAGCTTTCGCCGGGGCAGCTTGGCGGGGCCTCGCTGGGAGAGAACGCATGGCGGCATCGGGGCAGGGCTTGGCGGTACGGGAACGAACGACGCTGGATACGGTCCAGGAGGCGCTGGGGGCGCTGGCGGCGCGATATCGCGCGGACGAGGTGCTGACCGGCGTGAAGCACATTCCGGCGCGCGAGGCGCAGTTCCGGCCCATGCCGGAATGGGTGCGGCCGGAGCTGGCGGCGGCTTACCGGGCCAAAGGCATCGAGCAGCTTTATTCGCATCAGGCGGCCGCGGCGGAACTGGCGCGCGCCGGGAAGAATTTCGTGGTGGTGACGCCGACGGCTTCGGGCAAGACGCTTTGCTACAACCTGCCGGTGCTGAACGCGATCCTGGAAAATACGGATACGCGGGCGCTCTACCTCTTCCCTACCAAGGCGCTGGCGCAGGACCAGCTCGCCGAACTGCACGATCTGGCGACAGCGGCTGGACGACTGCTTCGGCGTCTTCACCTACGACGGCGACACGCCGGGCGACGCGCGCAAGGCGATTCGCGAGCGCGGGCACGTGATCCTGACGAATCCGGACATGCTGCACACGGGAATCCTGCCGCACCACACACGATGGACGCGCGTGTTCGAGAATTTGCGCTACATCGTGCTCGACGAATTGCACACGTATCGCGGCGTGTTCGGGAGCCATCTGGCGAACGTGCTGCGGCGGCTCGCGCGCATCGCGCGATTTTACGGCTCGAAGCCGCAGTTCATTTGCTGCTCGGCGACGATTGCGAATCCGGGCGAGCTGGCGGCGCAATTGATCGAGAAGGAAGTGAGCGTGGTGGAAGAAAACGGCGCGCCGGCGGCGGAGAAGCTTTTCGTCTTCTACAACCCGCCGATGGTGAACCGCAACCTCGGCATCCGGCGCAGCTATTTGAACGAGACGACGCGCGTGGCCAAGGAACTGCTGGCGCGCAAGCTGCAGACGATCGTGTTCGCCAACAGCCGCCTGCACACGGAAGTGCTGCTCACGTATTTGCAGCAGGCGAACCGGCCGCAGCCGGGCGAAGCGGAGCCGATTCGCGGGTATCGCGGCGGATATCTGCCGGGCGAACGGCGCGAGATCGAGCGCGGGCTTGCGCGAGGGGCGAATTCGCGGAGTGGTGGCGACGAACGCGCTGGAGCTGGGAATCGACATCGGGTCGCTCGATGCGTGCGTGATGGCGGGCTATGCGGGCTCGATCGCTTCCACGTGGCAGCGCGCGGGGCGCGCCGGCCGGCGCAGTGGGACATCGTGCGCGGTGCTGGTGGCGTCGTCGGCGCCGCTGGATCAGTTCATCGTGCAGCATCCGGATTATTTTTTCGGGCGCTCGCCGGAACACGCCTACGTGCAGCCGGACAATCTGGAAATTCTGGTGAATCATTTGAAATGCGCGGCGTTCGAGCTGCCGCTTGCGCCGGACGAGAAATTCGGCGGACGTGGATGTGGCTACGCTTTGCGAGCGGCTGGCCGATGCGGGATTCCTGCATCGCAGCGGCGAGAAATTGGCATTGGGTGCAGGAGGCCTATCCGGCGGATACGGTGAGCCTGCGCTCGGTGACTTCGGACAATTTCGTGATCATCGATGTTACCGGCGAGGAAAATGTGAGGCGCGACGACGCTGCGCATGGCGAGCCGGAAGTGATCGGCGAGGTGGATTTTTCCTCCGCGCTCACGACGGTGCATCCGAAGGCGATTTACATTCATCAGGGGCAGCAATATCACGTCGAGCGGCTCGATTTCGACCAGCGCAAGGCGTACGTGAAGCGCGTGAACGTGGACTACTACACGGACGCGATTCGCTACACGCAGGTGCGCGTGCTGGAAATTGCCGAGGAAGAACGCATCGCCGGGCCCGCGGCGCGCGCGCATGGCGACGTGCTGGTGCGGTCGCAGGTGGTGGGATTCAAGAAGATCAAATTTTTCACGAACGAAAACGTGGGCGCGGGAAAACTGGAGCTGCCGGAAAACGAGATGCACACGACGGCGTTCTGGATCACGCTCGAACGCAAGCTGCTGGTGGCGCTGCCGTTTGCGCTTTCCGACCGGCAGAGCGGAATCTTCGGGCTGCTGCACGCGCTGGAATCGATGGCCACGCTGCTGCTGATGTGCGACCGCCGCGACCTGGGAACGGCGGTGGGCGAGCGGCCGCCGAGCCCGGGTGTCGAAACCGAATGGCAGGAAGCTACGACGGCGATGGGAGACCCGGCGGAGATGAAGGAATTCTTCGAGCCGAATTTGTATCTGTACGACGCGTATCCGGGCGGGATCGGATTCAGCGAGCCGCTTTATCGCGTGCACGATTTGCTGCTGCGGCGGACGCGCGAGTTGATTGCGGCGTGCCCTTGCGAGAAGGGGTGCCCTTCGTGCGTGGGGCCGGCGGGCGAGAAGAGCGAGCGGACCAAGGAAGCGGCGCTGGCGATATTGGAGCGACTTTGCGCGTGAAAGGCTCAGTGACTTACCACAGAGAACACTGAGAAGGCACAGAGGTCACAGAGAAATGAGAGGGCAAGAGCATCTAGTATGAGCGCGACGACACAGGATAAGTTTTCGAGGATAGCGGCGCTGAAGCCGGCGCGGAGGCGCGTCGCCATCGAGGAGGGCGCGCCTCGCGGAATGGCGCCGGATATTCCGGAAGGCGCTGCGCGGCTGGCGGAGATCCTGGGCGCTTCCGCGCGGAGCAATCGCTTCGGCGAGCATCTTGCTCTGCGGCGGTGGTTTTCAGAGCCAGTGGAATGCGCGCCGGACCTAGGCGCATTGCGGTTGCTAGCTCCCGACGCCCCCGATTGCGCGGCCGATCCGCAACAATGGCTTTTTCTGGATACGGAGACGACGGGGCTGGCGGGCGGCACGGGTACGTACGCGTTCCTGGTGGGAATTGCGTGGTGGGACGCGGGCGGGCTCGAAGTGGAGCAATTTTTCATGCGCGAGCACAGCGAAGAGCATTCGCTGCTGGTGGCGCTGGCGGAGCGGATGGCGGAGCGGCGCGTGCTGGTGACGTTCAACGGAAAATCGTTCGATTGGCCGCTGCTGGAGACTCGCTACCGCATGACGCGCACGATAAAACTGCCCGCTCCCAAGGCGCATCTGGACTTTCTGCATCCGGCGCGGAATCTTTGGCGGCCGCGGCTGGGATCGGTGCGTTTGGCGGAACTCGAGCGGCACGTACTCGGATGGAATCGCGGGACGGACGTGATGTCGGAGCTGATCCCGTCGATCTATTTTGATTTTCTGCGCGGCGGGCCTCCCGAGCCACTGGTTCCGATATTCCATCACAATCAAATGGACCTGCGCGGGCTGGCGGGGCTATCGAATCGCGTGATGTCATTGCTGGCAGATCCCGAAACGCGCGGGAACGACGCGCTGGAACTTTTCGGCGTGTCGCGGCTGTGCGAGCGCCGGGGAGACACGACGCGCGCGAAGCGGCTCTACGCGCAAACGCTGACCGCAGAACTTCCAGCGGAAACGGGGCGGGCGGCGCGGCGGTCGCTGGCGCGGCTGGCGAAGCGCGGTGGAGATATCTCGTTGGCACGCGAGCTTTGGGAGGCGCTGCTGGAAAACTCGCGCGAAGGCTACGAAGCGTATGAGCAGCTCGCGATTTACTACGAGCACCACGCGCGCGAGCCGCATCGCGCTGCCGTGATTGTGCGGAAAGCGCTCGCCGAGCTCCGCCGCGCAAACCGCCTGGGGACGATTTCGCCGGCTGCCTACCGGCAGACGCGCGGCAAGTTCGAGCACCGGCTGGCGCGGCTGGAGCGCAAGGCCGGGCGGACCCTGCTCGACTCCCTGGAAGCGGAATCGCAGCAGCGGCCCGGTGAATCGAATTAGGAGAGAAAGTCCAGGAGAATTCCGTGCAGGAATCGGATAGCAGCGCAGCGCAAATGGCGAGAATATCCCCAGACGAGGACAAAACCGTGGCAGAAACAACTGACCCCTACATCCGCGAACAGCTCGAGAAGCGGCGGACGGAGCTGATGGCCGCGATGGCGGCGCCGGCATTTGCGCCGGACTTAAGTCCGTTCAACGCGCTTCTCCAGGAAGTGGATTCGGCGCTCGAACGAATGGACCATGGAACCTACGGCATCTGCGACACCTGCCATGATTCGATCGAGAAAGACCGGCTGATTGCCGACCCTCTTGTGCGGCTGTGCCTGGATCACTTGACGAACGAGGGGCGCCGCGCGCTCGAACGGGATCTCGAGCTGGCATCCAGAGTTCAGCGCGGGCTGTTGCCGCAGCCGAACGTGCGATTTCGCGACTGGCACGTCCAGTACCTATACAATCCCGCGGGCCTCGTCAGCGGCGACTACTGCGATTTGATATCGCCGTCGAATGGGGAAGGAAAACTCACGTTTCTGCTTGGAGACGTGGCAGGAAAAGGTGTGGCCGCTTCGCTGCTGATGACTCATTTGCATGCGATGTTTCGCAGCTTATCGGGCGTGGGACATGAGCTCGACAAAATGCTGGAAGTGGCCAACCACTTGTTTTGCGAAAGTACAATCGCCGGACAGTACGCCACTCTGATCTGTGGACGCGCGGGAAGGCATGGCGAAGTTGAACTCGCAAGCGCGGGCCACTTCCCCGCTCTGCTGGTAGCCAAGGAGGGCGTGCAGCAAATTTCCGCGTCGGGGCTTCCGCTGGGTATGTTTTCGACGGGCCGCTTTCCAGTGCAGCGAGTTCGTCTGGAGCCCGGCGACAGCCTGCTGCTCTATACGGATGGAATTTCAGAAGCGAACAGCCCCGCAGGTAAGGAGTACGGCGTAGGAGGGATCGTCCGGGTGGCCAGTGAACGGCATGGTTGGCCGCCGGAAGAGCTTCTCGCTGCCTGTTTGAAGGACGTTCAAACGCACTCCGGCGGAGCGATGCCGAAGGACGATCAAACATTGATGGTCGTTCATCGGACCGATTCGGCAGGTTTCGAGCTCGGAGAGTAGGGTGTTTCTCGGACACTGAACATACGGCCCTGTTCATTTGGCTCACGGTTCCCTGGGCGGCGTGGGCGGACCGCCACCGCGCGGCCACCTGAGCGGCTTCCTCGCTGAAATTCAGGAAATTCCTTACGACCCGATCGCGCGTGCGATTCCAAGATGAGTGGAGTGGTGCGTGAAGACGTGTGCCCCATAGAGCGCAGAGGAATTGAGCAACCTCTGCAGCTCTTGCGGAGTGTAGGCGGCGCGGACCGAATCGCAGTAGAGCTTGTACATGGCGCCGGAGTACTTTCGCCCGTGCCAGCGAACGTGGAGCGGATAGCGGAATCGTGAGGGGCGCCAGAGATCGCGCAAAAGAATTGCGCCCGTGGGCTTCACCAGGCGTGCCATTTCCGACAGAAGATTCTGCGGCTCCGCCAGATGGTGCAGGACCGAGTTGCACATGACGAAGTCGAAGCTGGCATCGGGGAACTCGAGATGATTTCCGTCGGCGAGTTGAAATTCGACTCGGCCGGCCAGATCGTTGATCGCCGAATCCAGGTTGGTGCGAGCGCGTTCAATCATTACCGGCGAACGATCAACCCCCACAAACTTCCAAAGCGAAAGGCGATAGGCCAGCTTCAGGACGATTTGACCCGGCCCGGTGCCGATATCGAGGGCGCGACCGCGCTGGCGACCGCTGACGAGGCGCAAGGCATGCTCGACAAAGGTGTCGTCAATCTTATCGAGGAAGGACTGCGAGGCGGCGGACGCATAGGCCTCGACCTCGCATGAATCATCCATTGCCTCAAGTTCGGGGACGCGCGGCAGATCGAAAAAGCCCATTCGTGGAGTCCTAGCGGGCCTGGGCCGCAATCGACTGGACGAATCCGTACGACGCGGCAATCTGGAGACGTGCGACCGATTTTTCACTGTCGGTGGACGGAGGCGCGGGAGCAATGGGCCAGCCAAGCGCGCGCGTGATCTTATCGTACGTTTCGCGCGTAGCACCTTCCACAGTCAGACAGGCTGTTCCCACACAACGCAAATAGACGCCTCCAACGCTCGACTGAAACTGGAAGAAGTTCGCGTCGGGGCGGCGGAAAAGGCTGCTGCGCGTGGTGTACTTTTTCTCAAGCGCTTCGCTGTATTGACCGAAGAAACGCACCGCGTCATCGGTGTTGTCGAGATCCAAACGCAGCACGAGCGGCGTGTCGTTCGTCTTGGTGTTTTCAAATACGGCATACCGATCCCCAGTCCACGCCGGGGAGAGTGAGTCCGCTGCCTTCTGGTCGAGAAGCTGCTTCAAGATTTCGCCGAAGCCGAATTCGCCGATAACATTCTCTTCCAGGAGCTTCCAGTCCGCGGGCACGACCCCTTTCCAATCCGGCAATTTGATTTCGTGCGGACTCACTCCCTTGAGATATAGGTCCGGATGAAGAATCTGCTGCGTGGAGAGCGGCGGATTCTCGAACAGAAGATTCAAGTCCTTCCAGCCGGTGTGGGCTTTCAGGAACTGCTGCGTGAAGGTGGTGCCCTCGAGATATGGGAAAAGAAGCTCATCGCGAATGTAGGCAGGCGCCTTCGAGAGCTTGGGATCCTTGTTCATTTCCTCGATCGCCCCGGATCGGATCAGAAGAGTCACATCGGGCAGGTCGCGAACGCCGATTTTTTCATCGAGCAAGGTGTAATCGACCATGGCGGCCATCGCGGAACCTTCGCTGACGGAGTCGCGAGCCAGCTCGGCGTCATCATTGGGACGCGCCGCCTTGATCCAGGGGTCGATATGAAACGATTGGTCTTCAAGGGCGTGCGTCAATTCGTGGGACATCACGGAGCGCTGCTCGTCGGCGGCGATCCAATCGGCGATGTAAAACTCCTTTGCTTTGGGATCATAAAGGCCGGCGACCTGGTCGGTCAAAATATCGAGCATAAAGGAATCCAGCGGAAAATTGCGGGGGATGAGGCCAAATGCCTCGAGCGCCTTGGAATCCGCGAAGCGCTCGGCGTCGGTCCGGTCTTCCTTCTCCTCGCGGATTAGGTATTCGCGGATCTCTTGCTTGGATCGAAGGCTCTTCTTGAGTGGCTCCTTGATCGGCAGGTCGAGAATCTGGCTCATCTGGCTCAAAACCTCGTCCGCGGCCCGGATGAAATCGGTCTTCGCAGAAGGCGTGGATTGCGGGATGGTGAGTCCCGGCGCTGCCGGAACAGCAGTGGGGGGAGGAGCGGCTTGTTGAGCCGCTGCAGCCACCGCAATCAGAATCCCTATCAGCAGTCCGGGAAACCGTCTCATTCCTGCCTCCAGAAATTGGATGACAAAACAGGATAACAGGTTTTTCACAGATTCTCGCGCGAGCGGGAAGGGCAAATTGAGAGATGATGTTTTCAGGAGCGGGTCACACGGCCATGCGCTCGGCGACAATCATGCCGAGGATCACCCGCAGATTCGAGAACAGAAGGTCACGTAAATAAGGGGGAGTGCCAAACGGCACCACCTGACGGTAGAATTCCATTTCCAACCAGCGGCCGGCGATCTCCGCAGGGTTCCCATTCATCGTGGCGAACCATGCGCGCAAATCCCACTCTTGACACTCCAGAGACGCTTCGAGAAACTTTTTGAAGAGCTCTTCGTGACAATAGTGCAGCGCCTGATGCACAGCCCCCTCTGGAAAAAACTCTTCGAGCGCTGGATGGCGATACCGGCCCGTGGAAACATCCCGCAGCATTGCCACATAGACAAGGCGGCCCAGGTTGCTCCGGATTCCCGCCAGCCAATGGGCAGTGAATTCCTCTATGATGCGTTGATTCTGCGTGTAGCGTTCAACCGATTCCACCGGACCACTCCTTCTCGAGCGATCACCCTAGGCGCCAAACACCCACTCCGCATCCAGACAGCCCAACACAGCGCGGCAAGATCGGACTGAATGCTTGACATGCTACCGCGCGCACCAATTCGATGCAACAACTCTTTGGTAAACACGGGAGAGCCCGCCCGGTGGCCAGGCACCCGGCCGGGCCGGGCTGAGGCCGCGTAGATTCAATAACCGGGCAGGCAAGTGCTATTATGCGGCCGACTCGCCGTGCATTTTAGCTCCTCCGAACTCGCCAGAATGATCGTAGTCCTGACGATCGAGGGATTTGTCTGCACCGTGGCGTTGTGGCGGGGTCTTTACCGGCGTTTGCCTTTTTTCGCAATCTACCTTACGGCAGTCGTGGTGTGCGACATTCTTCGCTTCGAGGTCACGATGGCGCGCGGTCCCGCTTCGATGCAAGAATTCATAACCTATTGGGCCACGCAATTGATATTGATGCTGCTGCGCGCAGGGGTCATATACGAGCTCTGCCGGCAAATCCTCAGCCCGTACCCGGGAGTATGGAAACTTTGCGTGATAGTACTCGTCGCGACCGCCATCGTCCTCATCACCGTTGCGATGACTTCCGCCATGCATCAAGGACCGTACGTTGCAAGGCTGTTTCTGAAGATGGACCGCGGCTTTGAGCTGGGAGTTCTGGGCGTTCTGGTTACTGCGATGTCGTTTTGCCGATACTACCGGATCCCCGTCGACCGCCTCACCGGATTGGTGGCGTTGGGACTGAGTCTCTATTCGTCGATCGATATCATAAGCAATACATTTGCAGGCCATTGGTTCCACTCCTTCCAACCTGTGTGGAGGGAAGTACGCGGGGACTCCTTCCTGCTCGCCGAAATTGTTTGGCTGGTTGCGTTGTGGAAACCCTTGCCACACTCGCGAAGTGGGCCACCGTTGTTGGACGCCCGCGTATATTCCGAGGTGACCACGGCCGTGAACATCCGCCTACGCGAACTCAACACGCGACTCGAGGAGATCCAGAAATGAGCGCGCCCCTATTGTTATTCACTTTGGCTGCGCTTTCGATCCTGGCCGTGCTGGTTTGGCTCGTCAGCAAGCCACTTCGGCAAGAGGCCTCCCTAAACCTCAAAAGCAAGATTGAGGAGCTTGTGCCGCTGCACACGCAGCACTTCCCGCAAGTACGGCAGGCACTTGAGTCTGCGGACAGCCGATACATCCGACAAAAAGCAACTCCCGAATTGCACCGGATGTGGCAAGAGGATCGCCGCCAGATTCTGAAAGACTATCTGGCCGGGCTTGCAGAAGATTTCGCGAAATTGGATCGTCTTGCACGCATCGTTGCATCACTTTCTCCTCAATTTTCGAGGCGTGAAGAACTGGCCCGGATTTGGTTAAGTGTGCTTTTTCGGCTGAATTACAGGATTGTCTCGATCCGGATCTCGGCAGGGGGCACGGGCCCCTTGCGGCAGGTCAGCTATCTCACAGTGCTCGTGGGAGATCTTTCGGCACGCGCCGAAGCGGCCATGAGCCGACTGGAAATCCGTACCGCTTCCAAAGACGCAATTTAGCCACTCGTGCAAAGCCGCTTGGAATTTCCCCGCTCGATACCTTCTAAGTAGGTTCAGAGTGAGGGATCACATCGATGAACGTTCGGAGAGGCGGCCGTTTCGCGGGCCACGCGAAGGCTTCCGCAATGCGCACCACATGAAGGCTTGGAATGCCGCCGAGCTTATAGGAGACCTGGGAGATGATTGCAGGATACGGCAACAAGCCCCTGAATAGCCTGCGCTCAGGCATATAATTGGTTTTATTCTGGAGCGAGCCGTGGAACCCGAAAAAATACTCGTAGTGGATGACGAAGAGGCGATTCGCGAAGTCGTCTCGACCCTGCTTGATTCTCAGGGCTACCGCTGCACGGTCCGCTCCAATGGCCGCTTGGCGCTTGAAGCCTTCCGCAACGATACCTTCGACCTGGTTCTAAGCGACATCGTCATGCCGGAAATGGACGGCCTGAAGCTGCTCTCCGAACTCCGTGGGGACGATCCCGACGTTCCTGTCATCATGGTTACCGCGATGCACGACATCTCCATCGCCTTGGAGGCGATTCGCGCGGGCGCCTACGACTATATTCTGAAGCCCTTCGAGAAAGATCAGCTCCATATGAGCGTGCGGCGTGCACTCGAACACCGCCGGCTCGTGCTGGAGAACCGCACGTATCAAAGTGACCTCGAACATCTTGTCGCCGAGCGCACCCAGCAGCTCTCGATTGCTCTCCAAGACCTGGAACAATCCTACGACTACACGCTTGAGGCCCTCGGCGGCGCGCTGGACGCAAAAGACGCGGAGACCGAAGGCCACTGCCAGCGCGTGACCGCTTTTACCATTACAATTGCCCGCGTCATGGGAGTCGACAAAGGCCTCTTGCGCCACATCGCCCGCGGCGCTTTCCTGCACGATATCGGGAAAATGGGAGTGCCGGACAGCATCCTGCGCAAGCCGGGTCCGCTGACTACGGAGGAGCGCGAAGTGATGCGCCGCCACTGCGAGATCGGATACGCCGTGCTCGAACGCATTCCGTTCCTCAAGGAAGCAGCTGAAATCGTGCTTTCCCACCAGGAATGCTACGACGGGTCCGGTTATCCGCGCGGATTAAAGGGCGAGCAGATCCCGCTGGGGGCCCGAATTTTCGCGGTCGCGGACACGCTGGACGCGATGATTTCCGACCGACCCTATCGCAAGGCACTGCCCATCACTGCCGCCCGCGAAGAAATCCAGCGCCATTCAGGCAGGCAGTTCGACCCGCAGGTCGTCCAGGTTTTTCTCTCACAACCGGACCGCGTCTGGCTCGAATTGCACGAGAAAATCGGCGACCCCTTCCGGCTGACGCAGCTCGAACACGTTTAGTCGAAGCTGAAGGCTATCCGCCTTGCGGTGTGGGGGTGACGCTAAAACATCTCCAGCAACCGCGTGATCCCTTCTGCAAAATCGGCCTCAGGCACGATCAGGCTTACAACTACATATCCATCACCCGGAAAATCATAGAAATGCCCCGGATGCACGTAGACACTTTTTTTCGTCAGCATCTCGAGTGCGAAATCCTCGTCTGACCGTGTGGCCGGCATGCGCACGACCGCCGACCATCCGCCTTCGGTTTTCAACCGGCTGCAGCTCTGTTGCCCCGCTAGCTGACGGTCAAGCTCCGAGAGATTCGTCCGAACGCGGGCCATCAATTGCTTCTGAAACCCGTGGCGCTGCTCGAGCAATTCAGGCGCGGCCAATTGCGCCGGCGCGCTCAAGGACAGGTAAGTGTCGGCGATTACCTCGAGCCGCGCCAGTGCATCCAGCTTCCATGGCGTTGGGCCGTTCGCAATTACCCATGCGACTTTCATTTGCGGAAGCCCGGAGATCTTGGAAAGGCCGCTGATCGTGAAAGTGGGCGTCTCGGCGTTCGTGGCAAAGCTGGCCCGCTGTTTTCCGTCGAGCGTAAAGTCCAGAAATACCTCGTCGGCAATCAACGCCATCTGGCGTGCGGAACATACTGCGTTCAGCCTGGCGCAGTCCTGCGGCTTGACGAATTGCCCAGTCGGATTATTGGGATGAACGACGATCGCTCCCCGTGTCCGCGGCGTGATGGCCCGCTCCAGCGATTGAAAATCAATCTGCCACCCGTTGTCATAGACGAGCGGGTACCGCACCAATTTCACGTCCTGAATATCAGCCAGGAAATCGAACAGGGGGTAGCTCGGAGACGGAATCAGCAGTTCATCCCCTGCATCGCACAGCAACCGGAAAACAAATGAATACGCTTCGCTGGTGCTAGTAGTCAGCAAAATGTCCTCTGCCGCCACCTTCTCGTTGCGCGCACCGTAGTACGCACCGACCGCCTCCCGCGCGGACAGCAGGCCTTTTGGATCTGGCCGATAGCGGAGGGCCGCGCGATCCGAAAACGCTCGCAGAATCGCGGTCTCGTTGTAGTTGAATCCGCACTCGGTCGGGTTCGACGCCGTCAGATCCAGCAGCGGCTTGCCGCTGGCTCGATGTTGCGCCAGCGCCTTGCTCAGACGATTCGGCGCCACGTTCCAGTTGGTGCGTTTCGCAAACATCGCTTCTCCGCCGCAATTCCCTTCCGCTCCCAAATCCGTCTTGGTTGCCCACATCGTAGGTGGAATGACTGCGCGAGCGCAAGCTGCCCGCCAGGCGCCTGCGGGGAGAAGAGCGGCGTTTGCGTCACGTGGTGGCAATCCGGCTCCCAGCGCGTCTATAATCTCGCTCGCAGGTTCAGTCCATCACAAAGGAGAGAGCGAATGAAAAGAAGCGTCATGGCACTAGCCGGCTTGCTCCTGATGTTGCTCGCAGCGCCATTCCCTGCTGCAGCGCAGGAGGATGCAGTGGCCAAGACGACCCTAAAGGTGGGCGACGTGGCCCCGGATTTCACTTTGCTCAGCGACCAGTGGAAACAGGTCAAGCTGAGCGATTTCCGCGGCAAGAAAAACGTCATTCTCGCCTTCTACGTCCTGGCTTTCACAGGTGGTTGAACGAAGGAACTCCAGGCCTATCAGGCTGATCAGGCCAAGCTTGAAGCCAGCGACACCGTGTTCCTCGGAATCAGCATCGACAGTCCCGCCGCCAACGCCGCCTTCGCCAAACAGATCGGCGTCACCATGCCGCTCCTGAGCGACATGAACCACAAGGTTCTCACTGAATACGGAATCCTGAAGAAATACGACGTGCAAGGTGACAATTACGAATGGGCGCGCCGGACCACTATCGTCGTCGACAAGGAAGGAAAGATTCAGCACGTTGAATTCGACGATAGCGCCGTGAACCCCAATAACGCAGTGGCTGTTTGCACGGGGCTCCACGACAAGCAGGCTAAATAGTCTAGCGGGGAGTCGTCCAAAACGCGCACGGGGGCGGGCAGCTATCCCGCCCCGTGCTTCCCCTCAATGTCGCAAGACGCGCGGGATGCAGTATCCTTTGCCCGTGACGCCCATTGATGGACGGATGGATGAACAGGGAGACCGCGCTGGGGCCGGATTGTGCGCTGACTGTCTCCACGCGCGCCGGATCGAGTCCTCGCATGGCTCGCTGTTCTATCTTTGCGAGCTTTCAGTCACAGACCCGCGTTTCCCGAAATATCCGCCGTTGCCCGTGCTTCGTTGCTCCGGGTACAAACACATCACGCACGATGTCTAAGCGATTTCGATACACGATGCATGATCCCCAGCCCTTGCTGATTCGACAAGGCATCATTGCCGCCGGCTTACCCGTCAACGAGACTGATTTCTGAGGCGCTCTGGTGCCATTCTTGCTGCTGGGAGTTGTCACATTAGCCTGGGCAGGGTTTAGTCTGATCACCGGAAAAGGCTACTACAAGGGTTGCCCGCCGGGCGGCTTCGATCGTGCCAGGGATCCTTTTAATTTCTGGGCTCCGACAATCATCATTTTAATTATTAGTGTCTGCACGATTCTGATCTTTCTGGGAGTAATTCCATTGCCCGCGCGGTCATTGCCCCGCTGATCCGAGTCTGCACTCGCCAATTCTTTGTCATCGCCGGACCACACCGCTAAGTCGCGCGAAGTCCGATTACCCGACATATTCAGTACTAGGACCGACTTGATTGCATAACAATGTCGGCTCCCTCGACCCGAGTAGACTGAGGTTGTTTCGACGACCGCAGGCTCGGGAGGAAGGAGCCGAACATGATGATTATAGGCGTAGATTACCACCCGAGCTTTCAGCAGATTGCATTTGTTGTAGAAGAGACGGGGGAGTGTGGTGAACAGGAACTGAGCCACAGTGATGGACAAGCAGAGAGATTCTATCGAGACCTGCAGCAGCGAGGAATCTGCGTGCGGGTAGGAATGGAGGCTACCGGATATTCACGCTGGTTCGAGCGGCTACTCGCTGAATTAGGTTTCCAGCTGTGGATCGGCGACCCAGCGGAGATCCAGGCCAAGCGAGTGAAAAAGCAGAAGACCGACCGCAATGATGCTCGACTCCTGCGCCGGCTGATGCTGGAAAATAACTTCCCGCAAATCTGGGTACCGAGCCCGGAGAATCGAGATTTGCGGCAACTGTTGTGGCACCGGCATCGATTGGTGCAGATGCGCACGCGGATCATGAATCAACTGCAGGCGTTGGCCATGAACGAGGGCTATCGCTGGAGGAAAAAACTGTTCAGCGAACAGGGGCGAGCACAGTTAGAGAAGCTCCCGTTGGCTCCTTGGGCCAGTCGACGCCGGCAAGAGTTGCTGGAGTTGCTGGACCGTATGAATCCGACGATTGAAGAGCTGACGGCCGCCGTGGAGCGGGAAGCCCGAAAGCGGCCCGAGGTTCTGCGACTGATGACCCATCCCGGTGTTGGTCCGCTTACGGCACTGGCCTATGTATTGATCATCGGAACTCCGACTCGGTTTCCTCGTGGCAAGCAGATCGGCACCTACGTAGGGATGATTCCGAGTGAGGACTCCAGTGCTGGCAAGCAACGGCTGGGGCACATCAGCAAGCACGGCAGTTCCTTGTTGCGCTTCTTGCTGGTGGAGGCGGCTCAAGCAGCAGCGCGTATCCATCCGGAGTGGAGACGTCGGTACATGCACCTGGCGATGCGTCGACACAAAAGCATTGCCAAGGTGGCGATGGGACGCAGGCTGGCGATCCGGTTGTACTGGATGTGGCGGAATGGATGTGAGTATTCGCAGTCGTTAGAGTTCGGTTCGTACGCGGGACAGCTCGGTACCGGACATGGCGCGAAGTAGAACGCCGTGGATTTGATTGGGCATCCCGCTCCCTGAAAAGGGAGTTTGAACGAGTAATCGTGGTCGAAGTTTTGATCGCAGAGATGTTTAGGTCGGACTGAAGCCGACCGCTAGATTACGAACGAGCCGTGGTCGTCGAGGCAGGGGAAAAAGCGAAAGAAGCGAAAGAGAAGAACTCTTTTAGGTAAGAAGAAAGAAGTGTGTTCAAAAAGAGTTTGACAGGGCCGACATCGTTAGAGATGTCCGGTTTATGCGTTTATCGAGAGTTGGACTTCACGAGCTTTAGGCTACTGCACTGAGAGGGTGAGTGTCCCCTTTTGCGTAATGATGCCGGAAGTGCCCGTGACCGTGATGACGTACGTACCTGGGGTAGTGCCCGGATTTCCTCCGCCTCCCCCCGAACCACCATTACCACCACCGCCGCAACTGACTGCACCTCCGACGACGGAAAAAAGCAATACGACCATCAGTAGGATCCTCCACCGTCTCATTCGTTGGGCCGGGATGCCAACGAGCAGGATGCAGGCGAAAGCTGTTCCGCCCACCCACGATCGGAGCAAACCTCGGGTCCGGTTGAGAGCGGACGTGGCCGACGTGGTGTTCACCGTAAGAGTTGTTGTTTGCGCAGTAGAACCGCTGATGGTCACAGAGGCTGGAATGCTGCATGTCGCAGGATCGCTTGCGGCTGTGGGAGTAATGGCGCAGTTTAAGCTAATCACGCCAGCAAATCCATCCGAAGGCGTCAATGTGATCGTGGATGTGTTTCCCGTGGTCGCTCCGGGAGCGACGCTAATGGGAGTCCCAGTGATGGAGAAACTCGCGCTAGCAGGAACGATCGTATATGTTGCGGTGGTCACCGCGCTCTGATCGTTAAAGACGTCCATGATAAACGCCTTCAACGTTGTTGTTGATGCCACGCTGATCGGATTGACATAGACCGCGGAACTCGGGGTGGGCGTGGAGCCATCGACGGTGTAGTAGATGTAGTTGGAGCCTGTGATGGTCACGGTCTGGGGTGTGGAGTATGTTCCCGCCGGGGGAGAGAAGCTGGGGGCAGAGATTTGACCAACTCCATTGACATCAGCGACCACTTGAGTGGATTGTGAGATGCCGCCGCTGGTCGCGGTGATAGTGAAAGGATAGGATTCGTCAATGAGAAACGCAGCCCCGACAACGGAAATCGTCAGTATGGACGAGCCGGCTCCGGTCACGGTCACCGGGTTGAAACTTTCGGTAATGCACGTAACCCCGTTACACGTGCCCGGAGTGGCCGTCAACGTCACAGCACCGTCAAAGCCGCCGGCGACGAGGACGTCGACGGTTGTGCTCCCATTTGTGGTGGAGGACGTTCCAGGGCCCGTGGCGCCAATGTTGATCGGGTTGGGGGATGCGACTAGCTCAAAGGAAGGTTCGGGGGCGGGAGCGGCTGGCTGGTAGACCCAAACGTCGTTGAGATAAACGTCATTGAAGCCTTCACCGTTGGCGAAGCCAAGGCCGCCAAATAGCCAGAGATTGCCGCTGGAATCTGTCCAACGGGCAGCTCCTAATCTTCCGGAAGGAATGTTTCCGGCGCCGGGCGTTCCCCTAGTGCCGTATGTTCCTGTCGCAATATCGTCGCAGCTGTAAGGAAAATTGTCGCCATCTCCACCCATCCAGGCCCACTCGTTGGCGGCGGGTTCGAAGACCCAGAAATCGCTGCAGATCCCACCACTGCCATCGGTCGCCGACTGAGCTCCGCCCAAGAGCCAGAAATTACCGGCGGAGTCGGTCCAGGCGATGGCACTGTCTCGGCTCGGTGGAATGTTGGCGATAGCCGGAGTTCCCTGGGTGCCGTATATGCCTTTCTGTGCGCACGAGTTCTCACCAGTGCTTTCACTGCAGGTCGAGGTTGTGTTCCCCCCCATCCATCCCCATTCTCTTGTGGAGGGGTTGAATTCCCAGAGATCGTACTGAGTGACAAAGGAAAAATCATCGCTTTCCCAAAAGACTGCGTCTAGGCCACCGAAGAGCCAGAAGTTGCCATGTTTGTCCGTCCAACTTGCGGGAGCTACGCGGCTTCCTGGGCCGATGCCGATCGAGGGCACTCCGAGCGTGCCGTAGACGGCGGGCCAACCGCAGTGCCCGTTGTTGGCGCTGGTAGCGCACGCGACGGGCAAATCGCTGCTTCCGGCCATCCACGTCCACTCTTTGGTGGTAGGATCGAGTTCCCAGACATCGTTCAGCAGACCGAAATTTCCGTTGGCATCGGCGCCTTCGCCCCCGAACAGCCAGAAATTGCCACTGCTGTCGGTCCAAGCGGCGGCGCTGTCTCGCCCGCCAGGAATATTTGCGGCAGCGGCCGAGCCGAGCGTCCCATAGACTCCGGGAAGGCCCCCATTGCTGCCGACGGTGCTGCTTCCGCCCATCCATGCCCACTCCTTGGTGGTCGTGTTGAACTCCCAGAGGTCGTTTAGTTCGCCTATATTCTGATCCGCATCGAAGCCGTAACCGCCGAAAAGCCAGAAGTTGCCATTGCTGTCCGTCCAGTACGAAGGCGCAAGTCGACCGCCGGGAACATTTGCGGCAGCGGCGGCGCCAAGGATTCCGTAGACTCCTGACTGGCCGCAGGGAGTGGTGGTACTGCCGGCACAGCCGGACGGCACGGTGCTACTTCCGCCCATCCAGGTCCACTCATTGGTGGAGGCGTTGAACTCCCAGAGGTCGTTCAGCGCGCCGAAGTTTCCATTGGCATCGTTGCCCTGCCCTCCGAAAAGCCAGAAATTGCCGTTGCTGTCTGTCCAGGTGGCTGCGCTGTCTCGTCCGCCGGGAATGTTGCCCGGGGCAGGTGTTCCTAACCTTCCGTACACGCCAGGCTCGCCGTTGGCGCCACTTACGGTATTAGGTCCTCCCATCCACGTCCATTCGTTTGGGGCTGTCGTCTGCGCCTGCGCAGATAAGCCCATGCCGGCAAATGCAGCCACGCACACAAAGAAAATGGCCAAGCGCATAGGATGTACTTTCATTCGCAACGGGACATCCCCTTGTTGCTGATTTCGCATATTATATCACTAGTTCATTGTGAACAGCTGGTTTAGTTCACATTTTCGTCCTGCGTCGGGCGTCGGATTACTGGACATGTGCCTTGTGTAAAAAGCAGCTATTCGGAATATCATTCCAAGTGTAAGAACTATGGCTGAGAAGACCTACGTCATCCACTTCAAGCCACCGGAAACGTCAATGCAGAGCGTGAGAGCGTCCACGGCTGAGGTCGTCGGTGGTTATCTGGTCCTGCACAGTGAAGAGGGAGAATTAGTGGGGCTGTTCCTATTGGAGGTTGTCGAAGCGTGGTCCGAAGTGACGATCAACTGACCCTCAAGAAAAGTGTGCCCAAGCGTACGATTGCTGAGTCAACTCCTGGTAACTCGGATTACCGGACATCTCTAACAATGTCGGCCCTGTCAAACTCTTTTTGAACACACTTCTTTCTTCTTACCTAAAAGAGTTCTTCTCTTTCGCTTCTTTCGCTTTTTTCCCTGCCTCGACGACCACGGCTCGTTCGTAATCTAGCGGTCGGCTTCAGTCCGACCTAAACATCTCTGCGATCCAAACTTCGACCACGATTACTCGTTCAAACTCCCTTTTCAGGGAGCGGGATGCCCAATCAAGTCCACGGCGTTCTACTTCGCGCCATGTCCGGTACCGAGCTGTCCCGCGTACGAACCGAACTCTAACGACTGCGAATACTCACATCCATTCCGCCACATCCAGTACAACCGGATCGCCAGCCTGCGTCCCATCGCCACCTTGGCAATGCTTTTGTGTCGACGCATCGCCAGGTGGATGTACCGACGTCTCCACTCCGGATGGATACGCGCTGCTGCTTGAGCCGCCTCCACCAGCAAGAAGCGCAACAAGGAACTGCCTTGCTTGCTGATGTGCCCCAGCCGTTGCTTGCCAGCACTGGAGTCCTCACTCGGAATCATCCCTACGTAGGTGCCGATCTGCTTGCCACGAGGAAACCGAGTCGGAGTTCCGATGATCAATACATAGGCCAGTGCCGTAAGCGGACCAACACCGGGATGGGTCATCAGTCGCAGAACCTCGGGCCGCTTTCGGGCTTCCCGCTCCACGGCGGCCGTCAGCTCTTCAATCGTCGGATTCATACGGTCCAGCAACTCCAGCAACTCTTGCCGGCGTCGACTGGCCCAAGGAGCCAACGGGAGCTTCTCTAACTGTGCTCGCCCCTGTTCGCTGAACAGTTTTTTCCTCCAGCGATAGCCCTCGTTCATGGCCAACGCCTGCAGTTGATTCATGATCCGCGTGCGCATCTGCACCAATCGATGTCGGTGCCACAACAGTTGCCGCAGATCCCGATTCTCTGGACTCGGTACCCAAATTTGCGGGAAGTTATTTTCCAGCATCAGCCGACGCAGGAGTCGAGCATCATGGCGGTCGGTCTTCTGCTTTTTCACTCGCTTGGCCTTGATCTCCGCTGGGTCGCCGATCCACAGCTGGAAACCTAATTCAGCGAGTAGCCGCTCGAACCAGCGTGAATATCCGGTAGCCTCCATGCCTACCCGCACGCAGATTCCTCGCTGCTTCAGGTCTCGATAGAATTTCTCTGCTTGTCCATCACTGTGGCTCAGTTCCTGTTCACCACACTCCCCCGTCTCTTCTACAACAAATGCAATCTGCTGAAAGCTCGGGTGGTAATCTACGCCTATAATCATCATGTTCGGCTCCTTCCTCCCGAGCCTGCGGTCGTCGAAACAACCTCAGTCTACTCGGGTCGAGGGAGCCGACATTGTTATGCAATCAAGTTCCGACGGAAGGTAGGCGTTTGTTTCGATGCCCATTGTGGACGAGGACGAGAAAATGCACCCAGGCGCTTTCAGGAATCCCTAATGGCTCCCGAGGACTTGGGTGCATTCTTTCTAGAATCTACAAAACTTCGTATGAAACATGGGTTCTGAGGTAAGTGGTGCGGTCGAGTGGATTCGAACCACCACGGTATTGCTACCGCCAGCCCCTCAAGCTGGTGCGTCTGCCAGTTCCGCCACGACCGCGCAAAGTCAATCCTAAACGCCACCGATTTGATTTGTCAATTAGCCAGCGACACGAAGGGTTCGCGGAATTGCCGCGTAACCCACTATTTTTTCGGAGGCGGATTCTGCGCCGGAGGCTGTTGAACCGGCGTCGAGCTGTTTGCAGGCACGCCCGGACCAGGCACCGGAAGCTTTACCGGAGGCTGCGGAACAGGCTTCGCAGGAGCGGGAGCAGACTTCTGCGTCTGTTCCAGGATGGAACCGGTCGAGCTTACCTCCATGGGCGCGCGCTTCACCGAAAGGGTCAGCGAGGTCATCATGAATACGATGGCGCACCAGGTGGTCGCCCGCGAAAGGAACGTTGCCGCTCCCCGTGGCCCGAACGCGGTCTGACTTCCGGCACCGCCGAACGCCCCGGCCAAGTCCGCCGCATTGCCGCTTTGAAGCATGATGACAATCACGAGCACGAAGCAAACCATTATGTGCAGCGTCAAGAGCACGGCGGACACGCGCCAGCCCACCCACACCAAGCCGACGGCGACCGCCAGCGACAACGCCCATTTTGCCCACGATGGCATTTCCGATTCCCACCTTGCGCACCGCTGACCTTCTGTCGCGGGTAGCGCCTAGAAATTCACGATAGATGCAAACGACTGCGGGTCCAGACTTGCTCCGCCCACGAGCGCACCATCAATCTCCACCTGCGCCATTAATCCCCGTATGTTGTCGGGTTTGACGCTGCCACCGTAGAGGATTCGGAGTGCCGAAGCACGCTCGGAGGTGAAATGCTCCGCCGCCAGTTCCCGCAAATAGCGATGAGCCTCTGCAGCCATTTCCGGTGTGGCAGTCCGCCCGGTCCCAATCGCCCAAACCGGCTCGTACGCCAACAGAATACGCGAGAACTCCGCACCGGTCAACGCGCCCAGCCCGCCTTGAAACTGCCGCTTCAGTACGGCATGCGTGAGGTTGCCTTCGCGCTCGTTCAACGTCTCACCCACGCAGACGATCGGCGTGAGTCCGGCCTCCAGCGCCGCCTTGGTCTTACGATGCACCGATTCGTCCGTCTCGCCGAAATACTGGCGCCGTTCCGAATGCCCGATGATGACGCCCCGGCATCCCGCATCCACGAGCATGCGCGTCGAGACGGCGCCCGTAAAAGCGCCCTCGCGTTCCCAGTGGACATCCTGCGCCGCGATGGAAATGGTGCTGCCTTGCGCCGCCTGGACAGCGGCGCTCAGCACTGTGAAGGGCGGCGCCACCACGATATCGCAATGCTGCGCTCCGGCCACCAGCGGCCGGAAGGCCTGAAAAAACGCCTGCGTCTCCGCCTGCGTTTTGAACATCTTCCAATTTCCCGCAATCACCGGTCGGCGCAATTCAAGCTCCAGGGGCTCGCTAGGATTTGTTGGTGAGGGCTTCGACGCCGGGAAGCGCGTCGCCTGCCAGGAATTCGAGAGAAGCGCCGCCGCCGGTCGAGATGTGCGAAATCTGGGAAGCGACTCCGGCCTGTTCTACTGCGGCCACCGAATCTCCGCCTCCAACGATCGAGGTGGCGCCCGCCTTCGTGGCCGCAGCGACGGCACGTGCTATTTCCAGCGTGCCCTTCGCAAAGGCCGGCTTCTCAAACATTCCCAGAGGGCCGTTCCACACGATCGTCCGTCGCCGAGGCAATCTCCTTGCGAAACTCGTCGATGGTCTCGGGTCCGATGTCGAGGCCCATCCAGCCGTCGGGAGTGTGGGCGATGTCCGTCACCTTCGTCGCCGTCGAATCGGGAGACTCCGCCAGCACATGGTCCGACGGCAAGCGGAGGCCGAAGTTGCGCTGCCGCGCTTCGTCTAGGAGGTCCGCGAGCGAGTTCGAGCTTATCGTTTTCCACCAGCGACTTCCCCACCGGCAGCCCGTCGACTTTCAGAAAGGTGTAGGCCATGGCTCCGCCGATTAACATCGCGTCGGAGATCTTCATCAGGTTTTGCACGACGCTGATTTTGTCGGACACCTTCGCGCCGCCCAGGATAGCCACAAACGGCCGGTCCGGATGCGAAATCGCTTTACCGAGATAGGTGAGCTCTTTCTCCATCAGCAGCCCCGCCGCGGCCTGGCGGACGAACTTGGTGATGCCGACGACGGAGGCGTGGGCGCGATGCGCCGAGCCGAATGCGTCGCAAACGAAAAGCTGGTCGCAGAGCGCCGCCAGTTGTTTCGAAAACTCGGGATCGTTCTTTTCTTCCTCGGCATGGTAGCGGACGTTTTCGAGCAGCAAGACGTCCCCGTTGCGCAAGGACTTGCTCTTCTCTTCCGTCGCGGCTCCTACGCAATCCGGCGCAAATTCCACCGGCTTGCCGAGCAATTCGCGCAGCCGCGCAGCCACTGGTGCGAGGCTGTACTTCGGGTCGGGCTTTGCCCTTGGGGCGGCCGAGATGCGAGGCCAGGATGAGCCGCGCGCCGCGCTCGATCGCAAGCTGGAGCGTCGGCAACGTGTCACGAATCCGCGTGTCGTCGCTCGACCTTGCCGCCCTCGAGAGGCACGTTGAAATCCACGCGGATGAAGACACGCTTGCCCGTCATTTCCAGATCGCGAATCGATAGTTTTTTCATGGCAGTCTTAGGAGCGAGGCGCAAAGTCCGGCGCGGGCCTTCAGCCGCTTACAGCCGCGCGGCGAAGAGTTTGATCAGATCGCGGCAACGGCAGGAGTAGCCCCACTCGTTGTCGTACCACGCGAGGACCTTCACGCAATTCGTCCCCACCACGCGTGTGTAACCGGCATCCAGAATCGAGGAATGCGGATTGCCCCGGAAATCGATGGAGACAAGTTCTTCCTCGGTGTATTCCAGGATGCCCTTCAGCGGGCCTTCCGCGGCGCGCTTCATCGCTGCATTCACGGCTTCCACCGTTGCAGGCTTTTCGGTGATGAGGGTCAAATCCACCACGCTCACGTTCGGCGTTGGAACGCGCATTGCATAGCCGTCCAGTTTTCCCTTCAGCTCCGGAATTACCAGGTGCAGAGCCTTGGCCGCGCCTGTCGAAGTGGGAATCATCGAAAGCGCCGCGGCGCGAGCGCGGCGAAGGTCCTTATGCGGCAGGTCGAGCAGCTTCTGGTCATTCGTGTAGGAGTGGATCGTGGTCATCGTGCCGATGGTGATCCCAAACGTGTCGTGCATCACTTTGGCTACCGGCGCCAGGCAGTTCGTCGTACAGGAAGCGTTCGAAACAACATGATGCTTCGCCGGATCGTAGGCTTTGTCGTTCACGCCCAAAACCAGCGTCAGATCCGGATCGGTAGCCGGCGCCGTGATGATCACTTTCTTCACAGGTCCACGAAGATGTTTGCGCGCATCGGGAGCCTTGGTGAACAGGCCCGTGGATTCGACGACGATGACGGCTTCCACCGAGGCCCAGTCGAGCTCGGCCGGGTCTTTCGTCCGGAACACCTTGAAGCTCTTTCCGTCTACGGAAATGGAATCGTCCGTATAAGTTACTTTGTTGGGAAGATTGCCGAGAATCGAATCGTATTTCAGCAGGTGCGCCAGCGTCTTCGAATCCGTGATGTCGTTTACGGCGACGATCTCAATCGCCGGGTCCCCGAGCGCTGCGCGGTAGATATTCCGGCCAATTCGTCCAAATCCATTAATCCCTACTTTGACTGGCATGGCGCCTCCGAAAAGTGACATAAGTGTGCTTCCCCCGGGCCGTTTCTCAGGGCATTTGCCGCGGTCGCTCTAACTATCGGCCAACTCAGGCGGCACTTCTATGTTGCGCGAATGCAAATCTCGGGACTGTGATTGGAACCACAATCGGTTGTGATAATTGTCACAAAGAGCTCAAGATCAACCTGCACGAAGAGGTGAGCAAGCGCACTAAGTAACTGATGATGTTAGGTTAAGCCGGAATGAATGTCAATGCGTCTCAGTTGAATTCCTTTACTCGGATCACTTTGTTTCCGGAAAATGTTACGAAGATAGTCTTGGCCGGCGGATTGCCGTAGATCCAATCCTCAGTCTCGTCCCCGGTGCTGGGATCGCGCTCCCGAACCTTACGCTCTGGCCGGCCCAGTGCCGCGATCACCATCTCGTCGTCCATACCCACCAGAGCCTGATGATTCTGGATGGCCTGCTTGAATTGAGGCGGCAGGGTATCGATCCAATTCACTACGGCCGAATGCTCCTTGGTGAAATCGAGCAGGACCGAAAGTTCGCGTTTTACGTCATCCGGGCTCATGTCCGGCACCGGACGCCCGAAGTCGAGGATGATCGTGGCGCCTTTCCCCTCGTTCGGATCAGTAGGAGCCTGCGGCTGAGTCATCGGGCCGCCGAAACCAATCTGAAGGTGATCGCGTAGGTGGAACTTCTTTTTTCCGCCGCCGTTGATCTGGAACGCGATTGACTTCGAGCGAAACTCGATCTTCGTAATTTGAATGGTGTCGCCCGGATTCGCGGCCGTTCCATAAAATCTCAATTGGTCCTGGAGATTCTTCATGTCCAGCGGCTTGTCCGCGGCGATTGGAAAACCTTTCTTTCCGCCGGGAAGGGGCTGAACTGCCTTCGCGAATTCGCCGTCCACATACCGGATAATGGCAAGCCGCGACGCTTCCTCCAGCTGTTCCGGTTTACTCGCCGCCTGCTGGCCCACGGCGACAAAAACCTCCGGGACCGAAGCCGAGTTTGGCAGAGTCCCCAGCTTCGGCTCCTCCAACATGGGGATCCGGAAGCGAGTCAGGTCAGGAGTGTCCGCGCAAAATGCAACCGCGGCGGTAAGGACGAGTATCGAGCGGAAATGCATGGTTGGCCTGCAGCTCCTATTCTAGGCTCAATTCCTCCTTACGTGAATATGGATTCGAAGGACGCCCGGAGGGTTGTAATTCGGGATGGCGCGAGAATTTATGAATCGTCGCAAGGATTGACGAAAGGAATGGACCTTGCGTTAGGCGGAGGCGGCGCGGGATATCGGCGTCTCGCCAGCCTTGCCTTTTTCGTCTTCGATTTTCTGCTGCACCAGCAACGGTTCGAAGCAACGGCGGCAGCGAGCTTCATACATTCCACCCGCGCCTACGACGATCAGTTCCTCCGATGCCACCAGCCGCTGGGTGTGCACGGCGGGATTCCCGCAGCGCATGCAAATCGCGAGCAGCTTCGTGATTTCTTCGGCGACGGCCAGCAAGCGTGGCATGGGCTCAAAAGGACGGCCCATGAAATCGGTGTCCAGCCCGGCAACGATCACGCGCTTGCCGAGGTCGGCCAGCCGCACGCAAGCATCTACCACCGACTCACCCAGGAATTGCGCTTCGTCGATTCCGATGACCTCCGTCCGCGGCGCCACTTTGTCGAGGATGTCGCCCCCGCTGTGCACCAGTTCGGATGCGATTTCGAGGCCGGAATGCGAGACGATTCCGTTCTTCGCGTAGCGCTGGTCGATCACCGGCTTGAAAATCTGCACGCGCTGCTTCCCGAATTCGGCTCGGCGCAGGCGGCGAATCAATTCTTCGCTCTTGCCGGAGAACATCGGCCCCACGATCACTTCGATCCAGCCCATGTTGCCCTTGACGATATCCAATGCCCGCGGCCTCCATTCGCCAGCGTAACACATCATAGTGTGGAAATTCAGACTTCCAGATTCGGCGCGGTGGACGAATAAAGTGCGCGATTGAAAAAGGGTGCGAAGGCGTTGATCACGGCGGTCCGGAAGGCATCCTGGCGCGTGATCATGTTGCGCGTGAGGACTCCCCAGGCGCCCTGCGCGTCGCGGATGCCTTGTCCCCCGGCAAATGCGTCAACTGCCTCGGCGAGTTCGACGCCGTCGTCTACCACACGCGCCGCCAGCGCTTCCGGCACCGAAACCGCACCCGATTGCCCGAAAGCGCCGCCGCCGTTGCCGTCTGTGACGTACACCCAATTCTCGAGGAACACTCGTCGGCCCGCCTTCCCAGTCCCAACCTGGACCACGTCGAGTCCGCCTTCGAGGCCCACAAAATACTTCCACGGCTCGTTGCGCTCGCGGGCGATGCGGACGAGAGATTCGGCACGCTGGCGTGCGCCCGCCATCATGTCCTCGCGCGAGAGCGGCGTGTGGCGGACGCCGCTCGGCACCTCGACTGCAACCACTTCGAACTGCGCGTTGTCATTTAGGGTCGGACCCAGGACGCTCAGCGCTTCCCAGACGGCGTTGAGCTTCGGCCGTCGAGTGCTGCCCACCGCTACGAGGATCTTGTCCATGCAAGGTATTCCGTCAATGCTAATCCCGCCACAACTGAATCTGTTTTTCGCGGGAGAAGCGCGTGGAGAGGAATTCTTTCAGGCCTTCGATTGAAGTAAATACCTGGTCGGAGCAGCCCAGCATCCACCCACTGATCTGCTCGACGGGAAGCGTCGTGACGAGGTACACGGGGATGCCCTTGCGGTGCGCGACGGTCAGCTCGGCGGGCGTCCCGCCGCCCTGGGAGCCGTTTCCGTCCCAGTAGCAGATGAGGTAGTCGGCTTTGTGCTCGATTAAATCGAGATCGAAGGCGATTATCTTGCGAACCACGCGCCGGAAGCGGTCGAGGTCCTTGGTCTTCCAGTCGCGAAAATGCGTGGCTTCGTCAGAGGTAAGGTTTTTCTTCTCATCCTCGGCGGGATCGTAGACGCGGTGGCCGAGCTGGTCGCGAAGAAAGGGCGTGAGCTTGCGCCGCCAGAGGCGGCCGCCATCCTCAGCGAATTCGATGGGGCCACAAAGATAGGCGAGCATGGGGATTGGGCGGAGGAGACATTATCACGCCGGGGGGTAACGCCGCCAGAGGGTAGGACCTGAACTAGGGATTGGAGCGGGATAAGGGAATCGAACCCTCGCCTCGACCTTGGCAAGGTCGCGTACTACCACTATACGAATCCCGCAAATCGAGCAACCGTCAAACGCCTGTTAATTTATAACATGCCATGGACACCCCGGCAAGAACCTCCCCGGAAGCTTTTCGCGCGAGAATCACAGGGATTTCGCGGGAGATGGGATGATGCCCAGGCACGGGCGAAGATCAGACGGCGGGACGGTCAGTCCACTTCCAAAATGCGCGTGGACTTCACCACCGGAGACTTCTTCTGACGTTCGGCAAAGTGCTCGGCGCGATCACGATCAATATACACGCGGGCGAATTTTTCGCCGTCATGGTAATAAACGGTCACCTGCCAATGGCGGTGTTTGCGCCGGCGATCCCGGTGTATGCGGTTCGACTTCTTTGCCCTTTTCTTTTTCACGATGAATGAACCCTCGAGTTTGGTAACTATGACAAGTTTCCGGACCACGCGCAAGTAGCTAGTTAGGGGTTAACACTACGATACTTTTTCGCGGCCGGCTGCGACCTCGGCCTCATACTGGCATCTAACCATTTGACGACTCGGGCGTCCAAAAAGATGCGGCCGGTGGAACATTTCAAGGCTGCCAAACGTAATAATAAGTGAAAGAAAGAACGATACAGGCCCTGGAGGGGACCATGGTGATGTGCTCAGAACGAGAACTGGAAATCGAGGATCTCCGGAATCACCCCACTGAAACGCTGATGTCGCTGCGGGACCTACTCACCACCGGAGCGCAAGCGATTCCTGACCCCAAACGGCCTGGGTTTTACGAGGTGGAAAGCGGTTCGAGGGTGTATTACATCTACGTCACGCCCGCGTCGGGAAAGGTCCTGCTCCTCGCGACATGGCCCAACGAATCTTCCCTGGCCGAAATGACACAGGCTTCCTAATCCGAACAAAGCCGAGCCACGCAACTCAATAAGCAAGATCCGCAACTTTGAAATTCAAATCGTTGAGTGTTTGTTTCTTCAGCTTGTAAATCGCCGGGCTGGCGCTCGACTTCGCGTAAACAACATCCCCAAACTCTTTGGAAATTCGCACGTCGAGTTTCTGGCCGTCCTTGCTGGTGAGATTGACTTCAACAACAGGCTTCGAGACACTTGCGGCCAGATTCGCCGGTGGATGGTCGAGAATTTCGTCGGCCCGCACTTCCGTGAGCGGGCTGAAGATCTTCCAGATGCCTGCGGACTTCCCCTTGAGATTGGCAGGGGAATCGATGGTCCATTCGTCGGCCGAATTCCGTGTCAGGTCAATCGTGCCGTCCGCGTTATGAACTTCGACGTGATCGATGGAGTTGGGATCGAAATGGACGAGCTTCTTATCGCGGAGATCGGTGTAGTTCTGGGAGAGCTTCTTGTAGACGTCTTCGCTGATGCGGAAAATCATTGGCCGCGAGGTGTCGCGAGCATAATAATCACTGCTTTCTTTCTTGCCCACCAGTAAGGTCGATTTTGCCCCTTTGGCGTCCGCGGCGGTAAATGTAATGGCAGGAGAAGTGAGGCCGTATTTCGCGAGATCCTCGGGCTTCTCGCTGACGATCGCAGTCATTTTGGCGTTGCTGACCGCCGAGAGAAGAGTGCTGACATCGTCCGAATCGGCCAGTGTCCCGGCAGGCTTGGTGAATTTCCAATCGGTCTTGTCCTTGGACGCCGCCAGCTCGCCGGTATGATTCTTGAGATCGAAGGACGTAATGTTTTCCGTCTGGATTGCGAGGACGGTGTGATCGCGCAAGTCGTCGAGGGATTTGTCTGTGCTTACGAGGAGGGACTCGGGAAGCAACGATACCGACCTGCCTCCGTCCAAAATGCCGTAGGCGTAGATTTCGGTGAAGTCCTTATTGCCAAGCAAGACTGAATGCTTGGAGCCGTTCTTCAGCGTGAATTCCATCGAGACTTCGGGAGTATCGAGGCCGTACGCCTTCAAGCGGTCGGGCGTGCCAGGCTCGCTTTGCGTGATACGCGCACTGGAGAGGCCGTTGGCGATCCCTTGCACCGAAGCCTGGTCCGCTCCAGTTTCGATTGGCTGAAGGATTTGCCATACGCCGTTCCGCTGTTCCAACTGAATAGCGGGCAGAGCGGGCTTGGCCGGCCAGGACAACTTAATCGATGCGACGTCGGAGGCTTGAAGGGAGAACGCCAGTTTCGTCGTATCTTCCGCCGGCTTCGCATTTTGGCCGCGCCGGTAATCAAAATAATAGACTGCGACAGCCAGTACGATTGCGCAAAGGAGAACGATTAAAGTAGGTTTTTTTATCATGGCCCAACCACCGTGTTCAGCGGCGCTTCCACCAGATTAGGATTCCGGAAAGAATCACGATCCCGGGAAGAAAGATGATGTTGACCCACTTGAGGACGGCCCACTGGCTCTCGGTCAGGGTGACGCTGCGGTTGGCGACCGATTTCGGCCGGATGGAAATCAGGTTTTCGTCCTGAGCGAGCCAGTCGACCGTGTTGAAGAATAGATCGCCGTTGCTCGTCTGGCCGATGGCTTCGTTCGAAGCGAAGTCAGAATCCCCAATCACAACCAGGCGGGCGTTCGTGCTGCCGGTGACGCGGTTCGCGGCTACCCCCAGCGACAATGGCCCCATCGTGTCCGTCTTAGGGTCGTAAATCACTTCGTGAGCGAGCTTGGCCTTGGTAAAACTCCGCGGCGAGGTCTTCAAGATTTCAATGATCTCGGGATCGGATTTCGATTTATCGGCGATCGAGACGGTCCGCGCGAGCGGAAAGAAGGTCATCGTCCTTTCGAGATTCTTTGTAATCGGACTATCGCCGTAGTCCACCACGAGCGGAATTTCCGGGCCTGCCCCAAACAGCCGGCCCATCCCGCTTGCATCGATCACGACGTTTTTGCCCACATTGATGTTCCAAGACTGAAAGATGCTGTCGAGATTCGGCTCGGCCTGCTTTTCCTCCGTTAAGGGGTCGACTTCGAGCAGCGCCTTACCGGTCGCGTCCAGATACTTCGAAATCGCGTCCGTTTCTTGCGGAAAGTAAGCCTGCGTCGGGCCGGCGACAACTAGGACGTCGCAATCGGAGGGCACTCCATTGGAGGTAATCAGATTGACGGTGTCGGTCTTGAACTCCTCCTTCTTCAGACCTTCATCCGCCCGCGAATAACCGTGCGGTCCAGAGTCCGCGAGGGACTTTTCTCCGTGACCCGTGACGAAGCAGACCGTCTTTTCCTTGACCGTGGTGACTTTCAAAATCGCGCTCGTAATGTCCTGCTCGGAGACGTCGCCTCCCATGCTTGGTTCGATCGTTTGCTTGCGAGCGCCGTAGGACACGATGACGTCACCCATTCTCTTGGCGCCATACTCCCTGGCAATTTCCGGCTTCTCCTGCGGGTCTACGGTCTGATATTTGAAGTGAGCGCTTAGGTTCTTGTATTCCGACATCAAGTCGTTCAGCCGAATGTCCGCGTCCTTCGCAAAGCGCACGACCTCGACGTCCTGCTTGAGACCTCCGACAATCTTCTTGCTCTGGTCCGACAGCGTATAGAGCTTCTCGCTGGTCAAGTCGAAGCGTTTGTGGTGCTGGTAGCCCAGATAATTCAAAGCCCCCAGGATGGCGACGACGGCGATTGTCAATACCGTAGTATTCGTACCGAGCTGCGAGGAGCGTTTGGAAAAGAACCGGATGATTCCGCGGTAACCCAGGACGATTCCTGCAAGAAGCAGTACGCCTCCGGAGATGAGGAGGATTTTGTTGAAGAGCAGCAACTCTCCCTGCATCGCATAGCGGAAATACCCTCCGATCAGCGCCGCCGCGCCGATACTCCCGATGATTTCTGCCCATTCCTCCTGTTTCCACTTCGTATTCATTCTATAAATCCCTCCATGAATCGCGGGCCGAATAGGATGACCGCGCTACGCCCGCCGCCAGCGCATGGAATCCACCGAACGTACGGTCAGGAAAATAAAAAGAATCATAAAACTGAAGTAATAAACCAGGGCGGACGTATCTACGATGCCTCGCGTGAAGTCATCGTAATGGTTGACTAACGAGAGATACGCCAGAGTCGAGCCAAACGCGCCGCCCAGGCTTTGTCCGATGTTGAGAATCCACACGAGCAAAATGGCCACGAACGAAAGCACGACGGCAATGATCTGGTTTTCCGTGAGTGATGACATGAACGAGCCCAGGGCCAGCATGCACCCGCCCAGCAGCATGATCCCGGCATATCCGCCCGCCATCGTCCGCCAGGGCGGCATCGGGTCGCTGTGGAGATACATGAACACGAGAAAGCTCAGCGTGGGCGCCAGCATGATGGCAAACAGCGTGAGCGAGGCCGCGAATTTTCCAAAAACGATTTGGAATTCGTTGACGGGAGACGTCATCAGCAACTCCATCGTCCCGCGCTTTCGCTCTTCGGCGTAGACACCCATCGTCAACATGGGAGTTATGAACAACGCCAGCGTTGAAAGCAGACCGAAAAAGCCACGCATAACGGCCGTGGGAACGTCAAACTCCGAAGGCATGCCATACTGCATGCTCTGGTACTGGGCGGTCATGGCCTGATTGATTTCAAACCGCAGGTTTGCAGCGAACAAGATGGCGCACACAAGGAGGAACATTCCAATCACGACGTACGCGATGGGTGAAACGAAATAATGCCCCATCTCCTTCCGATAAATGGCGTAAAAGCTTCGCATCGTTTTTCAGGCTCCTTCAATTGACGGGCTGCGGATTCGCGGACTCGTCGGTCGTGAGCTGGAGGAAGATGTCCTCAAGGCTCAGACTGACGCCGCGAAGCTCGAAAAGCGGCCAGCCCTTCTGGACTACGGCGGCGGCGATTTGGCTGCGGATGTCCTTGTTAGGCGCGGCTTCGACGGTAGCCGTGGAATGTCCCGCCGTGTGAGCGGGCTCTACCTGGACACGGCTCGCGCCGGGAATCTGCGCGAGCAGATCCTGAAGCGGCTTTTCCGGCGCTTGCACCTCCAGCCGAATCTTCTGTCCGCCTTTGAGCTGCGATGTCAAGTTCTGCGGCGTGTCCACAGCGGCGATCTTGCCTTTGTTGATGATGACCACGCGGTCGCAAGTCATGCTGACCTCAGGCAGGATGTGCGTCGAGAGAATGATTGTGTGCGTGCCGGCAAGGCCCTTGATCAAGTGCCGCACCTCGATGATCTGCTTCGGGTCGAGGCCCACGGTAGGCTCGTCGAGGATGATCACGTCGGGATCGTGCACCAGGGCTTGCGCGATTCCCACCCGCTGTTTATAGCCGCGCGAGAGGCGCTTGATTAGCTCCAGCCGCTTGTCCTCGATGTGCGCTTTTTTCAGCGCGTCGGCGATACGGTCGGCTCGCCGCTCCGCCGGCACGTTTTTGATCCGCGCGACGAAATCAAGATAGACCTCGACCGTCATGTCGGGATACAACGGCGGCGCTTCCGGCAGGTACCCGATCCGGCGGCGCACCTCGAGCGAGTCGCGGAAAACGTCAAATCCCGCCACGCGCGCCGTCCCGGAGGTGGCCGGCACGAATCCGGTGAGGATGCGCATGGTTGTGGTTTTCCCAGCGCCGTTGGGCCCGAGAAAACCGAGGATTTCGCCTTTGTTGACCTTGAACGAGACGTGGTCGACTGCCGTTACGGAACCGTATGCTTTGGAAAGATCCTCTACTTCTATCAATGCATGCCTCCCAAGTAGGGGAGACCAGCGAGACTGCTGGGCTCTCCCGAACCAATATTTATACTAAAATTTCTCGAAAATTGAAAACGGGCGGCTGGTAGGGGTGTAGGTCAGTTTCCGATTACTGCGTTTATCAGCCGCTGGGCCCCCTCGCTGACTGTCCGTTCGCGATATCTCCCGCGTGGCCGGGTCGCGCGAATTGGTCCCGGCGTCCACATGCTGTTATGGTTCGCCAGCGCTTCATTGAGTCGGTAAAATTCGATAGCTCCGGAATGGGGAGCCGGACGGAAATATTGCTGGCTGAGAGGGCCAGGCGTAGATTAGCTGTCATCCCCATGACTTAAGATCCATATCGGCTACGAGGGAGGGTCAGCAATGAAAAAGATGCTGTGGCTCGGATTCCTGATGTGGTTGATGCTGCCAGCAGCGGTGATCGCACAGAGCCCCTTCGACGGCACATGGAAGCTTGACCCTGATACGGCGCAAATTCAGGCTAAGCCTGAAGTGTACCTGCTTAAGGACGGCAGATACGATTGCTCGACCTGCGATCCTCCGCTCCATCTGAAGGCCGATGGCAACGACCAGATCATCTCAGGGGAGCCGTGCTACGACACCGTGAATGTCAAAGTGGTGGATGGTCTGACCGTGGAAGAGACGTATAAGAAAAACGGAGCGATTGTCGAAACTCTGAGAATGACCGTCTCCTCCGACGGGAACACCGCCACGATGGACTGGGGCGGAAAGTGTAATGAGAAGGCTGATCTGGTCACTATCAAGCGCATCTTGACTCGCGTGGCGCCCGTGCCGCCGGGGGCGCACGCCATTTCCGGCTCCTGGCGGCTCATTAAGAGAGTGCAAGTTTCGGATAACGCATTTACGGGAACTCTGAAGTTGGAAGGCGCCACATTTAGCTTCTCTGACCCCGCCGGGCAAGGTTACACCGCCAAGCTGGACGGGACGGAAAATCCGATGAAAGGCACCCTAGGCAATGAAGTCGTCTCGGTGAGGCGTATTTCCGAAGATACAATCAAGGAGACCCACAAAGAGAACGGGAAAGTGACCGAGATCGTTACCTACACCGTCTCCGCCGATGGAAAAACCATGATCATTACCATCGAGAACAAAGTCGGTGGATCGACTACAAAGTACAACGCGGAGAAACAATAGCCCAGGCCGCCTCTGAGCCTCTGGCCTTGTCGAACCCGGCCAAATCCTCTGCGGCAATGTACCTGGATGAGTCTCCTGGGAATGTGACGCGTTATGCCGGTAAGCCCCAAGCAGCCAGCTTACTTGATAAATGCGGTATCAGTACCCACTTGTCCAATTAGTGCGTTTATCAGGCCTTATGAGCATTCTCGGCCGCAAGCAGTTGTATTCTGACACCAAGGCATCATAGAATCTGCGTTTGGAACGTGGTTGGAAACCGAACTTGAATACCCGATTCTGTGCTATTGGCCTAGTCTCGCTAGCGAGCATTTGTCTGGTCCCGGCATTGGTCTTTGGCCAAGCCAAACGCTCCAAATCAGATGCGAATATTGGTGCGATTGGGCACCGGAACATTGCCGAGGGTTTGAACTTTTACACGCCAGAAAAGGAGAAGGAATTAGGGAACAGATTGGCGCTGGAGATTGAAAGATCGCATCGGTTCGTAGTTGACCCGTCGATTACAGCATTTGTCGAACGAGTGGCCCAGAATGTCGAGCGAAATTCGGACAAGCACATTCCCATTACGATTGAGTTGATTGACACTGAGGATGCCAAAGCGTTTACCCTTCCAGGCGGGCATCTATACATCACCCGGGGGCTCCTCCTGGGCATCGACAGCGAGGGAGAGCTAGCGAGCGTGCTTGCACGGGGAATAGCGCATACCGCGCTCCGTTCCGGTACAAAGATAGCCACAAAGGAGGAAATTTCGCAGCTTTCAATGATACCGGTCACTTTGCCGGGAATCGGCGGCGCACTGAACAGCGGAAATCCCTTAGTAGAACTGCAGGCGATACGTGAAGCCGAGCTTGATGCAGACTACTTCGGTGTGCAATATCTCTACAAATCGGGCTACGACACGAAGTGCTTCTTAGATTTCGTTGCACGGATAGGTGACACGAACAAGACTGTCCCGGAGAGATTCAGCAAAGATCCTCCTCTAGCTCAACGGCTGCAAGCCCTGCAAAAGGAGATAGCGGAAATCCTGCCAAAGCGCGACGGGGCCGCCATATCCACGAACGAGTTCCAGGAATTCAAGAACCACCTCAAAGACTTGAAACCTGAAGGTGCCACCCCCCAGATTCCTAACCAGGACAATTAGTATCTGCTGGCCCATTGCAATTCTTGTCCGTGGCACTTGGATGGTAAGTCGGATAACCGGAGATTTGACTTCGGCCGATTCCGCTTCTCCTCTAAGCGCGCCACTCGAGCACATCAAATTAGAGCGATATGGCAGACATTCGCGGAAGACTCGTCTACAATGGCGCGGCTCTTGAAGCGTGACCCACATATCGCGGAGGAAAATTCCGATGCCTCGTTTGACACAAAATGTTTGGCGCGACTCGCTCAAAGCCGCTCGCAAATTTGCCAGCTACTGGCTGGCGTGCCTGGTGGCTGTCTTCGCGTGTTCCGCGATTTTTCTGACTGCTCCGCGAGTGCAACATGCAGCAGGTTCCATAAAAGAGCGTGCAGGTCAACCTCGCTTCGCCATATCGTTCGGTTCGGACCTTAGTGCGACCCCGCTGGACGGGCGCGTTTACGCCATCATCTCCACGAACAACAACCCCGAGCCGCGTTTTCAAATCGCCGAAGAGGAGGTGCGGTCTCAGGAAATTTTCGGCGTGGATGTGGACGGCCTTGCGCCTGGTCAAGACGCAATAATCGCCGACGATGCGGTGGGATACCCGACGCCCAGCTTCCACGATTTGCCCGCTGGAGATTATTGGGTGCAGGGCGTCTTCAACAAATACACCACATTCAAGCGGTCAGACGGCCATACCGTCAAGCTTCCCATGGACGAAGGTGAAGGCCAGCATTGGAATACCAAGCCTGGGAATTTTTACAGCGCCCCGGAACGCGTTCATATTGATCCATCCACGCCGGGCACGATTCAAATCCATTTGACGAAAGTCGTGCCGCCCATCCAGCCGCCGAAAGATACCGAATGGGTGAAACACATCCGGTTCCAGAGCGAGGCGCTCACGAAATTCTGGGGGCGTCCCATGTTCCTCGGCGCCATCGTGGTTGTGCCGGAAGGCTGGAACTCGCATCCCAACGCGCATTACCCGCTGCTGGTGAATCAGGGCCATTTCCAACGCGATTTTGGCGGATTCCGCACCACACCGCCGCAGGCCGATATGTCCGGCTTCGCTCTCGAACGCGCGCAAACCGCTTACCAGTTTTATCAGGACTGGAGCACCGGCAAGCTGCCGCGCATGTTGCTTCTGATCATCCAGCACGCGAATCCTTACTACGACGATTCCTACGCCGTGGATTCAGCCAACGTGGGCCCATACGGCGAGGCCATCAATCGCGAGCTGATTCCCTACATCGAAAAGGAGTTTCGCGGCATCGGGCAGGGCTGGGCTCGCGCGATCTACGGAGGTTCCACGGGCGGCTGGGAAACTTTGGCGACGCAGATTTTCTATCCCGACGATTACAACGGCGCGTGGGGAGCTTGCCCCGACCCCGTGGATTTTCACGCCTACCAGTCCGTGAATATTTACGACGACCAAAACGCTTACTGGACCATTGGTCCTTGGGGACGCATCGCGCAAGGAGAAATGCGCACGACGACCGGCATTATTCAAGCGACGACCGAAGGCACCAATCGCTGGGAATTGGTGCTCGGCACGCATGGCCGCTCCGGAGAGCAATGGGACATCTGGCAGGCCGTGTTCAGCCCGGTGGGCGCGGACGGCTATCCCGCAGAAATTTGGGATCCGATGACGGGCGTGATCGATAAGAACGTCACCGCATACTGGCGAGAGCACTACGACTTAACCGCAATTATGCAACGCGACTGGAAAACACTAGGGCCGAAGCTCGTGGGCAAGCTGCACGTGATGGTCGGAACCGCGGACACGTTTTATCTGGATCACGCGGTGCATCTGATGCAGGCTTCGCTGGAGGCGTCCGCCAATCCGCATTACACCGCTGATTTCGATTACGGCGTCGATCAGCCGCATTGCTATACCGGGCCGCCGGGATCCACGACGCGCGAAGGGGGCCTCACCTTCACGCAGCGCGTCCTGAAGGCGTCGGAAGAACAGATGCTGAAAAGCGCCCCGGCTGGCGCCGACGTAACTAGCTGGCGGTATTGAGTTCCGTCGAACACCGAAACCGGCTTGGCAGCTATCGACCGCCGCGAGCAACCTGGAAAATGCGATGCAACAGAAAGAGGAGCGCTAGGAGAACTACGACTACCAGCAGCCAATTGTTTCTCTTGTGACGCGCCGGCAATAGCACTTCGACTTCCCCCGCCACATTCTAACGGATTCCCGGCGATCTCGCTTCGAGTAAACCCGGTCGGCGCGGTGCGAACATCCTCTAAAAAGAGAACCGGACCCCCAATTGCGCGGCAAAAGGAATCCCGACCGTGGTGCCGGGGCCGAAGAAATCTCCCAGTGCGCCCGCAGGGACGCGCAATTGACTGAGGCTCGCGATCGGCTCCGTCTGCGAACAATTCGCATTCAGGCAAAACGCCGTGGCGTTATACAAACTGTTCACCGGCGTGGGCATGGCCGAAAGACTCGTGACGTAATTGGCGCCTGGATTGTTGCGGTTGAAAATATTGAAGAATTCGGCGAACGGCGACAGCGTATATCGTTCACCAAACTTCACCGGCCGCGTGACCCGCAAATCAAATTGAATATAAGGAGTTCCTCGAAGCTCGTCGAGGGTCGTCTGGACCCCATTGACCACCGCGCGATCGTCCGTCTTGTCGCCGAAGCCGTTCACGTCCACCGGTGTGGTCAGCGTGATCGGCCGCCCGCTTTCAGCTTGCCCTAATAGAGACAGCTCAATTCCCCCGGGGACGTGGAACACACCCGCGATCACAAAGCGGTGCGTGACGTCCTCTCCAGACGGCCCATAGTCGCCGGGGCCGAACGGATGCAGCGGATCGCAGACGCCGTCCACATAGTCGAATAGCTCCCCCAGCACGCAGCCCCACGTGCTCGCTCGGGAGAGCGTGTAGTTTGCGATCAGATTGAAGTGCGGTGAGACGTTGCCTTGCAGGTGAAGCATCAGCGCGTTGTAGCTCGACCGGTTATCCGATCGAAAAACCGCCACGTTCGGGACTGCCGCAGTCTGGTCTGCCGTATCGGAAACCGGATAGAGCGGCGTGAACAACGTCGTTCCACCGATATATTCGTAGCGGCTGAAGCTGTGGTTCCCTTCTTCGTGCGTAAAGTCCGCGCTCATCAGCCAATTCGCATTGAAGGAATGCTCGACTCCGGCTGTGGCGTGCAACGCGTACGGCGTTTTGTAATTCGGAGCGATCACGGCTCCCTGAGCGCCGCCGGGAATGCACCCCGCGGTTTCGCTCGGAGGATTCGGCGAGGGATTCACGGTCACCACGCAGGGTGTCGGGGGCGCATTGACCGCCTGCAGTGCGGTCACCCACCCGTTTTGCGCCAGATCGTTGTAATAAAGGCCGAACCCAGCGCGAATTACGGTGTTGCGGGATTGCCCGGGTGAATAAATCACGCCAAGCCGAGGACCGAATGCATGCCGATAGTCATGCGGCGCGCCGTTGAGCAAGGGAATTTGCAAAGCCTGCAGCGTTAAGTACGCGGGGTCTTCAAGCTGACTTCTCCCGGAAGCTGTAAAAAGTCCGAATGACGTGTCGTAGCGCAAGCCATAATTCACATTCAGATGCGGCGTCACGCGCCAGGAATCCTCCGCGTACATTCCCAGCCGCTGCAGGTTCTGCACGAAGCTGCCGTTGCTCGCGGGTGTGTACGTCGCATACGGGCACGTCGGATTCGGCGGTTGGTTCGCAGGCAGGGACGGATCGCAATCCATGATGGCCGTGAATTCGATTATGTCGTTCACATAGTCTGTCGGGTCCAGCGGAAATGTGTAGAGCTTTTCCGATGTGTCCGGGAAAGCCCCGCTCAGCACCGGCTCATGGAGGAGGTCGATGCCAAACCGTGGCGCGTGCCGCCCCATCGTGTGGCTCACGTCGTAACGGAACTGGTATTTCTCCTGGTTGCGCAAGATGGGAAAAGCGGTGATCGGCGTAATGAACTGCTGGTCGCCGAAAGTTTCAAACCCGGAAATGGTTTGCGAAGTCGCAGTGAACGGAAAAGCCAGTGCGAATCCCAGGTCCGAATTCCGCTTTTCGGTCAAATGCAGGCCGCTCGCGTCAAACGTGAACGATCCCAGCCACGTGGGGCTGAACGTGAACTGCTGCCCCAGCACCAGGCTCAGGTAATTCGAACGCCACGTCGCCCCCGTGGAAGGCAGCGAACCTTGCTGGATCAGTGCGTTTTGCGTCGTGTAGTTGTCTCCTGCCGCGCGCGCGAACCACTGCGAACGCGTTGACTGCGCCCAATCCAGCCGCGTGGTCCCGAGAAAGTCCCGGAACGGGATCGGCGTGGAGCTCGGTACCGTGATCGAGCTGATTCCTGGGATCAATCCCTGCTGTGCCAGCGATGCCAAAGCTCGGAACTGCTGTGCGCTCGCCGGGCTGTAGGCAATGCTGGCATTCTCGTGTACGTATTCGAGCGAAGAGAAAAACCAGACCTTCCCCTTCTGAATCGGCCCACCGAGCGTGCCCAGATAATTCTGCTTCGAAAACGGCTGCTTCGGATTCGGTGCGGGATTCTCGATCGAATACCGTGCATTGAGGGAAGCAGCGCGTTCGTAGAAGGCTCCGTCTCCATGCCAATCATCCGTCCCGCGCTTTGTCGTGATCACCACGGAAGCGGCCGTCGTGCGGCCGGTATCCGCATCTTCTCCGGCTGTGCGCACGGCAAATTCCTGGATCACGTCTGGGGAAAAATTCTGTAGGAACCCTCCGATGTAATCGTCCGAATTGTCGCCTCCGTCGACGGAGAGCACATTGTTCAGTCCTGAGCTGCCGCCCGTCGAAACGGCGGTGATGCGCGCCTTCGTCGGATCGGAGGGCTCCACCGGCTCGGTGCCGGGAACCAGATACGCGATGTTGGCAAAGCTGCGGTTCGCGAGCGGAATTGTCTCCAGGTCCTGCGCGGAGACGGCGCCGCCATGTACCGCACTGGCGATATCCAGCGGCTGCGTGGTAATGGAGGAAGCCTGCCCCTGAACTCTGACGGTCGCTTGCACCGCAGCCGGACGCATCGTGACCGTAACGCCCCGCGTCGAGCTGACCACCACATCCACGTCCGCGCGAGCCTCCGCGAATCCCGGCGCGTTCACAATAACGTGATAGGTGGCGGGCGGGAGGTTATCAATTCGAAATTCGCCGTCCTTGCCGGAGGTTGCCTCGCGTTCGACGGGAGACCCGATGGCCTGCACCACAATTTTCGCAGCAGGGATGCGCGCGCCGGTCGGGTCCTCGACGCTTCCCACCAGGCTCCCCCGGAAATCCTGCGACCTGGTCACCAAGGAAACGAGCGAGACCAACACAATCAAAATGCCGGCACGTCCGCAATTCTTGGCTCCGCCGAAAAATCTGATGAGCGGTCTCATGACGCGCGAAAGCTTACCGGAGGCAAGTAACTACTACTATAGGTCGTAATGGGATTCGTTCAGATTGCGGCTAGGCAAGCTTTAATACCCTAGGGGGACCTGAAGGGCTCAGCCGATGAGCCGCTCCAGGAGATGATGTACCGCAAACAGTGAGGCCGGCCAGAGCAGCGTGGCCGCAATCGTAGAAGTAATCAAGAGAGCTGCTCCTGCGAAAATTGCGCTCGCCATTCGGGGCCGTTCTCCTTGCATGCGCTCGACGCGCAGCAGCCGCTCCACTCGCTCCCTTAGGTCATGGCCTCCTGCGAGCGATGACATATACACGGCCTGTGGTGCGGCCGATCCGAGCCGCGCAACATGAATCAGAGCGCTCGCCAGCGAGAGGGCGCGTTGCGGGTCGCCGTCAACGGCCAGGTCGTCCGCCGCCCATTCGGTAAACCTCGCCCATCCCCGCTCGATCTCTTCCAGACCGCGCGCGAATGGGAAGCTCCAGGGTGTCAAAAGGAATAGCATGCGCTTGAAATTGTCCCGCCAGATTCGGTGTGCGCGCTCGTGCAGCAGCGCGGCCCTAAGTTCATCAGCAGAAAGCGCCCCCAACACATTGCTGGATGCAACCAGCTTCGGGCGAAGGATTCCGGAAACAGCTAGGAGCGGAGCCTGCTGCGCAACCACCCAAACCGGCAACATTTCGTCTCGAATGTAAGTCTTCCGGCCGCTCCACTCGCATGTTCGGCTAAAGCGGACGGATCCCGCAGCCGCCTTCACAACTCCGGCCATGGGCAAAATGCAGATCGCCGCGCCCAATAATGCCAACCCAATGCACTGCAATCCGACCTGTTCGATGCCGCCGTGCGGCTCGAGCCACACAAAACTCGGCACGCAATACCCGAATACGGCGAGGGACGCCAGAGCCGCCGGAAGCAGGCGCAAGCCAAACAAGAACCCGGAAGCCCGCCTCGGTTTCATTCTCCCGGCCAGCCGTATCGCTCGGGATGCGGCCAGGCTCACTGCCAGAGCGAGCGCCGTATGAACGAGAAACAAAGAGCAAAGTGAAAGGCAGAGCAGGCGAAGCATGTAAGAAAGGTTCATGGCTTGCACCGCCTCGACAGCTCTCTGCGTTTGATCCGAATCGCCTTCTCCAGCTCTTCGAGCAACAGATCGTCCTGTTGGCCCACGGCCTCCAGGAAGCAGGAAACCAGCAGGTCGCGCCGGGGGCCGGTCCCGGCTAGAAACGTAGCCACCAAGTCTCCGGCTCTCCTCTGCTCCCATTCCTGGCGGGTCATGCGTGGAAGGTAGAGAAACGCGCGTCCCGCCTTGTGCCGGTCGAGAAGTCCCTTCCGGAAAAGTCTCTCAAGCGTCGTCATCACGGTTGTGTATGCCAGCCGCCGCTCGATTTTCTCGAATACATCTCGCACGCTGCTCTCCCCGCGCGCCCAGACAATCTGCATCACCTCTACTTCTAGGCTGCCTAGAGAGAATTGCCGGCCAAAGAGGCCTTCCTGGCCGAATCGAGTTTTCAGAAATCGAATCATCTCTGTGCTAGCGGTTTCATGAAGCCGATGAAAACCGCAATCTACCTCGCGTCCCCCATCAGGCGGAAAACAAGCCGGATGACAGGCAACGACCCGGCCTCCGCGCGCATCCACTTTGGCTGAATCATGGGGTGGGATTATCCCAGAGGGACGGGCCACGGTTCAACCTCGAATGCGCGCCACTCCTAAGGGCCGTTGGAGATGAACGTTGACACTCCCCGGTCATTTTGTTATTCAAAAGGATTGGCTTTTTGTGCCAAGGGCTCGACGAGGGACTCTCCCACTCCGGGCTGGCCTAATTCGGACAAGAAATCCAAGGATGATATGACGATCTCGATGGCCTATGCCCGCAAACGAGTCAGCTTCCGGCGGTGGATCCGTTTGCATGTGGCGTTATCTCGTTGTCGCAAGCCCCTCTGTAAGCCGGCGGCGGCCCTTGCCTTGATGAGCCTGGGGCTGCTGCTCCTGGTTAGCTGCGGGTCGAGCGCGTCAGCCATTTCCATCCAGATCATCCCTGCATCAGTTTCAGGGATTGATGAGGGTCAGTCCATCCTGCTAACGGCAACCACAGGAGGCGACACGACCAACTCCGGAGTCACCTGGAGTATCCCCACAACAAACACGACTTGCGCCGGATCGGGCTGCGGCTCTCTAACGAATTCTTCCAAAATCTCCACCACCTACGTGGCCCCCACAAATCTTTCCACCTCGCTGACCGTCACGGTGGAAGCCACCTCGGTCGCAGACTCATCGGTGACGAAGACCATCTCGATTACGGTCGTCCTCCCTCCCACATTCACCCTCACGGGGCTGACGGAATGTTCCGTGAATGTCTACTGTCTAACGAACGGCTCCAACGGTGAGCCATACAGTCAGACCATCACGGCCTCCGGTGGCGTGGCGCCTCTCACTTTTACTGTTCAGCCGAACACCCTGCCGGCAGGCTTGAGCTTGAGCACAGTAGGTACTATCGCCGGCAGGCCCTCTGGTCCAATCCCGGCCCAGCCAAACCCGGTGGTCTTCACAGTCACAGTGACAGACACCCCACTTGCCCCGGCTACCCCGGCCACAGCGACGCAACAATTCTCGATTTCAATTACTCCCGCGCCACCCTTGTCCATGCCGCCGAATCAAACTCTTCCTGCAGCTTTCATTAATGCAAAGTATGGCGCCGCTATCGCTAGTTCGGGCGGAGTCCCGCCGCTTACCTGGACTCTGGTCTCCGGCAGTCTCCCACCGGGACTCAACCTGGGACCCAATTCCGGCCAGATCATGGGGATTCCCACATCAGCGGCGCAAACCCAAACGCCCTACGCGTTCACCGTCCAGGTTCAGGATTCCTCTCTACCGGTTCCAGGGCAAATCCAGCAAGCGACCATCTCCATTCAGATCCAGCAGCCGCCGGCCTTGGCCGTTTCCACCACATCACTGCCAAACGCCTTCACTGCCGCCGGATACAACGCTCCCTTGCAGGCTACTGGTGGAATTCCGCCTTACACTTGGAGCATCATCAGCGGGCAGCTCCCGGCCGGACTGACTTTCGGATCGAATGGCGTCATTTCCGGGACGCCCATCGAAGTGACAAATTTCCCCGCGCAATTCACGGTTCAGGTCCAGGATTCCGAACTCAATCCTGCCACGGGGTTGCCGCAGCCGGCTTCTGCCACGCAATCGCTCCAGATGACAGTCAACCAGGGCACTACGAGTAACAACTCGCTCTTCTCCGGCCCGTACGTCTTCTTCTTCAATGGCTTTGACGCGCAAGGCGTTGTGGCCATTGCCGGCAGCTTCTCCTCGGGCGGTGCAGGAACGATCACTGGCGGCGTCGAGGACAGCAACCGCGTTTCCGGCTTGGTTACTTCCGCCACGTTGACTGGCTCATATTCGCTCGGCACGGATGGGCGCGGGACGCTGCAGCTTATTTCCACGAATCCGCAGACCGGCGTCCAGCTCACCTCGGATTATCAATTGGCTATGGAATCAGACGGGTCCATTCGCTTCTTTGAAAACGACACAACGGGCACTCGCGGCTCGGGAATCATCAAGCCCACGCAAGGAGCCACTTTCACGGGGGCCAGTTTCAACGGCAATTATGCTTTTGAACTCGTCGGGCAAGACATTAGCTCAAGGCGGACCGTCCTTGGCGGCGTCATTAACGCCGATGGCAATTCGACCCTGAGCGAGGGCGCAGGCGATTTCAATGAAGGCGGAGTTTTCAGCCCTTCCATCAACTTGAGTGGAATATTCTCAGGGGGTTCGAGCAACCGCAGTCTGGCCAATTTGACATTCCAGCTCCCTTCCAAGAGCCAGACAACTCTGGACTATGCATTTTATTTCGTTTCTTCCAGCGATCTCTTCTTCGTTAGCATCGACCCAATTGACGCCACGCATCCGCTCCTGAGCGGGGAATTCATCCAGCAGCAGCCATCGGTTCGGTTCAGCAATGCCACTCTAGCAGGAGTTAGTGTCGTCTCAGGGACCGGTCTGGACGGTTCCAACTCCAGCGTCCTGGCGGGACTTCTGACGGGAACCATCAATCCGAATGGTTCCACCAGCGCTACGTTTACCTACGACCAGAACGATGGCGGCTCGATCGCGTCTCTTTCTTTTCCGTGCCTCGGATGCGCCATACCCAACTTCTCCGTTGCTACGAATGGCCGCGCCACTTTTTCAAATCTGGCATCGCCCTCCGGACAGCCGCGCCTCGCGGTGGCGTATCTCACCGGCCCGGGAACCGGCTTCATCCTAGGGAGCGATTCCACCGCCACTGCGGGGCTTTTGGAGGCGCAACAGCCGCCGATTCCTCCTGCGGTCTCCTTTGCCCTATCCAACGTTCAGGGTAGCTATGTGCTTGGCACGCCCTCTGCGGCAGAGAATCAAGTTCCGGACTTGGCGGGACAGGTCGTGGCCTCGGGTGGCGGAAGTGTGACGGGAATCGTGGATGAGGTCGATCCGGCGTCGATCAACTTGGATCAATCGCTCGTTTCGAATTACAGCGTTGCAGCCAATGGCCGCGGAACGATGACCGCCAATAATTTGGTCGGCTTTCCAGTCAATCTAGTTTTCTATGTTGTCTCACCAGGCAGTATCCGGCTGATTTCCGTTGATCCCGGAAATACCAACCCTCAGGCATTCTTCTTCGACCACTGATGCAATTCATCGGTCGCGGCTCGCGTTTGCAAATGTTGCTATTGGAAATTGCCAAGCCGTGGTAGAGTACCGCGCATTCCTCGGATTTCCGAAGGCAACGCAGCGGGCGATCTTCGCGGCGGAGGTGTTTCATGTCACCCGGTTTGATTTATTCCAAGTGGAAGGACTCGGAGAAAGTGTTCGCTGTGACGATTGTGGTCGTGCTCCTTTTCTTCGCCAATATCGTCGTGGACCAGATCCTCCTTTGGAAGAACGTGCAAGCGGCTGAAACTCTTTTGAACGATGTTGCCATCGCTGCGGTGGGAGGGTTTGCCGTGTGGGTCCTGCTGACCGTTCAAGCCAAGAGGCAGGAAATGCTGAAGGCGCGCGAACGCATGCAATTGACGATTGAGCTGAACCACCACGTGCGTAACGCTTTCTCGATGATGGCGAGTTCCCTGCTGCTCAGGAATGAGGAAGACCGCCTGCGCGTGATCGACGATGCCATGCAGGAAATTGACCGCGTCCTTACGGAAGTCGTTCCAGCGGGGGGCAACACACCAAAGGCCGCCTCTTCTTTGAAATCGGTCAACCCTTCTTATCCGGCTCCTTATCAACCAGGCGCAACGCGGCAGAATTAATGCAAAATCGTAGCCCCGTCGGTGGCGGCCCGTCTTCGAAGACGTGCCCCAGATGGGCGTCACAACGGCTGCAAAGAACTTCGGTCCGAGTCATCCCGTGGGCCGTGTCGCGCTCCAGCTCCACGTTATCTGCCGCGACAGGCTGCCAGTAACTCGGCCAGCCCGAACCCGAATGGTATTTCGCGTCGGAGCTGAAGAGAGGCTGCCCGCAGCAGACGCACACATACGTGCCTTCCTCTTCCGTGTCCTCATACTCGCCGGTGAACGGAGGTTCCGTCCCCTTCTTTCGCGTGACGTAGTATTGCTCCTCGCTCAACTGCGACCGCCATTCTGCATCGCTTTTTCGGACTTTATCGCTCATGCCTCTAGCCTATACCAAGTTCTCCAGTTTTTCGCCGGGTGAAAATATCCGCCCGGCTAGGCCATGCCATTCGTGCGGCCCACCGGCCCCGATCAATTCACACGCCTCGATTTCCTTGCTGCCCGTCCGCCGTAAGGCTATAATCGCGCTAGCACCAGGACTGCTGCGGCACCCCGCTCCGCAGCGTGCGTCAGCCGTGTCCGAAGCTACTCCACAGACCGAAAATTCCCCCGAAATTGCGGATCGGCGCAACCATGCGCGCCGGCAAATCCGATCCCTCGCTTACGTGGATCTCGGCGAGGACAATGGCGGCCTCGTTCTCAACCTGAGCGAGGGCGGCATGGCCGTTCACGCGGCCGTGATGTTGGCCGGGGATCAGCTCCCCAGGATCCGCTTTCAATTGCCGCAGTCGCCGGACTGGATGGAGACGGGCGGGCAGATCGCCTGGACCGGCGATACCAAGAAAGACATCGGCATCCAATTCGTCGGGCTGGCGGAGGAGGCGCGCAACCTGATCCGCGAATGGCTGTCCTCCGAGGAGCCCGACTACGAATCGCCTGAAGAAAGACGCCGGGCCCACCAGGAACAAAAGGCACCCGCACCTCTTGCGGAAGTTCCGGATGCGCCTCCGACGATCCTGCCGCTTGGCCAACCCCGCGCATCGGCCATGCCGTTCCTGGTCCCGAAGGAGACCATTCCGGTTCCGGCCATTTCTCCGATTCCCCTTGCTCCTGTCCAGGAATCCGAGCCGGCTGCGGTTGGCGCCGAGCCGACGGCGCGAGTTTCTACATGGCCGCGTGGCTCTGTCCTTCGGATCAGCACGCCAATTGCCGACACCAAGCAAAGTGTTCTGCAACGCCAACGCCGATGGCTTCCTCTTGCCGCCGTCGCTGTACTTCTGGCGGGCGCGTCTTTCGCAATCGGAATTGCGGCCGGCCGCGTGGGCATGACGCGAATCCTGACGAGCGTCCGAAATCTCATTACGGGCGAGAGCGAATCCGCGCGGGCCACGTCGCCGCAATCGGCGGGGGAGACTGCGTCCAGCCCTGCCGGATTGCAAGGCAATTCCCCCACTTCCAATAATCCTCGGGGCGCCGCGCTGCAAGGAAGTGCGGCCGGACGTCAATCGGCGAACGGCGAACGCGCCTCGGCGAGCTTGGTGGTGCATCGCGCGAATCCACCGCAAAATGCCACGGCTGCGGGCGCGCGCGAGGATGACGGCTCTGCTTCCGTGCTGAGCATGCCGAACACGCCGGTGAGCGCCACGAATTCCGTTGCAGTGAGTTCACGTCTTTATATCCCCGTTCCGGCCGCGGCAGGGTCGCAGCGCGGAGGCCATCTACAAATTGGGCGGCTGGACCGCCGGACTGAAATCGTCTATCCGCCGGACGCCGAGCAGCAAAAACTCGAAGGAATTGTGAAGCTGCACATCGTCATCGGGACGGACGGGACAGTCGGTACCGTGTCCGTGGTGGGCGGTCCGGCTTTGCTTGCTTCGGCGGCAATCGATGCCGTCCGCCAGTGGCAATACAAACCGACGATGCTGGACGGCGTACCCATCGAAACCGAAGAGGATATCACCGTCTCGTTCCGGCTGCCGGAACCTCCTCCTCAAGAAAAATAATCTGAATCATTTAGCTCCATTGATGGCGGCGCTCGCCTGGATCAAAGCTTGCACGGCGGCCGCGGGCATAAGCAGGAGATCGGCCTGAGGAGTTTTCGCTTGTTCGGCCATGGCGAGCTGCTGCGCCTTCCATGCATCGGGGGCGGGCTGGCCTTTATCAATGTAATCGAGAGCCTGGAGTCCCGCGGCTCCGAGCGACGCCAAGTTCTGCGAAATCGTGGCAACTCCCTTCAGCAGGAACGAGTCGGCGATGATGGGTTCGAGCCGAGCGTCGTTGTCGCGCCAGGAAACCAGCTGGGCGCGAATTTGCACTTCCGCAGCGGCATCCTTGAATTGGCCAGCGATCCAGGAGTTTACAGTGGCGGAAAATTCCCGCGCGTTGTCGCTTTCGGGAGGCACGGCGTCCACGAGACGAATGAGCGGATCGGAGCTGGTGGGCTGCATGCCTGCCTTGCCTTCCAGATTTTCGCGGGCGTAACCCTTGGGAGGTTCGACGACAGCCGCGAGGACACGCAGAGGCGCATCGTCATGCGATCCCGCGATGCGCCGCAGCATGGCATTCGAGGTCGCGCGGGGATTCAACCCGAGATATACGAGCCGCCGGCCCTCGGCGTCGATGCGGCGGTACATGGAATCGACATCGCGCATGTCCTGGGGCGACCATAGGCGTTCGGCAATCGCGACCATGCGCGGCCAGATGCGGGAGTCGATATTCTCCGCGGAGACCCATTCGCTCCACATGCAGGCCTCGCCGCCGAGGATCAGCTTCTGCTGTTCGGGTGTGAGTGAGGCGGCGTCGCCGGCCATGGGGTCCACGAGGTAATGTTCGGAGGCAGGAGCCATGAGATCGAGGTAGTAGCCGTGGGAGAGGATTCCCCGGTAGCCCTGCTTCGCGGCTGCGGCGAGCGAGTCCGAGCCGCGCCAAGACTGGATGACGCTTTCCTTCGGCAGGCCGGGACCGAGAATTTCGTCCCAGCCGATCATGATTTTGTGGTGCTTGCTGACGATCTTCTGCACGCGGCCCATGAAATAGAGTTGGAGTTCGCTATCGGTTTTCAGGGCGTGCGCGTGCATGAAGCTCTGAATCTTGGGATTGTCGTCCCACTGCTTTCCGTTGACTTCGTCACCCCCGACGTGGAAGTAGGCGTCGGGGAAAAGCCTGGACATCTCGCCGATGAACTTGTCGAGGAATTTGTAGGTCTGCTCGCGCGTGGGATCCATGGCGGGATCCATCACTCCCCATTCACGCTCGATGGAGTAGGGGCCGGGGCCGCTGGAGAGCTCGGGATAGCCGATGAACCAGGCGGTGGAGTGGCCCGGCATGTCGAATTCAGGAACCACGCGGATACCACGGTCGTGCGCGTAGGCGATCAAATCGCGCATTTCATCCTGGGTGTAGAAGAGGCCGTCGGAGCCCATTTCCTGGAGCTTCGGGAAGATTTTGCTTTCGATGCGGAATCCCTGATTTTCCGACAAGTGGAGGTGCACGACGTTCAACTTCACGGCGGCCATGCCGTCGATGTTGCGCTTGATCACATCGAGCGGAATGAAGTGGCGGCAGACGTCGAACATCAAGCCGCGCCAGGGAAAGCGGGGTTGGTCTTCGATGTGGACTCCCGGAACGGCGAAGCCATCCGGAGCGACCTGAACGAGCTGGAGAAACGTCTCCAAGCCGTGAAGGATTCCCAGCGGCCCGGGAGCTGTGAGCTTCGCTCCCGAGTTGCTGACATCCAGAGTGTAGCTCTCATCTTCCACAGCTTGCTGGACAGCATGGCTCTCGTGATCGGCATGAACGAGCAGGACAGCCTTCCCGGAATCCGCCAAATGCGCCTTCAGTGGAATTCCTGTTTGCCGCGATAGATTGCCGAGGAATCTCAGGACGGCTCGCTCGACCAGCGGATCCCGGTGGCCGTCAATCCCCACAGAGAATGAGCCGTCGATCAAGAGACGGCCCGGCTGAAGCTGTAGATGCGCGGGCATGGGCGCCAGGCTGAGTTCGGGGCTTGGCGAGGTCGGGTTCTGAGAAGGAGCCGACTGCGGCGCCGCCGAAGGGACAAATGCAAAGCAAAACACGATGAGAAGCAAAGCGAGTCTCATGATTCCCTTCCGGTTGCGTTGAATTGCGCCGACGGCACGCGCGCGTGGGGCAGAATAGTACGAACGCTCCGGGCGAAACAATCGGATTCGAGCCCTGGAACGGAGAGCACCGAAAAGGCGCGGGCGAAAAGCGAAGAAAGGGCGAAAATAAACAGAAGGCCAAATGTTGCGGTCACTCAGGGGGCCGATCGTTTGTTTTCTATGACTTACGAGCAATTCTGTTTGTGCGCGTGTTGCGGTCAGAAATGGGACGACACTGGGTTTGAATTCTTCCGTCGTGCCGCCGTTTCCGTTCATTTCTGCCTCGCCCTTTCCGTCGTCCGTTTGAGACGCACGAGTAAGTCGCGTGTCTCAAGCGCGGAGACACAGGTCTCGCGCCGACCTGAAACGCTAGAGCACGCAAAATCAATTATTGTCTATTGTTACTTATAATTATATAGTATCGTATGGTAAACAGAAAAATCAAGGGAAAAATGGGGGTCCTAAGCCAGATAGCGTAGGGCACAGCGATCTCCTTTTACTCCACTCGGAGCGAGGCGCAAGGCTTTTCGATTGACCGGGTTTCGAAGGGGGACCGTGCGGGGGGTGCTTAGGCTAGACGGGACTTGGTAGTCAACTCGCTCTCACCCATACACCCATAATGGCTTTAGAATATAGCAAGTAAGTTGTCGGGCTGATAGTGAGCCCGTGGCCATCAGCCATGAAACCGGCAGATTGCAGTTCCAGGAAAATCCATTTCCCTCCTTTGTTCAAGACCATCGTCTTCATTCTGTGGGCTATCGCACTTTGGCCGTCACCCTTGGGCTTCGCAACCTCCTCCCGGCAAACGAATCCGTCAACAGTGAAATGTCGTTACGTTGATGAGACAACGTTTGAGGAAGTGGTCTCTGCTGCTGCAAACGTTCGAGATGAAGACCGCGAATGGATGCTCGCCGATATTGCTGGCTACCAAGCCAATCTGGGGGATATTGATTCAGCGCTGCGGATCGTTGCCAGGATGAAAGATCCGCCCTCGATCAATTACACATTGTCCGAATTGGCACTTCGGCAGGCCGAGACTGGGGACTTTTCAGGCGCTCGGACAACGGCTCAGAAAATCATGGAGAAACACCCGTATGTTTTGGTTCAGATAGCCGCGTTGCAGGCAGAACATGGGGATCCACAGGGCGCCTTTCAGGCATTTCCGCACCCGAACTCGGATGATCGGGATTCCATTCTTGACGGCAAGGTCACATATGAGTTGCGACAGGGGCAGATGGCCTCCGCCCTCAAGACGCTCGAATCCATCCACGACAAAGACGCTTCACTTTGGGCGATCATGTTTGAGCAGGCAAAATCCGGTGATGTAGACGCCGCCTTCCATACAGGGAGTCTGATAAAAGACCCCACGACAAGTGGACAAGTTCGAGATGGAATCGTAAATGCAAGAATTGAGGTGGGTGATTTCGAAGGCGCCAAGAGCTTGGCGGTGGGTCTAGCCCCAGGATTTCACGTTCGGGTCCTCTATGATATCGGTGAGGCACAGGCGAAAAATGGAATGCCTGCGGCTGCGGAATGCAGCTTTAAAGAGGCCGCCGGACTGGCGTTCGAGGTATCCCCCCAATTTCTTGGAGAGACGCTTGGGACCATCGCGGAACATGAAATCCGTCTTGGATTACCGGTAGATGTAATGAAACAGATTGATTCCCTTTCAGGAGGGTACAGCAAGCGCGATGCGCTGATTGCAGTCGGCGAGGCAGAGTTAGCTGCTGGCGAGGCCAAAGAAGCTGAGTTGGTGTTCGAACGGGCTCCCTATCCCCCAATGGTCGCCGTAGCAAGGGCAACTCAAGGCGATATGCAGGGAGCTCTTCAAGCACTCAAAGACTCGGACTCGTCCGTAAACATCGATGCGTACCTGATTGACATTGCGGAGCGCCTTGCTCAACGTCGTGAAATTGCTGCCGCTGTGTCAATTATCCCTGAGATTGACAGCAGCTTGAAACACGAGTACCAATCTGAGTCGATACAGAGGATTGCCCGAGCCCGGACAGAAAACGGTGAGTCTATGGCGGCGCTTCAATGGGCAAGAAATCAGCAAGACCCCCTATTCAAAGCGATGGCTCTGCTGGGAGTGTTACAGGGAAATCTAGAGAGATGCCAACCCGGGTCTACTGCCCCACTTAACTGACTGTGGTTTTCCTCGGCAAGTTTGGATGTCGATGGACCCGAGAAACCATTGCACATCTTGACCATGGTGGCGACAGAGATTCCGATAAGGGCGTGAAACTGGCACTGACCGTTATACAGCGAAGGGCTTGACGTTGGAGCGACTCAACATCCATATTCAGCCAGTAACCCACGTAAATGAATCGCTCGCGTGAAATCACGGTAGCGGCGGTGGTGGCGCTGATCGGCAGCCTGCTCTTCATTTCGTTCGGCGCGCTGCTTTGGCTTTTCGCGCACCATGTAGCCCTTTGGCGGGCCCGGAACTATCCGGGGATGACGTATCACGATCCGGTGATTCTAACGCTGAAAAGCATCTTGACCGGCGCGATCGCGATCTCGATCGTTGTGGGGCTGATTGGTATCGTCACCTCTATCGGGCTGTTCCGCATGTGGCGTTGGGCGCGGATCTCGATGATCGCCTGGTGCGTGGCATCCTCTCTGGCGTGCGTTCTCGGACTTGTTTACCCTGGCCCGGGATCTGAGTTCCACATCAATCCTGTTTTCCCGCTCACGCTGATGCTCGTCATTTTCCCCGTCAACACGTGGTGGCTGCTGCTATTCTTCCGGCGTTCCACCAAGGCTCGATTCGGCATCCTGCCCCCGGCTCAAATCACCCGTCGAATCGGCATGAAGGAATTTCTAAACCGGGGGTGGATCATGACGGCGGCCGTCCTGGCCTTGCTTGGCGCAGGGCTTGTGTGGGCGGGTTGGCGAGCCTCCCCAATGCGAGAAGTCGAGCGATCGAAGGAAGCTGTGGCTGAAGCGAAGAGCTGGCACTACCACACCGTGCGTTATTTTGAGAACTTGCCGCCGGAAACTGACGATGCGGATTTTGTTTGTCCCGTATTCCGCCACAGCATTGCCGAAACAACGAAACCCGATGGCAGCCCACTCAATCGAGAAGATATCGTCTACTTTAGCCGCAGTTACAACCACATCGGAGATCAGTGGGTATTGAGCGAGGGCCGTCAAGGCGGGATGAACGGCCAAGCGCCGGCGCCCATACTCGAATGTCAGGACGGCCCGATTGGGTTGGACGAAACTGCGCTGCCCTACAACGCGATCCTCAGCGACGGCAGCGTTCGACGCGGAGATGTGCAGGATGTCGAAGGCGAGTCGTGCCGCGACTACGACATAGCCGTGCCCACGCCGCATGATCCGACGGAGACGGAATTCCGGTTCTCGATGTGCATCAACGAGAGCGACCATCTGCCGCGCGAAACCCGCCGAACCCCACCCGGTTCCGATCACGAGCGGGTGACTGCCTACACGCAGTGGAATGCCCTCAGCGAGCCGCAGTTGCCCGCCGGATTCCCTCGCTAATTCAGATTGATTCCAAGCAGCCTTGCGCGCCTTCCGTGGATGAATTGGAGGATGGTTGCCGCTTCCGTTTCGAGAATCGATTCCATCAGCAGCTTGTCAGTGGAATCCAGAACGACAGCCGAGATCGTGGCCTGTCCGGGGTTTACGTAACGGCGTTGGTGGTCCCAGTGGATCGCTTGCGAGTGTCGCGTCAGTCGGCCATTTGTTCGTAAGCGTGTTCACCGTGGAGCGACTCGTCCAATCCGACCTCTTCCGACATCTCGCTGACTTTGACGGTGGTGAACACATCGATGATGCGCAACATGGCGTACGTGAACACGAATGCCCAAACCGACGAGAACACCACTGCAGTGACCTGCTTGACGAGGAATGTTGGGTTGCCATAGAGCAAGCCATCCGCGCCCGCAGGATTGTATTGCTTGGTGGCAAAAATGCCGAGCATAACGATGCCGAGAAATCCACCGACGCCGTGAACTCCCCAAACGTCGAGTGCGTCGTCCCACTGCAGCTTATTCTTCATCTCCACAGCGTAATAGCAGACCACGCCCGAAACGATGCCGATAATCACCGCAGTGGTCGGCGAGACGTAACCAGCCGCCGGAGTCACTGTTGCCAATCCCGCCACCGCACCGGTCAGCAGACCCAGAAACTTCGGTTTCTTTTCATTGAACCAGGCCACCATCAGCCAGGAAATGGCGGCAAACGAGGCAGCCACGTCGGTGTTCAGAAACGCCGTAGCCGTGACGGAATCGACGCGCATTTCGCTCCCGGCGTTAAAGCCATACCATCCGAACCACAGCAGCCCGGTGCCGAGCGCCACCAGCGGAATGCTGTGCGGCCCGCGATCTTCCACGCGCCGCTTGCCGACGTACAGCACGGACGCCAGGGCCGCCATCCCGGCGATGTTGTGCACCACAATCCCGCCGGCGAAATCTTTCACGCCCCATTGCTGCAGGAATCCTCCGCCCCACACCATGTGGACGAACGGGAAATACACGAAGGTGAGCCATGCGGTCAGAAACAGCATGTAGGCCTTGAAAGTGACCCGATTCGTGAACGCGCCCGAGATGAGCGCGGGCGTGATGATGGCAAACATCATTTGATAGGCGATAAACACGAGCGCCGGAATGGTGATATTCGGCGAGGGCGTGTTGAGGTCGATTCCGCGCAGAAAAGCATTGTGAAAATTGCCGATCACACCGTGCCAGTCGCCGCTGAAGCAGAGAGAATACCCGTAAAGGTACCAGATGACGGTCGTCCAGCCCATGGACACAAAACTCTGGATCATGATGGCCAGGACGTTCTTGCGCCCCACCAGACCGCCATAAAAGAAGGCCAGACCCGGCGTCATCAGCATGACCAAGCTGGTGCACAAGATCATGAAGCCCGTATTGCCGGTATCGAGATGCAGCATGCGATCCTCCAACGGAGATGAATTGAAGTGCGCTCGCCGAACGGCGAGCGGGGGTCCGACCTCAGGAACTTCGGCGCGGTTGGAGGGCCCGCAGACCCAGCTGCGCGAAAAGCGTTGTTACGGGGAGATACTGGACCTATTTCAGAATAAGCGCAATGCTGCGTATGGCATCGTGTTGCGAGATCTGAGTATTTGCTGGATACGGGGGCAACGCGAGATAGGCCGGACGATCAAACAGGTTTCCCCAGGGCTTCGGATGACGTAATAGGCTAAACTCAGCAGGGGACCCAATCTGTGGCAAGCTCGAGACAAATCTTGGCACCAGACATTGCCACCACGGAGCGGGGGCATGCGCACACCATAAGTCTGAAATTGCACGACACGAACCAGCTCTTCAATTCGATGGACCCTTCCCCGTTCATTGAGAAGGATCTCGACGACGACGCAGAGGAATTCATCGTAAGCTGGGCCCAGGAATTCTCCCTCGACGCTCCGATCAAATTGCGCATCTACTTGGAGCAGTGGCCGGCGGAAGACCCCAAGGAACTGATCCTGACGGCCGTCCACAACCACTTCGCTCACCGTGCCAAGATTACTCACCTGGAGTTCAAGCGCCTCCTAAAGCAAGGCCGCACCAGTCTTTTCATCGGGCTGGTGTTCTTGTCTGCCTGTCTGCTTCTCAGCAAAATGTTGTTAGGTCAAGATCCGGGCACATGGGCTGCCGTCATACGGGAGAGCCTTACGATTGCCGGATGGGTCGCCATGTGGCGGCCGATGCAGATTTATCTTTACGATTGGTGGCCTCTGCTGCGACGGAGCCGGACCTATGCCAAGCTGAGCCACATGCCCGTGGAAGTGCTGCAAAAAGGCAAGAGTTGAGTGGTCTCCTAGACAAGCCCGCTCCGCCATTGCCTACTTTCTATCCCTCCTTCACCATCCAGATACAAGTGACTCCCGAGGCTTAGGGGGCATTTCTCCGTGCAGGCCGGTCGTTAGCATGGGACATCCGGGGTGCGGCGCCAGACTGGCTCGCGAACGGTATGTGTCAACCGCCTATGCACCTTGTTCTGTTGAACGGTGCGTCTTGCGATTAGAACCGCACGTTTGAGTGGAGGGAAGGAGTGTCTTGCACGGCCAACCGGAGCGTGAAGTGAAACGTGCTGCCTGAGCCGGGCTGACTTTCCACCCGTATCGTTCCACCCATCGTGGTCACAAGTTTAGAGCAGATCGTGAGCCCCATCCCAGTGCCGCCGTATTTTCGCGTCAAGGATCCGTCGGCTTGCGAGAATGGTTCAAAGATCCTCTCCTGCCTGTCCTTAGGGATGCCGACGCCCGTGTCCTTGACACTGAAGTGCAGGCAAGTGATGGCGCCTTCGTGGGATTCCTCCTCGACATTAATAAGCACTTCTCCCTGTTCGGTAAACTTGATGGCGTTCCCGGCCAATTTCATCAGAATCTGACGGATGCGGCCAGGATCACCCACGACGGCCGCGGGAACATTTGAATTAACAACAGACCGTAATTCCAGGCCCTTCTGGCGTGCTCGATCACCGAGTGCCTTGGTTGTTTCAGCCAGGGCATCGCGGATGTCAAAGGGGATCGACTCGAGCTCCAGTTTTCCCGCCTCCATATGGGTGAAATCCAGAATGTCGTTGATGAGGGAGAGCAAAGACTCAGCGGATAATCGCACCAGACCCATGTATTCGCGCTGTTCGGGAGTGAGCTGCGTGTCCAAAACGAGTTCGGTCATGCCGAAAATGCCGTTCATGGGGGTCCGAAGCTCGTGGCTCATGATGGTCAGAAAGAGGCTTTTCGCCTTGTTGCCTGCTTCGGCGGCGTCCTTTGCGTCGCGCAGGACACGCTCGAGCCGTTTTTGCTCGGTGATATCGCGGATCGCACTCGAGACAAACGTACCTTCCTCTGTTTGGAGCGGGCCGAGGGTGATATCGGCCGGGAATTCGCTCCCGTCTTTGCGCAGGCCGTAGAATTCGAAGCCTGCGCCCATGGGACGGGACCTGGGAGCAGCGAAAAACTGGAGTCGATGATGCAGATGCTCCCCACGAAAGCGTTCTGGCAGGAGCGTTTCCACGCTTTGGTGCAGCAATTCCGTTCGAGAATATCCGAACAATCTCTCGGCTTGGGAATTCACGAGGACGATCTCCCCTTCGCCGTCAACGATAATCATAGCATCCGGCGCCGACTCCAGGAGACCCTTGAACTTTTCCTCCGCCCGCTTGCTGAATTCGAGCGCCAACGCCTGCGTCGAGAAATGGCGATCCACGGACGATGTTAAGAGCGTAAGGCCGAGAACCATAAAAGTGACAAAGATGATGCCGGTCATGCCGAGCGAAGATACGCTCATGGCGTGCGACAGATCACCCTCGATGGACAGGGAGGGCGTGAAACTGGCCGCTGCCATACCCGTATAGTGCATGATGGGAATCGCCGCTCCCATGGCTACCGCACTGAGGGCCTTTCGCCAACCGCCCGATCTGGTTTCCTCTCGAAAATGAAACGCCAGCCAGAGGGCGACCCAAGAAATGGCGATCGCCAGAACGACTGAAATCATTACAATGCCTCGGGAATAGCGGCAGATGGCCGACAGCCGCATGGCTGCCATGCCGATGTAGTGCATGCCCGCGATGGCGCCCCCCATGAACAGGCTGCCGACCGCTACTCGAATGAGGCCCATCTTTTTCCCGCCTACGACAAATAAGGCGACCGCCGATGCGAAAATAGCGGCCACAAGCGAAATCAGGACAGTCGGCCAGTCATATTGGACCGGAACCGGCAGGCGGAAGGCGAGCATCCCCACATAGTGCATTGACCAAATGCCGATTCCCATCGCCGTGGCGCCACCGCTCAGCCAAAGAGCGCGTGCCCTCCCGCGCGCCGCGGTCACCCTTCCCGCGAGGTCAAGAGCGGCATAGGAAGCAAGCACGGCAATGAGAATCGACAGGGCAACAAGACGGTAGTCGTAGGAGCCGGCGATTGCGAGACTAGAAGTTATCTCATAAACACTTTCAAGGTACTGATCGGTTGAAAGTTATGGCGAATGACGTAAATCAAGGGCATGGATCTCACCGACGCCCAGTGGGCGGTGCTGGAACCGCTTTTTCGTCCGAAACGTCGGGAGGACGGGCGTGGTCGCCCGTGGCAGGATACGCGCGCGGTGCTGAACGGCGTCTTTTGGGTCCTGCGCACCGGCGCCCCCTGGCACGATCTGCCACGTCGTTATCCTCCCTATCCAACCTGTCATCGCCGCTTTCAGCAGTGGCAGCGCTCGGGGCTGCTCACCAAACTGCTGCAGAAACTGGCGGAAGACTTACGCGACCGCGGGAAGCTGGATCTGAGCGAGTCGTTCATCGACGCCAGCTTCAGCTCGGCGAAAAAAGGGGCTCTGCTGTCGGCCCTACTCGCCGCGGCAAAGGCAGCAAAATCATGGCGATCAGCGACGGCCATGGTCTTCCTCTCGCCGTGCACGTGGCCAGCGCTTCGCCTCATGAAACAAAGCTCGTCGAACCCACGCTCCAGCGACGCTTCCTTGCGGAAACTCCCGAGCGTTTGATCGGCGACCGCGCTTACGATAGCGATCCGCTGGATGTGCAGATTCGCGAACGCTTCGACGTGCAGTTGGTTGCCCCGCACCATTCGACGCGCAGCCGTAAAGCCACGCAAGATGGCCGCGTCCTTCGACGCTATCGGCGTCGCTGGAAGATCGAGCGATTGTTCGCATGGCTTCACAATTTTCGTCGCATCGTCATTCGCTGGGAATACTACCCAGAAAATTTCCTCGGGATGGTCCAGCTTGCTTGTGCCGTTATCCTCCTGAGGTATTTATGAGATGGCTTCTAGGCGAAATCATAACTCGGCCTTTCATTGATATCCGGAACCCGAAGACTCTCTTAGAGTATCCGGGGCTGACTAGAAAACTCCGCTGACCGGCTATCTACCAGCAAATGGACAGTCCTAGACCAGAGGAGCAATTTGGAAGGGATTCCATTTTGACTCACCAATCAGCCAAGTCAAGCGCGTCGGACAAATCGCAGCGCACTAGTAACCCAACCGAAGCCGGCAAGCCAACGACTTTTGCCCGGCCGCGAAGTTCGGAAGAGCTGGTATGGGCGGAATGACCTGCTCGGCTCATTGCATCGCTCGGGTGGCTTTTCTTGATGAAGGCCGGCGGCTAGTATAGAGGTTGCTATGCCACAGTGGAATCCAGATCAATACTTGAAATTTGCGGACGAGCGGACGCGTCCCTGCCGCGACCTGGCGGCGCGGATTGGGACCGATCCGGTCCGGCGCGCGATTGATTTGGGATGCGGGCCGGGCAACAGCACGAAAATACTCGCCGAGCGGTGGCCGGATGCAGAGATCACGGGATTGGACAGTTCCGCGGACATGATTGCGGCGGCGCGGAAGACGATGCCGGAGTGCAACTGGATAACCGAAGAAATCGGCCAGTGGGCGGCGACCGAAGATAGGGCATTCGACGTGGTGTTCTCGAACGCTGCGCTGCAATGGCTGCCGGATCATGCGGAGCTTTTTCCACGGCTCCTGGAACGCGTGACTCCCGGAGGAGCGCTGGCGGTGCAGATGCCCGGGAACTACGATGCGCCGCCGCACGAATTGATGCGCACGATGGCCGCCTCCGCGACGTGGCGACACAGCTTCACTGCCGGGCGCGTCAAGGAATGGCACGCGCATGATCTGGACTACTACTACGACGCACTGGCGCCCGTGGCGGCGCGCGTGGATATCTGGGCGACGGAATACCTTCACGTGATGGCGGGCGCGGAAGCCATCGTGGAGTGGTACAAGGGCACCGGAATGCGGCCGTTCCTGGAGGCATTGGATTCGGAAGCCGAGCGGCAGCGTTTCTTGGCGGAGTATCTGGAACGGCTTCGCAAGATTTACGAACCGCGGCTCGATGGCCGCGTGCTATTTCCCTTCCGGCGAATTTTCCTGATTGCGTACAAATCCGCTGATTGATTGCGAAGGCCACTTGACGCCTTGAGTCCGGATCTCTTCCCCGGTTGAATCTGGAACGCGAATCCGGCCCGATTCCCTTCGTACCCATGTGACTTGTGAAGGCGCGGGATTGCCAGCGTAGAGCGTATCCGGCAGAATGCCTGCGGCCAAAAAGAATGAACGCAGAATTCCCGATTGAGAGAGCGCCCCATAAGGCAGCGAACGCGGTGATCCACGCGGGGTTCGTCGTGACAGGCGTGATGACGACGCTGCTGGGGCCGATTCTGCCGGTGCTGATCCATCGCTGGAATCTGAGCGACGCGCAGGCAGGGCTGTTTTTTTCGGCGCAATATTTCGCGGCGTTGACCGGAGCGTTGACGCTGAGCGCGTTGCTGGTCTGGCGAGGGTACAGGATCGTCCTGGGCGCGGGGTTCGCATTCATGGCCGTGGGGATCGCGACCTTGCTGCAGGGTAACCACGTTACGGGACTCGTGTCTACGGTGATTTACGGCTACGGGCTGGGGCTGATTCTTTCGTCCGTGAACTTGTGGGTGGCGGAAGTGGCGGGACCGCGGCGCGCGGCGGCTTCGCTGAGCATGGTGAATGTGGCCTGGGGAGTAGGAGCGGTTTCCTGCCCCGCGATGGTCTTGTTGGCGCAGAAGGCGGACGCGGTTCCTGGGATGCTACTCGGGATCGGAGCGCTGGCCGGTGCGGCGGCAGTGACACTGGCGAGCATGGACGTGGAGCCGGAAACGAAGACAGCCGAATCTCCGAAGGCGAAAGAGAGCGCGAGTGTAGCGGGAAAAACAGCCGCGATCGTGATCGGTTCGTTCTTTTTTCTTTATGTGGGCGCCGAAAGCTCGGTGGGAGGGTGGATTGCGGCGCTTGCGAAGCGCATGGGAACAACTCCGGGAAATCTGTGGGCACTGGCGCCGATGTTTTTCTGGGGAGGACTGATTACAGGACGGATGCTAGCGCCAATGGTCCTGAGAAGGGTAAGAGAAGAAAGGGTTTTGGCGGTTGGGCTGATCGCGGGGGCGCTGGGGAACACAGCATTGGTGGCGGCGAGGAGTTTTGCGGGCGCGGCGGTGTGCGGCGTGGCGATCGGGCTGGGATTCGCGGCGATTTACCCGATACTCGTGGCGGGATTACTGAAGTGCTTCGGCGCGAGAGCGCGGCGAATCTCCAGCGCGATGTTTGCACTGGCGAGCCTGGGCGGAGCGTTGATGCCATGGCTGGTGGGAGTGATCTCGACGCGAGAGGGCGGACTGCGCGCGGGGCTGCTGGCGCCGCTGGGGTCGTGCGTTGTGATGATCGCACTGATGCCGTTGCTGCGACGGCGAGCGTTTTCCTAGTTTTGGGGAGAGGAATTTTTCGAGGGCGGCTTCTTCGGAGGCGGCGGCTGAGTCATCTCCATGGCCCAGATGGCGGCGGGGCGCATGTACATGGAGGCGCGATAATTTCCGGAGATGTCCCAAGCTTCGGGAGTGCGGAACCAATAGCCTTTGGTTTCGTAGGAAACGTGATAGATGCCGAAGGCGGTGCGGAAGGCCTCGTCTTTCATGCCGTCGCTGAGCATAAGAGCGGCGAGGGCGAAGGTGGTGCCGGTCCACACTTCCTGAACCTGTTCGTTGGTGCGGATGAGAGAACCGTCGGCAGCGATGCCGTTGACGGCGCCCATATCGCCGCCGGCGAATTTCAGGACGTTGAAGTCGAAAATCTTCTTGAGCGCGGCGAGCTGCATGTCGCGAGGAACGAGATCACCGAGGCCGGTCATGGAGGCATACCATTGGCCGGCGAGCTGATCGGCTTGAATCGAATCGCGATATTCGCTTTGCGTGTCGTAGCGGAAATACTCGCCATTCCAGAGCTTTTGAACGTAGGAGCTCTGCGCTTTCACGAACATGGCATGGTAATGGGAGGCAGAGGCCGCATCGCCCAACGCGCGCGCCATTTCCTCGGAAGCGCGCAGGGCAGCGAGCCACAGACCGCCGGAGTAGGCGCTCTCTCCGGACACGACCCAGGTGTCGTAGGTCTGATCGGGATAACCCCCATTTTCAGGAATGCCGCTGCCGCGATCGAATTGCTGCAGGTAGGCGATCGCTTCCTTGACGGCAGGCCAGGAATAACGCAAGAAGACGAAGTCATCGCGGCCGGTGAAGACGAAATCGCGATAGACCATCAGAACAAATTTTGAATTCAAATCCTTCCAGCCGTTGGTGTCCTGCCAACTGAATTGATTCACGCCGAAGAAGGGATCCTCTGCAGGGACGCCGAGATCGTGTGGGACAGCTCCTTTCGCCTTGCGAACGCGCAAAGCGGGGTCCTGCGCTTGCTGGGACTTCCAGACCCACTCGCCTTTCTCCGGCCATTCGCGAGGGACGGTATCGGCGAACTGGCGAAGGACCTGTTTATCGATTTCGGGCCAAAATTTCACGAGAGGCATGGAGCCGTAAAAGCGGACGTCGAGCGTGGCGTAATAGGGATAATCGAAGCATTCGAGGAAGGCGAAGCGCGGGGGAAGTTTCTTGTCGGAGCCGACGGGACGGCCCCAGAAGGTACCGCTGTCGGCCAAGACGTAGAGTTCGTTGAAGAGCATGCCGCGATACCAGAGCGGCTTGCTCTCGTCTTGGATGTAGGGCGCCTGCCAGGCGTCAATAGCCGAGCTCCAGGCAGAGGCGTGGCGGAGCGCGTCAACCGAGATCGCGAAGGCGTTCGTGCCGGAGGCGCCGAAGAAATCGGTGTAGCGTCGGTTCCATTGGCGCCCCGAGCCGAATTCGACAACGGGAAAATCCCAGGAGATGGCCATCGGGATCAAGCGCGTCTCGCCGGGCTGAAGCGTGAAGCGCACGACGATGGCACCGGCCAGGGGCTCGCCGCTGCTGACCCAGGATTGATCGCTGTCGTCGAGCCTGCCGGAGCGGGCGAAAGGCTCCCAGACGGACTTACCGTCGCCATCGGCTTCGAAAGTTGTCACGTGGGAGATTTCGACGCCGGGAGATTCGAGCGCGGCGATGGCGAATTGACCGTCCCATTCATTCAAGGAGGCGCCGGCGCGATTGCGGCTTAAGACAATTCCCTTTGCAGTGTTGCCAGCGTCCAGCGGCCGGCTGACGAATTGGTTGTGGTTCCCCTGGTTCATCGCGCGACTCAGTTCGGGAGAAAACGTGCGGAACCAGCCCGCCATGTTGGTCCAGGAGAGAAGAATCGCGACCGTGACGGGACGGTTGGTGGGGTTATCGGCATGCCAGCGATAGACGGCCACGGGAAAACTGGACTCGCGGTAATTATTCGGAAGAATGGGCGAAAATTGCTCGAGAACGACGTGTGCGGGAAATTTATCCCAGCGATAGTCGAACCAAGACTTGGGATAAAGCGCGTAATAGTCCCCCGCGCCGACCGGGTAGTCCCACGCCCAACTGCTCAGCGAACCATTGTTCGGGTGGCCCGTGAACAAAACGCGGGCGGCGCCTTGAGGATCGCCTTCAGATTGCTGGAACATGGCGAACTGGTTGGAGTCGACCGTTTGATACTTATTGACGCCGGTCTTGATGTGCCAGCGCGCAAAATCGCCGCGATACGTGCGGGAGAATGTGCCCGCGCCGAAGCCCCCTACGGGCGCGCCTTGCCAGAAACCATCGTCAATGTGTTCGGGGGGGAGAGAGGGTTTCTTGGTGCCAGGATTGGAGAGTGGAAGTCCGATGGGACGCTTCCAGGCAGCGGCGGGAATCTGGGTCTGGCTCCAAGCAGGCGGGGCGAGAATAAACAGCAGAGTCAGGAGCGTGATACGCACCACATTCGACATGTTGAGAGAGTCTCCCTGGGTTGGCCGCGCGAGAACGCCCCGTTCACGCGAGAAAGGCCGGCTGCGACTGGAAGGAGTGTATAGAAAATCGATTTTCTAGTAAAGATTTATGTGGTGGCCTGTGTCCGATCAATTCCTTGGAACAGGGGATAAAAAATCTCAGGGCCGACTCGTGGAGCCGGCCCTGAGAAAGCTTCTTGGGGTACAAGTTACTGGGGTATGGGGCCTCAGGCCGCCTGGAGGACGTGGCTGAGGCTTTATGTTGTAAGGGCAATCTAGCGAGGAGAGGAAAAGAAGACAATACTGTAAAAATACTACGCCTCAATTTAGTGCTTTTGGGAGGCGAAGGCCGCGAAATCAGGGGGACACTGGAGAACAATGGGATGAGTCAGAAGCCCGCCTGTGGAGTGATGCCCTTCGATTCGACGCAACGGTAGGAGCGGCTCGCCGCCAGGTTCTTATACTCTTCCGTTCTTCCGCTCGGCCATTGAATCACGACACGGTCAATGCTGTTGCGACCGCCCAGGCCAAATGTGACCGGCAGTTCCGACTGCGACAAGTAGCTGGACCCACCCTTGACCGTACGCGACTGGCTGGAATCTCCGTGAAAGATCCGAACAATGGAACCAATGGCGTCGCGGTTCGATTTTGTGCCAACCAGTTGAAAGCGGATGGAGTGATTTCCAGAGAGGAGGTCGTTGCGATAGAGGTAAGCGGGGCCATTGTTCGTGGTGATCAAGAGATCGAGATCCCCGTCCCGGTCGAAATCGCCATAACAAAGGCCGCGACCGACCTTGGGCTGGTCAAAGCCGCCACCGACGGCGGAGGCGACGTCGTGAAAATGGCCGTGGCCGTCATTCATGAAAAGCTGCGGCGACTGGGCGTAGCCGACATTGCCGCGAATGTTGCGGACCGTTTCGTCAATATGGCCATTCGCGACGATCAGATCTACGGCGCCATCCAGGTCAATATCGAGAAAGAGGCAACCGAATCCGAGCGTGTTCATCGATGCCTGACCGACGCCGGCCTGTGAGGCCACATCCTGATAGACGCCCCGTCCGAGGGGCCGATACAACCCAATCATCTCGTTGTCGAAATTGGTGATGGCGATGCCGGGCAGGCCGGAGTTGTCGAAATCGGCGGTATCCACTCCCATCCCGGCGCGGGCCTTCCCTTCGGAGCTGAAGGCGACGCCGGCTTCCACGGCGACGTCCTTGAAAGTGCCGTCGTGCTGATTTCGATACAACTTGTTCGGCTGCGTGTCGTTGGCGACGAGAAGGTCGGGCCAGCCGTCGCGATCGTAATCGAGCATGGCCACGCCCAAGGATTTGGAGCTGGAGTCGAAGATGCCGCTCTGAGCGGTGACATCTTCGAACGTGCCGTTGCCGCGATTGTGGAAGAGCCAGCAAGTCTCGCCGCGATAGGCCTCGGGAGTGCAGTAGGACTTGTGTTTCCCGTCGAGGCTGCAAAAGACGTCGTGCTCGGGAGACCATTTTACGTAGTTGCAGACAAAGAGATCGAGAAAGCCGTCGCAATCGTAGTCGAACCAGAGGGCGGAAGTGCTGAGACTCTGGCGGCCGCCGAGGCCGCTCGCGTGGGTGACATCGCGAAACGTACCCTTGCCGGTATTCTGGAAAAGTCGATTCTGCCCGACGCAGGTGACCAGAATGTCGGGAAAGCCGTCGTTATTGAAATCACCGGCAGCGACACCCATGCCGTACATCTCGACATCCAGGCCCGCGAGGCGAGTGACGTCTGTAAAGGTGCCATCGCGGTTGTTCCGGTAGAGGCGAAGCGTTGTGGGCGCGCGACGATGCCCCGGCCAATCCATGCCGTTGATCAACAGGATGTCCTGCCAACCGTCCGCATCGTAATCGAGAAAAGCGCAGCCGGAACCGAGCGTTTCCGGCAGAAGCTTTCCGCCGTAGGCGCCGCTGTTGTGGCGGAATTGGATTCCGGCCTGGGATGCAACGTCGCTTAGGCGAAAACCCGGGCTGGAGGTTTGATTTTGCGGCGCGGCACTCATGGCAGCATCGAGCGAGGCCATAAGCGGCAGGCGCAAGGCGGAAGAAGAGGCGAGGCCAGCTAGACCGAAAAGGAAGGACCTGCGATTCACGAAATGTTCACCAGACCATTCCGGATGGCGTAGACGACGAGTTCGGCGGTTTTGTGGATTCCCAGGGCGTCCATGATATTGGCGCGATGAACCGAGACGGTATTGACGCTCAGGCCGAGCTGATCCGCGATTTCCTTGTTGGACTTGCCGTCAACGATGAGTTGGAGGATCTCCAGCTCCCGGGGAGTGAGGCCGACAGTGCGCTCGCCCTTCAAGCCGGGAGAACGCGAAAGCTGCGGGGTCAAGACGAGTTCTCCCGCCGCCACGCGACGGATCGCGGTGGCCAGCTCCAAGTCCACGGCGGTCTTGAGGACGTAACCGCGCGCACCGGCATCGAGCGACTGGCGCACCAGAGTCTCTTCGGAATGCATGCTCAACATGAGAACCGCAGTCTTGGGAAGGTCCTGCAAGATTTGGCGAGTGGCCGCGAGCCCGCTCATGCCCGGCAATGCGCAGTCCATCACGACGACTTGAGGCTTCAGTTCGCGCGCCAGACGGATGGCCTGTTCGGCGTCGCCTGCCTCGCCCGCCACAACTAGATCCGGCTCATCTTCGAGCATGCGGCGGAAGCCGCGGCGCACAAGACTGTGGTCGTCGACCAAAAGAACCGAAATCTTGTTATTCGGCATACGGTTCCTGCTTCACTCTCGGGACTTTCAAACGAACTAGGGTTCCGCCCTGGAGAGGGTGGATAAACGAAAGAGTCCCACTCAGGAGCTCGGCGCGCTCGCGCATAGCAACCAAGCCGATGCCCGGCTTTGCAGCCGGCGCGGAGAACCCTTTGCCGTGATCCTCGACTTCGAGTTCCAGCGCGTCCTCGAGAAAGCGCAGCCGCACCCAGGATTCCTTCGCTTCTGAATGGCGCGCTACATTGTTCAATGCCTCCTGCAAGATCCGGTAGAGATGAATGCCGCTGCTGCCGTTCACAGGGTACGAGGCACCCGATTTCTCGTAGTGGATGGCGATACCAGTCTGCTTTTCAACCGTCGGAATGTACCAATCCACGGTGCTTTCAAACCCGGCCTCGTCGAGCATGACCGGATGCAACGCCTGGGACAGAGTGCGGACGTTGTCGAGCGTCGTCTGAGCGATTTCGCTGACCTCCCGCAATTCGGTGCGCAGGGGTGAGCCTTCCGGAGCGTGACGCTCCGCGCGGCCCAACATCGAACCCACGGCCGTCAGGATCTGACCAAACTCGTCGTGCAGCTCCCGGGAAATATATCGCAGCGTGGACTCCTGCGTGGAGATCAATTGCTGGGCCAGCTCGCTGCGCTGATTGGAGAGCGCGGCCAGCTGTGCGAAAAGACGGCGATTCGAGCGGATGAGATACAGGCTGGTAAGGAGAATGGCGGTCAATGTGGCGGCAAGGAAGAGGTAGGCCTGGCGCTGAACCCGGACGTAGATCTGGGCTACTTGTTGCGCCGCTTGCTCCTCGCTTTCGTTATTCTCGACGAGCAGGCGGGCGACGGTAGTGCTGAGAGCGGCCTGGCGAGCCTGCAGGGTCAGCCGGATTTGATCGCGCGCGTCTTTGTCCTTGCCGTCGCGAGCCAGCGAGAAGGTGCGGTCTGTGGCGTCCCAGAACTGCGCGAGCGAGCTTTCGAGGTATTTGCTTTGCTCCGGCGTGCGGCGCGTGACGCCGAGCTGCTGCTCCCGGCGAAGCGCGTCGTCCAGGTCAGTGCGGATTCGCTGGAATTGGGCCGACCAGGCGGTGAGGGGATACGGCTCATCGTTGTCGAGCATATCGCGCATGGCGAGAGCGAGAGAATTCAAGTCGTTCTGAATTCGCAGGAGCTGCAGCGAATCCTTGCGGTTGCGGTCAACCAGATTGGTTTGCAGATCCCGGAGACCGTGGACCTGCAACGTGACGTAGGACGAATACGCCACCACGGCGGCGAGCGTGATGATCAGCCCCAGGAAGAGACCGGGAGTGGGAGAGCGGCCGGTGGAACGCTGCATGGTCGAAGAATACAACCTACGGCGAGCGAGGTCCAATCATGCCTAGTCCTGGATGAACCTGCGAACTATGCGACGGAGCTCTTGGAGGACTCCGGGCCGAGAGACGGATGGGAGATCTGGGGAGAAGCCATACTTGCAGGCGCACGATGAGTTACGCGGTTCGGACAAACCAAATCGAGAAGAGGAGTGGTCATAAACGTGGTGACCAGCGCCATGAGGACCATCATGGTAAACAGAGCCGGAGAGATGACCTTAATGTCGAGACCGATATCGAGAATCACGAGCCCCATCAGGCCGCGAGTATTCATCAGCGTGCCGAGACCCGCAGCGTCCCGCCAGGACATTCCGGAAAGCCGGGAGGCCAGCATGGAACCGCCGAGTTTCCCGACAGTCGCTACCAGGATGATCAGGCCACAATAGATCCACATTTCTCGGCCGCGAATCAGCCCCACACTCATACGCAAACCGGTGGACGCGAAGAAGAGGGGAAGCAGAAGGGTGACGGTAATCGGTTCGAACCGATCCACGACATAACGGACGAAGTTGATGTCCTTGGGCATGATCGCGCCCATAAGGAAGGCGCCAAAGAGCAGATGAAGACCCAAATAGTCGGTGCAGAGTGCGGAGAGGAGGGTAAGCAGCAAGATTCGCGCCATCAAGCTCTCGTTGAGTTGGCCGTCCCGCTGAAAGACTTCGAGGAGCCTGTTGAGCAAGGGTTTGACGCCATAAATCATGAGGAAGGCAAAGGCCACCACCCCAACCAGGGTGACCCACAGAGGCGTCGCGCTCCCATGCGCGCGAATGATGATGATGATGTAGGCCAGGATGCACCAACCGGTGACATCGTCTACCGCCGCAGAAGCAATCGCCACGGTTCCCAGGGGGCTCCGCAGCATGTTGCGTTCCTGAAGAATTCGCGCCAGCACAGGAAATGCTGTGACGCTCATGGCCGATCCCATGAAGAGCGCGAAGGCCGTAAAGGTGACGCTGCCATCGGAGACGCGCGGATAGAGGTAAACGGCAAGGATCGTGGCAAGCACAAAGGGCGCGGTGATGCTGACGTGACTGGTGAGAACCGCCGCGTGTCCCTGATGCTTCAGTTCATCAGGCTTGATGCCCATGCCGACAAGGAACATGAAGACAATCAATCCCACCTGGCAAAGAGCGTTGAGGAAACCAAGGCTAGCCGGAGGAAACAGGTAGGCCGACCAGTGAGGCGCGACCCATCCGAATAGTGACGGCCCCAACAGTATCCCGGCAAACATTTCCCCCACGACTCGCGGCTGGCGAATCTTCCGGAACATATGGCCGACGACGCGGCAGGTGGCCAGGACCACGACGACCTGGAGAACTAATTTGAAAAGGTCAGGCATCATTGACCTGCCTTCCCGGCGGCGCGCTCCTCGCGAGTGGCGGAGACCAGCGCGGCCGCACAAGTGGGACAGCCGGCTACCGACAACATTCCCGAGAACGACCGAGGTGTGGACTTCGCATCCACGGTGGCAGTCAGCGTAAAAGCGCGATCAGCAGCGCATCCCGATTTCACCTCCAACGGGAGGAACGACGCGGTGAGGGTGGCGCCGTCGAGAATGCCGGAGTTGCTTTCTCGCCATCCGTTGGGCAGTGTGAGGGACAAATCCTTGCCTGACTGCGAAATGACGATCGAAGCGTCGCGTAAAGACGCAAGCAACTCGGAGCAAGGAAGACCGTCCGGAGAAGAGGGTCCCGCCTGGATCTTCCAGACACCGCCAACGGACACCGGGGCAGCCAGATTGCGGCCGTGCCTTAGGATCCCCAACAATCCCGCGACGGGCAGAATCACCAGGAAGAAATAGGCTAGCAGGAAATTGCGGTTCGTCTTGAGCATGGGACGGCTTTCACCTCCAGCAAGCTCTGAGCGTTTCGTTTAACCGCGAAGTGTGGCTCGATTATACGCCCACATGCTCCGCGATAGTTCTCACTCACAAACACGGCCCGGCCGGATTGCGGGGGACAAATCCCGGCATTGAGACCGAACCAAACCGGCAGGGCAAAATCCTTTTGGGCACTCGAATCTCGCCTCGCCAGCCAATCACAGATGCTGAAACTCAAGGTCCTTACAACGCATCCGGCGCTAGAATTGCGGCCGGAAAGCGTCGGAAGTCAAATCACCCAGCAGCTTGTGCCACGGGTGCTTCTCGTTCCGTTCGACCTGGGCCACCATCGCCTGCATCTTCTTCAGCACTTCGGGCGCCTCTTCGTCGTAGACATCGCCTTGCAAGAGCTTCAGGACGTCCAGCCGGTATTTCTTCTCGTTGACGAAGTAAGTGAACAGGACGTTGAGCCGGTAGTAGACGTTGATGAAGTCGTACCAGTTCTTCGTCCCGCGGCGAAGAGTTGTTTCGAATTTCGAGAAACTCTCGCGCGAGAAGTCATTTTTTTCGAGAGCGGCGAGCACGTCGTCTTTGGCGAACCGCGAGCTGTTTAAAGCGATGCTCACTCCGGTGGAGAAGATCGGGTCCACGAAGCGCCCCGCGTCTCCCAGGAGAATGAAGCGGTCGCCGCAAATCTGCTTCATCGCATAACTGTAGTCGCCCTCGTCCTTCAATGGATTTACTTGCTGGGCCTTCCTCAAACCGTCATGAAGTTCCGGCCGGCTTCCGAGCGTATTCCAGAAAAACTTTTCGCGCTCCTCCCTCGCCTTGGCGAAATTCTTCTTCTGGGTGACCACGCCGATGCTCGTCACCGAATCGGTGATGGGAATTTGCCAGACCCAGGTGTTGGAGATGGGCAGGAAGTGAATGAAGATATAGTCCCCCTGCGCATCGCCCTTGGCGAAGATTCTGCGGTCGTATTGATCGAACCAGGTGTGAATGGCGTACTGGTCGAAGACCGGGTCCTGGATCTTGAGCTTGAGCTGGTTGCCCAGGAATGTGTTTCGGCCGCTGGCGTCAATCACCAGCTTCACGCTCACGCCCATCTCCTTCTGCCCCATCTTGAAGTGGATGACGGGTTCCTTCGGGCCGAAGTCCACGTGGCTCACGCGCACGCCTTCATATACTGTGGCGCCAAGCTTGTTGGCATGCTGAAGAAGCATCAGGTCAAACTTGCCGCGATCCACGTGGTAGGTGTAAATACGGTCCACGCCCTCCTGTTTGCGCTCTTCGAAACGGAATTCGGCATGCGTATCAGGAGCGAGGTCGCCCGTCGAGCCATTGCCGCCTTCCTTCCAGTCATTCAGGTCGTGCCAATCCGTGTTGTAAGTTCCCTTGCTAGTGGCAGCGGTCCAGGCCGCGCCGTACTTGTGGGGGAACTTCGCTTCCTCCATCTTGGGAAGCAAATCAAGGTCTTTGAAGACTCTGCCCGATGAGGGCACGAGCGATTCGCCAACGTGGGGGCGCGGGAAGAGTTCCCGCTCAAAAACCACGCAGCTCACTCCCGCTTTTGCCAAGTAAGCGGCCATGGATGAGCCGGCCGGCCCTCCACCAATGATGCCAACCTGAAAGTCCGGATTCGTGACTACCATTGTTCCTCCTGAAATGGGTGCAATGTGATTCCTTCGACCTCCACTACGGATTGCAGAAAGCTTTTTTTCTTCGAGCCAGCCCGCGGAAAAGGTTCGAGGCGGGCCTTCCACCGCAGCGGCTCGAAATGCCATGCGAGCGACTTTGCTGACCCTGGTTCAAGCACGCCGACTCTCCTTGCCGCTGGTGGTCTTGCCGAGCTCTTCTTTATCTTCTTTCTCGGGCTCGATATAAGGGCGGAGCAACGATTGGATGGGGTTGCGAAGCAGCGGCCCACAAGCAAAGAGCCCCGGAAGAAGCGTTTTCCTATTGTTGAATTCGGGCCGCGCGTCGGGAAGAAACTGCACGACGCCGCCCGCGGCCTCCACTAGTGCCACGCCTGCCGCGATGTCCCATTCGTTTTTTGGGCTGAGCGTCCAGGTGGCATCCGCCAAGCCCGCGGCGACTAACGCGAGCTTGTAGGCAACAGAACCCATGGGACGAAAAGTGAACGCCTCCTGCTGAAATCGAGCCCATTCACCTCGGCCTACCTCGGACCGGCTGGCGAGCACCATCGCTCCTTCGAGCGAGGTCTTGCGTCGCGGCTCTGCCTGGCAGCCGTTGTAAGTGACGCCGCTCTCGCGCGACCCGAGAATCGTCTCGCGAGTCGCCGGATTGCAAATGCCCCCCGCAATGGCCCGGCCGTTTTCAACCATGGCCACCGAGATACACCATTCCGGGATTCCCGCGACGAATTCCTTTGTCCCGTCCAGTGGATCCACAATCCAGACGTGCTTTTTCTCCAAGCGCCCCAGATCGTCGACCGTTTCCTCCGACAGCCATCCTTCACCGTCGCGGACGAGAGTCTCGCGGAGTACGCGGTTCACTTGGCGGTCCGCCTCTGTAACCGGGCCGCGACCAAATGACTTTTGCTCGGCTCGAACATTCCCCGGTATGAACGGAGTGAGAGCTTCCACGGCCGCGCTAAGCGCTTCCTGAATCCGCCCGAGAAATCCGACCGTGATAGACACGTTCCAGTCCGCCGTTCTTTCCGTGCTCAACACAAGAATTCAACGCCTCCCAAATCGATCACGCCCCGCATCAATGATTTCCATTCCGGTTGTTGACGCCGATGAAGCCTTCGCGCTCGAGATGGAGCAGGATCTGCTGCGCCGCCTCTTCCGGGCTCAAGTCACTGGTGTCGATCACCACCTCGGCGTCAGAGGGAACCTCATACGGATCGGAAATTCCAGTGAATTGTTGGACCAGCCCCGCGCGCGCCTTGGCGTAAAGCCCCTTGCGGTCGCGTGACTCGCACGTCTCGAGCGAAGTGGCCAGATGCACCAGGATGAATCCGCCGTGGGGTTGAACCATGGCGCGGACGTCTTTCCGCACCGAATCATAGGGAGCAATCGGGGCGCAAATGGCAATTCCGCCGTTCTTTGTGATTTCCGACGCCACAAAGCCGATGCGCCGGATATTGATGTCGCGGTGCTCCTTCGAGAAGCCGAGTTCCGAAGAGAGATGCTTGCGGACGAGATCTCCGTCCAGAAGAGTCACGGGACGGCCCCCCGCTTCGAGAAACTTCACGCGCAGGACGTTTGCAATCGTTGATTTTCCGGAACCCGAGAGCCCGGTGAAGAAGACCGTGAATCCCTGGCGGTCCCTTGCCGGGTAGCTCCGCTGGAGTTCGCGGCCGACTTCCGGATAGGTGAACCAGGCAGGCAGGTCGCGGCCTTCCGTCAGACGGCGCCGGAGCTCGGTACCCGAGATGCTCAGTGTTCGCGCGCCCGACGGGACTTCATTTTCCTGGACGTAGGTGTCTTGATCTTCCACGTACACCATATTGTTGAAAGGAACCGCCTCGATCCCGAGTTCCTCCTGATGCTTCAGCAGCATTTGCTGCGCATCGTAAGGGCCGTAGAAGGGCTTGCCATTGCGATCGTTTCCCGGACCGGCGTGATCGCGCCCCACAATGAAGTGGGTGCAGCCGTAATTCTTCCGGATGATCGCGTGCCAAATCGCTTCGCGTGGCCCTCCCATCCGCATCGCCAATGGAAGCAGAGAGAGCTTTACGGTGCCCTTGGGGTATCGCGAGAGGAAAGCCTGGTAGCAGCGGACGCGGACGTAGTATTCGACGTCTCCGGGTTTCGTCATGCCCACGCTGGGGTGGAGCAGGAGATTGGCTTCCACTTGCTTGGCGGCGCGAAACGTCAGTTCCTGGTGCGCGCGGTGCATCGGGTTGCGCGTCTGAAATGCAACCACCCGCCGCCAGCCCAAGCGCGAGAATTCCGCCCTCAATTCGGAGGGGGACAGGCGCAGGGTGCTGAAATCATAGTGCGCAGGAAGCTGAATTCCTTCCAGCTTTCCGCCGACATACCAAGGATTCGTGCGATTCAAGAGGTAGTCAACGCCGGGATGATCCGGGCTGGTTGTTCCATAGACTGCTTCGGCTTCGGCATTGCGGTCCGGCTGCCAGATTTCCTCAACGTGCAAAGCCGCCAGCATCACGCCCTCGGGATCGCGCAACGCGATCGTGCGGCCCGGAGCGATGGACTGCGCGAATTTCTCCGGCACATCCAGGATTACGGGGATCGGCCAAAGCTTCCCGTCTGCCAGACGCATACGCGAGCAGGTGCTCTCGTAATCGGCGCGGGTCATGAACCCGCGTAAGGGAGAGAATCCGCCATTCATGAGCAATTCCAAGTCGCATTGCTGCCGGGGAGCCAGCTCCCACGACGGCCAATCCCGGGATTGCGACTGCAACTCCGAAGTCCTGTCCTGACTCGCTACAAGGTTCGTCAATTCCCCGCCGTAAGGCGGATTTAAGTGATCCTGCATGGCCCCTGGGCCCCCTTTAGATATGACTGATAAACGTGAGTGCAAATTCAAATCCTCCCGCGTCTCGGCAGTCTACGCGCGAACTTGGCCGGACCCGAAAATCTGGTACTTCGTGGTGGTCAGCTCCGTGAGTCCAAATGGACCGCGGCAATGGAGTTTCTGAGTGCTGATTCCCACTTCCCCGCCGAATCCGAATTCGCCTCCATCCGTAAAACGCGTTGACGCATTCCAATAGACCGCAGCGGAGTTCACCCGTTGCAAAAACTGCATGGCATGGGCCTTGTTTTCCGTCACGATCGCTTCCGAATGCTGCGTGGAGTAGCGATTGATATGAGCGATCGCATCTTCCAGGTTTCCCACTACTCCGATTGCCATGCAGAGGTCCAGATACTCAGTGGACCAATCCTCGGCACTGGCGGCACGAATATCCTGCCCCGCGCACAGCCGGCAAACGTCCGCATCTCCGCGCACTTCCACGCCCGCTGCGCGCAGCTGCGCCACGATCCGAGGAACGTACTCAGTGGCGTTACTGCGATGGATCAGGAGTTTTTCGGCCGCGTTGCAGGTGGAGGGGCGCTGCGTTTTCGAGTTTAGAATAATCCGGTCGGCCATCGCCAAATCGGCGGCGTCATCCACAAACACATGGCAGTTCCCCGCTCCGGTTTCGATCACTGGCACGGTGGCCTCTTCGACCACGTGTGCGATCAATTCGTGCCCGCCGCGCGGGATCACAACGTCGACCAGCCCGCGGGCTTTGATAAGTTCATCCACAGACTCGCGTGTGCTGGAGTCGAGCAGCTCGATCGCTCCCTCGGGCAGACCCGGCGTTTGGGACATCAAATCGACCAGCACTTCGTTCGTTCGGGCCGAATCTCGCCCTCCGCGCAGCACCACCGAATTCCCAGCCTTCATCGCCAGGACTGCCGTATCCACCGTGACGTTTGGACGCGATTCGTACACGACGCCGACCACTCCGAGTGGAACACGCAGCTTCCGGATGCGCAGGCCGTTCGGGCGCGTCCATTCGGAGACAATCTCGCCCACCGGGTCCGGAAAATCCGCAATCGCGCGGATGCTGCTTACGATGTCCGCAATTCGCTGAGGGTTGAGCAAGAGACGGTCGAGGCTCGCGGTGTGCGCGTTCGCTGCTGCCAGATCGGCCGCATTCGCCGAAAGAATTTTTGCCTGGTTCTCCTCGAGCCTGGCGGCTATCGTGCGGAGAATTGCATTCTTCTGCTCAGTCGCGAGTTCACTAAGCAGCGCAGCAGCGGCTTTGGATCGCCGCAACTTCGCCAGCGTCGTCATCTCCATTTTGACTGCGGGCATCATGAGTTCGAGACTCTCAGCTTCGCTCGCTCGGGCGAAAAATAGGTTCCAGTCCGGTGCTTCAGCACGAGCGGAATGACATTTGGACGAGCCCCGTTGGCGATAGCCACGTGAATGCCAGCCGTCATTGCCAGGCGCGCCGCGCGGAGCTTCGACTGCATGCCACCTCGTCCGAGCCGGCCATTTCCATTGCACTCGGCCTCCATAGTTGGAGTAATGCGGCGCACCGTGTCCAACACGCGCGGAGTGGCATGTCCATTCTGGCGGTAAAACCCGTCTACATCGGTAAGCAGAATCAGCCAATCGGCCTTCACGGCCTTAGCCACCAGCGCGCTCAGTTCGTCATTGTCGCCGAACGATCCTTCGAGCTCGCGCACGGAAACGCTGTCGTTTTCGTTGATGATGGGGAGCACCTTAAAATCCAAAAGCCTTCGGAGCGTGTTGGAAAAATTCTGATACCGCGTCGTTGACGAAAAATCATCGCTCGAGACCAGGAGCTGTGCCACGACCTTTTTCCCAAAAAACAATTGTTCGTAGGTGTGCATCAACAGGCTTTGCCCCACGGCGGCCGAGGCCTGCATCAGAGCGAGTTCTCCGGGCCTTTCCGTTAAGCCCAGCGAAGACAATCCGCCTGCGACCGCGCCCGACGTCACCAAGATGTACTCGTGGTTAGCCAGGTCCAGTTGGTCCACCAGCGGACGCATCCGCCCTGCGTCGATACGACCTCCCGGCGCGATCACGCTTGTCCCAATTTTTATTACCAGCCGCAACGCTTCCCCCGACTATTTGCCAGCATTCGCCCTCGAACTGTTTCGGCCGACCTTTCTTCACACCCTCTTCTGAAATGCCCCGCTCAAAGGCCGCGCACCTTCCAGAATCGCGGCGAAACTCTCCGATTACTGCCAAATCCTCATTTGGTCTAAATGTCAGACACGTGCGCGATTGTCCGGTAGCCCGGGACTTGGGCATGTAACAGAGGTTTCCTGCGGATCCCCGTTCCTAATGCGACGTGCCGCGTTCCCGAGCATCAAAACACATAGCGAGCGTAATTCGGACAGTCGCCCTGCGTACCCAGTTGCAATCTGATGCCCGGATTCAGACGAGGGTTCTGGGGGTGGGAAATATGCTTATCTTGCTGTAATATAAGTACTTAGTGGAATACCCTAGCCGCTGAAGGGACCCCAAAAGCCCGCCGTTTGTGCAATACTTGTGGCATCCGGGACGGACATAAGGGAAACACTTTTCATCATTCTAAATCCTGCCTAGATTGATACTAGGGTCTGCTGTGACCTGCCGACCACAAATGCTTGAATAGGCCGGACTCGTAATCCCGCACAGCCGAGCACAATCTGCTCAATGTTGCGGGGCATGCGTGGCAAGCAATCCGTTGACGGGATTCGATATCCCTGGAGTCTTGGTCGGACCACCCGCACTATACTTGACGAATTTCTTCGATGATCTGCTCGGCCGACATGCCGTGCATTTCCGAGAAGTAGGCGTTCATCACATACTGAGCCACCATACGCTGCGTGTTGAAGAAAGAGCCGTTGAGAGCAATCGTCGAGCGCATGACCTCGGCGTAGGCGTCCTTCTTGCCATAGAACATCGGGAGAATCACTTGCTCCAACTTGTCATAAAGCGAGGCAATTTCTTCCGCCGGAGAGTCCAGAAGCTCGGGATGGCCGATGGCCCAGCCGGTGGCGCCTTCAACGTGGCCTTCATGCCACCAACCGTCCGGCACGCTTAGGCTCGGCACGCCATTCAGCGCGGCCTTCATGCCGCTGGTTCCGGACGCTTCCAGAGGCCGCTGCGGAGTATTGAGCCAAAGATCCACACCACTGGTCAGCCACTGGGCCCAGCGCATGTCGTAGTTCTTCAAATACACGACGCGCACGACTCCTTTCAAAGCGTTAATGGCCTTGAAAACGCTGCGGATCATCGCCTTGCTGGGCTCGTCGTGGGGATGGGCCTTGCCCGCGTAGATCACCTGGAAGGCACCCACATGTTCAGCAATCCATTTCAATCGGTCTAAATTGGAAAACAGGAAGTCCAAGCGTTTATACGCAGCGGCACGCCGGGCAAATCCAATGGTCATGCTGGATTCATCCAGGCGAATGCCGGTGGCGCGAAAGACCTGCTCGATCAATTGCTGTTTTGCGCGGGCGTGGGCGTCGCGTATTTCCTGGAGCGGAATGCCGATGGCGTAGCGCAGATACAAATTGTCGCGCCGCCATTCCGGGATGTGGCGGTCAAAGAGCTCCTGGAAAGACGGAGAAGCCCACGTGGCCGCATGTACGCCATTGGTGATGGCGCGGATCGAATACTCGGGAAACATTCCTCTCGAAACCGCACCGTGTTTCATGGCCACGCCGTTGACGTAGCGGGAGGCCTCCAGCGCGACGTAGGTCATATTCAAGGTGTTATCGTTGCCGAAGCAATCCATTTTTTCGAGCAGCGTCACACGCGAATCACCCAGAACCCTGCGAACTATTTCCTTGGGAAACCTGTCGTGCCCGGCTGGTACGGGAGTGTGCGTGGTGAAGACGCACTGGGACCGCAAGGCGTCGAAATCTTCCTCCGAAACCTCGTGGGCCTGCCGCGCCGCCAAATTCTCTTCGAGCAGCGCCAAGGCAAGCAGCGAGGCATGCCCTTCATTCATGTGATAGGTCAGAATGTGGTCGTGTTCAAGCCGCCGTAGGAGGGCGATGCCACCGATTCCGAGGACTACTTCCTGGCACAAGCGGTAGTGGTCGTCGCCGGCATAGAGGCGGTCCGTCAGTGTTTGATCGAAAGGGGAGTTTTCGGGAAGAGCCGTGTCCAACAAATAGACGGGAACAACCTGGCCTCCATATCCGCGGACGGAGTACTGCCAGGCCCGGACAAGGACCGTCCGCCCTTCAATCTGAATCGCGGCGCGGGGCTCTTTGAGCTCCAAGACAGTTTCGGGATCCCACGAAATGGGGGTTTCCGTCTGATTTCCGCGCGAATCAAGATGCTGCTCGAAATAGCCCTTGCGATACAACAGCGTTACACCCGCGACCGGCAAGCCCAAGTCGGCAGCGGAGCGCAGCGTGTCCCCTGCCAAAACACCCAGGCCACCGGAGTAAGTCGGGATGCCGGGGTCCAGGGCGATCTCCATGGAGAAATACGCGGCACGAAGCAGGTGATTGTTCATTGTCATGCGACTTCTGATGCTACAACATCGGGCCGTCGTCGCGGAACCCCGAGATTGAAGCGTGATTTCCACAACGCACGGCCGGAGATACAACCCGTTGACAACACTGAATTGCTTGCCTAGATTCACGATGACACGAGCGGAGACCAAGCGGGCTGCGGTCCGCATCCTGAGGGACACCTTATGAAGACGAGAAATCCGATGACGCGAAGGATGCTTCGGCGGGATTTTCTTAAGGCGGCGCCGGTGGCTGTGGGGATGCTTGCGCAAGCCGCGCGAACTGGATCGTCAGTGCGCGTTTCCATTCCATCGGTGACGCCCGTGGCACCGGACACGCGGACCCCGCTCCCTCAATCGAAGATCCAGACTTTTGATTATGTAGGCGTGAAGCTGCGCGACAGCCGATGGAAGGACCAAGTGCAGCGCGCAAGGGACTACTACCTGGGCGTCTCCAATGACGATATCTTGCAGGGATTCCGCGCGCGGGCGGGACTCCCTGCGCCTGGAAAGCCCTTGGGAGGCTGGTGCGCCAAAGACAGCCAAACGGTCTTCGGACAATGGCTGAGCGGGATGGCGCGGATGTATCGAGCGACCGATGACGCAGCTCTGCGCGATAAGGCCTCGTATTTGATGACCGAGTGGGCGAAGACCGTCGGGCCCGATGGCGAATGCGGCATGAAGCACTATTCCTGGGACAAGCTCGTCTGCGGCCTGGTGGACATGAAACTCTATGCCGACCATCCGGACGCCGTGCCGCTGCTGGAAAAGACCACTAACTGGGCGAGCAAAACACTCGAGCACGAAAACATGATTGTCGTACCCCATCACAATACGATGTATTACGGCAGACCGCAGGAGTGGTACACACTTTCGGAGAATCTGTTTCGGGCCTACCAGTTGACCGGCGACTCGAAATTCAAGGACTTTGGCGAGATCTGGCTCTACCACGATTATTGGAACAAATTCGCCAACACCTCTTCGCCAGCGGATGCGCAGGGCGTCCATGCCTACAGCCACGTGAATACATTCAGCAGCGCGGCCATGACTTACGCCGTCACCGCTGATCCCACGTACCTGCGGATCATCCGCAACGCCTACGATTTCCTGCAGAACACGCAATGCTACTCGACCGGCGGCTATGGACCCAATGAACGGCTGATGGCGCCGGACGGGAGCTTGGGAAAGGCGCTCGAAACACGGTCCGACACTTTTGAAACCCTCTGCGGCTCGTGGGCCGGATTCAAGCTATCCCGCTACCTGATGCAGTTCACCGGAGAGGCGCGCTATGGCGATTGGATCGAGCGTCTATTTTACAACGGGGCCGGCGCGGCACTCTCCCTTCGCCCCGGCGGGAGGAACTTTTATTATTCGGATTACCGCATAAGCGGCGGGATGAAAGTGGATTACTGGGACAATTATACCTGCTGCTCAGGCACTCTCTTTCAGGACATGGCCGACTATCACAATCTGATTTATTACCAGGACGATTCGAGCCTGTACGTAAACCTATATGTTCCGTCGGAAGCCGCCTGGAACCGTCCGCAGGGTGATGTCTACCTGGTCCAGGAAACCGGCTACCCGGAAACCGAAACGGTGACGATGACGCTCGCGATGAAGCAAAGTACGAATTTTTCACTGAAATTGCGAGTTCCGGAATGGTCGAAGGACATGTCCGTGAAAGTAAACGGCGTCGACGCCGGAGTCGTCTGCAAGCCTGGCGATTGGGCCGTGGTGACGCGCGATTGGAATCGCGGCGACAAAGTGGAAGTCCGGATTCCGCTGCGACTGCGTATGCAGCCAGTGGACTCGCAGCATCCCAATCGTGTGGCAATCGTGCGAGGGCCCGTGGTGCTGGCGCTGGATTTCAATTATCACGATCCCGGATTCCAGCTTCCGCAAAACGAGGATGACTTGAACAAATGGCTGGTCCCCGATGAATCTCCCGTGGTGTTTCGCGTCGTGCCTTCGGACGGCCGCGCCGTGAGGCTGCGCTTCCGTCCGTTCTACGAATTCGCCGAGGACTTTCCCTACGTAATGTACTTCGACAAGAACGCGCAGCCTTACGGGCTTTGGTAGGGGCGAATCCGGAGGGGCCGGCTTGTCCTTTGGGGTTCCGTGGCGAGACGTACCGAAGATGCTGGACTTCCGTCTCGTAGATCGGCCAAGCCCTGACTATCCCGCGTTCTTCGATTAAGTGGACCGCTGGATGTACGAAGATGACACGCAAGCCGTCGCCGAGATCAAGGCGCAGACCGGCTTTGACTACAGCGCCAGTTGGGAACGCCAGGGACAAACACGCTATTGGCTGCAGGGCGAGTTTCCTCAGTACACTTTCATCGATGATATGTGGGCCGCCTACCGGCAGTGACAGGCCTTCCGAGGCGAGCACAGACCGGTTGGTAAAGTGACTTCGGTAGACCCGCCTCACTCGTAATCCCACCATGCGGCAAATGAGCTTCGGAGTTGCGCCAGCGGAGTGTATATAGTATACAACTCTCGCCACACTCTCATGAAGGACATGCCATGCGCTCTCCCTTCGGTGAGAAGGCTCGCGAATAACGGCTTGCCGCGGATCCTTAAGTGGTTGGCGCAAAAGGATTGGTTCCGCGCGATCCGCGCCTGTTACCGGGAGGTCTAACACCATGAAATTCTCCAGCATACTATTGCTTGCCCTGGCCGCCAGCGCGGCCAACGCACAGACATCGCTTCCCCGTGCCCCGGAAGCGCACGTCGTTTCGATCTCTCCGCCCAATAGCCACGTCAGTGAGCCGGGCATTTCCGTCAACGTGAATAACCCCCGGCAAGTTGTGGCGGTTTACCAGCCTGCGGCCGTCGCTTACTCCACCGACGGCGGCCGAACTTTTGCGCTTGCCGATATTCCGCCCTTGCCCGGTTGGCGAGTCGGCGGGGATGTCTCCACAACATTTGACAACAAGGGACACGCCTACTTGTCGAGCCTGCACTTCGACAAACTCGGCAGCGCGTCCTACTGGGCGCACGGAGCGGGACGCAACGGCATCTTTGTGCGGCGGTCACTCGATGGCGGCAAGACTTGGGAAAAGGATGCCGCAACCGTGAAAGCGTATCAGGGAAACGAGCCAGACATTCAGTGGGAGGACATGCCGCGAATCTTCGCCGATAATGTCCCCACAAGCCCTTATGCCGGGAACCTGTACGTCGGCTGGATCGAATGGCAACTGGAGCAATCCATCATTCTCTTCGCGCGTTCCACGGATGAAGGCAAGACGTTTTCGACCCCCATCCGCATCAGCACGCATGCGGGGCTCCCTCGCGACGACAACGGCGGCCTGGTGGGATTCGTCGGCGTCGTGGGCGCGGACAGCACCATCTACGCCATCTGGAACGACGGATCGGCGATTGCATTCACCACGTCGCACGATGGAGGCAAGACGTTTGCTCCCTCGCGATTGATCTTCGATGTTGCGCCTCCATACTTCGGTGGCGCGGGCGGCATACCAGGCGTGTCGCGAGCGATGGGATTCCCCCAAATCGGAGTTGACGCTCGCCCAGGCAAGGCAGGCGGGGCGCTTTACGTGGCATGGAGTGATTTTCGAAACGGAGATGTCGACGTTTTCGCCTCCACCTCGACGGACCACGGGAAAACTTGGTCAAAGCCACTGCGCGTGAACGACGATCCGATCCATGACGGCATCGACCAATTCTTCCAGTGGCTGGCCGTGGATCCGATTACGGGTGACATCTACGTCCAGTTCTACGACCGTCGCAATGATCCTGCGAACCGGAAGACGTGGATCACGCTGGCCCGCTCGACCGACGGCGGCAAGACGTTCACAAACTATGCGTGGACGGATGAACCCTTTGAAAGTGAACTCGCCTTCCTGGGGGACTACACCTGGCTTGCTGCCTTTGACAACAAAGTTTACGGCGCGTGGACCGAGACCGCACCGCCGCAAACCGCCGAATCCTCCGCGGCGCCCGAGGCTCAAGGTCCTTTTCGGCGCAGTGCGACGGTAATCCGTGTGGGGACAGCTGATTTTTCCGGCGTGAAATAGGGTGGGCTGCGGCGCCTTGAGCCGCAGCGGGTGAATTGTACACATCGGACTTCTCGCCAGGGAGGGTGCGCATATGCCAGGTCAAATCAAGAGACTCTCGGCTAGTCTAACAATGTCCGCGCTGCATGTTCCTGGGCGTTTCTCCAGAATTCGGTTGGCTGCCTGCTTCGGCAGCGCGGTCGTTCTCCTTTCACTCGCCTGTGTCAGCGCCGGCCAAAGAACGGCAGGGGGAAAGATCGATCCGCAACTGCTTCAAGGATTGCACTGGCGCGCGGTCGGCCCCGCGATCTTTGGCGGCAGGGTGGTTGATGTCGAGGGCGTTCCCGGCAATCCCAACATCATTTATGTTGCTCACTCCTCAGCGAGTCTTTTCAAGTCCACGAATGGGGGTATAACCCTCGAATCTGTTTTCGACGTTGGCAATACGCTTTCGATTGGCGCGATTGCAATCTCGCCAGAAAATCCTGACGTCGTCTACGTTGGGACCGGAGAAGGAACGGTTCGCAACAGCGCATCATTTGGCGACGGGATGTACAAAACACTGGACGGCGGAAAAACCTGGAAGCACTTGGGCCTCACGGACACGGAGCGCTTCTCGCGCATCGCCGTGAATCCGTTGCATCCCCAAATTGTCTACGCCGCCGCCATGGGCCACGAGTGGGGGCCAAACAAGGAGCGCGGCCTTTACCGCTCGACCGATGGCGGAATCAATTGGAAGCAAATCCTGTATGTGAATGACTCAACCGGAGCAAGCGATGTAGCTCTCGACCCAGTGAACCCCAATATCGTTTATGCCGGAATGTACGACTACCTCCGCCAGCCGTGGTATTTCCGCAGCGGCGGGCCGGGCAGCGGGCTCTACCGGTCGTCCGACGGCGGAGACACGTGGGTCAAGCTGACAGATCCGGCTTTGCACAACGGATTGCCGTCCGCCGGACCCGTGGGACGTATCGAAACGAGTGTGAGCCGGAGCAATCCGAACGTGGTCTATTCCATGATCGAGTCGCGCGAGGGATTGCTCTGGCGCTCCGATGACCGCGGCGAACACTGGAGAATGGCAAGCAACGACCGGCGAATCAATCCCCGGCCATTTTATTTTTCCTACGTGAAAGTGGATCCCTCGGACGAAAACCGGATCTACCTGATGGCCCCCGACCCGCTGATCTCGGAGGACGCCGGAAAAACCTTTCAAGTGATCGATTACTGGTCGATGTTCGGCGACGCTCACAGTCTTTGGATCGATCCGACGAATCCTTCGCATTTGCTGGCCGGCACCGACGGCGGATTGTTTATCTCCAACGACCGGGGCTCGAACTGGGACTTCATCAACAACACGCCGATGGCGCAGGCCTATCACGTCTCCGTCGACATGGATGATCCCTACAACATTCTCGGCGGTTTCCAGGATCATGAAATGTGGCGAGGCCCCAACGAGCGCTGGAACGATACCGGCGTCCGCGGAGCCGACTGGCGCCGCTTGCGCGAGCACGCCGATGGCACGTTTATTGTCGCCGATCCGCGGGATCCCAACATCATCTATTACGTCGGGCAGGGCGACATGACGCGTGTGGATATGCGCAATCACGAGGAGCGGTACATTCAGCCCTACCCGGTCGCCTCCGCCGGAACAGGCGACAACATGATGAAGTACCGTCTCAATTGGAATGCGCCGATCCTGATGTCGCGCTTCGATCCAGACGTGATCTACCACGCCGCCAACGTTGTCTTCAAGACCACCGACGGCGGATATTCCTGGAAGGCTATCAGCCCCGATTTGACCACCAACAATCCAGAAGAGGAAAAACTGAGCGGCGGTCCCATCACTCCGGATAATTCCACGGCGGAATTTCACTGCACCATCGTGTCGCTCGCTGAGAGCGCGTCCGACCCGAAAACACTTTGGGCCGGCACCGACGACGGCAACCTGCAGTTGACGCGCAATGGCGGAGAATCGTGGACCAACGTGGTGGGGAATATTTCGGGTTTGCCGCCGGAGAGCTGGGTTTCGTCCATCAACACGTCGTACACAGAGCCCGGCACGGCCTATGTCTCCTTCGACCGGCACCAGATGAACGACTTCGCTGCCTACGTCTATGTCACGCGGGATTACGGGAAATCCTGGAAACGGATTTCCGAAGGGCTCTCCGGATACGTGCACATCGTGGCGAATGATCCGAAGCAACCTCATCTGCTCTACGCCGGAACGGAACTCGGCATCTTTGCATCGTTCGATGACGGTGAAACATGGACGGACCTCCGGCTAGGACTGCCGCACTTGCCGGTCTACGACCTGACCGTTCACCTGCGCGACAACGATCTAATCATCGCGACTCACGCGCGTGGATTCTACATTCTCGACGACGCCACTCCTCTTCAGGAGTTGGCCGCCGCGCGGAGCAAGAAAGTCGCCCTGTTCAAACCCACGCGCGGCACTCGTTACAACGTATGGAGCGACACAAGCACGATGGGCGCGCGCGTCTGGGTTGCTCAGAACAAGCCGTATGGCTCCATCATTTCCTACTACCTTGCTGAAGCTTCTCCAGAAAAGAAAGTGAAGCTGACGATTCTCGACTCCAACTCGCGAGTTCTGCGTTCGTTCGATGGACCGGGCGCGGCGGGTATCAATCGGACATCCTGGAATCTTCAGGAGGACCCGCGCCTCGATATCAAGCCCGATCTGCAGAAGGCCTGGCTCGACCGGCGCTTGCAAGGAGTGAGAGTTCTGCCGGGCAAGTACAAAGTGCGCCTGGAAGCGCTGGGAGAATCGCAGGAGCAGGAATTCGAAGTTCGCATGGATCCTCGCATCCACGCGAACACCGAGGACATGGCGGAGTATTACAAAGCCATGAAGCGTTTGGTGGCGATGGAATACTCGGTCGGCGAATCGCTCGAGCGAATCCGTAGAATCGACGAACACATCGACGAAATGGAGAAGACGGTCAACGACGCCGAACTCGTAAAGCAGGCAGAGTCAATTCGCAAGGCTTTGGCGAGCGTCCGCGACGACTTGCAGCCGCCTCCTTCCGATCCCGAACACTTGAATTTGCAAACGAAGATCCGCGAGTTGTCGGCCCAGGTAAACAATTACTCCGGGCGCCCAACCGTATCGCAAGAAGAGTACATCGGCGCATTTGACCAGCAGCTCCGGCAAGTATTGAAGCGGCTCGATGACGTGATCGTGAACCAATTGAAACCACTGAATGACCGTCTGGCGGGTTTGCAAGTCCCGGACGTCTCGCCCGAGCCCGATTTGGCGGCAAGAGTGCCAAGCGCAGAAAACTGATTTGGCAAAACCAGCTCCCCTCTCTGATTTGAACCGGCAGGCCGCTAATGGGATGGTTTCTCGCCCCAGGAATCCGGGGCCTCCACGTACGACGCGTTCAGTTCAGCGATTGATGGGCAGCCGACAAGCCGTAAGGTGCGCTCCACGTCAGTGCGCAGGATTTCCAGCGCTCGTGCCACGCCCGCTTCCCCGGCAGCGCCGAGTCCGTAGGCGTAGGCGCGTCCCACAAGGACGGCGCGAGCGCCCAGGCAGATCGCTTTCACAATGTCGCTGCCGCGGCGTATTCCGCCGTCCATCAACACTTCCGCTCGCCCATTCACCGCAGCGACAATTTCAGGCAGTGCACGAATCGTGGCTGGTGCACCGTCAAGCTGCCTTCCTCCGTGATTGGACACGACGATGGCCGCCGCCCCTTCGTCCACCGCGCGCCGCGCATCGTCTCCCGTGAGGACTCCCTTGACGATGATGGGCCCTCGCCACGCCTTGCGCAGCCATTCAAAATCCTTCCACGTGACAGCCGCCTGTGCCAGCGCTGCGGCAACATCAATGAGTGGCATGGGACCTCGGCCCGGAATGACGATATTCTCGAGCTTAGGCATTCCCCCATCCAACAGAAACGAAGCCAGCCACCCCGGACGAGTGAGAATTTGCGGGACAAATGGCATCTTGGCAAATAGTGAGTGGCCCAACAGCTCTTTCATTCCATTTCGATGGTCGCGCTCGCGCATCCCGGCGACGGCCGTATCAATCGTGATGACCAATCCGGAAAATCCAGCGCGGTGTGCGCGTTGCAACCCGGCTTCGGCCGCTTCGCGTCCGCCGACCAAGTAGAGTTGATACCACACCGGGCCCGTGGATGCCGTCTTCACATCCTCCAATTTGTGACCCGAAATTGCCGAGAGAATATAGCCCGTGCCGGCGGCGCCTGCCGCGCGGGCTGCTCCCACCTCGCCATCCGGATGGAACAGCCGGCTGTAGCCAATGGGAGCGAGCATTGCTGGGAAAGAAAGTTCATGCCCGAGCACGCGAGCGCGCAAGTCACAATTTTCGACGGCGGCCGCTTGGCGCGGCCGGAATGTGACCGCCTCGAAGGCGTGGCAGTTTTCACGCAGCGTGATTTCGCCCTCCGCGCCGCCATCCACGTAGTCGAAGACGACTCTGGGCAGGCGCCGCCGCGCCAAGCGCCTCAAGTCCTCAATATTGACCACATGGGGTGAATTCAAAGCAGGCATTGGTGTGGCGCAATCTCACTTTCCGGAGACCGAGTTCAGGGCTCCAACTTGAAGATTCTTTCCATAAGCAGCCATTTCTCTCCGGGCCGCGCTTCGGGCAAGGGTTTCTGAAACTTCCACATCAGCTTCTCCCACTCCTGCACTTTTGGATTATTGCGGTCCGCCTCGGCCTTGCGTTCCAAGGAAGAATCTTCCCCGGCTTCCAGGATCATGAACAGGCGCGTTCCGAGGAGATAAATCTCCAGGTCCAAAATGCCGGCGTCCCGGATGCTTTTGGTAATTTCAGGCCAGATTCTCGCATGATGCCGCTTGTATTCGGCGATCAGTGCGGGATCATCCTTCAAATCGAGCGTAAGACAAAAGCGTCTGGTCATAGCGGCACGTTCTCTTCTCCTACCGGTATTGACTCGAGCTTGGGTGCGGCCGCGGGCTTGCAACCCCAAATTCCGAAATAGAGGATGTAAATGTAACAAAACAGTGGAATTACAAAGGCTCTCTGAATGCTTGAGGCATCGGAAATCCGGCCCATAATTGCAGGAAACAGCGCACCGCCGATGATGGCCATCACCAAAAGGGAAGAGCCGCGTTTCGTGAGCGGGCCCAGGTCCTTGATGCTCAGCGCGAAAATCGTGGGAAACATGATGGAGTGAAAAAAGCCGATCAGCACAACTGCCCACACCGGAATCAGTCCGGAGGCAAACAATGCGACTGTGGCACACACAAATGCAGCCGCGGCGAAAAGTGAAAGCAATCGCGGCGCGGGAATCTCCTTCATCAACCCGGAGCCGATGAACCGTCCGGCCATAAACCCGATCTGGTGCAGCAAGAGATATGTCGCCGCCACTTTCGCTGTTGTTCCCGGCACCGAAAACTGAGTGAAGCGAATCACGAAGCTCGCCACTCCCACTTGTGCTCCCACGTAGAAAAACTGCGCGATCACGCCTCGGACAAGATGCCCGCGCGAAAGCACACCTCCAGCAGCGATTTCCGCGCCACCCTGCTTCCCGCCCGCTGACGCTTCCTTCACCTCCGGCAAGTGTGCGAACTGGATCAGCAGAGCCACGGCGATGAATATCCCGGCCATCATCAGGTAGGGACCCTTCACAGTGCTGGCTTCGCTCGCGCGATAGGCATCCAGTTGGGCGCCCGTCAATGCCGCCATCTGCGCCGGCGCATATTCGACGCCCGTGAGAATAAACGTGCGGCCCACGAGCGGCGAAAGAACGGCGCCCACCGCGTTGAACGATTGCGCGAAATTCAATCGGCGTTCAGCGCTGGCGGCGGGACCAAGGATCGTCACATAGGGATTCGCCGCTACTTCCAGGAAGCTCTGGCCGCAAGCCATGACGAACAGGGCAAACAGAAAGAAAGCATAGGCGCGCGAAGAAGAAGCCGGAAGAAAGAATACCGCCCCCGTCGCGCACAACAGCAACCCTGCCAGAATTCCTTTCTTGTAACCGATCCTTTCCATCACCCATCCGGCGGGAAGCGCCGCCAGGAAGTAGCCGCCGAAAAACGCGACCTGTATAAACGACGACTGGAAATCCGTCAGGCCGAATGCTTTCTTCAGGTGCGGGATCAGGATGTCATTCAGGTTGACGCCGAAAGCCCAGAGAAAGAACAGGCTAGTGATCAGCACGAAGGGGACCAGGAACCTGCGTTCCGTCACGGGTGCGGATCGCCGTCTCTCTCCTGCATTGTCTGGGAGTGATGTCATCCGTCGTCACCGTCAGGTGAGCGCGCGGTCCAAGTGCACGTACCCGCCGTCCACGAACATGTATTGGCCCGTGATGTGGCTCGCCCGCTCCGAAATCAAAAATACAACCATCGCCGCGATTTCTTCCGGCGTCGTCATGCGCTTCCCCAACGGTATCTTCGAAATGATCCTCTCGCGCTTTTCCACTGGATTTGGAAATGTGGAGAGCCACTGCTCGTAGAGCGGCGTCATCACCTCCGCGGGAACCACGGCATTCACGCGAATGCCGTACGGAAGCAGCTCGGCGGCCCATTCGCGCGTCAACCCGAGGATGGCGCCTTTCGAAGCCACGTATCCGGACGTCCCTCCTTGCCCGGTCACCGCCGTTTTCGAGCTGATGTTGACGACCGTGCCGCGCGATTTCTTCAGCGCCGGCAGCGCGGAGTGCGCCATCGCGTAGTAATGGACCAGATTCTGCTGAAGCGAAGCCACAAATCTTTCCGGATTGCCATGTTCGAGGCCCACGCCGTCGTTTGCGCCAGCGTTGTTCACCAGCGCGTCCAGTCGCGCCGTTCTTCGGAGCGTCTCTTCCACGGCGCGCGCGCACGCCTCCGGCGCGGCAAGCTCGGCGGCAATCGTCTCGCACTCGGCGCCACTGGCTCGCAACGCCGCCTGCAGCTTTCCGGCGGCTTCGGGATCGTGGTCGACAATCACGGGAATCGCGCCTTCGGCGCCGCACGCTCGAGCGATGGCCGCTCCAATTCCCTTGGCCCCGCCCGTGATCACCACCACTTTGTTCTTCAGTTGCAGGTCCATGAGCTAACCGTGGAGATTAAAGAAGCCGCCGTCCAGCGGATAATCCACGCCCGTAAGGAAAGCCGCTTCATCCGAGCAGAGGAAAAGCGCCAGCGACGCCACTTCCTCCGGCTTTCCCATTCTTCCGATCGGCGCGGATTGCGCCAATTTTTCAAACATCTCCTTCTCGCGCCCCGGATAATTCTTCCGCAGATAATCGTCCACAAACGGCGTATGCACGCGCGCCGGGGAGATGCAATTGCACCGGATTTTCCAAGGTAAGTAATCCTTTGCCACCGAATACGTCATCGCGATCACCGCGCCCTTGCTCGTCGAGTACGCGAACCGGTCGGCCAGGCCAGCAGAGCCCGCAATCGAAGCGATATTGAGAATCACTCCGCCCCCGTGAGCCTTCATATGCCCGATGGTGGCCTGCATGCAGTGGAAGTACCCCTTCACGTTTACGCGATAAATGCGTTCGAAATCCTCTTCGGTGGTGCTCTCCAGTTTGCCCACATGCGAGATTCCCGCATTGTTCACCAAAATATCCACGCGCCCTTGCGCGAAAACCTTCCGGAACGATTTCCGCACCTGCTCCAGATCCGTCACGTCGCATACGTACGGCGAAGCGCTTCCGCCTGCTCGGGTGATCTGCTGCGCGGTCGCTTTCGCATCGGCGGCGTTGTGGTCCAGGATCCGAACCGCGGCTCCGCTCGTCGCAAAACGCAGCGCGATGGCTCGGCCGATCCCGCTGCCGCCGCCGGTCACCACCGCCGCCTTCCCATCCAGTCGGAAATTCCCTTCAGTGCTGTTCTTCCGTTTCAGAGTGAAATCCCTCTCTTCCAAGGAATGAAATCCGCCTGCCCCTTCAATTCCGCCTTCGTACGCACCTCGCCGCTAGCCACTTTAGTCACCAGCTCCAGCACCTCTTCTCCCATTTGCACGATCGTCGCTTCTCCTGAAATCACCGGCCCCGTATCGATGTCGATGATGTCGTCCATCCGCCGCGCGAGCTCCGAATTCGTTGAGAGCTTCACCACCGGAGCGATCGGATTCCCAGTCGGCGTTCCCAATCCCGTCGTGAACAGCACAACGCTCGCACCCGCTCCCACCTGCGCCGTCACGCACTCCACGTCGTTCCCGGGAGTGCACTGCAAGTTCAGTCCCGCCACAGTCGAGTATTCCGGATAATCCAGAACGGCTGTCACTGGCGAGCTTCCGCCTTTTTTTGCTGCCCCCGCCGATTTCATCGCGTCCGTCAACAATCCATCGCGCATATTCCCGGGGCTCGGATTCATTTCAAATCCCGAGCCGACGGCGATGGCGCGCGCCCCATAGCTCCTCATCAGCTTCATAAACCGGCCGGAAACTTCTTCGCTCACGCAGCGATTGATCAACTCCTGTTCCACTCCGCAGAGTTCCGGAAACTCGGACAATATCGTCCTGCCGCCCAGCGCCGCCAGCAGGTCTGCCGCGTGCCCGATCGCGGGATTCGCGGAAAGCCCCGAAAATCCGTCGGAGCCGCCGCATTTCAGCCCAACGCACAGTCGCGAAAGCGGCGCCGCCGCTCGCTTGCACTTGTTCGCTTCCACCAGTCCCAGAAATGTTCTCCGGATGGCATCCGTCAACATCGCCGCTTCCGTGCCGCTTTGCTGCTGTTCCATAATCACCAGCGGCTTGTCGAATCGCGGATTGCGCTTCTTCAGCTCTTCGCGAAGGATGGGAATCTGTGCGTGCTGGCAGCCCAGGCTTAGAATCGTCCCGCCGACCACGTTCGGATGGTGCAGGTAACTCGCAATCAATCCGCAAAGATTCTGCGAATCCTCCCGCGTTCCTCCGCACCCGCCTTCGTGCAGCAGGAACTTGATCCCGTCCATGTTCTCAAAGATTTTCGACCGCCGAGGCCCGGGAGAGCTGTCGCTCAACTCGTGTGTCTTGATCTCCTCCGATTTTCCCTCGCGATAAAGCCGCGCGAGTTCGGCCACCTGCCGCCGATATACCTGCGGCGCCACAAATCCCAGCTCTTCCTCGAACGCCTGCTTCATCACGTCGATATTTCGTGTCTCGCAAAAAACCAGCGGAACCACCAGCCAGTAATTTCTTGTCCCCACCTGGCCGTCCGCTCGCACGTATCCAGAAAAGGTTCTCTCCCGCCACCGAGAAACGTCCGGCGGCGCCCAGCGGAACTCGCCGGTCTTCTCGTGAAAGCCTGCGGCCTCGTGGTGGATGTTGCGCGTCGTCAGCAGTTCCCCCGCGCATATTCGCTCCTTCGCTTTCCCCACCAGCACACCGTACATGATCACGTTCTCGCCTGGCGACAGCTCTTCCGTCGCGAATTTGTGCTTCGCCGGCACTTCCGAAACCAATTGGAATTTCCGCGGGCCCCACGCGACCGTCTCGCCCTGCGCCAAGTTCGCCAGCGCGATCAGGACGTTATCTCTCGAATCGACTTGGAGCACGTTGCTCTTCATATTTTCCGGGCCGCGCTCGCGCTCTCACACAACTATTTCTCAGCCGACACCGAACCCTCGTTCCGGCATTGTAATTCAGGCCACCCAATTCCCCGCATTCTTTCGTCCCTCACGCATTCAGCTTCCAGAATCTTTGCGCGTTGCCTCCCAGAATGCCTTCGCGCCCCTCGCTCGAGTACTGCTCGAGATACTCCTTCACCACTCCCATCACTCTCGAATACGACGCCGCCACAGTACACACCGGCCAATCGGACCCGATCATCAGCCGCTCCGACCCAAAGCTTTCGAACGCAACATCCAGGTACGGCCTCAATTGTTCCGGCTTCCAATTCTTCCAATCCGCCTCCGTCACCATTCCCGAAATCTTGCAATAGACATTCGCGGACTTCGCCAGCTCCCTGATTCCTCTCGCCCATGGCTCCAGCTCGCCGCTGCGAATCGCCGGCTTGGCCATGTGGTCCAGGACGAATCGCTGCTCCGGAAACCTCTTCACGAATTCGGCGGCCACCGGCAAATGTCGCGGATAAATCAAAATATCGTAGCTAAGCCCGAATACCTCCAGCATCGCTATGCCGCGCAGAAAATCCGCTTGCAGGAGAAATCGGTCGTCGGGCTCGCTCTGCACGATGTGCCGCACGCCCACCAGCTTCGAATTCCCCGCCAACGCCTCCAGGCCCTTACGCAATTGCGGCGACCTCAAGTCCACCCAGCCGACCACGCCAAGAATAAACGCGTCTCGCTCCGCCAATTCGAGCAGCCAGCGCGTCTCCTCCATCGTTTGCCGCGCCTGCACTGCGACGCATCCCTGGAATCCGCTGCGCTCCAGCTCCGGCTTCAGGTCGCCAGGCAAAAAATCCCGCCGCAGCGACGCCATGAAATCGTCAATCCAGCCGTATTCGCGCTCGTCATACATCCAGAAGTGTTGGTGTGCGTCTATGTGCATGTCGGCCGTTCCGGATCACATTCGGGAGGTAAGAATCTCTTTCCGGCAGCGGGAGAAAACGCGGACAGAGCTCAGCGATAGCTCACAACCTCCTGCCTCGATTCTCCCAATCCGTCAATCCCCAGTTCCACTACATCTCCCGGCTTCAAATACTGCGGAGCCTTCATCCCCGACCCCACACCGGGCGGTGTCCCCGTGCTGATCACGTCTCCTGGCAGCAGTGTCATGAATTCACTCACGTACGCCACCAGCGCCGCACGTCAAAAATCATCTGCGACGTCGATCCCCGATGCAAACGATCTTGCTCGGCCTGCAAATGGGCGGTCCCAGCCGAACCGAAACAGGAATTCTCGGCGCGCGGGATGCATTCTCAGCCAGCCACTTCCGCAGCTCTCCCAGCCCGTTGTTCGCAAAGAACGCCTCGTCGTAATCCGCGCCAAACCCAGAAACGTCCAAGCGAGATCCGTCCTCCAGCATCACCCCCGGAGTTTCTTGCCCCGCCGCCCCGCATCGAATCAATCTCATCCGGGCAAATCTCCGCCCCGCCCGATTTTCCGCCGTCCAATATCGGAAATCCGCGCACCTTTGTCACGTCCATTTTCGGTGCCGCCATGCGTGGCTGCAATGCTCATCACACTCCGCGCCCTCGTTGCCTTCTCACCTCTGCCAGTGTTTTCCGTCGTAAATCCTTTGCCTACTGTTCTTAACCGCCGCAAAAATCATCATCCTCCGTCTTTGACTTCGCGCCCGCTCCCTGCGTAGAATCCAGGCGTTTCTCAGCAGATTTGGACGCCAATTCATCTCAGGGAGTCATCATAATGAAAATAAGAAAGATCGAAACCGTGTTGGCTATTTCCGCAGGCGCGCTGTTGCTGGTCATCCTGCAAACTGCGCCGCTCGCCGCTCAGGAGCAGCCAAAAAACCAGAAGTCGGCCGAAGCCAAGGCCGCGGAAGCCAAGCCCACTCCCGAAGCCGCCCCCAAGGAAGAATCTTCCGTCACGGAGCACACCATCAAGATCGGCGGACAAACGATTCCTTACAAAGCCAACGCCTCCACAACCTTCCTCAAGGACGAGAAAGGCGACCCCACCGCCAGCATTTTCTCCATCGCCTACACGCGCAGCGACGTCAAGGACCTGAGCGCCCGTCCGATCGCCTTCATTTACAACGGCGGCCCCGGGTCGGCTTCCCTTTGGCTGCACATGGGCGCCTTCGGCCCGCGCCGCGTCGCCACCGCTGACGCCGCGCAAACGCCTCCGCCTCCCTACAAGCTCGTTGACAACGCCGATTGCCTGCTCGACAAGGCCGATCTCGTCTTCATCGATCCCGTCGGCACGGGCTTCAGCCATGCCCTCGGCAAGGCGCAGAACAAGGATTTCTGGGGCATCGACCAGGATGTGAAATCGCTCGCCGAATTCATCTCTACCTTCGTCAGCCGCAACAACCGCTGGAACTCTCCGAAGTTCCTCATCGGCGAGAGTTACGGAACTTTTCGCTCGGCCGCGCTCGGAAATTATCTACAGTCGCAGGACGGCATGTACATCAACGGCATCGTCCTTATCTCCACCGTTCTCGACATCAACACGCTTTCCTTTTCCACCGGCAACGACATGACCTACCTTTTCTATCTGCCGAGCTACGCCGCGGCCGCCTGGTATTACAAGACGCTGAAGGATCGCCCCGATGATTTGGCCGGCTTCCTCAACGACGCCCGCCGCTTCGCCTCTACCGAATACGCAGAGGCGCTGATGAAAGGCTCCAGCATTACGGATTCCGAGAAATCGGACATCGCCAAGAAGCTCGCGCATTTTACCGGCTTGAGCGAAGAATTCCTGATCAAGGCTGATCTGCGCGTCACGCTCGCGCAATTCAATGCCGAACTCGAGCGCAGCCGCGGTCTCACCATCGGCCGCTACGATGCGCGCTACTCCGGCCCCACGTACGATTTACTCACCGAACGCTCCGAGTACGACCCGTCCTACACCGCCGTCAGCGGCGCCTTCACCGCCGCCTTCAACACCTATTGCCGCGAGGAACTGAAGTACAGTCCCGACCGAACCTACGAGAACGCTGAGTCCCGAGCCGAGCCGCAACTGGGATTGGAAGCACAATACCGGCCGCACCTTCGGGCCCTCCGAAGCCAATGTCGAAGGCGATCTCGCGCAAGCCTTGCTCACAAACTCACACCTGCAGGTTCAGGTCGAAAATGGCCTGTTCGATCAGGCGACTCCTTTCTTCGCCACGGAGTACACCATGGACCACCTCGGCCTGCCCGCCAATCTCCGCAGCCACATCCATCTCGAATATTACGAATCGGGCCACATGATCTACCTGCACGAAGACGCTCTCTCGAAGCTGAAGGCCAATGTCGCCGCCTTCATTGACAGCGCGGCTAAATAGGGATCACCGTTGAAAATACGGCGCAGCGCGAAGCCCTCCGGCCGATGCCGGGGGCTTTGGGTTTCGCGGCAATTCTTCTAGGTGTGGGCGGCTTAGCCGCCGAGAGGGGGAAGCAGCGCGGACGACCCAAAGAGAAAAATCGTGCCGACGACGAGGCTATAGGCCGCGGTGAGACCGGTCGCGAGCCGAATCAGCCACGGCTTGGACGTGCTGGCGCCAAAAACTCCCACGGCCGCAGCGGTCATGATTGTGTTCATCACCAGGAGCCCGACGAGAAACATGCCAAGGCCCAGGAAGCCACGGGCGAGGCCGCCGAGGTTAGCGGCGAGAAGGAAGAGAAGCAACTGGCTGGGGGTTTCCGCTCCCAGACCGTGAATCACGCCGATAAGGAAAACGGACTTGTGGCTGTAATTCTCCGCGTCAAATTGCTGCTTTTGGGCAGGGCCGGGGTTGAAAATACTTCGCGTCTTCCAGGCAGCCCAACGAAAGGCGCCGATCAATATCGAGGCGCGCGATTTGGGCTTGAACGCGGATTTGTCGCGGAAGAGAGTACCGAGCACGTAGATCCCAAGAAGCACGAGCGTGAGTCCCACGGCGCGCTCCGCCCAATTATCAATACGCGCTGGAAGAGACTGCTGGAAGATAATCACGGCACCACCGAGGGCGGCCACGGTGGCAGCATGTCCCAGGACGTAGACGAGGCCCATTCGCATGCCGCGGCGCGGCGAAGTCTCCACACTCGTGATGTCGGAGATCGCAGCGATGTGGTCGTAATCGAAGCCGTGGCGGAAGCCGAGCACGGCTGCGGAGAGCAAAGCCAGATTGAGAGCGTTCGGCGCGATCATCGATTCCACGCTATCAAATCGACAAAACGGGAGCAAAGACAATCTGAAACGGCATTCGGTTGCAACTTCTTCGACGCAAACGGCGCAGCATAGAGCCTGTTCCGAAAAGGGTCATCAGTCGGCCGGTTTCGCCGGAGGAATCGCGGGACCCTCGCCTTTCACGTAGTGATTGAACCAGTCGAGATCCCGCTGATACAAATCTTCGATAAACGACGGCCGCGAAAATTCGTGATATTCACCGGGATAGACAACCAGAAGCGTGGGAACGCCGAGATGCTTCAAGCTCTCATACATCTGCTCGCCGTTGATGATGGGAACATTCCAATCGATGTCGCCGCCTTCGATGAGAGTCGGCGTCTTTATCTTGGTGACCGAATTGAAGGGCGACAGTTTTTCCCACAAGGCGCGGTTTTCCCAAGGCAAACCAAGCTCGATTTCCCATTCGCGCTGGTATTCGTCGTGGCCGTAGTTCGTGACGTAGAGAAATTCGCCGGCATTGGAGACGGCGGCCTTGAACCGTGTGGTCTGAGCGATGATAAAATTCGTCGAAATCGCACCGTAGGAATGGCCGCCCACGCCGAGTTTGTCCGGATCGGCGATGCCCTGCGCTATGGCGTAATCCACCTCGGCCATGTCGTCCTGATAATCCTTGTTGCCCCAATCGGCGTAGATGGCTTTGCAGAAATCCTGGCCGTAGCCGGAAGAGCCGCGGGGATTGGGCGTAAGGACGACGTAGCCGTTCGCGGCCAGCAACTGCGGCAAGAAATCAAACTCCGCGTACCACGCCCAGACAGGCCCACCATGTGGGGAGAGGATCGTGGGATAGCGCTTGCCGGGCTGGTAATCCGGTGGCTTGTAAAGGTAGCCGGCAACGGCTGTGCCGTCCTTGCTTTGGAAATGCACGTAATCGACGCCGCCAAGACGAATCTGCGCCATCAGCGCATCATTAGTGGTCGTCAACCGGCGCAACTCGCCGCCCACGGGCAGGAGGTATACCTCGTCGGGGCGGACGGTTTCTCCAACCTGCGCGGCAATTGTTCCGTCCTTGCCGATCGAGTAGGCATCGACCATCCGCCTTCCGCCGATCGCGCGCGTGACGGTGCCGCCTCCCACAGGGATTTGCATGAGGTTCTGCGTGCCATCGTCATCCGCGATGAAGTAGATCGAGCGGCCATCGGGAGAAAAGCGCGGTTCCGTGACGTTTCGGTCGAGCGCCAGCGTAAGGACCTTCGGCTCTCCGCCAGTTGCGGGCGCCACAGCGAGATGAAACGTGGCGTATTGAAAGAGGTGCGGATCGACCTGGCTCGTGAAGGCGATCCACTTTCCGTCTGGCGACCATGCGGGCGAGCCGTCGGTTCCGGCGCCAGTCGTAACGCGAACCAGGTTCTTGCCCTGATCGGCGTTGCCAGCGGCGACAGTCCAGATGGTCGTATTGAAGTTACGGTCCGGCTCGGCGCTGCGGTTGCTTGTGAACGCGAGCGAGCGGCCGTCGGGCGACCAGGCGGGCTCCGTGTCGTCGTAATCCCCGGACGTAACCTGCGTCATTTTCCGATCGGAAAGATTGAAAACATACAAATGCTTGCGGCGGCGGTCGAGGTAGCCGATCTCATCTTCCTTGAACTGGAACCGGTCGATCACAAAGGGCCGCGGCTTGGCCTTTGCCTTGGCGCCTTCTTTGCTTTTCGCTGCGGCAAGCTCGTCGGGCGTGGGGTCTTGCAGGACCAGAACGAGCCGGTCACCAGAAGGGGACCAAGCGAAGTTGTCCACGTCTTGGATCGTGTCCGTGAGCTGCTGCGCTTCGCCGCCTTCGCGATTGAGAATCCACACTTGCTTCTTGCCGGAGTCTTCGCCTTCCTCGGCACCTCCGACGCGAGCCGAAAGAAAGGCGAGGTACCTTCCGTCCGGGCTCCAGCGCGGATGCGAAGACGAAACACCCTCCGTCGTAAGAGGAATGGCGTCGCCGCCCGCGGCGGGGACCATCCAGATGCGACTCGAGTTCTTGTCTTCCTTCAGGTCGCGGGTTTCCACTGTGTAGGCAACCCACTTGCCCTCCGGACTGATTTGCGCGTCTTCCACCGCCTTAATCCGGAAATAATCATCCACCTCGAGATTGCGCTTTGTCCCCGAGGAAGCACCCCCGCCGGCAGCCACTGGATTCTGCGCGAACGCGGCTGACTGAAAAATTGCGAACATGAATAAAATCGAGAGACTCGCGCGAAGTTTCATTGCGGAAACCGCCCTTGCGTTGAGTTTGCCCTTCAAACGGCCGCGCAGTATATCAAACGCGCGGCGCTAGCGTGCACACAAAAAAGAACGGGCGAGGCCGCTGGCCCCGCCCGATCACAACGCCCAGAAGCATGCGGAGATGGGTATTTTCGTTCTTTTATGGTCAGCCGGGTACTACTGCTACTTGGCTCCCCTCATTGTGAGGGAGGTCACGTGGATCGTGTCGCCGTCGAGAGTCCCCTCCACGGTAACCGTATGCCCCTCGTGGCCTGTGGCCTTATCTTGCGGATCGAGGACATAGACCTTCTTTGAGGCCGCGTCATAAAGCGCGAGCTTTGCGCCGTGCTTGCTAACGCAGTCCTTGGTGCACTGTGCTTTGGCAGGGCTGGCGTCCTTCGCACCGCACATGTCATTGGTAATCACACCGGTCCACTTCGAGGATTCCTGGCCGGCCAGTGTGAGCCCAGCGACAAACAGAAGAGCTACCGAACACATCAACAAACGCTTTGTCATGATTCGCTTTCCTCCTCAGCCAATGACTTAGGTACCTTTGCTGCCCCGGGATACTGTGTCACTAAACCCATGGTTTGTCCAGCGGAACGAGGCGAGGGGCCTGGCTGGAATCAGGCGGTCTAAACTGTTGTCTCTCAGTCCTCTCCTCTTAGAACGTGTATCCGAGTCCGGTGGTAAACGCTACGTTGTTCTTCTGGCTTCCCGTGGCAGGGTTGCTCAGATAGAGGTCGATCACCCCTGTGTTCAAGGAGAAGCGATTGCTAAGCTTTGCGGAAAGAGTCGTGCTCGTATCGAACCGATACTCTCCCGCGTTGGAGAGGTTCGGATAGAGATTGAGATTGTGATCGAGCCGCACCGACTTGGTGATTTGAAGGCCAAACTTCTCGCCGGCATATGCTGCGGCATTCTGGTCGTACACGCCCGTGAAAAACTTCTCGTGCACGAACATAGCGCCGCCAAGCAGGCTGAAAGAGACCTTTGCGTTCTTGATGACGTCGTGCCCCGCGCCGCCGCCGTAGGTTTGCCGAAGATACAAACCCTGCGCGCCCACGTGGTCGATTTGCGCAAGCCCGAATACAAAATTGGAGGCGGTGAACAGGTAGTCCTGTCGCACGCCCGTGCTCAGAGTGTTGGAGGTAACCGAAACGCCGGCCTGCGAATCGTGGGAGAGCAAAGCCGTCAGGGAGAAGTTGGTGCGCCAGTGAGACTTGAAGATGGGGGTCGCGGGACGCTCGCGCACCGCGCCCACTGTGGTGGCAAAACTATTCGTCTGCTGGTTTCCGCGCTGAATGCTGTAGCCCAAGCTAGCCGAACCCTTCCAATCCTGCCAGGGCGTGGCATGGTGCTCCATCAGAGCCTGGTATGCGTCCGCGGGCATGACGAGCTCTGCATTGGCCGTCGCGATGCTTTGTGATTTTCCGTTCTCGGTTACTTGCCAGTCGCCGGACGGTCCCAGTTCAAGCTGGCCACGCGTGGGGTTTTGACCCTTCACGACTACCACAGCGGGTTTTTCTGCCGAGAATGCCGCCACCTTCGCCAGGGGGATCATCAGGTCACCCAGCACGTCGGACTTCAGCTCCAATGTCCCGCCCTTCACCGACACCATCGTGCCTGTGACCCGGTCTCCATTTTTCAATGTCACGACATCGGCTCGAGTAGCCCTCACAACCGACGCTAGAATAAGAACGATCATCCAGATAACCTTCCAAGACAAACTTCCACGACGCGCGTTCATTAACGGCTCCCTTCAATTCGGATAAATACACTTCGATAGTGCATAGGTTCGGTGGTGTTTTCAAGACGAGGCCCGATTCAAGGAGACCTGAAATGTTTCCCCAGTGGATGATGGACCACGTGGTGTTGACACGACTCCGAGCTGCAGACTACGCTCAACGGCATCATGCCGCCGGCAACGAGCGCCAGGCCCGCTTTCCTGCCTCGCCCACATCCTCATCTCTATGAGATCAACACGTGGGCGTGGCTCGAACAACTTTCCGCGAAGTCCGGCCGCTTGATACGGCTGGCGGATGTTCCCGATAAGGAATGGGACCGGCTGGCAGAGCGCGGATTCGACATTGTGTGGCTGATGGGCGTCTGGCAGAGGAGCTCGGCATCGCGCCAGATTGCGCTCGAGGATGCAGCGAATTTTCCGCAGTACGATCGAGCGCTGCCGGGGTGGAAGCCCGGCGATGTGGTCGGCTCACCTTACGCCGTGGCGCGATATGTCCCCGACCCTCGGATCGGCACTTGGGATTCGCTGGACCGCACGCGAGAAAAACTCCACGCGCGAAAAATGGCGCTGTTTCTGGACTTCGTGGGAAACCATACGGCGCTGGACCATCCCTGGACGCGCGAGCATCCCGAATTTTACGTGCAAGGAACGCAGGCGGATTTTGAGAAAGAGCCGGGCAGCTTCTTCCGCGTCGAAGCGCCGGGCGGGACGCATCTCCTCGCGCGAGGGCGCGATCCCTACTTCCCGCCGTGGAAAGATGTGGTGCAGCTAAATCATTTTCAGCCGGCGATGCGCGCGGCGCAGCTTGCAGAACTACGCATAATTGCAGGCCATTGCGACGGCGTTCGCTGCGACATGGCCATGCTGCATTTGAACTCGATCTTCGCGTGGATATGGAGCCGCCTTTTGAACGGGGCCACACCACCGGCGAAGGAGTTCTGGGCCGTGGCGCACGCTGCCGTGCCGGACCTAGTCTTGCTCGCGGAGGCTTACTGGGGAACGGAGCCGCGCCTGCTCGATCTGGGATTTTCGTTCGCTTACGACAAGGAGCTCTACGACGCCGTGCGCGACACGCGGACAGAAGTCGTGCATGCGCGGCTCGCCGGAGATGCCGCCTTGCAAAGCCGGCTGGCACGCTTCCTGGAAAATCATGACGAGGCGCGCCGCGCAGCCGTCTTCGGAAACGAACGCTTGCAGGCGGTGGGAACGCTGATGGCCACGCTGCCCGGAATGCGCTTCTACCATCAAGGCGAGCTCGAAGGCCGGCGGAATCATCTGCCCATTACACTTCGAATGGCTGCGGACGAGGCTGTGGATGCTGCCAGCGCCTCTTTCTTTGAAAAGATTCTGCGCATCACGCGAAAAGATGTATTTCACGCGGGGCAGTGGAACATGCTTCCCGTGGTCCCTGAAGGCGACGCGACGGCAGGAAACCTGATCGCGTACGAGTGGCGATCCGGGAATGCCTGGAGGATTGTGGCTGTGAATCTGGCGGGTGAACCTTCACAGGGCCGCGTGAAGCTTGAGGGCCGCGCCGATGCGACAAAGCAATACATTTTCTACGACGAGTTAAATGATGTCCGCTACCCGCGCAATGGTGCCGAGCTTGCGTCTGCGGGACTCTTCGTCCGGCGCGACGCGTATGAAGCGCATCTATTCGACGTTACATTAGCCTAGGCGATCGCGTTCGTTCTCATGAATCGTCAGCCGTTGCGCCGGGGAGTCTGAATGCGCGGCGCTAGTTGACCTTGACGTTGACTTGCACGAGCTGCGGCGCTTGGCCCGCTACCGTCGCCGTGATTGTCAGCACGTAGTTCCCTGCTGGCGTCACTCCATTCGGTCCTTGCGGCAAGTTCCCGCATGCCGCTCCGCTCAATGTGATGATCAGTAGCCCCGCCATCGTCAACACCCACCGCCGCCTTCGCCCGTAGCTCCACGCCATTCCTACCAGCGTCAGCGCCAGTAGCAACACCCCCACTCCTCCTACCGGCGGCAGCCCGCGTCCTGGCGCGGGTCCTCCCGGCACCTCCCCCTGGCAGTACGACGTCAGCACGATCGCTACCTGCGTCGTCCCCGTCCCCGTCAGGTTCACCACGTTCGGCGTGATCAAACAGCTCAAATACTGCGGCGCGCTCGACGTGCACCCCAAATCCACCGTCTCCTTCACCGTTCCCGTCAGCGTGAATCCCACCACGATGTTCCCCCCGGGCGTCGTCGTCACGCTCGTCGAACTCCCCGCCGACGGCGCAAACGTGAACGTTGATCCCGTGTTGAACGTCGCCGTCACCGCTTCCGCTGCGTTCATCGTCACCGTGCACGTCCCCGTCCCGCTACACGCCCCGCTCCATCCCGCGAACGTCGACCCACTGCCCGCCGTCTCCGTCAGCGTCACTTGCGTCCCCCCCGTGTAGCTCGCCGAACATCCGTCCGGACAACTGATCCCCGCCGGACTGCTCGTCACCGTTCCCGATCCCGTCCCTGCCAGCGTTACCGTCAGCGTGTAGGTCCCCTTGTTGAACACCGGCTGCACCGTCACCGCTCCATTCACCGTAAACGTGCACGCCCCTGTCCCTGCCTCCACGCACGTCGCATCCGACCAGCCTGCGAACACCGAACCCGCTCCTGCCGTCGGCGTCAGCGTCACTTGCGTCCCGCTCGTGAAATTCCCCGCGCACGTGCTCGGGCAACTGATCCCCGACGGGCTACTCGTTACCGTCCCTGTGCCCGTCCCCGTTTCGCTCACCGTCACCGCATACGTCGGCTTGTTGAACGTCGCCGTCACCGTCGTATTCGTCGTCAGCGTGACGTTACATGTACTCCCAGTCCCGCTGCATCCCCCGCCGCTCCAACCACCAAACGTCGACCCCGTCCCAGCAACCTCCGACACGTTCACTACCGTCCCACTCCCGAAACTCGCCGAGCAGGTCCCCGTCACCACTCCCGTCGTGTCACTGCAGGTGTAAGTCGACGACGATGTAAACGTCACCGAACCGGTGCCAGTCCCGTTGAGCACGATCGTCAGCGTCGGGCTCGCCGTGGTGTTAAACATCGCCGTCACATTTTCCGCTGCGTTCATCGTCACCGTACAAGTGCCTGTCCCCGTGCACGCCCCGCTCCAACCCGCGAACGTCGAGCCACTCGCCGGTGTCTCCGTCAGCGTCACCACTGTCCCGCTCGCGTAGTTCGCACTGCACGTGCTCGGGCAACTGATCCCGCTCGGATTGCTCGTCACCGTCCCGCTGCCCGTCCCCGTCTCCGTCACCGTCAACGCGAACGTCGTCGATGTGTTGAACGTCGCGGTCACGGATTCCGCCGCACTCATCGTCACCGTGCAAACTCCGACTCCGGAGCAACCCGCCCCGCTCCAGCCCGCAAACGTGCTTCCGCTGTTTGCTGTGACGGTCAGCGTCACCTGCGAGCCGGTGGTAAACGGCGCCGAGCACGTGCTGGGACACAGAATTCCCGCCGGATTACTCGACACTGTACCGAATCCTGTGCCCGCTTCCGTCACGGTCAATACTGAAGTCGGATTGAATGTGGCTTGAACTTGTTCGGCCGCATTCATTGTAACCGTGCAAGTTCCAGTCCCCGTGCAACCTTCCCCAAACCACCCTGCGAACGCGGAATTCGGTCCTGCCACCGCACTCAACGTCACCTGAGTCCCACTCGCATAGCTCGCCGAACACGTCGTCGGGCAGTTGATTCCTGCCGGGCTGCTCGTTACCGTGCCGGATCCGGTGCCCGCCTCAGTCACCGTCAGCGTGTAATTCACCGCCGTGAATGTCACGTCAACCGTTTGCGCTTCGAAGGAAACAATCGTGCACGTGGTTGCCGTGCCGCACTCCGCTGAGCCGCTCCACTCTGTAAAGACCGACCCGGCCGCCGGGTTTTCGGTCAAAGTCACCAGTGCGCCGCTCGCGAAGCTGAACGTGCAAGTTCCGCCCGTCACCACGCCGTTGCTGACCGTACAGTTGATTCCGGAGGGGCTGCTCGTAACCGTTCCCGTACCCGTACCGAACCCGCCGCTGGGAGCCGTTGGCACGACTGTGAATGGATAGGTTCCGGAGCCGTTGTTAAATGTAGCTGTTACCGTCGTATTCGCGGTCAAGGTAAAGCTGCAGGTGCTCGCGGTCCCGCTGCACCCGCCGCCGCTCCATCCGCCAAAGACGGAACCAGTAAAGGGCGTCTCCCCCAGGGTAATCGCAGACCCGCTTACGATTGTGAGGGTGCAAGTCCCCTGCGTGACTCCGGTGGTATCGTGACAATTGATTTGGTTCGCGGTACCGCCGGTCACCGTGCCATAGGCAGTGCCGTTGAGCACAACGGTCAACGTCGGATTCGTCGTGGGCGTAAACGTGGCCGTCACACTCTCCGCAGCACTCATGGTCAGAGAACAAGTTCCCGTTCCGGCGCATGCGCCGCTCCAACCGGTGAAGGTCGAGCCGCTCGCTGCTGTAGCCGTCAATGTCACAGTCGTTCCGGAGTTGTAGTTCGCGGAGCAATTCGCCGTCGATCCGGTAATGCAATCGATGCCGCCGGTATTGCTGGTCACCGTGCCGGATCCTGTGCCCGCATCCGTTACCGTCAGCGGATAGGTCACCAGGTTAAACGTCGCCGTCACCGATTCGGCCGAATTCATCGTCACGTTGCAAGTCGTCGCGGTGCCGGAACAAGCTCCGCTCCAACCAGCAAACGTTGATCCGCTCGACGGAACCTCCGTCAGGGTGACCTGTGTGCCGCTCGGGAAGTTGTTTGTGCAAGTTTGCGTGCAATTAATACCGGCTGGAACGCTCGTTACGGTTCCTGTTCCGGTCCCCGCCGCGATGTAGGTCAACGTAAACGTGGTGGTGGTGTTAAACGTCGCAGTGACGGATTCGGCCGCGCTCATGGTGATCGTACAAGTGCCCGTCCCGGAGCACGCTGGATTGCCGCTCCAACCGGCAAATGTCGAGCCCGTGCCGGCCGCCGCCGTCAGAACCACTTGCGAGCCGCTCGCAAAATTTGCCGAGCACGTCGTGCCGCAGTTGATCCCTGCAGGGTTGCTTGTGACGGTGCCCGTGCCAGTTCCGGCCTTCGTAACCGTCAATGCGAAAGTCGTCGTGTTAAACGTGGCAGTGACAGACTCCGCCGCGCTCATCGTGACCGCGCAAGTTCCGGTCCCCGTGCAAGCGCCGCTCCATCCGACGAACGTCGAACCCGTTCCGGGCGCCGCCGTCAAAGTCACTACCGTGCCGCTGTTGAAATCCGCGTTGCAGCCCGTGCCGCCGCCCGTGGGGCAATCAATGCCAGACGGCACGCTGGTCACCGTGCCGCTACCGGTCCCCGCATCCGTAACGCTCAACTGGAATTGCTGCGGATTGAACGTCGCGGTCACCGATTCCGCCGCGCTCATCGTCACCACGCAGGTACCTGTCCCGCTGCAACCAGCCCCGGCCCAGCCCACGAACGTGCTGCCGCTTGCTGCTGCCGCTGTTAGCGTCACCTGCGTACCGCTGTTGAAGTTCGCCGAGCAGTTTGGACCGGTGCCCGTGCAGTTGATGCCGGCGGGACTGCTCGTCACCGTGCCCGAGCCCGTGCCGGCATCAGTAACCGTCAATGCGAATTGCAGCGTATTAAACGTCGCCGTGACGGCTTCGGCGGCGCTCATGGTCACGGTGCAAGTTCCCGTGCCCGAGCACGCCGAGTTGCTGCTCCAACCGCCAAACGACGAACCCGTCCCTGCTGTCGCAGTCAACGTGACCTGCGAACCGACGCCGAAGTTCGCCGTGCATGTCGGCGGGCAGGAAATCCCCACGGGGCTGCTGGTCACGGTGCCCGTGCCAAGTCCGCTCAAGTTCACCGTGAGGTCGTTGCCTCCTGAGACCGGCGAGCCATAGACAGCGATTCCGCCCAATCCGACCAAACCGTAGAACTGGTTCTTCGCGAGATTCGTGTTGAACTGCGAAACGATCGCGCCGGATGTAATGTTGATCTTGTACACAATTCCGCTGGCACTGTCGTCCGTCCAGAAGTCCGAGCCGTCCGGATCAAGCGTCAGGCCGAGCAGGAACGAGAATGTCGTAGGTTGGTATGTCTGAACGACCGCGCCCGTCGTGCTATCGACTTGCACCACCCGGTCCCCATCGGCAACCAGTAGATTCCCGCTCGGCAATTGACGCAGATCTCCCGCGTATGGGCCGGGCAGCGTGTCCGCCAAGTCCGGATTCTGCAAGCCCAGAACGGAATCGAAGCTGTAAATAGAAGTGCCGCCAATGGTGTAAAACACCGTGGCGTTGTCCTGAGCGATCTCGAACGCGAATATTCCGTTGTTGTTCCCGTAATACGCGGGGTAGTAGAAATTATTCGGCGAGGTGCTATTCCCCGCGTTGTACTCGATTAAATTGCCCGTCGGTGAATTCGTTTCCAAGCCAAAGAATACCTGGTTGGTACTGGCGTTGATTCGCACGGAACCGGCCGAAACCGTGGATGCGCCGCCGAATGCGACGGGACCCGCTCCGCTGCTGGCAAAAGTCTCGACCCCTGCTCCCGTTGTGGATGAGAAGTCAGGATTCGTGGCGTACAGGTCGCCGCAGCAGTCAAACGTCATGCCGCCCCCGAAACCGACGTAGCTATTGGGGTTCAGCGAGGGCAGAATTTGAACCAAAGTTGCCGTGGTGCTGCTGGTGGGCGTGTATTCAAAAATCAGGCCGGAAGTGCCGCTGACGAATACGTCTCCTTTATTGAAAGGCACGCGCGGGACTGAGAAAACGGCGATGGCCTCCTCGTTCGTATAAAGCTGATCCAGCGTACTCAATACGCAGTCGGCGCCGGTCGTGTTGGTACACAGAAAATCAGACCATCCCACGAAGCTCGAACCCGTACTTGCGGTCGCCGTGAGCGTGACCTGCGCGGTTCCAACCGGGAACCCAAACGTGCACGTTCCCGACGAAACGCCATTCGTCACCGTGCAGTTGAGGCCGGCAGGACTGCTCGAAATTACTCCAGATCCATTCCCAAAACCGCCGACTGTCAGCGAAGGCGCTCCAAATGTCGCACTCACCGTCGCTGCCGCACTCATCGTGATCGTGCACTCCCAGGGAACATTCGTGACGGGCGTACAATTCGAGCTCCAACCCACAAACGCGACCCCGGGGTCACTGGGGTTGACCTCTGCCACAAGGGTGACGATTGTTCCGGTTGCGAAAGTCGAACTGCAGCCCGATGTCGGACAATCAATCCCGTTCGGTTCGCTGACCACAATTGCGGCGCCAGCGATCGGGGTGACTTCCACGACCGTCAGCGCCACACCTGAACTGGCCACCGTGCCCGTGAGCGTGAAATTCACAGTCGGGTTGTTCGGGTCGTTCGTGGCCAGGGAGAGCGTCTCGCTGACCGCCCCGGCAGACGTGCCTGAGGGCGGCGTGAACTCGATGATGATGCTGCAGGTTTGTAGCGGAGGAGCTGGACAAGCAGAAAACGTGGTGAAATCCGCAGGAGGAGTGCCTTGTGGGGTCACTGTCAGGTCATTCAGGCCCGTATTCGTAAATGTGATGATCTGGGTGTTGCCGACCTGTCCGGCCAATACTGTCCCAAAACTCGGGAGGCTTGTTGGCGTCCACGACGCAACCGGCGCCATGGGCACGATGCGGATTCTTTCGTTCCCAGCGTCCGCGATGTACAAATTTTCGTTGCTGTCCACCGCCTCGCCAAAATTCGAAAGCAGCGCCTTCGTGGACGCTTCGCCATCGCCGTTGTATCCGCCGTCGAGATTGTTAACGTCTCCGGCCACCGTGGCCACGGTTCCGTAAGCGATGGCTCCATCGAGCCCCGTGTTGTCGATGCGCCGCACGATGTTGTCGAAGCCGCCGCCGACAAAAAGATTCTGATTCGGATCGAGCGCAAGTTCCAAGGGACCGTACATGCTCGAGTCGGCTTCGTTTCCGAGATCCCCGCCGAATGCGGGCTCGCCATTAAAAGCGATCGTGGTGATCGTCGACCCATCCGCACTGACCTGGCGGATGCGATTGTCTCCAGAGTCGGCGATATCCAGGTTCCCTTGGCTATCGAATACCATTCCGAAAGGGCCGTTCAGCAGAGCGCTGGTCGGCGGTCCGTTATCGCCGCAGGGGTTTGTAGTGGCGATGGGATTCGTGCAGTAATTATTGTCCGAGTTCCCGGCGTAATTCGAAATCACTCCGTCGCTCACGATGCGTACGCGGCTGAGGCATCCATCCGAGACGTATATATTCCCGCTCGCGTTCACCGCCACGCCTTCCGGCACGCACAGGCTGCCGCTCGTTGCCGCGCCGCCGTCGCCGCAGGCAGGAAACGTATTAGGGTTCCCCCCTGCATTGCACTGCTGGCCATTTCCCACGACGGTCGTAATGATGCCGGTCGTGGCGTTGACTTCTCGAACGACGAAGGCCTCGTCGTCCAGAACGAACAGGTTTCCAGAGGCGTCAACTGCCAAACCTAAGGGATGGATGAATTGGGCGCTGGTCGCCGCGCCGCCGTCGCCGTTTGTCCCGCCGGGCGTCCCGCGCACGCCGTTGCCCGCAATGGTCGTAATCGTGTGCGTTGTATGGTCAACCTTCCGGACCTTCAGGGCGAACGTGTCCAGGATAATGATATTTCCCGAAGGATCCAGCTCCACGATGTACGGAAGCGCTAGCATGGCGCTTGTGGCAGCTCCACCGTCGCCGCCCGACCCACCTCCTGCAAATGCCGAAATCGTCGGCGAGCTGCCCGAAGAAACCACGCGCACGCGCGCGTCGCCGCTGTCCGTAACCAGAACGTTCCCCGAGCTGTCTATCGCTACGCCGATCGGGTGGTTGAGAAGCGCGCTAGCGGCGGCGCTGCCGTCGCCGCAACCCGTGGGCGTCGAGCAAGCCGTGCCCGTTCCGGCTACGGTGGAAATGTCGTGGGAGGTTGTGTTGTCGACTTTTCGAACCCGGTTATTGCTCGTGTCCGCGATGTACAAATTGTTGGTGCTGTCCATGCGCACGGCGGTCTGCTCTCTCAGCTTCGCGGAGGTCGCCGCTCCACCGTCGCCCGAGTACCCACATGTCTGCGGCGTTCCGGCATACGTCGTGATGATGTGCGAAGACGAGGTATCTACCTTGCGGATGATGCAGTTGTTCTCATCCGAAATGTACAGATCGCCGGATGTATCCGTTGTGACAGAAATGGGGTAATTCAATTCTGCCGACGTGGCCGCGCCACTGTCCCCGGAGTACCCAGCCGTGCCGGTGCCTGCGAAGGTGCTGATCACGCCGGTTCCGATATTCACCATGCGCACGACGTTGTTCATCGAGTCGGCGATATACAAGTTGCCCGTCGGATCGAACGCCACGTCCGTCGGTTGGTTCATAAACGCGTCGGTAGCCTGTCCTCCATCGCCGCTATAGCCGCCGTAAAACCCGGCCCCGTTGTATTCGGAACCTGTCCCCGCAACGGTAGTGATCGTTCCACCCGGAGTTATCTTACGAATGCGATTGTTGTCCCTATCCGCGACGTACAAGTCGCCCTGCGAATCAAACGCCATGCCCTCCGGATAGTCGAGTTGTGCTGAGGTTGCAGGCCCGCCGTCGCCCGAAAATCCCAACGTTCCGTTTCCGGCGAAAATCGAAATTGTCCCGCCCGTCGTTACTTTGTAGATGATCCCCAGCGCCGGCACGGTGATGTACGTGTTGCCTGCCGAGTCGCGGATCGAGAGGATCGGCCGTGGGAGGTATGCGCCCGTTGCCGCGCCGCTATTCGTGCCTCCGCCGGCGTACGTGGCGATCGTGTTAGGCGCCTGTGTTTGCGCCTCGGCCGAAAACACGGCGATGAGTGCTAGAAGTAATAAGAGTCCGGTCCGTCGCATGAAATTCCTCCCAAGTCTGATCAGGGCCGATACTTCTCTAAATCTATGAGCGGCAGCACCTTTATTCTCAATCAAAGGGGCAAATCAATGAGGTAATCACTACGGAAAAGCCCCGGACTCTAATGCATTATGCTCGCCAATTTCAAGCGGTATTTGCCGCCACAGGCAAGCTGTTTATTCTCATAGAAATGCGGAACAATTGCAGGCGATGCTCATTTGACCCGCAACCCAATGAATGCAAAAAGGTTCCATCGAAACCTATCCGTATTCACATTATTCGGGCATGTCCTGAGCATTGAGCATCCGCAGGATTCCGGTCAGGGAATTCGGGCATGCTTCAATTCGCGCGCGCATGTCCGTAACTTATTGATGTACATTGACTTACAACTGGAAGGCTGCGATTAAGCGCACGGATTGCCTTGAACTCCGCGCTTCCTCCATTTCTGAATCATCCGCGCCGTGCGTTTGGGGGGTATAGCCAAGCTCGGCGAACTGCATTCCCGCTCGGCGCTAGTTTACCTTGACGTTGACTTGCGCGAGCTGGGGCGCTTGGCCTGCTACCGTCGCCGTGATTGTCAGCACGTAGTTCCCTGCCGGTGTCACTCCATTCGGTCCTTGCGGCAAGTTCCCGCATGCCGCTCCGCTCAATGTGATGATCAGTAGCCCCGCCATCGTCAACACCCACCGTCGCCTCCGCCCGTAGCTCCACGCCATTCCCACCATCGTCAGCGCCAGTAGCAACACCCCCACTCCTCCCACCGGCGGCAGCCCGCGTCCCGGCGCGGGTCCTCCCGGCACTTCCCCCTGGCAGTACGACGTCAGCACGATCGCTACCTGCGTCGTCCCCGTCCCCGTCAGGTTCACCACGTTCGGCGTGATCAAACAGCTCAAATACTGCGGCGCGCTCGACGTGCACCCCAAATCCACCGTCTCCTTCACCGTTCCCGTCAGCGTGAATCCCACCACGATGTTCCCCCCGGGCGTCGTCGTCACGCTCGTCGAACTCCCCGCCGACGGCGCAAACGTGAACGTTGATCCCGTGTTGAACGTCGCCGTCACCGCTTCCGCTGCGTTCATCGTCACCGTGCACGTCCCCGTCCCGCTACACGCCCCGCTCCATCCCGCGAACGTCGACCCACTGCCCGCCGTCTCCGTCAGCGTCACTTGCGTCCCCCCCGTGTAGCTCGCCGAACATCCGTCCGGACAACTGATCCCCGCCGGACTGCTCGTCACCGTTCCCGATCCCGTCCCTGCCAGCGTCACCGTCAGCGTGTAGGTCCCCTTGTTGAACACCGGCTGCACCGTCACCGCTCCATTCACCGTGAACGTGCACGCCCCTGTCCCTGCCTCCACGCACGTTGCATCCGACCAGCCTGCGAACACCGAACCCGCCCCTGCCGTCGGCGTCAGCGTCACTTGCGTCCCGCTCGTGAAATTCCCCGCGCACGTGCTCGGGCAACTGATCCCCGACGGGCTGCTCGTTACCGTCCCTGTTCCTGTCCCCGATGCGCTCACCGTCACCGCGTACGTCGGCTTGTTGAACGTCGCCGTCACCGTCGTATTCGTCGTCAGCGTGACGTTACACGTACTCCCCGTCCCGCTGCATCCCCCGCCGCTCCAACCACCAAACGTCGACCCCGTCCCAGCAACCTCCGACACGTTCACTACCGTCCCACTCCCGAAACTCGCCGAGCAGGTCCCCGTCACCACTCCCGTCGTGTCGCTGCAGGTGTAGCTCGCCGACGACACGAAAGTCACCGACCCATTCCCAGTTCCGTTCAGCACGATCGTAAGCGTTGGGCTCGCCGTGATATTAAATGTCGCCGTCACTGATTCCGCCGCGTTCATCGTGACTGTACACGTGCCCGTTCCGCTGCACGCCCCGCTCCACCCTGCGAACGTGGAACCACTCGCCGGTGCCTCCGTCAACGTCACCACTGTCCCGCTCGCGTAGCTGAACGCGCAGTCCGGCGGACATCCAATCCCTCCCGGATTGCTCGTCACCGTCCCACTCCCCGTCCCCGCCGTTGCTACCGTTAGGGTGAAACTAGGCGAGAACGTCGCCGACACCGTCTCCGCCGTGTTCATCGTCACTACGCAGCTTCCCGTCCCACTACACGCTCCGCCCCACCCCACGAAGATGCTCCCTGCATTCGCCGTCGGCGTCAGCGTCACCTGCGTCCCACTATTGAAGTTCGCCGCGCACGTTGACGGACACGTGATCCCCGTCGGACTGCTCGTCACCACTCCCGTCCCTTCCCCCGGCTCCGTTACCGTCAGCTTGTAGGTGGCTGTGAATGTCGCCGTCACCGACTCCGCCGCACTCATCGTAATCGTGCACGTTCCCGTCCCCGTGCACGCACCGCTCCACCCCGCAAACGTCGACCCCGCACCTGCCACCTCACTCAACGTCACCACCGTCCCACTCGTGTAGCTGGCGGAACATGTACTCGGGCAACTGATCCCCGCCGGTGCGCTCGTAACCGTCCCCGTCCCGGTTCCCGCCTCCGTTACCGTCAGAAGATTATTCGGATTGAATGTCGCGGTCACCGACTCCGCTGCTGTCATCGTCACCGTGCAGGTCCCCGTCCCCGTGCACCCCGCTCCACTCCAGCCTCCGAAACTTGAGCCACTGGTCGCCGTAGCCGTCAGCGTCACCACCGTCCCGCTCGCGAAGTTGGCACTGCACGCACTCGGACAACTGATTCCCGCAGGGCTGCTTGTCACCGTCCCCACGCCCGTCCCTGCATCCGTCACCGTCAAGGCAAAGCTGGCCGTGGTGTTGAATGTCGCGGTCACCGATTCTGCGGCGTTCATCGTCACAGTGCACGTTCCTGTCCCGCTGCACGCCCCGGTCCAGCCCGCAAATGCCGACCCCGTTCCCGCCGCCGGTGTCAGCGTCACCGCAGTCCCGCTCGCGAAGTTGGCGCTGCACGCGCTCGGACAACTAATTCCCGACGGGTTGCTCGTCACCGTCCCTGTCCCCGTCCCTGCAGTCGCCACTGTCAGCGTGAAATTGACCGGGTTAAATGTCGCCGTCACTGACTCCGCGGCATTCATCGTCACCGCGCACGTGCCTGTCCCGGTGCAACCCGCCCCACTCCAACCTCCGAAGGTCGAACCACCCAGAGGGGTAGCCGTCAGTGTCACCACTGTCCCGCTAGTAAAATTCGCCGTGCAGGCACTCGGGCAAGAAATTCCTGACGGACTGCTTGTTACCGTCCCACTTCCCGTTCCGGCGTCTGTCACCGTCAGCGCAAACGTCGTCGTGTTAAACGTCGCCGTCACGGATTCCGCCGTGCTCATGGTGATGGTGCAAGCGCCCGTCCCGCTGCATGCCGGGTTGCCGCTCCAGCCCGCGAACGTTGAGCCCGTGCCGGCCGTCGCGGTCAACGTCACCTGCGAGCCGGTATTGAAGTTTGCCGAACACGTGCTCCCGCAATTAATTCCAGCCGGAACGCTCGTCACGGTTCCCGTGCCGGTCCCGGCCTTCGTGACCGTCAAGCCAAACTGCGTCGTGTTGAACGTCGCCGTCACCGCTTCCGCCGCGGTCATCGTCACCGTGCACGTACCCGTCCCACTGCAAGCCGCATTGCCGCTCCAACCGGCGAACGTCGAGCCCGTGCCAGCCGTCGCGGTCAACGTCACCTGCGTCCCGCTCGCGTAATTCGCCGAGCATGTGCTCGGGCATAGGATTCCCGCCGGACTGCTCGTCACCGTTCCGCTGCCCGTTCCCGCTTCCGTGACCGTCAATGCAAAGCTGGTAGTGGTGTTGAATGTGGCTGTGACAGACTCCGCCGCGCTCATCGTCACCGTGCAGAGCGGTGCTGTCCCCGAACAACCTGCCCCGGGCCCGCTCCACCCCGCAAACGTGCTCCCGCTCGCTGCCGTCTCCGTCAACGTCACCACTGATCCGGTCGTGAAATTTGCCGTGCAGCCCGTGCCTGATCCGCTCGTGCAGTTGATACCCGCGGGATTGCTCGTCACATTTCCAGCTCCCGTTCCCGCCAACGTCACCGTTAACGGAGAGGTCGGATTGAAGGTGGCCACGATGGTCGCTGCGGTGTTTAACGTCACAAAACAACTGCCGTTTCCGACGCAGCCCTGCCCGCTCCAGCTTCCGAACGCACTGCCGCTTCCAGGAGTCTCTGTCAAGGTAATCTGCGTGCCCGCCGGGAAATTCGCCGTGCAATTTGTGGGACAATTGATTCCCGCCGGAGTGCTCGTCACCGTGCCGGAACCCGAGCCCGCTTCATCAATCGTCAACGAATACGTCCCCGCCGTGAACGTCACGGTGACCGTCTGCGCTGCGCTCATCACTGTCGTGCACGGTTGCGTCGTTCCGAAACAGTCTCCGCCCGACCAGCTGGTGAAGGTCGATCCCGCTGCGGGAGTCGAATACAAATTGATTACTGCTCCGCTGAAGAAAGTGCCAGAGCAGGCACCGCTCACGCCAGCCGGTGTCAACGAGCAGTTGATTCCGTCTGCGGGGCCCGTTACGGTCCCACTTCCCGTCATACCCGGAGCGGGCTGGAGGCTGAATGTATACGATCCAGTCCCGTAGTTAAACGTTGCGGTCACCGTCGTATTCGCCGTCAGCGAAAACGCGCACGTGTTCCCCGTGCCGCTGCAGCCGCCGCCAGACCATCCGCCAAAAACGGAACCGCTCCCCGGCGTTTCACCCAAAGTGATTGCAGTTCCGCTCGGAAACGTTGCCGAACAAGTGCCCGTTACGACGCCAGACGTGTTGCTGCACGTTCCGCTCGAAATGCCGCTGATGCTTCCATAGGTCTGTCCCGCGAACACGACGGTCAACGTGAGATTCGTTGTTGGAACAAAGGTCGCCTTCGCGGTTTGCGCAGCGGTCATCGCCAGCGAGCATGTGCCGTTCGTCCCGGTGCATGCGCCGCTCCACCCGTCGAATGCCGAACCGGCCGCCGCATTCGCCGTCAGAATCGTAGTCGAGCCGTTATTGAAATATGCCGAACAAGTCGGCGGGCAATCGATTCCGCTGGGTTGGCTCGTGACGGTTCCTGTGCCGGCGCCCAAAGTCGTCACCGTCGCGGGGAATGACACGGCATTGAACGTGGCCGAGATGTCTTCCGTCGAATTCATCGTCACGGTGCAGGTGTTGCCCGTCCCGCCGCACCCGCCACCCCAGCCTGCGAATGTCGACCCGGTCGCCGGGGTCTCGGTGAGCGTCACTTGCGTGCCGGGATTGTAATTTCCAGAGCATGTGGATGTGCAGTTGATGCCACTGGGAGTGCTCGTCACCGTTCCAGCGCCCGGGCCAAACATCGAGAGCAGCAACTGGTAGCTCGGTACCGACGTATAGGAAGCCGTCACCGATTCCGCCGCGCTCATCGTCACCGTGCAAGTTCCGGTCCCGCTGCAACCCGCACCGCTCCATCCCGTAAAACTGCTTCCGCCGTTCGCGGTTGCGGTCAGCGTCACCTGCGAGCCGACAGCGAAATCGGCTCTGCAAGTTGTGGGGCAATTGATTCCCGCGGGCGTGCTTGTCTCGGTGCCAAAGCCCGTTCCCGAAGTGCTCACTGTCAACGGATAAGACGTCGCAGCAGTTACCGTCAGTGAAGCCGTGCCCTCAATCCCGCTGAGCGAGGCAGTGATCGTCACCGGGCCGCCGACCGTTACGCCTGTCGCGAGACCTTCATTGACCGTGGCAATTCCGGTGTTGGACGATCCCCAGGATGCTGCCGTGGTCACATCTTGGATGGATCCGTCGCTGTAGAAAGCGACCGCCTTGAATTGTTCTGTCTGGTCGACCTGAATCGACGCGGACGAGGGCGAAACGGAAATCGATTGAAGGGTCGCCGTGCCCAACGTGCCCATGGACCAAATTGTTGTATCGGGTTCTGGCGTCGTGGCGCCGCAACTCGAGCACGTAAGCTGGAAACCATTCACCGTAGTGGTGGGATTGGTGTTGCCAAAGAAGTTCGCAGAAATGGTCCGCGCCGTTGCATATACCACGTCGCTCGAGTCCACTCCCACACCATCCGTTCGTTCACCGTTGCCGGACCCGCTGACGGCTCCGCCGCCAATCAAAGTAGAAAAGTAAAGGCTGCCTGCGAAGGATTGTCCGAGAGTCGGAACCTTTAGCTCGGCAACAAAAGCGTTCTGCGTACCCTGAAGAGTCTGCAAGGAATTCAGTGTTGGAAAGTCGCTCGACACCGTTTGTCCGCCGATGACGAGGCGATACGCGGTGGGATCATTCGCGTCGTACGCGATCGTATTTACCAGGTCGTTGCCACCGCTTCCGCCAAAGTAAGACGAAAAGCCCAGGCTCGCTATGCCGGTGGTCGTTGTGTCAACCACAACAACGAATCCCGTAGTCCCACCGGTCGTTCCCGCAGCGAGGTTGGTGCTCTGAAACGCGTTCACGAGAGGAATGTCACCGACTGTGGAATTGGATGTTGTCGCGCCGGCTATTGCGATCACTCCATTTCCAATGTCCACAGTTCCGGTTTTTACGTTGGTCGTGCCGCCGCCACCGTAGTAACTGGCATATGCCAGCGCTGCGGTTCCCGACTTCGTCGGGTCTAACTGCATCAGGTAAGTCACCTTCGTTCCGCCAGTCGGGAAATTGGGTTCAAACCCGTTTGCCAGATTTGCGCCGCCCGTTCCTACGTTGAATGCATCGGTCGAGAATGTATTTCCTCCCAAGTCGAATTTGCCGCTGCTGTCCTCAAATCCACCGCAGCCAATTTGATCCCCGCCCGTCCCGTTTCCTCCTGCTGTGGTTCCATTGCCCACATTCATGTAGCTGAGGTAGGTTGGCGTGAGGTCCGATCTTTGAAGCAAAGCAACAAAGCAATCTGAGGTCCCTCCGGTGCCGCCGTTGTTCAACTGGCTCATGTAAGCGTTCGACGTAACGGGCATGTTGGTCGAACTGGTTGACCCGGCCACTAAAACGTTTCCCGAACTATCTACGCTGTCAAAAAGGTTGAACCCGTTGCCGTTGCCCCCGAAGATGACCGAAGCGTCTATGCCGGTTCCAATGGAATTCAATCGCGTAATGACGCTCGCAAGTTCTCCTTCGACCGTCTGGTTGGGCGTACCGGGGTAATCTCCGCAGGTCGTCACGCCCGCCATCACGGGCTCTACACCAGAAGAGCCTTGGCTGAAATCAAGCCCGATCTGCTCGGGCTGCGCCGCACACACGGTTCCAGAATTTCCAGGCAACGGCACTGAGCCGCCGATAAATGTCAAGAAATCAAGCGAGGCAATCCCGGCTGGGTCGTCCGTAATCGTTGGGTCAATCTTGGCGATGTAGACGTACTCCGCCCCGCCGGAATTCCCTATCAGTGTGTGCCCGGTCTCGGGAAAGCTCGTGATATTGGTCGTGAAACCCACCACGTAGACCTTGGGAGAACCCGGGACGGAGCTGTCGACTTTCATGTCGACCGGCTCATCGTCGCCGGAGCCGCCCAAGAACGTGGAGTAGCCAATGGTGGGATCGATCACGAGCGGCAAGCTCCGGTCATACTCGCCGATTCGAAATGCAATTTCGCCGCGCCCTTTGCGGAGGAAGCTGCCAGCGACAGGCCGCCTTTCCGAAGCGACTTCCTGGTACACCACCGGCTTCACCATCCGGAAATCAGAGCCGCCCACATGCAAAACTAGATCGCCGTGTGAATCCATTTCGATTTTGCTGGCGCCACGGATGCGGAAATCAATTTTGGAAGGATCGGCGCCTGGGGCGACGACGAAATCGTATTCAAGCCGCTTTTGGTCGCCGTGAAACAGTAAATCAACGCCCGGATACACCTGCTCCGCGCGGACTTTCGAAAACAGCGGAACTTCTGTTTCCCACTTCGAGGAGTCGTTGCCGATCAGGTAATTCACTTTGCCGTGGAGCTCGTCGAGGCCCGTCATCGACGGCGTCGGATTCGCGCCCGCCAGTTGCATTCTCACGACAGATTGCTTGCCGGATTTCCCAGCTGCGCTCGCAAGGACAGTCTCCTGTGGCGTGAGGAAAAGTGTGTACCCGCGGCTGCGCGTCATGAATCGGACGCGCGAATCCGTCTGCCCCTTATTGGCTTCAAAAAAGAGAGGAAGCGACAGCGATCTCGCTGCCGGAGCCTTCTTCTCGGCCGACTTCGACTCGGAGTCCTGCTTCGAAGTGCTCTGAGCCGGCGCCGAGCCAGCGAAAAATAGGATTGCGATGCTTAGGACAGACGAAAATCGCCATGCCTTGCTCATATCGGATACTCCTCAACGGGGACTGTGGTTCCCTGCGGGGAAAGTGGCAAGCATTCTCCGTTGGGGACGCATTTCCGTCAAGCGATACTTTTTATTCCAATTGAAATGGCCGAATGCGTCCCATATGATGCCCGCCTTCGCCTGTGCGCGACATGCAAAAAAAGTCAAACGCAAAGCAGCCGGCTGGCCGCTCCGTCGAGGCTCACCTTCACCAGATTGGATTTCTTCCTCTCCTGGCGCTCTTCTACGGCTACACCGCCGGAGGCCCGTTCGGCTTCGAAGATATCTTTCGAAGCTCCGGGCCGGGAATGGCCCTCGTCTTCCTCACCTTCGTCCCGCTGTTTTGGAGTATCCCCATTTCGTTTGCCGCCGCTGAACTCAATGGCATCCTCCCTGTTCAAGGCGGCTTTTATCGGTGGACGCGGGCGGCGTTTGGAGACTTCTGGGGATTTCAGTGCGGCTGGTGGAATTGGTCCGGCACGTTTCTCCTAAACAGTCTTTACGGCGTGCTGCTGATGGACTACCTGAGCGATTACCTTCCTTGGATCACTGGTTACACGAAATGGGCCGGCGCGTGTCTTGTGCTTTGCTTGCTTGCGTATCTGAATGCGCGCGGAATCCAGGTTGCGGGATGGCTTTCGGTCGCGCTGCTGTTGTTGGTGCTGATTCCTGTCGCGTGGCTCTGCCTGGTCTCACTCTTCCACTGGAGGTTCAACCCGGTCGTCCCATTCGTACCTCCCGCCCATCCCTTCGGCACTGTGTTCGGCAAGGGACTGGCTCTGGCGATGTGGAACTACGCCGGGTACGAGCAGCTTTCGAGCGTCACCGGCGAGATGAAGGACCCACAGAAGACCTTCGTGCGCCTCCTGGCGTGGAACACTCCGATGAACATTCTCACGTATATTCTGCCGACAACTCTCGCGCTGGCCGCGCTCGGCAACTGGCAACAGTGGGAAACCGGGTACATCGTAACAGCGGCGAGGCAAATCGGCGGCGAAGCGCTCGGTGTTTCGATGCTGGTCGCCTCGCTGATCGGCACGCTTTCGCTTTCGAACAGCACGATTCTGTATACAACGCGGATACCGGCGACGATGGCGGAGGACGGTTACTTGCCCGCGTGGCTGGGGAAAATCCATCCTCGATACCACACACCTGCGCGCGCGATCCTGGTTTCGACGGTTATTTATTGCATTCTCGCGAAGTATCCCGTCGAGGATCTAGTGAACATCTATATCTGGACGCGCATTGCGACCACGCTGCTGACGCTTTTCGCAGCTTGGAAGATGCGCGCGAAGCCACAGAACCCCTCGCGAAGCTTTCAGATTCCGGGCGGCGCCGCAGGCCTCGCGTACGTGCTGATTTTTCCGGTCTTGTTGTGCGCAGTAAAAGTCTATTACAGCGAGCCGCTCGTGCTGCACTGGGCGCCGCTGTTGCTGGCCTCGGGCCCTGTGGCCTATGTGATTCTGCGCTGGGGTTTCGGTTTGAAGCCCACTGCAGAAGCGGCATCCGACAATTGAAAGAGGGCGGGTCTAAGATCCACCCTTTCTGATAATAATCGCGCCCGCTAAGACATTGCCAAGCGGTACAATCGCGCGCCTGCTATTTTGTGGCGCCTACTTTTTCCGAAACTGTTTTCGCTTGCAGGAACAGCAACAGATAATCCTGGCCGCCGGATTTCGAATCAGTGCCCGACATGTTGAATCCGCCGAACGGATGCGCGCCGACCATCGCGCCCGTGCACTTGCGATTCATGTAGAGATTGCCGACGTGGAAGTCTTCAGCAGCGCGCTCGATTTTCTTCGGGTTCCGAGAATAAATGGCCCCGGTGAGGCCAAATTCGCTGTCGTTGGCCATGTCGAGGGCTTCGTCGAAATTCTTCGCCTTGGTAACCGCGAGAACCGGACCGAAGATTTCTTCCTGAAAAATGCGAGCCTTGCGTCCTATATCGGCAATGACGGTGGGCTCGATGAAATAGCCTTCGCCGCCCGCGTGTTTTCCGCCAGTCAGCAGCCGGCCTTCCTTCTTGCCCACTTCGATATAATCCAGAATTGAATTCATCGCGGACTTGTTAATCACCGGGCCCATATAATTCTGGGGATCTTCCACGGGCCCCACTTTGATTTTCTTGACGCGCTCGGTGAGCTTTTCGAGGAATTGGTCGTAGATCTTCTCCGCCACAATCGCGCGAGAGCACGCCGAGCATTTCTGCCCCTGATATCCGAAGGCCGACTGCGCCACTCCTTCGACGGCCGCGTCGAGATCGGCTTCTTCGTCGACAATGATGGCGTCCTTGCCGCCCATCTCGAGAACGGTGCGCTTGATCCATTTTTGTCCCGAGGGGGCCTTCGACGCTTGCTCACTGATTCGAAGACCCGCTTCCTTCGAACCCGTAAAGGCGATGAAGCGCGTTTTCGGATGCGTGACCAGCGCCTCTCCCGCTGTGCTGCCTGGCCCCGTGAAGAAGCTGACCACGTCCCGCGGTACTCCGGCTTCGTACAGAATGTCCACGAAGATCGCGGCGATTGTGGGCGAATCGCTGGAAGGCTTCACGATGGCGGTGTTGCCGGTGACGATGGAGGCGAGCGTCATGCCTCCCATAATGGCGGCCGCAAAATTCCATGGAGGGATGATGATGCCGACGCCCAGCGGAATGTACTTCAGGTAATTCTTCTCACCCCGCATGGGAAGGAGCTTTTGCGGGCCGGACAGGCGGAGGGCCTCGCGGCCGTAGAACTCGCAGAAGTCAATCAACTCGGCGACGTCCGCGTCGGCTTCGGGCCAGGTCTTGCCAATTTCGTAGCAGAGCCAAGCCAGCAGCTCGAACCTCCGCTTGCGAAGAATATCTGCCGTGCGATAGAGGCAGGCCACGCGGTCTTCGGCCGACACGCGTTTCCAGCGATCGAATGCGCGGTCCGCCGATTCCACGGCGCGGTTGGCCATTTCGACGGTGGCTTTCTGAAACACGCCCACCACTTCGTCCGGGTGGGATGGATTGAGGGACTTGATTTTCTCAGGCGTGGTGACTTTCTCTCCAGCAATCAGGAGCGGGTATTCGCGTCCGAGCATGCCCTTCACCTGGCGTAAGGCGTCTTCCATGGCCTTGCGATTCTCGGACTTTGAAAAGTCAATGAAAGGTTCGTTCTGAAATTCTCCGCGATGGATGGTCGCTGCGGGTGATGTCATGTTCTGGGCCTCGTGGACGGAACTGAAGTCTCGGTCTGTCGAACACTCCATTTTATGTCCGTCGCGGCTGGGAGCACAAGGCGCATTGGCGATGAAACGACCGCTGTCCGATGGGGCAAGGATGTCACGGCACAGTAGACTGAAGCCGTGCCCTGCAGAGTTCGCCCGGCCGGACCTCGAGCTGCCATTGAGCGAAAATTCGAACAAGACTTTTGGGCCGCGCGGATTCTTCTTAGTGGCGGCCGGAGGCGGATGCGACGACCATGCTTTCCAGGTCGGATTTCTTCACGGCGGTGCCGAGGCGGACGTAGTGGCCGTCGAGAGAGAACGCGAGGTTTTTTGCAAGCGCGTCCATGACAGCCGCGCTGGGGCCAGTCGCCATGGGTACTGCCTTCGACGTTGCCTCGGATTTCCGGATCGAGTCGCGTAGATTGTTGAGGCTGATGCGTGCCTGCAAGGCTTCGTAGCGGCTGTCGAACTGTCCTTCGAAGGCCAGCCTGACAGTGTCACCATCCATCCAGTAGGCCAAGTCCCAACCGCGCAGACTCTGCAGGACTTCCGCAGCGGATGGGTTCTCGCGTGCAGCCAGAGCGGTCAGCTGAGTGGCTGCGACTTTCGGAACATCGCCGACGGCAAAAAATGGAGCGCCGGAAACCCGCTGGACGCGGGCGCACAAATCGTCATGCAGACCCGGGTCGGATCCTTTTGATGCGTCGGCCAACATCAGAATCTGAGTTTCTGCCCCCATGCCTCCTGCGAAGGCCAAGCGGTTCGGGCCGAGGAACATCATGCTGAAGGCTCCCTGCGGGCTGGCGTTGTGGAAGACGTACATGTCCCCTGCTTCGTAATGCTTCATCGTGCTGAACTGAGTTGCGTAAGCGGTGATTCTTGCCTGATCAAAGCGCCCCTCGAGCACGAGCGAGCCCGAGTTGGCATTGGCGGAGCCTGTGAGCATAATGTGGTCCAGATCGCGTTCGACATGGAAATTTGTCTTGTCGACAAAATCGCGGTAGCCGGCCGCTTGCGGCGCATTCTGGATCGCTTCGAACCGTCGGGCGAGATCCGTGGACCGAAGTCCAGTAAGATCGGCATACATTACGACGTTTGCGTCATAGGGAGCCGAGGAAAGCAACGCCGGGCAGGCACCGGTGGGGACTGGCGGAGTGCCATTCATCGCAACATAAGCGGCGGCTCCGGCCGCCAGGACGACAACACCTACAAGAGACAAGATCCACTTGGCCATAAGCGCCTCCGCAGGGTAAAGGTTGGGACAGCGTCGCCGGTAAGAGCGCCGAGCACAGCTTTCTACTACAAGTGTAGCGAAATGCACTCTGATCGGGACAATGGTGAGAACGAGTGGTGCGCAAAGAGCAAAGTGTTGAAAGAGTGCGAGACCGGCACCTAGTTTGGCGATAGGTTCGGGTCCGATGGATAAAAGGGCCGAAGACCTTGGTCTGCAGGGCGCCGAGCCATTTTACCGAGAGGTGGGCGCGTGGCCCGGCCGAGCGGCAGAGCGCATCTCCGGAATTACTTGATGTTTTGAATAACGGAGTCGGAAGTATCCTGGAAAGTCTTCAAGAGATTGGAGAGTATGTCCTCCATTTGCGCCTTCTCCTGCATCGACAACTGCAGCTCCAATTGTTGCTCGTTGGAAATGTCGCTCGCAGAGTCATTCGAGGCACCCAAGGACTGGGCGATCAGTTCGAAACTGAGCGCAGCGATCTGCTGAGCAGAAGCTCTTGGAAATTCTCTGCGAACCTGCGCGAACGCGAGGTCGCGTAAATTGGTTCCCGGCTTGGCATGCAGAACCTGCTCTTGGAAAGCGGGGACCATGCGGTCGACTCCCCGCTTCACATCGGCACTCAGCAAGTGCTGGAACTTTTGGTGCTGGGCGACGATTTCTGGGGCCAGCTTGCGTTCCGCTGGGAGCACACTGGAACGGTCAGCGGGCGCGGGCTTGGCGGCTTGCGAATGAGCGGCATGCGACACCCGTGCATTCAGGAGCGACGTTGCTACGGATAGGGAAAGTAGAATGGCGGCAAGTTTGTGCGACATTGACAACTCCTTTGGGACAGGATGGGAATCGAGCTCCGATGACCTAAGAATAATCGAGGCGAGGATTTTGTGAAACGATCCTACTCAAGGTATGTGCTAAGGCAGAACTACGGATTGACTAAGTGGATGACGGCACAGTAGCAGTCCCTAAGTGCGTAAGAATGCGTCCCGCTGAAGAATGGTCCCGACAACTCAAGTGAAAATGGCCCGAAGCCGGGCGGCTTCGGGCCATTTGAACCGAATGGATCCCGGGGCTAGGCGCCGGCGTGCTTTGCCAGGGCCGGGACTTTTACTTCAATTTTGTGCGGCAGCGCCGCGGAAGCGACTGGAGCGGAGATTTCGAGGACGCCGTTCACATACTCGGCATTCAGCTTTTCGGTGACAACACCCTCGGGCAGCGCCAAGGTGCGCTCGAAGTTTCCATAAATGAACTCATGCTCCAAGAGCTCGAGTTCCTTGGTCTCCTTGATGATTTTCCTCTCACCCTTGATGACGAGGTTGTGGTTCTGAATTCGGATTTCGAGATCCTTGGGTTCGATGCCGGGCAGCGAAACCTTGCAGACATATTTCTTTGCTTCTCGATCAATGAACGACTCAACAGGCGGCAGGTATCCGAAAGCCTTCTCCGCGGGGAAAATCTCGGAAAAGACCGGCCGGCCAAAAAGGAGGCGATTGAACATATCGTCAAAGCCGCGACGGAGTTCCATCATTTCGGGGAAGGCCGTCTCGCGGGGAGTCAGCTTGGTCATACAGGTTCTCCTTTTCTTAAGGAATGAGATCTCTTGTCCTCTGAAGGGAGCCCGGGAAGGCCGATATCGAAGTCAGCGGCCGGTGGCGAAGTGTATCCGGCCCGAGAGGGCCGTGGCGTCATATGACCATACGCATCAATCAGGCTTCGCGCCTGGCCGCTAGCTTCGATCGAAGAATGAGAGCCGGTGCCGTAGGGGGCACCGAGCGTCCCGACTGCGGGATGCTCGCTTGGAATGGCCAAGACCCGGGACACGTTCCTTCGGGCGTTCAGGTCCCGGTGGCTCATTCTCTGAAGCACACTTCCATCCCTCAACAGAGCCCATTTAGCGTGTGCGCAAGGAAATGTCAGTGACGCCGCTCGCAGTTCACAGTGATAGGAGTCACGCGCGGGGGCAAAAGGCCTGACGGCTGGTGGTAAGGGCAGAGCTAATGAGCAAGATCGCGGAGGATTTCGCGGGCAGCATTGGCGCCCGATGCACCGGTGAGGCCGTTGCCGGGGTGCGTGCCGGAGCCGCAAAGATATAGGCCGCGAACAGGCGTGCGATAGCGCGCCCACCCGAGGATGGGACGCATGGTGAAAATCTGATCCAGCGCGAGTTCGCCGTGGAACGGGTGGCCGCCGTTGAGACCATAGGTGTCTTCGAGATCCTTTGGCGTGAGCACTTGCGCCGCGAGGATTTTGCTCGGCAAGTCTGGGGCATACTCGGCGAGGGTTTTGATGATGATGTCGCGGAGCGAATCGCGCTGCTGCGGCCAATCGGCATGCTTCAGATGATAGGGCGCGAACTGCATGTGGATGGACATGACGTGTTTCCCGGAAGGTGCGAGCGAAGGATCGGAGAGCGAGGGGATGGCAATATCGAGATAAGGCGAGGTCGAGAATTCTCCGTACTTTGAATGGTCGAAGGCGCGCTCAAGATAATCGATGCCGGGACCGATGTGAATGCGGCCGGCGAGGGCAGAGACGGGATTGGCGTTGTCGCCGGAAGAATTCTTGAGTGCGGTGAATGAGGGGAGCGCGTCGAGGGCGAGGTTCAGCTTGGCGACTGTTCCCTGTGACCGGTAGTGCTGCATCTTGACCACGAAGCTGGGCGGGAGATGCACGGGATCGAGGAGGCCGAGGAAGGTGCGGCGTGGGTCAGCGCCCGAAACAACGGCGCGGGTCGCGATTTCCTCGCCGCGAGCAAGAATGACGCCGGTGGCAGCGCCATGCCTCACGAGGATTTGGCTGACTTCGACGCCGGTGCGAATCTCCGCACCCGCCTGCTTTGCCGCCGCAGCCATGGCGGAGGTGAGCGCGCCCATTCCGCCGCGGGGCAAGGCCGAACTTCCGATGGGATGCGGGTCCGCGGAGGCGCGCAGGAGCAGAAGGGCCGTCGAACCTGCGGACCATGGGCCCATCGCTGCGTCAAAGATGCCGCGCGCTGCAACGATGGCGCGGAGCAAGTCCGTTTCGAAGAATTCGGCGGCGAAGTCGGCGACGGCCATCGGCCCCCAGCGCAGTAGGCGCATCATTTCTTTTTTGCCGAGGCTGCGGAGCTTGCGACCCACTTTGAGGAAATGCCAGAGATCCTCGCGCGAAGGTTTCTCGATGACGGGAGGCGTATGCGACACCAATCGGCCGACGATTCCGGCGGCGCGCGCGAGGGCGCGATGAAGGTCCAGATATTTCGCGGCATCGTGTTTCGAGAACTTTTCGATTTCGCGCGCGGAGGCGGACGAGTCCGAGTGGAGCAGCAGAGCGCGGCCGTCGAGCGAAGGAGCAAATAGCCGCACGGCAGGCTCGGATACGTGCAGACCGTGGCGGGCGAGTTGCATATCTGCGGCGATCTCGGAAAGAATCGGCCCGGTGGCGTGGGCAAGCGTCGAGCAGCGGAAGCCGGGATGGAATTCTTCAGTGACAGCGGCGCCGCCCACCATGGAGCGCCGTTCGAGAACCAGCGGGTGGAAACCCTTGCGCGCGAGATAGAAGGCCGCGACGAGGGCGTTGTGCCCGCCGCCGATGATGACGATATCGCGAGGCGCGGGCACGATCAGCCCTTCCCTCTCGTTTTCAGAATTTCAAGCGCGGCGAGACGCCCGGGAGCGCCCATGATCCCTCCGCCGGGATGAGTGGCCGAGCCGCACATGAAGAGATTTCGAATCGGCGTGCGATACCGCGCCCATCCGGCAACGGGGCGAAGGAAGAAAAGTTGTTCGAGCGAGAGTTCGCCCTGAAAGATGTTGCCTTCGCTCAGACCGGTAGTGCGCTCGATATCGAGCGGCGTGATGACCTGACGGCCGATGATGATTTTCTTCAGATTGGGCGCGTGCTGCGAGATGGTGTCGATGACGGCGGCGCCGAAGGCTTCGCGCTGGCCGTCCCAATTGCCGCTGGCCAATTTGTAAGGCGCATATTGGACGAAGCACGACATGATGTGCTTGCCCGGAGGCGCGAGCGAGGGGTCGGTGAGAGTAGGAATCACGATGTCAATGTAAGGGCGGCGTGAAAATTCGCCGTACTTGGCCTGGTCGTAGGCGCGCTCCATGTATTCGGTGGAGGGAGAAATGGAGATCGCGCCGCGGAGATGCCGGCCGGGGCCAGGGAGGCAAGTGAAATCCGGAAGGGCGTCGAGGGCGAGATTTACTTTCCCCGAGGAGCCGCGGAATTTGTAGCGGCGGACTTCGTCGAGGAATTCCGGAGGAAGTTCGCGCGATTCGATGAATTGGAGAAACGTAAGTTTGGGATCCACGCTCGAGGAAACGATGGAAGCGTGGATCTCTTCCCCGCTTTCGAGAACAACGCCTTGAGCGGATCCGTTCCTGACGAGAATGCGTGCGATGGACGCTTCGGTGCGGATTTCTGCGCCTGCCTCGCGAGCGGCGCCGGCGATGGCATTCGAAATAGCTCCCGTGCCACCGCGGCTGAAGCCCCACGAGCGGAAGGCTCCGTCAATTTCACCCATGTAATGATGGAGGAGAACGTAGGCGGTGCCGGGAGAACGAATGCCCAGGAACGTCCCGATGATGCCCGAGGCGGACATGGTGGCTTTGAGGACGTCAGTCTCAAACCACTGGTCGAGGAAGTCGGCGGCGCTCATGGTCATGAGCTGGACGAGGTTGTACATATCGTCGGATGGGAGGGATTGAAAACGCTTGCCGAGAAAGGCGAGCTTCTTGATATCGCGCGGATCGAAGGACGTGGGGTCGGGGGGGATCATGGCGAGGAGCGGCTTGACGAAACGGCACATCGCGACCATGGACTTCCCGAATTCTTCGTAGGCCTCGGCGTCGAGCTTGGAGTGACGTTCGAGCTCGCGGCGTGTCTTGGCATGATCGTTTACACGCCAGAGATAGTTGCCGCTGGGCATGGGAGTGAACGTGCCGTCGAGTGGAAGAATTTCGAGGCCGTGGCGGGGAAGATCGAGATCGCGGATAATTTCAGGGCGCAAGAGCGAAACAACGTAAGAAAAAACCGAAAACTTAAAGCCAGGAAAGATTTCTTCGGTGACGGATGCGCCTCCCAGAACGTGACGGCGTTCCAGAACCAAGACTTTCTTACCGGCTCGCGCGAGATAGGCCGCGTTCACCAGGCCGTTGTGGCCGCCACCGATGACGATTGCATCGTATTGCTTTGGCATTGAGGGGGTTCTGCACTTGCGGCACAGCGCTCTTGCGTGCCGCACGAGCCGCTGCATTCTACAAGTGTACGCACTCGGTCACAAGAACGAAGCGCGCATGGAGAAGAAAGCGAGAGATCAGTCGTCGTTCGAATGTGAAGGATCAGCGGGCGCAATTGAATTCCGATGCAAACGCGTCTTGCAGGGTGCGCGAGGCGCGCACTATAATCCGGCCGCGAATTGCCGCGGCGGGTGGAAGCACCAAAGGAGTGATTGTGCCGATCGGAACCGCAGTCCATGAACAGACTTCCAAACTTTGCGAGAGCCTGAACTACCGCGAGTGGTCGGGATACTACGCGGTGAGCGTCTATGAAACCCACCACGAGCACGAATACAACGCGATTCGCAACGCGGCGGCACTCATTGATGTGACGCCGCTCTTCAAGTACCGGGTGAGCGGCCGAGACGCGACAAAGCTCGTCAACCGCGTGATCACGCGCGATATCCACAAGGTGGCCGTGGGACAGGTGATCTATTGCTGCTGGTGTGACGAACAGGGCAAGGTGATTGATGATGGGACGATCACGCGCCTGGGCGAGAATCTTTACCGCTGGACTGCCGCGGACCCGAGCCTGCGATGGTTCCACCAAAATGCTTTGGGCCTGGAGGTGAAGATCGAGGATATCTCCGACCAAGTGGCGGCGCTGGCGCTGCAGGGACCGACTTCCGGGCGGCTGCTAATGGAAGTGGCGGAAGCGGAGATCGCAAACTTGAAATACTTTCGCGTGACGCACGGAAAAATCGCGGGAGTCGAAGTGGATATTTCACGAACCGGATACACAGGCGACCTTGGCTACGAAATCTGGATTCCGTGGAAGGATGCATCCCGGGTTTGGGACGCGCTCGTCGAGCACGGGCGGAAATTCGATCTGCACGCGGCCGGAATGCTGGCGCTCGACGTGGCGCGGATTGAGGCAGGGCTGATACTGATCGAAGTGGACTATTTCAGCAGCAAGAAGGCGTTGATTGAGTCTCAAAAGTACTCGCCATACGAGATTGGCCTGGGGCGGCTTGTGGACCTGAAAAAGGAACATTTCATCGGGCGGGCCGCTCTCGAAGAAGAACAGCGGCGCGGGCCGAAACGACTGCTGACGGGACTCCATATTAACTGGGACGACGTCGAGCGGCTCTACGACGCGGTCGGACTGGCACCTCAAGTGGCAAGCACCGCTTCGCGCGTGGCGGTACCCGTCTATCGCGGCGGATTGCAAGTGGGGAAGGCGACCTCGACCACATGGTCACCGACGCTAAAGAAGATGATTGCGCTCGCCAGCATCAGCCGCGAACATGCAGGGCCCGGCACCGAACTTCATATGGAATTCACTGTGGAAGCCACGCGACACAAGGTGCGGGCCGTGACCAAGGAACTTCCCTTCTTCAACCCGCCACGAAAGACGGCCACGCCCGTCACGTGAAACAATCGATGGAGGCGGAAGGGTGAATACAACACCAGGAGACGTAGTGGAGTGCGGTTCAATGCTTTTTTCTGCAGCCAAGCCTCTTTTCAAATGGCGCTGGTTGATTCGTTGGAGCTTGGCAACGTGGACCGTTCTTGCGAGCGTACCCGCGATGAAAGCACAAGATGAGAAACCGAAGTGCCCGCCGGTGGCAAGGACGGAGAACGTGGCGGACGATTACCACGGCACGTCCGTAATGGATCCGTACCGCTGGCTGGAAGATCAGGCGAGTCCCGAGACGCGCGCTTGGATTGACGCGGAGAATCGCTGCACGGAAACGTTTCTGAACAAATTGCCGGGGCGCGACGTAATTGCGAAGCGGCTCGGGGAGTTGTTGCGAGTGGATACGGTCAGCGCACCTGCGGAACACGGCGGAAAATACTTCTATTCCAAACGCGCCGCCGATCAGGATTTGAGCGTCCTTTACCTGCGTCGTGGCGCGACCGGTGCGGAAGAGGTGCTGGTTGATCCTGCTCCGCTCAGCTCGGATCACACCATAAGCGTGAATTTTGAAGGCATCTCGCAGGACGGAAAGCTTGCGGCGTACGGAGTACGCAAGGGTGGCGAGGACGAAGTCACGATTCACATCATCGACACCGATAACCACAAAGAGCTGAGCGACACTCTTCCCCGCAGCCGGTATTTCTCAGGATTGTGGTTCAACGCAGCGAATAGCGGGTTTTACTATTCCCGGTACACGACGGAAGGGCCGCGCGTTTATTACCACGCTCTGGGATCGGACATGGGCCGTGACACCTTGATATTTGGCGAGAGTCTCGGCCCTGAGAAGATCCTGGATTTGAGCGCGTCCGAAGACAGACACTTTCTGCTGCTCACGATCGTGTACGGCTCATCCTGCGAAAAATCCGAATTGTATTTCCAGAATCTGCAGGACCGCGGACCAATCGTGACGGCCGTCAACACCATCCACGCTTGTTTCCAGGGCCGAATCGCGGGCGATTTCCTGTACATGGCGACCAATTACAAGGCACCGAATTGGCGGCTGGTTGCCGTTCCGCTGGCGCGTCCCGCCGAAGAAAACTGGAAGGAAATCATCCCCGAAGGAACGGAGCGCTTGGAAAGCTTCCAGCTCATAGGCGGAAAAATCATCGCGCAGTATTTGCACAACGCTACGTCGGAGCTGAAGGTTTTCGAGCCGGACGGGAGGCCGGCCGGAGAGATTCCCCTCCCGCAACTGGGGACTGTAGGACAAATTCAAGGCAATTGGAGCAGAGGTGAAGCGTTCTTTTCGTTTGCCTCATTTGCGGTCCCACCGACTATCTATCGATACAACCTCTCCGGGAGAACTCTCGATGTATGGGCCAAATCTAACGTGCCAGTTAATCCGGATGGATTCGAGGTGAAGCAGGTTTGGTATGAGTCGAAGGACAAGACGCGGATTCCGATGTTTTTGTTTTACAAGAAGGGTGTGACGGCAGACGGAGCCCGCCCCACTCTCATGACGGGATACGGCGGCTTTGATCTCAGCGAGACGCCCACATTCAACGTGGACGCGGTAGTGTGGGTGGAGCAGGGCGGAATTTTCGCGGTGCCGAATCTGCGGGGAGGCGGTGAATTCGGCGAATCGTGGCATCACGCCGGAATGCTGGATAAAAAACAAAATGTGTTTGACGACTTCATAGCCGCGGGAGAATGGCTGGTCCAGTATCACTACACGAGGCCTGACAAACTCGCCATCGAAGGAAGAAGCAATGGTGGATTATTAGTGGGCGCCGCGCTGACGCAGCGGCCGGACCTCTATGGCGCGGTGATATGCGGGTATCCACTTTTGGACATGCTCCGCTACCAAAAATTCCTGGTGGCGAGGTTTTGGGTTCCCGAGTACGGGTCATCCGACGATGCGAGCCAGTTCCCCTATCTTTTCGCTTACTCGCCGTATCAACACGTGGTGCCGGGGCGGAAGTATCCTGCCGTCCTGTTCGTGACGGGCGATAGCGATACGCGCGTGGCTCCGCTGCATGCGCGAAAAATGACGGCGCGATTGCAGGCGGCGCAAGGCGGGGATAAGCCGATCCTGCTTCTCTACGACACGAAGCTGGGCCATTCCGAGGGGCGCCCGGTGGCCAAGATCATCGAAGAAGATACGCAGTCGTTGAATTTTCTTTTTTCTCAACTCGGCGTTCAAATCAATTGACTCCTGCGGCCGATCAATTCTACGAGTCCCGTTGCGCCCTCCTTGTATCCAAGGATTTTGTACCGCGAACCATCTCAACAGTCGCATCACCCCTAAAGGACTTCAGGAGGATATGAATGCGGAAATTTCTTCGAAGTACAGCGGCGGCAATTATCTGCACTTTCGGAATCATTACCGTCGTGCTGTCCGGCTCACTGGGCGCGCAGGCGCCTCACGACCCAATTCGGCTGAATGTGGACGCATCGCAGGCGCCGCAGAAAATTCTCCATGTCCAGATGCAGATACCGGTGCATCCCGGCGCACTCACCCTCTACTACCCGGAATGGATTCCCGGAGAGCACATGCCCAACGGCCCAATCATGGACATGGCGGGTTTGATATTCACGGCCGAGGGAAAGACAATTCCGTGGCGGCGGGATCTGGTGGAAATGTACTCCTTTCATCTCGACATTCCGCAAGGGGTAAACTTGCTGGACGCGCATTTCGACTTCTTGCTTTCGGCGCCAGCCACCGGATTTTCTTCCGGCGCCTCGGCAACTGCGTCCCTGATCGTACTGAGCTGGAACCAAGTGCTGCTCTACCCGGCAGGGTATTCCATTCGGGATTTGACATACGCGCCAACCGTGCGCCTTCCCTCCGGATGGAAATTCGGGACGGCTCTGCCCGGCGCGAAGCAGTCGGGAGACACAATCGAGTTTTCGCCGGCTCCGCTCAACACGCTGGTGGATTCACCCGTCATCGCGGGACGCTTTTTCCGGGCGATCCAACTTACGCCGGGGCAGGACCCCCCACACGAAATGGACATCGCGGCCGATAGTGCTGCGGCTCTGGCAATGCCGCCGGACATGGAAGCGCACTTCCACCAACTGGTGAATGAAACCGGTGCGCTTTTTGGAGCGCGACATTACCGGGATTATCACTTCCTGCTCACTCTGAGTGACGACGTGGCGCATTTCGGGCTGGAACACCACGAGTCCAGCGACGACCGGACGTCGGAGCGGAGCCTGATTGATGATTCGGCGCGTCTGGCATTCGCGGGATTGTTGCCACATGAATTCGTGCATTCGTGGAACGGCAAATACCGCCGCCCGGCGGGGCTGGCGACGCCGGATTACCAACAGCCCATGAAGGACGATCTCTTGTGGGTGTATGAAGGCCTTACCGAGTATCTGGGTGAGGTCCTGACTGCCCGTAGCGGCCTGGTTACCATCGACCAATCACGTGAGGCCCTGGCTGATCTGGCTGCGGCGTACGAGCATCGGCCAGGCCGCGAATGGCGGCCGCTGCAAGACACGGCCGATGCGGCGCCGTTTCTTTACAATGCAGGAGCGGACTGGGCAAACTGGCGGCGCGGCACGGATTTCTACGAGGAGGGCGAGTTGTTGTGGCTCGATGTGGATACGAAGCTGCGCCAGCTCACGCAGGATAAGAAATCTATGAACGACTTCTGCCGCATTTTTCATGGCGGACCGGGCGGTGAGCCCGCATTGAAGACATATGCGTTCGAGGATGTGGTGGCTGCGCTCAATGGCCTGGCGCCGTACGACTGGGCGGGTTTCTTGAGGGCGCGTCTGGATTCGACATCGACGAAGACGCCCGAGGAAGCGATCGAGAACAGCGGATGGAAGATCGTGTACAACGAGGAACCCAACGAAGTAGAGGAAAACACCGATTTGCTGGAGAATCAGTTCGACGGCGAACTTACGATCGGAATGACCGTGAATGACGAGGGTATCGTGACGGATGTGAATCACGGAGGGCCGTCCTACACGGCCGGAATCGGTCCCGGAATGAAAATTGCTGCGGTCAACGGCCGAAGGTATTCAAGCGAAGCCCTTAAAGACGCCATCGACGAAGCCAAATCGGCGACACGCCCGATTCAATTCATCGTGGCAAACGGGGCGGAGTTGCAGACCTATTCGGTGGACTACCACGGCGGGCTGCGTTACCCCCATCTGGAAAGGGATGAGAGCCGGCCCGATTACTTGAGTGAAATTCTGCATCCGCTGGCGCAATGGGTGGTGAAATAGCGAGCCGCTCGCGAGAGTGGCAAGGGGATGATGTGATGAAGAAATTGATTGCGTTTCTTGGCGTACTACTCTTCCTGGCGGGGGCGGCGGCCATGATCCATCCCCGGGTGACGTTTTCATCATCACAAAAAGAAGTCGAAATCGACAATCACAAGGTGATTTTCCAATCCGTTCGATACACCCCGATCCCTAGAACATTGAGCGGCGCTGTAATGCTCGCAGGCGGCGTGTTGATATTCCTCGGCGTGCGGAGAGACTGAGCGCAAGTCGAGCGCGGAACGATACCGTAATCAGCTAGTAAGTCGCGTGTTCATCCGCTTCGCTAGCGCGGACTTTCCCGGCGAAACTGCGATAAACGAAGACCGTGTACCAAGCCGCCAGCGCCATTCCAATTACCCACCAGATGAGACCGATCTTCAGGCCGTAATCTGCCGCCTTGGCGTTCGCTATCGTCAGACTGTAGTAAGGATTCGTGCTGGCGGGAAGCACGTTGGGATAGAGGCTGAACGCCACGCTCGTGAGCATTCCCGTAAGATAGGCACAGGAAGAGGCGAATGCCATTGTGGCTTCCCTTGCATAGACGAACCACATCGTGCCAAGCAACCCGGCGATGGCGAGCACAGGGAAAATAAACCCCCAGGGATGCGCCTGGAAACTCAGGATCAACTGCGGCAACAGACGGAAGCTTGCAAAAGTGATCACGACGGTAAGCAAGGCGACCAGCCACCAGACGAGAAATGCGCAACGCAGAGCGCGCTCATACAATTCGTCTTCAGTCTTGAACGCCAGCCACGTGGCGCCGTGGAGCGTTAATGCCGCCAGCGCCGCGACGCCGATTAAGACTGTGTACCAGTCGAGAATTCCGGTTTGGCCGGCGGGCAGGAAGTTCGTCCAAAGCGGCTCGAAGAAACTCCCGGCTGCGTTGAGCGGGACTCCACGAACCACGTTGCCAAGGGCGGCGCCATAAAAAACAGCCAACAGGATGCTGGCAAACGTGAAAATAGCGTCCCAGAATATAGACCAAATATGGCCCTCGATGTGGCTGCGGAATTCGATCGAGATGCCGCGGAGGATCAGGAGCCACAGCACCATCATCAGCGGAAGGTAGAAGCCGCTGAAGCCGCTGGCATAAAGCGCCGGAAAAGCAAAATAGAGCGTCCCTCCCGCGGCCAGCAGCCAGACCTCGTTGCCATCCCAGACGGGACCGATCGAGCGAATTACGACGCGGCGCTCGGCGTCATCACGAGCAATCCAGAGGTGAAGGATGCCGGCGCCTATGTCGAATCCGTCGAGAATTACGTACCCCGCGAGCATGATGGCAACCAAGCAGAACCAGATGCTTCCCATCGCGCTCCTCCCTTAATCCGTTGCGGCGAAGGACGCGCCGCTGGAACCGGCAATACTATCTCCCGACGGGCCCTTTTCGATTTCGCGATACACAAGGAAAAGGAACAAGATCCCTAGAACCGTGTACATGCCCATGAAACCGATCAGCGTGAACCAAGCGCTTCCTGCCGAGACCAGCGGCGAGACTCCTGCGCTGGTGCGCAGAAGGCCATAGATGAGCCAAGGCTGGCGGCCGACTTCAGCCGTAATCCATCCAGCGGTATTTGCAATGAATGGAAAAGGCATCGAAAGCATCAGAATCCACAGCATGACCTTCGAATCGTAGAGCGTTCCCCGCCACAATTTCCACGCCGCCAGCACGAGAATTGCGATGAAGATCGTTCCGAGGCCGACCATAATATGGTAGCTGAAGTAAAGCAGCGCGACTTGGTCGGGCCAATTCGACTGCGGAAAGTGATCGAGCCCATCGACCTCGGCAGACCAGCTTCGGTAGGTGAGGAAACTGAGCGCTTGTGGCATGATGAGCGGATTATCGAGGCGCTGGTTGCGAACGTCGGGCTGGCCAAGAATCGCGAGCGGAGCTCCTTGCTGCGTATGGAACAATCCCTCCATGGCCGCGAGGGTTACCTTTTGATGCTCTGCGATCATCCGCCCCTGGGCATCACCTGTCGGAGAAAGCTGAAGGATCGCTGCGATCACGCCCACGGTCACGCCGATTCGAACCGACAGCTTTGCGAATTCCACGTGGGATTTCGACAGCAAGTAGTAGGCGCCGATGGCGGCCATCACGAAACTGCCGGTTTGCACCGCACCTAGAATTGTGTGCGAATACTGGACCAGCGCCCAAGGGTTCAGGACAAGTGCCCAGAAGCTGCGCAGCGCGAAAGAACCATCGGCGTTCATCGCATATCCTACTGGGTGCTGCATCCAGGCATCGGTCGCGACGATCAAGTAGCCTGAGAGCCAAGAACCTACCCACATCATCATCGAGGAGAACCAATGGCCTCGCGGGCCAAGGCGTTTTTCACCGAATAGAAACACGCCTAGGAAAGACGACTCTAGGAAGAACGAGAAGACGCCCTCCATGGCCAGAGTCTGTCCTATGACGCCGCCGGCGAGTCGCGAGAATTGCGACCAGTTGGTGCCAAACTGAAATTCCATTGGAATCCCGGTGACGACCCCGACGGCAAACGTAATCCCGAAAATCCGTGCCCAAAAGCGAGCCGCACGGTTCCACTTCTCATTGTGTGTCCTGAGGGCGAGGCTCTTTAGAATAAAGATCAGAAGGGCCAAACCCATGGTGATTTGCGGAAAGATATAGTGGAAGGTCACGGTGAAGGCAAATTGCAGGCGGTGTACAGTCAGGGCCTCTTCCATGGCACCTCCTCAACCTGCGATCGGGCAGCGCTCTGGCTCGAACAAACGGGCGTCATTATATGGCGATCCTTCCTTTTTGTATCGACAGTAGTTTCCGGTGCAGCAGGGTACTTATTGGAAAAAGATGCCGGAAGTGCAATTATCACGTTTCTGGGTGATGTCGTCACATCCGACGACCAGGGGAGGCATCATGACAAGCAGAACTCGTGCACTTTTCATCTGGATTGCTGTGTTGGCAACCGCTCTCACAGCGCGGGCGCAACAGGAACAGCGGCGTGCGATCACGTTCAAGGATCTTATTTCGATGCAGCGCGTCAGCGACCCACAGATTTCTCCGGATAACCAGTGGATCGCATACTCCGTGGCAACGCCAGACTTGGACGCGAATCGAACGTCTCACAACATCTGGATTGTGCCTGTTGCAGGCGGCCCGGCGCGGCAGCTGACGCGAGGCGGAAGCGATGATAGGCCTCGATGGTCTCCCGATAGCAAGAAGCTTGCGTTTCTTTCTGCGCGCGACGGCGAGCAACAAATTTACACGATCTGGCTCGAGGGCGGGGAAGCCAACCGGCTCACCTCGCTTTCAACCGGCGCGGACAATGAGCTGTGGTCCCCGGATGGAAAGTCCATAGCGTTTGTCTCGAGGGTGTACCCCGATTGCAAAGATGACGCTTGCAACACTGCTCGCGACGCAGAAAAAGAAAAGAGCAAGGTGAAAGCGCGCATCTACGACAAGCTTCTCTACAGGCATTGGACTGATTGGTGGGACGGCAAGCGCAGCCATTTGTTCGTCGTATCTGCCTCGGGGGGAGCGCCTCGTGATATCACGCTTGGCGCGAACTATGATATTCCACCGTTCAACCTGGGTGAGCCCGAGGCGATTGCTTTTTCGCCGGATAGCACGGAACTGTGTTTCACGGCGAATACAGACAGGGACGAGGCGTTAAGCACGAATGGCGACCTCTTTACTGTGCCCGTTACAGGTGCGAGTGAGCCAAAACGCATCACGACAAATCCTGGTAATGACTGGGGGCCGGCCTATTCTCCCGATGGGAATTGGATCGCTTATCGCGCTCAGCTGCAGCCCGGATACGAAAGCGATCGCTGGCGATTGATGCTCTTCGACCGCAAGAATGGGAAGCAAATCAACTTGACCGAGGATTTCGATCAAAGCGTGGAAGCCCTCGCGTGGTCGGCGGACAGCAAGACGATTTTCTTTCAATCAGAGGAAAAGGCGGAAATGCCACTCTACGCGATTCCCGCGAGTCAAGGGAAGAAGCCCATGCCTGTCCTCTCCACCGGATTCAACGCCGAATTCGATATTAGTCGCGATGGGAAAATGATCGCGTTCACGCGTACAAGCCTCACGATGCCCGCGGAGGTTTTCGTAGCAAACGCCGACGGGTCGGGTATCCGTCAGCTCACTCACCAGAATGGATCGTTCCTTTCCCAGCTCGAGTTGCTGGCGGCCGAGCCATTCTGGTTTGCAGGCGCCGATGATACCCAGGTCGAAGGACTCCTGCTGCGCCCGCCGCATTTCGACGCTTCCAAGAAGTACCCGATGCTGCTGCTGATTCATGGAGGCCCGCAGGGGGCCATGGACGACAACTGGGGCTACCGCTGGAACCCAGAGGTGATGGCCGCGCCTGGATACATCGTACTCATGATCAACCCACGGGGTTCATTCGGGTACGGACAGAAATTCACCGCCGAAATCAGCCACGATTGGGGTGGAAAAGTCTACGAAGATTTAATGAAAGGCGTGGACGCAGCAATCCAGAAATATCCCTTTATCGACAAAGATCGCCTCGCAGCCGCCGGCGGCTCTTACGGCGGATACATGGTGGATTGGATCGCGACTCATACCGACCGCTTCAAATGTCTGATCAGCCATGCGGGACCTTACGATGAGTACAGCATGTACGGGGCCACTGAAGAGCTTTGGTTCATGGATTGGGAATATGGCGGTGCGCCGTGGTCGCATCCGGAGTTGTATCAGAAATGGTCGCCCAGCGAATTCGCCGGAGCTCTGGGGAAATACAAGACGCCGACCCTGGTGATCGGCGGAGAACTGGACTTCCGCGTTCCCTATACGCAGGATCTTGAGTTTTTCACGGCGCTGCAACGCCAGGGTGTACCCTCCAAGCTCGTAATTTTTCCTGATGAAGGGCATTGGGTCCTGAAACCACAGAACAGCCAGCTTTGGTATAAGACGTTTCTTGATTGGCTTGCAGAATATCTGAAGTGATCTCTATGTGGTAAAGAGGGGCGGACTGAAGTCTGCCCCTCTTTCCCTCTTGCTTCGTGTATATCCTCAACGGAATTCGACTGCCTGTGTTTTCCCGCCGAAATCAACTTCCGTAATTTGATTCTTGGTGAACATGACCTGCGAGTATTGGGGTTCCTTCGGGAGCTGGATCCAGTGACAGGGAACTTGAGCGACAACATTGCCGTCCTTCGTGACGACTGCCTGATTCGCGTAATCCTTCACTCTGAGTTCGTATTGTCCGGGCTGCAGTTGTGTGCCGGAGATTGTCACGGGATGGTCGATATCCACTTGAGCCGACTCTGTATGAGACCAAAGGGGCAAGGCAAGAAAAACTACGGCAACACCTGCCAAATAATGTTTTGCACGAATATGCATTTCCACACTTCCTCCTATGCTAAGGGTATGAATTCCCCGGAGAACAAAGCAGGCCTGCAGAGTTCCTGTGGGTGGGAGCCGCGAGATAAAATCAAGCTTTCGAGTCGCGCAGCGCCCTCAGTTAACCAGATGCAGAGGTCGAGGCCAAGGTTGCGAGTTTCCCGCGTAGATTGTTTTTGCTTTCGATCGATGGAACTTTCTCGGCTCTACTAAGAGAACCCCGCGAACTACCACTGGCGGCGTTTTCTCAACCCAGGGCCTCTCGGCCGGGGGCAGACAATTGACATTCCAGTGAAATAGTGGGATCGTCATTCTTTCTAATTCCCTCGGAGGGCTTTGATGCAGCCATCGAGGCGACACTGTATCTATGCATCGCTCGCGGCCCTTGCGATCTTGATTGCAACGCCGCGGACGTTTGCCGGATCGTTGACGATTACGAGTTCGCCCGCCGGTGCCACGGTTGAAATCGATGGCGCAATCTCCGGCACCACTCCCTACCATGTTGAATATCCCGGCGGATACTTCCACAAACCCCACACCGTATTCGGGTCGAAGCTTGAACACGCCCTAATCCTCAAGATTTCCAAGGATGGCTACATAACCCAGCAGATCACATTGACCAGCGGTCCTTATGAATGGGTATCCGTGAACGGACGGCATCACGGGAACTACTTCCTCCTTAAGTCTGACCATTTTGATATCCGGCTCGATCCGGTTGCATTGGACAACAGTCGTCCTGTGGAAACTATTGGGAAGGATGGACCACTGCGCGCTTATTCCAGAGAGGCCGCAGCAGCGAACAACACACTCGACAGCTCCGGCACCGGAAGCGTCCTGATTGAGTCTGACCCACCCGGCGCGGACATTTATGTGGATGGAAAATTCGCGGGACAGACTCCTTCCACGATTCGCCTCTCAAAAGGATCCCATCGGATTGAAGTGAAATCCCAAGGCAAGCAGCCGTGGGAGCGTAACTTGGAAGTATGGAAAGACAGTCAACTCACCTTACACCCAGTCCTCGAGCAACAACGATAAGGCATTTCGATCATCGGAGCGGAATCCCGGTCAGCTCAGCAGAATCGACCACGGGGTTTTCGAGGGGACGCCTCAGGCGTCGTACCACCGGAAACCAAGCCGTTGTTCGGTCTCGGCCTGCTTCAACAGAGCTAGAGTGCGCCCGCGCCGATAATTGGCGCAAGCAACCAGAATCACGTTCAGCAGCGCAACCGGCGCAACGTAGGATGACCCGAATGAGGGAGTCTCCACGGAAGCGAGAAAACATTCGTCGGCAAATCGAGCGATGGGAGAGACAAACGTATCGGTAAATCCGATGCAGTAAGCTCCTCGGGATCGGGCCTGCTGCAACCCTTCCACGGTCTGCCGCAATCCTCGGCCGAAACTGAGAGCGAAGACAAGATCGCCGCGGCCGACGTGGCGCGAAGCATGTGCAGTCCGGCCCGCGGTCGTTGCCGTTAAGACGGCAAATCCCAAAATGGTAAGGTGATACTCGAAATAGGTCACCAGGGTCGTTGCCATGTCGCCGGCAATGATCAGTATGCGATGGGCGGCATAGATGCGACGTGCGAGGTTTTCAATCCTCTTATACTCCAAGCTATTTCTCAGGGCCTGCAGATTTCGGCTGTCTTGTTCGAGCGACTTACGAACGTGCGCGGGGATGCTGGCGTCTCGGACCGAACTCGCGCGCATCGAGTCGAACGAAGTCGCGTGCGCGATGGATAGTTCATGCAGGAATCTTTGAAACTCACGGTAGCCAGAAAAACCCATCGCCCGGACGATCCGCACCGTCGTGGCAGGATCCGTCTTGAGGCGCCTTGCCAACGCGCGCACACTCAAGAGGACGAATTCCCGCGGGCTTTCCATCACGGGCCGAATGATTTCCTGGCGTTTCGGACTGAGCGTTCCTATCAGATCGGCAAGGCTCGTGCGCGCGGGGTTGTTCAGTCTGGGCCTTATTTGCTTCGCCATGAAGCGCAGAGCATTCACCAGAAGCCGCGCACCTGTCAAGGCCAGTAAATCGATGGCGGCGGAACGAGGGTGTTTGCCCTGCCTAGGGAATCTATTGACTACACACAGCGGCAGGATTCGTAGTTGACATCTCTACGAGCAACTCTTGTAATGAACTGACCCAATTCTATGAACTCCCGCACGCCATCTAGCTTGTGACAACTCTTGTGAATAAGGAAGCTTCCCCGAGCGGTTCAAAACATCACGCCTTTCTCGTCGCCGCGGGAATTTTTCTGAGCCGGATTACCGGGCTGATTCGCGAGAGGGTTTTCGCGCATTATTTCGGCAATTCCGGAGCGGCAGACGCTTTTAAGGCCGCATTTAAGATTCCCAATATCCTGCAAAACATGTTTGGCGAAGGAGTGCTCTCGGCCTCCTTCATCCCCGTGTATGCAAAACTGTTGGCGCACAAAGATGAAGAGGAAGCGCGCCGCACGGCGGGCGCCGTCGCCGGTCTTCTCGCCCTGACTACTTCGATCCTCGTATTGATAGGTGTTCTGGCAACGCCCTATCTGATCGACGTGATCGCTCCTGGCTTTTCCGGAGAAACACGTGCCTTGACGATACGGCTGGTGCGGATTCTCTTCCCCAGCGCGGGGCTTTTGGTTTTTTCCGCGTGGTGCCTGGGTGTCCTCAACAGCCACCGCAAGTTTTTCCTCTCCTACGCCGCGCCCGTGGTTTGGAACGGCGCGATGATTGCCACAATGTGGAGCTGGGGCAGCCGCTACGCACAATTCCCTCTCGCGCAGACCCTGGCGTGGGGCTCCGTGGCCGGCACCGCGTTGCAAGTAATTGTGCAACTCCCCATGGTGCTGCGGCTGTTGCAGGGGCTGCGGCTTTCGCTGAACTATCACGCGGAAAACGTCAGAACCGTCGTCCGCAATTTCTTTCCGGTCTTCGTCGGGCGCGGTGTTGTCCAGATTAGCGCGTATGTGGATACGATTCTTGCCACATGGCTGCCGACCGGGGCCGTTGCCGCGCTCGCGTATGCGCAAATTCTGTACACCCTCCCGGTGAGCCTTTTTGGAATGTCCGTCTCCGCCGCCGAACTCCCGCACATGTCTGGGGCGCTGGGCAGCGAAAAGGATATTGCAGCGACGCTGCGCAAGCGGTTGGATTCCGGCCTGCGCCAGATCGCCTTTTTTGTGGTCCCATCCGCCGCCGCGTTCTTGGTGCTCGGGGACGTCATCGTCGCGGCAATTTACCGCACGGGCGCGTTCAAACAGGGCGACGTGATTTATGTCTGGGGAATTCTCGCGGGCTCAACGGTGGGATTGCTCGCATCGACTCTGGGCCGGCTGTACTCGTCGACGTATTACGCGCTGCGCGACACACGCACGCCGTTGCGCTTTGCGGTTATCCGCGTGGCACTGACAACGATTCTTGGCATTCTTTTTGCCTTCCCTTTGCCGCACCTTCTTGGAATCAGTGCTCGCTGGGGCGTTGCTGGCCTGACCGTTTCGGCTGGAATTTCTTCCTGGGTGGAATTCACGCTTCTAAGGCGAACGCTGAATCGCCGCATCGGACACACGGGGCTTCCCTTGGATTATCTCGCGAAACTGTGGTTCGCGGCTCTTGTGGCCGCGGCGGTCGGTTGGTCCATCGGCCACTTCTTCGGTCATCACTCGGCAATCTTACTCGCTGTCCTGGTACTCGGACCGTACGGAATTGTATATTTTGCGCTGACTCTTGCATTTGGCCTGCCGGAGGCCCGTGCGTTCTTCGGACGGCTTGGCATGAGATTGTAGGATAGCGCCGCGCCCTTACTCCGGAATCGCTTCGAACCAGATCTTGCCCGTTCCAAGGGTGGCTAGAATTTGAAGACAATCCCGGCTGAAGCCTTCGGACTGAACTGGTATGTGTTGAAATACTGTGTTCCAACCATGTCCACCGCAAACCGATAAGCCCATCGCTGATGGTGTGCATTGACGTCCACTCCGCCGCCCAGCTCGTAGCCGAGAGCCCCCTGGCCGCCGTTGGCTGTCTGTGGCAGGTAATGCGATCCACCGAGTAACCCATGAGCCCACAATTCCAGTCCACGCGGCGCCGACCATCGGAATCGCAAGCCGCCCATTCCCAGCAGAAACTTCGAACTCTGGCCAAATTGTGAGCCGAAGGTGGCGACAAATTCGCCATCCGCGCCGACCCAGTCTTTAAAGTAGTACACAATCCCGAAATTGAGGCCGTTCGTGCTCAGAGTAACGCCCGGCGTTTGGTAAAACCGGACGAATGTATAACCCGCATATGCCTGCCAGTTGAAATTCTGGAAGACGCTCTGGACGACCTGCGGGTCCGCAGCGGCCGGTTCAGTCAAAGCCAACGAGGTCGGGCCGATTGACCATGGTTCCGCCGTAGTGATCCTCGTTGGCGCGCTTCCGCCAAGCCCGGAGGCAAACAGCAACGGTGCGCTCGTCGACGCATCGCTCTCCGCCGATACCGCAGATGTCGCCGACATCGATGTGCTGTTCGAACTCACCTGAGCTGATGCCGCGCTTGCAAATAGAAGGACGACGCCTACCAAGAATACGACTTGTTTCATCGCCTATCTCCCCCAAGTATCCCACTACCTCGAGCCCCCATAATTTGACTGAGAACGGGTGGGCCTGTCTACCTCAAAATCAAGGCGACGGCTTGGATTGCGGACCGCGTTCGCATGGTTGGCTGGCACGGGAGAGAATCCTTCCCATTGCGGTGACGACCCTTCAAGAGACGGCTTTCAGATTCTTATGCCGAGTTCGCGGGCTACTAGCGTTGCACGAGGCAAAAACCTGTCTGCTCGGAATGTTAAAATTTGATTACAGAGTTGACGTCAGACGTTAATCGTGTATTAAGGTGCTGTCAATTCGAGCCGAAGACTCAGTTTTGAGGCGGCATAATCCATCATGGCAACCGCAAATCCAAGAACTCGTGAAGGAAAACGCCGCGATTGGGTGAGCTTGGTTCCCTATGGCTTGAACCAAAATCATCCCAATGCCTACAAGGAAATTCTTGAGACGATCTGGGAAAACCGCGACAGTTTGAACTACGCCTGGCGCATTCTCCTGGATGGCTGCTGTGACGGTTGTTCTCTCGGAACCTCTGGGTTGCATGACTGGACGATGAAGGGCGTGCACCTTTGCGCCTTGCGCCTGAAGCTCCTGCGCCTGAACACCATGCCGGCGTTGGATTGGGAGCGGCTGGAAGATGTTGAATCGCTACAAAAGATTCCCCCGCGCCAACTTCCGAAACTGGGGCGTCTCTCAGTGCCCATGGTCCGCCGGAGGGGCGAGAAGGGCTTCCGCCAGATCTCTTGGGAGGAAGCGATCTCGCTCGCTGCCGAGGGCCTGAAAAACACTGATCCGCACCGCATTGGCTGGTACCTCACCTCCAGGGGCCTGACCAACGAGGCGTACTATGCACACCAAAAAGTGGCCCGCTTTTTTGGCACGAACCATGTGGACACGAGCGCGCGAATCTGCCACGCCCCGAGCACTCTGGCGCTGAGCGCGACTGTTGGCTGCGCGGCCACTACCTGTTCGTATTCGGATTGGATTGGAACCGATTTGCTAGTTTTCGTCGGGTCCAATATCGCCAATAACCAGCCGGTTGCGACGAAGTATCTTTACTATGCCAAGCAGAAAGGCACGAAGGTCTTCGTCGTGAATCCCTACCTCGAACCTGGACTGGAGCGCTATTGGGTTCCCTCAGTCCCCAAGAGTGCTCTCTTGGGAACCCGTTTTGCCGACGACTTTTTCCCCATACACATCGGCGGAGACATTCCCTTCTTCTATGGCGTGCTGAAACACCTGATTGAAAACGACTGGGTCGACCGCGGCTTCGTTGCGGCGCGAACAACGGGATGGGACGACCTCGAAGCGAAGGCGCGGGCACTCTCCTGGGAGGTCCTAGAAAAGGGCTCAGGCCTCTCGCAGGCGGACATGTACCGCTTTGCGGAAGCCTTCGGCAAGGCCCGCTCGGCGATCATCGTCTGGAGCATGGGCATCACGCAGCATCGCTACGGCAGCGACAATGTTCGTTCCATCGTGAATCTTCAGCTTGCGCGCGGCAACGTGGGGCGCGAGAAGACCGGCTTGATGCCCGTGCGCGGACACAGCGGCGTGCAAGGCGGCGCGGAAATGGGCGGTCAGCCTGGAGCGTACGTGATGGGCTCTCCCGTAAATGAAGAAAATGCCCGCCGTTTCGCACAGCCCGATTATTGGGGATTCGCGCCGCCCTCGTGGAAGGGCCTGACCGCAGCCGCCATGATCCTGGCGGCGGAGCGCGGGGAGATTGACGCCCTCTGGCAAAGCGGTGGCAATTTTATCGACACACTGCCCGAGCCGGACCGCGTGCGCAAGGCGGTCGCCAGCATCCCCCTGCGCATCCATCAGGACATTTGCGTCAGCTCCAACATGCTTGTGGACCCGGCCGGCATCGTGCTGCTTCTACCCTCTCGCACCCGTTACGAACAACGAGGCGGCGGCACAGAAACCAGCACGGAACGCCGCGTGATCTACAGTCCGGAGATTCCAGGTCCGCGTCCTGGCGAAGCTAAAGATGAGTGGGAAATCCCCGTTCTCGTCGCTCGTCGAGCCGACCCCGACCGTGCCGCACGTTTTTTCGCTTGGAGCGATACGCAGGACATCCGTAATGAGATTGACCGCGTGTGCTCCACTTACAAAGGAATTGCGAGCCTCCGGAAGAAGGGCGATCAATTCCAATATGGCGGCGCTCGGCTTCTCGCGGATCGATTCCTGACTCCTGATGGCAAAGGACACTTTTCCGCGGTTGAGTTGCCCGAAGAGAAAGTGCCAGAGGGCCGCTTCCTCCTCGCAACCCGACGCGGAAAGCAGTTCAACAGCATGATCCACGCCGAAGTGGATCCGCTCACGGGCGCGACCCGCGATGCTATTTTCATGGCAAAGGAAGACGCCGCCCGGTTGGGATTGCGCGACGGGGAACGAATCGTTCTGCGCAATGAACGCGGCGAATTCCGTGGGCGCGTGAAGATCGATCGCGTCAAGCCAGGATCGCTCCAAGGCCACTGGCCGGAGGTCAACGTCCTCGTCGCCGCCGGCTGCCTGGATGCGAGCGGTGTGCCCGACTACAACGCAGTCGTAGAAGTCATTCCGGCCGCCCGTGCGATCCCTATTCCGGCTGCCGCGACAGTGTAGAAGCTCAAAGCGCAGCTCACGAGTTCTGGTTCACCGGGCCACGCAGTTGCAATCGCGTTCTTGCAACGTACGGATGCTTCAATTCGTCCCGAGGAGATACCGATGACCTCTAATAGCCTTCCCAACCGGTGGGGCATCGCGCTGGCCGCCGTTGTGATGCAGATTTGCCTGGGAGCCGTTTACGGCTGGAGTGTCTTTGTCAAACCGCTCATCGCCTCCGAGCACTGGGCACTCACGCAAGTATCGCTCAGCTTCACGCTCAGTGTTGCTTTCATTGGCATCGGCACCATCGTCGGAGGTTTATGGCTCGACCGCGTTGGTCCGCGCATCGTCGCGTCGGTCGCGGGAGTTATCTACGGCCTCGGATACGTCGTCGCGTATTTTGCAACGTCCCACCATTCCCTTCATGGCCTCTATCTTGGTTACGGCTTCCTTGCTGGCCTCGGCGGGGGCATGGGCTACATCTGTCCCGTTGCCACAGTCACAAAGTGGTTTCCCGACCGGCGCGGATTGATGACAGGCGTCGCCGTCATGGGCTACGGCGCAGGTGCTCTGTTGATGGGTCCGATCGCGGCCAAGCAAATCCAGGCCCGCGGTGTGCCGTTGACTTTCCTGATGCTCGGCATCGCTTACCTCCTTCTCGTTGTGCTCATGGCGCAGTTTTACGCCAACCCCCCGCAGGGCTGGCGCCCAAAGGGTTGGGAACCGCGCGGGACAGTGGCCAAGGCGGCCAGCACCTACAACTATGGAGTCAAAGAAGCCATGGGGACATGGCAGTTCTGGCTTCTGTGGTTGATGCTTTTCCTCAATGTGTCCGCCGGCATCATGATCATCAGCCAGGCTTCGCCGATGGCCCAACAGCTCGCCAGCCTCACTCCTTTGGCTGCAAGCGGCATCGTCGGCGTAATTTCCATATTCAATGCCCTCGGCCGTGTCTTTTGGGCCTTCGTTTCCGACTTTCTCGGGCGCTCGCGCGTCTATTTCCTGCTCTACGCAATTCAGGCTGTGATTTTCGCGCTGCTCCCCTACCTTCACACTGCCGCTCTCTTCACAGCGGCTGTGGCGGTCGTGGGGCTGTGCTACGGTGGGGGGTTTGGAACCATGCCCTCCTTCACGGCTGATTTCTTCGGCTCGAAGTACATGGGCGGGATTTACGGCTGGATTCTGCTGGCCTGGGGGGCCGCAGCGGCTCCCTCACCCATTCTCATCGCGCACGTCCGGCAGGATACCGGCAGTTACGCGCCTGCGATTCACGTCATCACCGTGGTGATGTTGGTATCGCTCGTACTTCCTCTTCTCGCCCGCCGGCCCGTGCGGGAGCAGAACACAGCCCCCGCATCTGCCGCCAACTGAATTCTCGCAAACAGCGTGCTTTCCGCGCAGTGTCCGGTTGTCGCCCTGGGGCGAGCGAACGGCGCTTTCCTTGGCAAACTCCTCCAGGTCTATTGTTGGCGGAAACGAAAACTTGCCATTCATGTCCCGCCAGCCAGGCTGCTCTCCTCGTAAGATAGAAACCAACCCAACCACATTGGGAGGAGCGTTAGCTATGAAACTCGTGTATTCGGTCTGTCTCGTTCTTCTCGCCGCTTCGCTTGTCCTGGCCAATCAATATGGCGCCCAGATCGGCACTGAGGAGAACCGCATTCTTTCGCTCGAAAACGCCTGGTCGCAAGCCGAACAGCACAAGGACATCAAAGTCCTCGACGAACTCCTCTCCAACACACTGGTTTATGTGGAATACGATGGCACCTTTATGGACAAGAAGGACTATCTCGCCAGCCGGCAAAGCACCTCGCTCCACCCGGCTCAGGTTGTCAACGAATCGACCACTGTCCACATGTACGGCGATTCAGCCGTCGTCACGGGCGTTTACCGGGAGAAAGGCACGAACAACGGGAAGTCCTACGAACACCACGGCCGCTTCACCGACACGTGGGTCAGCCAGAACGGCGTCTGGCAATGCGTCGCCAGCCAATCAACTTTGATAAGCCATTAACAATTGTCTCCGGGAGAGTGGGTCGTCGCGCTCGATCATCCTGTTGCAAGAGCTTCGCGCGTTTGAAGATTCCGTCACGGAATATTACTTTGCTTTGGGTCCGAGCCCGAATGCCCGGGAATGAAACTCCAGGGATGCTGGCAAATGTTGGGCCACGTAGCTCCAGTCGTGCCCTCCGGGATAAAGATGAAATTCATGCGGAATCTTGCGCGATAGAAGAAGAGCGTGAAAATCTTGCGCTCCAACGTTGAAGCCGAACTCATCCTCTGTTCCGCAGTCAAAATAAATCTTCAGCTCAACAGGACGGGGCTCCTCCTTGACCAGTGTGAAGGGGTTTAAGCGATCCCAGTACGCCGGATCGAACGGCGAGCCGAACGCTTCCCCCATCATTCGCGTCAGCTCCGATTCTTGAGAGTTCGTGACGTTGGCCCGCGGCGCCTGCTGAATCAACGCGGCGCTATGCGCACTGACGGAACCAAATAGATCCGCATGCCGCAGCGACAGCCGCAGTGCCCCGTATCCTCCCATCGAAACTCCTGAAATTCCCCGTTCCTGGCGCTCTCGCAGAACGCGATAGTGGCTCTCCACGTACGGCAGAAACTCTCGAATAAAGAAGTCTTCATAGCGCACGCGACCGTCGCGCGAATTGATGTAAAAGCTTCGGCCCGCGTCGGGGGTTGCGATCAGGAATTCACCGATCTGCTTCTGTTCCCACAAATCCTCGATTGCATCCAGACCGCCGGAGTTGATCAGAACCTGGTCGTTCTCTCCGAGCCCGTGCAAAAAATAGAGTATCGGATAACGCCGCGCCTTTTCCGTGTCGTAACTGGGTGGGAGCATGACGCAGTAGCCAACTGAGTGTCCGAGGATCTTGCTGGGAATGGACCTGCATTCTGCTCGTCCAGCTGCCTCCGCCGCCCCCGAGAGGGCTGCTCCCATCAGAATCGCAAGCACGGCTCGGACAGCGAACCGGCAGCCCCTATTCATATCGCAGAGCCTCCACCGGATTGAGCCGCGCCGCGCGCGATGCGGGATATATTCCCGCCGCCAGGCTCACGGCAAACGCGAATCCGATGGCGCCTCCGACCATCCACCACGGCACCGCTGAAAGATTGATCGAAGGCAAATTCTGGCTGTGGAGGTACACGTTGGTAGCGAAGGAGATCGCGCGCCCGATCAACCATCCGAGAGCCACTCCAAGAATCCCCCCGAGCAGCCCCATGGCGCCCGCTTCCGCAAAAAACAACCGGCGAATGTCGCTGTCTGCAGCTCCCAGCGCCTTCAGGACGCCGATTTCGCGCCGCCGCTCCAGAATCGCCATCACCAGCGTGTTGATAATTCCGAGCGAAGCCACCACCAACGCCAGGCTGCCGAAAATTCCCAACAACAGATCGAACACCGCAAACACAAGCCGCAAATTGTGCGTCGCGTCCAGAAGCGAAAACGTCGAAAAGCCCATCCCCTTGATTGCGTTCTCTACCGCCTCCACGTCCTTCGGTCCTTTCACGCGCACCGTTAGGCTCGCGTATCGGGGCTTGGTCGCTGATCCGCGCAGAAGTTCTTGCAGGTCGCTCACCTGTGCCGTCTGCACCTCCTGCGCGACCTGCAGTGGAATAAAAACACGTCCTCTACCAAACCCTCCAAAGCCCGCCGTCGGCTCCGTCTCTATGATTCCGATGATTTTCATTTTTCTCTCGCGCGGGACCACGGAAAATCCCGCGGAGGCGTCACTGTCGGTGGCGTCCGCTTTCCTCTTGCCGCCCTTGCCTCCCGCCCTGGCCGATTCCGTTGGCAGCGCCTGCCGCTCCGCGTAACGAAGCACCAGATCCTTGCCCATCAATGTTTGCGGCTGGTTCGAGAGTTCCTTCGCAAACTCGATTTGCAGAATTGCCTCGTCGGCATGGGGACCCGAAAAATAGCTGCCTCGCATCCCCTCGAATGCACCGTCCGTGGGCGAAGATTCCGGCAGTCCGGCGACAATCGTCACATAGGGATTTCCTGCAAACCGAATGTCCGCGCTGAATCGAATTTCCGGGTATGCCTCCAGGACGTTTGGCAGTTTCTCCATTTGTTGCCGCGCATCTTCATCCAAAGGATGCAACGCAGTCTGGGTCGCCGCCCCGGGGCGGGGGCGCCCGAATCCCCTCTCGCCAAAGCTCGACGAAACGAATACCGCGTCGAACAATCCGGAATGTGCGAGTCGCTCGCTCGCCAGGTTTTGCAATCCGACTCCGAGTGACAGCATCGCCACCAGCGAAGCTACTCCCACGGCGATTCCCATCGTCGTCAACGAATTGCGCAAGAGCGCCTCGCGCAGATTCCGCCCGGCCAGTTCCGTCAAGTCTCTTATCTTCATGGCCGGCTTTCCCCGCTTTCGAGCCTGCCATCTTTCATCTGGACGATACGATGAGCGAAGCGCTCGGCGCGCGGCCGTTCGTGCGTCACCATCACAATCGTCATCCCCAGCGTCTCGTTGATTTCCCGCAGGAGCAGCATAATTTCGTCGCCCGTTGCGCTATCGAGATTCCCTGTCGGCTCATCTGCCAGCAGAATGGTGGGCCGGTTCACCAGCGCGCGAGCCAACGCAGCCCTTTGCTGTTCGCCTCCGGAAAGCTCGCCGGGACGGTGCGATAGCCGCGCCTCCAGCCGCACCCGCTGCACTGCTTCGCGAACGCGCTTGGTCCGCTCGCTTCGCTCCACCTCCGCCAGCCGGAGTGGAAGTTCCACGTTTTCCTCCAGCGTCATCCGCGGCAGCAGATTGAAGGCTTGAAAAACGATACCGATCGTGTGGCTCCGGTGTTTTGCCAGTTCCTCCGAATTCATGTCTGCCAGGTTGTGCTCGTGAGCAAACATTGCTCCGGAAGTGGGCCGGTCGAGCCCGGCCATGAGGTTCAGCAGTGTGGACTTTCCCGATCCCGAGCTCCCCAGCAGTGCCACGAATTCGCCTGCATTCACTGACATCGTCACATCATCTACCGCTCGCACCAGAGCTTCCCCCATGCGGTAGTGCCGCGAAACACGCTCGGTCCGAATGGCCGCACCGTTGTTTGTTGCCTTCATCGAGTCCATATACGTACTACGCGCTCCTCGCCTTTCGGGTTTCTTCCGATCCGTACCGTACCCGTGTCACTTATCGAGTCTACCCGAGGATGCTCTTTACATGCTCGAAGCGGAGTGATATGACGTGCGACGGTTTCTGTGCCGGTGGGTCTAGGCTGCTGGAGGGCGCCGGAATCTTTTGCCATGAAATGACGGAGGGCTCAATGTCGCGTAGGACCTCTCAAGCAACACGTTCACTATATTGTCTCTTCGTAGTCGCTTTTATTGCCGGACTCGTTGCCGTGCCTCTCGCCGGAGACACCGCTCCAGGCCGCGATTCCAAGCAGCCCGTCGACGAGGCATACACTCAGAAGATCCACGAATACACCACTGAGCCTTTTTTCACTTCTCCTCTCGTTGACTATCTCCCCGCTTCCAAGACCGTTCCTACTCCGAAAGTCGTCCTTGGCGACATCGCCGGCGCGCCCGGCATCCTGCCCTATTCCAAGCAAGTCTATGAATACATGCGCATGCTCGAAAAGGCGAGCCCGCGCGTGAAGGTTTACTCCATCGGGACCACGGAGGAGGGGCGCGAAATGATCGCCGTGGCCGTTTCTTCCGAAGCCAACCTCGCGCGCCTCGACGAAAATCGCGCCCAGCTTGCCAAGCTTGCGGATCCGCGCACCATCAAGCTCGACGATGCCGAAGCCGACCGCCTCGTCAATTTGTCCGTCCCCGTCTACTACATCACTGGCACGATCCATTCCACCGAAACAGGAGCCCCGACTGCCCTCATGGAACTCGCCTACCGCTTGGCCGTCGATGAGAGCCCCTACATTCAGGAAATCCGCAATGGGGTCATTACTCTAATTACGCCCGTCGTTGAAGTGGATGGCCGCGATCGCATGGTTGACCTCTATCGCTGGCATCTCGCTCATCCCAAGGATAACTATCCCCCGCTCATGTACTGGGGCCATTACGTCGCGCACGATAACAATCGCGACGCCATGGGCATGACCCTCAAGCTCACCCAGAATGTCCTCAATACCTATGTCTCCTGGAAAGCGCAGGTCCTCCACGATCTCCACGAATCGGTTCCCTATCTCTACGACAATACGGCGGGCGACGGCCCGTTCAACGCCTGGGTGGATCCCATCCTCACCGACGAGTGGGAAATGCTCAGCTGGCGCAACGTGGCGGACATGACCAAGTTCGGCATGCCCGGCGTTTTCACCCACGGTGATTTTGACACCTGGTCGCCCGGTTACCTGATGTTCATCGCCGCCATGCACAACGGCATCAGCCGTCTTTACGAAACCTACGGCAATGGCGGAGCCGACACCGAAGAGCACACACTCCAGCCCGATGAATATTCCCGCACCTGGTACCGGCAGGATCCGCCGCTGCCCAAAGTTCTGTGGTCGCAGCGCGACAACAATAACTACGAGGAAACCGGCCTTCTCACCTCGCTGCACTTCTTCTCCGAGAACCGTCAGATGTTCCTCAAGAATTTCTACTTGAAGGCCAAGCGCTCGGTCCTCAAGCCCACGAAGGAAGGGCCGGCCGCTTACGTCTTCTCCGCCGACGATCCGCGCCCCGGCGCGCAAGCCGATCTTCTTGCTGTCCTCGTTAAACAGGGTTGCGAGATCTCCCGCGCCACATCCGCTTTTTCTGTCACTATGCCGGCCAAGAAGGAATCGGAATCCAAGCATTCCGAAGCAAAGGATGAAAAAAAGCCGGACACCGGATCGATGGCCCCCGATTCGGCCGTTAAGTCACAGCAAAAGAATTCGGGCGGAGAAGACAAGGAATCCGCCAAAACCACAACGGTCCAGTTCCCCGCCGGCAGCTACATCGTACGCATGGATCAACCCTATTCGCGCATCGCCGATGCCCTTCTCGACTACCAGTATTGGAGTCCCGAAGACCCCCAGAAAACTCCCTATGACGATACCGGATGGACCTTCGGTGAATTGTTCAACGTGCGCGTCACCCGCGTCACCGATGGTAAGGTCCTCGACGTCCCCATGGAGCGTGTCACCGCTATCAAAGCTCCGGGCGGCGTCACAGGCCACGGCCCAGTTTTCCTCATCAATGCGAACGCGGACACCGCCCTTGCCACTCTTCGCTACCGCCTGAAGGACATCTCCATCGAAGCCGCCGAGGAGCCCTTCGAAGCCGCGGGCCATAAATTCAATCGCGGCTCGTTCATTTTGAAAGACGTCGGTGCCTCCGACGTTCAACAGGCAACTTCGGACCTGGGCCTACAGGCCATTGCCGCCGATAGTGCTCCTTCCGTTAAGACGCATCCGGTTCGCGCCGCGCGCGTCGCGTTGCTCCACACTTGGCTCAACACACAAGCCGAGGGCTGGTGGCGCGAGGCTCTCGATCAAATGAAAATCCCGTACGCCTATATCAGCACGCAGGAAGCTGCCCGTGACTCGGATCTGCGCGCCAAGTACGACGTCATTCTTTTCGGCCCCATTGGATTTTCCGACCCGCAAAGAATTGTCAGCGGTCTGCCCACGGACTGGGGCAACCCTTTGCCGTGGAAAACAACCCCCGACACTCCGAATCTCGGCATCATTGATTCCACCGACGACATCCGCCCCGGCCTCGGCTGGAGTGGTGTCGCTCACCTTCAGGATTTTGTGAAGCAAGGCGGAGTTCTCGTGTCCGTCATGGATACATCGAATTTCGCCGTGTCTCTCGGATTCACCAAGGGCGTTTCGATCGGCCGCCCGCGCTCGATGAAGATCATCGGCACTGTTGTAGGTTCCCGCTTGGTGGACGACGCCAGCCCCATCGCCTATGGCTACGGTGAGAAACTCTCGATCTATTGCGACAACGGTCAGATCTTCGATATCTCCAATACGGTCGGAGGACGCCGCTTCCGCCGTCTCGGCGGAGAGCAAGGCGAGCGCCCCACCGGTCGCGGGACTTCGACCGATCCCGACTTCACACCCGGCCGTCCTCCTGTCACGGCTCCCGAAGAGCCAAAGGCCGAAGCGTGGCAAGCCGAGCCGCTCACCGACGAACAGCTCCGCAATGCCATCACAGTGATTCCTCCCGCCGAACGTCCGCGGGTCATCTTCCGCTACGCCGATAACAAGGACCTCCTCGTCTCCGGACTCATCGAAGGCGGCAACGAAATTGCCCAGCATCCTGCCGTCATCGACGTCCCCTTTGACGCAGGACACGTGGTCCTGTTTTCGAATAATCCGATCTACCGTGGCGAGACGATCGGCAGCTACTCCCTTGTCCTCAACACCATCCTAAATTTCGACAATCTCAACGCGGGAAGGAAGCTCGACGAAAAATAGCGCACACATGTAGGGACGATTTACGGCGATACCCGCAGTCCCGTTTCGTCGCGTTCGTGAAACTGACCGGCTGGAAGTTATTGCACGCGTTCGTGGACGTACCCGGCGGTATCCAGCGCCTTTACAAGTTCCGCGATATGCTCCGGCCCGCGCGTTTCCATCGTAATGTCGATGGCCGTGTCGCCCAACACCACGCCGTAATACGCGCGATTGAACGAAGTCTCGATGATGTTGGCCTTGTGCTCGGCGATCACCGTTGAAAGCCGCACGAGCGCGCCCGGGTGGTCCGGCAAATGAATTCGTATTCGCAGTAGCCGCCCGTCTTTCACTAGTCCGCGCTCGATGATCCGCGAAAGCAGCGTGACATCAATATTCCCGCCGCTCACCAGTACTCCCAGCTTCTTGCCCCGCAGCGCCACTTTCCGATTCAGCACCGCAGCGGTCGCCACGGCCCCGGCTCCTTCGCTGAGCGTCTTTTCCTTTTCCAGCAACAGCAGGATCGCGTTGGCGATCTCCTCGTCGTCTACGGTCACAATCTCGTCCACGTATTTCCGCACCAGCGGCAGCGTTTGCGTTCCTGCGCTTCGTACCGCGATCCCGTCGGCGATCGTTTTGTCCGCGGGCAGCGTTACCGGCTTCTTTTTTTCGACCGCCACTTTCATGGAAGGCAGCTTCGACGTCTGCACACCAATCACCCGTATCTTCCGGTTCGTCTCCTTCACCGCGCAGGCCACTCCCGCAATCAACCCTCCACCGCCCACCGGAATTACCACCGCATCCAGATCGTGTGCCTGCTCCATCATTTCGATTCCCAGAGTGCCCTGCCCCGCGATCACCGCTGGATCATCGAACGGGTGAATGAACGTAAGCCCCTGCTCCTGGCATCGCCGCAGCGCCTCCTGGCAAGCCTCGTCGTAATTCGCGCCCCAAAGAATCACCTCGGCCCCATACCCGCGCGTCGCCGACACCTTCACCAGAGGTGTCGTCAGCGGCATGCAGATCTGCGCCTGAATCCCCCGCTTCGCAGCGTGATAAGCCACCGCTTGCGCGTGATTCCCCGCCGACGCCGTGATCACCCCTCTCCGCCGCTCCTCGTCCGTCAACAGTAGGATCTTGTTCAGCGCGCCTCGCTCCTTGAACGCGCCGGTCATCTGATGGTTTTCCAGCTTCAAGTAGACGGAGTTTCCGGTCAGTTGCGAAAACGCCTCGGACCGCTCGAAGGGCGAAATTAGGATGGAACTCCGGATGCGGCTCGCGGCCGCCTGAATCGCTTGGATGGTCACCAACGGAACAGTCCCCCAGAATGCTTCTCGCTGCACGCCATTCTATCCGGTTTCCCGGTGCGGCGCGATGACGCGCGTAATCCCCAACCGAATTCAACAGCTCCAGGCCTCAAATTCCGCGCCGGCGGGCCGATGACTCTTTCGATGCTCGGTTTCCCGAGCATTTGCGAATCCTCGAATGGCGCCACGGCACCTGGCAACAAAATGTGAATGCAAACGGGGGAGCAACGGTTGCCGTCTCGTTGAGCGCCTATTCAGCGGCCGGAACTGTGGGATCGCATTCAGCTCAGGGGACACCTTGAACAAAGACTTTTTGATCCAGCCTCCGGACGCGGGCGCGCGTTACGCCGAACGGCGGTGTGTCCCACGGTACCCTTTCATCGCTTCTGTGGAAATTTTCGAGCCGGTTTCACGAACTTCCTTCACCGGCCAAACCGCAGAGATTAGCGTGAAGGGCTGTTATGTGGATATGTTGAATCCGCCGCCTGCCAACACGGTCATCCAGCTTCGCATCCTCCGGGACAAAGGAACATTTGAGACTTGGGCTCGAGTTGCTTACGCCCACGAAGGCCTCGGAATGGGCATCGCGTTCCTGCGGACCCTGCCTGACCAGGAACGTATCATTGCCGATTGGGTTGCCGAGTTGGTGGCTGCATAGTTACCGAGGCGTGGAAATCCACAAGGCGGCGGCCCGCTCAGTGGTATTGAATGGAGATTCTCTGGGGTTAATTGGCCTGGGGTCCCGAGGCGTAAGCAAGATTCTCGTTGAGGCGCTCATCCAGGATTGCGGCGGCAAATTTCGAACATGACACCAATTCATTCTTCGCCCAGCTCGCCAAACCCGGAAGCATCTTCGCCGATGCACCTTCGATGGCGCGCACGATCCGGTAGTAAACCTTCACTTCCTGCACCCAGTGATTTCGCTCCTGGGGACCAGCGCAGAGTTTTTCCGTCGCGCGCAACAGGAGGGCAAAGTCATTCTCGGTGATGGTATCGGCTGAAATCCCGGTCGCGGTTTGCACGCAGTCTGAAAGCGGTTGCGCCGCCACGGTCAACCACATGGACCTCCACTGCGAGACGGCGAATTCAATCAGCGCCGCTACCGACAAGACGAGGATGCAGACTGCGATCATTTCACTTATCCAGGAACAAGTTTGCAAGAGGGGGATGTGTACGGCAATGGAACAATGGTACTACTCGTACCGTACGACTACTTCAGGGTCTAAACTCGACCCGCTTTCCTCACCGGTTGACACTCTGGGCAAAGCCGCGCCAAGCTGCCTTTCCCCCGGTCACGCAATTGATAGATAATTATAATAGTTACGGAGTTTGATCCTCGTGCCCATTCCAGCTCCCGACCAGTTCGCGAACAAAGAAGAACTCTCGCTCCGTCCTGCGGAGTATTTCGCCAACCTCCGCAAACTGCAGCGCCGCGAGTGGTGGACTTGGGGTTCCTCTCTCGCCGTCATATTTCTGCTTACGGCGGGCATCGCATCACTCTCCGTACCTGCAATTCTCGAAGAGAAAAACACCGCATATGGAACGGGTGTACTCCAAGCCATTTCGGGCCTTGTATTCTTGATCCTGCTGTTTGGCGGCTACCTCACCTACGAAAAAATTCTGATCAACCGGCTGCGCCTGGAATTGGCCGAAAGACAGACGCATTCGATCCTCTGGCGCGACCTGGCGCTGGTTGATCCGCTCACGGGCCTCTACAACCGCCGCTACGCCGAACGCCGTCTCAAGGAAGAAATCGCGCGCGCCGAGCGCCGCGGTTACGCACTCACGCTGGTTCTGTTCGATCTCAACAGCTTCAAGCAGATCAACGACCGTTTTGGCCATCCCGCCGGCGACCTCGTCCTGAAGGAATTTGCCAACCGCCTCAGCAAGGCGGTTCGCGTCGCCGATTTGGCCGCTCGCCTGGGCGGCGATGAATTCATGCTTTTGCTCACGGAGTGCGACTCCTCGCAAGTCCCCGTCATGCTCAGCCGCCTGGAAGCGATCGAAGTGAGCCTCGATGGAAAGACCATTCCGGTCGGCTTCGCCGCCGGTTGGAAGGAGTACGAGCCCGGCGAGAGTCCGAGCGACCTGTTCCACGCCGCCGACCGCGCCCTCTATCAAGACAAGCAATCCAAGAAATCCAGCCTCGCTCCGGTCCCCAAAGAGGTAACGACCCGCACCACTTAGAATCGCCCGTTGGAAACCGCTGGAAATGGCGGCCCGCTCACGCGAAAATCGCGAGTGGGGCGGACGCCCAAGGAAGGAGGCTCATGGCTGCATACATTGCGTTGTTGCGCGGGGTCAACGTGGGCGGAAACATGCTCAAGATGGACCGCCTGCGCGAGTTGTGCGCGAAGCTGGGAATGCAGAATGTGAGAACATACGTCCAGAGCGGGAACGTTGTCTTTCAGGCGCAAGGATCGGGGGCGCAGTGGGCGGAATTGCTCGAGCGAAAGCTAATGGGCGAAACGCGGCTGCCCGTGACCGTAATAGTGAGAAGCGCGGCAGAGATGGCGGCAATTCTCGCGGGCAACCCGTTCCTGAAAGAAAAGGGGATCGACACGGCTCGTCTGCATGTCACATTTCTTCAGCAGGCTTCGGCGAAGTCAGCAGTCGACTCGCTTGCCAACCTCAAGGCCGGGCTCGACCGGCTCCGGTGCATCGGCAAAGAAATTTATCTGCACTGTCCCAATGGATATGGCCAAACCAAGTTGTCAAATAACGCGCTCGAGAAAGCCCTCGGGGTAAAGGCCACAACGCGGAATTGGAATACGGTTCAGAAATTGTGCGAAATGGCGAAGGATACCGGTCACATCAGCATGTAAGACATGCGCGTGTTGCCGTGCAGGGATTATGGCGCGCATATTCGATTTTGCGCGTGCTTCGATTTCGGCGGTGGGGGCAGGCAAACTCGTGGGGACGCAACCAGAGAGCCGCGGCGGCGGACCGCGTTCCAGCGGCCCGCCATCCGGTCATATGCAGGGACTAATCCGAAGAAGAAGAGGTCGTGGCAGCGCTTGTGCGCGAGGCGCGCGTGTATGCCGGCTTTTCGATGTCGCTCGAATCGCTGCTGGCCTCGCCGGCCTTTTCGATCTCAATCGAGCCCTTGAAGTACGCGCCGTCCTCGATCATAATCCGCGCCGTCGTCAGGTCGCCCACCACCGAGCCGTCCTTCTTGATCTCGATGCGGTCGCGCGCCCGAAGATTCCCTTTCACGTTTCCGTACACCTGGATCTCCCGGGCGATCAGGTCTGCTGTCACCCGCGCGCTCGCGCCCACGGTTAGCTTGCGGTCCTCAAGCTGTACTAGCCCCTCGACGCTGCCGTCTATCTGCAGGTCTTCGTTGCCGGTGATTTCGCCCTTGATGTGCAAGCTGGCGCCGAGCCGCGCCGTGCTTCCGCCCGTCGTCCCAGGATACGTCGAGTCCACTGGTGCCATTGTCTTTGCCTCCCCTGTAGTAGGTGTTGCGTTCGTTGCGCTTGCTCTAGGCTGCTGCGGGAGCGGCGTCCTAGCGGGAGTCTCCGGTTTCTTGTCTCCCCACATGTAGCCTCCTTGGGCCTGTTTGCCGAATTCACGCCGTGGAACGGGACTGGGGCTATCAATCTATTCCTGCGCGAACTCCCTGCCAAATCCAAAATGGTACAGTTGTGTCGGGTGAGGTAACTCTATCCCGGAGGGCTGGAGTAGCGATGTTGAGGGTACGAGTCGTCTTTGTCAAGCGCAATGCCACTCGTTCAAGTTTGCGCTACAAGCGAGGAGCGACAAAGCAGACACTAGCTTTCGTTCAAGGCGAGGAGGCCCCAGGCGCTCGCCCTCGACTATTAGTTCAATACTTGCGCAATACTCCAACCACCCGCCCCTGAATTTTCACGTCCGCGGCGTTCACCACGATGGGGCTCATCTGCGAGTTCGCCGGCTGCAGGCGGATCTTCCCGCCCTGCTCGCGGTAGAAGCGCTTCACCGTGGCCTCATCTTCGCCCACCAGCGCGACCACGATTTCTCCCGGGTTCGCCACCTGCGTCTGCTCCACGACGATGTAATCCCCATCCAGGATGTGGTCCTCGCGCATTGATTCGCCCTTCACCTGCAGCACGAACGTGTTCTGCCCGCGCGCAAAATCCGCCAGCGAAATCGTTTCGCGGTCCTCGACGGCTTCCAGCGGACGCCCGGCCGCAATCCGGCCCGCCAGCGGCAGCTCCACCACGTGCCGGTCGAGAATCTCCTCCCGCACCGGCTTGGGAAGTTGCGTCACCTCGATGGACCGGCTCTGGTTGTAGCCCCGCCGGATGAATCCCTTCTTCTCCAACGTCGAAAGATGCTTGTGCACCGTCGCCAGCGACGTCAGCTTCAGCGCGTGCGCGATCTCTTCGAAGCTTGGCGAATAGCCGTTTTTGTTGATGAACCCCACCAGGTAATTCAGTACTTCCTTCTGCCGTTTTGTAAGTGCCATCACGTCCCCCAAAAGCCCATTTCGAGCCTACTCACTATGGGCGAAGCAAAAGCGAAAGTCAATAGTACTCTGGGCCAGCCTGTACTTTTTTTCGGGTTATGATTCCGGCCGGCTCCTCGCTGCCACCCTTGGGAGGTTGTCATGCCTGGTAAACTGAACGCCTGTCTGATCGGTATCGAGCTGTACTTCGACGATCTTCCCCAGGGGAAGCGGTTTTATGCCGAAACGCTTGGCCTGAATCTGCTGGATGAAGATGCTTCGCGCTACGCCCGCTTCGACGCCGGCCCCGCGTTTGTCTGCCTCGAACGCAAGGGCGTCGAATCCTATCCCTCGCGCGACAAAGCCGTCATATTCCTAGAGGTCCCCGACCTGGCCGCCGCCGTGGATTCTGTCGGCCGCGAACGTATCCTGGAAATGCAGCCGCGCAGTGAGAATGGGCGCCAACCCTGGGCCGTCCTGCACGACCCCGAAGGCTACAACATCATTTTCCTCGAGGCTCCTCGGCAGTCGTCATCTGCTGACGACTCGAAATAGGAAAACGCGTGGGCAATCAGCGTCTGACGACCGGCTTACCCACAATTGACTGGCTGCGCACCCGGCACGATTGGATTTCCATTTGCCTTCTCTGCGCGCTATGCTAGTAGCGTAAAGGGCGGGGCTTTTGTGACCTCCACAGGAATCAGAAGCAGGGTGTCTGTCCCTCGCATTTTTCCGCCTCATTCACGGGGGCTCTAGGAACGTATGTCATCCACGATCGCGACAACACCGCACCGCAAACGGGAAGTAATTGAGAAGGCCGTCATCCGCTTCTGCGGCGATTCCGGCGACGGCATGCAGATCACCGGCAGCCAGTTCACCAACACCGTCGCTCTCTACGGCAACGATCTGGCCACTCTGCCCGACTATCCCGCGGAAATTCGCGCTCCTGCCGGAACGCTTCCCGGTGTCAGCGGTTTCCAGGTCCATTTCTCTTCGCACGACGTCTTCACCCCGGGCGATTCCGTTGACGCGCTGATCGCCATGAACCCCGCGGCGTTGAAGATGAACCTGCCCGACCTGAAAAAGAACGGCATCCTGATCGTCAACCTCGATAGCTTCCGCGAAAACGATTTGCGCAAGGCGCAGATGACCGTGAATCCCCTCGAGGACCATTCGCTCGATGGCTACCGGCTCTTCTCCGTCGAGCTGACCCGCCTCACGCGTGCTGCCTTAAAGGAATTGGGCCTCGACGCGAAGAGCATGGACCGCTGCAAGAATTTCTTCGCACTCGGCATGTGCTACTGGCTCTATCACCGCCCGATGGAGCCGACCCTTCGCTGGATCGACGATAAATTCAAGAAAGATCCTCGCCTGGTGCAGGCCAACCGCCTGGCCATGCAAGCGGGCTACAGCTATTGCGAAGCCACCGAAGCGTTTCAGGTCAGCTACGAAATCCCGCCCGCCAAGCTTGCTCCCGGCGTTTATCGCAACATCAGCGGCAATACCGCGCTGGCGCTCGGTTTCGTGGCGGCTTCGCAGAAATCGGGCCTCACGCTCTTCCAAGGTTCGTATCCCATCACGCCCGCTTCGGACATTCTGCACGAACTCTCGCAGTACAAGGACTTCGGCGTGATCACGTTTCAAGCCGAGGATGAGATTGCCGCCATCACTTCCGCCATCGGCGCGGCCTACGCGGGTGCTCTCGCCATCACTACGACGTCCGGCCCCGGAATGGCACTGAAAACCGAAGCCATGGGCCTGGCCGTAGCCGTCGAGTTGCCGCTCGTCATCTGCGACATTCAGCGCGGTGGCCCCTCCACCGGCCTCCCCACGAAAACCGAGCAGGCTGATTTACTTCAAGCGCTCTTCGGCAGGAACTCGGAAGCTCCTATTCCCGTGCTTGCGCCCTCCACTCCCGGCGACTGTTTCTGGATCGCCATGGAAGCCTGCCGCATCGCCATCAAGTACATGGTCCCGGTCATCATCCTCTCCGACGGTTATCTCGCGAATGGTTCGGAGCCTTGGAAGATTCCATCCGTGTCCGACCTCCCGGAGATTCCGGTGCATTTCGAAACGAATCCGGAAAATTTCCAACCGTATCGCCGCAATCCCGAAACGCTCTCGCGGCCGTGGGCCATTCCCGGCACGCCGGGACTCGAGCATCGCGTCGGCGGCCTCGAAAAGCAGGACGTCACCGGCAACATCAACTATGAGCCCTTGAACCACGAGCACATGGTTCGCCTCCGCGCCGAAAAAGTGGAAGCCGTGGCGCAGGACATCGCCGATGTCGTCCCCGAAGGCGACGATTCCGGCGACTTGCTCGTCGTTGCTTGGGGTTCCACCTACGGCCCCATCACCGAAGCGATCCGGAACCAGCGCGAGAGGGGCCGCCGCATCGGCCACGTCCACCTGCGCTACTTGAATCCGTTGCCGAAGAATCTCGGCGAAGTGTTGAAGCGCTACAACAAAGTCCTCGTCCCGGAAATGAATCTCGGGCAGCTCGTTATGGTCCTGCGCGCCAAGTTCCTGGTCGACGCGCACGGCTACAACAAGATTCAGGGCAAGCCGTTCAAGACCTCCGAGATCGAGCAGAAGATCGACGAAATATTGGACTGAAGTCCGCAGTGCGCGCCCGGGTGCGTCCCGGGCTTGGTGAAAGGATCAACGGAAATGACCACGGCCAGTTTGCCGGTGTACACGAAAAAGGATTTTCAGACCGACCAGGAAGTCCGCTGGTGCCCCGGTTGCGGCGACTACGCCATCCTCTCGGCCGTGCAATCCGTGTTCGCCGATCTCGCCATCCCCAGGGAAAAATTCGTGATCATCTCCGGAATCGGCTGCTCCAGCCGCTTTCCCTACTACATGAACACCTTCGGCTTCCACACGATTCATGGCCGCGCTCCCGCCGTCGCCACAGGGCTGAAAATCGTGCGCCCCGACCTGGAAGTCTGGGTCGCCACCGGCGACGGTGATTCCCTTTCGATCGGCGGCAACCACACGATCCACATGCTGCGCCGCAACGTCGGCTTGAAAGTTCTGCTCTTCAACAACCGCATCTACGGCCTCACCAAGGGCCAGTATTCGCCGACCTCCGAGTTCGGAAAGAAAACCAAGTCCACTCCGTACGGCACAGCCGACCGCCCATTCAATCCGATTTCTCTGGCCATCGGCTCCGAAGCCACTTTCGTTGCGCGCTCCGTCGACGTCTTCCAGCAGCACTTGAAGGACACGCTGAAAAAAGCCGCCGCGCACAAAGGCTCCGCCTACATCGAGATTCTCCAGAACTGCAACATCTTCAACGACGGCGCGTGGGATACCATCACCGAAAAAGACGCGCGCAGCGACAACGTCGTCCAGCTCGAACACGGCAAGCCGCTCATCTTCGGTAAGAATCGCGACAAGGGCATCCGCATGAACGGCTTTGATCTCGAAGTCGTTCAACTCGGTAACGGCGTCTCCGAAAAAGATCTGCTCGTCCACGACGAGCATCATCCCCGCGCCGCTTACGCCTTCTTCCTCGCTCACATGGAGCAACGCCCCGGCTTTCCCACTCCGATCGGGGTGCTTCGGTCCTGGGAAGATGTTCCGCGCTACGAGGACATCATCGCGCAGCAGATTCGCGACGTGCAGGCGCGCCGCGGCAAGGGCGATCTCGCCAAACTCCTCCAGGCCGGCGACACCTGGGAAGTCAATTCCTAGAATTCAATTTTGATTTCACTCCAGTGACGATTCCTTCAGCCGATTTTCTCTGTGTCCTCGGTGAAGTCTTTCCTCTGTGCACTCTGTGGTAATGCCTTTGAATTTGCCTGGCGGCTCGAAATTATCGCGCGGGCGTCTGTGAAGCAGAAGGTGCGGGAGTTGCGTCTTTCGCGAGCGCGGGTCCTTGCTGCGTCGCGAGCGCCGGCATCTGCGCCAGCTCGCTGTCACGCGCGCCGGCAAACTCGCTCCAATCGCGCTTCGCCACGGGATCGCTCGGCGGCAGCGGCAGCCGCTCGAAGTTCAAAAATTGCCCGCCACGCTGAATCCGGAAATCGAGATGCGGCCCGGTGGCGAGCCCGGTCATGCCCACCAGCCCGATGCGCTGGCCTTGCTCCACGCGTTCTCCGGGCCGCACCAGAATCCGCGAGAGGTGCATGTAATACGTGGTGTAGCCGTTGGCGTGCTGAATCTCCACCAAATTTCCCGAGCCGCCCTTGAGCGCCGCAAAAATTACGCGGCCATCGCCGATCGTCTGCACCGGCGTGCCCATCGGCGCGCCGTAATCGATTCCCAGGTGCGGGCGGTACTCCTTCAGGATCGGATGGAACCGGTGCAAGCTGAAATGCGAAGTAATCGGCGCGGCAAACTTCAGCGGCGAATGCAGGAACGCCTTCTTCATCGATTTTCCTTCCGGCGTGTAATACGCCGGATGCCCCGCCGGATCGTGGAACAGCACGGCGCGATACGCGCGCCCGTTATTCACGTATTCCGCCGCCAGGATGCGCCCGTACGCCGCGAACTCGCCGTTCGACAGCCGTTTCTTTTCCACCACCGCGCGGAACGTGTCGCCCGGCCGCGGGTCGGTATAGAAATCCAGGTCCCAGCCGAAAATATCGGCCAGACGCATCGCGAGTTCCGGCTTCTCGCCCGCGTCCACCACCGCCTCGAAGAGCGAGCCGTGAATTTCGCCCGCCACGCCCGCGGATTCCGTCTCCGACGGAATCGTCTGAATCTCGGAATGAAAATCGTTGCCTTGCGGCGCAATCGAGAGCACTCGGTCCGTATCGATGCGGTAGCGCACCTCGCGGAATTCGCCGAAGACGGACCGCCCCACCTCCAGCCGGTTCCCCGCGCGCAGATGCCGCAAATCGAAAACGGATTGCGCCGAAGCAGCCAGGTGCGCCGCTGTCGCGCCGTCAATCCCCAGGCCTGCCAGGACGGCCACAAACGGAAGCCGCGCCGGGACCACGCGGTCCGTGAACATCACCACGTCCCGTTGGATGCGCTGCGCTTCCTCGCGCGCCGAAGACGCTTCGGCCAACAGCCGCTGTTCGGCGGAAAACCGCTCGTGGTACGACCACCCCACGCACGCCGCGCTCGCCGCCAGGAATGCTCCCCAGAAAATTATTTTCCGCCGCGCCACGCATCCTCCGTTCCGCCCCAACCAGCAAGGCGAAAGAATAGCGCAACCCGCAGCGCCCTCGAAAGTGAATTCGCCCCCGCCCGCGCCATTCCAGTCAACACCACCGCGCGAGCCTTGACTTGCTTACGTGGCGGCCGCCTTGAGGCGGGCCGATTGGCTTGACACAATTCACCATTCGATCAACGATCCCCCTTGATCAATGGCCGTCTCTGATTCTGCTACCGTGCGCAAATCCTCTCCCATCCATGACGCCGCGGCCGTATCCCAGGCCGTCCCGAGCGGAGCCAAAGGCACAGAGCGTAGCCGAGGGGCCGAGCCCGCCTCACAGCCTCACCTCCCCGACCCCGTCTTCCGCGACGCCAAACACAATATCCGCATCTACCAGGGCGACTGCCTCGAAATCCTCGCCGCCATCGCCGAAAACACTGTCGACCTCATCTTCGCCGACCCTCCCTACTTCCTTTCCAACAACGGCATCACCTGCCACGCCGGCCGCATGGTCAGCGTCAACAAAGGCGATTGGGACCGTTCCCGCGGCCCCGACGCCAATCACGAATTCAACCGCGCCTGGCTCGCCGCCTGCCAGCGCATCCTCAAGCCCAACGGCACCATCTGGGTCAGCGGCACCAGCCACGTCATCCATTCCGTCGGCTTCGCCATGCAGCAGCTCGAATTCAAGCTCTTGAACGACATTTCCTGGGTCAAGCCCAATCCCCCTCCCAATCTTTCCTGCCGCTATTTCACCCACGCCACCGAAACCATCATCTGGGCCGCCAAAAATAAGCACAGCCGCCACACCTTCCATTACAAGCTCATGAAGGAAGCCAACCGCGGCAAACAAATGAAGTCCGTCTGGGAAATCTATCCCCCCGGCCGCGACGAAAAGCGCTTCGGCAAGCATCCCACGCAGAAGCCCGTCGCCCTCTTAGAACGTATCCTCCTCGCTTCCTCCAACGAAGGCGACCTCGTCCTCGATCCTTTCCTCGGCGGCGGCACAACCGCCATCGCGGCTCTTCGCCTCTCACGCCAAGTCCTTGGCGTCGATTCGGATGCAGCTTCGATTCACCTGACCTTACTCCGCGTGTGTTCCGATCTGGTACAGGTCCAGATTTCCGCCCTTTGCATTCACTTCGATCTTGATCTGAATGCGCGATCTATGGATCGATCCAATAACGCGCTGAATCGCGTCGCTCGCATGCCCAGCCAACTCCAACTCGTCCAGCAGGAGCGCCGCTTCTACTTCATTGGCCGTGATGACCGCCGCGTTATCTTCTCCACGCTTGCCGATTCCCTCGACGAAGCCCGCCAACAATTCCGCGCTTCGGGCCGCTCCGACTCCGACGCCCTCTTCATCATCAAAACCGAAACCGAAAGCCGATCCCGCCGCGCATTGTCCGCGAGCGATACGCCCACCTTCGCCCCTTGGAGAAGCTCGGAGTTGAGAAGCGCGGATGGACGCTTGATGTCCTCAACGTCGTGCGGTCACTTGGAAAGGACGAGTTCGATCTCGCTGACGTTTACGCTCATGACCAAACCTTGGCTCGATTGCACCCCGACAATCGCCATGTCCGCGACAAGATCCGCCAGCAACTTCAAGTTCTGCGAGACCTTGGCCTCCTCGAATTCCTCGGCGCAGGCTCCTACCGCCTCCGCTAACCCATCCGCCCCTTTTTCTAATTTCAGATTTCGAATGCCGCCCCGCCTCTTCGTCTCCCTGCGCTTCCCGCTGTCCGAAAGGACAGTCCTATACCCTGTCCTTTTTTCCTCCAACAATCCCTTGCAACCTCTTCCCATCTTGACTAGCCTTATTTTGGACGTATGTGCACGCTTGCAAAAACTCGATTCCGTCTCGGGACGGCGCCACTTGCCCTTCCGAAAGGCGGGCCAGCCCGCCCGCAAACGATCCGGCCCCCCTCTCCTGCGCCGTCATCGCCGGGCTTTGCCTCTCCCACCCCGCCCGCCTCTCTTGCGTCGTCATCCCGAACCCAGCCGCGTCGTTTGCGGATAGCGGTGAGGGATCTGCTTCTCGCTTCAACTCGTCACTCGCATGCCGTGAGCGAAGTCGAAGGGCCGCGTCCTCCCCTCCCCCTAAACCCTACACCCGACACCCTAAACCCTGCCCTTCTAACCGCAACACTCCCGCGATTAGAAATTGGGGTTAACTCTCTCATTCAAAAGGAGAAAACATTTTCTAACCGCAACAAGAAACACGGGTCCTCAGTGTCCCAGGATGCAGTGCCGGGACGCGACCCGCTTCTCCACCTCGGCCGTCCCTCGAATCTCGGCACTGTCCGGCCTGGAGCATCTAGCGCCCAGCCTCCATCCCAGGTTTTCGCCAGAAGTTCGCCTTTTGATATTCGCCGCAGCATTTCTAATCGCAACTACCATGGATTAGAAATCGACTTAAGTCGTTGCAAACAAAGGGATCTAATTTTTTCTAATCGCAACAAATTGGCGACCCTTTACCCTGAGAGCGCCTCAGTTCGGCGGTCGAAGGGTTGCCCAAAGAACGCCCCAGTGGCGCGTTCGCAGAGCCGCCCGAAACGCCCCGGCCAGTCTCAATTCTCCCGCTTCCTCGCCGTCCTGCTGTTCTTGGCTTTGGGCTGTGCAGCCCTTCCCGCGCAAGAGGCGCCGGTCACCATTCGCGTGAATGCGGCGCAGACGCAGGGGCTGCTGCGGCCGATCTGGGCCTACTTCGGCTACGACGAGCCGAATTACACGTACGCGCCGCACGGCAAGGAGCTGATTTCCGAGCTGGCCGCGCTGAGCCCCGTGCCGGTCGAAATCCGCACGCACAATCTGCTGACCACCGGCGACGGCACGCCTGCGTTGAAATGGGGCTCGACGAACGCGTACACGGAAGACGCCGCCGGGAAGGCAGTCTACGATTGGAAAATCGTAGACGAAATTCTGGGCACCTATTTGCAGGCGGGCGCGAAACCGTTTGTGGAAATCGGATTCATGCCTGAAGCGCTTTCGGTGAAGCCCGAGCCGTACCAGCACACGTGGCCGAAGGGCGACCTCTATACGGGCTGGTCGTATCCGCCGTCGAATTACGAGAAGTGGGGCGAGCTGGTGCGGCAACTGGTGCTGCATTGCGTGAAGCAATACGGCGCGGCAGAAGTGGCGACTTGGAATTTTGAAGTTTGGAACGAGCCCGACATCGGCTACTGGCACGGCACTCCGGAAGAATACGACAAGCTCTACGATTTTTCCGCGGAGGCCGTGAAGCGCGCGCTTCCCGCCGCACGCGTGGGAGGCCCGGCGACCACGGGTCCGGCAAGCTCGCGCGCCGCGGAATTTTTGCGGCAATTCCTGGAACACTGTGCGCATGGAAAGAATTTCGCGACGGGGCAGACGGGCGCACCGCTCGACTTCATCAGCTTTCATGCCAAGGGCTCGCCGAAGTTCGTCGAGGGCCACGTGGAGATGGGAATTTCGGCGAACCTGGCGAGCGTGGACCGAGGACTCGAGATCGTTGGCTCGTTCCCCGAATATGTAAAACTGCCCATCGTGCTGAGCGAATCCGATCCGGATGGCTGCGCGGCATGCGCTGCCAGGATTTATCCACAGAACGCGTACCGCAACGGCACGCTCTATCCCGCGTTCACGGCGGCAATTTTGCGCGGGACGCTCGATTCGGCGGAGGAGCGCAAGGCCAACGTGGCGGGATTGCTCACTTGGGCGTTCGAATTCGAGGATCAGCCTTACTTCGAAGGGTATCGCACGCTGGCGACGAACGGCGTGGACAAGCCGGAGCTGAATTTTTTCCGCATGGCCGGGCTGATGCGCGGCGAGCGCATCGCAGCGGAAAGTAGCGCCGCCGTCAGCGCGAAGGCGATCGCGCAATCGGGCGTCCGCGGCAATCCGGATGTGGACGCGCTGGCCGCGCGCACCGAGCACAGCATCACCGTGATGGTTTGGAACTACCACGACGACGACGTCGCGGGCCCGGACGCGCCGGTGGTGGTGAAACTCGCAGGGATTCCCGCGGTGGCGCACCGATTGCTGCTGCGCCACTACCGCATTGACCGCGGCCACAGTAACTCCTACGCGGAATGGCTGGCGATGAGCTCGCCGCAAAATCCCACGCCGTACCAGATCGAGCTGCTGAAAACGGCAGGCCAACTGCAATTGCTCAATTCGCCGCACTGGATTCGGAGCGACGGCGGGAGCGCGGAGATTCCCTTCTCCTTGCCGCGCGAATCCGTTTCGCTGCTGGAGCTAAGCTGGTGAGGCTACTGAAAAAACAATTCGGCGGAAATCGCGTGAAACCTATTTCCACAGGCCCGAATCATAGCACTGTCGAAACGAAGGCAAAGTGTGATCCGCCGGACGTCCCAGGCAGGCGCCGGCGCGGAGGAACCAGGCGGAATGACCGGAAAACATGGACGCGTGACAAGCGGTTGCTTGGGATGCACGCTGGTGGCGGCGCTGTCGCTCGCGCTGTCGCTTTGCGCCTTCGCGCAGCAGGAACAGTCACAACCGGCGCAGGCAACGCAACAGGCCCAACCAATGCAGCCGGGGCAGACAACTCCGCAGCCGCCCGATCAACAATTGGCAGGAACCATCAGCGGAACAATTGTCGATCAAACAGGAGCCGCGCTCGTGGGAGCCCGCGTGAAACTTATACGTGGGGACCAGTCCCCAGGCCAGGAAGTGCTATCCAACGGCGATGGGCAATTCTCCTTCACCAACATTGCTCCCGGGCCCTTCCAGCTTGCAATTACGGCGGCGGGCTTCGCGGCGCAGACTTTTTCCGGAACCCTGCAACCGGGGGAGATCAACATTGTCCCGCAGATCGCGTTGGGCGTCGCCACTGAAAACGTTGAGGTGAAGGTCGTAGTCCCGCCGGCCGAATTGGCGGAAGTAGAGGTCAAGGAGGAAGAGCAGCAGCGTGTGCTCGGCGTCATTCCGAATTTTTATGTCAGCTACTACCCTGACGCCGTTCCACTCTCACCGAAGCAAAAGTTCAACCTTGCCTGGCGGACGACAATAGATCCGGTCACCTTCCTAGTGAATGGGGGCATCGCGGGGCTTCAGCAGGCGCAGAACAATTTCAGCGGATATGGGCAGGGCGCACAGGGTTATGGAAAGCGCTACGGCGCCTCTTATGCTGACCTCGTTACAGGCACGTACATCGGAGGCGCCATGCTGCCATCGCTCCTGAAACAAGATCCGCGCTATTTCTACAAGGGAAGCGGCAGTATCCGGTCGCGGATTCTGTATGCGATCGCCAATTCAGTGATTTGCAAGGGCGATGATAAACACTGGCAAGCAAACTACTCGGGCATCCTCGGAAGCCTCGCCTCCGGCGGTATTTCGAATCTCTACTATCCGGCGAATGATCGCGGAGCGGAATTGACGTTTGAAAACACAGCAATCGGGATTGGCGCCGCTGCCGCCGCCAATCTTCTTCAAGAATTTTTCATCCCGAAGTTGACACCGAATTTTCCCAGCCACCGGCAGGCCAAGCCCTAAAGCAGGAACGTCGAGAGGCGGAGCTCAGCGAAGCCAGCCGGGATCCGCTCCGGCCTTGCGGGCTTCCTCTTCGAGCTGATCGATCTGCTTCAGGAGATCTTCTTTTTCTGCGGTGAGATCCCACAGGTGCGGTAGCTCGTAGTCGTCGCGGATATCGTAACCGGTGGTCCAGTAGGTCGCGGCATCGTTCTCTAACTTCGTGATCGACTGCTGCACGTAGTCCAACTGAGCGTGGAGAGCGTGACTCCTCTCGCGCCAATATTTCTCGTCTTTGACCGGCGATTTCGCGGCGCCCACATTCGATGGTCCGGAGGAAGCAGCCGCGGGCGGAGCCAGTTGCCCGACAACGGAAACATCGCGGCGCGGAAGTCCCGACAAGTCGTTGTTTGTGTAGACCTTGGCCGGCGCGGATTTAGATCTTTGTGCTTTGGCCGCCCGTGACGCGTCGCCGAGCGAGACTGGCTTCTGCTGCGAGGGGAGCTGCGTCTGCGGCGGAGAAGCACCCTGCGGCTGCGGGCTTGCCAGTGCCGGGAGAGACAGGCACGTTGTCACGACGAAAAAGCAGAGGAGAGTCTTCGGGGGAAAAATATTCGTCTGCGAGAACTCAATGTGAATGCGGGCAGCGGCGCAGTGAAGGAGTTCGTTGGCGCGGAATGCGGGTGGTTGTCCCTCATCGGATGGCCTCCATCCACGGGGATCCCAATTCAATCGTACGCCGCGTGCGGAATGCGGTCAAGGCGGTGTACTCGTCCACATGATTAGTGACACTCGGCTTTCTTTTGTTGAGATTTCCAGCGCTCGAGGAATTCGAGCGGGGTGAGGTAGCGGAGCGCCTGGTGAGGGCGCACGGTGTTGTAGATGTGTTCCCAGCGACGAAGCTGAGGATTGAGTTGCGCAACGTTTCAGCTCTGCGGGATCACCTGGTAGAACTCCTCGTGATGAGTGCGATGAGACCGTTCGACCTGACCGTTGAGTTTTGGAGAGCGCGGCGGGAGCACGAAGAGCGGCAAGTTTCGTTGCTGGCAAGCCAACTCGAATTCAGCAGCGAATTCGCTGCCGCCATCCACCTGCAGAGCGGCGATGGGGAAGGGCATGCGATCAACCAGCGTGTCCAGGAAGTGCGCCGCGGCGAGTGAGGTAGCGCGTTCATGCACTTCGAGCACATCCCAACGAGTGATCATATCGCGAGCCGAGAAGTGTTTCAGCACCACTCCGCGCGCGGGTCGCACCTCTTTGGTGTCGAGTTGGACCAGATCCCCCGGCTGTCGAATGGGCCAAAAACGGGGCTTTCGCCGGGCCCAGGGACGGCCGCGCATCTTGCGGCGACGGGTTGGTACCTTCCAGGGAGTTTCCACCAGCACGCCACGACGTTTCAGATCGCTCAGGATCCGGCCCACCATGGAGGTGGAGAGCCGGAGATTCTTGCGGCGGAGCAACACGACCAGTTTGTCCTTTCCCCAGCGGGGATACTCGCGCCGCAGAGCCAGCACGGCTTCACTCTGCGAGGCGGTCCAGGTCGGCTGGCGCCGCCGATGCGGACGGTGCGAGCGGTCTTCCAAGCTGGTGAGATTGTGAGGGTCGTAGCGGCGCCACCAGCGATAGAACGTCTGCCGGCTGATCCCGAAGTGACGGCAGGTGAACGCCGCCTTGCGACCGTGGCGGAGATAGTGACTCATCCAGACCAACCGGAGCTGGGCGGTCCGGCTCAGCTCGTACCCAAAGCGCGAGAGCTCTCGCACTTTGGGTACCCTTCCCCCATGTATTTGCATGGCGACACTCTATCGAGTGTCACCAATCATTCTGAACGAGAACAGGCGGGTCGGGCGCGTAGAACGAGGCCTAGAAGAAGGTCATGCAAAAAGCGATGGGGCAATCACGGTCGAGAGATTCAGTGGGAAGCGCCGGCGGCAGTCACAGCGGAATACCGGGAGCTCGGCGAGGAATCCACGAAGTAGTTGCGGACGTACAGGCCGCGATAAATGCGGCCGCCGATTTCCGAGGCGTGCGGACCGCTGATGATGCGGGCTCCGCCGTGAAGCAGAACAACAATCACAATTTTCGGATGCGCCTCATCCGCGTAGGAAACGAACCATCCGAGCCGACCGCCGAGACCTTCGTCGTTGCACGTGCCGGTCTTGCCGAGCGGCTGCTCGCCGTAGGGATCGTAGCTTTGCTTGGCCGTGCCATAGAGCACCGCGGCGAGCATCCCTTCGCGCAAATCGGGAAGGAGCGGGCCGATCTCGAGCTGCTGGCGGACGCGCGGCTGAAAATTCTGCACCGCCTCCTGCGTGCGGGGATACTGCAGGTAAAATTGCGTGCCGCCATTGGCGAGCATTCCCACGATGGAAGCGAGCTGGAAGGGCGTGATGCGGATGCCCTCGCCGAAACTGGACATGCGAGCCACGCCACCGAAGAGCGGCGGCCTCGACGGCAGGGAGCCGGGCTGCTCTTCGGGAATGTTGTAGCCGACGCGTTCGCCGAGGCCGACCAATTGATCGTAGTGGTGCACGGTGTCGAATCCCAGGCGCGTGCCCACTTCCTGAAAGAAATTATTGTTTGAGTGCGCCATCGCTTCGGTCAAGTCCATGTAGCGGCGGCGGCCGACGGGCAGCATGGTGTCGCGGGTGATGATGCCTTCCTGGAGGCCGGCAAGCGCAACGACGGGCTTTATGGTCGAGCAGGGCTCGAAGCCGGAAGAGAATGCCATCTTCTGGTTGACGATGGTGAGGATGCGGCCCGTGGTGGGATCCATCGCCAGGACGGAGCCCTTTTCGTGGCCGAGCGCATCTACCGCGATCTGGCGGACAATGGGATCATCGTAATCGGCTACGTCGTACTTGGTTGGGTCGGTGTAATTCGAAGCGGCGCTGTGACGGTGCGTGCGGCTCGGCGAATTCGCTCCAAAGGCAGAGCCCGGAGCGGCGGCCAGAATGAGACAAAGAATCGAAACAGCTTCCTTAATGGCTGGGTTCCTTCGCATATGTAAGTGTCTCGGCTCGTATAACCCTCACAGGAGCCAATCCGACATTCAGTTTAAGGAATTGCTGCCACTGAGCGCAACTGTTAATGCGTACAGTTTTCCTGGGTGACATAACTGTACGAAGGGACTGTAGCGAGGCGGAACAGGAGGGCGGAATTGCGCGGTGAAATGCGATGCTGACTCGCAGCCGCCCAACTACTTTCATGAAAGTAGTTCCGACGGGATGTCTGTAGAATTCAAAACCTTCATATTAGGGCTTCTCTCCCTATTTCTGTTCATGGGGTTGGATCGGAAAAAACAAGCACCCTAATCAGGAAAGCAGAATGGCATCTTGCCCCTCTCTGATTGCTAATTCATTGTGTCCAGGGCAGGAGGAGCGTACGATGCGCGGCGAAGACGTTGAAATCGATAATTCCGGGCCGGGTATTGTTCAAATATTCCTTTCATGAGGGAGAATAGCGTGGCTCCGTTGAAAATCATCCACTCGTTGCAAACCAGCCGGACGTTTGTCGCGACGGTATTGGCATGTTTCTGCGTGCTCGGGCTTGTGCCTTCCGCCATCGCCAAGGGCGACGAGGTGGACAAACTGATCAAGCAACTGAACGACAAGAGTTGGAGCCATCGACAATATGCGGCTTCTAGATTGGGCGATATCAAGGACCCTCGCGCGGTCGAGCCCCTGATCGCGGCACTCCAGGACACGAGACTAAGCGTTCGACAAGCTGCGGCCGTGTCGCTGGGGAAAATCAAAGATGTTCGCGCGGCCGAGCCCCTGCTTGTGGCGGTCAATGACCCGGAGGGACCGCTCCGTTACGATGCGACCAATGCGTTCCTCGAACTCGGCGAAATTAAAGACCCCCACGCGATCGAATCCCTGATCGGAGCACTGAAGTACAACGATGGTCGCGTTCGACAGAAGGCGGTTGAGTCGTTGGTCAGCATCGGCACGCCCGCCGTCCAGCCCCTGCTCGCTGCCATAAAGGATTCGCATGCGATCGTCAGATCGAATGCAGCGTGGGCGCTGGGAAAAATCAAGGACCCACGAGGTGTCGATGCCCTGATCGTCGCATTGAAAGACGCGGATGCGAACGTCAAAAATGAAGCGGTTAGTGCGCTTGCCTCCATCGGAACCCCAGCAATCGCCCCTCTCATCGCGGCTCTCAAGGACACCGATAAAACCCTCAGAGGGTATGCTGCTCGAGCATTGATTTCCATCGGAGCCCCGGCCCTCGCTCCTCTCATCGCCGCCCTCAAGGACACGGATGACAACACCAGGGAATATGCGTCTGTGGCTCTGGGAGAGATCAAGGACCCGCGCGCGGTCGAGCCCCTTATCGCAGCGCTCAAGGACACGGATGCTCAGGTCAGAGTGAATGCGGCTTGGGCGTCGGCGCAGATCAAAGATGCTCGCGCCATTGAGCCCCTCATCGCTGCCCTGAAGGACGAGGACCTCAGGGTGCGAGAGAATGCGGCCTATGGGTTGGAACAAATCAACGATCCCCGCGCGATCGAGCCCCTCATCGCCGCGTTAAAGGACACGGAAGCCGACGTCAGAACAGATGTATCAGGGGCGTTGGCCGATATGAAAGATCCGCGCGCTATCGAGCCCCTCATCGCTGCCCTCAAGGACGCGGACCCCAGGGTGCGAGAGAATGCGGCCGTGGGGTTGGGACGAATCAATGATCCCCGTGCGATCGAGCCGCTCATCGCAGCCTTCAAGGACACGGATGCCAAGGTCAGAGAAAATGCGGACTGGGCGTTGGGCCAATTTAAGTCCCCCGAGGCGGTAGTGCCGCTCATCGCAGCCTTCAAGGACACGGATCCTCAAGTCCAAGAGAGTGCTGCAGCGGCACTGATTACGACGGGACCGCCCGCCGTCCAGCCCCTCATTGCCTCTTCAAAGGGCACGGACGCTCAATTCCAGCAGCGCATCGCCGCGACGCTCGCCTCCATGGGGGCTTCGGCTGACGAACCCTTGGTCGCTGCGCTGAACAGCACGGATCCTGACGTCCGGCGGATAGCGGCTGATGCCCTGAGCAAAGCCGGCGCTGTCCTGGTGGACTCCAGGACGCTGGCGTTTATTAATTCTCTGGGCCCCGATCTAGTCTTCTACATGCCGAAGGAACATCCTCTCCTCCGGTTGTCCGACATTAAGAATCCCGACGCGGAGTTCGGCGTTTTGGAATTCTCGCCGAGGATGATGAAACTAAGGCAACTGCTGGGCGCGGGAACAGGAGCCGGGCCCTCGCCGTCGCCCACGGCGTCCGGCGACCAGTCGTTCGCGGGGACAGGTGTCCAGTTTACAGGGGGAGCCTCCGTCCGGCCTTTGGGGGTGACTTACATGCAGAGCGGAGACGTCATGCTGATGGGAATCGGAGAGGATGCCTTTGGAACGTTATTCCAGCAGCATCCTGTGCTCAAGCTTTACGTTGCACCTCGGAGTTCGGGTGACGTCAGCCCCATCGAAAGCACCGGTGGAGGAATGCGCGTTCGTTTTGTCGATTCCGGTTTTGCCGCGCCGCCGAAGGGCCCTGCCGCAGCCGACCAGCCCGCGGCGGAACCCACCGAGGCTGACATTGCCATTCGGGAGGTTCGAACCGGTTTATATGAAACAACGATTCTCAAAAAAGGCATGCAGATTGGGTCGATTGCCGTCGGAGCCAGTGGCCCTACCCTTGAGATGGCCTGCATGCACTGTGGAAAGAGTATTGCCTTCCAGGGCGACATGAGCGCTTTCGTTGGCGTCGTGGCCACCAAGGACTTTCGGTCGCGCATTATCAATGTCGCTTCTCTTGACTATGACATCGGCAAGAAGAAGAACCCTCCCTTGTCCGCCTTGGGGATTGTCGCTCTTAATGAATCCGGGATCGTCAGGTCCGGCGCGGCCAAAACGGGATGGATCAATTGGGAATCCCCGCTGACATTTAACGACGCTGGCCGCTCCCGCACCATCCAACTCCGCGACATCACCTTTTGGGTAAATCGCGGGGGCGAAAATTGGCTCTCCTTTTCGATCGGCAGCGCTCGGGAGATGGATAGCGACGGGAAGACTTTGGGGAACGAAATTCCCGTGACCGTGAGCCTGGACAGTAATGGGCCTAACCGCGCTGTGACGATTCGCGTGGATGGCAAATACGAGTTTCACCCGGTCATTTGGGATGACCAGACTCTGGTGTTCGTTCCCGTCAAACCTCACCCTTGATCCAGCCGGCTGCGCCGCGAGAATTCATTGGCGCGGAATGGGGGCAAGATAGGCAAAGCAGGAGCAGATTCCTCTCTTCGGGCCGGCCGCGCAAAAAGCGCGCGAAAAACAAAGAGCCGCCCCTGCGCTCGGAATGACAACGTGCGCGGGTGGCGGCTCTCGACAGGTGCGGAAGTTACTTACGGGCCTGGCCGGCGGCAGCGGCCTTCATGGCCGGCTTCTGCCCGTCGGGAGAGGCCTTGTCGGCGTCTTGAGCTGGAGCATGCGCCGCGAGGCCGAGAGCCTTGCGCAATTCGTGCTCGATTTTCTCACGAATCTCGACATTTTCCTTGAGGAAGACGCGGGCATTCTCGCGTCCCTGGCCGAGGCGCTCGCCCTTGTAGGAAATCCACGTGCCGGATTTCTCGAGCAGGTTCTTCATGACGCCGAGGTCGATCAAATCGCCTTCGCGGGAGATGCCTTCGCCATAGATGATGTCGAATTCGGCCTCGCGGAAGGGCGCCGCGACCTTGTTCTTGACCACTTTGGCGCGGGTGCGCGAGCCGACCACGCGGTCGCCTTCCTTGATGGATTGAATGCGGCGGATGTCTATGCGGATGGAGGAGTAAAATTTCAGCGCGCGTCCGCCCGTGGTGGTTTCCGGATTGCCGAACATCACGCCGATTTTCTCGCGGATCTGGTTGATGAAGATCAGGCAGGTCTTCGATTTTGAAACGATGGCGGTGAGCTTGCGCAGCGCCTGCGACATCAGGCGCGCCTGCAAGCCCATCTGCGGCTCGCCCATCTCGCCTTCAAGCTCGGCCTTGGGGACCAGCGCGGCGACGGAATCAACCACGATGATGTCAACGGCGTTCGAGCGGATCAGAGTTTCCGCGATTTCCAGGGCCTGCTCGCCATTGTCCGGCTGCGAAACGAGCAGGTTGTCCACGTCCACACCCAGCTTTCGGGCGTAGGCAGGATCGAGCGCGTGCTCGGCGTCGATGAACGCCGCCTGGCCGCCCATTTTTTGGGCTTCGGCGATCACGTGCAGCGTCAGTGTAGTCTTGCCGCCCGATTCCGGGCCGTACACTTCGATGACGCGACCGCGCGGGAAGCCGCCGACGCCGAGGGCGGCGTCAATCGAAATCGAGCCGGTCGGGATGACATTCACGGGCACAAGGACGTCGCGATTCCCCAAACGCATGATGGAGCCCTTGCCGTACTGCTTTTCGATTTGCGAGATTGCCAGATCCAGATTTTTAGTTTTTTCGTCGCTCACATTGCACCTCAAGAGGGAGTTCGTTTAGTGTCCCGATCGTCCGGGGAGAACGCGGGCGGCCCGATTTTACCAGAGTGCGGCTGCCCCGGCCCGGTGATTTCTGGGAGGCAATATTAGCACAAGGCGAAGAAAAAGCAAAGACTTTTTGGGCCCATTTTGCCTCTAGGCGCGGAGTGGCCAACCCTTGGAAGGCGCTCCGGCCAACTTCCCCCGGGGGTTTCGGCATCCGTTGGGTTTGCCGAGGCGAGGGATAATTGGTGGGGTTCAGCAATACAATCGGACCGGGAGCAGGGCGTTGAGAAGCCTTCGTGGACTGAATTCGCTGGGGGGACTGGTGGCGATAGTCTTGTGTGCGAGCGCGTTCGCTTCGCCGGCCATGGCGCAGAAGGAGGAGGGTCCATCGCCCATGCCCACGCATTACACCCGCACGCTGGGGCCGTATTCCATTGATGGGCAGAATTTCACCGTGAAACTCAGCGTGATTTGCTACAAGGAGACGCGGCACGCAGGACAGTGCAACGAGGACGATGAAGAGACCGTGAAGTCCGTGAAGATTGACGATGCGGCCGGAAAGACGCGCTTTCACAGATCGTTCCCCGTGGCGTTTTCGCACCGGGTGGAGCGGCACGTGGCCGAGGTGACGCGACTCGAGGGGCGGGACCATCAGGCCATCGAGATCCTTTACGAGAGATTGCCGTCGCATGCGAATTCGGGGGAATCGATTCAGATATTCGGCGTGCGCGACGGGGAGCTGCAGGCGCTCAACCGAGATCCCTTGGATTTCTACGGCCAACTGGGAGAGCTGCCGGCGGGAACGTCGAAGGATTCGAGGCGCTTGCTCGCGGGCGATACGCTGCCGATTTATGTGGTCACTGGCTACTTCTACATCGTGCAGCCCGTGCGCGTGAACTGGAAGGATTATCGCTTGGAGCCGCAGGAGACCGGCGAATTCGAAGTGGCGCAGGAGGCGCCCTTCCGCCGGAAGCCCGACATCGAAGCTAATGGGTACATCCAACTGTATGCGTCGCCGAACAAGGACACGCCATCGACCGGAGTGAGCGTGACGCCGCAATCCAGCGTGCAAGTAATGAGCGCGGTTTTCCAGGCGAGCCCGCCCGAAGAGCACTCCTCGGCGAATGAAACGTGGCTGAAAATCTCGATTGACGGCAAGGTGGGCTGGATTCTCGGCCGGGACGATTACACTGCCATCGGACTCAGCTTGGCGCAGTGAGCGTCGATCCTGGGGCGTCTGCGGCGCGTTTCAGCTACTGGACCACAAGGGTCAGCTGCAGATTTCGCGTCGCGCCTCCGGAAGTCGCCACGATATTGAGCGAATATGTATTTGCCGGAGTGCCTTGCTGAGGCGGCGTAGAGTTGCCTCCACCGCCGCAGCTCTCGAAAACGAGAAGGCACAGAACAAGAAGAACGACCCCCGCGGCATTCGGAATTTCCCGAAAGCGCCTACGATAGACAACAAGCAAAAAGGCAAGGATGACAATTGCAAGCGACGCAGGAGCGCCCAGCGGAATCGGCCGAATGCGCCGCAGGGTTTCGTAAGGCGCTAGGGACCGCGCCGTAGTGGTGACGTTGACGCTGATGGGAAGCGCATTGCCGCTGAGAGTTGGCGAATTGGGCGAGGCCGTGCACATTCCCGCCGGGACGACACCTGTACACGACACGGAAACGGCAGCATCGAAGCCACCCAGTGGCGTTAGCAGCAAAGAATAGTTGGCGGTTTGGCCCGCGGAAATCGTTTGACTGACCTGCGATCCCGGGGCGGCTGTCAGGGAATAATCCACGCCAGGACCAGTTACGCTGATGGCTCGGGGGCTGGCGGGAGTGTTATCGAGGATGGTGAGCGTGCCCGAAAGAGTTCCCGTGGCGGTGGGTGCAAAAGTTACGTTGATGGTGCAACTGCCGCCGGCGGGGATGCCTGGGCCACAATTATTTGTCTGCGTGAAATTGCCGTTGACGGTCACATAGGAGACGTCCAGGAGATTGTTGCCGCTATTCGAAATTGAGATGGGCATTGCGGTACTGCTGGTCCCGACGATTTGCTGGCCGAAAGTGAGACCCGAAGCGGAAAGCTGAGACGCGGTCGCCACAACGGGCAACGCCAGTTCCCACATGCTGCGGCCGTAGGTGGCAGCGATCAAAGTTCGGGTGGGCTCGTGGAGTTTTACGGCGAGGGTTTCCGTGTAGGGCAGGCCGGCCGCCAGCGGCGCCCACTGCTGACCGTCATTGTCCGTAGAGAAAATACCTACGTCGGTGGCGATGTACAGCGTGCCCGGGATATCGGGATCAATGGCGATGTCGTTGACCGGGATGTCGGGGAGATTTCCGCTGATGTCTGTCCACGAGGAGCCCAGGTTCGTAGTCTTGAAGACGTGACCGAGGGTGTCTCCAAAGCCCGTGAATCCGGAAAAGGTTGCGTATGCGGTGGAAGAGGCCGTCGGGGAGACCGCAACCTGCGAGAGGTATCGCGGCGGCAAACCCGCGTTCGCCAGTGTCCAAGTGGCGCCGGTTCCGGCCGTAGCGTTGGAAGTGACGTGAAGAATGCCATCATCCGTTCCGGCGAATACGGTATTGGAGTCCGACGGCGCGACGGCGATAGTGGTTAGCGTGCTGCCCGAGTTGTCCGTCAAGTCCGGTGAAATGGGTGTCCAAGTGTTCGCGCCGTTGGTCGTCTGGTAGACACGGTACGTTCCAAAGTAGAGAGTCTGCGGGCTGGAGGGATCCATTACGAATGGCGCGATGAAAGACACGCGATCGTTCGTATCAATGCTGCCCGTAATGTAGTTGTAGGTGTTCGCGGCGCCACCGGCAGTGGATTTCAGCAAATAGTTGTATTGGCACTCAGCATAGACGTTGTTGGTATTCTGCGGGTCCACAGAAGTCCAGCCGCCGTCTCCGCAGGCCACATTGTTCCAGGTCAAACTTCCCGAATAGACTTGCGTGCCGTTGTCCTGGCTGCCGGCGATGAGAAAATTCTGGGGGTTGATTGGATTGAATGACAATCCCGGATAGAACTCGGTGACCGCAAGCTGCTGGTTCAGGTTATTCCAGGCCGGGGAGCCGGGGTTGACAGTCACGTTCGTGGTGCTGACGACGCCGCCGTCATGGCCCAGGTACATGATTGAGGCGTCCGGCGCAAAGGCGAGCGAGTGCATGTCTACGTGGATGGTCTGATTGGCTCCCTGGCTGATGTCGGTCCACGTATTGCCGCCATCGAGTGAACGGTAAAGATCGATGTTTCCTGCCAAGATCACGTTTGGATTTGTGGGATGCACATCTACGATGGCGGCCCACTCGGGGATGCCCGTACCGTAGGGAGAAAGAGGCAGCTGGGAGACTTTGGTCCAATTCTGGCCCGCGTCAACCGTCGTGTAGAACCCCAAAGGTGCGGGCGGAAAAGAACCTGTTTGCGAAACGCTCGCAAACATGGTTGCGGAATTAGAAGGGGCCATCGCCAGCGTGATGGAACCGATGTTCGAGCCGGTGGGCAATTGGTTATTACCGGTCCCATCGTCGAGCGCCCACGTCTGGCCGCCGTCGGCAGATTTGTAGATTCCATCCTGAGAACTTCCGTAATAGTCGCCCATCGCGGCGTAGGCGTTTTGGCCCGCAGAATCGAAAAACACATGAGAACTGGCGGCACCGGAGAAAACCTGCGTCCACGTGTTGCCAGCATCCGCGGAACGGTAAATGCCGGCGGCACTGTGGGGCCATCGCCATACCGCCGCCAGGATGATAGAGGGGTTGGCAGGATCAACCGCAAGCCAATTGATGCGCGCGCCTCCGCCAAAGTAAGTGTCGGGGCCGAAGGGACCGACGAAGGGACCGGGGATGTTGGTCCAAGTGTTTCCCGCGTCAGTGGATTTAAGAATTCCGGCGCCGTAGTAGCCACCCAGAGAGGAACCGGTCCCCGCATAAATAACGCTGTCATTGGAAGGATCGAGAGTGAGCGCGCCGATGGATAAGGAAGGCTGCGTGTCTGTCAGTGGAGACCACGTCTGTCCGCCGTCGGTAGTCTTCCAAACGCCGCCTTGGGCGCCGCCCGCATAGACGATATTGAAATTCAGCGGATCGAGCGCGAGGGCGGTGACGCGGCCCGATGCCACGGGCGGGACGGCTAACAAAGTCGGTTGAGGGCCAATCAAAGTCCATTGAGTGGTACTGAGGCTCGATTCCGACAGCATCCGCGCATTCTCTTGTGGAGAGTTGATTAGAGGATTGAGCCGCGAATGAATCGGCCGCATCTGGGCCATTTGATTGAGAGCCCTAATGCGCCTCTCCTCTGGAATGAAGCCCTGCGGAAAAGCACGCTGACGGAAAAACCACTCTTGCCGCTTGGGCTCCAGCTCGTTTTCTCTTCCTATGGCCGGGTCGTCTGCCGCGCGAACGGATGATTCATGCCTGCGAACAGCACGGATGGCTTGGCTGGCACCCACGAAGAATGCGAGCAGGAAAATCAAGGAGAAGATACGTCTGCGGGCCACGCTCACTAACTTAATCTCTTAGATAACGTTGGTCAATGGCCTTGGTGAGCGGAACGCCTGCTCGCAGTGATGGAAGCTGCTGCCCGGAGCTTGCGCTGCGCGTTAAGAAAGCGGGCGGCGCCAGATCTGTTTTGACTGGACGATGCGGGTGCAGGCAATCCATTTTCCGTCGGGAGAGACGCGAGGGTGCATCAGATTGCCGGAGTCCTGGGTCAACTGGCGCGTAGCTCCTCCAAAATAGGGGATGACGAAGAGCTGCAAGCGACCATCGGCGAGCGCGCTATAGACAATCGTTTTGCCGTCGGGCGACCAATCCACGCCGTCGTAGGTGGTGCCTTTGTAATCGAGCAATTTTTCCGCGTGCGATCCATCGGAGTGGACCGTCCAAAGTACGCGGTCCTCCCCGCCGCGATCATCCTCGAGGGCAATTTTTTCGCCGTCGGGAGACCACGCCGCCCACGACACGCTGCGAATCTCCGCGGGAAGAGGGACCAACTGCGCGCGCAGGGCGCGGCCCAGCTCCAGGTCCATCGTCAAGGTGTACAGCTTGTCGATGCCGGGCTGCCCGTTGCGGTCCCAGGACGTGAACAGTAGCTTTTGACCGTCGGGCGACCAATACGCCGGGCCCGTTTCCCACCCGAAATCGGTGAGGCGGATTTCGGGGGCGTGAATATCGTCAGCGTGGCGCAGATAGATGTCGTCGGTACTGGCAGGGTCATCGTAGACGGGCACGGGCTTCGAGGAGCGGTGCGAATGGAAGGCGATCCATTTTCCGTCGGGCGACCACGCAGGGGGAAAATCCTCGTGATAGCCGGAAACAATGACAGTGGGCTGTGAGGCGCGATTGCCCTGGTCGTCAATCGCCACCACGGCGTCGTCGAGGTCGAGCCCCCAATCGGCCAAGCGCGCCCCGCCGAAGGTATATCCGATCCGATGGCTATCCGGGCTCCACATGGGGATCATCCCGCCGGAAACGATTTCCTTGGCCTTACCGCCGCTCGCGGGAATCAGAACGACAGAATCGCTATAGACCGTGCGGGTCCAATAAAGATTCCGTCCCACGATGGCGGGAGCGTTATTGTCCTGGCCCGCGGATTCGACAACCGAGTGGCGCGCTCCGGTAGCAAGATCGAGCTCGTAAATTTTCAGCCAGCGGTCTGCCTCGGGCTGATGGCGTGATTCGTTGTTGGGGGGATCGTCGGTGGCGAGGGCCAGATAGAGTTTGCGGCCGTCGGGTGAGAGAACGATGCGGCCGGGCATGGGGGCCGCGTCGAGATGTGCCGCCACCACTTTCCCGGCTCCTGTGTTGACGTTGATGCGCTCCAGCATGGATTCGCCCGAAGGCTGGAGCAGCAGATCGTAGAAAAAATCCCGGTCGGAGGAAAAGGCCATGCCGGTGACGCGCCCTGAGACTTCGTAGTCGCGGAATTGGCCTTGCGCCTTGACGAAGACAGCTTGGCTGGGTGCGTCGGCGCGATAGTAGGCCAATTCGCTCGAGTCTGCGGCGAAGGCCGGAATCGCGTCCGCGGGCAAGGTGGAAAGCTGTTCGCTGTCTGCCCCCGGCAAAAACCAGCCGGATTCGGTTCCGCGGTCGCCGAGACGCGCGATTCCGCCTGCGCCGAAAAACTCCGCGTTGTCCACGTGGTTGAGATCCGCGATGAGCGTTGCGGGATCCTCGCGGCCCGTTTTCAGAGAATAGAGCTGAACGATGGAATGGTCCGGCGCGCCGTGGTGATGGATGAGAGCCCAGTTGCCGTCGGGCGAAACCGTGACGCTCTCGAGGGGCCCTTCGAACCACTGGTTGCTGGGGAGTTCCAGGACAAGTGTATCCGACGTGGGCGCAGTCTGCGCCAGTAACAGCGGCAAAGCCGCCAGCCCGAAGAATACAATGCCGGCGATCCGGCGGTTCATCAACGCCTCCGCAACCCGATTGCGCCGGGGAAGTCGCGCTTCTATGAATTTTAAGCCGAAAACTCAGGAGTAAACGTAAAAGCCGCGGCCGGATTTCCTTCCCAGCCAACCGGCAGCGACGTACTTGCGGAGGAGCGGGCAGGCGCGATATTTCGGGTCGCCGAAGCCTTTGTAGAGGACTTCGAGGATGTCCACGCAGACGTCGAGGCCGATGAAATCGGCGAGCTGCAGCGGCCCCATTGGATGGTTCATGCCGAGCTTCATCACGGCGTCCACCGCTTCGGGCGTGGCAACGCCTTCCATCACGCAGAAAGCTGCTTCGTTGATCAGCGGCATCAGGACGCGATTGGAAACGAAGCCCGGAGCGTCGTTGACTGCGACCGGCGACTTTTCGAGCTTCTGGCAGAGCGCCATGGTGGTCTGAAATGTCTCTTCGCTGGTCTGGAGTCCGCGAATTACTTCCACCAGGACCATCACCGGCACGGGATTCATGAAGTGCATGCCGATGAATTTTTCGGGGCGCGAGGTTTGCGCAGCGAGCTGCGTGATTGAAATGGAAGACGTGTTCGACGCGAGGATTACGCCGGGCTTGAGGACGGCGTCGGCTTCCTTGAGGACGCGGACTTTCAGGTCAAGCTGTTCGGGGACGGCCTCGACGGCAAAATCGGCGCTGGCGAGCACGGAAATGTCCGTGACGGGTTGAATGCGCGCGAGGATGATTGGCTTATCTGCAGCGGAGATTTTTTCTTTCTTCACTTCGCGGTCGAGATTCTTGGCGATGGTGTCGAGGCCGCGGTCGAGGAAGCGCTGCTCGACGTCGCGCAGGATCACGCGATAGCCCGCGCGCGCGAAGACGTGCGCGATGCCGTTGCCCATCGTGCCCGCGCCGAGAACAGCGATTGTCTTGATGGCGTCTACAGACATTCAGAAGCCTCCCGGAAGCAGAGGAATCAAAGGAAGCATAGGAGGTAAAGGAACGTCAAGCTCAGCTATTCGGGAGGGGTTGCTTCGACGACTTCGCGGATGATTTCGCGCGCGCGGGCTTCGTCGGAAGGCAGAACTGCCAGCCGGCCGCAGCCATTGGCCTTGGTCAGAGCGCAGCCGATACCGTTTTCGCGGAGACAAACTCTGAGGTTTTGCGCCATGGCGGCGTCTTCCCCGGACCAGACTTCGGTGGTCGCCTCCTCGGGATCGAAATCCTCGGGCACATAATCCGGCGGCGGGAGCGAAAGGGATTCACTCGAATCCTCCGGTTGCACCGGGGCGGGCGGGGCTGATTCGAAATCTTCCGCGGCATCGTTTGCGTTTTGTCCCGACCCTTCGAGAATTCGTTGGGCGTCATCGAGTGCGGCACGCGCAGCATCGCGATCGCGAGCGTGGATCAGGATTGCGTAGACGGGTTTGGAGAGGCCCGGCAAGGGCCCGACTTCACGGCTCGTCTTGTGGTAAGAGATATGAACGGCGTCGAGCACTTCGGCAATGGCGCTCAATGCGCTGGAATCAGTGCCGGTCCAAAGGACCTCTGCTGCTTCGGTGTTTTCTGATTCGCTGGAAAAGGGAGATGCATCGGCAAGATTCTCGACAAGTGGGACTCCACAGTCGGAGCACTCGGTGAAGCCGAAGCGATATTCCGCTTTGCAGTTTGGGCAGAACATGAGGCGGCGCTCGAGTTACTGTCGTTCAGTGGCCAGCCAGATGATAGCGGAAACGGATGTGGCAAGGGAAGCGTCAGCTGCTGGAATCAACTGCCCGAATTAAATCTGAAGACCGAGAAGCCAAAGCGAGCCAAGCAATCAGGGCAGAGAGTTTCTCTTCCTGTGACCATGGAGGGCCCAACGGACGGCCCAGCGCAACAATGCGGCGAGTGAGATTGTCGGGTTTGAGGTGCAGAATGCGCGACGCCTCGCTCAAGAGGTCGCGTTCCTTGGCGGTCGTGCTCGCGAGGTCGCAGCGGGCGCTTGCGTGGAGAATGGCTCCGCGGAAGAGTTCGCCATCAGCGGTGTGAATCAGGGAATGCGATGCCAAGATCTGGGGCAGACTGGGAAGCGGCCTTCCGGAGGCGAGGACAAGACCACAACGCGTGAGGCGGTAACCTTGCGCTTGCAAAGTGTCTTGGAGGTCATGGATTGCGCGATGAGCAAGGCTCCGGGCCTCGGTTTGGACGCGCGAAATGAAGGCACGGCCCTCATCGAGGGACATTTTCGCCGCCGTGTGATAAGGCTGCCGAAACTCGTAGGTGAAGGTTTCGACGAGGTGAACTCGCTGACGCGCGAGGACGCAGGGCACACCCTTTGTCACGGAGAGTGCGACCAGCGCGGTCCAGCCGGAGTGGGCACGGAACCCAAGAGCTGCGGATTTCAAAGGGTCTTCCTGAGCCGCAGAGTAGCACGGCGGAAGGACGCAGAACAGCAATCCTCAGCGTTGCTTCAAACCCGCTCGACGGCCAGTGCGACGGCGTTGCCGCCGCCGAGGCAGAGTGCGGCGATGCCGCGCTTCAGATTGCGGCGCTGCAATTCGTAGAGCAGCGTGACGAGCACTCGCGCGCCAGATGCGCCGATGGGATGGCCGAGCGCGACCGCTCCGCCATTCACGTTGACCTTTTCTGGGTTGAGCTTTAGCACGCGCGTGATGGCGATGGCAGCGACGGCGAAGGCTTCGTTCAACTCGTAAATGTCGACGTCCTTGTCGCGGTCCCATCCCGTTTTTTTTAGCAGCTTTTCTACCGCATCCACGGGCGCCATCATCGCCCATTTGGGCTCGACGCCGCTGACGGCCTGCGCGACGATGCGCGCCATTGGCTGCTTGCCCAGGCGCGCGGCGTTGCTTTCGCTCGTTACCACGAGGGCTGCCGCGCCGTCGTTCGTGCCGGGAGCATTGCCTGCAGTGACGGTCCCGCCGTCTTTCTTGAATGCGGGCTTCAGCTTCGCGAGCAACTCGAGCGAGGTATCCTCGCGAGGGGATTCGTCGGTCTTGATGATCACAGCTTCGCCCTTCTTCTGGGGGATCTCGACTGGCACGATCTGCTCGCCGAAGAAGCAGGATTTGATGGCGCGTACGGCCTTGCGATGACTCTCGACGGCGAACTGGTCCTGCTCTTGGCGCGTGATGCCGTATTTTTCGGCGACGAGCTCGCCGGTCATGCCCATGTGGAAGTTTTCGTAGGCGTCCCAGAGGCCGTCGGCGATCATCGAGTCAACCAGCTCCGCGTTGCCGAGGCGGAAGCCCGTGCGCGCGCCCTTCAGCAGGTACGGGCAATTCGACATCGACTCCATCCCGCCCGCGACCACCAACTCCGATTCGCCGAGCGCGACCGCCTGCGCCGCCAGTGCAACGGCTTTCAGGCCCGAGCCGCAGACTTTGTTTATGGTCATCGCGGCGACGCGCGGGTCGAGCCCGCCGCGGAGCGCAGCCTGGCGCGCGGGATTCTGGCCGAGGCCGGCTTGGACCACGTTGCCCAGGATCGCTTCATCCACTTGCTTGGGATCAATTCCTGCTCGGCGGACGGATTCGGTGACGGCTTTCGCGCCGAGTTCGGTGGCGGAGAGAGGCGAAAGACCGCCCATGAATTTTCCGATGGGCGTGCGGACGGCGCTTAGAATGACGGGCTTTTCCATAGCAGATTCTCCTTCGAAGCAAACAGTGCCCGCCTTAAGGCGGCCGCTACATAAACATTGCTTCGACAGTGAAGTATAGGCGCGGAGCGAATCCGCGGTCAATTTGAGGAAGGGATAGCGGATACGGACGGTAAAAAGGGACCACCCCCCCCTTGCGCAACCCACAGTGGGAAAGAATGCCTAGGCGCGGATCGCGGTGACGCACGTCGGGAAAATCCTGTGAGCGATGCGGTCGCAAATCATCTAACGCGATGGGAATCTGATTTTTTTTCTCCTCACTGCGCAGTGTCAACGGCGACGGAGATACCTCAACGACTCGGAAAGTATGGCCCAACCGCCGAAGTGTTTGACCGTTTACCAAGGAGGTTGCTACTCTTTGTTCTATCGTGAGGTTGTGACTTGCATATCGAAGGCCCCGACCTGCTTGATGTGCTTCGCTGGCTCTCCGAGCATAACTGGACCCCGCCGAGTGTAACAATTGTAATCCTTGGCGCAGTCCTTTACAGCCGGTGGAAGAGAAGGTACCGCAAGCCTAGCAGCCTGCTCTTTAATCGAGAGATCGCGACAGCGCTCATTGTATGCGCAGTGTTTTCCGCGGGCTATTACGCTTACTTTTACCGATATTGGGGATTGCCGGAGAAGTTCGACAGGCACGAGGTGGGAATTCTGATCGCCGAGGTGCCGGGTGATGTTGCGGGGAAAGAACAGCAAGCGTATGCCCTGGCAATCGAAGATCTGGCACAAAAGACACCGGATTTGAAGGGCGTCCTCAGAGTCAAATTGCTACAGAGGCCGCTTCCCGTCGACCCGGAGTTGCAACACCAAAAGGCGATCCAAATTGGGAAATGGGTCCGTGCGTCGTACGTCGTTCGGCCGTATGAAATAAACGGAGTCCAGCAACCCTGGCTAAGCGTTGTCGGTGAACCATGGTCCTCCCGTTCTGAAGCACCCATGGCTGCCTTTTCAAACTTTGATTTTGCGAAGCTAGGTGATCTACTTCTCCCGCGCCAGATAATTCTCATGGCCCAGTGTACAATCGCTGCGTCGCTGTACAACGCTCGGTTGTACGCGAGGGCTGCGACGGAATTCGCTAGTGTCCTGGCATCGCCTCAACTACCAGAAGTCGCACCCTCACGCCCCAATTTAAATCTCTGGCTGGGGAACTCGCTTTTCCAATCAGGGAAGCCCGGCGACGCCGAGCAGCCCTTTCGGACCGCAATCCGATTGCAACCAGACCTAGCTGATGCGCATAGCGGCCTAGGCGCAACCCTCGCGGTAACGCGACACTTGGACGCCGCGCTTCCCGAGCTCGTACAGGCAATTAAGATCGACCCGGACGACCCTGACCCGTATAACAACGAATGCGCCATTTTTCTGATGAAGCGCGACTATGTTGACGCCACGCCCCTATGCAAACATGCTGTGGACCTCCTCAAAAGGCCCAGCTCCGACACACATTCGAATTACTGCGCGGCCCTGTCTGGAAATGGCGATTACACCGCCGCAACTGACGAATGCCATCTCGCCCTCGAACAAAACCCCAATTCGGCCGCGGCCCACTTCAACTTGGGAGTGATTCTCGACAATACTGGCCGACCTGATGAAGCATATACGGAATACCAAAAATCCATTCAATTTGATGACAAATTTCCGCAGGTTTATGACCAACTGGGCAAGCAACTTGAAGAAAAAAGCTCATATGATGAGGCGGAGACCCAGTTCCGAAAATCCATCCAGCTTGACCCCGATTTTGCCGACACCCATTTCGACTTAGCACGGCTCTATGAGAAAAAGAAGCAGCAAGACGATGCAGTCAAAGAATATCTGGCCGCAATTAACTGCGATCCAAAGTCGTACGGGGCACACTTAAACGTTGGGCTCATTTACCAGATGAGAGGTCAATTCGACAATGCAATTCAGCACTATCGAGCCGCGATCAAAATGAAACCCCAAGAGCCTGCACCCCGAATCAACCTTGGTTTTCTCTTTCTAAGCCAGAACCGCTATAGAGAGGCCATTAGCGTGTACTCTGAGGAACTCACGCTTTTGCCGGATAACACGATAATCCTAAGCTATCTCGGTTCCGCGTTCGATGGCTTAGGCCAATCTGACAAAGCAATTCAATACTGCGAAAAGGCACTTAAGCCCGATCAACACAACGCGGTTGCTCAACTATGCCTGGGCATAGCCTACGGCCAGAAAAAGAACCTCGCCGTCGCCATTCCTTATCTTCAAGAGGCGGCTCAACTTTCGCCTGATACAGGCGGGACGTGGATGTATCTGTGCACCTACTTGGGGCGGGCTCGCCGCTACGACGAGGCTCAGGAACCTTGCTCTAAAGCACTGAAGGCATACCCTGATAACGCCGAGTGCCAGCGCATTCTTAAGGAAGCAAAGCGGCGGGTGGCGCACTAACCAAATAAGGCTCCGCGTTCATGTCACGATCGAGGCGACGACACGTTATTCCTGTCGCATCCTGACCACAACCTTCGCGAGCGTCGAGGGTTTTACCTTTTTTCCATTGAGAATTGCCCGAATCGTCTTGCGGTCAAGCCCCGTCTCTTTGGCTGTTTTTCGCAATCCGCGCGCGCTGATCTCTGACACTAGACCTTCATTTGCGGCCACGCGGCCGCCGTCATAGTGAATGCACACATCATCGATGTTTTCGATGAAATCGTCTTTGCCCTGCTCAAAACGCGAGACTTCTTTTCCGATACAGTGTTGTAGGCCACCGTAAATCGTCATCCGGCGCAGCAACCCGCGCGTATAAGCCTTGCACATCTCTCCATCCGGCCCGAGCGATTTGATTTCAGGGTGCTGGACATAGCCGCACAAAATATCGCCCAAGCTGACGACGTCCGCTCGCGAGAGCCCACCCAGGCGATAGCTCTTTCCGTCATGCGTGTTGATACACGCGGAGTGCGCCCATCCCGCGCGGTTCTTGCTGAACGGGGTGAGCAGTGTCAGCTTCAGCGTGTCGCGCGTTCGAGGATGCAGAACAAATCCGAACGGAGTCGCTTTCCCTTTCATTTGGTCCAGATAATGAGGCGTTGAGATTCTCATTTTCATCATAGCCGGTAGTGAAATCCACGAAGGCTGGTTATCAAGAGGACTACCCGTTTCCGCATTTACGGCCCGTCCCGCAACCATCAGAACGTTAAAATCTGGCTCGATAATCTGTTTGAATTCGAGCGCCAAAAGAAAACGCCACAGTTCCCACCACCATTTCGGCAGGCCTTTCTCGCGTTCCTCACTCGGAGCACAGAAGATTAGACCATGGGCTTTTGGATCAACAATTGTGACGCACTTCGAATGATTGCAATACGGCCGACCACACTTGGTCATATAGAGTGCATAACGTTTAGCTGCTATCGACATTCCGAAAAGCTGGCGTTGAGCGCCATTCTGATCGTAATTTTCATCAGTGAGCCGTAGAAGATGAGGCACAATTTGGCGGTTATACGGGGAAAGAGAGTCGAATCGCCGCGTAATTTGCTCAACTTGAAGCCATGAAAGCACTTTAATTCGGGGAGCGCGATCCGGCATCTGGATTTCTCCGCCTGATTTACTTGCGACGATAATCAATGCATCCGTATCGCAGCACAAATATGTGCCGCCAGCATCCCGAACACAACGCTCGATCATTGCCAGCAGCAGTCGTCCGCCCGCTGTAATCAGAGCGCCGAGAAGAGGAAAGTAAAAGCTGCCGGGCTGTTCGATAGTGTCCGGCGCGGCCTGTTCGATCACCTGATCGCCGGAATATACGGTGATTCTAGGACGGCTGCTTGGATCAACCTTCGTCGGATTCAATTCGAGATAGGTTCCGTACGACGTGCTGTTCGCCAGAATCTTGAGGAAATATTGCAGCCGGTCATTGTGCTTATTCTGTTTGCGGTACTCGATAACACGCGTGAAGAAATCTTCCTTTCTTGGATCAACTGAAATAGCTCCACGCAATCTAACGGGTTTGAGGCCGCGTTGTTTTCCGTGCGGAACGATTCGCAGAGCTTCCAAGATTTTGGCGTATGGCCGCTCAAAAGCACGCTGGCGATCAAATCGGGCCCGGCAATCCACATTGGTTGTTTCCAGTGCAATGCGTTCAAACCAATATTGCACGTGCCGGACTTGCTGTCGTACACGGAACGAACTGGCAAGACATCGCCCTCCGGTACAATTCGTGCGTAGAAATTGAATTGCTTCCAAAGTGCGGGACGGAACAACTTTTCGAGAGTTGTATTTTTGAGAAGGCTCTGCACGTCCTCGGTCGCGTCTACAATTGTGAGCCGATTGGCCGTTAGTACGTCCCAGGTATTTAGTAACGAGTCGACGCTCGGATACTCGCTTGTTAGGTCTACCGGCACGACGGGAACGGGATAGCGGCGGATATGGCATTCCGACCGTCCACCGTAGTAGGCCGCCATCGCGATTCCATGAAATCGGGGCAGAATCCCCCTAAATATCCACATCGGCTCCACAATTCCCATTTCTCGCAGATATGCCTTACCCACCGATGCGGGGCTGTACGCCCGATCCGGAAGCAAAGCAATTGGATGCAACTCATACTCGCGTTTTAGAGCATTGAGCAGGCCCAGCGTGGCGCGTACGTCCTGGCGTGCATATGTGATCTCCCCTTCGGTTATCCTCCCGGTCGGTTCGTGCTCCATCTTCTCTGGTTGGGAGCCGAATGCCTTAATTGCGCCGGACAGCGAATAGCTGTTATCCGTCAGCGCAAACGCGAGAGTGTGCAAGTCGAGAAAACGACTGCGACGCCACCTGTTCTGCTCATTTTTTCGGCGCACAGCGGTCAGTTCAATCTTTTCAGCCACCCCATTCAGCGGCGCAATGCGGATGCGCGGACGATGGCGATTCTCGACCTGCTTTTCGCTCAATAGGCTGAGAACGAAAGAAAATCCGTCATTGCGGGCAACTGTCCAACGCAACGCGATGCGCGAAATGTCAAAAGATAGATTGAATCCAACAATCAGCGCACCAGCGCGGACAGCTTCCCAAAAAACGCGCTCGACAAATTTCGAACGCGAAAGCACGGTTAGCTGTCGGCCTGCTCCGCTTACAAGTCCGTCTGCGACATGTTTTTGCGCATAGGTAAGAATCGTCTGAATATCTTTGGCGGCTAGACCATCGCGATAGAAGATGCCTTCTTGAACGGCTACGTATTCTGCACCCTGTAGCTGGCAAAAGCGCCAAACGCCAAAATTGAGTCTCTGTTCAAGGTCAAGCGTTGTCTCCGTATCCCAGACAAGAGCGTAATCAGGCCACAGTTTGGGCGGGGGCGAGCGCTTCGCCGATCTCGTGGCCTGCTGTTTCGCGGTACCGGAAACAACAACATGCGCCCGCAAATAGAGATCGTGGATCACCGATCATTTCTTCTCCATCCTTTTGGCAAACCGCCAGCACGCTTCCGCGAGCAATGAGAAATGAACTGCTAGTGCCCGAAAGATTGCCCGAGCAAACTTAGTCGGCTCTCGCTCGCACGCCATTGGTACATCCGAATCTCGCAATTCCTCATGAGCAACCGCGTGGCAATTAAGACAGGTGGGGGCAGTAAACGGGTCACGCTTATGACAGAAAATGTGATGGTCAACGATACGACGCCAACGCACAAGAAGCGGGTCCGTATTTCCGCAGTAGATGCAGCGCACCTTCTCTGTTCCCAGTTGTTGTAGCGCTTCCTCTATTCGCCGCGCAGCGCGGGCCGGATTGTGTGATTGATTCATTGTGACTTTTCCTTCCCGCCGCGATTTGTGCGATACAACGCGTCCAACTTAACCAAGTCCGCATCAGCCAAGTCGTGGAGCCGGTCGACATCAGTTAGCAATCTGACGCCGCCCACTCGCTTTTTAACGAAAGGCTTGAGCCATTCGGTATCGCCGGTCCGAAGGAATCGACCAACCGCGATTAAGTGTTCCGAGGCAAGATGCGCCTGCTTTGAGGATCGGATGACAACCGGCTCATATCCATCGAAACCGAGCACGGTTAAATCGCGTCGCAGTGTATCGGCGCGTGTAGCTGAGTAACGTCCTGAAGCACCTCGCCTGAGCTGTTTCCCCACCTCCTTCCGGACAGTGCGTGGCGTAGTGTGCTCATTGCGTGCAGCTTGTGAGAGCGATTCTGCACGGCTGCGCATCCGCGCAAGCACTGCTACCGCGCGCCGCCTTGCCGGACGGTTCATGTTCTTTTTGTTCCTAGGCATGTTTTTTCATCTCCGGTTGCGTCGTACCTTCACCCTAAGGCCCCACGCGTGGGGTGTTCGTGGGGCAGTGTCGCGGCCTACTTTGCTGAAAAGGCGAGGAATAAAGAATCCAGGTTTTCCTGAAGTGTGGCTCTTATGGGCTTCGGAGTGTGGGGTTGATGCTGTTACGGGGAAAGATACTATTCGGGTGTGGTCTTCGACCAATTGGCCTTGCGCTTATCCGCTGAGCGAGTCTGATCGATTTTTCTTGAGGCAGCCTCGATATGCTCGTACGCGGTTTTCCGGTCAACGCCCATCCGCGACGCAATTTCGGTGAGTCCACGTCGGTACTCAAACCTCAGCGAGAACGCCAGTCGCTGCTTTTCCGTCAGGTTGTGCATGTACTGCGAGAGGTTGGCTTGTTTTTGGCCAAGCCCCTCAATCCCCCTTAATGCATGTTTCGAGCCTTGCCGCTCATTTGGTCGCCCTGCTTCATTGCGGCGCGTAGCCTGCGCTGGATTTGCACCAGCGGCAGCGGTTTCCTCGTTCCACATCGTTTCGATTGCAGCGTTCAACTCCCACAAGAACACCCGTCGCGCTCCCTTGAGCAGCAAGCGCGTGTGAGCTACGCTCAATTTTTCCTCAGAGTCTGTTGCCGGGACGTGTTTTGTCTTTAACAGACCTATACCAACTAGTGCTACGGAGACCTGAAAGAGCCAAGCGGGTGCGCGCCAAGCTACCAGCGATGGGAACGGCTCGACGGTCAGGGGAACGGGTACCGAGACCGTCTGTCCCGGAACGAAAGCGGTTGACCCTGCACGTCTGACGTATTGATTTTCACCATCGCACGCCAACATGAACCAATCGCGAACCCATTCCAGTGTTGCGCCGACAGCGGGCTGAAGCTGACTCCACGCCCACTGCTTGGGCTCCTTACCGGATTGGCGCGGGTGGGCCAGAGCGAGTTTGAAGTACCGACGGTAGCTTTCAGCAAGGATCGTCGCCATGCGACTGCGTAGAAGGACGAAATGTCGATAAAAAGCAGCGCTTCTCTGATCGACGGGCCTCACCTCGAGTTCGCTGTGGGCAGCCAAAGCCGCCAACTGTCCGCTAGAGAAAATTTCGTTCAGCCCTTGTGCCGTCAGATTGCCGATAGCTTCAACAGCCAGTGCGAGGCGGCTAGGCGTTGTGTCGTTGGTGCTCGTCATTTCTCGTAATTCTGACTTGTGAATAACTGCCTTACTTTAGAATCATACCTTTCTGATTGCGGGTGAAAAGTGATAAAATGAATGAAGAAAGCGGGCTTATCGTCTGCTGGTAACAGACGACAAGCCCTAACCACCAAAGGAGGTGTAGACTCCGATGGCAGCTACGCAGACCCTACCGCAAGATCTGCCGAACCGCAAATCTCCCCTTTTGATAAGCCCGCGACACGGTGTTGTCACGCTCAACGGTTATGGGATACGAGTCCAAGTCGAACGCGGTCATCTAATCCTCGAAGACGGTATTGGGCCGGATCGCCGCGAAGGTCGCTTCCCCCGCGTAGGACATAAAGTTCGCCGCGTGATTGTAATTGGGGCTGACGGAATGATTTCGCTTGCCGCGCTGCGATGGCTGGCGGACCAAGACGCGACATTTGTCATGTTAGAGCGCGACGGCTCGGTGCTTCTCACGACTGGTCCTGTACGACCTTCCGACGCCCGGTTGCGACGTGCCCAGGCGCTCGCACAGCAATCTGGAGTCGCCTTAAAAATTGTCCGGGAGTTGATTAGTTGCAAGCTCGCCGGACAGGAACGGGTTGCTCGTATCAAATTGGCCGATTCGCCAGTTGCTGACACAATTGCCCGCGCGCGTTCCGCAGTTCGAACGGCCAGGACAATTCCTGTAATTCGCCAGCTTGAGGCACAGGCTGCGTACTCTTATTGGTCCGCATGGCACAACAACCCTGTTAATTTTCCCAAGAACGACCTTCTCCGGGTACCCGAGCATTGGCGTAGGTTTGGAAGTCGGCAGTCACCCCTTACAGGTTCGCCGCGGTTGGCGATCAATCCACCAAACGCAATGCTGAACTATCTCTATGCGCTGCTCGAATCCGAGTCGCGGCTTGCCCTGGCTGCTCTTGGCCTTGATCCTGGAATAGGAATGATGCACACAGACTCACCCTCGCGGGACAGTCTCGCTTGCGATCTGATGGAAGCTGTACGCCCGCAGGTGGACACTTACGTACTCGAATGGATTCTGCGCGAACCCCTAAACCGAAAATGGTTCTCTGAGGAGCGTGATGGCAACTGCCGGTTGATGGGGTCATTCGCGATACGACTGTCCGAAACCGCGCCCACGTGGGGTCGCGCTGTCGCGCCAATTGCAGAATGGGTCTCTCACGCAATTTGGGCAACGACACGAGAACCTGTGCGCCGACTGTATCCGGCAACGCGATTGACCCAAAGTCGAAGGCGTCAAGCCAAAGGTGGTCCGTCGAATGTGCCAGCCGATCCAGGGCCACGGGCACCGCGCATTTGCCGTACGTGTGGGGAGCCACTCAAACGTGGGAACCGTTACTGCGCAATCTGTTCCGTTCCGGTGTCCAGGGCCAACCTCATCGAAGCCGCAAAGCTGGGACAAGTGGCAACCCACAGTCCGAAGGCCGAGGCTTTGCGTGCCGCAACTCAGCGGCGCCAAGCCGCTGCACGAAAGGCTTGGAATCCAACTGAGAAGCCGGATTGGCTTAATGAAAAAGCCTATCGTGAGAAGATTCAGCCGCTTCTGCTAAAACAAACTGTCCCGACAATCTCAATCGCTCTCGGAGTGTCACAACCTTATGCAACGGACATCCGCGCTGGCAAGAGGTTGCCGCATCCACGGCACTGGCCGATGCTCGCGCGGCTGGTTGGCCTTTCAACGGCGACTAACGCTTAGCAGCTTGTTGAAAAACTGTTTTGGCTCGCCATTCCGAGTAGTGAAGCAACGAGGAAGCTGTCTTTTTGTTAGGTTTTGGCGAGCAGTGATTCCTTACTGTGCTCGCAACGGCGCCTTCAGAAGCCTTTTTCAACAAGCTGTTAGTTCTCTAAAGAGGATCCTTCGCACACTATCTGCAATTCACGGAAAATATCCGCGTGGTGTTGGTCAAGGTAACGCGCAACACGGCCATTGTCAAAGAGCCTCGCGAGATAGCTGCGCGCCAGCACGAGGTTTAGGACTTTGTTCCCATGCGACTCTTCGATCAACTTCAAGTCCCTTTGCAACACTTCCATTTCCTTCTCCATCTTCGTGACCTGTTCTGGAGTTAGCCCTTCCACTATCTTGTGCTTGTCAGGTTCAAGAAGCATGTCTGGCTGAGTGGCCGCCAAAAGTGCCTTTGCATAAGGCACCGAGAAATTGGTCGATGCCAACAACAACTCAGCTACCTCGATCTGCCGCATTGGTTTCATTTTTCGGAGAATGGAGAATACCCCCAGCGACACGCGCTTGTTCTTAAGTAGCTCGGCGGCTTCCTTGCAGATACCGTTTAATAGATCTCGCTTGGCCCTGATGCTGGCAACATCGACCTTAAGAACCCTCGCAATCCGTTCTTCGGAGACACCGCTCCGAGTGGCCTTCAAAATCATACTGTGCTCCTGAATTGTAGCCATCCGGTTTATACGCTTGTTGTAGGTGTATGTTTCATCATCGGTCGCGATCAAGCAACGCACGTTGGTTTCGCCGATCTGCTTCAAGACTGCGAGTCGTATATGCCCGTCTAATAGCAAGAATGAATTTGACTTGCCATTCTCTGGGAATACGATCAGCGGCTCGATGACACCGACTTCGAGCACGGAGGAAAGTAGCTGCTGGTATTTTTGAGTGCCGATTATTGAGGACTTCATCTGCTTGAGCGGAAGTATGCATGTAATGGGCAAAACCATGCCTTGAGGGTCAAATGCAATTGCAACCTGTTTTGTCACGTGCAAGCCTTTTCGGTGATTTGGATTTTTTCAGCAAGCGGAGCCGGTAGCGAATCTAATCCCTCAGCGCGCAACAACGTAATGAAGTTTTCATCACGAAAGAGATTCTTAACAGCGGATATCATGAGCAGCAAACGGTGTTCCGCCAGCTGCGATTTCTTTATCAGGAGCTTTTGCCGATCTGCTTCTTGGCGATAGACTCGGACCAACCCCTCGGCTGATCGCAGCTGATCACTTTTCCGTCGGGGGCCCGAATTCGAGCGCTTGCCAATCGCCTTGCGCATCTCGATGATGCGCCGGACGGTGAGCAGCTTGCGACCACGAAGGGTTTTTTCTTCATATGCTTGGCAGAGAGCTCTTTGGACACCCTCTTCGTCAGTGTCGGCGATCTGCATAGCGACTGACAGTGGTATTCGCCCCTTCTCAACGGCGTAAAGTAAGCGTTCCTCGCCGTTCTTTAAGAGATGTGCGATCCCTCCAACGTAGCTCTTAGCAACATCTATTTTCTTGGCAATCTCAGCCGTGCTGTAACCGCGTGACTTCAAGTTATCGATTTCGCGAAGCAACTCCAATGGCCGAAGTTGGCGTCGAGCAACGTTTTCGACCAAGCTCATCAAAAAGCACTCTTCTCTCGACGCATCTTTAATAATTGCCGGAATCTCTGATTGGCCTAGTGCAATGAACGCTTCGAGGCGGCCTTGACCACAAACAAGGTCGTACGGTTTTCCATCCATCGGCTCACTACGACGGGCAACAGTAATAGGTTTCTTGAGTCCAATATTTGAAATATTCGATACGATGCTTTGAAAGATGACCTTATTTCGACTTCGCGGATTCAAGACATTAATTTGATTGATTGGGATCATCTGAACCATAGGAGCTGTGTCATTCATGCTGCCTCCGGAATTCGCGTTCGCTTTGCCATATCGAAAAAGAAATCGAGAGTGTTGAAACGATATGTGTCCAAGTTGACCGCGTTGTCTTCGGCGAGGGTTAGTTTCTCGAAGGTCATATCGAGGCTTGGCAAAAGGTAATAATCGAGCGGATCCCGATTTGCTGCGTCCATTCGTACCGCGACAGTGATATCCGGTTTCAAGCCAGCATCGACTCGAATTAGCCAGCGAAATGCACCCGACTCCGTCTGCCGACAGCGGGCAATGACGAGGGACGCTGTGAATTCATCGTTAATTGTTAATAGATCGGTTCGCTCGTCCCCGTTCACGATGCCGCCTACTCGGCGAATCTGTTCTGTCATACCGGCTATCACGGTGGGATACATCTGACGCAATTGCCGGTTGGTTTCGATGAACTGGTAGTCTCGCTCGGGGGTGTAAGCAATTAGTTTGTATGCTTGGACTAGACTACTGAATCTGCTCCGATAAACGGAACTAGATGGCATACCTTCGGCTTCGTCGATCAGAAGACCGGAGAGACGGCCCTCGCGTTTCAATAAGGTACGAAGATGGTCCAACAACTCCTCATCCGTATGTCTGGTACTTCGCTCGCGAATGATGCTTTGAGCCCTGGCGAACAAGTCCGCCGGAACAATTGGTTCAAATACAGCATTGCTACGAATCCACATATCAGGAGCATTCACGACGCGTTTTTTCTTGAGCTTGAAAGAAATTCTGTTGTAAACGTTATTGCCTATATATTTCTCGCTCGTCAACACTTGGTGGACGGTGCCTCGTGTCCAAGCCCTCCCCAAGTCTGTTACAACTCCACGCTCGTTCAACATGTTCGCCAGCTTAGATTCAACGATTCGATCCTCGGTAAACATTCGATACATCCAACGAACAATTTCGACTTCTTCTACGGGGCCCGGAACAAGGATCACGCGGTCGGTTTGAATGCTTTTTTGCTCTCCACGGTCGAGCACTCCTTTATGATGGCCGCTGACGTCACGAAGCATTCGACGAAGACCGAATCCAGCGGACCCGCCCTGGTGGTAGCCCAGTTCAATGAGCCGACACTGACCGATGAAAACCTTTGCGGAAAGTTCCCGGCTATATTCACCAGCCATCGCCCGCTTTACGCCTTTGACGATCGTCGAGATGGGGCTGCCATCATTCTCAAATTGTTCGCCGCAATGATGGACTTCGATTTGTGCACGTCTACAAATGTACTCGTAGTACGCGCTTTCGTCGGCGTCCTGAAAGCGCCCCCAACGGCTCACGTCATAGACTAGAATCACGCTGAAATCAGTTTCGCCATTCTGTACGTCGTGTATTAATTGTTTTAGAGCGTCTCGGCCGTCAATTCTGAGACCACTCTTACCGGCATCTGTATAAGTCCGCACGATGACCATTCCTCGGCGCTCAGCATATTGGCTTATGACTTCTCGCTGGTTCTCAGTGGAATACTGCTGGTGCTCCGTGGACATACGGACGTACTCCACCGCCCGACGCTTTTGAGCCTCGGGTTTACACGAAGACGACTGTGGTGCTCGTTCAATTCGTTGCATTAGAAGTTCGAACTGTCCTTTTGGCCTCCATCGAAGTCGAATTCGTATCGGAGCGAGAGACTCTACGCTGGGGGATATTTCAGAAAGATGAAGTTATCGTAATAATTCTGAACTTAGTAGAGCTTTCGGTGACCGTGCGGAGCCTTTCGGAACGTTCCGTAGGCACCGTGAAAAACGCGCAACACTTTTTTTCGCAACCAGTCTCGGAGCAAAAAGAGTGCGATTTTACACGACGTGCTGCGTTACCTCGCCGAAGTTTTACGGGAATCTAATATCGTTTGTATCTTTTAACGGGAATTTATTCTCTACGCGAAGATTCGCTTGCCGTTTTCTTGCGTAAAATCGGCGGATTAGCAGCCGCAAATCACGTGTTTATTGCATTTTATAAGGGCCAGGAGATGGTCCTGCTTCAGCATCCCCATAACCTTCCGGGTTACAAAGACATATTCGGCAGCCTCAGTCGGCAAATGGCATCTCAGAGAGTTTGCCGCCTACGTAGAAATACGGACGCACTTGGGACATCCTTGTGGCCGCCCGTCCGCCCACCACCATATATGGCCGGGGAGGGCAGTTTCGCTCCCTCCTATCTCCTATCCCGTCAACGCGGGGAAGGGATAGCCTTTTTCGCTCGGCGGCATGTTCCGCCATTAGCCTTCCAATTTTGTCCTGAAGACGATTTTCCTCACGACGTAACTCGTTCGCCTCTGTTCGTAGACGGTTCGCCTCGCCAGAATGGCCCAGCTCAAGCGCAGCCAGAATTGGGACGGCGATAGTCGCCAGAGCAACTATTGAGTCTTGCCACCATGGGCGTGCGGCAAGCACCTTCACGATGTCCGAATACAGAATCACGACGGCTAGAAGCCAGCGTACGCACCGGCAAAATATCCACCCAACACACCGCTCGCGCAAGAATTCATGATTTTCCGATTCGCCGTAGGTTACTGTAAACAGTAGAGATAGAAAAGCAGTATCGGGAGAGAAATATTCTCCAAAATCAGAAATTGGTGATCCCGTTTAACCTCGTTAAGTAAATCTGCTCGCTGTGAAATATCTCGGTCGGAGTTTTAATACCGTTAAAATGCCCGCCTCCCGTATTCATCGCCGTTGACGCTGCCGCCGGAAAAGAAAATCAGATTCCTATCGCGTTAGATGATTTGCGACCGCATCGCTCACAGGATTTTCCCGACGTGCGTCACCGCGATCCGCGCCTAGGCATTCTTTCCCACTGTGGGTTGCGCAAGGGGGGGGTGGTCCCTTTTTACCGTCCGTATCCGCTATCCCGTCAATTTGAGGAAGTGCGGTCAACCCGTACTCGAGAAGTGAAATTTGACTGCAAAAACCGGATAGCGGCAAAAGGCGCGCCAGTCCAAACTGACCCTCGCATCGGGCATGCGGAAAGTGCCTGCAATCTTGGATGGAAAGGCGAGGGACAATTCCATGACGGCATTTCGAGTGATGGCAATTCCTTCTGCAATTGTGAAATCGGTGCGGGCAACCATGCGGGCGCCAGGTTATGGACACCCGGCCCACGAGGAACTCGCAACCGATGCAGCTCCCTGCCGTCACTGTCTCCGCATGACCGTTGCGGGCGTGGATCGCCGAATTCTATTCACGTACGACCGCTTCGCGGAATCGGAACCGCTTCCGTTGCCTGGCCCCGTATTTGTGCACGCGGAGGATTGTCCGCGCTATTCCGAAGATGCCGGATTCCCGGAAGAGCTTCGATCCTCACCACGCACGCTCGAAGGCTATGCGCGGGGTCGGCGTCTTCTTGCGGTGGAGTACGTGACAGACAGGAAGGCGGAAGAGGCGATCGAGCGATTGTTCGCGCGTGCGGACGTGGACTACATCCACGTGAGCTCAACCACAGCGGGGTGCTACACCTTCCGGATCGAACGCCAGGACAATCCCAAGTCAGAGAGACCGCCGAAGTAGAATGCGCGGGGAGATCTGATCGCCGTGCGTGGGTCAGAATGATTTTCAAGGCTGCTGACGCCTTCGCCTTCTATTCGCCTCATAAAAGTCTGCTAAGATGGATGCGTTTGCACTGGCGCTGATGACAACGAATGCATCCTCGAAGGAACGATTCCCGCTGAACGAAGAGCAGCGCGCCGCCGTGGCTCATCAGGATGGGCCGCTGCTGGTGGTCGCGGGGGCCGGGACGGGGAAGACGCGGGTCATCACGGAGCGCATTCGCAGGCTGCTCGAATCGGATTCTGAGCTTGCGGGCGAAAATATTCTGGGGCTCACCTTCACGGACAAAGCGGCCGGGGAGATGAAGCACCGCGTGGTGAAGGCCATCGGCGACCGCGCCGACGGTGTGTGGCTGAGCACGTTTCACACTTTCTGCCTCGATAAAATCCTGCGCGCGGCCAACCCGGAAATTCAACCGCTGGAGGACACCGACCACCACATCCTGCTGCGGCGGCACATCGCGGAACTCAGACTCGAACATTTCAAACGGCTACAAGAGCCGGGTGAATTTCTGGACGACTTCGTGGAGTTTTTTTCGCGCTGCCAGGACGAGCTGGTCACGCCGGATGATTACGATCGCTACGTCCGCGGCCTGCGGAAGAAATTCGAGGAGCGGAGGGCAGGGCTCGAGCCGGACGCGCGGGCAATTGCCGCGGCGGAAGTGGCACGGCAGGAAGAGTTGGCGCGTGTCTACCGCGTGAGCGAGCGACTGCTGCGCGAGCGAAATCTTTTCACCTTCGGAGCGCAACTTCTGCAAGCAGTCGAGTTTCTGCGCGCGGATGCGGCTCTGCTGGCGCAGATGCAAGCGCAATTCCGATACATCCTTGTTGACGAATTTCAGGACACGAATATCGCGCAGCTCGAACTGCTCTGGCTGCTTTCCAGCGATCATCGCAACATCATGGCCGTCGGGGACCACAACCAAGCGATCTATCGATTTCGCGGAGCATCCTACGGCAGCTTCACTATTTTTCTGAAGCGCTTCTGCGGGATCGGCGAGCCGAAGCTCGGCCCCGGGACCCGCAAGTATCTCGCCCCGCTTTCCCTGAACTACCGCTCGACGAAGCGAATCCTGAATGTGGCAGACGCCGTGATTCGCAATAACGAGCAGCCGCCGCTCCTGCCGCTGCATAAGCTGGATACGGAGAACCGAGAAGGAGAGAAGGTCCGCGTCGTGGAATTCGGCTTGCCCGCGGAAGAGGCATGGTGGATCGCGTCGGAAATCGAACGGCTGCACGAGGCGGGCGCTGCCTGGCACAGCATGGCCGTGCTCTACCGCAAACATTCGCATCGGGAGCCGCTGCTTGAAGCGTTGCGGCGCGTCGGAATCCCATTCGTAATACGCAAACTATCGATATTGTCGAGCACGCTGGTGCGCGATCTGCTGGCGTGGCTGCGGCTGATTGGCGAGCCAGGCGACAACGTCGCCTGCGCGCGTGTCCTGGCCGCGCCCTACTGGGGGCTGGAGCCTCGCGATCTGGTACGCCTGGCGGAGCGGGCCGAGAAGAATCACCGCCGGCCGCTGGCCGAAGAGATAGAGTCGGCGCAGCGCGAAGCGCCGTTCACGCGTCCAGGGGTACGTCTCGAGGAACTAGTTGCCCTGCTCACGCGGCTGCGCCAAAGCGCCCGCCGGATGAGCACGAGCGAACTGCTCGATGAATTGATCGCACGCCTTGAACTGGCGCCACTGCCCTCGGAGATGGACCGTCATTACCTGGAGCGCTTCGTCCAGTTCGTGAAGGATTGGGAGCGGAAGAGCGAGGGGAAGCAGCTCAAACATTTTCTCGAGTACCTTTTTTACTTTCGCGAAGCGCACGGCGACATCCACCTGGAGGAAGAGCCCGCGAGCGACGCCGTGCAGTTGATGACGGTGCACGCAGCCAAGGGGCTCGAGTTCCCGCATGTCTTCGTGCTACGGCTCTCGAAGAACGACTTCCCTTCCGGAACGCGCCGGCCCGTCTTCGAATTCCCGCCCGAGCTAATGAAGGAAGAAAAGCCCGAGGGCGATTTTCACATCCAGGAAGAGCGGCGGCTCTTCTACGTGGCGCTGACGCGCGCGCGCCATCGTCTGACTCTTTCAACTGTGATCAACAAGCGCAAGCGGCCCTCGCCCTTTCTGGATGATTTTCTGATGGACCCGAAGGTGAAGAGCTTCAATGCGCAGCAGCTTGCGCCGAAAGTCGCCGTGCCGGAGTCGGAGGAAAGCGTGGGGCCCGAGGCCGAATCGGCCGGAGCGCCGAACCTTTTCGGTTCAGCGGGGGAAAATTCGCGAGCGTATTCGCGCGTCGCGCTGTGGGCCAAGGCGTATCATCCGGCACGGCCAGAGCCACTGCAACTGAGCGCCTGGGCGATCGAAGCGTACGACCGCTGCCCAATGCAATACATGTTCGAGCACCTCTGGAGTCTTCGAGGCGGCCCGCATGCGGCCTTGACGTTTGGAAGCGTGATGCACCTGACGATTAAGGAATTCGTCGCGGAGGTACAAAAGAAGCGCAAGGTTCCGGTCGAGGAAATCCTGGGCATTTACGATCGCGAATGGTCCTCGGCGGGATTCGCGGATGAATATCAGGAAACGGAATACAAGCAAGCGGGGCGCGAACAACTGGAAGCCTTTCATCGCAGCTACACCGCCACTCCCTCCGACGTGCTGTTCCAGGAAAAAGCGTTCGAGTTGCCGCTCGAGCACGAGGTGATTGTTGCTGGTCGAATGGACCAGGTGAATCGCATCGGGAGGAACGAAGTCGAAATAGTTGATTACAAGACGGGAAGGCCGCGCGACGCAAAAAAAGCTGCGGAAAGCCTGCAACTAAGTATTTACGCGCTGGCGGCGCGAGAAGTGCTCGAAGCCGCGCCGAAGAGGCTCGTCTTCTATAACCTGACGACGAATGAAGCGGTGGTTTCCACGCGCGATGCGAAGAGCCTCAAGGCCACCAAAGAAAAAATCGCGGAAGTGGCGGACCTGATCCGGGCCGGAGAATTCCCCGCACGGCCGGGGTTCACGTGCGGGTTTTGCGATTTCAAGCCGTTGTGCCCGGCGCACGAGATGCTAATCTCCATACAGCCGGCCAAGCGGAAAGATTGAACGGAAGAGAGTTGCGGCGCGCCGCGGACGCCCACAAAAAAACGGGGCATCCTTCGCGCCGGATGCCCCGCTTCATTCTTCTCGAAGGCTTCGGTTCAACTCGAAGCCCGGATTGGTTCCGCGCATGAACTACAGTGGAACTCTCTCCCTGCGAACCAGCGCGTTCTGAATTTCCATTCGCGCTTTGCTCGCTTGTCCATCTATAAAGGCGAGCGTGGATGAAGTCAAGCGGAAAAACTTCAGCACCGATTCGCGCGGTGAAACATTTTCCAGGAAATCAGTGCCCGACACCGATAGCGCTTTGATAGTAGCCGTTGCGCGCGGTGACATCCAATCCCGGTCGCCGCACGTGCACTTCAATCGTGTGATAGTCCTTGTCCTTGTGGACGTCTTGAGGTGAGAAAGTCAGCGTGTATTGATTGCGCGCTTGTTCGGTGACGTCGGAGTAGAGTCTCTCCAGGTCCATTTGCTTCGAGGCCACGAACGTATCCCCGCCGGTCTGAACTGCGTACTTCTCCAGTTGCCCCGCACCGCGCTGGATGAGAGATTTTCCGATAGGAAGCGAGTGACTGACGGAGATCGAGTAGACCGAGACGTCCTCGGCAAGGAGCGAGTGGAGAGTTTCCGCGAAGGTGTGCTGGTTGTGCTTGGAATTGCTGCCGTCGGAAATCAAGAAAACTATTTTGCGGCGGTCGCGCCCGCGGCTCTTCAGCATTTCGCCCGCAGAGTAAAGCGCGTCGTCGAGGTCCGTGTTGTTGGCGTAGCGCCCCGCCCCGTGGACCGGGACGCCTTGGCCGGTCGGTAGCGGCTGACCGTTGACCACGGGCCCGGCCGTGGTGGGGTCCGCGACAATTGTGGAATTATGCGAACCTAGTTCCAGACGCTTGAGCTGTGTGAAGAGGCTGTCGTTGCTGGGGGAAAAATCGGCCACCGTATTCGCGTATTCATCGTAGGTCACCAGAGCGACTTCGTCGTTCGGCCCGAAGCCCCCGGCAATGGCCTTCAGGCTTTTTTGCACCTCAGCGGCGGGCTTCTGGGAAAGATCGTTGTCGATCAGGACCACGGCGGAAAGTGGAAAGGCATTGGCGTCAAACAGAATGATTTGTTGCTCGACGTCGTCGGCGAACACGCGGAAGTCGTCCTTCGTCAGGTCCCCAACCAATTGGCCGTGGCCGTCCTTCACGGTCACGGGAACGATAACCAGGTCCGTCCGTGCTACGATGCGGGATCGCGTTCCTCCCTGTTGGGGGGGAGTGCCACCGGGCTGCGATGCTTGCGAGGCAGGGGTTGAAGGCTTGTTGTTCTGCTGCGGCCCGGCGGGCGGTGAAGCCGGAGGCGTTGAGCTCTGGGCCTGCACTCCCGCAGAAACGGTTAAAAGGAAGGCGATGGTTATAAGAGAGAGGATTCTCAGGGTCATCGGAGTGCCTCGATACTCTCCGGAGGGCGACATTGTGAATTTCCCCTCCTCTTTCGCGCCCGGCAACCTAGCGCAAACATCCGGTGGCGCGTCTCGTGCATCGTACCATTCGGAACAAATCCCACGGAGGATTATACAATGCGGCTGACCGGCGTTGCGGCAGGCGTTATCTCTCTGGCTCTGGCTGGGTACCCGGCCCTGAATACGGCGTTACCGCGTGCCGCGGAAGCTTTTCCTGAATTGTCCGGGTCTCCCGCTAGAGCGATCGGGCCCGGTTCCCGGGACAGCCGCGCCGGGACGCTGCAGACACAGCAAGAACAATCCCCGCAAACGCAGCAGACGGTGAAGGTGCAGACCACGCTGGTCAACGTGTTTGCCACGGTTAGGGACAAGCGTCACGCGATCGTGTCAGACCTGAGTCAGGATGACTTCAAGATTTACGAGGACGGCGTCGAGCAGAAAATCGCCTTCTATTCGAAGGAATTGAATCTGCCCATCACCCTTGGAATCCTGATCGATACCAGTGGCAGCCAGCAGGAAATCTTGGGGGCGGAGCAGGATACGGCCTCGCGGTTCGTCAAGCAAATCATGCGGAAGCAGGACGAAGCAACGGTAATCAGCTTCGACTTCGATGTGAATCAACTCGCTGACTTCACCGAGGACACCGCCGTGTTGGAACGCGCCATCCGGCGCACGCAGATCAACGCGGTCTCGAGCGGCGGCGTGGTCACGCCGGGCACTGTACCTCAGGGAAGCAATGGCGGAACGGATCTGTACGACGCCATATATGCTGCATGTCACGACGCGTTGGCTTCCGAAGCCGGGCGCAAAGCCGTGATCGTGCTAACGGACGCGGAGGATACCGGAAGCAAGTTGACGCTGCAGGATTCGATCGAAGCGGCGCAGCGTGCCGACGCAGTCGTTCACGTTTTGCTGCTTTCCGACGAGCCCTTTTACTATCGCATGGGGCTCGGATACAGTGGTGAGAGCGTGGCCAACAAAATGGCGTCGGAAACGGGTGGTCGGGTTATCGTAGTTCGCAACGAGAAAACGCTGGAAAAAGCCTTTGACGAATTGACAGAAGAGCTGCGCTCGCAGTATGTGCTCCAGTATTATCCCACGAACACCAACCACGACGGCACTTTCCGCAAGATCAAGGTCGAAGTCAAACGGCCGGATTTGAAGATTCTCGCCCGCAAGGGTTACTACGCGCCCTCGCACTAAGCCGGCCGCCAAGGGGCGAGTGCCCACAGACAGCAAGAATTGATGCTCATGAGGATGAATTCGCCTGTGCGCTTGACGCCGCGGCGCGCCCGGGGTATGTGGGAGTGTCATTCTTACATGCGAAAGGATGGAACCATGGATTGCAAACGAATTACGCGGCGTGAATGGATGCTGGGGACGGGCGCTTCGCTGGTGACATTGGCGGCGCGACCCGCGCTCGGCGCAGAGCACTCGAGCGAGCCGCAGGACGCGGCGCCCCAGGAATCCCCGGCCGAGGCGGCGGACCGCATCCGCCGCATGAAATGGTGGCATGAAGCGCGATTCGGCATGTTCATCCATTTTGGACTTTATAGCGTCGTTGGACGGCACGAATGGGTCATGGAGAATGAAGGCATTCCCGTGGCGGAGTATCAACAACTCGCCAAGCAGTTCAACCCCGCACCTCATGCGGCGCGCGCCTGGGCGAAGCTGGCCAAACAGACGGGCCAGAAGTACATGGTCATGACGACGAAGCACCACGAAGGGTTCTGTAACTTCGATACCAAACTGACGAATTATTGCGCGCCGAAACAAGCAGCAGGGCGTGACCTGGTGCGGGAATACGTGGACGCAGTCCGGGAGGAAGGATTGCGCGTCGGCTTCTATTATTCGTTGATGGACTGGCACCATCCGGACGGCGCGCGTTGCGCCACGGATGAGGCGGCGCGCAAGCGCTTCGTCGAATATACCCACGGATTGATTCGCGAGCTGATGACAAATTACGGAAAGGTGGACGTGCTCTGGTACGACGTGGATTGGCCGCTCAACGCTCAGCAGTGGGAATCGGAGCGCATGAACAAAATGGTGTTCGAGCTGCAGCCGGACATCATCGTCAACAACCGCAACGGCTTGCCGGGGGATTTTTCAACTCCGGAGCAGGAAATTGTCGCTTCTGGGCAGGGACGCGCGTGGGAAACCTGCATGACGCTGAACGATAGCTGGGGATACCAACGCGCCGATGACAACTGGAAAAGTTCCAAGACGGTGATACGCAACTTGGCCGAATGCTCGGGCGGGGGTGGAAATTATCTACTAAACATAGGCCCAAGGGCGGACGGCTCAATACCGGAAGAATCCGTCCGCGTGTTGTCTGAAGTGGGCCCGTGGATGTCTCGCAACGGAGACACCCAATACGGCGCGGAGGCGTGCGATATGGGCTGGGCCAACTACGCGAATTTTACACGCAAGGGGAACACGCTTTATATGCACGTGTACTTCTGGCCGGGAGAATACGTCGCAATCGGCGGGCTGATGACGAAGGTGAAATCGGCGCGCCTGTTGAAAACGGGCCAGAACGTCGCGTTCGAGCAGGGCCCGTTTCGCGTGAAATTCACCGGTCTGCCGGCAGAAGCACCCGATCAGCCCGTCACCACGATTGCAATCGAATGTGAATCGGTACCCACCAGAAATACGGATTTACTACGCCGGGATCGGCCGCGAGAAGGAGTCGGAATTTAGAGCGCTCACTTGCTGGAAGACCCGGGAGACGACGGAGCAGTGGCGTAGTAGCCCTTGCGGGTGCGGACGATGAGGCCCTTGCGGTCAGTCAGCACCTCGATCTTGCGGTAGGCGCCGTTGGTGGCCGGATTCAAGGGCGAATAGGCAAGAAAATACTGGCTGCGCAACTCGTTGCCGATATCCAGGAAGGACTGGGCCAGGTCATCAACCCGATAAGGAAAGAAGGCGCGGCCGCCGCTTTCGTCGGCAAATTGCTGTAGGACTTTGTCGCCCGGATCCAAGTGATATTTTTGGGGCTTGGTGTCATCGTCGATCGCCAGCCATGCCGTGTTCGTACTGATGGCGTAGATGGAGACTTCGGAACGGATGGCCGCTTCGAGGGCTTCACTGAGAGCGTGGTCACTTAGGTTGTCGTCGCCGTCGCTGATCACCACCAAAACGCGTCGGATATCCTGGTCGACTCCCTTCGGCAGAGGAGGAGTCAGCAGCTTTTGGGAGGCCAAATAGACGGCATCGTTCAGAGCCGTGCCTCCGCCGGCGCGCTGGCGGTGGATCGCATCCACGAGATAGGAAAGGTCGCCGGTGTAATCCTGGATCACCTCGGGCTCGTTGTCGAAAGTCATCAGGAATGCCATGTCTTTGTTTCGCCGGACCACATTGCTCAGGAAATCGACCGCAGCATCCTGCTCGAATTGCAGGCGGGGGCGGATGCTGTTGGAGGTGTCAAGCAGAAGGCCAATGCGCAGGGGCAGATCGGTTTCCCGGACAAAGTAGCGAATATCCTGCGGCTGGCCGTCCTCGAGGACCTTAAACTCATTCTGACTGAGATCGGTGACGAAGCCACGGTGACGGTCCGTTACGGTGGCGACCAGCCGCACCATAGTAGTGGAAACCTTGACTGTGGGCATTTGCTTTTGCGGCTGGGTTCCCTGCTGGTCCTGTGCAGCCTGCGACGGCGGAGCTGTGGCGGGAGGAGGAGTGGGGGGGGTGGTCTGCTGTGCGAGCGCGCGGCTTCCCCCAACGGCCACAAGCATGGCCAAGGTGAGAAAGGCACGCGGGAAACTCACGGAAGTCATTATAGGAACTCGCACAATGCGGCGTCAATCAAACCAGACTCGGTCTTGGCGGCATGGGCCAGCGCTTGCAAGTAGCCCAAAAGCTCCGGAGGAAGGGGCGCTCGAATATCGAGGCGCTTCCCCGTACGCGGATGGAGGAAGGCAACGCGGGCGGCGTGGAGAAAGTTCCGGTCAAGCGAAGGGAGAACGTGGGTCCCGACGCGCTCCTGGCGCGGGGCGCCATACAGCGTGTCGCCTACCACCGGGCAACCCACGGCCGAGAAATGCACGCGGATCTGATGAGTTCGGCCCGTGTGGAGACCTGCCTGGACCAAGGTGAAACCGCCGAGGCGAAGCAGAACTCGCCAATCGGTGCGCGCCTCGCGGCCCTCGCGGCGGCGCGCGGTCATGCGCGATCGCCGTCGCAAATCGCGCGCCACCGGCAATTCGATGCGGCCGGACTCGCCCTTCACTTTTCCATGCAACAACGCGAGATAGGTCTTTTCGACCTGGCGGCTTCGAAATTCCTCGACGAGTTTCTTGTGAGCCTCGTCGGTGCGCGCAACGACGAGAGCCCCCGAGGTTCCCTTGTCGAGGCGATGCACGATTCCCGGACGCAGCGGCCCGCCAATGGCGGATAGTCCATCGCCGCCACCGTAACGGTGCAGGAGCGCCGCGACCAACGTCGCGCGATCCGCTCCCGCTCCAGGATGGACGATCATTCCCGCAGGCTTATTGATGACTGCGACGTCGTCGTCCTCGTAAAGAACTTCGAGAGCGATCTCCTCCGGTTCGACGCCCGGCGGCGGCAGCGGCGGAATTTCCAGATGGACCATCTCACCTGGTCCAACACGATGCGATGGCTTCCGAGCGATCCCATCCACACGGACGCGGCCCTCGTCCACCAGGGATTGAATGCGGGTGCGGCTCATTTCCGGAAGCTGCGCGGCGAGGAAGCGATCCAGGCGCAGCCCGGCAAGCTCAGGCGATACAGCGAGATCGATCTGCCTGGCAACTGCCTTCATCGCTCAGGCTCCGCCGGAGGTGGCCGGACGAGAAGCGACGGGAGAAAAGGGAGCGGCGCCGCGAAGCCCGCGGAACCAGATCAACGAGCCTGTCAGAATCAGCGCCACACTGGCGAATTGCATCAGCGAGACGGAATCGTGGAACATCATCGTCCGACCCGGATCGCCGCGGAAGAATTCAATCGTGCCGCGTTCGAATCCGTAAAGCACGAAGTACGTGGCGAGAATTTGTCCCTTGAAAGTCTGGCGCCTTCCCAGCCACATCAGAAAGAAAAAATTTAGGAACTCGGCCGCGGATTCGTAGAGTTGCGTCGGGTGCAGGGGAATGCCGAGTGGAGTCCCGGCAATCTGCTGCGCTGTAGATTTTGTGAAGATGACGCCCCAGGGGAGAGTCGTCGCTTTGCCGTAACAGCAGCCCGCCGCAAAACATCCCAGGCGGCCGATCGCGTGGCCAATCGGCAATGAGCCCGCGCTGACGTCCAGAACGGAGACAATCGGCATCTTCTGGAAATGCGTGTAGAGCACGATAGTGAGAACGGCGCCGATGATGCCGCCGTAAAAGGTCCCGCCGGATTGAAACGTCTGAATGCTGAAGATGTCTCGCGTGTGTACGCTGTAATAGTCCCATTCGCTGACCACGAGCCAAATCTTCGCCAAGACCAGGGCAATCAGGATGGTGTATATGCCCATGTTCCAGATTTTGTCGGGATCAACGCCCGAGCGCGGCGCCACGCGGCGGGCATACAACATACCAATCAACACACCGCTGGCGACCAGCACCCCATAGGTGTAGACAGTGATGCCGCCGAATTGGAACAGGATGGGATGCATCCCTAGGCTCGCTCCTGACTAGGATGCCGCCAGTCGCGCAGGAGTTCCAGCACAACTAGGGCAGCACCGATAACGATAGCGGAGTCAGCGATGTTGAATGTGTACCAATGATGGACGCCAACATAGAAATCGATAAAGTCGGTGACGCTGCGGCGGAGTAGACGGTCGAGAACATTTCCCGCCGCGCCTCCCAGAATCAAAGCCAAGCCGCTCTGGCCGAGCCAGCCTCCGGCGCGACCCGTGGCGAGCAGCCAGCCGAGCAGTACGATCACTCCTGCAGAAAAGAGAATCAGCAATGGCGCAAGCAAGGGATTCTGCGAGTCGGCAAACAATCCGAAAGCCACGCCCGGATTGCTGGTATGAATCAAGTTGAGCAAGCCGGGGATGAGTACGTGGTTCGAGCCCAATACGGAGTATTTTTCGACCGCGTACTTGCTGGCCTGATCGGCGGCCAGTGCGCCAAGCGAAAGAAAGGCCAAAAAATACCAGCCGGAATGGGAGGTCGAAGTCATTAATGTCTGTGGCCCCCCGCCTGCAATGCACCGTCGCGCTCGATCTCATTGAGGGCGGAAACGCAGCGTTCGCAGAGAGTGGGATAATCGTCGCTGTCTCCAACGTGCGTTGAATAATTCCAGCAGCGCTCGCATTTCTTTCCGTCTGCCTTCACAACCCTCACTTCAAGGCCCTTGACCACGTCGGACTTGAAGGAATCCTGAAGAGGAGCGCTTGTCAGTTCCACCTGAGAAACTATGAAGAGCGCTGGCAACCAATTCTCTTTATCGTGGATTAGCTTTGATAGCTCCTGAAAATTGTCGCTCGCGCCAGCGACAAGAAGAACGACTTTGGCCTCTAGTGAACCAGAAATGAGTCCCGACTTGCGTGCGTGCTCAAGAGCACCGAGCACCACGCTCCGAACTTCAAGCAAGTTGCTCCAGAGAGGACCGGCATCGGCGAAATTTGAATAGTCTTCAACAGATGGAAAAAGTGCCATGTGAACGCTTTCCGGATCTCCGGAAGCACGCGGGAGATATTTCCATACCTCTTCGGAAGTAAAGACGAGGGTCGGGGCAATGAGCCGGACGAGGACGCTGGCAATGCGGTAGACGGCTGTCTGAGCCGAGCGGCGGCCTGGGTTATTCGGCGCAAAGGTATAGAGGCGGTCTTTCAGCACGTCGAAGTAAAACGCACTGAGATCGACCGTGCAGAAGTCCTGAATGGCGTGATACACGCGGTGGAATTCGAATTTGTCGTACCACTCACGGCATTGCCGGACCAGTTCCCCGGTGCGGCGAAGCATCCAGGCGTCCATTTCCCACAGGTCGGAATCGGGAACGGAATCGCGCGCGGGATCGAAGTCGAACAGATTCGAGAGTGCGAAGCGGAACGTATTGCGAATTTTCCGGTACGCCTCGGCGAGCTGGGTGAGCATGGCGTCGGAGAGCCGGACGTCGTTGGTGTAGTCCTGCGAGACAACCCAGATGCGCAGGATATCGGCGCCCCACTTCTCCCAGATTTCTCTCGGTTCGATGGAGTTCCCGAGCGACTTTGACATCGGCGCGCCTTTGTCGTCGAGCGTCCAGCCGTGCGTGACGACCTGGCGGTAGGGAGCACGGCCGCGAAGGCCCACGGAAACCAGCAACGAACTGTGAAACCAACCGCGATACTGGTCGGGGCCTTCCATGTAAACGTCGGCGGGCCAAGTGCCGTCTTTTTCGCTGAGCACGGCGAGATGAGTGGATCCGGAATCGAACCAGACGTCGAGCACATCTTCTTCCTTCTTCCACTTCGACGCGCCGCACGCGCACTTCGTTCCCGGCGGAAGCAATTCCTCCGCGGAATGGGTGAACCAGGCGTCGGCCCCTTCGCGCTCAAAGAATGGCAGGACGTGGCGAAGCGCTTGAAAGTCCCGGAGCGGCTTTCCGCAACCTGCGCAGGAGAAAATGATAAGTGGGACGCCCCAGAATCGCTGCCGCGAGATGCACCAATCGGGCCGCTCGACAATCATGTTGTGAATACGTTCTTCGCCCCACTCGGGCTTCCATTTCACCTTGGCGATTTCGGCGAGGGCCTTTTGCCGCATAGCATCGTGATCCAGGCTGATGAACCATTGCTCGGTAGCGCGGAAAATCACCGGATTGTGGCAGCGCCAGCAATGCGGATAACTGTGTGCGAGCTTTCTCTCCCCAACCAACATGCCGCGATTGCGGAGAAGCTCAACGATGATGGGGTTCGCCTCGAAAACCGTCTTGCCCTTGTATTCGGGCAAGCCTTCGACGAATCGGCCGTCGTCGTCCTGAGGGGCATGCGTTTCGAGGTCATACTTTTGGCCGGTATAAAAGTCTTCGGCGCCATGGCCGGGAGCGGTGTGGACGATGCCACTGCCCTGATCGAGCGTGACGTAATCTGCAAGAACTCCGGGCACTTTGATTTCCAGAAATGGGTGCCGGAATTGCACGCCCTCGAATTCCCTGCCCTTCCAGCCGCCGCGGACGTTGCGAACTTCGATGTTCAGATCTTCCGCGAAAGCGCGCACTCGATCTTTGGCGAGAAGCAAACTTCCCGCGGAAGTCTCCGCAACGACGTATTCGAAATCGGGGTGGAACGCCAAGGCGCGGTTCGCGGGCAGCGTCCAAGGCGTCGTCGTCCAAATAAGGGCGTTGACGCCGTCGCCGAGACCGCTTGCTTTTCCACTGTTGGAGACGGGAAACTTCACCCAGATCGATGGGCTGGTGTGATCTTCGTATTCGACTTCGGCTTCGGCGAGGGCGGTACGGTCGAAGATACACCAGTAGACGGGCTTCAGTCCGCGATACACATAGCCCTTTTCGAAGAAGTCGATGAAAGCTCCGGCGACGCAAGCCTCGTAAGAAGGGTCCATAGTGAGATAAGGCTTTTCCCACTGGCCCAGAATGCCCAAGCGCTTGAAATCGCGTTTGTGGGCTTCCACGTAACGCGCGGCGTATTCGCGGCAGCGGCGGCGGAACTCAGCCGCAGTTACCTTGGTGGTCTTGCCGCCGAGCTCCTTTTCGACTTTTGTCTCGATCGGGAGGCCGTGGCAATCCCAGCCCGGAATATATGGAGCGCGAAAGCCCGCCATCGACTTCGACTTGACGAACATGTCCTTGACGACCTTATTCAAGCCTGTCCCGAGATGAATCTCTCCGGTCGGATAAGGAGGGCCATCGTGCAAAACGAAGAGCGGGGCGCCCGCGCGGGATTCGAGAATTCGATGATAGAGGCGCATTTCCTCCCAGGCGGCCAATTGCAACGGCTCTCGCTCGGGCAATTTGGCCTTCATGGGGAACTCTGTCTTGGGGAGGTTCAGCGTGCTCTTGAGGTCGAAGGGTTTAGCCATCGCGTAGGGTTCAGATGCCCTTTCTACACTTCGAAACCAAGCCCCACGAAGTAGAACAACCGTCCCTCAGGACAGGTATTGAAATGGGGCGATTGTGCTACGATCACGAGCAAGTGAAACCAGGAGCCCGTCTCGCGGGTCATATGTTACAATGAAAAGTGAGATGTGTCAGCCGCACCCGGCCGGTACATCCTTTTTCGGGTTTTTGCGTCTAACGAAAGGGATGTATTCTGGGGGAGCCGCGTAATCCCTATGTCCGATACTAGCTCGAAACAAGAAGACGCGAACCGTACACCTGCAGAGGCTCATATGCCTCTGGGGCGTCTTCCTTCGCCTGCGCAAAGTTCCCGGCTTAAGGGACTCTCTTCCAACCTGAAGGATTTTCTGACCGAACGCCCGGCAAAGGGGCGTGATGGAAAGCAGACGGTATTGACCTCCGCGCAATTCGGAGCCGGGCTGGGCGAGAATCTGAAGGAGTTTTTCCGCTCAGCGCCGCGCGGCAGGGTGAACTCCGACTTGCTGGTTGATTGGAACGCCGGATTCAGCGGTTTCTGGGCAAACTTGCGCGATTTGATTTCGCCCCCAAAGATGCCACCGCTCAAGACCACGAGCCAGCCAGTGGCTGTTCCGGAGATCTGGTCCAAGAACACTCAATTCACGCGCGTGCAGGCGCTCTCCGTCGCCTTTCACGTCCTGGTGCTAGTTCTGATCATTGTGCCGCTCCTGCCGGAGCTGATGTCACCAGCCACGACGAGGGCAAACACAAACGTGGATATCATTACGTTGAGTTCGCCATTTCTTCCTAAACTGGCGCCTGGCAAAGATATGGCCCATGGCGGTGGAGGCGGCGGCGAGCACAACCCGATACCTGCAAGCAAAGGCAAACTGCCAAAATTTGACTGGACGCAGTTGGCACCCCCTGCCGTCAGGCCGCCGACCAACCCCAAGCTGGCCGTGACGCCAACAGTGCTAGGTCCACCGCAGTTGAATGTCCCGAGCCCCAACATGCCGAACTGGGGTGATCCGATCCAAAGATTGGTCAGCGATTCGAGCGGTCCTGGGAGCGGAGGCGGAATCGGTTCCGGCAATAATGGTGGAGTAGGTAGTGGAAGCGGAGGGGGCGTCGGACCGGGCGAGCAAGGCGGAACTGGGGGTGGCGTGTTCGACGGGGGAACACACGGCTACGGTTTTCCAGAATGCCTCTACTGCCCGCATGCGGACTATTCCGATGAGGCAGTTAAAGCGAAGTACCAAGGTGTGGTCCTGCTGCTTGCAATCATCAACCCCGATGGACGTGCTACGGATATCCACGTTTCCAAAGGCCTTGGGCTTGGCCTTGATGAAAAGGCCATTGAGGCGGTCCGCAACTGGCGCTTCAAACCCGCCCTGGGACCGGATGGCAAGCCCGCTCCTGTGCGAGTGCCCATCGAAGTTACCTTCCGACTGTACTAAGCTCTCTGCCAAAGCCGAATACTCGGCGGCAATCCCTTCGTGAATGTGCGCGACGCCGTTAACCATCAGGCGCGGTGAACAATCCACGTGCAACATGGCCCTCGCCCTTCTGCTAGGATGAGCCGCATGAGAAGAGATGCCTGCGTTGCTATTTTTCTCGCTTTGGGTATCGCCGCCGTCACACTGCGCGCGGGCGCACAAACCGGTTCGATTGATTTCGTGGCGCGCGCGACTCCCTCCGGCGGGCTCGAGGAGCCGGTCCGCGGATTCCCCTTTTTTCTGCTGAGCAGGAGCTTCGAAAGTATCGGCAAGGATGTAGACGCGGACTATCCAAAGCCGGATCTGGACGCGTTTATCGATAAGCTCGAAGTCTCTAAGGAATTGAAAGCCTGGATGAAGAAGAACCACTGGATCAAACTTACGGGCGAGGATTTCCTCCATAAACTCCACGCGGCGGAGATTATGGAGATCCCGGAGTTCTTCGATGCTTACATGGGAAGAAATTCAGGCGACCAGTCCGTGGATTTCCCGAAACCCAAGTTTAAGGCAGCAGACAAAGTGAAGGACCCCGCCAAGTACGATAAGCTCCACAAAGAATACCTGGATGCCATCCGCCACTACATTGACCAAAATCCGCAGAGCATCGATGGGATAGACATCGGATTGACAGACATCGATCCCGGGCAGAAATGGGATGCCATGGAAGCGAAACGCACGCCGGAAATTCGCCATCGCATGGTCGAACTGGCCCAGTCCAAATACTTGGTGGCGCGCGCGCAAACGGACCTGCAGGGGCAAGGTTTCCTCCGCGGCATTTCGCCGGGAACATACTGGTTGAGCACACTCGACGTGACCGCGGATGTGGGCGATATGCGCCCGCGCTGGGACGTTCCCGTCACGGTCCGGGCAGGAGAGACGTCCTACGTCGTTCTATCAAACGTAAACGCGGTGCAGCCTCCGCACACTTCACCGTGATATCTTTGCCCCATGGCGGAAGCCGAGGAAATCACTCAGTGGATTCAGCGCCTTGCGGACGCCGATCCCAGCGTCCGCGCGGATTTCGCCCGGCGATTGCACGAAGCCGGGCATGCCCTCTACTGCGAAGCACTGAACCGATGGTGCACTGACCCGGAATTCAAGGAATTGGTCAGCCCGGTGCGCCACGGCTTTTCGGACGCGGATCCTGAGCCGGCAGAGACCGTGGTAGGAATAGCCGTGACCCCGGAACATTTCGAACGGATTCGCTCGGCAAACGGCAGTGTTCCCCTTGCTTCCGTTCCCCCCGACCAGGATGCGAAGGAGTTCGAACTGCACTTTGAAGGTAATTTGAACTTTGACGTGCTCACCACGCGCGAACCGGGCGGGTCCGGAGCCATTGCGCGATACCTGGAAAGATTCGGCGAAGGAATCCAGCAGATTGAGATATTCGTGCTCGACGTGGACCGCGCCACGGAAATCCTCTGCCAGCGATTCGGGATCGCTCCGATTTACCCAGCGACGCGAGCCGGTGCGGACGGCACACGAGTCAATTTCTTTCTGGTCTCGGTCCCGCAAGGCGGGAAAGTGTTGCTCGAACTCGTTGAGTCCGCGCACCGAAGCAAGGATTGATTCGGCATCATTCGCCGCTTTGTTCCAGGAGTTTCGCGACTAGCGCCGTCCATCCTGTCTGGTGGCTTGCGCCAAGTCCGGCTCCCGTTTCGCCATGAAAGTACTCGTAGAAAGGGATCAAGTCGCGCCACAAAGGATCATCCTGAAAGAGCGCGACGTTCCCGAAGACGGGCCGATGCCCCCCGGAGCGCAGAAAAATCCGCGCCAGCCGGTGGGAAACCTCGGTGGCCGCTTCCCATAGAGTTATTTGCCGACCCGATCCGACCGGGCATTCCACTTTGAATTCGTCGCCGTAGTAATAATGAAACCTTTGCATGGACTCGATGAGGAGAAAGTTCACGGGAAACCACACAGGCCCTCGCCAGTTCGAATTGCCTCCGAAAAGATCGGAGGTAGATTCGGCAGGCTCGTAATCGACGGAGTTGGCCAGCCCGTCGAAGGTGAGAACAAAGGGGTGATCCGCATGAAATTTGGAGAGCGCGCGCACGCCGTGGGGCGACAGAAATTCATTCTCATCAAAGACGTACCGGTAGATGCGCTCGAGCTTCTTTCGATTGGCAATCGTGAGCAGCAGCCGTGTGCCACTGTCCGAGCGGCGCGACATGTCCACGTGCTCAGCGATATCCGGGTGGTGGTCCAGAAACCATTGCATGCGCCGACGAAACCCAGGTAGTCGAACCAAATCTTCGGGCTCAAACGTCTCCACGGCCAACAAAGGGACCAGCCCAACAATCGACCGGACCTTCATCGGGATATACCCGCGGGAATTCATGTGCAAGACGTCGTAATAGAAGCCGTCCTGCTCGTCCCACAGCCCGATTCCTTCGCCCCCCATGTCGTTCATGGCCTGTGCGATGTAAACGAAGTGCTCGAAGAACTTGCTGGCCACGTCTTCGTACGCGGGATCCTCGTGGGCCAATTCCATGGCCATGGCAAGCATGTCGAGGCAAAACACGGCCATCCAACTTGTGCCGTCGGACTGCTCGATAAAATTTCCAGGGCCGAGCGGAGTGGAACGGTCAAACAGGCCGATGTTGTCCAGGCCCAGAAAGCCTCCTTCAAACACGTTCTTTCCTTGAGGGTCCTTGCGGTTCACCCACCACGTGAAATTCAGCAGCAGCTTGTGGAATACACGCTCCAGGAAATTCCTGTCCGACTTCCCGCGGATGCGCCCCTCGATCTTGTAGACGCGCCAGGCGGCCCAGGCGTGGACCGGCGGATTAACGTCCGAAAAATTCCATTCGTACGCCGGAAGTTGGCCGTTCGGATGCATATACCATTCGCGAAGGAAAAGGATGAGCTGCTCCTTCGCAAAATCCGGATCGATCAACGCCATGGCAACACAATGAAAAGCCAAATCCCACGCGGCGTACCACGGATATTCCCATTTGTCCGGCATGGAGATGACGTCGGAATTGTAGAGATGCGTCCATTCATGGTTGCGGCCAGTCCATCGGCGCGGGTCGGGTGCCGGCTGGGTGGAATCGCCCGCCAGCCAGCGGCGTACGTCGTAGTGGTAGCTTTGCTTGTTCCAGAGAAGTCCGGCGAATGCCTGCCGTTGCACGAGCTTCGCATCGTCGCTGCAATTGGAGCAGATTCGCTTCGAATAAAACTCATCGGCCTCTTTCTGGCGGGTGGCGAACACGTTGTCGAAGGCGGGTCCGAGGAATTCTCGGGCAGGCTCGTGGCTCTCCGCAGGGTTGTGGTTCATCAGCCGGCAGCGAAGGGTCCAGCACTGACCGGACGCGATTTCGGAATCGTAATGAGCGGCCGCCTTCGTGCCCTTTCTGGTTGGGTTGACGGCGGATTTCTCCCCACCAATCACATACCGGTGGAAGGCGTCCTTGACGTAAGGAGCGCTGTTCTGTTTTTCGAACAGCCGGTCCACATTCGTTTCGTTTTCGGTGAAGAGGAGCTCGGCCGCGTTTTCAAATAGGAGCCAACGTTTGCCGTAGTGGTATTCGGACAACGCTACGACGGCCGTTCCCGGCGGGCTATCAATTCGAGTGAGGTGGGGCATGTCATACTTGTCGCCCCAGGACCAGCGGTTGCGGAGCCATAGGGTCGGGAGAACATGGAGCCGTGCCGGCGCGGGCCCTCGATTCCAAGCACTGATGCGTACAAGGATGTCTTCCTCAGAGGCCTTGGCGTATTCCACGAATACATCGAAGTAGCGGTTCTCTGCAAAAACACCGGTATCCACTAACTCGAATTCGGGATCCTGCCGGGTCCGGCGGCCGTTTTCTGCCACCAACTGATCGTACGGGAAATTCGCATGCGGATACTTGTAGAGGTATTTGAGGTACGAGCTGGTAGGAGTGGCATCTAGGTAGAAGTAGCATTCCTTGACGTCCTCGCCGTGATTTCCTTCCTTGTTTGAAAGTCCAAAGAGTCGTTCCTTTAGGATCGGGTCTTTCTCGTTCCACAGCGCGATGGCAAAGCAGATATGTTGGTGGCGGTCGCAAATCCCGGCAAGGCCGTCTTCCCCCCAGCGATAGGCGCGCGACCGCGCGTGGTCATGCGGGACGTAGTTCCACGCGTCGCCATCGGCGCTGTAGTCTTCGCGGACTGTCCCCCACTGGCGCTCGGATAGATACGGTCCCCAGCGCTTCCAGTGAACTTTGCGCTCCGTATCCGCCTGCAACCTTAGTTCTTCGGCCGTCAACTCCGAATCCGTCACGCCACCCTACCTCCGTTCCACCTGCTCAGCGTCGTCCGCCGGACCGCAAGAGCGCCCTTGAATGGGCGCGGAGCACTGTAGCCGTTAAGCCCACGAAATATCAATACGCGAGGATGAGATGCGGCCAGATTCCGAATGGAGGCACTGGCGCAAGAGGCACGGGATTCTGTATCCTCGACGGATTCATAAGCCGAGAATGAACTCTGCTCACGCCAGCACCAACGTAGACTCTTCGACAATACCGGTGGCGCCTCCGCCGCCTCGCGCGTGGCGCGCTCCGCTTTTGCTCCTTGCCATCACGGCTACGGTGGTTATCTCGCCGATGCTTTTTCTCGGCAACGCATCCGGCCACGATTTTCAGTTTCATCTCGCATCTTGGATGGATGCGGCCGGACAATGGCGCGAAGGTATCATTTTTCCACGTTGGGCCGAGTGGGCCAACTGGGGCTTTGGCGAACCTCGCTTCATCTTTTATCCGCCGGCTTCGTGGGTGCTGGGAGCCGCTTTGGGATCCGTCCTTCCCTGGAGCATTGTGCCGGGAGTGTACATCTGGCTGGTGCTGGTCTCGGGGGGTATGGCGATGTGGCGGTTCGCCCGCGAATGGCTCGAGGGTCCAGAGGCCCTCGCGGCAGCAGTCTTCTTCGCGGTGAATCCATACAACATCGTTCTGGTGTTTTATCGTAGCGATCTTGCCGAGTTGCTGGCGTGCGCGATCTGGCCGCTCTTATTGTTAGGCTTACTTCGCGTTGTCCGGCAAGGTTGGATCGGGATGCCGTTGCTGGTTCTGGCGTTTGCGGGCATTTGGCTGTCAAACGCACCCGAGGGAGTGATAGCGACTTATTCTCTGATGCTGCTTTTGGCCATCGCATGTGTTTGCAAGCGCAGTTGGCGCCCCTTGGCTCCAGGCGTCTGCGCCATGGCGGCCGGGTTTGGGCTGGCATCGTTTTACATTCTGCCCGCGGCGTGGGAACAGCGCTGGGTGCAGATCCGAGAGGTGGTTTCGGCAAACCTCAGTGCCGAACGCAATTTCATTTTTACGCATTCGGACGATCCGGAATTCCTATTGTTCAATTGGAAGGTGTCCGGGGTAGCCCTTCTGGTGATCCTGGTGACCGGAATTTTCGCAGTTTTTGTCGCACGGCGACGGCGGAGCTTCCCGGAGCTGTGGTGGATGCTTCTGGGTTTGGGCTCGGCTTCCGCACTGATGATGTTTCCTCCAAGCATCTTGTTGTGGCGCTATTTGCCGAAGCTGCAATTTCTGCAGTTCCCTTGGCGATGGCTCGGGCCGCTCGGCGCAGTCTTTGCGTTGTTTGTGGCCGCCTCCGGTGGACGTTCGCGTAGGCGCCGGCTGGTTTGGCTCCTGGTGTTGAGCGTGGCCGGGTTGACGGCTGCAGCTATTGCCAGCGATGCCTGGTGGGACAGCGCCGACGTCCCGCAAATGTCGGACCTGATTCACTCGGGTCACGGTTATCAGGGTACCGACGAGTACGCTCCTGCCGGTTGCAATCCATACGATTTGCCCGGTGAAGTTCCCGAGGACACCGACATCAGCGATGTCCCGCCTCCAACGCCGCCCGTGGAGATGCTCGATGACAATTCGGGCGAAGTCGTTCCGGCCGCGGGCGTGAAAATCCAAATCGGGAGATGGACCGCCGAACATAGGGCGTTTACCGCGGAGATTATCTCACCCGTCACCCTCGCGCTACGCCTGGTGAACTACCCTGCGTGGGACGTTCGCGTGGACAGCGCGTTATTTCGGCCTGATTCGCAGGACAGGACAGCGCAAATGCTCTTGCCGCTGCCCTCGGGGACGCATCGCGTGGAGGTCGACTTTCGTCGGACGCCAGACCGGTTGCTCGGCGCCGCGATTTCGCTCTTGACCGCGGTGGCGCTGCTCGCGTTCGTGATAATCCGGCGCCGGCGATCGCCGTCCGTGCAAAATTCCTGAATTATCCACAAGCGAACGCTGCTCGAGATCATGGACGCGCGCCATGAATCGCAGAGCCAGCCGCAGAGTTTCCCTGCTGGGGGACGAAATCCATGATCAATTCAATCGCGATGGCCAGAAATAAGGTGCATTGGACCACGCCAAATAAGTACAGGTAACCTTCACCGGGCAGGAGGCCGGAAACAAGTAAGATGAGGGAGCACGCCAGTATGATCTTGGCCGTCACAGAAATCCGCTTGGGCATATAGAAAAGGCAAGCCGAGAAAAATAGCGGCAGCCATGTGACGCCAAGTGCCTGCAGCTTTGGAGCGTTTGCAAGCTGGGAGGAGGCAGTCTGCCCCGTAGCCCACATCGAGAAGGAACCGGTCATTTGTAATGCGAGCCTGATCCCAGCAAGCGTGACGGGCACTACAGCGAATTGGCGCTCGCGCGCGCCCAACCGCAAAAGAACACAAGCAATCAGCACTCCAATCGTTACCGGCATCAACTCCACGTACCGTTGGGAGACGACGTAGATTGCGATGAATGCCAACCCGGCGAGCCATCCGTATGGCCCGGCCCGAAGATCACCCGATGGGTTCCAAGGCCCGGACCCGCTCGGCATCCGGGGACCCTGTGGGCCCGGGGTTCCCCGCTGCGGGGTGTCGTTCAACAGCTTCGACTGCACGTGGAACGGTTGAAAAGGCTGGTTGATCGGGTTGGTGGCCATGGTTGTTACTCCTTTTGAAAATGACTGAGGCGCGGAATCGAGTCTGGCAGCAGCTCGGCGTCGCGCAACAACGAAATCAACCTTCCCCGAATTGGTTTCAGGACTGAAAGCTTGGCAAGCGCAAGCATACGAACCAGAAGTGTCAGTACACCATCAATCAGCTTGCGCGTGCGCTGTTGCCCCAAGGACTGGTCATAAATGAAATAAAGGAGTATGGCCATTTGCAAGACCCAAAGCGCAGACGGCAGAATCGTGCGGATGTCTTCGGGCAAACGCTCTTCCCCGATCGCCCGCGAAAACACGTCCATGCTTTGTTGCCGAACTCCGCCCGTTGCCGGGCCCAGCGCGGAAAGTGGATGCTCCGGTTCGCCGGTAAACCGGAAAAGGGCTCCCAGAAGTTTGCGATCGTTTTGGACGATGTCGAGCTTCGTATGGAATGCCACGCGCAATCGCGCTTTCAGATCGAGCCTGCCCTGCGCGAGAGCGGCTTCGACGCGCCTCGCGTGCTCGGCCTGCACTTCGTCGTAATAGGCTTGAATGATGGCCTCTTTGCTCGAAAAATAATAATAGGCCGCACCCAGAGCCACTCCTGACGCGGACGCGATCTCGCGCATCGTCGAGTTCTCGAGCCCTCGCTCGCGGAAGATGCGGATGGCGTTGGCGAGAATGTGAGCCCGGGTTTCGGGGCTCGTGCCACGGGCAATTTCTTGTTTAAACATGTTCAAATAATAAGGCAGCCGTGGCTTTTTGTCAAGAACTATTTTGAACACGTTCAATCTATCTCACAAAGCGTTCATTATCTGTTACTTAGCGTCTCCTCGGAGATGATGACCTAAGGGTGCGGGCCCGAGCAAGGGTCCTCTGACCAGTTTCAAACCTGCTTGGGCGTGATTTTATAGTGCAGGCGCAGAACAGTGAGACCAAGGAAATGAATGATGTGGTCGGTGCGGAGGATGCCGTCCGAGTCCACGTACACATGGAAGATTTCGTGAAGGGTTCGGATGTAACGCATGCGCCATTTCCCGGAATTCAGCTCTACGATGCGGTAAAAGCCGGGACCGCCGAAGCGTGTATTCCGGGAAATCAAGCGGAAGGATCCATCGGGCGTGGCTTCGGGGCGAAGGATGACGGTGGAGCTTCCTCGCGGCACCGGAAAGCTGACCCTTACGCAGGGGCCTGCGTATCCCTCCGGAATCGTGGTGGAGTAAAGGCCGGCGTAGATAACTTTGCCAGAGGCGACCAGGGTCCGGAGCCAGCCGGTATAAACTCGCTTCCCGGATTGACGGTCGTCGAGCTGAATGACCTCGCTCCTCATCCCGGCGGACAGCTCCAACGGAGAAAGCGGAAAATTCAATTGATCCATGCGGCGGCTAACGAACGTCACCAATCCCCAGAGAAAAATGCTGCTCACCAGTCCGGCCTCGCTCCAGGCCTCGAGGTGGTATCGCGAGGTGTGTTCATAAAAATTCCGTATTTCCGGACGAACGGCAGAGGGATCGAAATTAGGCCCTTTCAAAAGGTCGAAGCTCGGCAGCAAACCTGCGTCCGCAGACTTACTGATATTCAATCCTTCCCTTTCGGCAAGCTGGCCATAGAACTCGTTCCCGATTCGTCCCGGAGGCCCGATCGGGCTCATCAGCCACGGCACTTCCGACTTGTCCACGCGCTTACCCGTAAGGCAAACCCAAAGGCGGATCGCCTTCTCGAGCAGGGCTCCGACAGCGTTGTAAAGTCGCGAAGTCAAATTGTCGAGAGCCATTCAATGGACTCGCAGTTTGCTGCAATTCGATGAGAGAGGCAGAGCTAATTTCATGGTACCGCGAGGAAATAGTTGAGCGGACCTCTGAGGATACGAATGTTCCAAGGCAACACGATCCGCGGCTAATTCCTTTAATCACGACTGTGGTTGAATGCCTACCGGCTGATATCGGCGATTTGGACGTGGAAACGGTCGAGCAGGCCTCCGGTTTCGTGGTCCACTTGGGCCACGGCCTGCTGATAGCCGACCTCGGCCTGCAGCAAGGTCTGTTCCGCCTGCGTCAATTCCGTCTGGGCTTCCAACACGAAGAAGATCGTCTCCGCTCCGAGTTCATACTTGTGCTGGTCGGCCTGGAGCGTCTTCTGCGAGAGGTCCAAGGCTATTTTGGCTGCCGCCACCGATTCTTTGGCTTGTTCGAGCTGGTGGACGGCGTTGGACACGCTGAGCGTGATTTGTTCGCGAAGCTGTCGCTCGGAATAAAGGTCGTGCCGCTTGGAAGCTAACGCATTTCCAAGAGTCGCTTCCGCCGCATGGTTGCGGATCGGGAAGGCCAACTGGACAGTAAACCCATAACCGGGATAGTCTGCGCCGAAAGTCTGGCTGAGCGCATCGGCAAGTCCGCTGCTGGGAGCGCCTCCCAATCCGTTCGTCTGGTATGTGCCGCTCAGGGATAGGCTGGGAAGCCGGCCGTTGTGCGCCAGCCGGATGTTCGTGTCGTCCGTGGCAAGCAGTTGTCGTATTGAATCGACCTCGGGTTTGTAGTTGAGCGCCTTGTCGAGCGCGGTGGGAATATCGATCGTCATCAAATCGCCTGCCGGGTCGGCCTTCTCGGTCAAGTTGACGTCGTAGGCGCGAATATTGGGATCGATGTCCGCGCCGATCACCTGCCGGAACTGATCTTCGGCTTGCTTCAGGGCGTATTCGGCCTGAATCACCGAAACCCGCCGGGAAGCGACCTGCGACTCCGACCTGTAGATGTCCAGAGGCGGCAGGGCCCCCAGCTCCAGGGACCTCTTGTTGTGGTCGTAGCTCTTTTGGGCTTCGTCGAGCGATTCGCGCTGCACCGTCAGATTCTCGCGCGCCTGCACGACGCTCCAGTAAACGTTCACGACGAGCAGGATGGTGTCGTTTGCTTCGGCTTCAAAGGTGTCCCGCGATTGCTTCAGGCCGCGTTGCGCAATCACGATCGGTGCCCGGTTCACGAACAATCCCGCTCCCTTCAGCAATGGCTGCGTGAACGTGAATGAAAAGTTCGTCGAAATCGCCGGATTGAAAATGTTGAACGAGCTATTGGATGAAAATTTGTTGGCATTGAACGATACCTGGTAATTCGTGCCGGTTTCGAGCGTTTGCGTCAGGCCCATTTGCGTTGTCTGGGTAAGCTGGCTCAGGGTGGGAGCCCCGCCGAGCTGCGTATACTGGGGAGAGAGAAATCGAAAAGCATTGAAGCTGGAGGTAAGTGCCGGATCGAACGGGGCCTTGGAATTTATCAACGCAAACGAGGAATTCTCGATCTGCGTATGGTCGAGCTGGATGTTGGTGTTATTACCGAGAGCTAGACGAATGGCATCGTCGAGCGAAAGGGTCAGCTTTCCGCCCACGATGAAGGGTTCAAAACCCTGCGGGCCGGGCAGATTCGTCACACTTCTTTGGACTGGCGCAGGCTTGGGCTCAGGTATCTTTGAGGAGCCCGTCTGCGCGTACGCAGAGGCTGCTCCGATCGAGATCAAGGCTAGACAGGCAAGCAGGCGGCGCGGGCGTAGCATTTCATTTCCCTCCCAGAGCGTTCCTGGCCGCGTCAACCTGAACTATTCATACCGAATTGCTTCCACAGGATTGAGTCGCGCGGCCTTCACGGCAGGATAGATTCCGAACACCATGCCAACGGAGATGGATACAAGGAATGCGAGCAAAATAGAGCTCGCTGTCACGATCGTGGACCAGCCGGCCAGCCAGGCGATCAGGCGCGACATTCCAAACCCGAAGAATATTCCGAGCACGCCGCCGGCAAAGGAGATAAGGACGGCTTCAATCACAAATTGGCGCACGATGTCCCACTGACGCGCCCCAACGGCCCGCCGCACGCCAATCTCGCGCGTGCGCTCCAGTATGCTGGCGAGCATGATGTTCATGATGCCGATGCCGCCGACCAGCAGCGAGATGGAGGCGATGGCCACCATGACAGTATTGAAGAGCCGTTCGGTGCGCCGCTGTTCCGCGAGCAGCTCCGCGGGGACAATCAGGCTGAAGTCTCCGGCGTTGTGGTGGGACACATTCAGGATGCCTCGAACAATCTCTGCGACTGCGGGCGTGTCCGAAGCAGAACCCAGGCGCAGATAGATTCCGTCGATTTCGTCCTTCAGGTCGCTCATCGAGTCTTCCAGGCGCATGATCACGGAGTTCGCCGGCGCGTAAATCAGATTGTTCGAATCCTGCGCGGGAACGCCGGCAACATCGCTTTGAGTGCTGAGTTGCGGCCCGACTACGCCAATCACATGAAACCACTGTTCATTCACTTTGACGTATTGGCCGACGGCCTCGGAGGACCCGAACAAGCTGAATTTTGCCGCCGACCCAAGGACGCAGACGGGCGCACCATGGTCGTCGTCCGACTTGTCAAAGAAACGGCCTTCAGCAACACCCAGCCCGGCAATCTGTTGATAGCTCGGCGCAACTCCGTAAACAACCGGCGAATCCTGCTGCGGTTTGGGAATCAGCTTCGCGGGCGTGAATCGCTTCCGGGGGGAGGCTTCTGCCACTTCTTTAACGTCGCTGCGAATGACACGAAGGTCATCGAAGGTTAGACCGGGAGAGCTACGCCGGACCTTCTGGAGCTCCTGCCAATTCGGCGCCTCCTTTGCTTCGACGATCAGGTTGCGCACTCCCAATTGTTCGATGAAGGCCATCACTTTTTGTTGTGCCCCCGCACCGATTGAGAGCATCGAAACTACAGCGGCGACGCCGAAAATCATTCCGAGCATGGTCAGAAGGGATCGCAGCTTGTGGACAAGCAGGTTGTCGAGGCCAAGGCGCAGGTCCGGCGCATACTGGCCGAGCGTGCTGGTGTATTTGGTCTGGACGGTGCCGACGCGGTCCATTTTCATGATCCGGGAGCGCCCCCCAGCGAAGGCGCTGCGCCGCCAGGCTTGGCGGGGGTTGCGGGCGTTTTTTCGGGGCTGACGAGAGCGACTTGCGCCCCTTCCTTCAGGCCGTCAATCACGGCTAGCCCCTCGGTGACATTCTTGATCTTGATTTCACGCTGCTCGAACCTGTTTCCCGTTTTCACGTACACGGTTGTCTTACCATCTTTTTCGAAGACGGCTTGCCGGGGGATGACCAGCGCGTGTTGCAGATGGTCGCCGAGAATCACGAGCTGCGCGCTGAATGTTGGGCGCAGAAGGCCATCCGGCTGGTCGAGCTGAACCGTCACGTCGAATTTGTGAGTGGGATCATCGCCCCAAAATCCGCCCGATGCCATTCCGGAAACATTTTTGACCGTCCCGTGAAGGAGCTTTCCAGGGATCGCGTCGACTCGGATCTCCACCGGCTGTCCCACCTTGACGTTTTCCCGGTCCTTCTCGCTCACTTTGGCGCCGATTTCCATCTGACCGATGTCGATCACCTGGGCCACCATACTGCCGGGATAGACCTGATCGCCTTCCTGGTATTCAGGTAATGTCATGCCCGAGAAAAACATCCCGCCAGAAGCTTCCGTGTTTTCGCGCACGACCACCAACCCACCCACGGGAGATTTCACACTCATATTGTCGATGTTCGTTTGCGCCTGTTTAATCGCCAGGCTGGCCTTATTGGCTTTCTCCTCGTCCACGGCAATGGCCGCCTGGTTGGATGCCGTGTGGGATTGAATATCTTGTTGAAGTTGCGCGAGCGCCCGCTTGGCTTCCTCCAGTGCAAGCTGGTTCTTCTTGGCGTCGATGGCGCTCACAATCTCATTCTTGCTAACGTCGAGTTCCGCTTGGCGGACGGCAAACTGCGCCTTCAGCAATGATGTCTTGTCCTGTGCTGCCTGGACCGCCGCATCATCCTTTGCTTTCACAATCGCCTGCTCAGCCTGCTCGAGGTCGGAACGGTTCTGCGCGAGATTGTATTCCTGCTCGCTGGGATCGAATTCGATCACGGCATCGTTGGCTTTGACAGTGACTCCGGTTTTTACGAGGTGAATAATTTGGAGAGCGCCTCCTGCGATGGCAGGAGCGGTGAGCGTTGCGGTGTGCGTAGCGTGCAACTCGCCCGTGGTGTTCACTTGGATCTGCAAGTCCGATCGCTGGACTGTAGCGAGTGGGACTTCCTGATCCGCAGTTCGAGTCCCGCCGTGCAGAGCGCAAGAGGCAATGCACCCCGTTGCCAAAAGGACAGCTAGAATCGGCCCGCCTGCAAGTTTCTGGGTATTCATAGCCTGCTCTCTCTTCACTGTTGTTTTACCGTAGGATCCTGGAGAGCCACTCGCTCACCCGGCTGCAACCCTTTCGCAATTAGAAGTTGGTCACTGCTGCGGCGGGCCACGTCCACCGGCCGCTCTTCAAATTTCGAACCGCGCAAGACGTACACCACGCTTTGGCCCTCTTTATGGAAGAGCGCGCCCGCGGGAATTGTGATGGCGTTCGGGATGCGTTCGGCGGCGACGCGCACATTGGCGCTCATGCCCGGCCGAAGGCGCGCGTCCGGACTGTCCAGGATGATCGTCATGGTGAAATTCTTGGAAAAGGGCCAGCCGCCTGAAAAATCAATGCTGGCGAGAGCGCTGATTTCCGAAACATGGCCGCCAAAATCACGGTCGGGAATAGCATCGATCCGCACGGTGACCGGCTGATTGACCTGGATTCGCCCCCGTTCCGTTTCGTCAATTCGCGCGGAAATATTCAACGAGGTTAGGTCTGGAAGTTCGGCGATCCCCGCCCCCGGCCACGCGCGGTCGCCGGGCTTATAGGGGGCGCCGTTGTCAAAAGGCCCGGAAGCCCGCTCGTTGATATCCAAAGTAACCATGCCATTGATGGGAGCCTTCAGAGCCAACACACTAAGGCTATGTTCGGTCTGTTGGACTTGGTAAAGGGTCTTGTCGCGCGCCTGCTGTTTGCTCTTGGTATCCGCCGCGTCGTAGTCTTGGTCGGACTTGAGCTTGGCCTCTGCTTGCTTGAGCCTTTGCTCTGCATCGGCCAGCTTGAGTTGGGCCTCTTCCCCATCGATCTTCGAAAGAATTTCCTGTTTGCTGGCGTCCAGTTTGGCGGATTCCACGTCGTAGCGCGCCTTCATGACGTCGGTGAGATCCTGCTCCTCTTTCATGCGCGCTTGGGCGCGAGACTGCTGGATTTCCGCCTCCGCGGACTTCAGGGCTGACTTGTCCTGAGCCAGGGACTGCTTGATCGTGGTAGTGTCGAACTCCACCACGACGTCGCCTTTCTTGACTTGTTGGCCGTCGGCGGAAAGTTTGAGGATTTGTAAATCGCCCGCCTCGAAAGGCGCAGCAATCGTGACAGACTTGAGCGCCTTGACCTGTCCTCGCACTTGGAGGTAGTCCACAAATTCTCCCCGCTGAACGACGGCGCTGGGAATGTCCGGGACAGCTTTGGCCAGTCGAAAGGCTCCGAAGACAAGCAAGCCCACCACAACGGCGGATAACAGGAGGACTGTTCCTCGTTTTCTCTTCCAAATGCCTTTTATGCTCATCGAGTCACTCAAGACGAGCCCGCACTATTCGCCGCATTCTCCCGGATGAAGTCTCCCGCCTTCAACCCCGAATCAATGACGATTTCCAAATCGTTCCGGGCCCCCGTCTTGACGGGGTGCTTCTCAAATCCCGTGCGAGTCCGGAGCCAGACGTATTCCTCCCCCTTTTCGCTTTCCACGCTCTGAACGGGGACCACAATTGCGTCCTTTATGCTTTGCAGATCGATGTCCACAGCGGCCGAAAGATCCGGCATCAGTTTTGGGTTGTTCCCGTGGATGATGAAGAGACCCGGAAAGGTCCGCACCTTATCCGAAAACTGGCCGGTATGGCCGAGAGGCGCGAGTTCGGCCAGGGTCGCCGGAAAGGACAGTCCGGGATAAGCATCCAGAGACGCCTTTGCTTGTTGACCGACGCTCAAATTGAGGAAGTCCGCTTCGTTGACGTTAGCGCGGATATCCATTTCCGAAGGGTCCACGACCTTCATGAAAGGCACGCCGGGGCGAATCTGGTCACCTTCCTGCACTTCGCCCATGCGACCGCCCAGCCAGATCGTGTTCAACACGACCACCCCGTCCATCGGCGAGACAATCGTCATTTTCTGCGCGTTTGTCTGGGCATACAGCATGGTCGCCCGCGCCCGGTCTCTTTGGATTTCGAGTGTGTGGATATCCGCTGCCGCAGCTTGGCGCTTCAGTTTGTAGGTCTCCTGAAGCTGTTTCAAGGTCGCCTGAGCTTCTTCCAGAGTCTCTTGGTTCTTTTCGGCGTCGATCCGCGAGAGAATTTCGCTCTTGGAAGCCTCGAGCTGAGCTTTTGTGAGATCGTCCTCCGCCTGCTTCAAATCTGTATCGTCCTTGGCCCGGGCGGAGTCTTCGGCAGCCTGCTTCTCGACTACCTGGTCGACAAGGTCCTGGTAAGTCGCTTTCTTGTCCAGATAGTCCTTCATTTGGGCCTGCTGATCGAACCGAACGAGGATGTCGCCCTTCTTCACCTGCGTACCCGCCGGAGTCAATTTCGTTACGACCATTGAGCCCAGTTGCGCGCCTTCAAGCCTCGGCGCAAGAATGGGCCTGGAACGGATTGCCTCCGTCGTTCCAGTCACTCGCAGGATTCGCGCAAAATCTCTGCGCTCGACGGTGACAGTTTTCAGATCGCCAGCACCGGAGACAACTGATATGCGGTAATGGACGAATGCCAATAAAATCAAAATGAGAGCCGCCAATGCTGCAATGAGAATGCTTATGGAAAACTTGCGCGGCGGCGGAGGTTCGACCGAAGGACTTTGTGGCGAGATTCTTGCTGAAGGCTGATGTTCCTCGGAACGGATTTCCGTTTCCGTTACACTTCGATTGTAAATCGAAGTTTTCATGGTTACTGGCTCACGGCCTTGCAAGTACAGCGAGAGTATCAGGCTTCGCTTAGTTTATCCTTCGATTACTAGGTCGGGGACCTGCGCAGTCCCATTCTTCCCCATAAAACACCCGGGACGCAACCCCAGTGTTATAGACGCCGGATCGGGCATATTGTTTCACCGATTTGCAGAAAGTGTGCCGGCCATTGGGATTCGCTTAGAGGCGAACGGGATGCCCGCATGGCCAGGGCAATTCAAGCCTAGCCGCCCCCTCCGACGCCCGGAAAGGCGATAGAACATCACTGAATCATGCGAGGTTTGCCCCGCAGACACTCGCGGGAATGTTCAAAATGAAACGTACCCCTCGTTCAGCAATGTGATTTTGGCTGGGAGGCCTGGACTCGAACCAGGATAATCAGATCCAGAGTCTGATGTACTACCAATTGTACGACCTCCCAGCCGAGGGGAGACAACAGGAAAAAGCCGCAGGCAGGCTCATTTCTACTTTACTGGCGGAAGGAGATTTCGTCAACCGGGCGAGACGGTATAACTAGCGGGAATCGCCGGAACGGACCGCAACAAGGCGTTTATCGCGGACGTAGAACTCCTGGCCGCGCCAGTGAATGCTCTGCGGGAAAAAGCTTGCTACCCAGGCGAAGAGTGCAAATGCGTCGCGCACCGGCAGCATCCACTGCCGCCTCCGGACGAGGCCGTCCTTCATCCCTCGCGCGCCGACACTCAAGGCCATGTCGGCGTGCAGCAACCCGTAGGCAGCCACGTAACCCATCGCCGCAAGCGGCGATTTCACCAGGCACAGCACCAGTACCAGCCATGCCATTCCCTGCGTGAAAATCAGTCCCAAATGGCCACCGGGACGCGAGAATCGCACGCTCAGATTCCAGCGAAGCTGTTGGCGAAGTGCATCGCGTAGACTCTGGCTGGGATAGACGATTGAAACAGGAAATGAGATCAATTCGATACGGAACCCGCGCGCGGCGATGCGATTTCCCAATTCGTAGTCATCTGAAAAGTGGTCCACGAGCGCTTCGAACCCGCCTATCTCTGCGAGGCGGGTCTTTGTTGTAGCCATCACTGCGCCCAGCATGAACTTCACTCCACCGAAAAGCCACGCCACCAAAACGCCGGCTGCAAAATCGGTGCTGTTACCCAGCGCCGTCAGGTCGGCAGCAAATGATCCATCCGTAATGCCACGGTACAGGCAGGTGACTCCGCCGACCTTCGGATCGCGAAACGGCGCTGCCGCTGCGCGCAGAAACCCAGGCTCGACACGAACATCGCTGTCGCTCACGAGGACGATCTCGTGGCGCGCTTCGCGAACCAACCGGCAAAGCTTGTTGACCTTGTCGGAAACGCCGAGCTTCTCCGAGCCAATCAGAAGCCGAATTCGCCGGCCGGGAAAATCGCGGATGAGTTGCTCGATGACTGGAACAGCCGGGTCTTCGCGATCCGCTGCGCAAAACAGCATTTCGAACTCCGGATAATCCTGCCGGCAGAAACTCGCAAAATTTTCGTAGGCCTCGCGGTCCAATCCACGAATCGGCTTCAAAATGCTGACGGGAGGAGTGAATTCCCGAGACTCCGGAGTGCGTTTTCGGAAAAATTTCCCGGCTGCGACGATGGCGAAAAGGTAGTACACCAGCGGCGCGCAGGCCAAGACCAGAAGCGCCTCACGAATTGCCGCCCAAACAGTCACTTCCTAGCCTTTGCCGATGAATACGAGCGCGACCCCGATGCAAACAAGCAGGACTCCGGCCCAGCGTTGCCGCGACACTCGCTCCCCCAGAAAGATTCCGCTTCCCAGCGTGCTGACGGCATAGCTCATGGCGGTCACCGGCACCACAAAGCTGACATTATCCAGTGAGAGTGCGCCAAGAAATCCGAAAAATGCCAGCGCCATCAACGACAGTCCAATCCACATCCATTTCACTTGAGCGGCACGTCGGATCACGCGAAGCAGCGCCAGCGGCCGAAAATCCGTCACCTCGCCGACCGTTTTCATGGCCAGCGAAACGCAGAGCTCTCCCGCCGTCCCGCCCAGAATAATCCAGAGAAGGAAAATAATCTCGCGCAGCATCAAGTGGGCTCCGTCGTGCGCGGGTGTGTGTGCCCCACGACGAAAACTCCCAGGCAAATGATCGCCACGCCGGCCCAGTGCGTCGGCGTGATGCTCTCGCGCAGGATTAACCATCCCATGAATGCAACCACTCCGTAAGCCAGAGTCGATGCCGGCTGCACGTAGCTGAAATCCGCCCAGGTAAGCACAAGCATGTAGGCAATAAAAAAGACCGTCAGGGAGCCGATGCCAAGCCAAATGGTTCCGGAAGTGAATGCGCGGACGAAGAAATGAAACAAGTCAGCGGGAACCCATGTTGTAACCGCACCGATCCGTTTCATGCCCTGCCGGAGCAGAACGTCTCCCACAGGGCCAAACAAGATCATAATCACGAGGAGGACGTACGTCTTAAGTCGCAGCCCCGCCTGAGACTTCATGCGCTCGGAGATTCGCCCGTGGTTTCCACCGCAGGACGCGGATTGATGGGCGGCACCGCGATGAGCGCCTTCTTTTGGACGCCCTTCCGCGCCACCCTCCATCGGTCGGCCCGAAGTTTGAGGAAGTCGACCGCTTCGTGGTAGAGCCGCTTGCGCTCGTGCCCATCCCACAGCGCTTCGCGAACGATGCGCCACGCCACGTGGGGCCGGAAATAGTAGCTGTCGTAAAAGCGATTGACGGATTCAACCATGTATTCGCGGCTCAGGCCGGGATATTCCAGATGCGGCAGTTGGTGGCCGCCCGCGTCCGTGATGGCTTCGCCGGCCAGGAAACCTTCGCGCATGCCTTGCTCGTAGAGCTCCGTGCCGGGATAGGCGTGGGCCATGGAAACTTGAATCGTCTCGCAGTCCAGTTCCTTTGCGAACTGGATCGTGTTCTCGATGGTTTCCTTGGTCTCGCCGGGAAGCCCGATGATGAAATCGCCGTGGACGTGAATACCCACTTTCTTGCAGTTCTTGACGAACGTGCGTCCCATTTCGGTGGTGGCGCCCTTCTTGATGTTCTTCAGGATCTGCGCATCGCCGGATTCAAAGCCTACGATGAGCAAGCGGCAGCCGGAATCGGCCATCGCCTTCAGCGTCTCGTAATCGCTGTGCACGCGCGCCGTGCAGGACCATCGAAAGCCCACGGGCTTGAATTCCTTGCAGAGAGCCAGAACGCGGTCCTTGCGGATATTAAACGTATCGTCGTCAAAGAAAAATTCCTTCGCCTGGGGAAACATTTTGTGCGCCTGCCGGAATTCCCGGCGCCACGCTTTCCACCGACCGCACGCGCCAGGCATGCCCAGAGAGCGTTTGCGGCCACAGGCAGAAGGTGCAAAGCGCCGGGCATCCGCGCGCCGTGTAGAACGAAACGAACGGGTGCAGTAGGAAGGGCACGTTGTATTTCTCGATCGTCAAATCCCGCTGGTACACATCCGTCGCAAACGGCAGCTCGTCGAGTTCCGCCGTCTGCAACGGCGGCCGCGGCGGATTGTGAACCACCTTGCCGTCTTTCACGTAACTGACGCTCGGGATTTCCGAAACAGGCTTGCCCTGGGCGAAGTCCACCACCGCATGGTCGAATTCGCCGCGCACGACAAAGTCGATGTCCGTGCTCGCCAGCAGGCTCTCGGCCGGCTTGATCTGCACTTGCGGGCCGACGAAGGCGATCTTCAGGCCGGGCTTCCTCTGTTTCATCGCCCGCGCCATGCGCAGGTCGCTATGGAAACCTACCGTCGAGGTGAAAAGGACGACAAATTCATAATCCTGGGCGGCCGTGACCACTTCGTCCGGCGTGATGTGATGCGGAGGACCATCGAGCAACCGGCTGCCCGGCAGCATCCCGGCTGGATACGACAGCCAGACGGGATACCAGTACGACTCGATCTCCCGCGTGGCGGGCCAGCGCGAGCCTGCTCCTCCGTCAAACTTTTCGAAGCTCGGCGGATTCAACAACAGCGTCTTCATTACGGACGGCATCAACAGTTACCCCCTCAGGGCTGAACCATAAAAATTGCTCAACTATCAAATCTTATCCATTTTACTTGAATTCTGCATGGTCCCCAACAAATGGTTTGTTTTCTTTTGCTTCCTACTGAAACACCTGCGTCAACTGGCCAGTTGCCTGCAATAGCTTGAGCTCCCCCTGCTGGCGGGCGAAATCGGCGTCAAGGAATCCCAGCCATTTGTTGCTCTCCTCGAGGCGCGCTTGCTCGATGTCGCGCAGCGTCGCCTGGCCCTGGTCGAACTTGGCCTGCATTAGCGTAAGCGATTCCCGCGCGAGCTCCAAATCGAGCCTCGCCACCTCCCGGGTAGCGTCCAGCTCGCGTACTTCCCGGATTTTCTGTTGCACTTCCCGCCTGACGCCTTGCCGCTTGTTGCTGAGTGTCAGTTCCGCAGCATCCAGTTCGCTTTTCGCCAGCGCCACGTTCGACCGGGTCTTGGCGCTGAACAAGGGAATCGTGATTTGCACGCCCACGTTGACGTTGTTGCGCTGAAAAATCTTGTAGTACTGGTCGTAATTGTTGAACTTGCTCAGCACGTCGTATTGCCCGACGAAACTAACCGTAGGCCAATAGCTTAGATGCGCGCCCCGCAGGATCTGCTGCCGCGCCGCGCGCTCGTTTTCTGCTTCTCGGACTCCGATGTCGTTCTGAACGGCCCAATCCGCCATCGCGGCTTGTTGCATGCCGCTCGCAAAGGAAGGCTCCTCCGTTTCAACCTCGATGGACTGGCCGTCCGGCATGCCCGTCAATGCGTGAATCTGCTGCGTGAGCGATTCGTTCCGGTCTTCCAGTTTGATGATCTGTTCTTGGATGCGTGCTGCAGTCAATTCGCTGCGCGTTTCTTCAATGGGCAGCTCTTGATTCGCTGCCACGCGCTCGCGTGTCACCTGCAGAATCTTCTCAACGCTTGCCTGCTCGCCGCGCAACAAATCCAGCGAATGCCTCACCTCAGCCAAACCGAGGTAGGCCGTAGCCGCGCGCATGATCACGTCATCGTACATCCGGTCCATTTCGAGCTTCTGGTTCTTCGCTCTGTCCTCCGCCGCATGCTGCTGAGCCTTCAGCACGGGATCGAATATTGTCTGCATGTAGTCCAATTGGAAGACGGCAGGGGCTCCCCCGCCGGGCACGCCCGGAAATCCATACGTGTAAGCGGCCCCCGAGCCGGTGTACAGGTTGGGAAGAAACGCGGCGCGGTCCACTCCCGCTTCATTCAGTGCAACCGCGTATTGCACCCGCGCCAACTTCAGGTCCGGGCTATTCTGCAACGCCAGCGTCACGGCCTCGCGCAACGATAGCTTCCGTTCCTCCTGCGCGCGCGCCGGAACGACGGCGATGAGAGCCAAAAGCCCCAGTAACATCACTCTTTTTCGAGTCGCTTTACTCATAGCGCAGCGATTCCGTGGGCTGAAGTCTCGCCGCCCGGTTGGCGGGAAGATACCCGAATATCAACCCCGTCGAGCAGGATACTACGAACGCGAGCACAACCGAGATCCACGATATGGGAATCGTTACCCCTTCGGGAACCGGAAACAGGCTGATTAGAAAATTAATGATCGCGGGAATGGCGACGGCGATGGCGATTCCCGCCAGTGCTCCCGTTCCGCTGATCAGGATGGCTTCCATCAGGAATTGATAGAGGATGGCATCGCGCGGTGCTCCGATCGCTTTGCGGATTCCGATTTCATGCGTGCGCTCCGTTACCGTCACAAGCATGATATTCATAATTCCGATCCCGCTGATGGTCAATGCAATCAGCGCGATCACGATCAGAACCAGCGTCAGCGCCATGGAGATTTTCCGTGCTGCATCCAGGATGCTGGCCAGGTTCCACACATGGTATTTCGCGCCCGGCCGGTGTCGGCTCTGAAGAACTTCTAAGACAGACTCCGTGACCATCGGAACATCCTCCGGCCGCGCCGCCTGCACGTAAAATGACTTGAAGAATTGCGTCCCCGTATAGTCCTTAATCAGCGGGAAGGGAATGATGGCGGATTCGGGGATAATCTCCGTTTGGCCAAACGTTGCCACCCTCTCTTTGAATACTCCAATGACTTCAAAATGAAGATCGCCGATCCGAACGTCCTTCCCGACTGGATCATCATAGGGAAATGCCGCTTTGGCCAATTCCTCCGTCAGCAGGCACACCTTGCTCCGGGTAATCATGTCGTCCTGATCGAAATAGCGGCCGCGAATCAGAACCAGCCGGCGGATTTGCTCGAATCCTTCGGTGACGCCCACAAGGTTCACTGCGTGCTCCACGCCATTGACGCTGACGGTCATGGGGATATCGTTCGTCCCCGCCGCTTGCACCGCTTGCGGGATCCCTTCTTTCACGGCCTCCAGATCCGCCGGCGTGATCTCATCGGCCAGCATCAGCGGGCGCGAAACCCCGGGATTGATCGACTCAGCGATGATCAAATTCGAGCCGACACCTTCAATTTCGGAAATGATGTAGCGCTTTCCCGCCAGCGCGACGGTCACCACCAGGACGATGCACCCGCTGCCGATGATGACGCCCAGCATCGTTAGCGTTGCGCGCACCTTGTTCGCACCCAGCGCTTGCAGCGCCAGGCTCCATGTCTCACGCCAGAATACGGGCGTCTTTTGTATCGGTCTCACAAGAGTATCCACCGAGGCTCGGATGCGGACAGTAGAAGGAGAGTTTCCACGGGCTTATAGGCGCGTTTACCGCAATTCCTTTTCGAGCTTCGCCAGGCGCGCCTGGGTGTCCTTGCGTCCCGGTTCCAAACGCAACGCCGCGCGGTATTGTTCGGCTGCCTCGGCGCGCTTGCCTTGCAATTCGTAAAGCCTGCCGAGCCATTCGCGCGCGGCCGCGTGCGAGGGCCAATCGCTGCGGTCCGGCGTACTCGCCAGATACGACTTCAATAGCTCTTCAGCAGTCGCCTGATCCGAACTCGAGAGCACGCGCATCACGCCGCCATAGAATGGCAGTCTTGGATCTTTCGGATTCACCTGCGCCGCCGCAAGGATGGCCCCTTCCATGTCGGACCCCTTCCCCTGCCCTTGGAAAAATCCGGCAACTTCCAAATAGGGGTCTACGCGCTTTGGTTTCGCGTCAAGGACCTGCCGGTATTCCTTTTCGGCGGCCGTTGGATCCTTCTCGTCCTGGTAAAAGACCGCTTGAGCCAAGTGGCCTTCTACCGGGTCGATCGCCGCGATAGCTTCGACCTGCTGATGCGCTTCATCCTTGCTCCCGCCGACGATCCACGGCGCGTCCAGGCAAAACTCCTCCAGGTCCCGGCGGGCCTCCAGATTCGATGGATCCAAGCTGACAGCATCCTCGAATTCCTTCTTCACCTTCTTGGCAAGAAAGAAACTTCGATCACGGTCCGCCTTGCCGCCGTAAATGCGGCCCAGCCACTGGTGATACTTCGAGTTCTTGGGGTCCAAGGCAACCGATTTCTCCGCTTGAACCACAGCGCTGTCGTAGTCGCGAACCTCGTAATAACTCCTTCCCAGCCAGTAATATGCCTCCGCGCTCGAGCCATTTTGCGAAACCGCAGTCTGCAGCGTTGTGATTGCCTCCCCGTAATTTCCCACGTCGAATTGATGTCGCGCTGCCTGGAGCTGTGCTGACACGTCTGCGGCGAGCGGCGCGGCTTGGAGCGGAGGCGCTAGGAAAGTGCACATCACTGCCAGAACTGCTCCGAGTGCAGCCGAAATCATTTTCACAGTTTTCCTCCGCTGCCTCGTCAATCGCCCTCCGTCGCCCGGACTTCCATACCGTTCCTCAATGTCAATTCGCCTGGCAGTGCCACCTGGTCGTTGGCCGTCAATCCGGAAAGAACCTCGTAATTGGAAGTGCTGGCGATGCCTACAGATACATTCGTTCGGAAGATCTTGTCGCCACGGAGCACGAATACGAAATGCTGGCCGTTGCCATACCGCACAGCTGCGCGCGGCACTAACAGGACTCCCTTGCGCTCGTGCACCAGGATCTGCACCTCCACGTTTACGTTCGGCAACAGCTCCAGCTTGTCGTTCTTAACCGAGCAGAGAACCACTCCGACGCTGCGCGTTCCAAGCGCCACCACCTGCTTTGGGACTTGTTCCGTCTGGCCCGTCCAGGTCTGTCCCGGCTTCGCGTCCCAGGTGACCTGGACTTCCTGGTTGGGTTCGAGCCATCCCAGGTCGGGCTCATCTACGAACGCTCGTACGCGCAAATGGCGCAGATCTGCCATCTCGGCCAGTACATCTCCTACTTTGACGTAGTTCCCCGCTCGAACGGGCAATGAATAGAGCGTCCCGTCCACTGCAGCCACCACTGTCGCCGAGTTCACTTTTTCTTCGAGGGACCGCACTTCGTCTTGTGCCTGTTCGGCGCGCAAATTGGCGCGCTCGGCATCCACAGCGGCCCGCTGCGTCATTTCTTGCTTCTTCTCCAGAAGAGTCTGATAGCTTGCGCGCGCCTGAGACAGCAGCGTTTGATTTTGCGCCACGTCGTCCTCGGTGGCCGCCTGCTTGCCTACCAACTGTTCCAGCGCTTTTTGCTTCCGCTCCAGGCTTTCCACTTGCACGCGCGCTTTCTCCAGATCTCCTTGCAACTGAGCCACTTCATCGGGAGGGCCCCCGGCCCGCGCGTTGCGCAAGTCCCTCTGCGCGGAGAGCAGATTGGCGCGCGCTTGCGCCAGCTCCGCGCGAATCTCCGCCGCGTCAAGCGTTAGGATCACTTGCCCGCGGTGTACCGCCTGCCCTTCTGTGGCTTTCACCGTTGCCACAAACGTCGGAAACCTGGCGAGGGCAATCTCCGGCAAAACGGGCTCAACCTTCCCGTTACTGGTGATGGCCGCACCCAGGTCTCCACGGGCGATGGTCACCACCTGCACGGCTGGCGCCTGCCCTCGCACTGCCACCAGAACGAGGATCAACACCAAGAGCCCTACCACCAGGCCCACAATCACCCATTTTCGCTTGTTGTTCGCCGCCATGATCGGCCGGGCGGCTCCGCCCGGCCTCCCCCCAACGCCGAAAATTGTAACAGACCGTTTCCTCGCTTGCCTACGCAAACACCTGTCGGCATGCCGCAAGCGCCATACAAGCGGGATGCTTCGCTCTGGACATAGGATGCCAGTTGTCTCTGGCCAAGCGTGCGGTTGGAGCTCTTGGCCCGCAGGTTCGCCAACGCGCCCACCTCGGCCGGTTTGTACCCCCGCCTCTCGGATTTTGCAAATGTCCGAAGGGATTGGCTACAATATCGCCGCTTTTTTCGTGAGGCTCCATGAAGATCTACAATGAACAAATTACGCTGCAATCCAAGAAATCCCGCGAATTCTCCGACATCACCTCGCAAGTGAAAGCCGCAATGGAAAAGAGCACTTTCCATGAAGGCATCATTCTCGTCTCCTCGCTGCACTCAAATTCGGGCGTCATCGTCAACGACCCGGAGCCCGGCCTGCTCGATGACCTCGACAAATGGCTCAGCCAGGTGGCCCCTGTCCGCGAGGATTACAATCACAAGGGGCGCTTTGAGAGCAACTCCGGCATCCACCTCCAGGGCATCCTTTTGAATCACCAAGCCGTGGTTTCATTCACCGAAGGACGCCTGGATCTCGGCCCGTGGCAAGCGGTGCTATTCGTCGAGCTGGACGGCCTGCGCCCCAAGCGCATCCTGGTCAAAGTCATGGGTGAATGAGCGCGCCGGTTTCCCTGTCAGGAGCTCGCTATCTGAAAGAAGCAGGCCTGCGATTCGAAATGCCCAAGCGCCCAATTTCCCCATTCCGCGTCTAACGCAAGGGTTGGCCATTCGGCCTGGACGGTTGCCTCACCGCCTAGCCGCACCTGCGCCGCCGCTTCACAAGTGCTAGAATTCTCAATTTCATGAGCCCGGATTCGCTGATTTACGTTCACGACCTCTCCAAGCACTTTCGCACGTTCCATCGCCGCGAGGGGGTCTGGGGCTCGATCCAAAACCTCTTTGTCCGCGACTACGTCACGGTCGCAGCCGTGGATCGCGTATGCTTTTCGATCGAGCGCGGCGAGATGGTCGGCTACATCGGCCCGAACGGCGCGGGAAAATCTACCAGCATCAAGATGCTCACTGGCATCCTGGTCCCCACCAGCGGCGAAATCCGCGTCAATGGGTTCGTTCCCTTCCGCCAGCGCCGCCAGTACGTGAAAACCATCGGCGTCGTTTTCGGCCAGCGCACCCAACTTTGGTGGGACATCGCTGTCATCGAATCCTTCAAGCTTCTTCGCCGCATCTACGACGTTTCGCAGCGCGATTTCGACGCGCGAATGGAGCGCTTCGACCAGATCCTCGGCCTGCGCGACTACCTCCACACCCCGGTCCGGAAGCTCTCCCTCGGCGAGCGCATGCGCTGCGATCTCGCCGCCGCCTTGCTCCACAATCCCCCGCTCCTCTTCCTCGACGAGCCCACCATTGGCCTCGATGTCGTCGCCAAGGACCACATCCGCCAGTTCCTTCGCGCCATCAATCGCGAATTCCGTACCACCGTACTTTTGACGACTCACGACCTCGACGATATCGAGGAGCTCTGCCGCCGCATCATGATCATCGATCACGGCAAGGTGCTTTACGACGGTCCGCTCCACCACTTGAAGCAAAAGCTCCTGCGCACCAAGCAAATCAAATTCGCGCTGAAGGATCGTGCCCAGGCCGCCGGCGTCGCTGCCTTTTCGCGCGACGGGCTCGAGCTCGAGCAGGTGGACGAGCTTACCTACCGCATCCGCTTCGACCGCCTGCGAATCGCCACGGCCGACCTCATCCGCCAGATTCTCGCCGCCGTCGAAGTCCGCGACCTCCTTATCGAGGACGAACCCATCGAGGAAATCGTCAAGCGCATCTACGCCGGCGAAGCCCTCCCCGAGGTCACCGTATGAGCGCGATCCTGGATGCCTTGGTACCTTACGCCGAATTCTCGCGCGTCGGCTTCGTCAATATCCTCGCATTCCGCCTGCGCTACTTCACGGGCATCATCACCTACTTCCTCAACGTCACTGTCTACTACTTTATCTGGAGCGCCGTTTTCCGTTCCGGCCAAGCCATCGCCGGCTACAACCTGGCGCAAATGATCACCTACGTCAGCGTCGGCTGGATCATCCGCTCCTTCTACTGGAACACCATCGACCAGGAAATGGCCTACGAAGTGATCGAAGGCAAGATCGCCATGGACCTGATCAAGCCTGTCTCGGTCCAATGGATGTGGATCAGCCGGGCCATGGGCGAATCGGCGTTTCGCCTTGGTCTGCTGACGCTCCCGGTCGCCGTCGTCGTGGCGCTCGTCTTTCCCATCCAAGCTCCCTCTTCGCGCGAAAATTTCCTGCTCTTCCTGATCGGCGTCCTCGGCAGCTTCTTCCTGATGGCCGCGATCAACTTCATGATCGGCACATGCGCGATTCCGCTGAAATCCATCCTCGCTCTGATTCGCGCGAAGTACTGGCTCATCGAGTTGCTCTCCGGCCTTTTGATTCCCATGACCTTTTTCCCCCGAGCGATTCAGCGCGTCCTGGCCTGGCTGCCCTTCGAGCACATCGCCTATTCGCCCTTGCAGATTTATCTCGGCAAGCTCGACCATGCCGCCGCACTCCGCGCCATCGCCACACAATGGCTCTGGGTTGCCATACTGCTCGTACTCGCTCACCTGTGGTGGGACCGTTCGCTGCGCAAGATCACGATTCATGGAGGATGAGATTACGCCCGATTCCATGCCCGCATCCGTGCTTGCGCCCGATAAAACTGGTGTCGCACGCATCGTTGCCTCCGCCAAGCGCCACGCTCTCCTCCTGTTCGACTACTTCACGCAATACGCAAAGGTGCGCATCAGCTATCGCGGCGATTTCCTCATCAGCACCGGCACCAGCTTCGCGGCCACCATTTTCGCGCTCGGCTTCGTCATCGTTTTGTTCCAGAAGGTCCCGAAACTCGCCGGCTGGACTTTGCCCGAGGAAGTTTTCCTCTACGGCTTTTCGCTGATTCCCTACGGACTGTTCAACGTCCTCAGCCTGAATCTCTACGATTTCGGCAACAACTACATCATCGAGGGCAAATTCGACCGCGTCCTTCTCCGCCCCGTTTCTTCGCTCTTCCAGGTTTTGTTCGAAGCCTTTCGCATCGAATCGATGCAGGAAATCGCGACGGGAATTTTTTGCATCTGGTGGGCATCGCACCGCTTGGGAGTTCACTGGACTCCCGCCAAATTCGCCATGCTCGTGTTCTTCGGGCTCTGCGCCGGAGTGATTTACGTCTCGATCTTTCTGCTTCTGACCACCGTCTCGTTCTGGTTCGAAGACCGCATCGGCGTCCATCCTCCCGTCTGGAACGTGATCGCTTTCGGCCGTTATCCGCTCTCGATCTACAGTGGCGCCGTTCAGTTCTTCCTCTGCTGGATCATTCCCTTCGGCCTCGCTTCGTTTTATCCGAGCGTGCGCATGCTCGGCCGCACGGTGACGCCCGAATACGCCGCGTACGTCCCGGTCGTCGCCGCCGTGTTCCTCACACTCGCCATCTTCGTTTGGAATTCGGGCACCCGCCACTACTCCTCTACCGGCTCCTGACCCGCAGGTTTACCCGAAAACAAGGCTCCTTCCGTTGCTGAAACAACAGCCCTCGTGAATCCGTACCATGGATTAGAGACTGATATGCCCCGCATAGCCAAAGTCGGATTGCTGCTCGTCGTCTTGATTCTTGCGCTTTCCGCGCTCGCAGGTCCCATCCTGGGCCCAGGCATCCTCCATCCGATGAATTTGAATCCGGCGCGCGCGGCCGAAACCGCTCAGATGTTGGCGCGCACCGGGGCCACGAAGGAAGATTTCAACGTTCGCGCGCCAGATGGCATGGAATTGCGCGGCTGGAAAGTCCGGGCCGCTGCGCCGAACGGCGATTGGGTGCTGCTCTTTCACGGCGTTTCGGACAATCGCACGGGCAATTTGGGCCACGCGGAGTTTCTGCTGCGGCACGGCTGCAACATGGTGATGATGGATTCGCGCGCACACGGCGAGAGCGGCGGCGCGATGGCGACCTACGGATGGAAGGAGCGGTACGACACGGTCGCCATCACCGATGCGCTGTACTCCAGCGAACGCGTCCGCCATCTCTACGCGCTCGGCGTTTCGATGGGCGCTTCGATCGCGTTGCAGTCCGCCGCAGCAGAGCCGCGCATCGAAGCAGTGATCGCAGAAGATCCCTTCGCGAATCTGCGCGAAGTCTGCTACGACTACGCCGGACTTCACGTTAGCCCTCTGCTCGGCAAGACTCTCTTCCGCCCCGCGGTGATCACAGCGATGCGCGCGGTGAGAAAGGAGGGTGGATTCAACCCCGATGATGTATCTCCTGAACAAGCCGTTGCGGCCCGTCCGTTTCCCGTTCTGCTGATCTGCGGTACGCGCGACCGCACGATTCCCTGCCGCCACGCTGAACGCATATTCAAAGCAGCGCGCGGTCCCAAGGATCTGTGGATCGTGCAAGGAGCGGAGCACGCCTCCGCGCTGGGGCAAGCGCCTGCGGAGTACGAGTCGCGCGTTATCAGCTTCCTGCAGAAATCGCAGAAGAATCCTTGAGGGGAATTGCGCGGCTGGAAGGGGCCGGATAGAAACAGCAGATCTCTTCCCGGTCAGGAGCACCGGGACGCAAATGGCGCGCAGTCGCGAATTGCGCTCCCTCGGGATGACGACGGCGCGCCATTTGAAATTTCGCGATCGGAAGGGCAGCCGGATTTCTGGGGTCAAACGACTTTCATGACAAGGATCACGCGGTCGTCTTCATGCGTGCCGCCCTTGGAGAACAGGTCCACTTCCGTAAGGACGGACTTCACGATATCCGCGGCGGGCTTGGTGCGTTCGCGGGACACCATGTCGACGAGGCGCTGCGAGCCGAATTCATCATCCGCCGCATTCATCGCTTCGGTGATGCCGTCGGTGCAGGCAACGACGGTGTCGCCCGGCCCCAGGCGGACGTGTCCGCGCTCAAACTTCACGCTCGGGAAGAGGCCCACCACCATGCCGCCTTCGCGCAAGTATTCCACGTCGCCATTCGCGCGCACCACCGCCGGCGGGACATGTCCGGCGTTGACGTAATGCAGCGTGCGGTGCGGCTGGTCGAGCAAGGCCACAAACATGGTCATGTACTTCTGCCCGCGCGTGTCGGTCAAGATCATGTCGTTCAGCGATTCCACCAGCCGCTCGAGCGAGTGCAGGTGAGCCACCAGCGCGTGGAGCGTGGCCTGCAGGTTCGCCATCACCATCGCAGAGCCAACGCCCTTGCCTTCGACGTCTGCCACCACCGCCAGCGTGGTATTCGGCGCGAGGGCGATGAAATCGTAATAGTCGCCGCCCACTTCGAGCGAGGGGCGGTGCGACACGGCGATGTCGAACCCCTCGAGCTGCGGCGGCCGCTCCGGCAATAGCCCGATCTGGATGCTGCGCGCCAGCGCCAGGTCCCGCTCCATGCGCTGCTTGTGCAGCATCTCGCGGTGAAGCTGCGCGTTTTCGAGCGCGAGCGCCACGTGATCGGAGATCGCGCGCAACATGGCTTCGTCGGAACGCGTGAAGCTGCCGTTTTTCTTGTTCAGGAGCTGCAGTACGCCGATCGTCTCGCCGTCCTTGTTGCGGATCGGAAGGCACAGAATCGAGCGCGTCTTGAACCCGAGGCGCAAATCCACTTCGGATTCGAAGCGCGGGTCGGCGTAGGCATCTTCCAGGTTCACGGTTTCGCCGTGTTCAGCCACCCATCCGGCGATGCCGCGTTTGACCGGCAGGCGGATTTCCTGCTGGTCCAGGCCCAGGCCGATCAGCGACCAGATTTGATTGTGCTCGTGGTCCACCAGAAAGACGGTGCCGCGTTCGGCGTTGGTGTGCCGCGTGGTCAATTGCAGGATGATTCCGAGGAGCTCGGCGAGGTCCAGCGTGGAATTCAGGCGCTTCGTGGCCTCCACGATCGTGGAGAGCTCGATTACGGCGTGGCGGCGTTCGCTGCTCTCCAGCGCCACTTCGGCGTAGCGCCGGAACAGGTCAAGCCAGCCGCGCGTTTTCAACGCCAGCTTGTTTTTCGACCAAGTTTCGAGAACGCCGACGGGCGCGGCGCCGCGTCCGAGCGCCCACGTCACGCTATGCCCGTTCGCGCCGGAATGCTTTCCCCTCAAGACATTCGCGATGTGGGCCGGGTCGGGAGCGGGCATCTTGCCGCTCTCCTGCCAGACGGCGGGCATTCCGTTCACGATGTGCCACAGGCGCGCGCCATCCATGCGTCCCGGCGCCGCCAGTAGCCGCACCATCTGCGCCGCCAAGTCGCCGGGGTCCGCTTCCGGGTTGAGAGTCGCCACAACTTTTTCCAAGATTGCAAGCGGCGAAGCGGAAGGAGCGTCTGCTTTCCTTCGAGGTGTTTTCCGCTTCATCCCGGGTTCCCCTTGTACTGAATCACCAGCACGGTAATGTCGTCCGACTGCGGCGCCCCTTGTGTGAACGCCCTCACTCCGTCGCGCATGGCTTCCGCCAGTTCCTCCACGGTCTGCCCGCTGAACGATTCCAGGATTTGCCGCAGGCGCCCTTCCTCGAACAATTCATTCTGGACGTTGCACGCTTCCGAAACGCCGTCCGTATAGATCACCAGGAAATCGCCGGGCTCCAGATTCACGCGCGCGCTCTGATATTCCGCTTCGACAAACATGCCCACCGGAAAATTCGCCGAGCCCAACCCCTCGAGCGCCCCGCTCTTTCGCCGCAGCAGAGGCGGCACATGTCCGGCGTTGACATATTCGAAGCGGCCCATCTTGTCGAGGATGCCGTAGAAGACCGTCGCGTAGCGGTCTTCTCCGCTTCGCTCGCAGAGGTATTGATTCACGCGCGAGAAAACACCCGGAAGCGAAATATCCATCGCCGCCGTGGTGAAGAACACGCCTTGCAGCAGCGTGGCCAGCAGCGCGGCTGAAATTCCCTTCCCCGAAACATCGCCGACGAAAAATCCGTGCCGCCCGCCACCGAGTTCGATCACGTCGAAGCAGTCGCCGCCGACCGAATGGCATGAGAGCGTCGAACCCGCCACGGCCACGTCCGGCAGATTCGGGAGGGTTTTCGGCAGCAGCGTGCGCTGGATCTGGCTGGCGATTTCGATTTCGTGGTCGAGCCGCGCCTTGGCGCGCGCGTCGGCAAACAGGCGCGCGTTTTCGATGACCGTCGCCGCCTCGCGCGCCAGCGTGCGCAGAACCTCGCGGTCTATTTCCGAAAACGCGCTCGATGGAACGTGGCTGTCGAGATAAAGCACGCCCAGCAGTTCGCCCTGATGCGTCGAAATCGTGGCGTCGAGTGTCTTGATCACCGGCAGCTTGTCCACCGGGATCGCCACGACCGTGTGCAGCTCCAAGCGCGCGACGCTCTCCTGCTGCCCCATGCCGCCCGTGTCGGTGCCCATGTCGCTGACGATCAGCTCGCGGCGCGATTCGGCCACGCGCTTCACCACGCTTTGCGACACCTGGAGCTGATCCGGGCGGAGAGTTCCGCGCTGCGCGTCCCGCGCCACCGCCATCTGAAGCCCGCCCGCAGCGTTGGCCAGAAGAAGCACGCCCCGCTCGGTCCGGGTCACCTGGATCGCGGCGTCCACAACTGCCGTGAGCACGTCCTCGAGCGAAAGCCCCGTGCCCAACGTGCGCGCCACTTCCAGCAAGACGCCCAGGTGATAAAGCTCGCGCGAGCCCGCCTGCGTCGGCGCGGGAGCTTCGACGCGCTCCACCAGCTCTTCGATCGTCGCGCCCTCGCCCGTGTAAACCAATTTGTAGGAGTCCGCCATGCCGAAATCGATCTTGTCTTTCGCTTTCAGCTCGTGACGCAGAACTCTTTCTCCGTTGACGAAGGTCCCGTGCCGGCTGCCCATGTCTTCCAGCACCATCACGCCGTCGGTTGCAAGGATTTGTGCTTGTTGACGGCTGATGCGGCTGTCGCGCAGGGTGAGCTCATTGCCGGCCTGACGGCCAATGCGGAAAGGCGAAGCATTGATGGCGACTTCGCGGCGTGTGCCGTTGGGCTCAATCACAACAAGACGGGCAGAGCGTGGCATGGGCTGTGTTTGCTGCCTCGCAGCGGGATTCAGACAGGATTCGCGCCCAGGCGCTATCCGTAGACACCGCACATGGTAGGGAAACTCGCGCCCGAAGTAAAGCGCAGCCCGAAAATTGGTAGCTGCAGTCCAGCGACCCCGTTGACGGGCGCTCACGGCGGTTTTCTTGCACTGAAGGAGACTGGCGGGACCATCTCCGTCGCCGGTCCGGCACAAGTTCGGGAGGTGCGCGGCGAGGACTACGCGGATTTCAATGAATGTGCCTGGCTATCCCAGGCATTGCTGACGCGGCGGACGGTTTCGCGGAGGCGGACAGCGAGATCAACGACAGTTTGCAGACGCTGCGTGTCAACGGCGGGGAGCCGGTCGCGGTGGGCTAACAATAACTCGGCGTTTCCGAGGATTCCGGTGAGCGGATTATTGATTTCGTGGCGGAAGATCTCGCCGATGTCTTCAGAGAATTCGGCGCCGGGTGCAGCCAGCGCAGATTCGGAAATTTCCGCCCAGCGGAGCCGGCGTTCAATCAGCCCGGCGACCAGCGGAATAAAGTCTCCCACGCGCGCGACGACCTCCACGCTGCCCACCGCGACCAACCGGGCGGCGTCCGATTGGTGTTCGCCGGCGGCGAGAAGAATCACGGGAGCAAACGTGGTGAACTGGCGCAAGGATTCGAGCAAGGGCGCCTCTGCGAGAAGGTCGGCGTCCAACAAGATTGCCCGCGGGCGAAAATGCGCCGAGATTTCGCGGAGCTGCGCAAGAGAAGGAGCTACGAAAACATGGCCGTGGGTTTCCAGGCATGCGATTTCGGAGACGATACGCTTGGCCAGCGCCGGATTGGCAATGCCGAGCAAGACGCCGCAGCTCGTTGCCAGGGCGGCCTTTGGGGCGGCAACGTTCATTCTCGCTTATCCTCCTGGGTCGCGCTGCCGCTCCCGGGGAAGAAAGAGGCTGCGGAGGCGGTGGCGGCGTCTTTGCGATTGCTTTCGAGACGCTGATTCACAGCCAGTTTCAGCTCCTCGACCAAGAATGGCTTCGAGAGATACGGAAGACCGTTCGGTTCAAGGAATTCGAGGGTGCGCGGCGCGAGTGTATCGCCGGTGACGAAGATTATGCGTTTCTGCATCGGGCTGCCCGAGCGGACCAGCGCGTCGAAAAACGCCGGGCCGTCCAGCCGCGGCATACGGAGATCGCAGATCACCAGGTCGTACTCGCTGCGCGAAAGCCGCGTGAGACCTTCCTGGCTGTCAAGGGCTGCCTCCGCCACGTGCCCTTCCTCACGGAGGATGTCCACGATCAGCTGCGCAACCGTCGGCTCGTCTTCCACGACAAGGATGCGGCCGGCGACGGGCGCTCCGGCCAATCCGGCGGAGGGCTGCACGAGGGGGGCGGATGTCTGCTGTGGGACGGCGATCACAGGCAGCTCGACCAGGAATTTGGCGCCCACTCCAGACTGGCTCTCGAAGGTGACCTCGCCGCCATGCTGATTGACGATGCCGTACACGATGGAAAGCCCGAGGCCCGTGCCGACGCCCGATGGCTTCGTGGTGAAAAACGGGTCGAAGATGCGGGAGGAAATTTCTGAGGATATTCCGGGGCCATCGTCGGCGACTCTCAGGAGGATGCGGCCGAGGCCCGGCTGCGCCGCACTCGCCGGCGAGTACGAGGTGCGAATCCAGACGTGACCCTTGCCGCGCCCTTCCAACAAAGCCTGCTCGGCATTGACCACCAGATTCAAGACGACCTGCTGGAGCTGATAGGGGTCGGCCATGGTCCTGGGGAGATCCGGCGCAAGGTCGCAATTGACGACGATATTTTCGACTTTCAATTCGTAACTTCGTAGTGTGAGCGTGCGCTCAATGACTTCGTTCAAATCGACGGAAGTCCGCTCCGGCCGATTCTCGCGCGCGAAATACAACAGGTTCTTCACGATGCGCCGAGCGCGCTCGGCCTCCTGATAAACCTTGCTGGCCTCAGAAAGCTGGGCGGGCGTCAAGCCGTGGCCGAGGAGCAATTGTGCGTAGCCCATGATGGCCGTCAGTGGATTGTTGAGCTCGTGGGCGATGCCGGAAACGAACTGGCCGAGCGCCGCCATTTTTTCCGTTTGCAGCATCTTGGATTGAATCTGGCGCTCGCCAGTGACGTCGGAGTAGAGCTCAAGCCACCCCACGGACCGGCCTTCGGAATCGAGAACCGGACGGAAAAAGCGTTCCAGAAGGCGGCGCGCCGGGCGGGTCATCTCCAATTCGTCGTGGCCAGGATCGGTGGCGCCAGTCGAAAAGGATTTCCAGGGAGCGGAGAAGGAGGCCGGATCGCGGAAGCGATCGGCCAGAAGTTCCTCCAGATTTTCGAATTCTGTGACTTGCGCAAGCGTCCGCACTTCCAGGCCGAAGAGCTGGCCGAATCGGGCACTGGAAAATCGCACCCTGCCGGAGGGATCCATGAGAAGAACGCCTGCGTCCACGGAATCCAGGACGCTGCGGAGCTCTGCCTCAACCTGACGCCACCTGGCTTCCGCGCGATACACGACGGGGCCCTCCTCCAGACACAGAAGGAGGTGGTGCGAGACGGGCAGGATTGCACGCAGAGTAATGCGGATGGGGAAGCCCGAAAGGAGGGTGGACTCAATACTTTGCGACTTTGCTTGAGAATCGTCGCGGGCGACAAACTCCTCAAACCGGTTTCCGAGTGGATGGGACACGAATTCTCCCAGCGTGGATTGGCGAACCTTGGCGGGGTTTAAGCGGAGCAATTCACAGGCGCGCGGATTGGCCCTTTGCAAGGCGCCGAGCGTGTCCACAACAACCAGGGCCTCCGCACTGGATTCAAAGACCGCCGAAAACCCAGCGTCGTCCGGGACATGGCTCATGCTGAGTTGCGAACTGGCGGCAGATCTGCGGGAGGTCCGAGTTGGGTCTACGATTGCGGATCGAGCAAGCCCTTCCCTGCGCATCATTGGCTCATCTACCATGGCCCTGAATGATCCAGTAGCTGCATAGAAGCGCCATGCCAATGGCAATGCCATATTCGACAAAACGCCGCGCCAATCGAGGAGAATGCATGTACGCCACAAGGACTGAATTCTTTGCCACGCGACGTACACTGCATAAGCTTGACCAAGCCGTGAGGCGAGTTAAGGCATTTATTTTCAGAGCGGTGGAGAAGTATGCGACAACCAGGCCTTGGCAGACTTCCCAGTTCGAAACGCCTTCTTCCCTGTTTCGGAATCTTGCGCAGCCCAAGGCAAACCTGTCCCGTTCCGGGAAGAGAAAATTGCCGAAAGGGAGACTGCCTTATGGTTCAGTTTGAATGGGCTTGTGCTTCGTATTGTTTCAGCTTGCGATAGAGGGTGGTCTTGCCAATCCCGAGAAGGCGGGCTGCGGCCAGCTTGTCTCCGCTCGCCTCGCGGAGAGCGCGCAAGATGGCGCGGCGCTCAAGTTCTTCGAGTGGCAAGAGCTCGTCGCTTTGAGGCATGCGTTCGCTGGTGCCATGCTGCAGGTTGGTGGGGAGATCGCCGACTTGGAGAAGAGGACCGGAGCCCAGGGCGACCGCGCGCTCGATGGCGTTTTCGAGTTCGCGGACGTTGCCCGGCCAGTCGTAGGAAATGAGGCGGGCCATGGCGTCTTCGGTAATTTTCCGAGTCTCGCCGCTCTCGCTGCTGAACTTTTCGAGAAAGGAGCTGACCAGAAGAGGGATGTCTCCTTTGCGTTCGCGAAGCGGCGGGAGCTTAATCTGGACAACGTTCAGGCGAAAGAACAAATCCTGGCGGAACTGACCCTGGCGCACCGCGGCATCCAAGTCGCGATTCGTCGCCGCGATGACACGCATTTCGATGGATACGCGGTCGGTGGAACCGACTGGCTTCACTTCTTTCTCTTGCAACACGCGGAGAAGCTTGGCTTGCAAGTCCACGGGCAAATCTCCGATTTCGTCGAGGAACAAGGTCCCGTTGCTCGCTGCTTCCATCAGGCCCTGCTTGGAGTGCATCGCACCGGTAAAGGCGCCCTTCACGTAACCGAAGAGTTCCGATTCGATCAGGGTGGGGACGAGCGCGGAACAATCCACCGGCACGAAGGGCCGGTTGCGCCGAGGACCGGAAAAGTGGATGGAACGCGCGACCAGCTCCTTGCCTGTGCCACTTTCTCCCAGGATGAGAACGGGGTAGTTATGCTGGCTCACCTTTTCGATGAGCCGATAGACGCGCTGCATTCTAGGCGAAAGGCCAATCAAACCGCCAAAGCCGGGGCGAGAACGGAGCTGCTCGCGGAGGACCCGGTTCTCCTGGTCAACTTCGAGGAGCCGGACGACCCGGTCGAGCTTGCTGCGCAGCTCGGGGACATGGAAAGGCTTGGTAACGTAGTCGGCAGCGCCCATGCGGGTGGCCTCGACAGCACTTTCAATCGTGCCGTACTGCGTCAAAACAATCACGGCGGTTTGCGGGTAGGACTCGCGGATGTGCTTTAGCAGCTCCAAGCCGCCCAATTGAGGTACGCGGAGGTCCGTGATGACAATGTCGACGGGAGACTGCTCCAGGATTTCGATGGCTTGCTCGGTGTTGGATGCGGTGCGGGTTAGCAGGCCCGCTTCGGCCACTACGTCGCGGCAGAGGTCGCGAGTGGCGCCTTCATCGTCGACAATCAGGACCGTGATGGCCATGGCGCGCTCGACCGCACGGGCACTCTCAACACCGGTTGCCAAGGGTTCGATTCCCCTTTCTGAATTGATTTGTCCCGTTTTCAGAAGCAAGGCGGATACCAAATGGGAACAAGTGAAAGTTCATTGAAGGCAAGGAACTTGTGGCGGATTTGCTGTGCATGAAGAGGGGAGATTAGTGTCATCTTGGCATAATTGACAAGACCGTAATACTACTTAGGATTGTAAGCTGCTTGTTCTCTGAGGCTTGCAGGTCCGGGAACAGTATAATTCCCTAAATGGGAAAGCCGCCCGATTTGGGGCGCCGAAGATTCATACCCCCGGCGTGGTCCGTCTATGGTTGCTGTGGAGCGGGCCTCGGTTGAACCGTGACGGTGGAGGAACAGGTGGACTCCTTCCCGGCACCATCGTCGACATGAACGGTCAGTGAATAGTTCCCTGCTGCGACCCCGGTTGAATCCCAGCGAGAGGCGGGTCCGCTGCCAATGATGGTGCCTCCCGTGGCGGTCCAGGTGAAGGAAAGTGGGTGGCCATAGGCGTCGATTGCATTCACGGTGGCCTGGACAGAATCGTTAGATCCTTCGACGACGGACGACTTATCCACGGAGCAGGTGGAGGACAAGCTATCAGGAACCTTGGGCTTTTCCGGCCAGCGCGCTGCGGCTAATTTGATGACGAAACCGTTACGGTCGAGGTGGTTCGTCAAGTCGAGCGAATAGCGGTAGCCGAGATCGAGGGCAAACTGCCTCATGAGATAGAGGCGAACACCGGAGACATTGTCCACGGGATCACGCGGACCAAAGGTCGTGTTCGGGATGCCGTTGCCTAGGTAGACCTGCGCCGAGTATTCCGAAATGATCTGGAAGCGCTTGGTGGGGAACATGAGGAGCCCCGCGCCGACCTGCATCTGGTCGGAGAGATCGAGCGTGACCGTTTGAGGCGAGCCGGCGACCGACGTCGTATAGCTCGAGGCGCGCGTGAAGCGGTAAGCCCAATTCACCGTTGCGACAATGGTGTTACCGAAGAACGTTTTGCTGGCTTCCAGCCCAATGCCGTAGTTGAATCTGCCGTATTGAACCTGATTTGTGAGCAAGTCGCTGAGCGACGTTTTCGTGGGAATGTAGAAGTCGTTACGAATCGACAGACTTAGCGGCTTTCCCCGGCGCTCGGAAAGCAGGCCGATCTTGACGCCCAAATCCAATTCTCCGACTCCCCCGCCGTTGTGCGAGGCAAAAGGAAAATCTTCGACATATGCGGGACGGAATCCGGCCGCTGGAATAATCGAGGGATAAATCGTGTTCCCGTATTGATTGTTGCCAGAGTTCACAGCATTCAAGCTGAGAAGACCGGGCTGGTCCACGTGAATGTGGGTGTTGGCGTCGAATTGGAGGGAGGCGGAGAGCCAATGCGTCAGGCCGATCCCCACCGACGGGCCCGTTTCCAGAGCCGTGATGTCTCCCGGCATGCGGGAAACCTTGTTGACGCCAACTGCGAAATTGAACGCGCCTTTGGGAAGGAGCTCGCCGGTTTCTAGAGTAAAGAACCCCGGATTTCCGGAAAGAGCAGGCATGGGTACCCAGACGGGAGATTCGTCACTCTCAGACGCTGCGGGAGCTCCTGAACCCGTTGGTGGAGTCATCGCCAGCGCGTGCGTTCCAGCCCCCACGGAGGACTGGGGACTCGCGGGAGCGGGATCCGGCTTGGCGGCCGAATCGGACGCGGGCGCGGAGACGTCAGATTTCGCAGTGCTCTTGGGATGATCTTTCGAGTCATCTGCGAAGCTGACGGCCGCTAGCAAAAAAGCCACGGAGAGTGAGATCCCCAACCGCCCGAAGGAATTCATGAACGCCTCCTCGCCATGCTTCCGCCGATTCCCAAGACAACGCTTCCACTTGAGCGAAACCAAGCCGGAGGCAGCGTCCCAAGGAATGATTGCGGCGCCAATGTTTGAAGCTTGGACCTAAGCTTAGGAAATCATCGAGCCTTCCATACCGGATGGCTCGAATTAGGCGGACTATAGTGCATTGACGGCGCGCCAAAAGCAACTTTTTCTGAGGCTGGCGAACGGCTGGAAATACGCGTTTGGGAACCCAGGCCAACTTGCAGGTGCCGGCGCCATCCTAGTACGGACGAGAGACGCGGCAACAGCCATCTATGCAGCGGAAAGCGCGAAGTCCAATAAAAATAAGGAGATTAAGATGAAAGGCATACGTCTGCCTTTGGCTCTGGCTGGTCTGGTGTTGACATTGGTGTTCGAAACGTCGCCTGCGCGAGCACAAAACCAAACTCCCGAGAGCGCGCGACCCGCATCGACACGGAACCAGGTTCCTCACGAAACGCGATTTCTGGCCGGACTTCAAGATGCGATCAGCACAAAGGATGGCAAGGCAGGAGACCCTTTCGAGGTGCGCACTTTGGAGCCGCTCGAAGCCGCCAGTGGAAGGGTGCTGCCCGCAGGCGCCGCAATCCGCGGCCACATTGACAAGGTTGAGCGGGCGCATCAATCGGGACGCGCGCGCCTGTGGCTGACGTTTGATGAAATCCAGACCGCAGCCGGATGGGTTCCCATTGTTGCCGTCGTCTCCGATGTCCCAGGAGTGCACTCCCTCAAGGTCGCCTATGATCGGGAGGGAGAGATTGAGGTGCGCTCCAACAAGAGCCAAGAGGACGCCTCAGCCGCTGCCGGCGGCGCGCTTGTGGGAGCTGTGCCGGGAGTGGCGGCGCGCAATGGTAAGGAAGCGGCATTCGGTGCCGCCGTGGGGGCAGCTACGGCATTCATGATTGCTTCCGGGCTGGGCCAGGAATTGACGCTCGACAAAGACACGAAGATCGAGTTGACGCTTGACCGGCCTCTTACGCTCGGCCGAAGGTGAATGCGCCATCCTAAGCGGGCCGTTTGCGCCGACCTATCAATACGGGGATGGCAACCGGCTGTACCCGCGCTCCGTTCCCTTGGCATTACTGGGAACTACTGATAGATTCACTCCTAATGGCTCCGGACAATTCATCGCTGCAGCGCATTCTGATCGTGGAAGACGAAGAGAATGCGCGCAAGGGCTACGAGGCGCTGCTGCACAAGTGGAACTGCGAGGTTCTAGGGGTGGGTAGCAGCGAGGAAGCGCTCGCGCGCTTTCCAGAATTCCACCCCAACGTGATCCTGGCCGATGTGGAACTGCCGGGGATGAACGGGCTGGAACTGCTCCGGCAACTGGGCGTGGAAATTCTTCGAATTCCCGTGATCATCATAACGGGCCGCGGGAGCGACGAGCGCGTGGTGCAGGCGATCGAGGCAGGGGCCTTCTGGTATATCGAAAAGCCGCTGAAGCCTCCGGTCTTGAGGGCCCTGCTGGACCGAGCGCTGGGAAGGTCCCGGGACCAACAGGCCGTGGCTGCGCTGACGCGCCAATTGCGACAGGCGGGAAAGCTGGGGGTGCTGGTCGGCGCGTCGCCGCCGATGCAAGACGTGATGCGACAAGTGGAGATGGCCGCTCCCTCGACCGCGTCGGTCCTAATTACGGGCGAGACCGGCTCAGGAAAAGAAATGGTGGCGCGCTCGATTCACATGCTCTCGCCGCGAGCCGGGCGGCCGTTCGTGGCCATCAATTGCTCGGCGATCCCCGAATCACTCATGGAAAGCGAGATTTTCGGGCACGAAAAAGGCGCTTTTACCGGCGCGGCCGAGCGACGCATCGGCTGTTTCGAGCTGGCGGACGGAGGGACACTGTTACTGGATGAAATCGGCGAAATGCCGGCGCAGACGCAGGCAAAGCTGCTGCGCGTGCTCGAGGACAGGAAAGTGCGCCGGCTGGGCAGCAAAGTGGAAACGCCGGTGGACGTCCGCGTGGTGGCGGCCACGAACAAGAATCCGCAACAGGCTGTGGCGGACGGACACTTGCGCCAGGACCTTTTCTTCCGATTGAATGTATTTCATATCCACTTGCCGCCGTTACGGGAACACAAGCAAGACTTGCCCTTGTTGATCGATCATCTGCTCGAGGAAATCTCCGAAAAGCACGGGAAGAAGGTCACGGGCATCGGCGCGGACGTGATGGACCTGTTCAAGTCCTATCCTTGGCCGGGAAACGTCCGCGAATTGCGCAACGTGCTGGAGCGCGCCGCAATTGCCACGGATCGCGGAACGATCGGGCGGCAACATCTGCCCTCTGATTTCGGGCACGCTCCGGCGGCGGCATCGGGCGGGCTTGGCGGAATTCGCTTCCCCATCGGGACGACGGTGGACGCCGTGGAACGCGAACTGATCCTGCAAACGCTTGCAACCACGAGCCAAAACAAAACGCGGGCGGCCGAGTTGCTGGGGATCAGCCTGAAGACACTGCACAACAAACTGAAAGAATACGAGGCGGGGCGGAAAGATGCGTCTCAGCCTGAAAACTAAACTCACCCTGGCGACGTCGGTACTGGCCCTGGCGGTCGTCACGAGCGTCTCCGGGCTGTATCTCGGAAGACTCACGCGGCAAACCCTGCGGCAGGCGGACGATCGCGCGGGTTTCGTGGCGCACGAAGTATTCCTGGCGTGCCAAAGCGCTCTGGGAGACGCAGCGGAGCGCGGAGACGTGCCGGCCTCATCGGATCCCAAGGACGTGCGGGAATACGTCCAGCGGGCCTTCGATAACAGCTCGACCCTGAATTCCCTGATTGAGTCTGCCGTCGGGTATTCGCCGACCATCTACGAAATCACGATCACCGACCGGGATGGTATCGTCCTGGTTTCGAGCGACGCAACTTTGCGGGGACAAAGGATTGCGGCGCGGCCTAGTGTGGACTCGTTGGTGCACGCGGGCATTTTTCAAGAGCTTCGCACGCTCTATAGCCCGCAGCAAGTCTATGAATTTTCGCTCCCCTTCAATCTGGGTTCCGGCCCCTTCGGCGACATTCGAGTGGGGCTTTCCTCGACGTTGATTCGCGACGACATTTCGGGGTTGCTGAAGTCAACGGGATATTGGGCATTGGGTGCCGTGCTCCTTTCCACGTTGTTGGCCTTCTTCGTCAGCCAGGTTTCGCTGGCGCCTCTGGGGCGAATCTCCGCACAACTCGACCGCATCTCCGAGGGGGACTTCGATGTGGAGCCCGCGGTGGAACAAAGGGACGAGTTGGGCGCAGTCAGCACAAAAATCGCAGGCATCGGAAAACAATTGCGCGATGTGCGCGAGATTTTCAGCACTCTGCGAGAAAATCTGGACCAGGTGATGAGCGGCCTCGAAGACGGCCTGCTGCTATTCAACGCCTCGGGCCGGGCAGTACTCGTCAGCCCCTCGGTCGAGATTTTCCTGGGGGGACGTCCGGAGGAACTGCGCGGGAGGCACGTCAGCGAGATTTTCCCCGCGAACCATCCGATCCGGGGCGTGTTACGGATCGCGGGAGAGGAAATTCAAACGGCGGAAGGCAAAGAAGTGACGCTGGCGGGAAAGACGGGGCCCCATCGGATCGGGGTGAACGCGCAAGTGATCCGAGAACGTGGGACACGGATGGGAACGCTCGTCACGCTGCGGGACGTCGAATCGCTGGAGCGGATCGGCAATCAATTGCACGTGTCCGAACGCCTTGCTGCGCTCGGGCGCGTTACAGCAGGCGTCGCCCATGAAGTGAAGAATCCCCTCAACTCGATGCGCTTGTGGCTCGAAGTGTTGAAAGCGAACATGCCGACTGACCCTGAGCCGCAGCAGGCGGTGAGGATGCTCGACAGCGAGATCGACCGTCTGGACCGCGCGGTAAAGACGTTTCTGAATTTCACGAAACCCGTGGAGCTGAAGCTGGAAGAGACGGACCTGCGCGGGCAGTTGGAAGAAGTGCTGGATGCGGCCCGCCCATCGATCGTCAATGCCGGACTGAAACTACACGTGGACATGCCGGCGGAGTTTCCTCCAGTCCTGCTCGACCGCCAACTGATCCATCAGGCCGTGCTGAATCTCCTGTTGAACGCGTGCGATTTCACCGACCCAGGCGGGCAAATCACGCTTTCACTGCGCCGCGGCGGAGAATTTGCGGTGATCTGCGTTACAGATTCGGGGCGAGGGATCTCGCCGGAGGATCAGAAAAAAATATTCCAGCTTTTTTTTACAACTCGGCCGGGAGGCTCCGGCATCGGATTGGCAAATACGTTTCGATTTGTGCAGTTGCATAATGGTCGGATAGAATTTGAGACGGAGCCGGGGCGTGGAACAACGTTCCGGGTGGAACTGCCGCTGGCGCGGTTCGTCGAGCCACCGGCGGACAAAGTCCGAGAATTCAACCAGCCCTTCGCTGAAGAAAAAAGATAAATGCCCAGCTCCCTGAACAACGCTCGAATTGCTGCTGGGCTGCTCGCGTGCGGGCTTTCGCTCACATGCGTTGGTGGCTGTGCACACCGGAGGGTCCAAGCAGCTGCTCCTGTGGCGGTTGCGCCCACACCTTCGTCCGCCGAAGCCGAGCGGCCCATGAATGTTGCTCCGGACACAAACGCATCGCCACCGTCGGAAACAGTAACTCCTCCGCCCGCTGTCCCATCCGGCGCGACGAGTCCCCCGCAGGTCGCTTTCCCGCGCTCCAAACCCACGCCCGCACCTCCGAAGCCCGCCGCAGGCCAACCGTCTACGGAAACTGCCGCCGAAGAGCCCGCGCACCCGGCTGCTCCGCAGATTTCCCCGGAACTCTCGCCCGGCGATGAAGAAACCTACAAGCGCAAGACCGATGAGGATTCTAAAGCGGCGGAACAGAATCTCCACCAAGCGGATGGCAAGCAATTGAGCGCCGCACAGAAGGATTTGGCGGCGAAAATCAGCAGCTTCCTCGCGCAGTCACGAGACGCCAGCAAGAGCAACGACTGGGCTCGCGCGCAAAATCTGGCACAAAAGGCCCGGTTGCTCTCCGTCGAACTCGTCAATTCCCTCTAATTCAAAACGGTTGCCCGCGACCAGCGAAAATCGAGTGGCATCGCGCTGGTTTCGCTCAACAGATCGCGCGTGCAGATACGCGCCGCGAGGCACGCTTTGCTGCTAGAATTGGGTGCGTGAAGGCATACGACGTAGCCATTGTGGGCGGCGGACTAATCGGCGGCTCAATCGCCTTCGAGTTGGCGGCGGAAAAGATGAGCGTGGCCCTATTGGACCGCCAGAAACCCGGACGAGAAGCATCCTGGGCCGCGGCGGGAATGCTTTCGCCTGGTCCGCATTCGCCAGAGGATGAGACGTTAGTGCCTTTTGCAAAAGAAAGCCTGCGGATCTATCCGGAGTTCATTGCGGCTGTCGAAGAGGCTTCCCAGAAAAATACTCCGTTTCTACGCGAAGGAACGCTGGAGATTTTTCATGGGGCGGAGGGAATAAACGAACGCGACCGCTTCGTGACACTGTATCGGCGGCTTGGCCTGAGAGCAGAGCCAATCACAATCGAGGCCGCCGGAAAAATGGAGGAATCGCTCGAGCCAGCCGCACGAGCAGCAGCGTGGTTGGAGGATGAGGCAACGGTTGATCCCCGGTTGTTGATGGAAGCGGTGCTGGCCGGCGCGATGGGCCGAAACGTGTCCGTTCGTCCGGATAGCGGGGTCACGTCACTTCTGATCGAGGGTGAACGCTGCACCGGCGTCGCAGTTGGCGGCGACAGATTTGCCGCAAAGTTCGTTGTTCTCGCAGCGGGTTGCTACACAACCCAAATAGTGACCACCTTCCACGAGCTCGCGCGGTTTGCGCCCACACGCCCAGTGCGCGGCCAAATGGTCGCACTTCGTCACCAAGACATTAGAATGCGCCGAGTCCTACGTTCCGAACGAGGCTACCTGGTGCCGCGCCCGGATGGACGGATCATCGCAGGCAGTACTCTGGAGGAGGCCGGATTTGACAAGCGGGTTACGCTCGGGGGAATTCAGAAAATCCTGGGCGCTGCACTCGAACTAGTCCCCGCACTTGCTGGCTCGGAAATCCTGGAAACTTGGTCGGGATTGCGGCCGGGAACTCCGGACAATCTGCCGATCCTCGGCCCGACGGAAGTGGAAGGTTTGTTGGTAGCGACGGGGCATTACAGAAACGGAATCCTTCTGGCCCCTGCCACGGCGAAAGCAGTTAAGAATTGGATTACGGCCGGGCACACGGAGCTGCCCGTTGCGCCATTCTCACCGTCTCGATTCAAAGAGGGCTCTCGCAAAGCGGCCGCAAAGAAAAATGCTGCAGCGATTCCTGATGGAGATTAAAACGGCATCCTGGCCCGAGTGGGCTCGCGATTTGGTGGGCCTGCCAGCGTGGAGGCCTGCCCGGGGCTGGTGAACTGCACTTTGTCTGCATCCAGAAAGATCGGCCGATCCAGGACGGCCTCGAGCGTGGTGCCGCGAGGCAATTCGGCTTCCGGAACCTCGGGTCAACAGGACCGCCAAAAGACCCGCCGCGACGCCGATTCCAGCGCCAATTCCCGCGCCTTCGGGTGTCCTTGCCGCAATTGCGCCGATGCCTGCGCCCGCCGCTGTAGTCTTGGCGACCGTGGCGACATCTCCCGTCTTGTCTGAGTCGCCGATGACCTTCCCTTCATTGTCCATCGTTTCGTTGCCGCCGGTGCCCGCACCTCCTCCGGGCGAGGCATTGAGGTTGATCATATAGCCGTTGGGAAGAATGAGGGTGTTCAGCTTGACCATAATCTCGCCCCTGCCCTTCACACGCCCAGGGCGCTTTGACTCGGTAACCTCGCCGCTGACATAGGACCCGGCAGGAATCACAACTTGGCCGTCAGCCATGATTGGGAAAAGAGTCTCTAGGTACACGGGATCCCCCGGCCGCGCGCTCCGGGTGGAAATCGCATTGTGCAAGACGAGCGGAAGATGGGTGCCGGAGGGAACTTGTATCTTTGCCGGGGTCGGAGTAGACGCGGCCTGCGAAGTCCCCGCTGGGGGAATCGAATTTCCCGCCGGGGGCTGAGCAGGTGGTTTCTGGTCCTCCGGCATTTGTGCGGCAGGTACAGTAGTTGGCGCGGGGGGAATGGGACGAGGCTCCTGAGCCGCAACAGAGACTGCAAGTCCGATGATCCCGAATGCCACCATACCTACTCGAATGAGACGGATCAGCCGGTTTTTCATGACTTTCTCCACCTTACTTATTGCTAAGGATGCCTCACGGTCCCGTAAGGATGTCCACAATATAAGCCTTTCCGCACCGGCTGCGCCAGTTGTTCTTCCCATGGCCGATGAAGTGATCGAACAGTGTACGACTAGGACACTCGCCGGAAATGGACCACGGCCGGCCTGTATACTCAAAATGAGGCAGGCTTTGGGACCATTTCAGAGAACCAGACTGCGGTTGTCAGCCTCACTCCGTGGCAAGACGCTCTTCATCATTTTGGCCGTCATCCTCGGACTGGTGGGAGGCCTCTACCTACTCGCCCGAGTTGTGCTCTTGCGTGGGTTCGCCAAAATTGAGGAGGAATACGCGCGACAGAATTTGGACCGAGCTGCCAGCGCGTTGTCGAATGAACTTGCTACACTCGACCGCACGGCGACGGACTATTCCTCTTGGGACCACACCTACTCGTATCTGCTAGGGAAAAACCCCAGGTTCCCCGAATCAGATCTTCCGAGCATAACCCTCAGCCAGCTGCGCCTGAATTTTGTCGTCATCCTCGACAAATCCGGGAAGAAGGTATTCTCCAGAGGCATGAACCTGGTGACCCTGGAGGAGGCCCCTCTTCCCTATGGACTAGAGAGTCAACTCAGTTCTGGATCGCCATTTGTGGCTCGTACAGGTGAGGCCCGCAAGAAACTTGGAATCCTTATGCTTGCGTCCGGGCCGGCACTCGTGGACTTCCGTCCAGTCCTCACCAGCGAATCCGAGGGGCCCGCTGTCGGGACGCTCATCATGGGCCGGATGCTCGATTCCGATGAACTCCTGCGGCTGGGAGAAATGACGCACATGGCGGTTGGTCTCGGGCGATTAGACACGGGAGACCTCCCTCCCGATTTCCGGTTGGCCGCCGCAGAGATTCAGTCGCATGGGCCAGTTTCAGTGCGTCCCCTTGATAACAAATCGTTGGCGGCCTACGAGCAGATGAAGGACGTCGAGGGAAATCCAGCCATCCTCTTGCGCGTCCTGCTCCCGCGAAGGATTTACGAGCAGGGCCAAACCACCTTGCTTCAATTTCTTCTTCTACTGCTGGCGGCCAGCATGGTTTTTGGTGCGGTCACGCTGTATCTACTCGAGCGAACGGTGCTTTCCCGCGTGGCCAGCCTGAGCGACCGCATCACGCAAATCGGCGCGAGCGGCGACCTTTCGGCCCGGCTGGATGTAGCTGGAAAAGATGAACTCGCTTTTCTGGGAAACGCCATCAATGGAATGTTGGAAGACCTGGAGCGGTCGCAGACGGAGCGCCACGAAGGCCAGACGAGACTCGCTGTCATGGTCGAGAAAATGCCGGCCGTATTGTGGACCACGGACCGGGACTTGCGCTTTACATCAGGCATTGGAGCGGGACTGGAAGCGCTCGGGTTGCGCGCGAACGAACTGGAAGGACAATCGCTTTTCGAATACTTCCACACCGATGATCCGGAGTTCACGCCCATTGCTGCCCACCGCAAAGCGCTCGCCGGTGAACCCGTCACGTATGAAATCGAGTGGCAGAAGCACATATTCGAGTCCCACGTTCAGCCTCTGCGCGATAGCGAAGGCGCGCTTCTGGGAGTGATCGGCGTCGCACTGGACATCACAGATCGCAAACACCTGGCAGACCAATTGCGTGTCTCGCAGAAGATGCAGGCAATCGGCGAACTTGCAGGAGGAGTGGCGCACGACTTTAACAACCTGTTGATGGTGGTGAAGGGGCACGCGGAATTGCTCTACGGCCGCCTTCCCGAGGGATCTCCGCTGCTGCAAGGTGTCGAGCAGATGGATAAAGCTGCCGACCGGGCTGCATCGCTCACGCGCCAGCTCTTGGCTTTCAGCCGCAAGCAAGTGCTGCAGCCGCGCGTGCTTGATTTGAACGAGGTCGTCGGCGGAATGATCAAGATGTTTTCCCGCGTGATCGGGGAAAACATCGAGATGGCCTTCCTGCCAGGATCTGCGCTCGGACGGGTGAAGGCAGATCCAGGTCAGATGGAGCAGGTTCTTTTGAATCTGGTCGTCAACGCCCGCGATGCGATGCCAGACGGCGGAAGGCTGACGATCGAAACAGCGAACGTTGAGCTCGATCATCAATACGCCACCACGCATACCAGCCTGATTCCGGGACCCTACGTCATGCTGACGGTTACGGATACCGGCTGTGGGATGGACGCAAAGACACAGGCCAGGATTTTCGAGCCGTTCTTCACCACCAAGGAACATGGCAAGGGTACCGGACTGGGGCTAGCAACGGTGTACGGCGTGGTGAAACAGAGCGGCGGATTCATTTATGTCTATAGTGAGGTCGGCCGGGGAACCACGTTCAAGATTTATCTTCCGCTGGTGACCGCAGAGGCAGAAAGGATTTCGGCAGACAGAGCAAGAACCGGTCCTCCTCCGGGCACCGAGACCATACTCTTCGTGGAGGACGAAGAGAGCGTTCGTTCACTCGTGCGCGAATTCCTGCAGACGACGGGATATCGGGTCCTGGAAGCCGCGGACGGGATTCATGCGCTCGAAGTCGCCTCCGCGCACAAAGGACCGATTCATATTTTGATTACCGATGTTGTGATGCCGCGCCTTAGCGGACGCGAATTGGCCGCACGCCTTGGCTCCGAAAGAAAGGATTTGAAGGTCCTTTATATCTCCGGCTACACCGACGATAGCGTGTTCCGTCACGGTGTGCTCGAAGGCGGCGTGGCATTCTTGCAAAAGCCATTCAACCTGAGGTCTTTGGCGCAGAAGATTCGTGAAGTGCTTGACGGTCAACCCGCCACTGAAGTGCTTCAAGGAAAATTCAGAGAGAGCTAATTGCTGGATCGCCTCGGATTTCAGAGGAGCTCGCAAAAACATTCATACTTAGGTGGGGATTCGTTCCGGCCCCTTCGGGGCAAGGCGGATCGAGCACTCGCGCTCAAATCAAGAATACTGTCTGACCCGTGAGATCAAATCGCTTGCGGCAGCGAATGTTGCGGCAGGCGACCATATTGTCGACTCGGACCATGTAGGACCGCGCCTTGGCGAAATGTTCCCGATCCTGTTCGTTCCCGCCGGCGGGCATCTGAGCCTTCTTCGTGCGCACCACCCAGCGGACCGGATAGGTATTCTCCTGGCGGCAGTGCGGGCAATTCAGAGGGATTTGCTTCGTCTCTTCTTTCTCGTCGTAAAACCTTTTTTCGTCCATTCGTTCCTGTCTCCCTAAGCCGAATTGTCCAGCTCGTCCAAGCTCACAAAGCGGATACCCGCATCTTTCCAGCGCGGGAGCCAGTATTCGAGCGCTGCAACTGTGTGGCGGCGATCGCCTTCCAGCACGCGATGATCTCCATCATGCAGCAGGACAATATCTCCGCCCCGGACTCGGCGCAAGCGCTTAATCACCGGCTCCGGAGGCTGCGCCTTCCAATCGCGCGCCCAAACCGACCACATGACGACACCTAAATCGCCGCGCCGCCGGATGACGCGGTCCAACTGGGGGCCACGGAACCCGAACGGTGGGCGCATCCAGCGGACTCTTTTCCCGGTCGTTTCCTCAAGCACATTTTGGCAGCGTGCAAGCTCGTCCGCAATCCTTCGCCGGGATAGAAACGTCAGGGCGGGATGCGTTTCCGTATGATTGCCGATCGTGTGACCTCACGCCGCGATGTCCTTCGCCAGTGCTGGAACGGCGCGCACATGCCGGCCAATAAGGAAGAATGAGGCAGGGACATGGTGACGTTCAAGAAGATACAGCAGCATCGGCGTGACCGCCGGATTCGGGCCGTCATCGAACGTAAGTGCTACGGCGGATGAGTCGCTTGTACAACAGATTGTCGGCCCGAAGAGCTGCGCCGAGGGCGCAAAGGCTGCCCACGAGAGTATTCCGCCGGCGGCGCACGCGCCACCGCCAGCCACCAGGATAGGTAGCAGTTGCATGTAGCAATAGAATTTTCGCACGCGACGCGGAACTTCGCCAACATTGAGTGCCTGCGAATGCATGGCCGCTTTCGCTTAAGCGCCGTGAATGACATCCCGTTCGGTGGGATTTCGACAAGGGTTCTGCTAGGATGACCGCCCAGACAAGCGAACCACATGCCCTCGCCTTCCGCAGCCCAACAGAAATTTCCGGATTGGCTCCGTTGGTCTGCGCTTTTCTGGCTGGTCGCCTGGTTCGTCGTCTATTGGCGCATCTGGGGCCCTGCGAATTTTCTGCACCTGTGTGATATCGCTGTCGTCCTCACCTGTCTGAGCTTATGGACCAACAATGTGCTTTTGATTTCGAGCCAGGCGGTATCCTCGCTGATGGTTGACCTTGCCTGGGCTTTGGACGCCGGATGGACATTGCTTTTCCGCCGTCATCTGATCGGTGGGACGGAATACCTCTTCGACGCGCACTATCCGCTGTGGGCGCGGCTTATCTCATTGTTCCACATGGTTCTACCGGTCCTTCTGATTTGGGCGTTATATCGAGCTGGATACGATCGTCGTGGCTGGTTATTGCAATCGGCCATCGCGGCGATTGCGCTGATCTCTGCGCGCTTTGCGGCGCCATCGGAAAACATCAACTTCGCCTTTCGCGACCCCTTTTTCCATCGTGCCTGGGGACCGGCGCCCATTCATCTCGCCCTGAGCATTCTTTTTCTGGCGATCGTTGTTTACCTTCCGACGCACTTGATCCTTCGGCGGCTGTTTTCCGCGCCAGTCCGGACTTGAGTCTCGATGAAAGCAACGGAGTTCGAATTTCGCTATCGCTCGCTGCTGAATCTGATTCAGTTCTGGATTTCGTTCCAAGCCTATTCTTTCGACCACACCAATGTAGTCTGGTGGATCGTTACGTGGAACACGCCTCGCGGAGCCGTAGTGGCAAGATTCATTTTTGCGTTTGCAGCGCTGCTTCTGTTCCTTGCCGCTTCGATTCGAACCTGGGCGGCGGCATATCTGTCAGCCGATGTGGTTCACGATCCAAGCCTTCACACCGAGACGCTAGTGGCGGACGGGCCATACCGTTATGTCCGAAACCCGCTTTATCTTGGGACATTTCTGATGACTCTCGGATTGGGGTTCCTCGCCAGCCGAGTCGGGTTTGTAATTCTCGTGGCTGGTGCGGCCATCCGCATTCTCCGGCTCGTCGGCCGGGAGGAGTTCGAACTCGAGAAACAACAGGGAGTACGGTTCTCTGAGTTCTGCCGGCTCGTCCCCAGATTTCTGCCTTCCCTCTCTCCAAGAGTTCCCGCGGGCGGGCTTAGGCCCAGGTGGGGTCAGGCCTTCCGCGGAGAGGCCGCCATGTGGGGATTCTTCATCACCATGACCGCCTTCACGATCACTCTGCGGGATATTGTTGCATGGACTCTCGCCGGAGCCACGCTTCTGATTTGGCTGGGGCGACATATCGCCCTGCGGCTGAACCAGAGGCGAGGGAAATGAATCTTCGCCTCAGTCCGTTTGACGAATGGAGCGAAGGTCGATGCCGAGTTGCTGGCACTTCTTGTAAAGATGGCTGCGCTCGAGGCCGAGAGTCTTGGCCGTATTGGTCATGTGGTGATGATGCTGCTTGAGCTCTGCCAGGACGGTTTCTCGCTCGAATGCCTCTACGCGCTGCGCCAGCGTCCCGCTCGCAAGCGCGCCCGCTTCGCCACCCAAGGGAGCAACATGGGCACCCGCGGCGCCGGATTGCGGCAAGGCACGCTCGACCGTCGCAGCGCTCACTACATCCCCCGTGGCGAGCAGCAGAACTCGCTCCACCACATTGCGCAACTCGCGCACATTTCCGGGCCACGCGTAGCGCTCTAATATCTCCAACGCCTCTGGCGAAAAACTCTTCACCTTCCAGTTGTTCTGTTCGGCCAATTGGCGGACGAAATGCTCGGCGAGGATGCAGATGTCTTCGCGCCGTTCGCGCAACGGAGGGAGCAAGATAGGAAAAACATATACGCGGTGGTAAAGGTCCTCGCGAAAAGTCCCTTGGCGAACCTGCTCCTCGAGATTCCGGTGTGTCGCGACGATCACGCGCACGTCAACCGCAAAGGGTTCGCCTCCACCCACCCGCTCAATTTCTCCTTCCTCCAAAACGCGCAGGAGCTTCGCCTGCATCGCGATCGGCATATCCCCGATTTCATCCAAGAAGAGCGTGCCCCGGTGCGCTCGCTCGAACTTGCCGATGTGTCGCGCAGCGGCGCCGGTGAAAGACCCTTTTTCGTGTCCGAATAGCTCCGTCTCCATCAGCTCCGCAGGAATCGCCGCGCAATTCAATGAAACGAACGATCCGCTGCATCGCGCGCTCTTCTCGTGCAGCGTGCGCGCGATCAGTTCCTTTCCGGTCCCTGTTTCGCCACGGATGCAAACGCGTGTCTCGCTCGCGGCCACGTGCTCCACCTGGGCCATCACCTCCCGCATGGCCGGGCTCGCCCACACGATGTGATGGCGTCCCAGGCGGCGCTTGAGATCGCGATTTTCTTCTTCCAAGCGCGCCACGCGCATCACATTGTCCACTGTCAGCAGCAACTTCTCCGTCGAAATCGGCTTCTCGAGAAAATCGAGAGCGCCTAGCCGCGTGGCCTTCACAGCCATCTCAATCGTCGCCTGACCCGACATCATTACTACCGGCGATTCCACGCCAAGATTCTTCAGGTCTTCGAGCAGCGCGATACCATCCCGCCCGGGCATCACCACGTCCGAGAGGATCAAATCGAACCGTTGTGACTTTGCAAGTTCCAGCGCGCGGGCGGCGTTGTCGCAGACGGACGCTTCGTGCCCCGCAAGCCGGAACGCGCGCGAAAGCGACGCGAGCGTGTTAGCGTCGTCGTCGATCACCAGGATGTGGGCTTTGCCAGGCACGATTGGTTACGCTCCTCCTCCGTCGGCTACATCCGGAGGATGGGAGGGCCTTTGCGGAGGCTTGCTCGGAAGATCAATATGGAACGACGTGCCGATGCCAGTCTCGCTTTCGACGGCAATGCGTCCCCCGTGATCGCTCACCACGGACTGCACGATCGCAAGCCCCAAACCTGTTCCATGCTGTTTCGTCGTGTAATACGGAGTGAAGAGGCGGTCGCATTCCTCCGGGGTCAGCCCGCTGCCGGTGTCCGATATCTCCAGATGCACGCCGCCATTCTGGTGCGTGGTGCGCAGCATCAGAACGCCTCCCGCGGGCATGGCGTCCATGGCGTTCAAGACGAGATTTTCGACTGCCCGGTGTAACAATGTCTGGTCGGCTTGAATCGAGGGCAGGTTTTCTTCCAGATGCAGCTCCGGCGTGATGGGCGGACGCCCCACCGCGCCGAATTGCGCTTCGAATAATTTCACGACGCCCCGCACCACCTCATTCAAGTTCACAGCCGCTAGCTCCGGCTGCGGCATCTTTGCGAAATCGCTGAACCGGCCGGTGATGGCTTTCAAATTCTCAATTTCGGAGAGCAAAATTCCCGTGGATTCGCGGAACACTTCTTCAAACTGGTCGGGATTCTGTTCCTTGGCGCGCTGCAAATTTTCAACCGTCGTCTGCAGCGGGAAGAGCGGGTTCTTCAACTCGTGCGCCAGCCGCCGGGCCACTTCGCGCCATGCCGCGACACGCTCGGCTTGCACCAGCCTCTCCCGCTGGTCAATCAACTGTTGCGTCATGCGATTGAACGCGTTGGCAAGTTGAGCGAATTCCTTCCCTCCCCGGACTTCCACGCGCGCTCCCCAGTTCCCTTCCGAGACTTCGCGCGCACCTTCCGCGAGTTTTCGAACCGGCCGCGTCACCCGTGCCGAACCCCAGGAGCTCAGGATCGCGCCGATCAACAGGCCGATGCCGACCACGCCGAGCGCGAGCCAGAGGATCCCGCGCTCCAGCAGGACGACATCGCGCTGCGAATTTCCGACCAGCAGCACGCCCAGCAACTCGTTCTGTCTCCCCTGCAGCGGCAATGCGTGAAACAATTCTGCGCTCGCAGCGTCCTCTGTCCACAGGATCTTCGCCGTCTGCTCTCCCGGTTGCAGTTGCTCCTGGTGAATAATCGAGGCGAAACGATCCGCTTCGATTGCTGCACCCGACACGTCGAGGAGATTGGCAGGCTGGAAATTCGAGTCCAGATTGAAATACAGGAGTGCGCGCATCCCGTTAGGCAAGACGAGAGAATCTAGGAACTCCTTGCCGAGGCGCTCGCCACCGACAATATTAAGATTCTTGTCGCCCACGCGCATCACTCGGACCGCCACCAGCGCGAGCACCGGGCCGTCCTGCGTGTCTGCTTTCATCCAGAACGCGCCGCGAGATACCCAGTCTTCCGGTTGCAAGATCCAGTCCAATTTGTAGCCAAACCGTGCGGGCCACTCCGCAGAAGAAATGATCGCCCCGTCGTTGCCAACGAAATCCAGCAAATCGAGCTGATGCGACTTGGAAACGCCGTTTGCGTCGTTGACGTACACGGAAACGTCGGCCTGCGGCAGCGCCAGGCGAGTCGCCATGCTTACCGTTCCCTCTTCTTCGGCAATTCCCTCGACGCGGTGGACCACATCCTGTCTGCGTCGCTCGATCTCGCGTTGGAACTGCGCTACCAAGGCGTCGGTGTGCTGGGAATTCAAATTATCAAAGGCACGGCGCGTCACCACGATCACGCCCGCCGCGATCAATCCAACGGAAAGGACGAGCGAAAGCGTGAAGACCCAGAAGAGTTTTGCGCGAAACGTCACTTCGTTTCCCCTTCAATCCAAACGTCCGCTAGTGGCCAATTTTGGCCGGGCCCGGGCGGCTGCCAGTCCCTCACGCGCGCGCCCAGCCCGTACACGTGCGGCAGCCATACCAGCGGAACAATTCGATACCCACTCAACATCGTTTGTTGGCGATCAAAGACTTGCTCTGCCAGTGCTCGGTCCGGCAGGGGTCCGGGGTCTGCATTTCCGAACGCAATCAGCGTCTGTTGAAGGCCCATCAGCGCCTCGCGCGGCTGAGGCGAAGGCATTTGCCAGCGGAGGAGCCTCGCGTCGATCGGCGCCCCGATGTTCGTGCCGGCCGATCCTGCCGTGGCTGCAGCCGACGGTTGAATCGCTTGCACTACCAACGATATTCCAGCCTCTCGAGCGTTCACGGCGATTCGCTCCGCGACGATTTGTTCGAGCGAGTCGCCCGAATCATATCCCAACACAATCTTCGGCGAAGGCAAGATTTGTTCCCACAGTTCCTTCGCGCCGGGTGCGTCGGCGGCGGTCGGGAACAAAAACGCCGTCCCGCTCGACCATTGCGGCAGCAGGCCGCCTGCGGGCTCGCCCTCCTTTTGAAGAATGAAATTGACGATCGAGGCGCGGTCCACGGCACGCGCGATGGCCTCGCGGGCGCGCGCATCTTCGGGCGCTGCCCCACCCGAAACAAACACGAACGCGAGCAGTTCGTCGGGCTTCGACGCGCTTACGCGAATCCCTCGATCCGCTGCCCGCCGAGCCTGCTCCGCTGGAATTTCGGCGAAGTCCGCCTGATTGAGTTCCAGATCAACAACCCGGTCGCGCGCCGTGCGGCCCATCTGGATTACGACCTCGTCCACAAAAGGCCTGCCGGCGCGATAATCGTCGTTCGCTGCCAGCGTTAGGTGCTTTCCCGGCTGCCACTCCGAGATGCGGAAGGGTCCCGTAAGTTCCCACGTCCCGGAGGGATCGCTCCGCTCGTAAATCAGGGCATCCACTTGTTTCTTTGCGTCCGCTTCATCGGGATTCGCGCCAGCGATGCCCGGATCAAGCGAACTAATGCTTGCACCTATCTCAATGCGCAGTGTTCCCCCGTATCTGGGCCGCCTTGCCGTTTCGACAGGCATGGCGCATAGAGCGAAGCTAATTGCCGCAAGCAACAGACACAATCGAAGCTTCATACATTCCTGTCTGCAGATTCCGCGAGACGACTCGCGCGGACTTGCCATCCACTGCAGTCCATAACGCGAGGATTGGCCCCGGGAATTCCATGGGTTGGCCAATAGCAACAGCTTGATGGTCGGTAATCTCGTAAATTTGAATCTGGTCAGGCTGCGTCCAGTCTCCCGTCCCGGTCACAAGAACATGCCACCTTGAATCGCAATCTGTCACGATGGTGGCGATATCGTCTCCCCAGCCCGGAAAAGTGGCCTCCGGCTCCGAAACCCCGTTGTTGTATAACCGCGCCTTTCCATCCAGCTCCGTTTGGATTCTCCTTGAACCGTGGTCGTATGTTCGAGTCGCCGCAGTGTAGAAGGGAGGCTGCGTTACCGAACCATCCGGGGAGACTACGAAACCCCTAAAGAAATTTCGCCCTGCAACATAGTGAGACTCGGACCCGTCAGGAAAGATCCAACCCCCGCTGGATTCCTTCCCGCAATTAAGGCCGGACCCAACAGTAAGCTCGCTCACGCAAATTGTCTCGCCAACGTGCGCCTTGATTTGGTCTTCGTTGGTGAACGTCAACTGGCCGCGAAGGTCCCGCGAGGCCTGCATCTGTGAAATCGGCGAGGATCCCCTGGAGGACCGGTCGCCTCCCGAAGACATGTCGTAGGTATCTAAGCTCTTCGGCGTCAGTGCAATCGCCAGACTTTGGGCCCCTCCAGGTATTGCGTGCATCGCAAAATCAAGGATGGGGCCGGGCTGAACCCATTGGAGATTGCGCTGCAATGTCATCGACGGGATTGCCGGGCGAGCGCTGTCGCGAGGCCGGGCAACATCTATGATTGCGATTTTCTTAGTGTCGTCGACGCGGACCTCCGCTACCCAAACGAACGCCTCCGCGCTTTCCGAAAGCGTCACAATCACCTGCGCAGGAGCGGCATCTGCAGCGACGGTACGCAGACCTCGATGAGCCAGTTCGGACTCTAATTCCTGGCGGATGCCCGCGACGTCTGCGGGACCGAGTGACGAAATATTGTTCACCTCTAGTGAAAGGGTGTGGTTGGGTTCTGCAGCGGAAGCAATCTTCGTGGCGAGGCGCTGCAAGGCATCATTCCACTGTGCCGGAAGCTGTCCCGGCGATTGTGAGCGAGCTGGCACCGGACACGCAGCATGTATCAAGAAAAGGAGAATCGCATTCAGAAAAGGAAGGAGTCGGCGGGACGGCCGCATGAGCTTGTGCGAACACCGAATTGCATTCGCAATTCGTCATATTAGCACATAGATTACGCAGCGAACTCACGCGATGTGCTTTCTCCTCAACCGCTCTGCGCCGGCGGGGCGGCCTGACCGCGGCGGTGGTCAGGCCACCCACAAGGGTTTTTGCCGGCGTTACTCCCTGCACCGGTCTGGTTCTCCCGGGCACCGGCAAATCGGAGCCCGGAAAGGCCGGCCGGGAAACTCTATTTCTTCCCCGCAGACGCGCTCGCGGGCGGATCGTCTCCACCGGCTGCTCCACCGGCGCCCGCCACGGATCGCAGCACGTCATTCGTGAAGAAAAACTTTCCGTCGCTAGGCACCAGCATGATCTGCACTTTGTCCGAAAGCTTCTGGGCGACGGTGTACTGCACGAGAAGCGGATTGGATTTCAGCGCAGCGGCTTCGAGTTCGAGCTGCTCTGCTTTCGCTTTTGCGGTCACGCGAATCTGGTTGGCGTCGGCATCGGCAAGCAAGTTGCGGCGCTGCTGCTCCGCCTTGCTGTCCACCACCTTGGCTTGCGCTTCTGCCTCCGCCATTAAGCCGCGGCGTTCCTGTTCGGCCTTGCCGTCAATCACTTTGGCCTGGGCTTCCGCTTCGGCATTCTGGATTGTGGCTTCCTTGCGGGCTTGTGCTTCCAGGCGCGATTGTTCGATCTGCTTCTGTTTGAGCGGCAGCGTGTATTGCATGGCGTCCGATTCGGCCTTGGCCTGGATCACACGCGTCTGCGCCTCGCCCTCCGCGCGCTTCACTTCGCGAATCTTCGCGGCTTCCGCTTGTGATTCGGCGATCTTTACGCGCTTCAGCTCGATATCCGCTTCCACAGACGTCTGATCGTCCTCCTGCTCCTTCAGCAGTAGGCCTTCGAGCCCCTTGGCGTACTCCTCCGGCAAATCGACTTTCCGTAGAAGCACTTCCTTCACCACAATGGCGTCGCCGGCCAGCCGCTGCGTAATTTCCTGCGCCGCGCGTTCGCGAAATTCCTCGCGCTTCGTTGAAAATACGTCGCGCACCACATAATTCGGCTCAAGCTCCCGGAATACGCTAGTGACAACCGGCTCGACCACCTGCTCGTCCACCGGCTGCGGCAGATTCGCCTGGATGTAGTCCAGCCGCCGCGGATCAATCCGGTAACGGACGGAAATCGCCAGTCCGACCGTCAGCCCTTCGCGCGCCTCCACATTCAGGACTTCCAGCTTCCCGTGGACTCGTTCCGAAGCGTCCGTCGAGAAGACTCGATCCCGAATGTCGTAGAGTTCCACACGCTGGAACAACGGAAAGACCAAATGCGTCCCGGCATAGAGCGTCCCAGGCAGGACGCCGGAAAGCTGGCTGATCCTCACTCCCGCCCTTCCATCCGGCACGACCACAATGCCCGCTCCGGCAAGCCCGGAAATTGCAGCAATGGCTACAAACTTCGCCGCCGTGTTCCAGCGGACGGCACGGCCCGGTTTTGTCGCCAAGCGAGCGGGTGGCGCAGAACGGGCTGCCGATCCCGCTTCAGCATCGGTCCCTTCCGTGGAAGGCTTGGGTTTTCGCTCACCGCGGCGCAGAATTCGGTCGAGTTCGAACGCGAGGTAAATGTCGTAAACGACAGTTCCTGCCGCGCACGCACATGCTCCGAAACAGATGATCAGCAGCAAGTACTTCAAGAAAATCATGATTCCCTCCCGGGTCCCACGAGCGCGCCGAAAGCGCATTCGACAGGTCCACTAACTTCCGCTTCTGTTCTCCTGGGCCACATGTGCGCTGTTCGAATTGCCCGGCCGCGCGGGCATCAGGTGCATCAATCCGCGCAAGCTCAGCCATTCGATCCAAAGCGCCAGTCCCATCGAGAAAACGATGGCTCCCGCTACTCCCGCGAAATCGATGATTTGATTCATGGCCGCTCCACCCGGTGGATTCGCTTGCGGCGAATTCCACGGACCTCCTTCTCAACTCCAACTCCGTCCGAATGGATTGCAGCGGAATGGCCATAAACTAAGCACATGAAAAGACTGCACTTATCGGGACAAGCGCAGATGATTCTCGTGGCCGCCCAAACACGTCGTGGAAAATGTTACGCACAGCGCCTGGTTTGTTAGAATTTGCGTGGGAGACATCGGATGGCACAGCCAGCACAAGGGTCAGGTCTTCGGATCGGCCGAATCTTCGGTATCCCCATTTATCTGCATGCAAGCTGGTTCATCATTTTCTTCCTCATCACGCTAACCTTGCGCACGCAGTTCACTTCCGACCATCCTGGTTGGAGTTCTTCTCAGCACTGGTCGCTCGGCATCATCACCAGCCTGCTCTTTTTCGCCTCGGTGGTATTCCATGAGCTGAGCCACAGCGTCGTGGCGATGCACTACCGCATCAAGGTCGAGTCCATCACCCTCTTCGTTTTTGGTGGCTTGGCAAGGATTCAACGCGATCCGTCGAGCGCAAAACAGGAAATCAACATCGCCATTGCCGGCCCGCTTTCAAGCTTGTTTCTGGGCGGTTGTTTCTGGCTCGTTGTTCACTTCTGGCACGGGAATGAGATGGTTCTCGCCGCGTCCGTCTGGCTCTGGGAAATCAACGTGATTCTCGCGGTGTTCAACCTTGTGCCCGGATTCCCTCTCGACGGTGGACGCATCCTTCGCGGCATCGCCTGGGGCATCACCGGGAGTTTCACGCGGGCGACACAAATCGCATCAACTTCCGGCAAGTTCTTCGCTTACTTGATGATTTTCTCCGGCATCTGGCAGGCGCTGAATGGAAATTGGCGTGGCGGCCTTTGGATTGCCTTCATCGGGTGGTTCCTGTTGTCCGCCGCGCAGGAAAGTTTCGCTCAGGTCGCCATCCGCAACACTCTCGCGGGCGTTCGAGTGTCGGATATCATGGCCCACGACGTCCCGGCCGTCCCGCGGGACATTTCAGTGGAAGATTACGTCCATGAAGTGTTGCGCACGGGAATCCGTTGCCACATCGTTACGGGCGCCAACACGCCTGTCGGCTTGGTTACGCTCAACTGCGTACGATCCGTGCCGCGCGAGGAAAGAAGCAACACTTCGATTCAGGCCGTCATGCAACCTCTCGACAAAATTCAATGGGCCTCGCCCGACGAGCCCGCCCTTGCCATCCTCGAGCGAATGCAATCCAATGAAATCAATCAGATGCCTGTGCTCTCCGAGGGCCACGTTGTCGGGATGATCGCGCGTGATTCGATCGTTCGTGTCCTTCAGACCCACCTCCAGGTCGGCCATTTGGCATGAACGGCTGCGAGACTTCCTAGCCAGGTCGCGCGCCGTGGCATTTGCTGCCGTCTGATACTTGCGCACGCCCGCCTGCCCGATTTCAGATATATTTCAGATTAGCAACACACCATTGCAAGAAGGCCTCCGCACATGAGAGTTCTCATCATCGAAGACGACCGGCCCCTGACGGAGCTCCTGCGGAAGGGACTGCAGGAAGATGGCCACGTCGCCAGCGTTGCCATGGACGGCCGCACTGGCCTGGAGCTTGCCGAATCCTATCAGTTCGATGTAATCGTTCTCGATTGGATGCTCCCTGGCCTTGACGGGCTGGAAGTCGCGCGGCGCCTGCGTAAGGCCGGGAACTCTTCTCCGATTCTCATGTTGACCGCTCGCGATGCCGTCCCCGACATCGTGAAGGGTCTCGACATGGGCGCCGACGACTACATGACAAAGCCGTTTTCCTTCGCCGAGTTTCTCGCCCGCTTGCGGGCCCTTGGCCGGCGTCCGGCTGCCTCGTCTCCCTCCGTTCTTCTCGAAATCGCCGACCTTACACTGCACACGGATACGCGCCAGGTTTTTCGCAACCGGCACGAAATCCGATTGACGCCCACGGAGTACCGCCTGCTTGAATTCCTGATGCGGCGATCCGGCCGGGCTGCCTCGCGCCGCGCCATCGTCGAGGCGGTTTGGGGGCTCGAAGCCGAGGTCGAGGAAAACACCCTGGACGCGTTCGTGCGGCTCCTTCGAACCAAAGTGGATCAAGGCCACAAGCAAAGGCTGATTCACACCGTGCGCGGCTTTGGGTATTGCATCCGAGAGGAAGACGAACGGTGAGAACCCCGGGAATCCGACTGCGTCTGACTGCTTGGTATTCCCTCATCCTCGCGCTTTCGCTTTGTGCCTTTGGGGGCGCTGCCTATTTCGCGATGAAAGGCAGCATTCGAGCCACTGTCAACGCGGGCCTTCGTCAGCGGCTCGAGGGTGTCCGCGCCATCATCCAGGAAGATGCGCCGTCTGGTCCCGCTGCGCTCGAGGATGAATTGCGCGAATACGCCGATGGAATGGGGAAGAGCGGCCTCTTGCAAGTCTCCGATTCGGCCGGCCATGTTTTCTACGCCTCCCCTGGCATCGAGTCCTCCCTACAGGCCGCTCACGCTAAGAATCCCTCTTACTCGTTTAGGGTGAGGATGAACGGAGATGAGTATCGGGTCTTGCGCCAAACCATCGAGATCGCCGGAAATCGCTACGACGTAACCGTCGCCGCCTCGCTCCGAGACTTCAACTGGGTCCTGTCTCGCTTTCGGCTTACGTTATTTGCCGCCGTGCCCGCTTTTCTGTTGTTGGCCTCGCTCGGTGGCTATTGGATGAGCCGAAGCGCCTTGGCTCCAGTCGACGCCATCACTCACGCCGCGCGGAGCATCGGCGCGCAGGATCTGGGCCGCCGCCTGGCAGTTCCGAAAACCGGAGACGAGCTCGAACGCCTGGCCGAAACCTTGAATGGAATGTTGGCGCGGTTGGGTGACGCTTTCCAGCGCATCACGCAATTCACGGCGGATGCTTCGCACGAACTGCGCACTCCCGTCTCCGTGATGCGCACCAGCGCGGAATTGACCTTGCGCAAGCCGCGCTCGGAAAGCGAGTATCGCGAAGCCCTCTCGCAAATATTGCGCGAGGCTGAAAAAGTTTCCCAGTTGATCGAACAATTGTTGTTCCTGGCTCGCGCCGATGCAGGCTCCGCCTCCCTCCCCATGAACCGCACCGACTTGGCCGAAGTGCTGCGGGATGCCTGTCGGCAAGCCGGCCCGTTGGCCGAAGCGAAGGGGCTGGCGCTTTCCGAACATATGCCGGATAAGCCTCTTTGGGTGCGCGGCGACGCCGCCTCGTTGGAGCGCCTTTTTCTCATCCTCCTCGACAACGCCGTAAAGTACACGCCCGGCGGAGGACGAATCGATGTGCAGCTCGGCGCCGATGACGGCCGCGCCGTTGCGGAAGTCCGCGACACAGGCGCCGGAATCGCTCCGGAGGACATCCCTCACATCTTCGATCGGTTCTACCGGGCCGATCGCGTCCGCTCCCGCGAATCAGGTGGAACCGGCCTCGGCCTCGCCATCGGGCGCTGGATTGCCGAGGTGCACGGGGGCGAGATACGCCTTCGCAGCGAGCCTTCCAAGGGCTCCACGTTCGAAGTCCGGCTTCCGCTCTCACCGCAGTAATTTCCTTGGACCGCAAGCCGGTGCGCTGGCCTTTGCTCTTGTGCTACGTTTGCCTGCCTGTTTTCAGGCGTTTTTCATGTGGGATGGCTATCCTTCACCATGCTCCGATAAGGAGATAAATCGTGATTCGGAGACTCACATTTCTTGCTTCTATCACCCTGGCCTCGGGGATCGCCCTGCCCGCGCTTGCGCAGCAAACGCCGGCGCAAAGGCTCACTCTCGCCTCTGCCTTTGACCTTGCCGAAAAGCAGAATCTTGATCTCACAGCGGCGCGCGCCCAACGCGCGGTGGCGCAGGCGGGAGTTCGCATCGCGGGACAGCGTCCCAATCCCACCGCAAATTTCGGCGTCCTCCGCGATACTCCTCACGAGAGCCTTTTCTTCGATCAGCCGTTGGAGCTTGGCTCGAAGCGCAGCCAGCGCATCGAACTGGCGCGGCAGGAAAGCGCCTTGACCGAGACCGATATCACGGCGCTCGAGCGCCAGGTGCGCAGTAACGTCCGCAACGCCTATTTCAGCCTCGCGTTTGCGCGCGGTGCTACTGCACAAAAAGCGGAAGCTCTGAAACTCGCCCAGCGACTCCACGAAATTGCCGAGGCGCGCTTCCAGGCCGGCGACATCCCCGAGCTGGAGGTGACTCAAGCAGAACTCGAAGTCGATCGTGCCGATGCCGACCTGCAAGTCGCTCAACAGGAAGAAAAGGTCGCCCTCAGCGATCTGAATACCTTACTGAACGAGCCTTCCATCCAGGATTGGGATCTTGGCGATGCATTTTCCCTGCTCCCTCCTCCTCTCAAGCTCGATGAATTGCTGGCTAGCGCGGGTGCCTCGAATGCGGAGATCGCTCGAATCAACCAGGAACAGAAGGTGCAGCAAACTCAAACAGCGCTCCTGAAAGCCGAGCGCACGCCGAATCTCGGCCTCGAATTCGGCGTAGATTTCAATTCACCCGGACCAGACGGATTCCGCGAAGGCCCCAGGGGACAGCTCTCCATGGAGCTGCCATTGTTTTCACGCAACCAGGGAGAAATCGCGCAGTCGCTGGCCAGCCAGAACGCTCTCAGGGTTGAGTTGGCCGCGATGCGGCGCGCCACCGATGCGAAAGTCGAATCCTCCTACTTCGACCTCGAAGCCCGCCGCGCGGAAGTCCAGCTCTACCACGACAAAATTCTTCCCTCTTCCAAGCGCCTCGAGCAAATGTCGGAGGATAGCTACCGCGCCGGGAAAGCGAATATCCTTACGGTTCTGGGCGCGCAGCGGGATGTCCAGCAGGTCGAGGAATCCTATCTCGCCAGCCTTCTCGCCGTCCAATCCGCCTTCGCCCAATTGGAAGAAGCGGTAGGCGCCCCCTTAGATTGAATGGTGCTGACCATGACACTCCACAACACACGAACGATTCATCTCCTCTGTGCCGCAGCCCTTCTTTCGCTCGCCTTGTCCGCCTGCGCTCACAAATCGGCGGGGGACGATGACGCAACCTCCGGCAAGGAGTCCTCGGCGAAAGCAGAGGTCACGCTGACTCATGTCACTCGCACAGACATCGCGGAGACACTCACGCTCACCGGCACCGCAGCGGCTTTGCCGAATCAGGACGTCCGCGTCAGCTCCCTGGTGGCCGGCCGCATTTCCGATCTGAAGGTCGCCGAGGGCGATCGCGTCCAGGCCGGCCAGCTTCTCGCACAGATTGACGACCGCACCTACCGCGACCAATTAAATCAATCCGAGGCAGCCGAGCAACAAGCCAAGGCCACACTCGAAAACGCGCGCCTCTCCATGACCCGCAATGAAGACCTCTTCCGCCGCGGAATCACCGCGCGCAAGGACATGGAAGACGCTCAGACCCAGGAGCACGTCGCCGCGGCCGCCGAGCGCCAGGCCGAAGCCTCGCTTGAGATCGCCCGCTTGCAGGTTGCCCGCACCCAAATTCTCTCGCCGCTTAGCGGCATTATCGTCAAGCGGTCCGTTAGCGTCGGCGAACAAGTTGACGGCACCTCCGCTCAGCCGATCGTAGAGGTCGCCAGCCTCTCCGAAATCGAATTCCTCGCTAACGCTCCCGCGGCCTACCTCGCCAAAATGCGTCCCGGCCAGCCGGTCGAATGCGTCACCGAAGCCCTCCCGGGAAAGAAGCTCTCGGGGCGTATCGTTGCGATCTCGCCCGCCGTGGATCCTTCCACCGGAGTTGGACTCGTCCGCGTCCGCGTGCCGAATCCCGGCGGCCTGCTACGCTTGGGCGTTTTCCTGACGGCCGAACTGCCTATCGACAAACACTTGCGTGCCCTCTGTGTTCCCCCGGACGCCATCTATCGCGATGACTCGGGCCAGCCGCGCGTTTTCGTCGTGAATCAGGACTCCGCGACTGCCGTCCCCGTAAATCTCGGTATTCAAACTAAGGAACTCGTCGAGCTCCTCAGCGGCGTGAAGGAAGGCGACACCGTAATTCTCACCGGCGGCTACGGCCTCGGCGACACTGCCAAGATTCAAGCCGCTTCCAACAAGCCCGAGCGCGAGAAATGAATATCGTCCGTTTCTGCCGCGAGAACCGCTACGCCGTTTATCTGCTCACGGCTTTTCTCACCGTGGCGGGCGTTCTCGCGGTCTTCCGGCTCCCCAGCAATATTTATCCCGAGCTGAATTTTCCGCGCATCGTGATCCTGGCGCATTCGGGCGATCTCGCGCCCGATACCATGCTGTTGAATGTGACGCGCCCGATCGAAGAATCCGTCGGCACCACTTTGGGTGTTCGCCGCGTCGACTCCAAGACCATCCGCGGCAATTCCGAAATCTACATCCTTTTCCAGCCCGACATGGACATGCAGTACGCCTTGCAGCTCGTCCAGGCTCGCGTAAGCGAAGCCAGGAGTTCTCTCCCGCCCGATACGGAACTCGAGACCGAGCGCGTGACCCCCGTCGTCTATCCAGTTTTCAGTCTTATCCTCAACGGTAATGTTCCCGACGCAGATCTGCGCGACGATGCTTACTACGTCCTCCGCCCGCTCCTGAGCCGTATTCCGGGCGTGGGAATCATCCAAGTCCAGGCCACCGACACGCGCGAAGTTTCCGTGATCGTCAACCCTCAGAAAATGCTCGCCCACCGCCTTTCACTTGTGGACATCGCCACAGAGCTGCGCGCCACAAACCAGGTCACCTCCGTTGGCCGACTTTCGAAGGACTATTCTCAGTATCTCGTCCTCACCACGGGCCAGTTCCTGAATCTCGACGACATCCGCAACACGGTCGTCGCCATTGACAACGGCACGCCCATTCGCGTCAGCGATCTCGCGGAAGTCCGTTACGGTGTCTCCGATCGCCAGACCATTATTACCGGCATGGGCAAGCCTGCGGCGCTGATCAACATTTCCCGCCAGATTGGCGGAAATATTCTCCAGCTCGCGCAGCAAATCAAGGATCAGATCGCTCACCTCGGTTCGGCAATTCCGAAAACTCTGCACCTCTCGATTGTCTACGACCTCGCCCAATTCGTAAGCGAATCGATCGGCAGCGTGCGCGACGCCATCCTTATCGGCGCCCTGCTCGCCGCGCTCATCTTGTTTGGTTTCCTGCGCGACGTGCGCACCACCCTGGTTGCCGCCACTTCGCTGCCGCTTTCCGTCATCGGCACTTTCTTCTTTCTCAAGCTCTTCGGCGGCACGCTCAACTTGATGACCCTCGGCGGACTGGCCATCGCCATCGGACTCATCATCGACGACGCTGTCGTCATCATCGAAAACATCTACCGTCATCTCGGCCTCGGCGAATCGCAAACCGAAGCCGCTGAGCGCGGCACTCGCGAGCTCCTCGGCGCGGTCGTCGGCTCCACTGCCACCACCCTCGTCGTCTTTCTGCCCCTCAGCCTCCTTACGGGCGTCGTCGGCGAATTCTTCTCCGCGCTGTGTCTCACGCTGGGCATTTCCGTTCTGCTCTCGCTCGTCTTCGCGCTGGCCGTCATTCCACTGCTCTCGCTCCGCTTTCTTTCCAGCGTCACGCATCGCGCCGAATCTGCCAAATTCATCGAGCCGGTCAACCGTGCTTACGAGAAAGCCGTCCGCTGGTCGCTCCACCATCGCGCCATCGTGGCGGGCGCTGCCGTCGCTTTGGTCGCCCTCGGCGTTGTTCTTTACACCCAGCTTGAAACGGGTTTCCTTCCGGAAATGGACGAAGGAGGCTACGTCCTCGACTACCGCACTCCTGCCGGCACAAGCCTCGATGAAACCAATCGCATCCTCGAAAAAGTCGAAGCGCGCGTCGCCGCGATGCCGGAAACCCAAGCCTTCTCCCGCCGCACCGGCGCTGAAATGGGGCTCTACGCCACCGAGCAGAATACCGGCGACATCCTGGTGAAGCTCAAGCCTCGCTCCCAGCGCAGCCGCAGCACCGAAGAAGTCATGGACGACATGCGCGCTCAAATCGCCGCTAACATCCCGGGCATCGACGTCGAGTTCACCCAGCTTCTCCAGGACATGCTCGGCGATCTCGAAGGCTCCCCCGAGCCTGTTCAGCTCAAGCTCTTCGGCAATAGCATGGACGTTCTCGAGCAAGTCGCCGATGACGTTGGCGCGAAGCTTCAAAAAATTCCCGGCATCGTCGATTTCGTTGGGCTTCAGAAGGGAAACCCCGAAATTGTTTTCCACGTTGACCCGGCACTCTCCGGCCGCGCGGGGCTCACCGGCGACCAAGTCACCGCGCAAGTCAGCGCTGGCCTTCTCGGCATCACGCAAACCCAGCTTCGCGAAGCCGACCGCACCGTGGACATTCGCGTCCGCTTCCCCGATTCCTTCCGCTACAACTATTCCAATATCCTGCAGTTCCCCATCCTTACGCCCGCAAAACAAATCGTTCCGCTCTCATCTCTGGCGACCGTCGAACAGGTGAACGGCGAAGCTCACTTGCAGCGCGAAAATCAGCGCCTGATGGTCACGCTCACCGCCCGGCTGGAAAATCGCGACCTCGGCAGCGCCATCCGCGACGTTCAAAAAATGATGAATGGCATCTCTTTGCCCACCGGCACCACCTACGAAATCGGCGGCCAATACGAAAGCCAGCAAAGCTCGTTCCACGACCTCCTCACCGTCCTCGGTCTCGCCCTCGGCGCCGTCTTTATTGTCCTCGTGATCCAGTTCCGCCAATTCCGTCCCGCGCTCATCATTCTCTCGGCCGCGCCGCTTTCTCTCGTAGGCGTTTTCGCCATGCTCCTCGTTACCGGAACGGCGCTCAACGTCTCCTCTTTCATGGGCATCATCCTGATGGTCGGCTTGGTGGTGAAGAACGGCATCATCCTCTTCGAGTACGTTCACAAGCTCTGGCAAGAGCAACACATGCCTTTGGGCGAAGCCCTCGTGGCCGCCGGCAAGATCCGCGTCCGCCCGATCCTCATGACCACCCTCGCCACGCTATTCGGTTTACTCCCTCTGGCATTGGGCTTAGGTTCCGGCGCCGAACTTCAGAAGCCGCTCGCTCTCGCCGTCATTGGAGGCCTCCTGCTTTCCACTTTCCTCACCCTCCTGCTCATGCCCGTTCTCTATTCCCTGCTCGAACGCAAATCGGCGTAACATGTCTGCGGCGCAGCGGCTCCTGACTGTTCGACGGCACTTCGAAGGCAGCCGCCCCTGCGCTACAATTTCCTCCGTAAGGGAGAACGCGCCATCGACACACCGGAAACGCAACAAGTCCCTCGCCGCACTTTCACAAAATACATTGCCCTCGGCATATTCGCTGTCGTCGCCGGCGGTCTTATCTGGTTGCGAGAATGGTTCCACTCGCAAGCAAATGCCCCGCGCCTGGTTGCGCACGCCGGTGATATCCCCGTCGGCGGCTCGCTGATTTTCCAGTACCCCACGGACAGCGATCCCTGCATCCTGGTTCGCCCTGCGGACGACACCTATCTCGCCTACAGCCGTCTGTGCACCCACAACACCTGCCCGATTTTTTATCGCGCGGATCAGAACGAATTTGTGTGCCCATGTCACGGCGGCATTTTCTCAGTCGCCGACGGCTCCGTCTTGCAGGGCCCGCCGCCGAGACCGCTGCCGCGCGTCACGCTGGAGCGCCACGGCGCGGACATCATCGCCACCGCCATTTCGAAGACCTAAAGTCGCTCTTCAAAATTCAAAGCGCGGCTTTTCGCCCAGATATTCTCTGCCAAAGTCATGGCCCAGCCAGCGCTTGGTTTTCTTGATAGAATCAACTGGAGACGGGATCGCTTCGCATGAAATTCAGCGCCACATTCCGCATGGCCTTGCGCGCCCTCGACCGCAACAAAATGCGCACCGCGCTCACCATGCTCGGTATCACCATCGGCATCGGCGCCGTCATCTGCACGGTTGCCATCGGCGAAGGCGGCTCCAGCGTGGTCAAGGAACAGCTCGATAATCTCGGCACCAACATGGTTTGGGTGGAATCCGGCGGCCGCAACGTCAATGGCGTCCGCACCGGCAACGACGAAACCAAATCTCTGACGGTCGAGGATGCTGACGCCATCCGCAAAGCCATTCCGCAAATCGCCGCCGTCTCGCCCAACGTGGACGGCTCGATCCAAATCGTCTACGGCAACCAGAACTGGTACACCTCCTATCGCGGCATTTCCCCCGAGTACCTCGGTATTCGTAGGTGGTTCGTCGCGCGCGGTTCTTTCTTCACCCAGGATGACGTCGACCGCCTCGCCAACGTCTGCACCCTTGGCAACACCATCGTCGAAAATCTCTTCGCACCGGGTGACGATCCCATCGGCAAGACCATCCGCGTTCAGACTCTTCCCTGCCGCGTCATTGGCGTCATGCAAGCCAAAGGATTGTCTCTCAGCGGACGCGACCAGGACGATTTCGTCATGATGCCCATCTCCACCGCCATGCATAAGCTCAAGGGCATCAACTGGCTCGACGACATTTTCTGCTCCGCCACTTCCGGCGACGCCATCCCCATTGCCGAGGACCAGATCGGCCGCCTTCTTCGCCAGCGCCACAAGCTCCGCTCCGACGAGCCCGATGATTTCAATATCCGCCATCCCCAGGAATACCTCCAGGCGCAGGAAGAGGCCAGCCATACCTTTACTCTCATGCTCGCCAGCATCGCCTCGGTCTCGTTGCTTGTCGGCGGCATCGGCATCATGAACATCATGCTTGTCTCGGTCACCGAACGTACGCGCGAGATCGGCGTGCGCATGGCCGTCGGCGCCACGGAGGAAGACGTGCAGAGCCAGTTCCTCATCGAGGCTCTCTCCCTCAGCCTCCTGGGCGGAGCCATCGGCATCGTATTCGGCTACCTCGCTTCCGGTCTTGTCTCCAAACTCCTGCAATGGCCCGCTATCGTCTCCCCGCTTGCCATTGTCGTTGCCGCCGTCTTCTCCGTCCTGGTCGGCATCTTCTTTGGCTACTACCCCGCGCAGAAAGCCTCCCGGCTTGACCCCATCGAAGCCCTTCGCTACGAATAACCTCGGAATGTACTCACTTAGCCGATCACTGTCCCTTCGGACAGGTTTTGCCATCTCTTCGCAACGCCGCGGACATCAAACTAGCGCTTCCAGATTTGTTACTTTTTCTCCCCAGCCAGCCGCCACCGAAGCCCGCTTCTTCGCTCTAAGTACCTGATAAATAAGGACTTTACCTCTGGAGGCTGAGTTGCAGTTTCATTTTGGGGCTGCCGTGGGTTCAATTGTCCTGTAGGGCCAGCTCAAGCGGGACGATTCTAGTTTTAAGGGGATTTGATGGCTACTCGTGGATGCCCATTCTGCGGCAAGGAAGTTTACGACCGGCTCAGCCAGTGCCCTTACTGCCGCGAGTCTCTTCCCTATGTCCCGCAGATTCGCTCTAGCTCCTCCAGCTCGAGCGATGGCGGAGCTCAGATTCGCCGCGGCCTTCTTTGCGTCCTCCTCGCCACGGTCATCGGCTATTTCGCCGGAGGTTACAGCGGGTGGCCGCTGCCAATTCCGATCCTGCCGGTCGTCACCAAGTACCTTTCTCCCTTGCTCTTTCTGAGCGGCTTCGGCCTCGCCCTCCACGGCTACATCCAGCAGCATAGATCCCACCGCACCACGCGCTCCAGCTAGCCGCCCATCCGCATCATTGCGTCAGAACTGGGCGAACCTCATCTATCGGCGCCCCTTCGAACGAACTTGCCATCCCCGGAGAATCCACCGGACGTTATCCCGTCCGTCTATTCGGGCTGCGTCGCTCCGCACGGCGAAAGCTCGTGCGGGTACAGAATCTTCGCTCCCTTGAGTTGTTGGGCCTTTTCCTTCGAGAGCGACAGTTTCAACTTCTCTGGCCTCTCAACGGGATTATCGAGGACGATCTCCAGTTGGCGAACTTCCGTCATCGCGGTGTAAAACGGAGCCAGCGCCCGCAACAGTCCTGGGTTCTTGTCACTAACAAGATCATCAGGTACGTCGATAGGATGACTTGGAACGGGTGGAGATATACCAGTATAAAAGGAATCTACAGAACCATCCTTGAAGACAGGTCCAAGCAAGCCGCCGCCGGAGTTCTCAGCCAAGTTCTTTGGGCTTCCAATATCTATCGCTAAGCGGCCGTCTCCCGATACCGAACCATAAGAGAGGAGGCAGAAAAACAGCCGGATGCCGCTTCCCTCTACTTTGTTTCGTAACTGTTTCTGGCCGGATTTACTGGAGTCGTCGTACCCATCTGTAATGATGAACATTGAATCGCCCATCATCGGAACACCGAAGAACTTGATACCCTCAAGAATCGCATCGCGCAGCGCGGCTTTGCCCCTAACATGATTCCTCATATATTCCGGGTCATCCACACTTTGCCGCAGCTTTGACTGCACCGCCCCGCTGCCTTCTAAAAACCCCACTCGGTCGTTTGCCTTCTCCCCGAAGATGTAAAGGGCCAGCGAATTGTTCGGGCGATTCGAGTCCGCAAACTTCTCGGCAGCGTAACATTCAGTAATCCACATCCCTCCATTCATGATTCCGCTCGCGTCCAAGAGAATCAGAGTTCGGTGGGGCCGATCAACTTCGGATAACCCGACGATCTTGACCCCGCGACCGTGAATTTCTGCGCGAAAATCAGCAGCAGTGAGGCCACCCACAGGAGCCCCTGTTTCATCGATGACGCTGACCGGAATGGTCCGGTCCAGGCAGGAATTATTCTGCGCCATCGCCACGGAGCCACAGCAGAACAGTAGCCCCAAGCCGATCCTGCAAATCCATTTCACCGGCGCAATCACGTCGCTGTTATCATACTGCTAAGACCCTTGTCTTTTATCCTTTCGACTTTCTGACGCCGTCTCAGACGCCTCCGCGCTCACGGGGGCGGGGATTCCTATACGACGTGAATTGAGAGAGTATTCGCCCCGAACGTTTTCAATCGCCGTGGGCGCGGGAGAAGTTAGCCCAACGCGGAATGGTCGGGGTAAGAACCGTCCGTCCCCTCTGAAATTTGAAATTTCAAATTTGCGATTCCGCTTTCCGATCCTTCTGCGTTCGCCCTTCTTTCTGGCGGACATAGATTTCGTGAAGTACAGGTTCCGCCCCTCATCCACACAAAGACGGGCGGTGTAACTCCAGCGCATCCAACGCAAACCCTAAACAATCGCGCAAAAGTACAGTTCCCTCTTTCGCATTTCGTACAGGGTACTGGTCCTTGTACTTATCTTGTACTTTCGTACAGTTCTTTTTTTTTCGCCCTCCGCTACCATTTTCTCTGCGATATGAACCACACGGTCCAACACGAGAGAATTTCGCACTCGTCTTGTGCATCCCTGCCCGCCGCCTTGCCTTCGGGCGGGCCGAATGTTCGTACTCGGAATGCTCTTGCCGGAAAGCCCCGTCAGAGGCGAAGAAAAAGCTAATCGCAACACTCCCGCGATTAGAAACAGGATCTAACTCTGTGAATACAAAGGAGAAAATATTTTCTAACCGCAACAAGAACAGGAGGTCCTCCGCGCTGGATCTGCGGTCTCTGCTTCCTGCCTCCTTGCCCGCCCGCCTCAGGTGCATCACTGGAGGGCCTGCCCACCGCCTTGCATTTTGGAGGGCCTCTCCGCCTTCCTCCTTGCCTCTACTCACTGCAATTGTGACCGCAACACGAACACAAACAGAAATGCCCGTAAGTGATAGAAAACAAACGATCGGACCTCTGAGTGACCGCAACACTTTGCCCTATTTTTATTTTCGCCATTCCTTCGCTTTCAGGCCACCGGACGCTCATAACCGCCCGGAACACAAGTATTACCGGGTTCACACCACCAATTACTATGCACCAATCACCAGTCACCGCACTTCTAATCGCAACTACTATGGATTAGAAATCGATCTAACTTGCTGCAAACAAAGCCCTCTAATTTTTTCTAATCGCAACAAATTGCGGACCCTCTGCTTCGATTTTTATTCTCTCCGGCGTGGGTCCATGTCCCGTGGAGGAGCGGAGGTCGTCAGGTGGGCAGGAACGAGCCGCGGAAAGCCCCGGATCTCGGTGGGGGCTGTTTTGGCAGCCAATTCGTTGTGTCCGGAGCAGGAACAGCAGACGATGTGCGCGCTAGAGGTCCAAACCGGGAATTCCGGATGATATGCCCCGACCCTGGAAATGTTTTGGTTCGTGGGTTTCTTGCTGTAAAATTCGCGCAATTCCATAATTGGGGTCCCATGACTGGCCAATCCCGGCGCGCTGCTTTTGGTCTCATCCTCTTCCTGATAACTGCGGCAAGCCTAGAGGCGCAAAGCAAGATAACCATCCTTGGAATCACGGACGAGTCGAAGGAAAGCGGCTCCATAACGGTCCGCGTCTGGGGACCCGATCACAAGCCAATGAAGCAGCGAACCCTCGTACATCTTTTTTATCCGGCACTTTCGACCGGTCCGATCAAGACATTGCTCATGCCAGACACCTCGCAGGTCGTTTTCCCGGATTTGCCGGAGCTTGGCCATTACAGAGTCGAGGTAGCTTCGGCTGGTTACCAGACCGCGAAACAGGATTTGGACTACGTCAAAATTCTCATGCGGTTCGAAATTGACGCAACCATGCAGCCCACTCCCGTCAATAAAGACGTTGAACCTGGACTGGCGCCGGCAATCGGTCCCAAAGCGCAGAAACAGCTGCAGAAGGGGCTCGCCGCGCTGCAATCCGGAAACCTGAAGAGCGCACGGAAAGAGCTTGCGGCAGCTTACTTATTGGCCCCGACAAATTCGGATATTTGCTATCTCTCGGGAGTCACCAGCATCCGATTGAAGGATCTGGAGCATGGACGTAGCTTCCTCGAACTCGCCATTGCCAGCGAACCGAAGAACGTACCTGCACTCGTAGCTTTGGGGCAGTTGCATGATCTGGAGGGCGACTACGCAGGAGCTACGGAAGCGCTCGAGAAGGTCATTTCGATTGACCCGAGTCAAAATCTTGCGCGCTGGGTGCTTGCCGACGTGTACCTGCGTCGCGGCGAAAACGAGAAGGCGCGGCAGGAGGCCGAAGAAGCGGTCGAATCGGGAGAGGGCGCTGCCAACAAGGCCGAGTTCATCGAGGGAGAAGCGCTGGCGCAATTGGGCCGCCGTGACGATGCGGTGAAATTGTTCGCGTCCTTCGTGCGCGACGTGCCTGGGGATTCCGCCATCCCTGACGCCCGGCGTTTCCTTACAGAATTTCGGGCAAGTGATCCCGCCGAATCCACCGTTGCGGCGAAGAGCGGAGCGGTCGCGCAGGCCATTCCCCCCCCGAACATGACCCTGCCTCCATTTGAGCTTTTGATTTCCACTTGGGAGCCGTTGGATGTGGACCGCGTGAGGCCGATTGTCTCCGAAGGAGTGACATGTCCGGCCGAGCGCGTGATCCAGGGAGTCGGCGAGCGCGTGACCGAGCTCGTTGAAAACGTAAACAACATCGCGGCGACCGAAAAGGTCGTTTACGAAAGCTTGAATTCGATGGGCCGGCCCTTTTCGCCCGAGAGCAGGAAATACGACTACACCGCGTCCATCACGGACGACGGTGGAGGACTACCCGTGATAGACGAAACCCGGCTGGAAACTTCCGGCTTAGAAGGACTCCCGCAAGCTATTGCCCCCTTTGCGCTGCAGGATCTAGCGCTGGTCTTTCATCCGGAGTTGCGGAACGATTTTCAGATGACCTGCGAAGGGCTGGGCAAATGGCGGGGCCAAGGAACGTGGGTCGTGTACTTTCGCCAGCGTCCCGATCGCCCCAAGCGACTCCGTTCCTATGAGGCGGACGGAAGATTTTATTCCGCTGGACTGAAAGGGCGGGCGTGGATTTCCGCGGATTCGTACCAAATCGTCAGAATGGAGGCCGACTTAATGGCCCCCGTTCCAGAAATTGGTCTCGGATCGGAGGAGGATGCGATCGAATATGGTCCCGTGGCGTTTGAATCGAAGAAAACGGAGCTTTGGCTGCCCATCACAGCAGACATTTACATCTATTTCCATCATCGAACCTATCGCCGGCATCATTTTTTCACCAACTACCTGATTTTTTCCGTTGGCTCGACCCAGAAAATCAGTCCTCCCAAGATAAACGAAAACAAATGAGGTCGTGGCGCGGACCTGTCGGCATGGAGTGCCGGGCCCCTTGGCTTCGCTTGGGACGCCTACGGTGCGGCCCTCCTGCGGCAGGTCTCCGACGCCGGGAAACTCTGGCTCATGGTTGATTCAATAGCCGAACAAACGCGGAAGCGCGGTGGTCAATGCGGGGACGTAGGTGATTAAGAGGACTCCCAGAGTCAACACCACGACCACCGGCAGGACGGAGCGCAGAACCTCCGGCACCGGCTTATTGAAGCGATACGAGGACATCAGGAGATTCAAGCCGACGGGCGGAGTGAGATAGCCCAGTTCCATGTTGGCAAGGAAGATGATGCCGAGCCGCACAGGATCGATCCCGAATGCGGCTCCCAATGGAATCAGCAAGGGGACCTCCACCACGATGGCGGGATAGATTTCCATCAAGCACCCGACCACCAGGAGAAAGACGTTCAGGAGAAGCAGGAACAAGATTGGAGAGTGAATGGTTTGCGTGGTCCACGCCACGGCGCGGGCCGGAACCTCCGCGTCCACCAGATAGTTGGTGAAGCCGAGCGAAACGCCAAGGATGAGGAGCACGCCTCCGATGAGGAGTCCGCACTCGGCCATAACTCTGGGCAGGTCGCGGAAGACGTGCAAATCGCGATGGATAACGGCCGCAACGAGAAACGCATAGAACGCAGTGACCGCGGCGGCCTCCACGGGCGTGGCCAGCCCGCTGAACAATGCAATGGAGGCGACGACCGGCATGGCGAGTTCCCACTTGGCATCCCACAAGGCGATCCGCGCTTCTCTCCATTCGAATTTCCGGACGGTGCTGCCGCTGGCCGAGCCGCGCCGGATGCCCCAAATGGCTGTTGCCGCCATCATGACGAAGGCCGGAATAATTCCGCCCAGAAACATCTGTTTAATTGGAACTCTGGCCACGATGGCATAGACGATCAGAGGCAAGCACGGAGGAAGCAGCAATCCGAGGGAACCCGATCCGGTCAGCAGACCGAGGGAATCCTTCTCCGAATAGCGGGCGCCAGTCAGGACGGGCATCAGCAGACCGCCGAGCGCGAGAATCGTCACGCCGGAAGCTCCCGTGAAAGACGTGAAGAGGGCGCAAACCAAGACGGTCACGATCGCTGGTCCGCCGCGGAATTGTCCGAAGAGCGCGTAGAAAACGCGCACCAAGCGTTTGGGCGCGCCGCCCTCGGCGAGAAAGTAACCCGCCAGCGTGAAGAGCGGCAGCGTGGGAAGAGACGGATTCGTCACCAGAGAGTAATGTGCGACGGGAATCGCCGCAATCGGCTGGTCTACACCCCAAAACAAAATCAATGCGGCGCCACCCAGCGTCACAAAAGCGGGCACGCCCAGCACCGAAACGACGAACAAAATCAACAGCGCAATCGGAACGGAATGGTGGAAACCTCCCGGCCAGGCCATCAAGGCTCCCACGAGCAAAACGGCACAGAGAGTCGCCAGTGTCCGCGGGCCCCACTTTTCCGACGTGTGGAGGAGAATGCGAATCGCGATCACCGCAAAGCCGACGGGCAGAACCAACTCGACCACCCATATCGGGATGCCGTACGCCAGGATTTCTCCAGCCTCACGCTCGGTGACGACGAATTGCCACGCAGCCAGCGACAGGAATGCCGTGATGGTGGCCGACACGCTGCTCGTGAAGATTCGCAAGAGACTCTTCATGCGGCCGCGCACGGCGGTTTCTCCCAGCGTGGAGAGCGAGAGCAGCCTTCCTTCGCGCGCCGCGATAGCACCTCCCAGCATCCCGACCACGAGCACCATGTGCTGAACGATCGCGGTCGAAGCAGGGATACCCATGTGAAAAGTGCGGCGGAGAAAGCTCTCTGCGAGAGGGATCAGGACCATGACGAACAAGGCCACGGAGACTACGGAATTCTCCGCCGTTTTCAGCCAAGTTTTCCCCGAGGCGGAACCCGGGCGGGCGAGCTCGAAATGGTCTGGAGAAGCGGCAGCTTCGATGGTCACTTGCCGGGTGCTCCTTGCGTGGCGCGATAGTCACGGAGCACCTGCACAACCTGATCAAAAATGTCGGCGGGGACAATATGGCCACGAATCTTCGGGTAGAGACTCTCCGAGAACTGCCGCCATTCCGCTTCTGCTTCGGGGTTCACGGTGTGAACCTGAAGACCACGTTTCTCCATGGCTTCGACCGCCTCCTGGTTTTCCTGGCGGCCGCGCGCCTGGAACTCCTGACCGCAATCCGCCGCCGTCTTCAGCATGGCATCGCGCTCGGCCGGCTGAAGCGCATCCCAGCTCTTTTTAGTGAGGATCAATGCGCCCACGAGCGGGACCCAGTTCACTTCCAGCATGTGGTGAGTCGAAAGGTAATACTGGCCCGAAAGGGCTTCGAGAGGTAACGTGGGGACAGCGTCGATCATCCCTGTTTGCAAGCTGGTGAGCGCGTCGGACCATTCCAGAAGCACGGGATTGTATCCGGCACCCTTCAAGATTTCGGACTGGTTGATATCGCCGGCAGTCACAAAGATCTTCATCTTTTTGAAATCTTGCGGGAGGATGCCCGGCTGCTTGGAAAAAAACCTCACCCAGCCGGCATCCGTCCAGAAGAGGACAACGAATCCTTTCTCCGCCAGGCGGCGGTCGAGGTCCGGCTCCAACTTGGCCCGCACATAGTCCACTTCGTCGAGCGAACGGAACATCAATGGCATCTCCTGCAGGGCGGTGACCGAAGGATCAATCTCCGCGAGTCCCGACACGGTGAGTACGGCGGCCTGAAGCTGGCCGACGCGCATGCGGCGGACGATTTCCGCTTCACTTCCCATCGTGCCGTCCGCGTATATCGTCAAGGAGAGGGCGCCGTTCGACGCCTGCTTCCACTTCGCCCCCATGTCTTGCAGGCTATGATGGTAGGAAGTTCCAGAAGGGATCAAAGTTCCGAGGCGAATCCGCGTCTGTGCCGGGGCATTCAAAGAGAACCCCATCACGAGCAGCACAGCGGCGACCATCACTCTGCCCAGCGATCTACCATACCTCTTGGCGACTGACCTTTTCATTTGGCACCTCAGCTTTATTTCACGAACAATTCGCTTTCGCGGGAAAGCAGCCAACGCGCGCGGCGCTGCATGATGAGGTTGGTGAGCCTCCACTCAGGCCGCTCGTCTGGATTTACGGCCAGGGCCTTCTTCAGCAAGGATTCGAATTCTTCCGAGTCTTGTTTGTTCACCGAAACAGTTGTGGCCAAAGCCACGTAGGGTGAGGCGCTCTGGCCCGAGGTGAGCTCGACGGCGCGCTCGAAGTGTTTTCGGGACCTCGGAGCGAAGTCTCCGCTTGCCGTCTGGCGGACGGCTTCATAGGAAATGAGAAAACTGTGGATGGCCCCGTAATCGTAATCGGGATTGAGTTCCAGCGCCCGGTCAATCAGCGCTTCGACGATGGGCTGATCGGCGATCATCTCCGGATCGTCCTTGGAGACCGAGATGGCCGCTCCCCAGGAAACCGCGGTCCAGTAAAGCAGCGGCACGTCTTGCGGGCCCGTCTTGCGCACGGCGGCCTCAGGATTCTGGCGAAGTTCACTTTCGAAGTTGCGGTGTTTGATCTCCAGATCGCGGAGTCCATAGTTGCGTGCGCGCAGGTAGAGATGCCGGGCGCGCATGCGCAAGTAATCAGCCTTTTCGAGATCTTGATCTTCGATCTCTTCGGCCGGCTGTTGGACATAGACAAAAGCGTACTGGGTGAAGCCGCTGGATGCCGCGAACAGGAGTCCGCGGTGCTTTGGGCTCTCGGCCAGAAGGCTTTCCATCAGTTTGAGGCTGAAGGGCAAGGCATCTCCCACCAGATCAGGATCATCGTCGGAAGTAAAAGTTGTTCCACCACTGGCGAGGGAGTCGCCTAGCTTGTTGATCGCAAACTTCTTGACCGAGCATCCGCTCGCTGCGACGGCGAAGGAGAGCAACAGCACAAGCGAGCGCAGCCTGGACTCTTTCCATAGCTTCAATAAACGACCATTACTAGACGAATTCAAAGTTTCGCTCCCGCTGTTCCCAGCTGAACCAGAACTCGATCGCGAACGGAGTTCAACCGGGAAACGTTTTCGATTCATTTTGGACACTTGCTCTCAAGTGTCACGACGCTACGCTGTGCCTTCGAGGCCTGCAAGCGACAAGGAGCGAAGCCCGGCTTTGTCAGGCTGTGTCGCACTTTGTCGCACGTTATAGTGTTGAAAAGACTTGCTTTATCTCATGGAACACGGAAATCACTTTGGCGGCTCGCATTTCCCGGTGGCAGGGACAGCCAGGGCGATTGGATAGCCCCATTCGTCATTGGCGTGATCAGTGGGGGGCCCTTCGTCTTCGCTCGAGACACATTCGTCCGCCGCGGCGGACTCAGTGCGGGCGAAGAGCTGGATACTGATACGGTGAGATGCCCTGGCCTTCGACGACGGTGACGATCTGGTCGGCGGGGATATCGTGCAGGATTTCCTTTGCGCCGCTGGGCCATTCGATTTCGAGCGTGTCCACGCGGGCGTGGGGGCCAAGGCCGAAATAAATGCGCGGGTCCTGCGCCGACGCGTAACTCATGCCGCCCTTGGCTTGATCGTAGCTCGAGAAATTTCCCGCCGTAACTTTCAATCGCGCGCCGGTAGCATCGCGATTGCTTTTCGTTCCGACCAGATGGACGCCGAGCCAGTGGTTCTTTTCGGCGGTGGAAGAGCGGGCACCTTCGTTGCGGAAGAGCTGCGCGTCCTGGCCGTTGTTGTTGACGATGAAGCTGAGCCAACCGTCGTTGGCGTAGTCGCCGACGGCGAGGCCGCGCCCCACGCGCGGGGCGCGAAAATCAGCGCCCTGCGTCTTCGTCGCGTCCACGAATTGCCCCGCGCCGGTGTTGCGATAGAGCCGGCGCTCCTCGGCGTAATTGACCTGCGGGTGATAGAGCGGAATGTTGTCGAGGATGTGGCCGTTGGTGACGAGGAGGTCGCGCCAACCGTCGTTATCGAAATCGAAGAAGCGCGCGCCGAAGGAGCTGTCGAGCATGTTGGTCTGGCCGAGGCCGGAAACGATGGTCGCGTCGGTGAACGTGGCGTCGCCATTGTTGCGATAGAGGCGGTTGAGCTCGAAATCGAGGTGGCTGACGTAGAGATCGAAGAAGCCGAGATTGCGCGTATCGGCGGCGTCGGCGCTCATGCCTGCTTCGGGGCGGCCTTCCTCGCTGAAGCCCGCGCCGGATGTGTAGCTGGCGTCGCGGAACGTGCCGTCGCCATTGTTGAGGTAGAGGAAATTGCGCTGCGTGTCGTTGGCGATGAAGATGTCTGGCCAGCCGTCGCCATTAAGGTCGGCGAGAACCACGGCGAGGCTTTTGCCGTCGGGATTGACGAGGCCGGCGCGCGCGGTAACGTCGGTGAACGTGCCGTCGCCGTTGTTGTGGTACAGGCGCATGGATTCGCCCGCGAAACTATCGGGATGGCAATAGGCGCGGTAGCCGGGACGATTCTCGCCGCAGGCGACGGGATGATCGGCGTCGAACTGAACGTAATTCACGACGAGGAGATCGAGCTTGCCGTCGCGATCGTAGTCGAACCAGCCGGCGGCGGTGCCCCAGTTGCCGTCGTTGCCGACGCCGGCCTTCGCGGTGACGTCAGTGAACGTGCCATCGCCATTGTTGTGAAGCAGGACGGAATGACGATAGCCGGTCATGTAGATGTCGGGGTAACCGTCGTTGTCGTAATCGCCGACGGCCACACCCATGAAAAAAGTGCCGTCGGCGCGAATTTTGCTGGCGGCGGTGACGTCGGTGAACGTGCCGTCGCCATTATTGCGATAGAGAGCGGGCTGCGGCGGCTCGGCAGGATGGAAGAAGGGCGTGTAGCCGCTGTTGACGAAAAACGCGTCGAGGTAGCCGTCCTGATTGTAGTCGAGCCAGGCGACGCCCGCGCCCATCGTCTCGTAGTAAAGCTTTTCGGGAGAGGCGGCGCGCTGGTGATGAAAACGAATGCCGGCTTCGCGCGAGACATCGTGGAATTGCACGCCGAAGGGATTGGAGTCGTCGAAGCGGCGGGGCGGCTGCGGACGCGTGGGCGTTTTTTGGGACTGCGCAAAAATTTCGGGGAGATGAAACGAGATTGGGACGGAGGTCACAACCGCGAAAAGAGCCGAGGCAACGAGAATCGAGCGGCGCAACGATATGCGGCGTGATTTCATTCCGCTTGCGATTCTAGAGGCAGATTCAACCGATACAAAACATTTTGAGAGACTGGCACCTGGGCTGCAAAGCAGATCGAATAATTTCCACAGCTTAGCGGCGGAATGCGCCCGTTTGCCCTTGACTCGCAGCAGAGTCGCAGATAGCCTTACCGGGATTGCAGTACATGGGTTGGGGTACTTTGTACAGAAATTTGGCTACATTTCTTTGAATCGCCACACCACAACTTAACCATTCGACACGCCGGGGCATCGGGAGCTGAGTGGAAACTTTTGCCGACTCGTAAGAAGGGCCGACTCGACGCCAAAGAACTGCGTGGAAGCTCGACCACAGACATTGGCAGGCAGCTGGGGGAGAAAAGGACTGATGCCGAGGAAATATCCAGGAGAAAAAATCGAAATGAAACGAGAGACTCGACGTAGCTTCGGGATGGGATTCGGGAAGAGCGCACACCTGGCCTTCGCGTTGGCGATCACACTTACGATTGTGCTGGCGGCTGCAGCAGGCGCGGGCGCTCAAAACCTGCAAAACGGCGCGATTCACGGCACGGTATACGACACGTCGAAAGCGGCCGTGCCCAACGTGAAGCTGACGCTGACGAATCCCTCGACCGGCATCCGCCGCGAGCTCTCCTCAGAAGCCGACGGCACATACGACTTTGAAACCGTCCCGCCGGGAGAATACACGCTGACGGCGGAATCGACAGGGTTCGCCACGGCAACCGTGAAGCAAATCGTCGTGAACATCGGTACCTCTGTGACGATTGATGTGATGCTGCCGTTGAAGACGCAAACGCAATCGGTTACTGTGGTCGCGGAGGCGGGAGCCGTCGTCGACACATCCACCTCGGGCGTCACGCAACTGATCAATTCGACCAGCGTGGAGAACCTGCCCTTCCCGGGGCGCGACTACCGCGACCTGGCGCAATTGACGCCGTCGGTGCAAGTGGTGCCGGGGTTGCGAGGCGGCATTCGAATGGGAGGCCAGCAGAGCGATTATAGCGGGCTGGTGATCGACGGCGCGGACGAGACGAACAACTATTTCGGCGAGAATTTTGGCTCGCTGGAAACGAAAAACCTAACCGTCCCGTTGGAATCGGTGCAGGAGTTCCAAGTGGTGACGAATGGATTCGCGCCGGAGTTTGGGCGCGCGACCGGCGGACTGCTGAACGTGGTGACGAAGTCGGGCACGAACGAACTCCATGGCGAAGCCCACGAATACTATCGCGGGGCAAGCTTGACTGAGAATGATGCCCTCGGCAACCCTTCGAACATCACCAACCAGAATCAATTCGGCGGTTCGGTGGGAATGCCGATTCACAAGGACCGCCAGTTCCTCTTTCTTTCGACGGACATACAACGCGAAAATGGACCGCTGAAGACCGTATTCTGCCCACCGAGCGCGCCAAATTTCGCGGCCTGCGAGCTATCGTTGCAAACGCCCGGCCCCGTCATAATGCCGCCGGTGCCCGGGACTGCAGAGATACTCCCGGCAGCTTGCGGGAGTCCGGCGGCGGCCATCGGCAAGCCTCTTCTGCCCACATGTTATGGCGTGAAGGATCTTGCGCAGTTCGAATCCTCGAACAATCAATATCAGAATTTTTTCACGCTGCTCGGCCACTACGACTACCAATTCAGCCCCGCGAACCATTTCAGCGTGCGAGGCCTGGGTACTCGCAACCACACGAACGGATTCACAGGCGGCCAGGGACAGACGGAAACCTTTGATGCGATCGGAAACACGGAGAACTTCGTTACGCAGGGCATCAGCGGAGTGTTTGCGCTGACGACGGTTCTGGGGCAGAAGGTAAATGAAATCCGGGTGAGCGTGAGCGGCGAAACTCGGAAGCGGCATGCAATCCAGACCGGCGTTCCCGAGATTCAAATCACAGGTGTGGGGAATTTCGGGCAGCGTTTTTATCTGCCTGCGAATAACGACGCCGGCAAACTGCAGGCGCAGGACAACTTCTCGTATACATTCGGCAAGCACGATATGAAGTGGGGAGGCGACGTTGATTCCTTTGCGGACCGCAAAGACGTCTTTGCCGGGTGGAGCGCCGGAGAGTACAACTTCAACTCGGTCCAGGATTTTCTGAACTACAATCCCACCGAATTTATCGAGGGCTTCGGTCTGAACAACCTGAATGTTTTCCAGGCCAACACGCTCTACCCCGACTATCAAACTGGTGCCGGCCTCTACTGGCAGGATAAATGGCAAGTCACACCGAAGCTCACGGTCACATACGGCGTGCGGTGGGACGGCACATGGAATCCTCAACCGCAGACGCCGATCCCCGGACAGGAAGTTTGGGCCGGGCAAGGAGCGAGCAGCCACATTATTCCAGTGCCGCAGCGAACGCCGGACGATTTCAAGCAGTGGGGGCCGCGAATCGGAGTTGCGTGGCGGGTTACGGGCGACACGCATCCGACGGTCGTGCGTGCCGCCTGGGGCTTGTACCACGCCCAGATACCCACGATTTTCTTCCCACAAGCCTCCAACGGCGGTGGGGACATCGCTGCGCAACTTTTCTGCCCGGTCTCGTTTGGCTGTACGGTTCCGCAAAACCCGGCGTTTGGCAAGATACCAACCGAGGGTGGCTTTCCTTACATTCTTCCCTCCTCGCTGCCATTCGGCGTAGACCAGATGTGCACCACAACCATTGTCCCAGTGGGCTGCCCCAGCATTACCTATTCGGACCCGGCGTTACGCAACCCGCGGGTTTCGAACCTGTCGGCTGGATTGGAGCACGCGTTCACCGGGGGCTGGTCAGTTTCTGCGAACTACGTCTTCGTCCACTCGTGGGACCTGCGAACGGGCGGCTTCAGCACAACCATCTGGGACCGGAACTTTATCCCGGCAAACGGCGCGGCTCCCGGGGCGGCCGCCGGCGAGGACTCGCTGGGGCGCACGATTCTGGCTTCCACAACAGGTTTTACCTGCCCGTCAACCGGAGGAGCGATTTTCGGTCCTCCGGTGCCGCTCGATTGTTCCTTGTTCTCAGATACGTCCCTCGCCAGTTTCGGGCATGGGAACTATCACGAGCTTGTGGCCGCGGTGAACAGGAATTTTGCCAATCACTATCAATTGTTTGCGAATTACACGTGGTCGCGGAATTTCACGAACGCTTCGAGCGAACGTGACACGGATTCCTTCTTCGGCCCTCAAGATCCCTTCAACTTGAACCTCGATTACGGGCGGAGCGGGCTCGATATGACGCACCAGTTCAAGGCCGGAGTGGTTGCGAGCCTTCCGTGGGGCTTCATGTGGAGCAACAACTTCATCGCCCATAGTGGGCTTGCTTATCCTGCGTACATCGCAACCGATATCAACGGCGACGGCGTGACTAACCAGGGTTTCGGTTCGAACGACCGGCCAGCGGTGCAGATCGGGAGCGGGAAGCCGTTCCTCCTGCCTGACTATCCCGGACGGGAACCCAACTATTTCGGATGGGATATGAGGATCAGCAAGGACTTGAATTTCGGGGAGCGATACCAGCTCCGGTTCAGCGCGGATATATTCAACGTGACAAATCGAGGGAACCTATACTCGAATCCAGATCATAGTGCGTTCGTGGATGTGAATTGCACGTCGAACTTCCCGAATGCGGGGAGCACCTGCGCCCGCCTTACGGCCCCGCCTCAAGTCGGACAGATCTCGGTCCAAAACGGCGGTACCGCGTACCGGACGTTGGACGAGCTCTCGCCGGGAGCGTCGCCGTTCGCAGCTCAATTTGGCGTGCGGTTCCAGTTCTGACGGGCCACATTGCAGAGAGCGGCGGTGTTGGCTGCCAGCTTTTAGAAATCTAATCAAATCAGGGACCGCCGGAGGAGAAACTCTCCGGCGCGTTCCCGGCCAGATTCCCAACATTTTGCTTTGTCATAAGCCCGCCAGAACTTCTGAGACGCGGTAGAATCCCTGCAGAGGAATCCATGAAGGTTAAGCCTTGCCGGATTGTCTTTGCACTGCTGATGCTGGTGGCAATCGCGACAGTTGGGCCGTCTCTTGGTGCGCAGGAAAAGCGGAAGGTGATCATCGATGAGGACTGCGCGGGCCCGGGCGGAACGGGCATGCAGGCGGTGCTGGCGCTGGTGAATTCGCCCGAGACGCAGGTGCTGGGAATCACGGTGGTGACGGGCGAGGCCTGGCGCGACGAGGAAGTCCAGCACACGCTGCGGCTGCTGGAGATCATCGGGCGGACGGATATTCCGGTGGTGCCCGGCGCGGTGTTTCCGCTGGTGAACAGCAAAGAAGAAACCGCGCAGTGGGAAAAGCGTTACGGGAAGGTGGGGTACCAGGGGGCGTGGAATTTCGGGAATCCCGTACACGGGCCGTGGGAGATCCCGCCGATGCCCGAAGGCGCTCCCACGACGAAGCCCGCGAACGAAGACGCCGCGCACTTCCTGATCCGCATGGTGCACGAATATCCACGCGAGGTGACGATCTATGAAGGCGGGCCGCTAACGAACCTCGCGCTGGCGCAGACGATCGACCCACAATTCGCGCCACTAGCAAAGGAACTGGTGCTAATGGGCGGGAGCATTCATCCCGTCACGACGGATCCCGAATTTACCCAGACGCCACACCGCGAGTTCAATCTGTGGATGGACCCGGAGGCAGCGCGCCGCGTCCTGCGCGCGCCATGGGCCCGCATTGTGGTCACCACGGTGGACATCTCCGTGAAGACGCGAATGGACAAGACTCTGATTTCTGAAATCGCAATAGGCACGACTCCTTCGGCGCAGTACGTGGCGAAATATGCGAGGGCGAGCTACCTATGGGACGAACTGGCGGCGGTGGCGTGGCTCGATCCGAGCGTGATTACCGGCTGGAAGAAGATGTACATAGACGTCTCGATCGATCATAGTGCGACGTATGGCGACACGCTCGCCTGGGAGCCCGGTAAGAAAATAATGTGGGGACAGGAAAGACTGCCCGCAGAAGGTTTCAACTACACGCTCATCCCAGATCCCCGCGAGCAGCCCGTGTTTCACGGCACGCTGGCCGATGTGCAGGTGGACCTCGACAAGGAAAAGTTCTACAAGGAATTTATCGATTTGATGTCAGGGCCCACACCGGGAGCGCATCCGTAAGAGCGCGGCCGCTCCTCAGAACATCTTCATAAATTCTCAGAAAGAGTCAGGCGACCACCTGCACAGGCTCGTTCGTGCCGCGGCACGGCGAGGGCGGATTCCGGTCAATCAGCGTTTCGGAGAGGCAGGATAGTCGAAGCGATACGTGGAACCGGCAGGACCGGCGACGCCGCGCGTATTGTATTCGAGCAGGTATTGCAAGTGGAGGTCGTCGTACGGATAGCCGATGCCCGCTGGATACGGATACGGGACGAGCGTGTGGAATGGCAGCGGCGAGACGGTGTCGCCGTGGGCGGCGTAGAAGTCCATGTCCTTGGCGAAGCCGTCGGCGTAGAAGAAATAGTCGCGCGTCCAGCCGGCGGGAAGGTCGGGCAGATGCGTGGCGTCGAAATCTACGACGACTTCGTCGCCGGAGCCGAAGATGACGTATTCGTCGTCGAGCGTACGAACGAGCTCGGTGACGTCGCCGTAGCGCGTGTAGTTGCCGATCTGGCGCGTGTAGGGGCCGGTGAGGCTGACGTCTTCGTAGATGTAAGTGAGATCGTTCTTCGGATTGCCTTCGACGACGCGCGGATAGCCGCGGAAATGCGAGCTCGGCGCTCGGCAAGCGGAATTTCCGTCGAACGGAACGGGAGATCTGCGGCGGAATTATCCACGCGGATGCGGTCCCAATAGATCTTCAGGTTCGTGGTGATGCGAATGGAGCGCGTGCCGGGCGGAAGCTTGCCGGTGAGATCGGCGACCATGGTGCGCGCGAGGCCGGCCGGGAATCCCATGTCGTCCACGATGCGGACCCATTTGCCCGGATTCGTCGAGCGCTTCGACGTAAGGCGGAATCGGCGTGATGCCGGCCTGCCAGGCGGCGTACATCGAATTGGCGCTGAAATAATCGGTGAAGCCGTCCATCAGCAGACGGAGCGGCTTCGAGGAATCCCACGGGCCGAGATCGAGCTTCGAGGGAGTGCATTGCCGCGAAGCCCTGATAGGGCGCGCCGGGAAAATCGGTGACGTACTTGCGGTCGCGCCGGAGAAGGAGCGGCAGCACGTCGCGGCCCTTGTCGTCCCATGCGCCGGCGGGCGGATGCGCGTCGTGGCTGGCGATGACTTTGAATTCCGGGAACGGCGGGTTGCTGAGGAAACGCTCGTTGGGCCAGACCTCGACGTCCGCGGGATGATCGATGGCGAGCAGGCGCGTCTGATCGAGATAGTCGAGCTCCTCCATCGGCTCGAGCATGCGGAAACGGATGCGGCCATCCTGCGGCTGCGACTTGCGAGCCGGCGACTTTGAAATATTCGTCGGGGTCGGGAATGTTGCGCTGGTTCGGGCCGATCCAGTGGCCGACGATTCCGGGGCCGATCATGTCGGCGAGGAATTCGAATTTCTTGCCGTTCCAGACGAACACGATGGGGCAGGAACTGCCGCGGCGGTCGATTTCGGCGATTTCGTCGCGTTTTCCGGCGGGAATTTCGCAGTTCATCCTGCAGGACGCCGGTGGGCCAGAGCAGGCGAATCACGTCGGCTTCGCGCTCGGCGCCGAGGCCGGCGACGATATCGGCGGGCCCCTGGCCCAGATAGCCGGAAGCGCCGGGAACTTCCCATTTCTGCTGCAGCGCGCCGGCGGAGAGTTCAACTTTCGTGCCGATGCCGGTTTTGTTGTCGTGCTCGCCTTTGAAAGCGAGGTCGGAGCCAGTTGTGCTTGATTGCCGCCGATATTTTTCAGCAGCACGGGCGGAAGATTATTTTGCGTGATCAGGAGATCGGTGGCGCCGTCGCCGTCGAAATCGAAGGCGATCACGCCGCGCGGATTGTGGAGCACGATTTTGTCGAGGCCGGTTTCGGCGGTGACGTCGCGAAATCCGGCGGGACCTTCGTTGCGGAGCAGCGCGATGCGGCCTTCGCCGGAAAAGGTTTCGCCGACGGCGACCAGATCGATCCAGCCGTCGTTATCGTAATCGAGCGGCGCAACGCCCCAGCCGCGCATCCAGCCGAGATCCGGCAGCTTCACGCGCTCGAACGATTTTCCTTCGACGTTGCGCCAGAGGCTTAGTCCCGGCGGCGCCCCAGTGCGTGAAGGCGAGGTCCATCCAGCCGTCTTTATCGAAATCGAGCGCGACAACGCCGGCGGTGGGGGCAGGCATGTCGGCAGGATCCATGGAGTGGCGGGCGAAACGCGCCTTCGCGCTGATTGAAATAAGCGACGGGAGACTTCTGCCAGCCGGTGACGACGAAATCGATGGCGCGATCGTTGTTGATGTCGCTGCCGATGCGCCGCGACGGACGGAGCAGCGCCGGCGAGCCCGGTTTCCTTCGTCCAGTCGGTGAACGTGCCGTTGCCATTGTTGCGCCAGAGGACGTTGCCGGGAGGCGGTCGCATCCTGCGGAAACGCGAATGGCTCGCGAGGGATTTGCGAGCGGGAAGTCGTTGAAGCGGGTGACGTAGAGGTCGAGATCGCCGTCGTGGTCGTAGTCGATGAAGGTCAGGCCGAGCGATCGAGGCCCTCGGTCTGATTCCGGCGGCTTCGGTGACGTCTTTGAAGGTGCCATTGCCTTCGTTGTGAAAGAGCAGGACACGGCCATTGAAACTGACGGCGAGATCGGGATTGCCGTCGTTGTCGTAATCGCCCACCGCGCAACTCATGCCATCGCCGTGGAGATCGAGCTTGCGCGGCTTTCGTGACATTGACGAATTTTCCGTTGCCGAGATGTTGCGATAGAGCGCGGCGTTTCCTTTGCCGTCGGCGTTGACGAGGAATATGTCGGGCTTGCCGTCGCCGTCGTAGTCAATGATGCAGGCGCCGCTGCCGAGGAAATTCGCCAGCGAGGGCGGAGCCAGCGGCTGAGGCGGCCGTCGGTTCATCCTTCTTCGCGCCGGACTGTTGCTCGCGAATCGCGCGTCGCCTTTGCGGGCGCAGTGTGCACGGCCTGCGAAGGCAATCCGCGAAAGCGAGGTGACGTTGACGAAATGGACGGGCAACGCGGGCGGAACAGGCTCGGGCGCGGGGCTCATGTTTCGCGCGAGGGAATATTTTCCCTGCTCGCCGTAGATGAAGCTGATGGGCTTGCCGAGTTTTTCCGCCGTCATGTGTTGGAAGTGTTCGAGGTGCTCCCTGGCGCGGCAGTTTTGTCGCCGGACCGCTGCATCGGCTTGCGCCAGCCCAAATTCGGCGGAGAGATGGAACGGATTGAGCTTGAGCGGCGTTCTTGAAAGCCGCGATGGCTTTGTCGTATTGCTGCTGCTGGGAATAGAGAAGGCCGAGAAAATATTGCGTGTCGGCGTCCTTGGGATCGAGCGCGGCGACTTTTTGAAAATCCGCGATGGCGGCGTCGGCATTCCCTTCCGACTTCTCCATGAGGCCGAGGTTGAACCAGGCGCGCGGATTCTGCGGGTCGCGCTCGGTGGATTTCGTGCAGCACCTTTGCTGGGCGTCGTCGTAAGCGCTGCAGTTCACGAAGGCGATGCCCATGTTCAGGCAGGGAGTCGGATTGCGGATCGAGGATGCAGGCGCGCTGAAATTTGCCGAGCGCGGCTTCGAATTGCTGGCGATTCATCAGCGCGACGCCGATATTATTTTCGCGCGACGCTTTCATATGCGGGCTGGGCGGCTCGACGGCAGGCGCTGCGGCGCGCTGCGGCGCGGGCGTCTGCTTGCGCTGCCAACCGCTGCCGGCCAACGCGCACGACAGGACAGCAATAGGGACCGTCATCCGCACGATTCGATTCATGAACTCCTCGGATGTAATACCGAACCTATCTTACCGTTTTGCGAGGGGATTCGCAGCAACGACGCCGCTGGATTCTTTTACGCGGATGATCTGATCGGCGCGGACATTCGTAAGGCGGTCGGTCTGGCCGCTGGGCCAGTGAATTTCGATGGAGTCCGCCTGCGCGTGCGCACCAAGGCCGAAGGTGAGGACGAGTTCGCTGGAGGAGAGATAACTCGAACCGCTGGTAAGAGTCTTGGTCTGCGTGTCGCTTCCGGCGGAGAGCTTCACGACGGTTCCCAGGCCATCGCGGTTGGATTTCGTACCTTCCAGTTTAATGCGCAGGCTGTGGTTCGTCGCGCCCACGTTGCGGAACAGGACCGCAGGACCGTTGTTCGTGGTCTCGACGATGTCGAGCGCGCCGTCGTTGTTGATGTCGCCGTAGGCCGCGCCGCGCGCCACACGGGGAGCGTCAAAGGACTTTCCCATGGCCGCTGCTTCATCGGAGAAGCGTCCTCCGCCGAGATTGCGGAAAAGGTGCGGGGGCTCCGCATAGTGGACGCTTTGCTGCACCTGCTCGATGCTGGGGTCCAGGTGGCCGTCGGCCACGAACATGTCCGGCCATCCATCGAGATCGTAGTCGAAGAAGAAGCAGGCAAAGCCAAGGGTAAGCAGCGTGTCGTGACCCACGGACGATTGCGGCGCTTCATCCACAAATAGTCCGTTCTTCTCGTTGTGGTAGAGAGCCATCATCTGATTGGAGAAGTTCGTGATAATGATGCTGGGATAGCCCGAGCGATCGTAATCCGCCGCCGCGACGCCCATGCCCGCGCGAGCCACTCCGGCCTCGCTGAAACCAATGCCGGCGGAAACGCCTTTTTCAGTGAACGTTCCATTGCCATTGTTGATGTAGAGCTTGTTCGGCTGCGTGTCGTTGCTGATCACGATGTCGGGCCAACCGTCCTGATTTGCGTCAAGGATGGCGATGCCGAGGCTTTTCGAGGTGACATCGTAGAGGCCCGCCTTCTTTGTCACGTCCGTGAAGGTGCCATCGCCATTGTTGTGCCACAGGCGAACCGAGGTGCCGGGGTAGGACTCGGGGGTGCAATAGGATTTCGTCTTGCCGTCCAGCGTGCAATAGAGGTCCTTCTCGGGAGACCACTGGACATAGTTGGCGACGAGCAAGTCGAGCCGGCCGTCGCCATCGTAGTCAACCCATGCCGCGCTGGTGCTCAGCTCATTCGGGCCCCAAAGACCGGCCTTTTTCGTGACGTCCGTAAACGTTCCGTTGCCGTTGTTGTGGAAGAGATGGCTCTGTCCGTAGGCCGTGACGAAAATGTCGTCGTATCCATCGTTGTCGTAATCTCCCACGGCGACACCCATGCCATAGAGCGGGATTGCCAGGCCGGCCTGCCGTGTAGCATCCGTGAATGTGCCGTCATGGTTGTTGCGATAGAGAGCGGGTGTGGTCGCACCGTGGCGCGGGTGACCGGGCCAGTCCTCCCCGTTGACCAGGAAAATGTCCTGCCAGCCGTCGTTGTTGTAATCAATGAAGGCCGCGCCGGGGCCGAGTGTCTCCGGGAGCCATTTCTTGCCGAAGGCACCGTTGTTGTGGACGAAATGAATGCCCGCGGCGGCCGTAACATCCTCGAAGTGAATTCCCGACGCGGTTGTATCAGCGCTGCGCGCCACAGATTTTCCGGTGGATGGCAGAGCACCGGCGAATGCCAGAAGAGCGAGGGGTCCCAGCAGTGCCAGCGCCGTGAAATTCGTCCTCCGTCCGGTCAATTGCCGCCCCCTTGAGCGACTGCATCGCCGTGAGGTCGCGGCCGACGCAAGGATGAGACCCGCGAAGCAGTGACGGGCTTCGCGGCGAGGAACGTGGCGATCGCTCCGGAATCGTGTTCATGAATCGCCTGGCGCTCCAGATTGTCATCGGGATGCTTTTCGCGGTATGGACCGGTGAGAGTCTGAGAGGATTCGTCCGCCTTGAATCGCAAATAGCGCGTTTCGAACGCCTTGGCCTGCGTGGAATCGCCCAGGCCCGTGTAGCAGAGCATCAGATTGTAATTCGCTTCCAGGTCTTCCGGATCAATCGCGAGAGTTCTTTGAAATTCCTGTATGGCCGCCGCATATTTGTGCTGTAGAAAAAGAATGCGCCCCAAATCGTCGCGGACCACGCGGTCCTCAGGATATTGGGCGAGCACAACGCGCAAATGCTGGATTGCGCCTTCGTAATCGCCGGTTTGCGTGAGAACGCGAGCATAAAAGTAATGGGCGCGAGCGAGCGAAGGAGCCAGCTGAAGAGCTTTGTCGAGCACCTGGCGCGCGCCTGCCAGGTCGCCCTCGAGCACGCGGGCCCGGCCGACATTCACCCATCCGTCGGGATTCGAGGGGTCCATCTTTGTGATTTCCTCGAAGGCCGACTCGGCGCCCTTCAAGTCGCCTTGCAAGAACAGCCCGATGCCATAGTCGTTCCAGCGTTGCCATTCTTTCTTGTCGAAGGCAATTTTCGGCTGCGGCTCCGGTGCGTTAGCGGGAAGAATTTCGAGTTCGGCTGTGTCGCGCGCCATGGTGACAATGGGGATCTCGGGAACCCCGTTGATTTTTCCGGAATCGCCGGAGGTATCACCATCGTACGTGACGCTGCGGTCGTCGTAGTCTGGAGAAACTTCGCCGGGCCGATTCTGGTGAAGGACACCTGCAAATGAAAACTCCGTGTTGGTGCGGGAAAATTTGCGGTAATTCAGCTTCGCCTCGAGATGAATGTGACCCTTTTCGTCTTTGGGGATTCGCAGGCGGAAGTGGGCCGTATCGGCCGCGCCGGGTGGGATGAGATGGGCGTATACGGTAGCCCGTGCCGCCCAGGCATTGCGGCGGACGATCGGGTTGCCGTGCGCGTCAATCAGGAGGGCGCGGTAGAAATGCGCGCCGGGGTCAACGCGTCCGTGGCCGTTATCCTCCACGCCGCCGCTCCAGAAAATGACGCGGCCCTGGTCGTCGGTCGCTTTCAATTCGAGCCAGCAGTCAAACGCATCCACCGTGCCGCCGGGGAAAAAATGCCCCACCTTCAAGGTACGCACCACTGCGTCCACGCGGACCGTCTCGCCGGCGCGAACGGCAGGACTGACGCGATTCAGAGGCGCGGTGATAGGCGTGGGCGGAGCCGTGGGAACGGGACCAGAAGGCGCGGGCAGTGCGGCTTCTTCGCCCACTGCAAATGTCGTCTCGATCGCCGGTTGAGGGGCGGCGGCGGACGCACCAGATCGCGCTTCATTGGGAGATTCCGGTGAAATGGCGAAGATGTCTACGCGGACGATGCCGCCTTCGAGAAACTTTTCCACCTCGTCCAACTGCACCTTGTCCTGGTTGGCAAACGGAACGGCCGTGTTCGCCGCGACGAAGCGGTGGGAATGAACGGAGCCGTTGATGTTTCCCGCATCATGCGAGGGGACAAGCGTCATGTGGCAATCAGCGCAGTTCTGAGGCTTCGGCGGATAATAAAACGAGCGAGCGCCCAACCCGGAGACGCCGCTGGCCTGCCAGTTATCGTAGTCATTGAAGCCGCGGGTCCAGCGATAGCTGTTTACCGGCACATCGAGGTGCACCTTATGGCAGACCGAACAATACTCGGCCGTCTGCTGCCGCATGAACGGTTTCAAGAATGTCCGGCGATGCGGCTCGGGATCTTCCTCGATCATGAAATCGATCAATCGCCGGATGATCGGATTCTTGGTCGCCACCAGCCGGTTGAGCGGAGGATACTCCAGAGTGTAATCGCCATTTCCCATCGTACTTTTGATCTGCACGAAAGAATGACAGACCATGCAGCCGATGCCCGCTTGGGCCGGAACCGTATGGACGCGGGGAGCAATCGGAGTGTTGAAATTTCCGGGGAAGAAGAGCGCCGCGTCGTGGCACCCGGCGCACCACTTGGAGGGCCGAACGCCGACAGTGTCCTGCATGTAGACGATGGCCTCGCGGTACCATTGGTTGTTGAAGGATGAGAAGTGGTGCATTGAGCCTTCCCACTCTTTGTAGATGTCCTCATGACACCGCTGGCACGCCTGTGAATCCAGGAAGAAATCTTCTGGAACGGTTTTCCCAGTGACGGTTTGACCGGAGCTGGGAAAGAAGGGGCCATTAGGTCCCGCGCCTTCCTCATTCATACTGGCAGGGGCGATTCGAGGGTTTTCAATGACGTATGCGCGTTGCCTGGGCACGGTGCGGACCCACCATGCCGCGCCCGCAATACCCGCCAACAAAGCGACGGACAGAGCCATCCGAATAGCCGATTTCCACGCACCGTCAGCGAGCCAGCCTCGCCTGGCCGCCATCGCCGACAACAGGATCGCGCAAGCCAATGTGCTAAGGGCGATATGGGAAAAGTCGAGTCTCCACTCGTCGCGACGCGCGCCCGTATAAAGCAGGGCTGCACCGAGCAGGCCGCCGACTAGAAGAACCACCCACCCAACTCGTTGGCTGGTTGAACCTTCGCGTACCAACCGCACAAGGAAAGGAATTGCCAAGACTATAAGCAAGACACCCAGCAGGAGATGCAGCGCTAGGATGCCTTCATAGAAAATGGTTGGGGTAGGCCATGCATAGAGGATTAGTGCCGTAAGCGCGAGCGCAACAATCAGATAGCCAAAGACTCGTCTCAAAGTGCCCCCCAAGCAGCGTGTCCATCACAGGGCAGAACTGCCCTCGTTACAGTGTAGCGGTGTTTTTCACATGCCGGGATGGAGGGTCAATAATAGTTTTGTACTATCTCCGCCATCCTCAATGTTTTCATGTTGTTACACTGCCATGTCTCCCGTGAGCGATACCCGTGATGCCATGATGACGAATCCTCAAAAGTGGAAATTCGTCTCCAGAAAGACCAACTGGCCATTCGGGTCCTGAGGATAAATGCTCGTGACCACACTTTTGCCCCACGCGTGACCGTAATACAGGGTCGCGCTAAACGAAGGCGCGATCTGGTAGTCGGCGCTGATGTCCCATACATTGGCAAGGCTGCGATTGCCGTTGCTGGGCCGCCCTGTATAACCAAACGTCTTCCGCTGAAATGCTCCACCACCCAGGTACCAGAGATCCGCGGCGTTCGCCAAACGAAGGGCGTGGAGTTCACTCCGGAACGAGAGCTTGGAGACCGGGCGCACGTTCAGGGTGCCGTAGAAGTCTTCATTGTTCATCATGTTGTAGAAGGGAAATCGCGCGTAGAGTCGCGGCGTGGTCAGCACTTGAAAAAAGGTGCCGTGGGTCGAATCGTTTGGATTGCCGTCGCCGCTGCCAAACGAATAACCGGCGCTCAGCCAGGGCTTGAGAGCCTCGACCGGGGGCTGCCAGCCGAATTCGCCGACGAATGCACCCGCGCGCTGCGTGAGCGTGCCCCAGGAACCCGTCTGAAACGCGCCCCAACCCAGAACATCAAACGTGCCCGAACTGGCCGTGTGCAACACGTGGGCGTAATCCGCGCCAAAGGTCGCAATTTCGATTTCGTCGAGGTCCGCCGCACGCGCTGATGCCGAGCGATTGTCGGTCTTGAGGACGGTGGTGCGGTGATCGATATAGCCCACGCTGAAGACACGCAACTCACCCGCCGAGTGATCCGTTGCGAATGACCGATTGTAAGCCCCATAGTAAACATCCACGTCGAGCTCACCATTGCCGTCAACCTGGAAGACGCCGCGAGTGGGGCGCGCGGCAAAGAAGGTCACATTATTCTGGTCGAGGTCCCAGGAAAGCTGCGCGCCATCGTAGTCCCGTTGGACTGCGGAGAAACCGAAATTCGAGATCAGGCGGTGCGCCAGCCGTGTCAGCACGAGCGTGGAAAGTGTGGGGTCCTTCGGCTTTACCTCCGTGCCATCGAGAAACTCAAAGCGCCCGAGCTTCGGACTGCCTTCGGCGGGCGCCTTGAATTGCACAAAAGCCTGCTTCACAAAGGCGTAGGCGTTATTGCTGTTGTTGCCGTTGGCCGCGTAATAGGTGCCACCGAGGCCGAGCTGCCCTTGTGGCGCGGCAATCACCGCATCGCTCGGCAAGCCAAGAATTGTGGCTTGCGCAACCTCCACATGCCAGTCGAAACGATCCAATTGCTGGCCGATGCCAATGCGGAGCAAGGAATGCTCCAGGCCGTAATTGCTGTTACCTGTGGCGGCGCCAAACCAGTCCCATCCCTCCATGCGGGCGCGCCAATCGATGGAAATGTCGAGAGGGCCGACCTTGTGCTTCTTCTTGGCTGGGGTGCTCTGCTCTTTGGCAGCGGGTTGCTGGCTGGGCGGCTGCGATTGCTGTGCGAACAATATTCCAGACCAAAAAAGAAACGTGGCCGCACTGAGAAGGGCGTTCATTCCAAGTCTCTTAAGAAGAGACATTTGGGCGTGTCTGGATGGCCAAGCCGTTTCTACACTTCTATTCAATTGAAATTGGTTCAACTTGCGTCCCCCACCCTAGGAACTCAGATTTGATCCCACAGCGCTGGTCGGCCATTCTCCACACCAAGGAGGGTGAGGCAATAGTGCTTATACACTACGGCTGCCTGCATGCCGATGCCGATCCCGGCGAGGATGCACATGAATGGTGGCGGGATGCCGGGCACGAATAGCCGTTGAATCCACCGGACAATGCTTCAACCCGGGCCGACCCGAACCTCCCGCTGCGTGCTAGACTTGCTTTTCTACTTAGGGAAGGATGTCTCGCAGGATTTCCAGCAACTATGCCCGCCTTGGGAAAACAAATGACCGAATTGAACTTCCTCAGTGCAGGGGAAATGGCGGAGGGTGTGCGCGCCGGGAGATTCTCGCCGGTGGAGTTGGTGGATGCGCACATCGCGCGAATCGAGCAGTTGAACCCGAAGTTGAATGCCTTCGTACACTTGGATTTCGAGAGCGCGCGCGCGCATGCGAAGAAAGCGGAAGCGGCCATCGCGGCACGTGGAAAGGGAGTCGCGATTGGCCCACTGCACGGCGTCCCTATCACCATCAAGAGCTCGATAGATGTGGCTGGCTACCCTTGCGAATGCGGGAGCCGGTTGCGCAAGGACTACGTCGCGCCGTCGGACGCTCCGCTCGTCTCCCGGTTGCGCGCGGCGGGCGCCATTATCCTGGGAAATACGAATGTCCCCGAATTCCTGATGGCATACGAGACGGACAATCTGCTCTATGGGCGGACGAACAGCCCGTGGGATCTTCAGCGAACGCCCGGCGGTTCCAGCGGCGGCGAGGCGGCGGCGATTGCCGCCGGATGCTCGGCGGGGGGCGTCGGCAGCGACGGTGGCGGCTCGATCCGCGTTCCCGCGCATTACAGCAGAATTTGCGGCTTGAAGCCCACGCCCGGGCGCGTTCCCTGCACGGGGCATTTTCCCGCGTCGGCCGGGCCGTTCACGTATTTGGGAGTTGTAGGCCCGATGGCGAGGACAGTAGGAGATGTCGAGCTCCTCTTCGAAGTGATGGCCGGGCCTGACCCAGGCGACCCTTGCGCTGCACCCATCCAGCCTCGCAAGTGGACAGAAAGCGAAATTCGAAAGCATCGAATTGCCTATTTCGAGGACGACGGTGCGACACCCGTTACTCCCGAAACAGCGGCAGCCGTCCGCACGGCAGCGGAAGCTCTTCGCGGCCTGGGATTTCACGTCGAAGCATGGCGGCCCGAAAATCTGGACCGTGCGTGGAAGCTTTGGTGGAATTTATTCGGCCGCGCCGGGCAAATGGCGTTTTCGCTAATGCAGGAAGGGCGCGAGGACGACATGAGTCCCACATATCTCGACTTTCGAAAACGCGTGGCGGCAGAGCCTTTGTTGAGCGCGACCGAGCTCTTGAATACGCTCCTAGAGCGCGATGTCCTCCGCCTCCGATTCCTCGCCAAGATGGAGGAGTTTCCGATTCTGCTTTGCCCCGTCTGCGCCATTCCCGCGTTTCGCCACGGCGAACGTGAATGGACTGTCGGCGGCCGAAAGCTCGAATACTTGAAAGCGATGGGCTATTCGCAGTGGTTCAATCTGTTTGGGAATCCAGCGGCTTCGGTTCCGGTGGGACGCTCGCCCGAGGGATTGCCCATCGGAGTGCAAGTCGTCGGCCGCCCTTGGGAGGAAGAAGCCGTCCTTGCCGTGGCCGCAAAGATTGAGGCAAGTTGCGGCGGCTTTCGCCGTCCTCCGATTTAGGCGGCGGTAATGGCGTGGGCAACCAGAAGAATTGCAAAAATGTAAAAAATGAACATCATGGCGAGGAATGACTTCGCCTTCGCATTGGCGCCCGCAAATTCCTTCCACGCAAATATACCCCAAAGAGCTGCCACCATCGGCGCGGATTGCCCGATCGCGTAGGAGATAGCCACACCCGTGTGCACCGCTGCCACAAGACTGAAAACGGTCCCGGTAACCCAAATCGCTCCGCCAAGCAGCCCCAACATATGGCCGCTCACGGGTCCTTCGAAGAACCCCTTGATCGCCACCGGAGTTCCCACCAGCGGCTTCTTCATGAAGTACACATTCCAAAGGAAGCAGGAAAGCAGCGCGCCGAGCGTGAGAAACACGGTGATGCTATAAGGGCCGAGCGGGTTTCCGTGCGTAAGGGCCCGCGTGGAAAATGGCGCCCACAGTCCCATCAGAACGCCGGACACAACGCAGGTGACAATGCTCTTCCGCGATACGCCCTTGCTGCCGCGCAACTGGCCATAAGCCTTGCCGTCCATAATGACGGCCACCAGCGCGCACACGACGCCTGCTGAGAGCACGGCGAGATTGCCCTTCGGCTGGAGGACGTAGCTCAGCAGCGTTCCCACCACGAGCGCGATGCCGATCGAAACTGGGAAAGCTGTGGCGAGCCCCGCCATATCGATTCCCGCTACGAGCAGCAAATTGGCGAGATTGAAGATTACGCCGGCCAGCAGCGCCCATCCGATGTTCGAGGCATCGGCGCCGCGCACATTGGTTAGAAAACTGGACGAATCATTCGCGGTGCTGCCCATCGTGAAGGCATAGATCAGCGAGGCCAGAAAAATGCCCACCGCGTAATCCCAGTAAAACAGCTCGAAGCGGTAATCTCTCACGCCTTTGAACGTGTTGGCCCACGAGCCCCAGCACACGGCCGTCGCTACCATCATCAACAGCGCCAGGCCGAAGCTATGCGGTGTGAACATGCCGCTCCCTTATCTGCCCTCAACTGCAGCCCATCTCGCCGCTCAAAACGCGGGCGCGCCCGCAGGGCTCTTTGCCTTGATGAACGCAATCACTTCGTCGCGCTTCGCCATCGCCCGGGCGCCCACTTTTGTGCAGCACAGCGCCGCACAAGCGTTGGCAAACAACCCCAGGCGCTGGTGATCCCAACCTTGCAGCAAACCGTATGACAGACCTCCCATGAATGCGTCACCAGCCCCGGTCGTATCCACCACATTCACTTTGAAAGCTGGCACGTGAACCATCTTTTCGCAGCTGGCGATCAGGCAGCCATCCGCACCCTGCGTGATGGCAACAATCTTGGGGCCCAATGTCAGCAAACCGTCGGCGGTCTTCTCATGATCGGCTTCCCCGGTCACCTCGCGTGCTGCGGCTTTGCACGGTTTCAGCACATCCACCAGCTTGAGTGCGTCGCACAAGTCCTCCTGGGTGCCCAAATTCATTTGCGCGAAAAAACTAGGCGACACGTCCAAATCGAACACCACGCGAACGCTGGCTTCCTTGGCCACGCGCATGGCTTCTCTTACGGGCGCGAGGGGCAGTTGGGAGGCCTCCGTGTGAAAATGCTTCGCTTTTTGAATATGAGGAGCGAACAGGTTACGCACCTGATGCACGGAAATCTTCCCGTTGATATTGGGGAACATGTAAATGCATCGCTCGCCTTGCGCATCCACCGGAATCCACGTCATCGTCGAGCGCTCACCCTTCACCACCTCCACCCCGGAGAGGTCCATACCGTCATCTGCGAATGCCTTCTGGATCAACCGGCCATTCTCGTCGTCGCCGATCAGGCCGAGCCAGCCCGTCCGGGCGCCCAGCCGCGCGACCTGCGTCAGATTGTTGGCAGTCACACCGCCGGCATGAATTTCCATCCGCTCGGCGCTGATTTTCTCTTCCGGCCCCAGCAGCCGCGGAACGATTGCGAAATAGTCCACCCCGCAGCTTCCGATTCCGACTACGTCCACGTTCTGCGCCATGAGATTCCTCGATCGGAAATGTCCAGCGAAGGTATAGTTCGCGGGCGATTAGCAAGTCAAGCGCAAAGCCCCGTTTATGCGCTCCACGGATGATCCGGACCAACGGGTGTGTGCAGACCGAATGTTATAATTCCCGCATGCTGCCGTATTCGCGAGCGCGCTCTGCTCCGGTCTGTGGCGTCCACGCACAATCCGCCAAGGCCAGCTGGTTAAGTCTGCTTGTCATTCTCACGGTTCTGGCGTGTAGCTCCCTATTCGCTCAGACTTCTTCGCAAGACCCTGACCGTCTGAAACAGGATGCGGTTTATGCAATGCGGTTTGAGGATTTCGACAAAGCGATCGTCAGCTACCAAGAATGGCTCCGCCTTCAGCCAAATAGCCTGACTGCCAAAATCGGCCTGGCGCAAGCCTATCGCGGCGTTCACAACTATGACGAAGCGCGCAGGATCCTCGAGGAAGCGCATCGCCAGCATCCAAGGAACGCCGAGCCGCTAGCCACCCTGGGCGACCTCGACATCGAAATGCAAACTTACGATGAAGCGATCCGTTACCTGACCAACGCGCTTTCGCTCCGCCCATCTGACGTGAACACTCGCGACCGCCTCGCGGTGGCCTACAAAGCAAAGGGCGACATTCCGCATGCGCTCGCGCAGATTACCAAGGTTCTCGCGCGCGATCCGGAGAACGCCCTTGCCTATTACACGCGCGCGCAAATCGAATCCGACCGGAGCCGCGATGCCCAGGCGCTTCCGGATGCGGAAAAGGTCGTCGAGCTTCAACCGGAGAATCCACTTGGACGAGTACTGTTGGGGAAAACTCTCTTGCGGACTCCGCAGGGCGCGGCTCCAGCGGATATCACAAAGCGATGTTCACGCGCCGTTCAGATCCTCGAGCCGCTGCTTACAAAGCAGCCGAACGACTCCGAAACGCTCTACCTGCTTTCCCGCGCCTATGAATGCGCGGGGCAAGCGGACAAAGCGAAGCAGACCCTCGCGTCGTTTGAGGAAGCATCACAAGCGGAACGCACCACAAAGGAGAACCAGACGCAGGCCAAGCACATGGTCGAGCAGGCAAATGCTTTAGCAATGAAGAATGACTTCCAGGGCACGCTCGACCTGCTTCAACAGGCGCTTGCAAAGGATCCCGACTACGGTCCCGCCTATTCGCAGCTTGCCAAGATTTACTACTCGGCGGGAGACATGCCGAAGGCGAGCGAGACGATCTCGCAAGCGCTGCAACGCGATCCATATCAGCCGGATTTTCTTTATGTTCAAGGGAAGATCCTTGAGAAAGAGGGAAAGCTCGACGACGCGCTGGCCTCTTTCGAGCGCACCACGCTCGTAAATCCCAAGGAATCCGACGCGTACTATGAAATGGGCGTCATCTATCAGCAGCGCTACGACCGGCCGCATGCTCTCGCCGCCTACAAGAAGGCGGCGGAGCTTTCGCCCGACGATCCCGACTATCAGCGCGCGCTTGCTGCGCTCTCTGCATCTCACGCGCCTTTGCCATGAAGCAGGTAAGTTGGCCGCAGCCCCACTCTGTCGTGCAGTGGAATTCAATTGCTCCCGTTTGATGGCATATGGAGCCGCTGCGAAACTGTGGAAGTTTGGTGATATCGTGGCGGTACTCGCCACGGGAGCAACGCGATGCGCATCGCAATCGTATCCGACATCCATGGCAACCGGACCGCGTTTGAAGCAGTCTTGGCGGACCTGCGGCTAACCTCTCCCGACTTGATCCTGCACGGAGGCGATCTGGCTGACGGAGGAGCAAGTCCAGTGGAGATTGTGGATCGCATTCGCGATCTCGGCTGGCAGGGCGTCGTCGGCAATACGGATGAAATGCTGTTTATGCCCGAGTCGCTAAAGGAGTTTGCGAATCAGTCACCAAAGTTGCAGCCCCTCTTCGCAGTGATCGGGGAGATGGCTGTGGCAACCCGTGAAACGCTGGGACAAGAGAGACTTGCATGGCTGCGCGGCCTGCCTCGCATTCAGATTCAAGGTCCGATGGCGCTCGTGCATGCCAGCCCCGAGAGTCCCTGGCGAGCACCCCCGCCGGAAGCAAGCGATGCCGAGTTGGAATCGGTTTACGGATCGCTCGGCCGACCGATTGCCGTCTATGGGCATATCCATCGCTCCTACATTCGGAGCGTTTCAGGAATGATCGTCGCCAACACCGGCAGCGTTAGCCTTTCCTACGACGGCGATCGCCGCGCTTCGTACCTCCTGGTGGATGAGGCCAAGCCGGCGATTCGGCGCGTCGAGTATGACGTGGACGCGGAAATCAAGGCTCTTTCCGGTTGCGGTCTGCCTCACGCCGACTGGGTTGCAAGGATCCTCGAAAGCGGCTGCATCCAAATGCCTTGGGCAACGCCCCCCAGTTCGCCGGGAGCGCATGCTTGATTGCGGCGCCCGGAGGTGATAATTTTTGAGCCTCCATATAGAATTTGGTTTGTATTTTCGACTATGTCGTCCTCAAGCACCAATTATTCAAGTTCGGTAGTACCTGCGCAGGACCGCCTGGGGCTGTCCAACGAGAGGACACCCGTCTTTTGGCGCGTGGAAGGCAGCTTATTAAACCTCACCGCAGTCCGTCCAGTCGGCTTCTTCGCCTGGAACGCGCAGAGCTTTCTTGAGCGTTGGGCACGGCGCGGCGTCATGGGCATCCTGGCGGTCGCCCGGCCAGTACTTTATTTGACGAATCGCGTGGTCGCCACCCGTTTGCTGCACACCGTTCTGCGCGGCGTCAGTCGCGATCGCCTTGATTTGCTCGGTGAGGAATATTTCCAGTACGTCCTGAAGCCGCAGCTGAAGCAGCGCGGCGTCGAAAGTTTGCAGCAAACCCTGAATGCAGGGGAACAAATCGTGCTTGTAAGCCAGGGGCTGGACCACATCATGCGGCCGCTCGCCAGCCATTTCGGCGTTTCCCGGATCATTTGCAATCGCCTCGATTTCCGCGACGGAATTTCTACGGGCCGTCTGCTCGCGCCGGTGATCCGCCCGCGCGGCGTGTTCGCGCGCCTGCGGGCCCACCAGCCGGATGGACGCACGTCGCGAGAGCGGCTTCTCCGCGACCTCGGATTCACGAAGAATCCGCAAGCCCTCGACGACGCCGTCCAGCCCACGGACCGCCCCGTGCCGCAAATTCGAGTGCCGGTTGTGCAATTCGATTCGCCCGGCAAGCGAGCGCGCTTGTCGCCGCAGGGAAGCCCTTCGCGGCAAGCAGATTCTCCTCATTGGGGCCACCGGGTTCATCGGCAAGGTCTGGCTCGCCAACCTGCTGACCGAATTACCGGAGATCGGCCGGGTTTATCTGTTGATCCGCAGCAATCGGTCGACCACCGCGCTCGAACGATTTCAGCGCGTGGTCGAGGAGTCACCCGTGTTCGAGCCGTTGTCAGCGTTGCACGGGAGCAGGTTCGCCGATTTCCTGCGCCAGAGAATTGAAGTGGTGGAGGGCGATGTCAGCCAGCCGGATCTAGGCCTCTCGCCGGAAGTACGCCGTCGGTTGGCGGCCTCGCTCGATCTGATCGTCAACAGCTCCGGCCTGACGGATTTCAATCCCGATCTGCGTGACGCGCTGGCCGCAAACGTCCGCGCCACGTCCTATGTCCTCGAATTCCTCCGCACGTGCAGCCACGCGGCCCTGCTGCATCTTTCCACCTGTTACGTCGTTGGCCGGCGCGACGCCCGCGTCCTCGAGCAGCTTCCGAGGAACTACACCCCTTACGGCGTACCAGGATTCGATGTGGAACAGGAGTGCAAGTCACTGGAAGCGCAGATTCGCGAGATCGAAGCGCGCGCCGAATCCCCGGAAATTACGGCGGAGCTTCACCGCCACGCCGTGGAAAAGGAACACGCGGCGAAGGACTTGCGCGGTGCGGCGCTCGAAAATCAGATTCGCAAGAATCGTGTTCGGTGGCTGCGCCAGACGCTCATCGATGCAGGCACCCGACGCGCCACGCAGCTCGGTTGGCCCAACACGTACACCTTCACGAAGAGCCTCTCCGAATCCCTCATCCGCAATTTTCTAGATGCCACGCCGCAAGCTGCCATTGCCGTGGTGCGCCCGGCGATTGTGGAGTCTTCGGTCGAGAAGCCCTTCCTCGGCTGGAACGAAGGCATCAACACGTCTGCTTCGCTTTCCTACTTGCTCGGCACCTTCTTCCGCCAACTCCCTACGCGCGAGAGCAAGTGCCTGGATTTGATCCCCGTAGATCTCGTCAGCCGCGGCATGACGCTGATCTCGGCCGCCCTCGTCACGCGCCGCCACGAGCGTGTCTATCAACTGGCCACGTCTGTGGCGAATCCCTGCGATATGCGGCGCTCCATCGAGCTCACTGGGCTCGGCCACCGCCGCTTTTATCGCTCGCAGAATGGATTGCAGCACCGCCTGCGCCTGAAATTCGATGCCATACCCGTCTCGAAAGCGCGCTACGAAAAGCTCTCGGCGCCGGCGCAAAAGGCGCTCGTGCAAGCCATCAACCGCAGCGTCGAGCCGATTCCCTTCGTGCATGCCCCGCTCGCCCGCCGCGAACGCGAGCTCGAAAAGGTAATCAAACTGATTGCGCTATTCGAGCCGTTCATACTTCTCAACGATCACGTTTTCGAAGCGGCGCATATCGAATTGCTCGATGCGGCCTTGCCGCCGGAAGAGCGCGCCAGATTCAGCTACGATGCCCGCTCGCTCGATTGGTGGGACTATTGGATCAACGTGCACATTCCGGCGCTGCGCAAGTGGTGCTATCCTCTCATCGAGGGGCGCCAGCCGGAGGCCCGCCCGAGGCGCAGCGTGCCGCTCGCGCCGACGCGCGATGCGAACGCCGCGGAGGCAGCGGGCGCATCTTCGGCGATGGCGCCTTGACATCCGAACACCGTGGCCATCCTTCTGACCGGGTCCACCGGGTACATCGGTGCCCATATCGCGTCGAATTTGCTGGCGGATCATTCCGAGCCGCTGAATCTGCTGGTTCGCGCGCGCGATCCGCAGGAAGCGCAGGAGCGGCTCTGGCGCTCGTTTCAGCTTCACATGGATTTCGCGAGCTTTGACGCGTACCTCCATGCGCGCCTCCGCATTTTCCTGGGAGACTTGACGGATTCGCACTTCGGCCTCGACGAAGATGAATACCTCCGCCTGGTCCGTTCCACCGACTCCGTAATCCATTGCGCCGCTTCGCTGAATCGCAAGTCCGAAAAGAGCTGCCTCAACGTTAATCTCCGTGGAACTCTCGAAGTGGTCCAGCTCGCTATGCGCGCCCGCGACGATCACGGCCTGCGCCGCTTTAGCCATGTGAGCACCGTCGCGGTCGCCAGCCAGCGCGCCAACGAGGTCGTCGAAGAAGACACCGCTATCGATTGGAACCGCTCCGACTACGATCCGTACGCCCGCACAAAAAAGTTCTGCGAGCACATGATTCGCCAGTTGCTCCCGAATGTCCCGCGCACGATTTTCCGTCCCAGCATCGTTTTGGGTGATAGCCGCCGCCCCGAAACGAATCAGTTCGACATGGTTCGCGCGTTTGTATTCCTCGCCGGCTTGCCCGCGCTTCCCTTTCGCGCCAACGACCGCATTGACATCGTTCCGGTGGACTACGTCGCCGATGCCATCGCAACCCTGCACATGAAAAGCGATCCCGCGCACGAGATCTACCACCTCTCGGCTGGAACCGCCTCCGAGACCTTCTCCCAATTGACGGACGCGCTGGCGAAAGCGCCAGGGAAACGCGGCCCCGTCTTCATGCCGGGCCTCGAACGCCCCTCCTCCAAAATGGTCAATGCGCTCGCGGGACGCGCCGGCAAGATCGGCGGCCTCGCAACCCTGTTGAAAGTCTTTTTGCCGTATCTGGTCTGGAATACGGTCTTCGACAACCGGCGCGTCGTCGCGGAATTAGGCCGCGCACCCGCGCCGTTTTCGCAGTATTGTTACTCCCTGTTGCGTTTCAGCCGCGAGAATCATTTTCAGTACCAGTACCGCGCTTGGCCTCCGGACGCCGCGCGGACCCGCGCACCGGAAAAAACCGGCGCAGCGCAAGGATAAAAGCCATGATGGATTTCGTGCTCGAGGCCTGGGTCAGCGGCCTGATCGAGTTGAACAAGCTGGAGTGGATGCTCGGCGCCGGCCAGCCCTGGAAGCCGGGCGAAAAGCTGAAGCTCCTCTTTGCCGGTTACAACGGAAGCCGCAACACTGGCTCCGACGTCCGCGTCGAGGAAATCCTTCGCCAAGTGCGGCGCATCCTCGGCGACCGGAACCTCGCTCTCAGCATCATGACCTTCAACTTCGATCTCACTCGCGGGTATTTTGGCGATGCGCGCCAGGTGTATCTTCCCAACGTTTTCCCGATGTTCCTGCACTCGGAAGTCCGCCGGAACCATGGCGTCGTCGCCTGCGAAGGCTCGATGTTCAAAAGCAAGTTTGCCAACGCGCTCACCACCATGATGATCGGCTCCCTCGGCATCGCCGCGGCGCAAAACAAAATGAGCGTCGGCTATGGCGCCGAAGCGGGCGCGATGGACCCCATCCTGCAAAAGATGATTAAGCGCTTCTGCTGCAACTCGCTCATCATCACGCGCAATGTCGAATCCCAAGCCGTCCTCGGAAAGCTCAGTGTGCCAACCGAACTCGGCGCCGATACGGCTTGGACTTTCGAACCTCTCGGCCCCGAATATGGCCGCAAGGCGCTGCTCGACGCTGGATGGGACGGCAAGACGCCCGTCCTCGCCGTCTGCCCCATCAATCCGTTCTGGTGGCCCGTGAAACCTTCGATTCCCAGGTGGTTTGCCCACTCGGTCTTCGGCGCTTACAAGAAGAGCTACTACCGCACGATTTACTTCCATCGCTCGGGCGCCCAAGTGGACGCTTCCTACGAGCGCTATCTCTCCGCCATGGCTGCGGGTGTTCAGAATTACCGCAAGGACCGCGCTGTCTTTCCCATCGTCATCGCCATGGAAATGCTCGATCGCGATGCTTGCGCCCGCTTCGCCCAAAAAATTGGCGGCGCTCCCATCTTCGCCTCCGACCAGTTCAACATGTACGAGCTGGTCAGCATTCTGCGCGCCTGCGACCGCTTGCTATCCTCTCGGTATCACGCCATCGTCAACTCCATGCCGGTGGGAATCCCCTCTGCGGGTGTCACCATGGACGAACGCATCGCCAACCTGATGCACGAGCGCGGTCACGATCGTCTTCTGATGCGTGTGGACGACGCGGACCTGGAGGATCAGATCGTCGAAGCCTTGCGCGATCTGGACTCCAACGCCGAAGAGATGCGCTTCGCGATGGGCGGCGTCGTCGCCCGTAATCTTCAGCTCATGGCCCGCATGGGCACTTATTTGGAAGAGCAGGTCGCGCGCCGCTATCCCGGATTTCCCATCCGCACGGGCGTCCTGAGCTGGGAGGACTATCTGCCGCCGCTCAGCCCCGGCCTCTACAAGTTGCTAGAGACCCACTGCGGAGTGCTCGCCTGATGACGTTTCTGGAAGCCATTTTTCGCCGTTTGCAGCAGTCCGCCGCTGAGCCCGTCCTTGTCGAAATCCACGAAGGGCGGACAGTATCCGTCACGGGCGGCGAATTGCTCGCTCTAGTCCAGCAGGTGCGCCATTTTCTCTCCGCCCGCGGCCTCAAGACCGGCGACCGCTGCGCCCTGCTCGCGCCCAACAGCATTCGCTGGGTTGCGCTCGACCTCGCCCTAACGGCCGAGGGAATCATCGTCGTGCCGCTCTACTCCCGCCAGGCCCCTGGCGAGCTCATCACGATGATGCTGGACGCAACGCCCGCCCGTATATTTTGCCTGGACGCTCCTGCCGCCTCCGAAATTCAGAAGCTTTGGCCCGCGGCTCCGCCCATCTCTCTGCTCGATGCCGTATTCACGGGAGAGGACGCATCTTCTGGTCCTCCGCTCCACCATAACGAGTCCGATGCCGTCACCATCATCTACACGTCCGGTACGTCGGGTAAATCGAAGGGCGTAGTGCTGAATGCAGGCAACGTCACCCACATGCTGGGCTGTACCAACGCGCGCCTTGACGAGCTGAAGTCGCTTCATCGCAAGTCAGGCCGCCTCCCCGACCGCGTGTTTCAATACGGTCCTTTCAGCTTGGCAGCGTCGTGGATTCTTCTGCTCACCGCCCTGTCGCGCCACAGCACCCTTTGGCTCTCGACCAACATCTCGAAGCTCTCCGAGGAAATGAAAGTCGCGGCTCCGAATTATTTCCTGAATGTCCCGCTGGTTCTCGAGCGCGTGCGCGCCAAAGTCGAGGAGATGATCCGCAAGCGCGGCGGGATCGCCGCCGCCGTTTTCACGCGCGCGCAGCAAGCCTACCTGCGCCGCTTCCACGAAGGGACTCCCGGTGCCGGGGCCGCGTGGCTCTGGCTCGCTAATACGATGATGTTCCCTGCGATTCGCAAAAGCATCGGTCCGAATCTTAGGGCGCTGATCTGCGGCTCGGCTCCGCTGTCGGTCGAAACGCAACTCTTCTTCATGATGCTCGGCATTCCCGTGCTCCAGGCCTACGGGCTCACGGAAACGACCGCAATTTGCACCCTGGACGATCCCGCCCATCCTGTTCCCGGCCACGTCGGGCTAGCGATTTCTGGAATCGAGATGAAAGTGGGCGAGAACTCGGAAATCCTCGTCCGCGGCCCCAACGTTTTCGCCGGCTATTGGCAGCGCCCCGCCGAAACTTCCAAGGCCCTGGAAGACGGATGGTTCCACACTGGCGATCAAGGCGAGATGAACCCAACGGGCCACTGGCGCATCACCGGCCGCCTCAAGAATCTGATCATCCTCGACTCCGGCCACAACGTTCCGCCTGAGCCTCTCGAAGACGCCCTCGCGGCGCGCTTGCCGGAAGCGCAGCAGGTTGTCCTCGTAGGTAACAAGCGCAGTTCTCTGGCCGTGCTCCTGACGCCCAGTTCTTCCAACGGATTGCACGAGGCCGCCATTCAGTCCGCCATTGATGCCATGAACACCGGCCTGCCGCATTACAAGCGGATTCGCGCCTTTCGCATTTTGCCCGAAGCCTTCAGTCTCGAAAATGGCCTGCTCACCGCCAACGGCAAGCTTAAGCGCGCCGAGATTGCGGCCCGCTACGCTGCCGAAATCGAAGACCTGTACCGGAAGAAGTCCGCATGAAATCGTTTCAGGGAAAAACGCTTTCCTGGCATTTCGTGGATGGCACGATCGAGCTGCTCCTGGACCGCGCCCCGTGCAACGAAATTGGCTCGGCCACTCTCGTTGAGCTGGAACAATTCACCGCCGCGCTCGAAGCGCTGCAAGGCGAAGCGCACGCGCTCATCATATCCAGCGCCCGCAAGGAGGGTTTCTGCGCTGGCGCTGACTTGCGCGAGCTCTACTACGAATCGCAGAAGCTGCCCGCCAATGAACGACTCGCGGCGCTCCGCGATTTTGTCGAGCGGATGCATCGAGTGGGGAACCAAATTGACTCTTCTCCCCTCACGACGATTGCCGCCGTTCATGGCGTCACCTTTGGCGGCGGCTTCGAACTCGCACTCACGTGTGACCTCATCATCGCCGACAAAATGGCGCGTTTCTGTTTTCCCGAACTGCGCCTCGGCCTGATTCCTGGCTTTGGCGGCATTCCTCGCCTGAAGCGCGACCTCGGCAACGCCGTCGTTCGCGATCTCCTTCTCACCGGCCGCAGCATCAATGCCGCAAAGGCCCAATCGGTCGGCCTCGTCAGCCAAGTGGCGGCCGAAGGCGACGCCCTCCGGATCGCGCGCTCCACGGCCGCTCAACTCGCGAAATTCGACCGCCAGACGGCCGTCGCCGCCAAGCGCTTCATTAAGCCGATCCCTTACGACGCCTTACGCCTCGAATTAGAAATATTTTGCGAGCTTTTCATGCAGCCGCCCGTCGAAGCCGCCCTGCGCAAATTCGTCGAGTCCACCGACGCGCTTCCCTATCTTCCGTGAGCGCCCGCTGGATTAACGATGCACGGGGGCTGAATTCGGCTAAACCTGTGGCAGGATAGGGGCTATGGGCGCACTTGACAAGACAACCGACGAAATCCTCCAGCTCGCCGCGGACCATTTCAAGGTTCCCCGCGCGCAGCTTCAGCCGGGCGACGATTTCTTCAAGAAGCTGGGCATCAATAGCCTCCAGGCCCTCGACCTGCTCACACGCCTCGAGCAGCATTTCCGCATCGAGCTGCCGGATTACGAACTCCAGGGCGTCAGCGACTTCCGCACCCTCGCCGAGCGCATCCAGTCCCGTCTCTGATGCTCGATCTGCGAAAATTCGACTCGCTTGGCGAGGCGCTGCGCGCGGCGCTCGAACAATGGCCGGATGAAATCTGCCTGATCGAAGCCGATCGCGACCGCGAAAATGCACGCCTCAGCTATCGCCAATTCAAGGAAATCGCGCTCCCGCTCGCCCGCGCTTTGCAGGACGCCGGCTTTCGCCCCGGCACGCGCGCCGCCATCATCATGACGAACCAGTCGAAGTGGCTGATTTCGGCCTACGCGATTCTCTTCTGCGGAGGAGTTCTCGTTCCGCTCGACTACAAACTTACGGCGGCGGAACAATTGAAGCTCCTGGCGCACTCGCATTCCGAATTCCTCATCGTCGAACATCATCTCTGGCGCGCCATCACCCAATCCGAGGGATTCAAGGACTTCGCGGCTCGCATTGTTCTTGTCACCGAAGCTCCCGCCAAGGCCGATCTCGCCGGGGCGAAGCGATGGGAAGCATTTTGTGACGCCGCCGAAGGCTTGCCCGCCTTCGTCGCGCGCCAGCGACAAGACGCCGCCTGCATCGTGTATTCTTCCGGCACCGGCGGCCGCCCGAAGGGCTGCGTCCTGACGCACGAAAACTATCTCGAACAGTGTGTGGCGCTCACCTCGCTCTATCCCTTCTGGCCGGGCGTGCGCTACCTCAGCATCCTCCCGACGAACCACTCCATCGATTTCATGGTCGGATTCATCGGCCCGTTCACGTGCGGCGCCGCTGTCGTGCATCTCCGCACGCTTCGCCCCGAATACATCCGTGACGCCTTCACGCGCTACCACATCACCTACATGACCCTCGTTCCCATGATCTTGAGGAATCTCGAACGCGGCCTGCAACAGCGCTTCAGCGAACTCCCGCCGAGCCGGCGCCGAGTTCTGAACGGCCTCATCGGCATCAATCGCACCCTCACGCGCCGCCGCCCGCACCCGCGCCTCAGCCGGCTTCTATTGCCGCAGGTCCATAATGCCTTCGGCGGCGGACTCCTAGCGCTTTTCGTCGGCGGTGCTTTTACCGAGCCTTCGACCCTGCAATTCTTTTACGATCTCGGCATTCCCGTCGGCAACGGTTACGGCTGCACGGAAGGCGGCACCGCGATTACGATGAACGACCTGAAGCCTTTTCGCGCCGACACGGTGGGCAAGCCTTTGCCTGGCGCTGAAGTCCGCATCGTTGAACCGGATGCTGATGGAATCGGTGAGGTCGCCGTCCGGGGGAAGACCGTGATGTCACACTATCTCGACGACCCGGAAATGACCGCCGAAACAATCGTGGATGGCTGGCTCATGACCGGCGACCTCGGACGCTTTGACTCCGCCGGCCACCTCCAGCTTTTCGGCCGCAAGAAGAATATGATCGTCACCGAAGAAGGAAAGAACATCTACCCCGAAGACATCGAAACCGTCTTCGAGGGGCTTCCCGTGAAGGAATTCTGCGTTTTTGCGGCCAACTTCCTTTGGCCCGCGCGCACTATGGTCGGAGAGCAACTCGTCCTCGTCTTTCATGCCGAGCCCGGCCATCCCGTCACGCCAGAACTCGTGGCCAACATCGCCGAGCGCAATCGCCGCCTGCTGAATTACAAACGCATCAGCGGCTATGTCCCTTGGGACCGCGATTTCCCAGTGACGGCATCTCTCAAGATTAAGCGCGGCGAATTGGCCGACCAGATCCGCCAACATCTCGGCCGCAACGCCGTGGTTCCGCTGTGACAGCTCAGCCCCGATTTTTGGCCGTGGTCAATCCGGCAGCCGGAGGTGGCCGCTGCGGCAAACTTGCCGACGCCGCGCTCGAAAGCGTCCGCGCCGCAGGCCTCGATCTGGAAATCGTGCGCACCACTCGCCCCGGCGAAGCCGTCGAAATCGCCCGCAGCGCCGACGAGCGTGGCTTCCGCAATTTTCTCGCCGTCGGCGGCGATGGCACATCCTTCGAAATCGTCAACGGACTCTTCCCGCGCGCCGAATCCGCCGGGCGGCCCGCTCTGGCTTTTCTCCCGCTCGGCACCGGCAATTCCTTTCTGAGGGATTTCACTTCGCGCGGCGTCGCTCACACGCTCGAAGCGCTCCGCAATAACTCTCGCCGCTCCTGCGACATCATTTGCCTGCGCCACGCCGGCGGCGAAATTTATTTCCTGAATCTCCTCAGCCTCGGCTTCCCCGCCGACGTCGGCGAGATCACCAACCGCCGCTTCAAACGCTGGGGCGAGTTGGGCTACATTCTCGGCGTGCTTGCGCGTCTCGTGCGCCTCGATCATGCCGCCTTTCCGCATCGCCTCAACGGAGCGGGCGAATGGGACCGCCGCCGCTGCCTCTTTCTTACCTTCAGCAACAGCAAATTCACCGGCGGCAAAATGATGATCGCCCCGAAGGCCGATCCCACCGACGGCCGGATCGAATACGTCCGCTGGAGCCCCGTCGGCCGCCTTCGCCTGCTCTGGACCCTCCCGCGCCTCTTCACCGGCACGCACATCGAGCACCGCCTCGCCTCGCGCGCCTCCACGCAGCGCATCGATCTCGACCTCGAGGCTCCCGTCAACGTCCTGATCGACGGTGAAATCCTCCGCCTGCATTGCCGCTCGCTCGAAATCCTTCCCTCCGCGCTGGACGTGATCGTATGAGGAAAGCCTGGCTCACCGTGCGCTCGCTGGTGCTCTGGGCCGTCAGTGGAATTCATTTCGCCATCGTCTGCACGTTTCTCGTTGTCCTCGGCATTTTCATAGATCCGCGGAAGAACGACTGGCCGCAGCGCGTTTTCTTCCGCAATATCCTCCGCCTCGCCGGCGTGCGATTCGAAGTCCGCCGCGACCCCGCCTTCGACCCCCGCCGCACCTGCATCTTCATCTGCAACCACGTGAATCTCTTCGACCCGTTCGTGATCTACTCCGCCATCCCGCAATTCGTGCGCGGCTTCGAGCTCGAATCCCATTTCAAGCTGCCGATTTATGGCTGGATGATGGGCCGCTTCGGAAACATTCCCGTGCCGGAGGCGCCCACACGCGAATCGCTTGAAGTCATGACCCAGCGTGCCAATGCCGCACTCGATTCCGGCATCAGCCTGATCGCTTTTGCTGAAGGCTCTCGCACGCGCGACGGCCACGTCCAGCCCTTCAAGAAGGGCATTTTCAATCTCGCACAGAAGTACGGCGTTCCCATCGTGCCCATGAGCATCACCGGCTCGTTCGAATTCTTCCGCACCGGCTACTGGATGCTCCATCCAGGAAAAATCATCGTGTATTTGCACGCCACGATAGACACGTCAGACGTGGAGCGAACCGAAGTGGATGTCCTGCGCCAGAAAGTTCAGGACATTGTTGCCGCGCCAGTCGAAGAGTCCCTGAAGAACTACAAGCCTGAGGTCGACTAAGGAGCGCCCGCTTCCGGCAGCGCACGCCCGGCCCGCAATTCCTGCCAGGTGTAAACCACGCGGTGCACCACCGTAATCGTCGAGATCGCTGCGATCACCCACAACACCTGAGCCATGCGGTTGAACGTCGCGCCCATAATCAGCAACACCAGCCGTTCGGGCCGCTCCATGAACCCGACTTTGCACGAAGGAATCAGCGATTCCGCGCGCGCCCGCGAATAGCTCACCATAAACGAGCTCGCCATCGCCACCGCCGCCAGCGTCATGTAGAACGACCGCCCGATCAGCGTGTAATACACGACCAGCCCCAAGTACAGCGCCAGGTCCGAATAGCGGTCGAGCGTCGAATCCAGAAACGCGCCGAATGCCGTCACGCGCCCCACGCGCCGCGCCACCTGCCCGTCCGCCATGTCGAGAAATCCCGCCAGAAACAATATCGCCGCCGCCTGATGAAATTTCCCCATGGCAAACATCGCCGCGGCCCAGGCGTTCACCGCCATCCCCAGGAACGTGAACATGTTCGGCGTGATACCCGTGGCCGCCAGCCCGCTCACCACATGCCGCAGCAGCCACCCGCCGCCTTCGCCGATCCACCACGTGATCGGCTTCCCGCGTTCCTTTTGCTCCTCACCCATCGTGCAAAAATAATACACCGGTTCGCGCCCTTCGCCTACGCCACCCTGCCGCCTACACCGGAATCGTCTTCAGCCTCGGCCGTGCCCGCTAACCGGCAGATCAGCCGCCATCGCCTGCTCATGTAAACTGACATTTACTTATGCTATTAACGTAGGTTAATATGAGGTCTACTGGGCAAGGAATGGCGTTATGGGCCTTCGATAGCCTCTTCCAAGGCCACAGCCCCCAAAGCGCGAGGTTTGGTCTTTTGCTACGGACAAGTGTTATCGGTCTAATCTTGGCAGCCACTATCCTTGCTTCCCCGGCACAGACGCGGGCACAGGGCGAAACTACTAGCGCCATCCAAGGCCAAGTCACCGACGCTTCCAACGCGTCCGTACCACGCGCTACAGTGACCATCACGAATCGCGAGACCGGCCTGCAGCGCTCGGTCAAGACCGACGACGAAGGCCGATTCAATTTCTTGCAACTGAAACCAGGCACTTATTCAGTCAAAGTAGAAGCAGAAGGTTTCCAGGCGCAGCGGAACGACAACGTGGTCTCGGGTTTGGGGCAAAAGCAGACGGTAAACTTCACCCTCAAAGTTGCGCAATCGAAACAGACCGTGGAAGTCAGCGGCGCACCTCCTCTCATCAGTCCCGGAAACGCGAATGCATCCACGAATCTCGATGCCCCGGCGTTGGAAGATCTTCCCAATCCAGGCGGAGATCTCACTTACCCATTGCAGTTCGCCCCGGGTGCGCTGATCAATACGGCGGGTAGCGGAAACGACTTTGTCGGAGGCACGAATGGATATGGCAACGTTGAGTTCAACGGGCTGCCCGCTCTCTCAAACGGCTATATCGTCGATGGTCTCGAAAGCAACGACCCGCTGACCAATCTGAATAGCGGACTTTCTACAAATCTCGTCCTTGGGCTGAATTCGATATCGGAGGTCACGGTCAATACGCTTTCCTATGCCGTCGACCAAGGACAGTACGGAGCATCCCAAGTGAATTACGTTACGAAGTCCGGTTCGAACCAGTTCCACGGAAATCTTTACGAGATCTGGAATGGCTCGATATTGAATGCAGCGGACTATTTCACAAACGCGACACCGGGGAATCATAAGCCGCGATCCACCGTGAATCATTTTGGGGGCAGCTTGGGCGGACCGATTCTCCACGACAAGCTGTTCTTCTTCTTCGATAGCGAGTGGATTCGGATTGCACTGCCCATTGTCACAGCCACTACCGTTCCGACTGCCGCATTGAAGAATTACGTGCTCGGCACGCCCGGCGTCACCGGTCAGCTTCTGTTGGGCGGGACCGATTCCGTCACGGGGTCGGTCTATCAGCCATCCCCGCAGTCGGTGCCGTTCTATCAGAAGATGTTTTCGCTCTATGGAAATACCAACGGCACGCCTCTCACGGTGCTTGGCTGCCCTTTCGATGTCGGTGGAGTTGCGCCTGCAATTGCCAATGATGGAAACGGCTGTGCCAATCGCCAAAGCGTCTCGCATTCCAGCGACGATCGCGAGCAGGTCCAGACGGTTCGCATCGATTACAACCTAAGCGCAAACAATACCGCCTGGTTTCGCTTTCAGGCCGACACGGGCCTGCAGGCCGCCTACACCGATCCGATCGATTCCATATTCGATTCCGTCTCACCGCAGCCGCTCTACTCCTTCGCAGCGGGCTATGCGCACGTTTTCTCGCAGAACCTCGTGAACTACTTCAACCCGGCCTTTTCCTGGTACGAGAGCCTATTCGGGCCTGCGGACTTTCAGAAGACGCTTTCCGCGTTCCCCATCGTATTGCAAGGCAGCGGCGCGAATGCGCCTTTCACCACTGTGGGTGGGCTCGACAACACCTGGGTCCAAGGAAGGCGCGCCTCCCGGTTCTTTATCAACGACAATCTGGCTTGGAGCCATGGTGCGCACGAACTCCGCTTTGGAACCAATACCCGGATTTTTCGCCTGAACGACTATGATTTCGGCGAGGGTTCGGTCCCGACGGTGATTTACACCACACTGCCCCAATTCATTTACGGAGTTGCATCTACGGCGACAAAGACGTTCCCCACCTCCGCAAATGAACCTTTCAACTTCCTCAATCTCGATCTCTACGCGCAGGACACTTGGAAGGTGACCAAGAAGCTCACATGGACCTTCGGCATACGAGATACATTGAATTCCAACCCCTTGAACCCCCACAAGGAAATCGCTCGCCTTCGTGGATCCTTCGATTCCATCTCGCATGATGTCAATGAACCTTTGAACGCCACTATTCAAACCGGTCTCGACCACGTATTTTCCTCGACGCCACTGGCGATCCTGCAACCTAGAACTGCCATCGCGTGGCAGTTTGGACCCAACACCATCCTTCGCACCGGCTTCGGACTCTTCAGCGATATCTTGCCCGGCGCCATCGCCGATGTGGTTGGAGTCAATCCGCCCTACGTCCAAACTTTCCAGGGCGGACTTCTTGGAACAGTTGGTGGGGCAGCCATTGCGCCGGGAGTGCCTAACAGCGCGGTGGACGCAACCATCGCCGCCCATCAAACGTTCAGTTCAGGGTTTCCGCAGGGACAGCTTTCCTGCGCGTCTGCACAATCGAATCCCTCGACTTGTCTCTCACCAGTTGCCATCACGTCGATGCCCAGCGGCGAACTTCGCGCACCATACTTCATGGAGTGGAGTCTTGGCCTGGAACAGCAGTTGGGAACCACGGGAAAGGTTCAGGCGCAATACGTCGGCACGCGAGCCGTGAACCAGCCGTACATGGCACAGGTGAATGGTTATCAGACCGTTTGCGTGGGTTGCTTCGCTCCGTTTCCCTATGCCCTATCCAGTGATCCCAGATTCGGAGCGGTGACACAATTCTCCACCGGCGCAAACAGCCATTACAACGGTCTACAGCTGATGGCGATGAAACGCATGGGACACGGCCTGATGGGACAAATCAACTACACCTGGAGCCGTTGCATGGACACCGTCTCGAACGGCGGATTCCTGCAGTTCTCCGCGGGGGGAATTCTGTCGCCCCTTCCGGGAGACTTGGCTCGCGACTACGGTCCCTGTGACTACGACATCCGGAACAATCTCAACGCTCAATACGTTTATCAGTTGCCCAGCAAAGCAGCCAACCGCCTGCTGGGCTACGCCATGAACGGCTGGCAGGTTTCGGGGACCGTGTTCTGGCACAGCGGGATTCCGTTTTCCGTGCTGAGTACACCATATTCCGCGGCATGCCAACAAAACCCGCAGCAGACGTGCGGCATCGTGCAAGGCGCGGGCCCGCAATTCGCGAGCGTCGTTCCCGGCGTGTCACTCTACGAACACCATCCGATTATGGGCGTGACGCAGTCCGGCACGATTCAGTGGCTCAATCCGGACGATTTTGCCTCGGCCGTCGACCCGAGAAACGGGGCATGCGCCGGAGGCAACAACCCGACAAATTGTCAGTTCGGTGATCTCGGGCGCAACGCGCTGCGCGGGCCTCAATTCTTCTGGAACGACTTTTATCTTACGAAATGGTTCGCTCTCGGCGAACGCGTAAAGCTTCGCGTTGAAGGCCAGTTCTTTAACCTGTTCAACCATCCGAATTTCGGCCTGCCCAGCATGGTCCTCGCCGGCATTCCGGGAAAATCTTCGACGCAGACCGGCTTCGGTGCGCTGACGTACACCACCGCTCCGCCCACGGGCCTCCTCGGGGTCGGCTTGGGCGGCGACAGCTCTCCCCGCATGGTCGCCCTCCAAGCCCGCCTCGAGTTCTGAGCCATCGCCCGTAGGCGTGTGCCCTCGCTCATCCGGCTCGCGCGGATTTGCGCGAGCCTCTCGATTTACTACTACTGCGCGACACCGCCCGCCAGCTGCACTGCCACGAGCCGCACTTCGCTCGAAAATGGTGCGGGCGTGGCGCGGGTATAGCTCACGTAAATAGTTTGCCCACCGTTCGCATCGTATTCGGCGTGCGCGATTGCGTCGTATACATTCCCATTCCCCGGCGCGGGCATCATCGCGACAAAAGCCACAATCTCGCTCGACCACGGTCCTTCGGGGCTCGGCGACGTTCGCATCACCACATTTTGCGAGAACGGCGGGCTATACACCGCCACATACCGCTGCAAGTAGTTGTTCCAGGACACGCTCAATATGCTGGCGTCGTTGAATACCGTGACCGCGTCCCCAATTTCCGAGGACCAATTATTGTTGCCCGCATAAAAGCTCCATGCGCTTCGATCTTGCGCGCTCGCCGGGTCCACTTTCCCAAGCTGGCAGCCCGTGCTGTAGTCGCAACCATACGCATAAAGCGTTCCATCGCTGATGAACGAGGCCGAACCAAAGCCCGGTTCGTTCGCATTGAATATCAGGTCGGGATGGTCCGCCACGATCGGCGGATTCAACACCGGCCGTTGCGGCTGCGTTTGGAAGTTCTGCCACAGCGCGACAGACGTCCCGTAGCCTTGAAAATTGTAGCTACCCGGCAGGGCGTACACCACCATGTAAAAGACCAAGGCGCTCCCGTCGCTGGGGTTCACCACAATCGACGACGGCCAAAGCGCCCAGCGAGCGCCGCAAGGCTGCGTCTGGCAATTATTCCCGTTATGCGCCTGATTGAACGCAAGTTCCGCCGCCGTCTCCGGCAAAATCATGGCCGGCACTCCCGCGGAATCCATCTGCTCTTGAAACCCGGTTATGCCGTCCTGCGCGTTGAGGTCGCTGGTATACGACCACGAATCGCTGATCAACGTGCGATCCAGCGCGTTCGGCTTGGAGAGAAATGTGTCGCCGTACACCCAGACCGAATAGCCCTGAAACAAGGCGCTATACCCGCCGTCTCTTCCCAGAATCAACGGGTTTGTCGGGATCGGCCCCAAATCCGTCGCCTGCACGACCGACACGCCGGCCGGTGGCCCGGACGAAGGTGAAGGCAAAAACCCGCAGGCGGACATCCCGGCAATCAGGACCGCCGCAAGCAAAACACCACAAAGGGAGCTCACGGATTTTCTTCGAGAGAGCTTCACGCATGCCCCTCGCGGGATGCGATCGATAGCACTCCGAAGTGAGCGGAGTCTCTGGATCAATCTGGAATGTCTCATATGATTCCGCCGTCCGTCGCGAGGGCCTCTTGCCCCGAGCTTCGCCGGTTCTCACGCCCACCACTTAAGCGAGTCGCAGCGCGCGGAATGCAATGAAGGTTTAACATGTCCCCGGCGGTCTCTCTCACACCCAACACATTCCCTCTGGTACTTCGATTCCGGATTGGACGCGGGGTTGCCTCTGCTATTTGTGCAGCTTCACTTGCGCAAGCGGTTGGTTCAAAGTTTGGGATTAGAAGGTGTGCCGATATTGATTTTGATAGGTTTAAGGGTTGTTCTATGAATTCGGGTTTGCGATTAAAAGTGCAGGGGCAAGTTCCGAGTGGCCCTTCGGCGCCGCTCGGGACACGGGAGTGGTTGGTGGGAACCGGCGCAGAGGGACGCGGCACGCGGAAATTCTCGTGCCAATGCCCCAGCAACGCGGGACAGGCGGGTGCGAGAGGTTTGGCCACCCGCCTTACCATGGCTTGGTGGATGGCGTATGAGTGACCTTTGATGGTGTCCAGCTCGGCGGGTGACACACGATTCGGCACTCGGTGATCTCACCCATTTGTCGCGTCTCGGGTGGGAACAGAGCAATTGACCGGTGATCATCACTTTGACTCATCATGGTCCGGCCGGGCCTCGATGGATGCCAACAGCGCTTTCGTTACTTCGCCGGCGATGTCGTCCTGGACCATCAAGATGTCGTCCAATGGCCGGTCGTAGGTTTCCGACCAGACAACGTACCCGTTGTCCGCACGAATCAACCGCGCGGCAACCCGCAGCCTAGCGCCTGACTTGCGCACGCTCCCATCGAGCACATAAGCGACACCCAGCGTCTTGGCAATATCGGCCACGGGTATTTGTTTGCCCTTGAAATAAAACGAGGACGTCGGAGACGGTACGCGAAGGTCCGGGATTTTGCTGAGTTTGTCAATCAGTTCCTCGGTCATGCCGTCGGCGAAGGGCCCGTGGTTCATCTCTTCGGTCAGGTCGAGAAACGGCAGCACGGCGATGGATTTCTGTGGCTGCGGAGCAATGGCGGGTGAGGCTGAGTGATTGTTATTCGCGACTCTGCCGTGGAACAGGAAAGCAACGACGAGCACGAGGCAGAGCGCCGCGCCGGCGGCCCACATGAAGCCGGCTCTGAGGCGCGGGCCGGACTTTTTCAGGACGCCGGACGCATCAGGGGTCGCCGGGGTCGGATACTCGGTGTCCGAAGCCCGCGAAGCGCCCGTTTGTGCGACGGACTGGGCGTTGGACTGAGCGGGCCAGGGACTGACCGTCGCTAGCATCCGATACCCTAGTCGCGGCACTGTCTCGATGTAAGTGGGCTGCTTGGGGTCGTCGCCGAGCAGACGGCGGAGCGATGCCACAGCCTGGTAGACGGAGTCCGGGGCGACGATGACGTCAGACCAGACCTGCTTGAGCAAGTCATCAATGCTGACGACCTCGCCAGCGTGCTCGGCGAGGACCAGCAGCAGTCGCATCGTCCGCATCTCTACCCGACCGGTCTCTCCATCTCGTGAGATCTGGCCGGACGCCGGATTGACGCACCAGGCGCCGATTCGAAGCACTGTCGTGGTTGGGCGTTCCATACAGGATCGGTTATTGCCTACTGCTTCCAAAAGGAAAACGGTGCTCGCCGAGTATATCAATACCTTGGAGAAACGCCGACCGCGTTCCGGCCGGCCTTGCGTTTATCGGCGCTAGCCAAGTCACGCCACCGCCGATATAGCTTCATTTCAGAAGTATTCAGAATAATTCAGACCAAGCTCAGGACTTCTCGGGTCTCCCCAGGGTATTGTGGCATTGCGGATTGCAAACAAATCAGAGGTAAGAGAGAGGATACCGGATGATTCGAGATTCTGGACCTTCGCCATCAGGGAAAAGGAACGCAGTAATGGCAATCGCTGTGGGCGGCCTGATTGCCGGAACTTTAGACCTTTTGCAAGCTTGCATCCTATTTGGTTGGGATATTCCGTTGACGATTGCCGGGGGCCTGCTGGGACGGCAGGCTTTTCATGGAGGAGTCGGCATCTATGTCCTGGGCGTCCTGCTGCACTTCTTTATCGCTTTCTCAGCAACGGCTATTTACTACGGGGCTAGCCGCAGGCTGGGCTTTTTGACGGAGCACCCGCTGGTGTGCGGCTTGTTCTATGGGATCGCGGTTGAACTGGTAATGAGCTTTATCGTTTTGCCGCTCTCTGCGCTTCACGCAAGGGGCCCATACGAACTTCATGACGTGATTCAAGGGCTGCTTGTGCACATGGTCGTGGTCGGGCTGCCGATTTCCTTCAGCGTGCGGCGGTTCGCGAAATAGACATCTGGCCGCTTTCAGCGGTTTGACATGCGTGGAAGTTACGGATTTCCTCGGTTTAGTGGCGGGGACAACGGGGCTCGAACCCACGACCTCCGGCGTGACGATCAGCTCGCAGGGAGGCGGATTTCGGGCACCTTGCCGGAATAGCGGAGCTTGGGTTCGGTGGCGGCCTGGACTTCGGCGGGGGTGAAGCCGGGTGCGACTTCGCGCAGGAGCAAGCCCTGGGGCGTCACGTCGATCACGGCGAGGTCCGTGACGATCGTGTGCACGCATGCGACGGCCGTGAGCGGATAGGAGCAGCTCTTCACGATTTTCGGCGCGCCATCTTTGGCGTTGTGCTCCATGGCGACGATCAGGCGCTCGGCGCCAACGGAGATGTCCATGGCGCCGCCGATGCCGCCCGCGCCGCGCGCTCCGGGAACGCGCCAGTTGGCGAGATCGCCCTTCTCAGAAACCTGCAGGCCGCCGAGGATGCAGATATCGAGATGGCCGCCGCGGGTCATCACGTGCGCGTCCACCTGCGAGAAAAATGCCGCGCCGGGCTGGAGCGTCACCGGGACTTTCATCGCGTCCACGAGATCGAAATCCTCTTCGCCGGCCCGTGCGCGCGGGCCCATGCCGAGAATGCCGTTTTCGCTGTGGAAATAAACAGTGACTTCCGGCGGGACGTACGCCGCGACGAGATTCGGAATCCCCCAGCCCAGATTCACGTACGCCCCGTCGGGCAATTCCAGCGCGGCGCGCGCGGCGATTTGTTCGCGCGTCAGACGCGTCTTAGACAAAGCGCATCCCCTTGGCCTGCACGATGCGATCGACAAAAATGGAGGGCGTGACGATCGTCTCCGGATCGAGGCTGCCGACGGGAACGATCTCGTCCACTTCGACGATGGTGGTCTTCGCGGCGGTCGCCATGACGGGATTGAAATTGCGCGCTGCTTTGCGGTAGAGGAGGTTGCCGATGCGGTCGGCGCGACCAGGCTTTGATGAAGGCGTAATCGGCGCCGAGCGCCTCCTCCAGGATGCAGCGCTTGCCGTGGATGGTGCGCTCTTCCTTGCCGCGCGCGACCTCCGTGCCGACTCCGACCGGCGAGTAGAATGCTGGAATGCCTGCGCCGAACGCGCGCATGCGTTCGCAGAGGATGCCCTGCGGCACGAGTTCGAGCTCGACTTCGCCGGCGTCAAATTGCTCCTGGAAATATTTCGCGCCCGGGCCGGGAAAAGCGGCCACGATGCTGCGAATCTGGCGGTTCTTGAAAAGGACGCCCAGCTCGCCTTCGCCGGTGCCACAGTTGTTACTGATTACTTTCAGCCCGCGCGCGCCTTGCCGGGCGAGAGCTTGAATCAGGTTGTTGGGAAAGCCGGCGCCGCCGAACCCGCCGAACAGGATAGCAGCCCCGTCGGGAATGTCGCGGACGGCGTCGTCCACCGTGGCAAATACCTTATCTTTGTGGCCCATCTTCCCTTCGGACCGGCCGCTCGGGAGGGAGCAGGAATCCCGCGAAACCGGTTTGGTACCCGGGGTGGGGGTCGAACCCACACGTCCCGTGAGGGACAGGGGATTTTAAGTCCCCCGCGTATGCCATTCCGCCACCCGGGCACAACCTGTGTAAACCTACCCTATCAAAAGGGCTGCTGCAATGGGGCTTCTGGCGGAGGTGATGGATTTACGGGTTGGCAAGTGACACGTGTCACTCTCAAACGTAGCGCCTGTCACAGTCCTGGGACCCCCGTCTATCGGATCATTGCCAGGGAGGGAGGTGGGCTATGACATCGGCACAAGTCGGCGCTCCTATCACGCTGAAGAACATACTGTTTCTGACGGATTTCTCCGAGCCTTCCGAAGCAGCGCTGCCATTCGCAGTGGCTGTCGCGCGCGAATATGGCGCGACTGTGCAGGCGTTGCACATCCTGCTCCCCGAACCGTATGTTTTCGCCATTCCGGAGACGACCGGGCTGGCAATCGAAGCGCAAGAGGAGAACGCTCAGGCCGAAATGCAGCGCGTCGAAGCGAAGCTGACAGGCGTGGCTCACGAGGTCAGTGTGGTGCGCGGAGTGGGGATCTGGCAGGCAGTGGAGCAAGCGATCGCCAATGCCGGCGCCGACCTGATCGTGCTGGGTACTCATGGACGAACCGGCGCGCAGAAAATGCTGCTTGGTTCCGTAGCCGAAGAGATTTTCCGGCGGTCACAGATTCCCGTGCTCACGATTGGTCCGGGAGTGCGGAGCGGGATGCACAAAGCAGCACATTTCCGCCGCGTGCTCTACGCCACTGATTTCAGCGAGGAATCGCGGGCCGGCGCACCGTACGCCATCTCCCTGGCGCAAGAAAACCAATCGCAGCTCTTCCTCCTCCACGTGATTCACGAACGAAAACACGAAGGCGAACGCCGGTCGAGCGAGATCTCCGTGGCGAATGCGATGCACGAGCTCCACGAGCTGATTCCGCCCGATGCCGAGCTTTGGTGCCGGCCGGATCCGCTCGTCCAATATGGGGACCCTGCCGAGAGAATCCTGGAGACGGCAGAAGACCGCGACGTCGATCTGATCGTGCTCGGGGTGCGCGACGCAGCAGGACGCTTGAGCGCCGCGACGCATCTGGAACGATCCGTGGCGCACAAGGTTGTCGCGCGGGCAATCTGCCCAGTCCTGACAATCCGCGGCTGAATGAGTCTATTTGTCCTTACGCGAACCGCGAGTGGTTGTGTGTGCGCGGGTGCGCGAACTTCCTTTACTTTTTCGGGGGAGTATCCGGGGGCTTCACTTCGTCCGATGGTTTTGCGCGCGTTTCAGGCGCCGAAGGTGCCGGAGAGGCAGCAGACCCAGCGTCTTCCTCCAGAGATTCCGCAACTATTTCCGCGTGGTAATCCGGGACAACCGAACGCAGGTGGACGCGGTCCATCGGGTAGATGTCGGGATCGAAGATGACCGTGTACAAGTGCCAGATCAGAATCGAAAACGTGGCGAGCACTGCCTCGTAAAAGTGAAGCGCTGTGGCAGCGTCCAGAACCCACTTCGGGAAATAGCGAAGCGCGAGCGTATTAAACCACAGAATGAAGCCGCTGGTGGCCATCACCAACGTGCCCCACATGTAAGCGAGATATTCGAGTTTTTCAACGTATGTAAATTCGCCGAATACCGGTAACTTGTTGGAGAGTCCAAGGTTGTAAGCCAACACGTCCTGCAAATCGCGGAAGTCTTGTAAACGCGGCGTCATGTGACGCAGCAAGGCACGAGCGCGGCCGTCGAGAACGAGATGCACCACGTGATAGCCGAGTGAAAGCAACAACACCGCGGCGGCAACACGGTGAAGCGTCCCGCGAAATGCGAAGTGGCCTTCCCCCATCAGCATCGGCTGCGCCCACCACGAACGGGAGTACTTCAACGCAAAGCCGGTGACCACCAGCACCGGAAAACTTATCAACGTCAACCAATGGGCGATTCGAAAGTGTAGGTTCAGCCGGAAGGCAGCTTCCTGGGGACCGATGGAACGCTGTTTGCGGAAGAATTTCTTGAGGAAATCGAGCAGTTGGTGGAGGAACATGAACCCGACTGCCAGCGGGATCAGCACCCAGTACGTGTGGCGAATGAATCGCACAACAGGAGCCTCGCTGCGCGATTCCGGCCGAATATGGATCGGTCCGATCGCGAATCGCTCGCCGGCGCCCGGATGGCAGGCGCCACACGTGTGAGCCAAGTTCGCGGGGTTGACGGTGGACCGTGGATCGCTGGATGGAAAAATATTGTGCACTCCGTGGCAGGAGGCGCAATTCGCGACGGTCTGCGAACCCGCCTGCGCATCCAACCCATGAAAACTGTCTGCGAAGGTGGGCACGCGATCCGCGGGAAGGCTATAGCGGGCATCGAGACTTTCGTTTCCATGGCAACGCCCGCAAGTTACAAGCGAAACGCGCCCTGGGTTCACCGACGATTGGGGCTCGTTCGGCGCCAGGATAATGTGGTCGCCGTGACAATCGGTGCACACGGGAGCGTCGGTGGCGCCGTGCGCCACAGCTTGACCGTGCACGCTTTCGGCATACGTCTTTCCAATCTCGCTGTGACAGGCTCCGCATGTGGCGGGAACATTCCAGTGATTGATTTTCGAGCGCGAATTGCGTGCTGCGTAAATCTCGTGGCTTCCGTGGCAATCCGAGCAAGTGGCGGCGCTTAGATTGCCGGCGGCGACGGCCCTGCCATGAACGCTTAGCTTGTAGGATTCCACCGGGTGAGCGAAAGGTATCTGGTGAGTGGCGAGAAAAGAGGGATTCGAGTGGCACGAACCGCAGGTGTCCGGCAGGTTTTTCTTCGCGACAGGCGAAGCCGGATCCTCTGCGGCCAGTATCTTGTGAATCGGTCCGTGGCATGACTGGCAGGACGGGGCTTGCGCATCGCCACCTTTTGCCGCGGCTCCATGAACGCTCGCGAGAAGGCCTTTCACCTCGTCGGTGTGGCATGAGGCGCAGAGCTTCGGAATGAGTCCGGCAGTAGGCTGGGCATCATGCGCCGAACCGTGGCAACTCGTGCATGCTTCCGCGCCCAGCACCGAGTGTACGCTTTTCGGAATATCGGCGGCTTCCTCTGCATGGCACGTGGAGCATTCTACTTTCGCAATGCGCGCGAGGTGCGGGAATTCCTTGATGCTCGTGTGGCAATCGGTGCAATTCAGGGCCGAGTGCACGCTCGACTGGTGTTTCGTTTCGTCGACATAAACGCTGCGGCCGGAATCCGATTTCAAGTCTTTCTGGCCGTGGCAGGCGAGGCACTGCGTGTCGGGATTTTGAGGCGCGTTAGCCTGAGCGAAGGCCGCGCGCGGCAGAGATGCCAACGCGATTGCCACGGGAAGCAGCAAAATCCAGCACCGCGTGTTCCGAATTCCTTCCATCAACGGTCCGGCTACTCCGCGCCCGATCTACTATTTCATTCCCAAATCCGTGAGTATCTTGGGATTTTGTTCATCCATTGCGAGCATCGTGTGGCAAGTGTCACAGTCATTGGGAATGGTACGGCCGTCGGCACTCGTATGGCTACCGTCGTGGCAGCGAAAGCATCCGGGAAAGTCCATATGGCCCAGATTGTTGGGATAGGAACCCCAGGTCACACCCATCGCCGGGAAAACGTTCCGGGAATACACAGCTTGCACTTGACTGATGGCTTCCGCCACAAGCGCGTGCTTTTCGCGGTACACATCCGGGTACGACGCACGATAGAAATCATCCAGAGCCGAGGCAATTTCGCGAGAGGCCGTCTCCCGGTCCGGATAGCTTACTTTCAGTACCTCGACCGCTTTCTTCCGAATGTACGGCAGGTCGGGGCTTATGCGTCCCTGCGCCATGGCCTGATCCACAGCACGATCGGGCAATTGAAAAATGTGCGTGGGACGATTGTGACAGTCTACGCAATCCATCGTTCGATGCTCGCCGGCGGCAAGTTGTGCGGGAGTGGGCTTCGTGTCGGTGGAGGTAAAAACCACTTGTTTGCCGGAGTCATCCGTATAGGAAACCTGTCCGATCGTTTGGCGCTGCTTATCGATGGCGACATATTGGACCGGCGCCTTGGTGTCCAGATGGCGACCGTGGATGCCCACCTCCCCATTCCACGTGTGTCCGCCGATTTTCAAAAGCAGCACGGTGGTGAGTTCCGTGTTCTTCTCGTCTTCGGAGAACTTCCGGATGACGATGAACTTATCTCCCGTGAACCTCTGAGGCCAGTGGCACTGCTCGCAGGTCTCCCGGGCAGGCCTCAATTGCTGGACCGGCGAGGGAATGGGCTGATCGTAGGTGTGAAAAGTGACGGCGTAGACCTGGCGCAGCCCCGAAAGCTTGGAGCGGACGAACCAGGAAGCTCCGGGACCGATGTGACATTGAATACAGGCGACACGCTGATGAGGCGAATTCTGGTACGCCGTAAACTCCGGCTGCATGACGGTGTGGCAGGTCTGGCCGCAAAACCTGGCCGAATCCATGTACTCGACACCACGATAGGCCGACACGCCAAAGATGAGGACGTTTGCCATGGTGAGTCCGCTCACCCATCCCAGGACATGCCGCACCGCAGGCACGGAAAAGTCTACTCGCGGATACTCTGCGGGGAGGTGGCCGGCACGAATGAGCTGGAAACGGCGCCGCAGAACCCCGACGGGCATCAGCACCAATCCCATTACGAAGAAACCAGGAAGGATGAGAAAGAAGATAAGCCCTAGATAGGGCTGGGGGGTGCCGCCGCCGACGAGATTGAAAAGCCAAAAACCGATGAGAGTGATGGCGGAACTTGTTGTAAGAACTGCACCGGCAAGCGTCAGCAGATTTTGGCCCAGGTAAATGACGGGACGAAACGGGAGACCCATTCTCTCAAGCAGACTCATATCGCGAGAGACAGAATAACCTCCTCTCTACAAGTGAAAAAGTGAATTGCACGCCCGCCACAGAGGATTGCCCTACTCGCCAATGGGCAACCCCCGGCGGGCACGCCATCCGCCAGCAGGTTTATAAGTCTCCACGGCCCGTGGGATGCGCCGGATGTGTTCGCACCGAGCCGGGCAAAGTTACTTCTTTTTCAGCGTTCGAATGTATGCGACGAGCTGCTTGATTTGGTCGTCCGTGACCTTACCCTTGTAGGCAGGCATCTTCCCCTTGCCATCCGTAATAACGCCTGTCAGTTGGGCATCGGTTTGACCCTGGACCTCACTCGAGCTGAGGTCCTGAATCTTCAGAGCCTTTCCCATTGACGTGTCGCCCTTGCCGTCCGCCCCATGGCAGACCGCGCACTTCGCTTTGAAGACAGTCGCGCCATCACCCTGCGCCCGAACGGTAGCCGTCAGCAAAAACATACCCACACACGCAAGGAAGGCAAATCTGGCGACGCGAATCAACAAATTATTCATGTGACCCCTCCACTCAAATGCCTACATAAGATATCACACTCGAAGCAGCGCTCACCAAGCGATCGAATCTCAGAACGCGTACCGGAACGAGAAGGTTGCCGTGCTGCCGTTGAAGTTTTCCAACTGCAGAGAAGGCAGCGCAGCATTGGTGGGGTTCAACGCGAGCCCCGCCGGGAACTGAGTGCCTGCGATGTTGAATCCGTAATAATTCCACGCCATCTTGTAGCTGAAGCCCTTGTAGAGCTGGATCGTTACGGACCCATTCGGCCTCAGATAATTGAAGTTCAGCGTGCCGCTTGGCTGGAGCGCGTTGAGAGTCACTTGCTGGAGCGCGGGCGCTGGCGCACCCGCCGTCGGAGACCCAAACTGCGGCTGATTGAAATAGGGAGAACTGCCGCGGACAAAGCTTCCGTCAAACCCGAGGGCTGCCATCACGCGCGGCGTCACCTTCCACATCAAGCCCGCGTATGCGAAATGGTCCGTGCTGGTATAGGTCGAAAGCGCGCCAAGCGGGACAGGGGAGGTATATGGCTCGGGAAGCGGGGGGCAATTCGTCGCGCCCGACGGAGCTGGGCCGAAGCCCTCCGTATAGCAAATCGTCTCTTGCGCAAATACATCCCAATAGTTATATCCGAAATCCACTGAGAACTTCGGGGTGGGCGAGAGAATCGTCGCGAAGCTGTACATGCGATCGTGTTCCAGGTCATTCACGCTGTACACATCGTCGCGATTCTCGTGGATATCCACCGCCCCACTGATACTGGCCCAGGGCTTGGGGTTGTAATTTGCGTTGATCTTGTAGGATTGGACCTGCCGCGGCGAAACACGCGTATAGGCGAAATCATTGTAGCCAAACCCGAAATCGCCCGTGATACGCAGGGCATCAATGGGCCGAGCAACAACGCCGAATAAGAGGGTGTTCCCGTTGACGACTATGGCCATAGGAAGGGCAAGGCCGGTGGGCGGGCCTGGATTGAAGCTGAGCGATCCATCCGAGTTCGCGGTGCAACCGGCCGGAAGCGGGCCGCCCGTTGTCGCTTGGGCGCAGTCTCCGCGCGCGGCATTATAGTAATTCGCTGGGAGGGCACCGACCCCGCCCGGATAGTAGGTCTCCAGAGTAGTGTAGCTGTTGCTGTTATCGGTGATTACTCGATGGGAGTACATATAGCCGAGATGAGCGGAAAAGCGTCTCGAGAAATCGTACTCGAACTCTAACGTGTTGGTTTTCAAATTCACGGCGAAGTAGTTTAGGTTGACTCCGGTCGTCAAATCGGCGCCGTTGGTGAGGGTATGAAAGGGACAAGTCGTCCCACTATATAAATTGGCGACGTCGCAGTTCGCCGTATTGAATACACCGATCGGAGCTCCGAGGCCCGTGCCGCCGGTGGTAAAGAAAGTTCCCGAGACGCTGTCCCATTCCGTGGGGATGCGAAAGTCGTCAAACCGGAATTGGTCGACGATGTGAAATTTGTCGGTCACCGCATACGTCCCTGACCAATCCGCATTCACGCTGAACCGCTTGGCGTTCGAAGGCCCCGACGTAGTGCCTCCGGGTGACCCCGTGCGCGTGGTCCATCCCACCACGGTTTCATTGAAATCCGGAATCACATTGTTTGCGGTGCTATATCCCACCGAGCCGGACGTCTCAAATTTCTTGAAATAGTTCGACTGGAATCTGAACATTTCCCGGGGCATGAAATTCCGAGGGCGGCCCACCTGGCTGTAAGAAACGAAACCGTTGCAATTCGCATTCGCCGTGGGCGGGGTGGTTCCCGAGAACGGAAAGCCGGTACCAGCAGCCAACCCGCAGGGTAGAATCTCCCCACCGGAAGAAGCCCAGATGTCGCCCAGATCCACGGGAACAGTGACGCCGCCGTTGATGACTTGGAATGGGAAATTCTGATCGGAAACGATATTGTCCTGTTTGAAGTAGGTGAGCATCTGGTCGTAGGACAACGTCGTCCGGGGCAGGATGCGAAAATCGATGCCCGCGCGGTAGGCGTTGGTCGTGTAGCTATAATTGGTATTGAAGGGCGAAATCGTGCCGCCATCCGTGGTGAAGAAGCCGGGGCCTTCATCACGGTTGCGCGAATAGCCCAACCGGAACCGTATCTTCGATTGAGGGAAAAGCGTCAGGTCGTAATCCTGCATGCGGCGCACAAGGTCTTCCGAGTGGGGCGAATTCGCCGATGGCGTCGTGGGGCTGGCCGCGGGGTTTGTGGAGATGGGATTCAGCGGATTGACGAAGAGATTCCAATCCCAGAAATTCTTGTCGCGGCGGAACATCATTCGGAAGTCGTACCACTTGCCCTTGTCCATGTGGAGGCGCGAGACATCGTTGGGGTCGCCGCCATAACCGAAGTTGCTAAAACTCAGGTTGTCGAACAAAAGCCCATCATGGGTCAATGAGCGCATATCCAGCGAATAGTCGAACAGGCGGACGCCCTGGCCTAGATTGATGAATGTATCGTAGGTGTCCTGATCGCCGTTGACCCAGTTCGCCCGGTAACCGAAATCAATGGTCTGGTGGATGTTGTAGCCACCTGAATCGATTCCTTTACCTTCGCCGGAGTCATCCTGCGCCCGCGCCGCAGGCGAATAGAGAAGAGCCGGGAGTAAGACCAAAACTGCCAACAAACCAATTCTTGGACGATGTTTCATGACGCCTCACCCCGCCGTCTTGGATTCATCGCTCTTGGCCGCCTGAATGGCATCTTCTGTCTTCGCTCCCAGATGAAGATTCATGCGGCCCTTACTTGAAAAACCTCGGATCGAAATTTGACCCGTGGATTTGTGAGTGGCACAGCGTGCACGCCTGGAAAAAAGTGTTCTGGTTGTGGAAGCTCGGAGTCCCCGGCGCCCCGCTGAAGGTGGAAGCGGTATGGCATCGCAGGCAGAGCAGATTCACATTGCTGGCCTTCAGCATGTGCGGGTTAGGCCCTCCGTGGAAAAGGTGGCACGACTGGCAGCCCTCGAGCTTGACCGCCTCGTGTTCGAAGGCAAAGGGGCCCTGTTTGTCTATGTGGCATTTAAAGCAGACGACATCCTGGCCGGCCGAAGTGCGGAGCTGGTGATCTCGGACGGTGCCATGTGGATTGTGGCAGTCGGTGCATTGAATGAGACCTTCATTCACGCGATGGTGAAAAGGCATGTCGAATTGAGCCTTTTGTTGGAGGTGACAGGAATAGCAGAGCCCCGGCTGTGCCTTTACCAGCAAATATTCTCTAGATTCCGCGTGGTGAGGCGAATGGCACGACGTGCAGGAGACATCGCTCTTGGCATGCAAGGAATTGATGGCCTGCATGTGTTCGGAACCCGAGGCATGGCAAGTCAGACAGCGCTCGTTGATCTCTTTTGGGGAGGCCTTTTCGAACTTGAAGAGGCTCGAAGTGTCGCTCGGATCCGCAACGTGGGCGGCGGCTGCTCCGTGACAAGCCTCACAACCCTGGTGGGAAGGTCCTTCCTTGGTGTTGAGCGTGGTCTTCCAGTGGGGAGTCTTCTCCCAGTTATTGTAGAGCTCTTCGTGGCAGGCCTTGCAGGTATCCGACCCAGCGTAGGCGGATTGCTGGCCGGCGGACGGCGCCTTCTGCTCTTGCGGCGCGGCAACCGCTCTAGAAACAATGGATAAGAACAAGAGGAGAACTAAGAATGAAAGGTCTGTGACGCGTGCAAGCCTGTGGTTCTCGCGGTTCCCCATGCCCACCCTCCGACCTGCGAATCGGCGCCGCAGTGCAAAAGAAACGCGCCGCACGCACGAATTATTGTTCGCTAATCTTCAGAACGCTGTGACGCATGTCACTCTTTGATGTGTTCATTGTCACTGCCTCGGAAGGGCTCGTTAAACTTCAGCGAGAGCTCTGGGGCAAGGTTACTGTTGGACAGCCGCAGCGAATCATATACCTCAATTGGCGATTTCCCCAAGTTAATTGTGTTCAAACGAGCAACAGTTTCGCTCAAGGACCGAATCAACTTGGAAATTTCCTCGTGTGTCGGCGTAATGGAGGCGTTTTAAGTGGATTCCCAGTGCTCCAGTACGCGCTGGATGCGCTCGAACGCCCAATCAATTTCTTCGCGGGTAATCGTCAGTGGGGGCGCGATCCGGATGACCTTGTCATGCGTCTCTTTGCATAGGATGCCCTCTTCCTTGAGCGCTTCGCAATAGAGCCGGGCGGGGCTGTAGAGCTCCAGCCCGATCCATAGTCCCTTGCCGCGCACCTCCTTCAGGTCTGGGGAGCGCAGATTCCGTAGCAGGTCGAGAAAATAGGCGCCCTGCACTGCAGACCGCTCGACCAGGTTTTCCTCTTTGAGCACTTTCAACGCGGCGCGAGCCACAGCACAACCGAGCGGATTGCCTCCAAACGTGCTGCCGTGATCACCGGGCTTGAACACTTCCAAAATCTCACGAGAAGCCAGTACAGCGGAAACAGGATAAAAGCCGCCTGCCAGCGCCTTGCCGATAATGACGACATCCGGCTTGATCCCCTCGTGCATGTAGGCGAAGAGTTCGCCCGTACGGCCCAGACCCGATTGGATTTCGTCCGCCATCAACAACACTCGGTTGCGCCGGCAAATTTCCGAAGCCGCCTTCAAATATCCCGCGGGCGGAATGACGATCCCAGCCTCGCCTTGAATCGGCTCTACGAGGAAAGCGCAGGTGTTCCAGGTGATCGCTTCCTCCAGAGCGTTCGCGTCTCCGAAGGGAATCACCTTGAATCCCGGCGTGAAGGGACCGAAGCCGTCGCGGTACTGCTCATCGGTGGAACAACTGACGATCGTCACGGTGCGCCCGTGAAAGTTGTTGGCGCAGACGATGATCTCTGCCTTGTTCTCTGGAATACCTTTGACTTTATAGCCCCATTTGCGGGCTGCTTTGATGGCGGTCTCCACTGCTTCCGCGCCGGTGTTCATCGGCAGAGCCATGTCGAAGCCGGTCAGATCGTGCAAGTCTTTGTACAGCAGCGGAAGCTGGTCGTTGCGGAAAGCCCGCGAGGTAAGCGTGATCTTGAAGGCCTGTTCGATGAGCGCCTCAAGTATCCGGGGATGACAATGCCCTTGATTCAGCGCCGAGTACGCGGCCAGGCAGTCCAGATACCGCTTCCCGTCGGTGTCGTAAACCCACACGCCTTCCGCTCGCTCGATGACGACATCGAGGGGATGGTAGTTGTGAGCGCCGAAGCGATCTTCGAGCTCGATGAAATTCTCCGTGGTCGATTTCCGCTCGCTCATGATTTCGGTAGTCATAAGATCCTCGCTCGTTTCCATCGTCTAAGACTTAATCTGCGTTCAACGGTTGCCGGCCGTTAGCCTGAAATCCGCGCACTCCTCCTGCGAAATGCCCACAGGCTCCAAAACGACGTGCGTGCCCGCGGCTCCCTCGACCGCAGCGCACAGGTTGCCACAGGAAGTGACGATCGCCTCCGCTCCGCCACGGCGCACAAACCGCACGACAGCTTCGATCTTGGGGCCCATACTTCCGGCTGGAAAATGACCCGCACGGGCAAACGCGTCCAATTCGACGGGCGTCGCCTGATGGAGCGCCCGCTTCGACGGCTTGTCGTAGTCCACATATACGCAGTCAACATCCGTCGCGATGACGAATAATTCCACGCCCAGCAATGAGGCGAGCAGGGACGACGCAAGGTCTTTGTCGATCACCGCCTCCACGCCTTGCAGTTTTTCGTCGACCCAGGCAACTGGAATGCCCCCTCCTCCGCAAGCGATCGTCAGAATGCCGCGCGCTGCCAATTGATGAATCACTTCGAACTCCACGATCTCGATGGGCTCGGGCGACGCGACGACCCGGCGGTATCCGCGCGCGCCATCCTCCACCACCGTCCATCCGAAGAGCCGCGTGCGCTCCTCGGCCTCTTGCCGGGAATAGAAAGGCCCCACGGGCTTCGTGAGGTGCGTCATCGAAGGATCGTCCAGCGAGACGACACACTGTGTCACGACCGTCACGACTGGAACGTGGAGGCCCGCGCGCCGGAGTTCAGTGTTCAAGGCCTGCTGGAGGAAGTAGCCAATCTCGCCCTGCGTGGCCGCGTCGCAGACGTCCAAGGGGTGTCTGGGAACCCAGCTTGTGGATCGCTCGGAGAGCAGAAGTTCCGCGCCGACCTGGGGGCCGTTGCCATGAGTGAGGACGATTCGGTAGCCGTCGCGAACCAGGCTCACGATTTGGGCCGCGATGGGCCGGGCGTTGGCAATCTGCTCGGAGACACCGCCCCGTTCCCCGGGACGGATCAGAGAGTTCCCGCCGATCGCCAGCACCATCGTCTTCATGGCAGCACCGCACTATGCGCGCACAGCCGCTGGAATGTGCGCGAAGGGAACCACCTCGATCGGAACCGGCTGCATCAATTCCAGCAGGATAGCCTTCTGAAGATGCAGGCGGTTCTCGGCTTGCTGAAAGACCACCGACCGGGACGAATCGATCACGTCTGCCGTCACTTCGTCGCCGCGATGAGCGGGCAGACAATGCAGAAAGATGGCATCGCGCTTCGCAAGGGCAAACAGCTCCGAATTCACCTGGAATGTCCGAAAGATGCTGTTTCGCAGCCTGGCCTCGGATTCTTGTCCCATACTCGTCCACACGTCTGTGTAGACGGCATCCGCATCGGTCGCCGCTTCCTTAGGGTCGTTCGTAATCGTCAAAGTCCCGCCGGTTTCGGACGCGCGCCGCTGGGCCCAGGCGATCGCGTCTGGTCTCGGTTCGTAGCCCGCTGGCGAAGCGATCCACACGTGCAATCCGAGCTGCGCGCCGCCAAACATCAGCGAGTGCGCAACGTTGTTGCCATCTCCCACAAACGCGAGCTTCAGTCCCTCGAGCCGCCCCTTCACCTCCCAGATCGTCGCGTAGTCGGCCATAGCCTGGCACGGGTGGCTGTAATCCGAGAGGCCGTTGATGACGGGAACGTCCGCATGATCCGCCAACTTCTCGACTGTCTCGTGCGCGAACGTGCGAATCATGATGGCGTCCACCATACGCTCCAGATTCTTGGCCACGTCGTGGACCGACTCCCGCTTGCCCAGATCGATCTCCTGCGGCGAGAGATAAACCGAATATCCTCCGAGCTGGTGAATGCCCACGTCGAAGCTCACGCGAGTCCGCAGCGAAGGCTTCTCGAAGATCATCGCCAGCGACTTGCCGCGCAGCGTATCGCAGTAGACATCGGGATGTTCCTTCACTTGGCGTCCCAGGATAAGCAAATACTCCATCTCCGAAGGTGATAGATCGCGAAGTGATACAAAGTCCTTCGTGTTCATGGCTAGACCCTCGCCGGCGCGTTCTCTCGTGCGAACTCCGCGACCACCTCGGCCAATCCGGGATGAGAAAGCTCTTCGACTTCGTAGGTGACGCGCAGATTCGGTTTGCCAAGCTTTATCACCCGAGCGAGGTCGATCGGAGTGGCGATCAGCACCAGGTCGCACGGAACGCGATTGATCGTCTCTTCCAGTTCGTGCCTCTGCATCGCGCTATAGCCCATGGCGGGCAGAAGGTTCGTCAAATGCGGGAAGTTTTCAAACGTGCTGCGGATCGATCCCACGGCGTACGGTCGCGGATCCACCAGTTCCGCCGCGCCGAATTCTCGAGCCGCCACCACGCCAGCGCCGTACGGCATCTCGCCGTGCGTCAGCGTCGGTCCGTCTTCCACTACCAGAACGCGGCGCCCTTTAATCATTTCCGGCGACGGGACGGAAACCCGGCAGGCTGTCTCGATGATTCTGGCCTGGGGGTTGTGCTTTCGGACGTTGTCTTTCACCGTTTCGACGTCCCGGGGCGCTGCGGTGTTGACCTTGTTGATCACCACCACGTCGGCACGCCGAAGGTTCACTTCTCCGGGGAAATAAGCCAGTTCATGTCCGGGGCGGTGCGGGTCGGCGACTACGATTTCCAGGTCAGACGCGTAGAAAGGAGTATCGTTGTTGCCACCGTCCCACAGGATGACGTCCGCCTCTCGTTCCGCGCGGCGCAGGATTTGTTCGTAATCCACTCCTGCGTAGACGACGGTTCCCTTCTCGATGTGCGGTTCGTACTCCTCCCGCTCTTCGATGGTGCACTGCTGCGCGTCGAGATCCTCCATCGTCGCAAACCGTTGCGCGGCCTGCGCGGCAAGGTCTCCATAGGGCATAGGATGGCGGATCACCACCGGCTTGAGACCACGCCGCCGGAGTTCCGCGGCGACCAGGCGTCCCACGGGGCTCTTGCCGCATCCCGTTCGCACGGCGCAGACGGAGACAACCGGAACTGTCGATTGAATCTGCGTGCGCTCCGTCCCCAGCAACCAGAAATCCGCCCCCGTGGCAACCGCTCGCGAGGCCAAATGCATGAGATTCTGATGGGAAATGTCACTGTAAGAAAAAACCACGGCGTCCACGTTATGCTCGGCGATCAGGCGTTCCAGGTCCTGCTCCGGAAAAATGGGAATGCCGAGCGGATAGTGAGGCCCTGCCAATTCTGGCGGGTAGCGGCGATTGGCGATTCCGGGAATCTGCGTGGCCGTAAAGCCGACCACCCGAAACTCAGGTTGGCTCCGAAAGACTACGTTGAAGTTGTGAAAATCCCGCCCCGCTGCGCCCAGAATCAGGATGTTTTTCATGGCGAGTCACCCGGAAGGTACATCTGAATGTTCGCCTTTGAGGGGGAGAGGCCGCCGTGACGTAAATCACAAGCACGCGTGACGCGACCCCTATGGGTTACGGTTAAGCCTGCGGAAAGGAGGCCGCCGGTGAAGCGCGCGTGCGAGTCATGTGCCAAAGGTTTCAGGGACGGTGGCGCCACGTCACGCCTCCTTGCTTTGGGAGTCACGGTGAGGGGGCGGCATGAACCGAATGAATGGAGAGCGCCATCGAAAGCAGCGAATCCGTAGCGAGACTCGGAGTCAGACCACGATTTCCGGAGCCCCCTTCAAGGCTATAATTGCGCCTGGAATCAATCGAAGCGGGGCAATCCTTTAAGCTAGGAGACGCTTGCAGGCAACTTGAAACGGTCAGGAATTCGGCAGGGCGGGTCCGACGCTGGTGACGCCTTTGTAGCCATCCTTGATGCGTTGCTCGATGGTGGCCCAGACGCCGGGATCGCATCCGGTCCAATTGGGGTTGAACGTATTGCCGATATATTGCAGGTCCGCAACGCCGATCTTGCTGGAGAAGAAGGCAGCGACCGTCAAATCGCGGAACAGGTTGAAGAAGAGCACCCAGGGATGGTCGTCCTTTGTGGCACGGGCAGGCCAGGCGATGCGATCCAGGATTTGCTTCTGTTGATCGGAGGCCGCGGCGGCAAAATCCTTTCCGAACAGCCGCTGCGATTCGCGGTCGAGCCATTCCAGGCCACCAAAGACCAGGGTTCGGACCCTGTCGTTGCCATCCTGCTGCGTGTAGAAATCAATCCAATCGTCAACGCATTCGGGGACTGCAACCTGCGTGGCGCTGCCGCTATGTTCATCCGCGGGAATGATCAAATCACAGAGCACGCGAACGGTGCGCCATTGGCGTTCATCGAAGGACTTGCGAACAAGAGGGGCACCCGCCGATGTGGGCGGATGAGCCTCGGTCCAGTTTGCGCGGAGATCCTTCGCCACGCCGGGGGCCGCGGCAACGGCCATGGCGGAACTGATGCCTTGGAGAAAATCGCGGCGGCTCACGTTGGAGGCGTGAGTCTGCGCGAGGTCTTGCAATTCAGGCTTCTTACCGGATTTCTTATCTGGTTTCTTATCTGGCGCCATATGGTCTCCGCCGGGATTTATGGTTCAGGTGGCGACATTTCCTTTCTTGACTTGCTCAACGATGTACTCGGTGGTCCGCCAGCCCAGCGCGCTGATGGTCAACGTGGGATTCTTGTCCGAATTGGTGACAAAAGGACCGCCATCGGTGACGAACAAATTCTTGCAGTCCCAGGCCTGGCAATGCGAGTTCAAGACGGAGGATTGCGGATCGCTGCCCATCCTCGTGACGCCCACTTCATGAATCACCTCGCCGCCCTTCGTGATGCCCCATTCTTTTTCCGCGCTCAGGTCGGTGGTCACGAAGCCGCCGGCCGTTTCAAGAATCTCCCGAAATGACTCCTGCATGTGCTTGGCTTGCAGGATTTCGTCCTGGCCCCACTTGAAATGAAATCGGAGGACGGGGATGCCCCACTCGTCGACAGTCGTGGGATCGATGTCGCAATAACTATTGGGATTCGAGAGCATTTCTCCAAGTCCCTGGAATGATACCCCGCAGCCAAAAATCTTGCGGAGATTGCGCTTCAATTCGAGGCCGTAACCGCCGCCCAGTATTTTTTCTGACTCCTGGAGCGCATAGGCGTCAGGCTGATAGCGTCCGCCATAGATTTGGATGTGGTAGCCACGTGGAAAGGGCAGCTTCCCCGCCTTCTGTTCCTGGTTCAACCACCAGGGCATGTAGACGTGGGCGCCTGCCACTCCGTCCTCATTGAATGGAGGCAACTCCTGCAAGACCGGCAGATAGCCAGACAAATCCGTGCTGACGGTGTCCATCAGATTTCGACCTACAAGGCCAGAAGAGTTCGCGAGGCCGTTGGGGAACTGGCTGCTTTTCGAATTGAGCAGGATGCGTGCCGATTCGCAGGCGCTGGCGGCGAGCACGACGACTTTTGCATTTACCTCCACATCCTGACGCGACTTCTTGTCCACGTAGGAAACACCGCGCGCCAGTCCGTCGGAGCCGACCAAGACCTCGCGCGCCATGGCACCGGTCCGGACTTCGAGATTGCCGGTCTTCACCGCCGGGAAAATATGGACGCCAGGCGAATTGAAATTGGCGTTGACGGCGCAGGAACGGTCGCACTGTCCGCAATAATGGCAGGCGGGTCGATCGTTCAAGGGACGCGTGAGTATCGCCATGCGGGAGGGAATACAGGGAATGGAAAGCTTGTCGCAGGCGAGCTTGATGACCTTCTCATAAGCACGCGGCGCGGGAGGAGGCATGAACTTGCCGTCTGGGGCATTCTCGATGCCCTCGGTTGAACCGAAGACGCCGATCAACTCCTCGGCCTTGTCGTAGTAGGGCGCCAAGTCTTCGTAGGTGATCGGCCAGTCGGCGCCACGTCCGTCCCGGGAATAACCCTTGAAATCGGCGGGACCCATGCGTAAGGAAACGCGGCCGTAGTGGTTCGTGCGGCCACCGAGCATACGCGCGCGCCACCACTTCCAGTCCGAGCCAGGGCTATTTACGTAGGGCTCGCCTGCCAATTCCCAGCCGCCGACGCAAGCATCATAATAGCCGAAGGTTTTTTCCTTGGTGGAGGCGGCGCGATGAGGCGCATTGTAAGGCCACTCGAGCATCGTGGATTGCTTGGTGCAGTCGAACCAATCGCCCGCCTCGAGCATGCAGACCTTGGCCCCAGCCAAAGAGAGGACGTGCGCTGCCACGCCGCCTCCGGCACCAGAACCGACGACGATGACATCGTAGGATTTTCGATTGGAGTTTGATTGCGCCATACTCTTCGGAATCGCGGCAGCAATTCGCACTTCACAGCCGCGCGCCGCCGAAAACCGCGGAAAGGATAACACCGCTGGCAAGTCCTGGCCTCGATTTGTCGGTTGCAGGCTGAGATCGCTTTGGAAGGAGAGTGTTCCCGGGGGCAGAAACCAAGTGCCCGGCACTACGCAGCCGGCGCAGGCTTTTTTCACTTGACATCCCGCCGACAGTGTATATTAATCAGTTTTAATAAATTTAATAAAAGTCTTGGCGTTGGGTGACGATTTGGATGCCGCAGGCAGTGTGAGAGGCTTGACGGCGGGGTGGATGGTATAGAAGAGTTTGTGACGCTGTGCTGCGGGGGTGGCATGCACAGGAAAGAAAAGCGGTTTCCCCTCAATCCTTGGGACAAGCGGAGTCTACTATGAAATGCCTTCGAGTATTCCTCTGCGCATTGCTCGGTGTGTTGTTTGCTCCTTTGGCGAACTTCGCGCAGGACACCGGGCAAATCACGGGTACGGTGCAAGACGCTACGGGAGCCGTCTTCCCGGGCGCCCGGGTGACGATCACCAACCATTCCGCCGGACTGACGCGCACGACGGAGACCAATTCGGCGGGCGAGTACTTGGTGGCCGGGCTGCCCCAGGGCCGATATGACATCTCGGTTACCGGCAAGGGATTCAAGGAATATCTGGCGACCGGAGTGGTCCTCGACGCAGCGCAGAAGCTCCGCGTGGACGTGACACTGGAAATCGGCGCGGTCAGTGAAAGAGTGGTTGTCTCGGGTGAAAACGTTGCCCAGGTGGAAACGCAATCCGCCGAGCTCGCCACAACGATTACCTCGACGCAGCTCAGCGAACTCGAATTGAACGGCCGCAATTTTACCCAGCTTATCACTTTGACGCCGGGCGTCGGCAATAGCGGAACGAGAGGCGAGGCGGACGTCGGCGTGAACGGCAGCATCCTCTACAACGTGAACGGCGGGCGCAACGAGTACAACAACTGGGAATTGGACGGCGGCTCCATCATGGATTCAGGCAGCAACCAAACGCTGAACCTCTATCCCAGCCTGGACTCGATCTCCGAAGTGCGCGTCATGACGTCGAACTACGGCGCACAGTACGGCTTGAATGGATCCGGAACCGTGGAAGTGGAAACCAAGAGCGGAACGAACCAGTTCCACGGCGACCTCTATGAATATGTCCGCAACGATGATTTCAACGCAAACGGCTTTTTCAACAACGCGGCCAACAACCCGCGCCCGGCCTACAAACGGAATGACTTTGGGTACACACTGGGCGGCCCCGTTTATATCCCGAATCATTACAACACGCAGAAGGACAAGACCTTTTTTTTCTGGTCGGAGGAGTGGCGGATCAATCGCAACCCCTTGACCATTTCCCAGGGAGTTCCATCGGATGCCGAGCGTGGCGGCGACTTTACGGATATTTGTTCGCCGAATGTACCCTATGCCATTACGGTTAGTGGGGCCCCCCAGAACCCGTTCAGCGACTTTTGTCCCGCCGGCCTCACCTCCTCCTACACTCTTCCTTCCGCGCCCGATCCGAACGGAGTAGCGCTGTTGAATTCGGTTCCGCATGCGACGGAAACAGGTTTGGCGTCATTTAACGACCCCACGTGCCAAAACACGCCGGCGTGTTTTAAGGCATCGCTCTCCGTTCCGGAGAACTGGCGCGAGGAGCAGATCCGCGTAGACCATAACATCACGAGTTCGGAACGAGTGTTTGTGCGGTACACGCACGATACGTGGAAGACGACAAATCCGCAAGGCGGCGTGTTTGGGGCTTCCGCCACGTTCCAGACGCTTCCCGATCTGGAGCAAGGACCGGGGACGAGCGCGGTTGTCCATTTGACTTCTACATTTTCCTCCAAGACAGTGAACGAGCTCCTCGCCAGCTACAACGTGGATCACATCTACTTCAGCTCGCTTCCGTTCAATGGGACGAATTACTGGCAGCTTCCTGCCTCGTTTACCATGACGGGCTTATTTCCGAACCAGAACCCTCCCTTCGGCGGGAAGATTCCTGGGTTTGGCGTGAGCGACTCGGATCAGATCGGGAGCCAGAACGACCCCTATAGCGGTGGATTTAGCCAGGACCCCGGAGCAGCGCCCTGGGAGAATGCGTCTCCCGTATTCGGTATGAAGGACACTCTGACCCGGATCGTGGGGAGGCACAACTTTGCGATGGGGGCTTCCTTTATCAACTACGCGAAAAATGAGCCGGGAGTTTCGGACGTGCAAGGCTACTTGTATTTCGCGAACGGGGGAAACACAGTAACGTCGGGCAACGCGATTGCGGATATTTTGGAAGGGAACATTGCGAACTATTCGCAGGCCAGCGGTCTGCCGAAGTATTACAATCACTACAGAATCCTGGAACCATACTTTCAGGATGATTGGCATATCACGGACCGCCTGACGCTGAACTTGGGTTTGCGGGTGAGCCTGTTTGGAACCTATCGGGACATTTCGCACAGGTCCTACAACTGGGAGGAATCGGCATATAGTGCGGCCAGCGCCCCGTTGATTGACTATGACGGGAGTGTCACTGGCCAAAGCGGGGCTCTCATTCCAGGCACAGGGAATCCATTCGATGGAATGGTACAGTGCGGAGGACCCGGAGGACCTTTTGGACCAGCGGATCAGCTCGGGGCCACCGCCGGAAGCAAATACCCTGGCTGCATGAAGGGGCATTTGTTTAATCCAGGCCCGCGCATCGGCTTTGCCTGGGACCCATGGGGCAAGGGTAAGACGTCAATCCGCGGCGGCTATGGCATATTCTTCGAACACCAAAACGGCGATGAGTCCAACTCGGAATCTCTGGAAGCTACGCCGCCGGTGTCGTGCACTCCCACGCAGTTCAATATTACGGGATACGCGGATGTGGGTGGCGGCGGAGGTGGCGCACTGAATGCGTGCGGCGGGGTGGGCGTGCTTTTCCCCCTCGGCCCTCCCTCGATCCCTACCAGCGCCATATGGCCTTACGTGCAGCAATGGAACCTGGACGTGGAACGTGAAATTTTACCGGCCACGGTTCTGACGGTTGCCTACGTGGGAAGCAAGGGGACTCACCTTGCTCTGCAGAGCGACGCGAATCAAATTGTTCCCACGCCGGCATCGCAGAATCCGTATCCCAAGGGGCAAGCAATCAGTCAGAACGACTGCAACACGGTGAACATAAACTGGAACGACAACACGGAGTCGCTTACCGGCGTGACCGCGACGATCATCGGTCCTGACGCCCTTAACCCTCAGAACATTCCCGTTACCGGACAAGCCGCCATAAACCTGGCAGTGGCTTGCGGGAGTTTCCTCACGAATGACATCGTTCGACCGTACCAAGGGTGGGGCGATATCAACCTGCTCGCGAACGACGCGGATTCAAACTACAACGCCCTGCAAATATCGCTGCGGCGCAACACGGGCCCGCTGATCCTGAGCGTCGCGTATACGTACAGCCACTCGCTGGATGATTCTTCGGACCGGTACGACGGCAGCTTCGTGAACTCGTACGATCTCCACGCGAACTATGCGACCTCCGGCTTCGACCAGCGGCACCTGCTGAATATCAGCTACGTGTACGACTTTCCGTTTTTCAAGAGCGGGGGTCTCGATCACAAGCTGCTGGGAGGATGGGAACTTTCCGGGATCATTACCTGGCAGACGGGAACTCCATTCAACGTGTATCCGAGCCGATTCGGGGACAACGCGGGGGTGGCGAACGGGTACGGGACCGGGTCGTATGCGGACGTCGTGGGAAATCCGCATGCTGTTTCTCAGTCTCAGAACACCGGTTTGGGGCCATTGCTCTTCAACCCCGCGGCATTCGCGGAGCCGACGGGCCTGACGTTTGGGAACCAAGGGCGCGATTTTCTGAATGGGCCGTCGTTCTCGAACTTCGATATGGCATTGTTCAAGAAATTCGCGGTAACCGAAACCTCCCGCTTTGAATTCCGCGCGGAGGCATTCAACGTGTTCAATCAAGCGGAGTTCGTAGGGGTAAACTCCGTAATCAACCAGGCAAATTTCCTCAACCCCTCGTACGCACAGCCGGCCCGCGTGCTGGAGCTGGCACTGAAGTTCATCTTCTAAGAAGGCTAACGTATAACTGCAGAGGGCGCCCTAGGAAACGCGGGCGCCCCCTCTGTCTCGCTTGGCGACGGGTCGCCTTCCCGCAATCGATCTCGCTGAATGCGAATCATCTTATTCCTGCATTGGCCCCAATGATGTCCACTTGACGGCCGCTCCAGCTGCTCGCTCAACGCTTGCAACGGACGCGGAACTGTGTAGAAATGTCCCACGGACCGCATGGTGCGTGCGCCCAGAATCCTGCGATGAAATCTCCGTGGACAAAGCTATTCGGCCGAGCAGTGATGAACGGCGTAGGCTCCTCCGCGCAAAAGGATAAGCTCCTTCGCGCTGCTCAGATTGCACAATTGCAGGATCATCGCCAAAGGCTGCTTGACTCTCCACGCTATTCGGATGATCGCCGGCTGTTGAAGTTTGGGTACCGCGTGTATTCCCAATCGGATGAAGACGGCATTCTCCACGAGATTTTCAACCGCATCGGCGAGGGGAGCCGCACGTTCTTCGAACTCGGGACAGGCGAGGGCCTCGAAAACAACACGCTTTTCCTGCTGGTTCAAGGGTGGCGCGGGGTGTGGCTAGAGGGATCGGGACGAAAGGTGAGCGCTGCGAGAAAGAAGCTTGCTCCCATGATAGCGGAAGGACGCTTGCGCCTCGAGCAGCATTTCATTACAGCCGCGAATATCAATGAAATGCTCCACCGGCTTTCACCGGTGCGTGAAATTGATTTGCTTTCGATTGACCTGGATGGGAACGATTACCACATCCTGCGAGCGATTCCATCGGTCGCGCCCCGCGTGATCGTCGCCGAATATAATGCGAAGTTTCCGTCGGATGTTGCGTGGGTGATGGAGTACAGCGAAGCGCATCGCTGGGACGGAACAGATTACTTTGGAGCTTCCCTCAAAGCACTCGAGAGCTTATTGGCGTCGCGTGGATACGCGTTGGTGGGGTGCAACTTGCTTGGCTGCAATGCATTCTTCGTGCACAAAGACCTTGTTTCCGACCCACCCTTTTGCTCACCTTTTACCGCTGAGAACCACTATGAGCCGCCGCGGTATTTCCTGCTGCCAGCGTTCGAAACTGGCTTCCCCACAGGTTTTGGCGCGTCGACGCAAATGTGATCCGCGGAAGACGGTTCTTAACAGGCGACGCGTCGTGCTCTTCTCTGTTTATTTAGGATTGATTCACTTGGCGCCACTCGGGGGTTCGACCTGTCTCTCTTGTAGACAATAAAGAACAAGTTCCACACGAGTAGACACTCCCAGCTTATCGAACACTTTGAAAAGGTAGTTCCGGACCGACCTCCTCTTGGCCCGTGGCTGGTCTGCGCGAAAAGTCTTCTTCATTTGCATCGGGATCACGCTAGTCCTTTGCGCCGTCGCGTGGCTGTGCCTCCTGCTCGCCTACCCTCAAGCCCTTTTCCTTGCCGGATTAAGTTTCGCGGCACTCTTCGGAGTTTCGTTGCGTTTGGGTTCGCTCCGAAGTGGCGACGAACTCAAGCAATTCAGGAAGGCGCACACGGAACAATTCGTCCCGCCTAGCTAGAGCATGATTTGCAGGGGAAGACCGCGGATCACCGAAATATTGATTCTCGCGCGCAGATTCAGGGGGCGCTTACGTCGGATTCGAAAGGATCGTGCGCGTTCCTCGGCGGTTTCGTTCCTGGGGAGTTGATTGTTTCAGCGCGTTGCCGAGCTGCACCAGCAGCTTGCGCAGCTTGGCGCGTTCTTCCAGATCGATGTCCACCACTTCAAACGCGCGCGCCTGCGTATTGGCGTCGCGCACGATCGTTTGCGCCTTTACAGTCTTCTGCGAACTGGACAGGCGCAGGGCCACGATGCTTCCGGGATGCAGGCTCTGTTCGCAGATGGCTACTCCGCCTCCGAGCGTCATTTCCGGAATTTCAATCCGGCAATTCTCTTTGAGGTTCGTCGTCTGGGCCGGCAACGGATGCTCCAGCTTTAACCGGGGATAGCGCCGTTGGCGGATCGCCGATGAATTGGGATCGGCGTCCAGCGCCTCGATCGTGAATTCCGCCACGTTCAAGCCGCTCTTGGGGATAAAGCTGCGGAGCCATTCCGGATCGATCTTTTCCATCGCTTGTGCCGCCACCAACCGCAACTCGCTCGGGTGCGCCCAGCGCCATGTCTTGCGCATTTCGGCCACTCTTCGCAGAATCGCCTCGGCCGCATTCGTGCGCAGCCGGCCGAGCGCCTCGATGGCTTTCAGCCGCAGGTACTCGGTGCCATCTTTCGGCAAATCCCCCTCGGCGATGCGCAGCAGACGCATATCTGCGGATTGCTCGCCGCTCATTCCGATCTCGTCCACCGCCAGAGGCCGGATCAGAGCATCCAGGTAGTCAAACAAACCGAGCAGCAGCCGCCCTCGGCCATCTGCTCCGCTCGAAGCAATCTGCCGCACCACGCGGTCGTGGGCCGTCCGTTTCCATTCCTTCATCCGCTCGGGCAAGACTTGCTCGAGCATCTCCATGTCCATCCGCGCGAGGATTCCCACGGTGTCGATCGCTTCCGTCGGACTTCCCTGCCGAAGCTGCATCCGCAAATGATCGAGCGCCTCGGGCCCCAGCATTTGCATCATCGACACCAGCAAGTCGCAGTCTTCTCGGAATCCCGCGCGGCTAAACCGTCCGGCAATCTGTTCGGCCGAAGGGTTCTGCAGCCGCCGCAGCAAGTCTGCGAGCCCGCCTGGAATCTCCCCGGTTTTCACCGCTTCTTCGATGAATTCTGGCAAGCGGTTCTCCACCGCGATTCTCGGGCGCAGATTCTTCCCGACTCCTGGCCGTTCCGCTTCGACGTAATCCACCAGTTCCACGGAGCGCTGAATCGCCGCGAACGACCGTTTCTTCGCAGCTTCTTGGGACAACCGGACGAACGCAGCGCCCACAAGACTCTGCAACTCCGAATCGGTTTCTTCAGCTAGTTGCACGCCCACTTGGCGGATCGTGTCGATAAATAGCTTTTCATCGCTGTTCGCGTAAAGGGGCGCGAGTTCGGCAAGCCCCATGGCAGTCTGTCGCCGCGGTTCGTTCGATTTGTTGTTGATGCCGCTCGCGTAATTGCGCAGGACTTTCTCTGCCTCTTCCTTTTCCCCACGCGCGATAAGAGCCTCGATGTATTCACGCGCTTTCGCCGGCGGCACGCACCACGCATCATTCGATCCCAGGACGCTTTTCTTCTTCTCCTCCGGCACCTGCGCCCAGAATTCCTGCGCCAGCATGTCGATGTGCGACTGCACCTGAATCCCGTGGCGCGCCATCTTTTCTTCGTAGATGCCCAGGATTTTGCGCAGCCCGTCCAATTCCTGGCTCATTTCGTCCAGCATCTGCCGCACGGCGTTTACTTGGATATCGCCGCGCTCGTAACTCTCGATCGCGAAGCGCACCGCAATGTGCTCCGCCAATTTCAATAGTGTGGGCTTGTCCGAGGTTTCTGAGGGCGCTTGTGCAGCCAGGGCCGAAAGCGCCTGGCTGACTGTGAACCGCGCCCGCCGTGGCAGCGTTGAAAGGCGCGATTGAAAGGAACTGGGATCCAGTTTGTCTTTCGAGCCCTCGTTCGTGCGCGCAATTTGCGCCAGCATCTGCAGAATTCCCTGCAACTCATCTTCGTGCAGGGTCATCAACCCGGTCTCCACCGCCATCGCGCCGCTACCGGCGCGCGCCGAACGGCTCCCGCGAATTCCCGTCGTAGCGCTAGCCCATCGGCCCGCTCCGCCAGCGCCACCCGCACCTGCATCCCCACCCGCGCCCGTCGGGCCGGTCGCTCCACTCCAGCCGCGCGATCCTGTGCCGCCTCCCTTGCCAGTCCCCGGCCCACCGCCCGGGCCTGAACCTCCCGGCCCCCCAGATCCACCAGATCCGCCGGGACCAAAACCCGATCCTCCTGTGCCCGGTCCGCCGGGAACGCCTTGGCCTCCAGGTCCTCCTTGCTGGGCTCCTCCCGGACCAACACCCAGGCTCGAGAACGATGAACTCAACGATGCGCCGGAACCTCCTGCTCCTGAGCCCCCCGTCCCAACTCCACCTGCTGGAGTGGGTGAATTGGCGGCATCACCCTTGTTAAACCAGAAGCCTCCGGCGTTGGGGTCCAGCGGTGTTCCGCCGCCGCTTTCGCCTCCGCCAACAATGTTCCATGTGCCAGGGTTTCCGCCCGGCGCACCGGAACCTTGACCAGTTCCGCCCGTCCCGCCATCCGATAGGCCACTTCCACCAGAACCTGATCCTCCCTCGACCCCTCCTCCACTCGTTACGACCGGAGATACGTTTCCCGAATAATATCCGGAACCGGTTCCGCTCCCGCTTCCGCTTCCGCCCGCGGGTCCTCCTGCTCCACCAGGCCCCGCTCCGCCACCCACAGTGGTTCCGGGCCCCTGTCCGCCACCTCCTCCCGGCACACCTGCTCCGGGAACTTCAAAGCTCCCACCTGGCCCACCGTGCCAGCCGGCCCATCCAGCTCCGCCAGTTCCTGATCCTCCAGTGCCGCCGGCTCCTCCGGAACCGCCGGTCCCTGATCCACCCGTGCCTCCAGGACCGCCGCCCGGCCCGCCAGAGCCCGATCCACCGTATCCTCCACCCCATCCAGACCCACTGGAGCCTGATCCACCGGCGCCTCCAGGACCACCACCACCTGGCCCGCCCGGCCCGCCAGAGCCCGATCCACCGTACCCTCCGCCTCCGCCCCCGCCACCGGGCCCGCCATCACCTGGCCCTCCTCCGCCTCCCGGCCCGCCGCCAGCTCCTTTGCTGCCTTCCGCTGCGACGATCAGTTGCAGAAGCTTTTCGGGATCGTTGAGGAGTTCGTCTGTCTGCGCGGAATTCATTCCCAAAGTGCGTGCCGCGAGTTGTGCGGCCACAGTGGTTTTTGCTACCGCGGAATCTGCCGGCACGAAGCACACTTCGTTGACGTGTATGTTCGGATCGCCTTGCAGCGCTGCCTTCAATTGCTCGGCCAACTGCACTGGCTTCGAGCCGCTGCTGGTCGGAAATCCGCGAACAAACCGCGCCAGGCTCGCCTGCGTCACCTTGGGAGAGAAGTGAATGCTCGCAATCCCGGCCGAGGAGAGCATGCGTGCGAAGCTTTTCTCCGCCGCTGCCGACTCGAGAGGAGTGCCGTCCAGTAGCAATTGGTCACCCGAAACAGCGAGCAGTAGTCCAGCGTCGTTGTCGGACCCAAGCGCTGTGCGAAGTTCGGTCCAGGCAGTCTCGTATTGTTTGGCCGTTCGAGGGTGGCCGAAGTCGTACATTCGGGCGAACTTGAGAAGGATGTTCAGACTGCGCACGAAGGCGCGGGCGGCTGCGGTCCGCGTGTTTGGATTGGTTGCCATGATTCTTCGGCTACACTTCTGGCCTCATGAAAATATGAGGGTTGGAGGCGCTTTGGGCAATGGTACGCGTGTCCTTTCTGGTACTACCGTGTAGTCCTAGGGGGGTGGCAGAACGGAAGTTCTGGGACTATTTCGGGTGTCGCGGCAGGCTTTCTAGCCAGCCTTCCAGTTCGGTAACATGGCCTAGAAGAGTTCTCGCCCCGAGCCTGCGCAGGAGGGCGCCGCGCTGGCGCCGCTCTTCGCTTTTTCGCGGCAGCACTCCGACAAAGGGGACTTTGGCGGCCTGAGCGGCCAGCGCGTCGTCCACATTGTCGCCGACATAGACCGCGGTAGCCGGATCGCGCCCGCGCAGTATTCGCAGTAAGCCTTCCGGGTGAGGCTTTCCTTCTCGCACGTCCTCGACCGCGATGATTCGCTGAAAGAACTCGCGCACCTGGATGCGATTCATTGTGAAGTCGAGCTCTTTCCGGACGCGCCCGGTGAAAATAGCCAGTTCCGCAGTCCTCGCAAGCCGCCGCAGGTCGCGGCGAGGAAGCAGCCATTTCTCGCGTACCACGTTTCCCTTGCGATTCTTTCCCCAGTAGAGCTCGACGAATTTCTGCTTGACCTCGGCGTACGTGTAGTCACCGCCCAGCGATTGCACCCAGGCAGTGGAGAGTTTCCAATCGTCGTTGAAACCCGGTTTGTTCTTCCAATGATGCAGTTCGCGCCGTGTCACTCGCTTGCCGGTAAAAAATCTCACCGTCTCAAGTGTCGTGCGCTGGAACGATCCGGTGGTGTCCACCAGCACGCCGTCAACGTCGAAGATGATCACGGAAAGCATTGGGTTCATTGGCTTTTCTGGATGGCTCGCAAGGATTGGGAGGCAGGTGAAGTAAAAACCTCAGGAAGGAGTTTCGTCCAAGTCGCCCGCGGATTCCGCGTCTGTTGTCTCAGGGGCGCCCGCAGTCGATGGCTCGGCGGTTTCTTCTTCCGGTTCCGGCTTTTCGTCGGGCACGCTCCCAAGATCCTCCGAGGACCAGGCATCTCCTGGCGCGACTGCTGGCGTAGCTGGTGGCGCGGCTGCTTCTTCGATCGTCTCCTCGCTCTCGCTTGCCGGGCTTTCGACCGCGACCGCAGCGGCGGCCGCAGCCTTGGCGGGAAACGCTTCCAATCGCTTCCCCAAAATATCCTCGAGCAAATCGATAATGATCTTCGCTCCGCTCCCATCGGGATCCTTCGTAGGATTGTAAGCGGTCAGCTCGATAGCGGCGAGATGAGCCTGCTTCGCAAAGACTTCGAGGGCTTCCTGAACTTCTTCGAATCGCAACCCACCCGACCCGGGATAGTTCGTGGCCGCGAAGCCGTCAATGACGTCCACATCCAAATGCAGAACGAATTCGTGGACGTTACCGTGGATGCGCTCCACGGCAGCCTGGGCCGCCGCCCCAGCTCCGATCCGGTGAATGTCAACCGCGAGATAACTCCGCAGCGTCGAACGGCGCAGCGCTTCCTCCTCCGGAGGATCGAGGCGACCTACGCCGAAAAGCGCAAGGTCTGGATCGCGAACCAAGGGCGGCTCGACCCAGAAGCGGACCATCTCCGCCGCGCCACGCCCGGTCAAGTGCGAGACCACCATTCCGTCCACGCAGCCGGAAGGCGACGTGGCGGGCGTGTTCAAATCGGCGTCGCAGTCCATGTAGATCAGGCCCACATTGCGGAAATATCGCCGGGTGGCAGCAATGGTGGCCAGGGCAACCGAGCAGTCGCCGCTGAGGATCAGTGGAAGCGCGCCGGATTTAACGGCTAATTCGACACGCGGTTTCAGTGCCTCGAGCGCGGCCAGTACGCCGCGCAGATTTCTGGCTCGCGGGCTTTCTTCATCGGGCTGATACAACTGGGTAGGGTCATCGCCCAGGTCGGCGACGTCATAGCCGATCGACCGAAGCCGCTCAACCAGCCCGGCCGCTCGAAGCGCAGCGGGGGCGCCTTCGAGGCCCGCCGACATCGCAGCCGCACTGGTCGGTGCGCCCAAGAGCGCTATCTTATTCGGCTGGCGGGCAATTTTGACCGCCACTCACAGACTCCTTCTAGACGCGATCCTGCCATGGGGCGCAAGATGATTTAACGCGCGACGGGGCGCTGCCGCGCGGCAAGCTCGGCCGGCAACGTGAAGCGCACATCTTCGCGAATCAAATCCAGATCGCGCTGGTTTGTAAAACCATACTTCGAAAGGCGCTGGCTCACCTGCTCAACCAAAACTTCTGGAGCAGAAGCCCCGGCAGTCAATCCGAGCGAACGCACTCCTTCGAACCAGGTCGCATCAATGTCGTTCGCGTCTTCAATCAGTTGCGCGGCGACGCCGGCGCGCTTCGCCACCTCGACTAGCCGGTTGGAGTTGGAACTGTTCGCGGAACCGACGACCAGGATCATGTCCACTTCGCGCGTGAGCGCCTCGACGGCTTCCTGGCGGTTCTGCGTGGCGTAGCAGATATCGTCTGAAGCGGGGCCGGCAATCGAAGGAAAGCGCTGCCGCAAACGCGCCACAATTTCCTGCGTGTCGTACAGCGACAAAGTGGTCTGCGTCAAAAACGCCAGGCGGTTCGGGTCCGGCACCTCAAGCCGATCCACTTCTTCGACGCTGCCAACAACGACCGTCTGGTCCGGAGCTTCGCCAGAGGTGCCGACAATTTCCTGGTGATCGCGATGTCCGATGAGAATCAGCGTGCGGCCCTCGCGCGCAAATTTCAGGGCCTCCAGATGCACTTTGGTGACCAGTGGGCAAGTGGCGTCAATGACGCGAAGTTTTCGGTCCTTGGCTTCTTGACGGACGCGTGGCGGGACGCCGTGGGCGCTGAAAACCAGCACGGCGCCTTCAGGAACTTCCTCGATCGATTCGACAAAAATGGCGCCGCGACGCCGCAATTGGTCCACGACGTAACGGTTGTGCACAATTTCATGGTGGACGTAGACCGGGCTTCCATAGGCTTCCAAAGCCAGTTCGACGATGTCCACGGCGCGAACCACGCCTGCGCAAAAGCCGCGCGGACGGACGCGCACAAGCGTCTTTGTCCCGATCGAGGTGGACTGGATGTTGGTCAGCGTCAATTTGTTCTCCCCAAGCCCGTCCATTTTACCCGAAGGCCCGGATTGCCACCAGAATGTTCGGAGGCCGATGGTGTATTTGTCCACTTGGGAATGTGTACCGAGGAGAACAAAAATAGAACGCGGGGGTGCGCAGATTTGTTGCGATTAGAAAAAATTAGGGTCCTTTGTTTGCAATAACTTAGGTCGATTTCTAATCTACCCTTGTTGCGATTAGAAGCTTCGGAATGGGGGGACTCTTTCCCGGCGCAGACGCGCGTCTCGACCCCATGACCAGGCGTGGATAATTGAAACTTGGGCGACCGTCCGTCGCGGGCCGCCCGCCTCTCGCGAATTGTAAATTCCGTGATCAAGTTCCGGCTCCAGTACTAGAAGTTTCAGGCTGTCACAACACGGGCAGGAAATCAAATGTATGTTTCTGTGAACGCAGCGCACAAGGATGACGCGGAAACCGCTTGGTTCGGCTTCCGGTCGAGATGCTACGGCCGTCCTAGATTGAATGGTATCCTCGCGAGGCGGAAAGGGTGACGATGATGCTGCTGAAGGGACAAGTCACGATTGTGACGGGCGGGGGCCGGGGGATCGGACGAGCGATTGCGCGGCGATTGGCGGCGGAGGGCGCCGCGGTGATTGTGACCGCGCGAACCGAAAGCGAAATCCAGACTGTAGCGCGAGAGATTCGCCAGGAAGGCGGTCGAACTGAAGCCGTTGTGGCGGATGTGGGACGAGAGACGGACTGCGAAAGGATTGTCCGAGCGGCGCGGGAGGTTTTCGGCGGGGTCCACATTCTGGTGAACAATGCAGGAATCTATGGGCCGGTACTGCCAGCAGAGAGAATCACGGCCCAGGAGTGGGACGATGTGATGGCGGTGAATTTGCGCGGCCCGTTTCTGCTGGCGCGACTGGTGCTGCCGGAGATGTATGCGCGCGGGGCGGGGGCGATCTTGAATATTGCGAGCATCGCGGCCAAAGCAGCGTTTTCCTTGAACAGTCCGTACGCGGCGTCGAAGGCAGGACTGATCGGGCTGACGCATACGCTGGCAGCCGAAGCCGCGCGCAAAGGCGTGCGAGTGAATGCGCTGAGTCCCGGTCCGGTGCCGGAGACGAAGATGTCGCAGGAACTAGGGCGAAGCCTGGCCGAGTATTTTCACGCGGACGGCGAGCAGCTATTAAAAGGAATGCTGGAAGGAATCCTGCAAGGAAGACCGCAGACGGCGGAGGAGATCGCTGCCGCGGCTCTGTTCCTGGTTTCCGATCAGGCCAGCGCCATTACTGGGCAGACTCTGAACGTGGATGGCGGAATGGCCTTCTACTGATTTCTTCCAGCGCGACATAGCCGCGGCGCGCAAAAGGCGCGACAACGCGGATGCCCGCCTCGGCCCAATCCAGCCCGCGTTCCCCGATGGCTCCGACAAGATAAAAAATCACGCACAGAACAAACAGAACGGCAAAGCCCAGGCCAAACAGAAGCTCCGCCGCCATCAATTCGCGCACGAAATAAATCTGGAGGACGCCGAAAACCGCCAAGCTCCACAAAATCCGATTGCGAAGCTGAGAGTTTTGTTTGACCGCCAAAGTTACCGCGTTTAGTTTCCCCAAGATCGTTTTCATGTACCCTCACCTATGCTCACCTGTTTAGATGCAACCGGGGGTCCAAAGGGGACTTCCGCAAGTGATTGATAATTTGGGTAGCTACGGAATTCCTGAAATGAGACAAGCGCGAAAAGGGAAATCAGTTTCCGGAAATGGGGACAACGATTCGGCGAATAGACAAGCCCGGCAAGTGACGCGAATCGTCACTGCCGGCTACTGGCGTGCGCCAGACGTTCGTTTTAGTTTCGCGCCGGGGCCACTCAACGGCCTTCGAACGGGTAACGGTCTTGCGCCAGGACGGCATCGGCGACGGAGCGGCGGAGCGCGATGGTGTCGAGCGGCGCATGCTTGGCGAAACGGCGAAGCACGGCGAGTTGCGTCATGAGTGTGTCTCCATCGGCGGCGGCAGCCAGCGCAGTGCGGGCTTCTTTCTCGATGCGGTCGAGCGCGTCGTACACAAAAACCCGCGCGGTGTCCATCATGACGCCTGCTGCCGAGCTGCGAGAGGCCGCGGCTTTTTGCGCGCGGCGGAGAGAGGACTCCATCGCGTACACATCCATGACGATATTGGAGAGCGCCGCGACGATTTCCTGATGATCGGCGAGCTTTTCGCGGAATTTCTGCACGGCGGTCCCGGCGGCAAGCAGAAAGATCTTCTTGGCTTGCGCGAGGGAGCGGTCCTCCTCGGAAAGCGAGGTGGAGGATGAATCCTCAGGCGACGAGCCCGCAAGAACCTCTTCGCCCAGCTTCAAGGCCGCGGGGATCAGCGGCAGGACGCCGGCCATGGCGCGCTTCATCAGCATCTGGATGATAAGCATGCGGTTGATTTCGTTGGTGCCTTCAAAGATGCGGTTGATGCGGCTATCGCGATATGCGCGCGAGACGGGATAGTCCTCGTGGAAACCATAACCACCGAAAATCTGCACGGCTTCGTCGACGCAGTAATCCACGGTTTCGCTGCCGACCACTTTCGAGATGGAACTCTCGATGGCGTATTCTTCGAGAACCTGCATGGCCTGCTGCGCTTTGTCCGCGGTGGATTGGGAGGAGGAGACGGCGTTTTCGATCATGCCCGCGGAGCGGTAAATCATGGACTCGACCGCGAAGATACGGATGGCCATTTCGCCCAGCTTCGCCTTGATGAGGCCAAAATTGCAAAGCTGCTTTCCAAACGCCGTGCGCTCCTTGGAGTATTTCGAAGCGGCCTCGAGGACCTCTTTCGCGCCACCCAGGCAATAGGCGCCGAGGGAGAAGCGGCCCACGTTGAGGGTGTTGAAGGCGACGATGTGCCCGCGGCCGATTTCGTGGAGCAGGTTTTCCTTGGGAACCGGCGAATTCTCAAAAAAGATGGGCACGGTGGAGCTGCCGCGGATGCCCATTTTGTGCTCTTCCGGGCCGACGTGGAAACCCGGCGTACCGCGTTCGACGATGAAGCAGGAGAACTTTTCGCCGTCAACTTTCGCGAAGACGATGTAGACGTCGGCAAAGCCGCCATTGGTGATCCACATTTTCTGGCCGTTGAGGATCCAGTTCTTGCCGTCCGGAGATAGGACGGCACGGGTGCGGGCGGCCAGCGCGTCGGAGCCAGCCTGAGGCTCGGAGAGGCAGTAGCAGGCAAGGAACTCGCCGGTAGCGATCTTCGGCAAGTATTTTCTCTTCTGCTCCTCGGTGCCGAAATAGACGATGGGGATGGTGCCGATACCGGCGTGCGCGCCGTGGGAAACGGCGAACGAAGCGTAGCCCGCGAGCTTCTCCGCAAGGATCGTGGCGGAAACTTTGTCGAGGCCCGAGCCGCCGTAGGATTCTGGAATGGCGCCTCCCAGCAGGCCGAGTTCACCGGCCTTCTTGAGCATTTCGGCCAACAGGCCTTCCTTGTGAAGCTCCAGATCGGGGATGTTGGGAACAACTTCCTTGGCGACAAATTCTTCGGCGGTCTGGCCGATCAGGCGCTGGTCGTCCGAGAGGTCGGCAGGGGTAAAAATGTCATCGGGCGTGCTGGACGTGATGAGAAACGCGCCGCCGCGATTAAGAGACTGAGAAACAGGTGTCGTGGCCATAAAGCCTCCTGAGTTGTGGAACCCTTCGATCGTTCATTTCATTCGCGCCGGAGCGCGAGCTCAGTCCTTCAGCCTGCCTCTGCGGCCGAGCGGACTTTTGCAATGTAATCGGCGGGCAACCCGTGTTCCGAGGCGCCGTCGAGAATGGTCTTCAGATAATGTGGGGCTGGGCGCAAGCCCTTCTCCACTTTGGTAGCGATATATGCTTCCGCAGGGACAGCGCGGCCTTCCGCATCGAAAACGCTGACTTGAATGCGGCGATAGTGAACGGGCGCGCCCTCGAAGCGATCGAGATTGCGAAAAGCGGATTCGTTGATTTTGTAAAGAACGCCGAGGACGGCGCTGCCCGCAGCGGGCCGGATGTTGGCGCCGGCGGTGCCGCCGCGGACCTTCTTGTTAAAGACGAGATCGTAATTTTCGAGGCGGCCAAAGCAGTCCTCGAGGATTTCCCCAACGCGCGAGCGCATCTGCGCGCGGTTCATGTTGCTGGCATAAGCAAAGTACCAGACTGTTGCGGGCATCGCTCCACCGAACGTGGGAGAAGTCCGAATAACTGCGGAAGCCCTAGCATACAGCGAAGAGGCGCGCAGCGCAAATGGGTGTACTCGTCCACATGATTAGTGACACTCGGCTTTCTTTTGTTGAGATTTCCAGCGCTCGAGGAATTCGAGCGGGGTGAGGTAGCGGAGCGCCTGGTGAGGGCGCACGGTGTTGTAGATGTGTTCCCAGCGACGAAGCTGAGGATTGAGTTGCGCAACGTTCCAGCTCTGCGGGATCACCTGGTAGAACTCCTCGTGATGAGTGCGATGAGACCGTTCGACCTGACCGTTGAGTTTTGGAGAGCGCGGCGGGAGCACGAAGAGCGGCAAGTTTCGTTGCTGGCAAGCCAACTCGAATTCAGCAGCGAATTCGCTGCCGCCATCCACCTGCAGAGCGGCGATGGGGAAGGGCATGCGATCAACCAGCGTGTCCAGGAAGTGCGCCGCGGCGAGTGAGGTAGCGCGTTCATGCACTTCGAGCACATCCCAACGAGTGATCATATCGCGAGCCGAGAAGTGTTTCAGCACCACTCCGCGCGCGGGTCGCACCTCTTTGGTGTCGAGTTGGACCAGATCCCCCGGCTGTCGAACGGGCCAAAAACGGGGCTTTCGCCGGGCCCAGGGACGGCCGCGCATCTTGCGGCGACGGGTTGGTACCTTCCAGGGAGTTTCCACCAGCACGCCACGACGTTTCAGATCGCTCAGGATCCGGCCCACCATGGAGGTGGAGAGCCGGAGATTCTTGCGGCGGAGCAACACGACCAGTTTGTCCTTTCCCCAGCGGGGATACTCGCGCCGCAGAGCCAGCACGGCTTCACTCTGCGAGGCGGTCCAGGTCGGCTGGCGCCGCCGATGCGGACGGTGCGAGCGGTCTTCCAAGCTGGTGAGATTGTGAGGGTCGTAGCGGCGCCACCAGCGATAGAACGTCTGCCGGCTGATCCCGAAGTGACGGCAGGTGAACGCCGCCTTGCGACCGTGGCGGAGATAGTGACTCATCCAGACCAACCGGAGCTGGGCGGTCCGGCTCAGCTCATACCCAAAGCGCGAGAGCTCTCGCGCTTTGGGTACCCTTCCCCCATGTATTTGCATGGCGACACTCTATCGAGTGTCACCAATCATTCTGAACGAGAACAATGGGGGGCTGGAGGAGATCGTGAAGGGCCAGATTCAATTTTCAAGGAAATCTAACTTGCGCTTGGCAGAGACGTATGAAATCGAATATGGTGGGGCAGACGAATTGGAACGAATCCCCCGGCTAGCCAAGGAGAAACAATGGGACATCCCGTAGTTCATTTCGAGATCGGCTGCAAAGACAGCGTAAAAACGCAGGAGTTCTATTCAAATTTGTTTGGTTGGAAAATGCAATCCGCGGGACCGGCTGCGATGATCGAAGCGGGCGGAGTAATCACGGGACACATTTCGGCGCTGGGGCACGAGCCGCACCACTACACGATTTTTTATGTCGAAGTGGAAGATGTGCAGGCGTATTTGGATAAGTCGAAGTCACTCGGGGGGAAAACGCTTGTCCCGCCCGTTGATATTCCCACCGGGACATTTGCGTGGATGGCGGACCCGGAAGGAAACACTGTGGGACTTTGGAAGACACTCAAGAAATAACTTGGAGGAAAAGATGAGACAAGTGCTGAAGGTTTCTGCGTTTATGATTGTTCTGGGGGCCGCCTGGCTGGTGGCCGCATATGCGCAAGAATCCTCAAACGAGAAGAAGCCCGCCGAGGCGCAGATGCAAGCGCCGCAGCCGGGTCCGGAAATGGCAAAGCTTCAATTCCTTGTCGGGTCGTGGAAGGTCAGCGCCGAATACGAAAAATCGCCGATGACGCCACAGGGCGGGAAAGAAACCGGATGGTATAAGGCTTATCTCGGCCCGGGAGGATTTTCGGTCATCGCCGATTTTGAAGAAGACGGCCCCATGGGCAAGGAAATCGGGCACGAAGTACTGTCGTGGGACCCCAAGAAGAGCGCCTACACGACGGTCACGGTGGGGAACAATTTCCCGGGAGCTGTTATCGGCGCCGCGCATTGGGAGGGAGAAAATCTAGTCACGGAAATCCAATTTGACGAAGGGGGCTCTACCGCTCACCTCCGGAGCGTGTATTCAAACATTCAAAGCAAATCCACGCACATTGAAGAATCGTTCCAAACGGGAGGTGGAGCATATCAGTTGATGTGGAAAGCCGATGCGACGAAGGATTAAGGCTGCCGACCCGACAAGCGCCGCAGCACCTCAGCGTGGATATTGACAATCCAGGGCACGGACGAGTAGAACGTCTGACAATCCTTTCATCACCAATTCGACTTGGGAGGGTCTCCATGGGTAAAAAGATTTTATTGGGCGGGATACTCGGCGGAATCGTAGTCTTCCTGGTGAGCTCCATCTTCCATATGGCAACGCAGCTCGGCGAAGAAGGAGTCAAGCCCGTGCCAAATGAAGAGGCCGTGCTCGCCAACATGAGCAGCTCGATTCACGATGCTGGCTTCTATTACTTTCCCCAAGCGAACATGTCTCCCGGAAGAACCAAGGAACAGAAGCAAGCCGATCAGGCAACGTACCTGGCAAAATACAAACAGGGACCGACGGGAATTCTGATTTACAGTCCAGGGGGTAAAGATTTTAATTTCGGCAGGCTCCTCGGGAACCAGTTTCTCTTCGGCTTGGTGGCGTCTTTTCTGCTCTCGTGGATACTGGCGGTCACTGCCGGCGCGACGAGTTATGGGACGCGCGTGCTGATCGTCATCGTTGCCGCCCTATTTGGGGGAATCGTGTATTCACTGCCGTATTGGAATTGGTATGATTTTCCGACGAATTACATCATCGCGGAGATCGGAACAATGGTTGTGAGCTGGGCCGCCGCAGGGCTTGCCATGGCGGCGGTGGTGAAGAAACAGGCGAGCGCGTAGCCGGGCGCGGACTCGCGGGTCGAACGCGCAGCACTTTTGGTTGGGGAAGTGACCGCGGGCAGCAGCTTATGCGGCGCGCTCGAAGATGCCTGCGGCGCCCATTCCGCCGCCGACGCACATCGTCACTAGGCCATAGCGCGCTTTGCGGCGCTCGAGCTCATGCAAAATGGTGGCAGTGAGCTTGGCTCCGGTACAGCCGAGAGGATGGCCCAGGGCGACGGCGCCGCCATTCACGTTGACGCGGGCAAGATCGAGCCCAGCGAGTTTGATCGCGCTCAATGCCTGCGCCGCGAAGGCTTCGTTCAGTTCGATCACATCAATCTGGTCGAGCGTGAGTCCGGCAATCTTCAGCGCCTTCGGAATCGCATAGACCGGCCCCACGCCCATTTCTTCGGGCGGGCAACCAGCCGTAGCGAATGCAAGAAATCTTGCCAGCGGTTTCAATCCCAGCGAGCGAGCACGCTCAGCGCTCATAACCACGGCAGCAGCTGCGCCGTCGCTCATCGGCGAGCTGTTCCCTGCCGTCACCACGCCGCGCACGTGAAATGCAGGCTTCAACTTCGCGAGCGCCTCCCGAGAAGTATCGGCGCGCGGGCCTTCATCCGTGTCGAAAGTGGTCTTGATGGTTTTCGGCTTGGCACCATTGGATGACCCGTTCGCACCGGCTTCGAATACGGAGTAGCTAACCTCAACAGGAACGCATTCCTCCTTGAATCTTCCCGCAGAGATGGCAGCAAGCGCCTTCTGATGGCTGGCAAAGGAAAACTCGTCCGCTTGTTCGCGGGTGATGCCGTATTTTTTCGCCAGATTTTCCGCCGTGAGGCCCATGCCGAGATAGGCATCGGGATAGTTGTCCATCAGCCAGGGATTGGGAGAGATTTTGTTGCCGCCCATGGGCACCATACTCATGGATTCGGTGCCGCCTGCCACTGCAACGTCTCCTTGCCCCGCCATAATTCGCTCGGCGGCAATGGCGATGGCTTGAAGGCCGGAGGAGCAAAAGCGATTGATTGTCATTGCGGCAGCTTCCACCGGCAATCCGGCGCGCAACGAGGCGATGCGGGCCACATTCATTCCCTGCTCGGCCTCCGGCATGGCACAACCGAGGATCACGTCCTCGATTTCCTTGGGGTCAAGACCCTTGGCGCGTGCGACCGCTGCCCGGATGGCAATAGCGGCCAAATCATCCGGACGCGTGGCGCGCAGCGCCCCCTTGGACGCTTTTCCCACCGGCGTACGCACGGAACTCACAATCACAGCCTCTCGCATAGCAAACCTCCGGTGAAGAAAGAGTATTCGGAATTGGGCTAATCCATCCTATTGGATGCCAGCCTGGACAAAAAAGCAACAGGGCAGGGACAGCCCGTGTTGCTTGCTGTTGAGTATTTGGCAGAAGGAAAAACGAGGCGCGCCTATTGGCGGAACTTGATTGTCACCATCATCTCGATCGCGACGGGCTGGCCATCGAGCATCGAGGGCTCGTATTTCCACATTCGGAGCGCATCGAGCGCGGCATCACGCAGGATCGTCGGGCCCGACACGACCTTCATATGCATGACGTTTCCGGCCTTGTCGATTTGCGTGTCGATCACTACATCTCCCACGGTGTGATTCTCCTTGGCCACGCGCGGGTAAATCGGCTGCTTGTAGGAGCGCAGAGTGGGTTCCTTTATTTGTCCTCCGACGCGAACCGGGCCGTCGGGAGTGGCCTCAGGGGCAGGAAGCGCCGGAATATCCGCGGTAGTGGAAATCGAAGGCGGAGCAGCGTTCGGATCGGCGGCATCACTCTGGGCGTCCACGGTTGGAGCAGGTTCCGATTGAGATGCATCCGCACGCTGTGCGCTGACGGGATGGGCATTGAGCGTTGAAGCAACCATATCCGACGTCACGCTTGGCGTCGATTGCTTCGCAGGTGCGGCAGGAGCTGAGGGCTCAACTGACGCGAGAACAGGTGGCGCATTCGAAGGAATCGTCGACGAAGTGGAAGGCTTGGCGGAGGAAGAATTCACCGTAACCGAAGTTCCATCGGCCGTGACCGGCAAGGGAGCGGGCTTCTGAACAGTGACGGGCGGGACGGTGTGCGACGCTTCAGCGTTTGATGGGTTTGCAATCGGCACGTTGGTTTGAGGCGCGCTGGTCTGCGGTGCGCTCGTCTGCGGCGCACCTTTCAAAGCAGAGCCTGAGGACGGATGGCCGCCGATTTGATGTCGCAGGTAGGAAACTCCAAACGCCGCGCCTGAGAATACCAGAGCGATGCATGCAGCGATGAGGAACCAATTGTTCTTCTTTGCCCCTGCTTCCGGTGTTGCCTCCAGGCCGAGATCCAGGCGAGCACCGAAAAGCTCCGAAGACGCAGAATGACCGCCGGTGAGTGTAGCGCCTCCCGTGAGGCTTCCGAATGAACTCCCCAATCTCTTCCCATCGGATTCCGCTTTCGGGGACGCGAATTCATCCTTTCCCGCTTCCAGCGCGGCGGAAATAACCGAAGAATCCGGCGGGTTAGCTACCTCGTCTCCCAAAAGTTCCGACATCGTAAGTGATGGCACAGGAGCCGCAGGTGGAAGGGGCGGGAAATCGATCACGGTGCTCTTCTTCGGAAGCTCAACTACGTGGGCTTCCCTTTCGGTTTCGACGCCAGGCGCCTTCCCTCCCTTTGTCATTGAAGACGCGGCGGGCTGAACCTCTTCCTGCGACCCGATGGAAATGAAAGCGGATTCCGGCTTGGCCGGACGCGCGGGAGCAGCCGGCGGCGCGGGGATCGTCTTCGGATTTTCCACGGCAAGAACGCCCGAACTGGCGGGCTCCGCAACCGGCATAACTGTGACGCGAGCGGGCGCCCAGGAGACGTCGGGAATCGAATCGCTTTTTGGTTCGGCGGGCGGAATCTCCGCGGGCGGCGGAGCGGGGGTCTTGGCTACCGCTGGGGGGGCATCCGACGGAAAGTGAACGCCCCAATATCCAGGCTGCGCGTGCGTAAACTCAATCTCGACGTAGCCTTGCATCTTCGAAAATGTGCGGACTTTCACGACGCGGCAAATGGCATCCTGGCGGGATTTCAGGTTCGTGAGAACCAGCATCTGCCCCATGGTGACCGCGGTGGACATCCTGACCACGGCGCCTTGAGGGAACACGATCATCGTGTTCGTCTGCTCCTCGAAGGGTTCGGTGTGCGGCGTGACTTCGCGGACCACTTCGGTGACTCGCGACCCGTGGACCTTGACAGCGATCTCCAAGGAAACCGCATCCGAGCGAAGATGTCCGGAGGATTGCTTTGGTTCACTGGCAGCCCGAGAGACAGCCGCTTCGCTGGTAGGATTCGAAACTTCGAGCGTTTCCTTAGTTAGTGGCGCCATCCTTGCATTCCGGCAACACGCCGGCCCCCTGGGTTCACGTTGGTCGTAAGATTAATTTTCGGGGCTGGCGACACGGCGGAGCAATAGTACCTTCGTACTGTAGGAGAACCTTTTTGCGTCCGGATGCAATAACGCAACGGAAGCCGGAAGTATCGGCCTTAAGCGTATGCCACAGGTCTTGGCGAATGGTGGTGCGCCCCGCGTCAACCGTCGCTTGGCAAATGAGACGTCTTAGAACGTAAATCGAGCCGCGAACTGCAGGACACGCGGTCCGCCGCCGCCGAGGCCGGGATTTCCCTGGGCGACATCGGGCGTCGAGGTGGAATAGCATCCCGGACAACTTGATGTGGTAAGGACCGCACCAGGAGGGACCGTGCCTCCGGGCAAGGCGAACTGCGGGTGATTAAAAATATTGAAGAACTCGGAGCGAAGCTGCAGATTGATTCGCTCGGTCAGCTTCGTATCCTTGGTGACGGAAAAATCTATGTTCCAAAACCCTGGCCCGTAGATGGCGTCACGGCCCAGGTCGCCGAAATTCCCCGTCGGTCCGGAAAATGCGAGCGGGTTGATGTAACCATTCGCAGGGCTGCCATGAATTATGGGATCAACGCCAGGAACGATATCCGGTCTCTGATGATAATTAGACGAGCCGTCCGCATTGAAGACTCCGTTTCCAGTAACGATGCCAATCGGCTGGCCGGACATGGCGGTCACAATCGTATTCCACTGCCACCCCTCCGCCAGTTTCTTCGGAAGAGCGCCCCAAACAGGGACAGAATAGCTCAGAGCCGTCGTCCAGCGATGGCGTGCGTCGAAAGTAGAGGGACCTTTCTCGGCCTGAAGATCGTCTGAATTCTGCGGAAATGCCGCGGTGGAGGAGTTGAAGTCGATACCATCGGAAGCGCCGTCGAGCGATTTCGAGAACACATAAGCTGAAAAGCCCGAGAAATGGTGCCAATTCGTGAATCGCGCCTGGGCTTGCAGGGCATTGTACGTGGAGGCGGAGTTGGTGCTGAACACATCCACCTCGCCGTAATTGGGATTGATGTCGTCCTGGTTCGCGTCGTAGAGGCGCGTCAGGCGTGTGCCCTTGCTTCCCGCGTAACCGATTTCGATGGCCGCACCGCGAGCAATTTGTTGCTGGATGTTCAGGTTCCATTCGCCAACGTACGGGGTACGGAGATTGTGGTCGGTGACGAAAATACTAAAAGGGACGCCGGTCTCTGGCGTGAATATGGGACCGGGTGCAGAACCATTGAAAGCATTCGCATTGAAGCCGAGCGGCAAGACGGCCTGTGGGCCAATGGGGTTCGTGGCGATACCCGCAACCGTTGTGTAATTCGCAATCAGCAGGTCCTGCGGAATGTAGTCGTAATAGATGCCATACCCTGCGCGAACAACCGTGTTCTGAAACGGGCTCCACGCCAAGCTGACACGCGGGCCAAAATTATTGAGATCTCGTGTGTACGCTCCGCTCAATCCGCCTGCCCCCACCATCGTCAGTTGCGACGTGGAGGAAAAGGGGCCGCTGAAATTCGAGAGCATGTTATTTGCCTCGCTGATGGGACCAAAATATTCCCAGCGCAGGCCATACTTAATGGTGAGGTTCGGACGGACGCGGAATTCATCCTGCCCGAAAAAGGCGAGGCCGTTGTTGTAAGTGGTGCGTTGCGTGTTGCCGGCATTCGCGGAGACGTAGCCATTCCCGAGAAAATACTGGGTCAGGACGTCCACCACCGGGTCGTTCGATATCCCGCAATCGCACGGGCTGAAGTCAATCAGCCCGCGTTCCAGGTTGTCGTTGAAGGCGCTTACCCAGGCGCGTCGGAATTCGCCGCCGAATTTGATCGTGTGGCTGCCGCGAATCCATGTGAAATTGTCCAAAATCTGGTAATTCTGGCTGACGCGCGCGCGCGGAATGCTGTAGGCCGTGGCTCCCAGATTCTCGATGGCGCCGCTGAAATCAATCTCCGGCAAACCCGTGAAGCCGGTGCCAAAGTCAGGGCCTACCGGCGTGCCGGTCGCCACCGCATCGGCGGACGTAAACGAATTGCGAAAGCGCGTGTAGCCAAATCGTAGGTCATTCAGATGCTTTGCGCTGAAGGCTGAAAGCAAGCTCGCCGATACCACCTGAACGCGCGTCGGCGAAATCTGCGCGAAGCCGGGGAGCCGCGAGCCGCTCCCGAAGCCGCCCAGCGAACCCAGGGGAAATTCCTGGTTGCTTTGTCCAAAGGCATAGCGAGCCGCGAAGGAATGAACCGCGTTGAACCGGTGATCGAGCTTCAGGATGAAATTGTCGAGGTTGTTGTAATCGTTCACCACGCCCGGCACTGAATTCGAAGGGCCGTTGTTCGCCGGAAAGTACTTCGTCAAAATGGCGGCCAGCGGCGCCGTATTGATCGCGGAGTTCGTGGACTGCGCGAGCGCCTCGGCCGCTGTGATCTCACCCGATGTAGGTACCGTAAAATTGAAGTCGGAGCCGACGCGCTCGCGCTGCCCTTCGTAGGCGGCGAAAAAGAATGTCTTGTCTTTCACAATCGGCCCGCCGGCAGAGCCGCCGAATTGGTCGTTGATGAACAAGGTTTGCGGATTGCCCACCGTGTTGAAGTAATTCCGGGCGTCGAAGAAGGAATTACGGAAATACCCGAAGGCCGAGCCATGGAGAGAGTTCGTTCCGGACTTCGTGATGACGTTCACCACGCCGCCGCTGTTGCGGCCGTACTCGGCCGGAAATTGCGACTGAAGATTGAACTCCTGGATGGCGTCGATCGGAAGGAGCGTAGCCGGAGCGCCCGTGATGCCCACCTGGTTGAGCGCCGAGTTGTTGAACCACGGGTCATTGTTGTCCGTGCCATCGAGCGTGTAATTGTTCGAGCGGTCGCGGTTGCCGTTGATGTTGAACTGGCCAAAGCCCTTCTCGGTCCCCGCCACTCCCGACGCTTCCACGATCACGCCTGGGACGAGCGCCACGAGCTTTCCGAAGTCGCGTCCATTGAGTGGCAGCTCCGTCACAAGCTTCTGCTCCACCGTTCCGCCGAGCACATCCTGTGATGCTTCCACGATAGGCGTTGCAGCATTGACTTCGACGTTCACGTTTGCAGCAGACGGATACAGCGTAATATCCAGCGGCGTTTCCGCGCCGACCTCGACAATCGCGGTGTGGCGAGGAACAGACATCCCCGGCGCCTTCGCGGAGACGATGTACTCGCCGGCGGGCAGCTCTAGAATCACGTACTCACCTTCGGCAGCGGTCGTCGCGCTGCGGATGAGGCCTGTGGATTTGTTCTCCGCAGTCACCTGCGCGCCGATTACGACGCCGCCCGAAGGATCGGTCACTACTCCCCGGATGGCGCCGCGATAACTTTGCGCCAGCGCCGGAGGCGTCAAATAGGCAAGAAACGCGAGGATGATGACCGAAATCGCGCCAGGCTTCAGGAAGATCCTACGGTGGTTGCTTCCCGCTTCATGCATATCGCCTCCTTGAATTCACTTCCCTTTGCGTGGAATGAATAGCGGTACGGGCGGTGCGATTTTGTACTTCTTCGAGAAGTCGCGCTGGTTCAAGGCGATGCTGGCCCGCCCGCGTGAATCAACGAAGAGCAGCGGCTGCCCCACCGGCACGTCCATGAAGGTCTTCACGTAGGGAAGCGTGAATTCTTTCTTGTCAATCTTGAGAGTGATTTTATCGCCGAACGTGTAGCCGAGCTTCCGGAAGTCTTCGCCTTGAATGTCGGTGATCAAGTTGCCGAAGGGGTCGTCGAGCGCGATCACCGCACCGGTGATGCCATTTGCATCCACCGTCGCCACGCGCGGCTGCAGCCGGACAAGCTCCCTTACTTCAGGCCCCGCCAGCGTCCAATCTTCTCCAGCGGCCAGATGGGCAGCCGCCGGCGAAAAGATGTCGCGGCCGTGAAAGGTGGAGGAAACGTTGTCACCGATCATCCAGGCCGGGTTCGAGATTTCCCGCGTCCCTTCGAGGCCGTCGCGGTCGATCACCGGCGTGATCAAGCCGTTGTCCGGCAGGACAAAATACTGTCCCTTCTTGGATTTCACGATGACGGCCTTGCGCGATGTCCCCACGCCCGGGTCCACGACAACTAGAAAAACCGTGCCGGAGGGATAGTAGGGAGTCACGCCTTGCAGGAATCGCGCGCCCTCTTCGATCGAAAATGGCGTTACCTCGTGCGTGATATTCATGATGCGCGCGTCCGGCAGAATTTGCAGAATCACGGCTTTGCAGATCGCCACGGCATCGTTGGCTGTGCCGAAGTCCGTCATGAAGACAATCGTCGGGCGGGTTGCGGACTTCCGGGCTGCGTCTTCCTGCGTTGCGTGAGAGCCGCAACCAGCCAAGAGAGTGATGAGGCTGAGTAGGAGAAAACTTGAAACCCATCGCTTGCGCAGAAATTTCATGCAGCCCCCCGAAAAGTTGTAAGCCTTCTCAGCCCGGATTCGCTATGGGATGTCCCTGCCCAGGGAAGGACACTCCCAGATCAAAGATGGAAATCAATATCCAGATTTCAGATGGGAGTATAGCGCATCGGGAAGGGACGGAAAGGCCACGGAGGGCACGGCGCTCTACTCGCAGCGTGCAGGAGCGAAGTTCGTTTCCGGGGCCCGCCATGGCGAGCCCCGGAAAAAAGCTAAGAGAAGTTAGTTGTCAGTACTGCTTTGCGATCACGCCGGTGAGCACCCGTGCGCTGTCCGTCTCCAAAAGCAGTGCTGTGTTTTCGTCAATGACGTAGTACGCCAACGGGAAATTCGACGACGGCGACGACGTGTGAATTGTCAGCGGCGTCCCACGCCCATCGGTGCCGACCGTCGTGATCGAGCTGGTCGTGAGAACGACGTTCGGTGCGGGATTGAAGCCGTTGGCGATGTTGTTGATGTCAACGGTTCCGTTCAAGGCTGCGTTGGCGCCCGTGGCGAATTGCCCCTCAATGTCCTGTTCGCCTTGGCAATTCTGACAGGTGGCGACGCCGGACATGTTCAGAGCGTAACTGCCGCTGGGCGTGTTGGCGGAGGTTTGCTCGTAGGCCAGCCCGCCATCCACGAAATTAGCCTTGCCCTGCGCCGGCTGCCCCGTTTCATCAATCAGTTCCACCACGTTGACAGGTGTTCCATTCGGCCCGTTGTAAGTGCCTGCGTAGCCGTAGTAGGTCAGGCTTGCGCCGCCCACCGTCAATGGAAAGGAAATCCGGCCGAAGGAATCCACACTGTAGCTGCCTGTGACAGCCAGATTTAATTTCACCGAGCCACCGTCGTTGTTGTCGTAAACGCCGCCGGAAATCGTTCCGCTCGTGGCGCCTCCCCCAGTGGATCCTCCCGAGATGAATACGCCTCCGGCCGCGAAGCCGCCGTTCCCGCTCGATCCACCGACCGTGAATGCATAATTGGATTGATCCAGAACGGAGGCGTTGAACGGACCATTCCCGCCTGTCTCCTGGAAAAAGTCGCCGGCTGTGAGCAGTGAATTGTCAATCTCGATGACCTTCAAATGCGTGCTGTCCACGATGTAATAGGCAAATGTGGTTGTGACCGAGGTCCCGCCCAACTCTCCTATAAAGATCGTGTTTGTTGAGCTGAAATTAACCACGCCGCGGCCATCCGTAGCCGCGGTGAGACCAGGTGAGAAACTTCCGCTCAGCGATATATCCGGAGTCGTCAAGACTGTCCCGCCGTCGTTGATATCCTGCTCCGCCTGATTTGCAGGAATTGTGCCTAGGCCGTCGGAGAAGAATGCCCCCGCAAGTTGAAGGGCGAAGCTATTGAGGTCGAGCCCCGAAACGCCAAAAACGTAATGACCAGAAAAGCCGTTTGCCAGGTCATTGGGGTTTTGCGCATCGATGGTTCCGCTGGCCGTAGCTCCCGCGTCGAACCGGATAAGCACGCCGTGTGGGGCGGCCCCTCCTTGCGAGCTGGCAGTGAGCGCTATCTGCAGGACTTCGGTGGTGGCCAGTGTTACCTGTGTCCGGCCATCGGGGCCAACAGTGAAGGTGCCACCGCCGATTGGCGCCCCGCCGGTCCCGGTGAGTACCCCAGTATTGTTGTCTATTTCGTCTTCGATACCGTCGTTCGCGCCGATTTGCCCGGTGCTACCCTCCGCCGTGAAGTGCCCAGCTACGGCGAGGTAACCCGATCCGTCATCCCCAGTGTAGGAGAAAGCGTACGGACCGTTGAACGACGCGCTGGAAAAAACCACAGTCACGGATGCCGTGGCAGTAGTTGCGCATGCTCCATCCAAGCAAGCTGTGATCGTCGTTGAACCCGTCGGCGGGGGTGACAACGGCGCGGTGTAGTTCCCGTTGCCGTTAATCGTCCCGTGAACGCCGTCGCCTCCAGGCGCGCCATTCACCTCCCAAACCGCTGGCGTGACGCCAGCGCCGTTCTGGGTCGCGGAAAACGCAGTCACGCTCCCAGCCAAAACCATCGTCGCTCCGGGGCTGACCACCAATCCGTTGGCGGCCGCCGCCGTCACGTTCACCGTCACGGATCCACCCAAGGCCGAGTTCGAAGGCGAAACGGCTGAGACCGTGACCGTTCCTTGTGTAGTGGGAGCAGTAAATACTCCGTTCGGCGACCCATTGCCGGTGATCGTGCCGGAACTGGCCGTCCAATTCACGTTGATAGTAGCGTCGGCCGAATAGGCGGTGAAGTTAGCAATCGATCCCGCCGCGACGCTGACCGTCGTGCCATTGCCACCCGGATAGATGGTGACGCCCGTCGCAGGCGTGCCGCCTCCTCCGCCTCCACCACCACCTCCGCCACTATTGCCGCCGCCGCAGGCCGTCAGGCCGATGAGGCCCGCCAAACACAGCGCCAGAAGCGAAAGCATCAAATTTCTACGTCTCATCAGAGCCCTCCCTTCTGCGTCTGGGCAGCCATTGGACTGTGACGTGGAATTCCCCGTACGGGGATGCCGTGCTCATTGCGGAGCACAAAGATGTGGTTCGATGTGGTTAAAAGCCGCGTGAGCAGAACCTGGCCGCTGCCAACCGTCTCCATCATTCCGACCAGCGTGACGCTTTGGCCTTCCTCAATTCCCAGATGACTCGGGTTCGCGGCCTGACCGAGACCCAGGTGCGCATCCACAACGCCCTGCAGCGTCTGGACCAGGATATGCGTGCCGAGCGGTAGTGAGTCTCCCGCCGTATCAATCTTCTGAATGGTACCCACGACCTTGACTTCCTTCGTGAGGTCGTAAACATGGACCATCGAGTTCGCCGAAGAGTCCGCCGCCGGAGCTGCAGTCTGCCCGAAAGCGGGCATGACCGCGAAGAGGCCTGCTGCCAATGCTGGCAATATTAGTTTCCAACTTCGATTGCGTGTCATTCGTTTCTCCATGGGATTACAAAGTTGATTTCCAGATGCGGCGTAAATGGTTCCAGAATTGTGTTCACTTGACCCACCCCCGCACCCGCGCTCCCTCACTAGGATTAGACCCTTACTATTAGATGCACGTTTCCCCAAAGATAGGAACCCATATTGGAGGGAAAAGTTGCTCGGTCAATAAACCTGCCGGCCGGGCCGGTGGTCAATTGCGGAGGGGCTTTCCCGTCTTCAGCGTGTGCGCGATGCGCTCCTGCGTCTTCCGCTCGCCGCAGAGGCTGACGAACGCCTCGCGCTCCAGATCGAGGATGTATTGCTCGGAAACCGTCTGCGGCGCGGTGATGCCGCCGCCGGCCAAAACCCAGGCGAGCTTCCGCGCCACCACTGCGTCGTGCTCGCTCGCGTACTCGCCGCGCACCAGCATATGAATCGCCAGCTTCGCCGCCGCGAGAAACCCTTCACCGAGGACGCGTATTTCCGCGGGCGCCGGAGGATGATACCCCGCGCGGACCATCGCCAGCGCGGTCTGCTTCGCATCCGCCACTTGGCGTTCACGATTCATGGCGATCAAATCCGAAGGGCGCAGATAGCCGAGCGTGCGCGCTTCTTCACCGCTCGTCGCCACCTTGGCCATCGCCACATTTTCGAAAATGGGCTTCAGCGCGTGGAATAGATCGAGGTCCTCGCCGCCCGCCGCATGTTCGTTCGCGCGGATCAGCATCTCCTTCGATCCGCCGCCGGCGGGTATCAACCCCACGCCTGTTTCGACCAAGCCGATGTAAGACTCCGCGGCGGCATGGATTCGCGCCGCGTGCAAGCTGATCTCGCATCCGCCCCCGAGCGCCATCCCTTGCGGCGCCACCACCACGGGCCGTGGCGCGTATTTGATGGCCTTGCCGATGCGCTGGAATTGGCGCACGCCCAGATGAAGGTCGTCCCATTCGCCTTCCTGTGCCGTGAGGAGAACGAGCATCAGGTTCGCGCCGACGGAAAAATTCGGCGCCTGGTTGGCGATCACCATGGCATCGAATTCACTTCCTAATCGCGCGATGCCTGCATGAATCATCGCGCCGATGTCTGCGCCGAGCGCGTTCATCTTGGAATGAAATTCGCAGCAGATCACGCCGTCGCCCAGATCGATCAGGCTCGCGCCCGCATTTTCTTGCACCACGCGTGCCCGCTCCTTCAGCGACTTCAGCACGATAATTCCTGCGGGCTCTTCGACCGGCTTCTTCGCGCTCGTGGCCAGGTCGAAATACCGCATGCTTCCCTTCTCCGATTCGTAGAACGACTTCCCCGGCGTCGCGAGCACCTGTTTCACGACCGGTGGAATCGGTTTCCCCTGGTGCTCTAGCGCACCGGCCAAGCGCTCCACGCCGATGGCATCCCAAATCTCGAAGGGACCCAGCTCCCAGGCGAATCCCCAGCGCATCGCGCGGTCCACGTCCACAATCGTGTTCGCAATTTCGGGGACGCGGCGGGCCGCGTACAGGCAAGTCTCGCTCAGAGTCGCCCACAGGAAGCGATTCGCTTTGTCGCCGTCTTTCCCATCGAGCGCAGGTCCCGTGAGCGCGCACAGCCGCTCGCGGGTATCCTCGATGCCTTTGCCCGCCTCAATCGAGCCAAACTTCGCTTTCTGCCGCGGGCGGTATTCCATCTTCTGCCAGTCCAGCGTCAAGATTTCCGATTCGCCGCCGGACTTCACGCGCTTATAAAAGCCGCTCCCGGTTTTTTCGCCGAGCCAGCCGCGCCGGATCATTTCCTCGACGAGCGCCGGAACGCGGTACGTCTCGCGCGATTCGTCCCCGGGAATATTCTCGTAGATGTTCCGCACCACGTGAACCAGCACGTCGAGACCTACGATATCCGCCGTGCGAAACGTGGCCGATTTCGGCTGACCGATTGCCGGGCCTGTGCAAGCGTCCACTTCCTCGACCGTCATTCCCTGCAATTCCATGGCGCGCAGGGCGTTCAGCATCGAAAAAGTCCCGATGCGGTTGGCGATGAAGTTCGGCGTGTCTTTCGCCACCACGACGCCCTTGCCGAGCCGCAAGTCGCAAATTTCGCCCAGCGATTCGAGCACTTCCGGCCGCGTCTTCGGCCCCGGAATCAGCTCGACCAATTTCAGGTAGCGCGGCGGATTGAAGAAATGCGTTCCGGCCCAATGTTGTTGGAAATCCTCCGTGCGTCCTTCGGCGATCAAATGAATCGGCAGCCCGGAGGTATTCGACGTGACGATCGTTCCCGGCTGCCGCACCGCCTCCACGCGCTCGAAGAGCCCTCGTTTGATTTCCAGGCTTTCGGCTACGGCCTCGATGATCCAATCCACCTGCCCGCACCAGGTCATGTTGTCGTCAAAATTGCCCGGCGTGATGAGCCGCGCCGTCTCGGCCGTGAAGAGCGCCGCGGGCCGCGATTTTCTGGCGGCCTCCAGACCCGCAAGAACGATCCGGTTGCGCACTGCCGCGTCACCGAGTGTCAGGCCCTTTCGCTTCTCTTCCTCAGTCAACTGCGGTGGCACCATATCCAGCAGAAAACAGGGAATGCCGGCGTTGGCTAGGTGAGCGGCAATTCGCGCCCCCATCGTCCCCGCCCCGAGTACTGCGACTTTTTCAATTCGACGTTTCATAATTTGAGAGTTCCTACCCAAGACATGGTTGCAAAAGCGGTACCGGGCGGTCAACCGGAAACAACCCGCAACCTAAACTGCGGTAAAGTGTTCTTATACATTAGAGGCAACTAATGGGTACCACTGTCAAATGGCTCGGCAAAGCCATCCGCGGCTTGCGCTCCTTCGCCTACGCTCCCGGTGAAGGAGACCGCCCCACGGTTGGCCTCGCTCTGGGCGGCGGTTTTGCACGCGGATTGGCTCACGTCGGCGTTCTCCGCGTTCTGGAAGAAAATCATGTCCCTATCGACTGCATTGCCGGGACCAGCGTCGGCGCATTGGTTGCCACCGCATACGCCAGCGGCACTTCCCTCGATGAAATGGCTCGCCAGGGCGTCGCCACGCGTTTTCGCGATTTTGGCCGCTGGACCGTTTCCCGAATGGGCATGGCCTCGAACGAACGCCTCGAGGATTTCCTTCGCCGATTTACCCCCGCCCGCCAGTTTGAGGAAATGAAAATTCCTCTCGCGATCGTCGCGACGGATTTGATCACCGGCGAGTCCGTTCACTTCACGGAGGGGGAGATCGGCCCGGCGCTGCGCGCTTCCTGCGCCTATCCGGGATTGTTCCTGCCGGTCGAGTATCGCGATCATTTTCTCGCGGATGGATTTCTCACGGAATCGGTCCCCGCCGCGGCGGTGCGCGAGATGGGAGCAGAAGTCATCATTGGGGTGCATCTCGAGCCGGGCCTGCTCTCGTCGAAGCCGCGCAACACCATCGAAGTCATTAGCCGCTCCTTCTCGATTATCCAAACCTTCACGACCCAGCCCTGGCACGATGCGGTCGACGTGCTTCTGGAACCGAATGTCCGCGATGTCCTGTGGGACGAATTTTCCAAGACTCCGCAGCTCATCGAGGCTGGGGCGGATGCAACGCATGCCGCCATGCCGATGATCAAATCGCTCCTCGCGCGCTCTGTGCAGGAAGCCGGCGCCAAGCGGCTGGGGATCGAACCTCCCGATGGAATCTAGCAAAGCGTCAAACCGTGCGAGGAATGCAGGCCCAGCGACATCTTTCGTGGCATCGCACTGCGAATCTTAATCTTGCATTCATTTTTCGTTTTCATTTCGGCGCCACACGCATTGTTGCTAACCATCCTCGCACTCCCGCGTCGAATCGAGTGTGAGGAGCCGAACTCCTCCTGCGATGACCGCTGCAACGCCCCAGTCATACGCAGGTCGGGTTCGGCTCTTCGCTTTTATATTTTGCTTTTTTCATACAGGGAGTGTCCGAAATTCGGATGAGTGTCCGCAAATGGGAATCAATGTTTCACGTGAAACAAAATGAGCACAGCTTGACCGTTCCCTTTTCCGCGTTTTGTGAACCATTCTCCCATGGCCGCCGCCAACCGTGCCGGATCAACGCGCAATCCCACTTCGAGTTGGCCCTCCCCGGTCGGCAACGTGTCGTCAAACTCGGCAGAGCCAGTGAAACTGCGCATGCAAAAGCTGTCGAGCCATTCGAGTGGAACCGGCCGTCTCTGCCCGCCAATTTCCATTTCCGCTTCGAGTTTCTGCGCGTACATATTCGCGAGTATAGCATTCACGCGAAGCACTCTAGTGCGTGGCGACTGTCCGCATTCGGACGGTTCGCAATTCGATTTCGGGCAGCCAGAACTGACTTGCGGGTTCGATTCTGAAGATAAGTCCTTTTGTGCTACAACTTGTAACAGTCTTCGGTTTGGCGGAACATTTGCTTGCTCGACGTCGTTTATTTAAGTGGGGGCGATGCGTATCAAGTTTGATCGGCTCCTCCCAAATCAATTTTGCCTGCGGAGCATGAGGAGGCCTGCATGAACAACCTCTGGCGTGACATTCGTTTCGGTTTCCGGCTCCTCTTCAAGAATCCCGGCTTCACGTCCGTCGCAATCCTGGCGCTCGCCCTTGGCATTGGCGCGAACACCGCGATTTACAGCATCGTCTATGCCACTCTTCTGGCCCCGCTGCCGTATCACGATCCCAACCAATTGGTGATGGTGTGGTCAAAGGTTCAGGGAAATAAGAATGTGGTGGCGGCCGGCGATTATCTTGACTGGAAGAATGAGAATACCGTTTTTCAGGGACTGGTGGCTTGGACCGGCACGAGCATCAATCTGGCAACCGCAAACCGCCCGGAACAAGTCCAGGCGCAGGTTGCCACACCCGGATTTGTCACCACGATCGGCTTGCAGATGTTGCTCGGACGGGACTTTCTGCCCGAAGAAGGCGAAGTGGGCAAAGACCACGTCGCCATTCTCACCTACGATCTATGGAAAGAACGATTCGGCGGCGACCGCACCATCCTCGGCCGGCAAGTCCAAATGAACGGCGAGCCTTACACGATTGTGGGCGTGCTGGCCCATGGCCCTGCCGATCGCGGCCAACCCAAGATAAATGTGCCGCTGGCCTTCAAACCCGATCAGATCAATCACGATTTTCATTGGCTGCTGGTCCTTGGCCGTCTCAAACCCGGAGTGACCCTGGCGCAGGCGCGTTCGAATATGGATGTCGTCACCCGCCATATCGCCGAGGAGTACCCTAAATCCGACCAAGGCTGGGGCGCCACCGTCGAGCCCCTGAAAAATGATTTCCTTGACCGCGACGTAATCCGCGCTCTCTGGCTGCTGCTGGGTGCTGTTGGTTTCGTGCTGCTCATCGCCTGCGCCAACGTCGCGAACCTGTTGCTCGCGCGCGCCACCACGCGCCAAAAGGAAGTCGCCGTACGAGCCTCCGTCGGTGCCTCACGCGTACAACTCTTCCGCCAATTCCTGATGGAAAGCCTCGCCTTGGCGTCCTTGGGAGGAGCATTCGGCATCGCGCTCGCCTGGGCGTTGATGAAATTGATCATGGTTATGATGCCGCCCTTCACGCTTCCTACAGAAGCCGACATCCGTCTGAACCTCCCCGTGCTCCTTTTCACTCTGGGGGCCACAATGCTGGCAGGCGTGCTATTCGGCTGCGCTCCGGCTTGGCAGGCAACTCGCCTGAATCTGAACGACGTGCTGAAAGAGGGCGGCCGCACCTCCGTCGGCGCCGGTCGCCACGGACTTCGGCGCACTCTCGTAGTGGCCGAGTTTGCCCTGGCGCTCAGCCTTCTGGCCGGCGGAGGTCTCGCGATACACAGTCTCTGGAATGTAGCGCACGTCGATCTCGGTTTCCGCACCGATCATCTGCTCACTTTCGGACTTCCCGTTCCGGATGGCCGCCTGAAGGACTCGAACCAGATCAAATCCTTCTATCGCCAGATTCTCGAACGCATCCAGGCGCTCCCCGGAGTTACCTCCGTTTCCGCCTCCGAGGGTATGCCCCTTCAGGGCGCGTATTTCGGCATGCCGTTTCAAATCGCCGGCAAAGAGGTCAGCGACATGTCGCAGCGTCCCGGCGCTGGCTTCAACATGGTCACTCCCGAATACTTCCAGGTCTTCGGAATTCACATGGTACAGGGGCGCGCGTTCACCGATCAGGACAAGGCGGGCGGCGTTCCCGTCGCCGTCGTCAACGAGACATTTGTGAAGAAATATTTCACTGGTGTCGATCCCCTCACGCAGCGCATTCTCGTCGAGGAACTGATTCCCGGCGTCACCAAGCTGGGTCCTCCCATCGCCTGGCAGATCATCGGCGTCTATCGAAACGTTAAAAACGGCGGCCCGCGGGGCGACGGCTTCCCCGAAATTGATGTCCCTTTCTGGCAGAGTCCCTGGCCGCAGGCGGCCATGGCGGTGCGCGCCACGGTGGATCCCGCCACGCTGAGCAAGAGCATCGCCGACGCTGTGCAATCCGTTGATCCCAACCTCCCCTTGGGAGACGTCAAAACTATGGACCAGATCATGGACGAATCCATGTCCACCGACCGCTTCGCTGCATTTCTCTTCGGAGGCTTCGCCGCGATGGCGCTGCTTCTCGCGGCGCTCGGCATCTACGGCGTAATGTCCTTTGCCGTCGCGCAGCGCACCCACGAAATCGGATTGCGCATGGCCCTCGGTGCCGGGACGGGCCGCGTCCTCGCCCTGATACTCCGCGAGGGAATGATACTCGCCGGCATTGGCTTGGTCCTGGGGTTGGGCGGCTCCTATTTCGTCGGCCGCGCCATGCACAGCCTCTTTTTTGACGTTGGCACCATCGATCCCACCGCCTTCAGCGCCGTTGCTCTCTTGTTGCTCGCCTCGGCTTTGCTCGCATGTTATATCCCGGCTCTTCGCGCGGCCAAGGTTGACCCGATGCACGCCCTGCGCGAGGAGTAGTGTAGCTGCTAATAGACATCCCGGACGGGTGGGGTATCCTCTCAGTGCGCCTCGGGAAGTCGGACATGAAGATCCCAGCTTATGAGCAGATTCAGGCAAGGAAGGTGAAGGCTGTGCCGCCGCTGGCTGCTGGTATAATTCGTGGCAATGGGGCGCGCGAGGATAAACGGAATGACTCGTAAAGCGGAACGGCAATCCAGGAGGCGGTTGATGAAAAACTGGCTGATAGCGGTGGGAGTGGCAGCGCTATTCGGGGCCACGGCGGCGGCGGGGCAGTCGATGACGTGGCAGCTCGACCCGGCGCATTCGAACGCGCAATTCACGGTGAGGCATTTGGGGATCTCGAACGTCCAGGGAGAATTCACGAAATTGAGCGGCACGGTGGAACTGGACGAGGCGGACATTTCAAAATCGAGCGTGAAGGCCACGATTGACGTCAACTCGATCGACACGCGCGTGCAGGGGCGCGACAACGATTTGAAGAGCGCCAATTTCTTCGACGCCGCGAAATATCCCACCATGACTTTCGAGTCAACGAAGATTTGGAAGACTGGAGACGGCACCGCGAAGATGACCGGGAACTTGACGCTCCACGGGGTGACGAAGGAAGTGACGTTCGACGTGACCGGTCCCAGCAAAGCGATCCAGGCGATGGGAGGGTCGCGACGGGGAGCTTCGGCGACCACGAAGATCAACCGGCAGGATTTCGGGCTGAAGTACATGACCGGCATGTTGCCGGGCGGCGATGAAATGATTGGAGACGAAGTCACGATCACGCTGGACGTAGAGATGGTGCGGAGGTAAATGACCGGAACACTGTTTTTTTTCCGAAGGCTAACGGAATAGTCGCCAGCGACGCCTCAGGGGTAAAACCCCTGATGGGAAGGCGAGCATCCTATTGGAGCTAAAGCTCCGACCCCCTGGGTATTCGGCTTATTGCGCAAAGGGGGAACGCGTAACGTGACGGAACGCATCGGTTGCCACATGGAAACCGATGGGCTCGCTTGAGGAGGTCACATGAGCAAAGTTGCAGTTATTGCAGCGCTGCTTTGCGTTCTGCTGGCAGGCTCGGCGCAGGGCCAGGACACCAGCAAGCGGCTGACGAACCAAGACATCGTTGCGCTGGTGAACGCGGGAATCTCCGAGGATGTGATTGTCGCGAAGATTCGCAGCGCCAATGGCGCGGACGGCTTGAATTTCGATACCAGCGTGGACGGATTGAAGGCGCTGAAGGAAGCAAAAGTACCGGACGCGGTGATCGAGGCGATGATCAATCCGACGCCTCCTCCGGCAGTGGTGACGTCCGGGACCGCGATGACCATGGACCCGAACTTGCCGCCTCCGGAAGTGGGCGTGTACTGGAAGGATGGCCCGACGTTCGTCTTGATTCCGGGATTTGCCTTGACGCAAGCGAAGGTCGGCGGACGCGCGGGAGCGATTTTCACGGAAGGAATGCGCGGGGAACATTGGGACGCGACGCTGGACGGACCCACTTCGAAAAATGTGGTGAAGGACCGCCGGCCCGTGTTTTATCTGTACGTTCCGGATGGCAACAGCGCGGCGGACTACCAGTTGGTGAATTTGAACAAGAAGGAAGACCGGAGGGAATTTCAAATCGGGACTTTCGGCGGCGTGACAGGCGGAAAGATGGGAGTGAAGAAGGACAAGGAAGTCGAATTCAGCGCCGAGCATGTGGGAATCAGGGTCTACAAGATTACGCTGAACGGGGACCTGAAGCCCGGCGAATACGCCTTCTTCATGGGCACGGGCGGGGAATCGACCATGTCGGGCGGGCTCGGATCGGCGCGGTCCGGGGGAAGCGCCTTCGGCAGAATCTACGATTTCAGCATTCCGCAGTGAGGGCCGCCGATAAGCAGTATAGGGTGCGCTGAACCCGCTGAGGCGCGCCAGCGTCAGTGATTTAGATTCTCTTCTGCCGTCCGGCAGAGGGTTCAATTCCTATTTGTAGGTGGAGTTGATGAACTCGTCGATGTCTTTGTGCAGCTTGTGGTGCTCCTTTTCGTCGATGTAGACCATGTGGCCAGACTCGTAGTAGGCGAAGGAGACATTCTTCTGAACGGAGGGATCGAGATTCATGTGCGAGAAGGTGTGCTCGATGCCGTTGAAGGGGGTGGCGACGTCGTAATAGCCGCAGACGACGAGGACTTTCAGATGGGTTTGCTGCGTCATGGCGGCACGCAAGACTTCGGCGACTTCGGTGTTTCCGGTCTGGTCCCAGGGACCGACGTTGGCGCTGACTGTGTAATACATGTCGCTATCCCATTTCAATTCGCGGCGGGCGTAGTCCTGGAAGGTGGCCACGAAAGCGCCTTCATAGGAGGCTTCACTGGGATCGTACTCGGGGCGCTCACCGGCGGCGTCGCGGTCGATGCCTTCAAAGCGGGAATCGAGGCGGCCGACGGTGCGGCGATTGTCGCGTTCGAGTTCCTTGAACCAGCGGAAGGGGCTGACGCGGAGGTTTGATTCCTCAATGTATTTGGGGGAGAGGCCGGTGAAGCGAGCGAGGTCCTGGACGACCTTATCGCGTTCGGCCGCGGATAGCGCGTCACCCTTTTCGAGTGCAGCGGCGTATTCACCGTGAGCGAAATCGCGCGATTGCTGGGCGACTTGCTCGATGGTCTCGCTTTGCAAATCCGCGGGCAGCAGATGGTGATACCACGCCGTGGTGGTGTAAGTGGGGAGATAGAAGATGGTGCGATCGTCGGCGCCCCAATTCGAGAAGGCGACGCTGGAGAAGAGAACGATGCCGTTCAGGTAGATTTGGTGGCGGTCCTGGAGAACGCCGGAAAGTTCCGCGGAGCGCGTGGTACCGTAGCTCTCGCCGATTAGATATTTGGGCGAGGACCAGCGAGCGGTGCGCGTGATGTACTGGTAGATGAAATCGGCGAACCAGTTCGCGTCCTCGATAACGCCGTGGAACTGGGTGGGATTCTCGCCGGGAGCGGGGCGGCTATACCCGGTGGAGATGGCGTCCACAAAAACGAGGTCGGAGGTGTCGAGGAAAGAATCTTCGTTATCCACGATGGAATACGGCGCGGGCATGCCGTGTCCGTCGGGCGTCAAGACAACGCGCTTAGGCCCCATGCCCATGTGGGTGAAGAGCGAAGCGGAGCCGGGGCCGCCGTTGTAGACGAAAGAGATGGGGCGGTGGGAAATGTCGGAGACACCGTCTTTCGTGTAGGCCACGTAGAACATAGTGGCTTTCGGAGTGCCGTCATCCGCCTTGATGACGTAGGTGGCGGCGGTGGCGGTGTAACTGATTTGCTGGCCGCCGATGCGCGCGGAGTGCGTGGTGATGGAAGTCTTTTCTTCGGGAGGCGGCAGCTTTTTTTGTTCCTCGGGCGGTCTCGTCGGCGATGGTGATTGAGCTTCCGCGGGTGGGCGGGTGCGCTGGCGCTGCTCGGGCGGCTGCTGCGCCCCGGGAACGGTTTGCTGCTGGGATGCCGGGTCGCTGCCAGTCTGCTGCGGGCCGGCATACGAAGATGCAGAGGCGGACAGGATCAATGCGATCGTTGCGACGAAAATGTACATTGCCTTCATTGGGAGTCACCTCGCTCGATAGAAATTACGACCAGAAATAACGCGAGAAAACCAGCCGCACCAGGGTTTGAAGCCGCGCAAATCAACTTCACCTGGGCGTATTCGGGAATTTTCAGTTTGGGCGCCCCGGGCGGCGGAATTGTATCACCGGCGCGCTCCGAGCGAGAGCATTCCTGTTCCGCAGGCGGCTGGAACGAGCGGAGCACAGGGGAGAGGCGGGATGGATTTCCGAATGCGCGCGAGAGGTGCGACGTTCAGAAAATCTTGACGTGGCCGATCCAGATGACCAGAGCGACCAGAACGAAAACGAGAACAAACGATAAGCAAATGACCAAGGCGGCGGTCTTCATTTCACGCGAGGCGCGGTGGGCGCGATCTTCCTGTTTGGATTGCACGGCGCCATTGTAACTCAGGTTTGAGGCGAGGGAGCGGTGCTACATGGCAGAGGCAGCAGGGGCGTGGAGGCGGGCGGCGAGGGCTTTGTGCTCGTGGAGAAGGGCTTGAGGTAGACGCTTACCGAACTGCGCGAAAAATTCGGCAGTGGCTTGCTCTTCCTGGGCCCAGGCGGAAGGATCGACGCGCAGAAGTTCGTCGAGGGCTTCGCGGGAAATCGAGAGGCCGTCGAGAGTGAGCGAGCCAGGCGCGGGAACAAGGCCGATAGGAGTTTCCGTAGCTTTGGCGCGGCCCTCGATGCGGTCGAGAATCCATTTCAGGACGCGGACATTTTCTCCGTAGCCCGGCCACAGGAATTTTCCGTCTGCGCCCTTGCGGAACCAGTTGGCGTGGAAAATCCGCGGAGGATTCTTCAGCTTAGCCCCCATCTCGAGCCAGTGGGCGAAATAGTCGGCCATGTTGTAACCGCAGAAAGGAAGCATGGCCATGGGATCCCGGCGGGTGACGCCGACGGCGCCGGTGGCAGCGGCCGTGGTCTCCGAAGCCATCGTGGCGCCCACGAAAACGCCGTGCTGCCAATTGCGCGCTTCGTAGACCAGCGGAGCCAGGTGCGCGCGGCGTCCGCCGAAAATGAGCGCGGAGATGGGCACGCCTTCGGGATCCTCCCAGTGAGGAGAAATGGAAGGCGACTGCTTTGCCGGGACGGTGTAACGCGAATTCGGATGCGCCGCGGGGCCTTTGTCCGGCGACCAGGGCTCGCCCTTCCAGCTGATGAGCCCGTCGGGCGGAGGATAACCGATGCCCTCCCACCAGGGCTCGCGAGAAGGCGTCATGGCAACGTTGGTGAAGATAGTGTCGTGGCGCAGGGCGGACATGACGTTGGGATTCGTCTGCACGTTGGTGCCGGGAGCGACGCCGAAAAAGCCGGCCTCGGGATTGACGGCGCGGAGAGTGCCGTCTGCGGCGATGTGCATCCAAGCTATATCGTCGCCGACGGTCCAGACGCGATAGCCTTGGGATTCGAGCGCGGAGACCATCATGGCCAGATTCGTCTTGCCGCAGGCGCTGGGGAACGCCGCGGCCATGTACGTGACTTTGCCCGAGGGATCCTCCAGGCCCAGGATGAGCATGTGCTCGGCCATCCAGCCTTCGGTGCGGGCCATCCAGCTTGCGATGCGAAGAGCGAAACATTTTTTCCCCAGCAGGGCATTGCCCCCATAGCCGGAGCCGACGCTCCAAATCAGCTTTTCCTCCGGGAAATGCATCACGAAGCGGCGCTCCGGATTGACGCCGGCCAGAGCGTGAAGGCCCGGAACGAAATCATCGGAGTTGCCAATGCGGTCGAGGGCTGCTTTGCCCATGCGGGACATGATGCGCATGCTGGCCACAACGTAGCGGCTATCGGAAATTTCCACACCGGCGCGGCTGTACGGAGATTTCACAGGTCCGAGAATGTAGGGCGCAACATACATGGTGCGGCCCTTCATTGAGCCCTCGAAGATGGGCCGGACCTTTGCTTTGCCGTCCTCCGGAGACATCCAGTTGTTGGTGGGGCCGGCTTCGTCTTTTTCGCGGGTGCAGATGAATGTGACGCTCTCGGTTCGGGCGACGTCGTTGGGATTGCGGCGATTGAGGTAGCAGCGCGGGTAGGTGGACTGATTGAGCTCGGTCAGGATGCCGTCCTGGAGCATGCCGGAGGTGAGGCGTTCGAGTTCAGCCTCCGACCCGTCGCACCAGACAATCTTGGAGGGCTGCGTCAGGCGGGCGGAATCCTCAACCCAATTCTCCAGTGGCGTTGCCAAAGAACCTCCTGAGAAACCCTCTGCGGGGAAAGCCGCCCGTAAACCGGCCCGGACGCGACGCGCGGATTGTATACAAAATGCTCTTGCGACAAAATTCTAGGCCACGCGGCAGGGATTTGCAAGGAAACCTGCCTTAGTGTAGTCGTTCATTTTCTGGATACCGCGTGTATCAGGACTTAGCCGTTCAGCGGATTTCCCGTGCGATCGGTGTCGGGTTCCGTTCCAGGCTTGTCCGCAGCCGCGCTTGCAGCTTGCTCCCAGGCATCATGCTGTTTGTGTTCGGGAAGTTCCAAGTCTCCGCGCAAAAGAAACTTCGCGCGCTCGATGATGGCATCGGCACCAAGGACTTCGCGAGCCTTTGCCGGCAGCCTCCCCAAGGCATTGACCGCGGCCCACAAGCAATCCTCGAGTGTTGTCAGCCGCTGGACCACCTGCGGCGCAGACGATTGAGCCCGAATCACGGCATCGAGCTCGACTTCGCCCGGTGCCGCTTCCACCTGCTGCGCGATGGGCGCCTGGTCCACGTCATCGCGCGGAGGCGGCGCAACTGGAAACATCGGGATCGGTTTCAAATTTCTGCACCAGCTTTCAGTTTCATCTTAATGCGACGCCAACTTCATTTTCTTCACCCAATGTTGCACCCAACAAAGGGAGAATGTAAACCTCCTTTCGTGAACTTCGGCTTACGAAGCTCAACCCGCAAGCAAACGATTGATAGGCCTCAACCGGACATCCTCTCGCGGTAGAACCTTCAACAATTCCCTAAACTAGTGGTCTAAAGTTGGTTTTAATGCAGAGAATTGTTTCCTTTGCCGCACTGGTTATCGCGACCATTTTACGTGTCGCATCTCCTCAAAGTTCTCCGCCGCGGTCGGAGAATGTTTGGTTTTGGTTTGGCGATTGCCCTGAACCGAGGGTGATGGGAGTTCAGGTCCTACTGGAAGGAAAGTCAATTAATCAATCACATTTTCGCGCCTGCCGAATGAATCGAACCGTTGCGAACACCGAACGTGAGCAGAGCGTCCGAATATCGTTCCACTTTTCAGGGGGACACACCTTCCAAGGCACATACCACACCAAGAGAACCGAGACAATTGAAGGCCGCATATGGCAGGCCGGTGCTGATCCAGATGACATCCTGCTAGGCGTCTCTTTTCTAGCCCACGACCAAGCTTCGCTGAATTCGATTCACATTGCCAAGCCCGGTAAACCGGCCGAGTCAAAACTTGACCCAGGCCTCTTAATCGAAACATATCCCGAAAAATAGACTACAAGTGCCGCCTACTTACCGGAAAGAGATGCACTGCCCCCATTTATTTATTACCTGGCATTTCGACCAGTTCCGCTTCTTCCTGTCCTATCGGTCCCTCAAGGTCCAGTTCTAGTCCCTGTCCTTTTTTCACAGGGATTCACACTTGCGTCTGAAAATTCCCGTGATAGCGTAATCGTGTAAGGGAGAGTTCCGAATCATGGGCTCCCGAAGCCCATCGGAACCCAGTACGTGAGGGAAATGAGTTGAAAATGATGGGCCAAAACTGGGACCGAACAACAACCAGAGCGTGCCGTGTGCTGGGCATGCTCCTTACAGATTCGAAAGGCCGAGTCCTGCCTCGCCTGGGAGTCATATCCCGTGCCCACCCGTCCCCGCCCGCTCGCCCCACCCGCGAGCAGTCGGTAGGCGGTTCTGTCCAGCCTTGCGCAAGCCCCTGCGCGCCGCAGCAGTATCATCGCGAAGGAGGGTCTAACCTCCAACTCCTAAATCCTAATCGCAACTACTATGGATTAGAAATCGAGCTAAGTTATTGCAAACAAAGGGATCTAATTTTTTCTAATCGCAACAAATCTGCGCACTCCCGCCCTCGTATTTTGACGTTTTTTCACTCGTTCTTTCCATATGCCCTGGCTACAATCCTTGCGCTCCTGGTCGTTGCGTTCGTCGCCCCTGCCGCGTTCGCGCAAACCCCTTCGCCCGCAAAACCTGGACAATCAACAACCGCGCAAACCACGCCGCCCGCGCCTCCGCTCCCTCCCGTACCACCCAAGACCAACATCGCTCCCGACCTGGCCCAGCGCGTGGCCAATTTTCAGGTCGTAAAGATTCCCTTCAAGTCCTTTGGCTGGACCCATGAAGAGCGCCGCATGGTCAGCAAACTGGTTGACGCTGCCGGCCTGCTTGATTGCATCTATTGGCGCCAGAGCGATCCCGAGGGCTTTGCCCTCTATCTCTCCCTGGCGAAGAGCCGAGACCCACAGGACCAACTCCTGCGGCGCTACCTCAAAATCAATGGCAGCCGCTTCGACCTGATCGACGATGAAAAACCATTTGTCAGCGGCCAGTCCATGCCTCCCGGCCGTGGCTTCTTCCCCGAAGATTTGACGCAGCCTCAGCTCGACGCCTACGTCGCCGCGCATCCCGCGGAAAAAGACGCTCTGTACAATCCTTACACGATCGTCCAGCGCAATGGCGATGCGCTTGAAGCCGTTCCATACCACGTTGCGTTCAAGGACCTTCTCGAGCCGGCCGCACAGGATCTTCGCGACGCCGCGGACCTCAGCGCCGATCCGGCTTTCGCGAAATTCCTTCGCCTGCGCGCCGATGCCCTTCTCTCGGATAACTATTACAAAAGCGACCTCGCCTGGCTGGACCTCCAGGATCCGAAGTTCGATGTCGTTTTTGCGCCGTATGAGACGTACATCGATTCCCTGCTCGGCGTGAAAACCTCCTACGGTGCCGCCGTCATGATCCGCAACGACGAGGAATCCCAGAAGCTCGCCGTCTACCAGAAGTACGTGCCGGAACTTCAGGAAGCCCTTCCGCTCTCACCCGAAGATTTGCCGTCGAAACGCGGCAAGCAGACGCCGATGGAAGTCATGGACGCGCTCTATCGCGCGGGCGATCTCCTCCACGGCTACCAGGCGGTTGCCGACAACCTGCCCAACGATCCGCGCATTCACGAGGAAAAAGGCTCGAAGAAAATTTTCTGGAAGAATTTCATGGACGCGCGCGTGAACTCCATCGTTCTCCCGCTCGCCCAGCGCGTGATGCCGCCCGGCCAGGCCGCGCTCGTTTCCGGTGAAGGCTATCTCGCGGATACGGTCGCGCACGAAATTTCCCACGGACTCGGCCCCGCTTACGCCCGCACGCCAAAAGGCAAGGTGGACATCCGCGAAGCCATCGGCCCGCAATACTCCGCTCTGGAAGAGGCGAAAGCGGACGTGGTCGGCGAGTTTTGCCTGAATTGGCTGGTGGAACACGGTGCCGTGCAGAAGGAAAAGCACAACATGATCTACGCTTCGTACGTCGCGGGGATTTTCCGCACGGTCCGCTTTGGCGTCGCCGAAGCGCACGGCGCTGCCGAGATGATGGAGTTCAACTATCTCGTCGAACAGGGCGCCGTCACGCGCCAGCCGGGAACGGGCCTCTACGAAATCGACTTCGACAAAATGCCCGTCGCCATCGCCTCGCTTGCCAAAGAATTGCTCGAGCAGGAAGCCACCGGCGACCGCTCGCGCGCCGAGAACTGGTTCAAGAAATATGCCGTCATGCCGCCCGAGCTCTCCGCCCAGCTCGCCAAAGCTTCGGACATCCCCGTGGATGACGATCCCGATTTCGCTTTCAATCCGCCGCTGCGATGACGAATGCCGGATGGGGTAATCGGAAAACTTCCGCGTCGCCCAGCGTGTGCGGTAGGAAAGATAAGCGTGCCCGTCGCGGTGGATACTTCTTACAGGATTGTCTTAATTTCCGCGTCGATCGAAACGTGGGTTTGTGGGAATCCGTTGATTTCGTAGCTCTCGCCCGCCTCGTGCTGGAAATGGAAAAACCGGCTGATGTGGTAATCCTCGTCCACCAGGCCGAAGATTCGCTGGGTCTCGTCGCGCGTATATCCAAGCGCCCCCAGCGCGACTGTCTTGCCGTAGCCGCCCCCCGCCGCCAGATATTTTTCGATCAGCTCGCGCAGGTTCATCGTCAGATCCAGAGGTACGCGCCGGCTTCGCCGTACGGAAGATTCATGTACAACACGTTGGCCTCGGCGATGTTCTCGAATGCTTTGCGCAATTTCCGTGCGCCGTGTGCCGCGCAAAGCAGTTCGCCCTCCGCGCTGCGGATGCTGCCAATGTCGTCGAGGCTGGCCACCTGCTCGCGCGAGAACCAAATCCATTTGGCTGGCCGCTCGCAGGCGACGCAGCTTTTATCGCCCCGCGGCATCCGGTGCTCGATCGCTTCCGCCACTTCGGGTTTCACGCCCGCCGCGGCGAAATCCGGATTGCCTACAAAAAAATATTGCGTGAAGCTCAGGCCCGGCTCAAAAGCCACAACGCTGCCTGCGTACGATCCCAGCTCCTGCGTCGCGAGCTCCAGCAAGCAGTCCCGGCAGAGTGATACTTCCGGCCGCAGCGTCTCGCGCCGCATCTCGCTTTGCCCGTGCAAATACACGATGTCGGGCAGAAACGTGGCCATCCAATTCACGGAATCTTCCAGATGGATGCATTCCGCTGGCGTGCCTTTCAGCCGCGCCCACCAGTTGCGGCTCCGCGGCAAGAATCGGATTCCGGGATACGCGTCTTCATATGTCAGGCGAACCAAGTCGGTCGTTTCACCCCGCGCTTCCGAGGCCGTATGTTAACAGATTGTGCCGCCGATTTTCGCGCGGGCGCAGGCGCTCCACAATTGTCCGACCACGAGGCTTCGGCTATCATGAACGCCGTTCATCTGTCGCGTTGGCAATTCCTGGAATTCATCGCGCGAGCGAACAGGGAGGATTAGACATGGCAATTTCGGTGGGAGCCGCGGCTCCCGATTTTACGTTGAAGGACCAAACCCAAAAGGAAGTGAAGCTCTCGGACTTCAAGGGCAAGAAAAACGTCGTCATCGTGTTTTATCCTTTGGACTGGAGCCCGGTCTGCACGAACGAACACGTGTGCTTCGTGAACGGCATGAAGGATTTCGAGAAGCTCGACGCGCAGGTGCTCGGCGTCAGCGTCGACAGCGTCTGGTCGCACAAAGCCTTCGCCGAAAAAATGGGAATCCACTATCCGCTGCTCGCGGATTTCCAACCCCGCGGAGCCGTGGGCGAACAATTCGGCGTCTATCTCGCGGACAAAGGGATCACGGGGCGCGCGATAGCGATCGTAGACCGCGGCGGAAAGGTCGCGTGGTTCAAGAATTACGACATTCCAGTGGTTCCGGATCTCAAGGAAGTGTCGGACGCGCTCGCAAAAGTTAAATAGATGCGCGTCTGGCAGTCTTAGCGAAGTTTAAGGCTGCTTCGGCTCGCCCTGCTTTTGCGCCAGCGAGCGGATGTAGTCAACAAGCTGCCAGCGCTCCGTATCGCTGAGCTTGTCCTCAAAGCCCGGCATGGGGCGGCGGCCGTGCGTGATTTGCCAGAAAATTTCGCCGTCGGTGCGTTCGCTCATCAAGTTCGCATTGGTGAAGTCGGCCGGCTTGATGGAAAGCGTTTCGGCCCGCTTGCCGTTGCCGTCGCCGTTTTCGCCGTGGCAGCTCTGGCAGTGTTTCATGTAATTGAACATGCCTTCGTCAATGGCGTCTTCGGTGGCGGGAACCGGATTCTTCAGTTTTTTGGCCGCGGAAGGAACGGCCCAACTCCCCTGGGAGAGTATGATCGCCGTCGCGGCGGCGGCAAATACGACAAGTAGGGCGAGGACACCGGCCCAACGATAATTTTTCCTTGGCGACTGCGAATTGCTTGGGGTCATGGAACAGTTTTCCCTTCGATAGTATTACTGCCCCAGAAGAATTCTCGCACGGCGAGATAGGATTTCAAAGGAAGTCACAAGAAAACGGCGCACGGCGCGAACCGCTCAGCGGACAACGTGGGCGTTGCGGAGCACCGAAATCAAGACAATCACGAGCATGACCACCACGTAAATGCGCAAACCCCAAAGCAGCGCGCGCACGCCGGGCGAAAGAGAGCGCTGGCCGAAACGGCTTTGCCGCTTGGCAGCTACCACCTGATCCGCTTCGAGCAGAGTTAACACCACCCGAGGGTCATCGAGATTCGGCCGGGCGGCGGCGCCGCCTACAACGGCCTCGACTACGTTCCGGCTTTCGTGGGAATCCAAATCATTCGGTTTCAATTTCCACCTCGTATGCGGTTGCTTGCCGCGGCCCAGAAATTGTTTCCCATTTCATCTCCGTTCATCCGCCCAGCAATTTCGGGAAAACTGTTGCAAGGCCAAAACCAAGACCGGCGCAAATCAAGAGCACGGCAACGGCGATGCCGGCGACGTTGGCCCAGAATCCGTTCACGTGCTCCCCCATCACTTCGCGGTCGTTGACCAGAAGAAGCAGGAAAGCCAACGCGGGTGGCATGGCGAGAACCGCAATCACATTTACCGTGAGCACGACAAATTCGAGCGGAAAATTGGGAATCAGGACGAGCGCCGCCGCGGCGCTGGCTGAACCCAGGAAAGTCAGATAAAAAGGCCAAGCGTCTCGCAAAGGGCGATTCAAACTGTGTCCCGTCTGGAATACTTCGCCGAACGCGTAGGCGGAGGACGTGGAAATGGCGACGGCCGCTACAATACCCGCCTCGAAAATTCCGAGAGCAAAGAGCGCCGCGCCGATGTGGCCAATCAGCGGCTCCAGAGCCTGCGCGAATTGAGCTCCTTGGAAATCCGCCGCGTTGATGCCGTGATGAAATAGCGGCACGGTGGCAAGAAACGCGGCAATCGCGAATACGGAAGCGAGGAGAGCGCCGAGTAACGTGTCAAAGCGCCCGGCGGCGATGTCGCGCGGCTGCATGCCCTTGTCCACGACGGCGCTCTGCTGAAAGAACAGCATCCAAGGCGTAACGGTGGCGCCAATGGTCGCGAGGATCAGGACGAGAATCTCGTACCGATTTCCCGAGGGCAGGGGCGCCCAGGTGAGAAGCGCACGGCCCACCGAATGCCACTCAGGATGCGCCAAGATCGCTGCGGGAATAAAAAGCCCGTTGAAGATTGCCAGACCCAATGTAATTCGTTCCCAGGTCCAATAGCGGCCCGTGGTGATCGCGCCGAGAATAAAGACCAGCGATCCGCCCACCGCGAGGGCCGGCCGAATGCCGAAAAAGCCGAGCCCGGCGCGGATACCGATGAATTCCGTCACGAGGGTCAGGAAGTTTCCCAGGACCAAGTCGCCCATGGAGAAGAGGCCCCAGAATCTTCCGAAACGATCGAAAATCATTTCGGCGTGGCCGCGGTGAGTGACGGCGCCCAGACGCACGGTCATTTCCTGCACGATAAATCCCATCAGAAAAGTGAGGACGACAAATGGAATGAAGAATCCGACGCCATAGCGCGAGCCGTCCGCGGAATAGGAGAGCATGCTCGGTGCGTCGTTCTCGCCGAGGAAGACGAGAACCCCAGGTCCGATCAGAAGCCAGAGCAAGCGAAAACCCCCGAACCCCTTCGACCGGCGGCCTTTCCACCGGGCGCGCGCCACTTGCCAGCGGTCGCGGGCGCGATCCACATCCTCATGAGTCAAGAGGCCAATCAGGCCGGGCGCATCAGGAGAAACAGCGGCGGATTGCGTGGTAGGGTGGGCGGTTCGGTCCAGGGGGAATTGGGGTGTGTTCTTCGAGTCGTCCATGAGTTAACTAGGTTGAACAAACATTATAAACTAAGATTAACCCAGGTCAACGCCAACTTCGTGACCCGGTTGCGTTACGAAAAACCATCCGGGAGCAAGTCCCCGCTCTGCTATAGTGAGCGGACAAGAGATTCCAGGAGCGACGCGATGTCCGAACCACCGAAACAGCAGGTGCAAATCAAGGCCGATGAAAAGGAACTGCTTGGCCAATACTCGAACCTTGCGGTGATCCATCACACCGCGGAAGAATTCACGCTCAACTTCATCTATATTTTCCCGACCGTGCCGCAAGGGAAACTGGTGGCAAGCCTGATCGTAAGCCCCATGCATGCAAAGCGGCTGATGCGCGCGATGCAGGAAAACGTGGCGCGCTACGAAGCGCAATTCGGACCAATTCCGGAAGGCCCGGGGCCGACGCCCGAACCAAACGTGGGATTCGTTCAATAGAATTACGGATAGGGAATGGGTTGAGGCGCCGGCGATGCTTGGCTTCCGGTTTCCTATCGGCGTGAAACGGGACGGGCCGCCGGACTTCCGAGGACCCAAGTACCGCTCGGCTCCAGAAACTCCAAACCGACAGCGAAGCCGGACTCCGGCACCAATTCGCAGTAAGCGACCCGCGCAAGAGAACGAAAGGATCCCGTCAGCGTGGAGATAGTCAGGTGTTCATTTTTCTTCCACCGGCGGGCACTCAAAACGCGGGCCCCTCCCAGACTGACATTCTCGGTGAAGGTCGCTTCGGTGCCGGGAAGGCGCGGGTGGCCAGTGATCTGAACACCCACTTCCATAGGAATACGAGCTTCGCGACGAGGTGCGGTGAACGTTTTTGGGACCCCCATCCCAAATGGCATCGGCGCTGCCCCCCTTCTTGAGTCTATAAACAGGCTGCGATATCGCTCAATCGGAACTTCTTCTCGCCACGCCGCTTCATGCGATACAGGGCGCGATCGGCGGCCCCCAGAAGTCTCTCGATGGATGTTCCGTTCCTCGGATACACCGAAAGACCCACACTGACGGTAATGGCGGGTTCCTCGCGATCGTGCGACAGCTGCTCGCAAATGCGAACGGCAACCTGAGTGGCTTCCTGGTCGCTGGACTCCGGAAGAACCAAAGCGAATTCGTCGCCGCCGTAGCGGGCGGGCGTATCAATCGCGCGACTGTTGTCACGGAGCGCGAATCCCAGGCGCCGGATTGCGCGGCTGCCCGTGAGGTGGCCATATTTGTCGTTGATTTTTTTCAACCCATCGAGGTCAAAGAGCAAGAGAGCAAAGCTGCGACCGGTACGGCGCGAACGCTGAATTTCGCCTTCCAACTCCTCGATGAGCCGGCGATGGTTCGCGAGCCCCGTCAAAGAGTCCGAGGAAGCGAGAGTGCTCACCTGGTCAAAGAGCTGGGCGTTGTCGAGCAAAGTCCCGCCGAGAACGACCACATAGCTCACCACCACGAATACGTGCGCCAAGGTGGCCGGAGCATCCAGGACATGCTCGGACTGGCTCATCGTGACATGGCAGATGGCGTTCAAGATCGCGGCGATGAACAGGGCGCGGTCGAGCACGGTATTGGCACGGCGCAATCGCCAGCCGTATCCCACAGCCGCCGCCACGTAAATGGCGGCTGGGAGCAAGTCCCATGGGCGCGGCACAATTGCGCCGGGATGGACCTTGGGAGCGTTCGGAAGCATGAAATAAAAAACGCTGGTGAGATAGGCGACGGCACCGACGATGAGCGTCGCACCAGCCATCTCCTTGCCGGGATCGCGAGAGATGGGGATGCGGCGTTCGACCGCCAAAGCTGCGAGGAGTAGGATTCCCAGGAGCGTCCGGCCGGCGAGCCAGGCTAGAGAGATATGGTCTCCGTCGGGGAGCGTCACGAGCATGCCGCGATAAAACGTCAAGCTCGTCCCCGCCTCAATCAACCCAGCCAGAACAAACCCGAAAGCCAAAATCAGCGAGATACGGTCATGAGTGCCGCGGAACCTGACTAAGGCATTGGCTGCAAAGGTGAAGGCGATGAGACTTCCCGCCATCTCGAGGTAGGTGTCCAGAAGGGGATCTGCTTTGTAGCCAGAGCTGCGCAGCGCCCAGATGTAGACGAGGTAAACCGCTGCACCGATCGCCACCAAGAGGACGAGGCGAAAGCGGTGGAGGAGTTCCCAGAATTTTGCCGGACGACCCACAAAAGCCCCCAGAAGGAAACACCAGCCCACAAATGAACGAGCAAACGATGTGCCATTTGGGATCAAGGTACTAGGACTACATAAAGCGTTTAATTTCAGTTTGGTACGTGGAAACGCGAAATGGGTTTGCAGATCGGGGCGAGCTTAGGGGCTGACAGGTGGGTGAAATTGTTACACGACCGCGAGGGCAATACCCAATCTGAGTTCAGGGCTTCGGCTGAGCAGGTGGGAGGTCAAACGCTTGGCTGGGAGCTTGAAACTCAATCTTCTTGTGGGAGCCATCGCAGAAAGGCTTCTGCTCGGAATGGCCGCAGCGGCACAAAGCGATGGCAGTGCGACCGGCAAGTCCGTAGGGCTTGCCTTCCTGGTCAACGACTTCGAAATCTCCCTCGACCTTGACGGAGCCGTTGTTTCGTACGGTTATCTTCGTAGCGGCCAAGGGATCCTCCGGCTGAAGAAATTGTGAATGCGATTGCTGAGTCGAAACCCAGACGATCGGCAGACCGAATCAGTACTTAGGGATCGACGGATCGACTTCGGCAGACCAGGCGAGGATACCACCTTTCAAGTTCCAAATCTTACGGAAGCCGGCTTTCCGCAAAAACTCGACGGCTTCGGCGGAACGCTTCCCGCTGCGGCAATGAGCGACGATCTCACGGGAGCTATCGAGCTCGTTGACGCGGCGGGAGAGATCACCCAGCGGAATCAAGTAGCCCCCCAAATTGCAAATCTGAAATTCGTGCGGCTCGCGGACATCAAGAATGAATACGTCGTCGCCCTGATCGAGGCGCGATTTCAATTCCCGCGGAGTGATTTCGGGCACGGAAGTCTTCGGCGCGGGAGCTTCCTCGCCGCGAATGCCACAAAACTGGACGTAGTCGATCAACTTCGTGACGGTGGGGTGAGCGCCGCACACGGGGCATTCGGGATTCTTGCGAAGCTTCAATTCACGGAAGTGCATGCCGAGCGCGTCGAAGAGAAGCAAGCGACCCACGAGCGAATCCCCTTTGCCCAGGATCAGCTTGAGCGCTTCCGCCGCTTGAATCGAGCCGACGATTCCAGGCAGGACGCCGAGCACTCCTCCTTCGGCGCAGGAGGGAACAAGGCCGGGCGGAGGTGGCTCCGGGTAGAGGCAGCGATAGCAAGGGCCGCCGGGATAGCCGAACACGGTAATCTGGCCTTCAAATCGGAAAATCGAGCCGTACACGTTGGGCTTGCCGAGAAGGATGCAGGCGTCGTTGACGAGATAGCGAGTGGGAAAATTGTCGGTGCCATCGACGATGATGTCGTAGTCGCGGAAGAGGTCGAGAGCATTGTCGCTGGTGAGCCGCGTTTTGAACGTGTCGATCTGAATGTCCGGGTTCAGGCCTCGGAGGCGATCGGCGGCGGCGGCAATCTTCGGGCGGCCTACGTCAGCAGAGCTAAAAAGAATCTGGCGCTGAAGATTGGTGGAGTCCACAGCATCGAAATCCACGAGGCCAATGCGACCGACCCCCGCGGCTGCCAGATAGAGACCGAGCGGGGCGCCGAGTCCCCCTGTGCCGATGCAGAGGACCTTCGCCTGCTTCAGCTTGAGCTGACCTTCCATGCCGACTTCGGGCATGATGAGGTGGCGGCTATAGCGCAGAATCTCTTCTTTGGAAAGCGCAGCAGCTGCTTTATTCGGCAGCGAAGCGGTTGAAATTTCCGGTTTTGTAACCATTGCGAAATTCTCCCAGAATCAATTGCAAGTGCCGCCCGCAATCGAAGGCACGATGCTGATGGTATCGCCTTCCCGAACGCGGGTCTGGTCCTTTTGCAGGTAGCGGATGTCTTCGTCGTTCACGTACACGTTGACGAAGCTGCGCAGGCGGCCATCGTCGGCGTAGAGGTGCTTTTTGAGCTCCGCGTAGCGATTCGTGAGGGCCGAGAGCGCCTCTCCCACCGTGGCGGCCTGAAGTTCGACGCTTTCCTGCTTGCCGGCATAGGCGCGCAGCGGCGTCGGAATGATGACCTTGACTGACATTCGACGTTTTCCTCCCATCGACTTCTAAGAACATCCTGGCGGCATTCAGGCCGCCGCGACTGCATAGAATCGCGCTAAGAGCTAGCCGTGCGCGCGGGCGTATCAAGCGCCTCGGGATCATACGCGGAGCGGTCGTCTTGCAAGCGCCACAACGTGGTGTCGCGCGGCTCGCCTTTCTGGACACTGACGATGATGTAGCTGTACCACGGCCAAGCGTGCTCACGATCGAACTCGCTGGGGCGCGCGGGCGCATCGGGATGTGAATGATACCAGCCGATCAATTCCAGGTGCCTTTCGCGCGCGGTCTTTTCGGCATGCAGAACATCCTGCGGAGTCAGCTCGAAGCGATTCCGGGGGGAATCGTCGCGGCGATTCGAGAGCGGGAGCAGATCGAGCACCTCGCGCGAAGCCTCGGAGTCGCGGCCGAGGAGAGCGCCGCAGCATTCGTGGGGATAGGTTTCCACGCCGTGCGCGTGAATCCGGCGAAGAAGCTCTTCGCGAATTTGCAGAGCAAGGCGCGTCATGGTTCGCCCCAGAATCGGTCGTTGAGATAGCGTTCACCGGAATCGGGAAAGATGGCGACGATGGCAGCGCTTTTTCCTTCCGGAATGCGTCGCGCGACTTCCAAGGATGCCCAGAGGGCGGCGCCGGAACTGACTCCGGTGAGAATTCCCTCTTCGCGGGCCAGGCGCTTGACCATGGTTTGCGCGTCTTCAGTCCGCACTTCCATATTTTCGTCGGCAAGAGCGGGATCATAAATGGCCGGAACCATCGCCGTGGGCATATGCTTCAGGCCCTCGAGTCCATGAAAGCCGGAATCGGGCTGGACGCTGATGCAACGGATCTGCGGGTTCAATTCCTTCAAGCGACGTGTGGTGCCGAGAAAAGTCCCGCTGGTGCCAAGCCCCGCGACGAAGTGCGTGATCTGTCCGCCGGTCTGTTCCCAGATTTCCGGAGCAGTGGTGGAATAATGCGCGGCGGGATTGGCGAGGTTGGAATACTGATCCGGATAAAAGTACTTGCCGGGTTCAGCTTCGTAGATTTCGCGGGCACGGCGAATGGCGCCGTCGGTGCCTTCGTCACCAGGGGTGAAGATTATTTCGACGCCGTACACCTGCAGGATTTGCTTGCGCTCTTCAGAGGCGCTTGAGGGTAAGCAGAGCTTGACCCGATAGCCGAGCGCTGCACCGATCATGGCATAAGCGATGCCAGTGTTGCCGCTGGTGGCGTCGAGAATCACCTTGCCCGGGTGGAGCGCGCCGCGGCGTTCGCCATCCCGAATCATCGAAAAAGCAGCGCGGTCTTTCACGGAGCCGCCCGGATTGAACCATTCCGCTTTGGCGAAAAAGGTGACAGCGGGGAATTCAGCGCCAATACGCGCAAGCCGAAATAGGGGCGTTTGGCCAATGCTGTCGAGCAGATTCTGGCCGAGGCGGCTGTGGGAGGCCGGGCGATCCGTCGAGATGATCGGATTGTTCGCTGATTTCAACGTATCCCAACCTGCGCAGCGTACCTTCCCGCGTCAAAAACAGTCTGAAATCGCTCCCTCATAAGATGCACCGGCGCCATGGAGACCCCTGCGTACCCAGTTGAATCGGAATAGTTTAACAAATTGCGGGCGTCGATTGCATCGAACAGCTTTGGAGGGCACTCAGTCGCTTTCGGTACGAGCTTTGTTCCAAGTTCACGTGGCACTCTCTCAGCGGTACACCGACTTGGATGCGCGAGATGCCCTTTGGGAAGCGGGTTTTTTGCTTTACAGGAACGATGCGGAATTCATATTCTAGGAGCCTATGTGGTATGTGAATAAGCTCTTTAATCAGGCCCAAGTGGAATCGCTTTCGGCAAAAGGCTTTCTAGTGCGGAGCTCGGGCGGGGTCGTGCGCATCGAGAAGCACGGTTGCGGGGCAGAGCTCCGGAAGACGCCGGAAGGCGTCTATCAGATGACCATCATTCCATCGGTTATGGCCCAAGGACAGTTCACACGGCTCTGGGACGCGGGCTATCAAAAGTTCCTGCTCACGACCGAGGGGAAAAAATTCCCGGTCCGCGTGGGACAGCTCGCCGACTTGCGCAACTTCAATGAGGAACTTCGGACGGCGCTCGATGTGCCGACGTATTACAACGAGGCGCTGGGCTCAACGTGCCATTTCAGTGTGTATGACCGCGTGAAGGGCCGAGTCGGGGATATCCCTGATGAAAGCGTGGGCGCGCACCCGGACGCCGAGGACTAGACTTCGGGCCTGTGCTTCTGGATGCGAATCCCTGCAGTGCGATCCTGCGTGACCGGTGTGTAAGCCTGCGCTAGGGCTTGATTGTGTAGTGGCGCTGGAACGGGCCCATCAATGGAAAGAAAGCCCGCGAGCGATAGAGTTCGGCGATCTGGCGAATGTGCCCGAGGTCGTGAAACGCCCACTCGTTCATGAGCATTCCAATGGTGATGGAGCCGAGGGCAGAGTGCTGACCGCGGCGGGAAACCATCGCCGCCGGAACATAGCGGAGCGAGGACAGGCTGCGGTCGCGCTCGTGGCAGAATTTCTTCAAATTGTCGCGGGCTTTCCCCGAGGAATAATTTCCGGCGGCATAGGCGGCGTTTTGATCGTAGGCTTCGAGGGCCGGATTGTCGCGATCCAACATTTTCTGGATGCGTTCGCGGAAGCCGACGACTTCGACTTCGGCCAGGTGGGCCAGGACTTCGCTGATCGACCAGCGATCCATCGCGGGTTTCCAATGCAACTGCTCATCGGTGGCGGCCCACACGACTTTTTCGATGATGATGGGCGTCTGTTCGAGAACCGCTAGACCCGGCAGCGCGTGAGGACTCGGAGTAGCAGCCATACCTTCCTCCCAAGGGAAGATCGAAGAGGTATTTTATACCTCACAAGAGAGAACTTGTCGAAGGCGCGGTTGTGGAGGGTGGCGGCTCGTGGTGAATGAAAGAGCAAAACGTGAGGGACAGGATGGCGCAGGTACTGGCGCTGATTGACGATTTGTTTTTTCATGCGAGGGTGGCAGAAACGGCGCGCCAGCTCGGCGTTGGGCTGCAGATTTGCACGACGGCGGAATCGCTGCTGGCGGAAGCGGAGAAAGTGAAGCCGAAGCTCGTCGTTGTGGATTTGAACGCGCGGACCGACGCGATCAGCGTGATTGAACGGATGCAGTCAAACGGAGGGGAAATCCCCGTGGTCGCGTTTCTCTCGCACGTGCAGACCAAATTGGCCGAGCGCGCACGAACAGCGGGCTGCCGCGAGGTGATGCCGCGGTCTGAATTCACGCGCGCTCTGGCAACCATACTGTCCCGGGCGAAATCCGAACCGTCATGAAGGGACGAATTCCTCTTTGGGCGTTCGCGGCGGCCGTTTTCTGTGGTCTTACGCTCATTTCCGGATTGGCTCGCGCGCAGGAAGGCCATGAAACCGATCCGGCCGCGGCGCTTTCTTCCGCTTTCGCGGCCGCTTGCCGCGCCAATCAGACACAATTTGCGGTCTACCTCACCGCCGATAGCGCTGCCGCATTTCACGATTTGTCAGCAGACCAGAGAGAGCAGTTCGTGAAACGGTTCGCTCTTTCCGATTCACCGGGCCGGCCATTACTCTCCTCCGATGCTCAGAACCATGTGGTCTTGCGTTGTGAGACGCCAGTCACGACAATCGAATTTCGCTTTGGAAGCACGCGCGTGCGGGAAAATCTGGCCTTCGTTCCCGTCACCGTCGCCGGAGGCGAAAACACCGACTTCGGAATGGTGCGTGAAGGCGGAGGTTGGAGATTGCTCTCCCTCGGCCTCGTGCTGATCGATGTCCCCCAGCTTTCGAAGCAATGGGCCAGACAGGATCTGGAAGAACGCGAAGTAGAGGCGATCGAAACGCTGCGGGGCGTGGCCGTCGCCGTAGAGACCTACCGCCGGGCGTTCGGCAAATTGCCGGATGCGCTCGCACAGTTGGGCCCGGCGCCGCCTGGAGAGGTGTCTCCCGATAAGGCGTCCCTATTGAATGAACACGTTTCCGCCGGCGAACAAGGCGGCTACCATTTCCGCTATCGGATTGCTTCCGGCGCGGATCAAAACGGCGCAGCTTTCGAACTTGTAGCGACACCAGACGAGTACGGAAAGACTGGCCGCCGGTCGTTCTTTTGCGACACAGCGGGAAAGATTCACGGCGCAGATAAGCAAGGCGGCATGGCCTCGCAGGCCGACCCGGTGATCCCGGACGAAAAGACGCAATAGCGGCGGCTGGCTCAGGTATAATGCCTGCCAGCGAATTCCACGCAGCGTGTGGTCTGTTTCCTGAAGCTGATTTCAATGTGAGCCGCTATGTCCACGCAAACCGCTCCGGAAAAGCAATCCCCCGAAGAAGCTCTTCGAGACGCGAACCAGCGCTTCTACCTAGCATTCGAATCGCTTAACCTCGCCGAGATGGAAGCGGTATGGGCGCACGATGACGCCGTCGAATGCGTGCATCCCGGCTGGGACCTGCTGCTGGGCTGGGAGGAGGTGCGCGAGCGCTGGGGACGGATTTTTGCGAATGCCAAGCGCGTCCGCATCGCGCTGAGCTCCGTCTGGGTTCGCGTGGAAGGCGACACGGGCTGGGTAGCCTGCACCGTGCACGTCACCACTGCGTTTGCAGACGGCTTCGACGAGGCGACGGTTCAAGCCACGAATATCTTCATTCGGCGGGACGGCCAGTGGCTTCTCGCCGCACACCATGCTTCACCGCTCCCGACACCCAATTCATCCATCGTGCAGTGACAGGCTACCAATGAGTCGAGGCACAGGGATTGCCTGCCGCCCTGTTCTCAGTAAGACACGCAACCATCATCAACCAAATCGGAAGGCTTATACTGGAATTTGCCTCAGAAGGTGGTCTCCACCGGAAATGATTCGTGAATGAATGTGAATGATTGGCTCCCGAAGTCCGTCCTCTGTCTGAAGGAATAGAACCGGCAGAAATTTCTTTCCGACGTGATCGCCGGAATTACGGTGGGGCTCGTGGCGCTGCCGCTGGCCATAGCGTTTGCGATTGCGTCGGGCGTGCCGCCGCAGTCAGGCCTCTATTGCGCGATCGTCGCGGGATTCTTGATTTCGGCGCTCGGTGGTTCGACCACCCAGATTGGAGGGCCAACCGGCGCGTTCGTTGTCGTTGTTTTCGGCATCGTGGCGAGGTACGGCATCGACGGCCTCTACATGTGCACGCTCATGGCCGGCGTGATACTCGTGATTCTCGGGGCAACCGGACTCGGCGCCGCGGTTAAGTTCATTCCCCGCCCTGTGGTGGTTGGTTTTACCAACGGCATTGCGATCATCATCGCCAGCACCCAAATCAAGGATTTCTTCGGGCTCAAGATGGAAAGAGTTCCTGGAGTGTTCTTCTCCCGGATGGAAGCGGTCGCCGCCAACTTTCGCACGATCTCTTACATGGACACCGGCCTCGGGATCCTGGCGCTGGTGCTGATTCTGTTGACTCCACGTCTATTCAAGAAAGTTCCCGGGTACATCGTCGCTCTATTCGCAGGGACGGCGCTCGTCGTGATCTTCAAGTTGCCGGTCGAAACGATTGGCACACGATTCGGCGGAATTCCATCCGGCCTCCCGGCCATGAAAATTCCACAATTTCATTTCGATCTCCTTCGCCCCCTCATTTCTCCCGCGATTACCGTCGCCATGCTGGGCGCGATTGAATCGCTGATGTCGGCCGTCGTGTCCGACCGCATGAGCGGCGGTAAACACAATCCCAATATCGAGCTCGTCGGCCAGGGCGTTGCAAACATTTTCTCGCCGCTCTTCGGGGGGCTCCCCGCCACCGGCGCGATCGCGAGGACGGCCACAAACATTCGTTCGGGCGCCAAGACACCTGTTGCGGGAATGGTGCATGCCCTTACCCTTCTGGCGATTGTGGTCTTCGCTGCCCCGCTGGCCCGGTTCATTCCCCTGTCGGTTCTGGCGGCGATTCTGCTGGTCGTCTCCTACAACATGGGAGAATGGGGCGAAATCCGCCAGCTCCTGAAACTTTCCTCGCTGGAGATCGGAACCTGGCTCACGACATTTCTGTTGACTGTCTTCGCGGACTTGACGGTCGCGGTCGAAGTGGGAATGATCCTGGCCGGCCTGGTGTTCATTCGAAAAGTGACAATGACCACGACGGTCTCTGAAGTCACGGAAGAGTATGTGCGAGAGGGATATGCCCATATTCTCCAGCACAGGGAAATTCCTCCGTACGTCGCGATATTCCGCATCCACGGTCCCTTCCTATTTGGGGCAACGGATAAGATTGACGAAATCATCGCGCGAGTCCCGGATTTGCCGCCCATCCTGGTTCTCCGGCTTCGCAACATGACGGCGATTGATGCGACCGGTCTCCAAGCCCTTCAAAAATTGGCGGACGAAGTACACAGTTCGGGGCGCGGTCTAGTCTTGTGCGGGGCGCGGGAGCAACCAGCGCGCCTGATGCGCAATGCCGAATTTGAAGAGCACGTTGGGCCAGGAAACATCTGTGCCAGCATCACGGAGGCTCTGGAACAAGCCCAGGCGCTTCTCCCCCGGGTGGGCCGGCAAAACCTCGCGGCCGGTGGCTGGGGCCGAAGGAGTACGGACACGAAAATGCGCCTTGACCCAACACCGGTTCCGTAGCGTCTTCTTTGCATCGCTTGCAGCGCCGCGTTTCCTCAGTTCCGAGCGCTCAATCGTCCGATACTGTACGCCCAGCGGTGCCGTGTGATATCCTTTTGCTCGATTTCACACGGCACTCACGCCGGGGAACGTACACACCGAACGCGACATCTACCGCAGCGGGCACGACGTCCACGCTACCAGCGTCTCCCCAGCCCGGCGCGGCAAGTGAGCGTACACAGTGAGCGACAGGACGGACCTGAAGATGTCCACACCAGCGGCGACACCCAAGACGGCTGAATTGCGCTTGGCGCATTCGCCCGATAGCGACGATGCGTTCATGTTCTACGCCTTGGCAACTGGGAAAGTCCGGCTTCCAGGCGTCAAGTTCACACACATCCTGTCCGACATCGAATCGCTGAACCAGGCAGCGAGGCAGGAGACGTACGACATTACGGCGGTGAGCTTTTACGGCTACGCTTTCGTGGCCGACAAGTACGTCTTGCTCGATTGCGGCGCCAGCTTCGGCGAAGGCTACGGCCCCATCGTGGTGGCGTCTCATCCGATTAAGAAAAATGAGCTTGCCGGGAGGAAAGTCGCCATCCCAGGTACGCTCACGACCTCATATCTCGCTCTAAAGCTGTTTGAGCCAAACGTCGAGACCGTGACGATGCCGTTCGACAAGATCCTCGATGCGGTCCAGGCCAAGGAAGTTGAGGCGGGCCTGCTGATCCACGAGGGACAGCTCCTTTTTTCGCAAGCGGGCTTACACCGCGTAGTGGATCTCGGACAATGGTGGACGGAAATCACCAGGCTCCCGCTTCCGCTGGGTGCCAATGCAATTCGCCGCCGGCTGGGCTCGGAGATGGGCCGCCAGGTTGCTCGCGTCATACGGGAAAGCGTGAGCTACGCGCTCGCGCACCGCGAAGCCGCGCTCGACTACGCCATGCAATTTGCTCGTGATATGGATCCCATGCTTGCCGACAAGTTTATCGGCATGTACGTGAACCGCTGGACGCTCGATTACGGCGAAGAAGGCCGCCGCGCGGTCCGCGAATTGCTCTCGCGCGGCGCTGAGGCGGGCCTGGTGCCACCGTCCTTCAAGGTCGAGTTTCTTTCTGAGGCCGCTTGAAGCGTGAGCTAGACGCTTTTGGCACTGCAAAATCGCGTAGCAGCCAGGGTGAGCGAGACGCTTTCATAATTCACGTAGAATTTGAGAATTTGCAAGGCCGCGCGGGCCGAAGCCATTGCTCTCCAGGCCCGTTGCCGCGGGATGCCTCTTCCCCTCGCAACACTTGCCAAGGGATAATTATTAAGCGATGAAAAACTTGCTGCAACAGGGCTTGGCCCTTCGAGAATTGCTCCGCGAGCGCATCCTGATCCTGGATGGCGCGATGGGCACCATGCTGCAACAGGCCAACCTGACTGCGGCCGATTTTGGCGGACCGCAACTCGAAGGATGCAACGAGAATTTAGTGGTCAGCCGGCCCGACGTGGTCTCGGCGATCCATCGCAAATATCTTCAGGCCGGCTCGGACATTATCGAAACAAACTCCTTCGGCGGCACCCCGCTCGTTCTGGCGGAATACGGCCTCGGCGATCGCGCGCTGGAGTTAAACCGTCGCGCAGCGGAGTTGGCTCGCCAGGCCGCAGATGAATTCTCGACTGCCGCGAAGCCGCGTTTTGTCGCCGGCTCGATGGGCCCCACCACAAAGGCTATCAGCGTCACGGGCGGCATCACGTTCGGCGAACTCCGCAGGAATTTTCTGGAACAAGCCCGCGGCTTGATCGAGGGCGGCACGGATTTGTTACTGCTGGAAACCTGCCAGGATACACGCAACATCAAGGCGGGCGCCCTCGCCATTCAGGACCTGAGCCGCGAGCTGGGCCAGCCGATCCCTCTGATGATTTCCGTGACGATCGAGCCGATGGGAACGATGCTCGCGGGACAGAGCGTCGAGGCTTTGTGGGCCTCGCTCGATCATCTGGACGTGATTTCGCTGGGCCTTAATTGCGCCACTGGGCCGGAATTCATGACGGATCACATCCGGACGTTGCAATCGTTGACGAGCCGGTTCGTCTCCTGCTATCCCAACGCCGGCCTGCCGAATGAAGAAGGCCGCTACGCGGAGACTCCCACGTCGCTCGCGGAACAACTGGGACGGTTTGCGGACCGCGGCTGGCTCAACATCATCGGTGGCTGCTGCGGCACCACGGAGAAGCATATCCGCGCCATGGCGCAAATGGCCGAAGGTAAGGCGCCGCGAAATCCCGTGGAACCAAATCACCGGGCCGTTTATTCCGGGATCGAAATCATCGAGGCCGAAGAGAGCACGCGGCCCCTGATCGTGGGCGAGCGCACCAACGTGATCGGCTCGCGCGAATTCAAGAAACTGGTTGCCGCCGAGCAGTGGGAGGAAGCAACGGAAATTGCCCGCCGGCAGGTGAAGAGCGGCGCACATATCGTGGACGTTTGCTTGCAGAGCACCGACCGCGATGAGATCAAGGACGTTCCGCCGTTCTACGAAAAGCTTATTCGCAAAATCAAAGTCCCCATCATGATCGACACTACGGACGCTCACGCTATCGAGCTCTCGCTTACGTATTGCCAAGGCAAGAGCATCATCAACTCCATCAACCTCGAGGATGGCGAGGAAAAGTTCGAACGTGTTTGTCCGCTGGCCAGGAGCTATGGCGCGGCTGCAATCGTCGGCTGCATCGATGAAGACCCGGTGCAGGCGCAAGCCTTCACACGCGAAAGGAAACTTGAAATTGCAGAGCGTTCCTTTAAATTGCTGACCGGCAAATTCGGCATCCAACCCGAGAACATTATTTTCGACCCGCTGGTTTTCCCTTGCGCCACCGGCGATGAGAACTATATCGGCGGGGCGGTCGAGACCATTGAGGGCGTCCGGCTGATCAAGCAACAGATTCCACACGTGCGCACCGTTCTGGGGATATCCAATGTGTCGTTCGGGCTGCCGCCGGGAGCCCGCGAAGTGGTCAATTCCGTTTTTCTCTACTATTGCACCAAGGCGGAGCTCGATCTCGCGATTGTAAACGCAGAACGGATCGAACGCTTTCCCTCGATCCCTGAAGACGAGCGGAAGCTGGCGGAGAATCTTCTGTTCAACCATGTACCGGCACTCGTTCCGAAGAATCACCCACAGGCTTCTCTTCTGCTCGGCGCTCCGGCCGATTGGCGCGAACAATCGCGAAAACAAAGGGCCGCCATCAACCAGTTCCATATCGCGGCGATTTCCGCCCACTTTCGCGGCGCCGGAGCGCGCAAGAAGGCAAAGGCCGCGGACCTTCCGCTCGATCAGCGTTTGCCGAATTACATCATCGAAGGATCGAAGGACGGGTTGATCGAAGACCTGGAGCGCAAGCGCGCGGAGGGTGTTGCGCCGCTCGATATCATCAACGGCCCGCTGATGGCGGGCATGGCGGAGGTGGGACGCCTGTTCAACAACAACGAGCTGATCGTCGCAGAGGTGTTGCAATCGGCGGAGGCTATGAAGGCCGCGGTGAACCATCTCGAGCGGTTCATGGAAAGAGCGGACGTTGAGAAGCGCGCCAAGGTAATCCTCGCCACGGTGAAAGGCGACGTCCACGACATCGGCAAGAACCTGGTGGAGATCATTTTGAAAAATAACGGCTACGACGTGATCAACCTCGGCATCAAGGTGCCGCCCGAGGATTTGATCCGCGCGCACCGCGATCATCAACCGGACGCCATCGGACTTTCCGGTTTGCTCGTAAAAAGCGCGCAGCAAATGGTGACCACGGCCGCGGACCTCCGCGAAGCAGGAATCCGCGTTCCGCTCCTGGTGGGCGGCGCGGCGCTCTCGGAAAAATTCACCAAGCTGAAAATTGCGCCGAGTTATGGCACGGCGGTTTGCTACGCGAAGGACGCGATGACCGGTTTGCGCTTAATGAACGAGTTGAGCGATCCGGCAACGCGAGAAGAAGTGCTGCACCAGCACACATACACTGGGACAGCCGTCATGGAGGAAAGCCCTGCGAGCCCACCGGAACCCGCGGGGGATGAGCGCTCGCCGCGCGTGCGCACCGAACTGCCGATTCCACTGGTAGCGTACACGGACCGCAAGGCCCGCCGCGTGCCCGACTTGAATGAGGTCTGGAGTTACGTCAACCCATACATGGTATTCGGACGGCACCTCGGCTTCCGTGGAAATTTCGAAAAGGCTCTGACCGAGCGCGATCCTCGCGCGCTGGAATTATTCAACAACATAGAGGAAGTGAAGCGCGAGGCGGCACACTTCATGAAGATTTCTGCTGTGTGGCAATTCTTCGAGGCGGAGCAGTTGGGAAATTCCATTGCGCTGTTCCAGGCAGACGCGGCCTCGCCGGTTCACACGTTCCATTTTCAGCGGCAACGTATAGGCGATAGGCTCTGCCTGAGCGATTTCATTCTCCCGGCGAATCATGGCCAGCGGGATCATCTTGCGCTGTTCGTCGTGTCGGCGGGCGAAGGCATTCGGGCGCGTGCTGAGGCCGCGAAGGCCGCGGGGCGATATTTCTATTCGCACGGATTGCAGGCGCTCGCGCTAGAGACGGCCGAGGCCTGTGCGGAATGGCTGCACCGCCGCATTCGCGAGGATTGGGGCTTCCCAGACCCCCCGTCCATGACGATGGCCGAACGCTTTACGTCGCGCTATCGCGGCAAGCGCTACAGCTTCGGTTATCCCGCCTGCCCCAATCTGGAGGATCAGGCGGGTATCTGGAAACTACTCCGCCCGGAAGAGATCGGCGTCCATCTAACCGAAGGCATGATGATGGACCCCGAGGCCAGCGTCAGTGCGCTGGTATTTCATCACCCGGACTGCACTTATTTCACCGTCGGCGGCGAGCCGAATATTCAGTAGCTTGTCGAATTGAAATCCAATTCTTTTCACCCTTCATTACGGCAGACTCGCCCTCTTATTTTCCCCGTTCCATCGCATTTACTTGCCCCCCGCGCCGATTCTGACTACATTGCATGACCATGTTGGAACCTAGAATCCGAGTCAGCGGATCAAAGACGTCAATGGAGGCACACAGATGAGCGCCTCCGATTCGGGCTTGATTCTTGCGAGTGCCGGCAGCTACCCGCGCGTCGGCGACACAATCGAATCGCAACTCCTTCGCCGGACCATCGCGGCGCTCGACCGTGGGGAGCGCACCACGGCGGATTTGTTGGATGCGCAAAACGAGATGACCCGCCGGGCGATTGCCGAACAACTGTACGCGGGACTGGAGATTGTCACGGACGGGCAAATTCGCTGGCACGATCCAATTTCCCATCTCGCTGGGAAGCTTGAAAACGTAGAAATCCGTGGGCTCGTGCGCTTTTTCGATACCAATTTTTATTATCGCCAGCCGTTCCTGGCCGGCAAGCCGGGACGCCAAGGGCATCTGGCCGTTAGCGAGTACAGCTTTGCACGCAATGCGCTCGGCCATCTTGCCACGCCGGAAGACAAAGCCGGCAAGCTCTCGATCAAGCCTGTGCTGACCGGTCCATACACGCTTGCGAAATTCTCCCGCTCGGTGCATTCGGAAAACGGGACGCCTGGCGGCTTCGCAGCGCTGGAATCCCGTGCGCTCGCATTTGCCGAAATCCTCGCCGTGGAAATAGAGATGCTGTCGCAAGCAGGCGCCGAAACCATCCAATTTGACGAACCCGCTGCCATCAAATACCCGCAGGACTGGCCAGTATTGGAGCGAGCGCTCGCGCCGCTCGCTTGTGCGCGCGACCGCGTCAGGACTGCAGGAAAGAAACTCGACCTTGCGCTTTACGTCTACTTTCACGACTCCGCCCCGCACTATGAAAAGCTGCTCGCCCTGCCCGTGGACATCATCGGGCTCGATTTCACGTACAACACGAAGTTGGTTGACACGATCACGACGCTCGGTTCTCCCAAACCGCTCGCGTTAGGGCTGGTGGACAGCCGCAACACGCGGCGAGAGGATCCAGCCGTGATCGCGCGTCAAGTCGAGCGCCTGCTTCCCAAGATCGAGGGGGGCCGCGCTTTTCTTGGCACTTCCTCCGGCTTGGAATTCCTGCCACGAGACTGTGCTCGCGCGAAACTTGAGCTGCTCACGACCGTTCGCGCACTTGTGAACGGCTCCGGGGTACATCGCTCATGAGCCGCGAAAAGCTTGAATCCCTTGGCCTGCAATTGCCGTTGCTTCCCACTACCTCCGTCGGAAGTTTCCCAAAGCCCGACTACCTGACGATCGCGCGAGCGGAATTCAGCAAGGGGAAATTGCCCGAAGCGCAGTTGCGTGGTCTGGAGCGCAAGGCCACTGCATTCTGGATTGAAACGCAGGAGAAGCTTGGCATCGACGTTCTAGTAGACGGCGAGATGTATCGCGGCGACATGGTGGCTTTTTTCGCCGAGCGCCTTCCCGGCTTTACGCAGGGCGGACTGGTGCGCTCCTACGGCAACCGCTACTACCACAAACCAATCATCACGGGAGAAGTGAACTGGCCCGGCCCGCTTACCGTTGAATGGTGGAAATATGCTCAGAGCCTCACACGCAAGCCTGTGAAGGGGATGCTCACCGGCGCGTACACGATTATGGACTGGAGCTTCAACGAATTCTACGAGGACCGGCGCGCTGCGGCCATGGCACTGGCGGGCGTGATTCGCAAAGAAGTGGAAACGCTGATCGCGGCCGGCTGCAAGATCATCCAGATCGACGAGCCGGCCCTCTCCGTGCGCCCCGAGGAGCTTCCCGTCGCGATGGAGGCAATGAACTTCACGACGAAGGGCCTCGACGCCTATTTCATTACTCATGCCTGCTACGGCGAGTTCGAAAATATCTATCCGAGAATGCTCGGACTCACCGTCGACAATTTCGACCTCGAGATGTCCAATAGCGATCTCGACCTGCTCGAACTATTTCGCCGGCACCCCTTTACCAAGGACATCAGCTTTGGCGTCGTGGACGTTCACTCCCATGCGAGCGAAGACGTCGAAGCGGTCCGTCGGCGTATCGAGCAGGCACTCACGATTCTGCCCAAAGACCAAATCTGGATTGACCCGGATTGCGGCCTCAAGACGCGCACGGTGGAGGAAGCCATCGAAAAACTCCGTGCTTGTGTAACCGCGGCCAGGACATTTCGTAACTGATCGGCCACACTTGCGCAAGCGCCCGCATTGGTCGCGGAGTCAGCGTATTTCAGAAACCGCGCCACTCGAACGTTTCATGAAGACACTGAGAGTTTCTCACTCCATCGAAAGATCTGCCCATCGGAGAAAGTCTCACTGGCCTCAGCGAATCGAGTCGTATTTACATTTTGCGCACGTCCCGCCCACTGAATTGAGAGTATTGCTAGTATTGAACGCATGGGACAAGAACTCATCGATCTTACGTCCGAGCTGGAGACCGAGCCCTTATCCGACTGCAAGGTCCGATCGCGTGACGGCCGTGTACCGGTTCAATCCCCTTATTTTCCCGATCCTTCCGCCCACTATCTGTTGGATCCGCCGAGGCCTCGCCCGCGTTTTCGGAGCTGGATTGCCGTGGCCATTTTCGCGGGAATTCTTTTGGCTCTAGCAATTGTAGCCATCACATCCTGAAGCCAGCTTCTCTTCATGTTAACTGTGTTCGATAAGCCTTGACCCTGCAGTATTGCTCGAATAGATTCAAATCCGGCATGAGGCAACCGTCAGGAATTCTTCGACTCCTGCTTTTCGGCGCGCTTTTGGCGGCCGCTCCGTTTGCACAGGTTCAGCAACCAATCAACGGGCAGGAGCAAAAACAGCCACGCGAATATTCACAATATTGGGAAATGGCCCATCCAGAATGGCCCTCGTCGCAGGTGCGCGGAAAGAACGGCATGGTGGTAAGCGATGAAAAGCTGGCTTCGGACGTAGGCATCGGCATTTTGAAAGAGGGAGGAAATGCGGTGGATGCGGCGGTTGCCGTGGCGTTTGCGCTTGCTGTCGTCGAGCCGCAAGCAGGGAATATTGGCGGGGGAGGATTCATGCTGGTGCGCCTTGCAAACGGCCGCACCGGATTCGTGGATTATCGCGAAGTTGCCCCCGAACGAGCTTCGCGGGAAATGTATCGAAAGCCGGATGGATCGGACGACGCCGACGCTTCCGTTGTCGGATACCGGTCGGTGGGAGTTCCCGGAACGGTCGCCGGTATGGCGATGGCAATAAGGAAATACGGAACAATGCGACTCGCGCAGGTGATGGCTCCCGCGATTCGGTTGGCGGAAGACGGATTCCCTGTTGACGAAAGGCTTTCTCGAACCCTGCACAATTCTGCGTCTGCGTTGAATCAATTCCCGGTGAGCCGGCGCATCTTCCTGAAGGACGGCTCCTACTACCAGCCCGGGGAAATTCTCAAGCAGGCGGATCTTGCCGCCACGCTACATCGAATCGCGAAAAAAGGCCCGACTGAGTTCTATCGCGGCAAGACGGCGCACGATCTTGCTGGAGAGATGCAGCGCGAGGGGGGCTTGATCACGCTCGATGATCTGGCGCATTACAAGCCAAAAATCCGCATGCCCCTGACCAAGACCTATCCCATTGGCGGACACAACTGGGAAGTGATCACGAGTCCGCCACCCAGCTCGGGCGGGGTCGTTATGCTCGAGGCAGTGAATATTTTGGAAAACGGGCAGCCGATCTCATGGGACGATCCAAAGTGGATCGCATTCACCATCGAGGCCATGCGCCGCGCATTCGCCGATAGGGCTCTGTATCTCGCCGATCCCGATTTCACGAAGATTCCCGTCAATGTCCTGACTTCGGAGTGCTATGGGGATTCCTTGCGGGCCACGATCGATCCCGTGCAGGCGTCATCCAGCGAGAAGGTGGCGGCAGAGGATCCTCCCTTGCTTCAAAAACGATCCGCCGAGCCCTGCGCGGAAAACAAGGGCCAGGTGACTGCCGGCGACCCCGCGGTTGCGGAGCAGATAGCTCTTTGGGAGGCCCAGCGCAGCGGCCACACAACGCATTTTTCTGTGGTGGATGCAGCGGGCAACGCCGTGGCAAACACGTATACGCTGAACGACAGTTTTGGCTCCGCCGTGACTTCGACAGACGGTTTCCTGCTGAACGACGAAATGGACGATTTTACCGCGCATCCCGGAAAGCCAAATATGTTCGGCTTGGTGCAATCGGAAGCCAACACGATTGCGCCGCACAAGCGGCCGCTCAGTTCGATGATGCCGACCATTCTGCTGCGCGACGGCCAGCTTAGTTTTGTCACGGGCTCGCCCGGTGGCCCACAGATCATCTCCGCGACACTGCTGTCTATCTTGAACTGGATGAATATGAGGATGGACGCCCAAATGGCCATTAATGCACCGCGGTTTCACCACCAATGGATGCCCGATATGGTGGTCGTCGAACCGACATTTCCAGATACGGTCGTCAAGGATCTCGAAAGCCGCGGTTATAAATTTGCGAACCGGCATTCCTGGATCGGTCAGGTGGAGGCCATCGGGATAGATCCGAGGACCGGCGAACGGTTGGGTGCGCCCGACCCGCGCCGCCAGGGAGCTGCTGCCGCCTATTAGTTCCCTGCTCCGCGCGAGCTATTGACGCCAGCGCATTTTCCATCGACCATAGGTATTCTCCATTGAGACGTGACTGAGGGTTAGATGCAGCGTGTCCTTTCGACATACCGGTATACTCACCAGCCGCTTAGCCCTTCGCTGGTTGGAGAAATCGCGCGCTCCGGAATTTCCTCGATTGAAATTTTCTGTGCCCCGCAGCATTTCAGCTACCGCTCGGCGGAGGCGGTGCGTGAACTTGCCGGCGTTTTAGGCGATCACCGGCTGGAGGTACTCGCGCTCCATTCACCCACCGAGCGGGACTTGGCTCCGGGTCGCGAAAGCGGTGTTCCCATTTCGATTTGCGATACCGAGCGCATCCGGCGCCTGGATGCCGTCGACGAAGTAAAACGAGCCCTTGAGGTGGCGGAGCGTATCCCCTTCCGGTTTCTGGTGCAGCACATGGGGCACGGCCGCCAGATGGCCGATCCGAAGAAGTACGAAGCGGCGTTCAGCTCGTTCGAGCATCTTTGCGTCTTCGCCAAGCAGCGCGGCGTGACCATCGCGCTTGAGAATACTCCCGACGAGTTGGGGGCGCCTGCATCGCTCCAGCAATTCCTCAAGGAAACCCATCTTCACGATCTGCGGCTTTGCTTCGATGTGGGCCATGGGCACTTGGATGGAATGCTCGAAGCTGGATTCGAGGTTATGCGCGAGCGCGCTGCCATGGTGCACATCCACGACAACCACGGAGAAAAAGACGAGCACTTGTTGCCCTACGAAGGCACGATTGATTGGGATGCAGCTTTGGGCGCGGTCGCCACGGCGCCGGAGCCATTGCCGCTCGTTCTGGAATTGAAAGACCAGGCCGCCGGGGCGCCGTCGCTGGATCAAATACGCGCCGTATTCGACAAGCTCGAAAAGAATCTCGAGGGCCAGCGAGCGCGAACCACAAAACCTTGATGGCAAGTTTTCCCGTTGGATTCCGAGCAAAGGCCCGTGGGAAGCAGCGGTTTCCTGCTGGCGGCCAATGCGGTTGCGGTGAGCGATGACGAAATCGCGCGTATCCCGCGTTACGCAGGAGTACTTATGAGCGACACCTCGTTTTTTGCAGCGGTACTGTGGGCGCCCTTTGGAATCCCCTCCGGCGTCTTTTGGCCCTATTTCGCAGGCGCCTGCGTTCTTTTGATCGGCCTTTGCACGACTTTTCTCGGAAACGATTGGCCGAAGGCAAAGGGACTGGACAAATTCATTCTTTTTGGCACGCTCTTTTATGCCGTGCCCATCGCGGTCTTCGGGCCGGAGCATTACACCGCGACAATGGGCATAGCCGGTCTGATTCCCAAATGGATTCCGTGGCACGTGTTTTGGACTTACCTGGTGGGAACATCGCTGATCGCCGCGGGGCTCAGCCTGGTGACGAAGATTCAAGCGCGGCTGGCGGCGGCCCTATTGGGATTGATGTTTTTCCTGTTTGTCGTGCTGATGCACATTCCGAATTGGGCTCAGAATCCGCGAGACCGCATCGCGCTGGCGATCACCTGCCGCGACTTGTCGTTCAGCGGCGGCGCGCTGGCATTGGCGGGAAGCCTTACGGCCGGTTGGTGGGAGCGGGGCACGCACATTCTGGCAACCATTGGGCGGTATTTCATGGCGATCCCCGTCCTCGTTTTCGCGGTCGAGCAATTCCTGCATCCGGATTACGTGCCGGCAGTTCCCCTGGAACGCCCCACGCCGACGTGGATCCCGGGGCACATCTTCTGGTGCTATTTGTGTGCCGCGGTTTACGTGGTGGTCGGGATCGCTCTTCTTCTCGGCATACGAGCGCGTTGGGCGGCGACGTGGCTGGGGGTGATGGTTTTCGTGGTGGTTTTGTTTGTTTACGTGCCGATATGGCTTGCGACACCGGGCAGCATCGACGATGGGCTGAATTACATTGCGGACACATTGATGTTGAGCGGAGCCGCGCTTTTTCTTGCGGGCGCAATTCCGAAGGGACAGCCGGTACATGCAAACGAAATGGCTGCGGGAGATTGACGAGCCAGCGCGTAAAATAAAGATTGCGAAAAAGGGCGGCTGAATAGCCTCCGCGTATTGTGAAGGTCAAAGTTCTGACGGAACAAGCGATGACCCAGGAAGCACAGGCAGCAAATCCCATTATCACGATTGAACAAGCCGGCTTGCATGCCGGGCGCACGGTCACGATCCGCGGCTGGTTGTATAACTTGCGGGAATCCGGCAAGCTGCTCTTTCCGATTTTTCGCGATGGCACGGGAGTGATCCAGGGAGTCGCGTCACTGAAGGAACACCCCGAGGCCTTCGGCGCGCTGAAGGGACTGACGCAGGAATCGAGCGTGATCGTCACGGGAAAGATCCAAGCCGAGGCCCGCGCTCCCGGCGGATTTGAGATCCACATCAGCGGGGCCGAAGTGGTGCAGCGCGTCCCCGAATCCAACCCATATCCGATTCAATTGAAGGAGCACGGCGTCGATTTCCTGCTCGACCAGCGTCATCTTTGGATTCGCACGCCGCGTCAGTCCTCGATCCTGCGCATCCGTGCCGAGGCCGAGCACGCCGCGCGGAACTACATGGATGACCAGGGCTACACGCTTACCGACGCCCCGATTTTTACGCCCGCAGCCTGCGAAGGCACCACGACGCTCTTCGAAGTGAATTACATCGACGACCAGAAGGCCTACTTGACGCAGTCCGGCCAGCTCTATGTCGAAGCGACCGCCGCGGCGCTCGGCAAGGTGTACACGTTCGGCCCCACATTTCGCGCCGAAAAATCCAAGACGCGCCGCCACCTGACCGAATTTTGGATGCTCGAGCCTGAAGCCGCCTACGCACACCTGGAGGATATGATCCAGCTCGGTGAGTGCTTGGTGAGCGCGGTGGTGCAATCCGTGGTGAAAAACCGCGCGCGCGAACTTGCCACTCTCGAACGGGATACGTCCCACCTGGAGAAGATCCAGCCGCCCTTTCCCAGAATCAGCTATGACGAAGCGATCAAGGTCCTTCAGAAAGCCGGGAATCCGGCCAAGTGGGGAGACGATTTCGGAGGGGATGAAGAGACGATCCTTTCAAGAGAATTCGGCAAGCCCGTGATCATCCACCGTTATCCTGCTGCGATGAAGGCCTTTTACATGGCCACCGATCCGGAGCGGCCCGACTTATCGCTCAGCTTCGACATGATTGCTCCCGAAGGCTACGGCGAGATCATCGGCGGCGGCGAGCGCCAGTCGAATTACGACACACTCATCCGCCGGATCCACGAAAGCAATCTGCCGGAGGAGTCCTTCCAGTGGTATCTCGACCTGCGGCGCTACGGAAGCGTTCCGCACGCCGGGTTCGGCCTGGGACTCGAGCGCACGGTCGCATGGATTTGCGGAACGGAGCACATTCGGGAAGTGATTCCCTTCCCACGGATGCTGTATCGCGTCTATCCTTAAGGGCTCCTCCGCCGGCCGGGGTCGCGAAGAGAAAAGCCTCATGCCAGAGAAAATCCGCATCATCGGTGTGCCGATGGACCTGGGCGCCAGCCGCCGCGGCGTCGATATGGGCCCATCGGCTTTGCGCGTGGCGGGATTGTATTCCCGCTTGAAGCAGCTCGGCCGGCACGTGGAAGACATCGGCAATGTCCCCGTCAAGCAGCCCGAAGAGCAGCACTACGGCGAGAAGAACGCAAAGTATCTCGACGAAATAGCGGAAACCTGTAAGGGCCTCGCCGAAATGGTTCGCAAGACACTGGAGGAAGATCATGTCCCGCTCGTGCTCGGCGGCGATCATTCGATTGCCATCGGGACCACCGCCGGCGCCGCCTTGCATTTCCACAAACAGTCCAAGCGCGTCGGCGTCATTTGGCTCGACGCGCATGGCGACATGAACACTCCGGAATCTTCTCCCTCCGGCAACGTCCACGGAATGCCCCTCGCTTCCATCATGGGCTACGGCCCCCCGGAACTGACCGAATTAGCCGGACCGAAGCCGATGGTCGAGCCGCGCAACGTGGCCTTGGTGGGAATTCGCGAACTTGACTCGAAAGAACGCCGCCTGGTGAAGGATTCCGGCGTTCACATCTTCACCATGCGCGATATCGACGAGCGCGGGATGCGCGATGTGATGGCCGAAGCGCTGCGCTTTGCCGGCGACGATACGGCCGGAGTCGCGGTTAGCCTCGACATGGACTTTGTGGACCCCACTGATGCCCCCGGAGTCGGCACGCCTGTTCGGGGCGGAGTCACCTATCGGGAGGCGCATCTCGCGCTCGAAATGATTGCGGACAGCAAGAGCATGGTCTCCTTTGAGGTCGTCGAGATCAATCCCGTGATCGATTTGCACAATACAACCGCAACTCTGGGTGTTGAATTGGTTCTCTCCGGACTGGGAAAGAAGATTCTGTGATCAAGCGAAGACAAGGAATCGGCATGAAGAGTGCATTAGTGACGGGACGGCAATGAACGCTGTGAAGCGATTGCGCGTGGGCGTGCTGTTTGGCGGGCGTTCCGGGGAGCACGAGGTATCGCTGGCCTCAGCAGCTTCCGTGATCCGCGCGCTCGATCCGGAAAAATACGAAGCTGTACCCATCGGCATCTCCAAGGATGGACGCTGGCTCGTGGGGACCGGCGCAGTAAAGATGCTCCCCGATGTGCTGAAGTCGGGTGAGCGCGTTTCTCTTCCGCCCGATCCGACTTCTGCCGCGCTGGTTCCGCTCGCACAAGGCGCGGGACACCCAAGCGTGACCGTGGATGTGGTATTTCCGGTCTTGCACGGCACGTTCGGGGAAGATGGGACCGTTCAGGGTCTGCTCGAGTTAGCGGGCTTGCCGTATGTGGGCGCGGGCGTCCTAGCCTCTGCTGTCGGCATGGACAAGGACGTCCAGAAGCGCCTGTTCAAGGAGGCAGGGCTTCCGATCGTTCCTTTTCTCGCGTTCCATCGCTCGGATTGGGAGAAACAACGCGCCAAAGTGCTCGCGCAGATCAAGAAGAAATTTCGATTCCCGGTCTTTGTGAAGCCGGCCACGCTCGGTTCCTCCGTGGGAATGACGCGTGTGAAGGCAGCCCACGAAATTTCGGCCGCGATGGATCTTGCGGCCGAATATGCGATGAAGGTCCTGGTCGAGCGCGGCGTGACGGGCCGTGAAATAGAGGTCTCCGTACTTGGGAACGAGGATGTTCGCGCTTCGGTCCCAGGGGAGATTGTGCCGCATCGTGAATTCTATGATTACACCGCAAAATACTTGGAAGGCGGCACCGGCCTTTTAATTCCCGCCCCACTCACCAAGAAACAAGTGGCCACCTTCCAAGAGTACGCCATCCGCGCGTACCGGGCGATTGATTGCACCGGTATGGCGCGTTGCGATTTCTTCCTCGAGCGGAGCAACGGCAAGATTTTCGTTAACGAACTCAACACCATCCCTGGGTTCACCGCCATCAGCATGTATCCCAAGATGTGGGAGGCCTCCGGACTCCCGTATCCGAAGTTGATCGACCGGCTGATCGAACTCGCGCTCGAACTCCATCGGGAAAAGGCGCGCACGAAGTATTCCATCGATTTGCCCCCCGGTGCTGCAGGCGCGCTCGAAGCCTGAGGCACTTAACTGCCCGTCAGGCCACTTGCTCTGGAGGCATCCTCCGCTTGCCAGGAATCCTCATGATTCTCTCCTTGACGTTTCTCTCGCCGCTCATTAAACTAACCGGTTAGTTGAATAATGTCGATTCGACGGGAGAACACCCCTTTTTATCAAACGCTCTTCCCCACCCCCTTCCGGGCGGATAGAGCGCCGGGTAACAAACCATGCGGCAAGGACGTAAGAAAGTAGAGAACCCTGCGACGGCGCGGCGCATCCTGGCCGCCGCCGAGGCGCATTTTGCCGCGCAGGGGATGGCGGGTGCCCGCACCGACGAAATCGCGGCAGCCGCGCACGCAAACAAGGCCATGCTCTACTATTATTTTGGAAATAAGCGCCGCCTGCATCGCGCCGTGCTGGAGAACTTGCTGCGCCAGCTTCGCAATGGCGTCTCCACCGCGCTCCCAAAGGGAGGCACCCCGCGCGAACGCCTTCGGGAATACATCAATGCCTACTTTGATTTCCTCGCCACGCACCCGAACTATCCCCGACTGGTGCAGCGCGAGGCAATGCAAGCAAGCCGGAATTTCGATTGGATCGTGCGTGAGTACTTGCGCCCCTTCCATAACCTGATTGTCCGTACGATTGAAGAAGGAATCGCCGCGGGGGAGATTCGCAGCGTGAACCCGCATCACGCCACCATCACGATCCTGGGAATGACGACCTCCTATTTCGCCGCTGCCCCTATTCTGAGCGAAATTGTCGGCCAAAATCTGCTCACACCGCGAGCGGTGACTGCCCGGAAACGCGCGTTGTTTGACTTTCTGGATCATGGATTGGTTCGAGAAGGAGCCAGAGCTCGATGACCGGACGAAAATTCATCGTCTTCCTCGGAGTGGTCTTCCTCATTGCTTTGGTCGTATATTTCGTGACCACGCCTTGGGGCAAGGAGATGCCTCTTATCGGCGTGGTGGATGGCAACGACGTGATCGTGAGCCCGCAAATTACGGGCCGCATGATCAAGCTGACCGTGGACGAAGGCTCCGATGTAAAAAAGGGAATGTTGATTGCCGAGTTGGATCCCAAGGAGCTCCAAGCCAATTTGGCGGCCGCAAAGGCCAATGTCGTCAGCCTGGAGGAGCAGGTCCACGAAGCGAACCACAACTATTCCTGGACGAACGATCAGACCGACGCGTCGCTCACCCAGGCGCAAGCCGTGCTGACCTCCACTCGCGCGCAGCTCGACCAGGCCCGCGCCAATCTTTGGCGCGATCAGACCGATTTCCAGCGCACCCAGGCGCTCTTCGACGAAGGGGTGGAATCCTCCATGGACCGCGACCATGCCCAGGCAACCCTCGATGCGTCGAAGGCCAATGTAAAGTCGCTGGAGGACTCGGTGAACGCCCAGGCCGCTGCGTTTAATGTGGCCAAAGCCAACCGCCGCCAAGTGGACGTTCGCAAAAGCGAAGTCGCCACCGTGCTCGCACAACTGGAACAAGCGCGCGCCACCGAAGCCCAAATCGCCACCCAGCTCGGCTATACCGAAATCTACGCGCCCATCGACGGCATCGTCTCCGTGCGCGTCGCGAAGCAGGGCGAGGTTGTTCAGGAAGGCTCGCCGATTGTGGTCGTCGTGGATGTGGACCATCTCTGGGTTCGCGCGGACGTCGAAGAAACTTTCATCGATTCGGTCCAGTTCGGCCAGAAGTTACAGGTCAAACTTCCTTCCGGAGACATTCTGGAAGGACAGGTATTCTTTAAGGGCGTGGAAAACGACTTTGCCACGCAACGCGACGTCAGCCGCACCAAGCGCGATATCAAGACTTTTTCCATCAAAGTATCGGTGCCGAATCCGGACCGGCGGCTCTTTACAGGCATGACGGCAACGATCCTCCTGCCTCCGCCTCCAAAGAAAAGCTGGTTCGCGCGGCTCTAGCGCATTGGGGACCTCGCCTATGAATGCGATCGAAGTCGACCATCTCACCAAACAATTCGGCGAACTCCTCGCCGTAAACGACGTCAGCTTCAACGTCGAGGAACACGAGCTGTTCGGGCTGCTCGGTCCCAATGGCGCGGGAAAAACCACCTTAATCCGCATGATGACCACGCTGACTCCTCCCACTTCCGGCACGGCCCGGATTGCCGGCCACGACATCAAGTCCGATGCCGACGGTGTCCGTCACGCGCTCGGTGTGATTCCGCAGGCCCCCACGTCAGACCCGGAACTCACCGCCGAGGAAAACATGCTCATCCACGCCAAACTCTATGGCGTCCCTGCGGAAAAACGCGCCTCGCTGATTACCGAATTGCTCGAATCGGTGGACCTCATCAAGTTTCGCAGCGCGCTGGTGCGCACCTTCTCCGGTGGCATGCGCCGCCGGCTGGAGATTGCGCGCGGCTTGGTTCACTCGCCGAAAATCCTGTTTCTCGACGAGCCGACCACGGGCCTTGACCCCGTCTCCCGCACCAATGTGTGGGAAATGATTCGCGCGCTGCGTAAGAAAGCGGGGCTGACGATTTTGCTCACCACTCATTACATGGACGAGGCCGATAAGCTCTGCGACCGCATCGCCATTGTCGACCACGGCAAGCTCGCCGCGCTCGATACTCCTACCCGGCTCAAGGACAGTGTTCCCGGGACCGATGTCGTCGAAGCGGAGTTTGACGGCGCGCCCCCGGATTGGTCGCGCCAGCTCGAGGGCCTCGCCAAGGTCGCTGGCGTGACCCAACGCGACGGCGTCTCTCACATCGCCTCGCACGATGGCACTGCCACGGTCGCGGCGCTGATGGACTTGGCGCGCGCGCGCGGCGTCACGGTCCGCAAAGTTTCGGTCCAAAGCACCACGCTCGATGACGTTTTCCTCCACTACACAGGCCGCGAATTGCGCGATGCGGCCCACGGAGTCGGCTATGACATCAGCCATCTCTATCGTTAGAAACCTGGCCTGTGGCTGGCCGCGCCGCCATACGGAGAATTCGTCTCTATGAAATTGTTTCGAGTCGGGGCGCTTATCGAACGCGACATGCGGAAATTCTTCCGCAGCCCGGCGCTGATGATGGCCTCGATGATTTTTCCGCTCGTCCAACTGGTCGTGTTGGGTTACGCCTTCGGGGGGCATATCCACGGCGCGACGGTGGCCGTCGTAGATCAGGATCATTCGGTCGAATCGCGCCAGATTCGGGAAATGTTCAACGGGATTTCGGCGGGACCGCGAACTTTTCGTGTCGTGGACTACGATTCCCTTCCCCGCGCTATCGACGACCTCCGCGCCGGGTTCGTCCGCGGCGTCGTTCAGATCCCGGACGATTTTTCACGCCGCTATTATCATCACGATCGGCCCCGCATTGCGTTTTCCGAAGACAATACCGACCAGTTTGTTTCAAACGAAATCCTCGAGCGCGTGCAGCAGATGGTGGACGAACTGAACACGGCCGACGTCCAGCCGCGCCTGGACGCACAAGTGAATCTCAATGTCGTCGAGGTTTATCCCTACATCGAATACATCAAATACCTGCTGGCTGGCTCGATCGCCATGTCCATTTTCATCGTGGCCATGATTGGCGGCGGGATCACCTTCATCGACGACAAGTCGCGCGGTTTGCACGAAGGCTACCTTCTGACTCCGATCCGCAAATCGGAGCTCGTCGCGGGGCTCATCGGAGCGGGCGCTTTGAAGGGATTGATGGCGGGAATGGTCCTTACGATTGTGGGTGGTTTGATTGCCGGGATCCCTCACCTGTACGAGCCCGTCCGCCTGCTGTACTTGATCCTGGTGGTTTTGGTCGCGTCGATCGCCATGATCAGCTTCATGTTTCTGGTGATGGTGCGCGTCGACGATCCCCTGGTGCCGCGCGCCATTTTCGGCGTCTTGAACACACTGCTTTTCTTTCCTTCCGGCGCCGTGTATCCCATCGAGGCCTTCCCGTCCTGGCTGCGCTGGGTTTCCGTCGTCGACCCGTTCACTTACACGGTTCATGCCCTTCGAAATCTCACCGTCAAGGACACTGGATTCGAAGGAATTTACATGGACGTCTTAATTTTATTCGGTTTTTCTGTCATCATGATTTCTGGCTGCATCGCTTTATTCAAGCGGCAGCTGTGATTCAAAGGAGCTGCTGTGGGCCTATTCGATTCGGGCGAAGAACATCCGACTTCTAAAATTCGGCGCTACATCATCACCGGCCTTGCGTTCGTTCTTCTCATTGTCGGGGCATGCTGGTATGTCCTTCGTTTCCACAAGGAGAAGAACACCGTTCGCAGTTTCTTCAATGCGGTCACGTCGGGAAACATGCAGGAGGCCTATCAAATCTGGAAGCCCACGCCGACCTATTCCTTCAAGGACTTTCTCGACGACTGGGGAGATAACGGCTACTACGGCCCGGTGAAGAGCTACGATATCGAGGCAATTACGGATCGCGGATCAGGAGTCGTCGCGGTCATAGAGGTCAGCCCTTTTCAGCCCTTCCCCGACGGTCACGACGCGGCCAAGCAAAGCAAAACCAAAGAAGTACGCCTCTGGGTCGAGTTCAAGGACCAATCGATCGGTTTCCCGCCTTAAAATTCCCGCCGGTCATCGTTTTCGGCCACCCACCCACATCATGGACGTCCAGGCGTCTTGGACGTCGTGAACTGTAAGCCCGAGAGATTCGCAGCGAGCAATTGCCTTCGCCGGGCGGATCGAACGCCCCTGCCAGGTGTCGAGATACCGGAGCCGGACGATGGGCACATGATGGAAGCCTGCGTCCAACCACTTTTGCTTTTGTGAAAATCCCGCCTCCACGGCCAGGCGGCCCAATGTGACGGTCCACAATCCCTTCATGTGCAGCCGGAAAACTCCCGCGGGACGCAGAACACGCGCCGTTTCCGCAAAATAGTTGAAGATCGCGTCCTGATCCGGCACGTGTTGGAAGACGGCGAAGGAGAAGACGAAATCCACGCTTGCGTCTTCAATCCCTGTCAAATCTCCGCCGGAAACCGCTTGAAACTTCGCATTCGGGATTTTGTAAGAGGAAGCCTTGCGGATCATTTCAGGCGAAACGTCCACGCCGATGTATCGGCCAAAATCTGCCGCCATCCAACGCCCAATCCGGCCGATCCCGCAACCGATCTCCAGAGCGACCTTGCCGCGCGGATCAAACTCCATTTTCTTCAGGAACGGTGGCACGTACCGCTCGTAGTCGCGGCGGCCGGAGGCGAAGAATGCGTCCTCATTGTCGGCAATCTCCGGCCAGTTGATGTACGCGCGCGGATTCTCCTTCGCCCGCGCATCCCAGTCGCGGCGAATCGCTTGCAGCCAGCCTTTCTTGGATGAATCGGGAGTGGAAGTCAAATCCTCACCTGGATGTTTTCCGGCTATCCGGATCGGGCGGTTGGTTCGTTGCCCGATGTCACGTGCGAATTGATCGCGGTGTCTCGCGACGCCAATAAATCCTCGCACGCCTCGCGGACTTCCTCAATCGCAATCGACTCGATCGGCCGCGGCATGCTTTCTGCCATACTCTTGTCCCCGCGGCGTGGATGAAAGATGGCGCCGGTATGGACGACGCGGTGCTCCGTCTGCCAGGGATGCCATTGTGCGGGGTTCGTCGCTCCGTAGATCACCACGCTGGGCCGACCAGTTGCGGCCGCTACGTGCGCCGGGCCGGAATCATTCCCGACAAAGAGCCGCGCTCCTGCTATGAGCGCAATCAGCTCGCGCAGATCGAGCGGCTCCGGAATCACGGCGCAATCCTGCAATTCGCGCCGCACTTCGTTTGCGATTTCCGTGTCACCCGCGCCCAGATCCACCACGCTTGCGATTCCATGTCTCTCGCGCAGCCAGCGCGCGATCTGAGCACATTTCGCGGCCGGCCAACGCATTGCGGGCAAGCGGCCGCCGGGTTGCAAGACGGCGTACGGTGCTCGGGCCGCAATCCCCTTCTCTGCGAGCTTGCGCGCCACGGTTCGCATTGCTTCCGCTTGCGGGAAAATCCGTGCTCTCGGTATCGGCCCGCGAGGAAGCCCCGTCGAATAAAACTGCGAGATGCGGTGCTCGACTGTGTGTACGATCGGAGTCCCGAAGAACTCGCACGCGTCGGGCACCAGCACGTTGTACAGAAAGGAGTATTGAAAGCCCTTCCAGCAGACGCGCCAAGGTGAGCCGGAAGCAGCGGTCAGCAGCGCGCTTCGTGGTCCCCCGTGTTGGTTGAACACGGCCGAAAACTTTTCCCGCCGCATTGCAACTGCAGTCTTGGCAAGCCCGTGTGACAGGATCAGTCCCGCGATGTCCGAATTTCCTTCCAAGACTGCGAAGAAACGCGGTTCCACCAGCACGCTGATCAGCAAGTCCGGCCGCCAAGCATGCAACGCGGCAATCGCGGGCGTTTCCAGAATCAGATCGCCGAGCGATCTCAGCCGGACAATCAGAATCGCCGCCCCCTTGGGAAGGCCGGGCAGCAAAGAGGATGGGTCATTCGGCTTCAATGCGCGCTTCGTCCACCAGCATCACGGGGATGTCGTCGCGAATCGGGTAGACGCGGCGGCACGAGGGGCACTTCAATCCTTGCTTGTCGGGCGTCATCTTGACGGGCGTCTTGTCCAGCGGGCAAACAAGAATGTCGAGTAGTTCCTGCGAAACAGCCATCCGGATCCTCCGTCGCCGAACTCTAACAGAGCCGCGCCTGCCAGAGCAACCGCCCGCGCACGTCGGCTTCCGCGAGCATGGCTCGCCATCACTTCCCGTGAACGAATTGTCCCACGCGGAGTGCGAGTTTGCCCTTCCACTCCCAGCCCGGTGACAACTCCACGGGCCAAACGGCAAGTATCTGCGAACCTTGATAGATTCGCTCGAAGCCGCCTTCCGATTCCGAGACAGTCTCGATGGGCGCAATCCAGAAGTCGCGCGCGCTCGATGCTGCGATGGTCACCTCGACTCCCTGCCACTCATCCACCACGCGCAAGTCCGTCGCGGGCACAGCTGCGGCCCAGCGCAACGGATATCTCTGCCCGAGGGACTCGAAATAGCGGTCCGGCTTGGAAGGAGCGAGAAAATTCAAAATCACTTCGATTCCAACGTACACGGAAGCCGTGCCTGGTGCCGCCCTCCCTAGCGTGACTTCACATGCCACGTCAAATCCGCCGGGTGTGGACTGGAACGAGAGGTTTTTCTCCGCAGGCCAATCCACGCTTTCTTCCGACGCCAACGAAACGCGCGTCGAAGACAATTCCATCACGCGGTATCTTCCTCCTGCGAGGGCAGAGTGTTCATCCAGGCGCACCGAAGAGCAGTCCTGGTATCCCTTTTCACGCCCAAATAGCAAAAGCCGGAAAGCGCGACGCGGCCAACGATCGTAGTTGAGCCAGCGTTCGAGCCCTTCTTCTTTCGCTCGCGTCTGGTCGTGGATCGATTGCACTCCCTGGGCGCGTCGCGCCGGCAAGCTCCGCACGGCGGCGTGATAGGCTTCCGCACGGCGCATCAGCGAATTGATCAGCGTCGCCTTCGCCGGGCGGAAATCGAGCGAGCACAGGGTGCCTCCGTCATTGGGATCGAGCAGCGCCGCGTAGCGGTCCGATGTGAAATAAATTTCGTCTCGCCCGTCCGAATTGAAATCCAGTTTCGCCACTTCCGCAAAGCGCCGGTTGCGGTGCGTGAGCGCGTCCGCAATCGCCTCCGCTTCCACCAGCGAGCGCCACAGAGCCGTCCGCAGATGCGGCGCGTACAGCCCGCCGAACACACCGTGCCAATAGGGATCGTTGCACTGGCCCCGCAACAACAGAGTTTTTGCCTCCTCGCGCGCCTGGAGAAAGCCCTTGTCGCGCCGTCGGCTGCGCGCCAACTGCTGCAATTTTCCCGAAACATGTAGCATTTTCTTGTGCAGCAGATTCGACTCGCAGTACTTCGAGAAAAATCCCCGCCAGATTCCACCCCGAATAAAGGGCAGTGCGTTCGGCCGCGCCGAAAACTCCTGCGTAAGCGCGTGATAACGCTCGCGGGCAGGGGTGGGCAGCGCCCACTCCATCATCTCGGTGTAGGAAGCCGTGGGAAGGTCCGCGCGGCCGAGCGGCGCGTGCGAAGCCACGGCCGCGCCCGGCGTGGAAAGTTCCAACCATTCGGAACTCTCCTCGAGCGCGGAGAAGAATTTCTCCAGCCATCCATTGCGGTAGCAGTGTTCGTAAGTTCCCGGCCACACGCCGAATTTCTCCAGGTCGTCGCCCATGGCCGCGAATCCGCCGGGATGCTCGTTTGCCGCTCCGCGCAAAAACTGCGTGATCTCGTCCACGCCGCGGAATGGAATCAAGTAGCGCAACGATTTCAGCCCCGCCAGCACCTTCACGGACGCGCCCTGATCCTCCGCGATGTAGGCGCCGTATAACTGGTTCAGCTCGAAACCCGCGCCCAGAAAATGATTGTCGTCCACTAGGGTGTATTCCACTCCCGCCGGCCCGAGCGTGGAAGGCAACTGCGGCTCCCACACGCGTTCCGCCAGCCACGCGCCGCGCGGCCGCGCCTGGAAATGCCGTTCGATGTAATCGCTGAGCCGCGTGATCTGTTCGTGGCAATCTTCCGGTGGAATCGCAATCAGGATGGGCTCGTAAAATCCGCCTCCCACGATTTCCACTTGTCCGCGTTGAACCAGCGCCTTCAAACGCCCGAAATACTCCGGGTGGGCGCGCTCAATCCATTCCAGCAGCGAGCCAGAATAGTGGAGTCCCAGCCGAATCTTGGGATGCTTCTCCAATAGTTCGACGAATGGCAGATAGGATTTTGCGTACGCGCTTTCGAATACGTCGTCGAAATTTCCGACCGGTTGATGCGCGTGAATTAAAAGGACAAGCTGAAATTTCGCCACCAATGGGCCTCGCGTAAGCCTTTCAGGATATCGCGTTTCCGGGGAATGCGCACCGCTGCCTGCCGCCGGATTGAGGACCTAGGCGGAAATCAAGGATGGCTCGCGGCGGTTTGAGAGTGGAGTGAATCCGCGGTCGTTACTGGGTCCCGATGAGCACGGCGAATTTCCACGAGCCGTCGCTTTGCCGCTCCAGCACATCGAGTGCTTCGCCGTGCCAATGGACCGGCTGGGCCTCTGGGGACAGTTTATACTGGGCTTCGTGTTCGCCCCACTCGCATGCCATGCCGTCCTCGATTTGAATGTTCCTGTATTTGGCCGCGTAGCTCAACACCTTGAAGCCCGGGTGCTGGGTGCGGGCTTTCTCGTTTTCAGCTTGGATGGCTTGCTTTCCGACAGCAGGCGGGTTTCCGGGATTGAAGCGCACCGCATCGTCCGTCCAGATGTCTAACAGCCCTTTCGGGTCTTGGGACAGCGTAACTTCAATGTCTTCCTGGTGGAGCTTTTCGATGGCTGCAAAGTCCGCCGCATGCGTCCTTCGCTGAAGCGTGCCCATAGCGCTTCGGGCGAAGAAGCCGATTCCGAGGCCCGCGACAAACACAAGAATGGTGATTAGGGAAGTACGCCTCATAGGGCCTCCTTAGCACCTGCACCTGCCACGCTGAGAGAGCGATTGTCAACAGCCAAAAGGCGCCCAACGGGTGGCCCGCCAGTGCGACGCGTCGCCTGCTTCAGGGCGTTCTAAGGGCACACTCCCGAGCGGACTTCCGCGGCGGCGGCAAATTCGGACAATCGTTCGGCCGCGCGCGCCATCGCAGCTTTCAAATTTGCGTCGCCAGCGCCCAGTGGACCATAAATCACGATCAAGATGTCGCGCGCCGATTCCGTGACCAAGCTGCGCGTAGAATCGCTGATGGGGCTGCCGAAGGCACCGTCTACGTCCGCGAGCACCGGCCTGCCTTCCAGGTGCCACACTCTCTTTCCGATGCCTTCGTAACGCTCTCCTGCTGCGCCGTGGCGGAACGCAATCGGCGGATGAAGCTTCGAACGGTCGTAACATCCGTACGGCCAAGCGGTCTCGATGGAGCCGAGGTTGACGGCATCCACCACGTTCGATACGCGGTAGAGCCCCTTTCCTTGCACCACGCGCCGCAATAGTGCCTCCGAAGATGGCCGGTACTTAGAAGGGTCCATGCCCCACTCGCGAAACATGGCGCGGACGGCGCGAATCGGCTCCGCTTCGGCCAGGCTCTCGACCGTGAACTCGCGCCACTTTTGCGCGCACACTTCGTCCATCAATTCCGCCAGCTTGACGCCGGTGGGGGCCACGCGCACGGCGTCTGCTTCCACCCATCCGAGCTTCACTCCCGGCAATGCAATTGATATCTCCATTTTCTCTAAAACCTATCTCGTGAATCGTTGCGCTGTCCGTCCCGCCGAAGCTCAGGGGTTGAAACCCCGCCCTTCCATTTTTCCTTAAACTGTGAAGCTGTGCTCCGACGGAAAATCTCCCTTGTCCCACAGATACGAACGCCGCCTACGGTTGACTTCCGTCGTCCCCTGTGGAACGCTGGCCTCCCGGCGCGGGCAACAAATGGCCGCGCCCAACGTCTAATACCCCGGGGCAATTCGCAAAGGAGAAGTCCGATGCCGCTTAGCCGCGAACAAATCCTGGATGCACTGCGGCAGTGCTACGATCCCGAAATCCCCGTGAATATCGTTGACCTCGGCTTGATTTACGACGTGCAGCACGACGACGCCGGCAACGTCTCCGTGAAGATGACACTGACCACGCATGGATGTCCATCCGCCCAGGCCATCCCCGATCAAGTCAAAGCCCGCGTCGCCGCCCTCGAAGAGGTCCACGACGTGAATGTACAGGTCGTCTGGGAGCCCGCCTGGAACCCCGGCATGATCAGCGAAGCAGCTCGGAAGCAGCTCGGCATCGACGCCTGATCGGGACTTTCCCGATAAATAAAAACGGCGCCTCGATGCTTCGAGACGCCGCGCTTTTAAACCTTGCCGTTCACATTGCGCGCACATTTCCTCGCGCGCGCCGTAAATTTCGCTTATGCCTTCTTGGTCTTGAACCAGTCGGCGTTTACTGGCGTGAAGCTCGCCCACTTTTCCGGCAGGTCTTCCAGCGCGAAGATGGCCGTCACCGGGCATACCGGAACGCAAGCCCCGCAATCGATGCACTCATCCGGATTGATGTAGAGCTGCTTTTCCGCTTCGAAGGTGGCTTCGTCTTTCCGCGGGTGGATACAATCCACCGGGCACACATCCACGCAGGCTGTGTCTTTGGTTCCGATGCAGGGCTCCGCAATCACGTACGCCATTGAACTTTCTCCTCGATCCTGAGCTGCGAACAGCTAATTCCACAGCAATCTCGCGGCACGATTCCGTAAACAATTTTTATATCATCAATCCCAGAGTCATTCAAGGACGCCGGCGGTTCGTCAGCCAGCGGCGAAATTGTCTCGCGTCGCCGGTCCGCGTCAATGAAAGTTGCTCATCATGATCACGTCGGACTTGTTCTGGCCGCGCGAAAACAACAATTGCTTGCCGTCTTTCGACCAGTCAAACGCATACATTTCACCGCTGGTGAACTTGGTCAACGGGACAATCTCTCCCCCCGCCAGCGGCTGTTCCCAGATGTTCGTGGCGTGATTGCGCGTCAGCAGAAATGCGATGGCCTTGCCATCCGGTGTGAATCGCGGCTTCTGCATTCCGTAAGGGATGGAGAACGTGTGCAGAGGCGGTCCGCCGCCTGCCGGCATCACTACAAAATGGGCCTGCAAACCCACAGCGGTATCCTCTTGCTCGGTGGCAAACAGGAGCTTACCGTCCGGGGAGAATCCCAATTCGGCAAAAGGAAGATTGGTCTTCTCGGGCGTCCCACCGTCGAGCGAGACGCGCCAGGTCGCTGCATCCGCGGCGTAGTAAGCGGACTTCGAATCGGGAGAGCAGATCGCTCCGCTCACTACGGCTCCCGGCGCCAATTTCATGGGCGCTGAGCCATCCAAACCACTTTGCCAAAGTTCCAGCACGCCGTTGTGGAACACGTCGTAGAGAATGTGCTTTCCGTCCGGGCAAGCGGTTACTTGAACATCAGGGCTTTGGTCGGTGGTGAGTGGTGTCCTGTTGCTCCCGTCCGCATCCATGGCGAACCACCGGGCTCGATCGTTCCCGGCGATAATGCGGTTGCCCGCCCACTGCAATCCCAACCCGAGGGGTTCGCTGGTGGTGATTTGCTTCGCATCGGAACCGTCGGATCTTCCCACCCACACATCGCTCGCAACCGTGTCCTGCAGAGCCACCAGGGAATTTCCGTCCCGCGTCAAGTCCAGGCAGCAGACATTGTAATTTGTCAAGTCGTTGGTGAAACGGGAGACCTCGCCGCTGGGGTAGCGCACAAACCAGATTTGTCCGTAGCCGTTTTCCAGATTGAAGCCGATCACCAGGACGCCGCTTCCATCCGGCAGCCAAGCTGCCGCCCGCGCGGGAATGGAGAAGGAGTGCAAGTCACGCTCTTCGCCCGTCTTTACCGAGAAGGTCTCCAGCACCCATTGGCTGACGTTATCGCGAGTCTCTGGCGAGACCATCGCCAGATTCCGTCCGTCCGCTGACCAGGAGACATTCGACGTTCCGGGACCGAATCCCGCGCGTTGCGCGAGGACTTTTTCACCGCTGCCATCAGCCTGTGCGATCAAGATGTCGTTCCCGGGCGGGTTCAGTATGCCGCGGGTGAATGCGAACTGTTTTCCATCCGGGGAAAATGCCGGGGCCGAATCGATGTCGCGAACGAGCTGCCTTGGCGCTCCGCCCAATACGGGCATTTCATACAGGTAACGGAAATTGCTGGTGGATTTGTCCGAGCGCACGAACATCAAGTAATTACCGTCCGGCGTGAAACTGACGCCGAGGATATCCATCTGGTCAGGCGGCAGGATCTGGACGTTGCTGCCGGTGGCCAGGTGCTGCACCCAGAGGCTCTGCTGCGCGCCGTCGTGCAAGACGTAAACAATGTAGCGGCGGTCGGGCGAAAGCGCCGCGGCACCGGCATTGCCGCTCGTCGTGACCTGCACGAGCTTCATGTTCTGCAGGTTGAAGCCCTGCGGCGCTCCCGGCAGCAGGAAAATCTTGAGTGCGAGCGCAATCGCGGCCAGGCCCGCAATCGCAACCAAGATCCATTTGAGGCTCTTTGGTGCGGTTGCTGCGGCGCTTGCTGCGGCCACCTTCGCCGTCGCTGCGCTGGCGAGCGGGACTTTGCCGGAACTGGTGTCGCGCTTCAGGCGCTTGAGATCAGCGCGCAAATCGGAAGCGGTCTGATAACGGAGCTTGCGGTCCTTTTCGAGCGCTTTCTCAATGATGCGCTCGAGCTCCGGCGGGATTTCCCGGTTTATGCCTGTGGCGGGGACGACGGCGCGGTTCAGGATCGCGTCGTGAATCACGGCCGTGGTGTTGCCGGGGAACGCCTGCCGCCCCGTCGCCATTTCGTAGAGCACGGCACCAAAGCTGAACAGGTCCGTCCGCGCGTCCAGCTCCTCTCCACGTGCCTGCTCCGGCGACATGTACGCCACCGTGCCGAGCGCGGTGCCGGGGCTGGTGAGCATCTCTTCCGCGACCGCGGTCGGCATCGTGGAAACGCCGGCGGCTTCCGCAACGCGGCTCGCGGACGTCACCTTAGCCAAACCGAAATCCAAGATTTTTGCGTGGTCACGCCTGGTGACGAAGATATTGGCTGGTTTGATGTCGCGATGGACGATTCCCTCGGCATGCGCGGCCTCGAGCGCATCGGCGATTTCCACGGCCAGATCAAGCATTAGCTCGAGCGACAGCGGCTTGCCATCGATTCGGTGCTTCAGCGTCTGGCCGTCGAGGAATTCCATGGCGAGAAAGTGCTCGCCCTTGTCCTCGCCGATCTCGTAAATCGTGCAGATGTTTGGATGATTCAGCGCTGAAGCGGCCTGCGCTTCGCGCTCGAATCGCGCCAGCGTCTGGTCGTCGCGCCCAACTTCCGGCGGCAGAAACTTCAGCGCGACGAAGCGGTGCAGCTTGGTGTCCTCCGCTTTGTACACCACGCCCATGCCGCCACCGCCCAGCTTGTCGAGGATCCGGTAGTGCGAAATCTGCTCGATGGGACTCTCTCTCTTTCTCCACTGGACTATATCCGTCCGCTCGCACGCGGGTCAATGCTTCCGGAATTGCAACGCGTTCATGATTGCATCCTGACAGCGTGAATCGCCAGTCGGAAAGCATGATCGCAGGCAAATGTTTCGGTCGGCGAGATCAATTCTGGAAATTCCTGGGAAACTACTCGTACCGCAGAGCGACCAGGGGGTCGACGCGGGTGGCGCGCCGCGCGGGAATCCAACACGCCGCAAGGGCACAGATCAGAGTCAAGACAATCACGCCGAGGATAGTACGCCAGTCGTACGGGCTGACGGCAAAGAGCAACCCCGAGAGCAACCTGCCCAGGGCAAGCGCGCCTGCCACGCCCGCGGCCAGTCCCAAACCGACCGGCACAAGCCCCCGGCGGATCACCATGGACAAGATATTCTCCGGCTGCGCGCCGAGCGCCATGCGAATGCCGATTTCGTTCGTCCGCCGCGCGACGCTGAATGCGAGTACGCCATACGTTCCCAGCGCAGCGAGCAGGAGAGCCGATCCGGCAAAGAGGGCGAGAAGCGCGAACTGGAACCGCCGCTGCGAGAGCGACCGGCTCTCGATCTGCTCCATCGTTTCGATATCGGAAACGGGCAGCTGTGAATCAACCGACCACACGGCTTCGCGGACAGCGCCGGCGAGGGCAACAGGATCGCCCGCGGTTCGCGCGGCAAGCGAAACCGACCACGGCACGCCGTCCCAGTAAGGAACGTAAACCATCAGCCCCGGAGCCTCCTGCAAACTGATTGCGCGAACGTCGGCTGCCACGCCGACGATTTCGTACGGAGGGTGCTTCAGCTCGCCGGTGCGGAATTGTTTCCCGATCGGATTCTGACCCGGCCACACGGCTTCCGCCGTGTGTTGCGAGACGATCGCAAGCTTGCGCGGCTGGTCGCTTTCCGCAATTGCTCGCCCGGCAGTCAGCCGAATCCCCATCGTGCGAAAAAAGTCCGGTGTGATCGGGCGGTAAGCAGCAATGGGTCGTTCCATGAGCGGCCGCGTGTCCCCCGGGACGGATATCATGTCCACCCAGAGTTGGCCGTTCAGTGGAAGCACCGAAATTAGTCCCGCCGAGATTACGCCCGGCTCGGCTTCGAGCTTGGCGACGATGTCGTGATAGAGGCGCCTGCGTTTGGCGTCATTATCATAGCGGGGGCGCGAGGGCACCACCTGCGCGGTGAGGATGTGCTGCACCTGGAACCCGCGATCGACCCCGATCAAACGGGCAAAACTGACGAGCAAGAGTCCCGCCACGATCAGCAGCAAGCAACTAAGTCCCACCTCCACGCTCACCAGAAGCTCGCGCAGCCGCATGCGTCCGCTCGATTCGGTAGAACCGCGCGAACCGGAGCGCATGGCATCCTGTGGATCGACACGCGTGAGCCGCCACGCCGGGAACAAGCCAAAGAACATTCCGGAAGCTGCCGCAGCCGCCAGCGCAAACAAGAGCACCCGCCAGTCGACGTGAACTTCGGAGAGGCGCGGGAGGTCAACCGGTGCCATAGACACGAGCAGCCGCACCAGCGCTTCGGCCAGCGCAACGCCGAGCAGGCCTCCCGTGAACGCGAGCAATAGGCATTCGACGAGAATACCGCGCACGACTCTGCCCCGCGACGCCCCGAGCGCGATGCGCACCGCCGTTTCTCGAGTGCGGCTCAGCGCCCGCGAAAGCATCAAGTTGCCCACGTTAACGCACACGATCAGCAGCACAGCTCCGACCGCGCCCAGGAGCAGCCAGAGTCCGCTGCGCTCCTGTGACGTGATTTTGTCCTGCAATGGCGAAAGCCGCGCGAGCAAATCGTAGCGGTCGTCTCCCTTAAACGTGGAAGCGATCCGCGCCTGAATTACATTCAGCTCCGCAAGGGCTTGGCTGGGGGTCGCGCCCGGCCTCAGCCGCACGATAGCGCCGAAATTAAAGGCTCCCTCCGCGTCCCAATCGGTTGCCTTGAATACCCACGGCTTGAAAATCTCGACGTTGTCCTTCATGGGGATTCCGAGCGAATCCCACGCCGGCGCGCGGAACCACGAAGGGAGCACCCCGATTACGGTGAGGGGAGTATCGTTCAGAACGATCGATCTCCCGATTACGGAAGGATCTCCTCCGAACTTGCGCTTCCAGAGCGAGTCGCTGAGGACGACGATGTTGTCGTGCCCGGCTTGGCCATCCTCCGGCTCGAGCGTCCTTCCAATCTGCGCGCCGATTCCCAACACGGAAAAATAATTCCCCGTAACCTTTTCGGAAGAGATGCGCTCCGGCTCGCCCGTGCCCACGAGGTTCAGACCGGCGTCATCCGTACTTATGAGCGCCATCGATTCGCACGAGCTGCAGTGCTGCGTCCATTCCAGGTAATGCCCGGCGTTTACTGGCAGTACGGGATAGAGATTGCTCAACTGCGGAATCACTTCCTGGATGACGTAGAGCCGGGCGGGATCGCGATAGATCAGCGGACGCAGCAGGATTTCGTTGACGAGCGAGAACACAGCGGCCTGCGCGCCAATCCCCAGCGCGAGGGCCAAAATCGCCAGCAAACTGAATTGGCGGTCTTTGGCCAGCATCCGGAGCGCAAAGCGAAAATCCTGATAGAGATTTTCGAGGCGGGTTTCCCAGCGCGTGTCGCGGACTTCCTCCTTCACGCGTTCGACGCCGCCGAATTCCATTTGTGCGCGGCGGCGGGCTTCTTGCGAGTTCATTCCGGAGGCAATGTAATCGGCGATCTGTTGCTCCAAGTGTGAACGGAGTTCCCGGTCGAGCTCGCTTTCGGCCTGGGACTTGTGCAACAGACGTCGAAACCAGTGCATGATTCTGCCCCTACTCTGCGGTTCGCAGGATCAGCGCGACCGCGTCCGCAAGACGCTCCCAATTCAGGACTTCAGTCTCCAATCGCTTTCGGCCCTTCGTTGTAAGCGAATAGAATTTGGCTTCCCTGCCGGTCTCCGTGTTCTTCCATTCCGCTTGCAGCAAGCCGCGGTCCTCCAGGCGATGGAGTGCGGGATAGAGAGAGCCCTGGTGTACCTGGAAGAAATCCTTGGAGATTTGCTGCATGCGCTGCGCGATGGCGTAGCCGTGGCTTGGCCCCAAAGCCACAATTTTCAGGACCAGCATGTCGAGAGTGCCCTTGAGAAATTCTGCTCTGTCTTCGGCCATGAGGATACCTAGATGTCCGACATATAACCCGGGACCGGCTGAATGTCAACTGTCGACTGAAGTGCACGCCGTCGCTCTTCTACGACGTGCTGCGCGGGTTGCCGGGGGCGCGCCGGACTCGATAGAATGTCGGCGAGAGGATTCAAACGGTGCACGGACCACGGAATTGTCAGGTGCAAGTGGCTGCAATGATCTCGCTAACGCTTCTCGCGGCACCCGGCCCGGCCTGCGCGCAGGCCGCGGCCCCCCAATCCGCGCCGCAAGTTGCGAAGCCGGCTTCTGCCGCGACCTTGAGGCTAATCGATCTGGACGGCTACCACCGCATTGTCTCGAAGTATCGCGGCAAACCGCTTCTCGTCACGTTCTGGGCCACGTGGTGCGAGCCCTGCCGCGACGAATTCCCCATGCTCGTCGAGCTCAGCAAGGAATATGCCCCGCAGGGCCTCTCGACTATCGGCGTCAGCCTCGACAACGATGCGGACATGCATCTGGTCCGCCATTTCCTCGCCCGATATCATCCCGGCTTCCCGAGTTACCGCCAGAAGCCAGGGATTGATGTGGACGCGTTCTATCAAGGCGTGAACCCCGCTTGGACCGGGACGATGCCCGAAACCATTTTCTATGGACGCGACGGCAGCATCGTCGCGCACTTTGTCGGTGAACAGCCGCGCGAGACGTTCGAACAAGCCATTCGCGACATCCTGGCATCGCCGCCCGCATCCGCAGCGCACTGATCGAGACACTTCGAATTCAATTCATCGGAGGCAACCCATCATGATTCAAACGAGAGGAAACAAGCTGACGTGGCTGGGCCACTCAGCCTTCCGCATCATCACGCCCAGCGGCAAGGTCGTCGTAATCGATCCCTGGGTGCAATCCAACCCGATGTGTCCCGAGCCGCTGAAGAAATTCGAGCGCCTGGACACACTACTCATCACCCACGGGCATTTCGACCACATTGCCGACGCGGTCTCACTCGGCAAGCAGTTCAAGCCGCAGGTCGTCGCGATCTATGAGACCTGCGCGTGGCTGGAATCGAAGGGCGTTCCCAGCACGAGCGCCATGAACAAGGGGGGCACGCAGAAAGCAGGCGAGCTCGAAGTCACCATGGTCCATGCCATTCATTCCTGCGGCATTCAGGACGGCGACAAGATCATCTATGGAGGCGAGGCCTGCGGCTACATCATTCGCCTGCTGGGCGGCTTGACCATTTATCACGCCGGCGACACCGCGCTCTTTGGCGACATGAAGCTCATCGGCGAAATCTACGCGCCGGATCTGGCGCTGCTCCCGATTGGCGACCATTACACGATGGGCCCGCGGGAAGCGGCGCGCGCCATCCGGCTGCTCGGCGTGCACCACGTCGTCCCGATGCATTACGGCACATTTCCGCCGCTCGTGGGACGTCCCGAACACGTGCGCGAGTTGACGCAGGATATTCCCGGCCTCGAGATCCACGGACTCAAGCCCGGCGAGTCGATTGGATAAGCAGCAACAGATCGTTCTGGCCGTCACGCCACAATCGAGAGAAGGAGAAACATGCCTGGCATCTTGAATCCGCGAGTGGAAAAGTATCTCGACAAATGCCTGCCGAAGCGCGATCCGCTGCTGGCGGAGATGGAGCGGTACGCGCGCCTGCACGATGTCCCGATCATCGGCCCGGCTTGCGGGCGGCTGCTTTACCAGCTCACGCAGATATCCGGGGCGAAGCGCATCTTCGAAATGGGCTCCGCGATCGGCTACACAGCTCTATGGTTTGCGCGCGCGGCGGGACCGGGTGCGGAAATTTTCTACACCGACGGCGATCCCGCAAACGTCGAGCGCGCCCGTGGGTACCTGCAGCGCGCGGGCGTGGAAGACCGGGTTCGCTTCCTCACCGGCGAAGCAGTCGGCCTGATCGACACCGTTCCCGGCAAGTTCGATCTGATTCTCATCGACGTCTACAAGAACCAGTATCCAGAAGCGCTGCGAAAATCGCTGCCGCGGCTGCGGAGCGGCGGGTTGGTCGTCACGGACAACGTTCTTTGGTCCGGCAAGGTCACGCGGCGCGCAAGAGATAGCCACACGCGCGCGATCCTGCAATTCAATAAAATGATTTATTCCTCTCCGGAACTTTTTTCCGTCATCGTGCCGCTGCGCGACGGCGTGGCCGTCTGCCGCAAGGCTTAGGGAGCGCCGCCGCTTTTCTCGACCGCCGCGTGGCTGGAATTTCTCGGCAGCAAGCTGCGGAGGAAGAATGCAAGGTTGGCAGGGCGTTCGGCGAGGCGGCGCATGAAATACGGAAACCAGTCGGTGCCGTAAGGGATGTAGATGCGCAGGCGATATCCTTCGCGCGCCAACTGCTTCTGCAAGTCAGTGCGGATGCCGTAGAGCATTTGAAATTCGAATCGCTCGCGGCCGATATTTTTCTCCCGCGCAAAATCCTTCGTGGCCTGAATCATGGCAGGATCGTGCGTGGCGATGCCGTGATAGATGCCGCTCGCGAGCAGCAACTTCATGAGCTTCACGTAATTCGCATCCACATCCGCCTTTTTCGGGAACGCCACATCGGGTGGCTCCTTATAGGCGCCCTTGCAAAGCCGGATGGCGCAGCGTGCCGTGAGCAGTTCCTGCACATCCTGCTCGGTGCGGTAAAGGTAGGCCTGCACGACAGTGCCAACGCCGGCGTACTTGGCGCGGACACGCCGGACGATTCCGAGGGTGCGCTGCGTGTAGGCGGAGCCTTCCATGTCGATGCGCACGAAGTTGCCCTGGCTCGTCGCATGCGCGGCGATCTTTTCGATCAACTCCTCACAAAGCGCCTCGCCGAGGTCGAGGCCGAGCTGCGTGAGCTTCAGCGAAACGTTGGCGTTGAGCTTCTCGCGAGCGATGCGGTCGAAGATGGCGAGGTAGCCCTCGGCGGTGCGGCGCGCGCCCGCTTCATTGGTTACGTTCTCGCCGAGGAGGTCGAGGCTCGCGGCCTGGCCGGCGCGGTTGACGGCGCGGGCGGCCGCGACGGCGTCGTCGAGCGTTTCACCGGCGACGAAGCGCCGCGAGACACGGCGGCTGACGCCGCTGCGCATAATGAACGGCGCGAACCGCTTGTGCTCGGAAACATATAAAAGAAACGACCGCATCGGCTGAAACTGCGGACGCTTGGGCGGGGCAATCGGTGGAATGGACATGCATGCCGGATTATGCCGCGACGCGGCCCGCGTGGCTAGTGCCCCGCGAGAAATCTTTCCGCTTCGATGGCGGCCATGCAGCCGGAGCCGGCGGCGGTGACGGCCTGGCGGTAATGGTGATCTTGAACGTCGCCGGCGGCAAAGACGCCGGGGACGTTGGTCTTCGGGCCGTCGTGTGTGAGAAGGTAGCCGGCATCGTCCATTAGGAGTTGGCCTTTGAAGATTTTAGTGTTGGGCTCGTGGCCGATGGCGACGAAGACTCCTTCGACCGAAACTTTCTTGCGTTCGTTGGTTTCGACGTTGCGGAGAGTGACGATCTCGACGTTCTTTTTGTCCACGTCGTGGATTTCGTCGACTGCGTACGGCGTCATAAAAACGATTTTTGCGTTGGCACGGGCGCGGTCGAGCATGATTTTGGAGGCGCGGAATTCATTGCGGCGATGGACGATGGTGACGCGGCGGGCGAACTTGGTAAGGAAGGTGGCCTCTTCCATCGCAGTATCGCCGCCGCCGACCACGATGATTTCGCGGTCGCGGAAAAAGTAGCCGTCGCAGGTAGCGCAGGTCGAGACGCCGTGGCCGAGCAAGTGGCGCTCGGACTCGATCCCCAGCATGCGTGCCGAGGCACCCGCGGCCACGATCAACGACTCGCATTCGTAGGTCTCTTTCCCAGCGACGACTTTGAACGGCCGGTGCGAGAGATCCACGGAGGTGACCGCGCCGGCGCGAAACTCCGCGCCGAAGCGCTGGGCTTGCTGACGCGTCTTTTCGATTAACTCCGGGCCGAGGATGCCGTCGGGAAAGCCGGGGAAATTCTCGACCATGGTGGTGAGGCCGAGCTGGCCGCCGGGCTCGTAGCCGTCGATGACGAGTGGTTTCAAGTCGGCGCGCGCGGCGTAGATGGCAGCGGTCAATCCCGCGCAGCCGCTGCCGATGACGATTACCTTGTACACTCTAAGCACCTCGCGGATTGGATGAAATCTGCTCGCGCTGCGATGCACCGCGAAGCGGGCCATTGTAACATCCCGCGCGGGAAAATATTTCGCGGAGCGCGGGAGAGGCGAGCGAGAGGGGCCGTGGAGAAGATGGGCGAGAGAGCGAGCGGGCGGGAAATCAAGGTATACGACGAGGCGCGAACGCCACGGGATTGGAACGAACTGCTCGCGCCGTGGCAATGCGCCGTGTTTTGCCGTTAGCGCGATTCGGAGACGCCGCTTTCGCCGGAGGGGGCTCGGCCGGCGAGCATGCGGGACGCCACGTTCCTTTTGTTAGATAGCCTGGAGGCGGCGCGGCGAGATTGCGAGGCGCGCGTCGAGAAATTCCCGGAAATGTACTGCGAAATTTTCGACGCCGAGGGAAAGGCGCGACCACCGATGCTGACGATTCTGCATCCGAGCGCGGCGGCGAAGGATGAGCTGAGCGAGCGGTCGGTGGGGAGGAGGAAGATTGGCGCGATTGTGTTGATCGTGGCGGCCCTGCCGCTTTTCTGGTGGGACCATCGGGCAAACGGGACGCTGGTGGTGCCCACGTACGTGGGAATCACGCTGATTATTCTGGCGTTCCGCCTGCTGTATTGGAACATGGCACGGGGCGAAAGAATCCGGGAACAAGAGCGTCGCGTGGAGGAACATCTGCAGCGCGAACATGAGACCAGGGGCGAGCGGGCGGAAGGGGAGAAAACCCAGGGCGGAGGAGACTAGAAGTTATCTCATAAACACTTTCAAGGTACTGATCGGTTGAAAGTTATGGCGAATGACGTAAATCAAGGGCATGGATCTCACCGACGCCCAGTGGGCGGTGCTGGAACCGCTTTTTCGTCCGAAACGTCGGGAGGACGGGCGTGGTCGCCCGTGGCAGGATACGCGCGCGGTGCTGAACGGCGTCTTTTGGGTCCTGCGCACCGGCGCCCCCTGGCACGATCTGCCACGTCGTTATCCTCCCTATCCAACCTGTCATCGCCGCTTTCAGCAGTGGCAGCGCTCGGGGCTGCTCACCAAACTGCTGCAGAAACTGGCGGAAGACTTACGCGACCGCGGGAAGCTGGATCTGAGCGAGTCGTTCATCGACGCCAGCTTCAGCTCGGCGAAAAAAGGGGCTCTGCTGTCGGCCCTACTCGCCGCGGCAAAGGCAGCAAAATCATGGCGATCAGCGACGGCCATGGTCTTCCTCTCGCCGTGCACGTGGCCAGCGCTTCGCCTCATGAAACAAAGCTCGTCGAACCCACGCTCCAGCGACGCTTCCTTGCGGAAACTCCCGAGCGTTTGATCGGCGACCGCGCTTACGATAGCGATCCGCTGGATGTGCAGATTCGCGAACGCTTCGACGTGCAGTTGGTTGCCCCGCACCATTCGACGCGCAGCCGTAAAGCCACGCAAGATGGCCGCGTCCTTCGACGCTATCGGCGTCGCTGGAAGATCGAGCGATTGTTCGCATGGCTTCACAATTTTCGTCGCATCGTCATTCGCTGGGAATACTACCCAGAAAATTTCCTCGGGATGGTCCAGCTTGCTTGTGCCGTTATCCTCCTGAGGTATTTATGAGATGGCTTCTAGTGCCTGAAAGAAAGAAGAAACAACCATGAAACTGGGACGCGGGGTGCCGATGATCCGGGTGAAGGAACTGGACGAAGCGATTCGCTTTTACGGCGAGGTGCTGGGATTCGAATGCGAAAACCAGATGGAAGGTTGGGCGGTATTGCGAAGGGACGAAGCAGAAATCATGATCGCGCTGCCGAATGACCACGAGCTATTCGAGAAGCCGACGTTTACGGGATCGTTTTATTTTCGCACGAAGGGCGTGGATGAGCTGTGGAAGGAACTGAAGGACAAGACAGAGGGGGTGTATCCGCTGGAGAATTTCGATTACGGAATGCGCGAGTTTGCGATCCGGGATAACAACGGTTACATGCTGCAATTCGGCGAGGAGATCCGGTGAGGCGGAGTTACTCGCGGATGATTTCGGCGTTGGCGGCGGGGGCGGCGATGCGGACCAGGCGCGGACCATCGAGATAGAGGTCAATCTCGTTGTCCTCGGTTTTGACGCGCAGCGCATCGAGCTTCTTGCCGTTCACATCCTGCTTGCCAAGAGAATCCACGGTGATCGTGCCAGGGGTCATTTCCTGCGGGACGAGAACGGAGAACGTTTGCGCGCCGCCTTTGTTCCAATCGTAGAGGCGGGCAAGGACGGCGTATTGATTATAAAGATTGTCGTCGAGGACGACGACGAGAGACGAATTGAAGGTGAATTGCTGTGTGAAGGGGCGAGCGCCTTCGAGGTGAAGCTCGATGGTGGCGGCTGCGCCATTGAAGGCAATGGCGGCGGAAGCTTTCTTACCGCCCTCGATGGACCAATCGTAGTGGACGGGCGTGCCGTCGGCGCGGAGCTCGAGAGCGCCCGTGATGCGCTGCGCGGGGCGTTGGGGGTCATGGATATTGGTGGTCCCGCGAGCGATCCAGTCGCCGCCGCTGGGAGCGATTTCGAATTCTTCGGTGCCCACTTCAGCACCGCCAACGAGAATACGGAATTTGCCTTTGTCCGGAGCGAGACCGGAGGTTGGCGCATGCGAAGGGAACACGGCGGCGGCAACGTACATCGAGGCGCCACCAGCAATCAGCGCCAGCAGACCGAGAGCGATGACCAAGGTTGCACGGGCGCGCGAAAAGCGTTTGTTGCCCCGGAAGAGACCGTTGCGCACGTTCATGCGATCACCTGAGGGAAAAAGCCCAGGCCGAGGATGCTCTCGACCACGCGCAGGGGTTCAATATTGCTTTCCACGCGAAAATCCGCGAGCTCGTAGGCGGGAAGGCGCTCGAGGTAGAGTTTGCGGAAGCTGGCTTCATCGCGGAAGAGTGGACGATTCGTAATGTGGGCGCAGCGTTGCAAGAGTTCCTCCACGGGGCAATGGAGCCAGATAACGACGACTCCGGATTCGCGCAACAGAGCGACATTCTGCGGCTGGGCCGTAGTGCCGCCGCCGAGCGAAACAATGCGCGGCTTTTGCTGTTCGACGGCTTCGCCGACAACGCGCGCGAGCTGTTCGTGCTCGATTCTACGGAATTCGGTCTCGCCCATGCGGGCAAAGATCTCGGGAATTGTCAGGTTGGTTACGTCGGAAATGCGCTTGTCAAGGTCGATGTGGGTCCAGCCGATCTGGCGGGCGAGGAGCCGCGCCACAGTGGATTTGCCGCTGCCCATGAAGCCGGTGAGGCAGACGATCCTACGAAGACGAGTTTCCGAGGCCATCGATTTGGAAGCTTCTGCGTCGCGAGACGGGGCGATCAATCGCGCTTCAGAATGTTGATTGTACCATCGAAGGAAGAGAGCTCCACCTTGGCGCGGCCCAAATTGAGCTTGCCGAACAGGCTGTTGCCGGACTTGGGATGCCAGAAATGGTGCTCGTCGGCGGGCGGAATGAGCTTCGCTTCATTGTTGACCTTGCCCTTGTAGGAAGTGGCGCTGAGGTCGAAGGAATCTCCCGGAGAGAAGCGGACGGTGATGTCGCCGCTGTAGTTCTTCAGAGAGTAATTGCCGTTGGCCATGAATTCGCCGTCGAAGAGGATGTTGCCCTTCGAGGTGTGCGCGCGGACGAAATAGCTGCGGAGATCGATCAAGCGGAAACTGCCGCTGATGGAGGAAACCTCGAGGCGGCCAGCACAGCGAATACATTGGAACGAGCCACCGACGGTTTTGATGGTGAGATACCCGGCGGCATCCTGAAGGTCCACGCCGGCGCCGACGGTTTCGACGTTCATGTCGCCGAGGACGTTGGCCACGCTGACATTGCCGGAATCGTTGTGAATCTGGAGTTCGGCATCCTCCGGGACGCTGATTTCATAATCGGCGTGGAGGTCGGAGGGAGCAACCGTATCGGAAACCTGATGGGTCATGATGTCAACGCGGTTGCCGGATTGCTCGATTTCCAGCTCGACTTCGTTACTGGTGCGGTTAGCGGTGACCATGACTTCGTGCTTCGTCCAAGCCCGAACGGTGATCATGCCGTCGGGATTGTGGATGGTGACGACCGGGCGAGCGTCCACCTTGAAATGCTTGACCAAGCGGTCAGCGGAAGCCGGAGTGGCGCATAGAAGCAGAAAGCCGGGAAGAAGAAGTCCGGCCGCTTTGCAATGGAGCGAAAAGGAAGAACAGGGTTGGGTAGTCATCGGCCATAGTCTCCGCGCTCGCTGATTTGAGCGAGCAAATCCGCCTTCTGCTGATAAGCGCCGTAGAGATAATCGCGAGCAACTTCGTCTTCGGGGTCTTCGCGTACGCTTTTTTCACACAAAGCAATGTAGTTGTCAACAATCGCGAGGTTGGAGTGCAAGGAAGCCGCCACTTCGGGATTGGGTTCGGCGAGGGAGGAAACCGCGTTGCGCTCGACGGTATCGAGCTGGGCGCTCAAGGGGGCGGTAACATCCTGCGTGCCGGTGACCCAGCGGTAATCGTTGACGCGCCTGTTGACGGGTCCGCTGAAGGCGAACGCGACGCCGATGAGCGCGGCCAGATAGGCGCCCGCAAGAGCGGGCCGGGGCAAGGCAGCGAACCAGCCGCGGAACCAGCTCGATTGGGGTTGGGTCTCGCGCAGGAGCCCCTCCTGCTGGAGTTGCGCCCGGAGCGAATTCCAAACGCGGGCCGGGGGTTCCTCGTTGGCGGTCCACGCGCGGGCCGCGCTTCGGATGGCAGTCAGATCTTCGACCAGGCCTCGGCAGTGCGGACAGCCCTGGAGGTGAGACTGAGCCTGCGGAAAGCGATCTCCCTCCCACCAGGAATCAAGATGGTCAACGATGTAGTTGCAGCTGGGCGTTGTCATGTAGCTTAGTCCTCGCCGCCTTGACTGGTGCTGGCGGCCTTGCGCTCTTCGCGGGCCTGATCGCGCAGGGCTTCGTGCAAAAGTTCGCGGAGCCGCATGCGCGCCTTGTGAAGTTGCGATTTAGAATTTCCGATCGAGCAGCCCATGATTTCCGCAATCTCGTTGTGTTCGTACCCCTGGACGTCATGCAGGACGAACACGGATTTATAACCCGGGGGCAACTGCTCCACCGCCCGCTGCAGGTTGACGCGATCGATCGAGCCGGAAAGCCTCAAGTCCGGCGCGCCGAAATCCCGGCGTGGTCCGCCCGTTTCTTCGTTGGGCTCCGTGACCTCCTCCAAGGAAGTCTCGGTGCCGGACTTCTTTCGCAGCTTCATCAGCACGACGTTTACCGCCAGCCGGTGAAGCCACGTAGAAAAAGCGGACTCGCCGCGAAAGGTGGAAATCTTGCGGAAGAGCTGGAGGAACGCCTCTTGCGTTAGGTCCTCTGCCTCAGCCGCATTTCCCACCATCCGCAAACAAAGCGAATAAACGCGGCGGTTGTGCAATCGGTAGAGACGTTCAAACGCCGCGGAATCGCCTTGTTGAGCAAGCCGGATCGCATCCGCTTCCGGAATCTCGCCAGGTTCGGTTCGTCTCGTTCGGGCCACGCTACCCGTCGGGACGCATCCCTAATTGCGATGCGTCGTCCGGTCTAGAAGTTGTACTCCGGTGTTTCCCGCACGTCACTGCCACAAAGTTTTTCAGGATCTGGCAGCGGGGTGCTGGTAAGCGCCTTTGGATGCGGGGGGCTCGCATAAGGGTACGGACATTTTCGTCGGAAACAGGCCAGACGTCCAGAGGGGAACCGTCGCGGCGCAGCGGGAGAAGGGTTGCACCGACCGAGAAGCGGGAAGGTCGCGGAAAGATGCCGTGCGCAGAGGAGATGGCAGAACTTAGGCGGAGACGCTGAAAGCACGGGCGCGGACCCGTACTGGCTTGGCGGAGGGCATTTTCTCCAGCTCGGCGGCAAAACCCGGAAGCTGATCCGCCGGGAGAGATCGAATGAATGCTTTCAACACGATTTCGGCCTCGCGCAGGCAGGTATTGAAATCATAATGAAGGCAATCGAGCGTTCCCCAACAAGCGCTGGGCTGGATGGAAATTCCATCGGATATTTCGTCGGCAGCGTCCTGAAATTCGGCATAGAGGCGTTCGAGGGTACTAGAAAGGATCCGCAACTTGTGAAAGAACCGCGAACGTTCCGCGAAGAGCACGTGATGAAGGATCTCGTTCCAGGAGGCGGCGCTTTGCGCCGTGTCGCCGCGGAAGAAGGCCGTCTTCAGCGGCTCAACCAGGGGAAGGTCGGGAATGTGGCGGCCGCGATTGGATAGGACATCACAAAAAGAGACCAGCATTCCGGAGAGCCGCGCCAGCAGATCGGAAGCGACTGTCACTTGCTGGCGAGCACAGACGAGTTGGCCACACGAGCGGAAAGTGAGAGCATCGTGCAGTGCCACGCTCATCATGGCGTAACCGCTTTCCCAGCGGGCGACGACCGAATCAAAGACGCGGTTTTTTTCCCGAGGCAGTGATGAAATCCAGTCGGCAGACACACTACGTCGAGGGAAGGATTGGGACTTGCGCCTAGAGAACACACCACCCCCAAGATGCCGGCGCATTATACCACCGGATTATTCCGGGCGCCGATTTCTTGACGCTTCTCGGAGGCGACCGCTATACTGCGGCCCGGCTCACCGCGAAGACCAGGTTTCCATGAAAGGATTGCCGCTTTGGAATTTGAACCGCTGGACCAGTACCTGCAGCGCCGCAAAAAGCTGAACGAAATCAAGGCGTTGGGATATCCGCCCTATCCAAACCAGTTCGACTGGACGCACACACCCAGGCAGATCCACGAGCAGTTTGACAAGCGGACGGCTGATGAGCTTGCATCCGGGCGTGTGGAGGTACGGGTGGCGGGGCGCATTGTGGCGCTACGGCCGCACGGAAAAGCGGCGTTCGCACACCTTGCCGGCGACGGGATGCGGTTGCAGATTTACATCAAGCTCGACGTGGTGGGCGAGAAGGCGTTCCAGCTCTTTCAGCTTCTGGACCTGGGGGACATCATTGGGGTTTCCGGCGAATTGTTCCGGACGAAGACGAACGAACTGACAGTGCGCGTCGAGCGGCTGGAACTGTTGAGCAAGGCTTTGCTGCCGTTGCCCGAGAAATGGCACGGGCTGGCGGACGTGGAGATGCGCTACCGGCGCCGGTATCTGGATCTCATCGTGAACGACCGGGCGCGGGAAATTTTTCTTCGCCGCGCCCAGATCCTTCGCGAATTGCGGCGTTTTTTCGACGAACGCGGCTACGTGGAAGTAGAAACACCGATGATGCATTCGATCGTGGGAGGGGCCACGGCGAGACCCTTCGTGACACACCACAACACGTTCGACATGGACTTTTATCTGCGCATCGCGCCGGAACTCTACTTGAAGAGGCTGGTTGTGGGTGGAATGGACCGCGTCTATGAAATCAACCGGAATTTTCGCAATGAGGGAATCGACGCGATCCACCAGCCGGAGTTCACCATGCTCGAGTTCTACCAGGCTTACAGTGACGCCGGCGCGCTGATGGATATGACCGAAGAGCTGTTCCGCGGGCTGGTGAAAAACATTTGCGGCAGCGAGAGGGTTCACTACGGTGAAACGGAGCTGGATTTTGGGAAGTACGAGCGACTTTCGATGCGCGGTGCCATTGCCAAATACTGGCCCGCCGGGGCGGGCGCTCCTCCGAACGCAGCCGAGCTTGCCGCGCCGGGAGGTCCGCGTGGAGCGGCCGAGCGGTACAATTCTTTCGCGCGTGCCCAAGGAAGCGATCCGATTCGGGATATGGAGAAGTCCTCGGATGGAGAGCTAACCGGGGACCTCTTTGAAGCGGTTGCCGAAAGGCATCTGGTGCAGCCGACGTTCATATACGACTTCCCGACCGCGATTTCACCACTGTCGAAACGCCGGGCTGACGACCCCACTGTGGCGGAGAGGTTTGAGTTGTTCATCGTGGGCATGGAAGTCGCCAACGGATTTTCCGAGTTGAACGATCCGGACGATCAAGAGCAGCGATTTCGCGCGCAAGTGGAAAAGGGCGGACAAGAGGCGCCCAAGGAAGTGGACGCCGACTACATCCGCGCGCTCAGCCACGGGTTGCCTCCCACGGCGGGCGAAGGCGTGGGGATCGACCGGCTGGTGATGCTGCTGACGAATTCACAGGCCATCCGCGAAGTCATCCTATTCCCGCTGCTGCGTGCGGAATCCCCGGAGAATGCTTCGCCCACCGGCGCGGGTGATGGGCCTGCCGATGGGTCGGGCGGGAAATCCAAATGACATTCGAGTGGTTGGTGGCGCTGCGTTACTTGCGGTCACCGAACCGTCCGGCGGTGCTGCGGCTGGTTACGGTGCTGGCGACGATCGGGGTAATCGCAGGAGTGACGACGCTGGTGATCGCGCTCTCGATGAATACAGGCTTCCGCCAAGCGATCCGCGACCGCCTGCTGAGCGTGACAGCCCATGTCAATCTGAAGCCCGTCGGCGTCGAAGGAATCCCGGATTACCGGGAGTTGATGGGTCGGCTGAGCGGCGAGCCCGGTGTGCAATCGATCGAGCCGGCCATCTACAACACAGTGCTGCTTTCCGTGGGAAATCACGCGCGCGGGATCGTGCTGAAGGGAGTGGATCCGGAACTGGAACGGCGGGCCAGCGGGGCGCTGCGACGGATCGTGGCGGGGTCGGCGGATTTTGCTCCCGACGCGGAAGGCCTCCCGGAGCTGGTGGTGGGGCGAATCCTCGCCGATGACCTGAGAATTTCAGCCGGCGATTACGTCACGCTGACCAGCCCGCAAGGAGACCTGACACCCTTTGGAATGTTGCCGCGGTCGCGGCGATTTCGTGTGGCCGGAGTTTTCGATTCCGGGTTTTACGATTACGACGCGAACTGGGCGTTTGTGACGCTGGGTTCGGCGCAGTCGGTGGCGGGCCTGGGCGATGTCGTCAGCCTGCTTGAGGTGAGGGTGGAGAATCTGGACGAGGCGCAGAGGGTGGGAGACGAATTGCTGCGCCGGGCAGGTCCTGGTTATACAGTGACGACGTGGATGGATGAAAACCGCGCGTTGTTTCGCGCGCTGAGCCTGGAAAAACTGGTGACGGCGTTGTTCATCGGGCTGATCACTTTCGTAGCCGGGCTGAACATCCTGGTAGTGCTGACCATGACGGTGACAGACCGAGCGCGGGATATCGCGGTCTTGATGGCCATGGGGGCGCGCCGGGCGCAGTTGCGAAACATCTTCGTGCTACAGGGACTCATGGTCAGTGTGGCTGGAACCGTGGCTGGCCTGGCACTCGGGTATACCTTTTCCTGGGTCGCGGACAAATGGCGGCTGATACCGCTCAACCCGGAGGTGTACGCGATTCCCTACGTGCCGTTCCACGCCAAGGGACTTGATGCGGTGTGGATTGCGGCCACGGCGCTGGCGATCAGCGTGGCAGCGACACTGCTTCCCGCTCGGTCGGCTTCGCGGGTACTGCCAGTTGAAATCCTGCGCTTCGAGTGATCCACGAAAAACCTAAGGAATCGTTTGGTGGCGTCAATAATTAATGCCAGTTGGTCGAGAACTTTGTGAGCGACCGTGTTAATATGTGAGTAGAGGCGAAGTTGAGGCAAAGGAAGGATTTGCCTTATGCACAGGGAGGCAGCCGGCAACGGGTAACAGTACGGCAAAAGTGTGCAAGCAATTGGGCTAGGTTCCTAATTTGGGATGATTATTTGCATGTAAAGGAAGGACATACAGGATAGAGGGTTCGGCATCTAAAGTGAGTATAGGTAGGGCTTAGGCGATGCAGCAGAGGCAGGCCAGCACGAGCTCAGCCGTACTGGACGACCCCGCTATCGGGGCCGCCTCAACCTCCGGGGAAGTTCTGCGCACTGAAAAACTCCACAAGACATTTCACTCCGGCTCGCAGGAAATCACGCCGCTCGATGGAGTTGATTTTACGATCGAGCGAGGCGAGATGGTCGCGATCGTCGGCGCCTCCGGAACGGGGAAAAGCACGCTCCTGCACTTGCTGGCCGCGCTGGACACTCCAACAAGCGGTGAAGTATACTTCGCCGGGAATTCGCTCCGGTCGCTTGCCGAGGCGGAACTGGCGGAGTATCGCAACCGAGCCGTCGGGTTCGTGTGGCAGCGGCACCACCTGCTGCCGGATTTCACGGCGGCGGAAAACGTAGCGATGCCGCTCCTGGTTCGAGGCAAGGCGCTGGGTCAGGCGCTCCGGGTGGCGGAAGAGTGGCTAGGGGAAGTGGGATTGGCCAGTCGCGCGGGGCAGCGTGCGGGGGAACTTTCGGGAGGCGAACAGCAGCGCGTGGCAATTGCGCGGGCGCTGGTGAATCGTCCGGCGCTGCTATTGGCGGACGAGCCGACGGGAGATCTGGACGAGCGGAGCGCGGAAGGCGTCTTCGAGCTGATGCAACGCCTTCACCGGTCTCACCAACTGACTTCGATTCTCGCAACGCACAATCAATCGTTGGCCCGGCGCGCAGACCGCGTTCTGGTGTTGGAACACGGAAAATTGGCACCAGGCATGGAAGCGCGGGCAGGTTCTGCGACTGGTTTGCCGCAACCGGCAGGCGCTGGAGCGAAAACCTTGGGAGAGCGCGGGTGACCCGTGTTTGAACGCTACACAGAAAAGGCTCGGCGCGTGATATTTTTCGCACGGTACGAGGCAAGCCAGTACGGCAGCCCGTACATCGAGACGGAGCACCTGCTGCTCGGCCTGCTGCGCGAGGACAAGGCGCTGGCGAATCGGTTCCTGCGCACGCACGGCTCGATCGAATCCATTCGCAAAGAAATCGAATCGCGCATCACCGTCCGCGAACGAATTTCGACCTCCGTGGAAGTTCCCCTGAGCCAGGAGTGCAAGCGCATCCTGAATTACGCCGCGGAAGAAGCCGAGCGGCTGGGCCACAAGCATGTCGGTACGGAGCATCTGCTCCTGGGGGTGTTGCGCGAGGAGAAATCCTTTGGCGCGGAAATTCTGCTTGAACGCGGATTGCGGCTTTCCACCGTGCGCGAGGAACTGTCGCGCAGCGCGGGAGAGAAGGTGCCTGTGAATCGGCCAAAAGAAGCGTCTTTGCTTGCTGAATTCAGCCGTGATTTGACGCAGGCGGCGATGGAGGGTCAGCTCGATCCGCTGGTGGGCCGCGACCGCGAGCTGGAACGCGCGATCCAAATCCTCTGCCGCCGGACGAAGAACAACCCGGTCCTGATCGGCGAACCCGGCGTGGGCAAGACGGCGATCGTCGAAGGCCTGGCCCAGCGCATCGCCGATGGCGATGTGCCGCCGTTTCTGGCGGACAAGCGCATCCTGTCGCTCGATCTTTCCTTGATCGTGGCGGGAACGAAGTATCGCGGGCAATTCGAAGAGCGCCTGAAGACGATCATGAAGGAATTGATGGAGAGCCAGAACGCCATCGTGTTCATCGACGAGTTGCACACGCTGGTGGGCGCGGGCTCGGCCGAAGGGTCGCTCGATGCCGCGAACATCCTGAAGCCCGCGCTGAGCCGCGGCGAAATCCAGTGCATCGGCGCCACGACGCCGTCCGAATACCGCAAGTCGGTGGAGAAGGACCGCTCGCTCGAGCGCCGCTTCCAGGCCGTGAAGGTTTCCGGCCCGAACGAGGAAGAAGCCATCCGCGTCCTGCAAGGCGTCCGCGACCGCTACGAAAAATTCCACGCCGTCAGCTACACGGACGAGGCCATCCGCTACGCCGTTTATCTCTCGAACCGCTACATCCCCGACCGCTTCCTGCCGGACAAGGCCATTGACCTGCTGGACGAAGCCGGCGCGCGCGTCAAACTGCGCCAGGCGATGCTCCCGGACGAAGTCTCCGAGGTTCAGAAGCGCGTGAAGTTCATCACCCACCGGATGGAAACCGCGATCGCCAACCACGAATTCGAGAAAGCACGGTTCTACTCCGAAGAGGAGCGCAAGGAAAAGGAACACTTGCGGACGCTTCGCGAGAAGCTCAAGATCGACGACTCCTCGACCGGCATCGTCACCCGCGAAGACATCGAGGAAGTCGTGGCTCGCTGGACTGGCATCCAGGTGTCCGCAATCAAAGAAGACGAGCAACAGAAGCTGCTGCGCATCGAGGAAGAGCTGCATCGCCGCGTCATAAGCCAGGACAAAGCCATCACCGCTCTGGCGCGCGCTATTCGCCGCAGCCGCGCCGGCCTGAAGGCTCCGGGGCGCCCCGTGGGCTGCTTCCTGTTCCTGGGCCCGACGGGCGTGGGCAAGACGGAAGTGGCGCGGCGCCTGGCCGAATTCCTCTTCGGCAGCGAAAAATCTCTGATCCGCTTCGACATGTCCGAGTACATGGAGAAGCACTCCGTTTCGAAATTGATCGGCGCGCCTCCAGGATACGTGGGCTATGAAGAGGGCGGCCAAATTACCGAGCGTGTGCGCCGCACTCCCTACTCCGTCATCCTGCTCGACGAAATCGAGAAGGCGCATCCGGATGTGTACAATATCCTCCTTCAGGTTTTCGAGGACGGGCAGTTGACCGACGGGCTGGGCAACACGGTGGACTTCCGCAACACCATCATTATCCTGACTTCGAACCTGGGGGCGCGGCAATTGCAGAAGCAATCCGGCTTGGGCTTCCAGTCCGCCGATGAAGTGGCGGCCGCAAGAAGCCAGGACGACATGGTGATGGGCGAAGTGAAGCGCGTCTTCAATCCGGAGTTTTTGAACCGGCTCGACGAAGTCATTTTGTTCAATTCGCTCACGGACGATGACTTGCTGCGTATCATTGACCTGCTCGTGGGCCAGATCAATGAGACGTTGGTGCACCGCCAGGTTCAGATCGCCATCACGCCTGAGGCGCGCCAGTGGATTCTGGAGAAGACCTGCAGCGATCGCAATTACGGCGCGCGGCCGCTCCGGCGCGCGTTGCAAAAGTACGTCGAAGACCCACTTTCGGAAGCTCTCATCCAGGGCGGACTGCAGCGGCCTGCAACGCTGGAAGTTTTTCTTTCCGGCGAAGGCCTTTCGTTCCGACCCCTGGTGGAAGCAACCCCGGTGGCCCACTAAGAATCCTACACGCGCATGCCGGAGGGCAGCGATCCGGCGGGGGAGCATAAAATCTTGTGCGGGGGACTGCGGCCTTGAACAGAACTGCGGCCGCCAGCAGGAAAATTTTTCTGCGCCTAGCAAAACTCTCCGCCGTAGTGTATCTGGTCTGCTTCGCTCCCCTGCAACTCCTTTGGGCTCAGGAGCCGCAGCAATCTAACGGGCCTCAGTTCGTCATCCAACGCATTGAATTTGTCGGAAATCGACGCGTTCCGCGCAACACGCTTCTGGAGCACATTTTCTCCCGCCAGGGCGACCCCTATAGCGAAGACGCTGTGCGCCGCGATTACCAAGCCTTGTGGAACACACAATTTTTCGAGGATATCCGTCTGGAAGTGGAAGACAGCCCCGACATGCCAAATGGGAAAATTATCGTCTTCTACGTCACGGAAAGGCCCATCATTCGCCGGATCGAATACAAGGGAAACAAATCGATCACCGAGTCCGATATCCTCGATGCGTTCAAGGACAAGAAAGTCGGGCTGACGGTGGAAAGCCCGTTTGACCCCACCAAAATTATTCGCGCCGAAGTGGTAATTAAAGCATTGTTGGCTGAACACGGACGGCAATTCGCTACGGTAAAGCCCACGTACGAAAAAATCGCGGCCACGAACGCCGTGAAGCTAGTTTTCAATATTGACGAAGGCCCGAAGGTCAAGGTCGGAAAAATCACCATCCAGGGCAACAAAGCCTTTTCCGACGACAAGATCATCCGCGCCATGCGGCACGACCGGCCCTATGCCATTCCCCTCTACATCACTTCCATCCCGGTGATGAGCAAGACCTTCGACCAGGACAAGTTGGATGAAGACATGGAGGTCGGCGTTCGCGAACTTTACCGGGACCACGGTTATTTCAAGGTGAACCCCACCGAAACGGTCAAAACCGTGCAGGTCGATCGCGGCGGAATTCCGGGTCCCTGGCCGTGGATTGGCAGCGACCACGGCAAAGCCACGAATATCAACATCCAGATCGACGAGGGCGAGCAATACCGGATGGGCACGATCAAGTTCCGCAGCGCCGATCCGGATCAAGGACTATTTTTCAAGCCGGGAGTCCTAGAAAGAGTTTTCCCTCTGAAGCAAGGCGACATATTCTCTACGGCGAAAATCCGCAAGGCTCTGGATGATTACAAGAAACTCTACGGCGAGTTCGGCTATATCGATTTCGTGTCCACGCCGGATACGGACTTCGACGATGTGAAGAAGATCATCAATGTAACGATGACCCTGGACCAGGGGAAGCAGTTTGCCGTTCGCCGCATCGAATTCGCCGGAAACACCACTACCCGCGACAAGGTCATCCGCCGCGAAGTGCTGCTGGATGAAGGCCAACTTTATAACAACCGTCTGTGGGAGTTGAGTATTCTCCGGCTCAACCAGTTGGGCTTCTTCAATGCGATCAAGCCCGAAGACGCTACCTTGACGCGGAACCAGAAGGCTGGAACGGTGGACATCAAGCTGAAACTGCAGGAAAAACAAAAACAATCCATCAGTTTCTCGGGAGGCGTCAGCGGACTCGCGGGCAGCTTTATTGGGTTGTCCTATCAGACCAACAACTTCCTGGGGCTAGGCGAGACACTCACGCTTTCGGCGCAGATCGGCGACATCCAGCGCAATGTCATGTTCGGCTTCACCGAGCCGTACCTGTTCGACCGGCCCATTTCGACCGGGTTTACGATTTTTATGAACCGCTTTGACTACAACACGGCCCGCCAGGAAGGGATCCTGCTCGGCCAGCAGGTGGCCATCAATCCGCAGCTCCAGGAGAACTACAACACGGATTCGAAAGGCTTCACGATTTTCGCCAGCTATCCAATGCGCCGGTTTTCCTTCGCGCGCCTGGGGCTTACGTACGGCTGGTCCACGACGAACATCACGGCATTCAGCGAGTCGGCCAAATTGTTGTTTGAATTCACGAGGTTCACCACCATCGCCGGGCCCAACGCTCTCAACGGAATTGAGGAGAGCAAGATTACGCCGACAATCACGTACAGCACGGTCAACAGCCAAATTAACCCCACGGGCGGGAAAGAATTCTATTACGGCCTCAGCTTCGAGGGCGGACCCCTGCAAGGCAACGTCAACTCGATTTCGAATTCCTTCACGATGCGTTATTTCCATCCGACCCATCACCGCCGCAACGTGGTCGGGTTTCACGTGTTGACGGCGCTGATCACCGGCTATGGTGGGAAACAACCGGTGCCCTACAGCCGTTTCTACCAGGGGGGCGAGAACGATATCCGAGGCTACAATTTCTACACGATTTCCCCCTTCGTGGTGATTCCCTACCAGTCCAGCACCGCGGTCACGTATTCGGATCCGACTAAAATCAACAGCAACGGGACTGTGGGAACTACGACGATTCCGATATCCACGCTGCAGTTCTACCCCACGCGGCCGGGGGGAGACTTCCAGACCGTGGCCAACGTGGAATACCGCATTCCCATCTACCAGCAGTACGTGGGCTTGACGTTCTTTAATGATATCGGCGTGAATGGAATTCTGCGGCCGTCGGAGCTCTCGCTGGACCCTTCCGCTGTCGCGCCGCTGCAGGAAGAATATCCGAATCCTCTTAGCCCGAACGTGCACATTTCCAGTAATCTGCAGGTAATCCCCGGCACGAATTTTACGCCGCATACATCAGCCGGAATTGAGCTGGTCGTTCAACTGCCCATCATTCAGGCGCCGTTCCGCATCTATTACGCGTACAATTACCTGCGCCTAACTGAAACGATTTCCCCCCCTTGCATGGCGGGACAAACCGCCGCGACCTGTGGGCAGGGGGGGGTCTTCGTGGATCCCCAAATCTTGGCAGGGCTGCCCCCGGGGGTCTTATCCACGCAGATTCTCCCGCAGTTGCAGACAATTTTGGCACAGCAGGTTCAGCGGATTCCGGCGGGACTGCTCGAACCACAACATACGTTCCGGTTTACCGTGAGCCGCACATTCTGAAAATGCGAAACCGGATTCCAAACGCGCCGGAAGCGGGTTGCTTCGCCGGGCGCAGGCAGACGAAGCGAATGGCTTGGGAGGAATTTAGTATGAAAGTGCTGATATTGTGCGCGGCGATATTGCCGCTCATCCTAGCCGCGAGTTGCGGAAGCAACTCCACTGCAGCGGGCGTGTCGATCTCGCCTCTGACCCCGAATCCAGTTCCGGTCCTGGAAAATGGTTCGCAGCAATTCTCGGCAAGCGTCACGGGCGTTTCCACCACGACCGTATACTGGCAAGTTTGCCTGCCCGCAGCCACCATCACAGTCCAGCCAACCATATGCACGCCGGTCCCCGGCGTGACCATCAGTGGACAGTCATCCCTCACTGGTTATGGGACGATCACGCAAAATGGCCTCTATACGGCGCCTAGCTCGATTCCGCAGCCCAACAATGCCGTGGTGATGGCCAGCAGCACAGTCGACACCACCGCCTTTGCCGTCCATTCCGTCGAGGTCGCCTCGACCGTCCAGGTGCAAATCTATCCAACGTCCGTTTCGATGATAGGGGGCGAGCATTATCAGTTCACCGCTACCGTGACGGGTACAACCAATACGAGCGTCCAATGGTCCGTCAACGGAAATGCCGGAGGCGATGCCACGGACGGTTACATTTGCCCCAATCCCGCGGCTCCGCAGCCGTGCACGGCAGGGGAATACTTTGCACCGGCCACCGGGACCTCGAGCGCCACCATCAAGGCAACCTCCTCGCAGGATACATCCGTCTCCGCCTCGGCTACCGCGACGATTGCTGGTTCCGTGGATCCCACACTTTCCGCCATTGATCCCATTGATCCGGCAACCGCAGCGGAAGGTTCCGTGCAGCAGGACGTTTATGTGACCGGAACAAACTTCTTCAGCACCACGACGGTTCAAGTGGGCGGCGTCACGCTTCCTTTATCCGACATCACCTTTATCAGCTCGACGCTTCTGCGCGCCACGATTCCCGGATACCTCTTGCAGCAGGAGGGATTGATCTCGTTGAGCGCGGAGCGGCAAAACGGCGACCTTTCCGTGACGTCCGCAAATCTCACCGTTAACCCAATTCGCCCGGCCGTCGTCGCAGCCACGCCCGATTCCGTCTCGCAAGCGAATACCGGCGCGGGTTTCTCGCTTACAGGCGGTTACTTCGTCCCAGGCCGGACGCTGGCGCAATTCAACGGCAGCAGCACGGGGCTGACGACAAGTTATCTCGACAGCCGCCACCTCACCGTGACCGTACCCGCAGGAAGCTTCAGCGTTCCGGGTCTCTATTCCCTGGTCGTGCAAAACACCGACGCGGCGACAGCAGGAGTGCCGTCTCTGACGGCGAAGAACGTAGCAGTCACCCCGGCCCAGTCCTCCATCTTGACGGCTCCGATTGCGACTGTGGGAGTGGGCGCGAGCCCTTCGGCGGTTGCGATCGACGCCGCCGCGGGTTTGGCACTGGTGGCGAATACAGGCGAGAATACCGTATCCGTCATCAACTTGGCGACAAACAGCGCCAACCCAAATAAAATCGCGGTCGGAACCAGTCCGACCGGTATCGCCGTCGACGATCTGATTTCTCCGCCCCTAGCCTTGGTTGTCAACAGCGCGGATCAGACGGTTTCGACTATTAATCTGGCCACCATGAGCGTGGTGGGAACACCTCTCTCGGTTTCCCTCACCACGGTAGCGCCTGTTCCGCTGCCCTTTTCAGTGGGAATCGATCCCATGACGCACCACGCCATCGTGGCCTATCAGAACACCAACGAAGCAACCATCCTGGATCTCTCCTCGGGCGCACCCGTCATCGTTGAGCAAATCGGCGGAAATTTTTCAAACTACGCCACGGGACTAAGTCCGGCAGTGGCCGTGGATGAACGTTTGAACTGGGCTGTGGTCACGCCCGGCGGGTCGGGAATTGGAGTGGTCAACTTGGTGGACCTGGGCCGTAACCCCGTCCCAGGCGTGGACGCGGGCCGGACTCCTCAGTTGGTTGCCACTGCACAGCTCTCGACGACGACTCTCGGAGTCGGTTTGAACCAGGAAACACACCAGTTGCTGTTCACCGATCCGGTGGCGGGCAGCCTGACTTCCTTCAACGTGTTCAACGCGACGGTCAACAATATTACGTTCACCAACAGCAACGGAGTGGCCGTCAACGAAGCGGGCATGGTTGCCGCTGCTGCGAATCCGTTGACGAACCTCGGTATTGCCGTGAACAGCGACAGTACGGCACTCGTAGTGGACCTCGAAAGTGGAAACGTGCTGCAGACCGTGAGTGGATTGGGGAGTACGCCTGCAGCGGTTGCCATCGACCCGGGCACCAACGAAGCGGTCGTCGCCAATCAGGGGGATGGAACTGTCTCGATCCTTTCGCTCGGCTCCGTTCGATCGCCGCAGATTCTGGGATCGAGCCCTGCGGCTACGTTCACTTCGTCCTCGCCCGTGACGCTGACGATCACGGGCAGTGGCTTTGAGCCGGGCGCGGCAGTCCGGCTGGACCAGGTGGCTGTTGCCACTTCCACGGTTCCCAGCAGTTGCACTACTGCTCCGCCGATTCTCTGCCGTCAATTGACCGCAACTGCTCCGGCGAGCATGCTCGGGTCCGCCCGGCGATTCATGCTGGACATCTTGAATGCCGACCTGACGGTTTCGAACATCACAGATTTCACCGTGGTTCAACCCGTGGTCGTCGGAACTACGCCCGTGGCAGTGGCCGTGGACACGGATCGCGATATGGCCGTGGTCACCAACTCGGTGGACGGAACGGTGGACCTCGTCGCGCTGTCGCCAGAAACCCCCACTATGAATGGTGGTACAGCGGGCGCGGTCGGCCTGATTGGCCCGCCGGTTTCTGTGGGGACGAATCCGCAGGGTGTGGCAGTAGTGCCCAGATTGGGGCTGGCTGTGGTAGCGAACAACGGAAGCAACACAGCCTCGATAGTGGATGAGACGCAGACAGCCAGCCCTATCTCCCTGCCACTTTGCAACCTGATGTGCACCCCGGTGGGAGTCGCTGCCAATTCCGACACCGGCCTTGCAGCCGTGACGGCCGGGCAACCGGCCGGCACCATCACTAACGGCGTCGTCAACATGATCAATATTAATTCCGCTTCCGCGGGGTCTCTCATCCAGGTGGACCAGGGCGCGACTGGCGTGGGGATCGATCCGACCCTGGATTACGCCGCGGTCGCCGCTTCCCAAACGGGTGCGGTGGACATCGTGAACCTTCTGACCAATAGCTTTGCGGGGCCGGGACGCGTGTCCAATTTCGCGGAACCCACCGGAGTCATTTTCGACCCGGTGAACCAAGTGTTCCTGGTAACGAACAGTCTGCTGAACTCACTAGTCGTCGTGAACCCGAATACATTTGAAACGGTTTCGTTGTCAGTCGGGATCAATCCCACGTCGGTGGACTACGATTTCCAAACGAGCACCGTCGTGACGGTCAACTCGACAAGCAACACGATGTCGGTGATGGATTACGATTGTCCTCCGTATATCGGGACGGTCGGATGCTCGATTCCGCGAGTCCGTGCAGTGGTGGGGGCGGGCGCGCCGCAATTGGCCTCTTCCGTGGTGATCGGTGCGAACGCGATCGCCATCGATCCGAAGCTGGATATCGCCGTAGAGGTGGATCCGAACAACAATCGAATCCTGCTGGTCCCGCTGCCGCACTGAGCGGGCGCCGGTGGGGGCCAACCTCCCTCCTCGGCGCGGCATCCGAATAGACCAGGGGCGCGGGGAAGCTTGCGTCAGGCGGGACGCCCAACGGTAAGACGTTCCGGACTCAAATCCGATTGACCGGGTTGTCTCTCCGCGGCTATAATTTGTAGTTTGTATTCATGGGAATTTGTAAACAAGGAGTGATGATGAAGACGAGATTGGTAGTCCCAGCCCTGGCGGCGCTCTTGATGGTGCCCGCGGTTTGGGGGCAGGCGAGTGCCTTGCCCGCGGGAGGAAAGATTGGCACGATCAACGTGCAGGTGGCGATCACCAGCACGTCGGAAGGCAAGCAGGCGGCCGCAGAACTGCAGTCGCAGTTTGCCCCGCGGCAGACGGAGCTCCAAAATCTGCAAAAGACGATCGAGGATTTGCAGACGCGGATGCGCACGACGGCCAACACGGCCTCCGATGACGAGAAGGCGCGCCTCCAACGCGAGTACGACGATGCAACCCGCCAGTTCCAGCGGAAACAGACGGAGTCGCAGGAAGATTTTCAAGCCGCGCAGCGGGACGTAGTGGACCGCATCGGCCGGAAGATGATCGATGTGCTGAGTAAGTATTCGGCCACGAACAGCTACGTCGTCATCCTCGATACGTCCTCGCAGCAGACCCCGGTGATCTACTCTGCCAACGGGATCGACGTGACGCAAGACATCATCCGGCTTTACGACCAGACCTACCCGGTGAAGGCGGCGGCCACAACTCCTGCAAGACCTGCATCGCCCAAACCAGCAGCACCGAAGCCGCAACAGTAATCCAGCAGCGCTCGGCGCTTGAACTTTTCAAGGCCTCTCTCGCTCAAACGAGAGGGGCCTTTTCGTTTCTGCGACTGAGGGATTTGGAAGTAGAACTCGGCTTGAGCGGGAAGCTGGTTGATAGACATGCAGCGGCAAATTCACCCGGGACGATGTCCGGCACCAGGGAGAACAATCTTCAAAGGCGGGCTTCAGTTTAGCTTCCAGAAAGCGCCGGTGAGGCCGAGGCGAGCGAATAAGGCGTGGGCTTCGTCCACGGTACAGCGGCGCCACGCGGGATCACGGCGATCGTGGTACCAATCGCGTGCGAGCGTCCAGCCGGTTGCAGGCGACAAGGTCGCGCCACGAGGCAGGCTCCAGGCTCGGCACCAGCGGTCTATATGCTCTTCCGACCGGAAGAGGAGCATGGTCTTTCAATTAAAGACAATATCGTCCCACCAGCGTCGAGCGGGAAGAGCGAAGTGAATGATTCCGTTGCCGGATAGCGCGGCGTCGCGGACGTCCAAAAACATTGCGTCGCCGCAGCAGCCGCAGGAGGCGAACACGCGTCCGTCGGCGTGGAGGGTTGCGAGGATGCCGAGCGCGTCCCAGATGCAATTGCCGAACCAGCGGCGATCGCCGACTTTAGTCACGAACGGCGTGGGCACGGCGGAGAATGGGTTGGCCATCAGCAATTCGCCGCTGGGTTGAAGGACAAGCATATGGGCCTCATGCATGCGGCGGAGGGCGGCGCGGACGTCCTCGATGGTGGCTCCGAAGTGGCGCGAGAGAGCGGACACAGAGGGGGCCTCGCCGGAGCGCACGATTTCATCGTAAATGTGGAGGCGGAGGGAGGAGTCGTCGAACATGGCGGAAATGTAAGCCCGCTGTGGAACGGCAGTCAAGGCCCTCCCCCTCCTGCGGGTGATCCAGTGAGATAGCGCGTTCGGTACGTTGATATAATCAGAGAGACGATGACGCTCAAGTGTCCACACTGCGGGGAATTTGTCGATACGAAGGATTTTCGACTGATTTCGGGCACGGGAGGCGGGTTTAACTGCCCTCAATGCAACCAAATGTTGCACTTCTGGCAGCCGTTCGGCGCTTTCAGAGTAACAATGTCACTTTTGATTCCATTTATTGTGCTCTTGTTGGCCGGGGTTCGCAGCATTTTTGTCATTCTGGTCGGGAGCCTCCTGCTATGGGCTCCCTCGCAGCTAGTGGTCAATGCATATTGTGTGCGTCGAATGCCGCTCGCCCTGAAGCCTTGGCAACCACGGGCGCGAAGGAGACGGTCGCGGCGATCGCGCGATGAGGGGCCTTTTGACACAGGACAGTTCGAACTATTCAAGCGCCGCACGAAATGAGCCCAGCCGCCACAGTCTGGTGCCAGGCTAATTGGATGACAGTGCGAACGGCCAGCTTGCAATCCTCAACCAGGAACTCGGCGCACCCGCAAGGCTTAGCTTGCGTTTTGGGGGCGGGGAATTTATACTGGGTTGCTTCCAGATAGGTCGCACGAATGAGTGGGCGCGAGCCCACTTTTTTGTTGGGCGCGAGAAACGGCCCGGGGCGCAGGAGTCCCTGTTGGTGATGAGCGGAGCCTGCGGAATAGAATGGACCTGGGAAAGATTCGAGAGGCGGCGGAGCGGGTGGCGCGCTCGGAAGGCCTCGAGATTTTCGACGTGGAGTGGAAGATAGGCAAGCAGCGGTTGCTGCGTGTCTATATTGACCGGTTGCCGGGACCGGAGAACCCGGAAGGTCTGGGTGTCAGCCACAAGGATTGCGAGCGGGTAAGCGAGCAACTGAGCGTGATTCTGGACGTGGAGGACCTGGTTCCGGGCCCGAGCTACATTCTGGAAGTAAGCTCGCCGGGGCTGGACCGGAAGCTGATCCGGCCGGGCGATTACGAGCGGTTCGTGGGGCGGCGAGCCCAGATTTGGCTGAACGAGCCGGTAGAGGACCAGAAATACTTCGAGGGGCGGCTGGCGGGCTACTCGGAGGGAGTAGTAAAGCTGGCGTTGAAAGACCGGGAAATCGCCCTGCCGTACGAGGGAATTCGCAAGGCGAACCTGGTGGTGGAACTCTAGGGAGAAACTCAGATGGCGAGTCTGCTGTACCAGACAATCGAGCAGATCAGCCGGGAAAAGCATATCGAACCGGAAGTGATCGTCGCGGCCATCGAGGACGCGATGGTGGTGGCGGCGCGGAAATACTACCGCACCGAGGAAGAACTGCGCTCGAAGTTCAATCCGGACTCGGGCCAGGTGGACGTGTTTTCAGTTCACACGGTGGTGGAGGAAGTCACGGACCCGGTGCGCGAAATTTCGCTGACCGAGGCGCGGAAACACAATCCGGCCATCGAAGTGGGCGGCGAAATCAAGGAAACGAAGCCCACCGACGTGCTAGGGCGAATCGCGGCGCAGACGGCCAAGCAGGTGATCCTACAGAAGGTGCGCGAGGCCGAGCGCGACACGATCTACAACGAGTTCCACACACGCGTAGGCGAGCTGATCAACAGCGTGGTGAAGCGCACGGAAGGGCCCGACCTGATCGTGGACCTGGGGCGGACCGAAGCGCGGCTGCCGAAGCGCGAGCAGTCGAGGCTGGAAGCGTATAACGTGGGCGACCGGCTGCGCGTGACGATTCGGGCGGTGGAGCGAGCCGCGAAGGGGCCGCAGGTGATCGTCTCGCGCGCGGACCCCGCGCTGGTACAACGGCTGTTCGAAATGGAAGTGCCGGAGATTTACGATGGGACGGTGCAGATCCGCGCGGTGGCGCGGGAGGCGGGCGAGCGCACGAAGATCGCGGTGGAAAGCCGCGACAAAGATGTGGACCCGGTGGGCGCGTGCGTGGGAATGAAGGGGATGCGCGTGCAGTCCATCATCCGCGAATTGCGCGGGGAGAAAATCGACATCATTCCGTATAGCGAGGAGACCGTCGCCTTCGCGCAGAAAGCGCTGAGCCCGGCGAAGGTGACACGAGTGCAAATCGTGGAGCCGGAGGAAAAACGGCTGGAAGTGATCGTGGAAGACACCCAGCTTTCGCTCGCAATCGGCAAGAAGGGGCAAAACGTCCGGCTGGCGAGCAAGCTGATCGGTTGGAACATCGATATCAAGAGCGAGGAAGAAAAGCGGCGGGAGATCGAGGCGCAAATGGCGGCGCTAACGGCTCCGGGCACGCCGCTTTCGGAACTGAAAGGCGTGGGCCCAAAGACGATCGAGAAGCTAGAGGCTGCGGGGATTACCTCGATCGAGAAGCTCGCCGATATGACGCCGGAGCAACTGGTGGAGATTCCGGGAATCGGCGAGAAGATGGTCGAGAAAATCCATCAATCGGTGGCCGCTTATTTCGAGGCGCTCGACGCGCAGGCTGTGGCAGGCTCTGAGGCTCCGGCTGCTGAACCGGCTGCCGCGGAAGAAGCCCCTGCAGAAAGTGCGGAGCCATCGGCGGAGGCGTCCGAAGCGCCGGAGCCCATCGAGGAACTGCCCGTGGCGGAAGAAGCAGTGGCGGAATCAGCGAGCGAGCCGGATGCAGCGGGCGCGGCGGAGGCCAGTGAAGAAGCGCCTCCTGCTTCAACAGAGGACGCAGAAAAGCAGGAAACACCGGAGTAGCCGCGAACTGAAAATTTGAAACGCGACGCGCGAGGAACGAACCACGGAGACTGATGTCTGATCCTAACCAAATCCGCATCAACGAGCTGGCCAGGGAGCTGGAGATCAAGGCCAAGGTCCTGATCGACTACCTGCCGGAAATCGGTGTCACGGACAAGAAGACTCACTCGAGCTCGCTTGATCTGAACCACGCCGAATTGGTGCGGAAACATTTCAGCGACTTGGCAGCACAAGAAGCCGCCGAAGAAGCGGCGAAGGTTGCGAAGGCGGCGGCAGCAAAGGCGAAGCCTGCGCGGCCAGCCGCGGCAGCTCCCACGGCGGCTGCGAAGTCGGCTGGACCGGTGCTGGTCCCGGGGCACGCGGCTCCGGGAGTTCAAGCTCCCGCGGCTGCTGCTGCAAAACCTTCCGCTGTTCCAAAGACGGCTGCCACGCCAGCTCCAGCGGGTGCGCCGCGACCTGCCGCAGTTCCTGCTCGACCAGCTGCCGCTGCTCCGTCGGCGGCTCCCGGCGCTACACCTGCACCTGCTGCGGCTAAACCAGCCGCGACACCGGCAGCACCCGCAGCGGCTCCTGCAGCCGCGAAACCGGGAGTTGTTCCCGCAGGCACGAGGCCTGCGGCGCCAACGGCTCGACCGGCGGTTCCTCCCGCTGTACCAGGCACGCCGATAGCGCGTCGACCGGCTGCTGCTGCGCCGGGGGCTGCAAGACCGGCAGGGGCGCCACCGGCAGGCCAGAGATTGCCGTTCCGTCCGGGACAAGCGGGCCCCGGCCAAGGGCGTCCGAGCGCGCCTCAGGGAATGAGGCCCGCGGCTGCGCCGGGACAGACCCGGCCAGGGGGGGCACCTCGGCCGGGAGGTCCGCCGTCACGATTTCCGCAGCGGCCTGGAACCGGGCGGCCGAGTCAAGCGCCTGTGGGCGGACAGCGTCCTGGTGCGGGGGTTCCGAAGGCGGAGCCTGGAAAGCCGCTTTATGCGCGCAAGCCTCCTGCCCAGCGAGGGCGGCCGCTCATCGAGAAACGATATGCGGAGGGCGAACGCAAGCTCCATCCGGTGCGCACGCGGGCCGGAGCAGGTCCTGGGCGCGCAGCTTTGGCCGAACCTGTCGCGCCGGTGCAGCGCGAGCCGCGCCAAATCACGGTGACAGAAGGAATCACAGTGCGCGAGTTGGCCGAAAAGCTCGACATCCGCGCGAAGGACTTGCTGAAGACGCTTCTCGACCGCGGCGTGTTTGCCAGCATCAACCAGGCGTTGGACGTGCCGACAGCCACGAGCTTGGCGGAATCATTTAATGGAATCGTGCAGGTGGTCACGTTTGAAGAGCAGTTGGTGCAGGAAGAAAAGGTAAAAGAGGAGCGGAGCGGAAATCTGCAGCCGCGAGCTCCCGTGGTGACAGTGATGGGCCACGTGGACCACGGCAAGACGAGCCTGCTTGACGCCATCCGCGAGACGGAAGTCGCCGCCGGTGAAGCGGGAGGAATCACGCAGCACATCGGCGCGTACGAGACGCGCGTGGATGGCCGGCGCATCGTTTTTATCGACACGCCCGGCCACGAGGCTTTCACGCGGATGCGCGCACGGGGCGCCAAGGTGACCGATATCGTGGTGCTGGTGGTCGGCGCGGACGACGGAGTGATGCCGCAAACCGAAGAGGCGATTTCGCACGCGCGGGCTGCGAATGTGCCGATCGTCGTCGCGGTGAACAAGGTTGACAAGCCGGACGCGCAGCCCGAGCGCGTGAAGCGGCAGTTGTCGGACCGCGGGCTGATGCCGGAGGAATGGGGCGGCGATACGGTGATGGTGGAAGTCTCCGCCAAAACCAAGAAGAACATTCCGAAGCTGCTGGAAATGATTTTGCTGGTGGGGGATCTGCGCGAGCTGAAGGCCGACCCCGATGCGCCCGCCAGTGGAACCGTGCTGGAATCGCGCGTGGACAAAGGCCGCGGGCCAGTGGCGACGGTGCTGGTCCAGAACGGCACGCTGCACGTGGGAGACGTTTTCATTGTGGGCGCCGTTTACGGCAAGGTCCGCGCGATGTTCGATGACCGCGGCCAGCCAATCAAGAAAGCGGGGCCGTCGACACCGGTTGAAGTTCTCGGGTTGCAGGGCGTGCCCGAGGCGGGGGATCAATTCCAGGTGGCGGATGAGGCCAAGGCTCGCCACATCGTGGAATACCGGCAGGGGAAACAGCGCGAGGCTTCGTTGGCGAAGACGGCATCTTCGGGCCGCTTGACGCTGGACCAATTGCACGAGCAGCTCAAGTCCGGCGAGGTGAAGGACCTGCTGGTGGTAATCAAGGCGGACGTCCAGGGCTCGGTGGAAGTGCTGAGCGAGATGCTGCCGAAGCTATCCAACGATGAAGTGAAGCTGAAGGTGATTCACGCGAGCGTCGGAGCGGTGACCGAGACCGACGTCCTTTTGGCCTCGGCTTCGAACGCGATCATTGTGGCGTTCAACGTCCGGCCGGAGCGCAAGGCCAGCGACTTGGCGCAACGTGAAGGCGTGGACATTCGCCTGCACACGATCATCTACGAGCTCCTCGACGAGCTGAAGAAGGCTGTGGCCGGATTGCTCGCGCCGGTGATCAAGGAAACCTATCTGGGCCGCGCGGAAGTGCGCGACACATTCCGCGTGAAAGGTGTGGGCATGATCGCCGGATGCTCGGTGCAGGACGGAATCCTGAAGCGCGACGCGGATGTTCGCGTCCTGCGCGACAACGTGGTGATTTATACCGGCAGAATCATTTCGCTGAAGCGCTTCAAGGAAGACGCGAACGAAGTACGCCAGGGCTTCGAATGCGGCGCGGGCATTTCGAATTTCAACGACGTCAAAGTGGGCGACATCCTGGAATGCTTCAAGATGGAGAAGACAGCAGCCCTCGATATCAGTTTGCCGGACCGAGGGCGGCCGGCGAGGCAAAGCGGGACGGACGCGTCCGCCTGAGGGACGTCCTCACACAGAATGCGTGACCGTTTCCGTTGAAATCGTTGGAGGCGGAAATGCCGATTGGCCTCCTCACCCTGGAAATTCACATCCCCGATGCGCGCTCTCTGAAGGACAAGCGGCAAGTCCTGCGCAGCCTGAAAGACCGGTTGCGCGCCCACTTCAACGTGGCCGTGGCGGAGCTTGAGCATCAGGAGCTGTGGCAGCGGGCGCGCGTCGGTGTGGTAAGCATTTCCGGCGACGGCAAACACCTGGAGGAATCCCTGGAAGCAATCGCCGCGGAATCCGAGCGCCTGCTCGGCCGCGATCTGGTCTCTCAGGAAATTGAGTATTTTGAGGATGGAGCATGACGTTTGAGGGACATCACGCGGGTGGACACCGCGCAGAGCGCGTCGCGGAGGAGGTCCACCATGAAATCAGCCTTATGCTGGCAGGGGAGCTCAAGGATCCACGGCTGGCACTGCCGCTGACGGTCACGGAGGTCCGGCTCCCATCGAATATGCGAACCGCGCGCGTGTATGTGCGCTTGGAGGGGGACGACGCGGAACGTGCCGCCGCGCTCGAAGGCCTCAAGGCGGCTTCCGGCTACGTCCGCCACGAGCTCGTCGAGCGGCTGCAACTCCGGCGGGCTCCAGAAGTCATTTTTGTGATCGACCAGTCGGAAGAATACGGCCAGCATATCGACGATCTGCTACGCAAAGTCCATCCGCCGGAAAATACTTGATGTCAGGGTGTCTTGGGAGCGACTCCCCACCCGCGCTCCGCGGCGGTACTGGAAGGGCGCAGCCAGGAATCGCAGGACCAGATAATCGAATGGGACCTCATGCCTAGAGCTCCACAACCGCCTCCAATTGATGGAATCCTCGTCGTGGATAAGCCTCGAGGCCGGACGTCGCACGACGTGGTCGAGGCTGTCCGCCGCCTGGCGGGATTTCGCGGCATCGGGCATTTGGGAACACTCGACCCGCTGGCAACCGGAGTGCTCGTGTTGGCGCTCGGGCGGGCTACACGCCTGGCGCGCTTTTACTCCGAGCGCCGCAAGCGCTATCGCTGCGCGGTGCGTTTTGGGTTTGCCACGGACACTTATGACGCGGACGGTGAGGCCCTCGGTCCGGATTCGGCTCCGGTCCTGGAGGCGGATCAGTTGCAGGAGTATGCCGCGCGATTCCTGGGAAAAATCCAGCAAGTGCCACCCTCGTTTTCGGCAAAGAAAATTCACGGGCGCCCGGCGCACGAGCTGGCGCGCAAGCACAAGCCGGTGAAGTTGGACCCGGTCGAAGTAGAGGTTTACGAGTTCCGGCTCCTCGAAATCGAAGGGTCGACCGCGCGATTTGCCGTGGAATGCGGCGCGGGAACCTACATTCGGTCGCTGGCGCACGAGCTAGGCAAGCTGCACGGCGCGGGCGCGCATTTGGCGGAAATCGTGCGCACCGCCGTGGGTGAATTCACCCTCGACCAGGCCGTTCCGCTCGCTGAACTCGAGCAGGACGCGAATGCAGGGCGTCTGGCCGATCGCGTGATTCGCCTGGAAAATCTTCTCCCCGAGCTGCCTCGCGCGACGGTTCTTCCCATCGTCGAAAAGCGCGTGCGGCACGGCGCAAAATTCAATCTCCCGCTGGCGCAGATTCAGCCTGGGCTGGTGACAGCGGCGCAGGGCGCTCCGGCACAACTGGACTCCGGCGAATGGAGGCCCGCGCGGCTGCGCGTTTTCAGTCAGCAGGGACAATTGATCGCCATTGCCGAGCCGGTTGTGCCACGCACTTACCAGCCAGTTGTCGTCCTGGAAGCCACTCCGTAACGCACCGTCGGGCCAACGCGCATAGGATGCGCATTCCGGTCCTAGCTCCTCGTGGTAGTTGCGGTTCGATACCTTTTGCGTGGCGCTATGGTTGGGGTTGGGGTTGGGGTTGGGGTTGGGGTTGGGGTTGGGGTTGGGGTTGGGGCTGAGGCTGCGTTTGAGTTTGAGGTTGTTGCGGTGGCTCGGTCGGCGGTTGGGTGGGAACAACAGGAGGCGGCTCGACGCGGACTGGAAATTCGCCTTGGCGCATTTCACGCGTGGGTCCCGTCGCGCCAAAGCCCTCCGGAGCACCCTGCCCAGCATAGATGAGCCGGTCTTTGCGCGGAGAGAGAAAAACCATGCGAGGCGTGATGAGAATCAGCAATTCGCTGTCCTCGTTTTGTGTGTTTTGATTACCGGCAAGGGCGCCGAGCCCGGGGATGCCCGTCAGGCCGGGCGTGCCGCTGATAGAATTCGCCACCTGAGGCTGGAAGATGCCGGCCAGGACGCTCGTTTCATTCTGCCGGAGGCGAACGGTCTGCTCGATGGCCTCATTGCTGATCACGGGAATGTCATTAAACCTTTGGGCCGTCAGGCTGCTGATTTCAAATTGAAGCTGCAGCGACACATCGGCGTCCGGGTGAATTCGTGGCGTCGCCTTCACTTTCAAACCGATATCGATGTATTCGGCGCCAGGAAATGGCGTGCCGGATAGCCCGTTACCGGGAGTAAAGTTCGTGGAGTTCAAAATCACGGTTGCGTTATCCGATCCGTTGTTGGCGACTGCCAAGTCGGGCCGCCCATTGCCGTTGAAATCCGCAGAAACAAGAGACACGGGATCGCTACCGACGGGCAATTCGAAGAACGGGCCAAAAGTCCCGGGGCCTTGGCCGAGAAGGATCGCCACACTATTGTCGGTTTGGGCCGAGACGGCCAGGTCGGGCAGGCCATCCACGTTGTAATCGGCAACGGCAATGGAGGTTGGCCCGGTCCCGGCTGCGTAGGCCGTTTGCGTGCCAAATGCCCCGCTTCCCACGCTCGTTTTGGTTGGATTGCTTTGGCCGAGAAGGATGGAAACGGAATTCCCCGCCAGGAGACTCGTCGGCGGTCCGTTGTTTGCTACGGCGAGGTCCAGAATGCCGTCCGCGTTGAAATCCGCCGCGGAGACCCAGACGGGAGAATTGCCGACGGGATAGTCCACTCGGTTTTGGAACGTGCCGTCGCCATTCCCCAAGAATATGGAGACTGAGTTGTTGCCCTGATCGGTCACGGCGAGGTCGATGTGGCCGTCTGCATTGAAATCGGCAGCGGCAATGGATGAAGGCAAGTAGCCTGCGGGTAGGGTGAGGGTTGACGGTGTGGTCTGGAACGTGCCGTCGCCATTGCCTTGGTAGACGGTAATCGTATTGTCCTTGTGGTTGGCGACGACGAGATCGAGAAATCCCTTGCCGTTTGTGTCGTGCATGTTCGCCGCGACTACGGAAACGGGCACGTTGCCCGTGACGAGTGTGGTTTGGGTCTGAAACGTTCCATCGCCATTCCCCAGCAGAATCGAAATGTTATTGGAGTTTTGATTGGCGACGGCGAGATCCAGTTTGCCGTCTCCATTGAAATCACCGGTGGCAATCCACGCCGGGCCCGTACCCGTATTGTAAGGAACCTGAGTTTGAAAGGTTCCATCCCCATTGCCCAACAGAACCGAGACCGTGTTGTCCGTGAAATTCGCCACGATCAAATCCTGGACACCACTGCCCGTCAAATCGGCGGATGCTATAAACGTGGGCCCTTTTCCCGTGGCGTAGTCCGTGCTCGGGAAATTCGTCGAGCTCACGCCAGGGATGTTCACGCCCGCTCCTCCCAGGCTTGCGGAAAACTGCGCCAGCGACACCGGAATGCGGTCGCCCACGAAAAAAGTGGCGGGCTGGCCATCCGCAGCGCGGAGCAAAATGCGCCGGCCGTTCCGCACCAGTGAAAGCATCTCCGCGAAGTTGGCAGTCGCTCCAGGGAGCGTGGCCAGAAACGTGGACTTCCCGCCACCGATCGAGATCACATTGGGGATGAAAGAACCCAGCTGTCCCGCTGCCAGTAGCGCGGCGATCTGGCTGGGATCCAATCCGGAGAGCGCTGAAGGCGTTCCAAAAACTTGTTCGATGACGGAGATCAAGCCGTTCTCGGATTGTTGGGCCTCCTGGACCTGTTGAGAGCTGAGCGTGTAGAGCTGGCCGGTCTGCGGCGGCGTGAGCCCGAGTTGGCGCGCGTAAGTGCGATCCACTTGCAGGATCTCGATTTCTAGCACGAGCTGGCCCACCGGTTTCTCCAGATTCTCGATCAAATCCGTGGCTACGGCCACGGCGCGGGGAGAGGCGCGCAAAGTAAGCGCGCGGTCGCGCGTCTCCAGGTCCGTATGAGTGACGCCCGCAATTTCACGCACCATGCGGAGAATCTCCGTCATTTGCTCCGGCGTCTCCGATGCGGGAAGCAGGACCGTGCGGACGATCGAGACATCGTAATCCTTGCGCTTCTGCGGTGTGTCTGGAGTCACAAAGAAGAGATGTTTCGTCAAGGGGCGCCAGAATGTGCCGGTCATGTCGCCGAGCATTTTCATCGCAGTCGTAAAATCCACGGCGTTGATTTGGAGACGCACTTGGTGCGAGATAAGGTCCACATCGAAGGCGGTGTCTACGCCGAATTGGTGCGCGACTTCCTCGTAGGCGCCTTTTGTATCGCCCCGGTAATCGAAGTTTCGCGTCCCCGGCTGGGGCTCCAGATGGATTTCCCCCGACAGCTCGGGCTCGACCTGGACCTGCCGCGCTTGGAGGGGATCGTCTGAGCTCAGTTCGCCCAAGCGTTCGGTGATGGTGGCGTCGGAGGGGTCGAGCAAATGCGCCGAAAGGAGCTCCTTGCGGGCGTCCTCCAGGCGCCCAGAGACGGCATCGCGCTCGGCAGCGTCCACAGTAGCCTGGACCGCGCGACTTCGCGCCATTTCGCGGTGCAGTGCGTACTGATGGTTGCCGGGATCCAAGACCGCAGCATCGGCATAGGCTTTATAGGCTGCCGCCCAATCCCTATTGTGTTCGGCGCGGACTCCTTGCTCGTAGGCCTCTTTGGCTCTCTTGGTGTCGGGCTTGGATTTGGGGAGAGTGGCCGCTTGCGCCGACGCGCCAGCCTGGCCGGAGGGTCCCTGCGAATCCGCCGGCAGGGCCAGGGCTCCGGCTAATGCCAGCGAGGCGGCGAGAAGAGCCGTCCCGTGGGGAAAGCAGCGAAGAAAAGTCCGCAAAGCCATCAGATGTTAGACGTTCATTGTACAGGGAATGGTGGGCTCACGGGCGCGCGAGAAGGCTGAATTTTCTTGATTTTAGAGAGCCGGGAAGGTAGACTCGGTTTGTTAGTTGTAAACTAGTTACAACTAGAAATCATATGCTTTCAGCACTGCTTGTTGCTCTCCGGGAAGGCGTTGAAGCCGCGCTCGTCGTCGGCATCGTCCTCGTGTATCTGAACCGCACCGGGCGTCGCGCCCTGGCCAGTTACGTCTGGGCGGGGGTGCTTTTGGCCTCGGCGGCAAGCTTTGCTGCGGCTATGCTACTCGACCGCTGGCGCGTCAGCGAGGACGGCTTCGAGGGCCTGCTGATGCTTGTGGCGGCCGTGCTCGTGGTGACGATGATTGTGTGGATGAACCGCGTGGCGCGGCGCCTGAAGAAGGAAATCGAAGAACGCGTGGAGACGTATGCCAGAAAGTCGACGCGCGCGGCCGGGTGGGGCATCGGCCTGTTTGTCTTTCTGATGGTCTTGCGCGAAGGAGCCGAACTCGTTCTGATCCTGCGGGCCGTGGAATTCTCGAGCGAGGGAGTGCAGGTCTGGATCGGGACAGCGCTTGGGATCGCGATTGCCGTAGCCGTAGGAGTTTTCTTTTTCCAGGGGACACTGCGGATTCCGCTGCAACGCTTTTTCTCTGCCACCAGCGCGATCTTGATGGTCGTCGCTTTCCAACTGACACTGACCGGCCTGCACGAGATGAGCGAGGCATTGTGGATCTGGCACAGCAGGTCGGAGATGGCGATCGTCGGCCCGATCGTGCGCAATGAACTTTTCTTCTTCGTGGTGATTTTGGGAGCCGCTGCGCTGGTCGTGCTGCGCGAATGGTTCGGCGCCAAGGCGCCCGCGCCCGATGCAGGACAGAATCCCGCGGAACGACGGATTCGAGAATGGGAATTCCACCGGCAGCGCCGCTGGAGCTTTGCGGCTGCCGCTTTGTGCGTGCTGGTGGTCCTGGCGCTTACGGCGGAATTCGTCTACGCACGCGCGATGAACTCCCCGGTGCAGGCAAAGATGCTGGTCGCGCAGAACAATCAAGTCCACGTCGCGCTTTCGGACCTCATGGATTCTAGCCTGCACTTTTATACAGCCGACTTGAACACCACGACAATTCGCTTCCTCGTCCTTCACAAAGCCAGCGGAGATTACGTTGTAGCGCTGGATGCCTGCCAGATCTGCGGCACCGTGGGTTACCGGCAGGAAGGGCAAAACATCGTGTGCCGCAATTGCGGCGCCGTGATGAACATTCCTTCCATCGGCATGCCCGGCGGCTGCAATCCCATCCCCGTGAAGTCGGGGTTGGAGGGAGGAGAATTGATCGTGGATCTTTCGGCGCTGGCGGATGCTGCCTCGACGATTCACCCCTAACGCCATGTTCGCACGTCTCGTTGGTGAATCCTTCATACGGAACCCGCGCCGGAAAATCCTGACGGTGGCGGCGCTGGTCGTTGGCATGGCTGTTGCGACCGCCACGTTGACCGTAGCGCTGGAAGTCGGCGACCGGCTGGCGCGCGAATTCCGCAGTCTGGGCGCGAACTTGGTGGTCACGCCTGAATCGGACACACTGCCGGTCGAAATCGGCGGAGTCGATTACCGCCCGGTTGACGAAGGCGCGTACTTGCAGGAATCTGACCTGGGCAAACTCAAGACGATTTTCTGGCGGCACCACATTCTTGGCTTCACTCCTTTTCTCGATGTCCCGATTTCCATCTCCGACTCGGCAGGAAATCATCCAGCGCCGGCCACGCTGATCGGCACATGGTACGAGCATGAAGTCCCGGTCCCGGATGAACGACCGTTCCTCACCGGCGCTTCCGCCACGCATCCGTGGTGGAAAATCACGAATGGCAGGTGGTTCCACGACGGAGCCCAGGAATGCGTCGTCGGCGCCGGGTTGGCCGCGCGTTACCGGGGGACGATTGAAGTTGGCAAGGCAATCCTCGTCACCGTATCAAAGGCGAACTCTGAAGGCCGCGCCGAGGCCGTGCCGCTATTGGTCACCGGAATCGTCTCCACCGGCGATGCGGAGGACAACGCCATGCTGGCTCCGCTCACTGTCGCTCAAGCGCTCTCCGGCCACCCCGGAAAATTCCGCCAGCTCTTCGTGAGCGCGCTGACGAAACCGGCCGACGCCCTAGCCGAGCGCGACCCGGCGACGATGACACCCACGGAATACGATCGCTGGTTCTGCTCACCGTACATTTCATCGATCAGTTTTCAGATCACGCAGGTCTTGCCCGGCACAAATGTCCGGACTATTCGACGTGTCGCTGAAACGGAAGGCCGCGTTCTGTCGCGTGTCGGCACGCTGCTTTGGATCGTCACGCTCGCGGCGCTGATCGCGGCAGGGCTTGCCGTTGCTGCCACCTCGGCGACCACCGTAATTGAGCGAAGAGCCGAAATCGGCATCATGAAAGCAATCGGGGCAACGAACGCCCTCGTGGCCAGCCTATTTCTTGCGGAGCAATTGATGCTGGCGATCGCGGGAGGGGGGATGGGTTTTGTTCTGGGCGCGGGGTTCGCGCGCGTGCTGGCCAGCAGCGTCTTCGGCTCGCCGGCACCACCGCATTTGGTGCTCTTGCCGGTCGTGCTGGGGCTTGCGGCTTTGGTGGCGATTGCAGGCAGTCTAGTTCCTTTGCGGCGGGCGGCGCATTTCAATCCCGCGCCCATCCTGCGAGGCGAGTGATGTTTGGCCGGCTGTTGTGGAGACTGCTGCGTGGGAGCCGTGGACGCCTGGCCGTCGCGCTGGTTGCGCTAGTGAGCGGAGCGGCGGTGATCTCCGCGCTCCTCAATCTCGACCTCGATATCGAACAGAAGATGACGCAGGAATTCCGCACGCTCGGCGCAAACATCATCATTTCGCCCCGCGCCGGAGTCCAAACCACCGACGCGGGCGCGCCAACTCCCACCCTGATGAATCAAGGGGCTGTTCTCGCCGCGGTCGCGCGTCCCCCCGCGCAGGGATCGATTGTTGCAGCGCCGTATCTTTACATTGTGGCGCGCGCGGCGAACACGCCGGTCGTGGTCGCGGGCACCTGGCTGGATGAAACACCCAAGCTCGACCCTTCCTGGAAACTCAACGGCGAATGGATCGCCTCGCGGGAGGACAGCACGCGGTGCCTTGTGGGTCAAACCGTTGCGCGGCAGTTCCACCTCGTGCCGGGCGGCGAACTCGCCTTGGCGTATTTGGGGCGAACGGTCTCGATGCGAGTCGCAGCCGTGGTGGCCGCCGGCGGCTCGGAGGACAATCAGGTTTTTGTGAACCTTCCCGTGGCGCAGCAACTCGCCGGAGTGGAAAATGAAATCGGGCTCGTGCAATTGAGCGTCAGTGGATCCGCCCGCACTATTGCCGGTTATGAATCGCAACTCGAAACCGCCCTCCCCGGCTACCAGGTCCGGCCGATCCGGCAGATTACGGAATCTGAGGGCGCGCTCCTGAATCGGATTCGCCTGCTGGTCGTTTCGATGGTGCTGCTGATTCTGGTCCTCACCGCGCTCTGTGTGCTCGCCACGATGGCGGCCCTGGCGATGGAGCGGCGCGAAGACGTCGGCCTGATGAAAGCGCTAGGAGGCTCGATCGCGCGCATCGTCGGCCTGTTCCTCGCCGAGGTAGGAGTGCTCGGAGCGGCGGGCGGCCTGATCGGCTGCGTGGCGGGAGTGGCGTTGTCCATCTGGATGGGCCGTCGCGTATTCGGTACGGCTATCTCGCCGCGCTGGGAAATTCTTCCCCTCACCGTCGCGCTGACGACGGGTGTGGCGCTGGCGGGCGCGCTGCCGCTGCGGCTGCTTGGAAAAGTGAAACCCGCGGTAATTCTACGAGGCGAATAGTGGCGACGCTGGTCCGAATCGAAGGGCTGCAAAAAGAATTCGGCAACGTCCGTGCGCTCGATGGTATTTCGTTCCAAGTCGAGGAGGGCGAATGGATTGCCATCATGGGCCCCTCCGGCTCGGGCAAGACCACTTTGATCAACATTCTTGGCGGTCTAGACTCGCCGACAGCGGGACGAGCCATCGTGGATGGTATCGACGTTGCTCGCCTCGATGAAGGCGGACTCACGCGCTTCCGCGCCGAAAAAGTCGGGTTTGTCTTCCAGCAATTCCATCTGGTGCCCTATCTCACGGCGCTCGAAAACGTCATGCTGGCGCAGTATTTCCACAGCACCACGGACGAGACAGAGGCCCGGAAGGCGCTCGAGCGCGTGGGCCTGGCTGACCGCATCGCGCACCTGCCCGCGCAGCTATCCGGCGGCGAACAGCAACGGGTAGCGGTCGCTCGCGCGTTGATCAACCACCCCAAACTGATTCTCGCCGATGAACCTACCGGCAACCTCGACGAAGCGAATGAAGCCATTGTCGTGCAACTCCTCCGGGAATTGCATTCCGAAGGGCACACGATTCTGATGGTAACGCACGCGCCCTCGATCGGCCGCCTCGCCGACCGCCGCATCGAACTTGCGCACGGGCGGCTCGCGCAGATCATCGAGTTTTCCGCCGATGAAGAGGAATGGTTCGACCACATGTTGGTCCAGCTTTGGATACATGAGGAAGAAGGGGCAGCCACCGAGGATGCGGTTCACTTCCACCAGCGGGCCGGACAAGACCGCGTCCAAGTGATGGCGCGGTTGAAGGATCAGGGCCTGCTTGAAATGCGCGACAGCACCGTAGCGCTCACGCCGCGCGGCCAATCTCGCGCGCGCGACATCGTCCGCCGCCGCCGCCTAGCCGAGCGCCTGTTCACGGATACGTTTGCCGTCGCAGACTCGCAAGCCAACACGGAAGCCTGCAAGTTCGAGCACATCATCAGCCCGGAACTCGACCAGCGCATCTGTACGTTCCTCGGCCATCCCAAGTCTTGTCCGCATGGCAACCCGATCCCTCCCGGCCGCTGCTGCCCTGCCCGATGAGCCGCCGGACCGGTCTGCTAGAATGGAAACCCAATGCCCATACCCTTGGATGTTCGCAAGAAGCCGGTCAGCGTAAAGGTCCACGTCTCGACCGGCGAGGGTGTGGAGATCACCTGGTCGGACGGCCACACTAGCCGCTACGATTTCCCTTACCTGCGCGAGCATTGCCCCTGCGCCGTGTGCAACGACGAGCGCGCGAAGAAAGAGAGCCTGACCGCCTCGACGGGAGGCGCCGCGCTGCCGATGTTCAAGCCGCGTGCCACGGCCCGTTCGGCGAAAGCCGTGGGAAGTTACGCCATCCATATTGAGTTTTCCGACGGGCACTCGACGGGGATCTACAGCTTTGACCATCTCCGGGAGATTTGCCCTTGCGAGTCATGCGGGCGGGAATTTAGGAATGCCGCAAAGGAAACCGCGACGTCGTGAGGTTTTCCAACCGGCAGAGATTCAACGCATTTTCCATTCCTGCGTCCTGAGGATTCTATGGCATTCGATTCCATGGTTCACCTGCTCAGCATGGCTCGATTCGCCCAGTCGCCAAAGTCCTTCTGGCTACCACGGCCATGCTGGCTGGTACGATCTGGCACCTGACAAGCTTTGCACCACCATAGAGCAACTCTTATTCACAAAAGTGCTTGCCATTGCAGAAAAGCAGGGTGAAATAGAATTTACTGTAAGATTTCGAAAATAAAAGTCTGGCGATTATCCTGATCGCAACACTTTGCGCATTCCTCGGCTTGCTTCTCGTGTGCGCAATTCCGGTATCAAGCAACATCACAGAACCATGGAGCTTAGGCGCGCAGCTCGGAGGTACAGTTCGGGCAGCGGGTAGCCTTCAGCGGGATCGCCGTGAAGCAATAACCGCAGTCCTTGGTCGAGGGCGCGGGCGGCGGCTCGGGCTTGTTCCAGCGATTGACTTGCCGGACTAGAAGAAAGATTACGAACGCCACAATCAGAAAATCGATCACGGTATTCAAAAACATCCCGTAATTGATTGTGGCGGCGCCGGCCGCTTTAGCGTCGGCCAACGTCGCGTACGACCTGCCAGAAATATTCAGGAAGAGCCCGGAAAAATCCACTTTGCCGAGAATCCGTCCGATTGGGGGCATCAAGATATCGCCGACCAGTGAAGTGATGATCTTTCCGAATGCGGCGCCGATAATAATTCCGACTGCCATGTCCAAAACGTTTCCGCGCATTGCGAAGGCTTTGAATTCTTTGAGCATAATTTATCTCCTCCTGTGAATTTCTTGTCGGGCGCGCCGGGCTGGGTAGAGCGTTCTCAAATCTGCAAAGGTGATTCCCGTCCCCGCTCCTCCGGAAGCAAGCCGGATGCGAAAGGGGCGGCAAGTATATCGCGTCGCGAGACGTTTTTTTCAGCCCTGGCGGAGCGAAAGCACTCCGCCGAGCAGCCCCCGAACAATCAGCACACTACCTGCAATCCCCAGGAGCAAGCTAACGCGACGCAAGGGGAAAGCCGGAATCGCCAGGATCACGAGGCCGACTAGACCGAGCGATCCCGCGCGGATCACATTTTGCAAATGATTTGCCTTCTGCTCGGGACGCGCCCAGGCGCGCGCTCCCCAGTACACGAACAATATTCCCATCGCCGCCAGCACAACGGGGCGCGAGGGAAGACCAAACCGGCCTGTGACGGCCAGAAGTAGGAGCAGAGCTCCCAGCAGCAGAAGAATGAATTCGTTCACAAGCCTGAATAAGTTAGCCGGGCTCACCATGGGCGCGAGTCTATAGCGCGTGATTATCGCGCAGCGGCGCGCGTGAATCAATTCTCAGAAACCCGAGGAAAAAGGAAAAGGCCCGAGTGATGAACCCGGGCCTTTGCGTGTTAGAGGTGCGTGGGGTAGGAACTTGATGGACGATTACAACTGCGCCCGGTGGATCACCTGGATCGATTCCGCCGGACGCGGCTTCTCGATCGTCACCGAAACGCTTGTCGAAGCGCCTTTGCGCAGAATCCCCAAGCTGACGGGCTTCTGGTCGTTTTTGTCTCGCAACTGATCGCGCAACTCCGAAAGCGTGCGAACCGGCTTGCCGTCCACTTGCACGATGACGTCACCGGCTTTCAATCCTGCCTTTTCCGCCGGAGTGCCCGGGCGGACTTCGCGGACCAGTATTCCGGCGCCGTCGGGAGCGCCGAAATAGTTGCCGAGCTGTCCGGATAGGTCCTCCGCACTGATCCCCAGCTGCGGTGTGCGGCTGTCCATCATCCCGAACGCTTCTGGGCCTGCGAAATTGAAATCCAGATTTGGACTCACGAAGGTATTAGCGCCGCCGAAATCGCGCATTCTTCCCTGCATCCTCTTCTCAAAGAAGGCGCTGCGGTCGCCGAGCTCGATGGAGAGATTCTGGATGTTGCCGTCGCGCGAAATCGCGAGCGCTACGGTGTGGCCGGGAGGCGTTTCGCGAACCAGCCGGCGGAACTGTACCGTTCCTTCCACCGTCTGGCCGTCGTACTGTGTTATGACGTCATTCTCTTTCAGCCCCGCCTTGGCTGCCGGGCTGTCGGGCTCAACGTCTTTCACGATCACGCCGCGCACCGAGGAAAGCTTCAGGTCTTTCGAGTTATCTGGAGTCACCTCAGCAATCTCGACGCCAAGCCAGCCGCCCGAGTCGTCGGTAGTGACGAGGAAATCCTGCTGCGGCTTGAAAAGCGGAGAGGTCTTCTCCTGCACTTGCGCGGCAAGTTCCTGGGCGCGCGCGGCAAGCTCCGACGCGTCGGCTTCGAGTTCGCCTTGCTTCCCCGCGAGTTGGGCCGAGAGGGTCTGCAGTCTTGCGAGCTCGGGCGAGCTCATTGCGGCCTCCTTCGCCAAGCGTTCCTGCAGGTTCGCGAGTTTCCCCTGCATCTCTTGTTGGATAATACGTGCCTCGTCGCTGAATTGTTCCATTGCATCTTTCAAATTGGTGCATGGCTGTTCTACGGCGCCGGAAGGCACTGGAGTGGTGAGGGGTGACGTGGCGGAAGTTGCCGGCTTAGAGGTGGACTGTTCCTGGGTTTGGCCCGGCAGAGCACCCGGAGCGGTTCCCAGAGCTAGGGACAGGACGCCCAGACCTGCCAGGTTCGAGGCGATGAAGTACTTCATGTGATTGATCCTTCCTTTCGAGAGAATTACGCCCCGTCAGACGCCTGGTGTTCCACAACCAGGCGTATGCCGCCATTTATCGTGCGTACGGAAATCTCGCCCCCGCCGGATCCCATGTGAGCGCGGAAGGCGTGCGCGGCGGGAGGAGCAGCAGTGGAAGTAACCGGCAACTCCGAATAGACGTCGCCATTCATGCTCAGGACTTTCACGTTGGCGCGGGCGTTCGAAGGAAGCCCGAGGATGACGGACCCGTTTACCGTCTCGATGTCCATGGGCCCGCCGTCCATGAGCTCGCGAAGCTCCAGGCGCAGGTCGCCGTTTGTTGTTTTCGCGTTGAAGCGTCCGGAGCTATTGAGCACCTCGACGTTGCCGTTGACCGAGCGGAGTTCCCCGCTGCCTTCGATGCCGCGCACCACGACGCTTCCGTTGACGGTCTCGATGCTCCCGAGCAAAACGCGATACGGGACGTGAATGTGATATTCAACCGCGACCTGGGCCCCCTGGCCCTGGGGGTAGCGCGTGTGCACAGCAACCTGCCCGGGGTGACTGTCCACCTCGATCTTCACTTGATCGAGATCGCGTGGGTCGCTCTGAGAAGTCTTCACGGCTTCGACCTCGACTTCGTCGCGATCCCACCCCACCACTTGGACAGATCCGTTCACGTTCTCAAGGACGAAACTTCCGCCGGCTGGAAGCGGAAGAGTCCGCTCGAATACCTCGTGGTTGGCCGTGATTGCAAACCCAGGAAGCGAAAGGCAAAGGACTCCTGCTAACAGCATGAGCGAGCGCAAGATGGACCGCCTGAAGTGCCGAAGGGTGCGATCCGATTGGGCCCAGGACCGGGTTACACTCCTCTTCGTTTTCACAGTACGCCCCCTAACGCGCTTAGCGCGCCTTCCTCGAACATGCGGCCCCCCGATCAAGCTGGGAGACCGCTTTCCGACTCGCGAGCCCAAGCGCTCCGGCACAGCCGGAGTCGCTCCTGCCTCAGGGCTGGGGGGGAGCTTCGCTCGACTGCTGCGATTCCTCCAACACGCGCAGTTGCGACTGCAACTGCTGTTGCATCTGTTGCTGGAGTTGCTCCATTTGCTGCTTATAAAGCTGCATCTGCTTGCTGGCGTCGCTCAAGGCCACGCGGATGTTGCCTGCGACCGTTCGCAGGCGGAGGACTTCACCGCCGCCGTTGAGCGCGCCCTCGGCGCGGACGCTGCGCGCGCCGTTCGAGGAATCGTCGTAACTCACTTTCAGGGGGAATGCCGGGTCGAAGAAGACCCGGTGCTCGTCGCCGAGCTGAATCTGCGCGTCGATGGTCACCGGCAATTGCCTCGGGATGTATACGACAATATCCCCGTCGTTGGATTGCAGCTCGCAGGTGCTGGGCTGCTTCGCCGGGGAAACAAACCAAGCTGTAATCCCTCCCGCCGAGGCCGAAGCCTTGACGGCACTGTCCACTTGGGTGAGATAAATACTTCCGCCGACGGACTCAAGATTCGTCGGCCCGGAGAGGCGCACCACGCGGATGCCGCCCCCACCCGTTTTAGCGTGCACCAACCCGGCTGCTTCGCCGACTTCGATTTGCCCGCCGAGGGTTTCCGCCACCAATTCGGCGCCCGAATGCCCCAACGTGACGTTTCCCCCACCGGTATCGAGCCGGGCCACTCCCTCAATGGAACCTGCGCGGATGTGTCCCCCGCTCGTATGGAGTTCGGCGTTGCCGCCGATTGAGCCGGTGGTGATGTGGCCGCCACCGGTGTTGGCAATCAATCCACCGGCCACATTCTTCACGGCGACGTGCCCACCACCGGTTTCCAGCCGCGCCGGGCCGTCAATGTTGCCTGCAGTGATGTTGCCTCCAGCTGTAGAAAGGTTCGCCCGGCCGTTAAGGTCGTCCGATTCGACGTTGCCGCCGCCGGTGGAGACATCCAAGTTATAGGTCCTGGGAACGTTGACGAAAACCGTAACCCAGAGGCGACCGCTTACTCGGCGGCCGAAAGCACGCCCTCTCCAGGAGACGCCATCAGGAACCGGAGTCGCGATCACACGAAAGCTTTTCAGAAGCTCGCGGGCACCTCGCTGCGTCGCGTCGGTTTCCAAATGGACGTGGAAATCCACTTTGCCGGAATCCTGCGTGTGAATGACGATGTTGCCCAGGTCGGTGACTAGGTGAAGGTGGTCGCCGTCATGCGTTGGAACGACGCCATACAGTTCCGAGGTGATGCGCGGCGAGGAGCTAACCGTCCCGTTCTGTTTTCCGTTGTGCGATCCATCCGCGGCCGCTGGAGGGGCGAGCACAGCAATTGCCACGACAGCAAGACACAGGCACACCAAGGGATCCGGAAGTAGTCCGAGGGAAGCACGGGGCAGCCGCCGGAGCGCAAGAGTCGAGGCGTTACTTTGCATGATCAGAATTTCTGGCGCGGGCCGAGATCGCGAATGGCCGCGGCGCTTTGCAGCCGTATGTACGTGCTGGGATCCTTCTCCATACGGTCGCGCAGGACGGCGATCAAGTGCTCGTCGGATTCAACTTGGCCCTTGGCAGCCATGTCGCGGAGCGAATTGATTGCCTCAATGCGCACGCCGGGGTTCTGGTCGTCCACTAGGGCATCCAGGAGTGTTTGGCGAACGATATCTTGCGGCTCCGCACCATTCAAGGCCTCGAGCGCCTTCAAACGCACCGCAGCATTGTGGTCCGAGTGGACGGCATGGCAGAGGACGGAGCGAACTTCGGGATCGTTGTTGCGCGCGCGGAGGAGTTCTACTGCATTGAGGCGGACGTCGGGATCAAAGCGGTCGTTGTTCCGCAAGATGTTAAGAAGGACGCCCTTCACGGCATCGTCATTCACAGTTCCCAGCAGCGTGACGGGCTGCTGAGCTCTCAACTGCAGTTCCACCTGCGGGGGTTCGTTACCGCCCGCTGGGAAGACGTTGATTCCCGCCACGTCCGCGGTGTGCAGGTCGACGGTGCTGAGAGCGGTGTTGTTGGCCCCATTTGTGTTCGTGACCGAAGAGCTCACTTCAGAGTTGCTGGGAGTTGCGGTCAAGGCCGGCGATGGAGAATGCGACAGGAACCGAGGTCCTAGAATTCCCACGGAGAAACCGATCAACACGAGCACGGCAGCGCTCCAAGCCGGCCGGGGCGCAAGCCACCCCACGGGAGCGAGACGTCCCAGCAATCGCCGGAGCGAACCGCGCTCTTCCTGGCGGTCAAGCGCATCTTCCAGATCCGCACGGCAACTGGCCAGCAAGGATGCATCGGGACCGTTTCGATGAGCTGCGAGAAGAGCGAGTAGTTCCTTTTCGCGTTCGAGTGACCCAGCGCACGTGGCGCATCGCGCCAGATGCCCTGCAACCTCTGCCTCTTCGGCCGGGTCCAACTCCTCGCCCGCTGCATACAGCACCAGCAGCGGCTCGAAGGCGCCGCACGCCTGGTTCATCGAGTTTTCGTTCCCGCCCTGCTCCATTCTCTGCCCTCGACTATTCCGTTATCTCATGCAGTCCAAGCTCGCGCGCAATTTTCGCGTAGCCCGGAACAAAGAATTCTTTACCGTCTCTTCCGAGGTGCCTAGCAAATCACCAATCGCGCGAAGCTTCAACCCTTGATAGTGCTTCATCTCGAATACCATTCGTTCGCGCGGGGAGAGCCGGTCGAGCGCCGCTGAAATGTGCGCTCCCAACTCCTGACCCAGCAGCCGCCGCTCCGGATTGGCGGCCGCGCTCAATTCCGGTTGGCGGTCGAAGAAATCGCGCGTCCCACCCTCAGTCTCTTCCGGAACCGGTGCCTGATCTTCTCGGCGGCTGGTCCGGCGACGCAGATGATCAAGCGCCACATTCGTCACAATCCGGTAGAGCCACGTATAAAAGCTGCATTCGAACCGGAAGCGGTGTAGGTTCCGATAAACGCGGAGGAAACTTTCCTGATAGATGTCACGCGCATCCTCCGCTCGATGAACCAAGTTCACGGCCAGCCGCAGCACTTCGCGGTCGTAACGGCGGACCAACTCCTCGAATGCCAGCCGGTCGCCCGCCTGAGCATTCCGGACGAGGGTTTGCTCCTCCGAAAGCTTCACCGTTGCTGCCTGGCGCGCATCTCGCTCGAGAGCGACGCTCATCCCCATGGTGTGTGCAGCCGGTCCGGCTTCCGCTCCTTGAGGTTCTTGCGTTTCGGAGCGTTCAAGCCCGCCATCTCCGGCATCTTGCCTTTCTGCGGGTTCCAGAGAAATAGACGGTGGGAGTGGCCGTTGGTGAGCACCCGCGGATGGTGTTTTCCCACTATCGGACAGCGATTCCAAGAGAAGCCACTCCAATGAGATGCGCGATTCGCGTAATGCGTTGTAACGACAGGGCTTAGATTGCCCGCAGAAGTACGAGGGGTGTCGCTACGAATTTGCGCATTTCCATAGTGACAGAATATTGCACGGCAGGAACCAATCAAAGCCGCGAGCCAATACGGATCAAACCGTAAACTACAACGCATACGGATAAATCCAAAGCTGAGCCCAAATCAATCCGGAACCCCTCGTGGCGAAGAAGCCCGGGTAAATGCGGAAAGAGCGAGAAATAGTAGATGGCGTTGCCGAGAAGGATCGCAACGAGGTATTCGAGCCAGCGACGAAGAGAGATTCGGAGAAATTGGTCAGCCATGAGGTTCGCGGCCGCCCAAAACCATCAGCAATCGGGTGCCGCGCGTGAGGAGCATCGGCCCGAGAGGAGGGCAAGCGGAACTCAATATAGGGCAGCCCGCGGTGTATGTAAATAAGCGAGAAAGCATGGAGGAGCCTGCAACACGTCGAATGCGGATTGCAAGTGTTGCGGACGGTGCGACGTTGTGAAATCGAAACAAGCCTCACAGAGACGAGGGACACCCAATGCCAAAAGGCTTCCTTGGCGCGAGCGATGGTATAAGAATAACGTATGAGCGCGCCCATGCGGCGTCAGTGGCAGATGCCCATCCTGCTTAACAATTCGGTGAAATACGTGCGAGGGGTTGGCCCGCAACGCGCTGCGGCATTGGAGGAGCGCGGCATTACGACGGTGGGAGATCTGCTGGGCTATCTTCCTTTTCGCTACGAAGACCGAATCCGCTTCACGAAAATTGCCGAAATCGTGCCAGGACAGGTTTGCACGATCCTTGCGGATGTCGGAGGCGGAGGAACGGTTCGTTTTGCGCGGGGCCGGAGTCCCATATTCCACGTCACGGTGCGGGACGGTTCGGGATCCCTCCACGCGCGATTCTTCCACGGCGCCTATCTGGAAGGCCGCTTGAAGGAAGGGCAGAGGCTGGTCCTGCACGGAAAGGCGGACGCGGACCCTTACCGCCCAGGGCGGGTCGAAATGGTGAACCCACAGATCGAGCTAGTGGGGACTGGCGATCAATCGCCCGCGGATTCCACAGAGGTGGGCAGGATCGTCCCAATCTACGAAGCGATTGGCGGGCTCAGTTCGCGGATGCTGCGCCGCATCATCTATGGCGTACTGCTAAATCTCGACAACAACGTGCCCGACCCGCTGCCCGCGGAAATCCGCGAACGCTACCGCTTCCCCACGCGGCGCGAGGCGCTGCTCTACGCGCATTTCCCGCCAAAGGACGAGAATCTGGAATTGCTGAATAGCTTTCGAAGCCCCTCACACGTCCGGCTCATCTTCGAGGAATTCTTCTATTACCAGCTTGCGCTAGCGTTGCGGCGTTTGCGCGATCACCGCCAACTCGGAACCGCCATGCGCGTGCGCGAAGACCGCATTCGCGAGGCCTTGAAGCGCATCCTTCCCTTCAAACCGACCGCCGCGCAGAAGCGAGTGCTGGCCGAAATCGCCGCAGACCTGGAGCGGCCGTTCCCGATGCACCGGCTGCTTGAAGGCGACGTGGGCAGCGGCAAAACAATCGTCGCACTCGAAGCTGCCGCAATCGTGATCGAAAATGGCTGCCAAGTCGCGCTGATGGCGCCGACGGAAATCCTCGCGGCGCAGCACTACCTCTCGGCGCGTCGGATCTTCCAACCCGCCGGATACAGCGTCGAACTGATCGTGAGCGGCCGGAATCGTGCCGAACGCGAGCGCGCGCTCGAACGCGTTCAAAGCGGCGCGGCTCAATTTGTGGTTGGGACGCATGCGCTAATCGAAGACCCTATCACTTTTCGCCGTCTGGGGCTCGCGATCGTCGACGAACAGCACCGCTTCGGTGTGCTGCAGCGCAAGCGGCTCATCGAGAAGGGATCCGTGCCGCACGTCTTGGTGATGACGGCAACACCCATCCCGCGTACGCTCGCGCTGACGCTCTATGGCGACCTGGACCTTTCCGTGATTGATGAAATGCCGCCCGGGCGCACGCCGATTGAAACGCGCTGGACTTCAGATGAGCAACTGCGCGGCGTGTGGGAATTTCTGCGCCGCGAAATCGAGCGCGGCCGCCAGGCGTACGTCGTCTATCCTGTGGTCGAGGAATCGAAACAGGAGCTCAAGGCCGCCACGGCCGAATACGAGCGCCTTGCTCATCAGGTTTTTCCACGGTTACGCGTAGGCCTGCTGCACGGCCGGCTGAAGAATGAAGAAAAGGACGCGGTGATGGAGCGGCTCCGGCGCAACGACCTGCAAATCCTTGTCGCCACTACGGTGATAGAAGTCGGCGTGGATGTGCCGAACGCGACGATAATGGTGATCGAGCACGCGGACCGTTTTGGCCTCGCGCAGCTCCACCAACTTCGCGGACGCATCGGGCGCGGCAAGGAAAGATCGCATTGCATCCTGATCGCGCCGAAATCCATCACCGGAGAGGCGCGCGAACGCATCGAAACCATGGTGGCCACGACCAACGGGTTCGAAATCGCCGAACGCGACTTGAAGCTGCGCGGCCCGGGCGAGTTCTTTGGAACGCGCCAGCACGGCGACGCTGCGTTTTCTCTGGCGCAGCCACTGCGCGACCATGAACTTCTGGAATTCGCCCGTCGCGAAGCCTTCGCGCTAGCCGAAGACGCCGCGCGTGCCGACGAAGTAGTCGCCCGGCTCGAATCGCTAAGCCCGTCTTGGCAGAGACGTTATCAGCTGGCTTCCGTGGGCTAGTTGATGCGCGTGATCGCAGGCAAATTTCGCAGCCGCCGGTTGAAAGGCCCGATGACACTTCGCATCCGGCCTACAAGCGACCGTCTGCGCGAGACCTTATTCAACGTCCTCGGCCCATCGGTCGAGGACTCCTTTTTCGTGGATCTCTATGCCGGAACGGGAGCCGTCGGCATCGAAGCCATAAGCCGTGGGGCACGTGAGGCAGTCTTCGTCGAGGCGAATGCGAAAGCTGCACGAATCATCCGGGAGAATCTCGAGTCGCTTGCAATTCGCGGCGGCGCCGAATTGATTGAAGCTGATGCCGTTCGGGGGCTGGAAAAGATCGCGGGCAGGCGCCTTGTGGCGGACTTCCTATTCCTCGATCCGCCCTACGAGCAGACGGAAGAGCACTTGCGCGTGTTGGAATTCCTTGATACTGGCCATGTTGTCGCACCTTACGGTCTCGTCATCGTCGAGCATTCCCGAAAAACGGTATTGCCATTGAGATTTACGCGCTTGGAACGCACACGGTTGCTCGAACAGGGAGACGCCGCTCTGAGTTTTTACCATCTGGCAGCCGCAGCATAGGCCGTTCCGAGGGTCCCGGTGCACCCTCACCGGGCACACGCATCCAAGCATGGGCTGACGGCATCTATCCGGTCAAGTCCACATGAGCCCATGGCGCATGCAGTCCGAAGGCCCCCAATGGTCACGGAGGAGGGACCACCAGGAGTGCCAAACCTTGCTGCCGCGCGAGGTATAATACAAAAACCCATGGCACCCCTTCCTCAAGTCGTGGCGCGGGCAGAGAACGCTGCGCGGTTCGGTGCGCTCTCGATGAGCGTTGCCTGGGAATCGCCCTGGCAGCAATTCCGCAGCAGCGTGCGTTCCTCGGTCACAGGTCCGCGTGCATCCAAGGCGGGCCCCAATTCGGGCGGCAAACACCTTCGCGTCTACTGGATTGAAGGACGGATTCCGGGCCGAGCGCTCACTGCATCCACGTTGTGGCACATCGCAGCCGTGTCGATTATGGTGCTTCCGATTTGGGGCTTCCTCCCAAGTGCACAGCCGATGGCAGCTCCTATGCATATCGAGTTGACCTGGGACGCCTCGGCAAACGACTTGCCGCCGATTTCCCTTCCCGCTCCCGCCCCAAAGCCGAAACCGCTTCCCGTGAAGCGCGACGAGGATCCCCAACCGGAGGTCCCGCGTGGCGCGGACGCCTACCATCCGCGGCAGACGATTCTCTCCATTCCCGTTCGCGTTACGCACCCGCGCCAAACCTTGATCCAGCCCGGCGCCCCAGCGGTGCCGCCCAAGATTGACCCGCAACTGCCCAATATGGTCGAGTGGGCTGCGACAACGCCGCAACCGAAGCTGCAACTTCAACTCACGGCCAAGGCTGCAGCGCCTAACATCAAACGCGGGGATGTTCGCGACATCGCCGCACCTGACATTCCGAACCAAGAGAATAGTCCGGGCCCACTGAATATCGCTGCATCTCCCGTCATTAACCCCGCGCCGCAATTGGCGGTGAGCCCGATGTCCGTGCCGGTGGCCCAGCAGCATCCCGTGCGTCAGGAAAACGCCATAGCTCCGGTGATCGCGCCCGATGCTTCAACCGGCGATGAAAGCCTGCGGCGGGTGATCGCGCTTTCCACAGACCCGGCTCCTCCCGCTCCGGTGGTTGAGGTCCCGCGCGGAAACTTGGCGGCGCGCATCTCGATTTCGCCCGAAGGCACGAAATCCGGAACTCCCGGGGGAGCCGATCCACCCGGCGCGACCGGAACAGGGGTACCAGGCACCGCGATATCAGCGGGGGGAAGCAACAAAACAGGGGGAGGATCGAGTTCGCTCCCGGCGGCCGTGAGCATCACTGGTGGCAGCAGAGATCCTGGAGCGGGCGCAAGTGGAGGTGGTGGAATTGGAAATCGCCCGGACGGAAGGCTCAACCTGAATCCGAAGTTGTCGCTCCCGGCGCGGCCGGACTCGACGAATTCCATTCGCAATGGCCCTTCGGTGGTGGGAACGATTGACCCAAGCATTCCGCCGGACAAGATTCTCTCCGGCAAAGAAGTCTACACCATGCACATCGACATGCCGAACCTGACGAGCGCAGCCGGGAGCTGGATCCTGAACTTTGCGCAGATCGACGAGGGCAAGGAGCTTGCGGTGCGCCCGAAGGGTCGCCTCAGCGCCCCAGTCCTCGAACGCAAAGTGGACCCGGAGTATCCGCCCGCGTTCATCAAGGCTCATGTGGAAGGCCAGGTAATTCTCTACGCCATAATCCGGAAAGACGGCTCGGTAGACAGCATCCAGCGTGTCCGAGGGCTCGAGCCCCAGCTCGACAAGAATGCAATGGAAGCGCTCGCACAGTGGACTTTCCGTCCCGCCACGCGCGAAGGCATGCCGGTAGACATTGAGGCGGTGGTCTACATTCCATTCCGATTCCGCGCTCCGCAGGATTATTAAAGCGGCTCGAAGTCTCTCGCCTGCAGGGCTCCCCGCGAACGATTTGCGCTTCCGAAAAATTACGCCTGGGAGAGAACTTCCACTACCCGGGCCATGTCCTCAGAAGTGTTGTGGAGGTAAGGCGCAATCCGGATCAAATTCTCGCGCAGGCCGGTAATTACTTGTGCTTCTTGCAGCTTTTTGTAAAGCGCGCCCGTCCCGGACGGCTGGCGCGCTGCCACGCATACGTATGGCCCGCGACTTTCCGGCTCCGGCGGCGAAGCGAGGACGCAGCGATCCCGAGGCAGCCGCTCGATGATCTCGTTGGTCAGCGTCCGGACGTGGGCTGCGATGCCTTCAACACCCACTCGCAGCAGTAGATCGACCGAGGTATCCAGCGGAGCCAGGTTCAGGAAATTTGCCGTCTCGGGCGAATCCCAACGCCTCGCACCCGGCGCGGCCCGCTGCCCTTCGATGGGTAGAGTGTGAAAATCGCGTGCGCCTTCAAGCGCCATCCAATAGAGCGGCCCAGCCTGCAATCGCTCCGCCCATTCGCTCGCTACCCAGAAGAAGCCCGTACCGTAAGGGCCGAGCAGCCACTTGTAGCCGCTAGAGACCGCGAAGTCTGCGCCGAGTTCCCGAATCGCTATCGGCATAGCCCCGGCGCACTGCGAAATATCAAGTAAAAACGCCGCGCCTGCAGCGTGACAAGCCTGTGCCACGCTCGCCGCGTCGAGGCGCGCGCCATTGTCGAATCGCACCAGGCTCGCCGATACGAGCCGCGTGCGCGGGCCGATCGCGCCAACAAAGTCCTCAGGAGTGAGAAAGCGCTCGCGCGGCTCGATCACGCGGACGCGCACCTTCCCTACCTTTTCGTATGGCAGCCACGTCGAGAAATGCGCAGGGAATTCCCCCCGCGGCACCAGCACTTCATCCCCCGCTTGGAAGTCCATTCCTGCCGCCACGGCCGCCAACCCACTGCTTGCACCTGTCGTGACGGCAATCTCTTCCGCCTTCGCCCCAATCAAGCGTGCGATTTTTTCGCGAAGGCGGTCGGGCAGATCGAAATAAAGATCTTCAGGAATTCGGTGCGGGAGTTTCTTCCATTCGATAGCAGCCTGGGCAGCCCGCGCCGATGCAAGTGGCAGCGGCCCTTGAGTAGCCGTATTCAGGTAGGCGACTCCTTCGAAATCAGCAAACTCCCGGCGGTAATCAGCTTTCATTTTTTCCACCTCGGAATCTCTGCTGATAATCTTAGCCGGGGCAATGGATTGCAGAAAGGCGCGAGCCCGATGCCGCCAAGGACAAATTGGCCTGCGACGTGTCCGCCGCACCTCAGGCTTTGTGAGAAAAGGCTATCTCGTCAAAAATGTCCGCGCATCTCGCGGAAGCTCGAAAGAATCAGCAGTCTTCCTGCGCCACTTTCCAGTTCGGTCTTTTCCAGCTCCCACGTTGCCGAATGCGGGATAAACACGGCGTTCAATCCCGCGTGCATGGCCGGATTAATGTCGCTGCGCGGGCTGTTTCCCACCATCCAGCCGTTCGACTTCACGATTTTGAATTGCTCGATCATCCGGTCGTAGGTTTCCGATTGCTTTTCGAGCACGATCTCGATGGCGTCGAAATAGGGCTGCAGGCCCGACCGTTCTACTTTTGCCACTTGTTCGGCGGGCTCGCCCTTGGTCAACAGGATCAGCCGATGGTGCTTCGCCAAATAAGCCAGTGTTTCGGGAACACCGTCGAGAATATGCGGCGGCGTGCTCTCCAACTCCGCAGCCATTTGTTCGATTTCCTTCACCATCTCTCGCCTCGCGGAATTCCCTGCCAGTTTCAGGTACGTGTCCTCAAGCGACCGCCGGAAGCTGCGCACGCCGTAGCCATGCTGGCGGATATTGCGCCGTTCCGTCTCGTTCAAAATGTGCCGGATGTATTCGCGCGTGTAACCCAAGTGCTCGAGCTGGGTGATGAAATGATCGATGGCCTTCTCGAAGAAGATATTGTTTTCCCAAAGAGTGTCATCTGCGTCGATCAGCAGCGTTTGGCGTGCCATGCGGTAGTCTCCGGCCTCGATCCCGGCTCACAGAAGAAACATTGATGGGGGCGAGGCTTTCGCGGCGGTGTTCACTGCTCGCCGCAACTCCCCGCGTCCACGAGCGCGTCTTCGCGGAATTCGCGCGTGCCCGCTCGCCTCATCGCCCCCTTGGCATTCTGCGGGATTTAGGGAGCCGAAGCCTTCTTCGCGGCTCCCGCAAGACGTTCCAGGATTTCGCGAGCGACCCTCTGGGTCTCGCCGAAGCGCGTGAGATAATCCTGAAAATCGCGGTTTAGATCCAGCGCGGAAGATGCGTCAAGTTTCGATCGCAAGATCATGTCGCGCAGATGCACCGGGTGCGGGAGCACCGCGTCGTCGCGCAATTCATCGAGCGCCGTACTCGGATCGTAGTGATACATGTGTCCTCCCCCATTCGCCGGGGCCAAACCATTCTACATTGTTTCGAAAAAAGCGTCAGGCGGTGGCAGGAAGGAATTCGTACCGGTCGATGCGCGCGGCCACGCCACGGCGGCCGTTATGGGGCTCGACACGCAGAACGCGGGCGTAGCAGCGAATGTGAACATCACCCGCGAGTGTGATCTGTTGTGGCAAGGTCAGCACGAATTCGATGGAGCTGCCCGTTTCAACGCTTGCCTCGATCAGAAAGTACAGGCCGCGGAAACTGACGTCTCGCGTTTCGCCCTGTTTTTCCGTCGTGCCGTTGCTTGCCGAAAGGCGAACTTTTAAGGGGAGCATCATCGAAAAACGCCGTGCGGCGCGACGCTCCACACCGTTTTCCATGTGCCCTCCCGTGGGTATCTGTTGACGCCAAAATTATCATCGCTCCGTGCCCTGCGCAATGACTTTCGGGGTCATGCAATAAGCCGGAATTCGAGGTAGGGATGGGGGTTCTAGGACTTCCACCCGATGGAGTGCGTGCGATCCACACTGCTTCCGTGTTTGACCTGGCACATACGTACCGTTAGGATGGGGCATGACGTCCCGGCCCGCGCCAGCCTTGGAGTTGCGAAAACACCCACGCGCCCAGCTCCATCTTCCCGTCCGCATCCGCTGGCAAAGTCCGCTCGGCATGCGCCTGGAATTAGCCCAAACCATCGACGTGGCGCGCGGCGGACTGTTGGTTCATCGCGCGGGCCAGTGCAGTGCGCAGGCCCGTGTTTGGATAGCATTCCCGTATGATCCGGGCGCGGGCTCTTCAGTCCAGCCGGAAACTCCCGCGCGAGTGGTGCGCGTGGAGAGTGATACCGGACCCGGATTCCGAGTCGCACTCCAACTTGATTTGCCCTCGCGGGAGCCGGTGCGTTTAGCGAGTGTTGACCGCCGCGCTCATCCGCGCCTTCCCTTCGCTCTCCCGATTTTCGTGCGCCCCACAGGCAGCCAGTGGCCCGAGGAATCCATGACGCACAATGTTTCCTCCTCCGGCGCCAGTTTTGAAACATCCCACATCTACGCCTCGGGCGACGCCGTCCTTGTGAAAATTCCTTGGGGCGAATGGGAAAGAGCAGGTGAAATCCATGGGCGAGTGGTGCGCGTCGAGTGCATAAAGAACCAATCGAGACCCGCTCCGCAGGCCGACCCGGACGCCGGTATCAGCGCGCTTGTCACGCGCGTCTCTGTGCGATGGACGATGCCGGAGAATTCTGATGCATCGAAGCCCTCGCCGTTACAATCCTGAGATGCGCGCATTCTGCATCTAGAGAAGCTGTCCGGCACACTTGCCCGCTTGATCTGTCTATGTCCGACGTTTTCCATCGTAGCTTCTTCCTGCACGGCCCCGCCGGCCGTCTTGAAGCGACGCTCTGGACCGCAGCGTCAACAATGCCCGAGCGCGTGGCTCTGGTGTGCCATCCTCACCCGCAATTCGGCGGCACCATGCACAACAAAGTTGTCTACCAGACGGCCAAGGCGCTCCATCGCAGCGGCATGCCCGTGCTGCGGTTCAATTTTCGCCAAGCGGGATTGAGCGAGGGCGTCAACGACCGCGGCAGCGGCGAGCAAGAAGACGTACGCGCGGCTTTGGATTACCTCGCACAGGAATTTCCCGGCCGACCAATCCTGCTCGCTGGATTCAGCTTCGGAGCTTGTGTGGGGCTTCGAGTGGGCTGCGGAGACTCGCGCGTCACGGAGCTGATTGGATTGGGCATACCCGTGAACGACTCAGACCTGACGTATTTGCGCACCTGCGCGAAACCGAAACTCATCATTCAAGGCGGGAACGACCAATTCGGGTCGCGCGCAAAAGTAGAGGCGCTATTCCACACGTTGCCTGAGCCGATGCGCCTCGTGATTGTCGAGGGTGTGGACCATTTTTTCGCGGGCAAATTGAATGAGGTCAGCGCGGCCATCGCCCGCTGGCTGGAGGACCATCCGCCCGCTCCGTTGTCGGGCAGCAGTCGTGCGGAATCGCGATCCTGAAATCGAGAGGCGCCGAAAAAGAAAACCGGCTAGCCGTGTGCTTCGAATAATTTGAGGAACTGATCGCGGGGTGCGGGTTCGACGGCAACGAGCGTGAGATTTGCGCGAACGTGCTCGAGCCGGCTCATGCCCACTAGTGCGGATGTCACGCCCGGGCAGGACCGCGCAAACTGAAGCGCCTGCTCGGAATCGTGTTTCAACCCGAGGGCCTCGCCGATGTAGGCAGGTAAATTCTTGGCGAGCTGGCCTTGTAAGAGCGCTGCGCTGGTAACGAGCGTGATTCCGAGCGATCGCACTGCCTGCACCATGGCCATCGTTTTCCCCTGCACCACCTGGTTGGGGCGTACAAGTGCCTCCGGCATGGCGAGATTCAAAGGCAACTGCACGAATCGGAAATGATGACCTTCGCCTGCAAGCTGTTTCGCCGTCTCCACCATTTCCGCGATCATAAGATAGCCTGCCGCCTTAGGATCTTCGCGAAAGGCATTCCAGGTAGCCATGCCATAGGCGCCGATTTTTCCGCTGGCCACCGCGGACTCTAGGAATTCGAAAGCCGAGCGAATACGCCGGCGAAATTCTTCCGCGGAGACCTCACCCAACTGCGTCTCGGAGTTGTGAAGATAAAATACGTCAATGCAATCCAGGCCCAGGTTGCGGCGGCTGCGCTCGAGCTGATCGGCAAGGTAGCCCGGAGTCATGCAGTGGCAGCCGCCCGCGATGTCTTCCCCGGCGAAAATTCCACGCTCGAGATACTCGTGAGCGAAATATTCATTCGGATCGTCCGGCATGCCGCCATCGGGAGTTAGGAAGCCCGCCTTTGTGCAGATGACGATCTCGTCGCGGGAAAACCCCTTTGAAACGAGATCGCGCAGGGCCGCACCGACCGCACGCTCGCTCCGCTGAAAGCGATAGTTGATCGCCGAATCCACCACGTTGAAGCCCCCCTCGACCGCGGCGACCGTGGCGCTGCGGTAGCCGGCATCCGCCGCCTCATCCGGTTCGCCCAGATATGTGCCGATTCCAATCGAGGAGAAAACCAAGCCGCCAGTCGCTTCGCGGAAATGGCCCGCCGCTGAGCGACCTTGAAACCGAGCGGCGTAGCGCAGCGTTCCCTGAGGCGTGGCGCGGCCAGTCAGGCGCGCCTGATCATGCGGTGCAGGAGATGACATGGGAGCCTCACTTCCAGGCGGAGAATAGGAGAGTGCGCGCAGAGTATATCAGAACGATGCGGGCGGAGTTTGTTGACGTGATCGTCAGGACACTGACCTTGCGCTCATCTTTTGGACTGGTTCGCCACCGGACATTTCCTGCGCAAGTATGAGCTGTCTGGCTTCAATGCGGATGGCCGGAAGTTCTCGCGCGAAGACGGTTGCGCCGGCAATGGCGCCTAAGCCACCAATCGCCACGGTCCAAGGCGCACCAATGCGCTCTGCAAGCGCGCCCGAGAGCAAAGCGCCGAGCGGAGCCATACCCATGAACATCATCGAATAGACGGCCATCGTGCGGCCCCGCAGCCGGTCGGGCACCATCGCCTGAATCAAGGTGTTCGACGAAGCCATCTGCACCATCATCGAGAAACCAACCGGAACCAACAAAACCACTGAAAGAGCGTACCAGTGCGAAATCGAAAACAAAATCAGTGAGGCGCCAAATCCCGCGCATGCCATCCACACCCAACGGCCCAGGCCATGCACGCCCGTGCGAGTGGCCAGAACCAGCGCGCCGATGAGAGCGCCGACTCCGGTTGCGCCCATCAGCACACCGAGTGTTCTGGCGTTGCCATGCAGAATGCGCGCTGCAAAAATGGGCATGAGCACGGAATAGGGCATGGCCACTAGGCTCACGAGTCCCAGCAGCATGAGGATCAGGCGAATCGGTGCCGTCTGGTTGACGAAGCGGAAGCCCTCTGCAATGTGCTCGAGGGGTGAAGCGAGATTATCTTCCGTCAAGGCCCGCTTGATGCGCATGAGCAATAGGCCGCTGATGACCGCGATGTAGCTAACGGCATTGGCAAAGAAACACCATCCTTCACCGATGCTCGCAACGAGGATACCTGCGATAGATGGCCCAATGATTCGCGCGCCGTTGAACATCGAGGAATTTAGCGCGATGGCGTTCATGAGATCTTCGCGGCCCACCATTTCGACCAGAAAGGCCTGGCGGGCGGGAATGTCAAATGCGTTCACGACTCCCATGAGGGAGGCAAGGACGATCACTTGCCAGACCCGGACGCGTCCACTGAGGGTAAGAAACGCGAGGGCGAACGCGAGAATCATGGAAGCAGTTTGCGTACTGATCACGATTTTTCGCCGATTCCACCGATCCGCGGCCATGCCACCCACCGGAGCGAGCAAGAAGACCGGAATCTGGCCTGCAAAGGCGACCGTGCCGAGAAGCAAAGAAGAACCCGTGAGGCGATACACAAGCCAGGATTCAGCGATGGTGTCCATCCAGGTGCCAATGAGCGAAATCAATTGCCCGCTGAAAAAGAGCTGGAAGTTCCTGTGGCGGAGCGAGCGCAACATGTCCGGGATGCGGGAGCGCGCCGGTGCATCGACTGCAAGGGGCGCCTTGGTTGTCTCCGTTTCAGCCATGATGTCAATTGTACGATGCCGACCGGTGTGTTCCCGATTCGATTGTGCCGGAGTTCACTCTTGAGCTGGCAGCGATTTCGCACCCTTCTTTTGCGATAAATTCGGAGGCGTGAGCAAGCGGCTGCAAGCGCGCAAGATGCGCCGATAGGGCCAGTCCGTTTCGCGGAAGAAGATTTCGCCATCGCGTGGCTTGGAATAATACCAGCGCGCGAGGATAGAGAGATGCTCGGGCAAATCCGGCGAGAGCGCCTGCAGGCCGTAGCGGGCGAGGAACGACACGGGCGGCTCCTGTGGTTCACCGGAGGGAGAGGGCGTCTCTGGCTGCGGACCACCAGGAGGTTCGGTGCCCGTGGGAACAGCCTTACGTCCGTCGAGGTTTTCACCCGGTTGCAAATGCTCGCGCAGAATAGCTTCTACGGATCGCGGCTCACTGGCGAGTTCGGCGAAGCGGAGGAATAATGCCTCGCCCAGCATTCCTGCGCGGACGGGGAAGACGACGATGGTTTTTTCCTCGGCCGCGCGTTGGAGAATAACGGCATTGAGATCTTCTACGCGCCGCGCGAGTTCCGGCAGGCCGCGCAAGGAAGCTGAGACTTTTTCGAGACGCTTGTGGAGCGCGGCGGCGCGCTCGAAGTCCAGGGCTTCGCTGGCAGCTTCGCGTTCGCGCTCGTAGCGATTCCTCAGCGCTGCGCCACAGGTATCGAGCGCCTCGAGGACGCGACCGACTTCCGCGTCATACTCTTCTTTCGAGCAGCCCGCGAAGCACGGCGCAAGGCACATTTTCATCTCGGAATAAATGCAGCCAGGAAAACTCGGATCGCGGCGAATTTTGATCTGGCAGCGGCGAATTTTGAAGAGATCAAGGAAACCCTCCGAAAATGCATCGGCTGAGCGGCGCGATGCGAACGGCCCGAAATAGAAGCCCTCGTCGGAACGAATGCCGCGGGTGACATAGCAGCGGGGATACTCGTTGCGCAGATTCACCTTCAGGAGCGCGGGCGGGCGAAGCCGCATCCAGCTGCGATAACGGCGGGGAAAATAGAGGCGCGCTTGTTCGTAGAGCACGACTGATTGCTCGAATTTCGAGCCCGTGACTCGATAGCGAGTCCGAGCCGCAACATCGCGCAAATTCAGGCGCTTTGAAAGCACCTCTGGTACGTCGAGTAGCCGGCGGGCGGCGCGTCGGATATCCGCGGTCCGGGCAAGGTATAGCTGGGCCTTGGGGTCATGCATTTCGAGCAAGAACACACCCGGACGTGCGGGGAGTTGAGCGAAGAAGTTCGCGCCTTGGGATGTGTCAAAATCGAGGCCGGAATCAAGGTCCAGCATGGTGACAAGAATACACTGGGCCTGGACCGGACGGGAGACGAGATGAACATCCCGTCGTCGGTTCGTTTCAGGCTGGAGCGCACCAGCAAAAAGTCCGCCGAGGAGGTTCTCCTTCTGGAGTGTGAGCGGGAGGCAGTTTGCTGGGCGTGCGCGAGAATCCAGCAGAAGCTGTATCCTCTACTCAACCGGTCAACCTCAATAGGCGCGCAATACCCAGGACGCAATTACGAGGCGCTGGATTTCGCTGGTGCCTTCGTAGATTTCAGTGACCCGGGCGTCGCGATAGGCGCGCTCGACGGGGTACTCCTGGCTGTAGCCATAGCCGCCGTGAATCTGAATTGCTTTGTGTGTGATGCGAGTGGCCATCTCGCTGGCGAATAATTTTGCAATCGAGGCGTCCATGGAGAAGCGCGCGCCGGAATCCTGTTTCCAGGCGGCGCGGCGAACCAACAGGCGAGCCGCGTCTATCTCAGTAGCCATGTCGGCCAGCATGAACTGGATGGCTTGAAACTCAGAGATGGGATGGCCGAAGGCTCGGCGTTGCTGCGCGTAGGAGAGCGCGGCTTCGAAAGCGCCTTGGGCGATGCCGGTAGCCTGTGAAGCAATGCCGATGCGGCCTCCATCGAGAGTGGAGAGCGCAATCTTATAGCCCTGGCCTTCCTCACCAATGCGATTAGCGACGGGAACTTCGCAATCGGTGAAGACGAGTTCGGTGCATGCGGTGGCGTGGATGCCGAGCTTCTTTTCTTCCTTGCCCACGGCGAACCCCGGCGTGCCCTTCTCGACGACCAGGGCTGTGATTCCCTTCTCGCCTTTTTCCGGTGCGGTGTTGACGTACACGATCGCCGCATCGGCAGCTCCGCCGTTGGTGATCCAGGCTTTGGTGCCGTTGATGACGTATCGATCACCTTTGCGGACGGCTTTCGTTGTGAGTGCGGCGGCGTTTGAACCCGCCTGGGGTTCGGTCAGTCCATAGCAGCCGATCTTTTCACCGCGCGCGAAGGGAGCGAGGAAGCTCTTCTTTTGATCGTCCGTTCCGAAGCGAAGGATGGGATGGCAATAAAGTGAGTTCTGGACGGAAAGGATGACACCGGTGGAAGCGCAGACGCGGGATATCTCCTCGACGACGATGGTATAGCAGACGTGGTCCATGCCCGCGCCGCCGGAGGATTCCGGGATAGCAACGCCGGTGAGGCCAAGCTCAGCGGCTTTTTGGAAAAGGTCGCGGGGGAAAAGACCGTTTTCGTCGAGCTCTCGTGCACGGGGTCTTACCTCAGCTTCGGCGAACTCGCGGACAGTGCGCTGGAGCAGCTTTTGGTCTTCGGTGAGCTCAAGGTGCATGCGCCTGCCTCTCCGATACTTGCGATCGCCGGATGGGAAGAGAAATTCTAGGCCGCGCGATGCGAATAAGAAAGAGGAATCCTAGGCGAGTGCTTTGCGGAGCTTGGCGTAGGTGGTGGCGAGGTCTTCGGGTTCGAGGCGGGTTTCGCTCACCACGGTCATGAAGTTCGCGTCACCCGCCCAGCGCGGAAGCACGTGGAGATGGATGTGGCCGGTGACACCGGCGCCGGCGGCGCGACCGAGATTCATGCCGAGGTTGTAGCCCTGCGGGTGATAGTTGGCTTCGAGGGCGGATTGGACGCGCTGCGCCAGAAGCATCATCTCGGAAAGCGTTTCCGGATCGGCAGCCGGAAAGTCGGCCAGGTGATCATAAGGGACGATCATGACGTGGCCGGAAGTGTATGGGAATCGATTGAGGATGATGAAGTTTTTCGAGCCGCGGAACACGATGAGAGTCTTCAGGTCATCGTTGGCGGCGAGGGCATCGCAGAAGATGCAGCGATCTTCCTTGGAGGCGTCGGCGATATAGCGATACCGCCAAGGCGTCCAAAGATAATCCATCCCTCTCAGCCCCGCGAGCCGGGCTCGGAGCCAGCGGACACTCCAGAAGACCGGGGACTATTGACGTAATCCTTCAGCTCTTTGCTGGGCTTGAAATAAGGGATCTTCTTCGCGGGGACGGAGACTCTCGTCCCGGTCTTGGGATTTCGCCCCGAGCGGCCCCGACGCTCGCGCGTGCGGAAGCTGCCGAAGCCGCGAATCTCGATTTTGTCGTCGGCCTGAAGGGCGGCGATGATGCTTTCGAAGATCACCTCGACGGCCGCCTCGGAATCTTTTCGAGGCAACTCGGTCACTTTCGTAACTTCTTCAACGAGCTCCGCCTTCGTGACGGTGTGATTGCTTCCGTGCTCTCCCGCAGCCTCTGCCATCGGTTGAGAGCCTCCTCTCAGACTATTCGTGCAACTGGGCCGAATGCGCGCCGGGGCGGGGCGCCGCACAACCTGTGCATATCACCAATCAACCGCGAGGTAAATGATTTTCCTGGCGGGAAATCAAGCCGCGGACGCCACCCCTGCGTCGCGGAAACCTCTTTACGACATTTGCCGCTTGGCAAGAATGGCGTCACCGATTGTAGCCGTGGGCGACGCCTTCGACGACCGAAACGATTCCATCTCCTGGCGCTCGGCCTGTTTTTGCGCGGCGCGAAAGCTGAGGCTGATTTTGCGGACCTCAGGCTCGAGTCGGAGAATCTTGAAATCGTATTCCTGGCCTTGCGCGAGCACTGAGGCAATCCGCGCGCCACGCGGACCCTTCTCTTTCTCGCGGTCGCCCTTGGGGCGGCGCTCCTCAATTTCCGAAATGTGACACAGCCCTTCGATTCCTTCGGTGAGCTCGACGAAAGCGCCAAAATCGGTCGTACGGGTGACTTTCCCTTTGACGACCTCGCCAATCTTGTGCGAGGAGAACCAGTTCGCCCAGATGTCGTTGACCTGCTTGATGCCGAGCGAAAGGCGCCGGTTCTGCGAGTCGACTTTCAGGACGCGGGCCTCCACGGATTCGCCCTTCTTCAATTTTTCGCTGGGATGTTTGACGCGCTCGGTCCAACTGATGTCGCTGATATGTATGAGACCTTCGATACCTTCTTCGATCTCGACGAATGCGCCGAATTCGGCGAGATTGCGGACGCGGCCCGTAACAATGGTCCCGGCGGGATATTTTTCCGCCACGGCTTCCCAGGGATCGGGGAGAGTCTGGCGTAGGCCGAGTGAGATGCGCCGCTGGTCGGTCTTCACTTCGAGAACGACGACTTCGACTTCGTCCCCAACTTTCACAATCTTGGAAGGATGCTTCAAGCGTTTTGACCAGCTCATCTCGCTGACGTGGACGAGACCTTCCACGCCCGGCTCAATTTGCACGAAGGCGCCGTAATCGGTGACGCCGATGACCTTTCCCTGAATGCGAGTTCCCGCCGGAAATCGCTCCGGAACCGAGGTCCAAGGATCGGGGAGAAGCTGTTTGCGCCCGAGTGAGATGCGTTGCTTTTCCTTGTCGAACTTGAGAATTTGAACCTGAATTTCCTCCCCGGGCTTGACGACAGAGGAAGGATGCGGAACGCGTCCCCAGACCAGATCACTGACGTGCAAAAGGCCGTCCATGCCGCCGAGATCGACGAAAACGCCATAGTCGGTGATATTTTTCACTTTGCCCGAAACGACAGCGCCCTCCGCGAGTGTCGCGGCAAGCGCTTCCCGTTGTGATTTCTGCTCTTCTTCGAGAAGGATGCGATGGCTCACGACCACATTGCCACGCTTGCGATTCAACTTAAGGACGCGAACGTCCAATTCGCGGTCTTTCCAGGCTTCCAAGTCGTGGACGGGACGCAATTCAATCTGCGACGCAGGGAGAAAAGCACGTACGCCGATGTCGACGAAGAGTCCACCCTTGACGCGCTCGGTTATCTTGGCGCGGACGCTGGTGTGCTCCCGGTAGGACCTCTCAATGCGTTCCCACACGCGGCGACGATGGGCGCGCACGTGCGAGAGCAGAACGTAGCCGTCGCGTTGCTCGTGCAGCCGCTCGACTTCGATAGTCTGTCCGGCCCCAAACTGAATGGGAGTGCCAACGTCGGTGAATTCCTGGGCCGGGACCAAGCCTTCGAATTTTCCGCCCACGTCGACCACCACGCCCGCATCCGTGACGGCAAGGACGTGACCATCGAAGATCTCGCCCTCAGCGACAACTTGTTCCGGCGCCGCAAATTGGTCCAGAAGCTGATCCATCGTTTCGGTGGGTTCAGCCGTCTCGGCACCTTCGGATACTGCGCTGGAGGCGGTGGTATCGGCCGGCGCGATCGGTTCCGGAGACGCCAGAGGCTCGGGCGGCTGAGTAACTGCGCCAATTGAGTCAGAATCAGCGAGCACAGTTGGGTCTTCCTTGAAACTGGAATCAGGTGTGGAGGCGAGAGCCTCGGGCGCGCGGGCAGCGGCAGCCGCAGCTCCAACGTACCCCGCCGGACCTGCCGGTAGACCCGCGCTCGAACTGACATCGATCCGCGGAGAGGAAGATGTGTCCGCCACCGGGTCTGCAGTGGCGCTCTCCATGATGGAGGATTGATGATTAGGGTCGTGTTCGCGTGACATCGGGAGCGGCCTCCGAACAAATACTTGCCCTGCATACCGAGACTACGACTTCGGTTACTCCACCCTGCCGGGGGTTAGAGCCATGAAGGGGATAAAGCGCCCGCGCTCGACGCCGTATCGCAAAGATGATACGCGTCCGGTTTACGCATTGTCAACAAAACCAGTCGGCGAGGACCCGCGCGTAGAGGAGCGTTCTGAGTGAAAGTCAGGCGCGAAAGCGATCGGCGTGGCGGATTTCTTTGCGGTAGTCCGGTGCGGAGATTTCGACGGTGCGGCACATTTCATACAGGCGTGAGCGGATGCGCTTCCCGACACGCTCGGTGAGGGAATCCTCGATCGTTGGCGCGCGCATGCCTGCAACGCGCGGTGACGCGCCCGGCGCGGGGGCCATAGCGTCCGAATCCAGGAAATTGGTGGTGACCAGCGTGACGCGCTCTTCGTTGTAGCGCGTGTTGAGAACGTGCCCGACCGTCTCAAGAGCCCAGAGCGAAGGCTTGCTCGATCCGACGTCGTCGAGAACAAGAATCTCCACCTTCAGCACCGGCTCAAGTACGCTCATCTCGGTGGCCTGGCTTTCGGGATTGTAGCTGTCTTGGATTTCCTTCAACAGCTCGCGGTAATCGTAGAAAAGCCCCGAATGACCCCGGAGAACGATTTCCTTCAGCGCGGCGACAGCAAGATGCGTCTTTCCTACACCGCACGGGCCCATCAGCAGCAGGCCCGGCTCACTGGCTTCACTGCGGACGGGCAGGAATTCCTCCGCGAAACGCTTCACGATCAACTTCGCCTGGGCCAGACTGCGATTCCAGGATTGGAGCTGGTCCCGCGACACATTTTCGATTTCATTGTCGGTCTCGAAATTGTCGAAATCGCAATGGCGATATCGTTCGGGAACGCGGGCCCGCTGCAGAGCGCGCCCGGCACTGTCTTCAGCGGTGCAGTCGCACGGGACAGCCCAGACGAGCTTCGGCTCGCCTTGTGCGGTGGATCCGGGACGGTCCGCGCTAAGAGCCTGCGCACCTGCGGTGGCGCGCTCCACGACTTTCCAGCCGCTTCCTCCACAGATGGGACAATTCACTCGGGCCATGACGGAAGCATAAGCGGCCGAGTGACCAAGCGCAAGCTGACACGACTTGTGAAAATCTCTGCGGTTGTGGAAACAGCAAGCTGGCACAACATCGCATGGGAAAGAAGTGCTTCGGTCGGTCCGGAATCGAGGCCTTGTGATGTGGATCCTGTCCGGACCCCTCACTTTTCCACGCGGATGGCGGTGCGCGGAGCAGTTCGCACGATCGCGCTACGGGACTTGCGGTCGTCGGGAGCGGCGAAGCTGCGCGCGACTTCAGCGCGCACAAATTGGATGAAGGCTTCCATCTGCGACTGCATCTCGCTCATTTTATCCCGCATGTTGAGGATGATCTCGATCCCCGCAAGGTTGACGCCCATCTCTCGCGTGAGGTTGAGGATCACTTCCAGGCGCTCGAGGTCGGAATCGGTGTAGAGCCGCGTGTTGCCTTGTGAGCGTGAGGGCTTTAGCAAGCCGACGCGCTCGTACAGCCTCAGCGTCTGGGGGTGCAAGTGATAAAGCTCGGCGACGGCGCTGATCATATAGCCGGCTCTTGCCTTTTTCTTTGTTCGCGCGGTCATTATCATTTCACCACGTCAAGTGTTCGGCCCTCGGCGATTGAACCGCCTTAAACGGGCAGGCTCATTCCGCACGGCTAACGGTCCCCGACATGAGGCACGCTCCAGATCCTTGCCATCTCCCGCAGCTTCTAGCGCAAGAAATCACACCGCCGCGCGGGAAAAAATCTCGCGGCGGGGATCCTCGTGGTCGATCTTGCCCAGCTCACGAAGCAAGTTCCGGACGCGTTCGTCTGCCGGCTTTGGCACGACCACTTGCACTTCAACGATCTGATCGCCGCGCTTCCCGCCATGACGCGCCGAGGGCGCGCCTTTCTCCCGCAAGCGGAGCCTCTTGCCGCTGTCTGTGCCCGGCGGTATACGAACTTGGGCGCGGCCGTCAATTGTCGGGACCTCCACTTTCGCGCCCAGCGAAGCCTCGCTAACCGTGACGGGGACAACTGTATAAAGATCGTCGCCGCGGCGGTCGAAGAATGGGTGTGGCTCGACCTTCGTGATGATGTAAAGATCTCCCGGAGGGCCGCCGTGCAAGCCGGCATTGCCGTGGCCTGCCACGCGCACGCGCGAACCAGTCTGTGCGCCAGGCGGAATGCGAACGTCGAGCGACTCGACGCGCGTGACGCGGCCTTCGCCGCCACAGTTGCGGCACATGGTGCTCAGTCTGCCGGAGCCGCCACAACGCGAACACGTGATCTGGAAACGCATCTTGCCGCTGACTTGCGTCACCTGCCCCGAGCCGCCGCAAGTGGGACAAATCTTCTCCTCCCCGGGCGCCACTCCCCGACCATGGCAGACGTTGCACACTTCGAGGCGCGAGATGCTGAGCTTCTTCACCGTGCCGCGCATGGCTTCGGAGAATGTGATGTCAATCTGGAATTCGAGGTCGGTGCCGGGCTCGCGTTCCTGCGTGGCTTGTGCAGCGCTGGCTCCCCGGAAAAATTGGCTGAAGAGATCACGAAAACTTGTCCCGCCGCCAGGCGCGCCTCCTCCTCCAAAATCGAAACCGCCGAAATCAAAATGGACATCTTCCGGTGAAGCACCGTAACGGGAGCCAGGAGGCGGCCCGCCCCCCGGACCCGGAACATCGAATCCGAACTGGTCGTACATCTGGCGCTTCTTCCCATCCGAGAGGACTTCGTAAGCTTCCTGAATTTGTTTGAATTTCTCTTCGGAGGACTTGTCGCCGGGATTTAAATCAGGATGGTATTTCCGTGCGAGCTTCCGATAGGCGGCGCGAATATCCTTCACGGACGCTTTGCGTGGAACGCCCAGCAATTCGTAATAGTCTTGTTTGGACGTGGATGGCATCTTGATCTAAATCTCAGCAGCTCGGAAGGACTACAGGCCTTCCTCTTGGCTTCGTTCCCTCTAAAAGGCCGCATCTGGAGAATCGTCAACGCAAATCAAAGATTCGCCCAGCGCGCGTTCCATTCCGCAAGCTCTTGCGATTCGCGTTCCAGTTCTTCTTTCTTTTGGCGCTGGCTCTCGGACCGTCCGCCCATGGCAGCCTCTTTCTGGCTGGCGCGCTCCATCCAGCGGTCGATCAAGCTGACTTTTTGCTCCACGCTCGCCGGGTCAGCCTTGAAGCGCAGAAACGTGCCCGTGATTTCCACCGAGCGCGGCGCGAAATCCGGGGGGACGTCCTGCTGCGCATCGTAGAAAAGCCGGCGCCAATCACCAGACGGCGATTCGGTGATGGAAACTTGCACCAGAAATACGTTGTCGCGGATCTTTTGCACAGCTTGGGGCGGACTGGCCCGCTGTATGCCGCTGGTCGTCAAATTCTCCTCCGAGAATGCATGCCCCATCGGCCGGCTCCCTGCTTCATGCTCAAGGAAGCCGCCGGCACTGGGGAAGTAATCATGCTGCTGGCAGCAGTCCGGAAGAGCCCCGCCAGGGGCTCTTCCGGCGAAATTGCGCCGCGCCCAATTTCAATTCGGCTTCTTGGACTCGTCCACGTCCACGAATTCGGCGTCAACCACATCGCCCTGCCCATGGGGTTGCGCGCCGCCTGCGTCGTGTGGCCCGGCGGAGGCTCCTGGCGCACTGCCACCGCTTTGCTGCTGCGCCTTATAGAGTGATTCGGCAACGCGGTGCGAAGCCTTCGTCAAGCTCTCGGTAGCGGCATTCAACTTCTCAAGACCGCCATCGGTCAGTGCGCGGCGAGATTCTTCGATCGCATCCTCGACCGCCTTCACGTCGGCTTCGGCCAGCTTCTCGCGGTTTTCCTTGATCAGCTTTTCCGTCTGGTAGACGAGGTTGTCGAGCCGGTTGCGGGCTTCAACCTCCGAAAGCCTCGCCTTGTCTTCCGAGGCGTGACTATCGGCTTCCTTCTTCATGCGCTCGGCTTCTTCCTTGCTCAATCCTGTGGAAGCCGTAATGGTAATTTTCTGTTCCTTATTGGTCGCGGAGTCCTTTGCGGAAACGTTGAGGATGCCGTTCGCGTCGATATCAAACGTCACCTCGATTTGCGGTAAACCGCGCGGAGCTGGCGGAATGCCGATCAAATGGAACTTGCCCAGCGAGCGGTTGCCGCCGGCGACGGGACGCTCCCCTTGCAATACGTGAATTTCCACCGAGGTCTGATTATCCGCTGCCGTCGAAAACACTTCCGACTTGCGCGTCGGAATCGTCGTGTTGCGCGGGATGAGTACGGTCATCACTCCGCCGAGGGTTTCAACGCCCAGCGATAGAGGAGTCACGTCGAGCAGCAGAATGTCCTTCACTTCGCCGCCCAGGACGCCACCCTGAATCGCCGCGCCGACCGCGACCACTTCATCCGGATTGACACCCTTGTGTCCTTCGCGGCCGAACAGCTCCTTTACGATCAGCTGGATCAGCGGCATGCGGGTTTGTCCGCCGACGAGCACTACTTCGTTGATCTTGCTGGCATCAACGCCCGCATCCTTCATGCACATGCGGCAGGGTTCGACCGAGCGCCGGACGATATCATCCACCATGGCTTCGAGCTTGCCCCGGGTCAGTTTCTTCACCAGGTGCTTGGGACCGTTGGCATCGGCGGTGACGAAGGGCAGATTGATCTCCGTCTCCAAAGTGGTCGAGAGCTCGATCTTGGCGCGCTCAGCCGCATCGCGCAGACGCTGCAGGGCCATCTCGTTGCCCTTGCCTCGCAAGTCGAGTCCTTCGTCCTTCTTGAATTCTTCAATCAGCCATTCCACGATGCGCTGGTCAAGGTTGTCGCCGCCCAGATGTGTGTCGCCATTGGTGGCTTTCACCTCGATGACGCCCTCGCCGACTTCGAGGATGGAGATGTCGAACGTACCGCCGCCAAAGTCGTACACGGCGATCGTTTCGTCTTTCTTCTTGTCCAGGCCGTACGCAAGCGCAGCCGCTGTGGGCTCGTTGATGATGCGCTTGACCTCCAGCCCTGCGATCTTTCCGGCATCTTTCGTCGCGGTCCTCTGTGCGTCGTTAAAATAGGCTGGGACCGTGATCACCGCCTCGGTGACTTTTTCGCCGAGGAAGTCTTCCGCGGCGTTCTTCAATTTTTGGAGGATCATCGCCGAAATCTCCGGCGGACTGTACTCTTTCCCTTGGGCCAAAGCCGCCACATGGTCGCCCTGGCGGACTACCTTGTAGGGCACCATTTTCATTTCTTCGGTTACTTCGTCGTACCGGCGGCCCATAAAACGCTTGATCGAATACACGGTGTTTTCAGGATTGGTGATGGCTTGCCGCTTGGCCACTTGGCCAACAAGGCGCTCCCCAGATTTGGTGATGCCCACGACCGAAGGGGTCGTGCGCGCCCCTTCCTGGTTGGGGATGACGACGGGTTCGCCCCCCTGCATCACGGCCACCACCGAGTTGGTCGTGCCCAGGTCAATACCAATGATCTTGCTCATGGAATCTGCTCCTGTGGAATATGACTGGCCTTAACTTGATTTCAAATTCGCTCGAACGTGGCCATTATACACATTGAGTGTGTCATTGTCAAGTTCCTTGTGTGTCTGTATGTTTAAGAATATAAGCAACTTACAACAGAATGTGCGGTCATTTCTAGACTTTTATCCGAGACGAGATAGGGAACTCGAGGCTGTCATTCCTGGTCCTTCAAACCTGTTGGGCCCGGGAAGCATCGCAAAGGTTGTGTTGGATGACACAGGTGGCTGCATCAGCGCACTCCATGGGATGGGATTCGAGTTACAATGTCGCGTCCCGAAGCAGCGAACAAAAGGGGAGGAAGAGTTGATTCGTTTAGCGCATTCAATCCGCAAGGCACTCGGGCGCACCCACCGGCCTGGAGAGCGCGCCCGCACCATGGCTGCGATGGCATTTATGGCGGTTCTCATGCTGGGAGTTGCCATGCACGCGAGCCCAAAGCAAACTCAAGCGCACGCCAAGTCCGCCGCAGCACAGACCACTGCCGCGCCCGTGAAGGTGTATGGATCGAAGACTGCGCCCATCACGATGGAGATCTTTACGGACTATCAATGCCCCACCTGTGGGAACTTTTTTGAGCAAACATTGCGTCCGATGATCAACGATTATGTGGCGGCGGGAAAAGTCTTCCTAATCCACCACGATTATCCGCTTCCGATGCACCAATACTCCGGCCAAGCGGCGCGCTGGGCGAATGCCGCCGCAGAAGTCGGCCAATTCGAAACGGCGGAAGCCGCACTCTACGATAATCAAGCCGCCTGGACGGCCAGCGGCAATTTGGAAAAGTATGTTTCCGCGGCGATGTCCACATCTGATTTCAAGCGGGTCCAGAAGTTGATGGAAGGGTGTGAACCCCCGGGTCCGACGGGCGGACCCGGAGGAGTGCATCCCTCCCCCCACCCGTGCCCAATCGACACTTATATCGAACACGATATCCAGCTCGGCAACCAGGTTCCTGTCACCGGGACACCGACGTACGTCATCTATTACAAAGGGCAAAAGTACCCGGCAGGATCCGGTTTCGTTTCCTGGCCGATCATGAAGCAATTCATTGATTCGCTTCTCAGCCAGTAGTCGAAGCACATCATGTCCAACGGCACACGCGCGCTCCTTCGGCGATACCTTCTGGTCCTCGGGCGCGTCGCGCTCGCAATCATCTTTCTGTACGCCGCATACGCCAAGATGAAACCCCAAGCCAACATGCCCTGGTCCATTGCTTCGGTAAGGACGTCCCTTTCGATGTTCGCCATGGGCGTGGATTCCTACCAGTTACTCTCGACGCGAGGCGTGGATTTTGTCGCCCATTGGCTGCCGCCCTTTGAACTTTTCCTGGGGCTCTGGCTGCTGACCGGGATCGCGCTGCGATGGGCTTCGCTTGCGACAACAGCGCTGCTCTCAGCATTTCTAGCCGTTCAGGTTCGATCCTTCTCGCTGGGCCAAGAGATCAGTTGCGGGTGTTTCGGGCCCGGAGAAAAAATCGGACCGTGGTCATTGTTTCGCGATGTCGCCATCATCGCTGTGGCAGTGGCAGTATTGATTGCCGCGTTCCGCAGGCATCGAATGCACGGCGAGTCCCCCGCTGCGGGTTCTCCGCCAACTCCGGAACACGCCAATTAGATAGCGCACCGCCTCGGTTCACAGCTTCCCTTTGATTTTGACTCTCGGCATCTTGCGTGGGCCATTTGTCCGGCCCCATCCGGTTCCCGTTCTCGAGGGATCCATCCAGCTCTACATGGGGATCACGCAGCTCTTGCTGAATAATCTCTAAGACAACACTGCCTAGACAACCGGTTGCAATCGAGACGATTCACATATAATTGTGATATAAGCAGCCAAGAAGACCGGCTCCTCTCGTCGGCAGACCTCTTCCAGGGAGATCGAATGCGGAGTGCGCTCCAATCTCGTGTGATACTAATCGGATTTGCAACGTGCTTGGCCATATCCTTCTTACTCTGTGCGAGCCTGCGTGCTGCGCAGGAGAGCACCGCAGGTGCGACGCAAGAAACGGATCCCAAACCGGCCCAACCGTCGGGACTAACAATGTCGGCCGACCCAGCTCCGGCGATGCTCGATACCGGTTATCGGCTTCTCTATGGCCTGGACTTTCAAGGCGCTCGTCAGCAATTCTTGGCTTACCAGAAGGCTCGGCCCGCCGATCCAATGGGCAAAGCTGCCGAGGCGGCGAGCTACCTGTTCGAGGAATTCAACACCAAAGGCGTGCTCACTTCCGATTTCTTTCTGAATGACGACAAATTTCTGAAGGGTTTGGAGGGGGACCCGGCCGTGAACGCCAACCCGGCCTTTGTGTCCTCCAACCAAACCGCACGGGAAATGGCCAAGGAGCGATTGAAATCCTACCCGCATGATACGAATGCCATGCTCGTCCTTACCATGACGGACGGGATGGAATCGGACTACGATCAGGTGATCGAGAGAAAACAGCTTCCCGCCGTGTCCCTCACGCGCCAGGCCGAAAACGAGGCCACGGCGCTTCTTGCCGTCGACCCCAACGCCAAGGACGCCTACGTCGCGCTTGGCGCCGGCCACTACATCATTGGCTGCCTCCCGGGCTACAAGCGCGCCTTTCTATGGTTCGGCGGAATTCACGGCGACAAAGAACGCGGGATCGAGGAAATGCAAACGGCCGTCTCGCAAGGACACTATCTCCAGCCGTTCGCCAAGATTCTCCTTGCGTTGGCCTACCGCCGCGAGCATCAGCCGGATCGCGCCCGCGAGCTCCTTGCGCAGTTGACTCAACAGTTTCCCACCAATCCGCTTTTTGCCCATGAATTGGCCCTGGTGCAGCAACCGCTGTGCTGCAAGCGCTGACCGCGCTGGTTACCATTTCACGCGCACGCGATAATCGAGGGTCGCGCTGCCGTCTTTCTCTACGGGAATCTCAAACCCAATCGCCGTCGCATCCAGTTTTGTCCACTTGTAATTGGAATCCACCACCTCCCAATCACCGCCCACCGGCTCGCGCACTTCGACCGTCACCGGTCCATCTTTGTGGTTCCGCAGGCTGATCTGGTACTCCATTTCATAGAGGTTCGGCGCGAGTTTCTTGTAATCCATCTGCTTGCGTTCGCATACCACGTCGAACGCGTTCCCGACGTAGACGCGCACCGTTTCGTCCTTGGGCGTGTGGCGGATTGAATCCTCACCGGCGAATTGTATCCCTCCCTTGGAATCTGCCTGGTAGACACGCACGGTTCCCGCAGGCAGGGGCATTCCCAGGCCGCTTTTCTCGTCGTTCTTGAAACGGTAATAGACTTTCACAGTCTGCGGTAGCGCATTCCCGATGCCCTGCGGATTGCGGTAGTAATACTGCTGGCCTTCCACCAAGAGATACTTTTCAACGGGAATTCCAGTCCCCGTCAACAGGCTGATTTGTTTTGACTCGTTGTTTTGTATGGTCGTCCGCCGCCCGAGCGTGTAGAGGTGATACTCAGAAAAGCTTTCTTGCTGAAATGGGGCGGCTGACGGAACCATTACCGCCTCTTTTGCAATCCCTGCGATTACCCCGCCGTTTGATCGTGTGGCCTGATGAACTTCCCCGGCCACGAGCTGCAACTTTGCATTGTCATATGCCACGCCGCTGCTGTTTGCGAGCGTCACCCATCCGTCGAGGTCGGCTATCTTCTCATCCCGCGCGACGGTAAGGACGTAATCCGCGGTCCAGCTCATGTTGGTCGTCAAGTACGACGCTTCGACCCGCTGCTCGGCGGGGCCGCGATTTTCCAGCGTCCAGACGAGAGTCGGCCGGCTGTAGAGATTTCCCGGCAGTTCCGGAAACCTGTACCAATTCGTGGGCATTCCCGTGACGATTTCATCGCCGATTTTCCACACCGGCTCATTGTTATTGTCGGCCAGCAGCAGCGCCTTCACCTCGACCCACTTTGTCGAGTTCGCTTCCTCCTCACCCCTTACCAGCGTAATTTCTCGGCCTACGTATTTTTGCAGGAGCCTCTGCGCGTCGAGCAGGTCGTACTCGTAGTTCTGTTCGACAACACTGAGCTTGGCCGGATCCGTGAGCGAGCGAAAATGCACCGTTGGCGGCATGATAGAAGCAGCCACGTCCTCAAAGCGCAGCGGAAAAACGCCGTTCTGCAGCGGCACTTTGCGGACGTCGCGGACAAGCGCGAGATTCGTGTTATAGACGGTCACCGACAGGTCCACCTGGTCCTTCTGCGTCGTGGTGCCCGGTTCCGCCTTCGAGGTGCTCTTCTCTCGATCCTGCGGCGCCGCTTGGACGGCAAAGAAGTTTCCGGCCAGGGGCAGCATCGTCAGAAATGCCGCAAGAACGGCAACGCTGGAAATCTTATGTACAGGTGCGCGCATCGATTGTCTCCTTTGAGTGCGAATCATTGCATGGATCTCACACAGAGTTGGAACGATGGGGCGTGGATTTCTTGCAGGCTTTCTTGGAAGCCCCTGGCGCGGTTATTCCTCGGGCTTCCATGACTTGCCGGCATTCTTGGTCGAAAACTTCGCGCCGCTGGCGGACGTCACCGTCGCTGAGGATGCGTCCTTTGCCGAGATGCCCACGAAATCCACTTGGTCCGGCGCAGGGATTCTCGTCCACGTTTTCGCGTCTCTGGTCAGCAGGATTAATCCGTTGCGTCCCACAAGCCAGCAAACCTTCGGCGTCGGAGCCACACCCGCGAGTAGCTGCGCGTCAGGGCTCGGCAGCATGCCCTGCCAGGTTGCGCCTCCGTCCTCCGTGCGCTCCACAAACCCAGCGCTCGCGATTCGCCATTCAATAGTTGGATCCGGCGTATGGATTAACGTTGCGCCGGGCATTCCTCCGATCGCTTCTAGCGCCGCGGCATTGCCGCCTTGCGCTGCCGTCTCTTTTGCCACCGCAGGGGCAACGACCTGCTGCGCTGGACTTGCGGGCCCCGGGGATGCCCTCGTAGCTATTCTTTCGCGCAGCACGCGTTGTGCTTGGGCCTGCTGCGACCCATCGCTTGATGCGGCTGCTGCAGGGGGCGCCACCGGCGCGGCAGCGGAGGTCACTTCGACTGACTCCGTAACACTGGCGGGCGCCTGTTTCTTGCCAGTGGTGATTTTTGGTTCAATTGGCTGTGGAGACGTTACTTCAGTCTTGGCAAACGCGTCCGTAGTGATGCCATTCACGGTAGCGGCCCCGCTTGGTGCCCCCAAACGCCTCACCTTTTCTGCAGGGATGGATGCTGGCGGAGGCGCCACTCTCTGCGGCCTAACGAGGGTTGGGCTTGGAGCCGTCCCACTGGAAATCGCGCCACGGGACACTTTGTTGGGAGCGCTGAGAACCGCTCGCGCCTTTGGCGGAGAGGCAGGCAGCTGCACCCCTCCAGGAGCCGGTTCTGGCTTTGACATCGCGATCAGCGGCCCGGTCCAGGTATGCCCCGCCGTTTCCCTGCTCTGTACGCGCACGCGAATAAACCACGCAAGCAAAAATGCCAGCATGACAGTCGCGGGAGCAAGCCAGTGCCAACCGAGCCCCCATGCCCGTTGCGGTGGTATCTCCGGCGCTCTTTCGCCTTGGTCGGCCTGCTCGGAGGCGCGAGCCAAGACTCCAAGCTGTTCGCGGCACCGCGAGCAGCGTGAAAAATGCAGCTCGTAACGCGTCGTTTCATCCGGCTCGAGGGAGCGCTCAAAGTAAGCAGCCAAGACTTCAGGGCCGGGACACTCCGGCGCCGCTGCCACGTCGCGCGCCAGGCTTCGCCGCAGCAATCCCTCCATCGCCTTGTCTTCTTCCCTTGGAGCCATCCCGCTATTCTCCTTCCTCAGAACGGCCAAGACTCAAAATCTTGCGCCAGCCAATCACTCATTCGCGCGCAGGCATTGCCCGCGCCTGCCCCGCGCGCAGTCGCAGCGTCAAATCGAAAGGCCACTCCTCGCGCGCGTACTCATAACAAAGCCGCAGTTGCGCCTCGCTCAGTTTCTTCTCCTCGCGCAGCGCTGCTTCCACTCGCCGGCGAACATCCCGCCGAGTGCGCTCGATCTGCCGCGAAACGGTGGATTCATGCTCGCCGGTCAATCTCCCGATTTGCGCGAGGGTCAACTCCTCGGCGTAGTAATAAGCAAGCCGCAGCCGGTCCCGCGGCGCGAGCGCGTCGAGCGCGCCGGCAAGCGCCGCCTGTAGCATCACCAAGTATCGGTCGCGCTCGGGATCAGGGGAGGCATTCGCAGAGGCGATCTCGCGCGGCTCGCCACTTTCTGACGCAGGCTCGTCGAGCGAATCGGTCTTGCGACTGCGCCGGATTTCGTCCACGTGACGCTGTGCCAGGATTGCGTGCAACCATGTCCCCAGTTTGCTGCGCCCGTGGTAATAGTCGAAGAGCGACTTCCGCTGCCCGCCCGACTCCCGCAACCCGTAAAGTTCGGCGTAGAGTGAATCGGCCAATTCCCGCGCGTTCACCTCACCCGAGTCGGAACGGCCCCCGATCGCTCGCGCCGCGCGGTACAGCTCTTGCCGGTACCGCGCGATGAAATGGTCCCATGCCGCTTCATTTCCCGCGCTGCAGGCACAGGCGAGCGCCAAGTCCGCCGCTTGCAGCGTTTCCAGATACGCCTCGACCGTCTTTGTTCCCGCGCCGGCTCCCGATGCCTGAAAACGGTGCGCAACACTGCGTTCCAGCGCCACCTGAAATTGTTCGCGAGTAAGATTCCATTCCGCGGGCGGGCACGCTTTGCGCCAGCAGCGGTCGGCTGCGGCCATAAGCGCAGATGGCAATCGGGTGTCGGCCGGCATGGGTGAGCCTGCCCCAGTATGTGGGGGCTCTGCATGAAATGATACCCGAACTTCACTCTGGGGTTGCACCGGCCAAAGAGGCATCTGCCTTGTAAAGCATCCGGCTTATCGCCTATAGTCCCGGCGAGATAGGCGTCACTCGAATTGAGTCTTGCGGAGGTCGCTATGCTTCGCCGTATCGCTATCCTCGCCGTGATCTTTTCCTGCTCGATTCCGTTATTCGCCCAAACTTCCGGCCGCATCGCCGTTCGTGCCGGCAAATTGATTGACGGCAAGGGCGGTCAGCCGATTGCCGATGCGCTGATCGTGATCCAGGGCGGAAAAATCGTCTCAATCACTCCGGGAGGCGCTCCTCCCGCCGGCGCCGAGGTAATCGACCTCTCTCATGCCACCGTTTTGCCGGGATTCATTGATGCGCATACGCACATTCTCCTGAATGGCGACGTCACTTCCCAGGAGTACGAAGACCAGTTATTGAAAATGTCGATCCCCTATCGCGCGATTCTCGCGGCACGCAACGCCCGCATCGCTCTCGACCATGGCTTCACTACGCTCCGCGACCTCGAAACCGAAGGCGCCATGTACGCCGATGTGGACGTAAAAACAGCCATCAATCGCGGCGAAGTCCCGGGCCCTCGGATGTTCGTCTCCACGCGCGCCATGGCGCCCACCGGAACGTACCCTCTGCTCGGTTTTTCCTGGGAACTCGCTCTGCCGCATGGCGTGCAAGTGGTCGATGGAGTGGACAACGCACGGCTCGCGGTGCGCGAACAGATTGAACACGGCGCCGACTGGATCAAATATTATTCCGACCACGGCTACTTTTTCACGCCCGATGGCGTCCTGCACAGCCACGTCAATTTCCGCGACGACGAGGCCCGCGCCATCGTCGAAGAAGCCCATCGCCTGGGTCATCACGTCGCTGCGCATGCCATCGGTTCCGACGGAATCGCCGCGGCTCTGCAGGCCGGTGTCGATTCCGTTGAGCATGGCGTCGGTTTCACGGATGCGCTTCTCGATCAGGCCGTAAGTCAGGGCGTTTACTGGTGCCCGACGATTGCCGTCGTCGCCTACGTGGCTCCGGGTCGCGGCGGCGCGTGGAATCCGATGGTCGAAGCCGAGAAAAAAGTCTTCCAGAAGGCGCTTCAAAAGCACGTCAAGATCGTATTTGGCACCGATGTCGGCGGGTTTCCCTGGACCCAGCTTAACGAGGCTCGCGAGTTCAAGTATTACGTCGACTACGGCATGACGCCGCTCGAGGCCATCCGCACCGCCACCGCCACTCCTGCCGAAATGCTCGGCTGGGGCGATCGTCTCGGCACCATTGAGCCCGGCAAGCTCGCGGACATCGTGGCCGTGGCGGGCGACGCGCTGGCGAACATCACGGAACTCGAAAACGTCCGTTTCGTGATGAAGGAAGGCGTCGTGTATCGCAACGAATTGAAGTGAACTGTTGCCGCGGAAGATGAACGCCGCATGAACAAAGTCTGACTCCCAGATTTCCTGCAACCGATGAAACGCATCCTTCATCTGCGCGTCTATAGCACCAGCGTCTCTGTCGTTGATTCGTGTGCGCACAAGAACTATCATGGGGCGTCGTTGAGCGCAGGGTCAGGGCTCGTGACACTCAAATCTTCGAAGCCGCCATACCACCTTCCAATCTATTGGAGGATTTTCCATGGCCGATAAGGATCCGCAAGCGGAGCCACCGCGCGAGCGCGCCGGTTTCGGCAAGTCTCCAGGCAATAGTGAATTTTCCCGCCGCCAATTCATCAAGGGAACGGGGCTCGCAAGCGTGGCTGTTTCGGCCACCGTGCTCCTGGGCGATGAAGTCGCGAAAGCAGCAGCGCTGCCACCTGCGAGCGGGGGAAAATGGGTGGGCCCTGGCACAGTGCCCATCACTCTGAAAATCAATGGGAAATCGCACAGTCTCGAAGCCGAGCCGCGTCTCACGCTGCTCGATGCTTTGCGCGACCGCCTCGACCTCACCGGCGCCAAGAAAATTTGCGACCGCGGCGTCTGCGGCTCCTGCACGGTGATCGTCGACGGCAAGCCGGCTTACTCTTGTAATCTCCTCGCAATCGAGGCGCAGGGCCATGAAATCCTCACGATCGAAGGAATCGCGGCCGATGACGAACTCCATCCCGTCTCCCAAGCCTTCGTGAATCAGGACGCTCAGCAGTGCGGGTTCTGCACGCCGGGCTTCGTGATGGCCTGCAAGGCCTACCTCGATGGTGAAAAGAATCCCACGTACGAAGGCGTGCAGAAAGCCCTTGGCGGAAACCTCTGCCGGTGCGGCACCTATATGGGAATCCGGCACGCCGTGCTGGAAGCCGCGAAGAAGGAGGCATAAATATCATGGCAGACTATAAGTGGCCTCCCGCTGACAAGCGCACTCTCATCGGCAAGCGCATCTCGCGCATCGACGGTCCTTGGAAATCTTCAGGCCGCGCCAAGTACACCTACGACGTCAACCGCAAAGATATGCTTCAGGGCAAAATGGTTTTTTCTCCCCACGCCCATGCCAAGATCACCGCGATTGACACCAGCGAAGCTGAAAAGATGCCCGGCGTGAAAGCCGTCCAAATCATGACGCCCGCGGGACTGGAAGTGCTGTGGCAGGGCCAGCCGGTGCTCGCACTCGCCGCCGAGACGGAAGATCAAGTGCGCGACGCCGCCCGCAAAGTGCGCATCACCTACGATCCGCTGCCCTATCTCGTCGAAGATACGATCCCCGCGAAAGCAGGTGCAAAGTACACCAAGGAGCTTACGGAGCGGACTTCGGGCGATCCCACTGCGGGTTTCCAGCAGGCCCAGGTCACTTCGCAGGGCACTTACGGTTGTCCCGTCATCACGCATTGTTGTATGGAAAGCCATGGCCAGGTCACCGAATGGGAGGGCGACAAACTGACTGTGTGGGCTTCCACTCAGAACGTCAGCGGCATCGGGCAAGAAATTTCCGAAGGCCTCGCTGGAAGCAACATCAAGGTTCCGATCAGCCAGATTGAAGTCATTACTCCCGTCATGGGGGGCGGCTTCGGCAGCAAGTTCGGTGCGGACGATTGGGGCGTCGCCTGCGCCGCTCTCGCCAAGAAGGCCGGGCGTCCCGTAAAAATGATGCTCGACCGCGACCAGGAATTGCTGACGGCAGGTGCGCGTCCCTCGATGTACGCCGCCGTCAAAATCGGCGCCAAGCAAGACGGCACGCTCGTCGCGTGGGATTCACAATCCTGGGGAACCGGCGGACCTGCTGCCGGCGGCATCCCGAGCTTGCCCTACATTTTCAAGATTCCCAATACGCGCGTGAAACACACTGCCGTCCTCACCAATATCGGCCCGGAACGCGCTTGGCGCGCTCCGAACCATCCGCAGATGTGCCTCATCACCATGGGCGCCATCGACGACCTCGCCGCCAAGCTCTCGATGGATCCCTACGACCTCATCATGAAGAACATCGAGATCACCGGCGCCCGCTCCTCGAATTACGCCGAAGAGCTCGCAAAGGCCGCGGAGTTGATGGACTGGAAGAAGAAATGGCATCCGCGCGGCGATATGTCCGCGGGTTTGGTCAAGCGGGGTGTCGGTCTTTCCATGCACACTTGGGGCGGCCGCGGAAACCAAAGCAATTGTGCTGCTTCCATCCACCCGGATGGTGCCTGCGAAGTCTCTCTCGGCAGCCAGGACCTCGGCACCGGCGCGCGCACGGTAATCGGCATCGTCGCTGCGGAGACATACGGCCTGCCGCTCGAAGCTGTCACCGTAAATATCGGCGACACCAAGTATCCTCCCGCCGGCCCCTCCGGCGGCTCCACCACCACCGGCGGCGTCAGTTCCGCCACGCGCCGCGCTGCTACCGACGCGCTCAACCAGCTTTTCGCAAAGGTCGCACCCTCGCTCGACGCCAAACCGGATGACCTCGAAGCTGTCGGCGGCCAGGTTCGCGTCAAGGCCAGCCCGGAAAAAAGTCTTACCTGGAAACAGGCCTGCGCCAAGCTGGGCGCTACTTCGATCAGTGGAACGGGCAAGACCTCTGCGGACCTTATTTCCGGCGGCGTCGGCGGCGTGCAAATGGCAGAAGTTTCCGTGGACACGGAAACAGGCATCGTGCGCATCGAAAAGATGGTGGCCGTCCAGGATTGCGGTCTCGTCATCGATTTGAAGACCGCCGAAAGCCAGGTCCTGGGGGCGCTTATCCTCGGCGTCACGTACTCCCTATACGAAGAAAAAATTATGGACCAACAGACCGGCCACTGCCTCAATCCCAACATGGAGTTCTATAAACTTGCTGGGATCGGTGACGTCGGCGAACTCGTCGTCCACATGATGACGGGCCCGGGCTACGACGATCGCGGTGTTATCGGCCTCGCCGAGCCGCCCGTCGTTTCCCCCGGCGCCGCGATTTCCAACGCCGTCGCCAACGCCATCGGCGTGCGCGTCCCGCATTTGCCGCTGACTCCCGCCCGGGTGCTCGCCGCGCTCGGAACTCTCTCGAAAGGAGGCATGGCCTGATGCAAGCCTTCGCCTACGCCAATCCCTCCAGTCTCACCGAAGCCCTGGAATTGCTTCCCGCAAAGTGGGGCGAGACGGAAATTCTCGCCGGCGGCACGGATCTTCTCAGCCGCATGAAGGACAATGTTTCCGCTCCCGAGCGCATCGTGAACATCAAGGGCGTCGAGGAACTCCGTGCCATCCATGAGGAGGCCGGCGGCTATCTCATCGGTTCGCTCGTCACGTTCGAACAGCTCCTCGCGCACGAGAGCATCGCCAAGGATTTTCCGTCGCTCGCCGAAGCAGCCCGCGGCGTTTCCAGCCCGCAAATCCGCAATGCAGGTACTGTCGGCGGCGATCTCCTCCAGCGCCCTCGTTGCTGGTTTTATCGCGCTGGCTATGGCTTGCTCGCGCAGGATGAGAAAGGAAAATCCCTCGTCTCCGATGGCGACAACCGCTACCACGCGATTTTTGGCAACGAAGGACCGGCTTATTTTGTCAGCCCTTCTTCGCTCGCGCCCGCGCTCGTCGCCCTGGGCGCAAAAGTGAAGCTTCACGGCGCAGCCGGCGCGCGCGAAATTCCGGTTGAGGAATTCTTCGTCACGCCCAAAACCGCCGCCGAACGCGAGCACGCCATCAAGCCCAATGAGCTCCTCACTGAAATCCTGATTCCCTCCGCCGCGCATGAATGGCGGAACTCCACCTACGAAGTCCGCGAGAAAATGGCCCTCGATTGGCCGCTCGCCACCGCCTCCGTGGCCCTCAAGATGGACGGCGGCACAATTTCCAGCGCCCGCGTCGTCCTCGGCCATGTCGCTCCGGTTCCCTGGCGTTCTCGTTCCGCCGAAAAAGCGCTCGAAGGCAAATCGCTCAATGAAGCGGCCGCCGCCGCTGCCGGCGACGCCGCCGTCGAGGGTGCTAAGCCTCTCAGCCACAACGCCTACAAAGTCCAGCTCGCGCGCGTAGCCGTCAAACGCGCCTTGTTGGCCGTCCAGGAGGGAGCCTAGCCATGGCCAGCCTCAACGAACTCATTCGCACCGGTGATATTTGCAAGAGCCTGCGTTCTAAGAAGCTTTTTTATCAGACGGAGGAGGATGCCTCCGACGTCACCAACGCAGGCCCTTTCTGGTGCTCGCGCACGCAAACCCTCCTCGGTCCGGACGGCAAGATTGCCGGCCATGAAGAGTGCCGCCCCGGCCGCGGCTGCTGCGCCACCACGTAGGCGGAAGCCCGCGGCGCTCTCGCCGCATCGAATCCCTCAGTGGATTGGATATTGCCCCCGGGCCATCGGGGTGGGAGAATAGTCATTAATTACTGGAGGAGCAAAATGAACCGAAAAGCAATCATTCTTGTGGCGGCATTGCTGGCGCTTCCGTGTATCGCCTCGGCAGCCACGGCGGCGCAATCCGCGCCCGCTGTAATCTCCGGCGACTACGCCGAGTTCCGCAACGCCGACGTCTACACCGGCCCTTGCTTCGCCAATTCCGAGGAAGGCCTCGTCGGCGATAACGCCGTCCTCGCGTGGCACGTGCGCGAAGGCGCCTGGTCCGGAGTCCCGCTCGCGGACCTGAGCGTCGTCGCCGTCGTTCGCGCCAGCTCCACTCTTGGCGACCCCTACTCGAACCCCTTGCCGGCCCGAACTTTCTTCATCGTGGATGCGCGCGCCACGAACGCTCAGCGCATCGCTCTCATCCAATTCGCCCAGGCGCAAGCCGCCGGCCTACTGAATGATGTTGTCGGTGTCCAAGCGCAGCCCATCTCCTTCGCGATTGCCCAGCATGGATTCACCACCTTGCAGGCAGGCAATTTTGTCCACCTCTCCACGCGCATGCTTATGGACACGGACAAAATCTGCCACAACGAGGAAACCTACTATCCGCCGCTCGCCCAGCATCTCGACCATGCCATGCCCGTCGTCGCGCTCGATTCCAGCTATAGCGGCAGTCAGCTTGGCGTCACCTGGGACGATTCCGGCCGCCGCAGCTCTTTTGTCGGCACGTTTGTTGAATAGCCATTTATCTCGCGGGGGCACATCTACAGTGCCCCCGTTTCGACTCCAATTCAGCCCGCCTCGGGAGTAAAAATGATTTCGAGAATTTCATTCCGTCGCATTTGGTTCGCCGTGCTCGCGCTTTGTGCCTCTTCCGCCGTTGCCAACGCGCAATCCTATAAGGTCGAATCCGCCGCCACTCCGGCTCCCCAGGAAGTCGCCGACTCCATCCGCGCCCAGCTTTCCTCCAACGCGCTCCACGTCTCGGGCCCTTCCGGCCCTCTTTGCGAGATTTGGTTGCGCGCTCCGATGCCTGCGGCTGCCACTCCCAATGCGAGCCTCGGCATCCTGTTCGGCCAGATCGCCGAAGGCTCACTGGTCGGCGCCATCCGTTTCGATTCCAAGGGCTCTGATTTCCGCGGACAAACGGTTCTGCCCGGCGTTTACACCATGCGCTACATGCTCCAGCCCCTCGATGGCGATCATCAGGGCGTCTCGTCTTATCGTGACTTTCTTCTGCTCTCCCCCGCCGCGCTCGACACTTCCCTGGCGGATGTTCCCTCCACCGACTTGTTCAAGATGAGCCGCAAAGCCGCCGGAACAGGCCATCCCTCCGTCTGGAGTCTTGTCCCTGCGGACTCCGCCCCGCCCGCTCTTCCTGGAGTCGTCCACCAGGACGATGGCGATCTATGGGTTGTCTACTTCCAGGTGCCCTTGGCCAAACCCGTCACGATGGGACTCGTCGTCGTCGGCCGCGCCGCGGAAATGTAGCCGCTCGCAAAGAAACTTGGTTTATGCGCGGGCTTTCGCCGCGCCGTAAGCTTTCGGCCAATTCCCCGCATTCGCCCTTTGCGATGCCGTCCCACCAATGTGACAATACATTCATGCAAAATACATTCACTTCGATGTTGTCCATACTCGCGGCGGGAATGATTCTGCTCGGAAGCGCGCAAGCCCAGCAGACGGCACCGGCGAATCCTCCGAAAACTCCGCCGGCCGCTGCTCAATCATCTACCGCCCCCAAAACGACGCAGAAGCCTGCTGCAGCGAAACATCCGGCTACGCTTGTTCTCAAAACGCAGAAGGAAAAAGCCAGCTACGCCATCGGCATGAACATCGGCAAGAGTCTCCACAACAACGCCCTCGATAACGTGGATCCCAACATTCTCCTGCGCGGACTGAAAGACGCGCTGGCCGGCAACAAGCCGCTCCTCACCGATGCGGACGCCCAAGCCGCGCTCACCGCTGCTCAGGCCGACGCTCGCAAAATCCAGGAGGAAAAAATGCGAATCGCGGCGGAGCCGAACAAAAAGGCCGGCGAGGCATTTCTCGCCGCTAACAAGTCGCAACCCGGCGTCGTTGCTCTTCCCAGCGGCCTGCAATACAAAATCCTCTCTGCAGGCACGGGCCCCACACCCTCTGCCACCGACACTGTCGTCTGCAACTATCGCGGCACGCTCCTCGACAACACCGAATTCGACAGCTCCTACAAACGCGGCCAGCCCGCAAAGTTTCCGGTCAGCGGCGTCATCAAGGGGTGGACCGAAGCACTTCAACTCATGCCCGTCGGCTCGAAATGGCAGCTGTTCATTCCCTCGGACCTCGCTTATGGCGATCAGGGCCGAGGCAACATCATCGCTCCCGGCGCTACCCTGGTTTTCGAGGTCGAGCTCCTCTCCATCGAGCCCAAACCCGTCGCCAAATAACGCGCTGACGCGAAATTTTCGTGACCAGCACGCCGCGGCGCGCGGCGCACTGACTCTCAATTCATGGCGCTCCCAACTTCCCTTGGCGGCGCTGCTCGCGCGAGTCATGCCGCTTCGGAATTGCGCCTCATTTGGAAGGGTTCTGACGTTCCTGTCGAAGTAACTTCAGCATGGACATCAAATCTGCGCTGTTGGGGTATTGTTTGATTAGGTTCTCGTAGACAAAATTCATGAAAACCCAGCGCCCGTTCTTGCGCATCACTTCAGGCACCACAGCGGGCTCTTTACTCTTCTTGCCGGAGCAAACGCTGTGCACATCGATCTTATAGATTTCTCCCTTTCGGGCGATCTTCCCCACCTCGTAATGTTCACAAGGGTCCTGGGTGTTAAGAAAGGGATCAAAATCCAGGCCCACAATCTCTGTAGCTTTGGCTTGGGCTTCGGAGTCTTCCTTTAACGCTTGATACAGCTCGGGACTAAAGGCCGAAGTCTGGTATTTTAAGGCGAGGTCCGATGCTGTGACCGAATTCTCCCCCTGTGCTAACGGAACGTACCAGTCATAAAAGCTCTGTACAAAATCCCGAAGCGGCTTGAAGTTCTCTCGGTCGGTCTTGGTCTGTGCGTGAAGGAATTGTGGCGACGTTAAGAGCAGCAGGCAGCAGGCTGTGGCCGCGAGGATTCTCATTGACCAGCCCTCTCTGCGTCGGCGGGTGGCGAGGCCCTTTCGGGGAGTTACCTCCTGCCGCACCGCATGGGCTCATGATACCACTTCAGTATTTCGCATCGGGGTATCTCAGGTAGCGCCCTATTACTGCGCCTGCCCCAAGTGAGAGCAGTGAGTGTCTGCAAAGCATGGGCCTGCGCCATCGCCAAGGTTTTCTCTAAACGCTCCGTGCGGTCCGCATTCCCCGCGCTCTGTTGTGAGTTCTCTTCCTCCAACCATCTTCGCTGAATGGCAGCAAAGTCAATTCAAATGGATCTGTTGACATCCCCAATTCCTCGCTCATTTCCCCACCGCGATTCAGCGCCCCCCTTAGAGTAGCGCGGGCGACTCGCCTGCCGCTTTCCACAAAAATCAGCAGAGTGCAAGGATGCCACCAAGAACCGGGCCGCACCGACACCATCTTTTTCTGGACTGCCAACAAGGCCACTCCAACACCGCCGTGTAACTTCAGGGTCTCTAGCGAACGTCCTAGCAGTCCTCGCGAAAGTGCAGGTCCGGCCACTGCGTTTGGTACAGGGTACTGGCCCTTGTACTTATTTTGCCCGAACGTACAGTTCTTTTTTCGTTCGCCTTCCACTATTATTCTCTCTGCATGAACGACAAAATCCAACACGGACGAATTTCTCCACGCCAACGCGGCCATTCCCCCTCCCTGCTCTCACCCCAATCTGGCGTTGCCGCCACTCGTCGCGCACGCTCACGGTCAGCAGGTGGGTTTGGCCAGCCTCCAGCCTCTGGCCCCCAGTCTCCAGAATCTAATCGCAACTTATTGGCGCCCCACTTCTTCGGAATTTATTCGCCCCCGGCGACGCTTCGGTCCCGAACGTTTCTATCGGGAGGGTCGCCGTCCCGAGCGAATTCCACGCCGCGAATGGGCGATGTGCCGCCGTCTGCAGTCCACCGCTGCGCCGTCGCCACAATTCTGTCGCTTTTCGCTTTCATCCTCTTCGCGCTTCCTACGCTGGCGACCGAGGCCGCGAAGAGCCCCTGCGACACACTCGGCTTTTGCTCCTGCTCGAAGGTCTCCGCCATGGGCGACATGCAGCACACTTCCGGCCAGTCGAAGCCGGGAATGTCCATGCCTGGAATGTCGATGAATTCTGGTCCCACCTTTATCGGCCAGATTCTCAATCATGAAAGCTCCGGAACCAGCGCCGAGCCTGCCTCCACGCCGCACGACATGCCCATGACCCGGCGCGGCGCATGGTCCTTGATGTTCCACGGCGATGCTTTCATCAACTCGATCCAGCAAACCGGCCCGCGCGGCGGCGACAAAGTCTTTTCCACAAGCTGGTTCATGCCCATGGCGCAGCGTTCCCTCGGACCCGGCACTCTCACCGCTCGCGCCATGCTCAGCCTCGAGCCCGCCACGATCACCGATCGCCGTTATCCCGAGCTGTTCCAGGTCGGCGAAACCGCCTACGGAAATCCCATCGTGGACGGCCAACACCCACACAATCTTTTCATGGAGCTTGCGCTCCTCTACGATGTGAAGCTCGGCGAAAACGCTCTATTCTCGCTGTATGCCGCGCCCGTCGGTGATCCCGCAATCGGCCCGGAGGCTTATCCACATCGAGTTTCGGCCAGCGAAGATCCGATGGCCACGCTCGGGCACCATCTGCAAGATTCCACGCACATCTCGGATGACGTCGTCACCCTGGGCTTCGCCTACAGAATCGCGCGCATCGAGGTTTCCGGTTTCCACGGCCGCGAGCCCGGCGAGAATCGCTGGACCATCGGCGCCGGCCCGATCGATTCCTGGTCCACGCGGCTCACTCTGAATCCCGCGCACGATTGGAGCGGCCAGTATTCGATCGCGCGCCTGCACAGCCCCGAGCAGCTTTTTCCCGCTGAAGACACGCTGCGCATGACCGCTTCCGTCATGTACGACCGCCCGCTCCGCCCCGGCCAGGAACCTGGCGGAAAGGATTGGGGCAACTGGGCCACCACGCTCATTTGGGGACGCAATGAAGATCTTCCCGGCGGTGAGGTCTTCAATAGCTATCTTGCCGAGAGCACTGTGCGGTTTGCCGAGCGCAACTTCGCTTGGGCCCGCATCGAAAACGTCGACCGCACCAACGAACTACTCTTAGGAGAGAATCCCCTTCCTCCGGATTTCCAGGAACATTTCCTAGCGCGCATCCAGGCCTATACGCTCGGCTATGACCGCGAATTCAATTTCATCCCGCACATCTCGAGCGCTCTCGGCGGCCAGTTCACGTTGTATGGAAATCCCGCTTCGCTCGATTCGACGTATGGAGCGCACCCCGCCGGCTTCCTTCTCTTCCTTCGCCTTCGCGCCGTCCCGAAGGCCAAGTGATCGTTCATTTCCTCGCGGATGGCTTGGAAATTAATGCGCCTGCCCAATTTGGAGGGATGCAGCCACGGAAGAAAAATAAAAACGGGAGCGGAACCGCTTATCCGCTCCCGTTTCATGGCACCTACAGGGCACTGTCGCAAGCCCGCATCACTTACTCGTAGCCCTCACGTCCCTCGCCGGAAAGCCGGCGTGCTGATGTGTCACATAGCTTCGGGTACGCGGGGCGAGCAAAACAGGAAGCGAGCTCTCGAGTGCCCTCCTTCTCGCCGTGTTCGCTGGGTGCGACAACCTGCGGCGGCGATTCTCCTAATCGCCTTATACCCTGCCGCTAGATTCTCAGCGACACGGTGGAACTCTTATCAATCTCTCAGTTCTTTCGGATCCTCTTGCGATCCCTTGATAACACGTACGGACCGCGGCTCATAGGACGGAAATCACAATGCTATGTAACTGCTGTCACGAATGCGATGTGCCGGGGCCACAGGTCAGCGGAGCTCGTACGACTTCAGAACGCGCATGTAATTCACGCGCTCAAAGATTTTCGGGCTCGGACCTAACTGCCGGCTCATGCTCCCGCGCATTTGGGCGATGGACTCGTACTCGTGTTCTTCCATCCAGCGAGTGAGATCGCGCAACACAATGCTCGCATGCGGGATTCCATGCCGCAGCAGCGCGGACGTCATCATCGCGACGTTTGCGCCGGCCATCATGGCCTTCAAAATATCGCTTGCGTCATGCACTCCACCTGTCACAGCCAGATTCGCCCGAATGCGCCCATAGAGAATCGCAATCCAGTGGAGACGCAACAACAGCTCTTCCTGGGTGCTCAAACTCAGTTTCGGCACCACATCGAGCGACTCCATGTCGAATTCGGGTTGATAAAAGCGATTGAACAGGACCAGCGCGTCGGCTCCTGCCTCGTCGAGGCGCCGCGCAATGTACGGAATCGCCGTAAAGAAATGGGAGAGCTTCACGGCGACCGGAATCGTCACGCTCGTCTCCACTTGGCTGACGAGCTCGCAGTAGTCCTGCTCGACCTGGGAACTGCTGATGTTTGGATCGGTGACTACGCCGTAGAGGTTCAGTTCGATGGCGTCCGCACCGGCTTCTTGCATCAATCCGGCGTAGCGGACCCATCCGCCGGAGGAGTTCCCGTTCAAACTCGCGATGACGGGAATTGAGACGTTCCGTTTGGCTTTCCGAATCAACTCCAGGTACCCTTCCGGACCTGCGTTGTACGTCTGCATATCCGGGAAATAATTCAACGATTCCGCGAAGCTTTCCTCGCCACGCGACAGATCGGAATCAACCGCATTGCTCTCCAGCTCGAGTTGCTCTTCAAAGAGCGACGGGAGAACGACGGCGCCGATTCCGGCGTCTTCCATTCTGCGAATGTTGTCAATCGATTCACAGAGAGGAGAAGCGGATGCAACCAGCGGAGACTTCAGCGTGAAGCCTAGATATCGCGTTGTGATGTCCGTCATACTTCCTCTCCTTCCTCCGGCTTAATCTTTGGCGTGACTTCTGGCTCCGGCAGCGCAATCGCCGGCGTCTCGGCGCGACCGGGCATCGCCGCGCGATTGGAATATACCGTCCACTGCCGGTCTACATCGTCCTGCGCGAGCCGCAACAAATCCTTGGCAGCTTCCGGATTACTTTGTACCAGCATCGTGTAGCGCGACTCTTGATAGGCGTACTGCTTGAACGCGACTTTGGGGGCCTTCGAATCGAGCTGGAATGGGTTTTTGCCCTCCGCGCGCAGCGCGGGGTTATAGCGCATCAGCGGCCAGTAGCCGGAATTGACGGCGGCTTTTTGCTGCTCCATGCCGAAGGCCATATCGTAACCGTGAGCGATGCAATGGCTATACGCAATGATCAGCGCCGGCCCGTCGTACGCCTCCGCTTCCAGGAACGCCTTGATCGTATGGGTGTCGTTGCCGCCCATGGCGACGCGAGCGACATACACGGAACCATAGCTGATTGCCTCCATGGCCAAGTCTTTCTTGGACGTGCGTTTGCCTCCCGTAGCAAACTTCGCAACTGCGGCGCGGGGAGTTGCCTTGGACATCTGCCCGCCTGTGTTCGAATAGACCTCCGAATCAAGGACCAAAACCTTGACGTTCATGCCCGAGCCAAGGACGTGGTCCAGACCGCCGAAACCGATGTCATAGGCCCAGCCATCGCCGCCTACCAGCCACACACTCTTCCTAACAAGCGCATCGGCAACAGCCAACAACTCACGTGCCTCCGGCGATTGCAGGGACTGAAGTTTCTTCTTCAGGTCGGCCACGCGCTCCCGCTGCTTCTCAACCTCTTCTTCGGTCGTCTGTTTAGAAACCAGCAAGTCATTCACAAGGTCGTTTCCCACATGGGCGGCCAGCCGATGGAGAAGCTCTCGCGCAAATCCAGCCTTCTTGTCAACTGCCAAACGGAGACCCAACCCAAATTCAGCGTTGTCCTCGAAAAGCGAATTGCACCACGTGGGCCCGCGCCCTTGCGGGTCGACCGTATACGGCGTGGTAGGCAAATTTCCCCCGTAAATCGACGAGCAACCCGTCGCATTGGCAATCAAAAGGCGATCGCCGAAGAGCTGCGTCAGAAGCTTGATGTAAGGCGTTTCGCCGCATCCCGCGCACGCGCCCGAAAACTCGAACAGCGGTTCCAGGAGTTGCGCGTCCTTGACCTGGCTGTGCGACAAACGACCCCGTCCGAATTCCGGCAAGCTGAGAAAGAAGTCCCAGTTAGCGCTTTCCGGAGTACGGAGTGGCGCCTGCGCCTGTAGATTGATTGCTTTGTGCCGGGCTTCGCTCTTACTTTTCACCGGGCACACTTCCACGCACAGACGGCAGCCGGTGCAATCTTCGGGTGAAACCTGCAGCGTGTACCGCAAGGTCTCAAACTCGCGCCAACGCGGTTTGGCGGATTTGAACGACGCGGGTGCGCCCGACAACAAAGACGAATCGTAAACCTTGGCCCGGATGACGGCGTGGGGGCAAACGAGGACGCATTTTCCGCACTGAATGCAAATTTCTTCGTCCCAGACGGGAATTTCCTGGGCAATGTTGCGCTTCTCCCACTTGGAAGTTGCGGTTGGAAAGGTCCCATCCACCGGCATGGCGCTCACGGGCAATTCATCACCGTGTCCCGCGACAATGGCGCCAAGAATGTCTCGAACAAAAGCCGGAGCTTGCTGAGGTATGGGAGGAAGAATCTCAAATCCTGATGTGGCTTCGCTGGGAACCGTCACCAAGTGCAAATGGGCGAGCGCGTGGTCCACGGCGGCAAAGTTCTTTTGAACCACAGCGTCGCCACGCTTTCCGTACGATTGACGAATGGCATTCTTGATGGCGTCGATCGCCTGATCCCGCGGAAGGACGCCACTGATGGCGAAAAAGCAGGTCTGCATCACCGTGTTAATGCGCGTTCCCATGCCGGTGTCCCTGGCTACGGCGAAACCATCAATGACGTAGAATTTGAGGCGCTTCTCGATGATGGTCTGCTGGACCTTCCGCGGCAAATGGCTCCAGACTTCTCCGGGACCGAAGGGCGAGTTCAGGAGAAAAGTAGCGCCAGGTTCGGCCGCCGCGAGGACGTCCATGCGCTCCAGAAACTGAAACTGGTGGCATGCGATGAAGCTGGCCTTGCTGATCAAATAGGACGATCGTATCGGGCGCGGACCGAAGCGAAGATGCGAAACCGTTACGGATCCTGCCTTCTTTGAGTCGTAAACGAAATAGCCCTGCACGTAATTGCTCGTTCCCTTCCCAATAATCTTGATCGAATTCTTGTTCGCGCCCACCGTTCCATCCGACCCGAGACCATAAAAGAGCGCCCGGACCGCGCCCGGTTCTTCGGTCGAAAAACTTGGATCGTATTCCAGGCTTGTGTGCGTAACATCGTCCACGATCCCGATGGTGAAGTGGTTCCTCGGCTCTGCCTTTTTCAGCTCATCGAAGATTGCCTTCGCCATCGCCGGAGTAAATTCCTTCGAAGACAGGCCATAACGGCCACCGATTACCGCGGAACGAATTCCCGTAGAACTCGATTCATGCAAAGCTGTCACCACATCGAGATAGAGAGGTTCGCCCAGGCTGCCGGGCTCTTTGGTCCGGTCGAGCACGGCGATGGAGGATACTGTCGTGGGGAGCGCGCCAAGAAGGGCTTCGGCGGCGAAGGGCCTGAACAATCGTACTTTAAGCAAGCCAACTTTTTCGCCCTGGCGCATCAATTGTTCCACCGTCTCCTCAACGGCGCCGCAGCCAGACCCCATCATGATGATTACCCGCTCGGCGTCTTGCGCCCCCACATAGTCAAACAGGTGATAGCTTCGGCCCGTCTGTTTTGCAAAGCGGTCCATCACGTTCTGAACAATTGTGGGGCATGCGAGATAGTAGGGATTGATCGCCTCTCGAGCCTGGAAAAACACGTCCGGGTTCTGGGCGCTGCCTCGAAGCACCGGATGTTCCGGAGACATCGCGCGTTCGCGGTGACCGAGCAAACACTTCTCGTCGATCATCGCCTTGAGATCGTCGTCGGTGAGGGGCGTGATTTTATTTACTTCATGCGACGTGCGGAAACCGTCAAAAAAGTGCAGGAACGGAATTCGCGATTCCAGGCTGGCGGCTTGGGCTATAGCAGCACAATCGGCTGCCTCCTGAACGGAATTGGAGGCCAGTAGCGCGAACCCCGTCGCGCGAGTCGCCATTACGTCACTGTGATCGCCAAATATCGATAGTGCATGCGTGGCGATCGTCCGGGCCGCCACATGAATAACGGCCGGGGTCAATTCTCCGGCGATTTTGTACATGTTTGGGATCATCAGCAGAAGGCCCTGCGATGCTGTGAAGGTGGTTGCCAGGGCCCCGGCTTGAAGAGCTCCATGCAGAGCACCGGCCGCGCCGCCTTCGCTCTGCATCTCAGTTATGGTGGGGACGATACCCCAGACATTCTTGCGGCCTTCCTCTTTCCACTGGTCGGCCCATTCCCCCATTGGTGAGGAGGGAGTGATGGGATAGATGGCGATCACTTCGTTCAATCGATAGGCGACGGACGCTGCCGCCTCATTTCCGTCCAAGATGGCCATCGTCTTCGTCATGGATCAGCTCCTGGGAGGCAGTTATCGGAAAAACTGGACTCGCTCGTAAGACATTTATGATCAATACGTTGCAGGAAATAAGTGCTACCGCTCCGGCTCTTTTCATCTCCCACACCCCTGCAAAGACAATTCCCAACACAAGTGTCGCAAACTGAGCAGCGGCTTACTGTGATTTACATCACGAATGGATGTGACGGTCTATGCGAAGGAAGAACTTAAGGTTCTCACGACCATCTCTTGCGATCAGCAGAAATCACTGGATTCAGGTGCGCACCCTCGACCGTGCAACAAAGTTCCATGCCACGATCAAACACTAACGCCTTTGTGCCGCTACGATGCGCTTCACCTAAGGAGTATGTCGCCCCGCGCGAGGGACTCTTTAATTCAGATCAGCGATTGCTTCGGACCCGCACAATCTCAACCGAGCAGGGCGCATGGCGCGCCACGGACTCCGCAACGTTGCCGAGCAAGAACCTCTGCGCCCCACCCTTGCCGTGAGATCCGAGGACGATCAAGTCTGCTTTCCATTCCGCGGCCTCATCCAGGATGGTGCCCCGGATATCGCCCTTCTTCAGAAGAGTCTCGGCTTTGAAACCAGCCTCTCGAAGCGATTTGGCAGCACGTTCGAGCAGTTCCTTAGCTCGTTTGCCAAGTTCCTGAAGCTCGGGCGTGTAATCAGAGGACATTTGAGGCGGGGCAGACAAGGTGATGGGCTGCAAAACGTGCAAAATTCGGACTTCACTTCCTTCCGACCGGATCTGTCGTGCGACGACGCTCAACGCTTCCTCGGAAGACTTGGAGTCATCGAGTGCGAGCAGAATTCTCATGGCCTTCTCCCTTCATCCTCATGCTGCCGACGGCGGCCATCGCAGGAGCCAGACAACCAGCACGGCGTAGTACAGCGCGACGATCACCGTCGAGACCATAAGAGTACTCCATCCCTTTCCCAGGCCCGCGAACTCACGTCTCCACCGGATCGCACAGCAAACGATCAGTATAATGGAAAGCGCGAAAGCAACCGACGTCAATAGCCCCGACGGAAAAAAGGCTCGCCCGGGATGAAGGGCAAGCCACACCTCGAAGGAGATCCCCCGCAAACCGCTCCAGGCCAGGGTCAGCGCCATCCAAATGGCCGGCGCGACCATTCCCATCATGTAGGCCCAGCGGTCCTCAAAATAGAAAAGCATCAGGACAATCGCCAGGTAAATGAGCGATTCGTAGAAGTGAAACAGAAAGAATTGCGCGTCGAAGTGGCTCAAGAACAGAAAGCAGATCGCGAGAGCCAGAGCAACTGTGGCGATCCCACGATGAAACATCGCACACCTCCATTCGGGTACAGCGTTCACCAAGGTCCGCAAACTGTACCCACCGACTTAGCCCCATATTCCTGACGATCGGTCTCAATGCCTCCGGCAGCACATACCGACGGCCACTACGCTATCACAGGGACTAGACGGCTAAACTCTTCAGCCTTTTCCAATGCCCGTTCTACCTCACCTTGGTATGGGGGATAAGCGAGATAATCAATGGCTCCCCCTGCCAGCGCCTGCATGTAGGAGTGCCAGTCGTCTCGCCGGGATACTACGACGACCGGAGTGCAACGTCCAGACATCTTCTCGCCGGCTGTGACAGTCTTGAAGGTGCCATCTTGCAGAGTGTCATCGCACAGGATTGCCTCAAAGCGCTGCCGGGCTAAGAGTGCCCTTGCCTCGGACGCTGTTGCACACAGAACAGGATGGACGCCCGAGCGCAGTGCGACCCCTGCCAGGGTTTCACGGCGTGATGGTTCACCACTGACAATAAGAACAAGCTTCGACACATGCATGCATCCTCCCCACGCTCTTCACCTGTCCACATCCATTAACTCTCAGAATGCGCCACACGCTCTAGGATTCGAGTCACAGGAGAATGTGAGGTCCGTCACACGGTATCACACTTCGCCCCAACGCACATTTCATATCGAACGACCTTGGAAGCTGCTTTAGCGAGTGGCACTAAGCAGAATTCTTGCAAGAGTCTCGATGGCCCGATTGGTCCAATCGGAATCCGGCAAGCATGGTAGGATAGCCAGAGAATTGTGACGAAGGTCACTTCCGCTTAGAGGGGGCCGGGTTAGAGTCGCTTAGGCAAGGGAAAAGATGTCCACGGGTCTAAGTGTACTCTGGAGCAAACAGACCCGCGTCAAGGGTATTCCGAGAGGCCACGGTCGCGAAGATGGACCGGTTGGCCCGAAAGTGATGCGGATGAGGTGCGAGCGGCCGATATATCGTTCCTACGATCCCCTCGCGAGCCCCCTGAGTGTTGGCTCCCACAATCGTCAACGGGGGGCATCTATAACCTTCAGGTCCGGTTACACCGATATCACCAGGAGAGCTCTCAATGTGCTTGGCCGTACCAGGTAAGATTCTTGACACGTCTGTTCGCAATAGCATCCGGTATGGCCGGGTGCAATTCGGAGGGATATTCCGCGAAGTGTGCCTCGATTTTGTGCCGGAGGCGTCGATCGGGGAGTATGTCTTGGTGCACGTCGGATTCGCGATTAGCCGCGTGAATGCGGACGAGGCATCCCGGACCTACGAATTGCTGCAACAGATGGGCGTTCTCGAACAAGAGCTTTCTCCCGAACTGCTGGAGGACGGGCCAACCCCGCCCGCGCGCGAGGAAAGCAATGCCAAGAAGGGGCCCGCGGCATGAAGTATGTGGATGAGTATCGCGATGACGGGATTGCACGATCCCTGGTGGGCGAAATCACGCGCCGCGCTACACAACCATGGGTTCTGATGGAAGTGTGCGGCGGGCAGACGCACACTCTCATGCGTTACGGCATCGATGACTTGATGCCAGCGGGAATCGAGATCGTCCACGGGCCGGGATGCCCGGTGTGCGTCACGTCGCTGGAAACAATCGACAAGGCCATCGCGATTGCATCTCAGCCGGGTGTGATTCTTGTTTCGTACGGCGACATGCTTCGTGTCCCGGGTTCGCGTTCTGATTTATTCCACGTCAAAGCCAATGGCGGGGACGTGCGAGTTACTTACTCGCCTTTGGAGGCGTTAAAGATCGCCCGCGCCCATGCAGATCGCCGCGTGGTCTTTTTCGGCATTGGATTTGAGACGACGGCGCCGGCCAACGCCATGGTTGTGTGGCAAGCAAAACAGGAAAAGCTCGAGAATTTTTCAATCCTGGCCTCGCATGTCCTGGTGCCGCCTGCGATGCGCCTGCTCTTGAGTTCGCCGGGCAACCGTGTGCAGGGGTTGATCGCGCCGGGCCACGTCTGCACCGTGATGGGCTACCGCGAATACGAAAAGCTCAGCGCCGATTTCCACCTTCCCATCGTTGTCGGCGGTTTCGAGCCCATCGACTTGCTGGAAGCGATCTTGATGCTCGTGGTACAGCTCGAGGAAGGACGCGCGGAGATAGAAAACCAGTATTGCCGCTCGGTGACCTATGAGGGCAACTTGCCGGCCCAGAACATCATGCAACGAGTCTATGAAGTGTGCGACCAGAAGTGGCGCGGCATCGGGATGATCCCTCAAAGCGGATTGCGACTTCGCGAAGAATTCGCGGCTTACGACGCCGACAGGATCTTTGAGCTAGAGAACGTGATCGCCGAGGAATCGAAGGAATGCATCAGTTCCTTGATTCTGCAGGGCCGCAAGAAACCAACGGACTGTCCTGCATTTTCGACGCGATGCACTCCGGAAAGTCCTTTGGGTGCTCCGATGGTTTCCGCCGAAGGGGCGTGCGCCGCCTATTACCATTATCGAAGGCACGCAGCGGCAGCCCAAGGATTGGCCCATGACTGAATACGCCAAAATTCTGGACGGCATGGCCTGCCCGATTCCGTTGTCTGCCAAAGAGACAGTGCTTCTCGGCCACGGCAGCGGTGGGAAGTTGAGCGCAGAACTCCTGCGGAATATTTTTCTTCCGGCGTTCAATAATCCTTCCCTGGCGCGCTTGGACGACCAGGCGATCTTGGATGTGGAGGGAGTCCGGCTGGCGTTCACGACCGACTCATTCGTCGTCAAGCCCCTATTTTTCGCAGGCGGCGACATCGGCTCGCTCGCCGTCAACGGCACGATCAACGATCTTGCGATGGGCGGGGCAAAGCCGCTCTTTCTGAGCGCCGCCTTCATCATCGAAGAAGGGCTGCCCATCGAGACGCTTCGCGTCGTCGCGAATTCTATGCAGCGGGCAGCCCAGCAAGCGGGCATTTCCGTGGTGACCGGCGATACAAAGGTTGTGGAGAAAGGGAGCGGCGACGGATTGTTCATCAACACGACCGGAATCGGTATCGTCAAGCCCGGACTCGAACTCTCCGCCAATCGCGCGCGGCCAGGAGACAAAATCTTGTTGAGCGGTTCCATCGGAGAACACGGGATTGCCATTCTGGCGCAGCGAGAAGGGATCGAGTTTGAAACTTCCATTCAAAGCGACTCGGCGGCTCTTCACACATTGGTGGCGGCCATGCTGGATACGAATGCGGGATTTCGCTGCTTCCGCGATCCGACCCGCGGCGGCCTTTCCAGCGCGCTGAATGAAATTGCCGAGCGATCCAACGTCGGAATGATGCTCGAAGAAAGAGCGATTCCCATTCGCGAAGAAGTGAAGGGAGCCTGCGAGATGCTCGGCCTCGATCCTCTATACGTGGCTAACGAAGGAAAGTTGATAGCCATCGTCGAACCGAGCGCCGCCGAAGAAGTGCTCCAAGTAATGAGACGTCATCCGCTGGGCCGGGAAGCACAGATCATCGGAACGGTTTCCAGTTCTTATCCTCGCCTGGTGAACCTGCGCACAAGGCTTGGAACCACGCGCATCGTGGACATGCTCGCGGGCGATCAACTGCCCCGGATTTGTTGAGGTGAATGTGCACGAACTCGGAATTGCCTCCACCATCATCGAAGCCGTGAAATCGGAGGCGGAGAAACATGCCGGAGCGCGGCCGTGCCGCGTCTGCGTGCGCATCGGAGAGCTCGCGGCGGTGGACCCGGAATCGTTGCGATTCGCCTTCGACGTTCTGACCCGCGATACAGCCCTCGCTGACTTGATTCTTGAGATCCAGACGTGTCCGCTGCGGTATCGGTGTTCCGGCTGCGGCGAATTGTTTTCGGCAAAGGAGTTCCTTTCCGTTTGTCCCCGTTGCGGAGGAGCGCAGACAGTATGCGTCGGAGGCGACGAACTCGACCTTGCTTATCTGGAGATTGAAAATGAACCGTGTGCCACTCGAACGCAAAGTCCTCAGTGAGAATGACCGGATCGCGGCGGGCCTCCGCGAACGATTTCGGGCGCACGGCGTCCTCTGCGTCAACCTGATCAGCGCACCCGGCTCCGGCAAGACTTCGTTGCTGGAGCGCACGCTCGAGTCATTCCATGCGGAAGACCGCGTCGCAGTCCTGACGGGCGACATTCAAACAGACAACGACGCCGCGCGGTTGCGCCGGTACGGGTTCCCCGTTCGACAGATCACGACGGGGGGCACTTGTCACCTGGATGCGCGGATGATCGAACGGGCTCTGGAAGATTGGCCGCTTGAATCACTCGATATACTGTTCATCGAAAACGTAGGAAACCTCGTCTGCCCCGCGAGTTACGACTTGGGCGAGGCGGCGAAGGTTGTTCTTCTCAGTGTGACGGAAGGCGAGGACAAGCCCTTAAAGTACCCTTCCATCTTCTTTAAGTCTTCGCTGTTGCTGCTCACGAAGATCGATTTGCTTCCTTATCTGAAAATCGACATTCAAGCCGCGGAAGAAAATGCGCGTCGCATACACCCGGGAATGGAGATTGTCAGACTTTCTTGCGTTAGCGGCGAGGGCATGGAAGCGTGGCGCGAATGGCTCAGGCAGCGTCGCGAACAAGTCCTGCAAGACCGGATTGCTGTGCGGGCTTAGGAAGTCGCGTGAACATACGCCGCCAAATTGATGTATCGGGCGTGGTCCAAGGCGTGGGCTTTCGTCCCTACGTCTTTCGGCTTGCAACACTTCGATCGCTCGCGGGAAATGTGCGTAACACTTCCTCGGGCGTCACGATAGAACTCGAAGGCTCGCTCGACTCGATTGATCTGTTTATCGACCATTTGCCCAAGGATATTCCCCCGCTCGCTCGCATTACGGAAATTCACGTGCATGAAATTCCCTGCAAAGGCGACAGCACCTTCTTGATTCTCGAGAGCGACCGGAGTGAACAGGCACGTGCGCTGATTTCTCCCGATATCGCCCTATGCGACGATTGCCGGCGGGAACTCTTCGATCCTTCGAATCGCCGACACCGCTATCCCTTCATCAACTGTACCAATTGTGGGCCCAGGTTCACGATTGTGCAGCGGATACCATACGACCGGCCCTTCACTTCGATGGCCTCTTTTGAGATGTGCCACGAGTGCGAGGCCGAATACAACGATCCTCGCGATCGGCGATTCCATGCGCAGCCGAACGCGTGCTGGAAATGTGGTCCGCAACTGGAGCTTCGGCATTCGGATGGCGCGATCGTGCCGTGCAACGACCCGATCACAGAATCAGCTTCGCGCCTCCGGACCGGGCAGATTGTAGCCGTCAAGGGTTTGGGCGGCTTTCACTTGGCAGCAGACGCAACGAATCCGAGGGCTGTCCAGCAGTTGCGCGACCGCAAGCATCGGTTTGAGAAACCATTCGCCATCATGGTCCCCGATGTCGCGACGGCCGAGGAACTGTGCGAGGTGGACGAAACGGCCCGCCGTGCCCTGCAGGACCCGGCGCGGCCGATTGTGCTCCTCCGGAAGAGGGCCGTCAGCGAAATTGCGGAACAGGTTGCACCGTCACACCGCGAGTTGGGGCTTTTCCTTCCCTACACGCCCTTGCACCACCTGCTGTTTGAGTCTGGCAGGTTCCGAGCGCTTGTGATGACGAGCGCGAACCTGTGCGAGGAGCCCATCGTCATCGACAACCAGGATGCAGTGGAACGCCTGCGCGGGATTGCCGATTATTTTCTCATGCACAACCGCGAAATCCTTTGGCGCTCCGACGATTCGGTCGTCCGCGCCCGCTCGGGCAATCTGCGACAGGTTCGCCGGTCTCGCGGTTATGTTCCCATGCCCATTTTCCTGGCGAACGACACACCGCCGATTTTGGCCGTCGGTGGCGAACTGAAAAGCACGATCTGCCTCACCAACGGCCGCGTAGCGTTCTTGAGCCAGCACATTGGCGATCTCGAAAACCTGGAAAGCTTCCGATTCTTCCAGGATGTAATCGAACATCTCCAGCGGATCCTTGAAATCCGTCCGCAGATGATTGCGCACGATCTGCATCCGGACTACCTGTCAACAAAGTGGGCGTTGGGACAAGAGGGTATCCATCGAGTCGGTGTTCAGCATCATCACGCACACATCGCGAGTTGTATGGCGGAAAACGGACTTTCGGGCCCGGTGCTCGGATTTGCTCTCGATGGGACCGGATATGGAACCGACGGGCATGCTTGGGGAGGGGAGGCGCTGGTCGCAGACTATCGCGAATTCAGGCGTGCGGCTCATTTCGAATACGTTCCGATGCCCGGCGGAACGCAAGCGATCCATGATCCTTGGCGCATGGCAGTGGCTTACATGGCTCATCATTTTGGCCGCGATTGGCTGAACTTTTCAGTTCCATTCGTCAAGAATCTGGATTTGCGTCAATCGGAAATACTCCTCCGCATGATGGAGCGCGGCGTGAATTGTCCACTGACATCGAGTTGCGGCCGCTTGTTTGATGCTGTTGCAGCTCTAATCGGCCTTCGCCGCAGCGTTACCTACGAAGGCCAAGCCGCTGTCGAATTGGAAATGATCTTGGACTCGTCCGATGAGCGCGCCTACCCGTTGGATCTGCACCTGGCGAAGGACGGCTGGATCATCGAAACCCGCTCCCTGTTCGACTCGATGATCTCCGATCTCGGTCGTCAGACTCCCCCTTCGTTGATCAGCGCTCGTTTTCATCGGGGGCTAGTGGAAGTTTTTACACGGCTCGCAAAGCTGCTTCAAAGTGAAACTGGACTGGACCGCATTTGCCTTTCTGGTGGAACGTTCCAGAATTCGTTCCTCTTGGAAAACTTGAGCCAGCAGTTGGGAGCCGCCGGGCTCCGCGTATTCACTCATTCCAAAGTCCCTTGTGGCGATGGAGGGCTGAGCCTGGGACAGGCAATGGTAGCGGCTCACAATTTGGTGTGATGATTGTCACCGCTCAATTGAGCTTGGCTTCGGGAAGATAGATGAGGGCAACCCTTAGAAATCTGGAGATGCTAGTGGGTCCTTTGACGATCAAACCGTCTCTACCTTCCTGTGAAGAGCTGTGGCGATTTGTGGATGGCACCATGTCCCGATGCCGCTGCTCCCTGGACTTCCTGCCCCAGCCGGTCCCCTCAAGCCGGCAATTCCATCGATATCTCGCGAACGAATCCGTAATGTCCGCAGCCGCATCGCGCGGCGGTTGGTGAGGGAAAATGCCGGAGAACTCGCTTCACATCGCGGATACCGTCGTGGTTGATGTCGGCGATCTGACCCATCTTTTCAAGGCCCTCTCCCGCAGTGGCTTTGTCCTCGTCGGGCCAACGGTTCGCGAAGAGGCAATCGTCTATGACCGACTGAATTCGGTGGATGACCTGCCTCGCGGGTGGACAGATGAACAAAGCCCTGGGAAATATAGACTCAATCGGCGCACAGATGAGTCGCTTTTCGGCTTCAATGTCGGGCCCCAGTCGTGGAAAATGTTCCTGCACCCGCCCCTGACTCGGCTGTGGCAGTGCAAACGCGATGTCAACGGCCTCCAGGTCATTCAAGAAAAACCGGACGACACTAAATACGCTCTGATCGGTGTGCGTGCCTGCGAACTTCACGCCATCGCCATTCTCGATAAAGTCTTCACGGGCGGGCCGTATGTCGATCCTGAGTACAAATCGCGGAGGGACAGCCTCTTTGTGGTGGCGGTGAATTGTGGCCAGGCAGGGGGCACATGCTTCTGCACATCGATGAACACTGGCCCGAAAGCGGCCTCCGGCTACGACGTGGCCCTCACTGAAATCCTCAAGGACGGAAGTCATTATTTCGTCGTGGAGATCGGTACGGAGGCGGGCGCGCGGGTGATGGCAGAGATACCTCATCGCCGGTCCGACGCAGAGGATCTCCGCATCGCCGAGGACATCGTAGCCGAAACCGCGCGCCACATGGGGCGGACTCTCGATACGAACGGAATCAAGGAACTGCTGTATCGAAATTACGAACACCCGCGTTGGGAAGACGTGGCGAACCGCTGCTTGACCTGCGCGAATTGCACGATGGTGTGTCCGACGTGTTTTTGCACAACGGTGGAGGATGTAACGGACTTGGCAGGCGGACATGCCGAGCGATGGAGGAAGTGGGACTCCTGCTTCACCATGGATTTCTCTTATATCCATGGTGGATGCGTGCGCTCCACTCCCAAATCACGTTACCGCCAATGGATGACGCACAAACTCGCCACTTGGATCGATCAATTTGGCGAGTCCGGGTGCGTCGGCTGCGGCCGGTGCATAACCTGGTGCCCGGTCGGAATCGATATCACCGCGGAGGCCCAGGCAATCCGCGACAACGAGTCTGAGCCTCGTGGCTCGACGTAGGAGGGGAATCACATGATCCACACTCTTGAGTCGATCATCCGGCAACACACGTTCTTCGAGGGCCTGGAGGACAAGCACGTCCAGTTTATCGTCGGTTGCGCCTCCAACGTGCGCTTCGAGGCCAAGCATTACATCTTTCGTGAGGGCGACGCCGCAAATCAGTTCTACTTCATACGGGAAGGCCTGGTTTCGGTAGAGCTGATGACTCCGCACAAAGGGTCGACGACTCTTCAGACCGTCGGCGAAGGGGATGTGCTGGGCTGGTCGTGGCTATCTCCTCCCTACCGCTGGCATTTCGATGCCCGGGCGCTGAAGGAGACTCAGGCCTTGGCATTCGACGGCAAATGCCTGCGCAACAAATGTGAGGAGGACCACGACCTGGGATACGAGATTCTGAAGCGATTTTCGAATGTGGTGACCGAGCGATTGGACGCCGCACGGCTTCAGCTCATGGATCTCTATGGCTCACATGCTTGAACAACCGATTGCCCTTGGCCCGGTCTCCGACCCGATGGTTCCTGTGCCGTACCGCATCGATCGGTTGAAACGGGAGACGTATGACACTTTTACCGTAAGACTCGTCCCGGTGAACGGGGCCAGCGGGGAGCGTTTTGCGCCCGGGCAATTCAACATGGTTTACGTTTTCGGCGTTGGCGAAGTTCCGATTTCGATCAGCAGTGACGCCGGCACTTGCCCCGTCCTGGAGCATACAACGCGCGCCGTTGGGGTGGTGACAAAAGCGATGGCCAAACTCACGGTCGGTGACACCGTGGGAGTTCGCGGCCCATTTGGGAGCCATTGGCCTGTCGCGGAGGAAATGGGCCGCGAGATTGTCATTGTGGCGGGCGGAATTGGGCTGGCTCCGCTTCGTCCGGCGCTATATCACCTCATGAAGCAGCGGGAGAAATATCGAAGAATTATCCTCCTCTATGGGGCCCGGACTCCGGAGGACATACTTTACCCGCAGGAACTGCAGCGCTGGCGTGGACAGTTTGATTTGGATGTCCAGGTCACCGTAGATCGTGCCGCGGGTGGCTGGCGCGGAAATGTCGGAGTGGTGACCACATTGGTCGGACGTTACCAATTTGATCCATCCAACACCGTGGCTTTGATTTGCGGACCCGAAGTGATGATGCGCTTCTCTGTGATGGAACTCCACAAACGGGGCGTGGCGCCCGACCGGACTTTTGTTTCCATGGAACGAAACATGAAATGCGCGATCGGCTTTTGCGGACACTGCCAATACGGGCCCACCTTCATATGCAAAGACGGTCCCGTATTCCGGTTCGACCGGATTGAGCCGATCTTCGGCAAGGCGGAAATATAAGATGGCTTCTCCACGGAAACCAAAGCTTGCGGTCTGGAAATTCGCTTCGTGCGATGGATGCCAGCTCAGCCTCCTCGATTGCGAAGACGAGCTGTTGGCCGTCGCGGGAGCCGTCGAGATCGCGAATTTTCCGGAGGCTTCGCGCGCGGTCGCCAAGGGGCCCTACGACGTGTCGCTCGTCGAAGGCTCCATCACCACGCCTCATGATGAGGAGCGCATTCACGCAATCCGCCGCGCTTCAAAATTCTTGATCACCATCGGGGCCTGCGCCACTGCGGGCGGTATTCAGGCCTTGCGGAATTTCAAGGATGTGCGGGACTTCACCTCGATCGTCTACGCCAAACCCGAATACATCGAGACCTTGAAAACATCCACCCCCATCAAGGACCATGTGTCCGTGGATTTCGAACTGCGCGGCTGCCCGGTGAATAAGCTCCAATTGCTGGAAGTCCTGAACGCGCATTTGAATGGCCGCAAGCCGAACGTCCCGAACTATTCCGTGTGCATCGAGTGCAAAAGGCGGGGCACCATCTGCGTGATGGTAGCGCGCGGCATTCCCTGTATGGGGCCCGTGACGCAGGCGGGCTGCGGCGCGATTTGTCCGGCTTATGACCGCGGCTGTTTCGGATGTTTCGGGCCCAAAGAAACGCCCAATATGCCGGAACTGAGCGCCTCGTGGAAGGGCATGGGAGTCAGCGATCCAGAACTTGTGCGTGTTTTCCGGACCTTCAACGCCTGTGCGGATCCGTTCCGCAAGGAAAGCGAAGCGCATGAACAATAGAACCATCAAAGTCGATTGTCTGGCGCGCGTCGAAGGTGAAGGCGCACTCACCATCAAGATCAAGGACCAGCGAGTCGTCGATGTGAAACTGAGAATCTTCGAGCCCCCGCGGTTCTTTGAGGCCTTTCTCCGCGGTCGGCGATTCAGCGAAGCGCCTGATATTACCGCGCGCATCTGCGGGATCTGTCCCGTGGCGTATCAGATGAGCTCGTGCCACGCCATCGAGGATGCACTGGAAATTCATCCGGATGGCCCGCTCCGCGAGTTGCGGCGCTTGCTGTATTGCGGGGAGTGGATGGAGAGCCATGCGTTGCACATCTACATGCTCCATGCGCCGGACTTTCTGGGATTCGACGACGTCCTCCAGATGGCGCAGCAATATCCAGACGTTGTAAAGCGCGGCCTCCGCCTGAAGAAAATTGGCAACGAGATAATGACGCTCCTTGGAGGGCGGGAGATCCATCCGGTCAACGTCCGTGTAGGAGGTTTCTATAAGGTTCCGGAAAAAAAGGATTTGGCGGGCCTTGTCGAAAACTTGAAATGGGCTCTTGCCGCCTCATTGGAGACGGTTCGCTGGGTCGCTTCGTTCTCATTTCCCGCATTTCAGCGCGACTACGAATTTGTCTCGCTGCGGCATCCCAATGAGTACCCGTTCAACGAAGGACGCCTAGTTTCCAACAAGGGACTGGACATCGTCGTCGGTCAGTACGAGCAGCATTTTGAGGAGGAGCATGTTGCACACTCAAATGCGCTTCATTCCATCCTCAAGGCAAGGGGCGCGTACCTCGTAGGCCCGCTGGCTCGATACGCTCTGAATTTCGACAGGCTCTCCCCCTTGGCCCAGGAGGCGGCCCGATCGGCAGGGCTTACTCCCGTATGCCTCAATCCATTCCAGAGCATCATTGTGCGTGCCGTAGAGCTCGTTTACGCTTGCGAGGAGGCCTTGCGGATCATCGGCCAGTACGAAAAGCCCGCGAAGCCTTTTGTCGATTGCGAACCTCGCACCTCGACCGGGTTCGGTTGCACTGAAGCGCCGCGCGGCATTCTCTATCACCGCTACCGCCTGGACGAGCACGGGTTGATCCTCGATGCCAAGATTGTTCCGCCCACATCTCAAAACCAGAAATCCATGGAGGCTGACCTCGCGCAATATGTGGAATCGTATATCGCCATACCCCAGGAAAAGCTTCAGTGGCAATGCGAGCAGGCAATCCGCAATTACGATCCTTGCATTTCGTGCGCGACGCACTCCCTGAAATTGGATCTCGTTCACGAATGAGTTCAGATCCCCCATTCCTGCTCGTCATTGGAATCGGCAATCCTTACCGCAGTGACGATGGCGCTGGCATTGCTGTCGCAAAGCAGTTCGCGGACCAAGCCCCGCCCGGCGTGAAGGTCATAGAAGAGAGCGGTGAGGGAACGGCGCTGATCGAAGCTTGGAAAGGCGCCCCGTCGGTGATCCTTATTGATGCAATCCAGTCCGGCGCCCCTCCTGGTACGATTCACCGACTCGATGCAAACGCGGAGAAAATTCCGGCTCGGTTCTTCCGTCACTCAACACACGCGTTTAGGGTCACGGAGGCGGTGGAATTGGCGCGTACGCTTCACCAACTCCCGCCCCGCTTGATCATCTATGGAATCGAAGGCCAGAACTTTGCTGCAGGTGACCAGCTTTCGCCGCACGTCCAAAATGCGATGGGCGCGCTGGTTTGTGAGCTGCTCGCAAAGGCGCAGCAGCCCTTCTAGCATGCCGGAATCCGGGGAAGCAACCTTCTCCCGTCGGACGTTTGTGCCTTTGAAATTTTCTATTGAATTGAGATCCGCTGATCGGAATAGGCGATCGCTCGTGGCCACGCCAGGATCACCACGAGCGATCGCTGGGAGGAAGCGTCACTGCAAAACGAAGTTCACTTCCACGTGCATTGCGACCGAAATCGGTTCGCCGTTCAGGTAGCTGGGCTCGTACTTCCAGTGCATGACGGCCTGAAGCGCAGCCGGGATGAGCAGAGGCGCACCGCTCACCACGTGTGCTTGAACTACGTTCCCTTGCTCGTCAATTACCGCATCGATTACGACAACACCTTGGATTCTCGCTTGCTTCGCAAGGAACGGGTACACAGGCTGTTCACTGAACGTCTGTCGGGGAGGCTTCAGGTTCCCTCCAACGCGCACAATCCGCTTTGGCGCTGGAGGTGGAGGCGCCATCATGCCTCCGGTTCCACCGATGATACCTCCCAGGACTCCCCCTGCCTGCCCGCCCGGAATCCCTCCGGGCACTCCGCCCACAACGCCGCCCACATCTGGCGCAAGCGGCTCTTCCTTAATGATAGCCACCTTCTTCGGGATCACAGTGGGTGCCGTTAACTTCCCGGCCTGAATCAGCCGAGCCATGGGACGCGTGATTTTCTGCACCGCCGGAGCGGGGGGCGGAGGAGGCGGCGGCGGACCCGGCGCCACCAGCCACGTATTTTGCAAGGCCTTCAAGTCGATCGCCTGCGTGTAAAGCAACGGTGTGATTATGAGGGCTGCTATCGCCACCGCATGAATGACCAGCGAAGCAACCCACTCCAATGGACTTCGACGGCGATACTCCAATGGTAGTTCGAGCAACGCCTTTGTGAAAGTGTCCTCAACAACTGGTTTCTTGGGGGCTTCACTTGGCTTGGGCGTTTTGCTCCCTCTTGGTTGTAGCGTGGCTACTGGCACGGTCTGAGTGACCATGGCGCTCACCTCCCTGTGGCACCTGTGGCGAGGACCCTTCCACGGTTTTGTTGCCCTTGGCGAAGTTCCTCGTGGAAGAGCCCCCGCCTGGCTCTCTTTCTCGATTCCCTTTTTAGCATCTCTGCTTTTTCGGCGCGGCGATGCTCATCACCCCTGAAAGTGACGTACGTCACAGCGACCTTTTCGCTGCGGCGTTAGCGTTCAAGTTAATGGAGGTGCGGCATGAAAACTATCGATGTTCAGACTCGGACACACATCGCAAATATCCTATTTGCAACTGATTTCTCCCCAGCCGCCTCCGCGGCACAGCCTTATGCTGCCGAGCTTGCGAAGCATTTCGGGGCGAAGATTTTCGCCTTATATGTCAGGCCGCCCGTCGTGAACCCCATGACCCCCCCGGCGACGTGGCCTGTCTTGGAAGAAGCCGCGAGGTCCACGGCCCTCGAACAGAAGGAGAGATTGGTGAAGGTCTTTCCGGGCACCCCCGTAGAGGCCTTGGTCGAGGAAGGGGAACTGCAACCCATTCTCGACGCTGAAGTCATTGCAAACAAAATTGACCTGATTGTTGTCGGCACGCGTGGACGTTCCGGAATCGGAAAGCTGCTTTGGGGTTCCGCAGCGGAAGAGATTTTCCGGCATGCCTCATGCCCGGTCCTGACCGTAGGCCCGCGCTCCTGGATGGAGCCGATGCGGCACGTGCAATTTTCCGAGATTCTTTACGCCACGGACTTCCGCTCTGGATCGCAACAGGCTGCGGAACATGCCGTTTCGCTTGCGCACGAATACCAGGCGCATCTCACCCTCTTGCACGTAATTGGCAATTCCGAAGCGGGAGACCTGGTGCATCCCGAGCAAGTCGAGAATTCTTCGGCAAGGCTGCTGCGCGAGATCATTCCGCCGGATGCCGAACTCTGGTGCCAGCCGGAAATTGTGGTGGAGCACGGCGCGGCGGCAGAAAAGATCTTGCAGGTTGCCCGGCAAAGAAATGCGGACTTGATCGTGCTGGGCGTCCGGCCTCCAAGCGGCGTCCCTGGTGCGGCGACGCATCTGCCGATTGCGACGGCACACAAAGTGGTGTCGCAGGCAACTTGTCCTGTCCTGACGGTTCGCAACTGAAGGCATTCGGCGGTTCAGAACGGCGGGTCGCTGTCCTGTTATGGCTCTCTGTTCTGAATCTGGCCATTTTTTCTCCGGACCAATCTCTCTGCCCTTGTATCCGGGAGAGTTGCGGTGCGGGATATCCTCATTCGGAACGTTTGATTGCTCGCAGCCTCGGTCGCTGCAGTTTTCAGTGAAAATGCCGATTTTGAGTGAATGGGAGGAACGATGCCTGTAGAATTTATCTCATCGAAAGAGGGAGACGCGAACACAGTGGCCACGATCTCGCAAATCACCGAAGGCGTTCAGAGGCGACGCTCCGCTCTCGAGTGCATGTTCGACCCGCATTCGGTGGCTGTAATCGGCGCAACGGACCGGCCCGCCAGCGTTGGGAAAACCCTCCTCCAGAATCTGGCTAATCCCGATTTTCACGGCAAGGTGTATGCAATCAACCCAAAGCGAGACGAGGTTCTGGGCCTGCGCTGCTACAAGGATGTCGCCAGCGTGCCGGAAAAGGTGGACCTTGCGGTCATCATTACGCCGGCTCCGAGTGTCCCCGGGATTGTCGGTGAATGCGTCGACTCTGGAGTCCGGTCCGCGGTGGTGATTTCGGCGGGCTTCAAAGAGCGCGGCGCGGAGGGCAAAGCGCTCGAAGAGCAAATCCGAAAGGAGCTTCGCCGCGGGAAGATGCCGCTGATCGGCCCAAATTGCCTGGGAGTCATGAACCCTGTCACCGGCCTGAATGCGACGTTCGCGCACGATATGGCGCGCGCGGGCAATGTGGCCCTGCTGTCCCAAAGCGGGGCACTGGAGACCGCCATTCTGGATTGGAGCCTCATGGAAAAAGTGGGCTTCAGCGGCGTGGTCTCAACGGGCTCCATGTTGGACGTCGGCTGGGGAGACTTGATCGATTACTACGGGAATGATCCGGAAACGCACAGCATCCTGATCTATATGGAGTCCGTCGGCGAGGCGCGATCGTTCCTTTCGGCGGCGCGTGAGGTGGCTCTGAAGAAGCCGATCATCGTGATCAAGGCTGGGCGCTCGGAAGCTGCCTCGCGTGCGGCGAGCTCCCACACCGGCGCGCTGACGGGCAGCGACGAGGTATTTGATGCAGCTTTGCGCCGCTGCGGCGTCCTGCGCGTGCAGACAATCGCCGACGTCTTTCTCATGACTGAAGTGCTGGCCCGGCAGCCGCGCCCGCGAGGCCCGCGCTTGACGATTCTCACGAATGCAGGCGGGCCCGGCGTTCTGGCCACCGACGCGCTGATAGCGAATCGCGGCGAGCTCGCTCCAGTATCCGAAAAAACCCTCCAATCGCTGAGCGAATTCCTTTCCCCGCACTGGAGTCACGCCAATCCCATCGACATCCTCGGCGATGCGGGCCCAGAGGAGTATTCCCGCGCGCTGGACATTGCCATTCACGATCCGGAAAGTGACGGCCTGCTCGCCATACTTGCCCCTCAGGGCATGACGGATCCTGCAAAAGTGGCGGAAAGCCTGAAGCGATATGCCCACAGCACCGGAAAACCGATCCTGGCGAGCTGGATGGGCGGCAAGCTGGTGGCGGAAGGTAACACGATCCTGAATGAGGCCGGCATCCCTACGTTCGACTATCCGGACACCGCGGCGCGACTGTTCTGCTACATGTGGCGCTACACCTACAATCTGCGCGGACTGTATGAAACGCCAAGCCTTGCCGAGGAAGTCGAGGAAGGCAACGCACCGCGAGAGGAAGTGCAGGCCATTCTGCTTCGCGCTCGCCAGACCGGCCGGACATTGCTGACTGAAGCCGAATCGAAGCAGGTGCTCGCGCGCTACGGGATTCCCACAGTCGAGACACGGGTGGCGCGCTCCGAAGAAGAGGCAGTTGCGTTTGCGCGCGCCATTGGCTTCCCGGCGGTTCTGAAGGTGTACTCCGAAACGATCACTCACAAGACCGATGTGGGCGGTGTGAAGCTGAACCTGGCGGACGAAACGGCGGTGCGGCGCGCGTTCCGCGAAATCGAAGCGGCGGTGCGGCAAAAGGCCGGCGCGGACCAGTTCCAAGGCGTCACCGTACAGCCCATGGTGAAGCTCGAGGGCTACGAGCTGATTTTGGGCAGCAGCGTGGACCCGCAATTCGGCCCCGTGATTCTGTTCGGCGCCGGCGGGCAACTCGTGGAGGTTTTTCGAGACCGCGCGCTCGCATTGCCGCCACTAAATGCCACTCTGGCGCAGCGCTTGATGGAACAAACGGTCATCTACAAGGCGCTGAAGGGCGTGCGCGGGCGCGCTCCGGTGGACTTGGCAAACCTGGAGCTCATTCTGGTGCGGTTCGCCAAACTTGTCGTGGAGCAACCCTGGATTAAAGAAATTGACATCAATCCGCTGCTGGCCACGCCCGAGCGAATTCTCGCGCTCGATGCGCGCGTGGTGGTGCACGGCCCGGAAACATCCGCGGAAAATCTGCCGCGTCCAGCGATTCGTCCTTACCCCACGCGATACGTGGGCCGGTGGACGATGAAGGATGGAAGACCGGTCCTGATCCGCCCGATTCGTCCCGAGGACGAACCCCTGATGGTGAAATTCCACGAGACGCTCTCCGACCGCTCCGTGTATCTCCGGTTTTTCCACATGGAGAATTTGAGCGCGCGCGTGGCCCACGAGCGCCTGATCCAAAAATGCTTCATCGATTACGATCGCGAGATGGCTTTGGTCGCCGATTTCCAGGACCCAAACACGAGCGAGCATGAGATCCTCGCAGTAGGGCGGCTGACGAAGGTGCCCGGAAAGAAAAACGGAGAGGTGGCCGTGCTGGTGAGCGACCGGCAGCAGAAGAAGGGACTTGGGTCCGAGTTGGTCCGGCGGCTGATCGAAGTCGCGCGCGATGAAAAGCTCGAACGCATCGCGGCCAATATTCTGCCGGAAAACACTTCGATGCGTTCTATCGCCGACCGCTTCAATTTCCGCGTGCAGGCCACCGATGATCCCACTCTGGTCGTGGCGTTGCTGGATTTATGAGGGAATCACTCTGCAGGAACCCAAAACGGATACTTCCAAGATCATCCAAAGTGTAGCCATCGAAGCACGGTGAAAACATCCATTTCCGAGTGGTAGAAGGTAGTCGCCCGCTAAGCAGTGCGGGATTTGGATTGAGACGGGGCGGTCGGCAGGGGTGAGATTTGCGGCGCGCCCATGACCCCTCGCTCGTTATCAAGAATTAGAGTAAAGAGACGCGAGCAAGGTTCGCAGAGCCAATAGTGCTTCACGCCGTGTGGGCCTGCTAGGGATTCGACCGCCCCGGCATTCGGGCTCGGGGAAGGCGGGTTGAACTGAAACCGGAAAAACTTACCGCCTCCGAGCCAATGAAAGGAATGAGGGCAAGTAGGATTCGCGCACTTGGGACGTGAACCCTCAAACATGGAACTTGCCCGGAAGGATTTGAGATTCGAGGGCAGCGAAGGAACACTCCCCGAGATGGAAGTACGCCGCTTTTTCTCCAGTTTATCGATCGTGACCTGGAGCCACTTCCGAAGCACCTCCTCGATCTCGTGGTTGTGGCTGTGCCGGTAAAGAGAGTCCAGCGTCTCGCCCGCCGCATTCAAAGGAATGTGACGGCAAGGAACAAGCGCGGAGAGAAATTCGGGCGGGACGAGCTGCGCCAAGACACAACTGGCGCACGAGGACGGGTTCTCCCGGCAATTAAAATTCATGCAAGAAGGGGAATCCTCAAGCAGGAAGCGGGGTCTCCACGGCTGTATTGACCACCGCGCATACCCGCCCTCTTCGAGGAACGCGAGCTCGAACTTTAGCACATTGAGGAGGTCGCGGTCGTCTTGGGCCACTTTCCACCTCAGGAGATGCCAACCAACTATAATGCACGACAATTTGCCTTGCAGTGAGCCGCGTCACGCGGCCCCGTGATTTGCGTCACGGACACCAGCCCGCCTTTAGTGTGGGATGGGAGCGGACGGGAAGGCAGGCTGGCCTTGTCCGGGACCTTCATGGCTCAACGACACTGGTATGTTGCGCGGGGTAAACAGGGTATAATCCCTGGTGGCGAGTCCATGCGCGCACCCTACGGTCTTGAAATCATCGAAAGCTGCATAGCGTGCCCCCATCGGGAGGAAAGGTTATTCTGTAACCTTCCCGCCCCGGCTACCCAGCGCTTGTCAGCCATCACTGCTGCCGCCACCTACCCGAAAGGCGCCACTCTTTTTGTGGAGGGGCAAGCCCCTCGCGGCGTGTTCATTCTATGCAGCGGGAAAGTGAAGCTCTCAACTTCCTCTGCCGATGGAAAGACGCTGATCCTCAGAATCTCAGACCCCGGAGAAGTCCTGGGGTTGCCCGCGACGATAACCGGAAAGCCCTATGAATTGTCGGCAGACGTCGTGGAACCTTGCCAGGCGAATTTCATCACCCGCAACGATTTCCTGGCCTTTTTGCGCGAATTTGGAGAGGCCGCGCTGCGCGTGGCGCAGCAACTGGGCGAAACCTATCACGCGGCCATCGGCGAAATGCGCACCATCGGGCTGTCCCACTCCGCCGGAGAGAAACTGGCAAGATTCCTACTGGAATGGTCCACGGGACATCCCGAGGAGAAGGGCCAGACGCGGCTCAAACTGACGCTGACGCACGAGGAAATCGCGCAGATGATCGGAACTTCGCGCGAGACGGTCACGCGGCTGTTTGCCGACTTCAAGCGAAAGCAGCTTTTGCAGGTCAAGGGCTCTACGCTCATCATCCAGAACAAAGCCGGCCTCGAAGAGCAACTCAGCAAGTAGATTTCATCAGCTCTATTGATATCCCCATTCTTCGCTCATTTGCTCTTCCCGCTTCAGGGTAGCTCTGCGTAGCGGCGGCACTCGCGCAGTTTGGCCAGCTCAGCCCGCGCTGACTCACACGTATTCCCAGCGTTGCGCGATTTTCCGCGCAATCGCAAACAGCACAACCCCAATCGCCAGAAGTACGGAGACCTGCGGCCAAAGGTGCGAAATCGGCTCGTCCCGCCAAAACACTTTCGTGAAACCATCGATGGCCCAAGCATTGATCGTCAATAATCCCGCTTTCTGCATCGCTTCGGGCATCAGAAAGCGGGGAAACATGCTCCCGCCGACCGAAGACATGATCAGAATCACCAGCGTCGAGAGTGCGCCCAATTGCGCCCGCGTGCGACAGATGCTTGCCAGCAGCATGCCAAAAGCGCCCACCGCGAAAGCGGTGCATACGCCCATCACCACAAACCCGGGAATATGGTCCAGGAAATCGAGGTGGAAGACGGCCCACGCCCAGACGAACATCAGCACCAGTTGTGAGAACGCCAGCACGGAGTTGAACGCCAATTTGCCTGCCATTAGCGTGGTCATGGTTACGCGCGAACTCAGCACGCGCTCCAGCGTCCCGCTGTCGGCTTCATCCAATAGCGACCCTGCCGCACCGCTCGCTGTGAAGAGCAGGAACATTACACCGATTGCGGCCGCATAGAACGACACCATGGGATTGTTCTTATTCTCTCCGACCACAGCGCGCGTCTTCACCGCGATGATCCCTCCGCTGCTGAATCCATTCCCGGCGGCGTTATCTCCGCCCACGGTTCCCTCGTTCTCATGCCGGCGCAGCTCTTCCAGGGTGGCATCCATCCGCTTGCGTTGTTCCGGCGTGAATCCCCCGACGAATTGATCTACGTATTTCGATCCCTGCTCCGCCATCACGTCCGGCAAGGAAGTCATCGCCACCTTTTGCAGAAGTCCCCCGACCATCTGCCAAGCCACCATGTCGCTGCTGTCGTTGAGCAACTGGATCGTAGGCCGGTCCTGATCGCCGCGGAATGAAATCGGATTCTCGCCGAAGCTATGGGGAATGATTACCGCAACCGGTGCGTCGCCCGCCCTCACGGCAGCTTCTGCGGTTGCCGCGGTATATTCCGGCGGTTGGGCATTCTTGCTATTGGCAGCGGGTCTTGTCATGACAACAAGCGAGCCTTCGTGCTCCAGGCCCTTTACCAGTTCATGCGACGCGTGGCTCTGGTCTTGGTCCACCACGATCACCGTGATTTTCGGTTCGGTGTCGCGCCGCCCGCCGAAGATCACGGCAAATATGCTGAAAAACGCGATCGGCAGGATGAAACTCAATGCCAGCGCGGCCCGGTCGCGCCGCAGCGAAACCAGCGCGGTGCGCATGATGGGGAAGATCATTCCCGCAACTCCCTTCCCGTCAGGTGCAGGAACACGGACTCCAGGTTCGGACGCCGCAGCGACACGTCCACCACTTCCAGCCCCGCCCGCGCCGCATCATCCAGCAACCCCGCAATTTCCGTGGGGCGCTCCACGGTGAATTCTGCGGTAGAGTTCACCAATCGCCCTCCGCGATGCTCCACCCACGCGCTGACTCCATCTCCCGGGCCCGTAAAGCGCGCCAAAACTTGGCTGCGCGAGGCGAATGCGTTCTGCACCAGCTCTTCGTTAGTGCCCAGGGCTATGATGTGCCCGTGGTCCACGATCGCGATGCGGTCGCACAGCCGCTCCGCTTCCTCCATATAGTGCGTCGTGTAGATGATTGCCGTTCCTTCCCCATGGAGCTTTTCGATCATCTCAAAGATGCGGTTGCGCGACTGTGGGTCCACCCCGACGGTTGGTTCATCCATCAGCACCAGCTTGGGCCGGTGGATAATCCCGGCGGCCATGTTCAGCCGCCTCCTCATCCCACCGGAGAGGTTCTTGGCGAGCTCTCCGGCCCGGTCTTGCAGCGAGGACCAGTCCAGGCACCACGCCACGGCTTCCTTCAACCCGCTCCCGGCCAGCCCGTGATATCGCCCGAAAGCTTCCAGATTCTCCTTGCACGTCAGCCGCGGATAGACGGCCAGTTCTTGCGGCACCCATCCCAGCGCTGCGCGGGCCGCGGCCGAATTGGCCGGAGAACCAAAGATCGCCACCCGCCCCGCATCCGGAATCACTCGCCCCACAATGCTGCGGATCAACGTGCTCTTCCCCGCGCCATTTGGTCCTAGCAGCCCCAGGCATTCGCCCGGGCGCAATTCCAACGAGATGCCGTCGACGGCCGTTACCTTGTCGAAGCGCTTCACCAGCCCCTCGATCTGCAGAGGCACTGGCGCTGCTGGAATCGCATTGGCTGTCGCACTCAATACACAATCTCCTGACTTTCACGGCACGCGCCGATTCGGCGTCGTTCTGTGTAGCGCCTGCGACTCACCGCCGGTTCACGACTGAAACCAGCTGGCCGCAAGGTCGTCAGCAAAATTCCGGCGTCAGCAGGATGCCTCTACTTCCTCGCCGGATGTCGACAAAGCGAGGATCAGTCTAATCCTGCATCGGGACAAATGGTACGCGTTCTTCTCGGCCGCCGTGCAACAGTCCCACGCACCGACGCACCATCTGCGTCCGTTCCGATATGGCGGATGACGGGCCGACCGCTCGTATCCCAATAGACCTCTACCCACATAGCCTTCGCGCCCTTTTCTCGAATTCGTGCAGAATCAGTGATGCTTCCCGCGTGATGGAATCTCACTCCCGACTGCTGTACACTGAGTCGCAGTGCAGCCGCGGAGAGGTGCTGGAGTGGCCGAACAGGGCTGCCTGCTAAGTCTTCCCGCACGAAGAATCAACAACTTAGCAGGAACTGGCGGAAGTATGCCGATATGAGCTAAGGCCTTCACTCCAAGGGTTTTCGACGACTGCCGCGCTCGTCTCGCTCATTCCCGCCGATTCAGGGGTAGGCACAAAACTGGGCACAGCGATTCCCGGTACCTTTTCGTCCCGACGGGAAGGCCGGGTGCGGGCCGCCCCGGCGGGTATGTTGGTGCAGAGTTTTATTGCCAGATACAAACTCCACCGGTCGTCACGCTCGGGATTCAATTGCCACATCATCGCTGACCAGCCGCATCTTCCTTGACGAACTGCTCCCACAGCGCGGGGTGGCGGCGTATGAAGTCGTAGTACCTGCCGAATATGCACGTCTGGATGCGCTCCTCAACCTTGTCGTACTTGTCGCGGTTCTGCACATCGACCACGAAGCTGCACCGGGACATTTCCAGAACCATGTCAAGCAAGTCGTCGTGGGTAAGAGTAGACTTCTCGTCCGTCATCGGGTCGCCAGTGATCTGGTACGCGGCTACATCCGCCCTACATTGCGCAACCGTAGGCATGGGCTTGCTCGTAACCCCAGGTGTAACCTGCGCGAACACCGGAGTCCCGACCAGAACAGCCAAGACTATCCAAATGAATTTCATTGGACCCTCCGCGTGACTTGAAGAACCGCCTGCAATCTGAAACACTCCTGAAAGCATGTCGGATGCGAAGTACGGGATCAAACGGATGTTACTCCAGCTCTCGCGGAGCGCGAAATCCCCCTACGTCAAATTGCGCGCCCTTGAACTGGTAATGCTATACGATGGTTACGACCTGTCAGTTCTAAGCACCTCTCCAAGCGTTAAAAGATCAATGAAGAATACCGGTTCCCTGGCACATATGACTATCGGGGAACCCGTTTGCAATCAACAAGATAACTTTTTGCAAGGCCAGCCAAACTCATCTGGCTCTGAATCTCTGGAAAATTCCATTATTCAAAGCGAGATAGTCGCCGCAGCGGAGCACCTGAGACCTTTCTGAAAATTCTCTAGTGGCAGCAAAAGTTGCTGCAAAGAAGGGCACAAGTTGCTGCGCTTTCCAGCAAGAATTGCTGAGTTGCTCTCCGCAAGTCTCGCAAAACCCGGCACATAAAAGTCAAAACCTTCTCTCCCGGGGTGCCAATGGACGACCAGAATACGGCTGAAGTTACGATGTCAGGTAGTGATTTCATTGGTACCGATACTTTTCACACAGACATGCGATCTCTATCTTGCGGGCGATAGCAGGGCGAACTCATTCTAAAAAGTAATGGTACTATAAAAAGCCAGTATTGAAAGAGGCTTGACATTGGGATTATAGTTTTGTTCAAGCTGCAGACCCCTTGAAAGGGTGAGAATTATGCTCCGAAAAATAAGAAATTCGGGATTAACGCTAATTGCTATTGTGTTTGTTTTTTCTGGCCCCTCACGCGCTCAGTCGCCCCAGTCTTCTTCGGGAAGTTCTCCGCAGCGCGCGAACGATAAAGTAATTGTTGTGTCGGAGAAGACTTCGACAGCGCGCATAGCGGCTCCAAATGAACTGATCGGCGTTAACGGGCATGTGATGCGCGTGGACGAATTTATGGCTTTTCTTTCAGCAAGTACCTCATTGGTACAGCGTCTCCATAACCTGGAGAAGCAAAATTCCTCAGATTCTCCGCAAGTTGTGCCAGAATCGAAAATGCATTCAGATTCACGGTTACCTGCTGCTGCCCCGGCTGCTGGGTCGGCCCCACCACCGGTGGCAGCTCCGGAAAAGCATTGAGATGGTAAAACGCTATTAATCGGTCAATGTCCGGCGTCGAGGCACCGGCACTAGTGACAATTCCGATGGCCCGATTTTGGTCGTCAATAACCGGTGCCCCGGACAACCCGGTGGAAATTGGCATTTGGACTCGGATGAAATCGTTCACCGGCTTCACTGGTTGTCCCTTGTTGGTTGTACCGATAATGAGGTCAAGTTTGAGCTTGGCACTCATAATTCCGGTGTAAATCGATATTGACCCCCATGCCAGACCAGGGAACCCCATTGTTATTAGATGTTCTCCTGGACTGATGTTTGCATCAGAAGCACTTCTCAACCAGCAAGTGGTTTGAATGCCTGACTTAAGGACCGCCACATCGGCACCCCATGCGTCGCCATTTTTTTCAAGGGATGTTGCTGGAACCTCAATCGATTTACCTTCTCCGGAAATAACGGTGAACGAAGCTGGCAACGCAAGTCCCACGCTCAGATTTCCATTATCTTCAGATGTCCATACTCGCTGACCCAAGACATGAGAAGCCGTAGCAATATCTCCGTCACGACTTATGAAAAACCCAGTTCCAAAACCGTCTGGCGTACGAATTAGAACTAGAGCGCATTTAAGGTCATTGAACCTTTGTTGAAGGTTATCGATGTCCCTGTGAGCCGCAAACAAATGGCGCAAGCGGGACTCAGGCTTTGGTGGCGCAATTTGCCCGAATACAGGTTGTGCCAGACACCAAATAGTGATAGCTGTCGCTAACATTCGCATAATCATTTTTCCCTCATTGCTGATCATGGCCGTTAGTATTCTATGTTACGTGTGTCACACCGTCGGAATTAAGCGAATATACTAGTTCCTTAAGAAATCATACGTATATGCAATTCCGGCTTCGCGCAGCAGAATTGCCAGATTTCATCGCACTGGATTCTTGTGCATTTTAGGCTGCGGAGCGCCGTGTCCTGGTATTCCAAACAGACCGCACCAATTTGCGATACCAGCTTTGGGACAAAATTAATGGCCACGGCGCACAAGCGGGCAGTTGCGCGACGGGAATTCCCTTCAACGAGGAAGCCTAGAATTGGGGCTTGCTTTTCATTTGGTAGGCGATTCACGATGAATGCATTGTACGCACACGGTCTATATATTGTCAATAGACATATACAGCGCGTGGCAACTTACAGTACGCGCAAACATTTTTCCCTTGACACGTCATTGCCAATGACGCATACTTTCTATTGACTGAAAGGGACAAGTGAGACAGGGGAGGTAATGGAGCACACTTGGAGGAGGAGGGGAATATGGGTCTGCCAGCTTATCCGGTGATCGACCCAACGATTAAGCACGTTGGAGTCAGTAAGCTGCGCGAGCTTAATGCTGCCACGCTTAAGGATACAGAGGACACCTTTGTTATCCAAGACAATAACACGCCGCTGGCTGTTCTGCTGAGGTACGAGAAATTCTTGATCATGCAGCAGCAACTAGCGACCGTAATGAATACCCTCGATTTGCTGAGCGAATCCAAGGAATTGCAGGGGGTACTCGCTGGAATCGAGGATATGGTGGCTGGCCGCGTTCGCTCGCTGGCTGAGGTTGAGGCCGAAATAGCGAAGAAAAAATAATGCCTACACATCGTTCAGGGCAGCAGAGGGTGCAGCAAGAAAGAGCACAATCTGAAGCATCCTCTGCGCCCTACGATGTAGAGTTCAGCGACAAAGCTTTTACGGTGTACGAAAGCTTGCACCAAAAAATGATAGAGGCGGAGAAAAGAGGTGAGGTCTCTTCTTCGCACCATACGGTTTTTAGGATGGTTGAAGACGCGATAAAGAACTTCATTCCGCGCCATGCAATTGACAGAAACCACGGTTTAACTGGGCCCCTTTCCAAGTTCTTCAGGGTCAAAAAGGGTAGGTATCGTATTTGTTGGGCTGCCTCTTCCGAGCATCGAAAGGTGTGCATCCTTTTCATTTCAGAAACGATGAGAAAAGCTGGTGATCCCAACGATCCATACAATATTTTTCAGAAATTGGTGCAATCAGGGCAATTTGACCACCTTCTGGGGAAGCTAGGAATTGAAGGGAAGACGTTGCGAGAAGGGCCGCCATCCTTGCAAATTAACTAGTCCCATTTCGCAGATTCTCTTACGACACGATACTTGACCGTTTCTTCCATCCCTCGCAGGGACACAGGTCCATACTTCTTCCGCCATTGACGGGCATATAGCCCGAACCTCCGCACTTTGAACACACGCCGTCGCTGGAATTGCTTTCCGTGATTCCACTATCAACGGAAGCCACGTAGACTTGGGGAGCCCAAGTGCCTCGATGAAGCGCCTTTTTGCGTTGCAAAAGGATCGGTGCGTAGCGAATTCCACATTGCCCACACTCCAGGAGCACTTTTTCCAAGAGGTCTATTAGCTCACGTACTCCTGTTGGGCAGCCAAACCCTCGCCAAAGCCGCTCCGCCACACCGAGTGAAGCCAACTCCTCGGGTCTCACAAGCCGCGAATTGATTTCTAGTAGGAGAGTCAAAGTCATGTCAGGTCAGTCTGAGAGCAGAGGGTTTCAGGATTTTGGATCTTAGTCAGGATTGTGGTCTCTGATGACCTTACCTGACTTTGACTGTGGTGACTGATAAGTTGCTCAGTTTCGCCGCTGCGCTCGAAGCGCGCAACGGTGCTCGGCTGGCACAGCTCGTAGATTCGTCTTGCCCAGCGTCCATGTGCGCCACGCTTCAACTTCAAATTCAGCCAGCCTGCCCTCTTCAACTCTGATTGTGCTCGCTCACGTCGCCTCCGGCCCCAACCGAGTATTTCTTGGAGTTTCTTCGGCTGCACGAAGCTCACACCAGTTTTTCCGTCAGCGAACGCTCCGATTTCAGCACGCAAGACTTTCGCGTCGGAGGAGATTGCAGGGTCTTTCAAAAACCTTGCAGGGATGCGCACTTCAAAGTCTCGTTTGGGCGGTCCATTCACTGTGAGTCTGTCTGCGGCCCCTGGAGACCGCGCCTTCACTTCCGCAGAGGGTCCGGCTCCCTGATCTAGACGTTGCTGGCATGTTTGCCGCAACCCTCGGCGATCACGCGTTCGATTTCGCTCTGTGGCACAAGCACGCGCTTTCCTACGCGAACCGCGCGCAGTTGCCTCGCTTTGATAAGCCGCCGCGTCGTAAACGTTGACACCGAAAGTCGTCGCGACGCCTCTTCGACCGACTCAAGACATTCTTGAGAATCCACCGTTCATGCTCCTATCTGCCCTCTGCCGCGACTCTCCGCTTGACTCTCGTCGGTAGCTGGGCTATGCTCTGTTGTGCTAGACCATTTATAAACATGTACTGTCTAGCTGGCTTGAGCATACATGACCCTTCGTAGCAATCAAGGCTTTTGGGCACCTGGCGGGGCCACTGTCCGGCAATCGCGTTCGATGCGTCTAGCACCAGCTGAGCGCGAACGCTTGTGGAAGGGCCTCGAAAGATTTGTTAACTGCGACGATTCTGTCAGCGAATTCGAGGCGCTGGGGCGGGCCTTCTCGACCTTCTGGCCGGTCAGAATACTTCTCGCGTCCCTGAGCGACGGGAAACGCGTTTGGACCCCAGGCATTGATGAAGCACCCTCGAAACAGGTAGCTTGGCATCCGGCCTGCCAAAGACTCTTCATTTTCTATCGCGACACGCTGAGATCACTCTGGGGCCGCAAACCAACAGGATTACCGTACGACTGGGAACCGAAGTTTCTCCTGGGAATCGATGATTCTAATGAGAAGGCTTCTCTAATTGCGCGGAAGCCCGCCTACACCAGCCTTCCGCCTGAGTTGGTGCGTTCCTGGCAAGAAATTCTCCAGAAATTTCCCACTGCTATGCCCGATGTACATGGGTCTCTCGAAATGCTTTGGGGCTACGGTGACTTTCTCCTACTTACACGGGGCGATTTTGGGAAAGCGTTCTATTTGCTGTTCCGCCAAAGCTGGAGGGCGCGCGTATGCCCCCGCTGCAAGATGTTCTTCGTAGCGCGAAGGCCAAAGCAGAGGTTTTGTGGGACGGTTTGCAGCGCGGGGAGCCGCCTCGCCTCCAAGCGGAAATGGTGGAGCACAGTAGGAACGAAAAGGCGAGCGGGCCAGAAAAAACCAACCGTCAAAGGAAATCAACAAGAAAGGAAACGTCGATGATCTACAAACGCGGGAAGTTCTACTGGTACAAGTTCATGTGGGACGGCCAACTCGTGCGCGAGTCCACAAGGCAGAGCAACGATAAAGTCGCGCGCAATATGGAGTCCGCGCACCGGACTTCCCTCGCCAAAGGCGAAGTGGGCATTCGTGACAAGCAGCCGTCCCCTGTGCTGGCCGCATTCCTAAAAGACCGCATCTTGCCGTGGGCGGAAGCCACATTCGCGGCTAGTTGCCCCAAGAATGCCAAGTGGTATCGAAACGAGTGCCGTGTTCTAGGGGAGTACAAACCGCTTGCCAACGCTCCTCTTGATGGAATCACGGGCGAACTAGCCTCTGAATTTGCCGCGTGGCGAATTCGGCAGGGAAGGCAGATTGCAACCGTAAATAGTTCCCTTCGGGTACTGCGCCGCGTCCTAAACTTGGCGGTGGAATGGGGAGTGATCGCCGTTGCCCCGAAACTCAAGGTAATGGCAGGTGAACGGCGGCGCGAGCGCGTTGTGAGCAGCGAAGAGGAATCCAAGTATCTTGCGGTCGCATCCGAACCGCTCGGGTCAATCGCAACGGTGCTGGCTGATACGGGTATGCGGCCTGAAGAGTGCTTCCGGCTTCGCTGGGAGCATGTGACGTGGCTCAACGGGCGAAATGGTGCCTTGCTCGTGACCCACGGGAAGACTGCCTCCGCCCGTAGGGTTTTGCCGATGACTCCCCGCGTGCGTGCCGTCCTGGAAAGCCGCTGGACTGCGGCTGGGAAGCCGGAAGATGGCTGGGTTTGGCTTGCCGGAACACGCAGCGGCCACGTCGAGCCAAATAGCATCTACGGCCAGCACTTGAAAGCACTGACAGACAGCAAAGCACGCCCATTTGTTCTATACTCGCTGCGGCACACGTTTTTGACGCGGCTGGGTGAATCCGGTTGCGACGCATGGACGCTTGCTCGTATCGCTGGACACAGCTCGGTTGCAGTCTCAAGCCGCTATGTCCATCCGAGCGAAGACAGGATACTTGAAGCAATGTCGCGTCTGGGTGGGCACAAAATTGGGCACAGTGAATTAGAGGGGTCTTCGGCGGCAGGTGGAAAGTTGCTCCCAAGTAACGTAAACTGAGTCTCCTAGCAGGAACGGAGAGGTGCTGGAGTGGCCGAACAGGGCTGCCTGCTAAGCAGTTACACCCCAAAAGGGTGTCGGGGGTTCGAATCCCCCCCTCTCCGCCAGAGCTCCCAACCTTGAAATCGCAAGCTGTAAACCGCGCCGGCGTACAGCCCGCTCGGCCGGAGGATGGCAAATCCGATTCACACGATCGCACGCCGCGCGGCGAAGATCTCCGCCCAGCGGATCCGGCCCGTCAATTGCATCGCAAAAAACAGCGTCAGGATCGCACCCACCGTAATCGCGAGTCCCGTAAAACCCTCGAAAAAAAAGGCATACGAGAACAGGACCAGATAGAGAAGCTGCGCGAGCCCGGCCTCCACGGCGGCGAACCGCAAACCGGCAACGAGCCGCAAATAGCTCACCAGCAGAAACACGGAAACGCCCGAGCAGATCGCAAACGCGGCGTGAATTGCGATGTGATCCACCAGGTAAGCCATCAGCAAGTGGAAAGAGAAAAATGCGCAAGCGAGAAAGAAATAATTCATGGGATGCAGCTCGATGCCTCGGATCGTCGTGAGGATGAACAGAACAAAAAAGAAAAAGAGGAGCGAAACAGGCGCAAAGTAGCTGATGCGCCCCATCAAGGGGCCGGGCTGAAGTCTCTGAGGCATGGCCAGCCCAATCTTGTAGCCGGAGACGAGGTTTGCGTAATTCCAAACCAGCTCTGCTCCCGAGGCAGTCGCCCGCTCCGAGGTTGGCGAAAGCGTGTTCTCAGGAAAATCAAAGCCTTTGAAATCCGTGGTCACGCGGAGCTGGAAGTCCTGCACCTGCGAGACATTGTCTCCGAATTTATAGCCCCACGTGTCCAGCCCCTGAGAATGGTAGCCCACCTTGACTTCGGCGCTCTGATGCGGCGCGACCGCAGCAGTCCCGTATGTTTCCATCTTGACGTTCGAGACGCCCAGCGGTGCGCCGTTCACGGTGAAAACCAGATTGTCGTAAATCGCCTGCTGCGCCGGCAAGCTGAACGAAAATGTGACTTCATGAGGCTCGTCGTCAGGGTTCGTAAATTCGTACGTGCCGGAAAACTGCACTTGGTAGGTGCTGTACCACAGCAGCCCTTTGCGGCGGTAATCCAGGTGCAGGGCGGCGTTGACCCGGCTTTTCTCGATGGGCAACGGGTGATGTTTCCGGTCGTCAATGGTGCGGACGACATCTTCTCCCTTTTCCTTCGCAGTGTATTGGCGGTAGGAGCCAGTCACGTAGTTGGTCCTGGGCGGCGTCTGCTCTTGCGGCGCTCCCCAGGAAGAGGCCACCCGATCCTTCAATTGCGAGTCGGAGGAATACGTCCGGTAGAAAATCGTGCTGCCGAGAATGGCCCAGGCGACGGAGGTGCAGAAGAAAATGAAAGCAATGGCGGCGAGTCGTTTGAACATTTCCAGAATCTCCTTTTTGGAAATCGACCTGCTCCGCCGCAACCTCAGAGTCTCACATTTAATTCACATCGTCAAGTACTTTGCAACACAAAGGTTCTTCCCAGACCGGAGCCTTCTTTGCTCTCTCTGCGAGCTCGTCGCTTCACTTACGCCAAACATCGAGTTCATCCGGCCTGCGCAGCGTCTATTTGCGGCGTAGCGCGCAAATCCTCTATAATCACTCAGAAAGCACATTCAATTGAGCGGGAGCGGGCATGACGCAGGGATCCCTGTCAGACGCCCTCATATGATCGACCTAGCGGAAAAAATTAAGAAGAAATTGCAGAAAGAAATCGCCGACCTCGAGCACGAGCTTCACAGCGAACTGCCCAAGGAAATCAAGGTGGCTCGTGCCCACGGCGATCTATCAGAAAACGCCGAATACAAGTATGCAAAGGAGCGCCAGTCCTACGTCTCCGCGCGCCTCCATCAGCTTCACAAGCGGATGGCCGATCTGTCGCTGCTCAACCTGAATAACCTGCCGAAGGATCGAGCGGCCTACGGCTCACGACTCATCGTCCTGGATGTTGCGAAGGACTCCAAAATCGAGTACAAACTCGTAACGGTGGAGGAAGCGGACGCGTCCAAGGGTCTGATTTCGACGAGCTCCCCAATCGGCCGGGCGCTGCTCGGGAAAAAGGTCGGCGATGAAGTGAAGGTGACGACCCCGGCGGGCTTGAAAGAATACGAGGTCGTCCAACTGCGGACGATTTATGATGAGGAATAACGGGGTGTTGCTCCGTCCATGCTGACGCGCACCATCGGCCGGTACCTCACTTGGCCGGTTGACCGGCTTGCCGCCCTCCTTGCGCCCACGGGCATTCCTCCCAACGTTATCACCTGGTCGACGCTGGTCCTGAACCTCTGGGCGGGAATCCTTTTCGCGGCAGGAAGGTTTGCAGCCGCGGGCGGCATGATGATCTTGGCCGGACTGTGCAACTTGCTGGACGGCCCGGTAGCGCGCCTTCAAAACCGAGTGTCGAAATTCGGCGGCTTCCTCGATTCCATCCTCGATCGCTATGCCGACTTGATTCTGTTCCTCGGATTGCTGGTCTACTACTCCAACGTGAACCGCTTTCTGTACGCAGAGCTGTCCGGTGCGGCGATGGCCGGTGCAGTGATGATCAGCTACGCCAAGGCCCGCGCCGAATCGCTGGTGCCTCCGTCGGAAGTGGGATTCTGGGACCGGCCGGAGCGGTTGGTCCTGATGATTCTGGGAGCGCTGGCCAACCGCATGCCGCTCGTGCTTTGGATTCTTGCAATCGGCCCGAACATCACCGTGGTTCACCGGATCCTGCACACTTGGAAGCAGACTGAGGGACATCGGCGAACGGAGGTCTCACGGGAGAACGCGAGGAAATCTAAGCGGCCTCCCATTCAACAAACGACCGGGCGGGAAGCTCCGGAGACGCGGCCGATCCTGACGCGGTCGGCGGGCCGCGGAGGCTGACACCATGCCAAAGCTACTAGGGATTGTCGGCGCGCTGGTCATTTGCGCGGGGCTCGATTTGCTCTGGCAATCACGGCGGGAAATCCGATTCTGGATGGCGGCATATTTCCGCGTGTTTCGGGCCACACTGCGGCAGCAGGATTCGGCGCGCGTTTTTCCGCCGAAGGAAGCAACAGAAAAGCGCCAAGGCGCCGTCCGCGTGCTGCTGGGCATGGGCTTCGCGTTCTTGCTGGGACCGTTGCTACTTGTACTGGGTCTCACTTTGATGTTTTACAAGCAATTATAGGAGCCGGCCCTTCCCGCCCAAGAGAGATTCGAAGAAACGAAGGTCCAGGAAATCAGAACAGGCGCAACCCAATGAACAAGCACAAATCTGCGGTACTGCTGACCGCCTGCAGCCTGCTGGCACTCATGACGGCTTGTGGAGGAGGCAATGGCGGAATAACTCCTCCTCCCCCGCCAGCTACTGGCTCGCTGACCGTCAACGTGAATAATGTCCCCGCTGGGGCAAGCATCACAGTGCTCGGGCCAAACGGGTACAACCAAACGCTCAGTCAAACGACGACACTCAGCAATTTGACCACTGGGTCTTACGTGGTAGGAGCTTCGGCTCTCGCGGGTGCGGTGGGCAGCAACTCGATTTCTGTCCCGGTGATTTCCGGCAGCCCTGCTAACGTAAGTGCGAACGCCACGGCAATGGCGAGCGTCAGCTACAGTACCCTTTCGACCGCATGGCAGACGGTGGGCCCGCGGGCGATAAAGATCTTCAACGGCATTGCTGCAGCAGGAAAACTGGATGCTCTGGCGATTGACCCCACCAGCGCCTTGGTCACCATTCCCGGCACGCAAATTCAAATTAATTCCGTGATGTACGTGGGTGGCGGGATCTACAACGGACCAGCGACCGAGCCGGGTATTTACAAGACGACCGACGGGGGACAGACGTGGACAGGGGCCAGCAATGGGCTTGGCGACCCTGCGGTCTGCTCACTCTGGCTCAACCCGAGCAATCCCACGACGCTCGTTGCCGCCACCTGGACCCAAGGATTATTTCAAAGCACCGACGGTGGCCAAAGTTGGACGCTCACTGGCCCCTACGGATCGGCCACCGCGCTACTACAAATCGGAAGCACGCTCTATGCCGGGACAGGCCAGGGCATCTACACATCTCCGGACAGCGGAAAAACCTGGACGCAAGTCGAGCCAACCGCGCAACCGGTTCGTTCACTGGCCGCGGCAGGCGCATCCATTTATGCGGGACTGGACGACGGGAGCGTAATCGTTCAGTCGGCGCCATCGGGCCCATGGCAGGCGAACACGCCGGACACGTCCGGAGGCGTGACTTCGGAATCCATTGGTGTAAATCCGTCGAACCCCCAGAACGCATATTCCGTGGAGATGAGTTATTACAATGTCCCGGATTTCTACGTCACTTCGAACAGCGGCACCACATGGAGCCCGATTGACACGAACGCCCTGAATGTGTCCGTGCAGGTGACGGCCTTCGATACGCTGGCCAGCGCGATCTACATCGGCGCGGATGTTTACTTCGGAAAGTCCACCGATGGCGGAAATACATGGCTGCAAATGTCCGCGCCCAATGCAAGCAATCCGGGAGCGTGGTACGACGAGCGGCTGATCGTTCCGAATGCCGGAGGCATTTCCAACCACGTGATGGTGACCGCCGATCAGGGGCTTTATCTGACGACAGACGGCGGCGCTTCTTGGACCAGCCTGAATGGAAACCTGACCTCCTCGATCGTTTACGTGGCAGCTGTTCACGGCAATACCATCATCACCACAATGCAGGACCTCGGACCGCTGGCGAGTTATGACGGCGGGCAGACCTGGGATTCGCATCCGAGCAATAATCCGCCGGGTTCGGAAGGCGGCACGACTTTGATCAATCCCGGCAATCCGAATTACACGTATGTCTACACCGCGTGGGGATTCCAACTTTCGACCGACGGCGGCCACAACTATCAGTATTCCAGTACGCTCACGGGGGACGCATTCCCCGGCTGCGCGGGCAATTCCCAGTTGATTGCCGTGGACGCGCAAAATCCTTCGACCGTCTACGCAGCGGCCTACGATTGCCAGAACACTGCCAATGGCTTCGCGCAGGGAATCTACCGCAGCGCCGATTATAGTCAGACGTGGACGCAGCAAAATTGGCCGGTCAGCAACCCCATCATGGTGGCGATCGACCCGACGAACGATCAGAATATTTTTGTTGGGCAGACCGACGGCACTTTGCAGGTCTCGCACAACGGCGGCCAAACATGGACGGCACATGCCATCGGGCAAGCGCAGGGGCAAGTCTGGTGGCCCGTGACGCTGGCGGTGAATCCCACGGCGCCGAACATCGTGCTAGTGGGAATGTCTGGACCCCCAGGGGCGGGGGGAGGCGTCCTGCGCAGCACCGACGGCGGCGACACATTCACACAAGCAAACGCGGGGCTCGATCCCGGCAATCCGCAGCCGTGGCCCGACTTCATTTTCCGGCTGAGCTACGATCCCGCCGGGTCGGGCGCCGTGGTAGCGGCGCGCTTCAGCGGAGTTTACATTTCGACTGACAATGCCAGCAGTTGGCTGAGCCTGCAGGGCAATATCGTGCCCTACACGTTCACCAGCGCTTCCTGGGATAGCGGGTATCTCTACGCGACGACGTTCGGCGAAGGAGTCCTGCGCCTGACAGGCCCATTCTGATGGACTCCATCAGGCGAGCTCATCCTTGCGCTCTTTCGTGAGATTCGCTGCGACCCTTCCGAGCGCTTCCCCCTTATTGCTGTATATGCCTTTCAGGACACAACCCCAGGGACGCTCTGCTTGAAAGATGGGCGCTCGCCGCAGATAGTGGAAATGGCATTCCGGGCCACTCGGAAACCTTGAAACCCTCACTCATCATTCACGGCGGCGCGTGGAATATCCCGCAAGACGCGGTGGAGGATTGCCGCAGCGGAATTCGACGCGCGCTCGAGGCCGGGTGGAAGATTCTATCCGGCGGCGGCAGTGCAATGGATGCCGTCGAATCGGCGATCGTGTCGCTCGAAGACGATCCCACATTTGATGCAGGCATCGGCTCGCACTTGAACCGCGACGGCCGCGTGCAATTGGATGCCATTGTTATGGACGGAAATTCGCTGAAGGCAGGATCGGTGGCGGCGGTCGAGCGCGTGCGAAATCCGATTCGGCTGGCTCGGCGCGTACTGGAGAAGAGCGAGCACCTGATGTTGGTGGGCGCCGGCGCTGAAACCTTTGCCGCCGAAAACGGCGTGCCTTTGAGCGCGCCCGAAGACCTGATCCTGGAACGGGAGCGCACGGCCTGGAAGAAGTGCCTCGTGGATGAACACGCCGCCGAACATCACTTCGGACACGAGTCCGGGACGGTGGGCGCAGTCGCGCTCGATGAAAGAGGGAATCTCGTCGCGGGAACTTCCACCGGCGGGACTTGCTGCAAGTTTCCGGGCCGGGTGGGCGATTCGCCGCTGATTGGCTGCGGGTGCTACGCGGACGCGGAAGCAGGAGGCGTCTCTTGCACCGGGCACGGCGAAGGCATCATGAAAATCGTGATGGCCAAGATGGCCGTGGACCTGCTGAACGATCAGCGGATGCTCCAGCCGCACCGGGAGAAGGCCGGGCCGGGATCGATTGCGCAGGCGGTGGCGGATGCCTGTGTGCGAAAACTCGCGCACCGCGTACACACAACGGGGGGCTTGATCCTGCTCGATCGGGATGGACTGCCCGCAGCAGCATTTAACACGCCCGCCATGGCGTATGGATACGTCGAAGCGGACGGCTCCTTCAAAATCGCACCCTAGCAAACCTGCGTACCACTCGGCGCGAATCCGGCTGGAAGATTGCAATCAGTGCAACGGGCGTGAACGACGTCTGTGTACTATGAAAAAAGGCTTGCGCTACGCTGGGGACTTGGATTAAGAAATATGCAGAACATCAATTTCTCTCTATTAAAGGCCCGCGCACCGCAATCTTCCCACCATTGAGTGCCTCGCGCGGGCCTCCTTATTTCCGGGGCCAACATGGAACTCGATTGAACCGTGGCCGAAGCGTGTGCTAGCATCCGGGGTTTCCGCAGGGTCACGCGCAATCGCCGGGGGGCGTTGTCGTGATGTTTTTCCAATTGCGCAGCTCGAATTCGACGCTGAGATTATCCCGCAACGAAATGCCTGTCCGCACCGATGCTTTTTTCCACGATCGAGCTTTCCTCCTGGAGTTCCCTTCCTTCGAGGCCGGCTTGACGATCCTTTCAGCATGGAGAGGTGAGCTATGAAATCGTACAACACGGAATGGATCCGCAACGTGGGCATTGTAGGCCACGGCGACACGGGGAAGACCCAGCTCGTGTCGTCGTTGCTTTTTACGGCGGGGATGACTCCTCGGCTGGGGAAAGTGACCGAAGGCTCGACCACCACCGACTGGGATGAAGAAGAAATCGCGCGCAAGATCTCCATTCAAACCGGAATTGCGTACGCCGAATGGCAAGTTCCGGGCCAAACGGAAAAGGCGAAAATCAATATTCTGGACACGCCCGGCTATTCGACGTTCATCAATGAAACGAAGGCATCACTGATTGCGGCAGACGCCTCGCTGATCCTGGTCGACGCAGCCGCGGGCGTGCAAGTGATGACTGAAAAGGTGTGGGACTACACGACGGAATACGATCAGCCGCGCGCGTTTGTCATCAACTGGATGGATCGCGAGCTGGCCAGCTTCGAACGGGCGCTGCAGTCGATTCAGAGCGTTTTCGGGCGCGGAGTGGTGCCTATCCAATTGCCGATCGGCTCGGAGAAGAATTTCCGCGGCGTGATCGACCTGGTGACCATGAAAGCCCTGATCTACACCCCGGACGGCGATGGCAAGGCAAAGATCGAGGAGATCCCCGCGGACATGGCCGAAGCCGCGCAGGCCGCGCACGAGGCTCTGGTGGAGTTGGTGGCTGAAGGCGAAGACGAATTGATGCAGGAGTTTTTTGATAAAGGAACGTTGCCGCCGGAGGATCTAAAAAAGGGACTGCACGAGGAAGTGCGCGACCGCAAGATTTTTCCGGCCCTGCTGAGTTCGGCGCTGCGCAATATCGGCAGCGACGCGATCCTGAATTTCCTGGTGGAGATTTTCCCTTCGCCCGCTTTTCGCGGAAAGGCCGCCGGGCACAAGACACCGGACCACAAAGGCGATACCGTCGAGCGAAAGATCGCGGACTCCGAGCCGGTGTCGGCCTTCGTTTTCAAGACGCTGGCCGATCCCTTTGCCGGGCGGATCACGTATTTCAAAGTAATGTCCGGCGTGCTGAAGAACGACGCAACCCTTCAGAATTACAACCGGAATTCGCCGGAACGACTGCAGCACGTGCAGGTGATGCAGGGTAAAACGGCGACCGCGGTGGCCGAGCTGCACGCCGGCGATCTGGGCGCCGTGGCGAAGCTAAAGGAAACGACCACGGGCGAGACCATGGGCGATAAAAACACGCCAATTTTCTATCCGCCGGCGCGGATTCCCGAGCCTTCAATTACTTTCGCGGTCGAACCGAAAACGCGCGCCGACGAAGACCGCATCGGCGTGGCCATCCACAAAATCCTGGAGGAGGATCTGGCGCTGCGCTTCGGGCGCGATCCTCAAACGAAGGAATTCCTGCTGAGCGGCGCGGGGCAGCAACACATCGAAGTGGTCGTGGCCAAGCTGCGGAAACGTTACCACGTGGAAATGACGCTCAAGCCGCCGAAGGTTCCCTACCGAGAAACGATTCGCGGAAAAGCCGACGCCGAGGGCAAACACAAGAAGCAGACTGGCGGCCACGGGCAGTTTGGCGTTTGCCGCATCAAGATGGAGCCGCTGCCGCGCGGAAGCGGATTCGAGTTCGTGGACGACATCTTCGGCGGCTCGATTCCGAAGAACTGGATTCCCTCGGTGGAAAGGGGCATCCGCGAGTCCGCCGAGCGCGGCTTCCTGGCCGGCTTTCCGGTCGTAGATTTCCGCGCCAGCCTCTACGACGGCAAGTACCACGACGTGGACTCGAGCGACATGGCGTTCCGGATCGCGGGGTCGCTCGCGTTTCGCGAAGCGATGAAGCAGGCGCGGCCGGCATTGTTGGAGCCGATCATGCAGGTGGAGGTTTACGCGCCGGACCAATATTCAGGTGACTTGATGGGAGATCTCAGCTCGCGGCGCGGGCGGATCAGCGGGAGCGAAACCCGGACCGGGAACGTCATCATCAAGGCGCTTGTGCCGCTCGCGGAAATGTTGAGCTATGCCAACGACTTGATTTCGATGACCCAGGGCCGCGGAAGCTATACGATGGAGTTTTCGCATTACGATTTCGTGCCCGGCGAAATTGCGGAGAAGGTAATTGCCGCGCACAAGCCACATCACGCGGGAGAGGACGAAGAAGCGGCTACAGCGTAGGCGGAGCGCCACTTGAGGGCGCTGCAGTCACACCGAGGGAAAAACTCAGTTCCCGGAACTCGACTGCCCCCATTTGGGAAGCAGGCGGGACAGGAAGCTCTTCTTGGCCTTGGGTTTTTGGGCCTCGGCGCTTTGGGCTTGAGCGTTTGAGTCCGCAGTGCTCTGAGCCTGAGCGTTCTGGCTCTGCGGTTGGGCAGGCTGGGCCTGGCTATGCTGGGCGGATTGGCTGGAGCTAAATGCCGGGCATCCAACACCATAGCAGGGGCCGATGGGGCGCAGGTAGATACAGCCTGTCAGGCAAAGCGTGGACACCAGCAAAATCAAGAGACAGCCGAGCTTATTCCTCATCGATTGCCCCCTCCCGAGGCGCTGCGAGCGCGAGAAGTGATTGGGGCCGCTTCAGTAAATCATGGCACACAACCACAAGGGTGAGTCCTAGAATTCCATCGGCGTCATCGGCAAAGACAATAGAGAAGAGAAAGCGAAGACGGAAATGGCGTGATAGGGTGACTTCGAGGCCATCGCCCGCAGCGCAAAAAGAATTCAGCTTCGGTGGCGGGATGCGAAATCGTTCGTCTCACTTTCGGCGATCGCCCGTCGGCCACTGCGGATGATTTGCCTTTCTGAACGCTCCTCATGAAAATCGCGGGAGAAAAAAACCGGTGAGCCGTTTGTGCTCCTCGAATGCCGGCCCGAACTCGCGGGTGAGCAGCGCCTCTTCCTTCTTGGCCTTGATCACGAACCCGATCAAGAACATGGCGAGCGCCACAAGGGCTCGGTAGCGGCCGACCACTAGCACCGTCCCCGCCAGGGCCACCAGCAATCCTGTATAGATCGGGTGGCGAATGTGGGCGTAGGGCCCGGTGCGAATCAATTTGTGCCCTTCACGAAGAGTCACCGACCCGCTCCAGTACTGGCCGATGTGATAGCGCGCCCAGATTGCAAAAGCGATTCCCGCGACGGTGAGGGCGGTGCCAAGTGAAGTCACCCAAGGCAGTGCGTGTATGAGTCGGTGGTTGAGGGGACCGAAGCGAGGGTCACTCGAGTAGAAGAGAATGAATCCAGCCATCATAAATAAGACGTGGACCAGCCGCGCGCCGAGCGGTTCGCGCTTTTGCGCCCTTTTGACGCTGAAGCTCGCCACCAGCCAGTAAAGGGCGAATACGATCCAGGCGGCATCAATGATGATGCCCGACTGGAGAACCCACGGATTCTGGAAAAGGCCCTGCTGGCCCTGGCTCGCGAGAAGACAGTAAGAATCGAGCGCGCAAGACAAGCTCTTCGCCAATACGAACGTGATAATGATCATGCCTGCTCCCTCCCCACCTTGTTCACTCGCCTCTTCGAAAACTTTGCGACCCTCCGCCCGATCCGCCCAATCCAGGCAATCTCGGCAGCCAACTGTTGGCGCTTGAAACGCACCACTTCGCCTCCATAATCCCCGAGATCGGTTTCCCTCTGGAGACGCGCGAGCCGCTCATTCAATGCCTGGAGATGCTCCAGTCTTCGCGAGAGGATTTCGCGGCGAACATTGGCCTCCAAGAAGGCGAACAATCCTACGCGGAGTTCAAATGCCTGGCTCGAATGAGCCTCCGACTGGCTGAATGCTGCGAGGCGGTCGAGGAGCGCGCGGCGGCCTTTCAGGGTCAGGGAATACACCTGGCGCGTCTGGCCGCGCTCGCCGGCAGTTTCCCGGTGCGTGACCCAGCCATTCCGGACGAATCGGCGAAGGAGCGGATAGACGAGGTTGTTGTGCATATCGGCCTGCCCGGACAGCATCCCGGCCTGCTTCTTCAGCGCATAACCATGCTGGGGTCCGCCCAAGAGTGTCGCCAGGAGCAAAAGGTCATTCATGACTGTGTCAGTATTGTACTAATGGCGAGCAGTGTCAAGCACGATGTTCCTAAGGAGCTCTGCGGAGCGCCATCCGCGGCAGAAGCTTGGAGGAGCGCGGACCCTCCGATCCACGAGACCGCGGCGCATCCAATTTGGCGCTTGCGAATCCCGCTCGAACTGCGCCATCCTTTCGTTCATGAAAAAGCCTGCAAAAGCAAGGCGCTGGGGAGACGCGACCTCTGCGATTCATTCCGGCGACGAAAAATTCGGGCTGGCTGCGCCAGTGGGCGTATCCGTGGCGCGGACGGCCAATTTTACGTTTGCAAATACGCGGGAAATGAAGCTCTGGGCCGAAGGAAAAAGCTCCGCGTACATCTACACCCGTTACGGCAATCCCACGCTAGCGATTGCCGAGCGGAAGCTGGCGGCACTGGAAGGCGGCGAAGACGCGGTCGTCACCGCCTCGGGGATGGCGGCGATTTCGAGCGCGTTGCTTTCGCTGCTGCGTGCGGGAGATGAAGTAATCGCCACGCGGCAGGTCTACGGCGGGTCCTATCGCTTGATGCGCGACGTGTTCCCTCGCTTCGGGATCATGGTGCGGTATGTAGAATCGAGCCTTGAGGGAATCGAGCGGCTGGTGAGCCCGCGGACCAAGGTGCTGTACATCGAGACCCCGACCAATCCGACCCTGCGCCTGGTGGATCTGCGCAAGGCGGCTGCGTTCGCAAAAGAGTGGGGATTGGTCTCGATCGTGGACAACACGTTTGCCAGCCCTATCCTGCAAAAGCCGCTCGAGTTCGGATTCAACATCGTGCTGCACAGCGCCACGAAGTTTCTCTCCGGCCATTCCGATCTGATCGCAGGTGCCGCTGTGGGCAGCCGCGTTTTGATTGAGCCGGTGCGCCAGAACATCATCTATTTGGGCGGCTCGATGGATCCCGAAGCGGCCTACCTGCTGATTCGAGGAATGAAGACGCTGGGGGTCCGTGTGGAACGGCAATGTAAGACGGCCTTGAAGGTCGCCAATTACCTGGCTCGCCATCCCAAAGTCGCGCGGGTCCATTTCCCTGGACTTCCCTCTCACCCGGATCACTCGTTGGCAAAGCGGCAGATGCGCGGGTACGGCTCCATGTTGGCGTTTGATCTGAAGGGAGGACTGGCTGCGGCGGCACGGTTCTGCGATCGCGTGCGCGTGTTCCTTCTGGCAGCCAGCTTGGGAGGCGTCGAATCGTTGGTGATCCTCCCCATCTATACGTCGCACTATAAGATGTCCCTTGCTGAACTGCGCGCCGCGGGAGTGGAACCTGGAACCGTCCGCGTGTCGGTGGGCCTTGAGGACCCCGAAGACCTGATTGAAGATCTGCGCCAAGCCCTTCTCTGACTGCGGATAGGACGAATCTGGAAACCGCGAGTCCTTCGGACTCCAATGCGGCTGATTGACCCGAGTGTTGGCTCGTAGTATACCTCGGTAAACGTTTCCGGGAAGCTGCACCTCGAGAACGGCATTGAGCCTCGCTCGATATTTCTCGATCACCGCCACGTTATTTTTCGCCCTGCAGCCGAGTGCAGCTCGGGCCCAGAGGCCTGGCGGCGCTCCCGGTGGATCTCCCTCTACTCCCGTCGCTGGCGCTCCGACTACCAGCCCTTTCCCCACCGGTTTGGACAACGGAGGACACGGTACGTCATCGCTGCTTGTTACCGTCTTGGACAGCGCCGGCTTCCCACTCAATGTGCAAGCCCTGGTGAAACTATACAGCGACAACATATCGTATTCGACTTGGGGCACCACCGGAAAACGATCCGAGGTCCAGTTTGACGGGCTGTATCCAGGGACTACGAGATCGAGGCAAGCGCGGCCGGGTTCGATGCGGTGACTCAAACGGTTGACGTGATGGCAGCCAACAGGGTTTTTACAGTCGTCATTCAGCTCAAGGCGGGGTCCTCGAAGGATTCCGCTGGTATCAAGCCCGGGCAACTGCTTGCGCCAAAGGCTCAAAAAGAAACCGAAAAAGGTCTCGCCGGCCTGAAATCCGGAAACCTGAATGAGGCGCAGAAACATCTGGAAGCAGCGTACAAACTGGCGCCGACCAATGCGGACGTGGATTTTCTGCTGGGCTATTTGTACCTCCAGAAAAACGATGCCGGCCAGGCGAAGACGTATTTCGTGAAGGCCACGACGGCGAATCCCCAACACGTCCGCGCCCTGACAGCCTTGGGACAATTGCTCCTGGACGAGGGTGATTACAAGGAGGCGGCGACGCGGCTGGAGAGCGCGGTGGCCGCCGACGCCGGGCATTGGCAGGCGCATTCGATGCTCGCGAGCGCTTACCTGCATCAGCACGAATTTGAGAACGGCCCGTCAGCAAGCAGAACTTGCGATTCAGACTGGTAAGGGCGCTGCCACCGAAGCGGAGGTCGTTCTCGGAGAAGCCCTCGCTAATCTCGGAAAGATGCCGGAAGCCATTCAGGCGTTCCAAACCTTTTTGCAGGCACAGCCTAATAATCCCTCGGCTCCGGCAATCCGGGATATGGTGGCCAAACTGCAAAACCCTCTCAAAGCAGAAATGGAAAAGCAGCCCACACCAATTGCACTCAGTTCATTGTCTGGCTCAGGGCCGGCTCTGGACACACCGGAGGCAAGGCTCTCCCTCCCCAACTGGGGTTCCTCCCAATGTGGATGATGCTAAGCCGGTGGTAGCGCTCGGCACGAAATGTCCCTCGGACCGCATAATCGCGAACGCCGGTGAGAGGGTCAAAGAGCTTGTGGACAACTTGTTCTCAATTTGATGCCACCGAGGAGGTGATGCAGGAAGACTTGGACGAGCTGGGGAAGCCGGTTTCGAAAGAGACACGCAAGTTCGATTATATTGCTTCCATCTCCGAGCCGCAGCCGGACGTGTTGAAAGTGGACGAATACCGGAATGGGCTGACGGATCAAGGGGAATTTCCGGGCGGAATCACAACCAATGGATTGCCGGCGCTGGCCTTTGTATTCCATCCTGATCGGCGACGCGATTTCGATCTCGTCTGCGAAGGGCTCGGGACCTGGAACGGGAAGGCGACCTGGCTGGTCCATTTCCGGCAGCGCCCGGATCGGCCCAGCCGTCAGCAGAGTTTCAATTTCACGGACGGATCCTTTACTGTGGACCTGAAGGGGCGAGCCTGGATTGCGGCGGACACCTACCAGATTGTGAGGCGGGAAGCGGACGTGGTGAGTCCGGTTCGCAAGATTCGACTCCTCACAGAACATCAAGTGGTCGAATACGGGCCGGTCCAATTCAAGAAGAAGAACACCGAACTCTGGCTGCCTCTGAATGCCGACATTTACATGGACTTCCGGCGCCAGCGGTTTCACCGCCGCCACAGTTTCTCCCACTACATGCTATTTTCCGTAGGGACAAGCCAGAGAATCAGTCAGCCCAAGATGCCTGACACCCACCAACAGAACCCGAATTGATTACGTAGGAGCCCCAGAGGCATTCCCCTTCGGCCTATCGTTGTCCCAGGGGACGAGAAATGACTGAAGACTTTCCGCCAGGAACACTGCCCCTGGCCGCTGGCCCGAGACCTTGTTTCGCTTTGCAACACAGGGGACGAAGGTGTATAAGCCTGTACCTACTCGGTGCAATGGACCTGAAGCGCACAGAGAAACCGGTAGTACTCGATGTCCCGAGAGCGTCAACAACTGGTACGGCAAGACCATTGACCTGCCCGTAAGTAGCTCGTAAGGTTTTCGTTACCCTATAATGGGGATGTGGAAGGGTGTAGATTCCTCGTAGGGGCGGCAAAGGAATTGGACTTGCACATTACTCAGCGCGAGGACATGAGGCGATTGGAATGAGGGCTCGAACGACAATTTGGCTGGTGCTCGCGGCTGCAGTGGTCCTGGCAGCGGGCTGCGAGGAGAGTGCTACGAATCAGGTCAAAGTGCATGCTCCGGCTGCGACCCCTGCTCCCTTGCCGGACTATTTGCAAAAGCCTCTTCCCTTTCCGGAACAGCCGGTATTCCTGGCGTCGCTGCTGGATGCCCGGCCGGCGATTGATATCCTCGTTGATCAGGTCCAGTCCAGCTTTGACGAGGGCCAAAAGCAATACTTGGCCGGGAACTTCGATAAGGCTCGTGGAAACTTTGACCACGCCGTGGACTTGATCCTGCAGAGCGGGTTTCAAGCCGATTCCGATCCGCGCCTCTCGGATTTGTTTGACCGCATTGGCGACGCGGTGCAATCGTACGAGCTGGATGCGGCCAAGGCCGGCGACGAAGAGGATGCGGAGAGTCCCAGCGAGCCGGCACCGATTGATGAGATTGCGGATTTGACGCTGCCGCCGGGCGACCCGCGTCTGGCGCAGAAGGCGGAGAAGGAACTCATCAGCGTCCCCCATGACCTGCCGCTGACGGTGAACGATTCCGTGCTGCAGTATTTGAGTTTCTTCACCACTGCGCGCGGTCGCGCCATCGCTGAGCGGGGCCTGGGACGGGCTGGGCGGTACGATGCCATGATCCGGCGGGTGCTCAAGGAAGAAGGAGTGCCTCAAGACTTGATGTACGTGGCGCAGGCCGAGAGCGCGTTTCTCCCGGACGCCGTGTTCGAACAAAGGCGCGCGCGGTATCTGGCAGTTCATGCCCTTCCGTGGCCAGGAATACGATCTAGAGCGCAGCTACTATGTGGATGAGCGAAGCGATCCCGAGAAGGCCACCAGAGCCGCAGCCCATCACATGCGCGACCTCTACGCCATGTTCGGCGACTGGTATCTGGTGATGGCCGCTTATAACTCGGGTCCCATGAATGTTGTCAAGGCCGTACAGCGGACCGGCTACGCTGACTTCTGGGAACTTCAGAAGCGCCACGCGCTTCCCAAACAAACGCAGAATTACGTCCCCATCATCATCGCCCTGGCGCTCGTCGCCAAGGAGCCAACGCTTTACGGCGTGCAGGTCGCTCCCGAAAAGCCGGAGCCGGTGGACACGGTCCGGCCGGGGCATCCCATCAGTTTGCGCCTCGTGGCGGATGCGACCGGAGCGGATGTGGATGAATTGCGGGAGCTCAATCCTGAACTGTTGCGCGGTCTGACCCCCAACGATCCCCAATTTGAGTTGAAGCTGCCTGCCGGCTCCGCAGCGAAATATCAAGAGACCGTCCAGCAGGTCCCGGAGGACAAATGGACGAGCTGGCGCTTGCACACTGTCGAGAACGGTGAAACGTTGGGTGAAATCGCCGCTCACTATCGCGTGACGCTCGCGGCGCTGGAAGCAGCCAATCATCTGGAGCCGCACGCTTCTGTGCCGCCGGGTTTCTTGTTGGATGTGCCGACCGCGCCGCCGGCAGTTCGCTTGGTGCGCTATCGAGTCCGCCGCGGCGACACCTTGGAGGGAATCGCGGACCGGTTCGACGTGACGGTGGCGGAGCTGAAGCGCTGGAATCACCTGCGGGGAACGCGCGTTCCGAAGGGCACACCCCTGCGGATCTATGCCGGAGGTGAACCAGGAGGACCGACTCGGGCGAAATCCCGGTCCGCACAGGCGAGCAGCGCTGCGATGGAAAATGTATCGAGCCGGGATTCGCAGAAAACGGAACCGCTGCAGCATCGCGTGAAGGCGGGCGAGACGCTCTATTCCATTGCTCGCAGCTACCGGACCACGATATCCGCGCTCAGACAATCGAATCCCTTCCTGGCCGACCGCCCGCTGGAGGCGGGCGACGTCCTGACAATTCAGCGCTAGACAGAATCCCTCGCTCGCCGGCAGAATCTCCATAAGCTCCTTTTTATCATCCACTTAGAAGATCTTCCCGGTTTGGCAGAGCGAACCTCCCGGAAACAGACTCGCAGCCATTTCCAAGCCTGCAAGAATTTCAATCCCTTGTGCCTTGACAAAGTTCCGACACTCCGTTTATAAGCGCCCGAGGAGAAATTGGCGTCCGGCAAGCCCGAAGACCACGGAGGATCGAATGTTTTACTCCAAAATGCACGACGAGGATGACGACGAATTGCCCCGCTACGAAGAGGAAGAAGAAGAGGGCCTGGAGCAGCCTCATGAAGAGGTCGTAGAGGAAATCGAGGAGACTATTGTCACGGAGGAACCGGCAGAGGAAGAAGCCGAGGCTCCTGCGGCGCCTCCTCCCCGCAAGCCTGCTCCCAAAGCGAAAAAGAAAAAGAAAGCCGCGCCCAAGAAAAAAGCAAAGGCCAAGAAGAAGGCCAAAGCGAAGAAAGCGCAGCCGAAAAAGGGCGGCAAGCGCAAGAAGCGCTGACCGCCTTGAGTCGCTTCTCTGACATCTTGATCACGTGTCGCAAGGCCGCGCAGCAACTGAGGTCTGCGCGACCTTGCGGCCATTTTATGTGGCAACCGATCCGCGCGCTAAGTAGGTCCTGCGGCGAAAGACCTGCTTTTCGCACCCAGGTAATTTGAGCACCAAGAACGGTCGCATCCCTAGCAACTCCACAGGACACTCCCACGCAGGACTGCCTTGGCACGCCTTCCCAAACTGAAATGTTTTACTTGCCGTGAACTTACTTACGTGACTAGCATACGCCGTCAATGCCTTTGGCTCTGGAGCAGATCCGGAGAATGCGGGGAGGAGCGCAGGCGCATTTGATGCGCTGCGCCGACGACGGGTACTATGTTGTGAAATTCCAGAATAACCCCCAAGGCACGCGGGTTCTGGCGAATGAATTGCTCGGAACCCGATTGGCAGCCCGGATAGGCTTACCGACACCGGGGGCGGCAATTGTCGAGGTGCGCGAAGACTTGATTGCGCACACCGAAGACCTAGTCATTCAGCTCGGGCGCGGGCGCGCGCCCTGCCGGCCGGGATTGCAATTTGGGTCGCGGTATCCGGGAATTCCTGCGGAAGTGGCGGTCTTTGATTTCCTGCCCGACGACCAGCTCCGCGAGGTGGTGAACCTCGCGGACTTCTGCGGCATGCTGGTCTTCGACAAGTGGACCTGCAATACAAACGGGCGCCAGGCGGTTTTCTTCCGCACCCGAGGCGCAACGAGCTACGAAGCCTATATGATCGACCAGGGATTCTGCTTCAACGCGGGCGAGTGGAATTTTCCCGACGCCCCGCTGCGAGGTCTCTACGCGCGCCATCGCGTGTATCAGTCCGTGAGCGGAATGGCCTCCTTTGAGCCCTGGCTCGCGCGCATCGAATCGAAAATGACGGAGACCGTTCTCGACGAGATCTACCGCGAAATTCCGCCGCAATGGTACGAATTTCGCGCGGACTCTCTGGAGCGCCTGCTCGAGCAGCTTCTGCGGCGGCGGAAACTGGTCCGCGAGCTGGTGATTTCGGCCTGGAAGTCGTCGCCCCAACCCTTTCCAAACTGGAAGTGAACCATGACGGAAGAAACTAGAAAGTTGCTGGAGTACCGCATCCTGCGCTACGCGCCCAATCTGGTCCGCGACGAGTGGGTGAATATCGGCGTCCTGCTAGAGGAGGTGGACGGCTTCCGGCGGGAGGCGCGCTTGATCCAGGAGCCGGGTGAGCTGGCACGCATCCGCCGGCTGCATCCGAATGCGGACGAAGCGCTCCTGCGCTCTCTCCCCGCGGAATTCGAGGCCCGGCTCGGCGAACCCTCCGATCAGGTCCGCACCTACTTGGAGAAGCTCGGCCAGACGTTGTCCAACACCTTGCAGTTCAGCCTGCAAACGGCCGTGCTGGCGGAAGACTTCGACGCCGAGATGGATCGGCTCTACCGCGACCATGTCGCCCCGCCCCCACGCATGCGGGGAGGAATCGTCGAGAGCACGCGCGCGTGGATCCGGGAGCGGCTCCGGGACGTCTTCCGCCGGCATCGCCTCGCCGCGAAGCTGGAAAAGAATATCCGCGTCGAGGAGTACACGCAGCCAGGCGATCCCCTGAAGCTCGATTATGGCTACCAGAACGGCGTGCGCGGCTATCTGCATTCGGTCGTGCTCGGCCGCGACCTCGCGCAAGCAAAAGTTCTGGCCTACACGGCCGAGTGCATTCGCGCGCGCGTACCCGGCTGCGAATTCACGGCCATCACGGAAATGGAGCCGGCGCGCGACAACCCCAGGCACCAGTTCATGGCCAGGGTGCTCGAGAACCAGGACATCACAATCGTCCCCCTCAACCGCATCGAGCGCTTCGCCGTTGATTTGAAGCGCCGCCTTTCCTGAAGAATGAGAGTGTGGCTACGGAATGGTGGCCCAATCTGATCCGGGATAAAGATTTGCTGCAGGAGCGGGGAGACCCCGCTCCTGCAAGATCTCGTCCGGGTGCTCAGAGGCAAACTGCGAAGAAATGTTTTTGGACTGCCTGATCTCCCGGAATCCCCGAATCTATTCCCGCGGTGAAATTGCGAAATTTTGCAGGGGCGGGTTTCCCCGCCCCTGCAGCAAGAGAATCAGGATCTCCCTTCGTCGATCCGTGAACCTACGACGGAAGCCTAGCCGTCAAAATCGGCTTACTGTTCGACCGAACCCCACGAGGGCAAATCCCGGCGGCCCAGCAACGCCTCGGCAGCCCACGCCCCGAGGTAGGAGGAAAGCGCCACACCGTGCCCCGCGTAAGCGCCGAGCACGATTCCATTCCTGGCCCCGGCACACCGCGGATGCCAATCGAACACGGGCGTCCACGAATCGCGAAACAGAATCGGCCCGCCCCACCGATGCGTGAATCGGATTCCCGCGAGCGCGGGATGCAAGCCGCGCACGCGCTTTTCCAGAACCGCAAACATTCGAGCCGGCTCTTCCCCCTCGACGCGCACGTCTTCGAGATCATTCGCATCCGGCGCGCTCACCAGCCCCGCTCCCCACACGATGGAGTTGTCGCTCCGGACGCGGCCCCAAAGGTACGGAAGATCCTCGGTGTAAAATGGCTTTCGCTCGCGCAGGCCAATGGCCGCGATCTGCTCCTCTCGCAGCGGCTCGGTCAGGGACGCCAGCGTCAACCTCGGGTGCGCGCCCTCTACAATCCCCGAGACTTCCAGCGAAAGCGCATTCGTCGCCAGCAGCACTTTCCCGGCGGTGATTTTGCCGCCATCGGGACGCCGATCTCCCCGTATCTTCACTACCGGGCGCTCGCCCCATGCAATCGCCACGACCTTGTGATTCTCCATCACCCTCGCGCCCCGGCGGCAGGCCGCGCGCGCCAGCTCGCTCACGAGCATTCCGGGATCGAGCGTGCCCCCGGGCACTTCGCTCGTGACACGCAACCTCCCCGAATCCTCCCAGTCAATGCCCGATGACGCCAGGCCCTCCGAACGCCCAATCTCCCACGCGCCGGGGAGCGAAAGGTCGCATTGGATTTCGAGCTTTTCCAGAATGTCCGTGAAGCCTTGCAGGACATCCCCGAGGCCCGGAAGTTCGCCCGCCCCAGTTTCGGCCAGCACGACCCCGCCGGTACGTCCGCTGGCGCCTGCTCCGATGGTCCCCGCCTCCAGCACCGCCACCGATTTTTCCGGCGCGAGCTGGCGCAGCCACGCCGCGGCCGCCAAGCCAGTAAATCCTCCTCCTACGATGACGATGTCCGCCGCAGCCGGCGTCGCCTGCGCCGGCGGCGTGAAATCAACTTTCCAGGGAGATAAGCCCCAGCCGGGATGTGTTTCGCGAGGGGTCACAGGGGATGATCCGAAAGCTAGGACTCGAGAACCCAGCATCGGAACCTCGAAATCAGGAGCAACTACCCGCACGCAAGAAGGAAACCGCCCACGAAGCAACGGTTTCCCTATCAACTTTCAACTCTGAACTTTCAACTCGTCACTACCTACAAAATCGCTTCCGTCCAATTCTCCAGCGAGTGCTTCACCTTGGCCATGAATTGATGCGCGACGGCCCCATCCACCACGCGGTGGTCGTAAGAAAGTGTGAGATAGACCATCGAGCGGATGGCGATGGCGTCCTCGATCACCACCGGACGCTTCTCAATCGTGCCGAGCCCCAGGATCGCCACGTTCGGCTGGTTGATCACCGGCAGGCCGAACAATCCGCCGAATACTCCCGGATTGGTGATCGAGAAAGTTCCCTCTTGGACCTCTTCGGGCTTCAGCTTCTTCGTCCGCGCGCGCTCGGCCAAATCGTTCATCGCCCGCGCGATGCCCAGGAAATTCTTTTCTTCGGCGTTCTTGATCACCGGGACGATCAGGCCCCAATCGAGCGCCACGGCGATCCCGATGTTGCATTCCTTGTGCAGGACGATGTTCGTGCCGTCCACGGAGGAATTCACCGTCGGGAAGGCGCGCAGGCCCTCCACCGCGGCCCGCACGAAAAACGGCATGAACGTCAGCTTCGTTCCGGCATCCTGCTCGAACTTCGTTTTCATTTTGGCGCGCAGCGAAGCGATGGCCGTCATGTCCACTTCGTCCACCGAATACACGTGCGGAGAAACCCGCTTCGAAAGCACCATGTGCTCGGCAATTTTTTGCCGCATCACCGACATCGGCTGCACTTCGTATTGCCCGAAGTACATCTTCTCGCGTGGGACGGCCGTCTCCAAAACCGCGGACGCCGCAGCTCCGCCGGCTGGCGGTGGAACCGGCCGTACGGGAGCGCCAGGAGCGGAAGCAATTGCTCCTCCGTGCGCATTCCCTCCCTCGACTGCCGCCAAGATGTCGCGCTTGCTGACGCGCCCCCCGGCGCCGGTGCCCGGCACCAGCGTCAGGTCAATATGGTTCTCGCGGGCAATGCGGCGCACAAGCGGAGAACTCCGCACCTTCTCGGCCCCGCCGGCGGCCGCAGGTCTTTGTGGCGCGCTGGGCGTTCCCGTGGCAGGCGCGGGGGAGGCCATCTGCGCCACTGGCCTGGGAGGCTCGGGCCTTGCCGGAACTGGCGCAGGCGCCGTCTTGGGCGCTTCTGCCTTCGCCGGGGCGGGCGTCGAAGCCGCGGCGCCGCCGGCCTCAATCACTGCGACGACGGTCTGAATCGGTACCGTCTGGCCTTCGGTGACCTTGATCTCCTTGAGCACACCCGCCGAGGGCGAGGGAATTTCGGCATCCACTTTGTCCGTGGATATCTCGAAGAGCGGCTCGTCGCGTTCAATCTTATCGCCCGGCTTCTTCAGCCACTTCGTGATCGTCCCTTCGAAAATGCTTTCTCCCATTTGGGGCATGATGACGTCCACAGCCATGGTCTTTTCCTCCGTATCTAAGAACTCAAACGGCTGCCAGGCACTCCTCGTGCCAGACGCCCGGGATGCCTTCGAGCATGTAGATTTCGTCTCCGCCGTGAAAAAACTCGACCGCCTTCACCTTCGCCGTGCGGCCTGCGTACTCGAGCTGCTCCTCCTCAAGGTCGTGGTGGTATTGCCCGGCTTCCAGGAACTCCTCCAAGAACGCGCGATCCGCCACGCGAACCTCCGATCCCACTGCGAACTCCGCAACGTTCAAACCCTTCGTTTTTCCCATGGCGCAAGGCCTGCTTTCGTCTGGTTTAGTATCGTGCCAATTCGCGCGCGGCGGCGACGACTTTCTCCGCGTTGGGCAGAAATCGCTCTTCCAGCGTCGGCGCGTACGGCACGGGTGTATCGAGCGCGGTCACCCGCACGATGGGGCCGTCCAGGTCTTCGAACGCGCCTTCGCACACCAGCGCCGCGATTTCGCCGGCGATTCCGCCTGTCCGCGTGTCTTCGTGAACCACCAGCAGTTTGTTCGTCTTCTTCACCGAGGCCAGAATCGTATCGCGGTCCAGCGGCAGCAGCGTGCGCAGATCGATCACCTCCGCCTCGATTCCTTCCTTCGCCAACTGCCCGGCGGCTTCCAGCGACGTGTGCGCCATCGCCGCGTAGCTCAGGATCGTCAAATCGTTGCCCTCGCGGCGCACGGCGGCTTTCCCCAGCGGCACGGTGTAATCCCCGGCGGGAATCTCCTCCTTGATCCGCCGGTAGAGGAACTTGTGCTCGAAGAAAAGAACCGGGTTATTGTCGCGGATGGCCGATTTCAGCAGGCCCTTGGCGTCGTAGGCGGTCGATGGATACACCACCTTCAATCCCGGCGTGTGCACGAAATACATCTCCGGATTCGCCGAGTGGAACGGCCCGCCGTGCACCCCGCCCCCGGAAGGCCCGCGCAAAACGATGGGCACAGGCGCGCCCCACAGGTAATGCGATTTGGCCACGAAGTTCGTCACCTGGTTGAAGCAGCAGGCGATGAAATCGATGAACTGCATTTCCGCTACCGGCCGAAGCCCCAGAAAACTCATGCCGCAAGCCGCGCCGACAATGGCTGTCTCCGCGATGGGAGTCTCAATCACGCGTTCTTGGCCGAACTTCGCCAGCAGCCCTTCGGTGACTTTGAATGCGCCACCGTAGACACCGATATCTTCGCCGAGTGCCACAACTGTTGGGTCGCGCTCCATCTCTTCGAACAGAGCCTGGCGAATCCCCTCGAGCATCGTCACAGGTGCCATCGTCAGCGTTTTCCCTGCTTTCCCTTGGGGCCTCTCCCGAACGGGATGCGATGCGCTGCGGCCTTGGCGGTCTGTTCTTTCAAGTTCGGTTTGGGCGCCTTCGCCGCGACCTTCTCCACAGTCTTCCCCGGCTTCGCCCCGTTCTCACCCGCAGCCGCAGCCTTTTCGGCGCCCTCCACAATGTCCTCGTATCCGCCGAAGTCCTCCACTTTCCACGCGGCCTCGACGCTCGATTGCGGCGGAGTCACTTCTTTCTTCGCCCGCTTCCAATCGGCTTCGATCGTGTGGCAGCCGTCGCAGTAGACACCCTCCTCGGCGAACTCGGCTGGCGGCATCGGCGAATCCTCGGCAAACTTCTGCTCCGCGTCGAGCTCGCGCTCGATGCGCGCATCGATCTCCGATTTCGTCTTGCCGTCCCAGATTCCGTTCTCGGTGAGATACCTTTCGTACCGCGTTATCGGATCGCGCGCCTTCCAGTAGGCAAACATCTCCGGCGGGACGTACTCGGCGGGATCGTGCTGCGCGTGGCCCTTCATCCGCATGGTCTTCACTTCAATCAGCCGTGGTCCACGTCCGGCGCGGCACTCGTCCACCGCCTCTTTCGCGGCCTGGTAAACCGCCACCACGTCGTTGCCGTCCACAATCGCGCTCTCGATGCCGTAAGCCGCCGCGCGGTCCGCCAGATTTTTCACCGGCACCTGCCGCGAAACCGGCGTCGAATATGCCCACTGGTTGTTTTCGACGATCAGCACGAAGGCCGCCTTCTGCGAAGCCGCCAACCCCATCCCTTCGTGGAACGCGCCCGTCGAGCTTCCCCCGTCTCCTATCCACGTCATCGCCACGATCTTCTGGCCCAGATACCGTCCCGCCATGGCCACGCCCGTCATCACGGGAATCAAATCGCCCAGCATGGAGATTGGCGAAACGATGTGACGAACCTTCAAATCGCCGAAATGGCTGGTGCCGTCCTTGCCCTTCGTCGGCGAGGTATATTTCGCCATGTGCTGCGTGAAGATGTCCCGCGGCGGAACGCCTTTCACCAGCAGCGCCCCGATGTTGCGGATCATCGGCGCCAGCCAGTCGCGCTTTTCCAGCGCGTACGCTGTCCCCACCGACACGCCTTCCTGCCCCAAGCTCGAATAGAGGCCCCCGACGATCTTGTTCTGCCGGAACAGCCGTACCATGCGGTCTTCGAGCTGCCGGTTGAGCTGCATGTAGTAGTAGAGATCGAGGTGCTGCTCGCGCGTCAGCGGATGGCTCATCCCTCGCTCCCTATCGCCACTTTCGCGTGCGCCGTATAGATCGCACCGCCGATAATCTTCGGCTTCCGCAGGATCTTAAACAGCTCTTCTCGTGTAACGGAAACCAAATTCACTCCAAACACCTCGGCAAACCGCGCCCCCAGCCGCTCGCGAACCTCGCTGCCATCCACTTCCCGCCTCAGCACGCGCTCGAGCGACGTCGCGCGTTTCCCGGCAATCCCGCACGGCACAATCAAATCAAAATACCGCAAGTCCGTCGAGACGTTGTACGCAAACCCGTGCGACGTGACCCATCGGCTCAAATGCACTCCCACCGCTCCCAGTTTTTCCTCTCCCGCCGGCCCCTCAACCCACACTCCATGCCCCGCCACCGACCGCTTCGCCTGCAATCCGAAATCGCCCGTCGCGCGAATCATCGTCTCCTCAAGCTGTTCCACGTACCAGCGCACATCCCGCCGGTGCTCCGTCAAGTCCAGTATCGGGTATCCCACCACCTGCCCCGGCCCATGATACGTGATGTCGCCGCCGCGATCCGTCGTTTCCAGCGCGATGCTTCGTTGCGCGAGCAATTGCTTCGACGCGAGCAGATTTTCGCGCCGCGCGTTCCGCCCTAGCGTAATCACGTGCGGGTGCTCGCAAAAGAGCAGCACGTCCGGAATTGTGCGCGTTTTGCGAAGGTCCACGAGATGGCGCTGCATCTTGCTCGCAAAACCGTAGGGCATCAGCCCCAAGTTCACGATCCAGCAGATTTTTTCAGGTTGTATCACAAGCCTCTTAGTTTGCGCTTCGGCCCCGCGCGCCCGCGAGCCTAATAATTAATTGACAGTCCCCGCACCGCATTGAACGCATCGCCCATCGCTTCCCAAACAGTCGGATGAGCGTGAATCGTCGCCGCCATGTCGTCCAACGTCGCTTCCAGTCCCAAAGCTGTCACCGGCTCGGCGATAATTTCCGTCGCCAGCGGCCCGATGGCGTGCACTCCCAGGATTTCGCCGTACTTCGCCTCCGCCACCACCTTGATGAATCCCTCGTGCTGCCCCAAAATCGTCGCCTTGCTGTTCCCCAGGAACGGAAACTTCCCGGTCTTCACTTCGTAGCCCGCCTCGCGCGCCTGCCGTTCCGTCAACCCGACCGACCCAATCTGCGGCTCGCAATACGTCGCGTTGGGGCAGCGCTTCCGGTCAAACGGCTGCATCTCCTTCCCCGCCATCCGCCCCACCCCGATGATTCCCTCCATCGAAGCCGCGTGCGCGAGCTGCGGCTGTCCCGCGACGATATCTCCGATTGCATACAGCTTCGGCTCATCCGTCTCGCTGAACGCGTTCGTATGAACGAACCCGCGCTCCACTTTCGCTTTCGTCTTCTCGATCCCGATATTTTCCGTCAACGGCCGCCGCCCGACGGCCATCAGCACCTTTTCCGCCGCTACCGTCTGCGATTTCCCGGCCTTGTCTTTGAACGTGACCGTCGCGCCCTTGGCGTCCTTTTTCAGCCCCTCGACCTTTGCTTCCGTCTCGATCCGAATTCCCTTTTTTTTGAACGCCTTCTCCAGCTCCGGCGAAATTTCCTCATCTTCCAGAGGCACAATCCGCGGCAGCATTTCCAGGATGGTCACCTCGCTGCCGAACGTCCGGAAGATCGACGCGAACTCCACTCCCACCGCTCCCGCTCCCACCACCACCAGCGATTTCGGTATCTCCGGCAGCAGCAGGATTTCGCGGTTCGTCAGCACCGTCTTCCCGTCAATCTCGATCCCCGGCAGCGACCGTGCCTCCGACCCCGTCCCGAGCATCGTGTACGTCGTCTCCAGCTCCGTCGTCTTCCCGTCCTTCTCCACCGACACTCGCCCCGGCCCCGCAATCCGTCCCCACCCGGTAATGGACTCCACTTTGTTCTTCTTGAACAGCGCCGCAATCCCCATCGAGTGCTTCTTGACGATCTTGTCCTTGCGCGCCAGGATCGCCTGCCAGTTCACCTTCACGTCCTTCACTTCGAATCCGAATTCCTCGGCGCGTTTGAAGTAATCGTAGATGTCCGCGTGGTGCAGGAACACTTTGGTGGGAATGCATCCGACGTGCAAACAAGTCCCGCCCAGGAACGGGTCCTTCTCCACCACCGCCGTCTTCAATCCCCACTGCCCCGCGCGTATGGCCGCGACATACCCGCCCGGCCCGCTCCCGATAATCACCAGATCGTATTTGGCCAAACCAGTCCTCCCTTGCGGTTCACTCTTTTCCCTATGACTGTAGATGCGTGGAAGGGTGGCACCGATTGCGCCTCTTCCAGGCGCGCAAACCAAACATTTTATCAGCCGCCCCGCGCCCCCGCAACCAAACCATGCTCGCCGCGTGCCGCGCTTCTTGCGTCCGCTTCCGCGCTGGTGGGAGCCCCCGCATTCATGTCGAAGATCCGCTGCGGCGGGCGGGGGAAGGAGCTTCAGCTCCGACACAAAAGACGGCGCGCAGCAGCCTGCCCGCCGCTTTGCCGTTTGGCGGGCCTGCCCGCCGCAGTGAATTCTGGCGGGCCATCCACTGCGCTGCCACTCTCGCAGCAAGTACTCGAGCCGTGGCTTTGCATTTTCCGCCGGCTCTCACGCGAGGAACGAAAGGCTCCCGCGCTACTTGCGGTTCAGCGTGCCGCGGCAGTTTGCGGCGCCGCAGTGGCAGGCCACTCGAAATGTTTTGGGATTGAGACGGTAATCGAAAGTCAACTCTTCGCCCGGACGAATTCGCCGCCGGCTGAAAAGCAAAATATGTCCGCGGATCCTCCGGACCCCGAGGTTTGGGTCGCAACAATGGTTGATGTACTCCGCGCCGGACCCGCCGAACGCGCCATCAACCAACCGGTTGCGATCGAGTCGAAAGATCGAAAGGCGCCGTGTCCGAGGGTTGCGGCAGATCTTGACCAACCGCGCGCGAGTCTCGCGGCGCGTCAGCAGCTCGCCGGTGTACTCGATCACTTTGCGGCGCGGCGGGATCGTTTCGGTGGCATAAACTCCCCAGCCGTGAATGCGCGAGTGGCGAATGCGCAGCGCGTAGGACGCGAACTTCGAATCAATCGCTGGAGCTCGCTTGCGCTGAGCGTTCATGGATTTTTTCGCATGGACAAACGTGCGAGGAGCCGCCTCGCTGTTCCGGCAGCCCCTTGCCCGTAGGATCCCCCAATTTCCTCGCCCTTACTTAACGTAGAGGTAAGCGTTCACGGCGAGAGACTTGGTTTTTGCCAGCTTCTTGGACTTCTTCAGCTTCTTGGTCGGCTTTTTGCCAGCCATCGCATTCCTCCTTGTTTGGATCGCCCTTTCGGGCGTCATTTCCTTATAAGCCAACCGCCGACGCGCGAGGGGCCGCCTCGCTGTTCCGGCAGCCCCTTGCCCGTGGGCTTCGTGATCTACGCCTAGATGCCGCCCTTAATAAACTTAATGCCCAGGGTGAGAGTCTTTTTTGACTCGAGCTTCTTGGACTTCTTCAGTTTCTTGGTGGCCTTTTTTCCTGTCATTGAAATTCCTCCTTGTGTGGTTAGCCCACTTCGGGCATCGTTCGCCTGATAATGAGCAAACTGCGGGCCAATGTCGGGGGATACATTACCATCGAACAATCCCTTTAGAATCTGACATTTGCAAAAAGCTTCCTGAGCCGAGCGGCCCCCGCGCCGGCGCCCATATGTTGAATAAGTCACCGTGCGTTGAGAAATCCAACACCGCGCGCAAACCTCGCCTGCTCCCAGTCCGTCACGGCAGGCAGATACGCGAGCGCCGGGACGCAAAACCGGGCAAAGGACCCCATCCCCGACGCAGGGTACCGGCCCAGAACATCACTTGCGCCCCCTCGTTTCTTGTTGCGATTAGAATTGGGCCGGTCCTTTGTTTTCTGTAACTTACGGCGATTTCTAATCGCGGGACTGTTGCGGTTAGAAATGCGGTGACTGGTGATTAGTGTCCCGGTAGCGCGCAGAAACCGCGCACCGGGATCCCGGTTCGTCGTCTGAACCGGGAATTCGTGATTGGTGGCGGGACGGGGTACATGCTGCGATAAAGCCAGCGCAAGGGTCGTAGGCCGAGGCGAGGAGGGGACAGCGAACGGCGAAGAGTTGCGCGGGTGAGTCTGCGCAAAAGGTAATCGTGGCACGCGATCCGCGACCGGGAAAGGCGGCAAGCGGAGTACATGCTGCGATAGATACAGCGCAAAGGTTGTAGGACGCGGCGATGCCAATACCCAGCACTTCCGCGCTGGGCTAACTTCTGCCGCGTCCCGCAAAATCGTCCGGGACACAAAAAACGTGCCTACGGCGCTGGGGAGCAGGGTGGGCGCGAGAGTGGGGGGACGGCCGAATGCGAGAAGCAGATCCCTCACCGACATCCGCGAGGGACGCGGCTGGGTTCGGGATGACGACGTGCAGGGGTGCCCAATTTTGTTGCGATTAGAAAAAATTAGGTCCCTTTGTTTGCAATAACTTAACTCGATTTCTAATCCATAGTAGTTGCGATTAGGAACTAGAGGCTGGAGGTTAGAAGTTAGAGGCTGGAGGGACACGAAAGGTACCCTTTGATTCACGTTCAAGGGGCGGAAAGCGAAGGCAGGGCGAAAATAAAAATAGGGCAAAGTGTTGCGGTCACTCAGGGGTCCGATCGTTTGTTTTCTATGACTTACGAGCGATTCTGTTTCCTTGAGTGTTGCGGTCACTTTTGCAGATTTTAGGCGCGAAGAAAGAGGCAAAGAGGCCCTCCAATTTGCTGGTGGGCACACAGATCGTGAAAGGTTCGACTGTTGGGGAACCTCCAATCTCGGGGCGAGGGAATGCCTTCGCGGTCGCAGAGAAAATCCTCCGTGTTGAATTGCGCGGTTCATATTGCAGATAAAACGGTAGCGGAGGGCGAAAGAAAATTGAACTGTACGAAAGTACAAAAGAAGTACAAGGACCAGTACCCTGTCCGAAATGCGGAGGAGGAGCGAGACGGAAATTGGAAAAGTGAAAATGGAAAATGGGAAAGGCGCGGAGGCGGGGGCGCGAAGGGCGTGTTGGGTAGGTATGGAGCGCGGGATCAGCAAAAGCAGAAACTCGCATCCTTTGCAGACAGCCGCAAAGGGTGCGGCACCGGGAAGGTCAACGGCCAACGTCGAAGCAAAACGGGGCCGACAGAGGCGAAAGGCTTCGCCACCCGCCAATCGGCACGGGTACCGGATCGGCCGACTGGTTAGCTGTCGCCTTTGCTCCTATTGTTCTGCCAGTGCAAGGGCTGTAGATTGGACAGGGAGTCGGTTCCGCCCTTGGACACCGGAACAATATGGTCGATCTCCCATCCGTATTCAGTGGTCTTCCCATAGTCTGACCGTTTCATCCAGGACCCATAGGAGTCCAATCGAAACTGCGCGCTGTCGTAGCGAGGGTCGGTTCGTCCCTTGCTCCAGACGGCGACGGTGGTTTGGGTTTCCCACTGCCCGCCATTGACTGCCGTGTTCGTATTTCGCATTCGTGTCGTTCCCCTTCCTTCCTGCCTCCTGAATTCGCTGAGTGAGTCCGCGCCTGATCGTTCAAGGACGGTGCCCAACTTCATATCGCCCCGGGCGCCAGACGCGAAATTATCTCCATATGTCTGCCGCAGGGTGCGAACCAATGTGTCGGAGCGTTTCTTGCGAAACATGCTTTCGGTTTTTCTCATTTTGCGCTCCGCTCACGGCGTCAACGTTACCTCCGCCTTTGTTGGTATCGCGTATGGCTTGCCCTCCACCTCAAATCTCAAGTCATTCGGGGCAATAGTGTTGTTGGTCCAGCCAGCCCCTGCCAAGTGCAGGTAAATTACCGCGATGTGCCACTGGCCGGGCAAAACCCCTTCTGGCAGCTTTCCTGCAACTCGGAACTCGGTGTCTGACCCATTGATCGCCTCCGCGGAGCCGAGCGAAATTTGCTCATCGGCGGAAATGGGGGAGATCCGAAAATCAAAGGACGCGCCTTTGGGCAGGGGTTCGTTCAGCTTCACGTGGAACGCAATGGGGTCGCCTCCATGCAACGGCCCGGTCTTTTCAATTTGCACCGCCGCCCTATTCTGGGCAGAGGACACAACGACAACGGCGAGGACAATCACCAGGAAGCTGATCGCTGCTCGTGCTCTCATCTCTTCCTCCCTTGGAACGCGATTAGCAAAGATTTGCTAGAAGCTTGTGGCGATGCCGCGAGCTTCCGAGCGCCTTGCTGGAAGTTAGGTCTCAACTGCTGTTGCCAGCAAGATGCAAGGAATATAAGAGAAATGTGGGTGCGAGTCAAGCGGTTTGAGCGAAAAAGTGGGAGGCCGAGCTATAGGGCCCATATTTCCTCCGAAAAGTTCGGATTTGTGGCACAATAGAGGCCGAAATCTGCAGGAGGTGCCGTGGAGCACTTTGGAGAACGGCTCCGGCGACTCAGGGGGGACAGGCCCCAGAAGAGCGTCGCTGAAGCGTTGAATATTCCGCAGACGACTCTATCCAGCTTAGAGAAAAATCAAACAATCCCGCGGGGCGAAATACTGACAAAGCTCGCCGATTTCTTCGGGGTCCCGATCGACTATTTTTACGACGTGCCGCAGCCCGAATCCACCGATCTAGCCAAGGCATGGCTGGAGCACGTGCGGAGCGATTTGAAGGGACGAGACACCATAGCTGCTCACTCTAAAGACCCGATGGACCAAAGTGTTCGCGAGAAAATCGCGCAGAAAATCAAAAAGAAATATGAAGAGACCTCAAATAAGAATCAATGATGCCTCGAAGCTGACCAACGAGGAGATTGTAGAAACTCTTCTTGCGGAGTCGGGTATAGCTCACAGCCTGCCGACCGACGAGGGCAAGGTGCTCAAGTTCCTGGGCCTGGAACAGTTGAGCTTTGACTTCACAAAGGAGCTAGATTTCCTCGTTGGCGATAACCAACCGGCGGGGGATCTTCGTGCAGCACTGAGCTTGAACGACAAGATCGTTGCGATTCATTCCGATCTGAACGAAAAGCGAAGCCGGTTCAGTGTTTTACACGAGGTGGCGCACTTCATCCTCCCTGAACACCGAGAAAAGCTGTTCCTCTTCTTGGACGACGACCAAACGCTGAGCTGGTGGACCCAGAAACGTCTGGAGCAGGAGGCAAATAAGACTGCCGCTGAGCTGCTCTTTCAAGGCCATCGATTCACCTGCGAAGCCATCGATCAGCCCCTGTCGTGGCGGACTGTCCTCCAGCTCGCTCCCGCGTATGGTGCCTCATACGAAGCGGCGGGCCGGAGATTCACCGAGAGACATGTGTTACCGTGCGCTTTGCTCGTGTATGACAAGTTCACGAAGACAAACGAGGTCGACTTCGACGAGGATGTGTATCGGCTCCAATACACGATCACATCGGAGCCGTTCCGGAAACGATTTTTCAGAAATCTCGAGAGTGACCCAAACAGGTTCACGGCTTCTGAACTCTATAGGCCGAAGTGCTGGGGCGACATTACTGAAAGCGAGCTAATTGTCGGAGGGCACGACCATTCCAAGTGGCGCTTCGAGACGGAAGTGTTCTCAAACGGCTACAAGATTTTTCAGTTCATTAAGCGATCTAAACAAACTAGATAGGTACGGTTGGCCCACCCGCCAGAAACTTCAACGTCAATACGCGATGGTGATATCATCCGGTTTCTTGGCGTATCAAACGTAACCGCTCGAAACGGGTGAGCGGTCGCTTGGAAAGCCGCGGCCGCCCGCCGACGCGCCGGACTCATGAAACGGTACAGCGCAATCATCGTGACCGTATTCGCCGTTGCCAATTTTCTCTTTGCGGTGCGGGGCGGATGGCTCGTATATGAGAGTATCCACAATTACTATCGTGCGACGACAAGGTCATCCAATCCAGTTGCGGCTACTCACAGCTTCACTGTGACCTTCTTTACCCTTACATGGATCAACGTGATTTTCCTGTGCCTGCTGATTTGCGCAACTGCACTCCTCCTGCGGTTTCGGTTGAGCGGAATCACATTTTGTATCACGGTTTTCGCAGCGGAAATCGGCTACTACCTTATTACCACGCCTCTCTCCATGAGCGGCATCCCGTGGTTTAAGGATCTCGGGGAAGCAGAGGTCATAGGCAACATGGGGCTAGCTCCGCAAATCCTGACGGGCTATCCATTAATTGGCCTAATCGTTCTGATTCTAGTTCGTCGGAACGTGCGCCGCGATCCCGAAGCCAAGTCCAGCGGAATTGTTCCTCAGTCCATGTAAGCAAAGGCGGGCGGGTCCGCCACGGCGGACGCAAAAGGCGCGTCTGAGACCCGCCCCTACGAATCGAGATGCGAAGAGCCGGCGCTAAAGCGCGGGGCTAAGGACACGCTTTTTCCGGAGCGCCGAGGCGCTCCTTCCCCCGCCCGCCGCAGCGGATCTTCGACATGAATGCGGGGGCTCCCACCAAGACAAGAAGGCGGGCGCGGCAAAAAGCGAAAGCAGATCCCTCACGCCAATCGCGGACGGCGCGATTGAGTTCGGGATGACGACATCTGGGGAAGGGCAGGCGGGATGACGACGGCGAGGCGGGCGCGAAACGGGGTACGACACAGGAAACAAAAGCAGATCCCTCACGCCAATCGCGGACGGCGCGATTGAGTTCGGGATGACGACATTATGGGAAGGGCGCGGCTAGAAATGGCTTCCCACGGCGGAGGAATCGGGGTATGTTCGCGGAACTTTTGGGGGCGCGGAAACGTTAGTAAGAACGCAGGAGGTGGACAATTAGCATGGATCCCAACCCGTCTGATTCGTCGTTGACAGCAGGGGGGCCAGGAGCAGAGCCAGCCCCGGCGCCGCGGAAACCATCGGTAGTGGCAACGATTTTCCTGGGGCCGAACGGAATTCGCGCGGGCTGGCGGCTGCTGATATCTCTTGCTCTCTTCTTGGGTATAGCGTTCGTGGTGCAATGGATTTTGGCCCACACTCCCTACATCGAGAAGCACTTTCCCCGCAACCAATCCAACGGGCCCGTGGTGATGACGCCGGCGCTCGGGATGCTCCTCGAAGGGCTGAACCTGTTTTTCCTGCTGTTTGCGGTCTCGATCATGATGCTGATCGAGAAGCGGTCGTTCGCCGACTACGGGCTGCCCGCGAAGGGAATGTTCGGGAAGCGATTCTGGATCGGCGTCCCTTACGGATTCGTGATGCTTTCGCTGCTGCTGGTGGCTATCGCGGCGCTGCACGGTTTTACTCTGGGCTCGGTGGACCTGAGCCACGAGGAAGCGCTCAAGTTCGGAGTCCTCTACGGAATCGTGTTCATCCTGGTGGGATTGTTCGAGGAATTTTCCTTTCGCGGATACTTGCAAGCGACGCTCGGCTCCGGGATCGGCTTCTGGCCTGCCGCGATTCTGCTGAGTATCGCATTTGGCGCGCTTCACCTGGGGAATACGGGCGAAGCGATTTTCGGCGCAGCGATGGCGGGAGCGTTCGGCCTGGTGGCAGCGTTTTCGCTGGCGCGCACCGGCAACCTATGGTTCGCCATTGGGCTGCACGCCGGGTGGGATTGGGCGGAGACGTACTTCTACGGCGTGCCCGACAGCGGCCTGATGGCCAGGGGACATCTCTTCAGCGCCACGTTTCACGGAGCCAACTGGCTGACGGGCGGGACGGTGGGGCCCGAAGGCAGCTACCTGGTTCTGGGCGTCCTGCTGCTTGGGGCGCTGGGGATTCACTTCATGTTTCCCGCGCGGAAGAAAGCCTGAGAACGCTGCGCTGGAATCCTTTTGCGGCATCCCAGCATCTAGTTCAGGTCGGCGAGATCCCGAAAGCGGCTTCGAAGGCGCGGTCGTTGGCGCGCGCGAGGTCTTGCCGCCGGGTGATTGCTTCCGCGAGAGGCGTCACTCATTTGACAACGAAGTCCGGTATCGCTAAAATCTCCTGATTTGGGTGGGACTTTTGCGCTCACCTTGGGACCTGACTATGGAAAAGAAGCGGCTCGAATACTACAAAAAGAAACTTCAGACGCGGCGCGAGGAATTGCTGCGCATCATCGCGCGCACCGAACAGGAAGGCCGCGAGGCGGACGAGGATCCCACGGTGGATCTGGCGGATAAGGCCGCGAATTCCTACACCAAGGAATTCTTGTTCGGCCAAACGCACAACGATCGTTCCTTGCTGCAGCTCGTGGACGACGGGCTTGCCCGCATCAAGGACAATACCTTCGGCGAATGCATTTCCTGCCATGCGGAACTGCAGCAGAAACGCCTGGAAGCCGTCCCGTGGACCCGCTACTGCATCCTCTGCCAGGAAAAGAAAGAACAGGGCCTGCTGTAACTTCGTTCCTGATTTCTCCGCGACGCATTTGGCCCTGCTGACGTTCCCGATGGGGGCTCGCTAGCTGGAAATCGCCGCAACGATTCAGGCGCGGCCGAAGCTTGCCTCTTCCCTCCCGGCGATATTTGGAGTACCGTCTCCCACCGTACCCTCCCGGTTAACAACGCATCCGTGATCTTTCAAACCGCGCTCGACGCAATCGCTTCCGTGTTTTTTCCGGGGCCGTGCCGCATCTGCGACAACCCGCTGCTGACGGCGAGCCGCGTCCCGATCTGTCCGGATTGCCTTGCTTCCTTCGAGCGGATCCGCGAGCCGATGTGCCAGTGTTGCGGGCGGCCGTTTGCGTCGCCGGTGGCGGCGGAAGCGGCCACGCCGCTTTGCCGGCTGTGCCGAAGCGAGTTCTATGCGTTTGACCGCGCGCGCAGCTACGCGATCTACAACGATGCGCTGTCCGGCGCGATGGTCTTGCTCAAGTACGAGGAGGTGACGCGGCTGGGAGGCTGGTTCGCGGAGCGGCTAGCGGAAGTCGTCTCCGCCGAAGCGGAAGAATGGCGCGCTGATGTGGTGGTGCCCGTGCCACTGCATCGCGAGCGCCAGCGGGAGCGCGGGTACAATCAGGCGGAGCTGATTGCGCGGCCACTGGCGAAGCGCCTCCACGTAGAGCTCGGAGCGCGGATCCTGGTGCGCACGAAGCCGCGTCCGCCGCAACTGGTGCTCTCTCGCAGCGAGCATTGGAAGTCGGTACGTGGCGCCTACGCGACGCGGAAAGGCCAGCAGGTTGACAAGCTGCGCGTTCTGCTGGTAGATGATGTATTGACGACTGGAGCGACGCTAGATGCCTGCGCGCGAGCGCTGAAAGCGGCGGGCGCGGCGGCAGTGCTGGGGTTAACGGTTGGGCGGGTCGTTCCCGGCTGGGCGGGACGCAGTCAACCCCGGCAGCGGAAGAGCGAGACGGGCCCGTGAAACCCCCAGAGTGCGGGGAGCATCATTAATACGTCAGGGTAACAGCACGGCGACGCAAAGGCGGCGCAAATGGATATCCGGCTAAAGAATGTCTTACGGCCCCGGCCCAATATTGTCCTGGGCGGAACTGTGCCGGATTCCGTTTCGTCGAGACCGCTCACATCACCCGCTAGCCGGCCCTCCGTGATGCAAGCGCCTGTGCTGGTGCTGAACGCGACGTTTGAACCCATCAACGTGACGGCGGTTCGCCGAGCGCTGGTCCTGATGCTGAAGGGAGTGGCCCAGGCGGAAGAGACCAATCACGCCGAGGTGCACTCCACTTCGAAAGCGATCCAGGTGCCATCGGTGATCCGTCTGCTGACGTATCGCCACATTCCGCAGCAGAGCCGCGCGCTCTCGCGGAAGAATATTTTGCTGCGCGATCGCAATACGTGCCAGTTCTGCGGCAGTGCGTTTCCTGCATCGGAGCTGACGCTGGATCACGTGCTGCCGCGCTCGCGGGGCGGGCGATCGTCGTGGGAGAATCTGGTGGCCTGCTGCTATGCGTGCAACAATCGCAAGGGAGACCGCACGCCGGAAGAAGCAGGGCTGGAGTTGCAGCGGCGGCCGCGGCCGTTCACGCTGCACACTTCGCGGCAGCTGATGCGGTTGATCGGGCACCGCGACGAAAAGTGGCGCAAGTACCTCTTCTACTAGAATTTTCCGCCGCGCGCATTATGATGCAACCTTTTCCCCCCGCACGCGTCTAATCATTCAAATACTTCTAGGACACACCCCGGGAGGCGTGACCGGTCAAAGCCGATCCGCTTCCCTTCCTTTTTTCAGCGGCAAAATTTCCGGGAAAGGCTTTGCGGCTACTGGCGGAAAATCACTTTGATTCCGCGGCGCCAGTTTTCATTCAGGCCGATCCGCGCAAGCGAGATTTCCGGCGAGAGATATCTCACCAGGATGTCCGTGGCGGGATGAAATTTCAGCCCCGGCGCGACAAGCCAAAGGAGCGGCGGCCGAGGATCGAGTTCCATTCCCGCAAAGTATCCATATTGCGAAAGTTCGTCCTCCTTCTGGTGACGCCGGACGCGCAGCCAGTAATCCACTGCCTGGATCGGTAGCTGAATATCTTCAGACGCCTTCAACTCGATCACCGCGAGGCGCCCCCTGCGCGTCACGCCCAGAAGATCGATGACCCCGCGATCTCCGCCAGCAAGGGCCGGGACTTGCGAATAGAGAAATCTGGGATCGAGTTGGGCATCGAGCCTCGAGGGATCCCTGACGACGATAGTCTCCAGCCATCTTTCCGGCGCGGCACGGTAGAGGCGATGACTCGTTTCGCTTGCGAGCGGGCTGCGATGAAGGTCCAACTGCCGCACGAGCCGTTCGAGCCGAGGCTCCGTTGCTCCGGTAACATGCTCGCGGGCTTCGCCCAAGCCGAAGAGGATCCCCTCTTTGGTCCAGCGCGCAAACTCAAGGCCATGAAAACAGAGCGCCACCTCTCCCCTTCCAGCCATGAAGCGCGGCTCAACGGCCTCCGGCGTGGCGAGCCCGCCGGGCGCCAGAGAAGGAATTCGCTCGAAAGCATCGCGCGCGGCCGCCAGCGCGGATTCGATTTCGCCGCGCGGCACAAGCCTGCTTTCCAGATTGCCTGCATCCGAGACGTCCACCTTTTGCATGCGGCCAAGGGGTTCGCAATACTCGAAGACTTCCGTGCGCGCGGAAGATGCCAGCGTCAGGATGCGCTCGCACACGTGACGGCTCTTGCCCTCGGGAACGAAGAGACGCAATCCTTCCACGGCTCGCCGGTCGGAATGGCTGCGCGTCCAATCGAGCCACAGGATTCCGAACGCGAGAATCCCGTCGATTGCTGCGGCATCTTCATCAGGTGAGACTGCCAGCAACGCCCACGAGTGTGCGCCTTCCTGCATTTTTCCACGCACGTAAAGGCCGGAAAAGGAATGCTCGAGATCGGGAGCGGCGGTGAGGGATTCGACGGCGGCATCGGGGAATTTCTCGGCTAGGAGGCGGCGCAAGCGAGAGCGGAATTGCTCGCGGGTGATGCGGCCCGCGGGCCGCTGGGATGAAGTGCGGAGGAACTCGAGGCGCCCCGGTTTAGCGCGCCCGAATCGTTGCACCTCGAGGACTACGCGGTCTTCCGACTGTTCCTTTACGCGGACCACGCGACGGGTCAAATTGCAGTCGTCGGACCATAGGTGAACGAGAGGTGAGCTTCCTTGCGGCAGAAGCTCGCAACGCAGCGCGGCGAGTCCCGCCAGCCACTCGCCATCTTCGCGGATCTCCAAATTGCCAGACGCCGCCAAGGCGTCCAACGCCCGGCCCAATTCGGCCCAATCGTCCATGAGAAAACCACCGTTCAGTTAGATACAGTAAATCCCAGTTCGCACTTCTATTCCAAAATCAGGCCGGTGACGCGAATGGAAGGATACTGCTGATTCCATTCCGCGGGAATATGTTCGAGAGTAATCTGGAAATTGCGCGGCAGCCCCGGACCGAGCGGCTGTGTGGAGGGTCCGATTATGCGTTCGGTGTCGCGCAGAATCACCTGGTTGAAGGGATCGCGGAATTCGACGAGGACGTCCAGCGCGGTGATTGTCCGCGTGCCGTCGTTGGACACCGTTCCCGCCACGTAAGTGAATTCCTGGTCCAGCATATTCTTGGCGCGCGCCATCTGAATGCCGTTGAAATGAATGCGCTCGGCATAGGCTTGCTCGGCGGCGCCGAAGGGCAGCTTCTCGGCCGCGGCCGGACCGTGAGGCCGGGTGACGCGAATCAGCAGAAGCAAGCCGGCGAACAGAATGGCCACAACGACCGCGCCGACCAAAAGCATCGCCGGAAAATCGCTTTTTTTCTCCGGGGCCGTGTACTGTTCTGGTTCCGTCATGGAGTGCGCCTTACCGGCCAAAAGATAAACGAAGGATCAGCGGCTCGGGAAGCCCTCCGTCCCCCATCCGCTTCTGGACTGATTCAATATCATAGGGCACACGCCAAAATTCCACGGAACTTTTCTCCAGATCCGCAATGGCAAACGCCGCGCGAGTATCGCCGTCGCGCGGCTGTCCGATCGAGCCGGGATTCAAGAGATAAGTTGTGCCGGTCTCCACCGTAAGAGTGGAAAACAGGTTGCCGCCGGTGGGCTTGAAATGGAGCACGGCCACCTGGTCGTTCCGAAGTGTAAATCCTCCCTGCAGATGCGTGTGCCCGAAAAACGTGACGGGAGAAGGAGCTTCGAGCAGGCCATCCAGGGCTTGCGCGGGAGCAAACACGTATTCGTCCTCGTCGCGAAAGGCTCCATGTACGATGGAAAAGCCGTCAATTGAAAGCGGGCCGACGGGAAGCTTCTCGAGCCACTCTTTGTTTTCCGTCCGAAGCTGCGCGCGCGTCCAAAGGGCTACGGCGCGAGCCACAGGATTGAAGTCTTCCGCATCGGCCAAACCGCTGCCCGCCTTGTCGTGATTGCCGCGGATCGTGATGGCATCCAGAGAGCGAACACGGTCGATGACTTCGTTCGGATCGGGCCCGTAACCGACCACGTCGCCCAGACATACCGCTTTATCCCACCGGCCTTTGGCCGCTTCCAGGGAAGCGTCCAGCGCCGTGAGGTTCGCGTGGATGTCGCTCAGAATCAGGTGCCGCATACAAAAGCTCCCAATAGTTGGATGCGGATTATAGACGAACCTGCGGCGGGTTGCACGAAACTACCAGGGCAAGAACCCCCGGCCCATGATTCCATCCTTAACGGATCAGCATGCAATCGCCGTAGCTGTAAAAGCGATAGGCGGATTCCACCGCGTGGCGATAGGCGCGCAGGATATGTTCCCGGCCCGCAAAAGCCGCCACCAGTGCCAACAGGCTCGATCCCGGCAGGTGAAAATTCGTGAGCAATTGATTCACAATACGGAATTGCTTTCCCGGATACAGGAAAATCTCCGCTTCCGCTTTTCCCGGCGAAATGGCCCCCGGGCCCGCTTTGTTTCGCTCCGCGGCGTCTTCGAGGGCACGGACGACAGTGGTTCCCACGGCGAGCACCGGGCGATTCTCACGATGCGCGCGCTCGATGGCCGCCGCGGCCGATTCCGGGATTTCGTAAGATTCCGCGTGGATCTTGTGGTCTTCGAGGCGCTCGGTGCGAATCGGCTCGAATGTCCCCAGACCGACCTCGAGCGTGATTTCGACGATCTCATTGCCGCGCTGGCGCAATCGATTCAGGATCTCGGATGTGAAATGGAGTCCCGCAGTGGGTGCTGCAACCGCGCTCCCCTGCCGCGCGTAGACGGTCTGATACCGCTCGCGGTCAAGCGGTTCATCGGCGCGCTTGATGTAAGGAGGCAGCGGGATATGGCCGAGCCGGCCAAGCGTTTCGTGAAGGCCGTCCTGGGAAGCAAAGCGCAACACGCGCAATCCAAACTTGCCGCGCCCCTCGACGCGCGCCTCCAGTTCCCCTTCGCCAAATATGATGCGCTCGCCGGAGGGAACTTTCCTGCCAGGGCGGACCAGCGCCTCCCAAGTGTCGGCGGAAAGCTGGCGGACGAGAAGAACTTCAATCGTGGCATGCAGAAACTCACGGCGGGTTGGACTTTTCTTCCCGGGCGGGCTGGCGTGAAGACCTTGACGCCGGCCGAAGAGTCGCGCGGGCAGGACGCGAGCGTTGTTGAGAACGATAAGTTCATCGCCCCGGAGAAGTTCGGGCAACTCGCCAAATTGACGGTCGTCCCAATTCCCCGTGGCGCGGTCGAGCATAAGCAATCGAGAGGCATCGCGCTGACTGAGCGGCCGCTGAGCGATTCGATCGGGAGGCAAATCGTAATGAAAATCGGACAGGTTCATATCTAGCTGCGTTCTGCTCGCTCGTTGCGTCTGAAAAGCGATTGGCACAGGTCGCGCAAATGTGCTAAGAGAACACAACCGTCTGGCCTCGCGCTATCATTGCCGCTCTTCTTGGACCGAGTCCGCTGCCAGCGAGTCCCAGAGCCATTGTAGCGAATCGGCCGGCTGGTTTAAGTGCCGAGGCAGGGACTATGCCGGAAGGTTCAGTGGTAATCAGCTCGCGAGGCGTTGAGCGGCTTCGTTCCGGACATCTCTGGGTCTACCGAAGCGATGTGCGATCCGCTCAGGCGGAGCCCGGCGCCGTTGTACGCTTGACGGATGAGCGCGGGCGATTCCAAGGCCGTGCCTTCTACAGCGACAAATCACAAATTGCGGTGCGTCTTCTGACGGCCGAGGATGTGCCCGCGGACCGCGCCTTCTTCCGCGAGCGCCTTCTCCGAGCGGTCACCTATCGCAAGCTCGTCGTCCAAGACTCGCAAGCTTGCCGCCTCGTCTACGGCGAGGCGGACCAGTTGCCGTCGCTCATCGTGGACCAATATGCCGACTATCTTGTCCTCCAGACCTTAAGCCAATCCACCGAACACTATAAGGGCTTGTTTGTGGAAGTCCTCGCCGAACTTCTCTCTCCCAAGGGGATCCTTGAGCGCAACGATCCCAAGGTGCGCTTGCTCGAAGGGCTCGACCAGCGCGTCAGCGTACTGCTGGGCGAAATTCCATCTGAAATTCTCGCCCAAGAGAATGGCGTGACGTTCGCCTACGATCTCCAAAAGGGACAAAAGACCGGATCCTTCCTCGATCAGCGCGAGAACCATCTCGCCGCACGTCAATACGCTTCCGGCGAAGTCCTCGATTGCTTCAGTTACCAGGGAGGATTCGCCCTCACGATGGCCGGCCGATGCGAGCACGTCGAAGGAATCGATATGGCTCCTGCCGCCGTTGAGGCCGCGAAAAGGAACCAGCAGTTGAACGCGATTGAGAACGTCCACTTTCGCGAAGGAAACACCTTCGACCTGCTGAAAGAGTACGACGACGCGGGGCGACGGTTTCGCATGATCATCCTCGACCCGCCCGCATTTGCCAAGAACCGCGACAGCATCGCCGCGGCGCACCGTGGATACAAGGAAATCAACCTACGCGCTCTGAAAATCCTGGAGCCAGGCGGTTTTCTGCTTACTTGCTCCTGCTCCTACCACATTACCGAGCCACTTTTTCTGCAGATTCTGGCCGAAGCCGGCAACGACGCACGCAGGACGGTTGTCGTGGTAGAGAGGCGGACCCAGGCAAGGGACCATCCTATACTGCTCACGATGCCCGAAACGCACTACCTTAAGTGCCTTATAGTGAAGGCATTGTAGTGTTCTTATATCCTTATAAGTATAAGATAATATGGACTATACGTTCGGTCCGAAAATACTTGACAATAGTGCAGTCATATATTATTATTCGCTTGCGCTAATACAGCGACAATATTCAAGGAGGATTCAAACATGAATTCCATTACCCGCTGGGACCCTTTCGTCAACCTTTCCGGCTTGCAGGAGCAATTGAACCGCTTCTTCGAGTCCACTCTCCCGGGCCGGTCGGACAACTCGGCACTGACGACCTGGGCTCCCGCCGTCGATATTTACGAGACGGAAAACGAATTGGTCTTGAAAGCGGATCTCCCCGAGATCAGCGAGAAGGACCTGGACGTACGCGTCGAGAACAACATGCTTACCATCCGGGGTGAGCGGAAGTTCGAACAGAAGGTGAAGGAAGGCAGCTATCTGCGAACCGAGCGGACGTACGGGTCGTTCAGCCGCAGCTTCAGCTTGCCGAACACGGTCAACAGCGAAAACATTAAGGCGGAGTACAAGAATGGCGTCTTGACCCTCGAGCTGCCGAAGCGGGCCGAATCGAAGCCCAAGCAGGTGAAGGTCAACGTAACAAACTCGCACAACTAAACCTAGCGGGAGTCGAGGGGGGCCGGGAGATGCGCTGCCGGCCCCCTTTGTGTCTGTACCAGAAAGTGAGAAAATTCAACCATGCTTCGGATGGACAAACTGACGGTCAAAGCCCAGGAGGCGCTGCAAGCCGCTCAGGAAATGGCTGGGCGCGCGGGGCAGCAGCAGATCGAGCCTCTGCATCTGCTGTGGGCGCTGATTGCGCAGGGCGACGGCGTGGTTCCGCCGCTGCTGGAAAAGCTGGGCGTATCGCCTACCCGGGTTGCCAGCGAAATCGAAAAGCAAGTTGATCGGCTGCCCAAGGTCACGGGCGCGGCGCAGCAATACCTGAGCCCCGCCTCGAATGACGTCCTGGAGCGCGCTTTTGACGAGGCGGAGCACCTGAAGGACGAGTATGTCTCCACGGAGCACATCTTGTTGGCCATAGCCGGAGCGTCGCACGATCCCGCCGGCCAACTGCTTGGGCGCGAAGGCGCGACACGCGATGCCATCCTTCAGGCGATGACGGCGGTCCGAGGCAGCCATCGCGTGACTTCGCAGAACCCCGAAACTACTTATCGAGCCCTGGAACAATACGCGCGCGACCTCACGGACCTGGCGCGGCGAGGCAAGCTCGATCCCGTTATCGGTCGCGACGAAGAAATCCGCCGGGTGATGCAAATCCTGGCGCGGCGTACGAAGAATAATCCCGTCCTCATCGGCGAGCCCGGCGTGGGAAAAACCGCCATCGTTGAAGGCCTCGCCCAGAGGATCGTCGCCGGCGACGTTCCCGAGGTGCTGAAGCCCAAGCGCATTGTGGCGCTGGATCTGGCGGCGCTCGTGGCCGGAGCAAAATACCGAGGCGAATTCGAAGACCGCCTGAAGGCGCTGTTGAAGGAAGTCAGCGAATCGGAAGGACAAGTCATCCTGTTCATTGACGAGCTTCATACGCTGGTGGGCGCGGGCGCTGCTGAGGGTTCGATGGACGCTTCGAACATGCTCAAGCCCGCACTGGCGCGAGGAGAACTGCGCGCCATTGGGGCCACCACGATCAACGAGTACCGCAAGTACATCGAGAAGGATCCCGCGCTCGAGCGGCGCTTCCAGCCGGTGCAAATTGGCGAGCCGTCGATCGAAGATACGATTGCCATTCTGCGGGGCTTGAAGGAGCGGTACGAAGTTCATCACGGCGTGCGCATCAAGGATGCCGCAATCGTGGCCGCTGCCATGCTTTCGCAGCGCTACATCACGGACCGTTTTCTGCCGGACAAGGCCATCGACCTGGTTGACGAAGCAGCAGCCGGCTTGCGCATGGAGATCGATTCCATGCCCTCGGAAATTGATGAGATCGAGCGGCGCATCCTGCAACTGGAAATCGAGCGGCAGGCCCTCCGAAAGGAATCGGATGCGCATTCGCGCCAGCGGCTCTCGCAAATCGAAAAGGAGCTCGCCACTTTACGCGAGCAGTCCAACGCGCTGAAAGCCCATTGGCAAACCGAGAAGGACGCCATCGGGCGCATCCGCAAGCAAAAGGAAGAAATCGAGCGGCTCAAGGGCGAAGAACAGCGTTTCGAACGGGCGGGTGACCTTTCGCGCGTCGCCGAAATCCGCTACGGCAAGCTCTCGGCCGCTGAAAAAGCGCTGAAGGCCGCGCAGGACCGTCTCGCCGAATTGCAAAAGGACCACCCCATGCTGAAGGAAGAGGTGGGCGAGGAAGAAATTGCAAGAATTGTGAGCAAGTGGACCGGCATTCCCGTCGGGCGGCTGCTGGAAGGCGAGATCGAAAAACTGGTGCACATGGAGGAACGGCTGCGCCAGCGCGTGGTGGGGCAGGACGCGGCACTGGCAAGCGTTTCCAACGCGATTCGTCGAAGCCGTTCAGGCCTCGGCGATCCCCATCGCCCCATCGGGTCGTTCCTTTTCCTGGGGCCTACGGGGGTGGGAAAAACGGAGCTGGCGCGAGCTCTGGCCGAATTCCTGTTTGACGACGAGCGGGCGGTCGTCCGCCTCGACATGTCCGAGTATATGGAGAAGCATTCCGTGGCGCGGATGATCGGCGCGCCGCCGGGATACGTGGGCTACGAAGAAGGCGGGCAATTGACCGAGCAGGTCCGCCGCCGGCCCTATTCCGTGGTCCTGCTCGATGAAATTGAAAAGGCGCACCCGGATGTTTTCAATGTGTTGCTGCAGATCCTGGACGACGGCCGCCTGACGGATGGGAAAGGTCGCACGGTGGATTTCCGCAATGCCGTAATCATCATGACCTCCAACGTAGGCTCGAGCGCGATCTTCGACCTTGCGGATAAGGACCCGAAGAAAGCCCGCGAGCAAGCCATGTCCGCCCTGCGCGAAATCTTCCGGCCGGAATTCCTCAACCGGATTGACGATATCGTGCTGTTCCATTCGCTCGGGAAAGAGCAGATCGAGCGCATCATCGAGCTGCAATTGCAACATGTGATCAAGCGTCTCGCCGAGAAGCAAGTGACGATCGAGTTGACGCCCGCGGCGAAGGCGCTGCTCCTCCGGGAAGGCTACGACCCGGCCTACGGCGCCCGTCCCATGAAACGCGCGATACAGCGCCTGATTCAGGACCCATTGGCACTGAAGATTCTAGAAGGCGAGGTCCGCCCCGGCGATTCCGTCAAGGTGGATGCGGACTCGAAGACGGGCGAAATGGTGTTCCGTCGTGAGACAATGAAGGCAGGCGCTGCCTGAAGAAGCGCCAGGGAACAAGACCATGAAGACTTTTAAGACTGCGTTCTTGCTGACAGCTTTGACATTGTTGTTGCTCGCTCTGGGAGCTGCCTTCGGGGGCAGGGGCGGGATGACTTTCGCTTTGATAATTGCCGTGATCATGAACGGCACTGCGTACTTTTTTTCGGACAAGATTGCGCTCATGTCCAGTGGCGCGCAACCCATCAGCCGGGAACAATCGCCGCGTCTCTACGCCGTCATGGAGCGTCTGGCTGCGAAGGCGAATCTGCCCGTTCCCAAGCTCTACATGATCCCCCAGCCGGCCCCGAATGCATTCGCTACGGGCCGCAATCCGAGCCACGCTTCGGTAGCCGTGACACAGGGGCTGATGGAGCTGTTGAACGACGATGAACTCGAGGGCGTAATTGCGCACGAGCTCTCGCATGTCCGCAACTACGATATCCTCACCTCATCCATCGCCGCGACAATCGCCGGCGCCATCACGTGGGTCGCCAGCATGGGCCGGTGGGCCATGATTTTTGGCGGCTACGGCGGACGCGGCAACAACCGCGAAGGCGGAGGAATTACCGCTCTCTTAATGCTTATCCTCGCTCCGATTGCGGCGGCGATGCTGCAACTTGGAATTTCGCGCCAACGCGAATACCAGGCCGACGCTTCCGGAGCAAGAATGGTCGGCCACCAGTTCGGGTTGATCAGCGCGCTGGAAAAACTGGGCGCTTATAATAAGAGAATCCCGATGAACATCTCGCCGACAACGTCCGCGCTGTGCATCGTTGCGCCGCTTTCCGCCGGCCGGATGCTCGCCGGGCTTTTCAGCACACATCCACCCCTTGCGGACCGCATTGCGGTTTTGCGGAACATGACGATCACGCGTTGATTTTTTCTTGACCCTCCTGATCGGTGGCGCTGATTCGAGTAGGTTCTAGTACCACGCATTGGAGCGCCATTCGATGCTCGTTGAGCCTCTCTGCCGACCGCGCAGAAATCATTACGGTCACGTAAAAATTGCAGTGTCTTTGACACACTCCGCGATTTCAGTATTCAAATTCGATTGTCTAACAGGCACGTTTGCAATACGTTAGAGGCACGGCCCGGGGCCTGAGCAGTTTGGTTCTGCACGTGCTCCCTATGGTCATCGCAAGGGATTTAGGAGGACACGAGAATGACCGAAGAAAGACAAGAATTTGTACCACAGGATGCAGCAGCACCACGATGGATTGGGATCGTCGTGGTAGCGCTGGCCGTGGTTTCATTGGTAGCTCTGGGTGCGGGCTGGTCAGCTTCAACCCGGGCGAAGGCGCTTGAGCAGACCCTATCACAACAGGCGCAGCAATCGAAGCAGGCAGAAGACGTGTTGAGCCAGCGCCTAGCGAAGGCGGAAGACACCAACGCCCAGCTACAGGGCCAACTGAGCGTGGTCACCGACAAGCTCAAACTGAGCACGAGCGAAGCATACCGCGCCAAGACCCGCGAGCAGAAGATCAAGGAAGAGGACGCCAAGGAATTGTCCGATCTCCAGAACAACGTGAACGGCCAATTGGCGACGAAGGCCAGCGTTGATGACGTCAACAAGCTCGGCACGGACGTCACCGGTGTGAAGACCGACCTCGAAAACACGAAGAACGATCTCCACATGGCCCGCGGCGAATTTGGCACGCTCATCGCCAAGAACCATGACGAGATCGAGGAACTCCGCCGCTTGGGTGATCGCGACTATTACGAGTTCACGATCAACAAGAAGGGCGAGCGCGAGAAGGTCGGCAATCTGATGGTCGAACTCCGGAACGTCAACACGAAGAAGGCGCAGTATTCCGTGGTGATCTTCGTGGACGACCAGCGCCACGACAAGAAGAACCTGACGGCGAATGAGCCGCTCTACTTCTTCCAGAACGGCAGCCGCGCGCCGCTGGAGTTCGTGGTCAACCAGATCGCCAAGGACAAGATCGTCGGTTACCTGAGCGTGCCGAAGTCGGCCCCCACACACGCGCAGGCGTCCGGCAACTAAACCAATCCACGGCCGCGCCCTGGCGGGGAGCGGCGTAGAGGAAACCAGGGGTGCTCCGAGTCAAAGGAGCACCCCTTTTTTTGTTATTCAGCTTTCCTTAGTGCCCGCATTTTGCGGCTCAGGAACTTCTTGGCGAGGGCGGGAAGCTTATCGTGAGGAAGCTTGCCTTGCTCGTAGAGCTTGACCTTGGCCTTGGCTACTTTGCGGCGGCGGCGCTGCCGTCTCTGTGCCATGTAATTCTTCGCGTGTGCCATCCAATTCCCCCTGAAAAGTACAAGTCACGCTTGATTGTAGCGGACAAGGAAAAGGATGCAAGGCTCGCCTGTTATTTTTCCCACGACTTCGGGTAGCATGGGTTGGCTATGCCACCGATCGCCATTTACGCCAGCCGGATTCTGACGCCGCAGGACGAAATCCTCGACGGCATTCTCCTCGTCGAAGACAGCCGCATCGTCGCTATGGGCCATCGGGACGAATTCAGTCTGCCCGCCGGGACGTTGGACTACGTCGCGACTGGAATGACGGTTGTGCCCGGATTTGTGGACGTGCACATCCACGGCGCCGGCGGCCACGACGTGATGGAAGGAAACGCGCGCGCGCTCGACCGCATTACGTCCGCGGTCGCTCGCTTCGGCACCACCTCGATGCTGGCGACAACCGTAACGGCGCCGGTCGAGGAAACCTGCAAGAGCCTCCAGGGTATCGCGCGCTACATCCGCAATCACGAAAAGCAGGAGGAGACCCCTCGCCTCGCTGCGGAAATTCTTGGGATTCACCTGGAAGGGCCGTTCATCAGCAAGGTCCGCCGCGGCGTTCATCCCCCGGAGGCGATCGCCAAACCCTCCGTCAAAATCTTCGAAGAATTCTTGAAGGCGGCGGACGGCCTGGTGCGCATCCTGACGCTTGCGCCGGAGGTTCCCGGCGGAATCGAATTGATCCAGGCTGCTGTAACAGCCGGCGTGGTCGCCGCCATGGGCCACACCGACGCGGATTACGATCAAGCGCGGGCCGCGGTTCGCGCCGGCGTTCGCCACGCGGTACACACGTTCAACGCCATGCGCCCATTCTCCCACCGCGACCCGGGCGTGTTGGCCGCCATCATGACCGATACAGATATCACCGCCGAGATTATCGCCGACCTGGTCCACGTCGCTGGCCCAGCAATCCAAGTGTTGCTCGGCGCGAAAGGCTTTGACACCGTGCTTCTCGTATCGGACGGCATCGCCGCCACGGGCATGCCGGACGGGACGTATCGCCTGGGCACTTCCGAAGCGATCGTGCAAAACGGAATCGCACGCAATTCGGAGGGAAAGCTGGCCGGGAGCACGTTGACGCTCGATCGCGCCATTCGCAATATCGTCGCGCTGGGTGTGCCATTCGTGGATGCCATTCGGATGGCAACGATCCTTCCGGCGCGCCGTCTCGGCCTCGCAGGGAAAAAGGGCATCCTCGCCGTGGGCGCGGACGCGGATCTCGTCGTGCTCACGCCCGATCTTCACGTGGCGGGCGTGATGACGCGCGGCGCCGGCCTCGTGTGAGCGGTGGGTGATAACTTGTGACTGGCGACCGGTGAAGGTGATTTGTGAAGTAGCGGAAACGCAAGCCTGAGAAGAAGGAAGCGGGCATGGTCACTAAATGTCTGGTCTTATTGCTGGCATGCTCCGGGGTCCCTGCGTCAGCGTGGGCTGGACACACGTTGACAATGCAAGAGCAAAGGGTCTTGCAAAACTGGCTTGTTAAACACCCGGAGTATCGAATCGCCACCGACAAAGACTGCGACTGCGCCGACGACATTAAGCGGATGAAGGCCGGGTACGGCGGAGACTGGAAGCCCGTACCAGACTATTGCCCGTATGCCGCGACGGGCGATTTCAACGGTGATGGCGTAGAAGATTTTGCCGTAGTGGTCATTGACCGCTCGAAACAAGAGAATAAGTTCGTGCTGTTAGTCTTTAACGGTCCCTTTAAGCCAGAGACAGATTCACCCGCCTTCATGAAAGCAGGTCTTAACCTTAAGTATCAGGGGTTATTTTATGGGCCGCCGCGACCGAAACCGTACCGGCTCCTGGTAGGTGCGTTTGAGAGCGATAGTGGGTCCATTCTTGTGCCACATGGTCGTAGCTACAGGTTTAGCGACTAAGACGCGGCTTGCGGCGTGCTCTTGGCGAGGCGTGAGGAGTTCCACCGATCACCACTCACCAGTCACGACTTCGCTGGATTCAACGGAATCTTCAATTCTTCGGCAAGCTGATAGGGGTCGAAGGGGCTGGAGGCGAAAAATCGCCCTTCCACTTCTATTGTCGGTACTTTGCGCCGCCCATCGTTTACGCGCAAGACCAGTTCTTCCGCCTCGGGCGTTTCGTCAATATTCACTTCTCGAAAGACAACGCCGCGTTCGCGCAAGAACTGCTTTGCCCGCCGGCAATCCGCGCACCACGGTGACCCATAAATGGTGATCTCAGCCATCTTTATCTCAGCGTGTGAGGTAAATCACACTCGACAGGAGGTTTATCCCACCAATACCTGTCTACATTGGATGCCACGGAGAACCGCAGGATTCGGATGGGAAATGGCCCACAGCCCGCTTTTTACGGCGCGGAGAATCTCGATTCGTGCGACCCTGCTGTATGCTCGCTCTTGGAAGCCGCCTGCAAGCGAATCAGAGCGCGTTGCAGAGCCAGGGACGCGTTCTGCCACTGTTGGTCGCCCGAGCCGGCGCCTGCCATTTCCGCGCGCGCGCGCTCCGCAGCCGTCCGGCATCGTTCCACGTCGATTTCTTCCGCGCGCTCGGAGAGTTCTGCCAGGATAATGGCGCGGTCCGGCAATACTTCCGCATAGCCATGAATGACAGTCAAGAAACGCGTCTCGGCGGCCCGCCGGTAGGACAGGATTCCAATGCCCAGTTCGGTCAGAAGCGGCGCGTGGCCCGGCAAGATCCCGAGGTAGCCTTCTTTCCCCGGCATCTCGAGCGACTGCACGGTCTCATGCAGCACGTGCCGCTGCGGCGTCACCACCTCGAGTTCGATTGTCTCCGGTAGCATGTGAGTCTTCGCGGCTTCTGCGGCGCGGAACGGTTACGCCACCGCAGCCATCTTCTCCGCCTTCTCCCGCACCTCTTCGATGGTCCCTACCATGTAAAACGCTTGCTCCGGAAGGTCGTCGTGCTTGCCCTCGACGATTTCCTTGAAGCTGCGCACTGAATCCTCCACCTTCACGTACTTTCCTTCGAGACCGGTGAACTGCTCCGCCACGAACATCGGCTGCGAGAGGAATTTTTCGATCTTGCGCGCCCGCGCTACGGTCTGCTTGTCTTCGTCGGAGAGCTCTTCGATGCCCAGAATAGCGATGATGTCCTGCAGTTCCTTGTAACGCTGCAGCACCGACTTCACCGAGCGCGCGACAGTATAGTGCTCCTGGCCCGACGATGCGCGGGTCCAGGATGCGCGAGAAGCTTGCCAGCGGGTCCACCGCCGGATAAATTCCCCGCTCGACGATTTGCCGGCTGAGGTTCGTCGTCGCGTCCAGGTGCGTAAATGTGGCCGCCGGTGCGGGATCGGTGTAGTCGTCGGCCGGAACGTAAATCGCCTGCACCGAGGTAATCGAGCCGTGTTTCGTCGAAGTAATGCGTTCCTGCAGTTCGCCGATTTCTGTGTTCAGGTTGGGCTGGTATCCCACCGCGGATGGCATGCGGCCCAGCAGCGCGGACACTTCCGAGCCCGCCTGCACGAAGCGGAAAATATTGTCGATGAAGAGCAGCACGTCCAAATGCTCTTCGTCGCGGAAGTACTCAGCCACCGTCAAGCCCGTCAGTCCGACGCGTAGCCGGGCGCCCGGTGGCTCCGTCATCTGCCCGTAAATCAACGCACACCGCGATTTTTCCGAATTCCCCGGAACGACGACGCCGGATTCCTGCATCTCGAGCCACAAGTCATTTCCCTCGCGCGTCCGCTCGCCCACTCCGGCAAACACGGAAACGCCGCCGTGCTTCATCGCCACGTTGTGGATCAGCTCCTGAATCAATACGGTCTTGCCCACGCCCGCGCCGCCAAATAAGCCGATCTTGCCGCCCTTCAAGTAGGGCTCGATCAAGTCCACCACTTTGATCCCCGTCTCGAACATTTCAAGCGTGGTGGATTGATCCTCCAGCGAAGGCGCCGGCCGGTGAATCGGGTAACGCTTCTCTGTGTGCACTGGGCCGAGCTTGTCGACGGGTTCTCCTAGCACATTTAGCACCCGCCCGAGCGTCGCGCGACCCACCGGAACCGAAATCGGTTCGCCCAGGTCTTCCGCCTTCATCCCGCGGACCAGTCCCTCGGTCGGCTTCATCGCCACGCAGCGCACGCGGCTCTCTCCCAGGTGCTGTTCCACCTCGGCCACGATGTCCAGCGGCTCCGGCACGTTGAATCCCTCACTCGTGATCCGCACCGCGTGGTGAATCAGCGGGAGGTGATGCTCCGCGAATTGCACGTCGACCACCGGCCCGATGACTTCAATCACCTTGCCGATTTTGTTCTGATCTGTTGCCATTCTGGGTCTCCCCTGTCTCTTCTGGGCGCGCTACGACATCGCTACAGCAGCGCCGCTCACGATCTCGATCAATTCCTTCGTGATGCTGGCCTGGCGAATCTTATTCATCTGCAAGGTCAATTTGTCGATCAGCTCGGACGCGTTGCGCGTGGCCGAATCCATAGCCGTCATGCGCGCGGCGTGTTCGGCGGCCGCCGATTCCAGCAGGACGCGAAACACTTCCGCTTCCAGGTAACGCGGCACCAGCCCGCGGAAAATTTCCGCGATGGGCTCCTCGTAGATGTAATCCACAAGGAACTCGCCTCCTCCCGGCGCCGCCTCCATCGGCAGCGGCTCGCGGGGCCCCTCGTGGTGCGCTGCCCCTTCCGCCTCGCCTCCCGACCCGCGCGCAATTACTGCCGGGTCGATGGGCAGAAGTTTTTCGGCCCGCAATTTCTGGATCATCACGTTCTTGAATTCGTTGTAGATGGCGTAGACGGCGTCCACTTCCTTGCCGGCATACAGCTCCTCAATCCGCCCCGCAATCTCCTTCGCCACTCCAAAATCCACGTGGCTCGACACATCCAAATACTCACCCGCAAAACTCCAGCCGCGCTTGCGTAGCGTATCGCGCCCTTTCTTTCCCACCACGAGAACCTGTATCTTTTTCGACTTCTGTTCGCGGATGAAATCCATGGACCGGCGAATCACGTTGGTGTTGAACGCGCCGCAAAGCGTGCGGTCGCCCGTGAGCACCACCACCAGGATTCTCTCTTCGGGACGCCGCTCGAGCAGCGGGTGCGCGGGGGTCTCGATCCGCGCCGCGGCGGAGCGCAGCACGCGAAGGATCTCGCGCGCATAGGGCCGCGCCGAGAACACTCCTTCCTGGGCGCGCCGCAGCTTGGCCGCCGCCACGAATTTCATCGCGCGCGTAATCTGCTGCGTGCTCTTCACGGAGCGGATGCGTCGCCGGTAATCGAGTAGGGTCGGCATGAAGTGTCAGAGATCGAGCGCCCGCGGTTTTGCCGCCGTCAGTGCGCCGCGGCCGCTTCCTTCTCGGCCTTGAACCGTTCCTTGAACGCATCGAGCGCCTTGCTGGCTTCCGCTCGCAGCGTGTCGTCGAATGCCTTCTTTTCCCGGAGTGTCTTCAGGACCCCGCCGTAATTCGTCTCCACGAACGTGTAGAGTTCGCCCTCGAACCGCCGCACGTCGGAAATCTCCAGGTCGTCCAGATAGCGGTTCGCGCCCGCGAAAATGATCAGCACTTGTTTTTCTACGGGGAGCGGCTGGTACTGATCCTGCTTCAGAATTTCCGTCAGCCTCTGGCCGCGCGCGAGCTGCGCCTGCGTGGCCTTGTCGAGCTGCTCGGTCCCGAACTGCGCAAATGCCGCCAGGTCGCGATATTGCGCCATGTCCAGCCGCAACGTCCCGGACACTTGGCGCATGGCCTTGATTTGCGCGTTGCCGCCCACGCGGCTCACCGATATGCCCGCATTGATGGCGGGGCGGATCCCGGCGTTGAACAGGTCCGCTTCGAGATAAATTTGCCCATCGGTAATCGAGATGACGTTCGTCGGAATGTAGGCGGAGACGTCGCCCGCCTGCGTCTCGATCACGGGCAGCGCCGTCAGCGAGCCCGCTCCCAGCTCGTCACTCAATTTTGCGGCGCGCTCCAGCAGCCGCGAGTGCAGGAAGAAAACGTCGCCCGGAAAAGCCTCGCGCCCGGGGGGACGCCGCAGCAGCAGAGAAATCTCGCGGTACGACTGCGCGTGCTTCGAGAGATCGTCGTAGAAGCAAATGGCATGCCGCTTGGTGTCGCGGAAATATTCACCCATCGCGCAAGCGGCGAACGGCGCGATGTACTGCATCGTCGCGGGTTCGGTGGCCGACGCCACCACGACGATCGTGTATTCCATGGCCCCGTAGTCCGTCAGCGTCTTGATCACCTGCGCGATGGTGGACCTCTTCTGCCCGATCGCGCAGTAAATGCAAATCAAATCGCCGCCGCGCTGGTTCAAGATCGTATCCAGGATGATCGCGGTCTTCCCTGTCTGCCGGTCGCCGATGATCAATTCCCGCTGCCCACGCCCGATGGGGATCATCGAATCGATCGGCTTGATCCCGGTTTGCACCGGCTCGCGTACCGGTTGGCGGTCCACGACGCCCGGCGCCAACCTCTCCAGCGCATTTCGCGCGTCCGTCACCACCGGCCCCTTCCCGTCCAGCGGCTGCCCCAGCGGGTTCACTACGCGTCCAATCATTGCGTCGCCGACCGGCACGGACATGATTTTGTTCGTGCGCTTGACCGTGTCGCCTTCGCTGATTTCCGTGTAGTCGCCCAGCAACACGGCGCCCACTTGATCCTCTTCCAGGTTCAGCGCGATGCCGAACACGTCGTGCGAGAAATCCAGCATCTCTCCGGCCATGCACCGGTCGAGCCCGTGAATGCGCGCGATGCCGTCGCCCACCGAAATCACCGAGCCGACCTCTTCCACCGCCACCGTCTGCTGGTAGTTTTCGATCTGCTCGCGCAGGATCTTTGTAATCTCGTCCGCTTTGATATTCGCCATCCCCGGCTCCTATTCCCCTTCGAGCTGCTCGCGCAGCCGCGTCAATTGCTCGCGCACCGACCCGTCGTAGACGGTCGAGCCCACGCGCACCACCGCGCCGCCCAGCAGCGCCTGATTCTGCACGAACCGCGCTTCGATCTTCTTGCCCGTGCGGCGCTCCAGCGCGGCGGTCAATTCGTTTTTCTCTTGCGCGCTCAGCTCGCGGGCCGTGGTCACTTCCGCTTCTGCGATTCCCAGCCGCGCGTTCAGCTCTTCGCCAAAGGCTTCCACAATTTCTTGCAGCATTTCCGTTCGTCTGTGCCGCACGATCAGATGCACGAGATTCCGCACCGCTTCGCCTAATCCCATGCGCTCCGCGATCTTGACGACCACCTTCTCCTTTGCGTCCTCGTTCACCGCCGGACTCTCCAGCGCATTCCTCAGATCGGGGGACGCGATAAACATTTCGGCGAATGCGGCGAGGTCCCGCCGGACGGTTTCGGCGTTCTTCTGTTCCATCGCAACGTCCGCCAGCGCCGCTGCGTACCGTTGTGCGAGTGCGCCGTTCAATTCGCGCTCCTCTCGATCTCCTGGACGAATCCGCGGAAAAGCGCTGCTTCCGCCTTCGGCGTCAGCTCTTCTCTCAACAGGGATTCGGCGCGTTCCACCGCCAGCCGCGCCCCCAGCGATTTCAATTCCATTCGCGCCGCGCGTTCCGTCGCCGCGATTTCCGCCTGTGCCATCCGCTCGATCTTTTCCGCCTCTTCTTTGGACAGGGCCCGCAGCCGCAGTCCTTCGGCTTCCGTAGCTTTCTTTGCCGCCGCGCGAATCTGCTCGATTTCCTGATCCAACCCCTTCAGTTTCTCCTCGGCCTCGAGCCGCCGCTGCTCCGCCGCCTCCCGGGCCCGCGTTCCTTCTTCGATTCTCTCCAGGATTTCCTCTCTCCGCTCCCGGAAATGCGGGCTTGCCTTTCGAAACGCGTAGACAATCAAGCCCACGATGATCGCGAAATTCAGCCAGCGGAAGACCCATCCCGTCGTTGTGTCCGCCGGAGAAGGCTCGTTCTCCTGCGCCAGGACGGGCGCTGCCGCCAGAAAAAACAGCACGAAGAAGCCCGTCCAGCGTCCGAGGCCCCTCATTGCAGCGCGCCTCCCCGCATATGCGGCGGCTTCTCCAAGATTCCGCGGGCGATCTCCTGGGCCAGCGCCGGCGTCTGGCGCTCCACTTCTTTCCGGGCCGCCGCCACTTCCGCCGCAATACGCTGCTTCGCCACCGCCACTTCTTCCTGCGCGCGCGCTCGCATGGCTTTCAACAACCGCGCTCGTTCGTCCAGGACCACTCGGCGTGCCTCTTCCTGCTGCGTAAATACTTCCGCCCGCGCTTTTCTCAGGCCTTCGTCGTAGGCATCCAACTCCTGCTGCGCACCGGATTCTGCGGCAGCCGCTTCGGCCCGCGCCCCTTCGATTTTCGCAGTGCGCTCCGCCATCGCTTTCTGGATCGGCCCGAAGAACGACCAGCGCAGGAAAAAATAGAAGAGCAAAACAATGCAGATTGTGGGCACAGCTTCGAGAAACAATTCGCCGAGCTGGTGCAGAATTTCCATCGCGGGGAAATTGGAACTGCGAGTGCTCTCCTGGTTTTCTGACTTGTTTTCCCGGGTGCGGCAGCGCCCTGCCACACACGTCAGCCGCTCAATAAAAGCTAATTATTATCGCATCGCCCCTCGCCCTCGTCAACGCCGGGTCGTCGCAGTCGCGATGCAATCAGCCCTGCGGAACCGGAGGAAATGCCTCTTCGTTCTTCAGGAATGCCTGCTTCCGCGTCACCAGAAACCACAGGATCACCAAAATGATCGGCACAGACGCGATCACGCCTGCCCACATGGGAAAAGTCGTCGCACCGCTCGCCTGTAGGTAGGCGGGCTGCATTGCGGCAATGATTTGCTGGAACTTCGCCCGGTTGCCCGGAATCACAAACGAAATTGCACAATTGAAAAGAAAGAATACCTGAACCCAAATGGCGAGCGTGCGTCCCCACGGACGCAGCCTAAGCAAGCCGACCGCAGCAATTAGTTGCACCCCTGTCAGGCAAAAGATGACAGTCTCACCGCGCCAGCCCCTGAGTAGAATGGCGAAGAAGATGATAGGAACCTGCTGGTCCGGGAATAAAGGTCGAGTGAGCAAGATCATCAGCGGCGCCCCAAATGCTCCAATCACCATGTACCAGGCTATGATCGTAATGCTCACCGGCCTACCCCTGCCGCTGGAGGGAGCCAACTCCGCCGTTGCGCCGCCCCCGAATTGCTCCCGCACGGATTTCTTCAGGAAGAAATAGAGCCACCATCCGCCCAGCGCCGCCACACCTCCATAAAACGTCGCGCCGCAGATTCGCACGATCTTCATAGTGTGATTCATCAGTTCGGGATTTTCCGTGTTGGGAGGCACCGGAAACGGCATCGCAAGCACAATCAAAAGCGCAGGGATGCACATGAAGAGCAGGAGCGCGCTGAAAACCAGCATCGAAATCCGTGCCCACTCCCGCTGATTTATCAGGCCCACGCCCGAGGCAATTCCCCAACTGCTGCATGCCATCATTACGGCCACACCCACGATCCCCGCGTATTTCACGAAGGGCGGTTGTCCCGGAGTCTCGGGCGCAATGAATAGCCCAAAGATCGCAAAACTGCCGAACAGGATAGTCAGCGCGCTTCCGACAAATACGACCACCGCCGAAATCGTCACGCCAATCGAACGGTTCATGCAGCACCCCCGCCACTATTGAGGGGAGTATATATCACGTAAACTTCACCTCCGAAGTTATGTGGCGCCGGGCCGGCGATGCAATTCGCTCGACGGGGCACCGTCCGAGAGCGCAGCCACTGTGCCGGCTGAGTCTCGACATGCACATCTCAAGCTAACTATCCGAATGTTTATATTCATTGATTTCTCCTGCTCCCATTTCTCGTACGTGGCCGTAATTGTGGTGGGTGGACCCACTTCTAAATCCTTGAATCACATTGCATTAGGACCTTGATGCGTTTCGATTCCCTGGCCTTTTGATTGCTCTGGCCCTCGCATGATGTGTCCAAATGTGGCGCCGAACTTACATCGGCGACGTAAATGGTCCCTGAAACTTGCAACTGGCACTGAAGTACTTGTTCTAGGACAAGCGAGCAAGGATAGCCAAGCAACCAAGCGGGCTCCGCAGTTGGGAGCCCGCCTTTTTTGATCTCGACCCATAGCACGAGTCGAAATCCGCGCCGTTCGAAAACTGCGAAAAGAAGGGCACCCACACAAAATACTCCTAAGTGAAATGTTGGAGAGGAATCATCCGGTCGCGTACCGGCGGGAATTGAAGTTGGGGAACTTCCCGATACGCCACGGAAAGGGTGACCCAACTGCGCAGCGAGAGGTCCAATTGAGGAATCCCGGTTCGCCTGGCTGCGACGCAATTCCGCCGGAGTCCTTTTGTGAACATTTCCGTCTAAAAAGTCGTAATTTACGTGTAGGTGATTCAGGGAGGCAAGACAATGGAAACTCTCTGGCAAGACTTGGGATATGCGGTGCGGATGCTGAGGCGCAGCCCGGCGTTTGCGCTAATCGCGATTCTGACGCTGGCGCTGGGGATCGGCGCCAACACGGCGCTTTTCTCCATTGTGAACGACGTGCTGCTTCGGCCGCTGTCCTTCCCCCAGCCGCAACAGCTTTACATCGTCCGCGAAATCATTCCGCAGATGGCGCAGTACTATCCTTTGCTCCCGGCAAACTTGCCCGATTTTGAGATTTGGCAGCGTGAGTGCCACTCCTTCGACCAGATCGCGATTGCGGAGTCAACATCGATGGACCTGACCGGTGCGGGAGAACCCAAAGAAATTCATGGGGTCCGCGCCTCCGCGAGCCTTTTCGGCGTGCTGGGAGTGCGCCCGCGGCTCGGCCGCGACTTCTTGCCGGACGAGGACCAAACGGGCCACGGCCACGCGGTGATCCTGTCGGATTCCTTTTGGCGGAGCGAATTCCACGCCGACCCAAACATGATGGGCAAATCGATCGTACTCGATGGCGCGCCGTATGTCGTCGCGGGTGTCCTGCCTGCAACCTTTCATTTTCCAAGGCAGACGGGAGGGCTCACAGGGTTCAGCCAGCGCATAGACTTTTTCATTCCACTTGGCGGGCCGCTGCCGTACGAGCAGGGGCTGATCGGCGAGTTCGACTTCACGGCGATGGGCCGGTTGAAACAGAGCGTGACGGCGGAACAGGCGCTCGCGGAACTGAACGTGGTGCAAGCGCGAATCGCGAAGGAGGCGAAAGAGGACGTTGATCTGCGCGCGGCCATTTTTCCGCTGGAGGCAGAAGTAGTTGGGCCGGCACGGCGCGGACTGCTGATGCTGCTGGCGGCGGTGGGAGCCGTTTTGCTGATTGTGTGCGTGAATCTGGCGAATTTGCTGCTGGTGCGCGTTCCGAGGCGCATGCGCGAAGCCGCGATTCGCGCGGCCCTGGGGGCTTCGAGGACGCGGCTGGTGCGGCAGATGCTCACGGAAAGCCTTCTGCTCGCCCTGGCGGGCGGTGCGCTCGGAGTTCTGTTCGCTCACTGGAGTGTGCAATGGCTGGTGAATGTGGCGCCTGTGAGCATTCCGAGGCTGGACGAAGTGCAGGTGGACGCACGCGTGGAGTGGTTTGCTCTGGCATTGGCAAGCGTTACCGGCGTGCTCTTCGGTATCTTGCCGGCGTGGCGGATTGCCCATGCCGCGCCACAAGAAGCGCTGAAATCGGGCGCCACTACGGTGACAGAAGGACGCCCCTCGCGGCGGCTGCGCGAGAGCCTAATCGGCCTGGAAGTGGGCTTGAGCACCTTGTTGCTGATTCTCGGCGGACTGCTCACCATGAGTCTCTTTCGAGTGCTCAACGTCGAAAAGGGCTTCGCGGTGAGCAACGTGTTAGACGCGGACGTGGAATTGCCTCCGCAGAGCTACTCGAAGCCGGAGAGCCGCCTGCAGTTCTATGACGCGGTGGTTCGATCGGTGAGCGCACTCCCGGGCGTACGCTCGGCAGGATGGGTGAGCGTTCTCCCGCTGGAAGGCCAGGGAAGCGTCTCAGATGTTGGCGTCGCCAACAAAAAGTATTCGTCGTTCGAACAGCCCATCGCGAATTACCGCTTTGTGTCGCCCGGATACTTGGCAGCCATGGGGATTCCGCTTCGCGCCGGCCGCTTGTTCAACGAGGGCGACCGGGGACACGATGTCACAATCCTCTCTCAGAGCACGGCCGAGAAGCTATGGCCGGGCGAAAATCCGATAGGACACCAGATCCAGGCCAGCGCAGGCGCAAGTCCGGTCAATCAGGTAATCGGCGTGGTCGGGGATATCCACACGACTCACTTGGACGAACCTCCCTTGATGATGGTGTACATCCCGAACTCGGAGCGTCCACTCAATTCGTCGTCTTTGGTAATTCGCACGGCCACGGACCCGATTGGAATCGCTGCGGCAGTTCGCGGGGTGATTCACAACGCCGACGCAGAAGTTCCCATCGTCGCGCTGCGCCCCATGAGCGAAATTGTTTCGGATTCGGTGGGGCCGCGGCGGTTTCAGATGACGCTAGTTCTGCTTTTCGCACTCAGCGCGCTGCTGCTGGCGGCGATGGGAATCTACGGAGTGCTGTCGTATTCCGTCGAACAGCGGAGGCACGAGCTCGGCCTCCGAATGGCGCTCGGAGCGCAAGCTCCCGATTTACGCCGTTTCGTCTTGAGGCAAGGGATGATGCCGGTTGTAGCTGGTTTGGTATGCGGAATCGTCGCAGCGCTGGCTCTTGGCCAACTCGTCAGCAGCTTGCTTTTCGGCGTGAACCCCGCAGATCCGCTGACAATCACGATGGTTGGGCTCGTTGTCCTTGCTGTTGGCCTAACGGCGTGCTACGTGCCGGCAGCACGGACCACGCGGATCGATCCGATGGTGGCACTGCGCTACGAATGAAAAATGCACTGAGATCAGAGTTTGCGCAAAGCCCTTCCGAATGACGACCAGGCACGGACACTTCCTGGAGATGACCTGATTCCTCAGCCCCTCGGCTCGGTGAATCACGCCATCACAATTCGTCGCTCCCTCCATTAAGTATGGCTGTGGCCGGCAAAGGCGCGCTTCGGCAGGGTCCAGAGTCGAAGCGAGCTGGGACGGGACCCGCGCGTGGAAGGCCTAACCACCCGGTGAGGCTTTCCGATAGAATGGAGCGTTTCGCGGGACTGCGGGAGACACGCATGCACACAGCCGCGAGAAGGAGAACCCCAATGTCCGCAACTTCCGGGACCGATTTCCTAGAATTCGATTCCCTGCTGAGCGACGAAGAAAAGCTGGCGCGGCAAACCGCGCGGCAATTCGTAGACGAAGAAATGCTGCCCATCATCGAGCAATACAACCGCGAGGGAAAATTCCCAATGCAGCTCGTGCCGAAAATGGCCGAGTTGGGATTTTTCGGGGCGAACCTGCAAGGCTACGGCTGCGCCGAAATGTCAAACGTCGAATACGGGCTGGTGACGCAGGAGTTGGAGCGCGGCGATTCTGGGCTGCGCAGCTTCGTCTCCGTGCAATCGGCGCTGGTGATGTATCCGATCCATGCGTACGGTTCGGAGGCGCAGAAGGACAAATGGCTACCGCGGCTGCAACAAGGCGAGGCGATCGGCAGCTTTGGCCTGACCGAGCCGCAATTCGGGTCGAACCCCGGCGGGATGCTGACGCGCGCGGTGAAAAAAGGCGATGAGTACATCCTCAACGGCGAAAAAATGTGGATCACGAACGGCTCGATTGCCGACGTGTCCATCGTGTGGGCGAAATGCGAGGACGAAAAGGTCCGCGGCTTCCTGGTGGAAAAAGACAGGCCCGGATTCAAAGCGTGGGAGGTCCACGGCAAATATTCGCTGCGCGCTTCGGTGACTTCGGGCCTGGCGATGACGGATTGCAAGATTCCTGCGGAAAACCTGATGCCCGGCGTCGAGGGATTGAAGGGACCGCTCTCCTGCCTGAATCAGGCGCGCTACGGCATCGGCTGGGGCGGCATTGGCGCGGCCATGGCCTGCTACGAATGCGCGCTGAAGTACGCGCTGGAGCGCAAACAATTTCATAACCGGCCGATTGCGTCGCACCAGCTCGTACAGGAAAAGCTTGCGTGGATGATCACGGAGATCACGAAAGCGCAGTTCCTGGCGCTGCAGGTGGGGCGGCTGAAGGACAAGGGGCGAGCCCATCCCGCACACATCTCGATGCTGAAGATGAACAACATTTCGATCGCACGCGAAACGGCGCGGCTGGCCCGAGAAATCCTGGGCGCAAACGGCATCGTGGACGACTACCCTGTCATGCGCCACATGAACAATCTCGAGTCCGTCTTCACCTACGAGGGGACGGACGACATCCACAAGCTGATCATCGGAGAGCGCGTCACGGGCATCGCCGCGTACGCCTGAGGCGCTCCAGGGAGATATCCATGGAAAAAGAACTGAGCCTGGAATTTCTGCGAGTGGTGGAGCGCGCCGCGATCGCCTCGGCGCATACCATGGGGCTCGGCGACCGGGATAAATCGGACAAGGCGGCCGTCGAAGCAATGCGCGTGGAGATGGATTCGGTCGAGATGGACGCCACAATCGTGATCGGCGAAGGCGAGCGCGACAAAGCGCCGATGCTCTTCATCGGCGAGAAAGTCGGCGCGGCGGTACACGACAAGAGCCGCAAATACCCGGAGGTGGATATCGCCGTCGATCCGCTGGAGGGCACGAACCTGTGCGCGACGGGCGAGCCGAACGCCATCGTCGTGCTTGCCGCGAGTGAGCACGGAGGGCTGCTCCACGCGCCCGACCTCTACATGGAGAAAATCATCGTCGGGCCGCCATGCAAGGGCGCGATCGATCTGGATGCGCCGGTGAAGGACAATCTCACGGCCATCGCGCGGCGGCTGGACCGCGACATTGAAGACCTAGTCGTTATCGTTCTCGACCGTCCGCGGCACGAGAAATTGATCGCCGATATCCGGGCGACCGGAGCGCGGATCCAATTGATTGGGGATGGCGACCTTTCGGCAGGAATCCGGGCGGCCGTGCGCGGCACTTCAGTCCACGCCGTAATGGGGATCGGAGGCGCGCCGGAGGGGGTGTTGACGGCCGCGGCGCTGCGGTGCTTGAACGGGCAAATCCTAGCGCGCCTGGTGGTTTCCAAGCCGGAGCACGAGGAGCGCCTTGCCAAGATGGGTGTGAAGGACCCGAAGCGCATCTACGACACGAGCGACCTCGCGCCGGGCAAACGGATCATCTTCGCCTGCTCGGGCGTGACGCCCGGCGGCATGCTGCGCGGCGTCCGGTTCTTCCGCGACGGTACGCGCACGCATTCCCTGATCATGACCCTGGAAGAGGGAAAGGTGCGCTTCATTGACTCCGTACACCTGCAGAAGCACCCGGCGGTTGAAGTCCGCTTCTACTGAATTATCTTGGTTGAACGGGAGATGCGACTGGGCAGTCGGATTTCTCCCCATGATGGGGAGGGCCCGGCGCGCCGAGGTAATGCGCGCGCCAAGCCCGGCCCAGATTCCGATCGAGCGGCGCTTAGCGGTGAATCGCCGCTGCGGAATGCCCAGAGTGGTGCTGCTGGCGGCGGGGCATGTGCGGGACTCGCTCGGCCGTCTGAGGGGCCAGCGGTCGAATCTGGTGATTCGAGCTGACGTGCTCGCTGATGGCCTGCAGCCTCTTGAGAATGCCCTGCCACTGCGCCCAGTCGAGCTGCCGCAAGAATGGCCGAAGACCCTGAATGAAGGGATCCTCGAGCACGGTCTCGCCGTTCGTCTCCGGGACGAAAAAGCGGTTCAGGCCGACGCCCAAAGCTTCGGCGATCTTCTCGAGCGTGCCGAGGCTGGGAGTCATCTGCCCGCTTTCGATCCGGGACAAATAGGAACGGGAGACGCGGGAGCGCGCTTGTAGCTGGCTCTGCGTCATGCCGCGTGATTCGCGCAACTGTCGGATGCGCTGACCGATATTCTCGACAGTTTCGCGATTCGGCCAGTTCTCGAACAGTTGACGATCGTCCCCCGGCAAATCCTGGGGCGACGGCGTCGGGATGACGAACGTCACCTTAGGGGGCAGCAAACGCAGACACCTACGGCAATTGCCTGTCCGCGTACGGTACTGCACTAATCCGCAAACTTGACAGCGGATGACTTCACGGTCCATTTCCATGCTGGCTGTTAAGCCATCTTTTTCCGCCACCGGATCTCCTCGCAAACTATTCCGGCGATGCGAAGGGGAGGAATGTCACTACTGGGGAAGGCAGAAACTGGCGCGCGGGACATTCTCCATAGCGTGACAATTCTTGTCAAGTCTTTTTTATGCCTTCCCGCCACATTAATTCTAGCCGTTCGCCTTCGGGCGTTACAAACAAACCGGGATGCGAGCCGACAGGCACCGCCGAGGCGCTTCTACTATTGTTCGCCTGACGTTTCACGGCTGTTATCGCTTACGATGAATCCGACGCAGCGGGTCACTCTGACATTTTTCGCGCCGATTTTCCCGCCAAGGAAATTGTTTTTGCCATATCATCTCGAGACGACGCAGGGGCTCGGCGGCTGGTTCGCTGCACACCGAGTTATCTCTCAAGCGGAAGTCGCGCTTGGGCGCGTTTCGAGCGTCATTGCAGCGGATTTTTGGCTTCCAGCTCGCTAAAATCCGCTCCGAACAGAAATGTGCCCAAAGAATGAGGAGAACAAATGCCGAATCGTGACGATGCCTGGAAGCTGCTGTGCGAATACACGCAGAGTGAGAGCTTGCGCAAGCACGCGCTGGCCGTGGAAGCCTGCGTGCGGGCCTACGCGCGCAAACTCGGCGGCGAGGAGGAGCTTTGGGGCGTCGCGGCGCTGTTGCACGATTTCGATTACGAGCGGTGGCCCAATGCCGAGCACCATCCGACACTGGAGCATCCCTACGAAGGGTCGAAGATACTCCGCGAGCACGGGTATCCCGAAGAGATGATTCGCGCCATCCTCGGACACGCTGATTACTCCGGAGTCCCGCGAGTTTCGCCCCTCGATCACGCGCTCTTCGCCTGCGACGAGCTTGCCGGGTTCTTGACCGCTTGCGCGCTCATCAAGCCGTCGAAAAGCATCCACGAAGTCGAGACCGCCTCCGTGAAGAAGAAGCTGAAGGACAAGGCCTTCGCCCGGGGAGTCAATCGCGAGGACGTGTACAAAGGCGCCGAGGAATTGAGCATTCCGCTGGAGGAACACATCGCTTTTTGCATCGAAGCCATGCGCGGCGTCGCTCCTGCACTGGGGTTGAACGGCGTCGCCACGGCTGGCGCGGGCTGATGCAGACCGCGGCGGCCAGCTCACATGAAGAATGAGGTCCAAGATCAAACCGCCCGCGGCGTCTTCCTCTCCGCCGAATGGCGCGACCTGGTGATGTTGAATTACGAGGTGGATCCGGGGCTGCTGCGAGATTACATCCCCAGTGGGACGGAGCTCGATTCCTTTCAGGGCCAGGCGTATGTCAGCCTCGTAGGCTTCCGGTTCCTGCGCACCAGGCTCCTCGGATTCGCTCCGATTCCTTTTCACGCCAATTTCGACGAAGTGAATCTCCGGTTTTACGTGCGGCGCCGCGAGGGAGAGATGGTCAAGCGCGGCGTCGTTTTCATCTGCGAGATCGTCCCGAAGCGGACGATCGCGCTGGTTGCCCGCCTCGCCTACGGCGAGAACTACACGCGCCGCCCCATGCGCCATTCGATCCAAACCAATGGAGGGAGCGTTTCGGCAGAGTATCAATGGAAGACCGGTTGCCAATGGTGCCGCCTATACGCGGAAGCCTCCGGCGAGCCGGTTCATCCATCCGAGGGAAGCCTAGAGCAATTCATCACCGAGCACTACTGGGGTTATTCGGCGCAGCGGCGCGGCGGGAGCGTCGAGTACCAGGTGACTCACGTTCCGTGGCGTGTCTGGCCCGCCTCCCGCGCGGGGTTCGAAGGCTATGTGACCGACCTCTATGGCCACGCCTTCGCGCAAGTCCTCAGCCGCTCGCCCGATTCTGCCTTCCTCGCAGACGGCTCTCCCGTTCAGGTTTTGATAGGGCGACGAATTGTTTGACGCGTCCGCGGAATGCTACCGGATGGCGCCCGGGGGTATGGAATTGTGGCGAGCGAGTTCCTGCAGTGAGTCAATCTCCGCTGCCAGCTCCTTGTTGCGGTCCTGAAGAATTTGAATCGTCGCCTCGGGGGTAATGCCGGCGGATTCTCTGTCGAGAGGAAAAGTGCCGGAGATGCCCACGCCTGTTCTCCGTATGTCTGATATCGAGCGAATCTGCGCATTCGCAGCGTCGATTTGCGCCTGGCGCGCATCTATCTCCTTCCGATACACGTCCGGATCCAGCTCCGCCACATAGGGACCATTCGGCGCAGCGGGCGCGACCACTGTGAGCGAGCCAATGACAGAAATCGGCGCGTTCGCGCGCAGCCATTCGACGTCGTCATTCATCCAGATTTTCTGCGCGGACGCATCCCGGGCCGGCGCGGAATGAACCGAAAGCACGGAGAAGAGGACCAGAATCGCAGGCGTCATAGAATCCCCCAATCACCCTAAATGCTAAACCCGATCTCTCTTTAAGTCTACGTGGAATGTACAACAAGGGAGGGTAAAGCCGACATGGAGATTTTGAAAATTGTCCCACAGGAAAATGGGGCCTGCGGGATCCGGGGACGCGCTCAGCAGCGTCCGGTTTTCGGCAAATCCTCGGATTCGGGCATCAACGGCCCTTTACAAATGAAAACAAACGCGGGAGGCAGATTGCGCAAGATCATCTTTCGCTGAACGGACGCAAAATAGCGATGCAGGAGTTGCTCGAGGTCGAACCTTCTCACTTGGCCGTTCTTCATCTGTAAGCTGTGGACGTATTGGTATTGAGTGAAGACGCCATGTGCGTCGAGAAGACTGCACACGGCCCTCAAGAAGGCGCTCCTCTGCCAATGGGGCATCAGCCCCAAGGCCAGTGAAGACACGACCGCATCCACATGGGTGTGACCGTGAAGTTCCAATTCTCTCCGGATTTTCTCCGCGCTGGCGTCAATGACGATCAAGCGCGAATCGGGAACGTGAGTCCTCAAAAAGCGGGAGAATCGCGGATTGATCTCAAAAGCAAACAGCGTGGCCTCATAGGGAAGCAGGTCGAGCAGCGCTCGCGTCATGACCCCCGTGCCAGGCCCGACTTCTACGACCGTCCGCGCTTTCTTGAGTGGCAAAGGGCCCAGCATCGCCTTCGCCAGATGGCGCGAACTGGGAGCAACTGCGCCGACGGTGCGAAAGTCGGACAGCACCTCTTTAGCGAATGTAGCGATGTCGGTCTTCGTAGGTCCTTCCTATTCCCGCCTTCCGAGGATTGCAGGCCCAGCGTGCCGAGTCTACATCAGGGCGAGCCCGGTTCAAATGGATTTGACGAAAATATCACCTCCGGCATGTGCGGCACTCCGCCGCCGCGCTGGATACCACGCGATGAATCGCGTGATCGGTCGCCCTGCCCTGCCGCCAGACGCGGGCGGTTACTCGGGGCTTGCCATCGCGCCGGAAGATGTGTATGGAATGGGGACCCATTTTCGTCCGTCTTAGGGGAAAGACGTGAAAAGTCGTCCCAAAGCCGCAAAGACACGCAAGAAACACTCGAAGCCCAGGAAACCCTCTATGTCCAAGTCCATGGTCGCCTGGCAAGACGTGGAATATTTTCCCAATGCCACGAAGATGCGTGAGAAACCCCCAAAACCCAAGAAACTCACCAAGTCCAGGCCCTTAGTTGCCGTCGTCTGCATCAACGACATCAGCCCTCTCTGACGGAAATGCGCTGAGGTTGCGCCGCTGCTATGAAAGCCCCTCCGAACGAATGTCTGGGATTCGGCGCAGGTTTGTCTTGGCGAAAGGGGAGGGCCCAGGGCACGGGCGAGGATCAGAATAAACCGCAACCTTTTTTCATGTGATGTGCTAGATTCTCGCAACGCTTGGGGCGAGTTGTTTGGGGTCGCTTTCTTGCCTCGCCTCGCTTGGGGCCCAATACTTGCCTTGGAGGAAATCATGATGAAACTGCTGTTCGCGGGGCTATGCGCATTGGCCCTTGCAGCCTTTTTTTCGCTCACATTACCGTCCTACGCGCAAACAGATGCAGCTAAGACGCAACCGCCGCTGTCGCTGAAATACGACATCAGCCAGGAAGTGAAACTCAACGGCACGATAACCACCGTAGTCACAAAACTTTCCGCGGGCATGCTTTCCGGTTCACATCTCATTCTCGAAACAGCCTCAGGCAGCATCGATGCGCAATTGGGAAGGCTTCGTCTGGCAGGAAGAGATGCGATTTCCGTGGCTCCGGGCGAGCACGTCCAGGTGACCGGTGTGATCAAGATCATCCAAGGCAAAACGGTTCTATTGACGCGACTCATTGAAGTGAAGGGCCGGGTCTATGAGCTCCGGAACGAGCATGGAATCTACCGTGGTCATCCGGAACGCGCCCCTCTTTCTGAGGGTGCGGCAGCCAACGGATCGCAGAGAGGCGCGCGATGAACCGCAAAGCTTATTGGAGCGTACTGGCGGTAATTTGCATGACGGGGCTGGTGAACTGCAGTTCGAAAAAGACTCCCCCGGCCGAGACAATCGCGGAGACGAGCGGGACAGGGCAGAGCACAACCGTCAACACCGCCTTTGGTGCGGTGCTGGAAGCGACAGTTACGACGGGCACAACGGGCACGAGCGGCGTGTCGGTGACGTTTTCGGCTCCTGGGTCGGGAGCCAGCGGCACGTTCGCGGGTGGTGGGACCACGGCAATTGTACCGACGAACTCCAGCGGCGTGGCCATGTCGCCGGTATTTACGGCGAATGGGACGGCCGGTGCCTATACAGTGACGGCTACGGCTACTTGAGCAACTGGGACGGCGAACTTCAGTTTGACGAACAATGCGGGGCCGGCGGCAGAGATCACGTGTACGAGCGGATCGGGGCAAAGCGCAGCGGTCAACCAGCCGTTTGGAGCGCCACTGGAGGTGCAGGTGGCGGATAGCGACGGGAACCCGGTGAACGACCCGGGGGTGGTGGTGACATACACGGCCCCTGCGCAATCGGGAGCGAGCGCCACATTCGCGGGTGGAGTGAATACAGCAACGACAAACGCGAGCGGCTTGGCCACCTCGGTGGCGGTCTCAGCGAATGGGGTAGTTGGAGGACCTTATACGGTGTCGGCTACGGCTACGATCAATGCAACGGTGAAGGGATGCAACTTCAGTTTGACAAACACGGCGGCCGCGGCGGTATCGATCGCGGCGACCAGCGGATCAGGGCAGAGCGCGACCGTCAACACTGCGTTTGAAGAGTCGCTGGTGGCCACGGTGACGACGGGCGGAGTGGCGACGAGCGGCGTAGAGGTGACTTTTACGGCTCCTGCGGAAACGGGAGCGAGCGGCACGTTCGCGAATGGAACAAATACGACAATGATACCCACAGGCGCGAACGGTGAGGCCTCGGCGACATTCACAGCGAATGGGACGGCCGGTGCCTATACCGTGACGGCTACGGCTCCAGGTGCGGCGGCGGCAGCCAACTTCACTCTGACGAACAATGCTGCGACGAGTGCGTATACGGGAACGTATGTCTATAGCGCGTCGGGGCAGGATTACAACGACACCTACGCTGTAGTTGGGGTCGTTACAATTAATAGTTCGGGGACCGTGACCGGCGGTGTGCAGGACTACAACGACGGCTTCGGAGTCACTTCTCCACAGCCGGGCGGCGACACGATCACCAGCGGAACTTTGACAGTGGACACGTCAACCGGCCAGGGAACGCTAACGATCGTCACGAACGACACCAACGTCGGTGCAGACGGCACAGAAACGCTGGGAGTTCAGTTCGTGAATAATGACCACGCACAGATCATTCAGTTTGACGCCTCGGCAACATCCAGCGGAAGCATGGACTTGCAGACGCAGACTACGCTACCGACGGGGTCGTTCGCATTCAGTTTTGCCGGCCTCGATCCCGACTACAGTTCCCTCGTGGCAGGGGGCGTGTTCACGTTCACCGGTAATAACACGTCCGGCACAATCGACATAAACGACGGAGGAGCCACGTCTATCGGAGAGGCGTTCGCTCAATCCTTCGTTTCACCGGATGCGTCCACCGGACGCGGGTCTTTCTCCGTGACCAGCGGCTTATTTCCTCCCTTCTCCTTCAACTACTACGTCGTCGGTCCGGAAGTGATCCGGTTCATTGATGTGGATGCGGAAGGCCAAATAAGCGCGGGCAGCGGCGACATGGGCTTGGGCTTCGCCTACGGTCAAGGCGACTCGGCGGGCTCATTCTCAAGTTCTTCGATTGGTCAGTCCACGATCACCCTATCAGGTGCTGCGATATTCGAACCATTCGTTTTGGTAGGGCAGATAACACCGGGCGGTGCTGCAGCGGTCAAGCAAGAAGCGACCAGTGGCTTCTCCGGGGTCGTGGACGTGGATGAGGAGGGCTCGGTTCTAGCCGGTTCGCCTTTCACAGGCGGTAGCCTCACAGTCGGAACCAACGGCTACGGGAGCTTGACGATTCCGTCCGGCGACGCTGAAAGCGCCAGCATAATGGGTGTTTATTTGATTGATCCCCACCTCAACCCAAACGATCCCAACAACCCATCCACCACGACGCTCTCCAGCGCTCTTCTCGTGGATATGGATGACAATGCGAACGTCATAAGCAACGGTGTCTTGGTTCCGCAAAGCGATACCTCAACCGCAAGCTTCGCCGGCAATTACGCGTTCGGCGGACAAATCAACTTCTTCTCGGATGGCGATGAGGATGATTTCGTTGGGCAGGGTGCCGTTACGTCCCTCGCTCTGTCGGGGTCGGGGCGTCTCAACGACGTATTCGGAGACATAACGACAGGCGATACGCAAACCCGCGCTAATTTCTCGGCAACTTTCACTCCTGATCCCGCGAACCCGGGCCGCTACACTACAACCCTGGTCGTGGTCATCCCCGCTACCGATCAAACGGCCAGCCTCACGGTCGCTGCCTACCAAGCCAGCGGCACGCAACTGTTCTGGATCGAAGAAGGTAACACCACAGAAGGCGAATTGTTCATGGGGCAGATCCAGCAGCAGAACCTGCCTGAGGCGGCGGGAGTGAAGAAAGCAGCGGCGCAGAAGAAGTCGAAACCCTAACCCAAACCGACGGACAGCGGCGCAGCCGGAGCGATCCGGCTGTGCCCTCTCCCTCATTTCGCGGCGGCCTGCCTGGCTGTCACGGAGATGCAAGACCAGGCGACCGTTCCCTCTTCCACAATCACCGCCTCCAGCGCGGCGACATCTTGGGAACCACGTTGAGTGCTTGCATCACGCATTTCTCGGGCTACGTGACTCTGCGGTCGTGTAATTACTCCTCCGGACTTATAATAGTCGCATGAGGATTCTCTTGTTCAGCGGGAAAGGCGGCGTAGGTAAGACCAGCCTGGCGGCCGCCACCGGCGTGAAGCTCGCCGAGCTGGGCTATCGCACGATGGTGATGAGCATTGACCCGGCGCACAGCCTGGCGGACTCCTTCGACCTGGATACCGACCTCTTCCACGCCTCCACTTCGGAACCGCTGGCGATCACGGACCACCTTTCGATCCTCGAGTTGAACATCCAGAAGGAGATCAAACGGCACTGGCAGGAGATATCGGCCTACGTCAGTTCCGTCTTCCGCACCACGGGCATCAGCGGCGTGGAAGCCGAGGAGCTGGCCATCCTTCCCGGGATGGAAGAGCTCAGCGCCATGATGTACATCAACCAGTACAAGCGCGAGCAAACCTACGACGTCATCGTGCTGGACGCGGCGCCGACCGCCGAATCGCTGCGCTTCGTCAGCATGCCCACCACGCTCGACTGGTACATGAAGCACATTTTCCCGTTCCAGCGGAATTTATTGAAGGCGGTGCGGCCGATCGCCAACCGCGTGGCGCCGTTCGAGCTGCCCACCGACAGCTACTTTGTGAACATCCGCACTCTCTTCGAGAAACTGGAAGGCGTGGACGAGATCATGAGCGATCCACACACCACCAGCGTGCGGCTGGTCACGAACCCGGAAAAGATGGTGCTGCGCGAGACGCAACGCGCGTTCGTTTACTTCTCGCTGCATGGGCTGACCGTCGACGCCGTCATCGTGAACCGCCTGCTCCCGAACGAGGTCAGCGACGCCTGGTTCAGCGAGTGGCACAAGTCCCAGGAAAAAGTGCTCGAGGAAATTGAGGAGTACTTCGCGCCGGTCCCGGTCAAGCGCGTGCCTCTGTTTGCACATGAGGTCCTGGGAAAACAACGGCTGGAAGACGTGGCCCGGGTGCTGTATCCTAAAAAGGAAGATCCGTCGGCGGTGACCCGGACCGAGAAACCCTTCACCTTCGGCAAAGTGAACGAGAAGTATGAAGTGCGGCTGCACCTGCCGTTTGCCACGAAGGGCGAGGTCGGATTGTTCAAGAAGGGCGATGAGCTTGTCGTGGAAGTCGGGACGCTCCGCCGCCACGTTGGTTTGCCGCGGTCCATGGCCGCGCTCCAGCCGTCGCGGGCCCGGCTGGAGAATCAGGTTCTCACCGTGGAAATGAAGGAGGCGCCATGAGCAAGCAACGGACAAGTCAGCAACCAGCCGGCGAGTCCCGCGCGCGCGAGCGTTGCGTGTGCAACGAGGTTTTCGATCACCTGCAGGACGCCTTCGGAATCTCTCCGGAAGTGCGCAAGCACCTGGCGAATTCGCGCATCGAGCTGCTCAAGGCAGTCCGCCGGGCGATCGACGACCGCATCGAGCGATTGTCCAACGCCGCCGCGCACGGCACCAAGATCAACGTCGAGTAGCCGCGCTGCTCGCGAGGAACCGCTCCGCCCGGATGACTTCGGAGGCGGAATTTCCCGCTCGAAATATTTCTCCATCCGCGAAGTGCGTGCGCCTGCCCGTCCGGCAGGCTGGCCTGCCGCCCAAACCCACTCTTCCCCTCGTGTCGTGAATCACAAGAACTGCCTTGCGCGGTCACTTGTGCTGCGGTCTCGTCAAGGCTTTCTGGATGCGCGTTCCCCCTGCGGCAACCGAGATGTGCACTGCGGTTCGATTTCCTGCCTTTGAAGAGTGGCACGCCCAAGGGGACGATCTTAGAACTTTTCTCCGGGAATTCGTGTCAAGTTTGCCACAGGTTAAAGTCTCTGCTGGATTGAGTTTGTAGGACGATCTGCAGCCTTCGGGGAACTTGATTGCATAACAATGTCGGCTCCCTCGACCCGAGTAGACTGAGGTTGTTTCGACGACCGCAGGCTCGGGAGGAAGGAGCCGAACATGATGATTATAGGCGTAGATTACCACCCGAGCTTTCAGCAGATTGCATTTGTTGTAGAAGAGACGGGGGAGTGTGGTGAACAGGAACTGAGCCACAGTGATGGACAAGCAGAGAAATTCTATCGAGACCTGAAGCAGCGAGGAATCTGCGTGCGGGTAGGCATGGAGGCTACCGGATATTCACGCTGGTTTGAGCGGTTGCTGGCAGAACTAGGTTTCGAACTGTGGATTGGCAATCCAGCGGAGATCAAGGCCAAGCGAGTGAAAAAGCAGAAGACCGACCGCAATGATGCTCGACTCCTGCGCCGGCTGATGCTGGAAAATAACTTCCCGCAAATCTGGGTACCGAGTCCAGAGAATCGGGATCTGCGGCAACTGTTGTGGCACCGACATCGGTTGGTGCAGATGCGCACGCGGATCATGAATCAACTGCAGGCGTTGGCCATGAACGAGGGCTATCGCTGGAGGAAAAAACTGTTCAGCGAACAGGGGCGAGCACAGTTAGAGAAGCTCCCGTTGGCTCCTTGGGCCAGTCGACGCCGGCAAGAGTTGCTGGAGTTGCTGGACCGTATGAATCCGACGATTGAAGAGCTGACGGCCGCCGTGGAGCGGGAAGCCCGAAAGCGGCCCGAGGTTCTGCGACTGATGACCCATCCCGGTGTTGGTCCGCTTACGGCACTGGCCTATGTGTTGATCATCGGAACTCCGACTCGGTTTCCTCGTGGCAAGCAGATCGGCACCTACGTAGGGATGATTCCGAGTGAGGACTCCAGTGCTGGCAAGCAACGGCTGGGGCACATCAGCAAGCAAGGCAGTTCCTTGTTGCGCTTCTTGCTGGTGGAGGCGGCCCAAGCAGCAGCGCGTATCCATCCGGACTGGAGACGTCGGTACATCCACCTGGCGATGCGTCGACACAAAAGCATTGCCAAGGTGGCGATGGGACGCAGGCTGGCGATCCGATTGTACTGGATGTGGCGGAATGGATGTGAGTATTCGCAGTCGTTAGAGTTCGGTTCGTACGCGGGACAGCTCGGTATCGGACATGGCGCGAAGTAGAACGCCGTGGACTTGATTGGGCATCCCGCTCCCTGAAAAGGGAGTTTGAACGAGTAATCGTGGTCGAAGTTTTGATCGCAGAGATGTTTAGGTCGGACTGAAGCCGACCGCTAGATTACGAACGAGCCGTGGTCGTCGAGGCAGAGAAAAAAGCGAAAGAAGCGAAAGAGAAGAACTCTTTTAGGTAAGAAGAAAGAAGTGTGTTCAAAAAGAGTTTGACAGGGCCGACATTGTTAGAGATGTCCGGTAATCCGACTCTCCAGAAACTTCTTCATCACGGATGGACGGGTGCGAGCTGTAAGCCAAATCGGGCCGCCTTCTTTCTGAGAAACTCGATTTGTTGTTGGCGGTTTCTTTGCTCGTAATACTCTGCACCCTTGTCGACGTACTGCTGACCATACTTCAGCATTCGATAGACAAGTCGGGCAAGCCGATGAGCCATGGCAGTGATGGCTTTGGGAGCACCGAGCTTGGTGCGCAGGCGTCGGTACTGGGCGCCGAGATAGGTCTGGCTCCGCAGTAACGTCGAAGCCCCCAGCCGAAGTGCGGTGGCCGCACGGTTGAGTACATGGCGGGTCCCTCGAGCAAGTATTTTGTCTCCGCTGACTCGGTTGTCTGGGCACAGTCCCAACCACGAAGCGAAGTGCGCCTCGGTTTTCCATCGACTCATGTCCAGTCCCACTTCACTGATAACCGTTTGCGCCACCATCACATCGACGCCATCGATGCGCGTCAGATCCACGCCAGTGATGCGCTCGAGTTCAACGGCGAGATGGAAGTGCGGATTGTTCTTGTTTTGTTTCTTGTTCTTTTTCGGGGGCAGTGCTTCCTTCGCTGGCGGTGGGACCGTATCGACAAAAGCGTGCAGGTGCTTCTGCAATTCCTGATCGCATTCGGCCACCCGCCGCTGGTAGGTGTCATACATCTCCATTTCCTGCTGCAGCACGAAGATGAGTTCCTGGCGCCAGTTGCCCTCCAGGCTTTTGGCAATCTCTGCACGGCTGGCTTGAATCCGCGGATGACTGAGTTCCGCGAGCTTCCGCGGGTCGCGTTCCCCCGCGACGATGGCCCGTACAATCAGCTGGCCGGTCATCCCACTCAGATCGCTAATAACGTTGGCGAGCTGAATATTCATTTGCGTCAGGGCTTTCTGCATACGTTGCACACAGGTTGCCGCTCCCGTGACGTGTTGTAACCGCTGCCGCCAGTAGGTGCGCATGGTGCGAATCTTAGACGGTGGCTGGAATGAGTTGTTCAGCAATCCGTAGGTGTGCAGCTTCAGCAGCCACTGGCTTTCTTGCACATCGCTCTTCCGTCCGGGCAGATTCTTGGTGTGCCGGGCGTTCACCAGATAGACCTCGAACCCACGTTCTTCCAGAATGTCGTACAGGGGAATCCAGTACACCCCTGTCGACTGCAAAGCCACGGTCTTCACACCACAGTGCTGCAACCAGTCGGCTAAGCGATACAGATCCGCGGTGAAACACTCGAATCGACGTACCGGTTGCGAATCACGATCTGGTCTCACGGCCGCGTAATGCGCACTGTTGCCCACATCGATTCCTGCGGCGTGGGCATGGACCACTTCCAGACCCGGATTCTCCGATTGCAGCCGCCGCGCTAGTTCCTTCCTTGCCTTGCGATTCCGCCACAGCTTTTTGTCCGTCCTCATCCCTGTTCTCCTTGATGGAAATAGGGATTCGGTTCGGCCCGGTGACGAACGGTTTAAGAAACTCTCCAACGGGGTCAAAAGACCGCTACAACTTGGTCCTTGCCACCACACTCGTGATCGCCAGTACCGGAGCCACGCTAATCGTCGGGCACGAAGCGCCATGTCGGAAATCGGCCTTAGCTTGCCGAATCGAATCCAGGGATACACTGGCAAAGAGGGGGGGCTCTAGACAAGTTTCTGGCACTAGCGACGCGTCGAAGACGCAGTCAAGGCTAATCAGGAGTTGACCACCACCAGGAATACAACCCTTTGACACCGTGATATAAGTTCTGCATCGGTCTATCCATTTCAAGGCAGATGAGAATTCAGTGAAAACATGAAGACGATTGAGAGGTTTTTTCTCCGCGCTAAGCACTGGCAGGTCTTTGTTCTTGTATGGGGCGCATATTTTATTGCAGGGGTGGGGGTTGTGGAAAATCCCACAAGGATTCCGCCTCTTTCGATCGCTGCTATGTTGCTGTTCATCCTTTCGTTTGCAGTGTGGCTGTGGAGCATCGGCTCGTTTCTGTTCTCTATTGCCGAACCCGCGCCCAGGCTAAACATTGACTTTTTTCGCTTTGCCACAATTTTCGCGGGCGTGTATCTGCCGCCGACTCTGGCATTTCCTTTAAACGTGAGACCGATGGTAGCCGTCCTAATGTTGCTGTTGCTTCTGTTCGCCTTTTTCTGTTGGGCTTATGCATACCATTTTGTGTCTAAGAGTCTGGTAGCGGCGGAGAAAGGTAGGACTGTAACTGGCGGGGACTATAGGTCAACGATGTTCCTGCTTTTGATTGGGTTTATCGGAGTTTGGCAAATTCAACCGAGGATAAATCGGCTCTACGCGATGAATCATGACTGACGCGCTCACTCAAATACTGCTAGAGCCAATCCACATGCCTGATTAACGCAGAAACCGGACATCTCTAACAATGTCGGCCCTGTCAAACTCTTTTTGAACACACTTCTTTCTTCTTACCTAAAAGAGTTCTTCTCTTTCGCTTCTTTCGCTTTTTCCCCTGCCTCGACGACCACGGCTCGTTCGTAATCTAGCGGTCGGCTTCAGTCCGACCTAAACATCTCTGCGATCAAAACTTCGACCACGATTACTCGTTCAAACTCCCTTTTCAGGGAGCGGGATGCCCAATCAAGTCCACGGCGTTCTACTTCGCGCCATGTCCGGTAACGAGCTTTCCCGCGTACGAACCGAACTCTAACGACTGCGAATACTCACATCCATTCCGCCACATCCAGTACAACCGGATCGCCAGCCTGCGTCCCATCGCCACCTTGGCAATGCTTTTGTGTCGACGCATCGCCAGGTGCATGTACCGACGGCTCCACTCCGGGTGGATACGCGCTGCTGCTTGAGCCGCCTCCACCAGCAAGAAGCGCAACAAGGAACTGCCTTGCTTGCTGATGTGCCCCAGCCGTTGCTTGCCAGCACTGGAGTCCTCACTCGGAATCATCCCTACGTAGGTGCCGATCTGCTTGCCACGAGGAAACCGAGTCGGAGTTCCGATGATCAATACATAGGCCAGTGCCGTAAGCGGACCAACACCGGGATGGGTCATCAGTCGCAGAACCTCGGGTCGCTTTCGGGCTTCTCGCTCCACGGCGGCCGTCAGCTCTTCAATCGTCGGATTCATACGGTCCAGCAACTCCAGCAACTCTTGCCGGCGTCGACTGGCCCAAGGAGCCAACGGGAGCTTCTCTAACTGTGCTCGCCCCTGTTCGCTGAACAGTTTTTTCCTCCAGCGATAGCCCTCGTTCATGGCCAACGCCTGCAGTTGATTCATGATCCGCGTGCGCATCTGCACCAATCGATGTCGGTGCCACAACAGTTGCCGCAGATCCCGATTCTCTGGACTCGGTACCCAAATTTGCGGGAAGTTATTTTCCAGCATCAGCCGACGCAGGAGTCGAGCATCATGGCGGTCGGTCTTCTGCTTTTTCACTCGCTTGGCCTGGATCTCCGCTGGGTCGCCGATCCACAGCTGGAAACCTAATTCAGCGAGTAGCCGCTCGAACCAGCGTGAATATCCGGTAGCCTCCATGCCTACCCGCACGCAGATTCCTCGCTGCTGCAGGTCTCGATAGAATCTCTCTGCTTGTCCATCACTGTGGCTCAGTTCCTGTTCACCACACTCCCCCGTCTCTTCTACAACAAATGCAATCTGCTGAAAGCTCGGGTGGTAATCTACGCCTATAATCATCATGTTCGGCTCCTTCCTCCCGAGCCTGCGGTCGTCGAAACAACCTCAGTCTACTCGGGTCGAGGGAGCCGACATTGTTATGCAATCAAGTCCGGCCTAGTACTTGACTTCTCCGGTTATCCGACTTATCGGGCGATTACCAGTTCCTCCGGGTACGATAAGGCATTTGCGAACACGAATTGCACACACTCAACCGTGAATGCCGCGGGGTGCGCCTCGCCGTGTCATGCCATGGTGGTGCACCAGGAATAGTGCCCCAGCGACCGCGGGCGGAACGCCGAAAGCAATGAGAATGGTCGCGCGGGTGGTGAGAGCCAACTCCCGAGGCGCCCAAATAAGATAAGCCAGAGCGGCCAACACGCCGGCAGCGATAAGCAACACCCCGCCAGTGACCTCCCAGCGCCATCCCACCAGAGCCAGGACCACAAACAATAGCCCTACGCCCACCCAGATTGTCATCCGGTCCACCGGCGTGTGCCACGCCAGCGACTCTGCCACGAAGAAGAACACCCAAAATCCTGCCCAGACCAACGCCAGCGCACGAGCGAGATACTCCAGAGTCTTCATATCTTTTGCTCCTAGTTCGACTATACACCTCTGAACGCGGCTCGAGTCATGAGCGACCCGAGACATAGGTAACAGATCGTACCGGACACATAGGTTACACTTTCCTTTTTTTTCGGGGAGGAAGTGATGCCGTGGAAGGAGTGTTCGGTGATGGACGAAAGGCTTCAGTTTGCTGGCTAGCCGGCGAGCCGATGGCGGAACTTTGCAGGGAGTTCGGAATTTCCCGCAAGACCGGCTACAAGATTTTCGACCGTTATCAGGAATGCGGCGTTCAGGGACTGACGGACAGAAGCAGGCGTCCCTATCGCTATGCCCACCAACTTCCCTTTCAGGTGGAGAACTATATCCTGAACGTGAAGCGCGAGCATACCAGCTGGGGCGCCCGCAAGATCCGAGAGCGCCTGATCCGGAGATTCTCCGGCATCAAAATCCCCGCCAAGAGCACCATTCATGCAGTGCTGGATCGTCACGGCCTGGTGGAGCGTCGTGGTCGCTTGCGGCGCCGTGCTCAGGGAACATCTTTATCCCTGGGCCAGAAACCCAATGAGCTGTGGTGCACCGATTACAAGGGCGAGTTCTTGCTCGGCAATCGTCAATACTGCTACCCGCTGACCGTCACCGATCACGCCAGCCGTTTTCTCCTCACCTGCGAAGCTCTTTCTTCCACCAAAGAAGACTATGCTTTTACCGTGTTTGAGAGGCTTTTTAAGGAGCGCGGCCTGCCGGCCAACATCCGCAGCGATAATGGTGTTCCCTTCGCTTCCTCCCACGCTCTCTTCAACCTGAGCAAACTCGCGGTCTGGTGGCTTCGGTTGGGTATGGGTATCGAACGGATCAAGCCTGGCCATCCCCAGCAAAACGGCCGCCATGAGCGCATGCATCTGACCTTGAAAAAAGAAACTACCCAGCCGGCCGGTTTCAACTTCCTTCAGCAACAGGCCAAATTCGATGACTTTATCGAGATCTTCAACGAAGAACGTCCTCACGAAGCCCTGGACATGAAGTGCCCCGCCGAGGTCTATCAGCCCTCGCCCCGCTCATATCAGGGACTGCCCGATATCGATTATCCTTTCCACGACAAAACCATTGTCGTCACTCATTGCGGCCGCATCTGTCTGGGCCGCAAAAAGATTAACTTCAGCACGGTCTTTGCCGGCCAGGCTGTCGGCATCAAAGAAGTTCACGACGACATCTGGCTGGTTAGCTTTATGGATTGTGATCTGGGGTACTTCGATCTGGATACGCGTGTGCTGGAACCGCTCGACAACCCGTTCGGCCCGAGGTTGTTACCTATGTAGCCGGTACATTCTGTAACCCATGTCTCCGGGTTGGACCAAATGAGGGATGGCGCGCCCAAGGGGACGACTTTAGAACTTTTCTCGGAGCGCTTGTGTCAAGTTTGCCGCAGATTGAGTTCCCCGCTGGCTTGAGCCTATAAAGTGATCCCGCTTTCTGGGGGGAACCCTGTCCCGTAACCCTTTTTAGGGGTAACATGTCAGCCTCATCCCGATGCCAGAGGCAGCGCAGTCCTTTGCGTCGGGCGGAACAGCTCCCGGATGGAGGCCCAGACGCAGCAAGGCCGCACCGGAGAGCGGCCCGCTGGTGCTCAGGGATGGTTTACTGGGCCGGTTTGTCCCGGTCGTCCTTGAGAGCTTTCAGAACGCCAAGCAGGTTATGGCCGCCTGGGTAGATGAAGTTCACGAAGTACCACTGACCGTTTTTGCCGGTCACCTCGGCTGTCGCCGTCAGCTTCACTTCGGGCTTGCCGGAGATGACGCGATGAACTTCGACCAAGTAGCTATCCCCCTTCGGAACCACCTTGCCGACGCTGTAGCGCCTTCCAGGGTCTTGGCTGTTCAAAAAGGGATCGAAGTCGAGTCCGACGATCTCCCCCTCATCCTTTGCCTGGGCCTCCGAGTCCTCACGCAGCTTGCGCCCCAGCTCCGGGCTGAAGCAGCTCTCTTTCTCTTTGACGGCGGTGCTCCACGCTGGCGTAGAGCGACTGCTCAAGGCCTTGGGAACATACCAGTCATAGAAGCCCTGAACGAACGCCTTCACCGAGTCGGAAGCGTTGACTCCATTCCCGCTCTGCGCCTGCACCGAAAAGGGCAGCGTGAGAAGGAAGCAGCAGAACAGTAGCTTGATGATTTTCATGGCTCGTCTCCTTGTCCAGTCCTAGTTATCAGGGAACCGATAGATAGTCACCGGCGTGGTTCCAGACCGATACGGAGACATGTTTCTTTGTTTGAAGTCAGAGACCCACTGCTTGCCGTCGTAGATCGTGATATGGCCATGCGGATGAGCGTCGCTTCCGGCGAACACCGCCACATCAGCCTTCTGTGGCGTATAGCCGTCAGGAGAGATGACAGTCGCCCCATTCTTCAGGAGAGTTGGCCCCCAATCCTTGGCATCAATCGGGTGCCCGTTTGTATCGACTCCACCGGCTTCAAAGGCTCGTCTGCAATGTGCAGCACACTTGCCTAGAGAATGCGGCTCTGCGTGTTGATCGGCGTAGTTAGTAATGGCGTCTTTGTCGATGGCATGATGGCCCGGCGAACTCGTCTGATTTTGCTGGCCTTGTCCATTGTTCTGCTGTTGGGCCGATTCCGTCGTTGTGTTCGACGACTGCGCCGTTGGTGTCGTCGGTGCGGTCGATTGGCCTTGCTGCTGCGCTGCCTCGGAGTTGAGCGTTCCTTCATAGGTCAGCCCGGTCGCATAACCCGATGGACCGGCCATGCTCTCCATCATGTCTAAGATATCCGCGACCCCACCGGACGCTATCACACTTTCCACCAGCCGGAAGGGAGCCCACTCGATGTGCCCGTCCAGGTCGGCGAAGGTTTCGGGATTGTCGTGAACGATCGCGTAGAGATTGAGCGTTTCCGGGTTGGTGAAATTGGCGTACGGCACTGGCTCGGGCACCGCCGACCAATCGGCTGAGATGAAGCGGCCCCATTGCGAGGAGTAGTAGCGCGCGTCGAAATCGTCCAGATTCGTCTCCGTGTCGCCATTCACCGAGTTCACCTGGTTGGCGGGATATATCTTCCCGTCCTTGTATTCGATGGTGCCTCCCGCCTCAGCGCGCCCGTTCCGCGCCGTACCGTTCATCGTCTTCTGCCACGCCTCATCAGACGCTTTCTTTACGACCGGGTTTTGGGATAACGGATGACCTGGGTTTGTGGGATCTTCAGGGCCACTTTTCTTTGGATCGTATTGCGGCTTATTTTGCGCCTACTACGTTCGTCGGAATCACTTCGTTGCTGGCTGAATTTCAAACTCCTCTGAGTATGCAACCTTCGATGGTGCCGGCTTCAGTGTCCGTTGGCTCTCCTGTTGCTCTTTCATAACGGCTAACCTGTGTTTCCACTCTGCTACTCCCGAATAATACTCAACTCTAATCTTGCTCCGTCCCACCAAGGAAATGGACTGCTTGACCAAGCCGCCGCCCGAATCCTTAAGAGCGACCTCAGAGGGATCGGAGATAAGCTCAACGAGGTCTAGAGATGCACCAGGCCGAAGGATCTGCGGGTTACGCGATGCAACGTCGTACCTCGGGCCAAGATCGAGCCATTTCCCAACAGCCATGCGGTGAAGCAATGAGTACGTTGTAACTTCGGTGGTCCCGGCAATCTGAACGCAAGGAAGATATAGATCGACACTTCCTTTGTTTGTCAACAAATAAGTGATCTTGACAAGATTAGGTGGCTGCCGGACCACACTGCTGACAGTGATATCGAGCGCAGGTTTCTCGGCGGTCGGCATCTGCGCCACCATCGCCGACAGGAAAATCCCAAAGACGGCAAAGACCTCAGTTACCCGTAACCGTAATCGTTGTGGACGGCACCTGAATCTTACGTGGGCCGAACACACAGACTTCGATCTGGTATCCGATGTCTCGGTCGCGCCATGGGTTATTGCCAGTCCTCTGCGCAATCCCAGGAGGTCCGCCCCGCGCGCCAAGGTACGCTCCACTATCGTTACCCCCGGCAAACTTTTGCATTGCCAAGGCATTCCCGGTCTCGTGAATATAGGTTCGCATTGCCTCATTCTTGTCTCCCATTAAGTTGCTTGCGACATAAACCGTTGATCGCCCCGAGGCAGGTACAGGCTCTTTGACTGTCCCATCTACGGGGTCCTTGGAACCAGCGATGGTGGCCAATTGGCTGTCGGACTTAGTTGCGTCCATGAAAGGGAGGTTGTCATTTGTCAGGACAAGACCCGGGCCAATCCAAGTGTTTAAGCAGCTAGAGAGGTTTGGCTGCTGAAGGGCGGAGTTGACGGTGTCTACCACACGCGGCGAACTGCTATTTTGCGCCTTCTCTAGACTCCCGTCCCCATCCCAAGCAGCCACCAAGCCTGGAAAGATGTCTCTTCAGGGTCACTTTCAGAAAGGGGGAAGAGCATCTCCCATTCTCCACTCCCAATTGACTTGGCGGGGGGCATTCGCCACATGTCGTGAAGATGGCCCGCCGAGGGATCGTCAGGGTTTGTGCTGAAGAGACGGAGAACCCCGCGTTGGTGCTCAAAGTCCACATAGAGAATCAGTCCCTCTGCATCGGGCTGTATTCCCTTCAGACCATTGAAAACCGTGGCTGCAGGCCGTGATCCGGCGTGTTTGTACTTCCTATACGCCCAAAACTCACGGTTTTCGATGGTGTCCCAGTCGCGAAGATCGCTGAGCGCAAATCCACCACGTGTGGCTGACGACATTTGGTAAGAAATGTTCTGCAGTTCGTTCAGACTATTTGCGACGATGAAATAGTCCTCTCCAACCTGAGTTGCATAGATTGTGCTCTTGCGAGTTGTCCTGTCCCCGAATTCCCCGAGATCAACGGACCAACTCCAGACTGGATGGCCACTCGGACTCTTGAGCGTGGGCTCGCCTAGGTATTTCGAAAAGTCCGAGCCTCGACCCTCTCGGAGGACAGCTATGTAACAGCGTGTCGATATCACCCGTCCGAGGCCATCGGGAGGCGCGTAGTCCTTCGTCCCCAGCAATACGGCTTCGCTGTTACCTAGGAGAACAGTCCTCAGTTCTCGACTTTTGTGGTCCAATGCAAGGACCACGTAGCCGAATGGCTCCCGCGCGAACCCAATTGCACTATCCGACTGCGTGTCGGTTAGCAAACGTGGAACGGTGTGGAAAACAGTCTCAAAATGTTCGAACAACACGGAAGTGGCCCTGGCTTCTTTCTCACTCATCGTTGCTCTTTGCTCGGCTGACAACCCATAACGTGCGAGAGAGAGCACAAGAAAAGCAAAACATGCGGTAGCCTTCAATCTTTCCAATTTCATCATTCTACTCCTGGTATCCGCAGGTCCCACCCGACCGCTCGCAGACCTGGCTGACTGGGCATCGGCGGCTTAAATCCGCCTACTGCACCTAAATAGCGCGCGCCGCTGTTGCTGGTTGCTTCTCCTTTGAGCGGCCCATAACGGACAGAGTTATGAGGAAAGTCCTTGGTTGCCTGTATCATCTTCGCCACTCCGGCGCAAACGGAGGGGCCCTTAACATCAAATACTACCGAGCCGTGCTTTAAATTGTCGTTCGCATTACTCGAACTTTGGGAACCATCAGCTGCATAAGCATTCAGATATGGGCCTTTTAAAGTCATATTCATTGTGAATGACAAAGTATGATCCTGGCCAGTGCCATCCACGATATACCACCAAGCATGCGATGCACCATGTCCCCACGCGGCCGTGATGTCCCCCGGCCTACTCCTCATCTGAGCTTCACATTGCTGTGATGAGCTTGTCTGCTGCTGCGTTGATTGATTCTGCGCCGATTCCGTCGTTGTGCTCGACGACTGCGCCGTTGGTGTCGTCGGTGCGGTCGATTGGCCTTGCTGCTGCGCTGCCTCGGAGTTGAGCGTTCCTTCATAGGTCAGCCCGGTCGCATAACCCGATGGACCGGCCATGCTCTCCATCATGTCTAAGATATCCGCGACCCCACCGGACGCTATCACACTTTCCACCAGCCGGAAGGGAGCCCACTCGATGTGCCCGTCCAGGTCGGCGAAGGTTTCGGGGTTGTCGCTGACCATGGCATACAAATTCAGCGTTTGCGGGTTCGCCAGGTTCGCATAGGGAACGGGTGCGGGCACAGAGGACCAATCGGCAGAGAGCCAACGGCCGAGGTTGCTCCTGTAATAGCGCGCGCCGAAATCGTCGTTGCCCGTCTCCGTGTCGCGCTCTTTCCCTTCGAATTTGTAGTCCTGGAGGCAGGTGTTCAGGATCGAGAGCTCGCTGCCGAACGGACGGAAATCGGAGTCGTAACAGGGGCTCGTTTGGCCCGCCTGCGTAACCGTCCGCGAGCTGCCCAGCATGTCTTCTTCATAGTAATAGATGTTGCCCGAACTGGGGACGCGGCGGGCAATCCGCTTCCCTCCGAAGAAGACGTACTCGCTGGTGATGTTGCCTGAGAAGTCTGACTCGTCGATGATTTCCGTGCCCGCCCCATACCAGAAGATTTTGCCGTTCGACTTCTCGATGCGGTTGCCGTCGCCGTCGTACTTGTAAGTGATTCCTCCGCCAGACGTGATCTCGCTTTCCGCGTTGAAGACGTAGGTGTTCGACCCGTCCGTGAGCATATTCCCCGAGGCATCGTACGAATACCCTGTGGCGGAGAGCTGATTGTTGGCCGTGGGCGTGACGCTGAGGCTATCCTGCGTACATCCGTTGTAAGCCGAAGAAAGCACCCCAATCGCGGACATATTCGCCCACTGATCGTACGTATATTTAGTTCGAGTGCAGGACTCAGTTTTGCTGCGGTCCTCGTTCATGCGTTAACTCCGAGAAGCTCTCGAAGGACGGCATACCAGGCCAGCATCAGACAGATAGTACTCCTGCGGAAGAAAAGCGCCAACACTTCCAGCACTTTTGGCTATCACCGCAGTTTCTTTTACTCCTGCAAGCACACGATTCCATCACCAGCACTTGCTGTGCGAGCTAAAAGACGAAGAAAGTGATCTACGGAAGCGGATAGATCTATCCGCTTCCGTAGATCGGCCGCGCTTTCTGAAACGGCATCGGTCCGGGGACGATCAGGTGTTTGATCGTGTCGAGCAGTCGGCTGATCGGATGACGCGCGGCCGCAGCCCGAAGATCATCCGCGGTGACATGCAGATAGATCTGCGTGCTGGTAATGAGCCGATGCCCGAGCAAGTCACGAATGGTGACCAGTCCTACACCAGCGCGCACCAGGTGCGTCGCAAACGTATGACGGATGCGATGCGGCGATAGGGGAATACCCAGGCGACTGCGCTGCCCCCAGGTGCGCACACGTTCGTAAACTCCACCTCGCGAAAGTGATCGCCCGAAGCGGGAACGAAAGAACGGAGCGTGGTTGGGCGCAGCACCGCGCGCTTCGACATAAGTACGCAACACCTCGGCCAGTTCAGCGTTCACAGGAATGGTTCGCTCGTGTCCGCCTTTGCCCTGCACGGTGATCGTCAACTGCTTGAGGTCGACGTTGGCGTTGCGCAGTGATGCGCACTCGGAGGCGCGGATGCCAGTGCCGTAAAGCAAGGCTAACATCGCGCGGTCACGCAGGCCGATGACGGTATCGGGTTTCGGCTCTCGAAGTAGCCGACTCATCTGTTCGGAAGAGAGCGATACAGGAAGTTTGCGCGGAACGGCCTTGATCGAGGGAAAGACAGCCAGTGGATTATCGCTGTGATCGAGGTGGCCCATGGCGACCATCGCGGTGTAGAACCTGCGCAATACCACAACCGTCCGATTGATCGCCGAATCGCCGTTGTCGCGCACCTCACGCAAGTACTGCAGATAAGCGAGCACGTCACGAGCGGTGATCTGGTCCGGTTCGCGGTCATCTTGCTTGCTGCGCATCCAGTCGTGGAACTGCTTGAGGGTCTTCTCGTACGCCGCCAGCGTGAGCGGACGGAGTCCGCGCGCGACACAGTGCGTCCGGATGTAAAGCTCGATCCAGTAGGACCACTTCATGGGCGACCTCCCGTGATTAGCTTGTCTACGGCGGCTTCGGCTCGCCCCGGCAGCACATGCAGATAAACACCGCTTTCCTGCGGACTGCGATGTCCCATCAGTGACGCGATCACGGCCAGGTCAACACCGCGGTCCATCAGGTGCGTGGCGAAGCTGTGGCGCAGGGTGCGCGGCGTGACCGAGTCAGGAAGACCAGCTCGGCGCGCGGCGGCGCGGACAATCGCGCAGACGTCGTTCACACGCAATCGGCTCTTGCGGATCGTGGTCCGGAACAGAGGACCGCGCTTGCCATGATCGAGGAGATAGGCAAGCAGTTCGGTATACACTCCGTCCGGAATGGGAACCGCACGTGGCCGGTCGCCCTTGGCCTTCCATACCAGCAACTCGCGGCGTTCGCGGTTAACATGCGCGACATCGAGCGAGCACAGCTCGTCGGTACGCAACCCGCAGCCATAAAGCAGCAACACCATAAGGCGATCCCTCCGCGCTGTCGGGCCTGGAACCGCTGTCGCTTCCATCAAGCGTTCGGCTTCTTCCAGCGTTAGCGACTTCGGCGGAGTACGCCGAGCCGTGTGCGCCAGGTTGAATCCGTCGAGGACGTTACGCTGGCTCCTTCCGCTGCGCCACGCATACTCGAGCAGCCCGCGCACATGGCTGAGGTACTTCGCCAAGGTGGTCTCGGTCGATCCGTTCTGCCGCTCCGCTTCCAGCCAGTGCAGATACTCCTCCAGCTCCAGATGCCATAAAGGAACATCGGAACCGAGTCCGGCGATAGCGCGGCGCAACGTGCAGCGCACGTCGATGATCGTGCGCGGCGTCTTGCGTCCAACTTTATCCAGATAGCTGAGATAGCCCTCGATCAAAGGATCCATCCTGCCTAAGTTCGGCTTCTTCATGCGGTCGCTCCTTGTGGCTGCAGCCAGTCGTTGATGGGATGAAGCGCAATCGCAGCGCGGCGCTGCGGGTCGGCGATGTGGACGTAACGAACCGTGGTCGAGATCACCGCGTGACCCAGGATGCGCTGCACCTCGGCCAGGTGCACGCCCGCCTCCAGCAGATCGGAAGCGCAACTGTGGCGGAACTGGTGAAGGCTATGAATGGGGACCTGCGCGACGGCGGCGATGTCATGAACGCCGTTGCTGATCGCACTTCCGCTGAGAGGACGGCCGTAACGGCTCACCAGCAGTGCTGTTTCCTGGACAAGGCCCACCTGCTCCAGTTGGTTATGACGTAGCGGAAGATATGCTTCCAGGCAGCGCAGCACCATCTCCGGCAGCGGTACACAGCGCTCCTGTCCTGTCTTGCGGCCATCGATGCGGAGAGTGCCTTCTTGGCGATCGAATGCATCGACCGTTAATCGCGCCAACTCGCCCCGGCGCAGGCCCGTGCCATACAACATCGCCAGAATCGTGACCCAAAGATGCGAGCTGTAATCGCCGCCGCGATTCGCCGCTGCACGCCACAACGCTTCCATGTGCGCGTGGTCGATCCGCTTCGGCAGACGACTGTAAGGCGTGACCTTCGGGCCCTTCATCCAACGCAAGGGGTTGACCTTCCATAGGCCCTGACGGACCAGGTAGTCGCCGAATCCGCGCATCGTGCTCAACGTTCCATACACAGTGGCCTTTGACCGAAAGCTCGTGCAGTTCGCCAAGTACCGGGTGATCGTCTCTGCATCAATGTGTTCGATCACGACTCGGGGACGGCGTTTCTTCAACCATCGTCCCCATCGATCCAGGCGCGCCTCTGTGTATGCCACCGTCTGCTCACTCAGTCCCCGAGCCCGGTACTCCTCCATGTATGCTTCTTGCAACCGATCCCATCGCCTCATCGCTGTTCTCCTTTCGTACCTGCCGGCGAGCTAACGCTCGCCGGCTAGAACGTTACGAAAATAAACAATATGGCCTCCAATACGACTTACTTGGAGGTCGCGATGAGCCCTGAACTGAACTAAATCAACCTTTACAACCGCTTGGAACAATTGAAGTTACAAAAGCGCGAATTGGAGGCAAAAGGCGGAATTTTCTTTCGCGCGGATCATGTGGAAAACGCAATTCAAATAGTTGACGCCGAAATAGAAAAAGTACAAGGTGAACTCGCCAAAATTGCCAGCAAGGTAGGGAATAAGAATAAATGAAAGATGCCGTCATTTACGCGCGCGTTTCCAGTAAGGATCAAGAACGCGAGGGATTTTCAATTCCAGCGCAATTGAAGTTTCTCCGCGAATACGCTTTGAAAAACAATTTCCACGTCTCGCGCGAATTTATTGACGTGGAAACTGCTAAAACGACCGGAAGAAAGCAATTTGGAGAAATGCTGCAATTTTTCGGACGCAACCCAGGCTGCCGTATTTTGATTGTAGAGAAAACGGACCGGCTTTACCGCAACTTCCGGGATTGCGTAACTCTGGAGGATTTGGACGTAGAAATCCATCTTCCGAAAGAGGGCCAAATAATCAGCAAGAACTCAAAATCTCAAGCAAAACTGCTCCACGGAATCCAGGTTGTGATCGCCCGGAACTATGTCGAGAACCTCAAGGAAGAGGTTAAGAAGGGCATGCGGGAAAAAGCGGAGCAAGGGATCTACCCGAGCCGTCCCCCGCTTGGGTACTTGAACAACAAGCTGGACCATACCATCGCAGTTGACCCGGCCAAAGCTCCCATTGCCAAGCGAATGTTCGAACTCTACGCTTCGGGCCGATTTTCCGTAATGAGTCTGCGGGCTCGATTAAAACAGGAATTTGGGGTTGTGCTGGCGAAGGGGTATTTGGAGCGGTTACTGAAAAACCCTTTTTATGTGGGCCAATTCTACTGGGAAGATCGTTTGTATCGAGGAACCCACACCCCTCTCGTCAGTTTCGAATGCTTCGAACAGGTGCGCCGGGTCTTTCAGGGCCGCAACAAGCCGCACTACAACTCACATGATTTCGCCTATCGCGGATTGCTGATCTGCGCGTATGACAATTGCAAAGTAACGGCTGAAATCAAAAAGGAAAAGTACATCTATTACCGTTGCACGCAGTTTCGCGGGAAGTGCGGTCTTCCATACATCCGCGAAGAGGAGTTAGGAGATCGGCTCGGAAGAATTCTTCTGGACATTCGCATTCCTGATGACATCCTGGCCCAGCTACAGGAAACGCTGTTGAACGATAAAGGGCGCGAAGAGGAAATTCGCGCGGAGCAAAGCCGATTCCTGGAACAGCAGTTGGCCCAGATTCAACGGAGAATGGATCGGGCATACCAAGACAAGCTCGACGGGAAGATCACGGAAGAGTTCTGGACCCGCAAGTCCGAGGAGTGGCAGGCGGAAGAACAACAGGTTCTCGGTTCCATTCACTCTCTCAAGGTCGCCAGACCTGAGCGGTTTCTTGATGCCGCCAGGATTTTAGAACTCGCGCAAAAGGCTCATTCTCTTTACGTTAAGCAGCCGCCAGCGGAAAGAGCGAAGCTCCTCAATATCGTACTTTCGAACTGTGCGATAGATGCCGTAAATGTCTACCCCACATACAGAAAGCCCTTTGGCTTGATATTTCAAAAGTCAAAAACGGAGGGATGGCGCGCCCGGAGAGATTCGAACTCCCGACCCTCTGGTTCGAAGCCAGATGCTCTATCCAGCTGAGCTACGGGCGCGTCCTCAATATCGTACCACTAACCCGGGAAGTTCTCCGACCCTCTGCATTCAACTCGGCCCGCTCGAATCAGCCCCGTTGACCTTTTAACACGAATCCTTTCCCAGGAGTCTCGCCAATTCGTCCCGCCCTTTGCCCGATTTGAGGTAGCGTTCGCGCCGAATGGCCTCAGCGAATGTGGTGAATTCCTCGTGGTGTACTAAATCCCATGGGCCGTGATGTTTCGTTGAACTACTCTGATCGGAATTGTGTTGAGTAAGTCGGGCATGCAGATCGGAGGTGGTGCCAGTGTAAAATCGCCCGGTCGAGCGGCTGCGAAGTACATAGACAGAGAACATCTGACATTTTGGCGCGTCGGAGAATCCGCCTGAGGCGGAGAACTTTCGCCCCGGTTGGTTGCCCCGACCCTCTGGTTCGAAGCGTCGTCGCGGCGACCTCTATCCAGCTGAGCTACGGGCGCGTGCCGATATTCTACCGCGAACTGATTTCAGCGGAATCACGGAATATCCGAGGCTCGCGCGTCCCGGGGCCGGCTTCAGATACCGGTTCACATATCCCCGCGTGTGAAGGATATCCATGTCTCCGTGGATGAAAATCGTGGGCGGGGAGAGCTGCTTCAGCACCTGCCGGTCGAACTCCTTCTTCGTCTCCACGTAATTCCCGTTCGAATCCGGCTGCCTGGAGCGTATCCGCCGCAGGAATGATGGACCTTAGCCCACAGCCAGACATCGGGTGCGGCCACGCGGACCCAGGTTCCGCGATCCTTTGCTGGGCGTTTCGGTATCTGAGGCAGGTGCCTCAGGTCTTGCAGCATTGCCAGCCGCTGTCCGCCCGCCGTGGCGCGGAGTCTGCACGCGGATCAACGTCCCCCGCCCATTCGACCGAATCTCCAGCCTGCCTCCCAATTCGAGGATCCGTTCGCGCATCTTGAGCAGTCCGATCCCGCCTCCGGGCCGCCCCTGCTCCAACTGCTCCACTAAGCCTGGGGCCATGCCCTTCCCGGAGTCACCGATCTCGAGTGTCACACTGTCCCCTTTGATATCCAGGCGCACTTGTGCGATCTCCGATTGCGCGTGCCGCTGAATGTTCGTCAGGCTTTCCTGCACGATTCGGAACAGCGCTAGCTCTGTGTCGCTCTCCAGCCGTTCGGGTTTCTCCGGGAGGTTCAGGTCCAGCCGGATGCCAGTCCTCTCCGCAAACCTTTGGCCGTACGAACGGATCGCGGGCACGAGACCCAGCATCTCCAGTTCGGGCGGGTGCAGCATGTGCGATACGGACCTCACATCTTCCAGGCAGTGGGCGGTGAGCTCCGAGCATTCCTTCAGTTTTTCTCGCAATTCCTCGCCGCAATCCTTCCGGTCGCGCAAGCCCGCCAGAATGCACTTTATCCCCGTCAGGTATTGGCCTACGCTGTCGTGCAATTCCCGGCTGACGCGCTTCCGTTCTTGCTCTTGCGCACGCATCACCTTCGCAGATAAATCCCGGGCGGCCAGCTCCGCGTCTTTTCGCTCCGTAATGTCCACCATCACGCCGGTCAATTCCGGCGTGTGTCCCAGCATCTCTGTTTTCTGCACGCACACATGGAACCAGCGGAGATCGCCGGAAGCGGAGAACATCCGGCAATCAAACTGCGCCTCGACGCCCTTCAAAGCCGTCTCTCCGCACCGCCTCTTCACCAATTCCCAGTCTTCGGCGTGCATGTGCGTCTTCCAAAAGTTGGTCTCATGGAGCCATCGTTCCACCCAGTAGCCCAAAACCTTCGGCGCCTGTGGCCTCAAATAGGTAAACTCCAATGTAACGGGGTCGGCGCGCCAGATGATGGCGCCCGCTCTCTCGGAAATTTGCTTCAGGAGAGCTTCAGCCTTGACGAGCTCGCGGGTCGTCGCGCTCAACTGCGACGCGTCTTCGAACAGCACTCCAACGCATTCCCCCGGCAGCGGGCATGCCTTTACCGCATAAACCTGAGGCGAGCGGAATCGCCTGGTTTTGCGGAATTGCCCCAGAATCCAGGGACGCCTTCGTTGAATTACCTGGCGGTACAACTGCCCAAGCCGCTCGTGCGAGGTCTGCGCGTCCCCGGCGAGGATCGGCAGGTCGAGGAAGTCAGCAACCGAGGAGCCGGCCACCTCGGAGGCGGTCGAATTGATCGCCACCAATTCCCAGGCGCCCCCGTTCTTGGGGTCTTTCAGGTGCAGGATGGCAAGACCGCCCGGAGAAACTCTTACGAGTTGTTTGTAGAATCGTGCCCTCGAGGTTTCGAGACGCCTCGTCATTCCGACTGCTCCATCCTTCCCAATTGCGCGCGCGAGGAGGCGCTTACCATGGTCTATTAAAGCAATACGTAATGATGTCGCTATGTAAGGCGTCTGTCAATCCTCATCGTGCCGCGAGCAGAGGCGAATCGTCCTAGGAGCAAGCTCTTTGGCTTGTCCGCGTGTGCTAGAATGCCCCGCCTCCATGGACAAAGCTGGAAATTGCCTTGGCCGCGTTGTGCGCCGCCTTGATTCTCCCGAAGCAGCCCTCGCTTGGCTTGTGGCAGCGTGGCCTACCATCGTCGGCAAGACGCTCGCCGCGCATACTCGTCCCCTCCGTTGCAGTTCCGGCAGTCTCGAAGTAGTGGCTGACGCAAAGCCTTGGCAAAAACAACTCGAGGATATGAAGGCCAGTTTTTCCGCCCGCATCAATCAATCCTGGGGTCGCAGGCTCGTCCGCGAAATTACGTTCGTCGGGACTAAGCCCGGCCCCAATCGCATCCCCCGCGAGCTCGACAACGACTACACTCCATTTGTCCGCCGACGCAAGACCTGAACGCTTCCCGGCTAAAAGTCCACAGGGACGTACACTTGCATTCGCACTTCCCTGTAATAAGATAGCTGCGATGAAGATTGTGGCAGATTTCGAAACGACGAATCGGAGGTGGCCTTCGGTAAGGCTTAATCATTCGTCTGCCCTTCATTTTGGCGGGAGCAGTCGGACGACCCTTACGCAGGATTTGGTCGTTCCGGGGCGCAGAACCATTGGCGGAAGGTCGCGCTTGGCCTTCAATGTGACCGCAACACTCAAGTATTCAGAAACCCGTCTAACTTACAGAAAACAAAGGACGGGAGTCACTTCTGACCGCAACACTTTGCCTGTTTTTAACTTCACCATTTCTTCGCCTTTGCGGTGTCACCATGAAAATTAGCCGGGAAGAGGTTCTTCGGGTCGCCCAATTGGCTTACCTTGAATTGTCGCCGCAGGAAGTGGAAATGTATCGCGCCCAGCTCGACGAAATCCTTACTTACATCGACAAGCTGAAAGAACTCGACGTCAGAAGCGTTGAGCCGATGGCGCAGGTGCTTACTCGCCCAGTTGGGGTCGCACCCGGCGCAGGTGGTCATCCAGAGCCCCACCCTGAGCTACGCGATGATGCGCCTCGTCCATGCGATGTCGCAAATGCTGTGTTATCAAACGCTTCTGACGCTGCGGCACCATTCTTTCGGGTCCCCAGAGTGATCGATAGGTAGGGTCGAGACGACTCACTCATGAACCCCAGCCAAGATTGGACGATTGCAAGCGTTCGGGGCTCCTTAGAGTCCAGGAAGGTTTCCGCCCGGGAGCTGACAACTGACTTTTTCGCTCGGATCGACAAGCGCAATCCCGAATTGAGTGCCTATTTAACGCTTTCTCGAGAGCGAGCCTTTGCCCAGGCCGACCGCATGGACGCGGCCATTGCGCGCCACGATGTTTTGCCTCCCTTGGCGGGAGTTCCAATTGCCGTCAAAGACGTGATTAGCACTAAGGGAGTCCGAACGACCTGTAGCTCCAAGATTCTAGAGCCCTACATACCCCCTTATGACGCAACGGCTGTTCAGCGCCTCGAAGAAGCTGGCGCTATTGTATTGGGGAAGACGAACTGCGACGAGTTCGCCATGGGCAGCTCCAATGAGAACTCTGCATACGGACCCGTACGGAACCCTGTCGCTCTCGATCGCATTCCCGGCGGTTCCAGTGGAGGGTCCGCAGCGGCTGTTGCAGCCGGGCTAGCCGTGGCTGCCTTGGGAACGGATACCGGAGGCTCAATTCGCCAGCCGGGTGCCTGCTGCGGCATTCCTGCGATGATGCCAACATACGGACGCGTATCGCGCTATGGCCTCATTGCTTTCGCCTCCTCTCTGGATCGAATTGGCCCGTTTGCGACGAATGTTGCTGATGCCGCCTCGATTCTAGGGGTCATTGCGGGACGCGATCAAAATGATTCGACTTCCGCCCCGGTCCCGGTTCCAGATTATGTCTCGCTGGCCCATGCGCCTATCCAAGGCTTGCGAATCGGGGTGCCGGAAGACTACTTTGGTGCAGGTCTTGACCCCGAGGTGAAATCTAAGGTCGAGGCAGGAATTGCGTTGCTGGAGCGGTTGGGATGCCAACGCGTTCGATTGCACATGCCACATACGGACTACGCGATTGCCACTTACTACATAATTGCCACTGCGGAAGCGAGTTCAAATCTGGCGCGATACGATGGTGTGCGCTACGGGATACGCGAGTCTGGGTCCACCCTCATCGAAATGTATCGCAAGACTCGAGAACGTGGCTTCGGCCCGGAAGTGAAGCGCAGGATTATGCTTGGGACTTATGTGCTCTCGGCCGGGTACTACGACGCTTATTATCTCCGCGCCCAAAAAGTCAGATCCCTGATCGCGCGTGATTTCGCCGATGCTTTCCTCAAGGTGGATGCGATTGTCACTCCGACGGCGCCGACACCCGCATTTCGATTGGGTGAGAAGACGGCCGACCCGCTCCAGATGTATCTTGCTGATATATATACAGTTACAGGATCACTGGCTGGAATTCCAGGGATTTCAGTGCCTTGCGGCAAGACCCAAGCGGGCCTTCCCGTGGGGATGCAAATCCTGGGACCTCACTTCAGCGAAGCCCGCGTGTTGCAGCTCGCTCGCGCCTTCGAGATGCACGGCGGCTTCACAAATTAAGAGTCCCTCCGATGAAAAACGTGGCACCCATCTTGGCGCACCTGCAACGGACTCGAGTGAAGTTCATTGATGCAGCGGCCGCCATTCCGGAAGAACGCTGGCGCGAATCGCCAGGCGCCGGGAGATGGTCTGCGGGCGAAGTGGTGGCGCACGTAATGATGGTCGAGCACACGATCATCAGCAGAGCCAGCAAATTGCTGAAAAACCCGCCGTCCAACGTCCCTTTTTTGCGCCGTTTTCACTTGCCACCGGTTCTCGCGGCGTGGCGAGGCATGAAACGAAAGACGCCGATTCCGCTCGATCCGGCGCTTGTGAGCGAAAAATCCGCCGCGTTGGAATTGCTCTCCGCCGATCGGAGGACCACCATCGAGTTCATCGAATCCACGCGCGGCCGCGATTTGCACGCTTATCGATTCCCGCATCCATTCATGGGCAGCCTGAATATATATGGATGGCTGCGCTTGATTGCCTATCACGACTTGCGCCACGCAAAGCAAATCCGAGAAATTGTACAAACGTTCCACCACTAGGTATTTTTTTTCATTTTGAACCGGCGAATCGAACAGGATCCTGCCGCCGCAGCTTCGCCAATTCCACGGCAACTGGTTGACTGCACAAGAGTTTTCGGGCCGGTCCTATCCTCCTAGTTTTATTCCGATAGTACGGAACGACTATTGCAGAGAATTAGTGCAGCGCTTACGCTGGTTGCTGCATCTCAGTTTATGAGAGGCCCGAAATGGTGACCGTGAAGTCGAGCCAGAAAATCTTCACCGAGGACGAAGTGGCCTCTCTTACCGGTATCTGCCTCGAGCATCTGCGTGGCCTCGCTCGGAACAAACACCTTGGAACTCTGGCACGCGCCGCCGAAGCGGCCGGCGCGGAAGCGGAAAAATGGCTGTTTTCGCACTCAGACCTGATGATTCTGACCGTCCTCCACCCACGCTGCCAGCACTAGATCGCATTCCCCATAAATAAGGCCTTATTTAGCAGCCTTCCAATAGAAGGAAGGCTTTTGCTTTTCCAACAGATTGCGGTCAGCCGTCCGCAGGATTATCCTAAATGTGGATGGACGTTTCGATTGAAAAACGCATCCTAACGTTTCAGGGCATGCCGATTCTGATGAATCCTACTAGATGGTCTTTGACGCTGATGCGAATAAGAGGGCTCGTGCCACCATTCCTGATCCTCTTGGCGTTGGCCTTGATTGCTACCCCCGCACAGACGCAGACCACCGCCGGAGCTTCGCCTACACCTGAGGCGCAGCAGGGCCAGACGGCTTCCGCGACGACTCATGAACTCCCGCGCGGAAAGAAACTTATGCTCAAAGACGGAGGTTTTCAGCTTGTGCGCGAGTATCAAGTCCAAGGAGACCGGGTGAAGTACTACAGCCTTGATCGATCGCAGTGGGAGGAGATCCCCTCCGTGCTTGTTGACTGGGACGCCACCAAGAAAGCGGCAGCCGAAGAGGGCGAACGAGACGCCGTACTCAATAGCAAGGTCCATTTGCAGGAAGAGGGACGCCTGGCGGAACCTCTCGACATAGACGCCAGCCTTGAGGCGGCGCCGGGAGTCTTTCTGCCCCCAGGCGAGGGGCTATTCGTATTTGACGGGAAAACAATCTCTCCGCTGACACAGGCCGAAACGGACTCCAAGATCAACAAGAAAAAGGAAATTGAGAGGGTTCTTGTGCCCATCCCAATCATTCCCTCGCGGCACACCGTCTTGATTCGTGGCCCACGCTCCAAATTGCGCGTTCCCCAGGGGCAGACGGAATTCTACATGCGGACGGCGGACGGCCGGGAGCCGGAAATGAACCTGATCCGCGCAAAGGTTCACGGCGACGCGCGAGAAATCGCAAATGTGGATGAGTTGTTCAAGGAGCAGGCAGCAAGCGCAAACACGCTGCTTATGCAGCGCTGGGAAATCGCCAAGGGCGTCTATCGCTTCACGCTCGGGCAGACATTGGAGCCAGGGGAATACGCACTGGCGGAAATCGTCGAGGACAACGGGATGAGCATCTACGTGTGGGATTTCGGCGTGGATGTGAGCGCAAGTCGCCCCGCAACCAAACCTCACTAACTCGCGCCGATGTGATGGCGCGAGTCCTTCGGACGCCAAAGCCAGCCCGGTCGTTTCAATGCTGAGTCACCCGTGTCACAGTGCAGCGTGACCGATATCACGGACACATTGGCTGAGAGCGGATACATTATGCAAGGTTGCATCAATACCGTTTTTTCTGCTGGTTAGCGGAGGGTTCATGGCCGCGGCTTACAGCCATCCGAACGGCTACGCCAGCCGCTTGGGGCCGGGTGCGGAGTTGAAAGGGTTCGTGTTCAACATCATGCGGTTCTCACTGCATGATGGACCCGGGATCCGTACTACGGTCTTCTTCAAGGGATGCCCCCTCTCGTGTTGGTGGTGCCATAATCCAGAAAGCCGGAGTCCCGCCCCGGAGTTGATGTATTCCGAAGACCGATGCGTGCGCTGTTGGAGCTGCGTGACCGCATGCCCCAATCATGCCATTTCGTGGGTCAACGGCCCCATTTGGGACCGGACCGTCTGCCAGCATTGCGGCGCTTGCGCGGAGGCCTGCCCGACCGGAGCAAGGCAGCAGGTAGGGCGGTGGATGAGCGTGGCGGAGGTGGTCGGAGAAGCGAGCCGTGACACTGTTTTCTTCGACCAATCCGGAGGCGGGGTGACGTTATCGGGTGGGGAGCCGCTGATGCAGGCCGAATTCGTGGAGAAGGTCCTGGATTCCTGCCGCGAGCGCGGCATTCACACTGCCATCGAAACGTGCGGAGCGGCACCGCGGAGCACAGTGCTCCGCCTGAGCAAGAAGACCGATCTCATCCTCTATGACTTGAAGCTGATGGACCCAGTCAAGCACCGGCAATTCATCGGCGCATCGAATGAGAATATTCTGGCAAACCTTCGGGCGCTGGCAGGAGAGCACAAGGCGGTTTTGGTGCGGATCCCGTTGATTCCCGGTGTCAACGATGACAACGACAACATCGAACAGATGCGCACGTTTCTCCACTCGATTGGACTCTTTCAAGTGGACCTGCTGCCCTATCACGAAATTGGAGTCGACAAGTACAGACGATTGGGATTGGAGTACCGGCTGGAGGGCCTGAAACCCCCCGGGGCAGAACAAATCGAAGAGATCGCGAAACAGCTTCAGAGTGACGGCTTCGCCGTCCGAGTGGGAGGTTGAGAGATGAACGAGCGAGTTGCGAGATTGCGCCAGCAAAGCCTGGACCTGAAACCCTGGGTTTCCATGGAGCGCGCCGCCCTGATCACCCAGTTTTACGAGACCACCAGAGAGGCATCCGCCGCTGCTCGCCGGGCGGGTGCATTTGAGTATGTGATGAAGAACAAGACCATCTGGATTGGAGACGGAGAACTGATTGTGGGAGAGCGAGGACCGAGTCCCAAGGGTACGCCCACCTTCCCGGAGCTATGTTGCCACAGCACGGAAGATCTGGAGATTCTGAACGAGCGGGAAAAAATATCCTACAAGGTGAGGGAAGAGGCGCGCCAGATTCAGCGGGAGAAGGTGATCCCATACTGGCGGGGCCGGTCGATGCGCGACATGATCTTCCAGGAAATGGCGCCGGAGTGGAAGGACGCGTACGAAGCGGGAATCTACACCGAGTTCATGGAGCAGCGTGCGCCCGGACATACGGCTCTGGGAGACGTTATCTACAAGAAGGGGCTGCTCGATCTGAAGGCGGAAATCGAACAAAGCCTGCGAAAGCTGGATTTCCATAACGACCCCGAAGCTTACGACAAACAGCACGAGCTGAAGGCCATGTCGCAATCGGCGGACGCCGTAATCCTGTTCGCACAACGGCATGCAGAAAAAGCAGAAGAAATCGCGCGGGAGGAACCGGATCCTGCACGCAAGGCAGAGCTATTGAAAATCGCAGACGTTTGCCGGCACGTCCCTGCGCACGCGCCGCGGGACTTCTGGGAAGCCTTGCAGGCGTACTGGTTCACTCATCTAGGGGTTGTGACCGAGCTGAATACGTGGGACTCGTTTTGCCCCGGCCACCTGGACCAGCACCTGGGACCGTTCTACCAGAAGGGACTTGCGGACGGAAGCCTGACACGCGAGAAGGCCAAAGAGCTACTGGAATGCTTCTGGGTGAAATTCAATAACCAGCCGGCGCCGCCGAAAGTGGGAGTGACAGCGGCGGAGAGCGGCACATACACAGATTTCTGCAACATCAACAACGGCGGGCTCAAGGCAGACGGGTCGGACGGAGTAAACGAGGTGACTTATCTGCTGCTGGACGTGATCGACGAAATGCACTTGCTGCAGCCGTCCTCCAACATTCAGCTCAGCAAGAAGAGCCCGGATCGCTTCCTGAAGCGCGCATTAGAGATCGTCCGCGAAGGCTGGGGGCAGCCTTCGATTTTCAACGCGGATATGGTGGTGGAGGAGCTGCTGCGCCAAGGCAAATCGCTGGAGGACGCACGGCTGGGAGGAACCTCCGGCTGTGTGGAAACCGGCGCGTTCGGCAAAGAAGCGTACATCCTGACCGGTTATTTCAACCTGACGAAAGTGCTGGAGATTACGCTGAACAACGGCGTGGATCCGCAAACCGGAAAGAAAATCGGGATCGAGTCGGGCGACCCACGCGATTTTACGAAGTTTGAGGACTTGCAGGCGGCATTTCGGAAGCAGTTGCACCACTTCATCGACATCAAGGTGCGGGGAAATAACATCATCGAACGCCTGTACGCCGAATATATGCCCGCGCCCTTCCTTTCGCTGCTGATCGAGGACTGTATCGCCAAGGGCAAGGATTACAACGCCGGGGGGCCACGCTATAACACCACGTACATTATGGCGGTCGGGCCGGCGAGCTGCACCGACAGCCTCGCTGCGATCCGATGGCACGTGTTCGACCGGCAGGACGTGCCCATGTCCGAGCTGCTCGAGGCACTACACGAGAACTTCGAAGGGCACGAGAAAACGCGCCTGCTGTGTTGGAACAAGTCACCGAAGTACGGCAACGACGACGACTACGCCGACAACATCCTGCGGTGGGTGTTCGACAGTTTCTACGAAGACGTCAACGGAAGAAAAAACACGAAGGGCGGAACGTATCGCGTGAACTATCTCTCCACCACATGCCACGTCTATTTCGGGTCCGTGACCGGAGCGACACCGGACGGGCGGCGCGCCTGGGAACCTCTTTCGGACGGGATCTCACCCGTGCAGGGCGCGGACCGGTTCGGACCCACGGCGGTAATCCAATCCGCAGCGAAGATGGATCACGCCAGGACCGGCGGAACGTTGCTCAATCAGAAGTTCACGCCACAATTGCTGGAGGGCGAGGAGGGCCTCGACCGGTTGCTGCACCTAGTGCGGTCGTACTTCAAGCTGGACGGCCACCACATTCAATTCAACGTGGTCACGGCGGCAACCTTGCGAGCGGCGCAGGCAAACCCGGAGAAGTATCGCGATCTAATCGTCCGCGTGGCAGGGTACAGCGATTACTTCTGCGATCTGACGAAAGCGTTGCAAGATGAGATCATCGCGCGGACCGAGCAAACTTCGGTCGCGCCGGCGCTAACGGTGGCTCGGGTAGCCTGAGGTTGAATCGAGCGGCGCGGTCAGGCAGGCCCCACTCGGGACGCCTGCGGCTGGAGCAATTCCGTCAATAATGAGGCCAAGGCCGAGACGTGAAACGGCTTTTGCAGTACGTGTGCGTCCTTGTCGCCAAACTGCCGCAGTGCATCGCGGTCAAGCAAGTCACCGGACATGAACACGAACTGGGGCGTGACTTCTCCTGCCCCTGTGCCCAAGCGGCGAAGTAGTTCCTCTCCATTCAAGCCCGGAAGATTCATATCGCAAAGAACGATCTCATAGGAATTCGTGGCCAGGCGCGACAACGCTTCTTCGGAGCTTCCCGCGGTATCGACCTTCATCCCGCGCGCCGAAAGTCCTTCTTCGACAATTTCGCGAATGCTCTCTTCATCGTCCACGATGAGAACAGAATGACCGCGGAGCGACTCGGAGCCAGGCATCATTTTCGCTGCAGCCTCCGGACCTCGCAGCTCTGTGGAACTTTCTTTCGCGACGGGGAATAGAAGCTGAATGGCAGCTCCCGCGCCGGGCGTGGAGTGAGCTTCGATCGAAGCGCCGTGATCCTTCATGACAGCATGACAAATGGTAAGGCCCAGCCCGCTGCCGCCGCCGGGCCGCTTGGTTGTGAAAAAAGCATCGAAAACCTTCCCGAGGATGTCGTGGGGAATGCCCGGGCCGTCATCGGCAAAGGTAACACACAGCTTTCCTTCAACACGCGCCATGGAGATTTTCAGCGTCCCGTGATTCCGCGTAGAGGAGATGGCCTGCGCGGCATTGGCAATGATGTTCAGGAACACCTGCGAGAGAAGCTTTTTGTCGCCTGTGACAAGCGGCACATCCGGCGGCGCGTTGAATTCGACGGTGATGTTTTTCTGGCGCAAGAGAGTTTCCTGGGAGTGCAGCGCCTCGCGGATCACATCGTCCACGCGAAGCGGGAGCCGCCCTTGCGCGGAGGCCCGGGAAAGAGCGAGAAGGTTCTGGACGATCGTGGCAGCGCGGCGCGTCTGGTTCAGGATGAGTTCGGCATGGCGGCGAGTGGGATCGTCAGTCGCACGTTCGCGGATCAGCTCGCTGACTCCGAGGATCGCCGTGAGTGGATTGTTCAATTCGTGAGCGGCCCCTACCATCATCTGCCCCATGGCGGCAAATTTTTCCTTCTGGGCGAGCAGTTTCTCGGCTTGTTTCACTTCGGTGACGTCGCGGGCGGAGGCAACCACGCCGTTGATTTTTCCGGACTCGTCGAAAAGAGGTCCCGCGCTGGCGCGGAGGATGCGCCAGGTGCCGTCCGCGTGCCGCGTTCGATATTCGATCTGCGCGTTGGGCGCCAAACCAGTGACCACTTGACGAAACAGTTCCGTCATTTTGGGCTTATCTTCGGGATGGGCCCTGGAACCGATGAATTGACCTACCAGAACAGACGGCGCATAACCCAGGGCCTCTTGGGAGAGTTGGCTGACATACGTGAAGCGGCCGTCGCAATCGAGGACGGCGACCATATCCGGAAAGCTGGCGACTAGCCGGCGGACGAATTCCTGTTCCTGATGCAGGCGCTTTTCGATTTCAAGGCGCTCGGTAAAGTCCACGAGCGTGCCTTGCAGCCGGACCACGCTTCCGGAGGCGTCGCGGATGGCGAATCCGGATGCGAGACAATGAATGCGGTTGCCATCCTTGCGCCGCAGGACGATCTCGCGGTCCTGAACCGCTCCCTTGTCCAGAACTTCCTGAACGAGGCTGGCGCGAACGGCGGGGTCCAGATAGATTTCGCGGAAATTGCGCTTCCGCAGGTCTTCCTTGCTTTCATATCCGAGCATGCGGACGAGAGCCGGGTTCACATCGAGGATCTCTCCATCGATGGAGGAGAAGAACAGCCCCTCGCGAAGAGACTCGAAGAGCTCGGAGAAGCGAATTTCGGATTCGTGTTGCGAGGTGATGTCGCGAGCCCAGCCGTTGATGGAAGTAAATTCGCCATTTTCCATCACCGGCATGAGCCAGCATTTGAAGAAGCGCAGAGCCGTATCCTTGCAGAATCGAACCGGCAGCATGCCTTCCCAAAAGCCTTGCGTGAGGAATTGCGGAAGCACGCGCTTCGCATCGGCCAAGGTGGGAGACGCAACAAATTCGTCCAGCCGGTGGCCAATCAGATTCTGAAAGGAAACACCGACAATCTCAGACAGGCGGCGGTTGGCGACCCGGATCTCGCCTTCGAGCGTGAGTGTGAAAATCGCCTGATCCAAGTTGTCGACCAGGTCGCGGTAATTTTGCTGCGAGCGGGAAATTACGTCGACCAACGATTGGAGGTGTTCGCCGGAAGAGGAACTGGGAGCGGAGGCGCCGCGGTGTTTTTTCGAAGTGTCGCCCGACATGATCGCAGCTGCTCCTCAGCGAGAGAGTGTTACACCCCAAAGCGCTCGGCGGTTGCCGTGCCCGGGATCGAGACTCCGTGGAAAGACCAGTTTCATCGCGCAGGAATCTCCTCTTAAAATCTTACCGGGGGAAAGGACGCCTGGGGGAAGAAAACCGGACCCTATGCCAAGTTACTCAACAGGGCCATTCAGCCCGCGGAGCAAGGGCACGATGACCTTGAAAAAGGAAAGGGCGCCCCAATGGTCCGGAGCGCCCTGAAAAAAACTGTGAAGCAGATAACGCTTAGCTTTCCGCTACAGCGTCTGTATCCTTGCGCAGGAAATCGAGCGCCGCAGCCTCTTCGGCCGTAAGTTCGGGCTCGACCATGGGCGGCTCCTCCTTGGGGATCTCGGTGAGGAGCTGGATATTGCGGTAGCGTTCCAGACCCGTGCCCGCCGGAATCAGACGTCCCATGATGACGTTTTCCTTCAGGCCGCGCAGGTAATCGACCTTTCCGGAGATGGCCGCTTCGGTGAGGACGCGGGTCGTCTCCTGGAAGCTCGCCGCGGAGATGAAGGAATCGGTCGAGAGCGAAGCCTTGGTGATGCCGAGGAGCAAGGGACGTCCGGTGGCAGGGCGGCCGCCGTCACGGATGACGCGGTCGTTTTCCTCGCGGAACCGGAATTTGTCTACCTGCTCTTCGAGGAGGAATGAAGTGTCGCCGACGTCCTCGACCTTCACCCACCGCATCATCTGGCGGACGATCGTCTCGATGTGCTTATCGTTGATGTTGACGCCCTGCAGACGGTAGACCTCCTGAATCGAGTTGACCAGATAGGCTTGGGTGTACTTCTCGCCGAGGACGGCGAGGATGTCGTGCGGGTTCAACGGCCCGTCAATCAAAGGCTCGCCGGCCCGGACATGTTCGCCTTCCTGGACATTGATGTGAACGCCGCGCGGGATGGAATATTCCTTGATCGTTCTTCCATCTTCGCTCTCGACGTAAATCTTGCGCTGACCTTTGGCGATTTCACCGTACTTCACGACGCCGTCGATTTCGCTGATGACGGCGGGGTCTTTCGGCTTGCGCGTTTCAAACAACTCGACAACGCGCGGGAGACCGCCGGTGATGTCCTTGGTCTTTGTTGTCTCGCGAGGGATTTTCGCGAGGACATCGCCCGGCTGGACTTCATCGCCATCCGCCACCATCAAGTGGGCCCGGGAGGGCATCAGATATTTCTTGGTGCGGCCGCCCGCTCCGCGAATCTGGATCGTGGGCTGGTGCTTTTCGTCACCCGGAGGCAGCGTGACCACAAGCTGCGAAAGGCCGGTGACTTCGTCCACTTGCTCCTCGATCGTGAAGCCCGGCTGCAGGTCCTTGAACTGAACGTCTCCTGCCGTTTCCGTGAGGATGGAGAAGGTGTACGGATCCCACTCGCACATGGTCTGGCCGAGCGTGACGGGCTGGCCGTCTTCGACCTTGAGGCGGGCGCCGTAGACGACATGGTGGCGCTCCTTTTCACGGCCCTTTTCGTCGACAACGGCGATGAGGCCGGAACGGTTCATGGACACGATTGTCTTGCCGCGGCCCTCGACGACCTTCAAGTCAATGAATTTGACGAAACCATTGTTGCGGGCTTCGACCTTCGATTGCTCAGTGACGCGAGTGGCCGTGCCGCCGATGTGGAACGTGCGCATCGTGAGCTGCGTGCCGGGCTCGCCAATGGACTGTGCAGCGATGACGCCCACGGCTTCGCCCATTTCAACGAAGCGGCCCGTAGCCAGGTTGCGGCCGTAGCAGCGGGCGCAAACACCGCGGCGGGATTCGCAGGTCAGCACCGAGCGAATCTTGACGCGCTCGATGCCGGCTGACTGGATGGCGTTGGCGAGCTCTTCGGTGATTTCCTGGTTGATCTCGACGATGATGTTGCCTTCGTAGTCTTTGATCTTTTCGAGCGAGACGCGGCCAACGACGCGGTCGCGCAACGGCTCGACTTCGACGCCGGCTTCCAGAATCGGCTCGACGAAAATTCCGTCGGCCGTGCCGCAGTCGAATTCATTGATGATCACGTCTTGGGCCACGTCGACCAGCCGCCGCGTCAAGTAGCCGGAATCGGCGGTCTTGAGCGCGGTATCGGCGAGACCCTTGCGGGCGCCGTGCGTGGAGATGAAGTATTGCAGCACGGTGAGGCCTTCGCGGAAATTGGAGGTGATCGGCGTCTCGATGACTTCGCCCGAGGGCTTGGCCATCAAACCGCGCATGCCGGAGAGCTGGCGGATTTGCTGCTTCGAGCCGCGGGCTCCGGAGTCGGCCATGACGTAAATCGGGTTGATGACGCCGGCCTTATCCTGCTCTTCCAGCGCCTTGAACATTTCGTCGGCCACCTTCTCGGTCACGTCCGACCAGATGGCGATGACTTTGTTGTAGCGCTCGCCGTTGGTGATGGCGCCATCGAGATACTGTTGCTGGACCTTGACGACTTCGTGCTCTGCGGCGTCGACGAGCTTGAACTTCACGCTGGGGATGACCATGTCGCTGATGCCGATGGAGACGCCGGCCTTCGTGGCGTAGAGGAAGCCGAGCTCCTTCAGCTTGTCGAGCGCGACGACAGTCTTCTCGAGACCGAAGCGCAGGTAGCAATACTGCACCAGAGCCTGAACACCCTTCTTCTTGAGAAGGCCATTGATAAAGGGCATGTCTGAGGGCAAGTGATCGTTGAAGATCACGCGTCCCACGGTGGTGTGCAGGAATTGCTTGGAGAGTTGTACGGGTTCTGTGTGTGAGACGTCCTGATCGTCGTAGGCGTTTGTCAGGTCGATCACTTCACCGGTGTAGCGAAGGCGAATCGGCGTGAGCAGTTCCACTTCGCCTGCTTCGAGCGCCATGATGACTTCTTCCACCGAGCCAAATGCACGGCCCTCGCCCTTGGCCTGCGGCTTTGCCTTGGTCATGTAGTAGATGCCGAGGACCATGTCCTGCGTAGGAACGGCGAGAGGATAGCCATTGGCCGGCGACAATATGTTGTGCGAGCTGAGCATCAGCACCGAAGCTTCCACCTGCGCTTCGGGCGAGAGAGGAATGTGCACGGCCATCTGGTCGCCATCGAAGTCCGCATTAAACGCCGTGCAGACAAGCGGATGGATGCGAATGGCCTTGCCCTCGACGAGCGTGGGCTCAAACGCCTGGATGCCGAGCCGGTGCAACGTGGGAGCGCGGTTGAGCAAAACAGGATGCTCGCGGATCACGTCCTCGAGAATGTCCCAGACGATCGATTCTTGCGCTTCGACGAGCTCCTTGGCCTGCTTGATCGTGGTGCAGTGGCCGGCGGCTTCGAGCCGGTGATAGATGAACGGCTTGAAGAGTTCGAGGGCCATCTTCTTCGGCAAACCACACTGATGCAGCTTCAGTTCCGGGCCGACGACGATGACGGAGCGGCCGGAATAGTCGACGCGCTTGCCAAGGAGATTCTGGCGGAAGCGGCCCTGCTTGCCCTTCAGCGTGTCGGAAAGCGACTTGAGCGGACGGTTGTTGGTTCCACGCAAGACGCGGCCGCGGCGGCCATTATCGAATAACGCGTCCACGGCTTCTTGCAGCATGCGCTTCTCGTTGCGGACGATCACATCGGGTGCGTGCAACTCCATCAGCTTCTTCAACCGGTTGTTGCGGTTGATGACGCGGCGATAGAGATCGTTCAGGTCGGACGTGGCGAAACGGCCGCCGTCGAGAGGCACGAGTGGGCGCAGCTCGGGTGGGAGGACCGGAATCACGTCGAGAATCATCCATTCCGGCTTGTTGCCGCTCTTGCGAAACGCCTCAAGAACCTTCAGGCGCTTGGCATACTTGATCCGCTTTTGCAGGCTCGGATCGATCTTCATTTTCTCGCGCAGCTCTTCGGAAAGCTTTTCCACATCGACGCGGCGCAAGAGCTCTTTGATGGCTTCCGCGCCCATGCCGTATTGGAATTTTCCGAGATACTCCTTCTGGAGTTCGCGGACTTTTTCCTCAGTCAGAATTTCCTTTTCCTTGATGCCGGGGACCTCGCCCGGCTCGATGCAGACAAACGCTTCAAAGTAGAGAATGTGCTCGAGGTCGCGCATGGTGATGTCGAGCAGGTAGCCGATGCGGCTGGGCAGCCCCTTGAAAAACCACACGTGCGAGCAGGGCGAAGCCAGCTCGATATGCCCCAGGCGTTCGCGGCGGACTTTGCTGAGCGTGACTTCGACTCCGCACTTATCGCAGATGACGCCGCGGTGCTTCATGCGCTTGTATTTGCCGCACAAACACTCCCAGTCGGTGACGGGCCCGAAGATCTTGGCGCAGAACAGGCCGTCGCGCTCGGGCTTGAAGGTGCGGTAGTTAATGGTCTCCGGCTTGGTGACTTCGCCGTGGGACCACGAACGGATTTTTTCCGGACTCGCCAGGCTGATGCGAATCGAATCGAAATCCGCGATCTGACTGGCACGATCATACGGGCTCGAACGATACAAGGGCTGATCCTCCTCTCCGGCGATGCCGGAGCAAAAACCAGTACAAAGAAATTGTCATCGCACCGCGTGGAATTCCGCGCGGGCTTGCGAGCGCTAATCCGCCGCTTCGGACTTCTCGATCTGCGGCTTCTGGCGTTTCATTAACTCGACGTCCAGGCAAAGCGACTGCAGCTCGCGAACCAGAACGTTGAACGATTCCGGCACGCCGGGTTCGATGCCGGGTTCGCCCTTCACAATGGCCTCGTAAATCTTGGCGCGGCCATAGACGTCGTCGGACTTGGACGTCAGCAGCTCCTGCAGGATGTGAGCGGCGCCGTACGCTTCCAGAGCCCAGACTTCCATTTCTCCGAAGCGCTGTCCGCCGAACTGCGCCTTGCCGCCGAGCGGCTGTTGCGTGATCAGCGAGTAGGGCCCGATGGAGCGCGCGTGGATTTTGTCGTCAACAAGGTGCGAGAGCTTGAGCATGTAGATGTAGCCGACGGTCACGTTTTGCGCAAAGAAGTCGCCGGTCATGCCGTCGTAGAGCGTGATCTTGCCGCTTTCGGGAAGCTCGGTGAATTCGAGCAGGTGGCGGATGTCCGCCTCTCGGGCGCCGTCAAAGACGGGCGTAGCCACCGGCACGCCCTCGCGAAACCCTTGTGCCATTTCGATCAGGGCGTCGTCATCGAGCCCTGAAATATATTTCCAGACGGAGGTCGGGCCAAAGGCATCCTTGAACCACTTGCGGATCGCCTCGGCGCGCGCTTCCGTGTCCAGCATCTTGGCGATGCGCTCGCCGAGCTCTTTCGAGGCCCAGCCAAGGTGCGTTTCGAGAATCTGGCCCACATTCATGCGCGAAGGAACGCCAAGCGGGTTCAGAACGATTTCCACCGGCGTGCCGTCCGGCATGTACGGCATGTCTTCCTTGGGAACGATGCGCGCGATGACGCCCTTGTTGCCGTGGCGTCCCGCCATCTTGTCGCCCACGGAAAGCTTGCGCTTCATGGCGATGTAGACCTTTACCAGCTTGATCACGCCGGGAGGCAGCTCATCGCCCTTCTTGAATTTGGCGATGCGCTCGTCCGTGATCTTCCGCAGCACGTCGATCTGGCGCGAGGTCATTTCCTCGATTTCGTCGATCTTCTCGATCAGCAGCGGGTCTTTGTCGTTCAAGCGCAAGCGCTTCAGGTTGCGCGTCGAGATTTTTTCGAGGATTTCGCGCGTCAGCTCGGCGCCCTTGGTCAGCAGCCGCTTGTTGGTGCGCTCGTCGTGGAGGTCGGCGACGAGCTTTTGGCCGCCGAGCAGGTCGTTCAACCGCTTCAGACGCTCGTCGGTGAGAATGCGGATCTCATCGGCGAGGTTCTTCTCGAGCTTCGCCACCTGGCCGGCTTCGATGGCCTTGTGGCGTTCGTCTTTCTCGGCGCCCTTGCGGCAGAAGATTTTGACGTCGACGATCGTTCCCTCGATGCCTGGCGGACAATACAGCGAGGCGTCGCGGACGTCGCCGGCCTTCTCGCCGAAGATCGCGCGCAATAGCTTTTCCTCGGGCGTGAGCGTGGTTTCGCCCTTCGGAGTTACTTTGCCAACCAGGATGTCGCCGGGCTTGACGGTGGCGCCGATGCGGATGACCCCGCTTTCGTCCAGGTTGCGGAGGAAGCTCTCGTTGATGTTGGGGATATCGCGGGTGATTTCTTCGGGACCGAGCTTCGTATCGCGCGCCTCGATTTCGTACTCCTCGATGTGAATCGAGGTGTAGTAATCCTCTTCGACGAGCTTCTCGCTGACGAGGATGGCGTCTTCAAAGTTGTACCCGCGCCAGGGGAGAAACGCGACGAGCACGTTGCGGCCGAGCGCAAGTTCACCGCGGTCCGTGCAAGGTCCATCGGCGAGCACCTGGCCTTGCTTCACACGATCGCCCGCGCGGACCAGAGGCTTCTGGTTGATGCAAGTATTCTGGTTCGAGCGCTTGAACTTCGTGAGCAAATAGATATCGGAGCCGACTTCGCGGCTCAGCACGCCGGACTGGTCGGATTCGACGCGCACAATGACGCGCTCCGAGTCCACCTGGTCCACAATCCCGTCGCGGCGGCAGACGATCACGGCGCCGGAATCGCGCGCGGTGACCCGCTCCATACCGGTGCCGACCAGCGGGGCTTCGCCCTTGATCAGCGGCACGGCCTGGCGCTGCATGTTCGAGCCCATCAAGGCGCGGTTGGCGTCGTCATTCTCGAGGAACGGAATCAGGCTCGCGGCCACCGAGACCAATTGCTTCGGCGACACGTCGATGTAATCCACTTCCTCGCGGCTCTTCAGGACGAAGTTGCCGGCCTGGCGGCAGTTGACGAGCTCCGTCGTGATTTTTCCGCGTTCATCGAGCGAAGCGTTGGCCTGCGCGACCACGTACCGGTCTTCCTCCCAAGCGGAGAGATAGAAGCAATGCGGCTCAAACGTCACGCGGCGGCGCTTGGATTCCTCGGTGGAGTCCTCTACCTTTTCTTTTTCGACGATTTCGCCCGCTTTGAAATCGGCGTCCACGGAATTGACGACCTGGACGTAATCAATCACGCGGCCGCCCTTCACTTTGCGGTAGGGCGATTCGATGAATCCGAATTCGTTGATCCGCGCGTAGCAAGAAAGCGAGCTGATCAATCCGATGTTCGGGCCTTCCGGTGTCTCAATCGGGCAGATGCGGCCGTAGTGGGTCGGGTGAACGTCGCGGACTTCGAATCCCGCGCGCTCGCGGGAAAGACCGCCCGGTCCCAGAGCCGAAAGCCGCCGCTTGTGCGTGATTTCACTGAGCGGGTTAGTCTGATCCATGAATTGCGAGAGCTGTGAACTGCCGAAGAATTCGCGGATGGCAGCCATCACGGGCTTGGCGTTGACCAAATCATGCGGCATGGCCGTGGACATTTCTTGGTACACGGACATCTTTTCCTTGATCGCGCGCTCCATGCGAACCAAGCCGATGCGGAACTGGTTTTCCAGCAGCTCGCCGACCGCGCGGACGCGCCGATTTCCCAGATGGTCGATGTCGTCCACCGTGCCAATGTTCTTGCGCAGCTTGAGCAAATACTTGATCGCCGCGACGAAGTCGGCGGGATCGAGCGTGCGCTTATCGAGCGGAGTCTCCAGGCCCAGTTTGATATTGAATTTCAGCCGGCCAACCTTGCTGAAATCGTATTTGCGCGCGTCGAAGAACATCCCGTTGAAAAGAGCCGTGGCTGTTTCGAGCGTCGGCGGATCGCCGGGCCGCAGCTTGCGGTAGATTTCAATCAGCGCTTCCTTCGGCGTGCGAATCGTATCCTTCTCGAGGGTGCGCGAGACGATGATGCCCACGTCGTCGCGTTCCGGGAAGCAGACGTCCACCTCGGTGATTCCCGCCTCCCCGATGGCGCTCCAAATGTCGCCGCTGAGAGGTTTGTTGGCTTCCAGCAGCACTTCCCCGGTCTGCCGGTTGACCAGCTCCCCGACGGTGACGGCGCCTTCCAAGTCGGCCACGCCGATTTCCGCCTGCGTCACGCGCGCCTTCACGAGTTCTTTGTACAGCGGGTCGCTGATGCGCTTATGCGCGCCGACGAGAACTTCGCCGGTCTTGGGATGCTTGATTTCCTTCGAGAGCTTGCGGTCGATCAGTCCTTCGGAAACATTCCAATAAAGCTCCCCTTCGCGCAAGGAAATGCGTTCGACTTGATAGAAAGTGCGCAGGATGTCTTCATTCGACTTGATCCCCAGCGCGCGCAGGAAGATCGATCCCAGGAACTTACGCTTCCGGTCGATGCGGACGTACAGAATGTTTTTTGTGTCGTATTCGAATTCCACCCACGAGCCGCGGTACGGAATGATCTTGCCCAGGAAATAGCTGCGGTTGTTCGCGGTCTCGAAGAACACGCCCGGCGAGCGATGGAGCTGGCTGACGATAACGCGCTCGGTGCCGTTGATGATGAACGTGCCATTCTCGGTCATCAGCGGAATATCGCCGAAAAATACTTCCTGTTCCTTGATATCGCGAATCGATTTCGCGCCTGTATCGGGATCCTTGTCGTAGATCGTGAGGCGGATGGTGACCTTCAGCGGCGCAGAGTACGTCATGCCGCGCTCCTGGCACTCGTTCACGTCGTATTTGAGCTGGAGCGTGACCGGGTCGCCGCACTTGTTGCAAAAAGTGGGTGTGTTCTTGTTGAACGTACCGCACTTCGCGCAAAGCACGTCGCCGGTCTTGTAAGGATTCGTGACCACCGAAGCGCCGCAATTCCGGCACGTGGCCCGGAGGTGATGCAAGCCGCGCAGGTGGCCGCACTTGCACTCCCAATTACCGATCGCGTAGTCGACGAAGTCCAATTGCGATTGCCCGCGAAAATCCTGAATCGGAAATACGGAGGTGAAAACGGACTGCAGTCCCGTATCCTCGCGTTCGCTGGGCAGCAGATCCATTTGCAGGAACCGCTGATAGGACTTTTTCTGGACGTCAATCAGGTTCGGTATCTGGACCGTCGTCTTGATCTTTGCGAAGTCCAGGCGTTCGCGTTCCCGAACAACGCGGCTTCCGTTACGAGTGCTCATTGACCATCCCCTTGCAGATTAAGCCGGAAAGGCAGCGCGGATAGACACCCGCCCTGCTGGGTCCGGGAAGGACGTATTTTGGGTTCTGAATTCCAAAGGAGCTCGCGCCCGCCGCGGCGGGCGAATTCCTTTGCAGCCCCGGCACACAGGCCTGCACGGGCTGCCACTACTTGATCTCGACCTTGGCTCCGACCTCTTCGAATTTCTTCTTGATGGAGGCGGCCTCGTCCTTGTTGACGCCCTCTTTCACGGTCTTTGGGGCGCCATCCACCAGGTCTTTGGCTTCCTTCAAGCCCAGGCTGGTGACTTCGCGGACAGCCTTGATCACGTTGATCTTGTTCGCGCCGACTTCGGTGAGGACGACGGCAAATTCCGTCTTTTCCTCCACCGCTGCCGCTGCGCCACCGCCGCCGCCCGCCATCACCACAGGGGCTGCCGCGGCCGCCGAAACGCCGAAGGCCTCTTCCATCTTTTTTACCAAGTCAGAAGCCTCAAGCAGCGTCAGACCCTTGATTTCATCCAGGATTGTTTCCACTTTGCTAGCCATTGCAGTTTTCTATCCTCCTCCGAATTTAGAAACCCGTATTACGAAGTCGTGACGGGCGCCGGGGTATTTTCCGGTGCCGGACCGCCCGAGCCGAATTTGTTTGCCTTTATCGCCTCGCTCGTCACCACCGCGAGATTGCGCGGCAGGGTGGCGAGAGCCGTGGCGATGCGCTGCGCCGGCGCATTGAGCAGGAACATGACCTTGCTGATCAGTTCTTCCTTGCTCGGAAGCTGGGCGAGTTGGTTGATCTCCTGAATGGAGATGACGCGGCCTTCCACCCATCCTGCGCGGAACTGGAATGCCGGGACGTCCTTCGCAACCTTCGTCAGAATCTTCGCCAGCGTTACCGGGTCGGTCTTGGTGTAGGCAATTGAATTCGTGCCCTTGAGATTCTTGAGCAACCCCTCGGCGGGCGTGCCTTCGGCAGCGCGCTCTGCCACCGTATTCTTCACTACTTCATAATGCCCGCCAGCGGCCTCCACTGACCGCCGCAGCTTCGTATCTTGTTCAACCGTAATTCCCTGAAACGTCGAGAGAATGACGGTCGAAACACTAGCGAGCTGCGTGCGCAGCTTTTCGGCCTGCTGCTTCTTTTCGGCCTTCTTCTTCATGCCGAACTCCCCCTCTACGAAACCTGCTATGCCGCTACGGCGACCGCTGCATCCGCCTCGGCGGGGTCAATTGGGACTCCCGGCCCCATCGTCGACGTCAGCGTGATCTTCTTGATGTACTTTCCCTTCGCCGCCGCGGGCTTGGCTTTGATTATCGCCGCCAGCAGAGCCTGGGCATTTCCAGCCAACTGCTGCGCCGTAAAGCTGATCTTGCCCACCGGTGAATGAATGATCCCGGTCTTGTCCAGCCGGAACTCTACTTTGCCCGCTTTGATTTCTTTCACTGCGCGCACGATGTCGAACGTCACCGTGCCGGTCTTCGGGTTGGGCATCAAACCGCGCGGGCCCAGAACTTTTCCCAGCCGCCCCGCGGACTTCATCATGTCGGGCGTTGCGATCACGGCCTCATAATCTGTCCAACCTTCCTGGATCTTCTGGACCATGTCCTCGCCGCCCACGAAATCCGCGCCCGCTTCTTGCGCTTCGCGCACTTTCTCTCCGCTTGCAATCACCAGCACGCGCTTTGATTTTCCAAGGCCATTCGGCAGCACCACTGTGCCGCGCACCATCTGGTCCGATTGCTTCGGGTCGACTCCCAGGTTCAGCACCAATTCCACCGTCTCGTCAAATTTCACGAAGTGCGCCTTGCGGAGGAGCTCGGCGGCCTCTTCCAACCGATACGGACGCGTCTCCACGAGCTTCCGGGCGCGTTCGATATTTTTTCCACCCAATTTTGCGCTGCGGCCCATCTTGCCCCTCTCCTAATCGGTGACTTCAATGCCCATGTTGCGGGCTGTGCCCATGATCGAACGCATGGCGGACTGCAAGTTTGCTGTGTTCAGGTCGGGCAGCTTGGTCTTGGCAATTTCTTCCACTTGCTTGCGCGTGACCTTTGCCACCTTGTTTCGGTTCGGCTCGGGCGACCCCTTCACGATCCCCGCGGCACGCTTCAATAGCTCAGAGGCCGGGGGCGTCTTCAGGATGAACGTGAAAGTGCGGTCGCTGTAGATCGTCACCAGTACGGGAATGATCATTCCGTCCGGCTCTTTGTTCGTCTTGGCGTTGAATTGCTTGCAGAAATCCATGATCGCCACGCCGTGCGGGCCCAGCGCTGTGCCCACCGGCGGCGCCGGAGTGGCTTTAGCAGCCGGCAACTGCAGCTTCACCATTGCTTGGACTTTCTTGGCCATCTACTTTTCCTTTACCCTGAGAAGCCGCCATTGGCGGGTTCAAAGGGCTCGCCTGATTCCCCGCGCGCCGCGGCGGCCGCTTTAGGCGACCTTTTCCACCTGCGCGAAATCCAGCTCCACAGGGGTGGAGCGTCCAAAGATCGTGACTGAAACCTTCAGCGTGCTGCGGTCGGTGTTCACATCTTCGACCACGCCCGTAAAATTCGCGAACGGCCCTTCTCCGATGCGCACCTTTTCGCCCCGTTCGAACGAAAGCTTCGGCTTGGGCTTCTCCGCCGTGGTCGTCGCGCGATTCAGGATGTTTTGCACTTCCTCTTCGGTGAGGGGCGACGGGGTTTGCCCGGACCCCACGAAGCCGGTCACCCGCGGCGTCGAGCGAACGACGTGCCACGTGTAATCGTCCATGTCCATCTCGACCAGCACGTAGCCCGGATAGCACATCCGCGGCGATATGACCTTTTTCCCACCGCGCACTTCCACCACCGATTCCGTCGGGATGATGATCTGCCCGATCTTGTCTGTCAGGCCGAACGCGGCGACGCGGCCTTCCAGGCTTTCCTTCACCTTCTTCTCAAACCCTGAGTAGGTGTGGACGATGTACCACTGCTTTGACATTCGCGATCCCGTTACTTGAAGTATTTCAGCACCCGCTGAATCAGATATCCGAATCCGCTGTCGACCAAAAAGAAAAACACCCCAAAGAACGCAACCGTGACCGTCACCACCACGGTCGTGGATCGCACGTCATCGCGCGACGGCCAGTTCACCTGCCTCATTTCCACGCGCACGTCGTGCAGAAACGACCGCAACCGCCGCGGGTATCCCGCGATCTTGCCGCCGAATTTACCTACCGATCCGGGAACCGAGAAAGAGGATTCGCCGCCTGTTTCTTCCCTATTCAATTTCGCCGCCTCTGCCATCTCACCCGCCGCCTCGCCTCGAAAACGCCGCCCGGCCCCGCCCTTGCGAATCTGGCAGGGGAGGAGGGATTCGAACCCCCACATCCGGTTTTGGAGACCGGCGGTCTACCGTTGAACCTACTCCCCTGAATTTTCGAGCCCCTGGCTCGAAAACTCACTCCCGGCCCGCTCTTCCGGGCGAAGGGTGAATCCCGCGACCCAACTGTTCACTTCACTTCTTTATGCGCCGTATGTTTGCGGCACGTATTGCAGAATTTCTGCGTCTCCAAACGGTCCGGGTGCTTTTTCCGGTTCTTCGTCGTCGTGTAGTTCCGGTTCTTGCACTCCCCGCACTGCAATGTGATCGTTTCGCGCATGTCGGTTTACTCGATGATCTCGGCGACGGCGCCGGCTCCCACCGTATGCCCGCCTTCCCGGATCGCGAACCGCAACCCCTTCTCCAGCGCCACCGGCGTGATCAACGTGATCTCCACCGAAATATTGTCTCCCGGCATCACCATCTCCACGCCCGCCGGCAACTTCACGTCTCCCGTCACATCCGTCGTCCGAAAATAAAACTGCGGTCGGTACCCCGTGAAAAACGGCGTGTGCCTTCCCCCCTCTTCCTTCGTCAGCACGTACGCCTCCGCCTTGAACTTCGTGTGCGGCGTGATCGATCCCGGCTTGCACAGCACCTGCCCCCGCTCCACTTCGTCCTTCTCCGTCCCCCGCAGCAGCAACCCCACGTTGTCTCCCGCAATCCCTTCGTCCAACAGCTTCCGGAACATCTCCACGCCCGTCACCGTCTTCTTCATCGTCGGGCGGAAGCCCACAATCTCCACTTCTTCTCCCACCTTCACCTTCCCACGCTCGATCCTTCCCGTCACCACCGTCCCCCGCCCGGAGATCGAAAAGATATCTTCAATCGGCATCGCGAACGGCTTGTCCACATCCCGCTGCGGCAAGGGCACGTTCTTGTCCACCGCCTCCATCAATTCCAGGATCGTCTTCTCCCACTTCTCATCCCCTTCCAACGCCTTCAACGCCGACCCTCGAATCACCGGCACCGTATCGCCCGGAAATTGGTAGCTCTTCAGCAGTTCCCGCACCTCCAACTCCACCAACTCCAGCAACTCCGGGTCCTCCACCATGTCGCACTTGTTCAGAAACACCACGATGTACGGCACGCCCACCTGCCGCGCCAGCAGAATGTGCTCCCGCGTCTGCGGCATCGGTCCGTCCGTCGCCGCCACCACCAGGATCGCTCCGTCCATCTGCGCCGCGCCCGTAATCATGTTCTTGATGTAGTCCGCGTGCCCCGGGCAATCGATGTGCGCGTAGTGACGGTTCGCTGTCTCGTACTCCACGTGCGCTACCGCGATCGTGATCCCGCGCTCCCGCTCTTCCGGCGCGTTGTCAATCGTGTCGAACGCACGGAACGTCACCTTGGGATTGTTCTTCGATAGCACTTTCGTGATCGCCGCCGTCAGCGTCGTCTTCCCGTGGTCGATGTGCCCAATCGTCCCCACGTTCACGTGCGGCTTGCTCCGCTCGAATTTCTCCTTCGCCATCTCGTGCCACCTTATGAAGAGAGCTGCGCGGCCTATGCCGCGTTGATCCTGCTGACCCCGAACGACCCGTCCCTGATCTCTGGTCCGGCGTGCGCCGCCAAACCTGGGATGGAGCGGGGGACGGGGCTCGAACCCGCGACCATCTGCTTGGAAGGCAGAGACTCTACCACTGAGTTACCCCCGCTCATGCCTCAACTGCCACGACGATGGAGCCTGGGACCGGGATTGAACCGGTGACCTCGTCCTTACCAAGGACGCGCTCTACCAACTGAGCTACCCAGGCACGAACCGGTCTCCCCGTCCGCCTCTTGCTTCTTCTCTCCGAAGCGGCACCGGGGCTGCAGCGCTTCTGGAATTCTTCACCGAAATCTCAGGACCCAGCGGATCGCATGAGACGCTGGTGGACGGGGGAGGATTCGAACCTCCGTAGCCCGCAAGGAGCGGCAGATTTACAGTCTGCTGGTTTTAGCCACTCACCCACCCGTCCCGCGAAATCAATCGGAACGCTCGATCGACGTCCCGTGGCCGCATTCGACCCAAAATCTCGCAGTTCCATCAAACCTTCAAAGGCACAACTGTCGTGTCCCGCAGGTCGAACCAGAACCGAACCGAAATTCTTAACGGGGTGCTTCGCAATGCAGAAAGGGCTCGTGTCCGAAGACACCAGCCCTAGCGCTTTTGTCGCGAGGAATCCGTCAGTTACCCTGCCGAAAATTCTCGGTCCCTCAAACTCAGCTGGCGGAGGGATTTGAACCCCCGACCCTCTGATTACAAATCAGATGCTCTACCACTGAGCTACGCCAGCCCTGCTCAAACCGGCTAAAGTTATCACAGAGGCCACCGAATTGCAAGCAGCTTTCAAGCTCGGGCAAAACCCTTGCCAAGCGCCCACTTTTCGCCCCAGGTCCTAGGACTCTCTTGCTCTATTGTGCAGCGGGTTTGGCGAACTGCGCGTCCTCAAGAGCCACATTGTGATGGACTTCACTAAATGTAATCGTGAATTCTGACTCCGCATTGGACTGGTGAACGGAAAACGGGAGCTTTATCCCGTCCACTTCGCGATAGTCGCTAATATCCTCCTGGATTGGGGTGACGCCGTCGGGAGTGTGGCGTTGGCTGATGACCCGGATCGGAAGCCCAGTCTGCGCGTCGAAGTACATTTTTTCCGGATCCGTTCCTTCTCCGGTCGATGCTTCCACCACATAAGTATCGCGGTCGCCCACTTTTTCCGTGCCCGTCACCGTGAACTTCTTGTATAGATCCCGCATGTCCAGTGGCCGATAGAAATCCGCGTCGCGCTTTGTTTCCGCCAGTTCGTCGCCAGTCAATTCGCGCAAGCCATTTTGCGGATCGTCGGACCACGCGACCTTCCCGTCAAAGCCCTGCTGGAAGGAACCGCCGCCAATCACCACGACGGCGACCATTTGATTGGGGGCTTTCTCATGAACTTCGATCGTGCCGGACATATTCATCGCCGGCACTTCAATCGTTCCCTTGGACACTCGCGTCGTCAACTTCTTCCACGCCTCGCGTCCCCCGGACGCTTCAATGTAACGATCGAGAATCTGATCCGCGCTGGGTGTTGCGGGAGCAGCTGAGGACGTCGCCGTTTTGGCCCGCGACTGTGGCGCGGCCTGCTGAGCGCCCGACTGGGCATATGTCGAATATCCCAGCGCCAGCGCTAGACCCGCAATCGCAAGAAATCTCTTCACGTCCCGCCTAATTCCGGAATCCATGTTCCAGCCTTTCTGCACGAGGGAGGGTTCGCGCTCGTTTGACGTTGGAAACAAGTCTCGTGCCCTGAGTTGCCACGAATCGCGCTAGCTAAGCTTTCGGGACTCGAGCCTCTGATTTGTGATACGCATTCAGGGGCGGACACATTACACTAATACGTGGAAAACTTATACGGGATTCTCCGATGCCACTTTCTTCGACAAAGCGCGCTCTGATTGCCGTGGCTGTCCTGGTCCTTTTGGCTGGGACGGGCGCGGGCGTCTATCTGTATCGCCAGCACCGGCCGTTGCCTCCCGAGAGCGCCGGTAAGCCACCTGATATCTTGAGCTTGCTCCCACCGGATGCTCCCGTCATTGTATATATAGATGCAGCAGCTCTTCGCGGGTTGCAAGGCTCACCGCTCGCTGCCGTGCTGGGTTTGGCAAGCCCCGGACCACAGCAGGACCGCGACTACGCCGAATTCGTACGCGCGACTGGCTTTGACTACACCCGCGATCTAGACCGCGCCGCAATGGCTTTCTGGCCCGCGGGACTGGCCACCCCCGCGAATCCGCTCGGCGACGACCGCGTCCTGGCTTTTGCCGATGGCCGCTTCGATCAGGACAAGATTGAAGCCTATGCTTTGCGCGCAGGGCAGGTGGAGAAGCGCGGTGCGGAATCCATCTACGAAGCGCCCGGCAACCCTCCGGCAGCGTTCGAATTTCTCGCGCCGGAGCGCATCGAGATTGCCAGCGGGAAAAATGCGGACGCCCGCCTGGCCCCATCCAGTTCCGTTTCCCGCGATCCGGTCATGCAGCAGCGGATCAATCGCGTTGCCGGCGCTCCTCTCTTTGCCGTCGCGCGATTGGATAATCTCCCGGACAGCTTCTACTCGAATTTCCGCAACTCCCCCCAACTCGACCACCTCGTGCGCAGCATTCGCGCCGTTTCGCTCGCGGGCAAGCCGCAGAACGATCGCATCGAGATGGCGCTTGACGCGGAGTGTGATTCCATGAAAAGCGCCCTCGAAATCTCAACGCTCCTCGACGCCTTTCGCATGTTCGGCTCCGTGGCCCTGGCCGACCCACATACACGCAGCCAGATGACCCCGGAACAATACGCATTCGCGCGCGCAGTTCTAAAGCAACTGCAAATTACGCACCAGGACTACTGGGTGCGCCTGAGCCTCGACATCACTCCGGACATGCTCCGAGCCGCGTCGCACCTCTCCACCGAGGTCCCGGTCGCTGTCCGCTGATTCCCGGCCCCGTCTGCTTTCCTGTTGACAGTCAACAGGATGCTCTCCTATCTTCCTGTTGGCCGTCTAAAGGAACCTGGCTCTCATGATCAGCGCGCGCAAAACGGAAGTCTTACAAGGCACGCTCGACCTTCTGGTCCTGAAAACCCTCGACACCCTCGGGCCGCTCCATGGGTTCGGAATCGCCCGTCGCATCCAGCAAGTCTCCGAAGACATGTTGCAGTTGAATCAAGGCACGCTTTACCCCGCACTCGTGCGCCTGGAGCAGCGCGGCTGGATCGGCTCGAAGTGGGGCGTTTCGGAAAACAATCGCCGCGCCCGCTTTTATTCGCTCACGAAGGCCGGCAAGAAACAACTCGCCGTCGAAACCGAGGATTGGAAACGCATGTCGTCTTTAATTGCCCGGCTCCTGCGCAGTGCCGGGGAGGTGTGAAATGAACTGGCTGCGCGTGTTGGGAATGCGCGTACGCGCCATATTTGCAAGGCGGCACTTAGATACCGTGCTGGACGAAGAGTTGCAAGCACACCTGGATTTGCTCATCGCGCAGAATCTGCAACGCGGCATGCCGCCCGAAGAAGCCCGCCGCGCGGCAAAACTCTCGCTCGGCGGCGCCGACCAAATCAAGGAATCTGTGCGCGATCAGCGCGGGCTGCCGCTGCTCGAATCGCTCTTTGCCGACGTCCGCTTCGGCCTGCGCATGCTGCGCAAGTCTCCCGGCTTTACTGCCGTAGCCGTCCTCACGCTCGCCCTTGGAATCGGCGCCAACACCGCCATTTTCTCGATTGTCGACGCGGTGCTTTTGAAATCGCTTCCGGTCGCAAACCCGCAAGAGCTCGTCCTTTTTTCTGATGAGCCCATCCAAGGGACCCACTCCGGCAGTGTGCTGGCCGGGATCTGGTATGAATTCACTTACCACGACTACGAATTCTTCCAGGATCACAACGAATCCTTTCGCGGACTTTGCGCCTTCGAGAGCAATCGTCACACCATTAGGGTCCGCACGAGTGAAGCGAGCTCTGCTGTCCGAGCGGAATTCGCACATGGCAAGGTTGTTTCAGGGAATTACTTCTCGGTTTTGGGCATCCAGCCTGCCCTCGGCCGTTTGCTCGTGCCGAGCGACGACCGCACGGGAGCGCCGGCCGTTGCGGTGATGAGTTACGCCTATTGGCACGGCCGTTTCAATAGCGACCGGTCCGTCGTGGGACGCACTCTGGAAATCAACGACGCTCCCTTCACAATCGTCGGCGTGACGCCTCCTGAATTCTTCGGTGAGAGCATAAATACCGAGGATTTCTGGTTCCCTTTAATCGCTCATCCACAGGTCTCCGGACACAAGCCTGTCTTCGAAGACACAAGCTTTTACTGGCTCAACATGATGGGCCGCCTGAAACCCGGCGTCACGCTGCGCCAGGCGCAAGTGGCTGTGAACGTCGAGTTCAGGCAACTGCTTCTCGCCGAAGCAGGCTCGACACCATCGCCGCGGTATCAGCTCTCGCTGGCAAACTCCTATATCCAACTCGCGCCTGGTGCTCGCGGCATTTCCTATTTGCGCTCGAAGTACTCGCAGCCCCTTCACGTGCTCCTGGCCGTCGTCGGACTCGTCTTGCTGATCGCCTGCGCGAATGTTGCCAACCTGCTGCTTTCGCGCGCGGCTTCGCGCGAACGGGAAATATCCGTGCGCATCGCTGTCGGCGCAAGCCGCGGCCGGCTGGTGCGCCAGCTTCTCACCGAAAGCTTGCTTCTCGCCACGATGGGAGCCCTGCTCGGCGTATTGGCCGCGTGGTGGGGAGCTAAATTCCTGTTTACGCTCGTGGCAGGCAGTGGCTTTCCGGTCCACATTTCCGAGAACTCGTCGGTGCTCGGCTTCACGCTCCTGATTTCCGTCGCCGCCGGAATACTGTTTGGTCTCGCTCCCGCCATCCGGGCCAGCCGCGCCGATCTGGCGGCCTCGATGAGAGGTGGGTCGAACGCCGCGAGAGCTTCCCTTCGGAAATTCGGTAGCGCCAACGCTCTTGTCGTCTTTCAGATCGCCATGGCGCTGCCTTTGCTCGTTGGCGCCGGATTGTTCGCGCGAACGCTCCAAAACCTATTGTTGCAGGAAATGGGATTCCGCGAGGACCATGTGTTGGTCGCCCCGATCGAACCGCAGACTGCGGGTTACACTCCAGAAGAGCTGCAGGCTGTCTACCCGCAGCTCCTCGATCGCGTCTCTGCGATTCCGGGCGTTTTCTCGGTCACACTCGACTCCACAACGCCGCTCGGGGGCAACGAAAGCGAGACGAATATCTCGATCCAAGGCCCTTCGGCTCCGCGTCCCGAGAAAGGCGGCGAGCCCTCCACAGAAATAAACGCTCACATGGTGGACGTGGGCGCGCGTTACTTCGAAACGCTGGGCACCCCGATTCTTCTGGGACGCGATATCTCTCCGGAAGACATACAACAGAACCGCCGCGTGTGCGTGATCAACCAAACTATGGCGCGAAAATATTTCGCCGGGGCCAATCCCATCGGACAGCGATACTGCTCGGGTTCGCCATTCGATCCCAAACGGGAATTTGAAATCGTCGGCGTCGCCGCCGACGCGCGCTACTATTCGATTCGCGATGCGATTCCGCCAACCGCGTTCAACGCCTCGGCGGAGCTTGGCAGAGATGGATACATTGTGATTCGAACCGCCGGCGATCCTGCGCTGATCGAATCGGAAATTCCCCATGTGATCGCAAGGGTTGCCCCTCGGCTTCCCTCGACCCGCGCCGTCCCTCTCCGAAATCAAATACAAGACCGATTCCAGCAGGACCGCACGGTCGCGGGGCTTTCGAGCACTTTTGGTGGCCTTGCGTTGCTTCTGGCTTGCATCGGTTTGTACGGGACCATGGCCTACCGCGTGTCCCGCCGGACGAACGAAATCGGCATCCGCATGGCGCTCGGAGCGCAGCAGTCCGGCGTCCTTTGGCTGGTGATGAAGGAGTGCGCAGTCCTAGTTGCGGCCGGACTTGGCATCGGCATTCCGCTCGCGCTCGCCTCGACGCGCATCATTGCCAGCCAGCTTTTCGAGCTTTCGGCGATGGACCCCTTGACAATCGCGCTCGCTTCGGTTGCGCTGGCCATTGTCGCGACGATCGCGGGCTTCGTCCCCGCGAGGCGAGCCATGCGCGTCGATCCCATGGTCGCGCTGCGGTACGAGTAGCGCGGCAAACGATAGGGATTCTCCACCGCTATTTCATGGTGGATGCAGCAGAAACGTTGGCGCCGTGGTGACGCCGAATTCGGTCATCGCCTGGCACACCCACACAAGCTCGTAGAGAACGCTGCAAAATCCCGAGATAAAAAAACGCAAAGAACCAGCACATTCGTGTCGCCGATCCCCAAATGATTTGTACGGGAAAGCTGCGGCTTGGAGTGAACGGGGGAACTTGAACAGAGGGCGCGGCCGGGAAGCTTCGAGGTGTATACTTCCGGGCGCTCGAAAGCCCAAGTGAAACCCTGGTCGAGTTGGGATCAAGGGGAAACATCGGCGCGGTGATTGAATCGTGGCCGCGCGCCGCCCGAGTTCACAGAAGGAGAAGACTATGCCGATGGATAGACTCACTCCCCGGATTTATCGCGGAACGATTTTTGCGGCGCTGCTCGTGGTTGTGATTGCCTTACTAGTCCAAGCGGGAGACGCTGATAACACGCGTCCGGGTTATTACCGTTTCCCGGCGATTCACGGCGACACGATTGTCTTCAGCGCGGAAGGCGATCTTTGGAGAGTGAGCGCCCAGGGCGGCGCCGCGACGCGGCTCACCACCAATCCCGGCGAGGAAGCAAATGCGGCAATTTCGCCGGATGGAAAGACCGTTGCGTTCTCCGCGGAATACGAAGGACCGCAGGACGTCTACACAATGCCAGTTGATGGCGGGCTGCCGCAGCGGCGGACGTGGGACGGCAATGCCGTCGTGGTTGGATGGACGCCTGATGGTCGCGTTCTTTTCCGAACGTACCGGTATTCGACTCTGCCGGACGCCGAGTTGGTGGCGATCGACAGCAACGGGCAGCGCGAGATCGTGCCATTGGCCCAGGCAGCACAGGGAAGCTACACGCCTGACGGCAAAACTCTGTTCTTCACGCGGTTGGAATGGCAGGGAAGCAACACCAAGCGGTACAAGGGCGGGACCGCAGAAAACATCTGGCGCTACGATGCGGGCTCGGAGGCGGTGGAACTGACGGGCGATTGGGAGGGAACATCGCGCAATCCGATGTTTTGGAATGGGCGCGTCTATTTCGTTTCGGACCGCGACGGTGTGATGAATATCTATTCGATGGACAAGGACGGCCACGACCTGAAGGAACACACGCACCATCACGGACTCGACGTGAAAACGGCATCCCTCTCGGACGGCCGAATCGTTTACCAATGCGGCGCGGACCTTTGGCTGCTTGATCTCCAGACGGGCCAGGACGCGATCATTCCCATCACACTGGTCTCTGACTTCGATCAATTGCGCGATCACTGGGTGAAGAAGCCGATGGAGTATCTGACCGGGGCGCACATCGCGCCGGACGGAAGCGCTGCAGTGTTTACTTCTCGCGGCGAAGTGTTCACGCTACCGGCCAAGAGTGGACGCATCGTAAAGGTGGCGGGCAATTCCGGAATCCGGTACCGCGAGGCGCGCTATATGCCCGATGGCAAGAGCATCGTCGCGCTTTCGACCGAAAGCGGCGAAACCGAGTTCTGGAAATTCCCGGCAAACGGAATCGGCGCGCCCGAGCAATGGACCCACGATGCCACAGTGTTGCGCTGGGAAGGCGTGCCCTCGCCGGACGGCCACTGGCTGGCGCATCGAGACAAGGATCAGCAGCTCTGGATCTACGATATTCAGGCGAAGCAGCAGAAAAAAATCGCGCAATCCATGGTGGATGATTTCACGAATCTCACTTGGTCGCCCGACAGCCAGTGGCTGGCATATGTGGAATTCGCGCCCAATCAGTTTGCCCAAATCAAAGTGCTCAACGTGAAGACGGGCGAGATTCAGGCTCTTACTTCCGACCGCTACAACAGCGTATACCCAACCTGGAGCACCGACGGAAAATGGTTCTACTTCCTTTCGGATCGCATGTTGAAGACGACGGTGCCGTCTCCCTGGGGCACGCGCCAGCCGGACCCCAACTTCGATCGCTCCGTGAAAATCTATGAGCTGGCCCTGACGCCGGGCCTGCGCTCGCCGTTTGCACCTCCAGATGAACTGCATCCGGACCTGCCCGCCAAACCCGAGGAAACGAAGCCGGACAAAACAGCCGAAGAGAAAAAGCCAGCCGATCAGAAAAAGGCGGCGGACGATAAGAAACCCGCCGAGGAAAAGAAACCGGCCCCCGTGACCGTCAATATCGACTTCCACGACCTGGCCTCGCGGCTGACCGAAGTTCCCGCACCTCCCGGCAATTACTCTTCACTCCAAGCCACGGACAAGAGGCTCTGCTGGCTCGACCGGAACGAGGAGGCGCCGCCGAAGCACGGGATCGTTTGCCTGGACATCGCGAACAAGGGAGACGCTCCGGAGACGGTGCTGGCCGACGTGAGGAGCTTGGAGATATCACTCGACCGCAAGAAAATGCTGGTCCGCAAGGGGGAGGATTTCTACATTTTGGATTCGGACGCGAAGGCCGCCGCGCTGGGAGATCCGAAGGCACTGCCGAAAGCTCAGATCGATATGTCACACTGGACGATCCTGACCAACCCGCGCGCCGAGTTCCGCGGACTCTTTGATGATGCCTGGCGGCTCGAGCGGGATTATTTCTACGACCGGAACATGCAGGGCGTGAACTGGAAAGACATGCACGATCGGTACGCTCCGTTGGTGGACCGCGTGGCCGACCGGGACGAGCTCAATGATGTAATTGCGCAGATGGTGAGCGAACTTTCCGCGCTGCACACCTTCGTCTTCGGCGGCGATGCGCGCAAACCTGCGGATGATGTGGATATCGCCTCTCTGGGTGCGATTCTGCGGCGCGACGAGAAGGCCGGCGGGTACGTGGTGCAGCACATCTATCAGCACGACTCCGACTTGCCTAACCAGGCCCCTCCCCTTGCGCGGCCCGATTCGATCGTTCACGAAGGCGAAGTGATCCTCAGCATTGACGGCGAGGATTTGCTTTCCGTTCCCGACGAGCGGGCGCTTTTGCGCGGGAAGGCGGGGCGCCAGGTGATGCTCCGCGTAAAGTCGTCTGCCGGGCAGGTGCGAGACGTTCTCGCGACCCCGGTTTCAGAGAAGGACGAAGCCGACATGCGGTACAACGAGTGGGAATACTCGCGCCGCCTGAAGGTGGAGGCGGATTCGAAAGGAACGGTCGGCTACGTCCACCTGCGCGACATGGGCTCCGAGGACATCGACCAGTGGGCGCGCGACTATTACCCCGTCTTCGACCGGCAGGGACTCATCATCGACGTGCGTCACAACGGCGGGGGTAACATCGATTCCTGGCTCCTGGGCAAACTATTGCGCACCGCGTGGTTCTACTGGCAGCCGCGCATCGGAGATCCCGCCTGGAACATGCAATACGCCTTTCGCGGGCATATCGTTGTCCTCTGCGATCAGGAGACTGCTTCGGATGGAGAAGCATTCTCGGAAGGCTTCCGGCGCCTCAAGTTGGGGAAGGTGATTGGAATGCGTACCTGGGGAGGCGAAATCTGGTTGTCCGGTAGCAACGTGCTGGCGGACAGCGGGATCGCCACGGCAGCCGAAACCGGGGTATACGGGCCGGAAGGCAAATGGCTGATTGAAGGGCACGGCGTGGATCCGGATATCGTCCAGGACAATCTTCCGCACGGGACGTTTGAGGGGAGCGACGCACAGTTAGACGCAGCCCTGAAATACCTGCAGGAGGAGATCCAGAGCGACCCGCGGCCGGTTCCAAAGGCGCCACCCCATCCCGACAAGTCTTTCAAGTACGAGTGGTAGGAATGGATTTTGGTTCCGGCGTACCAGTGGTAGACGAAAGCACAGCCCCATTCAAGGAAGCCGGAAGTAATCCAGGTGCGGGGAAGAACTAATCGCCAGAAGTTGAGGAGGAAGCGGAGGAGGATGTAGCTGCAGTGGCCGCGGGACTTAAGTTCCGCAAATAACGCCACGGATTGACGGGCGTGTTGTGGATTCGGACTTCATAGTGCAGATGCGCCCCGGTGGACCGGCCGCTCTGGCCTTCGTAGCCGATAATATCCCCTGCCTTTACGTGCATACCGACCTGAGTATTAAAGGCCGAAAGGTGGCCGTACCAAGTGGTCACGCCAAACCCGTGATCGATCACCACCAGGCGGCCATAGCCGGAGCTGCGGCCAACTTCTACGATGTCTCCATCAGCCGTCGCACGGATGGCATCGCCATAGTGCGAAGCGATATCGAGTCCGGCATGGAATGCGCCTTCCCCACTGAAGGGATCCAGCCTCTCGCCGAAGTGGCCCGTAATCTCTCCCACAACCGGCCAAAGTGTGGGTGCAACACCTAAGTCGGACAATTGCGTGGCGGGCAAGAGCCGGATCGAGTTCACGGGCATACTTGCCAGCGTCACGTTTTTCTCAAGGTAGCTGAATTCGTCCACGGATTGCTGGTATTGCGTGTCGGCCGGGTCGGAGTCATCGGACAAGCCGAATGGCGTTTGGTGGAAACGAGCAATGCCGTAAGCCATCGCCACTTCGCCCGCCAGCGATTGCAGGGAGTTCAGGCGCTGATTCGTGTCCTTTACTTGAGTCTGGAGTTGCCGGTACTGTTCCTTCAGGCTGTCTTGTTCGCGGCGAAGTGAGTTATAGTCGGTGGCCTTCCAGAGCATGCGCGAATAGGAGCCCATACCCGCCAGTACCGTGATTCCTCCTACGACAGCCAGACCGAGAAGCACAGGGAGGGCGTAAAAGGGTACGCGCACACGTCTCATGCCGCCCGAGGCGTTGGATGCAATAAAAAACGTGTAATCTTTGCGTCCCATTTAGACTAAACCAAGAATTATTTTGTATCGGCTGGCTAAACCCTGCGCCCCCTGCCAAGGTTCGCCGATCTCAATTTAACTGCGATGCCCTCAAGGGTCTGAACCGAGAGCCCTGGTTCGAGACCGGGTGAATTCTAATGGCCTGGCCCTCCGGCGTCAACCGGAATCTTCCATTTTGCATAGGCACGCCGGACTCGCTTCCGGGTTCCAGCGGCCCTATAATTCGGGGCCTAGCATTCCCAACAGCCTACCTCAAGAGAGAGGGCTGCGGCAACTGTACTGAAGTACAGGTATGGATAGCGAGGCACAACTCATCAAACGGATCGCGCGCGCCATGCCGTCTGCGGTAGGCTCGCGCAAGACGGGCGGTGGACTGCGGTTGGGGATAGGCGATGATGCTGCTGTAATTGCGCCAAATCGAAACGCCGACTGGGTTCTGAGCTGCGACGCTTTCATAGAAGGCGTCCATTTCCTTGTGCGGCTCCATCCTCCGGATTCGATCGGCTATAAGTCTTTGATCCGGGCAGCGAGCGACCTTGCTGCCATGGGCGCAACTCCGCGCCTGTTCCTGCTGACGCTTGCTTTACCTGCGGCAAAGACGGGAGCCTGGCTCGACCGGTTCCTTGAGGGAATGGGCCGGGCAGCGCGCTCTTTGAGGATGCGTCTTGCGGGCGGAGATACCACCAAGAATCCGCGGATTGCCATCAGCATCACCGTTCTGGGAGAAGTAAAGCCGGGAAGAGCGGTGACCCGCTCGGGAGCGCGGCCCGGGGACATCATATATGTCAGCGGCAGGCTTGGCCGGGCACAACTCGGGCTGGAGCTAGTGAAAAGAGGGTTCGGGAAGCAACGGAGACTTGCGGACGTTCTGCGCCCCCACCTCTATCCACGGATTCGGGTCGCGCTGGCTAGGTGGCTGGCCGACCGGGGCATTGCCTCCGCGATGATGGACCTTTCCGACGGGCTTTCGACCGACTTGGCGCGGCTGGCAGCCGCGAGTGGAGTGGGGGCCCGCTTGCAGGCTGGGACTATCCCCTGCGTGGCAGTACCTCCGGTACTTTCCAAGCACGCGCGCGGTTCGCAGCTCGATCCCATGCAATTGGCACTGCATGGCGGTGAGGATTACGAGCTGTTGTTTAGCGTTCCGCGCCGAAAGATCAAGCTCTTGCGCGGTGCTCCCGGGGCCGCGGAGTTGACCCCGATCGGAGAAATCACGCGTGAGAAACGAATCGTCCTGGTTGGGTCAGGTCAGCGAGAGACTCTGCTCCGTTCCCAGGGATGGGACCCCTTTCGCAAACACAAATAGAGTCTATTGTGGCTGTGGCGTGGAAGTCTGAGGCGTCGTTGAAGGCGCTCCGCCCGTTGGTTTCGGAGTGGGCGGCGGAGCCGGCTTATCCGGCGTCTTTGCCGGACCGGCAGCGGCAGCAGGCGGCGCCGTTTCGTTCAATCCCTGCTCGGCTGCATCGGCTGGGGGAGCCGTGTCCGGCGTGTCCACTTGCACCAGTTTCGTAGGCGCGATTTTCTCCAGCGGCGTGACGTTCGGAAAGCTCTCCACCGGCGTTCCTTGCATGGCCTGCTGCATGAATTCCAGCCATATAGGGAGAGCTGCGCGCGCACCCGTTTCTTTCTTTCCCAGCGAGATGCGTTTGTCGTCGTTCCCCACCCACACGCCGGCGGTAAGCTGTGGCGTGAAACCGATATACCAAGCATCCGTAAAGTTGTTGGTGGTTCCTGTCTTCCCTGCTGAGGGTCGGCCAAGTTCCTTGGCCCGCACGCCGGTCCCGAACTGCACCACATCCTGGAGCATGGCGACCATGGTCCGTGCCACGTCCGGCGGAATTGCCTCGGTCACCTGCGGCCGGGATTCCTCCAGCACGGCGCCGTCGTAGGAGCTCACGCGGCGGATGAAGTGCGGTTCGATATGGATGCCATCGTCGGCAAATACGGTGAAGCCGGAGGTATGCTCGATCAGCGTCAGGTCGGAGGCGCCGAGCGCCAGGGGAAGATACGGCTGCAGCGGGCTGGTGATGCCGAACTTCCGCGCGAGTTCGATCACGTTCTCGATTCCGACGTGGTCCAGCAGCCGCACGGCCGGGACGTTGCGCGAATCGGCCAGCGCGCGCCGCAGCGTGATGCGTCCTTCGTATTTCTCGTCGTAGTTGTGTGGCGAGTAGTCTTGACCGCCCGAATGATAGGTCACCGGCTCATCGACGATCGTGTCGAAGGGCGAGGCGCCCTGTTCCATGGCATCCGCGTACACGTAAACCTTGAACGAGCTGCCGGTCTGTCGCAAGGCTTGCGTGGCGCGGTTGAACTTCGATTCCGCGAAATCGTAGCCACCGACCATAGCTTTCACTTCGCCGGTCCCGTTGTCTATGGCGATCAGCGCGCCCTGAGCCGAAGGAACCTGTTCGAGCTGCACCTCTGCCGTGGTTCCGGAAATTCCCTTGATCAAGACGCACGCCAGATCTCCCGGCTTCAGTAGCTCCTTGGGCTGTTTGCGGCCCGTCCAGGCAAAATCTGCGGGCGTCAACATTGCATGGTACGTGCCGATCTTGATCAGTGCGAACGTCGGCTGAACGGATGTAACGAGACCCGTAACGTAGTCGCCCTTCTGGATCGATCCGCGCCAATCGTCATTCTCGTACTTGTCGAGTGGCCCCAGACCTTGATTGAGAATGTTGGGAAGGTCGCCGCGCCACCCGTGGCGGTGATCGTATGCGTGCAGTCCGTCGCGGACGGATTGATCCGCCGCCCGCTGCATCGCCGCATTCAGAGTCGTATAGACGCGCAAGCCCTGCTCGTGAACCGCGGCGGTTCCGTACGTGTGTTCCAGGTATTGGCGGATCTCTTCCACGAAATACGGCGCCAGGTCGTTGCGCTCGATGGCGACGTGCAGACCAAGCGGCTCTTTGACAGCGGCGTTGTATTGTGCGCGCGTGATTTTATCGTCGCGCTGCATCAGCGAAAGCACCAGGTTGCGCCGGGCGAGGGCCCGATCAGGATGCGCGATGGGATTGTAAATCGGTCCGCGAATGATCGCCGCCAGCAGCGCGGCTTCGGATAGTGTCACCTGGCCCACCGGCTTGCTGAAATAATACTCGGAGGCCGCCTCGAACCCGTAATTCCCCGCACCGAGATAAATTTGGTTACAGTACATCGTGAAGATCTGCTCTTTTGTGTAGTGCCGCTCGATCTGGATCGCCAGCATCGTCTCTTGAATCTTGCGATGGAAGCTGCGATCGGCGCGGTTCAGGAACAGCCCGCCGGCCAGTTGCATCGTCAGCGTGCTGGCGCCTTCGGCGATGCGCCGGTGAGCGATGTCGTGCCAGGCCGCTTCGAGCACGCGCGGAAAGTCCACTCCGATGTGCTCTTCGAAGTGCTGGTCTTCGGTGGTGAGAATAGCGTCCCGCAGCATCTTGGGAATCTGGTTGTAGGTCACCAGAATCCTCCGCTGCAGCGCGAAGGTCCCGATGGACTGGCCGTCGTCGGCGTAAAGCTCGGTGACCACATCCGGCCGGTAGTCTTCCAGTGCGTGGATTTCCGGCAGATTGCTGGTGTAAACGAACAGCAGTCCCACGGCCGCGCCAAAGGCAATAGAGCAAATCAGCAGGAATGAGAAAGCCAGGCGGCCAAACAGCGTCCCGCCGCTGATCTTCATCGTCGCGCGGTAGAATCGTTCCATTCCCCTGCCATTCTAGCGCATCCCCGCGCCCTTCGACGGGCTCGAGATGCAACGGATGTTCTCACCGTGGAACTTCGGCTGCGGTTTGCACGCACTCCTGAACCCAGTGGGGCATCATCAAGGATTACTGCCGCCAGATGTGTTGCGGCTCTTAGTTAGCAGGACCGCCAGCCAAACGCTGGCGGTCCCGTTCTTCGCGCAAGATGCGAAAATACTGCGGGTCTGTTTAACTGGGCGAGGGGATCGCGACCGGCTGATTCAGGTTCACCGACTCGTAAATCGCCGCCATAATTTCCACATCGCGCATCCCCGCCACACCGTCGGGCCGCGGCTGGCGGTTCTTGCGGACACACTCAGAGAAGTGGTCCAACTCGAGATGAAACTCTTCGATCGCCTTGAATGTCCGCTCGAACCATTTCCCGTTGATCTTTCCGAACATCCGGCGCTCCTCGTTGAAAGCATACGCCGGGTCGAGCGCCGCCCAACCCTTCTCGCCATGAACCTGAAGGAAGGAAGCCTGCGTGGCTCCGAAACTGGCGGTCGCTTGCATATAAAGGCCGTCCGGGAATTTCAATTGGAAGGCTATGCTTTCCTCTACCTCGCGAAAGCGCTCGGGGTCGACCGTCCACGTGTATCCGCTGGATGCCTCGATCGGATCCTGCCCGATCACGAATCGCGTGGTGTTCACACAATACACCCCGAGATCCAGCAGCGCTCCGCCTCCAGCCAGCAGTTTGCTCAGGTGCCACTGGTTCTCGGTAGGCAGGTTCACCGAAAAAGCCGTGTGGAGAAACTTCAACCGTCCAAGCTTTCCCGACCCGATCAACTTCTTGAATTCCAAGCTCGCCGGGTCAAAATACTTCCTGTAGGCGGTCATTAGCTTGACGTTGCTTTTGCGGCAAGCGTCCACCATTCGATGGCATTCCATCACCGTATTGGCCAGCGGCTTTTCGCAGAGGACGTGCTTTCCGGATGCCGCAGCTTGCTCGGTGAAGCGGACGTGCGAACCGTTATTCGTGGCGATGAAGACGGCTTCCACTTCCGGGAGGCGCAGGCATTCGTCGAACGCGTCGTAAGTGAAATGTGCCGCCGCGTGAAACTTTCTCCCCACCCGCTTCGCTTTCGCGGCGTCGCCGCTCACCACGGCGACGAGCTGGGATTTCTTCGACTGCTTGAATGCCGGCAGTACCGCCTGCTCCGAAATATAGCCGAGCCCGACGACCGCGTAACCCACGCGCTTCGATGCCACCATGATTCCCTCTTCCGCCTGCTTGGGAGTGTCCGCTCAGGAGACTGCGGCTTCGGCGTCCTGAATCGTCGCGTACATGGGAAAGAGCTGGTTCACGTGCGTCATTTCGATCAGCGCCTTCAACTGCGTATTCATGGCCGCAAACGCCACCTTGCGGTTGGCTCTCTGTGCGGCAATATACGCGCCAACCAGGGCGCCCAGCCCCGCTGAGTCTATGAAGGGAACGCCTTGGAAGTCAATAATTAGCGCCTCCGCGTTCTCGGCGCGGATAGCGTTCTGAAAATCGAAGATTGTGTGAATATTCAGTGAACCCTTCAAGTGCAGTATCTTCGTGCCGTTCTTGGGCCCCACCGACCGGATAATCTGTATATTTTCCTTATTCATAGACGCCTGATTCTAGCGAAACTCCTGTGCCCGAACATTAAGATTCTGTTACAGCGCTGCCCTTCCCTCCATCCCCACCGGCGTCTTCGATTTTTCCGCCCGGCCCTCGCCCCGGCCCCACATGGGGGATGTCGCGAGTCTGCTCCCCGCTATCGAGCGTCGGCAACGATGGCGTCGGCTTCAATTTCCAGCAGCATTTCCGGCGAAACCAACCCGCTCACTTGCACCATCGTACAGGCCGGCCGAATTTTGCCAAACACCTCGCCGTGCGCACGTCCAATCTTCTCCCAATCGGCTATGTTCTTCACCAACAGGCGTGTCCGCACCACGTCGGACATCTTCGCTCCCGCCTTAGTGAGCGCCGCTTCGATATTGCGCAGCACCTGCACCGCCTGCGCGTAGGGATCGTCCCCGCCGACAATTATCCCTTGCGCATCCGTGGCCGTCGTCCCCGCGACGTGAATATACGGCCCCACGCGAACCGCGCGCGAATACCCCACGATCGGCTCCCAGGGCGTGCCGGATGAAATGTTCTGCCGCTCCATTTTCCCTCCTGGCTTCAAGGATCGAACCGCGCGCGCAACTCCGGCGGCGTCACGGGGCATACGTTGTCTCGCCGCCCGAAGACGCGGTACCGGATGCGCGCCACAAAATCGTAGGCCGCATCGCGCAGCGGCCGGGGGATCACCGCAATCGCACCCGCAAGAATTCTCCAGCCTCCGCCCAGCCGCTGCAGAATATGAAGGGACGCGCTCGACCGCACCAATAGCGATCCCTCTCGCGTCAGAACGACGATACTGTCCGGCAGCCCCGCTCGTTGGCTCGCGGGCACGCGTGTTTGAAAAGTCTCGCCTTGCAGCGGCGCGAATCGAAAGGCATGGCCGGAACGGTCGTGCTTCACCACAAACTTCACCGTGCGATGGCACAGCCCGCAATAGCCGTCGTAAAACAGAATTTCCGTGGTGGGTGAAGCAGGCGCCATGCAGCTCGAAAGCATAGCACGCTCCCTCTGGCGAGGTGCAGCCGGCGTGCACTCCTCCTCCTTTGCTTCCTCCACCTCCTATGCCTCCTTTAACTCCTCCCTTCAAACTGCCGCTGGACAGAGTTTCGCGAAGTCTCTAAGCTTGATTGAGCGGAGAAGCATTTCAGGAGCGAAAACTCAACCGATGAAGTGCAACAACATCCTCGAGGCGATGGCCAACACGCCCTTGATTCGTTTGAATCGCGTCGCCAAGGACGTTCCCCCGCAGGTTTACGTCAAGGCCGATTACCTGAACCCCGGCGGCTCGGTGAAAGATCGCATCGGCGTCTGGATGATTGACGAAGCTGAGCGCAAAGGCTTGCTCAAGCCCGGCGGCACAATCATCGAAGGAACTTCCGGCAACACCGGAATGGGCCTCGCACTGGTCGCCGCAGTCCGCGGCTACAAAGTCGTCTTTACCATTACGGACAAGCAGTCGCGCGAAAAGATTGATCTCCTGAAAGCCTTCGGCGCCGAAGTGATCGTCTGCCCCACCGCTGTCGAGCCCGAGGATCCCCGCAGCTACTATTCCGTCGCGAAAAAGCTCGCGCGCGAAATCCCCAACGCCTTCTACCCGAACCAGTACGAAAATCCGATGAACCCCGAGGCGCATTACGGCACCACCGGTCCCGAAATTTGGAAAGACACCGAGGGAAAAATCACCCACTTCGTCGCCGGCATGGGTACAGGGGGAACGATTAGCGGCGTCGGACGATATCTCAAGGAACAGAATCCCAACGTTAAGATCATAGGCGTCGATCCTTACGGCTCGCTTTACTTTGAGTACGTCAAGACCGGCAAAATCGGCAAGGCGCTCACCTACGTCGTCGAAGGAATTGGTGAGGATATTTTCCCCGGCACCATGCACTTCAACATCCTCGACGACGTCCTCCAAGTTACCGACGAGGAATGCTTCATCTGGACGCGCCGTCTCGGCCAAGCAGGAAGGCATCTTCACCGGCGGGTCAGGCGGCGGCTGCGTCTCCGCCGCGCTGCGCCTGGCCAAGAATTGCAAGAAGGACGACCTCGTGGTCGCCTTTCTGCCCGATTCTGGCACGCGCTACCTAAGCAAGATTTACAACGACGCCTGGATGCGCGAGCACGGCTACACGGAAGCCGAAGTCACCCTCACCGCGGCGGATGTAATTCGGGTCAAGCGCCAGAACGGCAAGTCGCGCGAACTGATCATCGCCCGCCCTTACCAGACCGTCTTCCACGCGCTCCATACCATGCAACAGCAGGACATCTCGCAGCTTCCCGTATTCGAGGAAGAAAGCCTCATCGGCACCGTATTCGAGGACCAAATCCTGACCCTCGCGCTGCAAGGCAAGGATCTCCGCAAGCTCGTCATCCGCGAGGTGATGGGCGCGCCGCTTCCGCAAGTCGCCTCCAACGCCCCCGTCGAGCGTGTCACCCACATCCTCAGCCACGAAAGCCCGGCCATCTTTGTCGAGATGCCCGACAAAAAGTTCGAAATCCTCACCAAATTCGATTTGATGGATACCATCGCCGGCCTCGTCGGCCAAATGCGCTGACGATCCGCCCGCAGTTGGCCTTGAACTCATGCATCCCAAACAAGTCCCTCTCTTTCTTTGCGGCACTGTTTGCAGACGCGACACCCTCAAATTTTGTCGTGTGGCGAGCATGCTAGACTCAGAAAAGACTGATCCAATTCTCTAGCTTGTCGACCTTCGATCGCCATAAGGAGAGCATGATGAGAAAATTCCCGGCAACAATTCTGTCTCTGCTGGCCATCGCGCCGGTATTGGCGGCGCGGCCCGCCAAGGCGGCTCCGAGCGCCTTGCCCACACCCGCGCAGTCCGAGTGTGCTGTCGGCAATCCAGGCAGGGGCGAAGCGAAATTCACAGGGCAAATTTCCGGCGGGCCGACCGGCTCCTTAATCGAGGTCACCGAAGGCAGCGAGAGCATCCTCGTCGTTTACAACAATTCGACGCCGGTCTGCGCGGGCGGGCAACCTGCTTCGCCCACCGCACTGAAACTCGGCGCAACCGTCGTGGCCTACGGGCCGGAGAAGAAGAAGGGCAAATCCCTCCAGATGACTGCGACGAGAATTCTGGTGGCGGGTTCGTCTCAATCGGGCATGCGCAGCGGCCCGTCGATGAGCACCAACGACGAAGCGGTGGCGCGCGGCGGCTCGCAGCCCATCAACAACTCCGGCGGTGCGATGACGCAAGGAATGTCGGATCCCGTGAGCTCCAACCAGCGCCCCGTCGCTTCGCAAAAGTCCGGGTCGGTCGCCATGCAGGACGACTGGCAAAACCCTGGTCAGGCCCCCTCGAACTCGCAGAGTTCCGGCGCGTCGCAAGGTTCCGGCTCAGACGCTTCGCAGGACACCTCGGGCAGTGTGAGAGGCCGCTCGAATTCCCCCGCCATCTCCTGCAGCGCGCTGATATTCAGCGTGAGCTCGCGGGATTCTGCCACCGGACATGCGCCGGGAAGAGAGACCATTAGCGGAATTACTTGCAGGATGCCTATCGACCAGCTAGCCCTGCAACTGACGGAAGACGCCCTGACCGCCCGCCGGCTGCCCGACGTGGAACTCGGTTATCAGAACTATCTGCAAGTCTTGCTGACGAATGCTGAAGTCTCCAGCGTCCAGTTCGCCTCGGACAATGGTACGGAGGTCGCGGAAGTGACCTTCACTGCCCAGAAGCTCGAGATCACGCATTTGCCCAGCAAGACGCGCGTATCATTCTAGCAAGTGAGCGGCGCAGGAGGCGTGGGCCGCTTGGCCCGCGCCTTTCTCCGCGCCAAATCCTGTGCGTCAATTTTTCCGACCGCCGCCTCGCTTCTGCGAGGCGCGCTTCTCATTTGATCTCAAACGCGCATTGCACCGACGCGCTCACCGTAATCTTCTGCGGCTGCACCGGGGGATACACCGGCGGTGGGGGCGCCGCGACCCTCGCGGTGCTCCCTCCTACCGCGCCGGAAGACACTTGAATTGTCTCGGCGGTCAATGCGTATGAGTTCAACTGAGTCACCCCCATCAGTTGCTTCACATCGAGACTTGCGTAGCGCACTGGACCAACCTTCTGTCCGTTCTGCGCTAGCGCCGCGCTGGCGCGCCCCACGGCTCGGCGCATCGCCTCCGCCACGGCATGCTCTTTGGCTGCCTCTTCATCCTGCAGCGAATAGGTCAGCGAGCGAAAATCCACGATGCCTTCCTCCACGGCTCCATCCAGCAGCGGCCCGATCTGCGAAAAGTCGTGCACCTTCAAGGTCATCTGTCCTTGCACGGAATACGATTTCGCCTTGTTCTTGCGGTCTTTTTCATACGAGGGCACCAGCGTGAGCGCGCCCGCGGACACATCCCCCTTCTTCAGTCCCGTTTTATCCGCCAGCGCCACGATTCGTTGCATGGATTGCGCAGCGGTGTCGTACGCCTTCTTCAAATCCTTGTCCTGCGACGAAATATCGAACGTCAGCGTCGCCAGGTCTGGGTCCGCCTCGTAGGTCCCCTCGGCCTGAACCACCAGTGTGTCCGCAATGAATTTCACTTCCGGCGCCTGCGCCGCCACCGTCCCCGCGCATACGAACAAGAACGCAATTGCCATGATCGTTCGCTTCATCGCTTCCTCCTTCGCGTTTCCAACCCCGCACAGAGCTTCGGCGCCATTCTACGCGCCACCGCAGCGCGCGTGTATCTGGCAGCGAGACAATCTCGAGCTCCGCCAGGACATCATACTCACAACATGCACGTCACGTGCGCGCAATCCCAGTAGAGCAAGTTCAAGCGAATCTTCATCGGCCTATGCTGACCCGCCGCTATCTTGAAATAAGCTAAAGCAGGCAACTTCTGGCGAATCGAATCGACCGCCGTGATTCGATAGCTCCCCGCTCCCAAGGTTGTTGATGTCTTGCCGTCGAGATCCGTCTTGAGGATGATGCTTGTTTTGCCCTCGGGCCATCCCTCCGCCGCGCCGCGCGGCCGAATCACCACTTTCGCCCAGGGACACGGCGCATCGTCCTCAGTGACGACGACTGTGACCTTCGACTTCGGCCCGGCCTGCCCATGCAGCACGCTTGCCGCCCAGAGTGACCCAACCAAAAGCAATCCCGCACGCCGCCACGACACTCCGCTTCCTTCTCTCACACGGCCTCCTAGTTTGGCCCGCGTCAATGCCGGGGCTCGCCATCAGCATTAGAACGGCCGTGAAAAGAAAACTTGCGCCCCTTCTGCCGTCATAGACGCCCCGCGAATTCCTACCAAACAAAGGGGACGAGCCGATGGCGGGTGAGGAGCAGGAGTCAGCCACCGCTGTCAGGGTCAATCTGTCAAAGAAACGCACAGGAGACAAAAGGGGTGTATGATGCCGACACTTTCGCACCCAGAAAGATAATCCCTGAGAGGAGACTAGATGAAGAAAAGGATGATGTTGTTGGCTCTGGCGTCGCTGTTCGCAGTCGTCGCAGTGTGCTTCGCTGCCGAGGACGTGAACATGGGCACCTGGAAGCTGAATGAAGCCAAGTCTAAGATCAGCGCAGGATCCCCGAAAAATACCACGGTCGTCTACGAAGCCGCGGGCGACAGCGTGAAGGTCACTGTGGACGGCACCGACGCCGACGGCAAGCCCTCGCATAATGAATGGACGGGCAAGTTCGACGGCAAAGATTATCCCCTGACCGGTGATCCGACGGCGGACACGCGGGCGTATAAGCGCATCAACGCTCACACACTGGCGCTGACCAATAAGAAGGGTGGCAAGGTTACCGCGACCGGACGCATTGTCGTCTCGGCAGACGGTAAGACCCGCACCGTCACCACCAGCGGAACTGATGCCATGGGCAAGAAGATCAGCAGTACCGCGGTCTACGACAAGCAGTAACCGGCAGATTTGCTAAGCCCGAAGGGCCGCGGATTCTCGCGGCCCTTTTTCCTCGAAGCGACGAGTTTCTGAAGCGCTTGATACCTGAGATGTTCTCAGCGCCCGATAAACGCGGTGGTCTCAATGGGTCGACGCAACACTCAAGTCGAACCCGACTTGCATTGAAAACAAAGGCTAAATCGCTCTCTAGGGTTAGATCAGCCGGAACACTACCCTGGATGGGTTCTGATCAAGTTCAGCCCGGTAGATCAGCGCTCGACGGGAAGTATTGTCGAATCTGCTGTTTAGATGGTGTTGCAACGACCGGTTGAGCTCGCAGCGCAAACCGGACATGATTGCATAACAATGTCGGCTCCCTCGACCCGAGTAGACTGAGGTTGTTTCGACGACCGCAGGCTCGGGAGGAAGGAGCCGAACATGATGATTATAGGCGTAGATTACCACCCGAGCTTTCAGCAGATTGCATTTGTTGTAGAAGAGACGGGGGAGTGTGGTGAACAGGAACTGAGCCACAGTGATGGACAAGCAGAGAAATTCTATCGAGACCTGAAGCAGCGAGGAATCTGCGTGCGGGTAGGCATGGAGGCTACCGGATATTCACGCTGGTTTGAGCGGTTGCTGGCAGAACTAGGTTTCGAACTGTGGATTGGCAATCCAGCGGAGATCAAGGCCAAGCGAGTGAAAAAGCAGAAGACCGACCGCAATGATGCTCGACTCCTGCGCCGGCTGATGCTGGAAAATAACTTCCCGCAAATCTGGGTACCGAGTCCAGAGAATCGGGATCTGCGGCAACTGTTGTGGCACCGACATCGGTTGGTGCAGATGCGCACGCGGATCATGAATCAACTGCAGGCGTTGGCCATGAACGAGGGCTATCGCTGGAGGAAAAAACTGTTCAGCGAACAGGGGCGAGCACAGTTAGAGAAGCTCCCGTTGGCTCCTTGGGCCAGTCGACGCCGGCAAGAGTTGCTGGAGTTGCTGGACCGTATGAATCCGACGATTGAAGAGCTGACGGCCGCCGTGGAGCGGGAAGCCCGAAAGCGGCCCGAGGTTCTGCGACTGATGACCCATCCCGGTGTTGGTCCGCTTACGGCACTGGCCTATGTGTTGATCATCGGAACTCCGACTCGGTTTCCTCGTGGCAAGCAGATCGGCACCTACGTAGGGATGATTCCGAGTGAGGACTCCAGTGCTGGCAAGCAACGGCTGGGGCACATCAGCAAGCAAGGCAGTTCCTTGTTGCGCTTCTTGCTGGTGGAGGCGGCCCAAGCAGCAGCGCGTATCCATCCGGACTGGAGACGTCGGTACATCCACCTGGCGATGCGTCGACACAAAAGCATTGCCAAGGTGGCGATGGGACGCAGGCTGGCGATCCGATTGTACTGGATGTGGCGGAATGGATGTGAGTATTCGCAGTCGTTAGAGTTCGGTTCGTACGCGGGACAGCTCGGTATCGGACATGGCGCGAAGTAGAACGCCGTGGACTTGATTGGGCATCCCGCTCCCTGAAAAGGGAGTTTGAACGAGTAATCGTGGTCGAAGTTTTGATCGCAGAGATGTTTAGGTCGGACTGAAGCCGACCGCTAGATTACGAACGAGCCGTGGTCGTCGAGGCAGAGAAAAAAGCGAAAGAAGCGAAAGAGAAGAACTCTTTTAGGTAAGAAGAAAGAAGTGTGTTCAAAAAGAGTTTGACAGGGCCGACATTGTTAGAGATGTCCGGTTATCCGACTATACATCCAAGTGAAGATAGTCGGGCCCACCGTAACTCGGTCGCGATCAATTCGACGGCCGTAGTTGTGCTGTGACCTCTGTCGGCCTGGTACAAATCCCTGATTTGACCACGCGTGATCGCGATCACTGCACTGTTGCATTCGGCTGATATGTTGGAGCTGGCGAAACACCGCGACAAAGGAGAGCGACAACAATGGCACAGAAATCGACAGCAGCTGTAAAGCGTGCTGTGGCCCCCACGTCAGTAACAGCCAAGGACATGAGATCGTTCGAGAAGGAAATCGCCGCGACCCAGCAGTGGTTCGACAGCCCCAGATTCGCGGGGATCGTTCGCCTCTACACCGCGCGCCAGGTGGTCGAGCAGCGCGGCACTATCGCCTCCGACTACACCGTGGCGCGCGAGGCCGCGGCGGCATTCCATGACCGCCTGCGACAGCTCTTCGCAGAGCGCAAGTGCATCACGACCTTTGGTCCGTACTCGCCGGGGCAGGCGGTGACGATGAAGCGGATGGGGATCGAAGGGATCTACCTCGGCGGCTGGGCGACCTCCGCCAAGGGCGGCAGGAGCGAGGATCCGGGACCTGATCTCGCCAGCTATCCGCTCAGCCAGGTGCCCGACGAAGCGGCGACGCTCGTGCGCGCCCTGCTTTCGGCGGATCGCAACCAGCAGTATCTGCGTTCGCGGATGACCGAGGCACAGCGCGCTGCGACGCAGGCTCACGACTTCCGGCCGTTCATCATCGCCGACGCCGACACCGGTCACGGCGGCGAGCCGCACGTTCGCAACCTCATCCGTCGCTTCGTGGAGACCGGTGTGGCGGGCTACCACATCGAGGACCAGCGCCCGGGCACCAAGAAGTGCGGCCATCAGGGCGGCAAAGTGCTTGTGGCACAGGACGAGCAGAACAAGCGACTGAACGCGGCCCGCTTCCAGCTCGACGTCATGGGCGTCCCGGGCCTTATCGTCGCCCGCACCGACGCCGAAGCCGCCAACCTGATCGACGGTCGCGGCGACGAGCGCGATCAACCCTTCCTGCTTGGGGCGACGAACCCCGACGTCCCGGCCTACAAGCCGTGCTTCCTGGCGCTGATCCAGCATTTTCACGAGCTGGGAGTCGCCGAACTCAACGGCCATCTCCTATACGCCATCCCGGCCGGAGAGCACGCCGTCGCCCAGGAGTGGCTGGAGCGCCGGGGCATTTTGGCGCAGGCCGCCGAAGCTGTGGCGTCGTTGCGGGAAGGGAAAGAGACCTCGATCGACGCGATGTTCGACCGGATCGCCGCCCGTTTCCTCGAGTCGTGGGAAGACGAGGCCCGCCTCCGGACCTTCGGAGAGGCCGTTGCCGAGGTGCTCGAGTTCCGCAAGAGCGAAGGCGAGCCGCTCGACCTGAGCGCCGACGAGTGGCAGCGCTTCGCCGCGCGCGCCTCGCTCTACGCCGCCCGCGAGAAGGCGCGAGAGCTCGGCACCGACGTCGAGTGGGACTGCGAGGCGGCTAAGACGCCCGAAGGGTACTACCAGGTGCGCGGCGGCATTTCGTATGCCATCGCCAAGTCGTTAGCAGCGGCGCCCTTCGCCGACGTGCTGTGGATGGAGACCAAGACCGCCGACCTCGCCGACGCCCGCCAGTTCGCCGAGGCGATCCACACCGAGTTCCCCGACAAGATGCTCGCCTACAACCTCTCGCCGTCGTTCAGCTGGGACACCACCGGCATGAGCGACGAAGAAATGCGACGCTTCCCCGAGGAACTCGGCAAGCTGGGCTTCGTCTTCAACTTCATCACCTACGGCGGTCACCAGATCGACGGCCTCGCCGCCGAGGAGTTCGCCACCGCCCTCAAGCAAGACGGCATGCTCGCCCTTGCCCGCCTGCAACGAAAACTCCGCATGGTCGAGTCTCCCTACCGCACGCCCCAGACCCTCGTCGGCGGACCGCGCGCGGACGCCGCATTGGCCGCTACGTCGGGGCGCACGGCGACAACCATGGCGATGGGCAAGGGCTCGACTCAGCACCAGCACCTGATACAGACCGAGGTGCCCAAGAAGCTGCTTGAGGAGTGGCTGGCGATGTGGACGCGGCACTACGAGCTCCCCGGCGCGCTCCACGTCCAGCTGCGGCCCCACCGCGCCGGCTCGGAGTTGCTCGAGCTCGGAGTCTACGACAAGGGGGAGGAGAAACTCGCCAACGTCGTCTTCGCCCCCATCCACGACCGGCGTGGCCGCAGCATCCTCTCGGTGCGCGACCAGAACACCTTTGCGGAGTCGCTGCGCAGGAAGCGCCTGATGACCCTCGTCCACCTCTTCCTGGTGCACCGCTTCAAGGCCGACTCGGTGCACTACGTTACCCCCACCGATGACAACCAGTACCAGGCCGCAAAGATGAGGTCTCACGGCATCTTCCGCCAGGTCAACACCGAGGTCGGCCAAATCATCGTCGCCGACGTCAACCACGAGCGGATCTCCGAGCTTTTGGCGCCGGATCAGGAGGCGTTGAGGAAGCTGATTTGCAAGAAGAGATAGGAGTCAGAGACTACCTGTGGTACGTCAGGGCGCTCGACCACAATTGGGCGGTCTAGATGGCACCCGTCTTGCGTTCTTCTTCGGCCCCGACAACTGAAGACGCCTGCTGTTTCTTTTGGCCGATCGCATATTCGCATACGTTCAGGCAGGTAAGCCGCGATAACGATGCGTTTAGACGATTAGCTCTCTCACGAACTTCTACTTGCCTGATTGATTAACGCGGCGGTCTCAATGGGTCGACGCAACACTCAAGTCGAACCCGACTTGCATTGAAAACAAAGGCTAAGTCGCTCTCTAGGGTTAGATCAGCCGGAACACTACCCTGGCTAGGGTTTGACCGAGGACAGCCAAGCAGATCACTTCTCTCGGGGAAGCATTGTCAAATCAACGCATTGGATCGTGTTGCGTCGACCGTCTGAGCCGGCACAACTTATCAGGAGTCAATCGATTTTCCGGGCTGCCTATACCACGATGCGGTGCGCCGTAGTGCCTCTTCGCGTTGACATGATGGAATTGGTAAAATCTCACCGTGCCGATGAGGTCCAAACCTCATCCAGCAAAGACATGCCCGCGTATAAGAAACAAAATCAGCCCTTTCTACCAGCCATTGGACCATGCTGCGTGGGATGCTCAGCTATTGAGCGGCGTCTTTTGGAATTAGGACACTACCATCAATTTGGATTTATTGGCCTTTGACCCTGTTCGGAGTAAACTACCCCATATTTTTGAGAATCTCTGATGCGAGGAGAGTCTGAGACATGGCCGGAACATACAAAATCACCGAGCTTGTGGGAACATCGCCCGTAAGCTTTGCTGAAGCGACGAAGGCCGCTGTCGCAGAAGCGGCGAAGACAATCCACCACATGAATTGGTTTGAGGTCACGGAAGAGAGCGGCAGGATTAAGGACGGCAAAGTCGAGGAGTTCCAGGTCAGGCTGAAAATCGGGTTTAAGATCGAGCGGTAAGTCGTGGCTGCGCCACGCCGCGCTAAGAATTTCACCTGCAACTCTAACAACTGAGGGCCGGTGGGGCTCCCTCCTCGAAAAATGGGACGGACCCCAGTCCCTGATTAACGCGCAAACCGGACAAGTCCGTCCTAGTACTTGACTTCTCCGGTTATCCGACTATACGTCCAAGTGGTCGGCGACGAATCGTATTTTCGGCCAGGCTGACCTGGAGACTCTCACTCACATACTCCGCCCAGAATGCCGAAGCCGTGTCCGGCCTGGAATGACACGGTGCAGTGGGAACCGCTCGCCAGGCGGATGTTGGCCAAATACCACGAATAAGCCTTGTCGGGAGCGAAAGTGATGCTCCTTGAGTTTCCCCCGCAGCAGTAGGATCGACCGGGATGAGGCTTGTCGGGAGCGACAGTGATACGGGAGTTGCGCAGCCAGCGCCGCGTACGTTCCGAGAGGGGAGAAGCCTTGACCAGATCTTCCACTGTGAGTTGCAGCGGATGCGTCGCGTCCAGGTTCGCGGTGCCGGGTTGGATTTTCTCAATCGCTTCGTGGGTTTCACGGAACATTGCCCACATCTGTAGCTTGGCGTGGTCCACGAAGACATAGAAGGCCAGCAAAAAAAAGCCGCTCAGGAACGCCAGCAAGGCCAAAGGCAACACATTTCGGATCACAGACAGAGTCGCTGTCCTGGAGCTGTGTCCGAAACAGCCGGTAACTTTGGATCACTGCGAAGAGCAACGTCGGGACCAACAAGAGCGTCAAGATCGGCATTGGCGTCGCATCTTATGACGAAGAAGTTGATGTTTGAAATCGCGTTGGTGAATCTGAAATCTGCGAAGGGATCGAACCTGTGAAAAAAGAGGTCCATGAGTTCACTCGCAACCCACTCGCCGAATGACCAGCAAGAAGGAGGGCGCCCATCATTGGAAAAAGCCACAGCACCGCGCGCACCGTCCCGTTGACCGCGCACGCGCACCAGAATGAGGCAAAGGTCAGCAGTGACACCCAGAGCAGCCAAGCCATCCCCTGACCCGGGTTCACGAACGGGAGGGACGATCCGAAAATATATCGGCCGGCGATCAACACCAAGACGGGAAGCAGCACGCCGCAAACCAATCCTGCGAACAGGGCCATGAACAGCTTGATGAGCCACTGGCGGCGGGCCGACACCGGCAAGGTCATGTGCCAGGAGTGCGTCCCCGACGTTCTTTCTTCCCCCAGCGACAGGCTTCCGGCGAGAACCGCAATCAATGGAGTGAACGCAATCACCATAATTGCTTCCAGTGCCGATCTGCGTTCAAGTGTGAATCCCAAGGTGGACAGGCAAATCCAACCAAAGAGGCCGAGCAAGGTGATCAACCAGACCGGCCGCAGCAAACGAAGTTCCTTGCGGATCAAGTTGAGAACCGCTCCGGTGGGGCGGCAGCGAAACCAGCCGGCCAAAGCTCCAGGCATCACGATCCGGACCGGCCATCAGCAGATCATCGCCGGCCATGCCTCCCGTCACCTGGAATCGCGCCAGCTTTCGCCCGCCAAGCCAGAGCATTACACCCGCGTAGCACAGGAAGGCGAAGGCGGCGACCGAACGGGCAGTCATGGTTTCGGGAATCCAGTCCCGCCGGGTGAACCATGCGAGAGGGATGAGGATGTTAACTAAATTCAGGGCAAGTCCGCCCATCGTTGACCTGGCGAAAAGTGTCCAAAACGTCGCCGAAGCGACCATGGGGATGATCAATGCTCCACCAACCACCCAAAGCTCCGGGTCCTGCTGAAGCGCTGATCGCCCGTCATAGCAGAAGACCAAGACCCGCCGATAGGACGGCAACGATCATCACGCTCATCTTCTCGCCCCAGATTTCCATCCGGCCGACGGGTTGAGTAAGCAGGAGAGAAAGCGTCCGATGTTGGAATTCGTTGCCCAGCGGGAGAGTCGCCAGTAGCGGGATGCCCAGGAACAAGCCAAGAAAACTGATCGGCTCGATCAGAGGAACTCCCCAAAGAGAGCCGCCTTCATCAGCGCCGAATTGGGCTGCAGAACCAGCGGCAGCGCGCTCGCGATCATCACCGCGCACCAGGGCCAGAACAGGGGGCGTGCTTCCTTGAGGATTCGCGTGGTTTTGGCGTTCATTCTCGTCTCCTACGCTTTCAAGGTCGCGACGAAAATTTCCTCGAGCGTCAGCGACTCCGTCGAGAGCGCCTCGGGATTGTGCTGCCGCAGGCGCTCCACCAATTCGGCGCCCGCGCCATTGGCGATCAACTCCAGTTCGCGCCCGTCGCGGCGCACGCGCAACGCCGCTTTGAGGTCGATTTCCGGCGGCGATTGAGCAAAGCGCGCGCGGATTTTCTGATAACGCTCACGGGCCTGGTCGGCGTCGAGCGTCAGCACAGCGCGGCCGCGATCGATGATGGTGAACTCGTCAATCAATCCCTCGAATTCGGTGATGAGGTGAGTGGAAACCAGAATCGTGCGGTTGCCCGGAATGCCTTGCTGGTACGCGCCGATCACCGTCTCGATGAACTCGCGGCGCACGATGGGGTCCAGGCCCGAGGTCGGCTCGTCGAGCACCAGCAAGTCCGTCTCCGGGCAGACCGCGGCGATCAACGCCACCTGGGTTCGCTGGCCCTTCGAGAGACCTCCGGTGCGCTGCGCCGGATCGAGCCGGAAACGCTCAAGCAACTCCTGCTCGATCTTCCGGTTCCAGTGCGCGCGAAATGAAGCGAGGTAATCCAGCGTCTCGCGAACGCTCATCCACGGATAGAACGCCACCTGGTCCGGCACGTAAGAGAGCGCGCTTCACCTCCACTTCGTGCTTTGCCGGATCGAGACCGAATACGCGCACCTGCCCGCTCTGCGGACGCAGCAGATTGAGCAGACACTTCATGGTGGTCGTCTTGCCCGCGCCGTTGCGGCCGAAGAGTCCGTAACAGCGGCCGGGCTGCACGGTCAGGCTCAAGTCATGCACCGCCTCCGCGCGCCCGTAGGCGTAGGTGAGATTTTCGATTTGGATGGCGGGAGTTGGAGAGTTCATGGCTGGTCAATCCTCCTTATGGTCTTCATGGGCGCGCCGTTTGTCGTCGAGCACATCCATTCGTTCATGGATCAATTCGAGGAATTCATCGCGGGGCACCTGCAAATGGTGCGCTTGCACGATGGCCTGGTCGATCTCCTCGATCAGCAGCTTGCGCCGGACTTCCTTGCGCAATGCCGATTGATTCTCTTTCAGGAAACAACCCCGCCCCGGCAGCGTTTCGATGACGCCCAGGCTTTCCAGTTCGGAATAGGCTTTGGCGACCGTGTTGCGGTTGACGCGCAGTTCCTCAGCCAGAGGACGGATGGAGGGGAGCGCCTCGCCGGGCCGCAGCGCCCCCGAGGCGGCGGCGGCCTTGATCTGATCCACGATCTGGAGGTAGATCGGCATGCCGGACTTGAAATTGATTTGGAGTATCATGTGCGGCTCTCTGTCATAGGACAGTATGACAGTTGATCGGTCAATGGTACTTCTGGGTGATTGTTTCCAAGGGGACAACTCGAAAGCTAGGACACTACAGGAGCCGGAGACTGGTTCCGCTCGAGTGACAACGTACTAGGAAACAATCGAGATGCCTGATTAATGCTGCGAGCTCAACCGGTCGTTGCAACACCATCTAAACAGCAGATTCGACAATACTTCCCCTAGAGCGCTGATCTACCGGGCTGAACTTGATCAGAACCCAGCCAGGGTAGTGTTCCGGCTGATCTAACCCTAGAGAGCGATTTAGCCTTTGTTTTCAATGCAAGTCGGGTTCGACTTGAGTGTTGCGTCGATCCATTGAGACCACCGCCGTTACTGGAAAGTGGGTAATGGTACGGATGATGTCCCGCAATCCGGGTTTATTTCCAAGTGACAGTTGGGAAATCGGGGCCGAGGGTAGCCTTCGAGTAGCCGGCGATCCGGGGGTTATCGCGTGGCGGCGGGAACCGCAGTGCCGAAAGCGGGTGGTTTTTCGGCTGTAGTGTCTATCCAAACTCCGACAAAAAAAGATGGCAAATGTGACCGGGGGCACTGCTTTGGTCACTTCATTTAGGTTATAGGACTCCCAATTGTCTCGCCGAGGAGCATCCCCCCACGGGACGCAACACCCCCCGAGACAAGGAATCGGACCCCGGAATTAATCGGCTTATGGGCTTGAGAAGGTTTGGCCCGCCAAGGGAGGTGGATCATGTCCAACCCCTCCACCAGCAAATCACTATCCGAATCATGCACCTACCGCGACCATACGGTTCGTTGCCCGCACAAGGAACTCCCCGCCAGCATTCTCGTGTCAAAGTGGCGGATGAGTGATGGCCAGTGGAGTCCCTGGACAGTCATCGATTGCCCGTTGCTGCCTGCCGGTCTGATGGATTGCGGGATGAGCTGTTTATCCCAACTGGTAGAGATTGAAAAGTAGCAGCGCCGGCAAATTCGAGCGCTCGCTGCGCCAGACTCGGGAGACGAACTCGTGGGCTAATGCCTTCGTACGGTATGTGAGAGCCCTAATTAAATGAATAAGAAGTGCGAATTCCCTTAGGCAAGTCAGCCAAAACTGATCTGCGGGTTCCGCATTCTGTGTCCTCGGATGATTCTGCGGGATGCGACACAGACGGGCCCAAAAGCCTGTCCACACACCTCCCGAAACTCCCTCAAACGAAATGCCTTGCGCCGTTTCCCGAATCGGGAAGAAAATCGGTGTACCCTACCCTATCTGGCGTAGGCCCCCATTTTTCTCTTGCTTTTTTCTGTTTACCATGCGATACGATGTCATCCAAGTTGACAATAGATAATAATTGATTTTGCGTGCCCTCTCGTTTCGGGGCGGCGCTAGACCTGTGTCTCCTCACTGGAAACACGGGACTTACACGTTCGTCCCGATGGGCGACATGGAAAGGAGCAATGAATGAACCGGCGGTTGCGGACATTTGACGGCCTACAGAGCCCGTCCGGCAGCTCAAGTCCTGACTCAAGGCTCCACTTCGGTCGTGCGGTAAAGAGAGCCGCCCTGCCCCTGCCTTTTGCGCTGGTCCACTCGCGCAACTCTCCGCGATTCACTGAGGGGCTCAAAGCCAACCGTCTGCCTCCACGAATCGTCCCAATTGTGACCGCAACACTCGAAGAAACAGAACTCCGCGTAAGTGATAGAAAACAAACGACCGGACCCCTTTGTGACCGCAACACTTTGCCCTATTTTTATTTTCGCCCTGCCTTCGCTTCCCACCCACCGAACGCTAATCAAACGGTACCTGCCGCGTCCGTCCAACGTCTAACTTCTTGCCTCCAACTTCTAATTCCTAATCGCAACTACTATGGATTAGAAATCGACCTAAATTGTTGCAAACAAAGCCCTCTAATTTTTTCTAACGAGATTATGTACTTGACACAAAAACGGGCTCATGTTAGGATTTCTTCATGGAACGGATACCAGAGCGGCGAGCAACCTTCTTGGCGTGCTTAACTACCTTGGGATGGAACAGGTGCTTCGCCAGTTCGTCGCTGGTCATATCCTTCGGATGTTTTGCCTTTTTCATGGTGAGCCTATGAACCCCTTATTGACTGAAAATATCGACCTCGCCCAATTGAGCGAAGAGTTTGGTTCGGATGAAAAGTGCCGAAAGGTCATGGAGCAATTGCGCTGGCCGAAAGGTCCGATATGCCCGCGTTGCCAATCGAAGGCTACTCCAATTGCCAATCGCTTCCAGTATGACTGCGACAAGTGCCATTATCAGTTTAGCGTAACGGCGGGCACGATCTTTCACGATTCGCACCTGTCGCTCTGGAAATGGTTCCTTGCGACACTGTTGCTCTGCGAAGCGAAGAAGGGTATGTCCGCTTGCCAAGTACAGCGCACGCTCGGAATGAGCTACAAGACCGCATGGTATCTCTGCCACAGAATCCGCGCTGCCATGGCAGAAGCGGACAAGCCAAGACTCATAGGAAAGGTTGAAGTTGACGAAACGTATGTTGGTGGACGTGGACACGGCCTTCAGCATCGGGGACGTGGGACTAAGAAGCGTCCGGTTCTCGGCGTTCGCCAACGGAATGGAGAATTGAGATTGTTCCATGCCAGAAACGTGACTGGGCGTTCGCTCGAAAGGTTCATCCGTAAGAACGTGGGCGAGAATGTCGAAATCATCTTTACCGATGAACTCAATGCCTATCGCGGCGTAGCACAAAGAATGGGACTCACCAAAAAGCATCAGACTGTCCAGCATGGAATCAGAGAATACGTCCGGGGCGACGCACACACAAATAGCATCGAATCCGCCTTCTCTCTCTTCAAGCGTGGCCTGCGTGGTAGCTGGCATAAACTCAGCGCGAAGCATCTCCAAGCCTATCTTGATGAAATGTGCTTCCGATTCAACAATCGCAAGAACCCCTATCTTTTCCGCGATACCATCCTCAAACTAATTGAGTCATCAAACCTCGAATACAAGGAACTGACACAAATTGCCTAGTTGCAAATTGCCCTGGGCGGGGCGTGATTATTGTGTGTTTGGCACGCCATGGCTTTCCGTTGCTCCATGTCCATGTAAGAACATTGCTCAATTTGGTGGTCTCCATTCACATCTGAATATTCAAGAATTCCGACAAAGTACTCTCGGAACCATTTCCCCTTCTTGAGGTCATCGTCGCCGATTTTCTTTCCAAGGAAATTTAGATTAACTCCACCCTTTGCGGGAACAGTTCCGTATGATTCCCTTCTGGGATGTGCGTCCACAAATTGTCCCCAGATATAATCTTCGACTGATGACTGATCTTTTAGCAGATACATGCCACCTGTGGAAGGCGTGGCGACTCCGCAGCCGGTTAACTTGATGGACTCTTTGCCGCTATTAGCAACCCAAATCCTCATACTAGAAAGGTCGTTCGTTCGCCCCATGATGGAAATTGCCGGTTGCTTGCCTAAAGGCTCTGGTTGAGACGATTCGACCCTAACCTTTGCCACAACGCCCCCGGCGCAAACAAGTAGCACGCACCAAAATGCAATATGTCTAGCCTTATTTTTAACTACCCAAGGGTGTATTCCAGCCGCTACAAGCAATAAAACGAGTACTGCTAGCGCCAGCCAGAGAGGCGCATCGAAACGCTCGATAATATACGCGGCTATCATGCCAGCCGCCGCGATAAACCAGCCGCGATTAGGTCGCAAGAATTCCGGCCACTTTCTTTGCGGCTTATCTTCGAGCATCGCATACACCTCCCACCAGTCTTTTCGATTAGACTAACGGGAGTATAATACTTATTTTGCGTCATGTATATAATCTCGTTTTCTAATCGCAACAAAACGGGACCCCCTCCTTCAATTTTTATTCTTCCCGGAGAGGGTCGGCAACCCGGACGAGCCGGCGAGACGCCGGCGCTTCGGGGACCTGCCCGGAGGCGCTCGCAAATGGTCCACGACCCGCAGGTTCATCCCGTCAATGCTATACTTTCGGATTTGCTTTTCAGCTTTGGGGGCCGGCGGAGAGACGCGTTTCATGCGGATTGACGATTTCAACCAGCGGCTGAAGCAGGCGATCCTGGTTGCGGATGGCGCGATGGGCTCGCTGCTCTACGAGTCTGTGGGCCAGCAGCGCAACGTGGAGGAAATCAACGCCACGCATCCAGAAGCCGTCTTCCGCGTGCATCAGGCGTATATCGAAGCGGGCGCGCAGATCATCGAGACGAACACGTTCGGCGCGAACCGCCACAAGCTTGCGGAACACGGCCTGGCCGAGCGCGTCGCGGAGCTGAACCACCGCGGCGTGAAAATCGCGCGCGAGGCCCGTGAAGCCGCCAAGCACGAAGTCCTGATCGCAGGCTCGATCGGCCCGCTCGGCATCGTCCGCCATATACAGGATATGCCGACGGAACAGATTTTCGCCATCTTCAAGGAGCAGGCCGGGGCGCTCGAAGAGCGCGGCGTGGATTTTTTCATTCTGGAGACGTTCAGCGACGTCGAAGAGCTGTCCACGGCGATCGCGGCGATTCGGTCTTTCTCGAAGCTGCCGTTGGTGGCGCAGCTGACGTATTCGGAAGAAGCCACCACGTTTGGCGGCACGCGCCCACAGGACGCCTGGGAAATCCTGAAAGACAAAAATATTCAAGTCGCAGGCGCGAACTGCACCATCGGCCCGCAGCTTTTGTTGCCGGTCCTGCGGGAACTGGCGGCCTGCTCGACGCTTCCGCTTTCCGCCATGCCCAACGCCGGATTTCCGAAGCGCGTGGGCGACCGCATCGTCTATCCGCGCTCCTCGCCCGAATATTTTGCGCTGTTCGCGCAGGAGGCCGCCGAGCTGGGCACGCGCATCATCGGAGGCTGCTGCGGCACCACGCCGGAACACATCCGCGCCATCGCCGAAGCGGTGAAGAAATGGCGCCCGGCGAAATCCGGCGGCAAAGAGGCCGGCGCGGCGTCCATCGAAGTGATGGAACCGGCCGAGCGATTCAAGCGCATCGCGGCGCGCGAGCCGGAAAGCAAGCTCTGGAAAAAAATTCAGGCGCAGAAATTCGTGGTGTCGGTGGAAATCGATCCGCCCAAGGGCGTCACGATCGACCGCATCGTGGAGCAGGTGGGCCGCGTGATGGCCTCCGCCGAGGTGGATGCCATTGACATCAATAGCGGCACGCTGGCGCGCGTGGGCATGGACGCGCTGGTGCTGGCGGGCGCGCTCGAAGCCCACGGCTTCGAGACGATTCCGCACCTGACCACGCGCGACGCCAATATCATTGGATTGCAGGCGATGCTGCTGGGCGCGTGGGCGGTTGGAGGCGTGCGCAACGTGCTGGCCATCACCGGCGATCCGCCGTCGGTGGGCGATTATCCGGAAACCACCGGCGTGTACGAGCTGGATTCGATCGGCCTGGTGAAAGTGCTGGCGCGGCTGAATCAGGGCACGGACTGGGCGGGGAAAAATCTGGGCGGCGCGACGAATTTTACGATTGGCGTGGCTGTCAATCCCGTGGCGGAAGAACTGGACGAGGAATTGCGGCGGTTCGAGGCGAAGATCGAAGCCGGAGCGCACTTCGCGATGACCCAGCCGATTTTCGATCCTGCGCACTGGAGCGCGTTCCTGAAGCGCCTAGGCGGCAAGCCGCCCATTCCGGTGCTGGTGGGATTGTGGCCGCTGACGAGTTACAAGCAGGCGCTGCGGCTGAATAACGAAGTGCCCGGCATCGTGATTCCCGAAGCCACGCTGCGAGAGATGGAGCAAGCGGGCGGCGCGCGCGCGCGAGCGCGGGTTCGTGCTGGCGCGGCGGATGCTCGACTGGGCGCGTACCGCGCGCGGCGAAGGCATCGCCGGCGCGTACCTGATTCCCCCGTTCAAACGCTACGACGAAATCCTGGAACTCTTCGCCTGAACTCGACGCGTTGCGGTTTCAAAAAAACCAGAATTTCTTGCGCTTGCGCGGCACTCGCGACGCGGAATCATCCGCGCCCAAATCATCCGCAAGATCGCGGACCCACGGCAGCGGCCGTCCTTCGAACGCCGCCAGCGGATTGTCCACGAACAGCGCCCGCGCCGTTTCTTCGCCGCGCGCTTTCGCCACCCGGTCGTAGGTCTCCTTCAATCGGGGCGGACGCGTAGTCACGTTGTGCGCGTCGCTGGCGAAGAAGTGGATCGCGCCCACCTCGAGCCACTTTTCGGTCATTTCCTGCGCGGCCCGCCCGAACTTTCCCAGCAGCGATTGGGCCGTCGCCTGCGCGTAGCAGCCTTGGCGCAGCCAGCGGTAGAGCCGCTCGGGCTGCGACCGGATTAGAGGATTGCGCTCCGGATGCGTGATCACCGGACGTAGCCCGGCGAGCTGCAATTGGTGCAGCGCCTGATCGAGGGAGGGCGGAATTGAGTAATCGGCGAATTCCACCAAGAGATAAGTTTTCTGGTTGAGGGTGAAGCGCGAGGGGTCCTGGCGAATGTCCTGGAGGTTCTCGAAGCTGAGATGGAAGTCACAACCGGTGGCAAAAAGTAAGCGTCCCTCGAAGAGGGCCTGAATTTCATTCCGGCGCTGCTTTACCAATTCGGGAAGGAAAGCGTGGTCTTGGCTGGCGTGGGGAGTACCAATGACATGGGTAATGCCGTCGGCAATAGCCATTTCCGCCATGGCGCGGGCTGTGTCGAGCGAGTCGGCGCCGTCATCAAGGCCCGGAAGTATGTGGGAATGAATGTCGATCATGCGCGAGCGAGAATAACGCAGCGGAGAAGGGATAACAACGAAGGAACGCAATTTGAAAAACAGAATTATGGCGCTCCACTTTCAGTTTGGAACCGCTCTTGCAAGATAGCCGCTGAAAGTGAACCAAACAGGCTCAGTTCGGGAAACGGAGAGCTGGCATTTGCGTCTCGTTGAGCGAATTCAATCTCTGAACCGTGCAGCAGATCTAAGGGCCAATTTGTACTAGGCGAGAAATCACAAATAAGCCGCGTTCCGGGCGGATTAGCCGTGCCGGACGCAGCGAAACCCACGTCCTTCCGTGGACAAAAGGGATCATTCAGGTTTTGGTGGCAAGTATCCAAACAGGAGGCTCGTCCATGAAACTGCACAATCATTTCGCCGGCCTGCTCGAAATGATTCTTCCCCTGGCGCTCGGGCTCGCCCTTTACTATGCCCAGAAATCGCGCGTCCGTTCGCGCCGCGGCTCGTGGCGAGAGTTTCAAACCCGTCTTGCCAATCCCGAAATGCTGAAGTGCCTGTTGCTGCTTCTGGCCGTCACGGTGCTCTTCCTCGGAATCGTTTTTTCCTTTTCGCGCATGGGACTGATTTCGATGTTCGCTTCGCTTGCTGTTATGGGCGCGGTCCTCTGGATCGGGCGTCATCGCAACCCGCTGCCCACTGCGCTCATTCCAGTTCTCCTTTTCAGCGCGATTTCAGCGGCGGTTTGGGTGGGAGCGGGTCCGGTCGTAAGCCACTTCGAAGAGCTTTCGCATGACGATCCCCTCGACCGCGGCACCGAAGGGCGCATGGCAATTTGGAATGACTCGATCGAACTGATCCGCCAGAATCCCTGGACGGGCGCCGGGCTCGGATGTTTCGAAATTGCCTTCACGCGAGTACAGTCCGTCGAGCTCTCGTACACCATGGACCACGCGCACAACGATTATCTCGAGCTGGTTGCGGAACTCGGCATTCCTGCGGCAGCCCTCCTGTTCATTGCTCTGTTCGCCCTTGCCGCCTTGACGGTTCAGGCCGCCCTGCGCGCACGGTCCGGCCTCGCGCGAGCTCATGCGCTCGGCGCGCTCGGTGGAATCACTGCGCTCCTGGTTCATAGCCTTGCGGACTTCAACCTTCACATCCCCGCAAACGCTCTCGTCTTCTCTGTCCTCCTGGGATTAGGTACCGCGATTTCTGCCGAGGGGTTTGCTTCCGGCGAGTTGGAGTTCATTCCGGGCGCCACCGAGGTCCTACCGAAGCCGGAACTCCGTCGGCATTTGGCCGACGCGAAATCATGCGATGGGGATGAAGTGAGGGCCGGAGTCAAGGACTCGCGGTCAAGCTGAGGTCGTCGAGCCACAGCGTTCCGGCAATCTGATTGTCCAGTTTATGGCTGGCCGGCCGGGCAACTTGAATTACGATCAGCCGCGTTTCGGGCCCGGTGCGGAACTTTAGCTCCTGTTCCTGCCATCCCGCGGTGCCCGCCAGATTCTCCGTTTCCACGGAAAGCGCTTGGCGATCGTATGCATCGTAGATGCGGATGCGCGGTCCGCTCTCGGTCGTAATCCCCTCGGTACGCACATGCGCGACGAACCGGTACGATGTTTGCGGCTCGATAGCGACGTACTGAACCACGTGCCCGAATTCCAGGTTGTGCTGCCCATCGAATTGAATGGAAAGTGAGCGGGTGCCATCCTGCACGATCGTTGTGTCCAACGAAATCGTCGCGCCCTCGATGGGCACGATGCGCCAGCCAAAGCCTCCGTTCAGAATCGGCTCCTCGAAGCTCCCGTTCTGGATCCGATTGGCGCTTCCCGGCTGCCAGCGGACTCTCGCGGGGTCATGCTGCGCGAGATCGCTCCACACGGTCACCAATCTGTCCACCCGCTGCGCCCCAAGCAGCGCGTCGAAATACCGGAACGCCGCGTCCAGGTCGAAAGGCTCGGGCGACGCCACAAGCCGGTTCCAGACCTCCTCCGCCGCGCCCAATCGTCCGGTTCGCACAAGGTAATCGAGATAAGCGGACAAAATATCTTGCCGGGCGGGAACGTTCTCCAGTACCCGTTCGTCCGGGATTCCCGCGCGCCACGCAAGATCGAACGCGCCCGCGCGCAAAGCGGGGTCTCCCAGAATCGCTTCTCGCAATGGCGCGACGCCGCTTGCTGCTTCACCGGTCCGAATCAGGAAATTTGCGAGCTGCCAATTGATCTGCGGAGATTTCGGGAAGAGCTCCACCGCACGCATGTAAGCCCGGTTTGCGTCTGAATTTCGTTCCGCGAGTTCGTACGCTTCTCCCAGGTTGGCCCAGGTTATCGCTCGGCGCGGTCCCCGATGAGCCGCATTTTCCAGGGCCTGCACGATGTCGCTGGGATCGGCGCTCTCCAAATCCTCGCCCAATACGCGAGCGAGTCTCGCGGGGTATTCCGGGTTCCCTGGATCCCACGCCTCCGCACGGCGAATTCCTTCGGCTGAATTCCCGCGCGCATACCACGCCGCCATTCCCTCTCGCACGACTGCGGTCAAGACCGCCGCCAAAACGCAGCCAAGAAATACCCGCGCCAAGAATCCGCTCCACCTCGCCCGTCGGCGGAGGTTCTCGGAAGTGTCTCCCACAGGTTCCACAGAATATGACCGTGCAATTGGAGGTCCAGAACGAAGTTGCCTGATCCTTGCAATCTATTGAACGAACGTGGCTTAGGAGTCTTCCGATTGAATTGTGCAATGGCCTAATCCCTATTTGGTCCTCGCGTCCAATGCTTCCCGAATAACAACCTCCAACACAATATGTTCATTCAGAATCAGCCGTATTCCCTTCGCCGATATTGGGGGCTTCACTTCGCGCGTCAAACGCCCGCGTGGGAATCTGAGATTGACGGCGGAACGCTGCTAGAATATGGTCTTGTGCGAAAATTAGAATTGGAGCCGGAAATTCCACCTGGATATTCGTTGTCGCCACAGCATCGAATCCCAATCAGCGTCCCATGACCACCCTTCTCCTCGTATTTCTCATCTGGATTGGTTCGTTGTTCGCGGGACTGCTGGGATCCCTGACGGGCCTCGGAGGCGGAGTCGTCATCGTACCCCTCCTGGTTTTGGGATTTGGCGTGGACATCCGCTATGCCATGGGTGCGTCGCTCATCTCCGTGATTGCCACCTCCTCCGGCGCTGCCGCGGCTTACGTCAAGGAAGGGTTCTCCAATATCCGCGTCGGCATGTTCCTGGAGATCGCCACCACCGCGGGGGCCTTGGTCGGCGCATTCCTTGCGGTGAGGCTTCCGACACGTCTGATCGGCGGAATCTTCGGTGGCGTCCTGGTTGTTTCCGCTGTCCTCATGCTCCGCGAGTGGGTAGACCCAACCGATAACGGAAAGCCTGATCCCCTCGCAACTCGCCTGAGGATGGACTCCACGTACCCGTCGCTGCAAGGAATCAAGGCCTATCATGTCCGCCGGATTCCGTCTGGTTTCGGCATGATGTTTGGCGCGGGTGCGCTCTCCGGTCTCTTGGGGATCGGTTCCGGCGCGTTCAAAGTGCTGGCGATGGATCAGGTGATGCGCATACCGTTCAAGGTGTCCACCACCACCAGTAACTTCATGATCGGCGTCACCGCTGCCGCCAGCGCTGGAATCTACCTGCGCCGGGGATTCATCACTCCCGGATTGGCCATGCCCGTCGTTCTCGGCGTGCTCGTAGGCTCCATGATCGGGACTCGGGTCTTGGTGAAATCCAGAACGAAACGGCTGCGCTTAATTTTCAGTCTGGTTGTTGTAGCACTGGGGATCGAAATGATCTACGGCGCTTTGACGGGAAGACTTTAGATGAAACGATTGGCTTGGGCGGACGAGAAGGTGGAGCGGATCATCGGGGTTCTCCTGCAGGCTGGCGTCGTCCTTTCGGGAATTGTGGTCATGGCGGGCGGAGTGCTTTATCTGATTCACTTCGGGCACTCCACGGAGAACTACCACACGTTTGTCGGAGAAAGCATGGGACTTCGCAGCATTCCTTCTGTTGTGCGAGGCGCTTTCCATATGGATCCCCGGGCGGTCATTCAACTGGGTCTCTTGCTGCTCATCGCCACGCCCGTGGCTCGCGTGTTGTTTTCCATCGTGGCTTTTTGGATGGAACGGGATCGAGTGTACGTCCTCGTCACATTTGTCGTGCTGGCCATTCTCCTCTTCGGATTGCTGGGCGGTACCCTCTAAGCAGTTGCGGCGTCGTTGGGGTAGCGTTTGCACCAGTGCTCGGCCAAGTAAAGCTGGAAACAGTCGCGCGATTCCGCTGATCCGGCCAGCCTCAATCCAAAGCGCAGTTTTGGCAAACCGTTCCCCGGCTGCTTTTGTCCGTGTCCGGAAACTTGCTATAGTCGAATTGGCGGACAGTCGAGCAGACGGGAAATTTCCTTTACGGGACTGTAACAATCAGGCTAGAGAGGAATCGGAAATGGGTGTTGATCGCAAGCCGGAATTCTTTGCAGGGAAGGACATCAAGATCGGGATCATCGGATGCGGCTACGTCGGATTGCCGCTCGCGCTTCGTTTTGCCGATGTGGGCCAGCGCGTCACGGGATTTGACACCGACCAGTCGAAGGTGGACAAGCTCAATGCCGGCCAGTCCTACATCCAGCACATTCCCGGCGACAAAATCCGCCAGCACGTGCAGGGCAAGCGTTTCGACGCCACCACCGATTTTCAGCGCCTCCGCAACATGGACGCCGTCCTCATTTGCGTCCCCACGCCCCTCGATGAACGCCGCGAGCCCGATCTGAGCTATGTGGAACAGACCGCGATCTCGATTGCGCCGCATCTCCAGCGCCACCAACTCATCGTCCTCGAAAGTACCACCTATCCCGGCACCACCGAGGAACTCGTTCTGCCCATTCTCGAAAAGGGAGGTTTGCGCTGCCCGGTCGCCCGGGGCGAGGCCTCCGAAAATGCCGCCACTGATTTTTATCTCGCCTTTTCTCCCGAACGCGAGGACCCCGGAAACAAACAGTTCGGCCTGGCGCAAATCCCCAAGGTTGTCGGCGGCGTCAACCCGCCCAGTGGCCGCGCAGCCTCCGCCCTGTACGCCCAAATCGTCTCTCGTGTCGTGTCCGTGAGCTGCACCCGCGCGGCGGAAATGTCCAAGCTGCTCGAAAACATCTTCCGCTGCGTGAACATCGCCCTGGTAAACGAGCTCAAGCAGCTCTGCCTCCGCATGGGGCTCGACATCTGGGAGATCATCGATAGCGCCGCTTCCAAGCCCTTCGGCTTCATGCCCTTTTATCCCGGCCCGGGACTTGGCGGCCATTGCATTCCCGTGGATCCTTACTACCTTTCCTGGAAGGCCCGCGAATTCGATTTCTCCACGCGCTTCATTGAGCTGGCCGGTGAAATTAACACGGCCATGCCTTACCACGTAGTCGACGCCGTTGCGGCTGCCCTGAACGACCGCCAGAAGAGTTTAAAGAACTCCAAGATCCTTCTCCTGGGCGTGGCCTATAAGAAGGATGTGGACGACCTGCGCGAATCTCCCGCCCTGAAGCTTCTCGAGTTGCTCACCGCACGCGGCGTCCGCGTGGATTACAACGACCCGTACTTCCCGGCGCTATTCAAAATGCGCCACTACGATTTCTCGAACATGCGCTCGGTCGAAATCACGCCAGACCATTTGGCGGGATACGATTGCGTTCTGATCGCCACCGATCACTCGGCCTACGATTACGATTCCATCGCCCGCCATTCCCAACTGGTCGTGGATTCGCGCAACGCCACGCGCCGCGTCAAGCAGCACCGCGAAAAAATCGTTCTCTGCTGATATCGCCTAGGAACCGCGGACACGCCGACAGGATGCCTCGGCGTAAATTCCCCCGGCGGCAAATAATTCGCCTACCAACCTCGAAGGCAAATTCTCGTCAAGGCCCCCGCGCGTCCTTTCTCCTTCATTATCATAATCTTAGACACCCCCACCCCTGTTTACTGAAGCAGCGGACCTGTACCTAAGGGCAATTGCGCCATGCCCTCGAAATTGTTTACCCTAAAGGGTACTATGGCAGCCCCGGTTACGACGCAAACGGAAAAGCAATCTTGGACACCCGACCCGGGCCGCCGCCGAAGCATGCGCGTGCTCTTGAGCGTGCCCATCCAGGTTGCGGGCACGTCTGCCGACGGCGACGGTTTTCAGGAAGAAGCGCGCACGCTGGTCGTGAACGCCCACGGCGCACTGATTGCCCTGGCTGCTCCTCTAACAGCCGGGCAGCGCATCACCATATCCAACAAGGCTACTCACCAATCCCTCGATTGCCGCGTCGTTCACGTGGGAACTGCCCAAGGCGGCCGGACTCAGTTGGGGGTCGAGTTCGTCAAGCCCTCGCCAGCTTTCTGGCAGATCGATTTCCCGCTGGACGATTGGGTTGTCCCGGAAAATTAACCTACTCTGCGCCGGAAATGTGTTGCGTCTAAGAACCCCGCGGACTCATCTTCCTTGCCCGTCTGCGATCAATTCGCTATCGTGAAGCGTGTCCGAATCGCAGCAGGCAAGCCAATTGAATTCTCAGGCCTCGCAATTTCGTATCGTCGTTGACGCTCTCGCTCGAGGAAATTCATTCCCATGCGCTATCTCGTAACCGGCGGCGCCGGCTTCATTGGCTCGAACATGACGGACGAGCTCGTCCGCCGCGGCCACCAAGTGCTCGTCCTCGACGATCTTTCCGCCGGTAAGGAATCCAACCTCGCCGCCGTCCGGAGCAAGATCGAACTCCGCGTTGGAAGCATTACGGATCTCGCCACAATAAAATCTGCCTGCCAGGGAATGGACTACGTCATCCATCTCGCCGCGCGCACTTCGGTTCCGCGTTCCGTCCACGACCCTCTGGACACAAACCGTGTGAACATCGACGGCACGCTCAACGTTCTAGTCGCCGCTCGCGACGCCAAGGTCCGCCGCTTCGTCTATGCCGCCTCCTCTTCCGCGTACGGCGAAGCTCCTTCGCAGCCGAAATCCGAATCCATGCAGCCGGCGCCCATTTCGCCTTACGGCGTCACGAAATATGTCGGCGAGCTTTACGCGCAGGTCTTTGGGCGCGTGTACGGTCTGGAGAACGCTTGCGTGCGCTACTTCAACGTCTTCGGCCCGCGGCAGGATCCCACTTCGCAGTATTCCGGCGTTCTCTCGCGTTTCATGCTGGCAATCATTGAAGGCCAGCCGCTCGTCGTCTACGGCGATGGCGAACAGTCGCGTGATTTCACCTTTATCGAAAACGTTGTGGATGAAACGCTGCGCGCTTGCGAAGCCACCGGCGCTTCCGGAATGGTCTTTAACGGCGGCACCGGCGCGCGCATCACGATCAATCAGGTCCTGAAGCTGCTCGAAAAAATCACCGGCAAAAAAGTCCAGGCGAAATACGAACCGCCGCGTACCGGCGACATTCGCGATTCCCAAGCCGACATTTCACTCGCCCGGCGCGTCCTCGGCTACCAGCCCCTCGTACAATTCGAAGAGGGCCTAGCTCGCACCTGGCATTGGTACCAATCGGCTTACGCCAAGAAGTAAGCCGCTGTCAGCCTTTCCCGCTCAAACGCTCCGGCAATTCCGTCAAGCTATCCACCATCAAGTCCGGCGGATTGGCACGCAATCCTTCCGCCCCCAAACCGTAACTCACGCCGCAAGCCCAAATCCCTGCGTTGCGTGCCGTCCGCACATCTACGTCCGAGTCCCCCACCATCATCGCTTCTCGCGGCGCCGCGCTCAAATCGCGTAACAGAATCTCCACGCCTTTCGGGTCCGGCTTCTTCGTCTCGAAGCTGTTCCCTCCGTACACGTAACGAAAATAATGGGACAGCCCCAGTCCATCGAGGATCGCCTTGCTGAACACCACAGGTTTGTTGGTCAGCACCGCCATCGCACGTCCTGCGAGTTTCGCGAGCCCATCGCGCACTCCGGGATAGGGCACGGTATTGTCGAGCATGTGCTCCCGGTAATAAGCCAGGAAATACAGCAGCGCGTCTTCTGCTTCTGCGTCCGTCACTTCGTTGCCGAGCGCTCGCCGCACCAGCGTGGGTGCTCCGTTCCCCACGTACCCGAAAATCGTCTCGTGCGCGAGCGGCTGCTGCCCTTTGTGTTCCAGCATCGCATTCACCGAATGCGCCAAATCGAGTTTCGAGTCAATCAACGTTCCATCCAAGTCGAAGATCAGCACGCGCACGCCCGCAAACCGCCCATTGCAATCCCGGTAATTCGAATTATCGGACATTTGAAATCACATGATCTCGCGCGGTTGACCCATCCGCCAGGGAGGTCACAATCAGGGGCTTCAAAACCAAACTATTTGGCCCGAGTGAGCCAGATACCTGCAATTAAAAATAAGACTGCGAAGCCGATCAGCACGGCAGCAATCTGAATCCGAGCACGTTGCCCGGGAGCTTTCCCCGTAACCAAGACCTCGTCTTGGGGCGTAGTGAAACTTAAGAACGCCTTCTTATACGATCTCCATAGCAAAAAATAGGGCACCATGACAACGACGCCATAAATTCCCGCGCTAATGCCCATCACTCTGAATAAATGCAAAGCCGGCCGGCCTAATGCATAGTTGAGTTCCCTCGACCACTCGCTTGCCAATAGATAACCCAGGATGAGAATCGAAATTTGAGCGAAGAAAAACATCTTCAGAAAAGATCTGATTTTCGATTCCTCGGCTTTGGACTTTACGACGTAGCCCCGATGGCGGCGGCCGCCGGGGAAAACGACCACCCGGCCGGCCTTTTCATCTCTGAAATTCGCATCCAAAATAGAATCAAGAAGAGCCATTCGTATTCTCCTCGAGCAGATTCCTCGGGACCTCGCTGCCTCCAAATTACCACTCCGAAAAAATAGCCCGCTATGGAAAAGATGCCCTTGTTTCCTTCGCGCCGCTAATTCTCGACCAGTTCGGTTTGCTACGCACGTGAAGGCCGCCAGTTCATAGGCATGAAAGGCCAAGCGGCCAACATGAAGGCCGCCGTTACGTGGACAGAAAAGGCAAATCGACACGAAGGAGGGGGCCTCAATTTGTTGCGATTAGAAAAAATTAGAGGGCTTTGTTTGCAACAACTTAGGTCAATTTCTAATATACCTTGGTTGCGATTAGAAGTGCGGTGACTGGTGATTGGTGAATAGTTAATGGTGGTGCAAACCCGGAAATACTTGTGTACTGGGCGGTTATGAGCGTCCCGTGGCCGGAAAGCGAAGAAACGGTGAAAATGAAAATAGGGCAAAGTGTTGCGGTCACAAAGGGGTCCGGTCGTTTGTTTTCTATCACTTACGAGCGATTCTGTTTCTCTGAGTGTTGCGGTCACAAATTCAGGGTGTAGGGTGTCGGATTTAGGGTTTAGGCAGACAAGGGGGCACTGGAGATGTCCAAGAACACGCCCATGCGGTGCCATCAGAATTCTCTCCTTCCCTTTGTTTTCAATGAGCTGCTTCATCTTCTGTTTCCCAATGTGTAGCGATCAGGACGGCAACGGCTGCTAGCGCTTAGCTGCGAGCGGTTAGAGTGGCTTGCTACGGAAGCGCTGCCGGGCGGGGCCTTGAAACGATCGTCCGGCGGGGCCGAAAAGAAGCCGGGACTGCGGGAACTGCATACCGCGTTGAGTTGTGAACTTCCTCTTGCAATATAAAGCGTAGCAGAGAGAGTGCAGAAATTGAACTGTACGAAAGTGCTGGAAAAGGACAGGTGGACAAAATCTGAGCTTCAAGGACGTCCGGAAAAAAACGGAAGGGGTTACAGCTACCATTGTCGCCCTAGGAGCACAGTTCCCGAGCTGATTTGAGGTGGTGGGTCAGTTTCCGATTAATGCGTCAATCAAGACTCAGCTGCAAGCTGTCCCTCTTCGTTGACTTGCCTTCTGGCTCAACCTAAGATGAGCGCCAAATGCCTGATTCGCAGCCGTTGATCGGTCGCACCGTTTCCCACTACCGCATCCTGGAAAAGCTCGGCAGCGGCGGCATGGGCGTGGTTTACAAAGCTGAGGACACGCGGCTACATCGCTCCATCAGTGTGAAATTCCTGCCTGGTGAGATGTCCCACGACTCGGCCGCTCTCGAGCGGTTCCGGCGGGAAGCGCAGGCAGCATCGGCGTTAAATCACCCAAATATTTGCACGATTCACGACATCGGCGAGCAAGACGGCCAGCAATTCATTGCCATGGAGTTTCTCGACGGCCAGACACTCAAAGACCGCATTTCGGGCAAGCCGCTGCCGTTGGAGCAAGTGCTGGAATGGGGGATTGAGATTGCGGATGCGCTGGATGCGGCACACGCCAAAGGAATCGTCCACCGCGACATCAAGCCAGCGAACATATTTGTCACCGAGCGCGGACGCATCAAGATCTTGGATTTCGGCTTAGCGAAGCTGGCGCCGGCGGGCGGTGCTGCGAATCTTTCGGCGATGCCAACAGCCGAAGACCTAGACCATCTCACTCGCCCGGGCGCTGCGATTGGCACCGTCACTTACATGTCGCCAGAACAAGTGCGGGGAGAGGAGCTGGATGCACGCACGGATTTGTTTTCATTTGGTGCAGTGCTCTACGAGATGGTGACGGGGGTTCTGCCTTTTCGGGGCGAGACCACGGGCGTGATTGCAGAAGCGATTCTGAACCGCGCGCCGACCGCGCTGGCGCGAGTAAATCCCGACTTGTCACCAGAACTCGAGCGCATTATAGACAAGGCGCTGGAGAAGGACCGCAAGCTCCGCTATCAGAGCGCGGCGGAAATTCACACGGACTTGCAGCGTCTGAAGCGCGATTCAAGTTCGGGGCGGATGCCGGCAGGTACGAGCGCAGTCGTGGGAGTGCGGGAACGGCGACGCATCCGGCGGAAGGTAACTGTCAGTGTCGTGTTGGTGGTTTCGTTGGTGGCCGCAGGCAGTTATTTTTATTTCCACCGCGCGCCGAAGCTCACCGACAAGGACACAATTGTTCTGGCTGACTTTGCAAACACAACGGGAGACGCCGTGTTCGATGGCACGCTGCGGCAGGGGCTTTCTGTACAATTGGAACAGTCACCCTTCCTGAGCATTATCTCGGATCAGCAAATCCGGCAGACCCTGCAGATGATGGGCCGGAAGCCGGACGCCACTCTCACGCCGGTGATCGCGCGGGAACTTTGCCAGCGGACGGGCAGCGCCGCCGTCCTCGACGGTTCGATAGCGCAGATTGGCACGCAGTACCTCCTGAGCGTCAAGGCGGTCAACTGCGCAAGCGGGGAATCGCTGGCGAGCACGGATGCTCAGGCCAGCGACAAGAACCATGTGCTGGATGCACTGGGGAAGGCGGCTTCGGAAATTCGGAACAAGCTGGGCGAGTCGCTCACGACGGTTCAGAAGTTCGACACGCCGCTTGTCCAGGCCACCACACCGTCGCTGGAAGCCCTGCAGGCCTACAGCGCAGGGTACCAAGCGGCAATCGGTCAAGGAGATTTCACGGCTGCAAGACATTTGTTTCAGCAGGCCATAAAAGTCGACTCGAATTTTGCGATGGCTTACCTCGGGCTTGGACTCAGCTCCGGGGCTGTAGGAGAAACAGCTCAAACGTCTGAAAACATCCGGAAGGCATTTGGATTGCGTGCAGGGGTAAGCGAGCGAGAGAAGCTATGGATAGAGTCTGAATATCAGAACATCACTGGCAACCACGAGAGGTCGCGGCAGGTCTTTGAGGTCTGGGCGCGCACGTATCCGAGAGACTGGGTGCCACGGCACGAACTGGGCATAGTTGACGATGAACTCGGACAATACGACAAAGCACTCGCGGAGTTTCGCGAGGCCCTCAAGCTTTACCCGGAAAGTGCCCTCATATATGACGGTCTTGTTCTCACCTACACCGGACTGAATCGCTTCGAGGATGCTCGCGCTACTGCGGACGAAGCGAAGACAAAACATATTGATTCTCCTGAATTGCGAGTCAGTCTCTACATCCTGGCTTTCTTGCAGAACGATGAAGCGGGCATGGAGGAGCAGGTGGCCTTTGGTGCGGGCAAGCCGGGACTGGAAGACCAACTACTGGAGGCCCAGGCAGAGACGGCAGCTTATTTTGGACAGCTGGAGAAGGCACGGAATTTCTCACGTCAGGCAGTCGCTTCAGCCGAGCGAGCGGAAGAGAATGCAGCAGCGGCTGGCTATGAAGTGAACGCAGCGCTGAGGGAAGCCCTGTCTGGAAATGAACGAGAGGCGCGGCAGAGGGCCACCGCCGCGCTACGACTTACGACTGGACAGCATGTGCAGTATGGGGTAGGACTAGCATTCGCATCGGCAGGGGATGCGACTAGGGCACAGACGCTCACGGATGATTTGAATAAGCGTTTTCCGGAGGACACTATCGTCCAGTTCGATTATCTGCCGACCTTGCACGCGCAGCTTGCTCTCAACGACCACGATTCCGCGAAAGCAATCGAGGTTCTTCAGGCCGCTGCTCCCTATGAATTAGGGTCTGTGGACAACGCACTCTTTCCCATTTATGTGCGAGGCGAAGCCTATCTGGCCGCGCATCAGAGCAGCGAAGCCGCAACCGAGTTCCAGAAAATCCTCGATCATCGCGGAATCGTGATCAACGACCCTATCGGCGCGCTCGCCCATCTCCAACTCGGCAGAGCCTACGTCATGCAAGGCGACACCGTCAAAGCCCGCGCCGCCTATCAGGATTTCCTCACGCTTTGGAAAGACGCCGACCCGGACATCCCCATCCTCATCGCCGCGAAGTCCGAGTACGCAAAGTTTCATTAATCCCGAAGCAGCCTTGAAAAGCGGGGCGGCCGATGCGAGTGCTTTGGCCTGGAGCCTCGCGCTGTTACAATGTTGGGTTTCTACTGCGCCAATTTTTCCATCCGAGGCCACATGGCTGAAATCCAACCCTTTCGCGCTTTCCGCTACGACACGAACCGAGTCGCCCTCGCGGACGTGCTCACGCAACCCTACGACAAGATCAACGCAGCGATGCAGGACCGCTACTACGCCGCCAGCCCCTACAACCTGATCGCCGTGGAAAAGGGCCGGTCGTTTCCTGGCGACACCGCGGATAATAACGTCTACACGCGCGCGGCGCAGAAGCTGCAGGATTGGATCGGCGAGAAGATTCTGGTGCAGGATGCTGCGCCGAATCTCTACTACTATTCCCAGGAATTTTCGCTTCCCGGCTCGCACTCCATGCGCGTACGATCCGGTTTCATTGCGCTGTGCCGCGTGGAAGACTACAACGCGCACGTCGTCTTCCGGCACGAGCGCACCCTTTCCGCGCCGAAGGCCGACCGCATCGAGCTCCTGCGCCACACGCACACGCAGACCGGCCAGCTTTTTCTTCTCTACGACGACCCGGGGCGGAAGATTGACAACTGGCTCGAGCAGGTCACGCACAAATGCGCGCCGCTCGAGCTGAAGGACGAATACGGCGTTACGCATCGCCTGTGGCCGGTGGCCGAGGAGGCGATCCTCCGGCGCGTCCAGCAGGAGATGGCCAAGCAAAAGCTCATCATTGCGGACGGCCACCATCGCTACGAAACCGCGCTGAATTACCGCAACGAATGCCGCGCCCGCATGGCGAAGCCGGACCCGATGGCGGCGCACGAATTTGCCATGGCCACTTTTATCAACACGCATTCCCAGGGGCTGGTGATTCTTCCCACGCACCGCCTGATCCTGAATCTGCCGGATTTTGATTTCGAGCGCTTCCGCAAGAGCGTCGCTCCTTACTTTGACTGGTATGCGTATCCGTTTCCCACGCCCGAAGAGCGCGCAGCCAGTTTCGCCGAATTTCGCAAGGATTTCGAAAGCCACTCGATCGGCCGGCGCGCCATCGGCATTTACGCGGGCGGCGGAGCTTTTTATCTGTTCTTGCTGTGCCGGGGCGCCGATTTGGAGGCCCTGCTGCCGGATATTTCGCCGGCGCAGCGCGGCCTCGATGTGGTGTTGCTGCACCGCTTGATTCTCGAGAAGGGCCTGGGAATTTCAGCCGAAGCGGTGGAAGGCGAAAAAAACGTCAGCTACGAGCGGGAGATCGAGGTAGCCATCGCGGCGGTGGACCGAGGCGAAGCGCAGGTCGCGTGCCTGCTGAATCCGGTACGCGTGCAGCAGGTGGCCGATATCGCTCTGGGCGGCGACGTCCTGCCGCAGAAATCCACGGATTTTTATCCCAAGCTGCTGAGCGGACTGGCGATTTACCGGGTTGAAGGAAGAATAGACGGGTGCGCAAGATGAGACGGCGGCCCGGCGTCATTGCCGGACCGCGCCTCGAAGCTCTTCGCCGGCGTCTGCTACTTGCTGAAGCTCTGCACGGCGGCGGCTTCGTTTTCGTAGGTGTCGAAGACGGTCATGAGCTTTGTCACCTGAAGGACTTCCTTGAATTTTGATCCAAGGTTGGCCAATTTCAGGGTGGCGCCTTGCGAGCGGGCGCTATGGAACGTGGCCACCAGGGTTCCGAGCCCCGCGCTGTCGATATAGCTGACGTGCGAAAGATTCAGCACGATCTTTTTCTTCCCTGCGGCCAGCAGGCTCTTCACTTTTTCGCGGAACGCGTTGCTCTCCTCGCCCAGCACGATGCGCCCTTCAATCTCGAGCACGGTCACGCCATTCACATCCCGATCGGTCATTCTCAGTGCCACGTTCGTGCCTCCTCAAAGAACTCTGATTGCGTTCTGGAATTCGTGCCTCGGAGATGCCGCTTCCCATTCGGACTGGGATTTAGGTTCTCCTCAATAGAAATCCGAGCAGGACATATAATAGCCGCAAGCCCCGCAAATCATTTTGCAGCTTCGTTGCTCCAGTCGCGCCGAACATCGCGGGCAGAAGGCGGAAGGGTACTCCACCTGCTGCTTCGGTCCGGGGTCAACTGGTCTGGGCTTCGCTAGCTTGGCCAATGGAACGCTGGCTTCCGGCTGTTCCATCCCTATGTGCCCTTCGACCGGACGTTTATAGCACATCCCGCCTGTCTGGAAAAGGAAAGGAAAGCCGGCGGCAGCCTCCGGAATCGAGCACATCCCCGATGAAGTAGACACCGTCCCCACTGTTCTGGTGCCCGGCCGGCGAGACGCACACGCCTCAGATCGGAGTATAATCGCGCAACCGCGCGGGAGGACCGAGCGTCTGATAGGTGGAAACGAGGCGGCCATGAAAAACGCCAAACGCACGATCTTGTTTTCGGCTTCGCTGTTGTCGGTCTTCTTCGTGACGCCCTATCTGGCGCAAGCGCAAAGGATGGCAAGAGGAGCGGCAACGCCCACCGTCCAGCCGCGCCACAGCTTTTCCAACGTAACGATTGTCCGCCCGCCGGCCGGGCACGGCGCAACCATTTCCTCGAAATCTTCCGCATCCGCAAAGCAGCCTACCACAACGAAAGCGATGAATTTGAATAGTTGGGATCCGCTGGCCTTTGGAGGCTTCCTGCCGCAGGCTCCCGGACCCGGCAACGAATATGGATATCTAGGAGGCGTCAATCAGAATTGGGGCATCGAGGCATCTATCGATCCGGCGACGGAGTGGCGAATCGCCGCGGCGGAGAGGTTTCTAAGGAACACGCGCGGATTCAATTCCGGGTTCTATCTCCTGAGTGGTGGAGGCGCGTATTATCTCCCGCCGGATGAGTCCGCCGTACCAGCGGCCACGGAAGAGCAATCGCCAGAAGAGCCGCAGGAGCAGCAGCAACAGCCGCAGTACATTATTTTGCAGCAGGCACCCACAGCGCGGGACGCAGGCTTGCCATCGGAATCAACGGAGCCCGCAGCACCTCCTATTCCCGACGAGGGTGAATTCACTCTGGTGCTGCGCGATGGGACTAAGATACAAGCGGTCGCGTTCACGCACTCAAACAAAAAGATTATCTACATTACGAATGATGGGGGACGCCACACACTGGCGGATTCCGACCTCGACGCGGACGCCACGGTCCGCTTGAACCAGGAGCGGGGCACGCCGCTTCAACTTCCTCTTTGATCCAGGAGCTATGACTAGCATTTGAGTGTGCTGGGTGATTTCCTATTTCACTTGGCGGAGCGCCGGGCTGGTTCCGGCATGTACGGCCCAGCTTCGGCGGGCAGGCCGGCGCGCTCGAACTGCACCGTGGTGTGAGTAATCCGAAAATCTTCAGCAAGCACTTCGCGGAGGCGGGCGAGAATGCGTTCGCTTTCCTCCATGTGCATGTCCGGAATGCGCACATGGCAGGAAAGCGCATTGAGGTCCGTGCCCAGCATCCAAACATGGATATCGTGGACCTCCTGCACCCCTTCGACGCGCAACATCGCGGTGGCCACTTCTTTAAGGCGAATGCTGGGAGGGATGCCCTCGAGCAGGATATGGCCGCTCTGCCGAAGGATTCCTATGCCTGCCCACAAGACCATCGCGCCGATGGCGATGCCGATGGTGGGGTCGGCCCAGACCGCATGGGTCCAGCGAATGGTGAGGGCGGCGGCGAAGATGGCGATATTCGACAGCGCGTCGCCGAGGTTGTGAATCCACACGGTGCGGACGTTCAGGTCACGGCGCTCGCGGTGGACGGCGAGCGTGACGCCTCCATTGACCGCCAGCGCCACCACGGATACCCAGAGCATAATTCCCGAGTCCACCGCGACGGGATGGCGCAAGCGGTTCGCGGACTCCAGGATCACGATGAGCGCGACGATCGAGAGGAGGATCGCGTTTACGAAGGCCGCCAGAATTCCGGCGCGGTGGTACCCGTAGGTTTTCTCCGGTGTGGGTGGACGAAGAACCCAGCGCGTGGCGAGCCAGGAAATTACCAGAGTCGGAACATCGGTCAGGTTGTGCGCCGCGTCGCTGAGCAAGGCAATGGAATGGGCGGCGTAGCCGGCGACAAGCTCGACGGCCACCAAGGCCAATGTGGCGACGACGGCCGCGCCCAGGACGCCGGTCATTCCCCCGGAAACGCCATGATCGTGAGTGTGGCCATGATCTCCCGCGTGGGAGTGAGCGGCCGAAGCATGGGAATGAAAATGCATGCGGGATTATCTTACTCGCAGTGGCATTCCGGCGCACGGCTTGGTTCTGCGCAGCATGGCAGAAATGCAATGGGAACCGCGCGCGTCACGCGACCGGGTAATTCTGCGATCGGGCTGCGGGAATGAACCTTCCGAAGGAAACACGATTGACTTCCCTCGCCACACCCCTCTACCATGACAGCGATTTCCTCGTGACCTAGAGGGGGCGTAGGCGCAAGCGTCACGATTCACCCAGCGATGACGCACCATGTTGCCAAGATAGTCTTTTGGGGGGTGCGCGGCTCAACGCCGACGCTTGAGCGCGATACGTGGCGCTATGGGGGAAATACGCCTTGCCTGGAGCTGACGGCACCGAACGGAAAGCGGTTTATTCTCGATTGTGGAACCGGGCTGCGGATGCTCGGGAATCGCTGGACAAGGAATCAAGGGCCGAACGGCATCGAGGCCCACATTTTGGTGACGCACTATCATTGGGACCATATCCAGGGGCTGCCGTTTTTTCATCCTTTTTTGAAGCGCAGAACAGCTTCCACTTTTACAGCTTCCAATCGAAATTTCTCGGACCAAACAGCCTTCGGCAGGTACTCGAAGCACAACTGGCCAGCCCGTACTTTCCGGTGGACGTGGGAATCATGACGGCGACGCGGACGTTTCGCGAGGTGGCGGGCGGCGAAAAATGGGAAGTGGCGGGGACGCATATCACGGCGGCGTGGCTGAATCATCCGCAAGGCTGCTTAGGATACCGGCTCGATACCACCGCGGGATCCATCGTATATGCCACGGACAATGAGCCCGGAGTGGCGGAGTACGACCAGAATTTGCGGCAGCTCGCCCATGGAGCGGACGTGCTGATCTACGACGCGCAGTATTCGCCCGAGTTGCTTGCGACATCGCGCAAGGGGTGGGGCCATTCGAGCTGGCTGGAGGGGGTTAAAGTCGCGCGCGAAGCAAAGGTGCGCAATCTCGTCCTTTTTCATCACGACCCGGAATCTTCCGATAAGGTGGTGGACGGTTTTCTTTCGGCCGCGCGGCAGGAGTTTCCTTCGGCGTGGGGGGCGACCGAGGGGATGAGCATCACGCTGAGCGAACGCGGCGTGGACGTCGCGCTGCGGGAATCCCGGTTGGGACAGCGGAGGAGGCTGCGGTTCACGGCGACCGTCAGCGGGCAGTCCGAGGACGGGACTTCGTTTGAAGAAAAAGCGATCGTGCGGGACCTAAGCCTGCAGGGCGCGTACCTTTGCCTGAGCCACCGCCCGCGGCTGCAATCGGAACTGCGCGTGGTGATCGAGGCGGCCGGAGACCAAAACCGGTCGAGCGTTCTTTCACTCCGAGGAACGGTGGTGCACTTCGATCCGGGGCGCGAGAAAAACCAGAACGGCGTGGGCGTGGTCTTCAGCGAAGAGCTCGAGCCGGGCAGCCCGCGCGACTGACTTTTCTCCCCGTGGAAGGCACTTCCAGAATATCTTTAGGACCTCCATGAAGATTGCAAAATTCAGCCGGGCGGCGGCTTTGGCGCTTGGATCGCTGGCACTTCTGATTCTTGCAGCACCTCGGCTAGGGACCCCGCTCTCCGCCCAAAACACGAACGCGGTCAAGGTCAATTTGCAAGTAATCGTGGTGGAAACGGCCGCAAAGGCGCAGGAGGTGCTGGCCCGGTTGAAAAAGGGCGAGGATTTCGCGGCACTGGCAAAGGAAGTGTCAATAGATCCGAATGCGAGCGACGGAGGAAACGTCGGCGAAGTGGATCCCGGCAGGTTGCGCCCTGAATTGAGAGAGGCTTTGGCATCGCTCAAGCCGGGAGAAGTCAGCGGCGCGATACGAGTGCCCACGGGATTCGTCATCTTGAAATTCCTTGGAGAAAAACAGGAACCTGTAGGGCAAGGAATGGGACCGGGCCAAGGTGCCGCGGGACAGGGCATGGGTCAGAACCGAGATCTTCACCTGGCGGGTAGAGGTGCGATTCAGTATCCGGCGGACGTTGCCGGGCAAGTGCTGGCAGACATGCTCTTTCAAAAATATCCAAAGCCCGATGGATGGAATCAAGACCTGCAGGAGGTCTGCGCGATCCGCAAGCAATCGCTTGCCAATGGAGTCGAGGGACTCGAAAAGGTGCTAGCCGATCCGGCGCAGATGGCGAGCAAGACGCCGTTTGACGTAATACAGACGCACTACGCCCTTGCGCAGCTCGAGGCGTACCAGGGGAACATGGACCGGGCGGTACCGGAGTGGGAGGCGGCGTACAAGCTGGCCGCCAGCGATGTTCCGGCAGGGCTCCCACAGTTGACAGAAGTGCTCGGCGTCGCCTACTTGCATAAATCGCAGACGGAAAATGGCGTGTATCAAAATCCGGGCGAGCAGTGCATTTTCCCGCCGCGAGGAAACTCTTGTTTCCGTCAGATGAGCGATTCGCAGAAGGCCATCGAGTACTTCACGAAATACCTGGAGCTGAGACCCGAAAGGCCGGATACGGTGCAGGTGAAATGGCTTCTGAACCTGGCGTACATGACGCTGGGCAAATATCCCGCCGGGGTGCCGCAAAATTACTTAATCGCGCCGTCCGTGTTCGAATCGAAAGAAACCATCGGGAGATTTATGGATGTGGCCGTGGCGGCGGGGCTGGGATTTGAGTCGATGGCCGGCGGAGTGGTAGCCGACGATTTCGAAAACGACGGCTTGCTGGATGTGGTTGTGTCCAGCTATGACGTGTGCCAGCCACTGAGGTTCTTCCACAATAACGGCGACGGGACGTTTACAGACCGCACCGCACAGGCGGGCCTTTCCGGACAACTGGGCGGACTGAATATGATCCAGGGCGACTACAACAACGACGGATGCATGGACATTTTGGTGCTGCGAGGGGCATGGGAGTTTCCGGTGCGCAAGTCGCTGCTGCGGAACAACTGCGACGGTACATTCACCGACGTGACGCGCGAAGCGGGGCTGGCGGAACCAGCGACGCGCACGCAGACCGCCGTGTGGGCCGACATCAACAATGATGGACTGCTCGATTTGTTTGTGGGAGACGAGAACGGGCCGAGCCAGTTGTTCCTCAACAAGGGTGACGGAACTTTCCAGGATATATCGCGCTCATCGGGAGTGGACCGCGTCGCCTTCACCAAGGGGGTTGTTGCGGCGGATTACGACAACGACGGCTACGTGGACTTTTACGTGTCGAACCTCTATGGCGGAAACTTTCTTTATCACAACAATCACAACAACACGTTCACGGAGGTGTCCCAGCAAGCGGGCGTTCACCAGCCGCAATCGCAAAGCTTTGCGACGTGGTTTTTCGATTATGACAACGACGGGTGGCCGGACCTTTTCGTGACGAGCTTTTATTTCTCACCGGACGAAACCATCCGCAGCTACCTGGGCATCCCCACGAACGCCGAAACCATGAAGCTCTACCGGAATCTGGGAAATGGCACGTTCCAGGACGTGACGGCTGAGGCCGGACTGAACAAGATCAATATACCGATGGGGGCGAATTTCGGGGACATCGACAACGACGGATATCTGGACATTTATCTTGCCACCGGAGGTCCCGAATATGGCGCGCTCGCTCCCAAGATGCTGCTGCGCAATTACGACGGAAAGTACTTTACCGACGTGACAGCATCGTCCGGAACGGGCGACCTGCACAAAGGGCACGGAGTCTCCTTCGCCGACCTGGGAAACAACGGGCATGAGGATCTTCTAGTTTCCATCGGCGGCGCGACACCGGGAGACGCGCACCAGTTCCGCGTGTTCGAAAATCCGGGCAACGGGAATGACTGGATCACGGTGAAGCTGGTGGGAGTGAAATCGAACCGCGCCGGGATCGGGGCGCGCATCAAGGTGACCGTAGAAAACGAAGGGCGGGGGACGCGATCGATTTACCGGACGGTTGTCAGCGGCGGGTCGTTTGGTGCGAGCCCGATCGAGCAGCACATTGGCCTGGGTAAGTCGGCGAGAATCGTCGGCTTGGAAGTCTGGTGGCCCGCCAGCAACAGCCGCCAGAGCTTCACGCAGATGGAGAAGAACCAGTTCGTCGAAATCAAAGAGTTCGCAAAGGATTACACGAAGTTGGAGCGGAAATCCTTCCCGCTCGGAGGCGCAAAAGCCGGCGGCGCGACGACTGCTCCTTAGCCAGCATTCGATTTGAGTTATAATCGCACGAAAAGTCCAAACAATCCGCGAGTAGAGCAATGAAGCGCTGTGCCTGGATAATCCTCGTACTGCTGTTTTTCACGGCTTCCGGCCTCGCTGCACAAGAGTATTCCGCGTCGGGACTGATCCTCAAAGTGGACCCTGCGCATCGCTCGCTGCAGGTATCTTGCCAGGCCATCCCCGGGCATATGGACGCGATGGTGATGGCGCTCAGGGTAGCCGATGCGAAGTCGCTCGACGGCCTGAAAAAAGGAATGATGGTGGATTTCACATTGGCCGTCGAGCAGCAGGAGAATTACGCCAAGAACATTCGCATTCACCCGTACGAAAACGCCGCGCAGGAGCAGATGGCAGCCCGCCAATTGAAGATTCTTGAGGACGCGGCCGCTTCCCATTCGGCAGCCACTCCGGCACTCGAGATCGGGCAGGCCGTGCCGGATTTCACGCTGATCGATCAGAACCGCCGGAGCGTCACATTCTCGCACTTTGCAGGCAAGGTAGTGGCCATCACCTTCATCTATACGAGCTGCCCCCTTCCGAATTTTTGCTTCAAGATGTCCAACAATTTTGGAGTTGTTCAGAAGCGATTTGCCCACCGCATGGACAAGGATCTGGTGCTTCTGAGCATTACTTTCGATCCCGAGCATGACCAACCGGAAGTGCTTGCGGAATATGCTCGCACATGGACGAAGGACGAAACGGGGTGGTATTTCCTAACGGGACCGTTGACCGACGTGCAGAAGGTTTGCTGGTCGTTCGGGATGAACTTCTGGCAGGACGAAGGCTTCCTCACCCATTCTTTGCATACCGTAGTAATCGACCGGCAGGGCCGGATCGCGGCCAACCTCGAGGGGAATGAATACACGCCGAAGCAACTGGGCGATTTCGTGGAATCCGTGATCGAAAGAACGCGCTAGGACTCTGAGGGAGCGGATTCTGCCAGAAACGTCAGAGGCAAACTCCACCATTCTTCGTAAACATACAAGTTCAGGGGAGCCAGCCGCGGCATTCAACCAGCTTCTGGGAGAGCCGAAAGCTGCGCATCGAGATCGGCGAGCGCGCGATTGAGTTGGTCGCGATAGCGAGGGTCGCTACTGGACTGCAGATCCTTTTCCACGCGCTTGCGAGAAAGGAGGAGAACCTGTTTTCGGCGGTGCGTCTCGATTTGTTCCTGCGTCAATGGAGGCTTATGAGTGCGGCCGGATTTCAACTCTGACTCCTGGACTTGGCTTTCGACTGCTTTGCTTTCCCACCCTCTTGCCATGCACACATTCTACGGCCACGGCAGGGCCTCATGTTGCTATTTTTTTCACAAATTCCACCAGCACGAAGGCAACAGCGAGCGGCCTTGCCGAGGCGGGAGAAGAAAAAGGGGCACTCCAATACGCACGAAGCAACAACGCTCCGGGGCCGGCGGAGTGGAGAGATACCTGCCTGAACCTGTCTGAGGCAGCCAGCGGCAAGCTAAGCCAATGCCTTCTTCAGACGCTTGGTACTCTTCTGCAATTGGCGCTTGAGGGCGTCAATCTGCTTGGAAATGTGCGCCAATTCTTTCTTGGCAAGCGAACCAGCCTTGGCAACCTTGTGGGCGGTGCGATCCGCCCTTCCGACTGCGGCGCCAATTCGGACTGCGGCGTTCTTGAGCCTGCTCTTCTTTGCCATACTTGTTCCCCCTCTCCGACAGAATTGGCGGTATGGTACGCGGGCTGTCGACGCAGGTCAAATCATTCGCACAGGGAATGTGCGAGAAGTTCATGGCGGGGCGATGCTCCTCGAAGGCTTCGCTGGCATTGCACGCGGCTCCAGATTACACTGGCGGGCGCTTCATCTTGACCGAGCGGCAGGATTGGTGCACGACAAGCAAAGAGGCGCGGGCTACTTCAGATGTTGTATGAATCGTCAAACGAATCCGATACAGAATAGAATTTGCCGCCACAAAGGAGCGAGTGGAACCATGAGAGCGAATCCTGACCCAGGGACGCGCAAGTGCCGATTGCCCGGAGTGCTCATCGTCTTTTTTATCGTGACATTTTTAATGCCATTGGCAACGCGCGGACAGACCGTAGATGAAATCATCGGCAAAAACATCCAGGCGCAGGGCGGCATGGAAAACCTCAAGACAGTGCAGACCCTCCGGAGTAGCGGGAAGATTGATGCCGGTTTTTTCCGGGCGGATGTGTTGCAAGAGAATAAGCGTCCCGACAAAGTGCGTGAAGAGGCGGCCATTCAAGGGTTGACGCAAATTCAGGCATACGATGGAAAGATCGGCTGGCAGATCAATCCCTTCGGGGGACGCCGGGACCCCGAGCGGCTCTCCGAGGACGATGTGAAAAGCCTGCAAGTTGACGCCGATATCGACGGCCCATTGGTGGACTATCGGGAGAAGGGGCACAAGGCGGAACTGATGGGGCATGACTCGGTGGAAGGCACGGACTGCTACAAAATCAAATTGACGCTGAAGAACGGCGACATCCGCATCTATTATCTCGACACGGACTCCTACCTCGAAATCAAGCTCGAGACACAAACAATGATTCGAGGAGCGATACAGGAAAGCGAGACATATTACGGGGACTACGAACAGGTAAACGGGATTTACTATCCCTTCGCTTTCGAGACGGGCCAAAAGGGCGACCCGAACCGCACGAAATTCACAGTCGAGAAAATCGAGCAAAACGTACCGCTCGACGATGCATTGTTCTCGATGCCCGCTGCCAAGCCCGCTGCGAAGTCCTCCGGAGGTTCCCGATGAGCGCACGATTCACCGGCATACTGATTCCGTGCCTCCTGTTTTGTCTCGGCGCCCCATTGGCCGCGCAAAATGCAAAATTCGATTCGGACACCATTTCCGGACTGGGCGCGCGCAACATCGGTTCGGCAGAGATGAGCGGGCGCGTGACCACGATCGCGGGTGTAAAGGAAAAGGGACGGCTGACCGTATACATTGGAGCGGCAAGCGGCGGCGTGTGGAAGTCAGTGAACGGAGGGACGACGTACAAACCTATCTTTGACAAACAGGACGTGCAATCGATCGGCGCGATTGCGGTCGATCCCTCGAACCCAAAGACCATTTGGGTGGGCACCGGCGAGTCGTGGACGCGCAACAGCGTGTCGATCGGCGACGGCATCTACAAGTCCACTGACGGGGGCGACAATTGGACGCATGTGGGCCTCGAGAATTCGGAACGAATCTCCAAGATCTTGGTTGACCCGAAGGACGGCGACACGGTCTATGCCTGCGCGCCGGGAAAACTCTGGAGCGATAGCGAGGACCGCGGCGTTTACAAGACAACCGACGGCGGCAAATCGTGGACGAAGATACTGAAGGGAGCAAATCTCTCCACAGGTTGCTCGATGATTTCCATGAGTTCGAGCGATTCGAAGACGATCTTCGCGGGCATGTGGGATTTCCGGCGGAAGGGCTGGACGTTCCGTTCGGGCGGGGATGGCCCAACTGCTCCGAGCGGGAGTGGCCTGTTCGTGACGACGGATGGCGGGGCAACTTGGACAGACCTCAACGACAAAAGCGCCTCCGGCCTGCCACCCAAGCCTTGGGGACGAATCGCCGTCACCATGGCGCCATCGAATCCGAAGGTCGTGTACGCGCTGATCGAGTCGACTCAAAGCGCACTATTCCGTTCCGACGACGGCGGCAAGACGTGGGAGCGGCGCGACGCCAGCCAGATGATGGTCTGGCGCCCTTTTTACTTCGGCAACCTGATTGTGGACCCCAAGGATGAGAATACGGTCTACAAGCCGTGTGGCGGCTTGATCATGAGCACTGACGGCGGCAAGAGCTTCAGCGGAATTTCCGGCGGCGCTCACGGAGATTTCCATGACGTGTGGGTGGATCCGGACAACACCAACCATCTCATCACGGGAGACGACGGCGGAGTCTGGTATTCCTACGATGAAGGCAACAACTGGTGGAAGGCGCAGAACCTGCCGATTTCGCAGTTCTATCACGTCAGCGTGGATATGGCGGACCCGTACCACGTCTATGGCGGGCTGCAGGACAACAGCGTTTGGGTGGGCGATTCAGCCTATCCAGGCGGAATTACGAATAGCCGGTGGGAGAATCTCGGTGGCGGCGATGGATTCTTCGCGTTTTCCGATCCGTCCGATCCAAGCTACGCGTATGTGGAGTCGCAGGGCGGTGAAATTGCCCGTGTGAATCGCGGGACACTAGAAGATCGGTTCATCAAGCCACAGCCGAATTATGGGGAAAGCAAGCTGCGCTTCAACTGGAACACCCCAATCCACATGAGCCCGAATGAGAAGGGCACGATCTATATCGGGGCGCAATTCTTGTTCCGTTCCCGCGATCACGGGCAGACCTGGGACCGCATTTCTCCGGACCTGACGACGAACGATCCGGAGAAACAGAAGCAGGAAGAATCGGGCGGCGTGACCGTAGACAACTCCGACGCGGAAACGCACACGACGATTTATTCCATCAGCGAATCTCCGAAGGACGGCCAGACTATCTGGGTGGGCACCGACGACGGCAACCTGCAACTGACGCGCGACGGCGGAAAGACGTGGACGAATGTTGTCGGAAATGTGCCCGATCTGGCGAAAGCGTCGTGGGTTTCCTGGGTGGAGGCCAGCCGGTTCGATCCGGCGACGGCCTACGCGGCTTTCGATCGGCATACCTTCGGAGACATGGACCCGCATGTGTTTAAGACCACGGATTATGGCAAGACGTGGACTTCGGTGGTGACTCCGGGAAGCGGCGTGCGGGGATATGCGCACGTGATTAAGGAAGACACCGTTTCTCCGAATCTGCTGTTTATGGGGACGGAATTCGGCCTTTGGGTTTCTCTCGACGGCGGAAAACAGTGGGCGCAATACAAGGGCGGCGAGTTCCCGGATGTGGCTGTGCGCGACATCGTAGTTCAGCCGCGGGAATCGGACCTGGTGGTCGCAACGCACGGCCGCGGCATCTGGATCGTTGACGACATTTCACCATTGCGCAAACTTACGCCCGACGTGCTGGCGCAGGATGCCGTATTCGTGCCGGGAAGGCCTTCGCAGCAACGGTTGAATGCCAATGGTGGCTGGCCGGAAGGCAACGCAACTTTCATCGGACAGAATCCCGCCGATGGCGCGACGATTACGTACTATCAGAAGAAGCGCCACATCTTCGGGAAAATGAAGATTGAGATTTTCGACAGCCAAGGCAAACTGGTGGACACCGTTCCTGCCAACAGCCGCCGCGGACTCAGCCGCGTGGTGTGGTCGATGCACGTCAAAGCTCCCCGAGTTCCTCCCGCTGCCACGGCCGCATTCGAGGCTGCTCAGGGTCCCAGGGTAATGCCGGGCACATACACGGTGAAAATGACGCGCGGAACACAGACTTACACCACGGACTTGGTGATCACCCTGGACCCGCGGGCCAAATACACGATCGAGGACCGCAAGCAGGAGTTCGACGCGGCCATGCGCGTGTACAACCTGCTTGGCGATATGAGCTTTGACGTAGCACGAATCAACGGAGTTCGCGATGAATTGCTGGAGCGCGCCGGGAAGCTCGGCGGCAATGATCCACTGGGCAAGCATCTGACCGAGCTTGCCGCGAAAGCAGAGGACCTGCGCAAGAAGATTGTGGCCACGAAAGAAGGCGGCGCCGTCACCGGAGAAGAGCGGATTCGCGAAAAGACGACGGGGCTATACGGCGTCCTCACCGGGTACGAAGGGCGTCCCAGCGACTATCAGCTTTCGCGCATCGACTCGTTGAAGCACGAGCTGGAGGACGTCGCCAACGAATTCGATTCCTTAACGGCCAAGGAGCTGCCGGAAGTGAATCGATCGCTCGCCCGCAAGAAGCTCGAACCGATTCGTCCTCTTTCGCGCGAGGAATGGGATAAAGCGAACGGTGATTCGGTTGCGGGCGGCTCCACGGCGGGAATGACCCGAATGGGAGAGTCAGACCAATAGCCAAGACCACTCGCTCAGTCCCCAAATCAAACCTATTGGAACGGGAGCCCAGCTTCAGCATCGGCCTTCCCGGCGCGCGGGGTTACTTCGTGTCCGCGGAATCCGAGTCGAGATACTTCACGAAAACCACTTCGTTCTGCTTCTCGTTGTAGAGCAGTTCGTCCACATTCGCTTGTGCGAGGACCAGCCCAAACCCGCCGGGCCGGATTCCCATTTCACGGCGGATTTCGTCATGAACGATGGGCTCGTCGGGCAGATGGGAAATCGCCGCATGGTTGAGTTCGTTGAACTTGAATCCGGGCCCGGGATCGGCGATGCGGTAGAGCAACATGCGTTTCGCGCGCAAGTAGGAAATGTGCACCTTGCGGTTGGGGTTCAGCTTACCGCCCCACTCGACGGCGTTCAGCAGCAACTCATGAAACGCCTGCCCGACCGCCCGGCGCGCTTCTTCGGACAAGCCTGTCTTCATGTGCGCCATGAAGCCCTCAATCCGCTGGGCTGCCTCGAGGGAACAGGGCACCACGAGTTCGACCCATTCGGGGCGCGCGGAAACAACTTCAATCGGCAGCAATTCCGCCGGCTTTGCAAGCGACTCCTTGACCAGCGCAAGGAGCGCCTGCGGCTCAATCGGCTTCGCAATGTACTGGAACGCCTGCTCGCGAATCGCCCCTAACAGGGTTTCGGGAGTGTCGTCCGAAGTCATCACGATCACTTTCGGCTTGGCCTTCGTCTTCCGCAATGCCGCGAGGACCTCGAGTCCGTTCATACGGGGCATCCACACGTCGAGCAACGTCAAATCGAATTTGTTTCCTTTGAGCTTCTTCAGTGCGTCGCTGCCGTCGGAAGCCGTGACCACGGTGAATTTGCCACCGCGCAGGATCTCAGAAATCAGCAACCGTGTCGTGCGGTCGTCGTCGGCCACCAAGATGCGTTTCATCTCTTCCTCCGCGGAGATCGGCTGGAACGCCTTTGCCGCGCTGACGTTTGCTTCGCGCGGCCGAACCGATCCAGTATGGGTGTAAGAGCTTTCAATTCGTCCTCCAGGGTGGCATACGCCTCCCAGGCGCCACTGAGTGTACCTTGTCGCGCGGCCATTTCCATACCCCGTGCTGTCTCAAAGGCGGCCGAGGGTCCGAAATTCCCGACCGAGCCTTTCAGGGCGTGGGCGGCATCCGCCAAGCCCGCATGGTCCCGCGCGGTCATTGACTTGCGGATTCGAGCCATCATTCTAGGGCAATCTTGCAAGAAGGTTTTCGCGAGCGATTGCAAGAGTTGACGATTCCCATTGAACCGCGCCAACATCGAAGATTCACTCGGGCCAGACGCAGTCGCTGGGGTCACAGGCTCAGGCTCGCTCACGACTTCGTCCGAAGCCAGGGACTCGACCGTCTGCAGGAAGGTTCGGGGGTCGAGAGGTTTTGCGATATAGCCGTCCATCCCCGCGGCGAGGCATCGTTCCCGGTCGCCTCTCATGGCATGAGCCGTCATGGCAACGATGGGGAGGTGCGCGCCGGTGGAAATCTCCTTCTCTCGAATTGCTTGTGTTGCCTCGATTCCGCCCATCTCCGGCATCTGCACATCCATCAGCACGAGGTCAAATTTGTGTTTTGCAGCGGCCTCGATCGCCTGGCGGCCATTCTCCGCGACGATAACGGAATGTCCACGCCTCTCGAGAAGATGGAGCGCCAATTCCTGGTTCACTGGATTGTCTTCGGCAACCAGGATGCGCAACGGATTGGAAGTGCGATGTGCCCCGCGACGCCCTCCCGACAAGCGAACATTCGGAGAGCTGCGAACGTGCAGAGCTTTGACGATTGCATCCCACAAATCGGACTGCGTGATCGGTTTTGCGAGCAAAGCCGCCGCGCCCAAGTGCCGTGCGCGTTGTTGATGTTCCGGTCCCGCTGCGGAGGCCAGAAGTATCAGCGATGCACCGCGCCAGTCCGGATTCTCTTTGAGCCGCGCAGCGATTTCGAAGCCGTCCATGCCTTGCATTTCTGCGTCAAGAAGGACCAGCCGGAAAGGCTTGCGGTTTAGATGCGCCCTTTCCAAGGCCTCAAAGGCGGCGGGGCCGCTCTCAACCCCCACGGGCTTCATTTTCCAATTCGTCACCATTTCTTCCATTGACTTCCGGGTCGCGGCATTCCCGTCCACAACCAACACGGGAAGATTGCGCAATTTCACGGGCCTCGTGTCTGTTGTGCTGACCGCTGCATCGGACTGCCGGCCGAAATGGGCCGTGAAATGAAATATGCTGCCGCGTCCGACTTCACTTTCGACCCAGATGCGCCCGCCCATGAGTTCCACAAGCTGCGCGGAAATGGCGAGGCCAAGCCCGGTGCCGCCATATTTCCGGGTCGTGGAGTTGTCCGCCTGCGCGAAGGCTTCAAAGATTTTCGTTTGGTTTTCGGGCGGAATTCCAATCCCTGTATCGGTCACGGTGAAATGGAGCACGATGTCGTCGCCCGAGAGCGATTCGAGGGCGGCGCGGACCACCACTTCTCCTTTTTCGGTAAATTTGATGGCATTCCCCACCAGGTTGACGAGGATTCGCCTCAGCCGTTCGGGATCACCGATCAGACGATCCGGCACTTCCGGTGGCACATCACAGGCGAGTTGAATTCCCTTTTGCGGAGCGCGCACGGCCAGGACGCGCAACGTGTCCTCCAAGATATCGCGTAGTGCAAAGGGAACGCGGTCGAGCTCAACCTTTCTCGCCTCGGCTTTGGAAAACTCGAGAATATCGTCAATGAGGCTGATGAGCGACGTGGCGGAGGTCTTGGCCGTGCGAAGGTAGTCGCGCTGCTCGGGCCGGAGCTTCGTATCCAATGCGAGTTCCGTCATGCCGATAATCGCGTTCATCGGCGTACGGATCTCATGGCTCATGTTGGCAAGGAATTCGCTCTTGGCGCGGGTGGCCTCTTCCGCGCGCTGCTTGGCGACTTCCAATTCCTTGACAAGCTGAGCCAGGCGCCGCGCATCCTCGGCCTGTGCCTCCCGTGCCGCTTCCAAATACTCGGTGTAATGCTTCAGCTCGGTTTCCGCATGGCGGCGCTCGATGAATTGGCCGATTTGGCTTCCGATCGAGTCGAACATTTCCAGGACGTCGTCCTCGGGTTTGCGAATCTCGCGGCTGAAAAACTCAATCACGCCCAGGAAGTGCCCCGCACTGCGGATGGGAAACGCAAACGCGGCGTGGAGTCCTTCCTGCACTGCCAGCGGGGCGCGCGGAAAATTAGCGTCCTGCGAGACGTCCGGAATCCAGGCGGGTTCCTCCGACTCCCAAACTCGTCCGGGGAGTCCCTCGCCGATCTTGCAACTGAGTTCCTTCGTTGTGTCCACGAAGCGTGAGAATTCCGAATTAGTCGTATGCCAGACTTCCACGCAGCGGAGGATGCCAGCCCCTTCGTCGAGCCTCCAGATGGCGCCGATCTCCCAGGAAAGACCCTCGCAGATAGCCCGCAGAATCTTCGGAGTAGCCACGTCGAGGCTCTCGGCCTCCGCCAGCACGCGCGTCACGGCATAGCCAGCCGCCATCCTGCGTTCGGCGCGCTTGCGTTGCGTAATGTCGCGCGCCACGGCGAAAATTAATTTCTGGTCGGTGCTGGCGGTGGCATTCCAAAGCAGCCATAAATAGGTGCCGTCGTCGCGGCGGTACCGATTCTCGAAGGAGACCGTTGCGATACCTTCCCCAATTTTCTTGGCTTCGGCAAATGTCGCCTCGCGATCGTCCGGGTGAACGAAATCCACGTACGGCTCGGCGAGCAACGTCTCGGTCGGAATCCCAAGCGTCTTTTCCCAGGCGGGATTGATGCGCTTGAAGTATCCGTCCAGACCTGCAATGCAAAGCATGTCGAGAGAAAGTGTGAAGAGCTGGTCGATTTCGTGTTCCGCGAGCCGGCGCTGCTGGACCGCCTGCGACAAGTCGGAAACGCTTCGCCGAAGTTCGAGCTGGGCTACTACGAGCCGGCTGAGAGCCTTCAATGCATCCTTTTGCTCGGCCGAAAGTTCGCGAGGGACTCGGTCTACGACGCAGATAGTTCCCAGCACTTGGCCCTCGGGCGTTATCAACGGCGCCCCTGCATAAAACCGCACTCGCGCATCACCCGTGACGAACGGATTGGTTCGGAAGCGCTCGTCTTGCAGTGTGTCGGGGATTACCAAGACATCCCGCTGCAAAATCGTGTGCGCGCAAAAGGCAATATCGCGCGTCGTTTCCTGGACGTCGATCCCGACCTTGGATTTAATCCATTGTCGACTCGCATCCACGAAGGTGACCATCGCGATCGGCGTGCCGCAAATCAGCGCCGCGAGCCGCGAGAGGTCATCGAAATCCTGCTCCGGGAGCGTATCCAGAATGGCGTACCGGTGGAGGGCTTCGAGTCGCGCCGCTTCGTCTTGAGGTAAAGGTGCCTTCATGGCGGGCGGTGGAAAAGCAAATTGGCTGCGCGCCATCTTATGGCCTGAATGGCGCGTGAGTCAACGAATTGTACTCGTCCACATGATTAGTGACACTCGGCTTTCTTTTGTTGAGATTTCCAGCGCTCGAGGAATTCGAGCGGGGTGAGGTAGCGGAGCGCCTGGTGAGGGCGCACGGTGTTGTAGATGTGTTCCCAGCGACGAAGCTGAGGATTGAGTTGTGCAACGTTCCAGCTCTGCGGGATCACCTGGTAGAACTCCTCGTGATGAGTGCGATGAGACCGTTCGACCTGGCCGTTGAGTTTTGGGGAGCGCGGCGGGAGCACGAAGAGCGGCAAGTTTCGTTGCTGGCAAGCCAACTCGAATTCAGCAGCGAATTCGCTGCCGCCATCCACCTGCAGAGCGGCGATGGGGAAGGGCATGCGATCAACCAGCGTGTCCAGGAAGTGCGCCGCGGCGAGTGAGGTAGCGCGTTCATGCACTTCGAGCACATCCCAACGAGTGATCATATCGCGAGCCGAGAAGTGTTTCAGCACCACTCCGCGCGCGGGTCGCACCTCTTTGGTGTCGAGTTGGACCAGATCCCCCGGCTGTCGAATGGGCCAAAAACGGGGCTTTCGCCGGGCCCAGGGACGGCCGCGCATCTTGCGGCGACGGGTTGGTACCTTCCAGGGAGTTTCCACCAGCACGCCACGACGTTTCAGATCGCTCAGGATCCGGCCCACCATGGAGGTGGAGAGCCGGAGATTCTTGCGGCGGAGCAACACGACCAGTTTGTCCTTCCCCCAGCGGGGATACTCGCGCCGCAGAGCCAGCACAGCTTCACTCTGCGAGGCGGTCCAGGTCGGCTGGCGCCGCCGATGCGGACGGTGCGAGCGGTCTTCCAAGCTGGTGAGATTGTGAGGGTCGTAGCGGCGCCACCAGCGATAGAACGTCTGCCGGCTGATCCCGAAGTGACGGCAGGTGAACGCCGCCTTGCGACCGTGGCGGAGATAGTGACTCATCCAGACCAACCGGAGCTGGGCGGTCCGGCTCAGCTCATACCCAAAGCGCGAGAGCTCTCGCGCTTTGGGTACCCTTCCCCCATGTATTTGCATGGCGACACTCTATCGAGTGTCACCAATCATTCTGAACGAGAACACGAATCTGAACGGCAGGCGGGCCGTCCCGTGATTCCGATGGAGGACAAAATTCCTTTCAACGGTCGGCATTCTGTCCCAACCATTTCGTCGATGTGCTTCGGCGAGCCAGGCAGATGTTCCGCGTGGCAGGCAAATCCTGTCGCGGTCAGCCGGGGACGGGACATTGCCAATCAGTGTGGCAGCGCGAGAGAATGGCTCGCGTTCGAGCATGGCAAAATCACGGGGGTTTGATGAAACGGCTGTTTTCGCTGATGACACTTCTTCTGGCGCTCGTGGTTTGGCGGGGCTCGCAAGCGTGTCTTATGCCCAAACCAACGGCTGCGTCGCCAGAAGTGCTACACTCCGCAATTCGTTCACTGGTGCTTTGCGGAGAATTCAGCCGCCCAATGAGTATCCATTCCTTTACCAGGAGGAGACACCATGGCCACACCCGCTGGACAGGATCAGCCGAACCCGGCTCTCATCTTTGAAACTCTAAATTCCTACCAACGCACCGCGGCCCTCAAGGCCGCGATTCAACTCGACGTCTTCACCGCCATCGCGGAGGGGAACGACACGTCGGTGGCTTTGGCGCTGCGGTGCGGAGCGGCCGAACGCGGAGTGCGCATGCTCTGCGACTACCTTGTCATCTTGGGCATGCTGACAAAATCCGGCCCGCGCTATACCCTGGGCCGGGATGCTGCCGTTTTCCTCAACAGGAATTCGCCCGCCTATATTGGGTCGATCGCCAATTTTCTCGCCATGCCGGAGACCGTCGAGATTTTCATGAACCTGGCAGCCACTGTCCGGGATCCCGAGTCGGCACTAGCCGGTAGGGCTGCGATGGAACCGGAGAATCCCATTTGGGTCGAGTTTGCGCGTTCGATGGCGCCGTTGATGGCTATGCCCGCGGAGAGAATTGCAGGACTAGTTGGCGCCGCTGCGGGAGAAGATTGGAAAGTCCTCGACATTGCTGCGGGCCACGGCATGTTTGGTATCACCATCGCCAAATACAATCCCCACGCAGTGATCCACGCGCTCGACTGGCCGAGCGTCCTGGAAGTAGCAAGGGAGAATGCGCGAGCTGCAGGAGTCGCTTCGCGGCATCACCTCCTGCCCGGCAGCGCCTTCGACGTGGCATTCGATTCCGGCTACCAGCTCGTCCTGTTGACGAACTTTCTCCATCACTTTGACATGGCCACCAACGAATCGCTGCTGCGCAAAGTCCGTGCCGCATTGGCGCCGGGAGGCCGCGCCGTAACGCTCGACTTTGTGCCCAACGACGACCGCGTGACTCCGCCCTTGGCCGCCGCCTTCGCCATGACCATGCTGGGCCACACCCGCGCAGGCGATGCGTATACGTTTTCGGAGTACCAGCAGATGTTTCGGAATGCGGGTTTCTCTTCGAACGAGCTTTATCCGCTGCCCGGTCCGATGAGCGTGGTCATTTCACAGGTTTAGGGGCTCCCATACGGCCTAACCGTTTCGGGTGTTGCCGAAGGCTAGGGTAAGAAGTGTCATCTGCTCCATCTCGTGCGCTTTATGCGACCCGGTGGCCGGGCTGGCGCTCGACGATCGTTTTACGGACAACACCGGCCGGCCGCGCGCCAGCCGCTCCAGCCGCGGCAGCAGAAACGCCAATGCGCCCATGTTCCCGGGCTCTTCCTGCACCCAAACGAATTCCCGCGCGTTCGCATGGCGATCCATCTCGGCGGCCAACTCCGTTTCTGGGAGCGGATAGAGTTGGTCCAGAAACACGATCGCTGTGGACGCGTTCTTGCGGCGCTTTCTTTCCGCTTCCAGCTCGTGTCCGATTTTTCCCGTACAGAGCAGGACGCGTTTCGCCGACCCATCGCCTCGGTCCGGTATGACCGGCCGAAATCGCGCAACGCCAAGGTCTGCAAGAGATGAACTCGCCGCCGGATGCCTGAGCATGCTTTTAGGCGTAAAGACTACAAGCGGCTTGCGCCACGCGCGCATTGGCTGCCGCCGCAGCAGATGAAAATACTGGGCCGCGGTCGAGGGTTGGCAGACCTGGATGTTGTCGCGCGCGGCAAGTTGCAGGAATCGCTCGATCCGCGCGCTCGAGTGTTCCGGCCCTTGCCCCTCATACCCGTGCGGCAGCAGCAAGACGGCTCCCGATAGCAAATTCCACTTGTCTTCGCCCGCCACCACAAACTGGTCAATGATAATCTGCGCGCCGTTCGCGAAATCGCCGAATTGCGCTTCCCACAAAACCAACGCCTCCGGAAAATCGCGGCTGAAGCCGTACTCGAACCCCAGCACGGAAGCCTCCGAAAGCGTTGAATTGTAAATCTCGCACCACGCTTGACCCGGCGCCAGATGCTCCAGCGGGACGAACTCCTCTTCCGTCTCGATATCAATCAGTGCTGCGTGCCGTTGGTTAAACGTTCCGCGCCGGCTGTCCTGTCCGCTCAGCCGCACCGGTATGCCCTGTTTCAAAAGTGAACCGAAAGCCAACGCCTCGGCCATCCCGAAATCAATTGGCCGTTTGCCGCGCGCCATTTCCAGACGCTGTTCGAGCAATTTCTTCACTTTCGGATGGATGTGGAACCCTGCGGGATAGCTTGCAATTGCCTCTCCGATTGGCGTCAAGGTTTCGGGCGGAAGTCCGGTATCAACCTCCAGCGTCGCGTCATAGCGCCCGCCCCGGAACGCATCCCAGTACTGTGGCAGTCTGCGCATCGGCGGGTTCTTTTCGAGTTCGAGAGCGGTCTTTTGAGCCGCGTCCAGCTCTTGTTGCACGCGTTGGACCACCGGCTCCGCATCGGCGCCGATTCTTTCTGCGTAGATTTGCCACAGCGGCGGATGCGCTTCGATCTTTCGATAGCGCAAGGGCTGCGTGATGGTAGGATCATCCACTTCGCTGTGACCGTGGCGGCGATAGCCGATCAGGTCCACAATCGCCGGTGTGCCGAACGCGTACCGGTAATCGAGAGCAATCCTGCCCGCGCGCACAACTGCCTCAGGGTCTTCCGCATTCACGTGAAAGATGGGCACCGGCAGCCGTTTGGCCAGGTCCGAAGCAAACCGCGAAGAATGCGAATCGCGGGGCACCGTCGTGAACCCGATCAGGTTGTTGACGATGATGTGCACTGACCCGCCCACAGTGAATCCTTCCACTCCGGAAAAATTCAGCGTCTCGGCCCAGATTCCCTGCCCGGCAAACGCTGCGTCGCCATGCATCAGGATGGGCACAACCTCCCGCCGGCCCCGTGCGCCGCGGCGCATCTGCTTGGCGCGTGCCCGGCCGATGGCGACCGGGTCGACGGCCTCGAGGTGACTCGGATTGGAAACCAGGTGCATACCGAGTTTCCGCCCATTCGCCGCCGCAAACTCGCCGGTGGCGCCCATGTGATACTTCACGTCGCCGCCGCCCAGAACGCTCCTGGGGTCCACATCCTCGAATCGCGCAAAAACTTCCGCCGCGCTGCGCCCCACGGTATGCACCATTACGTTGAGACGCCCGCGATGGCTCATCGCCAGCACAGCCTGTTCCGCGCTCTGTTCTGCCGCCGCGTTCAGGATGGCGTCCAGCAGCGGCAGCAGCGCTGCTTCTCCTTCCAGCGAGTAGCGCTTGGTGCCCAAATAGCGCGTCTGCAGGACATGCTCGAAGATTTCCGCCCGAACCAGAAGCTCCAGAATTCTTTGGCGGTCGGGTTTCGGCGCTTCCGATTCCATCCGGTCCTGCACCCAAGTCCGCCGCTCGCGGTCCGCCATGTGCATGAACTCCGCGCCGATGCTCCCGCAATAGCATCGCCGGGCCGCTTTGGCATCGGGCCCTGTCACTTCCAGCTCCGGCATCGCCACCGGCTCAAGATCGCCCAGCGGATCGAGATTCGCCTGCAGATATCCCCATCGGCGAAACACCTCCCAGATCCGCTCCTGCGCCTCTTTCGCTCCTGCGGAATCAACAATTGTCTGTCCCCGGCTCATCACACTCCCCTGGATTCTCTCCCATTATAGCGATAGCCGCCCGGCGCCTGCGAGGATTGGGGCGTTAGGGTTTTGGCCAGTCGCCCAGAAGGCGGCGGAGCAATACGAACTCCCCGAGGTGGTACGCGTTGTGGTCGGCCACCAACAGGGCCTCGCGGAGGATCGTCTGACCCGAGCCGTGCGGGATCGGAGCAAAAAGCTCCGTTTTCGGATCGGCCACCAGCTTCCCCATCGATTCCATGTCCTTCAGGAACGCTTTCACGCTCTTGCCCCAAGCGGTTGAATTAGGCGGCGCGGGGATCACCGGCCAGTATCCCGAAGGCCATTCGGGCGAAACGTGTTTGGCGTCCCGGCAGAATTCCAGAATGTCCCACTGCGCAATCCGCACATGCTCCAGCACTTCCCAAGCGGAATGAGCCGCGTTGGGAGGTCTCACTCCTTGATGGGCGGGTGGGAACTCGTCCAGCGCCGATTTCCAATCCAGATGGGCCTCGTGCCAGCTCAAATACTTTCGCAATTGCTCGCGCAGCGCCTTTTCGTTCACCGGAATCCGTCCTTTCCGTTTCACGGTCATCTTAGGCGCCGCTTTGCCGTGCCGTCAATCGAGCGGAATCCGGATTCTCGGCTTGTCCGCCTCCGATGCGGAGCGTATCATCCATCCGAATGTGCCGGTCGAATCGAGCGCTTTTTTCGCTGGCGCTAATCTGATTCTGGGAGGCTATTGTGTCCACCGCGCGTTATTCTCGTCGCGATTTTTCGCGGGTTGTCGGGCAATCCCTGGCGTTTGCGGCCACGGCGCCTTACCTGCGCGCCGCGCAAGGCGCGCGCCACGATCATCCGGCGCCCGAAGGCGCCATTCACCTCAACTTCAACGAAAGTCCCTACGGTCCCTCGCCGAAGGCGCTCGACGCCCTGGCTACCTGCGGACACGTGGCCTCACGCTATCCCGATGGGCCGTACGCGAACATGCTCGATGCGCTGGCGCAGATTCACGGTGTGAAGCGCGACAACATCCTGTTGGGCTGTGGCTCGACGGAGATTATTTGCGTTGCCGACGAGGCATTTCTGGGTCCCGGCAAGAATCTCGTTGTTGCGGACACGACCTTCGAAGCGGTGATCGAGTACGTCAAGGCCGCGCGGGGCGAAGTCGTCAAGGTTCCGATGACGCCCGATCATGGCCACGATCTCGACAAAATGGCCGCGGCGTGCACTTCGAAGACGGGCATCGTCTACGTTTGCAACCCGAACAATCCCACGGGCACCATCGTCACACATGACGAGCTTGCCGCATTCGTGAATCGCGTGCCCGCGTCGACGCTGATTTTCGTCGATGAGGCGTATTTCCATTTTGCCGATGCGCCCGGTTACGGAACTGCAGCCGACATGGTCGCACAGCACCCGAATTTGCTGGTCGTGCGCACTTTTTCGAAAGTCTATGGCATGGCGGGCATGAGGCTCGGTTACGCCATCGGGGCCAAAGAGACGATCGATGCGATGCGCCCTTACAATCTTCAGCCATTCAACGCCAACGCGGCCGTACTCACTGCCACGTACGCGAGCCTCTCCGATCGGGATTACATTGCCGATTGTGCCGGGAAAATGAATGCGTCGCGGGACTGGCTTTGCGGCGAACTCGCGAAGGACGGGCGGAAGTTCATTCCCTCGCAGGCAAACTTCGTGATGATCGGCGTAGGTACCGAGGTGCAGCCGGTTGTCGATCAGTTCCGAGCGCGCAACATTCTGGTTGGCCGGCGCTTTCCGACCATGAACAACTGGCTCCGCGTCTCCATTGGAAAACAGGCAGAAATGGAATCGTTCCTCGCCGCGTTCCGCGAGATTGTTCCCGCGCCCGCCTCCAAAGCTGCCTGAGCGCGGCACGACACGATCGTTTCGTTTTTGCGCATATTCCTATCCCTGCGCCGAGTACACCCGATGAGCAAAACGCTGCTGGGTGGGAACGATTGGCGGATTTCTTCGCTTTCTCTGGCAGTCCTGCAGCCTAGGGGGGATCGTCCCTTGATTTTCCGGCCCGGCCTTGCCTTCTCTCCCGGCTAGGCCGTCGCGCTGGGGGCACCCATGGCACGGCGCTGCTGAAAGCACTCACGGCAGTACACCGGGCGCCCCTGCGTGGGCTTAAACGGTACCGTGGTTTCCTTGCCGCACTGAGAACAGACCGTCTTGGTTTCAACACGCTGAACGTTCCCAGCGCCTGCGTCGCTGCCGGGCGCGCGGTTCGCTTTACACGCCTTGCAGCGCTTGGGCTCATTCTTGAAGCCCTTATCCGCGAAAAACATTTGCTCGCCGGCGGTAAAGACGAACTCAGCCCCGCAATCGGCGCACTTCAGTACCTTGTCGTGGTATTCCATACGCTGCTCCGGGACCTTGCTGGGACAGGGCCGGAATGAGGAGGGATAGGCAGCGCTTCAGCTCGTGACAGCCCATAAACAGGCACGGCGGGGACACGTGCGCTCCCCGCCTGCTGGCCGGCACCCTGCTGTTCGGTTATACCCAGGTGAATCGGTCGCCTAATCCTGCTCACGCCTTTGCTTTTTACGGAGACGCTTACGCGAGAGGGCTTCCTTGGCGCGACGCTTCTCACCGGGTTTCATGTAGTAGCTGTGCTTCTTGATCTCCTTGATGATATCTTCGGACTGGACCTTGCGCTTGAATCGCCGAAGAGCGTTCTCCAGGGACTCACCCTCTTGAATGACAACTTCTGCCACGCGTATTCACCCCCGTTCCCCTTTTGAATGTGAATATGGTCTGTTGGGTTCCAACTAGTCTACCGGTTCACAGCCAAACCGGCAATTGTCCAATCCTTCTATCGGAGGCTACCCCCTAAGTCAAGAATTAAATTGTATAAAGCGCCTGTCTCCGGAGAACGTCACTCATAGGTAATATTCGTAGGGCTGTTGGCTCTCCAATGAAAGTTGGAGGGATCGGCCCCGTTTTGCGCCCGCTCCGTGAGCGTTGTTGGCCGGAGCTCCCTCCTTGTGTGGCCGGCACGCTGCACTCCCTGGCCGCGGATTCAGCCCGGAAGAATGGTCCTGCGAGGCGCGCTGCTCCTCATAGCGCAGATTGCCGTCTGGCGTTAGAAAAAATTTGCCGCAAGCTGTTTGAACCGCACTAAAATGCTCTTCTTGAGGTTCGGGCATTTCAGGAGACGGCATCCATGGCCCTGATGCGCAACGCAATCGGTGTCCTGCTGGCCGGCGGTCAGGGCGAACGGCTCTGGCCTCTGACTCGCGATCGCGCCAAGCCCGCCGTGCCTTTTGGCGCTGTCTATCGCATCATCGACATCACGCTGTCGAATTGCTTAAATAGTGACCTTCGCCGCGTCTTCGTCCTCACCCAATACAAGGCGCTCAGCCTGAACCGCCACGTCCGCCGCGGCTGGTCCGTGTTGATGGGACATGGCGATTTCATCGAGGTTCTACCGCCGCAGATGCGCGTTTCGCAGCACTGGTACCTCGGCACCGCCGATGCCGTCTATCAAAACATTTATTCGATCGGCAGCGAACAATCCAACTACGTCTTCATTCTCTCGGGCGATCAAATCTACAAGATGAATTACCAGAAAATGCTCGAGCAGCACGTCGAGGCCGGCGCGGACGTTACCGTTGCCACCCTCGAAATCGATCCCGAAGACGCGGCTGGTAAACTCGGCGTCCTCGAGACCGACCGGCAATGGCGCATTGTCGGCTTCGAGGAAAAGCCCTCCAAGCCGAAGTGTTCGCTCATCCACCCCGGTAAGGTCAACGCCTCCATGGGCGTCTATATTTTCAATACGCAGCTCCTCGTCCCGATTCTGATCGCCGACGCCGAAGACCCCACTTCCTCGCACGATTTCGGCAAGGACATTCTCCCGCGCATTCTCGAGAAATATCGCGTCTTCGCCTATAACTTCCGCGATGAAAACAAAAAGGAGACTTCCTACTGGCGCGACGTCGGGACCATCGACGCTTATCACGAGGCGAATCTCGATCTCGTCTCCGTTTCGCCCGTTTTCAACCTCTACGACAAGAGCTGGCCGCTGCACACTTGGGCGCAACAATATCCCCCTGCAAAATTTGTTTTCGCCGATCCGGAACGCACCGGCACTGCGGTCGATTCCATTATTGCCGGCGGGTCCATTATTTCCGGCGGGCGCGTTGCCAATTCCGTCCTCTGCTACGATGTTCGCGTCAATAGCTACAGTGAAGTGGAGGAATCCATCGTCTTCAATCATGTCAACATCGGCCGGCATTGCCGCATTCGCCGCGCCATCATCGACCGTCACGTGAATCTGCCCGAGGGCACCGTGATCGGCTACGATCCCGAGGCCGACCGCGCCCGCTATACGATCAGCGATGGCGGCATCGTCATTGTGGTCCGCCCCGAATCCATGCTCGAGGAACCCGAGTAGCGTTCACTTGCCGCTTTACCACCTATGCCCTTCGAACCTCGCTTCGGACAAGCTGCGGACGCCTACTCCGTCTTTCGCCCTGAATATCCGCCGCAGCTTTTCGAGCGCATCCTCGCTGCTCTGCCGCCCGACCGCCGCCATCGCGCCATGGACTTGGGCGCGGGCACAGGCAGGACCACTCGGGCTCTCCTGGACTATTTCGACGAGGTGATCGCCGTCGAGGCTGACGCTCTAATGGCCGAAAAGCTTCGAAAAGCCGCGCCCCAGGCCTTGATCCGGATCACAACGGCTGAAGAGTGCCATCAGGAACCGGCCAGCATTGATCTCGTCAATGTAGCCACTGCATTGCACTGGATGGACGTCCCACGCGTGATTGCCAACGTCGAGCTCTGGCTTCGGCCCGCCGGAATCTTCGCTGTCTATGGCGGCCCGTTCCCCCGAACCCCCGAGCCCATCAAGGCAATCATCCGTCAGGAGTTTCACGAGCATTGGGACACATATCGCGATGAACGCCTTCGCCGGAAGGAATTTCCGCAAAGCATCATTCGCGCCGCCAGTGTTCTCCACCTGGTGGAGGACACCACGATTCCTTATGTCCTCCCGGTCACCCCGCACGAATTCGCCGGCTTCTGCCGTTCCACTTCCTACGGCAGCGCCTTTGCGCGTACCCTCTCGGATCCGGACGCCTACTGGCGCGATCTTGAAGAACGATTCCGCCAAGCTTGGCCGGATGCGAAAATTCCCGTAGACTTCAAGGCGTACTTATTGCTTGCCAGAAAGGGCTAGGGCACGCGTCCGTTTGGCGCCTGCCTCTCGCCGTAACTTCTGCGGCTGAAGGAAGCAAATATCTAGGGAGGAATCATGTCCACAAAAATTGCTAGCGTTCATGGCCGCCAGATTCTTGATTCGCGCGGCAATCCTACTGTCGAAGCCGATGTCCGCCTCGAAGGCGGCGCTCTCGGCCGCGCCGCGGTTCCCTCCGGCGCCTCCACGGGCGAACACGAAGCCATCGAACTGCGCGATGGCGACAAGTCACACTATCTAGGCAAGGGCGTCCTCAAAGCCGTCGGCCACATCAACGCCGAGATCTCGAAAGCCGTCGCGGGCCTGGATGCCTCCGACCAGCGCGCACTCGATCGACGCATGATCGAAGCCGACGCCACTCCCAACAAATCCAATTTCGGCGCCAACGCCATCCTCGCCGTCTCCATGGCCGCCGCCCGCGCCGTAGCCATCGCTCTCGGCGAACCTCTTTACAAATATCTCGCGCGCTATTCCACAGACCGCTCCGCCTCCACTCTCCCGGTCCCCATGATGAACATCCTCAACGGCGGCGCGCATGCCGACAATTCCGTTGACGTCCAGGAGTTCATGGTCATGCCTATCGGCGCGCCCAACTTCCGCGAGGCCCTGCGCTGGGGCGTTGAAGTCTTCCACAATTTGAAGGCCGTGCTGAAAAAGAACGGCTACTCCACCGCCGTCGGCGACGAAGGCGGCTTCGCCCCCAATCTCAAATCCAACGAAGAGGCCCTCGAGCGCGTCCTCGAAGCCATCACCGCTGCCGGTTACAAGCCGGGGGAACAAATCTCCATCGCCATCGATCCCGCCGCCAGCGAGTTCTTCGACAAATCCTCCAAGAAATATGTCTTCAAGAAATCGGACAAATCCGCGCGCACGTCCGAACAAATGGTTGCCTTCTGGGAAAATTGGATCCGCCAGTATCCCATCGTCTCGCTCGAAGACGGGATGTCCGAGGACGACTGGGAGGGCTGGAAGATTCTTACCCGCGACGTCGGCAAGAAGATTCAGCTTGTCGCCGACGATATCTTCGTCACCAATCCCAAAATCTTCACCCGCGGCATCTCGGAAAAAATCGCCAATTCGATTCTCATCAAGCTCAATCAAATCGGTACGGTCGCCGAAACCGTCGAAGCCGTCGAGATGGCCCGCAAAGCCGGCTACACCTCCGTCGTTTCTCATCGCTCCGGCGAAACCGAGGACCCCTTCATCGCCGATTTCGTCGTCGCCATGGGCACGGGCCAGATCAAGACCGGCTCCGCCTCGCGCACAGACCGCATTGCCAAATACAACCAGCTCCTCCGCATCGAGGAAGCCCTCGGCTCCGCCGCCCGCTTCCCCGGCCGCAAAGCCTTGGCGAATCAATAGCTGCCATGGCAGGGGAGACGGCCGATTCACACCTACAATCTCGCCCTCGTCGGCTTCGGCAACGTCGGCAAGGAATTCGTTCGCCTCCTTCTCGTCAAGCAATCGCACCTGCGCGAAGCCTATAACCTTGATTGGAAACTCACAGGCGTCGCCTCCCGCCGCATGGGATGGATCGCGGACGTAAACGGCCTCGATCCCGCAGCGCTGCTCGACCATCGTTTCCCGGCTCAGCCCGCCTGGAAAACACCTCGAAATGTCCACGAATGGCTCGAAGCTGCTGATGCCGACGTGCTGTTCGAAGCGACCTCGCTCAATCGCCACACAGGAGACCCCGCCATTGGCCACCTTCGCGCCGCACTCGAATCCGGCGCTCACGCCATCAGCGCCAACAAGGGCCCGGTTGTCCACGCCTATCGCGAGCTATGTGAGCTCGCACAATCGAAAGGCCGCAAATTCCTCTTTGAATCCACGGTGATGGACGGCACTCCAGTTTTCTCACTCTTTCCGCACTCCCTCCCCGCAGTAGAGTTGCGCGGCTTCCGCGGCATCCTGAACTCCACCACCAATGTCGTCCTCACTGAAATGGAACGCGGCCTCTCGCTCGAGGAAGCCGTCAAGGCGGCGCAGCAAATCGGCGTCGCCGAAACCGATCCCTCCGACGATCTCGACGGTTGGGATCCCGCCGTAAAAGTTGCCGCGCTCGTCATCGTCCTGATGGGCGTGCCCATCAAGCTCCACGACATCGAGCGCGTCGGTATCCGCAGCGTCACGCCCGAGCAGGTCCGCGCCGCGCGCGCCTCCAACATGCGCTATAAGCTGGTCTGCCGCGCCGAACGCACGGCTACCGGCGTAAGCGCTAGCGTCCGCCCCGAGCAATTGCCGCTCACCGATCCGCTTGCGCTCCTGGAAGGCACCACCTCCGCCCTCCGCTTCGATCTCGACGTTTTCGGCCTCTCCATCATCGAGCACAAGCCGGGAGTCATTGCCACTGCCTACGGCCTCCTCGCCGATTTCCTCCGCGCCGTCTCTTCTCCGTAGAGCGCCTCCCATTTCTTTCTCTTTGTCTTCTGTTTCTCTCTGTGCCTCCGTACCTCTGTGTCAATTCCTCTTTTTCTCTTGCTCTTCCGCCCCGCTCGAATAAAGTTATCCCGTGCAATTCGACATCGCCTGGGTCCGCGCCCAATTCCCGTCCCTGCGCCAGATGGTCAACGGCCATCCCGCCGCGTTCCTTGACGCTCCCGCCGGCACGCAAGTGCCGCAGCGCGTCATTGACGCCGTCCGCGAATACTACGAGCAATCGAACGCCAATACCTGCGGTGCATTCTCGACGAGCCGCCGCTCCGATGCCCTCATCGCTTCCGCTCGCGCCGCTATGGCCGATTTTCTCGACTGCGCCCCCGACGAACTTTTCTTCGGCCCCAACACGACCACCCTCACCTTCGCCCTTTCGCGCGCCATCGGCCGTGAGCTTCAGCCCGGCGACGAAATCATCGTCACCACGCTAGACCACGACGCCAATGTCGCACCCTGGCGCGCGCTCGAAGAGCGCGGCGTCGTCATCCGCCAGGTGGACATCCGCCTCGAAGATTGCACGCTGGATCTCGATGATCTCAGCAAAAAAATCACGAAGCGCACTCGTCTCGTCGCCGTCGGCTACGCCTCCAACGCCGTTGGCACGATCAATCCCGTCGGCGAAATCATCCGCCTCGCCCACTCCGCCGGCGCTCTCGCTTTCATTGATGCAGTCCACTACGCGCCCCACGGCCCGATTGACATCCGCGCGCTCGATTGCGATTTCCTCGCCTGCTCGCCCTACAAATTTTTCGGCCCGCATCTCGGATGCATCTACGGCAAGCGCGAACACCTCCTCCGCCTCCGTCCCTACAAGGTCCGTCCCGCGCCAGACACTCTTCCCGACCGCTGGGAAACCGGCACGCAAACTCACGAATGCCTCGCAGGCCTCGCCGCCGCAATCGATTACCTCGCGGACCTGGGCCGTCACTGCGCCCCTGATTCAACCGACAGAGCTTCTCTCGCTGATGATGCTCAGGAAGGTGCGTCTTTAGGGGGTCGGAGCTTTAGCTCCGACGTAACCGCCAAGGGTGAGAAAGGGGCTTCAGCCCCTGAGGCCAGCGCAGCTTCCAGCCGCCGCGCCGCCATCCTCGCCGCCTATCGCGCCATCCGCCAACACGAAATGTCCCTCGCCACGCGCATGATTCGCGGCCTCGTCGAGATTCCCGGCCTGCGCTTTTTCGGCATCAAGGATTTGGCTCGCTTCGCCGAACGCGTCCCCACCGTCGGCGTACGTCTGGCTGGCCACACACCGCTCGAAGCCGCCACGTTCCTCGGCGAGCGCGGCATCTTCACCTGGGACGGCAATTACTACGCGCTGAATCTCACCGAATGCCTCGGCGTCGAGCAAACCGGCGGCCTCCTCCGCATCGGCCTCGTTCATTACAACACCGCCGACGAAGTCGACCACCTTCTCGCCGCCCTTCGCGAACTCGCCGCCTCCCGCTGAGCTCGGGCGCATCTCCGGCGCCGTCATCCCTGCATGTGCCCAAGGCCATGTGCATCCTCATACCGGAGTAACCGCATAACGTGACAACCCGTCCTAATACTGTGGGCTCTCGGAACGTACTGCTCAGGAACACGAGGCCTCATACCGCGAATAAATGGGCGCCGATTGACTTGCCGCCGCGCGGGTAGGACAATCGTCATGACTAAGGATAGTTGCAGACATGCTATTTCCTGGGAAATTAACTGAGTTCGCAAGATCGGGCCCGGGAATTAAGCACAACCAGGTGTGTCTTGCATGCTGCTGCTAGGCGTTTCTGCGAGGTGATTTCCATGGCAAGAATTTGTGTATTTTTCTTGGCTTTCTTCTGCGCTTCTGCTGCCTTTTCGCAGGACGCTTCATGCCTTCATCGCGCCGTCACCGTCACTGTCACTGACAAAGCTGGCGCCCCCGTCACCGGCCTCACCGCCGCCGATTTTCAGGTCGAGTTCCGCGGCAAGTCGGTTCAAATCCAATCCGTCTCGGACGTGCAAGCGCCTCAGCGCGTCCTGATTGCCCTGGACACCAGCGCATCCATGCAAGGAACTACCGGCGTCCGATGGACGACTGCCACGGCCGTTGCGGGACGTTTCATCGGTTCCAGATTTCCCAACACTTCTCTGGCTCTATTTGTCTTCGGAGAGGACACGAACCTAAGCGTCCCCTTTTCCAAAGGCAACGATGCGGTGGCTAATCAGGTTCAGAAGATCCAGGACGACTCCGCCTACGTGTATAACCACGTAAAGGGACCGAAAAACCTGCCCGCCGCCATCACGGAGGCGGTAAAGTTCTTCGACTCGCCCAGGGCCGGCGACGTCATTTTTGTCATCACCGACGACGGCGCGGACTTGGACAAACAGGATAGCAACAGGTTGCGTGAACTCGCGGAAGCCAACGGCATCCGTCTGTTCTTCTGCGTCCTCACCATGGATCGAGGGACGGGCCCCCTGGACAAGTCGCGCGCCGACGTACTCGGCTTTCTGGCGCAAGATACAGGTGGGTTCTACATCGGACCCGTCGGCGGCGAATCTCCCAACCCCGTGGTGGACTCCGGCGGCATGATGCTTTCTCCAACCAGACAGCTTGATGCTGTCACAAGGCCCGATACTAAATCGGCTCTCTATCCTTCGTTTTCAGACAGGCTGCCGCCCTTCTACCGGCATATTGTCAATTCCCGGCAGGTCGTGCTGGTGCTTTCCGCCCCGGTAGATAAGCCGGACAAATTGAAGGTGTCTCTCTCCAAAGAGGCGTCGAAGCGCAACAAGGGGGCTCAAGTGGATTTCCCGCATGAGCTCGTTCCGTGCAGCGTGGGAAACTCTCACTAAAGGGAGCTAGCAAGCTCTCGCGGCCTCTCTCCCGGAACCCATCTTTGACGGACTCAACTCGCGGTTCCGGGATGAAGTCCGTTCATCAAACCTTCAGGCGTAATTCTTCATCAGTATTCGTGCGAGCCTGGGCGTGGTGCAGTCGCTGCGGAGATGCACATCTTGCGCGAGCGATGCGACACCGAACCGGCTGAGTCCAGTGGATCTTGCGGAGGTGTCTTCCATGCGGATTTGTCGCTCGATAGCTTACGCGGGTGCGGCCATCGCAGCCATATGGCTGTGCTGGCACATGTCCGTTCGAGCCGCGGAACCAATCGCGTTGTTTCATCGCGATCCGCGGCACGTTTCCAATCGGCTGTACTTTCAACTGCACGTGCGCGCGGAACGCGGCGGAAAGGAATACGGCTTCGATGAACTGGACCCACTGCTCTGGAGCGAAACGAATTATCTGCTGACCGGAAAATCACACACGCAAGCGCTCGCTTTGGCCGATGAGTTCCTTCGCACTCATGCCGAGCGCCAAATCGCCGACCCGGTCAAGCGCGCCATTCTCCAGCGGGATCTGTGGGCGGTTCTCGACTGGGCGGACCCGCCGGATTCTGGAGATCAGGCGGGTCTGCCGCATGCTGCCGAACGCCGCGAGCTAATGGCCCGGCTCGCTCCCATCGTCCGGCGTCTCGCGCTTCCCGCGGATGAGCTCGCGGCACTGCCCGACACCTACGCCCGCGCGCTGCAGAACCACGAATTCCCCACGGCCTACGACCCAGCCAGCCCCAATCAGGCATTCCTTCCACCGGACCTGTTCGACCCAAGCGGGCCGTGGGTCTGCCTTGGCGCGCCGGAGCACGATTTGGCGGCGCCGCTCCACGATGTGTCTTTCACCGCGCGATCCGCGTTCTTTGTCTTTGCCCGCTTGCCTGGAGGTCGCGACGCAACGCTCGCGTATTTCAAGCAGCTCGCGGAAATGAAAATTCCGCTCTTCGTGAGCATGCAAGACCCTGGGATGCCGCAGCCGATGGACGTGTGGAACCCGCAGGTGCCGCAATTCCCGGTGGGAACTGAATTGGCCCTGGTTCGGAAGATGCTCTTGCCGGATCGCGACGGGCATCTGCACGTTACGCCGGTCACCGAAAGCGTTCAGATCCGCCATTACACGGACATCCCACGCGTCAACCCGATGGCTTCGCGCGATGTCGCTCTCGCCCATCGTTTTCAAGATCCATCGGAAATCGAGTTGCGCCGCACGCTACTTTTTTCAGATCAGCACAGTGGGCTCTATGGTGTGACCAAGAGTGACGATGCGTTTCTGTCCCTTCCCGCAATGTCGATGGGTTTTGATGCATTCGAGGATAGACGCATGGGCGTGCGCGGATTTTCGCCCTTCGCCGCCTGCACGGGTTGTCATCTTGGACCCGGCATTCAATCCATGATGAGCTTTTCGTTTCGCGCGAACCCGAATGAAGCGCCTGTGCTCAGCCCGCGCCTCGCGGAAACCACCCCGCGCGACGAGTCGGAAAAAGTTATAGAATGGGCCCAACAGCAGGCCAAGTGGAGAGACTTGCTAAATCTGTGGTCTTCCGGGAGCCCGAACTGAACCGGCCATGCAACTTCAAATTCCCGAAGTCAACTGGCGAAGAGCGCGTCGCATTTTCTTGTTCCCGTTGTGGCTCGCGATTCTCTTGGTGAGGTGCGCTGCAGCCATGCCTCAGAATGCATCCGATGATTCACATCAGAAGGACCGCGCCGCCATCGCTCGGACCGTCGTCAATTTCGTCGACGCCTGGAATAAGCATGATGCGCACGCTTTTGCCATGACTTTCACGGAAGACGCCGATTTCACCAACGTCGCCGGCGTCCATGCTGAGGGCCGCGCCCGGATTGAATCTTTTCATGCCTCGGTTTTTGCCGGAATCTTCAAGGAAAGCCATCAGACCGTTCAGATCCGCAGCATTCGCTTTCTCACGCCGGCCTTGGCGGCTGTGGACATTGACTGGGAAATGATCGGCGCGAAATCTCCCGACGGCGCCCCTAGGCCGCCCCGCAAGGGCCTTCTCAGTTGGGTGATGGCCAGGCAATCCGACGGTTCGTGGCTCATTCAGGTCATGCATAATACCGAGCTGACTGCTCCCGCCCCGCCGCCGAAGTAATTTCCCCGCGTCTCTTCTCCAACTACGCCACCAGCGTGTGGCTCGCCAGGTCCACAGTCACCACGTCTGACGGAGACTTCGAACTCAGCCCCGTTGTCGCGTCGTGGTACTCGATCCGAAGCTGCGGCGGCGTCACCACCACGCGCAGGTACCCGTAATTCGGCGAGTAGTTGTCGCAGCGGAACTCTCCGATCGTGAACGGAGGCCGCGGCGGCGAAACCAATTTCCCGAAGGGTGCTTGCGAGTTGTGTCCTCCCATCCCCGCCACCACGAACGGTGTCTCCCGCCCGCCCTCCAGCCGCGTGAACCGCTGGTAGTTGTGTGCGTGCCCGGAAAGCACCGCGTGCGGATACACTCCTGTGCTGCTGAAACATGCGTCCATCTGCGCCAGCATCGACGGGCTGCATCCGTGCCGCCCCACCACTTGCGGCGGATGGTGCACCGCCACGATCACCGCTCCCAGAAAATTGTCAGTCTTGATTTGGCTCAACTGGTTAGTCAGATGCGCGATCTGCTCGTCGCTCACTCGTGGGTACGTCCCGTTCTCGCTCGAGATCACTCCCGGATCTTCCAGCACGTTGCTGTAGAGCCCGATGATCCGCACAAACGGAGCGTCCAATGCGAAATACACGCCCGGCTGAATCATCGAAGTCCGGCTCAATCCTCCGGCTTCGGGCAGTCGCTGGAATGCGCTGGCGCAAAACACCTTTTGGAATGCTTGCAAGCTGCCGCTCGGATCGCCTGGATAGACCTCACCGTCGTGATTGCCCGGTATGGCCATGATCGGCGCGTCGTAGTCGCGAAAGGGATCGAAAAACTGGTCGTAGTAATATGCGTCTTCCCCGAAGTTGTACACCACATCTCCCAGGTGGAAGAAAAACGCGGGAATATCCACGGCATTCGCCTCCTGCATGTCCGCGCACATCTTGTCCGCCACTTCCTCCACCGTCTTCGGCCCGCCGGTAGGGCCTGTATCGCCCACGGCGTGGAACACGATTTGGTTTGCCTTCGTGATCGTCGCAACCTTGGCGTTTCCCTTCGACCCGTAGACGTCCGCCAGCGAAAGCAGCAGATTCTCCGGATCGCGCGGCGGCGGCACGCTCTGGATCAACTGGTTCACGGTTTCTTTGTTCACTTCCCTGTAGTACTGGTTGTCGGTTACCGCCTTCAGGAACTGCGTCGGGTCTGGCGTGAACTTGGTTTCCCCAAATTGTGGATCGCCGACGCTGACACCTGGCTGTCCCAGCCGCGCCGGGGGAGGTGCGGGCGCGGCCTTTGCCTTAGCTCTCGCTGCGGGACGGCTACGCTTGCGAGGAGGCTTTGCTTTCGCCATAAGATCGTCTCCTTTGGATCGCTTTTGTAAATGGTGACACGAGGCAACCGCGCGTTACACAGGCACCCGCTTCGTCGCAGTGGGTCAGTCTCCGGTAATCTGGCACACCAGGAGTTGGCGGTCGGAAGCGCGCGGAATAGACTCCGGAGGGCTTCGAACGTGCCTGGCGCAACCTACGAAACTGGTCTGAGTTGGCTAACGATTTCGGCTAACCAGGTTTCCAGTAGAGACCGATGCTCGGGCGTCATCTCCGTAAATGCAACGCCCATCCCGAATTTCGGGTCGCAGTAGACCACCTTGGCCTTGGTCTCGAAGACCCCCTGATCCCTGATAATCCGCAACCGGATCAGCGTCCCTTCGGGGAAGGAATTCAGCGCGTCAATAAAGCAGCCGCCTATGGCCAGTTCCGCAGTGCGCGCTGAGATTAGGGCTCCGGAACTCAAATCGGTCACTTCCGCAGACGCGACGAGCGGGCAGCGCCGAACGGAACGCCGTTTACGTGGTTGCAAGGGCTCTTTTCTCTGGACCATCGTTCCTAACTTATGTACCACGGACCGGCTCACGCATCCAACCGTCATTTCGAGGCCTGCAAGTTTATATGTTGATTCAGCTTACAGCGCGGATGGTGCCTGCTGGTGCCTACTCAAGGCGGAAACAGGAGACGGGAATTCGCCGGAGGGTAGATGTCTAGTTATCCAGCTTATCGTCTACTTGAACGCGGTAGGCTCGCAAAAGCTGCGGGCTGGCAAGAACTCAGAAGGCCATGGTCGTGCGATAAGGGTCCCGGCTACCTCTGGAACTCAACCGTGAGCACCATGTGCGTCGCGGTCGGCTTCCCGTCAGTGAGCGCGGGTTCGAATATCCAAAGCGCCACTGCTTTCTCTGCCTCGCCTTGCAGCACGCGCGGGCCAGACAATGGCTTCAGTTCCTTCACGTTTCCGTTTTCGTCAATCAGGGCGTTCAGTTGCACCACTCCGTCCACATCGAGCCCGGTCGCCCACGATGGAAACGTTGGCTGAGGTTGCGACACAATTTTTGCGGGAATGGTTTCCCCGTCATTCAGCTCACTTGGCTTTCGATGTCTCGGCTGTCCCAATGCTGCCGGATCGGAACCAGGCCCGCTCCCGCTTGCATCCACCTTGGGCGCGGCTGATGCGTCAGCACCTCCGGCGGCCTTGCTCCCCTTCGCGGCCTTAATGTCAGCCGATATCGCGGCTGGATTTCGCGCATCCGCAACGCCACCCGCTTGCCCGGCAATCGGTTGCCGAATCAACTTTGCCGCTTGAGCGGGCGTCGCTCCGGCGTTGTTGCCTCGTGCTTGCGCTCCCGTTCCAGCGTTGGAATTGCCCGTGTTCGTCGATCCTGCGCCTGCCGTTGTCGTCCCGCCCGTGGCAACGGCCGAAGCCGGGGTTTGCGATGACGGTGTTGTGACTGGCAGAGTGTGTTGTCTTGATGCCGGCGAGGCTGCGGAAGACCGGCTGCTGCCGTGAACCGAGGAGCCGCGTATCTCGTGCCACGTGATCCCAAGCGCTGCCGCGATCAACAAGGATGCAGCGATTCCAATGGCAATCGGCTTCTTCCCCGCCGGGAATACTTGCTTCCAACTAGTCTCGGACGCCTGCGCCGAAGGTACACTCACCTCGCCTGCGGTGTCCGCGCTTGTCTCGCTTTGCTGCGTCACGTCCTCGGATGCCGCCTCTGGCTCTTTCTCCTCCGTTCCTTCCGTGGCCGGTTCTCGCTTAGCCTTCCTTTTGTCGTCTAATGCAATCAGCGCGGCCAGTTGCTCCGCGTCCTTCGCGTCGTCCGCGTCATTCCGATCTGCCTCGCTTCCGGGCTCCGGCAACTCCTCTGTCGTTTCGGGTTTAGGACCTGCAGTCGCCGGGGCAGCAGTTTCCGGAAGGTTCGCCGGGATTTCTTCGCCGACTGGCGCGCTGGATTCCGCGCTCGGCGTAGTGGCTGGGCTTTTGACCGCCCCTTCAATTCCCTTTTGCGCCTCAGGTTTCTGCGCGGCCGCCGCAGGTTGTTCAGCGGGGACGTTCCAAAAATTCGGATCGTAAGCGGTAAATTCCAGGTCGGTGTAGCCCACCTCGCCGGCTTGCTGCGACTCCAGCACTTTGCACAGGATTTCTCTTCCGGTCTGCTCGTTGCGGAGAAAAACGCATTGTCCAGGCAGCACTTTCGTCTTCAGATTAACTACGGCGCCCTTGTCGAAGACAAGCGAAGTCTTGGTTGCCTCCGCAAATATCTCTCGCCGCTCCGCCCCCTCCACGGACTTCGCCCCTTGCACGGTCACCGGGACTTCCAGCACTCTTGCCTGTGGAGTTTGCACGGAATCAGCCATTTTTGCGCCGTTCGACGGAATTTGCGGTATTCCCGTCTCGCCCCCCGTTTTGGGTCGTGCACCTTGAGCCGCGTGTGTGCAGGCCCCCCCTCCCACATGCGGAAGCCTTGCCCTGCCTCGGCCCTTCACGCCCATCCTGAAATCTTGGGGCATTGGTCGCAATAGCCGGGAAGTACCGACGCCGCCATTACTTCCGTAGCGTACTGAGGTTAGGCGCCTCTTGGGTCCACCAACTTAGCCATCTGGGATAAGTTCCGGCGGGCACGCGATTCGCCGCAGGACGAGGCTGCCCCACCTGCCAAGTCGTTGCCCTGAATCAGGATAATGTGGATTCTTCTTATCCGTCCCCCGATTTTTCCTCTGTGTTCATGGCAGTAAACCCTTTGCTTCCTTTGTCGTGCTCGGTAACATTTGGTAACGCACGCTCGCGCATCCCCCTTCTGTAACCCACTGTCTCACAAGCACTTGGGCGTCCCTGACTTCAACCGCGATTTGACTCACATGGTACAATAGTGGTTGGAGTTAAAATTGAACAAGCCGTAAAGGACAACGCGCCCGGCACCCTCATAAGCCCCCCCGCCGACCCCGCCCTCACCAAGATGCCCCCCCTCCTCAAAGCCGACGCGAGCTACGTCTCGACCCACTCCTTGCGTTTGAAAGCACCCAAATCTCAACGGCCATTTACTGCCACTTCCAGCCTTTCTAATCGCAACCAGGGTATATTAGAATTCAATCTAAGTACCTCAAGAACCAACAACTTAATTTTTTCTAACAAGATTATTTACTTGACACAGGTAAGCCATCCTGGTACTCTCTTTGTATGGACAGAGCATTCAATCCCGCTTCAACTTGGAACGCAGGTCGCGTTTCACGTCAGCCACTAGTTTGCGAAGCGGGACGTTCTCAAGCGGTCTGCCCGTTCTTTGTTTCTTTGGTTTGTGAGGTGCTTTCATGGCTCTCCTAGAGATGCTTCATAAGTACGGAACGGATGAAAAGTGCCGTGAGATTCTAACGAAAATCCGCTGGCCCGAAGGGGTGACCTGCCCGCGCTGCAAAGAACGGCAAGTCTGCTACCTGGAATCTCGGAAGCAATTCGAGTGTGGTTCATGCGGCTATCAGTTCTCCGTGCTCACAGGGACGATCTTCAACGACACCCATCTTCCTCTTGAAAAGTGGTTTGCTGCAACCTATCTCTTGTGCGAAGCCAAGAAAGGCATGTCGGCCTGCCAGATTCAACGAACGCTTGGAATCAGCTACAAAACGGCATGGTACCTCTGCCACAGAATCCGCGCAGCGATGGCCGAAGTGGACAAGCCCATACTCGACGGACAAATCGAAGTTGACGAAACCTACGTCGGCGGCAAGGGAACGGGTCTCGGTCGGCGCGGTCGCGGAACCAAGAAGCGCCCGGTCATTGGCATCCGCCAGCGCAACGGAGAGCTTCGATTGTTCCATGCCAAGAATGTCACATCGCGCTCCGTCGAGAAATTCATGCGCGAGAATCTCGGAGAGGATGTCGAAGTCCTGTTCACCGATGAATTCAATCTCTATCGCGGCATCGCGAAGCGGATGGGACTCAAGCACAAGGTCGTCCAGCACAGCACGAAAGAATACGTGCGCGGCGAAGCCCATACCAACACGATTGAATCCGCGTTCTCTCTGTTCAAGCGCGGCCTGCGTGGTAGCTGGCATAAACTCAGCGCAAAGCATCTTCAAGCCTACCTCGAAGAAATGAGCTTCCGATTCAATCGCCGGAAGAACTCCGATCTATTCACCGATACGCTACGCCACATGATTACGGCTCCGGTTTTGACTTTTGAGCGCCTGACTGCTTAATATCTTCTGCCGCCTGTTTTTCTATTTCTTTCATTCTTTCGCGCATTTGCCGCACATGCTCCGGGTCTTCTCGAACCTGAATACCTTGCGTTCCGACAGTTGTGACCGTTCCTGGGGGGACCATCGGATAGAGATCGCCTCGATAATTCGGAGTAGTGAGCGCGTGCAACATGGCAAGCTGTCCGAATTCGTGCAAATATTTTTCCCGCAAATCCTTCGCTGTAGCTATGAATTCCTTCAAATGTATATCAAACGCAAAGCTGGACAACGATGTATCGGGACACATCAAAATGAGTCTGTCTATCAGCTTCGTAAACATAGAAACATTCTGTTGAATTTTATCTACGAACAGGGGTTCATGGGTTCGTATGCCATTATCTCGAGCAATCACCACGCGAGCATCCCCTCCTACAGATGTGACCGTAGAGCTGACAATCGAAAATAGATAAATCGTGAGTAGTACGGCTTGACTAATCGACATATCGGTGCGATACAGGCGCTTGGTCAAATGGTGAAGAATGTCTGTTTCAAACCCGACAAACGCAAAATCTCGCGCTTTTCTAACCGTCGTTCCGCGCACCTCAAAGAGTAAGGGCCTAGGATTGTCGTGGTGTTTCAGGCAAAGAATCGCATGGATGATCTTGCTGCTTCGTGATGGGTATGCCGCGACCTCCGTCGCATAAAACTCCCTAATCTTCGGTCGGAGCAAGTGAACCAACTCGCGTTCAGAGGTCTCGTCCCACCCTTCGAGCCACTCCTGCGCATAATCGAACAGCGCATCAACTAGATTTCCGATTCCCGCTCCGCCGATTGCAACATGATACTTCCCGGCAGTCACTGGTTCTAATTTGTCTATGGAAATCTTGTAGTCCCCGATCGTTTCCTGAGAGTCTGCACCAATCACTACTGATCCAGAATTGTCGCAGCGAAATGCAGAGATGAAGGTCATGGCTTCGCCTTTCGGAGGCCACGGGAAACCTAAGCGCGGTTTCAGAAGTGCCTTCGGGAACGGCGCAATCATACCCCCCTCCCGATACCTGCATCAAGTAAACAATCTTGTTTTCTAATCGCAACATATGGGCGGCCCCCTGCGTTCGCCCTTCCTTCGTCTTTCAACTCCCCGCCGCCCTGTTTGATCCGTGGAAGGCCTTCGAGCCCAGCTCCATTATGAATTGTTGGCACGGCGCTTTTTCCGCGCCCGCCCAGCGTGTATCCTAAGAAGCCATGACAACTCGACCAAAGCCAATCGTTCTCACCATCCTGGACGGCTGGGGGTATCGCGCTGAAACCAAAGGAAATGCCATCGCGCTCGCCCGCAAGCCCAATTACGACCGCCTGCTGAAGGACTTCCCCAATACGCTGATCCACACTTCGGGCCCCTTCGTCGGCCTGCCCGAAGGGCAGATGGGCAATAGCGAGGTCGGCCACCTCAATATCGGCGCCGGCCGAATCGTCCATATGGACATCACGCGCATCGACCAACTCATCGCGGCGGGCGAATTCTCGCGCCAGCCTCTCCTGGTCCAGGCGATGGAACGCGGACGCGCCCGTCAGCTCCACCTGCTCGGACTTGTAAGCGACGGCGGCGTCCATTCGCACATGAATCATCTCTTCGCGTTGCTGCGCATGGCACGCGAAAACAAAGTCCAAAATGTGTTCGTCCACTGCTTTATGGACGGTCGCGACACGCCGCCGAACAGCGGCATCGATTTTCTCCGCCAGCTCGAGCAGAAGATGCGCGAGTACGGCGTCGGCAAGATCGCGAGCGTCAGCGGACGCTATTACGCCATGGACCGCGACAACCGCTGGGAGCGCATCCAGAAGGCCTACAGCGCGATCGTCCACGGCGACGCGGAAGCGAAATTTTCGGACCCGATCGCCGCGATCCGCTCGAGCTACGAGAAAGGCGTGACCGACGAATTTGTCTTCCCCGCCGTCGTCACCACCGAAGCCGCTCCCGGCAAGCCCGCCGCGCCACGCGGCCTGATGCGCGACGACGATGCGGTAATTTTCTTCAATTTCCGCGCCGACCGCGCCCGGCAGATGACCCGCGCCCTGGTCGAGCCCGGTTTCAAGGAATTTGCCGACCCGGCGCGTCCCAAAAATCTGGACTACGTGGCGATGACGCAGTACGAAAAGACCTGGCCCTGGCTGCACTACCTGCTTGCGCCGGAAAAGCTCGAAAATATTCTCGCCAACGTTTTCGCCGCGATGCATTTCAAGAATCTGCGCGTCGCCGAAACCGAAAAATACGCGCACGTCACGTATTTCTTCAACGGCGGCGTCGAAAAGCCCTTCCCCGGCGAAGAGCGCATTCTGGTGCCGTCGCCAAAGGTTGCCACCTACGATTTGAAGCCGGAGATGTCCGCCGCGGGAGTGGCCGACGCCGTAATTCACGCCATCGAGAAAGGCGAATTCGACGCCATCATCATGAACTTCGCGAATGCGGACATGGTGGGGCATTCGGGCAAGCTCGAAGCCACGATCAAGGCCGTTGAAACCGTTGACGAATGTCTCGGCCGGATCTTCCAATCGCTGCGGCCTCGCGGCGGCGCCTGGATCATCACCGCCGACCACGGCAACGCCGAGACCATGATCGATCCCGTCACCGGCGGCCCGCATACCTATCACACGACAAATCCCGTTCCCTTCATTCTCGCCACCCCGGATGACCACTTGAAACTGCGGCCGGGCGGTTCGCTTCGCGACATCGCACCCACAATGCTTGGCGTCCTCGGCGTGCCCGAGCCCGGCGAAATGACCGGGCACGATCTGCGAATCACTCCTAAGGGATAAAAAGGCATGAACCGGACGAAACCCGCGGACACCAAGTTCGTCATCTGCGTGCGTTTTCGTTTTTCGATTTGGACCGCGCCGCCGGAAATGGCCGAAAGCATCCGCGCCCGCTGGCCGGAAATGCGCGTGGTGCATCTGCCGGACTACGATCATCTCGATGACGAACTGCCGGATGCGGACATCTTTGCGGGCTTTTCGCTGCGCCCCGAACAATTCGCGCGGGCACGTCGGCTCAAGTGGATTCATTCCACCGCGGCGGCCGTGACGCAATTGATGTTCCCAGAGCTGCGGCAGAGCGGCATCGAAGTGACGAATTCCAGCGGCATTCACAGCATCCCCATGTCCGAGCATGTCCTGGGCACGATGATCGCGCTCGCCCGCCGTTTTCCAGATTGCTTCCGCTACCAGCAGCAAGGCCGCTGGGCCGCTCAGGACTTGTGGGATGCGCCGGTGCGTCCAAGGGAACTGCACGGGCAATTGCTGCTTTGCATCGGATTCGGCGCGGTGGGGCGCGCCGTGGCCAAGGCCGCGCGTTCCTTCGGAATGCGCGTCTGGGCGGTCACGCGCTCGGGCAAAGGGGACTCCGAGCTGGCCGAAAGAATTGTTCCGGTGTCGAATCTCGGCGAAGCTTTGCCGCACGCCGATTTCGTTGTGGTCGCAGCACCCGAAACGCCAGAGACGCGGCAGTTGATGGGCGCGCGCGAATTTGCGGGGATGAAACCGTCCGCATATTTCCTGAACGTGGCGCGCGGATCGCTGGTGGACGAAGCGGCGTTGATCGCCGCGCTCGAGCGGCGCGCGATTGCTGGGGCCTCGCTCGACGTGACCTCGCAAGAACCGCTGCCCCCGGAAAGCCCGCTCTGGAAGCTCGACAATCTGTTCCTCACACCACACGTGAGCGCCGTGAGCGAACGCCTCTGGGGACGGCAGACGGATTTATTGGTGGAAAATCTCGAGCGCTGGTTCAGCGGACGCGAACTGGTGAACCGCGTTGATCTCGTGCGAGGCTATTGATGGCGAGCAGGAATTCCAAGGGACCAACGCCCCGCCGGTTAATCTCCCGCCGCAGCGGCGGCGGGGGCGGTGTAGCCCTGGCGGGCATAGACGATAACTTTCTTCATCTTGCCCTTTTTGTCCGACATCATCAGCTCGTTGCCCTTTTCGTCCAGAACCTCGACCTTGAGCTTGTGGTATCTGCCATCCTGAGGAGTCGAGGGCGAAAATCCGATTGTGTATTGGCTGCGGAGGAATGCGGAAACCGAATTGAAGATGTCATTCATCTCTCCGTAAAAGCGAGGAGACCAAGCATAGCCTCCGGTCATGCTCGCGAATGTGTTGAGCTGGTTTTGCGCCTGCAGGTAGCTGACGCCTCCGCCGCGAGGCGACCGCACGGCCAGCGATTCGGCCATCCCAATGCAGAAAATCGTCACATCAGTCTCTTTCAGCCGCTTGAGCGTTTGATCCAGCGTGTGCTTGCTGAAGGTGTCGTATCCCGAAGCGATCAGCAGGATGGATTTCTTTCCCTGCACATCCCGAAGCTGGTCGATCGTCTCGAGGACGGCGTCAAACATATTCGCTTCGCTGAAGTCTGGGTAATAGAGACCTGCAATCGACTGCCCCACCTCGTTGATGTTATGCGTGAAATCCACCTGAAGAGTCGTTTTCAAATCATAGGTCTTGAAGGCCACCCAATCCTTGTTGTTGAGATGCTGGAGGAAGCCATAGGCCCAATTCTTTCCCTCGTAACCAAAGTAGCCCCACATGAGGTGGCTGAACTCCATCAGGATGACGATGGTGATGGGAGCATCGGTGGGAGCGAAGTTTTGGATCTGCTGAGGCTGGCCATTGTCGAGGACACGGAAGTTTTCCTTCTTCAATCCCTTCAGGATATCGCCTTCCTGGTCCGTCACCACCGCATCGATATTTACAAGATTGGACACGGAGGAAATCGTGGATTGCGGTGGAGGACCTTGCGCTTGCTGCTGGGCCTTCTGTTGCTGCTCCTGCTGAGCGGTGGGGGGCGTGGGCGGCGGGGTGGGCTGCGCGCCGGGAGGCTTCTGCGGGCCCTCCTGCTGCCGGGCACGCGCGGTGAAAGCGTCGGGAGGAACTCCCAGAACGCCAATCAGTATCCCCAGTAAAACAACGCGAAGCCATCGGTTCGATAGCATGGTTCCCTCACCCCTAGCTTGGATGCTGCCACGGCCCTTGCCGGATGGTCAATTGCAATTCAGAAAACGCGGTACGCGGCGCCCCCGGACGCGCTCCAGCGCCATGATAGTATGAAAATTCGTTCTTCGCGCGATGCACTTATAGATTCCCGAGGAGGCAAAAAGAAGGATGGCGCGTACGGCGGCTCGGATTTTGTTTCTAATTGTATTGGGTGCGCTCCCGGGCGCGATGTCGCTCGGCGCTCAGGTTGGCTCCGCACAAGGCAGCGCACTGGGCGCGCCGGCTTCCGCCGATCTCTCGAGACTCGACGTCGAGGCTTTGGGCTGGCTGCAAGGCCTGATCCGCATCAACACCACGAATCCGCCGGGAAACGAGCTGGTCGCGGCGAAGTACGTATCCGACATACTTTCGAAGGAAGGAATTCACGCGGAGATATTCGAGAGCACTCCGGGACGCGGGTTCCTGGTGGCGCGGCTTTCTTCCAGCGCCGTGCCCGACCCTTCGCGCGCGCTGCTGCTGATGGGCCATCTCGACGTGGTGGGCGTGGACAAGAGCAAATGGACCGTGGACCCATTCGGTGCCGTACTGAAGGACGGCTACCTCTACGGGCGCGGCGCGATCGACGACAAGGGAATGGCGATCGCGGACCTCGCGGTGTTCATCGCGCTGAAGCGATCTGGCGCGCGGCTGAACCGCGACGTCATCTACTTCGCCGAGGGTGACGAAGAGGCGGGCGGCGAGACGGGCATGAAATTTGCAGTCGAAAAACATTGGGACAAGATCGCCGCAGGCTTTGCGCTCAACGAAGGCGGCCAGGTGACGCTGGACAAAGGGAAGGTGCAATACGTGGGCGTCCAGGCCAGCGAAAAAGTGGCCATGAACGTCGACGTGATCGCCACGGGAACTTCGGGGCACGCCTCCATTCCGAGAAAGGACAATCCCGTCCTACACCTGGTGGAGGCCATGGACAAGATCGGCGCGTACGAGACGCCGATCCAATTCAATTCCGTGACGCGCGCCTATTTCGGAGGCCTCGCGGGGCTACAGGATGAAGAAACGGGCAAGTGGATGCGCGCGCTGGAATCCTCCGACCGCGGAGAACATGCGGCGCGCTGGATTTCAGGCGCCAACCCTATCTGGAATGCGATGATGCGCGACACGATTGCAGAGACGATGCTCCAGGCCGGGATTCGCGCCAACGTGGTGCCGACGGAGGCGCGCGGTGTGCTGAACATTCGCCTGCTTCCGGGAGACCAGATCGATACGCTTCTCGCCAAACTCGGGCAGATCGTCAACGATCCGCAAATCCGCTTCGAAATGGAACCCAACAGCGGAGAAGCGGCACCTTCTTCCTCACTCACTTCCGATCTCTATACCTCGATCGTCCATGCATCCGGAAGGGAATTCCCAGGCGTGCCGGTGATTCCGCTGATGTCGGCGTGGGCGACGGATTCCTCTCCGCTGCGCATGCGCAACGTCCAGGCCTACGGCCTGGTTCCGTTTCCGCTGACGGACGCCGATCTGATGCGCATGCACTCCGACGACGAACGCATACCTGTGGATTCATTCAACAAGGGAATCGAATTCGTCTACAACATCGTGAACGAATTCGCGGTCGCAAAGTAGCCTGCATGATCCATCGAAGGGCCAAGATCGTCTGCACGCTGGGGCCTGCCACTTCTTCGACCGGTATGATTGAAAAGCTGACGGGCGCGGGAATGGACGTGGCGCGGCTGAATTTTTCGCACGGCACGCACGCGGAGCATGCTCGAAACGTGGCCGCCGTCCGGCGCGCCTCGGGACATCACGAAAAGCCCATCGCGATTCTGGCGGATCTACAAGGCCCCAAGATCCGCACCGGCGCTCTGCAAGGAGGCCGTCCGGTGCGGCTGCGATTCGGCCAGCGGCTCACCATCACGACGAAGCAGATTGCCGGAAACGAGGAAGCGATCAGCACGACGTTTCGCGCGCTGCCGGAGTCGGTCCACAAAGGCAATCAGATTCTATTGAGCGACGGAGAGATCGCGTTGCGAGTGCTTTCGACGCGCGGCCACGAAGTGGTGTGCCAGGTGGAGAATGGCGGAGAGCTCGGCGAGCACAAGGGCATTAACTTGCCGGGGATCCAACTGAGGATTCCGTCGCTCACGCCGAAGGACCGCGACGACCTGGCGTTCGCGCTGGGACAGGGCGCGGATTACGTGGCGCTCAGTTTCGTGCGCACGGCCAAAGACGTGCGGGCAGCGAAAGCGGCCATCGCACGCGCGGGCAAAAACGCACCAGTGATCGCGAAGCTCGAAAAACCTGAGGCCATCGAGAACCTGGATGAAATCCTGAAAGTGGCAGACGGAGTGATGGTGGCGCGGGGGGACCTGGGCGTGGAGATCAGCCCGGAAAAGGTTCCGGTATTGCAAAAGCAGATTATCGCCCGGGCGCGCGATGCATTGATTCCCGTCATCACGGCGACACAGATGCTGGACTCAATGCAGAAAAACCCGCGGCCGACGCGAGCCGAGGCGTCCGATGTGGCCAACGCCATCTTTGACGGAAGCGACGCGCTGATGCTCTCCGGAGAAACGGCAGCAGGAATGTATCCGCTGGAATCGGTGGAGATGATGGACCGGATCATCCGCGAAGCGGAAGCGGCGATCCCCGAGCCGCTGCGGCCCACCCGGTCCGGCGAGCTGCACATCGGTGAAGCCATCGCCGAAGCGATTTGCCACGCCGCCGAAGAGATGCACATGCGCGTGGTGGCCGTGTTCACGGAGACCGGGCTTTCCGCGCGCCTTGTATCGAAACACCGGCCGCGGGCGCCGATTGTGGCGTTTTCGCCGAACCCGGAGACGCGGCGGCGGCTGAGCCTGTTCTGGGGCGTACTGCCGCGGCGGATCGAACGCATCCACGACATCGATGAACTCGCCCAGGCCGCCGAGCGAAGGCTGCAGGAAGAGCGTCTGGTCCGGCGCGGGGACGTGGTGGGAATTATTGCGGGAACTCCGCTTGGGGCGCGCGGCACAACGAACTTGATGCGGCTGATCCGCGTCGGCGGCAACCTGCCCGGCGATATTCCATCCCGCCATTAAACATCTCAACAAGCGAATTGAGGCGCAGGAAAATTGCGGGGGAGAACCAGCGCGGCCTTAGTTCAGCCAGTTGCCGGGAGGCGTGGGCGGCTTTTCGCGGTGGTCGCGGACATAGACATCGAACTTCTTGCGAAGCCGGCGGCGCTGCCAATCCGAAAAGTAGTTGCGGAAATTGTAGAGGTAAGAGCCCCGTCGGAGATAGATGTAACCGACGAGCATGCCGCCGAGATGGCAGGCGTGGCTGACGCCGTCGCCGGAGGAACCGATCGTGCTGAAGAATTCGAGCGCGCCCATGACGATCACGAAAATGCGCATCGAGACCGTGACCGGCAGCGGAAACACCCAAACCTGGCGATGCGGCATGATGACGGCAACGGCGAGAAGAACTCCGTAGATTGCTCCGGAAGCACCAATCGTCGGAACGTTTAGCAAATAGGGTTTCGACAATCCCCAGAATACCAGCAGGCTGCGGACGAGCACGTCGGTGAGGCCAGCACCGATGCCGCAAACAAAGAAATAAGTGTAGAACCGGCGCGCGCCCCAGGTGTGCTCCAGAGCCGCTCCGAACATGGCGAGGTACAAGAGGTTGAAAAGAATGTGAAGGAAACCACCATGCAAAAACAGATACGTAAAAGGCTGCCAAATCCGGTAATGGAAAATCAGGTTGCCGGGGGCCAAGCCGAACCAGTTGAGCCAGAATTCCACGCCTGCTTCGTGGAACAGCAAGCCCGAAATGACCTGCAGGAAAAAAACCGCCACGCAAGCGAGGCAAATGGTCTTGATCGCGCGGGGGAAATATCCGCTGATGTCGAACCGGTAGCCGTAGCCGCGCGAAAAAGAGCCCACGATGTTCCAGTTTAAAGGCTTGCGGCAGCGGAGTCAAAGCCAAGTGGCGGCAGGAGTGACTACCGTTGTGAGCGCCAGTGGGACCGTGTAACGAGGATCACGCAGAAAGGTGACGCAGGCCACTGCAATCGGTGGCAGCGGGGGGTAAAGGGAGCCAAAGGACGGAATGAGCTCCCGGACTACGTTTTTTCGCGTTCAAACGCAGGCAAACGAGCGGCATCGCCCTTGCGAGAAAACTCTGAGGAGGTTCAAATGTTTGCCCGGCACGTAACACTGCAACTGAAGCCCAATCTTGCCAAGGAATTTCCGACTGTGATGGAGAAGGAAGTGATCCCGATGCTGAAGAAACAGAAGGGATTCCTGGAGGAACTGCTGCTGGTCACGCCGGTAACGAAGGAAGTTGTGGCGATCAGCCTGTGGGAGGAGAAGGAGCACGCTGAAATCTACAACCGGACCGCGTATCCCGAAGTCATGAAGATCCTCAACAAGTACATTGATGAGACGCCGAGCGTGAAGATGTTCGATGTGGAGTATGCGTCGTTCCGCAAGTTCGCGACAGTCTAGCAGGGGTTGGACACCGAATTTATTTTGACATGATAGGGGGCCGACCTCGGGCTCCCTATCATCGTCTAAGGGTGGATGCCGATTATTAAGACATAGGACGACAAATGGAACCTGAAGAAAGACGGCGAAGGAGAGCGAAGATGAAGATACCGGATACGTTGCTGACAATCGCCTTCGTGGGAATGAAGCACGAGGCAGACGACATCGTCGACTACCTGATGATCCAATTGTCGCTATGGGGATCGCTCCTCCTGGGCACGATCCTGGCAATTCTCACCGGCCGAGCCGCCGGGGCGTGGATCGGCTTGGCGGCGGGAATCGGAGCCTACGGGATAAGCATGCGCATTTGCTCCGCCGCGCTTGTGCATAGCCATCACAACCGGTGAGGTCGCGGCCGTGGGTGGATGAGCATCTTTGGCATTTCCTGCCTTGCGGGTGAATTACACTTTCATATATGCGTGGGCGTCGAGAGACATTCTGAACTGAAGCTAACACTTGACACGCGGCCAAGCGACGCGGGCCTACAAGAGAATCTGCTGCGAACTCGCTCGCATGGCCGCGCGCTCGATTTCAGCGTTAATCTCCCCTCCGATCAGGAATGCCAATCCGGTTACATACAGCCAGACCAAAAGGATCATCACCGCACCGAGCGATCCGTACGAGGCGCTATACGTGTTAAAGAAATGCAGGTACACGCGGAATCCGACCGAGGCCAGCAGCCATAGAAAGGCACCAAAAGCCGAACCGGGAGAAATCCAGCGCCAACGCCGCTCTTGCAAATTGGGGCCAAAATAATAAATCAGCGAGTACGACGCGACAACGAAGAGAATAGCAGCCGGCCACTGCACGGTTTTCAATATAAGGACAACAAGCGGACCCAAGTGAAGTTCGGCCCCAAGCCAATCCAGGAAATGGGTGCTCACCAACACAAAAAATAGGGCCGAGAGAAGAAGAATCGCGATCAACAGCGTTAATCCGAGCGCGATTGCCCGGACCGTGAACCAGGAACGAGACTCTCGGACGTGGTAGGCCGTGTTCAGAGCGGAAATCATGGAAGTCACGCCACCGGAAGCAAACCAAAGCGCCACGACGATCCCGAATGTCAGCTTCCCGCTGCTTGCGTTTGCAGCCAGCTCGGTAACCGTCGCCGTCAAGAGCTGGAACGCTGCCCGCGGAAGAAAATCTGCGAAATAAGAGAGCAGATCATTCTGGAGCTCGACACTGCGCGAAGCGAACAGCCCGAACAAAGTCAGCATGAACAGAAGCAACGGCAAGAGAGCGAACAAAAACTCGAATGCCAGCTCCGATGACCGGCCGAGAAGATTGTTCGCGCTGATCTCACCCAAAACGTTTCGAGCGAGTTGCCGAGGGGTCAGGCCCCCGAGCTTCCAAGCGGATTTGAATCGCTTCGCGGTTGAGGGGGCTGAGATTGCCATTGCGCCAGCGACGGACTACGACTGCTTCAGTTTCTTACGCGCGGAAACGAACAGCGAGGCGGCCAGCAACGCAAACAAGACCACGCCAAGCCATTGCGCTTGGCTGAGATGGGGCAAATACTTTTGGCCGAATGCGAACATTTTCGCGGGCCAAGGCAGGAAGAGGGCCGTCGCGAACCAGTGCGGCACGTGCCTGCTGATCTCGGGGTCCTGCAGAAGATTGATGACGATCGCGAGCAGGCCAAATACGCCGCCCGCGGCGATCAAGCCGCTGGCGTATAGCGAGCCGGGGCTCACTTCGCTTTCGGCGCCGCTCTTTTTCTCCAAGCCGCGCTCGGCGAGCCAGCGGACCACTCCGCCTGCAAACATGGTCATGGTGGTGGCAATCGAGAGATAAGAACCGACGGCGAAGGGGAGCGAGCGAATGCCGAGCAGCTCAACGGTAATCACCATGAAGACTCCCAGGAAAACCAGGCGCCACGGGAGGCGATGATTCAGGATGCCGCTGATGACGGTGGCCATCAAGCGCGCCTGGGGCGCGGCGGCTTTGTCGCTGCCAATACCCTGCACCCACTGAACTTCGATTTCCTTGGTGGATGAATCGTACAGGTATTTTCCGTCGGGAATTTCGCGCGAGCCGAGAGCATTGACGAGCGTGTAGGTCTTGCCATCGTAAGAATAGTTGTCCGCTTGGCGCTCGACACCCGAAGGGAGATTGGTGATGTCGAGGGGAATGTGGATGGGCTTGTACTGGGCGAGGCCGACGTTCATGAGGATGAGCGTGCCGCCAATGGCGAAGGAAGACACCGCGACGCCGATGAGAAGGCTGACCTGCTGCCAATAGGGCGTCGCGCCGACGAGATAGCCCGTCTTCAAATCCTGGGAGGTGGCGCCAGCAATGGCCGCCGCGATGCAGACGACTCCGCCAATCGTTAGCGCGAGCACGGCGTAGGGGCCCGCGGTCCAGTGCATGACGAGGAACATCGCGCAGGTGGCCATCAGGGTGGCAATCGTCATGCCGCTGATGGGGTTCGAGGAATTGCCGATCAAGCCGCTGATTCGCGAAGCGACGGTGACGAACAAAAACCCAAACACAATGACGAAAATCGCGGCGACGAGGTTTGCGAAAGCGCCGGTCTGCGCGCCGGGAATAGGCTTGAACTTGAGGAGAATCCAGACCATCGCGACGATGACGGCCGAACCGACGACCACGATACGCATGGACATGTCGCGCTCGGTGCGACTGGTTGCGGCGGCCACGGCGGCGCTCTTGGCGCGGATGTCTTTGAGTCCCGCGCTGAGTGCTGCGAGAATCGTGGGCATTGTTTTGAGGAGAGTGATGAGGCCGGAGGCAGCCACTGCGCCGGCTCCGATGGGACGAATGTAAGTGCCCCAGAGATCCTGGGGAGTCATAAGCGGGATGGGGATGGTACTGGGATAGAGCGGCGTGGGTGAGAGAGAGCCGAAGAATTTGATCGCGGGCATGATCACGAGCCAGGAGATGACGCCGCCTGCGAAGAGAGTACCGGCGACACGCGGGCCAATGATGAAGCCGACTCCCAGGTACTCGGATGTGATGTTGGCGCGGAAGGAAGCGCCGGGAAGCCAACTTGGCTGGTAATCGGGCTGGCTGGGCCAGAGGCCGAAAGTGTTCATGCAAATGGTGTAAACGCCGCCGAGGCCGAGTCCCCAGAAGACGCGACCTGCAAAGGAGCCGCCGCGTTCTCCCGCCACAAGCACGTCGGCGCAGGCAGTGCCTTCGGGAAATGTGAGGTTACCATGCTCCTTCACGATGAGCTGGCGGCGGAGCGGGATCATGAAAAGAACGCCCAGCCATCCGCCCATCAGCGCGAGAAAAAAGATGCGCCAATATTCGGAGTTGAGTGAAAAACCGAGAAAGATCAGCGCGGGCATGGTGAAGATAACGCCGGCGGCAGCGGATTCACCGGCCGAACCGGTGGTTTGGACAATGTTGTTTTCGAGGATCGTGGAGCGGCCGAAGGCGCGCAGGATGCTGATGGAAAGCACAGCGATGGGAATGGAGGCGGACACGGTCAGCCCCGCGCGCAAACCGACATACACCGAGACGGCTCCGAAGAGGATTCCAAAAAGCGAGCCAAGGATTACGGCGCGAAGACTGAATTCGCCGAGGTTCTGCTCCGCGTCCACATAGGGGCGGAATTCACCCGGCGGTGCGGTCGAACTCCACGGTTTCGTCGCCACGATTCACCTCTTCCCGAATTCGATCGCCGAGCAATCCGCTACCGGGCGGATCGCAGGTCCACGAAGCGGGCAAGGTAACACCAGAAATGAGCCGAGGCAAGACGCAAACGAGGCCTTGCAAAGGATAGCTGCAGGCGCGTCTGAGCCGGGAAAGACCCATATACACCGTATGAATTGACGACGAAATCATTGACACGCATACAAGAGCGATATAACGTGGCGTGTAATTCACTGCTTGGGAATAAGAAATATTGGCCACCTCCGCAGAACCAGTCACTTAGAGTGGGGATCGGACTCTTAACCCTGGCAAGAGGAACTTCGATGAAATCTGCAAGCCAAACCTACAGCGCCATACTTTTCTGGATTCTGCTTGTGATGATATTGCTCGCGGCGCCACGGATTGCTCCGGCAGGAGACGAATGGCAGCCCATCACTCCCGAGGACTTGGCGCTGAAGGACAACCCGAAGAGCCCCGGCGCGGACGCGATGATCCTCTATCGCGAAAGCGTCGTCAGCGCGAAGGACCTCCATAAGTTAGGAGATTCCGATGAAGAGTACGTCCGGATCAAAATCTTCACGTCGGCGGGCAAGGACTACGCCAACGTCGAGATTCCCTATTTCTCGGGCAACAGCGACGTATACACCCCGTTTGAAATGGGCTCGAATGGCTGGCAAGTTGCAAACGTTCGCGGCCGGACAATCCATCCGGACGGAAGCATAGCGAAATTTGACGGCAAGGTTCTGGATAAGATGGTTGAAAAGGTGGGCGGATATAAGGTCCGCGCGGCAACTTTTACTTTGCCCGACGTCCAGCCCGGATCCATTGTCGAATACAAGTACAGGAAGCAAGGGGAGCCGTATTGGCTGCATAGCGAAGAGTGGACTGTTTCCTCTGAGCTCTACACGCGCGAGGCCCACTTCACGTTTGTTCCCTTCGCCGATTACTCGGGGTACGTTCCTTATTATCGGATCTATGGTTTGACCGCCGACGCGAAGCCCAAGTGCGATATTGGCGTCGATCACGCCTGCATTATGGAAGCCCATGACATTCCTGCCGTAGTGGATGAAGCGCTCATGCCGCCGAAACGCGCGCTCGAGGCACGCGTCGAATGGTACTACCAGGAGCAGGGCGCGCCCTCGTCAGAAACACCGGAGCAGTACTGGAATCGCAGGGCGAAGAAATGGAATAGCGAACTCGATCATTTTGTGGACAAGAAAAAAGTGTTGGAGCAGGAACTCTCCCAGATCGTCAGCCCGGGCGATCCTCCGGAAACGAAATTGAGGAAGATTTACGCGCGCGTTCAGCAAATCCGGAATCTGAATACGGAAGAGTCCAAGACGGCGAAGGAACAAAAAGCCGAGAACGTGAAGAACGTCTCCAACGCCGAAGACACTCTCAGGAAGGGCTACGGGAGCGAGCGCGACATCAATTGCCTCTTTGTCGGCCTGGCGCGAGCCGCTGGATTTGAGGCCACCGAGGTTTATGTCTCGCCCTGGAATGTGGAGATTTTCGTTCCTCAAACAGAGGACGACGCCCAGCTCAAGGCAGATGTGGTCTGGGTCCGCGCGGGTTCGAAGGAATACTACCTCGATCCCGGCGCGCGCTACTTCCCGTTCGGTATTCTCCCGTGGTACGAAGCCCAAGCGTCGGGTGTTCGAATCAGCAAGAACGGTGGCGAGGTGGTAGGCACCCCGGGATTAGCCGTGGCCGACGGCACGCTCACGCGGCATGCCGATCTCGCCATAGACGCGGAGGGAAATGCCACCGGAAAGATACAAGTGGATTTCGCTGGGGAGAAGGGTGCGCTGCAACGAAGCCAGAATCGCAAAGAGGATGAGGCAGGGCGGAAGAAGGAGTTGGAAGCAGAAATCAAGGGCTGGCTTCCCGGAGATGCCTCGTTCGAGCTTACGAACATCGCCAACTGGGACAATTTCGCCGAGCCACTGCACGTAGAAGGCAACGTGAAGCTCCCCGCGATGGGCAATGCCGCGGGGAGGAGAATGCTCCTGCCTGCTGACCTGTTCCCGGCTGAGTATTCCCGAGCATTCTTGCCCGAAAAACGGATTAATGCCGTCTATTTTCCTTACCCGTATGAAGAGGTGGATGACATAAAGTTTCATGCACCCGCCGGTTATAAAATCGAGGCTGTCCCCAAACCGCAAAACATGAATGCGGGCGCCGCTACGTACGACATGACGGTCCTGGACCAGGGCGATGTCGTTGAAGTGAAGCGGCAGTTAGTATTCAACGGCGTAGCTTTTCCGAAGGACGCCTACCCAATACTTCGCCAGTTTTTCAGCCTGGTGAAGACGTATGACAATGTCCAAATCGTATTCCAAACCGCTGAGGCCACGAAGGGCAATTAGGCGGGCCGCACTGTGTCTGCCTGCGGCGGCCGCGATACTCGTGTGGTTCGGCATGCCCGCCCTGGCGAAAGACTCCGCACCGGACTGGCTTCGCGCCGCGGCGCGGGAAAAGCTGCCCGAGTACTCAAAGGAGACCGTCGCGGTGATGCTGCTAGACGAGCAGCAAACAACGGTAAAAGACAACGGAGAGATTGAGACGCGCCATCGATCGGCGTTCCGGATTCTCCGGCCCGAGGCACGCCGCGATTACAGCGACATCGAAATCCCTTTCGACAAAGAGACCAAAATTTCCTTTCTCAGAGCATGGACAATTACAGCGGATGGACACGAGGTCGAATTAACGGATAAGGACGCAACCGAAGACGGATACTTTGATTCCGAGATGTTTAGTGATGTTCGCTCGAAGAATCTGAAATTCCCAGAAGCAAATCCCGGCAGCGTCATAGGCTACGAATACGTGCAAAAGGACCGTCCGTACATCTTCGAGGACGATTGGTCATTCCAGCGCACGATTCCCGTCAAGAGGGCCCGTTTCGTTCTACAAATACCAGCCGGCTGGGAATTTACAACCAATTGGTTCAATTACGCGGAACAAAAGCCTCAGAACGATGGGCCCGATCAGTCTGTTTGGGAAATCCAGGATATTCCCGCTGTAGAGATCGAGTCCGAAATGCCTCCCTGGGAAGCCGTTGCAGGCTGGGTCGGCGTGAAGTATTTCCCGCGCGACCCCGCGATGCGCGCAAAGACGAACGGGTCGTGGAAGGACATGGGGCTTTGGTACAACAATCTGACTGCGTCGAGCCGTGTTGCAACCCCACAAATCAAGCAGAAGGCGGCTGACCTGACATCCGGGATTTCGAATCCTGTAGATAGAATAAGAGTGTTGACGCAATACGTACAAAGAAGCATTCGCTATTTTGCCGTCGAAATCGGGATTGGAGGGTATAAGCCGCACCCGGCCGGAGAGGTTTTCGCTCATCAATACGGGGACTGCAAGGACAAGGCAACGCTTCTCAGCTCCTTGCTCCATGAGATTGGGATCGAGTCCTACTATGTGATTATTCACACGGATCGCGGCGTTGTGCACCCTGGTTATCCTTCCATGCGGTTCGACCACGTCATTCTGGCCATCCGGCTCCCCGATGATGTCCAGGACAATACTCTCTACGCCATCGTCAATGACCCCAAGCTCAGCCGGCTGTTGTTTTTTGATCCCACGAACCCCTATGTCCCTCTCGGCTATCTGCCGTCTTACCTTCAGGACAGCTATGGGCTCGTGGTTGGGCCGGACGGCGGAGAACTGTCGAGCACGCCTCTGCTACCGCCATCCACAAACCGGCTACTACGAACTGCAAAGCTCGACTTGAGCCCAGCCGGGAATTTGAGCGGCGAGGTTCAAGAGGTGAGGTGGGGAGGCCCAGCGGAAGACACACGCGAGCAATATATGGAAGTGCCGCCGGCCCAAAGAGCCAAGATTCTTGAAAACTTCGTGGGGAGTTCCCTGAACAGTTTCACGCTAACTCACGCCACTTTGGGAAATCTGGAAAAGTATGACGAGAGCTTGACGATGGATTACAAGTTCTTCGCCGAGGGGTATGCCAAAACCGCCGGGGATCTGATGATCTTGCGTCCACGAGTGCTGGGCAGCAAGGATTCGTTTATACTGAGCCTCCTCAGCGGAAAGCCACGCAAATATCCGGTGGAGTTCCCGGAAGCAACCCGCCAGGACGACATCTTCGACATCACGTTGCCTCCGGGATACGTGGTTGACGACCTGCCGAAGCCTGTCAAGGAGGAGTGCGAATACGCGTCGTACGAAAGCGCGGTCACGGTTTCCGAAGGCACGCTGCACTACAAGCGCACCTACGTAGTGAAGGATGTAACCGTCCCGGTGCAGAAACTAGATGAAATCAGGGGTTTCTTTCACGAGATTGCGAGTGACGAGCGCTCCAGCGCGGTCCTGCGGCGCGGCGGGAGTTAAGTGGAAGAGGTCTCGGGGTGCGCCCGACTCTCGGTTGAGACCCGATGAATTCTTCCGTTGCCTATTTCGACAGGCGCTCGCGGACCCGATCGCTCAGGACCTTTCCGTCGATCGTCTTGCCTTCCAGCCGAGCGCGTGCAGCTTTAATCACGGCACCCATCTGCTTGAGAGAATCGCCACCCGTCTCGGCGATGGCAGATTCGATGGCCTCGTGGATTTCCGCATCATTGGGAGCGGCAGGCAGATACGTTTCGATGATGGTGATTTCTTTGGCTTCCTTTTCAGCGAGATCCTTGCGTCCGCCCTTCGTGAATTGATCGATGGATTCCTTGCGCTGCTTAACGAGCGTCTGGAGAATCTGAAGCGATTCCAAATCTTCGAGCGGGCGCATTTTTTCGACTTCCTTGTTCTTGAGCGCGGATTTGACCATGCGCAGGACGCTCAACCGCAGCTCATCCTTCTCCTTCATCGCGGCGGTGAGGTCGTTCTGGATGCGTTCGAGGTAGGTCATTCGATTTTCTCTCTCCCTGGACTAAGGATAGCACACAGTTTTTCGCGCGCCTCCGCATTTGACACAAGCTATCCCACTCGCTACGCTGGAAGACATGAAAGTAATCGTCGCCGATAAAATCAGTGAACGAGGAATTGCCTTACTGCGTGAAACGGGCTGGGAAATTCTAACGCCAACAGCAGCAGAATTGCCGTCCGCCATCGCGGACGCCGATGGATTGATTGTGCGGAGCGCCACGAAGGTAACGGCCGCGCTGCTGGCGAAGGCAAACAAGCTGCGCGTGGTGGGCCGCGCGGGCGCGGGCGTGGACAATATAGACATGGAAGCGGCTACGCATCGCGGCATTTTCGTCATGAATACGCCGGGCGGCAATTCGGTGAGCGTGGCGGAGCACACGCTGGCGCTGATGCTGGGGCTCGTGCGGTCGGTGCCGCAATCGAATGCGTCCATCCACGCGGGACGGTGGGAGAAATCGTCGTCGGGCATCGAGATGCGCGGAAAGACCATCGGACTGGTGGGCTTTGGGCGCGTCGGAATTGAAGTGGCACGCCGCGCTCGAGCGCTGGAGATGAAAGTGCTGGCGTTCGATCCGTCGGCGAGCCAGGTGATGGCGCGGGAGCTGAATGTCGAAATCGTCTCGCTCGAGGATCTCCTGAAACGGTCGGACGTAATCTCGCTGCACACGTCGCTGAATCCGTCCAGCGACAAGATGATCAATGCGGCAGCCATCGCACAGATGAGGAAGGGTGCGTTTGTGATCAATTGCGCCCGGGGCGAACTGGTTGACGAACCCGCGCTGGCGGAGGCGCTGCGCTCAGGACGCCTTGCAGGCGCGGCCGTGGACACGTTCGCGATCGAGCCGCCAAAGGATTCGCCGCTCCTGGGTCTTCCAAACGTGATCGCCACTCCTCACATCGCCGGCTCGACGCGCGAGGCGCAGGAGGCCGTGGGCACGGCAATCGCGCAGCAGGTGCGCGACTATCTGGCCGACGGGTTGATCCGCAACGTGGTGAACATGCCGCCGGTCTCGGCGGAGCAATACCGCAAACTGCGGCCGTACGTGCAACTGGGCGAGCAGCTCGGACGATTTATCGCGCAAGCGGCGCCTTCGCCCAACTTCAGCCGCATTCGCATCAGCTACGCAGGGGAGCCCGCTGAGCTGGGCTCGCAGATGCTGCGCAGCGCGGTGGTGGCCGGCGTTCTGAATTCGACGCTGAAGGAAGGGGAGAAGGTAAACCTGATCAATGCCGATGAGGTGGCAGCGTCGCGCGGGCTGGTGATCGAAGAGGGGTTTCGCAAACGGGAACGCGGGTATCCGAACACTCTGGAAGTTTCGCTGGTGAACAACAGTGGGCGGGAAGTGACGGTGGAAGGCACGGTAGTGCTGGAAGGCGTGACCAGAATTATTTCTGTGGACGGAATTGGGCTCGAAGCCCCACTGGAAGGGACGCTACTGCTCATGCGTAACCGGGATGTCCCGGGCGTGATCGGACAAATTGGTACGGAACTCGGGAAGCTCGGCGTGAACATCGCGACATTTGCGCTGGGCAGGCGGCAACCGGTGCACGGAGCCGAAGCGGTGGCGCTCGTGAGGCTGGACGGGAAAGTGGACGCGTCTGTTGTGCAGCACATTCTGGCGCTGCCGCCAATAACCGAGGCGCGCCTGATTCATTTGCCCGAGGCTGCAGACGGAAATGGCAGCGCAGAGTAGGAACGCTCGCGGCTGCACTGCCGGGAGTTATCCTTTAACGACGCCCATGGGGCGGAGGCGCGCGACCTTCCGCGCCAGCCCGGCGTTGTGGACCACGTTCACGACCTCGTCGATGTCCTTATACGCTTCGGGAATTTCTTCGAGAATGCCGTCGCGAGTCTCCGCGCGAAGAATAATTCCCTGGTCTTCGAGTTTCTTGGTCTCCACGCGGGCGTCGCGACCGCGCTTCGCGGCCGTTCGGGACATCGCCCGGCCGGCCCCGTGGCAAACCGTCCCGAAAGTCTCCTCCATTGCGCGATCCGTTCCGACTAGCACATAACTTGCCGTACCCATGGAGCCGGGAATCAACACAGGCTGGCCGGCTTCCCGATATGCGTCGGGGATATCGGGCGAACCGGCGGGAAACGATCGCGTGGCCCCTTTGCGATGGACGACGACATCGCGATCCGCTCCGCCGAAGTGATGCCGCTCCCGCTTCGCCATGTTGTGGGCCACGTCGTAAACGACGCGCAAATGAACTTCTTCGCCGAAAATTCGCCGGAAGGCGCCGCGCGTGAAATGCGTGATCGCCTGGCGATTCGCCCAGGCAAAATTCGCGGCGGCCGCCATCGCCGCAAAATAATCCTTGGCCTCCTGCGAGCGTAGCGGCACGCAAGCAAGTTGTCGGTCGGGCAGCGAAATCTCGTATCGGGTCATGGCTTCGTTCATCCGCTTCAGGAAATCGGTGCAGACCTGGTGGCCCAATCCGCGCGAACCGCAGTGGATGAGGACAACCACTTGGTCCAGCCGAAGCCCGAAGCTCTCCGCGATTTCTGGCTCAAAGATTTTCTCCACGTACTGCACTTCCAGAAAATGATTCCCGCTGCCGAGCGTGCCGATCTGCGTCCGCCCACGCTGTTTGGCGCGATCCGACACTTTTCGCGCGTCGGCGCCCTTCATCGCTCCGGACTCCTCACAGAATTCGAGATCGGCCGGCTCCCCGTAGCCGTGTTCGACCACCCATGCAGCGCCGCGCTCGAGCACCTGGTCGAGGTCTTGAAAACTGCAAGGCACCGGGCCTTCGGAGCCGGTGCCGGCAGGAACGTCGCGAAAAATCTGGTTTACCAACTCGCGTAGCTTCGGCGTCACGTCCTCGCGCTCAAGTGTGCTGGCCAGAAGGCGCACGCCGCAGTTGATGTCGAATCCAACGCCGCCCGGCGAAATTACGCCGCGCTCGGAATCCGTGGCCGCCACCCCGCCGATGGGGAAGCCGTAGCCTTGGTGGATGTCCGGCATCGCGAGCGAGCGGCCCACAATTCCCGGCAGAAACGCGACGTTCATCGCTTGCTCGATCGAGAGATCGCCGAGTATCTGTTCGAGCAGGTGCTCGTCGGCGTAGATGAGCGCGTCGGTGAGCATGCCCGTCTTTGTGGAACGGGGCACGAGCCAGCGGTAGCGGTCGAGCTGGCGCAACTGATTTTTCTGCATTGCCATGGAAAGTGTCCCGGCGGAATCCCCCCATGCATTATAGCCGACCTGCGATGATGCCCCTGAAAATGGGATAATTCCACCGCGATGAGCGCGCTCGAAACACCACGGTTGCGGCTTCTGCCCTGGCAAACGGAGGATTGGCTTCAGTTGCGCCCGATTGCGAAAGATCCGGAAGTGGTCCGCTACATTTCAGGCGGCGAGCCTTGGCCGGACGAACGCATTCGCGAATTCGTCGCGCGCCAGGTCGCCGGCTTTGCCGCGCGCGGCTTTTGCTTTTGGCGGCTGCAGGACAAAGCCGATGGCGAAATCATCGGCTTCTGCGGCTTGCAACCGTTGGACGGCACCTTGGAAATCGAAATCGGCTGGTGGCTGGTGCGTTCGCGCTGGGGGCAGGGCCTGGCCACGGAGGCCGCGCGGGAGGCGCTGCGCCACGCTTTCGAGCGCGCCGCGCTGGAACGAATCGTAGCCATCGCTCAGCCGACCAATCGCGCTTCCATCCACATCATGGAAAAGCTGGGCATGCATTACGAGCGAGAAACGACCCACCGCGGCATTGGCGTGGTCCTGTATGCAATCGCGCGCCCTCCGGGCCCAGCGCAATGAGCAGAATCACTTGGCGGCAAGCCTGCACAGCCTGCTGTGGTTGCCGTGCGCCGAGCTGTGCTATCCTGAATTGTCTACTCGGATGATTGTCCAGGGTTCGGGTGTCCGCTGTCGGGGCGTGGCTCAGCCTGGCTAGAGCGCCTGGTTCGGGACCAGGAGGTCGGTGGTTCAAATCCACTCGCCCCGACCATTCTCTTCAACCCGTGAAAGTCATGCCCATCACGATCGCATTGAACTTAGCCAGGCCCAGTTGAACATGACTGAGGCGCAGCTCCAATCCGCCAGCGCCAAATACGATTACCAAACTCAGCTCTCTGTCCTCAACTATCAAATCGAAGCATTGCACTAGTTCTCGCAGCTGCGCCCGGTCCACTCTCTTCGTTCGTGAATACAGTCAAAGCCTTTCTGATGGGGGTCATTTTTCTCTCTGCAACCACGCTGCGTGCTCATACAGGAAAGGTGGTCAGGACAAATCCCGGCAGGACTGATTGGCACACACAATTGCACTGCATATGTTGTATTTTATTTCCGCATATGGATTCAAATTCTCCGCACGACTGGGTTGGGTCTAGGCGCTTTTCTCCCACCCCCGCGACCGTGTCCAAACTCACCTTTGCGGGCGGGCCCTACATGGGTCCGGACCAATTGGTTGGGAGGCCTCTTTGACCCACGCGGATAGTCTCAAGGTGACGCGACGCTCCCTGCTGTTGTCGAGCCTGCTTCTTCCTGGCGTGCGATTCCTGCGATCTTTCTCCGGCGAATTGGAGGCCGCGCACGATTACGCGTTCAGGCCCGTGCCTCTCACGCAAGTAGACGTCACCGATGAATTCTGGGCGCCACGGATGGAGGTCAATCGCAATGTCTCTATCTGGCACTGCTTTGAGAAAGAGAAGAGCCGCGGGGAGAGCTTCAACAACCCGAGGCTGATCGAGGGTGCTGCTTACATGATCGCCAAGCGGCCTGATCCCAAGCTCGAAGAGTATTGCGATCGCATCATCGAGGGGCTCGTCAACGCGCTCGCGTCACGGATTTCCGACCCGGACAAAGCGGTGCGAGTCTCGGGACACTTTCTGGAGGCCGCCGTCGCCTACTATGCAGTGACCGGCAAGCGGGAGATGCTCGATTTGGCGCTACAGGACGCCAAAGTGATCGATGCCAATTTCGGGCCGGGCAAGAAAACCTATATCTCCGAGCACGAAGGCCAGAAAATCGGACTGATCCATCTCTACCGTGGAACCGGAGACGATGCTTACTGGAAGATGGCGAAATTCTTTCTCGATGAACGGGGAAAGGACGACTACCCGCGTGCCGGCGAGTATTTGCGCGATCGAACCTATGCGCAGGATCACGAACCCGTTGTGAAACAGGACGCCGCCGTGGGCCACTGCGTGCGCGCCACCTATCTCTATATTTCCCTCACCGATATCGCGGCGCTCACGGGCCGGCCTGAGTATGCCATCGCGGACGACAAGATCTGGGAGGACGCCGTTTACTACAAGACCTACCTGACCGGCAGCATCGGCTCCATCCGCTTCCACGAACAATTTGGGGCGCACTACGAACTCCCGAACCTGAGCGCGTGGAACGAAACCTGCGCTTCATATGGAAACACGGTATGGAACCATCGCATGTTTCTGTTCCATCAGGACGCGCGGTACATCGACGTGATGGAGCGCATCCTGTATAACGGCTTTGCCGACGGAGTCTCCTGGAAGGGAGACCGGTTCTTTTACCAGAATCCGCTGAAATCGTTTGGCGACTACGAGCGATTCGATTGGATCAATGTTCCCTGCTGCCCGCCGAATGTCGTGCGTCTGACGGCTTCCATCGGCAGCTACATCTACGCCCAATCCGCCGATTCGGTGTACGTCAACCTCTTCATAGGAAGCCGTGCAAAGGTCGAGCTCCCGAGCAAGAACACGGTGGCAATCCGGCAGGAAACCCGGTACCCCTGGGACGGAAAGGCGAGAATCAGCGTCGATCCCCAGCGGGCAGAGAGCTTCGCGATTCAGGTTCGCATTCCAGGCTGGGCTCGGAATCAAGTCATGCCCGGCGATCTCTATCAATATGTCGATCGGAGCGTCGAGCAGCCGCGGCTTGCCGTCAACGGCCGGTCCATCGATTTGTCCGAGAGCGCAGGCCACATCGAAGCGAGCGGTTACGTTCGAATCGAGCGCGTTTGGAAACAAGACGATGTAATCGAACTGAATCTTCCGATGCCGGTGCGGCGCGTGCAGGCAAACGCGCAGGCCCTGGAGAATCGAGACACGGTGGCTCTCGAACGCGGCCCACTGGTTTACTGCGCCGAATGGCCGGACAACAACGGCCACGCCCTGAATCTGGTTGTGCCGGAGGACGCCAAGTTCAAGAGCGAATGGCGCAAGGATCTTTTGAACGGCATGCAGGTGGTCACCGGCAACGTCCACGCCGTCTCCCGCGCGGCGGACGGAGTTTCGTTGGAAACTCGCGCACACCCGCTGGTCGCGATCCCCTACCATGCGTGGGCAAATCGAGGCATGGGCGAGATGGCGGTGTGGCTGCCTCGCGATCCGAAGAAGGCGTGGGTGTCGCCGCAGCCTCCGGATCCCATACGGCACGTGGATTCTTCAGGCGGCGTGCCAAAGGTATGGACCGGCTACAACGACCAAAACAGCGACATCGGGGCGCTCTACGACGGGAAAGATCCGCTCAGCTCCGCCGATGAGTCTTACCGGTATTTCAAGATGCGCCCACAGATGGGAACGCCTGCCTGGGTGGAATACGAGTTCAAGTCGCCTGCCAGAATCTCCTCTTCGCAAGTTTATTGGTTCGACGACCGGCGATTCTGCCGGCTTCCGCAGTCGTGGCGCGTTCTGTACAAGGATGGTGACGATTGGAAGCCGGTAACGGCCGCTCAGCCGTACACGGTGGAAAAGGACCAGTTCAACACCGTGAGCTTCGAGCCGGTTACGACAACTGCCATTCGCGTCGAGGTCGAGCCCCCGACGAAGGCATATAAGAAAGGCGACATCGGCCCTCCTGATGCCATGTTTATCGAGAACGATATCGAGTGGCGCGAGTTCGGCATCCTCGAGTGGCGTGTGGCATAAGCGGTGCCGGCAAAGCATAATTACGCTGAAATGAGGAGCCCCGCCCAATCACATTTCTGTCGCGGCGCGTTAAATCACCCCAATCCAGATGCTCGATTTTGGTTTACGGAATATCAACCACTCTGAGGTCTCCCCATGGACATGAAGCTTTCGCGGCGCAATCTGCTGAAAACGATGGGTGCGATGGGTACTGCGCCCCTGCTCGCGGAGGTTGGCTCGCGGTCCGCGAATGCTCTCGGACTGCAGAATGCCGCGGCTCCGTCTCCGCAGACTAGGGCCACCGATGAAGCCGATCTGGTTCGGCTCGCTTCGGGAGGAATGATCGTTGCTTTCGACAAACGGCACGGGACGATTCATTCGATCACGCGGGAAGGAGACGCGTTGGGAACGAATTTTCTGGGGAACTCGACCAATTCTAATCAGTCCGATCCCCACTGGACCGGAGATTTGGTAACCACCGTGTGGGATCTCAAGACCCGCGAATGGATTCGCGAGGAACCCGCGGGCTACTCTTCCTATAGGTCCTCCGGAAAGTGGCAGCGGGAGACGACTCTGGATTCAGTCGACATCCGAAAAACGTCCGTCGCCGAAAATTCGTTCACGGTCAGATACGAGGGTAAATCCGGCAATGACGGCGGCATCCGCCACTACCAGCTCGCGATGGATTTCCGGGTCACGAGCGACGGCGCCCTCATTTGGGACATTGAGATTGAGAATCTCACCGATCGCACGCTGGAGATCGGCGAGCTGGCCTTTCCCTTGCGGGCCAACGACGACTACGCGGGACCGTACCAGGGATCGACGGCCACGGCAGCGCTCCTCGCCGGAAAAATGCCGGAGATTCAGAAGGCCCTACACGAACAAAAAGTATTCGCTCATGCGTTTGCCGCCGGCCACAGTTCCTACGTCCTGCTGCAGCGCCCGCGCGGCGACGCTCCGTTCCTTCTGTTCCATTGCGTGCAAGATACTTCCATCGAATGCATCTACAAGGCCGAAGGCTCCTTCCAAGGCAACTGGATTGGAACCGACCTGCTGGCGGTTCACTCCTGGGCCACCAAGGACCTGCGCGATTGGGAATGGAATCCGTGGGTCAACGGGCATACATCCCTCGTTCTCGAGCCCGGAGAAAAGAAAGCGTATCAATTCAGGTTCGCGTTCATCGAAGACTACGCGGATATCCGGAAGGAGTTAGCAAAGGCAGGCAACCTGGGCATTCGAATCCTTCCCTCCATGGTCGTGCAGGAAAATACGGATGTCCGCGTCGAATTGGCGTGCCCATCCGATTTGGATGACATTGAAATTCATTCGGATGGAGTCACGCTGCAAAACAGAAAGAGGACGAATGCTTCCACTTTTCTGACGCTTTCCTTCGAAGGCCGCGGCCAAAAGACCTTGAAGCTCCTGTATAACGGCAACCGCTGGACCAATCTGCATTTTTACTGTGTCGAAGACGCCGAACAACTCATCAAGGCGCGTGGCAAATTTATGGCGGAGCGCCAGTTCTATCAGAATCCATCCGACCGCTACCACCGCAATCATTTGTTCCTTCCGTTCGATTATCGCCGGGGAACGAGGATCGACGAGAACACCGACGTCTGGGAAGTCGGCGGGACTGACGACCCTGGATTCGGCGACCCGCTATTCCTGGCGGAAAAAAATGTCTGGTTCCCATCGCGCGAGGAAGTGGAGCGTCTCGAGCTGTACGTCTCCGATTGCCTGTTCAAATACATCCAGAACCCGGAGACCTACGAAATCAGGGCCTCGCTCTACTGGAAGGATCGATGGCCGTCGAGCCCCTGGGGAAGCTGGTCGAAGATGCGAAGCGAAGCCACCTGGCGCACATACAATTACGCTTTCGTGGCGAACATTTATCACGCGCTCTACCGCATCGGCGCGAATTACGACGTCCTTTCGCTGCGCGCGGCCAAGGACTACCTTCGCATGTGCTATCAGACCTGCCTGAAGTGGTTCACCACTGGTCCGTACAAACTGAACGGCCTGATCACCGGCTCGAACGCCGTCTTCATTCTCGAAGACCTTCGCACGGAAGGATGGGACGCCGAATTCGACGCTCTCCTCGCGCATATGAAGAACTGCAACGACGAGTTCCTTCGCGACCCGTACCCCTACAGTTCCGAAATCGAGATCGACGAGACCGGCCAGCATCAGGTGTATTCCTTTACGCGATATTTCGGCTTTCGAGGCGACCGCGAAAGCCAGCGCCGAAACGGCGAGGTCCGCCAGGTATTGAAGGCGCTTCGCGGCGGCGATCAGCCGGTTTGGTTTTCGTACGGCAACGATTTGTTCGCGCATCCGGACTTGCGCGGCCAGATTGCCTGCTGGCATGCCGAATCCTTGAACGGCATGTGCTTGCTGCAGGCATTTGAAGATACCGGCGACCTTTCGATGCTGGTGAAGGGATACGCCGGCGTGATGAGCGTGCTGCACAACATTTTGCCGGACGGCATGGGGTATGGCTGGTTCAAGCTCGATCCCGGCGTGTTCGCCGCCGAACCACCGAAGACGTTCGAGGGCGGCCCGGGGCTTTGGGGATTCCTGCGGGCCGCGAAGTCGTATGTGGTCCAGGACGCGTCGTTCGGCCGGGTGGGGTTCGGCTGCCACGTGGAGGAATCCGCGGGCGAAATTCGCGTTTTCCCGAAGGACGGCGTGAGAAAGCGCGTGATGCTCGTCGGCGAAAAACTGAATATCGAGGCCGCGCGTGGCGAAATCAAAATGCTCGCATTCAATCCGGCCAGCCGGTCGTTGCATCTCGCGATGGAGGACTCGACTGGCCTCGCGAAAACAGCGCAACTAACGATTGATGGCTTTCCACAGGGCGAATACAAGCTCAAGATCCGGGATTCCGAGTCGCGCCTGCAATCCTCCGGCGCGATCGCTCTTACAGTTCCCATCGAGGAAGCAGCGTCCATCTCGTTGGAAAAGGCGTAAAGACCGCTGATTGAATTCCCTCGAACTCTTTGGCTTCGCTTCTGTAGTGTTCCTCTGTAATTTGGACAGATAGGGCCTCGTTGCTTAGTACACCCGCGAAAGCAAAGAACACCTTGTACAGAGTGCTAGTTCGGAATCCGCGGTGGGGCTAGTAGCGATTGCACTCCTGTATGGCCTCCCTAACGAGGCGAGGGAGGCGACAAGGGTTCGAGGCGGGCGCGGAGGACGTTGATCGAGGCGGGCGGGAGCGTGTAGAGGGCGCCGGGGCCGCCGGGGAGAGTGGACGTGACGGGAGGGAGATCGGGATCGGCGTAGCCCTGTTTGCGATTCGGGTGCCACTCATACTGCGTCTTGCCAAACGAGAGGAGGGTGACGGGACCGGCAAAGGTGCGGTCCGACTGCGCGGCATCGTCGTGAAACACGACGCGCACATCGTGAGGATGGTCGTGGTCCTTATTTATCAGCAAGAGCGACCACTGGCCGTCGGGGCGAAGGACGGCATAGGCGGTGACGAGGATGTGGCCGGCGGCGTCGCGGACATCGCTCGCGACCTTGAACAGGAGGTGCTTTGCGTCCACGGGCTGGACCCATTGCTGCGTGAGGAGCTGGGCGGCGTAGAACTGCGAGGTGCGACGCTGGATCTTGTAATCCTCATCCACCATGAACATGTGATAGGTGCCCCAACTATTGGCGCAGGCCGGATGCGGAGGCGAGTAGGGCAAATCGTGATAGTAAAAAGTGGCTTCGCCTCCGGCCGTGAGAAATGCGGCAAACGTGTCGCCGAGCCAGAGGGCGCCGAAGATGTCCACGGAGGCTTCGCCGCCGTGAGCGTTGGTTTCGGTATCGAGCAAGGGCACGGAGGGCGGAAGGCCATCGTCGCGCCAGACCTGTATGATGTGCGTGAGAAGCTGCGGCTCCTTGTAGAGATTATTCCAGGGAGTGGTGCAGCCGTCGTAAGGGTAATGCTCGAAAGACATGAAGGCGAGGTCGGAGAGCCGGCCGTGGGAATTGAGGTAGTCGAGAAAGCGGCCGAACCAGGAAGTCTTACCGCGCGAATCCGCCCAGGCTTGGATGTCTTCGTCCACGCCTTCAAAGACAGGGCCGCCCAATTTCAGTTTTGGGTCCACGCGGTGAATCGCGGCGGCGAATTGGAGGTACAAAGACGCGTAATCCTCCGGCTGCATGTACTGGCCGTCGGGCTCTTCGCCCATTTCGATGTAGCGGACCGGGTAGCCGCGCTTTTCGACATAGGTGATCTCGGCGGCCGCGTCCTCGGGCTGACTGTAAAGCATGGCCACGGGAATGATGGCGGGCAGGCCGCGCGTGATGCCGCTGGTGAAGAAGAGATCCAGGCCCGGCTGGTCGCCGGATTCCATGCGGCCGGGCGCGAGGTAGAGATCGGAAGCGTCATGCCAGGGATCGACGGAAGAGCAATAAGTCAGGGACTGCTTCTGGTCGGGCGAATGATGGAGCAGGTCGCGAAAATCGCCGTGGAACGTCATCGTGCCGAGAAAAATTTCCCGAATCGCGTAGCCAGCGCAGTTGCGCGGATCCGATGAGCCGTGAGTATCGCAAGTGTTGGAAGACTGCGTCATCAGGACGCGCACGAAACGGACGGGCACCGGCGCCGGAGACAATCGCTGAGTAATCGTTCCGCCGCGGCCGTCGTCAAAAACGCCGGATGCGAAGTCCTTCCATGCGCCCGAGGCCTGGTCGTCCATGGCGTCATCGCCGGTCCAATATTGAACGCGATATTTTTTCGCGTATGGATCGGCCCAGGCGATACGGATCGCGTCGAGCGATTGCTTTCTGCCGAGATCCACGACGACCCACTGGGGATGGAGCGAATCGTCTTCACCTGTGAATCTTTCGGTGAGATACGGATTGCTCTTCCAATAGGTGTCGAGGTCGCCGTCGTCGAGGCGCGAGTAGCCATCGAATTCGGTGCCGCCATTGCGCGTGAAGCCTCGATGCCGCAACGAGTATCCGTAGGAGTGGCGAATCATTTCCGCCGGAGCTGCATCGCCGGTGAAATAGCCTTGGCCGGCGGGATCGCTCCAGGCCCCTTTCGGATTCCAGTGCCAGGCTTGAACGAACAAGTCCGTGTTCTGGCGATAACTGATCGCGCCCCATCCGGCTTCGAGGATTTGCTGGATTTGATCGGGCTGGAAAAATGGATCGGTGGCGTCGCTCGGGATGCGATCCACCGTGGAACCGAGCGCGTTGGGAGGGCTAAACGTGTTCGCCACGTGGCTGGGCGTTGCGTCCACGCGAATGGTTTGGGCGAGACTCGCGGGGGCAAACGAGAGAACGAGGATGGTAATGAAAATCGTCGACAAGGAGGCTGGAAAGCTCCGCATCATGGGGGCAGTATAATCGAACGAGTGCAAGCCGGGCTTAATTAAAGTTCATTAAACATTGGGGCTTGACGCAGGCGGAGGAAAATGCGCTCATTTAGCGGTCGTGCTCAATTATGAGGTGCGCTGAATGTTGATTTCCCATCGAAGGATACTCGCCTTCGCCGCAGTTTCGATTCTGAGCGGATTCGCAATCGGGGGCGCATCGTTACGCGCGCAGTCCGCGTCTCCCTCTGGATCGCCGCAAGCCGGAACGGTGCGCGTGGACACCACGCCGCAGCACGAGCTGAATGCTTTCGATCCGGATCAGGCGCTGGGAAGCTCGATCGACGTCCTTTCGCACGACGTGATCGACAGGGGTTACACACCGGAAATTCTGAAGGAAATTCTATCGGCGGGCTATGGCGCGATCTCGTACCGCAACAATTCCGAACTGCGGTCGCTGGCGTGGCACTGGAATGAGAATGGCACGTGGAGCGATCCCGTCCACCAGAGCGGCTACTTTACGGGCAGCACGGATTTGAAGGAGCCGATCCGCTACATCCTTTCTTACTCGTTGCCCCACCGTGGATTCAGCCACACGGGCGGCGGGTTTTCGCGCCTGACCGACGGCGATTTGACGACCTATTGGAAAAGCAATCCGTATCTCACCGAAAAGTTCACGGGGGAACCGGACGCGCTGCATCCGCAGTGGGTAGTGATCGACCTGAAGGAGGCCAAGCCGATCAACGCGGTCCAAATCGCGTGGGCGAATCCATACGCGCGGACGTACGAGGTGGATTACTGGGATGGGAAGGATCCGCTGGACCGGGCGCCGCAAGGCGCGTGGAAAAGTTTCCCCGCCGGCGTGGTCTCAAACGGGCAGGGTGGGACGGTGACGCTGAGATTGGCGGATGCGCCGGTCTCGACGCAATACATACGCATCTGGATGACGGAATCGTCGAACACGTGCGACACGCACGGAGCGGAAGACGTGCGGAACTGCGTGGGATACGCGATCAACGAAGTGTCCGCCGGGACGGTTGACGACAACAGCGGATTCACAGACGTGGTGGTGCACTCGCCGGACGCGAAACAGACGGGCACGATCTGTTCGTCGGTTGATCCGTGGCATTCGGCGGACGATGTGATTTCAGGCGGACGCTCGCAGCACACCGGATTCGACCTCTTCTACACCAGCGGCATCTCGAAGGGCATGCCGGCGATGATTCCGGTGACCGTGCTGTACGGAACGCCGGACGATGCCGCAGCGGAAATCGCATACGTAGAGAAGCGCGGTTACGCGATCGGGTACATCGAGATGGGGGAAGAACCGGACGGCCAACATATTCTCCCGGAGGATTACGGCGCGCTATATGTGCAGTGGGCGGCGGCGATACACAAAGTGGACTCGAAGCTGAAGCTCGGGGGCCCGGTTTTTGAAGGCGTGAACGAAGATATTAAAGTCTGGCCCGACGCGCAGGGGCGGACGTCGTGGAGCGGGCGATTTGTAGAGTACTTGCGATCGCATGGGCACCTAGCAGATCTCAGCTTCTGGTCGTTCGAACATTATCCGCTGGAGCCGTGCGACATTACGTGGGCGGACGTGTACAAAGAGCCGGAAATGATGGCGCACGTGATGGAATCGTTCCGTGAAAACGGCGTTCCGAAGAACGTGCCTCTCATGGTGACGGAGAGCCATATCTCCTGGCAGCTGACCGGGCCGATGAGCCAGATTTTTGCCGCCTTGTGGCTGGCGGACAACGTCGGCTCATTTTTTGCGGCGGGAGGAGCGCAGTTTCATCATTCGCCGATTCAGCCGGAACGAGTGAACAATTCGTGTATGGGGCCCGCTACGTGGTCGAATTTCGTGGCCGATGCGGATCTGAATGTGAAGGGCTACACGTCTCCCTATTTCGCGGCCCGGTTGATGAACCTGGAGTGGCTGGAGCACGGCGCCGGGATGCATCACATGTTCCCCGCGGCGACGGACATTCGAGATGGCGCGGGCAATGTTGTGGTCACGTCGTATGCGGTGCGGCGCCCGGACGGAAACTGGGCCTTACTGCTCGTGAACCGGGATCAAGCCAATCCGCACGCGGTGCGCGTGGTGTTTGGGGATTCGGAGCGAAACCGGCAAGGATTTTTTCACGGCAAGGTCATGATGGTCACGTTTGGAAGCGACCAGTACCTCTGGCGGGAAGACGGCGAGAACAGCCACGCGGACCCGGACGGCCCGCCAGTAACCCGAAAACTCTCCGGAGAACGCGACGAGGTTTACACGCTGCCGAAGGCGTCCATTACGGTTCTGCGCGGCAAGGTGAAGGGTCTCCCCCGCGCAAAATGAACGCGGGCGCCCTACACGGCCGCTACAACTTGGACTTTCTGGCGAACTCGGCGGGGTTCGACTTCGTGCTGCTGTTCGAAAGCGCGCCCGTTTAGATCACGCTCGAAGTCCACAGCTGACGCCCGAAGATTTCTGCGGGAACTTATTTCTCTTCCGCCCAAATCAGGTAGGCCGCAAAACCGAGAAAAACAACGAAGGCGGCTGCACTGAAGATAATCAGCAGATTGGAGTTCGCCCAGAGGTTCAGCGCAAACGCCTGCAGCGAGCCGCTGTCAATTCGCCACGCGCCGACAAAGGTGGAAAGCCACGCACGAATCGCGCGCCAATTCCAAATGCACAACCCGATGAGAGATAGCACTACCGAGGCGTACGCCATCTCCTCAACGAGCGTGATAGGCTGCGTGGCGCGCTCCGCCGCCGCGCGCTTCGCCCGCAGTTGCGCTCTCCACCACATCCAGCCTGCGGACGGCACTTTCACCGCGGCCAAATCAGCCTCTTGCATTTCGAGCAGAAAACCGGCCGCCAAGGCTGCGTCCGCACAGGCCTGGCAACCGGCAACGTGGGCGCGAAGCTCTTCCTCCCACCGGCCGTTGCGCACGGCTTCGATGACGATCGGTTCTTTCTCGCAGGACACAGGGTTCATATGCTTCCGCTCACTCCCCGCTCAACCCGAAGCCTCGGCCGCGCAGCATCGTGGCCAGTTTTTGCCGCGCGCGAAATAGCATGGGGCGGATGCTTTGTTCCTTCAAACCCACGATCTTCGCGATTTCGCGGTGGCTTGAGCCTTCTACATAGGCCAGCCACAGCAATTCACGCTCGCGCGGCTTCATCTTGCCCAGAATGCGCGCAACATCGGATTGGGCGTCGATTTTGTCCGCCGCGTTTTCACTTGCGGGCACTTCCCATTCTTGCTTCGTGTCCGGCACATTGGACGACATCAATGGCAGCGGCTCCTTCTTCTCCTGCCGCCAGTGGTCGCGCATCAGGTTCGTGGCGATCCGGAAGAGATAATTCTTCATATATTCCTGGTCCATTTCCGGCAGGCGAATTCGCAAGAACCGGTAAAAGCTTTCCTGGACCAGATCATCGGCCAGCGCCGCATTGTTGCCAGAAATCCTGTAGAGGTACGACCAGAGCAGACGCGCAGTTCTGTCGTAGAACATCCGGAAGGTCTGCTCATCCATTTGGAAGGTCTCGGCGGGCGCGTCAAGGACGCGCCCCAGTTGTTGTGCTTCCGAAAGTGTGATGTCTTTCACCATGGCAATCTAACGTCGGATATCGGTTTCGCCCGAAACCTCAGTTTCCGGATGAATGCGCGGCCGGACGCGACATTGCGTCATCGTTTCGGCTCAGCAATCCCAGGTACTTCGCCAAGGCATACGATACGCCTCCGGAAACTAGGAAGCCAATTCCCAGCGTCAGCACCAGCGTCCCAAGAATCATGAAGCCCATGTCGGCATCGGGGGTCACTCTTCCGCGGAGATACAGGAAACCCGCGCCCAGCGCTGCGGCGATCACTCCGACCTGAACGGACCACAGGATGCGCCCAAAAGGAAGCGTAGCAGCCTGCTTGTTCTGCGCGTCGAATACAGGCGTCTCCAGGAATCGCTTCCCCGCTTCGGAATCCATGTACGCCAGCATTTCCTGGCTCGATCCGAATTTGTCGAGCAGCTTCGTGTGCGTTTCCGTCTGTACCTTCACCATCTTGTGCCATCGGCGGTGTTCCAAGGTCACGCGAAGGATCCATAGAATGGCCCCGGTGACAACCACGAAGACGGCGAAAGGAACCAGGTTGTTCAAGATTTCGTCGAACTCGTTCGGCCGGCCGTATCGCAAGCGGTCCATTGCCTCCCGCTCCAATTGCTGCCGCATCTGGATGAGTTGCAGATCCACCTGCTGGTCTTCGGGCAGGTTTCCCTGGTCCGTATCCACGCCGCTGGATGGAGTTTGCGCCTGCTGGCGGGCGGGCTGGGTCGGCTTTTGAGTTTTTGGTTGAGCTGCCTGGGCGGGCAAAGGCGCTGCGGCGCTTGCGCCGGGAATCGTGGCCGCAGGCAAAAATTGGATGGCCCCGAATACGAGGGCCATGAGCAGAAGAATTCGAAACACGGATTTCAGGTTGAGATGCATCTTGATTCGCTCCAATCGGCCGGTGGCAAGCTCCCTGCTCTCGGCGCATTGAACATATGGACTCATTGTGTTCACCGATATAACGCGCGATGGGCCAAATTCGTTAACAGGTGATTCTCTGACCAAGCTGAAGGTCAGAGAGGTCCAGTAACCCCTTATGAATCAAGTGATTGCGAGAAGCTTATGAGGAGCGAGAGGGAAGAACGGAAGGACCTACTGTCAATTGCGGGCCTAGCAGGCAGAAAGGAATTGAGAACGGCTTCGAACACTCATAAAGTCGCCGCATTGTGCCAGACCAGCTAGTTACCGCAATTAATGCCGCTCGACTATCTTCGTCGAGGAATTGTCAGAATGATCCGGGAGGCAGCGCGAGCGCTCGCGCCAGCAAAGCCGGGAGGTCTTTTCGCGCGGTTGCGGCTTTCTCACCGAGTTGGCTCTCCACTTGGCGCCGCATCGTCCTTACGGTTTCCAATTCCTGGCCGCTTGAATTCGACAATAGATTTTCCGCTCGCAGCAAACAAACATAAGCCAGCTCATCCGGCCGTCCGTGCCGCCGCAGAAATTGGCCGTAATTGAACCAATCAAACGCCTCACTGTGTGGATCGCCTGCTTTTGCATCCAGCGACAGCCCGCGTTGATAAGATTCCGCCGCGGCACGCGCGTCACCGGTTTTGTCTTGCAGATCGGCGAGGTGTGCCAGGGCAACGCTTTCCAGCCGCGCATCGCCGATGCGCTCCGCCAGTGAAACCGCAAAATGAAAGTCCGCGAGCGCCGGACCTGCTTGATTCAGCCGCACCTCATCATCCGCCAATTGAATGGCCGCCGAACCCTGCGCTTCCGCCCTCGCTTCCGGATCGTCCGGGTGGGCGGCCGCGAGTTGCAGGAACGCCCTCCAATGCCGTGCCGCAGACGCTGCCTCGCCCCGCTGCTCGAATCCCTCCGCAAGATAAAGGTGCGCGTTCGTTTGATTCGGATTCATGTTCACTGCGCTTTGCCATGAATCCATAGCCTCCTCGGGATGGCCCAGGCGCGCGGCCAGCAACCCGTAATTGACCAGCGTGTCCGAATCGCGCGGAAACAAAGCCAGCATCTTTTGATAGTGCTCGTAGGCTTCGGCGTATTGCCCGTCTTCGATCATGGCGCGCGCACACGCTTCTTGTAAAGCCACGCGATGCGGATTGATCTCGACGGCGCGCTCCAGCGCCTGGACGGCTCCGTCCTTGTCGCCCGCCTTCTCATGCGCGGCGCCGATGCGCTCCTCCGTCGAGCTGTCATACGGATTCATGCGCGCCGCCCGGGAAAGCGCAGCCAGATTTCCGTCGTCCGTGCCCAACGCAAAGTGAATCTGATCCATGCCGCCCCAAAGGAACAGCAAGCCCACCACGATTATGCGAAAAGCCGGCGCACGAAACACGCGGATCCCGACCCGTTGAGCGGCTCCGGCCCCGGCGAGGCTCGTCGAAACCTTCGCCTTGTCCGCGTTGCCGATCAGCATCGAAGCAATGCGCGAATCGCGCAATTTCCACAGCGCCCCATCCAGCATGAAATGGTGGATGTTCACCAGCGCCATGAAGATCAAGAAGCTCGTCGTGAAATCATAGTGAAACGCGTAACTCACCAGCCACGGCCCGGGAATGAACAGCGCGATTCCTCCCGCGACCAGCGTCAGGAGATAGCCCGCCATGCGCCAGTGTGACTGTCCCGCGGCACGCGCCTCCCGCCGCTGGTAATAGCTGGTGATCCAGATGTATTGCGCCGAATGCAGCACGGCCAGAATCCCGCTGCTGTAGCGCGTTTGCGGGACGTGGTAGTCTGCGCGCATTTCCAGCAGGGTCGGCAGCACGAACCATAGAAATTGTGTGGCCGCCAGAGTGAGCGGCGCCACCATGGCGCGAAATCCGCTTCGCCGGATGAGGCCGTCAAACGCCAGTAGAGTGAAAATCGCGAAGGCCCCTCCCAACACCAGTCGCGCCGGCAAAGTGAATTTCGCCGGCAACCCCAGCGACAAAATCAGCGGATCGTTCGTCCTTCCCGTCTCGAAACTGGCCAGCAGCATGGCGTACGACGCGATGAATGCAGCGTTCATCCACCGGCGCTCGTCTGACGTTACCGTGGCCCCGGCTCGCCGGACAAACATCATCAGCAGCCCATAATTCTGACCCGTGTAATGCCACGGGCTCCAGCAGATGTAGAGTGTGAACACCCAGGGAAAGAGCCGGTACGACGTATGCAGGAGCACGCCCGTCAAAACCAGCAGCAGGGTCATGTGCAACGTGAAAAACTTGTATTTCTCGAAGTCCTCCCGCGTGTGATACGCGCGATAGATCGTCGCCATGAAGTGCGGATAATTGAATACGAGCGCCAGAAGATAAAACGCCACCACCCAGAAATGGGAAGTGGAGGGCGCCATCCACATCGCGATTGCCAGCAGCGGCGCGGACCACCCCCCGCATCCCACCAGCAGGTCCAGCCACGGGCTGTAAATCCACGGTCCCGTGGGCGCCGGCCGACCCTCGGCCACCGCCACCGAATTCGCCAGTGCGCTCAAGATAAAAACCTCATCGCGCCAGTTTACTTCTCCCGCAGCCACCTGTTTCGCCGCGCTCTCACTCGCATGCTGAAAGGGTCAATTCCCTTTCGAACGCCTGCGCCTTGCCGATTCCCTCACAGTGAGGGAGCCCTTGCGCCGGGCGCTGCGAGTTTGAGATTCTTACGCAGCAATCCGTTGCGTGCGTTGGGCAGCGAACAGACAAACACTTCAATCCTCAAGGTGAACCAATGGATCAGTCGCTCAGAGAAATTCTGGCAAGTTACAACGACGCCGCGCCCCTGTCTGAGGCCTACACCATCCCCGCTCCGTGGTACACCGACGCGCGCGTCGCCGATCTCGAACTCCACAACGTCTTCGCGCGCACCTGGCAGGCCGTTGGACGCCTCGATCAGGTCGAAAAGCCGGGGCAATACCTCGCTGCCAGTGTGGCCGGGGAACCCATCGTCGTCGTCCGTGGGAGCGACAATCAGTTGCGCGCCTTCTTCAACGTGTGCCGCCATCACGCCATGTGCGTCATGAACGAGCCTGCCGGCCACGCCCAGCAGTTGCGCTGCCCGTACCACGGATGGACCTACTCGCTCGAAGGCGAACTTCGCGGCGTCACGGAATTCGAGGGTGTCCACGATTTCGACCGCTCGAAGAACGGCCTGGTCCCGGTCCGCGTCGCCACTTGGGAACAATTCGTCTTCGTGAACTTAGATATGCACGCAGCGCCGCTGGAGGATTTTCTGGGGGAGCTTGTCGCACGCGCCAAACCGCTCGGTCTTTGCGGCCTTAAATTCTTCGAGCGCCGCAGCTACACGCTCGATTGCAACTGGAAAGTCTACGTGGACAACTATCTGGACGGCGGCTATCACGTCCCGCACATGCACAAGGGGCTCAACAGCGTCCTCGACTATACGAACTACACGATCGAGAATTTGGCGCGTTGCAGCGTCCAATCAAGCCCCGTAGTGATCGACGCCAGTTCCGAAGCCACTGCCGCCGCCACACGCCAGGGCAACCGCGCCTTTTATTTTTGGCAGTATCCGAATTTCATGCTGAATTGGTATGAAGGCTATCTCGACACCAACCTCGTGATCCCCCAGGGTGCGGGCCGTTGCGAAGTAATCTTTGATTTTTATTTCGGCGATATCAGCGCACCGCAGCTCGACTACGTGCGCAAAAGCATTGAGGTCAGCGAACGCGTGCAGCAGGAAGACATTGTGATTTGCGCCGGCGTGCAGCGCGGCCTCGGCTCCCGCGCCTACCAGGCCGGGCGCCTTTCGGTCCGCCGCGAAGCGGGGGAGCATCTGTTCCACCGTCTCCTGGCCGCCGACTTGAAAGGCACGCGCGCATCCGCCGCGATGTGAGCGGCCCCTCCAAGGAACATGCCTTGGTTCCCCGACTGCCGTTCATATGATGAGGGAGTGTACAGGGCAGGTGTTGGCGCTTGACGTACAGCAAATTCTCAGCGCGAATTCTTTTCGAGAATTTTCGCCCATTCCGAAAGATGGTCGAGTGAAGGCGCGTGGGTGTGGTCGAGCTCGAGTGGCGTGATCGAGACGGCACCCTGATCGATCGCCGCCAGATCTGTGTCGGGATCGACGCCCTCAATCAATTGCTGTTCGTGCAGCCAATAGTAGCGGCGGCCGCGCGGATCGGTCCCCGGCTTGAGCAGGTTGCGGGTGATTTTGGCGGACTGGCGCGTGGAGCGCACGGCGCCCGTCCAGGGCTGCGGGACGTTGACATTGAGGATCACGGCGGGAGGCAGGCCTTCCTTGAGGATGAGAGGAGCGAGACTGCGGGTGAACCGCGCCGCGGGTGCAAAGTCAAAATCCTTTCCGCGATACGCCAATGAAACGGCGATGGCCGGGACTCGATTGATCGCGGCTTCGAGCGCGGCGCCAACGGTCCCGGAGTAATACACGTTTTCGCCCATGTTGCCGCCGCGATTGATCCCGGAGACGACCAGGTCGGGCTTCTCCGATAGCAGCATGTGGAACGCCAGGATCATGGCGTCGGCGGGCGTACCTTCGACGGAATATTCGCGCTCGGCAATCTCGTCGCAATAAATCGGCTGGCGCAGCGTGAGCGACTGTGCGGCGGCGCTACGCTCGTGCGAAGGGGCGACGACCGTAATCGTCGCCAGGTCCTTCAGCGTTTCCACCAGCGCGCGCAGCCCCGGCGCGTGGATTCCATCATCGTTTGTGATCAGAATGTTCGGCATCGTTGAGCCGCCCGGAACAGAATACGCTCCGAAGCAAACTTTTATCCTACCAAATCACAGCGTGGTGGATACACCCTCGCAGCGCTGCACGCCGCGGCTCAACTTCCCTTGTCTGCATTGGTGTCCGGATTCGACCCGTGCCGCATCTTCCAAAGCATCTGCTGGAACATGCCAAGCCACATCAGCGAGTCGCGCGCGGGCAAATGGAGGCGGCGAACCAGGCGGCGAATCCTTTGTTCCGCGTCAGCCACCCGCCGCAGATTCAGAAATCCGCTGACGCGAAGCGCGTCGATAAGTTTGGAGGTGATCCGATCGACTTCCGCAACGGACGCCTGCGGCAGCTTTTCCGGCAGCCGCGCGGCCTTCGCATCGCGGACCAGCTCGTACAGGCAGACGGCGACCGCCTGTCCCAGGTTCATTGAGATGTTTTTCTCGTGCGTCGCGATGCGGATCAGAAAGTGGCAATGGCTCAGATCCTCGTTTGTGAGCCCGAATTTCTCCGAGCCGAAAAGCAGCGCCACGCGGCTTGATCTGAGCCTGCGCCGGATAAGACGCGCGCCGTCTTCGAGCCGCCGCAACGGGTGCTCCAAATGCCGGTGGCGCACCGCCGTGGTTCCCACCACGAGCGTGCAATCGGCCACGGCTTCGGCGACGCTTGGGAATTGCTCGGCGCCCGCGAGTACTGCCGAAGCGCCGACGGCGGATCGCGCCTCACGGAACGCGGGCTCGAATGGCTTCACCACGCGCAGGTGCGAGAATCCGAAGTTGCTCATGGCGCGAGCGGCCGCGCCGATGTTGAGCGGATTGCGCGTGGAGACGAGCACGACGCGCAAACGGTCGAGTTCGGACAGTTTCGACAAGGGTGCTTATTCTAATGCAGGCGCGGATTCGCTGCCTTCAGGAAAGGTACACGATGGATTCGGATGGGAATGTCGCTAACCGCAGATTCGAATTCATGGTCGGGACGACTGGATTCGAACCAGCGACCTCACGCACCCCAAGCGTGCGCGCTACCAGGCTGCGCCACGTCCCGACCGCCTACAACCGCATTTTAGCGTATCACTCGCGTTCGAGGAGGGTCAAGATCGCGCCCAATTCCTCGCGCAGATCGAGCAGGAACTTGCGGTGTGCGCGCGAAGCGGGTTCATGGCGTGCGGGCGGCGCTGCGGCTCGGGGAGCGCTCCCGCCGTTTCCACTCCCGGCTCTCAAGTCCGCGAAATGCTTTCGCGCGCCGGCGATCGTGAAGCCCTCGTCATACAGCAGGCGCTTGATTTCGAATACCGTTTCGACGTCTTCGCGGCGGTACAGCCGGTGCCCCGCGGGACTCTTCACCGGCTGAAGTTCCGGAAATTCGGTTTCCCAGTAGCGGAGGACGAAAGTCTTGGTGGCCGTCAACCGGCTGACTTCGCCGATGCGGAAAAGGCTCTTTTCCGGGATTTCGCGCGCCGGTTGCGCAGCACTCGCCATGGCCGTTGCCTTCATCGTAGGCCGATTTCGCGCGGTGTCAACCCCTGGCCATGTGCAAAATCAACGGAGCGGGATCGAGATTGCGCCAAAGAGTCCCGCCTACTGGGCGGGCGAGGATCTCAAGTGCCGCGCCTTCTGCCGTGGCGGGACTCGCGCTTCCGCCGGCGCCTGGCTTCGCGCGCCTTGGCGTGCTTCGATTCGCGCTCTTTGCTGTGGCGGGGTTCGCGCCTCTCGCTGCGACGAGGCTCGCGTTTTTTCAGGCGCTGCGTGAAACGGATGGGCGTACCGGTGAAATCGAACTCAGCGCGGAGGCAGTTTTCCAGGAAGCGCTGGTAGCTGAAGTGCAGCGGCTTCGTCTGATTCGTGAAGAGGACGAAGGTGGGTGGCGCGACGGCGGCCTGCGTGACGTAATAAATCTTCACCTCGCGGCTCGCAGGGGAGGTCCCGCGCTCCAGGTCCACGCTCGCCAGCCAACGGTTCAATTCGCCAGTAGAGATGCGTCGGCGGCGCGCTTCGGCTACGCGGTCGATCAATTGGTAGAGCCTGTCAACATGCTCGCCCGTGAGCGCCGAAAGGAACACGACCGGCGCGTAGGCGAGAAATTTCAGTTTTCGCCGCACCATCGGCTCGTAGTCCGCCAGGAGCTTGGCCGCACTCACGTTTCCCGTCGCGCCCTTGTCCCCGGAACTGTGACTTTTCTCACGCGCCGACTTTTCTCGCGCGGCTTCCAACGCCAGGTCCCATTTGTTCATGGCGATGATGACGGAGCGTCCCGACTGCTCCGCATAGCTCGCGATGGTCGCATCATGAGAGGTGACGCCGATGGAAGCATCCACCACGAGCACTGCGACATCGGCTCGCTCCAGATGCTGGCGCGCCATGATGACGCTCAGCTTTTCGGCGATCAGCTTTGTCTTGCCCTTCCGGCGAATTCCGGCGGTGTCCAGAAAGCGGTACTGCTTGCCGTGGCGGTCCACGACGGTGTCCACCATGTCGCGCGTCGTTCCCGGCTCGGCCGACACGATCGAGCGCTCCGCTCCGGCCAGGCGATTCAGCAGCGTGGACTTGCCGACATTCGGCCGCCCGATGATGGAGATGTTGACGTCCGGCGCGCGTTCGGCGGCCTCGCCCTGCGGAAAATCGGCCGTGAGCGCGTCAAGCAGCGTGTCAATCCCGAACCCGTGCTCGGCGGAGATGGGGAAAATTTCGTTCCCCAGCTCGTAAAACTGCGCGGCCAGCTCAGCCTGCTTCGGCGAGTCCACTTTGTTGACAGCCAGCACGGGCGGCTTGCCGGCTCGGCGAAGGAGTTCGGTGAGCTCCTGATCCAGTGGGGTCGGGCCGGTGCGGCCATCCACGATCTGCACCACGCGCGCGGCCTTCTCGATCGCCACATGGGCCTGGCGAAGGATTTCGCCGGGGATGCCGGCCTTGTCCTCCGGCACGATCCCGCCCGTGTCAACGACCTCGAACGCGCGGCCTTCCCAATGCGCCATTCCATAGATGCGGTCGCGCGTGATGCCCGGCTCGTTCGTGACGATCGAGCGGCGCGTGCCCGTCAACCGATTGAACAGCGTGGACTTGCCTACGTTGGGCCGTCCGACGATTACGATCGATGGCAGCTCTGTGTTCATTCAACCTTGCGTCGCACATTCGCGAGCACTCCACATTAACACGTTCGCGAGGCCGGTCTCAGCGCGTCTCGCGCCGCCGCGTCCTTGGACCTGTCGCGCGAGAAGTGTCGCCGGATGTGCTATTTTAGCGATTCACCTTTCCGCGCCCGTGAACAACGGAAATGCCCATGCCCAAGAAAGCCGCCACCGCAAGATCGGAAGACGCCGACCCGCAGGCCGCCGCGAAATCGGCCGCAGACATCAGCGTCGAGGACATTTTCGGCCCCGGCGGGCTGCTCGAAAAGCGCCATCCGGGCTACGAGTTCCGCTCTTCGCAGCTCGAGATGGCGCGGATGATCGAGCAAGCATTCCAGAAGCATCAGCACGTGGTGATCGAAGCGGGGACTGGGACGGGCAAGACGCTGGCGTATCTGATTCCCGCGATCCGCAGCGGGCGGCGCGTGGTCATCTCGACGGCGACGAAATCCCTGCAGGAGCAGCTTTTCCAGAAGGACGTTCCTTTCCTCCAAAAGCATTTCGCGCCGAACTTGAAAGCGGCACTGATGAAGGGCCGCGCGAATTATCTTTGCCGCCAGAAGGTCCACCAGATGGAGGGCCAGCCGGTGCTGAAGGGGATCGACGAGATCGATTGGTTTTCCCAGATCCGCGATTGGGAGAAGCTCACGGAAACGGGCGACCGCAGCGACCTGACGTTTTTGCCGGACGACGCCGAGCTGTGGAACCGCATTGACGCGCGCAGCGACCTCTGCACGGGGCAGAAATGCCCGGAATTTCAGCGATGCTTCATCACGGCGATGAAACAGCGGGCCGCGGAGGCGGATCTCGTAATCGTGAACCATCATTTGTTTTTCGCCGACCTCGCCATCCGGCAAGATGATTTCGGGTCGATTCTGCCGGAATATTCCGCGGTGGTTTTCGACGAAGCGCACGAAATCGAGGATGTCGCGAGCGACTATTTCGGCCGCCAGCTTTCCAGTTACCGCTTCGAGGAGCTGGCGCGCGATACGGAAAATGTGCTGCGCGTGCTGCGCATCGAATCGCCCACGCTGCGCAGGCAACTGGGGCGCGTACGGGAGCGTGGCCGCGCGTTCTTCGAGAATTTTCCGGAGCGCGAAGGACGCTTCCCGTTCGGCCCGGCCGAGAGGGAAAATTTCCTCGAGAGCAACCGGGAACCCTACGACGAACTCGCGCGCGCGGTGAAGCGAATCGAGACGGAGCTTTCGGCGCTCACGCCCAAGCCGGAAGAAGTGCTGACGCTGGCCCGGCGCGCCGCGGAAGTTCGCCGCGAGCTGGAATTCCTGCTCGAGAGCGAGGAGAAGAGCTACGTTTATTGGTACGAGCGCCGCGGACGTGGAATCTTTCTCGCGGCGACGCCGATCGACGTCAGCGAAATCCTGCGCGAAAAACTGTTCGACCAGTTCGACACGGTTGCGCTGACTTCGGCGACGCTGGCGGTCGGCGGCACGGTTCGATTACCTGAAGCAGCGGCTGGGCGTGCAGCCGTCAACCGAAGCCGTCCTGCCGCACGAATTCAATTTCCGCGAGCAGGCGCTCCTTTACATTCCGCGCGACGATGCCGGACGTGCGGCACGAGGCGTTTCCCAGCAGTGCGGCGGAAGAAATCGTGCGTCTGCTCGACATTTCCGAAGGGCGCGCGTTTTGCCTGTTCACCAGCTACGCCCAGATGAAAGATGTTCATGAACGCGTGGCCAAGCGCGTCGGCTTTCCTCTACTGTTGCAGGGCACCGCGCCGCGGTCGATTTTGCTCGACCGCTTCCGCTCCACGCCCAACGCCGTGCTGTTCGCTACTTCCAGCTTCTGGCAGGGCGTCGACGTGCCGGGAGCGCAGCTTTCCTGCGTGATCATCGATAAGCTGCCGTTCGCGGTCCCCAGCGATCCGATTGTCGCGGCGCGCGTGCGCGCCTTGCAAGAGGACGGCCGCAACGCCTTCGCGGAATACCAGGTTCCCGAGGCAGTGCTGGCGCTGAAGCAGGGCTTCGGCCGGCTGATTCGCTCGAAGACGGATCGCGGGATTCTCTCGATCCTCGATAACCGCATCCAACGCATGCAGTATGGTAGAATTTTCATCGAGTCCCTGCCCGAATACACCATCACGCAGGACCTGGCCGAAGTCGCGCGCTTCATGGAGAATCATCCGAAATAACGGGAGCGCGCGATGCCGTCGTTCCCGGGGGCAGGCTCGAAGGAAATTTCATGTACGAAGTCAGCGTGGACGAAACATTCGCCGCGGCGCACAATCTGCGCGGCTACAAGGGAAAGTGCGAGGACCTGCACGGGCACAATTACAAGGTGCGGGTCACGCTCGCCGGGCAGGAACTCGATTCCGTCGGGCTGCTTTACGATTTCGTTCACCTGAAGCAAGTAATTCAGAGCGTGATTCGCTCGCTCGATCACAAATATCTGAACGAACTGCCGCCGTTCGACGTGGTGAATCCTTCGGCGGAGAATATCGCGCGGTATATCTACGACGAATCGGCGAAGCAGTTGCGCGAGGCGCCCAATGGCGCGGGCATCGCCAGCATTACCGTGTGGGAAACCGAAGTGACGGCGGCCACCTACCGCCCGTAGTGAGCTGTATGGTCATCACTGAAATCTTCAAATCCATCCAAGGAGAAGGCACGCGCGCGGGTTTGCCTTGCGTCTTCGTGCGCTTGACCGGATGCAATCTCCGCTGCACTTGGTGCGACACTGCGTATGCGTTCCACGGCGGCACGAGATTTTCGCTCGAAGAAATTCTCGAAAAAGTTGGTGCGCTCGCGGGCAACGGGCCTGCTCGCGTTCCGCTCGTCGAGATTACCGGCGGCGAACCGCTGCTCCAACCCGAAACTCCTACGCTGGCGGAAAAGCTGCTGGCCGCCGGATTCACGGTGATGATCGAAACGAGCGGTGAGCGCTTTGTGGGCGTCCTGCCCCGCGACGTAATCAAAATTGTCGACGTGAAATGTCCCGACTCGGGCGAGCCGGATACATTCGACATGGCAAACCTCGAAGCCGTGAGCGCGCAGGATGAGATCAAGTTCGTGATCGCCAGCCGGCGGGATTACGATTTCGCGCGCGAATTCACTCGCAAGCATGGGCTTGCCGCCCGCGTTCATCAGGTATTATTCTCGCCCGTCTTCCCGGACCCCGCAGGCAAATGGCCCGGCCTGGACGCGCGCGAGCTGGCGGAATGGATTCTCGCCGATGGCTTGCCGGTGCGGCTCGGCCTGCAATTGCACAAATTTATTTGGGACCCGGCCATGAAGGGAGTTTGAGCGCAGAAGATGGCGGAAAAACCGAAAGCCGTGGTGCTGCTCAGCGGAGGCATGGACTCCTGCGTCACGGCCGCGATTGCTTACCAAACGCACCAGCTGGCGCTGCTGCACGCCAGCTATGGCCAGCGCACCGAGGGTCGCGAGCGGCGCGCCTTCGATGACGTTGCGGACTTTTACGGCGTGCGCGAACGGTTGGTCATCCGGTTCGATTCGTTCGCGCAAATCGGCGGCTCGGCTCTCACGGATCCGCGCGTCGCTGTCCCGGAATCCGGCGAAGCACTTTCTACGCATGCGGGAATTCCGGTCACCTACGTTCCCTTCCGCAACGCGCATTTTCTTTCCGCGGCGGTAAGCTGGGCGGAAGTGATCGGGGCGAATGCCATTTTCATCGGCGCGGTGGCGGAAGATAGTTCGGGCTATCCCGATTGCCGCCCGGAGTATTATCGTGCCTTTGCGGAGTTGATCCGCCAGGGTACGCGCCCGGAAACGCGGATCGAAATCGTCACGCCTGTGATTGCCATGCGAAAAAGCGAAATTGTCCGCCGCGGAGTAGAGCTGGGGGCGCCTCTCGAACGCACCTGGTCCTGCTACCAGTTCGAGGATGCCGCTTGTGGCGTCTGCGATAGCTGCCGGTTGCGTCTGCGCGCCTTCGCCGAGGCCGAAGTGACGGACCCTATCGCATATCGGACGCAAGTTGCGCCATAATAGGCCGGCGCATCTAAGTATGTTAGGGGGAGGGCTATCATGTTGAGAAAAATTGCTGCCCGCACGGTATTCGTCCTGGCTTGCCTTCTGGCCATGATCCCTGCGGCACACGCTCAGGGTCGCCTCGATGGCCAGATCTTCGGGCTGGATGGGAAGCCCCTCGCGGATGCCACGATTCAACTTAAGAGCTCCGATTCGGGCCAGACCTACACTATAAAGACCGGCAAGGATGGAAAGTACGTTCAGATCGGGATGACTCAAGGGATTTACGACATGACGATTGTCGTCAAAGCAGCGTCGATATTCACCCAGAAGATTCAGATTAAGAACGGCGAAGCGAACACGCAGAATCTTAACTTGAAGGATCTGGCGGCGGCGCAGGCAGCCGCTCATCCGGAAGAAGAGAAAAAGAAGGCGGATGAAGAGGACAAGTTCAAGGACTTGAAGATCCAATTCGAAGCCGGCCGCGCCGCGATCGCGGATGCCGAGGCCTTGCGCAAGCAAATCACCTCAGCAGCGGCCGATCAAAAAGCTGCCTTGCAAAGCAAACTGGACTCGGACGTTCAGATCGCTGTCACCTCCTTCCAAAAAGCCGAACAGGACGTCGGCGAGAAAGACGTGAACAATCATTCGACGATTTTGGCGTACCTGGGCCAGTCCGACCAGCTTGCCGGAAAGTATAGTGATTCGATTGACGCGTATCAGAAATCTCTGGCCCTGAAGCCCACCGCAACCGTCTATAACCAATTGAGTTTGAGCGAGGTCAATGCCGCCGCGGCGGAGACGGATCCGAAGGCCATGCAAGACAAGCTCACCGAGGCGGGAGCCGATTGCGACAAGGCTTCGGCGCTCGATCCCACGCTCACCGCTATGTGCTGGAAAAATATCGGCGTTGTCCTCACCAACACGAAACACATGCCTGAGGCCGTCCCATCGCTCCAAAAAGCCTCCCAAGCGGATCCCAAGGATGCGCAGACATGGTTTTTGCTTGGGGGAGCGCTCACGGCTACGATGAGCTATAAGCAGGAGGGTGATAAGTTCATCATGATCATCGCCCCCGGAACCGCCGAAGCCTATCAGAAGTGCATCGACACGGCCCCCAACGGCCCCTACGCTCCTCAATGCAAGGGCGCGCTAGATGGCTTGGCGCAAATGAATGGCGGCGTCGAGACCCAAGCCGGGAAAAAGAAAAAGAAGGACTGACGCGCGCCGCGAGTCGCTCACTGCTGGCAGATCATCGCTCGTTTCCCAGGCCTGTGCGCGCCCAACGCGGAATGGAAATATCGTCCGACCCTTCCACCCCGGGAGGATCGGGCGGGTGGCCCATTCTTCCGCCGTTCTGCCGTTTCGCGTGCGTTGCGAGCATCGCCGAGCATGATCCATCGCGGGACGTCACCGCGGAGTACGCCTTTGCGGGTGCCCCATGCTCGGTTTGTGAGCGTGGGGCTTTTCGGTCCCGTTCTTTGTCTTCGAGCTTGCGCGATGCCGAAACGCCTCCAGCGGCGGGTGGAGCACCCTTTCCTTGATTTTTCAGCACGTTCCCCAACCCCTACTCGCGGCACTACACGCCCGGATCATACCACTCCGCCATTTCAACTCGGAGCAGCCCGCTTGGTGTCGCAGCCCTCTCGTGGTGAGCGAAGTCGAATCCATTGCGCCCTTCGCAAAGGGTGCGCGCTTTTGGCTTTACCTCGACGAACCGCCGCCTCCCGCATCGACCGCATCGACCGCATCGACCGCATCGACCGCATCGAAGTCGACTCGAGTCGTAAGCAAACGTCACCGACCGACACGGAAGCGGACTCGATGGCAAATTCCACGGCGCGCACTTCCCCCCTGTTCTCGTTCAGAATGATTGGTGACACTCGATAGAGTGTCGCCATGCAAATACATGGGGGAAGGGTACCCAAAGCGCGAGAGCTCTCGCGCTTTGGGTACGAGCTGAGCCGGACCGCCCAGCTCCGGTTGGTCTGGATGAGTCACTATCTCCGCCACGGTCGCAAGGCGGCGTTCACCTGCCGTCACTTCGGGATCAGCCGGCAGACGTTCTATCGCTGGTGGCGCCGCTACGACCCTCACAATCTCACCAGCTTGGAAGACCGCTCGCACCGTCCGCATCGGCGGCGCCAGCCGACCTGGACCGCCTCGCAGAGTGAAGCCGTGCTGGCTCTGCGGCGCGAGTATCCCCGCTGGGGGAAGGACAAACTGGTCGTGTTGCTCCGCCGCAAGAATCTCCGGCTCTCCACCTCCATGGTGGGCCGGATCCTGAGCGATCTGAAACGTCGTGGCGTGCTGGTGGAAACTCCCTGGAAGGTACCAACCCGTCGCCGCAAGATGCGCGGCCGTCCCTGGGCCCGGCGAAAGCCCCGTTTTTGGCCCGTTCGACAGCCGGGGGATCTGGTCCAACTCGACACCAAAGAGGTGCGACCCGCGCGCGGAGTGGTGCTGAAACACTTCTCGGCTCGCGATATGATCACTCGTTGGGATGTGCTCGAAGTGCATGAACGCGCTACCTCACTCGCCGCGGCGCACTTCCTGGACACGCTGGTTGATCGCATGCCCTTCCCCATCGCCGCTCTGCAGGTGGATGGCGGCAGCGAATTTGCTGCCGAATTCGAGACCGCCTGCCAGCAACGAAACTTGCCGCTCTTCGTGCTCCCGCCGCGCTCCCCAAAACTCAACGGCCAGGTCGAACGGTCTCATCGCACTCATCACGAGGAGTTCTACCAGGTGATCCCGCAGAGCTGGAACGTTGCGCAACTCAATCCTCAGCTTCGTCGCTGGGAACACATCTACAACACCGTGCGCCCTCACCAGGCGCTCCGCTATCTCACCCCGCTCGAATTCCTCGAGCGCTGGAAATCTCAACAAAAGAAAGCCGAGTGTCACTAATCATGTGGACGAGTACACCCCCTCGACCGGCAGACTTGAGAGTGCTATCCTCTCGCAGATAAGAGTGAGGATTCCCGTGCCAGAAGCGGTCCCCAGCCAGACGAGCACGCAGCGCCGCCGCAGCGAACGCGTGATGGAATCGCTGCCGATTATCGTCCGCGGCGTGGATTTGCTGGGACAGCCGTTTGAAGAGCGCACTGCCACGCTGGCGTTCAACCTGCACGGTTGCCGCTACCCGTCCCGTTATCACCTCCCGAAAAACACGTGGGTCTCGATCGAGATCGCTCGGGGCTCGAAACTTCACAACGTGCGGGCACGCGTCGCCTGGGTCCAACGGCCGCGCTCGGTCCGAGAACTCTTTCAGATCGCCGTCGAATTGGAAAGCGCCGCCAATATCTGGGGATACGAACCCAATCCGGCGAGCTGGGCCGCGGCCGAAACCGCGGCTCCCGCGACGGCTGCGTTTTCTCCGGAGGAAGATTTGCGATATGCCAGGGAATCCGAAGCCGGAGCAGTGTTCAAAATTTCATCAAAACTCAGGGAAAGAACCATGGGCGACCAAACAAATATCACTTCGGATTCTGCATTGGCTCCGGAAACTTCTCTCGCGCACGAACCCGTCCCGGCCGCGGATAATCCACTGCTGCGCGAATTGAGGGCCGCGCTCGAATCGCAGGCGCGCCAAGCGGTCGAGAGCGCGGCGGAGCAGGCCACCGAGCAAATCCGCCGCAGCACTGAGGAGCTTGCGGAAAAACGCGCCGCGGCTGCCGAAGACGCTTTTCGCCGCTGGATGGGCGAGTTCGAGCAGGTGCGCAGCGGGTCGCGCGAGCAATTCTCCGCCGATCTGGCCGCACGCCAGGAGGAATTCCTCGCTGTCCTGAAGGCCGAATTCGAGGAGAATTTCAGCCGTGCGCGCCGGATTCTTGAGGACCTCGACCAGAAGGCCGCGGTCATCCGAATGGAGGGCGAATCAGCGGCGGAGACCGCCAGCCGGATGGCGCAAGCGCGGTTGCAGATCGAGGCCGCCGAAGCCGCTCGGACGCAACAGCCGGCGGCGCCCACTCGGCAGGAAACCGCCGCCGTTGAAGACGCCGCTGCCCGGTGGAGTGAGCGCCTGGAATCGGAGATGGCAGTGGCGCAGGCGCAGTGGAACGAGCTTTTGCAGTCTTCGCTCGATAGCGGGATCGAGCGACTTGCCGCCCAATTGTCCGAACGCTCACAGGATGTCCTGCGTAGCGCCGAGCAGAGGATGTCCGAGCGCTTCGCCGCGCTGCAGCAGCCCTTCGCGCATGTCTCTTCGGAAGCGGGCGAGAATTTGGCGACGGTCAAACTGGCGCTCGACGCGGAGCTTTCGCGCGCGCGTTCTTCGCTCGGGGAAATCGAGAACGCCGCAAGCCGCATGAAAGAGTATTCGGCGCAACTGGAAGCCGCGAGCCACGATGCTCTCAACGAGCTGCACCGCCGCCTGGAAAAAATTCTGGAAACGCAGACGGAGGAAATGAGCCGCCGATTCGAGCTCCTGGCGGCGGGCGTGCCGCAGCGTGTGGCGCCATCGCTGGATTCACTTGGCCAGCAGTTCGTCGAGCGGACCGTCGCCGAAGTCGAGTCCAAACTCGCGCCGCGGCTGGAGCGCGTCCCTCCTCTGCTCCGCGAGCTGGCTTCCCGCGAGGTGCAGGCCGAGGAAGGACTCCGGCTGCATCGCGAGCGGCTCCGCCAGATTGCGGAGAACAATCAGCGCGAGGCCGCCGCGCAACTGGCCGCGACGCTCGCCAATCTCCGCGGCGATTTCGAAGCGGCGCGGAAGGAAGCGCTTGCGAAGTGGAACGAAGAGCTCGACGCGAGCGGCGTCCGGGCCGCTCATGCGGCCACTGAATCGATTGGGCGCACGTCCGAATGGTTCCAGCAGGAGGCGCGCGCCCGGCTGCAGGTCCTAGTGGAGCAAGGACTCGCTTCCGCTGGAAGCGGACTGGAAGAACAAGCCGCCGAGTCCGCGCAGAAATTCACGTCCCAGCTCGATGCGCAATCGACCGAGCACCTCGCGCAGATTCATCAGAAGTTGGACGCGGCGGCCGGCGAGGTGGAAGGCCGCACGCGCACGCAACTGGAAAAGGCCGCGGAAGAAGCGGCGGCTTCGTTCGGACAGGTTTTGCGCTCCATCTCCGATCAGGAGACGGTAGGGTTCACAAACACGAGCCGCGCCGCGCTACGGGAACGCGTGCACGAACTGGAGCACTCCGCGGGCTCCGTGCTGCAAAATTTCGAGTCCAGCGCCGCAACTTCGCTCGACCGGCTCCAGTCACAGATGACGGAGCAAGTCGAGGCCGGGGTCGCCGAGGGCCGCCGCGCGCTCGCCGCGGAATCCGCCTCGTCGCTTTCCGCGTACGCCAACGAATGCGCGGCGCGTGAGAAAGAACTGATGCTCGGCCTGGAATTTCTGACCCGCGACGTGGCCGGTAAATTCGAGGAGCGGCTGGAAACTACGGGCGACTCGTGGGTGATTTCCTCGGTGCGCCGGCTGAACGAGCACGGCCAGAATGCGATCGAATCTCTGATGCGCTCCGCCGACCAATCGCTACGCGATTCGTGCTCGAGATTTTTCGAAGGCCTCGCGCAAACGTTGCGCGAGCGCGGCGTTTTCAACTCGAACGCGGCGGGCGCTTCCGCGTTCCAACCCATCCCCGAGAAGCCCGCACAGCCGAACGATTCGACTTCGAGCGGCTCTCCTTCCTGAGCGAATCGTCCAGAAATTTTCAGCGAGAGAGGCCGGTAAGGGCGGTTTCTTTCATCCCCACCACTTCGCGAACCGAACTCACGACGTAAGAAACCTGCTCGGCGCTGAGATATGGATGCACCGGCAGGCTCAAGACGCTTTCGCAGGCGCGTTCGGAGTGCGGAAACGTTCCCGGAGGGTAGCCGAGCGAGGAGTAGGCAGGCTGCAAGTGCAAGGGGCGCGGGTAATGAACGGCCGTGCCGATTTCGCGCGAGGCGAGTTGCGAGCAGACCCCGGCGCGATTGCGGACGTAGATAACGAACTGGTGATAGACGCATTCGTCGCGCGGATCGTCAACGGGGAATTCGAGGCGCGCGTCGCCGAAGGCGCGCTGGTATTCGCGGGCGATCTCGCGGCGGCGGGCGGTCCAGGCGTAGAGGCGGCGGAGCTTGATGCGGAGGATGGCGCCCTGGAATCCGTCCATGCGGTAGTTATAGCCGACGAATTCGTGCTCGTAACGCGCCGTCTGTCCATGCGAGCGGGCCGCGCGAGCGAACTGCGCGATCTGGTCGTCGTTGGTGGTAAGAGCGCCGGCTTCTCCATACGCGCCGAGATTCTTTGTGGGATAGAAGCTAAAAGCCGCGGCGTGGCCGAGGCTTCCGACGCGACGTCCGCGATAGCGCGCCCCATGCGCCTGGGCCGCATCTTCGAGGACTCGCAGGCCGTGACGCACGGCGATTTCATATATGGCGTCCATGTCCGCGGGGCGGCCGTAGAGATGAACGGGCAGGATGGCGCGGGTGCGCGGCGTGATGGCGCGCGCGAGAAGCTTGGGGTCGAGGTTCGCCGTGGAGGGATCAATATCCACGAACACGGGCTGCGCACCGCAATAAGTAATCGCCTCGGCGGTGGCGAGGAAGGTGTTCGGCGTGGTGATGACTTCGTCGCCCTCTTGAACACCGAGCGCTAGAAGACCCAGGTGCAACGCGGCGGTACCATTGGCGAGCGCGACGCAATGTTTCGCGCCGCAGAAGTCAGCGAACTCGCGCTCGAATGCCTCGACCTCTTCGCCCAAGATGAACGCGGATTTCTGGCAGACACGGTCGAGCACGGCAAGGATTTCGTCGCGCAGTTCAGCGTATTCAGCATGAAGATCGAGCAGCGGGACTTTCATCGCATGGCCTCTTGCATGACCCCTTGAAACTCTACTGTAGCCGGGTCGCGGGGACAAGCGCGGAATGGGACGCGAGCGCGCCGAGGGTATGCGGAACCGATGGAGGGCCGGTGGTGTCTAAGTCGGCATGAGGGGAAGACTGCGCGCGATGTGGGCGATTGTTGCGCTGGCGATGGTCTTTTGCGCATCGGCGCATGCACAAGACGGCGCGGAATTGTTTCACAAAATGCAGGAAGCGTTGGGGGGCGCGGACAGGATCGCGCGCGTCCGCGACTTCGAGCAAATCGTGCGCGCGGATACTTGGGACAACGATGGCAAGCCGCATGGATTGGTGCGCAAACGAACTCAGTGGGTGAGGCCGAATATACTGCGGCTGGACCAGGTGGGGCCGGACGATACTTACGTTCTTTACTTCAATGGCGTTTCGGGGTGGGAGATTTTGCCGGACAAGACGGTGGCAGACCTGGCGGGCGGAGAGCTGAAGTTCGCGCAGAACTACCTTCGGTACTTCGATCTGAATCTTTGGCTGGCGGATAGAGATTCACAGACCGCGATCGAGTCTCCCGCGCCGAATGTGCTCGATATTTCGGACAAGGACGACCTTTCGCGCAAAATTGAGATCACGCTCGACCCGCTGACGTCTCTACCTGTGAAACAAACCTCCATTTCACTGGCCGATCCGGATCACCCCGCAGCCAGCGAGACTCGATTCGAACAGTGGGAGGCGGTTGGAGGAGTGAAGTTCCCACAGCGAATTTCAATTTTTCACAACCGAAAGAGGCTGGCGGCGATTACGGTGGAGCAGACGATGGTGAATCGCGGGATCAAGCCCGAGGATTTGGCGATCAAGCCGCAAGATCTGAAACCGGATATGGCACTGGATAGGAGGTGAACACCGCGGCAAAGCGGCCGGATCGTCTGAAAGCGATACCAGCAGAAAAAAGGATAATATGCCGCCCACCGGCTGAATGGGTTGAAGCGACACGGGGACGAAGCGTATCCGGGGCGAGGAGCGAGCATGGAAAACGAAGGAGCGAAGATTTCGTCATTCGGATTGAATGTGCGGACGGAGCGCGAAGGCGAAATCGCGGTGGTGCAATGCGGCGGGAGGTTGACGGCGGAGAACGCCGCGGTTTTGAAGGACCACGTCAAGCGAATGATCCCGCACGAGAAGCGAATCCTGATGGATCTGGCCGAGCTGACGCGCATGGACAGCGTGGGCCTGGGCGCGTTGGTGGGAATTTACATCTCCTCAAAAAATGCCAACTGCGATCTGCGACTGGTGAACCTGAGCAAGCCGATACGGGAACTTCTGGGGCTGACGCAACTGCTGTCTGTGTTCGAAGCGTGCGGGCGATCCGGCACGCGATTGCCATGACGCTGATTCTGGGCCGCCGCCGCTGATGTGCTATGGAAAAATGGCGCCGCGCTCGCACGGGCGCGGCTGCCGGCCGTCCGGACTTCGCTCTATTGCGCGGATTGCGCGGGCTGGGGTGCGGGCTGCAGTTCTCGCGCATGAGCCAGCAGCTTCTTGAGCTTGCCTTCGAGCGATGCGTCACCAATGTGCTCGTCTTGCAGCACGCCGTCGGCGTCAATGGTGAAGGTGTGCGGGATCGCGTTCACGCCATAGAGCCTTGATACGGGGCCAGTAAAGCCGCCGTCGCGGCAGTTGAGCCAGGTCATGCCGTTTTTCGCGACGAAGTCCTTCCACTTTTGCTCATCGGCGTCGAGACTCACGCTCAAGACCACGAGCGGCTGCCCCTCAAACTTTTTCGCGGTGTCGCGCAAATGCGGCAGAGCCTCGCGGCACGGCTCACACCACGTGGCCCAGAAGTCGATCAGAACGACCTTACCCTGGAAATCGTCGAGCGAAACGTGCTGTCCGTCGAGCGTGGTGACCGCGAAGGCCGGCGCCATCCTGGCTCTTGCCAGCTCGGGGTCGCTGATGTATCGAAGCGCCCGCTGACGATTCGGATCGTCCGGCTGGGCCAACTTTACATAGCTCTCAAATTGTGATTTCGCGGCATCGTCTTGCTTCATATGGGCAAGCGCCCGGCCATCGAGAAAGATGGCCTGCGGGAAATTGGGGGCGGCGGCGAGCGCCTTGGCAAGTTCATCGTGCGCGCGGGAGTAAAGCTCGTCCTTGTGCTTGGCGAAACCCTCGTCCGTCAGGATCACACCGAATTCGAAGTGCGCGAGCGCGACTTCTTTACCGGCCTGGGCTTCCGCGACCCATTCCCCCGCCGCGGTCTCCCCGGTCTTCCAGTCCTGAAGCTCGACCGCGTATTTGATCATTTTCTTCTGGCAGGCGAGGCAGCGGCCGCCGTCCTGTTTATCCGCTTTCTTGAAGCTGTCGAGCGCCGACTCCGTTTGATGTTTGCTTAGATAGTCGAGGGCTTCCTTATACGTCTTCTGCGCCTTCTCATTTGTGGGGCCCCCGGGATTGTCCTGTGCCAGAAGTGGCACTGCGGCAAGGACGAAGACCAATGCTATGGCGGCATACCTCATACGAAGCCTCCTTCCCGCGCAAATTCTCGTGACGAGATTATCAGTGCGGACCTTCTACAATGGGTTAGGGATACTCGCCGAGATTGACAATGTCAATGGACTTGTTGACACCGGCGCTTCGACCATAGGAAAATTCAACGATGACCGGAGGTGTTGCCGGGGCACGCTCAGACAAATAGCACGCTGACTTGGAGTGATGATTCTTTTCGCGGAGCAGCTCAGGTGGACCCCAAACTGCCAAAGATTAAGCGTTCTGCAAAACCCAAGCTTTCGCCGAATGAGACGCAAAAACCTGAAACGCCTGAAACCAGCCAAACGCAACCAAACCCCGCCAAAAAGCCTCGACAAAATGTTCCTGCACCGCAATCCGCGCGGATCGTGAATCGATTTATGGCCGGACAAAGCATGCGCCGAATCTCGCGAGAGGAGAAACGTGATCGCGCGACGGTCGCTCGCATCGTTCGATCCGATGAAGGGATCCGAGAGTACATTTTGCGGTTGCGCGAGGAGTACTACGGATTGGGTGATGCCGCGATCAGTTCCATTCAACAGGCCCTGCGAGACGCCAAAGGCGGACGGTTGGCCCATAATCTTCTCCTTGATATTGGCGTGATTCCCACTCTACGGGAGCGCTGGGAGCTGTCGCGGAAGTCGTCGCTTCCCTCCGCGTCAGGAACTGACGCTGTGGATCGCCCTACGAAACCTGCGCCGGTGCGCACCGACAAATAAACAGAACCCCTGGGGGCGGAGAAATCCTTCGCCCATTCTGTACGTCGCCGCCATCTCGATGCCGGGCACGGCGGTCAAAACGACGTAGAGAATCTCATAGCCAAATAGGCGCGCCCAGCAAGGCATCCTGAAGGCGCATATAAATTCCGACATTTCGGGCGACGGGATCGCGAAGGAGACGGGTTCGGGATCTCACAAGGACTCTTTCGCCCACAATCCGGAATAGCGGAGGTCGCGGTCCGCGCGTTCGCGTGCGTCCGAGACCATGTTGCGAGCCGTGTTCTGTAGCCCACACCGGTGGAATGCGCTTACGCGGTGGACTCCATCCGAATCAGGGGTAGTAGTGTGGATGGCGTGAAGAAACCGACCGAGTCGCGGAACCCAAACGCTGCCATCGTAGGTGCAGCCAAGATGCGAGTATTATTAACTCACTATATAATTATATTATAATGTAATATACACCGAAGGGACTCTCGAGGCCGGGAAATAGATATGCTAATCTGGTCATGACCCTCCAATTGGTCGGTATAGCGCACACCTTTGTCTCAGTTGATGGCAAGCGGAGTCCGCACGGGATTACCGGAAGTAATGCCGAAACGATTTAAATATGGACATGCGAGCCATTTGGAGAGGGGTTGTTGTATGCTGCCACAGATTCCAGCTTCCCACGAATGAGTGCGCAGGAACAGTTTTAAGAAAAGAGAGGGGGGCTGGATTACTGGAATTGTACGAGCTTGATGGCGAAGGGAGTTTATGGCAAACGGAATGAAGGGGTGGATGGCAGGAATGGGAGTTGCGATCGGTGGGCTTCTCGCGGCGAGTGGCGCGCCGGCTCAGAACGTTGTGGTGGATGCGACGCCGTCACATGTGGTGAACACGTTTAGCCCGCTCCATGCGCTGGGCGGAGCGATTGACCGGTTGAGAGCGGGAACGGGGGCTCCCGGAGGCGAAGAGACACGACTGACGAAAGACGCGGTCGACAAGAATACGGATATGCTGCTACGTGATCCTGTGCTCAAGGAGATCCTGGGCGCGGGATGGCAAACAGTGACGTACCGGCAGAATACGGAATTGATGGTGGAGGCGTGGCATTGGAATGCCGCAGGGAAGTGGAGCAACGCGGAGAAGAACGAAGGGTATTTCACGGGGAACGAGGAGCCGGGGCAGATGATTCGGCACTCATATGCGTACCCGTTGCCGCATCGGGGTTTCAGCCGGGGAGATGGGAACGGGTGGTCGCGGCTGACGGACGGGGACGTGAATTCGTACTGGAAGAGCAATCCGTACCTGACGAAGGAGTTCACCGGGGAAGAGGATGCGCTGCATTCGCAATGGGTGATGATCGATCTGGGAGCAAAGGTGGATGTGAACGCCATCCGGATCTCGTGGGCAAACCCGTACGCACGGCGGTACGCGGTGCAATTCTGGACGGGGGTGCTGGAGCCGTTTTACGACGGAACGCAGGCGGGGACATGGCAGACGTTCCCGAAAGGTTACGTCACCGACGGAAACGGCGGCATGGTGACGCTGAGACTGGTGACAGGAACAATTTCAGCGCGCTACTTGCGAATCTGGATGACGGAGTCGTCGAATACGTGCGACACGCATGGATCGGCGGACAAGCGGAATTGTGTGGGGTATGCAATCAACGAACTATATGTGGGAACGCTTTCGGCGGGAGGAAATTTCAACGACGTGGTGCAACATTCCGCGAGCCGACGTCAGACGGTCACGTGGCCGTCGTCGGTGGACCCTTGGCACGCGGAAACGGACCTGGATTATTCGCGCGGGGATCAGATTGGGTTTGACCTGTTTTTCACGAGCGGGATCACGCGGGGGCTGCCGACGATGGTGCCGATCGCGATGCTGTATGGAACGCCGGAGGATGCGGCGGCGGAGATTGCGTATTTGTACAAGCAGCACTACCCGATTTCGTGGATCGAGATGGGGGAAGAAGCCGACGGGCAGCACATGCTGCCGGAGGATTATGGCGCACTGTATATCCAGTTTGCGACGGCGATTCACAGACTGGTTCCGGAAGCGATGCTGGGTGGCCCGGCATTTGAAGGAACGTTTGGCGATGTGGAGGTGTGGCCGGATGGAATGGGAAGGGTTTCCTGGCTGGCGCGCTTCCTGGATTACCTGAATGCGCACGGGCGATTGAACGACTTCACGTTTTTTTCGTTTGAGCACTATCCGTTCATGGAGAAGCAGAATACGGCCTCCTGGAACGATCTGTACCTGGAGCCGGGCTTCGTGAGCCACGTCGTGCAAGCGTGGAAGGACAACGGTTTGCCTGCGAAGCTGCCGTTTTTCATGACCGAAGGAAACATGGGTGGAGGAGGCGGGCCGAGAGACGTAAAGGGCGCACTGTGGCTCGCGGACTACGTGGGCGCGATGCTGACGGAAGGCGCGAGCGGAACTTTCTATTTTCATTACATGCCGACCGCGGGCGGGCGGGGACAGTTTCTTGCGCTAGACAAGGAGTACCACGTGACAAATTATCCGCCACAGTACCTGGCGGCGCAGGTGATCACCAAGGAGTGGGTGCAACCGGTCGATGCGCCGCATCGGCTGTTCAAGGTGGCAAGCGATGTGACCGATGAATCGGGCAACGTGCTGGTGACGGCGTATGCGGTGGAACGGCCCGACGGACAGTGGTCACTGCTGCTGATCAATAAGGACCGCGACAACGACCATGCTGTGAAGGTGGTGTTCGAGGATGGAGAGACGAAACACGCACGCCATTTCAACGGGCCGGTGGAGCGCATCACGTTCGGGCCTGCGGAATATCAATGGGTCGGAGGAGAAAGAAGCGGCCATGCAGAGCCGGACGGACCACCGACGAAAACGACGCTGAAGGGCGGGGCGGACGTAACCTATGCGTTGCCGAAGGCGTCGATTATTGTCTTGCGCGGGAAGATTGGGGAATAGACAGGATAGCCTTCCCAATTGATTTTGGGGGCGAACACATTTCTCCGGTTTGTGCGTTAAACAGCCAGTGGCTGCAAATCGGTCAGTACGCAGGAGCCATCGGGGATGGGTTGGAGGCCGAGCGACGGCACGATTAAGAGCCCTGGAGATTTTAACAAATGAAAAGTGTCTGGAATGTCAGTGACTGCCGGACGCTCCATCGCGGAGGTCGGCGACGTTGCACAAAGGACCCTTTGGCTGAACTACCGCGCAACAGCACATCGTCTGCGCGGAAGGAAGGCCCATCTCGGGGGCGGCATAATCCACCCGCAAACTGAGGCTCGCATCACAAATCCTGGAATCGATGGAAGTGATTGAGAAGATTGGTTGCGGGCTTGCAATGCTCCGAAAGCGCTGGTGCTGCCGTTTAGGTAGTAGGTTACCGGTGAGTGGGGCTCGAAGGCGTGGGGCGAGCTTGTAGGCAGGACAGACATGGGCGTCACAACCTCGTCAAGACTTCGACAACCGCCACGTACATCGCGCGGTCAGGACATCCATTCCGAGTCCTCGTTCACTGGTTTGATCGAGGGCCCAGCGTTCCACAAGGGGTAGGGCAATCCCGCGAGCCGATTGATCACCAAAGCCTGAGCAACGAGCAGGAACACCGCCACTTCGATGATGACCAGTTCACGAGGTTTCGAAATAATTCCGAGAGAAATGATCAGCGTCGTGGCTCCAGCGGGCGGATGGCTGACCCCGAGAAGAACCATGAATGCGCCCGTGGCCGACAGAGAAAGAGCCGCCGCCAGGATTCTTGGCCAGAAGATACCTGGGTGCACCCCGAACGGTAGCGCTCCGGCACCTGTGACAACGAACGCTCCATAACCGCAGATGATTCCGATAGCGTGACCGAAAATCGTGTTTCGCGGGCTGCAAGTTTTGGCGAGCGGCGAGAAGAACAGGAGATAGGCAGTGGGCCCCAGCGATGGGAACACAAATGGATTGCGGCTCACGAGCGCCAACAGGGCAAGTACTCCAATTGTGATGAAGCCATTTACGAACACATAAACTGACTGCACGAGTCGTGGCGGAAAGTGATGCAGCAGCCAGTCCAGCCGTGCCCGTCGCAGCAATGAGACAATGTGATCAGCGCCTGCATGCTGCTGGGCGGAGGAACCGAGCTTCCGCATCATATATTGGGCAGCAGGTCGAAGTATTCGTCGTCCTCGTTTTTGCCGCCTTCTCCTTTGCCAAGCATTTTTTCCGACTCAATGAACTCGATACGCTCGATCCATTTGACCATCTTATAGCCAAGCTGGTTCTCGACTCGCAGCCGCAGGGGCGCTCCATACACCTGCGGAAGCCGTTGTCCGTTCATCCGTGAGGCCAGAAGACATTGCGGCTTCAGCACATTCTCGAGCCTTTGTGTGTCGTAATAGGTGCCACCGTAGAGAGCTTCGCCAAAGGAGAAAAAGGCGACGACTTTCGCTTCCGGTTTTGGCCGCACCAATTCGATAAGGGCCTTCATGGGAATGCCGCCCCACTTCGCGATGCCGCTCCATCCCTGGATGCAATGGTGCATGGTGATGTGCTCGGTCTCACCCAACTGCTCCAGATCGGCCAGAGAAAGCTCAACTGGCCTTTCGACAAGGCCTCCCACCCTGAGCCGGAAGTTCTCGAAGCCAGCTTCCGCCAGGCGCTTCCAATCGTCCCGGATCGGCATTTTCCCATTGGGCCAGAAGTACGGTGAGATTTCCTCCTCGGCATATTTCTGCTGCGGAGTCAGGCGATTCAACGTAAGAAGCTGCATCGGATAGGTCACGGACTTGAGCGCATGCTGCAACCCACGCGGATGGTGCCAAGAGATGTAGTGAGCTACCACCCACGAAAGAACGACCACCCCTATGCCCACAAACCCGAGATACATGCCCAGATAGCCACGATCATCCGTACCAACCACAATATGGTTCATATTCCGCGCGAATCCCGTCATCACGATCAAAGTGACGTGCACCATGAGAAAAGCAAGGAAACTGAACATTGTGAGGAAGTGGATGGATCGCGCCGATTGCCTGCCACCAAAGATACGCGCATACCAGGGAAATCGATTCACCACAGCGGGCGACATGGCAATCCCTGTAAGAATCGCCAGAGGGCCAAAGACAAAGACGACGGTGAAATAGGCAATCTGCTGTAATGCGTTGTATCCATAAAACCCATTCGGCTCAGCGGGCAGGTGAAATGTTGCGTAGTGCACCCATGTGTTCCATGCCTGTAAGAGGACGAGTGGCGAAGTTGGCACAATACGGCGCCACTGCTCGGTATCGAAGAGCATGATGACGAAGAGAATGCCGGTGAAGATGAATCCATGGACGTCGATGAAGTGCCAAACCCGTGCAACACCAATGGTATGCCGGTAACCCGGCGTGCCAACCAGTGGCGAAATGTAACGGGCGTCGTCTTTCGCGGTCCAGAGGCGGTCGCGCGGCACCTTTAGGGGTGTAAACCGAATCCACTCGCTCCCCGGCGCACAGCCATCATTGAAATACAGACGAGGATGATCCACCAGGATAGACAGACCGCTGCGAATCAGCATCATCACAAAGAGGAAATTAAAGAAGTGGCAGTAACGCACCCAGACCGGAAACCCGTGCGGTCCTACGAAGTTGTTGGGGTACACCTGAGGAATGGCTGGCACTTGAGGCAGTCCGGCAAGGGCGACCTCGATCCAAGACGCCACGATTACAGTGAGGATCGCGATACCTGTTCCGATCAGAAGAGAAGGTCGAATCCAGATGCGAAATCGGCGATCGGGGGGATAGTGGACAGCTCTGTGTGCCGGATCGAACGAGATCATATTGCCTCCGCGAACTGCCCGGTCAAACTTTAATAGCGTCTTCCGGCCAAGCAATAGTCAGCAGAAAGGCGCTATCCTCCAGAGCTTCCACATCGTGCGGAAGCGCGCTTTCCAACGCCAGCATGTGTCCGGCAGGCAGATCAATCGCCTTTTCCTGCACCTGCATTCGAATGTGGCCCGCGATAGCCTGGACAGAAATTCGACCGGCAGCTTTATGTTCGTGGAGGCGCGCATTCGATTTCAAGACTGTTAGTACCACGCGAAAATCAGGATGCTTCACCAGTGTTTTTGAATTCCGTCCACCCTGCCATGCATTTTCGCTACGCAATCGTGCGATCTCAGCATCTAGGTCAAACGAAAGGATTGGACTTTCTAGTGGTCCCGGCGAACGAATGGGGGCAGAACTGGGCGATTGTTTCGGACTATCGCTCATGACGTACTCCTTCTTCAAAATAATCGTATGAACCTACCTAGTTTATCCCCACGACCAAGGGTTGTTTCTGCACGTGACTCGGCTCTAGAGTGAATGTGCCAAAAATATCTATGGCGAAGGCCGTGATCCCCGCCAGTTCGAGCAGCGCCGAGACCGGCAATACGGACCAAGCCCAATTGGCATATCCCTGATATGCGAGAACCTCGCTGGAAACGCGAAGAGTACATCCAATCGTGAGGAGCATGAGTCCAACAAACATCAGCCGGGTACTCCACAATAGCCGCATCCCCGCGAACGCAGGCAGAATGCGCTGGCCTACGCACAACACCATGACGGCGATGAATCCGACCGTCAGCGCGTGGCGGGAAGCGCCCCAAATCCCTCCTGATGAATCCCAGAGCGCCGCACCCACACCAAGCAATGCGGCCACCAACAGCCAGCCGTAGGCCATGCGAACGAAGAACGGAAAGGTCCAATGGACGCCCCGTATTTTCGGCGCCTGTTGCGGCGCTTCGAACATGTGCAGCGCCGCAATCGCCAGAGCTGCGCCCAGCACAAAGAGCACCGTTGCTTCCGCCCCCCATCCGCCCAACGTCAAACCAACGCCACCGAAGTTCACGAGGAGCGCGCTTGAGAGCAGTCCGGGACGAGCCGGCTTGAGTCCGAGGAACACCGACATCCACTTGCAACTAAATCCCCAAACGAACGGGACGAGGAAGCCCCATGCGACCAATACGAGATAGCGTTGATCGAGACTGTGCGGTAAAGCTGGGCCTGCGCCGCGCCATGCAAAATAGATACTTCCCGCAAGATTCGCGATGAGCACGAGCATTAACCCCGTGCTAGCGCTGATGACAACCCACACCCATGGATCTAGTCGCTTCCTGCCGGAATCTTCAGGCCGATGCTGCGAAACTGCCCTGAAGAAAATCAGGAAGGCCGCTAGTTCGAGGATGGCCGAAAGTGGAAGGAGCCAACGCCACTCCAGCCCATAGACATTCGCAACCCAGCGTGCCGCCACACCTACCGTCCACATTGCCCAACACACCCAGGCCGCACCGAGGGCTGGCTTCGCCGCGCCGCGCCGCTTCGGAATCGAGTAGAAACCAATCCCAAGAATAAAGCTGCCGATCCAGCCGAATACTTGCGCGTGGCCGTGCGCCTGCAGCCATGCCGGCGAGACGGATGCCGCGCTCTCGCGTCCGCTAATCTGGAGGAGATTCCATACTCCCAGAAATGTTCCCGGGAGCAACATGAACACGAGTCCCGAGCTGATATATGCCATGAGAAGACGTGCAAGGGAGGCCTCACGCGTGCGTGCGATTTCCATTATCTCCGCGGGCGACAACGAAGAACGGCACTGGCCTTTGTCGGATGATACAGGCGCTTCGAGTGGAATCGACATGACCCTTCGTCAGACAGCGGCGGCTTCCATCTCGACCGCACGCGGAAAGAGAATGTTGTTCTCCAAATGTACGTGCTGATGTAGGTCCGCTTCGAACCCCTTCAGGTCCTGGTACAACGCTTTATAACTCGTGCAGGCATCAGCAGGGGTTGCATACCCGGAGCTCGCCTTGCGAATCTGCTTCACCAATTCTCCCGCCACGTCGTGCTCCTTCATCATGGCGTGAATTGGATTTCGCACTGTCTGAAAGAAGGGCGCTTCCACCAGGCCGCTCCCATTGGCGGCACGCTGCAGCGCATCGATATAGGGAAACAGGATCTGCTCCTCCTTCTGCATGTGAGCGGTCATCTCCTGGGCGACCTTGGCAAAGTTATCTTGAATGTCTGCAATCTCAGGGTGCGATTCTCCGTGCTTTGCCTTCACTTTTTCCAACAACGTTCGGATTCGAGGAATCGCGGCACGAACGTATTGATGGTGCATCTCGCGGATATGCCGGGTGAGATCGTTCAAGGGAGCCGACGTCCAGTTCACTTCGCCGGGACTTACGTGTTTGCTGTTTTCACGCAGACGGCTTAGGATTTCTTCCGCCGTCACATCCGCATGCAAGCATGCATCCTGCAGGGACTTACCGCCGCCGCAGCAGTAGTCGAGTCCGGCATCTTCCAGGACTTCCCTCGCACTTGGACTTGAAAGCGCAATATCCTTGACCTGGGTGTTGCCACTGAAACTCATGCTCACCTCCACGGTGAGCCAAATTGTGGACGACAAATCACGCAGAGGCAGTGACCAAAGTCACTACCTGTTGCAATAAACTGAAAGGAGAGACTTACTCGGTTGTGGTCTGTTCCCGCCTTAGGCCCGCAATGTCCTTCACGATTAGCTTGCGGCCGTCCACTTCTAGAAACCCTTCCGCTTGGAGCCGGCTCAGATTTCGAGACACAAGCTCGCGCACCGTGCCTAGTTCCGCCGCCAAGTCTTGATGAGTCTTGGTCAACTCCACGTGGACCCCTCCTTTTGATGCTATCCCGCTCGCCTGTGCGAGATCCAGAATGAGCGCGATCAATCGCTGCCTTACGGTAGTAAACGATAAGTCTTCGATAATGCCGACCAAGCGGCGCAACCGTGACCCAACGACTGCAATGACTTTGAGAGCCACGTCGGGATGCTCGCGACAAAAATTCTGAAAATCCTTGCGCGAGATAAAAAGAACTTCGGCGTCCTCTAGTGCCGTCGCTGAGGCAGGATAGTTGCCGCCATCAAAGACGGGAACTTCTGCGAACGAACTCCCTGGCCCTTCCGCCGCCAGGACTTGCTCACGGCCGGCTGACGACAACTTGAAGATCCGAATCTTCCCCGAGGCCACGAGGAAGAGACCTTTGCATGGGTCTCCCTCGCTAAACAATAATTCACCCCGGTTAAAGTGCTTCTTGGTGGCTCGCGCTGCCAAGGCATTCATCTCTGGTTCCGTGAGACTCGTGAACAACGGCGTCTTCTGCAGGATCGTTTTTATGTTCATGGTCATTGGCGCGTTCCGCCCATTAGCCTTTTTACCATAACTGATAACTCCGATTAATTGGTCATGGGAAATGGGAAGATGCAGGTGGAGATGCCGCTGCGGACGGTCGAGGTGTGTGGGGAATTGCAGACCCAAGTCGAGCAGTCGATAGGGACCGCGGAGTTACAAGCCATAAATGATTCAAGGTACTGTTACGAAATAATTTAGCCTATCCGCTTGTACCTGACGATGTCAGATAAATTACATACTACCTCCAATAGGCGGGCGAGAGGCGAGACGTGGTTGTCAAAGACACGAACCGCGCGGGAAGGTCCATGCAAATTGCTAGGCTAGAGCAAGTGCTTGATGGCTTTTGAAACCTCTTCCAGTTTGAAAGGCCCGCGTATGATTTTCACTTCTTGGGCGTCGCGCGTCACCAGGACGCTCGCCGGCAGTCCGCCTTCAAATCCCAATTTGCCCGCGGTCTCCTCATCGCCGAGCAGGACGGGAAAGTTGATCGCTGTGGGGGAGCCGTCAACGGGGAAATGCTCAGTTTCAACGAAAGTCTTGACGGATTCCTCGCCTTGATCGTCCACCGAGACGGCGACGACAGTGAATCCTTTTGATCCGAATTTCTGTTGCAGCTTGATGAGGTCCGGCATCTCGTCGCGGCAGCCCGGACACCACGTAGTCCAGAAACTAATAAGAACAACTTTCCCCTTAAAGCTATCCATGTCCACCCAGTCTTGGTCGACTGCCGGCAAGACAACATGCGGCATGGGCTGATCCATGTCGGCGATATTGCTGGAATCGTCCCCGAACGATGAGAGATCGGGACCAAAATAACGTAAGGCTACCACCACACCGATGATCGAAATGATTAAGAAAAATGGCCACTTTTTCATACAGGTTACCGAGTTCGCGCGACTCCGTCTATGGAAAATGGGGACCCAGACATCGCTAAAACCAGACTGACGCAAAGCATGGGGCCCCGCGAAAAGAGCTCACCACGGGTGTCGAAAGAGTCTCGGTTGGGGAAGATCGCCGTGATGCTCAGTCCGCCCGATGGCCAATTGACGTTGGTGGCAGACTCCGGATCGTCGGCAGAATCAATGCGACGATCGATCTTTTTTAACCATCCAAATTTGCGTTGCTAGCACCTTTCTGTTGCGCCGCACCCCAGATATTTCGTCGCCACGCGACACTCCTTTCGCCCTCACCTCGAACTAACCGAGAGTTGACCCAAGACTGCCGTAGTAGGTTTTCAGGCTTGACTGGGTGAAAGTGCTCGGACTGGATATTACGCGAAGAAATGCTGGGCTTAGACCAAGCAACCACTTAGCGATGATCGCTAAAGAAATTCTGATGACGCGTCAATTATGGTTCAGCAAAGGGTCTCTTCACGCCGGCTCTGATGATTCCTACAGGCGGCCGACCGTCACTCGACCATGAAGAAGACACAGTGACATACAAGGAAAAAGTAATATGATGAGCACCATTATGCCAGCGCTGTGACGGGACTAGGCGCCCCGCGCTCGCCGGCTGGCGTGCACCCCGCGCCTAGCATTCAATCTTCCCGCAAGTGAAGCTTCTGGCGGGCTTTGACGTTCCGGATGTTTTGGCGGTGGCCACCCGGCCAGATCACTTCAATCAGATCTACTGTGGTTGCCTTCCCGAGGCCGAAATGCAGGGCGGTGTCATGCTGCGAGAGATAGGAGCCCTGGCTGCCGTAAGCCTGGAGATACTTTCGTCCGCCGGCTGAAACCCGAACCAACGCTCCGATCCCCTGCCGGTTGGAGTTGGTGCCTTGCAAGCTCACTTTGATCCAATTGCCGCGTTCGGCGCCGTCAGCACGCACTAGGATCAACGATCCACGGTTGCAGGAAATCGCGAAGTCCACGTCGCCGTCGCCGTCAAAGTCAGCTGCGGCCAGGCCACGCGCATTTAGCGGGTGGTCAAGCTCTGGCGCAACGGCGGGCAAAACGTTCTGGAACTCAGTGCCATTGTAATGAAACAAGAAGGGCTTTTGCGGCACCAAAAGGCCCGAATCTCCCGGATTCTCCAGGGTATTTCCGTTCACTACCACCAGATCGAGCAGGCCGTCATTATCATAGTCGAAAAAAGTGCAGCCCCAGCCGACCATAGGCAGCGAGATGTCGGCAAGGTTCGTCAGGTCGGCGGAGTCCCCGAAGGTCAACTGATGCGTGTCGCACAGCATATTCTCGTACAGCGAATCGCCCAGAGAAAGCCAGTGCGAGACAAAAAAATCGAGATCACCGTCGAAGTCGTAATCGGCAACTGCGAGGCCCATCGTTCCCTTATTCTCCGAAGTGAAGGTTTGCGCGCTGCGGTCGGTGAAACGCCCGCTGTTCTCATTCAGGTAGAAGCGGTTCATGCTGAGGTCATTGCCGACGTAAAGATCAGGCCAGGCATCCAGGTTGAAATCGGCGGCGGTGACAACCAGGCTGCGGCCGTCTGGGTCAGCCACGCCTGCCCGGCGGGTAACGTCGGTGAACGTTCCATCGTGGTTATTGCGCAGGAGGCGGTTCGGCTGCGGGCGAAACGAACGGGGATTCAGCGCGGCAGGCACGACCACGCCGTATTGCTCCTCCGCCGCGAAGCGCACCTGGCGGATGTCGCGAGGGTAATCCACGTAGTGCAAAACGTACAGATCGAGCCAGCCATCGCCATCAAAATCCACCCAAATCGCGCTAGTACTCCACAGAGGGTCAAAAACACCACTGTCCTTGGTAACGTCGCGGAAGCGTCCGTTGCCTTCATTGTGATAGAGCTTGCATCCACCGGCCCCGGTTACAAAGAGGTCCAACAGGCCATCGTTATCGTAATCCCCCCAAAACGCTCCCATTCCAAAGTGGAGGTACTCCAAACCCGCGCTTTCGGTGACATCGGTGAAGGTGCCGTTCCCGTTGTTGTGGAAGAGGCGGTCGCCGGGGCCTTCCATATGCCCGGATGCAAACGCTCCAGCCTGGTTGACGGCGTAGAGATCGGGATAGCCGTCGTTATCGTAATCGCCCCAGGCGAGGCCTGAGCCCATATCCTCGGGCAAGAGACGGCTGCGTGGACCCACGGAATGAATGAAATGCAATCGTGCTTGCGAAGTGACATCCTTGAAGACAAGGCTGGAGGAAGCCTGCTGCACACTTGCCTTCGGAGCCTGTTCTGTCCGCTTCTGGCATCCGATGACTGCCACAAGCGGCGCAGCTGCGAGCCAGCGCAACCATTCTCGGCGGGTCATCTCGAGGGGCTGATTCCCTTGGCTACGGACGCACTGGCGGGGCTCTTCTTCTGTCCGCTGAACGGAATTTCAAGGGTCGCTTTGGATATCTCGATGACCGGAATTTTCGGCCCGTTGCCAGCAGGAAAGAGCTGGGCCTGCGTTTGAGAGTTGAACTTGCGGTATAGCAAGCGAAGCTCACAGTGCAGTGGCGCCGAGGCGTTTCGGGAGAGAGTGAATTGGAACACCGTCGTGTCGCTTCCTCCCGGCGGAAGCACCCTCTTGTCGCGCGCCCCCACAACGTCCCAGAGCGCGTGAGTGAAAACGGGCTGCGCGTTCTTGTCGAGCAAGTACGAGCGATATTCGACCGTTTTCCCTTGAACACTTCCGTCAGGAGCGAGTGTACCCGCGGAATAAACTGTCTGTCCCCGAGCATCGGAAACCCGGAATTCCAGCCAGACTTCGATGACATCGAGAGGTCCGGTGGGAAAGGCGTGGCCGACTTTCGAGTTGGTCACCAAGGCTCGGACATTCACCGGGCGGCCGGGAGCAATCGTTCCTTCTGTCTCTAAGTGCACCGGAACAATGGGGCCGCTCGGCCAGACCTTGGCGATTTCGGGGATATAAGCTTGCCCGGCGATCCACTGGTTAACGAGCTCGATCTGTCTTTGAGCACCGGGCAGGTTCAACATCTCTGGAACATAGTTGTTCGATGCAAGGATGCGGTGATCATGTGTGAAGCCCTGCGCGTTACGCGCGGGGTCGCCGGATGCGACTTCGTGCATGTGGCAGTCCTCGCATTGGAGGTTGCGGCGCGGATCCGTATGCCAGGGGCCATTTTTCCAGTCGTCGTACTGATCCTGGAGCTGCACGAAACCCCACCCGTTTTCTTCCTTGTTGATGTACTGCTTGTGGCAGGTGCCGCAGAATTCTGCCGTCTGGGAAAGCTTCACGTCGTAATCACGAACATGCTGCTCCGGATGCAGACGGATCAACATGTTCGAGACCTTGCGCAGTGCCGGGTGAGGAGATAACTCAAAGAGATACCGCTCAGGAGGTCTGACCGCATAGTTGGCGTTCCCGCGCGTCTCGGTGTCGCGCAGCGCATGGCAGAAAACACACGAACTTCCCTCTGAGCCGCTTGGCCCGGTTTGTGCCAGGATGCTTTCGCCGGCGACAAGCGGCAGGGGCTCATGACATCCTGCACAATAGCGAGGGGAACCAGGGCCGCGATCGTGAATGTAGTTTGTTTTGATCGCTTGATAAAAGGGGTCGATGGCGGAATATCGATGTGCGCTTGGCACCCACTCCTCGTAAATCGCGCTGTGGCAACCTGTAGTGCCGCAAGACTCGGAATTGCCCATCAACTCCGCCGGAATCACTCGGCCAGTTGTCGTGCGGGCGTTGGATGGACTGAAATCCGCGGCTTTGAGATTTTTCTGCCAGCGGGCGAAGGAGATTCCGGCCGCGCCGACAAAAAGGATGAGGCCCCACAAGACCAGCGGCCGGGCAAGTTGTGTGAAGCGGTCTTGGGGGGTTTTGCTTCGCACAAGGCCGAAGCCGACGTGGAAGAGCCCGACAGCTCCAAACGCGATTCCGGCTACGAGGTGGACGTAATGCACTCGGTAGGGTACGAACACTCCCCAAATCCCTTTTCCCACAAGCCACAGTCCGCTGACGCCCAGCACCGCCCAGCCCACTCCTGCCCAGAAACCGGGACTCCACCACGGCCTTGCCTGGGATGTGTTCGCGGTCCGGCCATGTTTCCAGAAGATCCAAGTAAGCGGCACAACCGCTAGTAGACCGACAGCAATGTGCACCAAGAGAACCCACTGCGAGAACACGCCATAGCGCGCTAGAAGTGGGACTAGTCCGCTCAGGGCGAGGAAGAGAAAAACACCTGAGGCTTGGCGCAATCGTTTTGGACTTGCCGGAATATCGTTCATTATTCTCCCCGTATAGTCAGCAATCAAGCCCGTCACTTTTGCCCGGGCGGTGATTTGGGGCGGCACGGTAGCGAGCGGGAGCACAAGCCACAAGGATAGGGGTCACTGCCCAGAGTGACCGCCATCACTCCTGGAGGGTTATGCTCGCGCATGGTGTGATGTTCCGCTACGTCCTCCGTGCAAGGCTTCTGCAGTCACTGCAAAGCATTGCCCGGAAAAAACATGCGCGAACTGGATAACGTGATCTCGAGCGCAAGCATCACGGCGCAGGGCGATTTCGTTACCGTCGCGGATTTGCCCGAGCAACTCCAGCGGCCGGGTGCGCAGAGCCGGCAGTAAAGCGACTGGCGAACATTGTCGCTCGATCAAGTCCAGAATCTTCAAGCATGACGCCCTTGGTAAACGAATTTCCATCATGCTAGCAGAGGGCACTACTAACAACATGCAATTGGCCCACTACCTTAGAAGATAAAGCGCGCCAGCAAGTAGACGGCATTGTTCCCGGTGGCGTTTCGTTCTGATCCGTCGTAGTTTGTGCCGCCGCCATTGAATCGCAGGTAGCCGGTGTATTGGAATGCGAGGTCGAAGTTTTGCGCGGGCCACCAAGAGACGTTGGCGATGTAGCCGTTGCTCCCCGGTTCATGGTTGACGCTGCCACTCACCGACGCCGTTGGGTACAACAGCAGGTCGGGAGTGCCGGTGATGTTGAACCATCCGAGAGTTCCAGAGAGGCGATTGCCGAAATGATACTCCGCGTTTGCCTGAACAGTATTCAGGTGATGTCCCAGCTGCGATGCGGCCCCCAGGTCGTAGGTAGCAAGCAGCGCCGAGTTCTCGCGAATATACGTCGTGCGAAGCGACAAAATGTCACCGTGCAGCTGAGGAATTGTCCGGTCGTACTGAAAATCAACAGCCCAGTCGGTATAACTGTCCTCCGGACCTGTGATTCCCTTGGGAGTCGATTTCATGAACATCCCGTAGCTGCCGATTTCAAGATAGTTATTCTTGGTGTTCTCCTGCCAGGCAACACGCCAGTAGGGCGCCACGCCGCGGATGTTGAAGCTAGAATTCGTTCCAGGATTCGGCTGCGTCCCCCCTAGGTGCTCAGAGCGGTAGATGGTTCCCGCCATGTACAGGTGATTGTCCCACATTCCATAAGCACCAATTCCGGCGACGTCTTGCGCTAAAGGCCCGTTGATGATGGCGGCAGCGGTGGGAGTGGGTGCAACGTCACTCAAAACCCACGGAAAGCCCCAGGCGGGCGTATCGTTCCAAAGATCCTCGACTGTTGGATTGTTGTTCAGGGTGACGCCATAAACGAGGTCCTCGTGGAAGAGCTTGGTGGCATTGGAATACCGAATGTCCGTATTGTCCCAGCTAAATTGATCTGACTGGCCTTTGTAAGTTACTTGCACGAAGCTGCCGACGTGAGTCGACCATGCGCCAGCCAGGAACAGAGATGCATCCTGTGGAAATTCGAAGTTTCCGTTCTGGGTTTGCGGTTGTGGCGCTTTGGTGGTCGTGAATGATGTGTCAAACAACACGGCGAGTGGAAACTCCTGAAGCAACGTCAGGCCCGCCTGTCTATCACTTTTTTTTGAGGTGATCGTTGTCATTCCCGCAATCGTGTAACCATTCAGCTTAAACGTCCGCCCTAGCGGCGTAAGTTCCGGTGGTGTCGTATGGCAGGAACTGCAAGGAAAGCCTGTCTGGCGCGAGAAGCTGGGAACTGCGCGGGCGGTGGGCACACGTAAGGAAGCAAGAACAGACAACACAATGAGAACGCCGAACACAATGACGCTCGCAAAGAACCGTCTTCGATTCGTTATCATTCTCTCTCCTTGCCTGCCTAATCTTGTGGATCATGACTCGATCAAGCAGATTAAAAACCTCGTCGACGCACAATCCCCTTCGGCTGCCGATTTCGGCTCCTGATGCTTCGTTGCGGGTATCCCGCTATACACCAAGCTGGCGCTTGCGCGAGCGCTCCCGATCCCTGGTAATTTCTTTGACCTGCTCGGCACCCTGCTCGTATAGCTTTTGCTTGATTTTCGCGCGAAGGTCTCGATCCGCCTCAGCCACTCCCACGAGCAATTTCCCGTGAGAGACTTCCGGATCGTAGATCCGGTTTCTGTACCGGGGCAGCCGTGCGGTGATGAGGAAAGTGACGATCGTCGTGAGAATCGCACCCAGCATCGTTAGTTCATACATAACGATTCCGGTGGGCCATAGCGCCACAAGGGGCATGCCTCCCGTTGGTAGGGGATACGTACGCTGGGTGAACGCTGCGAGTGCGTAGCCTGCCGTTCCCCCTAAGAGGCCGCCGACTACTGCAAGCCAGGGCATGAGACTTCGCTGCTCTTTCCAGCACAATCCGTCTTCTTCCAAGGGCTCAGAAGAAATGAGGATGATCGACTCCGTTTTGATGCGAAGTTCCGAGCTACCGGTCCGAAGAGCCGAGAGTGCCTGTCGCGCGGAATCCGAATTCGAAAACAGTCCGTATATAGCGTCCATATGCCTCATACGCTTCAACCGTTGGTGCTTGGCAACGTGTTTTCCAGCCCGGTGCCACTCTGTTTCAAGACAACAGGCGCTTCGATGGGAACTGCTTTTGTATGCTGGCCGCCCTGCAACTCCCACATCGAGATAATGGGCACAAATTTCGCGAATAGAACGTAGAGGAGGACCATGCCTGAAGCGGTTCCAATCATGATCGTGATCTCAACCCAAGTCGGGCGATAACTGCCCCAGTCGTACGGCAAGTACTTTCGCTCCAGGGAAGGGACAACAATCAAGAACCGCTCCAGCCACATTCCGACCACCACGGTGGATGAAGCGATTACTGTGCCCGTGATCGTTCGCAGTTTCTTAATCGCAAGGATCGGAAATGGAATCAGGAAATTGCAGAAGACCATGGTCCAGAAAAGGCCAGCGAATTTCCCGCGCTGGATGAACCAGAAAGCGGCCATCTCGGAGGTCTCGTTGCCGTACCAAACGGTGAGCCTTTCGGCAAAAATGAAGTAGAGCCACAGAAGGCTCATCAACAGGAGGAGCTTGCCAAGATTATCGAAATGGATCGGCTTCAGATACTCCTCGAGGTGCAGGAACTTACGAAGCAACGCCATGGCGATAATCAGGGCCGCGATCCCGCTGAATATGGCGCCCGCCACGAAGTACGGTCCAAAGGCGGTCGAGTGCCACATGGGGACCAAGGCCATCGCGAAGTCCCAGGAAACAATCGTGTGAACTGAAACAGCCACGGGGATGATGGCGACGGCCATAATGCGCATGGCGGTCTCCAGACGATGCCATTCCCGCGGCGTCCCCTGCCAGCCAATAGCCAGAATCGTATAAATGCGCTTGCGCAAACCTGTCGAGCGGTCACGCACGGTGGCCCAGTCAGGAATGATGGGAAGGAGCAGGAACGTCAGACTGCCGGTTATGTACGTGCTGATGGCAAGGAAATCCCAGAGCAGGGGAGAGCGAAAGTTAGGCCAAATATGCCGTTCGGTCGGATACGGGATCAGCCAGAAAAACAGCCAAGGGCGGCCCAAGTGAATGATCGGAAACTGACCCCCAATGGCTAAGGCAAAAACTGTGATCGCCTCCGCGCAACGAGTCACCGGGCGCCGCCAAGTTGCATTTACCAGGCGAAGAATGGCCGAAATCAGCGTTCCAGCATGGCTGATGCCAATCCAGAAGACGAAGTTTGTAATGTAAAAGCCCCAGAAAACAGGACGTGTAATTCCCGCCACGCCCATGCCCGAATAGGTTTGATATATGAAGGCCGCAATGCCCGCAAGGCCGATGGCGACCAGTACGCCTACACCTGTGTAGAAGCGCCAGGATGTTTGAAACAGGGGCCGCAGGAGATCCTCGCGAATACGCTCTGCCTCTCGATCGATCACGTTGTTCGGCGTGACGCTATTCGTCTCCATGCGAGGACTCTCTTTCAAGGTAAGTAATCTTCGGAAACGTGCCGAGCTCTGCGAGCAGATTTCTACCTCGTGGCAGACGCGAGAGCCGGGAAACCTGGCTGTTCGAATCGTTCAGATCGCCAAAGACCATGGCTCCGGCGGGGCAGGATTGCACGCAGGCCGGATTGACTTCACCGTCTTTCAACTCACGATTTTCCGCCTGGGCGTAGATTTCTGCTCTAGTGATTCGCTGATTGCAAAACGTGCACTTCTCCATCACACCGACCTCGCGGACCGAAACATCGGGATTGAACTGAAGTTGCAGCGGCTTGTCCCAAACGGGATTGAACCAGTTGAAGAACCGCGCCGTGTATGGGCATGCATTCGCGCAATATCGGGTGCCAATGCAGCGGTTGTACACCTGTGCGTTCAAGCCTTCCGCGTTGTGATAACTCGCATACGTCGGGCAGACCGGCTCACAGGGCGCTGCATCGCATTGCTGGCAGAGCACCGGCTGGAACCGGACGCGTATGTTGGGATATTCACCTTCCCAATACCGTTCCACATGGATCCAGTGCATGGTGCGGCCTCGCGCAGCTTCCTTGGGGCTAACCGTGGCGATGTTGTTCTCGGCGTGACAGGCAACGACGCAGGCCTCACAGCCCGTACATCTGTCGAGGTCAATTACCATTCCCCATCGATGAGCCATGAACTCTCCTCTTCCTTTCCTCGGCTGTCGTTACCTGTTGACCTTTTCCTGGTCCCACTTGGTGGGACCTCCAGAGAACAAGATCAGATCGCCAGAACCCACCGGTGCCACGTTTACGCGAGTACTTGCCCACGCCAGCGAACCGGTGGCGGTTTCCATCCGCGGCGCCAGAACCTGAACGGGGTTGGCCCCACGGCCCGCAGCATAGCGGCCATATTCTTCGTGTCCTTGACCCACCGGCATGGCAAGGACGTCCGGTGCGATACCAGGCGACAGCAATGCTGGAGCGCGAACCTTTCCATGTTGAGAAGACACTTCGACCAGGTCGCCTTGCCGGATGGCCAGGCGCGCCGCCGTTTGCGGATTGATCTCCACCCAACTGCTCCACATTGCGGTGGAAAGAACTTCCGGAAGTTCCTGCAGCCAAGGCAGGTTCGCGAGGGTGCCATCCAGAAACTGCTGCGAAACATAGGGAAGGAACTGAAACGGGTACTCCGTGACGGCCCCGTCCCACAGGGGATCTTCGCTCTTGATTGGGGTGAAAGACCCCACGGGTGATGATTTCCTTGGCCCGACTCGATTGGTGCTCCACCATCCTCCTTGCTCCTTCAACTTTCCCCAGAACTCCTCATCTGTATCCGCTGCGATGGAGCCCGGGGAATGCCGCAGAGGAGTGAACGTGGCCTGCAGCATTTCTTCGTAGCTTTTCCACGGAAGAGCTTTGCTCGCCTGGTCGCCCAAGCGGCGTGCAACATCAAGCAGCACATCGGGCAATGCTCGGGTCTCGTGGAGGGGCAGCATGGCCGGGGGGGCGATGCTCAGCACAGCTTCGACGGTTCCCGATTCCGGAACATCATCCATCCACGACTCAAGGTAAGAGTGATCAGGCAAGATCAAGTCGGCAAGCTTGCTCGTCTCGTCCATGAAATTGCCGAAGCTCACTATGAACGGGATTCTTGCGAACGCCTCCCGCACACGCCAGCCGGGCGGTGTGGCAAAGATAGGATTCGCCCCATTGTTGAAGAGAATCTTTATGGCCTCCGGGCCCTGTGCTGCAAGGATCTGCTCCGCAAGAGAACGGACGGAAATCAACTTTGGCTCGACCCGATTGGGGCGTGATCCATTCGATTCTCCCAGTGGTAGCCCCGGCGAGAAGAACAGACCCCCAGGTCTTCCTACACTGCCCAAGAGTTCGTTGAGAGCATTGACGGCCAGGGCTGTGGACAATCCATTTGTCAGCGCGAGCGGTGCGCCACCCACAATGGCCACACAGGGCCCCGCTGCGGCCAACTCCCGGGCCAGCCTTGTGATGATTTCTGGAGCTACACCCGTTTTCCACGCGACCGCATCAGGGGAGTGATCCGGCAAGCCTTTGCTCCAGCCATCAATTCGGCTGCCAGCCCTACCTGCCGGTTCGGCCTTGGCGAGATGCTCGTTCAAAATCACATGGGCGAGTGCCAAGACCAGGTGACCTTCCATTCCCGATCGCGCTGGAATCCACTGATCCGCGTTCGCTCCGGTCTGCGACATCCGGCACTCGACTTGTACGAATTTTCCCCGAATACCGGATCGACCCTGGCGCATCGTCCCGTATCCAACCCCGTGCGCAACCGGGGAGTTCCAGGTGCCCAGGAAGTCGGCACCGATGGAAAGTACATAATTCGACCGCGCCAGGTCGAAGGTGGGGAGCTGGCTGTAGCCGAAGCTCAACCGGTTCGCCTCGCGCAAAACCGAATCATCGAATAGCTCAAACGAAACCATCTGCGCGTTACTGAAGCTAGAGAGAAACCGCTCGACCAACGCTCGGCGCTGGCCCATGAGAGGACGCGTCAGGAACGCCAAGGATCGGGGGGTTTGCTCTGCGGCGAGAGGACTGAGATGGGCGACGAGATTCTCGATTGCCTCATCCCACCCGATCTGGACGAATTGGCCGGTCCCGCGCTGTCCCGTGCGCTTCAAAGGCCACTGGATCCGGTCGGGATTGTAGGTGACCTGCAGCCCTGCCTGGCCGCGGGCGCACAGCTTCCCGCGGTTCACGGGGTGCTGGGGATTGCCCTCCAACTTCTTGGCCAGTCCCATCTGGATAACGCCGAATTGTCCGTTCCGAACAACTTCGGCATCGCCCTGCATGATCTTGATCTGCAAACCGCAGCTCGCAGGGCATTGGTTGCACACGCCCGGACGCCAAAGGGCTAATCCCGGAACTAAAGTCTCCTCGGGTATAAAGCGGATTAACTGGGTTCCAGGATTGCCGCAGCCCTCGGCCGTGAAGGCGGCGGCACCCACAGCCGATATTTTTAGGAAATCTCGGCGTTTCATCTCCTCAAAACTCCTGCCCTCGAATCGGCGTAGCGAGGGCTCCAGGCTCTACCGCAGCGGTCTAGTAGTGACATGTTGTGCAATCGACCGAGACTCCCTTCGCTCGATGACAATTCAGGCAGAAATTCATCGTCAGTTCTTTCGACCGGACGGCAACAGACTGTTGTGACACGTCGCCATGGCATTCGTCGCAGCCCAATCCAGCGCGAATATGCGGCGAGTGCCAGAATCGCACGTGTGTTTCGGGATAGAACCAGTACACACGTTGCCAAGGAACGTCCTGCTCCTTGGCCGCATAAGCTGCAAGTTTCTTAATTTCCGGTTTTTGTGCCGCAATCACCTGGTGACATGCCATGCAAAAACTCACGCTGGGAATTCCAGCATCCGGCCCTTGCGTGACTCCTGCATGACAGCTCGTGCACTGCAAGCCCTTTTGGAGATGAATCTTGTGATTAAAGGCCAGCGGCTGAACAGGCGTGGATTGCAATCCGAGATATTCCTTGAGCGCGTCGAAGAGTGACGCGCGAGAGGTGGTAAAAACGGAGGGACTTGTCGCCGGTACGGGACCCATCGGAGTCTGCACGAAGGCTGTGTGGTGCAGAATTCCCTCTTCCCTGCCTTTTGCGATGCCAACCCATAGAATTCCGGCCAGCGCCACCGCCGTCGCGACGAGAAGGAGAATCATCGGGCGGATGTATCGGCGAATACGGCGGAGTGAGCGTTCCTTGCCTCCAGGGCCAGTCCCACTTGCTCGCTCAGATCGGTCGCCATTCATTTCCGGTCCGATAGTCACGGTCGGCTCAGCGGGACTTCTTTTCTGCCTGCTTCTTCCCGATGCGGCGAACGTACGCGACTAAATTGTCGATTTGGCTCTTATCGAGGCTGGAGCCAAACGGAGGCATATTTCCTTTGCCTTTGTCGATTTGCGTATAAAAATCCGCGTCAGACTTCTTCTGGACCTCCGCTGATCGAAGATCCGCAGCCCCAAGCGCCTTCCCAACTGCTGTACTTCCACTTCCGTCCTCCGCGTGGCACCGGACACACTTATCGGCGAAGATCTTCTGGCCTTCCTCGGGCTTGCCGGTCTGGCCTAGGACTGGCCAGGCAACCGCGATGATCAGTAGGCTCACTAACACGCTGAGACCCACTTGCTGTATTTTCGTCATTAGGTACGGCCCCTCCTGGCCCGGTTGCATTGACATGAGCGGATAATGTCCGTTACTTATGTCAGAAGGGCAATACAGGCATCTGTGACCGGGCTCACAGATATGCGTGACGCGTGTAACAGAAAGTTCGGAACAGTTCCGACTCAGTGAGATAGCGGCTTACTTAGTTGAACGAGGGGAGGAACAGGCACGGAGGAGGCCCTTTCACGGCCGCGACATAGGACTTGAAAATGGAATCGCTGATCGGGGAAGGTGCGCTACATCTTGCAAGCCATTTCTACTAGGGCAGCAAAGTGGCCTTCAATGTCATCAACGAAGTCGCAAGTAAGAACATGCAGGCCGCGCGTGGCCCATCTCATCTGATCATAGAAGTCGACAGAAGAGTTAAACCCAAATGGTTGAACGGTCTGTTTGGTGAGTCCCAACCTTGCGATAAGCTTTCGCGGATCGGCCAATGCCATCAGCTTGAACTCGCAAATCGTCCAGCGACCGTGCAAATCATCTGAGCTTTCCTCCCGTAGGACCAAATTTGCGCTTCGTCCACGCGCAACTCCAATCCAACCGCCACCAATTACCTCACCGCCCCTCAGCCTAATGCCCGTCTGCTTTGGCCCAAAGAAAACTACTCGTATAGGCCCCCCGGTTGGAATGTGAAAAGTTGCGCCTCGAAGCCGTGTCTTTGTTGAATTTCTGTTGGTCCTTATGCTTCCGTGCTGAAATTCACGATTGAACTGATCGACCGCTGTCTGAAATCGCGACAAAATCGTTTCGCAAGACTGGATATATAACCCAGTGAGTCGTTTCACCTCCGAAGAGAGACCTTTTTCTGGTCGCATCGCTAGGGAGGAGGGCTGTTGAGAAACGCCAACAAGTGACTCAGGTCGCCCTCGTTCAAGGTCGGCCAGCCCAGACCTAGATTCTCTGCTTTCGAGTACATCCGGGGCCCATGAGACCAGAGTGCCAGGGCAAAGTTGACTGGGGTAAAGAACCTGTCCGCCTTCTTCAAGTTGGGGCCGAACTCACCCCCTCGCGCATCTGTTCCATGACACCGGTCGCAGTGACGTTGGGTAAACAACTGCTGCCCGATGACCGCTGACCCTCCCAGGTCGAAGTAGCGCACGCTGTAGAGGAAGGCGATTAGATCTGCCATTTCTTGTCCCGCAAAGGTGGGGCGCTCAATACCCTTTGCCTTCATGGTAGTCCACATCTCTGGAGAGTGATTCCACATCCGAGCCGCCATCTGGGTCAACGTGCGGGGCAACGGGCGAGCCGAACCGAGGTCCGGGCCGACAGTCCCTCCTTCGCCGCGGATGGCGTGGCAAGAAATGCACCCCTTCTGTTGGAATAGGGCCCATCCCCGACGCGGATTGGCCGGAAGCAGCTCAGACTCCCGTTCCGATCCTCCACGCTCTTGGCGCACGAACGCGAGCAAATCGTTCATCTCCTCTCCCTCGAACCGCGGCCAGGGCATCTTGAGTTCGCGCATGTGGATCTCCATGGCCGGCGCGTGGTTCCACATTGTCTGCGACCAAAAAATGGGGGTGTCGACCGGACCGATATTCCTTAGGTTGGGTCCCACCGTGCCCCCGGTGTCACCAATCGAGTGGCACCGGATGCAACCCTTCCGATTAAACAGTTGCTCCCCACGAGTGGGGTTTCCCGATTCATCGTCGTAGCAAGTGACATAGAGGTAGGCGAACAGGTTTGCCATTTCTTCCGGTGTAAATTGAGGATAATTGGTTTTACTGGTTCTTATCTGCTCCCACATGCGCGGCGCGTGGTTCCACATCTGCGTTACCAGCTCATTCATGCTGGAACCTGCCGCTCCTTGCAAACCGAGATCGGGAGCGAGCTTCCCTCCGGCGCCGAGAACAGAATGGCAGTCGGCGCATCCTTTTTGCTGGAAGGTTTCCGCACCGGCGTGCGGGTCGCCGGCCAGAAAAGTATTCCATCGATCGGAGCTGCTCCCTCGTCGCCACACAAGCATGCCGACGAGGATGAGTAGGGCCGCTGTGCTAGCGACAACCCAGACTACGAAGTGGCGCCGGATAGTCATGTCCCCTCGTGCTAGTGCTTGCGCGGCAAGATCTCGTGAGCAAAAATACTGACTCGGTCCATCCCTAATGCCTTTCCCACATTAGCTCACATGAGAGGCATCGCATCGAACACTTCGTGGCTGCTACACTCCAGAGAGACTGAGCTTGGCATCACCACCTGGCTATGACGCCCGTCACGGCCAATCGTGACCGACGTCATATCAGGGTGGTCGCCGATCCCCTTCTCGGGCAGTGAACACAATGGCTAACAAGGTGCCACTTCTCTATCTCACTGCGCAGTTTCGACACGAGGGTAGCACACTGTCACCGTGTATTGAGTTCACCACGTTCACCATGTTCACCCCGTGAATGGATTCTCGTTGGGCGAGAACGCTGACGTGCTGATTGCCACTGGCGACTCTTCCACTTCCAGTACAGCCGGATTGCTGAAGCACAGAAAATAGAAAGAGAGTTATCGTCGACACGGGATGCGCAAGCGACAGCGTTGTCGGTACAAGTTCAACTGGTTCAATGAGAACAGAGTCTTTGGTAGTGACAAGTCATTTCGCAACGCGCCGCCGCAATATTTCGACGATTCCTGTTACTAGCATAGCCGGAGTCGGTGGGCAGCCTGGGATATATCCGTCCACGGGAATGACCGCGTCCACCGAGCCCACGATTGCGTGGCTACCCGCAAAAATTCCTCCGCTGCACCCACAGGCTCCCACTGCGACGACACACTTTGGCGCCGGCGCGGCCTCATACGCAGCGTTGACGGCGTCGGCCATGTTGCGCGTAACCGGTCCCGACACCAGAAGCATGTCGGCATGCTTCGGAGACGCCACAAAATGAATGCCGAATCGTTCGAGGTCGTAATACGGGTTCGTAAGCGCAGTGATTTCCGCCTCGCATCCGTTACAAGAACCAGAGTCGAGCTGGCGAATGTTGAGCGCCCTTTGCAGGAGAGAGTGAATTTGCATGCGTGCTGGCTTCCGGGCGCGGGGCGCTGAGAGTAATCTCCGTGCGGGCATCGAGATCCCACCGGCGCACCGTCTGGTCTTTCGCCACACCGCAGACGGTGAATTTCTTTGCGGTAACGACCGCTCCTTCGCCCCATTCAACGCACTTGCCGCAGCCAATGCACTCGCGATAGGAGAGCTTGAGGCAGCAGCGGCCTTCGCGCTCTTCCATGCCGAGCGCCGACGTGGGGCAGACTTCAACTAGGCGCTGAGCGATGGCAGGCGTCAAGAGATCCGCGACCACGTCAGGCATGCGGCTGCCGTCACAGTTCCCCAGCAGCGCCTCGACCGGGATCAACCGGTCCGGCTGCCGGAGGCTACGGGCAATCACGTCGCCAATCATCGGTCACATCCCGAGTAGGAAAGGCTGAAGCTTTTGTTGATCAGGGGAAAATCCGCGATGATGTTGTCCACGACGGCGAAAGGCATCGCCGGCCAGTTCTGAAACGAAGGGGACTTCACGTGACAGCGAGTCAATTTCCCACCGCGGGCTTCCATCCAGTAACAGAGTTCCCCGCGGGGCGATTCCACGGCGGAAAATCCCTGGATCTCTCCTTCCGATACGACAGGAGTGAACACGCTTCCCTCTGGCAGGAATTTTGCGAATTCCTGAATCAAACGCGCCGAGACCGACGCCTCGTCAACGCGAATTCGCGCACGCGCCATCACGTCGCCATAATGCGTGCCGGGAACCTCGATTGGAATCTCGGCGTAGCGGCCGTAAGGGTGGTCGCGGCGAACATCAATATTTACGCCGCTGGCCCGTGCGATGGGACCGATGACGGCAAGGTCCTGCGCTGCTTTGCGACTAAGGATTCCCGCCGTTTCAAAGCGATTCTGGATGGAGGGAGTTCCCAGGATCAGACCCGCGATATGCGAGAAATCACGAGAGACTCGCGCGACGGCTTGACCGAGATCCGCCACCTTGCCGGAGTCGAGATCAAATCGCAGGCCGCCGGGGACTGCGATGCCGCGCCAGTAGCGCGTTCCGAAACATCGCACTGATTCCCGAAGCAGTGATTCCTTGAGTTGCGCCGCATACGCCGCGGCCACGCCGAAACCTACATCGGTGCACAATCCACCGACGTCCGAGATGTGGCAGACAAGCCGCTCCAGCTCCAATCCGATCAGGCGAACTGCCGAGGCTCGCAGCGGAACCTCGATTCCGCAACCATTTTCCACCGCCTGGGAGTAACACACCGCATGAGCGAAGCAGTTGTCGCCGGAGACCGATTCCGCGAGCATCGCTCCGTTCATCACATGTCTTCCCTCGAAGAGCTTTTCGGTGCCTTTGTGCGTGTAGAAGTGGCGCAACTCCATATGCAGGACCGTATCTCCCACGACGCTGAACCGGAAATGCCCGGGCTCAATTACGCCAGCGTGAACGGGACCGACTGCGACTTCCGCGATGCCCTCGCCCTGAACCTGCAAGAAGCGGTACTCGCGCTGTGACCAGGGTACAGCATCGACTGGATCCACCATGGGATACACACCATCAGGCCAATTATCGTGAAAAATCAGTGGCCGCAAATCGGGGTGCCCCACGATCTCGATGCCGTATTGGTCGTGAAGTTCTCTCTCATACCATGCAGCTGCAGGCACCTCGGATGCGATGGAGCGGAGTGGACCATCGGCAGGCAGCACAGTCTCACGGTAAGCGGGTTCTCCCACATCAAAAATGTAGTGAACCCGCTTCTCGCGGTTTGGACCAAGGCTTCCGAAAATGGTGACGAGACGCGCCGTGGCCCCTTGTTTGGTCCGTGGAATTGCGGGGATCGATCGCGAAGGAAGTCTCTCGTGGTGCGGAACCGCTGGTGGGGTGCTTTCCTTCATCGCAATACCGCCATTGCTTCACGAAGGAAAACACCGAAGAAGTGAGGAATCCGCGCACCGAAAGCCAACAGGCAGAAGGCAGCGATCCCCATGGCCGTGTATTCCGACGGGATGAGCTTCGAATTCTCCGGGCGCCGATCCGGCTTCCCACAGAGCATGTTAAAGAGATGATGGGCGAAACCGCCGAACACCACCGAGAGCACCACCAAGAATACAATTGCAACAAAGTAGCGCGCCTGGGTGAAGGCTTCGGACAAAATGGCAAACTCGCTGATGAAGAGGCTGAAAGGCGGAAGGCCGGCAATCGCAAGCCCCCCGACGAGAAGAGCCGCGGTCGTTTGCGGCATCGTCCGAGACATACCGCTGATTCCATCCATGCGCAACGTGCCCAAATTGTGGCGGACGTTTCCCGCGCTGAAAAATAAGAGAGACTTTGCCACCGAGTGATTGAAGGCATGCAGGAGGGCGCCGAAAAGCCCCAATGGCCCTCCCAAACCCAGGCCGATGGCTATGATTCCCATGTGCTCGATGCTGCTGTAGGCCATCAGACGCTTCAGGTTCCTTTGCACCAGAATGAGGAGGCCGGCCACAACCATGGAACTCACGCCGAAAATAAGCAGCAGGGAATGAGAGAAGACAGGCCCCACGGCTCCGGCCACAATCGCGTCGTAACGCATCAAGGCGTACATGGCGCAGTTGAGCAGGACTGCCGAGAGCAAGGCACTGATGGGCGTGGGAGCCTCGGCATGCGCATCCGGAAGCCAGCTATGCATGGGAACGAAACCAATCTTCGTGCCGTAGCCAACAATGACAAAAACAAATGCGAGCTTCAGCAGATGCGGGTCAAGTCCCACATGGGGCGCGGCATTCATCAGCGAGAGCCAATCGAGCGCCGCAGCGGGACTCATGCCCGCCTTGACGGCGGCGAGATACAGCACAATGGTGCCAAACAGCGCGAAGGCGATTCCCACCGTGCAGACAATCAGATACTTCCATCCCGCTTCGACCGCGCCTTCGGTGTTGTAGAAGCCCACGAGCAGCGCCGAGGCCAGCGTCGTTCCCTCCATCATGATCCACATCAAACCGAGGTTTGCCGAGAGGCAGACGCTGATCATCGTGAAAAGAAACAGAAATACCAGGGCGTAAAACCACCGCGGCGAAGAAAAGCGCCCCTCTCCCATGTGGCGAAAGTAGCCCGAGGCGTACACCAGCACCAGACCCGAAATGAACGCGATGCCCATCAGAAAAAATGCGCTCAGGCCATCGGCGCGCAAATAACGGCCTTCCTCGAGAGCTACGCGCAAGTGCACCTGCCAGACAACCGCTCCCAGCGCGGCAATCTCGAATCCTCCCAGCACGAGTGCCGCACGAGTGGCGGCGCGCGGGCTCCGGAAACACAAAACCATGCCGGCTCCGAGAAGCGGGATGGCGAGTGGCAACAGGAGAATCATCCCTCAGCCCCGAAGCCGCCGCAGCTTCGACACGTCCAGATGCTCGAATGTGTCGCTGATGCGAAATGTGAAGATTCCCATCAAAAGGAGTCCCATCAAAATGTCGAAGAAGATCCCGATTTCGATGACCAGAGGCATGCCGAACGTTGTGATCAGAGCGGCCAGAAAAATGCCGTTCTCCAGCACAAGCAACCCGAGCACTTGCATGAGCGCTTTCTTGCGGCTCACCATCAGAAATGCTCCGGTGAGAATCAGAGAGACAGCTGCGGCAAGGGCATCCTCCGGCACGTGGACGGCCTGCCCGTAGGAATGAACGACGGCATAGGAAAGATAGATCATCGCTGCGACGATAAAAACCGACTGAGTCGGCGTGGTCGAAGCCTTCACATCGCGCACAGCTTTGAGCCTTTTGGTCAGAAGGAAAAAGGCGCGGGGAATCGCGACAACCTTGATGGCAAAGACCAGGAGGCCGACTACGTACGCTTCTGCCAGCTTTTCCTGAAATGCCATGGCGAGGACCTCCGCCGTGATGACCGCAGATTGCAGGCTGAAGAGGAGCACGCTTGTGGAGATTCGCCGCGCGACCGCCAGCAGGAGAATCGTGAGAAACAAGAACACGGAGAACGAACTCAAAATCTTCTCGGTCGCAATCCCCACTAAACCCATCCCCCTACCTCTTTACCCACATTGTAAAAATCACTGCCAGAGCGCTCACGGCGGAAGCCACACCAAGAAAATCCGGAACCAGATACATGCGCAGCTTGGCCACCGCACTTTCGATCACGCTCAGCAGAATCATGAGGACGGCGGCTTTGGCACAATAGAGCAGCGCGGCCAGGGCAATTCCCGAGCCAGACCAAGTGAGAGCCATCCCCCAAGGGCAAAACAGCGCGATCAGGAGGGCGAGCAACACGTGAAGCTTGATCGCGCTTGCCCATTCGATCAGCGCGAGGCTCGGCCCCGAGTATTCGAGGACCATCCCCTCGTGGATCATTGTCAACTCGAGATGGGTGGTCGGGTTGTCCACCGGCATGCGGCCCGTCTCTGCCAACGCCACCATCGCGAGAGACGTGAACGCCAGGATGTGGACGACGGAGATGTTGAAGACATTTTGCCCGAGAGTCCATGCAACAATTCCGGCTATGTCGGCACGACTTGCAGAGATCGCGAGTGCCACCAATCCAAGCAAGAATGGAGCTTCCGCGAGACTCGAGACCAATGCCTCGCGGCTCGCACCCATTCCGCCGAAGGCACTCCCTCCGTCCAAGGCGCCGAGGGAGAGAAAGAACCGCCCCAAGGCCAGCATGTACACAAGCAGGAAGAAATCGCCATAGGATCCGAGCAACGTCGAAGTCTGCACGACCGGCACAAAGGCTGCCGTACACACCGTGGCTCCAAACAGCACAATCGGTGCGAGACGAAACACCGCGGAGGCGGTGGGCGGTACCAAGTCTTCCTTGCAAAGAAGTTTGAACAGCTCAGCATATGGACGCCAAATGCTGGCGCCCCGCCGCCTTTGCAACCGCGCCTTCATGCGGGCGATGATTCCGCGCACCAGCGGCGCCCCCAGGACGAGTATGAGCACCTGCAGAATGTCGGCCGTGATCTTCATCTCTGGAATCTCAGGTACGTGAGCAACGACACGAGCGCAACAAAGATGTACAGCAGGTAGACTTGTATGTTGCCCGTCTGCAACCGGCGTAACTGGTGCGCCAAAGAGACAATGGATTCGACAAAGGGCCGATAGAGGATTCGCTCGTAGGAGGTGGTGCGCACGGACCGATACGAAATGGAGACGGGGAAGTATGGCTGATCCGCAGGCAGCCGCTCGATTTGGCGATTGGGACGGTAGACTTTCGCGAAGACAAAGCGGACCGGCTTCGAGAAGACAGTGGACGTGTATTGCATGCGGCTCGAAAGCTCCGGAAGGCCGCATGCCCACGTCCGAGTTATTCTTTCCCGGCGCTTGAAGAGGGCTACGACGGCGCATGTTCCCAAGACAATCGCTGCGATCCACGGCATGATGCGAGCGATGCTCAGAGTCTCCTCCGGCACGCCAGCGCCGGGGATCAGCCCCTGGACCAGCGATGCCAGTGGTCGCAAGAAAAGTCCGGGCAAGATCCCAATAAGCAGACAGGCCGCCGCCAACAGGGTCATCCCGCTGCGCATGGATACGGGCACCTCTATAGCGTGCTCGGCCTCCGTGCTACGCGGGCGGCCTAAAAAGGCCACACCATACGCCTTTACAAAGCAAGCCGCCGCCAACCCGCCAATCAGCGCAAGGACGCCCACCATCAATGGCAAGAGGATCTGTGCGTTCGTATTGGTTAGCACCGAACCGGCCAGAAAACTTCGAAAGGTGAGCCATTCACTAATGAAGCCGTTGAACAGCGGCAGCCCCACTATCGAGCAGCAAGCGATAAGGAAGGTCGTTCCGGTGATCGGCATCCGACTCTGTAACCCGCCCAGCTCCTCTAAATCTACCGTGCCCGTTGCGCTCGAAATAGCACCGGCACCGAGAAACAGCAGGCTCTTGAAAAGGGCATGGTTGAACGTGTGCAAGAGCGCTGCTAGGAGCGCCAAAGCCGCTAAAAGTGGCGCATGATAGGCGAGAAAGAGCAGCGACGTTCCGAGTCCTAAATAGATAATCCCGATGTTCTCCACGCTGTGATAGGCCAGCAATCGTTTGAGATCATGCTCCGCGATCGCGTACAAAACACCGAGCAAGCCGGAGACGGCGCCGGCCAAGAGAACAAAGTATCCGCACCAACTCGGCCCTCCGCCCAGAAAATCAAAGGCAATGCGCACGAATCCGTATACGGCCGTTTTCAGCATGACACCGGACATCAGTGCGGACACCGGGCTCGGTGCGATGGGGTGGGCCCGTGGGAGCCAAAGATGGAGGGGAATGATGCCCGCTTTTGCCCCAAATCCCACGAAGGCGGCTAGGAAGATCGCCGCCCGAATGCCGCTCGGCATCCCGGCACCGGACGCGCGAATCGCGCCAAAATCAAGGCCGTGCGAATAAGGGAGAAAAAGGAAAAAGCATGCCGCAACGGCGGCCGCACCTGCGTGCATCATCAACAGATAGATGAAGACGTTGTGACGCCGCTCCGCCGAGTCTCCCTCGATCAAGATCAGTGCCGCGGACACCAGCGTCATCAACTCCCAGCCTGCCAGGAATGCAAAACCGGTAGATGCGGTGACGACCACAATCATCGACAAGAGAAACAGTGAAAAGAATGCCCACGTCCAATTGCGGCGTTGCTCGGAGTAGTGGAGCTCGAAATACGAACCCGCAAACAGTGTGACTGGAATTGCTACCGAGCAAACCAGCAGCAGGAAAAACGCGCTGAGGCGATCGACAGCGAACGAGAAGGGGAAGGGGGTTGCGCGAGAAAGGTCCAGCACCGGGCCCGAGTGCCGCAGGAAGCCGAACACGGCCACCAAACACCCGGCAATGCTGGCAGTCAGAATCAGCGCGATCGCGAGCCTCTGCCTGCTTTTCGCTCGGCTGGCGATCAAACTCAGTGGAACGAAGATCCCGAGAACAACCAACACAAGAGCGAACAGCGCGCCAATAGTTCCCATCACCATATACCTATTTTCGGCGCCGCCCTTCTTTCATTTCTTCCAGCATTTCTCGCACGTCCACTAAGTGGTTGTTGAAGATGTCTTTTGCCGCGTCCAGTAATTTGAAAAGAGCTGGATCCGAGACCGAATAGAACACGCTCGATCCAGACTTCCGTCCCACCACAATGTTCCGCACTCGCAGCACTGCCAACTGCTGCGAAACGTTCGCGGGTTCCAGCTCAAGCATCTCGCTCAATTCGTTTACGCCCTTCTCGCCACCTCGAAGGCAATCCACAATCCGGATGCGGATTGGATGTGCGAGGGCCTTAAAAAACTCCGCTTTGAAGTTGGCAATCTGCTGTGGCATGCGAATATTCGATTATTCAAATATGCTAGACTACGCAAAGGATGCTGTCAACGGTGGCAGTACCGGCCGAATGCAGGAGGGGGATAGCAAACGGGGAGCGATAGCGCCATCTCTGACAAACGCAAATCTTCGAACGTCGTGCGTAGTGGCAGGCCACCTATGTCCGGCAATGGAAAAGGGCCTAAAGACGTGTCCATTCTCGGGGCTGATTCCGCGAGACGAGAAGAACGAAAGACCAATCTCAAATACGCGCTCTTTTTCTTGGCTGTTGCGGTTTTGCTTATCGTTGCAAAGCAACTCGGCAAGGACGCGTCTACCACGAGCGGCCAATCAAATTCGATGCCCAATGTGCAATTCGATCTTTCCATCCAACGGACCTCGGGAGAGGTCGCTCCAGGGGGTTACCAATCCGAGACCAGTGGGTATGTCGTACGGTTCCGACTCAGCAACCGAGGAAACCACCCAGTTTTCTACCCCGTCCGTCCCGGAACAAATGTTCTCGTAGGGCATGTAGTCTATCGGACCACCTCCCAATCCAAGTGGATGGCACCTCCTTGGTCCTCGACATCGGTAATTCCCGATGAAACAAAACCCATCGATCAGAACCCGGCTTGGATTGAGATGCCACCCGGCGGTTGGGTCGTCGGACAATTTCATGACCCCGGTTGGCCCGGCGGGGAGCACGCATATGTGGTTGACTTGAAACCAGAACCAAATGCAAAGGTTGTCAGCCTCGTCTCCCGACCGTATCACTTCACAGCTAACTAAAAGCGACTCGACCCAAAGCGAGGCTGCGATTGTCCTCCTCGAAGGTCCGCGTTACGTCGATCTATTGCAACAGCGCAACCTCGTCCCTTGATACGCATGGAGTTCCGTCGGCCCTGATGCCATTGTCAAGGGGCGCGCTTATCTGCGTGTAGCACAATTGAGATTTTTCCCATCACTCGCCTAGAGCGGTTTATCGCTCGGATAGAGCCTCCGCCCCGGGATCTGCTCGTGTCGGGACGCTGCCCTCGCGCGGACGCCTTCAAACGCTTCAGGAGTTCCCAGCATCGTACTTTCGGGTGTACAGTCCCGGGAGGCGGGGCTCCTCATGCGACTACTCTTAGTGGAAGACGATGCTGCAATTCAGGGTTTCCTCAAGCGAGCCTTGTCGGAAGCCGGATATCAGGTGGACACGGCCCACAACGCAAAGACGGGGGAACTCAAAGTCTTGGAAGGCATCCATGATGTTTTGATCATCGATCTCGGACTTCCCGACATGGATGGACTGACCTTGATTGCGCGGTGTCGCGCTCAAGGTAGCTCCGCTCCTGTGTTGATCTTATCCGCACGTCGCTCCGTGGACGAACGGGTAAAAGGACTGGAGCAAGGGGGCGATGACTATCTCACCAAACCATTCGCTCTTGCGGAGTTGCTTGCACGGCTGAGGAATCTTCTGCGCCGATCGTCCGCACCGCCGGGAGACTCGGTGCGGTTGCAAGCGGCGGACTTACAGCTTGATCTCATCCGCCATGAAGCGCGGCGCGGCGATCATTTGCTCCAGTTGACCCCGCAGGAGTTCTCCCTCTTGGAATAGCTTTGCCGGAATGCCGGACGCGTCGTAACTCGCACGATGATCCTGGATCATGTCTGGCGCATGCGAATCGATCCCGCAACGAACCTGGTGGATGTGCACATCTATCGCCTGCGAAACAAAGTCGACTACGAAGGCTGCACGCCGCTGATTCAGACCATCCGCGGCGTTGGATACATGATGAAGCATGTCTAAGATACTGCGCACGACCGCAGCTTGGCGCATTTCGATTTGGACAACTCTGGCGTTCGCCCTCGGAACGGGTCTGGCTTTCGCGATCGTTTACGTGCTTATAGCCCAGACCATTCGAGGGCGTAGCGATGCGTGGCTGACCGGCGAGGCTGAGGTTCTGGCGCAGGTCTCCGCCGATACACCCAGAGACTACTTGTACAGCAGAATCGTTGGAGAGGTAGCAGAGCTTGCGACCCGCGAATTGCCGGATGAGCGCAATTCACGCGGGCAAAAGCTGAATTCCGTATTCTTCCTGGAAGAGTACATTGATGATACGCAGAGCCCCTTGTGGGTCGGACCGGGCTCGAGCGACGCGTTCGTGAAGGCGATTCATGGAGCGAAGCTGGTCCAAGGCACCCCCGAATCCATAAGAGTTGAAGGCTGGCCTACGTCATTCCGAGTGGTCGCCCGGCGCGCAGGCGGGCGAGATAAAACACTTTATCTGGGACTCTCCAATCGCGGAGATATGCACCTGCTGAACAATTTGATTCGCCGCATTCTTCTGCTGTGGGGCGGGACCGTTCTCCTGGGCTTTCTTATCTCCTACCTGAGCGCGCGGCGTACGCTCCTCCGCGTCGAGCACATCACGGAAACCGTCGCACAAATTGGCAGCGAAGACTTGAGCGAACGATTGCCTGAGTCCGCTAGGCGCGATGAGATCGCCCGATTGGCGAAGACTTTCAATCTCATGCTGCACCGGATTCAATCCTCGGTAAATCAGCTCCGCTCTGTAACGGATACGGTGGCGCACGATCTCAAAAGCCCAATAACTTCGATTCGAGGCAAACTCGAATCGGCGTTATGCAGTGAGCCCAACGACAATTGGCGTGATTCCCTCGGAGAAGCAATCGAAGACCTGGATCGACTCTTGAACTTGCTGAACACAACGCTCGATCTTGCGGAAGCAGAAGCGGGAGCACTTCGACTTGATCGCAGCACGGTTGACCTTTCCAGCGTGATTCGGCAACTCGTGGAGCTCTACCAGCCAGCTATGTGTGAACGCCAGCATGCATTGGCGGCGGACCTTGAAACAAACCTGGTCGTGAACGCTGATTTGTCCTTGTTGAGTCGCGTTGTAAGCAATTTACTCGAAAACGAAATGACTCACTTGCAGCCCGGTTGCCACATACACATTCAATTGCGATCGCGGCAAGAATCCGCGGAGTTAGTGATCGAAGACGATGGTCCTGGATTTCCCCCTGAGGTGGCAGGCCATGCGTTCGAGCGGTTCGTGAAAGGCAAACACTCGCCCGGCCATGGCCTCGGCCTCGCTTTTGTGGATGCAGTTGTGAAGGCGCACGGTGGCGCCGTTAAGATTTCCGATCGTCCGGCTGGTGGCGCTGTAATAACCGTGTCGCTGCCTGCGAGCGTGCTTCAGCCTGCCCTGTCGTAATGTAAATGAACGAATTGTCATCACCCAGACACCGCGAATTCATTCCTAGCTGGTAGTGTCCCAGAAGGAGGTACTCGTCCCTGGCGTTCCGACGTCCGCGTTGGCAACGCCGCTTACTCCGGCACCCGCTGGTAAATCAACTAAGAACCAATCAACCGTGAGAAAAGAAACGGGCACATCATGAGAATCTTACTTTATAGCCCCGACAACGGAGTGACGCGGAATTTCATGCCCCACCTTTGGATGTTCCTTCTCCAGGCGCTGACCCCGTCAGGCCATGAAGTATTGCTGATCGATGGCAACGCACAACCAATGGATGAACACGGCATCGCGCGATTCGTGCGGGAACACAGCATCGGACTTGTGGGGATCGGGGCGATGACTCGGATGATCGCGAAAGCATACCGCGTCGCAGATGCCGTCCGCACCACGGGTGTGCCGGTGGTGATGGGCGGACCTCATGTCACAGAAATGGCCGACGAGGCCCTCGGTCGACACGGCGCCCCACGCCATGCGGACGCTGTGGCCCTTGGTGAGGCAGATGAAACTTGGCCCAGGATCGTCGAGGATGCCGCGCGGGGCGAACTCAAGGATATCTACGCTCCGGTCGATGACTTTGGCCAGGAACGCAAGCCCAACCTTCAATCATATCCGGCAATTCCGTGGGACAAAATTGACCTCCGCCAATTTAATTTGGTTCCAAAAGTGGCGAAACGCATGCTTCAACGCGTGGGTGAGGGCTGGGGCACGTTTCGCCTCATTCCCATGGAGTCGGGACGCGGGTGTCCTTATGGGTGCGAGTTCTGCACCGTAACCGGCTTTTTCGGAGACTCGATCCGGTTTCGCACGAACAAGAATGTCGTGGATGAGTTGCTCCTTTTGAAATCGCGCGCACGAAGCGAGCGCGGTCAGATGGCCGTGTTCTTCATCGACGACAACTTCGCGATCAACATCAAGCGGACGAAATCGCTGTTGCGCGATATCATCGCCGCCAACGCACAGGTGAATTGGGTCGCCCAGATAAGCGCCAACCTGTTGCGCGATGAGGAACTCATTGACCTCATTGCGGCCTCCGGCGGCAAGTGGATCTTCATCGGCATGGAATCCATTGACCCTGCGAACCTTGCCGACGTGAACAAGGGATTCAACAAGCCCGGTGAGTATGCAGCCGTGCTTGAGAGGCTCGCTCAGCGCAACGTCTATGCGATCACTTCCTTCATCTTCGGCATGGATAACGACACGCGCGGAGTCGCAGAGAGGACGCTTCAAGAGATTCGCACCTGGCCGCCGGGGCTGCCCATTTTTGGCTTGCTCACGCCTTTGCCCGCGACGCCGCTTTACAAGAAGCTGGAGGTCGCCGGCAGGCTCACGCGACCGAAACACTGGCAGGAGTTCATACCGTTTGAGATGGCCCACACTCCGCTGAAGATGACCATCGCAGAAGCACACGCCGAAGTGAAGTACGGGTGGGCCAAGTCATACAGTCCAGAGGCGATAGGAAAGGCCGTCGATTCGCTCAATCATAAGCCGTTGGGCTATCGCATCAACATCTTCATCGCACGATTGTGTTTTCGCGGTATCTACTTCCCTCAAATGGGACTCTTGGCATGGATTAAGGTCATTGCCCAAAATCGGCGGACCATCTTCCAGCTAGTGAAAGAAGCGTTTCGTGCTACGTCCCGCCCGCGGCTGAGGACTGGCCAAAACATTAATTCTGTTCGTGAAATCATTCACCCGAATTGAATCTACGGTTTGCCACTGTGTGCAGGTTCCGGCGCTTCGGTAGCCGTGCGAAATCGACCATAACGTGAGGTATTGTCGGACGCGGACCGCAAGGGAAATGAACAATTTGTAATCTTCAAGACACTAGGACTTCATTCTCAACTGATAGGTTTCCGCATCGAACTTTGGGAACGCTTTAGGAGGCATTCTTAGAGATCGGCTGGCGCGAATTTTAGGCGGTTGATACATCCTTGACTCACCGCGACGTCTGGATTGATTTTCGGACAAGCCTGCCATCAAGAGGAGAACCTCAAATGGGTCGGAAACCGGGGAAGTTGGTCCGTGGCATCAGCGTTTTGGTCCTTTCTCTTTTGAGTTCGAATCAACTGCGAGCACAGGTCGCCGGTGCCACGCTGTCTGGCACCATCACCAACGCCGCAGGAGCAGTCGTCCCCAACGCTAAAATCTCCGTCAAGAATGTCCCCACAGGTCAATCGGTCGAAACTCAGACCGATTCGGCCGGCCTCTACCGCGTAACGAACCTCGCGCCGGGGGATTACGAGGTATTCGTTTCAGCCGAAGGGTTTAGCACCAATGTTTTTAAAGTGACGCTCACCGCCGGAGCCAAACAAACGATGAACTGGACGATGGACGGGGTGCTATCGCTAGGAGACCTCGGCTTTTCTCCGGCCCAGACGCAGGGCAACGCCCAGGATCAGGCCAGGCTCGACAAGCGGTCGCATATGCTCAAGATCCATCAGCGGATCGGTTTGATAGATACCGCTCCACTGATCGCCACGGTCATTTTGGGGGCCGGCGCCGGCGGCAAGAGCACCAGTACGACCGACCGTTGGGCCCATCTGGCTCTCGGCTCCGTGACGGGGGACTTGTATTTCATAAGCGCTTACTATGCCATCCGCGCGCCCAAAATTCCGGGGACACAAGTCGAGGGGCCTATTCGCTGGCACAAGGCTCTGGCCTGGATTCACGGCCCCGGAATGATACTCACTCCTATTTTGGGGGCGATTGCTTTCGACCAAAAGAGCAAGGGCGAAAAAGTCCACGGCATCGCGAGTGCTCACAGTGCGGTGGCCATCGTAACCGCTTCGGCGTATGGAGCCTCTATTTTGTCCGTCTCGATCAAATCAGGCACCGTTTCCCGGACAGCGCAGGATGTCCGCTCCTTTTTTGACCGACATCACTCTGAATCCGCCCGTGCCTCCGCCGGCGGGGATGGCAACGAAGGGAGCGAAGGAGCCACGAAAAATCCCAAAGCCGGTGAAAATGGCTCTCGATAAATTCAAAATTCTCTTGGACATCCGCCGGCGCGGGTGCGGATTGCCGCGAGGACACCGGGCCATGCGGCCCCCGTTTGCGGAAGGATGGCGAGCAGGTCTTACTCGGGCTTGCAGTTGCACACAGCATGAATCGCATTTCGTAAGAGGCGCATTCATGAAGAAAAATCTATTATTGGCCGTTCTGCTGCTCGCGCTTCCTGGGCTTGCCAAGGCGAATGGTCAGTGGGTTATTGAAAAAGCCACTCTCACCTATCACGTCTCTCACCCGCTGCATCAGGCGGAGGGTGTCAGCCACGAAGTGCGAGGAAAGGGCGTCTGCCAAGATGGGCAATGCGATTTCCTGATCGCGGTGCCCCTGAAGTCATTTGATTCCGGAGACAGCAACCGCGATCTGCATATGCTTCAGGTGACGCGTGGCGCTGAATTCCCTATGGTCGTTGTGCGCACCCAAGTACCCGAAGCGGACCTCTCCACGGCAACGATCCATGCCGACCTGGAAGTTCAGTTCGCCGGCCAAACCGCCCACTATAAGCAGGTTGCATTTCAACTGGCGGCCCAGGGAAACGAAATCCGCCTGACCGGAACAATTCCAGCAACGCTGACCGATTTCAAGATCGACCCTCCATCGCTCCTGGCGATCCCCATCAAGAACGAAATCCCGATCCACGTCGAAATGACCTGGCAGAAGCAGAAATGATATGTCAACCGGACGATTGATTTCTGCGGTTTTCTTGACATGCGCGTGTGTGAGCACGGTGCAGGCTCAGGATGCTGTCTCGGCGTCCGCACCTGCTTCCAGCTCGATGTTGAAACCCAGACCGGTTGCCGCTGCTAGCGCTTCAACGAATGAGACCATCCCGCTCACGGTGCCAAAGGGGGCTGCGGTGCAAGTTGTTCTGGACAAGGAGTTGAGAATTCAGAAAGTCGGGCAGTCGGTCCACGGTCGGGTCGCTGAGCCCGTGTATGCTTTTGACAAACTCGTTGTGCCCGTGGGAACCGAGGTTACAGGCCGGATCACCCAACTCGAAGGTGTTTCTGGAGGAAGACGCACCCTAGATGCATTGAATGCCGATTTCACTCCTCCTCGCAAGGTGCGGATCGCATTTGACGATCTCGAGCTGATCGATGGTCAACACATTCCGATCCACACCATCGTCACACCCGGCTCTGGACAAGTGATCCAGTTCGTCACCGCCGCCGACGGCGAGAAAAAGAAGGGCGTGAAAGGCGCTGCGTCCGAGAAGGCCGACCAGGCAAAGGAAGAAGCCAAGCGGCAGTGGGACAATGCGATGAAGCAGGCGCATGAGCCCGGCAAAATCCACAAGATTACAAGGTATGCGGTGGCCCAACTTCCCGTCCATCCGCAGTATATTGACGCCGGAACCGTCTATTTCGCCGAACTGGAGCAGCCGCTCGATTTCGGAACCGAGCCTTTGACTCCAGAAATTGCGGCCTCGATCAACACGCCGCCGCCGACCGGCAGCTCTGTGCACGCGCGGCTCGTAACCCGGTTGAGCTCAGCGACGGCGCAGAAGGGCGATGACGTCGAGGCGGTCCTCTCACAACCAATGTTTGACGGGAACCGCTTAATCCTCCCTCAGGGTAGCCGGCTGAAAGGCTCTGTGGTTCAGGTTCGGCCGGCCCGCCGCCTCAGCCGCAATGGGCAGCTCCGAATGGTGTTCCACGAGCTTGTCTTGCCGGACGGCATTGAGCAAAAAGTGGAGGCGAGCTTGGAGGGCGTTCAGTCGGGCAAAGGACAGGATGTCAAACTCGATTCAGAAGGCGGTGCTGAGGCCAACTCTCGGAAGACGCGGTATTTAGCAACTGGAATCTCCGTGGCGTTGGCCTTTGTGTCCGCTCGTGGCGATCCTGACGCTCGTAACGGCGATGTTAGCGGGAATACGAACAGTCGGGTAGCAGGCGGCGCCGGGGGATTCAAACTTGTGGGCATCGTGATGGGCGTCTTCGTTCACTCGCAGCCGCTCGGCATGGCGATGGGTGCATATGGCGCAAGCATGTCGGTCTACTCGCATTTCGTCGCGCGCGGACGCGACCTCGTATTCCCGAAAAACACAGCCATGGAAATTGCTATTGGGACGCGTGCATCCGCTCCTGCTGCGAGCTTTCCGAAGCCTTCTGATCCAAGCACGACTAAGCAGTGAAGGTGTCACGATCCATCAACTTACGCCACGCGATTATATGGCTATGACTGCTGAGCAAAGCCGCTGCGTCCTAGAACGAGGGTCCGTTCTTAGGTGCGCGATCGACTCGAGCTGTAAGGGCCAAGATATGTTCACAAGGTCTTGAGGCGAAGATGCTTCCTATGCGTGCCTTGCGGTTCAACCGTTCGCGGAAGAATCAGCCCAGCGAGAGCCGGTTCAACTGGTTGATCGCCTCTTTTATGATCTTGTTTCACGTTGGGGCAGTGGCGGCACTCTTCTTCTTCAATTGGAACGCGCTATTCGTCTCCATCTACTTATATTGGGTCGCGGGAAGCTTGGGAATCGGGATGGGCTATCACCGGCTGCTTACGCATCGCGGCTATAAGACTCCGAAGTCGGTCGAGTACTTTCTCACCGTTTGCGCCGTCACCGCCTTGGAAGGAGGACCGCTCCTGTGGGTGGCCACGCATCGTATGCATCATCAATTCTCGGATGCGGAAGGCGATCCGCACTCCCCGCGCGATGGCAAGTGGTGGGCGCATGTGGGCTGGATCTTGGTCGGCAATTCCATGCGCCAAGACGCTTCCACGCTCGAGCGCTACGTCCCCGATCTCTCCGAGGACAGGTTTCACGTCTGGATCACGGAATACCATTTTGTGCCGACGGTTATCCTGGCAGTCGCGCTGTTTGCTATCGGCGGATTGCCCTGGCTGCTGTGGGGCACTTTTTTGCGCACCGTCGTGGGGCTCCACGCGACGTGGCTCGTCAACTCAGCCACGCATATTTGGGGTTCGCGCCGCTTTCAGACTCGGGATCGATCAACCAACAGTTGGTGGGTTGCGCTGTTGACATTCGGAGAGGGGTGGCACAACAACCATCATGCTTACCCCGTTTCGGCCCGGCACGGTTTGAAGTGGTACGAATTCGACTTCAACTGGTACGGAATTTGGCTTCTCAAGCAGCTTGGACTAGCGTCCCATATCTATCGAGTCAAGCTGCCCGCCCGTGCGCACCCTAGCGAATCTCTCGCCCTCCATCGAGGGACAGTAAAGAGCGTAGCAAATCATGCGACTGTTCTCGGAGAAATCCAATGATTGAGTGGGTATTGCTAAGCTTGTTGGTGGTCTTGGCCTTTCTCTGCCTTTCGGCCTTCTGGACCAGCGATTTCCGAAAACGCGGCCGCTAATGTGTGCGGTTTTTGAGGAGCGTCTTCTGCGATGACGCCGCTCAATCATATCAATACTCAACTGACTGCGCGACGGCTCTCATGTTTTGCGCAGATGACCCGACTCCATCACCACCACAAAGTCCGGCAGCCCTTCCACTCTATTGAGGAAGTCGCAGTAGCAGCGGCAAAGACCAAGCGATGTGAAGGGTTTCGCAAGAGGACGGGCGGAGAGGCGGACTTTGGGAGCAGAAGCGTGATCCGTCGGTCGCTCGATGGAGTGAACGTAGCGTCGGTTCTTATCTGTGGGACTTGGACTCACAATGTAGAAGAAACACCCTTTGGAAGGCTTTTCCGTTGTGAGGGCTGTGTTGTCATGATCCATGCTGATTCCCCAGTTTTTGGAGTCTAGGTCTTTCCATGTACAGTTGTGTGAGCGTATCTTTTCGGCAGAGCCGAAACCAATAGGCGGAAGGTACTAGGCGGGGGTACCTAAGCGGGGAGCTCTGACACATGCGACTATGAGTGGCAGCTAGACTCTCGTCCTCTAAGCTTTGCGAAAAAACCATGAGGCAGGAGGAAGACGATGTCGCTCGATGATCTAGGCGGCACATTTAGAGAAATGTCAATCAAGGTGTCCGTGGTGCAACTGACCTCCGATGAGGAAAAGCGAATCAGGGAGCTGGTGAAAGAGCTGAAGTCCATCCTGGATGCCGGGAGAACAATGCGCAAGGATGAAGCGCGTATGGTTTAGTCGAGGACTTCGGCAATAAGTGGTCAACTACGATTCGGCGCGCCTTCCCAGAACCTGCCCACGTCCAAGTGGACGAGTAGTCTTGCCACGCGCCCACCTCCACGCCCCGAGCTAAATCCTCCGCATTCCTGGCCAGGAGCGGCTACCGAGATTCACGGGGCTTGAACAACCCTGCCAAGCGCTGATAGAGGCCTTCGGTGGCTCGGAAAAGATCCGCAGCTCCGGTGGTTCCGTTGGTCACTTCATGGGATTCTAAATCCGAGGCCAGCGCCTCGCTGAGCTGGATTGCGCGGCGGACTCGCTCGTCGGTGAGCAAGGACCGCACCGTGGCGGTATCCCGTTGTTGGGCCTGGCGCTCCTGCAATTCTTGAAGAGCCCAGGCGGTCTTGCGTACATAATCGACGGCGTCGCGAAACTCACGAAGCACGCGAGGATCCATCCCACCCGACCTGATTTCTTGCTCGAGTTTAAGCAGGTCGTCGGTCGCCCTCTTCAGCCGAAACGTCAACCCCCAAAAAGTTTCGCTAGGAGTAAGAAGCTCGATGGCCACTTCCAACACCTCGCTCTTTATGGAGGGACGTAGGGATACCACTCGCGCCGCGGCTGCTTCAGTCGAGGTAAGATTGGTAAGCTCGATAATGCTGTCGAGGGCCGGACGGCCTCGCATGTCGAGCAGCCCACCGTGCTTGTTGACTTCTTTGGCTTCGGCAAGCTCCATGACGCTTGCACCACCAGGCTCTAACCACTTCACCTTCACGGGAACAACTACAGGGTAACGGTCCCCTCTCCTGTTCTCTCCCTTTGAGACTGGCAGCTTTGAGGCCGATTTGTTCTTGGTCACGAGGTACCTCCGCTCGGCAGGGCCCCACACTCACGCAGAACACTCTAAGCCGCAATTACCAATTTTAACGTTATTTTTGCTGAAGGCCATATCGCTGACGGAGGGAGTAGAGGCCGAACTGGCCGCCGGGCCGGGCGCAATCGACCGTCGAGAGGTCCTTGCTGAAATCGTCCGCGTTGCCCTGATAGGGTAATCGGGCGAAATGACCAGTTCAATCCGTTCTTCATCACTCGCCTAGGATGATTTATTGCTCGGATAGCGCTGGATGATTCTCCAAATAGGCAGGCGAGAGGTGAGACGTGCTCGTCAAACACACGAATCGCGCCGGACGAACTATGCAAATTCCCAAGCTAGAGCAAGTGCTTGATGGCTTTTGAAACCTCTTCCAGTTTGAAAGGCCCACGAATGATTTTCACTTCTTGGGCGTCGCGCGTCACCAGGACGCTCGCCGGCAGTCCACCTTCAAATCCCAATTTGCCCGCGGTTTCCTCATCGCCGAGCAGGACGGGAAAGTTGATCGTTGTAGGCGAGCCATCAACGGGGAAATGCTCTGTTTGAACGAAAGTCCTGACGGTTTCCTCGCCTTCATCGTCCACCGAGACGGCGACGACAGTGAATCCCTTTGATCCGAATTTCTGTTGCAGCTTGATGAGCTCCGGCATCTCGTCGCGGCAACCCGGACACCACGTAGTCCAGAAACTTAGAAGAACAACTTTCCCCTTGAAGCTTTCCATGTCCACCCAGTCTTGGTCGACTGCCGGCAAGACGACATGCGGCATGGGCTGGTCCATGTTGGCGATATTGGTGGAATCGTCCCCGGAAGCGTCCACGAACGATGAGAGAGCGGGACCAAAATAACGTAAGGCTACCACCACACCGATGATCGAAATGATTAAGAAAAATGGCCACTTTTTCATACAGGTTAACGAGTTCCCGCGACTCCGGCTGTGGAGAATGAGGAGCCAGACATCGCTAAAACCAGACTAACGCAAGGCATGGGGCCCCACGAAAATAGCTCACCGCGGGTGTCGAAAGAGTCTCGGTTGACGAAGGTTTCTCCCTACACCAGGAGTTTGCTCAAGTCCATTTGAATAACGAGATCTTTATTAAAGAAAATCGGCTCATTCTTTGATCGTCGTACCTTTGTTTTGAAGACATTCGCGCATAAAATTCGCTTATACCAGCATGCCTTTCAACAGCGTCCTTTTCTTCTTGACACCAACGAGAAGGGGATGGTTCTTGGTCTTCCAGGAATGACGAGCTAGAAAAGTTCGATCGCGCGATCTGGTGCGTGAAAACGCCTTAAGTGTGCTTTCTGCTCCTGCGTTTCAAAACGCGGTGCCACCATTTACCGAGTTTGCGATTCAAGAAATTCCCGCGCGCCAGAAAAGGGATTAAGGGAGAACGGCGCTTCTCCACCCTCCTCCGGGCACCTCTTAATCGCTCATCTTCACCGAACTTTTCCAGGGCTGTGTCCAGCGTATGCAACGCCTTGGCACGTCGCCCAGCAGATGCGTAAACCTCTGCTAAGTTCAAATAGAACTGGGCCTCGCCTCGATTAAGCTGTACGGCTATTTCGCACAGCTCGGAGGCTTGATCCCAGTTGCGTTCGGCACGCGCGATCGACAGACCGAGGAACGATAGATAAAAAGGGTTTTGCCTCTCGCATTCAAACGCGCGCCGCAAGTGGACCAGAGCCAGTTCGGGAGAACCATGGTTCAGGAGTGCTACGCCGTGTTTAAACTCGTTGAGAGCATCTGTGTCGACCATGCTTTGCCCCCGATTCCACAGGTGGGCTGGAAGGATTCCGACAGATCCTGCGTGATTCAAGTGTCCCGTTGCACGAGCGAATAAAGCCGCAGACCTGTCCGTTCTCTACGGCAAACTGTTCGCACGTAACGCTTCAGCCAAGATATACCCTATTGAATTGCATTACAAACGGCTCCTATCTGAACGGACATTTTCAACCAAAGGTCAACGATCTCGGTGCGGTGTGTTTGGCACAGCCACTTGCGGATTCGTCATTTCTGATTTACCAGTGCCGCGCAGTTCACCGGCAGGGTCGGCAGCGCACAAGGCTGCAGCGCGGTCGAGCGGATGGCTACCAGTCTCCTCCCTATGCCTGAAAAAAGAGCGAAGGGAGCCGCGCCCAGTCCGCGTGCGAGCGAATCGGTGATCGCTGTTCCTGGGCGATGCCGCGCAGTTCTCGAAACCAGTTCAGGACCAGTTGGAGGATTACGAGTTGGTGGCGGAGGACAAGTATTTCGGCGTGCAGTGCAACTCGCGTTCGGCACGATTGCTGGAGCGAAGAAAATAGAAAGAGAATTACCGTCGACAGGAGCCTAATTTCTACCAGTGGACAATTTAAGGGCATTTGGTCCGATCGCGGCTGTTGATGTTTCGAATCTCGTTGATGTGCTGCGCCGGTTTTCACTCGCAAGCTTCTTCTTCTCGTTGGGCAGGCTATTCAAGCTATCGAGGTAGGCCGCAATGCCGCGGTAGAGGCCCTCGGCGACGCGCTGGCGCTGTTTGCTGTCCAGCAGTAGGCTCTCGTCGCTCGCATTGCTGACGAAGGAAATCTCCGAAAGTACGGCAGGCATGTTGGCGCCTGTCAAAACGACGAAGGGTGCCTGCTTCACGCCGCGATCCGTCTCGCGCCGGCTCACGAGCTGGAGCCGCCGCGAGAGCGCGTTCTGAATATCCCCGGCAAGCTGCTTTGATTCCGAGATCTTCTCGTTGCGTGTGATCTTTTTGATTAGTTCCGGAAGGTCATGGAGGGAAGATTGGGCGAGCGCGTTTTCGCGCGTCGCTAGTTCCATGGATTCCTGCGAAGTTGATAGGCTCAGGTAGTACGTTTCGACGCCGCGCGCTTCGCGGCTGTCGCTCGAATTCGCGTGAATCGAAATGAACAGGTCCGCGTTGGCGCCGTTGGCAATCGCCGTGCGCTCTTCCAGCGGAACGTGTCTGTCGTCCTTGCGCGTGTAGACCACTTCCGCTCCCGCAATGTTTTCTTCGATCAGTTGGCCCAGCCGCAGCGCCACATCGAGACAAAGGTTCTTTTCAAGCAGACCGTGCGGTCCCATCGCGCCAGTGTCGTACCCACCGTGGCCGGGATCAATGGCGATGCGGTTGATCTTCAGCCCCAAGGCCCGCGTCAGGGAGAGTTGCCTTTCGTGGCTGTCGCCTGCTTCTAGTGCAGCGTTGCCCAGGTTATGCCCCTCTGCATCTGAGCTCAGACCGCTCTCCGCGGCGGCCATTGGTTGCGCGTGAACGTCGATCACCAGGCGATATGGGTTCGAAAGCAGTTGGGCGGAATAATACTTCGCTCCATCCGCATCGAGAACCAGGCGGACCACCTCCTCCGTATTCTGCGCGGCCCGCACCCACTTGAGCAGCCCATCTTCGAAGGGAACTGTCTTGTGCCCGACCGACGGGCTCAGCCGCGCCTTGTACAGATCGAAATAAATGCGGTCGGGCGAACTAATGCGTGCCGAGTTGTACTGGACCGCATCGTCGAGCATGACGACAACCCGCGCATCGTTCTCTGTGCTCGACGCCTGGATGGCGGTGACGTCCGGAGTGGCTCCCTCGCTTAGCCGTGATTCGACGGTCCCCCCGCTCTCCACTGCTTTCCGATCGCCCGCCGTTTGCCACCCATCGTCCGCTTCTTCGCTCTGCATTTGGCTCTTGGAGGACTCCGCGAATCTAGCTCTCTCGTCGCCGATGGCGCTGCCGGGATCCGTGTGGCGGAGCGGTGAAATCACGGCTGCCGTCACTTGATCGCGCATAATCTGCATCATTTCCCTCGGCACAGTACCTGAGAGGGCAAGGCCCGCCGACAGCAGAACGGCAACGAGTACGCCTGCCCAAAGGCCCCAGCCATGCAAACCAAACTCCGCGAGCGGCTTATACGTAAGCCGTGGTGTCGCGGGAACGCTGGTTGCCTCTACAGAATCGGTACCTGTAAGGGCAGGCGATGGCGCGGGCATCGGCTTCGGACGAGCAGCAGACAGGACGTCCAACTTACGATCCGCCTTCTCGACGATGTCCAGCGACACCATCTGGCGCCCCTCGGCATGTGCCTCCCACAAAGCGTGGAAGCAGATCTTGTTGATGTTTCTCGGGACGCCCTGGCTTCGCTCGGCGATCAGCGCCAAGGCCTCCGGCTCGAATAGCCCCTCGCCGCAATGGCCCGCCACTTTCAGCCGGTGCCGGATATAACCGGCCGTCTCCTCCGGCGACAGAGGCTCCAGATGCTTCACCACGGTAATGCGCTGCAGCAGTTGCGCCAGCTGCTTCTGGCCCAGTTTCTCCCCGAGTTGTGGCTGCCCCGCGAGAACGATTTGCAGCAGCTTGGTGTTCGTCGTCTCGAAGTTCGAAAGCAGCCGGACGGTTTCGAGCACCGAATCGTCCAGGTTTTGCGCCTCATCGACAATCAGGACAAATCGCTTGCCCGTCAGCATTTCAGCGAACAACATTTCATTCAACTTGTTGTGCATGGCCACGAGTCCCATGCCCGTCGAATCGACCCCTAGCTCGCTCAGAAGGTACTGGAAGAATTCGCGTGAGTTGCATTGCGTCTGAAACAGGAACACGGCACGCGCCGTATTCCGCAGCCCCTCCAGCACTTGATAGAGGAGCGTCGTCTTGCCCATGCCCGGCTCCGCGATGAGCGCGAGAAATCCCCGGCCGCCCAGGATTCCCTCCGTCAGCGAGTCGAGCGCCTCACAGTGTGTCCGACTCGGGTACAGATACGCCGGGTCGGGCGTGACGCCAAACGGCTGCTCGCGCAAGTGATAAAAATCTAGAAACATGGGCATGACCTCCATTTACCTGTGGCGAAGGCAGATAGCCTTACCAACTCCACTGCATCAGGGTTCCAGCACAGTGTCGAGTCGCAGAACGGCTGCGTGCGGAGAGAGCGCTCGGTTGACAGGGTGGGAGAGCAACTGCGCGCATCTTGGCCAGAATTTCCGTTTTGACTTCCCAGCCGACCAATACTGTACTTCTGACCGTCTCAGCATGCAATGCTCTGGCCACGTAACGCAAGACCACCTCGCGACGATAGGAGGCTGGCGCGATGCTGGTGCGGCTCGCGAAAGTTAGGGGGATTGCGATATGCTCTGGCGGTTCGGGAGGAAGCGTTCATAGGGGGAGAAATCATTCATGCGTGATCTGCGGCGAGGCATTCTGCGTTCTCTTATGATTTTGGGATTGGCGGGCGCGATCGGCGCGTGCGGCGCGGTGGCGGCGTTCGCGCAGCAGTACGACCCAAGCCTCTATTCGGGGCTGCACTGGCGGATGATCGGGCCGTTTCGCGGGGGGCGGTCGGACGCGGTGACGGGAGTGCTGGGGCAGCCGAACACTTTTTATTTCGGGTCGGTGGGCGGCGGAGTGTGGAAATCGGAGAACTCGGGGAGGACGTGGACGCCGGTATTCGATGCCGAGCCGGTGCAATCGATTGGAGCGATCGCGGTGGCGTCGTCGAACCCGAACGTGGTGTACGTGGGGACCGGCGAAGCAGACATGAGGTCGCAGATATCGTTCGGCAACGGGATGTACAAGTCGAGCGACGCGGGAAAGACATGGACACACATCGGGCTGGACGCGACGCGGCAGATTGGGCGAATCCTTGTGGATCCGCAGAATGCGGACATCGTGTTCGTGGCGGCGCTGGGACACGCGTATGGGGCAAACCCGAAGCGCGGGGTGTACCGTTCGAGCGACGGCGGAGCGACATGGCAGAAGGTGCTCTACAAGGGCGACAACATTGGAGCGATTGACCTGGCGTTTGACCCGCGGAATTCGCGAACGATTTATGCTTCGCTGTGGAACACGCGGCGGCCGCCCTGGAACATTTATCCGCCGTCGTACGGGCCGGGGAGCGGAATTTACAAGTCAACGGACGGCGGAGATACGTGGCAGCAACTAACAAACGGGCTGCCGAACGAACGCGTGGGGCGAATCGGGCTGGCCGTGGCGCCGACGGATGCGGACGTGGTGTACGCGATTGTGGATGCCAAGGAGGGCGGGCTGTACCGGTCGGAGGATGCCGGCGCGACGTGGCACAAGATGTCCGGCGAGGAACGGATCTGGGGGCGCGGATGGTACTTCTGCAACGTTGTGGTGGACCCCAAAGACGCGGAGACGCTCTACGTGTCAGATACTTCGGTGTACCGGTCCAGAGACGGCGGAAAGAGCTGGACGGCCATCAAGGGAGCGCCGGGCGGAGATGATTACCATCAATTGTGGATATATCCGGACGATCCGAAGCGAATGATCGTGGCGAGCGACCAGGGAACGGTGGTGAGCGAAGACGGCGCGGTGACGTGGAGCTCCTGGTACAACCAGTCGACGGCGGAGATGTATCACGTGTCGCCGGACTACCGATTCCCGTATTGGGCGGTGGGGGCGCAGCAGGACAGCGGGGCGATTGGAGTGCCGACGCGAAGCAGCCACACAGAGATCACGATGCACGACTGGGAAGGCGTCTGCGCCGGGGGCGAGAGCGGGTACACGGCGCCCGATCCGTTGCACCCGGAGATATTGTTTGGCGGGACGGTGGAGCGGTGCAACTTGGTGACGGGAGAGACGCGGAATGTATCGCCCGAGTTGGGCCGGACCGGGCCGTTCCGGAGGACGTGGACGCTGCCGCTGGTGTTTTCCGAGGCGGACCCGCACGCGCTGTACTTCAGCAACCAGTATTTGTACCGGACGACGGATGGCGGGAATAGCTGGACGCAGATCAGTCAGGACCTGACGCGCGAAGAGCCGGGCGTGCCGTCGAATCTGGACGAAGCGACGGCGGCGGACGGGCCGGCGGACAAGCGGCGGGGAGTGATCTACACGATTGCGCCATCTCCGATGGCGTCTCACGCGCAGATGATTTGGATCGGGACGGACGATGGGTACATCCAGGTGACCGCGGACGGGGGGAAGACGTGGCGAAACGTGACCCCGCCGGAGTTGACCTCGTGGAGCAAGGTGGTGATGATGCAGGCGTCGCACTTCGACGCAAACGAAGCATATGCGGCGGTTGACCGTCACCGGCTGGAAGACAACGAGCCATATATCTACCGGACGCGAGATGCGGGGAAGAGTTGGCAGCGAATCACGAAGGGGCTGCCGGCGGGCGTCTATATGCAGACGGTGAAGGAAGATCCGAAGCGAAAGGGATTGCTGTTTGCAGGGACGGAGACGGGCGTGTACGTGTCGTTCGACGATGGGGACCAGTGGCAAACACTGCAACTGAATTTGCCGGCGGTGTCTATGCGCGACCTGGCCGTACACGGCGACGATTTGATCGTGGCGACGCACGGGCGCGGATTCTGGGTGCTGGACGACATTACGGCGCTGCGGCAGATCAGCGAGCAGGTTTCGGAGTCAGAAGCGTATTTGTTCCGCCCGGCGGAAGCGATCCGGATGCACGCAGGGGAAGACAACGCCTCGCCAATGCCGCGCGACGAGGCGCTGGCGGAGAATCCGCCCGTCGGGGCGATGATTGACTACTACTTGAAGGCCGCTGCGAGCGGGCCGGTGACGCTGGAGATACTCGATGCAAACGGGAAAACTGTGCGGCGGTATTCGAGCGAAGACCAAGCGCCTCCCGTAGACCCGAACAAACTGAATATTCCCTCGTTCTGGGTTCCGCGGCCGGCAATCCTTTCGACCGCGGCGGGAATGCACCGCTGGGTATGGGACCTTCATTACACTGCGGTCTCAGGAGGCAGAGGGGGCGGCTACGGATTCTTTTTTGGACGGGGAGGCGTGACGGCGCTTCCGGGCGAGTACACGGTGCGGCTCACGGTGAACGGAAAGAACTTCACGCAACCGTTGACAGTGAAGATGGATCCGCGGATTCTGACGGCGCCGGCGGACCTGCAGAAGCAATTCGAGACCGCGACGGAAATTACGCGGAGGCAGATCGAGATCAACGACGCGCGCAAGGACGTGACCCAGCTTCGCACGCAAATCGGTAAACTGCGCACGCAAGCCGCAGGGAATGGTGCGATCGTGGCGGCTCTGGACGCACTCGATCGGAAGGCAGAAGGGGTTGGAGGAACCGCGACAACGCCGGTGGCGCCAGGGAACGTACCGGAGCCGCCGAGAGAGCGCACCAGCTTGACGTATTTGAGCGGCGAGTTCGGGCAGATTGCGAACGCGGTGAACAGCGGAGATGCGGCGCCTACCGAGGAGGCGAGGAAGGCGCTTGCCGAGGCGAACACGACTCTTACGACAACGCTGGCGGAGTGGAAGGAATTGAAAGAAAAGGATTTGCCGGTGGTGAACGAACAACTGCGGAAAGCCGGATTCGGCCCACTTGAGATTGGAGCGGCGCGCTGACAATTCGTGTTTTGTACGCCCTTATTGAGTTGGCTACGTACGCGGCAGGCGAATCTCTGCGGGCGCGAGTTTTGTACTACGATCTACTAGTAGGCGATGCTCTGCTGATTTCCGACCGAACGCATGGGCTCCGCTCGAGGTTGTAACCCAGCCAGACATCGCGCTTCGCTATACATGACATCCGAACCCCTTCCCGGCGCGCGAGCGACTGGTGCGACGCGGCGTCATTGGACAATTCCCGCGACGAGCCAAATCTTCCGCGTGGGTATTATCTCCGTTCTTTTCGTAATCCTCTATTCCCTGCTCCATCGATCCGACATCCTTCTGGAATCCAAGCTCGGATTTGCAATCTGGTATCCGCCGATTGGCCTGGCGGTGGCACTGCTGGTGGGGCTGAGCCCGCGGTACGCACCGCTCGTCTTCATTGCGGAAGCACTTTCCGGAGCACTGATTTATCACCAGCCGCTGCTCTCCTGGAGTGAGATCGTCACGCCGCTGTCGGTCGCCTTCTGGTATGCGGCGGCCGCGTATGTGTTGCGCGAGCGATTGCGAATCGACCTGGAACTGACGCAACGCCGGGATGTGGTTCGGTATGTGGGAGTCGCGCTAACGGCGGCAGTGGGATCGACGGCCATCGGCGTGATGGGCTTGGTCTTCGATCACACAATTTCTGCCAATCAATATTGGCGCGCGGCGTCCAATTGGTACGCCGGGGATGCCATCGCCATCGTAGGCGTTGCTCCGTTCTTTCTCGTTCATGTGTTTCCTTGGATCCGGCGGCGGGTGGCGAAAGAGCCGGAAGCCATCGCCCGGCGCCACGAGTTACCGGCCCAATGGAAAACCGGCTCGCTCCTGCGGATGCTGGCGGAGACTTTGGGACAAGCAGTGAGTCTTCTGGCCGCTCTGTGGGTGATGTACGCCCGGCCCTTCGCGTCGCTGCAACTCTTCTTCCTGAGCTTTCTTCCGATCATCTGGATCGCGATGCGGCAGGGAATCCGGCAAGTAGTCTCCGGGTTGGTGGCGTTCAACTTCGGCATCGTGATCGCGATGCGCCTAGCGCCGCAGGATTCCAACATGCAGATCAAGACGGGAATCCTGATGCTGAGTGTCTCGCTGGTCGGGTTGATGATTGGATCGGCCGTGAGCGAGAAGCACCGCATCGCGATCGATCTCCAGGAACGGACCACGTTCTTGAATGCGCTGATCGAGAGCAACCCGCTGGGAATCGTGGCGTTGGATCGCGAAGGCCGCGTGCAGCTCTGCAACGATGCTTTTGAGCGCCTCTTTCAATTTCGCAGGGAAGAGCTCGTGGGGGAAAACCTGGACTCGTTGATATCGGCGCACGAACTACCAGAAGCGCACGAGATCACCTCCGAAGCAAGCTCCGAACGCCAAGGACAGCTCTCCGTGCGACGAGCCCGAAAAGACGGCGTGGTGCTCGACGTGGAGCTGGAAACCGTCCCCTTGAAATTGGAGGGACACGTCTGGGGATCGTTCGGAATCTACAAGGACATCACCGAACAAATCGAGGCGGCGGAATTAGCCCGGGCCCGTTCCGAGTCGCTCAACCAACTGGTGGGCGAACTCCAACTACGGACGACGCAGATGACACTGCTGAACGAAATGAGCGACTTGCTGCAGTGTTGCGGAAGCCGCAACGAGGCCTACGCAGTGGTGAGCCAGTCGGCGAGAAAACTCTTTCCGCTGGCGACGGCCGGAGCTCTGTTCACATTTCGAGCTTCGCGGAATGCGCTGGAAGAGGTAGCCACATGGGGCAAGCGGTCCGAGTCCGAATCCTCACCAAGTCTGGATGACTGCTGGGCGCTTCGGCGGGGCCGACCGAATTGGAGTGAATACCCGGATGGAGGGATCCTCTGTGCCCATATCCGGAATCCGGTCCCAGCCAGCTACTTGTGCGTGCCGCTGGTGGCACAGGGGGATGCGCTGGGAATCCTGCAATTGCAATACGACCGCAGCGAGAGCACGCGCGGCACCGTGGTCTTTGAGACGCTGCAAGAGTCCCAGCAAAGACTGGCCGTTTCCGCGGCGGGGCAAATCGCGCTTTCGCTGGCGAGCCTGGGCCTGCGAGAAACCTTGCGAGATCAGTCCATCCGGGACCCGCTGACCATGCTCTTCAATCGGCGCTTCATGCAGGAGGCACTCGAACGGGAGTTGCTGCGAGCTAAGCGAAAGAGCCATCCGCTGACGATTCTGTTCGTGGATCTTGATCACTTCAAGCGATTTAACGATACGTTTGGCCACGACGCGGGGGACTTGGTGCTCCGATCCATCGCGGAAGTCTTCCGGCAGCGCTTTCGAGGCGACGACGTGGTCTGCCGATTTGGCGGCGAAGAATTTGCGGCAATCCTGCCGGAGGCCTCGGCAATTGACGCCGAGCGGCGCGCCAACGAATTGCTGCTGGAAGCGAAGAACCTCAAGTTGAAGCATCAGGGCCGGCCTCTGGACGCAGTCACTCTTTCGGTGGGCGTGGCCGCGTTTCCCGAGAATGGCGTGACGGCGGAAGAGTTGCTGCGAGTCGCGGACCTAGCCCTCTACCAGTCGAAAGCGGAAGGCCGCGACCGCGTGACCGTGGCTGCGGCGCAGAAAGTCTAATCGGAGAAGTGCATTATGAATTTGGGCCGTTGGCAAGAGGGGGCGACCGGGTCCGTCAGCGTCTCTCGAGTGTTTGGTTTCATTTCGAGGTAATCCGTGCAAAGCCGATCTTACGCCGAACGCCCCACCTTCGCCGCACACTGCGCAACCAAGGCAGGGCATCCGATTCAGTGGGAAATCATCCCATCTGCCAATCGTCTCACGGGGTCTGCTTCTTCTTCAGAACAATCACCGTGCCCAGCTGGTTAAGCACAGCCTCCGTCACCTTCCCCGTGGCGTCCCGCTTGAACTCAATCGTGATACCGCTGAAATCTGCAAGCTGAAACGTGGTGCCGCGCTTCGGATTCAGCTTGTAATCGGGCTGTCCGGGAACGGTGACAATGAGGGAGTTTTCGCCCCGGAGCGAGACTTTCAGCGGCACCGGAGATCCCTCAATCTCATAGTCGCCTGTGAAGGCCTCGATAAAGCTGCGCTCGGTAAGTTGCCGATCGGGCATGCGCGTGAAGAGAATATCCTTCACGCTGGGTTCGAGCGGCATCGAGAGGCTTGAGATGTCCCCGTCAATGTCCGTGAGGAACTCGACCTTCATCTTCTCGAAGGGATCGAGCGGGTTGGCGGGTACCTGGAAAACATCGTAGTGATAGTGTTCCAGGGGCTTGCTGACCTTGTTGAGTGTCAACTTGAAAGCCTCGCCGTTAGGCTCAATGGTCACCATCCCATATCCCGGGTTCGAGTAATCGCCGGCATAGTCTTTCAGGTCGTGCGAGGGATGCGTTCCGAGTTTGCGTGGGGTATAGCCTTTTTCCTTCGCTTCCTGCTCCGACTTTTTGCCTCCCGCTTCGGCGGCGAGGAAACGCTGGCTCCACGGTACTTGGTCGAGGCCCAACAGCCTGTCGAAGACGTTCATGGCGACGATGTCCGGCAGAGGGTTGCCATCGAGATTGGTCAGGACAACGACGCCGATTTGATCCGCCGGCAGGAACGCAAACTCGGCACTGAAGCCGTCAATGTTCCCTCCGTGCTCAACTTCTTTATGCCCGCGGTACGTGGACAGGAAGAAGCTCATTCCATAACTGCTTTCGCCTGTTTCTTTGTAGGCGGGCGCCCCCTGAATTACCATCTGCGGAGTTTGCATCTGAACGGAATTGTTCTCGGAGAGAAGCTGTTTGCCCGCCACCTTCCCGTGATTCATATGGAAGAGCAGATACGTACTCATATCGGAGACGTTGCTGTTGATCTCGCCCGCCGGACCCATGGCGCAGCGATCCGGACACTGCGCGTCGAAGGGGATGCGTTTCAACTCGGCCTTCAAGTCACTGCCTTTACGATAGGGCTCGGCAAAGTCGGGGCTCTTCTGGGTCTCCGCCTCTGAGAAATTCGTGTCCGTCATTTCCAGCGGCTTGAAGATGCGCTGGGTAACGGCGTCTTCCCAACTCGTGCCGTTCAACTGGCCAGCGATATATCCCGCGGACATGAACATCAGGTTGTTGTACTGAAATGTCGTACGGAGTGGTTTGCTGGGCTCCAGATACTGCAGACGGCGCAGCAGATCCTCGCGTGAAAAGTCTGACGAATACCAGACCAGATCGTGGCGCGGAAGACCCGTCCGATGCGTAATCAAATCGCGGATGGTCACTTGCTCCGTCAGCGCTGGCTCATACAGCTTGAATGTGGGGAAGAAATCGCGGACCGGCTTATCCCAGTCGACCTTGCCTTCGTCCATCTCCATGCCCAGTGTCGTCACGGTGAAGGATTTGGTGATCGAGCCGATGGCAAACAGTGTATGGGGTGTTACCGCCAGCTGCTTTTCCATGTCGCGAGAGCCATAGCCCTTCGCGAGAATCACTTTGTCGCCCTGGACGACTGCGATGGCGAGTCCCGGCACCTTCCAGTCCTTCATCGCCTGGGTCACGAACTCATCGAGCCCGTCCAGGCTGGGCTTCACTGCCGGTGGCGCCGCCGCTGCTGGGACGGCTTGTGCTGGGGCGCGCTTGAAATCGAGTTCGAGCGGTGATCCCTGCGACCAGGTGCCGTCGATCTCGCTGGCATCCTTGTTCACGGTGCCTTCATAGGTGCCGTGAACGGCATCCACAGTCAGGCTCAGCTTGGAGTCCTTGAGCAAAATGGCACTCACAGGGATGCCGTTGGCGCCCTGATCGACGCTGTCCAGCGTCGCCGTGAGGCTTCCATCCTTTGCGTCGGTGATGTGCAAGATAAGGTGGAGTTGGGTGCCTCCTGCACTCAGCGTACCCTGCCAATCCCCGGCAATTTGCGATTGCGCTAAACACACCGACGATAGGGCCAATGATGCAACCGCGATCAGTAGAAGATTTCTCAGGATCCTGTTTTTCATTGATCTCCTTATCGCCCGTCAGCCGCGGGCATTGGCAGCGCACAAATCTGTCGGAGTATCGACCCGAACAGGCGTCGGGTCAAGTGACTCTCCGCCAGCAACAGCCTGTTGTGTCGCGCGTGTTTCGCCAGACGCCCGCCAGTCTTGACAAGGCGTTGCTGCAGGCTGGTCAACGACTTCGTGACGATAAAGCCGACTGGCGGGAACAGTTCCCCGAAGTGAAATTACACCTTCGCCACCGACCCTCCCCTCTCTTTCCACGTGTTCCCCTTTACTTTACATCGTCTGCGGTGAGGTCGTATTCGTCCTTGCGGTCTTCCGCGTTCTGAATTAATATCGAGCTGATTGTCATTGAGTTTTCTCCTTCGAGGCCCGGATTGCTGCCGGGCCTCTTTTAATTTCTGGTTCATCTGAGCGATGAGACGATATCCGGCGCGCTCCGCACCACTCCCCCTTGCGGCGGCCCGCCCACCACGATTCGGTTGACGGACACAAAACGCCAAGCTGTGGGCTCTTCTACCAAGATTGCTTCCAGGTCAATTGGGGGGGTCGTCTTTGACGCACTGAGAAAATAGACTTTTCGCGTACTCACCTGACAGTTCGTGCTTCGCCAAAAGCTCCGCAGCTAAGTATGCCGGGCTTTCTTCGATCGCAAGAAGGTACGGGGGCGCCGCCAACGACCGCTCCCCCGCCGATCCTCTGGAAGGTCTTTTCTATCCCATCTTGCCGGCACTCGTCGTCTTACGGCGAAGCCCGCCAGTTCTTATTGGGGTGCCCTCGGGTAGCCTGTGTATTTTGGCCTTCATCCCGTACAACGCCACGTCCGCCGCGCTCAAAAGGGATTCGAGTTTTCCCCCGTCTTTGGGAAAAACCGCCACTCCCACACTGACGGATAGCTTTGGCTTCCTGCCGTCATTCGCAAAACTCTCGCAGATGCGCTGGGCCACCACGTGGGCTGGCTCGCTGCCTGTCTCCGGCAAGACAAGTGCAAACTCGTCTCCGCCAAATCGCGCCGCTGTATCGATGTCCCGGCAACCGATACACAACACATCGGCCAGTCGGCAAAGCGCCTCGCTGCCGGTCATGTGGCCGTATCGGTCGTTGATCTCCTTCAATCCGTCCAAGTCGAATAACAGCAGAGCGAACTCTCGTTCCGTGCGCTCCGATCGCTTGATTTCAGCGTCGAGCACCTCCACAAGATGGCGGTAGTTCGCCAAGCCAGTCAGCGGATCCTTGGCCGCCTGCTGCCTTAAATGATTCTCCAGTTTGCGCTGTTCCGTCACGTCCTCCACGATGAGCTCGTAACCCTCCAACCCGCCTCCCTGGCCTTTGACCTCTCGCCCGCTGAGCCGGACCTTCACGGCTGTGCCGTCCTTTCGCTTCCAGTCGATTTCCAGGGGAGTGCGGCCATCCTCTTCCTGTGAGTGCCCCAACAACCGCGCTCGCTGCGATGGGTCACCAAGGATCTTGCTGGTACAATCCACTCCCAGCAGTTCCTCTCGGGATGCATAACCGAGCATGGTCAGCAACGCCTGATTCACGTCCAAGTATTTGCCTTCCGCGCTGCAGCGGCACATCCCGTAGGTCAAATTCCCTACCAGCGCGCGGTAGCGCGCCTCCGAATGGTGCAGCATTTTCTCCGTCTGATCGAGCTCTTCCCGCAGAATACCCTCGCTCAGAGCTCGTCGAACAGCCACCGGGAGATGCCCCACGTGGCTCATTTCCACGCACTCGGTCGCGCCTTCCGAAACGAGCTTCGCGACGGTTTCTAGCGGTATGTTCTTGCTTACAAAGATGAGGGGGATTTTCCTTTTCAGCTGATGCAGGATTTTCAGCGCCGGCATTCCCTCCCCGTGCGGGGTGGGGTATTCGGCCACAATGATGTCATAGAACTTTGTGTTCAGCCGCTTGGCAAACTCCTCGGACGATACGGCTATGTCTGCGCTGACATTAAATTGTGCGCGCTTCAGCTCGTGCATGCACCGATTTACATCCGCGGCGCGGCTGTGAACGAAGAGGACGCGCAGGGGTCGCCCTCTGCCTCCCGGTCCACTCAGGACCGGCTCCAGCCCCCGTTCCCTTTGCGCCAACTCGTGCGAGAGAAGTCATCCCATGCCCAACCAGATTCTCGGGAGTCGGCCCCTTCGCGGGCTGACCCCCGGACCTGGTTCCTGCCAACCCACCAAGAGCGTATTGGCATGTTGGAAACTACACCTGTTCAAAACGGCACACTTCATATCAGGGGGTTACCTGATTGGACACAGAACAGCCGATGATGACGGGCGTCACAATCGAGCCCCGCTGCCCTCAGATAGCCTCTACGAAGCTCAGGGACGGCAACGCGCGCCGTGGTCAACCGTTGCTGAGGGAGACAGTATTGGGAGGTAACGAGATATGTCCTACGCAAGCGGCGAGACTCCAAGAGTACAAGACCGAATCAGCAACAAAGAGGGCAGAATAGGAACGCTGCTCGATATTACTGAGAATCTCGGGGAGATTTCCGAACTGATCGTCAGATGGGACGACGGGGTTGTAAGGCTTCGGTACCGCGATGCAGAGGACTTCAAACTGATTTCAAGAGCACCCCAGCAGGAATTGGAGAAGTCGCAAGGGCACTCAGAGTTACGACTTGCTTCGAAAATACTCCAATGACCAATCGGCTCAAACCATAGCCTCAAAATGCCCGCAATGCATGTTGGCCATTGCGTAGAAACCTGCTACTGCAATGAATCCGACAGCTTGCCGATTGTTCGGTCCAAATCCAAATCGGTGTGGCGTCGGCCTTCGATCTTCTTGATCGCGCTCAAAACCGTACTGTAATGTTTGCCGCCGAACTCTCGGCCGATCTTGAGAAGAGATGCTGAAGTGAGCTGTTTGACTAGATACATTGCCACTTGGCGGGGGAAGACGATGGATTTGGCACTGCTTCGCAACTTCAGGTCCGGAGGGAACACGCCGAAGTGCTCCCCCACTCGTTTTTGGATCTTCTCAATCGTCACGCGCGTGCTTTGCACGTAAACGATGTTCTTGAACACATGTTGTGCGTTCGCCAGATTGAGGGTGGGAGGCGGCGCAGGCGACTGCGGCTCCGAGCAGAGAAACTCCAGCTCAGTTTCGGGCATCCCCACTTCTTGCAGGACCGCCTGGAGGAGTTCGCCGTAGGTTTCTGTGAGCCTCTTCTTGAACAGCCGCGTGGGGACTCGAACCAACAAACGCCTATCGTCCGTCCCTTTCAGACGGGTTGGGCGGAACCAGGTTGCAAAGTCGCTGGGATTGACCCGGCGTTTGGTGTGTTGCAGCACTCTCGCCCAATCGTTCATGGGAGCAACCGCCCCTTCGTCGCTGCTACCTATCAATACACCCCAAGCGAACGAGTGTCTGTTCTGAATTGCACACGATAGAGAAATGGATTGGAACCCAGCCATTTCAGAACGTCCCATAGGGTGGACGCGAGGAATAAGAAAATTGCTAGTCGTGCAGGACAACGTCCAGTAAGGAACTGTGGACTTTCAATCCCCCGTTATATTTAATAAAGCCTAATTTCCGGAATTTGTTCATGAAGAAGTTTACTCGGGAGCGCGTCGTCCCGATCATTGCCGCGAGCGTTTCTTGCGATACTCTGGGTACCTTCTCTTGAGGATGGTCTTGCTTGCCGTAACGCGCCAGGAGCAACAGGGTCCGCGCCAGCCGTTTCTCGCTCGAGTTGAATAGCTGGTCGGTCAAGTCCTCCTCGATTCGGATGTTCCGTCCCAGCATGTGAGTGATGAACCGGTCGGAGAGATCATGTTCCGCATGGAGCACTCGAGTCATTTCGCTCTTTTCAATCACGAGCGCCCTCGTCGGGACAATCGCGGTCGCCGTCCCCATGCGGACCCCCTGCCCTGCCAGGCACCCCTCCCCAAAGAAATCGCCCGGTCCCAGAATCGCGATTACAGCCTCCTTCCCGGTGCTATTGATCACGGAGAGCCTTATACCGCCTTTCTGAATGTACATCACACTTGTGGCGGCGTCGCCTTGTGAGTAGATCGTCTGCGAAGTCCGATACCACACCACACCTCTTGCCACTCCGGCCGAATCGAGAAAGGCTTCGGCATCGAAAGAGTACAGTCTCTTGGCTTTTCGTTGGGATTGGCCCTCGCGTTGGCGCATGGTCCTCCGCATGACGCCTCCACTTAAGTTACTTATACCACATTCAACACTACGCTTTATCTGTACTCCACCTGCTTGGTATGGCAAGCAGGGCTAGCCACAAAAGACGCTTCGGAAAGCCTCTCAAGAGATGCGGGCGGCCAGGCCTTTCTTTATCATTGCCCCTCTCGGAAGCGCGCGTCGTGCAGATTCCGCTCCGTCATCCAAGCCGGAGCATCTCGGACCGTGCGCCACTATTCGCGCTCTTCGACGGGCTCAGTGATTTCCTTTATCCATGGAATCCCGACGATCCACCGCACACCCAAACTCACGCCGCACGTCTTCCTGGACATTATCCGCTCACTTCGCGGCCTAGCGTCCTTTACCCCTCAATTCCAAAGTCCCCTTATGTCCCGGAGACGTATAAACTACTTGTTTAATAATTGAACTTGAATGACATCAACCGCACCGCGGAAATGTGTCGTAAGGGTTACCACTGTTCAGTATTGCACAGTCACTTTTCTCCTCTGACCCCAGCCTGACAAGTCTGGGGGGCACCATGACGGCCACAACTCCTAAGATTCTCCTGATCGCTCGGAGTCCGATGAGCGTCTCGTTCTTGGCGGCACGATTGAATAAGTGGGCGTGCGAGATCCATTTTGCCTCGTCTTGCCAAGAGGCAGATGCCTACGTTAGCAACCACCGGTTCGACTTGGTGCTCAGCGAATTCAGATTGTGGGACGGCCGCTCCCGTTCGTTGGCAGCCTCCCTGATCGGGTCGAGTACGACCTTGATCTATTCTTATCCAGTGGAAACTGGATGCTGGTGGCTGCCGGCTATCAAGAACGGCCAATCATGCTGGGGTTCGCTGGCGATGCGGCCCAGTGAATTCTTCGGCTTCCTCGAAGAAACACTTAGAGAGATTAGGGCGCGCGAGGAGAAGAGTTCGGCGATGTCTGCCTGAGGGTGGAAATGCAGGCCACAGGCTACTCACGCGGGTTCGAACGGTTACTGGCAGAACTGGGTATCGAGGCATGGATCTCTGAACCAGAACCTAGCTCTCTCGCAGGCATTGATTGGGATAAGTGCGCATAAATAATCTCAGTGGTATCCCGCTCGTCTTAAGGAAAGTTTGGAACTGTTTCGTTCGCCCTCTGATTCAGGTCTTCCAACTTCAGGAGGACATCCTCAAATCTCTATGCATGCTCGCACTTCGTTACTCATGTGAAACCTACCGGACATGGCGCGAAGTAGAACGCCGTGCACTTGATTGGGCATCCCGCTCCCTGAAAAGGGAGTTTGAACGAGCAATCGTGGTCGAAGTTTTGATCGAAGAGATGTTTAGGTCGGACTGAAGCCGACCGCTAGATTACGAACAGGCCGTGGTCGTCGATGCAGGGAAAAAAGCGAAAGAAGCGAAAGAGAAAAACTCTCTTAGATAAGAAGAAAGAAGTGTGTTCAAAGAGAGTTTGACAGGGCCGAAATTGTTTGAGATGTCCGATAATCCGACTACACGTCCACTTGCCGGCGGCTCTGGCTTCGTAAGGCCAATTATTCACTGAAGAGTGTTCGGGACGCGATCCCTATTGCTGGTCGTAATGCTTGCTGCCGAAATCTAGTGGAGCTGGTGCCCAGCCCGGACCGTTTTCAAAGCACCATCAAGGCTATCCCCTCGGGGGCTTTGGCTGACTCTGGTGCGGAGGTGGCGGTGGCTGTTGCCTCTGCTGTAACTTCTGCTGCTGCTGGATGTGTTTTTGTTGCAACTGCTGCGTTTGTTGCTGGTGCTTCTGCTCCACCTGCTGCTTTCTTGCGTCATCAGCATTCTGTTTCGCTAGCTTCTGATGTTCCTTATCCTGTTGCTGCTGGAGATTCTGCCGCTCTTTTTCCTGCTGCGCTTGCAACTTTTGCTGTTGCTGCTGATACTTCTGGTCCATCTTCGGGTTCCCCGTGTTGGGCGCAGCAGGCCGTTCTATCGGCGGAAGGTCTTTCGGATGGACTGCATTGACGGCGTGAGAAGCATTGTTCTCCGGCCGCGCAGGCGGATTGTAAGGCGCTCCCGCCTCTTTGGCGCGGACGACACCGCGGTCGTTAAACGCACCGGGGGCAGGAGTGGCCGAGATCGGCGGCGCGCCGTGGTTTACGGAAGCGTGTAACTCGCGGTTCGAGCGGGCAGCATTCGCATGTTGCGTCTGAGCGGCGACGGGCGCGATATGCCTCTCGCGTGCGGCAGCCTCTTCTTGAGCCGTGGCACGCGCGCTGATTCCGCCGTTCCCGCCGTTGTAGCTAATGCGGTTGACGGTGGTTTCTTCCACCCGAGTGTTGTAAACGTTGTGGATCACGGTGACGTTCACGTTGTTCACGGTCGTGTTGTAGAAAAAGTGCCCGTTGTCCCAGCGGCCGCCTTCATATCCGTGACCGAAGTAACCAAATCCATAGTTGATCCCACCATAGAAACCAACTTCCGGACCCCAGTAGCCATCGTAGAAAACAAATCCGTCGCCGCCCCAGCCCCAGTAGCCGGGGGTCCAGAGGAAGCCGACCTCGGGAGCCAGCACCCATGTGCCGGGCACCCAATAGTAATCGGCATCGTCGTAGTCATAAGCCCAATACCCAGGCACCCAGATATAGCCGTCGCCGGGGCAAATTGGCTGCTCGTAGACGGGCAGCGCGGGCGGGGCAATGGCGATCGCTACATGGACTTGCGCGAACGATGCCCCCGATACGGCCAGCAACATGAGCGCGAACAACATTGAACGAATGAAGAATGTAAGACGCATCGTGCACCTCCTGCCCGATCATCCTTCGCTTACCCGCTGCTGCTTTTCTTCCGCGGACTGCGAGGATGGATCGGGCTGATTTGCGTTGAATAGTAGCGAACAGCTTTCGGAGCGGGCCGGGAAGACGCCCCTACATCTTGCGCGCAGGCGAGGCCTGCTGCAGTGTGGCGTCCAAGGATTGGCCGGCCTCCGGTGTCCGGGTTGACGGGTCCATGATGATCTGTTCCGCGCTGATCCCGCGGCCGTAGAGATCGCGGTTCCCGTCGTTGTCGGGCCGAAGCGTGGAGCCTTCCAGCGAGACTCCGGCAAACACGCCGCGAGCGCGGGAGTAAGTCAAAATTTCCGCGCGCATGTACGCGTCCGTATCCGCCGCAGCGGTGCGTCCCATTGGACCGGCCGCTACTGACGCGTCGCCGCCGAGTTTCACTTTGCTGTGCAACAGACTCTGTGCCCCGCGGTTATTCATCACCAGAAAAACGAAGTCGGTTGCCTCGCCGCCGATCTGGAAACCCACGCTGCCGCCCTCGAGCGCGTACATCGCCGGCGCGCCCCACGGGCCGCTGAAATCCTTGCCCGTGCGGCACACCATCGTCCCGCGTCCGTAGCTACCCCCGACGACGAAGGCCGCTTTGAGCACCGACGGCATCACGATCACGCAGCGCGCGTGATCCAGTAGGTCCTGGGGAATGTCGTCCGGGACCTGCAGGATTTCATGCATCACCTCGCCTGCATTTTGCAGCCGGTCCTGCTCCTCTTTGGGATTGTTCGGAGGGTTGGCCAGCGAGATCTGCGAAAGTGCAAAGAGTCCTGCGACAACCCCTGCGACAACTTTTGTGACGCAGCTTGTGTTGAAAAATGACCAGCGTTTCATATCAGTTTTCTCCTGGACTACAGTTTGATGAATTCTTCCTGCCGCGGCCGGAAAGTTCGTGTTTCTTCCGTTTGCGGCCGCTCATTTAGTTCGAGTCGTTCCCCCTCACGCCCTCGTGGTGAACCTGGTTGCTAGCAAACTCAACCAGAGGCTTAGCAAACAAAATAGGGAAACGACGGGGCCACATGTCCTTCGATTCATCGCGCAAGACTCCTCCCCATCTCTCGGCAATCGCGGTCCCAATCACAATCGGTGCAGATGCACCGCCCGCTCGCGGCGCCCGCCTGAGTCCGAATGCGGCCACCTTTCACCAGCGCGCGTTACCAACTCGGCAGTTTTTTCAAGGCCGGTCAGAGCATGATCGATGTCTGCCCATAGCCCCTCTCGCACCCGGCCCGTGGAGCGTTTCGCAACGCGCACGATCCAATTCAACGCGCTCACTTTTACGGTCAGCTCCTCAATTGCTTCGCGGACAGAGCTTTTTTCGATTAGCAAAAAGTTGAATGCGCTATTGCCGAGACCCGCGATAGCACTCGTCAATTCCTGTAAACGGACTTCGACGTTGTTCTCCAACTCCGCTCTTTCCTCAACGTGCGGCAACGCGATGGCTCCTCCTCTCGTGGCTGGCCGTTGAAGATGCGCTTTGTTCATGGCGGCACTCCCTCCTGAATAAGTAGCGACACAACAACTTAGCAATCCTCCTGAATGGCTTGGCGAGGATTCGCGTGGTACTCGTGCTTCCGCATTGACAAAAGGCAATCATCGTTCCACCTTTCAATCGATTTTCGGAATCGCTTCTTGGGCCGAGACTTATCCCAAGGTCTGGGTGTTTGTGGCAGGGTGAAAAGGGGTACTAGAACCAAGAAATTATTACGTGGCTGTTTCTTTTGCTCCACCGTAGTGGGTCAGTTTCCGATAATCCGGGCGAGCTCAACCGGTCGATGCAACACCATCTAAACAGCAGATCCGACAATACTTCCCCTCGAGAGCAGCAGGAAACGCGGGAAGAAAACCGCCGCTAGATGTGGGTGAGCGTGCCCGTGACCTTGGTGCGGCGGAGAGCCCAGGCGAAAACGAGGAACGAGAGCGGAATCAGAATGGCAGCGAAAATGAGAAGAGCCGCAATCGAGGGCCACAAGTCGCGCCAGCCCGCGCCGCCGAGAAGCGCCGCGCGCATCCCTTCCAGCGAGTACGTGACGGGAATCAACCGGGCCAACACTCGCAACGAGTGAGGCAAGATCGAGACCGGGTACATCATCCCCCCGACAAGCCCAGAGACGCCCAGCACAATCCACTTGGCCGGATTCCCGCGTTTGAACAGGACGTGATAGCTCGCGGAAAGAATGCCCAACCCTGCGAAGGCAAGCACAGAAGCAAAAAGAATCACGACGGCTCCCGGCCAGTTGGCCGCCCGCGGCGCGAAACCAAACAGAAGCGCACCCCAACCCAGATAGACGCAGGTCCGCAGAGCGAGCGCAAAGAACGGATAGACCGCCGAACCCGCCAAGATTACGGGAAGCGGCGTTTGCGTAACGAGGAGCGCCTCCAAAGTGCGGTTTTGTCGCGCCTCTTCGAGGCTCGATTCGAAGGCTGCGAGCGACACGCTCAAATAATCGAAGAACGCAAATCCCACCAAAGCAAACGCGAAGTAATTGCTTCCGCCTGGAAGCTCTCGAGAGAGCACCGGGCTTCCGACAAACCGCGACAGGTAGTAGAACGTGGCGACGCCGAACAGGGCCTCGAGCATTTCCAGCACGAGCGCGCTGCGGTACCCGCGAGCAATGGCGAAATCGCGCCAGAAAAACGCCAGAATCTTGCGAAGATTGCGGCCTGCACTCAGGGCAGCACCTCGGAAGAGGGGGCGTGGCGAGAGAGGCTTGCGATGGCGCGATCGAGTGTAGCGGCGCCGGCAGTGGCACATAGCCCGCCCGGAGAATCAAAAGCGATCACTTTTCCATTGCCGAGCAAAACGACGCGATCGGCGATCTCAGCGACCTCGCTCAGCGTATGCGAGGCGAAGAGGAGAGTCGTTCCACGCTGCTGGACGATTTCTTGTTTCAGCAGGCGGCGAAAATCAGCGGCGGCCAGAGGGTCGAGGCTGCGCGTCGGCTCATCGAGCAGCAAGATTTCCGGGCCGTGCAGCAGCGCACGCGTGAGACCGAGCCGGTGCATGATACCGGTCGACAAAGTTCGCACTTGGCGATCCAGCTCTGCGCCAATGCCCATCCATTTCGTGATCTGCGCGATCCGTTGTCTTGCCACCGCGCCGGTCAGGTTGTTCATGGCCGCGAAGAATGTAAGATTCTCCCGCGCGGTCAAGCGGCCGTAGAATCCTTCGTCGCCACCAGTGTGATAGCCAAGCTGCTGCCGGGCGCGCGCTCCCTCGTGTTGCACGTCAAACCCTGCGAGCGATGCCCGCCCGCGCGTAGGATAGATCAAGGTCGCCAGGACGCGCAGAAGCGTGGATTTTCCGGCGCCGTTGGGACCCACGAGCGCCACGGCCTCGCCGCGCTCGACTGCGAAGGATACGCCCGCAAGCGCACATTGAGTTGGGCGGGCAAGCGGCAAGAGGAGCGCGCGCCAGCCGGAAAATGCCGGCGGAAAATATTTCTCGAGGGATTCCACAGCAATTGCAGGCGGCGGCATCATCGTCCTTATAACCGAAATCGCCGCGGCGAATCCAGTTCGGTTATTGATGTTGCGAGCGAGACCCGGTAGAATACCGGCGAGCACGTGGTGAATCAGTTAGGGGTCAAGATTCCAACGGCTCGAGCGCAGCCAGAAGCTGAACGTGGCTGACGCACCTCCCTGGCCCTAAAGGAACGGTCCCAACAAGATGGGCGTGTCTCTTTCCTTGCATTCAGTTGTGGTGGCCACCTCCGAGCAGGTTTCTTGTCCATTGGATGACGAGTCGGCCATCCTGAATCTGAAGAATAGCGTCTATTACGGAATGAATCCGGTGGGGACGCGTGTGTGGAATCTCTTGCAAAAGCCGAAAAGAATTGTCGAGCTTCGGGACGCTCTGCTCGAAGAGTACGATGTGGACGCGGAGCGCTGCGAGAGGGACCTCCTCGATTTGCTCGAACAGATGCGGGTGGAGGGATTGATCGAGGTGAGCGCCGCGGCGGCAGCCGGCTGAGGCCAGTCATCGCTTCCGGGCCCATTTCACGTCGTTCTGCAGATGCACCCTACCAGCCCCGGGGCCGGCGCGCCCCACGGCCGCGACTTTCTACGAGGTGACGGGTTGAATGCGTTCATGAAGAACTGGCGCGGCTTTTGGCGCCTGAGCGGATTCGAGCGCGGAATCGTTCTCGAAGCAATCGCTGCACTCACGGTGACATGGGTGGGGCTGCGCCTGGCCGGTTTTCGCCGGTGGAAGAATGCGCTTTCCTGGCTTGCGCCCGCCAACGTACCGATGATGGACGCGGGGAACACCAGGGTCGTGGATTCCGCACGCGTGATTGTGAGGATGGAGGAAGCAGCGGCCCGGCACCATTTCTTCCGGCCGAATTGCCTCGAACAGTCCATGGTGGTCTGGTGGCTGCTTCGTCTGCGAGGGATTTCCGCGGATCTACGCATCGGCGCGCGCAAAGAGGCAGGGCAGTTCGAGGCGCACGCCTGGGTGGAATCCGGGGGAGAAGTCTTGAGCAGCGCCGCGGAGGACCATCGGCACTTTGTCCCTTTCGATGGACCGCTGAATAACATGGAGACGCAAACACATTGAGCGGCATCGTGGGCATCTTCGATCGCAGCGGAGCGCCGGTTGACCGGGAGCTCTTGCGCGGCCTCACGCATTTCCTGGCTTATCGCGGGCCGGACGCACGCGAGGTATGGGCGGATGGCCCCTTTGGCTTCGGCCATACGCTGCTGCGCACGACTCGTGAATCGCTCGGGGAACGCCAGCCCGCGTGCCTGGAGGGAAGATTCTGGATTACCGCCGATGCGCGGATCGATTGCCGCGCGGAACTCGAGCAGGAACTCGCGCAGGCGGAGCGCAAGATCCACAAACCAATTCCGGATTGTGAACTGATCCTGCACGCCTACGCAGCCTGGGGAGAGGAATGCGTTCAGCACCTTCGAGGTGATTTTGCATTTGCCATCTGGGACGCGCGCCGAAAAACGCTTTTCTGCGCGCGAGACCATTTCGGCGTCAAGCCGTTCTACTACGCCGAGATCGGCAACCTCCTGCTCCTTAGCAATACGCTGAACTGCGTGCGGCTGCATCCGGGCGTTTCCGACGCACTGAACGAGGCCGCGATTGCCGATTTTCTGCTCTTCGGCGTGAATTACGACCAGGCTACTACTGCTTTTCACGACGTTTGCCGCCTGCCACCTGCACATTTCCTGACAGCCACATCCGAGGGAATCCGGATCGCGCGCTATTGGTCCGCGCCCACGGATGGGCGGATCCGTTATCGCCATTCCCACGAATACGTGGAGAATTTCCAAATCCTCTTGCAGGCGGCGATTGCGGACCGGCTGCGCGGGGATCGAGCTTCCATTTTGCTGAGCGGCGGGTTGGATTCGGGTTCGGTGGCGGCAATGGCGCGCGAGCTTGCTTCTCGCTCTCAGGGTGCCGCAAATCTGCGCGCCTATACGGTCACGTATGAATCGCCGACGGGGGCGCAGGACGGGGAATATGCCCGCAAGACGGCCGAGTTCCTGGGCATCCCGATTCGCTGCCTGCCCATGGATCACTTGCAGCCGTTTGAGCGCTGGGATGACCCAGAGCGCGCCTGGCCCGAGCCCGTGGATGATCCTTTTTTTGCAGGCCTATTCGACCAATTTCAGGCGATCGCGGAGGATTCGCGCGTGGCGCTTTCGGGCGAAGGTGCCGACAATCTGATGCACTTTCAAATGTGGCCGTACGCGAAGGATCTCTTGAGAAACAAGGAGTGGGGGCGGCTTGCTGCGGACGCAAGGGGATACCTGCGAGTCCGGCGGTTTCCTTGGCGCGGCATTCGCAAGCGGATTCTGGGAATGCTGGGCAAGGATTCGGAGGCGCCCGTTTTCCCGAAATGGATTGCACCTGATTTAGTGCAGCGGTTGGGACTTCGAGAGCGCTGGAGGGAATCAAGAGGGACTCCCGATCAAACTGATCACCCGATACTTCCATGGGCTCACGCTTCGCTAGACATGCCGCAATGGTCGCAAATGTTTGAAAGAGAAAACGCAGGTGTAACGCATATCCCAGTCGAGGTGCGTTATCCATTCGTGGATCTGAGAATCGTAGAATACCTTCTTTCGCTTCCGCCATTCCCGTGGTTATTCGAGAAAACGCTCCTGCGAGAAGCCATGGTGGGGCGACTGCCCGAGAGCGTGCGGGTTAGACCGAAGACACCCTTGGGCAGTGATCCGCTCATGGAAAAGCTTCGGCGATCCGAAGAATTCATGGCAGAAGAGACCCGTTGGAGTGAGGAAATCGACTCGTACATCCGCCGTTCCGCCCTCCTGTCGAATGCACTTGGAGCGGCTTCAGAATTGGCCACCGAAAGCCTCCGGCCCCTGTGCCTCAACTTTTGGTTGCGAACAGCGCGACGACTCCGGTATAACATCCTAGCGGAGGCTCGGAATGGATAAGGCCGTCATACGGGAGCCCAAAAAGCAATATTCAACTCCTTTATTAAAGGTTTACGGTACCGTCCAGGCGCTCACGCAAAGGGTAGGGGCTGCAGGAAACTTAGACGGCGGAACCCGTAACAGCTTTCGGACGGCTCATTGAAGACAGACCCAATTAGATGCGAGGATGAACCATTCGACGGAAGCAGGTGGATGATCTATCCGCGACACAAGAGTGCGGGCAGCATGTAAAGCTGTAAGTATTTCCGAGCGGATCATGAAACGCGGTTCGTTACTGGTTGATTTGTTATTATGACCGATGGGGTGCCGCAGTACTCTGTTTTCGGTTTGAATCTTCGATCGAATCTTCCTATCCCTGGGCTGTCGGGTTTGAGAAGAGCTGATGGCTGTGTGGACGTTGAAGTTCACCTGGGTATCCCACCGTACCAGGGCAATGAATCCACACTAGGGCCCCAGAAGCTCACGTATACAAACTCCTACACGAACGAATTCGGTGAGCCGGCTTCTCGGATGTGGCGAGTCGGTGACGCTGGTTTTCTCCGCCTCCGATATTGCGACGGGATGGAGTTTTGGCTGGACCGCGAGTGCACACAGATCTGGGCGCTTTGGCCCGAGCGGTCATCGATCGAAGATGCTGCCTCGTACCTATTGGGCCCCGTCCTAGGTTTAGTGCTGCGGTTGCGCGGCGTCACCTGCCTGCACGCGAGCGCAGTGTGCATTGGCGGTCGCGCGGTAGCTTTTGTTGGGTCCGCCGGCGCCGGAAAGTCGACCACAGCTGCAGCGCTGTCAAGCCGCGGCCTAGCTGTGCTGTCGGACGATATTGTCGCGCTCATGGAACGCGAAGACCGCTTCGAGGTATTGCCTGCTTACCCTCATCTATCGCTCTGGCCGGAGTCGGTGGACATGCTCTATGGCTGCGCAGAGGCTCTCCCACGGTTCATTCCCAACTGGGAAAAGCGCTGTCTGGCCAACGGGAGCCGTGGGTTGAGATTTGAGGAGCGCGCACTCCCCCTCGGCGCGATCTACATTCTTGGCGATCGCCGGGCCGCGACCGCTCCCTGCGTGGAATCGTTGCCAGCTGAAACGGCGTTTCTCTCACTCGTTGCTAACTCGTATGCCACGAAAGTCCTGGACCGTGAATTGCGCGCCAGAGAGTTCCATGTCCTTGCCCAGCTCTTAGACCGGGTTCCGGTCCGCCTACTCTGCCCGCTGGAAGACGGTCATCGAATCGATGAGTTGTGCGAGGCCATCTTGAGCGATTTCGAAATCCTGGGATCCAGAAAGGCGATTCCAGCTCGGGATAATTAGTCGAGGCGGGACCCAGAGTCTCCGGGTACACCGATTCGGGCCTGGGCCCATTTCTACAAGTGTTTAACTATTCGGCAGCCCGTTTGCCTCATCCGCTGTGCTCAAATGAAACTGTGCTAATATCGCACGTTAAATGATTCACTCATCAGCCACGGTCTTTTGCGCGAGATCAGCACCGCAATCTTTACTTTGCTTCATCATGAAACCATCTGACCACTACATTGGAGGGGTCGCCACACCCACGCCCTGCAGCCCCTCTGAAGATAAACAGAATCGGAAATGATTAGGAGGACTGCCACAATGAAGATGAGGGCTTCGTTGGCTAGACTCAGTGCATGCGGTGCGGTAGCAATCTGTGTCGCAACGATCATCCTATTATTTGCCTTCCACAAGAGCAACGCCGCGTCCAGGCAAGGCGCCGCTGGGGCATCACTTCAGGCTGCGACAGCAAAAACTTCTTCCGATAGAACAGATCCGAAGTGGATCGACGCCTTCGGGAGACTGCCCATGGGTTTCGAGGAAAATCGGGGGCAGACCAACCGTGAAGTGAAATTCCTCTCCCACGGAACCGGTTACGAGCTTTTCTTGACGCCTGAAGAGGCCGTCCTTGCTCTGCAACGCTCCAAGCCGGCCGACATGTCGCCCACTCATAGGGCAGCCGCTCTGAAAGCCCTACGTGGGAAGGCTCACACAGTGCAAGCTTCCGTTTTGCGCTTGCGTCTGGCAGGAGCCAATCCCGCGCCCGAGATTGCGGGAGTGAATGAGCTTCCGGGAAGGACAAACTACTTCATTGGAAATAACCCGAAGGATTGGCACGCGGACATACCCTCCTACGCACGCGTGAAATACAGTGACATTTATCCCGGCGTGGATTTGGTTTTCTACGGCAACCAGCGCCAGCTTGAATACGACTACGTTGTGGCCCCGGGGGCCGATCCGAAAGCGATCGCGCTCGATGTCACGGGAGCGCGCAAGCTGCGGATTAATGCACAGGGAAATCTCCTGATGAACGTTCCGGGCGGTATGGTGGAATTGATGAAGCCAGTCGTTTTTCAGGAATCGAACGGCGGACGCCGACAGGTTGACGCAAGTTACGCTCTCTCCAGAGATCATCGAGTCCACTTCGTAGTGGCGGAATACGACCAGAGCAAGCCGCTCATCGTTGATCCGATCCTGAACTATTCGACCTATCTGGGCGGCAGTGCATTTGGCGATGTTGGATTCGGGATTGCAGTCGATGCCGGCGGGGATGCTTACATTGCAGGTCAAACCTTCTCGACGACGTTTCCAACCCTGAACGGATACGCCAACGAACCGCAAGTCGGCAACACCAATGGTGCGGTTTTTGTAACCGAACTGAACCCCTTGGGGACACAAGAGATCTACTCGACCTATCTAATTGGAAATGGGGGAGAAGGCGCTTACGGAGTCGCAGTAGACAGCACCTATGTCTATGTGACCGGTTACACTTTTTCGACCAATTTTCCGACCCCCAATGGGTACATCCAAAGCCCGCTGGGAAGCAATCCCGGTGGAACTGGTTTCCTTGCGAAAATCAATTCGGCAGCGCCGGGCGGAACGAATTCCCTTATCTATTCGACCTATGTCGGGGGAACGAACGGAGACTATTGCAACGTCGTAGCGGTCGATTCAAGTCAGCAGGCTTACGTCACAGGAATCAGTTTTACTTCGGGTTTGACAATGCCGGGCGGTTATCAAACAACTCTGAATGCCAGCGGGGAAGGGAATGCATTTGTGGAGAGATTTGATACCACGCAGACTGGTTCGCCTTCCACGCCGTCCTTGATTTACGGGACGTATCTGGGGGGATCGGGCACGTATGCCGGCAACTATTTCCCCTACGGCGACCAGGGCTTTGGGATTGCGGCGGATTCTTCCAGCAATGCCTACATTTCCGGCACTACTACCTCCACCGATTTCCCTGTCAAGAACTCTGCGACGGGCCTGGGGACCTTTCCAGCGAACAATACAGAAGGAACCACCTTCGTCGCGGAAATCAGCACGGCTGTGGCGAACAATGGAGCTAATTCCCTGCTCTATTCCACATTCCTGGGAGGCCAAACGGTAGAAACTTCCACTGTCCTCGCGCTGGGGCCAAGCAATGTCGCCTACGTAACGGGCTCAACCCAATCCACAAACTTCCCCGTCACCGCGGGAGCCTACAATTCGACTCCCACTACCGTGGGTGTCGTGTTCGTCAGCAAGATCAATCCGAGCCTCGGAGCGACTTCGCTCACTTATTCTGCCACTATCGGCGGGAACGGTGGAGACGAGAGCTATGGAATCCAGGTGGATTCATCGGGGAACGCCTATGTTGCTGGTGGCACGGGTTCCCCCAATTTTCCAATTACGCCCGGTGCCCTGCAGTCCTCTTTTGCCACCGGGGCCGCGGATAGCGGATTCCTATTTGAGTTGAATCCGGGGAATAGTGGTACGAATCAGTTAGTCTACTCGACATACTTGGGTGGGAGTGGAAGCATTAACGGCAACGACGTAGCATATGCCATTGGGCTCGATACGTCAGCCAATGCCTACGTCACCGGGGAGACTTTCTCGACGAACTTTCCTGTCTATCCGAACCCAGGCGCGTTCCAGACAAGCCTGACGGGAAGCGATGCGGCCAGCATCGGGGCAGCCTTCGTTACAAAGCTGACGTTGACACCGACTGTGACCGTCTCTCCCACAAGCATAGCTTTCGGAACCGTCCTGATCGGAGCTAACTCAACGCAGACGGTAACGGTGACAAACAATACGGGATTGGCTTTCCCTCTCACGTACCAGACCCAGACGGGGAATTCAGGCGACTTCGTGCCGGCGCCTGGGGGTGCAAATCCTTGTCCGGCGTCGGGCGGGATGATGGCAGCCTCCAATACTCCCTGCACGATCAACGTGACGTTTACGCCATCGGTTAACGGCGCCGAGTCCTCCAATCTGGTCGTCGGTTACTCACCGTACGGGATCACGAGCAGCCAGACGGTTGCTCTTACCGGAACGGGCACAAACGTTGCATTCAGCGTTACGCCTGCCACATTGACCTTCGCCGGACAGTTGGTCACCACCTCGAGCGCAAGTCAACCGATCACGCTCACGAACAGCGGCCCTGCCGCAGTCGCATTTACGACTGGCCTGACCGACTCGACCGACTTCTCGGTCGCAGCCGGAGGTGCAAATCCTTGTGTAGGCTCCAGCGTGCCCGCGAATTCCTCGTGCACTCTGAGCGTTACCTTCAATCCCGCGGCGGGAGATACCGGGCCGCTGGCCTCGAAGCTCTCGGTCATGGCCAACGGGTCCGTCCAGACGGTCGCTCTCACTGGAACCGGGTGGGACTTCCAACTTATGCCAGCCACCCAATCGGTTTCCACGGCTCCTGGCGGAACGCCCAGCCCCGCTCCCGCAGTTACGGTTACACTCCTCGGCGGGTTCCCAGGACCAGTCAATCTTGCTTGCACTGGAACGATACCCATGGGGAGTTGCACTATCACCGGGTCCGTATCCGCCTCGGGCTCAGTGCCGGTGACAATCATGACCAAGGGCAGTTCCTTCGCACCGCCAATCTCAATGCGCGTCCCGCCGATCTCGCCGCGGCAGATGGTTCTGATCGGCTTTACGCTTCTCCTGCTCCTAGTAGTCCTGCCCTTCGCGCGGCGGCGCCGTGCCAAGCTGGGGTTGGTCGGTGTCCTGGTGATGCTGATTGGCCTCACGGCGTGTTCGGGCAATGCAGGGACTCCGGCCGGGACGTATAACCTCACCATTACTGGCAGTTCGGGCACTGTGAACCACTCGGTTGCCATCACGCTGACGGTAACGTAATCGCGATTTAGCCGTTTGCAGAAGGCCGCGAACCTTTCACTTGGGCGCGCGGCCTTTTGTTTTGTGCGCACGCACCAGGCCATCCAATTCTGTCAGGACCACATCGAATCTCAGGTTCCTGGATGGGCGCTGCGGGAGCCAACCGATCGGTGTTGATTCACCGACAGGATACTGGGCTCTCGAAGGGAACGTCTGCCCGCCGGGAAAGCGCTAAGGAAAAACAGGCGGGAGCAAGGTATGATAGCCGCCGCTCCAAATAAGTCAGCCAGTGAATTCCGGAGGAGGATGTTGTAGATGAAGAAATTACTGTGGCTATTTGCTTTCCTAGTGTTCGGTACGGCGCCAGTCATGGCGCAGGGCTCATCTCGATTCGAACTTTCCGCGGGGGGCTCCTTCCGGCTATTCCAACAGACGGAGACATCTGACGAGTCTAAGATTGGCATGCCCGGATGGTATGCCTCGGGCGTCTACAACATTCACCATTTTCGTGATCATTTTGGCGTGCAGTTGGAAGGAACGGGCGGTTACAGAAGCCAAGGCACATTCGGCGACACCAGCATTTATACGCTCCTCATTGGTCCGAGGGTCTATCCTTTCGGCCACCACAAGCTGACCCCTTACGGCCAATTCTTATTCGGGGAAGGTTACTACCGGAATGAGATTCCAGCTTACGGCGGATACCAATCTTCGGTCTATTCCAGTTACGGAAAGGCTTGGGAAGTGGGGGGCGGGCTGGATTTGAGGATCAAGAAGCATTGGGGAGTTCGCATGATGCAATTCGATTTTGGTCAGACGCGCTTTTTTTCGTCCAGCATTTACCAGACGAATTATCGGGCCTCCATCGGGATCATTTATCGGTTCGGCGGGCGTTGAGTTCGCCCTCACGGAAGACAATATCCGGCGCGCACGCACTGTCGGGGCGCTCCCCACTGCCTCCAGCTCCATCTGCATCTGGAAAATTCCGAATTGGCCCTTGCGCCGGGGGCAGCGCTCGTAGCAAATTACGGCACCGTGGAAATCCTCCTCAAAGAAGACTGGGCGCGGCGCGTGCTGTTGCTCGTGTGTTTGGCGGCCGCATGCCTGCTTTCCGTTCAGGCGGGTGAACTCTGGCTGGCGGACCGTCGCGTCGATTCGCAGGACCTGGAGCGGATGGACCGCGGCACCGCGCTCGTTCCAGGAAATGCCGACGCCTGGGACCGCCTGGGCCGTTTCCGGCAGTGGAGTTTTGCGGATCCTGATCCCTCGGGGGCAATCGCGGATTACCAAAAAGCGGTCGAGGTGGATCCTCTCTCCTCCTACTATTGGATGGATCTCGCAGGCGCCCTCGAGGCAGCCGGAGAGGATGAGAAGGCGCGAAGTGCGTATGCACAAGCCAAGACCGTCTATCCGCTCTCCGCGCAGGTGGCATGGAACTACGGCAATTTCCTTCTTAGACAGCAAGAGTATTCTGAAGGGTACGCGGAAATTCAGAAAGCCGTTCGCGCGGATCCGACCCTTATCCCCCTTGCAATTTCCCGGGTCTGGCGGTCCAGTGAAGACGTCAATGTGCTTCTGGACAACGTCCTCCCCGCGGACGTAAACGCCTACTTCCTGGCGCTGGATTTCTTTGGATCCAACCACCAGATGGACGCCGGACTCATCGTCTGGCAGCGCCTATTGACACTCGGGAAGCCGATTGCCCTTTCGCAGTCGTTCCCGTTTCTCGAGGAGTTGATCCGCGAGGATCGTGCGAGCGATGCCCAGCGCTTCTGGCTCCAGGCAGTGGCAACTTCCGGCTTGGGTTCCCTTCCATCAGGCGACTCCTCGGTAGTTTGGAATGGAAACTTTACGCAGGATTTCGCCAATGGAGGATTGGGATGGCGCTGGGATTCGCCCCTAGGGGTGGCGATGGGTTTTGAACCGGCCCCGCTCTCTCTTCCCGGCCGCGCTCTGCGTTTGGATTTCGGCGGGGGAACGAATCTTCAATTGCAATCCCCCTCCCAGTACATTCCGGTCGAGCCTGACCGAGCCTATCATTTTCGCGCATACATCCGCACGAGTGGCCTCACCACCGAAAGCGGCGTGCGTTTTCTCATTGCAGATCCTCACCATCCAGGCGAACTGACGTCTATGACGGACAACCTCACGGGTACGAATCCCTGGACGGCGGTGGATGCCGATATAAAGACAGGAACCGACACGCGTTTTCTGTTGATTTGTCCCTTCCGGTCTCCCAGCCGGCTCTTCGATAACAAACTGAGTGGTACTGTCTGGATCGCCGGGATATCGCTGGTTCCTTCCGCTGCGGCAGCGGTGCAGGCAACGCGATGAAAGGCATCCGTACCGGACTCTACTTGCTCCTGGCCTTCAGTGTGCTCGCGCACGGGGTGGTGGAAGTTTGGTCGGAATCGATCCTTGAGATCGCGGCTGCCGTTCTGCTCATTGCTTGGGCTGTAATCGTATTCCGGAACTCCGGCGAGAAGATCCATTGGAGCTCTTTAAATTGGCCCATGCTGGCGTTCCTCGGGATAGGGATTCTCCAGCTGCTGTTTCGCGGGACGGCATATCCGTTTCTGACGCGCACAGAATTGCTGAAGCTCGCCGCATATTTCATCCTCTTCTTTCTTGTAGCACAAGCGTTCCGAGACCGGCGCGCGTTGACGAGCCTGGCTTGGTTTATGATCCTGCTGTGTTTTGGCATATCACTGCTGGGAATCATCCAGCATTTCACGTCCGAGGGAAAAATCTATTGGTTCCGGACTGTAGGCGCCAATAGCGATCCCTTCGGTCCATTCGTGAACCGCAATCATTTCGCCGGCTTCGTGGAGCTCACATTGCCTGTGGGACTTGCCCTGATGGTTTTCCGCGGTCTTCGCAGGGATATGTTTCCCATGGCGACCTTACTGACCATCGTTCCGCTGAGCGCCATGATTCTGTCGGGCTCGCGGGCCGGGATAATCTGCCTGGCCTTCGAGGTGGGGGTCTTGGCGGTACTCGTGCGCCTCCGCCGGGCAAAGGAACGACCGCGGATGGTGGCTGTCGCCGTCGCGGCGCTGGCTGCCGTGGCGCTCATCGCCTGGGTGGGAGCCGATAAAGCAATCGCAAGATTCTCAGCGCTGCGCTCCAACGAAGTCTCGCTCACGCGCCGGATCTCCATGACGCGTGGCGCGGTTCGTATCTTTCTCGACCATCCGTTCAAGGGGTGCGGACTGGGAGCTCTCGTCGCGGTGTACCCGCGGTATGAAACTCTTTACGACGGCAAGGTTGTCGACCATGTCCACGATGACTACGCTGAAGAATTGGCGGAAACGGGTCTTCTCGGCTGCCTCTGCGGCCTGTACTTCTTGTGGCTCCTGTTTCGTGAAGCGCGGAAGAGTTTTGAAGCTGAACAAGGACACTTTTCCCGCGCCATTCACGCCGGCGCGATCGTCGCTCTGAGCGGTCTCTTGCTTCACAGCCTCGTAGATTTCAACTTACATATCCCTTCCAATGCCCTGCTCTTTCTGCTGCAGGCGTATCTAGCAACCTCGATACCCTTACCTTCTGAAGCGCCCACATCGAGCCACCGGCGTCACTCGCACAGTTATACTGTGGCCGCGAAATGACCTGAGGAAATTTCCGCTCTCTCAATTTGAGGTAGTCTCGGGATTTACAGCGTTCTACCTCTGGGGAGTGGAATCAGCAGGACCGAATCCGGGAATCACACTTTGGGCGGCCTGTCTCCGGGCGCATGGGGTGGCAACGAATTTCCGCGCCAGCCGGTGGGATGGACGCTCCACACACTGGTAGAAAAGATACGATAGCCCCAGGATGAATGCGATTGAAACGCACCAATCAAGAATGTAGCCGAGGCCGGGAAGCGAAAGATCATTCAGAAACCTTATCGCCGGAATATGTATGAGATACAAAGAATAACTCCAGAGTCCCGCCGAAGCGAGCGGGACCCAGGCTTCATGGTGCTTGCTATGCTCGATTTCCTTACGAATCCAAAAATATGCAAGAACTCCGAAACACAGCATTGCCTGAGTGACGGAAATTCCGCCCTTGAAATGGAGCATCTCGCACAACCAGCTTCCGAACCAAGCGAGCAACCTCCATCCCCAGATGGACCATGCTGAGTCCAGTGCGGGAAGCCGGTCGCTTTGCTCCGCGAGAACGCACCCAAGAAGCCATACCGGGTACAGAATCACGGCGGTTTCGACTGCTCCCAACGCAGAACCATCCAAAGCATTCGGGCAACTCAGGCCCACAACCGCGGCGAGTAGGAATGCCGGCGTTAGCAGAACCGTCCACCCGAAACGCCTGCGAATCGAGCGCGCCAGTGGATAGACTGCATAATAAATTTCCTCGCAGAAAAGGCTCCATAGAACGCTGTTCCAGAGGACGGAGTGTTTTCCAAAAATCGCCATCCGATCCCCCGTCAGCCGAGTTATGGCAATAGCCGCCGCCACGGGCACCAGGATTCTTATGTAGCGGCGAGCATAGTATCGGCCCGTGGACAGCTTCTCTTGATTCCGAAAGGGGAGGTGGATGCAAAACCCCGATATAATGAAGAATCCGACGACCGCGGGAATTCCCCAAACTAGCGATCTCCAGCCATGAACCAGGTTGCGGCCATATCCTGTGGCCATGTCGATTCCGGCGAACAATGGGAACACGCCGAAATGCCCCATGACTACCCAAAAAGCGAGACAAAACCGCAGGGCGTCAAGGACGGGATAACGCACTTCCGTCTTGGGTCCGAGCTTATTCACTCCGCCGGTCATTTGCAGGCTAAAGTAACTCAGCAGCGAGCGAGAACGCAATGAACTCAACGGTTCAGACTTCGGAGTAATGCGGCTGACTGACGGAGAGACTGGATCACGCTGGGCGCAGTTCTCAGGCGCGCTCCAAACGCGCGATGAAATGAAGCCCCCGGTCAAACAACCAGGATGCGGGAGGGTGATAGAGGCACACCGACTTTTTCATTTCAATTACCTTCAAATCTGATTCCTCGAACGCCGACGCCCATTCTGCTTCCGACCAATAATTGTAGGGCAGCGTCACGCCGTGGTGCGCATTTCCGACCCAATCCATGAAGCGCAGAGTGGGACCCGCCAGGAAACCTTCTCGCCGGTGATCCTTAATCAAGATGGCCCTTCCGACGCGGGCCGCCTCGCGCAGGAGCGTGCGGGGGTCGGTCGTGTGATGCAGAACGTCCGCAAACATCACGACATCGAAGCTGGAGGGGGCGAATGGAAGTGTCACCCCGTCGAATGGCCGAACGGGGATTGGAGTCTTCGGACGAACGAGCACATCGAGGCCCTCGATCGTAACGTCTGGGCGCTGTTGCAGGATGGCGTGATCGATCATTCCATCCCCGCAGCCAACATCGAGGACTGTTGCGCCCGACGGCAACAATGAAGCTAAATGGCTCGCCAGAATCCTGATGCGGCGGCGCAAGACAAGTTGTCCGTGGAAGGTGCCGGCGACCTCAGCCGCGCGCGAAGGCCCTGTATTCAAGCTCAAGGGAAAACCCAGCCGGCAGTATTCATCGTCGCGCCATGCCCAGCAAGCTGAGGAAAAAACTAGAGAGCACGATTTCGATGCCCAGCGTGAGGGAAACAAATCCAGGAATTACGATGCGCAGAGTCTCTTCCGGATTCAATGGGCCGAAATGATGGCTGCGCCAGTGACTCAAGCCAAACACCCACAATCCTGCGCCAGCCACAATCAGCAGAGCCCCGATGATAAGACCCACTTCCAAAGTGACATAACGAAACAACTGATTCAGGCGCGGATCCTCAGGCAGCAACCCTTCCGTAATTGCGAATGTCTTGCTGAATACCGCAAAATTCAAGGACTGAAAACCGATCAAGATGGCCATGGCACCGAAAAGCAGCGTGTGATAATCGAATGTGACCGAGCCGACAGTGCGGGGGCCCCGAAACAGCCACGCACTCACGGCCGCTCCCAACAACAGGAGTGCGATGCCGGGATAGAGAAAAAGCCAACGCGGGCTATAGAGTAGGAGAAAACGGAGGTACCTCCAGCCGTCGCGCCAAGTGCGCAGATGCGGCGGACGGTCGCGGCCGTCCGGGGAGAGCGTCGTTGGAATCTCCGCAATGCGGAGGTTGAACAGAGTAGCCTTCACGACCATTTCGGTTGAAAACTCCATACCGGTCGTTTGAAGATCGAGCCTATCGATCGTGTCCTTCCGAAACGCGCGCAAGCCACATTGAAAATCTCCAACTGGACACTTGAAGAAAAGGCGTCCGAGCCAGCTCAAGACGGGATTCCCGAGATAGCGGTGAAGAAAAGGCATAGCACCGGGAAAGATCGCACCTTGGAAGCGGTTTCCCATCACCAGGTCGTAACCTTCCTCCAATTTGTCGACGAAATCGCCGAGCTGGGTGAAATCGTAGCTGTCATCGGAGTCGCCCATCACGATGAATTCGCCTTGCGCCGCAGCAATGCCCACGCGAAGGGCGCTGCCATATCCGCATGTCCGAACTGGCACGACTCGAGCGCCCAATTTGGCTGCAATCGCCTGCGAACCATCCGTGCTGCCGTTGTCCGCGACTATCACTTCGCCACGAATACCGAGCCGCTCGATCGTGGCTTTTGCTTTTTGAATACAGGTAGCGAGCGTCCGGCTCTCGTTCAAGCAAGGCATAACGACCGAAATCTTTGGAGGCCGCTCCACACCAAGGGGCGCAGCCGCCTCCGGGTATGCGTGGTCTTCCCGTACTCCCACACTTGTTACACCAGATTGATTCTCTTTGTGTCGCAATTCAGTGTTCCTACTTGTGTTATTCCCAAGATTCTGGACGATGTGTAATCTTACCATTGCCATCGACACTGTGTAACAAGGTCGGTCTCCCCAGTGTGAAAGGCGCACTAATCTACAGGACGGAAGCAAGGCGCGAGGGCGCTGGGGAAGACTGTATAATGCGTGACGCTGCGGCCTGAAGTTCGATCGGTGACACATGGGCACTTTGCGAACAGAAGAAAAACAACCAGGAGGCGACACGGAGCGAATCCAGGAAGCACATGCGCCGCTAGATCCCTGGGAGGCTGCCTACCTTCGCTATGAATCTCCCGAGCAGGAAATCCAGAAATTCCTCGGACGCCTTCGCAAGCTGGGCGCCCGCGAATGGCCCAGGGACGCTCGAATCTTGGAAATCTTCTGCGGCCGCGGAAACGGGATGCGCGCTCTGCGGCGGCTTGGTTTCGCGCATGTGGAGGGCGCGGACATGTCGGCGCGGCTGCTGGCGGAATATCGGGGACCGGCACAGTGTTACGTCTGCGACTGCCGGTGGCTTCCTTTCGCGGACCATAGCAAGGACGTGGTGATCGTCCAGGGCGGATTGCACCATTTGACCACGCTTCCGCAAGACCTTGACGAAACACTCGCCGAAATGCAGCGCGTGCTGGCAAGAAACGGGCGTGCAGTGGTCGTCGAACCCTGGCGGACCCCCTTTTTGAATTTCATGCATTTTGTCTGCGACATCCGCTTTGCTCGCCTCGCATCAACGAAACTGGATGCCATGGCGACCATGATTCAGCACGAGCGGACCACGTACGAGCAATGGCTGAGCCAACCGGAGTTGATCCTGAGCCTGGCACGGGCTCATTTCTCGCCTCTCCAGGAATTCTTCGCGTGGGGCAAATGGAATTTTGTGGGTGCGCCACTCAGTTTATGAAGGCGCCTGCCTGTCGCTATTGCAAGCGGAGCACGTAAAAGTCCGTGCTGCCGACGCGCTCCCATCCATCACCCAAGAGGAGAGGGGGAACATCCTTGGCGACGACTGCTCTGGCTCCCGCGCGCACGAACGCATGAATGGCTTCCATTTTCTGCTCCGGTGTTGCGGCCCAGTAGCTCGAGACTCCGTTCATGGGAATTTCCGCGACGATCGTGACAGAAGCCAGGTGCGACCAGTAGAGATCCCAAGGGCTGGTTCCGATGACGGCGGCTCTACCGCCTGACTCGATTCCGTCGTGTCGCAATTCCTGAACCACCTGCCACTGCGGGAAGGCACGGGCCGATCTTAGCCGAATCACATTGTGCGCCATGGACCAGGCGATTTGAGAAGCAAGAATGATGACGACGGCAAAAGTCACGCAGCGTACAACCCCACGTGTCGCTCCGGATTCTGAGAATCGCAGCGAAGTAAAAAGAGCGCCCCAAAGCAATATGACAAAGGCGGCCACGAACCTAGACTCCATGTGAACGAGCGAGTACATACCGAAGGCAGCGACGGCCGGGGCCCACACAAAGATTTGTCCCAGAAAGGCCTTAGCAGATCTTCGCCAATGGCCGGTCCAAAACGCGAGGGCGAAAAACCCCACCCAAACCCCAGCGAGCTGCGAGAAAAGGAGAGTGAAATCGTAGTCAAGAGTGTGCTGGAGAACATCCAGCTGGCCTCGTACCTCAAAATGAGGTTTGACGCCATCGATCCAATAGCCAGGATCGAGTACCACGGGGTAGCTTCCCCGAACAGGGTAGCCAAACTCGTAGACCGGCGGCGCATCGAGAACCTTTCGGGTTGGGTGTATCGGCGAACCCGTCCCAGGAGGTCCTCCTTGCCATTGATGGAAGATCAACACGCCATTCACGTAGTTCGCGTAGTTGAGTGGTCCGGACTCCCCAAAGGTAAATCGCCCCTTGCTCTTGGAAAGAAGCAACACAAAAGGTGCGGAAACAGAGCCAAGAAGGATTAGTGCTACCGCCAAACGGGGAAGCGCACGCCGGAAATTTCCAGCAGCGAGAAAAGCTGCAGCCAAGAAAACGAATGCCAATGGGAACATAGCGGCCTTCGCGAGATAGCCCAAGCCCAGAACGATCCCGAGGCCGATGAACCGCCACCAGGCGTCTTCTCCAGCGGCTACTCTCAAAATAATTCCGGTTGCAAGAAGGGCGGAAGTGAGCACGAGCGTGTCGGGAGTGTCTAGGCTCGGCCCGACCATGAAGAGCGAGCCCCAGAAGAACAACGTGTATCCGATCGCCCGAAGGGGTCCGGCCGGTAAGGGCTTGGTCTGGGAGGCCGAAGTCACCGACTGGAGGTATCGGAGGAGCCCATTCAAAAAATATTCGAAGCATACGAGCGCCAGAACCAGAATGAGGCAATCAACTGCATGAACGACCGCCATTTCCCAATAAGGGGAGGGTTTCAGGAGCCGGAGGCAAAAACTCAATAGGACAGGGTAGCCAGGACTCCAATAGCCGTTGATGGCTGACTCCCAATGGCCCTTAGCACAAGCCACGGCGATGTCCAAATAGTAGAGGCCATCCGGAACTGTCTCATGGATGTGGGACAGGGCCTCTACCACCCAGCAAGAGAACATCAAAACCCAGAGGAACGCGCGCGTGCGCGGCCAACGATCGCCCTCCACGCTCTGAAGGTGGCAGGCGTCTGTGCTGTGTTCGCTTGAGGGAGGCTCGGAGTCGTGAACCATAGGAGCGATAGAGTAACGTGAAGGACCCACATCTATCAAATCCGCAAATGCATCCGCAAGTTTCGCTCTCTCATCGCCTCAGGTGGTAGTTGACAGCAACGCGGCCGCTGGGCCATAGTGTTTCGGGGTCATTACTCTCGATGGCGTTTACGGTCCGTGGGGTAACGGACTGGCCCAAAGTGAAGTATGTCTTGTGGCTGCCCTTGCTGATTTTCCTGGGCGCGCAAGCAAGCTACGGCCAGCAAAAACTCGAAACCCCACATCAAACAAACGAAAAAATCCGGCAACTCGCGGACCTCGCGAGCGCACGCCCCGTTGACACTCCGATCGGGACAGGCGACTTGCTGCATGTGGACGTGTTCGATATCCCGGAACTTTCCCGCGAAGTGCGGGTTAGTGACACGGGGGACGTCAGCTATCCGCTGATTCCAGGACGAATTCAGGCGGCGGGCCTGACCTCCTTTCAGTTGGAGCAGAAACTGGAAAAGCTGCTGCTGGAAAACGGGCTGGTATCGCACCCACAGGTATCCGTTTTTGTGAAAGAGCAGAACAGCCAGCCGATTTCCGTGGTGGGAGCGGTGAATCACACGCTGGTCTACCAGGTGATCCGGCCAACCACACTTTTGGAAGTGCTGACGGCCGCTGGGGGGATTAGCGATGACGCAGGCAGCGAGGTGATTGTCACGCGTCCCAGCCATCTGGGTGAGCCCCGACTGGAGCCGGCAGGCACTGCGGCCATACCTGCCAAGGATCAGCAAATCATCACCATCCGGCTGCAGGATCTGCTGGAATCCGGCGATCCTGCTTACAACATTCCGGTGTACGGCGGCGACGTGGTGAGCGTCCCACGCGCGGGAATTGTCTACGTGATGGGGGCGGGCGTGTCGCAACAGGGCGGTTACGTGATGCAGAGCCACGGGGAGCAAATCACCGTGTTGAAAGCGATCGCCATGGCGCACGGGCTGACTGGCTTTGCAAAATCGGACGACGCCGTGATCATGCGCACGAATCCCGTAACCGGGAAGAGGGATGAAATTCCCGTACACATCAAACAGATCGAACATCACAGGACAGATGATGTGGCACTGCAATCGAACGACATTCTGTTCGTTCCAGACAGCTTCGGCAAGAAAGCGCTGGCCCGAGGCGCCGAATCGGCATTGGGAATCGGGACGCAGGTGGCCGTCTACCGGACGGCATACTGAGACAATCGCGAGGCAGAGGATTGATGGAAGAAGCGCAGAGACTGACATTTCGCGACCGAAAAGGGACGGACGCACTCACGGTGATTCCGCCGCCCTCCCTGAACGCCTGGGAGCAAATGCCGCGCGAACCGCACCTGCTGGACTACGTGGTCATCCTGCGGAAGCATCAGTGGCTGATTCTGACGTTTCTATTGACGGTGGTGACCGTGGTGACGATCGCATCGTTCAAGATGAAGCCAGTGTACATAGCGACTGCGCGTGTGGAAGTCGACCGGGAATCCCAGAATATGCAGGTTTTCCCGGATGCGAATTCCTACGATGAATACATGGACATGGAGAACTACATCGAGACGCAGTCGAAGATCCTGCAGAGCGAGACTCTGGCGCTGCAGACGATCAAGTCGCTCGATCTAGGACGTTACGCAGAATTCGGAGGGACTCCCGGCGCGCTGGCCATGGGGCAGGGCGGCGCAATCCCGAGGCGGCCCGCGATTTTAGGGGCCTTTCTGGGCAGCCTGGGAGTGAAACGAGTGCCGAATTCGCGGCTGATCGAGGTGAGCTTCGAAGCGGAAGACCCGCAACTTGCCGCGGAGGTGGTCAACACCCATCTGCAGACGTACGTGGAGCAAAATTTCCGGAGCAAGTACGACGCGACGACGCAGGCGTCGAACTGGCTTTCCGCGGAATTGGAAGAGTTGCGGATGAAGGTCGAGAAATCGGAGGACGCTCGGATCGCTTACCAGCGCGAAAACCAGATCTGGCAGATCGACGAAAAGCAGGATATCACGACGCAAAAGCTGGCCGACCTGAGCAAGGCCGTCACCGACGCACAGACGGAAGTGGCACAGAAAGAGGCGTTGTACCGGATGGCGGTGTCCGGAAACGTGGATGCGCTGCCGGAGGCACAGGCCAATCTTGTGGTTCAGGATCTTCTCAAACGCAAATCCGATCTCGACGAGCAATACGCCGAGGCGCTGAACCAAACCGGCCCAAATTATCCGAGGGTTCAGCGATTGGCCGAACAGCAGAAAGAAGTGGACGCAGACCTGGCCAAAGCGCGGAAGACGATGGTGGAAACCGTCGAGGAGGAGTACAACACGGCACGGGCTCACGTGGAGATTCTGCAGGAAGCGCTCGACAAGCAAAAAGCACAGGCCAATGACTTGGCCGAGAAGCTGGTGCAATACCACATCCTGCAGCACGACGCCGAGGCCAACAAGCAGCTCTACGACGGCCTGTTGCAAAAATTAAAAGAGGCAGGGATCACGGCGGGATTGCGATCGAGCAACATTCGGGTGGTTGACCCGGCGCTGGCCCCCGCGGCCCCCGCGCGGCCACAGAAGACGCGCAATATTCTGCTGGCGATTGTGGTGGGGTTGGTCGGCGGAGTGGGGCTGGCAATATTCCGCGAGTATTTGGATAACACAGTGAAGTCACCGGATGATATCGAGGCACTCACGGGCCTGCCGTCACTGGCCGTTGTGCCGTCGCTCCCCAGCCTGAACGGGCACCAACGCCGATTGGCGCGGCTGGTGGGTGAAGGCGCGGCGCAGGCAGCTTCGGGTCCCCGAGTGGAATTGCTGTCATACATCCAGCCGAAATCGCAAATTTCGGAGGCGTTTCGCGCGCTTCGCACTTCGCTGCTGCTTTCCCAGGCCGAGCACCCACCCCAGGTGATCCTGGTGACAAGCGCGCTGCCGCGCGAGGGAAAGACGACGGCGGCCGTGAACCTCGCTGTGACGCTGGCGCAATTAGGTGACCGCACTCTGGTGATGGATTCCGACCTGCGCAAACCTGGGATCCGGCGCGCTCTGAATCTGACCGGCGGGAAGGATGTTGGATTGAGCTCCTTTCTTGCGGGCGTTTCCACTCTTGACGAAGTGACCATTCCGCATCCAGCCATCAGCAACCTGGCGGCATTGATGACCGGGCCGGTTCCGCCAAGCCCGGCGGACTTGCTTTCCTCTCACCGGATGCGAGAAGCAATCGTAGAATTGCGGCGGCGGTACAAATTCATCGTGATCGATTCGCCTCCGATCCTGGCCGCGACGGACGCGGTGATTCTGTCAGCGTTGACCGACGGAGTGTTGCTGGTAGTGCGAAGCGGTGAGACTCCCAAAGAAGCGTTCACGAGGACGCGAGACCTTCTGGTGGCAGTGAAGTGCCGTCTGTTGGGCGTGGTATTGAACGCGGTGGATTCCAGCGCACCGGATTATTACTACTCCTATCGCTACTATCCCTACGCCTATGGGTATGGGTATGGCGAGGATGTCAGCAACGCGCCGGAATTCCCCAAGGGGCCCGGCGACGAACCAGCCAATCCTTCTAGCTAGGGGGCAAATTGCGCTATCTGATTACGGGAGGTGCGGGGTTCATTGGGTCGCATCTGGCGGAGACATTGCTCGGCCGCGGCGACGAAGTCTACATACTCGACGACCTATCCACTGGGAGCGTCGAGAATGTTCGCCACCTGAAGGCGCAAAGCCGCTTCCATTACTTTTTTGACTCCATCACGAATAAGCACTTGCTTGCCGAGTTGGTGGACGAATCCGATGTGGTGTTCCATCTCGCGGCGGCTGTCGGCGTCCGTTTGATTGTGGAAAGTCCCGTGCGGACGCTCGAGACGAACGTATACGGCACTCAACTGGTTCTTGACGCTGCTTCCAAGAAGAAGAAACTTGTTTTCACTGCGTCGACGTCTGAAGTTTATGGGAAGAGCGACAAGGTGCCGTTCCGCGAAGATGCCGACTTGGTTCTGGGGCCGACCACGAAAGGACGCTGGAGCTATGCGGCTTCCAAGGCGCTGGATGAGTTCCTCGCGCTTTCCTATTGGAAGGAAAGGAAGCTGCCGGTTGTGGTGGTCCGACTCTTCAACACAGTCGGGCCTCGACAGACGGGGCGTTATGGAATGGTGTTGCCGAATTTCGTGCGCCAGGCTCTCGAAGGGTCACCGATCACGGTATTTGGCACCGGCCGACAATCGCGCTGCTTCTGCGATGTTCGCGACACGGTCGAAGCACTGCTCCGCCTTGCCGCGACTGATTACGCCGTGGGGGAAGTCGTCAATGTGGGGACTGACGAGGAAATCTCAATGGAAGGCCTCGCTCACGTTGTGAAGCAACGTGCGAAGAGCGACTCGCCAATTACGTACACGCCCTACGAAGAAGCGTACGAGCCGGGATTTGAAGACATGCCGCGGCGCGTGCCCCTGCTGGACAAGCTACAGCTGCTCACAAATTTCCGCCCGGCCACTTCTCTGCCGGAAATTGTGGATCGCGTCATCGAATACTTCCAACGGAAAAAGGAAGAGGATTGGGCTGTCAGAAACTCGGGGCGTGGTGTGGCCGGCGGCATGGCAGCAGGGACAACAGCAGGTTGATTTCCCCATGAAGTCACCGCTGCGCCGAGACAAGGTCTGGAATCTCCTCAGAGGAGAATCGCTCTGATGTCGTCCAACATTCGCATCGCCTTGATAGGATACGGTTATTGGGGGCCAAATTACGCGCGCGTCCTGGATGAGATGCCTGACACCACAGTGGCCGTCGTCTGCGACTCTAAATCGGACAGGCTGGAACGGGCGGCTGCCCGGATGCCGCACGTGGAAACATCGCAGGACTTGGCGGGAGTTTTGCGTAGGAATGATATTGATGCCGTTGTGGTTTCCACGCCCGCTTCCACACACTACGAAGTCGCACGACTTGCGCTCGAATCCGGCCGCCACGTGCTGGTGGAGAAGCCGCTCGCTCTTGAGGTTGGTCAATGCGAAGAACTCGGCGACCTCGCCGAAAAAAAGAGCCGGGTTCTGATGGTGGCGCACACCTTTCTCTACAACTCAGGCATCCAGAAATTGCGGGAGTGCGTGCAATCCTCCTCCTTCGGTCGTGTTTATTATCTGCATTCAACCCGTACCAATCTGGGTCCGATCCGGCACGACGTCAGTGCTGTCTGGGACTTGGCGCCTCACGACATTTCCATATTCAATTATGTCCTGGGCGAAGCGCCTCTGTGGACCAGCGCGATTGGTTCCCGCGTTCTCGGAAACGTTCGCGAGGATGTGGCGTTCATTACGTTGGGGTATGCGAACGACGTCATCGCGAATATCCATGTGAGCTGGGCGGACCCGAATAAAGTCCGCAAAGTCGTGGCCGTGGGGAGCTTGCAACGCGTCGTATTTGACGATCTGAACGATCTGGAGCGCATCCGGATCTATGAAAAAGGCGTTTCCGTGGGCCAGATGGATACCGAATCATTCGGCGAGTTCAAATTACTGATGCGCGACGGAGACATCATTAGCCCGCGAATTGAATTCACCGAACCGCTGAAGAATCAGTGCGCCGATTTTGTCGCCGCCGTTTGCCATAAGTGCAAACCGCTCTCCGATGCGCAAACAGGCGCTCATGTGGTCCAAACGTTGGGAGCAATTGAAGCTTCGATCCGAGAACGGGGCAGAGCCGTGGAGGTAGCAAAGTGGAGAGTTGCGTCCCGGTCGAAATAGGAGTGGATTGCGTGGTCGACCCGGACGTGATTTTGGGCTACCCGCCCGGGCGCCCAATTGAACGAAGGCCCGTGCGCATCGGGAATGTGGCCCGAATTCGCTCCGGCAGCGTCATCTACGCCTCCGTAGAAATCGGAAATGGGTTTGAGGCAGGCCACGGAGTAATCATCCGGGAGGGCAATCGGATCGGGCACGATTGCGCCATTTGGAACCACACAACGCTTGATTACGACTGCGTGCTGGGAGACCGGGTCCGGATCCACTGCAATGTATATGTCGCTCAGTACACGGTTCTCGAAGACGATGTTTTCCTCGCGCCCGGCGTGTCTCTGGCGAACGACCCCCACCCAATGTGCACCAAATGCATGCAGGGGCCGACCATCAAAGCGGGTGCCCGAGTGGGAGTGGGCGCAACAATCTTGCCTCATGTGACAGTTGGAGAAAATGCGCTGGTCGGCGCGGGCAGCGTAGTGACCAGAGACGTCCCCGCACGCGCCGTGGTGGCTGGGTCTCCGGCGCGCGTAATCAGTGATGTCGATAGTTTGGAATGCCCCTTCGACATCGTCAAACCATACGTGAACGGCCTCGATGTCCGGCGGCGTCCCGAATGGGCTGCGGTGGCGCCGCTCCCGCGGCCCGTTCAGCGTCCTTATTTCAGCAAGAAATGAAAACACTCGTCGCGATTTTTGCCTACAACGAAGGAGAAAAGATCAAGCGCACGATCGCCAGGCATCCCACTGTGCGCGGTTACGATCTCCTTGTCATGGATGACGGGTCCACGGATGGCGCCCTCGAATCCCTTCCGAAGGACGGCTGGATGCACCTGCGAAACTCCTCGAACCAGGGTGTCGGCGCAGCCATGAAGCGGGTGTTCGCCTATGCACTGCAGAATAACTACGACGTGTTGGTGATTCAGGCGGGCAACAATAAGGATGAACCGAATGAAATCCCGCGCTTGCTGGAACCGATCGCGAGCGGGCGAGCTGATTTCGTTCAGGGGTCCCGTTTCTTGCCCGGTGGAGGCTATGGCAGGATCCCCATCTACCGCATTCTCGCAACACGGTTTGTCCATCCAATCCTGTTTTCGATTTTCGTGGGGAAGCGTGTAACAGATACCACGAACGGCTTTCGCGCTTTTCGCACCCAGATTCTTCTCGATGAACGGATCCACTGGAATCAGGACTGGCTGGACAAGTACGAGTTAGAACCCTACCTCATGTTTACCGCAATCCGGTTGGGATACCGCCACTGTGAGGCTCCCGTAACCAAGGTGTATCCCCCTCGGCGCCTGGGGTACACAAAGATGAAGCCGATTACGGGTTGGTGGAGCATTCTTCGTCCAGTCGTTTACTTGGGCTTTGGCCTCAAGAAATAAATGGGAGAAATCATGAAGATTCCCTTTGTTGATCTGCAGGCGCAATACAAGACGATCGCTCCCGAGGTCGACGCGGCTATTCGGGGCGTTCTCGACCGCGGGGATTACATCCTCGGCGAGGAAGTCCGGTTGTTTGAGGAAGACTTCGCGCGGTTTATCGGCGTGAAAAATGCCGTTGGTGTCGGATCCGGGCTAGCGGCACTCGAACTCGCGCTGCGGGCCTGGGACATCAGTGCCGGAGACGAAGTGATCACTGCGGCGAATACTTTTATTGCCACGGCGCTAGCAATTCTCGCCGTGGGTGCTCGCCCTGTTCTCGTGGACATGGACCCCGCGACATTTAACATCAATCCTGCCGCGATAGAGGCCGCTGTCACATCCAGGACCCGTGCCATCATGCCAGTCCACCTTTGTGGACAATCTGCGGATATGGATCCGATTCTCGCTGTTGCCGAAAAGCATCATCTACTAGTCATTGAAGATGCCGCCCAGGCGCATGGTGCGATTTACGGCGGCCGCCGGGCCGGCTCCTTGGGTCACGCGGGTGCCTTCAGCTTCTATCCAGGGAAGAACCTAGGCGCTTACGGAGACGGGGGAATGGTGGTCACAAACGACGTGGCCATCGCCGAGAAAATCCGCCGGTTGCGGAATTATGGACAGCGCGTCAAGTACGAGCATACAACTGTCGGGACCAATTCACGCCTCGACACTTTGCAGGCCGCTGTTTTGCGAGTGAAACTCCGCCATCTCGATCGCTGGAATGCCGCGCGAGCCGAGCATGCGACCGCATACAATGCCCTCCTAGCGGAAGGGCCGTGCAAAGTCCCGCAAACGGCCTCGAACCGAACTCACATCTTTCATTTGTATATGGTTCAAGTGGACAACCGGAACGAGGTCCAAAGGGTTCTTTCTGAGCGCGGAATCGTGACTGGAATTCACTATCCGATTCCGGTTCACCTGCAAGAGGCCTGCGCCGGACTGGAGTATCGCCGGGGAGATTTCCCGGAAACAGAGAACGCTGCGGGACGAATCCTCTCACTCCCCATGTACGCGGAACTGGCTCCGGCCCAACGCGAGTACGTGGCTGCGAGGCTCCAGGAGGTAGCCCGCGGGCAGGGTGCATCTTGGACAAAAGGCGCGGCAGTCTCGGGATGAGATGGCTGCCCCGTACGCCGTTCTCGTTCGAGCAAACTTTATTGATTTTGCCGGCATCCCACACGTCGGATCCCTCCGACTGGGCAGCTGTAATCCTATGCAGCAATGATAATTCGTGGCATATTTCTTGCTGATCGGATTGGTACGACGATGAGTCACACCTCCGCGACAAATCGATTCAAGGAAGGGGGTTCACTTCGAGGCGGATCAGGGGCCGATATTTCCTACGGACGAGGAACGGAGAAGAAACGGACAGCTACGACCCTCTCTGTGATCGTGCCGGCTTACAACGAGCAGTATCTCCTTGGAGAAAGCCTATCGCGGCTCCTGGTCTTGGGCGAATCGGCGCTTCTTCAAAAGATCACGGTAATCGTTGTGGACGACGGCTCAACGGATGGCACAGCACAGGCCATCGAACAGTTTCGTTCTTCGCTCGAATCCAAGCCGGAGGATCGGAAGTTTACGTGGATCTGGCTGCGCCATGAAAAGAACGAAGGCAAGGGAGCAGCCCTACGGACGGGGCTCGCGCACGTGGACACCGAGCTCGTCGTCGTTCATGATTCAGACCTCGAGTACCACCCCCGCGATCTCCTGCAAATGGTGGAACTTTTCCTCTTTGAAGATGCCGACGCGGTTTTCGGTTCCCGCTTCATGCCGGGTGGATTTAAGCGCGCTCTTTTCTTTCGTCATGCTCTGGGTAATCGGCTGCTCACGTTCTTGTGCGATCTGGTCTGCGACCTCAACCTGACCGATATGGAAACTTGCTACAAGATGGTGCGCGCGAAACTGCTTAAGAGCATCCCGCTCCAAAGCTCTACCTTCGATGTGGAACCCGAGTTGGCCATCAAGCTGGCCAAGCGGGGCAGCCGCATCTTTGAAGTGCCCATCAGCTATTCGGGCCGGACCTACCGCGAAGGCAAGAAGATCAATTGGAAGGATGGTGCGCGCGCCCTTTGGGCCATTCTTCGCTATGCGGCGTCCGATCGAATCTATGCCGAGGATGAGCACGGCGGCGAGATTCTGGAGCGGCTCAATCGAGCGCCAAGATTTACATGTTGGATGGCGGATGTCGTCCGGCCGTTTGTTGGTGAGCGCGTCCTCGAAATCGGCGCGGGCATCGGAAATATGTCGGATCACTTGATGCCACGTTCCAACTATTGGGCCACCGACGTCAACTCGCATTACCTGGATTATCTGGAGACGCTTCGTCCCACTCGCCCCTACATGCAGGTGGCTTACACCGATGCGATGAACGTGGAATCGTTTCCGGTCGGGCAGTCGTTCGACACGGTGGTTTGTCTGAATGTCTTGGAGCACGTTGAGGACGACGTATGCGCCCTGCAAAATATCTGGAGCGTTCTCGATTCGGGCGGCCGGGCGATCGTTCTGGTTCCCTGCGGACCAAAGCTTTACGGTAGCCTGGATATGGCCTTGGGGCACATCCGCCGCTACACGGCAGACCAGCTTGCGAGGGTAGCACAGGCGGCCGAGTTCCATGTGGAACAAATCTTGAAATTCAATCGGCCGGGAGTGATCGCCTGGTGGCTAAACGGGCGGATATTGCGAAGGAAGACTTTTGGGCTCGGTCAAATCCGACTGTTGAATTGGGTTACACCGGTATTCCGTCTACTGGACCCCCTGCTCCCGTGGCCGCCGCTCTCCCTTATCGCGATCTTGCGAAAGACGGAAGATATGCAGGTGTCGCACGATATCGAGCCATCGATCGAGACCGGACGGAATCGATCTTTGGGACGGGTTTGACAAACGGATTGAATTCTCACTGGACGTCGAGAAGACAAAGAAATTCGAGGAATTAGAGAATCATTGTTCTCCTTCACGAAATATGACCGAATTCTAGTCCTCGTATTCTTGTTGTCCCTGCCGCTCTGCAATCCCTGGGTGCGCGGAGACGGCGTAGGGTACTACGCCTATGCACGCTCCATGGTGATCGAGAGACATCTAAACTTCGAGAAGGACTGGCAACACGGAAACGAAAGCTTCGCAATGGGGCGCGTGGATGAGAATGGCCGGGTGCGTGCAGATCAGTACACGACGACCGGACGGATTGCCAATCTGTGGGCTGTCGGTCCGTCGATTCTCTGGTCACCCTTCTTAGTTGTCACGCATCTGGGCGTGCTGCTGTGCGACCAGTTGGGAGCACACATTCCCGCTGACGGCTTTTCCACTCCTTACCTGATCACTATGGCTTGCGCCACGGCGCTCTACGGCTTCCTCGGTCTCTGGATATCGTTTTCTCTGGCTCGAAAATATTTCGCGGATCGGTGGGCCTTTCTCGCCACTTTGGGCATCTGGGGGGCGAGCTCGCTGCCGGTGTACATGTATTTCAACCCTTCGTGGTCCCATGCACACTCGGCCTTCGTCGTCGCACTCTTTCTCTGGTATTGGCACCGGACCCGAGGTGCGCGGACCCTGGGGCAATGGATTTTACTCGGCATGATTTCAGGGCTCATGGTAGACGTCTACTATCCGAATGGGATCCTACTGCTGATTCCTTTGTTCGAAGCGGTTGGCAGCTATTGGCGGATATTGAGACGGCGAGGGCCGGCAACTCAGTCGCTGGTCGGGGAATTTCTCGCGCATATCACTTATATGGGCGCGTTAGTCGTGGCGCTGTTGCCTACGATTATCACGCGCCAACTAATCTTTGGAAACCCGCTACGCACAGGATATGGTCCTGTCGAGCTGTGGAATTGGAAGTCCCCTGCGCTCTGGAATGTGTTGTTCTCTTCGGACCACGGTCTCTTCAGTTGGACCCCAATACTGCTCCTGGCGTCGATTGGGCTTTTGCCCTTGCGCCGCGTCGACAAGACAACTGCAAACTATCTGATCGCTTCTATGGTGGCGTTCTATTGTGTGATCGCGCTTCATGTAAACTGGGACGGGCTGTCGTCATTTGGCGGCCGGTTTTTTGTTTCCCTTACGCCTATGTTTGTTCTGGGGTTGGCTGCGTTATTTGATTTTGCAGCAATGAAAAGAAAGGAACGCCCAGCTGCTATCGCGTTGTCTGCGGCGACGGCTGTTCTCATTCTTTGGAATCTTGGCCTCATCTTTCAATGGGGAACGCATCTAATCCCGGCGCGCGGACCCATTTCGTTCGGCGAAGCAGCTTATAATCAGGTGGCGGTTGTTCCGGCGGAGGCCACGCGGACATTGAAAGATTACTTTATGGGCAGAAAGAGATTAATGAATCACATCGAACAAGTCGACGTCAATCAGCTCAAATCGAGCGAGCACACGGGAACGAAATGACGACCATGAGTGCCACTGCAGAAGCCGCCGTTCTCTCGAAGCCGCCTGTGTTGCGGATCACTCCGCCCAGTCGCTGGTGGGTTCTCCCCTTGGGAGAGCTGTGGGTCTATCGCGAGTTGATCTATTTCTTTGTCTGGCGCGACATCAAGATTCGCTACAAGCAAACCGCCATTGGGGCGGCTTGGGCTGTGCTCCAGCCGTTTCTGGCCATGGCGATTTTCACGCTTTTCTTTGGCAGGCTCGCGCATATTCCATCCGAGGGGCTGCCCTATCCGGTATTTTCCTATTGTGGCCTACTTCCTTGGATGTACTTCGCCGCGGCACTGCAACACTCCACAAACAGCATTGTGGACAACCAGCGGCTTGTCACAAAAGTGTATTTTCCGCGCCTCGCATTGCCGCTGTCCGCTGTTCTCTCCGGACTGGTAGATTTTGGCATCTCGCTTCTGATGTTCGTGGTGATGATGTTCTACTACCACATCCGCCCGACACTCGCGGTCCTGTGGTTCCCCGCATTCCTGGCCTTGGCAGTACTTGCCGCGCTTGGCGTGGGCCTATGGCTTTCCGCGCTGAATGCAATTTACAGGGATGTGCGCTACGTTCTGCCCTTTCTCATACAATTCTGGCTGTTCGCTTCTCCTGTGGTCTATGCGAGCTCGATCGTTCCGGCGAAATGGCAGTGGCTGTATGGCTTGAATCCGATGGCGGGCGTGATCGAAGGGTTTCGGTGGTCTCTCGCCGGACATGGCGATCCTCCCACCCATTTGATCCTTGTCTCTCTGGGAGTTGTGATTGCCGTTTTGCTTGGCGGAGTAGCGTATTTTCAAAAAATGGAAAACACGATAGCTGATGTGGTCTAAACCATGACGGAAACAGCAATCCGCGTTGAAGGGCTCGGCAAGCGCTATCGGGTGGGCGAGCGCGAACGCTATCTTGCGTTGCGCGACGTTCTATCGCGTGCATTCCGTGCCCCCTTCCGCCGCAGCCGGCGTCCTCCGCACGATTTTCTCTGGGCGCTGCGCGACGTCTCCTTTGAGGTCAAGCAAGGAGAAGTGGTCGGGCTGATTGGCCGCAACGGCGCCGGGAAAACAACGCTCCTGAAGGTCCTCTCGCGCATCACGCGTCCTACGGCGGGATCCGCCGAAATTCACGGACGCGTGGGAAGCCTGCTGGAGGTCGGTACTGGCTTCCATCCCGAATTGACAGGCCGTGAGAACATTTATTTGAGCGGTGCGATTCTCGGGATGACCAAGCGCGAAATCAATCAGAAATTCGGAGCAATCGTGGACTTTGCCGGGGTCGAGCGCTTTATTGACACGCCGCTAAAGCATTTCAGCACCGGAATGCAAATGCGACTCGCTTTCGCGGTCGCCGCGCACCTCGAACCCGAGATTTTGTTGGTGGACGAAGTACTCGCCGTGGGCGATTTGGAATTCCAAAAGAAATGCCTGGGCAAAATGCAGGAAGTATCGAAGAGTGGCCGCACGATTGTTTTCGTTAGCCACCAGATGAACCAAATCCGCCGCCTGTGCGAGCGGGTTCTCTGGATCGACGCCGGCCAGATCCGCGAGGAAGGCTCCACCGGCAAAGTGATTGCCGCCTATGAAGCAGCCACGATGAATCCCTCGCCGGGTGGAGAGGGCGTCGGCGCATCACACGTTTTTCTTGGCTGGGACCTTGATGGCGAGGGCCACGTTCTCAAAGACGGCCTGAAAGAAGCCGCATTGAGTTTTACCGTTTGCCCCAATGAAGCCATCCGCCGCGGCCACTTCGGATTCCATATTTACAACGATCAAAATGTGCTTGTGGCCAGTTGGGGATTCGACGATCTTTCTCTCGAGCCAGGCCTGCAGCAACTTCGCATCGTCCTGCCGTATTTGCCGCTGCGCCCTGGTACATACTCCATCCTCTGCTCACTTTTCAATGGAGGCAACAATCTGACAGGCGGGAAAATGCTGGAGGTGTGGAATGCCGTGCCGCTCCTCACCATTGACACGTTGCCGCTTTCCCACCAGCAGGACGCCTGGGCGGGAGTCTTGAACATACCGGCGGACCTGAAGGTGTCCACCCGCGTGGAGAGCAACGCATGAACTTTGCCAGTGCTGCCGCGGCGCGAGAAAAACATGCGGCACTTGATGTCCGCGCATTCCCCATCGTGTGTCCTGCTTGTGGCAGGGCAGCGGACGCCCCTCCCGTCGAGGCGTTCCGAGGCTTGTCGCTTTACGAGTGTGGAGTGTGCGAACTTCAATTCTGGCATCCCGCCGCGATGCCCGATGCCGCGTGGTACGAAACCGCCTATCAGGGACGCGATCAAGCCGCCATTCCGCTTGAGCCGGGCCATCTCTTTTTCCTCTCCGACGCGAAAGCACCGAAACACGGCCGCCTGCTCGACATCGGCTGCGGCGTCGGCAATTTCCTTGCAGCGGCACGAGACGCTGGCTTCGACGTGACCGGCATTGAGTTCAATCAAAACGCGGTGCAATTCGCGCAGCAGCACTACGGCCTGCGGAGCGTGTTCCCGCTGCGCCCGGAAGATTTTCGCGCCACGCACCCCGCGGAACAGTTCGACGTTGTCACATTCTTCGAAGTTCTCGAACACCAGCAAGACCCGCAACGATTTCTGGACCTTGCTAGGGATTGCCTGACCGGCCGCGGCTTTGTCGCCCTGAGCGTCCCCAACCGCGACCGTTGGCAGAAGGGCGCCGACACACTCGACTACCCGCCGAATCATCTCACTCGCTGGAGTCCTCGCGCGCTGCGAAACTTCCTCGAGCGCAACGGGTTTGAAGTTCTTTCGCTGCGCCAGGAGCCGCTCGGAATTCGCCGTGCTGCGCAGGTCCTGAGCATGGGCCTGCGTACGGGGATGGTTTCGCGCGTGGTCGGCGAGCAGCCACCGATGCTTTCCGATCTCGCGGAGATGAACGCGGAAGAAATGCAGCAGACCATGAAAATGCTTGCGGAGAGCCCGAGACACCGGTGGGCCGCGCGTCTCGCGCGCTGGAAGAATCGTGCGTTGCTTCCCGCGGCGGCCGTGCTCCTGCCTTACCTGCGGCTGCGTGGGCGCACCGGCTTGTACCTATACTGTCTGGCGCGCCGGAAGCAATCGTTCCCGCCGGAGGGTTCCAGTTCTGCGCAGCGTTTCGGCGGTGGTGAGTAACATGACGAAACCGGCCGTCACCGTCCTGATTGACACGTACAATCACGAGCGCTTCATCGAACATGCCATCACCAGCGTGCTCGAGCAGGGCTTCCCAGCCGCCGAAACAGAGATTCTCGTCGTGGACGACGGTTCGACGGATCGAACGCCGGAGATCGTTCGCAAATTCGAGCCGCGCGTGCGTTTGATTCGAAAAGCGAATGGCGGCCAAGCATCTGCGTTCAACGCCGGAATCCCGGAAGCGCGCGGGGACATTGTCGCCTTTCTCGATGGCGACGATTGGTGGGCACCGAATAAGCTGGCACGCGTTGTGGAAGCGATGGCCGCCGACCCTTCCCTGGGAATCGTCGGCAACGGAATCATCATGGCCCATCCCGACGGCCGCCAGCAATCCGAAACTCTGCGCGAAGGCTTCCGCTTCCAGGCAAACTCCGTCGAGGGCGCGCGCCTCTTCCGATTGCGCCGGAGCTTTCTAGGGACGAGCCGGATGTCGATTCGAACAGAAATCCTTCGACGCATCGGCCCAGTTCCGGAAGAAATCAGAGTCCAGGCCGACGAGTATCTCTTTACACTCGCCGCTGTATTGGCGCCGGGGCAGATTCTCCACGAGGCTCTCACCTATTACCGGTTTCATGAGGCCAATGCATTTCAATTCGCGAAGTACGATCCCGCGAGACTCCGCAACAAGCAGAAATCACTCGCTGCGCTGGCGACGAGCCTTAGCACAAGGCTTAAGCACCTCCCAATGGAGCCGCAAGCGAGCAGCGTGATTACCGAGATAGTTAAGGCCGAAGCCGATCAGTTGAGGCTATTGCTGGATGGTGGAACGCCGATGGATACTCTTCGCGTGGAATGGCTTATGTATGACATCCACAATCCGCTGGCTTCGCAGCTGCATCGCATTCTAAAACGCCTGAGTCTAATTCCGGCTCTTCTATTGCCTCCCCGGGCGTATTACAGGGCCAGGACGCGTATCACTCAGAATCGTCATTACCGGGGTGCCAGGGAGAGCATGCTACCGAGCGCTTCCCGCCAACACGTTGAAAATGAATGGCAGTCCTCGCAGGGAACGAGCCGCTCGGCCGCAACTGGCAGACCATAGTGTCGGAATCACAGATCGCAAAAATGGAGATTTTGATGGCCGCTCCTGTTCCAAAAAGGCGCGAGGGCGGCGTCGCAGCAATCATCTATAACTTGGGCCGCGAACTCGATGCTCGAGGACATCATGTCTCCTTCATGTTCCATGAGGATTTAATGTCCGGGTCCGAGCTCGTCGATCGTTTCCGGGACACGCGTTTTGCCTTCCGATTGGCGGAGTATATCCGGCGGAATCGCAAGAAATATTCCGTTGTAAACTTGCACGCCCCTGCCGGTTTCGTATATGGGTTGGCGCATAAGGTCGCCCCTTCGCACGGGCTACCGCCGTACGTAATGACCCTTCACGGCCTCGAAGACCGCCGGATCCATGCCATGAAGCGTGAGGACGCAAAGGGCACGGCCTGGCATTTTTCCTTCAGGAATCGCTTATGGCATCGCGTGTATCATCTTCCGCGTTATTTCCTGTCCATCAAGACGGCTGACCGAGCTCATTGTTACAGCCGCGAAGTTTGGACGCTCCTGCAACTGAAATATAATCTGGAGACATCCCATGTGGCTTACATCCCGAACGGCGTTGAGGAACACTTCTTCATAGATCGCGCCTATGCGGATCGAAAACCCGTCGGGCTTCTCTATGCCGGCACATGGCTGGACCAGCGCGGGATTTTTTATCTGCGCAACGCTTTGATTGCGCTCAACGCACATTTTCGTGATTGGAGCCTGACGATCGCAGGACCTGGAGTCGCGGAGAAGGAACTGAAATCGTTCTTCGGACCATCAATAAACGAACAGACTTTCGTTGTTCCCACTGTACCAGCAGCACAAATGCCGCAGCTATATGCGGAGCATGACATTTTTGTTTTTCCGTCACTGGTGGAGGGCTTGCCCTCTGTGCTTCTCGAAGCCATGGCCAGCGGAATGCCCGTGATCACGACGGAGACTTGCGGCATGATTGATGTCGTAGAGGATGGCTGGAATGGCCTGCTGGTTCCTCCCGCAAACGTTGCGGCAATTGAACATGCTATTCTCCGGTTGGCACAGTGCCCTGATCTTCGTCGAAGGCTGGGAACCACAGCCCAGGAGAGAATGCGCCGCTTTACATGGCAGAAATCGGCCGAGCAACTCGAGCGGTTGTTTCTATCCTCTATCTCAACGGGCGGGTTGACGGGCAAGAACTCATGATCTCTCTCGGCTTCAACTACTCGCAACTGCACGATTCCGCAGCCTGCATCGCGCGGGACGGTGAAGTGCTCTTCGCCGTAGCCGAAGAGCGTCTCAGCCGCCTGAAGCATGACGCCCGCTTCCCCCATCGAGCCATTCAGGCTTGTTTCGACTTCGCCCGTGTACGCCCGGACGAGGTGGATGAAATCGTTTCGGGCTGGCCGCACCCTCGCGTGAACTTCCTGCACGATTTGAAATGTTATACCCTCGGCCGTCAACCCATTGCCTATTTGAATCTTCTGAATTCAACGCGGCAGTTCCTCTCTCTCTGGCATCAGGGTGGCGGCTTGAACCGCTTTACCAATCAGTTCGGCCCAACCCGCGCGTGCTTTCGATACATTCCACATCACTTGGCCCATGCCATCAGCGCTTGGGCATTCTCAGGCTTCCCGGAAGCAACTATCCTGATCACGGATGGGCACGGCGGCTGGGAAGCAACATCCGTCTGGCACGGACGCGCCGGCCGTATCGAGTCTGTCGCCACAATCCCGTTTCCCAATTCTCTCGGGCTCTTCTATGGTGAGTTCACGGATTTTCTCGGCTTCCAGCGGAACAGCGATGAATGGAAAGTGATGGGCTTAGCGCCCTATGGCGAGCCGGGCATCGATTTGCGCTCCTTTCTTGACCCCGATGTGTTTCCTTACCGGGTGGCCGGACGAGCACTGCTGGAAGGCATTTCGCGCAATGGTGCGGTTGGGCTCTCACAGCTCGGCCCCAAGCGAATCCCGGAAAGTGATATCGACGCCCGCCATAAGAACATCGCTTTCGCCGTTCAGGACGTCTGCGAACAGGCGATGATACGCGTCGTTCGCTGGGCCATCGAAAAAGCCGGCTGCCGGAATCTCTGCCTTGCCGGCGGTGTAGCGCTGAACTCAAAGGCCAACGGGAAGATCCTTTCCTCCGGACTTGTCGATCGCCTGTTCGTCCAGCCGGCCGCGGGCGACGATGGAGTTTGCCTCGGCGCCGCGCTGGCTCCCTATCTCGACAAAGGTGGAAAGCTCCCCATCCAGCGCATGCGCCACGCGTATCTCGGCCCACAAAGCTCGGAAACAGAAATAGAGAAAGTCCTCCAGACTTATAAGCTTCGTGCGGCGCGCGTCCCAGATCCTGCGAAAGCGGCCGCCGAGCTACTCGCCACCGGAAAGATACTCGGCTGGTTTCAAGGCCGCATGGAGTTCGGCCCACGCGCGCTCGGTAGCCGTTCGATTCTCGCTGACCCTCGTGACCCCGAGATGAATGCAAAGGTGAACAACGCCGTGAAATTCCGGGAATGGTGGCGCCCGTTTGCTCCCTCCCTCCTTGCTGAAGTCGCCGGCGACTATCTCGAATCTGCCACGGATTCGCCGTTCATGATCCTCACCGCGCAGGTGAAACCGGAGAAACGTAGCGTAATTCCTTCGGTCACTCATGTGGATGGCAGCGCCCGCCCGCAGACCGTTGAGCGCGACGTAAATCCGCTATATTGGAATTTGATCCGCGAGTTCGGTGACCGCACTGGTGTGCCGGTGGTGATGAATACTTCCTTCAATCTTCGCGGCGAGCCCATCGTCTGCACTCCCACCGACGCGATTCGCACGTTCTTCAGCTCCGGCTTGGACGCCCTCGTCATCGGCAGCTTTGTGGTGGAGAAATAGCATGTCCAGCGTGCGGCAATGGGTGGGCTCGATGCTTCTGCGCTCACCCGCGCCTCTTCGCTCTCTTCGCAGCCTGCCCGTCCTTGGTGCGGTCATTCACAAGCTGAGCCATCGAATCCTTCCTATAGACGAAAAGGTGTGGGCACAGGTCCGCCAAGGCCCGCTCGAGGGAATCTGGCTGGAGCTCAATCCGCGCACGGGCCAAAGCTATCTTCAAGGCGACGCGGAATCCACTGGGCAACAGATTCTGTTGCAGCGCCTGCATCCCGGCATGGTGTTCTACGATCTCGGCGCCAATATCGGTCTATTTTCGCTGCTGGCGGCGCGAATCGTCGGCGCTGCCGGTCGCGTCTACAGCTTCGAGCCCGACGCCGAGGTGGCAGCCCGCTTGCGCCGAAATATCGCGCGAAACTGTTTCACAAACGTCACCGTCGTCGGAGCCGGCGTCTGGTCTACGAGCGGGGTTCTCAACTTTCTTCCCGCCAGCCCCTCATCGCCCGACAAAGGCACCGGCATGTTTGTGCCTGAAGGCCGTGCGGCGGACGCAACCAAGATTCGCTGCGTTTCCCTCGATGACTTTATCAGCAGTGCTCCGCTGCCCCATGCAATCAAGTGTGACGTCGAGCATGCCGAATTGGAAGCCTTGCGCGGCGCAAAAAAACTGCTCGAAACGAGCCGCCCCTGGATTCTCTGCGAGATGCATTCGGAAGAAAACAGCCGCTCGGCCTGCGAGTTTCTCAGCAGTTTTGGATATGTGTTTGAAACCATCGACGGCAATCACGTCCTGGCATCGCCGTCCACGCCTCGGTGAACGACAATCTTGTCCTCCATGGGATCAGCCACGGGCACATCCTCGAAAGGCGAAACGTGGATAGCCCTGCTTGGCCGGCGCGACGTCCCAACCGACGGCATCGAGGACTACTGCACTTTCCTCAGACAGGCCCTCTCACGCCGCGGCGTCGAAGTCAATCTCATCCGCGTGGATTGGCTTCGGCAAGGCTGGGCGGGAGCCTTGCGCCGGCTCTGGCGGGACTCTGAAGCCTGGCGGGGCAAATGGGTGCTCCTGCAATTCACGGGCCTCAGTTGGTCTCGCCGCGGATTCCCTTTCGCCGCATTGGCCGTGGTGCGAATCCTTTGCTGGCGGGGTGCGCGTGTGGCCGTGGTTTTTCATGAGCCCTTTCGGCAGATCGCAAGTTCGAGCTGGGTCAATCAGATTCGCGGCGCTTGCCAGGACTGGGTCATCCGAAAACTATACGCGACGGCAGCGAGGGCTATCTTCGCCGATCCGCTCGACAAAATTTCCTGGCTGCCGGGGATTCGCTCGAAAGCGGCCTTCATCCCCATCGGCGCGAATATTCCCGAGGCCTTGCCCATCGCAGAATCTGCCTCTCAGCCAAACAGAACGACCAAGACGATCGCTGTGTTTTGTCTCAGCGATGCGCCGAACCGCCGGAATGAGCTCGCCGATATTTCTCACGCTGTGCGATACGCCGCGTCGCAGGGCGCGAAAATCCGCCTGGTCTTTCTCGGCCGGGGAACCCGGGAAGCTCAGCAAGAAATCGATCGCGTCTTCGCCGGAGTGCCCGCCGAAGTCTTAAATCTCGGTCTGCTCTCCGCCTCCGACGTAAGCTGCATTCTCGCTGATTCCGCCGTGATGCTGTGTGTCCGCGGGCCGCTCTTTCCGCGCCGCGGCAGCGCCATCGCAGGTGTCGCTTGCGGCCTGCCGATCATCGCCTATGCAGGCGCTTCGGAAGGAACTCCGCTCCTGGAGGCAGGCATCGAGCTTGTCCCTTATCGAGACGCGAACGCGCTGGCAGGCTCCCTTTCGCGCCTCCTCGCCGATCCCGTTCTGTGGCAGAAGCTGCACGAAAGAAGTGTTCAAGCACAGAGAAGGTATTTCTCCTGGCATGTAATCGCAGGCGCTTTCTGCGATTTCCTGAAGTCCACGAGGCCGCAAGGATGAATGTCCTGATCTATGCGCACTACTGGGCGCCGTCGGTTGGAGGGGTCGAAACGATTACGATGGGTCTGGCACAAGGTCTCGCCGCGAACCCGCCGGCTCCCGGCGAGGACCCCATTCACATCACGCTGGTGACGCAGACACCCGCCGGCGATATGGACGACTCGCTTTTTCCGTTCCCCGTCGTTCGTCAGCCGGGGCTCCGGGATATGATTCGGTTTGTTCATTCCACCGATTTGATCCACATTGAAGGCCCTGCTCTCCTCCCGCTAGCGCTCGCGTTTCTGCTCCGCAAGCCGGCAGTCGTCGAGCACCCCGTTTATCAATCGATTTGCCCCAATGGACTCTTGGTTCACGAACCGGAGCGCGGCATTTGCCCGGGGCATTTCATGGCAGGCCGTTACGTCGAATGCCTTCGCTGCAACTCAGGCACTCTAGGATTGGGACGGAGCTTTCGCAGTCTCGTTCTTGCATTCCCTCGCCTTTGGCTCTGCCGCCATGTTGCGCGCAATGTAGCGATCAGCCATCACGTTGCGCGGAGAATCAATCTCCCTCGCACACAGACGATCTACTACGGAATCCCCGACTCGGGCGCGATTGCGTGCAGCGCCCCGTTAGGCAATGGAAATCCAATCCAGATCGCTTATGTGGGCCGCCTTGTGCCGGAAAAGGGCCTGTCGATGCTCTTAGAAGCAGCGAAGCACCTTGAGAGGGGGAATATTCCATTTCATCTAACATTCATCGGTAACGGCCCCCAACGAGAGCAACTCGAACGCATGACCGATCGCTTGGCGCTCAGGCAGCGCGTCACATTCATGGGCGATTTGCGGGGCGCCCCTTTCGCGGAAGCCCTCCGCGCAATCCAACTTGTTGTAATGCCATCGCAGTGGGAGGAAACTGCAGGTTTGGCAGCCATCGAACACATGATGCGCGGAGGAGTTGTGGTCGCGGCCGACGTCGGAGGTCTCAGCGAGGTTGTCGGCGATGCAGGCCTGAAATTTGCCCTCGACGATTCAGGGGCTCTCGCGGATTGCATCCGGCGCGTGTATAACAATCCTTCTCTCGTTGCTCCTCTCGGCGCCGCTGCCCGCACCCGCGCCCTGCAGGTTTTCAATCGAGATCGCATGATTCAAGAGGACGTTTGGCTTTATCGAGCGATATTGGCTCGCAGAGGCAAAGTCGAAGTTTCCAAGGCATGAACCAAAGCTCTAAACATGTATTTCCAATACAGAAACAGCTCGCTCGACGGATACCCGACCGCTCGAAATCACGAAGCGGGGAATGATTTGGAGCCTAGGCTTACCGTGAATTGGAAGGCGTTTGAGCTTCGATCCACAAGCTATCAGCAACGCGCGTAAGAATCGGTACTGCGTCTGCGATTTTGCGTCCCGCATGAGACGTCAAAACAGTTAGTTTGCCCGTCGGTGAGAGAAGGTCGAGATCCGAGAGCTGCGGATTCTGCGAAAAGAAGCCGTCCGTATGAACTGCAATGTCTGGGAAACCAGCTGCCTGAAAACCCCGACGAATGGAATTCGTCGACCAGTACCGCATTTCGAAAGTGCCTGATTCTGCCTCGCGAAGGCCTCGTTTGAGCTGCCGCAAGACGTTCAGCAACCCAAATTGATTGGGTAGCTGGACCAGGCAAATTCCGCCTGGCTTCAGCACGCGCGCAATTTCCTGAAAAATCCTGAGCACTTTCGACTTGTCGAGATGCTGAAGAACGCTATACGAAAAAACGCAATCCACGACCCCCTGCTTAAATGGCAAATGTTCAGCATCGCTGCAGACAAAATCGGCTCGTGCGCCAAGTTGCTGCGCAACGCGGTTCGCAGCGGCGAGAGCATCAATGTGGACGTCTATGCCAATCGGTTTAAACCCAGCGCGCGCAGCTGCGATGCTCCACCGTCCCCAGCTGCAACCGATTTCGACGAGCACCTTTCCATCGCCACTTCCGAAAACCCAATTCGGAATCGGGTAGCGCGGAAGTGCGCCACGCACACGCCAATAGAGATTCCCGTTTGTGTTTACAATCCAATTGTTCACGAAAGAATCAATAGACTCGTTTCCGCCGGGATGCCGGCATGAGCCCATATTCAGCGGCACCAGTTCACGCCGCGGACTATCAGCGAAGACCAGAACACCTTGCTCCATCGCGAAGCAATGCGAGTTTTCACAAACGAGCGAATCATTTTCAATGCGCAGCGTTGTATGATCGGTAGGGCACGCAAGTATGCGAAGGAGAGCCTCGTTAGATGGCGGAATCACGCTCGACCCCTGGCCAGTTTACACGAACTCGTCAAAGGTTTGCTAGGCCGGTCTGGGCATTGGGAATCGGCCGAATGTCAGGCAATTTCATGGCAAGTCGCTACGCAGAATGCGTTCGCTTCAATTCGCTCAATCTTCGGTCTGCAAAAAGCTTTCGCAGTAACGTTTGGCATTTCGTCGTCATCGGCTCCGCCGCGGCGTAGCTCGTAATACAGCCATCAGCACTCACATTGCCCGAAGAATCAGTCTCCCGCACTTACAAACGATCTACTAGGGCATCCGCGGCACCGGCGCGCTCGCGTGCGGTGCCCCAAAGGGAAGAGTTGGAGCGCACGATGGATAGCCTGGCACTCAGACGGCGTGTTACATTCGCAGGCGATTTACGTGGTGCTACTTTCGCGGAAGCCCTCCGCGCAATCCAACTTGTTGTAATGCCATCGCAGTGAGAGGAAACTGCAGGTTTGGCAGCCATCGAACACATGTTGCGCGGAGGAGTTGTGGTCGCAGCCAACATCGGAGGCCACAGTGAGATTGTCGGCGATGCAGGCCTGAGATTTGCCCTCGACGATTCAGGGCTCTCGCCGATTGTATCCGGCGCGCGTATGACAATCTTTCTCTCGTTGGCCCTTTCGGCGCCGCTGCCCGCACCCGCGCCCTGCAGGTTTTCAAGCGGGATCGCATGATTCAAGAGAACGTTTGACTCTATCGCGAGGCCTTGCTGCATGGTGGTGCACATTAAGGATAAGATACGATCTGGATTCTGAGCGTCGCAGGGAGGTATTCCCACGGAAAGCCCGACACAATCCGCGAGAACCGTTAGGTCGCTTCCGGGCACCCACGAGTTGGTCGTCGAGAGCGCATTGCGTTTTGTGTCGGCAGGTGGGAGGGCTCTCGATCTCGGCGCTGGCAGTGGGGCGCTGGCGGAACGACTTCAAAAGGCGGGTTTTCGCGTGACGGCCGCCGACCTCACAAATTATTTCGAACTTGATTCCGATTTTGTCCAGCTCGATTTCAACGATCCGCAATTCGACCGAAAGCTTGCGCAAGGATTCGACTTGATTACTTCCGTTGAAGTCATCGAGCACTTAGAAAATCCCACTGCATTCTTGCGCAGCGTCGAGCGGCTTCTGAGCCCCGGCGGGGTCGCCATCCTCACCACGCCCAACGTCGAAAACATCCCGGGCCGCCTGAAATTCCTCAGAAGTGGCGAAATCCGAACAATGCAGAAGTCGAACCCCGAACACATCACCCCGATCCACTTGGACCTGTTCAAGAGGCAGATCGTCGGGCGCACTCAACTGATTCTCATCGAGCACTTCGTTCATCCGAAGGGCGGTTTTCCCCTGACGGGACGCAGATATTTTGTGCCCATATTTTGGCTTCTTGCTCCCTTTATGAAAGGGCCCGCACTTACGGGAGATTGTCATGTCTTTGTTTTGAAGAAGCAACAGTCAGTGAAATAGCTCGGCGGATAGGTATCAAGCCTCCAGCCCGGCAATGGATTTGCATACAAACGGGAATGTCATCCGAATGGATCGCTTCAGTCGTGAGAGCGACGGTGCCAAAGGTCGTATCAAAAGCAACCTGACTCGAGCGCAGTCTCTTACGTTTGACCACATGGCTTTTCAATACGGCATGCCAACCTACGTCGGCATCGACGTCGAGGAACGCGAAGCGGCGATCCTTCACGAAGCGAGGCAAACGTTGCAGCGCGTCGCGTCAGGTTTGCGCCTCGAACTCAACAACCAGATTGTCGCCGCCGACGTCGGTGGCCGGCGTTCCGCACCCGACGAGCTTGCTGAGCTTGGTTATTCCCTGTCCGGACTCGATGGCACCGCATTCTCCCAGGACTACATCCTTGGAAACCTCCTCCTCCGGGTTGTCGCCACTCGCGCGCAATTCTGATTCCTCCCTTTCCTCCTTCAGGAGGCCGGCGCGAAGCGAATACGCTCTCTTGCAGAACGCATGGCAAAAAAGTGATACTGACGTAGGAAGGTTTTGATGGGCCACGCGAAGGAAAAAGTGAGTCTGGGAGAAAGGAGTCGAGCAGAACATGCTTAATGCTCGTACCCCCGCCCTGCGGAATCAAGCCTTGATTGGCCTTACTTTGTTTGCCCTGGCGTTTTGGCTCGCCTGGCAAACGGGAGGCAAGATCGCGGCCGGTGACACCACAACGCTTATTTATTTTGCTTTGGGATTCGCGGCCTGCGTCGTGGCTGTTACGATCCTTCGCAATTGGCGCGCGGGATTTTATCTCTTCTTGGTCTGGCTCCTTTTCGAAGACTTTTTCCGCAAGTTCATGGGCAACAACCTGGCCCTCTTCTTTGGGAAGGACGTCCTCTTGGGATTGGTCTACATTTCACTTTTTGTCGCCATCCGGAAGCATCGCGCGAAGATGTTTCGCCCTCCCTTTCTTTTTTTCCTCAGCTTTTTTGTCTGGCTGGGAGTACTGCAGGTTTTCAATCAAAATTCTCCCCATATCCTCTACGGCCTGCTCGGTTTTAAGGTCGATTTCTACTACATACCGTTGTTATGGGTCGGCTACGCGCTGATCCGCAACGACCAGGACTTGCGCGGCTTCCTCAATGTCAATGCTGGCTTGGCGGCGGTGATTGGGCTTCTCGGGCTTATCCAAGCCATTGTGGGAAATAGTTTCTTGAACCCTTCAGTACTCGCTCCCGAGTTACGCGATCTCGGAGATCTGGAGAAGGTTACTCCAATTTCCGGCCAGCTTTTTTCACTTCCTTCATCCGTCTTTGTGAGCTCCGGCCGCTTTTCGACGTATCTGATTGTCGCCTTCATCCTTGTCCTGGGCGGCGCCGGATATCTCTTGCTTTCTAGTCAGCGGGGCCGCAATTTCTCATTTGTTACCCTCGGTGCCCTGGGGGCGGCGACGCTGTTCTGCGGGAGTCGCGGTGCCGTCGTAACCTCAATAGCAAGCATTCTCGTCATTATGATCGCGCTCATTTGGGGTGCGCCCTGGCGCCAAAGGCAAGCGCATCGGGTGCTGAAGGCCGTGCGCCGTTCGCTGCTTGTGGCTTCCTTGGCCTTGGTGGGCGTGGTCTTGTTGTTCCCACAGGAAGCCGCTTCTCGAATCGATTACTATGCGGAAACTCTTCTGCCCAGCAGTTCAGCCTACCAGCTCGGAAGCCGCTCGTGGACTTATCCGATAGAGAATCTTGAAGGGGCCTTCGACCGTCCTCACTGGGTCGTCGGCAATGGCATTGGGACCGCTTCCCTTGGAATGCAATACGTTGCCAAGCTGATTCACCAAGCCCCTCCGGACCTCTGGGTCGAGGAAGGCTTTGGCGTGATGATCGTGGAGATGGGAATCCTTGCACCTTTCCTTTGGATACTTTGGAGCGCTGCCCTTCTGTACTGTTCTTTGAGGATAGTCCGCAGTTTGAAAGCGACGCGGTTCTTTCCTCTCGCCTTTGCGATCTTCTGGTACGCGTTCATATTGCTGTTACCGCTCACCTTCGGCAGCCTCTCCAACTATCAGAATTACGTTTGCAATGCTTATTTGTGGCTTCTGGTGGGAGTCCTTTTCCGGTTGCCGGATATCTTGGGCAACCCCACCACTCTGGTGGCTGTCCCAGCCCGTCCATCGCGCTCCCGAGGCGGCTTTCAATTCTGAGGATGGGAACGACCAATGGCGCGTCGGTGCGCTTCGCTCCGCCCCCCTCAAGCGGAGTGTATCCTGGCCTGCTGGCTGTTCGTGTCCGCCTTGTGAAATAATGTGCGCGGGAGTATTCCGCGTGACCGAGCCGAAACTGAAACCCCGCTTGGCCGTCGTTTCACCGTTTCTGGACAAGAGCCACGGCACTGAGCGCATGGTCGTCGAGTGGATATCGCAGCTCACTGACGAATTCGAAATCCACGTCTATAGCCAGCGCGTCGAAGACCTCGATCTCAGCAGAATCACCTGGCATCGCATCCCCCGGCTGACCGGACCCCATCTCTTCAACTTTCTCTGGTGGTTTGCGGCAAATCACGCCTTGCGCGCCTGGGACCGGCGCTTTCACGGGCTTCGCCACGACTTAGTTTTCACTCCAGGCCCGAATTGCCTAGATGCCGACGCCGTTTCCGTTCACATCGTATTCGCCGAATTCCTGCGCCGGATTCGGCCCGAACTAAACTTCACGCGAAACCCCGTCCGGCTCTGGCCGCGCTTATTGCACCGCAGGATTTACTATAGGCTCGCCATTTTCCTTGAGCGCCGCGTCTATACAAATCCGCAGATCCAATTGATCCTTACTTCCACCAGAACCTCCGGCGAGTTGGAGCGCTTCTACGGACGAAAAGACAGCTTTCCCATCGTCTCCGCCGGGATGGACCACGAAGCTTTCCATCCCTCGCACCGCGCGGCCTTCCGGGAAGAGGCGCGGCGCAATCTTGGCTTGGCAAACGGACAATTCGTGCTTCTCCTCATTGGCAACGACTGGCGCAAAAAAGGCCTCCGCGCGCTGCTTGATTCACTGATCCAGATTCGAGACTTGCCGACCCGTTTGCTCGTGGTGACACGTGAGTCGGATCCCGCTCTGCAAGCCATGGTCCGTGAAAGAGCGCTTGGCGGCCTCGTGCATTTTCTTCCACCCCGTAAGGATGTCGAGTTCTACTATGCCGCCGCCGATCTCTATGTCGGCCCGTCACTCGAAGACACCTTTGCACTGCCCGCACTGGAAGCAATGGCTTGCGGATTGCCTGTCATCATCTCGGCGAGAGCGGGAGCGTCCGACGTGGTTACCAGAAGCGTCGACGCGCTGATTCTCGATGATCCAACCGATTCTGTGAAACTCGCCGCCATGATCCGAGATCTTTACGATGACGAGCCTTTCCGCCGCCGGCTCGGCGAGAAAGCGGCCGTTACCGCGAGTCAGTTCACCTGGGAACGAAATGGCCGTGAAGTGGCCGCCATCTTTGAGGACATTTTGCGGCGCAAAGCACGGTCCGCACCACACGGCCTGGCGCAAGAAACGTGAACCGCGTTGCCGTTGCGCGTGAATTATGAATGCATACTCTCCCAAGGAATATTGGACTGGAGTGGCGGAGAATTCCGATTCGCGCGACTCCACGGGCTATGCCCCGGTGCTGCATCCGGACGCGCCTCCCTGGTTCAATCGCCTGATTGACGATTTGCAATTTCGCGCCGTCAGGCGGGCGCTCGAACTGGCTGGCATCTCCGCTGGCTCGAGCGTTCTAGATGTCGGTTGCGGCACCGGTCGATGGGTTCGCCGTTACAGGGAGATCGGCCTCCATCCCACCGGAATGGACTCGACCCCCGCGATGCTGCGCCTCGCACGGCAGCACCAAACCGCTTCTCCGCTCGCGGCTGGCGAAGCGTTTCGCCTCCCGTTTGCCGGCGGAGCGTTCGATTCCGTCTCGGACATCACCGTAGTCCAGCATATTCCGGCCCCGGTTCAAACCGAGGCACTGAAGGAAATGTTGCGCGTGCTCAAGCCGGGTGGCTCGCTGATTCTCTTCGAATTGATTCGCGGGACCGGCGCTCATATTTTCCCCCGTGATCCCCAGGACTGGATTCAGCAGGTAGCTTCGCTCGGCGCAAAACTGGTCGGTTGGTTCGGCCAAGAATTTCTCTTGTTCGACCGCGCGTTGGTGTGGCTCGCTCGCGCGGTGGCCGGAAGGAATGGCAGCCGCGCCGACGCCTTTCCATTTCCTGCGGCGGATGCAGCCGCGCAGCGCAGGTCGACGTCCCACCGTTTGTACTGGGAGTTGCGTCACGTCACCGCTCCGCTCTCTGCCTGGCTCGACCCGGCCACAGAAAAAATCTTTCCTGCACATTTCGCCACCCACGGCGTTTTTGTCTTCCGCAAATGACCCCGCCGGAGAGCAGGACGCACGCCAAACATGTGATCGGCTTATTTCCGGAACTGCTAGGCCCCGGCGGAGTTCAGCAAGCCGGGCGGATGATTGCGGCTGCTCTGAATGAAATTGCAGCGCGCCGCGAATGGTCTCTGGAGTTGCTGGCGTTGAATGATCCGCCGGGAAATCAAGAACTCCGTGCCGGGCCGCATCTGATCCCTTTCAGAGGATTCGACCGAGCGAAGGGACGATTCGTGTACTCCGCGCTGGTCCGCGCACGCAGCGGTTCGAAAAACCTCGCGCCAGTTGTGCTGGCCGCCCATCCGAATCTTGCCGTTCCTGTGGAATGGATGCGAAGAGCTTCTCCGGTGCTGCGCACCATCGTGATTTGTCACGGTGTGGAAGTGTGGCAACCGCTGCCGGCGTACCGCCACCAAGCGCTGCAACACGCCAATCTCCTGCTCGCTCCGAGCCGCTACACGGCGAAGAAACTCACCGAGGTTCAGGACGTTCCGGCAGAAAGAATCCGCCTCCTTCCGTGGCCGCTGGACCCTGAATTCCTGCGGCTGGCCACGGCGCGTGAAAACCATCCTCTGCCGCGAGGATTTCCGCAAGGCCGCGTGGTGCTGACTCTGGGCCGTTGGGCCGCTTCGGAACGCTACAAGGGCGCGGACGAATTGATTCGAGCCATTGCGCAATTGAGCGGCCGCTTCCCGGACTTGCACTTGGCAGCCGTGGGAAGCGGAGATGATCTGCCGCGGCTACGACAACTCGCCTGCGATCTGGGCGCGGCCGATCGCGTGCATTTCCTGGAACGTCTTTCGCGAGAGGAAATCGTCGCATGTTACGCCCGCGCGGACGTGTTCGCGCTTCCGAGCAGCGGAGAGGGATTCGGGCTGGTTTTTCTGGAAGCGATGGCGTTCGCGAAGCCCGTGCTAGGGGCGGCCGCAGGCGGGATCACGGACCTGATCGAAGACGGCGCAAACGGTCTACTCGTGCCCCCTCGAGATGTCAGCAAACTCGCCGAAGCCTTGGATCGACTGTTGCGCGACGATTCCTTGCGCACAGAAATGGGCCGCCGCGGCTTTGTAAGAGTACAAACACAATATCGTTTCGAGGTGTTTCGGGACGCGCTCGAGAACATTCTTGTGGGGGAATATGCGCGCGCGCCCGGCTGAGAAACTCTATTCTCGCAAGCGCGCCGATAGTGCTCTATATCTATGTCGTCGGAGGTGGCGGCCGTAGAGGCTTCTGGCGATGTTCGGAGAAAGTGGTTTTACAAGCGAGGCAGCGAAAACGCTGGATTCTGTTGCAGCTGTAGAACCCGAATCCCTTTGTTTGTTGGTGTTTGCATCGTATGCAGGCCATCGGACCTTCTCCGCTAATTTTCTGCAGGAGAAATCCGACAATGAAAGTGCCGAGCTCGAATGCGGACTTCGTCCGCGTTTGAACCTCCCGCCACTGCTAGTTCAAGCTAAGGGCAGGTAACTTCCAGTCTGCTCACTTTTTTCTTACATCCACCCTATTTTTCGGCTTGTAATTGTTTTTGAGGGGAAGCCCATCCAGCTCAAGGTTTTGCATGTCCTTCTTCACTTCTTTGACCTCAGGCGTGGCATCCATATCGACCTGCTCTTGGACCTTGGTCACCAGGGCAGCAAGTCGAACACCATACTTGCTCGGCTCAATTTCAAGCAGGGCGCGTTTCAAACTACTGACCAATCTGTAGGCCTTAGCACCGTTAGGTTTGGCGATTTCCTCCACCTCACCCTGCACTTTGAGCCTTGCGATTGTATTGTGAATCACAGACAGTGCATGTGTGTACTTGTCCAGATTGAACTTTGCTTCCCTAAGTTTGTCTCGTACCTCCGTACGCGTGAGCGATGCGGGCAGCGCCGACTTAAGGGCGAGGCGAATCGCGTCGCTCAAGCCCATATCAATCTGGCTTGGCGTGGGTAGATCGGGAGGAAGCGATAGGATTTCGCCGCAAAGCACCGATAGATATTCAATGACGGGAGCGAGCTTGCCGATTCGCGTATCGATATCCTTGCGCTGACGCAGCAATTCGTTCATCTCGGCCTTAGCCGCTTCAAGCGTGTGTTTGTAGGCCGCGTGGCTCATATCGAGCTTGATGAATAGCAATGTCTTTCACGACCGTCAAGACAAAGCTTCACGCAAACAGTGAAAGTTCCAATATGGAATGGAATCAATTGCTTACAGATGTCAGAGCCCGGTTGACCGAAACTAAATGGCGAAGCGCCAAACTACGCGCTGCCAACAAACTCTCCGAGAGGCAACTGAAGGTGGGTGAACCTTCCTCGGTTGGAGACACGGCGGCAACCCGAGATTAGAGCACTACCACCTCGTCCCGAGACTGGATTTTCGCGCCGATCTTCGATATTATTTGTTGGTTTTGCCTCAGCGCAATTATCGGCATAAATACCAGGAGATTCTCATGGCCAAGAAACAAAAGGCTGTTCCTGCTCTGCTCGCATCGCTCGACGGACTCATCGAAAAGCACCATTTGCTGAAGCATCCCTTTTACCAGGCGTGGACCGAAGCGAGACTTTTCAAGGATTCGCTGGGACTCTACGCCGAGCAGTATTACCAGCACGTGCGCGCATTCCCGGAAAACTTGAAGCAATTCGCGAGCCGGACTAGCGGCAGTCTGCAGCGACTGGTCAACGAAAATCTCGCCGAAGAACTCGACGCAGCGGCGCCGCACCCGTTGCTTTGGCGGCAATTCGCGCAGTCGCTGGGCGTCAGCGAGTCGGCGCTGGATAACGCACAACCGCTGCCGGGAATCGCCGCTCTGCTGGACACATACGACGAAGTGGCGGCGCGAGGAACACCCGCGCAGGCGGTGGCCGCGTTCTACTGCTACGAAGCGCAGGTGCCGGAACTGGCCACACAGAAAATTTACGGGCTGCGCCGGTTTTACGGCATCACGGAGCCCCGCGCCCTGGCGTATTTCCAGGTTCACGAGAAAGCCGACGTCCGCCACCGCGCCGCCTGGCGCAAATGGCTCGCGGGGCGGAAGGAAGCGGAGGCGGCGGACATTCTGTCCGCGGCGGAGCGCAGCTTGAAGGCGCTCTGGGGCGCGCTTGACGCCGTCTATCCGCAGCGTTACGCCGCGAAGAACTAGAGAGCCCGCGCGCATTTCGCTCTAGCCCTTCTGGAAGGTCCGAACACCGCCCGGTCCGCCGACGAATACCTGCGACGCGAATCCGAGGAAAAGCCCATGTTCGACCGCGCCCACGACGTGGTCGAGATGGTGTGCGATTTCCTTGGGATTTTCCATCGGACCGAACGAGCAATGGAAGATGTAGTTGCCGCCGTCGGTGATGAAGGGCTTGCCGTCGGGGTTCAGACGCATCGAGGAATGTGCGCCGAGTTGATCGAGTTTCCGCTGCGTGGCTTGCCAGCCGTATTGCACGACCTCCACAGGGACTGAGACTACCGAGCCCAGGCGCTCGACGAGCTTGGTATCATCCGCGACGATCGCCATCCGCTTGCTGGCCGCAGCCACGATTTTTTCGCGCAGCAGCGCGCCACCATGCCCCTTGATGAGATCGAGCGACCCAAGCTTCACTTCATCGGCTCCATCAATCGTCAGATCAATTTGGGTGCGCTCGGCAAAGGAAGTGAGCGGAATGTTCAGCCGGTGGGCCTGAACGGCGGTCTTTTCCGAGGTGGGGATGCCCACGATCCGCAAGCCGTCGTGCGCGACGCGGAGCCCCAGCGTGTCCACGAAGAGCGTGGCGGTCGAGCCGCTGCCGAGACCCACGACCATGCCGTCTTCGACGATCTTGGCAGCCGCTTCTGCAGCAGCCCTCTTCCACTGATCTTGTTCGGAAGTCGATTTGACTTCGCTCATTTTTCCCCCACTGAACGCGGCCATGATAGCGATTCACCGGCGGCTTGCCAACTCGGCAGTAAAGGTAAAGTGAAAGGCTAAGGAGCGTAAGGTATTCGTCGACAAGAATCCTGGCCTGCACAGTCAGGTGCTGGCGATCCAAGCGGCGGGTTTGTACAATACCCTCTGCGGAGTCAAGAGCCCTTGCGCAAAGCGCTGACGCTCAGGCTAATACTCGGGACAGTCATTCTCATCCTTGGGGCGGCGAGTTACGCTCACGCTAACCAAGCAGCGCGCGGCTGGTGCGAACTGGGCGGCGAGACTGTGGTCACCCGACAAGTCAACTCCACGAACTCTGTTCAGGCCTCGTACCCTTCCTGCATCGTAACTGTTCATGTCCACGGTGGTGGCCTTGCGAGCATCTACGCCGACAATAATATTCTGCCTACTCCGCTCAGCAATCCGTTCACCGTTAGCGCGACAGGCCAGTGGATGTTCTATGCAGCCAACGGGCGTTACGACATCACAGTGGGCGGTGCCGGTTATCCCTCCCCCGTCACGTACTCCAACGTGCCTTTGTTTGATTGCATCGTCAGTTCGTGTTCCAGCGCTGTGCTTTTGACCTTGAACGGGACATGGACCAGAACCAGCCTGGTCAACGGCGCAGCGTCGTTCTTGGGGCCTCGGCCGTGGGTGGACGTCACCGCCTACGGAGCTGACCCAACGGGGGCGATGGATTCGACCTCCGCGATTATAGCAGCCATCAACGCAGCATGTTCCTCAAAGAGAAGCATCAATTTTCCATCTGGAGTGTATGTCTTGACTCAGCCGCAGTTGCCTTCCAAATCTCCCGTTCTCCCAATTCCTTCGACTTGTAGTGGACTACATTTTGTCGGGGAAAGTGGAACCTCCGGTGGCTCCCAGTTCGTTCGACAACCCTCCTCTGAATTGATCGTCAATACCGTTGGCTCCAATCCGAATGCTGCCCCGGTATTCGGTGTAGGCGCAGGCTATGGAGCATCGAGCACTTGGAATCAGGGGACATTCGAGAACCTAGCCATTGTCGGGCACAATCAGGCTCTCAACATTTATGGTGAGGATGGGGTCACACTGCGGAATGTCTGCCTGTCATTGGGAGGGAGCGCAACAAGGCAGACCGATAACACACCGCTCAAGGTTACGGACTCAATTTGGTTCACTTGGTACGGTGGTTGTCTACAAGCCCCACGCGGCGTTCCCGCCGTAATATGGACTGGCGAGACACTCGGTTCATCGCCTGCTACTGTAGGTCTCGTCGACATGGAAGGCATCATAATATCCAGCGGCCTGGGAATGCAGTATATCCAACGTGCGCCGTTGAATGGAGGTACTCCCGGCAATTGGCATCTCTTGAATGTCCTCTTGGAAAATGCGACGAACGATTTTCTGACGATAAGCAACACAAGCGGCTCACCAATGACTGTGTCTGGAATCACGATGGATCATGTGGAGACAGCTGATTCACCCTCCCAGCAGAATCTCATCAACTTCAACGGAGCATCCAGCAACGACAGTCTAAGCGGCATCGTGATGAATCAGGTCCAGGCGGGCAGCGGTGGTGCGGCAATCAAGGTGACGCGGGGAACTCTGGGGAACTATCAAACCAACGCTTGCTCATCAAACTGTACTTGGCAAGTCGTGGATTCCAGCGGCAACCTAGTGGGAGGAGGTCAGATTCAGGATTACGGCGGAGGGCAGGATTTCATCTGTTCAAATCCCATGACGCCTCCAGTGTTGGGAAACGCAGCCTTTTTAAACGATTGCGTTGGCGCACGATTTTTCAAGGCTGGCAACACGCTCGCCAACATCGGCATTGACGCCTTTGGCGGCGTTATGTTCAGTAGTCTTGCGAGCTATGGATTCAGCGGGGGATTCACCCAAAGTACCCCTGAGACAACTGACCTAGAATTTGCCAAGCTGCTGCCACCGACGAATGTGACGCCCACTGCGTCCCTTGGCGGGTCCATCCCCAATGGCACATACTACGTGTTTCTGTCCTCTACGCCAGACAACTGTACGACCCAATCCGCAGCATCCTTGGCAGGTGGCCCAGTCACACTCAGCGGCTCGTACGGCGCCATCAGCGTCACTTGGACATTGCCAGGCACGACCTATTCGACACCGGATGGTTACTGCGTCGGCATCACTGCGACCAATAATCCGAATGGCGCTCGAACACAGTTTGTGAGCCGAGCTACGGCCACCAGCTTTCTTGCCACGACGACGACAGGCGTGAATCCAATGCTGACGTACAACGTCTTCCAGCCCATGCACCGCTTCGCGCTGAATTCGCTTTGTGTGAACTGCACCAACCCCACCGCGAATCTAACCGTGAACGGTACCGCTAGCATCGGCGGCGGCTCAACTATCAACAAGATCCTGCAGGCATCTGGCCTGTCGCTCAACTCGGCCTTCGCATCCATCACAGCGGGAACCTGCCAGGACCGAACGCTTACCGTCAAAGGCGCTGCGACCACCGGCATCGCATCGGTCAGCCCCACCGCCGCCCTGGGCACAGGCTTTAGTTGGTCAGCATGGGTGAGCGCGGCCAACACGGTTTCAGTTCACGTATGCGCTGGAACTACGGGAACGCCGAACTCGGTCACATGGAACGCGGAAGTGGTGCAGTAGAACAAACCAAGGACGACGGAATTGTAGGGGCGGGCGGAGTGCGTGGTGCACAGTCACGTCGGTGGTTATGGCGCGATCCGCTAGCGGCGCTCTTCCAAGAACCGGCGGACCGAGGTCCCGTGGGAAGCAAACCCGGTGACGTTCGTTCCTCTCATTTCCTGCCTCGCTCGGACTCCTTAGGAGTCTCGCCGTGAAGATGGACTTGCCGATGGCACGCACTGCAAAGGGTGATGAGATTTTCTTCCACATCGCCTCCCAGAAGGCTGCGCGGCTGCCGATGATGGACCTGCAGATCTTGAGACCTTCCGCAGCGTTGGCACCGCCAGCCAACCCGCTGACGGCTGCTCGCCCAATTGTGGTTGCACACTACTTCTTGATCGACCCAGTTTGCGCCGGAGTTGCTGACTTCGTCTTGAATCGTGTGATAGGTCGCCAGCATGCGGCCTTTCGTAGTCTCCAAGCTATTTGCATCTCTTGAACATCAGGAAGAGCGGTGCGAGCAAAACTGGTTAGAGCGTCGCCACAAGGACAGGGTACGGCGCACTCGAAACGTCACTCACTTGATTTCTCACCCACGGCCCAGAGGATGCGGCCGAAGGGGAGATGCAGGGCCGTCCCGATGCGGCCCAGGGCGCGCACGAAGAGAGCGCGGCGCTGGTGCGAATTCCCGGCGCGTTCCGGATGGCGGCGCCGAAAGTAGAGGAGCGACGCGAAGTCTTCCTCGATTACGCGGCATTCGCGAACCTTGAAATTTGTGCGCTCGAGGGCAGCGCGCAATTCTGCCCGCGTAAACTCATGGTGATGGCCGGGATAGACGTCCCAATCGGCGGACTTGTCGAAGAAATGATCGAAATCGCCATAAACGCTGCGGCCGAAGAGAAGCATCAACCGGTTATAGATCGAGGCTTGGTTGGGGGTGAGGATGATGACGCGGCCCCCGGGAACAAGGACGCGATGGATCTCGCGAAGCACGCGCTTTGGGGAGAACGCGTGGTGCTCGATAACGTCCGTGTAGGTAACGAAGTCAAACGAACTGTCGTCGTAAGGCAGCCGTTGGGAGGCGAGATCGCATTCGCGGTAATCCACACCGTGTTCGGCCACGATTTTCGCGTAGATATTCGCGAAGAGGTCGTAATCGAGGGCGGAAGTGCGGCATCCGAGTTTCGCGGCGTAGAGCGCAAAAGAGCCGATCTGGGCGCCGATATCCAGCACCCGCGGCGGGGGGCCCTCGGAAGGAGTATTTTCTAGGATGTAGCGAAGAATCTGGATTTTTTCGCCTCCGGCCATGATCCCGTCGCGAATCCAATCGGGAGAATGAGGCGCGATGCGGGGGTCGCGCGCCAGCAGCTCGATGACCTGCTCGAATCCCTCCAGATTGGGTGGTGAGCCATACATACGAATTGGAATTTCCTTTTTGACCTCAGAGACGGCACCGATTGTACCGCCATCTCGCCTGCTTGCGACTTTGTTAAGTACGGTTTTCATCCGCAACGCTCCCAACGGTCTGCCAATCCGCATCAGCACTGCGCAAAAGTTGCTCTCTTGTCTGTCATCCAGAGCGGCGTGGAACCTATCGAGGCCGGCGCGCTCTACGAACCTCACGCCAAGGTCGAAGCACCAACCACATTTCTGGGCTCTACAAAAATTCGTGTTGATGGTGCAGGGTCTCTCATAAAAAGTCCGATCCTTCCGCAATCTTGATTTGAATTATCAGCGGACTTCCATCGCTCAGCATTGCTCACGCTGATGAACAGCCATCCGATTAGAACCGGACCATGAACTAGGAACCGGCGGACCGAGGTTTGGCGGGAAGCAAACTCGGTGATGTTCGTTTCTCTCATTCCCTGTCGCGCTCGGACTCCGTAGGAGTCTCGGCATGAAGATGGACTTGCCGATGGCACGCGCTGCAAAGGGTGATGAGGTTTTCTTCCACATCCCCTCCCAGAAGGCTGCGCGGCTGCCGATGATGGACCTGCAGGTCTTGGGAGCTTCCGCATCCTTGGCATCGCCAGCCATCGCGTTCGAGCACCTGCTGGCACAGTTCCCGATAGGAATCCTGGTCCAATCGAAGCCTGGGTTGCCTGGGGACCGGTGAATTCATGACGCCTTCGGGATCCGCCGCAAGAACTCCTGCCTCTGCGAGGTCGGGAGCAGCAAGTAGGTTCGACTGAGCGCTAAGAGGAGGGAGTCCGAGCTGCCGGGAGCGTCCAGGCTTGCGCCGGCCAGAAAATCCGCGCAGATCATCTCCAGACAATAGCCACGCGCCTTTTGACCTCCCAGCATCAATGAGGCAGTCTCTAACGCCTGCTCGATGACCGCCAGTTGGCTCTTGTACACCTTGAAGTAGAGCATCTCCCACGGCTCCGTCTCCTTGCCGGTCAGGTGCCGTTCCACTTCTCGCTTGAATTGTTCTTTCGGCATCTCCTTGGCTTTGTGCAACCAGGTTGCACGATCGAACCGCGACCCCTCCCGCCGAGCGATCTTGGCGAGGTCGGTGGCCTTGGCCCATCCCACCTCTTTCAGGTCGCGATGGATCTGCCGTGGCAGCTGCTCATGGATGGCCATCAGGTAATAGGCCTTGCGCCGGGACTCCGGAAACTTCCGTTCCAGAAACTCATCAAAGGATTTCAGATTCTCAATCCGCCAGTACTGTCCGGCCCGCACCTCACACAGGTAACGCCCGAGTTCGATGAAGCGGGTATCGCGCTCCCGATCCGTCACCCGTTCCAGCTCCAAGATCTCCTCGATCTTTCCCAGAACGAACAAGGCGCGACGGTGATCGAGTTTCGGTGCCACCAGAGGCCGTCCGTTAATCCTCAAGCTGGTCAAGCCAATCAAGGTCGCTGGCTCCGGGACGACGAATGAGCTTCGCATCGATCAGTTCTTGTTTCCCAAGGCAGAGGCCCAGGTGAGAACAGCTCGTGCAGCCATTCATCGGAAAGCGAATGCCGCTATGCCTCAGGAACTGACCCGCTTCGATTTGGCCGATCGTCGCTTCCATCAACTCGCCAAACTCCTTGTGCTGGCCTTCGCTGATCGAAGCCTTCAGGTATTGGATCTCCGGATTGTGTTTGCGCACGAACACGACCAGAGCGACCTCGCGTATCCCGCTGATCCAGGAGTAGCAGACCAGTTGCGGATCGAGCGACAGCAGCCCTGCGGGCTCTTCCGGATAGCGGCTCGTGGTCGTCTTCCAGTCGATCAGATGACGCTCGCCGTCGATCTCACCGATGGCGTCGATATAGGCCACGAACTCGCTGCCGTTGGGAAACGAGCGAAGCATCTTCAACTGCAGATTCTCCTGGGGGCGACGGATCCGGATGCGATCATCCTGGGCCAGCTTGTGAAGCAGGTGGACCCCTTGATGAACCAGCTTGTCCCAAGAGTCGCCTTTGCCGTAATCCAGGGGCGCATCGCGATATGTTCCCCATTCCTGGAACAGCACGGCCGCGCTGTCCTCCCGGCAGAAGTAGGCCGCCAAGGCCTTCTCAAAGCAGCGGCCAAAGATCATGGCCGCGCGGACATCCTTTTCCCTCCAGCCATCCAGATAGCGGTGACGATAGCTGCGAGGGCAGCGCAAGTACTGGCTGATTTGGCTGTAGCTATAGACCATGGCCATTCCCCTGACTTGATTCGTTCGGGATCGATGGGATGGCGAACTCCTCCCACTCCCCTGCTGGTGCGAAGGCTTCGAGGTTCTGAAAGGCACGGCCCCCGCGTACGGTGCGAGAAGTCCGCAGCACTCCCCGCAATCCCAGGAGGGCCTTTTCCTCCACCTCGTCTCGCGTGAACAGATCGTGGTCATAGCCAAAATCCCGCAGGAACCAATTCAGTTTCCACAACGCCTTCGGTGTGCAATAGAGCCGGCCAGAGATGAACTGTCCCAGCTGCTCGGGGGGCTCGAGGACCGAAAACCGGAGCGCAAAGAATGGTTTCTGGGGGTGCCAGCGGTAGAAGGCACGGTCAACCCGGACCAGGAACGATCCTTCGAGCAGGCCGTTGCCGTTCTTCGATTCCAAGTGCAAGCCTGGGAAATGGCGTTTCATGGCTTCACCTCCTGGGGAGTTGCATAGCTCTGGAGCTTGCACAGAAGGCCCGCGCGGTCTCGGGCGACCCATTCGGAAAGATGGGTGACAAAGGACTCGACCAGATCCCGGCTGGCTTCGCGGAGCTCTTGCGTTCCGCAGAACTCAGCGGCATAGAGCTTCACCAGACTGGGATCGAGCTGATGCTGGCGGATCAGCAGGCAAAGCCGGTCGCGAAGTCTGGGCTGGCCATTGCCGGAACCGTTCCCATTGGAAGGAATAGGAGCACTTCCCTTCTTCTCGGCGAGCTCAGAACGTGAATACAAATGCCCGAGTTCTTCGACGGAGCAAAGCCCGATTCCGTAGGCTTTGCGGAGGGCGCGGTTGACGGCTCGCGTTTCGGCCACGCGCATTTCAGCGCCGCGCACCAAAGGAGACACATTCGTCGAATCGGCGTCTCCGTAGCCGACAAAGCCCTTAGAGCCAGAAGACTTGTAAACGGTGGCCTTAAAGACCCAGCGGCGAACAGTTGGATCGCACAGACCCTTCACGGCTGATGTTTTAATTCCAGTGCATTCGTTTCGTTGTGCGATTCCAAGCAGGCCGGAATGCGTAACATACCAGCGGCCATCCAGTACTTGAAGATCTCCAGCGGCAATAGACAAACCGTATTTGATTGTTAAGGTCTTAAGCGCATGAAGCGCCTCGGGGGCTAACCTTCCCCACATTGAACGAACAGATCGACAGTTTTCACGCCAAAGGGCCACTCGATTTTTCATCAACCCTCCTTGCAGTGCATTGCACTGCATAGTCTTGCACACAGGACAACTCTTGTCAAGCTCCTTGTAGTGGGGCAGACTAAGCTGGGATACGTAAACACTCTGCTGCCAATGAAGAAAGACACGCAATTCACATTCCGAATACCGACCGACCTCAAGAAGGAATTGCAAAGCATTGCTGCGCACGAAGGTCGCAGCGTGGCTCAGATTTGCGAGGCATTTTTAAGAGCTGGATCTGAGAACTTCAAGAAGGAAGGCACCAGATTGCTTCAACGCTTCTTAGCAAGACCGAGGCACTAGCACACGGACTCATGATCTAGCCGTGATATGAGGAAGAAGAGTCCCTCGCGCGGTGAAGCCAAGTGATATGGGTGGTGCAAGACGTAGCGCGGTACTCACTCCGTTGCTTCCACGCCACCCGCCGAAAACCGTAGGCCGCTTTCTCTCCGCACGCCACTACGATCTGTTCATCGTAAGTCACGTCCGCCCGGCAGCCTCCTATTTCATTTCGATAGTACAAGTTCGATCGCTTGATCAGAAGCGCCGCAGCGACCAGCGGGGCACATACTACTCACAATGCTATCTCTACACTGCCGCACAGATCGTGGCTGGGGCGCTGCTATAGACATCCGGCGACGTAACTTCAGGTTTCTTTGCGATACCGGAGGGTCTGTAGATCCTACTCGGGGGCCCGAGTCTGTCCCGGTCGGGAACGCCGGGAACTGATGTTTGATCTCATGGTGTTTCAGCAACCCAAACTGGTGCTACTATTCCAGCCATGAAAAACCGAATTTGTGTGTTGGTAATTGTCATAGTGAGTTTGGGCGCAATCGCTGTTAGTTTGTATGCTGGCAGCGACCCAAGCGCGACTTATACGACTCGTCCTCTCGCCCTCCCCGACCACGGCAAGGGAAATATCACAATGGATTACATCGCCTACGACCCCAAAACAGGATACGTCTGGGTTCCTGCCATAAACATTGGCTCGGTGGATGTGGTGGACACTAGCAACGGTTCCGTTCGGGAGATCCCGGGCTTTGCCACGAATGAAGTGGAATTCGGAGGCCGGAAGCGCGTTCAGGGTCCTAGCGGAGTGTCGGTTGGTGACGGAGTGGTGTACATCGGCGACCGAGCTGACTCCAGCATTTGCGCCATCGATGAACAGACCCTTGCACGCAAGACCTGTGGACACATTGATTCCACCCCTGACGGCGTCGTCTATGTGGCGCCTTCCAAGGAAGTCTGGGTGACCGCGCCACGCGACAATTCTGTGCGGATCTTGGATAGCCAGACGTTGGATCAGAAAGAAAAACTGATATTCGAAGGTAGGCCCGAAGGGTATGCAGTCGATGCAAAGCGCGGGCGTTTCTACATGAATTACGAGGACAAGGACCTGACGACCGCCATTGATCTTAAGACGCACAAGACCGTGGCCAAGTGGCCCGCGTCCTGCGGTGAGGACGGGCCGCACGGTATATCGATAGATCAAGACACCGGCTTTCTGTTCGTTGCCTGCAGCACGCGGGCGGAGGTTCTGGATGCGGGACACAACGGGGAGAAGTTATCGTCGATCGATACCGGCGACGGCGTGGATGATCTCAACTACTCGCCTGCCACTCACATGCTGTATGTAGGTGCTGCAAGGGCCGCGCAGCTCACAGTCGCCCGAGTTGACGCTGCCGGCAAACTCAGCCTCGTTGCACAAGTACCTACACATGAGGGTGCTCGCAATGGAGTGGTCACGAAGAACGGCACGGTCTATCTCGCGCACTCCCAGTTGGGCCAATTTGCGGGACTGATCGTGGTATCGCCCTAACTGGCTTTCGCGTGCCCAAATCCCAAGGTGAGCAAACGCCTGTTCTGACATCTCCCCGATCCCGCGCTATACTCGGATCACTCGACATTCTCGTCGACATCGGCGTTCCTGCCGAGAAGGAGGTGATCCAGTGAGGTACGGTTTACGTTGACGCAGTAAAGGAGGCGCTTGTGAGGTCAGGCGATGACAGCAAGTTCAAGGTCGTTCGATGGAGCCGAGGAGGGGTGAAATCCATGAAGCCAGGGAATGTGTTTCGTATGGCAGCGGGCATGTTGATTTGTTTGGCGCTGGTGGCAATCTCCACTGGCGGGCAGTCGGTTTCGGCCACGTTGAGCGGAATTGTCACGGATCAGCAGGGTGCAGCCGTCGCCAACACCAAGATCACGGTCCGAAACAGCGCGACGGCGCTTCGCCGCGAAAGGGTCACGGATAGCCAGGGATTCTTCACCATCACGGAACTTCCCCCGGGGACCTATGTGGTGCTGGCGGAGCATGAGGGCTTTGCGCGTCTGGAGATGACGGGCATCGTCCTGGACGCAAGCGACGATCGTTCCTTGTCGATCCGGCTGAAAGTCGGAAGCTTCTCGCAGAGCATCACGGTTACAGGCGAGACCAACACCGTTAACGACTCGATGGCCGTTGGAACCGTAGTGGACCGGCAATTCGTCGAGAACATACCTTTGAACGGACGCAGCTTTCAGTCCCTAATTGACTTGGTTCCGGGCGTGCAAGTCAACGTGACAAGCTCGGGCGACCAAGGGCAATTCAGCGTCAATGGACAGCGTGCGAACGCGAACTATTTCACCGTTGACGGCGTCTCCGCAAATGTCGGCACTTGGAACTTCGACAGCGTGTACGGTCAAGCGGCTTCCGGCAGCCTGCCTGCGACGAATATTCAGGGAGGGTTTGGCGGCCTCGTATCTGTGGATGACCTTCAGGAATTCCAGATTTTGACGTCCACATTCTCGCCGGAATTTGGGCGATCCCCTGGAGCACAAGTGATTTTGGTAACACGCTCGGGAACCAATCAATTCCACGGGTCATTGTATGAGTATTTGCGAAATGAAGCGTTCGATGGGAATGATTGGTTCGCCAACGAGTTGGGTTTGCCGCGCGCGCCTCTCCGGCTCAACGACTACGGCGGAACTTTCGGCGGCCCGGTCCGTTTCCCGGGATACAACGGCCACGACCATACTTTCTTTTTCTTTTCGTACGAGAATCAAGGTTTCAAGCTTCCGCAAACGTTTCAGTCTACCGTTCCTAGCCTTGCCGTGCGGCAATCCGCTACAGGGCCGGCCGCCGATATCCTGAACGGATTCCCCAAACCCAACGGGGTAGACCAACCGCCGGACGGGGCTGCGTTCAACCTGGCGTATGGCGTGCCCACGCATTCCTATAGCGCCAGCCTGCGGTTGGATCATCGCTTCAACGACAAGTACACGCTCTGGGCCCGCGTCAACTATGCCCCTTCGCGCTCGCAATCGCTCGACAGCTATGACCTGGCTGAAGTCGACACCACGGGAACGGATATCCAAACTTACACGGCTGGGTCCACCCAGGTTTTCAGCGCTCGCTGGGTAAACGACTTTCGCGCGAATTACACGCGAGTGGCCGGTTCGGCCTCTGCGGCAATCACGAATTTGGGTGGCGCGGTTCCGATCCCCCAGTCCGTCCTCTGGCCTGGAGGCCAAGTGCCCTCGCAGGGTTATTCGATCTTCTCCATCGCGAATGTCGGGGGGCAATTCAACATCGGCCCCACGTCCGGGGGCGAAGGGCTGAACGTACCGCGCCAATATGAGGCACTGGACAATCTTTCCTACCTGCGCGGCTCACATCAATTCAAGTTCGGCGTGGATTATCGCCTTATCAGCACGACAATCGTGACAATTCCGCTGGGGAGTAACGTAATCTTCGATCCGGTGTCCGCCGGCCCCACGGGAATTGAAACGATGGAAAGCGGGATGGACTCGCTCGCGCTCTACTTCAACATTCCAGGAGAGACGCTTCACTACAAAGCGTTCTCTTTCTACGCGCAGGATCAATGGCGCGTCAACCCGCGCCTCACGCTGACCTATGGAACTCGGTGGGAAATCAATCCCTCTCCGAAGACAGTGGCCGGCCAAGCGCCGTACACCGCATGCTGCTCGAGCGACCTGACGAACCTGACTCTTTCCGCGCAGGGTGCGCCATACTACGCGACGAACTATCACGAATTTGCCCCTCGTCTGGGAGTCGCCTATCAGATCGTGACCACTCCGGGACGACAACTTGTCCTGCGCAGCGGCACTGGAATCTTCTACGATTTGGGTCAGACCGGCTCATTCGGCAACAACAACTGGCCCTACGGGAACTTCATTTTCAACGCTGCAACGCCATTCCCCGTTCCGGTCAGCTATGCGACGTTTCCACCCGTAAACCCTGTCCCAAGCCCAACGAACCCAGCGAGCGTAACGATGGTCAGCAACGGCTACACACTGCCGCGCACCTATCAGTACAATTTGACGCTCGAGCAATCCCTCGGTAAGAGCCAGGTTCTCTCCGTCGCGTATGTAGGAGAATGGGGCCGGGAGCTGCTTCGGAACGAGATTTATTCGAACCCCAATCCCGATTTCAGTCAGCTCACAGTCATCACCAATAATGGGTTCTCCAGCTACAACGGCCTGCAACTTCAGTTCACGCGGCGGCTCTCTCACGGCTTCCAAACGCTCGTTTCGTATACATATGCACATTCGCTTGATAACGCGTCGAGCGATTCAAGCGTTGTGATCCCCGTCCAGTTTGCCAAGACGTCGATCGACAAGGGTAATTCCAACTTCGATGTGCGGAACAATCTCGGCGCGGCCTTCACCTATGCAGTTCCTAATCCAGTAATGGGTGCCGTAGCCAACGCGATTCTTCACAACTGGTCGCTCCAGGGAATCTTCTCAGCGCATAGCGCGCTGCCTTTTGACATCTTGGAAAGCGGCTTCGGGACGAATCCACTATTCCAAGCGATTCCGCGTGCGGACGTGGTACCAGATGAGCCGTTGTTCCTTTACAGCTCAATGTACCCGGGCGGCAAGGCAGCAAATCCAGCGGCATTTACCACACTGGGACCGACCGAGACGCAGGGCGATTTGGGCCGCAATTATCTGCGCGGCTTTGGTTTAACGCAGTTTGATTTCTCGTTGATTCGACGTGCGAAAATCAAGGATGCGCTAACAGTTGAATTCAGGGCGGAAGCTTTCAACCTATTCAACCATCCGAACTTTGCCAACCCGGGATCCTATCCATCCTTTAACAACTATATCGGCGCACCTAATTTTGGTGTTTCACCGGCAATGTTCGGGACCAGCTTGGGCGGCGGCGGAAATCAAGGGGGATTCAGTCCGCTTTTCGCCGCAGGCGGCCCGCGTGATTTGCAGTTGGCACTTCGGCTCGAATTCTGAGGCGCAAGCAGTGGTTTGTCGTCGGTAGGTGAGAAGGAAATCCAGGGAGGTTTCCGTGAGCAATCGAGCCAATGTTTGCGCAGTTGCCTTTGCGGTTGTGATCATGGGTTTGGCGTCCGCTTTCTCCTGCCGCGCCGACGATGCGAAGCAGCACTTGCAGCAGGGCGAAGCGTACGAGAAAACACGCGAAATGGACAAAGCGATCGCCGAATTTAAAGCTGCCATCGAGCTCGACCCCAACCTGGCTGAGGCCCACTCGAAGTTCATCTTGGCGACGCAAATGTCCTACCTGGAGAAGACAGGCTTTGAAAAAGCCAACAACTTCGAAGAGCGTCGAAAGCTCATGGATGGCGCTTTCGCCACCGCAAACGGGAAACTTCGAGTGATTTACGAGGGGTGGGCGCAGGAGCATCCTGAACGAGCGGTCTATCAATGGGCTTTGGGAACGCTTTGGCGCGAAGATGTGGAGAAGGATGAGCGATACCAAATGAAAGCGCTGGCACTCGATCCCAAGTTCGCGCCAGCGGCAAACGCCTTGGGAAATCTTAATGAGATGTGCGGCGATGAAACGGCGGCCGGTAAGTATTTTTCACAGGCAATCGAATCAGATCCCACGAACGTTCAGTATCAATTCCGCTACGTGGAGACTTTCGAGAACACTGATTTGGCGAAGTATCGGACGCTGACAGAGGAATTCGCGCACCACAATCCCAAGTCCGAAGAGGTGGAGCAGGCGCTCGTGTTTCTTTCGGATCGCCTGGAAAACGAAAGCGACAAGATTCCCGTCCTCGAGGAATTGCGCTCGCTCGTTCCAATGAGCAAGTTGCACGGGTACGGAATGGACAAGCTTTTCGACGCGTATGCCCGAACCGACCCCTCCAAGGCGCTCAGCCTCGTCAAAGACCTGGCGAAAGAACCTCCCGATCCCTATTTCTCCAAGAAGCTTCCCGCGTGGACAGCGTACGGGCAAGCCCTGGTCGATATTCGATCTCAGATAGATACGAAGGACTTCGCCAAGGCCCTCGACCGCATTTCGCAAACGAAATCCCCGGACGATTTGAATGCGATCCCGCTCCACCTGCTGAAAGCGGAAGCCGAAGCGAAAGCGGGGAACGTAGCAGACGCGTATAAGACTGCATTGGAAGCGGACGCGAATAGCCCCGATCGATTGCTCGAGACGGCACTGCAAGAATACGCGGGCCAGCTCCACAAGACTCCGGAGCAGACCGAGGCAGACATCTGGCAGGCTCGCGAACACAATGCCCAGCCGATGAAGGACTTTGCACTAACGGACTACGACACCGGAAAAACGGTGAAGCTTTCCGACTACCGGGGAAAAGTGGTCCTTGTGAATTTCTTTTTTCCGACTTGCCACACCTGCCGCGGCGAGTTTCCGTTCCTGCAGAAAATCCATGAGGAGTATGCCTCTGACAAATTCGTGCTGCTCGCCGTAAACATCGAAACGACGGAAGATGAAGCGGTACTCCCGCTGTTCAAAAACCTGAAGGTAGATTTCATTCCCCTCAAGTCTCCGATCGCCGGTTGGGCCGATACCACATTCGACGTTCATGCCGCACCCGTCAACATGCTGGTGGACAAGGAGGGACGGCTCGTTTTGAAGCCGGAGCTCGATTCGACGTATCAGCAAAAGCTATTGGAGCGGGCCATACCCGAACTGTTCACGATGTAGCGTGAAATACCGGTCGCCTGCTTCATCTTAAGGACGCCCCATAAGATGACACCAACGAACGCGTCGATGAGAATCGCGCGGCACATTGTCTGTGGTGCTGCCATTGTGCTCAGTGGCACTCTTTCCGCAAGGTGCTTCGCACAGAGCAAGAATAGCTCGGCCCCGCCAAAGCCAAAGATTGAGATCGCCGAAGACGAAAAAGCCGAACAAGCGATCCAGCGGATTCAGAATCCAGACGAACGGGTCGCGGCGATCATCAAGTTGATGGCGCAATATCCTAACTTTCCCTACCTCCGCAGCGTATCTTACTCGATGACCCGCCTGATAAAGAGCAATCACGATAATCCTGCGAAAGTGCGCGCGCTCGTTGAGAAATTTGAAAATGGAACGCCGAATGTCACGCCCTTCGCTCGCAGCGAGTTTTCCTATGAGATTTCTCGCTCGCTCCTGCAGAACAGCATTCTAGTGGAAGACGCCGAGAAGATCGCGCATCAAGGGCTCGAATCCTCCAATCTGGACGATTACATTGCGAATGAGCGGAGGCTCTTCGAACGTAAGGAGCAATACGAGCATCAGGAGAACCCGGACCGGGCTCCAGGGACTTTTTCAATCGACGAGGCTATGGCGAAATATGCAGCGGAGCATTCAACTCAAATCGCCAATATGGGTGACATTGAACGAAAGCTTGGCAAGCTGGAGGATGCCGAACAATACTATCAGCAGGCATATAGAATTGAACCCGGCATGGGAGCCGCTCTGGGCCTTTCCGAAGTCTATGAGTCGCGCGGCGATCGTAACAACGCTTTGAAGTACCTGGCCGACGCCGAATTGACTGGCAAGTTATCTTCAGAAAACTTCGCTCACCTCGCCGACATTTACGCACAGTTGCATCCCGAGAAGTCCGCGAAGTCGCTTGACGAATTTCTCGATGATTTGTATCGAGGGCACTTTCACAATCCCGTCGATCCATCCAAGTATGTGCCCGACCCGAAACGCTCCACTCGAGTCGTGCTCGCCGAAATGATTACGGGAGCTGGTTGCGAGCCCTGTACGGCGGTGGACCTTGCATTCGAAGCGGCTCTGCATCGTTATGATAGTTCGGAAATGGCGCTCCTCGTGTATCACATGCACGCTCCTGTATCCGATCCTCTCGTGAATCACTCCGACGAAGAGCGAAGCGCATTCTATGACGCGGACGGCGCACCAAACGTCTATCTGGATGGGAATCATGCGGATGTCGGCGAAGGGCTTCAGACAGAAACAATGCGCATTTACCACGCCCTGACTCCCATGATCGATGCGCGGCTTTTGGTGCCGCCCGGTGCAGAATTGAAGGTGAATTCCAAATTGTCCGGCGCAAAAGTTGAAGTAAGTGTAAGCGGAACAGGATTACAGATTCCCGGGGCTGCTCGCCATCTGCAAATCGCTCTTGTCGAGAACGAAGTCAGCTACAGCGGAGAAAATGGGTTTCGATTTCATCCGATGGTGGTTCGCAATCTGGCACAAACCACGAAGGATAGTTCTGGGTTTCCGCTGCCAAAGGGCGACGCATTCCAGGTGGACTATTCCTTCGATCTCGTTGAAATTACGGCGGCCAACTTGAAGTATTACGATGAATACATCGCTGACCTGAAAGCCCGCACCGGTATCACGGCCACATTTCGCGAGAAGAAAAATGTGATGGACCCGCGCAAGCTTTCCGTAGTTGCATTCGTTCAGGACGATTCCACAAAAGAAGTCTTGCAAGCGGTCGAAACGGCCGTTTCGCCGGCGGATACGAAAATTGGTGCCAACTAGACGGTGCACCCTTCGCCCAACCGCGTAGTTCGACTGATCGCGCTCCTTACATTGATGGGCGCGCTGCCTGCCTTCATCCTTGCTGCGCAGAAGTCCGAAAATCCAATCCAATGGTCCGAGAGGATTGGGAAACGCAGCGCTCCTCTGAATCCAGGGACCACTTTCACAGTAATGGTCACCGCCACCATCGCCGACGGTTGGCACTTGTATTCACTGGATCAGATGGAAGGCGGACCCACGGCAACCGGGCTGATCGTACCCGATGGACAACCATTCGTTCTCAATGGAGAGGTGCGGGAACCTGAACCGGCAATCGAATTTGACCCGAACTTCAATATCGACACGCGCTTCTTTGAACATCGCGTCACATTCGAAGTGCCCGTCGAAGTCGCAGAAAGTGCCCGTCCTGGACACAATACCGTCATGATCGACGCGCGATACCAGACCTGCAACGACCGGATGTGTCTGCCCCCCAGAATCGTGCATCTTTCCGCAGTGGTGCAAATCACAAAGGCGTCCGCTGGCGCCGGCAAGCCTGTTAATGCACCGCCAAACCTTCCGGCAAATCCGAGCACGGCTGCGCAGCCATCAGCCGCGCAAAGCGCGGCGTCGCAGACTCATCCCACAAGGGACACTCACCTGTCGGCTCAACTCGAGCCAGTTCCGTCGTACGGTTCCCCAACCGTTGGATCACAAGGCAATCTGCGATCCTTTATCTGGATCGCCATGGGAATGGGAGCCCTTTCATTGCTCACCCCTTGCGTTTTTCCGATGATCCCGATCACTGTTTCGTACTTCACCAACCATTCGGCGCACAATCGTCGCCAGGCGCTTCGAAACGCGATTATCTACGCGCTTGGAATCGTTCTTACGTTCACCGCGCTCGGCTTGGGGCTGGCTCTCGCATTCGGCGCCGGTGGGGTAAACCAACTCGCAGCGAACCCGTGGGTCAATCTTTTGATTACCGCTATCTTCTTCGGCTTCGCGCTGAGTTTATTCGGAGCGTTCTTCATTCAGGTTCCGCCCAGTCTAGTCGCACGGTTGGATACGATCACGCGGCGCCAGGGAACCGGTGAACTTATTGGTGCGCTGCTTATGGGCCTGACATTCACGCTTACGTCATTCACGTGCACGTCCCCTTTTGTGGGCACTGTGCTCGTAATGGCGTCACAGGGAAGTTGGAAATGGCCATTGGCCGGCATGATCGCCTTTTCCACGATCTTCGCACTGCCGTTCTTCGTGCTCGCGGTCATGCCGCAATTAGCTGCCCAACTGCCCAAGTCAGGCGCCTGGATGAATTCGGTGAAGGTGGTCATGGGCTTCCTGGAAATTGCCGCGGCGATGAAATTTCTGTCCAACGCGGATTTGATCTGGCACTGGGGAATCTTCACGCGTGATTCGGTGCTGGTGATCTGGATCGTGATCGCCATCATCGTCGCCGCGTACCTCGTCGGAAAACTGCCGATGTGGCACGAGGCTTCTGTGCAGAAACTGACGCCGATGCGCGTCGCATTAGCTGCTTGCTTTCTGTTAATCGCACTTTGGCTCGGAACAGGGTTGTCCGGACACCCTCTTGGCGAAATCGAGTCCTTCCTTCCTCCGATGAGCCACGGGATGAGTTCAAAAGCATTTGCAAGCGGGAGCTCCGGGCCTTCCAAGCTCGAATGGATTTCCAACGACTATCCGATGGCTTTGGGTCAGGCAAATCAAGAACACAAGCTTGTTTTCATCAACTTTACCGGCTACACCTGCACGAACTGCCGCTGGATGGAGGCGAATATGTTCACTCGGCCGGAGGTCCGGAAAGAACTCGCGCAATTCGTGCTGGTGGAACTCTATACAGACGGCAGCGGCAAACTGTATGAGGATCAGCAGAATTTCCAGCAGCAGCGGTTTGGGACCGTGGCTCTTCCGTACTACGTCATCGTGAACGCAAACGGAGATACGATTGCGACCTATGCCGGTCTGACGCGGAATCCGGCCGAGTTCCTATCCTTTCTTGACCGCGGATTCACCAGTTCCACAGCTCGTGAAAATAACCGTGAGCTGCCACAACGGACGAACTGAGCACACCTCAGTGAGCCAGTGACGGTCGTGAACATCGTGAACGTATTTCGGGAATGGCCATAGTCGCCTTTGTCGTGCACAACGTCGAACAAAGGTTCTTGCGTTCGCCCCAACTGGCCCCAAAGCCGGCCACAGATCCGAGGTCGAAAAAAACCTAGCTCGGCAGCGAGGCAAGCTTCTTCTTAGCCAGCGGGACCGCATACGCAGCGGGAGGATTATGCGCGATTGCTGTCGAAGCCTTGCGGTAGAATCCGAAAGCTTTGTCCATGTCGCCCTGCTTTTCGTAGGTCTGGGCAATCATGCATTGGATGAACGGGTCGTTCTGGTTCGCCTTTTGCAGTTCCTCAAGCGCCGTATTGTAGTCTCCCGCATAGAATGCGACATAGCCTTGCAGGTAGGGAAGGAATTGCGCCTGCTCGGGATTGGTTCCCTTGTCGAGGATGTTCTTCGCCGCAGCGACGTGCTTCTGCGCCTCCGCTTGGTCTCCTCGCCGGGCCGCGATGCGGGCCTGCGCGTGCTCCCAACGAAACTCCCAAAGGTCTTGGCGAGCTGGTTGGATGTTGGGTTCCTTCAGTCCCGTGTCGTGGCCTACCTGATACCAGTGATAGGCGGTGTCCAAATCGCCTGAGTCAATGCAAACCCGAGCGGCCTCGTCGGCAATCTCGCCTTGCTGAAACAAGTTCTTCACACTGGCGTAGTAGTTGAAGACCTGCTGTTCGAATTGGACGGTTTTCTTGCAATTTCCCTCGAAGGCATAGGACATCGCCATGGCCCGTTCTGACGATGCTTTAAGTTCAGGCGAGTCCGCATCTTGAATTGCCTTCGCAATATACTTGCGGGCCTCCTCCCCCAGACCCATGAGGTCGAGGACACTCCCCGCCGCGATATTGGCCGGAACGGAATCCGGTGAGAGTTGGAGAGTGTTGCGATAGAGCGCCAGCGCGTCATCCAACTTTCCCTCGCGCATCAATTGCTGCCCCTGCTTGATGAACTCAGGCTGTTGCTGCGGGCTGCCGGTCGTTTGCGCCAGTAGAGGCGCGAGAGAAGCCGAAAGGACGAGAAAGGCTCCGGGAATCACGACGATGCCCACTTTCATGGGCACGATTATCTCACAAAGCCGCTGGCCCGAACCGAAACTGACGCGGATACTGAACAAGAGCGCTGGAGGACAAGTCACGTGGAACCGCGATCCCGCCCCCGAAGAGGTCTACCGCTACGGTGAAAACCATTACCTTTTCTTGTAAAACATTTCCTGATTTCTGGCCTCCATTGTGAACTAAACCCTTTCAAATCAGACTCTTGGAATCTCCCTGTTTGGCAACCCGAATGCCGGAGATATGGTGCAAATTAAACTGTATCTAGCCGGACTCGCAGTAGCGAAACTTCGGACAGCTGAGGGGCTGACGCGGCACCGGTCGATGCGATTGAGAAAAGGGAAGAAGACCTCCATGCGAATCAGCTTGCTTGCAGCTGTCGTAGCAATCCTTGCTTGTGCCCCCTCTGTCTTCGGCCAAGGAACTTTGACGCTCAATAATGCGGGCTCCGATGTGATGGGGGGAGTTTACGTTGGCCCCTACAACTTCACGCTGAGCGTAGGCGGAGAATCGCAATCGGTCCAACTCATTTGTGACGATGCCGCCTCCGAAGTGTTCAATGGAGAATCGTGGACCACAACCACGGCCACATTTCCAAGTCTCGACAACGTCAAATTCAAGGGTTCAAACCAGACGCAGAACTACGAAGAGATCGCATGGCTCGTGCAACAAATGTACGCCAACATTTCGAATCCCACGACCGTGGGCGAAATCCAGTGGGCGATATGGGATATTTACGACCCCGGTGTTTCGAGCAGTGACCCATGGGGTAGTTTGACGAGCGCGCAGCAAACCGCTATTGCATCTTGGCTCGCACAAGCGGAGTTGCCCAGCGACTATTCCACCGGCAACTATTCGGACCTCGTGATATATACGCCCGTCTCCGGCACTCAGAACCCCTCCAATTACGGGGACCCGCAGGAGTATTTCGGCGTGAATACACCGATCATCCCAACGCCGGAACCGGGCACCATGGCGCTGATGGGACTTGGATTATTGGCGCTTGGATTGATGGGGCGGCGCAAAACAAACATCGCAAACACGCTGCAGGATCCAGCCTAACCAGCATCCGTTGGATTTGCCCCAGCGGGGCGGCACAAGAAGGTTGCCCGCATCGGGTTGCTTTCTATTTTTGTGCTTTCTGACCTTGTGCCCTCTTCACCTCTTGCCCATGTCTGGTATGAAATCTCACCTTTTGCCCTGTCCCTAACATGCGTCGCCAAGGGCGGCATCGCAGCGAGGGGACCACTGGTAGTGTATAGTCTTACCGAAGGACCAACGGAGAGCAGCACGGCAGACAGACACCTCGTAGGTGGAATTTCACGATCTTCTTCTTTGTTCTCGTCGAGTAGGGGCGTCCAGCTGTCCCTCTTTCGGCAATAGTATCGCCTCGGCGTGGGCCTGGCCGACTCTGGCAGTGCCCTGACAAGTGGAGAAATCTTTGGCCCAGATGATTGAAGAAAAGTATGACCAGGTACGCCAGCTCATCGCCACGGGCAAGGAGCGCGGCTACCTGCTCTATGACGAAGTAAACGATATCCTGCCGGCCGAGGTGCGCTCATCGGAGGAGATCGATGACCTGCTCTCCACCTTCGAGCGCTACGGCATTGATGTGTACGAAGACCTCTCGACCGCCAAGGCGGCGCTTGCGGCGGCCGATTCCGCCGAGCCAGCGGAAACAAAAGAGGAAACTCCGGCGGAAGAGGGCGAGCTGGACCTGACTCCGGGAACACTCGAAAAAACAAACGATCCGGTGCGCATGTACCTCCGCGAAATGGGCACCGTACCGCTGCTGACGCGCGAAGGCGAAGTGGCCATCGCCAAGCGTATCGAGCGCGGCCAGTTGCTGGTGCTGAAGACGATCTCGCGCTCCTTGATCGTTCTCAAGGAAATGCTGGCGATCGGCGAGGAGCTCCGGAAAGACACCCGGTCGATCAAGGAAATCGTACAGCTCGACGATGAGGAGCTGACGGAAGAGAGGATCGAGAGTAAGACTCGGCAGACCCTCCGCATTATCGACAAGATCGAGAAGCTCTACCAGACGGCGCTCAAGCAAGCCGCCAAGCTCGAAAACACGCCGAAATCGAAGAGGCGCGTATACCTGCGGGCCAAGTACGCGCTCGCGCGGACCCGCATCCAGATCTCGCAGCTAGTCCGCTCAATCGACTTCAACCCGATGGAACAGAAGCGGCTGATCGACAAGATTCGCCAATCCGTCGAGCGGCTCCATTCGCTCGAGTGCGAGGTCGGGAGGCTCGAGCGCCGCGCTGGCGTCACTGGGGACGATTCAGCCGCGGAAGCGCGCAAGCAGCTGCGCTCGTGCCGCTCGGAACTGAAAGAGATCGGAGTCTTGAGCGAGGCCGGCTTCACCGAATTTAAGCGCACACTGCAACGGATCCTGCGCGGCAAGGCCCAAGCCGGGCAGCCGAAGAAGGAGCTTACGGAGGCCAACTTGCGCTTGGTTGTCTCCATCGCCAAGAAGTACACCAACCGCGGCCTGCAGTTCCTTGACCTGATCCAGGAAGGCAATATCGGCCTGATGAGGGGGGTGGATAAGTTCGAGTGGCGTCGCGGCTACAAGTTTTCCACCTACGCCACCTGGTGGATCCGCCAGGGCATCACCCGTGCCATCGCCGACCAGGCTCGTACGATCCGTATCCCGGTGCACATGATCGAGTTGATCAACAAGGTGATCCGCACTAGCCGGCAGTTGGTGCAGGAGTTTGGTCGCGAGCCCACTTCCGAAGAGATCGCCAAGCGCATGGATTTCCCCGTCGATACGGTGCGCAAGATCCGCAAAATCGCGCAGCAGCCCATCTCGATCGAGACGCCCATCGGAGAAGAGGGAGATTCGCACCTGGGCGACTTCATCGAGGACAAGGCGGGGGTCTCACCGTCGGACGCGGTCATCGAGATCAACCTGAAGAACCACATGGCGTCAGTGCTGAAGACGCTCACCCCGCGCGAGGAACAGATCATCAAGATGCGCTTCGGTCTGGAGGACGGCAGCGAGCACACGCTTGAAGAAGTGGGCCAGACGTTCGCTGTGACCCGCGAGCGCATCCGCCAGATCGAAAGCATGGCGCTGCGCAAGCTGCGCCACCCTAAGCGGTCGCACAAGCTTCGATCCTTCCTCGGACCCCCCTTGCGAAATTGACTCTAGACCGCTGGTCCGCTCGAAACTGGAAAACAAGACTCGAACATACAGGAAGCAGAGTTCGCGACAGATTGGGCGCGCCCTTTTGATTCCAAAAATGGATCTTCGTGCGACGATCGCCCAGCAAACCTGAGTCATAGTTTTTATATTTCTGAGAAAACCCGTGTGTCCTAAGCGTTCTGGTCGGCATTCCGCTGGCTGTACAAGAATCCTTCTTGAAGGCTTTACGACACTCACCCAGTCAGTAGAAGCGCTGCCCTTCGTTTCGGGTCCTATTATGCGGTTCGAAGAGAAGCGCTTTTCGGACACTTCGTTCGCACAGGTTGACACAGTGAGAGCAACGAATGAATGATCTCGTACGAGGAAATAGGCGACGGCAATTGCGGGCTGAAGTTTGAGAAACAAAGCGACTGAGATGATGAATGGCAAGGGACCAGCACCGCAACTCGTGGAATGCTATGAGAGATAGTATCGAGCCGTAGCGGCTGAGCTTGCGGACCGAGCTACGATTGTCCCGGCACGCTGTCGATCCGCACCAGAATCGGTGCTTGTCCATCTGTTTGGGGCACAAATGCGAGACGTTTGAACTGAATTGCCCGGCGGCCTTCAGCTTCCAGAGTCTCGGTGACGTGCTGCGCATAGCGGATGAAGTGGTGCCCGGAGAGCGCAAGCTCGAACCCAAGCCGCCTCTTCTGCGGGTTCAGTCCCCAGCGAATCATGAGCCGTCGCAAAAAGCGCCAGTAAGCCCGACGATAGCTGGAGAGCACGCCTTGCTTCCACGCGGATTTGAACACCACCCCCAACAGGTACAGCAAGGAAAGCGCCGCAGCTCTCTGTTCCGGTTGAAGTTGCCAGCGTTCCAGGGAATCGAATAGACGTTCGTAGAAGCGACGCGGGTCGTAAAGCGTAAGCAGCATCCGCTTCGTGCCGTCGAGCAGTTCCGGCAGGGGCAGCACTGTCCGGAAGTTCGGAGGGTCAAAGTTACTCGGTTCAGGGTTGTCTTGAAGGAGCCGGCCCTCTCTTTTCATGCGTTCATATAGCGGAGTGGTAGGCGGCGCCTGCAGGACACCCGTCATCGCCCAAGGGATGGCGGCACGCTCTACAAATTCAATCTGCCGGTCAAAAATATCCGGTGGATCGCTATCAAAGCCAACGATGAAACCACCCATGACCCAAAGCCCACGCTGCTGAATCGAGCGTATGCTGTCCAATGGGTCCCGGCGGAGATTCTGAAATTTCTTTGCTTCCTTTAGCGACTCCGCGGAGGGCGATTCGATCCCGATGAACACACGACAGAAATTTGCTTTGACCATAGCATCCAGCAGCGCCGGCCGCGAAGCAAGATCGATAGAAGCTTCGGTGAAGAACCCGAACGGATACCGGTTGCGGCGCTGCCACCGTTCCAACTCTTGGGCGAGCTCCAAAGCCGCCTTGTGATTTCCAATAAAATTATCGTCGACAATGAAAACTTCTTTCCGCCAGCCGAGCTGCAGAAGCGCGTCGAGTTCTCCAATCAATTGCGCCGGCGATTTCGTCCTCGGGCGGCGTCCGTAGATCGTTATGATGTCGCAAAACTCACACGTGAACGGACAGCCTCGCGAAAATTGCACGGACATGAGAATGTAATTCTCCAACGCCAACAGGTCGAAACGCGGCACCGGAGTGTGGCTAACATCAGGCCTTTCCTTAACGCGGTACAGCCTGCGGGCTGAGCCGCCCTCGAGATCTGTGGCGATCTGATGGAAGATTTCGTCCGGCTCACCCACGACCACATGGTCAGCTAGTGGTAGTAATGCCCCCGGTTCGCTGCTCGCATAAGGGCCTCCGATCATGGTTCGCCGATTCAACTTGGAAGCACGTTCGAGCGTTTGGCGCACGCCTTCGCGCTGAATCGCCATCGCGCTGACCATCACAAGATCAGCCCAGAGGATGTCCTCATCACTCAACGCGTCAAATGCAAGGTCAACGAGACGGATTTTCCATTGTTTGGGACAAAGCGCCGCCACCGTGATGAGCCCCAGCGGAGGCACGAGGGAGCGCTCTGGGACGATTTCCATCACCTCCGCAAGGCTCCAAAAGGAGGCAGGAAAGCGCGGCCAGACCATTAGAACTTTGATCGCAGGTCCGAGTGGCGGGAACACCCTCATCTCTTCGGGATCTCGGTCCATGAATAAACCCCTCAGTTACCCGGTCGTAGAATCTGGCATCCAGGGATTGGAAGAGCCGGAGTATAGCACGGGCCACAAAGATGCAATTAGGGTAGGGGCGAGCGGATGAAGGACTCTGACGTGCGATGATCATTCGATTCCCCGAGGCGGGGATTGAATGCCCCAACATTAAACTAAGGACCAAAACTCTTAGTTGTTGGAAGATCGGCGATCTCCGCCCTGGCGCCTGTCTCTGCCACCACATCTCTCAAGGAAGCCGGACATGAAGTTAAGCAATTTGCTAGCTGGAGTCCAGGATTCCTATTAGGCTTTCGCCGGAAAGATTACCTAGCACAGTACGGCAAAATAATGGCAGGTGCTTCCGGCCAAAACGAAGCCATGCCAGATGGCGTGGGGGTAGTCATTTTGAATGACGAGCACGAAAGTGTGCCCGCAGTCCAGCGCCTGGGCGTTGCGAATGGGGATATCGCGAAGCCCTCCCTCATTCCTATCCGCCCGCGTCAAACACGCCCCGGAGCTTTCTTTGAACCCCAATCCAAACTGGGCTTACGGCACGGTCGTGCACACCGCTTCGTACAAATCTTCCACCGGCTTGAAGAAATGCGATTGGCCGACAATGATGTTGGCATCCGCAGGAAACTCCGTGCGGAGCGCTTCCGCTTGGGGAAGAAAATCGCGTCCGATCAGGTGTCGCTTGCTGAAGGTGGTGAAGTGAGGTCAACCGAAATTTCCAGGCAAAGCCTTCGCGCCAGTGAAAATCCCTCGCTCTTGAAAAACGCAACCAGATCGAGGTCGTCCCAGTCCACTTCCGTGCGCAACGTCGAAATCTGCAGAGCCCCAAGATTGATCCGCAGTTGACGCATCATCGCTTTGCCGACGCGGTGCCCGCGATAGCGTGGATCCACGCCAATCGCATCAACCGATGCCGTCGGCTCGACGACGCCATATTCACCGTAATAGAGCGACCCGATCAGGAATCCCACCACGCGCTCGTCCAATTCCGCGACGAGCGAAATCTGCAGGCTCGCCTGCCTGATCGCCCGCTGCAGCATCAGCTCGAAATAACTCGGCCGGCGCCTTCCCGTGGAGAGGGCGTCAATCGCCACGATGGCATCGAGGTCGCCCTCGCGCATCGTACGGACCAGAATCGCGTCGGTGTCCAGAATCCCTGGTTCCAGTTCATGTTCGGTAGCCATTGTTCCGACCTCACTTTGCACGTCGCGCTCGATCGCCGTGAATCTCTCCCCCTCTCACACCGGCCCGAGAAATTGCCCCCCATCCACACGCAGAATCTGCCCGGTAACTCTCCGTCCGCCCGCGCCGCAAAGAAACAGCACGGCCGCGGCGATATCTTCGGGATCGAGAAAACTGCCGACCAAACTCTCCGCCAGCGCCGCGTCTCTCACTTCTTGCGGCGTCGCTTCTGTCATCGGCGTGCGCACCCAGCCCGGCTCGATGACGTTCACCAGCACGCCGAAGCGGGCAAGCTCGCGCGCGGCGCTCTTTGCCAGTCCTAGCAGCCCCGCCTTGCTCGCCGAATATGCCGACGTTCCAAACTTCCCGCGCGACCCATTGATCGAGCCGATGAAGACCACGCGCCCGCCGCCGGCCGCCCGCATGGCCGGAGTCGCGTGCCGCAGCAAGAGAAACGCGCCGCGCAGATTCACCGACTGAACGAGGTCCCAGTCATCAGGCGAAAGTTTCCAGACGACAGCGTCGCGGCTTACGCCCGCAGCATGAATCACAAGATCCATGCGGCCGTGCTTGCGCCGTACTTTCTCCACCGCGGCAGCGACCGACGCATCGTCGCGTACATCGCATGGAACGTAAGGTATCTCCGGTCGCGCCGGTGCCGCGACATCGAATGAAATTGCGTGCGCGCCCGCTTGCGCGAGCTTCTCACGAATCGCACCGCCGATCGCACCCGAGCCGCCCGTGATCACAGCGACTCTTCCCGCGAGCTCGTTCTCCGCGCTCAATTTCGTGCCTCCGCGCGCCGCGCCAGGACGCGATGCCGGAAGCCGCCCCAAAGCGCTGCACCCAATGCGCCTGCAAATATTGAATGCGGATGCGAGAGCACCTTGATCGCAGTTCCTTCTTCGCGCGCTTGTTCCTCCAACGCTTCCGCCAAGCCGACGTCCATTGCCAATCCGCCCGTAATTGCCACTGGACTGTCGGCGTCGATCGCACGCAGCAGTCTGACGTACCGGCCCGCCATCGACAGGTGAATTCCCTTGAGGATATCTGAGGTCGAGATGCCGCGGCTGACCATATTAATGACGTCCGTTTCCGCAAGCACGGCGCAGATGCTGCTCACCACCTGAGGATTCTTCGCGCGGCGCGACGTCTCGCCCACTTCTTCGAGCGCGATGCCGAGGTATCGCGCGACGTTTTCCAGAAATTGCCCCGACCCCGAGGCGCACTGGCTCGTCATCCGATACGCGAGGACACGGCTCTGCGAATCAATCAGCATCGCGCGGGCGTGAAGCGCGCCGATGTCGAGCACCGCGTGCGCTTCTGGCATCAGAAATTTCGCGCCGCGCGCGTGCGTGGTCATCCCATAAAAATGGCCGCGGCGAAAGTCCACCAGCTCGCCTTCGCCCGTGCTCGCAACGTACGCGAGATCGTTCGGCGCGATGGCTGCCTGCTCGAGCGCCACATCGAAACCTTCCCGGATCACTTTGCGCAGCTCGCGCCGCCGAATGCGCTCCGAGCGCAGCGCCAGCACGTCAGCGGCGCCGTTTGCTTCCATCCGCACGACGGCAACTTTCACCGCGCTTGAGCCAACATCCACGCCCGCGGTCACAATCGCCGCGATGCTCTCCGCCGGCCGGGTTGCAATCATCGTGCTCATGCCGCCTTCCGCTCTGCTCGCTGCGCAAACAGTGCCGCTCCCAGCGCCCCCGTGTATATCGATTCCGGCGAAATGTTGATCCGTCGCTCACCGTAGTTCTCGCGAATCAACTCTTCGAGCGCCGCGACAGCAGCCGGATTGCGCGCGACGCCTCCAGTGAACGTGAACTCATCGGAGACGCCGCCCGAGCGCGCCAGCAGGGACATCGCGCGCAGAATAATCGCACGATGCAGGCCCGCGAGAATGTCCTCGCGATTCTGCCCGAGCGAAAGCCTCTCGCGCAGCTCCGCCCCCGCAAAGACGGTACACGTGCTGTTGATCTTCACGCGGCACGAACTCTTCTGCGCGAGCGGCCCGAGCTCATGCACTCCGAGATTCATTTCGTCGGCGATGTAGCCGAGGTAGCGTCCGCAACCTGCCGCGCAGCGGTCATTCATCTGAAAGCTCGTCACGATTCCTTGCGGGTCCACCTGAATCGCTTTCGTGTCCTGGCCGCCGATGTCGAGCACGGTCCGCGTGGACGGAAACATCGCGTGCGCGCCGAGCCCGTGGCAAAGAATCTCGCTTCGAATCTGCTCTTTCGGAAACGGCAGGCGCTGCCGCCCATAGCCCGTTCCCACTGTTCCCGCCAAGACAAGCTCCGTCGTGCGAGCGGCGTCCACCGCGCGGCGGACCTCTGCGCCGAATGCTTGTAGCGCCGCTCTCGCCTTCACTAGCGTTCGCTCGAGTGCGCTTCCGATGTGTCGTGGGAACGCGCTCCCGCCGGACGTGTTTTCGACGACGAGTATTGCCGCATCGAACAACGCGCAAAGCGTCTCGAATGGGATGCTTCTCGGGTCGCCCAATTGCTCGGCGAGGTTCATGTAATCGGCGGCTGCGAGATCGCGGAAGAAATCGCTCCTCCGCATGGCCAGTGGACCAAAATGCACTGCCGCGCGCTCCCGTAGTGCGACGACGATTTTCTCGAGGACTGCGTCTAGCTCTTTCATGCGTTCGCGGTGCCGCGGCGCTTTCGTCTCTTCTCGCAGCACCTGCGCCAGCACGTCGAGCCGCTCAAGATGCTGTTCCATTCGGAAATTGCACATCAGATCCGGGAGGAAGCTCTTCTGCAGGTGAGACAACGCTGGATCCGATTCTAGCACCTCGCGTAGTAGCGAGAGCCGCGCCTGGGTGAACGCTTCTTCACGCGCAACCTCGCACGCAACATCGTAATTGCTGCGGCTGTTGGTGATGCCCTTTCCGATGATGGCGCCGGCTTCGGTCAGGACGACGGCCTTCGTCGTCGTGGAGCCGAGATCGATGCCGACGTAAACGCGGATTTCGTTCATGCGCGGCTCCCTGCAGAGCGCTTCTGCTCGATCATTTGCAGGTAACTTTCGATCCGGTTCTTGATATTGGCCGCTGAGAAATAGCGCGGATCCACGAGGTCGCTTTCGATGAAGCCGCCCGGCACGCCGGTGCGCTCTTCCAGTTGCCGCAGCATGAGCAATTGTCCGACGCTGAACGAATTGCAGCTCTTCACGCTGTTGATCATGAATCCGTCGGCGCGGTAGTCGCCGATGTATTTCTCGAGAAGATTGACGCGCGTCGGCAAACCAAGATTCGTGTAGCAACCCATGCAGTACTCGGCAAGGGTTTCGAGCGGGCGGTTTGGATCGTGCCGAAAACCTCGATCGTAAAGGCCGCCGACCTTTGTGTACGTGCTCGCCACGATCACTGCGCCTTCTTCATAGAACATCTTCCAGAACTCGCGGAAGCTCGTCCAATTCGGCGGCCCTTCGATCACCAGCCGGTAGCGCTCCCGTTCCATCTGGCCTTCTGGCACGACGGGGCCGAGCCCCGCGCTCAGCCGTTTGGCCACTTCCGCACGCAGCGTGCGGTAATATTCGACGCCCTCCGTCGTGCCGCGAAACGCGGAGAACATCGGACCGATGTAGTAAACACCGCCGAAATACGCGTCAATGGGCGAGGGAACATTCTTCGCGCTCTCGAGCACCCAGACCAAATCATCCTCGGCTTGCGCCGAGAGCCGCAATTTCGCGCACAGACGCTCCTCTTCAAATCGACGTCCGGTCACTTCCTCGAGCTTTGGAATCACTTCGGTCCGGAGCTGGTTCACGATGTAATCGCGATGGTGGGGTTGCATCACGCCTTGGCTCTGGTACGGCACATGCAGCATCGCCACCGGGCAGTTGTATTCCTCGCGCAGCAGCTCGAACCATTTCATGAACGTGAAGCAGCCGGTATACGAGAGGAGCAGCAAATCGGGCTTCGGCAGCTTTTTGCCGGTCGGTCCGATATTTCCTTTCTTCAGCATACCGATGTCGCACTTCACATACGTGCAGACGTCTTCACTGTGTCCATGCTTTTCCGCCTCGGTGATGTAGTCGCCGGAAAGTTTGCGCATTCCAGACTGTAATGCGTTGATCTCGGGCAAGACCGGCAAAACATCAAACGCGCGCATCAATTCCGTCAGGTTGCCGGGCACAAACGTATAAACAATTTTGCGTCCCGTTTCAGCCGCTTCCGAGAGGGCGTCGTAATGCGAGGCGATCATCTCCTTTTGTAATTCCATGCTGCGTTCTTTCTGTACTTCGATAACGGCACCTGGTTTCGCAATGCTCATGCTTCGCTCCACAGCCGTATCGAGTCGGAGAACGTGCCCGCCTGCTCGCGGATCACGGCGAATTGCCCCGTGTCTTCGGAGTATTTGAATTGCGTGTGCGGAATTCCTGCGGCGTCGAGAGCGGCGACGAGCATCGGCTGGTCCAGCAGCGCGGGATCGCAGAAGCTCGCGGCGCAGAAGATGACCCCTTCCGCGCGGTTCCGGCGAACCGATTCGACAAGCCATTTTCCGCGGTGTCCCTGAGGTTCGTATTTCGACGCGGTCGAAACGCTCTGCGTGAGAAACGCCTCGGCTAGATCTTCTAGTGGGTCGCCATGGAGCTGCACATCGCCCGTGAGCCAGCGCAGCCCGAGTATCCAATCGTCGTCCACCACCCAGCATCCGGCGCGCTCAAGCGTAATAAGCAAACCCAGCGGAGGCTGCTCGCAGAACATACCGACCAGGACGACGCGGCTTTGATCCTGCTCGCGGCGCTCCTCTTCGAGTGGCGCGAGGCGCATGTACTCGCGCAACATCGCGGTGTGCTCTTCGACCGGCAAGACGTTGCCCGCACGCAGGACGAGGTACACCTCGGACGCGGGAAAGAGCCACGGCTCGCGACTGCGCGCTTCGTAAAGGTCTCGAATCGAGCGCCGATGCTCGTTGTACAAACTGATGCTGTGTCGGAGGGCATCGTCGGTGATCGGCCTGTCCGCAAATCCCGTGAGATCATCACGGAGTTCACTCAGTTCCTGGTGCCAGAATCGACCGCCCACGGCAGGATTGTAATTCTGCGGCACGTCCATGTAGCGAACATAGCGGTCCGGAAACAGCATCATCCACATTCCCGAAAGATTCCGAATCACGTCGCAAATAGAAGGAAACAGCATCCCGTCGAGCGCGTCGAGACGGTGCGAGAGAGCTAGCTCGATTGTGCTGCGCGGAATGTGGCAGATGTAACTCTGGAAATACGCGTCGCCACGAACAATTTCCAGGCGGTCGCCGCCGCCCATGATTCCGACCGGCAACATCCCCGCTGCATGGATCAGCTCGCGCGGGACGTAAATCGGCATGTGCCCGATCGCTTTGCGGCCGGACACCTCCTCCTTCCACATTCGCACAGCCTTTAGGTCCAAATCTTCGTAGAGCGCTTCGGCTCTGCCGATTAGGGCGCTGAGCTCGGGCCGCAGACCCGGCTTCGGCGTTTGCGGAAGCGAGGGCAGAAGGAAACTCACTTTTCCACCTTCGCAGGTTCCGCCACCCACGGAGCAATTTCGCGCACGAGCGCCTCGTCCCAGCGCGCGCCTTCGGCCAAGCGTCGCCGCAGAAGCACGAAATCAACCTCACAGCGGTCGCGCGCGCCATAGTGGAATGCGCGGAAGCCGGCGTTCGCTTCCGTCATCATGTTTAGCGCGAGCCACGCGCGATTGGTTTCCATGTTGCGGTCCCAGTGTTCGAGCTTGTGCTTGCGCAGGCTCTCGATTGTCTTGGTCAGGCAGTCCGGCATTGTGTAAAGCAGCTTCGTACAAAGCTGCTCGACCGCCTCGTCGAGCAGAGAAAAATCAATAATTCCATGCTTCACCAGCTCTTTGCCTCGTTCGAACTCCGCACCGATTTTCCATTCCCCGAGAACGACTCGTCCATACTCGTCGAGCACCCGGTCCGTGATGACCATCGGGTTCGCCACCCACTTGCCGTCAACTTTCAGTACGGGCAGGATCTGAGTCAAGCCGCCGAGCCAGTAAAAACGGTGCGCTGTCCACGGCTCACAGAGCGTGCTGCTCATCATGGCGCGCTCGATGCCAACAAATAGCGGCAGAAAATCCGTGCTCCCGCCATCCGGCACTGATCCATGCTTCGGCCCTGCCTGGCTGAAAATTGCGAGATCGCTCGCGACCGAAAAGTCACACGCCATCCCCACTTCCTGCCCGCCGCCGACGCGCAAGCCGTTCACGCGGCAGATCACGGGCTTGTCGCAGTGCAGCACGGCTGAAACCATGTCGTTGAACAGACGCATGTATTGGCGGTACTCCGTGGGCGCGCCGACGTAATACTCGGCGTACTCGCGCGTGTTGCCGCCCGCGCAGAACGATCGCGTTCCAGCACCAGTCAGCACGACGGAAACGCACGCGCGGTCGTTGCTCGCTTCTCGAACGGCCAGAATCACTTCTTTCACCATGTCGGTCGTGTAGGAATTCAACTCCGCGGGATTGTTGAGCGTAATCCAGACGTTGTGAAGGCCCTTCACCTCAGCACCCGCTCGGTCGCGCACGGCTCGCCGTTCGACGAGCACCTGGCGCGGCTCGAACGACGCTGTGAGGTTGTGATTTTTCATGGGGCTTCTCCTTCGGTTACGCGTAAGCTGATCCGTTCGGAACCAGCACGACGCGGCACTTCGTCGCGTGCTTCGCGACAGCGTCGAAAATCACCGGCGCATCTTCCAAACGGTGGCGCTCTATGAACGGCTCGATGGCCACTTTGCCTTCGAGAACGAGCGCGAGCGCCGCGGGATATTGCTCCGGCGGGCAGCCCCAGTTCCCGCGCGCGGTGGCATCGAATGCCATCAGATTCGATAGCCGCACTTCGGTCTTCTTCGGGGTATATCCCACCACGGCCAGATACGCTCCGTGGTCCAGCAGCGCAAACGCTGCAGCCTGGCCCTCCGTCGTCCCGCTCATTTCGAAAAGTTTGCGGCCGATTCCTTTACGCCCGCTCTGCTTGACAAAATCTCGCACAGCGGACTTGAGACTTTTTTCGTGACATTCGCGCGCATTCAGTGCCAGCGACGCGCCATGCTTCATCGCCAGATCGAGCCGCTCTGCGTCAACGTCGATCGCGATCACTGCGGCTCCGCGCGCCGCTGCCAACTGCACGCCGAATCCTCCGATTCCTCCCGCACCAATAATAATCGCGACATCGTCGCTTCCGAGTTCGGATCGCCGGATCGCTTCGAACGGAGTGGTGACGGCGTCGGCAAGCACGGACAGCGCGTTGAGTGAAATTCCTGCCGGGAGTTTTTCTGGAACGATGCACAGGTCGCGCGCCGGAACGCGCACGTGCGTCGCGAAGCCGCCGTCGGCGTCATTGCCGGGCATGAACTGCGCGCGGCAAATCGTAGGCCGTCCCGCAAGGCACGCGACACACTTTCGGCACGGAATCACCGCGGGCACGATCACGTTTCGGCCGAGCCACACTTGTGCGCTTTCTCCCGCTCTCACGATTCGCCCCGCAATTTCGTGTCCGAGAATCAGCGGAAGCGGATGCCGCGTCGGAACACCGTCGTATGCGAAGCCGACATCGGTGTGGCAGATTCCACATCCGGCCACTTGCACGATCACTTCGTCGGGACGCGGCTCGAGTTCGAGCGCGTCCGTGAAATGTAGCGGCCGGTTTGGCTCGGACAGCTTGTATCCAAATGCGTCGATTTCCTTCACGACCTTTCCCAACCTTCCGTTCAAACCGATTTCGCACCGGGGCGGGCGGGCGGAGGATCTGCAGCCCTGTCTTTTTGGCTCGGGCGCTCAGGCGCAGCCGATCCGGCTCTCGACCATTGCGGCTCGCGCTTCTCCAGGAACGCGTGAATTCCCTCGACCGCATCGGGCTCGCGCATCAGTTGGTCGAGGTAGATGTTTTCGAGCAGTGGCAGATCTTGCTCCAAAGCGCGCAGCACTTGCAATCGTGCGGCGGCGGCGGCATGGCGCAGCGCTGCCGCCGATCGCGGGAGAAAATCCGATTCGAGCCAGCGCTCAAGCTCTCCATCCAGTTCGCCCGCTGCGGCCAGCCGCGACACCACGCCAGCAGCCGCAAGGTCTTTCCCTGAGTAAGTATTGCCGGTCAAAACGATCTTACTCGCCCAGCCCGATCCCGCCCTCACCGGCAGCAACGCGGACGCCGCCGGAGGGAACACGGCGAGCCTGATCTCCGGGCAGCTGAACTGCGCTGTTTCTTCCGCTGCGATCAGGTCGCAGGCCAGCGTCAGTTCGAATCCTCCTCCGAGGCAATGTCCGCGCACCGCAGCGATGGTCGGCGCGGGCGCTTTCGCCACCGCAATCAGCAGCTCGTGCAGTTGCTTCAGCGTCAACTCGATCTCAACCGGCAGGTGCTCGCGCACACTCGCGCCGTAGCTGAAGTTCGGTCCTTCGCCAGTAATGACGATGACCTTCGGACTAAGGCGCGATATCAGCCCATTCAGGATCCAATAGAGTTCCCGCATCATCTCGCGATCGAGGATGTTAGCATTCGGAGCGGCCAGCACGACGGTTGCGATCTGTCCCTCGTGCGAGAGTTCGAGTCTGGCCCGGTGTAAGTCCATGCGCACGTCTTTCGGTCGGACTCTCCAACTGTGCTCGATCTGCCTGGATTTGCTGTGACAGAGGTCACGCACCCATGTGACGGCACGCCAAATCCCTCCGCGCCGATCGGCGATAAGTGTCTGACTTCAGCGGGAATAGGAGCGATGTGAGAGCAGGATTAAGCTGAAGTTTCGGAGGCGAGTTCACACAAATAGGGATTAGACTCTCTCCGCAGTACCTTTCTTCTGAGAACGCTAATGATGTGAAGGCCGTTCGCGCGGCTATGCGCGCGACCGCCGCCGCCACCGCCACGGAGTTCCTCAACAGCTTGCAGCAACGGATGTCGTTCCCGGTCCGAGCCGTGCAGGTCGATGGCGGCAGCGAGTTCGCTGCGGAGGTAGAGGAGGCCTCTCCGCGGCGCGGGCTACGCCTGTTCGTCTTGCGGACACCGATCTTTTGTGGGTGTAAGATGCTTGGCCAATGGTGACCCTTTCTCCTCGGAAGTTAAACATGCACGCCAAGGAGTTGCAGAGATACAAGCGGCTCTTGGTCGAAAAGCGCCAGGAGTTACTCACCGCGAGCGCGGGTGCGGTGATTCCGGCAGCGGGGCGCGTCGAGGGGGATCCTGTGGACCAAGCAAAGGCCGAGACAGAAGCGGAGCTCGAGATTCAGTTGCACCATACCGACGGGCTGCTTTTGCGAGCTATCGAAGAGGCCTTGAGCCGGATCAACCATCGTTGCTACGGCGTGTGCAAATCCTGCAAGAGGCCAATCGCAAGGGCGCGGCTTGTGGCTGTGCCCTGGACTCGTCACTGCCGTCATTGCAAGGAGCAGGAGCACTCGGCAGCTCAACGGTTTACATCGGACGCCTGAGGCCGCATAGGCGAAGATGGTGCATCCGGCCAGCAGGATTTACTGCGGGAATAAATCTAAGACACTCAAGCTTAGCGAAACGGCCTGCCAAGCTGCCCGTACCGGGCAACCCAACAATCTGCACCAGAAATCTCTCAGAATGCACCCCTGCGAATGACACGCGTCAGATGTGGCGCGAAATCTCAATCCGGGTAGTCTGGGTTAACGAAAATCAGGCAGGAGCAGCCCGAGCGCGAACGGGGATTCTCTTGCGGGCGCGAAAGCTGCGCCACAAGCCCGATGTCGAAAAAACCTAGCTCCGCAGCGAGGCGAGCTTCTTCTTAGCCAGTGGGACCGCATACGCAGCGGGAGGATTATGTGCGATTGCTGTCGAGGCCTTGCGGTAGAATTCGATGCTGTCGCTAGGTACTCTCGGATGACGGTGGTAGGCAACGGGTACGAGTGAGTCAAAGTAGGCGATTCGGAACTACAAATTGTTATAAGCAAAAAAGGCTTGCAATGAAGAAAAATAACCTGATGGGTTGTATGGAGCAGTGTTCGATCGCACTGGCTGTAGTACTTGCGGTCCTGAGTCCAGCACGCGCTCAGCAGAGCCCACGTGAAAGATTATTGATGGATTTTGGCTGGAAATTCCATCTGGGAAACGAATGGGGGACGGGCGAGGGGCCGATCAATCTTTGCGTCAGCACCGGGCCAGCGAGAACGGATTTCAATGACACATCCTGGGCCAGCATCAACCTGCCACACGACTGGGCCGTTGCTCTCCCGTTCGACCGAAAAGCGCCCGGCGACCACGGTTTCAAGCCCATCGGGCCCAGCTTCCCCGAAAACAGCGTTGGTTGGTATCGCCGTACGTTCACGCTGCCCGCCGAAGACGTAGGAAAGCGCATATGGATCGAGTTTGGCGGGATTTTTCGCGACAGCCTCGTATACGTGAATAACTGTCTGGTCGGGCGTCAACCCAGAGGATACAGTTCCTTCCGCTACGACATCAGCGATGTAGTCAACTACGGCGGCAGGAACACAGTTTCCGTCCGCGTGGATGCCTCCGAATTCGAAGGCTGGTTTTATGAAGGCGCGGGCATCTATCGCCATGTCTGGCTGGTCAAGACAGCCCCATTGGCTGTGGCGCCGGACGGCACTTTTGTTTACAGCCGATTCAAAAACAATGTGCCTCAAGGTCTCGCTGAAATAAATATCGAGACGCGGTTGGCTAATTTCCAGAACAACTCAGCGGATGCCGAGGTGGATTACGAAATCCTAGATCCAAACGGCAAGAGCGTCGCCACAAGCCGAGCTATCGCGACCATCGCTCCATCAAGCACTCGGGAAGTGAAACAAGAAACCTCCGTGTCCTCGCCGGTCTTATGGTCCCCCGAAACGCCGCGCCTTTACAAGCTCGTGACTACCATTCACTCCGGCGGCAAGATCGTGGACCGCGTCGAGACCGAGTTCGGTATCCGCACGCTCGCATTTGATCCCGACAAAGGTTTTTTCCTGAACGGCAAACGCTATGTCATAAAGGGGACAGCCAATCACCAGGACCACGCGGGTGTAGGTTCGGCGCTGCCCGACGCAATGCAATACTTCCGAGTCCGCACGCTCAAGGAAATGGGCGACAACGCCATCCGCACTGCGCATAACGAACCGACGGAGGAGCTGCTCGAGGCCTGCGACCATCTCGGCATGTTGGTGATGGACGAAAGCCGCGTCTTTGCCAGCGACGCACAGGATCTCGAACTGCTGGAGAACCAAATTCGCCGCGACCGCAATCATGCCAGTGTATTCCTCTGGTCTGTGGGGAATGAAGAACCGCTCCAAACCTCGACCATGGCGGCCCGCGTCGCCCGAACCATGCAGACATTGATCCATCAGCTTGATCCGAGCCGCCTCGTGACCTATGCCGCGAGCGTCGGTAACGAGTTCCGAGGTGCAAACAGCGTCATCGATGTGCGCGGCTGGAATTACCACACGGGAAAAGCGATGGACGAATACCATGCCGCACACCCGAAACAGCCAAACATCGGGACAGAAACTACCAGCATCCTCACCACCCGCGGGATTTACACGGTAGACCAAACGCGCGGCTATCAAAGTGCCTACGATGATGGGGTCAACCTGCCGCGGGAGGACACGAACACCGCCGAATCATGGTGGACATACTATGCCGCCCGCCCGTGGGCTTCCGGAGGCTTCGCCTGGAGCGGCTTTGATTATCGTGGCGAGAACGACTGGCCCGACATCAATTCGAACTACGGCATCCTCGATACTGCGGGCTTCCCGAAAGATGATTATTACTACTATCAGTCCTGGTGGAGTAACAAGCCAGTACTCCATCTTCTGCCGCACTGGGACTGGAACGGCAAGGAAGGGCAGAACATTGACGTTCGATGTTTTAGCAACTTAGATGAGATCGAGCTGTTGCTGAACGGCGCCAGCCTCGGCCGGAGAACAATGCCGAGGAATTCGCACCTCCAGTGGACAGTACCCTATGCCGCCGGCACGCTCTTGGCGCGAGGATATAAGGACGGCAAGCTGATGGCCGAGGAAAAGGTCGAGACCACTGGTGCTCCCGCGGCGATTAAACTCACGCCCGACCGGAGCACGATTAATTCCGATGGCGAAGACCTCAGTATCATCACCGTGGCAGTCACCGACGCACAGGGCCGAGTCGTTCCTGTTGCGGAGAATCTGATCAGTTTTGACATCACCGGAGGGGGAAAGATAATTGGGGTCGGAAACGGTGACCCCAGCTCCCACGAACCCGATGTTTACCTGAACTATGCCAATGATAAAGAGGTTGTGCTGAACAACTGGCGCATGCGGGCCGTTCCGGAAACCAAAGACCGTGCCGAGGTCGCCGAAACTTTTTCAGATGCAGCCTGGGACCGGGTCGATGTCAACACTGAACTAGGTCCAATGCGCGAGAACACGTCGGCAGTTTTTCGCACACAGTTCAATCTGACTGCAGAAGACCTTGCCGCGGGCAGCATCATGCTCCGATTCGGAATGATCGATGACGATGGCTGGGTCTATGTGAACGGCCAGCTTGTCGGCGAATCGCATGATTGGCGAGCTTCGCCTAATTTCGATGTCGCGAAGTTTGTTCATGCGGGCGACAATTCCATCGCAGTGGCTGTCCACAACGGCGATGGCCCCGGCGGTATCAACAAAGGTGTGAGCCTAAGTGTCCCGACCAAAACAGTCCCGGCGAAATGGAAACGCAGTGTCTTCAACGGTCTGGCCCAAGTGATTGTCCAGTCCGGAACCACGCCAGGCGAGATCCAGTTGACCGCACATGCTGAGGGGCTCATGGGCAACACGGTTGCCATAAAGACCAACGGACATCCCCCTCGGCCTCAGGCGCTTCCATAGTACTTCCCGCCGCATGAATATGGCTTGCAGTGAGTCAGGCGCGGAGGATTGAATTACTAGCCAGATGTTGGAATCGGTACCGACAAACGTATTTGTGAAAACTAAAGCCCGTTTCCAGAGGGTCGGCAATCCGGAAGTTATCCAGATTGGCTACTCGCAGCTCGGCAAACTCCTTGTAAACGCGGTTACGGGACATCTGGGGTTCTAGTACGGCATATGTCCGGTAATCCGACGCCATCCGTGCTACAAGCTCCGCACGAGAATTGAATTCCAGTGGTAGCGCTGGATTGCCGCCGGAGAACCAAGCCCTCAACGGAAACATCGTGCAGCCGAATCCTACTCGAGCTCACCGAAGGGTCTGACAACGAGGTCGAGAATTCCGCCTCGCAACCCGCGGAGAAGCTATCTCATAAAAGGCGCAGTGAGATTGCGATCTTGCGTCTTCTTACGGAGAAAAAGCTGGGGCAGAAGGACGCGCTTAGGAGTTGAGAGGTGCTGCCAGCCGCGCTTCGCCGCGCCGCTCGCGCCCTATAAAAATCGGCTGTATCGGTATTTACTTCGGCTCCTAGGGGAAGCGGCGGACCGAGAGGGCTTTCTCCAGGAGACTTGAATTGGCGTGGCAGAGAAGATCCGGAAGTTCGATCCTGGCCGCACTTTTGAGCCATGGCAACTGCGACGGCGGCGATCACCTACCTCCTATCAAATGCAAATTCAGACGTTGGCTATGCGGCAGACCGGTCAAGTTCAATACCACCGAATCGGCGCGTCCACGGAGAATTCGCAAGACCCTTCGCTGTTATTCTTGCGAGGGTGAATGACCCTGACATTCCAGAATGGCTCTGGCCGGTTCAAAAAGTCAGGGCGTCAGAACGTGACTCGCAGGTTCATGGCTATGCTGCGAAACCCAGCATGATTGTATTCGTACCCGTTCTCGGCACTGGAGCCGCAGCTATAGGTCGCTATGTGCCCGACGCAACCCCCGCCATCCGGCGCGCTATCGGTTATATACCCATCCGGGTTGTAGTAGTGTGGATGATTGAATAGGTTCGAAATCATAGCCGTGTAAGTCAGGCCGACCCGCTCGGTGAGCTTGAAGTTCTTTGTCACGGAAAGGTGATGCGTGTTAAGCGGGTCGCCATGCAGGATGTTCTCACCCGCATTGCCGAAGCGGCCGACCATTGGCTCCACCGTATTCAGGCACAGGGGATCGGTCGTAGGGCACCCCGGAATCATGAACGCGCCCAGCTGGGAGTATATATACGGGGTGTTGGTGCCAAGCCCGCAAGTTACCCCGTCCGCAGCCGGGCAAGTGTAGATGGCCGTGTTGAACCATCGGTTGTACGTGCGCTGATTGCCAGGCAAGTTGGCTTTGGCGCCCGGAATCACATCGGGCAAACCGCACAATGTTCCCGTACCCGAATAATCCACTCCCTGGGTCGAACAAAACCCCGGACTGTATAACCACCCGGACGCCAGGTAGCTGATCGTCTGTATCGTCCAACCGCTCACGATCTGGTTTACAGCCGACGGCACATCGCTGAGATATCGGCGGCCCCTTCCAAAAGGAAGGCTCCAGACGGTATACGCGGTGAACCGGTTCCTGGTATCCCCACCGTTCGGCGCCCAGCAGCAAAGGGCATTCGCGATGTTGTTCCCGTCCACGTTGTAAATATTGCTGATGTCCGAGCCCAGGGTGTAGGAGACGTCAAACGTCACAAAGCCTTCCTTCCGCTTCGCCTCAACTTGCAGAGAATCATAATGTGCTTTTCCGTCGTTAAAGAATTGGTTGACGTAGCTAAGAACCGGAAATGGCAGCAGCGTATTCGAGTAGGGCGTCAGGCTCGCCGGCTTAACATCGATATTTCCGGTCCAGATCTGGTTCTCTGAGCGCGAGCCGATATAGGAAGCGCGCAAGCCGATGTGCGCCACTTCTTTTTCCAGCGTCACGTTGAAGTTATGGATCGAGCCGTTGTGCCAGTGCGTCGGGAATGCCGTTAAGCCTTGGCCTCCTGGTGGTTCCGCACCGAGCGAGCATGGACTTGTGCCGCCTGGAAACGGGTTGGGGAACTGGAACGGAGGACATCCGGGAGCCTGGAAGGGGAAAGTGGGATCGTTGTAGTTGTCCGCCAATGGCCAGAACGGGCCCTCGTAGTAACCTTGCTGCGAGCCGTTTAGAAAGCGCGTGTAGCGCTGCCAGTACAATCCATACCCCCCGCGAATAACCATATTTCCAGGCAGGTGGTAAGCGACTCCAAAGCGCGGTCCCCAATTCCCCAGGTCGGGAGTAGGTTGGGGATTGCCTGTAACGATTGTGGCGTTTCCGATGAGACCGGGGAACAGTGGGTTGATGTCGTTAACCTTGCTGGCCGGAACGATGACTTCATCCGTGGCCGGGTTGAAGGTATAGATCAAGCCGTCTGCATATGTCGCGATACCCTCATAATCCCAACGCAATCCGTAATCCAACGTCAACTTGGAAGTCACCCGGAACGTATCGGTGAAGTAGAGGCCGGACGTCTTGGTACTCAGTGCGCGGTCAAGCAAGGGAGACGATCTCTCAGTGCTCTCCGGGTATCCCAGCAAAAAATCCGCATAGCTGAAGCCGGAGTACCGACCATCAAAAGTAAAACTTCCGTAATCGGGATAACCACCTGTATAGCCATCCTTGCCGTTCCAGACGCGCGTGAACGACTCGCCAAACCCCCACGTGTGTCGTCCCTTAACCCACGTCACATCATCTATCAACGACACATCGGTAGCGTTGTCGCTCACCCCCCCCAGAATCATATAGGCCGGCAGGATAGGCGCCTTCGAACCCGTTCCCTCCAAAATTTATCGTCGGCATTCCCACGCCGTTGTACCCACTGGGGTTGACTCCCTGCAGACCAATCTGTTGTATCAGTGTCTGACCGAGCGGTTGGTTACCGTTGTTTGGCTCCCCGTAGACCTGGCGATCACGGGACAAAGCAAATGCAATATGATTGGTGAGGCTGCTGGAGAAAACATGCATATCATGCAGAGCGCCCATCCACTCATTCCTGAAGTGCGTTTCAGGAAGATCGGGAACGGGCCCGGGCCAATCGTAGGGGGTATCCCGCAGTTCTCCTGTCATAAAGAGCGAATTCTTCGAGGTCAGGTTGTAGTCGACTCGGAAAAAGGGCCAGTCACCTCGGTAGTAGTCCGCCAAGACACCGCCTGTCGTGTAGGGATGAATCCAAAGGAAGTTGGGGGCTGTAAAGGTTGCGCTCGATGAGAGCGTGGGGTAGAACTTTTCGAGTCCAAGAGACACCTGACTGAGGCTGCTTTGAGGTATTACATTGTTCAGGAACGGATTTCCCGTGAGGGGATTGACCAATTGAATGTTGGGACTGGCTGCGCTGCTGCAAACGCCGTTCGAATTGAACCCTGCCGGACAGAGCACGCCGAAGTTGCCCTGCATCATCTCCGGAGTGGGAAGTGTAGCGGACTCCAGGGAATTTGCCGGCACTCGCTGCAGAAACCAGGAAAAGTAAAAGAACGCCTTGCTCTTCAGAATGGGACCTGCAAGCTCGGCTTGCCCGTCATGCTGGATAAAGTGTGGCTTGATGGGATACGGAGGCTGAGTCGAGTCGAACGCCGAATTGTATTACTCGTAATGCACCGAGCCGTGAAAGGCGTCCGTGCCGCGCTTCGAAGTCAAGTTGTACGAGACGGGACGGGCGGTGCTCGCGGGAGCATCCATCGTGGTGATGGTCGCCTCTTCCACGAAGTTAACGTTATTTCTCTGTTCGCCATAGCGGTCGCTCGGGATGCCATCGAATTCCTGATTTACCTGATCAAAATACATTCCGTTAGCTTCGATGGAATAACCGTAGCCTTGGACTCCCGGAAGGGTCTGAAACATGCCGAAGGCATTGGGATACCATTGCACGAGGGGGTTATTTTCAAACTGCTTCGCAGTGAACTCGGCTGTAATTGTCCCGTTCTCTGTATCGATTAGCTGTTCGCCGGCCCTAACTTCCACCGTCTCTTTTACCTGGCCCGTCCTAAGCGGCACGTCCAGCCGCCGCCTGTGGCCGGAGTCGAGAACGACATCCGTAGCTACAAATGTCGCGAATCCTTGTTTAGCCACCTCCAGCCGGTATGTTCCGGGCTTCAAGTCCGGAATCACATACTCCCCCTGCTTGTCAGTCATTACGGAACGAACCAGAACACCGGTTGAAGGCTCTGTTAGCTTGATGGCCGCTTCGGGCACCACGGCCCCTGATGGATCGGTGACCGTGCCCTGCAGAACCGCGAATCCTGCCTGCGGCAGTGCCGTGGTGCTTGCAAACATCAGCCCGGCTACTAGCAAAAACCCCCGTGTTGCCATGCCGAGCAACTGATGCGACCTATTTCTAATCACAGTTTTTCTCCTGCTGAGATCGGGACCACCCCTCCGACCTACTTTGTGTTTGCGCTCCTTAGCGCAACGAAAAACCAAGCGCAGTGCTTCCGGTCACCCGAGGACGTGATGGAGGACACCCCCGTCGGGGATCCCACTAGTAAGTGGTTCCAATGCACCATGCCGAAATGGTGCACCAGCATTCTCGAAACTTCCGCCACAAATGGAGAAACTTCGCGAGGCGGCTAATCGTGCTCCGGGATCACCGAGCGGCTTGGACGGAGGTGCGCCGCCTGCGCCCGGAGCCTATGGCTGTGATATAACTCTCTCAACCAACCTTGCACAAAAATCTGACTCGCTCCGTCAGCGATGCGAGTAATCACGACGTGAAGGATATGTTCGCGATGAAAAGAACATCGTCCGCAAACAAAACAAACGGAGCGGGACTGACGCGGCGTACCTTTCTCGAGTGCGCAACGGTGGCGAGTCTGGGCGCTGCGTCCGGAGTGTTCACGGCTTCCGCCGGGAAACCACCTAAATCAGACCACATTTCATCCCACCTTAGTTTACTTCGTGAGCCCGACATAGTGATTGCATACGCCGGACTCGAAGCTGCTTTCCCGCTATTGCGCACCGGGCAGCACTGGCGGGCACGCAGCAGCGACGTCGAAATATCTCCGCGCGAAAGTGAATTGCCCGTGCGGATCGTTGCTCCGCACGATGATTTGACGCATGTTCATATTCGTTGGCGGGAATCCGTTAACCCTTCCCTGCTTTGCATGGGAGATGCTTGGGAGCGAAGCTACGGTGATTTAGCGTGGCGCAGCCTGGTTCCCGAACGGCCGATGCCCTGGTACTTCGCGACCTATGACGGGAAGAGTGTCGATGGCTATGGCGTCAAGACGGGCGCCAAATCACTGTGCTTCTGGCAAGTCGATCTGGAAGGCGTGTCCCTTTGGCTTGACGTGAGCAATGGCGGGGCCGGATTGGTGTTAGGCGAGCGGCAGTTGCTTGCTGCAACTGTCGTCACTCGCAAAGGACAGCCGGGAGAAAACCCGACCGACGCCGTACGGAAACTGTGCCAACGGATGTGCGAGGCTCCGCGACCTTCCCCTGGGCCAATCTACGGATCAAACGATTGGTACTACGCTTACGGCAACAGTTCCGCGGAGCAGATACTACACGACGCCGATCTTGTCGCCTCCCTGCGACCAAGCCATGCGCCGAAGCCATTCACGGTGATTGATGACGGCTGGACGAACAAAGCGAAGTTTCCTGATATGGAGCGACTCGCACAAGGGATTCGGCAGCGCGGCGTTCGTCCCGGGATTTGGCTGCGGGCTCTCATTGCACCTCAGACTGCTAACGCGTCGTTGCTATTGCCCGCTGCGCGGTTTGGGGAACATACGGGCCGTGCCACCGAAGTGGCTTTTGACCCAACCATTCCCGAAGCACTTAAAACAGTTACCGAGCGAGTGACGGCATTGCGCTCGTGGGGCTATGAACTTCTGAAGCACGATTACTCCACGTACGACCTGCTTGGGCAATGGGGCTTTGAGATGGGTGCGCGACCGACCCTGACGGGTTGGTCCTTCCATGATCGCAGCAAGACCAATGCGGAGATCGTCCAGGATTTTTATCGGGCAATACGCGCGGCGGCCGGTGAGCCGATGCTGATTATCGGGTGCAATACCGTGGGTCATCTGGGCGCCGGCATTTTCGACTGCCAACGAACCGGTGACGATACGAGTGGCAAGGTTTGGGAGCGCACGCGCCGTATGGGCGTCAATACTCTGGCATTCCGCTTACCCCAGAATGAATCCTTCTTTACGGTCGATGCCGATTGCGTTGCGATCACGCAGGCAATCCCTTGGGAGAAAACGCGACAATGGCTTGATCTGGTTGCGCGCAGTAAGACTGCGCTGTTCATCTCTCCAGCAAGGAATGCCATCGGAGTCGAACAGAAAAAAGCATTGGCCGAAGCATTCGCAATTGTGATCGCTCAAGGTTTATCGGCAACGCCGTCTGATTGGTTCGGTGAGACTACGCCCGAAACCTGGAGCAGTGGTGGCGAAAAGCGCGGAATACGCTACAAGTGGTGTGGTCCAGAGGGTGCGTATCCCTTCGCCACATAACAACGTGTCATTCGCCAAGATTCTGACGGGCCGTAGAATCAATAACTTCCAGAGGTCCCCGTCCACGATCCTGGTACAACTTGGGGCCATGTTCAGCCTGCTTTATCTCTGGGTCGGAGCACTCCTTCGTGTGTTTCGTAATGGGACGGAGATTTCGCCGAGGATCAGTAAGGATTTCAAGAGATTGCTCGCACGCTCGCAAGCGTCACAATCGTAACAACTTATGGTCTCTGAAGCTGGGGAACAGCCGCGCCGGACTTCGTGTTTTCTCCACGTCACCTCAGTGAGCCAGTGACGGTCGTGAACATCGTGAACGTATTTCGGGAATAGCCATAGTCGCTTTTATCGTGCAGAGCAACATGCGGGCCGACACCACGAAAAGGAAATGGCTTCCCGCGTTTATTGTCCACTGAGAATTACGAGCTAGATGCCGCAGAGTTCTGAAGAAAAAGACCTAACGCCGAGGCACGGGGAGCGCAGGCCGGTTGGCGGGGCCAGCACAAGACTGGAGTGGACATTCGCGTTTGGAGGAGTGGTGGGTCGGAGAGGAGGGAGTGGCGAGTGTCGCAGGACACGTTGAGTGGTGACGCAGGACACTGCAATGCGAACACGATTGGAGGAAAATAAAAAGGTTAGGGGGGACGGAATGAACTCCGGATCCCGCGGCTCTCCGGGGGAAGCTCGGGTGAACCAGCATCATCGCCCTCCCAGTTGAGAGAGGACGTCGAACATGTTTGCACGCCACGTAACACTGCAATTGAAACCCATCATGGCAAACGAGTTTCCGGTAACCTTCGAGAAGGAAATCCTGCCGCTGCTTCGCAAGCAGAAGGGATTCGTCGATGAGCTCTTGCTCGTCACACCGGAAAACAGGGAAGTGGTGGCAATTAGCTTGTGGGAAACGAAGGAGCATGCGGAGAACTACCATCGGGAAGTCTATCCACAGGTCGAGAAGATTGTGAATAGGTTCGCGGAGGGCATCCCGATCGTGAAGCAGTTTGAACCGAAATACTCCACGTTCCACAAAGTTGCCTACGCGGCAACGGTCTGAGTGCGGTTGTTCCCATGTGAGGAGGGGGTGAAGTTGACCCCCTCTTTTTTTGTGCTCGAACGGCAAGCTAGAATGAATCGCGAGGCTTCGTGGGCTTAACTGATCGACTCGTTCTGTGTTATCGCGCGCGACTGTCGCCGCCGTATGCCATTTTTCGCGCCACTTGGAACAGCAGTATGCGATCCCGGTCGTTCATTCGGGAGAGCAGTCGAGATTGAGTCCTGAAGAACTTTCGATCTCGAGGCGACTCTTTAAGCCAATCGACTTGGGAACAAGTTCAGAACAAGAGCCGTCGCACATCACTGAAAACCGACTATCAAGCGAAAGTTAAAAACAAAGCGAACGAGCAAGATAGCAATTTTCTACCCAACTCCGGAACCAGGCGTCGGTCGTCATTCGACACGACCTCGCTTCTCCCCACGGGACTCCTAGACAACGCATAGAGACTGCACTTTTCCGATTTCCACGATAATCACACTAGGAGTACCTAGCAAGCCCAGGATTATGCAGTCTTCTAGCTCTGATCGATCAATCGGTGATGGATTGCGTATAGAGCCAACTCAAGACGGTCAAAGACTCCAACTTTGTCGAAAATGTTGTGCAGATGGTTCTTTACCGTCTGCTCGCTGATAAAAAGTTTCTCGCCGATCTCGCGATTGCGGAATCCTTTGGCAACTAGCTGTACGACTTCCCTCTCGCGGTCGCTCAGCAAAGGCTTTTCGCGCAGCGGCCCCGATTCAGCCGATTTCTTGAATGCGTCAATAACTTCCGCAGTCACACTGTTGTCGAGCCAAATCTCACCGTCGTGCACTTTGCGGATGCTTTTCAGCAGCAAGTCGCTTGCGGACTGTTTGAGCACTACGCCACGCGCACCGAGCCGCATAGCACGGATAACATCGCGATCATTTTCCGCCGCCGTCAGGACGATCGTTCGAGTCGGCGAAGAATTGAACTTGACGTCCGCGAGTACGCCCAGGCCGTCCTTTTCGGGCATACGTAGATCGAGTAACAGTACGTCAGGCTTGAGCTTCATGACCATTCTCACGCACTCAAGCCCGTTCGATGCTTCACCGACTATGGAGATGTCATCAACTCCATCAAAGAGCCTGCGCAGCCCCTCTCGGAAGATTACATGATCGTCTGCAATCAAAATCTTGATCGTTGGTCAGTCTCCCGCCATTAGAGAATAGGTCTGGAAAACTCCTAGCGGAAGATGATGCATCCGGCCAGCAGAATCTACCGCGGGAATAAATTTAGGACACCCAAGCCCAGCGACACGGTCTGCCAGGCTGCCAGTACCGGGCAGCCCTACAACCTGCACCAGAAATCTCTCAGAATGCCACCCCTGGGAATTACACGCGTCAAATGCGGCGCGAAATCTCACTCCTTGTTGTCTGGGTTAACGACAATCAGGCAGAAGCAGCCCGAGCGCGAACAGGGATTCTCTTACCCGTTCCGACTTTATTCAGTTTAATTTCAAGTATGCCGTTTTCCAGGGTTGCGCCCGCCCTGTCTGGATCAATTTCAGCCGGCAAATCCAGCGCGCGGAAGATCTGATTGGCGCGCCGCTCAGAATACACAGTCTGTTTTCCTTCTTCATTCGATGTCGCTTGGCGCTTGCCGATTATACAAAGGGCTCGGGGCGCCACTAGCACTTCGACATCATTCTCGCCGAGCCCTGGTACGTCAGCGCGGACGATGAGTCCTGTTTCCGTTTCGGTCACATCCAGTGGCACATTCACTAAGATTTCCGAGTGAGCGCGGAGCCAGTCCTCTCGGTCGAATCCATGGGCACATCCCCGGGCCTCAAACAGCTCATAGGCGCGACGCGCGACCAGTCTTTCAATTTCTTCAGCCAGCTCAAGAAATGGGTCACCTGGAGCGAGCTTGAAGATCTCCGGTCTACCAACCATATCCGTAGCGGCTTTCTCGTTCATTTCAAGTTCCTCCTTTCTCGAAAATTGTCTCTTTGACGATCTGGGCCTGATGAAAAGACAAGTTAGAATCGCCCGCGGGGAGGGCGCTGGCCCACAAGTTAGCGCAAGCTAACTGTGAATATCAAGGGGAGGGACAGCAACTCCGGCCCCGTTATTGAGCAGGCCAAGCAAACGCCTCAGCCCCCAACATCACATCAATGGAGATCTCGGGCGGCAGGAGCTCCACTGGAAGGCCGTCCCTCCAGAGTGCGACATCGAGCATCAACGAAGTTTGCCCTGCCAACCTAAGCAGCCTCCGGCCGATGGCCACCTCCAAAATCCTGTCGAACGCCACTTCGACGAGCGCGTGCGGACCCAAAATGCATAATTCCGTTGTATCCAAAAGGCAGCCAACCAATTTGCTCTTTTCGATGAGGATCATCAAGCGAAGCTCTTCGCTGCCGCGAAGAGTAATTCGAAATTCGAAGTCCTGCAGCCTCGCCAGCACCTCGGGGAATACGTCCACCCGCAAGTAGAAAAAATGCTCACCGAATCCGTAGTGTAATTCATGCAGAACCAGCGACCGACCGTTCTGAGTGTTACTGCGTCGATTGGCAGAATACAGGCCGGCACCCAGCCATTCGAAATAGGAGGTCTCGCGGCCATCCACTTGCACGTCCAGGTAAGCCAAGGGTTGAACTATTTGGGTTCGGTCTGAGCCGTACTTGAGGGGCTTGGCTGGCGTCTCAGCGCCGAGGTGGCGATACACCGCCGTGAGCGGCGCGCCGTCGATCGAATCGAACTGGCGCTTGTTTGTGGACATCTTACGGCGAATGATGCTGCCGCGGTCCGCTATAGTCCTCTATATTCCTCACGTCTCTCATTGTCAAGGGACAGAGATTAAAGCTCACTGCCAAGCGGACATCATTGGGACCCACGACATAATCCTCAATCGCCGGGAGCAGCCGTATCCCCATGTGTCTGCTTCGCCTCAGGACGCAATGGCGGCGCGCCCATGACCCCTCGCTCGTTATCAAGAATAAGAGTAAAGAGATGCGAGCAAGGTTCGCAGAGCCAATAGTGCTTCACGCCGTGTGGACCTGCTAGGGATTCGACCGCCCCGGCATTCGGACTCGGGGAAGGCAGGTGGAACTGAAACCGGAAAAACTTACCGCCTCCGAGCCAATGAAAGGAATGAGGGCAAGAGGGATTCGCGCACTTGGTACGTGGACCTTCAAACATCGAATTCGGCCGAAAGGATTCCAGATTTGAGGGCCGCGAACGGACGCACTCCGAAACGGAATCGCGCCGCCTTAGCTCCATTTGCGCGATAGTTGCCCGCAGCCACTTCCGAAGCACATCTTCGATCTCGTGATTGTCGCTGTGCCGATAGAGAGAGTCGAGCGTTTCGCCCGCCTCGTTCAGGGGAATGTGACGGCAAGGAACTGGTGCGGAAAGAGCTTCGGGCGGGACGAGTTGCGCCAATACGCAAGTGGTGCAGGCGGATGGATTCTCCCTACAATTGAAATTCATGCACGTAGGAGAATCCTCGAACGGGAAGCGGGGTCTCCAAGCCTGGAACGACGACCGGGCATAACCCCCTTGTTCGAGGTACGCAAGCTCAAATTTCAAGACACTGAGGAGGTCGCGGTCGTCGTTGGCCACTTTCCACCTCGCAAGACCCCAAATTTAATGATACATATCGAATCGAAATGCAGTGAGCCGCATCACGTCGTCGCGTGATTCGCGTCACTTCCATCCGGGCAACGTACAAATTAGAAATCCTCAGATCAGCACACCCCTAGCGACACTTATTTAAAGCACCGCCCGAAATGATAGAATCTCCGTAACGGTGCCCACGCTATCTAACCCGCAGCACTTCTGGAGAGGAAGACATGTGTGTGTTGACTGCCGCTGGTCTCGGAAAGTCGGCATAGAATCTCTTAAGACTGGGCCTGGTCGCATCGTCGAGAATTGGGGAACGAAGTATTGCTGCGAACACCCCGATCCGTACGTTCGAGACTCCAAGGACAACAAGATTCTTGTTTTCGGTACCGTACCAGGGTGCGACGAGTGGACTTCGATGGAAAACGCTCAGGACTTCAAAGGTCAGTAGGAAACAAGGTCAAGATCGGTCTCGGTTTCCGCCCGATAAAACGCTCTACCGTTATGATCAGTTTTGTGCCTACCACTAAGGTGTCGGTCCACGATCCGGGTACAACTTGGGGCCATGTTCGGCCTGCTTTATCTCTGGGTCGGAGCTCTCGTTCGTGTGTTTCGTAATGGGACGGAGATTTCATCGAGGATCAGTAAGAACGTCGAGAGATTGCTCGCGAATGTCACAACCGTAACAACTTATGGTTTCTGAAGGTGGGGAACAGCCGCGCCAGACTTCGTGTTTCCTCCACATCACCTCAGTGAGCCAGTGACGGTCGTGAACATCGTGAACGTATTTCGGGAATAGCCATAGTCGCTTTTATCGTGCAGAGCAACATGCGAGCCGACACCACGAAAAGGAAATGGCTTTCCGAATCCTTCTAGAAGCTCGTTCAAGCCTCGGCCCCCATTGTGTGCGTCGATGTATCGCAGATTCGTGAATCGTGGGATTGTTTCCGAGTACGCCGTCACCCGTCCACAACTGGTTGACACGCACCCATGGCCAAGAGAAAACCGCACCGGCCCTATGCGATGTGCCTCAGAGGTGGGCGAATAGGCATTCCGGCAAGAATATTGATTTTCTGTTACCCCGAAGGTTGGCGTATGATTGGGCCGCAATTTGTGATGCAGGTCACTGTGCGAACCATTCTTCAAATTGCCCCTCCGCGCTGCGTGTCGCCTGGTTCCGGCAAGTGGGCGCACCATTCACTAAAGTTGCCGAGCTCGCGCGGATTGGCCCTGCATGACCGTGAGTTTGAATCGGCACGATGCCGTATCTGCAAAGGATTTCGATGAAAATCCTACTGTACAATCCCGACAACGGCGTGACCCGCAATTTTATGCCGCATCTATGGATGTTTCTACTGCAAGCGCTGACTCCGCCCGGACATGAAGTGGTGCTGATCGACGGGAACGCGCAGCCGATGGATGAGAAGAGCATCGCGCGCTACGTACAGGAACAAAATATCGGTCTGGTCGGGATTGGCGCGATGACTCGGATGATCGCCAAGGCCTATCGCATGGCCGACGCCGTCCGCGCCGCGGGTGTAAGAGTGGTGATGGGCGGCCCTCACGTTACCGAGATGGCCGATGAGGCGCTGGGGCGAGATGGCGGCGCGCGCCACGCGGACGCGGTTGCTCTTGGCGAAGCCGACGAGACTTGGCCCAAAATCGTGGAAGACGCCGCACGCGGCAGGCTGCAGGACATCTACGCTCCGGTGGACGCGTCTGGCCAGGAGCGCAAACCCACGCTGCGGCCGTATCCGATGATCCCCTGGGACAAAATCAAGCTGGAGCAATTCAATTTGCTCCCGGGCATGCTGCATCCGCTGCTGCAGCGCGTGGGCGCTGGTTGGGGTACGTTTCGCATTATTCCCGTTGAATCGGGCCGCGGCTGCCCTTACGGGTGCGAGTTTTGCACGGTGACGGGGTTTTTTGGCGACTCCATTCGTTTTCGCACCAATGAAAGCGTGGTCAACGAGCTATTGCTCTTGAAAGCGCGCGCGCGCGAGGAGGGCGGCCAGATCGCCGTTTTTTTCATCGACGACAATTTTGCCATCGACGTCAAGCGCACGAAATCCTTGCTGCGCGACATTATCGCCGCCGGCGCCCAGGTCCACTGGGTGGCGCAGATCAGCGCCAATCTGTTGCGCGATGACGAGCTGGTGGACCTGATTGCGGCCGCGGGAGGCAAGTGGATCTTCATCGGAATGGAATCCATCGATCCTGCCAACCTTGCCGACGTGAAGAAGGGCTTCAACAAGCCGGGCGAGTATGCCGTAGTGCTGGACCGGTTGGCGAAGCGCAATGTTTTTGCAATCACATCTTTTATTTTTGGCATGGACAACGACACGCCGGGCGTGGCGGAGCGAACGCTGAAGGAAATCCGCACTTGGCCTCCAGGGCTGCCGATCTTTGGTTTGCTGACACCCTTGCCCTCGACGCCGCTCTACAAGAGGCTGGAAGCCGCCGGGAGACTGACGCGCCGGAAGCACTGGCAAGAGTTCATACCCTTTGCGATGGCGCATACGCCATTGAAGATGAGCATCGAGGAAGCACATAACGAGGTACGAATTGGGTGGGCGAACTCTTACAGCCCAGAGGCAATCGAAAAGGCGGTGGATTCGCTGAACCACAAGCCGCTGGGTTATCGCATCAACATTCTGATCGCGCGCCTGTGTTTCCGGGGAATCTATTTTCCGCAAATGGGGCACTTCGCGTGGGCGAAAACCGCTTATGAAAACCGGCGCATCATTGTGAAACTGATAAGGGAAGCGTTCCGAGCAGGGTTGCATGCCACGGCGCCGTCGATCGCGACTCAACCAGTCGCAGAGCAGCAACGAAACTAGCTGCTGCCCATAAGACCAGTCTCAGAGAATTCTCCCCTAACGCCCGTTGTGTGAACTGTGGGATCCAACTGACTCCCGGCGAATAGATTCTCGGTATCGTCGCGGTGTTGTCCGAAGGCCCTCAACTCCCGAATGGTCGGCAATGCGGAAGTAATCCAGCGAGAGCCCTCGTTGCGGTCAACTTCAGCAGAGAGTGTTTTCGGCGGGCTTGGCCGTGGCGACACCCCAACCGCCAGTATCGGTGGCCACTGCCTTGTAAACCCATTTACCGGAAATGTTGGTCCCGGCACCCAAGTTACCGGTAATCCGACTAACCGTCCATGTGACCGTCAGGAAATCCGACCCGAGGATAACTGTCCCGTGTCCGGTCCGGGACAGCTCTTTCCCGCCAACGGGCAATTCCGGAATCACACCGTACTGTCGAGAGGCTGATAAGGTCAGCCAAAACAGGGAATTAGCAAAGATGGAGTTCGGAAGGATACTTGCGCTTACCCCGGCAGACTTCAGGGGGGTGTACCCATGCAAATGCTTCGACAGGACTTGCGCTACGGACTGCGAATGCTCGCGAAGTCGCCAGGCTTCACGATCGTTGCCGTGCTCACTCTCGCCCTGGGCATCGGTGCGAACACGGCGATCTTCAGCGTCGTGAACGCCGTTATCATGCAGCCGCTCGCGTACAAGGATTCGACATCTCTCGTCAACATCTGGGGCAAATTCGAAAAGGACGGCATTCCGCAGAACTGGATCTCCGAGCCGGAATACTGGGATCTGCTCGATCACACAGACTCGTTCTCGCAGATTGCCGCGTATTCACTGGGCGGCAGAGCTAACCTGACACGCACGGATGGACCTCCTGTCCAAGTTTCCGAAGCCAATGCCACGGCGAGCGTGCTTCCGATGCTGGGAATCTCACCGTTCCTCGGCCGCGGCTTCAACGTCGAGGAGGACCAGCCCGGCCATTCTCACTTCGCCCTGCTCAGCTATGCGCTTTGGCAGAGCGAGTTTGGCGGTGACCAGAACATCGTGACGAAACCTATTCAGCTCGACGGCGAGACGTACACTATCGTCGGTGTTTTGCCCAAGCAGTTTTCTCTCGGCGGCAAGCAAGACCTCTGGATTCCCCTTGGGCTGGATCGCGCGAAACCGGGCGGTCGCGGCTCCCACTACCTTCACGTCGTAGCCCGACTGAAGACGGGCGTAGGTTCCGCACAAGCTTCGTCGGAGCTGACCCGGTTCGCCGGTGATCTGCGGCGCGTGTATCCCAACAACTACGGTCGGGACCGGGAAAATTTCGACATGTACATGGTGCCGGTAAAGGAGCAACTCGTCGGCAAGCTTCGTCCGGCTCTGTTCGTTCTGCTGGGCGCCGTTGCGTTCGTGCTTCTCATTGCCTGCGCCAACGTTGCAAATCTTCTGCTCGCACGCGCCTCAGCACGCGAAAAGGAGCTTGCGATCCGATCGGCGTTGGGCGCGGGGCGGTCACGCCTTGTGAGGCAATTGCTCACCGAAAGCCTGATCCTGGCAATTGCCGGCGGCTTGCTCGGGCTTGCGCTCGCCTACTGGGGCGTCGATGCGCTTCGAACGCTTGTTCCAGCGAATACCCCGCGCATGGACGAAGTGCAGCTCGATTCTCTGGTTCTTGTGTTTACGTTCGGCGTTTCGCTGCTGACAGGGTTGTTGTTTGGACTTGCGCCGGCCTGGCACGTCGCGCGAACCGATCTGCGCGAAACGCTGAACGAGGGTGACCGGGGCACATCAGCCGCGGCAGGAAGCCGCCACCTGCGCACCGGCCTCGTAGTTTCAGAGCTTGCACTTTCAGTGCTGCTGCTCGCAGGAGCCGGCCTCTTGATCCGCAGCTTTAGCCGCCTGGTCGACGTTTCTCCCGGCTTCCAAACACAGCATTTGCTCACGGCGGAACTCTCACTGCCGGAGAAAGCTTACCCGGACGGTCCGCCGGTACAGAAGTTCTACACCCAGCTCATGGCGAACCTGAGCACTGTCCCTGGTATCCAGTCTGTGGGCGCCGCATCGGAGATGCCCCTCACCGATTCCTATAATTCCGGCTCGGTATTCTTCGAAGACACCTCGATTCCGGATATCCCGCGATATCAACCATTCGGCAATCTTCCGTACATGGAAATCGACCAACGGGCGGTCACGTCCGGCTACTTTCAGGCGATGCAGATTCCGCTCGTGCGCGGGCGGCTTCTCACCGAAGCGGATGACGCAAGCGCCCAATTGGTCGCGGTGGTGGATTCGAATTTCGCGCACCACTTCTGGCCACATGGGGATGCCATCGGCCAGCGAGTGGCAATCGACACCATACCGGACGTCAAGCCGCAGACGGCGCGCTGGCGCACCATTGTGGGCGTGGTCGGGCACGTGAAGCATTACGCGCTCGATGTCGAAGGTCGGGAACAGATTTACTTCCCGCACAGGCAGCCACTTTACGGAGTTTTCGCCCCCCGGGATATGACCCTCGCTGTGCGCACTTCGCTCGACCCGTCCAGCATGACCACCGCAATCCGCGGACAGGTCCTGGCGATCGACAAGAACCTCGCGCTTTACCACGTCGCCACAATGGACGAACTCGTCTCCAATTCCGTTGCCCAGCCGCGGCTGAACCTTTCGTTACTCGTTGCATTTGCAACGCTAGCACTTGTGCTAGCGGCGGTCGGCGTGTATGGAGTGATGGCCTATTCCGTGACGCAGCGCACGCAGGAATTCGGTATCCGCATGGCGCTCGGTGCGTCTCCCGGAGATGTATTAAGACAAGTGTTCCTCGAAGGGAGTCGCCTCGCGGCACTGGGGCTGGCACTCGACCTGTTCGCTGCGCTAGCTCTCACCCGCCTGATGTCCAGCTTGCTATTCGAGGTCAAGCCGAGTGACCCGGTGACCTTTGGCGTGGCCACCACGGTCCTCGCGTTGGTCGCGCTCGCTGCGTGTTATGTCCCAGCGCGCCGCGCCATGCGCGTCGATCCCATGGTCGCGCTGCGATACGAATAGTCCTTCGCGCGTGGCTAGCGCCCGATTAACGCGGTGGTCTCAATGGGTCGACGCAACACTCAAGTCGAACCCGACTTGCATTGAAAACAACGGCTAAATCGCTCTCTAGGGTTAGATCAGCCGGAACACTACCCTGGCTGGGGTTTGACCGAGGACAGCCAAACAGATCACTTCTCCCGGGGAAGCATTGTCGAATCAACGCATTGGATGGTGTTGCGTCGACCGTCTGAGCCGGCACGACTTATCGGGAGTTAGCTCGCTGCTCCAGGTCCGATTGCCCTGTTGGCCAACTCTGCCGTGACCTGCTCGGGGGTGAATTCGCTGTGTCCATGGGCGGGTGAAGCATAAGATGCGCTCGTTTGAGGTTTAAATCGGGAATCCAGGAGGAGCGTCCGCGCTCGCCCTGCTTATTATCTTCGGTCCTACCGCTCCTTGAATTTCAGTCTTATTTCCTTGAACGCGAAGTTGGGCTGATTTGGCGCGTCAATCGCCGTTCGCAGTGCCCATTTGAGCCTCTGTAGGCACATATTTTCGGGGCCGCTCTCGGGTAACTGCGGAGCTTCCCTAGACACGGGGCACTGTGGATTCCGGCACTTGTGAGCTTTCGTTTCGGCTCTCAGATCGTATTCCGTAGGCTCCCCGCACCGCATGCAGGTAAGAACCACTTTCGATATATCGGCGACTGATAACGTTGGCATTGCTCCACCTTTGCGAAATCCTGCCCTCTCGCATACACCGAGCAGCCGGAGAATGCTACCGGAAAGCGCGCGGAGGGGGAGAAAAAACGTCACTTGGAAATAATGGCCTGGCGAGATACTCCGTGTGCTGGGCGCTGGCAGACGGTGTATTCCGTTCCGCACACCCTGGGCATTTGGGGCCCAAGGTGGGGGTAGTTGAGATCTGTTTCGCTGAAGAATACTTTCTTGCCTTGCAGAGTACTCGCTGCGAACTGAGGCGTCTGTATTGGATTGCACAGTTCGCGGCTTCGACCGTGGTTGGGAGCGCTGAGGGAGCCTATCCGGTGACGCGCCTTACCGGCAATTACCCCGCCGCTGCCAGGGTCGATTACTGCTGGTAAGCGGATCTATCCACATCTATGACCAGGGCGAATTCATTGTCCCTCGATGGCTTCAGCAGCGGCAAATTCCCTGTCTACGTGTGGTTCTGAGCGCGGAGCACCTGAATGCAGCACACAACCCTCCCCGACAGAGGCACCACATGTAGGACAGGGGACCGAGGACACCTGTTCGGGCGTGAGTTCTTTCCGTTTCATACAGGAAGAATGCGACAACACCGAGCCGCGAAACTGCCCAATGTTGAACACTCTCCGGATTAGCCGCTATCCACTCGGAAGGCCGGTATCTTTCCGTATGGCGCGAAAGTTAATTTAGTCGTGCAGGACAACACTCAGGAGGGAATTGTCGATGTGAACCTGGCTGCGGTTGTATTGGATGAAGCCCAGCTTCCTGAATTTGTTCATGAAAAAATTAACTCGGGACCGCGTTGTGCCAACCATTTCCGCCAGCATCTCCTGGGAAACTTTGGGAAGCATCCTTTCTGGTTGAGGTTCCTTGCCATACCGAGCGAGCAGCAGAAGAGTGCGGGCCAGTCGTTTCTCGCTGGAGTTAAAAAGCTGATCGATCAAATCCTCTTCGATTCGGATGTTTCGGGAAAGCATATAAGACAGGAAGCGGTCAGAGAACGCATGTTCAGCGTGGAGCACGCGCACCATCTCCTTTTTCTCAATAACGAGTAAACTCGTGGGTGTAATCGCGGTCGCAGTCCCCATTCGAACAGACTGACCTGCCATGCCCCCCTCACCAAAAAAGTCAGCGGGTCCCAGTATCGCCAGGACTGCCTCTTTGCCGATCTCATTGACAACGGAGAGCTTTACGCCGCCTTTTTGAACGTACATCACGCTCGTGGCGGGGTCACCTTGGGAGTAGATCCTCTGTGATCTTCGATATTCCACAACTTTTCTCGCCACACCGGCCGAATCGAGAAAAGCTTGCGCATCGAAAACGGGCACCTTTTCATTTTTGAGTGCTTTGACCATCGCAGCCAAATGAAACCTCAAAGCCAATTTAACTGCAAAGGAGGATTGCTGTCTGCAGGGTATCGAACATTAATCTGTGCGCTATTTCAGTCCGATCTCGCGATTATACTGTTGGATAACCGGACGTCGCGGTCCACAAACGGGGTTGTGGGAAGCGATCTACGAACACTTGCGGGCTCAAGAGGGTCGTTCAGCAGGCTAAGTCCTGATAAACGCATTTACCGGAAAAGTTGGTGCTGGGACCAGGATGTCCAGTTATCCGTCTTATCAGGACTTGGCGTTTTCTGTCGGTGCTCGCAATTCGGAGCGCCCGGAGTTATGTTTGACTTGAAGCTATCGGGCGCAGCAGGTCTTCGGCGTCCGCGATCGTGGTTTAAATGAACCGGCCTAAACAATCGTTACGCGGGACATGAGCGGGCTGGAAGCTCGAAAAGAGGAGTGCCGGGAAATGCAAAAAGTGAATTGGATGGAAGATTTCGCGCAGGACGTCCGTTTCGGATTCCGGCAGTTGCGGAAGTCTCCGGGATTTACGGCTGTCGCAGTGCTGTCGCTGGCGCTGGGGATCGGAGCGAACACGACAATCTTCACGGTCGTGAACGCCATCCTGCTGAATCCGCTGCCGGTGCGGGACGTGTCGCGACTGGTGGAAATGGATACGGTGGATTCGAAGACCATGGTGGGATTTGAGCACGCGACGAAGCTCGGCATGTCGTTCCCCAATTGCCAGGATTATCAGCGGCAGAACGAGGTTTATTCGGCGCTGTCCTGTATCGTGATCGCGCCATTGACGTGGAGCAACGGGAGCGAACCAAAGCAAGTACTGGGCGAGCTGGTGAGTGCGAATTACTTTGATGCGCTGGGAGTGGAGCCGGCGGCGGGACGCTTCTTTTTGCCCGACGAGGATACGAGGCCGAGCGGGAACAATGTGGCAGTGGTGAGTTACAGCCTGTGGGCGAACAAGTTCGGGTCGAGCCCAGGACTGATCGGAAGCACGATGACGCTGAACGCGACGCCCTACACCGTGATTGGCGTGTCGCCGCGGGGATTCAAGGGCACGTTTTCGTTTACCAGCGCGGATCAAATCTGGATTCCGACTAGCATGTACCCGCAGGCGCTGGCAGGATTCGAAAAAGACAATTTCAACGACCGACGATTCCTGATCGGGATCGTGGTGGGCCGGCTGAAATCCGGCGTGAAAATCGGGCAGGCAGAGGCGTCGCTGAGAACGATTGCGTCGCGTCTGGAACAAGAATATCCGAAGGACAACGCAGGAAGGAGCGTAGCGCTGACGCCACTGGCCGACGCGGCGGTGGGAGCCAACGAACACAGCCAATTCGCCCAAGCGGGCGGATTGATGATGGGAGTGGTGGGCGTAGTGCTGCTGATCGCGTGCGTGAATTTGGCGAACCTGCTGCTGGCGCAAGCGGCGCGACGCGAGCGGGAAATGAGCGTGCGAGTGGCGATGGGCGCGAGTCGGGGCCGGCTGTTGCGGCAGTTGCTGACAGAAAGCGTCCTACTATCGCTGGCCGGAGGGGCGGTGGGGCTCGTGATCGCGTACTGGGGACGAACGGCGCTGTGGTCGTTCCGGCCGCCCTTTATCGAGCAAAACGGCATTGACTTGACGCTGGATGCGCACGTGCTGTTGTTCACGCTGGGTATTTCGCTGCTGACGGGTCTGCTCTTTGGAGTGGCGCCGGCCGTGCGAGCGTCCGACCCGGATTTGATCGAAACGCTGAAGGTGGGCGGGCGGGGAGGAACGGTGGGATGGACGCGAAACCGGTTGCGGAGCGCGTTGGTGGTGAGCGAGATCGCGTTGGCGCTGGTAGCCATGATTTGCGCGGGACTCTTTATCCGCAGCATGCAGAACGCGCAACGAGTGGATCCGGGATTTGAGTCGAAGAGGCTGTTCACGATGTCGTTCGATTTGGGGGCCTTGCACTACAACGAGGGGCGAGGACAGCAATTCTTCCGAGACGCGATGGAACGAGCGGAAAGTGCTCCGGGTGTGGCGGCTGCAACGGTGGCTTCTGACGCACCACTGGGAGGAGGGTTCGCGCGAACGATTTTTCCGGAAGGGCAAGGCGAAGGAACGGGATACCGGGGAATGCTGACGCAAGTCAACGACGTGGAGCCGAGCTTTTTTGAGACGCTGCGAATACCGCTGGTGCGCGGGCGGACGTTCAATGATTCCGACCGCGCCACGACGTCGGCGGTGGCGATTGCTAGCGCGGCGATGGTCAAGCACTTCTGGCCGCAGGACGATCCCATCGGGAAGCGATTTCATTTCTTCGGCGACTCGACTTTGCGCGAGGTGGTGGGCGTGGCGGCGGACGTGGTGACCAACCAGATCGGGGAAGCGCCGCAACCGGTGGCCTACTTGCCGATGGCGCAGGATTATTCTCCCGCGGCCACATTGCAAGTCCGGACCACCGGAAAGCCCGAAGCCGCCATGGGGGCGGTGCGCAGCGAGATCCAGGCACTAGACACGAACCTGGCGATCACGAACGAGTGGACGATTGGGACAATCATGAGCCAGGGACTTTGGGCGTCGCGGATGGGCGCGGCGTTACTGACGCTGTTCGGCGGGCTGGCGATGATCCTCGCGGCTGTAGGCGTGTACGGCGTAATCTCCTATTCGGTGAACCAGCAAGCGCACGAAATCGGAATCCGGATGGCGCTGGGGGCACAGCAAAGAGACGTATTGCGGTTGGTAGTCAGCCAGGGAATGCGGTTGACGCTGGCAGGGGTGGTGATTGGAATCGCCGCATCGGTGGGATTCGCGCGATGGTTGGCGAGCTTGCTGTTTGGCGTGACTCTGACCGACGGCCTTACGTTCCTCGGCGTAACGGCGCTGCTGGCAGGGATTGCTTTCGTGGCATGTTACATCCCAGCGCGTCGCGCGATGCGCGTTGACCCGATGGTCGCGCTGCACTACGAATGATAAGCGCGGGGAACCAACTCCCTAAGAACGCACTTCGGAAACCGCGGATTCGCATACATGTCGATGATTGCGATTATCACTACCTAACAGCTTGTTGAACAATTCAGTTTTTCAAGCTTTTCGTTCTGAATTTTAGGTTATCGCTGAGCTGTGAAGGAGTGCTTGGGGTTGTTCTATCTACTTAGCGGACTCGAATCGAACCTTCGTGTCATGCTCTGGCCATCAAGTTTCGCAATCGGCACAGGTTGTAGGCAGCCCCGGTGAAGGTAAACAGCCACCCCACTTTGTCGATCCCTCGCAACTTCACCTTCTTTAGCATCCCGACCATCTTCATCCACCCGAACGATTGCTCCACTCGCTTTCGCTTCCGCTGACTCACCTCGTACCCGGCATGCCGCGTGGTCCGCTCGTCCACCGCGCTCCTGCGCTTGGTCGTGTTCTGCGCCACGTGCGGGGTGATGTTCATCCCGCGCAGTTCCCGTACGAATTCCTGCGTGTCGTAATTCTTGTCCCCTCCCAACCTCCCGGAGGATTGGAGTACGCAGGAACATCGTTGGGACGTATATCATTTCGCCAGAACTTGTGGTCTTGTTCTGGCTTTTGCGCTTATTGCCGTCAGTTTTGGTGCACGTTGATCGAGTGGCGCTCCGTCGCTGGTCCCTTGACCTTCCCCCCAGAATTTAATTCAAGAAAAAGTTAGGTTCTCCGTGTCCACGTGGCCGCTGGTAAATCTGGTCCGGAGATAATCCCCGAGTGGCCGACGATCACTCCTGAATGTGGTGTATATTCGGTCGCAGCTTGGGGCCCAAATGGAAATTCCATGCCAATGGAGGAAATATTTCATGCGACCATTTTGCCTAGCAGTTGTACTTGCAGCAGGGATCGCGATGTTGGCGTCCATGGGATTGGCCCAGCACGCCCCGACCGCAGGTCCTTATAAGGTGCTAAAGACAGCCAAAGTTGGCGGCGAAGGCGGTTTTGACTATATTTTCGCGGACGTCGAAGGCCGTCGTTTGTATATCCCGCGCAGTGGTCCGATGGGGCAACTGACGGTCTTCAATCTGGATACGCTTGAACCGGCCGGCGCGATTGCCAATGTCAGCGCCGGCGGCGCTACGGTCGATCCCAAATCCCACCACGGGTTCTCCACCACAAAGCCGATCACGATGTGGGACGCGAGCACTTTGAAAGTGATCAAGACCATTGACGTGGACGGCCGTCCCGACGGGATCTTGTTTGATCCGTACAACGAGCGTGTGTGGGTGCTGAGCCACATGCCGCCGTATGCCACGGTGATCGACGCGAAGGAAGGTACCGTGGTTGGGACGCTTGACTTGGGAGGAGGGCCGGAGCAGGCGGTGAGCGACGGCAAAGGCACGATCTACGTGAACATCTCGGACAAGGCCAACATTGCCGTGGTGGACGCGAAGAACATGACCGTTACGGCGCACTACGACGTTAGCTCGAAGGGCACCGGCGGAAGCGGGCTGGCATTTGACGCGAAGAATCACGTCCTCTTTGCGTATTACCGCCAGCCGTCACCTACGGTGGTGATTGTGAACGCCGACAACGGCAACATCATTACCACTCTCCCGACTGGCATGGGTGTGGATACCGTCGCGTTCAATCCCGCCACGATGGAAGCCATCAGCGCGGAAGGCGGCGGCTCGATGACGTTCATCAAGGAAAACAGTCCCACCAGCTTCGCGGTAGAGCAGACGCTGCAAACCATGCCGGGCGCCAAGACTCTGGCCCTCGACACAAAGACGAATCACGTGCTAACCATGACGGCCGAGTTCGGGCCGCCTCCGGCTAACGCGCCGCCAGGACCAGCAGGACGCCCTGCCCGTGGTCCCATGGTGCCGGGTTCGTTTTCAATTCTGATGGTGGGCAAGTAGAAGACAGCCTACTGGAACTGCATCCACTAGAGGAACGACGGCGTCCGCCGGCACTCGGCTGGGAACGCCGTCGCTGCTGATCTTTCCAACCTGAGTCCCGGCTTGAGAAGTCGACAGGCCGGACATATGGGGTTGCGTCTGGATGACGGCGCACTCGGGAGTGATCCACACGTCTGATAAACGCG
>CAWBGC010000010.1:0-1023915 GCA_963788255.1 uncultured Acidobacteriota bacterium
GCAATCATCTCAGCATCCGAAGGAGGCTGCAGGGACGCGGCATTCTGCGAAACAGCCTGCTGCGGCGACGAACTAGCGGATCCAGGGGCTTGGCCGAAAACCACCGCCATGCCTGCCAAGGCAAGCATCCTCACAACCATCGAAATCGCAGCGCGCCGCAGCATATCAAATCGTCCCTTGGTGGGATTCGCAGAGTCAAAGCCCGGTTGTAAGCCTCTATTTTAGACGGCTTTCCGATGATCGGCGGATGAACCTGGGGACCAGTTGACCCCCTGCTAACCCCTTCCACCTAAAGAATTTTCCGAACTTTTGAGGGGCATATTCCGTCTATTATAGATGCTATGAGGAAAGCCTCGCGCTATTGGGCGAATATCCGACAGGCGACTGTCTCCTTGCAGGAGACTTTCCACATTGCCCTGGATACGCTGGGGGCGCATAAGCTGCGCACGTTCCTGACCCTGCTCGGGGTGATTCTGGCGGTGACGACGTTGGTGGCGGTCATGTCCGTTCTGAACGGATTGAATGTTTACGTGGCCACAAAGATCGCGAACCTGGGCGCCAATGCTCTGGTGGTGGATCGGATCGGGATTGTCACCAATTTTCAGGAATGGAATCGTGCCCGGAAACGCCCGCCGCTCACGATGGACGATTTGAAGGCCTTGCAAGACGAAATGAAGCTCGCACAGGAAGTGTCCGGCGAACAAGACACTACGACGGACGTTCGCTCCGGCGATATTTTGAGTGAAAACGTCAGCGTGATCGGGGCCAGCCCGAGTTTCGCCGAAATCCGGCAGATCGACGCCGCCAACGGACGATTGCTGACCCCCACGGACGAGGAGCACCGCTCGAATGTGTGCGTGATCGGCGCGGACGTGGCCAGCAAGTTTTTCTCCGGTAGCGACCCGGTGGGAAAGGAAATACGAGCCGGGCAGGGGCAATACCAGATCGTTGGAGTGGCGAAGCCGCAGGGATCGGTCTTCGGCCAGTCGGAGGACAACTTCATCCTGATTCCACTGGGGACATACCGGAAAGAATGGCTCGCGCCGCAGGATTCCGTCACGATGTTCATTCAAGCGTTCAGTCCGGAGGGGATGCCAGCCGCGGAGGACGAAGCGCGGGTGATTCTGAGGTCGCGGCGGCACGTGCGATACCAGGACGACGACAATTTTGCGATCATCGAGCCGAGTTCTATCACCGGCTTGTGGAACCGGATCACCGGAAACGCCTTCGCAATCGCCGTTTGGGTGACTTCCGTATTCCTGGTGGTGGGCGGAATCGTGATTATGAACATCATGCTGGCCAGCGTGACGGAGCGGACGCGCGAAATCGGCCTGCGCAAATCACTGGGCGCGAGGCGCCGCCACATATTGATGCAGTTCATGGTGGAGTCTTCGATCATGGCGGCCACCGGCGGTGTGGCGGGGGTGGCATTGGCGCTGGCGATCTCAGCGTTGGTTCGCGCGCTAACTCCGATGCCCATATCCACACCCGTGTTCGCCATCGTGGTCGCGCTGGTGCTTTCCACCGCGGTCGGGCTTTTCTTCGGGATCTATCCGGCCATGCGCGCCGCCCGGCTCGATCCCATCGAAGCCTTGCGGGCGGAGACCTAGAGGATTCGAATGAAACAGGATTACCGAGAGAACTTGCGGCTCGCCTTCGACACGGTGCGCGAGCACAAGCTGCGAAGTTTTCTCGCCGTGCTCGGGGTGATGATCGGCGTAATGCTGATCATCCTTGTCGTCGGACTCGTGCAGGGCTTTCGCGTGACAATTCAGAATGAAATCACGGCGGAAGGAATCGATACCGCCTGGGTGGACCGCTTCGAACACGGACCCAATAACAACCGGCGTCCCCTGGAAGAGCGCATGCGGCCGCCGCTGACGCTCGAAGACGGACAAGCCATGCAAGAACTCTGCCCCGGCGTGAGGCAGACCGCAGTTTCCGCCTTCCAGTGGGAGCAGGCACACAACGCGCGGTACGAAAGAAATGAAGTGGAGGGAGTGGATTTCCGTGGAACGTTTCCCGCTTACCTGGAGGTGTATTCCAACGCGACGATGAAAGCCGGACGGTTTTTCAGCGAGGCCGAGAACGATCACCGGGAAAACGTGGTAGACATCGGCGAAAACATCGCGACGGCGTTCTTCCCGAGTATCGAAGATGCGGTCGGAAAGGACATCCTGGTGGATGGCTCGAGTTACCGGGTGATCGGTGTTTTTGAAAAGCCGATCGGCGGATTTGGAACAAACGATGAAGACCGGCGCATCGTCATCCCGTACTACACGTTTATGAAGCTGTATGCGACGAGCTACGAGATCGGAATCCGCATCCTGGCGTATCCCGGAAAACTCGATGCGGCCGTGGATCAAGTGAAGGAAGTGCTGCGGCGGCGAAGAAAAGTGCCCTACGACAAGCCGGATAATTTCGCGGTGCAAACGCAGGTGGAAATCGTGCAACAGTTCAACGACATCATTGGCGGCGTAGTGCTGGCCGTGGTCGTGCTGAGCTCGATCGGACTGCTGATCGGCGGGGTGGGCGTGATGAACATCATGCTTGTCTCGGTGACGGAACGGACGCGGGAGATCGGCGTGCGCAAAGCGATCGGAGCGCGCAGCCGGGACATCACCTGGCAATTCCTGTTCGAAGCCATGACACTCACGGGAACAGGGGGATTGATCGGCATCCTCGTTGGCAGCTGCATTGTGTTCCTGATTCCCGTGCTCACGCCGATGAAAGCGATCGTTCCTGCTTGGGCGGTCATCATCGGCTTTACCGTATCCGTGAGCATCGGGCTGATATTCGGCGTATGGCCGGCGACGAAAGCAGCGCGGCTGAATCCCGTCGAGGCGCTCCGCTACGAATGAGCCAAAGCGCATTCAAAGAAATGCGCTAAGTCCTGGCGGATTTTCTCCACTCGACGATTCGTGCCGCTGTTACTTCTTGGGTTCCGAGACAGGGCTTTCGGGATTGAGGTGGGCTTTCCCGTCTTCTCCGATGACGTAAGGGTACCCCGCGGGATCGCCCGGAACTCCCGGGAGAAGCCTGGCCTCACGCATTTCCCTGGTGGAAAGGGGGTAGCGCCCGAAGCGCTTGTAGTATTCCTGCGAGAGTTCGTTCAAGTGCGACTCGTCATCCAGCACAATCAGCTCCTGAAGTTGTCTGAGCGCCCACTTGCGGACATTGGGGTCCTTTGTGGTTTGATAGAGCTCCGTCCAAATCATGCGTGAAGTTTCAATCGAGCCGCCCTTTTCATCAATGCGCGCCGCCATCAACTTCATCCATATGGGGGCTTGCGGAATCTTACTGCCTTCGAGGTAGGCGGCCGCGGCATTGGGGTAATCCTTCAGGCGCCAGTAGTAGAGGAAACCAAGATCGGAGTAGAGACCCCAATCTTCCGGATTCTCCGCAATCCCACGTTTGGCAAGGTTGACGGCGAGGTCCGCGCGTCCTGCGCCCACCGGACCCGGTTCGGAGAGGAAGATTGCGCCGAAGCGATAAGCGGCAATGAGATTCGGATCCAGCGTCGTCGAGACGTCGAGAAGCGGCCAGAGCAAATCGAAATTCGCATGCGGAGTTCCTACCCGCTCACCAAAGTATTGTACGGCGCGGGTCCAGTAAATATCCGCGAGGAGCGAATCGTAGCCGAGGCTCAGTTTCTTCAGCAGCCGGCCGGACGGGATCAGCAATTCTTCTTTGCCGCCCAGGAGGGCGCGATTCTGCGCGTCGATGCGCATTTGCAGCCCGACGATGGCCGCAAACAGCAAGGGCGTGGCCACGATGGCGGTCCAAAGCGGGCGAGTTTGGCTGCGCAGGCTCACTTCAGGTTGCGCCGTGAAAACACAGCCGAAGCAGCGAGCAGAACGACCGCGACGTAGAGCAGGGCGTACAGCGTGTTTTCCCAAATCAGCGAAAACGGAATCAATTGTCCGTGGGCGGCAGTGGCAATCGCGTTGAAGTTGTGAAAGTTGGGGACCAGGTAATAAATGACCCGCGTGACCGCTTCGATGGCTGGATTCTTCGTCACTTCACCGAAACCGCGGATGTCCTCGGCAAACACTCCAGTGATGTAAATCCCCAGGGTGAACAGAGTCGAAAGCATGGGACTCGAAAAACAAGAGAAGAACAGAGCAAGGGCCGTCACCAGGGCCAATGCAAGGAGAATGAAATAGACGGCGATGACGACTTCCTTGTCGAAAGGCATGTAGGGGCGCCCAATGTAAAAGAGAGCCAGAATGACTCCCAGCGTCATGACCGCCGTATTCACGACGAGCGTTATCAGCAACCCCGCATACTTTCCCACAAGAAATTGCCAGCGGGGGATGGGCTTTGCCAGCAGGCTATAGAGCGTGCGCTTCTCGATCTCCTTGGAAACAAGGCCGACGCCGATGAAGATGGCCATCACGAGGCCAAAAACAGAGATCGCCGAGAGCCCCAAGTTGATGATGACCAGCCGCTCGATGCCGATCGAAATCTGCCCGACCAGGATCGCGGCGCCTATCATCAGGAACGCAAAGAAAATCAAGTTGTAGAGAACGCGATCGCGCACCGCTTCGCGGAAAGTGTTGATGGCCACGACTCCCGGCATGGCGCTCATCGGGCACCCACCTCGATCGCGTAAGAGGGCGCCGGCTCGCTTTGGACCAAGTGGAAGAAATAGTCTTCCAGCGTGGGGCGCACGGGCGAAACGGAGAGGATCCGGGCGTTGCAGTCTTTCAATTGCGCGAGCACAGCGTAGAGGTCCGCTTCCGGAACTTCGATGCGATAGCGGCCTCCGGTACGCGTGGAGCGCTCCGAAAGGCTTTGCGGCAGCGCGTGCCCGTCGCGAGATTCGAAAAGGATTTCCATTCCCAGCAATTCCATGGACACGATTTCTCCCGGCGCGCCCACACCTTGCAGTTTTCCCTGGTGAAGGACTGCGACGCGGTCGCAGAGCATCTCCGCGTCCGACAGAATGTGCGTCGAGAAAAAGACGGTTCGGCCCTGGCGCTTGAGCTCAAGGATGATGTCACGGACTTCCCGCCGGCCGACCGGGTCCAGACCGGACATAGGCTCATCGAGAAAAATTACCTGCGGATCATGAAGGATGGCCTGCGCGATGCCGACGCGCTGGAGCATTCCCTTCGAGAATTTTCTCAGTTGCACATCGCCCGCCGCCTGGAGGCCCACGCGCTCGAGGGAGCGCGCGACGCGGTCACGCCGCTCCGCGGAACCGTACCGGGAGAAGCGCGCATAGTAATCGAGAAGCTCGCGGGCGGTCAGATAGTCGTAGAAATAGGGCTGCTCGGGAAGATATCCGATCTCGCGGTGCATGGCGACGTCGTCAATCGAACGGCCGCGAACACGCGCCGTCCCTGAAGTGGGAAAAATCAATCCCATCAGGAGCTTCAGGGTCGTGGTCTTTCCGGCTCCATTCGGCCCCAGAAAACCGAAGACCTCACCTTCTTCGACCTGAAGAGTCAGGTTGTCGAGCGAACGGCGCATCCGCTTGCGCCAGAAGCCCACGGGATAGTCTTTCGTGAGCCCTAGGATTTCGATTGCCGGTGTGCTCATACTTTCCATTATTGATTTTTTCTAGCTCGCTGGCTTCTGTCAATCCCCGGGATGTTGCCTGGAATAGCACATCCTCAATCGCGTGCTATTCCATTGACGAATCGAGGCAGCAAGTGGAGTGGAAATGAAGATCCGAGCGTTGCGGCCGGTGAGTTTGTGCGGGATTGGACTTTCGGGTTAATGACAACCGGCCCACAATTTATTGTTGGGGGTGTGGTTCTGCCGTCTGAGCTGAGCGCAGACCTTGAAACACGGGACTGGCCAAAAATTCGTGGGGAAAATTTCCTTCGTAGGCCGCAAGCCCCGGACACATCGTCTCGTGCGCGAACGAGAAGCCGAATGCCTCCATCTCTTTTCTCGCTTCGGCGGCGGTCCAGCCCTGCTGGGTCATTCGATACGCCGCGATCATCATCCCGGTCCGATCGGTTCCGAGACGGCAATGGACGAATATCTTCTTCTCCGGGTTGTTGCGAACCAAAGCGAGGAACTCCGCGATGGAAACGTCGCGCGGATGGTAGCACTGCCAGGGAATCGGCACGTATTCCATGCCGAGGTGGGTAACTTCGGCGCGTTCCTGCTCGCGATCGTCGCGGAGGTCAACCACAATTTCCACGCCCATCTTCGCAAGTTGCTCAAACCCTTTTTCCGTCGGCTGTGCGCCGCGTAAGAGATTCGGCTTCACCTCGCCAAAATTCCGCACACCTTCGACATGAGCTTTGCGCGCGATGGAATGCGTACCGTTGCCGGAAGAAGCGACGCCAAGACCGGACTGTTGCGCCCACATAGCGCGGCCAGCGATGATCGCGCAGACGGTGAGGACTGCAACCGCGAGCGCCTGGCACGACGCAAATCGAAATCTTCTCGTGAAGAGCATCTCCGATGAAAATAGTAGCACTGCCGGGCCGGCGCATGCACCACTATGGATAGATGCTTTCGACAACTACTACCAAATATTTTGTGGTCGCAGGGCGAATTTTTCTTGACAAGTTTTCCACAACCCACGATACTTCGCTCCCAGACTCGGGGGAATGCGAATCGGTTGCAGCGCTTGCTGCTGGGCCGGTGAGTGAAACAGCCAGACCGGGTTTAACCGAATATTCAGAGGGCAGCGCCCCACTTCGCACCGCGCCTCAGTATACTTGCGCGGCTAAGCTGGGCTTTTCCCTTTTTGGTTCCGGCGCAGGGAGTTCGCTTTCTTCGCCGCCTCCGCTTCGGCTTCTCCCCCATTGAGTCGCGGATATTATTCGGTAAGAACAACAACACCCGGACGCGGGAAGTTGGGCGTAGAATGAAGATTCTGCTCCCTGCGCCGCTGGCCGGCAAACATTTCGACGGCTCGACTGCCGGCGCGGAGGCAGAGATGGCGGAAACTCGTATGGCTTTGAATGGACGTATGGAAACGGAACAGGTGACGCGGCGCACGAGCGGGCTGGATTTTCAGCGCCGGTTCACCGACGGAAGAGTATCCCCATATGACAAGGTGGAATGGGAGCGGCGGACCGCACTAATCGGCAATGATAAGGGCCAGGTGATTTTCCGTCAGGAAAACGTCGAGGTCCCCAAGTCGTGGTCGCAGACGGCGACGAACATCGTTGTTTCCAAGTATTTTCACGGCAAGCCGAATACACCGGAGCGCGAGACCTCGGTGCGGCAATTGATCTCCCGTGTGGTGGATACGATCGTCCGTTGGGGCGAGGAAGGCGGTTACTTCGCCACGCCCGATTCGAAACACGCGTTCCGCGACGAGCTGGCCCACCTGCTCGTAGAGCAGAAGATGGCGTTCAATTCGCCGGTGTGGTTCAACGTCGGCGTCCAGGCCAAGCCGCAATGCTCCGCCTGCTTCATCAACTCGGTCCAGGACAACATGGACTCGATCATGAACCTTGCGAAGACCGAGGGCATGCTCTTCAAGTGGGGCTCCGGAACGGGGACGAACTTCTCGACCTTGCGGGGCAGCCGCGAATCGCTTTCGGGCGGCGGCATTGCTTCCGGACCGGTCAGCTTCATGAAGGGATTTGACGCCTTCGCCGGCGTGATCAAGAGCGGCGGTAAAACGCGCCGGGCGGCGAAAATGGTGATCCTCAACGTGGATCACCCGGACATCCGTGAGTTCATCCACTGCAAAATGAAGGAAGAGCGCAAGGCGCACGTCCTGATCGAGCAGGGCTATGACCGGTCGATCGACGGCGAGGCTTATTCGTCCGTTTTCTTTCAGAACGCGAACCATTCCGTCCGCGTCACCGATGAATTCATGCGCGCCGTGGAGGAAGACCGCGACTGGTGGACACGCGACGTGAACGACGGCAAACCGGCCGAAAAGTTCCGCGCCCGCGACCTGCTGCGCGAAATGGCCGACTCCACCTGGCACTGCGGCGATCCCGGGATGCAGTACGACACGACCGTCAATCGCTGGCACACCTGCAAGGCCACGGACCGGATCTACGCCTCGAATCCGTGCTCGGAGTACATGTTCCTCGACGACACGGCGTGCAATCTCGCTTCGCTCAACCTGCTGAAATTCCTCGGCCCCAACGGACAGTTCGACACCGACGGGTTCCGCCATGGCGTGGACGTCACCATCACGGCGCAGGAAATCCTGGTGGACAACGCCAGCTACCCCACCGAGAAAATCGCACGCAACTCCCACGACTTCCGGCCGCTGGGAATCGGCTATGCCAACCTGGGCGCCCTGCTGATGTCGCTCGCATTGCCTTACGATTCCGACGGCGGGCGGGACTTCTGCGGGGCGATCACGGCGCTCATGACCGGAGAATCCTACGCGCAATCGGCGCGCATTGCCGAGCGCATGGGACCCTTCGGCGGCTACCTGCGCAACCGCGAAGCGATGCTCGACGTGATCCGCATGCACCGCGATTCGCTGCGGCCCATCAAGGAAGAACACGTGCAGCCGTCGCTGCTGCGGGCTGCGCAGGAGTCGTGGGACGTGGCGCTCGCACTCGGGGAGAAATCCGGCTACAAGAATTCACAGGTTTCCGTCCTGGCGCCCACCGGCACCATCGGATTCATGATGGACTGCGACACGACCGGGATCGAACCGGATCTCGCGCTGGTGAAGCAGAAGCGGCTCGTCGGCGGCGGGGTGATTAAGATCGTCAACAACACCGTACCGCAGGCGCTGATGAAGCTCGGCTACCCTCCCGAGCAGGTGGCGCAGATCGTGGATTTCATTGACGCCAACGGCACGATCGAGGGCGCGCCGGGTCTCAAGGAAGAAGACCTCGCCGTATTCGACTGCTCGCTCACACCCATGGGCGGCGGCCGCTCGATTTCCTGGCGGGGACACCTGCGCATGATGGCTGCGGCGCAGCCGTTCCTTTCCGGTGCGATCAGCAAGACGATTAACATGCCGGAAGAATCTACGGTCGAAGACATCATGGAGGCTTATACTGAGTCCTGGAAATTCGGGCTCAAAGCCGTGGCCATCTACCGCGACAATTCCAAGCGTTCCCAGCCTCTTTCTGCCGCCGGCAAGAAAGAAGACGAAAAGCCGGCGGTTCCCGAGGCAGTCGCGGCTCCAGAAGCGCCTGCGCCGCAGCAGCAGGACCTATTTCCAGGAGCGAAGCGGCGCAAGCTGCCGAGCGAGCGCAACTCGATCACGCACAAGTTCTCGATTGGCGGCCACGAGGGCTACATCACTGTGGGCATGTACAAGGACGGAACGCCGGGCGAGATCTTCATCAAAATGGCGAAAGAAGGCTCGACGCTCTCCGGCATCATGGACGCCTTCGCGCTGTCGGTTTCCATCTCGCTTCAATACGGAGTGCCGCTGCGCGCTCTGGTCGACAAGTTCGTGAACTCGCGTTTCGAACCCTCCGGGTACACCGGCAATCCCGAAATCCGTTACGCGAAGTCGATTGTGGATTACATTGGGCGCTGGCTCGGCGGGAAATTCATCTCGCCGGATTATGTTGATGGCGACGGGGCTGAAGATCAGGACGACATCGCTCCACCAACCACGCCGGCAGCCGCGGCGAAGACGCCCGCTCCTGTCACGATGATGAAGCTCGCAGACCCCGAAATGTCCACGCGGTCGCGCGCCGCCATTGACGACGCGCCTTCCTGCTCCGAATGCGGCATGCTCATGACCCCCAACGGGAGCTGCTACAAATGCTCCAACTGTGGCAGCACTTCCGGCTGCAGCTAGGATTGACCAATCATCAGAGGGAACTAAGAAGGGCGCCCGCCATAGCGAGCGCCCTTTTTCCTTTTGTAAGGTTGTTTGACCACCACAACTTCGCAGCTGATTAGAAACCAGCGGCCCTCCGTCCTGCAGTGGCATGGACCTCAATTGCCCGGCGTAGATGCCGAGCGCCGCAGCGACCGAATCGCCGAAAGTCCCAGCAGAAGCACTGCGATTCCCAGAGAGATCCAGAGAACGAAATCATAGCGTTCGGTCCACGGCCGGGGATCGGACCAATCCGGATTCGTTTCCTCGGACCCGAGCGCGCCGGAGACAGCCGACTCTCTTTCCTTCGCATTCACTCTGCGCCCGAGATCGTATTCCGCTGCTTTTGCTTCGCTCTGGCCGTAGAGCAACCGATAACTTCGTCTCGGCTGCTGCTCGAAGAGGATATGCCGCGGTGTGGCGTAAAGGTGGGCCACGGCGTTGGCCAAAGGGGCGTCGTCTCCATTTTCGATTGTCACGCGCCAAAAACGGCCGCGGGCCCCTTCGAACGGGATTGTGACCGCGAGCTGTTCCTGAACGGCGTCACCCTGGTGAAAGCGGTAGATCTCGCCCCGTGCATACGGACGCCATTCTTCCCTGTCGTCGCTCGCGGCAATACCCACGGACCGGCTGAATTCCATTGGCGGCGGTACGTCAAAACGGACCTCCGAGACGGGCACTCCCGGCGCGCCCAGGTCGGCAGTCCACACGGTCTGCCTTGCCGGCGGATTTGCATCCAGGGACACGACAGCCGCCAAGGGCGAGCGTTCCGGGGGAACGGTTGCTTCGTAAGTCACACTGGCGCCCGTAATGGGGAATCGCTTCTCTCCGTCGAGAATGCTTACGCGTAGGTACCGCGCGTTGTTCTCCGAGTAGTGCACCTCCTGCGTTCCTTCGCGGGCTTCTTTCTGGAGGCGAAAAATAGGAGCGCGTTCCTGGACGATGCGCCACACGTGTCCATCATCACTGGCTTCCACACGAACCCACTCGATGAAATCCGACTCGTTGACCATGATCCGAATGGAATTGTGAAAGGGCTCCTGCCCGCCGATTTCGAAGACGAATTGCGAGTACAGTCCCGGCGCAAAGCTCTGCTCGTGAAGAGTTGTGGGAAGCGTAACCGTATTCTTCGAGCCCTCCCGCACAAATACGAAGTAGGGAACTTCCGCTCCCTGATCGTCGATCACGCGGAGGTCGAGTAGCTCCGGCTTCGCCTGCGCATAAACCTCGTCGGCCACAACCACATCCGCCAGGCGCGTTGCACCCGCCGACGGAAGCTCCACGGCGCGGGAATATCGCCAGTGCTTCCATGCAGGGGGCAGGGGAGAAGCTGCCAGCGCCGCAAAGCCGAGCAGCACTGCAACGGCGGCCCACGCGGTCTTTTCGTGGCGGATTTGATTCTTCATGGTGATTTCTTCTCGTTCCCTCGGGCCAGCAGCCGACGCTGGTAATAGAACGAAATCATCATAAGCACCAGCCCAAGCAGCAGGAACGACACAATCCGGTAAAATCGGTCGAGAAACGAGAGGTCAATAAAAAACACCTTTCCAATAACAATCGCCAGCAGCGCCAGTGCTTGCCACCGCAGCGCAGCCGATTTCTTCACAACGCCCGCGGTGATCAAGCCCAACGCATACAAAAGCCATAGCGAAGAAAGCGCCAGTTCCTGGGCCAAGCCGATGTCGATCCCCAGCGACGGCATGCGCCCAAAGACGTCCCAAATCTCAAGCGATAATGCCACCAGCGCTCCAACATTCGCCGTGACGGCAACGCAATCGAGGATCAGCCGCTCGCTTCCGTCAAGGTCGATTCCCGCAGTGCGCCCGAAATGCCAAGCGAGCAGGAAGCAGGCCACACCTACAGCAAACGTAGCGAACCGCGCATTCAGGAGGAATTGGGCGGCGGGAATGGAGATAAATGCGATACGTCCCGCAACAACCAGGAAGAGCAGGAATCCGGCGGCCCGCAGCGCCATGATGCGAATTCGCAGGCCGCTCCAAATCAGAATCACGCCCTCGATGGCCCAGGCCATCGTGATCCATTTTCCATCGAGGCGGATGGGAATCGCGAGAGTCACGAATAGCAGCGCAAGCCCTGCGAAGAGCACCCTCGCAAGGGGAGGCGTGCCGCCACGTCTTTCCGGCAGCGCTCTCTCGCCTGCGAGGTGCAATCCGGCGAGAGCGATCACCACGAGCGTCAAAGCCCAGCGATGCTCCGGCCATAGCAGCACCCGCAGGGCAACAAGATAACCCAGCGCATTCACCAGCACGATGCCGCCTTCGAGTATCGAGAGCGCACCTTCGCGACGACTGCGCGCCATGGGAAGCGCCGCAAACAACAGGAAGAAAACAGTTGCAAAGAATATCGTCCGGCCGAGCGAGGCATCGTCGTAGAACTCGGAGTACCATCCCCAGAAGTAGACCAGCGTCGAAAGAAACTGGATGGGCGGCAGCGTCTTCCAATCGCGTACGCGCGCAAGACCCAGCATGCCCGCGCCTAGGACGGCGAGATACGTGAAGAGGACAACCTCCTGATTCTGCCCCGTGCTGACAATCTCCGGTGTGAGCACGCCGCCCAGGAGCGCAAGAACGGCAATGCGTTCCGAATTGCGCCCTACTGCGACGACCATGGTCGCCACCGTCACCACGATCATCAGGGCGAACGCCGTGGACTGCGAGAAGATATGGTAGTAGTGCCACCCAGCCCAGAGCGACAAATAGAGAACTGCCGCGCCCAGCCCGGCGATACCCTCAGAAAAATATTTGTATCCCTTCTGAAGCAGCCTGTGGCTCCAAGGAAAAAGGGCGGCGCCGATCAGCAGCCCGATCCCGACGCGCCCGCGCGGGCCGACCCAATTGTTCTCGAAGGCGTATTTCAGAAAGAACGCAACCGCGAACAGGAGCGCGAGAATCCCTACGTAATTCATCCAGCGTCCTGCGATCAACGCTTCGAAATCGTTGCTTCCCCCATTGGCCGGCGACCCTGCATCCGCCAGCAGGGTTGACGCTGAAGCTGCAGCAGCCGGCTGTAGGGGGGCACTTGCAGGCGGTTTTGGCAAGGCAGCCGAGGGAACCACCCGCGGTGCCTCCGGCTCTCGCATTACCAGAGGAACTGCCGGCGGTGCAGAGGGAATGGGGGCCGAAGCGGAAGGCATCTCCTTAGATTTTGCTGAAGAGGAAAGGACCTTCGCCAAGGACTCTTCGATCCGGGCGAGCCTTTGCTCGAGTGCATACACCCGCCCAGTCAGCTGCGGAATGGTTCCGGCAGTTCCTTCCAGTTTCCTGGCGCGTATGAACGCGGAGATGGCAAGGATCGGCACGACAACCACTAGAAGCAGCGCCAAGAGAATAACCAGCGGCACGCCAGCATCCATGTCAGTGAGGATATGTAAGAACTGCGCGTATTACAACACAGGCCATCGCACCGAACAATGCACATCGCTGGAAATTCGCCGGAGCGTCATTCCCATGCCAGTGGGGTGCTATCATGCAAACCGCCGCGGATTCTGCCCGCGATGCGCTATGCTCGACGCACGGCAACTTATCCCGCCGCTTACTTTGCATCTCCCCGATGGCCGCACCGTCCGTGCGTGGGATTACAAGCAGAAGAAACACTTAGTCATCGCGTTTCTCGATGCAAACTGCCCCTCCTGCGGGAGTTTTCTGAGAAGATTGGCTGAACAGGGGGGCGATCTGCGCGCGAAGAACGCAGTGGCACTGGCCGTTTTTCTCGAACCGCCCTCGCCAGGCCTGACGGAGACCTTGCCAACGGAGGTGATTGTCGGTTCGGAAATGTCCGGCCGCGCCGCTCGTGCGTTTCTGGGACCGGATGCGCTCTCGTCAAGCGGGCTGGGATACTGCGGCGTTTTCGTCACCGATCGCTACGGCGAACTTTCCGCACGATGGTTGGTAGCAGGCCATGCATTTCCTGCTGTCGGCGAGATTCTCGGCAGCATCGACCAGCTTGAAATCGCCTGTGAGGAATGCAGCAGTCCGCACTGGCCAATCGACTGCTAGCGGTGGTCATGAGTCTCGAGGGCGATCCGGTAAACTAGTCACGGGTCTTGTAGCTTCGACATTCAACCTTCGAGCGGGCAAAATAAAAGGGGGCCCAGCCGGGCCCCCAATTGCTCTACCCCCAAGATTCCGGCTTCGGCGCGGCGAAACCGGCCCACCCCGGGATAAGAGACAGCCGTCGGCACAGTTGCACGCGCAATGCCACCATGAGAGATTTCGGCAAAAGCACGCAGTTTATTGCACCTGCAAGACTTAGGGGATTGTATACAATCTACTGCTGGAGTGCAGAGGAACGCAAATCCATTTTCTGATAATGCGAACCCCTTTTTCTACGTTCTTTGGAAGATTGGTCAGCGACCTAACGTGAAAACAACTGTGATTGTCGTGTCTACCTCGACTGGCTCGCCATTCAACATCGTCGGATTGTAGCGCCACTTCCGTGCGGCATCCATGCTCAAATTCGGGATTGCCACCGATGCCGGGCCCAACCGTGGAAGGCGGCCGTTCTTATGCCCCGATCGAGGATTTCAGCGCAGCGGCAAGAGAGTCCGTCCAGCGGCGCACATCTTCTTCGCGTTCCGCTTCCACCATGACGCGCGCCAGTGGCTCCGTCCCCGAATAACGCAGGACGACGCGCCCGGAATTGCCGAGCGTCGCTTCCGCCTCCGCAAGCAGTCGGGAGACCTCCGGAAGGGAATCGAGTGGCGGCTTCGAATTCACGCGCACGTTGACGATTTTCTGCGGAAATATTCTTAGGTCCGCAACCAGTGCGTCGAGCGGCCCTTTGATCGAAACAATGGATGCTATTTTCACCGCCGTGAGCATTCCGTCGCCCGTAGTCGCATCGTCGAGAAACAGGATATGCCCGGATTGTTCACCGCCCAGGTTCGCTCCGATTCGTTGCATTCCCTCCAGCACGTAGCGGTCACCGACGGCGGTGCGAATCAAGCCGAGCCCGGATTCTTCGAGTGCACGTTCGAGGCCCAGATTCGCCATCGTTGTCCCGACCAGGACGTTTCCTTTGAGTTTTCCGATTGATTTGAGGTAGCGCCCGGTCACCAGCAGCACGCCGTCTCCATCCACCAGCTTTCCCGAAGCGCTCGAAAAAATGGCTCGGTCCGCGTCGCCGTCGAACGCGACTCCCAATGCCGCGCCGACTTCGACAACGCGCTTCTGCATCGCTTCCGGGTGGAGCGAGCCGCCTCCAGCGTTGATATTTCTGCCGTCGGGGCTGTCGTTCATAGCCGTCACCTCGGCACCCAGCGACCTGAAAAGCCGCGGTGCTAGTTTGCTGGCGGCGCCGTTCGCGCAGTCGAGAACGATTTTCATCTTTGCCAGGTTCGCGCCCTCAAATACCCCCGCACGGAGCCCGCCGAGATAATCTTCATGCAACTTCTCGTCGCCATCGCCTTCCAAGGCCCCCGTGATGCCCGCAGGAGGCGGTGATCCATTGGCCCGCAAAATGAAATCTTCGAGCTCCCCTTCCACCGCATCTGGAAATTTCGTTCCCGACGAAGAAACCAGCTTGACGCCATTGTCGTGATAGGGATTGTGAGACGCGGAGATCACCACGCCCGCGGCAAATCCCTCGCGGTTCACAAGCCATGCCACACCCGGAGTCGTGAGCACTCCGGCCGAGACGGGGACAGCGCTGGCGTCTGCGAGCCCTCGTGCGATGAGTTTCGCAAGGTGCGGCCCCGATTCGCGCGTGTCGCGCCCGATCAGGACGCGCGGCCGCTCCGTCTCACCGCCCAGATAATTCCCTAATGACTGGCCGACGCGTACGAGCGTCGCGTCGTCGAGCGGGTATTCGCCGGGAATACCACGGATACCGTCCGTGCCGAAAAGTTCTTTGGGCATTCGAGTGGATCTCGTGTCGCCGGAAAAGGCGAGCAAATGATTCTACCATTCAGGCTCTCACGGGCGCCCTGCCGGCGCGACTCTTGTTCTTCCAAATCGTCAACCTTCCACGCAACCGTGCCGTGGTTGCCAGAGTGGGCACCACCGTACGTATCCGGGCTGGGGTGTGTTATCGTACGCGGATGCTTGGAGAGGAATTAAAAGCCACAACGCCTAGTTCTGCCAGCGCGCGCATCATTGCAGCGGGGATTGTCATCGCTTTCTGCTATTGGGCGTCGTCCGTCCTGGTCACGCTGCTGGTTGCCGTGCTGATGGCCTACTTTCTCGATCCCGTGGTTTCTTGGCTGGAAGAGTTTCATCTCCCGCGCGCGCTGGGTTCGCTCGTAGTAGTTTTGGTCACGCTGGCGGGCCTGGTGGTGGTCGCGTATTCATTGGTGCAGCGCCTGGATCAGTTCGGTGCCGACTGGCCGGAGTATCGCAAGCCGCTACGCGCCGCGGTGAACGCAATCTCGAAAAAGGCGGAATCGGTCGAGGCCCACGTCTCCGAAATCGCTCCCGGATCCGAAATCGCACCTGGGGAAAAGCAGGGCAAACAGCAGGTCGTGGCGGTCACCGAATCGCATACTGTCCGCGACGCAATCCTCTCGAAACTGAGCTCACTCTACGCATTCTTGCTGGCAGGCACCTTCGTGCCTTTTCTCGTTTTCTTCATGCTGGCGTCAAAACGCCAGGTGTGGCACGCCACCATGCAATTGTTTCCATCCAATGAGCGCACACAGGTGAAACAAACGCTCTCCGATGTCACTCAGGTACTGCGCAGCTACGTGATCGGCACCGCCTTGGTGGGACTAATTTTGGTTCTCGCGAGTTGGTTGTTCTTCTGGGCCATGGGACTCGACTTTCCATTCCTGACGGCGCTGGTATCCGGCATTTGCAATCTGGTTCCATATCTAGGTGTGCTGCTCTCCTTGATGCCGCCGCTCTTGATCGGACTCAAGCAATACCATACCGTGGGGCCTTTCGTCGGCATCTTCGTCATGCTGGCCCTGTTTCATTTCGTGGCGGCCAACCTGCTGGTCCCTGCGCTGGTCGGCTGGCGTGTGCGGTTGAACGCGCTCGCGCTAACGCTTTCTCTCCTCTTCTGGGGCTGGCTCTGGGGCGCGATGGGCCTCATTTTGGCGATCCCTATCACCGCCGTTATCAAGGTCATCTGTGACCATGTGGAAGGCTGGCAGCCCGTTGGTCGCTGGCTCAGCGCGTAGGCTCTCTCACCCTTTCTCGCAAAGATGCAGTCGCGCGATGGCATCCTTCAGGGCTCTCAAATCCGGCGCCTCCTGAAACAATCGGATTGCTGCGATGCCCGCAGCACCGGCACGAACACATTCCGTGCCGTTTTCTGCATTCACGCCCCCGATAGCCACCACCGGAATCTGCACTTCACGGCACACCTGCGAAAGCCGCGCTAATCCCTGCGCGGGTCCGAATGATTTCTTCGACGGCGTGTTCGAAAACGGGCCCAAAGAAGACATAGCTGGCGCCTGCCTCTTCGGCGTCGCGCGCGTCCTTCGGGCTGTGACAAGAAACGCCAATCAGAAACTCGCCGGGCGCATTTCCCTTTCGGCCCCACGTGACCACTTCCTCCACTGGCGCCGATTCACGCCCCAGATGAACGCCCGCCGCCCCTGCTGCCAACGAGACATCGAGCCGGTCGTTCACGATCACGCGCGCTGGCCCTGTCTCGACTGCCTCTCTCACGATTGCCAGAAGTGCCCGTGCTGGCAGATCCTTCTCGCGAATCTGCACCCAGTCCACCCCTGCCGCGATGGCCAGACGGATTCGTGCGCGCAAATCCCCGATGGGATCCGCGGATCCGAGCGACTTTCGGTCCGTTACGTAGCAGACGATCGGCTTATCAGGTGTGTCTGACAACGGAGGTAGTTCCACGCCGAAAAGCTGCCAGGGCCAGCAACACGTTCATCAGGCCCAGCCCTGAAATCGCTCCCCGGAGGAATGGATTTCTCACGTAGAATCCCAGCGCTGGGTACTGATAAAGAAAATAGTTGACGTCCCAAATGTCCGACCACGGCACCAGGATCAGCGCCAGTCCGAGCTCCAGCCAGAAAAGGACGACCACTACCCAGAAAATTCGCTTCATCATCAGCTTGGGATTATGGGAGATTCTTCCCGCGGTGGCAACAGGGAGTCCGGCCTCCGCGCGCCTGCAAACCAGATCATCGTTTCGAAGGAGCGCTTCTTCTAAGACGGAGCGTTTGGATCCTGATTAGTGTTTCTGGAGCGTGGCGATGTGGTCGGCCACGTCGCGATAATCGATGTTCATCGCGTACACTTGCCTAAAGCTGTCGAGCGCTGCGGAAGATTCCCCTGCCATCTCCAACGCCACGCCCAGGTCGTAGCGCAGTGCAAGGACCGTTTCCGGCTCGAGCCCCGGCGTCTCGAGCGCCCGCTTGTACCACAACGACGCGATCTTCGACTCACCCTTGTCCATGAACGAAAGCGCCAGGAGCGTCGAGCAATTCATCGCGTACGCGAATGGCTTCCCGTTTTGCACCGCCTTGGCTACTTTCTGGAATTCGCCGATGGCTTCATCAAGCAGTCCCATCTCCCGGTAGGCGATGCCGAGATTGTAGTGCGTTTCCAAATCTTCGTCTTCTTCTCCCAGCTCCCCTAACTCCGAGCGAAATTCCTGAAATACCTCGGCCAACTCGTTCAAGCTCTCGGCGGTCGGTACCGGGACGGATTCAGAAGCCTCGGCCGGCTGGGACGCAATCGCCACGGGCGCGGGGATCGCTTGTGCTACTGCCTCGGCCACGGGCGTTTCTTGGGTGGTTGGCACCGCGACGGGCGCCGACCCAGGAGCCTCCATGTCGTCAACTTCCGCTGCCAATTCGCTCAAGAAATCTTCGGTTGTGGCAGGCCCTGCTTTCTTACCGGATGCTGCCGGCTCCGGCGCCAATTCGAGTTCGAATTCGCCGTTCCCCGCGGCGACTTCCTCCGCTGATGGTATCTCCTCGCCCGGCCCTTCCACTATCTCGATGACCGGCTCGCCGGCCGCTTCCTCAGAAGACGCCTCGGCCGTTTGATCTGCGGCCGCCAGCGCTGGCGCAGGCTCAGCCTCGGGCGTCAGCTCCGGTGCAACTTCCAGCTCAATCGTCTGCGATTCTTCCGCGGGGGTTTCCACTTCGGCGGCGGGCGCTGAAACGGTTGCCGGGGGTGGTGCTTCCACGTCTCGCGCCATTGCCTCCCATTCATCCGAGAGGTCCACTTCTTCCGTCACTGCCACAGGCTCAGGCGCGGCGGGCGCAGGTGCGGTTTCCGCCTCGACGTGTTCAGGCTCGAGTGGTGCAACGGCAATTTCGAATTCCGAGGGCGCCGGTGGAGCAGCCGGTGTCACGCTTGCCTCGGGAATCGGAGCCGCTTCCACGGTTGCTGTCTCCGGGGAGGCTTGCGCTTCCGGAGGCGCGGCAGTGGTCGCCGGTGGTGCGGCAGGCAGATCCTCGGTGCTGATGCCGGCCACTTTCTGGAATCTCTGTCGCAGCTCCGCAAAGCGTTCCGCATTGACCGCGTCGCCCCGTTCGCGATGGATCTGCTCGAGCTGGGAAGCCATCTCTGCGGTTCGGCGCTCGTTTCCAGCTCCGAGGTAAAGATCCAGGAGTCGCTCGAGGGTAGGCGTGTGGCGAGGCGCGCGCTGCAAAACATTTTCCAGCAGATGCGTCGCCTTCTGCGTCAGCCCGTAGCTCGAGAACAGGTCCACGTCGGTCAGAGCCTGAGCGATATAACGCTGGGTTTCCTCATCCAGCGGCTCTTCGGTCACCCCCACGGCTGCGGGGGCGGCGTCTTCCATCGGTTCCTCTGCCGCCATCGGGGCCGGCTCAGGCGCGATCTCCTTCGCTTCCTCCGCTGGAGGAGGAGCGCCGCCGGCGCGGGCGCGCAACTGGTTCAGGCGCTCCACCAGCCGCTCATCGTCCTTATTCCGGTCGACTAATTCCTGAAGTAGCTCTTCAGCGCGCGGATAGTTTTTCTGCGCGGCGTAGGCATCCGCGAGTTTGCTGATGGCGTCCTGTAGCCGGAAGGAATCGCTTGTGTGCCGGCAAAAATCCGCGAGCATTTCCAGAGGTTCGGTGACGCCGGGCAGATGCTCGGTCGCGCTCGTGAGCGACTTCACGAATTTGTCCTGCTCGCCCGCCTCGATCATCGGGTCGCGCAGTTCGCGCAGAAGCGGCAGCGCTTCTGCGGATTTCCCTTCCTCGATCAGGGTATCCGCCACCTTCAGCAGGAACGCCGTATGCTCGTGCCCGCGCGCCAACTGCTTTCGAGCCCGCTCGATAGCCTTCTCTACGTGCCCGGCCTTGAGTTCAGCGTCCTGGAGCAATTGGGTTACTTCACCGCCTGCATCGGCTTCCGGGTGTTTTTCTAGGATGGGGATGGCGTTTTCGGGCTTGCTCGAAGTTGCCAGGATCCTTGCTTTCAGCAGCAGCGCCGTGGCATTGCCCGGCTCGACTTCCAGCGCCCGCTCGATCAATTTGGCCGCTTCGCCGCTATCTCCGTGGTCAAACAGCCGTTGCGCATAATTCAAATACGTCAGGGCCGCTTCCTTTTTCTGACCCATCACGTTGTAGAGCTCCGCCAGGCGCAGTTGCACCCGCGGATTCTCCGGCTCCACCTCCAGCAACCGGCGCAACACTTCCACGGCCTTTGGTGCGTGGTTGGCCTTCAGGTGAGCTTCCGCGATTTGCAGGAAGAGAGGCCGCGCTTCACTCAGAACTCCCTGTTGTACGTACAAGTCGGCGAGCCGCTCGAGCGGCGCCAGTTCGGCTGGCGCCAACTTGGCGATTTTCTTGTAGATCGCGATGGCTTTGCTGTTGAAGCCGTCGGAGAGGTAGACCTGCGCGAGCCGCTCGAAATACTCGATGGCTTGCGGCATGTCTCCCTGGCGGGCAAACAGATCGCCCACTGTCATCAGGGTGGCTTGATCCTTTGCATCGTGGCGCAGGATCTGCTGGTATTCCCCGATCGCCTGGGCGACTTTGCCCTGGTTGAGGTATTTGAGCGCGCTCTCGAGCGCTTTGTTTTTGTTGAATGCCATATGTGGTTTCGCGCGCCCCGACCCTGTCTGCCCAAGGCAGTGCTAAATGCCGATCGATCGGCTCAGACCTGAAGGGTAGCACGCGCGAAAAACCAGGGTCTACGCAGCGCCACGGGGATGGTGACGAAGGGGATAACAGGGGCATATACCCCCGCTTCCACCTCTCCCGCCTGATTTCGCGCCTGACGTGAAGCCGGACGCCAAACTACGGCCGTTTCCGGAGAATAATCGCTATCCACCAAGAGCAGTTACGGGCGGAGCCAGCGGCAGCAAGTCCTGCTTTGCCCCCGCCGCCCAGCAGCCCGCCTCGCGCACAGGCGCGTAGGAAAAGCGGTGCAACGGGCAAGGCCCGTAGCTCCGCAACGCCTCCAAATGATCCGGCGTGCCGTAGCCTTTGTTCCGCGCCAGCCCGTACTGCGGATAGAGTTGGTCAAACTCCTCCATTCGCCGGTCGCGCTCAACTTTCGCAAGGATCGAGGCCGCTGCAATGGACACCGACCGCGCGTCCCCGTGAATCAGCGCTTTCTGTTCGATCGGAAGGTCGATTTCGATGGCATCCAGCAGAAGATAATCCGGTGGGGGAAAGAGCTGCGAAACGGCCGCAACCATGGCCTGCCTGCTTGCCTGATAGATGTTCCACGCGTCGATACGGCTCGAGTCGATTTCCGCAGTGGCCCACGCCAATGCGTGTTCCCGGATGCGGTCGGCGAGTTCCTTGCGTCGTTCGGGACCTAGCTTCTTCGAGTCATCCAGGCCGACAATGCGCCGCCTCGGGTTGAGTATCACGGCGCCTGCTACAACAGGCCCGAACAGCGACCCGCGCCCTGCTTCGTCGAGTCCGGCGATGCGTTGCCAACCGCGCTGGCGCGCTTCCCGCTCGTACCGTGCACCGCAGAGCCTTCCCATCGGCTCGCGATTCTAGCACACCCATTCCGGCGGACTCTATCGCATGGATTTTGTCCGTTCGTGTTGAATCAACGCCTCGCACGCTTCATGGCAAGCGCCGCGAAGTTCCCGGGAGACATTCTCGTGCACGCCTTCCGCCAAAAGCATCGTGGCCGTTCCGTGTACGATTGCGCCCAGTGCCAGCGCCAGTCGCGCGTGCTCTTCCGGCGCCCCGCCCAATTCTGCTGCGAGGCGCTTCTTGATCAGGTCAAACGTCGGCTTCGGTTCCTCGCGCGATAGCTTTGCTGCCCAGTCGGCTGTGAGCAGGCGGTACTCGTTGGGGTGGGTCGAAGCGAACTCCAGAAATCGCCGGCACGTCGCGGCCGCCGAACCCGGCGGCTGCAATGTGGCCACAAGCTTATCGAGCGCCCGGCTGCGCAACAGCACCAGCAGATCGCGCTTGTCTTGAAATCTCTGATACATCGTCGGAGTCGTGGTCCCCGCTGCCTTCGCCACCGCCCGCATCGTGAGAGCCTTTCCTCCTCTCTTGGACCACAGGTGGTACGCGGCGTCCAGAATACGGCCTTCCAGTTCGGCATCGGGTTTTCGGGGCATCGAGAGCTCCTTGGTGAAATCTGGAAACAGCATGCATTATAATATTTACATCGTACAAATAACAGTGTATAAATTATTCGAATCACCGGCCCCAAGGGACTTCTGCAATATGCTGTCCCAAATTAAAGGAGCGCAGGACTTAATTATGTATCACTTTCACTATACGGTGAGGACTCAGGTGAGTCCAGCCATTGCCTGGGAGGTCTTTTCGAATTGGAATTTGTGGCGGAATTTCGCCAGCATCTACGGAGAGCTGAATTGGGTCCAGGGCAGACCTTGGGATGTCGGTAGCCGGATGGAGATTGAGATCCTCCGGCCCGGAAAGGCGGTCGTGGACCGCTTGATCATCTGCTGTGAGCCGGCCCGCGAGTTGGGCTGGATTGACCGTGCCCTCGACATGACCCTGAGCCAGTGGGTCGAGTTCGAAGCTCATCCACTGGGAGGCACCTCCGTTCATACTTGGGGAGAGTTGGCCCCCTCGGGATTGAAGTTCGGCGGACGCACCGCAGAGCAGCTTTTTGCTGAATACACGGAAGCCTGGTATGAAAATTACCGGGCGGCTTGCGACGATCTCGTGAAAGATAATCCTCGCGGCACTTGAAGTATCCCTCCGCAGCGTTGGATTCCTGGCAAGGGGCTTAGGTTCGGACTGAGGCAGAAGAGGGTTTCTTTGCCTCAGGCGTTTCTGTTGAGTGCGATTGGTTATTCGGCGCTACTGTCGGCCACAATCGCTTCCGACTTTTCGACGCGCTTTATGCGGGCGGCCTTGCCCTTGCGCGTCCGCAGGTAATTCAGCTTGGCGCGGCGGACGCGGCCCTGCCGCACGACTTCAATCGAGCTGATCATCGGCGAATGCACCGGAAATATCCGCTCCACGCCAATTCCGAAGCTCACGCGGCGCACCGTAAAGCTCTCGCCCAATAGCTCGCCCCGACGGCTCATCACCACTCCCTCGAATGGCTGGATGCGTTCTTTCTCGCCTTCCCCTTCCTTCAGCCGCACGTGTACGCGCACCGTGTCCCCGGGACGGAATGCGGGGTGATCCTTGCGAAGTTGGGACTCCTGCGCCTTGGCAATAATCGGTTTCATGGCTCTTTTTCCGGCAGACCCGCTCAGGTGGGGCCAGCTCACAACGGACAATCAATAATTATATCGAATCTGCCCCCTCCTGCCTACTCGAATCTGCTAGGCGCGGTTGGTGAATTTGAATCGCGGACCTTGGTGCGTTCCCGACAGGGATCCTTCCAGAGGCGCTTCCCAGCAAGATCTTGCTCTTGACAAAATGATTGGTCAAAGGAATACTATGTCCGTTTCCGTACTACTATGTCCTCAGATGACCGACAGGCAGCACGCGATCTCACACCACTGTCTCCAGCTTTCTTCCACATTCTGTTGTCGCTGGGCGAGGGCGAACGGCATGGCTACGCTCTCAAACGCGAAATATCTCGCCGCACGGATGGCAAGCTGAAACTAGGGCCCGGTGTGCTCTACGGATCCATCAACAAGATGCTTGAGTTAGGGCTTATCGAGGAGTCGGACGATCGGCCCGATCCACATCTCGACGACGAGAGGCGACGCTATTACCGGATCACCGATTACGGCCGCAAGGTGGCGCAGGCAGAAGCGGCTCGTATGCGCGAACTCGCGCGGTTGGCAACGGCAACATTCGGATTGCCCAAACATGCCTGACACGTCTTTCTCGCTAAAGCTTTACCGGTTTCTGCTGAAGCTCTATCCATCTGGTTTTCGGGACTATTATGCCGGGCCGATGGAGCGCGAGTTTCGCGACGAACTTGCTGAATCGAGGGGTGTGTTCGCACTTGCAAGGCTTTGGGTGCGTCTTCTAGCCGATTTGGCCGTATCAATCCCGCTGCAGTTTTCGCGAGAGGTATCCCAGGATGCCCGGCACACGCTACGGCTTTGGGCGAAACGTCCCGGACAAACGGGGTTTGCGATCCTGGCCCTCGCTATTGGTATTGGCGCATACACGGGCGTTTTCAGCGTTGTGAACGCGCTGCTCTTGCGCTCGCTCCCGTTCCACGACCCAAGCCGTCTGGCCTCACTAGGGACATTCTTCCCGCCCCACGGCAGCGCGAAAGAATTTGATGAATGGCGGCAGCAGCAAAGCACGTATCTCGCCGATGCCGCGCTCGTTGAACAATTCGATGTCAACCTTGGGGAAGTACATAACGCAACGAGGGCGCATATTGCCATAACATCCTGGAATTTTTTCTCGCTTCTCGGCGCACAGCCGGTACTTGGACGAGGGTTCAGCACCGGGGAGGATACATCCGGGCACAACGCAGTCGCGGTTATCAGCTATGCACTTTGGCAAGAACTCTTTGCTGGCGACCGGCGAGTTCTTGGTTCCACGATTCGCGAAAATGGGATGCCCCTCACCATCGTTGGGGTGGCGCCAGCCGGGTTTACCTATCCGAGCAACACCGCGCTCTGGAACGCCGCGAATTTCTCTCCGGGCAATAACGGCTGGGAAACGATTGCGAGACTGAAGCCAGGCATCACGTGGCCGCAAGCCCGCGCGGCATTTGCCGTAGAGTCGGATCGTCTCTGGCCGCGGCGCGATGAGATTGGAAATTCCGTTCACTTTCCGAGGATGACTTCGCTGCAAGACCAGCTTGCTGGCCCCGTGAAGAACGCCTCATTGATGTTAATGGCCGGCGTGGTGTTGATCCTGCTCATTGCATGCACGAACGTTGCGAATCTCTTAATGGCGCGCACCGCCGATCGCGCTACGGAACTGTCCATTCGCTCCGCGCTTGGAGCAAGCCGGGCGAGAATCGCACAGCAGCTACTAACGGAGTGCCTGCTTCTCTCATTGGTTGCCGCTGTCGCCGGGTTATTCGTCGCGTTCTGGACGACTTCCATAGCGGCGAAGGTTCAACCGGCCCCGCTCTCCACGCAGTCTTACTCAATTCTCGACGGGCGCGTGCTCGGCTTCGCCGTCGCGGTAGCAATCGCCAGCAGTCTGCTTTTCGGCGTCTTGCCGGCGCTCTTTGCGGGCCGCGTCCATGCGTTCGGAGCCCGCGGATCCAGCGGCACCCGCAGCGCGCGACTGATTCGCGAAACGTTGGTCGCCGCTCAGGTCACGCTCACGATCATTCTTCTCACGGCGTCGGTTTCGGTGGCCCGGGCGTTCGTCCAGATGATGCGAACCGACCGTGGATTTAGCGTCAAGGGCGTGGTCACGGTAAGCGTGTCGCTGGACGGCACGACTCATGATCTCGAAGGGCACCGACTTCCCTATTTTGAGGAAGCGCTTGACCGAATCCGGCGGATTCCAGGCGTTCGTAGCGCCAGCGCAACTGAGTTCCTTCCGCTCGACGCCACCGGTTTTATTGGGGGCCCCTTTGGATTGGATGGACGTCCGGCCAAAAGGACTTCCATGTTGGTCCCGGTATTGACCGACTACTTCAGAACGATGGGTGGCCGTATCCTGTACGGCCGTGAATTCACCGATGCGGAAGCACGTTCCGGCGCGAAGGTAGCCGTCGTCAACGAACGATTTGCGAGCGAATTTGGCTCACCGGCAGATGTGCTGGATCATCAGGTCACTCCAGAGAACGGTCCTCCGTGGAAGATTATCGGTGTCGTCCAAGGAATGGACTACATGACCGATACTATGGACACGGCAAACTCGAATCAGATCTTCATTCCAGCGGACTTCCCGGGTTTTTTCATCTCGACCTTCGTGGCACGGGTGGATGGCCGGGCCGAAGATTGGCTGCCTGCCATCCGCGACACAATCCGATCCGTGGACTCGCAGGTCCCCGTATTCGGAGTGAAAACCATGGAGCAGCGCATGGCGGACGCCCTCGCGCGTCCGAAATTTTACCGCACCGCAGTCCTATTCTTCGCGGGATTTGCGTTGTTGCTGGCCGTGATTGGCATTTACGGCGTCGTTTCCTACGCCGTTGCGCTGCGGACACGTGAAATGGGTGTGCGCCTGGCGCTCGGCGCCACGCCCGTCAGGCTTCGGGGAACACTACTGCGGCAGGGCTTACTGACTGTCGCGGCAGGGGCGATTGTCGGAATCGCCGGCGCGATGCTCACCGGACGCTTTCTTGTAAGCCTGGTTGACGGGGCGAAGTCCGTTGATCTCAGTACGTTCATCCTCTCGATTCTGTTCATCACTCTGATAGCATCGGCGAGTATCTGGACCGCTACCCGCCGCATTGCCCGGCTCGACATCCTGGAGATCCTACGTTCCGAATGACATTCAGTAGGTGACAGATTTCGCCCATGACGCCGCTGTGTTTACCAACCGTCCAGGCGATGATTCGACTCCGATTCGAGCAGTTCGGGCCGGTTGCGCAGCGTCTTCGCGAGCGCCTTTTCCCGCCGCCAGCGCCGAATCTCCTCGTGGTTTCCGCTCATCAGCACTTCCGGCACGTCCCAGCCTCGAAACGACTGTGGTCGCGTATAGTGCGGATAATCGAGGATGCCGCGGCACGCGCCGCTCGACTTTTCGGTTCGCGGCGGCACGGCCTGCTGCGCCCTCGCCGGCTCGTCCTCGCCTTCACTGAACGATTCATTCACGGTTGAATCTTCGTTCCCCAGCGCTCCCGGGATCAACCGCGTCACCGCATCCAACACCATCGCCGCTGCCAATTCCCCTCCCGACAGCACAAAATCCCCTATGGAAATCTCATCCGTGGCCAGATGCTCAGCCACGCGTTCGTCCACGCCTTCATACCGCCCGCACAGCAGGACGATCCGCTGGAGCTTCGCAAACTGTCGCGCCGTCTTTTGCCGGAGCAATTTCCCCGCTGCCGAAAGCAGCACCACCGCTGTTCCCGCTATCGCTGCTTCCTGTGCGCTACCCAGCAGCGAATCCACAGCCTCGAACAGCGGTTCCGGCTTCATCACCATTCCTTCGCCGCCGCCGAATGGCCGGTCGTCCACCGTGCGGTGCCGGTCGTGCGTGAAATCACGCAGGTCGTGGATGTGCGTTTCAATCAGACGCGCCTCGCGCGCGCGCCGCACGATCCCGTAATCGAGCGGCCCGCTGAAAAACTCCGGAAAAATAGTGATCAGATCGAAGCGCATCGCTTGCCAGTTTACGCCATCAGCATGTGGTTAGGAATTGCGGTTCAAATCGCGAAGGCCTTCCGGCAGGACCACTTCGATCGAGCGCGCCGCCGTATCCACGCGCACGCAGATTTCCTCGGCCAGGGGAATCAACAGTTCGCCGTTTGACGAATCAACGGCTAGGATCGGAGTCCCGGCGATTCCTTCGCCGGGAATTTGTACGTCGCGCACGCGCCCGAGCGCAGCGCCGCCTCTCTCGCGCACCTCGCAGCCGATCAAATCCGTGATGTAGTAACTTCCAGAGGAAAGCGTCATGCGCTCGGCGAGCTGAATCTGGATCTCCAGGCCAACTAGCTTTTCCGCGTCCGAAATCGAGTCCGACCCCGCGAAGTGGAAGATTGCCTGGCCGCCCCGGCTCTGGGTCAGTCGGCACGACTGCACTTCCACCCGGCGCGGCCCTTTCGATTCGGATTGCTTCCAAGCGTCCCGCAACTCGACGGTTTTCAGACGCAGGAGTCTTTCAGGAAAGTCGGTAAGGATCTCGGCAGCCACTTCTCCGCGCCGCCCATGCGGGCGGAGAATCCGCGCCACCGTGACCCCCTCGGCTTGGAGGGATTTGTTGCCTGCTCACTTACTCGAGGATTTCCAGCGTGAATCTCTTCTTCAATTTCATTCCGGCCGCCCCCAGCAGCGTCCGGATGGATTTCGCCGTGCGTCCCTGCCGCCCGATCACCTTCCCCAAGTCTTCGGGATGAACGCGCAGTTCCAATACCGTCACCTGTTCGCCTTCCACGGCTCGCACTTGAACTTGCTCCGGATGATCCACGAGAGCCTTCGCAATCGATTCCACCAGGTCTTTCATTGCGCTTCCTCCACAGCTCGCCAAGCCGGGCGCATGGAACCGGCCGAACGGGTACGAAAGAATATGAACGAAAACTTGCTGTGGAGTATGACGCGCTAGGCTGGTTTACGGTTGCGTAGAAAACTTCGGACCGTATCGCTCGGCTGGGCGCCCTTTCCAAGCCAGTACTGGACCCTTGCATCGTCCAGCGCGATGGCCGCGGGCTTCTTTTGCGGGTCGTATGTTCCCACGATTTCGACAAACCGTCCGTTCCGCGGGCGGGTCTTCTCCGTCACCACCACGCGGTAAAACGGGTGCTTCTTCTTGCCGATTCTCGACAATCGAATCATTAACACTCGCCATTCCTCCTGATTCCAATCTAATCATTATAGCGGACCTAAGCCCTCTTCACCAATCGCAATTCCTGGCTCCTCGTTGCCGGCGGGGTCACCCCAGAAGCCATAGCGGCAGGGCCGCGCGGGCGCACTGCTCGATTAAGTCCCGGTCGCGGGCCGTGAAGGCATTCACCCTCTCGCTCTCGACGTCCACGGTCCCTATCACGCGGCCGTCTCCCGGGTGCAGCATCGGCACAATCATCTCCGAAAGCGTGCTGCCAAAGGCAGTCAGATATCGCGGATCGTTTCGCACATCTCCCACCACCACCGCCTGTTTCTGCGCGATCGCCGCGCCAGTCAGCCCGCGGCCAACCGGAAACGTGGGATGCTCCGGCGCGCCTGGCCCGCTCCAGCCCAGGATGGATACCTTCTCCGCACCCACGTCATACACCCCCACCCACCGATACTCTCCCAGCTTCTGGATCATCTCCGCCAGCCGCTTCGCCTTCACCGCGCGGTCGTCTCCTCCCGCCGCCACCAGGCGAATCTGGTTGATCGTGTTGTTCATCACAATCGGCACAATCGCTCCTATTTCAGCCCCGCCAGCTTGCCGATGCCGCGCATCTTCATCTTCGACATGCCTCCCACCTGCTTCATCATCCGCCGCATGTCGGCGTACTGTTTCAGCACTTCGTTCACCTGCTGCACAGAAGTACCGCTGCCGCGCGCGATCCGTTTCCGCCGCTTGCCGTCGATCAGGTTATGGTCGGCGCGCTCCGCCGCGGTCATCGAATTGATCACCGCCTCCACCGATTTCAACCGCCCCTCGTCCAGCGTTGCGTCCTTCGGCAGCTTCGCGAACGGCCCGACCTTTGGCAGCATCCCCATCAACTGCTCGAGTGAACCCATCTTGCGGATCTGCTGCAACTGGTCGCGGAAATCCTCAAGCGTGAAATCGTTCTCGCGCAGCTTCCGCTCCAGCTCGCGGGCCTGCTTCGCATCGATCGTCTTCTCAGCCTTTTCGATCAGTCCGAGGACGTCGCCCATCCCCAGAATCCGCGAGACCACCCGGTCCGGAAGAAATGGCTCGAGCGCATCGTACTTTTCGCCGACGCCTACGAATTTCACCGGCGCGCCCGTCACTTTGCGGATCGATAGCGCCGCGCCGCCGCGCGCGTCTCCGTCCATCTTCGTCAGGATCACGCCCGTCACGCCCAGCCGCTTGTGAAATTCGCCCGCGGACCGCACCGCGTCCTGCCCGATCATCGCGTCCGCGACGAACAACAGCTCCGCCGGGTTCAGCTCGCGCTTCAGCATCGACAATTCGTTCATCAATTCGTCGTCAATATGCAGACGCCCCGCCGTGTCCACCAGGATGACGTCGGACGCCGAGAGCTTGGCCTCGCGCATCGCCCCGCGCACGATTTCCACCGGCTTGTCCGTGCCCGTGCCGGGCCACAGTGGCGTGCCCGTCGCCTTGGCCACCTGCGCCAGTTGCTCCCGCGCGGCGGGCCGGTAAACGTCCGTCGAGACGACGATCGGCCGGTGCCCGTGCTCCGCCAGCCATTTCCCAAGCTTTCCCGTGGATGTCGTTTTACCCGATCCTTGCAAGCCCACGATCAGCCAGACCGCCGGCGGCCTCGACCCAAATTGCGGCTTGGCCTCGCGCCCCAGCAGGCCGCCCAGCTCGTCGCGCACGATTTTCACTACTTGCTGGTCCGGCGAAAGTTGCAGCAGTACTTCCGCTCCCAGCGCCTTCTCCCGGACGTGCGCGATGAACTCGTCCGCCACGCCGACGTTCACGTCGCCATCCAGCAGCGCCTCACGAATTTCGCCCAGCGCCGCGTCCAGGTGCTCCTCGGTGAGCTTTCCCTGCCCGCGCAAATTCTTGAATGCCCGCTGCAGTTTTTCTGTGAATGTTTCAAACATTTTTCAGTTATGCCGATCCGGCCTGATTCTTCCTTGCCATCATGTACTTGCCCACTTCCGAGCTTGGCGCCGCTTGGTCCACAAATGTAAATGTCCCTTTGCCTTTCATCTCCCGCGCAGCACTCATTAGCGCACCCAGCGCGGCGCGTGTCAGCGATCCGCCCAGGCTGATTCGCCGGACGCCCGCGGCAGCAAGGTCGGCGACGGGGAACGTCAGCCCCTGGATGCCTCCCAGAACATTTACCGGCTTCGGCGCCACCGCCTTACACACCGCGCGGATTGCTTCCAGGCTCGGCAGCCCCGGCGCAAACAACACGTCCGCTCCAGACTCTGCAAATGCCTGGAGACGGCGAATCGTGTCGTCCAGGTCGTTGCGCCCGTGGAGAAAATTCTCGGCGCGCGCCGTCAACGTGAATGGAAACGGCAGCGCCCGCGCGGCTTCAACCGCCGCCGCAACGCGTTCCACGGCGAGCGCGAGGTCGTAAATCGGGTGTCGGTCGTCCCCGCTGGAATCCTCCACTGATCCGCCGGCGATTCCCGTAGCGGCCGCCAGGCGAATTGTTTCCGCGACCGTCTTCGGATCGTCGCCGAAGCAGTTTTCCAGGTCCGCGGCGACCGGCACATCCACGGCTTCGGCCATCGCGCGGCAGTGCGCCAGCACCTCTTCGCGCGTCACCATGCCGTCGAGCCGCCCCAGCGTAAAGGCAAAGCCGGAACTCGTCGTGGCGAGCGCTTCGAAACCCATTCCCGCCAGAATGCGCGCGCTTCCGGCGTCCCAAGGATTCGGGATGATGAACGCTCCGGGGCCGGCGGACTCGATCGGGGCGCCTGGCGTTGTGGGCAGCTTGTGCAGCGCCCGGAATCGTTTTGCTTTTTCGATTTGGCTGATAGCCATGGGATTGTTCTCGCTGTGCTCGCCGGCATTCGCTGCGGCGGCGCAATACCCGATTCTAGGGGACGTGCACCGCTCGGTCAAACCCACCCCCGTTAGTGGGCCATCGTGCCGCCGGCAAGCTGTTCAATCGCCTCGGAGAGGACCGCGGGGCGAACGAAGCCGTCCCATCGTCGGTAAATTCTGCCGTCAGGAGCGAGCAATACAACCACGGGCAGTTTGGTTACGCCGAAATGGTGAGCGACGTGGCTGTCCGCGTCTACGAGCAGCGGGTAATTTACTTGCCAGTCGGCGGCGGCGTTTACAAGCGCATCGTGGCCAGGGGAGGCGCCACTAATCAAGGCTGTCGCGTCAATCGCTGCGACGCGAAGCCCTCTCGAACCGTATTGCCGCGCCATGCTTGCCAGGAACACAGCTTCGCGCCGCCGTTGATCACGGGCAATGCACCGGTGCCGTAGGCGTCCACCACGATGGGAGACGCGCTGCTGCCCGATCCTTGCGGATCGAGTGCGCCGTTGCAGGTGGTCCCGCGATTCAGCAGCAGCTCATCTCCCGGCTGAAAGGTTCTCGCATTCGCTGTGGCGAGCGAGTTCCATGGACTCGCTTGCGTTCCGCTGCCGTTCGCGACGGCGGAACAATCCAGGTAATAAGTGGTTGGTCCGGCAGGCGGGGTCACGGGAGTCACTCCAGTGCTGGAGGATTTCGGGCACGCCGAAAGCCCGGCTGCGAGAAGCAAAAGCCCCGAGAGTTGTGCGCATCTCCGCAGTCCCGGGAGCGTTCGAAAGGAGCCAAGAACCATGATTTTTCCCGTTGCGAAAGCCCCTGCGGGCGCCTTGCGCGCGCCGCACCGATATTCCGTTTCTGGAGGCTGGTTCATCACGATCATCATCTTGCGTCAGGATCCGAGCGAGGGTCGCGGCCATTGAAGTTACTACATTCGAGAGGCGCGTGTTATTCCGGGGGCACGCGATGGCGACGAAGGGCGTATTTCACGCGTCACGATAATCAACTCATCGTCCGCTCGGCGCTCATCCTGAAAACACGAATTGCCATTGATCCGGCTAGGTTCGGTGCACGTTCATTTTTCGAAAGTGGTATGCCAGTTATTTCGTCTTTGGTATGGACGGCGTGCTGCCGAAGTGCCGAAATGCCACCACCACGATCGCTGCCGAATCGCTATCTGCTCCCGCGCGCCTTCCCGGGACAAAACGCCACTGGTGCACGGCGGCCACGGCTGCGGAAGATAGCGATTCCGGATCACTCAAGATTTGCACGGTAGCGAGCTGGCCTTGCCGCCCGACAAGGCCGTACAGGATCACGCTGCCATTCCCCCCGCCGGTGGCTGGATATTGCGGGTCGACGGTAACCACCGGCAGCGCGCCCCGTTCGGCCGACCCTGCCAAAGGTTCGCCGTACTTGCGTTCCTGTGTCGTCTGCGGGGGCTCATACGATTGCGAGAATTCGAATGTGATCCCGATTCGTGCCGCAACAGCACGGCCGTCCAAGCGTGCCGGGAAGAAACTCCAGGTTCGCACCGCGCTGACGGCCTTTTCAAGGAAAGGGGACGGCCCGCGCACGACCTTTATTTCCACCACCCTCCCGCGGCTGTCGATCATGACATCCAGCACAACCTCGCCCCCGAAAAGTGATTGAGAAGGGTAGGGTGCTGCGACCAAGGAAATTGGAGTGGGCGCCGAAAATCCTTGGGCCTCTCCCGCGGGGTTGTCAAATGGCGTCATAGCTCCCGAAGATGTGTGCCACGGTATGCCCCTTTGCTGCAAAAGAGCGATCGCGTAATGGATGGGCACGGCTGCTCCCACCCCCGGCGTACCCTGGTCCGTGGCTGTCTCCAGTGGGACGAGGCTCGATCGCAGCCATTGTCCTTCCACAAGACCCACCACCCCCTGGGACTCGGCGGAAACCACCGGCGAGCCGCTTTGGCCTCGCCGCACGGGATGGTTGAAAAGCAGCAACTCGGTCTCGCTCCGCCCCTTGTCCAGTTGAGAAAATTCGAAATCGAATACTTCGCCGGACGAGCGGTCATCCACGGACGCATCCAGGGTGTAAGCATCGAGAGGCTTGGAGGGACGCTCGGATGCCGCCAGCAAAATATGGCCTCGCATTGGCCAGTCGTACATCAACGGCAGGAATCCCACCTTATAGTTTCCTTCGAACGGATTCGGCGTCGCTCGCAATACGGCCACGTCGTGATCCCGATCCACAGCCACCACTGTGGCCGCAACAAACCGGGGCGGCCCCGAAGCGGGGCGAAGCAAAATGGAAGGCTGGCCTCCGTGAAGCTGGCTCAGGACGTGCGCTGCGGTAATCAGGTAGCCCTGTTCGTTGATGAAGAAGCCGTTCCCGTAGAAAAGGTAGTGATAGCCTCTTTCGACGGGAATCTGATCCACTGGATAGACGATCGGGCATATGGCCGCTGATAGTGCGGCATCGTCTGCAGGCCCGCCGGGCCTTGCATGCATTGCTAAAGGCAGCAGAGTACATGCAATGGCGGGGAGCGCTATGGCGGCCATCTTGGGATGCAGTTTCATTCGCACGGAGACACCGGCAAGTTCCCTTGTCCCACCCAATTAGCATAGCGCCGCCCCTGCCCAGCGCAATTGCCCTTTGGGACAGTCGCACCGCAATGGAAACCTTTTTCAGAACACGAGGATTGAACTCAATCGGCAGAGTTCAGCATCTGGGGCTGGTAGGTGAGTTTCAAAGCAGGCGCCCCAGGCCGCGGTAGCGTGCCAGTTTCCGGTAATTCGACTTATCGGGAGTTAGACCGTACAACTACCTGATTGAATGAACTTCGGCTGACAGATCGGGTTGAATCCTCAGATGAGTGGCTGAATTATTGAGGGCGAAGGTCACTCCAGTACTGCAAGGTGGCTAAGCAAGTGCGCGTGATCACCGCAATATCCGGCGAGCAAGCTAAATAATCCGTACGGCATCATTCTTAAGCAGTAAAATACGCGTGGAGAGATGATGTCGAAGGTATGCTCCTGGGGTGTGGCGCTGCTCGTCGTCGCGATGGCGGCGGTTACGTGCGCGTGTTCGACTCCGTCACCGCCGATTTCGGTGAGCCTATTCACTTCCTCTCCGAAGGCAATTGATCAGGGCCAGACGGTCGGGATCACGGCATCCGTGTCGAATGACCCGTCTTCCAAAGGGGTATCGTGGAGCCTCGCCGGCCCCGGCTCACTTACCAATGAGACAGAGATATCTGTCACCTATAACTCGCCCACGACCAATCTCACCAGCGCGCAGCAGGCGACGGTCACGGCCACGTCCGAAGCGGACCTGACGAAGAGCGCCTCCCTGCAAATCACTGTTAACCCGTACCTGCAGATCCCACTTCAGTCGCTTGCGAGCGGATCGGTGGGCGTGCCCTACAGCCAAGCGATCGCGCTTATCGGCGGCACTCCTCCGTTTCAATGGAGCGTGTACAACGTGTCTATCGGCCCCGGATGGAAAGTGGGCGGGGCGGTGCCGGACGGGTTGATGCTGAACGCCAGCACCGGAGCGATAGCTGGAACGCCGACCGGAGGCGGAACGTGGTATTTCGAGGCGACAGTAACGGATGCGACCGGCGTGACTGCGTACGACGGTCTTCTGGGGATCCAAATTAACACGACCGCGCCGCCGGGCAATCCCGTACCTTTTTTGAACCAGCCGCTCGTGCCAACGGCGGTTTCACCAGGGCATGCGGGTTTCATGCTGAGCGTGAGCGGCACGGGATTTGTCTCCGCCGCGACGGTTAACTTTAATCGCGCGCCGCTCAACACAACTTTTGTGGACAACGAGCATCTGACCGCATTGGTTCCCGCGGTAGACGTTGCCAATGCGGGGACGGCGGCGGTTATGGTGGTGAATCCCAGCCCAGGCGGCGGTGCATCCAACGTGGTCTATTTCACGGTCGGCGCACCGGAAGCTACAGTCACTTTCGCAAATGCGCCAAACTCGCCGCTCCAGATTTCTGAGCCGTTCGGGATCGCCGCTGCCGATTTCAACGAGGATGGCAAGCCCGACCTCGCTATCTCGGCCGGAACAGAGGTGTATGTGTTGCTCGGCAATGGCGACGGCACATTTGCGCCAGCGGCGAGCTCTCCAATGGCAGTGCCTGTGGCGCCATACGACTCCGCGACGACGCCCTTTACCGGACCTGTCGCCACAGGAGATTTCAACCATAGCGGTCATCTGGCATTGGCTGTCGGGGAGTTCCAGAGTCAGGCCGCAGTTATCCTGTTGGGGAATGGGGATGGAAGCTTCGTCCCTTCGTCGGCGGCCTTCGCGAATGCCTTTGGTGCACCGATATCCGCGGTAGAAGCGGCAGATTTCAACGCGGATGGGAACCTGGATCTTGCGATTACGAACGAATTCACGGGGTCGTCGCCCGTTGATCTGGGCTACGGAGACGGCGCGTTCACGGCGGTCAGTGCTCTCTACACCGGGATTTTCCCAGTAGGTGTGGCGGTGGGGGATTTCAATGCAGACGGAAAGCTGGATGCGATTGTGGCGAGCGGCGGCACGACCAAATATCCGGGTTCGGGAGTGGATGTATCGCTTGGGAACGGAGACGGGACATTTACGCTGGCGAGTGGTTCGCCAATTTCCCTTGGCAAAAATCTCACCGCGATCGCGACAGGGGACTTTAACGGTGATGGAAAGCTGGATATCGCGGTAACGGATGGCGGCAGCAACACGGTAATGATCCTGCTCGGGAATGGCGATGGAACGTTCGGGGTGCCAACAACGATCCCAGTAGGTAATCAGCCAGATGCGATTGTGGTCGGAGACCTCAATAACGACGGGAAGCTGGACCTCGCGGTCGCAAATTATGCGGACGGCACGATCACGCTTCTGCTTGGAAATGGCGATGGCACGTTTACGCCAGCCTCCGGTTCGCCTTATGCGGTGGGGCAGGGCCCGTTCGCACTCGCGGCTGCTGACTTCAATGGCGACGGCAAGCTCGACCTCGCCGTCGCAACGGCTGCTGGAATATCAATCCTCCTCCAGCAGTAGTTCCAGCGGGTGGTGCGGCAAGAAAGCAAGGAAAATGAACCCCACCACTGCAGCACATAGCGGGAGCATTCCTGGAATCCCATCGCATGGCAACTGCCCGATAAACGCGGCGGTCTCAATGGGTCGACGCAACACTAGGTCGAAGTCTACTTGCAGGAATCTCAAATGCCAAAGTCGTTCTTCATTCGGCGCGACGTCAAACTCGTGCCGGGTTTTCCCACTGATTGGACTTGCGAACGAGCTCCTTGTAGTTCCTATCCATCCTGTTAAAACGAGATAGTGACTGCGATCCCGATGCCGGGGTACGCGCGGTCATACAAGTAGTATCCATCGTCGGTGTAATCAAGGTATACGTCGTCGGTTTCGTACCACGTCGCAGGCCACGTTTCCGGCCACGGATCGACGAACGTCACCCAATAACCGTCGTACTGAAAGCGCGGATACCCGCCCACGAAGACCATCGGAAGGTGGTAGATGCGAAAGAAGTGCTCCCTCCCGAAGTAGAGCCGGAAGCGGTCCTCAGGAATTCGGTAGCCGTTATAGCCGCCGCGCTGGGCCCAAGTGCGGTGATCGCCACTCCATGAACTGGCGCGAGACTGGACGAAACCACTGTGCACCTGCCCTTGATGTTGTGGGACGCCGCTAGGGTGGACGCCGCCATGGGTGGGCTCGTTGGCCTGGACGCCGCCATGATAGACGCCGCCGAAGCTTTGTTGCGGTCGCGGCGCGGGTTTATGAGCCGGCTGCGCATGCTGTTGCTCTGCTGGTTTCTCCGCCTCGTGTCGCTGTTCCTGTTGCGGTTTGGCCTGTTCCTTTTGCTCGCCCTGTGCGTAGGCAGGAGCGATGGTTCCGAGGAGCAAAAACAGAGCCCCAGCGCTGATAGCCAATTTCATCGGCATATATCTCTCCTTTTGAAAATTTTGATGAGATTTCCCTTTTCACTTCGAAGAAAGAAAGTATTGCACTTGGATTGGTATCTCTGTCCCATTCTCCAACCGCAGTTCCCAGTGACCATTCGCATGAATCACGCTCTTGTGGAGGGTCTTAGTCTAATGCAAAAACGCGTCCCTGGCTGTCTAAATTAGTGGGGAGCACTGCGTGACCCTGGCGTCGAATCCAAGAAAACGTCGTTAAAGCAGCGCCCCACAACCTCACGCCTGCTATAAGGTCCGCGATTCCGCTGTATTGCCTGCGTTGAATTTCTCAACTGGCGTTGATTTATTCAACGTCATTTCCGGCCTGGCCGAGCGCGTCGCGGGAACCCCGCTATTGTATCCTCCACATTCCAAGGGGGATAAGTTGCAGCCTCGTCCGACCGGACATTGGCCCCCGGTTTGCACACAAGGGAGTGACCGCCCCTGAGGGGGGGAATTTCAAGAGAGGACAAACCAAATGGCGTCCAAGAAAGCAACCAAGAAGCTCAAAAAGTCCAAGAAAATGCAGCCAACGAAAACGCTCAACAGTTCATTTCAGTGGGGGGGAAAATAATAGGGACTAGGAAGCCGCAGAAGATCGTCATGTCTAACTGGGCGTTCTCTATTACTGGGAGAGCGCCCGGTTTTCTTTCCTCATAAAAGAACTCGCATGGATTCAGAGCGCCGCGTTCGATCGCCGAAGAAGGCCCAGATGACCTCGACCTCCTCCTGCTCTGTCAGGACCTTCGGAGAACTCTCTGTAAACGCATTTATCGGCGACTGACCCACCATGCGTGACGCAGCCGCCTTGACCGTTCCGCGAGGGTCGACTACACTAGCCAATTCGCTTGGGTGCGGGATTCGTATCCGGGGCGCGGGAATTCGCTGAGAGTCAGCCCCCCAACCGCCGGCGCGCGGCGGGCGCAAGAAACGCGAAAAGGCGCCGCGCAGAGAGCCAGAAGGCCCGAGCGTAGGAGAGAAATCGTTGCCGAAACGCACTTTTCAACCTCATGTGCGCCGCCGTCACAAGAAACACGGCTTTCGCACACGCATGAAAACCCAGGGTGGACGGAAAGTCCTTGCGCAACGCCGCAGGAAAGGGCGCCACAGTCTCACGCGCGTCTGACGCGCCGCGGTTGACGTTTTTGCGCGCCAGCCGGCTGCTGCGCCGCGCCGAATTCGACGCGGTGTATCGCGAAGGGCGCCACCGGAAAAGCCGCGAGTTCACGATCTTTCTTCGCCCCAATGGCCTCGACAACAGCCGGTTCGGTTGGAGCATCAAAAAGGCGCTGGGCGGTGCGGTGCGGCGCAACCGGATCCGGCGCCGCCTGCGTGAAATACTCAGGTTGCACCGACAGGAGATCGAACCGGGATGGGACATTGTGATACATCCGCGCAGCTCGGCGGCCACGGCGAAATTCACGCTACTGGCGGCGGAATTACTGAAGCTCCTTCCGCGCGCGTCGGCCGCGCGCGCGAGGCCGGCGGAGTGAATTCGAAAGCCGCGAAGCACCAGAGCGGGCTCGCGCACATGGGAGCCTGGGCGCTGCTCGCGGCCGTGCGGCTCTACCAGATTCTTCTCTCGCCATTCCTCGGCGGCGCCTGCAAGTTTTATCCCTCCTGTTCGAATTACGCGATGGAAGCGATTCAACGCCACGGCGCATGGCGCGGATTCCTGCTGGCCATGAAGCGCCTGGGGCGCTGCCAGCCGTTCACGAAGGGCGGCTACGACCCGGTGCCGGATGACGTTGAGTTGGCCGCGTCTCGGTACGAGGAGCCGGTGCATTGAACGAACCCGAACAATCCGATCAGCTCCGGATGATTCTGTTCATCATTCTGTCGCTTATGGTGTTTGTGCTGTCGTCGTATTTCTTCAAGCCCGCCACGCCGCCGCAAGTGCCGGAACAAGCCAAGCAGGCGACATCGCCCGGGCCGTCCGGCGCAGGACAAACGCCGGGTGTTGTCGGCGCTCCTCCAGCCGCGGCTGTGGCGAGCGGGAAGCCCGTCAGCGTCCCGGTGATCCAGGCTACGGCTGAGAAGACGTACGTCGTCGAGAGCCCGCTCTACCGCGTGGAGATGTCCAACGAAGGCGGCGTCGTGCGAAGCTGGACGCTGAAAACATATTTCGACGACCAAAAGCCACCGCACCCGCTCGACCTGGTGGACGCCGATTCCTCGACGCAACTCGGATGGCCCTTCTCGCTGATGCTGCAGGATGCGCAACTGGAGACGCAGGCGAACGCCGCACTCTATCGCGTGGACGTCACGCAGGGAAAAAGCGGCGCGGCGCCGGCGGATGCCGCGCGATTCGATGCCCCCGCGGAAGTAACCTTCACATGGAGCGATGGCCATCTCGACGTCACAAAAAAACTGACATTCGGCCTGGACTACGAGATGTCCATCGAAATTTCAGCCACGCAGGACGGCAAGCCGCTGCCCGTGGCTCTGGCGTGGCGCGGAGAATTCGGCGACAAGGCAGTCTACAAGGCCTCGACGCTCCTCAATGTCTTTTACGACCAGAACGACAAGCTGACGCTTCTGACCCTCAAGAAGTTGGGAGTTTCCGGCAACCAGTCGCAGCCCGCGTTGCAGGAAGGGCCGTTGGAATACGCCGGCGTCATGGACCAGTTCTTCACCGCTTCGTTTCTGGCCGATAACACGGACCTCTCGCTCTGGCACTGGACGCGCGACCAGAAGATCATCGTGGACGACAAGCCTGCCACCCAGCAGGTGGCCGAGTTGGCGGCCGGCATCGCCTCGCCCGGCCCGCTGCGCATGCGCGCCTACGTGGGACCGAAAGAGTTGGCGCGGTTGACCAAAGAGCAGCCTTCGCTCGAGGGCCTGATCCAGTTCGGCTGGACGGGCTGGATCGCGAAGCCGCTGCTGTACATCCTGCAGTGGATGCACGGCTATATTCCAAATTACGGCTGGGCCATCGTGGTCTTCACGCTGGCGCTGACCATGGTGCTGTTTCCCATCCGGCTATGGACCTTCCGGGCGTCGCGGAAAATGCAATTGGTGGCCCCGGAGATCAAGTCGATTCAGGACCGCTACAAGAAATATTCGTTGCGAGATCCGCGCAAGCGGAAAATGAACGAGGAAGTGATGGCGGTCTACCAGCGTGAAGGGATCAACCCCGCCGGAAGCTGCCTGCCCATGCTGGTGCAGCTTCCAATCCTGTGGGCGTTCTACCGGGCGCTGACGGGCGCCATCGAGCTGCGTCACGCGCCGTGGATTTGGTGGATCCACGACCTCTCGGCGCGCGATCCCTATTACATTTTGCCCATCATCCTGGCGGTCTCGTCGTACCTGATGATGAAAATGACGCCCATGCCCGCGACGACCGACCCCGCGCAGCAGCGCATGTTCATGCTGATGCCGCTGATGACCAGCTTCATCTTCATCTATCTTTCGAGCGGACTGAATCTTTACTATTTCACAAGCAATCTGGTGAACGTGGTCCAACAATGGTATCTGAATAAAACGCACCCGCTTCCTTCGCGGAGCAAATTCAAGAAGAACAAAGAATGAACGACGAACGACATCCCCGCGGCAACAGACCACCCCGGAACGACCGCGCGCGGCCCGACGCGCGTCGCGACACGCGGCCTCCCGCGCGGCTCGATCACGAGCGCGCCACCACGCAACTGAAGGCGTTTCTCGATCTGGCCGTGCGCGAAATGCATCTCGACGCCGCGTACGAGATCGGAACGCCGCCCGCCGCAGACGCGGGGCCCGGCGAAACGGACGTGGTGGTGACGTTTCGCGGCGCCGACGAAGCGCTGCTGCTCGAACGGAACGCGGAACTCCTGCTGTCGCTCGAGCACATCGCGCACCGCTGGCTGCGGCTCGATCCACGGCTGCACGACCGCGTGCGCTTCGACTGCGCCGATTACCGCGCCGCGCACCTGGAGGAATTGAAGCTGTCGGCGCGCGTGGCGGCGCAGCGCGTGCGCGAGACGGGCCAGGAATTCCGCTTCAATCCCATGTCGCCACGCGAGCGCCGCATCATTCATCTCGAGTTGACCGGCGCACCCGGCGTGCGCACCGCCAGTGAAGGAACCGGCGACCACCGCCTGCTTGTCATCTATCCGCTCACCAGTAATAAGAAATAGCCGGCCTTCCATTCCTTTCGAGCCACTGAGCGACTGTCATCCCGAGGGCGATCTGTGCCCGAGTGATCTCTCTTCGTCTGTTAGATTCCGGCGGCAATCTCGAACGAAGAGAGATCCCTCGGCCAAACTGCGGCCTCGGAATGACAGCGGTAGGAAGCGCACAAAGTGAGTCGTGATGGATCTGCGAGTCTAAATTTCGATTGTGTAGCCTTGTTTTCCGACGTTGATGCACTGCGTGGCGCCGATGCGGTCGCTGCGGCCTGCAGCCTCGTGAATGTGGCCGCAGAACAGATAAGCGGGCTGCGTGCGCTCCACCCACTGGCGCAGCGTGGGGCTTCCGGCGTGCTTTCCGGGCGCAAATTCGTCGAGCAGCGTGCCAAGCGGCGGAAAATGCACCACCAGGTAGAGCGGGCCCAGGCCGTCGAAGGCTACGAGGGCGCGCGAAATTTCCTCCTCCGAATACTCGCCCGGAGTGGCGAACGGTGTGATGTTGCTGTATCCGAGGCCCGCCCATTCCGTGGAGCCGAGCAGGCGAACCTGGCGATGAAAATCGACGAAGCCGTGCCGCCGGCAGAGCGCCTTCGTTTCCTCGTGCGTTTCATGATTCCCCGGAAGCAACCAGAGGCGCTCTCCCAAGCCCGCCAGCGCCGTGGCGCAGCGGTCAAGGCCGCGCCCAAAAGTGGAAAGATCGCCCGCCGCAATGTACAAATCGGCGGGCTGGGCGACGATGCGTTCCAGCGCGCGCAGGTCGCCGTGAATATCGCTGAAGATCAAAACCTTCACGGCGATTTTCCTCCCGACCGCGGCCGCGCAATTTGTCGCATGCTCCGCGCCTGCATGGCGTCGGAATACCAACCCTGCTCGAGCAGGTTCCCCTCCGCGTCGAAAATCACTCGATACGTGAACGGCGGCGGATTTTCCGTCCGGCGGCTGACGAAGCGGTGCTCGCTGAATTCCACGATGTGCCGGCTGCCCTGGATCGAAGTGCGAATCACGGGAAATCGCGCAAACTGCCAATAGAGCTGCACGTCGGGAAGCTGCAGGGCGCGCGTAGTGAATTCGTCCGGAGGCGAGTCGGCAAAAAAGCGGAATTCAGGCGGCGCGGGATCGCGCAGGTCGAAGTGCGCCTGGTACACGCCGTCGGGCGTGAGAATCTCGCCGCCCCAGCCGAGCAACGACGGCGGGACGGGAATCGCGGCCATGCGCACGATCGGAATGTGGTTTGCCGCAGCGAACTCCTTGACGCGGTTGAAAGCCGCATGATGCGCCGCCGCGCAGCCGAAAAGATAGGCGAGCATCACGAACGATCCCGCGCGGCACCAATCCGCGCGCGAAATGCGAAATCCCCATTGGCCCGCGGCTGGAAGAAAAAGCAGCGCCGCGATCAAGGCGCTCGCGAGTCCCGCGATCCAAATGTGGAACGGATAGCCCGCCGAGCCCGCAAGCCACCAAACCCCAAAAGCCGCCAGCGAAAAAACAATCCACATGGCCAGGGCGCGCTCCCGGCTCTTCTCCGGGCGGCGGAATACCCACGCCGCGACTTGCGGCAGCAGTACGAGGCCCGTGAACGTGAAATCAATTATGAAGAGCAGGTCCCAGGCGACTCGCTCCGACGAAATTGGCGACCAAATGCGCGTGCCGAACGACGTCATTCCGTCCAGAATGATGTGGCTGGCAATTCCCACGGCATAAATCAAAGTCAACATGACCCAGGAAGGCGCCTCGATGCCAAGCCAGCGCGCCACGCGGCGCGTGAGCCAGGCCAGGAGCGCTGCGAACACAGGCATGGCGACGAAGGAATGCGTGATGTCGCGATGATATTTGACGATCGCCAGAGGGTCCTGCGAGAAAGCCTCCGCGAAGACGTCCACGTCCGGAAAAATTGCGCCGAGCGTCGCCGAGAAGATGGCAACCCGCTCCTGACGCTTGGAGAAAAATCCCTTGCCGAGGAGCGCGCCCGTGATTCCGTGAGTTATGGGGTCCATGAACGATTCGGGAGAATAAAAGTGTACACGATTCGGCGAATCTCAGGCGACATCGATGAGAGGCGATCGCTTGGCGACGACCTCGCCGATGACGCGAGCGGGAATTTTGCGGCGCTCGAGAGAAGCTATGGCCGCGCCGGCCGCTTCCGGAGCAATGGCCGCCAGCAGCCCGCCGGAGGTCTGCGGGTCGTAGAGCAGGGCGCGAAACTCTTCGAGAACAGAGGCAGCGAAGGCGATGCAGCCTTCGAGAAACTGCCGGTTGTTCGCCAGGCCGCCGGAGAAAAATCCGCCGCGCGCCGCTTCGATCGCGCCGGGAAGATAGGCAATCCGCGCGTGATCGAACCGCAAGGAAACGCCGCTCCCGATGGCCATTTCGCGCGCGTGGCCGAGGAGCCCGAACCCGGTGATATCGGTGACGGCGTGGACTGGAGTTCCGTTTGCGGCGCCGCCCTCCAATTCGCGCAGTGCGTCGGCGGCTTCGCGGTTCAGCCGCGTCATGGACTCGGTGGAAGCGGCCACCCAGGCCGGGTCCGCTTTCGCCTGCTTCAGCGCGGTCGCGATCACGCCGGTTCCCAGCGGCTTGGTCAGCAGGAGGACATCGCCCGGGCGCGCGCCGACGTTGCGCCAAATGTGCCGCGGATGAATCACGCCCGTAACCGCGTAGCCGAACTTCAGTTCTTCGTCCCGGATGGAATGCCCGCCAACCACCGTGCAGTTCGCTTCGTTCATTTTCTCCAAGCCGCCGCGCAGGATTTGCTCGAGTACATCCGGCGCGCCCGAGCCGGGAAATCCTAGAACGGAAAGCGCCGAAACCGGGCGTCCTCCCATGGCGTAGACATCGCTCAGCGAATTGGCCGCGGCGATCTGGCCGTATGTGAAGGGGTCATCCGCAATCGGGGTCAGGAAATCGACTGTCTGCACCAATGCGATTTCCTCAGTGAGTTGATACACCCCGGCGTCGTCGCTGGTCTCGTAACCAACGAGGAGATTCGGATCCTTCGGCTGCGGCAGCCGCTTGAGCACGGAGTCCAGCAAACTGGGACTCAGCTTAGCAGCTCAACCGGCAGCCTTGGCCGCTTCCGTTAGCCGGACGCGTTCCGCCAAGGCGATTTCCCTCCTCGCAAAGAATGCATGGATTATAGCTCCGGGTCAGGCGGGAGCCGCAGCAATTGCGGCGCGCTGCGAACCATACGAATGCAGAGCAATCCGGACGACAACGCATGACTGCCGGTGCCACGCCGTCTCCCGAAGTTGCCTAATCATTAATTACCGTTTATTGACCATCCTTTGAGTTTTCCTCGGGCTCCGGTGCCGGGACCCCTACAATTTAACAATCGGGTATCCGGCGATTTCCCGTTGGGGACGTACACGAGCGGGGTATTCGTGTCCCGCAACGGTGGCTGGGCGACGGAAATAGCAGGGAGTAGAACCATGTTGATACCGGTGGCACATGAAAATCTGCGGGGCCGTCGCTGGCCCTGGGTCACCATCGTTATCATTGGCCTTAACTTCCTGATTTTTCTTTGCACCATCGGTCCGATGAACCGCGAGCAGCAGCAGATCGGCCGGGCGCAGATTCGCATTCTCCTGTTTAACGTGCGCTTCCCGGACGCCTCCATGTCGCCCGACGCGGCGCATTGGGTTTCTTACGTCAAGCTCCAACAACCCGTGGCCTATTCCCAGTTCGCTGTCCAGGTCCGCCAAGTCCTCGCCAGCACGAACGACCAGGAACTGGCAGCCGAAATGAAGCCGTTTGAGGCCCAGGCTGAGATGGACAAGCTCTGCGCGGAATACGACGTGGCACGGCAGGGCTCCATCATGTGGGACTTCGCATTTCACCCCTACCACCCGAAGCTCTGGAGCTACATCACGGCTGATTTCCTCCATGGAGGCTGGCTGCACATCATTTTCAATATGTGGTTCTTCTGGCTGGCTGGCACAATTCTGGAAGATGCTTGGGGCCGCGTTGTTTATCCCATCTTCTATCTAATCTGCGGCGTCTTTGCCTCGTTGTGCCACGCGATGATTTATCCGGGCAGCATGATCCCTGTGGTGGGCGCTTCCGGGGCCATCGCGGGTCTGATGGGAGCGTTTCTGGCCCGCTTTCCCAAGACGAAGATCAAGCTGATGTGGATTTGGTTCTTTGGTCTGACGCGATACAAATTCTTTGTCCCGGCTTACATCATTTTGCCCCTTTGGCTCGGAATTCAGCTCTTCTGGGGCATGTTGGCCGGCTCGGAGTCGGGCGTCGCCTATTGGGCGCACGTCGGCGGCTTCGCCTTTGGAATGGTCGGCGCGGTGATCCTGCGGGCCACCGGCATTGAGCGCGCCATGGATCAAGCCATCGAGGCCAAGGTTTCGTGGACTCCCGATCCGCACATTGCCCAAGCCACTGAGTTCTTGGCCGAAAATCAGCCGGATGCCGCCATCGCCGAGCTCGAGCTGGAGTTGAAGGACCATCCCGATTCCGGTGAAGCCCTCGAGCTTCTGTTGAAAGCCCAGGAAAAGAAACAGGACTTTGAGGGAATCAAACACACGCTGGCAGGCCTTTGTCGCTATTACGTAGCCTCGGGAGAGAAGCAGGCGGCTTTGAACCATTACGAGCAATACTTGAACCTGGGCGGCGAAAAGCTTACGCGTGGCGTCTGGCTGGAATTGTGCCGTTACTTCGAGGGCGAAGAAAACTGGGGTCGCGCGGCCATTGAATATGCGAAGTATGCCGAGGCTAACGCCACTGAACGCTCTTCCGTACCCGCGCTCGTCTCAGCCGCGCGCATCTACCTGACGAAACTCAATCGGCGGGACCAGGCCGAACGCCTCTTCCAGGCTGCTGCGGCATCCCCGGTTCCGCACTTGGATAGTGAGGCAGCCATCCAGGAAGGGCTCAAACAATGTGTTGCGGCCTCTCCCACGCCGGGAGCTTATGTGGCCTGAATGCTTCGATGGTTTCTGACGGAGCGTTGTGCACTTCCGAGGACGCCCGCGCGAGAATGAGCCGCGCGATCCGCGGCATCTAAGCTAGGAATTTCCCGAGCGGCTCCCAATAGTTGGCTTTCCATCCCGCCGCCAGGTGCTCCCCCAGGCCCTTGGGAAAGCCGGTATGGTCAAAGACGATTTTGGTCCCAGAGCCTTGCTCGACGAGTTCGAACTTCGCGATCGAGTAAACACCCGGATCCCAATTCCCCACGCGCCAGGCTTGGACGATTCGCTCGTTTACCGCAAGTTCGATATGGCGTCCCGTGATATAGCCGCCGAAAAGGGAGAACGCGCCCCCCGCTTCATGGCTGATTTCCGTCGGTGGCGCCCCGGGCGGGATACCGGATCGCATGGCTTCACTAAGCTGCACGACCTTGTCGAACTGTTTGGTGTCGGTAAGCGCTTCGTACACACGCTTCCGGCTCGCATTGAAGACGGGTTCTTGATGAATTGATTCCGCCGTGTGAGAAACCTCTTCCTCGGTTCCCGCCCGGACTGCGGTTGAGCCCAGGGCCAGTCCACCCAGCCCGATAGCAGCTCCCGCGATCAGTTGGCGTCGCGTCGGCTCGCCCACCCATACCCTTGATTGTCCTTGATGGCTCATCATTGTCCTCCGGATTCTTCCGTTCGGCTGTCCCGCACCCATGTAGGTACCAACCGGAAGTAAAGAGCATCGCCTTCGAAGCGCACGCAGGCTAGCCTTGGCTAGCGGCGGAGCGTATGGGAATGGTTATGGGTTTTGCGTTTTGGCTGGGCGCTAGCATGTGGCACCGCCCGTCGAAAACTGCTCCTGGCTCTATAATCAGGCAGGGTGTATGAATCTCCCCGGTAACGATGGCCTTGGGCTGAATTTCCACTTTTCCTCGAGCGTGGATTGTGCCGTCAAAGCGCCCAGTGATCACCACGTGGTTCCCGATGATTTCCCCATCCACGGTGGCGTGCTCACCCAGAATGAGCGTGTCTTCGGAAACCAATGTACCTTTCAGAGCGGAGTCGATGCGGAACGTGCCGGGGCACTCCAGCCTGCCTTCGACACGGACACCCTTTTCCAGGAAGCCCGTCCACTCGCCTGATTCCTGTTTCTTTCGGTCGAACCAAGAGGGAGGCAAATTATAATCCTATGTGTGTAGTTTTACTTCCGCGTCATCTGGTCGTAAAGCCGAATCAAATCACTATCATAGTAGTATTCAAAGATTAAGTGACCTGGTTTTCCTGGCGCACATGGCTGTAAGAGTACACGAGTTCCATATTCCCGCTGGAGCTCCTCAATGGCAGCCTTGGTGTTCGCATCGACTACAATCCTCGGAGTTGAAGTCGCGGCCCTTGCTCCGCGGACCGCATATCGTTCGATTTGGCGAACGGTCATTCCGCCCCGAGCGACCCGGCGAGCGAGGGTTAGGCGCGCCTGCGAGTCGGCGACGCCGAGCAGGGCCCTGCCGTGGCCGGCGGATAGTTTTCCCTGCTCGATAAGCTCCTGAATCGGGTCTTCAAGTTTGAGAAGCCGAACCGCGTTGGCAATAGACGCACGATCTTTTCCCGTCCGGTCCGCCACTTCCTCTTGAGTGAGATGGAATTCGTCCATCAAGCGCTGAAAAGCATTGGCCTGCTCGATGGGATTTAGGTCTTCGCGCTGGAGGTTTTCCACCAGCGTCATCTCCAGCGCCATCTCTTCGGCGACGTGCCGGATTACTGCGGGAACGCGCCTGAGTCCGGCTCGCTGCGCGGCGCGCCATCGGCGCTCTCCCGCGATCAACTGAAACCGGTTGCCGATCTTCCGCGCCACCAGCGGCTGAACGATCCCGCTGGCGCGGATCGAGCGAGCCAGTTCCTCCAGAGATTCCTCCGGGAATCGAGTGCGCGGCTGATACGGACTTGGATCAATCAGGTCAATATCAATTTGCTGCAACCCCTCAATGGGAGACAGGGCTGGAGCTGCCGCTGCCCCCGTCGGAGCGACCGCCACCGCCGGCGGCTGCTGCGGAGGCGGCTGTTCCGGCTCCCGAATCAGTGCGCTCAGACCCTTGCCCAACGCGTTTCTGGGCATGTGATATAACCTCCTTGGCGAGTTGGATATAGCTTTCTGCGCCTTTACTATGTATGTCGTAGAAGATCACGGGCATCCCGTGACTTGGTGCTTCGGCCAACCGGACATTTCTGGGAATGACAGTCTCAAAAATCTGCCCGCCGAAGAAGCTGCGAAGGTCTGCCGCGACTTGCTTCGAGAGGGTCGTGCGATCATCGTACATTGTCAAGAGTATACCTTCGATGGCAAGTGATGGATTGATTGTCCTGCGAAGGCGCATGAGCGTATCCAAGAGCTCAGATACTCCCTCCAGGGCGAGATACTCGCATTGGATCGGGACTAGGACAGAGTCGCTGGCCGCCAGGGCATTCAGCGTCAGGAGGTCGAGGGCCGGCGGGCAATCAATCAGAATAAAGCTGTAGTTGTCGCGGATCGGCTCAATCAGGGCCTTCAGCTTGAATTCGCGATTCTCCATGGAAACTAACTCTACTGCCGCACCCACCAAGTTCTTGTCCGAAGGGATCAGGTCGAGGCCATCGACTTGGGCGTCAATCATGATTCTCTCGATTGGCTCTCCGAGAATCAGGGATTGATAAAGCGTCCTTCTGGCGGGATCTTTTGGAAATCCTAGCGCGCTCGTCGTGTTTCCTTGCGGGTCACAGTCAATTATGAGGGTCTTTTGCTCGGAAGCGGCGAGAGAGGCTCCCAGGTTAACAACTGTAGTTGTCTTGCCGACGCCGCCCTTTTGGTTGGCTACGGCGATAATTCGAGCCAAATTTCCCCCCAGCAGATGGGGAATGTAGCAGAAAAGCAGGGAGGAGTTCAATATGTTTCACGTGAAACATTTTGTGCGGTGAAATTGTTTCACGTGAGACAATTTGGCAGGTCAGAATGTTTCACGTGAAACAATTTGGTCGTCCTGGCTCCCTGGGGAGCCTACTAGGATTACCCTACGTTGGGACGCAGGGAGCTTCAACGGGGCTTCCCATTTCCATCCTCGGATGAGGGATACGGTAGACGCGTCCTCAGCACCTAGCCATAGGACGAGTTTTCCGGACGGTTCCAGGTGCGTCTCAGCCCAACGGACCAGTTCATCGAGTTGCCCTAGGGCCCTCGCGGTAATAAAGTCAAACTTGGGAGTGCCAATCGAGAGTTCCTCCATGCGGCCTCGGAAAACTTCTGTACGGTTCAGATCTAGCGACCGAATGACCTCCGCAAGAAATGCGACTTTCTTCAAATTTGGCTCAATCAAGAGGAGATCCACGTTCGGGGAGATCATTCGGATCGGCAAACCAGGGAAACCGGCGCCGGAACCAACGTCGGCGAGCCGACCTTTTGTGATTGGGAGGCTCTTCGCAGCAAAAAGGCTCTCGCCGAAGTGAAAACGAATGATTTCAAGCGGATCGGTGACGGTTGTGAGGGAAATCTTCTGATTCCATCGGAGCAGAAGCGATACATACCGGGAAATTGCCCCACATAGCTCGGAATTCGCAGAAACTCCGTAAGGATTCAATTCTCGTCGAATATCGTCGTTAGAAAGTGGCGTCATATCAGTTAACTACACACGTAGTATTATTGGAATTTAGTGACAGAGTCTGAGCTCACGGCAGATATCGCATCTTCCTTGGCTATTGAATCCAAAGCACTTTTGATACGGCCAGGGGCTAACAGCCCTGCGGTAAAGTCGGCCACAAAATGAGCAATGAGAGGAGGAACGATGCTCCCCGTCCAGGCGCGCACCACAGAGAACAAAAGACCGATCACGAAAGTCGAAAACAAACCGCGCGGGCCCTGGTAGAGATGCGCCAAAGCAAAAAGCAGCGCTGAACCTAGAATTCCGGCAACCAGGTAACCGATCGCCCAATCCTGCAATACGCGCTGGACGAAGCCGCGATAGATGATTTCCTCGCAAATGGCAACGGTGGCCGCCAAAGCGAAAAAGACCAAACGCTCCATGTTGTCTTGAGGAAAAATCTTCATGGCCAATTGAGGAATTGGGCCCCGGACTTCGTCGGGCCTGGTGGCGAGACGGCGCAAGCTAACGATTTGATTTGCGAAAACTGCCGCGGCGAGAACGATTGAAATTAACGCGATCTTCCCAAGCTCGGGGATGGCGAGACCGAGGTCGTCCGGAGTGATGTGATGAACCTTCGTTCGCCACAAAATCACGCCGACGGCAATCCACTGGAATGCGAACGTGGATGCATAGAGCGTCAAGCGGTCCGCCTTCGTGGTCTGCGGCATCTGCATTAATTGGCGGATACGACGGCGGCCAAGCCACGGCACCACGATGGCGAAAAATGCCAGAATGACGGCGAAGTCTGGGTGCATCGCATACGATGAAAGCATTTTTGCGAGCGACCGGCAAGTTGAACTCCTGTTGACACTGGCGGAGGCGGAGCCGTATCGTTCTTGATTCCGCGCGGCGGACAGCTATGAAGATACTGGTGATCGGGAGCGGAGGACGCGAGCACGCGCTCGTCTGGAAACTGCGGCAGAGTTCCGCGGTAGATAAAATCTGGTGCGCGCCGGGGAACGGGGGAATTGCGAAGGATGCCGAGTGCGTTCCGCTGGATCAGCAGGATGTAAAGGCTGCGGCCGATCTCGCGGCGAAGCTCGCCGCGGATCTCACAATTGTGGGGCCCGAGCTGCCTCTGGTTCTCGGGATCGCGGACGAATTCGCGCGGCGAGGGCTGACCCTGCTGGGGCCGACGCAAAAGGCCGCACAACTGGAGGGCAGCAAAGTTTTCGCGAAGAACTTCTTGCAGGCGCACAAAATCCCGACCGCAGCGGTCTATGGAATCTTCGATTCGCCCGTGGATGCGTATGCGGAACTTTGTTCGGTGGATTGGCCGCTGGTGATCAAGGCCGACGGGCTTTGCGCCGGCAAAGGCGTGCTGGTGACGTCTTCACCGGATGAAGCGACTTCTTTCATTGATCGAGTGGTGGACAAGCGGGAATTCGGGGACGCCGGGAAGCGCGTATTGCTCGAGGAAGGCCTGGCAGGGGAGGAGCTCTCTTACATCATCCTCACCGACGGAAAGGATTTTGTTCCCCTGGCGCCGACGCGCGATCACAAGCGGGCATTCGACAATGACGAAGGGCCGAATACCGGAGGCATGGGAGCCTACTCGACCAATGAAATGCTTCCCGCAGGCGTCGAGAAGGAGATTCTCAACAAGATTGTGAGGCCAACACTGAAGGGGTTGCAGGACGACGGCATTCCCTACAAAGGGTTTCTCTATTTTGGCCTGATGCTCACCGGCGAAGGCCCGCAGGTGCTGGAGTTCAATTGCCGGCTAGGCGACCCGGAAACCGAGGCGATTCTGTTGCGAGCCGACTTTGATTTCGCGCAGGCGTGCATGGCGGCAGCTCAGGGCCGCTTGGACCAAGTCCACGCGAAATGGTCCGTCGGCGCGAGCATCTGCGTGGTGATCGCTTCCGAGGGATATCCGTCGAATCCGAAGACCTGCAGGTTAATCGAAGGACTAGATGGGGCCGCACAAGTTCCTGGAGCAGTAGTTTTCCATGCGGGGACGCGCATTGAGGGAGGCAAATACTACAGTAGTGGTGGAAGAGTCTTACAAATTTGCGCCAATGGACCAGACTTTGACTCCGCCAAGAGAATATGCTACGACGCAGTTAGTAGAATAAAGATTGACGGCGCTCATTATCGAAAGGACATCGGACAGGCCAAGGGCGCTCGTGCTGCTGTGGAAGGTGATTGAACGAGGAGGATGGACAGAAAATGGCAGTATCCAAGGGAAAGCGGGTGTTGGTGGGGATTTTGATGGGGTCGGATTCAGATTACCCGGTGATGAGCGAGACGGGAAAGACGCTGGAGAAATTCGGGATCCCGTATGAGGTAGAGGTAGTCTCGGCTCACCGGACTCCCGCCCGAGCCCATGAATACGCCACTACAGCCGCTGGACGAGGACTGAAGGTCCTGATCGCCGCCGCCGGGGCAGCCGCTCACCTGGCGGGAGTTATCGCCGCGAATACAACGCTGCCCGTGATCGGCGTCCCGATGGGGACGAGCTCACTGAACGGCCTGGACGCGCTGCTTTCGACGGTGCAAATGCCCGGGGGAATTCCCGTGGCCACGATGGCCATCGACAAGGCCGGGGCCGTGAATGCAGCAATATTCGCGGCAGAAATTCTGGGAACGTCAGACCCCGAAATCGCCCGCAAGCTGGTTGCGCACAAGGAAGAACTGGAAAAGGGAGTGCGCGAAAAGAACGCCCGCCTGCAACAGCAACTCCATCAAACAAAATAGGACTTGCCCAGCCTCCTGGCGATCCGGCTCATTCCGTAGGATGAGGATTTGCCAAAGACGGAGCGCCCGGTTCGCGCGGCTTTTGCTTTCCGGGGGAAACAGGTTCGGCTGGCGGCTGAAGAATCCACTGAAAGCCAGTCTGGGGACCGAGGACAGCCATCGTCTGGCGAGCCTTGGGCGGGGAGATGGCAGACAATGCGGCGCGGAGAAATTGGGTGGCGTCGGCGGCGAGGATCTTGTTGCTCTCACCTTGCAGCAAGAGGCCTGCAACAGCGGCCATCTGGACGTCTGAAGAGGTGATTGCTTCCAGGCGGGGGTCTTTCTGGCGCAAGAGATCCAGGAGGGATGGCGGAGCATTTTCGGCAGGGTAATCGAATTCGAGGAGAGTTTTCGGGTCTTTCTTTTCCGGCGGCCAGAACTGAAGGTAGCGGGGACGCAGGACGCGCGTGTCCCAATAATCGCTATGCTCCGTCATGTTCTGCTCCATTAGATAGGAGACCTGCCAGACCTCCGGACCGTAGCCCGGGAGGTAGTCCGCAAGAATCACCTCAGCCAGCGGTTCGTCGGCGGGCAAACTGAGCTTGTTGTGGAAGTCACGTGCCAGCGAGTTGAGACGTTCGAGCAAGCCCTGGCCAATAGCTTCGATATCGGTGGCTTCGGCGCCTCCCTCAGCCGGCTGCAGATGGGGGCCCATGGTGGCCGCGGACACGACCGACTTGCGCAGGCGAGGAAGCTCTTGATCGAGGCGCGCGAGGTCCTGTTGCGTGGATGGCGAGAACCAATGCACGGCCCCGAGAAGGATGCCGGCGCGCGTGCTACCGATTTGGACAGGGACCGGGGGACGCGTTTCGGCTTCGACGGGATTTTCCACGGTGCCGATGAGGATCGCGTCTTTTACGACTGCGATCACGACGCGACCGGCAGCGAGGTTTACAACGATTTCCTGGCTCGGTTCCTGGTAGGTCTCCTGCGCCACGGAGAGAGGCGTGACGAAGCCGAGGGCCACGACCGCAAAGAAAAGCGTGACGAGACGCAGTGCGAGCATAAGTCCACGGGAACTTGTCGAGTCTGGGCGTGGTGCGTAGACTCGACCGCACAGATTGCAGATCGAGCGGATGCGTGGAAGACAGCCTCGCCGAGACCTTTCCGTGCCGCGAGATTTCGCTGATTCGCAGATTTCCATCGTGGAATTACCTTACCACAGCGGGCTAGGAGTAGTATGGCGGAGGATAGTGGCGCAGTCTTCCAGTTTACCGTTAGCCGCCCGGAACCAGCACTGGTATTTGTGGCCAACTTTACAGAGCCAGACTGCAGGGCCGTTACGCGTGCTTTCAATTGTCCGGTTAGCGCGTTGATCAGGACTTAGCCCGATTCTGTGCCAATGCACAACGCTCCTCGAACAAAAACATAGTAGTATCCACGACATGCGAGTGAGCATAGCAATTTGCGCTTTGACCATTTTGTGTGGCGTTGTCTCGCCACAAGAGGGCCAACTCATCCCAGGAGCACCGGACCAGTTCATAATCGGTCGGCACACATTTATCGACGTCGGTCCGCCAAACGATTTCTACGAACTCTTCCTGGTTACTCCACATGCAAACGGGGCTCTAATCGATAAGATCACGCTCACTCCAGCCATTGACGCGTGTTTTCTGCCTGCAAGAGTTGAGATAACTTCAGCTTTCATTGCCGAATCACCAGCAAAGCTATTGGGCACGGCAAATCCTTGCACGATTCCCGAAAAAGAGCTGCGGGGCGAATTGAAGCGGTGCAAGAATTGTCTCGTTTTCAGCGGCGCAAACGTGGCTATGCAAGTTCAATGCGGAGATGAGATGCGGATAATCCGTTCGGATATTCTCGATAAGGATATGTTTGACCCGAAGCCAAATACGCCGAAACACACGTCCTGGACTATGCAGTTGCTTGCGCACTTAGACCAGCCGTTTGGTCCGGGAGTCTTGGACAAACCGATATTTCCGGCCGTTGCGGAAGAAGAACCGCCTGTCAAAGACGGGCAATCTTCCCCGATACTCCTCGACTTGAGCGCAGGCAAGTACGATGTCTTGTTCAAGGATGGTCCGGACAGACCGTCCGATTTGTATCGTGCCGCTCAAATCAAACCTGCGATTCCGAGTGTGCATCTTCAGAGCAGCACGCCATTCCAGCCAACTAAGCCCATCCTGCCCAAGTATCCTCCGATTGCCAGAGTTGCGCACGTAGAGGGTGCTGTCTCTTTCGAGGTTGAAGTCGATGGAACTGGCGGTGTCAGCGATATCGCCTTCGATAGTGGGCCTCCCTTGCTTCGTGGGGCCGTGAAGAACGCCGTGAGTGGCTGGAGATTCTCCGAGGAAGCGTTCAATAAACAAGTCCGCGGGACGATAGCTTTCGCTCTGAATTGCCCTTCTCAGCGGCCCTCCCCTTAGGATCGTTCGGGATGTGACTTTATCGGCTCAGTGGATGATTAGCCGGATAACCCGAGAAGTAGGCGCGTGTCCCAACCCCCCCAAAAAGAACGGCCCGTGAGATTCACTGACGGGATTCCCGACGGATTGCCGCCCTCTCTGAAACCAGCCCACCATCTGGCGGAGGGGAGCCGTGCAGAGTGTGGCCCAACTCTAGTAAAATGAGGAGCTGTCACGAAGCTCGCGATGATTCAGGGAAGCAGTGCGAAAAGGAAACGTTTAGAAAGGAAGGGGACGGCGATCCCCGAATAACATTCGACACAAAGGACAGAAACTCTCCGACATCTTGAAAGCCCACGACCGATTTGTCCGCGGAGACGACACCGGCGTGCGCGCCGATCTTTCCGGGGCGGACCTTTCGCGAGCCAATCTGGAACGAGCGAACCTGGCCTACGCGAACCTGGAGGGCGCGAACCTGGAAGGCGCAAACCTCCACGAGGCCAAGCTGGCCTCTGCGGACTTGCGAAAGGCGCGGCTCCAGCGGGCCGATTTGCGCAAGGCAGATTTGACGGAGGCCAATTTGAGCGGCGCGGACCTGACGGAGGCCCGAGCGGGCGGAACAGAGTTGTTCCGGGCGGATTTGAGTTCCGCTATTCTGCGGCGCGCCGATTTTGGAGCCGCGAATTTCCGTGACGCCAATGTTCGCGGCGCAGATTTTCGCGGGGCGATCCTGAGAACAGCGATTCTGCGCGAGACGAAGCTCGAAGGCGTGGACCTTTCGGGCGTGGACCTTTCGACAACGCTCCTGCCGCGCGGGTATAAAGCATCGAACGCGACGAACGCCTGACACGCTGAGCGAAAAATCCGGCGACCAGCCGCTGAGGGGACCTACCGCATCGAGTTTGTAAGGCCGCAAGGGCTGAGTTATTCTCATGCCGTACTGAAACGCCGAGACGCAGTCCGAAATCGCCGGTTCAGCGGATGGAACAGACCGAGGTGCCATGCCGAATCTGCCGTGGATCCTGGTGGAAGATTACAAGTCGCCTGCCGGTTGGGTGAATGCCCAGCAGCGGGACGCGCGGGCGCGCGCGTATTGCGAATTGCTCGAGAGCGGGCAGATTCTTTTTTTCCGCGACCTTCCCTTCACGCTTGCACCGGCCGATCAGGAATTCCTGCTCGCGCAGGAGTGGGCCGAGCTGCGTCTGCACAAGAACGTTTCCTACCGGCCGGGCGAAGACGTCCTGAAAGGCGTGACGGGAAGTTCGGAAACAGTGAAGCGGCTTCACTCCATCCTGCGGAATTACAGCGCGCACGTGCTGGAATTCCTGGGGAAATTCCTTTCGCCCTACGCGGGCAAGTGGATCGTGGATTATTCCAGCTTCCGGCCGTTCGAGGAGGAACGCCGCGGCCTGCCGCTGCACAAGCGGAACGACCTGTTGCACGTGGATGCGTTTCCCAGCCGGCCGACGCGCGGCGGACGCATCCTGCGCGTCTTCACGAACCTGAACCCATTGAAGCCGCGCATCTGGAACGTCACCGGACCATTCGAACCGCTCGCGCGCCAGCACGCGGAAGACGCCGGGCTGCGCCAGATCGCAGAGGATGATTCCTTCCTGAGCCGCACGGTGCAGAGTTGGGGCGCGAAGCTCGGCTTCGCAGGATTTGGGCGGACGCCTTACGACATGTTCATGCTGCGATTCCACGATTATCTGAAGGAGAACACGGCGTTCCAAACGGACGCTCCGAAAGTGCACTTGGAATTTCCGCCGCGTTCGACGTGGATCGTGTTCACCGACGGTGTGGCGCACGCCGCGATGTCTGGACAGTACGCGATCGAGCAGACGCTATTGATCCCGCCGCAGGCACTGGTGAAACCGGAGCAGGCTCCATATCGCATATTGGAGGCTATCGCCGGGTGCCCGCTGGTCACCTGAAATTCAGGGCGGAATAGGGAGAGCGCGGGCGAAATTTGCTGCCGGAGCAATTTCAAGGAGAAGGAAGAATGGAGAATTATCGCGGCATCGAGGAATCGCTCTCGAAATCACTCGGGCTGCAGAAACGTCCCGTGACCGTGAAATTCCAGGAGACGCCGCCCGCGGACGTCGCGAAATTTCGCGGGACGGAGCCTTCCGGGTGCAGCTTCTGGCGGCTGGCCGCGGCCGGGCAGACGTTCTACACCGTTCCCAGCGACCATTACAATTGCCCCATCGGAAGCCACACGCACAATATTCCCCTGCCGCCGGAGCGAACGCAGGAGCTCGAGCAGACGCTCTCGTTCATCGTGGGCATCGGCTACTTGAAGATGGAGGAAGTTCCGGGAATCCCGCGGCTGCCGCGGACGCCCGGCGTGGTGGTTTACGCGCCGCTGGGAGACGCGCCGGTGGATCCGGACGTGGTGCTGGTGGCGTGCACGCCGCGGCAAGCCATGCTGGTGGAAGAGGCCGCGATGCGGGCGGGCCGGGCGGCACAGTTTCCGATTCTCGGGAGGCCGACGTGCGCGGCAATTCCCGCAGCGTTGACGCAAGGCGTGGTGGCCAGCGCGGGATGCATCGGCAATCGCGTCTACACGGATTTGAAAGATGAAGAGCTATACGTGGCGATTCCAGGGAAGGATTTGGCGCAGGTCGTTAAAGAGATTGAGACGATCGCCGCGGCAAACGCTCAACTGGCTGAGTATCACGGCGGCCGGCGAAAAGCGTTGGCGACCGCGTAACCGGGTCATTTTCCCGTGGTGTATTCCGCGGCGTCTTCCCCGTAGGCCACGCCGGCGGCGCGAACGGCGCCAGGGCGGCGGCGCGTTTCAATGCCGAGGCGCTTGATTTTCTGATTGAGCGTGGAGAGCGGGATCTGGAAGCGCTCGGCGGCTTCCGTCTGGTTCCAATTCGTGCGTTCCAGCATGTCGACGATAATACGCCGCTCGACTTCCTCGAGAATTTCGAACAGAGAAGGAGCCGGCGCGGAACCTCCGCGCACGCCCATCTCGCCGGGAAGCGGCGGAAGAAATTCGGCGAGCTGCAGCCGGACGCCCTTGACGATTTCGCGGGTGCGAACGGTTTCGGGGAGCAGATCGACGTCCATCGATTCCTGCGTGGAGAGGACGACGGCGCGCTCGACGACGTTTTCAAGCTCGCGCACGTTGCCCGGCCAATCGTAATCCATCAGCAACTTCATCGCGCCGTGCGTGAAGCCGCGCGGCGGCTTGCCATTTTCCTGGCAGAACTGCTCGAGGAAGCGATCCACCATCAGCGGAATATCTTCCTTGCGCTCGCGCAGAGGCGGGAGGAAGAGGGAGATAACGTTCAAGCGATGGTATAGGTCCTCGCGGAAGCGCCCGTCGCGGACCAGCTTCACCAGGTCTTCGTTGGACGCGGCCAGAATGCGGACGTCGACTTTGATCGTCTCCGTCCCGCCCAGGCGCATGAACTCGCGCTCCTGAATCACGCGCAGAAGCTTGGCCTGCGTTTCCGGGCTAATGGTGGAGATTTCGTCGAAGAAGATGGTGCCCTGATCGGCGACCTCGAACAGGCCCTTCTTGGAGGCGATCGCGCTGGTGAAAGCGCCCTTCACGTGGCCGAAAAGCTGCGACTCGAGCAAGTCCACCGGGATGGAGCCGGTGTTGATGGGGATGAACGCTTTATCGGCGCGCGTGGAGGCGGAATGGATGGCCTTGGCGATGAGTTCCTTGCCGGTGCCGCTTTCGCCGGCGATCAGGACGGTGGAACGGGACGGCGCCACTTGCGCGACGAGGTCGAGCAAGGTGAGCATCTTCTCGCTCTTGCCGATAATGCTGGGAAAATTGTAGCGCTGCTTCAGCGCACGCTTGAGCTGGACGTTTTCTTCGCGGAGGCGGCGGCCCTCGATGGCGAGCGATACCTGCGCGATGAGCTCGTCGTTGGACCAGGGCTTGGTGATGTAGTCCTGCGCACCGCTCTTGAAGGCCGCCCGCGCCATGTCGATCGAGCCATAGGCGGTGATCAGGATGATGGAAAGATAGGGATCGCGGCGTCGAATCTCGCGCAGGAGCTCCAGGCCGTTCCGGTCCGGAAGGCTCACGTCGAGGAGCATCAGGTCATAGGGACGGTCTTCGAGCTTTTGGAGGCCGGCTTCTCCGGTCTCCGCCAGGGTGACTTGAAAATTCTCAGAGGTGAGGAGGGCTTCAAGGCCTTCCCGGATTTCCGCTTCGTCATCAACGACAAGAATCGATCCTCTAGGCATGAACGGCTTTCCCGGCTACGGGGAATTCCAGGCGGAACGATGTGCCTTTGCCCGGCGTGGAGCGCACGTCCACTTTGCCCGCGTGCTCCTTGATGATGCCGTAGCTCACCGAAAGACCCAGACCGGTGCCCCTGCCGGAGGCCTTTGTTGTGAAGAATGGATCGAAAATACGGTGGATGTTCTCCGGAGGGATGCCCATTCCGGTGTCGGTCACTTCCACTTCGACCGACCCATTCCGCGCGCCCGTGCGGACCTCCAGCATGCCGCCCCCCGGCATGGCATCGCGCGCGTTCATGAACAAATTGAGGAAAACCTGCTGCAGGCGCGTGCTCGAGCCGAGGACTGGAGGAAGCTGGCTCGTGTAATTCTTGATGACGTTCACATGGGCCGTGCGGAACGGATGCTGCACCAGCGTCAGCGTCTCTTCGAGGACGCCGTTTAGATCTAGCGTGACGAGTTCCGCCGCGCCCGTGCGCGAAAAATTCAGCAGGTTGTTGACGATCTCGCTGGCGCGGAAAGTCTGCTTCACGATTCGCTCGATCGTTTTCTGCCGCGGATCGTCCGCGGGGATCTGCTTGGCGAGCATCTGAATGTAATTGGAAATCACGGCCAGAGGCGTGTTCACTTCGTGAGCCACACCGGCCGCCAGCAATCCGAGCGAGGTTAGCTTTTCCGTCTGCACGAGCTGTTCCTCGAGGCGGACTCGCTGCGTGATATCGTCGAGCAGGACCAGCCGCCCCAGGCGCACGCCATTTTTGCCGACCAGGGGGGCGATCGAAGCGTTTATGACCACGTGCCGTCCGAGCGGCGTGGTCAGACGGAACTTGTAGATTCCGGACACGTGCTCGCCCGCCGCATGGGTGGCAATTTCGGCGACCAGGTCTTTCGGGAGAACATCGCCGAGTTTCCTCCCCAATGCCTCGCGGCGCGGAATTTCGAGTAGGTCCTCGAGTTGCGGGTTCCAGGATTCGATCCGGTCTTCCAAATCCACTGTAACAACGCCGATCTTCAACGATTCCACGATATTCTCGCTGAAGTCCTTCAGGCGCTCGATCTGCATCGCCTTCTGCTCGAGGGACTGGTAGAGCCGCGCGTTTTCAATGGCGATCGCGACGTAGCCGGCAATCGTGGAGAGCAGTTCGACGTCTTCGGTTGAGAGATAGTCTCCATCCACCGTTTTGCCAAGCCCGAGGATCGCGACCGTGTGGTCACGGAAGCGGCAAGCTATGAAATAGTTCAGGTCGAGCTCTTCGAGCGTGTGCCGAACCGAATCAGTCTCTTGGATGGCGGCGCGAGCGGATTCAAAAAAGAGGCAGCCCCTCTGGAGCGCCGGGCGCGACGAATCCAGAAAACTCAAATCCAGCGGGCCTTCGGGCCGCAAGCCCATCGAGCGGGTGAGTCCGAAGCGGCCCGGATTCGCGGGGTCCTCCAAAAAGATGGCCAGACGGTCCACCAGCAGCGTTTGCGAGACGCGGTCGAGCACCGAGTCAAGCAGGGGTTCCAGACGGACTTCGTTGGTCAGCGCGCGTCCAAATTCGATGAGCGTGCGGCGATAGTCCAAGCGATCGCGATAGAAAAACCGGTCCAGCCGAATCTGAACCCAGTCGCGCAACGGCTGAAACAGGAATGCGGCCACGACAATGGCGATCACGCCTCCCGCCGGGCCGGTGGGCCAAGCCGTGTGGAAGAGTTCGCCGATCAACGCGATCGTGGCGATGTAGATGGCCACGACCCCGGCGGTGGCAAACGTGTAGGCCAAGCCGCGCTTGAAAATAATATCGACGTCCATCAGGCGGTAGCGCGTGATGGCGTAGCCGAAGCAAAGGGGAATCAGCGCCAACGAAAACACGGAATCCTTCATCCACGGCTGCGTGACCGAGTTGGTCAGACGCGGGAACACATACAACAGGAAGAACGGCAGGATTCCCGCGAAGGTCCCGGCGGTGACCCATTTCAACTGCTGGCGCAGGACGCCGCTGGGCGCGCGGAAATAACTGGCCAGGAAAACGACGGCTGCAATCAGGAAATAGATGCCCATGTACAGCAGGTCGAGCGTGTCCAGAAAATCCCGGTTGCTGATCGAAGGGAGGAAATCGAGTGTCGCGGTGGCGACAAAAATCTGGAGAGTCAGCAGCGCGGCGGGAAGCGCGTACACCGCCGCCAATTTTGGCCACAGGGAACCGCGGCGCTCTGGAAACACCAGCGCGAAGTGCACCAGCAGCGCCGGTTGCAACAGCCAGGCAACGGCATTGCCCCAATAAATCGTCCAGTCGAATGAATTCAATTTCCCGCTGTAATGGAAGCTATAAAAGACAAACGAAACGAGGCAGAAAACATAAAAATGAACGGCGCGCGGCGCATTCCAGCGGCGCACGAAGATGAAAAGCCCGATGAAGAGGTAGAGCAGAGCCGTAATCCGCAGATAGTTCTCGATCGAAGAGGGGTTTTCCTGCGGAACGGTCACCAGCGGAACTTCAAACGAAACGCCTTTCCGTTGCAGTTGGTAGCGGACTTCTGCCCAGGGGCCCAGACGCCAAAGCACTCGAGTCACGTCCGTGGCGCGACGGATCGGGACACTGTGTACCGATTCCACCAAGTCGCCTTGCAGGATCCCGGTTCGCGCGGCCGGTGAATCGGGGACCACGTGCCAGGCCACAACGCCCTGGGGGCTGTCCATCCAGGTAACGCCATCATCGGGGACGATAAAGCGAGAACGCTGCTCGAAATTCAGGGCGGCAAAGATCACAGCCGCAAGAGTCAAGAGGGCGAGGACTACTGCACCCAGCCGCATTCGCAAACTATCGTTCATCCGGATACACCCGAACCCAATACCAGGTAAGATGCTAGCACGTCTGCTTCCAGCGAATCACAGATTCTATGATCCGTAAGTTACTTATTCTACTTGGGTTGTTGTAGAAACTTGGCCCGGAGATTGCGCCAATCCCATTTGTGGAAGGCATGTTCCCATTTCCAATAGCAGGCCTAAGTCTAGAATTGCAGGCTAAGCCCGCCTCGGAAGTAACGGTAAGATGGGACCAAGATCACCTGCCCATCACCAGTAGCAACTGGGATGTATCCCTGGGCAAGCAGGTTTCCCGCGTCTGCCATCACTTCCATGTGCCACTGGAATAGGCTGGGAAGCGGCTGTCGAATTCCCATACTCAGGTTGGGGTCGAGATGGTAAAGCGACTCACCATAGGGATCTTGCTGGGAAACCGCTGAACCATCGATCCATTTATAGCCGGCAGTCAGCTTCGTCCCGAAACGTGGGATCGTGGTGGAAACGCGCGCACTCAAGCTGTGCCGGTATTGCGTCGCCAACAAATCGCGCAGGGGCGAGGTCGAGGATCCTTCGATCGGGGCCAGCGCTCCCGCGTAGGAATACACGAAAGTTGTGTCGACTTTTCCCGCAATCTTGTGCCGATAAGCGAGCCGGGCCCCCGTCGAACTCGAGCCGCCTGCATCGTAGGCAAAAGCGTCGGAGAAATAATCCTGGAGGAAATCGGGGTCTGTAACCGCGCCCCGCCCGAAAACAGCCGTATGCGTTGACCGATCGTGAAAGACGGCTGCGCTTACGTCGGAGTTCTTGCTCAACGCGTGCTCGACTGCGAATTCTTCGTGCCATCCGTTCTCGAGGACAGGGCGCCCATCGCGGACCAGCAAAGTCGGGAACGCATCGAGCGCGTCTATGGCTGTCTGCAGCGCGCCTCGCGCATCGGCCTCGCCTTGCCACGGTTGCGCCGTCACGAGAGCCGACGCCTGCCAGCGATTTGCCAGTTTCAGGGCTACTTCGCCGCGTGGCCGCAAGGCGGAGGTTGTGCCGCCAAAACCCGCGGTGAGGAACTCAGCGCCGTAGCGAACGCTGACGCGGTCTCCGATGGCGAACTGATCGTCCCGGGAAATCCTCAATCCGCGGAAGGTCGGGCCATCCGGGCCAAGGCGCGACTCCCGCATCACGACGCTCATCACCGGTCCCACACCCAACTCGCCGGAAGGAACCCACTCGGTCGCGAAGCCTCCGGCAGGAGACGTGCCGTCGTAACTGAACTGGCCCGCCATCAAAAGGCGCCCCTTCGAACCGACGCCGACGTCATAGCCGAAAGCGGAAGAAGGGGAATTCGCGAGGTTTGCGATCGAACCGGGATGATCCGCGCCCGAAGTCAGGTCCAGACGACTGTGAAGCACCTGCACAGAAGAAGAGGACTCGGACTGCGCCGGCGAGCCATCGACAATCACATCGCCGTCTTGCCATCGCAGGACCGCGCGCGTAGCCGCCGATGTCCGCAGCACCCACGTCCAATCATCGGGCGCAACGGACTGATCCGGCTGGCGGCGCAGATTTTCAAAGGAGGAAAAAACGGAACCCAGGACAATCTCCAGCAGGGTGGCGTGTTCGCTGCTGACCTGAACGTGCTGGTCCATAGCGGGAAGAAAACCCGCGAGAGTCACCTTGATGGAATACAAGCCTGCCGGAAGGGTGGCCGTCGAGAAACGTCCCCGGTCGTTCGTCAGCAATTCGATGGGCGAGACTTTGGCGAGCTGCTCCGACGTCACGGTGACGGTCGCGCCCAATTGCGGCGTGCCCATCGGATCCACAACTACACCCGTGATTTTGCCAGGGCCAGAGCCCGGCGCCGCCGCCAGCGGCAGTGCGAGCATGCCCAGAAGCCATCCCAGGCTCAAGCCGCGAATCGTCCGGCGCTTCAAGACCAACTACCTCCCCTGTGGAGCCTGTTTCGGGGCCGCTGCGGGCCCGGGCTTCACAGTAAAATCCGCCGTCGGCGTGATGGTTTGATTGGCAAGATGGTCGGTGATCGCAATTTCCAACTTGTACCGCCCCGGCGCCAACGAGCCCAGGGTAATGCGGTTCGCCAGCGTCAATTCCTCTCCATGGTCGGGCATCTTGTCAGTGGAGAGAGCAAATCGGAGCAGCGGCTCGGTCCCTTTTTCCGGGAGCACCCGGTACTCGACCGAAGCATTCGCTTTGTGTGTCTTGTCGTCCACTTTCAGGTTGTAAACCTGAAGGTAAACACCCATGGGATCTGTTGTCGTAAAGGTCGAATCCATCTTCGGCCGGACTTTCATGTCGCCCAGCACGAATTGGCCAAGGCCGATGTCGTGAGAAGAAACGGGATGGATGTCATCGGCGAGGATCAGCGAGCTGGAGCTGAGCTGGTCGTCCTGGAAACGCGGAACGGCAAGACGCGTATTCACCACGCCGACGTTGTTGCTATTCGTGTCCTTCAACACGATATCCAGGCGATATAGCCCCGGGCTGAGCGGCACCGCCTTCTGATAGATCAAATATGTGCTAAGCGACTGCTGCAGGAGCGATGCAGGCGTAGCCTCAGTGAGGGGCTCCTCAAACGTTTGGATGATGCGGCCCGTAAGGCTGGTAATCCGCATGAACGAATTCACGTTGGCGGTATCCACGCCGCTCGCTTCCTTGAAACTCAACTGCCGAATGGGAATTTGGACGGTGATGGGGACCAGGACCGTATCAGAAGTTATGCGCAGAAAATCCGAGGCGCGGTATTGGAACTTGATCTGGTCGCGGATGATGCGCGACGTGCTGATGGCTTCGAGGTCCTTGTACTTCACCGGCGGAGCCTGCTGGATCTTGGTGTAAAGCTCCAGCCGCGAAAACTCGTTGTAGCTCGCCGGCTGCATGCCCAGGGGTTGCCCCATGTGGGTTCCGTCCGTGTTGTTGAAGCGGTCCGTCTTGCTCGCCATACCCATGGATTCGAGCATGGTTAGCCCCGCTCCCGGGACGTAGGTCAAGGCATCTTTTTCGCTGGGATCCATCGTCAGATGGTATTCGCCGCTCCCCGAAGGATCCACGAACTCGATGATCACGTTTTCGCCGAGCCCCTCGAGATAGCGATAGCGCCAATCTTCAAACGGGTAGGTGGTGGTTTCACCGCCGCCCTCTTCCGGGGGACGCTCATAGGTGCCACCGCTGGGATGAGAATCGGTCTCGTCCGGTGGACCCCGCATAATGTAGATCTTGCCTCGATCGGTCTTCCAACCGGGAATCCCGGAGGCATAGTGCTCATTGGCGTACGCGATGCGCCGGTAGTGCTCTTCCTTGAAGGTATTCTCGGGAGAATCGGGATCAGGATTGCGGCGTTGCCAGAAATTCTCGATGAAGGACTCGCGTTCTTCGTTTGTGGAAAGGTGGAGAAAGGCGCTGCGCTCTTCGGGGGAAATGATGTAAACAACGTCCTCGTTCAACCACTTCCTGTAGGAGGAGTCGAGCTCGTTGAAAAGGTCCTTTTCTTTCTTCTTTCTATCTTTGGCCGACTGCTTGGCGTCCGTTTGGTCCTTCTGATTCTTTTGATCTTGCTGGGGGACCCTAGCGAAGGCAACCGCAGCGCACACCATACCCCCCGCCAACACCGACAATAGAAACAGCTTATTCAATCGGCCCATAGTGACACCATTACCCTCTTTGGTTAGAAATCTTAACCTGTCCTAAGGTACAGGTCAACCACACATTCCCCCCGTGCCAGTCTGTGGAAGGTATGAACCCCCTAGCGCGCCGGGGGGTTGCCTGTGGGTCCAGAAAGACGTCCGAATGACAACCTGGTCCTATAACCTGCCAGATAGACTCCTGATATACCGCAATAGGATTATTCCCTTCCCAGGCCTATTGGATTTACAATGGGGACCGTAAATCGGTGGTAAAGGGCCTGCAGAGTGGGCCTTGAGAGTTGGCAATTATCAGGACTTTGCTGAGAATGGGAACAGTGCTCGCCTGTCCTTATTCCAAAGCCTGCGTCTAAGCCTAGAAACATTCTCTGCCGCCCGGACGTATGAAATAGTAGCAGGGACGAATACGGATATTGGTCTGGGATCCTGAGATCCAGAGGGTTAGTCCGATGAAGAAGTGGCAGAAAGTACTGATTGGTGCAGGCGTTGTCGTCCTCATCCTGGGGATGATCTTGTTCAGCGTCTACCAGACGAACAAGGGCGTTGTAACGGTTCAGACCGGCCAGGTAGTCCGCGAGGACCTGACCTCGCTCGTGACCTCTTCGGGGGAGATTCGCCCAAAGAATTACACGAACGTACTAGCAGAAGGCTACGGCAAGATTACGGACATCGTGGTGAAGGAAGGCGATCACGTCAAGAAGGGCGACGTCTTGATGCATCTGGAAAGCGTCCAGCCGGGCGCCGATGTGGCCGCGCAGACCGCCAGCGTGGCGGCCTCCGAAGCGGGGATGAAAGCGGCCGAGGCGAACTACCAATCGGCGGTGGCGACGCTGGCCCAGCGCCAAGCGGATTTGGAGAAGGCGAAATTCGATTGGCAGCGCTCGCAGGAATTGTACAAGGATCTGCTCATCGCCAAATCGGATTACGACGCGAGCAAGGCTACGTACGACGGCGCCACCGCAGCGCTGAACGCGGCCAAGGCGCAAGTGGATCAAACGCGCGCGGCTCGCGAGCAGCAAAACCAGATGACGCAGAGCGGCGCCGACACACTGATTCACATGAAGGATGTCCTTCGCAAGACGACTTACCGCGCTCCCATTGACGGCATCGTGACCTACATTGCCGTGCGCATCGGTGAAAATGTGGTGATGGGCATCCAGAATTCCGAAGGCGCCTTCCTAATGAACATCTCCGATATGAGCGTGGTGACCTGCGAAGTGAAGGTGGACGAAACAGACATCACGAACATCAGGGATGGCCAGCCGGCCGACGTCTCCATTGACGCGGTTCCCGGAAAGACCTTCAAAGGGCACGTTACAGAAGTGGGGGAACAGGCGATCCTTCGTTCCACCGGCCAGGCAGCCACCACACAGGAGACGGCGAACACCCAGGAAGCCCGCGACTTCAAGGTTGTGGTGACGCTCGACGACCCGCCCGCGTCGCTGCGGCCCGGCCTTTCGGCCACGGCCAAGATTCAGACGGCGCAGCGGAAAAATGCGCTGACGATCCCGATCCAGGCATTGGCCGTCCGCACGCAGAAGGATTTGGATGAGGCGGAGAAGGGCCGGAACAGTTCGGTAACTCTCGCCGCTCCGAAAGCCTCCAACTCGCCTGCGGCCAAGACAGACATCCAAGGTGTTTTCGTCATTCGCAACAAGAAAGCCGTGTTCGTACCGGTGCAAACAGGGATTAGCGGAGTCACCGACATCGAGGTCACCAGCGCACTGAAGGAGGGCGACCAGATTGTCATCGGCAGTTACAAGGCGCTCCGCACTCTGAGGTCCGGTGCAAGCATCAAGGTGGACAATTCCGCTCCGAAGACGGAGGAGTCCTCCACCTAAGGCCATTGCCGCGGGTTGCGATTGCATCCGCTTGTTTTCTTGCAATACGGGACACCGGTCGCGTCGCGCGCTTGCTGCGCCGGCCGGACCCAGCGGGGTAGAGTTTCAGGAGCGCATTGCCCATGGCCGTCGAAGAAGCCGTCACATCCCAGCATTATCGCGACGATCTCGTCAGCGGTGGGATCGTCATCCAAACCGAGGACCTTTGGAAGACGTACGAAATGGGCGCGGAGCAACTGCACGCCCTGCGCGGCGTGAACATCCAAATCCGCAAGGGCGAGTACGTTGCCATCATGGGGCCTTCCGGCTCGGGAAAATCCACGCTCATGAATCTGATCGGCTGCCTCGACACTCCGACCAAGGGCAATTACTGGCTGGCAGGGCGTCTGGTCAGCCAGCTCGATGACGACGAGCTGGCATACATCCGCAACAAGGAAATCGGCTTCGTTTTCCAGACGTTCAATCTTCTGCCTCGGGCAACCTCGTTGCACAACGTCGAGCTGCCCATGATTTACAACGGCACGGCTTCCGAAGAGCGCCTGGAACGCGCGAAGAAGGCGCTTAGCCAGGTGGACCTCGCCGATCGCATGATGCACAAGCCCAACGAACTCTCAGGGGGCCAGCGCCAGCGCGTGGCCATTGCCCGCGCCCTGGTGAATAATCCCTCGATCCTCCTGGCCGACGAGCCCACCGGCAACCTCGACTCGCAGACCGGCGAAGAAATCATGGCTCTGTTCTCGCGTCTGCACCAGAGCGGCAATACCATCATCCTCGTCACCCATGAGTCGGACATCGCTGCGCACGCCCACCGCGTGATCCGCCTGCGCGACGGCAAAATCGAAAAAGACGAACGCACCCGCTAGCACGGTACCGGCCCCGGCGAAGGCACCCTCGATGAACAACCCCTTAGAAATGCTCGACGGCTGATCCTGCCCTGCGTCCACGAATTGGATGGCAATCCTGCTTTCCTGGTGCAAAATACTCGCTCGCAGGTTTCTCGCGGCCGGAGGAAAGAAAATGACTCAACCGAGATGGTGGTTTTTTGGAGCGGCGCTTAGCGTGACTTTGCTTGTCGCCGGACCTGCGCTGGCCCAGACCGATCCACAAACCAAAAACGACAGCGCCACACAGGATACCGCGTCGCGTCCCTCGCCTTCGAATCCAGGCCCCGAGCACGCCCGTCTGGCCGACTTAGCCGGTGAGTACACGCGCGTCGTCAAGTTCGTAGGGCAGCCGGGCGCCGCGAGTGCGCCTTCCACCGGCACGGCCAAGATATCTGTGATTTTAGGCGGCCGGTTTCTTCTCGAAAAAAGCAAAGATACGGTTTTTGGCCGCCCTGTCGATGGCTTGCGTCTCTACGGCTACAACAACGTCACCAAGCAATACGAAATGGCGCGGATGTACACGATGTCCACTGCCATGACGATGATGACGGGCACCAGCACCGATGGCGGCAAAACCATCGATTTCACGGGCAGCACCGAGTCGCCCGGCACGGGCCGCCTTCCCCTTCACGCGCATCTGGAGCGGGTTAGCGACGATGCGTTCGTTGTTACGCTTTCGACCGTCGGCGCCGATGGAAAAGATGAGCCCTTCCAGGAAACGGATTACACGCGCAAGAAATAATCCGGCCTAGGAGCGGACTTCGCTCATCAGGGCGAGGATGTTCTTGTCCGGATCGCGGAAGAACGCCATCCACAATTCGTGGTCGGGCATCTTGGCTATCAAGTGCGGTTTTCCCTCGAACGGCACGCCGCGGGAAGAAAGCGTTTGAAACGCCTCTTCGATCTGACTCACCTTGAAATACAGCACAGAGCTGTGGCGCTCGCCGGAGCCTTCGGGAATGTCGAGCATCAGCCGCACGCCGCCACAATCGAAGAATGCCAGATTGGGAAACTGGAAGAGGAATTTCAGTCCCAGCGAATCACGATAGAACGCGACCGCTCGTTCTATATTTGTCACCGAAAGCGAAATCTGACCGATTTGACCGAGCTGAAGACCCGCAGCGGGTGAAGACATCGTCCGTACACCTCCCGGCTTCGAACCAGCGGCTACTGGTAGCGCAGCGCGACGAGCGGATCAACCCGCATCGCGCGGCGTGCCGGAAGGTAACACGCCAGGGCCGCCACGGCAACGAGGAGCAGCGATGCCATCGCATACGCCAGAGGATCGAGCGTGCTGGTGTTGACCAGGAAGTCTCCCAGGAACCGCCCCAATCCGGCGGACAGCGCATCCACAACCCGCAGCGCAGAACGCGGTCAACGAGCGAAGAGATTGCGGGCGAGGAAAAGGACGTTCGCGGGACGCTCTGCCATCCGCCGCATGAACCAGGGAAACCAGTACGAACCGTAATTGATCAGCACGCTTGTGGGATAGCCTTCACGGACAAGCCGCTCTTGCTCGGCACGCTGGATTCCGTACAACATTTGAAATTCCAGCCGGTCCTTTGCGATTCCCTGCGCTGCGGCCCATTCCATCAGCCGGGCGATCAAGTTTCTATCGTGCGTCCCCATCACCGCGCGGACGCCCGCGCGTAGCGCCTCCGAGCCAAGCAGGAATTGCGCCAGCCGGAAGAAATTTGCGTCCACGTCTTTCTTCTTCGGGAACGCAATTTCGGCCGGCTCGTTGTATGCGCCCTTCACCAACCGCACCGCACTGCCCGCGCCCACAAGTTTTTCGATGTCTCTCTCGGTGCGATACAGGTACGCCTGCACGCACACGCCGATGTTGCTATGCTCCCGCCGCGCGCGGCGGTAAAGATCGAGCGTGACGTCTGCATACGCGCTCTGCTCCATGTCAATCCATAGCATTTTTCCACCGGGCATCTGCCCGGCCAGTCTGGCGAGATGGGCGTAGCAAAGTTCGCTGGAGAGATCGATTCCGAGCTGCGTGAGCTTTACGGAGATTTCCGCCGGAGGTCCTGTCGCGCGGATGCGGTCGAGCACGCCGAGGTAATGCTGCGTCACCGCTTCGGCTTCGGCGGGATCGCAAATGTTTTCGCCGAGGTGCGTCAGGACCGCTCCAATGCCGCGTTCCGCAAGCCGCCCGGCGGCTTCCAGCGCGTCCTCAGCATTCTCGCCGGGAAGAAAACGCTCCGCCGTGCGCCGCAGGAAGGGATAGCGCGGCGCGCGCTCGCGCAACCAGGCGTTTTTCGAGGCTCTCAGCAACGCGCGGCGCATCAGGCCCATTGGCCGGTCTCTTTCAAGGGGAAATCATTTCGGCGAAGTGACTGCCTTCAGGAAGCGGTAATAAAAATCAACGCCGTCGTAATAAGACCCGGGGCGGACGCGCTCGTCGCGCCCGTGCGCGCGGTCGTCGTCAAAGTCGATGGCCACCCCGGAAATTCCATAGGTCGGCATTCCCGCCGCGTTCGTGTAGACGCCATCGGACGCGCCCACGGCCATCGTGGGAATTACGGGAACCCCCGGCCACATATGGTGCGCAATTTTTTCGAGCGGCTCCATCACCTCCGGGCTCAACCTCACCGGCGGAAGCGCCTGCTCGCCCGTCGCGGACCCGACTACTACGCCCTGGTTGTTCACATAGCGCACCTCAACCTTTGGATCCGCCAAGACCCGGATCAAATCCTGCCGGACCTCCTCGCGCGAGTGGCCGGGAAGAATCCGGCAATTCACGTTGGCGCGCGCCGTCTCCGGAAGGGCGTTGTTGGCGTGGCCGGCGTCCAGCCGGGTTGCCACGCACGTGGTGCGCATTGAGGCGTCGTACAAAGGATCCCCCGAGAGCCGCGCAACCGCTTCGGTATCCGGTGGCTGGTTCAGAATGGCTTTCATGTCCGCGGCCTCTTGCCCCTTCACGGTCGTCGCCATTCGTTCGAAGAAGGCTCGCGTGACATCGTTCAGCTCGAACGAAAACTGATAGTGTTCGAGCCGGGCCAGCGCGTCCGTCAGATGGTAGATGGCGTTGTCCGGCACGGGCAACGAGCTGTGGCCGCCTGCGTTTTTCACTTCGAGTTGGTAATCGGCGTAGAGTTTTTCGCTCGCGTCCACCGAGACAATCACCGGCTTGCCATTTTCCGTGTCCACGCCGCCGCCGTCCGGATTGAATACGTACTCCGCGTCAATCAATTCGCGGTGATTCTTGATCAGCCAGTCCACTCCGTTCGATTGTCCGCCTTCCTCGTCGGCCGTCAGAGCCAGGATGATGTCGCGGTCCGGCCGGAATCCCTCCTGGTGCAGACGGATCAGCGTGGTCACCATGATTGCGTCGCCGTCCTTCATGTCCTGCGTCCCGCGCCCGTAGTAATAGCCGTCTTTTTCGATGAACTGGAAGGGGTCCATCGACCAATCCTCCCGCCGCGCCTCCACCACGTCGAGGTGGCCGATCAGGAGCAAAGGCTTGTGCGCTCCGGTGCCGTGCAGCCGCGCCACCATGTTTTTCTTGCGGTCGTTGGGGCCCAGGACCTGCACGTCGCTCACGGGAAATCCCGCATCCAACAGGCGCTTGGCCATCGCTTCCGCAGCCGTTGTCACATTCCCCACGGAATCGGTGGTGTTGATCTCGATGAGCTGCTTGAATATGTCGTGAGAAAGCTTCTTCGTGGCGTCATCAAGCTGCGCCCGCGCCGCACCGGCCGCAAGGAAGCTAGTCAGAATCGAGAATGCGAGCAGCCGCCTAGCCTTCATTCTGTTTCTCCTTGTGGAAGAACGGGAAGACTACCAGACGCGCGCTCTTCTCGCCACTGCGCGCAGCCGATCTAAAACAGCGGCGGTGAGAACGGCTTATCCGAGGGCCGTTCGAGAAGGGAAATGGCGTAGCGATAGACCGCCAGCTTCGTTTCTTCGCTGACGGCGCGCGGGCCTAGAATTTCGCCAAAGGCAGCGTGCAGCTCGTGCATCTTGTCGTCGGGCAGCATCCCGAGCAGCTCTCCGAAGCGGTTCTTGGCGAGCGTCATTGGTTCGGTAGGAGCCTTCGCCGATGCGGAAGGCGCGGCGGTTGGCTCTCCCGGTGCCGCTGGCGCCCCGGGTGAGGTGCTCGCCGTCGTCGCTGCAGGCGTTGGTGATTTCGCAGCCGGAAGTGTAGGCTTCGCTGGCACAGGCGGCTTTACTGTCTGCTCGTAGTCCTCGTAAAACTCGTAGCGAAAATATTTCTGATAGAGCGCGGCGTAAGCAGCTCCCTCGGCGTCCTTCGGTGGATTGGCGGCAAGCGCCTTCACGGTGAAATCCCGCAGCGCCTGGTCGAAGCCGCGGAAATCCTTCAACGCAGTCGCGCGCGGCCCTTTCCCGCTTTTCGCGAGCGCCGCGGCGAGCCGGTCCGTCCGCGCGTCGTAGCATTTCCCGTAGGCCGCAATCGCGCGCAGATCTTCGTCCGTCGTCTGTGGATGGCTGTAATTCGCCACCCAGTCCGACGAAGTAGATTTCAAAATCTGCGCACACGTCTGCCCGTGCCGGTCGTCTTGGCTCGCCGCCTTAGGGCGAGTTGGTGTTTGGGCAGGCACCGGCGAGGATGCCAGAAACATCGCGGCGAGTACGCAGAGGCACTTCATGGCTCGCGAATTATTCATCCATGCCCGTCCGCATGATCCGCGTCCGGCGTGAGCAAAAGCGCGAGTTGGACAAACCACAAACATAGCTTTATGAACGCCCCCTGTACTCCGCTCAGTGATTCATTTCTTCCGCGATTTCCCGCGCGTCGGCCGCCCCAGCGTTGCGCGCTCCAGCAGATGATCGACCATCTTCAGAACCCTATTCTCACGTGCCTGCGGCGATTTTACGCGCAAATAATAAAGCAGAAGCTGCCGGCGGTGCCCCGGAGGCAGGCGGTCGAATTCCCGGCGCGCTTTCGGGTGATCCTTCAGCGTCTCGATCAGCTCGGCCGGGACGGCAATCTCGCGCGGTTCGGGGTCGAACTGGAGCTCCACTCCGATCAAATCGCCCACGTCCGCGCCGCCCGCGGCTTTGCGCAGTTCCCTGTTGAGCTGCAGCCGGTATCGTCCCCCACCCGCGGGGACCAGCGTCGTCCGCACGGTGCGCCGGTTCACGGTGGCGATCACGGGGATGTGCTTCGGCATGTCCGGCTTGCGCCCCTTGCCCGCACGCGCACGGTGTTCTTTCGCGAGCGCCCTGCCAATCTCCTCTGGAACATCCACGTGCCGCATCATCCAGATTTTGTAGATCGTCGCCTGAAATCGCGCAAGCTTGGAGGTAACGCGCATCGCAAAAGTGTAAGTCCGAACCGAGCGAGCGCTGAAATAAAAAAGGCTCCGATTGCTCGGAGCCTTTTTCATCTGAAATTTAATCCTGGCGGTGACCTACGTTCCCGCGCAGTTACCCGCGCAGTATCATCGGCCCTGCAAGGCTTAACTTCCGTGTTCGGGATGGGAACGGGTGTGACCCTTGCGGTAAGACCACCAGGAAACTTGCGACGCTTGCCAGAAAATCGGCGGGCGTCAATAATCCTGGGAAAACTTTGCAACCGAAGGAAGTAAGCGAACCGAAAGTTTCACAACGAAAATAACGCGTTGGGAAAGTTTTATGGTCAAGCCGAACGGCCGATTAGTACGGGTTAGCTACACGCGTTACCGCGCTTCCACTTCCCGCCTATCAAAGTCGTAGTCTTCGACTGGCCTTCTTAGGAGGCCGCAGCCCCCTTGGGAAACCTTATCTCGAGGCAAGCTTCTCGCTTAGATGCTTTCAGCGATTATCTCTTCCGGATTTCGCTACCGAGCGATGCCACGGGCGTGACAGCTCGATCACAAGAGATCCGTCCATCCCGGTCCTCTCGTACTAGGGACAGCTCCTCTCAAGTTTCCTGCGCCCACACCAGATAGGGACCGAACTGTCTCGCGACGTTCTGAACCCAGCTCACGTACCGCTTTAATAGGCGAACAGCCTAACCCTTGGGACCTTCTACAGCCCCAGGATGCGATGAGCCGACATCGAGGTGCCAAACCTAAGCGTCGATGTGAACTCTTGGCTTAGATCAGCCTGTTATCCCCGGCGTACCTTTTATCCGTTGAGCGATGGCCCTTCCACGCAGAACCACCGGATCACTAGATCCCACTTTCGTGCCTGCTCGACCTGTGTGTCTCGCAGTCAACCCGGCTTATGCTCTTGCACTCCGCGGCGGGTTTCCAATCCGCCTGAGCCGAGCTTTGAGCGCCTCCGTTACCGTTTAGGAGGCGACCGCCCCAGTCAAACTACCCGTCTGGCCGTGTCCTCCACCCCGTCTCGGGGTGTAAGTTAGAGCGACAGAACTATCAGGGTGGTATTTCACCGTTGCCTCCTCCCCAGCCGAAACCGGGGACTCAAAGGCTCCCACCTATCCTACGCAGACAATACCGTTAATCATGACCAGAGTGCAGTTAAGGTGCACGGGGTCTTTCCGTCTAGATGCGGGCATCCGGCGTCTTCACCGGAACCACAAATTCGCCGAGCCGTTCGCCAAGACAGTCGTTCGATCGGTACGCCATTCGTGCAGGTCGGAACTTACCCGACAAGGAATTTCGCTACCTTAGGACCGTTATAGTTACGGCCGCCGTTCACCGGGGCTTCAGATCAGGCCTTCGCTACCTTGCGGCAGCTAAGCCCTCCCTTTAACCTTCCGGCACCGGGCAGGCGTCACCCCCTATACGTCGTATTCGACTTAGCAGAGAGCTGTGTTTTTGTTAAACAGTCGCCGAACGCATTTCACTGCGGCCCCCTCGGGCTATAAACCCTAGCGGGGCACCCCTTCTCCCGAAGTTACGGGGCTAATGTGCCTAGTTCCTGAGCGAGCGTTCTCTCGAGCGCCTGTGGATATTCACCTTGTCTACCTGTGTCGGTTTGAGGTACGGGCACCGTACGAACTCCTTAGAGGTTTTTCCCGGCAGCGTGAAATCAGAGACTTTATGACCGTGTGGTCTCGGGTCCGGTCTCACCGTTGAATGACCCCGTGGATTTTCCGGCGGGATCCGGCTTACACCGGGCCATCGGGACGTCCATCACCCGACTCCCTTATCCTTCTGCGTCACCCCATCGTATAACGTTCGCGCGGCGGGGCAGGAATGTTGAACCTGCTGTCCATCAGCTACGCCTCTCGGCCTCACCTTAGGACCCGCCTAACCCTGAGCGGATTAACCTTCCTCAGGAAACCTTAGACTTTCGGCGACACGAGTTCTCATCGTGTTTATCGCTACTTATGCCGGCAGAGTCTCTTCCGTGGCGTTCAGCAGTCCTCTCGGTCTGCCTTTGCCACCACAGAATGCTCCCCTACCAAATCTAGAGGCTTGAAGCTCGAAACTAGAAGCTGGATTATTTCCACACCTGAATTGTCTTGTTCAAACCTTTGCCGATCTCCTCGTACCTTCCCTTGAGATCTGTAAAGGTCTTACCATCCAGGTAGTTCAAATCATGTGCGAAGTCCAGAAGAACCGAAGTCTCGTCGCACGATCCCAGCGCGATTACCAAGAATCGCTTGAAATCATCCGATGACTTCTTTCTTCCGTAACCTTCGGCAATGTTGATTGGAATCGACGACGAAGATCTTCGAAGTTGTGATCCAAGTTCGCCGCGTTCGAATGCGGGGAACTTCAAAGTGAGCCGATGAATCTCCAGCGCCGTTTCATAACTGCGCTGATAGATTCTCAGATCACGATAACTTCGAATGGATCCCTTGTTGTCGCTTTCCATCCAGTTTCTAGCCTCCAGCATCAAGCCTCTAGAATTTCGCAATTTCGGTCGCAGACTTGAGCCCCGTTGGATTGTCGGTGCGCGAGCACTTGACCAGTGAGCTGTTACGCTTTCTTTAAAGGATGGCTGCTTCTAAGCCAACCTCCTGGCTGTCTGTGCGCTCACACGTCCTTTCCCACTTAGTCTGCAGTTGGGGACCTTAATTGGCGATCTGGGTTCTTTCCCTCTCGACCACGGAGCTTATCCCCCGTAGTCTCACTCCCGCGCTGTTGTCCACGGCATTCGGAGTTTGATTGGATTCGGTATCCTGGATGGGACCCTAGTCCATTCAGTGCTCTACCACCGTGGCAAATCACGCCAGGCTGCCCCTAAAGGCATTTCGGGGAGAACGAGCTATCACGGAATTTGATTAGCCTTTCACCCCTACCCTCAGCTCATCCGAGCGATTTTCAACTCACAACGGTTCGGTCCTCCAGTCGCGGTTAAGCGACCTTCAACCTGGCCAAGGGTAGATCATCCCGCTTCGCGTCTATTCCCACACACTCACGCCCTATTCGGACTCGCTTTCGCTACGGCTCGCTTTCGCTTAACCTTGCGTGTGAGAATAACTAGCCGGCTCATTAAGCAAGAGGCACGCCGTCAGGCATTTGCACGGCCGAAGCCGTGCCATAGCCCTCCGACTGCTTGTAAGCATACGGTTTCAGGTTCTATTTCACTCCCCTCGCAGGGGTGCTTTTCGCCTTTCCCTCACGGTACTAGTTCACTATCGGTCGCCAACGAGTATTTAGCCTTGGAGAGTGGTCTCCCCGGTTTCCCACGGGGTTTCTCGTGCCCCGTGGTACTCAGGATACCGCTTCGAGTCCGGTAAGCTTTCGGCTACAGGGCTTTCACCTTCTTTGACCCTGCTTTCCAGCAGGTTCACCTAGCCTCCGGTTTGGTAACTCTACTTGCGCGGTCCTACAACCCCCCGATATAAATACCGGGGTTTGGGCTGTTCCGATTTCGCTCGCCGCTACTTTCGGAATCTCGTTTGATTTATTTTCCTCCAGGTACTGAGATGGTTCACTTCCCTGGGTTGACTCGCACCCGCCTATGGATTCAGCGGGCCGTAACCTGGTTTTACCAGGATGGGTTTCCCCATTCGGAAATCCCCGGATCAAAGCCTGCTTGCGGCTCCCCGAGGCTTATCGCAGCTTGCCACGTCCTTCGTCGTCTGTTGGCGCCAAGGCATCCACCGTACGCTCTTAGTAGCTTGACCATAAAACTTACCCAACGCGTCTCGATCCGGTCAGGATCGAAAACCCGAAGTCCCGTCGCAAAGGGTCTTGCAAGCCCTTCGTTCCGGTTCTTTCAGTTTGCCTGAATGGCCCTTCGCCGAAACACAGCTCCGGGTTCACTCAGCCAGCGCGTGGACAAGTTCGCCTTTCCACATTGCGCTACTCTCGAGCAAAACTTGCGGTTTTTGCGCCATGCGAACCTTGAAATTCGCACGACGCAATGCCTACTTCCTTCGGTTGTCAAAGATCGTCCGTTCCTTCCACAACTTCTGGTCGGAACGTCTCCGCTCCCGGCGGAGCGCAATGTCGGTTTGGAGCCGCCACTGCGAGAATTTCGTCCACAAAATAAAAAACCCAGCGTCGAGCGCCGGGCGTGTCCGTCCATTCTCGAAGGTCGCCTTTACCCGGCCAACCTCCCGAACAGATACGCTCGATTCTCGACTTTCTGATACCCGGTTCTTGTAACCAACCTCACCTCGTGTTAAGTGGGCAGGTCCGGTCCGTCGGACGACTCCCCGGCGAATCAGGGCTCCGCCAACATCAAGAGATTGTATCAAAATCACGCTGTCCGTCAAGCCCTATTCACACCTTATTCATCTGCTTGCCGGTCCGCCCCCTGTGAATTTCGCAACCCCTGTGGAAATTATGAAAAAGGCTCGCCATCGGTCATCCTGCAATTCTAGGACCTGAGCACTACTCCTCGGTCTTCGACCAACGCAAGTGTACTTCGCCCTTCCTCGTAATTGAGGCGACAAAGGGCGGCCTGACCTTCCGGCACATTCTTCGCATCTTTGCGATAGCCTTTTCAAGGGCGGCGGCCATGTCGGCTCCCGAGAGGTTGCCTGAAGCGAACACAAACTCTCGCACAGCATGTCGCTCCAGGGCGCGCTTCTCAAGAAGGTTATAGCGAATTTGCTTGTCAGAAGTGAGAAGGACCCACTTGTTTCTCCCGACCTCCGGCAGCCATGCTTCGTCGGGAGTCCCGCGAGGAAAACGACTAAGATGTCGTTCAAATCGAACTTCCAATCGCTTCAGCGTTTCTTGAATGGCACCGGAATTACATAGGTTTTCGTCGAGGTACAGAACGAATTCTTCATGCTGCGGCCGGGAGGGGGCGTTCCCAGCGGATCGCTTCTTCAATCTTTTGCGGCGGGCAATCATATTCGAATGCCAAGTCCGCGATGGACTCTCTGGCATTGAAACGCGATGCGATTATAGCAGTCGAGATACCTGTTCCCGCGATAACTGGTTTTCCAAATCCGACCATCGGGTTGATTTCAATCGATTTTGGTTCCGAAGGACCGGGCTGCGCAACGAATGGAAAGAATCGAAACATTCTCTCGGGACCAATCTCGACTCTTTGGAGGTGTATGCGAGAGAAATCCAGACCCAATTGCCCATGTCGCGAAACATTAATGATGTTTCCGAACTCTTCGATGAAAAGATCTCTGTGGTCGGTTAAGAAAGCTCGGCTGACAAGGGGGTGCGGCTGTGGATCGGACTCACTTAGGTTTCTGAGTCCAATGCGAACTCTGGGGAGCTTGAGGTCGTACATTTTCCGCATGCCCGCCAATACGTGACATTCGATTAAATTTAGGAAAGACAGGCGTACCGGTTCTGTCTCCACAGGCCTGATCATTGGAGGCATCTTTCGGAAGCCTGTCAGCCAGTAGCGTAGCGTGTTGTAAGGAACCTTGAGGTAGATTGCCGCCTCGGATACACCATACGCGGGCACTTCATACAGCGGATTGTATTGCGGCGTCATGAAAACCTGCTCCGTGACGACTGCAGAAGTTTGGACACCGGTGTCGTTAAATACTACCACCATCGCATTCTCTGCCGCTTTGTTTATCCGTTGTGGTGCTTGAAGGAATCCACTTCCAAGACGCGCTTCTTGGTTTGCTCCAATTCGCCCAACCGAGCTCGCTGGCCCGTTGCATTTTGCGGCACTTTCATGCAACCCTAACTTGCTGACCGCATCCAAAGCGTATGGCACCAGCTTCCGTTAACCCGAGCATCAGGCCCCGCGAAATCCTTGCTGCCTGGGGACGCATCCTTACCGGCAGAATCCCGATCCTCTCGATCGAGATCACGCGCGAATGTCCCTTGAGCTGCCCCGGCTGCTACGCCTATGGGGATTCGCATCTGGGCGGCGAAGTGAATCTGCGCGATCTCAGCGATTTTCGCGGTGACGCTCTTGTGAACGGCGTGGTGGACCTCGTCCGCCGCCACAAGCCGCTTCATGTTTCACTCGTTGGCGGCGAACCCCTGGTCCGCCATCGCGAGCTTTCCCGCATTCTGCCCGCCCTCAGCGAAATGGGCGTGTTCGCTATGGTCGTCACCAGCGCCGTAATTCCCATTCCGCCCGAATGGATGACAATCCCGCGCGTGCGCGTCGCGGTTTCGATCGACGGCCTGCCCGAGCACCACGACATCCGCCGCAAGCCCGCCACCTACGAACGCATCCTGAAGAATATCGCCGGCCGCGAAGTCAACATTCACTGGACCATTACACGCCCCATGCTTGCTCGACCCGGCTACCTCGAAGAATATGTCTCCTTCTGGCAGTCCCGCCCGGAAGTGAATCGCCTCTGGGTTAGCCTCTACTCTCCCCAAATTGGCGAGGAGAGCGCCGAGCGTCTAACGCCCGAAGATCGCGCCGCCGTCGCTCGCGAGCTGCCCTCTCTTGCCAAGCGCTTCCCTAAGCTCTTATTCAACGATGGCGTCGCCCAGGCCTTCCTCCATCCGCCCGAAAATCCCGCGGATTGCGTCTTTGCCCGGATGTCCGCGAACTACTCCGCCGACCTCCGCAGCCGCGTCGAGCCTTGCGTTTTCGGCGGCACGCCCGATTGTTCCCAGTGCGGCTGCGCGATCAGCAGCGGCTTGCACTGGATTCGCACGATTCCCGTCGCCGGTCCCTTAAAGGTCGGCCATTTCATCAAGGGCTCGATCAACTTGGGACTGCTTGCCAATCGCCTCCGCGCCGCCCCCGAAAAGCCGTCGCGTTGGACTCCCGGCAATTCAACATCACCGCGCAACAACGATCTCGTCGAAATCCAGTCCGATTAACTTCTGCGAACGCGCGACGAATGGCGAAACCTGTCATTAGTAGCAAACGTCACTGATTGCGGGGATGAGCCTGAAGGATCCATAATTGCTTCACGAATGCGAAAGTCCCCGGAGACACTCCGGATCAAGGTAGGGGATGCCACGCGAGTTGCGCTGCACAAAGAGGTAACCACGTTCTCCACCAGTTGGAGATGGACGCAGGCGACGGCGTACGCGTGGCTCCGCATTGCGGCTGCTCTTCGGTTTGTATTTCTCGTCTGGTTGGTTTTGTGTTGCGGGCTAGCGACCGGTGCACAGCAAAACTCGGCCCCTCCCGCCAACCAGAACGAACCCGCGCCCACCATCCGGACCCAGACGAACTTGATTGTTGTGCGAGTGATCGTCAGGGACGCCAACGGAAACCCGGTCAGTGATCTCAGCCATGGCGATTTCCAAGTTTTCGATAACAAGAAGGCTCAGGTGATTTCGTATTTCTCGGCGGAAGCGCCGAAAACTGTGAGCCCCGCCGAAGCTAAATCAGCCGAGGGTGTGCAGCAGAATGCAACGGGTCCAACACCGGTGGCGCCGCAGAGGTTCACCGCGCTCTATTTTGACGACTACCACCTGACGCTTGGCAACCTGGGGCAGATTCGCGACGCCGCAAAGCGCTATGTGGCGAAGAGGCTGGATAAAGGGGCGCGGGTCGCGATCTATAGCACCTCCGGGAAGGTGCATGTCGAGTTCACAAGCGACCGCGACAAACTCGAGCAGGCCTTGTCCCAGCTCCAATTTGACCTTCGCGTCCAGACAGAAAGCGAATGTCCCCCTATGACGGACTACCAAGCCCAAGAGATAGCGGGCGGCACATTGGCCGATGCAGCTCCGCCTGCCCCCACAAACGAGCCTCCAAGTCTTACTGAAGAGAGCCCATCTCCTATTCCGGCGTCGCAGAATGCGCGAAAACGTTCCCCTCCCCCTTCTAATCCTGAGGCACCCCACGCGGATCCAGGACCGTTGGAAATCGCCGCAGCCGTGGGTGGAGCGCTTCGTTGCTCTCCTGAGGATCTAAGGGCCCGGGCGAGCCTCATCGCCAGGGAAAACGACCAGGATGCGGAAACCACACTGACGGCGCTCGATAACCTGGTCCGCAGAATGGCGGAAACCCCTGGCGGTGAACGCACGATTGCGATGGTGTCCGAGGGATTCCTGAACAAGAAGTTGCAGCAACAGATGGACGCGCTGATCGATCGCGCGCTGCGCGCCAAGGTGATCATCAATGCCCTGGACGCGCAAGGATTGTACACACCTGCAGGAACCGAGGTTGACGCCGCATTGCTGGGAATCGACCCGACTGGCAGATTGCAAAACGCTTATGAAAATCTGCAAACGCATAGCGTGGATTTGGACGCAGACGTCCTGGCGGAGGCTGCGGAAGGCACGGGAGGGATCACCATCAAGAATAGTAACGACTTTGAGGGCGGTTTAGCGAGGATGACGGCTCCCTACACAACGTATGTCCTGGCGTTTTCGCCCGCGAACTCTGCGTTCGACGGGAAGTTTCACGCGCTGACTGTGAAACTCGTGAATTCCGCGCAGTTCACTGTACAAGCCAGGCGTGGCTATTACGCTCCGAAGCATGCCGAGGACGCTGCTACCGCCACGGCTGCCTCCGAGAAAGAAGAGATGGAACGCGCGCTCTTCTCCTGGGAAGACATAAACGGCCTTCCAATCCAGATCAGCACGAATTTCGCCAAGGTGGATCAGCAGACAACGAAAATCACCGTAACCGTGGACGCCGATATGCATTCGGTGCGATTTCGTAAGGAAGGCGGCAGCAATCAGGATGATCTGACGCTCATGGTCGCGCTTTTCGACCCCGACGGAAATTACGTCACCGGCAAGAATGAAACAATCAGCCTCCGCCTGCCCGACGCGGGGCTCGCGCAACTCAGGGGCGCCGGAGGAGAGACGACGGCGGAACTCACTGTTAAACCAGGCAGCTACTTGGTTCGCGCCGTTCTGCGCGAAAGCGCCTCGCAACTACTCGGCGCCGCCAATCAGTCCTTGGTCATTCGGTAAAGTTCCGCTTGTCCGCCCTGCGTTTCCATACCCCCCCCAACAGGCCAACTGTTGCCTTCACCCAGCCTTGCCCATAGGCACTCGCGCGCTTACCACCGGAACCATCCAAACCGCGTACCCGCGCGGATCGCGGATATTGGCGATCATCTGATCGAAGTATGCCAAGGCCGACTCGCGTGAGATCGGCGTGATTTCGCCAATCGGATCGACGTAGCCGTCGCGCCAGGCTTCGATGATGGACGCAAACGTCTCTCGCGGTACGCGCACCGTATCCACCACCACAAAGTCCACGGTGATTTTTTCCAGGCTCATCGCAGCCAGGATCCCGAATGTATGGCGGCCGATGAACAGGTCGGTCCCGGTTGCCGCTCCGAACCTCTCCGGAGCCACATGCCAGAACTCGCGAAGGTCGAGCGGGCCGCGCTGGAAATGAAGCATCCCATAGTCCTCGGGAATCAGGTGCAGGGTGCCTCCCCGGCGCGTCACTCGCACCAGTTCTCCGATCACACGGTCGGCGTGCGGAATGGAATGCAGGACGTGGCGGCATACGGTGAGATCGAAACTGCTGTCCGGCGCCTCGAGCTCGTACACACTCTGGTGTTCGAACCTCAGCCGTTGCGCGAGTCCTGCATAACGCGATCGCGCCAGCTCCAGATGGTTGTCAATGATATCCACGCCCAACACGCTGCCCCGCGGAAACAGCTCCGCCAGCCGCGAGGCTCCCTCGCCGGTGCCGCATCCCGCGTCGAGAATGCGCGGCTCAGCCGGAAGCGAGTAGCGGCGCAGCAACTCCGCCTCTTGCGGCCAAATGGCCCGCGCCTGCGCGTCCAATCCCCGCACCATGGACTCGTCAGCCATCTGCTTTGCATGTGGATTGAGATCCGTCACGAGTGCCCCCCGCTCACCGTCAAATTCACAGCGTGCGTGAACTGCCCCCCCGAATTATAGTCCAGCCAACCCTTCCGCTCTGACCGCCCTGCGAGCAATTGGAAGCGGATCCTCAACGCGCCCGCCTTACCCTGAAGAATTTGTGTTCTGTTTTAAACAGACAGCCCAAGTCTCCAGGTGCTATTTCTGGTTAAGGATTTAGGGGACTGTTTGGCCTATTGCTATAGCCGTCCCCGATCCCAAGATCGAAAATGTTGGCGGGGAGAATTTCACATGAAGAGGTTACGGGGCGTCCCTTTGCTGATTGCTATCATGGGCCTGGGAGCGCTTGCGCCCGCGGGAACAGCGCAATCCGCCGGCGGCTCAGGATTTTCCTCCAGCAATGCCGTTTCTCCCCCTCCCAGCAAACCGTACGCTCAACTGGACCTGACCTACAGGCGTCCGAGGGAGAGAGCGAAAGTCCGAAACTACTTGTACGATGCCTTTGGCCCCTATCCAATCGCTGGAGCCGCAATCTTGGGGGGCATGAATCAAGCAAGTAAAACACCTCCGGAGTGGGGGCAGGGTGCGGGAGCATACGGCGAGCGAGTTGCGTCCAACTTCGGCATCGCGCTAGTAACGACGACGACGCGCTACGCGTTGGCGGAAGCCTTCCGCGAAGACACGTTATACTATCGCTGTGAGTGCAAAGGGGTATTTCGACGGCTGGGTCATGCGGTGATTTCAACGGTGACGGCGCGCCGTGGTGACGACGGTCGTCGCCATTTGTCATTCCCCGCGGTCGTCGCGCCCTATGCGGGTTCTATGACCGCCGTGTATGGGTGGTATCCCGGCCGCTATGGTGCCACAGACGGGATGCGGTTGGGCAACTACGCTCTCCTGTCATTCGTGGGCGAAAATATCGCGCGTGAATTCATCTACGGAGGACCGCACACGCTTTTCGGCCATGGCGATCGCTCCACATCTCCAGGAACGGACTCGGTAGCCAAATCGAACCCCTGATCCATAATGATGAGGCACAACGTCAGCGGTCCTCTCCGCTGGATTGGGTGGGTGGCACGCCCTTTCCTTGGCATTTCGGGATGCTCCTCAACTTCCCTGCGCGGCTTCCACTATGGGAGCGGGTTAGGCAAGGTGCTCTTCCCTTCAGCCGACGCGTCCATCACGCAACGGAAGCCGATAGCCCCAGATCGATCCATGCTCGGCGCCATCAACAGATATTTTCCATGTTCGGAGAGTTTGTAAGCTTGCGGGAAATACCACTTCGAGCCTTGTGGCTGATAGTGGCTGCCACCACGCAGGACCGCCGCGGCAGTATGGTCGTCCGTGAATTCATCGGTCCACTGCCAGACGTTGCCCACCAGATCATTTATGCCAAACGGACTGCTGCCCTTGAGATGAGTAGCGACATCGCTAGCGGGTAGCATGTCGCGACCTTTGTCGAGATCCGGCACCGCGTCTTTGGACCACTCATTTCCCCATGGGTACGTGCGCTCATCCAGACCCTGCGCGGCGTATTGCCACTCCCATTCGTGAGGCAATCGTTTGTCGGCCCACGCGGCGTATGCCCGAGCATCTTCAAGTGAAACCCAAGTGACTGGCTTGTTGTCCCAGCCTTCCGGGAACGAGCCGTCTTTCCAATCTTTCAGGAAGTTGTGAGCATCGGGAGGACGATAGTGCGTGGCATCCAGAAACTTCTTGAACTCGGAATTTGTCACTGGGTTCTGGTCGATGTAAAAAGCAGGGATCTGCAACCGCTGGGAATGGTACCGGCGAGCGGAAAATTCCCATGGATACTGAACGTCGACGCCTTCGTCATTCATCCCTTCGATTTCGATCCCGTTCACTCGAAACAGAAAATCGCCGGCCGGGATCAGAACCATGCCCTTGTCGCCGCCATGCTTCGCGGACGGCGCGATGGGCACAAGGGTTTGAGGCAGTGTTTTCCATTCATTGGAATACTCCGCGAGGGATTTCTTGCTCAAGGAATTCATCGTCGCAAGCACTTTCTTGAGCCCGGTGTCGTCGGGAGCGGAAGCCTCGAGAACCGCGCCATATCCGTTCGGCTCAAGCGATAAGTCGATCACGGAGGAATCATTTTCGCGGTGCGGCATGATTTCCACGCCCTGCCAGATGTCGAAATAACGAGCGCGGGGGCGAAAAGGAATGACGAGCAGCCTGCCTGCAACGGCATAGGAGTTTCGATTCACGATGGTCCACAACGTGCGGTCTTGACCGGGCCACTTGCTCGCAAAAACGCCGAATTGTTCCGTGTGCGTATGTGGCTCCCAATCCTGACTAACGAGCAAAGGTGCGAAACCCCGCTCGATGGTTGCGATGCGGCGCACGGTTTCCGCATCTCTGGGCGTGAGCTGATTCCAAGTGCCCCAGATGTTCTCCCAGGATTCGAAGCCCGCGCCGTTGAAAAATGCCGCCTGCAAATCGTCCAGATGATTGTGCGCCCAGCGATCGCTCACGTTCACCATGTGGCGCGGCTCGATCCATTTGAAGCGGCTGATGGCAGGCACGAAATCGTAATTCCAATATCCCCAGCTCATGATGTTGAACGGGAGCAATTCATCGGCGCCAACTCCAACCTCCGGCTCGAGTGCGAGTGGATGTCCTATCTTCTCGGCCGCTCGGAGGTACGAAGCGGGCATCCCCTCTTGCGTGTCACCGTTGATTCCGTCCGCATCCACGGCCGCGAGCAATTGCACCAGAGCTTCCACGTCGGGAACTCTCTCGTCGCGTGTTCCCTGGTCCCACAACATGCTTGGAAAAAGAACGCGCACACCGCGGCGATGGAACTCGGCCACCATCTTGCGAACACCCTCGATGCCACCGGGTAAATCGCGAAACAGGTCGTACTGGTTGCGGCTGTCGATTCCTATATTCGGGTACGTGTGCCACACCAGAACGCTGTCAATGCCGCCATAGCGTGCTTGCACATCGTCCAGATAACGATCCACGGTGTAGTCGAGCTTCGCGGAATCAAAAAAGTAGCGATCGTGAACCATCATTTGCGGCTGGATGAAGCTGGATTGTGTCCACTGGAGTTCGGGACGTTTGTATTCCGTGTCGAAATAGCCGGCGCGGATCCTGCGTTCCATGCGCCAGTGACGAATATCGGCGAGCCACGCATCCGATTCCGCTTTGCTGCACATCTTCGGTGCTTGCGCCGAATTCCATTCAGGAATTGGTGCGCAGTCTGGCCCCGGTATCTGTTCAGAAGGGGGCGGGAAAGCCGTGTCCTGGGCGGCCGCCTTCCACGGCAACAGCAAGAAAGAAATGGCCAGAGCGGCGCGCACCCATGCTTTCATTACTTAACCTCCGGAGCCAAGATACAACGTCTGCCAGGAAGTTAAAACTTTGGAAATAACCAGCGATAACCTGCGCAGAGAATTAAGTGCGCGAGCAAGCAGGCGATGGCATCGAAGCGGAACTCCTGTTAATTTAGGTCCACGTTCAGGCCTGTACCAAACCAAAAGCGTGCCGTAAGGTCAATCAGCCCATCACAAATTTGACGAAATCGCCTCCAGGTACAGGTCCCTCGTCCGCAATTCGTACAGGGTACTGGTTCTTGTACTTCTTTTGTACTTTTGTACAGCTCTTCTTTCTTTCGCCCTCCGCTACCATTTTCTCTGCAATATGATCGGCAGAGCAAAACTCGAGGGGATCGTCAAGAGCCCACGCGGGCTCTCCACGGCGTCTTCGCGCCCTCCCCAAGACAATATTCTCCTCGAAGCCCGGCCAGGTACTTCCTTGCGGTTTGTCACCAGTGACGGATCACGATTCACGAATCACGGCATTTCTAATCGCAACACTCTCGCGATTAGAAATCGTCATAACTCGCTGATACAAAAGGAGAAAACATTTTCTAACCGCAACAAGAAGACAACCCGGCAAGGGCCGGCATCCCTGGCGAATTCCCAGAGGTTTCCCTTAATCGCAGCGCGGTCAGCTCAGCGGGCGCAGGCCGCCTTCGGCGAATTCCAGCTCCAGCCGCAGCAGCCAGTCGAAATGGAGCTTCTCGGCTGCCAGCCACTTTTCCGCCTCGTCGCGTCCCGGCGCTTCGATCTCGATCAGCATTTTTCCTTCCTGCATGTTCACCAGGACGCGCCGCACGTTCACCTGCGTTCCGGCGTGCAGCCGCCGCGCAAGTTCTTCGGCGCCCTGCCGCGTCAGGCAGGCCAGCGTGTGTTGCGAGATGTAGCGAGGCATTCAATCTCCCGTTTGGTTAGAATGGCCGCAGTTTTGGCGACTGAATCGAATACATCGGCGACGGAGAAAAAGCAAATGCCGGAGAGGCGCAGCGCGCATCCCTACTATACGTACGACGCGATCCAGGCGCAGCCCGCGCGAATCGAAAAAGTTCTCTCCCATCGCGCCGCGATCGAACGCGCCGCCGAAGCCGTCGCCGGAAAAGATTGCATCACGTTCGTCGGCATCGGCACTTCGCTCCACGCCGCGCAGATCGCCGAATGCTGGATGCGGGAATTCACCACCGGCCGGTTGCTCGTGCATTTCGAGCAGTCGTTCGAGCTCGTCCATCATCCCATCGCGTTCGGCCCCCGTGACGCGGTCATCGTCATCACGCACACGGGCACGTCCACGGCTTCGGTCCAGGCGCTGCAAGCAGCGCGCACGGCCGGCGCGCTGACCGTGGCTATCACGGGAGAAGCGAGCGGCGAAGGAATCCGCGGCGCCGATTTTCAAATCGAGACCTGCGAGCAGGAAGTCTCCTTCGCCTACACCAAGAGCTACACATCGGCGTTGGCCGCGCTCGCCTGGATGATCCTGCGCGTCGCCGCCAGCCGCGAGCTCCTCGCCCGCATGGAAGCGGCTGCCGAACTCGACCGCGTTCCGGCGCTGATGCGCCAGGCGCTGGCACTCGAGCCGCAAGTGCGCGAGCTGGCAAAACGCGTCGCGCCGCTCTCGCGCATCGCTCTTTTCGGCACGGGCGCCGGATGGGCCACCGCCCGCGAGGCCGCGCTCAAAATCAAAGAGAGTTGCTACATCGCCGCCGAAGGTTTCCAGACCGAGGAAATCCTCCACGGCCCGTTTTCGGAGCTCGACTCGCGCGCCGCATTGATCGGCATCCTTTCCGGCCGCGACTCCGACGACCGCGCCCGCCAGATTTTCCGCGCCGCCGGTGAACTTCGCATGCTGCGCGCGGCTGTCGCGACTCCTTCCGCCAATCGCGACATCGCGGCCGAGCAAATTCTCGTTGTTCCAGAAGCTCCCGAGTGGCTTAGCGCTTTCGCGCATCTGGTGCCGCTGCAGCTCCTCCCCTATTTCACTGCGCTCGAACGCGGACTCAACCCCGATACAGGCCGCCAGGATCAGGCTGCCCATGCTGCCGCCAGCAAACACTACAAATATTGACTGGCCTTCGCCCTGTCCCTCCGAACAGGAGTCCCTCATCGGTAACATCGCGCGCCGGAGGCACCGTGACGACCCGATAACGCGGCGTAAAATTGTCAGTATGTCGAGCGGGAGGCGCTCGCGATGAAACGCATTGCTATCGTCATTTTGGTGGCGGCACTCCTGGCGCTGACAGCGCCATCGAATTCGGGCTACGCGCTGGGAAACCTCGGCGGCCACGTAGTTGACAAGCATGGGAACCCCGTCGTGGACGCCGTCGTCATCGTGCAAACGTCCGATGGAGAGCACCCGCACGCCACCCACACCGACACGAACGGCCATTTCGAATTCGAGCGCTACTCGCCGGGCCAATACGACTTGCGCGCGAGCTACGACAGCGTTTTCACCGACTGGATGAAACGCGTTTTGGTTCGCGGTGGGAAGACCACGGACGTTACGCTCCGCCTGCCCGCAGCGGTGAAATGACCGGGGGCCAGGCGCGCATTCTTGGCTGAAGGAGGAAACCCATCATGAAGCGAGCGATTCTGATTCTTTTGGCGGCCGTTTTGGTCGCAGGCGCCGCTGCGGTCGCCGATGACGGCGGAATGGGAACTCTCGCTGGGACTGTGGTCAACGCTCAGGGCAAACCCGTGGTGGGAGCCAGCGTCACGATGCAAAACGCCGACGGCCAGCAGCCCCATGCGACCACCACCAATTCCGAGGGCCGGTTCTTCTTCCCGCAGCTCGTCCACGGCTATTACGACGTCCGCGCCTCCCACAAGGGAGCGCGCAGCGAATGGAAGCACAATCTGGAAATCGTCACGGGAAAACAAACGGAAGTGACGTTGAGGTTGCTGCCCAAACCCCGCGAAGCAGATTAGCGCCCGCCGCTCTCTTGCTTTGTTCGTTGTGGCCCGCGAGTGGATGACTCATTCATATCGCAAAGCCGTCATTCGTACCGCAGCGCCACCATCGGGTCACTCATATCGCAGCGCGACCATCGGGTCGACGCGCATCGCCCGCCGCGCCGGGATGTAGCAGGCGGCCAGCGCGACCGCTACCAGCACAAAAGGCACAGCCACGAACGTGGCTGGATCCACCGAGCTGACACCGTAAAGCATGCTCGCCAGAAATCGGGTCAACCCGAACGCACCCGCAATCCCGATGGCGACGCCCACAACCGCGAGCAGGAGGCCTTCGCCGATCACGAGGCGTAACACGTCGCTGGAACGCGCGCCCAACGCGACGCGAATTCCGAATTCCCGCATTCGCCGGCCCACCGAGTAGGAAAGCAATCCGTAAATGCCGATGGACGAAAGCACGACGGCAATCGCAGCGAAAATTTCGAGCATGAACGCGGCGAAATGCTGCCGCCAGATCGATTCGGAAATAACGCTCTCCATCGTGCGCACCTGAATCACGGGCTGGTTGCGATCCACGGTCCAGACTGAATCGCGCACGGCCGCCGCAAGCTCCAGCGGATTCGAGCGTGTGCGGACCACGAACGTGACGAGGAACGACGCAAACGGGTGTTGCGCATAGGGCGCGTAAATTTCCGGCTCGGCAGGCGAATCCACGGAGCTCTGTTTGGAATCCCCCACCAGCCCCACAATCAACGCGCCGCCGTCCTCGCAAGCGCCGTAGACCAGCTTGCCGACCGGGTCCTGGCCGGGCCAATAGCGGCGCGCCATCGCTTCGTTGATGATGCGGACGCAGCGGGCGCTCTTTTCGGCGTCGGCGGAGGTGAACTCGCGGCCTTCCTTCAGCGGAATGCCCATGACCTGGAAAAATCCGGGACTTACGCTGCGAGCGGTGACCTGGATTCCGCCGTCAGCGCCGGCGGGTGTGGGTCCGTCGAGATAGACGGAGGTGTGGAAACCGGTGAAGGGCAGATTATTCGCCATGCCCGCGGAATCGACGCCGGGAATCGCGCGAATGCGTTCAAGAATCTCGCGATAAAAATCCGCGGATGGCGGGCCCTGCGCGTATTTGTAATTCACCAGTGGAACGCGAACAGTCAGAACGCGATCGGGATTGAAACCGATCGGCGCCGCTTCTAGGAATTCGAAGCTTTGAATCATCAGCCCCGCTCCCACAAGGAGGACCAGCGCAAGCGCGACTTCCGCTACTATGAGGATGCGCGGCAGGACAGATCTTTCCAGGCCCGCGGCGGTTCGCGCGATTCCTTTGAGCGAATCGTGAATGCTAAGGCGCGAAATGCGCAACGCCGGCAGCAAGCCGACGACGATTCCCGTCAGCAACGAAAGCGCAAGTGCAAAGCCAAGCACGGCGTGATTGATTGCGATCTGATGCAGCGATTGCGTTTCGATCAGGCTGAATTTCGGAACGAGGTTCACGACAATCGCGAGGCCCCAGCGCGCCAACGCTACTCCGGCGATTCCGGCAGCGCCCGTCAGAATTACGCTTTCGACCACGAGCTGCCGGATGAGCCGCGAACGCGTGGCGCCCAGGGCGGAGCGGACCGCCATTTCTCCCTGTCGCGCGGCGCCCCGCGCCAGCAACATGCCTGCCACGTTGGAGCATACGATCAACAGAACGAAGGCCGCGGCGCCGACGAGCACGAGGATCGCCGAACGGAGCTCCTCGCCGGCCTCGACAAATTGCAGCGGCTGGACGCGAACGCTCCACCCCGTTTCGTTTTTTGGGGATGCGGCCGCCTCGCGCTGAGCCACGACGTTCATTTCCGCTTGCGCCTGCGCGACGCTGACGCCCGGCTTCAGGCGCGCGACGACGTTGAGCGAGCGTTGCGCGCGATCCTTCTTCTCGACGGCTTTCAAGCTGAGTGGCATCCACATCTGGCAATTGGGCGTCATGAATTCGAAGTTCGCGGGCGCGACGCCGACAATTGTGTAGGGCTGTCCGTCCAACGCGAGAATCTTTCCGACGACGCGCGGGTCGGCGGCGAGATGGCTGCGCCAGTAGTCGTTGCTCAGGATCACTTCGCGACTTTCGTTATCGCCGAACACGCGCCCCAAGCTGACATTGACACCAAGGAGGCGAAAAAGATTCGGCGAGACGGGCGAGGTCCACACCTCGTCGGGTTCGCCCGCTTCGGTCAGCGTGTGAAATTCCCACGATTCGTAGGCGGCCATCGATTGAAAGACCTGGCTGGAGTCGCGCCAGTCCTCGAATTCGCTCGCGGAGATCGAGCTCTCGCCGCCTTGCGCATCTTTGGCTTGAATCACGACCAGTTGCGATGGATTCTGATAAGGGGTCGATTGCAGCAACACAGCGTCGACAACGCTGAAGATGGCCGTTGTGGATCCGATGCCGAGCGCGAGGGTGAGCACGGCGACCGTTGTGAATCCCGGCGACTTGCACAGCATGCGCGCGCCGTAGCGGACATCGGCCCACAGCGATTCGAGCCAGAAGCCTCGGCGCTCTTCGCGGCAATTCTCCTTTACCCCTTCCACCGCGCCCAATTTCAGCGCCGCTTGCCGTCGCGCTTCCACAGGCGACATTCCGGCGGCAATGTTGGCGGCCGTTTGCTGCTCGATATGGAAGCGCAGCTCTTCGTTCATTTGCTGCTCAAACGTTTTCTTCGATCGAAGCCAATGACGCCAGAAACTCATGGCTCAGCCCCCCTGCCAGTTTGCAAAAAATGTAACTCGAATGGTTTCAGGGGTTAAAACCCCTGAAGAATGCGAGCGGCTAGCGGCGGGGTTGAAACCCCGCCCTTCCACAGGCTGCCAGTCATTGCGTCCCGCTACGGGTCATGGGGCGCCGTCATTCGTACCGCAGTGCGACCATGGGGTCAACGCGCATCGCCCGACGCGCCGGGATGTAGCAGGCGGCCAGCGCGACCGCTACCAGCACAATCGGCACAGCTACGAACGTGGCTGGATCCACCGAGCTGACACCGTAAAGCATGCTCGCCAAGAATCGCGTCAACCCGAACGCACCCGCTATCCCGATGGCGACGCCCACAACCGCGAGCAGGAGGCCTTCGCCGATCACGAGGCGTAACACGTCGCTGGAACGCGCGCCCAACGCGATGCGAATTCCGATCTCGTGCGTCCTCTGGCTCGCGGAATAAGAAATCACCCCGTAGATCCCAATCGATGCCAGCAACAACGCGAGCCCGGAAAACACCGCGAGCAAAATCATGTTCGCCCGCTGAAGGACCGTGGTCTCAGACGCAAGCTGGTCCATGCTCTCCACGAATGAAATGGCTTGGTCTTTGTCGACCGCCCAGACTGCCTGCTGAGCCGCCTTCGCAATGCCCAGTGGATCGCCCGCCGTACGAATCGCGAAACAGAGCAGTGGCGACGGCTCCTGTGCGAGTGGTACGTAAACCTCCGATGTCACCTCCGATGTCACACCGGCTTGGCGCACGCCAATTCCGAGTTGGTATATGTCGCCGACCACGCCCACCACTTGCCACGTGTCCTTGAATCCCTCAATGCTAACGTCTTTCCCGATGGGATCTTCGTTTGGCCACAACTCGCGGGCCAAAGTGGCGCTGAGAATCGCGACATTTCTGTTCGATGCGTTGTCTCGATCGGTGAAGGTACGGCCTTTGAGCAGCGGAACGCTCGCGGCGCGGAAATAATCGGGCGAAACCGAACTCCAGACGGGCCTCGGTATTTTCACAGCCGGATCGGCGGGCCGGCCCGCGACCGAAACATCGCGTGTCCCCCACCATCCGCTGAGAGGCAAGAAAGTGACGGTGCCGGCCGACTTCACTCCCGGCAACGATTGAATCCGGCTCAGCACATCGTTACTGAAAGCAAGTTGCTGGGTGTCCTTTTCATACTTGGATGTCGGCAATAGCACGCGCAGAGTCAGCAGATGGTCGGGCCGAAATCCAAGATCGGCTTGCACCAGGCGAAGGAAGCTTTTGCTCATCAAGCCGGCTGCGGTAAGCAGGACGAGCGACAGAGCTACTTCCGAAACCACAAGAGCGTTTCTGAGCCGCCGGCCATGCGAACCGGCCGTTCCGCTTCGGCCGGATTCTTTCAGCGAATCGCTGGGGCTGGTGCGGCACGCTTGCAGCGCGGGCGCGAGTCCAAACACGATGCCGGTGAGGACGGAAGCCAGCAGCGCAAACCCCAAAACCCACCGGTCAATTGGAATCGCTTCGACACGCGGAATGCTGAGATTCGAAATCGTCGTGGGGAACATCGCCACCAGCGCGCCAACTCCCCAGTAAGCGATCAGCAATCCGAGCGCGCCGCCCACGAGACCAAGCAGCACGCTCTCAGTGAGAAACTGGCGGATCATCCTGAAGCGGCTTGCGCCCAGCGCTAGGCGAACCGCAATTTCTCTCTTCCGCGCCACGGCTCGTGAAAGCAGAAGGTTGGCGACGTTCGCGCACGCGATCAGCAGCACCAGGCCCACGGCACAGAGCAACACCAGCAATGCCGGGCGGACATCTCCGGACGTCAACTGCCGCAGGCTTAGGAAGTTTACGTCGTAGCCGTTGTTTGTGTTCGGATACTCAACGCGCAGCGAGGCAACGATCGTTTTCATCTCCGCGCGGGCTTGCTCCATGGACACGCCCGGCTTCAGCCGTGCGAGCACACGCAGCCAGCGGGCCCCACGGTCTTTCGCAAATTCGGGGCTGATCGTCAGCGGCGTCCAGAGTTCAACGCTCTGCGGATACTGAAAGCTCGGCGGCATCACGCCGATCACGGTGTAGGCTTTGCCGTCGAGCGTCACCTCTCTTCCCACGATGCTTCGATCGCCGCCAAATTGCGTTCTCCACAAGTGATAGTTCAGCACGACGACGCGGTCTTTGCCGGACTGGTCCTCAGCCGGCGCAAACGTGCGGCCGAGATAGGCCGGTACACCCAGCACGTCGAAGAAATCCGGCGAGAAAGCGTACCCGATCACGGCCGCCGGCTCTCCAGCGCCCGTCATTGTGTACATTTCATCCGTCGACGCACCCATACTTTCGAACGAGCGATTCCGCGATTTCCAATCGAGATAATCGGGATAGGAAACCAAATCGAGGTCGTACCCTCTTGCCTTGTTCTCGCCCCATATCGTGACCAGGCGGTCCGCCTGCCTGTAAGGCATCGGTTGGAGCAACACGGTGTTGACGACGCTGAAGATGGCGGTGTTGGCGCCGATGCCGAGGGCAAGTGTGAGGACGGCTACAATTGTGAAGCCGGGAGACTTGCGGAGCATGCGCGCGGCGTAGCGGACATCGGCCCAGAACGATTCGAGCCAAGAGCCGCTGCGCTCTTCGCGGCAGGATTCCTTCACGCCTTCGACCGCGCCCAATTTTAGCGTTGCTTGCCGACGCGCTTCCCCGGGCGACATACCCGCAGCGATGTTTGCAGCCATCTGCTGCTCAAGGTGGAAGCGCAGCTCTTCAGTCATTTGCTGCTCAAATTGTTTTTTCGAGCGAAGCCACCTTTGCCGCAAACTCATGGAAGCCTCCCGGAGCCATCCACATCAAGCGCGCTGGAGAATCAGGGCTACGGCGGAGGTCAACAGGTCCCAATCCGCCATTTCCTTCTCCAATTGCTCGCGTCCTGCCTTCGTGAGCGAGTAATACTTGGCGCGGCGATTGTTTTCCGAGGCGCCCCATTCCGCGCGAATCCAACCCTTGCGCTCCAGCCGGTAGAGCGCGGGATAGAGCGACCCTTGCTGGATTTGCAGGACCTCGCGCGAGACCTGCTGGATGCGCTGAGCGATTCCCCAGCCATGCATCGGCTCGAGCGCCAGCGTTTTCAGAATCAGCAGGTCCAGAGTTCCCTGCATAACATCAACTGAAGGGCTCATGTTGTCCTCCCTTAGACATTCTACAAGTGCCGGGAGAGAGTGCCATTGCTCTTGTAGAATGTCAAGGGGGAGTTCCGGACGCGGTCAAGGGACTTTCGGATCTGGAAGAATCCACGACGATTGAAAGCGGGTATTTCGCTGGTACTCCACCACAGAGCATTCGTATTTAACAGAAAGGAAAGGAGTTAAATAGAATGGGACTAGTACCATCGTACCGAAATAAATATGCCGACCGCGCCATTGGTTCCTATCCCCCACTTCATTCATGATCACCGTGCGGGTTGGGGGCTGCGATGCGGGGACGACGGTTCCGAGAGGAGCCGGGGCACGCTACCCAACCCGCCCAAGCCCTCCTGTTGACGTAACCCTCCTGACCCCCGTTGACAGGACGGGCCTACGCATTCTCACAAGGACTACCACCTTCTCTACCATCCTGCGACTCAATCGTTTGGCAAGCACTTTGCGTCGTATGATTACGAGGCCACGCTTCCCTCTGGTGCAAGTCTCGTGGAATCATTGAAAACCAGTGGAAGCCAGGGCCCAGAAGGGACAGCATCGTGCGGCAGGTGGAGGACAAACCGGACAGTGTCGCGCGCCGGGCGGCCGCGCTGCTTCTGGCTGCAGTGCTCTTATTGCCCTCGCCGGCAATTGCGGCGGACCTTCAACCGCGAACCTTAGCTGCCTTTGACCACTACGTGGAGTTGACCCAGGCACAATTCGATTCCCAGATCGCGCGCCGGGAGCCGTTCCTATGGTTTGAGGCCCTGCCGGACGACCGCCGCGCAGCCGCAGAAGCGCAGCTCCGCAATGGCAATGTAGTGATCGAACGGCTGGAAACCCTCGATCAGGGCAAGCCGATCGCCGTTCCCGACGGGCTCATCCACCACTGGGTTGGAACGGTTTTTATATCCGGCGCGACGCTGGCGCAAACGCTAGCGCTCGAGGAAGATTACGACCACCATCAGGAATATTTTCGACCGGACGTGATGCGGTCGAAGATCCTGCGTCACGAGGGAGATGATTTCCTGGTCGAGCTGGTCTTCCGCAAGAAAAAAGTAATCACGTCGGTCCTTGATACAGTGCATGAGGTCCACTACGTCCGGCTGGACGCCACACATGCGTGGAGCCGCTCGCGCACGACGCGGATTCAGGAAGTCGAGAATGCCGGAGAGCCAGAGGAACACCTCGACCCTGAAGGCCATGACCGGGGCTTCCTCTGGCGGATGAACACGTACTGGCGTTTCGAGGAGAAAGATGGGGGAACTTACGTCGAGAGCCAGTCCATTTCTCTCACGCGGGACATTCCCACAGGACTCGGCTGGATGATCGGCCCGTTTGTGACGAGCATTCCGCGCGAGTCGCTGACCTTCACGCTGGCCACTACGCGCTCCGCCGTTCTCCAGCGGATTGCGGCACATGCGGGCCCGAAATAAATCCCCGGAGAATTGCTGGCCGCCGAACGGACACTCCAGCAGGAATGCATCAGCTGGCCGGAAGAATTCGGCATTCAGACCCTGATTAGAAATTAGTTGCAGCCAGGAAAATATCCTGAAACCCGCTGGTCGGATAGGACACCAGATTGTTGGCGTACGATAGGAAGCTGACGCTGTGTCCGTCACCGCTGATCGCCGGCATCAGACTGCTGCCATTGGAAGGGGGCGGTGAACTGCCAGCGGCCTGGCTGGCGAGTGTTGTGCTGGTTGTGCAGGTGGTCGTGGTGCTTGTTGAAATCAGGCACGCGTTGCGAACAAAAATGTTCTCGACGCCGTTTGAAACGTTGATGCCGAGGTTGGTCGCCATCGAAGCAAAGGCGACGAACTGGCCCGTCGAACACGATGTCGTCGTCCCCCCGCACCGGTTGATACTGGGATGTTCGCTCAGGGCATTGGCGGGCGTTGTTCCATCGACCGTGGAGATGAGAAGGGTAGCTGGAGTACAGGTGGTAACTGTGACGCCGGTGCAAGTATCCCGCACGTAGACTTCCTCAATGCCTCCCGAGGCGGTTCCGAGATTCGTGCCCGTAGAATCGAATGCCACAAACCGTCCATCGCCGGAAATGGCAGAATCGGGGCTCTGGCCGCCTGCGGGTGTCACTCCATCAGGGGTCGAGGCCAAGTTCGTGATGGGAACGCAGGTGTTCCCTGCTTCGGAAATCGTGGTCACGCAGGTGGCGCGGACAAAAATCTCTTCCGCTGCCGTTGGGTTGGGCGCCGTGGCCCCCAGATTGGTTGCAAAAGATGTGAAGGAAACATAGAGCCCGTCGCTGGAAATGGCTGGATTGGAACTCGCGCCATCACCCGGAGTAACCAAGTCCGGCGTGGAGACCAGGTAGGTTGTCGGCACGCAACTGGTTGTCGTGGTGCCATTGCAGGTGTTGCGAATGAAGACTTGCGGTGTCACGCCGTCGAACTTGACATTGGCAACCAGGTTCGTCGCCAGGGAAGTGAACGCGACATATTCCCCGTCCGGGCTAATCACCGGATTGTAACTGTCGGCATTGCCCGGGCTCACCCCGTCGGCACCCGTCGAGACAAGTGTGGTTGTCGGCCCCGTCGTGGTTTTGCACGACGTCGTGCTGGTGCACACGGGAGTCCAATAGATTTGGCGTATGCCGTTCGGCACTGTCGTGGTGGTCACCAGGTTTGTGGCCTCGGACGTGAACGCAGCATGAGCGGAGCTGCTATCGAGCGAAGGCTCCCAGCTCGGCCCATTGGCTGTGCCGCCGCTCGAGGGCACACTGACGATCGACGTGCTCGGCGCGCAAGAAGTCCCCTGGGTCAAGCAAGTGGCCCGGAGGAAGACTTCGGTCGTGTTGTTCGTCTGTTCCGTCAGGAGGTTCGTGGAAATCGACGCGAACACGACGAATTCGCCATTCGAGCTGATGGACGGCCCGGCGGTCAGCGAAGTCGGAATTCCCGTCGTGCACTCCGATCCACACTCACCCTCATTCGCCACCACTCCGTACGGCCCCAGATCAACCAGCACGGGCAGCCCAACGGTCGTGCTCGGGTTGATCGAAAACGAGAGCGTATTGGACGTCCCGCCTCCGGGCGTCGGGTTCACCACCTGCACCTGATTGATGCCTGCCACGGAAAGATCTCCCGCCGTCAGCGCCGTGGAAACCGACGCGTTACCCGCGAATACAGTCGGCCGAGCCACACCATTAATTGCAATATAGGAATTCGGAACGAAGGCGCTCCCGGCCACGGTCAGAGTTGGTGGCGCTGCTCCCGCCAGAGTCCCCGCGGGAGTGATGGAGGAAATACTCGGAACCGGGTTGGTCACCGTAAGAGACATCGGATTGGAGCTACCGCCGCCCGGCGGTGGGCTTACCACGGCAATCTGCAAAACGCCGGAACTCGAGTCGTCCGACGAGTTGAGCGTCGCCGAAAGATACGAAGGGCTGAAATAATTGGTCGCCCGGTTGCCCCCGTTCACCGTCACCGTCGAGAGGGACGTGAAGTTGGTGCCGTAGACGTTGATCGTGGGGGCGGCGCTCCCGGCGAGGACGGACGTGGGGTTGATGGAGGAGATCAGGGGCACCGCACTCGTGGTCGGATTGATGGTAAATGTCAATGCCGGTTGTGCGGTCCCACCACCCGGCTGAGGAGTTTCAACGGTCACGGAAATCGAGCCGGGATTCTGGATAAAACTAGCCGGGATTACCGCCGTCATGATGTTCTGGGTCACGAAGATGCCATCGGTTAGCGGCCCTCCATTCCACAGAATCGCCGTTGCCGGCGTGAAATTGTAGCCCGTCACCGTCAGTGTAAAGGGCGGCTGGCCCGCCGCGATGTTATTGGGCGAGAGCGAGACGATGGAGGGCGCCGGGTAATTGATGATCTGCTGGCACGACGGAAGCGCTACCGCCGTCATCACCAGCAGCCAAAAAGCGAAGCGAGTTCTTCCCTGCAAGTTTCTCACCCTGGAGTCTATAGGACGACCCTGCCGATATACCCGCAATCGTACAGACTACTAAAGATGTCCCTGCACGGCAACGGGGATGCCTGAGGGTAAGTGGGCCCCCACGTTTATTTCAAGTAGGTGCGCACGATCTCGATCAAATCGTCCGCCGCTTCCTCCGAAGACCGGGAATTCCGCGGCATGTGATTCAAGATGTGGTCTTCCATCAGTTCGGCCATCAGGCTGTTGATGGCGCCCCGGGCGGCTGCCAGGCGCTGCAGCACGTCGGCGCAGGAGGCATTCTCGTTCAAGGCGCGTTCGACGGCCTCGAGCTGCCCCACCACTTTCTTGGTGCGATTCAGTAGATCCAGCTTTTCCCGCGAAGTGTGCGACATTTTGCTTGACTACCCTAGGGGGGTATGGTAGCAAAGATTCGCGCCTGCGGCAATCCGTTTTGCCACGCAGACTGCCGGGACTCGATCCTCCCGGGGTTGCGCCGTTTCCCCGAACCCCGAGACGCCCGAGGATAGCATAACTGGTTTCGGACGCACTCTCGCACGGGTGGAATGTTCGCCGCTGCTCGCTGCTTTTAACAGCTTTTTAATCAGGTCCCGGAGTAATGTAATGGTTTACTCGCGCTTCGTTCAAGCCACTTTTCAGAGCGGCCCGTACCTCGAAATGAGGCTCCGCGAAATCATGCGCTGTTTGCCGGTCCAATTCGGCTTGCGTCCGGTCTGCTTGCTGCTCGTCTGCCTAGGAGCGCCGTCGTTCGGCCTCGCACAGGATTCGCAGCCGCCTGCGCCGCCCGTCCAGCCCGCGCCGTTGCAACAGACGGCCACGCCCTCTTCAGACGACGCCCAAGCGGATGACGTCCTGACACTCTTCCCGCATTCCGAGTCCAGCCGTTTCTGGATTTCCGGCCAGACCAACATCGTACTGCAATGGCATCCGGCGTTCCCGGCGCAGTATACCGGCACGAACAGCCTGACACCAGAGGCGCAGAGCGCCACCACGCACATTCTGACGCTTTATACCGGCTACGAGCTTTCGCATACGACGGAGGTATTCGCCGACATAGAGGATGCGACAGGCGGCGGCATCGGTACCGCTCTAGGTCTCGCCGGCTACACGGACTTGGATTCTGTGCGAACCGTACAAGGTATGGCGCTTTCCAAGGCACCCTATCTTGCGCGGCTCATGTTGAGGCAGATCATCCCGCTGACGAAGGAGCGCGTCGGAGCGGACCGCGACGAGTTGCATCTCGCCACTTCGCTTCCGGTTAGGCGGATCGAGTTTCGCATCGGAAAATTCGACTTGGTCGATTTCTTCGACCTGAATTCCTTCGGGTCGGACAGCCACTTGCAGTTCCTCAACTGGACCGTGGACGAGAACGGCGCATACGATTACGCCGCCAATACGCGCGGTTACACGGACGGTGCCATCCTCGAATACGACGACCACTGGTTCTCAGCTCGATTCGGCGAGGCGTTGATGCCGAAGGTTGCGAACGGCATAAATCTGGACGCCGACATCGCACGTGCTCGCTCGGAAAATTTCGAGCTTGAGGCGCGGGGAAACTTGATCGCACATCGGGCGGGTGTGGTGCGCCTGCTCAGCTATCTCAATCACGGCAACATGGGAAACTATCGCGAGGCCATCAACGAATATCTTGCAAGCGACAAGACTTCGCCGCCCAACATCATCTCCACTCGCCTCCAGGGACGCCACAAGTACGGGTTCGGTCTGAATTTCGAGCAGGGACTCACTTCGCAGATTGCCGTTTTTGGCCGGCTCGGCTGGAGCGATGGCCGCAACGAGACGTTCGCGTACACGGAAGTGGATCGCACGCTCTCGCTCGGCGCGTTTGCGAAGGGCAGCCTGTGGCATCGCCGAAACGACCGGGCGGGAGTGGCCTTTGTAGCGAATGGCATTGTGGCAGCCCACCAGCAGTATCTCGCGCTCGGAGGACTGGGATTTTTGCTTGGCGACGGCGGGCTCACTTACGGCCCAGAAAAAATATTCGAAGGTTTCTACACCGCGCATCTCTGGCGCGGCTTTTTCGCCTCCTTCGACCTCCAGCACATCAACAATCCCGGGTACAACATGGTCCGCGGGCCCGTCACTGTCCCCGGGGTCCGCTTCCACACCGAATTCTGATCTTTCGAAGACGGCTGTCCAGCAGAGAAGCGCGAGGGCAGGTCTGCTGGATGCTCCGCCCTTATTTTTGGGCGGCGGTATGCTGCGTTTGACTCAGCAGGTTCACGAACAGCCGGTACGCGCCCGGCACTCCCGCCGGTAGTTCGCGGAAGAACGATAGGCCTGTGTAGATGTACACGCCCTTTCCGTCTCGCGCATACACCAGCCCGCCGGTCACTTCCGGCTCGGCCCCGTCCTTCAGCCCCAGAATGGCCTGATAGCGCGGATCAAACGTGCCCCAGAAATAGAGGCCTCTCTCTTGCACCCAGCCCGCGAAATCGGCCATCGTGATTTTATTCGGCGTATTCAGCACCAGATTTTCCGGCGCCAGGAATCTCACGGGGGAATTCGGATCGGTCACCCGCGCCACGCGGTCTCCCATCTTTGCGGAAAAGGGCGCGGGAAGAATTTTGTCCCATGCGAAGTCGCGCTGATACTGCACCACCAGCGTTCCGCCGCGCTGGACGTAATCGAGCAGCCGCGCGTTCGAGCGCGGCAGGTCCGGCCGCAGTTCATACGCGCGGATTCCCACCGCAATCGCGTCGTAGCGGCTCAAATCGCCGAACGCGAGCGCCACTTCATCGAGCAGGTCCACGCGAATCCCCAGCTCGCGAAGGATTTCCGGCAGCGGGTCGTTGTCCGCCGCTATGTAGCCGATGCGCAGCTCGGTCGGAATCGCCAGGTTCAGCACGTGTACCGTGGCGTCGTCCGGCTCGCTCCAGTCGCGCGTCGGCAGTGTTGGGATCGGCTCGAGCGACGTTCGAAACGTCTCGTCTCCCAGCCGTGCGTAGGGATGCAGCGGATACGCTCCCGGCGCTGTCTGCGCCGGCGGCGTCACGATGAACTGGATCAGTTGATCCCCGGCCGCGGAGAAATCCAGCGGCGCGATCGGCGCTACGCTCCAGCCCTTCGGCGCGTCCAGCCCCACCGAAACCTTGGCGGCCTTGGGGCCGTGGTAGCGCACCCGCGCCAGGAGCTTTACGGGCATCGCCGTGCGCTTCTCCGGCACCATTACTTGCTGCGGCTCGACCGTCAGCGTCACTGCCGGAACTAGCTCGAGTTGATACATGCGGATGCCCGTTGTCGCGGCCGCCACGGATTCCACCGGTTTCTCCATCGCGAAATCGTAGCCGTCCACTTCGGCGTGCAGGTTCAATTGCACGATTGGAGGTGGAAAGGGAAGGATTGCGTCTCCGGGAGAGCTCGGTGGTTCCGCCCCCGCGGGGATCGAGACCTGGAAATGATATTCGTTGTTCTCGCCTTCCGGCCCCTTGATTGTCGCCGTCCAGCCGCGCGGCATTTCTAGGCTCGACTTGTCCACGGTCCACTTCGTGGCCACCGCCGTCCGGTCGTAGGATCGCGCGTCCACCGCAAAATCCTCGCCAGCCACCAGCTCGTGCCGGTCCGCCTCCACATCCACGGTTAGCGCGACGTCATCGGCCAGCGCGCGGTCAATCCGGTCGCGCACCCGGTCGATCTCCCAGAGCGCTGCCGCTGCTTCCGCGCCGCTTTGCTGGTTGATTTGCGCGCGCAAGCCCGCAATCGCCTTCCCCGCCTCGGCCAGCGATTTCGCCGCCGCGGCTCGGTCCGCCTCGAGCGCGGATTTCTCCGCCGCCGCCAGCGCCTGGTCCGCCGAAGCGAGCCCCGGAGCCATCAACGCTTGCAGGCTCGGGAAGCGCGCCGCCAACGAAGTGATCGGCTCAGCCAGTAGCTTCGTGTCAAACGTGTCTCCGGCTTCGCCCTTCTCGTTTTCCGTCATCAGGTAAATCGGCCGCCGAAAAAATGGATTCCCGAAAAACGCCGGCGTTCCTTGAGACACGTGCTGCGCGTGCCCTTCCATTCCTATCAGCGAGTAACTCTTGCCCCACAGGGGAGAGACGTCATTCACGGGCAATTGCACCGAGTTGGCAGCGCCGTTGCGTCCCCCGCGCAGCTCGAGCGTGACCTTCCACGGCAGTAATCCTTCCAGGATTTGTTCCGGATACATTTTGGGGTCTGCCGCCGCGGCCACGGCTTGTGGCGTCAGGATTCCCGTTGCCTGGTGTTGTCCGTGCCCGGAATGCACTCCGCCCCACCCGTTGATCACGACTTGCGGACGAAACGTGCGGATCACCCGCACCATGTCCTCCAGAGGGACGTCGCCCCACATTTTCATCGTCTCTTCCGGGCTCTTCGAGAATCCGCTGTCGACCGCACGCGTGAAATATTGCCTTACGCCGTAGTGTTGGCCCGCGGCAAGCAGCTCTTCGGTGCGAATTACCCCGAGTTCGCCGTCCTGTTCCGGGCCGATCGCGTTCTGTCCTCCCTGGCCGCGCGTGATGGTGAGCAGCGCCACGTCCGCGTCCAGACCGCGCGAAAGATAGCTCAACAAGTTCGCCCATTCGTCATCCGGATGCGCCGTCACGAACAGGATGCGCGTGGTGACGCGTGATTTCTGGATCGCCTCCACCGTGTCCGGCAGCGTCTGCGCACGCACCGGCCCGACGCACGCCATCCCCGCCACCGCCGCTGCCACGGCCGCCGCTAAAATCGCAACCCACCGTCTCCTCAAATAATTCACCGGTCGTCCTCCTATGAGTGCTTCGCCACCACTTCCTCGAAAGGCCACTGGCGCAGAAATCGCGCGCGAGTGAAGTACACCAGAATACCCGCGGCCATCGCTGCAAGCGAGGCCAACATGGGTTTGCGTCCTGTGGAAAGAAAAATCCCGATCCAGCCCAGAATCGCCACCACCACCGGCAGCGGATATAGCCACATTCGGAAAGGCATTCGTTCTTTTCCCCAGCGCCGCCGCAAAATCATCAGCCCCACCGCTTGGCCGATGAATTGGATGAGGCAGCGCATCGCCAAGATGGCGCGGATCACGTCAATCAGGCTCAGCCACAGGCAGAACGCGAACGCCGTCGCTCCCAGCGCCAGCAGCGAAACGTGCGGAAACCGTTTCGTCGCGTGTACCCGCGCAAACACGGAGAAAAAATTTCCGTCCAACGCCGCCGCGTACGGGATTCGAGAATATCCCAGTGTGGCCGCGAAAATCGACCCGAACGCGCTGACCAGAATCAGTCCGGTCGCCAGCGCGGCCCAGTGCGCCCCAAACGTCCGCTCCACGAACAGGCTCACTACTGCTTTCGTCCTCGCCGCTTCTTGCCACGGCACCACACTCAGGATGCTCGTCTGCATCGCAAAATAAAGGATGGCAATCCCGATGATCGAGATGAAAATTGCGCGCGGGATATTTCGCTCCGGCTGCTTCATCTCTCCGCCCAGGTTGCATACGTTGTAGTAGCCCAGGTAGGAATACACGCTTTGCACCGTGGCGTGTCCCAGGCCCGCCAGAAACAGCCACGACAAATTCCATGTGCCCGCCGGATAAACGAAAACCTGCTCCTCGTGGAAGTGTGTCGCCCCGCCGTAAATCAGCCACAGAATCGTCCCCACCACGATCGCGCACAATACCACCGATATTTTTCCGATCGTCCGGATCCGCCGGTAGAGCAGCGCCACAGCCACCAGAACGATCGCCCCGGCAATCGCTTGCTCCGCGTGTCCGCCGAGCATTCCCGCCATTCGGGTCTGCCTCGTAAAATACGTCGAGTAGTCCGCGAATCCCAGCGCGCCCGAAGCCACGCTCAGCGGCCCCTGAAACAGCGTCTGCCAGATGAACAGGAACGACATCAGCCGTCCCCATCGCCCCGGCCCGTACGCCTGCCGGAGAAAAACGTAGCTGCCGCCCGCCTCCGGCATCGCCGCACCCAGCTCCGCCCAGATGCAGCCGTCGAAGAGCGCCAGCACCGCTCCCACCACCCATGCCACCAGGCATTGCGGCCCGTGCATCGCCTGCACCACGAAGGGAATCACCACGAATGGCCCAATCCCCACCATGAACGTCATGTTCAGCGACGTTGCTTCGGCCAATCCCAGACCGCGTTCGAGTTTTTCCGGCTCGCTCATCGCCCGTCAGAAAAATGCACGCCCGTCAAGGCTCGCAAAGCATAGCAAGAAAGCCCGCGGGCCCATCCGAAAACTGCTTTGAACTGCGCTACCATAGGAAGCGGTTCCTTCGGAGCCACGCGCGTCCATGCACCTGCTCGAAATCGGCATCGTGGTCACAGCGCTTACCGCCGCGGCTCTTGCCGCCGGCTATTTTCGCTCTCGTCGCCGCCGCTCTTTCCCCGCGCATGGCTGGCTCGGCTTCGCGGCGCTCGCCGCCGCCGAGTGGCTGCTGTTCCGTCGCGTCGAACCCGTCGCGACTTTCTTCACTCCCATCGCCTGGAGCGCCTACATCCTGATTGCGGACGCCGCCGTCCTGGCGCTCACCGCCCGCTCGCGCCTCCACGATGCCCCCCTCACTCTCGCGCGCATGGCTTTCCTTTCGATCCCGCTCTGGCTCATCTTCGAAGCCTATAATCTCCGCCTCCAGAATTGGGCCTACGTTGGAGTGCCGCTCGACTGGCCCGAGGCGCTGCTCGGCTACGGCTGGTCCTTCGCCACCATCACACCGGCTCTGTTTGAGACGTCTGATCTGGTTCAAGCCATCCTGCCGCCGCTGCCCGGCGAGCCGTGGAAACTTTCCGCTGCCGCGGAAAACGTGCTGATGGTGTGCGGCGCCGCCTCCCTCCTCGTTCCTCTCGTTGTCCCGCAACGCATCGGCGCCTACCTGTTCGGTCTGGTCTGGATCGGCTTCCTTCTCGTGCTCGACCCGCTGAACCGGCGTCTCCACTTGCCCTCGTTCCTCGGAGATCTTTCCGAAGGCTTTCGCCGCCGGTTTTACGGTTTTTTACTGGCGGGCTGGATCTGCGGCTGGTTGTGGGAGTTCTGGAATTATTGGGCGCCGGCGAAGTGGCACTACACGTTTCCGATCTTTCAGCGCTGGAAGGTTTTCGAAATGCCGGCGCTGGGCTTTTTCGGTTTTCTCCCCTTTGCGCTGGAATGCTTCGCGATGTACGTTACTTCGGCCTGGCTGGCCGGCTGGCTCAAGAGGGTAAAATGAATTCCCTGCGCTCTGGATTCTTCGTCCTCGACTTTCTCTGCCTCGCCTCGATAGCGGCGATTCTTGCCGCTCCTGCTCGCGCCGGAAATCTCACGATCCCTCCGGAAGCCCAACAGGCCCTCGACAAGATTTATAGCGGCGATCCCGATGCCGCCATCGTGATCGCTCGCCGGATCCAGCAGGAGATGCCCGACCATCCGCTCGGCTTTCTGCTTGAAGGCGAGGCGCTCTGGTGGAAACGCTATTGCGCGGCCTGTGAAGTGAAGTACGGCTTCGTCGATTCCTGGAAACACGGAAAAGATCCCGGCGACGAAGCCTATCTCGCGCTGGTGGATCGCACGCTCCATCTCGCCCAGGCGCGGCTGGCGAAGTCGGAGACGGCCGAAATGCACGTTTATGCCGGAATCGGCTGGGCCCTGAAGGCACGCCTCTATTCCGTCCGCGGCGAGAATCGCAATGTGGCCCGCGTCGGCGTCAACGCCCGCGCCGAAATGCTGCGGGCCCTCGAGCTCGATCCCCAAATGGCGGACGCCACGACCGGGGTCGGCATCTACAACTATTACGTGGACACCCTGCCGACGATGGTGAGAATCCTTCGCTTCTTCATGGGCATTCCCGGCGGAGACAAAACCCTGGGGGTCAAGCAAATGGAAATTGGCATGAATCATGGCGTGATCCTGGCCGTGGACGTCCGCTTCATTCTCGCCAGGGCTCTGCGCCAGTACGACGAAAAATATGAAGAGGCCCGAATCATTGCGGAGCCGCTCGCCGCGCGCTATCCGCAAAACGCGCTCTTTCAGTTGCTCCTCGGCAATCTGAATACCGAGCTCGGCCGGAAGGAATTGGCAGCTGTCCACTTTCACGCCGCGCTCGGCGATTCCGTTCCCGATCCCGCCTGCGCTGCCCGCGTCCGCGAAATCGCCAATTCATTCCTCGCCTCATTCAAGTGAGACGCGGAGGATTCTGTGGGGAATCGTTGGGAAAATTTCAGGACGGTACTACGCGCGTGCGGATTCTTCTTGTTCGAAAGCGTGATAGGACGAGCGCACTAGCGGCCCGGCCTCGACGTGCTTGAGGCCCATCCGCTCGCCCAGCCGCTTGAATTCCGCAAACTCATCCGGATGGACGAATCGTTCGACAGGCAAATGCTCAGGCGTGGGTTGGAGATATTGCCCGAGCGTCAAAATATGCGTTCCTTGCAGGGCGATTTCTTCCATCGCGGAGAGCACTTCCTCGCGTGTCTCGCCCAATCCGAGCATCATTCCCGTTTTCGTGGCCAGGCCGGGCGCCATTTCGCGCGCGCGTCGCAGCAGCTCGAGCGATCGCTCGTACACCGCGCCCTTGCGCACGCGCCGGTACAGACGCGGCACGGTTTCCATATTGTGGTTGAGCACGTCGGGCCGCGCGTTCAGCACGGTCTCCAGCGCCGGCCAGTGCCCGCGAAAATCCGGGATCAGTACCTCGACCCGGCACCCGGGAACGCGTTCGCGGATTTTCTCGATCGTGCGCGCGAAGATCTCCGCACCGCCGTCCGGCTGGTCGTCGCGGTTCACCGACGTGACCACCGCATAGCGCAGTCCCATCCGCTCCACGGCTTCGGCCACGCGGTCCGGCTCGTCTTCCTCCGGCGGCCCCAGCGGTTTCCCGCTTGGCACGGCGCAGAATCCGCACGCGCGCGTGCAGATGTTTCCCAGGATCATGAACGTGGCCGTGCGATGCTCCCAGCACTCGCCCATGTTCGGGCAGCGCGCGCTCTCGCAGACCGTGTGCAGGCCCTGCGTCCGCATGATGCGCTTCAGTTCCTGGTAATTCGAGCCGCCGAAGAACCGCACGCGCAGCCAGGATGGCCGAGGATGCGCCGAAGCAGGCGGTGGAGTGTTGGAAAGTATGGTGAACGGCGTTGCCATTCGCTTAAGCCCTAAAAACTCATTCTACCCGCAACAATCCACTGAAACAATCGCGCCAAACGCTCGATACGCGTAGGGTGGAATAGCCGGGCTGCCGGCATATTGGGACGCCCTTACATATGTTCGTTTGTGCGCTGCAGGGGGCGGGTCAGGCAGCGCAGCGGTGAATCCGACACGGAATCAGGGGCGGGTCTTGTTGTCGGATCAGGGCCGAACCCTGCCGACCAATTAAAATCAAGCCCAAGTTCAACCTCAACCATCGGCCCTTTCTCAAGTGCAGGCTCAACTCCAACGCGGCTGGCGGCGCTCAATCTTGGTTTCTCGTCACGCAAGTCTTTCTCATGGAAGTTCAGGGAGCCCCCCAGAAGCTCCAACCCAGTGGCGGCAACAATGCGGCCAACACCGCTACGCAGGGCCAGTCTTTGACCGTCACGGTTTAGCGCAAGCGAATGAAATTCCTCACTTCGCTGTTCAAATTGGACCACGCCGTTTCACCCCAAACTGTTGTATTCTTACAACACATCCAAATATTCTGGCTTTGGCCTTGCTGTAAGATGCTGTTTATAAATGGCTTAAGCCATGGGCGGTAGGCCCGTAGAATGCAGTAGTGAAGGATTGGTTTGCTTGCCTGAATGTCGTTTCAACTCACAATTCGCCAACCCGCCGAAATAGAAGGCATCGGCTTGCACACCGCGGTGCGTTGCCACATCCGGCTGGTCCCTGCGCCCGCGGACACGGGTATCGTGTTTCGCCGCGTAGACCTCGACAACTTTGAGATTGAAGCGCATGTCCGCAACGTGGCGCGGGTCAGCTACGCCACCAGCTTGATGAAGCAGGGCGTACTCCTCTCGACCACCGAGCACATCCTGGCGGCGCTGTATTCCTGCGGCATCGACAATGTCTATGTGGAACTGGACGCGCTCGAGCTGCCGATCCTCGACGGGTCGTCGAAGCCTTTCATCGATCTCCTCGCGCGCACCGGGACGCGCCGCCTGCGCCGGCCGCGGCGTTTCCTTCGCGTCGTCAAGCCGCTGGAGTTTTCCGACGGCGACCGCCGCATCGGCATCTATCCATGCGAGGAATTCCGCGTTCACTGCTACGTGGATTACAACCATCCGGAAATAGGGCCGCAGGAAGTGGAAATGGTTGTGGACCGCGAATCGTTCAGCCGCGAGCTGGCTCCGGCGCGAACGTTCGGATTCGTGAAGGATTTTACCGGCTTGCGCGCCATGGGATTGATCCGCGGAGGCTCTCTGGAAAACGCCATCGTGCTCGACGATAAGACCATCCTGAACGGCCCGCTGCGATTCCCCGACGAATTCGGGCGGCACAAGGCGCTGGATTTGATCGGCGACCTGGCGCTGGTGGGGCGCCCGCTGAAGGCGCGCATCGTGGCGCACAAAGCCGGGCACGCGCTGCACACACAGCTCGTCACGCGCCTGCTCGCCGACCATTCCCTGTGGACCGAAACCACCGAAGACCATGCGACTGCTGCGGAGCCCGCCAGGGTATCCGTTTCGCTTCCCGCTCCCTCCTGAATCCCTAGTTTGAATTTCTGAAGGAAATCAAAGGCGCCTCATCTGATTTTGGCCACGCGTCCTTCGGTGGGAAACTTTTGAAATTGAAGCGCGTCGTGGCCCGGGACGACACGGTCCACCGACCCGGCGAGAGCAATCATCCGCGACTGTGCGGCGATATTGGCGGCATGATCGGCCTCACTGAAGGTTGCGCTGGCCAGGTGAGACGACAGGTTGAGATAGAAATAACAATTGTCGGAGGCGAGGACGAAGGGCGGATTTCCGTCGACGCGAAGATATTGCGAGGCGTAGGTGTGGCGCGCGCCGGTGTAGGCGCGAATGCCCGGAAAGATTTCGACGTTATCGCCATCGACCAGGCGTACGCGCCCCTCGGTATTGAGCTGCAGAAGTTCCTTCACATCTTCGGGATCGATACCTCCGTGCCGGCCGCCGGGCTGCCACGCGTCCATGGTGTAGTAGCGATACTCGTCTTTCTGAATCCACACGGTTGCTCTGGGGAACAGATCCATCCCGCCCATGTGATCCCAGTGTGCATGGCTGATGACGACGTCCGTGACCGCTTCCGGTTGCACTCCGGCGGTTTTCACGGCTTCGTCGGGGCGGAGATAGTCCGTCATGGGAAAATCTTTTAGGAAAGTGTCGCGGTGAAAACCGCTGTCGAAAAGAATCGTATGGCCTTCGCCCCGGATTAGCCAAACAACCATGGCGATATCGACTCTCTGATCCTTGGGGCCGCCCACCACAAGTTCAGACACGGGCACGCCGGGAGAAGTTGCGTAGCGAATCGCTTGGATCGAGTACTTGGGTGTGGAAGGTCCTTGAAGCAGCGCCGCAAAAATCGCCGCGAGCAGGAATCTTTTCATAGTGGCTTCTCCATGCCGTTCGGGGGAATGAAGCGCAATGAACGGCGAGCCGGCCGGCTGAGCGCATCATAGTCCGGCGAGCCGGGAATCGTCCACATCCAGGGCCAGAAGGGGAGTCTCGGATGTGGTGCCTGCTTCCAACGGTGCGAAGCGGCCGGCTGTCTCCTAGGAAGACGTGTTGCGCGGACTCGAGATTACGTCTATGTTGAGCGGCGCGGTGAGGTCGGAGGATGCAAGCGCTGTAAGCGATGTGGGAATCGTTTCGCGAGGCGAACCGTGGGGAGGGATTCGATGACGCGATGGATCTTCGTTGCAATGGTTTTGTGCGGGCTGAGCTTGTGCGCGCCGAGGGCACGCGCGCAGGACAAATCCCAGACGCAGGCTGCCAATTCCAGCCCGCCCAGGCCGTCGCAAACGCAGCCGACGCAGGAGCTTCCGGCCCCACCGCCCGCCAAGCCCGCGGATGTGGCTTCGGTGGATGCGATACTGGCGGCGACGTATGACGTGATCTCCGGGCCGGCGGGACAGAAACGCGATTGGGACCGCTTTCGGTCGCTCTTCCTTCCCGGTGCGCGGTTGATCGCGGCCGTGCCAAACAAAACGGGTGGGGTTGCGGCGCGTTCGTTCACGCCGGATGAATACGCAGCGCGCGCGGCGCCGTATTTTGACAAGAACGGGTTCGCCGAAGGAGAAATCGCGCGGCACGCGGACCGCTACGGGAATATCGTTCAGATCTTCAGCACGTATGAATCACGCCACGACGCGAAAGATGAAAAACCGTTCGCGCGCGGAATCAACAGCTTTCAACTGTTCTACGACGGCACGCGATGGTGGGTGGTGACGATTTACTGGCAGGAAGAGTCGCCGGAGAATCCGCTGCCGAAGGAGTTTCTGCCGGCGGGGCAATGAGGACGAAAGGGCACGTCGGCGCGCTCTCCGTCTTCGTCGCAGCCCTACTCCGAGTTGCCCCGACCTTCCAGCAAGCGCACGATTTCACCGAAGCCCTTATCGCGGGCGATCTGCAGCAGAGAGCGGCCGTCGGGGTGGCGGGCGGCGACATTTGCACCGCGGTCGAGCAACACGCGCACTGCGTCCGTTTTCCCGCGAACGACCATTCGGACCAGAGGCGTCTGCCAGTCCTCGGGTTTGGGCGCGCGTGAAAGACATTCTGCAAACGGGCGCTCCAGCGCCGCCGGATCGCGGGCCAAGATTTCGGGAACGCGATCGAGCCGGCCGTAATCGAGCGCATCGAACAGGCAGATGCCAGGTTCGGCAAGGAGCCTGTCGCGCAGATCGGCGTAATTAAAGAAATTCGCCCATTCGATGGCCGTGCCGTCGTACCACGGATCGCGCAGCGTGAGAGATGCTCCGTGGGACAGAAGAACACGGAGGATCTCTTCATTTTCGGCAAGCTCACCGGCCTGATGGATCGCCGCGTTGTCCTCCTGGTAGTTGGGATCGAAGCCCAGATCGAGCACGAGCTTCACAGCATTTTTTCGTTTCGTCCAAACGGCGCGGTGCACCAAGTCTTTCGGAGCGCGAGCCATAAGTTCTAGTGCTTGCTCCAGCAGCGCGCGGGCGCCGCGCTCATCGCCCGCCATGCACAGAGACACGAATCGCCCTAACTCGTCCAGCTCCGCTACCGGCGCTCCCGCTTCTTCGAGCAGCCGCGCGACCTCCAAACGGCCGAGCCTCATGGCGTGCTCCCAAGGTAGCTCGCCCTGAAACTTCTCATCGGTGCGAGCATGATGAGCCAATAGCAGCTTCACCTGGTCCGTATGTCCATGGCGAGCGGCCTGAGAAAGTGCGCGCCCCATCAGAGTGATGCCGCCGGGGCCCATTGCATCCGGCTTCAGTCCGTGCCGCAACAACAATTCCAGGCAGGCGCTTTGATTGATTGAGAGTGCCATCTCGTCGGCGGGGTTGGCGCCGCGCGCGAGGAGCAACTCGGCCAGCTCGCGCCAACGCGGATGCGGCGGTTGATTCGCGAGGCCGGTTGAACCGCCTCCAAACAGACCCGTCAGCGCGGTGAAGCGGCGCGGGGTCTGGTCCAATCTCTCATCGGCGTTGCCTTTCATCGTGTACGCGTTCGGGTCGGCGCCGCGGTCGAGCAGAAGTTTGGCAACCTCGAACGTGGAGTGGGCCGCCTCCACCGGTTTCACGCGGGAAAAGCAGGCGCAAATCAGCGGCACCCAAGCATGCGGGCCGGGACGGTTGACTAACTCCGGCTGGGTATCAAGAAACGTCCTGACGGCGCCGGTGTCGCCAGCCGCCGCCGCGCACCAGATGTTGGCCTCAGAAAGCCACGGCTTATCGCGCAGCATCTCCTGCGCACGGACGTGAAACGAGCGGTGGTCATAATGCGGATCGTCGTGGCAGAGACACGCGATCGTCACGAATTCATCCGGTAGTTCGCGGTTCGCCGTCAGGACCGCGGCCTTCAGTTGCGGCCAACTTGTGAAACCGGCTTCCCGCGCCAGCACAAGCTGGCAATCGGTCAGCCGCGGCTTGATCGCACGGAGTTGCTCGTCGGAGAGTGCGCCGTATTGCGGGTGAGCAGCGCGAATTCGTGCGATTGCTTCGACCCCGCCGACGTGCCATGCCTTCTTCAGTGACTTGGCCTGTTTCTTGAGGTTTTCGAGAGACGGGTTAGCGGGCAGCGATTTGGTCATGACGACTCCCTTTCATGGGCTCTTGGCCCGATGGCGCCCGATTGCTCGCATCGTCAGGCTGAAAGGACAGTCGTACGTCCAAGAATCAGTTTGCAGGTTCAGGCGGGCTTAGCCCTTTCCGCGAGTTGGCGGCACCCTGAAGTGCTCCGGCACTGAATTTACCGAATGCGGAGTGAGTGCGTCAAGAGCAGCCAAAGCAGCGGCCAAAGTGAATGATATGCGACAGGCTGCGCGCGCTGCGGCAGTTGCCTTGTGAGATCGAACGCCGATTCATGGCCGCTGGCTGCAATTTATTTTGGCTTTTGCGCGACGGGAGCGGGCGGGTTGGCGGCACCGGCGGTGATCAGGATCGGGAGTGGCTGCGGCTTCAGGGCTTCCTGGACTTCGGGGGGAAGCTGGTCGGCGCGCGAGAGCAGTGCGGCGACTTGCCACATTTGATCGTCCGTCAGAGCGCCGGCGAAGCTGGGCATGCCGGTGAGGCGGATTCCATTCTTCACTTTCCAGAAGGTGACACCGGCGGGATCGTCGGTGACGGTTTCCTGCTGCGTGAAAAGCTGCGGGGCGTGGGGGAACATGCCTTTCGACGCGGCGGAGGCGGGCTGCTGCGGAAGCCCGTGGCAGAAGGCGCAATTCTTCTGGTAGACGACGGCACCGCTAACTAAATCGGCGGTGGAGAGGTGGGAGACATCGCGCTGCGGGGCTTCGCGATCAATGCGGGCGTGCAGTCCCATGGACGCCAATTTCTTTTCGAACGGCAACGGCGAATCGGTGGCGGCCACGGGCATGTAAGTGCTGCGCAAGAAGAGCAAACCCAGGATGGGAATTGCGAGCAGCGTGATGATAATTCCTGCCACAAATGCCTTCATGAATGAACCTCCAGCAACTTTATAAGAGGCGGCACGCACCGCTCTCTGCGGGGAATTCAATCCATATCACAAGTACGCTGCGCTTTGCCACGCCGGATTTCGCGCGCCGCAGGAGGGAGCGGAGAGAAATCCCGCTTGCGAAGCAGGCGGCGATACGCGAAGAATACAGCGCGCATTCCGGGAGGACTCGAAATGTTTCAGAGCGATCTGCTGAAGGGCCGGACGATTTTGATCACCGGCGGCGGGACGGGGCTGGGGCGGTCGATGGCGCTGCGATTCGCGGAGCTGGGCGCGAATTTGTTCTTGGTGGCGCGGCGGGGCGAACCGCTTCGGGAAACGGCGGAAGCCATCCGCGCAAAGGGAGCGCGGGCGGGCACGGCCACGGCGGACGTTCGCGAGTTCGAGGAGGTGGAAGCGGCCATCGTTGCGGCGGAGAAAGAGTTCGGGCGGGTGGACACGCTGGTGAACAACGCGGCGGGCAATTTCATCGCGCGCACGGAAAAGCTTTCGCAGCACGCGTTCAACGCCGTGACGGGAATCGTGCTGCAGGGAACTTTTTACTGCACGCTGGCGCTGGGGCGGAAATGGATCGCGGCGAAGCAGCGGGGCAACGTGCTGAACATCGTGACCACGTACGCGTCGGCGAACTGCGGGTCGGGATTCGTGGTGCCGTCGGCGTGCGCGAAGGCGGGGGTACTGGCGATGACGCGGTCGCTGGCGGTCGAATGGGCGCGCTACGGAATCCGGCTGAACGCGATCGCGCCGGGACCGTTTCCGACCGAGGGCGCGTGGTCGCGGCTGCTGCCTTCGAAGGAACTGGAGGAGCGCGCAAGGACGTATCATCCGATGAAGCGGTTCGGGCGGCACGAAGAACTGGCGAACCTCGCGGCTTACTTGCTGAGCGAGCAGGCGGAGTACGTCAACGGCGAATGCGTGGTGATCGACGGCGGATTGTGGCTGCGCGGGGCAGGAGAGTTCAACGATTTCGTGGATTTGCCCGACGCCGCTTGGGAAATGCTGGAAGCGGCGCGGGGAAAACCGGGGCGACGCTAGTGGACGAATTCGGGCTGCTCGCCCTTCGACCAGGGATCGTAGGAGAGGCAGAAGCGAATCCGGTCGGGGATGGCGGGGTGGTCGTAGAACAAGAAGACGTCCGCGGGGTTCGGGTCGGGATCGGCGAGGTCAACTTCGCCGAGGACTTGAAAGGCCTGCGCGGCGACTTGGCCGGAATCCGGCGTCAAGCCGTGCGTGACTTCCAGGCCGTACTGGTCGGCTTGATGCTCGAGATAGCGGCTGAAGCCGCTGCCGATGGGACCGCCCACAAAGGAAAAAACAGAGAGAAGGAGCAAAAGGGCAGGGAGTGAGGCCCAGTCGTCGAGTCCCCGAATCGCCCAGGATTGTCCCCAGCGAGCCAGCACCCAGCCGATGCAGCGGAAGCCCAAATAAAATAAGACGAACAATCCCACGGCGGCAAAGGCGAGGCCCTTGGGAATGTGGTGGAGAACGTAGTGGCCCATTTCGTGGCCGGCGACGAAGACGATTTGCGGCGTTGTCATCTTCGCGATGGTCGTGTCCCAGACGACGATGCGCTTCGACGCTCCGATGCCCGTGACGTAGGCGTTCAGACCGGTGGTTTTTTCCGCGGCGCCCATCCAGAACATGCGCTCGGGCGGAATATTCTTCCCCGCGTGCTGCACCATTTTTTCCAATGCCATCGTGAGCGCGGGATCTTTACTGGCCAGCGGCTCGAATTTGTGGAACAGGGGATCGACCACAAGCGGCTGCACAAAGACGAGCAATACGACAATCGGCAGAGAGACCAGCCAGAAATAAAACCACCAGCGGCGAGCGCTCCGGTGAATGACGGCGTAGAGAATCCAGATCAGGAAGATGCCGAGCAGAACGGCGAGGAGTTCCCCCTTGGTCCAATCCCAGAGCCAGGATCCCCAACCCTGTACGCTGATGCCGAATTTGCGGAGGATCCATTCCTCGGTGACGTCCAGCGGGATATTCAGGATCGCGAGAGTGACCGAGAGAGGCGGAGCAAAGATTACGGCCTGGAGGAAACGGCGAGACGTAACATTTTCCGCCCAATTGCGAAACTTCGGGCCGAGCCGCCACCTCAAGAAGAGCAGGAGGGCGATGAGCGAGTAGACGAAGGCTACGAGCCGCCCCCAAAATCCGATTTGGCCGAGAAGGTGTGCTTTGCGCGCAAGCTCGGGAGGTAGCGTATAGGCTGTGACGATTTTTTCGGAGGGCTGCGAAGCAGCGGCGGATTCAGGTTGAATCGACGCGGAGGGCGCGGTGGGCGCGGGCGGCTGCTGCTGGGCAATGGAGGCGGCCGACGGAATGGGCGCGTGGGCACGGAGCGAAGGCGACACGCAGAAATGAAAGAGAAAGATTGCGAAAAGTATGCCGAGTCTTCTCATGGTTCCTCCAGCGGGAATGATGGACGCCCCGAACCGTCCCGGATCGCGGCGCGAGTATGCCGAGATTGTCCGCCGGGTGCAAGCGGCAGCTTTCGCCCTGACCGGGACCTGCCAGCAGGTACAGGGTGCCTTTTTGGGCGCGGAGTTCCTCACCGGTTGCCACAGGCCAGGCGGCGCGACTACTATAAATACGTGGCAACCTGCCGCCAGGAGTGAGAGGCCATGAGAATCGCACGTTGGGGACTTCTGATTGTGCTGGTTTCGCCGGCAGGAATTGCAGCGGCGCAACAGCAACAGGAACAACCGCCCTCGCCGCCTGCACAGCAGCAGCAACAACAGGATCCACTGGCTGAGGCCGCACGACGCGCACGCGACCAGAAGAAAGATCAGCCCAAAGCCGCTAAGGTCTGGGACGACGACAGCATCCCGACCGTAACCGGGACGATCAGCGTGGTGGGCCAAGCCGCGCCAGCCAACGCCGCCAATGCGCCCACGACGGATCAGGGCAATGCAGGGACGCCGGGCCAAGCGAACGGTGCTGGGGCGCCTGCCGGGTCGAACGCCGCCGCGAATCCGGAACTCGAAATGGCCAAGGAACAGCTCCAAAGCCTTCAAAAGGACCTCGACATCCTCCAGCGGAAATTCACACTTGACCAGCAGATGTTCCTCAGCAAGCCCGAACACGATGCGGATCGCGAAGCGGCCGCGTCGTTGAAGGGCGAGCAGGACATGATCGCCACGAAGCAGCAGGAAGTGGCCGACGCGCAGAAGAAGGTTGACGACCTGCAGGCGAAGCAGAATGCGTCCGGCGGCGCTGGCGGAACGGGCGCGAAGCAGTAATCCCGGCTAGACCCGACGCAGTGAATCGCGGAACAGAGCGCGGCTGTCCCGTCCTGAAACAGTACCCCTACTAATAGTATACATTTTTCTTGACACACTAGGCTGAGCGGCGCACAATCCCCCGCAGTTTCACGGGGCGTTTGCTGTGCAGGTGCCCGAGCGGTGAGCGTGCTCCCGTTCCCGCCGCCGGGACAAAAATTTCGCGAGGCGAGGCCCGATGCAATATCTGCCCGGTTGGACGGTGCAGTGTTTGAATCCGGAATGTTCCGCGCGTGGACATTGGCTGCGGGTGCAGGGAGCGGCGGTGGAGAGCTGCGGGAACTGTGGCGCGCCGCTGCACAACGTGCCGCCACCTCTCGCGCCGAAATTCCGGATGCGTCCGCGGCCGCTGGCAAGTTATCGCCCGGCGGCTCGGCCCCGCTGACGGCCGTACGGCAAAGCTTTCGCTGCCTGAAGTCTCCAGGCCGCTCGAAATGGCAGCGGCTCGGCCGCTTCCTGTTCAGGAGCAGGAGCGGCTTCGTCCCAGCCCTCTTTCCCGCTGAAAACCGGCGGGAAGGAGTGAAGCCGCAGCCCCCTCAGAGGACGCAAAAAGAGAAGGCCCGGGTTGAATAGATCAGCCCGGGCCTTTGTGTTTTGACGATCTTTGGAAACAGTTCAGAACGCGTAGCGCAGACCAAACTGCATGACCCGCGGGTTTGTCAGAAGATTCTGATACCTCCCAAAAGTGTTCGCCGTGTCGTAAACCAACGAGGCAGTCTGCACATTGAACCGGACTTGGTTCGGCAGGTTGAACACATTCCAACTGAATTCCAGCGAATGCTTTTCGTTGTAGGGCATTGTCCACGTCTTCGCGAGCCCCATGTCGAGCCCTGCGTAGCCGTCACCGCGGATGGCGTTGCGCGCACCGGACTCCCCCGGAAGATCGTGCCGGAAGCCCGCGTAGGCGTCGGTCGGATTCGGGAACATGTTCACGTAACCGTCCACGACCGTTCTCGCAGTTGCAATCGGTGAACCGGTCAGCGCCGCGTGCCCTTCGAGCTGCCAGTCTGTGGGGTAGACTCCGCCGTTGTCCACGGTGACCGGGAACCCGCTGCTCCACCGCGCTAGTCCTGATAACTGCCATCCGCCGATCAACGCATCCATTCCCTTGCCGACATCGTGCGCGATCGCACGGCCAGTACCGAAGGGCAATTGCCAGACCCAGTTGGCATTGATCTGGTGCCGCAAATCGAAGTCGGAAGCGGCTTTCCCCTGCAGGGGATCCCACGCGTTTGTGATCCAGCCTCCGAGGCCTCCCCAAGTACCGACACGCTCGGCATCGGAAGCCTCGTCAATGGAGTGCGAATACGTGTAGTTGAAGTCGAATTGGAGTCCGTGCGAGAACTCCTGTTTCAGCGTGACTTGCAAACCGTTGTACCACGCGGGCGCCATCGTTCGCCATGCATACAGCGACGAGAATTGGTTGTCGAAGTAAGAGTATTGCCCCGTGGTCGGGAAATAGGACACGCCCGGGAGGTTGGCGTCCGGTATCCCGTACAGGTCCCATATCGAAAGCGGTGTTGTTTCGTTGTAGGCACCACTGCAGAACAGATCAAAAGCAGCGAGAACAGGATTGGTTGTCGACGTAGGAGGAGTGGGATCCGACGAACTGTAGCAGCCTCCGAGCGGCGAATTCGGGTTTGCTCCAATCGCGTAGGCTCCGCCTGATAGCGGGTGAGGGATCATATCTTGCCAGTAGGCCGCCGTCGAACCCAAGGCAGCTTGATTGAAAGTCTCATCGGTCGTGCCGCTTTCATACTGCTTCGCGAGGGCCGTGACCGCCTGGAAATACGAGACCTTTGATGTCGGGTCCACCAAATTCAGCGGCATGGCCAAGTCATCTTGCGCGAGCAACCGGTGAGCTAAGTGTCCGACGTAGGCAACTTCGAGGCTCAAACCTTTCTTGATCTCCCGCTCGTACGAGAGGTCGAGAGCGTACGAATAAGGCGTCTTGAGATTGTTGTCGGCGCCCCAGCAGATGCAAAAGTTCCCCAAGGGATACAGGTCAGGAAAAGTTGGCGTAGGAGTTACTAGATACATTTGATTCTCGCAGTAGTCCATTTGAGGAATCAAGTTGAAGCTGGTGAGGCGCGGCGAGCATGCGGCCGTTTCAAAACCTGCCGGGTTGCCAAGGTTCGAAAGTAGCCCAAACGAGCCATTCTGATCGTAGGTCTGCACCAGCTCGTACCCGAAATGGTCGTAATACATTCCAAACCCGGCTCGGATAACCGACTTGTCCCCGGTGCCGATCAGGTTTTGCAGCCATCCCCAAGTGGGTTGCGGCGACCACGCAAAAGAGACCCTGGGAGCAAAATTTTTGGTCTGCCACGGATAGTAACTCGGTTTGCCGTAAGCGGGTCCGGCCAGATCGAAGGAGATGTTAGGACTCGCGCTTGAAGGAATTCCTAGCAGTGCGTCGGCCCCACGTTGATTGAACCACTGCCCCAATGGGATGCTCGGCATGACTTCCTGGCCGGAGGTTTCGCCCACCGGAGACATCAACTCATACCGCAGACCATAGTTGAATGTCAGATTGGGACGCACCTTCCAGGAATCCTGGACGTAGAAATCGTACTCGTCGGTAGAGAAGTGGCGTGCCACCGGCGCTCCCGGATTCAGAGTCGTCGCCGAACCGCCTGGGCCAATGAGAAAGTTGGTCTGGGCGTTGTCCTCAGTCACCATTCCCAACATGCCGATGAGCGGCCAGTCGTAGCTAATATTGAACGAAGGATCCACGCCTGGATAACCGTTGTTTGCAGGGTTGAAGGGACTTGAGGCGCTCCCTGCAAAACCCGACGTGTTGATCCACTCGGAATTGGTAAGGGCATAGCTGAACGAGTTGTTTTGGTTGCTGCTGGCGCTGCGAATGAAGCGGATATCGGCGCCAAAGTTTATGGAATGGTTTCCCTTTGTCCAGGACAAATCGTCCACCAAGTCGTGAACCGGCAGGGTGAAGCTGTTGCTGTAGGTGACACCCTGATCCAGTCCGCGAACGAAAATCCACGGTTGATCGCTGTCGCCGATGTTGTTGAGGCTCTGGCGCGTGAGCCCGTAATGGAAGTTATTCACAAGGTTCGATCGCAAGAGCGCGGTATACCCGAGAACGAATCCCTTGCTTCGGTCTAGCGCTATATTTTCCGGAACATCCCCCGGCAAAAACGGATCCTGGTTCTGATGGTCGTTGGCTCCGCTGCCTCGCCAGAAAAGCGTCTGGTTACCGTTCGCCGTGAGTTTGTAATCAATTCGCGCGACGAGCCAATCATCCCGCTCGCTAGCCGGCGCGGCAAAGCGGTAGCCGGAATAATTGTAGTTGTCACCGACCGTCTGGTCGTTGGGCAGCGGATAGGAATTGAAATAAGTGAGCGAAGCCGGGTCAGGCCCCCCCTCCGACCCCAAGGGATCCATCGCGGCGATTTGCGACTGCAAATTTCCAGTTGGGCCGGTGTAACCGAGCGCATAGTAGTCGGCAGGCACTTGATAGGTGGCGCCGCTCTTCCCGGTGACCGTGCTGGGACTTGCGCAGCGCGGGTCCAACGGTGCTCCGGTGCCGCCCTGGTCGCACAAATACATGATCACGCCATCGCGGAGGGATGCCGTGGGAATCTCGCGCACCGCGCTATCCTGCTGTGCAACGCGATGTCCCTCATAGTTAATGAAGAAGAAGAGCCGGTCCTTCTTGACTGGTCCGCCGACGTCCGCGCCAAACACGTTCCGAACCAGTTGCAGGGCCTTGTTTGGCAAGCCATCTGTCCCCTCGGCGGATTTGATGAAGTAATCGTTCGCTTCGCCGAACCGGTTGCGGTTGAATTCATAAAGCGCACCGTGGAAGGCATTCGTCCCACTTTTCGTTACGAGGGCAACCTGTGCGCCCGAAGAACGTCCCTGATCCGCCCCGTAATTCGAAGTGGACACGCGGAATTCCTCTACCGATTCGATGGGTACGGGTAGAACGGATTTGAAAGCCTCGCCGCTGCTCTGCTGATTGTCGTCCACGCCGTCCAGGTTAACGTTGCTCTGGTCGCTGCGCTCGCCGTTCACTGCTCCGCTGCGCGTGTCGGTTCCGGTGTCCAAATCCGTCCGGTCAGAGGTGTACACAACCCCTGGCTGAAGGCTGAGTAGTTGTACGATGTCGCGCGCTTCGATGGGAAGCTGCTCGATTTGTAACTGCCCCATCGTGCTGCCTTCGCTGGCGTCGGTGGTATTCAGGACGGGTGCCGCCTCCGTGACCGTCACGGTCTGCTGCTGCGTGCCAATCCTCATTTTCACGTTGACCGTGGCGGGCAGGTTCACCTGAAGCTGAATCCCCGACTGGACGTACTTCGAGAAGCCTGGAACCTCCACTTCCAGCCGGTACGTTCCCGGCACAACCTGCACGAAGGTGTACTCACCCTGCGCGTCCGTTGTGTCGGTGCGCGCGGCGTTCGTGCCGACGTTAATGATGCGAACGGTTGCGTTTGGAATGGCCGCGCCGCTTGGGTCCGTCACAGCCCCACGGAGTGAAGTCGCGCCCTGCCCCCAGGCCGCCGGAGTCCATGGAAGAGCGAGCCACGCAAATAGAAATGCGAAGGCAAGTATTACGAACCTTGATCTCACGTTCCACCTCCCAGGATGGCGATCGGTTGTCGTTACGCGACGGCGATGCGGCCGGAACAACCTGGGTCAGGAGTACGCAACAGGTCTCTGTTGCAATCGAGCGAACGTCCAACAGCCTTTTGCCCCGAGTTGACCACCCACACAACCCCGATGAGGCTCTGTATAAAACTGCGCGCGCCGGATGTCAATAAAGTTTATTGAATCAGCCCCATCGAAAAAGAAAAGGCCCGATCCCACGTTGACGGAAGCGGGCCCAATTCTTCCAGAAGGTTCGATACGCCCTTAGAACGAATACCGCATACCGAACTGCATGATGCGCGGGTTCGTCAGGAGGTGCGTGTAGTTTCCAAACGTGTTCGCCGAGCCAATGGCAAGCGAAGCCGTCTGGACGTCGAAGCGGTTGATATTGAACGCGTTGAAGACGTCCCAGGTGAACCGCAGCTGGTGGTTTTCGTTGAAGGGCATCTTCCAGACTTTGCCGAGCTCGAAATCGGTGCCGAAGTAACCGTCACCCCGGATCTGGTTGCGAGCGCCGGAGTATCCCGGAAGCGGCACGGCAAAATTGTTCGACGCAGCCGTCCCATTGGGGAATATGTTCTGGAAATAGCCGCCGTTGACGGGTTCATTGACAAGCGTCCTGCCGGTCGCCGTCGGAGCCGTTTCAATGGCCTCGCCGGTGAGTTGCCAGTTGGTTTCAAAGCAGTAGCAGGTGCCCACGTTGACCGGGAACCCGCTAGACCAACGGCTGACTCCGGAAAGTTGCCAACCGCCGATCAATGCATCCGCGCCCTTGCCGAGGCCGCTGCCAAACGCGCGGCCCCTTCCCACCGGGATATCCCAATTCCAACTCCCGTTGATCTGGTGGCGCAGATCGAAGTCGGAATCGGCCCAGAGCTGATTGGGCGACCAAGTGTTGATAATTTGTCCGCCCAGCCCGCCCCACTCGCCGACTCGCTCGGCGTCCGATGCAATGTCCTCCGAGTGGCCGTAGGTATAGTTGAGGTTGAAAGCCAGTCCCTGCGAGAACTGCTTCTTAAACGTGACTTCGAGTGCGCCGTAGATCGAGTTGGAAATCGAGCGCCAAGCGTAGAGCGAGGAGTATTGGTCGTTGTACCACGCGAACGGTCCAAACTTCGAGTAATAAAAGTTGGTCGGAAAGTTCCCGGAGTATTGTGTGCCGGGAATTCCGTTCACATCGATGAAGAAAAGCCCCGTGGTTTCGTTAAACGCGTTGCAAAGGTATGCGGCGTAAACGGCCTGAACGGGATCGGTTGTTGGGCCGCCGCACCCTGGGCCAAACTTCGTGTCCCCCGGGTTGTACATGTCACCCGACTGAAGCGGAGCCATCAAGTCTTTCCAGTATGCACCCGTTGGGCCGATCGTGCTGGAGGTTACCTGAGAGACAGGCGTGTTCGCTCTCCCCAAAACGGCCATTGCGTCGGCTGCCTGGAAGTAAGTGATGCCGGATGCCGGGTCCGTGAGGTTCAGAGGCTCCGCCAAGTCCTCCTGGGCCAGCAGGCGGCGCCCCAAGTGTCCGACGTATCCAACTTCCAGACTCATACTGTGTGAGAATTCCCGCGCGACGGACAAGTCGAGCGCGTAGGAGTAGGGAGTTTTGATCGAACTGTCCAGCCCCCAGCAAATGCAGAAATTCCCTTGTGGGAACATCTCGGGGAATTGCGCGGGAGGGGCAGGCGTAAAGATCGGGTTGCCGTTGTTATCCACCTTCGGAATGGTATTCAGATTCATCAACCGCGGAGATGAGCTGGCAGATTCGGTCTGCGCCGAATTTGTGAGCGTCGTGGAAAGACCGAAGGACCCATCGGCGTCGAATGTGCTAAGCATTCCTTCGCCGAAGTGATCGTAGTACATTCCGAACCCGGCGCGGACGACCGTATTGTCCCTTTCACCGAACAGTTTTTTGAGCCAATCCGAGCCGGGCTCGGGAGTCCACGCAAAGGAAACGCGCGGCGCGAAGTTCTTCTTCTCCCATGGCCAGAGATTGGGTTTATTGTTGGCGCTTCCGGCGAGGCCAAACGAGATATCCGGAATCTGGTTCGACGGAATACCCGCCGCCCCATCCACGGCGCGCTGCTCGAGCCAATTCGACAGGTCGATTGTGGGCGCGACTTCCTGTCCCGAGGTTTCCCACGGTGGCGACATGAGTTCATAACGCAAACCAAGATTGAGGGTCAGGTTCGATTTGACCTTCCAGGAATCCTGCACGAAGAAGTCAAAATCGTCTAACCGGAAATGGCGGGGGACGGTTTCGCCCTGCGTGATCGGGGTCCCTGCGCCGCTCGAGTTGAGGCGATAATTGTATTGAGCGTCGACCTGCGTGACCATTCCCAACAAACCGATCAACGGGAAATCGTAATTCTGGTCGAAACCTTGATAGACATCGGGATAAGTCGGGCCGATGCAGCTATTCGGCGTCGTAAAATCGGTGGCGCACGCCGGATTGAATGGACTGTCACGGCCAGCAAACCCGCCGGTGTTGAGCCAGGCTGCGTTGGCCACGCCGTCGCTGAACGAATTCGTTTGGCTGAAGGCGTTGTTGAGGACGACCATCAAATTCGCGCCGAACGAAATCGTGTGTTTGGACTTCGTCCACGTCAAGTTGTCCATGAAATCGTGCACGGGAAAGTTGAACGACTCCGTCCGCGTAACGCCCTGATCCAAGTCGCGGATGTAGAGCCAAGGCTGGGAGCTATCTCCCAGGTCAACGATACTCTGCCGCGTGAACCCATAGCGGAAGTTATTGACCAGGTTGGGGCGGAGGACGGCCGTCCAGCCTCCCACCATGCCCTTGCTGCGGTCTATCGTGGTGGACTCGGGCGGCGTTCCCGGCAGGAAGGGTGGGCCGCCGATATTGTCGTCGCGCCCGCTGCCACGCCAGAAGAGCGTTTGATTGCCGTTCGACGTGATCTTGTAGTCAATGCGGCCGATCAGCCATTCATCATGCTCCACTTGCGGCGCCGCGAACCGATAGCCCACAAAATTCACGCCGTCACCGATGGTGAAGTCGTTGGGAGTTGGGTAGGACTGGAAGTAGGACATCACAGCTGAGCTGGGCCCGATTCCAAGCGGGTCCAAGGCTACAAGTTGAGAGGTTCCGTTGACATACCCCAACGCGTAGTAGCCGGGCTGAACGTTGTAGGAGTTTCCACTCGCACCGATTACGGATCCGCCCGGACATGCGGATGAATTCGCGCACTCGTATTGGATGATTCCGTCTCTGAGTGTTTCCGACGGAATCTCACGCTCCTGGCTGGTGGCTTGATTGATCCGGTGTCCTTCGTAATTCAGGAAGAAGAACAGCCGATCTTTCTTCACCGGCCCGCCGATTGATCCGCCGAAGATGTTCCGAACGAGGTGTGGGGGAACGTTGGGTTGATCGCTCAGCTCTTCGGAATTCTTGATGAAATAGTCGTTGGCTTCGCCGATTCCGCTGCGGTTGAACTCGTAGGCCGAGCCGTGGAACTTGTTCGTTCCGCCGCGGGTGACGAGCGCGACCTGCGCGCCCGCGGAGTGGCCCTGATCGGCTCCGTAGTTCGAAGTCGTAACGCGAAATTCTTCGACCGAATCGACTGTGATGGGGACCACGGACGTGAAAGCGGCGCCACCGCCCTGATCGTTCACGTCCATTCCGTCGAGCGTCACGTTGCTCTGGTCGCTGCGTTCGCCATTCACGGCGCCGCCGCGTGTGTCGAAGTTCGTGTCAATGTCGGTGCGATCCGAGGTGTAGACGACACCCGGCTGAAGGCTGAGCAACTGTACGACGTTCCGCCCTTCGAGCGGAAGCGCGCCGATTTCGTCTCCGGACATCGTGCTGCCCGTGCTGGCGTCGGTGGTGTTGATTAGCGGCGCCCGCTCGGTTACTTCGACCGTCTGCTGCTGCTGGCCCAGTTTCATGCGGACGTTCAGGGTGGCCGGCAAGTTGACGAGAAGCTGAATGTTCGACTGCTCGTACCTCTCGAATCCCGCGGCCGTTACCTGTAACTTGTAGATCCCGGGCAGAATTTGTACGAACACGTAGTTGCCCTGCGCGTCTGTCGTTTCCGTGCGCTCGAACCCGGTGCCCGCGTTGACGAGATGCATTGTCGCGTTGGGAATGGCCGCGCCGCTTGGGTCCGTCACCGTTCCGCGCAATGACGTGGATTCTTGCCCCCAGGCCGCGGGACTAACTGGGAGTAGCAAGACACCGAGGAAAATCACACATAGAAGGAACACCTGCTCCTTTTTCACGCTCCACCTCCATAAAGGAGAACTCACACTCGCTTCAGGTGGCGGAGGTGGAGACAAAGAGGCAGCAAAATGTCGAGGAAAATCCCGGACACAAACAGAGATCGCTCGAGTTGGACACGCCCCTGGTCCATCCCAGCCACACAACCCACTCTGGACCGCGTATATAAAACTCCTCGAATGGGATGTCAAGATGGTTTATTAAATTTAAGCTATCGGGAAAAGGCAGCCCCCAAAAAAAGGTGAGCGGCCGGTGGGGGTGCCGGCCGCTCGTGGGCATGGGGGTGATGGAGGTGCAGAAACTCGAGGCGCCTTTTAGCTCCCCGAATCCACAGCGAGTCTGCCTGCAGCCCCTGCGCGCGTCGATAGGCCACTCGGTTCATTTAGTCCCGGTACGAAGGTACCGCGTTTTCTTTTCGCGGCAGTTTCGCCACGGCATGCAGCCTGCCCGCTTAAACCCTCCCCTCCCGGCACGTGTTCAACGTGTGGTTGAAGAGGCCTGCGCACGATGATAGGCTCCGGAAAGAAAGGCTGAGTAACCGCGCGGGAGAGGCTGCCAGCCTTTCTCGGCGGTTTGTTAGGGCTGACCGCTCCCGTGGGCGCTACCGGAACAAAACTCGATCGCAAGTCCGCCGCGGAATCGCAGGCGCTCGCGGTCGTGCGCCGGCTCCTCTCCGAGTTGGGCGCCACGCCTGGCCTGGAAGAGCTGGCCGCGCGCGGCACCGCGTCTCATCTGGAACGCGAACTTGGCCTCGGAAGCCTTGAGCGGGTCGAATTGATGCTTCGTCTGGGCGATGCCTTCGGCGTTCGCTTGCCCGACCGAGTGGTCGCCGAAGCCAATACCATCCAAGATTTGATTGACGCCATCCTCCGCCAGGAGTCTCGCGCCGGTGTCCCACCCGCAAGCACGCCTAGCGCGTCGCTCCTAGAGGACGTCGCCGCTGCCAAGGCGCCAGAAGCGCCCTCGCCCTTTCCTGTCCCGGAACTCGAAGGCCGCATCCGCAGTGCGGAGACCTTGACCGAAGTCATCCGCCTGCGCGGCCGTGGCGAGCCTGCTCGCGCCCACATTCACCTCTACGCAGAGGACGGTTCCGTACGCACGATCACTTATGGCGAGCTTTATGAACGCGCCTCCGCCGTGGCGCTCGATTTGCTCCGCCGCGGCCTTGAACCGGGCCAGACCGTCGCGATCATGCTTCCCACTTGCGTCGAATTCTTCTGGTCGTTTGCGGGCACGCTGCTCGCTGGCGGCATACCCGTCCCGATTTATCCGCCGTTCCGTGCGGATCGCATTGCGGAATACGCCGCGCGGCAGGCCAACATTTTGCGCAATGCCGAAGCGCGGTTTCTGATCACTTGGCGCGAGGCCGAAGGGCTCGCACGCCTGCTTCAGCCGCGCGTGCCTTCCCTGCGCGGCGTTTTGAATGCGCAGAAAGTCGCGGTCTCTCCTGCGCCGTCCGAGCCGGCATCCGCCGAATGGCGCCCCGTCGAAACACTCTCGCATCGCGCCAGCGGCAACGACATCGCCTTCCTGCAGTACACCTCCGGTTCAACCGGGGATCCGAAGGGCGTCACGCTGACCCATGCGAACCTGCTCGCCAATATGCGCGCCATCTGGGACGCCGTGGAATTATGCCCGGACGACGTCGGTGTTACCTGGTTGCCGCTCTACCACGACATGGGGCTGATCGGCGTCTGGCTTGCCCCACTGTTCGCCGCCGTCCCGGTTGTCGTGATGTCGCCGCTCTCTTTCCTCAGCCGCCCGGAGCGTTGGCTTTGGGCCATTCACAAACACCGCGGAACCATCAGCCCCGCGCCAAATTTTGCCTACGAGCTTTGCGTGCGGAAGATAGCGGAGAAGGATTTGCGGGGGCTCGACCTGAGCTGCTGGCGCGCGGCCTTGAATGGGTCCGAGCCGGTCCACGCCGCCACTCTCGATCGGTTTGCGGCTCGTTTCGCACCTTACGGATTCCGCCGCGAAGCGCTCCTTCCCGTCTATGGCCTGGCCGAAGCTTCGCTCGCCGTTTCCACGCCGAAGCCCGGATCGGGATACCGTGTGGACCGCATCGCCAGGTCGACATTCGAATCCGAAGGCCGCGCAGTCCCCGCTGCCGCCGGGGATTCGGCGCCTCTTGAATTCGTGGGCGCGGGAAAACCGCTTTCGAATGTGGAAGTGCGCATTGTCGCTGCCGACGGCAGCGATGCCGGTGAGCGCGTCGAGGGACAGTTGTGGTTCCGAAGTCCCTCGGGCACCTGCGGCTACTATCGCAATCCCGCCGCGACGGCCGCGTTGGTCCGCGAGGGTGGCTGGCTCGATTCCGGCGACCTGGCCTATCGCGCCGATGGAGAGCTCTTCATTACCGGGCGCGCCAAAGACGTCATCATCAAGGCGGGCCGCAATCTCTATCCGCACGAAGTGGAAGTCGTTGCCGGCAGCGTCCAGGGCGTTCGGCCCGGATGCGTGGTCGCCTTCGGCGCGCCGGATGCGCGGAGTGGCACGGAAAGGCTCATCGTCACGGCGGAAGTCCGCAACCGGGCGGATGCGAAGCGCATTTCCTCTGAAATCAGGCGTGCCGTGGACGCGGCCTTGGGCCTCCCGCCCGATCGTGTCGAAATCCTGCCTGCGCAATCGATTCCCAAGACGTCAAGCGGAAAATTGCGGCGCACTGAAACGCGTCGGCTCTACCTCGAAGGTAAGCTCGGCAAAAAGCCGCAGCCCGCTTGGTTGCAGATCGGTACGCTCGCCGTGCGCAGCGCCGGGCCGCGCTTGTGGTCGCTTTCCAAGCGCGGGGTGAAGGGCGCGATCGAAACTCTCTACGGCGTCTATGCCCTCGCCGCTTTTTCGGTGGTCCTGGTCCCGGTTTGGCTGGCTGTCTCCTTCTCGCGGGATTCGCGGCACGCCGCTTGGCTGGGACATTCCGGATCGCGTCTTGCGCTTTTTCTTGCGGGCGTCCCGGTTCGCATCGAGGGAGGCGAAGTCCTTGCAAACCTCGCGAACTCGGGGCCCTGGATTTTCGCGCCCAATCATTCCAGCTACGTGGACATTATCGTCACCATCGCTTGCTTGCCCTCGAGTGTGCGTTTCGTCGCCAAGGACGAAGTCTTCGACATGCCGCTGCTTGGCAAAATCGCGCGCCGCACCGGACAGTTAGGTTTCGACCGCAGCGATCCCCAGGCACGCGTCCGCCACGCCGAACAGGTGAACGCGGCACTCCGGCGCGGCGTGTCGGTTGCCATCTATCCCGAAGGCACATTCACACGCGTCACGGGCATCCGCCCGTTTCAATTGGGCGCGTTTAAGGCGGCAGTGGACACGCAGCGGCCCATTTGCCCCATGGCCGTCCGCGGCGCGCGCCAGATCCTTCGCGACAAGACCATCCTGCCGCGTCCGGGCCGCATCACCGTTACGTTCGGCGCCCTCGTGGTCCCCGCCCTCGCCGCTGGCGACGACTGGCGGGAAATCGTTCGCCTCCGCGACCACACGCGCGAAATCATCGCGCGCCACACCGGCGAACCCCTCCTTTGAGCCTGCTCTCCGCCTCCAACCCGGCGCTGACGCCGCGCATCTAATGTATTTCCTGCACGCATAGCGCCTTACGCCTCTCCACGAGGGGCTGCCCAGCCGCTGCGGGGCCGTGCCGGTACGCCGCACTCCAGCGGGCGGCGGGAAATAAATCCATTTCTACGAGGAGGAGATTCGCATGCTCCGAAGACTGTCTTTTTTGCTGCCGTTGGTTTTTATGATTTCGATTTCCGCGCACGCGCAGGGTCTGGGGGATAAGGTCGAGCTTTCCGGCGGCTACTCCTTCATGAATTTCGATAGTTCGCCTTCTACTCACATGAACGGATGGAATCTGTCGGGCCAATACAAGATCACCGACTGGCTCGGCGCCGTCGCGGACTTCTCTGGAAATTACGGTTCCGGCGCTTCGGTCCACACCTTTCTCTTTGGCCCGCAAGTTTCCTGGCCGGCTCGCGTATCGCCGTTCGCGCACGTTCTGGTCGGCGGCGCGCATTTCAGCTCCAGCGGCGCGGGCGACTCGTCCTTCTCCGCCGCCATCGGAGCGGGGATTGACACGAGACTCACCGACCGTTTTTCCTGGCGCATCATCGAAGGCGATTACGTGCCCACGCGCTTCTTTGGCGGCACTCAGAACAACATCCAGGTGACGACCGCGCTCGTCATCAGGTTCTAACAGAGCGCTCCGGAACGCCGCACGGGTGGCGCGGTTTTCCGCGCCGCCCGTGGCCAGCACTTGCTAATTTAATACGAAGTTCACCGTAATGAACGTCTCCACTTCCACCGGCTCTCGATTCAAGAGCGTCGGCTTGTAGCGCCACTGCTGTACTGCCGCGACCGCCGCCTGCACCAGCAAGGGATTCCCGCTCACCACTTCCAGATTCTTCACCTTGCCGTCCGTCGCGATCGTCGCTTGCAGCTTTACCTCGCCCGAAGTCCGCGTGGCCAGCGCGAGCGGCGGATATATCGGCTCCACGCGATAGACCAGCGAAGCTTCCATCACGCCGATGCTGATCTTTCGCGGCTTCTGAACTGCCGTCGCTGGCGGTCGCGGACCAATGTCTCGCGTGCCTGTTCCGTCGGGAATCACTGGCCCTAATCTGTCCGTGGCGTCTCCGGTGCCGCCTTCCACACCGGGCCCGAAGTCCGGTGCGTCGATTCCCGTACTATCGTTGTGATTCTGGTTTTGGGGTGCCGCCGTGTTTTGCTGGGGGAATTGAAATGGCTTCGGCGTACGATCTGTTCCCGACGACTTTTGCGTGTGCGCGCGTTGCGCGTTTCCTCCACCGGAATAGGGCGGTAGTGGCGTTAGGATGTACATGCTCGGAAGTACGCCGGGCGTGATCAGCGGCCAGAGCAGCATCGCCGCGACCAACAGCATTTCGAGGACGAGCGACACTGCCAGCGCCCTTCTACGAAGCCGCCGCGCCCGTCCCATTTCCTCCATGTCGCTATCCATCAAGCATTGAGAAAGGGTTCCTAGGTCATTCATGGACACACCTCCGCGCTCAATCCATACGTCAAGGATTCCAATCTCAGGGGCGGCTGAGGGATGATGGGACTTGCCCTGGCGTGACCTGCCTACGCCGCCCCTGCTTGGTCCGGAGCTCGCGCGATCTCTACAGTGATAGACACCGCCGCCGTGACCCGGTTCCCCAATCCATGGGATCTGACTGGAAAAGGGGGTTTCTGGGGGGCCAAGGAACTAAGGCATTCACATTCATGGATTTATGGGTTTTTGGAGAGGCCTATGCATCGTTCCGGCCTTTCCATGCGTCTAACATTGCGGTGATACCCCAATTGGGGGCTTTTGAGGTTGCCATTATGAACCGAACTTCTTTGGAAGTAGTAGGCGTTCGATATACGGGCTGGGCCGCGTTGAACCGCGACCCGCTTGAGGATCGTGTCGAGTTCACCTGCCCGCACTGCGGTTTGCAGGGTACCAAGGCGGCGCGACGGCCTCGCTCGGCGTACCACTTCACCGACGGGTTCGTGCAGGACCTGCAGGGCGAAGCAACCACTTGCCGTGGATGCAAGCAGTCCGTGCGTGTTTCACCGGTTGTGATGCTCCACGACCAGGACGAGAAGCGGCGCTTTCAAGCGGTCTTCTTGCCCGATCTCGACGTCTCGAAGAATTAACTGCGCGGGACGATCCGTACGGCGATTCGTGGCCTTCGGTGCCGCCCGGGGGCCCTCTCTCGCGAAATTTCCCACCCCCATAGCAATAAAAAGGGGGGAAGGAGGTACCTCTCCTTCCCCCTTTTCTTTTTTCGCTGATCTGCGTTCCGGGATTTTCACCTTGGGCGCGGGGCCATCGGCAGCCTGCGATGGATGTTTACTTGTGGTCCCAATCCGCATCGAGCGCCAGGTGGTGGGTTTCCATATCCTCGCGGACGTGGGCGAAAGCCTCATCCACAGTGTCCGCAAACTGCAGCAGCTTGTACTCCCGCTCATCAATGGTTCCTGAGCGGATCATGTGTTGCCAGTTGAGCACCTTGTCCCAGTACTCGCGGCCGTAGATCAGAATCAAATGGTGCGAGGAAAGTTTATTGGTTTGCAGCAGCGTGAGCATTTCCCACAGCTCGTCCATGGTGCCGAATCCGCCGGGAAAGACAATCAGCGCCTTGGCCATTTGCGCGAACCATAATTTGCGCATGAAAAAGTAATGGAAGCAGAAATTCAGCTCGGGCGTGATGTAAGGATTCGGACGTTGTTCGTGGGGAAGCTGGATGCTCAATCCCACCGACGACCCGCTCGCTTCCGCCGCGCCGCGGTTCGCCGCTTCCATGATTCCGGGGCCGCCGCCCGAGCAGATGACGAACCGCCTCGGCTCGGTGCCGAGCGTCAAGGCCCACGACGTGATGCGGCGCGAAAGCTCGCGCGCGTCCTCGTAGTAGCGCGACATTCCCAGGTCCGCCCGCGCCTTGCGAACCTTTGCGCCCCATTCACCGTTGCGCCGACCGCGCGCGGCGCGTTCCACCTTCTTGAGCTCCGCGGCCGCCTTGTCGCGCGATTGGATGCGGGCCGAGCCGAACATCACGATCGTGTCGCCGACGTTTTGCTGGCGCAGGCGCTTCAAGGGATCGAGGTATTCCGCCAGAATCCGCAGCGGCCGCGCCCCCAGGCTCTCCATGAACTTCGGATCCTGATAGGCCAGCTTCGCCATCGGCAGATAACCGGACCGCTTCATCGCTTCCCCCTTACTCCCCGATCCTGGGTGATGCAAACAATCCATTGTAGGAGAAGCCCCAGGGCGAATGCCAGTCGAAGAGAACCATCCCCTTTCCCTGCAAGCAACGCCCCCCTCCCCGTTCGAATCAGATAGACTGAGACCTAGATGAAACGATTTCGCATCGTCCCTGGCGCGCTCCTTCTTGTGCCTTTCTGCTGGTTGGCGCTCGCCGCTCCCGCGCAGGGACAGGGAGCGCCACCGGGCCCGCTGCAGCCGAAGCCCGGCGTCGCGCCGGAAAAAATCCCCGAGCTGGATCAGAAGCACGCGATCAAATCGCGCGTAGTGGAAGTGACCGCGCCGGTTTCGGTGCGCGATCCGGCGGGTGAAATCGTCCTAAATCTCGCAAAGAACAATTTCCACGTCTTCGACAACGGCGCGGAGCAGAAGATCGACCACTTCGATCTGGGCGGAGATCCGCTCTCCATCGTGCTCGCCGTCGAGACCAGCTCGCACATCGAGCCCATGCTTCCCGCAGTCCGCAAGACGGGCATCGTCTTCACCGAAACGGTGATGGCGCAAACCTCGGAAGCCGCCGTCATCGGATACGATGATTCCGTCACCGTCCTGCACGGTTTCACGACTGATCCCGACGTGGTGCAAGCCGAGGTGAACCGCCTGCCGGAGGGAAGCAGTGGATCGCTGCTTTATGACGCGATGGCGCGTGGCATTTCGTTGCTCACCGAACGGCCCGCGGCCCGCCGGCGCATCCTGGTGGTTGTCGGAGAACCGCACGACACGGGCAGCGAAAACAAGCTCGGGGGTGTGCTGCGCCAGGCGGAGCTCGCGAATGTCACGATCTATTCGGTCGGACTGAGCTCGACGCTGGCCGACCTGCGCGCCAAACCGAATCAATACGAGCCTCCGCAGATCGGCCCTCCCGGAACGTATCCCGTCCCCACTCCGAACGGCCAGCCACAAACCCCACAACTGGAGCAAGAGGTGCAGGGCAACATGGATTTGCTCGCGGTCGCGGTGTGGCTCTTGAGAACGGGATTGAACGCCGTGGGGCCGAACTCGCTCGACGTGGCCAGCAAAGCGACCGGCGGGCTACACGTGAACGTGTTGAAAGACAGCTCCATCCAGAAAGCCATGGATGAAATCGGCGGCGAGCTGCACGCCGAGTACACGCTGAGCTATCGCCCGCCCGGCGACGAGCCTTCCGGCTACCACGAGATCAAAGTCACGGTGGACCGCCCCGGCGTCACCGTCCGCACCCGCCCGGGCTACTACGTAGCACCCCCGCCTGCGTCGTAGCGCATCGAATCGTTGTTCTCTCTGCAGCCTCCTGCCGCTGGACAGAATTCTCCGGTCCACTGAAACTGCGCGGGCGCTGGACAATTCTTTCTCTTTCTGGCCGTGGTCAGCGGAGTGTTGCGGAGAAGAGGTCGACGAGCTTACCGAAGGCGCGTTCGGCTTGCGGTTGGTTGTAGGCGGGGCTGTCGGGCATAGTCCAACTGTGGTGGGCGCCGTCGTAGGTTTCGCTCTCGTAGCGGCCGCCCCAGGATGCGAGAGCGCGCTCGAATTTTTCGATGGCTTCCTTCGGCATAGAGCGGTCCTCGACGGCGTGCCCGAAATAGAGCCGGGCCTTCACGCGCGGGAGAACCGTGTGCGGGCTCGTGGGAGCTTCGGTAAAGAGACCGCCACCATGAAAGGACGCCGCGGCCGCGAATTTTTTCGGTTGAGCTGCAGCCATTCGCAATCCGACGCCGCCGGTGAAGCAGTAACCCACGACACCGAAGCTGCCTGGGCTGATGGATTCCTGCCGCGCGAGAAAATCGGTATACGCGGAGGCGTCGCGCTCGATGGCTTCCGGCGTGAGCGGCGCAACAAGCTCTCCGAAGCGCTTCATGAAGCTCTCGTCTCCATGTTTGGACCCGGGTGGAAATAGAGGCGGCTTGCCAGTGCGATAGAACACGTTGGGCATCAGCACCGTGTAGCCTTCCGAGGCCAGGCGCTTCGACAGGTCGCGGTTCGCGGCGCGGTTGCCGCCGATGTCGGTCAGGTGAATCACGCCCGGCCAGCGGTCCTTCCCTTCCGGTTGGTAGAGAAAGCCATCCGCCGTTCCATCGGCAGTGCGAATCTCGATTTCCCTTTCGATCGTGCGCTTCTTAGCGTTCATGGCGATTCACTTTTTCTCCGGTTCAGGGGCGCCAGCTTCCTCTTCCTCGAGGATGCCGGCGGCGGCGGCGATGCGGTCGCCTTCTTCGAGGCGGAGCAGGCGGACGCCCTGTGTCGAGCGGCCGGCTTCGCGAATTTCGTTGGCGTGGACGCGGATCACCTTGCCCTGGTGCGTGATGATCATCACGTCGGAATCCTCGCGGACCTGGAGGGCGGCGACCACGGGCCCGTTGCGGTCGGTGGATTTCAAGTTGATGACTCCCTTGCCGCCGCGGGAAGTGACGCGGTATTCGGCGAGCGGCGTGCGCTTGCCGTAGCCCTTTTCGGCTACGGTGAGCATGAGCGAAGTGAGCGATTCGCGAATCTGGTCGCTCTCCAGTTCGTCTAGGTTTTGCGTGGTCTTCTTGTACTCCTTGGCGATGATGGCGAAGTCGGGCTGGACGGCATCCATCGAAACGACGAAATCGCCCTTGGCGAGGTCCATGCCGTTGACGCCGCCGGCTGCACGGCCCATGGAGCGGACTTCGGTCTCGCGGAAGAGGATGGCCTGGCCTTCGCGGCTGGCGAGGAAGATCATCTGCTTGCCGTCGGTAAGCTTCGCGCCGATGAGCTCATTGTCGGATTCCAGATTGATGGCGATGATGCCGGAGGGACGCGGATTAGAGAACTCGGCGAGCTCGGTTTTCTTCACCGTGCCGTCTTTCGTGGCAAGGAAGACGTAGCGCTCGGGCTCCTCGAGATTGCGGGCGGAAACGACCGCCCTGAGCGTCTCGCCTTCCTGGAACTTGACGAGGTTGCCGATGGCTTTACCGCGCGTGGCTGCCGCCGCCTCGGGAATTTCGTAGACCTTCAGCCAGTAAATGCGGCCCTTGGAGGTAAACAGCAGGATGTAGCTGTGCGCCGAAGCGGTGAAGAAGTGCTCGACGAAATCGTCCTCGCGCGTCTTCGCGCCGATGCGGCCCTTGCCGCCGCGAGATTGATGGCGATAGACGTCCACCGACGTCCGCTTGATGTAGCCGGCGTGGCTGACGGTGATGGCCATCTCCTCGTCCTTGATCAGGTCTTCGAGCTTGATTTCCTCGACGCGGTCGACGATCTGCGTGCGGCGGTCGTCGCCATACGATTTCAGGACTTCGCGAAGCTCGGAGATGACGACGCCCTTGAGCTTCTTTTCGCTCGCCAGGATTTCCTTCAGCTCGGCGATGCGGTCGCGGATTTCCTTGAGTTCCTTGAGGATTTCATCCACGGAAAGCTGCGTCAGTCGGTGCAATTGCAGTTCGAGGATGGCGTCAATCTGGATGTAGCTGAGGCCAAGCCCTTCCCCTGAGGAGGCGACGGTGATGCCGTACTTCTTGGCGTCGAGCTTCACGCCGCGCAGCGTGGTTTCCTTGCCGCCGACGAGAACGCGCACGGATTTGTTCTCGAAGAATTCGTGCAAATTCTCGCGGGCGTTGGCGCGGCTGGAAGATCCGCGAATGATTTTGATGACGTCGTCGATCTGATCGAGCGCGATGCGGTAGCCGAGCAGGATGTGCTCGCGCTCGGAGGCCTTGCGCAATTCGTAGACCGTGCGGCGGCGCACGACTTCCACGCGGTGCTCGATGAACTGGCGCAGCAGGTCGAGCAGGCCCAGCTCGCGCGGCTGGCCGTGGACGATGGCGAGCAGGATCATGCCGAAGGATTCCTGCATCTGGGTGTGCTTGAAAAGGTGATTGAGGATGAGCTCCGGCTCTTCGTCGCGCTTCACCTCGATGACGATGCGCATGCCGTCGCGGTCGCTTTCGTCGCGGATGTCCCCGATGCCTTCGATCTTCTTGTTCTGAATCAGCTCGGCGATGTGCTCGATCAGGCGGGCCTTGTTGACCTGGTAGGGCAGCTCGGTGATGACGATGTCCTGGCGATCCTTGCCGCGCTGCTCGATGGCGGCCTTGGCGCGCACCTGGAAGGAGCCTCGGCCGGTCTTGTAGGCCTGCTCGATTCCCTCGCGGCCGTAGATGTATCCGCCCGTCGGGAAATCCGGGCCGGGGACGATTTTCATCACCTGCTTGAGAGTGGCGTCTGGATTCTCGATGAGCAGGATGGCGGCTTCGATGGTTTCCTTCAGGTTGTGCGGCGGGATGTTGGTGGCCATGCCGACAGCGATGCCGGAGGAGCCGTTGACGAGCAGGTTGGGAATGCGCGTGGGAAGGACGACGGGCTCTTTTTCGCTTTCATCGAAATTGGGGAGGAAATCGACGGTTTCCTTTTCGATGTCCGCGAGCATTTCTTCGGCGATCTTCGAAAGGCGCGCTTCGGTGTACCGCATGGCCGCAGGCGGATCGCCGTCCACCGAGCCGAAGTTGCCCTGGCCGTCGACGAGTGGATAGCGCATGTTGAAATCCTGCGCCAGGCGGACGAGCGCGTCGTACACGGGCGTATCGCCGTGCGGGTGATACTTGCCGAGGACTTCGCCGACGATCTTCGCGCACTTGCGGTAAGCCTTCGTCGAGGTGAGCCCCAGCTCGTACATGCCGAAGAGGATGCGGCGGTGGACGGGCTTCAAGCCGTCGCGCACGTCGGGCAGCGCGCGGCCGATGATTACGCTCATGGCGTAATCGAGGTACGACTTCTTCATCTCCGATTCGATATCCACCGGAGTCAGGATTGACTGATTCTGTTCGTCCGCCACTTTTCGCTCCGCGTAAGGAAATTGGAAATCAGAAAAGGGAAAATGGGTTCGCCATTTTCAATCTTCCCTTTTCCATATTCAGTGCCCGCTCTAATGCTTTCCCGCCATTCTTTCCAGCACGTACGTCTTTACGGTTTCAAAGGCCGAGGCGCCGTTCGAGAAGCGCTGCGGCGCGAAATGCGATTCGAGCTCGTGGAGGAGCGCGTCGCGTTCGGAATCGGTGGAGCAGTCGAAGGCGACGCCCTTTTCCGTTTCGGGCGCGCCGGTGGGAGCCGCGCGAAAATCGGAGCAGCTCAGCCCGCGCAGCCCCGGCAAAGTTTTCCAAGTGAGTTGATAGAGCATCCAGCTTCCAGGCACGGCTTAGATATCCAGGTTGACGACGTCGAGGGCGTTTTCTTCGATGAACTTGCGGCGCTCCTCAACGTTTTCGCCCATCAGCGTGGCGAAGATTTCTTCGGCGGCGACGGCGTCCTCGAGGCGGACCTTCAGCAGGGTGCGCGTCTCGGCGTTCATCGTCGTGGCCCAGAGCTGTTCGGGATTCATCTCGCCCAAGCCCTTGAAACGCGTGATGGTGAATTCCTTCTTGGCGTCCTCGAGGACGTAGCCGAGCAAGTCGGCTGCGTTGTCCTTCACGACTTTGTCGCCATTGTGAGAGATGGTGAAGGGCGGGCGGTCGTGCTCCTCGATGGCTTGGCGAAGCGAGCGGAGGCGCTTGTATTCAGGCGTGGCAGCGAGGGCCCAATTGACGCGGCGCTCCCCGCCGTTTTTGAGCACCAACTCGTGAAGGCTGTGCTCCTCGTCGAATTCGAGCTTGGTCTCGACGTTCAGCTTGGCCTTTTCGATAGCCTTGACGAGCTCCTGAAGTTTCTTTTTGTCGGCGAAGTCAGTCTTTTTTTCGAGCTCGCTTTCGGCGAGTAGCTCGACGAGCTTAGGGTCGCGCAATCGGCGGCCGAGCTTGGCCGATACTTGATCGTATTCCTGGATGTTGAGGAGAAATTGCGTCAGCTCGCCGCCCTCTATGGATTTGCCGGACTTGGATTTGACGACATGGGCCTCGGTGGCGCGCTTCATCAGCTCGCGTGCGAATTCGCGCTCGTCGCGGATGTAGCGGTCCATCTTGCCGCGCTTGACGCGATAGAGCGGCGGCTGGGCAATGTAGATGTGTTCCTTTTCGATGAGCTCGCGCATGTGTCGGAAAAAGAAAGTGAGCAAGAGGGTGCGGATGTGGCTGCCGTCAACGTCGGCGTCGGTCATGAGAATGACTTTGTGGTAGCGCAATTTCGAAGCGTCGAAGTCGTCCTTGCCGATGCCGGTGCCGAGCGCGGTGATGATGCAGCGGATTTCCTCGTGGCCGAGCATCTTGTCGTAGCGGGCCTTTTCGACGTTGAGGATCTTGCCCTTGAGCGGAAGGATGGCCTGGTAGCGGCGATCGCGGCCGCCCTTGGCGGAGCCGCCGGCGGATTCGCCCTCGACGATGAAGAGTTCGCACCGGGAGGGATCGCGCTCCTGGCAATCGGCGAGCTTGCCGGGCAGGCCGCTGGAATCGAGCGCGGATTTGCGGCGGGTCAGCTCGCGGGCCTTGCGGGCCGCTTCGCGCGCGCGCGCGGCATCGATGCATTTGCCAATGATGCGGCGGGCGATAGAGGAGTGCTTGTCGAAATATTCGCCGAGCTTTTCGTTGACGAGCGATTCAACGAGGCCCTTGATGTCGCTATTGAGCTTGCCCTTGGTCTGGCCCTCGAACTGGGGCTGGGGAAGCTTGACGGAGACGACGGCGACGAGGCCTTCGCGAACGTCGTCGCCGGTGATGGAGACTTCGTCCTTCTGCTCCTTAAGCATGCCCTGGGAGCTGGCGTAGTAGTTGATGGTGCGGGTAAGGGCGGAGCGGAAGCCGGCGAGGTGCGTGCCGCCGTCGACGGTGTTGATGGTATTGGCGAAGCAGAAGATGTTTTCGGCGTAGCTGTCGTTGTATTGCAGCGCGATTTCCATGTCCACCTGCTCGCGCTTGCCTTCCATGTAAATAGGCGAATCGTGGAGTGTGCCCTTGCCACGATTCAGGTGCTTGACGAACTCGGTGATGCCGCCAGTGAAGCGGAATTCGGTTTTCTTGCTGGTGCGCTCGTCGTCGAGCGTGATCTTGAGGCCCTTGTTGAGAAAAGCCAGCTCGCGAAGGCGTTGCGAAAGGGTGTCGAAGCTGTAGACGGTCTTATCGAAGATCGAAGGATCGGCGTGAAACGTGATTTTCGTGCCGGCCTTGCGCGTCTTGCCGGAGGACTTGAGCTTCGAAGTAGGAACGCCTTTTTCGTAGGACTGCTCCCAGACCTCCCCGTCGCGCCAAATTTCCAGATCGAGCCAATCGGAAAGCGCGTTGACGACGGAGACGCCGACCCCGTGGAGGCCGCCGGAAACTTTGTAAGTTTCGCTATCGAATTTTCCCCCGGCGTGAAGAACGGTCATGACGACTTCGGCGGCGGGCTTCTTTTCGGTGGCGTGCATGTCGACGGGAATGCCGCGACCGTTGTCGACGACGGTGACGCTGTTGTCGTCGTGGACGGTGACGTCAATTTCGTCGCAATAGCCGGCCATGGCTTCGTCGACGGAGTTGTCGACGACTTCCCAGACGAGGTGGTGCAGGCCGAGCTCGCCGGTGGAGCCGATGTACATCGCCGGGCGCTTGCGGACGGCTTCGATGCCGCCGAGAACTTTGATGGATGTCGCGTCGTACTTGTGCCCGGGGCCTTTGGCGGCCGGAGTATCTTTTTCAGCCATAGGTCGTGCGTCTCCTCAGAAGCATGGTCAGTCGCTCACCGAACTGGGAAGGCGGGCCGCGCGGAGGTGCTCGAGACTTGCCTTGCCCATTGACCGCAGCCCACGAAAAACATGTCGTCGAGCTGAGACTCGAAGGGTGGTTCAGCGCTCCATCCCGTCCCACGCCGAAGTTTCGGAGGGACGCGGCGGAGCTGTTATTTTTCCCTACAGAAGGGGAAATGTTCCGAATTATTGGCGCTGCGAAGAAGGAATTCGGAACCGCATGATTCTAGCGAAATGGGGGTAAATTCTCAAGCTGAATCTGCGCGATTGGTGGGCCGTAAACTGCTGAAATATAATGGCTTATTGGGCGGCAAGGGGCGATATTGGTATGGTGAGTTTGTGTGTTAGTAATGAATGACGAAAGGACAAATTTTGCGGTGTAATTCGAGGAAGTTTTGCCCTTAAAACGGGCCTGGCTCGGACTCAAATGCGCATGGGCATAACGACGTAGCGGTAGCGCGAGGACTCGTCTGCGAGGGGGCGGAGCTGGCCGGCGGATTGATCGTCCTTAAGCTCGAAGCTGATGGGGCCCTCGGCGGCGGCAGCGAGAAAATCGAGCAGATACTGCGCGTTGAAGCCGATGGTGACGGGCTCGCCCTTAAATTCTTTTTCGATCACTTCCTTGGCTTCGCCGTATTCGGGGCTGGAGGAGGAAATTTCGACGCCCTCTTTGGCGAGCATGAATTTCACGGCGTGCGAGCGCTGGTCGGAAAGTTGTGAGACGCGGCGGAGCGCATCCTGAAGCTCGGCGCGTTCGAGGACGACGGTCTTGTTAGCGTCGCGCGGGAGGACGGCTTCGTAATTCGGGAACTGCCCGGTGAGCTTGCGGGAAGTGAGCAGGCGGTGGCCGAACTGGAAGAAGAGGTGGCTTTCGTCCTGAGCGAAATCCACGACGGCATCGTCACCGGATTCGGCAGCGAGGCGCTGGATTTCCGTCATGGCTTTCTTGGGGACGAGGACGCGCGTTTCGTTGGAGAAGCCTTCGAACTTGTGGTCGGTCTCGACCATGGCGAGGCGATGGCCGTCAGTGGCGACCATGGTGAGAGAGCCGGGCTTCAGGACGAGCAGGGCACCATTGAGCGTGTAGCGCGACTCCTCGAGCGAGATAGCGAACGTGGTCTTAGCGATCACGCCGGCGACCAATTTCGCAGGAATTTTCACCAGCACGTGGGGGAACGACGGGAGCGCCGGAAAATTATCCTTCGACATGCCAACGAATTTGTAATTCTTGCGGTCAGCAGTGATCTGCACCCAATGATTTTCCTGAAGCTTGAAGCGAATCTCGCCTTCGGGAAGGAGGCGGACGAGGTCAAGGAGTTTCTTGGCCGGGATGGTGCCGGCACCGTCTTTTTTGACCTTGGCTTCGCAGGAGGTGCGGATGCTGAGCTCGAGGTCGGTGGCGGTGATCGTGAGGCGACCGCCCGCGGCTTCACAGAGGAGATTCGAGAGAATGGGAATGGTCGTCTTCCGCTCGACGACGCCCTGGGTGAGTTGAAGCTCCTCAAGCAGGTCGAACTTTTTTACACTAAATTCCATCGGGAGCTGTCCTCGCGTCTGTTTTTGCTGCGGCTACTGTACTGCTTTTCTTTACTTGAATAAATATATAAGAACACCGTCGCCGTCGCCGCATCTGTGGATCGGTGGAAAACGTTTCAAGCGGCTTCGTGTGATGCGTTTGCTGCATTGCGTGTCCTGTGGAAACCCAAGCGCGGCAGAGGATAACAGACGGCCGGGCGTTGCTGAGGAGTGTTTTCCACATTGCATCCACAGCGGCAAGGGGCGCCCGGCCGGTGCCTGACCCACCACCCTAGCCAAACGAGTCGAGTAGCCTGTTGATGGTCTTGTTCAAATCCTTGTCCACCTGGCGCAAGGTTTCGATCTTGTTGATGGAGTGCAGGACGGTGGTGTGATGCTTGCCGCCGAACTGTTTGCCGATCTCCGGCAACGAAGCGGAGGTCAACTGCTTCACAAGAAACATCGCCACCTGGCGAGGGAAGGCGATGACCTTGGAGTTGCTCTTCATCTTGAGGTCCTGGGCGCGCAGGCCGAAGTGTTCGCCGACGCGGCGCTGGATCTGCTCGATGGTGACCTTCTTTTCCTGCGTCTCGATGATGTTCTTGAGAACCTGCTGCGCGGTGGGCAGGTTCATCTCCGCGCCGGTGAGGGAGGCGTAGGCCATCAGGCGGATCAGGGCGCCCTCCAGCTCGCGGATATTGGACTTGATCGCGCGCGCGATGTATTCCGCCACGTCGTCGGGCAAGTGAACATGCTCGCTATCGGCCTTCTTCTGCAAAATGGCGATCTTGGTTTCCAGATCCGGCATCTGGATATCGGCGATCAACCCCCACTCGAAGCGCGAGCGGAGCCGCTCCTCGATGGCCGAGATTTCCTTCGGCGGACAATCGGAGGAGATGACGATCTGCTTCTGCTGGTCGTAGAGCGCGTTGAAGGTGTGAAAGAATTCCTCCTGGGTGCGCTCGGCGCGGGCGATGAATTGGATATCGTCGACCATTAGGACGTCCATGTTGCGGAAGCGGTCGCGGAAGGCGGGCATGCGCTCGAAGCGAATGGCCGCGATGACTTCGTTGGTGAATTTTTCGGCGCTGATGTAGGTGAGGCGCAGGGAGGGATTGCGGCGCTTGAGGGCGTGGCCGATCGCCTGCATCAGGTGCGTCTTGCCGAGACCCACACCGCCGTAAAGGAACAGCGGGTTGTAGGATTTGGAAGGCTGCTCCGCCACGGCTACGGCGGCGGCGTGCGCGAATTGGTTGGAGGCGCCGACGATAAACGTGTCGAAGGTGTAGCGCGGGTTGAGCTGGTTATTGGCCGAGTCGAAATCGAGCTTGGCCTGCGCGACGGCGGCGGGATTCGGCTGCGCCGGCTCCTGCTCGGAGCAGACAAAGTCCAGCACCAGTTCAGGCTTACCGATTTCGACCAGGACGGCTTTCAGCAGCTCTCCGTAGGTTTCCGTAAGGCGCTTGCAGAAAAGGCGGGTGGGAACGCGGATGAGGAGGCGGTCGTCGTCGCTGCGCTCCTGGCGCGTCGGACGAAACCAGGTGGCGAAGCTGTGCGGGTTAACGCGACGCTCCGTGTGTTGGAGGATCTTGTCCCAGAGATTCATCCGGAAAATCATCCCCTACCGCAATTTCCACTGATGTGGAAATGCTGTGGAAATCCCCTTCCCGCGCGAGGGGGAGGGATTTTTGATTGGCCCTACGGATTCAGTGTCGCGGGAACTCGCCCCGTCCCTAGGTCACTCCATGAATGCTCAAATCGCAATCTTAAATTGCCGAATCATGCGAGCCGGGATTCTGCCTAATCGCGGCGCGATGAGCAAGAGAAAATTATACGAACCAAGGAAGAGCGCTCCACACAGAATTCACAGCTTTTCCACAGCGCCAAAAACTGCCTGCAGACATTGCGAGCAACGCGATTCGCGTGTTGGATGGCTGGTTTGGTGGAAGGCGCTGCAGTGATTCACAAAACTTTTTCATCAAGAGCGCTGCAACAGCCCTGTGGAAATCTTGTATTTCGCCCGACTCAGTGCTTGGGAATTTCGGGCTGCGCCTTGTCTGGGCGGGCGAAATCAAAAACGCCGATCGGATCGGCGGCAAGAAGAAGGCGATCCGATTCGATGAGAATGGCGGTGGGTTGCACGCGCACCCCATCCTGCGTAACCGTGCGGTAGGTCAAGAGGCGGCTGCCGTCTTTATCAAATTGAACAAGAGAGTTGCCGATGGAAGCCCACACTTGCTGCGTCGCGGAATCGACGCCGACCGCGCCGATCACCGGCTGCACCGACACAGCCTCGCTGGTCCGCTCGATTCCGAAAATATCCTTCCGCTGATCCTGCTTGGCGATGCCAAATTCCGCCGCCGTCAGCGAGATGACATAGGCTCCGAAACCGGAGCGATCGTACTTGCGGATCGTCGGATCGGGGAGGTACGTAAATGCAAAATAAATTTGGCCGGCGAGATCGCCCGTGACGCGGCCGCGGTTGAGAAGCTCATTCAGGCTGGGGTGGTCCGTCGAGTCAATATGATCGCCGAAGGCGCTGATGAGCGTTCCGTGCTCGTCGAAGACAGTGACCAGGCGTTTCGAGACCAGAGTAGTGACCGCAAAGTCTCCGCCGGAAAGCGCGGCGATGGATAGGGGCGCCTGCACGGGAATCGTGGCAGCGAGCGTTCCATCGGGCGCGAAAATTTTCACGGAATTGGCGCCCCGGTCGGCCACGAAGAGGCGCCCACGCTCATCGAGATCAAAATCTTGCGCGAAGGCAATCTTTGAAGCGGCTGCCCCGGCGGCGGGAATCTGACCGATGCGCTTGCCGTCCGCGTCAAAGACGGCGATGGCCGTCGCCGGGGCGGCGAGAACGTAGTAGCGGCCGGCGGCGTCGCGCTTCAGCTCCGACACGCCCGGGCCGATTTCGGGGAACACGCGCGCCCGGGCGAAAATCTGGCGCTCGATGTCCTTGAGCTGGCCTCCCGCGATTGAAGAGCTCCAACCACCGGCAATGGCGGCAGCAAATAGAAGAGACACGCGGAGCTGGGATTGGCAGAACATGGAAAGGAGAGTATATCGCTTGGCGGGAAGATAGATATGACGGGGTAGCAACCCGTTGCATGCAGGACACGGGCACTGTGCTGTGTGCCGGTCCGACCATGACAAGGTGCCAAGCAGCGCGCGCGGAAACCGAAACCTACTCCGAGGCGCGATAGGGACGAAGGAGAGTTTCAAGATCGGCGAGAATCCAGGCCTCGGGCTTTCCCTCGCGGTGGATGGCCCAATTCAGAAGCGAACCGCCGACGATGGCCTGGACAGCGTTTGCCAGGCGGGCGGCGGGGCAATGGCGCAGCTCGCCCGATCGCACAGCTTCGACCAGGAGGCTGCGAATCTCCTCCCGAAATTGCCGCGCATGCGCAAGCGCCAGCTTATGGAAATCGGGGTCGGCGAGATCGATCTGGAGGAAAGCCAGGTTGTTGATCAGCGACTCGGGCGTGGTTGCCATCTGCGCCATGCAGCGGGCAACGCCTTGGAGCGCGCGCAAGGGAGAGCGGTGCTGCGCGCGTATACGCGCAAATTCCTCGCGCACGCCACCCGCTCCCTGCCTCGCGACGGCCAAGAGGAGTCCGCGTTTCGAGCCAAAGCGCTGCAGGAGGGTTGCGGGGGCCATGCCGACTTCCTTGCCCACGTGGGCGAGCGTGAGACGGACGGGGCCGTAGCGATGGATGGCGCGGACCGCTCCGGAAAGGATATCGGAATCCGCTTGGAGGCGCGGGCGGGGGGACATGACGGAGGGGACTATAAACGAACTGCGGTTCACAAACAAGGCTTGACAGTAAATGAACAGTCATTTATATTGCGCGCGCATCGCCACAGGAAACCAGAGGAGGGACTGCATGCCTGACCCATCGGGAAATCCTGCTGCGGGAAAACTCAAGGGAAAGGTCGCGCTGGTGGCCGGGGCCACTCGCGGCGTGGGCCGCGGCATTGCGCTCGCGCTCGCGGAGGGTGGCGCGACGGTGTATTGCACGGGACGCAGCACGCGGACGAAGCCCCGAGGGCGTCCGGCGAAGTCCCGGCGGCAAGGCAAATCCGGCGCGAACGCCTGGCCCGCCGATTTTTACGCGAATCGCCCGGAGACGATCGAGGAGACGGCGGAAATGGTCACCGCGCGCGGAGGCAAAGGTATTGCCGCTGTGGTGGACCATCTGGAGCGTGACGCGGTTCAAAAGCTGATCGCTCGGATCCGCAAGGAACAGGGACGGCTCGACATCCTGGTGAACGACATCTCGGAGAGCGCGAAACAGGAATTCGGGAAGGCGTTCTGGGAGCTGGATATCGAGAAGGGATTTGCGATGTTGCGGAACGCGGTACACACGCACATTCTGACGAGCCACTTTGCGGCGCCGTTGCTGATGGAAACGGCGAAGGAGCATGGTCCCGGGTTGATCGTCGAGATCGGGGACGGTGATTCGTACACGTATCGCGGCAATCTTTTCTACGACCTGATCAAGACAACTGTGATTCGGCTGGCATTTGCGATGGCGCGCGAATTGCGGCGCAAGAATGTAGCGGCCGTGGCGCTGACGCCGGGATTCTTGCGGTCGGAAGTCATGCTGGAGCAGTTCGGCGTCACCGAGGCGAACTGGAGGGATGCGGTGAAGAAAGACCCGAACTACGCCGTTTCGGAAACGCCGCTGTATGCGGGGCGGGCGGTGGCGTCGCTGGCGGCCGATCCGGATATCATGAAGAAGTCGGGGCGAGCGTTCAGCTCCTGGGGGCTTTCGGATGAATATGGCTTCACCGATGCGGATGGCAGCCAGCCGCACTGGGGCAGGCACGTCGAGCAGAAGTACGGGAAAATCATGAACTCGTGCGACGACGGATTCTACAAGTACTGGGTTGGCGGGGCGATCGACACGCTGTTCGCGAATTGGCCCTGAGCTAGTCGAGGCGGAAGTTGAGGCGCTCAATCGAGCGGGCGCGGCCGGTGGATTCGTCCACATCGAGCAGGACGGCGTTCATCTGGATGTCGCCTTCGGCCACGGAGAAGCGCGCCGGCATGGCGTCGAGGAATCGCTGGAGGATGGCCTGCTTCTCCATGCCGATGACGGAATCGTGCGGGCCGGTCATGCCGACATCAGTGATGTAGGCCGTGCCGCCGGGAAGAACGTGATTGTCGGCGGTCGGCACGTGCGTGTGCGTGCCGACGACCGCGGAAACTTTTCCGTCGAGGAACCAGCCCATGGCCTGTTTTTCGGAAGTGGCCTCGGCGTGCATGTCCACGACAATCACTTTCACTTCGGGCGGAATCCGGGCGAGTTCGCGCTGGGCGGTGCGGAAGGGGTCCTCGAGCGGAGCCATGAAAGTGCGGCCCTGGAGATTGAGGACGGCAAACGGAATTCCGCTGCGGGAGCTGCCGGTGAAAAGGCCGCTGCCGGGAGCGCCATTGGGGAAATTGGCGGGACGCAGCAAGCGCGGCTCGTGCGGCAAGAAATCGAAGATCTCCTTGCGGTCCCAGATGTGGTTCCCGCCGGTGAGGACTTCAATTCCTGCCGCAAACAATTCTTCCGCCAAGCGCGGCGTGATGCCGAAACCCGAGGCGGAGTTCTCGCCGTTGGCAATGCAGAGATCCACGGCGCTCTGGGCGAGAATGTCCGCCAGACGATCGTGAACGATCTTCCGCCCGGGCGAGCCGACAATGTCACCGATGAAGATGATCCTCACGCTTCCTCTTTCTGTCTTCCCCGAAGCTTATGTGCCCGCCGCGTCACCGCGGTGACTCGCGTCGGGGCCCTCATCGCTGGACGCACAGCACACGGAGAACCGCGGAGCACAGGGAGAAAGCAAGAAAAGCGGAGAGGTCCACTCCGCCGTGCGCTGCTAGGCCCTGAACCCCACAATTAAGGCGGGCGCCCTGCGCCTGCTTTCAGGCTTCCCCAACCGAGGCCGGGGCGTGCACAAGGGCAGGACGACGGAGGCACCCTGGGATCCAGTGTTGGTTCAAAAGGCTTTCGCAACGTCACCTGCGTCGCAGGCCAACTCCGCAAATGATTGTAGCAGGAATCGTCAGCGCAGCGATTTCAGGTAGGTGACAATCTGCCAGCGGCGCTGCTCGGGAAGGCCCGACCAGGAAGGCATCCCAGCGCGAAGATTTCCGTTGCGGAGGAACCACTCGAGCTCGCCGGGCGAAGCATTCTGCACGCCGGAGGAACGGAGATCGGCCGCATGGCCGATACCGCGCGCGTCGTCGCCATGGCATTCGGCGCAGTGTTGGCGAAAGAGTTTCTCACCGGCGAGCAAGCCATCCGGCTGGCCTTCGTAAGGATTCTTCCACGAGCGCGCTTTCGCGGGCGCCTGCGCGATGGCGCGCAATACGGCAGTCCCGCCGGAGTTCGCGTTGGTCCCGGCGCCAAAGGCGGCCAGGACGAACGCAAAAGCAAAAAGACTCAGTATCAAAAGATGCTTCAATGGAACAACTTCCTGAGCCGGCGGCCGAAGGCGTCCAGTTCGTAGGAAACGCCCCACCGAAGGATGAAGCGGTGGCTATCGCCATTGAGGCCGAAGCCCGGCGAGATGCGGAACGTGGCGCCGCTGGGAAGCTGCCATCCCACAATCGCCGCGGCGTAGTGCGAAGTCCCAGCCGTCGTCAGGTTCCACGATGTTCCCAAGCCGCCGTAGAACTCCACACCGGCAAGGAAATTCTCGCGGCACAGGTTGCACGGTCGCGGCGTGACGGCGAGGCGCAGCGGGCGGCTGGCGCCAATGGCGTAGCCGAGTTCCCACGGATCGTGGCCGAGATTCTTCTCAGTGATGAAATTCTCCGAAACGTTCCAGCCCTTGAAATCGCTGGAAAGGATGAGTTTGCCCTCCATCTCGTGGTCATGGGCTTGCCGCAGGAGCGCGTTCGGCGGGGCGTAATCGGATTCGTTGTCCAAGCCGGTGACTTCGATCATGGATTTGTCCGCTTCGTTGACGTTCTCATATTCGAGATAGACAACTGGGTTGATCCAATGTTCGTGCATCAAAGGGCGAAAGCGATTCTCCCAGCGGAAGCCGGTGAAGACGGTACCGTCGTGAAAAGTGGACTGCCCGTCGAGGTAAAACTCGGAGGTCCACCACGCCTTGACGCCGTATTCCAATTCCGTGGTACCCGCCAGGTAATCATTGCCGCCGCGCTGCGTGCCGAAGACTGGATTGAATTCGATCTCCAGATTGCCGGGCTCCTCCAGGTGGTGGGAATACGCGACGAAGTAAGGGGTCTCCTGGGCCCGGGCGCACGGCGCCGCCCCCCAAAACATGGAGGCAAAGAGAAGCAAGCTGGCAATCAAGGACCGCCTGGTGTGCCATGCCGTCGTGCAACTGTGAAATGGGGAGTCCGGAATCGGAACGTGAATTAAGAACCGCCGCCTTTCCAGTTGTAAATTACTATCAACTAGGACAGGATAGTTCAGTTGAAAATTTGTTGCAACTGGAAATCAGCGAACGGCATTTTACGCTCGCCGAACGGTTCCAATCCCAGCTTCAGAAGCGAGAATCGGTGTTTGAGAGCAGGCCCCGCGAAGACGTTGAATGGTCTCCGCGGGGCTCAGCTCCAGTAGGGAGTTAGAAGTGGAAGCCGATCTCGCCGGTCAGCGCGCGCGGGGTGACGTAGTGCGTGCCGCTGAACGTGGAAAGGAAGTTGTAGAGCACATCGCTGTTCGCGAGATTGATTACGGTGATGCGCGCGCTCCACTTGAAGCGGTCGCCGCGAAAGACGTTATCGTCGCCCACGGCAAGATCAAAGAGATTGCGCTGCTGGATGCGCGGGGGATTCAGATCGTCCTCCTCTTTGTTTGGCGCAGGTATCTTTATTAGATTAGACCCGAACTCTGAAGCGGGGCAGACACCTACGACACCGCCGGAGCTCAGCGGTACGCCGGCCGGATTCGCCGCACTGGGCGGCGTCGCGCCTACACCGTTGCAAGTGAACCCAGCCTCAAACTCCTGGTCGGCTGACAGGGGTTGGTTGACCACGTTGGCGGCCACCATGCTCACCTCGTTGGCGCCCGCGGCTGCCGGGTAGCCCGGACACGTGTTAAACGACTCCACTCCGAAGCACGGAGTCGCTCCGGCCACGAGGCCGCTGTCATAACGCCAGTTGAAGCCGAACCACGGCCCGGTCTTCCACGGTTGGTATTGGAAGTGGGCCGTCGAGTTGAAATGCTCGTCGTGGTCGATACGGAAAACACCTGTAGGCCCCGAAGGGTTAGCGCCGGCTCCGGCTTCCTGCGGCAGAAAGAATCGTGCCGCCACGCTTGACATCACGACGTAGGCTGTAAAGCCATGGATGTCCGTGACGTTCACACGTCCCGTGAATCCGGGAATCTTTGCCCTCGCCCACTCGATCGGGTACGTGATGGGAGTGTTTCCCAGCACGCTGAAGTCGTAGCCATTGTGCGTGTATTTCCAGATGTACTCCCCGTCAAATACGATATGGCTCCCAAGGGCTTGCTGCAGCCCGGCGTGGAATTCGTTGCGAAAACCAGGGACTATGGGCGTCAGAGAACTCGAAGAACAGCCCAGAAGGCCCGTTCCGGGAACCCCGTCTTGTGGGCCGAGAACAGAGTTACTGCAACCGATACTGGACAGCACGAGGTTTTCATTGAATGGAGTTTCGAGAGTCCGCGCGTAAGAGACCTTGAGCACCGTATTGCTGGGCTTGATGTTGTATGCGACGCCGAGGCGCGGTTCCGCTTGGCTGGCAGCACTGATGCCGTTGTACAGGTCCCCGCGAATGCCGAGATTCAGGGACCAGCTTCCCTTGGTGATCGTATCTTCCACGTACAAGGCAAGTTCTTTCACGTCCGTATGACCGTTGAACGTGAACGGAGTGCCGCCTCGCGTCAGGTCATAGGGCGCCAACGTAGGGCTGTACAAGGGATACAGAGCTGAGGTCAAGAACCCGTTGCTGGGGTTACCAGAGACGTTCGGATCCGGATTCGATAGCGTATTCGGCTCATCTCCTGCAGGGCAATCGGCAGGATTGGTGAATCCCTCCACAGGGGCGAGCGGGTAAAAAGCATCCGTGTTGGGATTCGTATTCGGGCCGAGGCAGGGTGCGTTAAAAGTAGGGTCAACAATACCCACGTTTTCAGTCTCGTTCAGGAACGTCTGTTCGTAGTCGATGCCTGCCTTGATATCGTTGATGCCCCGTACGTAGGAAATACTCGAGCGAAGGCCTGCGTTGGTCAGCGTTCGATACTGCGAGACGCTTTCTCTCTGAAGGGTGAAGGGACCCAGGTCCGCGAAAGGATTATCGCTGGGGTAATAATTGTAGGCATCGCGCCGTACCCAAGCGCCGACCGTAAGCACCGCATTCGAGCTGATCAGATGGGTCCATGATGGCGCCACGCTGATCGTCCCGATCTGCGACCGTTGATCCGTGGACCCGACGGGCTGGCCGCAGAAAGAGAGGGTGCAGCCGCTCGCTGTGCTGGGAGCATCTCCATTGTTGGGGACCGCAACGCCCCACCAGGGCGAAGCGTATTCCGCATCGAAAGAATTGGGCGTTTGGAACCAGGAGCGTGAGTAGTTCACATTAAGGTGAACAGAGTCGGCCTGATTTAATTGATAGTCGACACGATCGAAAAGATTCTGCTCATTTCCCTTGTCGTGCATCACGACGAATTCGGGCGGATCAAGGAACCGACCGGAATCCAAGCCACTCGCGGAGATAAAATTCCCCCACTTCTGGCCCCCATACGCGAGGTCGAAGCCTGCGTTGGACGTACCGAAAGAGCCATACGAAGCCGTCACGCTGCCGTGAGGAGTCGTAACGCCTTGCCCAGAGCGCGTTGTGGCGATGATGACAAGACTCGTCTTATCTCCGTACTCGGCGGGCGGCGCGCCGTCGACGACCTCAAGCGACTCGATCGCGTCGACCGGAAGCTGGTTTGAAAAGACTTTGCTTTGCTGATCCGTGATGGGCTGGCCGTCCACGGAAAAGGAATTTTCGGCGTGATCGCCCAGTCCGTGGAAAAGCCCATTCGAGTCCGCGGCAACACCGGGACTCGCCAGGGTAACCAGCGAACTCAACGAAGAGGACGCACTTTCCAGTGGCAGCCTGTCGACGAGCTCTTTGTCTATGTCGGTGTGTGCTGTTGAGTCGTTCTCGACCAGATCGGCCCCACCTTCCACCGTAATCGTGGTGCTGGAGCCGGCTACTTTCAACACAATCTTAATCGTGATCGGCACACCGGATCGAACGTCCACATCTTGAGCGAAAGGCGCAAATCCGGTCACGGACACCGCCAGATGGTAGGGATTGAAAGGAATGTTCGTAAAGCTGAAGCTGCCGGAGGTGTCCGTCGTGGCTGAGCGCCGGTACTGGCTGACGGGATTGTGAATCGTCACGGTGGCGTTCGGGACTACGCCGCCCGAGGGATCGGTGATGGTTCCGGAGATTGTGCCGGCGTTTCCCGTCTGGGCCATGGCGTGCGAACCCACACACAACAGGCAGACCACCAACAAAAAGCCCTGAATAATTAAGTCTAAGCGTCTCATGAAGTTCTCCCCCAATTTGGAAGTGCTCCCGGCGTTTTCAAACGCCGGTAGCAAGTTAGAAAATGGATTGGGCTCCGCCCTCACTTAGTGTGGCGGGAGTTGGGAGACAGCTCGAGTCGGGAATTAGACCTATGCGGGAGGCGCGCGCGAGGAGAGCCAGCGAAATTGAGGCTCAACACTTGGATCAGTTGAAACCGGGAGCGTTAGCCGAGCAACGGTGGCAGGAGCGGCCAGTACGGGTGCAGAAGAAATGCCCAGCGACACGGAATGAGTGAAGTGGCAGAGCTGGCAGTGATCGTCCGCAACCGAATTACTGTGCGAGTGCGTGGCAACCTGGAAGGCAAACAGGAGGACGAAGCCGGCTAGAAGTCCGGCTAACACGCGTCGTGTTGTGCGGTGCGGCATAGCTGGTGCGGACGCCCCCCAAGATGGTAATTAGACGCACCCAAAAGAGCAAAGGTTTCTCCCAGCTTGTTGGCCGGTCGAGAAATAGCGTTGAATAGTGTGAAACAGAGCTTTATTACTATACTCCCCTATAGTATAGTGCATCGAGCATGGCACACACAAAGCGGGACCAAGAAAAACTGCTGGTTCGAGTTCGCAGAATTCGCGGCCAGATCGACGCCATAGAGCGCGCTCTCGCCGACGAATCTGAGTGCTCCTCCGTTCTCCAGCTCATGGCTGCTTGTCGTGGCGCTTTGAATGGCCTTATGGCCGAAGTAATCGAGGGCCATGTTCGCTTCCACGTGCTCTCCGCCGAAACAAAAGGGAGCTCGCCGCAAGCAGAAGCTGCCGAAGAACTGATCGACGTTGTGAGGACCTATCTGAAATAACTGCCGGGCCTTTCGCGCCCGGTGTGTGGTGGTGATCCGGCAATGTCCAAATCCGCGCAAGAATTGCGGTCGCAGTCTTCCATTCAGCTCAAGCAGGGAAGTGAGCCAGCTGGCGAGGAAGTACACGCGGACGTGCACGCGAATCCGCTCAACTGGCGTGACCTCAACCGGGTCTTCTTCGTGGCGGCCGCTGCTGGGGCCATTTGGTTTCTGCGGGGCGCCTCGAATCCTTACATCACGTGGCTAGGTGTGATCTGCACGATCATCGGCGCGTTCCCGATTTTTGCCGAGGCGTACGAGAACATCGTCCAGCGCAGAATGACGATGGAGCTGTCGATGGCGATTGCCGTCGTTGCCGCGCTCGCCATTCGCGAAATTTTCACAGCGCTCGTTATCACCTTGTTTGTCTTGGTCGCAGAAATCTTGGAGGGCTTGACGGTCGGCCGCGGACGCCAAGCGATCCAGCGTCTCGTTCATCTCCTGCCTGACGCCGCCACGGTGCGTCGGCGGGGACAATGGAAGGACGTTGCCATGCGCGAAATTTCCGCAGGGGATGAAGTCCTTGCTCGCCCCGGCGCGCGCATTCCGGTTGACGGCAGAGTGGTTGGAGGGCATTCCTTTGTCGACCAGGCGCCCATTACCGGCGAGTCCATGCCGGTTGAGAAGACCGCCGGAGCCGTGGTCTATGCCGGCACAATCAATCAATCGGGCGCGCTCGAAATTCGTGTCGAAAGGCTCGGGCGAGATACCACGTTTGGGAAGATCATCGAGGCAGTCGAGCGGGCGGAGAAGTCGCGCGCTCCGATCCAGGGGATCGCGGATCGGCTTGCCGGTTATCTCGTCTATTTCGCGCTGACCGCCGCGGCAATCACTTTTCTTATCACGCACAACACACGCTCGACCATCTCGGTGGTGATCGTCGCGGGCGCATGCGGAATCGCTGCCGGAACGCCGCTCGCCATCCTCGGCGCGATCGGCCGCGCCGCGCAAAAAGGGGTGATCATCAAGGGCGGCTTGTACCTCGAAAAGCTCGCCGAGGTGGACACGATTCTGCTCGACAAGACGGGAACGTTGACCTACGGAAGGCCCGAGGTGATGGAGCTTCGCCCAACCGCCGGCGTCAGCGCGGAATCGTTGCTCGAAGCGGCGGCCATCGCGGAATGCCAATCCGAGCATCCTGTCGCCAAGGCAATTCTGAGCAAGGCAGCGCAGATGGGCGTTCATTTCCGCCAGCCCGACCGGTTCGACTACACGCCGGGACGGGGAATCGTCGCCCAGGTCGACGGGGAAGAAATCGCGGTCGGCAATTGGATGCACCTGCGAGATGAGAGAATCCAGGGCGCGGATGGCATGCAGGGAACTTCCGATGGGGCCGTACTGGTAACGCGCGGCGGACACTTGCTCGGATCGATTCACGTGGCTGATTTGCTGCGGCCCGAAGCAAGAGCGGCCGTTCAGAATCTCAAATCCTCCGGCCTCAAGACGATCCTTCTAACCGGAGATTCGAAAATGGTCGCGGAAGCTGTCGGCAAAGGATTGGGAGTGGACGAAATCTCCGCTGAATTGCTTCCGGAGCAAAAGCTCCGGCGCGTGGAAGAGCTGCTCGCCCAGGGCAAGAAGGTCGTCATGGTGGGAGACGGAGTCAACGACGCGCCCGCGCTGGCACAAGCCACCGTCGGAGTGGCTATGGGGTCGGGAACCGACGTGGCGCGCGAGAGCTCCGACATCGTCCTGATTGGCTCCGACCTCGGCAAATTCGCGGAAACGGTTCACCTCGCGCGGCGCTGTCGTGGCATCATTATGCAGAATTTTGCCGGGACGCTCCTGGTGGATGCCGCCGGAATCGGTCTCGCCGCGGCCGGGTTCCTGAATCCCCTGTTGGCAGCTTCCATTCACGTCTGCTCCGAGCTTACGTTCATCCTTAACTCGGCGCGCTTGCTGCCGTCCTCAGCTCCGGCAATCCAGTAACGGAATCGTGGCCCCTGCGCGCTCACACCTGCAGGACATCGCCTTCGCGGGCGACCAATTCATACAGCACTGGGTTGACGAAAAATCCCAGGAACAGCCGCGAGATCAGCCCCGCAACGATCACAATTGCAAACGGTTTCTGCGAATCGGAGCCGATCCCGGACGAAAGCGCGGCGGGCAGGAGGCCGAGGCAGGCCACGAGCGCAGTCATCATGATCGGGCGAAGCCGTAGCAGCGAGGCCTCGCGTGTGGCTGTGCGGATGTCCTTGTTTTCCAGCCGCAGCTTGTTGATATAGGACACCAGAATGACAGCGGTCTCCACCGATACGCCCATCAGGGCGAGCAAACCCAGCACCGATGAGACGCTGAACGGAGTGTGGGTAAGCTTCAGCGCGATCAAGGCGCCCACCGGCTCGGTCATGACCACGCCCAGAGCGATGGTCACCGGGAATTTGAAGTTGCCGTACAGCGCGAACAAAATGAGAAAGATCAGCAGCACGGCAAGCGGACCAATCACGGCCAATTGACTTTTCGCTTCCAGGAATTCGCTATACTCGCCGCCCCAATTGAGGCGGTAACCTGGCGGCAGCGAATTCTGTATGTCGGCGATCGCGCGCTGGCCCGCCGCGACGGCTCCCGCCAGATCGCGCCCCTCGATGCTGTACTGCACGCCGATGTAGCGCGAATTGTTTTCGCGATAGATGAAAGAGGCCCCACTGGCCTCGCGAATGTCCGCCAACTCGGAAAGCGGAATTTGCTGACCCGAGGGAGTACCAACGAGCAGGCCGCCGATCTCCTGTGCGTTCTCGCGGAACTCGGGTTTCATGCGCACGACGAGGTCAAACAGTTTTTCGCCCTGAATCACTTGGGTGGCGGCCTGGCCTCCCACGGCGGCTTGCACGATGGCTTCCACGTCTGCAACGTTGATCCCGTAGCGCGCGATTTTTTCGCGATCCACGTCAACCAGCAGGCTGGGCTGGCCCAACTCGCGCACTACCGTGAGTTCGGTGAAGCCCGGAACCTTCGCTAGCCGCCGCTTAATTTCGAGCGCCGTATTCTGGAGGACGTTCAGGTCTGGGCCGTACACCTTGACGGCCAGAGCGCTCTTCAGTCCGGTGAGCGCTTCGTCCACGGCGTCTTCGGCGGGCTGGGTGTAATTGAAGATGACGCCGGGGAAGGCCTCGAGCTGTTTCTGAATGTCGGCCTGGAGCTCCGCCTTGTTGTGAATCGGCCCCTTCTGCCATGAGGCGTCGCCGTAGGGTTTGAGGCCTACGTAGAATTCATCGTTGAAGAAACCGGTCGGGTCCGTGCCGTCGTCGGGCCGCCCGAGTTCGGAGCCGATGTCCGTAACCATCGGGTACTTCATCAGAATGTCGCGGACCTGTGGGCTGAACTTCGCTGCTTCCTCGTAGGAGATGGTGTAAGGCATCGTGGCGCGCACCCATATGGCTCCTTCATCGAGGTGCGGCATGAATTCGCCACCAATGAAAGGAACCAGCAGAAGCGTCGCGCCGAAAATCAAGGTGGCGGCCACCATCGTCGTCTTCGGGTGATCGAGGCACCACGTCAGCTCGCCCTCATATTTCTTCTTCACCCATTCGAACGGTTTGTTCACGCGGTCGCGCACGCCCTTCTTGAACCAGAAGAAGCACATTACCGGGACGAAGGTGAGCGTGAGAATCATGGCGCCCACCAGCGCAATCGACATCGTATCCGCCATCGGGTGGAACAGCTTTCCCGAAGGCCCGCTCAGCGCATAAATCGGGATGTAGCCGGCAATGATCACGGCGACGGAATAAAAGATCGGGCGGTCGACGTCCCGTGCGGCCGCCAGAATCACTTCGTACAGCGAGTAGTCCTGTCCGGCGCGCAGTCCCAGCTCGCGATAGATGTTTTCCACCATCACGAGCGTGCCGTCGATGATGATCCCGAAATCGATGGCGCCGATTGAGAGGAGGTTCGCGGCGACGCCCTGCGCGTGCAAGAAGATGAACGAAAACAGCAATGCGAGCGGAATCGTAAGCGCCACGATCACTGCGGCCCGCATGCTCACCAGGAAGAAAATCAACACGATCAGCACCAGTATCATTCCGCGCACCAGGTTCGCTTCCACCGTGTCAGTCGTCAGCCGCACCAGGTCGCTGCGGTCGTAGTAAGGCACCACTTTGATGTCGGGCGGCAGGACGTGATCGTTCAGCTCCTTTGTTTTTTGCTCGACGCCTTCCAGGACGTTCTGCGTCTGATCGCCGCGAAGCATCATGATGACGCCTTCGACGGCGTCGTCGGTCTTGTTGAACCCGAATTCCCCGAGCCGAGGAGCGTGACCGATGGTGACTTCGCCGACGTCGCGCACCCGCACCGGCACACCGTTCAGCGTTCCGACGATGATGTTGCCGATATCCGCTTCGTCGCGGATCAGGCCGAGCCCGCGGACGTAGTAGAACTGTCCTCCCTGCGAATAGAATCCGCCGCCAGTGTTGGCATTGTTCACCGCGAGCTGGTTGAGCACCTGCGGAACGGGGATGTGATAGCCGTAGAGCTTGACGGGATCGAGCAGCACTTGATACTGCATCACGGTTCCGCCAAAGCCGGAATCGTCCGCTACGCCGCGCACCTGCTTGTATTGCCGCTCGATTACCCAGTCTTCGTAGGTCTTCAGTTCCTGCGGAGAGCGGTCGGGGCTTTGGAGGACGTAGCGATAGACGAGCCCCGAGGGGCTCGAGAGCGGCGCGAGCGTCGGCGTCACACCGCTCGGATAGCTGACCTCGCTGAGGCGCTGGAAAACGACTTGGCGCGCGAAGTAATCGTCGGTGTCTTCATCGAACGTCAGAATGACGTCGGAGAGACCGTAGAGCGAGATCGAGCGCTGCACGACCAGCTTGGGCGTGCCGTTCATTTCTACTTCCGTCGGCAGCGTCACCAGCCGTTCCACTTCTTCCGCAGCGTGCCCCGGCCATTGCGTGATGATCTCCACCATCGGAGGGGAAAGGTCTGGATACGCGTCCACGGGCATACGCCGAAACGAAACGATGCCGGCCACGGCGATAAACACCGTCAGCATCATGACCAGGAAACGCTGGTTCAGTGCGAATTGGATGATGCGATGAATCATTCGAAGCCGCCTGGCCTAGTGCTGCAGCGAATTGGCAAATTGCAGAAAGAGGCTGCCATTGCCCACAACCCTTTCGCCCGGGGAGAGACCTTTCAGGATTTGCGTCTTGCCGTCCTGGCTTTCGCCGATCTCAACGGGCCGCCGGGCGAACTGATTCGATCCGGTGGCCACGTAGACGAAAGGTTGATTCTCGTCGTCACGCAAGACGGCCGCATCGGGCGCTGAAATCGCATTGGCGATCGTGCCGGCCGTCACCGTCGCCACGCAGTACATGTTGTTCTTGAGCTTCTCTCCGGCATTGTCCACCTCGATGCGAGCCTGCAGGGTTCGCGTGTTCGGATCGAGAGCCGGCGAAACGAAGGAAATCTTCCCGTGGAAAGAGCCAGGATAGGCATCGGTGGTGACGGAGACGGTATCGCCCACTTTCACGTACGCGAGGTCTCCCTGGTAAACGTTGGCCAGAATCCAGACGCTGCTCATGTCAGAAATCACGAAGGCCTGCGTGGTTCCCGCCTGCAGCAACTGGCCGGGGGCAACGTCACGTTCCACCACCACGCCCTCCAAGGGAGATAGCAGCGGAATCTCCGGCGAAGAAGGCATCTTCTCGAGGTCGTCCGGCTTGGAAATGCCCAAGATCTTCAGGGCTTCTTCGCTGGCATCCAGGTCGGCCTTTGCCTGGTTGCGGTCCGACTCTGCCTGGAGGAGATCGCGCTCGGCAATGGCGTTGTGCGCGTAGAGATCCTGGGCGCGCGCGTAGTTCTTGTCGGCCACGCGATAGGTGTCCCGCGCTTTCAAGTAGGTGGCGCGCATCTGGGAATAATCCGGGCTGCTGATCGTCAGCAGCGTCTGCCCTTTGTGGACATGCTCGCCCGGCACCACCAGGATCCGGCTCACCGGCCCGCCCACCTGCGTGATCACGGGCGTTGTCTTAAAGGCATTGAACGAGACATTGCCCGAGAGGCGCAGAGTGCGCGTCAGCGGCGCAGGCTGAACCGATACCACTTGCACGTGCTCCATCTGGTCCTGCGGGATCGTGAAGAGCTGCGGCGTTTCGGCCTTCGTCGCATTCGCGGAATAGGAAGTCATCTCGTTGGCACGCTCCTGAGGGCCCGAGCCGCACCCGGAAATCAGGATGGAACAAGCCAGGGCGCCCGCCGCGCAAAGCCCGCCGCGCTGGATGGCCCGGAAGGTGTTCATGGCAAGCTCCTTGTTCCCACGGCTTCGCGAAGCTGCTCGAGCGCGAGCAGGTAGGAAGCCAGCGACTGGCGGTACGCAAGCTGCGTGGCGCGATAGCTACGCTCCGCATCCAGAAAGTCCAACAAGCTGGCGGCGCCGCGCTTATAGGCGTATTCGCTGATGTCGAGGTCCTGCTTGGCCTCGTCGAGATAACCCGAGCGGTAGAGCGTGATCACCTTGTCGTTCGTCTGCAATCCTTCGTAGGCGTCTCTCACGTCGGTCAGCACCTGACCGTCCGCGGCCCGCTCCTGCTCCTGCGCCTGCGCGATGGCGAAGTGGGTGCGCGCGATTTCGCCCTGGTTGCGGTCGAACAAAGGAAGCTGGATGCTTCCGAAGAAGGAAGCGCTATTGACCGCGCTCACGTGCGTGTAATTGGCTTGGGCGGTGACGTCCCGCTTGCCGTTCGCCTTCGCCAATTCGTACTGACTGTTGGACGCGGTCACGCCTTGCTGCGCCGCACGCAGATCGGGGCGGGTCTGCAGGGCCTTCGCTTGCAGGTCCTCGAGATTGGCCTTCAGCGGCTGGTAATCGAAATCTCCTGCAACGTCGTAATCCGGCGACACGGATTCATAGCCGAGCAGTTGGCGCAGATCGGAGAGCGCCTGCACTCGTGCGAGCTGGGCCTGCGAATAGTCGACCTGGAATTGCAGGAGCTGCAGCTTGATTTTCAGGTAGTCATCCTCGCTGATGTCGCCGGCTTTGTAGCGGGCGGCGCTGATGTCCACGGTGTTCTGGAAGCTTTTCAGGTCCTGTTCCGCCAGGTCGAGCGTCGATTCAGCCAGTTGCACGCCGACGAATTGCGTGGCCACCTGAAACGCCAGGGTCCGCTCGTTGTCCGTAACGAGCGAACGCGTCACCGCCGTCTGGTCCTTCGCCGCTTGCAGGCGATGCTGGCGCTTCTTGCCGCGCTCGAAGAGATAGCTGAGGCCCAGATCGAACTGGGCCGAATTGTCGAGGTAGTCCGAGCTGAATTGGCTCGGCTGAAAAATCGGCAAAAATTGTGCATCGCCCAGGAGTACCGGGTTCGGGCGCAGATTGGCCGTGGTCTCCTCGGCCTCGCTTTGCTGGATCGTCGTCCGCGCGGCCTGCAGGTTGTGATTGTGCTGCAGCGCCATTTGGATGGCTTCGTCGAGCGTGATCCGCACCGGCCCCTGGGTTTGCGCGAAGACGCTTCCCGCGCCGCCCAGCCACGCCGCCAAAATCGGAATTGCAAACCGCATACGATTCGTGCGCATAGGTTTCAACCTTCTGGATAGAGTTAGTTGCGAATGGGCGCCAACCGGCGAAGAATTGGCTTTCGGCCACTCATTCAAACGGCAAAGACCACATCGCCCAACCTTAAGACGGCAGGGGCCACAACTCCGTTGCCCCTGGAAACGGCGGGAAACGTAATGGGGCGTGCGCTCTCTCCTGCGTGGTTTAGTTTGATTGTTCGAGCGCCTTTTCCACCATGGCCACGCACTTTTCGACGCGCTTGCGCAGCGGGCCTTCGATCTCCTGCTGGCGCCGACGCAGAGTGAACATTTCGTCGGCGATATTGAGCGCGGCCAGCACGGCGACTTTGAGCGAATCGACGGTGCGCGTCGCTTCGGCGACGCTGCGCATTTTGGCGTCCACGTACGACGCCAGCTCCTTCAGATACTCTTCGTCCTGTTCCGCGCTGAGGTTGTAGCTCTGGTCGTAAATCTCGATTTTCACGTGTTCGCTCCCCGCCAGCCGGGTGGCTGATCCGAGGCCATTTTGGGCCATTGCGCACGGCGGCGCAAGCACGCGCCTCGCGGCGGCAACGTCAGCTTACGCGCAGCGTCGCGCCGAGCTCTTGTTCGAGCGCGGCAACGATGCGCGCAGAGAATTCCGCAAGCTGCGCGTCGTTGAGCGTGGCCTGTGCGCTTTGGAAAGTCACACGGATCATCAGCGAGAATTTTCCGGCCGGCACTTGCCCGCCGCGAAACAGATCGGCGGGTTCGATGCCCTGAAGCTCGGGGATGCCGAGCGCTCGAATCGTCTCCTCGACTTTCGAGAACGTCACTCCCTCGGCGAGCACGAGCGAAAAATCGCGCTCGACGGCAGGAAAGCGCGGGAGCGGCGTGAACCGCAAACCCGCACGCGCCGACTCGATACCCTGCAGAAGCGGCTCTAGGCGGAGCTCGGCGGCGAATACGTCCTGGCGAAACTTGAATTGGTCGGAGACGCGTCGAGCAAGCTGCCCTGCATGTCCCAGGCCATCGGTGTTTCCATTCGCATGGCCGAGCGAAATCCTCGCAGCGCGCGCTCCCGCGAGCCAGCCCGGCCCGCCCAATTCCCATGCGAATCCGCCCGCCAGCTCGCCGATACGGTCGAGGTCGCCCTTCAAATCCGCAAACTCGAATTCGCGCGCGGCTTCGTGAATCGTCTTTTTTCGCGCTAGGCCCGTAGCGCCCAGCGTGAGCACCCGCGTTTCCTCGGGTTCGCCGTTCCGCAATTCGTAGGCCTTGCCAATTTCGAACAACCGCAAATTTCGCTGGCCGTGATTCAGGTTCCATTCCAACGCGCCGAGCATGCTGACAATTCCCGTCGAGCGCATGACGGAAGCGTCCTCGGCAAGCGGATTGCCAATGGCGGCAGGCGTCAGCTCGGCCGGACGGAACAGCTCGTTGCGCTGCGCGTTGACCAGCGGAATCTCCACGATTTCCTGGTAGCCGAGCGCGACGAGCCGCTCGAGCAACCGATCCTGCGCCGCGGCGTTCGGCAAACGATGCGCGGGCCGCTTGGCGGGCGGCATGCGGGGCGGAAACTTGTCGTAGCCGTAGTGCCGCGCGACTTCCTCGACCAAGTCGATGCCGCGCGTCAAATCGCGCCGCCAGGAAGGCTGGCGGCACTCCCACGCCGCCACCAGCGAACCCGCGCTGCCGCGATTGGCGTCTACGCGGACGGGGCGGCAACCGAGCGCGCTGAGGATTTCCTCGATGTCCCGGTCAGGGACGTCCGCCCCCATTACGCGGAGCAGTTCCTTTCGTGTGAATTCGATTTTTCCGGGCTGCTCGCGGCGCGGGTAAACGTCCACCACGCCCGCCAGGATTTCGCCGCCCGCAAGCTGCTGGATCAGCTCCGCGGCGCGCTGCGAAGCCAATTCCGCCATTTCCGGATCGGTGCCGCGCTCAAAGCGGTAGGAAGCCTCGGTGCGCAGGCCGAGCGCTTTCGACGCGCGCCGAACCGAGATCGGGTCGAACCACGCGGACTCGAGAAGAATATTGTGGCTGCTGAAACCGATCTCGCTCTCCGCGCCGCCCATTACGCCGCCGATTCCCACCGCGCGCGAAGCGTCGGCGATCACGCACATGTCCTTTGACAGCGTGCGTTCGGCTCCATCGAGGGTGCGGATTTTCTCACCCGCGCGCGGGCGGCGAACCACGATGCGCCGTTCACTCAATTTATCGAGATCGTACGCGTGCTGCGGCTGGCCGAGATCGAACATCACGTAATTGGTGATGTCCACCACGTTGTTGATCGAATTCTGGCCGATGGCCTCGAGCCTCTGGCGCAGCCAATCGGGCGAGGGCTGCACCTTCACCCCGCGCAATACGCGCGCCGTGAAACGCCCGCAGAGATCGGGCGCTTCGATTTCCACTCGCGTTGCGTCCGCGGCCTTTTCGGCCGATTCCTTCAGCTTCGGCTGGACCGGCTTGAGCGGCAGGCGATACATCGCCGCCACTTCGCGCGCCACGCCGTAGTGGCCCAGGCAGTCAGGGCGGTTGGCCGTGATTTCCGCGTCGAGCACCGGCCCGGCCGCGCTCTCTTCAATCGAATCGATCGGAATGCCGGCGAGCGAGAGCTTGGCGCGCAAATCCCCCGCCGGCGCCTTCGCGTCCACGTATTCCTTCAGCCAGTTATAGAGAACTTTCATCGCCGCGCCACCGAATCGAGACTTCGCCGCCGCCGCTGCTTCCTGAAAGGTGCAGCGGGGCCATTTTAATCGAACTACGCTAGCGCAAACCGGTGCGAACGCGCAATCGAAAGTCAGAAAACCGCCGAACTGCTCGGTTTGAAGGCGTCTGAATTTGGACCGGCGACATGACTGCGGCTTGACTTGGGAACTGCGCCGGGGCGATGCTACTCGCGCCCAAGTTGTGTGATCCGCGACGGCATATCAGATTCGACGCGCTCCCTTGCTTGGACTCCCGAGGCTTTGGAGGATTCGGATGCGAATTCGCTTGTATGCGCTCTCGTTTCTTTTGCCATTTGCGTTAGCGGCGGCTGTTGCTGCCGGCACCGCTGCGCCTTCCGCCGCGCAACAGGCGAGTAACGGCGCGATACGCGTCGTCACGGCCGCTGATTACGAGCACGCCGAAAAGTTCATGTCTTTCAATACGACGCCGCTCGCGTTTCACAGAGTGCGTCCCAATTGGCTGCCGGACGATCGCTTCTGGTATCGCGACGTCGGCCCGGAAGGAATCGAATTCGTACTCTATGATGCCGCGCGCGGCACCCACCAGCCGGCATTTGATCACGCCAAGGTGGCCGCAGCGCTCTCCACGGCAACGGGCAAGACGTACGACGCGGCGCACTTGCCGTTCATGGCCTTCGAATTCTCCGACGATCAACAGTCGATCTCCTTTAGCCTGCGCGGACAAAGCTGGAAATGCGACTTGCAAGCGGACCGCTGCGCGTCCGCGGGCAAAGCGGCCGAACCCGCATTTGGGCCTCGCGACGAAGTGAAATCGCCCGACGGCAAGAGCGCTGCCTTCATTCGCGATTGGAATCTTTGGGTGCGCGACGTTGCCACCGGCAAGGAAACGCAACTGACCACCGACGGCGTGAAGGACTTCGGCTACGCCACGGACAACGCGGGCTGGACCCACAGCGACCATCCCGTCCTGTTGTGGTCTCCCGATTCAAAGAAAATTGCAACCTTCCAGCAGGATCAGCGCGGCACGGGAGAAATGTATCTGGTGGAAACCAAGGTCGGCCATCCCAGGCTGGAGGAGTGGAAGTATCCGCTGCCGGGCGACGAAGTAGTCACCACGATCCAGCGTGTGATCATCAATCTCGACGGCCCCAAGGTCATTCGCTTGCAGCTTCCTCCCGATCAACACCGCTCGACCATTTGCGACGACGTGGCATGCCGCGGCGGCGAATGGGCCGACGTTGAGTGGAGCCCGGACGGTGCGCATCTGGCTTTCGTTTCCACGTCGCGCGACCACAAGCATGAGCAATTGCGCGTCGCCGATGCCGCCACGGGCACGGTGCGCGACGTCCTCGAAGAAAGTGTCGCCACGCAATTCGAATCAGGCCAGGGACGCGTGAACTGGCGATACCTCCCGGCCTCGAACGAAGTGATCTGGTGCTCCGAGCGCGATGGCTGGTCTCACCTGTATCTTTACGATCTGACGACGGGCAAGCTGAAGAATCAGATTACGTCGGGCGAATGGGCCGTGACCCAGTTGTTGCGGGTCGATGAGAAGAGTCGCACGCTCTACTTCCTTGCCGATGGCCGCGAGAAAGGCAATCCGTACTTCAGCCACTTCTACCGCATCGGGTTCGACGGCAAGAACCTTGCCCTCCTGACTCCCGAGGATGGCAATCACGATGTGGCGCTATCGCTCTCGGGCCGCTTCTTTGTCGATAGCTACTCGCAACCCGATGTGCCGCCGGTCACGGTGGTTCGCGACGACAGCCGAAAGCTGCTGTCCACAGTCGCGAAGGAGGATATCTCGCGCCTGGTGGCCGCCGGATGGAAGCCGCCGATTCCGATCACGGTGAAGGCGCGCGACGGCGTCACCGATTTGTACGGTCTGATGTTTGAGCCCACGAACCTCGATCGCAGCAAGAAATATCCGATCGTGAACAACATTTACCCCGGGCCGCAGGGTGGAAGCGTCGCAAATTGGTCGTTCGCCGAGGCGCGCAGTGATTGCCAGGCGCTGGCGGAGCTTGGATTCGTCGTGGTGCAAATCGAGGGGATGGGCAATCCGCCGCGCTCCAAGAAATTTCACGACTTCTATTACGGCAACATGGGAGACAACACTCTGCCCGACCAGGTCGCCGGGATGAAGCAGTTGGCCGAAAAATATCCGTGGATTGACATCGATCGCGCCGGCATCTGGGGACACTCGGGAGGCGGTTACGCAACGGCCGACGCGATGTTTCGGTACGCCGACTTCTTCAAGGTAGGGATTTCTGAATCCGGCAATCACGACAACCGCGAGTACGAAGACGACTGGGGCGAACGCTACCAGGGCTTGCTGGTGAAAAATTCGGACAGCACCACGAATTACGACGATCAGGCCAACGAAAATATCGCCAAGAATCTGAAGGGTCATCTCCTGCTGGCGCACGGCACCATGGACGACAACGTGCCGCCTTATAACACCCTGCTTGTCGTGGACGCCTTGATCAAAGCGAACAAGGACTTCGATCTTTTGCTCCTGCCGAACCAGCATCACGGTTACGGCGCGGCGAACTATTACATGATGCGCCGCCGCTGGGACTACTTTGTGCGCTATCTCCTGGGCGCCGAGCCGCCGCACGAATTCGACCTGCACCCGCCTGCGGCAGCACGCGGCCCGGAAATGTAAGAAGAAATTAGGGAAACTGGCGGAGGAAGCGCACGTCGTTCTGAAAGAGGAGCGGGACTTCGGGAACGCCGTATTTCATCATCGCGAATCGGTCGACTCCCATACCGAACGCAAACCCCGAAAGGCGCTCGGGGTCGTAGTTCACGAAGCCGTAGACCACTGGATTCACCATGCCTGCGCCGAACAGCTCGATCCAGCCGGAATGCTTGCACACGCGGCAGCCGCTGCCGCCGCAGACGTGGCAGCTCGCGTCCACCTCCGCGGAAGGCTCGGTGAACGGAAAATAGCTCGGGCGCAGGCGCGTTTTTACCTTGTGCCCCAGGAATTCGCGTACGAAATATTCGACGGTGCCCTTGAAATCGCAGAAAGTGATGTCCGTGTCCACGGCGAGGCCTTCGATCTGGTGGAACATGTAGCCGTGCGTCGCGTCGGGATTATCGCGGCGATAGACTTTTCCGGGAACGATGATGCGCACTGGCGGGGCCTGCTTTTCCATCGTGCGGATCTGCATCGGCGAAGTGTGCGTGCGCAGTAGATGGCCTCCGCGCGCGCCCTCGATGTAGAACGTGTCCATGTTGTCGCGCGCGGGGTGATGCTCGGGAATGTTCAGCGCTTCGAAATTGTAGTAGGGCGTCTCGATCTCCGGCCCTTCCACCACGCTGAAGCCGATCGAGAGGAAAATGCTTTGCAGCTCGTCGAAGGTCTGGCGGATCAGGTGGCGCGTGCCGAGCGCGCGCTCCACGCCCGGCAGCGACAGATCGATGCGATCCCGCGCAGAAGCCGCTAGGTCGACCGCCGTTTCGGTTTCTTGGCTTATTGCTTCGAACGTCGCGATGACATGAACTTTCAACGCATTGAACTCTTGACCCACGATAGGCATCAATTGCTTCGGGGCTTGCTTTAGCCAGTTATTCTTGACCCTTGTGAGAATCCCATTTTTTTGCCCCTGCCAATCGTGACGTACCGCGTCTATCCCGCCTGGTGCCACGCGATACATGTCATTTATTTCCTTATCCAATCGCAAACGCAACTCTTTGAAGCGCGCGACGACCTTTTCCGGCGTCGTATCGCCGAGCTGCGAAAGTGTTTGCGTTGTCGAATCGCTGGTCGTCATCGAAGGGTGGTGTTCGCCCATAGGGGCGGGTCTCAGACCCGCCCCTGCAGGGCAATGCGCCGGCCTTAAGGCCGCCGCTACATATACAGCGTCAATTTACACGCCTTCCAACCGGCTGCGCGTAGCTGCTGGCGCGGCTGAGAGACGCTGCTTCGATTGCGCCACGCAACCAGCGCCGATATTACTTCGCGCGCTACGCGGCGGGCTTCGGCGGCGTGGCGGGCGCGCTTGCCAAATGCTGCTTCGCGGAGGCGACCAGCGCGGCAAAGCCTTCGGCGTCGCGCACGGCCATGTCCGCCAACATCTTGCGGTCGATTTCGATGGCGCCGAGCTTCAGCCCGTGAATCAACTGGCTGTAGGTGATGCCGTTGTTGCGAGAGGCGGCGCCGATGCGCTGGATCCACAGTGTGCGAAAATCACGCTTGCGATTGCGGCGGTCGCGATAGGAATACCGCAGCGAACGGTTCACCGCTTCCTTGGCCGACCGGAAGAGCTTTCCCTTGGTCAGGAAAAAGCCCTTGGCGTGTTTCAGCAGTTTTTTGCGCCGGGCGCGGCGCTTGGTACCACGTTTCACTCGAGGCATAGCCGGATTCTCCTATTGCGCGCCGATGCGGCGCAACCCAAATTAATTTGTATGGGGAGACAAACGCAGGCTAGCGGCCCGCCAAAGCCGGCGGACAACCGGATGGGTTTGTCTCGTGGAACTACTACAAGCGCCCCGATGAATCTGGGCATCCGGCCGGCAGGCACCCATGACGCTCCGCCTGGCACGGAAAAAATTCAAAGCCGCTCGCGCGACGCCGGAATTGCGCCCAGCGTGGCACACTCGAACTACGGAAGGCCGTAAGGCAACGCCCGGCGCACCTTCGGCGCGTCGGACGGATTCACCGCGACCTTATTGAGCAGGTTGCGCATCCGCCGGGGCCTCTTCGTCCCCGTGAAATGGCGCTTGCCGGATCGCCAGCGCAGCAATTTGCCGGTGGAGGTGAGCTTGAAGCGCTTGGCGGCGCCCCGGTGCGTCTTCAACTTCATTTTCTTGTTCTTCTTCACAATTTCCTCGATGGCGAAAAATTCTTCATGCTTGGCCGCCCGCCGCGGTCTGCGACGGACGCGCCGGAGCGGTTGCCGCGACTCCCTTTTTGGGGGCGAGCAGCGCGAGCAGGATATTGGCTTCCATGCGCGGCCCGAATTCCACCTGGGCGTGCTCCATAATGTCTTTCAGCAGCCGGTCCATCTTCGCGCGGCCGACATCCTGGTGGGCCATTTCGCGGCCGCGGTGGAAAATCATGGCCTTCACTTTGTACCCTTCGCCGAGGAAGCGGATGATCTGGTTCTTGCGAACCTGATAATCGTGCTCGGCGGTGGAAGGCCGAAATTTCACTTCCTTGATGTGCGAGCTTTTCTGGTGCTTTTTCTGCTCGTGGGCCTTCTTGTTTTGCTCGTAGAGAAACTTGCCGTAGTCCACGAGCTTGCAGACGGGCGGCACGGCATTGGGCGAAATCTCCACGACGTCCAGTCCGGAATCGCGCGCCCGCTTCATGGCGTCAAACAGCGAGAGCACGCCGAGCTGGTTTCCCTCTTCGTCAATCACGCGGACTTCGCGAGCGCGAATGCGTTCGTTGACACGAAGACCGCCAGGTCCACCCCGTTCTGCGATAAACCCACCTCCCGGACGCGAAATCTTCGCGTTCCGTTCTTCCATCCCAGTCCCCGCCCACCTAGAGCCGCCTTACAGGGACGGGCCACAAAGTATAGCACGGCTTTGGCATCCCGCCGCAAGTTGGCAAACCGTCTTCATCGCGGGAGCCGCGCCCGTTGCCTCGGATTGTGCAACGGGTAGATCGTAATCGTTGCAGGGTTCTATGAAAGTAAGGAGGCCCATGTTATAGTAAGGAATAGGTAGGCCGCCGTGAAGAAGCAAGCGAAAATCACCACAAAAGGACAAATCACTGTCCCGCACGAGATTCGCCGCGCCCTGGGTGTGGGCCCGGGCGACAGCCTGCTTTTCGAGCAGGACGCTGCCGGCTTCCACGTTCGCCCCGTGAGGACGAAAAGTCCGTTCGAAAAGTATCGCGGCATCGGGAATCCACAAGTCCCCTCGGGGCGGAAGGCGATTCTTCGCCGGATTCGCCAACTCCGCGGGCGTTGACCTCAGACGATGACCACCGCGATTGACTCCAATATCCTGATCGCCTTCTGGGACCGCGACGACACCCTCAATTCTCTGGCGCAATCGGCTCTGGACGCGTCGCTGGCGCGCGGCAGCTTGGTGATCGCAGCACCCGTGTACGCCGAGCTCCTCGCCTTCCCTCTCCGCACCGAAGCCTTCCTGGATTCCTTTTGCCGCGAAGCGGGAATCACGGTCGAATGGAACCTCGACGAATCCATCTGGCGAGCCGCTGGGTGCGCGTTCCAATTCTACGCGGCCCGCCGGAAACAGCAGCGTGCTTCCGGCCCGCGGCGCATTCTTGCTGATTTCCTGATCGGCGCTCATGCCTTGCGCAGGGGCTATCGACTTCTTACCCTCGATGATCGCCTTTATCGCGCAGCCTTTCCTCGCCTTTCGATTATCACAATCTGAGGTGGATTCGCAGGATTTAGACAACCTGGCGCGAATCGATTTCCTGGCGGAGGTCGCTGAGGAATTGAGCAAGGGGGCGGGGGCCGAGGTCGCCCTTGGCGCGATGGCGCACGGAGACAGTGCCGGCCTCGGCTTCCTTGCCGCCGAGAACGAGCATGTAGGGAATCTTCTGGAGCTGTGCGTCGCGGATTTTCGCCTGCAGCTTTTCGTTGCGATCATCCAGGTGGACGCGGATGCCGGCGTCCTTGAGCTGCTGCGTCACTTTCCGCGCGTAATCAATTGTTTTTTCGCTCAGCGGCAGCACGCTGGCCTGCACGGGAGCAAGCCATGCAGGAAACGCGCCTGCGTAGTGCTCGATCAGCACGCCGAAGAAGCGCTCGACTGCGCCCCATAGCGCGCGATGCACCATGAGAGGCTGATGGCGCGAGCCATCTTCACCGACGTATTCGAGCTGGAAACGCCGCGGCAGGTTGAAATCGAACTGCACGGTAGAGAGCTGCCACGGCCGGCCGATGGCGTCCAAAACCTTCATATCGATCTTTGGGCCGTAGAACACCGCTTCGCCGGGCATGTATTTATAAGGAACGTTCATGCGCTTGAGCGTATTGATCAGCGCGCTCTCGGCGCGTTCCCATTCCTCGACGGTGCCGGCGTAATCGCCCGGCTTCGACGGGTCACGCGCCGAAAGCTCGACGACGTATTCGCTGAAGCCAAAGACGCGCAACACTTCCATAGCAAATTCAACGCAGTCTTCGACTTCCTTTTCGATCTGCTGGGGCATGCAGAAGATGTGCGCGTCGTCCTGCGTGAAGCCGCGGACACGGAGCAATCCGTGAAGGACTCCGGAGCGTTCGTAGCGGTAGACGGTGCCGAGCTCCGCCAGCCGGATGGGCAGCTCGCGGTAGCTTCGCAGGCGCGATTTGTAGATCAGGATGTGGCCCGGGCAATTCATGGGCTTCAACTGGTACTCGTCTTTTTCGACTTCCATGGGGCCGAACATGCTCTCTTTGTAGAACCCGGTATGGCCGCTGATTTCCCACAGATGCCGGCGCATCACGTGGGGCGTGAACACGAGGTCGTAGCCGCGGCGGTCCAGCTCCGCGCGCTCCCAATCTTCCATCAGGCGGCGAATGATGCCGCCCTTGGGGTGCCAGAAGACGAGGCCGGGGCCGGCGTCCTCCTCGATGCTGAAGAGATCGAGCTCCTGGCCGAGCTTGCGGTGGTCGCGGCGCTTGGCTTCCTCGAGCTTGTGCAGGTATTCGTCCAGCTCCTTCTGCTCGACGAAGCAGGCGCCGTAAATCCGCTGCATCTGCGGATTGCCTTCCTGTCCCTTCCAATAGGCGCCGGCGACGTTCATCAGCTTGAACGCCTTGATGCGCCCGGTGGAGGGAATGTGCGGCCCGCGGCAGAAATCGATGAATTTCCCGGTGGTGTAGAAGGAGACCATCGGCTCCGAGGCCTTCTCCGCCACCAGCTCGCATTTGAATTCCTGGTTTAACTTGCGATAGAGGTCGAGTGCTTCGGGCTTGGGGATCAGCTTGCGCTCGTTGGGGACGTCCCGCGCCGCCAGCTCGTGCATCTTCGCTTCGATCTTTCCCAAATCTTCGGGCGTGAAGGGCTCTTCGCGCACGAATTCGTAGAAGAAGCCGTTCTCGATGGGCGGGCCGACGCCCAGCTTCACGTGGGGATAAAGCTCGAGCACTGCCGCGGCCAGCAGATGCGCGGCTGAGTGGCGGAACACCTGCACCGCGTCGGGATCCTTCGCGGTGAGGATGGAGAGCTTCGCGTCCTGGTCCAGCGGGCGCGAAAGGTCGATCAGGTCGCCGTTGGTCCGTGCCACCAGCGCTTCCTTGGCGAGGCGCGGCGAAATCTGGCGGGCAATCTCCGCGGGCGTGGTGCCCTTGGGGACTTCGCGGGTGGCGCCATCGGGCAGCGTGATTTGAATGTTGTCCATGGGTTCGTTTGCCGTCGTTGAAACACCTAGATTACTGGGGTGCGAGGGGCGGGTCAAGGCATGCCGCCGAAGGGCGCTTCGGTGGGGCAGGCTTGCTTGGGCCGCCGACGCTGCGGACGGGAAAAGCGGAATCGCAAATTTGAAGTTGCAGATTTCGGATAAGGAGAGCGAGGCGGCATCCTCAGAACACTAAGTCAGACCCACATGAAAAGGCACGCGCGTGCCGCTCTTTGTGGCAACGCTCCAGTGGAATACGGACGTCAGTTTGGGTTGGCGGTCATGGTGGCGCGGCGGCCGGTGGTGATGGAGAAATATTCCATCCACTGTTTGCGGATGCCGTTGGTTCGTTCGATCAGCTCGCGGCTTGGTTTGGCGCCGTGCTGAACGACGATGACCATTCCGGTGTTGAAGTGGCGTTGCGATTTGTCAACGCCGGGCAAGCGCGGGCCCTCGGCGGCAATGACGTCTTGAATCGTGACCTTGGTCCTATCCGCCTTGAAGATGGGGTGCCCATTCGCGTCTTTGCCGGCGGGGACCAGATTGCGGAGAATGAAAAAGTCGGGCACTTCGGCGGGAGAAATCAGGCCCATGAGGTAGAGGTCGAGGTAGGAGTAACCGGTGGCGGGCACGTAATAGTCGTCGTCGAGTTGCGTGTAGGTACCGTCAAAGTTGTCAAGCCAGACGCCGCCGCCCATGATGGATGCTTCCGACGGCCGCACATAGGGAAACGGCACGATGGCCTGCAAGCCGCGCGCCCAGTGAGTGGGGCCGAGCGGAAACGTCTCGCTGCCCACCTTTGCCGAAACGAAGGCCGACCAGCGGTGGCCCATTTCGTGACCGATTTGAGACATCGCGTACATGTAGGGAGGCATCTTGCCGTTCTGCAAAATCTCCGCGATCTGCTGCTGGTAGAACGTGATGTCGTGATCGGTGCCCATAGGCGCGTCTTTGGGTGGCTGTTCCTGCATCTGGTTGGAGCCGACGTAGACCGGTTGGATGAATTGCCACTGGAACCTGCCGGGCGTGCAGTAGGAGGCAAGACCGCGCTGCGGGGCGCCGATTCCGGTGACGGCGTCTCCCGTCGACCCGAGCGGACCGTCACTGGGAGTGCCCGCTTCCTGATTGTCAATGCGGAAATCCGAGTAGTAGGCGAGGAAGTCGTACTTGTCGCCGAGGCCCTTGATGACGGAGCAGGTGAGGTCGCGCGCATTCGGCAGAGAGTAATAGTGGAAGGCTTCGTAGACGACCGGGAACGGACCGTCCTGCGGTTTGAGGGAAGCGAAGTGCACTTCCGGGTTGCGAATGCCGGTCAGCGAGACGGCGCGAGCGGGGATTTGCGCGACAGGCTCGTCGGAGCCGGAAGCAGAGGCATCCGCAGAAACGGTAATCTGCGTGGGGTCGTGAAGTACCGGCGGCAGGATTCCCTGGATCGAGATGGTGTTGCCGGTGGTCGTTACGCGGCGCGAAAGGCCGGGACCGGACGCAAAGTAACGCGATGCGCCGAAGTTCGCGCGGCGGGGCGCAAAGCCGCGAATGGTCCAGACGGCGTCGGCAGGAGCGGCGTTGGAAGGTTTGAGAGCGGGTTTGTGGGCGCTGAAGTAGACGCGATAGGCAATGCCTGAGAGCCCCGAGTCTCCTTCGGGGAGCACGGGACCGGCAGTTTCAAACGTGACCTTCAGGAACAGGCCGTCAACCACCGAAAGCTTGAGGTTCTGCAGGTCGAGATGCGCGGCCACGGAGGAGTTTTTGTTGCCGGTGAGCGTGGCGAGAGGCTTTTCTTCTCCGCCGGAGACGAGGGGATAGATGCCGATGATGGCATCCTTGGCCGTAAGCTGCTGATAGGACATTTCGATGGCGCCGTCTTTGTGGAGCACGGCCTGGAAGCGATTGATCGTCTTCGACCAAGTGAAGTCTTGAATGTTGCCCCAGGGTTCGGTTACGTCCCACGTGACGACCACGCGATCCTCGAGTTCCTTGGCGTAGATATCGCCGGACATGCGCGGCTTGAAAAAGACACAAATCGCGGGAACGGTGTTCACCAGGTTCGCGGCGCCTTCGGTCAACGGGTCGAAGCGGCCGATGGAAACGCCGCCTCCGCGCGGTCCGAAGCCCGGAGCGGCGCCCTCGGCGGGCGCGCTGGTTTCCTCGGTGAAGCGGATCGATCCGGTGGCGCCGACGGAGAATGAATTCCAAGTTTTTCCAGAAAAGGGGAAGGAAAAGTTGTGTATTGTGACTTGGCGGCCGCTTAGCTGCGGGCCGAAGTCCGCGTCCCAATGGAGCGGAAGAATTTCGACGCGATAGCCCTCGCTTCCGGGCGTGAAGCGAAGAGTGCGCTTCTCCAGATCGAAGAGGCTTTGATGGCCGAGCGCGCCTTCGTTCAATTCCAACAGGATCAGGTTTCCGACCACGGAGACTTTGCCGATGGGCTTGCCCGGCTCCTCGCGTTCCTGTGCACGTAGAAGGTTGGGCGGCAGAAGAATGGCAGAAAGGATCAGCAGGATTTGGATAAAAAGGAGATTGGTTCTAGTCATGTTGCCTCCACAGCGTACTGCGGCATTGTATGTATACATTATCCAGCAAGGAAAGCGAATTCATTTGGCGATCCGCCCGTGAACTTCTAGGACCTGCGCGGGCGGCAAATTCGTTGTGTCGGAAGAAGGCGAAGCGTACCATCTCCCAAACTGGAGGTCCCAATCGGAAATTCCGGTTAATACGCCACCTGCTGTGGAATTCAAGATGGAAATCTTGGTTGAAGGAAATATGTCGGATCGGCGGACATTTCTTATTCAGGGCGCTCTGGTCTTGGCGGGGGTCACTGCCGGGACATTCACCCCGCTGGAGGCGGTTATGAACGTAAAAGGACGGCGAGAATTCCTCAACGCTGTTTCCCCCGTTTCGGGGGCTACAGCATCAAAGGATCCAGTTGTGGGTTTCGGCTGGGAGATAGTGAATGTGAACAACAACGGCGCCGACGTCTACTTCGAGGTTCTCGACGCCATGACCCTGAACACGATAAACATCGATGTGGCCTTCATGATCACAGGCATTCCCGCTCAAGCAGGGTTTGCTGAGGTACTGTGCGATGGGGGAGTTTCTCGAGGAGCCAAGCCGACCTTTAGCGACCCTCCCGCCGCATATATCAATTTCTCCCCCAGCCCCAATTTCGGGACGCTGACGCCGCACAACCCGAATAAGCTCAACATAGGTTTGGGTGGCCTGGTCCAAGATCTATTTTTTAACGTCATCTTGAAGACTTGGGTTCCCGCCGATGGAACGGGAGGATCCGCTTCCCGACAAGTGTTTGCGCAACCTTCCTTGATTCTGAATCGGGGCGATTACCTCGTGTTCCATATGGACCATGCAGGTGTGAGCGGTGACGTAGAAATGCAGGCGGTCCTGCAATACACCCTCGGCTAGATGTTTCTGCTGGGAGAACAGCCGACTCCTCGGCCAGCCTTTGAGAGATTATTGGCGCTGATGCGCTACCCCCCGGGCCTGACTTGTTGCATCCGCCGAACTCCCGAAGCAGCGAGCGATACGCAATCAACAATTCTGATGGCAAGCTGGAGGGAGACATCTATATTGCGCGCAGGTTCCTGCCATGCAAAGGACGATGTTGAATCCGCCTATTTGTGTCGCGTCACTGGTTGGGGCGTGCATCGCGCTCTTCCTTCCGGTGTTCCCTAGAACCTCGGCAGCGCAGGAGCAGGCAACCTCACCTTATGAATTACGGGTGGTGCCGCAACGCGGCCTGATCATGCTCCAACTCACGACGAATCAGGGGAAGGTAAACGTGTATTTGCCGGAAGGAGTCAGGGAAGGCCAGCCCTTCTCCGGCGCGATCGAAATGCTCGGAACGGTCTCCAGCACAGCCACCTACGACTACCCGCTCGAGCTGGCGGGACAGCACGCCAAAGTGAGAGATGGCGTGTTTCATTGGAAGATGCCGGAAAACACCGGCGGGCACGCGAGGCTGCGCTTTACGGACATGTTTGGGAAGGAGTTGGCAGTCACCGAGTTGCCGATTCTGCGCGCAGGAGATCCCGCAGAGCCTCCCTTGCCGGGCGGCGACCAACTTCATCTGCCGGCCATGATTCAAGCGGGAGCGACGCTGCCGGTCTTCGGTCCGCTCGACGGCGATTCCAGCACAACCACTGTAGAGGTCGCGGGACAAAAGCTTCGCGTCCTTGCGGAGCTGCCCGGAAAAGCAATTGTCGAGGGACCGACAGGATTGGCGGGACCCACGCCTTACGCGATCCAAAAAGCTGGAATCGAGGGAAAGGGCGAGACGCGCGTAATCAACATCGAGCAGAAATTCCCGCACGTCCCTAACCGCAACGGAAAATACGGGAAGGTGCAAGTGCGGATCACCGGATTGGGAGGGGTGAAGGAGTTCGTTCCCATCAAGTTCGAGATCGACTTGCCGCATACCGGCCTGTTTAGCCCAACACCGCCATTCCAGTATTTCATTTCCCACGAACAGCATCTATTCATTCAGCCAAAGGAAATACGGCCAGACGGTTCGTACGAAACGGCGCGCTTCGTGATGCGATTGGTGGATGGGCCGCTAGGGGTCTCCACCACGCTGATGATTCCGCAGAATCTCTACGATGTGGTCGACGCCGTGCTTCGATGGCCCCGGCAGAACTACAGCAGGATGCCGGAGCAGGAATTCGCGGAGGCCTTGAGGCCCTACGGAGACGCTGTTCTCCCCGTGCTCGCCGAGGACTTGACGGGCGCGGGCGACGGACAAGACTACCGGGCATTGACCGTCCTTTTGCTCCAAAAGGAAAAGGCCGCACCCTATGTGATTGCCAGCTTGCCCAGCATGGAGGGCCAGCCCCTGGGAATGGCCTTGAGCGCCTATACGGACATGGCCGTGAATAATCCAGGTTCATTTCCGTATGCGGCGAAGTTGCGCGAGGCCATTCTGATGCTCATCGCAGCGAGTGAGAACTCATCGGCCATCTATGCCCTGGGAAGGATTGGCACAGAAGCTGACGTACCGCTTTTGGAGAGCATCTACACGGCATCGTTGGGGAACGACTCTCAAAGCGTGGCCATTCGCCAGGTCACTGAAGCAGCGCTGGCCCGCCTGGGCGTGAGAGAATACATCGACACCGTCGGCGCAGAGCTGGCGGTCCCGGTGAAAGCGCCCGCGGACTACACTCCCTTTCAATTGGCGGTGCGTCGAGCCGTCTACACGGACCGCAAGGAGCTTGTCCCCTATCTCTGCCTTCATATCCACGATCCTGGATGGTGGTTTACTGACTACGGTATGGCTCCGGCAGCGGACGCAAAGGCCGCGATTATCGCGCTGGAGCACCGGCCGGTCCCCGACGACCAAATGGAAACTCTGTGCAAGAGCGAAGCTCCGGATACTCCTGCCAAACAGTGAGCGTCAGAGCCCACGAATAATTCGCAATTTCTTGAACCTAATCCCCTGCTCTTTCGTACTAGCTTGGCGAGGGGATATAGCATGAGACGAACGATTCTAATGCTTGCAATGGCGGGCGCAATCATCGGTTTCGCGCCGGGTGCGGAACAGCCGGGCGTCCGGCGACTGGACGGCAGTTCGATCACGCCAGCGGAAATCGATGGAACAGTGACTCGCCTGATGCAAGCAGCGGAAGTTACGGGCGCGGCAATCGCGATTTTCAACGACGGAAAAGTCGCCTACGAAAAGGCTTACGGGTTTCGCGACAAGGAAAAGAATCTCCTTCTCGACGAAGATTCCGTGATGACTGCAGCCTCGTTCAGCAAAGTGGCGTTTGGCTACATGATCATGCAACTGGTCGAGGAAGGAATCCTGGACCTCGACAAACCGGTGTACGAATACTTGCCGAAGCCGCTGCCGGAATACCACGACTACGTGGATCTGGCCGGAGACGAACGCTACAAACGCATCACGGCCCGGATGCTTCTGAGCCACACCAGCGGGTTCCCCAATTTGCGCTGGGCGACTGACGACCGCAAGCTCCGCATCAATTTCGAGCCCGGCTCGCGGTACGCCTATTCCGGCGAAGGGATCAACCTCCTGCAAATGGTTGCCGAGACCGTGACGAAGAAGCCGCTCGAAGACCTGATGCGGGAGCGAATTTTTGTGCCGTTTGGCATGACGCGCTCGAGCATGGTCTGGCAGAGCCGCTTCGAATCCGATTTTGCGAATGGCTACGACGAGTATGGCCGCTCGCTGGGCCCCGAACGCCGGCAGAGCGCCAACGCCGCGGGCTCCATGCAAACAACCCCGCACGATTTTGCCCGGTTCATGCTGGCCGTCATGAATGGCCAAGGATTGCGCAAAGAGATGCGGCAACAAATGCTTAGCCCCCAGATTCGGATCACGACAAAGCATGAGTTCCCCACGCTGGAGAACGAAACCACCGATGCGAACGATGCAATCCGGCTGAGCTACGGACTTGGCTGGGGTCTTTATTGGAGTCCCTATGGCGAGGCTTTCTTCAAGGAAGGGCACGACGAGGGTTGGCGCAACTACACCGTCTGCTTCGACAAGCAAAAGGCGGGCATCCTGATCATGACGAACAGCTCGAACGGCGAGGGCATCTTCCAGGAGCTATTGGAGACCCTGCTGCGGGATACGTTCACGCCCATCGAGTGGGAAGGTTACACACCCTATAGCCAACTTCCGCCGCGCGTGCCGCTTAAGGAACACAAGGTCGTAAGTGTCGCGCCGGAATTGCTCCAAAAATATACCGGACGCTACGGAGTAGCGCCGGACCTCATCCTCGTCGTCCGGCGGGAAGGCGATCACCTTTCCGTTCAGGAAAACGACGAGCCCAAGCAAGAGCTGTTTCCGGAAAGCGACCGCAAGTTTTTCTCGAAAATGGCGGACGATGAATTCACTTTCGAAGTCGACGCCCAGGGACGCGTGACCTCCATGACCCTGCACACCGGAGGAAGGGACATCCCCATCAAGCGGATAGACTGAGATCCGCACACTCCTATCGGAATGCAATTAAGTAACGGCGCGGCGGCGAATGCGTTCTAGGCGGAGCCTGCCGCCCTGGATCCCGTGGGGAAATCGCTCAAGACCACTTCCTCTTCGCGGATCACGGGAAAACCCTCCGCCAGAACGAGCGCTCTCGAGATGGCCTGGTAGAAATAGAGGTTGTTCTCGCTGTGCTGGAGCGCTTGCTGAGATTCCCAGATCGTCATCACCCGGACGTCGGGAGGGTTCGTGCCTTCCACGCGCAGAACGAGCAGGGCCTGAAAACCCTTTTGTTCGCGCATCAGAGGGATCGCCGTGGAAAGCGCGTCGATAAATTCCTCGTACTTGCCGGGCTTGACGCGGTATTGCGTGACGCGTGCGTACATCGCCGCCTCCTGTAGCCGTGGCGGTTCCGAACCGGGGTGCGGGGAGTGTAGCGCCGTTTTGCTTCGGAGAAAAGCGAAACGGGAAACAAAAGGGCTCGCGGCGTGAATCGGCAAAGATTGAATCCCAGCCGAAGACTGCCGGGGTTCGCGTTAGAGGATCGCTTGCGGGCGGGGAGGGCCGGCCTAAGGAATGATCACGCCGGGTAGTCCGCGGAACCGCGTGTTCAGGGTGACAAGCTGCGCCTGGCAGCTTCGGGCCGTGGCATAAAGGATGGCGTCGGCCGCTCCGAGGCGATGCTCCAGGCTTGCGTTGGCCGCCGCCACGGCCATCATCTCGTCCAGCGGGACCACGCGGCATTGGAGCGCTTGCGTGAGAAAGCGGTCGGCCACCGATCTCCCGCGTTGCCGCGCGAGCTGCTTGTACACTTCAAAGATGACCAGCGACGGCACCACGACGGAAGCTTCGTTCTCCAGGTAATGCCCGAACGCCGCGGCCTTCGAATCTTCGGTGAGGTATTCCATCCAGCCGGAGGAATCCACCAGATACAGTTCAGAACCGGTCCGTGTGGTCACGATACTCGTCTTTCCATCTCATGCCCTTGGCGATACCGCGCAACTCCTTGATCGAGCGGCGAGGCAACAGGCGCACAGTTCCCTCGAGCGTGTACATCAAAAGCTCCTGCCCCGGCTCGATTTTGAGCTCTTCGCGGATGGCTTTGGGAATGACCACCTGGAACTTGGGAGAAACCCGGACGCGCGCTCGTTCCATGGCAAAAACCTCGGCCCATCGTATCGATGAGCGAATCGTATGTCAATATGGCCATCGATCGTATTTCGTAATACGGCGGCATGATTTCCCGTGGAGCGATACAATTCCGGCCATGAGCGACCGCTTCGAAATCCTTGAGCATCCAGCAGATGTGGGATTTCTTGCCTTCGGCGTCACATTGGCCGAGCTGTTTGAGAACGCGGCGCTGGCACTGTGTTCGCTCGGTTGCGCGCCGGAAAAAATCGAAGAGCGCATCGCGCGCGAGATCGTGGCGCAGGGAGCCGATATCGAATCGCTGCTGTACGCATGGCTCGCAGAAATTCTGGCGATCGCGGATGCGGAACAAATTGTGTGTCGGCGCGTCGACATCGCGGAATTACGCGAACCGAAGAATGGAAAATCCGGAGAAGCGCGCGGCATCGCGTACGGTGAAAAATTTGATCGCGAGCGCCACGCCGCGGGCACTTACATCAAAGCCGTGACGCTGCATCAATTCCAGATCGAATGCACGCCTGCGGGTTTCCGCGCCCGCGTGTTTCTGGATTTGTAGCGCCAGGCCTCGAAATTTTCCTCGGGACAATAATTTTTCGCGCAGCGAGCCTTAGGAATCTCCGCGAGGGGAGCTGGCTCAACTCCGTGCGTGCAGAGTCATGCGAATGCCATTGCGCGGGCGCAGTGTGACGAGCGGCTCAGGGACCACCACTTCGCCGGGCACAAGCTGGAAACGGAATTTCTGCGCGACCTCCGCGATCACCAGCCCGGCCTCGAGCAGCGCGAATCCTTGCCCGATGCAGCGGCGCGGGCCGTCGCCAAACGGAAAATAAGCTCCCGCCGGAAGGCGGTCCATCAGTCCATCGAGCCAGCGCTCTGGGCGGAACGCTTCTGGGTCTTCGTAGTAACGCGGGTCGCGATGCATCACCCACTGCGCCAGCAGAAAAGTGGTGCCCGCGGGAAAATCGTAGCCGCCGATTTGGCAGGGCTCGATGGAAGTGCGCGCAATGATGTAAGCAGGCGGATAAAGACGCAGAACTTCGTTCACTACCGCTTGCAGATACGGCAGCCGCGCCAAATCTCCGAGTTGCGGAGATCTTCCTCCCAGCCCAGCGCGCAGTTCATCGTGCAGACGGGCTTCGGCGGCAGGGTTCTGGCTGAGCGCATACCAGGTCCACGCGAGAGTGAGCGCCGTGGTTTCGTGGCCGGCGAGGAAAAGCGTCATGGTTTCGTCGCGGAGCTGCTTCGGCGTCATCTGTGTGCCGTCTTCATCCATCGCACCCATCAACATCGAGAGCAGGTCGTTTTGGCGGCCGGAATTCCCCCGCGCTTGACGCTCGGAAATGATGCGATAAACGAGCGAGTCGAGGAAATCGTATTCCCGCTGGGCGTGGCGGTTCTTGGGAGTGGGCCAATTGCGCGGAATGCGGACCGGCGAACGCAGGCGCCCCAGCGAATAGCGCATCAGGAAGGTGAGCGCGCGCCCGATCTGCTCCGCCTCGCCCGGCAGGGTGGTGCCGAAGAGCGTGCGGACGGCGACATCGAGCGTGAGGGCCATCATCTCTTGAGCGACGTCGCGGGTTTCGCCGTCGCGCCACGCTTGCGCGTGCGCGGTCGCGATCTCGACCATCGTGGAAGCGTATTCGTTGATGCGCGTCCGGTGAAAGGCCGGCTGCGCCAGCCGCCGCTGCCTGCGCCAGAAATCGCCTTCGCTGATCAGCAACCCCCGCCCGAGCATCCGCTCGACGGCCCGCTTGGTGAAGTCGCTCTTGTGGAACTTGCTGTGCTGGAGCACCAGTACCTGCTCGACCCAGTCGGGATGATTCAGCAAGATGCGGCTCTGCAGGATCACGGGAAAGCGGACAATGTCGCCGTACTCCCGCGCGATCCGCTGCAGCAAGCGAAGCGGATCGCGCATGACCTCGAAAGACACGCCAAAAATCGGCCATCCGCGGGGCCCCGGTGGTATGCGATTTTCGTTTGCGCCCATTCTCTCCTGTGCCCCGGCCGACAATGATTCACCGGCACGCGATTCTCCAGGGCACTCCTCTTGATCCTTCTAATTTACTTCAAAATGGGTTGCAGCCGGGGTTCCCGTCGCGGAATCCAATGGGTATGTCTTTTGGAGGAATCGTTCCAGTTCGGTAAGATAGCCGCCAGTGTGCTGCGCTGGGTTAAGGGAAGCCTGTGGACATCGAAAAACCCGAATGGCTCGAGCAGATGGAGGGCATCCTCGAAACGTTGAACGAGGGTGTGATCATTGCGGACGACTGCGCTCACATTCTGTTCGCCAACACGAATTTCTCGGAAATGACCGGCATTCCGGTGAACGAACTGCTCGGCGCGGAAGCCACGCGCTTCTATTCGCCGGAAGAGGCCGCGGTGATAGTCAAGGCAAGGGAGAAGGGCATCCGCGATGGCCGCAACCGGTTTGAGTTCGTTTTGCCACAGAAGGACGGGGGCCGGATGCCGGTGATCATCAGTTCGCGGGCCATCGAGGACCCCGATGGACGCCATTTCGGCATCGTCACGTTCACGGACATTTCGGACCAAAAGCGGGCGGAAGCCAAGCTCCGCGAGGCGAACCGCAGGCTTGAGGAGCGCCAGCGGGAAATCGAAGAGGATTTGACACTGGCCGCACGCGTGCAGCAAAGCCTCGCTCCTCAGGCGCTGGTCTGGGGCGGTGTGCGCGTGGAGGCGTACTTTCATCCGGTGCGGACCATTGGGGGCGATTTCGGCCTCGTCAGCCCGCTCGACCACGATCATCTCAATTTGCTGGTCTGCGACGTCTCGGGCCACGGCATCGGCTCGGCGCTGGTCGCCAACCGGATTTATTCCGAAACGATGACCCAATTGCGCACCGGCGCGCCCCTGGGCGACATCCTGCGGCGGTTGAACAGCTTCGTGATGCAGAATATCGGCAGCTCCGTCTTCTTTTTCACGGTTGCCGCCGCGCGGTTAGACCGCAATGGCCGCCGGATGATATTTGCCGGGGCAGGACACCCGCCCGGAATGATCGTCACGCCGGGCCAGGAGCCGCGCCTCTTGGAATCGCGCAGCATGGTCCTGGGAGCGCTGCCAGAGGCGGTGGAAATGGAAGCCACGCTCGATGTGGACCTGGACCAGGGCGACCGCGTGGTGCTCTATACCGACGGGCTCACGGACGTCTTCGATTCGCGGGGAGAAATGCTGGGAGTTTCGGGCGTGCAGAAATTTGTCCGTGAGACGGCGACGCTGCCGTTCACCGAAATGAAGGAAGGCATCCTGGAACGCATCGCCGCGTGGCGCGAAGGCCCTCCCGCCGACGACATGTCCCTCGTCATCCTCGAAGTCCTCTGAACGCACGCCAGCCGGTAGTCGGACTTTATAAACGTATTTAGCTTATGCGCAGCGGGGATTGCAGGAAGTGGACGGGAGACGTAGGAAGCTAAGAAACTCCGATGACGCGCAGGAATCTCTTCTTGCCCACGCGCAGCGCGACCATGTCCCCAGGATTGAGCACGATCATGCGCTTGACGTCCTTCTCGATCTGGCCATTTACCTCGACGGCTCCCTGCTTGATCAGCCGTTCGGCTTCGCTGCGGGAAGCGCCTAGGCCGGTCTCCGTTAGAATCGCGAACAGCGGCCGTGTTCCCCATCCCAGCCGCATCTCCGGTATCTCGGTGGGCGCCTGGCGGTCACGAAAGACCAGGCGGAACTGTTCCGCGGCTTTCTTGGCGGCTTCCTCGCCGTGGAATCCCGCGACAATCGTGTGCGCGAGCTGCATCTTCGCGTCCATTGGGTGCAGCACGCCCATCTGAACTTCCTCGCGCAGACGGACGACAGCGGGTGAAGGAAAATCCGTCAGCAAATCGTAATAGGACCACATCACGTTGTCGGCAATGGACATCACCTTGCCGAACATTTCCCCTGGCGCTTCCGTGATGCCCACGTAATTCCCCAGGCTCTTCGACATTTTGCGCTCGCCATCGAGCCCGACGAGGATCGGCATGGTCATCACCACTTGCCCCGGCACGTTGTACTCGCGCTGGATTTCACGGTGCACCAGAAGGTTAAATTTCTGCTCGGTGGCGCCGAGCTCGACGTCGGATTTCAGCGAAACGGCGTCGAAAGCCGTCAGCAGCGGGTACAGCAGCTCGTGCACCGCAATCGGCTGGTTCTTTTCCAGACGCGACCGGAAATCCTCGCGCTCCAGCATCCGCGCCAGACGGTAATGCGAGCAAAGGCGGATGATGTCCTCGCCGCTCATCTTTTCCAGCCACTCGCTGTTGAACCGCACCTCCGTCTTCTTTTTGTCGAGGATTTTGTAGACCTGCTTGAGGTAGGTTTCTGAATTCTGCTCCACCTGCTCGCGCGTCAGCGGCGGACGCGTTTCCGATTGCCCCGTGGGGTCGCCGATGCGGGCTGAAAAATCGCCGATCAGGAAAATCGCCGTGTGGCCCAGGTCCTGGAATTGCTTCAGCTTTCGAAGCACCACGGTGTGGCCCAAGTGGATGTCGGGTGCCGTGGGGTCCACACCCAGATACACGCGCAGGGGCTTGCCGGATTGCGCCGCTTGCAGCAGCTTCGCTTTCAGCTCTTCCTCGCGGATGATTTCCGCCGCGCCCTTTTTCAGGATCTCGAGCTGTTCCTGCACCGGTTTAAATTTCACGACTGCCACATTTTTTCTCCGTACTTCTCTGCGCCCAGCGTTACGAAACGACTATGACGCGCCGCCCTTCCAGCCGGTAATGTCCTTCCAGCACGATCCGGACCGCCTCCGAGTAAATTCGGTGTTCTTCGCGCAGGATTCGCTCCCCCAGCGTTTCCGGCGTGTCGTGGTCCTGGATGGCTACCACCGCTTGCAGCAAGATCGGGCCGGCGTCCAAGTTTTCATCCACGAAGTGGACCGTACACCCCGAAAACTTGGCCCCGTGCTCGATCGCCTGCCGCTGCGCCTCGAGCCCCGGAAACGCCGGCAGCAGCGAGGGATGAATGTTCAGAATCCGCTCGGGAAATGCCTCGACGAAGTGCGGCGAAAGCAAGCGCATGTATCCCGCCAGGCAGACCAGGTCCACGTGCTTTTCCTGCAGCGCCGCCACCACCAGCTTGTCGTACGCCTCGCGCTCCAGCCCCTTCGAAGGGATCACCCGCGTCTCGATTCCGCGGGCGCGCGCTTTCTCGATTCCGGGTGCGCCTTCGCGGTTGCTCAGCACGATCGCGATCTCGGCGTTGGGGATGCGCCCCCAGGCGATACTATCGGCCAGGGCTTCGAAGTTCGAGCCGCGTCCGGAGAGCAGCACGCCAATGCGCTTCTTCGCCACCGCCCGAAAGTAGCATAGTTCCATAACGCGGCAAAACTTGGTGCTTCGATTCCTCCCGCCGGTGTTGCGTTTGCAACGGCTCTCCGCGAAGCCGCAGGCCAGACGATTCCCTTCGGCCTTGCTTGACACCGGCGCGCGAGCGCATCATCTTTTGCGCGTCAATTCTTCGGCTCGGGAGGATGTGCCATGCTGCGTTTCCGTTCGATTGGGTTGTACGTGATTGCTTTGCTCGCGGTGAGTTTCTCGGCGGGCTGCCGGCTGCACCGCGCGGCGGAGCGGCGTGCCGCGCGAGAGCGAGACATACAGGCAAGAATCGCCCAAGCGGAAGCCGCGATCCGCGGAGCCACGGTCGAGTGGAGCAAAGCCACGCAGGCGAAAGACCTCGACAAAGCCGTTTCCTACTATGCCGACGATGCGATTCAGTTCGCCGACAGGGGGCCAGTGGTTCGCGGAAAGGAGAACATCCGCAAGGGATGGCAGCTGATGCTGGCGCTGCCGGGTCCGGGGCTGACCTTTGAAACTACAGGTGTGGAAGTCGGCCGCTCCGCCGATTTTGCGTGGGAGCATGGCACCTACGATTTTGCGACTGCGGACAAGCAAGGCAAAGTGACAGACGTGAAGGGCAAGTACCTCGTCGTGTGGAAGAAACAGGCCGACGGCTCGTGGAAAGTGGCCGCCGACATGGACAATACGGGCCAGTAGACGTGCATCTCGGGCGCTGCTTCAGAGCGGGAGTTTTCCCGTGTAAGTGACGCGGGACCTTGCGTGGACGGCGCGCTCGATGCGCCCGATCAGATAAAATTTCTCACGCCGGCGTTTTAGCTCCGCCTCCACGCTTGAGACATGCTTCGCCGGCACCACCAGAATCATCCCCACGCCCAGATTGAACGTTTGCAGCAATTCGTCGCGGTCGATTTCACCGAGCTGGGCGAGGTAGCGGAAGATCGGCAGCACGGGCCAGGAGCCCAGCTCGATGACCGCGTGGACGTTTTTCGGAAGCGCACGCGGCAAATTTCCCGTGATTCCGCCGCCGGTAATGTGGGCCATCGAAGAAACCCAGCCGCGCGCAAGCACGTTCCTCAGCAGCGGCCAATAGGCGCGGTGCGGCTTCAGAAGTTCCGCGCCGATCTTGTTCCCTATTTCCGCAACGTAAGAATCCGGCCCGAGCTTCGCGACTCCAAAGATGAGCTTGCGGGCCAGCGAGTAGCCATTCGTGTGCAGCCCGCTCGAAGGCAGCCCCAGCAGGACGTCGCCGGGCCGCACGCGGCGCGGGTCGAGCCGCTTACCCCGCTCCACCGCGCCCACGATGAACCCTGCGAGATCGTATTCACCCGGCGGATAGAACCCGGGCATCTCCGCGGTCTCGCCGCCGATCAAGGCGCAGCCGGCTTTCCTGGCCGCGCGGCTCATTCCTTCGATCACCTGCTCGACCAAGGCCGCGTCCATTTTCCCCATCGCCAGGTAGTCGAGGAAGAAAAGCGGTTCGGCACCCTGCGTCAGAATATCGTTGACGCAATGGTTCAGGATGTCGGCGCCGACGGTGGAGTGAACGCCGGCCGCGAAAGCGACCTTCAGCTTTGTGCCGACGCCGTCCGCGCTGGCCACCAGGACTGGGTCTCGCCAGCGCTTTTTGTCAAGCTGGAAGAGCGCGCCGAATCCGCCCACCGGCGCCAGCACGCCTCGGCGAAACGTTTTTCCCGCCATCGCGGCAATGCGCCGCTTGGCCTGACCGGCAACCGTGATATTGACACCTGCATCGGCATAGCGCATGAAGAAACCCTGGCTTCAGGAGGGGGCTGGACGTGCCTCAAATTTTCAAAACGTGTGAAATAGCCGGCGCCAGCGTATTTCTCTGGGATGAATCACCGCCTCGAGATACGTCTGAAAGCGCTCGCCGACATGCCCCGGTTCCCAGACGACATCGGGCGCTTCGATCGACATGTAAATAATGAGGGGCGTTCCGATGATGTTCTCGCGGGGCACGAAGCCCCAGAAACGGCTGTCGTTGGAATTGTCGCGGTTGTCGCCCATCATGAAATATTCGCCGGGAGGGATAACCAGCTCGCCGTTCACGACGCGCCTGGCTAGCTCGTCGCCCCAGCCGGGATTGTCCGAAAAAGGCAATTCGGAACTGCGGGCCGGAAAATTCTCCACCGCGGAACCGGCGAATCCCGGCATATGGTTCGCGTAAGGTTCGTTGAGGCGCACCCCGTTGACGTACACCACTCCTTCGACGATCTTGAGGTGGTCTCCTGGAACTCCCGTGCAGCGCTTGATGAAATCCGGGAAACCCTGGTCGGCCAGGGGCGCCTTGAAAACGATGATCTGCTGCCGCTGCGGGTTGCGCCAAAGCGGGACGTGATATTGCGTGAACGGGATCCCGGCGTCGTAGCCGAACCGGCTCACGATCAGGTGGTCGCCGACCAGCACCGTGCGCTCCATGGAACCGCTCGGAATCACGCGCGCCTGCACCAGAGTTCCCTCGATGAACAGGAAGGCGAGAATGACCCAGAACCAGGAGACGACCTCGCGCCAGACACGGCTGCCCACGTCGGACTTTGCCTTCTGACTTTTTTCCGCCGGTACGGCAGCTTCCTGCACTTCAGCTCTCACGATGAGCCTCCACTTCGAGTTGCACCAGCTCCGTCGGATAGCTGCCGGTGTAGCACGAGGTACAAAATTTTCGTTCCGTATCTTCCACGGCCGCCCGCAACGATTCGAGCGAGAGATAGCCGAGCGAATCGGCGCCGAGGAAACGGCGAATCTCTTCCACGGACTGGCTCGCGGCGATCAGCTCGTCGCGCCGTGGCGTGTCCACGCCGTAGTAACAGGGCGAAATCGTGGGCGGGCAGGAAATGCGCACGTGGACTTCGGTGGCGCCCGCTTCGCGCACCAGCCGGACGATCTTGCGGCTGGTGGTGCCGCGCACGATCGAATCGTCCACCAGGATCACGCGCTGGCCCTCCAGCATGCGGCGCACCGGGTTCAGTTTCAGCTTCACGCCGAAATCGCGGATGGCCTGCACCGGCTCGATGAACGTGCGCCCGACGTAATGGTTGCGGATCAGCCCCATGCGGAACGGAATGCGGGATTCCGCCGCGTAGCCCACCGCCGCGGGCACGCCTGAATCGGGCACGGGCGTGACGATGTCAGCTTCCACCGGATGCTCGCGCGCCAACAGGCGGCCCAGCAGTTCGCGGCTCTGGTTCACCGGGCGGCCGAAGACCACGCTATCCGGGCGAGAAAAATAAACGTGCTCGAAGATGCAGAATTGATGCGGCTTATCGGGAGCGAAGCGGATGGATTCGACGCCGGAGCGCGAAATCCGCAGCATCTCGCCCGGCTCGACTTCGCGGACGTATTCCGCGTCGATCAGATCGAATGCGCAGGTTTCCGAAGCCACCACCCAGGCGCCGTCGAGACGCCCCAGGCACAGCGGACGGAATCCGCGCGGATCGCGGATGACGTACATCTCATCCCGCGTCAGCAGTAGCAGCGAATACGCGCCCTCCACCTGGTTGAGCGCATCGGCCAGCGCGCCGGGAAGATTCCGGGCGGCGCTGCGGGCGACGAGATGCACGATCACTTCGGTGTCGCTGGTGGTCTGAAAGATGGAGCCGCGGTGCTCCAAGCGGCGGCGCACTTCGAGCGCGTTCGTCAGATTGCCGTTGTGAGCGAGCGCGAGTTTGCCCTTGTTGCAATCGATCACCACGGGCTGCGCGTTCATCACCGTGGTGTCGCCGGCGGTGGAATAGCGCGTGTGTCCGATCGCCGCCGCACCGGGAAGCTGCGCGATGCGCTCCGGTGTGAAAATTTCCTGCACGTGGCCAAGCGCCTTGTGCGAGTGGACGTCCGCGCCGTCGGTGGAGGCGATGCCGGCGGATTCCTGTCCGCGATGCTGCAACGCGTAGAGGCCGAGGTAGGTCAGCTTGGCCGCTTCCTCGCGCCCAAATATGCCGAACACGCCACAATGATCGTGGAAGTGGTCGTCTCCGGGTGTGTGCGTCTTAGAAATCATGCGCCCTCGACGGCGTTTGCCAGCGATTCGGCCCAGATCTTGCGAAGCGAAGCCACGTCAGCTCCAATCACAGGGGCACCCTTGATTTGGATGCGAAAATCGTCGCGCACGACGGTTCCCAGACGGAGCGGGACAATCTGATATTGTGCCGCAATCGCGCTCACGCGGGCAAGCGAAGCGGGCGAAATAGATACGACGGCGCGCGCACCGCGTTCGCCGAAAAGCGCGGCTTCCGGCACTTCATTCGTTTCCAGGTGGACATCCGCCGAAAGGCACGTGCCCGCATCATCCGCGCTATCGAAGCAGGACTCGGCGAGGGTGACGGCGAGGCCGCCATCGCTCACGTCGTGCGCGGAAAGAATCGCCTTTTTGCCAGCCAGCGCCACCAGGCAATCGATCAGGCGCTTTTCCGCGGCGAGATCGATCGCGGGCGGAGCGCCTGCCACGATTCCATGGATCGTCTTTGCGTACTCCGAGGAGGAAAATTCGCCGGCCTGAAGGCCGCCGCTACAAGAGCCTTCCATGCAGCCGTCGAGCAGGACGATCAGGTCGCCTTCATTGCGAAAGCCAGAGCCCAGCGCGCAATCCGCATCTTCGTGGATTCCCAGAACGCCGAGAACCGGCGTGGGATAAATCGGCTTGCCGAGGGTTTCGTTGTAGAAGCTGACGTTGCCGCCGGTGATAGGAGTATCGAGCGCGCGGCAAGCTTCGGCCATGCCGTCAATGGCTTCGGTGAACTGCCACATGACCTCGGGCTTTTCGGGATTGCCGAAGTTCAGGCAATTCGTCGCTGCGATGGGGCGCGCGCCGGTGCAAGCGACGTTGCGCGCGGATTCAGCGACGGCGTGCATCGCACCGAGCCGCGGATTCAGGAAGCCCCAGCGGCCATTCGCGTCGGTGGAAATAGCCAGCGCGCGCTTCGTTTCCTTCAACCGCAGCACGGCGGCATCGCCCGCGCCGGGCCCGACGCGCGTGTTCGTCCGCACCATGGAATCGTACTGCTCGGTGATCCAGTATTTCGACGCAATGGCAGGAGACGCGAGCAGGCGGAGGAAATTTCTGTTGAGGTCCGTGCCCGGCGGCGCAAATTCGACAAGCGGTCCACGCGCCTGCGCAGCGGCGGAAGGCGCTGCGATCGGCCGCTCGTAGCGCGGGCCTTCTTCGGCAAGCGCGTGCGCGGGAATTTCCGCGGTCACTTCGCCGTGGTTCAGCACACGCAGCATGCCGTCGGCGGTGACGCGCCCGACTTCGACGGCGTCGAGCCCCCATTTGTGGAACACGTCGAAGACTTCGCGTTCGCGTCCGCGCTCGGCGACGAGCAGCATGCGCTCCTGGGATTCCGAGAGCATCATTTCGTAGGGCGTCATGCCGGTTTCGCGTTGCGGGACGCGCGCGAGATCGATCTCGATGCCCATGCCGCCGCGCGAAGCCATCTCCGAACTGGAGCTGGTGAGCCCGGCGGCGCCCATATCCTGAATCGCGACGACTGCGCCGGTGCGCATCGCTTCGAGGCATGCTTCGAGGAGGAGCTTCTCCAGGAACGGGTCGCCGACCTGGACGTTCGGCCGCTTCTGTTGCGATTCCTCGCTGAATTCAGCGGAAGCAAGAAGCGAAGCGCCGTGAATGCCGTCGCGTCCCGTTTTTGCGCCGACGTATATCACGGGATTGCCGGCGCCCTGCGCGCGCGCGAAGAAAAGCTCGTCCTTGCGCGCGATGCCGAGGGCCAGCGCGTTGACGAGGGGATTATTCGAGTAGCACGGCTCGAACAGCACTTCGCCGCCGACCGTGGGAACGCCGAAGCAATTGCCGTAAAACGCGATGCCGCGCACCACGCCGTCGAGGATGTGCCGGTTGCGCGTGATTTCTTCCGCGGAGGCGTTTCCCGCCGACGGGCCGGGAGCGAGCGGCCCGAACCGCAGCGAATCGAGAACGGCAATCGGCCGCGCGCCCATGGTGAAAATGTCGCGCAGGATTCCGCCAACGCCAGTAGCCGCGCCCTGGAACGGCTCGACGAAGCTCGGATGATTGTGCGATTCGATCTTGAAGACGGCGACGAGGCCGTCGCCGATATCCACCACGCCGGCATTTTCACCGGGGCCTTGAACGACGCGCGGGCCGCGCGTGGGCAGCCGCTTCAGGTGCACGCGTGAGGATTTGTAGGAGCAGTGCTCGCTATACATCACGCTGAAGATGCCCAGCTCGGTGAAGTTGGGGTCCCGGCCGAGGATTTTTTGGATGCGGGCGTATTCGCCGGGCGACAACCCGTGCTCGGCTGCGATTTGCGGCGTAACTTTGAGTTCGGTTTCAATCATTTCTTGGCTTCGCCCGGGGATTGGGATTTGTAGGGGCGGGTCTCAGACCCGACCCCGTTTTTCCCGGGCCTCATCTCGCCACGCGCGCGAATTCTCGCAGCAAACAAAACGCAGGGCAAGTGCCGATCGCTTTTGTGGAAGGCTCGCGTCGGCGGGAGCATCAAGCCGGAATGGCCGCCTGGGCACCCTGGGACTTACCGGCGGCGCGCGAGAGGCTCTCGATCATCGAGCGCAAAATCACGAGCCCGTCGGAGGAGCCGAGCGCGGCTTCGACGGCGCGCTCGGGATGCGGCATCAAGCCGACGACGTTGCGCTCGCGATTGCAGAGGCCGGCGATGGCCGCGAGCGCGCCATTGGGATTGGCTTCGAAATCATCGGGGCCTGCCGCGCGGCCGTCGGGATGGACGTACCGGAAAACAATCTGGTGGTTGCGCTCGAGTTCGGCGAGCGACGCCGCATCGCAGAAATAGTTTCCTTCCATATGGGCGATGGGTATTTTCAGAATCTGCCCGGGACGCGCGGCGCACGTGAACGGCGTGTCCGTGTTTTCGACGCGCACGTGGACCTGCCGGCACAGGAAGCGCAGGCGCCGGTTGCGCAACATCGCTCCGGGCAGCAACCCCGCTTCGAGGAGAATCTGAAAGCCATTGCAAACGCCCAGGACGAGCCCGCCGGAGCGCGCAAAGCGCGTGACGCCGCGCATCACGGGAGAAAAGCGAGCGATCGCGCCGGTGCGGAGATAGTCGCCGAAGGCGAATCCGCCGGGAAGGATGATGGCGTCGAAGCCGGAAACGTCCTCGGATTGGTGCCAGATGAAATCGACGGGGCGGCCGAGGACGGAGCCGACGGCGTGGTACGCATCGTCGTCGCAATTCGAGCCGGGAAATTGCACTACGCCGAATTTCATGCGCTGATTTCTCCCCGCATGCATTTTAGCACAGCGTGGCCGACCTCAATTAAATGGGAAGGAGTACCCGCCAGGCTTGGAGGCTATGGAATTAGCCGGACAGGAACGCGTTCCTGTGGCAGCAAGAAAGGTGAGCGGAACTGAGAGAAAGCGTAGCCGAAGCAGCCCGGCATACATAGGGCCGCGCAGATTCACTGGAGCAGAATTTACGACCCCACGCCCTCCGCCGTACTTTCCACCACGAGCGTCGCCACCGGCTTCTTCGCCCGCGTCGTGGCAATCACCACTACGCTGATCAAAATAAACACACTTCCCAAAATCGTCCGCATGCCGAGCGCTTCGCCGCCAAGGAAATATCCCACAAGCACAGCCACAATCGGATTCACGTACGCGTACGTACCGACTTTCGTAGGCGATTCGTGATGAATCAGCCACACATACGCCGTAAATCCAGCGATGGACCCCGCCACAATCATGTACACCAAGGAAAGCCACGCCCCGCGTGTGACGTTCCCCGGGTGAAAATTGTGAAACTCCCCCAGCGCAGCTGCCGCGATGGCTAGGAAAAATCCGCCAGCAAGCATCTGCGCTCCCGAACTCATCACTTTGGATTGCGGCAGCGGCAGCTTGCGCGAAATCGCCGATGCCACCGACCAACTGATGGAAGCAAAGATCAGCGCCATGGCGCCCAGCTTGTCAATCGCCGCTCCGGCTAGATTCAGCGAGTGGTTCATCAGCACCGCCACTCCCCCGATCCCGATCAAAAGCGCCAACACCAACCGTACGGTGAGCCGCTGCGTTCGCAAAAAAATAATTTCCGAAAGTGCCATAAACGCCGGGATCAAGGCCAACATCACGGCAGCAATACCCGAAGGCACACGCTCTTCCGCCCAAAACAGCAGCCCATAGTCGAAAACGAAAATTACGGTCCCGAGCAGGGATGCCGACCTCCATTCGCGCCAGGTCGGTGAGCGCTCGCCGCGCCCGACCATCCAGCAATAGAGCACCGCTCCCGCGACCGAGAACCGCATCGCTGCCAGAATCAACGGCGGAACTTCATGGACGCCAATGCGAATCGCGAGAAACGTGGATCCCCACACAAAATAGATAATCGCGAAAGCCAGCAGTGTCTTCCACGTCGGTCGATGTGAATCGGCTATCATGGAATATTATGTCTACATGAAGGCTACTTTTGATCAAGAGCCAAATTGTTCGCAGGGCGGCTTAAGGAATGCCGTCAGCGGCGGCGGGATTTGGATTTAGCGCGGGGGCGCGGCCTTGATTTCGTCTTTGCGCGGCGGGCGGGCTTGCGGCGGGCAACGCGGTGCTTGGGGCGGGGCTTCGGCTTCTTGCCGGCGGCTGCGAGGGCGCGGCGACGTGCGCGTGCCCAGCCGGGTTTATTGGCTTGGCGGCCGCGCGCGATGGCCAGGGCGTCGGCGGGAACATTTTCGGTGATGACCGAACCGGCGGCGACATAGGCGCCGTCCCCGACGCGCACGGGTGCGACCAGCGCGGTATCGCTGCCGATGAAAACGCGCTTGCCGATCGTGGTGGGATACTTCGCGATGCCGTCGTAATTACAGGTGATGGTGCCGGCGCCGATGTTGGATTCGCGGCCGATGGAAGCGTCGCCGATGTAGCTCAGATGCGGCACCTTCGCACCTTCGTGGATCACGGATTTCTTCACTTCGACAAAGCCACCTACATGCGCGCCGGCGCGGATATCTGAGCCAGGACGGAGACGCGAGAACGGCCCGACCTGCGCTCCGGAAGCGAGGTGGCTGGAATTCACAAACGAATGCGCGAAGATCGTGACGTCGTCGTCCACACGTGTATCGCGCAAGACGGTCCCGGTGCCGATCGTGCAGCGGGCTCCGATACGCGTCTTGCCCAGAAGCTGCACGCCGGGCTCGACGAGCGTGTCCGGCCCGGCCGTGACTTCCGGATCGATGACGACGGTTTCGGGGAGATAGATGGTGACGCCCGCTTCCATCAGCTCAGTGGCCTTGCGGGCGCGGAAGATGCGGTCCACATCGGCAAGGTGGGCGCGCGTGTTGCAGCCGACGATTTCCTGCGAATCGGGGGCGATCTGCGCTAGGACGCGCTCGTTGCGGGCGCGAAGAAGGCCGATCGCGTCGGTGAGATACAGTTCGCGATGAAAATTTTCCGGGCGGAGCGCGTTGAGGCACGGCCATAGTTTTTCGAGCGTGAAGCAATAAATGCTGGAGTTCACTTCGCGGATAGCGCGCTGCTCGGGCGTGGCGGCTTTTTCCTCAACGACGGCCTGGACGCGGCCTTCGGAATCGCGCACCACGCGGCCGTAATCGGTGGGATCGGCAAGCTCGGCGGAAAGAATCGTGGCGGCGGCTTCGCCGCGGCGGTGCGCGTCGAGCAGTGAAGCGAGCGTCTCGGCGCGGAGCAAAGGCGCGTCGCCAGGAACGACCAGCGCGAGCTTCGCATTCCTGCGAATCGCGCGCCGCGCAATTTGCAAGGCGTGGCCGGTGCCGTGCTGCGGCTGCTGGAGGACCGTTTGCGCGCCGAGTCCGGCGACCGCCGCGCCGACTTCTTCGGCCTGGTGCCCGACGACGACCAGGAGCTGCGCTGGCTTAAGCGGCTGGCAGGCGCGCACGACGTGCTCGACCAGCGGACGCCCGCCGGCACGATGCAGGACTTTCGCAAGGGCGGAACGCATGCGCGTCCCCTTGCCCGCAGCCAGAATAATGATGACGGTATCGCTGGCAGACATGTTCAAGATATTGTCGCTTCCCACGGAACCTTTGGCAATCGAAACGGGCAAGACGTTGACATTCCGGCGCGGAAACGATAACCAAGAGGCCGATTCGGCGGGGGAGATCCCTGAGGAGGTGTGGCGATGTTCTGCACGAGATGCGGCACGGCAAACGCGGATAACGCGCAATTCTGCGTGAAGTGTGGAGCAGCCTTCCCAGCCGCCCCAGGTGCTGCTCCGGGTCCCGCAGCGCCTCCAGCCACCACGCCGAGCGGGTGGCCTGCTCCGCCGGTCGGCGCCTCGTCCTATCCAGCGTCGGCACAGCCTTATCAAGGCCCGGTGGAGTCGAGCGGCAAGGCGCTGGGAAGCCTGATCTGCGGAATCCTATTTTTCTTTTTTCCTTTTGCCATCGTGGCGATTGTCCTGGGCCACTTGGCGCTTTCGGACATTCGCAGGGCCGCCGGGCGGCTTACCGGCCAGGGAATGGCGATCGCGGGACTCGTGCTCGGGTACGCGGGCATCGCCTTCATACCCATCATACTGATCGTGGCGGCCATCGCGATTCCAAACCTGCTGCGCGCGAGGATGGCTGCATACGAAGCCTCGGCGGTTGAGAGTCTCCGGGAGATCAATGTAGCCAACCTGCAGTATGAAACCACGTACGGAAATGGGTTTGCTGCCAGCCTGGAGGCGCTGGGCGGCGAAATAGGCGATGAGCCAAGTTGCGACCACGCGCTGATGATCCCGCGTGCCTTAACTGTTGGCCAAAAGAGCGGCTACATTTTTACCTACACCGCGGTGGCTGGACCGAGCGAGTCTTCTTCTGCGCAGTCGCCCACGGTGGCTGCTAAGGGCTGTGCGGCGCCCGGCGGCGCGGGGTATACGGTCGTCGCGGACCCACTGGAGCGCGGTACAACGGGACAGCGCAGCTTCTACACAGACCAGACCGGCACGATCCGGTACGATTCGAACGGAGAGGCAACCGCGGACAGCACGCCGGTCGAGTAGTTCCTCAGCCCTGAATTCGATCGAAGAATGCACGCGCGCGAGCCTCGAACGATCCTTTCACTCGAACGCGCCGCGGCTTCCCTTCGCTCCGCGCATTTCGCTTCGTGCTATTCTGCGGGGCGGTTCAGGAGGAGAACGCGAATGAAGCAGAGGCGAGGGAGATTCGATTATTGGCGCAGTTCGATTGCCGCGGCATTAATCATTGTTCTTTCCACGGCGGCCTGGGCGGGCCAAGACAAGAAGAAAAAGAAATCGGATAACTCCGATCAGGGGTCAGCGGCATTGCCGGTGCCGGATACAGACCAGATCGAGAATAATATCGGACAGATGCTGGGCGCCTTTCAAATGGGCGACGTGGAAGCCATGCACAAGTATTATTCGGATAACGTCACGATCGTGCGCAGCGGCGCGTTTGAGCCGCCCATTGTCGGCTGGCAGAACTACGCCGCCGATTACAAGAGCCAGTGGTCGTCGTTTCAGGGGGTTCAGATCATTCGCAGCAACACGCTCATCTTTACGCGCCCGGACGTATCCTGGGCAACTTACCAGTGGGACTTCATTGCGATGCTGAATGGGAAGCCGTTTTCGGCGCGCGGCCAGACGACGCTGGTATTCACTAAGGTGAACGGCAACTGGCTGATCGTGCACAACCACACGTCGGAAATTTGTCCAGCGACGCCACCGGCTCAGCCGCCCTCGGCACAAGTAAACCAGCCAGGACCGCATCTGCCCGGCCTATAGAGCCGCGGAGGGAGGCAGCGGCCAGGCGGGACAAGCAGCTAGAAATTCTTGTACCCCTGCCAGAGCCAGACGGCGGCGATGGCCAACAGAAGGGCGCTTGAGACGACGATCAGAGACTTGATCGGCAGATCCAACTTTTCAATGCGCGCCACGATGGCCCGCTGTTCGCTGGCCATGGATTCTTCCGCGGCGTCGAGAAAGATCTGATCCTCTTCGCGGTTTTCCAGGGTGCTGCGATAAATCCACATGCAGATCAGCAGGATTGTGACCACACTCCAGGCCACCACAAGCACGTACAAGGTGCCGCCCATCGTGTCCATGGCTACCTTCCCGGCCCGGAGGCCACTAGGCATTCTGCGGATGAGATCGGCCTGCAGCGGGCCTTCCCAGGTTGCAATTTAGGGAATTATAGCACCTCTCGGCGCCGAGGGTGTCAATCGGAGCAGGACTACAGTGTTACATTTTGGCCGATGCAGCCGGCAACACTTGGATCCTGCCGAAGGCCGCGGCGTACCGCTTGACTTCACAAGTGGTACGGCTCAGTTTTGATCCCCTTGGCACGTGCCATGATTTTTCTGGAAACAAAACGACTGCTTTTCAGGACTCACGAGACTGGAGACGAAGCGCATTTTGTGAGCATGCAGACAGACCCCGAAGTCCGGCGTTACGTTGGAGGACAACCTTGGCCTTTGGAGAAGGCGCGGACTCGCTTTCGGGATGAATATCTGGGGCTGCCAACAGAAACGTACGGCCTGTGGGCGACGGTTCTGAAGGAGGAAGGGAAATACATAGGATGTTGTGGCCTGCGGGCTGCAGAGGACGGTCTGGGGGCGCACCTTGGGTATTACTTCGCGCGCCCTTATTGGCGAAGGGGGTTTGCCTCAGAGGCCTGCAAGGCCTTCATAGAGGCCGCGTTTACCCATTTGCAACTGGTTCGACTTTTGGCCGACGTGGAGAAAGGGAACGATGCGTCGGAACATATTCTGCGAAAATTCGGGTTCCACTATGTGAGCCGGGAAGAAATTCCAGGCCGCGGGCGCATCTTACATTTCTACGAACTGCCGAGAGTGGAATGGGAAAAGAAGGCGACCTAGCACTGCGCGGATTTGAACTATGGCACTACGCGCAGGCCTCATCCGGGAAGTGAATCCCCCAGAAATTGCGGCCGGGATAGAGGAGTTCAACGCCCAGCTCGGATGGGCCATCGTCTTTCGATTCGCTGACGCGGATCACGCGGCATTCGCGAGTTTCCTGGGACAAGCCGTTCAGGATTTCGATTCGCGCGCCCAACAGAGGTGTAAACGGTACGCGAATCTGAAGCAAAGCTCCCGTGCGGCTGACGGCAATGGCTTCGGCCGGGGTATCCAGGGGCTGGCCCTGTGCACCGTTGCTGTAGATTTTGACCGGGATGCGGATCCATACGCGGCTGGAACGCCGACGCTCGATCATCGCTCGTGCGGTTGCCATTTCCTTGCTCCTCCACTTGCCCCGTAAATCCCCATTCCACTCTAGAGGTTGCCACGGGACGGGTCAAGAAATGTCCCGGCCGGGTGTGCTTCGTTGACAAACCAACCCCCGCACGGCAATATGGATTTGCCTCGCTGTACCGCTCCGAATGCCCAAGTGGCGGAACTGGCAGACGCGCTAGCTTCAGGAGCTAGTGGCCGCAAGGTCGTGGAGGTTCGAGTCCTCTCTTGGGCACCATTTACCAAAAGCGCTGATTCGCCAGGGCGTGGAAGTTCCCTTCGCCCGCCGGGGGCGGACTCAGGGCAAGCAATTCCTCTCCTGGGCACCAATCTTTCGGTTCATGTGCGATTCGGCTGGTTACAAGAACAAATACCTCGTGCTTGCATTACCGCGCAGAAGACTATGCTTTGCTTCGGGCAAGCAGCCTCTCGGCGTAGAGAGCGCCGTCCGGGGTGTCTTCGTGCTTGAAATAGATGAAGACATTGGCGCGGCGGGCGAGCCGGGCGACCTCACGCTTCAACTCCTGACGAGCGCGAATGGAGTAATTGGATTTCCGGAGTCGAAAATAGAAGAAGTCGGCGGTCTGGATTTGTGGTGTTTGCAGTTTTTCGCTTTCCGCCAGGCAGAGGGCCACATTTGATTCGCGGAGCAGGGTGAATACTTCCTCGATGAACCACGACGCGTGGCGGAACTCAAACGCCGTACGCATATCGCGCGGCAACACGCCCAGGAAATTGCCGAGCCGCGAGGGATCGCACTTGAAATTGGGCGGCAACTGGAACAGAACGGGGCCGAGCTTTTTTGCCTGGCACAGGGGCTCGAGCGAGGCGAGGAATTTCCGGGTGATCCCGCGTGCGCCGCGTAGCCGCTGGAAATGCGTGATGGCCTGCGTCGCCTTCACGGCAAACTGGAAGTTTGCAGGGGTCGCCTCGATCCAATCTCGAAGCAATTCCTTTGTGAGGGAGTGAAGAAACGAGTAGTTCACCTCGACCGAGTTCAGGCGCGTGGCGTAGTAGCTGAGGAAGTTGGCCGACGCGAGATCGGGTGGATAAAAGCCGCGCTTCCAGCTCGGATACGCCCATCCGGAAGTGCCTGCGTAGATCGTGGTCATGAGAGGAAAAGTGTACACGGAAACTGCCGCAGGGCTGTGAAGCGACGCACGAGAAATTATTGCGTCCTTCCGCACTGAATCTAGCCACTGGCGAGGGCGATTTGGTATTCTGTCGGGCTTGAAGTGACCGCGATTGCGGAAATCCAGATGACGCTTTCCGGCGCGCGGCCGCATCCATATCAATACGGGACTAAAACCTTATGAAAACTGCTCTCCGATGGACTGTTTCTTTGTTGATTGCAGTCGCGACGGTTGCGATTGCCGCGCCGCACATATTCTCCCGCGAAGACGCGGCGACTGCCGCCCAGAAAAACGCCACGTCAGGGCAGCAAAGCCCGGTGGAACGCGGGCGATACCTCGTCGAGGAGGTGGCCATGTGCGGCGAGTGCCACACGCCGCGTGATGCGAACGGTGAGATTGACAATGCGCGCCCGCTGCAGGGAGCTCCCATCTGGATCATGCCCGTCCATCCGGACACGCATTGGGCGATGCGGGCGCCGGCGCTGGCGGGTTTGCCGGGATTTAGCGACGCGCAAGCCGAGCAAATCCTGGAACGAGGCCGCGGGCCAAACGGGCTGGCCATTCAGTCGCCGATGCACATCTATCACATGGACCACGCGGACGCGACCGCCATCATCGCGTACCTGAAGTCACTGCCAAGCACATACCCCCGAGACTAATCCGATCTGGCCGCGCCGTAGAAAGTCACGCGTCTCTGCCGCGAATTAGGCGAATTGCATCCGAAACCCCGGAATTGCCTGGCGCGGCGGGGCCTGCGTCGGAGCTGCCGTTGGAGGCGCCGGGCTGAAGGATGTCCGAATCTTCGGCGGCCTCGCCGGAAACCAGAAAGAGATTCGATTCGACGCCGTGCTGCTTGGTGTAAAGATCGTAATAGCGGCCGCCGGCGGCGTACAGGGATTGATGAGTGCCGCGCTCGATGATCCGCCCGGCCTCGACCACCAGAATTTGATCGGCGCGGCGAACGGTGGAGAGGCGGTGAGCGATGACGAATGTGGTGCGTCCCGCCATGAGGTAACGTAACCCCTCCTGAATGAGCGCTTCGGATTCTGAATCGAGACTGGACGTGGCTTCGTCGAGAATCAGGATGCGCGGGTCGGCCAGAATGGCGCGGGCAATCGATACCCGCTGCTTCTGGCCGCCGGAAAGCTTTACACCGCGCTCGCCGACCACCGTGTCGTATTTCTTCTCGAAGGCTTCCGCAAATTCATCCACGCGCGCGATGCGGCACGCGGCGAGGATTTCCTCTTCGCTCGCTTCGGGGCGCGCGAACGCGACGTTTTCGCGAATCGTGCCGTCGAAAAGGAAAGTTTCCTGCAGCACGACGCCCAACTGGGTGCGATAGGAATCCAGGCGCACGCTCGCGAGATCGGCGCCGTCAACCAACACGCGGCCGGAGGTGGGGGTGTAAAACGCGGCAATCAAGCCGATGATCGTGGATTTTCCGGCGCCGGAAGGGCCGACCAAAGCCGTCACGGTGCCCGGCGCGGACTGGAAGCTGACGCCGTGGAGCACGGGCTTGTTAACGTCGTAGGAAAAGCTGACATCCTCGAAGGCCACGCGGCCCTCGATGCGATCGAGACGAATTGTCCGGCCGGGAGCTTCGTCCTCGAGCTTCTCATTCAGGATTTCGCGCGTGCGCTCGAGGCCCGCCAATGCCTCGGTCATCTGTGGGCCGATTGAGGCGATCTGCGCGACGGGCGCAACGAGCATGGCCAAAAACGCCAAGTACGACACGAATCCGCCCGGGGTCATCGCTCCGGATAAAATGGCTCGCGCGCCGAGGTACATCATGAGGGCGGTGACAGTTCCCATCAGCGCAGTCGCCGCAGAACCCATCAACGAAGTTGCCGTCAGGGTCTTCAGCACGTTGTCGAGCAGCCGCTGCACCCCGCCCTGGAACACGCCTTCTTCGCGGTCCTCCGCGTGATAGCCCTTCACGACGCGAACTCCGCCGAGCGACTCCGTCAGCCGGCCCGTCACTTCGGCGCTGAGCTTCGGCCGTGCTCGATACAGTGGACGGATTTTCTTGAGCGCCTGGCTGAGTCCTAAGCCAAAAAAGGCGAGAGCGGCAAAAGCTGCGGCTGTCATGATGACGCTCGCCCGCAGAAGGTACGCGAGCGCGAAGATCGCCGTTAGAATTCCGCCAGCGAATTCGATCAGGCCCGTGCCCAGCAGGTTGCGGATGCCTTCGACGTCGCTCATGATGCGTGACACCAGCACACCAGTCTTGTTTGCATCGTAGTACGCCACAGGAAGACGTCCGACGTGGGCCTGCACCTTGATGCGCAGTTCCGTGATCATCCTTTGGGACGATTTCGAAAGGAGTTGCGTCAGGCTGTACGACGTCAACCCCTGCACCACAGTCGCCCCGATCACCGCGAGCACCAACGGTGCCAGCACTGCGATCTGGTGCTTGAGGATCACGTTGTCCAGGAAGTATCTCATTGATCCCGGGAGGATCAGCCCGGAGAGGCGGTTGACAACCATCAAGAGAAAGCCCACTGCCAGGATTCCCTTGCGCGGCTTGAGAAGCGCCAAGACATCGGGCAACAGCTTCCAGTCAAACTTCGGCTTCTTGGGTTTTGCGCTTGCTCCGGATTGAGATTCGGCAGGCATATGATGAAGAGTCTACTTTGAGGATCCTTGCGTTGTCGCGATTAGAGAATTCGGTGTGACCTCCCATCGCCTACGGCTTCGAGGAGACCATTGGTATGGGAGTCGCGTTGAGGCTGTCAGGATGCAAGAAATGTGCAACTCCTTAGGATAGAAGGAGAAGAATCCGCGCACCAAGACTGGATTGGCGGGCTTCCCGTCCCTGATGTCCGACATAGTCGTGCTTGGACATCGTTACCCTGACGGGGGCTAGGTAGCGGAGCCGTTCCGTCACCCTCAACGTTGTCATGGACCGGCATGGACGTCAATCGTGCACCCTGCGGAAGAATAACGGCGGGGGAGGGGCAGGAAAACGAAAAGAGACTTGGGACATTTGATCCCGCCTAGTGCGGATTCAGGTCGAGAAAACTTTGTGGTCGCTGAGCGAGACGAAGGCGGATCGCTTCCACGGCGGGCCCGGAGGGCCAGTTGTGAGGAGGTTTGCGCGAGTGCTAGACTCTGTTTGTGACGAAGAGGAAACAAGGGCGCATGAAGAAGTCGAAGCTGGCCAGAAAGGCAGCCAGCCGAAAGAAACGGACCCGGCGGCTGAGACCGCTTCACGGCCGGGCTTCGGACGTGAGCATCGCCATGCCCGGACTGCGAGGCATGGGACTGAACGCAGGCGGGCAATCGGGCGACATACAGGGACTGTCGCGAGCAGAAAATACGGATTCACAGAGCGTGGAGGAGTTGCTCGAAGAAGGGCAGGCGTTCGAAGCTGAAGCGATCAGCGGGGTCGAGAGCGCGCCCGACCCTGACGAATCCGAAGTGGTCACGCAGCAGGTCCCCGAAGACGACGTTCCCTCCGAGTATCTGGAAAGAGCGTAGCTTCCCACCGAAATGACGTCCACCCCAGGCTCGCCTTAGGGCAGCGGACCATAGACATCGAGTTCGGTTTGAGTACCGATATAGACCTTGCCGTTGGCGATGGTGGGGACGGAGAATTTCACGCCGATGCCGGCCTGGTCGCGGCTGTTGGCCGCCATCTTCGAGTTGTAAAGCTCATTGTTAAGGTTTGTGGCATCGAAGGCGTGGAGGACCGCTTGTCCCGTTACCGGCTGCGAAGAGGAGAAGTTCGTTGCATCAATCGCCCAGACGATGCCGTTTGTCGTGCCGTCAGCTGAAACAGATGGGACCGAGCCGGGATATGTGAGCGAGAGCGTCGAAGAGGAAGTCGGGAGAGTCGTCAGCAAGCCGCTTGAGAGCCCAAACGCCGTGAGAGAGTCTCCAGAGCCCCAGAAGTATAGATTATTGTTCCAATAAGCCGGCATGCTCCACATGCCGCCTCCGATGACCTGCGTAAGTTCCTGAACGATCTGTGGGTTCGAGGTACAGTTCGCGCAATAGTGCTCGTTGTTTGCGGTCAACTGATCGCGATCAATCAAGTAGACAGTCCCCTCCTTGCCGGCCTGGACGAGCAAATGCGTGTTTGCGCCGGGCTGGTCGGGAAGCAGGACGAGGCCGCCCGATCCCACATCCACGTCTCCGGTATCGAGCTTGTCCTGGTCGTAGGGCGTGAAATAGTCCACCAGCGTGAGCAGGCTGCCGCGGAGATTGAGTTTCAATATGCTATCGCCCAGTTCCACCGCGGGGACATCGGTGGTATCGAAGTCGCCGTTTCCCGAGGGGATGTAAATGTTGCCATTCGAGTCCGCAGCGATTCCGTCGCCCGACATCCAGAAACCGCCGAGGCCGCCATTGGGTGTGGTGACGTAGACGCCCGTCTGGTTGAAAGTGCCTGCATCGTAGGCAAAAAGCCAGCCGTGATAGGGGGTGTTGTCGCAATTGGAAGCATAGGCAATATCGACCGTGCCATTGAGGAGGAGCAGTCCGGGGCGGCTGAGGTGCATCAAAGGATTGAAGGTGACCGTGGTCGTGCCGTCGGCGGTGCCGGGGAAGGTTCCGGTGACAACAGTCGGGCCGGGAGATTTCTCGGCGCCCGTGGTGATGTCGAGCGCGTGCAATCGCTGGAAGAAGGAGCCGTTCTCCTTGGATTCTGCGGCAACGTACATCGTGTTGGTGCTGGGGTCGATAACCGGCGTGGCGGTGATACCAATCTGACTGATAATGTTGCCGCAATTAACGTCAGTTGAGGCGCCATTCCCGGAGCTGACAGTTGTGGCGCCCGCGGCGGCTCCATGCGCGGTGTCGATCAGACTGGCATGCCAGAGCGGATTGGCGTTAGCGCCTGTGTTCGAGTCTGCATCGAAGGCGTAGACAGAGTCGCCTTCCGTGGCGACATAAATGACATTGTGCACGACGCCCGAAATGGAGACGTTGGGGACGTAGAGCGGCTGGGCGTAGAGTTGGCCATCCACCGCCTGAGAAAATAACTTTCCGAACGTGGACGTACTGCTGACTACGGCCGTGGTGAGAGCAGTTTCGTTGACGTTCTGTCCGGTGCGCGAAATGTCGTTGTGCTGAGTGAAGACGCCGGCGAAACCATTGCCGGTATGAGACGTCACGCTGAGAATGGAAACCCCCGTGAAGGTACCCGAGACAGCCTGAATGGAAGCGAATCCGGCAGATTGACCGGAAGGAAGCGAGAGACTCGTGACGAGTCCTGGCGTGCTGACGGTGGCAACGCCGGTGTTGGTGCTGGTCCAGGTGGCAGAAGAGGTCACGTCTTGTGTGGTGCCGTCGGAATATTGCGCGATGGCATTGAATTGCTGCGTTGCTCCGGCGTCCGCAATGACGGGGTTCTGCGGGCTCACGATGACGCCAACCTGGACGGCGGAGCCCACGGTCAACCCGGTGGAGCCGGGAATTCCGTAGAGGGTTGCCTGAATGGTGGTGGAGCCGGCTGCGAGGGTGGAGGCGAGGCCATTAAACGCGGCCACATTGCTGATCGTGGCGACAGATGTGTTGGAGGAACTCCAAGTGGCGCTCGCCGTGATGTCCGCGGTGCTGTTGTCTGCGTAAGTGCCGATAGCGGTGAACTGCTGGGGGATTCCGCTAGCGATGGTGGCGTTCTGGGGTGTGACGGCAATCGAAGAGAGCGGCTCGGTAACGTTGAAGGAAGTCTTGCCGAAGGGAGTCCCTTGCGTTGCCTGAATTGTGGTGGAGCCTTTGGCGACGCCTGTAGCGAGGCCGTTCGTCCCGGCGGAATTGCTGATGGTGGCAACACTGGTATCGGACGAACTCCAGGTTACGGAGGTGGTCACATCTTGCACCGTGCCGTCAGAATAGGTGCCCGTCGCGTTGAATTGCTGGGTCCCGCCGATGGGGATGGACTGATTGAGAGGGGAAACGGTAATAGAAGTGAGCGTCGGCGCCGGGGGAGGAGGGGGAGGGGACTGCGTTCCGCAGCCGGGCATGCACAACATCGTGCAGCAAAAGATAAGCACCAAGCTCAACCTGCCGAGCTTGTCCAGCTTTTCAACAATGTGGTAGTTGGACGCGGTTCGGTCGATCAATCGAAGACGTCCTGCCTTTCGAGTCGCCACATTTTATATAAGGGGTGTCCACCCGTCAACGAAGAGAAGTCTGGCACGAGCGTGTGTCGAACCAAGAACACTAGCCCTCTAAGGGTGGACTCAGAAAGGATGAATTTTGTGTGTCTGGCGCAAGGATACAACAGGTTACATTTCCCCCAAAAACACGAGACGGAGGCTGGAGATATTTGGATTACTCCACAGGCTGGCGCGGAGGCCTTCAATTGAATTGGAGCGTTCCCGCCGCGCCAGTATAATCGCCGACGATGGAAGAGCGATTCATGGCGGCGTTGAAGTGGGTGCTCTGGCCGGAGGCGGCGAGCGAGAGGAAGCCGGGGCGCCTCTGGGCGCGATGGATTGTCCTGCGGGCGCTCGGATTGATTTATTTTTCCGCGTTTTATTCACTCCTGTTCCAAATCAAGGGGTTGATCGGCCCGGACGGAATCCTGCCCGCCGGAGATTACCTGCAGGCCGTTTCCGGAGAACTTCATTCGCAGCGGTTCTGGTTTGCGCCGACGCTGTTGTGGCTCGGGTCGAGCGATCATGCGCTGATGTTGCTCTGCTGGGTGGGGCTGATCGCATCGCTGCTGGTGGTGCTGAATCTTTGGCCGCGGGCGGCGCTGGCAGTTTGTTTTGTTTGCTTTTTGTCGTTCGTGAGCGCGGCGCGGGATTTTTCAGGTTACCAATCGGATGGAATGCTGCTGGAAGCGGGATTCATCGCATTGTTTTTTGCCCCGCCGGGATTCTGGCCGGGGCTGGGACGTGCGAATCCGGCGTCCCGGATGAGCCGCTTTCTGCTGCAATGGGAATGGTTCCGCATTTATTTCGAGTCGGGCGTCGGGAAATGGCGGAGCGGCGATACGTCGTGGCGCAACTTCACCGCGATGGACGATTACTACCAGAACGGCCCGCTGCCGACATGGATCGGCTGGTACGTGCAGCATTTGCCGCACTGGTTCCACGCCTTTGCGGTCTTCTACACATTTGCCGCCGAGCTGGCGATCGTGTGGATGATGTTTCTTCCGCGGCGATTTCGGATCGTTTGCTTCCTGATTCTGACGCCCTTTCAGATCAGCATCATCCTCACCGCCAACTATACATTTCTAAACTATCTGGTTTTGGTATTGGGCTTCCTGCTGCTGGACGATCGCTTCGTCGAATGGATCGTACCGCCGCGGATTCGCGCAATTGTCGAGAGAAAGCCCCCCCCAAGAGCCGGCCACGGCAGAGGCTCCGCAAAAAGACACCGCTCGGCTGTGGCGAAAGCTCAGGCCAGTAAGAATCAGCGTGTCAGCTTTCTGTCTCGGCTGGATTTTTTACGCCACGACGGTGCCGCTCGTATGGATGTTCACGCCGCAACTGGATTTGCCTGTCAACCCCGTAGTATTGCTCGAGCCGTTTCGCATCGCCAATCGGTACGGGCTTTTTGAAGTCATGACGCACGCACGGTACGAGATTGAATTCCAGGGGTCGCGCGACGGGAGGACCTGGACCGCGTATCCCTATCGCTATAAGCCGCAGGACCCGGCGAAGGCGCCGGGGATTTACGCTCCCTACCAGCCGCGGTTCGAATGGAATTTGTGGTTTGCGTCGCTGGGGCAGTGGCGCGAATATCCCTTTGTGGTCTGGACGGAAGAGCGGCTACTGAAGAACGACGCGGACGTGCTGGCGCTGTTCCTGGGAAACCCGTTCGCGGATTCGCCGCCGCAACAGGTGCGCGCCGTGATCTATCAATACTGGTTCACGGATTGGAAGACGAAGCATGCGACGGGGATGTGGTGGCGGCGCGAGCTGCTGGGGGCTTATGCCCCGGAGGCGGTCCGAGAACCCGACGGGGAGATCGGCTACGTCAATCTGCCCATTGCACGGCAGCCAGAGCAGTAGCGCGCGGAGTTTCTCGCGATCTGCCGAAACCAAATTTTGCCACGCGAGGCGAATTCCGCTAGCCTGAACGAGAGCCAGAGCGAGAAGGCCTGCCTGTGAAGCGAAAGCACGCAAACCGGCAAAAGGAACCGGTGCAGCCCGGCCAATTGGCGCGGGAGCACGTGATTGCGCACCTTTCCGGACTTTCGCAACCCGCCAGCATCCGCGAGATCGCGCACGGCATGGACTTGAAGCACCGTGGACGGCGATTCCTGCCGAGAATCATTCAGCAGCTCAAGCACGAAGGGGAAATCGAGGAAATTCACGGCGGGCGGTATCGGCTGGCCGGAGGAAAACAAGTACCACCCGCGGCGCCTGGCGGAACCGGCGCGGCCGGTGCAGGCGCGATGGGCACCCCAACCGCTGCGGCCATTCAGAGAGCAGCTCCCAAACGCTCCGCAGATCCGAGTCTGGTGTCCGGACGAATTGTCGCGCACCGGGATGGCTATGGTTTCGTGGTGCCCGATTCGCCGATACCGGGTGTGGAAGGCGATCTCTTCATCGGGCGTGACAATCTGAGCGACGCCATGCACGGCGACCGTGTGCTGGCACGGATCGTGCGGCGACGCTTTGACGGGCGCGCCGAAGGACGCGTGGTGCAGATTCAGGAGCGTGAACATCCCACGCTCGTGGGACTGTTTCGCTACGGACCGCACGGGAACCACGTGCTGCCTTACGACACGCGCATACTCCACGAGGTGCTGATTCCGCCGGGTGAAGAGCTGACTCCCGAGTTGCGCCAGAAGCTGGGCGCGGGAGCCGGAGGCCAGGCGTCGCCAAGCCGTCGCGCGCGGTTGCCGGAACTGGACGGCGCGGTGGTGAACGCCGAGATTACACGCTTTCCAAAGGGCGGGCTGGCGCCGGCCGGGCGCGTGATCGAGATACTGGGACGGCCCGGCGAAATCGGCGTCGACGTCGAAATCATCATACGCAAACATCACCTGCCGCATGAATTCCCAGCCGAAGCGCTGGCCGAAGCGAAGTCCACACCGCAGCAAGTGAAGGAGACCGACCTGCAGGGGCGGCGCGACTTCCGGAGTTTGCCGATTGTGACGATCGACGGCGAGACGGCGCGCGATTTCGACGACGCGGTGTATGTGGAGTCACTGGCAAACGGCCACTTTGGGTTGCAAGTTCATATCGCAGACGTGGCGCACTACGTCCCGCGCGACTCGCCGCTGGACCGCGAGGCGCGCCTGCGCGGGACATCAGTATATTTTCCAAACCGTGCCGTGCCGATGCTGCCCGAGGAGCTCTCGAATGGAATTTGTTCGTTGAATCCGAAGGTAGACCGGATGGTGATGAGCGTCCTGATGGAGATGGACGCGACCGGGAAGATGATCCACGCCGAATTCACTCCGGGAGTGATTCGCTCGGCGGAGCGAATGACCTACACGAACGTGAACAAAGTGCTGGAAGGCGACCCGGAAATGTGCCAGCGCTACGCCCACCTGACGGGCGAGTTCCGGCGGATGAAGGAGCTGGCGTTGCTGCTTAACAAGCGGCGGAATGCCCGTGGGTCCATCGACTTCGATCTGCCCGAGCCGGTGATCGAGTTCGATGCGGACGGGCGGATGCAGAGCATCGTGCGCAGCGAACGAAATATCGCGCACCGCCTGATCGAGGAATTCATGCTTGCGGCAAACGAGGCTGTCGCGCAGTACCTGGAAGCGCGCGGGATCGCTTCCCTTCACCGCGTGCACGAAAAGCCCGACCCAAAGAAGGTGATCGAGTTCGAGGAACTGGCGCACGCGTTCGGCTACTCGCTCGGCGTCGAAGACATTGCCGAGCGGCGAATCGCGGTGCGGCACGGGCGGGTGCAACCACCGGCGCGCGACACTCGAACCGGACGCGCGGCCCGCGGACGAATGCGGCCGATGAGCGTGACCATGCCGGCATCGGAGGAAGTCGACATACGACCGCAGCACTATCAGAGGCTGACCGAAAAAATAGCCGGAAAGCCCGAGGAGCGCATTCTTTCCTACCTTATGCTGCGTTCGCTGAAACAAGCGCGCTACGCCGCCGATCCCCTTGGTCATTTCGCGCTCGCTGCAAAGGAATACACGCATTTCACTTCGCCGATTCGGCGCTACCCGGATCTAATTGTCCATCGCGCGCTGAAATGGGCGCTCGAGAATCCCGGGGCAGCGCCCGTGCGCGCTGCCCAGCACGGCCCGCGAATAGAAAAGGACCAATCACCCGCTACGCTGGGACCCTATCGCCGCGTCGAGCTGGAGGGGATCGCCTCGGAGAGCTCGGAAGCGGAGCGGCGCGCCGATTCGGCCGAGCGCGAGTTGATGGAATGGAAGACGGCGCAATTCATGGAGGGCCACCTGGGCGAGGAGTACGACGCCTTGATTATCTCCGTGCAGAAGTTCGGATTTTTCGTCGAGCTGGTGGAGATATTCGTCGAGGGGCTTGTAAGCATCGACCGGCTGGAGGAAACAACCGGCCAGCGATGTACTTACAACGAACGCGATCACAGTATCGTCGCGGAACCTCATCGCGGGGGCCGGGGGAACAATGTCCGCCGGACCTTCAGGCTGGGGGATCGCCATCGAGTGAGGGCGGAACGGATCGATCCGTTCCGGCATCGCGTGGAGTTCTCCCTCGTTTAGATACATTTTACCCACCCCCGCATTCCAATTTGAACCATCGGTAAGCGATACAGATTATTTACCTATATGTATACTATCCCATGGTACTATTGCGCCGTTCTTGGCGGCGTGGCCAAGTGGGGATATATGGGGCGATATTCCGCTCTCGTGGGGAAACGTGTGGAAGCCCATTATCGGGCAGGCGACAAACAGCTTTCTGCCACAGGGACACTCGTCATGGATTCCGGAAAGGCGATCTTCATCGAAGAAAGGTTTTCGCAGGGAGGAAAGCAGAAGACCTTGCGAGTTGAGATTCCTTATGAATTCATTGCGCACGTTACCCTGTCGACCGAACCCGCTCGCGAGGACCCGCCGCGCCCTCTGAAGAAACATTCCTGATTCGCCTCGAGAATTTCCAGAGCGATGAGCCACCGCCTAAATGGGCTGAGGAAAAATTCGCGTTCGCGTGCTCGCGAAAATAACGGAATTCGGATACCGCAGGGCTTCGAAAGAAGAAGCAGATTCTTCGTCGCTTCGCGCTTGGGCGTGAAGCGATAACGGCCCTTTCCACGTGACATTAGAGCAGGAGAAAAATTCCGAAGCGATCCAATCCTTCGCACAGGTATATTGGACCTTCGCGCAAGGAGGCATGAATGAAACCGACGGTCGGGCTGATTGGGCTGGGATTGATGGGCAAACCGATGGCGAGGAACCTGCTGAAGGCAGGGTTCCCGCTCGTCGTGTCGAATCGTTCCAGGGCGAAGGTCGAGGAGCTTATGGCCGAAGGCGCGCAAGCCGCCAACAGTCCGCGCGAAGCAGCGGCGTCGGCGGACGTCTTAATTACGATTGTGAGCGACCCGCCGGCGGTGGAAGAAATCCTTTGGGGAGCGCAAGGCGCGCTGGAAGGGTTGCGGCGCGGCAGCGTGTTAATCGACTCGAGCACGATTTCTCCGGAACTCGCTCGCCGCACGGCCAAGGCATGCGCCAACCGCGGCGTGGATTACTTGGATGCGCCGGTTACCGGCGGAACCTGGGGCGCCGAGAAGGGTGAACTCGTCTTCATGGTGGGCGGAAAGGCGGAAGTGCTGGAGCGAGTGAAGCCGGTGCTCGAGGCCGTCGGGAAACGCTTCTTTCTATTGGGGCCGAATGGCGCTGGGCAAACGGTAAAGCTGGCGATGAACCTGATGATGGCGGTCCAGGTAGAGGCGTTGGCCGAAGCGCTGGCGCTCGTGGCGGGAGCTGGCGTGCCGGGCGAACGTTTGATCGAGGTCATGCAATCGAGCATGGCGCGCGCCGCGGTGCTCGACGTCAAGGCTCCCCAGATTTTGAAAAAGGAGTTTCCCGCGAGCTTTCCGCTCCGGCTGATGCACAAAGACATGAGGCTGGCGCTGGAACTGGCCCGGCAGAATCGCGTGACTTTGCCTCTGGGAGCTGCGGCCTACGCGACCTACAGCAGCGTGAAAGACGCGTCCAAGGATGATCCCGATTACGCGGCGGTCGCCCGATTCTGGAATCAGGCCTAGCGGCCGAGAGTCAAGCCGTCGCCGTGTGCGGGAAGAAAGTCAGTGGAAGGTCGCGGGCGGTGCGCAGTCCCGCCGGAGCAGCGACGATCGCCGGGATGGCATTGACGGCAACGGCCGCGGTGGCGATGTCGCCATGCGTGCCGCCCGGAATCACGAGCGAAATGTTCGGCTCGCCCTTTAGTTCGATCGAATCAGCAGGCTGCTCCGCGCCGACGAACATCTTCAATTCGAGGAAGATCTTCTCCTTGCCATCGGCCATTCCCCGCGCAATCTGATGGACGCCGGCCACCTGGCCGGCAGCCACTTCGAGAAACTCGGTCTTCACAATTTCTTCGGCGATGACGGGCTCGATGGTTTCGGTTATGTCGTCGAGGTGAATTCCCAGGCCGTCTGCCACCATGGCGACGGACTCCGGCAAGCCGTGGTGCTTGATGACGCCTGCAGCGACTTGCGCGCGAAACTCGTCCGGGGTCATCCCCGCGCCGATCTTTTTTTGCAGCGGCAAACGGCGTTTGGAAGCGTCCACCACCCGGACGGCTCTCACCGAGTCCACCCTTTGCGAGACGGCCGAAAGAGTCAGGACGAGCTTGTCCATTACGAAACCGGGATTGACGCCCGTACCGACGAGCGCCACCCCTTCCTCCTTCGCAACCGTATCGAGGCGCGCTGAGAGCTCGGGATGCTTGCGAAAAGGGTACGCCAACTCTTCACACGTCGAGACGATGCAGCAGCCCGCCGTCAGGCATGCCAGGAGCTGATCCATGACGTCTTTGAGGTAAGAGGAAGTCGAGTGGACAACCACGTCCACAGGCCGATCGAGCATCGCGGCGGCGTCGGCCAAGACTACAACGCCCCAAGGCGCGTCGGGCGCGCCTACTACCTCGCCGAGGTCACGTCCGGCCTTCGCCGGGTCTTTGTCAATTGCGCCGATAATCTCCAACGAAGCTTTCTGGCGCATCAGCCTGACAATCGAGGCGCCGATTGGACCTACTCCATATTGAACCACGCGGATTCTCTTTTTCACGGTGCCTTCCCTGAGACTCAGTTCAGCCGTCTAAGTTAACGGCTGGACGCCCAGACTGCAACCGGAATTCATGAGATCGGGCCAACGGAAGGAACGCGTGACACTTGTAGCACAGGCTGACGGGCCGCATAATGTGGCGACGACGCTCCGTGACAGGCCAGCCTGAGACGCGCATCCCTCGAGTCAATCTTTCTCGCACAGCGCTGCAAACAATTCTGCACTACGGCGGGAGCGCTCTGGCGCTCCTTCTGCTGTTCCACTTTCTGCCCGGACGGAAGGTCTGGAACACGCTGGGCACATTGCCCGCGCGGCTTTGGATTCTGGTTCTGGCAGCGTATCTCACGACGCATCTGCTCGGGGTAGGCAAGTGGAGGTTGATGGTCAATACAGCCGGCGCCGGGCTGAATTATCTTCAGGCCATGCGATGCTATTTTGCCGGACTATTCGGCTCTCTTTTCTTGCCCTCGCTGATCGGCGGCGATCTGGTGCGCGCCACGTTGGCAATGCGCTACGGAAAAACAAAAGCGGGCGTGCTGCTGGGCAGTTTCCTGGACCGCATCATCGACTTGACGGGCCTCACGATCCTCGCCGCTGCCGGGGCATTGCTGGTACCCGGAGCGCTTGAGCCAAAGAGCCGGCGAGTCTTCGTGTGGATTGCGGTAGCCGCTGTAGTTGGCGCCGCAATCATTACAGCCGGGATCTCCTTGGTGCCCGTCGGGCGATTTTCCTTCCGGATGCGCCGGCGCGCTGTGAGTCTGCGACGTGCGGCGCGGTCGATGGCGCGAAGGCCACGCGCGATGTTCGCCGCGCTGGGGATCTCCGTTGTAGCGCAGCTATCTTTCATCACCCTTAACATTGCGCTCGCGGAGGCATGTGGCTTGCACTTGCTGTTTCGCGCCTGGCTTTTTGCTTGGCCGCTTGCAAAGATCTCAGCAGCCGTTCCGGTGACGCAGGGAGGAATCGGAGTGCGGGAAGCGGCTTTGGTGGGACTCTTGGTCCCGTTTGGCGCACCCGCTGTGTTGACCGTTGCGGCAGGCCTTGCCTGGGAAGCAATCGTGATCAGCGGCGGCCTGCTGGCCGGACTATGCTCAGTTGTGGCCGCAAAGTCCTTCGCAGCGCCTCGTTGAGGCTTTCAGCGCATCCCCATCCGAGAAGCCGGCAAGCGCCAACGCGTTTCCGCGACCAGCATCGGCCCGGACAATCCTTCACAAGAGACTCGCGCCCTTTAGTGGACGCTCGAATACTTCCCGTAGTTCGGATACTCCGGGCGCTTTGGAACTGGCGGCGGATTCTTCTTCAAATCCTGCAGCACGAGTTCCACTGCCTTCTCGAGTTGCGGGTCGTGCCCCTGACGCCAAGCGTGCGGATCGAACTCAATTTCGTAGTCCGGCTGCACTCCGTGATTTTCAACGTCCCACGTCCCTTGCGTCGTGAAGAAAGCGAACCGCGGCGCGGTGACATAGCCGCCATCGATGAGGTCGGGATATCCGCCGATTCCGACAAGCCCTCCCCACGTACGCTTGCCGATGAGCGGGCCAAGTCCGACGAGATGGAAATACCACGGCAAAGCGTCGCCACCCGAACCAGAAAACTCATTGGTGACCATCGCCTTCGGGCCGAAGATTCCGAGCGGCGTTGTCGATATCGCGCCGTCGCGCGGCGTCCAATAGCTCCAGATCTTGCGCTGCATCACGTCGATGATGTAGTCGGCCGCCTGGCCGCCGGTATTGAAGCGCTCGTCGATGACGGCGCCCTGTTTCCCAATCTGCGCGAAATAGTAGCGGTTGAAATTCGTGAATCCGCCCTCGGCTGTATTCGGCAGGTACACGTAGGCGAGTTTGCCGCCGCTTAATTCATCCACTTTGCGGAGATTACCCTCAATCCAAGCTCGATTGCGGAGCGGTTCCTCGTCATCGACCGGGACAACGGTTACTTGTCGCGAGCCCGTGCCATCCGGGTTCGGCCCCACCTTGAGCACGGTCTGCTTGCCGGCGGTCTCCTGGAAGAAGCTGTACAGATTCTCGGAAGCATGCAGATCGCGGCCGTTGACGGAGAGCAGATACTCGCCCGCAGCCACATTAACACCCGGCTGCGTGAGCGGAGCGTTCAGGTGCGGATTCCAATTCTCGCCGTTATAGACGCGCTGGAAGCGGTAGCGACCGTTCTCGATTGAATAATCGGCGCCGAGGAGGCCCACCTTGACCCGAGGCACCTCCGGAATGTCGCCGCCGCCGACAAACATGTGGCCGATGTTGATTTCGCTGAGCATCTGGTCGAAGAGATAGTTCAGATCATCGCGCGTAGCGATGCCGGGCAGAAACGCTGCGTATTCCTTCTCCACGGTCGGCAGGTCCAGTCCGTGATAATGAGGATCGTAGAGGAAGTCGCGTTCGATGCGCCAAACTTCGCGATACATCTGCTTCCAGTCGGCCTGCGGGTCGACCCACACCTCCATGTCTTCGAGCTTCAGTTTCCCTTCGCCGGGCTTGACGGCCTGTGCTGTGGAGGCTATGAACCAGTCATCGCCCTGCTGATACAACAGCTTCTCACCATTAAAAGAAATAGCCAGGTTTTGAACACCGGAGACGACCATGTCCGTCTTCCGTTTGGCGAGATCGAATTTCTGCACGATCAGCGAAGGCGGCCCCTCTCCGCCTTCCTCTCGCGGAAATTCCGCGATGAACAGCTCTCCCTCTTTGCCCGCGCCGAGTCCAGCGTAATTCTTGGCCGGGACGGGAAGGGCCAGAATGCGCTGGCTGATGTTGTCGAAATCGATGGTGACCTTGGGAGGCTCCTTCTTCTTTTCGGTCTCTTTATTTTTATCTTTATCCTTGTCCTGATCCTTCTCGCCCTCCGACGCCGCTTGCTTTGAGGTGTCCGCGTCTTTCTTCTCGCCTTCCACTTTTTCCTCGTCGCTTTCCGGTGCCAGAGGAGAAGGCAAATCCTTGCGCAGGACGACCACGTAAACGCTTCGCGTCACGGTATGGTCATCGGTGGACATATTTAGGCCGAAAAGGCTTGGCCCGATATTCGTGCTCGCTGTGAAGTAGAGATACTTTCCGTTCTTGTCGAATACGGCTGATTCGGCGTCGCTCATGCCGTCGGTAATCTGCGTGGATTGATGCGTCTCGAGTGAATAGACAATTACGGCGCGCATATGGTTGACAAGCGTTTTGGTGTACGTGATCCACCTGCTATCGGGCGACCAGGAGGGATTCAAACTGGTTTGTTCGTAGTAATCCGTGTCCACTTTCACCGGTGTGGGCTTGTCCAGGTCCACGTACCAAAGATTCAGCCGCTTGTCCGTGTAAGCAATTTTCTTGCTGTCCGGCGACCACGTGGGCGAATAGAAGTAAGAGGGAGGATTTCCGAGGTCGATTTTGCGGACTTCGCCCATGCCGCTCTGATCCCGGAGGTGCAATGCGTACTCGCCCGACTCGTCGGAGAAGTAGGCAATCCACTTTCCATCGGGAGACCACGCCGGATCGCGGTCCGCCACGCCGGGCGAATGGGTGAGATCGCGGATATCGCCCTTCTCGGCAGGCGCCGTAAGAATTTCCCCATGAGCTTCAAACGCCGCCCGGACTCCTGTGGGAGAAATCGCGGCATTCTCGATGTGCTTCACCACTTTTTCAAAGTGAGGGCGCACCTGGACCAGGTCCGCATTGAAGTGGACGCGTACCTCATGCTCGCGGTGCGAAGCGAGATCATAAAGGTGGAGTGAGCCAAACTGCTCGTACACGATCGCGCCGGGGCCCGCGGAGGCGGACTTGATCGGCAGCCCCTTGTCCTCGATGACCTGCTCGTTCTTCTGCGATTTCGTGTCAAAAGCAAACAGCGTGTAGGGGCCGTTCTCGTCGGACAGGTAATACACCGTGTCGCCGACCCACATGGGGTTGATGTCGTTCCAGTCCACCCGGGGAACCATCACGATGCTCGAGTCCGCCAGATTCGCAATCCAGAGCTGCGTGGCTGTTCCGCCGCGGTAGTGGCTCCAGGTTCCCCATGCCTTCGGGGTTGGCCGGTACGCGATGTGCGTGCCATCGGGTGAATACGAGCCCTCGTAAGCAAGTGGCAACGGAAGTTGCGTCGGAAACCCGCCATCCATTGGGACGGTGTAGAGCCTCTGTATGCCAAATGCGTAGGCATCGCGCGGGGAGGCGAAAAGAATATTCTTGCCGTCGGGAGTCCATCCCGCCGCGACATCCGGCCCGGAGTGGAATGTGACTCGCCGGGGAGTGCCGCCGGCAGTGGGCATTACGTACACGTTCAGCGTGCCGTCGTACTCGCCTGTGAACGCGATCCATTGGCCATCCGGTGAGAAATGCGGGCCGCGCTTGATTCCGGGCCCAGCGGTCAGGCGTGTCGCTTCCCCGCCCTCGCGGCTTACTTTCCAGAGGTCATCGCCGTAGACAAAGCAAATGTCCGTGCGGCTCAGTGTGGGCTGCCGCAGAAGAAGCGGTTTATTGCCTTGCGCGAAACACGCGCATGAAACCAGAAGAATCGCCAGGCTGAGCATAGCTTTCTTCATCGAAATGGCTCCTTTGTATATGCTTCCGGGTGAAACCAAAGAGCGGGCGCGGAACGATCCGGTTAGCCTTAGACGTTACAAGCGCTTTCCGGCGAGCAGCATTCTAGTACCTGGAGCCTAAAAGGTGAGGAAAATTTCTTGGAAACAAAAGAGTGCACGGCAGGGTGCCCCGCGCTTATACCTTATCGGGGGAGGAGTGCCTAAAACCGAGAGCGCGTGGCGCGGATGTATTCCCGGAGCGCGGAAACGTTTGGGCCGTAGGAGCCCACGCGTCCGGCGTCTACTGGAAGACCGAGATGTTCGGCTTGCTCGATGCTCAAGCCGGCGTCATCCAGCTCGGCAAGGCTATAGCCTTCGGTGGGCACCAACCGGTTTCGCCGGGACTTGTCCACCGGGCGCAGGGGCCGGTGCGTCTGCCACCGTTTCCTTACGATGTCGAAGAAATCGTCCCAGTCTCGCCGGTTCCACATCATAATCCTCCCGTACGCCCCGGGTCACTCGTTTGGATGCATCAGCGGCGCTTTAGGTAGCACGAACTTCTACGTCTTGGACCCATACGGCTCCGGGGACAGGAGCGCTGCAGATTCTAACCCCGAAGCACATGTAAAGTCGCCCCTGAATCTCCTGTGTAGCCATTGAGTTATCGCCCCTTACGTACAGCCCTCAGGCTGGGTCACAGGGCTAGAAACTGCTGCAACGGCCACACTCTGCCCCTGTCTGTTATACTTCTCGGAAGTTAAAGGTTTGTGTGAGTCCCGAGAAACCTGCATGAGTAATCCAGTCATCGTGGTCCATTACCACGAATTGTGGCTAAAGGGCCGCAACCGGCGGTTCTTTATCGCGAAGCTCTTGACGGCGCTGCGCCGGGGACTTCAGGGAATCCCTGTGGAGAGTATCGAGAAGCCGGGGGACCGCTTCCTGATTCGTCTGAGCCGTGGTGCGCCGCTGGAAGCCGCCATCGAGCGCGTGGAACGCATTCTAGGAATCGCGTATTACGCCGTGGCGCGTCCCGTCGAGCAGGATATCGAAGCCATCTGCCGTGTCTCGTGGGATGAAATGGAGCCGTTGAAGTTCACGAACTTTGCCGTGCGCGCGCGGCGCAGCGACAAATCGTTTCCACACCCCACCATGGAGATCGAATCGATCGTGGGGCGCTACCTCCTCGACAAGCTCCGCGCCGGCGGCCGGAATGTCCGTGTGAAACTGAAAGACCCCGAGGTGACTTGCCACATCGAAATTTCTCCCGGTCCCGCACTCGTCTACGCTCGCAAGATCCCCGGACCGGGCGGGCTTCCCGCCAACACCGCGGGGCGCATGACTTGCCTGCTCTCGGGGGGTTACGATTCCGCCGTCGCCGCGTACCACATGATGAAGCGCGGGGCGCATTTGAGCTTTGTACATTTCTACGGCATGGGGGCGCGGCCGGGAGAATCCTCGCTGCACGTGGCGAGCGCGCTGGCGCGCCAGCTTGTGCCTTATCAATTCCACGCGAAGCTGTTTCGCGTGCCGTTCGAGGCCATTCAGCGCGAGATCGTCCGCTACGCGCCCGAGGAATACCGTGTGCTTCTCTACCGGCGGATGATGCTGCGAATCGCGGAACTTTTCGCGCGGCGCGGCCGCGCGCTCGCGCTCGTCACCGGCGACAGCCTCGGCCAGGTGGCGTCGCAAACCCTGCGCAATCTGGTCGCCGTGGATGCCGTGGCTACGATGCCCGTGTTTCGCCCGCTCATCGGCACGGACAAGATGGATATTCTCGCGACGGCACGCAAGATCGGGACGTACGATATTTCGTCGGAGCCGTTCCACGATTGCTGCCCCGTCTTTCTGCCGAGGACGCCTGCGCTTTACGCGCGCCCGCGGGAATTGGACGCAGCTGAATCAAAGCTCGACGTCGCAACCCTCATCACGCAGGGAATTCGCGGAGCGACGGTGGAGCAGTTTGAGTATTCCGGGGGGCGCGTCGAGGCGGCAGAACCAAGACCGTTCGCGCCTTCCACCAAACAAAAATCGGCGCTAGCCTGAGCGATCTGCTGGGAAGTTTTTCCTTTTTTTGAACAATCTCAATGCGCGAAGGTTGAAGGGGCGGATTGGGCGCCGCCCCTGCGCAAGAAATCAGAATCCAGGACAACGCCTCTACCGGTCGCGATCGCGCCCGCCGCCGCCGCCGTATCCACCTCGGCCGCCGCCACCTCCACCGCCGTGACCACCCCGTCCGCCGCCACCACCGCCACCGCCGCGTCCACCGCGCCCGCCACCTCCACCGCCACCTTCCCGTTGCGGTCGCGCCTCATTTACCACAAGCGCGCGGCCCAGAAAGTCCTTGCCGTTGAGCGCCGCAATGGCTTTTTCCGCTTCGGCGTCGTCGCGGATTTCAGCGAAGCCGAACCCGCGCGGTTGTCCCGTGAAGCGATCGCGAAGCAGCGTGAGAGAATCGGGTTGCACCCCAATTTCCGCAAATAGAGCTGCCAACTGCTCTTCCGTAGCCTTGAACGACAGATTCCCCACATACAATTTCTTCACGGACGTTCTCCTTGTCCCTCCTCAGGGAGGACACACCTAAGTGGCTGAAGAGGCAAGTACCCCGCCGCGGGCCGTCAGGACTGAGCCGGCTGTCCGGGCTGAAGCGAGCGCTCCAGCAACTCTGCAGCATCTTGCGGCAATTGCTCCCCGCAGTCAACAACTCCACGCGGAGGGGTGCCTTTCGGGACTAAGTCCGGCTTGGAAGCGGCGCGGGTTGCACAACCTGTGGTTACCAGAGTTCAAAGGGGCCTAAGTGCGGTAGCTTGCGTTGATGTCAACGTACTCTCCCGTGAAGTCGCAGGTCCATATGCGGGCGCGCCCGCGGCCTGAGCCGAGATCCACAAGGATGGAAACATTCTTTGCCAGCATTTTCTTGTGTGCCACTCGTTCGTTGAATGGATGTTCGCGCCCGCGGCGGCAAACCGGGATGCCTGCAAGCCAGATGTTGGCACGCTTGAAATCGAACGCCACTCCGGAACGCCCTGCGGCTGCCAGAATGCGCCCCCAATTGGGATCGGCGCCGGCCAAAGCCGTCTTGACGAGCGGAGAGTTGGCGATGGTGCGTGCCACTCGATCGGCGGCGCGCTCCGACGGGGCGCCGCGCACTTCGATTTCGATCACGCGCTGCGCGCCTTCGCCATCCGCAACGATCGCAAGCGCCAGCGATCTGCAAACACTCAGTAGCGCCGCGCAAAATCTCTTGTAGTCGCCGCCACGATTCGCAACGCGCCGGGCGCCGGATTGCCCGTTGGCGAGCAACGCGACCGTATCGTTCGTCGAAGTATCGCCATCGACCGTGATGGCGTTGAACGTCGGCACCACGGCGGCGCGCAGCGCCTGCGAGAGCAGAGCAGGCTCCATCGCCGCATCTGTCACAAGAAATGCGAGCATCGTCGCCATGTTCGGCGCGATCATGCCGGAGCCCTTCGCGCATCCGAGGATTCGGACTTGCTTTCCCGCGACGCGGCATTTCGCGGCAGCCCATTTCGGCCGCGTGTCCGTAGTCATGATCGCGCGCGTGACATCGTCGAATGCCGCTGAGTCCGCGCGGCGCGAGCGAATGAGCTGCGGCACGGCGGCGAGAATTCTTTCAACGCGCAGCGGCACTCCGATCACCCCGGTCGAGTTCACCAGAACTTGCGAGGGATGATCTGCTCCCAGCTCTCGCGCCACTTCTCGGGCCGTCGCAGTAGCTGCCGCAAGACCGTCCGAGCCCGTGCAGCAATTTGCGTTCCCCGAATTAACGATCATAGCCCGTATCTTGTGGCGTGATTTTCGCAGGTGCAATTGTGAGGCAATCACAGGTGCGGCCTTCACGCGATTTGTCGTGAACATGGCGGCAGCCGAGGCTGGCGTTTCGCTAACGATCACCGCGAGGTCCAGCTTCGACTTTTTCAGCCCGCAGTGCGTAGCGGCAAACGTGAAGCCGCGAGGAATATCGGAAGCGGATACGCGCGCGCTCATGTGGCCGCGACGGGTGTTGCGGTTTCGCCCAGGATCGGCAGGAAGGCTCGTTCGGGAATGACCGTCGCCGTCACGGCTACCAGCTTGCAGGATCGCCGCTTCGAGCAGGTGCGGCAATCGCGTTCGATCTTTTCCGTGAGCGACTGTCTCCGCGTGGTCTCAAATCCCTGGCGCAAGAAGAAATCGGGCGCGTGCGTGACGGCGAAGACGCGTGTTATCCCGCGCCGCCGCGCTTCCGCCATCGCAAACATAATCAGCCTCGAACCGATTCCCCGCCCGCGAATTTCCGGATCCACGGCCAGCGATCGAATCTCGGCCAGGTCCGCGCCGTAGCTTTCCAGGGCCACACAGCCGAGGAAATTTTCCTTTTCATGGACGACTAGAAAATGGCCGATGTGGCCGCGAATTTCCTCTTCCGCGCGCGGCAGCAGTAATCCTTGCTCTGCGTAACCCGCGATCAGCCGGGAAATCGCCTCGGCGTCGGAGTTCTTGGCCCGCCGCGCCCTCATGGATTCTCCTCCAGCTTCCCGAGCCGCGATTTGAAATCATCCAGCGCCGCGCGCACCGCGCCGGGTGCCGTTCCTCCCGCGATGGACCGTCGCGCGAGCGCGGATTCAAGCGTCAGCACAGTGCCCAGATCACGCCCGAAGGCCGGAGAAAATTCCTTCAGCCGCTCGAGCGGCATTTCCCGGATGGATTTCCCGTCCTGTTCCGCTGCTCGCAGCACTTTCCCGACGATTTCGTGCGCCTCGCGGAATGGAACGCCGAACGCCACCAGATAGTCGGCCACCTCCGTGGCGACCAGCGCCGGATCCTTTGCCGCTTCGCGTAGCCGTTCCACACGAAATCGAGTTGCGGCCAGCGCCGCGCCTGCAATTCGCGTCATAGCGAGCGCCTGATCGTGCGCGTCGAAGAGAGGTTCCTTGTCTTCCTGCAAGTCGCGCTGGTAGCTCGAAGGCAATCCCTTGCACGTGGTCAGCAGCGCGAAGAGCGCTCCATAGATCCGTCCCGTTTTTCCGCGGATCAGCTCCCACGCATCGGGATTCTTCTTTTGCGGCATCAAGCTGCTGCCGGTTGAATACTCATCGGGCAGCTCCACAAACCCGAATTCGGGCGAAGCGAACAATATGATGTCCTCGGCAAGCCGCGAAAGGTGCATCGCAAGCAACGAGAGCGCAAAAAGGTATTCGAGCGCGAACTCGCGGTCGCTGACGGCGTCCAGGCTGTTCGCCGTGATGTGCGAAAATCCCAGATCCCGCGCAAGCGCTTTGCGGTCCAGCGGAAATGCGCAGCCGGCCAGCGCGGCAGACCCCATCGGGCAGCAATCCGCGCGCGCCGCCGCTGCAGCAAACCTTTCCGCGTCACGCTGAAACGCTTCGCCATGCGCGAGAAGCCAGTGCGAAAGCAGCAGCGGTTGCGCGTGCTGCATGTGCGTCGTCCCCGGCATGGGGACGCCGAGATTCCGCTCGGCCTGCCCCGCAATTGCCCGGGCCAGACTGGCAATCGCGCGCCGGATTTCCCGCGCGGCTTCCTTCACGTACATCCGGAACTCGGTCGCCACCATTTCGTTGCGGCTGCGGCCGGTGTGCAGCTTTGCCCCAAGCGCGCCGAGTTTTTCGATCAGCGCGGTTTCCGCGAAATGGTGAACGTCCTCGGCCTTCGACCCATCGAGCCACGCGGCGTCGGATTGCGCTCGCATCTCGAGCTCATCGAGCGCCGCGACGATCTGCTGCCCCTCGGCGTCCGTCAGGATTCCTGCCGCGGCGATGGCGCGCGCCCAGGCGCGGTCCAGCGCGAATTCCTGCGGCAGAAGCCGGCGGTCGAATGGCCAGGAGCGCTCGAATTCGTAAAACGAGGCATCGGGGCCGCGTTCGAACCGCCCGCCCCACATCTTCTGGCCGCCCGGATCGGTCATCGAGCCTTAGCCTTCTGCGTGGCTTCTTGCGGCACCGTGATCGGCAGCGCGAAGAGGTTGATGAAGCCCTCGGCGTCCTTGGGGTTGTAGCCGGTCATCGTAAAACTGGCGAGGTTGGTGCGATAGAGCGAGTAGGGTGAACGCCGCGAAGCGACGCTCATGTTGCCTTTCCACAACGTGAGCCCCACCGAGCCTGTGACGCGCTTCTGCGAATTCTTGAAAAATGCATCCAGCGACTCGCGCAGCGGCGTGAACCACATTCCGTAATAAACCATTTCGGCGTAGCGCAGCGAGAGGATCTGCTGGTAGTGCATCGTCTCGCGATCCAGGCACAGCGATTCCAGCTCGCGATGCGCCGTCACCAGCAGCGTTCCGCCGGGCGTCTCGTACGCACCGCGCGATTTGATTCCCACCAGCCGGTTTTCCACCAACTCCATCCGGCCGACGCCGTTGGCCGCCGCAATCGTATTCAACTGCTCGACGAGCGCCACCGCACCGAGCCTCTGTCCGTTCACGGATACTGGCATCCCCTCTTCAAATCCGATCTCCACCGTCGTCGCATGGTCAGGCGCCTTCGTCGGCGAGACGATCCATTGCCACATGGACTCCTCCGGCGCATTGGTCGGATCTTCCAGCACTCCGCCTTCGTGGCTCAAGTGCCAGATATTGCGGTCCCGGCTGTAGATGTTCTTGGTGGTCTGTTCGATTGGGACGTTGTGCGCCTGCGCGTACGCGATGGCTTCCTCGCGCGAGGCGATGTTCCATTCCCGCCACGGCGCGATGATTTTCAGTTCCGGCGCAAGCGCCTTGGCCGCCAGCTCGAACCGCACCTGGTCGTTGCCCTTTCCCGTACAGCCGTGGGCCACCGCATCCGCGCCCACTTGCCTTGCAAGCTGCACCTGCCGCTGCGCCAGCAGTGGGCGCGCGAAGGAAGTGCCGAGCAAATACTTGTGTTCGTAGACGGCGCCGGCGCGCAGCGTAGGCCAGATGTACCCAGTGACAAATTCTTCCCGCAGATCCTCCACGTGCGCCGCGCTGGCCCCCGTCGCCAGAGCTTTCTTGCGCGCAGCTTCCAGGTCTTCCTCTTGGCCCAGGTCGCCGATCATGGCGATCACTTCGCAGTCGTAATTCTCCTTGAGCCACGGAATGATGATGGAGGTGTCCAGACCTCCGGAATAGGCAAGCACTACTTTCTTCGGCAATTCGTTCTCCTTAGCTGAGCAGCGTCAGCAGGATCGCCTTTTGCACGTGCAGGCGGTTCTCTGCTTGATCGAAAACAATCGACCGCGGCGAATCCATCAGGCCGCCGCTGACTTCCAATCCCCGGTGCGCCGGCAAGCAGTGCAGGAAGACGGCATCCGGCGCGGCCTGCGCAAAGAGCGCTTCATTCACCTGAAATCCCGCGAAGGCGGCTTCCCGCGCCGCCGCTTCTTTCTCCTGTCCCATGCTGGACCAGACGTCGGTATAAACCGCCTGCGCTCCCGCCACTGCCTCTTCTGGCGTGCGGAAGAGTTCGATTTTTCCGCGTGTTTCGCGCGCCGCGCGCTTCGCTTCCGCCACGATTGCTGCGTTCGGCTCGTAGCCTGCGGGCGTGGCGATGCGCAGATGCGCTCCCGCGCGCGCTCCGGCGATCAGCAGGGAGTGGCACATGTTGTTGCCGTCTCCCACGTAGGCGAACTTCAGCCCGCGCAGGCCGCCAAAGCGCTCTTCGAGCGTGAAGAAATCCGCGAGAGCCTGACAGGGATGGAACCGGTCGGAAAGCGCGTTGATGACCGGAATGCGCGCGCTCGCCGCCAGGTCGTCCAGGGATTCCTGCGCGAAAACGCGTGCCACAATCCCGTGCACCCAGCGCTCCAGGCATTTCGCCACGTCGCCAATCGGCTCGCGCGCTCCCAGGTGCGAGGCGGTGTGGTCCAGGAAAACGGAGGTGCCGCCGAGGCTCGCGATGCCCGCTTCGAACGACACGCGCGTGCGCAGCGACGGCTTTTCGAAAATCAGCGCGAGAAATCGCCCAGCGTGCGCGGTCCGGTATTGCTCGGGACGCGCTTTGACGTCCGCCGCCAGATGAAAGAGCTCGCGCACTTGCGCGCAGCTCCATTCCGTGCCGGTCAGCAGATCGTTTGTCAATGTGAGTGTTGCGGCAGCAGCGTTCATGTTTACCTCGTGGCAGCCAGGGCGGCTGGCTGCGCGGGCGTTTCTATATTCTTGCGGGGAGCCTTGGTGAGAACGGTTTCGAACTTCTTGAGGAATTCGGCCACATCCTTCGCGCGCAGGATGAACGGCGGCAGCAGACGCAGGATGTGTTCGTGCGTGCAATTAATCAGCACCCCGCGGCGTAGCGCCTCTTCCACATAGGGAGCACCTTCCACCGCGAGATCCACGCCCAGAATCAACCCCTCGCCGCGCACTTCGCGGATGAAATCGAATCGCGCGGCAAGCTTCTCAAGCCCGGCGCGAATTTCCGCGCCCCGGGCGAGCACGTTTGCCAGCAAACCTTCCTGTTCGATGATGCACAGAGCTTCGAGCGCCACGGCGCAGATGAGCGGGCCGCCTCCGAACGTGGTCCCGTGTATTCCGGGTGTAAATGCGGAAGCAATTCGCTCGTTGGCGACGATGGCGCCGAGCGGAAGTCCGCCCGCCAGCGGCTTCGCCACGGTCACCACGTCCGGCAGCGAGTCGAATTTTTGGTAAGCGAAGCGCCGGCCCGTCCGGCCCAGGCCGCATTGGATTTCATCGGCAATCAGCGCGGCATCGTGCTGCGTCGCCAGCGCGCGCGCCCGATTCCAGAATTCTTCGCTCACGGAGAAGATGCCGCCTTCCCCTTGAATGGGCTCGATCACCAGGGCGCACACGGTCCCGTCGAATTTCGCTTCCAGGTCCGCCACGTCGTTGAAGCGCAGAAATTCGGCGCCGGGAACGAGCGGTCCGAACGGCTCGCGGTATTTTTGGGGGTATGTGATCGAAAGCGCCCCAAACGTCCGCCCGTGAAAGGAATTTTCGAGCGCCAGAATGCGTGTCTTCGGCGCGCCCCCGCTGGCTGGTTTCGCGTGTGCGTACGCCCTCGCCAGTTTCAGCGCTCCATCCATCGCCTCCGTCCCGCTGTTGGTGAAAAAGACGCGGTCGAGCCCCGACCACTGGGCCAGTTTCTCCGCCAGCGGCCCTTGATAAGGATTGTGGAAGAGGTTGGAGAGGTGGATCGCACGGCCTGCTTCCCGCCGGATCACGCGCACCAAGCGGGGATGCGAATACCCCAGCGCGTTCACGGCAATGCCCCCCAGAAAATCCAGATACTCGCGCCCCTGCGAGTCATACAGGCGGCAGCCGCGCCCATACGTGAACACAACCGGTGGCCGCCGGTACGTATTCATCAAGTAGCGTGCTTCTGCGGCTCGAATTTTTTCTGCACTAATTCGCGATGTGCCCGCTTTTTTCTTCTTGGGCGTTTTCAACGAGCCGCTCCGTGAGCCGTTTTTGCGGCCGCGTGGATCAGGGGAAGCACCCGCGTCCCGGAGCAGCGACCGCCGTTCGCGGCTGCCAGCAGCGCCTGAGGACCTGTCCCGCCGACGATTCGCACTTCCGAAACGCCGCCGGCAAGTGCGCGCTTCGCCGCCTCGAGCTTCAGGATCATTCCCCCGGAAACTTTATTCCGTCGGATCAGCTCCTCGATTTCCGCGCCCCGGACCGTGCGCAGCACCTTTTCGCCGTCCAGCACGCCGGCCACGTCCGTCAGGTAAATCAAACAGTCGGCGTGAATGAATTCCGCTGCTGCGGCGGCCATGTGGTCCGCGTTGATGTTGTAAATCTCCCCATCGGCGCCCAGGCCCAGGCACGATGCCACCGGCACGACTCCCGCGCCCCAAAGCGACCGCAGAAAATCCTGATTGACGCCCGTGAGGTAGCCCACGAATCCCAGCTCGCCGCTGCCGTCGTTGATCTGCATCGGCTCAGCCAGAAAGCACGCCGCGTCGGCCGCGGTGATTCCCACGGCCGCCTGTCCTGAAAGAGTGATGGCTCCGGCCAGCTTCTTGTTGAGCAGGCCGCCGAAGACCATCACGGCGGCATCGCGCGTCTCACGGTCCGTCACGCGCAGGCCGTTGACGAACCGGCTCTCGACTCCCATGCGCGCCAGCGTTGCCGTGAAAATCTTCCCGCCGCCGTGGACCACCAGCAGTTCATGGCCCGCCCGCGCGAGTTCCGTGATTTGCCGCGCGATGCCCTGCACGTGTTCGTCGCGCTCCAGCAGCGCACCGGCAATCTTGATCAGAAGCCTCATAGCAACCCCGCCGTTTCCGGATAGCCCCTCATCAGGTTCATGTTCTGCACCGCTTGTCCCGCCGCGCCTTTGCCCAGATTGTCCAGGCAGGAAACGATCACCAGCCGCTCGCCCGAAGGATCGAGCGCGAAGCCGATGTCGCAGAAATTCGTGTGCGCCACGTGCTGAAGCTCGGGCAGTTGTCCCGCGGGAGAAATCCGCACCATGGGTTTCCCCGCGTAGAATTTCCGGTAGAGCGCCTCTATCTCTTCCGGTTCGCGCGCGCTTTCGAGCCACACGTACAGCGTCGAGAGGATTCCCCGCTCCACCGGCAGCAAGTGCGTCGTGAACACAAAATCCTCATCCGCCAGCCCCAGATGCTCGGAAACTTCCGGCGTATGCCGATGCGAGAAAACGCCGTAGGCGCGGAAGTTCTCGTTCACTTCCACGTAGTGCGTTTCCCGCTTCGGCTCTTTTCCCGCGCCGCTCGCGCCCGATTTGCAGTCGCACACAATCCCGCGTGAGGCGTTGATCCATTTCGCGTCCACCAGCGGACGCAGGCCCAGGATCACCGACGTCGGGTAACATCCTGGGTTTGCCACGATGCGCGCCTTCGGCAAGTCATCTCCGTACAGCTCCGGCAGGCCGTACACCGCTTCCGCCAGTGTGTCCGGGGGCGGAGGCGCCAGTTTGTACCAGCGCTGCAATGTCTCTGCCTTGCGGAACCGGAACGCGCCGCTCAAGTCCACGATGCGGAGATTCGGATTCGCGCCCAGCAATTGCGGCACGAGTTCGATCGAGGCCTCGTGCGGCGTCGAGAGAAACACCACCTCCGCGCCGCTCTGCGCCACGCCTTCCACCGAAAGCGGTTTGCACGGCGCTTCGCCCCACCCGCGAAGCTGCGGGTAGAGCTCGGTCAGGCAGCGGGCATTCGCGTGCCCGTCGCGCAGAAAGAATGTTGGTTTTTCGATTTGGGGATGCCGTAAGAGGAGACGGGCCAGCTCGAATCCAGCGTAGCCCGTTGCTCCGACGACGGCGGCCCGCGCCGTGTCGTTCACCGGAGCATTTCCTCCATACGTTTCTGGATGGCCGCGCGGGCCTTGCTGGAAGTCGTGATGATCAGGATGGTGTCGTCCCCGGCCAGCGTGCCGGCCACTTCCTTCCAGCGCTCCGCGTCAACGGCCGCGGCGATCGGTTGCGCGCCGCCGGGCGGGGTCTTCAGCACCAGCATGTTCTGCGCGGGGCGGATATCGAGCAGGAATTCCTTCAGCGCGCGCGCCAGCGCCGGAAGCGGTGAGGCTTCCTCCACGGTGGCCGCTGCCGGCAAGGACCGGTAGCCTTCGAGCGTCTTGACCAGCTTCAGCTCGCGCAGATCGCGCGAGAGCGTGGCTTGCGTCACGCGCATGCCCAAATGAATCAAGCGGCGGCGCAATTCATCCTGGCTCGCAACGGGCTGCCCCGCCACGAGCTTGAGGATCTGTCCCTGCCGGTATCGTTTCTGAACGCCCATGTATGTTTATGCATCCTTATGCATAATCATGAATAAGAATACAAGAAAGCGCGGCGGTGTCAAGCGTCAATTGAAGGTGGATTGTTGGAGAGGGTGTTGTTGCGCTTATCCGCGAAGAGGCTTCGCTGCGAAACCGCTGCCGCCGCAGCGCAACACGCTCCCCATTCGCGAGTCATGTTGCTGCGGCGCTTCTGGAATGACCGGGCCGGGGGACTTACGGATTGGCGGTCAGCACAACCCACGTGCTCTTTTTGCCCAGGGGTACGACGAACGCGCCGCGCTCCACCCTGTATACTGTCCCAGCTGCACGATACTCCCCGACGCCCTTCAACTTAGCTGGCAGTTCCACGCGCACGATCGCTTCCGGCGTGAATTGCGTGGCAGGGGCCAGCTCGATCCTCACCGCGCCGTTCCTTGAATCCAGCTCCACGCTTTCGAATTGTCCCGCATCGAGGGTCAGCCACAATCCAAGCGGCGCCACGTACACGCGCATGCGGAAGGAATCGAGCGGCGTCACCTTCACCGTGGCGCCCTCGGTCTTGACGTTGCCGCCAAACGCCAGCCACCCGAATTCGGGATGATCCACGATGTAAGTGGCCGTATTGAACGCGTGCCCGAAGAAATTCGGGCCGTAGTCGCCGGTGATTCCGTCCACTTTCAACATGTCCGGAAAGCCGTGCCACGCCGTGCCGGCGTATCCTTCCTCGTCGATGTCTGTGAGCGGACCCATCGTGCCGCCGTACCCCACGCGCAACAGATAGAAATCGTCGGGATGCTCGCGGTATTCGTACAGCAGCGGAATCGCATTGATTCCCGATCCGTAATGATGGAGCTGGCGCTCGAGCCGGCTCGTCTTGCCGGCCTTGCCGCCGTAAATGAAATCCCAATAGCGACGCGCGCTGCCGTTGTAGCCCCAGCTTGGGATGGTCGGGTCGTATCCGAGGATGGCGTTGAGCGTCACGTCGGCCTTTTCCGGGTAACCGAAATATTTCATCCACGCGTAGACCTCTTCCTGTCCCGTGGAATCCCAAGGCATCTCGCTGCCGAAGGGATACGCCTGTTCTTTCCAGTGGTCAGCGCGACTGCGCATCGCGCCTTCCAGCGTGTCAGCCTCCGTCTTCATGCCTTCGCGCTGCAGGTCCTCCAGGATCTGTATGAAGATGTCGCCCTCCATCTGTCCGAACTGCGCATAACCACTCGCATATTTCGTCATGGCCATCGAAGTCTCGTAGGCCTGCTTCAGGTACCAATCCCACGGATGGTCCGTCACCAGGCCTTGATGGTCGCGCGCCAGCCGGTACAGCACCCAATACGCCGCCGCGACGTGCGGATAGTCGAACGAGCGATCCACCTGGCTGGCTGCCTTCTTGTTCCAGCTCGTCCAACTGCCCCAGAAGATGTCCTTGCGGTAAAAGTTCGGCGGCAATTCGTCCGGCTGGTAGTAGAACAGGCTTTTCTTCACGCCGTATTGATGTTCCCCATCCTTATATTGCAGGCCGCCCCACAGAACCCCACCCACGAACTGCAGGTATTTATCCAGCTCCTCTTTATTCGGCTGGCCGAATTCCTTCATCGCGGCTGCGAGCCACGACCCTGCGCCGCCCTCATCGCCCAACCCGGCGATCCACGCTCGCCCGTCCTGCATCACGATCTGGTTCTGGTCGCGGTCGTAGGTCATCACCGAAGGACTGCGATGGAAGGGATCGGTCGGTTCGACGAACCACTGCTTCGTCATGAGAAAATTGCCCAAGTCCGCCACCGCCTGCGCCTCCGGCTTCATCACGAAATAAGGTATCGCCTGCACCAAGCCGTCGGCGTAAGTGATTGTCAATCGCGCGCGGCCCCACGTATTGCCTCGCAACGTAAACGTTTTCTCGACGGTCCGCGTCGGAGCTCCTCGCTCGATGGAGATCGCTCCTTCGGGCTCGACGCTCACCGACCGCACATCCTTTGAATACTTCAGGAACAACCGCCCGTTCATATCCGTCGGCAGAATGTATCCGGGAACGCCAACCGCCACCGGCCGGTCGTTGGCCGCGAGCGTTTTCTCGATGTCGCGAATCGAGTCGGAAAGGATAAACCGCACGCCATAGGTCTTCGATTCGCCCGGTGCCAGGCTCAGCATTGTGGGAGGATTCCACGGGTGCGCGTCCTTCCATTCGCTTTCGGCGTACGCTTCGCTGTGGACCATCCAGTCGTAGAATCCCTCGAAGGTGACGCCGCGTGGCGTGGGATCGTTGAAAATCGGCACCGTGCCGTTGGGCCCGCGCCGGTTCAGGATCGGGTTGTACGCTTCAAAAGGCGTTTTGCCATCCGGCACTACAAGCAGAGCGGGACCGTGCCCGTTCAGCCGCGTCACTTGCAAATAGCCCGCGTCCTCGCCGATGTAGGGATCGTAGAACGAGCACTTCACATGCGCTTCATCGAGGGTGCGATCGTTCATATCGTTGTTGAAAACCATCGCAATCCCCAGCGCGCCGATCTGCACCGTGTCATTCGATTTGTTCTTCAGAGTGAATCGCAGCAACAGCTTCCCATGCTCCAGCGCCCATGTGCGCGTGATGGTCAGCGGAATATCGGCAGGCAGTGTCGGCGTCAGGTCCGCGGTGGCTAGAACGTCGCCCGCTGCCGGCAGGGCGGTTACCGGGGTGCGCGCGTGCGCCGTCGAGTAACTCTTCCACTCGCCCGATGTCCCCACGCGCAGCCGCAGATCGAGATCGCCCAAGTGGTAGTAGCCGTCCTTCGACCGCGCCACCAGCAAATCCCCCGGCGTGAAGTCGAACCCGCCCGCGCCCTTCGGCTTCAGCGCCGCTACCGTCTCCGACGACTTCACCAAACTCAGCTCGAAATCCGGCGTGTCGATGTCGATCATCCCCTGCTCGAGCATCGGCCCCGGCGTGGGCGGCTTCTTCTCCGCGCGCTCCTGTGCTCCCGCCGCCAGCACCACTATCCCGCTCGCCAAGCACAGGCATGCCAGCAAGCAAACGCACCCCAACAAGCTCCTGCGCCCCTGTATTTTGATTGCATGCCGCAAAGAAATATTTCGCATTCCGCTCTCCCCGGTCTGCCGCCATGAACGCACTGTCATCACGCTCACCCTGATTGGTTGTCGCCACAGACCACGCAATTCTGCACGCCTCGCGCGCCAAAAACCAATCCTTTCATGCAAGATTCGGTCGCATCCATCGCTGTGCTAAGATAATTGGCAGTCAGTAGGCCCGTAGCTCAGTTGGCTAGAGCGCTACCTTGACACGGTAGAGGTCTGCGGTTCGAGCCCGCACGGGCCTACCATTTTCAATCGCTGACCCATTTTCTACCTGTGATTTCCTACCTGTGTTGGCGGTATAGCTCACGCCGCGCGCGATTCGTCATTTGACTTCGGGGCCAAAGCGGTGGTCGAGATCTTCCAATCTGATATCGCGTGTCTCTCGTATGAAGAGCAGAGCCAGCATAGCAGCGGCTCCGTAGACCGCGTAAGTGAGAGGTAGATAGTGCCAGTGATGAGTAACGTCCTGACCGATCAAACTTGCTAGAAGAGGCGGCGCGATCATTCCAGCCAGAATGCCGGACAATCCATAGGAAATACCCGCGCCCGAGTATCGAAATCTCGTCGGGAAGGTCTCTGAGGTGAGAATCGGCACGAGCCCGTGCAACAATCCCATCCCGAAAAGCACAATCAGACATTGTAGAACTGCTACGAGCACGACGTGCCTGCCTACGATCGCAAGGGTGAAGGGATAAGAGACCAGCATCGTCGCACCAATGGCGAAATACGCGAGCCTTCTGCGCTTGCAGATGTCGGCTAATGGTCCGCTGAGCAGCACTCCCGTGACATCGGCAAAGCGGCTAAGAAAGATGATGATCGCCGCAGTGGCCAACGGGATACCTGCGAGATGCATGAACGAGACGATGTAGGTTCCCGTCACGGCGGTGTCGAGGTTCTGAAACGCGGAAACTGTAGCCAGCAGAAGGATCGGCGCCGCGTGCCTGCGGAAAACGGCGAAGCTCGGCAATCGCGCGAGCTGCTGCCTCTGTTTCAGTTGTTGAAAAAGAGGTGAGTCGGAGAGCTTGTAACGCGCGACCAGGGCGGGAATCGCTATTACTGCGGAAAGCAGCATGGCAACCCGCCATCCCGTCGTCGCAAAACTCTTCCTTAAGAGCAAGAACATGCCGCTCGCAGCCATTATGCCCAGGGCCAGGCCGAGATTAGCCAGCGACATCCAAAACGCACGAGAGCGGCGTTTGGCTCCAAATTCGGCGAGCAAAGACGTAGCCCCGCCAAATTCACCCCCCACTCCGATTCCCTGAATGATGCGGAGGAACACCAGGAGTATCGGCGCCGCAATGCCTATCGTTGCATAGCCCGGAAGCAAGCCCGTCAGACACGTGCTGGCTCCCACAACAACAATATTTATCAGGAACGCGAACTTGCGCCCGGACCTGTCACCAAAGTGCCCGAAAATGAAGGCACCGAGTAGGCGTGCGGGGTGCCCGGCTGCATACGCCAAGTAGGAAAACACCAAGCCTTGTGTTGGAGGCAACTTCGGGAAGAAGATCTCCGGAAAGGCGCTCGCCGCTGCGAATCCGAAAATCGCAAAATCATAAAACTCCACCAGGACACCGGCGGTTGCGGAAAAAGCCAGAATGATCAATGTTCGAGTATCGGCGCTTGGTACTGAACTCTCGGAAATGTAAGGCTGACCACCAGAAAGTCCCTTGGCAACCGGCAAGTTTAGAAGAGATGTCATGAGCGTCTTCCCCATGCCGACCCCCGACAATGCCGAAGCTCAAGTACGGCTCGGCGAAGCGTATTTGAACGTGGGCCAGGATGAGAAGGCCTTGACCGCGTTTGACAATGCTCTGAAGATCTCCACCAAGCCGGTGGTTTGGAACAACATCGCTTATCAGCTCGCTCGCAAGAAAGCTCACCTCGATGTAGCCCGGCGTTATGCCGATTCCGCGGTTACGTCCACGGCTGCGGCACTACGTACCTTACCTGACGAGACGGCGGTTCGCCTGCTGCTGCGAGGAACGCTTTCCTGTAATGCTGCAGCAACCGATTGCACCTTCGTGCTTGCCTTGCCGGAGGACGTCAAGTCGGTAGATTGAAGGTCGGCAGCTGAGGTTTTCGTCGGCGTATCCGTCTCCAGAATCGCGTTCAGAAGAGACGACATTCTGGAACTCACCCGGCCCCAAACTGCAATCTCGAATGTCCTGTCTTCTGTGCGGTCCAGAACCGACTCGATGGTCGTCCGAAATTCAACCAAGCCACGACGAGCTACGATCTCTTCAATCTCAGAAAGAAGCTCTAGATCATTGCTCTTCTGTTTCAGTGGGAATCCATTTCCGCGCAACGCTGTTAGCGAACAACCATCACTGGGCAGTGCGCGTACCGGAGCACTTTTTCTGCCGTGGACCCAACAAGCATCTTTTCGAATCTCGACCTGCCGCGCCGGCCAAGTACGATCAAGTCGACTTGGTCTGTTTCCGCGCGATGGACGATCTGCTCAACCGGGTGGCCCACGGCAATATCGGTTTGTAGTTCGACGCCCAGATCTTTCGCGCGTTGGATGATCTTCTTGAACTGCTCTTCAAAATGCTCGCGCGCGTCATCGAGCATGGCATCGACTTCAACCATCGTTGCTGGCTCCGGTGGACGAGCGACAGCGAAAAGGAGCACCTTTGCATCCAGCGACTGAGCCAGGGCGAGGGCACTCTCCGTCGCCTTGTCCGATTGGGCAGAGCCGTCGTATCCAATAAGAATCTTCTTGAACTGGGAGTGTCTCCGTCCGGTCATATTTCCTCCTTAGTCCGTACTAACGGCAGTCATATCCTTAGGGGCTGATTCTGGTTGTGCCTTCGGCAGCAGGTGTCTTGGCATGAACCAAGCGTTCGCGAACATCGTCGGCACAACGGCACTGCCTATTACGGTCGCCACGATGTATGAGTATTGTGCCTGATCAATGATTCCATGGCTCAGGCCAAACAAGGCCGAAATCGTCCCAAATGTTAGGCCGGTTGACATCATCAGCGTGTAATACAAGCCTTCTTCGCGCTGGTACTTAAAGGCTTTCACGGTCGGATACAGCCCAATCATCTTCGAAATCATCTTTCCTCCAAACAATGCCAGAAACACGAGCGGCGCAGCCACCAGTGAAGGAACAGACACGAATGAACCTGCCCGTATGAAATAGAATGGCGTAAGGAGTCCGAAGGTCAGCGTGCGAAGCCGGCGAACTAATACGTGATCTCTTCCAACAGTTCCCGCCAGTACCATTCCGATGATGTACGCGGGAAGGACCGCTTCGCTCCCGGACCACAAAGCCAAGCCCCCCATCCCGAACAACAGGAATAGAAGGTACTTTGCCTCGAGTTCGGATACGCGGCCGCCGTAGTGCTTGAAGAAGCGGGGCGTCAGGAAAGGCAGAACGAAGAACACTGCGACGCTCACGACAATGAAGATCACCGTCCGAATCGTAAACGGCGAAAAAATCAGCCCCAGCGCGATCACGGTCCCCAGATCGTTCACGAAACACGCTGCCAGGATCGCCTTCCCGAACTCGGTCTTGTTGAAGCCAAGTTCCAGCATCACGGCATAAACCACCGCCACAGACGTGGTGGAGAGCGCCACGCCTGTGAGCCAGCTCGACCTGACGGTCCAATGCAGGATGTAGTGTGCGACCGCCGTGCAGCCCAAGAACGGGCCGAAGAAGCCGACCAGGCCAACCACCGTTGTTTCCTTCCACTTCGCCCGGAAGATGACAGGGTCAAGTTCGGCGCCCGCAAGAAATGTCAGGACGATTGCACCCGTACCCGCCAGAAAAGTGATCCACTCCGTTTTCGCGGCCAGTCCCATGGGACCGACGATCGCCGCGATGATTAACTGCGCGACCGTCCCCACCACGATTTCTGTCAGCGCCGTGGAGATCTTGAACCAAATCGCCAGCAGCGTCGCCACGAGCGCCAATCCGACCCACAAGGAAGCCAGTGCCCACACATTTTGCATTTCAGTCCTCGCTCCCAACTGAGTTGTGGAATCGTTGCCGGGGACATGACTCCGCGACAAGATTCTTGTCAGGAGTCATCATCTGTCCCGGCTGAAGGGACAGCGGTTAGAGGGCGAACTCCTTCGCCACTAAACCTATGATACTTCGGCGCGAGCAGAAGTCAACCGCGCTGCTCTTCCGCTGAATCCATCTGCCAACCGATGCATTACTTCCACGGGGGAAGCATACGGCGCGCCAGATGGAGGTTTCCATCCCCAATTCGTGATAAAAACTTCACGCGGTCAATTCGCGTGTGGACAGCCTCGTGAAAGTCCTCATCATCGGCAGGGGCGTCGTGGGAACCATTTACGGCTGGGCTTTGTCCCAGGCGGGCGTTGACGTCACCCACGTCGTGCGCGAGCCGGGGCTTCCCGCCGCCGTCACCCTGGACCTGCTCGACTTGCGGCGCGGCTACTCGAAAAACGCGCGCGTCAGCTACGCTCCCAAGACCGTCGCCCACATCAGTCCTTCCGACGGCTTCGACCTCGTGATTGTCGCCACCAAGCACTACCAGGCGGCTCAAGCCATCCAGCAATACCTGCCCGGTGCGCCGCGCGCCACGTTTCTCTTGTTCACCGCCAATTGGGATGGCACCGAAGAAATTGACCGCCTTCTGCCGCGGTCTTCCATCCTTTGGGGCTATTCCGCAGCCAGCGGCGGCCCCGACGATCGCGGCGTCCTGGTCGTCACCATGAACCCCACGGTGCGCTTTGGAATGTTGCCCGGCTCCGACCCGCAGAAGTTCCAGGCCGTGACGCAATTGTTCCAGCGCGCCGGTTTCACCCTGGACGTTAAACCCAACATCATCGAGTGGCTCTGGGTGCACCACGCGATCAATGCGGGCGGCATCGGAGTCTGCCTTTGGGCGGGAGGCATCGCCGAAGCCACCCGCAGCTTCGCCACCTTGCGCCTCGGGACGCTGGCCACTCGGGAGGCGTTGGCCGTCGTGGCGGCCCGTGGCGTGGATCTCGCGCATTATCCCGACGCGAAAAACGTTTTGAACACGCCCGTGTGGCTCGCGGGCCTGGCCGTTGTTTACGCCATTCGCTTCACGGAAAAGGGCCGGCGCCTTCTCGGCGCCAGCCACTTCGCCCACAGCCCGGAAGAAATGAAACGCTATTACTTCGACGTCCTCCACACGGGAGAGAACCTCGGCGTGGCCATGCCGCACCTGTCCTCGCTGCGCGAAAAGATCGAAAGTTTTCCCGCAAACGGCGGTCCGAAGACGCCCGCTCCCGCCCGCTAACTCCTCGGCAAAAAATAATCGCCACGCAAAGGATGAAAGCTTGCAGCGCCGATCCCGCCCTCGGATTCGCTGGCGGGGTGAATAAAAGTCGAACGAGGGGGTGGCCCAATAAGTTGCGATTAGAAAAAATTAGATCCCTTTGTTTGCAATAACTTAACTCGATTTCTAATCCATAGTAGTTGCGATTAGAAATGCAGTGGCTAGTGGCCCCTCGGCTCCGCTCGGGGCAAGCTAGTGGCGAGTGGCTAGACCCTCCTTCGCGATACTCCTGCTTCGGTGGGCAGGCGCTGGGGAGCAGGGTGGGCGCGAGAGAATGCTCGCGCACATCTACCTTTCGCGCTGAAACTATTGCGCGACCTCCAGCGAACAGCAAGGTGTTGCGCGGGTGGACCAGCGCCCATTCGGCAAGCTCAGCGCAAGCAGGAGGTAGCAGTGCGGCGAGCGCAGTCTTTTGTCGAACTTGAAAGTCCGACCCCCTAAGGAGAAGGCTCTCCAGCAGCGGCGCGGGGGAATGGCCGCGTGGGCCCGGCGGAATTCGGCCGTGTTGGATTGCGCGGTTCATATTGCAGGGAAAATCGTAGCGGAGGGCGAAAGAAAATTGAACTGTACGAAAGTACAAAAGAAGTACAAGGACCAGTACCCTGTACCGAATGCGGAGGAGGAGCGAGGCGGAAATTAGAAAAGTGAAAATGGAAAAGGCGGGGAGGCAGGGGCGCGAAGGGCGTGTTGCATGGATTCGGGGGCGCGGGAACAGGAGATTGAAAGGCTGCGCCACCCGCCCGCTGTGTGGCTGCACTTGCGGCGCTTGTTTGCTGCGGCGACGGACTTCTTGCATCCATCTTCGGGGTTAGTTGCCGAGCAAACGCATCCTCCCAGTGCTCGCCTTCACCTCCATATATCGTTGCGAGAGAAGAAGCAGGAAGTTGAATCCGGAACCACACGCATGCATATCTTCTGAATTTATGCAGACGATGAAACGCGCGGGGCTCATTACGGCCAATATTTCAATCTGCCTTGACGCTCTGGCACCGCTCCCTCTTGACGTGAGACCTCTAGTGGTGAATAGCAAGCCCACGTTCGCGTTGTGTGTCTGAAGGACAGTATTGAGATTGGTGACCCACTGAATCGAAACGTGTTCGTTGCTGAACTTGCATTCACACAAAAAGTGGGTGCCCCAATCGCGCAGAGCCGGTATTACCTGGCCCGAGGGGCCGATTTGGACAACCAGGTCTATTTCACTCGTGCTTGTGTGGACATTAGTCCACGATCTGAACGGCTCGACAGTGCGAAGGACTATCTCGATCAGCTTTTCAAAGAGTTTTCCCTTTACCTTATTTTTCTTGCCCTCCCAGGCGGTCTTGGCAATTCCGTGTGGCCTCGTTAGTGCGTTAATGCGGTCTATCCTTCGAACCAATTGGAGATATCTTGCTTTATTAAGTGTGGAGCAGAGAATCTCGAAAATCCTGTTGCTGGTGATATTGTGTTGGACCATGAATGCAAAGAGGTCTTCCGCGGTCACAGTTGGATTTGGGACAGGCAGTTGGCCGCCCATTAGCTCACTCTCTCGAATGCCACTTCGATGTGCTTGCGATCTGTTAAATCAATCGCGTGGCCATGTTCGTCCGTCACCTGCTGCGGAAACTCGATCAGTGTTGATCGCCAGTGATTTTCAAAGTCCTGCAGCACCGCGTCGGTGCGGACTCTGAAACGAACCTCCACTCTGTGCTGAGAGGCGGCGTTTGTAAGGGCACGCAACGCTTGATCGGTGGTTAGATTAAAGTGCTGAGCAAGGGAGGCCGGTATGATGATACTGCCCACCGGGGACTTGTCGATTTCTTCGGCAACAGCTAGCGTCTCACTTGAGGTTGAGGCAGAAAGATGTCCCACGAGCGCTTGAAGGGCCGCGTCAATCTTGGTTAAGTCTGGGCCTTCTCCGCGCCACACGACCAATAACTCTGGGACTGATTGCTGGAGTGCAATCCGGGTCAAAAGGCCCAATTTTTTCCACAACAGCCAAATATCATCCGCCGTACCTGATTGGAGCAAGCTCCTTACGTTGCCAGCGTCAACGGCGACGTTTCCTTCTCGCAGGTAGGTCGAAAGGTAGACTGCAAGGCCGGCTTCGTCTTCCCCAGAGTCAAGCACTATCCTCCCTCCCTCCTGAGGCTTAATGCTTCGCTTTATATCCATTACCTGTGCTTCTGGGTCTGCGAGTAGTTTCTCAATCGCGTTCTTGGCTTGAAACCCTTGCAACTCTAGTTTCGTATGTTCTGTGAACTGTTGGGCTGCAGCCGCAGCGATCGCTAAATACGTTGAGCGTTCCTTGTAGCTGACGCCGCTCTGCGTGAACCCCGGGAACCCGATGACAACTAGCCTCAAGGGTGAATAAAAAGTCGCGACAACCGGGTGTCTTCTCCTTGTCAGCTGTTGTGTCCGATGGCTTGCAGAGGTCTTCACCGTCTCCCAACTGTCAACTTGATGGGCAAACTTAAAAAAGATTCTGTGCTTCTGATCGTCCAACAGGCATAGCTGTAAATGAAGGAGAGATCCGGAGTCGCGTGGCAGGGGTGAAAAACCATCCACGAGCGCTGGAAAGTCATGGCGGCAGGCGGCAGCCATGGCCTCATAAGTAATCTCGTTTATAAAAGTGTAAAGGTATATATGCTTGTACGGAGTGATTGCTTCCAGTTTGTGGGCGGTGAGGGCTTTCTTTCGAACATCTCCCGTCCTTCCGAGAACTGCAATAATCTGAGCTTTGTTCTTGCCGTGGAGGGACTCAATCTCTTTCCCGAGCGAGATTGAAGCAGCAAGCTCTTTCAGTTGGTTGAGGGTGAAATCGTCAAAGAGGTTTTCGGCACGGGCGTCGATGCTTTTTGAGGTGGTCATTCCCTAATTGGTAAAGCTTCTTCGTGGGGTCTGCTCGTACGCGTTGCCAAGTATACGGTAACTCTTTGCCAAGTCAAATGAGTCAGGCAACAGGACGGAGTGTCGAATTTTGTTTGCCTACTACCATTGCGCGAGGTTAGTCCATGTAATAGGTGGAATACTTAATCCGACGGGGACGGCTAACATTATGGGCGAAGGTAAGTCCGGCCCGCTCGTTCAGTTGTTGCACCAAGTGAGAAGCTTAGGAAGGTTCTCTCTTCCCGCCGGAGGCGGGCTGGTCATGTGCCCGCACTGGCCGCACGTTTGCTATCTACATTCTCGCAAGTGCGGACACATATATGTCCACTTAGGACTTTACATTGTCTCATGTGGCCTATATAATGTCTTTAGTGGACCATTAAGAGTCCACAATTACCGTCAGGAGAAACGCTGAATGGATACAAAATATGCGTTTTGGAACAACAAGGGCGGCACAGGCAAAACCAGCCTAGCCTTTCAATCGATCACGCGGTACGCGGAGCGGTTCCCAGAGAAGCGGGTCCTCGCAATTGATATATGCCCGCAAGCAAATCTATCTGAACTAATGCTCGGAGGCCTCAACAACAAGGGCAGCGAGAAGTTGCTTAGGCGTCAAGGTCTCATACCTCGCTGTAGCCTGGGTGGGTACTTTCAGCTGCGCCTGCCATCACCGTACACGCCGCCCAGTTTCAATGCTCGCGACTTCATCACTAAGCCAAGTGAATATAACCAAGCAATTCCTACAAACGTTGATTTGGTTTGCGGGGATCCGTTATTGGAGCTGCAGGCGAACGCGGTAAACACTCTGGCAAATCAAAACATTCCGGGGACAAACGCGTGGATTGCGGTCATCGACTGGTTGAAACATTTCTTGGACCAAGTCAGTGAAGATTACGACACCGTCTTCTTGGACTGCAATCCCAGTTTTTCCATTTACACTCAAATCGGTCTTGCAACCACGGATAAGATCGTCCTCCCCGTGATGGCTGATGACTCCTCGCGCCGGGCGATCCAAAATGCATTTTCGCTTATCTATGGCCTCAAGTTGCCTTCCGAAATCTACGCGTCTTACGCCTTTGCAACCAAGCTTAAGGAAGCTGACAGGCATCTTCCAAGGGTCCATCAAATAGCGAAAAACAGAATCACTCAATACATGGGATCGGCGTCCGCATATGCGGCCGTGCTCAAGGCGATCGAAGGTGACATCGAAAGCTTGATGAGAACCAACGCGGATATTTTTACTTTTAGCACGATTGATGAGGGTTCAGTTGACATCCGGGACTTTCAAACCACGGGCGTTGTGGCATTTGCAAAGGGCTTACCGTTTTCCAAAGTCCAGGCGGGAAAACAAACAATCAACGGGCACCGGGTTCAGGTCAAGCAGGAGTACCTGACGAATTGTATCGATTCGTTAGAGGACCTTGTGGCTCGGTTGTGACCGGTAGGCCAACTCGCGCCAGCCCGCCCCTGGCGAAGGGAGCGAGTCGTAGTCGGACCACCGGGGGAGCTGCTATACAGCCGCCTCCCCCTCCCCCGATCTTTATGCTCCCAAACGGCGGGAGATCGCGCGCCGCATCCCGGCAGGGACCGCCGGCCTGCGCAAACAGCAGACCCCGCGCGAAAGGTGGAGAAGCAGCCCGAAGCGTGTCTTCTCGTCCCCAGCGCCTACCCCCCGAACTCGAATCAAACCGCACCTTTCGTGTCCGTCCAACCTCGCCATAGCCTCTGCCCGCCGCAGCGGATTTATCGCGAAGGAGGGTCTAGCCACTCGCCACTACACACTAGCCACTGCATTTCTAATCGCAACTTATTTGAGCACTCCCGCCACCGGAAATCATCACGCCGTATCGCTCGGACGGCTCTTCGCGTGGGCCTGCCATTTACTGGCCTGCCTGGGGATTCACAAGCGTAGTAGACTCAAGCGCCATTCGCCCATGAACGAAAAGCCGCTGCTGGAGATATGCGTGGATTCGTTGGACTCGGCGCTGGCGGCGCAGCGCGGGGGCGCGAACCGCGTCGAACTGTGCAGCAACTTGCACGAAGGAGGAGTCACTCCGAGCGCGGGACTGATCGCCGTCGCGCGCAGGGAAATTTCGATTGCGCTGCACGTGATGATCCGTCCGCGCGGCGGCGAATTCCTCTACACGCCGGAAGAAATCGAAGCCATGAAGCGGGACATTGACATCACCAAGCAAGCCCGCGCCGATGGAGTCGTGCTGGGAATCCTGGACGCCCAAGGGAATGTGGACGTTTCCCGGACGAGCGAGCTGGTGGAGCGAGCGCGGCCGCTATCGGTCACGTTCCATCGCGCCTTCGATCTCGCGCCCGATCTTTTCGCCGCGCTGGAAGACGTGATGCGCGCCGGCGCGCATCGGGTCCTCACCTCCGGCGGAGAATCGAAAGCCGAAGACGCGCTGCCCACGCTCGCCGCGCTGGTGGAAAAATCTGCCGGGCGCATCGCGATCCTCGTGGGCGGCGGCATCCGCGATCACAATGTGAAGCGCATCGTCCAGGCGACGGGAGCGCGCGAAGTCCACGTGGGCCACTCAGGCGTTGCGATTGCCGTGGCGGGCGCGGCGCACCAGCGCAATGCGAAGGTGCGCATCGGCACTCTGCCCGAGCGGGACTTGCAGCGACAGGTTGCGTCGGAGGAAAAAGTGAGAAAGCTGGTGGAGGCTTTTTGAGCGCTTCGCGAGCCGCCTACTTCAAGGCTTTGCCGAGGAAGACCACCATGCGATTCCAGGCATCCTCGGCGGCTTCGGGGCGATAGCCGGTGGCGTTGTTGGGGTTCTCGAATGCGTGGCCGGCGCCGTCGTAAATCTTCAGGTCCACGTACTTGCCGGCGGTCTTCATGGATTTCTCGAAGGCATGAACGTCCGCGGGAGTTATGCCGCGGTCATCGGCGCCGAAATTTCCGAGCACCGGCGCGCCGATTTGTTGCAGATCGCTGGGATCGGTGGGCAGCGCGCCGTAGTTGATCACGCAGGCCCGCAGCCGCGGCTGGTGAATGGCGTAGAGAATCGAATAGCCGCCGCCCATGCACCAACCCACCACGCCGATGCGGTCGCGATCCACGTCCTTGCGCGTTCCCAAATACGCGTAGGCGGCGTTCAGGTCGGCGATAGCGCGGTCGTTGGGCAATCCGCGGCTCAGTTCGTGGGCCTCGGAGGCGTCGGCGGCCACTTTTCCGCGGTAGAGGTCCACGGCCAGGACGACGAAGCCTTGCTCGGAAAGTTTCGTCGCCTGCTCCTTCACCCAATCGTTCAGGCCCCACCATTCGTGAATCACGATGATCGCGGGATACCGCCCCAACTTTTCGGGCGCCGCTACGAACCCGCTCACGGTGTCCTTGCCGCTGGGATACTCGACCGTCTCCGTCTTGGGCGCAGCGGTTTGAGCGACGATGGCGGCGGCGAGCGCGCCCAGCAGGAAGATTGCGGAGAAGGCTCTGGCGAAACGATTCATGAACGACCCCCTACCCAAGATCACACTCAGCCATTCTAATCCCGCGCGCGGCTTCGCGCCATTTACGAAATGCGCTCCACCTGCGCGGCCGTGCCGTAGGCGATCACTTCCGTCACGCCCTGCATTACTTCGGTGGCGTCGTAGCGCACGCCGATCACGGCATTCGCGCCCTGCGACATGGCGTGTTCCATCATCAGGTCGAGCGCCTGCTCGCGGGTTTTCTCGCACATGTCTTCGAACAGGGTGATATTGCCGCCGACCAGCGTCTCGAGCGAAGCTCCCAGCGTGCCGAGGATGCTGCGCGAGCGCACCGTCACGCCGCGGACCAGACCGAGCGTCTTCACCACGCGGTATCCCGGCAGTTCGAAAGTGGTCGTGATCATGTTGGGGCTTACACTCACGTTCATCGTTCCTCCTCTTGTGCTGCCGTCAGGGAGCTACCACCGGAATCTCCACGCTGGAAGGATACTGCTTCGAGTGGTAAATCCGCTGCGTGGTCTTGATGAAATCGGAAGCTTTCGCTTCGAAAATGTTCGGCACGTATTTTTGCGGGTTGCGGTCGATCACCGGGAACCACGTGCTCTGCACCTGCACCATGATGCGGTGACCCTTGAGAAAAGCGTGGTCGTTGGTGTGCAGATCGATCGAGAAGGGTGTCACCTGGTCGGCCACCAGAGGTTCGGGTTTCTCGAAGCTCTTGCGGAAACGTCCGCGCAGAACTTCGTCCGCAATCATCAGCTCGTAACCGCCCATCTTGGGGTCCGGCTCGTATTTTTCGGGGTAGACATCAATGAGTTTGACGATCCAGTCGCTGTCGGTACCTGTGGTTGACGCGAACAAGTGCGCGACTATGTCACCCGCCACGGTCACGTTGTCCGCCAGAGGCTCCGTTTCCCAGGAAATCGTGTCCGGACGCTGCTGGACGAAGCGCTGGTCCTCGACCAGCCACGTGTACCAGCGGCTTCCCTCCGAATAGGTTTCCTCCACCGGCCGCTGGCGGTAGGGCACGGGATTGGCCGGGTCGGAAATGTAGCTGTCGGAATCTGCTTCCGAATCGGCAGGAGGATCGAACGAAAGTTTGCCGTCGGGATGAAAATACAGATTGCGCTCCGTGACGCCTTTTTGCGGCGGCCAAGAATCCCATTGCTTCCATTCGTTCGAGCCGGTCTGAAATGTCACGGCTTCGCGCAGGGGCAATTCTCCCTTGTCCTTCAGCCAGTAGGCGAACCACGCGGCCTGAATCTTTTGCCGGAAGTACTCGCTCGTGTTACTTCCGAAATCCACGTTTCCGAGTTTGTTTCCGCGGCCTCCCGCCCATCCGCCGTGATTCCACGGCCCCACGGCCATGTAATTGTTATGCTTCGCGTCGTTTGGCTCGAGCAATTCGTAGATTTTCACCGGGCCGTAGAAATCCTCCTGATCCCACCAGCCCGCGACGTTCAAGTTCGGGACCTGCAAGGCGAGGTCTTTGAAGTAAGGGGTGAACGCCTGCGTTTGCCAGAATTGGTCGTAATTCGGATGCGACACGAAATCGTTCCACGTCGGCAGCGTTCCATGGAGATAAAGCTTGTCCGCATTCGAGAGCGGCCCGAGGCGCAAGTACCAATCAAACGTGTCGTATTGGCCGAATTGAAAATCGAAATTAGTCTTGCCCGTTTCCATCATCGCGGCGTACTCGAATCCGTAGCTCAGCCGGAATGCGCCATTGTGGTGGAAATCATCGCCCAGGAACATGTCCGCCGGCGAAGCCTGCTCGGACACGGCCTTGAGCGCCGGATGCGGTTCGAGCAGCGCCATCACCGTCAGCCAGCCTCCGTAGGAAATTCCGGCCTCGCCCGCGCGTCCGTTGTTATTCGGTACGTTTTTCACCAGCCAGTCAATCGTGTCGTAAGTGTCGGTGCCCTCGTCGATCGAGTGCGGATCCTTCCGGTCGCGCGGCTTCCGCTGCATGACGAAGGTTCCCTCCGACCCATAGCGGCCGCGAATATCCTGAAAGACGAAGATGTATTCATCCGTAAACATTTCGCCGTAAAGCCCCAGGTCCTGCGAGTAGCCCTTGGCGTCGTCATCCAGGCCGTACGGAGTGCGCGTCAGAAACAAAGGCAGGGGCTCCTTGGCGTCCTTCGGCGCATAAATCTCGGTGTGCAGCTTCACGCCGTCGCGCATGGGGATCATGACGTCCGTCTTCGCGAACATGGCGGCGTGATCCGGCCTTGCTTGCGGGCTTTGTCCGTGCCCCATCCACGCGCCCACAAGGAGAAGCACGGCGCAGCCCGCTGCTGCGAGAATTCCCAGCAGCGTGTTTCGTGTCTTCTGATTCATTCCTTGCTTCTCCATCCCGCGGCTTGAACGCCTCTTCACACGGCGGCGAGAATAGCACGTCTCGCAAGGAGATAAACAACGGGCAGTTGTAGGAGGTCAATCAACTTGCGGTTGCCGAGACGGCCCGGCGCCTGCAACTGTGACACCGCAAGCTTGAAGCAGACTGGGTGTACAATTCCGGCCGAAGGAATCATCCTAGCCTACCTTCCCAGAATTTCCTGCGGAGGCCGTTGTCATGGAAGACTCCAAAGAACAGCGAGACAGAGTAATTGAGTCAACCGGCGTTATCGAAGCACGCGTGACTCGAAGGACCTTCCTGGGCGTTTCGGCTGCCAGCGCAATCCTTTCGGGACTCGCACCGCTCGCCGACGCCGTTGAACGCAATGGCGACATGCCGTACCGCACGCTGGGCCGCACGGGCGAGAAGGTGTCGGCCATCGGCCTGGGCGGGTGGCACGTGGGATTCGGCGGCCTGGACGACGACCAAGCGATTCGCCTGGTGCGCATGGCGATCGACAACGGAATCAATTTCATGGACAACTGCTGGGATTACAACGGCGGCCGCAGTGAAATCCGCATGGGCAAGGCGCTGCGGGACGGTTACCGGCAGAAGGCATTTCTAATGACGAAAATCGACGCGCACACGAAAGCAGCCGCCGCGCAACAGATCGAAGAATCTCTTCGCCGCCTGCAAACCGATCACTTGGACCTGCTGCAGTTTCACGAAGTGATTCGCATGACGGATCCGGAGCAGATTTTCGCGCCGGGCGCGGGAATGGAAGCGGCGCTCGAAGCGAAGAAGGCCGGGAAGATCCGGTACATCGGCTTCACGGGACACAAAAGCCCCGACATCCATTTGAAGATGCTGGAGACGGCGGCGGCCCACGAGTTTCACTTCGATTCCGTGCAGATGCCGCTCAACGTGATGGACGCTCACTACGAAAGCTTTGGAAAGAAGGTGCTGCCGGTTCTCGTCAAGAGCGACATCGGCGTGCTGGGAATGAAGCCGCTCGGAAACGGCGGCATTCTCCGGAGCAACACCGTGACGGCCACCGAGTGCCTGCACTATGCGATGAATCTGCCGACCAGCGTGGTCATCAATGGATGCCAAAGCGTCGAAGACCTGCAGCAAGCCTTGAACGCGGCTCGAACGTTCCAACCGATGAGCGAAAAGGAAGTGGCTTCGCTGCTGGCGAAGACGGCGGAAGCGGCACAAAACGGCCAGTATGAAGGCTACAAGACCACGACCAGCTTCGACGGAACCTTCCAGAACCCGCAGTGGCTGACCAGCGCTGACCTGGCCGGTACTCGCTGAAGCCACCGACAGAAAGACGGGTCCGGTCACGCCGCGGGGACGTATCCAAGCGCGCCAATAATTATGTCCAGGCGCGACCGGAACGACCCACCGATCGCGCCTCAGACACATTTCTGCTTAAAACGGGTTTTCATCCGCCGAAGGCCCATATATCGCCGGAACCGGGATGTTGTTCAGCCGCAGATAGACACCCAACTGCGCGCGATGGTGAATCGAGTGGTTCATGACGAACCCTCGCAGGCAGGCAATTCGCGGCATGGTCATCAACGTCTTGCCGTTGCTCAGAAGCGACCACGGCTTGAACCACTGCGCATCGCTGGTGCCTGCAATCGCGGCCCGCGCGGCCGCCACATTCTTGTCGAATAGAACAAGAAGTTCCTTGCGCGTTTTCGGTACCGGAGGCGGCTGCATCGGCACTCCTCCCGGAGCTATATCCAGTGAATCAGTCTTGACAGTCTCCACGGCCCACCCGGCGAGATTCGCCACATGCCCCGCGAGCCAGCCCATCGTTCCGGACTTCTCGTGCGGCTTCCAGCCGAATTTATCGTCGGGAACGCGCTCCAAAGTCTTCCTGGTACCAGCCATTTCCTGGTCGAACTCGGCAACCAACCCTTCACTCATGCCCATGACGTTTCTCCTTTGGTCGGATTTTCCTCTCTGGAAACTTGCCAGCGCATGCTAGGCGAAGAAAAAGCGAAAGTCAAATTTTATTTTTTCCGCGCCGCGCACCCCAGACTTCTTTGCACGTGCTGCTCGCTCTGCAGCCACGCCCCGCGGCAGGTTGGAGGATGCGACTCATTCTTGGATGCACCCAAGTTGATATAGGGCACGCGGCAGCGAAGAATGTCACAGGTGAACGCATCGGCGGATGGTGGGTTCTGCTTGCGCATGCTAAAATAGCATTGCGTTTGTCGCTCCAGAAGCTCCTTCCTGGGAATCGATCGGGGCAAGAAGACTGCGCCAACTGCCTTGCTCTTTGGCCGCTTCGAAATACTGCGACGACAGATTTGACCGCAACCTTATGAGCACGCCGATTCGAAACATCGCCATTATTGCCCATGTGGATCATGGGAAGACGACGCTGGTCGACGCCATGCTGCGCCAGAGCGGCATCTTCCGCGAGAACGAGGAACTGGTGGAGCGGGTGATGGACTCGAACGATCTGGAGCGCGAGCGCGGCATCACGATCCTGGCGAAGAACACGGCGCTCACCTACCGCGGCACGAAAATCAATATCGTGGATACGCCCGGCCACAGCGATTTTGGGGGAGAAGTGGAGCGCGCGCTGCGGATGGTGGACGGCGTCCTGCTGCTGGTGGACGCAAGCGAAGGCCCGCTGCCGCAGACGCGGTACGTGCTGCAAAAGGCGCTGGCGGCGAAGCTGCCTCCCATCATCGTGCTGAACAAGATCGACCGCACCGACGCGCGCCCGGCCGAAGTGCTCGATGAAATCTACGACCTCTTTATCGATCTGGATGCGGCGGAAGACCAGCTTGATTTCCCTGTGTTGTATACGAATGCGCGTACCGGCGTGGCCCATCGCGCGGTGGGCGACGATTCGACGAATCTCCAGCCGCTGTTTGAAACCATCGTTGCTTCGATTCCCGCGCCCTCGGGCGATCCCGCCGCGGCACTGCAGATCCAGGTGACGAACCTCGATTACAGCGACTACTTGGGCCGCATCGCCATCGCCCGCGTGTTTCAGGGGACGCTCCGGCGCGGCGCGGATGTAGGCATCGCCAAACTTTCGGGCGCGCTGCAACCAACGAAGATTACGAAGCTCTTCACGTTCCGCGGCCTGGACCGCGACGAAGCGGAAGAAGTTATTGCGGGCGACATTGTAGCCATTGCGGGAGTGGAAGGAATTCAAATCGGCGAGAGCATCACGGACCTGGAAAATTCCGCGCCGCTGGAGCCACTGGTCATCGACGAGCCGACGCTGACCATGGTGTTCACGATCAACACTTCGCCGTTTGCGGGGCGCGAAGGGCAATACGTCACATCCCGCGATCTCCGCGCGCGCCTGGATAAGGAGCTGCTGACGAACGTCTCGTTGCGCGTGGAAGAGACGGGCACCACGGATGCGTTTCGCGTCTTGGCGCGGGGCGAATTGCAGCTAGCCATTTTGATCGAAACGATGCGCCGCGAGGGATACGAGCTGATGGTCGGCAAGCCGGAAATCGTGGTGAAGACGGAAAACGGCCGCCGGCTCGAGCCCCTTGAACTGCTCGTCGTCGATTGCCCGGAAGCTTTCATCGGCATCGTGATGGAATCATTGGGCACGCGGCGCGGCGAGTTGAAGAAAATGGTGAATCACCATTCCGGGCGCGTGCGCATGGAATTCAGCATTCCTTCGCGCGGGCTGATAGGCCTGCGCGGCCAGTTGCTGACGGATACGCGCGGCACGTCGCTGATTCATTCCCTGCTCGAAGGCTGGACCGATTACGCGGGGGACATGGCGATGCGGCTCACCGGGGCGCTGGTCGCCGACCGTCCGGGAGTTTCAGTGGCGTACGCGATTTGGGGAATCCAGGAACGCGGCGAAATGTTCGTCGGACCGGGGGTAGAGGTGTACGAAGGAATGATCCTCGGTGAAAACTCGCGGGAAGACGACATGAACGTCAACATCACCAAGGAAAAGAAGCAGACTAACATGCGATCTTCCTCGGCCGACGAGGCCATCCGCCTGATCCCGCCGCGCGAAATGACGCTGGAAAAAGCCATCGAATTCATCGCGGACGATGAATTCGTCGAGGTCACGCCCAAGTCCATCCGCCTGCGCAAGAAGGTCCTCGATGCGAAAAGGCGCCCCAAACGCTGGCAGGAAATCCGCGCCAGCGCCGAATCCTCCATCTGATCGGGAATTCGGCTGGAGGCGAGCCGCAAAATACTTGCTTCCATGCGCCTGCGTGAACCGTCAGAAGCTAATGATACCCACTCTAAAAGGGCGAAAAAGGGTGTCCGCTACCGGGACGAATGAATCCCACGAGCGGGCAAATAAGGCCCAATTGGGGTCTGAGTGCTAGCTCAAGTGGAACAAACTAAAACACTTATGAACGATGCAACACCGGAAGGCAATTTGCGCTATATTTAGGTTGAGGCACCGTCTGTGGACATCTCTCGACCCGAGATAAAGAGGAAGAAGAAGATCCGCCGGATCATATATGGCGGCGTGGGCCTGGTGGCAATTGTCGCGATTACCATGGCCCTCTCGCGGTTGAAGCCCGCGGCGCCCAGCGTGGACAAGGCTACGCTGTATCCAGAGACCGTGCAGCGTGGGTCCATGGTGATTGATGTGCGGGGCCTGGGAATTCTGGCGCCGGAGAAGATCAACTTTGTCTCCGCGCCGGCCGATGGCAGCGTGAAAGATCACATGCTGGCCGGAGTGCCAGTGAAGGCCGACACCGTGATCATGGACCTGACCAATCCGCAATTGGAGCAGCAAACGCTGGACGCGGAATACCAGTTGAAGGGCGCGCAGGCGAACTACGAGCAAACCAAGGCCCTGCTGCAAAACCAACTGATGGACAAACGCACGCAAGCGGCGAGTATCAGCTCCCAATATCATACGGCGGAAATGCGGCGGGAAGCTTCCGAGCAGCTTGGGAAGCTGGGCCTGAAAGCGGATTTGGATGTGAAGACAGACGTGGTCCAGGCCGAGGAATTGGCCAAAGAGAACGATTTGGCCGTGAAAGAAGTCCAAACCTTCGAAGATTCGATTGGGGCGCAGCTTGCGGTGCAACAAGCGACCGTGGACCAGAAGAAGGCGCTCTACGACCTGGATAAGTCCCTACTGGACCAACTGCATATCAAGGCGGGAATCGACGGCGTGCTGCAGGAAGTGGACGTGGAAGTGGGGCAAAAGGTGGTGCAGGGAACTTTGATCGCCAAGGTGGCAAATCAAACGCAATTGAAGGCAGCCCTGCAAATCGCCGAAACGCAAGCGCGCGACGTGCAGATCGGGCAGAAAGCCGCAGTTGACACGCACGTGGGAATCATTCCCGGACATGTGATCCGTATCGATCCCGCGGTGCTCAACGGTACGCGCACGGTGGACGTCCACCTGGATGGCGCGCTGCCGCAGGGTGCGGTGCCGCAATTGAGCGTCGAGGGCACGGTGGAAATCCAACGGCTAGCGGACGTGCTGTTCGTGGGACGGCCCGTGCACGGGGAAGCCAACAGCACGATTGGCCTGTTTAAGGTGGTCGGGCAAGTGCCGTGGTCCGACGCTAAGGAAGCCGAACGCACGCAGGTGCAGGTGGGCGCTGTATCGGTGAACAAGATACAAATTCTGAAGGGGTTACAAGTGGGCGATACGGTGATCCTGTCGGATATGTCGCAGGACGACAATTACGACCGGATCGAATTGAAGTAATTCAGGGAACATTTTGGGGCCATGGAATCGTACCTACAGCAGGAGAGGAACGAACAATGAACGACACCGCGCAATCGCTGATTCGCTTGGAAGGCGTCACCAAGGTGTTTTACACGGATGAAGTGGAGACACACGCTTTGAGCGGTGTCCATCTGGAGATCAAGAACGGCGAGTTCCTTTCAATCGCCGGCCCGTCGGGCTGCGGCAAATCGACGCTGCTCTCCCTTCTGGGGCTGCTTGATTCGCCGACCGAAGGGAACTACTGGATCAACAACCAGGCCGTGGCCAAGCTGTCTCTTTCGGACCGCACGCGGATCCGCAACCGCGAGATCGGCTTCATCTTTCAGGCGTTCAACCTGATCGGCGATCTCACGGTATTTGAAAACGTCGAGCTGCCGCTCACCTATCGCAGCATGGCCTCGGCGGAGCGGAAAAAGCGCGTCCAGGAAGTGCTGGAGCGCGTGGGCATGGCGCACCGGATGAAGCACTATCCCTCGCAGTTATCGGGCGGCCAACAGCAGCGCGTGGCCGTGGCCCGAGCGTTGGTGGGACAACCCTCGATCCTGCTGGCGGACGAGCCCACTGGAAACCTGGACTCGAAGAACAGCGAAGCGGTGGTGGACTTGCTCCGGCAGCTGCACCGGGAGGGCGCGACGATTTGCATGGTCACGCACGATCCCCGGTACGCCAGCGTGGCGGATCGCACCATCCATCTCTTCGACGGACGCATCGTTGAGGAAACCGTAGGCACGCGCACGGCGAGCGTGTAAAGCCAGTTCGCCCACAGAAGTCTTCCATTCCCCCATCCGATCAGCCGAAAAGGAGCCTTCGGCGCCCGCGGAGGGGTGTGTCTGCACGAATCGGAACGACGGAGGTGAGTCAATGCAGACGCTCTTGCAGGACATTCGCGGCGGTATCCGATTCCTTTGGAAGAATCCCGGGTTCACAGCCGTTGCGGTCCTGACTTTGTCGCTGGGAGTGGGCGCCAACACTTCGCTTTTCTCCGTGGTCAACGGCGTCCTGTTGAACCCGCTGCCCTATCCCCAGCCAGAGCAACTCACGGCTATCTATCAGAAGACCCCTACGTTCGAACACTCTTCCATTGCCTACCTAAATTTTCTTGACTGGCAGAAGGACAATCGCACGTTCGAATCCATCGCCGCCTACCGGAACGACGATTTCAATCTATCCGGCATGGGCGAGGCAGAACGGTTGCGGGGCGACATGATCTCCGCGAGCTTTTTTCCGTTGTTGGGCGTGAAGCCCGTCATCGGGCGGACGTTTACTCTTGAGGAAGACCGGGTGGGAGGAGATCCGGTAGTTGTCGTGAGTGAAGGGTTCTGGAAGCGGGAATTCGGCTCTTCACCAGAAATTCTTGGGAGGATTTTAACTCTCAACGGCACGGCTCGCACCATCGTCGGCGTGATTCCTTCGAGTTTTCACCTGGACCGAAACAACGACGTATACATCCCGATCGGCCAATGGGCCGATCCGACGTTTCGCGACCGGCGAGTGAGCATGGGCATGTTTGGGATTGGGCGGTTGAAGCCGGACGTCACGATTGAACAAGCGCGCGCGGACATGGACGGAATCGCGCGGAACCTGGAAGCAGCTTATCCGGAGGCGGACGCCAAGGTAGGGATCACGTTGATCTCGCTGAAGAAAGATATGGTCGGCGACATTCAGCCTTTCCTTCTCGTGCTGCTCGGCGCGGTCGGATTCGTTCTGCTGATTGCCTGCGCGAATGTGGCGAACCTGTTGCTGGCAAGAGCGACCGGGCGGACGCGCGAATTCGCCATCCGGCTGGCGCTGGGAGCGAGCCGATGGCGCGTGATCCGGCAACTGTTGACCGAGAGCGTGCTGCTGGGAATCCTCGGCGGAGGATTGGGACTGATCCTGGCGGCGTGGGGAACACAAGCAATTCTCAATGTGCTGCCCGAAGCTCTGCCGCGTTCGCAAGAAATCGGCGTCGATACGCGCGTGCTCCTTTTCACGCTTGCAGTCTCGGTGCTGGCCGGAATTGTTTTCGGCCTGGCCCCGGCCCTGAAGACGCTGCAGTCAGATTTGCAGGAAACGCTGAAGGAGGGAGGCCGCGGGTCCAGTGGCGCGCGACATCGCGCGCAGCGCATTTTCGTGGTGGTAGAGATGGCTCTAGCGCTGGTTCTGCTGGTGGGAGCGGGGCTGATGATCCGAAGCCTCTCCATGCTCTGGAGCGTCAACCCGGGCTTCAATCCGCACAACGTGCTGACGTTCAACGTCGCACTCCCTCCGACGCTGGTTGCGAGTCCCACGGGTATTCGCCCCGCACTGCGCGCAATCCACGACGGTGTGAAGGCGATTCCCGGGATCGAGGCCGCGTCCATCGAAGGAGGCTCGTTGCCGATGATGGGTGATTCCGAACTCCCGTTCTGGCGCGAAGGCCAACCTAAACCTGCCTCCGATGGAGACATGAGCTGGGCGCTGATGTACCTGGTGGAGGCGGACCATCTGAAAGCCATGGGAATCCCGCTATTGCGCGGCCGTTTTATTTCGGCGCAGGACGATATTCACACGCCGCCTGTGATCGCCATTGATGAGAGCCTCGCCCGAAAATACTTTCCGAATGAGGATCCGATCGGGAAAAGAGTCAATCTGGGCATTGTCGGGACGCAGCCGGAGATCGTCGGCATCGTGGGGCACGTCCGCCACTGGGGACTCGACACCGACGCAAGCAATGCAATCCAGGCTCAGATGTACATACCGTTCATGCAGATTCCCGACCAATTCATGCCCCTCGTCGCCACCAGCGTGCAGGTGGCATTGCGCTCGGAGGGAGCGCCGCTTTCGTTGGTGGGCGGGATTCGGAACGCCATGAGCCAGATCAATAGCCAGCAGGTGGTGTACGGCGTGGAAACGATGGATGACGCAATCTCCGATTCACTGGCGGCGCGGAGATTTTCGATGATTCTGCTGGGCCTGTTTGCCGCGCTGGCCTTGCTGTTGTCCAGCGTCGGCATCTACGGCGTGATTGCGTATCTGGTGGGACAACGCACACAGGAGATCGGAATCCGCATGGCCCTCGGGGCGCAGCAGGAAGACGTGCTGCGCATGGTGCTGGGCGAAGGAGCAACGATGGCGATCGCTGGGATCGCAATCGGCCTTGCGGCAGCATACGGGCTGACGCGAGAGATGACCAAGATGCTCTATGGGGTGAGCGCGACGGATCCGCTGACGTTCGCGGGCGTGTCGGTGCTGCTGGTGGGAGTCGCGCTGCTGGCGTGCTACATCCCGGCACGGCGAGCGACCCGCGTGGATCCGATGGTCGCGCTGCGGTACGAATGAACTCTGGAATTGCTGGAGTCGGTCACAAGGAGCACGAATGGGAACGCTGCTGAAAGATTTGAAATACGCCCTTCGAATGCTGAAGAAGAGTCCCGGCTTTACGGCCATTGCCGTGCTGACGCTGGCACTCGGGATCGGAGCGAATACAGCCATATTCAGCTTCGTCAATGCGTGGATCATCAATCCGCTGCCCTACCCGCAGAGCGACCGACTCACCGTGGTTCTGGGTGAAAACACGAAGGAAGGATGGACGTTCGACTCGAGCACCGCGGCGGATTTCTACGACTGGCAGCGGCAGAGCAAGAGCTTCGAGGAACTTTGCGCCTGGAGCACGGCATCTTTCAACCTGGCGGGCGACGGGCCCCCGGAGCGGGTTGCGGGCACACGCGTAAGTTGGAATTTCTTCGCGACGCTGAGTGCCAAGCCTCTGCTGGGGCGTGCATTTCTGCCATCGGATGACGACCCCGGCGCACCGCACGTTGCAATTCTGAGCCGCGGACTCTGGCAAGCACGCTTCGCCGGAGACGAGAAGATCATCGGGCGCAGCATCAAAATCGGCGGAGAATCCTACACCATTGTCGGCGTGATGCCCGCCAGCTTCCAGCTTCCGCTGGCGGGCGAATCGAATCTGTGGACGCTGCTCGCTCTTTCCCAGAAGGAGCGCGACGATCGCAGCTTTGGCTGGCTCGACACGATGGGACGGAGAAGGGCCGGCGTGGAGCTGGCTGCGGCTCAAGCTGAAATGTCTGCGATCGCGGCGCAACTTGAGAAGGCGTACCCCAAGACAAATACCAATTCAGGAGTTCAGTTGCAGTCCTTGAAAGACGCTATCGGCCAGGAGGCCGGCAATCAACCGGCAATGATTCTTTTCTGGATTGTGGGTTTTGTCCTGCTGATTGCGTGCGCCAATGTCGCCAACCTGATGCTGGCTCGCGCGACCGGCCGCGCCAAAGAGCTTGCCGTCCGCGCGGCACTCGGCGCAGGGCGCCTCCGTTTGGTCCGCCAGCTTCTGACGGAAACCATGCTGCTGTTTGTCGCGGGGGGCGCCGCGGGGGTGTTCCTTGGGTATTGGGGGCTGGGGTGGATCGATGCGGCCATTCCCACGCGCATCCGTGGATATCTGCTGAACTATGGACAGGTTTCACTCGATCTTTCGACCCTGGGCTATACGTTCGCCATTGCGCTGGTCGCGGGCATTCTTTTCGGACTTGCGCCCGCGCTCAGCAGTTCGAAGCTGGATGTGAACTCGATGCTCAAGGACGCTTCTGGGCGGGCGACGGGCGCACGGACCGGCTCGCGTCTGCGCAGCATATTTGTGGTGGGTGAAGTGGCGCTGGCGGTGGTGATCGTGGTTTGTTCCGCGCTGATGATCCGGAGTTTCGTCGGGATGGTGCGAGCGAATCCCGGATTCCGGCAGGAAAATGTACTGGTGGCAGACCTCGATTTGCCGGAGACGAAATACAAGGCTCCGGCCGAGATCAAGGCCTTCTATGACCAGGTGCTCGAACGGGTTCGCGTACTGCCTCAGGTGAAATCCGCGGGGGCCAGCCAGCAGATTCCATATGACGAATGCTGCACAACGCTGGGAGTGACCGTTGTGGGCCGGCCCGCGCTGAACCCGGGCGACGTTCCGGGGGCGCGGTACTCGGTCGTGACGCCCGAGTATTTCAACACCATGCAGATCAGCCTCGTAAAGGGCCGGACCTTTACTTCCGCCGACGGCCCCACAGCTCCACAGGTGGTGATCATCAATCAGGAATTGGCCCGGCAGTTCTGGCCGCATGATGACCCCATCGGCCAGAAACTTCATTTTCAACCGGACAAGGATGTGGACGCGACGATCATCGGCGTAGTTGGTGACGTGAGGATGACCAGCGAGATGACTTATCACCGCGACCGGGAGATGTACGTGCCCTTCGCCCAGTTTCCCTCGGCAGAGATGGAGATCGTGGTTCGCTCGTCGACGGACCGTGCAACGCTTGCAAGCGCGATCCGCAGCGCCATCTGGTCGGTGGATGCGGACCAGCCGGTCTCGGAGATTCGCCCGCTGGAGGCGATCATTTCCGACCGGTACGCCGGTTATTACATCGTGTCGCAGCTCATGGGATTCTTCAGCGTCCTGGGGCTGTTCCTGGGCGCGATCGGAATCTATGGCGTGATGGCATTCATGGTCACGCAGCGAACGCACGAAATTGGGATCCGCATCGCGCTGGGAGCCCGGCCGCATGAAATTCTGAGGTTGGTGGTCGGAAAGGGCTTGTTGCTGGCAGGCGTGGGGATTGCGCTCGGTGTGGTGGGCGCGCTGGGAATGACGCGCTTTCTTGCATTCATGCTTGCAGGGGTGAGCCCGCGCGATCCGCTGACGTTTACCGGCGTGGCGCTGTTGATTGCAGTAGTGGCACTGGCAGCATGCTACATCCCGGCGCGCCGGGCGATGCGCGTGGATCCAATCGTGGCGCTACGATACGAATAGAGCGCCGACCGCAAATTACGAAGAGTGATTCTCGAATCCGGAGAGACGAACATGGGAACGCTGCTGCAAGATGTACGATACGCCGTTCGAACGCTGGCGAAAAATCCCGGGTTCACTTTGGTGGCGATCCTGACGCTCGCGCTGGGGATCGGAGCCAATACGGCGATCTTCAGCATGGTGGATTCGATCCTGCTGCGGCCGTTGCCGGTGAAAGATGCGTCGGAAATTACCGTGCTCGCGTTTCAACAAGGGCATGGGCCTATCACGAACAATTTTTCGGTCGCAGACTACCGCGAGATCCGGAGCCAATCGGGGGGCACGTTTTCCGGCACGATAGGCTTCTTGTTCGGCATGGACGGGCTGAACGTGAACGGCAAGGCCGACCGGATCATGACTAATTACGTCAGCGGGGATTTTTTCTCTGTGCTGGGAATCCAGCCGGCCCTGGGACGTTTTATTTTGCCGTCGGAAGGCGAGACGGCCGGGGCAGATCCGGTAATGGTTCTCAGCTACTCGTACTGGCAAACGCATTTTGGAGGTGATCCAGGCGTTGTTGGGAGAGGCGTAACCGTAGATGGCCATCCGGTTACCATCGTTGGCGTCGCTCCCAAAGGATTCCACGGAGTCTACTCGCTGGTTGATTCGCAGGGATACCTGCCTTTGGGGATGGCTGCCATCGGTGGCTATCCGAGCGACTTCATGACCAATCGGTCGATTCGCGATGTTTTCGTGCTTGGCCGGCTGCGGCCCGGCACAAGCCTAAAGGAGGCACAAGCTTCGCTCAGCGTGGTGGGCAAGCGGCTCTCGGAGGAATATCCGAAGGATGACAAGGATATGAGCCTGCAAGTTTTCCCGGAGCTGCGATCGCGTCCCAACCCCGATCCTGACAATACGATCCTGATTGTCTCGGGACTCTTCCTTGGACTGGCGGCGATGGTATTGGTGCTGGCATGCGTCAATGTAGCGAACATTCTCCTTGTCCGAGCCACCGTGCGGGAACGCGAAATGGCGATACGTTCCGCGCTTGGCGCCGCGCGCGGCCGCTTGATCCGCCAGCTGCTCACCGAAAGCGTGGTGCTGGCTCTCGGTGGAGGTATCGCGGGAATCGTTTTCGGTTACTGGGGCAGCGCTGCGGCCGGCTCTCTGAACGTGCCAACCGGAGTCCCGGTGCGTTTGGATTTTGGGTTCGACTGGCGCGTCTTTGCCTATGGGTTTATCGCGGCGCTGGTGACAGGACTGATTATGGGAATCGTCCCGGCTGTGCGCGCATCACGAGGGAATCTGGCCACTATCCTCCACGAGGGAGGCCGCGGACTGGTTGGCGGCCGGCACCGGTTGCGCAGCGCCCTTGTGGTGGCGCAAGTGGGTGGGTCGCTGATGTTGCTGATCATTGCCGGGCTCTTCAGCCGCAGCCTTGGGGCGGCGCAACGGACGAATCTGGGATTTGATCCGAGCCATGTGCTCAACCTGACCATGGATCCAAACGAAATCGGTTATTCCGATGCGCAGGGGCGGGAATTTTACAAGAATCTGCTCGAGCGGGTCCGCGCATTGCCGGGTGTCGTATCGGCAAGCGAAGCCGCTGCTGTGCCCATGGGCTATATCAACGATACGGACACGTTAAACATCGAAGGCTACGAGCCACCGCCCAGCCAGCCTGCCCCGGCCGTGTTCTATAACGTCATTTCGATCGACTATTTCAAGACCATGAGGATTGCGATGGAGCGCGGGCGATTGTTCACCGAGGCGGACAACGAAAAGGCCCAGTACGTTGCCATCGTGAGCGAAACCATGGGGAAACGCTTTTGGCCGAACACTGATCCTATGGGTCGGCAGTTCAAAATCGTCAGCGATCCGAATCACTCTATTCAAGTGGTGGGCGTGGCCAAAGATTCGCGGTTTCAGGGGATCACTGGGACTATCGGTCCATATTTTTATGTGCCACTGGCGCAACACTACTCCTTCAATTCTCTGGAGACGCTCCAAGTGCGAACCGCCGGAGCGCCAGAGGCAATGATTCCAGCGACGGAACGCGTCATCGAATCACTGGCCCCAGATCTGCCGGTTTTCGATGTGAAAACGATGACGGAGGCGCTCGACACGCTGAACGGCTTGCTGATTTTTCAGATCGGTGCGGTCTTGGCGGCCACGCTGGGAATCCTGGGCCTGGTGCTCGCCATCGTGGGTGTTTATGGGGTTGTGTCCTACGACGCCAGCCAAAAGACGCATGAAATTGGGATTCGCATGGCGCTCGGGGCACGGCCCGCTGACATTCTTAGAATGGTGTTCGGCCAAGGAATGCTCATCGTTGCCATCGGCCTGGTTGTGGGAGTGGTGGCTGCGCTCGCCGCCGGCCGCTTGGTTGGGAGTTTTTTGGCAGTCAGTGCCAAGGACCCGGTCACTTACGTGACCGTTTCGGCGATTCTGACGATCGTGGCCCTCACAGCTTGCTACATCCCGTCACGACGGGCCATGCGTGTGGACCCAATGGTGGCGTTGCGCCACGAATAGAGGAACCTTTCCTTTCCGAAATGCGTACCTTTGGCTGAAGTGGCCGGTGTGCGACCCGCCGGATAGCACCCAAGGAGCTGATCCATGGAGAGGATGCTTCAAGACCTGAGGTACGCCGCTCGAATGCTTGCGAAGTCGCCGGCCTTTACGGTTGTGGCCGTGATAACTCTGGCGCTCGGGATCGGCGCCAACACGGCCATATTTTCACTGATCAACTCCGTATTGTTGCACCCCCTGCCCTTTAAGGATCCGGCGCAACTCGTCCAACTCTGGGAGACGGAGGGAGCGCCGGGCAATTATCCGCTCACGGGGACCGATTATCTCGATTGGCAATCGCAGAATCACTCCATGGAGGGGATGAGCCTGTTCTCCTGGGATCGGGGCCTCAATGCCAGCGGTGCGGGCGACCCGGAACCCGCGGACGTAATCAATACGCAAGCAAATTTCTTCTCCCTTCTGGGCGTGCAAGCAAAGCTGGGCCGCACGTTTGTAGCCGGCGAAGACCAGGCGGGGAAAAACAAAGTCGCAATCCTGAGCAACGGTTTCTGGCAGCGCCACCTTGGCGGCCGGCCGGATGCCGTCGGCCAAAGCATCCGGTTGAACGGCGAAGCGTACACGGTGATCGGCGTAATGCCTTCGTGGTTTAATTTTCCCTACGCATCGGTTTCCACAACCGACATTTGGGCGCCGCTGGATATGTCGGCAAAAAGCGTGGGGCCGCGCGGCGAACATCAATGGCGCGCCATCGCGAGAATTAAGAATGGACTGACGGTTAGTCAAGCACGGGCCGACCTCCAGACGATCGCGCAGCGACTCGCTAAGGATTTTCCGGACAACAACAAAGACGTGAATGCGGTTGTCGTTCCGCTCCAGGACCAGCTTGCCGGTGACTCCCGGGCGCCGCTTTGGATTCTGTTGGGTGCGGTCGCACTGGTGTTGCTGGTGGCGTGTGCCAACGTGGCGAACCTCTTGCTCGCGCGAGCTACGGGGCGCCAGCGTGAAATTGCCGTGCGCGCGTCGTTGGGGGCGAGCCGGTGGCGGCTGGTGCGGCAAATGCTGACGGAAAGCGTGATGCTTTCGCTGGCAGGTGCGTCGCTCGGGCTCGTGGGAGCGTGGGGGGCTGTGAGGGTGCTCCAGACCGCAAGAACACTTCCGCTCCCGCGCGTGAATCCGATCCAGATTGACGTCACCGTGCTGTTGTTCACGATTGCCGTAAGCATGTTTGTGGGTGTTTTGTTCGGCCTCGCTCCGGCGCTCCAGGTGTCCGAACTCAATCTTGCCGAGGAATTGAAATCCAGCATGCAGTCGGTGGTAGGTCCTTCGGCAGGCCGGCGATGGCTGCGAGACGTTTTGGTGGTCGGCGAAATCGCGGCTTCGCTCGCATTGCTGGCCGGCGCGGGGTTGCTCTTGCGCAGCTTCGCGCACTTGCGCAACTCCGATATTGGAGCTCAAACGCAGAATGTTCTCACGATGGGGATTATGCTTCCTGAATCGAAATATACGACGCTAGCGGGGCGGCGAGAATTCTACGACCGGCTTCTCGATCGCGTAGAACATTCCCCTGGTGTTGTGGCCGCCTCGGTTTCCACCGAGATTCCTCTCGAGGGAGGCAACAACGGCTACATCAGCGTCGAAGGGGAAACCAATCCCGCCCTGGCCAACGAACTCGTCGAATGGAACTACATCACGCCTGGCTATTTCCGTACTTTCGGCATTCCGCTGCTTCAGGGAAGCAACTTTTCTCCGGAAGATGTAAACCGCACGGCTGAGACGAACTTGAAGATTGATGCCATTGTGGAAGCCGCGAAAGATTCGACTCCTAAGATTACTCCCGATCTTTCGTTTGTGGCCTTGATCAACCGCAAGATGGCGGAGACGTTCTGGCCCGACCAGGATCCCGTGGGAAAGGTATTCAAGGGCGGCGGTGTGCCGGTAAAGGTGATCGGCGTTGTCGGCGATGTGAAGGAATGGGGAATCCGCGAAAAAACGATCCCGGAAGCCTATTTCCCTTTGACGGCGACTCTGGACTCGCCAGGTTTTGGAGGACGCGTCACGGTGAGAACGAGTGTCCCACCCCTCATCGTGTTGGCGGCAATCCGTAGCGATCTTCGCGACCTCGATGGGAGTCTGGCGGTCTTTCACGCCCAAACGATGGACGAGGTGATCGCAGACGCACTGCAAGATACGAGCATTCAAACCTTCCTGCTGGGAATTTTTGCTGGTCTCGGCCTGCTGCTCGCCGCTGTGGGCACCTACAGCGTGATGGCCTACCTGGTGTCGCAGCGGACACACGAAATCGGCATCCGTATGGCTCTAGGAGCGCAGCAGACTGATGTCTTGCGGCTGGTTCTGCTCCAGGGGTTGAAAGTGACCTTGGCCGGCGTGTTGATAGGATTGGTTGCCGCACTCATGCTGACGAAACTGCTTTCGAGCCTCCTTTTCGGAGTCGGTGCCAGGGACCCGCTGACGTTTGTGGGTGTCGCACTGTTGTTGACGATTGTTGCCCTGGTTGCCTGCTATTTACCCGCGCGGCGGGCCACCAGGGTCGATCCCATGGTAGCGTTACGTTATGAATGACCGTCCGGCTATCGAGCGTCCTGCCTGACTGTCCGATTTCGCGACAACTATTCCCGCAACTGGTCACGAAACTCCATTCGGATGTATCCTATTGTCCGTAACTTGCACTAAAAAATAGCTTTAGAATAGACAACGGCTGGAATCCCAACTGCCCATATTCGGGAGGCTCCCAAGCTGATCGCGCAAGTGCTTACCGTTGGCGGGGGTCCAAAATATGACCACAATGGCTCTTGAATTCATCCCCGAACCCCCGACAGATCACCCCCGCGTTCTCATAGCTGACGACCAACCCGATGTCCTGGAAGCGTTGCGCCTGCTGCTGAAAGGGCATGGCTATTTGACCGAGGCGGTGAATTCACCCGCGGCCTTGTTGGATTCGATCGGCCGGCGGGAATTCGACCTGATCCTGATGGACCTGAATTACGCACGCGATACGACCTCGGGCCGCGAGGGGCTTGATTTGTTGGCGCAACTGCAGGCGGTTCACGGCGCGCCTCCCATTGTGGTGATGACCGGCTGGGCCACGGTGGGCCTTGCGGTCGAAGCGATGCAACGCGGCGTGGGCGATTTCGTCGAGAAGCCCTGGGTGAATTCACGGCTGCTCGAAATACTGAAAAAACAGGTTGAATTGGGCCGCGAGCGTCGCGAAGACCGCCGCCGCGAGCTGGAACGCAGCCGGACGCAAAACGAAATCGCGCTGCACCTGCACCAGCAGGAACAGGAAATCGAAGAGGCTCGGGCGATCCAGCTAGGGTTTTTGCCCAAGGACCTTCCGCAGCTTCCCGGATACGAGATCGACGCGGCCTGGCAGCCGGCGCGCGTGGTTGGCGGAGATTATTACGACGTTCTTGCCTTCGGAGGGGAAGCCGTAGGGATCTGCATCGCGGACGTCGCTGGTAAAGGAATGGCGGCGGCCATGTTGATGTCGAATTTGCAGGCGGGTGTCCGCGGACTTGCTTCGCCTTCTCTTTCCCCGGAGAACCTTTGCGCGCGGCTGAACACACTGGTGTGCCACAACATTGCCGGCGACCGCTTCATAACATTTTTCTACACACATCTTGATGCATCGTCCCGTCGGCTGCGCTATGCGAATGCGGGACACAATGCACCGGTGGTATTGCACCGTGATGGGTCGTCGGATCGCCTGGAGACCGGAGGCGGCGTGCTCGGCGTATTTCCGATCCAGGCTTTCGCCCTGGGCACCCAGGAACTGGCATCCGGTGACCGAGTTCTCCTTTTTACTGATGGCGTAACGGAAGCACGGAGCCCCGACGGCGAAGAATTCGGGGAAGCCCGGTTGCTCCAATTGCTCGGAGAGAACCGCCAGGCGAGCGCACAGGATTTGCAGAAAGCCATCCTTCGTACGGTGGGAGAATTCTGCCATGGAATTTGGGACGACGATGCGACGCTCGTCGTGATCGCTGTCGAGTGAACGGCAAATAACGGAGCGGAAATGACCGCGTTGCTGCAGGATTTGCGCTTCAGCTTACGAGTGCTGATGAAGAATCCGGGATTCACAATCCTCGCCGTCCTGACGCTCGCCCTGGGGATCGGCGCGAACTCCACGATTTTCAGCTGGATCAATTCGACCTTGCTGAATCCCATTCCCGGCGCGGCACGCTCGAACGAATTGGCCTCCGTCATGAAGGGCGAGGAGGACGATTTCTCCTACCTTGACTACAAAGACCTGCGCGAGGCGAGTCAGAGTTTTTCGGGGCTGGCGGCCTACAAAATGACGGCGATGGACCTTACGGGCGCGGGAAGGCCGGAGCGCGTCTGGGGGACGCTGACTTCTGCGAATTACTTCAATGTGCTCGGGGTGCGGCCTCGCTTGGGCCGAGGATTTCTGCCGGCAGAAGACGAGAAGGCCGGAGGCGCGCCGGTGGTCTTGATCAGCTACCGCCTCTGGCAGACTCGGTTCGGTGGGGAAGCTTCCGTCATCGGGCAGACGCTCGACATCAATCAACATCCTTTCACGATTGTGGGAGTGACACCTTCCGTATTTCAGGGAAGCGACACCGGATTGCAATCCGATATATGGATTCCGTTGATGATGGAGCAGCAAGTCGTTTCCGGTTCAGGCCGGCTCCAATCGCGGAGCGAGGGCTGGCTGGAGATTCTGGGCCGGCTGAGGCCGGGTCTGGCTTACCAGGAGGCCCAGGAGGAAATGAACCTCTCGATGCAGCGAATCGTCCGGCAATTCCCTGAATCGCATCGAGGGAACAACGACGTAACCGTGTATCCCTTGTGGCGCGCTCCCTACGGGGCAAATTCGCGGCTTTCGGTTCTGCTTCCGCCATTGATGGCTATTGCCGGCGTGGTGCTGCTGCTGGCGTGCGCGAATGTTGCGAATCTTCTTTTGGTGCGATCGATTGGCCGCCGCCGAGAAATTGCCGTTCGTCTCTCGCTGGGCGCCAGCCGAGGGAGGTTGGTGCGCCAACTGCTCGCGGAAAGCTTGGTGCTGTCGCTGGCGGGAGGCGGCATCGCGATTCTGATCACGATATGGACGGCCGGGACCTTCGCCGATTTCATTCCTCCCTCGAATCTGCCGATCGCGCTCAACATGCGCGTGGACCATACGGTCCTTTTCGTTACGTTGGCGGTTTCGGTGCTTGCCAGCGTGGTTTTTGGGATTCTCCCCGCGCTTCGCTCTTCCAGCATGGCCCCCGTCGAGGTATTGAAGGAGGAGTCGGGGAGCGCGTCGGGAGGAATCCACCGAGCAGCGCTTTCGAGCGCACTTGTTGTCGCGCAGATTTCGCTTTCGCTGTTTCTGCTGGTTAGCGCGGGGCTATTCATCCGCAGCATCCGGAATGCGCAGCGTTTCAATCCGGGGTTCAGCGCCGATGGCGTCTTGCTGGCTTCTTACGATCTTTTCCCGGCGGGATATTCGGCGGCGAAGGGGATCGAGTTCGACCGGCAACTTTTGACCAAGCTCGAAGCGTTGCCCGGCGTTCAATCGGTGACACTCGCGAATTGGGTACCGCTCGGCTTCACGTTCGACACCACCACCGTGAGCCCTGAGGGATATGTGCCACGGCCCCACGAGTCGATGGACGTCGGCGAGGCGCACATCGCTCCGAATTATTTCCGCACGATGCAAATTCCGCTACTTGCCGGACGCGATTTCACGGCCCACGACGCGCAAGAATCGCAGCCCGTCGTTATCGTCAATCAGTCGCTGGCGGATCGCTTTTGGCCTCATCAGCAAGCCATTGGAAAACGGATTCACCTCTACGGAGAATGGAAAACGGTGGTCGGTGTCGCGCGGGATGTCAGCTCCAGCCGCCACTTGTATGAGCCGCCCCAGCCCTTCGTTTACCTTCCCGCGTTTCAAGAATACTCGCACGCGGAGATCATCCACGCGAAGGTTTCGGGCGATCCGCTCGCCTTCGCCGCGGCCGTGGAAAACGCCGTCCATGACCTCAACCCGGATCTGCCGGTCTACGACGTGACGACTCTCGCGAAGCACGAGCAGTTGGCAACCATCGGGTACCGGGTTGCCGGGACATTCGTAGGGGCTTTTGGCTTGCTCGCCCTGGTCCTTGCGGCCGTCGGGATTTACGGAGTGGTCGCGTATTCCACGCGCCAGCGCACCCATGAAATCGGGATTCGCATGGCGCTTGGCGCCCGAACGAACGACGTTTTTCGCCTCGTCCTCGGTAAGGGTCTCCGATTGACATTTCTCGGACTGGTGATTGGGTTCGTTGTGTCGCTCGCGCTGACGCGTTACTTGCACAGCTTGCTCTTTGGCGTTACGACGACGGATGCTTTGACGTTTTCTGCCGTGGCATTTTTGCTTTGCATCGTGGCGCTCGCCGCCTGCTACATCCCGGCCCGCCGTGCCACGCGCGTGGATCCGATGGTCGCGCTAAGATACGAGTGAAGCGGTTTTGAGTTGCGAATGACAGGGAGACAAAAGTGATCAAGCTCATCGATGTCGAAAAGTTCTATGAATCGGGCGCGGGAAAGACCTGGGTGCTCCGCCGCATCAATTTGGATATCCGCGAGGGAGAGTTCATTACCATTATGGGTCTTTCCGGAGCAGGCAAGTCCACGCTGATGGGCATCGTCGGGATGCTCGACGGCGCCTGGAGGGGCGAGTATTACCTGGTTGACCAGGCAGTCCACAAACTCGACAATCGCCGCCGCGTCGAGCTGCACAAGAAGTACATCGGATTCGTGTTTCAACAGTATCACCTGCTCGACAATCTCACCGTCGCCGAGAATCTCGATCTCCCGCTTTCCTATCGCGATATCAAGAGAGCGGAGCGTGAAGGGATGGTTGCCGATATCCTCGACCGCTTCCAGATCGTGGGCAAGAAGGCGCTGTTTCCCAATCAACTTTCGGGCGGACAGCAGCAGCTCGTCGCCGTGGCGCGCGCCGTGATCGGCAAGCCGAAACTGATTCTGGCGGACGAGCCCACCGGCAGCCTGCACTCGAGCCAGGGGAAAATGATCATGGATTTGCTGAAAAAACTGAATGACGACGGAACCACTATCATTCAAGTCACGCACAACGATGCCTGGGCCGCCTACGGCAACCGCATCATTCAGTTGGCCGATGGCTGGATCGTGGATGGACAGCCGAAGGCCGGGACGGCGGCCGTCACCAGCCAGTAGTCGCCGGTTACCGGCCGCAAGGAGGAAGAAATGCCCACACTCTTCCAGGACGTTCGTTACGCCCTTCGGATGCTCGCAAAGAATCCTGGCTTCACGCTGATCGCCGTGCTGACGCTGGCGCTCGGCATCGGCGCGAACACGGCGATTTTTTCCGTCGTGAACGCGGTGCTGCTCCGCCCGCTGCCCTTCGAGAATCCTTCGCGCCTCGTCTGGGCCTGGGGGAAGCTTCCTCTTTACGATCGTGCTGCCGTCTGCCCGCCGGATTTTCAAGACTATCGGGTACAGAACGACGTTTTTGAACACTGGGGCGCCGTGGGTTACGGGAGTTTGCTGTTCAACCTGGCGGGCAACGGGAAACCGGAGCAGGTAAAGGGTGCATTAGTGACGTCCGGTTTCTTCGAGACGCTCGGTGCGAAACCATTGCTCGGCCGCTTGCTCCTCCCTTCGGACGAACAAGAGATGGACCCGCGCGTGGCGATTCTCAGCCATCACCTGTGGCAACGGAAATTTGGAAGTGATCCGGGAGTAATCGGAAAGACTTTGCAGCTGGATGGCGCGAGCCGGACGGTTGTGGGCGTTCTTCCCGCCGATCTCCCGCTTTTTTCCGACGCGGATCTCTGGATTCCCGCGCCCTTTGAGAATCCGGGGATGGCGTCGCGGCGCTCGCACTTTCTCCGGCCCATCGGCCTTTTGAAGCCCGGAGTAAGCTTGAAACAAGCGCAGGCGGAAATGGACACCATTGCCGCGCGGCTTTCCAAGGATCATCCGGACACGAATCAAGGATGGGGGCTCCGCCTGGTTTCCTTGCGTACGGCCCTGGTGGGCGACTACGGCCCCACGTTATTCGTGCTGCTCGGTTCCGTGGGACTTGTGCTTTTGATTGCGTGCGCCAACGTGGCGAGCCTGCTGCTTGCCCGCAACACCGCGCGCCGCCGTGAAATCGCGGTCCGTACAGCGCTGGGAGCCGGACGTTTTCGCCTCGTCCGCCAAATGCTCACGGAAAGCGTGTTACTCGCTTTTGCGGGAGGCGCCGCAGGAATCCTCGTCGCCAATGTTTGCATAGGAATTCTAAAAGTGGTCGGACCGGCGGATCTTCCTCGTCTCGAAGAGGTGAATCTGAGCGGAGGTGTCCTCGCATTCACCTCAGGCGTCGCCATTTTCACCGGAATTCTCTTTGGCCTCGGCCCGGCGTTGCAGGCCAGCCAGCGCGACTTGACGGAAAGCCTGAAGGAAGGCGGGTCTTCGGGCGGCTCGCGCTCGAAGCATCGCGCGCACGACGCATTGGTCGTTGCGGAGGTGGCGCTTTCCTTTGTGGTGCTCATCGCCTCGGGCCTGTTGCTGAACAGCTTTTGGCGATTGATTCACGTAAATCGCGGGTTTGACGCATCGCACGTGTTGACGGCGCAGGTTTCTCTCGTCAAGCCCAAATATGATTCGGCGCCGCTGCGCACGGGATTCTTCAACCAGTTGGAGGACAAGCTCCGGGCCGAGCCCGGCGTGGACGCCGTGGGCTACGTTTCCGAGCTTCCCTTGAGCGGCCAGCACAACGACACCATGTTCACGATAAGCGAGCATCCTCCCGCCGACCCCAACAATCAAAACGATGCGGAGTTTCGCGTCGTGGGCGGAAATTATTTCGCGTCACTCCGCATTCCGCTGCTTGCCGGGCGCGAATTCACGCGCCAGGATTCGTTCGCCGCGCCCAAAGTCGTTGTCGTCAACGAGCCTTTCGCGAAGCTGTATTTCCGCGGAGAAGATCCGATCGGCAAGCACCTCTCGATGTTTGAAGGCAGTCCGGAATACGTGAACCGGGAAATCGTCGGCGTCGTCGGGGCCAACAAGCAATACGCGTTGCAGGAGATGCCTCTCCCTCAGATGTTCGTTCCGCTGCAGCAGACGGAGTTTGGAAGAGTCAATCTCGTGATTCGGAGCGCCGCCGATCCGGCCTCTCTCACGCCGGGCGTCCGCGAGGCGGTCCTGAGCATCGACCCGGACGAAGCAACCTCTGCGTTTCGCACGATGGATGACGTTGTCGCTTCTTCCACTTCCAGCGACCGTTTCAACACGCTGTTGCTCGGCGCGTTTGGCGCGATTGCGTTGTTGCTCACCGCGGCTGGAATTTTTGGCGTGTTGTCTTACGTGGTGACGCAACAAACGCGCGAGATTGGCTTGCGCGTGGCCCTGGGAGCGCAGCGCGCCAATATCCTGCGCGTATTTGTCGGCCACGGAATCCGACTCGCGCTGGCGGGTTCCGCCATCGGGCTGGCGGGCGCCTATGGCGTCACCCGCTGGATTTCGAGCTTTCTTTTTGAAGTAACACCAACGGATCCACTTACGTTCACCGCGGTTGTGCTGGTGATGCTCGGCACGGCTTTTGCGGCCTGCTACGTTCCGGCGCGGCGCGCCATGAAGGTCGATCCGATGGTTGCACTGAGATACGAGTGATGACCCACCGAGAATCAGACTCGCGCAACGGGCAGAAACTCTCTGATTTGGGAGATGTCCGAAAAATGGAAGCTTGGTATCGGAACGCACCGCTCCGCCATATGACGCGTCTAATCGACCAGAGATTCGTGGGGGCGTGTCCTGCCGATCACGCAGATATTTTTGCGCAAACGTTGCCGGCGCAAGAAGCCGTGTCGGTGTCCGCCTCCCGCAAGACCGGAGTCACCCGTTCCATGAAAGAACCCACATCTGCTCTGGAAGATACCAACCGGGCCGGCGTATCGGCCCTCGCGGAAGAAATTGACGAGCGGCTCTCGAGCATTCCGCTTGCCGCCGCCGAGGAGTTGCGCGAACTCCGCCGCGAATTCTCGAAGCGCCTGAAAGACGCCGCCTCCTACGTCGTGATCGAGCTGGGTATGCTGCTACTCGAGGTGCCGCGATTCGAACATCGCTTTGTCGCCTACGAGTTGATTCATTTTCATCCCAGCGCGCTTGACCACCTGAATGCCTGGCAGCTCGAAAAGCTGGGCCGCGGCATCGCGAACTGGAGCGCCGTAGATTGCTATGGACTCTATCTCTCGGGACCGGTCTGGCGGGAGCGCCTCGTTCCGAACTCGTTGATTCACGGGTGGGCGCGTTCGGCAGACCGCTGGTGGCGCCGCGCCGCATTGGTCAGCACCGTCCCGCTGAATAGCAAGGCGCGCGGGGGATCGGGCGACACGTACCGCACACTGCAGGTATGCCGCCTGCTCGAGCGCGACCGCGATCCGATGGTTGTCAAGGCGCTCTCTTGGGCTCTGCGCGAGCTGGCCAAGCGCGATCCCCGCGCCGTGCGCGAATATCTTTCCAGCCGGCGCGACGTGCTGCCTGCTCTCGTTCTCCGCGAAGTGAACAACAAGCTGCGCACGGGCCTGAAGAACCCGAAAGGAAAGTGAGGCTGGCGATGTTGCAAGGCCTTCACACCTCTTTGGACATTTTGCAGCGTGGCGTTTTGATCGCGCTGGTGACTCTGGTGGCTTGCTATTTTCTGGCGCACCGCGCGAGGAAAATCGATCTGCCGGTCGCGCCGAGCTATGAATGAGGTACTGGCAGTGAACAATGGCAGATGAAGCATCCAATTTGAATCCCGCGCTCGACGGCCATTCGCGGCCGACCGGCGCTGAAATACAGGGAGATGCTTTTCGGAAAATTATGCAACCACAATCAGCCCGCACACGCATTCTCGTCGCCGACGACCAACCCGACGTCCGCGAAGCGCTACGGCTCCTCCTCAAGGGTGAAGGGTTTGAGACGGAAACGGTCGCCTCTCCATCCGGCGTCATCTCTTCGCTGGAAGCTCGCGAATTTGACGCCCTCTTGATGGATTTGAATTACGCTCGCGACACAACTTCGGGACAGGAAGGTCTCGATCTGCTTTCCAACATTCGCGCCAAGGACGGGACGCTGCCCATCATCGTCATGACTGCCTGGGGCAGCCTCGAGCTCGCCGTTGAAGCGATGCGCCGCGGCGCCAAGGACTTCATCCAGAAGCCGTGGGAGAACGCGCGCCTGCTCGCGATCCTCAAGACGCAAATAGAGCTTTCCCAGGCCCTGCGAAAAACCCAGCGTCTGGAAGCTGAGAATCGCATGCTACGGGCCGATGGCCGCCCCGTTCTAATCGCCGAATCCGCTTCCATGCGTCCGGTGATGGACTTGATCTCCCGCGTGGGTCCCTCGGATGCGAACGTCTTGATTACCGGAGAACACGGCACCGGCAAGGAAGTGATTGCTCGCACGCTCTACGCCCTTTCGCCGCGCGCCGGCCGTCCTCTCGTCACGGTCAACGCGGGCGGCTTGCCCGAAGGCGTCTTCGAAAGCGAGCTTTTCGGCCACGTGAAAGGCGCCTTCACCGATGCGAAATCCGATCGGGTCGGGCGATTTGAGCTGGCCGACGGCGGCACGCTCTTCCTCGATGAAATCGCCAACGTCCCGATGAATCTTCAGGCCAAGCTCCTGCGGGCGCTCGAAACGGGCGAACTCGAGCGCGTCGGTTCTTCGACCACGCGCCGCGTTGACGTCCGCATCCTCTCCGCCACGAATGCGGAAGTTCAAACCGAAGTCGCTGCCGGCCGCTTCCGCGAGGACTTGCTCTTCCGCCTGAACACGATCGAGATTCATTTGCCGCCGCTGCGCGAGCGGAAGGAAGATATTTCTCTCCTGGCGCACCATTTCCTTCGTCAGTCGGCGCAGCGGTACCGCAAGCAGCTCGAAGGCTTCGAGCCCGTCGCGCTGCAGATGCTGCTCGATCATCCCTGGCCGGGCAACGTCCGCGAGCTCGACCACGCCGTCGAACGCGCTGTCCTACTGGCTGATGGTTCGCAAGTCCGCGCCAGCGATCTTGGATTGCGGCCCGCGCGGGAAGCCTCGCTGCGCCTCGATGAGATGAGCATCGAGGAAGTTGAGCGCATCTTGATTCAGAAAGCGCTCGCCCGGTATGGCGGCAACGTCAGCCACGCGAGCAAGGCCCTGGGCTTGAGCCGCAGCGCGCTGTACCGGCGCCTGCAAAAATACAGCCTTTGAAACCACTCCTGTATGAGCGGCGCATTCTGGTCCTGGCCCTCGCGGCCGGGCTGGGCAGCACGATTGTCGCTTTGATTCTGCTGTGGGTTGGGAGCTATTCCTCGAAGACGCAGTGGACCGTGACGGTCTTGATGGTTCTGGCCTGGGTTGGCTTTGCTTTCTCCGCGCAGAATCGCGTCATCTTTCCGATGCGCACTCTCTCGAATCTGCTCGCTGCCCTGCGGGAAGGAGACTTCTCCATTCGCGCGCGCGGGGCGAACCGCGATGATGTGCTCGGCGAGGTCCTGCGCGAAGTCAATGCGTTGGGTGAAACGCTCCGCCAGCAGCGCTTGGGAGCTCTCGAAGCTACTGTGCTTCTTCGCAAGGTCATGGAAGAAATCGACGTTGCGGTGTTTGCGTTTGATGGCTCGGGTGCCCTCCGCCTGGTGAATCGCGCGGCCGAACGCCTCTTGAATCAGCCGTCCGAGTGGCTCCTGGGCCGGACCGCTCAGGAACTCGGACTCTCCGATTGCCTCCGCGGTGAAACGCCCCGCATCGCGCAGGTCGTGTTCCCCGGCAAATCGGGCCGGTGGGAAATCCACCGCGGAGCATTTCGCGAAGGCGGCCTGCCCCACCAACTGCTCGTGATCACGGACCTGAGCCGCGCGCTGCGTGAGGAGGAGCGCCAGGCCTGGCAACGGCTGATCCGCGTGCTGGGCCACGAATTGAACAACTCGCTCGCCCCGATCAAGTCCGTCGCCGAAAATCTGGGATCCATGCTCGGCCGCAAGGAGCGCGCGTCCGATTGGCAAGAAGATATGCGCAGCGGCTTGAACGTGATCGCCGCGCGCACCGACGGCCTCGCCCGCTTCATGAACGCCTACGCGCGCCTCGCCAAGCTTCCTCCACCCGTTCTGCAATCCGTGGACGTAGGCGGGTGGATCCGGCGCGTCGTGGGCCTCGAGTCCCGCCTGCAAGTGCAACTTCTCTCGGGGCCGGAACTGCGGGTTAACGCCGATCCGGACCAACTGGACCAGTTGCTGATTAATCTCCTCCACAACGCCGTGGACGCGGCGATCGAGACCGCCGGCGGCGTCCGAGTGGGCTGGGAGCGCGAGAATGGCTACGTCGAAGTGTGGGTCCAGGATGACGGTCCCGGCATTCCCAACTCCGCGAATCTCTTCGTTCCTTTTTTCACGACGAAACCGGGAGGCTCCGGCATCGGCCTCGTCTTGAGCCGACAAATCGCCGAGGCTCACGGCGGGTCGCTCAATTTGGAGAATCGTCCCGCGAAGCGAGGCTGCGAAGCCCGCTTGCGCTTGCCCCTCCGCTATTGATCGAGCGCCGTTCTTCTCATCGCTAAGCCGATTTTTCACTCAGCGCGGTCACGCGGCGCTCGAGCTCCTGCGCAATTTTCTCGGCGGCCTCCGATTCCTTGAATTCTACCGGTGCGCCAATGGTGACTCGAACCCATCCGGGTGGCGCCCACCTCTTTCCCGCCTGCTTTCGCTCGAATAGACCATCTATCCGCATGGGTACCACGGGCAACCGGAGCCGCGTTGCCAGCAAGCCAATCCCGGCTTGGAAGGGCGCCATGCGGCCGTCCCTTGTCCGCACGCCTTCGGGAAAAACCAGGATGCTCCCGCCGCGGTCGGCCAGCTCTCCCGCGAACGCGAAGCTCTTGCGAAACCCCGAGCGCTGAGGCAGCGGAAATACATTAAACATCCCCACGAGTAGCACGTACTGCAGCCCGAGATGCAGCCTCGAGAAGAACCCCGTCCCCTCTGGAGGTTTTCGCATTGTCTCGAGCAGCTCGCCTTCCATCGCCACGGCGAGGCGCCGCCGCAGCCGCGCCGGAAGCGCCGCGAGGATGTACCCAGGGTCAATGTAGGCCGTGTGGTTGGCGATCACCAGGACCGGCCCCGCCACACCGCGGAGATTTTCGCGGCCACGCACGCGCGGCCACCCCAGAATCAGCATCGCCGGGCGTTGGAGCAGATAAAACCCCGCCCCACGAATCCATCGCACCGGCCACGTTTGCGCCCAGCGCGGGTAGTGCAGTGCTGCGGCGCGTGCTTCCGGCCGGTCGATCAATCGCTCGAGCGATGCCACGGTATCAGCCGCCGTGAATTCAGTTTCGCTTAAATCCACCTGGTAGCGGTCTTCGAGAGCGCTCAGTAATTCCACTCGTTCAATCGAGCTGAGCTGCAGCTTGGTGGATTCGCTCCCTGGCGCGCGGCCTGTGCGCGAAATTCGCTCCAGCAGATCGCCCACTGGACTGGCTGCTCGCGCCTCCGTTCCGGCAGACGGTTTCTGGCCGCTAAACTCCGCAGCCACCGTTGCGCCGATGCGCGCCAGCGCTGGCTTCTGCGTGGGCGTGCGCGGGAAATCACTTCCTCGCCACACCAGCCAGCGCCGCATCCGCTGAAACGGTGCGAGCCGCTCGTTCGCCGCGCCGACGATAGCTTCCGCGTTGGCTGCGGAATCGCTCAGCACCAGAACGGCGCAGGGCTCGGCATTGCCATCGCGATCCAATCCGACGACCACGCAATCCCGCACGCCGGGTTCCTTCCGCAGCTCTGCTTCCAGGTCTTCGGGGTAAACGTTCAATCCTTCCGGCGTGACGATCACGTTTTTCCGGCGCCCTTTGAAATAAAGATTTCCGTCCGCGTCGCGTTCGCCCAGATCGCCGGTGTGGAACCATCCATCCGCGTCCAGCACCGGCGCCATCCCCGCACCCTTCCAGTACCCTGAAGCGACGTTCTCGCCCCGCACCAGGATTTCGCCTTCCTCGGAGAGCTTCAGTTCGAGTCCCGGCAGCGCCTTGCCTATGGAGCCGCTCCCCAAGCGGAAAGGATGATTGACGCTGATCAGCGAAGTCGTCTCCGTCAGGCCGTAGCCCTGGATGACGGCGTACCCGAGGCGGCTCCAGAATTGTTCCGCGTCGAACGGAAGCGCCGCGCCGCCGGAAATCACCGCCCAGAATTTCCATCCGAGCCGGCGATGAATGGCGCGGAAACGCCATCCGCGTTTCCAAAAGCGCTCGTTCTCGCTGGCCTTGAAATCCCGGCGGAATTTCTCGAGTCTTCCTTGCGCCTCCAGCTCGCGCTCGATCTGCGCGCGCAGCGATTCGATCAGCCGGGGCACGGTCACCAGCACGGAGACACGCTCCTCGCGGATTGTATGGATCACTTCCGAGGGGTTGAGCGTGTCCAGGAAGACCGAAGTCGCTCCCAGAATCTGCGGCAAGAAAATCCCCAGAAGCTGCCCGAAGACGTGGCTCAGCGGCAGAAGATCCAGCAATCGCAGCGGATGAAAAAGTCGCTCATAACGCCGGTAGCGGGTGAATTCCCGCTCGATCGGCTCGAGATTCGCCAGCAGATTTCCGTGCGTGAGCACCACGCCGCGCGGCTCCGCCGTGGTGCCGGAGGTAAAGACGATCTCGACCGGGTCGTTCCGCCCGGCAGCAGTTGGAGAAAAAGCGTCTGCCGGCAAATGACTTACTGACTCCGCGAGCTCTTCCAGGCAAAGCGACGGCACGCCGAGCTCCGATGATGGAAGGGCGCGCCCAACGACGGCGAGCCGCACACCGGCCTGCTCCACCACGCGCCGGGCGAAATTCTTGCCTGCAATCGCGTCCATAGGGACGGCAACCGCGCCGCGAAACAAGCAGCCCAGAAATGCGGCGGTCCATTCGCCGGAATTCTCGCCCCAGAGCAGAACGCGATCGCCCTTCGCCACTCTGCGCGCTTCCAGTTCGCGCGCGAATCGCACGCCCGTGCGGAACTGGTCCTTGTAGGACCACCGCACCATCCGGTAGCCGCGCCGCCACGCCACCGCGATCTCGCGCGGGGGACGCGAATCGCTGCGAAAGTACTCGAGCAAGGATTGCCGCGGCATGACGCCTTGAGTTTCCCTCAATTGCGCAGCAAATGGGAACACCTTGTTGAACGGTGCAGGCCGCGCATTAGCGAAAGGCGACCGTCGCCGCACGTGCTCGAAAGCCCACGCAGCAAACAGGGGTGTTCTTCGAGGGTTCGGAAAAGTCCTGTGACATTGGTCACAAGGGGCAGTGACCGGCTTCGCCGCTCCGAAGGGGACAATCCGCTATGCTATGAATGGTGAACCAGAATGAAACAGAACCCCGAGGTTCGTCAGAGGGTGGCTGGGACTGCCGCCGCGGCGGATTCGGCTGAGCGTCGCAGGCACGTTCGTTACGCCTTCACCGCTGCTGCTTTAGCCATGGAGCCTATTTCGGGGACTCGAATTGACGCGCGCACTAGCGATTTATCCTCTGGCGGCTGTTATATAGATACCATGGCTCCTTTTCCAGAAGGGGCAATCGTGGATTTGCGCCTCTCGCACGAGGGAAAATCTTTTGAGACTCAGGCAAAAGTCGTGTTCTCGCAATCCGGGATGGGCATGGGGCTTGTCTTTACCAAGTATCGGCCAGAAGATTCTGTGATTCTCCACAAGTGGATAGCTGGGCTGAGCGGTGAATCAACGCCGGAAATGCACACGCTGGAGCAGGACGCTCAGATTCCCGCCAAGCAAGATTTGAAAGAAGAGCAGCTCTACGTCCTGAACGAGCTCGTGGTCACTCTGATGAAGAAGGGTGTGCTGACGGAAGAAGAAGGCCAGACGTTGCTCCGCCGCCTCCTCCGGCACGACCAGATGCTGTAGCAGAGAATTTCGCGCCTGACTCCTCCCTCATGGTGTTCTCTGAAGTCTGCTAGAGGCCGGCTGCCAAAAACAAATGCCCGGCGGAAGGATAATTTCCCTCCGCCGGGCATTGGAAAGCCAGTGTAATCGGCTCCTATTGCTGTTGCTGGTTTTGATGTGCCGGAACCTTCTTCGCCAGGTCCGCCTTCGCCGGATCGGCTGTGACGCCAGTGCCCGGCTTCTCATAGCGAGTCAGGAAGGGCATGAATGGTGTGACCTCAAACGGCATCTTCTCGCGACCGGAATACAGCGGCACCGGCGCGGCTTTCACCAAGGTAGCATGGTCGTCCCACGGGTCGACCTTTACGCGCGCGCCGAGCGGCAACGCTGCAATCTGATCCAGCTTGTCCGGACTGAGCGCTGGGGCGGAACCGATCAACTGCTCCCCCACGTAAACTCGATTGCCCAGGTTCGCATTCACCAGGGCCGGCAGATTCTTCGACTCCGAGTCGAGCTGCTTTAGGAAGAGGCCGGCAGCGCCGAGCTTGTCCTTGTAAGGCGAATTCTTCAGAAGTTCAAGCGCCTTATCGCTCGCCAGCTTCACCTGGTCCGGGCTGTCCCGGAACGTGAAATGGCTCAGGGCCTCGACGGTCGAGACGTTGGTCGTGTCGTTGAAGCCCCACTGATCGGTGGTGGGCTTGGTGACGATGATATTGGCCAGTTCCTGCGCCAGCATGGTCGCCAGGCTGGGTTCATTGGGAAGGACGTCCAGCAAGCCGCGGCTGAGCACGATGGTGTGGCCGATCGAGAAGGACTCCAGTGTGCCGGTTAGCAGAACGCGGCAGTGAACTTCCGGCTCGATGTCCAGATTGTTCGTCACTTCCAAGTTGTTGACCACCTGCTCCAGCAACTTGTCAATTTCACCCGTCGGCGCCAGTAATCCCACTCGCTGCAGCCGGTCCAGCACGTTCACTTCCGCCTGGTGCTGCCATTCGCGTTCCGCCTCGATCGGCGAACGATCCTGCTGTTGCCCGGCGGCCTGGTCCTGAATCGCAGTAGGCGATTCGATCGTCAGCTCGCTGAATTCCTCTTCATGCCCCACGTTTTTCAGGTCATAGCCCCACAAGCGGGTTTGTGAACGGAAGTGTACGTGGTTGCCGAGAAAGTCCCGCAGATCGGATTCCTGGCTGAAAACATAGGCGGGCAGCCAGAGGCCCGGCTGAATGTTGAGCCGCCAGGTATCGAAGTGCAGATTGAAGCCGTTGATTCCCGCCACGGGCGTATACACGCCGTTGAAACGCACGATGGTATAGCCCTGATCTTCCGCCCAGACCCGCCCCTTGAACCGCCCTTTGCCGGACTTAGGCAGCGGCGAAACGTCAAACACCAGGCAGCGCACATCGCCCAGGAATTCGCGGCGCACGTAGTCGAATTGATAGTGCTGCCGGTCGAACCCGTTCGTGTCGATATAGATCATCTGCAGGAAGCCGGCGGGCACATAGGAGGAGCCAAACAGACTGCCCAAGTGCGAAATGGGATTGAACTCGTCGATCTTCTTGCCCTTCTTTTTTCCGCCGAGCATCGACTCGTCGATCACTCCCTGAGCGAGGTTGGCCTGACCCAGGAAATAGTGGTCGCTAACCGGCACGGAGCCCAGGTCCTTGTCGGGCTTCATGTCCTGAATGTAGGTTTCGATGATCGGGTTGAACCGCCGGATCGTCGCAACTTCATCGTGCTCGCGCGCAATGATGCGGTCGATCGCTTGGTTCACCGTCGTGACCGGACCGCTGCCCGAACTCCCGGCTTGCGGCTGCGTCTGGTCTGCCGTCTGTGTCTGCGCTGATGCCACCCCCCCAAGGGCGGCCACCAGGAACATTGAGAGGTAGAAAGTCTTCCACGTGCGCATTGCTGCTCCCCCTTCAGTACGCCAATTCGAACACGATGTGGACGATGGCGGTGGAATCCACCGGCTGGCCTTCTTGCTGAGCCGGACGGAAACGGATCTGGCGAGCTGCTGCTTCGGCGGATTCATCTAAGCCATAGCCCAGCCCTTTTTCAACTTGCTCAACCTTCACTTCCCCCGAGGCCGTGAAAACAACTTTCAAAAGTACTTCCCCTTCAATTTTCTTCTCCCGCGCGACATCGCTGTATGTCGGCTTGGGCTTGTAAAGAATCTCCACTGGCTTGGAATTCGACACTGCCGCGGTTTGCTTCACGCGCGGCCCAGCCGTGGCTTGCTCGTCGCCGAACCCGCCTTCCCGAACAGGTCCATGAGACCCGCCCGCGCCACCTTGTGCAACACCGTTGCCAAATCCCACGCTCGCTACCACGCCTTTCGCACCCTTATCCCCGCCCGTCCCGTTGCCGTAGCCCGGACCCGGCGGCAAATCGTAGCTGCCCACATGCGCCACATTCGCCGCTTTGTTAGGATTCGACTTGCCCGCTAACCCATTCGGGTCGCCGAAGCCTCCCGTCTGCACCGCCTCACGGGGCTTCTTCAGCGTCGGGATTGCCGAGCTGCCAAGGGAGATTGGATCGGTGGGAAATGACTTCGCTACCTGCGTCATATCCGGAGCCTGCTGTGTCTTCTTTACCACCGGCTTGACGACCGGCGTCGTAAATACCGGGGTATAAATCTTTGGCTTCGGTGGAACAATCTCTTCCGGCTTCGGAATCACCTTTGCCACTTCCTTCTTCACTGGCACAGGCTTCGGCCGTTCCACTTTCACGGGTTGCGGTTTCCAGGCAACGATCGGGGGTGCTTCGATCGGAGTCACCCAGAAGTGCCGCACTACATCCATCTTTTCTGGAAACAGCATCGGCAGCACGATCAGGGCTGTGAGCGCAGCCACCTGCATCCCGAATCCCACGCCAAAAAATTGCCATGGCTGCTGGCGATCAGGAAGCATTGCAGTGGCAAAAACTCTTTGATTCATAACCCGGGCCATAGATTCACCAGATACCCTTCTCAGTCGAGTGGAGAATATTGAGACAATTGTCCCTCAACAGTAATTTAGTACTAGACCAAAGGGCTGGCGTGAATAGGACTCAAGTACCATTCTACCTCCAGTCGTGCCGAAAGTGATAACCCAACTGGCGGCGTTGTTTTCTTAGATACGCCGAATTCCGTAATGAATCGTGTTTTGGGCGACGATTCCCACTTCGAATTGAACCCGGCGGATGACGTTCGGTTGCGGAAAGATTCTGGGCTAAGCGATTGGAAGGGCACAGCTCGCGGCGAGCTGTGCCCCCTGCCTGACCCGGTCCATGCCGCGATGGATTAATGCGTTTCGATGGCCACGTACTGGGTGATCCCGTTATTATTCACCAGCAGGAGCACGGTCCCTTGCGAGCCAGCCAGCGCCTGCTTGTATTCTGTGATGTTGTTCACCGGCTTATGGTTGACTTCCTGAATCACCATGCCCCGCTGGAGTCCCGCGTCGGCCGCAGTGCTTGATGGATCCACCGACGTGATTACCACGCCGTGCGTTCCCACAGGCAGGTTGAGCTGTTGCGCGATCTCCGGAGTCAGGCTCTGCACTTCCACTCCTTCCAGCGCGCTGCCGCTGCTTGTGCCTTCGCTGGAGCCTTCCTTGGCTTCCTGGTCCGCCAGCTCAGAGAGCGTAGCGGAAACATCTTGCGTCTTGCCGTCGCGCCAGATTTCGAGCTTGACAGTCGTCCCCGGCGCCATTTCCGATATGTGCAGCGACAGCTCGGAGCGGTCGTTTACCGGCTCGCCGTTCAATTTGAGAATGATGTCGCCTTTCTTTAACCCTGCCCGCGAAGCAGGAGTATCGGCGATTACGTCGCCGATCAGCACCCCGCCCACCTTGTCCAGGCCAAAGCTCTTCGCGATTCCGGCGTCCACGTTCTGGATGTAAACGCCCAGCGAACCCCGCACCACTTTGCCGTGCGTGACCAACTGCTCCATCACCTGGTGGGCCATGTTGATCGGGATGGCAAAGCCGATACCCACGTTTCCTTCGCTCCCTCCTGTTGCAATGGCCGTGTTAATTCCCACCAGATCGCCGTGAAGATCGATCAGCGCCCCGCCGGAGTTCCCGGGATTAATCGCCGCATCCGTTTGAATGAAGTCTTCATATCCATGAGGGCCTTCGATTCCGATCTGGCGTCCCTTCGCGCTGACGATACCCATCGTGGCTGTTTCGCCGATCCCGAACGGATCGCCGATCGCAAAAACCACGTCTCCCACCTGCATTTTCGAAGAATCGCCCAGCGGGAGCGTGGGCAAACCCGTGGCGTTGATTTTCAGCACGGCCACGTCCGACTTCGCATCCGCGCCCACCAGTTTGGCCGTGAATTCGCGCTTGTCGCTGAGCTGTACCTTGATGTCAGACGCTCCTTCAATCACGTGGTTGTTCGTCAGAATCGTTCCATCCGTTGTGACGATCACACCGGACCCAAGACTCACTTCCTTTTGCGCCCGCGGCTGGTCTTGCCCGAACTGGTCCCCAAAAAATTGCTGGAAGAAGGGGTCGTTGAAAAACGGCATCTGCGACTGCCTCTGCTTCACCACCTTCGACGAGCGGATATTCACCACCGCAGGCAGCGCGGGCTTCAATACCGTCGAAAATCCGTTTACGAAATTTCCCAGCGGCACCATCGCCCCGCTGCGGTCCACCGTCACCGGAACATTCCCGGCTCCCATCACCGACGCGCCTGACCAGGTCCTCAAGCCGAGTGCGAGAATTCCTCCACCCACCAGCGCGGCCACGATCACGAGAATGGCCACCCATTGGCGGATGCGTATTTCGTTGCGATTCATGGCTGTCTCTCCTCCGTCAGTTCCTTCGGGCGCCTTCCGCGGCTGCCCGGATGTATGAGTCTATTTAGACGTATTATGCGGGCATTTGTGTTTCAAACCTGCGGGAACTCCCGAATCGGATAAGTCCTTCTCATCTAGCTGGTTCCAGCCACTGTTCCTGCAAGACCGCGACTGCGTTGCCAAAGGTCAGTATTATTAGATGCGCCTTCCAGCATTTGCGTCAAGAGTGCTCAATAGGAGAAGGATTCGCAGCGCTTACGGGCGATCAGATTTGGCGAAAATAGACTCTTTCCGGACGAGCAATTCATCGCTCGATCGCGCTCCTCCTCAACTGATCAGCCGCGCGATGAAAAACGCCGCCGCAGCCGCCAACCCTCCCACCAACACCGTCTGCAGCCCACCCCGCGCTGGCTTTACCCCCGTGTAGTGCCCCTTGATCGACCCGAACACGAACAGCGCCAGCAGCGTCACGCCCACCGACACCCACAGCGCCGGCTCCACCTGCTTCATCAATATGTACGGCGTCAGCGGCACCAGTCCTCCCACGACGTACGACGCGGCAATCGTTCCCGCGCTGCGCCCCGCTCGCGCTGGGTCCGGCTCTTCGAGCCCCAGCTCGAACCGCATCATGAAGTCCACCCATTTCTTCTGGTCTCCCGTGATCGCTTTCACGATCGGCTCCATCTGCGTTTGCGTAAGCCCGTAGTCGCGAAACACCTTCACCACTTCTTCCTTCTCGATCTCCGGCAACTCCACCGTCTCTCGGTACTCGCGCTTCAGCTCCGAAGCGTAGTGCTCCGAATCCGTCTTTGCGGCCAGATAGCCGCCCAGCCCCATGGCGATCGACCCCGCCGCAATCTCCGCGAACCCTGCCATCACGATGATTCCGTTCCCGCGCGCCAGCGCCGCGGCCGCACTCGTCAGTCCGGCAGCCAGCGCAAACGGCACGGTCAATCCGTCCGACATTCCGATCACGATGTCGCGCACGGCCGCGGTTGCCGTGAAGTGCTTCTCCACGTGTTCCACGGATGGCATCCTCGCCTCCTCCCGCACATCCAATATTTTTGTGCGCCGCTGTCGCGCTCGCGCGCCAGGCGCGTATAATTGTCGGGCAACAACCGGAATCAAGGAGGTAGATATCATGTCGTCCACTTCTGGACAAGGAGCCGCTCCGCAGATGACTCACACATTGCCGCCTCTCCCGTACTCTTTCGACGCTCTCGAGCCGTACATTGACGCCAAAACGATGGAAATCCACCACGACAAGCACCACGGCGCGTATGTCACCAATCTCAACAAGGCCCTCGACGGCCACGCCGACCTGCAAAATCTCACGGTCGAGCAGCTTCTCGCGCAAATCAACAAAGTTCCTGAAGCCATTCGCACCGCTGTCCGCAACAACGGCGGCGGCCACATGAATCATTCGCTCTTTTGGAAGATTCTCCGGAAGGGCGGCGGCGGCGAGCCTTCCGGCGATGTTGCCGGGGCGATCAAGTCCGCCTTTGGCAGCTTCGCAGACTTCAAGACGAAGTTCGCCCAAGCCGCCACCACGCGTTTCGGCTCCGGCTGGGCCTGGCTCCTGTTCCGCGACGGCAAGCTCGTCATCGAGTCCACCGCCAATCAGGACAATCCCATCATGGACGGCGGCAAAGCCTTCTTCGGCCTCGACGTCTGGGAGCACGCTTACTATCTGAAATATCAGAATCGCCGCCCCGAATACATCGAGGCTTTTTGGAACGTCATCAACTGGCCGCAAGTCGCCGAAAACTTCGCCGCCGTGAAGAGGTAGCGCGGCGTCTCGCCGGCTCTCTTTTGACCGGGCGTCCGACTCTGATCAGACGCCCCTCCACCCTTTGCTTCGCGCTCGGCCTGCTCCGGCGCGCTTTCCTATGATTCGCGCCTTCGACCTCCTTCCGCCGGTGTGGCGATCGCGGCGAACTTCATGGTGCGTTGGGCGGGCTTTATGCTTGGCGTAATGTTTTTGCTCTGGTTCCTGCTCCTCCACGCCCCACGAGTGGCGAGAGTCCCGGGCATCCATGATCCTGACGAGTGGTCCAGCGCGTTCATCGCTCTAGGCATGTGCGGCGCCTCCTGGATCTGCGCCTGGAATTCCATGAAGCGCCGACAAATTACAGACTGACGCGGCTCGCTCGTCCGCACCCCCTCGCTGCATGAAAAGGTCTTGCCGATTTTTCGCCCTTCCATCTTCCGGCTATTCGTCTCGGCAGAGTCGCTTCAGTCTCAGTGCGCCCAGATTTTTGTGGGGTCGGTCTCGAACGGGTAGACGTGAACCATCCACCCAAAGATTTGCGGGTACCATCGCCCGCCGGCAGCCCGGCAGGCATCCTCGGTCGAGATCGAGCCGCCCAGTCCGAACTGTTTCCAGTTCGCTTGGCGGACGGAAGCGCCCTTCGGCGGCATGCAGAAATTGATGTGCTTGTGCCACCGCGCGACGCTCAGCGGCACGCGCTCGTTCAATTCCTCTTCGCTTGCCCGCCTCGGAGCGGTGTACATCGCGCCCTCCAGCTCGTAGCCGTCCGCCGTCTTCTTGTAGAGCAGCGAAGTGGGATGCTCGGGGTCGAAGACGAATTGCGCCTTCAGGGCGTAGCGGTAATTCGTGAAGTGGTAGTGCTTCTGCGCGACCTTGGGCAGGAAAATCTGGTAGCCGTCGGCGAGCGCGACGTTGTAGTCCTCATACTTCGCGATCGACTTCTGCAGCGTGGCCACGATGGTGGCGGCCCGCTGGTCGTCCACTGGATTCTCCGGCCGCAACGCGGTCATGAACATGTGCGGATTCATGTCCATATCGTGCCCGGACATCGCGTCGTGCGCTGACTGCGCCGCGCTGGGACTCTTGGCCGTCTCTTGTTGCATATCGTCCATGTCCATGCCCGCCATGCTGTCCGGAGTTTGCGATTGCGTGGATTGCGAGCCCTGAGATTGCTGCGCCTGCGCGCGCGGCCCCGGCAGCAACACCGCGGTAGCAAACAGAATTATCCCGCACTGGCTGATTTTCATGGCTGCGTCTCCTCTCTTAATACTAACGATGCCGCGCGGCAAAAATTTCAGCTTGGCGATGCGCGTGCGCGAAGGGTCAATGGAACTCATCGGCGAGAGAGCGAAAAAAAAGAGGAGGCCCGGGGGGCGAGCCTCCATTGGGGGTGCAGCGGGAAAACTGCTACTTCAGGCCGGCGCGGTGCGTGTCCCGGCGCCCCGCATTGCCGACCCTATAGGTTAAACCCGTGCCCGTAGGAATAGTTGCGTCGTCCGAGTGGCGGAGCAGGCCTATCGTGGGGGAAAGTGTTGAAACAAAAAGGGATTTCGGCCGCTTGCGCAAACCGATTCAGGAAGTGGCTTGGAGCCAAAATTGCCCTCGGAAGAGCGCTTCGCTCGGCGGCAATCGCATCTCCGTTCCAATTGGCGACCGAGTTGCTCCGTACGCAGAGGTTAGTTCTTCTTACGCGGCGTGTACTCTTGACGGCGGCACCGAAATCTGTAAACTGCAATTTTCTGCTATGGCCACACTCTCGAATCCGTTGGAAGAGGCGCTGCAGGAATTCCAATTCCCGCAGCGGGAAGCCGCATTTTTCTACGGTCTCTTCCTGCGCGGCCACTCCGCCGACGAGCTGCGCCGCGACATCGCCGTCCCGGCCGCCGTGCTCGCCAAGTGGGACAAGGAAACCTCGCGCGAGCCGCACCTCCGCGACCTCCTCGAGCGCGTCGTCCGCTATCGCCAGCACGTACTTGCCATTTTTGAAAATCTCATCGGCCACGATGCGACCACGCAGCGCCTGCAGTAGCTCTCGCCGCTTTCTAAAGTGCTCCTGCGCGATGACTCGCCCCGATGCCTCGTTCACACTTTTTCGGTTTACCATTCACCGCGGCGAAAGCCTGCTGCTCCCCGGTAGCTCAACGATAGAGCATTCGGCTTTTAGCCACACGGCCGAACACCAAAACCCCTTGTTTTGGCGTCGACCAGCTACCAAGATGTCTCCCCTAGCTGATCCCCAACTGTGCCCCAGTGTCATGAATCTAGGAAAACGCCCGGTAATGAGCCAGAACAATTGTTGGAATGAACCAAAAAACGCGACGAGTTGCCCGAGTTTGGACAGCGACTGCGAAAAAAGACACAAGAATGAACTGGCTATCACTCTCTAAATGGCTTGCAGATGGGAACGATTCATTCGCACAGGGTCGGAGCCAAACTCAACTCATGCTGATCTTGTCGGCAGGGGTATCTCGGGAATTCCGGCATACGGTGCTGCGACCGGCTCCGTCTCCCCTGGTCTAAACCCTCTGCCACGATCACCGGGTCACCCGATCCACTGTGATTGCCAAAGATGCCAGCAGTGTCGCAATCGCCATATTGAAGAGCCAGTTTGCTCGTCAGTGCCCACGATCCAGAGCGTGAGCTTTCAATTATCGCAATTTTGGCTGTTATGGAAATTCTGGCATTCAGATTGACTATCCCCGGCCGGCAGGCGGCACAATTCCATTCATCCGCAAATACTCCACCATCTGTCCGTAACGATCAAACGCATGGGCGACGGCCAACGAAGCCCTCGGCGAATGCGGCCGTCAGCACAGCGAGCAAATAAAAGGCACCGGCCACCCTGGACTTGAGACGCGGCGACGCTTGTGCAATCCGTTCCATCGTCATATAGCCCCAAGGTTAGCTCCGAATCCCATGTTGGCGCTGAACTCGACGTCATAACGATCGAATCTGCTAACGTCCAGCATTACTTCATCAGCGAGAAGTCGGTCGGACGCATGTACATCGAGTCCACTTTTTCCACCAGTTTGTCGGTCTGCTCGGATTTCAGCGCCCCTTGAAACTCCGGGTCGGCCCTAAGCGCGTCCCAATTCTTTTTCGCTTCCTCCCGGCTGGGATGAGTCAAGATAAAAGAGATGAATGTGTTGTCCCAAGCGGGAGCATCCGCCTCCGTTACCCAGTAACCCACAGCCTTCAGATCGTGCTTGGGGAATAGCTCTGAAGTCGTGTCGCGTCACTGGGGGGCGAGGCCTTCGACGATAAATATGCGGCTCTTTGTTGCGTTTTGCCTGATCGGCTTGATCGCCTCATAGGCCGGCGAGTCGTACCACTCGCGCGCTTTCTCCGCGCTGTCGAAAGCGATCACCACTATCCCCTTTGGCGGTTCGCCTTCGAGAGCCTGGGTCTTGCCGCCGCGAACGACATAGTGGTGATTGAAAGGCGCCAGTGTTTCCGGCATCTTCTCCACATATTTCTGCATGGTAGCGGGGTCCGTTACCTCGACTTCCGCGATGACGTAGCCGGGTGCCACCTTCTCTTGTTGCGCATGAATCGCCGTGGCGCCAGCAACGCCGATCAAAACGCCAACTAGCACGGCCAACGCCAGTTTGTGATTGGTCTTCATGGGTTCATCTCTCCTGATTGTTTTTGCGAACGAGCACTAACCCGTGCGACGTGATTATCGAGATTGGAATGCACCTCGTACGGCAAATATAGTGTTCTGCATTGTTCCGGTTGATGACCGGTAGCGGCATCACCCCTGTGCGGTCATTCATAGCGCAGCGCCACCATAGGATCGACTTTCATCGCCCGCCGCGCGGGAACATAGCAGGCAAGCAGAGCCACACCGATGAGAAGAATGGCGACGCCCGCGAATGTCAGAGGATCTGTCGGCCTCACGCCATAAAGCACGCCTGCCATCAACCGCGACACGATCAGCGCACCAACGAGTCCCACCGCGGCGCCGGCAATCGCGAGGCTCAATCCCTGACGCAATACGTGGCTCATGATATTCGCCCTTTGCGCCCCGAGTGCCAGGCGAATGCCGATCTCGTGTGTGCGCTCGCTGACGATGTACGAAATCACACCGTAGATTCCAAGCCCTGCGAGTAGCAAGGCCGTCAGCGCGAACAACGCAACGATTTCCATCGAGAATCGCCTCTGAGATAGAGACGCGGATACCACTTCATTGAGCGTTTGCGCCCCGAAAACTGGAAGTTCCGGGTCGACGGACTGCACCTGCTCGCGCACCTCGACTGGAATCGCAGCGGGGTCCAGCTGCCCAAGCACAAATATAGCCAGTTCATTTGCCCGCCGCTGATACAAGCTCAGATACATTTGTGGAACGCTCGAGTCCGCCAGCGATTCTGTTCGAGCATCCGCGATCACGCCGACCACAGTGGTCCAGGAAAAAGAAGAAGGGTCCTCTGGGGCAGGTAGTTTGAGGCGCTTGCCAACTGGATCCGCATTCGGCCAATACGTTTGCGCGAACGCCTCGTTGATCACCGCGACGTGCGGCGCCTTCTCGTCGTCCCATTCGGAGAATAGACGGCCGCGCAGCAACGTCATGCCCAACAAGTGAAAATAGCCCGGTGTAACGATTGAAGCGTAGACCAAAGGAGCCTGGTTGCTTGGAGTCTCGCGGCCTTCGAGGACCAACGGGAATGGGTTTAGGTCGTCTCGACCATGACCTAATGGAAGGGCCGCTAGGTCACCAATGGCTACTTCTTTGACGCCGGGCAGCGCCCTGCCACGACGAAGTATTTCGCGCAAGAGCGCTGCCTCTTGAGCGGCGGTTCCATAGATGTCGGTCTTGGGGTCGTTTGGCTCAGGCAGCCACATGCGAACGGCCATTACGTTCTGCGGATTGAATCCCAGCCGCACATTTAACAAATCCCAGAAACTGCGGAGCAGAAGGCCCGCAGCAATCATCAGCACCAACGATAGAGCAAATTCCGTTACTACCAGCACGCGCCGCGTTCGCGCCTGTTCCCCGGAGCCTGTCGAGCCGCGCCCTTCCTGTTTGAGCATATGTGTCAAATCCGGCCGGCCGGCATGCAACGAGGGAGCCAGGCCGAAGATCGTGCCGGCACCAAGAGAGGCAAAGAGAGCGAAAAGCAAAACGGACCAGTTAATCGATACTTCATTGAGCCGCGGCAGGCTGTCTGGCACGATCTGCAACAGAAACTCCTTCGTGCAAAAGAGAATCGCTAAGCCGACTATTCCGCCGAGCAGTGAAAGAAGCAGGCCTTCAGTCAGCAGCTGCGACATCAGCCGCTTGCGCGCGGCTCCGAGCGCCTGCCGAACGGCCATTTCTCGCCCTCTCGCGCTGGCTCGAGCGAGCAGCAGATTCGCGACGTTCACGCAGCCGATCAGCAGGACCAACCCGACGGCCCCCAGCAGCAGAATCAACGACTCGCGAACATTGCCGACCACGGTGTCCGTGAGCGGCACCAAACGCACCTTCCAGGCGTTCTGCAGCGGATAATCTTCCGGGAATTGTTTCTGCAAAGATGCGACCAGGGCGTCTAACCGGCTCTGCGCCACGCCAATCGTCAGTCCAGGTTTGATTCGCGCGATTGCTCCCGTCAGCCGCATGCTGCGCTGCGGGGGAGGGGCGGGCGGGGCGGCAAAACCCGCCGCGGCCCAAACTTCGATGTTCCTTTGCTCCATTGTTCGCCCCGGATCGTGATAACCGGCCGGCATCACGCCAATGATCTGATACAAGTCGTTGTCGAGCCGCACACTTTTGTCCAGAATATGCGGGTTGCTCCCGAAGGCTCGCTTCCACAGTCCGTCGCTGATGACAACTTCCAGAGTAAATCCGGGCGTCTGATCCTCCGGATTGAACGTGCCGCCCAACTGTGGTTTGACGCCCAGCAGCGCAAAATAATTCGGCCCGACGGCGGAAAGGCGAGCTCGCGTAGGCTGAGAGGCGCCCGTAAGATTCACGGACCCGAACGCTGTTAGCGAAACATATTCGAAAATGCCGGAGCGCTGAAGATCGTGCCACTCCGGCACCGACATTCCCACGTCCCGCGCGCCCACGCCGGGAAGATCATCCTCGACGCGCACGAGCTGCTCCGGCTGTGGGTATGGCAGGGGGTGCAGCAGCGTGGCATCCACGACGCTAAAAATCGCCGTTGTGGCTCCGATGCCCAAGGCAATCGTCAACACAGCGATGGCGGTGAAGCCCGGAGACTTGCGCAGCATGCGCAGGGCGTAGCGAATGTCGTGCCAGCAATGATCCCACCCGAGCCAGCGGCCGGATTCGTAGAAGCGCTCCCGAGCTCGCGTCACGTTGCCGAAAGCCCGACGTGCCGCGGATCGGGCATCTTCATAGCTCAGCCCCTGTTCCTGCAAGCGTTCCGTTTCCAGGTCTATATGGGCTTCGATTTCCGCGCCGAAGTCGCTGACCTTCCGCTTGCGTCGAAACATAGCCTAACTCTCCTCCGGACCAAGAACGCGTCCGATGGCTGTGGCGAGCCGCTTCCACTTGGTGGTTTCCTTCCCCAGTTGTTTGCGCCCGTCAGATGTCAGAGAGTAAAAGCGGGCCTTGCGGTTATTTGTGGAGATTCCCCATTTCGCGGAAATCCAGCCGCGCTCCTCAAGCCGTTGGAGCGCAGGATAAAGGGCTCCGTGCTCGACCAGGAGTTCTTCATCCGACGTTTGCTGGATGGCGCGTGCGATCCCTTGGCCGTGCTGCGAACCAAAAATCAGGGTACGCAAGATTAGCAGGTCCAAAGTGCCTTGCAGGAGCTCGAGACGTTCGATGCCTTGTTGGGTAGACATTTGACCCGAGTATGGGGCCAACTTGGGTAAGATGTCAACCTGGAAAGATTCGGCTTCGCGAGAATCGGCAATCTGCTGCTCCACGGCAGCGGGCGGGAAGGCCGGCAAATAACATCGGAGCGATGGGTCCAGGGAAAAATCCGCGGATTGCCAGCGGCAGGATACAGGTTTTGTCGCGAGTGACCACACCTAGAAGCATTTCTGGTGGAAAGACAAGCCTCCGAAAGGCAAGGGTGATTTCCATGCCGCCGGGCAAGGGAGGTCAGTACATTTACATCTCGCCGCAAAAGAAGGTGGTCATTATTGGCGGGCCAAACAGCCAAATTGGCAGGAGGGCAAAAAAGTGCTGCTGGTATGCGAGCAGGTGAGACGTCGGTATACTGGCTGCCGCTTTTGAAGTCAAAAAGGAGATTCCGGTTTGTACTTCGAGCCAGCGGGTGTTGTGAGCACTGGCAACGTCGCAGACGGCACTTTTACGGCTTCGAGCGGGATATCCATTTGATTAGACTCAGCGCGGGAAAGGAATGACGTGGACATTATCACGCGGCTCGAAACAGCGAGAGATCAAACGCTGAAATACTTTGCCCTGAGCGACGACCAACTGGCTCGGAATTATGGGCCGGACAAGTGGCCGATCAGATTCATCTTGCATCATCTTGCTGATGCTGAGACGGTTTTATACGACCGAATCCGCCGCGTCATCAGTGAGCCTAAACAGGTATTGTGGGCATTCGATCAGGATGCGTGGGCAAAAGGGCTCAACTATGCACAGGCACCCCTCGATCTCTCCTGCCGAATTTACGAAGCTGTTCGTGCCGGTGTTATTTATCAGGCGCGGACGCATTACGAGAAGAGCGGACATCTGGAATTCGTCCACAGCGAAACAGGAATCCGAACACTCAAAGAGGAATTCGACAAGATCGCCTCGCACAACGAAAAACACTTGGAACAGATCGAAGTTGCACTCATCGAACCTAAGCGGTTGTAAGTCCTCCTCAGTCGGATTGCCGGATATCTTACGGTCTAATACTCCACTTCTCCGATGACGGGTGGCGGGCACTGGAACGAGGTTGTTGGTGCATCGAGTGCGTCGCCGGAGACGAACCGGGAAGCACTCTACTCCTCGCGGAGCGCCTTCAGCGGATCGATCTGAGCCGACCTGCGCGCCGGAATGTAACAGGCGAGCATCGTCACTGCTGCCAGCAGCAATGGTGCGCCGATGAGCAGGTGCGGATCGTCTGTGCCGATGCTCATCGCCTGAACAAAAATGTTCGTTAGCGCTGAAAGCATTTTTGCCATCGCGACAGCGCCCAAGAATCCGAGAACCGTTCCGACGATGACCAGAGCCGCGCCTTCGCGCAGCACCAGCCGCAGCACCTGCGCCCTACTTGCGCCCAGCGCCGTGCGAATGGCGATCTCCTTGCGCCTTTGCGCAACCGAGTAGGCCGTGATCCCCGCGAGTCCGATGGCGGCCAAGACCAGGCCGAAGATTCCAATTGCGCCGTACGATTGGACAGCGAACCGCGTGGTGGACCGGCTGCGATCCAGGTAATCGCTGAGCGTTTGCACGTTGAAGACGTTCAGATTGGGATCGATGAAAGCGATCTGCTTGCGTATGTCGCTCAGCGCGTCCGGTCCGGCATCCGAGCGCACCATAATGGTGATGCCACCGGCCGGCGGCCGCGCAAAATCGCGTGGAGTGAGCGGCAAATAAATAATGGATTGGCTGATGCCGATTCCATTCTTCAAGTCGCGGACCACGCCGACTACTTCATAGGACTGCTTGTCGTCCCTCACGCGCTTCCCGATGGCATTCTCATTTCCGAAAAGTTTGCGTTCGGCGGTTTCATTCAGCACTGCGGGGAGCACTGCGGGCGAAGAGAAAGGCTTCGATGCGTCCGCGTGGGCGTGTTGATCGCGCTCCTCGAACTCGCGCCCGGCCAGCATCGTCTCGCCGAGCGCGGCGAAGTAGCCCGCGCCCACAGTTTCCTCCACCGAGGACGGGAGCACCTGTGTGGATTCGCCTGGGTTTTCCGCGGTCAGTGGGCTGCCTTCATCCTCATCCTGGATCGAAAAGGGCGCGTCCGCGGCCAGGGCGAGGCCGCGGACTGGGCCGGAGGTCTTCAAGCGCTCGGAAAGCCTCTCGAACAGAGCTTGCGATTTTTCGGGTGCGTAACCGTCGCGCACGGGGTCTATGGAGAGGAGATACATCGAGCGAGGATCGAATTTGGTTTGGATTTTGCTTTGCTTGCTAATTCCTATGACGAGGAAGCCGGTGATCAGCAGTAGCATGAGCGATCCCGCCACTTGGGCGACCATCAGCAGATTGCGCAGACCAAAGCGGCGATAACCCGGCACCTGAAGAGCCGAGCTTTCCTTGAGCGCCGGTGTCAAGTCCGCTTTCGTCGCTTGCAGGGCGGGCGCCAGGCTGAAACCGATGCCGCACACGAGCGCGAGGCCGAACGCGAAAAAGGCTGCGCGCCAATCCAGGCTGAAATCGGATTCCAGCGGCACCCCCGTGGGAAGGCTGAAATGGGAGTTCAACACTGAAAGACCATACGCCAGCGCGAATCCTGCCACGCCGCCCAGCAGGGAGAGCAGAATGCCTTCGCTCATCATCTGGCGGACAAGGCGAAAACGGCTGGCTCCTACCGCCAAGCGAATCGCTAACTCCTTTCGGCGATTGGCGCCGCGGGCGATCAGCATATTTGCGAGATTCGCGCACGCAAGGGCAATCACGAGGCCCATCAGCACGACAAAGAATCCAGCCAACACGGACCTCAATTCGCGGGGAATCGGCACTCTGGTGCCTGCCGGAAGTAAGGTGACGCTCCTGCCTTTGTCCACGCGCGGCGGCAGCGAGGGATCCTGCGCGTCGAGGCGACGCACGATCGCGTCGAGACCCACTTCCGCGGAGTCAATCGTGACGCCCGGCGCCAAGCACATCAAAGCCAGGAACTCTTTTGCGTTGCGTTGATGCAAAACGTCGTTGGCTAGCTCCGGAGCGAGCGCGGCCTGTGAAGTGGTCGGGACGAACAGCTCAGCCGGGTTAATGCCCATGGCGCCATTGAAATTTTTCGGGGTGATTCCCACGATGGTCGCGATTTGCCGATTCACGCGAAGCGTTTGTCCAATGGCGTTGGGAGACGAATTGAGGCGGTTGCGCCAGAAACGATCGCTAATCACCACAACGGGCGCGTCGCCGGGCCTGTCCAGTGCGGCGCTGAGCACTCGTCCGCGCTGAGGTTGGACGCCGAGCACGGAAAAATAATCGGGTGATACAAGTTGCCCGTACACGCGCTCCGGTTTCGAGTTCAAATCACCCTGGAAGGTGATGTTGAAGGGGACGCCGGTCTGAAATGCGGCGGCTCCGTCGAAAAGGCTCTTTTGCTCGCGAAACTGCTCGATGTAGTAGTACGACACAGGCTTCTCAGGCATCACCAACCTTTCGGCATTCGCCGCCGGCAGCTCACGAAATAGCAACGCCCATTTCGAGCTGTATACGTTCGTGGTCAGCCCAATTCCGAGTCCCATCGAAATGATGCCGACTAGCGCAAATCCGGGCGACTTGATCAGCGCTCGCCACGCATATCGCATATCGCGGCGCATTTCGCTCAGGTATTCGAGCGGTACTCGAATCGCGATGTCCACGATTAGCCGGATCAGCCCTGCGGCTCCACGTCTCTTGGCAATGTCTTCCACGACGTCCTTTCCGAGTTGCGTCACCTCTGTGCCATAAGCCAATTTGAATTCGTGCGGAAAAGCTTCCGCCAAGCGCCGGTAGATCCGCCATGCGAAATTCATTCCGGTACCATGGCTTGCTTCACTCGAATGGTGTGAACCAATTCCTGCAGGCGGTCACATTCCGCGTCGAGCACACGCCTGCCGAGGGCCGTCAGCCGGTAATAGCGGCGTCGCGCGTCGTCCAATTCCGGCGCGGGCCGTTCGTCGGATTCCTCGATCAGTCCCGCCTCGATTAGCCGCTTGATCGATCCATACAGCGTCGCTGGCCACAACCGCATTTTTCCGGTAGTGCGATTCAGGACTTCCTGCATGATTCCGTAACCGTGCTGCTCTCCACCCGCAAGAGACAGCATTATGTGAAACCAATGGATTTTGAGTGGAATGAACTCTTGAGGGTCGAACTCAGTCATGCCAATATCTATATCATATGATATCTATACGTGTCAATAGGTATGGAGGCCTACCTAAGTTTGGGGCGTTCGGAGTGAGTTGGAGTTATGGCTTCGACGCCGGTACAAATGCCGTTGGCGGACTGGCAAAAGGCAGAGGGGGCAGTTTCTTCCATGACCTATGTCGCCTGGTTCGACGAAGAGACACAGGAAACGTGTGACACCGCAACGCGCCTCCTGGCTGCCATCGTCGCGACTGGGCTATCGGCGTGCTATGTACCTGCGCGCCCGGCGGGTGTCGATCCGGTGGTCGCGTTGAGATACGAATAATTTCCAGCGTTATTCACGTTGCGGTCCTATCGGCACGCCAATGGACGTGTAGACGGAATATCGGGCCGCTGGATTACTGGCGGTTTAACGCTTCCTAAGCGTTCCGAAGTTGGCCTGCTCCAGCGCCATCGGGGAGCAGGACGATCTTGCCGTATGCGCCGGGCTCCATCACGGCGGCGTGCGCGCGTGGCGCTTCCGCGAGCGGAATCTCCTGGCCGATCACCGGACGAAGCGATTTGTTCTCGAGGCCGGCAACGAGCGCGGCGTGGATGCTCTTCAGATCTTGCGGCGTCGCGTTCCACAGAGACATCGCCACGATCGAACCATCACGTCCCATGATTTCGCGCGGATTAATCTCCACGTTTCCACGGCTGCCGACTACGGCCACGCGGCCGGCCGGCGCGAGAATCTTGAGATCATTTCCGAGATTTACGTTGGCCAGCATCTCGACGATCACGTCGTAGCCGCGGCCGCCTGTGAGCGCGAGAGCCTTCTCAAAATGGTCGGGCGCCTTGTGGTCGAGCACCTCATGCGCTCCTTCCGCTGCCACGAGTTTCTTGCCGCGATCTGAGCCGGCGGTGCCCACCACGCGCAGGCCTGCGGCACGCGATATTTGCACTGCCGCGATGCCAACCCCTCCGCTTGCACCATTGATCAGAACCGTCTCGCCGGGCCGCGCCTGGGCGCGGTGAAAAAGCGCGCGATAGGCAGTAGCATAAGGGACGTGCATCGCCGCTCCCTGCGCGAAAGACACGTGCGCGGGGAGCGGGAATACCGCCCATTCTTCGCACAGCGCTTGCTGCGCGTAGGTGCCGCTCAAGCTTCCTGCGGTGTACACGCGATCGCCAGTCCGGTATCGCGTGGCGCCCTGGCCGAGAGACTCAATCGTGCCAGCGCCATCCGTCCCTGGCGTGTACGGCAACGCTGGTTTGCGCGCGTATGTGCCCGTGCGAATGTAGCAGTCGACGGGGTTCACGCCGGCGGCATGAAGCCGGACAACTACCTGTCCGGGGCCCGGCTTCAAATCCGGCACGTCCTCGAGATGCATCACGTCGGGGCCGCCGAATTCTTTCACGCGGATCGCCTTCATTGATTCCTCCCTTAGTCATTCGATGTCACGAGTCGAATTTGGACGTAAGAGATTTCATGTCGAGTTTGGGAGGTGTAACGGCCATGGCCTGGCTCTTCGCTTCACATCGATGAACGACTCTAGGCTCGATCCTCGAACCCTGCGTCCCGAGGGTCCATTGCCGCATGTTTGATCTAGGGGTGGACCAAATGTAGCTTTACTTTTCCTGTTCGGCACCCTTGGGAATGTCAGGACACCACGCTACATCCGAACGCAGCGTCCATGTGCCCATTGTCCAGCCGCTCGGATCCTGCCGGGTGTAAATGATTTGAACCGGAATTTGCGATTTGAACCTCTGTCTCGCGCATCGTGTGCCCCTCCTGCCCTGGACACAACGAATTTGCCACCAGAGCGGGCCCCAGCGAGGTCGCGGGGTTCCGACAGCTCGCTTTGTCGTCTGGCGGATCTGGTCACGGGACATCTTGCCCGTACCATTATGAACGCCGTCAGTTTGCGGTCAGCCTCATCGTAGCTTCGGCGATCGGTGTGACGTGCCCGCCCACGTTGATTCCGTCCACGCCTCGGTCGCCCAAGATCTTCACGTGCAAGATGCTCCGACGCCCCATTTTCGTACCTTGTTCGCTGATAAAGTGCGTACCAGAAGCTCCAGATACCAAACCGTGTCGCATCATGAACGCCGCCAGCGGCCCTGTCGAACTTCCGGTCGCCGGATCCTCTGGGACACCGTACTCGGGGGCGAACATCCGGGAGTAGGCTCCTTCTTTTGTAGGGGTGAATACAAATACGCAAAATGGCTCCCGGTCCCCATCTTTAAGGGTTTTCAGTCCTTGCGTATCGAGCCAAGCGTGGTCGACTGTCAGTTTGTCTTTTAGCGGAACCAGAACGGTTGGGTTTCCAGCATTTAAGAGCTGTGGGGCAACGTCGATTAGATGTTTGGGTTCGAGACCGAGTGCTCTTGCACAGAGCGATGGGTCAAAGTATCTCCCCTCCCCAATCGTCGGTGTCCTGAGCCAGATCACGGGACGTTCACCTGCCTCAACCCAGACAGACACGGCCCCGACCTTCTCCTGCAGGAGGAAGTGCTCGCTATTTTTTGAGACAAGCCCTTCTTCCAACATCACAAAACTAGTTCCAATTGTCGGATGTCCAGCGAACACCATCTCTTTGGTTGGCGTGAATATCCGAACGTATGCCGCACAGTCTTCTTGAATAGCAGGCACTACGAAGGCGGTTTCTGCCAAATTCAGCTCTCGCGCGATCTTTTGCTTGGTCTCATCGTCGATTCCCGATGCATCGGGAAATACTGCGAGAGGGTTCCCTTCCAGGGGCTCAGTCGTAAAGACGTCGACGATGCGATACCGGATCGCCGCAACCCTGCTCATTCGTCCACCTCAGCAATCATCTCGATTTCGACGCAAGACCCAAACGGAATCTGCGCCACACCGAAGGCGCTCCGAGCGTGCTTCCCACTGCTTCCGAACACTTCGCTCAGCAATTCCGAAGCGCCATTTGCGACTAAATGTTGTTCGGTGAATGTAGGTGAGCTATTCACCAAAACCATCAACTTAATGATTCGCTTGATTTTGTTCAGGTCACCGACGGCAAGATTCAATGTGGCCACCAAATCGATCGCGACACCCCGTGCGGCGCCTTTCCCTTGCTCGGTGGTAAGGTCCTGGCCAAGTTGCCCGACCCAGGGCCTCCCATTTTTCTTGGCAATATGCCCGGACAAGAAGAACTGATTGCCGCTACGAACAAAAGGGACAAAGGCCGCGACTCGCGGCGTAACCTCGGGCAGCGTTATCCCTAAAGAGGCGATGTTCTCGTATACAGACACTGGGATCTCCTCCAGCACGTTGTGTTTACTATCGGCAACGACTTCCTTACGTCGACGGCTCATCCTTAAGTCTTGGTTCAGTCTTTAGCTTGTCCTCTAAATGTGCAATGAACGCGCGTGAATCTGCACCCACAGGGCGAAAGCCTGCCAGGGGGCGGAATTCCCGATTGGATCCCGCACCTGCTGCAGCGCGACCACGAATACGCTGGCCCAAATCGTGGCGCGATGAACCTTGCCCCTGGACCAGTAGTCGTAGCCCATTATCAACAACAGCAACGGGATGGTGCATATGAGTGCTGCCGCGCGTTCCCCCCACCAGGCGACAGGAATGTGCCAGCGCTGAAAGGCCGCATCCAGAATCGCAATCGTGGCGATCAGGATGAGCCGCTTGTGTGCGGCAGGATTAAAGCGGTTACGGAAAGCGAAATAAATCAGCGTCGAGAAGGCCAGCATGGTCGTGAGGGTGACCGTGTAGAACGCCCTTGCTCTCATTCCCGCTTCGCCGGGGGCAAAGTGCCTGCCCAGCGAATCGGTGGCCGCCAGCAGGCCCAAGACGACCATCAAACACGACAAGCCAAAGCCCAGCAGTCCCAGGCGGCGATGCACATCCACGCGGCCGGCGGCGACCAGGGAGGTCTGCACGATCAGCAAAAGGATCCAGCAGGAAAACACCACGCCATGGATGTGAATGAGCGGATTGGGCAGCGGAGCTTTGAACACTCCAGCCAGAAAGTAGCTTTGTGCGAACCCCACAAAGACCGAAACGAGAATCACCACAGCCATGCCGGAGAAAAACAATTTGTCGAAGCGACGGTCTCTCTGGTGGCGGCTTACCGCAGTCTGGCGGCGGATTACCCCGGTTGCCACAGTCCCCCTAGACGGCCCAAAGCGTACAGCGGAGGGCGAAAGGAATCGTCTTTCTCATGACCGTAAGAGTCGACGCGAGACTTACAGTACCTTAAGGGTTGTGGAGATGTACAGTGTCACAAGTAGAGTCTTATAACCAGAACAGTTGCGTCCCAGTTCGGATTTGTTATGCTCGAAAGCATGCCGGTTACTGCTCGAAGTGACGCCCCACTCTACGTCAGGATCGCCGAAACCTTTATTCGCCAGGTTGCCAATGGCGCTTTTCGCTCCGGGGATCGCGTTCCCTCACTCCGAAAACTTAGCCAGGAACAGGGTGTAAGTCTCTCGACCGCCTTGCAAGCATACTTGTGGTTGGAAAATCGAGGTTATCTGGAGGCCCGCCCTCAATCGGGTTTCTACGTCCGTACGCCTTTCGCAAAACTGATTCCTGAACCACAGTTTGAGAACAACAAAAGCCAGCCGGCCACGCTGGGAACCAACACCGTGTTGGAAGAAGTCATCAGGTCGGCCAGCGATCCTGCATACATTCCTTTTGGCGCGGGATGCGCGAGTGCGGAGTTGTTTCCGAACCGCAGATTGAATCTGATCATGCGGCGAATTCTGCGTCATCAGCCGTTACACAGCGCAAATTACGACTTTCCTCCCGGAGTTGAGGCCTTTCGCCGGCAAATCGCTAGGCGTTCACTGGCGATCCGCTGCGAGGTTTCGCCACGCGACGTCGTCGTCACCGGCGGAGCACTGGAAGCCATCAACTTGAGTCTTCGCGCGGTCGCGCGGCCCGGCGACGTAATTGCCGTAGAGAGCCCGACCTTCTTCGGTATTTTGGAGAGCCTGGCAGCACTCAAAATGAAGATCATCGAGATTACCACGCATCCTCAGCAAGGGATGGACCTGGAGCACCTGGAACGCGCTATCCGTCAGCACAAAATCAAGGCATGCATTACTATGACCAACTGTCACAACCCTCTCGGATATGTCTTGCCAGATAAACATAAGCGAGCCCTGGTAGATCTGACCGCTCGTTCGAACGTCGCCGTCATTGAAGACGACTTGTATGGAGATCTCGCCTATGATGGCCCTCGCCCGCTGACGGCGAAGTCGTTTGACCGCAAAGGCTTGGTGCTGCTGTGTTCCTCTTTCTCGAAGATTCTGTCGCCCGGATACCGTGTAGGCTGGATCTTGGCCGGACGGTTTCGTGCCGAGGTTGAGCGCTTAAAGCTTGTGACCAGTATGGCTGCCCCTTCCCTGCCGCAGTTGGTCATGGCGGAGTTTCTAGAGTCAGGCAGTTACGACCGCCACGTGAGGCGGTTGCGCGCGACGCTTGCTTGTCAAATGGAAAGCGTGCGGCAGGCAATCGCCAAGTATTTTCCGGCGGGAACGCGCATCAGCCGGCCCGCGGGCGGCTACATGCTGTGGATCGAACTGCCTCAAAGGGTCGATGGTCTAAGACTGCATCGTGCCGCGCTGGCTGAGCGTATCAGCATCTTGCCAGGAATACTTTTTTCCGCAACTGGCCGCTACAAGAACTATATTCGTATCAACTGCGGGCATGTCTGGACGGAAGCGCACGATCGGGCACTGCTGACCTTGGGACGCCTGTGCGATAGGCAGCTTTAGTTAAGAATCACCAATCCCGCCGTTCACTCCTCCAACTGTACTGGTAATAAAGCCACAACTCTGGATCTGTACCGCATAGTGGACGGAATGTATCCTCTCATGCAGCCCACAGCATGGGGCAGCGAAGGGAGGAGATCACGTAATGGACACCGTTAGCTGGATGGAGACCCTGGGAAACGATTGTCGTTACGCGGCACGAAAGTTATGGCGAAGTCCGGGCTTCACGGCGGTGGCGATACTGACCCTCGCGCTTGGAATCGGCGCGAACGTAGCCGCATTTACGGTCGTGCACGCCGTGTTGCTCAGTGCCTTGCCGTATCCGCATCCCGAGCAACTCGTGCGCGTTTACGATGACTTGCGTGGTTCGAACAGCCGCGATGTCGGGCTGTCGGCGCCGGAGTTATGGGATCTGCGCGACACATCCGATATTTTCCAGGACATCTCGGCTCTGTGGTCGGCCGATGCAAATCTCACCGGTGGCGACCATCCGGAGCGCATCGAGCTCCTTGTGACGAGCACGAACTATTTCACGATGTTGGCGGCGCAACCCCAAATAGGTCGCTTGTATACCCAAAATGATGAGCAGCCGGGGTTCATTGATGGGGTCGTGCTCAGTGACGGTTTCTGGCGGCGAACATTCGGAGGTGACCCTAATGCCATCGGCAAGAAAATCCGCCTCGACAGTGATCTCTACACGATCATCGGCGTTATGCCTCCGGAATTTCGGCACCCGGGTCGCTCCCTCGCCAGCGAGGTCGACGTATGGACCGCCGCGGGGTTCAACGCGCCTCCATTTCCCGCGCCAGCACAGAGGTCGCAGAGGATGGTGCCGGGAGCGATAGGGCGGTTGAAGCCCGGTTTGACGATCGCGCAGGCCCAAGCACGCCTGAATATATTTTCAGCCCGACTGAGTCAGCAGTATCCGACCGATTATCCGGCACCCGCCGGATGGGCGTTGCGCCTCGTTTCCGTGCAGGAAGATCTGGTCGGCAACATGCGGACGGAGTTGTTCGTGCTGTTCGGCGCGGTTGCGTTCGTTCTGCTGATTGCTTGCGTGAATCTTGCGAATTTGCTGCTGGCACGCTCGGCTGGCCGTCAGCGCGAGATAGCGATCCGGCTGGCGCTCGGCGCCGGAAGAGCGCGGTTGATCGGCCAATTGCTTGCAGAAAGCATTTTACTCTCATCCGTTTCAGGTGGCGTCGCGTTGAGCAGCGTTGTGCTCATGAAAACGTGGCTGCTGAGACTGGCCCCAGCGGATCTTCCGAGAGTAAACGAGATCGGCCTTAGTTCCGGCGTGCTGCTATTTGCATTTTTTGTCTCGATCCTGACAGGCGTGATTTTTGGTCTGGTGCCCGCGCTGCAGACGGTACGTCACACCCAGGTTGACAATCTCCGGGAGGGCAGCCGAGGCTCTGGATCAAGCAAGCACCAGATAAAAATCTCGCGGATCCTGGTTGCCTCGGAAATCGCTCTCTCCCTCGCGCTCCTAATCGGCGCGGGCCTGCTCTTGCGAAGCTTCTGGCATCTGCTTGAAGTGCGTCCAGGTTTCGAACCGCACCAACTCATGACTGCAAAAATATGGCTGCCATTTCCGAATGACCCGGCGGAGGACGCCTATCGTGTGACCGAGAAGCGTGCGGCGTTTTATCAAGAAGTCTTGCGCCGCGTCAGCGTGCTGCCCGGCGTCGAGCAAGCGGCTGTAGGAAGCGCCCCCAGTCTTCCAATGAATAGTTCGCGGAATCAAAGGCCTTTCGAAATCGAAAATCGCGCCGCGGAATCGGAGCGAGTGCCGGTAGCTGAGGTTGCCAGCGTAAGTTCGGGATACTTCGATGCCCTGAAGACTCCTCTTAGGAAAGGGAGAGTTTTCACTGAGGCGGACAACTCCACGGGCCAGCAGGTCGCAGTGATTAACGAAGCGCTTGAGCGTCAGTATTGGCACGACGAAGATCCCATCGGGCAGCATATTAGATTTGCTTCGGGGCAAACGCGGAATCGCGCACCGGATCTGACCATTGTCGGGGTCGTCGGTGACATTAAGTCAGACGGTTTCGATGCCGCGAGCGCACCTCACATCTACGTTTCTGAACTTCAAGCTCCACCCTATGGATCGATGGTGTACCTGCGTACCGCCGTGGATCCGGGTACGTTGGGCGAGGCGATTCGCCGCGAAGTGCAAGCCGTGGATCCGGCCATCCCGGTATTTGGCATCCGAACGATGGACGATGTAGTGGCCAAAAGTCTAGCGGCGCGCCGGTTCGCTCTGGAACTCCTGGGGGTTTTTGCAGCGGTCGCTTTTCTTCTCGCCTCGATTGGAATCTACGGAGTAATGGCTTATACATTCAGCCAGCGAATCAGTGAAATCGGCCTTCGCATGGCGCTAGGCGCGCAGCGCAGCGACATTTTGAAAATCGTGCTAAGAGAAGGTGCGCTGATCGTCGTCTTTGGAGTGGTTGCAGGGCTGATTGGATCTGTGATGTTGACACGATTCCTGCGGACGATGCTCTTCGACATCAAACCCACAGACCCGATCACCTTTGGCGCCCTCACGGCACTCCTCGCCATCGTGGCGCTCTCCGCGTGTCTCATTCCCGCTCAGAGGGCGAGCCGCGTTGACCCGCTCGTAGCACTGCACCATGAATGACCACAGAGGGGTGATGCCGCTATCGATCATGAGCCGGAACAATGCAGAACACTATATTTGGGGAAACGGCTGCGACGGCTGGCACATGGTCCGGGACTCCAACCTAAGTGTAATCGAAGAATGCATGCCGGCTGGCGCCTCCGAAGTGTGCCACTATCACCAGAAAGCCCAGCAGTTTTTCTTGATTCTGGGCGGTCAAGCCGTCATGGAAGCCGATGGCCAGCGGATCCCCATGTCCGTCGGCCAAGGTGTACGAATCCCGCCTGGCACGTTTCACCGTTTCTGCAATGAGTCAAATGAGCCGGTCCGGTTTTTGTTAATCTCCCAACCGCCGAGCCACGGAGATCGCATCACAGAGTGAAGAGGCTCAAATGGCAGGCGGGAGACAAGAAAATTCGCGGAAGATCGTCGCGCTGGCGGAAACAGAAACACTCATGCTGGCGATAAAAGCATTCAGCGCGATCACTCTTTCCCAGAGCTGGTGCTCTTCATGTCCAGATTGTCGGGTGCCAAGTTCGTTCGCGGGGGAACCGGGGATTATCTGATTGCCCTGTCGCACGCAATTCTAATGGAGGAGCAGATGGCCGCTTACATTGTAATTACGCGTGAAAAGACTCGCAACGCAGCCAAGCTGGATGAGTACAAGAAAACTGTTCCGGCCAGTTTTCAGAAGCACCCGGCCACGTTTCTTGCCATTCATGGTCGTCAGGAAGTTCTGGAAGGCCCCCAAAACGAGGACATCATCATCCTTGAATTCCCCAGCTACGAAGCCGCGCAGGCTTGGTATCACAGTCCGGAATACCAGGCGGCAAGCGAGCACCGCTTTCAGGGAGGAGATTATCGCTTCATCCTCACCGAGGGCGTAGCGGCCAAATGATTGATGATCTAGATCAAACATCTTAGGCAGCAGCGGGGCAATTCCAACCGCAAAAGACTCCAATGAAAGGACGATTAATGCGCGAGGTTGTTTCTACCAGCTAGGCTCCCAATGCCATCGGACCCTACTCGCAAGCTGTTCGAGCGGGACAATTCATTTTCGTAAGCGGGCAGATTCCTCTTGACCCCGCCACGCAACAGATCATCGAGGGGGACATCCGTCAACAGACTGAACGGGTGCTGCAAAATATTGCGGGGATCCTGGAGGCGGCAGGCTCCAGCATGAGCAAAGTCGTGCGTTGCGCAGTGTTTCTGAAAAACATGACTGACTTCGAAGCGATGAATGATGTGTACCGGAGGATCTTCGACCGGTATCCCCCGGCGCGAACGACGGTCGAGGTGATACGTCTGCCCAACGACAGCTTGGTGGAGATTGAGGCTATTGCGCTGGAGTAGAACGGAACAAGATTGCCGGAACAGAAGATGCCACCGATGAAGACTCTAGGGATCGTGGGAGGAATTGGACCTGATTCAACCGTTGACTACTATCGCTCGCTCATCCAGATGTGGCGTGAGCAGACTAAGGATGGAAGTTCTCCCTCTATTCTCCTTAACAGCATCGACTTGAAGAAGATGCTCGATCTCATCGTTGCGAGCGAACTCTCCGAGGTAATCGAATATCTAGCTGATGAAGTGCAAAGACTTGCTCGCGCCGGGGCCGATGTCGGGCTGTTGGCTGCAAATACCCCCCACATTGTTTTTGACGAGCTTCAGCGCCGATCGTCCATCCCGCTGATCAGCATTGTGGAGGCGACGCGCGAAGCCGCGGAAGAACTCGGACTACGCAGACTCGGCCTGTTTGGTACACGATTCACGATGCAGGGACACTTCTACCCGGACGTCTTTTCCAAGGCAGGGATCGCCCTCGTCGTCCCCGAGGAAGACGAGCAAGCCTATATTCACGACAAGTACATGAATGAACTGGTGAAAGGCGTATTCCTGCCCGAGACGCGGGAGCGGTTGCTGGCGATTGTCGACCGGCTGGCCAACCAGGAGCACGCGCAAGGGTTGATTCTGGCCGGAACGGAGCTGCCGCTGATCTTGAGGGAAGCGGGATGCGCCATCCCGCTTCTTGATACCACTCAGATTCACGTGAAGGCCGCGATGAGGCGCTTATTGTCTTAGCCAGAGAACGTACCTAACTTCTTCCTATGGAGCTTCGAAAACGAGATGCCTAACACAAAGTTTGCTGTTTTCGGCGCAGGTGGAGTAGGCGGGTACTTTGGCGCTGTACTGGCGCGAGCGGGTTACTTAGTCGTTTTCATCGCCCGCGGCGGGCACCTGGAAGCAATTCGCAGAAGCGGATTGCACATCCGCAGTCCCAAGGGCGATTTCAACGTTACTCCGGTGCAAGTCACAGACAATCCGGCGGACGTAGGACCGGTCGATGCGGTTATCGTCGGCGTCAAGGCATGGCAGGTGCTGGAAGCTGCACGTGCAATGCGCCCCCTCCTCGCGCCCACGACCAAGGTGCTTCCGCTCCAGAATGGAGTGGAAGCCGCTGAAAAGATACAGGAAGTTCTCGGTCGACAGCATACCTTGGTTGGTCTCTGCCGGATTATCAGTTCCGTCACAGCGCCCGGCTGCATCTACCATGCCGGAATGGAGCCGATGATTGCGCTCGGCGAGCCGGATGGTTCGGCTTTGTCGGCAAACGGGAGGGCATTGGCGGATGCCTTGCGGGCAGCAGGCGTGGTGATCGAGACGCCGCCGGACATCCACGCGGCTCTTTGGGAGAAGCTGGTTTTCATCGCCGCCGTTAGCGGCGTTGGCGCGGTGGCGCGGGCAACCATCGGAGAAGTCCGCGAATGTCCCCCGGCACGCCAAATGCTGCAGCAATTGATGGAAGAAGTTGTGGCTGTCGCGCATGCGCGGGGCATCCGGCTCAGAGAAGATGTCATCACGCGGACACTTGCGTTCGTGGAAAGCCTGCCCGCTAGCGGGACGGCTTCGATGCAGCGCGACATCGCTGACGGAAAACCTTCCGAGCTTGAAGAGATCATCGGTACGGTGGTCCGTTTGGGCGATCAGAGAGGGGTTCCGACTCCGACGATGGATTGCGTTTACGCCTCGCTTCTGCCTCAGGAACTGCGTGTCCGTGGGGTCGTAGGCGGTAACTGTACCGTCGGGAAATCAAGAAAATCATATGGCATTGAATCTTGAAGAACGTTTTGAACGTTTCCGGCTGGCGTGTCTAATGTTTTATTCTAGTTGAGACGTGCTGTGCACAGAGGTCTGTACCAGGAACTGCCCTTGATCTTCATCCACAGTCTCAAGGTCGAGATTAATTCCCCCTGCTCCTTGATTGAGGAGCCGCACCCGGAAGTAGTAAATTTCTCCTGACTTCGCCACGACACGATGCAGTGCGATCGATGGTGGGGAAGTCAACTTATCCCACTGTCCGCTTACGCAAAGATGATGTACGCCGGGATCGATCATGAAGCTAAAGAAGGAACGACCTCGATTTGCCCCCGCCCAGGCGCCATCAACGCCCATTCTCGTGGTCAATTCGAGCGGCGTTCGGATTCTGGGAAAGTCCTGGACGATGTAAATCACGGCTTTGCCGTTTTCTGGATTCGGTGTGGGCTGTTGACTATCGTCCAGTTTCACATGGAATTTGACGCTCTCCGGTCCGCATGCAGCCTTTGCCGCAAGGACGGATGCAATGTCCTGGCCACGAGCGAAGGACCCCAACAGAGAAAGAGCAACCAAGAGGGAGATTCTTAGTCCATACGTGCTTTTCATATCAGTTCTCCAAAACAGCCGAGCGTGCCACACTCCTTCCAATTCATTGGACGCAATTACTATCCCGTCTAGCTTCATATCCTGGAAGGCAGTCGATCGACAAAGCATTTGCGATTACATTGCACCCTCGCACGGACAACTTTTTCACTAGAGTCTAGCCCATGCGAACAAGGACATCACGGACAAATGCGCGGAGCAACTGAAGGACACTGTAGAGTGCCGACGCGAATGGGCCGAGAGAGTCGGGCTGGGCTTTGATGTGCCCCGTGTGCCCCAATCGACCGTAGTCTCGATTGAACAGCACGCGGCGTAATCTGCTAGAATGAGACGAGTTAGCCATTCAGGTCCCCGGTAGCTCAACGGTAGAGCATTCGGCTGTTAACCGAAGGGTTGCTAGTTCGAATCTAGCCCGGGGAGCCATTCTTCCTCTTTAGTTTCACTACCTTACGCTGTTGCTACTACCACTTCACTTTGGGTGCAATTGGGTGCATCTTCGGGTTTTTCGGCTGGAAGCTTGAAGCCGATCCCAACCTGTTCCGCGACTTTCTTCCGAAATGCCACGTCCTCCTTCAGCTTGCTGTACATGTCCGTGACACTCTTGTTTGCGTGGCCGAGCCAGAAGCGAATTAGATCCTCTGGCGCGTACTGTTTTCTCAGCCAGGTCGTGCGGAACCGGCGAAATGCGTGAGCGCCCGATTTCGGCTGACCCAATTTCTCAAGCAATGGATGTAAGGACAGTCTCAAGACGTTTGATTGCAACAGCGGGAGTCCATTTTTAGAGCAGAACAGATATCCCGAAGTGCGGTTCCCGATAAACCTCTTGAGCATTGCCGCGACGTCTGGATGAAGATCGATGTCACGATTTCCGTTCTCGGTTTTAAGAAATGGCTGAACGCGACCGTTCCATGCCTTCTGCCGAACGTGCAAGGTGGAACAGTCGTCCGAGATGTGTTTATCGATCTCAATTCCGAGTGCTTCGCCGAACCGTATTGCTGCGGCACCGAGAAGAGCGTAAAGCATTCGCTCTCGTCCCTCCGAGCCTGCTGCAATCGCGGTCATCGTATCGCTAGAGTGGGTCGGTTGCCGTTGATTCCTTACTTCAGGCAGGTCCATAAATTCGTGGTTCCACGTCCGTGGATGGATCGGTTCTCCATTCTCATTGACGGCGGATGCCACGACCATCTTTACGACCTGAATCACGTTGTTGATCATCTTCGGCGACAAGCCGGCTTCCGCCATCTTCGCCACCAAATCCTTTACAACCGAGTTGTTGACTGAAGAAAGCGGAAGTTCACCGATATTCGGATTGAGCCACTTGTTTATATAGCTCGTAAATCCGAGTGCGGTCGCTGCTTTGATGGGCTTGCGCTTGCGGCTTTGCGCGTGATCCAACCACCAATCAGCTTGCTTGCGGAACGTCACACCGCAATCCATCGCTACTACATGCTTGAAGTATTCCTCCGTGTCAGCTCCGCTCTCGGCAATGATTTGCCTCCTTTTTTTGACGCGTTCGGGTTTCGTTAAAGAACCGGGGCCCGAGACAGGGCAAATTGCAACACTCATGTACGCCCTCTTCTCTTGTCCTGGCACATCCTTCCGAAACCTGACGTGATACCAATTACCTTTCTTCTCTTCGTATCCAACTTGACCAGAACGACGAGCCATTGACTTTCTCCTTGGCCGTCTATCTGGTGTCGCGGAAGCGAAAGTATCCGGTGTCGCGCCCAATTGCAAGGCGTGAGCGTGCTTTCGTGTTGGGGAGTCAGTTTCCACGCGTTTGACTAGCCTGTTAAGCCGTTGCCTCCGGTTTGGCTGAGGAGGTCCGTGGTTTGTCCTTTTCGAGTAACTTATCCGCACGATTTTGACTTCTCGGAATCCATTGGAATTCAACGCCGAGATTTCTGGCAATGACTGCGCCATTCACGCGATTTCGAAGATCACCCAAATCTGGATCGCAGACGCGATACTTCCCCGTAATTTGAAAGATTACGAGCTGAGAATCCGACAGGATCTTCAAGGTTGAGCCGGATGGGACAGACTCAAGGACAGCAATAATTGCTCGATATTCTGCTTGATTGTTCGTCAAGCCCTCAACTGCTTCGAAATGTTCTTCGCCGGTGTCTTCACGAAACCATGCGATGGCTGATCCCTCTCCATCAGGGCGAGCGCCCGAACCATCGGTATAGAAGACTATCGACTGCTGCGTCTTTGGCTTCCCAATTGACTTTGATTTCCTCTTTTTCATCGGTGCCACCTCCTAAGTGTTCGCCGGTATTCGCGACTGGATGTGTCAGGTGCCGGTGAGATCGCTATAACTTTCCGCCCGACGGGACGCGACAAATAAACCGGGTCTCGGCCAACGCGAAAGTCCCACTGACATCGATGTGCATCGCGCCCGATGTAGCGTCCGATGTGGCAACAAGGTGCTCCACCCATTGCAACGCTCAGTAACGGGATACCCAGTATTGATCGTTGGCGGACATTTACAGTTGCCAGCGGTGCATTTCCCCGTGATCTTACCGGGTTCACGATCGGCCAGCACGCTCTACCGCGCTTTGATTGGATGGGATGGCGAAGTCAGATATCGAATGGACCGATCCCAAAGAGGTTGCCGGCCTTCGGGGACTACACAATTCAACACGCACATTTCGCCGAGCCACCAGAGCGAGCAAATTTCAGCGCGAGCATCCGGTATGCACCAGTAATGCGTGGAGGATGTATGAAATGGTTTGTCGGTCTCGGCATCCTTGTTTGCATAGGCTGGGCGATAGATAGTACAGGGTCAGTATCAAAAGAAAGCCCCGTGCAGAATCCTCTTGGTGCGCCGACTTACTATATTGCGACGCAAGTCTATGACTGCGAGCCGGAGCCAAATTACGTAGATTTCCGAGGCGCTTCAAATCTGCCTGTAGGGGCTGTTCTCGCCGCAAATGTGATGAATTTCAATACCGGAGAGGACTTCGGCCAACCGGTTTCTGTGGCAGTCAATAAAGCAGGCTTCTTCGCTGGCAAGATTCTGCCCAAGAAGGGCATGAAACTTGGGGATGGGTTGATTCTGAGGGTCTCTTTCGACGTGGCAGGACCAACGCAGGCAAATTCAGTCCTCAATGTGCTCGGAAAAAAGGGGCAGCGACTTGCCGAAGTGGAAAGGGTCCTCCTGAGCGTACCTGGAGACATTGATCGTCCTGCAGTAAATCCACAACTTACACACCGCTCGGGAGAATACTACGGGCTTTTCACTACTTCAATGGTCGGGAATTGTGGACAATCCCATTGATACTATCTCTCCATTTCCACGTGGGTCCTATTTGCTCTCATGCGTGCGTCACTAACCAAAGATTACAAGGAAATTGGTATCTGTTTCAGACCGATCAATTGGACTCGCATCTTACGACTATTGGGTTCGCTACCTTTGGGACGGCCTACGAATCTCGAATCTAAAGGTTCGCAAATCGTCCAGGTCGGGGAGCCAATTCTAATTAATTCCGGCCACTCGTATATTCTGACGCGTGAGTTCTGGCCGATTGTCACTCGGCAAAGCGAACATTACTTCTTGGCAGAAACCTCGGGAGACTTAGCTTCCGTCGCAGCGATCTCCGCTTGGAATTTCGCCGCCTGTTTCAAAGCGTCATACTCTTCCACGAGGTCTTTGCGCGCGTTGACGAGCCAGCTCACCTTTGGATCCATCTGCTTGATCAGAATGTCGTACCCGGCGCGGCTTTCGGTCTCGGCTTCGGAATAGCGGTGTTGCCGCAAGAGAGTCCTGCCTAGTTTGATTCGTGCAATGCCGGTGTTGATGTCGGTTGCCGATAGCGCCTCAACATAAATCGGAATCGCCTGCCGATAGAGTTGCTCAGCGTGGCTCCATTGGTGTTCAGCGGAGTACACGCTCGCCAGATTTGAAAGCGCCGTGCCTAGCAAATAGTGGTGTTCCCCAAAGACAGCCCTATAAATGTCCTCCATGCGCTTGAAGTACTGTTCCGCGGCGTCGTATTTGCCTTCTTGCATGGCCACGGTCCCAAGCTCGTTGAGCGTGGATGCAACACTTGGATGAACCTTTCCGAACACGCGCTCCTTGATGGCCAGCGATTGCTGTAGCAGGCCGACCGCTTCATCAAAGCGATTCTGGCGAACTAACGCCCGGGCGAGTATCGTCAAGTCCGTCGCCGTCTCAGGGTTGTCCTTGCCGTACCAGGCCTGAACGATGTCCAGGGCCTGGCGATCGAATCGTTCCGCCTCAGGGTAATGTCCCAGGTCGAGCCGGATGGCGCCCAGATTGATCAAGATGTCGGCCACGCGCGGGTGGTGGTCGCCGTAGATTTGCTTGTACATGACCAGCACGCGCTGGTTGAGACTTTCGGAAGTGTCGTAGTGGCCCGCATAAAAGTGCGCGTTCGCCAGCTCGTGGAGTGTGTCCGCAAGGTCGGCCGTCGAGGAGCCCGGGGCCGAGTAAAGTTGTACGGTCTGCTCAAGCGTAGCGATGGATTGGTCGTAGGCGCCGCGGTCTTCGAGCACTCTTCCCAGCACGAGCATTGCTTTGGGCACAGCCGGGTCGTTCCGCGGCAGACGGCGCCTGTCCACATCGAGCGCCTGCCGGACCAACCGCTCGGCTTCCTCATACCGCGCCTGCGCGTCTCGCAGCGACCCTAGCGCCAGGACGCTCTGCGCGGTTTCGGCGCTATCCGGACCGAACAGCGATTTGCGACTTGCGAGCGCGGACTGCAGCAACGTGTCCGCCTGCCCGAATTTGCCCAACTGTTGGTAGATCCCTCCTAGCGTCTGGTAGAGCTCCGCCTGCACAGCAGGCTCCGCATCTAGGCTGCGCGCCTCGAGTACGCCGCGATCAAGCAGCGTCACAACGCGCAAGTCATCCGCCGGGGCGGCCGACGGATCCCCTCCCTGAAAGAGATTCAGCATGAAGCGTTGAATGCGCTGCGTTCGCGCGGCCTCGGCCAGAGCCGTATTGCGCGCGGTGGTCAACCTGACCGTGTAGAAGATCACCAGGCCGCCAACGATCGCAATCGCCATAGCGGCTGCGGAAACCGCCTGCCAGTTCCGGCGGACGAACTTACCGAACGTGTAGCGCAAAGAATCCGGCTGCGCTTCGAGCGGCTCGCCCTTCAAATAATGATCCACATCCCGGATGAGCGCTTCCACGGATTGATACCTGCGCTCGGGGTCCTTGTGCATGGCTGTCAGACACAAGACGTCGAGGTCCGCCCACGCCGCCTTGGCAGCCACCGGCACAGACGGGCTTTCTGCGGACTTTTCGGCGGCCTCCCGGGCCGCGGCGGAGGGTTTCGCCGGCTCCTGCGTGGTAATCACAGTTGCCGCCTCGGCCGCCGTCTTATGCGAGAGATCGAAGGGCAGCCGCCCAGCCAGCAACTCGTAGAGAATGACGCCGAGGGCGTAGACGTCGGTCTGGACACCCACACGGTCTCCGCGAATTTGTTCCGGAGCGGCGTAGGCCGGCGTCATCAGGCGCAACGCCGTGCGCGTCTGGTCCGGCGGGACGTCCAGGCCTTCGATTTGCTTGGCGATACCGAAATCGAGCAGCCGGACGCTGCCATCGCGCTTCACCAAGATGTTGGACGGCTTCAAATCGCGATGAATCAAGGCGTGTTGGTGCGCGTATTGGACGGCTTCGCACACCAAGCGCAAGAGCTTCAAGCGCTCTTCAATCGAGCAGGCATTCTTCCGGCAGTACTCGGTGAGAGGAACGCCATCCACGTATTCCATGACGAACCAAGGCGTCCCATCTTCGAGCGTGTTGGCGTCGTAGAGTCGCGCGATGGAGGGGTGATTGAGCTGCGCCAGCATGCGCTGCTCGCTGGCGAAGCGTTCGCGGCGCGCGGGCGAAAACCAGGCATCGCGCAGGATTTTGATGGCCACCAGGTTGCCGAGGTCGTCACGCTCGGCGAGGTAGACCGCCCCCATGCCCCCTTCACCGAGCATTTCCTTAATCCGATAGGGGCCGAATTGGCCTGAGCGGATCGAAGCATGAACGGCGTCGCCCACCATTTGATAGGCGACTTGGGCCACGCCGCGCTCCAGCAGCGAGCCCCCGCGCGAGTCCTCTTCGAGCAAAGCGAGCACGTCGGCTATCAGGCTCTGGTCATCGCTACAAGTGGATTTCAAGAAAGCGAGCCGGTCTGGGGCCGGAAGCTCCGCGGCATCGTGGAAGAGAGTTTGGATTCGTTCCCAGCGCGTCCGGTCCATATCCGCCCCTACGCGATGACGTTCGCGGGAAGAAGGCCTGTCAGGCCGCGAAACATCAGCGAGGCTTTCCCGCGGCGGCGAACCGGCGCAGTTCGTGGCCCAGCCAGGCCTTCGCCGCGCGCCAATCGCGCAGAATCGTGGCTTCAGAGACGCCCAGCATCTCCGCCGTCTCGGCCGCATCGAGCCCGCCGAAGAACCGGCTTTCCACCATCAATGCCTGGCGCGGATTAATGCGAGCAAGTTCGGACAAAGCGGCATCGAGGGCGAGCAGCTCCTCGCCTGTCGAGGCCGCTTCCTGCACGGGATCGTCGAAAGTCACACTCAAGTTGTCGCCGCCCCCGCGCTTACGGGCATTGCGGCGCCGCGCTGCCTCGATCAGGAGCTGGCGCATGGCGCGCGCGGCAATGCGCTTGAAATGGAGCCGCGAGGTAGCAGCAATGCGCGGGGAGTTCGCCAGCTTGACCCAGGCTTCGTTGACCAAGGCGGTAGGGCTCAGCGTGGCGCTGGGGTCGCCGCGGCGCACGCTCGAGGCTAGCCGGCGCAACTCCTCATAGGTCACGCTGAAGAGGTAGTCGAGTTGCTGCCGTTCTTGCGCGGTCTTTTCCATCGCTCCGCTCTTAAATCCCGAGACCACCCGCCCGCTTCGAGGGGTGTGACGGTTTTCCTTGTCCGTTTACGCATTGCGTAATGAATGCCAACAATCGAAAGACCCGCCGACGGGTCAAGGAGAGCACGTGTGCCGTCCTGGAGCCGGAACTCTATCACCCAGGAACGCACCGCGACAACGGTTGAAGCGGCATGGGACGGCGGGCGCGGTGAAGACACCGCTCCGTGCTTCAACACAGAGTTTCGCGACAGGAGGAAAAGAATGAAACGTAACGTTCGCAACCTGCTCGTCGTTGGCTTCTTCTCCATCTTTTTGCCCTGGGGAATCCTTGCTTTGCACGCCGTTGCGCAGACGAGCGCGCGTGCCGGGGGCATCGATCCATCCAAGCTGCCCGATATTGAGGGCATCCATCTGGGAATGTCCATTGAGCAGGCTTCCGCGGTAATGGAGGCCCTGTTTCCCGCCGGCCCGAACCATACGTTGACGGTCACGGCGGGCAAATTCCAGAATGCCCCGGATAAACCCTGGCTAACCGGTATGACGGGATCGGTTGTTAACGCCTGCACCGGTTGCGGAGACCAGGTCATCGTACGGCTTAATACGCCGCCGAACCCACAGCAGGTGGTTTCGGTGCAGCGGGGTCTTCTCATCCAGCAAGGCAAGGAGCCGACGGTGGACACCACCCTGGCCGGGCTGCGCCAAGAGTACGGCCAGGAAACAGCCAAGGGCAATTACGATCCCAACCGGCCCTTCCTGGCTTGGCTCTTTGACGAACAAGGGCAGCACCTCCCCTCTTCGACGCCGAAATTTGCGCCAGGATGTGCCGGCGCCATCGCACAGCCTCGGGCGGGAGGAGCCGGGGCCACCGATCCTTATGCCACACCCTTCGTTCTGCCTAACAATCCCGTTACACCGAAGGTTATCGCAGCTTTGATGGTCGATCCTTGCCGGTCGCATGTGTACGTTCGGGCGGAATTGACCCTCACCGGACCGGGGCTTTCCCTTGTCAAGGGCGTCGCCGTCTATATGAGCGAAAACGATCTGGATACTCGCGACGTAATCGCGGCGCAGCAATATCTGGACAGCGTAGCTGCCGCAAAAAAGCAGCAGGAACTCAAAAATGCCCAGCAGCAGGCAGCGCCGAAGTTGTGAGGCTTAGCGTGAATCGTGAAAGCATCCACCGATGATGAAGGCCAGGAGGACACGAAGATGAGCGATCCAGCGATGCGGAAAATGAAACTGATCTTTGCAGTGATTTTTCTTGCGGCGAGCCTGGCCGGTTTGCGCGCCACCGCGCAGAATGCACAGATCCCCGTAGCTCCTGCCGGGGGCATCGATCCGTCCAAGCTGCCCGATATTGAGGGCATTCATCTTGGAATGTCCGTTCCGGACGCGGTTGCAAGAATGAAGGCTCTATTCCCCGGAAAGGGAGGCTCGGACCTCGGTGTAACTGTCGCCTACGCGCACTTCCTGCACACCTCAGATCCAGCCTGGCAAGGTGCTGTCGCCGGAAATGGTGATCCGTGCAACAAAAACAACTCTACGTGTAGAGACGAAATAAGTATCACGTTCAATGCACCTCCGAACAAAGCGGTGGCCGTTTCCATCGAGCGGAACCTTCTTTTTCAGCAGGGCAAGCAGCCCACTCCGGACACTGTCAAGGCCGCGCTGATTCAAAAGTACGGCCCGAATCCAATTATTCTAGGCCCGAACGCTTTGGGCTGGGCCTTTGACGAACAAGGGGGGCCGCTAAATTCGCCGACGATGAAGACTCGGGTACAGTGTGCGGGCAATGTCAAGGCGCCTATTGCCACGGGACCAAGCCCGACGAATGCGACTCCAGAGGGGGGCATGTTTTCGACGCTCCTCACTCAGGCGGACATCAATCAAGTCATGCGCGACCAGTGCCGAGTGGGGGTGTACGTTTTTGCGAATCTGGGCGCGAATGCTCAAATTGTCCAGACCCTGAGCATCAAGATGAGCGAAAACAGTGAGGATACTCGCGACGTCTTCGCCGAGGAGCAATATCTGGACCACGTCGCTGAGGCCCAAAATCAGCAGCAACTCAAAAAAGCCCAGCAGCAGGCAGCGCCCAAGTTCTGAGCCTGAATTGGAATTTCGCGCCGCGACTCTTTTCGTATCCGCATGACGTTTTTTCGAGCGCGTTTGCGCAATGCGGAATAAAGGAGAAAGCGGAGAGAGACCCAATCGAAAGGGAACAAACCCATGAATAATGCCAATGCCAGCAAGTCCCGGGGAACCATCATCAAGGTGCCCGACGCCACGCCGGGGATTATCTTCGCCAACGGCCAGCAGCAATTTTTCACGCTCGAGCGGGTGTGGAAATCGCCAGTGGCTCCCGCCGCGAATCAGACCGTGGATGTTGAATTCGACAGCGCGGGGGTGCTTACGGCCATGACTGTGGTGGATCAGCAGCAACTCAACAAGGAACGGCTCACCCAGCTCGGTGGGGCGGCTCAGGAGCGGGGTAAGGAAGCGGCCAAGCTTGCCAAGCAGGGCATCGGGGCGCTCGCGGCACGCATGGGCGCGGTTGCGCTGGGCGCCGCCGTTTTGCTTTGGGTCGCTTGGTTCTTGATTCCCGCGGCCAGCGTTGCGGGCGGGGGAACGGAATCGGTGTCCTTTACCTTCTGGAACCTTCTCGGCACTGACTTTAACAATCCGGAAAGTATTTTGAATCGAGGGAGCGATCACGGGCTGTTTGGTTTTCTTGGCCTGATCGCCATCGCTGCGCCCTTTGCCGCGCCGTTCATCCGCGCGGCGTGGTCGAAATATCTGAATGCGGCGCCACTCGTGTATTTCGTCATCGGCTTCTTGGCGATTTACGTGAACGAAAATAGAGCGATCGGCGATCTAACAAAAACGGGCGTCCCCAATCCTCTTTCATGGGCTTGGCTTGGGATCTTCGTTTTGGTGATCGCGGCTGCGGTCCTCGCCGCAGGTGCGTTGAAGAAGCCCGCGAATGCATAATCCGGGGAATGAATGGTGTGTGGCCGAAAAGTTGCCGAAATGCAACAAATAGCATGCCTGCTCAGGAGAGTGTTATGAACAGCTCATGGTTCCGCAAAGCACTTGTTGTTTCCGTTCTAGCTGGAGCATGTCTCGCAGTGGGGTGCTTCGGCACGAATCCCGAGGGAAAGTACCGGGACGCCGACGGTGCCGTAACCCTGGAATTGAAAGGCGGCAAGGCCGGCCTGAACTACGGAATGGTACACATAGACGGCGCTTACACGGTGGATGGCGATAAGATCACGGTCCGGCCGCTCGAAGGCAATACGAGCCAGACCATGGTCTTCACTATTAACAAGGATGGCTCTTTGACCGGCCCCCCGGGCAGCGACATTGGACGGCTTGAGAAAGCAAAGTAACGGCCGCGAAATCCATTGCTGCTGAAACATCGGTGGCGCGCGGCGACAAAAACGGCGGGCAAGGAACAGTCACAAAGAATTACGCGATGTTGACAGTGGCACTGGATTCGGCCGACCGGGCTTTCTTGCCCGCGCGGAATTACGGAAAGGAAGGAAGCCAATGAAGACAGTTTTTCGCACCACTCCATTCCTCGCGCTTGCGCTAGCGATGGTTCTTGGGTCAACCGGCTGCGGCAGTTCGAGTTCGGATAGCTCTGACGGGTCTTCCTCCGGGCACCTCTCGAGCGCGGACCGAGCTGCGGAGAGCGCTGCCTTGGCGGAACTACAGAGACATTGGCTCAAGGGCGCGGACGGTTGGACAGCCGCCGAGGTTGGCGGGAGTCCCTATGCGCCCGATCATTTTCTCAGGCAATACCGCGAGCTAATCATTGCCACTGTTGAACCGCAGGAACTGAGCGAGTCGGACAAACTGAACGGATTCGAGTGGGCCGGGAGCGTGACCTTCAAGAAAACAGTTTGCCGCGAGGCGGGTGGGCAACCGACCTACGTGTTGGATGGTATGGCGAACGGCCAGCAAGCCTACGTCGAGAAGCAGCCCGGCCGGTGGACCCAGTGGGTTGACATCACGCCGGGGCCTTTGCGTCTGCAAAGAGATAAGGGCGTGTGGCAATTCCAGTGGGACGGTTCGTATCTGCGCGGGACGCTTCCCGGACCACAAGACTTTGCAAACGCGGGTGTGCGGTAGGCGGGATCGCGGAGCGGTATGGAAATGAGAATCAGGCCAGGCGCTTTTGGCATCGCCGTTATGCTCTGGTTGCTATCAGGCGGCATCGCTTCGGCGCAAGACTTTCAGACCGGCGTGACCTACCTTTGCAACGGAGAACGCCTGCTGGTGGAGAGCTGTAACATACGCGACCTCTCGGACAACGCCACCTGCATGGTGCAACATCCCGATCGGCCTTTGCATAATGGGTTCATGGCTTATACCAACGAAACGCGCGGATCACTGAAGAAGCTGATTCCCACATGCAAGCAGCCATCCCCGCAAGAGATTGCGCGAGTACAAGCTTTCCAGAAAAAGCAACAAGACACACAGGACGCCATTCGCCAGAAAAACATTGCTGCTATGGATGCGCCCCCGGCCACACCCACCGCCGGTCCCGCGAAACCGACCCAATTGCAGGCAGATCAACGTGACTTGAGGCGCTGCATCAGTTCCGGAAGGGTTCCCGCAGTGTGCATGGGAAACACGCTCAGCAAGCCGTTCGACGACATGATCGGTAAGATGCTCCCTTCGATCGGAGCACCCCTTCCTCCCGGCTTGCAGCTCGCAGGCAACTTCGAAGGCAACGGTTCTTGGCGCCTCGAGTTCGATGATCGATCTGCCATGATGACCTGCGCAGGGCTGGACCCGGAACAGCACAGCTACTCTCTCGTCGTGAAGAACAACCGCGCGGTGATCACGATCCAAAGTACGCCCAAGCCCATCGTCCTCACCGTCAGCACCGATGGCATGGAACTGGTTGGTCCTCCGGGACCGATCGTCGTGGATGGCGTCATATATAAAGGTGAGCACGATGAGATCAATACTTTCGGCCCTCCTACTCACGTGACAGAGTACGCGAACAGGACAAGAACCTGCGACCAGCCGATTCTCTCCTCGAAGGGAGCGGGCCCCAGCGCTTTGAATGCGGCCCAATCGATGGCGACGAGCCTGTTCAATGGCGGAGACGCGGGACCGCAAACACCTCCGGGCTTGCGGATGCACGGCACGTACTCCGGCCAGGGTGGATTCAGCGTGGAGTTCTATCCAGAGTCCGCCGTCGTTGGATGTGGATCAGAAGCCGCGCGTGCGTACCCCTACGTTGTCCAGGCCAGCGGCACGCAAACGACCGTCAAAATCGAGGACCCGGCTCACCCGCTCGTCCTCGCATTCAAGCCGGATGGACAACTGGACGCCGGCGCGGGCCCGTACGAAGTCCACGGACGGACAATCACGGGCCAAAACGACGACGGCGATTTTACGTTTGCCCCCCTCAATGCGACTTGCAACCTGGGAGTTCTTGCGCCGGGCAAGCTCCCGCCGGCTTCCGCAGCGGCGGCAGCACCCGCACCGGCCGCAACAGCAAAGCCCGCCGGCCCTGCAGTCGCAACTCCCAATGCACCCACGGGGAACGCTGTTTTGACCGTCGTCTCCGGCTTCCCGGTTCAGCCGGGAGCTGCAAACCCGCTCGCCGGGCGCCCTTATCTCCTTCTGCGAGATAGTGTCGCGACCGTCTTGGCCAAGGGAGGTATTCAGTTTCCGCCGGGCATGTCGCCACAGAAGGCCGTTGGCAATGCGTGCGCGAATCGAACGCCGGACTGCCAAAAGTCCTTGGTGGCGATCAGCGCGGATAGCGCTTGTGGCGTGCGAGCGGATGCTAACGGCAAAGCAACATTGCCGGGAGTCCCGCCAGGAACGTACTACCTGATGGTGTCCGACAACAACCAACTCCACTATTGGGACCTGAAGGTGGAGCTCAAAGCGGGCGCGAATTCGGTCACACTTGACCAACGTAATGCAGCACCGGCGAATTGAATTCTCGCTGACTCAATTCCCGCGCCGGTAGAATTGCCTCCACGCCTCGATTGATAACCCCACAACTTAGGCGCTGGATTAGGACCAGAGGGCGAAGGAATCATGGCGCCGACAAGCCCGAACGCGTCAATCCAGGCACCGCAGACACGGCGCCCGGCGACATTTGTAGAGCAAAGCTGCGCTTAGCCTACGACGCTTGCCGGGACCGGTTTCATCCATTCCACTTTTTCTTCGATGATCTCGTAGGTGGTGTGCAGAGTAGCCGTCTGCTTCACCATCGCGCCGACCGAGCAATACTTCTCCTCCGAGAGCCGGATTGCTTCCTCGATCGCGGCGGGATCTATTTCGACACCTGTCACCAAATGGTGGATGCGAACAGCTGTGAACACCTGAGGGGGACGCTCCGCCTGGTCGGCTTCGACGCGAACTTCGTAGCCGGTGACCTTCTGGTGGTACTTCTGGCGAAGGACCGTAATCACGTCGAAGGCGGTGCAACCGGCCAGCGCCACGGTGACCAATTCAATCGGCTTGGGACCGGTGCCCCCGGCCGGGTCGTCTAGCAACATGTGGTGCTCGCTTCCAGTGGTTACGGCAAACTGCCGGTCGGCCTTTAGCGGTTGAGTGAGCAGAACTTTAGCGGTAATCATTTATCCCTCTTCATAGCCCCGGTCTACCGAAGCCACATGACTTTTTCCAGTCTTGCGGCGGCGGTAATTCCGGGCAAGCTCTAAGTAAATTCCTACATCGCGTTCGAGATCCGACTGCGTGCCATCGAAAAAGAAATTGCGGATGGGAATGCCTCCGTTGTCGCGGCTGACGCGCGGGTAGATGGCTTCGCAGACGATGCCGTTCATGCAAGTAAAAGGGCTGATGTCGATCACGCCGTCCAGGCCTTTTCGTGCGAAGTAGACGGACTTGCCTATGTTGAGGAGCATTTCGCCGGAGGCCCCTTCGGCGGGCAAGTAAGGCTCGGCGTAGCGGAGAATCTCGCGGAAGTCATCCGGTTCCTCGCGGCCGCGAAAATCTTCATGGAAGAGGGATGCCAAGGCATGTTCATCTTTCTTTTGGAAGACGTTGCGGATCTTTGCGCTGAGGGAAGCCGCTGAAAAAGTCTTACGCTCCCGTGCGAATTGCCGCGCCAGTTCATCGTTGGTGTACCACACCCATTCCGAAACATCATTCATCCACACTTCCGCGCCCGCAGCTTCGAGACGGCGAATCAAGTCTTCGTTGCTGAATGTATTGAGGCGGCAAAATATCTCGCCGACGATCCCGATGAGAGGGCGATCCCGGTCGGCACGGAGAGGCAACGCACGAAAACGGGTGCGGACCTGCAGAAGGCCTGCTTGTAGCGCTTTCATCTGGTGCGCCAAGCTGCGGTGCCGCCCTTCCAAGATTCGCGAAAGATCCGTCAGAGACTCGTCGTAAAGGGCGTCGGCACTGCCGGGAGTGAGCTCGTAAGGACGCACGCGCAAAAGAAGCCGGAGCAGAATGTCGGCGGATACGATCGCACGCCAGGCGCTGCGCACAAAAATGGGAGAGGATTGGCCGAAGTCCGCGTAGCCGTTTTCAAATGTCGGTGAGACCAGAGCGATATCGGAATAGCCCAACGACCGAAATACAGACCGGAAATGCGGCGAGTATTGGCCGAATCGGCACGGGCCTCGGCCGGTAGCCATTAAAAATGCGGTGTTGTGCTGGCCCGCCCCGGGCTGCTCGAGAACCTTGAGGCAATCACCGAGGGTAATCTTGAGAGGATAGCACTCGTCGCCGCAACTGAAACGTGCGCCGAGTTCGCGCGTGCGCTCGTCGGAGGGCGGAAAGATTTCCGCATCCACTCCGATCGACCGGAATACCGCAGCCATCAAGCGGCTGGTCCCAATCTGCAGGCGAGGAAGCCACAGCCGCCTGCCCGCGAGGCTGGGTGGCGGCGCTACGCGACTTGGGCTTTGCTGTTGGAATTGCATCGGAGCATTCCCTTGCTGTCGAGATAGGCCTCGCACCGCGTGAGGTAGCCGGCGTCGTTCCCATGTCCATCAAACTGGAGAACCAGGAACGGAGAACACGCCACCTCGCCGAGAAAGTGTTTAATAAAGGAATCGGGCCCGCACTTGAAATTCGTGACGTAAATAATGTGAATGTTGGGATGTTCTTGCGCGAACCGGCCGGCCGCGAGGATGCGCTGCCCGGAGTACCAGTACATATTCGAGTGGAAATCTTCTATGCCCATTTCATCGAGCGGAAGAAAGTCGAGCGGCAATACATTGACGCCATAGAGATCGCGAAGTTTGCGCGGAATGTCGCAATTGCTGGCGCGGTCATAGATATTGTAGGGACGACCAACCAAGAGAATCGCCGGGTCGCCAGTCTTCTCGAGAATCGAGCAGGCATCCCGGCCCCAGGCAAGCACCCGGCCCATGAAGTCCGTTTGGGCGGCGAAGGCAAGATCTACGGCTGCATGGCTGGCGCTGCGGCTCACGCCGAAGCGGGAAAAATAGCCATGCAGTTGGCGCTTGACATGGTCGGAGCCAAGCCGGAAAAACACATTTGGGCAGAGAATTTTATCCACCTGCCCTTCGAAGGCAGTGGCCATCCGAATGACGAACGGAAGCGTTTGATTCCAGGGGCAGAGCTGGGACGATGTAGAAGAGGCTGGCGCTTCCATATCCATCACATTGGGCAAGAGGACGTAGTCAACGGGCGGGTGCTCCGGAGTTCCATCGAGCAGCGCCTGCACGTGACCGTGCGCGATTTGAACGGGAAAGCACGGCTCTGCCACACTGAGCTCGGCGCCTTGCGCCGCAAGATACCGGTCGGTCGGCGAAGACACCACCACATCGAATCCTATTTCGCGCAAGTACGTGCGCCAGAATGGAAAACGGTCGTAGAAGAACATCGCTTGAGGAATGCCGACCCGACCCCGGGAATTCACACGCGCCCGTTCAGGGGTGGCCGCTGAGTTCTCGACTCCATCGAAAAGGGCCTTATCGCGAAGCTCCAGCAGATCCTCGATGACGGGCTTCCGGCTGGTGCGGGTGCGTTTGCGGAACTTGTCCGAGCATTTGTCGCCCCAGTATGTTTTCTGCCCCTCAACGGTGATCTCCTTCATGTCGCAATAGTTGGAGCACGCCTTGCAGACGAACTCGCGGGTTTCAAAGCGCGTCTGATCCAGATGGAAGCCGCGAAAGGTGCTGACGGGTTCGGCGCGCAAGAGCGCCTTGGCTGAGGAGCCATTATTCTGCGCGGCGCGCAGGCGAGCTTGCGCATGCGTGACTTCCTGCGCGATCAATGCCATGCCGATCGCGCCAATGATGCCGTTGTGCGGCGGGACGATGATGCGCTTGCCCAGGATTCGGGAGAAAGCGGCCGCCACGGCGTCGTTATAAGCGGTGCCGCCCTGAAAGTAGATGACCTTGCCGACCTTCCGCCCGCGGACAACTCGGTTCAGGTAATTCAGCGCCACCGAGTAGGCAAGCCCGGCAGTCAAGTCCGGAATGCCGGCGCCTCGTTGCAGGGCGGCATATACATCGCGCTCCATGAATACGGTGCAGCGCTCACCAAGGCGCGCGGGGGATTGGGACGACAACGCCAGCCGCGCGAACTCATCCTTAATCTGCACGCCCAGCCGCTCGGCTTGCTCTTCGAGAAACGACCCGGTCCCTGCCGCGCAGGCTTCGTTCATCGCGAAGTCGACCACGACACCGCGGTCGATGGAAATGAACTTGGAGTCCTGGCCTCCGATTTCGAAGATCGTATCTACGCAGGGCGTATCTCCATCAGGCGGAGGAAGGTTACGCACAATGCGTTCATGCACGTACATGGCGCCTGTCTTATGCGCGGTGATTTCATCATTGATGGTATCGGCACCAACGAGTTCACCGATGAGTTCTCGGCCGGACCCTGTGGTTCCCACTCCGCAGACACGCACGCGCGGGCCGAATAGCTGCTCGATTTCTTGAAGCCCCTGGTCGACGATTTCGATCGGACGTCCAACAGTCCGAAGGTAGATCCCATGAAGAAGCTTGCCGGATTCGTCGAGTAGAGCAAGATTCGTGCTTACCGAGCCGACGTCGATTCCCAGATACGCCGGGATTGCGCCTTTGGAGAGTTCGGGCAAGGGCTCCGTTCGGGAGGCTGCGGGATGATCGCGCAGCAGCAAAACATTCGACAGCGAGAGCGGTTCACAAGGCGAACTCGAATTGGCGTGGGGCGACGACGCCCGCGCTTGCTCGGTATGGATCGACCCGAATTCGAATGGCTGAAGTTGTCCTGCGCCGGCGAGAAAAGCCGCGCCGATCGCGCCAAGCCAAGCATGAAGTTCCGGAACGGTCATATCTCCCGGGGCGAGGCGGAACGCATCTCGTATCGCTTGGACGACTCCTGCATTTTGCGAGACGCCACCTATGAAGGCGACGGGAACCACTACCTTGCGGCCCTTGACAACGTTGCTCTTGAAGTTGCGCGCCACGGCTTCACAGAGGCCCTTCAGCACTTCCGCGGTGCTGTGACCTCTTTGCTGCGCATGAATCATGTCGGACTTGGCGAAGACGGAACACCGGCCGGCGATGCGGGCCGCGGACTTTGCCTCCGCGACAATTGCACCGATGTCCTCCACGCGGTACTGCAGACGGGAGGCCTGTTGGTCGACGAATGAGCCGGTGCCCGCGGCGCACTCGCTGCTCATCGAGTAATCGAGAATCCCTGCCGCGCCATCCGAATGGCACCCGCCGACGCCCGGGTTATCCAGCAAGAGATACTTCGAGCTTTCCCCACCCATTTCGAAAACGGTCCGAATGTGTGGATAGAGTTCTGATACTCCGCGCGCGATCGCTTTGAACTCGTTTTCCGGAGGAACTCCCAAGTATTCCGCAACACGTCGGCCGCCGGAACCCGTGACACGAATTGAACACCGGCAGGTATCCGGCAGAACCTTCTGAAACTCATACAACAGGTCGAGGGCGGCCTGGAATGGATTTCCCAGGACACGACGGTATTCCGAAATGATGAACACTGCCCGACCCTCGGAGATCGACTGCGGCAGGAATTGCGAAGCGATTCGAAATGAGGAGTTTGTGAGGCGTTCAGCTAGGACGCGAGGATCTACCTGATCCACACGGGCAGCGAGCTTGACGCTAATGCTGCCCACATCCAGACCGATTTGCGCGGGCATGGCGGCCCCCCGATTGCGCCCCCCAGGGACGATGTGATGTTGGTGGATACGTGGCGCAAAGAATGTGACAGCGGTCAGCAGGGTCTGTGAGCTAGGTCACGGCAGGAACTCATTGCTGCGCTTGTGCGGGTCGCGGCGGAGCAGCGGTGAGGGCTTTGGCGAGCTGCGCCCGGGTCGTGCGCATTTGTTCACTGGCCGGGCTGGTGGAATCCAGCTTGAGGTAGGCATCGATGTCCTGCTCGGCGGCAGCGTATTGGCGAGTTGCAATGTGAATGTTGGTGAGAATCACATAGGTCTGCCGGTATTGCCCATTCAGCTCCGCGGCTTTCTTGGCGCTCTGTTCTGCCTCCGGGAATCGCTTCATCCCCTGCAGTGCGCGCGCGAGTTCAAAGTGCCCGCGCCAGGAAGTTTCCTCTAGCTCAATTTCCTGCCGGGCCAGACGCTCCGCATTTGTGAAGTCTCCAATGTCGCTCAGCACGTCTGCCAGATCGAACATGGCCTCGGGATACTTGCCGTCGCTCAGATCGATCGACTTCTGCAACGACACTCGAGCGGCGGGAGCTTGTCCCTGCATGTATTGTGCGACGCCCATCTCCGCGAACGCTTCATAATAGGATGGGTATTCTCTTATGGCCTTTTCAAATTCCGCCACCGCCGCGGAGTAGTCCTTCTTCGCGAGCAGGTCTTTTCCCTTGACATAGTCGTCGCGCGCCTTTTCGGGCACGGTCAATTGGTGCGCGGAGATGGTTTCGGCGGAGGCTGGGGCAGGCGCTGAATCGGAAGTCTCGCGGAGAAGTTCCAGTTCCACGCGAGATTGATGAGACGCAACTACGCTCACGTCCACTTGTTGGTCCTTATATCCCATCTTCTTGACGATCAGGTGGTAATCGCCGTCGCCAACACGGTCAAAGGAAAATTCGCCGTCGGTATTGGTGTACCTCGTGGGAGAGGCCATTCCGTTCGGGGACATCAGGTCTACGCGAGCCGACACGACCGGATCATGCGTCGCCGCATCTCGAATGGCCCCGATGATTTCAGCGTTCTCGCTCACCCCCTGCGGGGCACTCCGGACCGCCGTCGGGAAAAAAAACAGAAAACAGGTAAGACCGAGGAGGTACGGAATTCGTTGAAGTTGTTTCACTGGGAGCCTCCACCCAGCGGTAAAGTGGCACAATTGTACCACTACCTTCCCTTCGGGGAATGTCCAATCGTAAAATCCGATACAAGGCATAAAAATCTACTTGACACGAATTCCAAAGGGGAGTACAAACTCACCCATTGCAGTGCCAAATCGATATTCTTGGGGTGGGGCAAAAGTCTAATGGATCATTCTGGCGCGGTGGGCTGTGTCCTTTCCCTATTTATTTCCCGTGACACCATTTGGGCGGTAACACTGCCCAACGAATGATGGAGGAGGCAGCATGAAAGGTCAGAATAAATTGGGGGACATAGTTAACGTTGACTTTACGAAGCTGGTCCGCTTGGCCGCCAGGGCGGTTCTGCTGTTAACCGCTATTCTCATGCTTATGCCGGCCGCTCACGCCCAAATTACGGGCACGATCACGGGAACGGTCTCCGATAGTACGGGGGCCATTGTCCCGGGTGCCGCGGTCACTCTGACGAACACGGGCACGCGAGACGTGCGCGTCACCACCAGCGACTCCGCGGGCTATTTCGCCTTCCCCGCTCTTGTTCCGGGCACCTATGACGTTAAGGTCGAGATGAAAGGGTTCAAGACCTTCGATCAAGTTGGCGTAGTGCTTCAGGCGAGCGATAAACGCAACGTCAACGCCACGCTGACTGTCGGCCAATCGAGTGAAACAGTCACTGTGGAGGCCCACACGGATTTGGTTCCCGTGGACTCGGGTGCGCGGAGCCTTGACCTTACGGCCACGGATTACAACCGCCTCCCCATGATCACCCGCAACGCTTCCGAATTGCTCCGGACCCTGCCGGGCGTTATTACCGTCGGTAACGGCGCTAGCAACGGCTCCAACAGCAGCATGGACTTCTCCGGGGTCGGCGCCGCCGGTTCCTCTGTTGGGAACGGCGTTTCAGCCAGTGGCGTACCCTACCGCGGTGGAACAGCCCTCCTGATGGATGGAACCAACATCCTGGACGAGGGCTGCGATTGCACCTCGATTTCCGTGCCCAATCCGGACATGGTCCAGGAAGTGAAAGTGCAGACCTCGGCCTTTTCGGCAGACGGCGCGAAGGGTCCTGTGGTCATCGACTTCATTTCGAAGTCCGGCGGCGCGCAATACCACGGGGAAGGTTACCTGTACGCCCGCAACGCGATTTTCAATTCCGACGACTGGCAGGATAACAACCAAGGCCACAACGTCGCCACCGGCGACCACTATTATTATCCCGGCGGTAACTTCGGCGGTCCCGTTCCCTTCACCAAGAAGAAGCTGCTTTTCTGGGCCGGCTACGAGCACTTCTACCAGCTTGCCACCGGCGGTACGAAGTTATACTCGTACATTCCCACCCCGGACATGCTCGGTGGCAACTTTTCGGGCACGACAGCGAACGATGCCCTTTGCCAGGCTGATCTAGGCCTGAACGCCGCTTCTACAGCGGCGAAGGCAGCGGGCACTTATTGCTTCGACCCTACAACAGCGAATACTGCCGGATTAGGCCCCGGTGGGCAGTCGATTACCGCGGCTGCCGTGCCGGTCGATCCCGGTGCCACAGACTTGTGGAAGCTCATGCCAACGGCGAACGCCGACCCCACGACGACGCCGGGTGGCTATAACTACTTTTTCCCAGTTCCTGCGCTTCACAACGGATTCGTCTTCCGTGGGCGCGGAGACTACAACTTCGATGAAAATAACAAGCTCTTCGTAACTTACCAGTTGTCGAAGGACTCGCAGCCCTCCGATGGCGATGCCCACATGTGGTGGCTCCCCTCGAATTCTGTGGTCTTCCCGGGCGGCGGACTTAGCAACCCGACGACGACAAAGAACGTCACCGGCAACTTCGTGCACGTATTCAGCCCCACGTTGACGAACCAGATGACCGCTTTCTGGACGTACTACTGGTCTCCGCAGTCTCCCGCTAACTTCAACGCTGTTCTACGGGGCACGGTTGGTTATCCAGACACCTACGGCACGCAATTCAACAAAGTCAATCCCGACTTGAACAAGAACATGGTGCCGGGATGGAATCAGGCTGGGAACTACAATTTTCCCGACTTTAGCCAATGGGATGTTTTCTCCCAGTCCGGTGGCAGTTATTTCATCAAGAAACAAAACCCCGCCTTCGCGGACGACGTGACCAAGGTGTACAAGAATCATACGATCAAGGTTGGCTTCTACTATGAGATGACGGGCAACAACCAAGGGAACTTCAATCCCTACAACGGCGGGTTCTCCTTTGGTTCCTCTTCCACACCCTATCCCGATGCAGTAACTGGCTATCCCCAGGGGACCCAGAATCCGACCGCCAATTTCATGATGGGTATTGCTTCCAATTACAACGAACAGAGCTCCCTGCCCCTGAATGACCAAGCCTATAAGACCTTTGCGCTCTACGGTACGGACTCCTTTAAGGTGACCAAGAAGTTCACGGCCGACTTTGGCGTCCGCCTGGAGCACATCGGCCATTGGTACGACAGGGACGGTTATGGCAACGCCGTTTGGGTCCCTGGAGACATCATCAGCGACGTCCTGAAGGGCAAGGTGTTCCCGGGTGTTGAGTGGCACGCGATTGACCCCGGGATCCCCCTGAGCGGAACTCCGAACCGCCTCGTCCACTTCGAACCCCGCGTGGGTATCGCCTATGATGTTTTTGGAACGGGCAAGACCGTGGTTCGCGGCGGTTGGGGCGTCTACGACTTCAACGATCAGGTGAACGATTACAGCGGCGCACTGGCCCTGGCGCAACAGAGCATCCAGACCAGCCTTCCCAACAACCACACGGTGCTGTTCAGCGAAACAGGAGACCTGCCGAAGCCCACGGGCGTGTTCCAAGCGCCCTCCGGCGGGCCCGGTTTCATCCTCAATCCGAATGATTATGACATTCCTTGGGTGCAGACGTGGAACCTCACAATTGACCAGCGCACTCCATGGAATACGCACCTGGAAGTGGCCTATGAGGGCAACAATAGCGGCGCTCTCTTCTTCGGCGGCCAGGTCGGCGGCGGCGGCAACCTCGGTGGCAGCGACTTAATCAACGTCAACAAGGTTCCGCTGGGTGCGTTCTTCGCGCCGGATCCCTTCACGGCGAGCACGGCAAATAATCCGGAGAACGTGTGCGGTACGGGTGTGAACGTGTGCCTGAACGGACTGGCCGATTACCACCCGTACGGGACCATGAACGTCGGAACGAGTGCCGCGCCTGAGTACGTGAACGTTTATGGAACCAACTCCATAAACGTCGAACAACATTCGGGCTACTCAAATTATAACGCCTTCGCGGTGATTTGGTCGAAGCAGTCCGGACGACTGACCTTCAACACCAGTTTCTTGTGGTCTAAGTCGCTCGGTTTTGGTGACGGCAACGTGAATCCGTTTGTGCTCCGCGACAACTACTCGGTGCTCTCGATCGATCGTCCGTACGTGTGGAATGCCTCCTACACCTATGACCTTGGCAGGCCCTATCACGGCGACAACAAGTTCATTGGCGGAGCGGCAGATGGGTGGACGCTCAGCGGGTTCACGACCTGGCAGAAGGGCGGCGACCTGCAGGCCCAGGTCAGCCAGAACCTCGGCCTCAGTTTTGAATACGATAATTCTGAGACCGGGGCAATCACTCAGCTCAGCCAGCGCTCGTTCTTCGGGACGGACGCGAGTATCAACGTTCAGCCCATTGAAACTTGCAACCCGGCAAACGGCCTTGGAGACAGCCAAATTGCAAAGCTCTCCTGCTTTGCGGCTCCTTCCATACCGACCGGCACGTCAATTGCGGCGAACGGCCCCACCCAGTTCCCGTATATGTCGATGCCGGCGTTTTTCGATAGCGACCTGGCCATCTACAAGACGTTCCACATCACGGAGCGTCACACGATTGAGTTCCGTGTGACGGCAACGAACTTCTTGAACCATCCGCTTGTGGGCTTCGCGAACAGCAACCCGTTAACGCTCAAGTACTCCTTGGATCCGACGAACCCGCAGGGGGGATATACGTACATCGGCACCACCCCCGCGAATGCTTGGGGCTTCACCAATACCAAGAATGAGCCGAACACGTCTGCCTATGGCCGCGTCATGCAGTTCGGTCTGAAGTACGCCTTCTAAACCCTGCGGCAGAGGGGTATCTCATGGGAGATACCCCTCCTGCCACAACCTCAGTTAGATCGATAGCAATTGAGTCTCCCTCGTCCTTCTCTGCGCCCTCGGCTATACTTCGTTCTCATGCAGGATCAGAAACTCGACCCCGGAGTTCACGTTGCCACCTTCCCAGGCGATTCCCGCGAGAAGTCTCTCTTGGTGCGGGGCTGCAGCGTCGTCGCAGCTCTTACCGTCCTGTTTTGGTTGCCTGTTGCTAGTCCCGCCGTCTCCGCTCAGACAGAAAAGGGCCCTGGCGCTCCCGCAAGCTCGCTTCAGGAACACTACGATTCCGCCCAGAATTTCCAGGCGGCCGGAGATTTGGCACACGCTGCTATTCAGTACAAGCTGTTCCTCGCGGAAGCGTTGAGCACTCTGGGTACGAACCGGGCAAGCGTAGGCGACTTCGAAAAAGTGGGCCCTCTCTTTGAGGAAGCGCTAACGCTGGAGCCCGCTGATATTGGTGTGCGCCTCGCTTATGCGGAGGCCTGTCGGCAGGGGCACGATTTGCCCAAGGCCCAATCGCTCGCTCAAACTGCCGTGGAAGCCGCGCCGAAGAGCGCCAAGGCCCACCTGGCGCTCGGCCGGATTCTTTTGCAGATGAACAAGAATCAGGCATCGGCGGAGCAGTTCGAGATAGCCGTCGCCATCGAGCCGGATTTCGCGAATGGATACGCTCTGGCAGACGCGTACCTGCACATGAAGGATGAAGCGCACGCGACGCGAATTTTTGCGGAGATGCTGGCGGGATTCGGGGATTCGCCCGAAATCCACATGAAGTTCGGATCCGCCTATGCCGAGTCCGGTTACCCGGAACAAGCGATTCAGGAGTTTAAGAAGGTCATCGCGGAAAACAGCCAATACCCTGGCGCCCATTATTCTCTGGGCGCAGCGTATCTGGTTGGCTTGGGCGAAGCGGCCTATGCGGAAGCCGTGCCGGAGTTTCGCAAGGAAGTCGAAATCAGTCCCAACGATTTCTACAGCCAATTTCAGCTTGGCTACATTGCTCTCGGCGAGCACCGATTTCCAGAGGCAGAAACGGAGCTTTCTCGCGCCGCGGCCCTGGACCCTCAGAATCCGGATTCCTTTCTTTCCCTCGGCCAGCTCTACAGCGAGATGAACCGCGCAGTCGAATCTGAGGCGGCCCTCCGCAAAGCTATTTCCTTGACCACGGACGTTTCCAGAAATCATTACCAAGTTCAGCGCGCCCACTATCTCCTCGCGCGGCTACTCCTCCAATCCGGCCGCCAAAACGAGGGCAAGCAGGAGATGCAGGTCTCCGCCGATTTGCTCCAGAAGAGTGTCCTGCAGAATCAAGGCAAATCCGCCGGTATGTCGAACAACGAGGAAGCGGGAGCGATTCCTTGGAAAGACACGAAGAATAGCGAATCCGTGAATCCGGAAGTGCTGAAACAGGTGGAATCCTTCGAAGCGCAGGCGGGGCCGGCTATCGCGGACAGCTTCGACAATCTTGGGGCGATCGCCGCCAGCGAAAACGATTTTGCCGGTGCGCTTCCATTTTTCCAGCAAGCGTACCGCTGGAATCCTTCCCTGGAAGGGCTCGATTACAACTGGGGAAAAGCTGCTTACTCCGCCAATCAATACGATCAGGCGGCGGGCCCGCTCGGAAGGTACCTGCAAGCGCATCCGGACGATACTTGGGCTCGATCTGCCATGGGCGTGAGCCTGTTCCGGCTCAAGAACTATAGCGACGCCCTGCAGGCATTGCAGCCGATGGACTCGCTCGTCGATGCGGACCCAAAGCTGGCCTTTGCCTACGCGGTTTGTTTGGTGAAGACGGGTGATTTCTCCCGCGGCGTGGCGCGATTGCGCGAACTAGCGGCGGACAGTCCCAATGACGCGGCCACTCATGAGGCGCTCGGCGAAGCGCTGGCAAGCCAGCGCGACCTCACGGGAGCCGCCAGTGAATTCCGCGCTGCGCTCAAGCTCGATCCCTCCGGTACGGATGCGAAGTACAACCTGGCGCTCATACTGATCGGGCTAAAAGAAAACGACAAAGCTCAGAGGCTTTTAACCGAGATGGTTGCCGCACGCTCTCGGAACTCGGACGCTTATTTCCAGCTAGGCAAACTGCAGCTCGACCGGGGAGAGATAAAGGCAGCCATCGCCACACTTCAAGCAGGTGCCAAGCTGGATCCCGGAAATGGCTTTATTCACCTCGAGCTTGCCGCCGCCTACCGTAAGGAATTCCGCCAGGCGGATGCGGAACGGGAAACGAAAGCCTATGATGCGCTGCAGAAGCAGCAACCAGGTCCTCACGACTCTGCAAAGCCGGACTAGTTTTTTGCGTTTAGGAGGATTCCCCAATGTCTGCGTCTCGTGAGGGCCATTCCGAACATTTGGTCTAAGTCCGAATTCGGATGCGTGCCAAGTTGGATTCAGCGCATCCTGCCACTCACGAACGCGGGCTAAGAGAGATTGGGAACGAGATTTTATGCGTGCGGGGACAGCCATCGTCGCGATTCTGCTCTTGGGATTCGTGCAAACTCCCAAGCCCGCTCCGATCCGTTTCCACGATATCGGGCTACAGGCGGGTCTTACCACCGTACCGCACTTTTCGCCCGACAAGCGCTACTTGGTGGAGATGATGGGGGGCGGCATTGGCTTGTTGGATTGCGACAACGACGGCAAGCTCGATATCGTCGTGGTGACCGATTCCACGATTGACCGCTTCCTGCACGGAGGCGATCTGATGGTGACGCTCTACCACCAGGACGCCGATCTCCATTTCACGGACATCACGGAGTCCGCCGGCCTCACCACTCGAGGCTGGGGTATGGGTGTCGCTGTGGGAGACTTCGATAACGACGGCCTGCCGGACATCTACGTTACCGGGTACGGCCACAACGTGCTTTACCACAATCTCGGTGGTTGCAAATTTGAGGATGTGACCAAGAAGGCGGGCCTCGAGGTCGGAGGCTTCAGTGTCGGCGCAGCCTGGGCCGATTACGATCGCGACGGCTATCTGGACCTCTTCGTTTCCCGCTACGTTCATTCCGACATTTACAATTTGCCTCAGCCAGGCTCCAGGTTTTTCGATTACAAAGGCTTGCCGATTGAGGTCCCCGAAGCAGAAGGAGAGTCCGATTTTCTCTTTCGCAATCGCGGCGACGGCACGTTTGAAGATGTCTCTCAAAAAGCCGGTGTCGGCAACCCCGATAAGCGCCGCGGCATGGGGGTCGTCTGGGGCGACTACGACGGCGACGGCTGGCCCGATCTCTTCGTCACCAACGACATGGGCCCCAATTTCCTCTACCACAACGAGCGGAATGGCACATTCGTGGACGTGGGTTTGGTATCGGGGACGGCCTTGAGCCTCGAAGGCCGGGCCATGGGAAACATGGCGGCGGATTTTGGTGACTTTGAGCACGACGGCCGCCTGGGCCTGTTTATTACCCGTTATGGATTTCAGCCTGTCAGCCTCCTCCGAAACGACGCGGCGCAGGGTTTTACCGATGTCACTTGGGCTTCCGGGATCGGTCAATCCTCGTATCTACCAGTACGGTGGGGCACGGGATTTGTTGATTTCAATAACGACGGCTGGCCGGACATCTTTGTGGCCAATGGGAACGTGGCTGCGGCGGTCGAGACGCTCCCACGCGACCTGCCGTATCGGGAGCCCCTCCAGCTCTTTCGCAACAAGGGGGACCACACGTTTGAAGAGATCGCAGACGCAGCCGGGCTGAACGATCTTCCTTTGCAGTCGCGGCGGGGCGTGGCCTTCGGCGACATCAACAACGACGGCAACGTGGACGTTGTTGTCTACAACGTCGATGCACCACCGTCTCTTTTCCTCAATCAGACGCGGAATTCCAATCACCGCGTTCTATTTCATCTCATTGGAACGAAAAGCAACCGCGCCGCCATTGGTGCTCGCATGACCATCTCTACATCCCGGATGACGCAGATTGACGAAGTCCGCGGTGGCGGCAGTTATTTGTCATCCAGCGACCAGCGCCTCCATTTCGGACTCGGCTCCGAAAATACGATGAAGACCGTCGAGATTCAGTGGCCGAGCGGCGCCAAGGAAGTCTTGGAAAATGTCATGGGTGACGCCATCTACACGATTGTGGAAGGCAAGGGGATTACAGCGACCATCAAATTGTCTCCGCCGGAGAATGACAATCGCTCGAAGTAGCTCAGCGGCTTCGCAAATGGATTCTTCTCGCCGTCCATCGGCTCGAGAAGCCGAAATCCGCGGGCTTTTTGCGCGAATGACTGGGGCCATCGATGCGTAGGTTGGTCTGGATCGCCATCGCATTTGCTGCTGCCGTAGCTCAAGTTCCATCCATCAAGCCTCCCATCCCCCGATTTGAAGATGTCGCGAAGCAAGCTGAACTGACCGTCCCCCACATCTCCTCTCCCGAAAAAAAATACATCGTGGAATCCATGAGCGGCGGGGTGGGTTTCATTGACTGCGACAACGACGGAAAGCTGGACATCGTCACCGTGAACGGCTCAACAGTGGACCGCTATCGCCAGGGGGGCGACTTGATGGTCACTCTCTATCACCAGGATGCCAATCTGAAGTTTACCGATATCACAAAGAGCGCCGGCCTGACCCGCAAGGGCTGGGGTATGGGTGTGGCCGTGGCCGATTTTGACAACGACGGCTGGCAGGACCTCTACGTCACGGGCTTCGGCGGCAATGTCCTCTACCGCAATTTGGGTAATTGTAAATTTGAGGATGTCACGGAGAAAGCAGGCCTGCGAGTCGGCGGTTTCAGTGCAGGCGCGGCCTGGGGCGATTACGACCGCGATGGCCTGGTGGACCTCTTCGTCGCACGTTACGTCCACCTCGACATCAACAACTTACCCGAATTTGGCAGCCGTCAGGATTCTTGTACGCTCATGTCCGTCAAAGTCCAGTGCGGCCCGCTCGGTCTTCCCGGAGAAACCAATTTCCTCTTCCGCAATCGCGGCGACTCTACTTTCGAGGATGTCACCAAGAAGGCCGGTGTCTACAACGCCGCGGGAGCCTACGGCATGCAACCACTTTGGTTCGATTACGACAATGACGGCTGGCCCGACCTCTACGTCGCTAACGATGCCGGCCCGAATTACCTCTACCACAACAATCGCAACGGCACCTTCGAGGATGTTAGCCTCATTTCCGGCACGGCCGTTGATGGCAACGGCAAGCCGCAGGGATCCATGGGCTTGGCGGATGCCGACATCGACCACGCTGGCCTCCTCGACCTTTTCGTCACCAACTTCACTTTCCAGCCCGATACTCTCTACTGGAACCAAGGCTCGCAGGGGTTCTCCGACATCAGCTCCAGCGCCCATCTGGCCCAGCCTACCTATGCCTATGTCGGCTGGGGCACTGCATTTTTCGACATGGATAACGACGGCTGGCCGGATCTGATGGTGGTCAATGGACATGTCTTCCCGCAGGTGGATTCGATTCCGGGAGCGGCGCCCTATCGCGAGCCGATTCAGCTTTTCCGCAACAATCGAGATCGCACCTTTGAGGACGTCACCTCCGCTTCCGGACTCGACAGATTGCCCTTGCTCTCTCGCCGCGGCGCCGCATTCGGCGACGTCAACAACGACGGCAAGATTGACGTTCTCATTCTGAACGAGGACGGCCCGCCCACGCTTTTGCTGAATCGCACCGAATCCGCGAATCACGCCGTGCTGTTTCACTTGATCGGAACCAAGAGCAATAAGGCCGCGATCGGAGCTCGCCTCACCGTCACCGCCGGAGATCTTGTCCAGTTCAATGAGGTCCAAGGTGGCGCCAGCTATCTTTCCCAGAACGACCTCCGCCTCCACTTTGGCCTCGGTTCGCACACGGTCATGGATAAGGTCGAAATCGCATGGCCGAGTGGAGCGCATGAGACCTACGACAACCTGGCTGTGGATTTCATCTACACGCTCGTGGAAGGAGCCGGCATTCAGCAGAAGATTCCCTTTTCAACGGCGCCTCCTTCCGGGCCCCCGGCGAAGACTCAGTCCCTTCAACGCTAGCTTCACAGGGACGGTCCTGCTGTGCCCTTGTTCTTCTTGCCGGGTTCTGGGGATTTCCAGAGGAGCGTTGTATTTCGATCGAGCGGAACAGGGCCGGTCGATGTAGAATGAACTACTTTTGGGGCTAGAAGGAAGCGAGCCGATGACGTCACGAAAGAACCAACGCCCGACCAAGGGACAACCGGTCGTCACCTTGAAGGCGGTGGCCGAGCATGTGGGTCTCACCCCGGGAACGGTTTCAGCAGTCCTCAACAATTCCCCGGCATGCCGTTCTGTTCCTCAGCATACGAGGAACCGGATTCTGGCAGCGGCTCGGGAACTGAATTATCGTCCAAACTTTCTGGCGCGGGCCCTGCGCGTAAAGCGCACATACACCATCGGTGTCATCGCCGCCGAGATCGGCGATCCGTACGGCTCGGTGGTCATCAGTGGAATTGACCGGTATCTCCGAAAGCAGGGCTTCTTCTATCTTACGGTCGTCCACCGGCATGATGAAAAACTCTTGGAATCTTACGCGCAGTTACTGCTCGAGCGCGGCGTCGAGGGATTCATCACCGTCGATACTTCAATCACGGAGACCCCGCCCTTGCCCGCTGTGGCTATTGCCGGACACCGTTCCATGCACGACGTCACGAACATCGTCCTCGACCACCGAACGGCCGTCTTCCAGGCACTGCAGCATTTGACCGCGCTCGGACACAGGGATATCGCCTTCATGAAGGGGCCCGTCATCAGCTCGGATACGGAGGAACGCTGGAAGAGTGTTCAGGAGGTTGCCAACGAGCTCGGCATTCAGGTTCAGCCGGAGCTGACCGTCGAGTTGAACGACGATTCTGGCTGCGCCGCTCGAGCCCCTGAATATGGCTATCCCTTCGCCAAGGAACTCCTCAGCCGGAACCGGCCGTTCACTGCGCTCTTTGCCTACAACGACAACTCCGCCATTGCCGCCATCCGTGTCTTCCAGGATGCCGGCCTGAGCGTTCCCGGCGATATTTCTGTTGTCGGGTTCGACGACATTCAGGCCGCGGCTTACACGAATCCCACTCTCACCACGGTCCGCCAGCCCCTCGAAAAAATGGGAGAGATCGCCGCAAGCACGCTGCTCGACCGGATCGAAAATCGCGCCGAGTATGTGCCGGAAATCGCCATCGCGCCCGAATTTGTCGTCCGGCAATCCACCGGGCGTGTCACGGCGCAGGACTCCCCGCTCGTTGCTTCGGGCTCCCGCCTCGCCTTATAGTCTCTCGAATTGAATTCTTCGGCGTCACCAACGCGGAAAAATACGACGTCTCGAAATCGGCCCGCCGCAGGTTGAAATTTACATCCGGCACAGGGCCGCGGCGCCCGCAATTCCTGCGTCCGATCCATATTTTGCGCGAACGATGGGGATTTCCGTGGCGCGCGGGTTGATGCACCAGCGGGGTAACTCGTCCTTGATACGCGCGAAGAACGCGCTCATCAACTCCGAAACTCCTCCGCCGAAAATCATTACTTCCGGTTCCAGCAGGTCCACGATGCTTCCGATCCATACCGTCAGCAGGTCTGCCGTCGTTTGCAGCACCTCGCGCGCCAGTGCGTCGCCCTGCCGGAACGCTTCGCCAACCGTTTCCGTATGCACTTCGTCCAAATTCCCGCCGGCCAGCGCGAGCATCTTTGAGTTCGATTGCCCGGGTTCGGCCAGGCGGGCACGGGCGCGTTTCGCAATCGCCGGGCCCGAGCACAGGATTTCGATGCAGCCCATTTTCCCGCACAGGCAGCGCGGCCCGTGATAATCGATCGTCACGTGCCCGCCCTCGGCGGCGCTTCCCGTCCGTCCGTGATAGATCTTCTGGTCGAACACGATCCCGGTTCCGATTCCCGTCCCCAGCGTGGCATAGAACACGTCGCGATAGCCCACGCCGACTCCCCAGATCGCCTCGGCGAGTCCCGCCGCATTGGCATCATTATCCACGCGCGCTGGCACGTTAAATGCGCGCCGCAACTCCGCCGCCAAGGGAAAGTTCCTCCAGCAAGGCAGGTTCGGAGGGTTGATCACCACCCCAGTCCGCGGATCGAGCGGCCCGGGCGAGCAAACGCCGATTCCGGCAAGCGCCTGCCGCGCTTCCGGCCGTTCGGCAAACACCGCCTCGATCGCGCTCACCACGGCTCCAAAGCCTGTCGCCGCGTCTCCCGTAGCCACCATGGGTACCCGCGTGTGGTACAGAATTTCTCCTTGCGCGTCCACCAGCCCTGCGGCCACCTTCGTGCCGCCGACGTCGACACCTAGAGTTAGTTGTCCTTTTGTACTCGGGTCACTCATTTTGTCTCTTCACTCGTATTTTGCCTTGCCGAACAATGACAGCCCGAAGACGTACGCAAAGCAAAGCGCGGGCACCAGCATTGCCAACTGCATTCCGGATTTATCCCCTACCCACCCGACCAGCAGCGGCACCAGAGCCCCACCCAGAATGGCCGTGCAAAGCAGCCCGGAGATGGTCCCCTGATTTTCCGAAAAGCTGTTAATGGTTCCACTGAAGATGAGCGTGAAGAGAACGGACGTGAAGAATCCGCATGCGGCAAACCCCACCGCGCTAATGTTCTTTGTCCCGAAGGTTGCCAATAGTAGGAGAGCCAGCGCCAGGAACGAGTAGAGCCGCAGTATCCTCCGGCTCCCGAATCGGTTCAGAACCGCCCCGCTCACCAATCGCCCGGTGCCTTGCAATCCCCAGAACAACGCCACCACGAGCGCCGGCAACGTGGGCAACACTTTCTCGAGGAAGCTCGTCGATTGAAGATTGGCGACCTCCGCGCTCAGCCCGTGAACTTTCTCGAAGAACTTGACGATGAACGACGCCGTCCCCACTTCCGCGCCCACGTAGCAGAAAATCCCAAGACAGTAGAACAGCACCAGCGGGTTCTTCAGCAGTTTGCCGAGTTGGTCCGCGCGGAACTTGCTCGTAGTCGCCGCTCTCGCCGAAGCGAAGCTCGACATGGCCAGCAGCAACAACAAGACAAAGCACAGCAGTGCGAAGAAGATGTAAAGCGTTTGCCAATCGCGCCCCGTCCCCCGTATGAACGCCAGGATGAAAGGCCCCGCGAATGCGCCGATTCCGCAGAACCCGATCGTCAGCGTCAGATTCCGGTGATAGTTCTCCACGCGGTCCAGGTGCTGGATCAGCGGATTCCCGGCCGTCTGCACCATCGTTACGCCCACCCCCACCGCAAAAATCATCGCCAGCATCACGGGATAGGATTGCGCCCAGGCCACCACCAGACAGCCCAGCGTCATCAGCGTCACGCCCACCAGGAGCAATGGCTTGGCGCCGAACCGGTCCATCAACAGCCCCGTCGGAATCGAGCAAATGCCGTAGGCAACGAAAAAGCTGAACGCCAGGAAGCCGCCAGCGAACAAACTCAATTGATATTGCTTGATGACCTCGGGAATGATCACGCCTAGCACGTTCGTGATCATCCCAAACGTGAAATAGGCCAGAAACATGACCCACAACAAGCCGGAAGGACGCTCTGGCATGTAATACCTCGCAAACGGATTAATCGCACGCGGCGAACCGCGAATTGCTCACCGCGCTCCAATCATGCAGTCGGGCACAACATCCGCAAGTCGTCTCCAAATCGGCGGCCATTATACCCAATTCAGCAGTCGCATTTCTTCATAAGGTGGCTGCAGTCTGAGGCCGGGAGAACTTGGGGCGAGGAGATTATTCGAAGAAGGCAATCCGCAACGCGAGGCGAAGGCGAATCTCCTGCGGCGGCCCCGGGCTCAGCGTATTGGATCCAAGCAGCAGCACTTCGGCCAATGCGTTGAGCGGTTTCGCTGTCTCGAGGCTAAACGCCATGGGTCCCAGGATTCCTGGAATGCCATCCGGCAATCGAATGTGCGCCATGTTTAGAACTCGAACCGCGCCGCGAATTGGAACGCTCGAGGCCCGCCGGATCCAAAGAACCCTCCCGCCGTGCTGACCGGTGCAAAGAAAGTGGAATCGACGCCGCTGGCGTTTGTGCCCACAGGCAGTAGAGAAATGTTGCGTCCGGAATAGCTGGTGTTGGTAAAGCCGCGAACGTTGACGCTATTGAAAAGATTGAACGCTTCCGCGATCAAATCGAGATGCAGGGTTTCACGAAGGCGGATGTCTTTCGTAAGTCGCATATCCAGCGAGTGGAACGGACTGTAAAAGTCGATTCCGCCTGGAACCGGCTCCAGCGGTCCCCCGGCGTTGCAGGGGGCCGGCGCGGGACACGCCGGAAGCGCATTCCAGGCGGCGATAATCTGGTTCAGTTGGTCGCTGTTTTTCACGCTCCGGCCCAGCGAGTTGCGCGCCAAAATCGGAAGGCGTGCCGGGAGTGATTGGCCGTTGTATGTCAGATCGGGGAGAAAAGTATCCGCCGGAACGCCCGACCCATACGTGAACAAGGGCGCGAGCGAAAATCCCCATGGCATTTGCATCTGGCCATAGACGGTCAGGCGATTCTTTTCATCGCTGGCGGCATAGCCCTTTTCGGTGCGCGCTCCGGCGGTGCCTTCGATCAAGTTCACGTTTTCGACCGTCGTGTAGGAAGGAACCTGATCGTCATCGGAGTAGTCGAGCGTCTTCGAGAGCGCGTAACTCGCGTTGAAAAAGTATGTAACGGGGCCGGCTTTGACGGGCTTGTGCTGGACGCTGACGAGCAAGCCGTCGTACCAGGATTTCGCGGCGGAATCCGCCACCGTCACTTGGTCCGAGACACCGTTAAGCGGGTCCGTAACAACGCAAGGCACGTTGTTCCCTGGGCACACAATGTAGGGCGAGGTTGAGTTCGTGCTGCGCAAATATTGCGCAATCAGCTGCCGCTGTCCAAACACGTGCAGCCCATCGGCTGTGACGAGCCAGTCATTCCCGATCTGCTGTTGAACTCCCAGCGAAAACTGCTGGAAAAGCGGGTGGTGCGTACTCTTGTCGTCCACGATGATGCCTACTCCAGCGGTTTCCCGTTCCCCGCTGAACGGAGCGGCCAGCGTGGGGCTGCCCGGGGCGAAGGCTGCCCCCGGAGCGAAACATGCCCTCAAGCTCGGAGGGCCCGAAACGAAGGGAGACGTGCACACCGAGCCCGAATACTCGTTGATCGTGAGGGCCCGATCGTCCTGCACGCGTGGGTACCCCGGAACTTCCAGAACAACCCGGTCGTAGTAAATGCCGTACCCGCCGCGGATCACCGTCCTTCCTCGGCCAAATGGGTCGTAGGCAAACCCGATCCGCGGTCCGAAATCCTTTTTGTCAGGACTGTGTTGCAAATCGATCACGTTCGCCACCCAATCGCACGGCTGCGAAGGCTCCACGGTTAGGCTGGGACACGGGCCATGGGCGCTATCCGTGCCCGTCAGGTCCGTATCGTAGTCCCAGCGCAATCCGAGGTTGAGCGTCAGGTTGCGCGTCACGCGCCAATCGTCCTGTGTATAGAACGCAATATAGTTGTCCGGGATCGGAGGAATCGGAACCGGCTTGACGGGTGCAGCGCTCTGGATCGCGGCGGCGATCGGGATGTCCAAGTCGTTGATTGCGCCATCGCCGTTGAGATCGGCAAATCCAAAATCGGAGGTAAGAAACACGCTGCCGCTGCCGAACACGTTGATTTCGCCGAACGCATTGTAGTGCTGAACCTCGCCGCCGAAATGCAGCGTGTGTTTTCCAATCGTCCAGGCGAAGCTGTCGCGGAACTGGTAGCGATTCAGGTGTGTCGCCTGTGGGACGTTGAAATTTACGCCGTCGGCCAGATCGGGAAAGATGAGTTCGTTCGTCAGGCTCAGCGGCGGATCCGTGGTGGGGTCGCTGTTGGGGAACGGGGGAATGTAATTGAGGAAAGTGTCGAAGTGGAATGTGGCGCTATTCACCTTAGTTGTCGAGAGCGCCGAGGTCCAGCCGGTGACCACAGAGTTGAAGCGATTGAGCGAGTCTTGGCGCTCGGAGGCGGTGCTGAGGGGCGTTGCGCTTGCCGGTTGCGCGGCGGCCGTGTCCGTAGACCGATTGAAGGAATACCGTGCCATCAGCGTGTTCTTAGCGTTCAACTGGTAGTCCACTCGGGTCGAGAGCAGCGCATCACGCAGGGGCGATGGCGCCGCTGTGTTCAGGATCGTATCCGTATCGAAGTCGCGCTCGCCGGTTTGGATTGCCGCATTTTGGTTCCGATACTCGAACGAAGCAAACCACCACGCCTTGTCTTTCTTCACCGGGCCGCCACTGGATCCGCCGAATTGTTCCCGATCGAAAGGTGGCGTGGGAAGCGCCCTGTCAAAAGTAGCCGGCAGTCCCTGCAGGTGCCGGTTGCGCTCATAATCGAAGAGAGACCCGTGGTAATTGTTCGTGCCGGACTTGGTGATGATATTGATGATGCTGTTCCCCGAGCGGCCCACTTCGGCAGTGAACCGGCCCGTCGCAATCTGAAACTCCTGAACCGAATCCTGCGGAAAGTTCGAGAGCGTCCCTCCAACCACCTCGTCGTTGTTGTCGCCCCCGTCGACCGTGATGTTGCCGCCGCGTCCGAAGCCTCCTGCCGAGCTGACTTCGAGCGTATTCGTTTTCGTCGGATCGAAATTCGGCGCCGGACGGTTGCCTGGAACTAGATACGCAAGTTCGAGGAAATTTCTGCCGTTGAGCGGAATGTCTTGAATCGTCGCCGACGTGATTTCGCCCTGCAGCATCGATTGCGTCAGCTCCACGTTCTCTGTCGATCCGGTGACGCTCACGGCCGTGTCCTGGGAAGCCACTTGAAGCCTGGCATCGATGGTTGTGGCGCGCCCCGCCTGGAGAACCACATCCTTGAACTCCCTTGCAGCGAAACCCGCGTGTTCGATTCTCAAGTCGTAGGTTCCGACGGGAAGATCCGGAAAGACGTAAACCCCGTTTCCGTTCGTCGCGGTCTCTCGGGATACGGATGTCGCCTCACTCACCGCAACCACGCGCGCCCCCACAACGGCCGCATTGGTGGCATCCGTGACAATGCCGTTGATCGTGCTTGTGGGGACCTGCCCGCGGACTATCCCTGCCGTCGACGCGAGCAGCATTGCGATGATAGCTGCCTGGCACGCAAATCGCTTGCTCATCCGGACTCACCATTTTAAGGAATTGCATCCGTTGTGGCGGCGTCACTGCTTCTAAAAACTGGGAAAATTCAGGCACTTTGCCGGGGTGAGCCAGGGATAGCAATAATGTGAAAGTACTAGAAGGGTGATCCGAGTGCCCAGCGCAGCCCTGCGCCTTTATCGCGTGCGGACGGCGAGGAGAAAAAATGCAAGCCACTGCGGGGCAGCCGGTCTTCTATACGGAGGCGGACGTTCACCTCTCGCACCACAGCGTATTATCCCGTAATTGCTACATCCGAAAAGAGATGGAATGTCATTCGCCTCGAATCTCGACGTCATCCGCGCACGCCGTCGCGGCCTCCACTAGCTCGCTTGTGCGAGCAATTCGCTCCGCACGTTCTTCAGCACGTACGCCGCGCGCTCCACCCCTGTCTCGCCCGTAAGTTCCGGATCTTCATTCTCGATGCTCAGGATTCCCTCGTATCCTATTTCCATGTATGCCGCCACAATCTCCTTCCAGAGTTCGGCGCCATGTCCGTACCCCACCGCCCGGAAATTCGCGGACGCTTGCGGTAGCTCGTTCACCTCGAATGCGAAGTTGAGCACCCCGTACTTCGCGACGTTTTCTTTGTAGAGGACGGTGTCCTTCATGTGCGCGTGAAAGATTGCGCCCTGCGCGCCCAACAGGCGGATCACCTCCACCGGGTCGCACTGTTGCCAGTAAAGGTGGCTTAGGTCGCAGTTGGCTCCAATCTCCTCTCCCACGACGTCGCGCAGCTTCAGCAGCGTCCGCGGGTTGTACACCGCGAAGTTCGGATGCATCTCGAGTGCCAGCTTGTGAATTCCGTGCTGCCGCGCGAATTTCGCCGCCTGCTCCCAATAGGGAATCAGTTTTTCTTTCCACTGCCAGTCGAGCGCCTTCGCGTGCTCCGGCGGCCACCGGTACGTCACCCATGCCGGCGTCTTGTCTCCCGGCGCCCCTCCCGGACACCCGGAAAAGCCCACAATCACCTGCACTTCCAGCCGCTCCGCCAGCAGGACTGTCTGACGGAAGGTTTCCGCATCGCGCTGCGCCACAGTCTCGTCCGGATGTACCGGATTCCCGTGGCAACTGAGCGTTGCCACTTGAATGTTCCGGTCCGCGAACTTTTTCTTCCACGCATTCAGCTTGCCGGAATCGGCCAATAGTTCCTGGACGGGACAATGCGGCGATCCCGGGTAGCCTCCTGTTCCAATCTCAATCGCTTCGAGCCCCAGCGCGCTGATTTTCGCCAGCATGTCGTCGAGCGACTGGTCGTTGTAGACAGGATCGAACACTCCAATCGGGATTTTCCTTGCTCGCGCCGCAGGACGCATGTCGCCGCCGAGTGACCCAGCCGGCGCGCCGCTTATTCCCAGAGCCGCCGGTCCTGCCGCCACAGCCGCCACCGCTCCGCCCGCCGCCTTCAGAAAATTCCGCCGCCCGGTGCCTCGCGAGTCTTCGGATTTCATGATTTCTGTCCCTCCGTCGAATTACGCCGCGATTCTACAGGGCTGTCGCACGTGGAGCAATGACGCGCGCTCTCAGCCCCTCCGCCTTTCCCTCGGAACCCCGAAGAGCGCTCAAGAATCGCAAATCCACTTTGTTCCTTTTTGAAACAAACAACATCATCTCTGCCCTACTCACGCACTTCCCGTTTTGGATCTCAAGTATCCCGTACCTCCGCCGATTGTTGTTAGTGCTGTGCGCTGTCTAATTACTAAGTTAAGTATATGATTAGTTACTAACACAACAAGGAGGTACGTTTCCATGAGGCAAGCTTCAAAGGTTGCCGCGTTTGTAGTATTTCTGTTCGCCGTCTGTCTAGTTAGTTTGCTGTCGCTGACCAGGTCCCACTGTTTCACTTCGCAACACTCTCGGTCGGCTTCCCAGCATGTCTGGGCCGATGGAGGTGCTCCGCCTCCACCTTGGCCCGGAGGTTTCGTAGCTGATGGTGGAGCACCACCGCCGCCATGGCCCGGCGGTGCGGTACCAGACGGCGGTGCTCCCCCACCGCCGTGGCCGGGTGGCTTGGCCTAGCCGGCTGATTCACACCGCCTGCTCTCCCGCGTCTCAAACCACGCCCCAAACTAAGGGGCAGTAAAGCAAACCGAATCCCCGCATCCCTGGGCATATCGTAGAGGTCACAGCACTGAAGTTAATCTATGATATGCGCAGGTTCTTAGCCTGTGCGGTGGAGGGGAAAGACAATGGCTCTCACATCTCGACCCAAAACAATTATGGCGATTGCATTATTTGCGACCCTCGCGCTCTTCGCTGCCGTCGCAAACAAGCCCGTTCATTCAGCACAGAATCCGCCGGTGCGTCCTCCGATCGTCGGCATCTCGCACATCGGCCTTCGGACCGCCAATCTCGCCGCCGCCCGCAAGTTCTATTCCGGCGCCCTCGGCCTCGCCGAGCCTTTCTCGCTCGACGATCCCCCCGGCAAACTCCTGCTCATCTATTTCAAGGTCAACGATCATCAATATATCGAAATCTTCCCGGAGCTGACCGATCCCCAGCAGGATCGCCTTTCGCACATCGCCTTTGAGACCGCTGACGCCGAGCAACTCCGCGCCTACATGGCGAGCCGCGGGGTCAAAGTGCCCGACAAACTTGATCCCATGCTCGACGGCAACCGCGGCTTTGAAGCCACCGACCCCGACGGCCACACCGTCGAATTCGTCCAATACATGCCCGGCTCCTTGCACAGCCGCAATTTCGGTAAGTTCCTCCCCGACACGCGCATTTCCGACCACATGACCCACGTCGGAGTCGTCGTTCACGACCGCGCCGCCGCTGATCGCTTCTACAAAGACATCCTCGGCTTCCGCGAGACCTGGCACGGCGGCATGAAAGACACCGAAACGGATTGGGTCGACATGCGCGTCCCCGACGGCACCGATTGGCTCGAGTACATGCTCAACGTGAAAGACCCGTCGCCTCGCCTGCTCGGCATCGTGCACCATTTCTCCCTCGGTGTTCCCAGCGTGCAGGCCGCTTACGATACTGTGGTTGCGCGCGGATGGAAGCCCGAAAAGCCTCAAATCGGCCGCGACGGCAAATGGCAACTCAACCTTTACGATCCCGATCTCACTCGCGCTGAATTGATGGAGCCCAAGCCCGTGCGCACGCCCTGCTGTTCGCCGATGACTCAGTAGCAGGTGCCGCCGGCGAAACGAAGCGAGGCGCGAGCGACAGATTGCATCCGCCGCGATCGTACGATTGGGAATTTTTCCGCGATTTTTCCGGCCCGGTCTAGGCCGGCTGCAAGACCCACTCCGGAGTTCGTTCGACGAATTCGAAGCCGTAGCGCTGCCAGGGAGCGTCAGGCGCCTCCCGCCTCACAACGCGCGCGCGTCCTGCAAACCGGTCTGGATCGCCCACCAGGAACACATCCACGATTGTGTCCTTCACCAAGGCGTCCGTGCACGCGCACAGAAACCCTCCGGCGCTCACGTTTTCCGTCGCCGTCTTCACTTCGAAGAGACTTCCGTTCGGATTGGTTCCCCGCAATTTCAAAATCAAGCGCATGCGTACGCGTACGTGCGCGCGCCGCTCCACCTGCTTGCCCTTGATTTCCGCCGCCAATGTGTCCTTCAGGGCCGCGAAATCCACCGGCTTCTGGAAATATCCTCGCGCTCCCAGACTTTCGCAGTGCTGCCGGTACTTCGCCCCGGCTTCTCCCGAGATCACGAAGACCGGAATCTGCGACGTGTAGCTCAGCGCGCGAAGGCTCTGGCACAGCTCGAACCCCGAAAACCGGGGCATCATCAAGTCGAGCAGGATCGCGGCGGGTTTGTGCTCCAGCGCGAGCCCCAGCGCTTGCTCCGGATTCCCCGTTTCGATCACCTCGTACAAGCCCGCGAGTCTCATCCGCAGAAGCCCCCGCATCGATTCGTCGTCGTCCACGATTAGAATTTTTGGCATTCCACCCGGCTCCTGCTTCTGAATTTTTTGCACCGTGTCCAGGATCCTCTCCATAGCAGTAGGCATCCAGCTACCTTGTGGGCACGGCTACCCGGCTGTCGAGTGCTTCACGAATCTTCTGCGTCAAGGCCTCGCGCGTAAACGGCTTGTGCAGATAAAAGCTCCCTGGCTCGACCGGCCCCTGGCTTCCCACCGCCTGCCCCGTGTAGCCCGACATATAGACGATCCGTATTTCCGGCCGCAGGCGCATCAACTCCTCCGCCAGCGCCCGCCCGCCCATTCCCGGCATCACGATGTCGGTCAAAACCAGGTCGATGGACCCGGAATGTTTTCGGTTCACTTCCAGCGCGTCCAGGCCGTCCTTTGCCTGCAGTACCTTGTAGCCGCTCAGCTCCAGCGTCATGCATGTCAAGGTGCGCAGCGCAGTTTCGTCCTCCGCCACAAGGATCGTTTCATTTCCGGTACTCGGCGCGCCTTGCCCACGCTGCCGTTCCGCCGCAATTTCTTCGTGTACGCGCGGGAGGTAAATCTTGAACGTGGTGCCCGCGTCCGGGGCGCTGTCCACATCAATGTACCCGCCGCTCTGCTTCACCACGCCATACACCGTCGATAGCCCCAGCCCCGTGCCCTTCCCTTTTTCCTTCGTCGTGAAAAATGGCTCGAACGCTCGCGCTTTCGTCTCCGCGTTCATTCCGATGCCCGTGTCCGTCACAGTCAGCAGAACGTAGGGCCCGGGCTGCACCGGATACGGATACCTTCGCACGAATTCGCGGTCCATCACCGTATTCTCGACTCGGATGATCAGCTTGCCGCCCTGCGGCATGGCGTCCCGCGCGTTCACCGCTAGGTTCATCACCACCTGCTCGAGCTGCCCCTGGTCGGCCTTCACTTTTCCCAGCTCGGGATCCATCACCGTCGTCAGCTCGATGTCCTCGCCGATCAACCGCCGCAGCAGTTTCTCCATGTCCGTCACGCAGGTCTTCAAATCCAGCACCTTCGGATCCAGCACCTGCTGCCGGCTGAACGCCAGCAGTTGCCGCGTCAGCGAAGCAGCGCGCTTGCCCGCCTGCAGGATTTCGTCCACGCTCGCCCTTAGAGGGTTCGCCGTGTCCAGCCCCTCCTGCAGGAATTCGGCGTATCCGATGATCACGCCCAGCAAGTTGTTGAAATCGTGCGCCACGCCTCCCGACAGCCGCCCCACCGCCTCCATTTTCTGCGATTGCCGCAACTGCTCTTCCAGGTGCCGCCGCTCTGTAATGTCCCGGTTGACGATGATCAGCGTCTCCACTTTTCCCTGCTCGTCGCGCACCGTGCTGGCCGTGGATTCCAGTTGTCGCCAACTGCCGTTCTTGTGTCGCATCCGGTATTCGATGCTCCGGCCCGCTCCGCCCGCGCGCGCCTCCTTGGCCACCTCCTCCACGCGCGCGCGATCGTCGGGATGCACCTGCTCCATTGCCGACGTGCTCAACAATTCCTCTTGGGTATAGCCAAGGATGCGCTCGTACGCGGGACTGTTGTAGACCCTCTTCCCGCTTGCATCCACCACTGCGATCATGTCCGCGGCGTTCTCGCTGATCAGTCGGAACAATGCCTCGCGTTCCACCAATTGATGGCGCATCCGGTAAATCTGCAGTTGCTGGTAAATGGCGTACAGGTCGAACAGCAGTACCAAGCCAACCAGCCCTCGCACTGCAATCGACATGTGCAAGGCGTCGAAATCAGGCGGGCGGTCCCGCAGAAGCGGCAGCAGAAACGATGCAATGCCCACTGTCAGCAACAGCGTCACCGCCACCGCGGTCGCCCACAGCACCCATTCGCGGCGTTCGATCTTCCGCATCCCTGCCTGAATCGTATTGAGCGATGGTGGCTTCATCTCTAGGATCCTGAATCGTCGCGCCAATCAATTTGAGCTGCGTACTTCCACTTCTGGCTCAAGTCGCTCTATTAGCATCGTCCAGACTGGACGTCTCTTCAATCACTGTGGCGGTTAAAGTGGCTAGTTAGGCAATAAGCGGCTAAATTTGTTGGGCAGGCACTTCCCTTGTTTCACTATGGCACAAAATTCCCGCCGCGCGCCTCTCGTCCCAATCTTGCTTGCAATCCCGCGCAAGCCTCTCACCGCCTCGCAACCCAGCGGCGCTGAAACGCGCCGTGTGCGTCCTCGGACGCTTCTCCGGGAGGCGCCTTACGAAGCCCACTCAAACGAAACGTTTTGCGCCGCCCACCGCCTCGAACAAGAAATAATGCCGTGCCCTACGCTATCTGCCGTAGCCCCCATTTTTCTCTTGACAGGCTCCATTCTATCTGTTACACATTGTAACGCTACAATGACTAACACAACTCCCATCCGTCTAAAGAGCCTGGGTGAGGTCGAACAGCTGGTCATGGATTTCGTCTGGACGCACGGCCCGGTCACGGCGGAGGCTTGCCGTGAGGCCCTAGCCTCTAAGCGCCCCATGAAGGACTCCACGATCCGCACCGTCCTTCGCCGCCTGGAAGAGAAGGGCTACGTCCGCCACGAAACCCAGGGCCGCACCTTCATCTACCGCGCCTCCGACGCCCGGCAGAATGTCGCCGTCCGCGCCGTGAAAAACATCATTGACCGCTTCTGCGGCGGCTCCGTCGAGCAGCTCGTCCTCGGCATGGTGGACAACGCCGTGCTCGACCGCAAGCAGCTCGAACGCCTGGCTCGTAAGATCGCCGAAAAGAAGGAAGAAAAGCCATGACGCCCACTGCCCTCATCGAAGCGTCCACAAGCTTCCTGGTTCACGTTGCGGACCCCGCTGCGCGCGCGCTGGCGCTGGGAGGCGCCGTGGGCCTCGCTCTGGTCGCGCTGCGCCTCAGGAGCACTTCCACGCGCCTGTTTGCCTGGACTGCGGTTCTCTATGCCGCGCTGGCCATGCCAGTGCTCGGATGGATGCTTCCGGTTGTCCCCGTTTCGATCCCGGCGCTGCGTTTCCTTCTTCCCGCTCCCCATGTGGTGCGGACTTCACAGCACGTGACGGCGGACAATCCCGTCTTCATTCCGCGCAACGAGGTCGTGGAATCCGGCGGTACTGCACGTTTATCCCTGGAATCCGCGCCCGTGCAACTCGGTGCCGCGACGCAGCCGGCGAATTCGTCCGTGCCGCGCGACATTCCTTGGATTGCCCTGGCGGCTGCGGCCTATCTGGCGATTGCGGCTGCATTCCTTTTGCGCCTCTTCGTCGGTCTGGCTTTTGGACGACGCCTGATGTGTTCGGCGGAAGATTTGGAAGACCCGCGCGTGGCTGCGACCCTCGCGCGCCACGCCTACGCCGCCGGGTTACGAACCCTGCCTCGGGTCGCTGAGTCGGACGCGATTTCCGTTCCCGTGACAATGGGTGTGTGGCGGCCCACGATCCTTCTGCCAGCGGATTGGCGCGAGTGGGACCCGGCCAAGCTGGGCGCTGTGATCGCCCACGAAGTTTCGCACGTGGCGCGCCGCGATGCCCTCACGCAGCGGCTTGCGCTGCTCTATCGCGCGGTTTTCTGGTTCAGTCCGCTGGCTTGGTGGCTCGACCGCAGCCTAGCGGAGCTGGCCGAAGAAGCCAGCGATGAGGCCGCCTTGTCGGGTGGCGCGGATCGCGCCGATTATGCCAGGACTTTGTTGGGATTCTTTGAAGCGCTGCAAGCCGCACCGGGGCGTGTGTGGTGGCAGGGCGTCGCGATGGCCAAGGCCGGGCAGGCCGAGCGAAGGGTCGATAGGATTCTCGCCTGGAAAGGAGCTGTTTCCATGGGAGTCAAGAAATCAATCGCTGTAATGATCGTAGCGCTCGCCGTTCCAGTGGTTTATCTGGCGGCTTCCGTGCGGCCGAACAATCCGAACCTCATGCAACAGGAAGCAACGCCGCCGCCGGCCCCGGCTCCCGTGCCTCATGCGGCGCCTGCGCCCAAGCCTTCCGCGACTCCCGCGCCCGCTGTAGTGCCCGTGCCGGTGCCCGAACCTTCGCCGGACGGAACGCCTGCGCCGCAGGCCACTCCAGCGCCCGCCAGTGTTCCTCCTCCGGCCGCTGCGGTTGCGCCCGTCGCATCCATCACTCCCGGATTGCCTCCCGTGCCCGGGACTGAACCCGTCGGCGGTGTTGTCGCTCCCATGTCGCTGGTAACTCCCTACGCGATCCGCGAGGCTCAGTCTGCTCAATCTGGAAGAACGACTTCGTCTTCTGGAAACAGTTACGCCTATTATTACGGCAACGATAGTGACCAGCCATACGTCATCGTTTCTGGAAAGACCGATTCCGTCACCATGTCCGGCTCAAGCGAGGACCTCGCGCACGCCAAGGCGCTGAAGAGCAAGATTCCCGGCGACTTCATCTGGTTCCGGCGCGACGAAAAGTCCTACGTCATTCGCGATCAGTCCACGGTCGATCGCGCCCGCAAGCTCTGGGAGCCGCAGGAGGAGCTCGGCAAGCAACAGGACGAGCTCGGAAAACAGCAAGAAGCCCTGGGGGAGCAACAGGAACAGCTCGGCAAGAAAATGGAAGAGGTCCGCGTGAAGGTTCCGGACCTTTCGGCGGAGATGGACAAGCTCAAGGCCGAGCTGAAAAAGCTCAGCGAAGGCGGCACGCAGGAAGAGCTCGGCGACATTCAATCGGAAATCGGAGAGTTGCAGAGCAAAATCGGCGAGCTGCAGTCCAATGCGGGCGAAGCGCAAGGGAAGTTGGGCGAGGAAATGAGCAAGCTAGGAGAACAACAAGGCAAGCTGGGCGAGCAGCAGGGCAAACTCGGAGAACTGCAGGGCAAGCTCGCGGAGCATGCCTCGCGCCAGATGAAGCAACTCCTCGATGACGCGCTGGCTCACGGCCTCGCGCAGCCGGAGCCTTAAAGCGCTTGAAGATTTTTTCTGGCACGATCAGGCTTGCGAACCGCTGCGCCACGCCCCGGCGCTTCGCGGTTCGCGAGCCCGTTCTTGCACTTTCCATTCCACCCAGGTGAGGTACACGATCACGGCGTCGAACACGGTCAGCAGCACGAGCAGCGCCGAGTGCGTGTGCGTCCAGCGATACGTTTGATAAACGCCGAACGCCGAAAACACAAAGATCGCCAGCGGATACGCCCACAGTTGATCGAGCCACAGCGCCAGCACGATCAACACTTTCACCAGCCCGTGGGATAGCAGAAACAGCATGGCAAACAATTTGTTTTCGTGCGCGAAATTCTGCGAAGCGTGGAGCAGGTGGGCGGCGATGAAGTCGTGGGGATCGCGCGAGAGCTCGTGCTGAAACACCAGCCGCAGCGCTTCGCTCATCGTCGCGGGCTTGACGAAGTACAGCAGCGCGGCGCCGATCAATTCGAGCACTCCGTCGATGCCCTTCAGCGTGATACCGAAGCGAAAGCTTTCGTGCAGGACGAATTTGCGCGTCGGTTTCATGCATTGCAGTCCAGGACGGCGGCGCCGTTGACGCGGTCGGCCTTCAGGTCGTTCAGCGCGCGGTTCGCGTCGCGCAGCGGATAGACCGTCACGCGCGAGCGAATTGGGATTTCGGCGGCGACGCGTAGGAAATCCTCGCCATCCTGGCGCGTGTTGTTGGCCACACTGTGGATCGAGCGCTCCTGGTACAGCAGATCGTAATCGAACTGCGGAATCGGACTCATGTGGATGCCGCCGAGGATGAGCGTTCCGCCCTTCTTGAGCGCCTGCAGCGCGGGTGGCACCAGCTCGCCGGCTGGCGCAAAGATGATGGCGGCATCGAGCTTCACCGGCGGATCGGCCGCCGCTTCTCCGGCCCACACGGCGCCCAGCTCGCGCGCAAGCTGCTGGTGTTTCTCACCGCGCGTGCAGGCGTAGACTTCCACGCCCCAATGGCGCGCCACTTGAATCGCCACGTGCGCCGCCGCACCAAACCCGTAGAACCCGAGGCGCCCGCCCGGCTTGATGCCGGAAAGACGCAGGCAGCGGAACCCGATGATCCCGGCGCACAGAAGCGGCGCGGCCTGCGCGTCCGGAAACGATTCGGGAATGGCATAAACGAAATCCTCGGGAGCCACGGCGAATTCGGCGTAGCCGCCGTCGGCGGTGTAGCCGGTGAACGCGGGATTATCGCAAAGATTTTCGGCGCCGGCGCGGCAGAATTCGCACACACGGTCGGTCCCGTGCAGCCAGGGGATTCCCACGCGCGTGCCGGGCCGAAAGCGATGTGCGCCCTCGCCGGGCTTTTCAATCGCGCCGACAGCCTGGTGCCCGGGAATCACCGGCGATTTGCGCGGCGGCAACTCGCCCTCCACAACGTGTAGATCCGTGCGGCACACGCCGCAAACGTTCACGCGGACGAGCACTTCGCCCGGGCCCGGCTGCGGGACCGGGGCGTCCGCAAATTCGAGCGGGTTCGTTTGGACCGGCGCCGGGGCGCGCAGCAAGCACGCTTTCATGGGCTACACGCTACCACACGATGCGTCACCGATGAGTAACGAGACTGCTCAAATCCCGAGGCGCGGGCGGAAATAAGAACCGGCCAATATTTAGGACAAGCCCGCGATCCGGGTGAGGAAGGGATCGGTGCGATTTGGAGCAACTTACCCCAGTCGTACCATTGGCGGCGTCGGCGGGTTCCTCCACGCTGGACGAAATAAGGGAGTGTCCCGGAGGTGCTGCCATGCTCGAAGCCCTGGTGCGAAAAACATTGATTGTTGCGGCCGCAGGAGCGCTGACCTTGGCGCTTTCCGGTGCCGCCGCCGCGCAGGATCCGAATTCCAACGGAACTTCTGGCACGCCACGAATTGCCGCACAGACGTCTCCAGCGCAGCCGAACACGCAGACTGACAGCTCCACGCCAACGAGCCAGCCCACGTCGCTCGCAGACGTGGCGCGGCTCGTGCGCGCCAAAAAACAGGGCGAGCCCAAGCCAGTGAAAGTGATTGACGACGACAATCTTTCCAGGGGCGGATCGGGAATCAGCGTCGTCGGCAACGCCGCCAGCGACTCGGCCGCCGATTCCGGAGGCCAGGGAATCGCGGGCCGGCGGTCCGGGAAGATGGTTCTGCTGGATTTTTGGGCCACGTGGTGCGGCCCGTGCCGCGAGTCGGTGCCGGACTTGAAGCAGCTTCAAGCGACGTACGGCAGGGACCAGCTCGAGGTCATCAGCATCAGCGCGGACAAGGACGAAGGGGCGTGGCGCAGCTTTGTGGCGCAAAATCAGATGAACTGGGAGCAACAGATCGATTCAAGCGGCGAAATGAGGCGCCAATATAATGTGAACGCGTTTCCCACCTTCATCCTGATGGATGCCGGCGGAAGAGTCGTTCACCGCTTCGTGGGCGAAGATCCGCAGGACCCGATCGCGAGCCGGATTGCGCCTTACCTGTCGGGCGCGCCCCTGGGAGGTTCGTGATCGGAAGGTTCGCAGGACCGTGGCCCACGGCTAACCGGAAGCGACGACTACCGCGGCCGCGTGGACGCGGATGCTCTGCACCGTCAAGATTTTCAGGAAGAGATTGCGCGCGCGAGGGGTATTGAAGAACGGACGCCGGCGATAACAACTGCAAGTGATGAATTGCAGTTGGCCGAAACCGTAGCGGCGCACGAAACGGTTCCTCATTCGAGAAAATCCTCCGCCCCTTGAAAACCAAAGGGTCGGCCACCCCATGCGTATACGTCAACTCAGTAATTAGACGCTCGTATATCATCTCGCGTTGACGCTCCCATGTGCAAAAGAGATTATGGGAGACGGAAGGATCGCCGCGGGCCAACAGTATTGAGCAAACTCAAGCAAGCGCTCTCAGAGATTCAAGGGCCTCCCAACCATTGGGTCGAGCCATTCGAGTAGACAGAAACTTTCATGCCTCGTACAGGGATCTTGAAGGACGCATGAAGGCACGCGCAGAGGCCGATGGCGATGTCTTTCTCCCGAATCCTGAACCAGAAGGGCCCGTCGATTACGTTTTCATATGCATGGAGCCGTCCCTGGGTCGGTGGGCTCGTTCTAAAGAAAAGGCAAAGTCGAAAGTTGATGTGGGATTTAGAAACTTTCTCTTCTCGACGGAGACCTCCATCCTTCACTTTTGCATTCGACGCTATCTTTGCGAGTCTACTCAGCGATACCACATCACCGATTTCTCCAAAGGAGCGATGCTCGTCAAGGGCGCTGACCGCGAAAGGACCCAACGGTACGACGGGTGGTACCCATTGTTGCAGGAAGAAATAAATCTCGTGGCCACTTCAGATGCAGCCATCTTCGCAGTGGGCAAAGTCGTCTCCCAGAATCTCGAGCGCCTATGTTTCCAAAGACCCTTCACTCCGATCATCCACTACTCAGCTCTAGCGGCAGGCGCGCGAAGCGCGGAGATTGCACGCTTACGCCAGGAAGATGCCTTTGAGGCATTCAGGGGTTCTGTCTCCATTCAAGATGTGGCCGACACGGCGGGGGCCGTTCTCAGGGAGGCCCATGTGCCTACCAAAATGTACGACGAGGCACTATCAGGGTTGTTGAAGAGCCAATTATCCACTTCCCGTCAGCAGCTTATCTTCATCTATAAGTTAGCATTCGAATCGATTCGAGCGTGAGGCCAATGGAGAAGCTTAAGCAACGAGCTTGCTGACCACATCTCTCAGACAAATGGCGGGTGAGCGACCCTTCGGACGATGTTGATTTTCGGTGTGGACAGGTGGCGCATCCTTTCGTGTGCTGTGCATGTGCCGATGAGGCTTTCTTGTCAAACATTGACAAACTTTGCCATTAGAGCTAAACTTGGTAACATCAAATTTCCGAGGTCTCTCGCCATGCCCATGAACATCAGCCTTACTCCCCACCTTGAGGAGATGATCCGCGACAAGATTGCCTCCGGGTCCTATAACTCGGCCAGTGAGGTCGTCCGAGAGGCGCTGCGCCTTCTGGAGCAAGAGGATCAGTTGCGAGCCCTGAAAATACAGAAGCTCCGCCAAGACGTACAAGAAGGCTTGGACAGCGGACCTTCTACTGTGTTCGACCCGCGAGAAATCAAGCGTGCAGCGCGCGAGAGGAAATCAGCGAAGAGTGCAAAATAAGTGTCCCAGCTCCGCATTAGCCCTCGCGCAATCTCAGATCTAGTCGAGATTTGGAGCTACATCGCCGACGACAGCGCGGCAAATGCGGACGCTTTTATCGACAAAATCCACGAGACGATTCAATTGCTTGCCGACAGGCCCGGTTCGGGGCGCCGCCGGGAGGAGCTGGCTCCGGGGATTCAAAGTTTTCCCTTTGGCCGCTACATCATTTTCTACCGAGTGCTGACCGGCGCGATTGAAATTGTCCGTGTACTGCACGGTGCCCGGGACATCGAGAATACTTTCGAGCGCTAAGGAAGGAATACCAAGCCGAGCTTATGAGCTTGGGGGCCGAAAAATCTCAACTTGCCTTGTCTCCTATGGCTGGAAGGATGAAGCGAAGCAGGGAGCGAAGGCGGCGCTTGAGGGGAGAAGCGCTGCCGCGTCCGCTTTGACGCGGAGTCATCGTACTGCGCGCCGCTACTTCAGTCCGGCGTCTTCGGCGACCCCCAGCGCGATGGCCGACCAATCGAGATCGCCGCGGCCCTTGGCCACGGCGGAAAGCCAGCGGTCGTGCAACAGGCTGGCGAGAGGGAGCGGCGTGGTGCTGGCCGCAGCTGTCTGCAAGATTAGGTTGACGTCCTTCAAGCCAAGCACGAGCCGGAAACCGACAGGTTCGAATTTCTGCTCCGCAATCTGCTTGGCGTAGCCGTAATGCATCGGCGAGAATTTTCCGATCATTTCCGCCACGGCCCGCTTGTCCACGCCGTTCTTTTCCGCAAGCGTCAACATTTCCGCAAGACCTTCGATGGTCGCGGCGACCAGAAAATTCCCGCACAGTTTGACGACATTGGCGGCGCCCACCTCCTCGCCGAAGTCAAATGTCGCCTGGCTGATTGCCGCCAGAACGGGCTGCGCGCGTTTTTTGGCCGCCGCTAAGCCGGCGGCCAAACTGAACAGCTTGGCCGCAGCCGCCGCATCGGGCCGGCCGAAGACAGGCGCAGCGAGGTATTCGACGCCGCGTTCTTTGTGGTAAGCGGCGAGGCGGCGCGCAGTGGAAGGCGCAATCGTGCTGAGCGAAACGTGAAGGCCGCCCTGGCCCAGCCGCTCGACGAACGACGGCTGCTGCAAGCAAACTTCCTCGAGTGCTTGATCGTCCGCGAGCATCGTCAGGACGATTCCTCCGCGCATGGCCGTTTCCGCAGGCGATGAGACAAGCCTCGCTCCCTTGGCGACCAGCGCCGCAGCCTTGGAAGCGGTGCGGTTGTAAACCTGCAAAGCGTATCCCGCGCGCAAAAGATTTGCGGCGATGGGTTCGCCCATGTTGCCGAGTCCGATGAAGCCGAGAGTTTCCGCCATTTGGTGATTGCCTCCGATAGCTGCAAAACAGTCCGCTAAGACATACCATACCGATGCGCCAAACCAGCCGCAAGGTTCGGGCGCAAGGGCGAGCAGACCCGGGGATCGACGGGATCCAAAGCGCAGCAGCGTCTCCGGCATTCCGCGTTTATAATCCGTGTTCGCAGCAAGGTGTCGCAGGGGGAGAACGACCATGGCCAAGAAGAGGTTCAAAGACCTGAGCGAGCGGGAAATCCTGGCGCTCGCGATCCAACTCGAAGAGGAAGACAGCCGCGTGTACGCGGACTTCGCCGATGGTCTCCGCGCGGATTATCCCGCCACGTCCAAAGTCTTCGAGGAGATGCAGGCGGAAGAATCGCGGCACCGCCAGCGCCTGATCGAGATGCACCAGCAGCGATTCGGCGATCACATACCCCTGATCCGACGGCAGGACGTGAAGGGATTCGTGGAGCGCCGTCCGGTGTGGCTGGTCCGTCCGCTCGGGATCAATACGGTGCGTAAACAAGTGGAAATCATGGAGCTGGAGACGCGGCGATTCTACGAGCGGGCGCTGGAGCGAGTCTCGGACGCTTCGACGCGAAAGCTGCTGGGCGACCTGGCGGAGATCGAGCGCCAGCACTCCGAATTCGCGGCAACTTTGGATGAAAGACACCTGACGGCCGACGCGCGGAAGTCCGAGGAGCAATCGCAGCGCCGGCTTTTCGTGCTGCAAATCATTCAGCCCGGACTTGCGGGCTTGATGGACGGGTCCGTCTCGACGCTCGCGCCTATCTTTGCGGCGGCACTGGCGACCCACAAGACCTGGGACGCGTTCCTGGTCGGCATCGCCGCCTCAGTGGGCGCTGGGATTTCCATGGCCTTTGCCGAGGCGCTCTCCGACGACGGTTCGTTGACCGGCCGAGGGCGCCCGGTGGTGCGCGGGATTGTCACCGGGATGATGACCGCGGCCGGAGGATTGGGGCACACGCTGCCGTTTTTGATCGCGGATTTCCACGTGGCTTTCACGGTGGCCGTCCTGGTGGTGGCCGCGGAACTGGGCATCATCAGCTACGTCCGCCATCGCTACATGGATACGCCCATTTTCTCCTCCGCACTCCAGGTGATCGTGGGAGGGGGCCTCGTGTTCGCGGTCGGAATTTTGATCGGGAGCTCGTAGGCCTCGGGGTGTGCCCGGCGCGGAATGCAATTTCATGCGGCGCCGCCCGATTTGTCCTAGAATCGCGGCACTATGCAGGGAATCCACATCGGCACTTCGGCTTTTACTGCAGCGGGCTGGGAAGGCTCGTTCTATCCCGAGGGAATGAAGCCCGCCGATTACCTTCACTTCTACGCCGAGCATTTCGATACGGTGGAAGTGGACAGCACCTATTACCGCACGCCCGCCGCCGCGATGGTGAAGCGATGGTACGCGCAGACGCCGGACAATTTTTTATTTGCGCTGAAGATGGTGCAGACGGTCACGCACGAAAAGGTGCTGGTGGATTGCGCCGGCGAACTGCGCGAATTCCTGGCGGCCGCGGACCTGCTGGGCGAAAAACTCGGGCCCATTCTGTTTCAATTTCCTTACTTCAATAAGAAGGCATTCGCGGACGGGGCCGCGTTTCTGGACCGGCTGGCGCCCTTCGTGAAGAAGCTGCCTAAGGGATACCGCTTCGCGGTCGAGATCCGAAACAAATACTGGCTGGTGCCGCGGTTGGCGGACGTCTTGCGCGAGCGCGGCATCGCGCTGGCTTTGATCGACCATCCGTGGATGCCGCGTCCGCAGGAAGTGTTCTCGAAGCTCGACCCGCTGACGGCCGAGTTCACCTACATCCGTTTTCTCGGTGATCGCAAGGCGATCGAAGAGAAAACCAAGACGTGGGACAAGGTGATCGTCGAGAGGAAGCGCGAGCTTTCCGAATGGGCCGAAATCGTGCGCAAGGTGCACGAGAGGCGCATAAAAATCTTCGCGTATGCAAACAATCATTATGCCGGACACGCCCCCGCGACGGTGCGGCAGTTTGCCGCGATGCTGGAAAAGAAATGAGCTGGCGTGCGCAACGGCTTCACACGCCACACTTGAGAATTCTTGAGGAGGGTATACCCATGAACGTTCGCGTGCGGGTGAGTTTGCTCGCGCTTCTGCTGTTTGCACCCTTCACGCAGGCGCAGGACAAAGAGCCGCGCGTGGTGAAATATCACGCGACGCTGGACACGGTGAAATATGTGTACGGCCCCGCGGATCCGGTGGCGCGGCTGGCTTCCGGGGATATTCTGGAGACGGACACGCTCGATTGCTTCGGCAACGCCATTCAGAAGCCGGGCGATACATTGGCGATGGCCAAGGGCGATAACCCGCTGACGGGTCCCTTTTATATCGAAGGCGCTGAGCCCGGCGACACGCTAGCGATCGAATTCCTGAAGCTGGACGTCAACGGACCGCAGGGCGTCGGCGCGTTTGCTCCCGGGTTTGGCGCGATCAACTCGACCGACTACACGCCGATGCTCAACCCGCCGCTGCCCGAGCGCATCTGGCTCTATCCGATCCACGCGGAGGAAGGCACAGTCACCTTTCACGCGCACGATTCCGATTTTTCCGTGGAAATTCCGCTGCATCCGTTTTTGGGGTGCATCGGCGTGGCGCCAAAAGACGGCGAATCGCGCAGCTCGGTGGTTCCCGCGGAATTCGGCGGGAACATGGATTCGTCGGAAGCGAGCGTGGGCAATACGCTCTATCTCCCCGTAAACGTCGCGGGAGCGCTGCTCTATATGGGCGACGGCCACGCGGCGATGGGCGACGGAGAGATTGCGGGGACAGCCATCGAGGTGCCGCTGCGGGTGCGGCTGCGCGTCACGGTGCGCAAGGGACAGCGGATCGAATGGCCGCGCTTCGAGAGCCGCGACGAATTGATGGCCACGGGAATTTACCGGCCGCTCGACGATTCGCTGCGCATCGCGTTCACGCAATTGGTTAAATGGATTCACGCGGATTACGGTCTCTCGGAGCTGGATGCCTACGAATTGCTTTCGAAGGTCGCCACGATTCACCTGGCCGAAATGGTGGACCCGAACTACGTGGTGATCGCCAAGATCAACAAGAAATACCTCCCGCCGCGCAAAACCTCGCCATAAACTGCCGCCGCAACGCCGCCTTCCACAAGCGTCCGGTTCGCTTGGTTCGTCGCAGCCAATTCATTGACAGTGTGCACGGAGGCACCTAGAATCCGTGCGGCGTGGGGCAGGGGTTTCCTCGCAGCGCGAGTGCGAAATACGTGTCCCTTCCGCCGGAGACGACCCATCACTCCCGGACCCGACAAACCCAAGATTGCCATCGTGGACGACGACGCGAGCCTGCGGTCGAAGATTGCCTCGGCGTTGGGCTCCGAATTCGAGGTCTTCGAGGGCGAAACCTACGAGACCGCTTACGCGCTGCTGCAGGAATCCGAGCTGGACGTGCTGCTGCTGGCCCTTCCGATCGCTTCGGGCGGCGTGCGGGAATGCAGCGAGCTGCTGAGCCGGCTGGACGGAAGCGAAATCGACACGCTGGTAATCGTGCTCAGCGCCGATCCGAAGAAGTCCACCGCGCTGAAAGTGATCGATTCCGGATCGTACGATTATTTCATCAAGCCCATCGATACGGACGTGCTGCGCCACCTGCTGGAGCGCGCGGTCGAGAAGCTGCGCATCCAGCGGGAAAACCGGCTCCTGCGGGACGAGATCAGCCGGAAAAACGCGCTGGGCGACTTGATCGGCTCGACCGACTCGATGAGGCACGTCTTCGATTCGATCCAGCGGATGGCCCGGGCCACCACGAACGTAATCATTCGCGGCGAGAGCGGCGTCGGCAAGGAGCTCGTCGCGCGCGCCTTGCACACGCAGAGCCCGCGGCGGAGCCGAGCTTTCGTCAGCGTGAATTGCGCCGCGCTGCCGGAAGGACTGATGGAAGCGGAGCTGTTCGGGTACGAAAAGGGATCGTTCACCGGGGCGGTGGGCATGAAGGAGGGCCGCATCGAGCTGGCGCACAAAGGGACTCTCTTCCTGGACGAAATCGCCACGCTTACTCCGGCACTGCAGAGCAAGCTGCTGCGCGTGCTGGAAGACCACTCCCTGACCCGCCTGGGCGGGAAGAAATCGATCCGCGTGGATTTCCGGCTGATCAGCGCGACGAACGAGGACCTGGAGGAAATGGTCCGGCAGGGCCGCTTTCGAGAGGACCTCTACTACCGCATCCACGTGGTGCCGATTTTCGTGCCTGCGCTGCGCGAACGCGTGGAGGACATTCCCGTGCTGGCGGAGTATTTCGTCACCGTATATTGCGCGGCCAACCGATTTCCACCGAAGCGGATCGCAGAGGACGCGATGCAGGCGCTGAAGCGGTATGCCTGGCCGGGAAACGTCCGGGAGCTGGAGAACGCGATCCAGAGGCTGGTGATCATGACGGACGGCGAAACAATTGCGCTGCGGGACCTGCCGCCGGAAATCGTCCAGGCAGGTTCCCGCGATTCGCGCAACCGGTTCCGCCTGCCTTCCGCTGGCATCAGCCTCGATAAGGAGATGGAGGCTTATGAGCGGCGGTGGTTGGTGGAGGCGCTGGAGCAGGCCAAGCAGGTGAAAGGAGATGCCGCGCGTCTGCTGGGAGTGGACCGCAACCGGCTGAATTACCTTTGCCGGAAGCACGGACTCTAGGATCCTGTTGAATTCTTCAACAAACGGTGAATGATTCAACGAAATCCCGGTCTTGACGGTGTGTAGGAACTCCTCCTTTAAACGGTATCTGCTTCAAAACAATCGACATACAGGTGGGGCGCTTGTCTCTTGAATTTGGCGCGTTGGTTGCTTATATATCAAAGTCGCCCCTTGCAAGGGCTGATCGGAAACGAAGCGAGGCCACATGGCGCCAAAGAAAAAGGCATCCAAGGGTCTGAAGAAAGCCAAAAAGCTCGAAGTAACCAGGCCCCTATCCCGGACGGCTGTCGGCCCTGATTGGGGCAGGAAGTAACAACGGTCTAATTCGACGGGGATACTAGAGCAACGTAACAGAACCTGCCTCAGAATGGTCCGCGGTAATTCCTCTCGCGGGGGCGGTTTTTCACGTGATGGGAGTTCGGGCATTGTTGCCAGCCCTTCGATGTATTCTAAGTCCCAGCTTTTCTATCCCATTCCTCGTTGTTCTAATCGATTTCGCCCTTAAGTCCGCCGCTCGGTATTCCACGACCGAAGCGCCGTCTTGAAAGAAGAGGTTCGCGCCGGGCGGCGCATAAGTCGTTGAATACTCAATAAGTACTAGCCCATGTCGGCCTCACATTGAATTTTTCAACACGCGCGCGAAAATTCAACGCGAAAATTCAACACGAGATCCTTGGGAACGCCTCGGGCTGCTGCAAGTCCTTTTTTCTCAACGCTCCCATAATCTGCGAGACCCGATGTCGTTTGGCGCGACGATTGCATTAACCAAGACTGAGCCGTTACGGCCCAAATTCTAAGACGGGGGAACAAAAGATCATGGCAAAGACTGCAAAGCCGGTAAAGAAGGGTAAGACGCTCGGAGCTGGCAAGAAACTCGAAAAGAAAGTCCCGCTGAACGCGTTTACGACGTTGAGCCGGGTTGGCGGCCCTGGCCCTCTGGGCAAGATCTAAGAGCTTCCGGCTGAGCCAACTGCTCGGCCGGTGGATGGAAGTTGCAGTAACCCCCAAAGGGCCGTCGTCCCAGGAACGGCGGCCCTTTTCCTCTCATTTTTGAATTGCTGTAAACCGGCCATATAAAAATATTGCGCGGATGGATGAATGGGCTGCCTGCTTTGCGGGGCGGCCCTTTTCATTTGAAGGCGGCGGGATTCACCGGCGTTATTACCAGACCTGCGAGCGAAACCATCGCCAGGCGCCTCGGCCGAACTGCCATGCCACGGGTCGGCTCTTGCCCGAGATTTTTGCCGTTCCCGTCATGCCCTCACGCAGCGATCCATCGGGATTCGGGAACTCCATGACAACGCCGAAAAAGTTGGTCAGTTGTTGACCGAGCCGCTCGAGTTTCTGCGGCTGCGCGACCGGCCGGTCCATCGCTGCGGCCGGAAGAATTTGCTCGACGCTGCCCGAATAAGTGCGGTAGGGAAAGGGCACGACCTTCACCTCGGCAGCGGCATGCGTATGGATTTCCTCGAGCTGCCAATCGCGAACCAGGATGCGCGCCTTCATGGTGCTGCGGTCCACGATCTCGCAGAGCTCATCCCCGGCGGCGAGGAATTCGCCGGCCTTTTGCTCCACCAAAGGGGTCGTCACGATGCCCGAGAGCGGCGCGAGAATCGTGAGGCCCTCGACCCTTTTTTGCGCCACCGCCTGCTCTTCCAATAGACGCTTGCGTTCCCGCGCAGCCGGACCGGCCTGATCCAGGTCGGAACGCCCCTGCGCGTAACGCAGTTTGCTGCTCGCCAGCGCGAGTTCGTCGGCCACCGCGCGCGCCTCCGCCTCAATTTCCGGATTTTCGAGCGTGGCCAGCACTTGCCCGGCCTGCACGGTGTCGCCTTGCTGGATGAAAACTTTCTGCACAGCTCCAGGAACTTCGGAGTGGACGTGGGCCTCTCTTCCCGGCTCGAGGATGAAATCCGAGGAGACCTTCGAGGGGACCGGAGGAACAAAGAGTAGCAGAGCAGCGCCGATGGCGCCCGCCCAGTGCGTTCGCGTCATTTTCCAGGCCATGACTTCCTCCCTCTTTTGCCTTAGCCATGCGCGGGCCAGGGGCAGATTCTTGCGCAGGCTCTTTCGAGCGAAAAAGTAAATTACGCCGAGCATCACGACGTATCCCCAATCGCCCAACTTGCTGACGCATATATTCTTCAAAAACAGGATTCCAAAGGTCAGCAGCGTGGTGCTGTAAGTGATGGCCGTGAGGCCGAAGAGCAGATAGATCCGGCGAAGGCGCCGGCTGGCAGCGGGCAAATCAATGTCCTGAAACAAAAGGTACTTCCGCACCCAGGCGCGCAAGAACGCGAAGGAATCCTCGCGCAGGTTGTCCACATCCAGAAACTGGGAAAGCGCGTAATAACCGTCGGCCTTGATCAGCGGATTCAAATTCAGCAGCGCCCCTTGAATGCCGCTCAGCAGCATCGTCTTGTAGGCCAGGTCGTTGACCAGCGAGGCGGGCGCCGAGAAATGCCAGATCAGCGCCGCGATTCCGCAGATCACCAGCTCGACCCAAATGCCCGCGAAAATCACCCACTGGCGCCGCGGGATGCGGTCGAACAGTAGGATGTCTGTTGTATCGGTGAAAAAGGCGGGCGTGAAATAGATCAGCAGGAAGCCCATTTGATGGACGTCCCCGCCGAAGTGCTTGCAAGTGAGCCCGTGTCCCAGCTCATGGATACCGCCCAGCCCCAGCAACAGGAACCAGAATGCCCAAATATCGTAGGAGGTCTTGTTCTGGAAGGAATAGAGCGCCGCCGTATCGCTCTGGACGCGCGTCCAGTCTCCCGCCAGCAAATACGCCGCCACGATGAACAATGCCACGGAAAAAATCACGAAGCCCCGCGTGTAGATCCAGCCGAGGTAACGGTCCATTTTCTCGAGCGTCTTGTTGGGATCCCAGGCCTTGAAGCTGATGTAGAGAACGCTCGATTGGTCGACCCGGCCCTTGCGCTCGTCGCGGATGCGCTCCAGCACGGCGAGGTTTTTTTCGCCGACGGTCCGTTCCCACATGGCCGGCTCGATCCCATCCAAGAAATCAAGCACCTCGGATTCCGCGATCGGCTCATCGGGATGGAGCTCGTTCAATGCCTGCGCAATTTCCGGAGGAGTGCGCGTGCCGTCGCACATCGTCAGGAGTTCGTATTCGGAGGGCCCGTACCGATTGTAAGAACTCGTCTCGGCCACTTTGATGACGTAGCTTTTTTCGCCCGCCACGGTCTGTTCGCTGATGCGCAGGTCCGAACGCAGCTTGGGACGCTTCAATCCCTTCGCGACAACGCTGGATACCTGCAGGCTGGTTGGACCGAAACGCATGGGCGGATCCCTTACGGCTTGGGGTGTTCCGTCCCCGGCCATTCGACGCGCACGGCCATCCCGGGCCGCAAATCCGAGATGCCCGGGCCGCTGAGCTGCGCGGTGACGTCGTAGCTGTCGTTGGAGGGATCCACGATGGGGCCGACCTTCACGACGCGGGCGTGGATGCCGCGTCTGGCATCGCTCACCAAAGAGAGGTCCACCGCCGCGCCGCGCTCCGGGCGCCGTCCGGAAGATTCCGGCACTTGGAATTGCACTTGCAGCGGCCCGAGTTGGCTGACGCGAAAGCACCTGTCCTGCTTCGCGACGGATTGCCCCTCACGGACGTAGCGCCGCACCACCACGCCGGAAAAAGGTGCGCGCAGGCGCGTATGGTCGATCTGGATTTCGAGCTGATGAATTTGCGCGTTGCCGCTTTCGACCAGCGCTTCCCAGCCGTGCATGTCGTATTCGGCCGCCTTGTCCTCGAATTCCGCGGCGTCCAGATCGGCTTGGGTGGATAGGCCAAGGTCGTGGAGTTGTTGCTGGCGGCGCAAGTTTGCGCTCTTCGCCTTCAACTCCGCTTCCTTGTATTTGACGTTGTTCTGCGAAACCAGCAGATCGTCGCGCGACTTGACCAGTTCCATCTGCAACGTGCGGTCATCGAGCTGGCCCAGGATGTCTCCGGCCTTTACGACGCTGCCCTCATCCTTGGCGATGGAAACCACGACGCCGTCGAGCTGTGTGGACACATCCACTTGATGTTCCACCGAGAGCACGCTCAGGATGTCGCCCGTGCCGGATGTCTTGGAGGGGGATGCACTGGCCGCGGGTTGGGAGGCTGGGGCCGCAGAAACGGAATCCGGCGACGCGGAGGCTGCAGGCACAGGGCCCGAGGCCACTGGGGAATTGCCGCAGGCGCTGGCCGCGACGGCCAGCATGGTCGCAAGTAACCAAATCGCGCGTCTCTTCATCATCGTTCCTCTCTCTTACGGCAGCCAGGACCAGACCTTCTGCCAGATCCAGCGGAAAGGCGAACGCAGGATGACGTAGCCGATCGGATACCACCCGCTCTGAAACCAACCGCCGCCCGCCAAAATTCGTCCGCGCCCCACCATTCCATCCCGCGCGCGTCCCCCCGAATTCTCGAACACCTCGCGGACCAGGAAATATTGCTCGCCCGACTCCGCCTGCGGCTGCGCGCCAATCCGTTCCACGGTTCCCTCGAAAGTTGCCGTGGGGAAAGCATTCAGCTTCAGCGCCACCCTCTCGCCCGTTCGCACCAGCCCCAGGTCAGATTCCGCAACGCTCATCTCCGCGGCCATGGGATTCTGCCCCACGATTTCGCAGAATCCCTCGCCGGGCCGGGCCATCGTCCCCAGTTTTTCCTCCACCTTCGGCGTGACCACCAGGCCCGCGATCGGCGCCCGGAGCTGGGCCTCGTTGATGCGCTGCTGCTCGAGGTTCACTTCCGCAGTGTGAAGGTCCGCGCGAATCTGGGCCTGGCCCGCGGCGGGAGGATCGTTGCGGAACTCGGCCTCGGCCATTTCGCGGCGCGCCTGCGCGAGATCCGCCTCGGCCTGCGCAAGCTTCACGCGATCTTCGCCGTCGTCGAGCTGCGCCAGCACTTGGCCCGGCTGCACCACGTCGCCTTCATGCACGAACACATGGCGAACCACTCCTCCTCCGATCGCGCTGACGATGCGCCGCTCGGCCGGCACCACGGTGGCGTCCGTGCTCACCCGCATCGGCCACGGCACCACTGCCAAGACCAAGGCAATCAGCCCGGCCTTCTGCGCATACTCCAGCCAACGTCCTTGCGACATCGCCGACACAATTTTCTGTTTTCGCGCGGCCAGCGGCTGAAGCAGGTTCATCAACGGCACCTGCTGATAGAGCTGGGCGTTGCGGATGGCGACCGTAGTTTGGTTGGCAAGGATGGCGAGCGTTTCCTTGTTGCTGTCATTGAGGAAATCGGCGTCGCCGCTCAGCAGCGCCATGGCTCCAAGCGTGCCCTGATCGTCGCGGAGTGGCAGGGCGTAGAAGCCGTTGTTCTCGTTGGCTTCCAGTAAGGAGACGAGCTGCGCCCGCGCCTCCTCCGGCTGCAAATGCCAGCCGTCCTCGTACAAATCCGCCGAGACAGCGTGCGGCTGTTCCGCCACCCACTGCAGCCGCTCGCGAAGATCGTTCATTTCGCGTGTCTTCGGAACTTCGGTTTCTCCAGAAACAGCGCCCAGCACGAACCGGCCGCGGTCGTAGAAACCGATCACGCAGCGGTCGAAAGGCACCACCGTAGCCGCCTGATGCACCACGGTCGTAAGCACGTGATCGAGGTCGAGCGTCGAAGTGATTTCCTGCGAAATTTTCAGCAGCGCGTCCAGCGCATGGACTTTGCGTTCCGATTCGAGCAGGTTCGCGTTGTGCAGCGCCACGGCTGCCTGTTCGCTGATGCTGGAAAGGAAAAACAAGTCGTCTTCGGTAAACGGCGTCCCGTCGGCCTTGTTCACCAGTTCCACCACACCCAGCACTTCGTCATCTTTTCGCAGCGGAGCGGCCATCCAGGATTGGAATTCAAATTCACCGGCTGCAGCGCGGCGTTCCTCCAGCGCGGGATCCTCGCCCGCCTCTTCGATCAGCTTCGGATTGGCTTGTTGAGTCACTTCGCCGAACAATCCTTCGCTCACGGACGCGCGCGCCCCATCTTCCACCGAGGGATCCTCGCCCACCTTCTGCGCGAGATAGAGGTCGCCCGCGGCGGCATCCGCGAGCCACAGATTGCACGCGGCGGCGCCGAGAATGTCGCGGATTTTTCCGGCCACGATGGGAAGCAATTCGGCGAGCTCGAGCGTGGATGTAAACGTGCGGCCCAGATCGTAAAGCGCGGTGAGGCGTTCGAGCGTGGCGAGCTGCGATTGCCGTTCGCCTTCGATGGCGTCCAGATTCGTGAGCGCCTGCCCCGCCATGCGGCTGGCTTCTTCCAGGAAATGCGCGTCTTCCGCCGTGAACTCGCCCGCGCGTTTGTTGACCGCTTCCACGACGCCGGCGGCCGCTTGCGCGCCAGGTAATGACGCGTACAGCAAGGATTTCACGCGACCGCGGCTGGCTTCCTCGAGATGCGAAAGCCCCTCTGCATCGATTTCACGCGCACCGACGCGCCGCGTCCCGCCCGACTCGGAAAGTGCTTCGAACAATTCGGCGAGCAGGCCGTCCGCGGCCGCTTCGCCCTCCGGATGAATTTTCTCGCCCGGCTCGGTCCAGCGCATGCGGCAACTGAGCCCTTCGCCTTCGCCATCAGCCAACCAAATCAGCACACCCCTGGCTTCCAGCGCTGCGCCAACGCGCGCGGCAAACGTCTTCAGCAGCGTATCCTGGTCGCGACAGGCCAGAGACACACACGCAAGTTCGAAGAGCGCGGAAGATGTTTCCATAGCTCTCCCTGTGGAAGGGATGCTTCCGCTCTCCCATCGCGGGTTGCATTCCGCACAATCTGTGGGGGAGGGAATGGGCGCAGCCTAACAAAAGCACCGCGCAGGCGTCAAGGAAGTGTCCTTTTCATTTCGCTGTCGGGCTCGCCGCGCAAGCCGTCAGTGAACCTCGCCAGCAGGCCGCCTTTTCATCTGCTTATTGCGTCGATTTTTTGTACACGCGAACGTAATCCACCAGCATGGTCTGTGGGAAAACGGTCGTCGCGTCGGGCGCCCCGGGCCAACTGCCGCCGACGGCCACATTCAGCAGCAGGAAGAAGGGATGATCAAAAACCCATTTCATTCCCGCCGGCAAAAGGTCGGGCGCGAAAGTGGCATACAGCTTGTCGTCCACATAGAAGCGGACCACACGCGGCTCCCACTCGACCGCATAGAGGTGATAATCGTCGTAAAAGTGCCTGCCACCGGGAAGCTTGAAAGTGGACGTGAAGCCGCGATCTCCCGAATACCCGGGGCCGTGCATCGAGCCGTGAATTTGCGACGGCTCCTTCCCGATGTTTTCCATGATGTCGATTTCGCCCGACGCCGGCCATTCGGTTTTGCCGATATCCTCGCCCAGCATCCAGAAGGCGGGCCAGAGGCCCTGTCCGCGGGGAATCTGGATGCGCGCTTCGAAGCGCCCGTACGCCTGCGAGAAAATTCCCTGCGTCTTCAGGCGCGCGGAAGTGTAGTGCCGCGTGACGCCGTCCGGGCCGGTGTAGTCCTCCCGGATCGCGCGAATCACCAGATGCCCGTCCTCGACGAAGACGTTTTGCAGTCGCTTGGTGTAGTACTCAAGCTCCTGGTTGCCCCAGCCGTTTCCGCCTATGTCGTACGTCCACTTCGCGGGATCGGGAGCGGAGCCGTTCGGGCCGCTGAACTCATCGCTCCACGTGAGCGTCCAATGATCGCCCTCTGCCGCGGCGGCAGGATTGTTCGCGCTGCCCGCGCCGCGCGCGAGCACCATAGCGATCAGCGCTGCCGTCACTGCAGCGCGGGCAAACGAAACGCCCGGAAGCGAACTGCGGAGATTCATCGCGCCTCCTAATCAATGAATTGACGCCTTATTGCGCCACAAAATCTCGTCGCGGACAAGGGTGCTGCCCGCTTCCTTTGGTTGGCCACGGCAGGCGCCCATAAGTTACGGTTCGTTGGCTCGTTCCCTGCAATTTCGGCGCATCCCCTTGATTGCAACGCGCAATTCGGTTAGCTTTGCTGCGGGTATCGAGGCGACTGTGGAGATCAGCATTCGCAAGGCCGGCCCGGCCACTATCCTGGACCTAGAAGGGCCGCTCAAACTGGGCGACGCGGAGGAAGCCTTCCGCACCCAAATGCAGCAGCTTGTTGACGCCGGGACCATCAACGTGGCCGTGAACCTCGCCGGCGTCACCGAGCTCGACAGCTCCGGCATCGGCGCCCTGGTCCGGTCGTTCACGGCCGTCAAACGCGCCGGCGGGAAGTGCACGTTTTACGCTGCCAGCAAGCGCGTGATGATGCTCCTGAAAATGGTTCGCCTGGATACCATCCTCGACCTCGCCGAAGACGAAGCTACCGCCCTCGCCCGCATCTGACAATCCAGCATTGTCATCCCGCTTGCCCTGACGCAAGGAAGGGAGCAAGGCCGCGTTCTGGCCGACGAGGGATCTGCTTTTGGTCCCGGTTCGGTCCTCTGGCGGTTTTGCAAGTAGATTGGCGCATGTCGCTAGTGACTCCATCCACTTCTTGGACTAAGCTTGTTCAGCACGTTTAGCATGGAGGAACTAGAACATGGCCGAAGCAGCGCAACAACCAGCCAAGGAAAGCCAGAAACCACAGACCTTCACCGCAAAAGCCTTCGCGGCGCGAAGCGCCACGTCCGGCATGGCGCCCTTTACTCTTCCACGCCGCTCTCCACTTCCCCAAGACGTCCAGATCGAAATTCTTTTCTGCGGCGTTTGCCATTCAGACCTGCACCAGGTGCGCAACGAGTGGCAGGACGCCATGCCGACCGTCTATCCCTGCGTCCCGGGTCACGAAATCGTCGGCCGCGTCGTCAAGGTCGGTAGCGCTGTAAAGAAATTCAAGGAGGGCGACATCGCCGCGGTCGGTTGTCTGGTGGACTCTTGCGGCACTTGCGCGAACTGTCGCGCCGGCGAGGAGCAATATTGCATTCCCGGCTTCACCCTCACCTACAACTTCCCGGACAAATATCTCGGCGGCGTCACCTACGGCGGCTACTCCGATAGCATCGTGGTCGACGAAGCTTTTGTCTTGCGCGTGCCCAATAATTTGGACCCCGCTGGCGCGGCACCGCTTCTCTGCGCTGGCATCACCACCTATTCGCCGCTGCGCCACTGGAAAGTCGGCAAGGGACAAAAAGTCGGCATCGTCGGACTTGGCGGTTTGGGCCACATGGGCCTGAAATTTGCGCACGCCTTCGGCGCCCACACCGTGCTCTTCACCACGTCCCCCAACAAAAAGGCCGACGCCCTTCGCCTCGGCGCCGACGAAGTCATCGTTTCCAAGAACGACGCCGAAATGCTGAAACATGCCGGCACCTTCGATTTCATCCTCGACGCGGTCTCCGCCGAGCACGATCTGAACGCCTATCTCCAGCTATTGAAGCTCGACGGCACCTTGACTCTGCTCGGCGCGCCGCCGAAACCCGCGCCCGTCGCCGTTTTCAATTTGCTGTTCAAGCGCCGCAGCATCGCTGGCTCCGCCGTCGGCGGCCTCCGCGAAACCCAGGAGATGCTCGATTTCTGCGCCGCGCACCGAATCGTCTCCGATATCGAGCTGATTCCCATTCAGCAAATCGACCAGGCCTACGAACGCCTGCTCAAGAGCGACGTGAAATACCGCTTCGTCATTGACATGGCTTCGCTCGCTTAACCTTCGCCTTTTGTGTCCTCGTGATGTTGAACGGGACGGATGGCCTCTTGGTTTTGCCTCATGGTGAATGCCCCGCAGTTATGTCGAAGATCCGCCGCGGCGGGCGTGGAAGGAGCGCCTCGGCGCTCCGGAAAAAGTTTTGCCCTTAATCACGCGCTTTAGCGCTGGCTTCGAGTCTACCCCGTGTGCGCCTTCTTGCCCTGGGCACAAGCGAAGGGTTGCGTCCGTCCTCTTTTCTGGCGGAACTTACGCTGATTCAGGTCCAGGTTCAGACCTGTACGAAAGCAACAGGGAGCCATAACCTCAATCAGTCCATCACAAATTTGAACAATTCGCCCCGAAGTACAGGTCCCGTTTTCGCATTTCGTACAGGGTACTGGTCCTTGTACTTTCTTTGCACTTTCGTACAGTCCTTTTTTCCTTCGCCCTCCGCTACTATTCCCTCTGCTATATGAACCACGCTACCCAACTCGGAAAAATTTCCGTTGCGGCTTCCGTGGCCCAGACGCTATATAGGAAGACACCGCTGGTGCGCCCCTCGCCGCTCTGCCGGTCGCTGCCCGTTCCTCCTTCCATTCTAATCGCAACACTCCCGCGATTAGAAATCGCCGTAAGTTACAGAAAACAAAGGACCGGGCCAATTCTAATCGCAACAAGAAGCGAGGGTGCGCGCACGATGTTCTAGAACCGGGAGTCTTGTGTCGGGAGTGGGATCCTCTGCGAGGTTTTTGCGTTCCGACGCTCGCCTCCCTGCCCGCCGCCTTGTCGGTTTTCCGAGGCGTAGTACAATTCAGCCATGAACAAGACAATTTCTCGTCTGCTGGCTGCGCTGCTTGGCTCAGCGGTCGTCATCGCGCTTCCGCCGCGGGAAATAGGCGCGGCGGTGCAACAAGAAACCGCGCCCGCTCCACAATCCGGCGGTGGGGCGGTCACCGTCCAGGAGAATGTCCCCTACATTTCCGTAAAGGGTTCCGATCTGTGTCTCGACGTCTACGAACCCAACAGCCGCAGCACGGGGGCACGTCCGGCAGTGCTGATGATTCACGGTGGCGGATGGACAAGTTTCGACAAGAGCACCATGCGCGGCATGGGACAGTTTCTCGCGCGCTCCGGGTTTGTCGCCTTTTCGGTGGACTATCGTCTCTTGCAAGGCAAGGAGAACCGCTGGCCGGCGCAACTTGATGACGTGCAGCGCGCCGTTCGTTGGGTGCGGGCCAACGCCGCCAAGTATGGCGTGAATCCCGAGCGCGTCGGTGCCTTCGGACACTCGGCCGGCGCGCAATTGGCCGCGCTGCTCGGGATGGAAGAAACGCGGGACAATTCCGATCCAGCGCTTGCCAAGTATTCCAGCCGGGTGCAGGCCGTGGTGGACGTCAGCGGACCTACCGATTTCACCACTAATAGAAATCATGACGATGTCGCGTTTCTTGAGAATTTTCTAGGGACCGACTATTCGAAACATCCGGAGGTTTGGCGGGAAGCATCGCCTGCCTTTCACGTTTCCAAGGACGATGCGCCGTTCTTGATCCTTCATGGCACGCAGGATCAAAACGTTCCCATCGCGCAAGCACAGGAACTGTTTGAAAAACTGCAGTCCGCGGGAGTGCCTGTATCATTCATCAAAGTCGACGACGGCCACACATTCCAGACTCCCGATGCCCGCCGGCAACTCGCGATCCAGACGCTCGCATTTTTCAGTCACTATCTTGTGGTTACGCAGTAGGAACCGCTCGGCGCCGTCCGATCGCGTGCGCCGAAGAGACCAAACGCTAGCCGCGGTCCAGGGCGGGGTGGCGAACGTCGCGGCCGGCGACATAGTAGATGACGTCTTCGGCGATGTTGACGGCGTGATCGGCGATGCGTTCGAGGTTCTTGGCGACGAGGATGAGCTCGAACGCGGCGAAGACGACGGCGGAATTTTCCATCATGTAGGTGAGGAGTTCGCGGAAGAGCTGGTCGCGGAGCCGGTCGACCTGGTCGTCGCGCTGCATGACGCTGCGGGCAAGGTCCTGGTCGCCGCGGACGAGGGCGTTCAGGCTGTCGCGGACCATGCCTTCGGCGAGCTCGCTCATGCGGGGCAGGTCCACGTAGGGCTTGACCTGGGGATGGCGGAGGACGCGCATGGCGGATTGGGCGATATTGACGGCCTGGTCGCCGATGCGTTCCAGATCGCCATTGATCCGCGAGACGGCAAGTAGAAAGCGCAGGTCCGCCGCCATGGGCTGCTGCAGAGCGAGCAGGCGCTGGACGCGGTCGTCGATTTCGATCTGCATTTCGTTGATGGCGTCTTCTTCGTTGAGCACGGTTTCGGCGAGGTTCTCTTCGGCGTCGAGAACAGCGTGGACGGATTGGTGGACGGCGCGCTCGGCGAGGCTGCCCATCCAGAGCAGGCGCTGCTTCAATTCCTCGAGATCGTGTTCGAAATGGCGTTCCATGTTTCTTTAGGTCCTTCCTTGCCGCGCACGCTAAAGCAAGAGCAGAAGCAAGCTCAAAACCAAAACCAGATTCCTCGCACCGTTCGAAATGTGAACGGGCTCGGAATGAAAACCAAAATCCAGGGCTCGCGCTACGCCGATCATCCGAAGCGGCCCGTGATGTACGCCTCGGTGCGCGGATCGGTGGGCGTGGTAAACAGCTTCGAAGTCTCGCTGTGCTCGATCAGCTTGCCATCGAGCATGAACGCCGTAAAGTCGCTGGCGCGGGCGGCTTGCTGCATGTTGTGCGTCACGATGACCATCGTACAACTGTCCTTGAGTTGAAACATCAGCTCTTCGATCTTGGCGGTGGTAACGGGATCGAGTGCGGAGCAAGGCTCGTCGAGAAGCAGGACTTCAGGATCCACGGCGAGAGCGCGGGCGATGCACAGGCGCTGCTGCTGGCCGCCAGACAGGGTGAAGGCCGATTTGTGGAGGTAGTCCTTGACTTCGTCCCAGAGCGCGGCGCGGCGGAGGCTGTGCTCGACGAGCTCGCTCAGTCGGCCTTGATGGCCATTGATGCGCAAGCCGTAGGCCACGTTATCGTAGATGGATTTCGGGAAGGGGTTGGGACGCTGGAAGACCATGCCGACGCGGCGGCGCAAGCCCACGACGTCCATGTTGAGAATATCCTGGCCGTCCAGGAGGATCTCCCCGGTGTAGCGGCTGTGGCGGATCATCTCGTTCATGCGATTGAGAGTGCGGAGGAATGTGGACTTTCCGCAACCGGAGGGTCCAATCAAAGCCGTGATCTTGCTCGCCGGGATCTTGAGATTGACGCCGAACACGGCCTGCTTGGGGCCGTAGAAGAAATCCAGGTTCGAAATTTGGAAGCGCATCCGCGCCTCCTTTTCAGATACCGTCGAAGACACTTCGGCGGTGCGAATTTGCGGTGCAACCCTTGTGGCAGTGCTTTTCCCTTGCGCGGCTGAAGCCATATCAGACACTCCGGGCAGCCCCTCCGCGGCTCAATGCCAGCCGCGTCCCTACGTTGGCAAGGAGGACTAAGGCAAGCAAAACCAGACCGGCAGCCCACGCCTGCCGATGCCAGTCCTCGTATGCAGAGAGAGCGTAAGTATAAATCATTAAGGGAAGAGAGGAAGTGGGCTGGTTCCAGCCGGGGCTCCAGAACTGGTTCCCGAGAGCGGTGAAGAGCAATGGAGCCGTCTCGCCGGCGACGCGAGCCATCGAAAGCAGCATGCCCGTGATGATGCCGCCCCGCGCCGCGGGGAGGACGACGGTGACGATGGTCCTCCACTTGCTGGCTCCCAAAGCCATCGCGCCTTCGCGGAGGGTTCCGGGAACCGAGCGCAGGAACTCCTCCGTGCTGCGCAGCGTAATGGGAATCACCATGATGCCCAAAGCCACGCCGCCCGCCAGCGTGGAGAATTGCTTCGTCGGAATCACGACCAACGCGTAGGCGAAAATGCCCATGACGATCGAAGGCACACCGTTGAGCAAATCCGTGGTGTAGCGAACAACGAAAGAAAAGGTTCTGCCGCCGAACTCTGCCAGATAAACGCCGGCAATCAGCCCCACGGGGAGCCCCAAGGCGGCTGCCAGGAGCAGGAGTTTCATGCTGCCGACGATAGCATTGGCCATGCCGCCGCCCATCTCGCCCACGGGCGCGGGAAGCTGCGTGAAGAAATTCCAGTTGAGCGATTTCCCGCCGTTGTAAATCAAGTAGCCAAGAATCAGGAAAAGGACGGAAACGACAGCGAAGGCAGCGACGCCGGTGAGCGTGAGCATTACGACGTTCAGAGACTTGCGCCAAGCGAGGCGGAAACCACTCATGCGTGATGCCCTCCTCCGCGTTCGGTGGCAATGATGAGGAGGCGCGCCATGCCATTAAGAATAAAAGTGATCAAGAAGAGGATGAGGCCGAGCTCGATCAAGGAGCTGCGGTAGAGGTCGCCCGTGGCTTCATTAAACTGGCTGGCAAGCGTGGCGGCGATCGTATCACCCGGAGCAAATAGGGAGGTGCTGATTCTCCCGGCATTGCCGATGACCATGGTGACCGCCATCGTTTCGCCCACGGCGCGAGCCAGCGCCAAAAACACCGAACCGGTGATACCGGCGCGAGCCCATGGCACAACCACTTGCCAAGTGGCCTCCCAGCGCGTGGCGCCCAGAGCCATAGCCGCTTCCCGTTGTTCCCGGGGAACCGTAAGCAGGATTTCGCGAGAAACGGAAATGATGAAGGGCACCACCATAATAGCCAGCACGATCCCTGCCGTCAGGAACCCCACGCCGTAGTTGGGGCCTTGGAAAAACGGTAGATACCCAAACGCGGATTTCAGCGCCGGGCCAATGGTGGTCCGCATGAGCGGCACCACGATGAAGATTCCAAAGAGTCCGTAGATCACGCTGGGGACGGCGGCGAGCAAGTCAATCAGGAAGGAGATCGTGTCGGAGATGGTGCGCGGTGCAAGTTCGGAAAGAAAAATGGCAGCCGCCAGCCCAAGGGGGACGGCGAGGATAAGGGCTACCGCCGAAGTGACCAACGTGCCGTAAATAAAGGGCAATGCGCCAAAGTGGTCGAAGACCGGGTCCCAGGTTCGAGTGACCCAAAAATTCCAGCCGAATTGATGCCGCGAAAGGGCGCAATGGGCCCAGAGCTGATACACCAGGAGCGATGTAATGACGATAATCGAGGAGGCGAAAATAAGAGTGACGATGTGAGCCACTTCGTCGCCAACCGAAAGTCGACGCATCAGAGCGCGCGCCGTCCAAGGAGACGGCGCACGCCCAACCGCACTCGCGTTAGAGGCCATTCCTTATTTGATCTCAGCAATCTGCTTCGTTTCAAGCGCTACGACGGCCTTGGGCAAACGGGCGTAGTTCAGAGATTCCACCGAATCCTGGCCGGTCGTCAACATCCAGTGGAGAAATTGCTTGATGGCATCCCGCTTGGTGGCATCCGAGATCGTTTCTGGAATCAATAGATACGTGAAACTGCAAACCGGGTAAGCCTCGGGTCCTGGCGCGTCGGTGATGGAAATGCGGATATCGTTTTGCATTTTCTCCGAAACGCCGGAAGCCGCATCGGTTACGGTCTCGAGGCTAGCCTTGACGAACTTGCCCGAAGAGTTTTTCACCAAGCCGTAGCCCATATGGTTCTGGCTGGCGTAAATGAGCTCGACGTACCCAATCGAGTTTGGCGTCTGCTGGACGATTCCCGAAACGCCCTCATTGCCTTTGCCGCCAAGACCCGCGGGCCAATTGACAGCGGTATTGCTTCCAACGTGCTCTTTCCATTCCGGGCTCACCTTGGAGAGATAGTCCGTCCAAACGAAGGTCGTGCCGCTGCCGTCGGAACGATGCACCACCACGATGTCGTTGGCCGGCAAATTCACGCCCGGATTCTCCTTGCTGATTTCGCTGTCGTTCCACTTCGTGACCTTGCCGAGGTAAATGTCGGCGAGCGCCTGCGCGGTGAACTTCAGTTCCGCACTCACACCGGGAATATTGTAAGTGGGAACAACCGCCCCCAAAACAGTGGGGAATTGAAGAATCTTAAAGTTGAACGTGCCGAGGATTTGGTCATTCAGAGGCATGTCTGAGGCGCCGAAATCGACGGTGCCTGCCTTAAGCTGCTGAATGCCCCCGCCCGAACCGATAGATTGGTAGTTGATCTGAATGTTCGAGTGCTCTTGGTGATAGACGTTAAACCACTTGGAGTAGATTGGATAAGGAAAGGTGGCGCCTGCAGCGTTCAGGAGCACTGTGCTCGATTGCGCTCCGGTGACGGCTGCAAGCCCCAAGACAAGCGACACAACTAGTAGCGTCTTTTTCATGTTCGTTAAAGTCTCCTCCCGGATTTTGTTGCAGGATTGTTACAGGAGTGTTACATCGGCGAGAATTCGAGGTGAAAACGCCCATAGCTCCTCTAGCTGGAAAAGTGGGGCGGCCTCGACGGTGAGGTAGATCGCTCGCCTTTGGTGCGCGATCTGCGGTTTCTTATACGCAGCACAAGTTACTGAAGCGCTGGGAGTTACAATTGCTACGGCATTCCGACCGATCCCGCCGAACCAGCCCCTAAACGCACGAAACCGCACTACCACAGTTGCCCCGCGGCCGCTGACCATAGAACCGCCATTTGAATCCACGATAATGAAAGTGTGAAAACTCAATGACTACGCGCCCACGCCTTCTCCAGCAACGGCGGAGGTTTCAGGCCTGGACTCTGCCTGTTTGGCGCGGCCATGGCGGACCTCGAGTCCGCGCACCCAGAACAAAACGTCCTCGGCGATATTCGTAGCGTGGTCGGCAATCCTTTCGAGATGGCGGGAAGCGAGCACAAAATGCAGGTTCGGAGCTGCCAAAGTGGGATCCTGGGTCATGCTTGTCAGCAGGGCTTCAAAGACGCGATCGCGGTAGCGGTCGACGACATCGTCGCTCTCGAGGACCTGAGTGGCCAATTCGACGTTCTGGTAGATGAGCGCTCCCAGGCACTTCGAGACCATCGCACGGACTGCGGTCGCCATGGGCTCCAGCTCCGAAGGCACCTGGACTTCGCCCATGGCGGCGAGAGAAATGGCGCGCTCACTCAAGTTGACGGCAAGATCCCCCATGCGTTCGAGGTCGTTATTGATTTTTAGAGTGGCGACGATCAGCCGGACGTCCGTATCCAGGAGATTGCCCTGGCTCAGCATGCGAATGGCATGTTCGTCAATCAGGATTTCCATCTCGTTGATGCGCGGCTCCGTAAGGAAAACCTCGCTGGCGAGCCGGTCATTTCGTTCGAGCAGAGCCCAAAGCGCGCGGTTGATCGAGGATTCGACGGTCCGAGCCTGTGAAACCAGATAATTCACCAAGACGGACTGGAAGACTCCCTCCGCACTCATCCTTGCTGAAGCCATGATTCACGCCTCCCTTGTGACCGCATAAGCGGATACGAAACCCGCGTCTCAAGCCGCGCGCCAATCCCATCACGCTGCGGAAGGAACTAGGCTACTCTCCAGGGCCAACGCGGCGCGCGAACCTGAAACCCCGCATGCAGAATGGCCCGCTACCGTTGCAAGCTGATAAATCAACTATGAATCTCTCAAGACAACCCGTGGGGAGCGATCAGGATGCCAAGGGGATGGAAAAAGAAAACTTCGAGCCGCGGCCGACCTCGCTCTCGACCCACAAGCGACCGCCGTGGGCTTCCACGATGTGCTTGGCGATCGAGAGGCCGAGGCCGGTGCCTCCCGCTTCCCTCGAGCGAGCGGCATCAACACGATAGAAGCGCTCAAAGATTCGTTCCTGGTCGGCCAGCGGAATCCCAATGCCCGTGTCGGCGACAGTGAGGATGGCCTCGCGGGCTCCAGCCGAAGCGCTTACCTGGATACGGCCGGCCGCCGCCGTGTATTGGATCGCGTTGTCGAGCAGGTTCTGAAGGACTTCATGAAGCAAGCTGGCATCGCCACGAACGGCGGGAATTCCCGGGGGAATGTCGATCTCCAGGGCAATCTGTTTTTGGCTGGCTCTCAGCGTGGTTGTCTCGGCGCAGCTTTCCACGAGTTCAGTCAGCCCAACGGGAGAAAATTCCAGTTCGAGCTTGCCCGCCTCGATGCGGGCCAGCTTGAGCAAATCGTCGGTCAGGCGATCCAACCGCGTGGCATGGTCGCGGATGATTTCCAGGAAACGGCGGTTGTTCTGAGGGTCATTCAGCGCGCCGGAGAGAAGAGTTTCGGCGAAGCCGCGGATGGCGGTGAGCGGCGTCTTAAATTCGTGCGAGACGTTCGCGACGAAGTCCTGCCGCACACGTTCGAGCCGGCGGAGTTCGGTGACGTCATGGAGCACCACAACCGCTCCGGAGGGTTTTCCACCGGGCAGCGCGCCGCCCGCCGGTGCGGCCGTCAGGCCCGGTTCGAGAGCCTTGACCGGCGAGGCGCTGACCGAAAAGCTTCTCTGCTGGATGAATCCCATTACGATGTCGGTTTGCAGGCCTTCTTCTCCCTGGAGGGCACGGCGAATCAGGCTCAGCAACTCCGAGTGGCGGACGACTTCGATCACCGGACGCCCTTCGCTGCTCGCGGGATCGACATTCAGAATCTCCAAGAAGGCCCGATTGCAAAATACGAGACGTTCGTGTGCATCAATCACCGCGACGCCCTCGACCATGCTGCTCAGGATGGCGCTCGACTGGTTGCGCTCGCCGCCAAGCGACCGGATCGTTGCGTCCATGTGCCGGGCAGTTTCGTTGAGAGCGTCTGCCAAGTCCGCCAGCTCATCGCGCGGCCGTTCCGAAGGCAAAGGACGGAAGTCTCCTTGCGCCACCCGGCGCGAAAATTCCTTGAGCCGGTCCACACGCGCCGCAAACATGCGGGAAAAACCCAGCGAGGCCAGGGCACCCAACAGGAGAATCGCCAAAGAAGCCGCGAGCAGCCTTTCCCGAAGTTCCCCGAGAGGAAAATCAATCTGGGCGAGCTGCAGGGCCATGCGAATTACGACCGGGGGACCCGTGGGCGGCTGATACCGTACAGCACGGTAGACGAGATCCGTATCCAGAGTGTTGCTGTGGCGGACGGAACTCCCTTCGCCGGTGGCAAAGGCTTGTTGTATTTCGGGCCGGTTGGAATGGTTCTCCATTGTTTCTGGATCGTGCGCCGAATCGTCCAGAACGCGGCCGGTGCTGTCGATCACTGTGACCCGCGCACCGCTTTGGGCCATCCATGCAGTCCAGGAACGAAGTTGTGGGGCATCATCCAGCCGAGGCGGACGGGCTTGGGCAATCTTCAGAAGGGACGAGAGTTTGTCGTCAGCGGCGCGGACGTAATCACGGCGCAGCACACCCGCGGAGTAAAAGTCCACGGCGACCAAGACCCCGAGGAGGAGGGCAACGTACGTCAGCCCGAGCTTCCAGAAGAGCTTAGCTCGCACGGGTCTCGAAGAGATAGCCCGCTCCGCGAATCGTTTTCATAAAAGACGGATGCTGGGGATCCATTTCAATTTTCTCACGCAAGCGCCGCACGTACACATCCACGCTGCGCGGCGTGACGAACCGCTCGGTTCCCCACACGCCATCCAACAACTGGTCGCGCGTGAAGACGCGATTCGGGCGCGCCGCCAGGAAATAGAGGAGCCGGAACTCGAGCGTGCTCATCGGGACGGCCTTGCCGCCACGCGTGACCCGATAGGCGGCCGGATCAATTCGTAGAGCGCCGATCTCGATCGGCTTTTCGGAAGGAGTGCCGGGCTCGGAGCGCCGCAGCAGTGCTTTGACGCGGGCCACCAATTCGCGCGGGCTGAACGGCTTGGTGACGTAATCATCGGCGCCTAGCTCCAATCCCACCACGCGATCCGCTTCCTCTCCCTTCGCGGAGAGAATCAGAATCGGCAGGCGATTCAGCGCGACATCCTTGCGGACTTCCTTGCAAATCTCAAGGCCGGAAAGCTTGGGCAGCATCAGATCGAGAACCAGCAGATCGGGCGGGGCCTTGCGGATTTGCGCGAGCCCTGTTGCGCCTTCGCCGCAGCTCTGCACTTGGAATCCATCTTTCTCCAGGTTATACCGAACCAATTCGACAATGTCTTTGTCGTCTTCAATTACGAGGACTCGTTTCATCATTTCTCTCTCTTCTCTTTGGCCGCCCACACCATACGGGAAAGTGCTTCCTTGAATCAAGCCAGGGCTATTTTAACCGCAACACACATTACAGTTTCGTGAACGTTTCACACTGGCCCGCCGCATCGGTCCTGAAACAGGTGGCGACACTGGGGAAGGGTGCTCCCCTTCGGTCCATCCGCCAAGCTATTGAATTCAAAACGCTTGGGCCAGCAAAGCTTTTCAGCAATTGGTCACTTTTCTGCACTGTCCTTGGCAGCGGGCTTGGCTGGGCGGGCACTGGCGAAAATTGAAAAGAACGCCAGGGAGAGATAAATCAATGGGAGCCTTCGTGGGGAAACAGTTGGATACAAGTAGACGCAGCTTCGAATCGAGCAGTTTTGAATCGTCTCTGCGCCGGAAGATCGTGGGGCAGGACGAAGCGGTGCAGGCGGTGGTGGACCTCTACCAGGTGTTCCGCGCGGGGCTGAACTCGCCGGGACGCCCGGTGGGCAACTTGCTGTTCCTCGGCCCGACGGGTGCGGGGAAGACGCGCGTGGTGGAAGCGACGGCGGAAGTGCTGTTCGGGGATCCGCGGGCGGTGATCAGGGTGGACTGCGCGGAATTTCAGCACTCGCACGAGATCGCGAAGCTGATTGGTTCGCCGCCGGGATACTTGGGGCACCGGGAGACGCATCCGCTGATCACGCAGGAAGCGCTGGCGCAGTATCACACCGAGAAGCTGAAGATCAGTTTTCTGCTGTTCGACGAAATCGAAAAAGCGAGCGACGCGTTGTGGCAGTTGCTGCTCGGGATTCTCGATAAAGCCACATTGACCCTGGGCGATAACCGGCGTGTGGATTTGTCGCAGACGATGATTTTCATGACGTCGAACCTGGGGGGCGGAGAAATCACGGAGCTGATGACGGGGGGAATGGGATTTGCACCTTCGGTGCGGCCGGAGTCGAAGCCGCGGCTGGATGAGAAGGTGGAGAAGACGGCGTCGGAAGCGGCGAAGCGGAAATTCGCGCCGGAGTTCATGAACCGGATCGACAAGGTGGTGGTGTTCCATCCGCTGCGGTCGGAGCAGTTGGAGCAGATTCTGGAGATCGAGTTAGGAATGGTGCAGCAGCGGGTGCTGGAGACGGCGAAAGGGCGGTTTCTGTTCCGGGTGACGCCGGCGGCGCGGGAATTCTTGCTGCGCGAGGGCACGGACATGAAGTACGGGGCGCGGCACCTGAAGCGGGCGATCGAGCGGCACGTGGTGTATCCGCTGGCGAGCTTGCTGGCCACCGAGCAGGTGTGCCTGGGAGACGTGATCTCGATCGACTGGGACGGGCAAGAAAACGCGCTGACATTCTCGAAGGAAGCGGAAGGCGCGCTGGTACCGATGGCTTCGCCCGAGCCCGACGCGAAGGCGCAGGCAGTCGCTGCCAGATCCGACGGCCGCGCAGTTCCCGCCACCACGACTCAAGTTGCTGCAGAATCACTGCCGTTGCGGCCCACGCGCTAAAGAAATCCCGTTAAAGCAACGATAAAAGGGTTTAGGGGGCTCTTCCGGAGGACCAACCAATGAAGATCCAGCGCTCCAGGCGCCGCGCCGCAGCTGCGCCGTGGTGGGCAATTCTCCACAGATATTTGGGGTGCGTCGCACGCGCGGGAGTGGTGTGCGCAACCATTACCATGGTCGCTCTTCCCGCCTGGCCACAAGAAAACCCGAAAGACCTGACGGACCAAAGCCTCGAAGACCTGATGAATGTAGAGGTGACGTCTGCTTCGAAGAAAGAGGAGAAGCTCGCACGGACGGCCGCGGCTGTATTCGTGATCACGCAGGAGGACATTCGCCGCTCGGGCGCCACAAACATACCGGACCTGCTGCGGATGGTGCCGGGAATGGACGTGGGCGAGATCAACGGAAGCACATGGGCGGTGAGCGCGCGGGGGTTCAACGAACAGTTCAGCAACAAGTTATTGGTGACGATCGATGGGCGAGTCGTGTACACGCCAAGGGTTTGCGGCATCCGGAGGAATGATCCAGTTCACGATCGAGGAAAACCATGTGCGGTTCTTGATCAACACGGACGCGGCGGATCGCGCGGGTCTGAGGTTCAGCTCCAAGCTTCTCGCACTGGCCAAGATCGTCCACGACAGTCCCTCGAGTGGGAGGAGCTGAGATGCGCTTTTTGCGCGATGTCTCCATCCGCCAGAAACTCACGCGCATCATCCTGCTGACCTGCGCTGTATCGATTTCCATGAGGTGAAGTTAACTGCGAGTCTGGGCGTCGCCGTCAGCTCGGCCGCCGCGCCGGTCGATTCGGAGACTTTGCTCCGGCTTGCCGACCAGGCGCTTTACCGTGCGAAGGAGCATGGACGTAACCGCTGCGAACTCGCAGCCCAGCCAGAGGGCGCGGATTTCTCTTCAGCCTTGATTGATTCTGCCCCGCTCAAGCCCGGTGTGCGCTGAATTCGAGTGCCGGTCCCGCGGGTCAACGGTAGAGTTACGGTTGTACTCCGCCCGGATTCCAGCCTGATAACGAATCTTTTCAAAGCTACAGGAGCTGGCTGAATCGCCTTCATTCACTAACCCCGTACATTGCTTGTAAATGCGCAACGAAGACCAGCTTCCATACGCAGCCGTATGGCGAAAATTCAATTTCCATACGGTTACTTTCTTGGGAATCTGGTTCCGCTCACGCCAGGACTTGGTGTAGAGTAGCTATTGGTACATTGGGCGACGCGAACCGTGCATTTCGGTTGGAAGGGGTTGGGCCATGAATCCGACCAAGTCCGAAGTGGCAACAACAAGTGCGACACCTGCAGCGACCCGCCGGGATACCCTGTCCATCGTCGACAATCGCAACGGCCACCAATACGAAATCCCCATCAAGAACGACACGATTCGCGCCCTGGACCTCCGCCAAATCAAAATCAACGACGCCGATTTCGGCATGATGAGTTACGACCCGGCGCTTACGAACACCGCATCCTGCACCAGCAAGATCACTTTCATTGACGGCGATCTGGGGATCTTGCGCTATCGCGGATACTCCATCGAAGAACTCGCGGAAAAAAGCTCTTATCTCGAAACGGCTTACCTGATCCTATACGGTGAGCTCCCCACGAAATCGCAGCTGGCCGATTGGGCCTACAACATCACGCACCACACGTTCATTCACGAGAGCATCAAGAAATTTCTCGACGGGTTTCATTACGATGCGCATCCGATGGGCATGCTCATCTCCACCGTCGCCGCGCTTTCCACGTTCTATCCCGACGCGAAGGACATTTTCAATCCCGAGCTTCGCCGCAAGCAAACCTACCGCCTGATCGGCAAGATGCCGACACTCGCGGCCTTTGCTTACCGCCACAGTCTCGGCATGCCGTTTGCCTATCCGGACAACGATTTGAGCTATTGCGGCAATTTCCTGAACATGCTGTTCCGCACCACCGAGGCGAAGTACCGCCCGAACCCGACGCTCGAACGCGCGCTCGACATCCTGTTCATTCTGCACGCGGACCACGAGCAGAATTGCTCCTCCACGGCGATGCGCGCCGTCGGCAGCTCGCATGTGGATCCGTATTCCGCCACGGCGGCGGCCACGGCGGCGCTATACGGCCCGCTCCACGGCGGCGCCAATGAAGCGGTTCTGCGCATGCTGGTCGAGATCGGGTCGGTGAACAACGTGTCGGCTTACGTCAAGAGCGTGAAGGCCGGCGAAAAGCTTTTGATGGGCTTCGGCCATCGCGTCTATAAGAATTACGACCCGCGCGCCCGCATCGTGAAGCATATTGCCTACGAAGTTTTCGACGTGATGGGCCGCAATCCGCTGATTGATATCGCGCTGGAATGCGAACGCATTGCGCTCGAGGACGATTACTTCATCAAGCGGCGCCTCTACCCCAACGTGGATTTCTACACCGGCCTGATTTACCAGTCCATGGGTTTTCCCATGACGATGTTCCCGGTTCTGTTTGCGATTCCGCGGACGTCCGGCTGGATCGCGCAGTGGGAAGAGATGCTGCTGGACTCCGAGCAGAAAATCTCGCGTCCGCGCCAGGTCTACCTTGGCCACGACCTGCGCAGCTACATCCCGCTCGACCACCGCAGCTGAGGTTCCCTCATTTCTTGCGATTCCGCTCAGGATACTTTCACGCGCCGCCGGAGTGTGCCTCGAAATAAGATGTAGAAGGCCAGCATAGAAAGTCCCACGATCAACATCATCCACATATGAACTGGCGTGAGGTAATCGTAAAAAATCCGGCCGATTCCCTCGGGTGATTCGTGTGGCGTGTAGAGCGCGTGCGACAGCGCGCGAAAGTCGTAAACGGGATAGGGCCAGGTCATATATTGGTCATATATGAGCGCTATCGGCCGGTACGCCACGTAAAGCCCCGCGCACGCAAATAGCAGCAGCAGAGGACAGAAATCCACCGCGAGGCTCGCGAGCGTCAAGCCAAATCCGCGCGCTTCGGCTGCCGTGCGCCGGCGGAGGAAAAGATACGCCAAGCTCGCGAGTGATAAAACGGCGAGAACGAGAATCGCGCCGGTGAAGCTGCGAATCATGAAACCCTCCCAGCCGTTTTCGTCCCAGGACCAATCCCTCTCGGGCCCCCACGCAATGCGATTCGTTTGCAATGCGTCGGCTTTGAAGCCTACTAAGGCTGCTTCATCGGATCGTCCTGTTTTCGCAAGCAGCAGTTGCAATCTTCGCAGCGAGTCGCCCTCGATGCGTTCCCAGTTGTCTCGTTCGCCATTCGTGTGGGTCTGACCGGCCATGCGCTCGCTGAATTCCACTGGCCGCCGGTAAAGTTCTTCGGCTTCTTTGTAGTTGCCAGCGCGTTCTGCAGCCCCGGCGCGCTCTGCAAGAAATTTGGCATAGATATCGGCGCCTCCGGTTCCCGCCCTAGCGCGGAAATTGGATTGCAGAATCGCCTCGGTCGTCGCCATGTCGCGAATGCCATACCGCTGCGCCACGGTGCGATAAAGATCAAATACTCTCGAATAGTAATGATCGTATTTCGGCGCCTGGAACGCGCTCTCCATTGCGGCGAGCCACGACTTGTCCTGTTGCAAGTATTTTAAGGATTCCACTTCGTACGCCCCGCGATATCCACTCTTCTGCCATTCTTCGTCAAACCTCAACCAGCCCTGGTCCGCAACAAGCAGCCGCGGCACGGCATTATCCGGATCCCACTTCTGCAGTCTGTCGAGCCACGCTGCGGGTGTGGGACCATTGCAACACGATCCAACCCCATCCGTCGTGCGTACATAGGCATAAATCCACGTGAGGGAAGGATCGAGCGCAACGGCCTTATCCGCCACTTGCATTCGTTCTGTGTGATCTTCGGCAAGCAGCGCAACAACTCCAAGCGCTTGTGCGTCGTGATTCTGCTCGCCCACTTGCCGTAGCCGCGCAACTGTTGCGTGGTCATTCGCGCCGGCCCACCACCCGTAATAAGACCATGCGTTGAAAGTCGCTTTGATGCCGTCGCGGACATCGGGCACGAAAAGAAGCGCGAGCGAGGCGAGCAGCAGGATCGCCGTCACGAACCGTGGCGTGCGCGGCACGCGCGTGGCATTCTTTGCAAGCTCCGCCAGCGGGCCACCTTCGGGCACTCCGGCTGGTCGCATCCAGGAACGCATCAAGTGGTTCCACCAAGCTCGCGTCAGCAGCATGACTCCTCCTAAGGCCCATCGCAGTGCAGGTCCGGGCTTTTCAATCGCACAGATTTCCGCTTCGAGCGCCAAGGCCCAACCGTTCGTTTTTTCCGGCCAGGCCAGCACAACGAGGTGCGAAATCCAGCCTGCCAGACGGTGCCGCGCCGAATTTTCTCGTGCGCTCATCTATGCTCCGCTAATCGCCGGTTTCCAGATTTTCTTCGCCCGCGCTTCGCGCAATTCCTCCGTAGCCCAGGCGCGTCCCTGCCCTGTGAGCCGGTAAAGATGGCGTGCCGGCCGTCCCGCTTTGTCCGGCTGTTCCCAGCGCGTTTCAAGCCAATGGAGTTTTTCCAGCCGCATCAAGATCGGGTAGAGCGTTCCCGACGGTATTTCCGTCTGTTGGCTCAGGGAATAGCCATGGCGCCAATCCGCAGGATGCTCCAACAACGCCTCTAGGACGTGGAGCGTCGACCGCGAAATCCTAAGATGCAGTCCCATGCCAAAAATCTACATAGGTAGATATTTTTCGTCAATAGTACCCCGGGCCAGGGTTTCCTCTTGGGCCGCAATTCGCCCGTTCCCCGCCCCGCGCCGAAAAGTGATTGCATCCGGGCTCAATCTCTGGCAAAACACTCTGCACGTCCCGCAGGGGGCCTAGTCCATGGATATTTCTACGCGTCAATCCGGGAACGCCACGGTTGTCGACGTGACCGGCGACATCACCCTTTATAATTCGCCCGACGTTCGCAAAGTCTTGATGGATGTCCTGAAAGTGAAGCATTCCCCGCGCGTCATCGTAAATCTGAAGAACGTGCGTTACATCGATAGCGCGGGCGTGGCGTCGCTCGTGGAAGGGCTGAAGGTTTCCCGGGATCTCAAGAGCGGGTTTGCGCTGTACGGTTTGAGCAGGACAACCCGGGAAGTGCTGGAACTGACGCGGCTCATCAAGGTTTTTGAGGTGCACGAGAACGAAGAGGAAGCCCTGCGCGGCGGCACCAACGCCGCTCCGGCGCGATAACGCTCCGGGCGTCTTTTTCGCGAATTCTTTCCGGGGACCCAACCCATCCGGATTCTTGCATGGCGCTGACGGAAACCATCGGCTCAGCCACGATCAATGGTTTGGCCTACGTGGGAGGCCTGGCCCGGCTCACTGCGGGAGCGGCGCGGTTCGTTTTCGTCGAGCCGTTCCGCGGGCGCAAGCTTCGCCTGAGCCGCGCGATTCACCAAGCCATGTCCGTCGGCGTCGAAGCCCTGCCGATCGTCTCTCTGATTTCCTTTTTCGTGGGCTTGATTCTGGCGCTGCAGAGCGCCTATCAACTCCGAAAGCTTGGCGCGATCCATTACGTAGCCGCCGCGGTTGCGCTTGCCATCACGCGCGAACTGGGCCCGCTGATGACCGCCATCGTCGTGATCGGCCGCTCGGGCTCGGCGTTCGCGGCTGAAATCGGCACCATGAAGGTGAACGAGGAAATCGATGCCATGGAGACGATGGCCCTCGAACCGGTGCACTTCCTCGTGGCGCCGAAATTCCTCGCCATGATTTTGATGGTGCCGCTTCTCACCACTTGGGCCGACCTTATGGGAGTGCTCGGGGGAGGTTTATTCGGTGTTGTGGGTGCCGATTTCACGCTGATGGGCTACCTGCGTGCCACGCAAGAGGCGCTCTTGCTTCGCGACATTCTCACCGGCTTGGCCAAGGCTCTGATGTTCGGTGTGGTCATCACCGCGGTCGGCTGCCAGGAAGGCTTCTCTACGGGTTTGGGCTCGGAGCAGGTGGGACGTTCGACGACTTCGGCCGTCGTGAAGTCCATCTTTCTCGTTGTGGTGGTGGACCTGGTTTTTACGGCAATCTTTTATTTTACGGCTCCTCGGTAAATAAAAATGGCGAGATCTTTCATCCCCAAGGATGTTGACCGGCAGGCCCCTGGCGGCGTGGCCATCGCCGTGCGCAATCTGCGCGTCAATTACGGCGCCCGGGAAATTCTCCACGGCATCAATTTTGAAGTTCGCGCCGGCGAGACGGTGGTCATCCTGGGCGGCTCCGGCTCCGGCAAGAGCACCCTGCTGCGCACGCTCGTGGGCCTGGAATTGCCCAGTGGCGGCGAAATCTTGATGCACGGCAAGGATTTCGCGAGCATGTCGGAGCAAGACCGCGACGGACTGCGCAAGAGAATGGGGATGTCCTTTCAGGGCGGCGCGCTCTTCGGTTCCATGACCGTAGGGGAAAACGTCAGCCTGCCTCTCCGCGAGCATACGATGCTCGACAATTCCACCATCGAGATCGTCGTCCGCCTGAAACTCGACCAGGTCGGCCTCTCTGGATTTGAAAACTATATGCCCGCTCAGTTGAGCGGCGGAATGAAGAAGCGCGCCGCGATTGCCCGCGCTCTTTCGATGGACCCCGAAATTCTGTTTTTCGACGAGCCTTCCGCCGGCCTGGATCCCATCATCGCCGCGGGCATCGACGAGCTCATTCTGAAATTGAAGAAGGCGTTCAAGATGACGATCATCGTCGTCACGCACGAGCTGGCCAGCGCGTTTCTGATCGCCGATCGCATGATCCTGCTCGACAAAGGGAACATTGTGGCCGACGGAACGCCGCAAGAGTTGCGCGCGAGCCAGCACGCGCGCGTCCGCCAATTCATGGACCGCGTTCCGGAGCCCGAATTGGCTGACGAAATCGACTATTTGCAGATGCTGACGGACCAGACCCCGCGCCCGCGCCAGTGACGCGTGCGAAACGCGGGACTCGTGGTATACTCCCGCCCACTTTGGCGGGCAGTGTCCCCTGTGCCGTCTTAAGGCAAATCACGGACGGGTTTTTCGAGGATACGAATGGATCAAAAACGCGAGCAGGCCCTCGTCGGATTGTTCGTTCTTGTGGCCACCGGCCTGCTGGTCTTCGTTGTGTTCCTCCTGTCCGGCACGTTGAGCCGCGGCAATACTCCCTATCGCGCTTTTCTTAAGAATGCGGGAGGGCTCGGACCCGGCGCGGAAGTCCGCTACAACGGTGGACCATCCATCGGCCGCGTTCAGAAAGTGGAAGTGGACCCCAACGACCCCGCGCTCATGGAAATTGATTTCGACGTCAAGCCGGATACTCCGGTGAAGACGGATAGCACCGTCATCATCTCCAGCACCAGCCCGCTCGGCGACAATTTCCTCGGAATCGTGCCCGGCTCTTCGGGGGCTCCTCGCGCGCAAAGAGGCGCCACCCTGAAAGAAGGCCCCTCCACCAGCTTTGACGACATCAAGGCCATGCTGGGCCAAATGGGGCCATCCGCAACAAGATTGCTCAACAACCTGAACGATCGCGCCACGGAATTGCAGGTCACCATCAGCCGCGTCAACGATTTGCTCAACGATCAGAACCGCGCAAACATTTCCGGCAGCATCGCGGATCTTCATGGAATGCTCAACGAAGACCGGCCCCTGGTCCATTCCACCCTTGGCCACATCAACGAATCCAGCGCCAAGCTCAGCCCGCTGATCGACCAATTCCACAAGGCTGCTACGCAAGCTAACGACACGCTGTTCCACGTGGACGCCATGATCGCCGAGGACCGCCCTGATATTCATCAAGCCGTGATCAATCTTCGCCAGGCGCTTGCTTCCGCCGATGCCCTCACCGACCAGCTCAATCGGACGATGGATACCAATGCGGAGAATCTGGACGAAATCATCGACAACTTGCGGCATGTGACCGAGAACTTGAATTCCTTCACCGAAACGATCAAGACCCGGCCCTACACTTTGATTCGCTCCTCCGGAGAAAAGCCCCACAATCCCGGAGAGGGTCTGCCGAAGTAAGGCCGAGAGGAGTAAGGAGTAGCGATGCGTCGCTTCCAACAAATTGCGCTGGTTCTGGTGCTGGCGGGCAGTTCCTTCGGTTGTGGCGCGGCGCGCCCGATCAAGTACTACGTCATCGACCCGGGTCCTCTTGCGGGCAACGCCACCGCTCCTCAGATCCCGGTTACGATCTTGATTGCGCACATCACGTCTTCGCGTCTCTACCACAACGACCGTCTCGTCTATGGAGCGGGAGCCGTCGAACTCGGTACGGACGAATATGACCGCTGGGCGGAATCGCCTGTGGACATGATGCAGGACCTGCTGTTGGCCTCGCTCCGCTCCACCGGCACGTACGGCTCGGTCGCTCGAGTCGGCAGCAATCAGCGGGGAAATTACATCCTCCGCGGCCATCTCAATGCTCTCTACGAAGTGGACAAGCCCTCCCTGGCCGCGCGTTTCTCTCTTCAGCTCGAGCTGTTCGACATCAAGTCCGGAATGACCGTCTGGACCGAAACCTACTCTCACGACGAAGCCGTTCAAGGGAAGTCGGTCCAGAACGTCGTCGAGGCGCTCGACCGCGATGTGCACGGCGGAATCCAACAGCTAACCGCCAGCATCGGCCAGTACTTCGCGAGCCATCCTCCTCAAGCCGCTTCTGGGAAGTAGTCCGGGATTCTGTCGGCGTGCCGATTGACTGCCCGGCGAATGCCGCTCTTCGCGGCTTGCCCTTGGTTCGAATCGGCTCTCATTAGAATTCCCTTCGGAAATATTCCTATTCTATGCTGGTTTCCCCCTTCTTGCCCCCGCAGCAAACAACAGTCTCAAACGACCGGCTATCTCGAATTTTCATTGCCGTAACGAGCATGTCAAAAGAGCCAGACAACTTCTAGGTGTGGTCTTGCGTTCTTTGATCGAAAACCCTCCTGATTGACATGCTTGAACGCTAATCGGCCGGGAGTTTGATTTTTTGGCTGAATCTCAACCTATTGACTCTTCGGGAAAATCGCCGGTCGCTATTGTCTTGTCTCTTAGGTGCCTAGCCTAGAATCGACTGAGGCGGCAGTAGGGTGCCGAATGGGGTCATTGTGGCGCGTGCTTCTCCGGACTTCGCGCTACGCCCCGCCGGAGAAGTCCATGGCTGAGCTGGAAACTTCCAAGCGCACCATTCTGGTCGCGGATGATGAGGAAGCAAATCGCGACCTCCTCGCTGGACTTCTAGATGGGGCGGGTTACAACGTTGTTTGCGTTCCGGACGGACTCAGTGCCCTTCGTGCCATCCGCGAGTCTCCTATTGACCTGGTTCTGCTGGACGTGATGATGCCCGGCAAGACGGGCTTTTCCGCCTGCGTGGCTCTCAAATCTCAGCCGGAAACGCGCCTCATACCGGTTGTCCTGGTCACGGGGCTGACAAGCGCCGATGACCGCGTTCACGGAGCCATGTGCGGCGCGGACGATTTCCTGAACAAACCCGTCAACAAACAGGAGCTCCTGGCCCGTGTGCAGTCCCTTCTTCGGATAAAAGAGTTCACGGACGAACTTGAAAACTCCGAGAATGTGCTTTTCACTCTCGCGCTGAGCATCGAAGCGAAGGACCCGTACACCGAGGGACATTGTGACCGGCTTTCCAAGTATTCGGTTGCTTTGGCCGAACGGTTGAAGTTGGGAGAAGAAATTCGCGTGGCGCTCCGGCGCGCGGGAATCGTCCATGACATTGGGAAGATCGCGGTACCGGAGCATGTCCTGCTCAAGCCTGGCCCCTTGACCGCGGATGAGTGGGCTATCATGCGACAACATCCGGTCATAGGAGAGCGCATCTGTTCCCCCTTGAAATCCTTTCGCCTTGTTCTGCCCGCAATTCGCCATCACCACGAAAAGCGCGACGGTTCGGGCTATCCCGATGGGTTGAAGGGCGACGAGATTCCTCTCATCGCGCGGATCTTGCAAACCGTTGATATTTACGATGCTTTGAATACGGAGCGGCCCTACCGGAACGCTCTTGCTTCGCAAGAAGCGTTCGCTGTGATTAAGGAAGAGGTCAAGCGGGGCTGGTGGGACGGTTCCTTGATCGATGAGCTCGAGGGGCTTGTGGCTGAATCGGCGTCTCACCTGGCAGCGGTAGAGGCCAAGAATGAACGCTAGGTCCGACAGCAAGGGCTCTCCTCCATCCCATCCAGCGCCCGATTTCCAGACGTTGTTCCAGTCGGTGCCGGGGCTGTATCTCGTCCTCACACCCGAGCTGAAGATTGTTGCCGTCAGCGACGCGTATCTCCACGCGACCATGACCAAGCGAGAAGAGATTCTTGGCCGCGGACTCTTCGAGGTGTTTCCGGACAATCCTGACGACCCCTCCGCCACAGGTGTAAGTAACTTGCGGATATCCCTCGAGCGAGTCCTGCGCGAAAAGGTCCCCGACACCATGGCCTTGCAGAAATACGACATCCGCAAGCCAGAGTCGGAAGGCGGCGAATTCGAGGAACGGTATTGGAGCCCAGTCAATTCGCCCGTTTTCGGGCCGGACCGGGAAATCACATACATCATTCATCGCGTGGAGGACGTAACCGAATTCGTCTGGCTCAAACAGCAGGGAGCCAAACAGCAAAAGCTGACGGAAGACCTGCGTACGCATGCCGAGCAGATGGAGACCGAAGTCTACTTGCGGGCTCGCGAGGTACAAGAAGCCAATGTGCACCTCAAGACTGCGAACGAAGAGCTCGCCAAGCGGATCTCTGAAAGCAAGAAGGCCCGCGAAGAGCTGGACAGCTATTTCAAATTGTCAGTCGACCTGCTCTGCATTGCGGGCAGCGACGGATACTTCAAGCGGCTCAATCCTGCTTGGGAAAAGGTTCTTGGATATTCCCTCGAAGAACTATTGGCAGTGCCTTTCCTGAATTTCATTCATCCCGACGATCGGGAAGCAACCGCGCAGGAGGTTGAGAGCCAGAGAAAGGGCCAGGGTGCCATCTCCTTTCAGAATCGCTATCGCTGTAAAGACGGGTCATATCGGTGGTTCGAATGGAATGCCACCCCGGTGATCGAGGGAGGGTTCATCTATGCAATGGCTCGAGACGTCACCGACCTGAAGCAAACGCAGAAAGCCCTCGTTTCCGCGAAAGAAGAGGCCGAGCGCTCCAACAAATTCAAGGATCAGTTTCTTTCTACGATGAGCCACGAGTTGCGAACCCCGCTCAACGCAGTTCTGGGCTTTTCCGATCTTTTGACCGAGGAGCGCTATGGCCCGCTGAATGACCGCCAGCGCCGCTACGTCACGCACATTCACACGGGTGGTAAGCATCTGCTGCGGCTCATAAACGATATTCTGGATCTCTCCAAGATCGAGGCGGGACGCCTTCAGTTGGCGATCGAGAATGTGACCGTTGGCGCGTCGTTCTCCGAAGCCCTTGATACGTTGCGTCCTCTCGCGGACAAGAAAAACCACGCGATGACGCACGAAGCATCGCCCGACTTGAGTGTCCGCGCCGATGCCACCCGCTTTCGGCAGGTATTGATGAACCTTCTGGGCAACGCCATCAAGTTCACCCCGGAAGGCGGGAAGATCGAACTAAGGGCACGAAGAGTTGGCGATGTTGTCCGCGTGGAGGTTCGCGACTCCGGACCGGGCATTCCCGCCGAAGAGCAGAAACGGATCTTCGAGGCATTCTACCGGCTGCGGCACTCCGGCAACACAACGGAAGGTACGGGCTTGGGTCTGGCCATTACGCAGCGCCTAGTGGAATTGCACGGCGGGCAGCTAGGTCTTGAAAGCGAACTGGGCTCGGGAAGTTGCTTCCACTTCACGTTGCCCGTGGTTCCCGCAGTCGAAGTGAGGGAAGGTAAGAAAGTAGGACTGAGAGACCTTGCAGTCGGCCCTGCTCGAATCCTTGTGTTGGAAGACGATCCCATCGCAGCGCATCTGTTGGAATCGCACCTCGCCTCCGCTGGCTATGACGTTTTCTTGTGCTCCGAACCCGGCCGCGCTGTGGAAATGGCAGCCGAACTCCAGCCGCATGCCATCACCTTGGACATCATCATGAGGCCGATCAACGGCTGGGAGCTTCTCGCGAATCTGAAGACGGACCCGCGCACGGAAAGGATTCCCGTCGTGGTTGTGTCGATCGTGGATCAGCCAACCACGGGAGCGCTGCTGGGCGCGGATGAATACATCGTAAAGCCGGTGGAGAAGGTGACTCTGGTGGCCGCAGTGGAGCGCTGCTTGGAGCGACACGGGCGCTCGCGGCAGATGCGGCCCATTCTCGTCGTGGATGATGATGCGCCCACACGCGAGTTCATCGCCGAGTTGCTCGTGAAGCATGGGTACGTAGTCGGCACCGCGAGCGACGCGGCCGAAGCGCGCACCCGCGTGGCGACTTCTTTGCCGGAGCTTGTGATTCTCGACCTGATCATGCCCGGGGTGAGCGGCTTCCAACTTCTCGCCGAATGGCGGCAGAATTCGCAGACGGCGGACTTGCCGGTATTTGTTTTGACGAGCAAGGATCTGACGATCCAGGAAACGGAGTATCTCCAGAGGCACTCGGGGGCGCTGTTCCGAAAACAGGAACCATGGCAGGAGGCGTTGTTGCGGCAATTGAACCGGGCCGTGCCACCCATGCTTGTGGGGAAATCATGAAGGGTCGCGTTCTTGTTGTCGAGGACAACGCGGCCAATCGCGAGCTGTTGTGCGACTGGCTGGAATCAGAGGGTTACGCCGTGAGCACGGCGACGACGCTGAAGGAAGCCTACGCCTCTTTTGCGGACCCGTTGCCGCATATCGTCTTGCTTGACGTTCAACTCGGCGCGGATGACGGCCTTTCACTGGCCGGGTGGCTTCGCCAGCAACATCGGCTTGGCGAAATTCCGGTCATCGCCGTTACGGCGCATGCGATGGTCACCGATCAAGCGCGTATTCTGGAAGCCGGCTGCAACGGATGCGTCTCGAAGCCGATAGATTTCAAAGACCTTGCTCTTCATCTCGACCGCTGGCTGACCCACAGCGCCAAGGTTTAGAGCGCTCGATACAAGCTCATAAAAACAAAAACGTCACGGGTGGTTCATTCCTCCGCGCCGCCCAAGTAAACGTCCTGAGAATTTGTGAGCGGTGCATCCTTCGATTTTTGAAGGGTGCGGATTTTTGCTTTACCGCCATTCGCAGCAAACCAAATCACACGACCATCGGTGGCAAAAGCACGAGTCAGCGCGCAAGGCGCCCTGTCCTTTTCTTGTACTTTCGTACAGTTCAATTTCCGCACTCTCCCTGCTAACCTCGATCTCGCAAGACGAAGTTCACAACTCAACGCGGTATGCAGTTCCCGCATTCCGGCTTCTTTTCGAGCCCGCCGGACGATCGTTCCAAGGCCCCGCCCGGCAATGCTTCCGTAGCAAGCCACTCTAGCCGCCCGCAGCCAAGCGCTAACAGCCGTTGCAGTCCTGATCGCTACACACTGGGAAACAGAAGATGAAGCAGCTCATTGAAAACAAAGGGAAGGAGAGAATTCTGATGGCACCGCATGGGCGTGTTCCTAGACATCCTTTCCAGCGCCCCCGGGTCTCCCTAAACCCTGCACCCAACCCCCTACACCCTGAATTTGTGACCGCAACACTCAGAGAAACAGAATCGCTCGTAAGTCATAGAAAACAAACGACCGGACCCCTTTCTGACCGCAACACTTTGCCCTATTTTGATTTTCGCCCTTCCTTCGCTTTCAGGCCACAGGACGCTTATAACCGCTCGGAACACAAGTATCACCGGGTTCACACCACCAATTACCATTCACCAATCACCAGTCACCGCACTTCTAATCGCAACCAGGGTATATTAGAAATGCCCGTAAGTTATAGAAAACAAAGGGCCGACACACGTTCTAATCGCAACTTATTGGCGACCCCCGGCTTCGGTTTTCTTTTGCTTTTCAGCTCATGCCGTCGCCGCCGCACCCGTGACGTCACGCCCCCTCTGAATGATGTGCCGAAAGGCTTCACTCCAAGGGTTCGTCCCATTGGCAAGGCGGTTGACTGCTCCAAATCGGGTCACTTCCTGCCGTCTTTGCCTGCCCATCCCGGCCGAGTAAAGTATCCACATGTTCTCCGTATGATTGGCGTTGACAGACTTTCTCCCCCTCTGATATACAAAAGCTTATGTGTGGTACCGGCGATGAGCCGGGTTGCTGGAACGTCAGGCGCGGGAATACCAAATCCCAGCATTTCGATTCAGCAACACACCCCACCCACCCCGGGAGGTGATCGCCGCCAGGCTTTCACCTCCTTTATTTTTTTGCACTTACGCGCCTTTCGTCCCGATCCACGCTCAACGCATTCTCGTGTAACGCTCGCGCTGGTCGCATCACTATCTCCATGGAACGGCGTCGCCCTCAACTGTAGCGTTGACGCCCGCGTCGCGCAGCCGCCGCCGCGAACACTTGCTTTCCGTGCCGCAGAAGGGGTTATAATGCGCCGTTCTGGCGGGCCAGGAGGGCCACTGCCGCACGCGCGTGAAATTTCCGCGCCCCAAGGCGGCAAAGGAGACGCACATGGGCCTTCAAATTTCCTCGCGCAAATCCGGCATCGTCACGATTCTCGATCTGCAAGGCCGCCTCACCATCGGTGCCAGCAACGACGCGTTGGGCGCCGAGTTGCGCCGCCTCGCCGAGGCTCCGGTCTGCGACGTCGTCGTCAATCTCGCCGGCGTCACGCAAATGGACAGCTCCGGGATCAGCACGCTCGTGCGCTCCTTCGTCACCCTCGAGCGCAACGGCGGCGGGCTGAAGCTCCTCAACCCGGTCGGACACGTCCGCGAAGTCCTGGAGCTCACCCGCCTGATCAACTCCATCCCCACGTACACGGACGAAGAAAAAGCCATCGCCAGTTTTCGCGGCGGCGCCGCCCACGCCTGACGCGCATCGATCTTCGTCAGTAGCCGCCATCTGGCTGGTCCTATGAACGCAAGAATTTCGCCATCGCAAATCGCAAGCCGCCCGCTCGCGCGATTCTTCTGCGTCTCTCTCCTGCGCAATTCTTGCGCCTCGCCTGCGCGCCTCTGTTGTTGTTTTCCGGCGCGCCTATTTTTTGCCGCGCTCCTTCTGTTCCTCGCAATTCCGTCCGCCCGCGCTCAAGAGACTCAGCCGCCGCAGCCGCAGCAGCAGCCTTCGCCCCTCGACGCCCTCGCCTTTCAAATTGCAAGGGAGTTAAGCGAGTCCAACAAGGCAGAGTTCCAGGGCACGAAGATTCTCGTATTCGATTTCGCGGATGCGAGCGGATCCGTGACGGAATTGGGAGTGCAACTTGCCGATGAATTCACCGTTTCTTTGCGAAAGTACGCGCAGGGATTCATCGTGATAGACCGAAGCGATTACCATCGGGCGGCAACCCAGGACAGACTCGCACACGACACTTTGGCCGACTTGAATGCAGCAAAATGCTATTCGACCGAGCTTGGAGCCGACTTCGCCATTGGCGGGGCGATCGTCGCAAATGCCGACAGTGTTGATCTCACTGTAAGGGCCACGCGAATTTCCGGTCGAAGGGAACTTTTTGAGAAGAAGATCACTTTGCTTCTGACTCCTGAAATGCAGGTGCTCCTTTCCAAGCCCGTTTCACTTCCCGCCGTATCCAGTGATAAAGAAGAGAATAGTTGGGTTAACCGCGAACATCCGCCCCTTGAAGAAAGTGCGGTTGCAACAGTCTCGAAGTCAGGAGATGGGGGCTACACCCTCCCGGAATGTGTTTATTGCGCACACGGAGATTACACCGATATGGCTGTTAAGGGCCGTGTTGAGGGAACGGTGGAGCTCAAGGTTCAGATCGACGCGGAAGGCTTTCCATCGAAAATCTCTCTTACTCGCGGCGTTCCTTGCGGCCTGAACCAAAAGGCCATTGAAGCTGTCGAGCACTGGAGATTTAAACCTGCCATCGGCCCGGACGGAAAACCGGCTGCAGCGATAATCCCCGTTGAGGTGACGTTTCGCTTGTACTGAGGCAGGGGGCCTGAGACGTCTTTCTTCAGCCCAGCGAGGACAAACATGAATTCTCAATCTACGATGCGCACCACATTCCAACCTATCATCAGGCTCTCGCTCGCCGCGCTGCTGGCTCTCCTTGCCATCCCCGGCGCTCGCGCACAGGAGCCACAGCAGCCGCAGGCTTCGCCCCTCGACGCACTTGCTTCCGAGGTCGCCCACGCGATCCAGAAGAATTCAAACCTTCTGTTCAGTAAGCCAAATGTTCTTGTGGTTGATTTTATAGAGTCGCACGCCGCACCGAGCGAATTGGGCGCTGAACTAGCTCGCGAGTTCTCGGATTCTTTGCTCAAACATGCGCTAGGTTTCAACCTCCTTGACCGCGGCGAATACCTCAAGATGTTTGCAGCGGACAAGCTCTCACCAGAGTCTTATTCCAGGCCGGAAACAATGAAGTGCTACTCAATGAAATTCGGAGCCATGGTGGTCGTCACTGGCAGTTTGGACGATCTCCCCGACAAGGTTGCGGTCCGGGTGGAAGCCACGCGCGTAGCCGATCGAAAAATAATCTTTGACGAACGAATATCGCTGCCTCTCACACCGGAGATGCAAGCGCTTATGTTGAAACCCGCGCATCCTGCAACTCCTTCGCCTGGCAATCCGGCTTCGAGTGACGTTGATCAATCGCCAGCCAATGGAGAGGGACCTTACATTGCACCCATGGCGGGGACGAAGGGCTACACTTTCCCCGAGTGCCTCTCTTGTCCCGCCGCGAATTATTCTTCTGCGGCCTCTTCGGCAAAGGTGCAAGGAACAGTCATGCTGATGGTGGAGATCAGTGCCGACGGGCTTCCGACGAATATTTCCGTCGTTCATGGGCTTCCCTGCGGTCTCAATCAAACAGCTATGGATGCCGTCTCGAAGTGGAAATTCAAGCCGGCGAACGGACCGGACGGAAACCCAGTTGCGGTCCGCGTTCCCGTCGAAGTTTCATTTCATCTGTACTGATTGAAATTGCTTCAGGCGTTTTTCTTCAGTTCGGCGAGGACCAGCTTGGCGACTTCCTTCAAAGTATCGAACACGCCCTGTCCCGTGATGGCGACAGCCTCGAGCGCCGGTTCGCCCTTTACATTCAATTGCTTCTGCAAATCCGGCACGGCAAGGATATTTGGCAGGTCGCGCTTGTTGAGCTGCAGCACGTAGGGAATGGTATTGAAATCCAGGTTGTGATCTTTCAAGTGTTCGCGCAGGTTGTCGAGCGTTTCCAGATTCGCGTCAAGCCGTTCCTCCTGCGAATCCGCTACGAACACCACGCCGTCCGCGCCTTTCAAAATCAGCCGGCGGCTGGCCTCATAAAACACCTGCCCGGGCACGGTATAGAGATGAAAGCGCGTGCGAAATCCTCGCACTGTTCCCAAATCGAGCGGAAGAAAATCGAAGAAAAGGGTGCGGTCGGTTTCCGTGGCCAGCGAAACCATCTTTCCCTTTTGATTCGTACCGGTATGCTCGTAGATCCACTGCAGATTGGCGGTCTTCCCGCCTAGTCCGGGACCGTAGTACACGAGCTTGCAGTTAATCTCGCGAGCGGGAAAATTAATAAACGGCACAATTTCCTCAGAGTACGGGCAGCCGAGTACTTATAGCATAGCCTCCCGCCGCAGGCCAACGCGCCCGCTCGCTCCTGCTTCGCAATTGACAACTCTGCCGCGCTGGAAGCCCGCCCCCTGGAATCGGCCAGCAAGCGGTGCGCGGCCAAAGTCTTCTGCGTTTTCCAATGCTTGCTTGGAAAGTCCTGATCCGGGTGCAATGACGTCGGCCTCTTGATCCTCCGTGGGGCGAACGAAATGCAGTGCAGGAGCGGCTGGGCCGGGTGGGTGTCGGAGAACAGCGTTGCTTTCTGCTTCACGGGCTCTCCGCTATTCTGGAATTGAGATCGCACTACCCATGTGGGATTTTTCGTTGACCAAACCAGCGCATTGACGCAATTGCCGGACTTTGCTATGTTTCAAACATAAGCTTTTTGGAGCCAACCGGTGAAGCGTCGTGCAATACGAGCCAGCCAATCGACATCAAGTGGACATAAGTCTCTGAAAAAGAAAGGCTTAACAAAATCAGGGAAGCTTCCGGCCGCGCCTCCCGATCCCCTCGAGCCCGCTCGGCAGCAGCAGATGAAGGCGTACGAGGAGGCGCTCAAGCTGTTTCAGCAGCAAAAATTCCATCGTGCCAAGGAAGTACTGGTACGCGTCCTCGAAGGGCCTACGAAGGAACTGGCGGATCGCGCCCAAATGCATCTGCGTATCTGCGATCAAAGGATTTCGCGTCCTCCCGCGACTGTGTTGAAGACCGCCGAAGATTATTACATCCAAGGTGTCGCGCTGATGAATCTGGGGCGCTGGGACGAAGCCCGCGAGCACCTGGATCGCGCGCACAAAGCCGCGCCGAAAGCGGACCACATCGTTTACGCCATGGCGGCGCTCGATTGCCTGACCGGGGAAACCGATTCGGCGATGGCAAATTTGAAGGTCGCGATTCAGTTGCGTCCCGAAAACCGCTATCACGCCCGAAACGACGAAGATTTTTCTTTCTTGCAGGAAGATCCGCGGTTCACCGAGTTGCTCTATCCTGAGCGAGACGGTTCAGCCGGCTGACTTCCCCTTCTTCTGTGAAAAGTCAATCGCAACAACGGCCCCGGCCCGTACGCATTGTGGCGCTCGGCGGCGGCACCGGATTATCCGCCGTCCTCCGCGGGCTGAAGCAGCACGTGGCGCGCCGTAAGAGGGACCAGGTAACGCAGCCCATCGCGGACCTCGCGGCCGTCGTTACCGTCACGGACGACGGTGGCAGCTCCGGCCGCTTGCGCCGCGAGTATCGCGTCCTCCCTCCCGGCGACATCCGCAACTGCATGGTAGCTCTCTCCAAGGACGAGCATCTGCTAGGAAAGCTTTTTCAGTATCGTTTTCCCGGCGGCAAAGGGCTCGCGGGACACAGCTTCGGGAATCTTTTTTTAACGGCTCTGACAAATGTCACTGGAGATTTTCCGGAAGCGGTGCGCCTCTCAGCACAGGTGCTGGCGATTCGCGGGCGCATCTATCCTTCCACAGCGCAAAACGTCACGCTCGAGGCCGAGCTTGAGGACGGATCGATCGTGGCCGGCGAGACGAACATTTCGCGCTCGCACAAGCGCATTCGCCGCGTGCGCCTCTGTCCGCGGCGCGTCCGACCGCTCCCAGAAGTACTCGATGCGCTTCGCCAGGCCGATCTCATTCTCGTCGGGCCGGGCTCGCTCTACACCAGCCTCATCCCCAACTTGCTGATTGACGGCGTGGTGGAGGCGATCGCGCACTCGCGCGCCACTTGCGTCTATATCGCCAACCTGATGACTCAGCCCGGCGAAACGCAACAATATTCTGTCGCCGACCATGTCCAGGCGATCTACGACCATACGGGGCGCCGCATCTTCGACTTCGTGGTGATCAATCGCGCCACCGTCCCGCCGCGCCTTGTGCGCCGGTACCGGGCGCAAGGAGCTGAGCCCGTGGAGCCCTCCTTCGAGGCGCTTGAGCGCATGGGTCTTCGCCACGTCTCCGGCGATCTAATGCAGCACAATGGGGTCGTGCGCCACAATCAGGCGCGCCTGACGCGTCTCCTGCTCGATAAGTTCGTCAAGCCTCGAGCCGGCCGCTGAGTGCCGCTGTGTTTCATCGTGGAACAGGGGATGCAACCCAACGCTTTTCTTGCGCGCTACTGCGCGTGTTCGTATACTGACCGGCGCTGTCTGATATGTTCTTGTGCGTGGATGCAAGCACGGTTACTCGCCTGAGCAGATGGCGACAAATAGATATGGTTGCGGGTGGAGGTAGGGGAGGGGCGTTATGGGTGCGGCTTCACATGATGAATTAAACGTCTATCAATCCGCAGATGCGCGATTCGAAATAGCCGCTGAGAAGTTGGGATTGGAACAAGGCCTGTACCGGTATTTGAAGCACCCCAGCAAGGAAATCACGGTGTACGTCCCGGTGGCGCTCGACAACGGGCAACTGGAAGTGTTTATCGGCTACCGGGTGATGCACTCGAATGTGCGTGGGCCAGGCAAGGGTGGCATCCGTTTTGCTCCCACTGTCACGCTGGATGAAGTGCGTGCTCTGGCCGCCTGGATGACGTGGAAATGCGCCGTCGTGAATATTCCTTTTGGCGGCGCCAAGGGCGGCGTGATTTGCGACCCGGTGAAGCTTTCCCGGGGCGAGCTCGAACGCATCACCCGGCGCTACACGGCGGAGTTGTGCGAATGGTTCGGTCCGGAACGCGATGTTCCCGCGCCGGACCTCGGCACCAACGAACAGACGATGGCGTGGGTGATGGACACCTACGCGATGCACGTCCGCCAGGCCACCACGGCCGTGGTCACCGGAAAGCCGCTCGACCTCGGCGGCTCACAAGGACGCAAGGAAGCCACCGGTCGCGGCGTGATGATTTGCTGCGACAAGGCGCTCGAAAAACTCCAGATGAAGCGCGCCGGTTGCCGCGTCATCATTCAGGGCTTTGGAAACGTCGGCTCGCAGGGCGCGCTCCTGATGCACCAGGCGGGCTACAAAATCATTGGCGTCGCCGACATTCACGGCGGGCTTTTGAACGAAAACGGCTTTGATATTCCGAAATTGATGAATTGGGTTTATGGGCAGGGCAAGCCGCTGCCGGAATTCCCGGATGGCGGGGCAAAGATGTCCGCGCAGGAGGTTCTGTTCCATCCTTGCGACATCCTGATCCCGGCCGCTACCGAGAACCAGATCACCACTGAAAACGCGCATCGGGTGGACTGCCGCATTCTCTGCGAAGGCGCCAACGGCCCCACCACTTCCCTCGCCGATCCCCTCATCGAGCAAAAGGGAATCTTCGTCATCCCGGACATTCTGGGAAACGCGGGCGGCGTGACCGTCAGCTACTTCGAATGGGTGCAGGACCGCCAGGGCTTCTTCTGGCGCGAACGGGAAGTGAACGAACGCCTGCAGGACGTCATGGAAAACAGTTTCGATCAGGTGGTGCGGTACAGGGAAGCGCACAGAGTGAACAACCGTATCGCCGCTTATATGGTGGCGATTGACCGCGTGGCTCGCGCGCTGAAGCTGCGCGGGATTTACGCATAGGCACGGGAGCAGTCCCATCCCGCTGCGGAGGCAGAACTGATTCCCGACTCGATATCGCCGGGGGCGCTGAAAACCGAGGAGGAGCACCGGCGCGACATCTGCGCGGTCGGCCAGTGGATTCATCAGCGCGCGTACGTCGCTTCGACAGACGGGAACATCACTCTCCGCCTCGACCCGCACCGCATCCTCACCTCTCCTACCGGAATCAGCAAGGGCATGATGGCGCCCGACGACATGGTCATCACAGACCTGGAAGGCGCGAAGCTGAGCGGCTGGCGCAACCCTTCCTCCGAACTGGCCATGCACCTCTTGATTTATCGCCGCCGGCCGGACGTCAATGCGGTATGCCACGCGCACCCACCGGTGGCCACGGGCTATGCCTCGGCCGGCATCCCGCTGAATCGAGCCATCCTGGCCGAGCTCGTTCTCTCGCTGGGTTGCATTCCCGTGGCCCGCTACGGGACTCCCGGAACGCCCGAATTGACCGACGCGATCGAGCCGCTCGTCCAGAGTTACGACGCGGTGCTGATGGCCAATCACGGCGTGGTGACCTACGGGCCCGACCTGCTTGACCGCTTTCTTTCGCATGGAGACCACCGAGCACTTCGCCCGCGTCGCGCTGGTTACTGAGCTTCTCGGCAAACAAGTCTTGCTTTCCGGCGGAGATGTGGAAAAATTGCTCGCGGCGCGGGCTCGCTACGGCACGCAGACCGCGGCGCCACAGCGACTCCGGAATGCCCGGTCACGTCGGATGCGGGCGACGCAGAGCGCATCACGCTCACGCGGCGCGAACTCGAGACGCTGATCGACGAGGCCATCCAGAAGGAACGTTCACGGCTGCAGCGGTATAGCAACATGGATTGAAAGCGACGGGGGCACGGAATCGAGGCGTTTCGGCGGAGGATCAAGAATGGGCGAAGCACTGGGAATGATCGAGACACGCGGCCTGGTGGCGATGATTGAGGCCTCGGACGCGATGGTGAAGGCGGCCAAGGTGACGCTGGTGGGCTGGGAGAAGATCGGCTCGGGCTACGTCACGGCTATGGTGCGCGGGGACGTCGCCGCCGTAAAAGCGGCCACCGATGCGGGGGCGGCTGCTGCCCGGCGCGTGGGCGAGCTGATCGCGGTTCACGTCATCCCGCGGCCTCATCAGTCGCTCGAAGACGTTCTGCCCATCGGCAAGTCCGCGATGGCCGCGGCGAAGTAGCATGACAAAGTAGCGCTGCGCGGAGTGGCGGCCTGTGCGCGCCGTTTGCGCGCCCGGTGAAGAATCTTCTCCCGGCTCCGCGGTTTGCTTTTCGGTCGCCTGAATTTTCGATGTGGCTTTGCTTTCGACTGTGAACTTTTGACTTTCAACTCTCCCTAATGATTCTCGCCCGCATCGTCGGCACCGTCGTTTCCACGCGCAAAGACCCGCGCCTGGAAGGAAAAAAGCTGCTCGTCGTGAAGCCCATCAGCCCCGAAGGCGCCGACGAGTCCGGCTACCTGATCGCCGTGGATACCGTGGACGCCGGCTTCCGCGAAACCGTGCTGATCGTCACCGGCAGTTCGGCCCGCATGGCCGCCGAATGCAAGGATCGTCCCGTGGACGCCGCGATCGTCGGCATCGTGGATACCGTGCATCTCGACGCGCTCCACGAAGCCGAGCTCGCCGCCGCGCGCAAGAAATGAGCGTGACAACCGCATTTTCATTCCGAGCTAAGGATTCTTCGATATGCAACTCGGCCGCGTGATCGGCAACGTTGTGGCGACGATGAAGAACGCCTCGCTCGACCGGCCAGCGCCTGCTGATCGTTCAGCCACTCGATCGTCACGGTCGCGACAAAGGCAAGCCGCTCGTCGCGCTGGATTCCGTCGGCGCCGGCGCGGGCGAAACCATTTACTGGTGCCGCGGCCGCGAAGCCAGCTTCCCCTTCCTGCCCGCTGAAGTTCCCACTGAAGCCACCATCGTCGGCATCGTGGACACGGTGAATATTCCCGCCCCGAAGGCGAATCCCTAGATGCTGATCGGCCGCATCATCGGCGATGTGGTGGCGACGCAGAAAGCGCCGTCGCATGAAGGGCGCAAAATTCTCGTCGTGCAGCCGCTCAATCTCGACGGCTCCGACCGCGGCGAAGCCGTCCTCGCGCTCGACGCCGTGGACGCCGGGGTCGGCGATCACGTCCTGCTCGCCACCGAGGGCTTCTCCGCGATGACGGCCGTGGGCCGCCCCAATTCTCCGATCGACATGGCCGTTATCGGCATCATCGATGCCGTCGAGCTCGTCCCCGGCGTGAAGTAAATCCGCCCGTTTGTCCGCCTCGCTTCGCGCGCAAAAAAAAAACGGGCAACGTTCGCTCGCGCGATCGCTGCCCGCTCGCAAAAACCCGCAAAAGAACTTACTGCTGTCCGTTGGCCGTGGTTGTCTCGGATACTTCCACGTACTTCGTCTTTCCGTCGAAGTGGACTTCGCGGATGGATTTGCCGTCTCCATCGGTGACGATCGCGGAGTACTGCGATTTGCCCGCTTCGTCCTTCCACTGCACGGGAGCTTCGGCCACCACTTTGCCGTCGTGGTAAATGGAAAGCTTTGAATCGTCCGCTTTCACTTCGTACGTTCCGGGTTTGAGTTGCTTCCCCCCCAGCGTGGCGGGGTTCAGGAGATCCATGGTTCCGCTTGCGGTTGACTTCGACTTCTTGTTTCCGTTTTCGCGAGCGGCGGCGGGGATCACGAGCGCCAGCGCGGCGAGAACGGTGATTGCCAGATGCATCGCACGTCGGGACATCGTTCGGTTCCTCCTTGATCTCATTCGCCCCTTGCACATGCTTAGACGCAGCGCGCCGCGCACCGAAAGCAAACTCGCAAATGTTTCGCGAAAAAAATTTCTTCTCGCACATATTTTCTTACTTCGTTCACGTGCGAACACTGTTCTCCCGGAAGCGGACATTGTGCGCTTGCCCGGATTCATACATTTGTTGCGAAAAATCGGAGCCGCACGCATTCATCCGAATTTTCGTATATGTGCTTGTCTCAATTTGCGCTCGTGCCGCCGCTTTTTGGCACTCGCTTGCGTTCCCTTCGTTGACACTCTTCCGCCGCTGCTCGATAATCCTTCGCGATGATCGGCTCGCTCCGCGGCAAGCTGCTGGAAAAGCGCCCCAACCAGGTGCTCCTCGACGTGAACGGCGTCGGCTACCAGGTACAGATTCCTCTTTCGACCTTCGCCTCCCTCGGCGCCCTGCACGCCGAAGCCGCGCTGCTGATCCACACGCATCTGCGCGAGGACCAGCTCTCGCTCTACGGGTTCATCACCGCGCGCGAAAAGCATTGCTTCGAGCTGCTGCTCTCCGCTTCGGGCGTGGGGCCTTCGCTCGCGCTGAAGATTCTTTCGGGCATGAGCATCGAGGAGCTGGTCCCCGCGATCCGTCGGGGCGATCTCGCGCAGCTTGTGCGCATCCCCGGCGTGGGCAAGAAAACGGCGGAGCGCATCGTCGTCGAGTTGCGCGACAAGCTCGCCGCTGTCGATATCCCCGAATCCGGCAAGCCCGCTTCGCGTTCGCAGCTTGAATCCGACGCTGCTTCCGCGCTCGTCAATTTGGGCTACGACGAGCGCTCCGTCGAGCGTGCCATCGAGAAGGCGCGCGCCGGAGCCGGCGCCGATTTCGAAAAATTGCTGCGCGATTCACTCCAGATTCTCGGCGGCTCCGCCATGCAGAAAGTTGCGCGCGCGGGGCGTCAGGATTAGCTTTCGCTGTTTGTGAGGTAACGCCGTATGCAGGAAGGACAAGCACCGGGCAGGATGAAGGACCGCATTATTTCCGGCAGGCCACTCGCGGAAGATGCGCGCATTGACGCCAGCGTCCGCCCCGCCAGCTTTGGCGATTACATCGGCCAGGACCGCGTGAAGGAGAATCTCCAGATCGCCGTCGAAGCGGCGCGCGCGCGCGGCGAAGCGCTCGATCACGTTTTGCTTTACGGCCCGCCGGGTCTCGGCAAGACCACGCTGGCGCAAATCCTCGCCCACGAAATGAGTTCGGCCATCAAGATCAGCTCCGGCCCGCTGCTCGAAAAAAAGGGCGACCTCACCGCCGTGCTCACTTCGCTCGATCCGCGCGACTTTTTCTTCCTCGACGAGATCCACCGCCTCCAGCCCGCCCTCGAGGAAATCCTGTATCCCGCCATGGAGGATTTCCGGGTGGACCTGATTATCGGCCAGGGTCCAGGCGCGCGCGTGCATCCCTACCAATTGAATCGCTTCACACTGATCGGCGCCACCACCCGTGCCGGCCTGATCATGGCGCCGCTGCGCTCGCGCTTCGGCATCGTTCACCGTCTCGAGTTCTACACGCCCGCCGACCTCGAAAAGATCGTCACGCGCTCCGCCCGGATTCTCGGCATCACCATCGACACAGAGGGGGCCGTCGAAATCGCGCGCCGCAGCCGCGGCACGCCCCGCGTCGCTAATCGCCTGCTCCGCCGCGTCCGGGATTTCGCCGAAGTGCGCGCCAAGGGCCACATCACGCTCGGCGTCGCCCGCGATGCCCTCGCCATGCTGGGAGTTGACGAGCACGGCCTCGACGATGTGGACCGCAATTTGATGCTCACCATCATTCAGAAATATTCCGGTGGTCCCGTGGGCCTCAACACTCTCGCTGCCTCGCTCAGCGAGGAGGAAGACGCCATCGAAGAAATCTACGAGCCCTACCTGATGCAGCTCGGCCTCCTGGACCGCACGCCGCGCGGCCGCGTCGCCACCGCCCGCGCTTACACGCACTTCGGCCTCGACGAGCCTCGCCGCCAGCCAGCTCTTTTCTAGCGCTGTTAGGGCCTTTCGCGGTTCTAAGGACACAATCTTCCACGCCATGCCACTTTGGAGGTAAAATTACGATATCAGGCGCGAAGCAACGGACCTCCTGAAACAGGCGCTCACTCTCCCTGTGGCGGAACGCGCCGAGTTGGCGGGCTCCTTGATTGAGAGCCTCGATAACGCGAAAGACGAATCGGTCGAAGCCGCTTGGGACGAGGAAGTCGCCCGCCGCATGGAACAGCTTGAATCCGGCAAGGTTCAGCCTGTTTCACTCGAACAAGCCAGGCGGAAACTCTCTTCAGCTATTGAATGACTCCCAAGCAACTGGTTTTCCACCCCGCGGCGGTCGAAGAGGCCGAGGCTGCCGCGCGCTGGTATCGAGCACTGAGCCCGCGAGCTGCGGGAAGGTTCGTCGCAGAAACCTTCGCCGTCATTGAGAAAATTCTCGCTGCTCCGCAGCGCTGACCACAGGGGGCACGCGGTACTCGCAAGATCAAGCTTCCTTGCTTTCCATTCATCGTGATTTACCGCGAGTCGAGAGACGCAATTCAGATACTCGCTATCGCCCACGGGCGGCGCCGCCCCGGCTATTGGAGGAGCAGGCTCTAGCTCCGCCGCCAGCCCGCTCTCTTTTAGCTGACACTCGGCAGTTGCAATTGGAATACGGAAGCAATGGAAATCGAGCCGCCGAATCTGGGTTTTGTGGCGTCCGTGATGCGATAGGTCCGAAGCGGGACTCACGCCGCTTGAGGTATGATGCGCCCGAAATGAAACCTCTCCTCGGCTTTCTTGCAATCTGGTTCGCGCTTTTTCCGCCGGGCGCCCGCTCCCAAACTAAGTCGCGACAGATAAATGGCGATTGGCCGGTGTACGGCGGCGGTCCGGAGAACACTCATTACTCCCCTCTAACGCAAATCAACCGGACCAACGTCAGGCGGCTCAAACTCGCGTGGAAATTCGACACGGGTGAGAAAGGCGGCCTCGAGACAAGTCCGATCGAAGTAGGCGGCGTCCTCTTCGGAATCACACCCACGCAAAAGGTGTTCGCGCTGAACGCGGCGACCGGCAAGCTTCTCTGGAAATTCGACTCCGGCATAAAAGGCACGCAACCCGACCGGGGCCTCGCGTATTGGTCGAGTGGCAAGGACAAGCGCATCCTCGTCGGCGTCATGAACTTCGTCTATGCGTTAGACGCTGCGACCGGCAAGCCCATTCCAGCCTTCGGCAAGGACGGCCGGATTGATCTCCGCGCCAATCTGGGCCGCAAGGCCGCATTGCAGTGGACGCCCCTGACCAGCCCTGGAATTGTCTACAAGGATATGATCATCGTGGGAGACCGCAACCCTGAAACCCTCCCCGCGCCGCCCGGCGATATTCGCGCCTACAACGTTCGGTCGGGCAAGCTCCGCTGGTCGTTTCACACGATTCCTCATCCCGGCGAATTTGGTTACGACACTTGGCCCAAAGACGCCTGGAAATATAGCGGCGCCGCCAACAATTGGGCCGGCATGGCGCTCGATCCCAAGCGCGGAATCGTCTACGTCCCCACGGGATCGGCCGCATTCGATTTCTACGGCGCGAATCGCCTGGGAGACGATCTCTTTGCAGATTGCTTAATCGCCCTGAACGCGCAAACGGGTGAAAGGATATGGCATTTCCAGGGAGTGAAACACGATCTCTGGGACCGCGATTTTCCCGCGCCGCCCGCGCTCCTCACCGTGAAACGCGACGGCACGGAAGTGGACGCCATCGCGCAGACTACCAAGCAAGGATTCATCTATCTCTTCGACCGCGCTACCGGCGAACCGCTCTTTCCCATCGAATATGAGAATTATCCCCCGAGCACAGTGCCCGGCGAAATCGCCGCCGCTGAACAACCTCTCCCCACAAAGCCCGCGCCCTTCGCGCGCCAGCTTCTCACCAAGGAGATGCTGACGAATCGCACTCCGCAGGCTCACGCCTGGGCGCTCGAACAGTTCCGCAAATTCCGCAGCGAAGGCCAGTTCGTTCCCTTCAGCGTCGGCACCGACACAGTGATTTTTCCCGGCTTCGACGGCGGCGCCGAGTGGGGCGGCCCGGCCGTCGACCCGGAAACCTCCATCCTCTACGTCAACGCCAACGAAATGGCGTGGACGGGAGCGCTCGCCGAAAGCACCGGCGAAAACTCTCCACGTGGAATCTACCTGAGCCAGTGCGCCGTCTGTCACGGCGAAAAGCTGGCGGGTTCGCCTCCGGCGATTCCATCGTTGGTTGCCGTCGCCTCGCGCTTGAGCGCGCGGCAGATTTCCTCGACGATCCAGAATGGCAAGGGCCGCATGACCGGCTTTCCCAACCTGTCCGAGGCGCAGCGTTCCGCGCTCGTCGATTTCCTCACCAGCGGCGAGAGTAACGTACTGACCGGCACGGAGCCGCCGCCGCCCGCCATGAACTACCGCTTCACCGGCTATCACAAATTTCTGGACCCCGATGGCTACCCCGCCATCGTTCCTCCCTGGGGTACGCTCAGCGCCATCAATCTGGCCACGGACGAGTACGCGTGGAAAATCAATCTCGGCGAATATCCCGAGCTGGCCGCCCAGGGAATGAAGAACACCGGCACGGAGAATTACGGCGGCCCGATCGTCACGGCTGGCGGCCTTCTCTTCATCGCCGCCACCGACTTCGATAAAAAATTCCGCGCCTTCGACAAATCCACCGGCGAGCTATTGTGGGAGACGACGCTCCCCTTCGCCGGCAACGCCACTCCCGCCACCTACTCCATGAACGGCCGCCAATACGTCGTGATCGGCGCGGGGGGCGGCAAAGATCCGAATGCTCCCTCGGGCGGAGTGTACGTGGCGTTTGCACTTCCCATGGCGGAATCCCGCGAGGCGCACAAGTGATGAGAGGGAATCTTGCACTATCGAGGAAAGCGGGGCGCATATACATGCGAAACGGTCTGCACATCGCCGTGCTGGCATTTCTCTTGTTATCCACGGGCCTTGCAGCACCCGCAGCATTTGCCCAAGCCCAAGAATCCTCGCAGCCGCAGACGAACGCGCGCGAAAAGATCATCATCGACACGGACATCGGCGACGATATCGACGACGCCTTTGCGCTGGCGCTCGCTCTGCGCAGCCCCGAACTCCAAATCCTCGGCGTCACCACGACCTTCGGCGATACGCTGACCCGCGCAAAATTGGCCGACCGTCTTCTCGGCGAAGCCGGTCGCGAGGACATTCCCGTTGCCGTCGGAATTCCCACGCCGCCCGAGACTGCCCTCACGCAGCGGCCTTACGCCGAAGGCGGCCATTTCGCCCGTGCCACGCATCCGGACGCCGTCACCTTCATCCTCGACCAGATTCGCCGTCATCCCGGCGAAATCACCCTGGTCGCCATCGGCCCGCTGATGAACGTCGGCGCGCTGATCGACAAAGACCCGGAAACTTTCCGTCGGCTCAAGCGCGTCGTGATGATGGGCGGCTCTATCGAACGCGGTTACGGCGACTTGGGCTACAATCCCCCGCCTCCGCCGCAGCCCGAATGGAACATCGTCAACGACATTCCCTCGGCGCAGAAACTCTTCCGTTCTGGCGTCCCACTTTACGTGATGCCACTCGACGCCACTCAATTGAAGCTGGATGAGGTCAAGCGCGCCTTCCTCTTCCGCCAGGGCACGCCCATCACGGACGCATTGACCCTCCTCTATCAGCAGTGGGGCCAGGAAACCCCCACGCTGTTCGATCCCATGACGGTTGCTTTCATCCTGAAGCCCGAACTGTGTCCCGTCCAGCCCATGCACATCCGCGTGGACGACAAAGGCTTCACGCGGCCCGACCCAGGCGCTCCCAACGCGCAGGTCTGCCTGCATTCGGACCCGGAGGCCTTCTTCCGCTTCATCATCCCGCGCCTGGCCGCGCCGTGATCGAACGCTCGTAGGTCCTTCCCGGCCCCCTTCTCACGCGGTGCCCGGCTTCGATTCCGGCCACACCGCTGTGAGGATTAATCCCACCGCGATTCCCACCGATATCTCGATGAACCGGTGAATCGCGATGATCCACGCGGGCTGTGTTCGGGCCACCAGCAGCACGATCGCCAGCGTGATCCCCGCATACCGAAACGCGCTTCGTTCGATCCGCAGCGCCGCGCAAATCACTCTCATCACAAACACGCCCGCGCCGAACACGGCCACGTTCGGCCCTGCATACGTTGCCACCAGCGCTCCCATCGCAGCGCCCACCGCGGTTCCGGCCAGGCGCTGCTTCGACACGCTCAACGCCGCCCCCAGCGTAGACTGCATCACAATCATCGTCGTAATCGGGGCCCAGTAGGCCTCCGGCAATCGGAACGCTCGCGCAATCACGAACGAAAGCACCGCCGCAATCGCCGTTTGAGCCGAATGGATCAGCTCAATTTTGTCCACACCGCCCCACTTCCATTCCTTTCGTTCCCCCATAAGCTCCTCCCGCGCGCTTGCCCGGCTCTTCGCCTTCTGGCGCGCCGCATTGTAGCCCGCGCCGCCTCACACGCGGCCTGTAGTCGCATGGCGGGATTCCGCCCAACTCGAAGAGCGCATGCGCCACTGGCGTCACTAGAAGGGAACGCAACTCAGGCCGGAGGATTGCGTTCTGACGCGCTCAATTGTATTTTGGCTTTCACCACGCAGTCACAAGCTCAATTCCGGATGGCCCCTTGACCCAAGCGCAGAATCGAAATTCCGGCAGCGCGACTCGCTGGTTGCTGATTGTCATCGGGGCCATCATCATCGGCGGCGTCCTCGTGGGTGCCATTTCTAATCACATGTTTTATCCGTCGCCACCTCTCTCTGCCACCGAGCCCGTCGCACGCGAAAATATCCCAGCGATCCCGGAGAAGTGGCAATTCTCGGCATCGGGCACCATCACCGCGGCTTTAGCGCTGGGCGATGACGGCACACTATTTGCCGCAAGCGAGGATGGCTTCCTCTACGCCGTGGGCGCCTCCGGCAATTTGCAATGGAAATTTAACGCCGGGCCCACGGTGGCAGCGCCCGTCATTGGTGCGGACGGCACGATCTACGTCACCAACGAGGAACAGCGCATCTTTGCCGTCAATCGCACGGGCGCCCAGCAATGGGCTGCGGGAGGCGGCCCCTACGCGGACAAGCAGATGGGATCGATCGCCGCCGCCATCGACCAGAACCATCTCTACACTCCCTGGCGCGGCCAGCTCCGCGCCATTCGATTGGCCGATGGATCGTTCGATTGGCCTACAGGTTTCGGCTTTCAGAAAGGCGGCTCGATCAGCATTCTTCCCGATGGGCTCATCGTTTATCCCGCCTTCGGAAGAGTGGACGCAGTGGACTCGACGGGAAGAACGCAATGGGAATATCCGGTGATGAATCCTCCCTTGACTACGGACATGATCGCCCGCGGACGCATTCCGGTGGGAAATTTCGGGCTCGACTCGGCGATGGCCGTGGGAGACGACAGCACTATCTACGCCTGTCCCGTCGATTCGCGGCTGGTTGCGGTCACTGCCGATGGGCGCTTCAAGTGGGAATTCAAAACGAAGACGTACTCCCGGAACCACGCTACTCCGGTGATCGCTGTGGACGGCACGATTTATTTCGCCAGCGCTGACGGCACTCTCTACGCCCTGGGTCCCGATGGAACGCTGAAATGGGCATTGGACGCTACGGGCGGCCCCATTTCGGTCACGCCAATCCTCGCAGAAGACGGGACGATTTACGTCGTGAACGGCAGCGCGCTCGTTGCCGTCTCTCCGGAGGGCAAACTCTTAGCGCAAGTTTCCGTCGGCGGAGGCGTCGAGTCTTCGCCTACCCTCGCGCCAGACGGCACCGTCTACGTTGCTTGGCGTAATGGCAAGATCGTGGCGTACGCCGGAACGCACGGCGGCCTGATGAACAGCGCCTGGCCGAAATTCCAGGCTGGCCCCGCCAACAGCGGTCGCGCCCGCTCGCTCTAATCCGCGCCACTTGAAATTTGCAATTCTAAAATCGAAATTTCCCTTTCGACTCTTCTTATTCTTCAACCGACCGCCCTAGCGCCGCCGCGCCGGCTTTGTTTATCGCCACTTTCATCCAATCTTATGAAGAAGCTGCTGACCGGCAAAATGGACTTGGCACACCAAGCCAGCGCTGCCCATCAAGTCACAGGGAAATCGATGGGACTTCCTTCCCTCGAAATATATACTTCCCGAGCCCGGCTCACGTTCCAAGTACCGTTCGGGACAAGGAGAAGGCTCGATCATGCTGGCCAAGACCTGGCTGCTCGGTTTGTCAGTTCTTGTGACTATCGCCGTCGTCCTTTTGCTCCTTCACAATCCGAAAGTCGGCGAACTTTTTCACGCGCATGTGCGGGATCGGCCGAAGCGCCGGCTTCTCCTGGCAGCTATCGGATTCTTCGTCACGTTTGCCGTGGCGCGCTCGACGGCTTACGCCGCTTACCGTAGCGTCGGCCCTTTTCACTATGTCTACATTCACGGGACGCATATCCATCATCTGGTCTGGGGGATTCTGCTCCTGCTGGCGGTGGGGTTTTGCTGGTTGATAGAAGTGGGGACGGGAGCCAGGGCGTCGTCTCTATTGGCGAGCCGTTTGATATCCTTACTCTATGGTGTGGCCGCCGCTCTCACCCTAGACGAGTTCGCGCTCTGGCTGAACGCCGCGGAGGGTGTCTATGGGACCCGGCGAGACCTGGCTAGCCTTGACGCCGTAATCCTTTTCGGAAGCGCCCTGCTCATTGGCATTTGGGGGCGTGACTTCCTCAAGGCCCTCGGTCTTGAGCTTTGGCACTCGCGCAGCAAGCATCGGCGACGCCGATAGCAGGGGCTCCGCGAACCCGCGCTCACTCCGGAGCGGCTACCCATTGAACGCACAGCTAAGTGCCTGATGAACGCGCAAACCTGAAAAGTAGAGTACGAGTGCGCAAGATCTCCGGTAATCTGGGTGGTCTCAATGGGTCGACGCAACACTAAGCTCAAAGTCTACTTGCAGGAGTCTCAAAAGCCAAAATCGTTCCCGAGCGTTAAGTCAAACGGAACACTACCCTGGCTGGGTTCTGATCAAGTTCAGCCCGGTAGATCAGCGCTCTAGGGGAAGTATTGTCGAATCTGCTGTTTAGATGGTGTTGCAACGACCGGTTGAGCTGGCATGACCTATCAGGCACCAACGCTCACTCTCAGGATGCAACCAGTTGCCAGGGCGATGTTTCAGCCACCAGTGGTGTTGCCGCCTTGACTGCCGTCCCTTAAAACGTTCCTTAAAAGCATCGAGAGCGTTTGCTTTCTTTCCAGCTTCTTGCTCTTGACGAGCTTCCTTCTTGATTTGATCCGCTTCGTTTTATTTGCCATGTTCCCCCTCTGCTTCTTGGGGAGTGAGCTGTGGTGCGGTTCACTCCGCCATGGTTATATGCAATACCTGTGCCATTGTACGCGGCTAGGCCCGCGTCCACTATCCCCTTTCGATTCTTCGCCGAATCCCCCAAACGCACCTGAGTTCCGCGAGCCGGGTGTTGAATGATTCACCATCAATTGAAATATTCAACCGTCCCGGACGCGATTCGACGCTCTCTGGATATGGCGCAGTGTCGGATCAAGGCGGTTGCCGGTAAGGTGGGTAATGGTACTTGACATGATTGCATAACAATGTCGGCTCCCTCGACCCGAGTAGACTGAGGTTGTTTCGACGACCGCAGGCTCGGGAGGAAGGAGCCGAACATGATGATTATAGGCGTAGATTACCACCCGAGCTTTCAGCAGATTGCATTTGTTGTAGAAGAGACGGGGGAGTGTGGTGAACAGGAACTGAGCCACAGTGATGGACAAGCAGAGAAATTCTATCGAGACCTGAAGCAGCGAGGAATCTGCGTGCGGGTAGGCATGGAGGCTACCGGATATTCACGCTGGTTTGAGCGGTTGCTGGCAGAACTAGGTTTCGAACTGTGGATTGGCAATCCAGCGGAGATCAAGGCCAAGCGAGTGAAAAAGCAGAAGACCGACCGCAATGATGCTCGACTCCTGCGCCGGCTGATGCTGGAAAATAACTTCCCGCAAATCTGGGTACCGAGTCCAGAGAATCGGGATCTGCGGCAACTGTTGTGGCACCGACATCGGTTGGTGCAGATGCGCACGCGGATCATGAATCAACTGCAGGCGTTGGCCATGAACGAGGGCTATCGCTGGAGGAAAAAACTGTTCAGCGAACAGGGGCGAGCACAGTTAGAGAAGCTCCCGTTGGCTCCTTGGGCCAGTCGACGCCGGCAAGAGTTGCTGGAGTTGCTGGACCGTATGAATCCGACGATTGAAGAGCTGACGGCCGCCGTGGAGCGGGAAGCCCGAAAGCGGCCCGAGGTTCTGCGACTGATGACCCATCCCGGTGTTGGTCCGCTTACGGCACTGGCCTATGTGTTGATCATCGGAACTCCGACTCGGTTTCCTCGTGGCAAGCAGATCGGCACCTACGTAGGGATGATTCCGAGTGAGGACTCCAGTGCTGGCAAGCAACGGCTGGGGCACATCAGCAAGCAAGGCAGTTCCTTGTTGCGCTTCTTGCTGGTGGAGGCGGCCCAAGCAGCAGCGCGTATCCATCCGGACTGGAGACGTCGGTACATCCACCTGGCGATGCGTCGACACAAAAGCATTGCCAAGGTGGCGATGGGACGCAGGCTGGCGATCCGATTGTACTGGATGTGGCGGAATGGATGTGAGTATTCGCAGTCGTTAGAGTTCGGTTCGTACGCGGGACAGCTCGGTATCGGACATGGCGCGAAGTAGAACGCCGTGGACTTGATTGGGCATCCCGCTCCCTGAAAAGGGAGTTTGAACGAGTAATCGTGGTCGAAGTTTTGATCGCAGAGATGTTTAGGTCGGACTGAAGCCGACCGCTAGATTACGAACGAGCCGTGGTCGTCGAGGCAGAGAAAAAAGCGAAAGAAGCGAAAGAGAAGAACTCTTTTAGGTAAGAAGAAAGAAGTGTGTTCAAAAAGAGTTTGACAGGGCCGACATTGTTAGAGATGTCCGATTATCCGACTCTCCAGGAACTTGTTGATAAGTCTCTTGGAATCAACAACCCAATTCGGACAAGTTTCTGGCACTAGCGACGCGTCAAAGACGCAGTCAGCGCTAATCAGGACTCTCCAGGAACTTGTTGATAAGTCTCTTGGAATCAACAACCCAATTCGGACAAGTTTCTGGCACTAGCGACGCGTCAAAGACGCAGTCAGCGCTAATCGGGACCTACCAACGGCTAGTCCGGTTCCGTGGGCTTCGTTTGCGCCCGTCTTCGTTGAAATATTCAACGGTTGTTGATTTTTCCAACGGTCCGGCCTGCTTCGCAAGTCGCTTCGGCCCTGTCTCTGCTCGGAATCAAAAGGGCTTAGCGTGCCTTTGCTGAGGCTGTGGACATTGGAACGGTTATTGCATATAAGCAAGGTGACCGCCCATGGGGGCAATCCGAAGGAAGGAGAAAAACCATGGCATCGAAGAAGGCGACCAAGAAGCTCCGTAAGAGCAAGAAGCTGCCAAAGGTAAAACCACTAACAAGGATCGAATACCAATATTACACGCAGTAGAGCTGAGCCCTGGTGCGCCCTTTGCTCGGGGTCGACAAGCGGCGCACAAGGGAACGAGCCACCGTGTTGGGCAACGCCTGCGGGGACAGGGGAACGCTGCGCCATTCTTCTGAGGAACAGCATCCACTGCCTGGTAGATATCGCGCGCGCGCCCCGGCGGTCATTGTCGTTGGTCCGCCGTGGCCGCGCAGCGCGGTTGTTAGGGTCATTCAGAGTCAGATCCAATATTATCGCGAACGTGGGTTCTTCACGGTCTTCATTGGTGTTCCCTTCGTTTGGTACTTCAAACATGTCCCCAAAGCGCCGGAGGGCTTGCCGCGTGGTATGACGGAACTGGATGCCGATCGAGTTTTTGTCGCGACCTTCGACGAAAAGACATACAACAGCCCAAAGTATCACGCTTCGAATTGGCGCTCGTTCTTTGGAACTGTTCTGGACTGGCAAGTGGTCATCGCGCGGGCCTGTCGACTCCGGGATGAAGAGACGGATCTCCTTCGTCAGCACCCGGCCGTACTGTTCCATGTTAATCATCTTTATACGCTTGGTTTTGCTCTCGATTTGCGCAAGCGACTTTTTTCTGTCGATTCCAGGCCCCCCATCATCCTTGAAACGCACGATTTCCAGTCACACCTCACGCACGCAAAAGGTGACCTCAACCCGAGGACCGGCAAGCGCGACAGCCTGAAGCGATTGATTCAGTCTGAGACCGCCTTTCAGGAGAAAGCGAATGTTCTTATCCATCTCTCCTTGCACGATTTGAACTCTTTTCAGAAATTGCTCCCATCCAAGCCGCAATTCCTTGTCCTCCCAAGCATCGACGAAAAGTTCAGATCCAGGGTCAGAGCGGCGCCTGCGCCTTCCGAGGCCATCGATTTGTTGTTTGTGGGCCAGTGGCATCCCGCTAATTTTGTCGGTATTCGATGGTTCCTACAGAAAATATGGCCGCTGATTGCTGATTGTAAGTACAACCTCAAAATTGTCGGCGTTATCGGACAAATGGTGGAGTGGAAATCACCCAAACTGTACAACGCCTTTCGCCCGTGCTTCGTGGGGGAAGTTGCTGATTTGGTTCCTTACTATCGCGCTGCGCGTTGTGTCATTGCCCCCATGCGCTGGGGCACAGGAATATCGATCAAGGCTATTGAGGCGTTGGCGCTCGGTAAGCCCTTTGTAGGGACGTCCGCGGCATTTCGAGGCCTTCCCATGGACCGCCTGAAAGAAGCAGGCGTTCGGGCGTACGACGACGCCGAAGGCTTTGCCGAAGCCATCTGTCGGACTCTTTCTGCTGAACGCATGGCGATCTCAATCAGCCGAGCGGCTTACGAGGATCTTTTCGCCATTCGCGCGTCTTTTTCCGCACGTGATACGGCGCTCCGAGCCGCCGGAATCGGATTGGGAGTTGGCGAGGAGCCTTTAGCAAAACCACGAAAACGCCTACCATCACCGCGAAAGAGAATCTGAAAAGAATGGACCGCGGCGGTGGCCGGCGAATGTGTTCGGATTTCGGCCAAGCAGTTGAAGACTATTAAGCAGATGAGGAGGGGAGACATGGCGACCAGTCTCCAGTGAAGACGCGGTTCACCGATATATTTGTTTATCGCGTAAGACGCTGGCACTGTGTGGCCGACTATGAATCGCGCTTTCCGTAAGGAGCACTACCCCGCGCAGAATGTACGGTCTAGCACGTTAAATTTCAAGGCTTTGAGGGAGTTAAATATATAATTTCCACTGGGACCGTCGCACAACACCTGATTAGCGCATTTACCGGTAAAGTGGGTACTGGAACCAAGTTGTCCGGTAATCCGACTTATCGGAAGCTATGCACCACTGTCCCCGCACCATACCAGCCACACGTCGCTCACTTCATTGCCTCCAGGGTCACTTCCTTCGTGATTTTCTCGTGCCCCCGGATCACTGTGACCATCACCTTCTCGCCCTCGTAGTAGGCATAGCGGAGTCTGTCGTAGTCAACGTAGTAGTCGATTTTCCGCCCGCCGTACTCGATCAACACATCGCCGGATTTGAATCCTGCCTTGCCTGCGGGGCCACCCTCGGACACTTCCGCAAACTTCATCCCACCGTGGTCCTGTAGGTAATCCGGCTCGACGCCAAAATCGGGCGGAAGCATGCTGGTATGACCTAACACGATTTTCCAACCCTCTGGCGTTTTCACCAGGATGAAGCTTTCTACGTAGGTCCCACGCCACTCTCTCCCTCCCAGCATGGCCCGCCCCGCCGGAGTATCGGCTGTCCAGGTGCTGTGCAACGCCACGGTGACCCATGCAATATTGCCTCGCACATCGGCCACTGCGTCCTGGGGGTGATAGTCGATGCGCATGCCAACGTCCTTGTAGGCTTGATAGCCTCGGCGTTCGGCGGGTTCGAATGGGTGCGGATAGGACTCCTCGATTGCACGCGCGTCCGGCGTGTGCAGAGAATCCACCTTGTCGAAATCGTACGCCTGGACTCCTTGCTCGTGCGCCAGAACTACATTTATAGCCGCCTTCTTGTCGTCCTCTTCCGACGCTGTGCGCGTTCTGCAAGCACCCAGCACAAAAAAGATCAGAACTGTCGTCGCGAAAAGCACCCCGACTCGTCGTTGCATATTGGTCTCTCCCCGCATGTACCCTCAATTAATCAGGTTCGTATGCCGTGCTTTTGTGCATGGTACCGCAAATCTTACGTTGCACGCTTGTACCGGGTCAACGAATCGACGCGGTTTGCGCCGTTTCTATGCGGTCAAAATCGGAATAGGTCCTGATAAACGCGGTTACCGGAGATGTTGGTGCTAGTACCCAAGGCACCGGTAATCCGACCTATCAGGAGTTGGTAAAGAGTCGAATAGCCCGTTCATTGGTAAAGGGCGGGGTGCATCTATCGAGGCGCGGTCATCTTTCGTTTTACTTCGTCGAACCGGGGATCGCTCACCAGTTGGGGCTGATAAATGTAGACCCAAAACAACACGGTCGAGCGAAGGTCTGCCGCGTTATTCATCCAGAGGAACGCGTGATCGTTATCGCCTAGCTCAGCATAATCGTCGGCCAGGTCGAAAGCATCGCTATGCCAATGGTCCTTCTCCCAGCTTGCGAGGGAATCCTTCACGTCATTCTGTAGGACGCCTCTCCGACCGGAAACCGCAAATATCCTGCGAATTCTTTCGATGTCCTGTGGCGTAGCACCCGCAGCGATTCGCGACTTCACATTTTCTTCGAAGGCTTCTTTTGGCATGCCTTTCCTTGTGTAGCACGTGTAGAGCGTATCGTGTAGCATCTCGATGTGCGCCGAATTTGGGTTCAGCTCTGAGAGAGTCTTATTGGCTTCCTCAATCGCTTCATCGAAGCGCCCAACCTCTTCTAACCGCTCGGCAAGCATGTTTCTCACTGGCACGGAAAGAGGATCGACTTCTGCAGCCTTGCGAATCTCAGCGATCGACTCATCGTCACGGTGCAGGACGCCAAGGAGAATGGAATAAAAATGGTGAGCCGTCGCGTAATTCGGATTGAGAGCAATCGCGCGCTTGAACTCCGCTTCCGCTCCGGAAAAGTCCCACTCATATGTTAGCTTGACGATTGCCAGAGACGTGTGGCCCTCCCCCAGGTTGGGATCCAGTTCCAGCGCCTTCCGCGCAGCGGCATTAGCCAGAGGCATCGCTTCGCGAGGCGGCAAATGTCCCCAGACATAACCGAGATAGAAATAAGTATCCGCCAAGCCGGAATAAGCTGGCGCATAGGTCGGGTCTTTCCGGGTGGCCTGTTCAAAATAGTTCCGCGCTTTGCCCAAATCCTCTTCAGTTCGCAAGTTCCAGAAGAAACGGCCTCTGAGATAATCTTCGTGAGCTTGAGGGTCAACCGTTGTTGCACCGGAGAGTCGCGTTTGTTCGCTGGGCGTAAGCTTTGCTTGCACCTCGTCAGCGATGTCGCGCGCCAGCTCATCCTGCAACGTGAGTACATCCTGCAGGTTACGTTCGTAACTCTTCGCCCAGATGTGACGGTCGGACTTTGCCTCAATCAGTTGCGCCGTGATTCGAACTCGGCTTCCCGAGCGAGTGACGGAACCTTCCACCACCGCATCCACATTCAGCTGTTTTGCAATTTGCGGGAGAGGCTCCTTGGTTTCGCGAAACTGCACGGCCGAAGTCCTCGAAGTAACGCGTAACGCGCTGATCTGAGCAAGGTTGGTCGTCAACTCATCCGTAATTCCATCAGCAAAGAAGTCCTGCTGGGGGTCGCCTGAGAGGTTCACTAGAGGAAGCACTGCCAGCGACTGGATCCGCGGAGCACTCGCGGGATTAGACGAATGATGCCGCCAATCGCCAGGATCGAATTTGAAAAGCGCACCGACCAACAACAAACCACTCACTAACCCAAAACCCACAGCGTAGGTTCGCCACCGCGAGGCGGCTCTTATCTCTCGGACTCGAGTTGAAGGGGTGGATAGTGCTTCAAGGGCGCATCTCAAATCACTGGCGGTTGCATACCGCCTTCCTGGGTCTTTCTCCAAGCACTTAAGGATGATTTCGTCGAGACGGTTCGGTACGCGGCTGCCGCGGTTTCCCGGCGCCGGGGGCGCCTGATGTAATACGTCGTCGGTCAGATGGGTGGCCAGATCTTCTCGGAATGGCCTTCGACCTGCCGCCATTTCGTAAAGAACCATCCCGAGAGAGTAAATGTCCGTGCGGCCATCCACATCGCGACCCAAGAGCTGTTCTGGAGCCATATAAGGTAGCGTCCCGACTGGCCCGCGCGTTTGAATCAATTCCTCCAGAGTGATTTCATTTTCTGGGCGAATCAGTTTCGCCAAACCAAAGTCGAGCACCTTGGCTTGGCCGCGCTCGGTCACAAACACATTAGCCGGCTTAATGTCCCGGTGAACAATTCCCTTGGCATGCGCCCCTTCCAGCGCGTCTGCAATCTGCGACCCCAGCTTTGTAATTTCGGGCGTTTCAAGTGTGCGAGCAGCGATGTAATGCTTCAGAGTTTGTCCTTCGAGCAGCTCCATAACGATGAACTGTCGCGCGTTGAACTCGCCGATGTCGTGAATTGTGCAGATATGCGGATGGTTCAGCGCTGAAGCCGAGCGGGCTTCTCGTCGGAAGCGTTCGATAGCAACTGCGTCGGAATGCACCACGTCGGGCAGGAATTTCAAGGCCACAAACCGGCCGAGCCGCGTATCTTCGGCCTTGTAGACCACACCCATACCACCGCCGCCCAGATGTTCGAGGATGCGGTAGTGCGAGACGGTCTGCCCAAGAAGTGACTGCGAATCCGCCATTTGGCGCACATATTAGGTTGCCGGCGGAGGCAAGTCAACGAAGTGAACCCAGGGGAATAGCTGCTAGTGACAGGGCCTATCAGGCGCAAAGTGGCTCTCCTGGTTAGTCGGATTACCGGTAATTTGGGTACTGGGACCAACATCTCCGGTAAGCGCTGCCGGCTCAGACGGTCGACGCAACACCATCCAATGCGTTGATTCGACAATGCTTCCCCGGGAGAAGTGATCTGTTTGGCTGTCCTCGGTCAAACCCTAGCCAGGGTAGTGTTCCGGCTGATCTAACCCTAGCGAGCGATTTAGCCTTTGTTTTCAATGCAAGTCGGGTTCGACTTGAGTGTTGCGTCGACCCATTGAGACCGCCGCGTTTATCAGGCATTTGGTCAGTTGGCTGGTGGGAAGCCCTGTGGCTGTTGAAAAACTCGGATGCAGACGGAATTTCTGCGGTGGAGTGCGTGGTGGCGGGGAAGTTCATGTTTCTCGTTCGGTGTTTCAGAATGCAAGAAGTCGAGGCTCGAGTGCTCTGTTCAAAATGGAACACTTATTGAGACAGGCCCGTGAGAATCTCACACATGGGATCACCAAAACGAGTCGTGATGTAGTCCGCAGGTTAACCAGGCCGAAGGCGCTAGAACTTTTGTCGTGAGAGAAGCAACGGAAAGGCCAGAGCGCAGGCCCAGATCGGAGTAAGTTCGAAGCTGAAAGGAGATTCCAATGTCACTGATTCCGTTGATCATTGTCCTCGTGCTCTTGTTCGGGGGCGGCGGCGGCTATTACGGATATCGGAGGTGGGGTACGGACGGAGGCGTAGGGATTGTCGGGCTGGTCCTGATCATCCTGTTGATTTTGTACGTGTTCGGCGGAATGCGTATGTGACGTGATCGCGGATTTTTTGCCGCAGCGGGAGTGAGAGAGAATTCACTCTTGATCGGACCGGCTATTTCATTGAATCCAGAAGACAACTGTCATCATGCGAACTAAGAATTACCTGTCCTGGTTCCGGGATGCGCTCATCCTTTCGGCGCTCCTATTGGTTTTGCCCGCGGTCTGTTCAGTCCAAGAGGCAGATCGCTTCCAGCTTTCTCCCCCTGCGCTGCAGGTGGCACAGTTAGGACCGCAGCCGCCATGCGGAAAGGAACCCATCCCGCCCTATCCCGGTCTGGATGATCCGGCCATTGTGAAGTCATGGAGCAGGTCTGATTTCGGCCGCGACTGGAGACCACCCGCGTGCACCGGATGGGCTGCGGTGGGCTTTACGACATTGGTAACCACAGTTGCGCGATTTCGCCATACCTCGGAATCTGAGGGCTTGATTCGCCACATCGGAGCGATTTCAGAACTTGCGGGCATGCGCTACTGGTCGACTACTCACAAGCAGTGGCAAACATTAATTGTGGACGCATACGCTCTGACCGACCAGCAACCTGGCCAACGCCGCGAAGACTTCACGCCCGATGAGATGAAGGAAGGCAAGATCCTCTACTTTGAACAGGTCGATAATCTTTCTGGCAAAGCCATCTACCGAATGCACATTGCTGAGGCTTCGGCGGACCGGCTCGTCTTCGATGTCGAGAACGTCAGCACGATGCGCTATTTCTTCATACCTATCTTTCAGCTGGGCGAGATGCAGTCGATCTACTTTCTGGATCGCGAATCGGATAACGTCTGGCGCTATTACAGCATCGTGCGCACAGGAAAGAACGCCAACCGGCTGATTGCGGGAAATGAGTCTTCCTCGGTCAACCGGGCCGTTGCGTTCTATCGCCACCTAGTTGGAATTCCCACCGACCAAGAGCCGCCGGCGGAGCGATGAAGGCAAGACTGGTGAAATCCTCGTGGCTTCGGTCACGGGTGCGCCGATCGTAAGTGGCTTGAGAGCCACGAGTTCTGACGGGCTAACTCCGATTAGCAGCTTGTTGAATAATTCAGTTTTTCAAACTTTTCGTTCTGAATTTTAGGTTATCGCTGAGCTGTGAAGGTGTGCTTGGAGTTGTTCTATCTACTCAGCGGATTCGAATCGAACCTTCGTGTCATGCTCTGGCCATCAAGTTTCGCAATCGGCACAGGTTGTAGGCAGCCCCGGTGAAGGTAAACAGCCACCCCACTTTGTCGATCCCTCGCAACTTCACCTTCTTTAGCATCCCGACCATCTTCATCCACCCGAACGATTGCTCCACTCGTTTTCGCTTCCGCTGGCTCATTTCATACCCGGCATGCCGTGTGGTCCGCTCGTCCACCGCGCTCCTGCGCTTGGTCGTGTTCTGCGCCACGTGCGGGGTGATGTTCATCCCGCGCAGTTCTCGTACGAATTCCTGCGTGTCGTAATTCTTGTCCCCAACGGCATGTCTCCGGCGAAGCGCACTAGACAACCGTCTGCTAGGCTACGTTCGGTATATAGTTGTGGCGCTAACCAAATAGAAGAACGCCAAGAGAGGGAATACAAGATATGGAAATCAAGAGAATTGGCTCGCAACCCTCTGTCAAGGGACCGTCAGAGTGGTTCACAGGCACCGTACGGATCGATCCGCTTTTCCAGGCACCCGATCCGGCATTTGTTCAAGGTGCCAGCGTAACCTTTGAGCCGGGCGCACGGACCGCATGGCATACGCATCCGCTCGGTCAGACTCTCATCGTCACGGCGGGCTGCGGCTGGGTCCAGCGCGAAGGCGGACCGATCGAGGAGATACGGCCCGGTGATGTGGTCTGGTTACCGCCCGGCGAGAAGCATTGGCATGGGGCCACGCCGACTTCAGCCATGACGCACATCGCCATTCAGGAAAAGCTCAACGGTAAGGTTGTCGACTGGATGGAACAGGTTCGTGACGAGCAATACCGAAAGTGATCGTTTCCGTGGCGAATTTTCGGCCTCGCGCACATGCCCGATGAACGCGCAAACCTGAAAAGTGGTGTACAAGTGCGGAACATGTTTGGCAATCCGATTAAACGGGAGGTAGCAAAGGACTTGGGCAGGAGATCGTTCCGTTGTCGAGCTGCGATGACCAACAAGTGGGGGAAGGCGAGGAGGTTCCTGCTGGCGTCAGGTTTTGTTTTTTGGCGTCACGCCACACGTTGCGCGGCTCTTTTCGAGTAGTTTCAGTGAATCAATACGCACCGTTTTAACATGTTCGTCTAAGTCGCCACTTATTTCCACATAGTCCCCGAGGCGCTCGATAGCGGCATCCCGGTTCAGAATAATCAGTAAGCGCTTGTGGTCTGGGTCGACCAAGACAATTCTCTTGCCCTCGCAGACGCACTTCTTTGCACAATCGGGATTTGTGCCAGTGTAAGTTCCCGAGGAGGCCCGTCCGCTTGCACAGCCTTCATCCGAAAGCCAGCCCCGAACCACAGTGTTGCGCCCACCTGCGTTCAGCTCTGGGAGAAATACGATTGCTACAAGCACAAGGAAAACGAGAAGTACGAGAGACAGGGCACGACGCATATCGTCTCCTTGTAAATAAAAAATGACAATATCACTATTAGAGACCCGCGATCAGAAATTGTCAGCTAAAGCGCTCCAACACCTAATAAACGCTGTGTCCGGACAAATCAAATCCACGTCGACCGTGGACACCGCCCCGTTCTTTTCCCGCTCTGTCCTGCGCGTAAGCATGCCGGTTCCTATCCCTTTCATTAGGCCGGCAAAAGGCCTGTCCGCACTCGGGAATGTCAGAAGGCTGGCCTGAATGCCAAGTGCCCCAGCGACCCAGTCAGTATGAACAGAAACAAATTCACCGCCTTCGGCTGCACCAGTTCGTACGTGACCGCAGCCACGCCCGGCTCCCGCTCACGGAATTCGATCTTCAGATATTCGGCTGCCGGTTCGTCCTTCGGCCACAGTTCGCTCTCCTTGAGTTTTGGAAGGATGCTCTTGTCGCCGGAAAGATAAGTGATCGTCGCCTTGCGCGACTTATACGGGTCGAATCGAAACGTCAATCCGATTGCCTGTTCATCATGAAGTTTGCCGGGCTTATCGCCGGCAAAGGGCGACGTGGGATCGTCTTTCGCTTGCGTATTGTCGAAATGCCGCAATCCCCAGAATCGCGCATGCGTGTCGGCGTACTTCCATTCGGGGAGCTGCTCCGGCAATGCCCTGGCGCCCTTTGCGCCTCGCATCCGAACGATCGCTTCCCGGAGATAATCCCGATTGGTGCAAACCAGCGCGACGTTCGGCTTCGGAAAATCCACAAAAATCGTCCACATATCGGTGTCCAGCAGCTCCTGAAACACCGCTACCTTCGGGTCTTCTATTTGTTCCGAGGGAAGCGCGGTTTTTGCGGAAACCTTGAAGAACGATGCCGCGCGGTCGCTCACGTCGCGGGCGAAAACGACTATCGAGCAGCCCTCGAACAGCGCCCCACCGAGTCCTTCGGGGACTCGAAAGTGCCGCGCTCCCTCGATGGCAACCGTCACCTTCTGGCCTTCTAAATGGCTCGCCAGAATCCCGTTGTTGAATCCGATCAGCGCGAGTGGCAGGTGCTCGAAATCATCTCTTAAATCTTCCACGGATACCGCGCTCGGCACGGAATATTCTTCACTCGGCCTCATCTCCGGCAACATGAAAGGCCCGTTCGCAACCACGATGGATTCGGTATCGGCGGGAAGCCAGGAGAGTACTTCCGAAATTTCCTCCGACGGTTGATCGGGTTTCGAGCCCGCCGTTTGTGCGGTGCAAGGCACGGCGAGGAAAGCCGCAACGAACAAGGCAAGGACAGGCGTGTGGCCCAGCCTTACTTTGTCGTTTCCCTTCGCGCCAGTACCCGGCCTGGTCATACCAATTCGCCTTTCGCAATGGAGTATGCCGGAGCGTGCCCCATCCTTGCGCTTTTTGCAAGGGTGGGGCCTTTCGCTCCATCTGAGGCTGTCTCTTGCAATCAGGCAGACCCCATTCCCCCCGCAGAATGAATAACCGCCGATTGGCTCGCAATTCGCGAGGGTCTTATGGACAAGGCTGCGGAACACCCTATGGGTGGACGGCGTTACGAGCTATTCTTTTCAGGCTGGGTTCGTCGGTTGGCCTTTGACATTCTGGCCAGGGAAGGAATGCATCCGCTGTGACGTACCGTTTGGAGCCGAACCGGACAATTTGCCGAAGCCTCAGACCATGCAAGTCCTTGTTAACGCGATTATTGGAAAAGTGGAGTAATCGTCCGGAGGACGTCCGGTATCGCGACTAGCCCCACATTTGAAAGCGAGGGAGTTTACAGATGGCGCGTTCTCAGAGATTGATGTAAACGCCCGTTTCGATCCATTACTGGAAGCTGATCTGCTGCCAGTTATCTTCGTCAGCCTGGCAGGCGGGTTGCGCCACATTGCGTTCGAGGAGAGTGCAAGCCTGACAGATGGATGGCGCTGCTGACTCCGCCCATCAAAGTAATAGGGCCGCCGTTCCTGGGACGGCGGCCCCTGCTGCGATCAAGTGTCTCTTCTCATCTACTGAGGGAGCTTGCCTAACTGGGCTTGCTAACTCCAAAACTAAAAGATTCGAGTTCGATCAGCGTCTTGGTTTTTTGAAGTTTCTTGGCCTTCTTCAAGCGCTTAGTGCTCTTGCCCGCTTTCTTGGTTGCCATGCGCTTTCCTCCTCTCTTCGAGAATGCCCCCATGGGCGGTCACCATGCTTATATGCAACAGCCGTGGCAATGTAAACAGCCCCGCAGCGCGCGAGGAAGCCCTTTCGGCTCTGAGCGGGGGCGCGCCGGAAGCGTTAGCTGGGGTTACTAGCGCCCCACGACCAAGGCTTGGATAGGGTCTTGGTCGCTCCGAGCTTCTTCGACTTCTTCATGCGTTTGGTGCTCTTGCGGGTTTTCTTGGTGGCCATGCGATTTCTCCTTCTCCGTGAGGTTGCCCCTCCCTGGGGCGGACGCCAACTTATATGCAAATTGGGCTCCAATGTCCAACGCCCCAGGGGGCGCGCTCTAAGCCCTTTCGATTCTTCGCGGGGGTCACGCGAGATACCGCTTGCGAAGCACGCAGGAGCGTTGGAAAAATCACCGACTGTTGAATATTTCAACGAAGGCGCGCCCTTCTGGAGTTGCCGTTGGCCTTGCAATCTCTCGAAAGGGGCCGCTCCTGTGGCAGCCCCTTGTGTCATCTGAAGAAAGACCAGTGGCCCACGTTCATCAGCCTTTGCTGGGTACGCTCACTTCAATGGATTCGAGTTTTATCGGATTTTTAGTTTTAGCCTCAGCGGTTTGGTCTCTTCCAGCTTCTTCGCCTTCTTCAACGTTTTCTTGGCCATTTTGTTCTCCTTCAGGAAACAGGAGAGTGCAGAGAACGGTGGATGAATGGTATAGGTATCTCAGGTCATCTATCGTCTGAACCGGATCAGATAAATGGACGACGCCCACATCTTCCGCCTTGGGGAAATCGCCCCGGACTTTGTTCTGCCGGATTCGACTGGCACCACGCGGCGGCTCACCGACCTCGCCGCTGGTTACAAGCTCATCCTGGTTTTCTATCGCGGATACTGGTGACCATTTTGCCTTCGCCAGTTGGCGGAGTTTGCCGAACACGACGAAGCATTCCGGGCGGTTGACGTTCGGCTGGCCGCGCTAGCCGTGGACCCGCCCGACCGCAGCGAAGCCGTCCGCTTGCGCTACGGCCTGCAATTCCCAATCCTGTGCGATACCGAACGGCGCGTAGTACGCGAGTGGAACCTCTTCAATCCAGAAGAGAGGGGTGGCATCGCGGTCCCGGCTATTTTCCTGCTCGATCCCGGTTTACGCGTGCTCTGCGCGATTCAAGGCACGGTCGTCTCGCGGGTTCGAGCTTCGGACATGCTCTTGTTCGTCCGCGAGCGCCCGGTCGCATCCGACCGCGCGGCATGGCAGCCCCCGCGTAATCGGATCATTTTCCCAAAGCTTCGGGAATGGGCAGTCGCGTTGTCAGACGAATTGAGCCATCGTATTCGTCGGCCCCGAAAATGACGCGCACTCTCATCTTCGCCCACGACGAGCGGATGCTCAACTTGTCGCGCACGTATCGCGCCCGAAGCGCCAGTGGCTTGCTTGAGGCTCGCTGCTCACCGGCCATAAACTCTTGGATCGTCGGCTGCTCGGGAAATATCTCAAACAGGAAACCAAGTGACCGCCTAGCGATAGTCGCGATTATTGGAAAAGTGGAGTACTCGCCCAGAAGATATCCGGACTTGACCGATAGTCCGGCGAGTGCGCCGCCTATTTGCTAGGGAGCGGCGTGAAAGGTCTTGAGGCAGTAGTTGCGGACGGCACCGCCCGTGCCCACGCCGATATGCACGATGGAAACCCAGCGCTCGAGCTTGTGGTGGCCCGTGCGGTGCAGAACGTAGGACGCGCCCACGGAAAGGGCCACGCCCGAGGCCTCGACTCCCGCAAATAATCCGTGATGGTCCACAACCCAATTGGTGAGCAGGATTTCCTGGCGCCCCCGGCGCCGCATGTTCAGCGTCGAGGAGTAGTCCAGCGCCCGCGCGCCGGCGACACCCAAGAACAACAAGTCGTTCTCGCGGTCCCAAAAGCGGTGGGAGGGTTTTTCATCGCCGGTCTTCGCGGCCGGTTCCGCAGATGCGGGCGAAGCCGGTACGGTCTGTCCCGGCGTCTGCTGCGCGGAGAGCCGGGCGGCACCGCCGAATAAACAGAGAAACGCGAGCACCCGGACGATCCAGCAAGGGAAAGGCACAGCGCATTCTAGCGCATCGCGCGGCTTTACTTAGTCACTTTTGCCATGTCCGCGGCGAGCAGATCCCGCTCTTGGCCTCTTGTATCGGTACCACTTCACCGCCGATTTGCGCCTAAATGAACAACACGGTATGTCTGCATCACAGAGAATGTGAAGTGGGTCGAGCCTGCTAGGCATCTCCACATTTCACACTCCCCGTCCCATACTCCAGCGCATGTCCCGGAAGCCTCAGCCCCCGGCCCCTCTCTTGGAGCCCAAATCCCGGCGGTGGCCTCTCCGGAAGTCCCCAAAGTGACCGCAACACTCTCGGAAACAGAAACTGCTCCAAGTTGTTGAAAACAAAGGATCGGAACCATGAGTGACCGCAACACTTTGCCTGTTTTTATTTTCGCTCTTCCTTCGCCTCTCGGCCCACGTGCCGGAGCGGAAACAAGCGTCGCGTCCTCCAAGAAACTGGCGGACGCAGCGGAAGCGAATGGTGGCTCGCGCGACGCGGCGCTGCGGGACTAAGATATGCGTTCTCCAATGAAGACAGTTTATTTATCGCTGGGATCCAACATGGGCGACCGCGCGCAATCCATCGGACGTGCGATCGAATTGTTCGGCGCTCACGGCGTGCGCGTCGTGCGGCAATCGTCGCTTTACGAGACCGAACCGATAAATGTCCGCGGCGGAGGCTGGTTCCTGAACTGCGTGGTCGAAGCGGAAACGGATTTGATGCCGCGGCAGCTGATGGACGCGCTGCTGGATATCGAGCGCTCGCTGGGACGCGTTCGTCCGCACGATTCCGGCGACCAGAAGGAGCCGCGCACGATCGATATCGACATTCTGGTGTTCGGGACGAGCGTGGTCCGCATGCCCGGACTCGAGATACCTCATCCACGAATGGCGGAGCGGCGATTCGTGCTCGCGCCCTTCGCGGAAATTGCGGCCGGCGTGGAGCATCCCGTCTTGAAGAAAACAATCGCCGAGCTTCTGGCTGCCACGCCGGACCACAGCCAGGTGCGTCGCTTTCCGTAACGCCGGCTTGTTCTGAGCGAAGCCGAAGGGCGTATCGCCGGCCATTTTTTTTTGGGCATGTGCGATCCGATACGGATCGTCAATCCGCGCGCACGACGCGGAGCCAGTGGAGCGTGATCGGCTTGGGGTAGAGCGCCTCGAGCTGAATTTCGGCGAAGCGTCCCTCGGATTGTTCGCGCCACACGTAAATTCCCGGCTCGCTTTCTTCGCGAATGTGGCCGGTGGCGGGGCGCAGGAATTCCCGCGCATCGTCGAGCGAGACTTTCTCGACGGCCCCAGGCCGCGTGAGCGCCTCAACGACGTAGCTGCGCAGCAGCTTCGGCCAGTACGCTTCGAAAAGCTCCGAGGACGCGAAGACGTCGCTCCACACGACCTCGCTGCCGTAGGCGACCACGACGCCAATAACGTGCTCGCCCTTCAGGCCTGATGTCGCGCGGTTGAAGCGTCGGTCCATTTCCTCGGCGAACGCTTCGACAGAGGTTCCGACCACGGGAGACTGGTAGATCTTGCGGTACGACTGCGTCGGCGCGGACGAGGCGATCACTCGGGAAACCTCCGGCTGCGCGAGAACGGCGACCGACGCGCCGCTGCCACTCCCGACAGCAACGGATTCCGTAGAGGTGGCAATCGGGGGCGCTTGACCGCTGACCGCGGCCCAGACCTGACCCTGGTCCTGCTCGACCGCGGCTTTTTCGCGCACGGTGGGATGCACCATTGTCTTGGCGGCCATAAATTGATCGGAGCCGCCGGTCCAGCGGTCGTGTTCGACGCAGAAGACGTCGAGCGGGAGAGGTTGCGCGCCGATCGGCACGATGCGGTCCTTGCCGATGATGCGGTCCTGCTTTCCGCCGGAGACGACTTCGCCGGCGAGAAGCAGCAGTGGCCGCTTGCCGCGATTGACGAGCACGAGCTGGTTCACCTGCGCGCCATTGTAGACGGCGGGCGCGGCATGGCCATCGCGGGTGCGCTGCAGATAGTTGCCTTGCTCGGCAACGACGGCTTCGCCCGATGCGAGCGCTTCATCGAGTGTCGCGAACTCGCTGGTGTCGGCATCTTGCGCCGAAAGCACCGGAAAGATCGTGAGGTTCTGGTAGGTGACCGCTTGCGCCACGGCCCAGCCCTGCTCGGCGGATCTCGAATTCCCGGCTGACGCGCCCACGCTTGGCCCCAGGTTCAGAATCAGAAGCGCGCCTGTCAGCAGAATTGCGGCGCACCCAAATACAGTCCAAATGAATTTGCTGCCCTTGCCATCCATAATGCCCTCCTCGTTTGCGGCGCGATTCTGCGCCGGGCTTTGCGGCTCTCAGGCTTGGAACGAGGGTGCGGCGATTCCTTGCAGGGTATTTGGCGGGCTGGGATTCCGAGCTGGCCGAGAAAGTGGAGTAGTTCGAGGCGGAGGGGACTACTATCCGAGGTGTTCGCGGTCCTTCTTTTCTTTTTCGCGCTTTTTACGGTCTTCTTCTTCCTGGCGCTCAAATTCGGCCATTTCTTCCTCGGTCATCTGGTAATCCTCGCGGGAGGCGAACATCGTCCCGCGGCGGATGTTGCGTTGGGTGGTGCGGTCGCGGCGGCGCTTCTTGGCAACGGAGAGACCGCCCATGCTGCGGATGGGCTCGGCGATGGCGCCGGCTTCGACCAGAAGCTCGCTGACTTTTTCCAGGAAGTCATGCAGGTGATAGGGCTTGAGCGAATAGGGCAGGCCTTCGCGCTCCAGAATGGGCTGAACGAACTTGGTGAAATTCTGTGGGATCAGAAACAGAACGCGAATGCGTTTGCGCGAAGCGCCGTTGCCGTTGGCGCCAGGGCCTTCGACAGCCGGTTCGTCGCCACCGGAGTTGCGGGAGCCCTCCTGCAGGGGCGTGGGCAAGTCGTCCTCGGGAGGCGCGGAAGCGGCCGAATCCGACTGCGCCAGCTCCCGCAAAATAGCAAAGAGAGGACCGCGCGGATCGGCCAGGGCCACGTTGACGATGACGAGGTTCCATCCTCCGCTGGCGAGCTCTCCCAACGCGTGAGCGGCGAGCGGAACGATGCGCACGCGCCAGCCCTCCGAATCCAGGACATTCTTCAGGGCGCGCTGGCTGACGATGTCGTCGTCAACGATCAGGATGCCGACTTCGGCCACAGACACTACTCCTCTGGGTCGTCAAATCAGTATAGCCGGGGCAAGCCGTGAGGGCCGGGCGTTCGGCGGGGGAAGTTCCAGGGCCGCGCTTGTCCGGAAGTACAGGCGAAAAAAAAGCGAATAAAAATACTTGACATGGCGAACAAAAAGCGAATAGTATGTCGCCCGTGCGGCGAGGCAAACGATGGCCACTTCTCCCATTCTTCGACCGGTTGTCAGGACGCTTCGGCGTCCGAAGGCCGGTGCGAAGCAGACCAGTCTCACCCTATTCCCCACAGCCGCTCGCCACGGCAATTGTGAGTCCCCCAGCGGAGCTTCCGCGCCCCCTCCGGTGCCTGACCGGAGTGAGAAGCCCGCGACGGAACTGGTCGGCATTGCGCGCCTCGCCGCATCCTCCCTCCGCGCCGAAAGCAAGCGCGGGACGGAATATTTTCTCCTGCCCGTGCGATCGATCCTGAACCCATGCGATTCGGAGCGGGTGCCGTTTCGATGGACGGTGAATCCGTATCGAGGCTGCGAATTCGGTTGCAAATACTGCTACGCGCGGTACACGCACAAGTACATGGAGCTCGACGGCGCGGAGTTTGAAACCAAGATCTACGTGAAGAAGGACGCTGGAGCGCTGGCGGAGCGCGATCTAGCGACTGAAAAAATCTGGGGCGAGCAGATCGCCATTGGGACGGCAACCGACCCGTATCAGCCGGCCGAGAAAGAGTTCGGCGCGACGCGGGCGATCTTGGAGAGGATGGCGGAGCGCGAAGGTTTGAGCCTTTCGATCACGACAAAGTCGAACCAGGTGGTGCGCGATATCGAGCTGCTGCAGCGGATTTCCGGGAGGTCCACGCTCACGGTGAATTTGACCATCACGACGTTGCGGACGCGGCTCGCTCGGCTGCTGGAGCCACGCGCGCCGCGGCCGGACCTGCGCCTGGAAGCGGTGCGGAAACTGCGCGAGGCGGGAATTGCGACGGGTGTGTTCGCCATGCCCATTCTGCCGGGCCTGACGGACCGGGAAGAAGACCTGGATGCGCTGGCACGCGCGGCGAGGGACGCCGGCGCGCAGTGGCTCGCGGCGAGCGTGCTGTTTCTAATGCCGGCGTCGTGGAAATACTTCCTGGCATTTCTGGAGCCGAAATTTCCGAGGCTCGCGCGGCGCTACCGCGAAATCTATAGGGGATACGGCGACGCACCCGAGGAGTATCGCAGGCAGATCGCGGCGCGCGTCGAAAATCTCCGGCGTAAGTATGGCCTGGGGTCGCGGCCACAGAGTCCGGCAGCACATTCCTGGCAATCCCCGCAGCTTCCGCTCGCGTGGGGAGATGGAGGAGAACGATGCCACGCATGAAGTCAAGAAGCAAGAAACGCGCGAAGCGTCTACCGGCAACAGGTGTGGCTGCAATAAGCGCGCCGAGTCCGGCAGGCGAGAAGCCGGTGCGAGGAGTGAAGCTGAAGACGGTCTCGGCATTCACTCTGGCGTTCGCCCTGGTGTGCCTGGCATCATTCATGGGCGGGCGACCGCCGGTTTCCGCGGCCCCGCCCGAACAGACGGTTGCAAAGGAGAGCCCCATGTTTCTCGGATTGATGAACGCGACGTACCAGGCGAAGAATCTGGATGCGGCCAAGGCGTGGTACAGCAAAGTGCTGAGCATCCAGCCTTATTTCGACCAACCCTTCTACGTGGGATTCAACGTTCACGGATATGAATTGGGGCTTGTGCCGGAGGCGGGCGCAGGAGAAAAGCGGGCTGCATCCGGCGTCGCGTATTGGAATGTGGCGGATGCTCGCGCCGTCTATCAGCGGCTGATCGATTTGGGCGCCACGCCTCGCGAGCCGGTACAGGACGTGGGAGGCGGTATTCTAGTGGGGACGGTCCACGATCCGTTTGGCAACGTGCTGGGGATCATTCAAAACCCGCATTTCAAGCCCGAGTGAATCGGAGCGCATCGCTAGGGCACGATGATGCGCGGGCCCTCTTTTTCGGCGGCGGAGGGAAGAGGGAATCGCGTACGGAGGAAATCCAGAAACCCGCGTGAGCGCGGCCGGCCGCTGGTTTCCTGTTTGCCGACGCGCAACAGAAAGACGAACAGCCGGAAGATATCGGATTCCTTCAGGGAAGAAAATCCCGCGCGCTCCGCATCCTCCTTGCGAAATTGCGCTAGGAATTCTCCCAGGCGGGCGTAGAGGGCGCGCGCCACGGGCGCATCGGGCGGGCGCTCGTAGTAAATCCCCGTTCCCAGCGTGCGATAGGTTTCGGCCAAGGCTTCGAGCGCTGCGAAAACGGCAGCGTCGCTGAGATCCTTGTTTTCCGTTTGCAAATTCAAGATCGTGGTAGCGAGGCCGGTGACCACGGGCCAGCGCTCGTAGACGAACTCCTCAGTGAATTGGATGTCGGGGTAGGGGAATGTCTCGCGCGAGACCGGCTTGCGATGCTCGGCTTCGTAGCGGTGCGCGGCAACTAGATGCGAGCAATCGGAGGGGCAGTCGATTGTGACTTCGCGCTCCCGGCCGCAACAGACCGCGCAGATTTTTTCACCCTTCGCGGGACAGAACCGCTTCGGCGGACGCTTTTCGCAGATGGGACAGCTCATCCGTGCTCCTCAGTTCTAGCACGCCGTTAATTCGAAGGAAATCAGAGTACGGGAAGGCGCGTTCGGGAGCAAGCTTATGGGCAAGTTTGCCGCGGGTGATTGTCCGGCTGGCGCGTTATGTACACAAGTCTGTCACATCCGAGTGCGCCGTAATCGAGGAAACATTTTCGGCCTTACGATGCCGTTGGCAGTGCAGCGGGAACACCGAAGGTTCCATCGACCACTTCGACGAAATTTCTTTCTTCGCGAAGAATGAAACGTTTTGCTTGCGCTGCGGCGAAGTTCTCGCGGGCTTCCGGGTCTGACTTCAACCGCGCCTTGTAGGCTTCATAGAACGCGAGACTATCGAATGCAATCAACCCCCACGCCACATCGTTGGTTCCTTCGTAGGGAAGAAAATATCCGACGAGGTGTCCGCCGCAACGAGGAATGATGCGGCCCCAATTCTCGGAGTACCTCTTGAACGCATCTCGTTGGAATGGATCGATCTGGTAGCGTATCAAGCACACTATCGTCATGGGTGTCCCCTTTGTGGCCGGTCGGGCCTGTGCATCGAAGCCAACGGTTAGCGCCGCAATGACCGCCGCGATGCTCCTAATGGCCTCGCGGCGGCTTATCGGCACGGGTGCGGGCTTTGCTGGTTGCATATGTGGGAGTATGCTGCTTGCCGGACACGAACAATTCGTTTGCGGTGAAACTATGAATGTCGAAAACCACGCGGACGCCGCGATCTCCAGAATTGCGGCCGCCATCGGTGAGCCAGCACGTGCCCGCATGCTCTACTGCCTGGTGGACGGCCATGCACGAACGAGCACCGAGCTTGCGGTGATTGCTGACGTCGCGCCGTCAACCGCCAGCGTGCACTTGCAGCGGCTGAAAACGCAGCGATTGGTGAAGGTGTTCGCGCAAGGGAAGCATCGCTACTACAGTCTGGAAGGTCCCAATGTGGCCGCCGCGCTCGAAGCCTTGAGCGTGCTCGCCGGAGGATCCCGCGGCGCATTCGTGCCGAATACGCCAAACCGGTTGCGCGCCGCACGGACCTGCTACGATCACATCGCAGGCAGCCTGGGCGTCTCGCTGCATGACTGCTTCCAGGCACAGGGCTGGCTGTCAGGCGGCGCAAACGGTGACAACGCTTACGACCTCACACCGGATGGAGCGAAGGCGTTCGAATCTCTTGGTATCGACATCGAAGCAACTCGAAGGCTACGACGTCGATTCGCGTACGCCTGTGTGGACTGGAGTGAGCGGCGGCCGCATGTCGGTGGCGCGGTGGGCGCCGCCCTGCTGAACGTTTCGCTGAAACGAAAATGGGTGATCCAGGATCTTGACGGTCGCGCTTTGACCATCACCCGAGTTGGCCGGCGTGAGATGCTGACTCGCTTCGGTCTTCATTCCTGAGGTGTTGAAGTCGTGCCACTGCCACACGAAGTCATTTGGCAGCTTGCGGACGAGTGGCCGGCTACTGGGAAACTATCCTAAAGATAGAAGAAGGCGGCGAATTTGCGAGACGGCGCACTAGCGGCGGGATGCCCAGGCGAGGCCGTCGGGATCGTGGCCAATTTGGATGCGCGCGGCGACTTCGAGCGAATGCAGATCAATGACGGCGACGTAGCCGTCGGGAGAACACGCCACGAAGGCGCGCGAACCGTCCGGCTGCATGAGGATGCCGGCCGCGCCGTGTCCAACGGGGATTCGCTTGACCGGCTTGCGCGCGGCGGCGTCGATGACGGTGAGGTTCGGACCGCCCAACGTGGAGACGAGCACCAGCTTTCCATCGAGCGTAAATTTCAGACGGTTGGCCCCGCGAACATCGACAGCGAGCGTTTGCGTTACCTGCTTGCTGGAAACATCAATAATGGAAACGGTTCCGTCCTGAGCGTTGGCGACCCAGATTTCCTTGCCGTCCGGTGAAACATCAAAGCCTTCGGAGCCGTTGCCGACACGGACAACCGTCTGATTCCAATCGCCTCCCGGAGCGCCCCTCTGGGCGGTACCAGCAGTTTTCTCGATGATGCTCACCGTGCCGGAGCTGACGTTGGTGGTGACAATGCGCTGCATGTCCGGCGAGACGTAGATCATGTGCGTTCGGTTCTGGCCGGTGCCGAGAATCCAATCGACGCGCTTGGCTGCGGGATCGTAACTGCCAATCGCCTTGGCCGCTTCCGCTGTGAACCAAACCTTGCCGCCGACGAACGTGAGACCGTGCGGGCCGCGCAAGGGTCCAAGATCGATGGACGGCAACGGCGCTTGCGCGACGAGATCCACGACGGCAAGAGTGTTGTACGCGCCGCCTCCATAATTTGACGCGTAGGCCGTCTTTCCATCCGCTGAGGCGATAACTTCGTGTGGATCGTGGCCGACGGGAACGCGGGCGACCACCTGGAGGCTCGAGGGATCGACGATGGCGAGCATGCCATCGGCCTTTGCCAGGACCAGCAACGAATCCGCGGGCGTTTTCTCAGCTTGAAAAGCGCCCGCGTCAAGCATGGCGATCAGCAGAAGCAGCGAAACGAAGAATGGCTTCATGGTCCCAAACCATACGCCATTTCAATGCCCGATGGGAACGGGAATCGCGAACGGCCGCCCGCGCGAGCTCAGGGGCGCTGTTAAACCGAGGCGACGGTCATGGCGGGGCGAGCTTCGAGGGCGGCAATTTGCTGGAGGATCGTGTCGATCACATGTTCGTCGCCGAATTTGGAGTTGATCATCAAGTTGTAGAGGGCGCGGCAGGGCCACTCCTTGCCGAAGTAGTGGCGGATGAAGGAGGCGCGGTCGCGATCGATTTCCTCGATCAATTGGAGCGCTTCTTCCTCCGACTTGCCGATGGACTGAAGACGCCGGATTTTTTCCTCGAGCGGAGCGTAGACGAAAACGTGGAAGGCGTCCGGACGGTTGCGCAGGATGTAGGGGGAGCCGCGGCCGACAATGACGCAACTGCCGCGTGAGGCAACGTCGAGAATCACGTGGTGCAGTGTGGCGACCATGCGGTCGGTATCGGTGACGCTGGATTCGCTGAGAGGCAAGGCGCGCTCGTAACTGCCGCGGGCAAAAACCTTGAACAAGCGATAGAGGAGCGGGTCGACGTGCAAGTCGCAGCGCTGCGCGGCCTCGTGATCCACATTGGCGACGCGCGCGATCTCGGCGGTGAGATCCTGGTCCCAGAGTTTCCAGCCGAGGCGATGAGCGAGCTGCTGGGCTATCATGGCGCCACCGCTGCCGTATTCGCGCTCGACGGTGATGATCCGGACGGGGATGGAGCCCTCCCGGGGGTCAGTGTAACGCTAGCGGGCTGCCTGGTTTCACTTTTTTCATCAGGAATACGAGAGGAATTATGAGCAGGACCGCCAGCCCCAGCAACCAGAAGTTGTCGATGTAAGCGAGCATGACGGCCTGCTGCTGGACGAGACCGTTGACAAGACCGTAGGCCTGACGCGAGGCCTGGTAAGGGCTGGATCCGCGGGCGACGAGCAAGTGGGTTGCGGAATTTAGCATGGCCTGGAAGCCGGGGTTGCCGGGATGGACTCGATCCACGAGCTGGTTCTGGTGGAACTGAGCGCGACGGGCGAGCCCGGTGGTCACGAGAGAAATCCCGACGCTTCCGCCGATATTGCGGGCGAGATTGATCAAACTGGAAGCGGCATTATTTTTTTCCTTGGGGATAAATGCGTAGGCGGCGGTGTTGATGGGGACGAAGAGGAACGCAAGGCCGACGGCCTGAAAGACGCGCGCCATCACCACGGTGTGAAAATCGACGGTCAGATCGAAACGCGTCATGTTGAACAAGGAAAAGGAGAGCATCGCGAGGCCGAAGAGCAGAAGGCGGCGCGCGTCGTAGCGGCTCAAGAGAAAGCCCACCAGCGGCATGACCAGCAAAATCGCGAAGCCGCCCGGCAAGAGAGCAAAGCCCGCTTCCTCGGCGGTGTATCCGAGGAGGGTTTGAGTGAAAAGAGGAAGAAGGACGGTGCTCGAGAGGAGCGCGAAGCCCACCATGAACATCAGCAGGTTGCCAATGGCGAACGAGCGTTCCTTGAAAAGGTGAAGATCAATGATCGGGTCCTTGTGGAACCACTCCCAGACGATGACGGTCAGCAGCGCCGTGACACTGATGACGCTCAATATCACGATGAAGTGAGACTCGAACCAGTCGTCGCGCTGGCCTTTGTCGAGGATGACTTGCAAGGTGCCGAGGCCGAGTGCCAGAAGACCCATACCTATATAGTCGATGCGGAAGCCCTTGCGTTTTTCGTTTTGGAGGTAGGGCGGGTCGGAGATCAGCATGTTCGTCAGGAAGAGAGAGATCAATCCGACCGGGATATTGATGAAGAAAATCCAGCGCCAACTGAAATTGTCGGTGATCCATCCGCCCAGCGTGGGACCGATCGCCGGGGCCAGCACAACGGCCATGCCATAGACGGCAAAAGCCATTCCGCGCTTTGCGGGAGGAAACGTATCGGCCAGGATGGCTTGCTCGCTCGGTTGGAGGCCTCCGCCGCCCGCGCCCTGGAGCACACGGAAAAAAATCAGCATGCCCAGGCTGGGAGCGAGCCCGCACAGAATCGAGCTGACGGTGAAAAGAGCCACACAGGACATGTAGAAACGCTTGCGCCCGATCATGGAAGAAACCCAACCGCTCATGGGAAGGACGATGGCGTTGGAAACGAGATAAGAGGTCAGGATCCAGGTGCTTTCATCCTGGCCGGCCGAAAGGCTGCCGGCAATGTGAGGAAGTGCCACGTTGGCGACGCTCGTATCGAGCACTTCCATGAAGGTCGCGAGCGTGACCGTGAGGGCAATGATCCACGGGTTGACTGCGGGACGCCTCCAATCCGTGGGAGCCGGAATGGCAAGCGTCGCGCTCATCTCACCCAGACTTTTGGTTCCACCGACATGCCGAGACGAAGGTAGTGGTCCTTATTCTGGCCGGGATCCAGCACGATTTTTACCGGGACGCGCTGGACGACCTTGACGTAGTTTCCCGTGGCATTTTCCGGAGGCAAGAGGCTCAGGCGCGCGCCGCTGGAGCCGGAGATGCTTTCCACCTGGCCCTTGTATGTGCGGCCGTTGGCATCCACCTTGAGGGTGACGCGCTGGCCAGGGCGCATGTATTTCAACTGTGTTTCCTTGAAGTTGGCGGTGATCCAGACGTCGTCGAGCGGGACAATGGCGAGCAACTGCTGGCCGGGCTGGACGTTCATGCCGACTTCGACGCTCTTGGTGACCACGCCGTTGACCGGGGCGATAAGTTTCGTGTACTGGAGATTGAGTTCCGCTTGCTCGAGTACGGCTTCCTTCTGTTGGACGGCGGCGACGGCAGAGTCCGCGCGGGCGCGCGAGGCGGCCACTTGCTGCGGACCGGTCTGCGAAGCGCGAAGGCTGGCCTGCGCTTGTGCGAGCCTTGCCTGAGCCTGCTTCACTTGCGACTCCGAGGCTGCCACCGTAGCTTGAGCCGAGGCAACCTCAGCGGTTCTTGCTTTCGCTGCGTCGACAGCCTGGTCGTATTGCTGTTGCGAAATTTCCTGCTTAGCGATGAGCTGCGCATACCGAGCCAGATCGTTCTGGGCTTTCACGCCATCCGCCTTCGCGCGGTCGAGTTCGGCCTTGGCCGCGTCCGATTGCTGCTGGGCAGCGGCGATTCCGGCCAGTGCGTTCTCTACGTCCGCTTCCGAGGCAGAGACCTGCGTGGTGGTGTTGACGGAAGTGATCGGAACCGTGATGTTCATGGATTGCGCGGTGGCCTGGGCGTCTGCAAGATCGGCCTTGGCCTTGTCCACGGCAACCTGATAGTCCCTGGGGTCGATTTCTACCAGGACGGTGCCGGCGGTGACGTACTGGTTGTCGTCGACATTCACTTTCGTGACGTAGCCCGTGATGCGCGAGCTGAGAGGCATCAAGTGGCCGTCGACCTGAGCGTCGTCGGTGGATTCGTACGTCATCAGATAGCGCCATGCAAAGAAACCGGCGACCAACAGCATGAGAATCGCGCCAATCAAATATCTGCCGGCGCGGGGCCGCTTCCGGAAAAATTCCTCGCCGCGCGTGGCCGTGGGAGGAGCAGCCGAATGCGTCTCCGAAGCGGCCGGCTTTTCCACGGGAGGATTGGGAGAGACTTCGACGTCGGTTCTCTGTGCCATGGCTTATTTTCCTTTGAAGTATTCTTTGACGCCCTCTTCGGCCAAACCCAGGGCGCGGGCAAGGGAAATCTTGGCGTAGTTGTAGGAGTAGAGACTGGAAATGTATTGCTCGTGCGCGCTGGCGACGGCTTCCTCCGCTTGCACGACTTCGACGGTATCCGTAACTCCAGTGACGAAGCGATCGCGGGATTGTGCGAGAGTCTGCTCGGCCAGATCGACGCTGCTTTGCGCCACCGTCACTTGCTCCTGGGAGGATTCCAGGTTGAAAAGAGCGGTGCGCACGTCTGTGTCAATTTGTGCTTGCAGGTCCGCGGCTTTCTCGCGGGCCTGCGCAAGTTGGGCATCGGCCTCTAGGACGTCTCCTTTGACCTTGCCCCCTTGAAAGATGGGAATGGTGAGGGTTCCGCGGACGTCGAACACTCCGTGCGCCAGCGTCGTGGGGTAGTCGGCAGCGAGACCATAGTCCCCACTGAAGGCAACCGAGGGGTAATAACCCGCCTGAGCAGCTTTGCGGGAATAATCGGCGGCGCGGACTTCCGCGAGAGCAGCCTGGTAATCCGACCGCGAGGAGTAGGCGCGTTTCAGTGCGTCCTCCAGAGAGATTCCGGCCAGGGGCTCGTAGAGCGATTTATCGGTCAGCTCAAATTGCTGCCCCGGTGCAAGACCGACGACGCGCGCGAAAGTGAGTTTCTGAATCGAGAAGCCGTTCCTGGCCTGAATCATCTGCTGCTGACGGGATTTCAGTTCCACCTGAGCGCGAAGACCGTCAATGGCCGGAGAAGTGCCGGCTTTGACCTGGTCGGAAGCCTGATCGTACAGCGCCTGCGCGGTCTTCACCTGGGCTTCCGACGTGTCCACGCGCGCTTCGTCGGCGACCGCCTGGAGATACGTGAAGCCGACGGCGAGGATCACGAGATCGCGAGCGTCCTTGTAGGAATATTGCGCGGACTTAACACTCTGCGACGCTGCGCGCTCTTTGTTGATGGCCTTCCAATCAAACACCGATTGGGACAGGTAGGCGCGCGAGTCATAATAACCAAATGGGCCGACGATCGTGGGGATCGTCACGCCCGGCAATTTGAAGTTGAAGCCAAATTCGGCGAGATTGATTTGCGAATCGTCGATGAATGTGGATGAGGCGGCATTGGGCAGAAGCGCGCTCAACTGCTTCCAGCGCTCGCCCCGCGCGGAGCGGACGTCCTCGCTGGAAAGCAGGAGTCCCAGATTCTGTTTCAATCCGCGATCGATTGCATCGCGCAAAGAAATATCCAAGACGCCCGGTACCAGTTTTCCAGGGACGCTGCCCGAAAACGGGCTCTGCGAAAGCGCCGCGCTTGCGGACGATGCGTCAGGATTCGAGCCCGGCCCAGCCTGAGAAACTCCGGTTTGCGCGCGCGCCGTCGCGCCCGGCAAAAGAATTGCCAGTATGACGACTGAAATTCCCCATCGACGTTTCACAAAATGTCCTCCTGCAACCTTATCTCCCAATGGATGATACGGGGACTCCGGAAGACTCATAGCGGCCCTTCGCGCTCCGCCCGCGCATTTTTTCCCTGTGACTCTTATCGGCAATCAAGCTCGGGCAAATCAGATCCCACACTCCTTCAGCCGACTTCCGCAAAGAAGGATCCGGATAAATAGACCAGGCAATGGTGACGCCCATGAAAATGATCTGCGTGAGCCGGGCCAGTTCGGCGGCGGGAAGAGTGCGTCGGATCTCACCTCTCTCCTGGCCGAGAGCAATGATTTCGGCCATCAAACGGCGGGCGCGCTGCATGCGCTTGTGGAGACCGGCGCGGACAGGAGCGCTGGACAGATTGGCGGCGAAAATGGAACGGAGCAGATCGGGACTCGCGGAGGACTGGCCGGCAACGCTGGTGGCCAGCTCTTTCAACGCGGCCAGCACATGAATCTTGCCCGACTGGACTTCGTGCAGGGCGCGCTCGAATGCCGCGACGCGCTCGTCACCATAGGTGGCGAGGACATGCTCCTTGGTGGGGAAGTAATTGAAGAAGGTGCCCTTGCCGACGTCGGCGGCCTCGGTGATGTCTTCGACCGTGGTTTGCAGATAGCCGCGCTCGGCGAAGAGACGAAGGGCGGCGCGGAAAAGGCGCTCGCGGATTTCGGCGCGGTGTCGCTGGCGGCGGTTCAGAAGCGGTGCGGGGGCATCCGGTGGCGGGACAACTCGAAGCGGGCGGTGCGCGTTCATGTATGACCTCAAACCAAGTTTGACCGTAAGTCATATTCGAGTTTAAGTCAAGATAAAAAACTTAAGATCGCAGAGACCACGCAGAGGGGTGCCAGACCGGCACCCGCGCCGGAGAAGAAAGCCGCTCCGGCGCGGGATTCCGAATCGAGAGCTACTTCGAGAGGTTCTTGGGGCTGTGCTGATTGAGGGTGGAAATCAAGAGCCGGGCGGATTCGGGAATCGGGACGGCGCCGTGCAACACGATTTCCTTCGCCTCAATCTTCTTGCCGTAAATGCGCTCGTTGGCATCGTTGTCCGGGCGCAGCGTGGACCCTTCGAGGGAAATGCCGGCGAACAGGCCGCGGGCGCGCGAATACGTGAGCACTTCCGCCCGCATGGTCACATCGGTGTCCGCTTCGGCAGTGCGTCCCTTGGGGCCGGCGGCTGCGGAAGCGTCGGCGCCGAGTTTCACCTTGCTACTGAGGATGGAGCTGGCACCTCGGTTGTTCATCACGAGCAGGACGAAATCGGTGGCCTGGCCGCCGATTTGGAATCCAAAGCTGCCGCCTTCAAGCGCCATCATGGTCGGAGCGCCCCAGGGGCCCTGGAAGTTGTCGCCGCTGCGGCAAGTCATAGCCCCGCGGCCGTAGCTGCCGCCAATGCCCAGCGCGGCCTTGATGACCGACGGCATGACGATCACGCAGTCCGCCTTGTCGAGCAGATCCTGCGGGATATCGTCCGGGATGTCGAGGATCTCCTTCATGACCACCCCGGAATTCTGCAAGCGGTCATCATCCTTTTCCTTGTTGTCCGCACGAGTGGGCGCGGGATTGAGGAGAGACGGCAAACCAATCAGCACTGCGACGAGCAGCAAAGACAGAAATATTTTCATTATGTTCCTCCTCTGGATGGGTATTCATCATATGAATTTCCATGCATGTGCGCAACGGAATATAAAGGACTGGGCAGCGCCGCAGAGCTTGATGGAATATAATCGGGCGCTCTGCAAGCAACCTAAATTATGATGAGCGTCACGAACTTTTGGCTGCCTCGGCGAAGACTCACTCTTCGGTTGACCGCGGCGCTTTGCATGGCAATCGCTGCGGGCCAATTGGGAATTCTCTTAGCGCAGACATCTTCCTCTCCGTCGAACGAACTGCTAGCTTCATCGCTTGCGCCTGCGGCGCATCATCCGAAAATCCGTGCGGACGTGGCGGCGTTTCAGGCGCGCGTGGAAGCCGCGCTTTCCGAAGCGCACGCGCAGAGAGCGCTGTGGGGCATTCTGGTCGCCGACCGGGAGACGGGCGAGACGCTGTACGATTTGAACGGCGACCATTTCTTCGCGCCGGCATCGAACGCGAAGATCTTTACATCGGCGCTCTCCCTGGCCACACTCGGCCCCGACCACCGATTTCGCACTACGCTCGAATCCAGCGGCACGCTTGGAGACGACGGACGGCTGGCTGGCAATCTGATCTTGGTAGGGCGCGGCGACCCGGACCTTTCGAACCGGAAATTTCCGTACGAGGGAAAGGCGGAGCGAAACGGGCCCACCGAAAAGATCCTGGCCGAGATGGCGGACGCCGCCGTCGCCAAGGGGCTCAAAGAAGTGGATGGCGACATTGTTGGCGACGACAGTTATTTTCCTTTCGATCCCTACCCGGCAGGATGGGCCGTCGGCGATCTCTTCTTCACGTTTGGCGCGCCGGTGAGCGCCGTTGCGTTCAACGACAATTCGATTTCGATTGAGGTACAGCCGGCCGCGCGGGCGGGTGATCCGGCAACCATCACGGTCGAGCCGGCGGCCTCCCAGGATAGCTTCAGCCACGAAATCACCACGGGCCCGGCGGATGGGAAGCCCGATTTTGCGGTCGTGGGCGAGCCAGGGCCGAAATTCATTCTGTTGCGCGGCACGATTCCAGCCGGCCATGCGCCGATCAATTTGGATCTGGCCATGACCGACCCTGCCGAGTCGGTGGCGCGCACGCTAAAGCAACTGCTCGAAGCGCGCGGTGTGCACATCACCGGCGCGACGCGCGTGGAACACGCGCCGCCTCCGGACACAAGCGATGCGGGAGATCTGCCTCCGGCTCCTACGCCCCTGGAAGCGACTCGCGCCGCAAGTTCGCTGGTTCTGGCAGAGCACTTGTCGCCGCCATTGCTCGAAAGCATCCGGCTGATGAACAAGATCAGCCAAAACCTTCATGCGGAATTGCTCCTGCGGGCCGTGGCGCGCGAGAAAGCGGGGATTAGCACCACCGGCGCGGGCTTGAAAGCCGAGCAGGAGTTCCTGAGAGCCGCTGGAGTGGCAGACGGCGACGTGGTTCTCTCGGACGGCTCTGGTCTGGCGCGCGATGATTTGGTGACGCCGCGCGCCGTGGTGGCTCTGCTTCGCTACGCAGCGCGCCAGCCGTGGGGCGAGGCCTACCTTTCCACTCTTCCGATCGCCGGAGTGGATGGTACGCTCGAAAATCGCATGAAGTCGTCGCCGGCGTCCGGCCTGATTCAAGCGAAGACGGGATCGCTGGAACACGTGCGGGCAATTTCCGGCTATGCCACCACGCTGCGCGGCGAGCACCTGGTCTTCACCATTTTCGGGAACAACAATCCGGAACATGGGCACGACGCAACCGACACGCTCGACGCGATCAGCATTGCTATGGTGGAGACGCTCGGCCCACCACCCCACGCAAAAAAGAAAAAGTGAAGCGTGGGCAAAAAGTCGTGACGGTCTTCGGCAGCTCGCGCCCCCGCCCCGCCGACGAACACTACGCGCAAGCGCAATTGCTCGGCGCGGAGTTGGCGCGCATGGGATTCGTAGTGTGCAGCGGCGGCTATGGAGGCGTCATGGAGGCTGTCTCACGCGGCGCGAAAGAGGCGGGCGGGCAAACCCTTGCGGTCACCGCGGAATCGTTCCAGTCACGTGCGAACCAATGGGTGGATGAAGAGATTCGCGTGAAAACCTGGGATGAGCGGCTTTTCGAGCTGATTCGCCGTGGGCACGGATACGTCGTGTGCCGGGGTGGGACGGGAACTCTGGTGGAGCTTGCCGTCGTCTGGGAGATGATCAACAAAGGCGCGATGGCGCGAAAGCCGCTCGTCGTGCTGGGCGATTTCTGGCAGCCGGTAATCGAACGCGTCCGCGAAGTTGAAATTGGGCACGTGTCCGACCGGGCCGAGCGGAAGGCGGAGTTGATTCAAGCAGCCGAGTCCCCGGCGGATGCCGCCAACCATCTGGCGGCGTATTTCGAGACCCACTGATTTCCCACAGCCAACGGGTCTACAATTTGAATTTGAGGCACTCGTGTCGCGTCCCGCAGAACAACTTCTGGAATTCGATCAGCTAAAGGAAATCGTCAGCCGGTTCACTACATGCGCGCTGGGGCGGCGAGCCGTGCAAGCGCTCCTGCCGCAGCAGGGAACGGCGCCGCTCGTCGAAGAATTCTCGCTGATACGCGAAGCGGTTGCCTATTTGCGCGCCGGGTCGGAACTGGGATTCGGCTCGCTGGCCGACCCGGAAACATGGCTTCCGCGGCTCGCAATTCCTGCGTCGCTGCTTTCGAGCGTGGAATTGCTCGAGGCGGCCTCGCTGATGGAGACCGTCCATGCGGTGCGCCAGACGTTCAAGGGCGAAAGCGCGAAATATCCACTGCTGACGGAGCGGGCCGCAGCGCTCGCCGATTTTCGGCAGCTCTCCGGTGCGATTCGGCGCGCGGTGCTGCCCAATGGCGAGATCAGCGACGATGCGTCGCCGCAGTTGAGGCGAATCCGGACGGGGATCGCGCAGGCTCGCGAAAAAATTCAGCGCTCGCTGGAAGGCATCCTGCGCGCCCGCGGCGAGCCGGCGGGCGAAGACTACATCACGCTGCGGAACGACCGATTCGTGATTCCGGTGCGGGCTTCGGAGAGGCGCGCGGTTCCAGGCGTGGTGCACGCGGCGAGTGCGACGGGCCAGACGGTATTCGTCGAGCCGCTGGAAGCCATTGACCTCAACAACCGGCTCGTTCAGCTCGGCGAGGAGGAAACCGCGGAAATCGCGCGAATCCTCGAGGAGCTGACTGAACGCGTGCGCGCCGACCGCGGACCGCTCGAGGCGGCTGCATCGACCATCGCGCATCTGGATTCGATTTTTGCGCGCGGACGGTTCGCCCGCGAATTCGATTGCGGGATGCCGGAATTCATTGCCGGCAATTCATTGCGCCTGGATGCTGCGCGAAACCCCGTCCTCGAAGCAACCCTGCGGCCCCAGGGCCGCAAGGCCGTGGCGATGTCGCTGGCGCTGGGAGGCGAAGAGACGGTGATGGTGATCAGCGGGCCCAACACAGGCGGCAAGACGGTGGCGCTCAAGACCGTCGGCTTGGCGGCACTCTCGGCGCAATCGGCGATTCCCGTGGCCGCGGAGCGCGCCGAGGTCCCGGTTTTTGACCGCGTCCTTGCGGACATTGGGGACGAGCAATCGATCGCGGCGGACCTCTCGACTTTCTCCGCGCACATGCTGAATTTGAAGTCGATGCTCGAGGCGGCCACCGAGCGCTCGTTGATTCTGGTGGACGAAATGGGAACCGGCACGGCGCCGGAGGAGGGCGCCGCGCTGGCCGTGGCGCTGTTGGAAGAATTTCGCGCGCGCCGCTCGCTGACACTGGCAACCACACACCATGACCGACTGAAGGCGTACGCCTCGACCACCCCGGGAATCGTCAACGCGGCCATGGAATTTGACGAAGAGAACTTGCGTCCGACCTACCGGCTGCTGGTTGGCGTGCCGGGAACTTCGAGCGGGATTGAGATTGCCCGGCGGCTCGGGCTGCCTGAACGCGTGATTGAACACGCCCGTGCGGGCCTTTCACCGGAATCGCGCGAGGCGCGCGACTTGATCGCTTATCTTCATCGCAGCCGCGATGAAGTGGAGCAGATCAAGCGCCAGGCCCGCGAAGAGCTGGCGCAGCTCGAAGCTGACCGGCGCGCGCTTCAAACCGAATGGGTGGAGCGGCAGAAAAAGCGAATTGCCGAACTCGAAAGGAATTTTCTGGAAACGCAGAAGCGGCTCGAAGGCGAGGTCGCGCGCCTGACGGCTGACATTAAAGATCGAAACGTGCGCGCGCAATTGGAAAAGCAAGCCGGGCGGCGGATGGGCAAGATTCAATCGGATGCGCGCGCCGAAGCCGACGCCACCGTCGTCGAGACGCTCGCCGCGTCGCAACCGGATCTGGACGTGGGAGCGGAAGCTCCGGCACAGCCGGTCGAACCCGCACGGCTATCGGCGGGGCAACGAGTGCAAGTGAAGGGGTTCAAGCAAGCGGTGATTTTCCGGCGGCACGATGGGCGAACTGCCGAAGTGGAAGCAGGCCCGCTGCGGATGAAGGTATCGCTGGCGGACATTTTTGGGATTGAACCGGATTTGGAGCCAACGAAGCCTGGGCCAGTCCTTGTAGCGGCCCGCCCGCGCGGCATAACGGTTCACGCCCAACCGAGCGACGAGCCTGGAATAGAAGAGATCAACGTAATCGGATGCACGGTCGAGGAAGCCACGCGCCGCGTGGACAAGTTCCTCGATGAAGCCGCGTTGGCAGGCAAGCCCAGCGTGCGCATAATTCACGGGCACGGCACAGGAGCGCTCCGCCGCGGCTTGGCGGAATTCCTGAACGCGCATCCGTTGGTGGAAAGCATTCATCACGAAGCAGAGGATCGCGGCGGTACGGCAATTACGGTGGCTGAGCTGAAGGGCTGAAGAAAATGGAAAAGTGAAAATGGAAAATGGCAAAAGCCAGCCGGCGCGTGTGGCCAGCAAGAAAATAGCAGATTTCACTGAGCTTGAAACGTGGAAATTTGCACGCCGATTGCGTGCTGAGCTTTACCAGGTGGCGTGTTCTTTTCCGCCAGACGAAAGGTTCGGCTTGACGGCTCAAGTCAAGCGCGCCGCGATTTCCGTCACAGCAAATCTGGCCGAAGGGTACGGCCGCTATTCGTATCAGGAGAACGTGCAATTTTGCCGCCAGAGTCGCGGTTCGCTCTACGAAATTCGCGACCATTTGACGACAGCCCTTGATGCTGGTTACATTTCAAAGGAAAAGTATAAGGAATTGGATGCCATGGCAACCAGCGCCATTCGCCTCGTAAACGGGCACATTCGAGCGACCAAGAATCTAAAGCTGGCGAGCGGCACAAACAGGAAATCATGAGGAGCAACCTGCGATGGTTCACAACCACTCGATGTTGCAGCCATTTTCCATCTTCACTTTTCCAATTTCCAGGGTCTAGCGTTGGCTGAAGCCGGATCATTTGCGGAGAGGGTGAAGCAGCAGGCGGACATCGTCCGCGTGATCGGGGAATACGTTCGCCTGAAGAAGACCGGTCAGAATTTCACGGGGTTGTGCCCGTTCCACCAGGAAAAAACGCCGTCGTTCAACGTGCATCCGGTGCGGCAGATTTATCACTGCTTCGGGTGCGGCGCCGGCGGCGACGTCTTCCAATTCGTGATGGAGCTGGAGAAATCCACTTTCCCGGAAGCGGTGCGTACGGTCGCGGAAAAATGCGGCATTCCGATTCCCAGGCCCCGCGAACGGTCGCCCGAGGAGCGCCGCGAGAATCAGCAGCGGTCGGCGCTGGTGGAAATGCACCGCGAGGGGGCTGCCTATTATGCGCGGCAGCTCCACGAAAGCCCCGAAGGCAAGGTTGCCGCGGCGTATCTGGAGGACCGCGGTCTTAATCGCGAAGCCATGACGCGCTTCGGGCTTGGCTACGCGCCCTCCTCCGGCGACGCGCTGCTCCGTTTTCTAAAGGTGAAGTATCCGGAAAAGCTGCTCGAGGCTTCAGGACTTTTCTCGCGTGACCAAAGCGGGCGCCTCTACGACCGTTTTCGACGCCGCATCATGTTTCCGATCGCCAATGAAGCGGGCAAGACGATCGCATTTGGCGGGCGCGCCCTGGGCGACGATATGCCCAAATACATGAATTCGCCCGAGACGCCGATCTACTCCAAAAGCAACGTCCTCTATCATCTCGACCGCGCCAAAGAGGCGCTGCGACGGGATGATTTTGGCGTTTTGGTGGAAGGCTACATGGACGCAATCGCCGTGGCGCGGGCCGGAATCGCGAACGTCATCGCCAGTTGCGGCACGAGCCTGGCCGAGCCGCAGATTAAATTGCTCAGCCGGTTCACGCGGCGCGTGGTGGTGAATTATGACCCCGACACCGCCGGACAGGCCGCCACGGAACGCTCGCTCACGCTGTTGCTCGAAAAAGAATTTGATGTGCGCGTTCTCGCGCTTCCGGGCGGCGCCGATCCGGATAAGTTTCTGAAAGAGCAAGGCGCCGATGCTTACCGGAAATTGCTGGCGCAGGCGCCGCCATATCTCGATTACCTCATCGGTCGCGCCCGGCAGATGGACCGCACCAGCGCTGCCGGAAAGGTCGCCGCGCTCAATTTTCTGATGCCCTACGTGCAGCGTCTCCCGAATCGCCTGCTGCGTTCCGAATGGGCCACGCGCATTGCCTCGGAGCTGCGCGTGGACGAGCCTGTGCTGCGGGAAGCCTTGCGCCGGGCCGCCGCCGAGCGCCGCAGTGAGGTGAAACCGAAAGCGGAGCTCCTCGCGCCCGCCGTGAAGCCTGCCGAGCGCCGCTTGATTCAGATGCTGGTGGAAGCGGAGGGCTTCCGCGAAAGGCTGGCGCGCGAACTCGTATCCGGGGCGCTCCATCGCGGCCTGGAGAGCGAACGGATCATTGAACTGCTCATCTCCAAGGTGGGCGAACGTCCCGATCCCGTTGCCCTGGCGCAGGCGCTCGAGGAGCGCGACCGCCGTTTGCTGTTCGAGGTTCTGTTTGACTCGCCCTCGGATGCCACGTGGGAAGCGGCCGAAAGCTGTCTGAGCGTCCTGCGCAACCGCCGCATCGAACAGGAGCTCGCGGACCTCCAGAAGCAGATTGAAGAGAAGCCCTCGACGGAGAATCTTCGCCGGTTAGTGATGCGAAAGGATGAGTTGCGCCGTCAGTTTGGGAGCGGTTAGACTTAGGTTAAGCGTCTGGAAATGCTTGGACTTAATAGCTTTAAATTGACGCTAGGAGAATCCCTGTAGTATCATTTTAGGGTTTTGGAGGAAACGGGCGACGCGCGTCGTGCATCCAATGTAGAGTGCGCGGCGGGGCGCGGGCGAGACGGGCACGGGCGGCAAAGTTCAGCAACGGGTTCGAGGAACGTCTAATTCATCCGTCTATCTATACGTAACACATTGAACAGCGCGCCGGGGTGTCTCGTCCCGGCCGCATTACACTTGGGAAACCGTCCCAGCATGTCGCTTGGGCCCGCCAGGGAGAGAACGCGTGACGTTGGCATTGGAAGAAAAATACGATCAGGTACGGCAACTCATCGCCATGGGCAAGGAGCGGGGCTACCTGCTCTACGATGAGGTAAACGATATTCTGCCCGCCGAGGTGCACTCCTCGGAAGAAATCGACGACCTGCTCTCGACGTTTGAGCGCTACGGCATCGATGTGTACGAAGACCTCTCGAGCGCCAAGGCGGCGCTCGCGGCCGCGGATTCGGCCGAGCCGGCGGAGGTGAAAGAAGAGCCAGGGGCGGAGGAAGGCGAACTGGACCTGACGCCCGGGACTCTCGAAAAGACGAACGACCCGGTGCGCATGTACTTGCGCGAGATGGGCACCGTCCCGCTCTTGACGCGCGAAGGCGAAGTGGCCATTGCCAAGCGCATCGAGCGCGGGCAGTTGCTCGTGCTGAAAACCATTTCGCGCGCCCCGCTCATTCTGAAGGAACTCCTGCAGGTTGGTGAAGATCTTCGCAACGGTTCCCGCTCGATCAAGGAAATCGTGCAGTTCGACGACGAAGAGCTGACCGAAGAAAAGATCGAAGCGAAGACCAAAGAAACCCTCAAACAGATCGACAAGATCGCCAAGCTCTATGAGCTGGCCATGAAGCAAGCGGCCAAACTGGAGAAAATTGCGCGATCGAAGAAGCGGCCCTATTTGCGCGCCCGCTACGCGCTCGCCCGGACCCGCGTGGATATGTCGAATCGCGTGCGCGAGATCGATTTCAACCCGCTCGAGAAAAAGCGCCTGATCGACAAGATTCGCCAGACCGTCGAGCGCGTCCATTTCCTCGAACGCGAAACCTCCAAGCTCGAGCGGCGCGTGGATGCGTCGAAGGCCGAGGTCCAGGCGGAGGCCCGCAAGGACCTGAAAGCCCGCCGGATGGAGCTCGGCCAGATTGAAGTCGCCAGCGAAGTAAGCCCCACGGAGTTGAAGCGCGCGCTTCAGGTGATCCTTCGCGGCGAAGCGGAGGCGGAGCAGGCGAAGAAGGAGTTGATCGAGGCCAACCTGCGCCTCGTCGTTTCGATTGCGAAAAAATATACGAACCGCGGCTTGCAATTTCTGGATCTGATTCAGGAAGGTAACATCGGCCTGATGAAGGCCGTCGACAAATTCGAATGGCGCCGCGGTTACAAGTTTTCCACGTACGCGACGTGGTGGATCCGCCAGGCCATCACCCGCGCCATCGCCGACCAGGCCCGCACCATCCGCATCCCGGTGCACATGATCGAGACCATCAACAAGCTCGTGCGCACCCAGCGTCAGCTCGTGCAGGAACTTGGCCGCGAGCCCACTTCCGAGGAAATCGCGAAGCGGATGGACATTCCGGTAGCGAAAGTCCGTAAGATTCTCAAGATCGCGCAGGAGCCGATTTCGCTCGAGACGCCGATTGGCGAAGAAGAAGATTCGCATCTCGGCGATTTCATCGAGGACAAGGCCGTTGTCTCCCCGTCCGACGCGGTGATCAATTTGAGCCTCAAGGAGCAAACTTCCTCGGTGCTCAAGACGCTCACGCCGCGCGAAGAAAAAGTGATCAAGATGCGGTTCGGCTTGGACGACGGCAGCGAGCACACGCTCGAAGAGGTCGGCCAGTCCTTCGCCGTCACGCGCGAACGTATCCGCCAGATCGAGGCCAAGGCCCTGCGCAAGTTGCGGCATCCGTCGCGCTCGCGCAAGCTCCGCGCTTTCCTCGAAGGCTCCGCCAACGATTATTAATCCGGCGGGGCCTTGAACTCCGCGATCACTTCGATCTTCCCGACGATGTTTCGGTTGAACTCAGGAAGATCTTCGGCGGGAATCCAATACTCTTTGTGGATGGCGCTGCCGACCGTTTTCAAGTCATATTTCTTCAAGTCCGCTGTCCGGACGTGAAAACGCGTGACGAATCCCGCGCCAATCGCAGCATTTTTCGCATTCCAATCGCGAGCGATCTGAGTTGCATACTCTTCATTTTGGACTGGATAGAAATAAGGCTGGCCGGCGAGCCTTGGGGGAAACTGGGTGAAATCGGATTCGCGGATTCGGGCAAGCTCTTCAGGTCCGACGGGCCGATAAAGCACCGTCACCTCATCTTGGTCTCGCAGAGTCACGAAAGCTAAGCCTTCAGCGTGGATTCAAGCCGATTCAGCGCTTCGAACCAATAATCCTTCATCGCCTGGCATTCCTTCGAGCTTGCCAGTTTCATGTGATCCACAGTGACTTGGCTCTTTTGCGGGCCTTTCTTGTAGAAGAGGATGCTGACCCGGCTCGCTCCGCCGTTCCACTTCGCCCGGATGGATTTATCTTTGGTGAACGTCGTAATTTCCATTTCAACTCCCGGCAGCCATTTCCTTCGCAGCTTCTCGTCCGCCCACGCCTCGTAGGCTTTCCCGAGCGGGACATTCATGGTCCTGCTGCCCGACGCCGCAAATTCGCCGTCGCATTTTTGAAACTTGTCCCGCAGACCGCGCGCGTGCTCGTAATCCACCGCAATCGTTTGGCACCACCACGGTCCTACTTCGTGTCTCTGGGCGAGATGCGCCGTGATGTCTTGGTGCCTCCATTTCTTCGCGCCGGCTTTGTCGAGAATGCGGAACCACTCGGCCCAGGTCTTTCCGGACCTTTCCTTTACCGCCTCATCGCTCATCCTCTTCTGTTCTCTCGGTTTTTTCATGCGCGCTGGCCTCGAATGCCGTGGATTTTAATACGGTCGCTGCGGCCAAGCGTAATATAATCCCGCCTTTTCCGCCTGGGGGAATGGACCGTGCCGCACAAGACCAGCAAGAAAGCCCGGCCTCCCGAGCGCGACTACTCGCACCGTCTGCTGATCGACAAGCTCGGCGTCAAGCCGGGGCAACGAGTCAGCGTGCTCGGAGTGGAGAGCGCCGAATTCCTGGTAGGTCTCGACTCGCGCGTTCCGGATTATTCGCGCGGGGAACGCCTTGCCGATGCCGACTTGATTTTCTTCGCAGCGGAAGCGGCGCAGGATCTCTCACGTCTGAAATCGCTGGCGCAGGCGATCCGGAAAAACGGTGCGATCTGGGTGGTCTATCCGAAGGGGCAGTCTCACATTCGTGAAATCGACGTTATCAACGCAGGAAAATCCGCCGGGCTCACCGACAACAAAGTCTGCCGGTTCTCTGAAACGCACACGGCTCTGCGATTTGTCATCCCCATTGCAAAACGTTGAATCGTGGATGGGACTAAAGGGTCGTGTACGCTACGTCACAACTTCGTGCAGCGTCGCGCAGTAAGCGATTTGCCGCTTGGGGTTATCGCGGTCGTAGAAGACCGGAATGCTCATTCCCGCGTACAGCTTCTTCGTGTAATCGAATCCGCCGGATTCATGCGTCTGGCCTTGGTAATCCTTGAACGTGTAGCTGATCGAAGCATTGTTGTTGTTGCTCCACTGCCGCGTCACTTGCGCGATGGCGATTTCGCCGTTTTCAAGCAGATCGCATTCGCGCACTTGGCCGCGCCACATCCCGAAAGGGATCAGCAGGATAAGAACGGCCAGCCCCAATACCATCCAGTCCTTTGGCCCGAAGTTGGCGAAGGAAAGCGTGCGCGCCCACACGGCGTAAAGAGATATGCCGAAACCAGTTGCGAACACCAAAACGGCGAAGGCTCCGATGGCAATGCTGACTTTTCCGCGGGTGGCCATACGCACTTCGCGAGGCTTCGAAGTTCTCAGCAGGGCTTGATACTGCAGGCTCAGCTCGCCAGTCGATCCGCCGCTTGCTTCTGTGCCCGTGATCCCGGCGGAGCCGGATGCCGTCGCCGTGGCCGCGCTCGCCATCGCAGGCAGCGCCAGCAACTCATCCAATTTCCGGCGCAACGAAAAGTAGCCGAAGAGATAGAAGATAGGCGGCAGCGCGAAGAAAATTGTGAAGGGCAAGGGAAATCCGCCGCGCGAGTGCGGGAATTTAAGGTAGAAAAAAGCAAAGAACGCCGCCGTCACGATGATCCCGGCCGGAATCGTTCGGATACTCATGCGGACGTTATTCACGGCCACGTCGCGGTTCCAGCCGCACTGCGGACAATAGGGACACTTCGCCGCGAACACGGTGCTGCCATGGCAGTGGGGACAAGCCGGTGTGACCATATAAAATGTTAGCGCAAATTTTCGCCGCGCAATCCCCACCCGGCTATGATGTTTCCATGGCAACAAGACTCGAACTGCGCGGGCTGACGGTTGACCTACCCACGGCGGCGGGCTGGGTCCGCCCGGTAAACGACGTCTCGTTCGCCTTGCAGGAGGGAGAATCCCTCGGAATCGTGGGCGAATCCGGCTCGGGAAAGACGATGCTGGCGCTCGCGTTGATGGGCCTTTTGCCGCCCGGCGCGCGTGCCCGGGGTGAAGCGTGGCTGATCCGCCGCGACCCGGCGGACGATCGCCGCGGCGAAAGCCTCCTCGCGGCATCAGCGGACGAAATCCGCGCTCTCCGCGGATGCGAAATCGCGATGGTCTTCCAGGAGCCGATGACCGCACTGAATCCGGTGATGCGCATTGGGTCGCAAATCGAAGAAGCCATTCGGGTCCACCAGCCGGGCATCGGTCGGTCGGAGATTCGCCGCCGCGTGCTCGCGGCTCTTGACCGCGCTGCCGTGCCCGACCCGGCAGTGCGCGTGCGGCAGTATCCCCACCAACTCTCCGGCGGACTGCGCCAGCGCGTTATGATCTCCATGGCGCTCGCGGCAGATCCCGGCGTCCTGATCGCGGACGAGCCAACCACCGCGCTCGACGTTACCGTGCAAGCACAAATCCTCGAGCTGCTCGCTAGGTTGCGGCGCGAATTGCAACTCTCGTTGCTGTTCATCACGCACGATCTCGGCGTGGTGGCGCAGATCGCGGACCGCGTGGTCGTGATGTACGCCGGGCGCATTGTGGAACAGGGTGCTTCGAGCGAAGTGTTGCGCCGGCCGCGACACCCCTATACGGAAGGCCTGCTGCGGGCCGCGCCACGCCTTACGCGCGAGAAGCTGATTCCGATTCCCGGCTCGGTTCCCGCACTCGATGCCCTGCCTCGCGGATGTGCTTTTGCGCCACGATGTCCCGTCCATGTGCAACGTTGCGACGACGCAGTTCCCGGGCTGATTTCCGTGGGCGCGCAGAGTTCGCAGCATTACGCTCGGTGTATCCTGGCCGGGTGAGGTCAGAACGAAATGGCCATGCTTGATGAACGGCGTCAAAGAGACCTGGTTCGCGACCGCTTCACTCGCACCGCTGAAGTCTTCGGCGATTTTGTTGTAAAGGAGCGCGCCCGCGAAGCGGAGTTGCTGGCTCGCCTCGTCGAGGCCGGACCGAACGATCGTGCAGTCGACCTCGCGTGCGGCCCTGGAACTTTGGCGCTCCGGTTTGCGCGCCACGTTCGTTGGATCTGCGGCCTGGACTTGACTCCGGCGATTCTCGCCCGCGCGCGGAACACGGCCCATGCCGAGGGCCTCGCCAATCTGGTTTTCGCTCTCGGTGACGCGCAAGCGCTGCCGTTTGCCGATCGTTCGCTCGACCTCGCCGTCACAAGTTACAGCCTCCATCACATTCCCGATCCCGTGCGAGTGATTCGAGAAATGGCGCGCGTCGTGAAGCCTCGCGGACGCGTCGGCGTGCTCGATATTCGCGTCCCGGAAGATTCCAGAGCAGCCGAAATCAGCAATCAGATCGAACGCCTGCGCGACCCTTCGCACACACGCTCGCTCCCTCGCAGCGAGTTCGAGAAAATGCTAGCAGCGGCTGGCTTGCGCGTCACCGCCATCGAAATCGAGGATCATCCCCGCTCGTTCGACCACTGGATGCACGTTGCGGGCTGGCACCGAGGCGACACTGCCTACAAGAACACTCGCCGCTTGATGGCATCCACGATTCCAGACGACGCCGCGGGCTTCCATCCCAAATACTCCGCGTCGGACTCCCGCAACACCGCGGAAGCTCCGGACATCGATATAGTGAATCCCGCGATCTTCATTGCGGCGGAGAAGGCCAGATGATGGCTGCCGAGTCGCTACTCGATGTGCGCGGCTTGCGAAAATCGTTTCCCGTTTCGTCGGGCGCGTTCGGACATTCCAGCCGCAGTTCCGTGGCCGTGGATGGCGTAAGCTTCTCGCTCGACCGCGGCGAAACACTTGGCATCGTGGGCGAATCCGGCTGCGGAAAGACGACGCTTGCGCGCATGCTCCTCCGCCTGATCGAGCCCGATTCCGGCGAAGTTCGGTTTCGCGGCCAGGATTGGCTCGGCGCGCGCGGCGGCGAACTCCGCGCCCTGCGCCGCCGGATGCAGATGGTATTTCAGGACCCGGTCGCTTCGCTGAACCCGCGCATGCACGTGGGTTCCATTGTCGCTGAGCCACTGGCAATCCACGAGCCGCGCCTTGCGCGCGCGGCCCGGCGCGACCGCGCCGCAAAAATGCTCGAAGCCGTCGGCCTTGGCCCCGAAGCGCTCGATAGATACCCGCACGAATTCTCCGGCGGACAGCGCCAGCGCATCGGGATCGCCCGCGCGCTGATCTTGCGTCCGGAGCTGGTCATCGCGGACGAGCCTGTTTCGGCTCTCGATGTCTCGATCGGAGCGCAAATCCTGGAGTTGCTCGCGCGGCTCCAGAGCGAATTCTCGCTCACACTGGTCCTTATTTCGCACAGTCTGCCCGTCGTCGCGCAACTGGCTTCGCGCGTCGCCGTCATGCAGGCCGGGCGTTTCGTTGAGACTGGCCCTGCCGCTCAAATCCTCACAGCCCCGAAGCATCCCTACACGCAAGCTCTCCTCGCCGCCGTTCCTCAGATTCCCGCGTGATTCCCTCCGCAACCGCCCCTGCGCCACCTTCGCAATTGCTTCCCGCTGGCCCTTGCTTGGAGTAGAATCCGCCCGCTGAAACTTTTCACAGTCGGCAGCGTACTCAACACAAGGATCGGCCCCTGCCGTAACCAGAATCGGAGGATCCATCATGGCTAGCGTCGCAACCCCTTCGCCGGAAGCCCCGGCGCCCGTCAGTTCGTTCGGCCGCCTTTACGGCGCGCTCTTCAGCCCCAAGCCGACATTTGAATCCATTGCGCAGCGTCCCACTTGGGTGCTCCCGCTGATCATTTTGTGCCTCTTTGGTTTGGCGGGTAGCTTCATCGTCGGCAAGCGAATTGGATGGCGCGCCGTGATCGAAAAGCAAATTGCGAGCAGCCCCAAGGCGGAGAAGCAGATGGACCAATTGACGCCCGAGCAGCGCGATCAAGCGCTCAACACACAGGCAAAAATTGCTCCGATTTTCGCGTACATCATAAATATCCTGGGACCTTTCGTGGGAGCCGTCATAATCGCCGCTGTCCTTTTGGGCGCGTTCAATCTGGTCGGCGGTGCGAAGGTGAATTTCAAGACCTCCCTTGCGATTGTGTCGTACGCCTGGGTGCCGGCTCTCGTCGGAGGTGTTATAGGCATTCTGATTCTGTTTCTGAAGGATCCCTCCACGATTGATGTTCAGAATCTCGTGGCTTCGAATCCCGGCGCTCTCCTCTCGGATGATTCTCCGAAATGGATGGTTTCTCTATTGGGTTCCCTCGACGTGTTTTCCTTTTGGACGATGATCCTGATGGCCTTCGGCTACAGCGCGACGGACCCGAAGAAAATTTCATTCGGCAAGGCATTCGGCACGGTGCTGAGCGTGTGGCTGATCTACGTTGTTATCAAGGTCGGACTGGTGTTCGCTTTCTCCTGATACACTCGCTCGGATGGCATTTCAATTCGAGATCCTGGCCACCGACCCCACCGGCGCGCGTCTGGGCCGGCTCACAACTCCGCACGGCGTAATCGAAACTCCGGCTTTCATGCCGGTGGGCACAGCCGCCACAGTCAAGGGCCAGACGCAGCAGGACCTGGAAACCCTCGGCGTTCAAATCCTCCTCGCCAACACGTATCATCTTTACCTGCGTCCGGGCCACGAAACGATCCGCCGAATGGGCGGCCTGCATCAATTCATGTCCTGGCCGCACCCGATTCTCACCGACTCGGGCGGCTACCAGGTTTTCAGCCTCGGCGATTTGCGCAAGGTTTCGGATGATGGCGTCACGTTCCGTTCGCACCTCGACGGCTCCCAGCATTTCCTCTCGCCCGAAAAAGCCCTCGAAATCGAAATTGCCCTCGGCGCGGACATCGTCATGGTCCTCGACGAGTGTATCGAAGCGCCCTCTGATGAATCGCGCGCCCGCGAAGCCGCTGCGCGCACGCTCGATTGGGCGCGCCGCTCACGCGATTTCTTTGCGCAGCACGGCGATCCCGCGCGCCAGATGCTTTTCGGCATCGTCCAGGGAGGCACGCACGCGGCCCTGCGCCGCGAAAACGCCGATGCACTCGTCGCTCTCGATTTCCCCGGCTACGCAATCGGCGGGCTGGCCGTCGGCGAATCGCACGCCATCACCTGCCAGATGACGCAAGCCGTTGCTTCGAATCTTCCAGCGGACCGCCCGCGCTATCTGATGGGCGTCGGCAAGCCCGAGCAAATCCCCGATTACGTCGCGCTCGGCGTGGACATGATGGATTGCGTGCTCCCCACGCGCAGCGCGCGCCACGGCTGTCTCTTCACTTCGCAGGGACGCTTGCTCATTCGCAATGCGCGCTATGCCGATGATCCTCGCCCGCTCGACGAGGCCTGCTCCTGCGCCGTTTGCCGCCGTTATTCCCGCGCGTATTTGCGCCATCTCTACGCCTCCGGCGAGTTCCTCGCCACCATCCTGAACACCCACCACAACCTTTACTTTTACCTTGACATCATGCGCAAAATTCGCGAGGCTATTCGTTTTGGGAAGCTCGAAAGATTCCGCTCTGACCTTCAGGCACGCCTCAAATAGGCAAACCTTCGCAGGTGTTTGGGCGCGGTAGGGGCGGAGCAGCATCTTCGGTAATCGCATTCTCGGCCTGCCAGCCTTGGCAGGCTTGCCTGCCCTGGCGGGCTTGTCCGCCGCGGCGGGAAAGGCGCAACGATTGTGACATTCGCAGCTTGGATTTCGGGGGACCTGGCCCTCGCGGCGCAGGCGTCTCAGCCGAGTGGCCTCCCGTTCGTCATCATGATGGCGGCGGTATTCGTCCTCATGTACCTCCTTTTGATCATGCCCGCCCAACGCCGCCAGAAGAAAATCGCCGAGATGCACCGCAATCTGAAAAATGGCGACAAAGTGGTCACCAGCGGCGGCATTTTCGGCACAATCGTAGGGCTCGAAGACGACGCGGTCCAATTACGCATCGCCGAACAAGTGAAGATCAAGGTTTCGCGCAGTGCCGTCGCCGGACTCCAGGTGGAGAAAAAGGAGAGTTAGCCAGCTCGCATGAGTTCCCAGCTCCAGTGGAAATTCATTCTAATTCTCATCGTCATACTTGCCTGTATTTTTGGCGTGATCGGATTCCCCACGTCCCTGGGCCAGTTGAAGCAGAGCTTTTCCAATAATATCCACCTCGGCCTCGACCTGCGCGGCGGCAGCCACCTGGTCTTGCAGGTCCAGGTGAACGAAGCGATCGGCCAGCGTTGCGATCAGGCGGTAGATGACCTGAGCAAGCAGATTCACGACAAGAACGTGACCGTCGGCGAAATCAGCCGCGTCGACGACACGCACATCCTGGTCCGCAACGTGGACCCCAATACTTCCGGAACCTTCCGCGATATCGTCGCGACCCAGTTCACCGATTGGGCCATGGCGCCCGCTGCCGGCGAAGTGAATGGATACGTGCTCACGATGAAGCCTTCGGTCGTCGCCGATGTCCAGCGCAACACCATGGAACAGTCGATCGAGACGATCAAGCGCCGCATCGACGCGCTCGGCCTCACCGACCCCACCGTCGCGCCCACGGGCCGGGGCGCCGATGAAATTCTCGTCGAGCTTCCCGGCGAAGGCGATCCCACTCGCGCCAGAGGCGTGATTCAAGCCGGCGGCCAGCTCGAGTTGCAGCGCGTTGCCGACGACCAGGCTTATCCTTCGGAAGCAGCCGCCCGGGCCGCTCACAACGGAATTTTGCCGCCCGGCACTGAGATTGTCCCGGGCAATCCCGAATCGAGTGCCGGCCCCAATCAGCAGGAGGTCTATTACGTTCTCGACCGTGTCCCGGTCGTGACGGGCGCCGATCTCCGCAGCGCCACCACTTCTCCCAGCACGAATTATCCCGGCCAGTATCAGGTGAATTTCAAGCTTTCCACCGCTTCCGCTGCCCGTTTCGGCCCCTTTACGGAAGCCAACATTGGCCACAAGATGGCCATCGTTCTCGACCACCACGTTCATTCCGCCCCGGTCATCAACGGCCGGATTGACGATAGTGGAATGATCGAGGGCAATTTTACGCAAGAGAGTGCCCAGGATTTGGCCCTGATTCTTCGCGCCGGTGCCTTGCCTGCTTCCATTCACTATATTGAGGAACGCACCATAGGCCCCTCGCTCGGAATCGACTCGATTCGCGAGGGAGTTCGCGCTTCGGTGGGCAGCCTGATTGTGGTCATGATTTTCCTCTTGATCTATTATCGTTTGAGCGGTGTCAATGCAGTTGTGGCCCTGATATTCAACCTGGTCATTCTGATCGCGTTCATGGCCTATTCCGGCGCCGTGCTTACCCTGCCCGGCATCGCCGGGGTGGTTCTGACCATCGGCATGGGCGTGGATTCGAACGTCCTGGTCTTTGAGCGCATTCGCGAGGAGTTGCGCAATGGCAAGGCCAACGCCTCCGCCGTCGCCGTGGGTTTCGACCGCGCATTTCTGACCATTATTGACACCCACATCACCACGCTCGTTTCGGCGGCCTTTCTTTTCCTTTTCGGAACAGGCCCGGTCCAGGGTTTCGCGGTTACACTGACCATCGGTTTGCTGGCGAACTTGTTTACTTCGATTTACGTGTCGCGCACGATTTTTGATTTCCACCTGTCGAGAATGGAGCGCCAGACGGCATTGAGCATTTAGCAAGGATGCGGGGCTTGGCCTGCCATGGCGTTTGGTATGGACAAGGGTGGCCCATCCGGCCGGGAACATTCCCGGGCCGGGTGGTGTCAAATATAGGCGGATAGGACTCGGCATGGAACTGTTTCACAGCGTCAATATCGACTGGATGGGAAAGGCGAAGTACTTCATTGCCCTTTCCCTGACCCTGTTGGCCGTCGGCTGGACTTCGGTCTGGTGGAATCATGGCCTGCGTTACGGGATCGATTTTCGTGGGGGCACTCTCGTGGTCGTCCGCTTCGCCACCCCGCCCTCGGTCGATCAGATTCGCAAAGGCCTGCAGGATGCCGGCCTGCGCAACTTCACGATTACTCCCATCACCGACATTTCCGATCCCAATTCGAAGAACGACGTTCAGATCAGCCTGGAGCAGAGCACCAAGAGCGATGCCACCATCGACTCCGACCGCCAGACGGTTCTCGACGCGCTCCGCAAGACATTTGGCACCACGAGCGCCAAGGCGGATTTCAACACCGCTACGCCTTCAGATCTTGCCGTCTTCCTGGCGCAAAAGGATCCGCTCACTCTTGGTGTGAACGCGGCGGACCGCTACACCCAGCTTGCCGGGCGGCTCGCCGGCGCGCGCGATAGGCTTGGCATTGTTAGGAATTTCGATGAGCTGAAATCCGTGGATGGGGCGACCCCTGCCGTCCTCAACACTCTGGTCGGCAACTTCGATCTCGGTGATTTCGCCATCCGCAGCGTGGATAGCGTCGGCCCCAAAGTCGGCGCCCAGCTCCGCAACCAGGCTATCTACGCAACGCTCTATGCTCTGCTGGGCATGTTGGTATATATTGCCTTCAGATTTGAATGGGTCTACGGAGCCGCGGCCGTGATCGCTGTCTTTCATGACGTTCTGATTACCCTCGGCTTCTTTTCGCTTCGCCATTATGAGATCTCGCTCACGGTTATCGCGGCTTTGCTGACCTTGGTCGGCTATTCGATGAACGACACGATTGTCATTTTCGATCGCGTACGGGAAAACCTCCGCTTGATGCGGCGCGAATCTTTTCCGGATATCGTCAACAAGTCCATTAATCAGACGCTGTCCCGCACCATCCTTACCAGCGGCCTCACCCTGCTTACGGTCCTGGTACTCTACCTCCTTGGAGGAGAAGTTCTTCGTGCCTTCTCTTTTGCTATGGTGGCGGGAGTTGTGGTAGGAACATACTCCAGTTTCGGCATAGCTGCACCAATCGTGGTTGTTTGGAACAAGTATCGGGGTCAGGGAACTGCCGTCGGCGCCGGATCCGCAGCCGAAAAGCGTTCGGTGGCAGCCGCTAGGAGGTAGACATGTTCGATGATCTTGTCATTTCGAGCTCGCATCCGAATCGGACCCACAAGCCATGGACCGTGGCTCTTTCCACCATCGTCCAATTGGGAATTGTGGGCTTCATGATTCTGCTGCCGCTCATTTACACCGAAGCTCTTCCGAAGGGGTTGATGAACACCTTCCTCGTGGCTCCGGCGCCTCCGCCGCCTCCACCGCCGCCGGCTCCGCAAATCAAGATCGTCAAGCCCGTGATGCACCTCATCCAGCAGGGCAAGCTCACCAGCCCCACGGTGATCCCCAAGAAGGTGAACATTATCAAAGAGGCTGAAGAGCCTCCCGATGTCTCCGGGATGGTGGGCGGCGTGCCCGGCGGAATCGCCGGTGGCTCGGCGGGTGGAGTTCTGGGAGGCATTATTGGTGGCGCTGGTTCCGGTCCACCGCCTCCTCCTCGGCCCAAGGCTCCCTTGCGCGTCGGCGGCAACGTGATGGAGGCCTCCGTCATTCGCAAGGTGCTTCCCGTCTACCCGCAGATTGCGAAGACAGCACACATCTCCGGAACGGTTGTGCTGCACGCGATCATCGGAACCGACGGCACGGTTCAGGATCTGCAATACGTCTCCGGCCCTCCGCTCTTGATGCGCGCGGCCCTTGACGCCGTCCGCCAGTGGCGCTACAGGCCCACCCTGCTGAATGGTGAGCCGGTGCAGGTGGACACTACGATTTCCGTCCTTTTCTCGTTGGGCGGTTAAGCAAGGTGCGCCGGCTCCGCTCGAGGGGCCGGCGCCGATCACGCGGGATTTGCGACCGGCAGTTTCTTGCTGCCGCGATCGCTTCGTTGGAACGGAGGAGGATCTAACTCTATGCTTGCGAATTTACTGTGGGCCGGTGTGCTGATGTTGCAGGGGCAGGGCAATGATGTGGGCTGGGATCTGGTTTCCATGTGGCACAACATGGGCTGGCCCGCCAAGACGGTCGTCTTCATTCTGTTCATCATGTCTGCTTGGTCGGTGGGCATCATGATCGACCGTGCGTTGATGTACAGCGCCGCGCGGAAGCAATCCCGCGTATTCGTCCAGCAAGTGGCGGGCGCGCTGAAAGACAATAAGCTCGACGAGGCCATTTCCATCGCCGAGCGCAACAAGAAGAGCCATATCGCCAAGGTTGTGGCCACCGGACTTTCCGAGTTCCAGGCTGCCTCCGCTCAGGTGGGTGACGAACAAGTCATCGAAGCCGCCAAGCGCGGCCTCGAACGCTCCGTCGCCATCGTTCACGCCGAAATGAAGCGCGGCCTTTCCGGACTCGCCACCATCGGCGCCACCGCTCCTTTCGTCGGCCTCTTCGGCACGGTCATGGGCATCATCAACGCCTTTAAGGGCATCATGGCCCAGAAGGCCACGGGCCTTTCGGCCGTCGCGGGCGGTATCGCCGAAGCGCTCGTTACTACGGCGCTCGGCTTGCTCGTCGCCGTTCCGGCCGTCTGGACTTTCAACTATTTCACCAACAAAGTCGAAGCTTTCGACGTCGAGATGGACAACTCCTCCATGGAGTTGATCAACTACTTCATCACTCGTCGAGGCGGAAAGAAGTAAGTCATGGGATACAAGCCCAAAGCACCGGACGTGATGGCCACGCCCAACGTCATCCCCATGGCGGACATCATGCTGGTGCTTTTGATCATCTTCATGGTGATCACCCCCATGTTGCAGAAGGGCGTTTCGGTGGACATGGCCAAGGTGCAGAACCCGCAGGAGCTGCCGGATGCCGATAAGGACGACGCCGTCATTATCGCTGTCAGCCGCGACGGCGCCCTCTTCATCTCCATGGGCAGTATCACCAATAGGGTTAAGCTTGAGGAAATCACCGGCAAGGTCCGGGATCTCATTGCCAATCGCCTGGATAAGACCGTCTATGTCCGCGCCGACGCCCGCGCCAAGTTCGGCGAAGTCAAGAATGCCATCGACGAAGTTCGCTCTGCCGGTGTGGATAACGTCGGTCTTCTCACTCAGAGGATTCTGGAAAAGAAGGCCGCCGCTCCTCCTCCTCCATCCGGCGGTTCCGATTAGTCTGGCCTTCTAGACAAGGAGTATTCCTATGGGAATGGTAGTTGGTACCGGAAAAGGAGCGATGTCGGAACCCAATATCGTTCCGCTCATCGACGTCTTGCTGGTTTTGATCATCATTTTCATGGTCATCACCCCGACCACTCCGGTGGGTCTCAATGCCCTTGTCCCTCAGCCCGCTCCGCCCAATCAGAAGCAGAATGAGGAGCTTTTGAGCAAGACCATCGTCGTCGTGGTGACCTCCTCCGGCGAAGTGCTCATCAACCAGGACAAGCACACCTGGGAGGATCTCGGCCCGACTCTCTCCACGATTTTCGCCGAGCGCGCCGAAAAGACCGCCTTCGTGAAGGGTGACGACAACGTGGATTTCGCTTTGGTTGCCAGGGCGATCGACATCATGCGCACGGCCGGCATTGATCACGTCGGCCTCATCACCAATAAGATCGAAGCGGGACAATAGCTTTTCCCGCCTGTTTCACCCGGAGTCTGAGGGGCCCGATGGACGTTCAATCAGGAGCGCGCCAGAGATTCATCGCGGCGATCAATGTCGTTCCGCTGATTGATATCTTGCTCGTTCTCCTCATCATCTTTATGGTGATCTCGCCGCTCCAGCCCGTGGGACTCTCGGCGCAGATCCCTCAGCCCGCCGCGGCGTCCGTTCCCTCACCGGATGGCGCGGTCGTTGTCAGCGTTCTGGCCCGCGACACTCTTCGCATTAACCAGGAAAGCGTCTCCTGGCAGGATCTGGGGTCCCGTCTCGAAGCGATTTTTGGCCCGCGCGCGGATCGCGTCGCGTTTCTGCAAGGCGCCGATGCCGTCGATTTTGCGGATGTTGCCCGTGCCCTGGATATTATGCGGGCCTCCGGAATTGATAGAGTAGGTCTCGTCTCGGGCGATTTGAAATACGCCCGGTAAGAATTCGTGTTTCGCTTGCGCCGCCGGATTTCCGTAAGGTTGGCGCAGCCGTGATCAAGGAGAGCAGGGATGCAGCGGAAGCCCCAAACTCGTTTTCTCCTCGCCGTAGTTCTTGTTTCGTTCGCCGCCGCTAGCGGCTGCGACAGGCTCAAAGCGCGCGACAGGCTCAATAAGGGCGTCGAAGCCTACAAGGCCGCGCAATTCGACCGGGCGATTGAAGATTTTAAGGAGGCGAAAGAGCTGGACCCCACTCTCACCAGCGCTCGCCTCTATCTCGCTACCGCCTATGCCAGTCAATATATTCCTGCCGCGCCGTCCCCGGAGAATATTCGCAACGGCGAGCAGGCCATCGCCGAATATCAGGATGTTCTCAATGCCGACCCCAATAACCTGACCGCCATCGATGGCATCGGCGGCATGCTCTACAATATGGCCGGCACTCCCTTCGACCCCAAGAAGATGGAAGATTCGAAGTCTTATCACGAGAGGCACATCCAGATTAAACCGGACGATCCCGAACCCTATTATTGGATCGGCGTTATTGACTGGACGCTCGCTTTCCGCGGGAATCACGATCTCCGCGAGGCCTATAACAAGACCGCGCGCAAGACGATCAGCGAATCCGATCCCATGCCTCCGGCGCTGGCCAGGCAATTCAGCGATAAGTACGGCCCGATCGTTGACGAGGGCATGAACGACCTCAAGAAAGGTGTCGAGCTCAAGCCGGACTACGACGATGCCATGGCCTACATGAACCTGCTCTATCGCCAGAAGGCCGATATGGAAACGGACCCGGAGGCGCGCGACACCGACATCCGCATGGCCAACGATCTGGTAGACAAGGTTCGCGCCATCAAGCAGCAGAGGATGGCGAACCCGCAGTCCACTCCGTCGTCATAAAGCTCTTCGCCTCAGGCGGCGGATTTTCTTCCGCCGCCTCGCGATTCCGATTCTGAAATCTAGCCCGGCAATTATTCGCGCGCACCTCCGCCCTTCGGCTCATTCCGCCAAGCCGCTCTCTCCCAATCAGAGTAAAATGAAAAATCGACGGAGACGTTCGATCCCGGTTTCCACGGCCGTACTCGTAAGGAGGCACTCATGCCGCGCGCGAGCCTGCATCCCAAAACTTCTCATTTCCTGTTCTTCTGCGTTTCCACACTCGTCCTGGCGGCCTTCGTTGCTGTTGCCGCCTCTTTTCACGCAAACGCGAACACGGCGGCTGCTCTTTCTCCCAGCGCTCCTTCCGATCCGTGGACCAGCAGCCAGACGGTCCTGCCCGCTGCCCTGTTCAAGGAGTTGAGTGATTCCAGTTCCGCGAGTAAGCCAATCGTCGTCTGCACTGGTTATCACAGTCTCTATCACGGCGGACACGTTCCCAGCGCCTCATTCCACGGCCCCGCCGCCACTCCCGAAGGCCTCGCGGATCTGAAGAACTGGGCTCGGGATCTTCCCCGCAACGCTAATCTCGTCGTCTACTGCGGCTGTTGTCCCCTCGAGCACTGCCCCAACATTCGTCCCGCTTTCGAAGCCCTGCGCGACATGGGCTTCCCTCATCTGCGCGTTCTCCTGCTCCCCACTGATTTCGCCACCGATTGGGTCGCCAAAGGCTATCCCATCGAAAAGGGTGATTGAGGCCGATCCTCCGGGTCACAGGCGCTTTTATTTCATCGCTGGAACGTACACTTGGTTCGCGCCCACCAACTGCGCATTTGGCACGCCTGTCTCCAGCGTCACGCGCTGATGGCTTGCCTTTTTTTCGCCGTGCGCCAGAAAAGTCAGTTTGTATTGGTGTTGCAGCCGCTGCGCAAACTCCTCCAGGAAAGGCCCGTACGAAACCGGCGTTTGGTACCCCTGCCAGTAGAATTCGCCTCCCGTCTCGTCCGACAGCCGCGACAGGTCGTACTGCCCCCAATCGATTCTCCAGTAGGAGTGTCCCAGATGTCCCGTCCCCGAGGCGTAGATGCTGGACACCTGCACTCCCGCTCGCTGTGCCTCTTGGATCGCGGCGTCCAGGTAGGAATTCACGGGGCCTTCTTGCAGCATGTCCACCCCGTCCGAGACCATCAGGATTTCTCTCCGCACGCTGTTCCCCGGCCAGTGTTTCACCAGGTCCTCCACCGACAAGTAGGGGCTCGGCCCTCCGGTCCCGGCTCCCATCGGGAGCCGCAGCGCCTTTCCCGCCAGCTCGTGGTCTGTGGTGAACTTCTGAATTGTCTCCACGCTTCCGTTGCGAATGTACCCCACCGCGATTTCGGTTGTGGCCGGCTGCGCGGCCATGAAATCACGCACATCCTTGAACTGCAGGCTGATACCCGAATCGGCGGAATCATCCACCAGCACGAAGAGCTGCAGCGCTGCCTGCTCTCCTTGCAGCGGAACCCAATCCGTCACGCGGTCCGGGACTGAGCCCTGAAACACGTTCACGTCTTCTTTCGAGACCGCCGGGATATCTTTCCCGTGCTTTGCCTCCACCGATACGATCATGCTCACCGGAACCGTTCCCGCCTGTCCACCTTCCTGTGCGGCCCATGCCGCCGCGCAGGCCCCGCCGATTCCCATCAGCATCCCACAGGCTGCCAGCCATCGATTTCTTCGTATGTTCATCGGGCGCCTCCTTCCTTTCATTAAGATGCCTGATATCCCCCGCCATTTGCCCCAGCTTCACCTTGCAGCGGCGTTCCTCGAAGTGGCGATCATTGGACCGGATCGGCGGGCGCGTCGCGTAGGAATGCAGCGCTTCTCTCCGGCAGTGAGGTGTTGATGAACATCCCCGAGCCGATCTCGAAGCCGGCCATGCGGCTCACGCGCGGGATGACGCTGATATACCAGTGATAGTAGCGCAGCCCTCTCGCTTCCCGCGGAGGTGTGCGCACGCTCAAGTTGTAATCGGGATCGCACAAGCCGAAGTGGATTTTCCGCAGGACGGTACGAAGGAGTTTGGCAAAATCCGCAAGCTCCGATTCCGAAACCTCGCTGAAGCTGGCGGTGTGGCGCCGCGGGAAAATCCATAGGTGAAAGGGCGTGAGGGCGGCGAAGGGAATCAGGGCCACAAAATCGTCCGACTGAGCGACGATGCGCACCCCGTCCGCGAGTTCGTCGGCCAGCACGCTGCAGAAGATGCACGCGCCCGCCTCGTCGTAGAAGCGCAGGGCGTTCTCCATGCGGTCGCGCACCTGCGGCGGGATAATGGGCGTGCCGACAATCTGCGAATGCGGATGCTCCAGCGAAGTGCCGGCGCGCTCGCCGTGGTTGCGGAAGAGCGTCGCGTGGGCCACCCGCGGGTCGGCGGTGACCGCGTCGTAGCGCTGCCGGTAGACACTCAAGACCTGGTCGAATTCCGCCTGCGGGAGCAGGGCCAGACTCCGGTCGTGCCGCGGCGTCTCGATGATCACTTCGTGGATGCCCACGCCGGAAATCGTCCGCTTCAATCCCTCATGAGTGCGCGTCAGTTCTCCCGAGGAATCGAGCGCGGCGAATTTGTTGGGCACCACGCGCACCTGCCATGCGCCGGCCTGTTCGACCCGCGAGATTTCTGGCGGCGTTTTCGCTTCGTTCCCGGGGCAGAACGGGCACGATTCGACGCGCGAGGCCGGTGCGGCGCGGCGCACGTTCACCGAAGCGAACTCTTCGGGGCGTTTGGCGCGGTCGGTGGCGATGATTACCCACTCCCGCGTGATGATGTTGTGTCGAATCTCCGGCATGGCAGCCTCCGCGACGGCGCTCCCGGCACCTCGGCACAGCCGAATCGGGCGACGCGCCTGGGCACAAGGATACTCCGTTCACACCGGGTGAGACGTGCAGAGTGTTTCAGACGCCGCGGCCATCGGGAAGCTGTCCCGCCACGGGCGGCTTCCTGATCGTCCAAGCGCACCCTGACCTGTTTACCCCTAGGTTGCCTCGGAACTATTGAAGCTTCGCGTACTCCGCTTTCGCAGCGATGAAGATGGGAACGTCGAGGTCGGCGTCCTTCCAGAGCGTGAGGAAATCCTGATAGGCAGCCTTGGCTTTCGCGGTGTCGCCCTGCAACACATAGGCGCGGGCGAGGCCGAGATGGGCGAGTGCGCCCCAGGGAAAATTCACCACCAGTCCTCGGTGGTCGATGAACTTCTGAAATTCCGCGCCCGCTGCGTTGCCATCGTGCTGCATCAGATAGGCTTCCCCGCGCAAATAAACTGGGCATAGGAATATCGTGGATTGAGTGGGCGAGCCGAGTTCGACCGCGCTCGCCACCTTTAATGACTCGATGGCCCGATTCGGGTCTTTGCCCTCCAAAGCTACGCCTGCCCGGATAGTGGGCAGCCAATACCTCTGGACTAGCGTGTCGAGCGGGAATGTCTTGTCGAGTTCAGCCGCCAGTTTTTCCGCCCCTATCGTATCGCCTGCCCGAGCCAAGGCCAGCGCCGCAATAGCTCGCACATTCCGGTTCGGGGCCAGCTTCAGTGCTGCATCGCAGTCAGCACGTGCCTGTTTCGAGTTTCCCGATTCCGCCTCGCGCAGAGCCGCTGAAGCCTGATATGCTGCCGCAGTCTCTTTGGCGTCGTTCTGCTGAGCTAAATCCATCGCCCGACGGGTCAGTTCGCGCGCGTTCTTTAACTTCCCGTACCATCCTTCCGTGTCCGCTTGGGCGGCCACCAAGAGGTCTTCCGTGCCCGGCTTTCCCATGGCGGTCGAAAGCCATTGCGCCATCTGCGCCGTGTCGCCCTTCAGAAACGCTAACTGGTAGTGGTTCAGAAGCAGCATCTCGGCCTCCAGCTTGCGTTCCTCCGCCTGCTTGTACACAGATTCCGCCTGGTCAAATCGGTTGAGGCTCGTGTAGCCGCCGCCGACAGATATAAAATTGGCCACACTATTGGGTTCCAAGCGCAATGCCTCGCTAGATTCCTCCAATGCCTTTTCCAAGTTTCCCAGTTCGCCCCAAATAAATCCCAGGGCTATGTAAGGCCAGTCATCTCTTGGGTAAGTCTGCTGCCATAGCTCGAAGGTCTGCGCCGCCTTCTCCAGCTCCCCTGTCGCAAAGAGGTAGTAGTGTCCTTCGATGTTGAACCGCTCCCGCTCGCTCACCTTCTCCCGAAGCTCGTAAGCCTTGCGAGCATACTCCGTCACCCGCCCAGCTTCATTGAGGTCGGTGTAGGCATCCGTCAGATTGACGTAGGCTATGGCGAAATTCGGGTCGAGTTCCACCGCCCGCTTGGAGAACGGGAGAGAGGCAGTGTCCCCTTTCGCAAACCATGTCTTGCGTCCCAAGCTGTAGGCTTTTAGTGCCTCCAGCGATGGCGTGGTCGCTTCCTCAACCGGCGTGGCGTACTTCTGCACCAAGCTGAGAGACTCTCCCAGCTTGCTTCGCAGGCTGACCGCCGCTGCGTCCAGAGCCTTGAGCACCGCTTCCTTGCCCGCCGCCTGCTCCTGCGCTTCTGCCAATACATCGCCCGTATCGCAGTTCACTGCCTTCAGGCCAATCACGTACTGGCTGCCCAGCCCCGCAATCGAGCCAGTCAGCATGGCCTTGCTGCCCGTGCGCACGCAGACCTCGCGTGTGACCTCCGGTGTCAACCTGTCCCCGGCGGGACGTCCCATCAGCTTTAATGTCTCATTTACCCTGCGGTCAGAAATCAGGTTGAGAAACGGCGATTGCTCAAGCTGTACCGAGAGTCCCTGCTTTAGCGTGTCATCAAAAACCGCATCGCCCGTCTTGTTGTCGAAATCGGAGAGGACGATGGTGTCCTGGTCGGTAAGTTTTTGCGTGCGGTGGAAGTAAAGGTAACCGCCTGCAGCAAGCGCAACAACCACTATAACGGCAGGCACAACCACTTTCCACCGGATGCCTCGCTCCCCGCCTGCACCACCTCTCGTGCCCGTCGCTGCTAGGACCCGTGCCGATTCCGAGTCACGTCTCAGTCTTTGCAAGTCCGTGCGGATATCCGCCGCACTCTGGTAGCGCAGCTTGCGGTCCTTCTCCAGCGCCTTGCTGATGATGCGCTCCAGTTCCGCGGGCACGTCGGGATTAAGGCGCACCGGGGATACTGGTTCTCGGTCCAGAATGGACTCGAAAATCTCTCCCGTACTTTCCCCCTGAAAAGGTCGTGCGCCCGTTGCCATCTCGTACAAGACGACTCCGAACGAGAACAAATCCGTACGTGCGTCCAGTTCCTTGGCCCTCACCTGCTCTGGCGACATGTACGCCACCGTCCCCAACGCGCTCCCCGGACTCGTCAAATGCTCCGGCTCCACCTCCATCGCTGTCACTGTCGCCGTCGCGCCGTCCCCGCTCCCCGGCGCTCTCGCTACGCTAACTTTGGCCAAACCGAAATCCAAGATCTTTGCGTGCCCCTTTTTGGTTACAAGAATGTTCGCGGGCTTGATGTCGCGATGGATGATCCCCTCGCCGTGAGCCGCATCCAACGCGTCCGACACCTCAATCGCCAGATCCAGCAACCGCTCCAACTCCATCGGTTGCCCGTTGATCTGGTGTTTCAGCGTTACGCCCTCCAGATACTCCATGGCGATGAACGTCTTTCCCTCCGCTTCGCCAGTATCATGAATGGTGCAAATGTTCGGATGGTTCAATGCTGACGCCGCCTGCGCTTCTCTTTGAAAGCGCGCCAGTGCATATGGGTCTTTCGCCAGATTGTCAGGCAGGAATTTCAGCGCAACATTACGGTGCAGGCGGGTGTCTTGCGCCTCGTAAACAACACCCATCCCTCCACCGCCCAGTTTCTTGATGATGTGGTAGTGAGAGAAGTCGAGCCCGATGAGGGAATCTAGAGATGCGGCCTGGTCCGGCATGGGAAGTTCTCCTTCCCATTCACCTTCCAGGGCGAATCATAGTCTTGGGCCTATTGTAAGTCAACGAACGTCTCGACCTGCTTAATGGGTTTCCATCAGAACTGAGTCGCCACCAGACGCGTCATCTCCGCGAATTTTGCGTCCGCCCTCTTTCTTGGTGGATGCGTCCTCGGACGTTCCTGCGCAATGCGACTCCAGTTGCCCCGATTGCCATCCGGCGCGTCATCCCCCGAGACCCCCTAAAACGAAACGCCTTGCGCCTCTTCCCGACTTGAACAAAAATAATGCTGTACCCTACTCTAACTGCCGAAGGGCCCCCATTTTTCCCTTGCTTTTTTCTGTTTACCATGCGATAATATGCTATCCCAATTGACAATAGATAATAATTGATCTTGCGTGCCCTCTCGTTTCGGGGCTGCGCGAGACCTGTGTCTCCTGAATGGAAACACGGTACTTAGCCGTGTGTCCCGGTGGGCGACAGCGAGGATAAAGCAGAAATGAACGGAATGGCGATTGGCCGCTGGCGCTCCCGCCCCTCACGAGTCGAATTGTGGCCGAGTGGTTGTGTCCAGCCCCAAGCCTCTGGCCTCCAGCTTCCAGATTCTAATCGCAACAAATCGACGCCCTCCTCTTGCGAATTTTATTCTCCCCGACGAGGATGGTTGTCCCGCTCGTCTCGCGTGAACTCGCGCTTCGGCTCACCACCGCGCCCCCACGTCCCCCTAAACCCTCACCCCAACACCCTGCCTCCTTCCTTCGCCTCTCGCACACACGTCGCAGCGCAAATTAGTGTCACCGCATCAAATTCGTTATCCTTGGAAATTATTCCTGGGCGTACAATGGGCGCACGAATGAATCCCGGCAGCAACCCTGCTTTTAGCACCGCCGCAAAACGCACCGTGGATCTCCGCTTTGTCGAGCTGATGGACAAAGTGCGCCGCAACCGCCCCGGCGACGACCTGGATCTCCTCCGCCGCGCTTACGATTTCGCCGCCGAGCAGCACAAGACGCAGACGCGCCTCTCCGGCGAGCCTTTCCTTTCCCACCCGGTCGAAGTCGCGCATCTTCTCGCGGACATGAAGCTCGACGTGACCTCTCTCTGCGCCGCGCTCCTTCACGATGTTGTCGAGGACACCAAAATTCCGCTCGACCAGATCTCCGAAATGTTCGGCGCCGATGTCGCCCGCTTGGTTGAAGGCGCCACCAAGATCAGCCGCCTCGATCTCCTCGCCCCGGAAACGCGCCAGGCCGAAAACGTCCGCAAGATGCTCCTCGCCATGGTCAACGACGTTCGCGTCGTCATGGTCAAGCTCGCCGACCGCCTGCACAACATGCGCACGCTCGAATATCTCGATCCCGAGCGGCAGCTTCGCATCGCGCGCGAGACGCTCGATATCTATGCGCCGGTCGCCAACCGGCTCGGCATGGGCTTGATCCGCGGCGAGCTGGAAGATCTTGCCTTCCGCTACCTCGAGCCCCAAGCCTTTCTCGACCTGCAGAAGAAAATTTCCACCAAGCAGAAGATCTTCGACAAATTTCTCCACGAGGCCGAGGACACGATCCGCGACAAGATGGTCGAAAATGGCATTCCTGCCGAAGTTCAAGCCCGCATCAAGCGCATCTATTCGCTGCACCTTAAAATCCAGAAGCAGCAGCGCACCCTCGACCAGGTATTCGATCTTCTCGCTGTCCGCGTCATCACGGATACGGTCAAGAACTGCTACGCCGCGCTGGGCGTGATTCATCAGATTTGGCGGCCCGTTCCCGGCCGATTCAAAGATTACATCGCCATGCCGCGCCCGAACCTCTACCAGTCGCTGCACACCTCCGTCATCCATGCCGGGCAGCCCTTCGAAGTGCAGATCCGCACCCAGGAAATGCACCGCATCGCCGAGCAGGGCGTCGCCGCCCACTGGAAATACAAGGACGGCCGTGAGACCTCCTCCTCCGCCGACGACCAGCGCATCGTCTGGATGCGCCAATTGATCGAGTGGGTGCAGGAAATGCAGGAGCCGAGCGAGTTTCTCTCCACGCTCCGCGTGGATCTCTACCCTGAGGAGGTCTACACGTTCACGCCCAAGGGCCGCGTGGTGGTCCTGCCGCGCGGCGCGACTCCGGTGGACTTTGCCTATGCCGTCCACACGGAAGTGGGCCATCAATGCGTGGGCGCGAAGGTGAACGGGGCGATGGTTCCGCTGCGTCACGCGCTGGCGAATGGCGACGTGGTCGAAATTCTCACCCAGAAAGCGCACGAGCCTTCGCGCGACTGGCTCTCCTTCATCCACACCTCGCGCGCCCGCAGCAAGATTCGCCAGTGGATCAATCTCCACGAGCGCGAGCAGGCCACCGACGTCGGCCGCCGCCTCCTGGAAAAGGAAGCGCGCCATTCCGGCGTGGTCCTGAAGAAAATTAGCGACGAAGACTGGCAGCGCGTGGCCGCCGAATACGGCTGCTCGCGCGCCGAGGATCTCTACGCCGACCTCGGCTATGGCAAATGGTCCGCCCGCCAGGTGCTCGCCAAAGCCACCGGCCAGCCGCTCGGGGATGTGCCGGAGGAAAAGCAGCCGAAGATCGTTTCCAGCGTCAAGCGCATGCTGGGCATGGACGATGCCGCGATAGTCGTCCGCGGGCATAACGACCTGATGGTCTACCGCTCGAAGTGCTGCAATCCGATTCCGGGGGACGACATCATCGGCTACGTCACGCGCGGCCGTGGCATTGCCGTCCACAGCAAGAATTGCCCTAACGTCGAAAATCTTCTCTACGAAGCTGAGCGGCGCATCCCCGTCGAATGGGCCGGCTCGACGCAGGCCACTTTCCCCGTCCGCCTTCGCATCTTCACCGAGGATCGCCCGGGGATGCTCGCGGCCATCACCAGCGTCATCAGCGGCGAGGGCGCCAACATCCGCACGTTTGAAAGCGGCGGCGAGGATTTGCGCGCGCGCATCGAAGTCGCCCTCGATGTTCAGGACCGCAAACAATTGGAACGCATCCTCAGCGGCATCAAGCGCATCGCCGGTGTATTCGATATCGAGCGCGTCTACAACGTCTGAAATCCGGGTTGCTCTCCCCGTAATCCTTCCGCGACATCGCGCTCCGATGCCGCCGCGGGCGAGTACAATCGAATCAATGGGGAATACGAAGGCAAACCCTCTCCCGCGCGGGGCGGAACGGATGGCCCGCGCCTCGTGGCACCTTGCGCTCTTCGTGGCTTTCGGCGCGCTCGCAATTTTTTCCGCTGGCTGCAAACGAATGCAGCCGCTCGATACGAAGCCACTCGACGGTGCCGGCATGTCCTTCGACACCGTCCAGCAACTCGAGTCTCTCAAAATCACCCCTCCCGAAGTTCTGGAAATTACCAAGGCCCGTCAGGGTGGCTTTTCGGATGCCTCTTGCGTGCAGGTCTTGCAGATCTATCGCGGCCGCGGCAAACCCTTTGATGCCGGCGACGCCGTTGCGGGCCTGCTTCAAGTTGGGTTTTCCGAAGCATCGGTTCTCGAACTCGCCAAACTCGATCAGCTCGGCCTGGGCGCGGGAGAGTTGCAGGCCATGCGCCTCGCCGGTCTCTCCGATGCCATCGTCCTGGAAGTGGCGCGGCGTCATGCCGAAGGGAAGACGGTCCTTTCCGGCGCTTCTCTCGCCGAGATCAAGAACACCGGCCTCCGCGAAGCCACGCTGCTGGAATTGACGCGCCGCGGCGTCCCGGATTCGCAGGCGGGGGCGATCATCGCGATGCGTCGCAGGCGCGCGAGCGACGCCGAAATTCTCAGGAAATTTACTGGATCGTAGCACCCGCGAGGCAAACGCGGCATCTGACGCCTCTCAGGAATTTCACCCACCGCATTACAGGCTCGCCGCAGTTGTGATTTCCATTTCGGGTGACGCGATTTTATTTTCCGGCTTTCCCGGCTTGCCGCCGCCCGGTAGAATCACTTCGTCTTGAGCCGCGCTGCTCCGTTTCCGCGTTTCGCCGCTTCCTTCGCACTCGCGCTGGCGTTGCTTGCCCCGGGGTGCGCCGTTCCGCTCGCGCCGGGATACCGGATTGCGAAGGAGTCGCGCGAGGTGCGTTTCGTTCCCGGAGAGACTCCGGCACTGCAAATCCACGCACAGTTCACGCTGGTGAATTCCGGTACCACCGACTTGCCGTACATCGACGCCACCTTTCCCGATGAAAAGGCGTTCGGCCGGGAGAATTTGCGCGTCGAGGTGGACGGCCGCGAAGTTGCGCCGGCGAATCTTCCCGAGGAATATCAGCAGGAGTTGCCCAACGCATTGCGCCTTGCGTTCGATCCCCCCTGGAAGCAGAAGCAAGCGCACGAACTAGCGATCAACTACACGCTCCGTTCGCCCGGGGATTCTAGCTCGCGGATTACAGTGGACTCGGTGGGCTTTCATCTCGGCTCGCGCGGCTGGTTTCCCGTGCCGCGGCCGCCGAAACACTTGCTATCGCCTTTCCCGGCGCGGCCGGATAAGACCGAGTACAGCATTCGCGTGCCTGCGGGATTTGTGGTTCTGGCGCGCGGAACTCCCGCCGGCAAGAAGAATGATGGCGGCGAAGTCGAATATCGTTTCCGCTTGCGCGCAGGAGACCTGGCGCCCTACGTTGTCGCGGGCCGGTACACCGCGTCGGGCGACGAGCGGAAATCCGGCGGCGCAGTCTTCTGGACTCTGCAGCCGCTGAAAGAGAATCCATCCGCAGCCGCAGAGCGGATCACCGCAGCCTGGACGACACTTGTAACGGCCTTCGGGCCGCCGGACAAGAATATTCGCGTGCCCCACGTGGTGGAATCTCCGGGACTGCGCTCGCACGTGGAACAAGCGGGCGAAGGGCCGGCGACTGCCTCGTTTCCCGGCGGCGTGCTGGTGAATCCGGGGGCGCTCGCGCTGGGAGTCAACAGCAACGAATTCGTGGAGATGGTCACGCACGGGCTGGCACACAACTGGTTCGGCGATGAAATATATCCGAGCCCGGATGCGGCGCTCGGAATGGGAGAGGGTTTGCCGGAATACGCGGCGATCGTCGTGGACGAGGCGTTGCAGGGAGAAGCCGCGCGGCGCGAGCGCATCCTGCATTATTTGCACGAGTACGATGCAGCCGCACAGGCGGGGGCCGAAAAGCCGCTGGCGGTAACGATGCTGCACGATCCGCCCGCGCAACGCGCGATAGCGCTCGCGAAGGCGCCGCTCTTTTTTGCAGCGCTCGAAGATGCCTGCGGAGCCGACGCGATGAGATCGGGACTGGCGCAGATGGTGACGCTCCTGCGCGGACAGGAAGCTGGCTACGACGACTTGCGGGTGGCGCTGGAAAAGGCCAGCGGAAAAAATCTGGGAGAGCTGTTCCGCGTGTGGCTCAACCAGAAAGGCATCCCGGCCGATTTCCGCGCCCGGTATCAAGACCAGCCGGGCGGCTCAAGACAGGGCAAGTGAGAATTCAGAGCAACCCGCCATTATGGATTATTTCCGCGCAGGGTTCCCAATCACGACGGCTTTTCTTTTTTGAGCCAGTGTCGTCTAATCTCTAGCTTCTTTCCCACATCCACTCTTTAGGAGGCAACGTGAGAGAAGTCATTGCGACGGAAAAGGGGCCGAAGGCAATCGGGCCTTACTCGCAGGCGATCAAGGCGGGGGGATTCGTTTTTATTTCCGGGCAGGTGGCGTTTGATCCGGCGACCGGGCAACTCGTGGAAGGCGATGTGGCGCGACAGACGGCTCGCGTGCTGGACAATTTGAAGGCCATCGCTGAAGCAGCGGGGACGTCACTGGACAAGGCAGTGAAGGCCACGGTATTCGTGAAGGATATGAACGATTTCGCGGCGATGAATGAGGTGTACGCGCGCTATTTTCCGAAGAATCCACCGGCGCGAGCGACTGTAGAAGTGGCGCGGTTGCCGAAGGATGTGCGCGTGGAAATTGATTTGACCGTGTTGGCCTGAAGTGGCGAGACGGTAGGCGCAATCGAGCGGACTCTCGCGCACATTCATATTCCTGCAAAATAGGCGTAGGAGACTACCCTCAGGGGATCGCCTCCCCACCGCTTCCGAAAAGGCGAGCATTTCGATAGATTACGCTGGAAACGAGTGCGCATTTCGACGAGGCGTTGTGCGCGAATTTATTCGGCGCTAAAGTGGACTTCCCATGGGCGAACAATCCTTTGATCTGATCGTAATCGGGAGCGGGCCGGCGGGACAGAAGGGCGCGATATGCGCGGCAAAGCTGCGGAAGCGCGTAGCCGTGGTAGACCGCACGGTGATGATGGGGGGCGTGTGCGTCCACACTGGAACGATTCCTAGCAAGAGTGTGCGGGAAGCAATCTTTCAATTGACCGGAATTGCGGTGCGGACGTTTTACGGCAGCGCGTACCGCGGAAACGGCGATTTTTCCGTGAGCGATCTCGCGTTCCGAGTCAAGGCCGTCGTGGCCCGGGAGACAGAGGTGATCCGCGCGCAGTTGAAACGCAACGGCATCACGATTTTTCAGGGTGTGGCGCAGTTTGCCGATCCACACACGGTGGAGGTCCAAAGCGATAGCGGGACCACAAGGCTGCACGGCGAAAACGTCTTGATCGCCTGCGGGACGCGCCCGTCGCGCAGCCCGGACATTCCTTTTGATGGGAAGCGGATCACCGACACGGACGAATTGCCGGGGGTCGACCAACTGCCGAAGGAACTGATCGTGGTGGGCGCCGGGGTTGTTGGGCTCGAATACGCGTCGTTCATGGCGGCCGTGGGTTCGGAAGTGACGTTGATCGATCAACGGCCCGCGATTCTGGAATTCGTGGATCGCGAAATCGTCGAGGCGTTGGCGTACCACCTGCGGCAAATGGGCACCACGTTCCGGCTGGGTGAGAAGGTGACGCGCGTGGGCGTGGATGCCGAACGCGGCCGCGTGTTCGCGGAGCTGGAGAGCGGGAAGCGGATTCAGGCGGAGGCGCTGCTCTACGCCGTGGGGCGCCAGGCCAACGGCGACCAGTTGCGGCTGGAATCGGCCGGATTGCAGCCGGACGCGCGGGGAAAGATCAAGGTAAACGAAATGTATCAGACCGACGTGGCGCACATCTATGCGGCGGGCGACGTGATCGGTTTTCCCGCGCTGGCGAGCACGTCGATGGAACAGGGCCGCTTGGCGAGCTGCCACATGTTTGGCCAGCCCGCTTCGCACATGCCGGAATTGTTTCCCTACGGCATCTATACGATTCCGGAGATCTCCATGGTCGGCCAAACCGAGGAAAAACTGACGGCCGCGAAGGTTCCCTACGAAGTGGGAATCGCGAAATACGCGGAGCTGGCGAAAAGCATGATGCTCGGGGATGAAAGCGGCATGCTGAAGCTGCTGTTTGACCGCAATACGCACAAACTGCTGGGCGTGCACGTGATCGGACAGCGCGCCACGGAGATCATTCACATCGGCCAAGCCGTTCTCGCCTTCGGCGGCACCATCGAATATTTCCGCGATACGGTATTCAATTATCCGACGCTGGCCGAAGCCTTCAAGGTCGCCGCGCTCGACGGACTCAACAAGTTGTAGATGCGCAGACGCGCTCCGTGGCACGCGGCCACGCGAGAATCTTCCAAGAGTTCCCGCCGAAGAGCCCCATTTTGATTTATGCTGTGCCCCGCGGGTATTCCCAGCGGAGGTTTTTCCGTGGCTAAATTCGATCGTCTTCTTTGGATCATTCTCACCGGAATTTTTGTATTCACGGGTACGAGCGCCAGCGAGGCGCAGCAGATTTCGCCCAGCAGCTACCAGGAAATGCATTGGCGCATGATCGGGCCGTTCCGCGGAGGGCGGACGCGAGCGGCTTGCGGCGTGCCGAGCCAGCCGAATGTCTACTACGTCGGCCAAGTGAATGGCGGCGTGTGGAAATCGGAGGACTACGGGCGGACTTGGACGCCGATCTTCGACGCCGAGCCTTCACAATCCATCGGCGCGATTGCCGTAGCGCCGTCGGATCCCAACATCGTTTACGTGGCGAGCGGCGAAGGCCTGGCGCGCCCCGATCTTTCCGTGGGCGACGGAATTTACAAATCCACGGATGCGGGGAAGACGTGGACGCATTTGTGGACGCAGGGGGGCGAGCAGATTCCAGCGCTGGCCGTTGATCCGCGCGATGCCAACAAAGTCTTTGCCGCGGTGTTGGGCCATCCCTACGGCGCGAATGAAGAGCGCGGGATCTATCTTTCCACCGACGGCGGACAGACGTGGAAGAAGGTGCTCTCCAAGGACGAAAATACCGGTGGTTCGGACGTGGAGATCGATCCGTCGAATCCGGACGTGGTGTACGCCTCGATGTGGCAAATGCGCCTGGGCCCATGGGAGGACGGCAACGAGTACAACGGCACAGGTGGAGGGCTGTTCAAATCCACCGACGGTGGGACCACGTGGAAGCCGTTGACAAACGGCCTGCCGAAAAATCTAGTGCAAATCTACGTTGCCATCGCTCCGAGCGACCCGAAACGCCTGTATGCGACGGTGGCGGCAAATGAATCCGGCGATTATGGGCGGGGTGGGGTCCTGGGAGTCTATCGGTCGGACGACGCCGGCGAGAATTGGTACCGCGTGACCACCGATCCGCGCCCTGCCAATCGGATCGGGGGAGGCGACCTCTCCGTGCCGAAGGTGGACTCGAAGAATCCCGACGTGGTCTATTGCACAAGCACGGTGACCATGAAATCCACGGATGGCGGGAAGACGTGGATGGGCTTCCGCGGCGCGCCGGGCGGAGACGATTACCAGAACATTTGGATCAACCCGAACGATCCGAGAATCATTTTGCTGGTGAGCGACCAGGGCGCGCTGGTGAGCGTCAACGGCGGCGAAACCTGGAGCTCTTGGTACAACCAGCCGACGGCGCAGCTCTATCACGTGGAGGCCAGCGATACGTTTCCTTACCGCGTCTGCGGCGGGCAGCAGGAGAGCGGATCGGTGTGTACGTCCAGCCGCGGGAACGACGGAGAAATTACGTTTCGTGAATGGCATCCCGTGGGCGCCATCGAGTACGGATACGTCGCGCCCGACCCACTCGATCCGGACGTGGTCTACGGCGCGGGGCGGACGGAGGTCTCTAAGTTTCACTGGTCTACCGGCCAATCGCAAAACGTGACGCCGCTGGCAGCGGGCGACGCCAAGTACCGCGCCGACAGGACGCAGCCCATACTTTTTTCCCCGGTCGATCCGCACATCCTCTATTTCGCCGCAAACTTTTTGTTTAAGACAACGGACGGCGGCCTGTCCTGGCAGACGATCAGCCCGGACCTGGCCCGCGAGCATTCACCCGTTCCGGCGAGCATAGGCCATTCGGCCAGCCAGGACGCCAACGCGGACAAGCACCGAGGCGTGATTTATGCGCTCGCTCCGTCGTTCAAGACCATCAACACGCTGTGGGCGGGAACGGACGACGGGCTGATCTGGGTGACGCGCGACGCAGGCAAGAACTGGAAGAACATCACGCCGCCGGAGCTGACCGCGTGGAGCAAAGTTTCGCAGATTTCCGCTTCGCATTTCGATGATGACTCCGCGTACGCCTCCGTCAGCCGCTTCCGGATTGACGATCTGCGGCCTTATATCTACCGCACCCACGACGGCGGAAAAACGTGGCAAGCTATCGTGAACGGCCTGCCGGACAACGCTCCGGTGGACACCGTTCGCGAAGATCCCGTCCGCAAGGGCCTGCTGTACGCGGGGACGGAAACGAGCGTCTGGGTTTCGTTTGACGACGGCGACCACTGGCAATCGCTGCAATTGAATTTGCCGCACACCTCGATGCGCGATCTCTGGATCCACAACGGCGATCTGATCGTGGCGACGCACGGGCGCTCGTTCTGGATTCTCGACGACCTCGCGCCCCTGCGGCAGATCAACGACGCGATTAGGAAATCCGAGGCGAGCCTGTTCAAGCCCGCGGCCGCTTACCGCGTCCGTCGCGACACGAATACCGACACGCCGCTGCCGCCGGACGAGCCGGCCGGCGAAAACCCGCCCGATGGCGCCATCCTCGATTACTACCTCGGGCAAGCGAGTTCCGGACCGGTCACGCTGGAAATCCTGGACGCGCAGGGAAAAGTGGTGCGGCGCTATTCGAGCGCGGACAAGCCGGAAGTTAGCCAGGAAGAGCTTGAAAAGCAGTTGATTCCTCTGTATTGGATACGCCCCGCCAGAATTCTTTCTGCCGCCGCAGGAATGCACCGGTGGGTTTGGGACCTGCATTACGCAACGCCGGTTTCGCTGCGGCACGAGTATCCGATTTCGGCAATTCCCGGCGATACGCCTCGGCTGCCACTAGGACCGACCGCACTGCCGGGGAAGTACACGGTGCGGTTGCGTGCCGCAGGGCACACTTATAGTGAACCGCTCACGGTGATGATGGACCCGCGCGTGAAGGTCACGGCTCAAGCGTTGGAGCGGCAGTTTCAGATGGAGCTGCGGCTGGCCCGGATGTTGACTCAAAGTTCTGAAGCGATCTCGCAATCACAGTCGGTCCGCGAGCAGCTTCGGAAGCTTTCGAGCCAGACGAGCGGTTCGACAGCGGAAGCAATCACCGCGTTCGACAAGAAGCTTACCGGCGTCGCCGGAGCCGGTGGAGGCGGATTCGGCGCCGCCCGCGCCGCGGAGCCGACGCTCAGCCGCGTGAATGGCCAAGCGAGCGCTCTCTACGGCGAGATAGACCGGGCCGATGCGGCGCCGACGGGAACGCAAGCGAACGCGATGACGGCCGCCGAGCACGATTTCGCGGCTGTCATGGCGAAATGGGACGCCCTCCAGAAGGCCGACTTGCCCGCACTCAATCAGGAGCTGCGCGGCGCGAAGCTTCCGGAGATTCGCATCGAGGCGAGCACTTCCGCGGAGGAAGAGCCCGAAGACGACGTCGAGTAAGATGATTCGAACTATAGCTGACTAGAGTCAACAAATAGCACAGATCATCGGGAACAAAAGAGCGAGGACTCCCCTGATGGCAACAAACCCGCAACCCATGAGGCGCGAGCGCAAGCCTCTGCGCGCCGCGATCCTGGCCGCTATCATTGGTCTTCTGACCGCGGTGTTTTGCGTCTTTCCTGCAAGGACACAGACTCGCTATCCCTTTCAAGATCCCACTCTTCCCATCGAAGAGCGCGTGACCAACATCCTCTCGCTGATGACACTGGAAGAAAAGGTAGAGGCCTTGGGAACGAATCCCTCCGTGCCGCGCCTGGGAATCGCCGGTTCGGGCCACGTGGAAGGGCTCCACGGACTCGCGCTCGGCGGTCCGGGTGGATGGGGGAAATACCGCGACGCGAAAGGAGAGTCTCAAAACGTCCCCATTCCCACGACGCAATTTCCCCAGGAGGTCGGGCTGGGAGAAACATGGGATCCCGCTATCTTGCGGCAGGCGGCTGCGGTGGAAGGCTACGAAGCCCGGTACGTCTTTCAAAGTGAAAAACATCATCGCGGCGGGCTGGTGATCCGCGCTCCGAATGCGGATTTGGATCGAGACCCACGCTGGGGAAGGAGCGAGGAGTCCTATGGTGAGGACCCTTACTTCGACGGCACCATGGTCACTGCGTTTGTAAAGGGCCTGCAGGGAGACAATCCGAAATACTGGCAAACTGCGTCCTTGTTGAAACATTTCATGGCCAACAGCAATGAAAACGGGCGCGGGGGATCTTCGTCAAATTTTGACGAAAGGTTGATGCGCGAGTACTACTCGGTTCCCTTCCGGATGGGCATCGTCGATGGCGGCGCGCGAGCCTACATGACCGCGTACAACGCATGGAACGGCATTCCCATGGCCGCGCAACCGATCTTGAAGAGCATGACGTTTGCTGAATGGGGATTCGACGGAATCGTCTGCACGGATGCCGGGGCGCTGACCAACATGGTCACGCAGCACAGATACTACAAGACGCTCGACCAGGCAGCGGCTGGCGCCATTCATGCGGGCATCAACCAGTTTCTGGACCGCTACCGCGAGCCGGTGAACGACGCGCTGCTGAATCATTTCGTCACGGAAGCGGAAATCGACCAGGATTTGAGGGGCGTTTATCGCGTCATGATCCGCCTGGGCTTGCTGGACCCGCCTGCTCTGGTTCCTTACGCCGCCATCAAAGGAACTGAAGATCCCTGGAACTCCGAAAAACACAAGGAGCTCGCGCGGCGAGTGACGCAGGAATCCATCGTGCTCCTCAAGAACGAAAATCATCTTCTGCCTTTGGACAAGAGAGCCCTGAAATCCATCGCGGTGATCGGCCCGCATGCGAATGAGGTGCTTCTGGATTGGTACAGCGGGACGCCCCCTTACACGGTCACGCCCCTGGAGGGGATCAAGAACAAAGTGGGCGCGGGAGTGAACGTCAAATATGCCGCGAACAACGACGGCGATGCGGCGGTGAAAATCGCCCGCGCAGCCGATGTGGCCATCGTGATCATCGGCAACCATCCCACCTGCGGCGCCGGCTGGAATCATTGCCCGACTCCGAGCGACGGCAAGGAAGCGATCGACCGAAAATCCATCACCCTCGAACAGGAAGACCTTGCGAAGCAGGTCCTTGCGGTGAACCCTCGCACCGTGGAGGTCCTGATCTCGAGTTTTCCGTTCGCCATCAATTGGTCGAAGGCCAACGTGCCTGCCATCGTTCACCTGGCGCATAACAGCGACGAGGAAGGAAACGCGCTCGCGGATGTATTGTTCGGGGACTACAACCCGGCCGGCCGCCTGGTGGACACTTGGCCGCAGTCGATGGACCAGTTGCCACCGATGATGGATTACGACATTCGCCACGGTCGCACGTACATGTATTTCAAAGGCGAGCCGGTCTTTGCATTCGGCTATGGCTTGAGCTACACAACGTTCGAGTATTCTCATTTGCGCCTGAGCTCCGGAAAACTTCGCGGAGATGGATCGATCGATGTGAGCGTGGAGGTGAAGAATACCGGGACGCGCGCGGGCGACGAAGTCGTGCAACTGTACGTGAAGCACGTGGGCTCGCAGGTGGAAAGACCGGCCGAAGAATTAAGGGGTTTTCAGCGGGTCCATATCGAGCCCGGCGAAACCAAGACCGTGGTGCTTCCCTTGAAAGCAGCCAGCCTCGCCTATTGGGACGTGGCAAGCCACAAATTCGTCGTGGAAAAGGACACGGTGAAAGTGCTGGTTGGCGGTTCTTCAGCGGATATCAAGCTCGAGGGTTCCCTGAGCGTGGAGCCGTGACGGCGCGTCCTGACGTGGCTGGCGCGGAAGCGGCGCCGAGTTCGAGCCCGAAGTAACGCCTGGCATTGCCGAAGCAAATATCCTCGATCATCGGGCCGATCAAGTCTTCGCGCTCGGGAAGTTCGCCCCGCTCAATCTCCTCACCCAGCAGATTGCAGAGCACCCGGCGAAAATATTCGTGGCGCGGATAGGACATAAACGATCTTGAATCCGTGGTCATGCCGATGAAACGGGAGAGCAATCCCGCATTCGAAAGCGCATTGAGCTGCCATTCGATCCCTTCTTTCTGATCGAGGAACCACCACGCGCTGCCGAACTGAACTTTCCCTGCGACGCTTTCACTTTGGAAGTTACCGGCCATCGTCGCGAAAACGGAGTTGTCGCGAGGATTTACGTTGTAAAGGATGGTTTTCGGCAGACAATTCTCGCGCTCGAGCCGGTCGAGGTATGCTCCAAGCGAATCGGCCTGCGGCCAGTCGCCGATAGAGTCGAAGCCGGCGTCTCGGCCAAGAGAATCCAGAGCACGAGTATTCGCGTTGCGCCGCGCTCCTAGATGCAGTTGCTTCGTCCAGCCGCTCTGCGCGTCGAGATGGCCAAAAAACAGCATCAAAAAGGAGGCAAACTGGCTGCGCTCTTCCGTCGTTGCGATTCGCCCGGACCGGCCCTTGTCGAAGATGGCCGCAGCCGTTTGCTCGCTGCAAAAATCCGCGAAGCAATGGTCGAGCCCGTGATCGGAGAGCCGCCCACCCAGTTGATGAAAGTCACGGTGCCTCTTTCGCAGCGCGTCGAGGAAATCGCTGAACCGGCGGATTTCAATGTTAGCTGCGGCGCCAAGGCGCTCGACCCAGGGATTGAAACTGCCGGGCAAGTGGACATCCAGTGCGCGGTCGGGACGAAACGTGGGATACACGCGCGTCGCCAGCGCCGATGACGCAATTCGGGCGTGCGCTTTCAGGTCGCCGGCGGGATCATCGGTGGTGCAAAGCGCGACGACGCGAAACTTGGAAAGTATCCCCTGCGCGCTGAGTTCATCCCTCGAGAGAAGGTCATTCGCGCGCGCCCAAATCGCGGGAGCGGTCTTTTCATCCAGCAACTCTTCGATTCCGAAATAGCGATTCAACTCCAGGTGGGTCCAATGATAGAGCGGATTGCGAAGGGTGCGCGGAACGGTAGAAGCCCACGCCAGAAATTTTTCGTAGGGGCTTGCATCACCGGTGCAGAAGCGTTCCGGAACCGCATTGGCACGCATCGCTCGCCACTTGTAGTGGTCACCCGCGAGCCAGATTTCGAAGAGGTCTGCAAAGCGGCGGTTGCTCGCGATGTCCGCGGCGGAGAGATGGCAGTGATAATCGAGGATTGGCTGGGCGGACGCATACTTTCGGTAGAGGAGCCGCGCGGTTTCTGTCCGCAACAAGAAATTGTCATCGATGAATGACATCTAGTTTCCGCGAAGAAATCAGCCGCCGAATCGCCAGCCAAGAATATCCGGATTGGACGGGCGGCGAAAGCCGAATTCGCTCGGCTGCGCGGGCGGGCTTCGTGGTAGCCTTTGCTTTCTTTGTGGCGCCTGAATGTGCGCGATGCGAGCCGACTCCGAGGGCGAATTGAACGCCAAGATAAACGACGCCGGGAGGGAAGAAACACAGCGAGAGCACGGGCTGTTCCGCACCGGCGGTTGGCGATGGACGATTTGCGGGCTCTTGTTTCTCGCGGCCACCGTGAACTACATCGACCGCCAGGTGATCGGCATCTTGAAGCCCACGCTCCAACACGATCTTCACTGGAGCGAAATCGATTATGCCAACATCATTTTCTCGTTTCAGTTGGCATACGCGGCCGGCTGCCTTCTGATGGGGAGGGTCATTGACCGGCTCGGCGTGCGAAAAGGATTCTCCTACGTGGTGATCCTGTGGAGTATCGCGGCGATGGCGCATGCGGCCGTGCGCTCCGTGATGGGATTCAGCGCCGTGCGATTTGCGCTCGGGCTGGGGGAAGGTGGAAGTTTCCCCGGTTCCATCAAGGCGGTCTCGGAGTGGTTTCCGAAGAAAGAGCGGGCGCTTGCCACCGGCATATTCAACGCCGGAACCAACATCGGTGCGATCGTGACTCCGCTGACCGTGCCGTGGATCGCAATTCACTATGGCTGGAGTTGGGCGTTCCTGCTGACCGGGGCAATCGGTTTTCTCTGGCTCGTGCTGTGGCTGGCAATGTACCGCTCGCCGCAGGAGCACCCGCGCGTATCCAAAATTGAATTGGCGTACATCGGGAGCGAGACCGCCGAGCAGGCAGGCAAGGTCTCCTGGAAAGAGCTGCTGCCTCATAAACAATTGTGGGCGGTAGCCATCGCCAAATTCATGACCGATCCCGTCTGGTGGCTTTTCCTTTTCTGGATCCCCGACTTCTTGAACAAAGCGCATGGGATTACGCTGCTGGATATCGGCCTGCCGCTGGTGGCTATTTACTTGGCGGCGGATGTGGGGAGCGTGTGCGGCGGCTGGATGTCGTCCGCATTGATCCAGCGCGGCTGGAGCGTCAATGCGGGACGCAAGACGGCGATGCTGCTGTGCGCGTGCGGAGCGGTTCCGATCGTATTTGCCGCGCATGCGGCGAATCTGTGGGTTGCAGTGGGGCTGGTCGCGCTGGCCGCGGCGTCGCATCAGGGCTGGTCGGCCAACTTGTTCACGCTGGCTTCAGACATGTTTCCTTCGCGTTCCGTAGGGTCGGTGATCGGGATTGCGGGCATGGCGGGCGCGGCCGGGGGAATGCTGATTGCGCAAGCGGTGGGGTATATTCTCCAGTGGACGGATTCTTATTTCTTGATCTTTGCGATTGCGGGTTGCCTGTATCTTGCGGCGCTGCTTATCGTACAAGTTCTGGCTCCGCGGCTGGAACCGGCAGAGTTAGAGAGAGCTTAGGTGACATAGGCGGTTGAACGAGAGGTTGGAACGCGGAAGCGCGGCCGACGAACATGGAACTGCTGCCAATTAAACCGAAGGGAAGCGTGCGGTGGGACCTAGTGAGCTTGGGCGAAGTGATGCTGCGGCTGGACCCCGGCGACACGCGCATTGCCACGACGCGGGAATTTCGAGTTTGGGAAGGCGGCGGCGAGTACAACGTGGCGCGAGGACTGCGGCGTTGCTTCGGGATGGATACGGCTATCGTCACTTCGCTGGCCGACAATCCCGTGGGCCGGCTCGTGCAGGACCTGATTTATCAAGGCGGAGTGGATTCGTCACACATCAAATGGGTTGCGTACGACGGCGTGGGGCGCGCCGCGCGGAACGGCCTGAATTTTACCGAGCGAGGATTCGGATTGCGCGCCTCCCTGGGTTGCTCGGACCGGGGCCACACGGCCGTCTCGCAACTCAAGCCGGGCGAAATTGATTGGGAGCAGATTTTTTCTCGCGAGGGCGCGCGGTGGTTCCATACCGGCGGAATTTTTGCCGCCCTCTCCGAGACCACGCCGTTGGTAGCCGGCGAAGCCATGCGGGAAGCGAGAAAGCACGGCGCCGTGGTGTCCTACGATTTGAATTACCGCGAGTCCCTGTGGAAATCCATCGGTGGGCCCAAGCGAGCCGCCGAAGTAAACCGGGAACTGATTTCCGAAGCAGACGTCCTGCTCGGAAACGAAGAAGATTTCAGCGCCGCGCTGGGATTTGAAATCGAGGGAGTGGGCGATGATTTTTCGCGGCTTGAATCCGACAGCTACCGCAAGATGATCGAAAGCGTTGTGGCGGAGTTTCCGAATCTGAAGGTGGTGGCCACAACCCTGCGTCACGCCACAACCGCTACCCGCAACGATTGGGGAGCGGTGTGCTATTGCGGCGGAAAACTCTATTCCGCGACGATGCGCCACGACCTGGAGATCTACGATCGCATCGGTGGCGGCGATTCGTTCGCGTCGGGGCTTTTCTACGGATTTCTGACCGGCCGCGCGCCGCAATGGGCGGTCGACTGCGGCGCGGCACATGGCGCGCTCGCCATGACGACTCCCGGAGACACTTCCATGGCGACGCTGGCGGAAGTTGAAAAAGTGATGAAGGGAGTGAGCGCGCGCGCGGCGCGATGAAGGCGCTCGCGCGTCCCTCATGTCTAGATCGAGCAAAACCGAAATCATTCAGCGGATTACAGAGACTGGAGTGATCCCCGTTGTCCGCGCGGAGTCCGCGGAAATGGCGCGGCGCGCCGCTGTCGCGATTCGCGCCGGCGGCATTTCGATCCTGGAGATTACGATGACGGTTCCGGGAGCGGTACGCATCATCCGGGAATTGAGCGAGGAAGCCGGCTCCGGCGCGCTGATTGGCGCGGGGACTGTGCTCAATCCGAAGGCCGCGCGGGAGTGCATCGAGGCCGGTGCCCAATTCATCGTGAGCCCCGCGCTGAATCTGGAAACGATCGCGTATTGCAGGCAAATGGAGATAGTGGTCATGCCGGGGGCTTTGACGCCTACCGAGATTGTGAACGCGTGGTCCGTGGGCGCGGACTTTGTGAAAGTGTTTCCGGCGGGCGCCGTCGGCGGGCCTGCATATATTCGGTCGTTGAAAGGGCCTATGCCGGAAATCAAGCTGGTTCCCACGGGAGGCGTGTCGCTTGCGAATGCTGCTGCGTTCATCGAAGCAGGAGCGGAAGCGGTGGGCGTGGGCGGAGAGTTGGTGGACTTAAAGGCGCTCCGCGAAGGCCGGGACTCCGACGTGACGGAACGGGCGCGGCAGCTTGCCGAAAGCGTGAAGCAGGCGCGCAGCAAGATGAATGATGCGAGGATGCAGATGCAGAGCGGCGGCAGCGGAGGGCACGCGTGAAAATTCAGGACGCAAAGGTTTTCGTTTGTTCGCCGGGCAGGAATTTCGTCACGCTCAAGATAAGGACCGACGAGGGCATCTATGGACTCGGCGATGCCACGTTGAATGGCCGCGAGCTATCGGTCGCCAGTTACCTGACCGACCATGTGATCCCCTGCCTCATCGGGCGCGATCCCTCTCAGACCGAGGACATCTGGCAATATCTCTATCGCGGAGCGTATTGGCGCAAGGGGCCGGTGACCATGTCCGCGATCGGCGCCGTGGACATGGCGCTTTGGGACATCAAAGGCAAAGCGCTCCAAACGCCGCTGTATAACTTGCTGGGCGGCAAGTGCCGCTCCGGCGTGATGGTCTACGGCCATGCAAACGGCCGCGACATCCCCGAAACGGTCAAGGAAGTGGGCAAGTACATCAAAGACGGATACCGGGCCGTCCGCGCCCAATCGGGCGTCCCCGGCTTGGCCAGCACCTACGGCGTCTCCCGCGACAAAATGTATTACGAGCCCGCGGAGAAGGGGCTCCCGCCCGAGAATACGTGGTCAACAGAAAAGTATCTGCTGCAAGTGCCCAAGCTGTTTGAAGCGCTGCGCGCGAAACACGGCGAGGACATCCACTTGCTGCACGATTGCCATCACCGCCTGACGCCGATCGAGGCGGCGCGATTGGGGAAAGAACTCGAGCCGTATCACCTGTTCTGGCTTGAGGACGCCGTCGCGGCCGAATTGCAGGATGGGTTCCGGATAATTCGCCGGCACACCACTACCCCCTTGGCTGTGGGGGAAATTTTCAACACGGTTTGGGATACGAACGTCCTGATCACCGAGCAGTTGATTGATTATCTTCGTATGACGGTGCTTCACGGCGGAGGCATCACGCCGCTCAAGAAAATCGCGGCCTTCGCGGATTTGTATCACGTCCAGATGGGTTGCCACGGCGCGACGGACCTTTCTCCCGTCACGATGGGCGCCGCGCTGCATTTCGATATCTCCATCAATAATTTCGGAATTCAAGAGTACATGCGGCACACGAAGGAAACCGATGAAGTGTTCCCGCATGCCTACACCTTCCGGGACGGCTTTCTCCATCCCGGCGATAAGCCCGGTCACGGCGTGGACTTTGATGAAAAGCTGGCGTCCAAATTTCCCTACGAGCGCGCTTATCTGCCGGTGAACCGGAAGCTCGACGGAACGATGTGGAACTGGTGAGGGAATCAATGGCTTTTGCTCCCCTGGATTTGTCCGGCAAGACAGCCGTGGTGATTGGAGGGACCTCCGGGATCGGTCGGGAGATCGCGCTGGGCCTTGCCGAAGCGGGCGCGGACGTTGTAGCAAGCTCGCGCCGGAAGGAACTGGTCCAATCCGTGGCGCGCGAAATCGAAGCTCGCGGGCGGCGAACCCTGCGCCTCGCATCTGATGTGGACAACCGCGGGTCGCTCGAAAAGCTGCGAGCGGCCAGCCTGGAGGCGTTCGGGAAGGTGGATATCCTGGTGAATTCTGCCGGGCGAACCAAGCGCGCGCCCACTCTGAATCTCTCCGAATCGGATTGGAATGAGATCATGCAGACGAATCTGACCGGGACGTTGCGCGCCTGCCAGATTTTCGGCAGCCACATGATCGAACGGCGCTACGGGAGAATTATCAATATCGCTTCGCTTTCTTCTTATGTGGCCTTGTTGGAGGTGGCGGCTTACAGCGCGAGCAAGGCGGGAGTCGCCTCGCTCACGAAGTCGCTCGCGGTCGAATGGGCGCCTTATGGAGTCTGCGTGAATGCAATCATGCCTGGCGTGATTCGCACGCCGTTGAACGAAAACCTGCTCGACGGAACTCCCCGCGGGCAGGAATTCTTGCTGCGAACGCCGATGCGGCGCTTCGGGAAGGCGGAGGAGTTGGCGGGAGCAGCCGTGTTTCTGGCGTCGGAGGCGGCGAGTTTTGTCACCGGCGAAATCCTAAGAGTCGATGGCGGAATTATGGCCAGCGGCGTGAATCAGTAGTGCGTGCTTACGGCAGCGACTCGGGAAAGGGACACCACGAAAAGCCTGAGCCCGGATATGCAAACACGCCGCCATTGCGCGCTAGGCACGTTCACGGCCGAATGATAAAATACCGAAAGTTGAGAGGACGGTAAGGAGCCTTCTCGAATCCCACGATTCGAAGACGAGCCTCTCAGATCCAATGCAATGCGGCTGGGAAACCTCAGTATCGGATTCCCAGCACTGCGATGGGCCTGTAGCTCAGGTGGCTAGAGCGCGCCCCTGATAAGGGCGAGGTCGACTGTTCAAGTCAGTCCAGGCCCACCAGCTTTCGCGACGCTGTCGCGAAAGCTGCCGCGCCGGAGTCCGCCGCGGCGGACGGAGGCGGGCGTTTCGTTCAGGAGCTTCGTCTGGGCCTGCCCCGCGGTAGAGCACCCATTCCGGCTGCGGGAAGCTGCCGGGAGCTGTCCGATTCGCGACAGATTCATCCCACAAACGGGCAAGAAAGCAAATCTGAAGCCCCGCCCTATCACCCATAAGATGCCTCCTTTCACATAGATACGAACCGATTTGGGAGGGCATTCAACTTGCGTAGCTTTTCCTGGGGAATTGTCTGGAGGTGTCCGCATGGGCGCGTTCTGGCAGGATTTGCGCTACGGCGTTCGGATGCTCTTGAAAAATCCCGGCTTCACTACTATCGCCGTACTTACGCTGGCGCTCGGCATCGGCGTAAACACGTCGATCTTCAGCCTCGTGAACGCAATCTTGATCCGTCCCTTGCCGTATCCTGACCCACAAGAGCTCGTCGGCCTGGGCCAGTCCCGCATGCAGCAAGGCGCGGGCTACATTCAGACGGGAGTTTCGCTCCCGAACGTAAAGGAAATTGCGCAACAGAACACCGTATTTCAACAGGTCGCCTACTATCGCTTTCACTCGTACAACTTGATTGAAAACAACGCGCCCGAGCGCGTGTTGAGTTTTCAAGTCTCTGCCAGTTTCTTGCCGATGTTTGGCGTGGCCCCGCGACTGGGCCGCTTCTTTTCCGAAGATGAAACCAGCCCCGGCAAGGATGCCGTGGCCATTATCAGCTTCGGCTTGTGGCAACGCCGTTTCGCTGCCGCCGGCGATGTTCTCGGCAAGTCCATCCTTCTCGACACCCGCCACTACATCATCGCCGGCGTCATGCCTCGCAATTTTCAGTTCACCTGGGACGCCCCCGTTGACGTTCTCGTGCCCCTCGCCTTCACCAGCGCAGAACAGGGCGAGAGCGCCCGCGGCTCGCGGGACCTGGAAACTCTCGCCCGCATGAAGCCGGGCGTCACTCGTGACCAGGCGCAATCGGAAATGAATACGGTCGCGACGCGCCTTGCGCAGGAGTATCCCCAGGCAAACAACGGCTGGAATATTACGGTCGAGCCGCTCCACGCCGCCTATCACCGCCATCTCGTCCAGCCGCTTTTCGTAATGGTGGGAGCCGTCTCGTTCGTTCTTCTGATTGCTTGCGCGAACGTCGCCAATCTCCTGCTCTCTCGTGCTGCGGCTAGGCGCCGGGAAGTCGCCATTCGTCTGGCGATCGGAGCGAGTCGCGTGCGGCTGCTTCGTCAATTTTTGACGGAAAGTCTGCTGCTGGGAATGTGCGGCGGCGCGATCGGACTTCTGCTGGCTTTCTGGGCTTCGGCTGTCTTGCGGACTGAAGCAGTACACTACATCGGTACTCCGGGCCTGCGGGAAATGAGCATGGATTGGCGGGTGCTCTCGTACAGTCTTATAATTTCGTTTGCCACAGGGATCATTTTCGGGATTGCCCCGGCGTGGCACGCCTCGAAGACAGACCTAAACGAAACTCTGAAGGAATCGGGCCTCAGCGTCACAACCGAAAGCGGCCGCCGCCGGCTGCGCAGCAGCCTTGTTGTGGTTGAAATGGCCTTGGCGATCGTTCTGATGACGGGCGCGGGTCTCCTGATGCGCACCTTCGTTCGCATACTGGGCGTGGATGTGGGCTTCAATCCGAGTCAGGCCGTGACGATGTGGCTCTCTCTGCCGCATTACAAGTACGCGACTGATACGCAGCAGTACACGTTTTTCCGCGACGTACTGGACCGCATGCGGGCTCTTCCCGGCGTCGTCGCGGCGGCTTCGTTCAACTCCATCGACGAAGTCTTCTTCACTCCTGCAAGTCAGGCTCGGCCGTCTCCGGGTCAGGAGCCAACCGCTACCGAGCAATCGATTTCCCCAGACTATTTCCGTGCGATGGGCGGAAAATTCGTTGCCGGGCGCGATTTTTCGCCGGCAGATGTTGCGGGTTCCGCCCCCGTTGCGATCATCAATCAGACTCTCGCGCGCCGTTATTGGCACGGCGCGAATCCCGTCGGCGACCACCTGGTGCTTTTGGCGAAAGTGTACGACACACAGGACCGTACTCCGTCGCAGTCGCTCCAAGTCGTCGGCGTGGTGGCCGACATTAAGACTTCGGAAGATGTTTGGCGGGACTATGCCGAGTTTTACATTCCGTATGCGCAGCACCCCCTGCCCAGCATGGGCATCGTGATTCGCACCCGGTCCGATCCGCTGAGCCTCGTTCCGGCGGCGCGCGAAGCCGTTCTCTCGGTGGACAGCGGACAGCCGGTGCACGACGTTCGCACTCTGGCGGAGGTCGTCTCGCTGAATCATGATTTTCTCCGCTTCCCCATGTTGCTCGTTTGGATTTTTGCCGCTCTGGCCTTGCTTCTGGCGGCCATCGGGATCTTCGGGGTGATGTCTTACGCCGCCAGCCAGCGAACTCATGAAATGGCGATTCGCATGGCACTCGGCGCCCGGCGTGGCGACGTCTTGAAATTGATGATCGGCGAAGGGCTTAGCATTACGCTGGTTGGCGTGGCCGTGGGTGTCGGCGTCGCGCTTGCTCTAAGCCGGTTGATTGCAAGTTATCTGTACGGGGTCAGCGCCTACGACCCTGCTACTTTCGTCGGAGTGGCCGCAGTGCTGGTGTGTGCGGCGTTGGTGGCGAGTTATCTACCCGCCCGTCGCGCCGCGCGCGTGGATCCAGTGGTCGCGCTGCGCTACGAATGAGATTCAGGAAACATCTTCCGGGGCGACGATTCACGCTGAAGGAGGAATCACAATGGCACAACATGAGCGCATTCGCGAAGCAGTGAAGGGCCCGCTCGACACCGGCTATATTCGCAGGCGGGAGCAAGAGGGCTGGCGTCTGGTCGCCGTCGAGTGGGAAGTCGAGTGGGAGCGCGAGTCGGAGACGGCTGCCGCGCCTGCACCCATCTCGAATTTGGAGGAAACTCCTTTCGGTGCCCGCGTCGCCGGCGACGGCCTTGAGGAAAATCCTTCCGAGATGGAATTGCTACTCTCCATGATGGAGCTGATCATCCAGGATGTCTCCATCGGCAAGGTGGCCGAGGAGCTCAATCGCCGCGGCTTCCGCACGCGGAAGGGCGCGGAGTGGGGTCCAGTCTCGGTGTTCAACATGCTCCCGCGGCTCATCGAGCTGACTCCGCGAATCTTCAAGACCGAGCAATGGGTCGAGCGGCGCAAGCATCTTACGCTCACATACTAATCCCCGCCGCTCGATTCCTTTCGGTGCATGGCCTTGCGCTGCGGCGGGCCGCTGGACCAGCTCGCCGCTTGTTTCTTCGGCCAGTCCTGCTTCCGTTACGCGATGCCCACCACTCCGTTGAAGAAATTCACCACGTACTTCCACGCCAGATAGTAGATCCCGAGCGCCAAGCAGAATCCCCCTGCCAGCCACCAATAGTTTACGGGGACTGTGTCAAAGTACACGAGTCCAGTGGACGTGGCGGAGAGAATCCCAAGCGAACTCGCCAGGGCGCCTCCCAAAGGTGCCAGAACGAACGGCAGCACCGCACCGTGGAGGCCGATCGAGAATTGGCGTCCCTGCCTCAGCCGGACGTAGAGCATATTCCACAAGCCCCATAGAGTCGGCACCACCGCCATCGGAAACACGATCACCCGCTCGATCGGCACGGGAACCTGCAGGATCAACCGCAACACAATAAACCCCGATAGAATCACCAACAGGAACATCGCCGGCACAACCACTCCCGCCATATAAGCGCGTACGTACGGATGCGTATTCATCGTCTCCTCCTTCCAGGCTCCAGCCCTCACAAGTGATACAGCAGCATCGGAATCATTCGCGGCGCAAAAGCCAGGCACGCTGCCACCAATGCCAGCAGAGCCCAGTCGAACCAAGGCACGCCTGCTCGCTCCCGCTCTTCCATTCGCCGCAACATCGCCGGCCACAAATCCCGTTGCAGCTCCGCATCTGCGGCCGGCATGCCCTTCTTCAGGAATTCCTGGAATTCGCGTTCATCGCGTTCGTTCATGGCTTGGTATCAGCTCCTTCAATTCCATTCGCAGGGTTCTCGTAGCGCGGAATAACCTCACTCGCACCGCCGCCTCCGAAATCCCCAGCGCTTCCGCAATCTCCCGGTGCGGCACTCCTTCGATCAGCGAGAGCGTCGCCACCACCCGAAGTTTCGGCGCGAGCCTCCGAAAAGCGGCTGCGATCTGTTCCCGCGTCTCGCGCTGCACTCCCGGATTCGCGTGCGGTGCATCGGGCGGATCGGTCAAAAGCGGCTCTTCCCGCCTCGTCTTCCTCAAGTGATCGAACGCCAAATTGGTCGCGATCCGCCGCGCCCATCCGCCGAAGCTGCGCTTGGGATCGAACCGCGCGTGCGCTCGATAAATCCGCCAAAAAGCCTCGACCGTCAAATCCTCCGCCGCTCCCCGCTCGCGCACGATCCGCACCATCCACGCGTACACCTCGCCCTGGAACTGGTGGAACAATTCTTCGAACGCGTCCCTATCGCCCTGCGCGAACCGTTCCAGCAGTTCCATTTTGTTCTCTACTCTCTCTTACCGCGTGAACGGGGCTTTCGTTACACACTCTTGCGCGCAGATGTACCCCAGGCGGGCTGTTCTAGCAAGATATTCACAATTGAAATTCTCTGAGCGAAGACCCCCACCTCGGCTGTTCACTGCAGCCCTTTGGTGGGAGCCCCGTGCTTTAGCACAGGGGCCGGGGCTTAGCCCCGGCGAAAAGATAGCGCTCGGGCATGGGGCGCTGTCACTCTGGAATTCTCGATTTTCCGTCCGTAGGGGCCGGTCTCAGACCGGCCCGCTCTTCGCCCGGCCTTATCGGCGCCTTTCCGCAATTCGTCGCGCCTGCCCGCCGCAGGCAGGGCCGCTTTAAGCGCCGAAGGCGCGACACTTAGCTAGCCCAGGCCGGAAGGCCTGGGAATGCCTGTGGCGAAGAGTCAGAGCGCCGTAGGTGCGACACACTCTTTCCCCCGCGCCTGGCTTCGCCGTTCGCCGGCGCATCGGCCCGCGCAGCCTGCCATGCTCTCTCTGCCAGCGCGTCTCTTCCCGCGCCCGCTCCAACGTCGCGAGCGTCGCCGGCGCAAACGCTCCATTCCGCCTCCGCGCCCGCTCAGGGTCCGCCTCGAACCTCTTCACCAGCTTGTTTACCCACGTGTGGCTTACCCCCAGCAGCCGCCCGAGCCGGTACGCCGGCATTTGGTCTCTGGCTTTGCCCGTCGCCACAGACACGCCTTTTGTGTCCCGGACGCAACTGCGGGACGGGCCTGCCTTCTCGTTTACCCTGACCGATTTCGAAGGGTTCACAATGATCGCCTGCCAAGGACCCCGAACCATCCGCCCGCCCCGCTTCCCCCGAGGAATGAAAGGCTTGCCCTGAGGTACGAAGGGTCGTGCGTGGGGAGCGAACGCGAAGGGCCTCTCGCCGCTCCTTTCCTGTCCGCTGGCCGCCTCTTTTTTCTGCCTCCACCACTGCCACACCAGTTGCTCGATCACCCGCGACTCCAGCCCGCTCCGCCACGGCAGCGGCTCCCGCTTCCGCGCCGCGCGCGCCTTCTGGATGTTGATTCGCCGCGCCGCCTGCGCCCTCTCCGACTTGTGCCCCGCCCCCGGCCCTCCCATTTCTCTGTCCCTTCTCGCGAACTCGCCGCCGGCACGCACCCCCCCCCCAACGTCGGGCCGTCTCATAATTCATCACTAATATGCCATATTATGAATTCTCTCGCACCGCTCCGCAATTTTGTGCTGTCGGCATCTTGCCGGCGGTTCGCCGTTGATTATGTAGCGGCCGCCTTTACGCGTTGTATGCGTTCCGCCGAGTTCCGGCGGAAGGCGGGCAGCCTTCGTCTTTGAATTTGGTTTTGCCTTTCGGGCGGAAGCCCCCGACTTTAGTCGGGGGAGCCGGGGCCTAGCCCCGGCGAAACGCGACCTCTCACGTCGTCATCCCGAGCCTTTGAGCGCCGAAGGCGCGACACACTCGGTCTGCCCGCCGCCTTCGTAGCGGCGACCTCGCCTTGTAGGTCGGCAGCTTTGTCTGTCGCCGCATTTCCAATTCGTCGCGCCTGTTTACCCCGACCGCAGCCGAGGGGCCTGCCGTAGGAGGGCCTGCCGCGCCGAAGTCCGCCGCGGCGGACGTAGGCGGGTCTGCTTCATGCGCCGGCGCATCTGCCCGCCGCGGCGTGTCGCCTTCGTAGCGCCATGCTTTTTGTGGAGTGCGGCGGCCTGACGCCGCTTTGCCTTTCAATCCCCCGGCCGCGCCAAACGTGGGCTCACCGCGCCCGCCCGCCGCAGGAGGGCCCGCCTTCACCTTTGAATTTGGTTTTGCTTTTCGGGTGGAAGCCCTCGCTCGGCGCCCGATTTCGCACAGGTTATGTAGCGGCCGCCTTTACGCGTCGTATGCGTTCCGCCGAGTGGGATAACTCACTTAAGAAGAATCTGCGCGCCACCCGCCCGGCTTATGGGCTCGTGACCGACACGGGCAAACCAACGAACGAAGCCGCGGCGAAGATCCTCGTTGCCTGTAAAGAGGCTTGGATGAAGGGTCAGCGGGACGCCGAGAGCTGATCGAGGCACCTCGAAATGGAACCGATGACTTGGGGGCGTTTCATCCTGAACAATCCCGAATGGATGGGCGTCATTTCGAACAGCATTTTCGCCGCGACAACGATCGGAGTAATCATCTGGCAAGTGCTAGTGATGCGGAAGCAGGTGAAAAGCTCTGATCGCAATGAACGCATCCAGAATCGATTGATGAAACTGCAGCATGAGCACGAATGGTTGGCTCGTCTCAACGAAGAGCGAGAGCAACTTCTTAAATTAGCTCGAAAACTCCATCTCAACGCTGCTGGCCTGGAAGAGAACCCGAGGTCAACAGATTCTGCTTGCTGGACACGCCTGGAAGAAACCGCAGACGAGTTGCGGTCTCGCCTGAGTACATTAGATCTCGCGGTTTTTACCGGGCAGCACGATGACTGGTTCCCCAATCTTCACCAATATGTCGACGCCATTGTGCAAGCTACTGTGGATGATTATGAATTCAAGCAGAAATAGGACATAAAAGACGATTCTCCTGTTCTGTCTACAAGAAAAACTCTGCAGGATGCGGAAAATCGCTACAAACCCATCAGCATTTTTCTAGACCTTGAGAAAGCCATCCGAATGGAGTTCTTTGACTTCAAGAACAAATGGGACAAGGAGCTGCCGTCCTAACTCCGCCAACGCATCTATGACACCAGAAGAGATTCGCGCAGAGGTTGAACGACGAAGGCAACATGCTAGAGACCTGAAGGTTCGCGAAGTCCTTTGGTACCTTGAAAAGAGCTTTAGAAGCTACAGGGTTTGGTTGCGAGACGATCCTCAATTTGCCAAGAGATTAATCTATCTTGGGATCGAACTGGCCGATAACGAAACTCAGTTCTCTCTTGGACAAGCGCCCGCCAAACTCATCTACGCCGAAGATAAGGGCAAGTCCTCATGGCAAGATTATGATGACGAGGATATTGTAACGACTTACGGAACGGTCCTTTTGAAATTGAATGACAAGAATGTGTTTGAGTTCGAAGTCGCTGAGACTTCCAAGGCTTTGCGTGACGGTCCATGTATCACTGAATCGGTGGACGAAATAACCAGATTCATAGAAGGACCGTGGGTCACTGAAATCGCTGAGTTCGCGCAAAAGGTCAAAGCTCATGAGCAGAGCGCTTGGAAGGAGCGAAATGCTCCCAGAGAGGCACAACAGGCCGAAGAGCTACGTAAACGATTCGGCCTATAGTGTTGTGCGTGGAACACTCTCGACGCCGATGAATGAAGCTACTCACTTTGCTTATCCCTACGGTTCTGCGTGAGTGTCGGCTTCTGGATCTTGCCATTCAATCTCTGGTGGGTTTCCGAAATGCTTTCCGATAGCGCTCGGAACACACATAATTCGCACATCCGCAAGGTTGACGAATTCGGCTTTTCTTTTTATCGGCAAAAAGTCTTCAAACGGCTCTCGCGAAATCCTCACACGCCTGATCCATTCTCCCGCGGTCGATTGGTCGGCTGAGACAAACGGTTTAATATCCGCCGACACTGTAAAGGATTCGCCTTGTTTTGCGTACCTCTTGTGTTCTCGGCAGGGACGGAAACCATTTGCATATACCTCTTCGAGATGTCCTTCGATTAGATCTTCCCAAACTTCCGCCTCGACGCTAACAACCGTGATCTCGTAGTTGTAAACATAGTTCAGTTCAATCGCAAACGGAACTGACGGCGCACTTTGTATTCTGAAGGCAAGATCAAGCCCTGCCTGTAGGCAGAAATCAACGTTCTTTTGCCGCCAGTTTCCTGGGTGTCCGAACTTCTCTTGCGTCCATCGAATTTCAAACGGATCATTTCCAAGTCTCCAGACTTCAGGCAGAAACTCCTGCAACCTCAAAAATTCGTTTGCAGAAATCCCAATTCCGGTCAGCTTAACGGCGTCTTCGGCGTTGGCAGATCCAACGCGAAAGTATAGGTCACTCTCTTCCAGTGACACATACAAGGCCTTTGCGATCTCTTCTAGAGCTAGCTTAAAGTCTCCCGCGTCTCTTGCACGCCTCGCTTCGTAAATATGTTGTTTGACTTCAGGATCATCCAACAATTCGATTTCGTCGATGTCCCCCAGTCGTACACCCAACGTATCGAAGCAGATGCCGGATATTTTTTCGAAGGTAATGTCATTAACATCAGCCCACTCATTCGTATTCGGGAGATTTCCAACGTGCTTCAAACCATCCCGAGCGTTGCTCAGTTTAGTAAAATAGCCCGAGTGTTTTTCAACCGCGTCGATACACCCCAGAGATTCCAGCATCGAAGGGGCGCGACTCTTCGCGGGCAATCTGTTTTGGAAATCTGCGATTGCAGCGAAGGCTAGATCCGCGGCATCGTGAGCGTTCAAGACTTGCCTAGCGATCAAATGCGCGTTCGGCTGACTGGGCACAACTCCGCGAGCTGACACCAAGATCGATTTCGCCAACAACAGCCGATCGAGGACTTCTTTTTTGAGGGTCACGGATGCACCGCTAGCTTCTCGTTCGAGTTTCAGCCATCGATTCGATTAGTTTAACGTTGGGTCCACTCTTCTTTCTTCAAGGATTATCATTACGGCGACACCACCCGCTTTACGTGCAGATTCACCCGTGATTACCTGCACGATCTTGGCCTGCTTTCCGTTCCGTAAACCACCGGGGTAGATATCGTCTGCCTCAAATACCGGATCGGGAGGCCCGAAATCCTGACCTGCTTTATGAAGCTGACCACCATCGTCCTTCACAAAATACCCATACGGAACAAGTTTATAGTCGCGATCGATAAGCTCGCGACCTGCAAACCTGTAACCCTCGTTGGCGCCTGCCCGAACGAACGGCAAAGCGCTCTCACTGTCCTGGAATTCTTGCGGCTCGGGAGTCCGCGCTATGGCTCTCGCACTTCGAGCGGTGATCGTCCGCTTCTTACCCATGCCCGATACGATATAGTCCATCTCTATCATTAGAGCTCGTTTCCCCAGAAGGCTCAGCGTTTCAGAAAACTACAATTAGCGCAACTCCCTTTATCCGGACAACTCCTCGAGGCGATTGAAGGCGGCTAACCAAATCTGTCGATCCGTTTTTTGGCGTCCAACTGGCGGGTGGCTGAGGCTTCGAGCGTTTGTCCTCCCTGATCGCGACGATTCGAAGCCTGCAAGCCTGCCCGCCGTAGGAGAGTCTGTCCGACAGTTCAATTCCGTTTACGCCAGTGCCTTTTACGCCGATGGCTGATCTGCCCCAATCTTCTGCGCACTCATTTCGCGCCGGAAAAATAAAAAGGCCCGATCCGAATTGCTTCGGACCGGGCGTTTCATTCACAACCTCCGCGTCTACAGAATATCCAGGCTCAATGTGACGCGGCCGGCTTCACCACCGTAATCGTCACCGACGATGGATATTCCGCCGAATGGTGCACGGCATTGTGCGCCACCACGCCCGCCGATTCGTCGTAATTGTTCCCGCCCGTATTGAGGTTGCGTTCGAACCGCGGAAAACTGCTGCTGCTCACTTCGATCCGCAACCGGTGCCCGGGCAAGAAATAATTGCTCGTCACCAGCGGCTGGAACGTCATCTTGTACACCTTGCCCGCCTCCATCCACACCATCGGCTTGTCGTAGCCGTCGCGATAGCGCATCCGCTGGATGGATTCATCCAAGTTGTAAGCCGCGCCGTCCGGATACACGTCCATCACCTTGATGGTGAAGTCCGTGTCTTTTGCATCCGACGACACGTACAGCGTAGGCGTGATCGGCCCGCTCACCTGCGTTCCTTCGGCGAACGGTTCCGTTGTGTAGACCAGCACGTCCTGTCGCATCTCGATATTTCGCTGGTCGAAAGAGCCGCCTAATCCCGCCGGATCGCTTCCCACGCGGTAGCCACCCAGCGTTGGAACCGGGTTCATCGGGTCGTACGTGAACGAATCCGGCTTATCCGCCGCGGGAGACTTCGCCGTGAGCGTGCCATCGCCCGCCAGCGAATTCGCTTGTCCGCCGCTTGAAAGGTAGAACGTCATGGGCGCTGCTCCCTCCGGCGGCCAAGTGTCCGACGTATTCCACTTGTTATTCCCCATCGTGTAGTAGCGGACCTTCGGCATCTTGTCCATCGCTTCGCTGTTCTTGCCTTTCAACGTCAAATCGAAGAACGCGTACATAATGTCCAAGTAGGGAAGCCGCGCGTCGCCCATGTCGCGCTCGCCGACCACCGTATGTTCCGTCGCACGCGTGAATGCACAATGTCCCACGGGCGCGATGATGATCCACTGTTGATTCTTCGCGTCTCCCTTCGCCGTCTTGCGCACCAGGTTGTAAAGTTCAAGATTTGGTGCGAGCGCGATGTCGTACAGCGACGTGTACCACAATCCCGGAACGTTGATTCGTTTGTCGTCCTGATAGAGCCCGCCCTTGTACCAGGCGGGATCGTTCGGAGTTCGCTGAATCATCCTGCCGCCGCCTGCCACGGGCATCGCGTCTGCAAATACGCCCTTCGGTCCATCCACTTTTTTCAGGATGTCCTGCAGCGGCAAAATCCAATACGCCTTCGACCAATCCACCGGCGGTGGTTGCCCGGCCAGGTCCCAATACTTCGAGATCCGAATCAAATCGTCCTGCGAAATATCGGAAGGGAACATCGGATGTTGTGGCTTCTGGTTCCCGTAGAACCACGTCAGGTTGTACATCATGAAGACGCCGCCCCGGTACCAGTTGCCTTGCTCGTAATACGGTCCGATGCGTCCCACTCCGCAACCGAACCCCTGCGCGTTGAAAGCCGCGTAGCCCGGATTGTTCAGCGCCACCACGCCCAATTGCCACTCCGCCGTCGATGAGCATCCCGTCGTTCCCACTTTCCCGTTCGACCACGGCTGCTTCACCATCCAGTTGACTTCATCGTCGCCATCCGAAAGCGGCGCCCCAAGCACGTCCCACTCGCCTTCGGCGAAAAATTCGCCGCGCTCCTGCATCTCGATGTACGCATACCCGTGCTTCACGGCCGTCAGCGCGGTCGTCATGTCGCGCGGCACTCCGTTCGCGATGTCCCAGTAGTTGAAGTTGTAGGGAGTCCGCAACCAGACGATCGGATACTTTTGTGACTCGTCTTTGGGGCGGTAAATGTCCGCCGGAATTCGGATTCCGTCGCGCATCGGAATCATCACCTTGCGGTCGATGACGGCCAGCGACTCAAGCTCGTTTTCCGTGGCCCACCGCGCCGCTTTGGCCTCGTCTGTCAGTGGAGCGGGGCGTTGTTGCGCGGAAACCTGGATGGCGGCGATGCCTGATGCAATTGCTACTGCGGCGAAGACGAGCGTGCGAACGAATCGGTTCATGGCGCCTCCCAGTGGCTGCGCTCCAGTACGTTGGGGCTTCCCGGAGGCTTGTATACTGTATCCAATCTCCCTGTCAAGCTGCTTTGGCTCGCACCCCCTCCCCGTGGCATCCGCCGACCTGCTCAGTTGCCCCGCCTGCGTGCCCGCCGCTAAGCCTCCAAATAAAAAAGGCCCGATCCGAATTGCTTCGGACCGGGCCCTGCGTTTGTCTGCTGTATAACTCTTTGACCCAATCGCTCTTTGTGTTCCGCCGCGGCGGATTACTCAGAGGGTCCACTTTTCGCGTCGCGAAGAGTGCCGATGAATCCAGCCAGAACCCGTCGGCTTGAGAGCCGAACGTCCCGGTTCGTGAGTTCCGGGATGGAGAGCCGTGCTTGTCATAAAGACAAACCGTGCTCCCTTTTCTTTTAGAAAGGAGGTGATCCAGCCGCAGGTTCTCCTACGGCTACCTTGTTACGACTTCACCCCAATCATGAGTCATACCTTGAGCGCCTGCCTCCTTGCGGTTGGCACGGCGATTTCTAGTACAGCCCACTTTCGTGATGTGACGGGCGGTGTGTACAAGGCCCGGGAACGTATTCACGGCGCCGATCTGATACGCCATTACTAGCGATTCCAGCTTCATGCAGTCGAGTTGCAGACTGCAATCCGAACTGAGCGCGCTTTTTTGCGATTAGCTCCCCCTCGCGGGTTCGCGGCACTTTGTAGCGCGCATTGTAACACGTGTGTAGCCCTGGACATAAAGGCCATGCTGACTTGACCTCATCCCCACCTTCCTCTCCGTTATCCGGAGCAGTCCTCATAGAGTTCTCCCTTGCGGGTAGCAACTATGAGTAAGGGTTGCGCTCGTTGCGGGACTTAACCCAACACCTCACGGCACGAGCTGACGACAGCCATGCAGCACCTCTACACAGGTCCCTTGCGGGAAGTCCTGATTTCTCAAGATGGTCCTGTGCGGTTCAAGCCCAGGTAAGGTTCTTCGCGTTGCGTCGAATTGAACCACATGTTCCACCGCTTGTGCGGGCCCCCGTCAATTCCTTTGAGTTTCAGCCTTGCGACCGTACTCCCCAGGCGCAGGACTTAACGCGTTAGCTACGGGACTTGCCCCGTACAGGGCAAACCCCAAGTCCTGATGGTTTAGGGCTAGGACTACCAGGGTATCTAATCCTGTTTGCTCCCCTAGCTTTCGTCCCTCAGCGTCAGTTGTGATCCAGCGAGCCGCTTTCGCCTCGGATGTTCCTACGGATATCTACGCATTTCACCGCTACACCCGTAATTCCACTCGCCTCTCTCACACTCGAGCACAGCAGTTTCGGCAGCAGCCTCTGAGTTAAGCCCAGAGATTTCACTACCGACTTGCCACACCGCCTACGGACCCTTTACGCCCAGTAATTCCGAGCAACGCTGGCCCCCTACGTTTTACCGCGGCTGCTGGCACGTAGTTAGCCGGGGCTTCTTATACCCGTACCGTCAAGCCCTTGCGGGCATTCGTCCGGGTCGAAAGGGGTTTACACTCCGAGAAGCTTCGTCCCCCACGCGGCGTTGCTGCGTCAGGCTTTCGCCCATTGCGCAAGATTCCCCACTGCTGCCTCCCGTAGGAGTCTGGACCGTGTCTCAGTTCCAGTGTGGCCGGCCAACCTCTCAGTCCGGCTACCGATCATTGCCTTGGTGGGCCGTTACCCCGCCAACAAGCTAATCGGCCGCGGATCCCTCTTCCGGCGACTTGCGCCTTTGAAGACCAAGGCATGTGCCCCGGTCTTGTTATGCGGTATTAGCCCAGTTTTCACTGGGTTATTCCCCACCTGAAGGAAGGTTATCCACGTGTTACGCACCCGTTCGCCACGGATGTATTGCTACACCCGTTCGACTTGCATGTGTTAAGCACGCCGCCAGCGTTCGCTCTGAGCCAGGATCAAACTCTCGTTTGAAACCTGATGTTTCGACCGTGAGGGCTTGCGCCTTCACGATCGGAACGAACTGTAAATCGCTCGGTATTCTCAAATTCCCCTTCTCCCGGTACACCCGGAAGAAAGAGAGAAACCAAACGGGTTCTGGCTTGATTCATCCGATTGTCAAAGAGCTGGATACTTCCTGGCCGGCAGGAAGGACTGCAGACAATCCATTATTGTAGCAATCCCCCTCCGATTGTCAAACGAGTTTTCCACATTATTTTGGATTCTGTTTGGCTGGCCTTTTCGCAACGGCGCGCGCTTCCTCAAGCGCCTGTCCGCGTATCTCGCTCGCACCGACCGCGCCGATACGAACTCCTGCTCCAAATGGCCGAGATGGTGGCCTGCAACGCTCGCCACCCCCAAAAAACGCAAATAGCCTCTGCTCCCGTAGCACCACCCGCCCTCAGACGGCGATGAGGTCACCGCGCACGCCGTCGTAGCCGTCTTTCGCTTCGTCGAAGTAAACGAAAACGTGTCCCGTCATTTGGTGGCGCTGAGACGGCTTCTCTGTAAACACCACGCTCCACACGATCGGGTTGACTTCCGGACCCACAAAGAATTGTATTCGCGCTTCGATTCCGTTATCTGTGCTCTCGGCGCTGAGCAGATGGGCCCATTTATTCAGTCGTGCGCCCTTCTGCTGTAAGTCCCGAAGGAACGGCTCGTCCACGGGCCGCACAATCCTGCGGTCGGCTTTTCCCTTGTAGATGTACTGCTTGATTTCATCGAATTCGGGCTCAAGGCCGGTGAAGTGAGGAAAGTATTTCAGGAAGTAGTGGAACCCGACTTTGGCGACCGCGCGGAGATACGGTTCGGAGATGGCGGCTCTCATTTCTCCGTCCATCTCCACTCCTGCGACCAAGGGCGCAACGGCCCGCTCTTTTCCCTCGGGTGCGAGCGCGTCGGTCAACGCCTTCATTTCCGTGAATTCCTCGTCGCTGTTCGCGATTGCCACGATCTGCTCTCCCGTTACTCCTTGCGCTCTGGCGATTTCCCGGATTCGCTCGGCTGTCCACTTGCCCCGACGAAAAGGAAGTCGCAGGACGTTGCCGCCGTCCTTTGAAATGAAAACGAGCTGGCTCATCGGGGCGCACGTTCGGGTTCCGGGATTCGCCGGGTCGGGCACAAGCTCCCAGAGTATCTCGAAGTCGTGTCCTGGATGTTTTCACAAGACGCCGAGCGGCGGGATGCCGTGTGTGGGCTCGTAGAAGATGCTCTTCTCTTTGTGCTTTTTCCTCCCGACGCGACCGACCATTTCCCTAAAAAAGGCTTCCGAGCTGTTGTGCGCGAACACATCTTCGAGTTTTGAACACACGCGCTGGCAGTTGTCGCAGATACGACCGACGAGCGGCTCGTTGTTCATGAAATTACCGAGCGCGCGAGGCAAGTAGTGCTCGTTCTTCGAGAGGGGAGCCTTACCATCGCAGAGTCCTTCGGGAGTGGTGTATACGCATGGCATGTTAGCCTCCGTCAATTCGGCCCGACCTAGAACTTATGAAGTCGGCAGATGGCGCGCAGGTCGCGCACCTTCAAATGGTGCTCAGGATACTCGGATAGCTTCGGCGGCGGCTCCGGTGCTCCAGTGACGATGCGATACTGCGCCTTTTCAAAGTCCAGCGCATCCGTGGTCGAGAACAGGATTCGATATTCGCCCTGCCACTCGTAGGCTTTTTGTTTTCGCATCACAATCACGTCGGGCAGCGCCCATTGCGGATTCGGATCGTCGTGCGGCTCGTAGTAGGCCACGCGTCCCGCAAAAAGTTTCGATCCCGCCGGCAATGCGGCTTCGAGTCCCGCGCAAAACCTCGCGATCCGCGTGATTTCGACGCAGGCGACGGCGTGAAACCGCGTGCGCCTCTCTTCCGTCATGCCGCGCGTGAGACAGAGCACGAACACTTCGTCCTGCTTCACCGTGGATTCGAATCGCGAGTTCCGCAGGAGGATCCGCGTTCCCTGCGTTTGATTGTGGAGCTGGAGTCCCTCCGCGGGCTGGTAGATGGCATTGCCTTCATTCACGTCGCGGCGCACTTCCGCATCCTCGTAATCGCGGTAGTACGCCAGCGTCTTGAAGCGGATCGCGCCGTCCAGGAACGCTTCGGCCCATTGAAGCTGGTCGAAGTATTTGTACAGACTGTGCCTCATAAACCCGCTGATATATAAGAATAGCGACGCCTATGAGTTTAGTCATCCGGCACCTAAAGTCCTTGCATTCGGCGCGATGCGGGCACAAAAAAGCGTCGCACGGTGGGCGGGTGGCACATTCTTTCGAGCCGATTCCGCTTTTGATCCCCCAATCGAAGTCTCGGACTCCAACTGACCACCTGACCGCGAGCTGCGACTGAGGGCGTGGGCCAAAGGTTCGTGAATTTCCCACGACGGCCTGCGGATGAAGCAGAAGCGCAACAGCAGATCCCTCGTCGTCCGCCATCCGCCACGGCGGACAGGCGGCGGACTCGCTCGGGATGACGACGTGAGAGGGCGCGTTTCGCCGGGGCTAAGCCCCGGCTCCCCCGACTAAAGTCGGGGGCTTCCGCCCGAAAGGCAAAACCAAATTCAAAGATGAAGGCGGGCGCAGCGAGCCCACGTTCGGCGCGACCGGGGGATCGAAAGGCAAAGCGGCGTCGGGCCGCCGCACTCCACAAAAAGCATGGCGCATGAAGCAGACCCGCCTACGTCCGCCGCGGCGGACTTCGGCGCGGCAGGCCCCTCGGCTGGGCTCGGGGTAAACAGGCGCGACGAATTGGAAATGCGACGATAGACAAAGCTGCCGACCTACAAGGCGAGGTCGCCGCTACAAAGGCGACGGGCAAACCGAGTGTCGCACCTACGGCGCTCTGACTCTTCGCCACATGCATTCCCAGGCCTTCCGGCCTGGGCTAGCTAAGTGTCGCGCCTTCGGCGCTTAAAGGCTCGGGATGACAACGCGAGGGGGCGCGTTTCGCCGGGGCTAGGCCCCAGCTCCCCCGACTAAAGTCGGGGGCTTCCACCCGAAAAGCAAAACCAAATTCAAAGACGAAGGCTGCCCGCCTCGCGCAAAGGCAGCGCGTCCCGGCTGCAATGCGCCGGGCAAAGGCGGCCCTGCCTGCGGCAGGCAGGCGCTACAAAGGCGAAGACACCGGCGTGGTGGGGCAAATGCAAGTTTCAGCGGAAATCTGTTCGCCTGTGGATTTCTGGCCGCCGTCCTGAATGCCACGTCACCACCAGCCATTTCTTTTTTCTCACCGCTTGGGAGTTTTCGTTCTCCCTCCGCGCCTTTTGCGCCCGCCCGCAACTTGGAGGGTGGCCGATTTGTTGTGCCCCGGCGCTATTTGCCGGAAAAAGCTCTAAAGTTAATTCTTTATATACTTTCTCCTCCTCGCCACTTCCCCCAATTTCCGCCGTCATTTTTCACGTCCAGCTAGACCTTTTGGTAAATTGAAACTATAGTGCTCCGGGCCGAGTGATGCTTTCCTGAGGAGTCTGACCATGTTGATCGGCGCCCGCCTGCGTTTCTTCCGCGAGCAAAAAAATCTTTCCCAGCGCGACATTCAAAGGCGCACCGGCGTGATGGGCTCCTACATTTCCCGCGTCGAAAGCGGATTCGGCGTTCCCACCGTCGAAACCCTCGAAAAATTCGCTCGCGCTCTCGAGGTGCCTCTCTACCTCCTGTTCTACGAGGGCGACAACCCTCCCAAACCACGCGAGCCGCGCGACCCTCCCGTGCGCAGAAAATTGGATCCCGTCGCCTGGAGGAATGCCCGCAAAGATGTCCGCTTCCTCAACCAGCTCGGCACCTATTTCAGCCGCATTGACGAACGCCACCGCCGCCTCCTCCTTCAATTGGCCCAAATGCTCGCGGCCCGCTCCTCCCGCCGCAAGAAACGCAGGTAGCCGGTGCGCGCCAACTCGAAAAGGAAAGATCGTCAGACTCTTTCGCCCCGGAAGGGTCGGCCGCCCGGACGGGTCGGCGCAATCATTCGCTAAATAAAGGTGTGGTATTCGACGCTCGCGCGCTAGCTTCTGCTTACAAGAGGAGCATGAGCAATGGGTCGCCCACCCGCCGGTTGCATTGCATCGGCAAAAAGATGCGCCGCAGCGCCAAATCATCGCGATGCCGTTGCGAATTCGGCCCGCGCGGATTACACTCCGCTCCGCGGGGCGCCCCGAACTTCGAATAATTCCCGACAGCAAGGAGCAAGGCTCATGCGCAATCGAGGCCCTTTGGCACTCTGTGCGATGTGTATCCTGGCGTTGGCGGCTAGTGTGATTTTCGGCGCCGAGCCGCTGTGTGCGCAGCAGCCGGCCACACCAACTCCTCCGCCGGCAGCCGCGCTCTCGAGCGCCGCCCCTGTATTTCATGAAGACTTGATTGCCGAGGTTCCCTCCGGGACAGATCTGAAGGAATGGACCAGCGCCGGCGATCATGTCGCATGGCAGGAGAAGAAGCGAGGCGACTGGATCGTAAAGCTCGACGGCAAGCAGCAGGGAGGTACGTACGAAGAGGTAAAGCACATGCACTTCAGCGCCGACGGAACGCGTCTCGCCTTCTTCGGGAAACGTAAGGGCAAGTGGCTACTGGTTCTCGACGGGCAGGAGGGCTCCTCCGATTACACCTTCATGACCGTCGTTGCTTTCCAGCCGCACGGCAGCTCGTACGCTTTCTGTTCCTGCAGCGAAAAGAAGACGTGCCATCTGGTGGTCGACGGAAAAGAATCCGGCGCGGATTATGAAGAGATCAGTTTTCCGAAGTACGATAGCGACGGGAAGCGCGTGGCTTATTTTGGGAAACGCGACAAGAAATGGTTCGCAGTTGTGGACGGCAAGGAAACGGGCCCGGAACTCGACTCTGTGGGATTCCGAGACTGGGGCTTCAGCGAACACGCGAATCGCTTTTTTGCCGCGGTCTCGCCGGTGCGTGGGAAATGGACGTACATTGTGGATGACGCGGCGGGAGCGCCTGTTGAGACCATCAGTCCGATTTCCTTTAGCAGCGATGACAAGCATTATGTCTACGGCGGCGTGGACCTGCACGGCGGATTCAAGAAGGAGACGATCGAGGGCGCGATCATACTCGATGGCCAGCCGGTCAAGACGTACGAGGGAAACAGTATGGCCGGGAGTTGGATGACGATTCTTGGCGCGCCGTCCGATCCCATGGCTGAAGGGCCGCGCGATCTGCATGTTACATACCACGCCATCTCGAACCCACAATTCAATTCCGATGGAAAGCTCTTGTATGCCGTGCGTCGCGAGAAAGGCGACATCGTGGTTCTGAATGGTGATCAGGTGGGGCCTTCCTTCGACGATGTCCATAGTGCGATCGTTGTTTCTAACGAATCGAATCATTTTGTCTACATTGCACAGCGCGGGAAGGATTTCGTTGAAGTCCGGGACAATCAGCCCGGCAACTCTTTCCCCATCGAGGCCAGAATGGGTATCGCTGAGTGGATGGTTCTGACGAAGGATGGAACTCATCTGGCGTATGAACTTGTTCGCGCAGGAATGAAATTCAAGGAGGGAGAGACTCCCCGCGCACGGCGAAGCGTCGTGATTGACGGCCAGCCCGGGAGAGAATACAACGCGCTCGACATCCGGCTGCCGTTTTTCAGCCGTGATGGACGGCACTATTACTATGGGGTGACCGCCGCATCAGGTTTCCGCGACCTCTTTGTTGTGGATGGCCACGAGAGCAAGCTCTACGAACATTTGGGCAATGGAGGCTATTCAGCCGACGGGAAAAGCGTTACGTTTATCGCGCAGGATTCCTCGCGCCTTCTTCGTGTGACAGCATCGCTCCAATAAGCGGATAAGTCTGGCGGGTGGCGCACCCTTTCTTTGACTTTTCGAGATGGTCCGCACCGTTTACTCGCGGCACTACTCGTGCGGATCATACCACTGGTATATTTCACCCAGCAGTATATTGCCCGGGTACCCGACCCTTTGATTTGCAAGGGTCGGAGGATTTTCTTGCGTGAAGAACCGTCTCGTGCGCCGCTACGGTTTCTATTCCACCGGAAAACCGGACCTGTGCGCGCCCAACCCGGAAAGGAAAGATCGTCCGACCCTTCCGCCCGGGAAGAGTCGGCCACCCGGACGGGTCGGTGCAATCATTCGCTAAATAAAGGTGTGGTATGCGACGCTCGCGCTCCGGCGTCAACGTGTAGAAGGATCACCAACGGAGGGTCGCCCACCCGCCCAAGGCGAGCTGAGGTTGACACGACAGGGCGGCGGGCATATGTTTTTGCGCAGAAATGGAGTTGAAATCGGAAATTCCTGGTGAAAACAAACCGTGGCCGCAATCGTGGAGTAGTGCGGCTACGCGCAATTGTGAATGGAGGGCAATGCATGTTTTGCGAAAAGTGCGGAAACCAAGTCGCGGATGACGCGAGATGTTGTGCCCATTGCGGAAGCCCAACCGGGGCTGCTCTAGCACCGGCTCCGCCGCCAGCAGCTGGAAGCACTAAGGGCAACAAGGGGACGCTCAAAGTCACCGTCAACACGGGGTCTGGTGTCGTCCAATACTGCGAAGACACAACAGCCTCCACCCTGGATGCGGTCCGGAAAGGAATCCTGGAGGGCAAACTGCCCAGTGGGGCATCGGCATCATTCGAAACCTTGTCAGGGGGCAAGGTGACCGCCACAAAGGAAGGTACGCTGCTCAAGTGTGCGTGGCCATATCCTCAGCTTGCAAATCTCTATGAGCCTGTGCGGAGTCACGCACGTTATGGCAGAGGCTACGGCATTCTGGCAGGTATCGTTATACATCTTGGGTTCCTTGGCTTCGCCCTCCTGGGCGCCGGAGGACAGGCAGCGGACTATGGGACCAGGGTGCTGGCAATACCCGCGTGTATCCTGGTTTTGGTCCTCCTGGCGCGCTTCAAGGTCCCCCAGGGGCTTTTGTTCATACCTGCGGTCGCCCCTGGAATCCTCATATTCTCCTTGTCTTACAACCCTGCGGTCTTTGGGGGATTTTTCGGAGCTGCCATTTCGGGCGGTATTCTGTGGTCTATGCCTGGAATGGCAATCGGTGCGGTTGTGGGCGTGATTCGCCGCAGGGGGCTGCCACGAGCAGTCGACGCGCCCCATGAGAAAGTGACACTCCTGATAGCCATCCCATTAGTGATTGCGGCGGCTCTCTTGACCGCGTATATCCTTTGGGCGAAGAGTTACCTGAGCCCGGCGTCCTGATTGGGGTGACCCGTTGATGGTTAAGGTATGTACGCAACGGAAGTTGAGGGCGCACTCTTAAAAAGGCCAAGTTTCGGGACGGGGTGTTGCTGCGCGTCATTGGTCCGGGGTGTGGGGCGGATGGCCCATGCTTCCGCCGTTCTGCCACCTCGCGTGCGTTGCGAGCATCGCCGGGCATGATACCATCACGGTACGTCAGCGCGGAGTATGCCTTTGCAGGTGCCCCATGCTCGGTTTGTGAGCGTGGGGCTTTTCGGCCCCGGTCCCTGTCCTCGAGCCTGCGCCATGCCGAAAGGTCTTAAACGCATCTACGGCTTCGGCCACCTGCATTTCCTCACATTCAGTTGCATACCGGCGGCTGCCACTGCTTGGTTCGGCGCGAGCGCGACACGCGTTTGTCCGGGCGCTGGGCGAGGTGAGGAGCGAGTACGACCTCAAGCTCCTCGGTTACGTGGTCATCCGCGAGCACGTTCATCTGCTGATTTCCGAGCCGCGCCATCCTCCCGTGCGCAGAAAATTTGATCCCGTCGCCTGGAGGAACGCCCGCAAAGATGTCCGCTTCCTCAACCAGCTCGGCACCTATTTCCGCCGCATCGACGAACGCCACCGCCGCCTCCTTCTCTAATTGGCCCAAATGCTTGCCGCCCGCTCCGACCACCGCGAAAAACCCAAGTAGCCCGCTCCGCGCTTGCCCTGATCCAACGACGGGAACTCTCCTCTAGGGTCCGTGTCGAAACACTTCCTCAGCGCCGCGCGCGCGTCAGAAGTTGGCCCAGCGCGGGAGCGCAGGGGCTTCGTCATGCCCGATCACCAAACCCGTAGGTGCGACACAACCTCACGCCAAGCGGCCCGCCGCTCTATTTCGGCATGGGCGACGCCTCCCGCATCGGCCGCGTCGCGCTCGACTCACCCGTCGGCCGCAAGCAAGTTGTAACTACCGGCCTCCAGCAGAATCAAACTCGCCGCAGCTCCGAGCCGCAGTAATCTCGCCTCATCCGACGTCGCCACTCCAGTTAGGACACGGCGGGTGGCCAACCCTTTCCTGCCAAGATTCTACCCTGTTTCGCATGGTCATAGTTGGCGAGAAAAAACCGGATCACGCCACGGCGGTAGTTAACGCTGGAGTTTATTTGTACTGATCTTTGCGGTTGAACCCGCACTTAAAGGTGCGCGGCTTTGACTACGCCATGAAGAACCGCCTCGAACATCGCAAGTCAACTGGCGGACTCGTGCAGAATTTCGTGGCATTCCCTACAGAGCGTGATCAGGTTGGTCTCTGCGTCGTCACCAAGGGCGCTGCGTCGTCTCATGTGGTGAACATCGAGATTCTTGGAACTTCCACAATTTTGACAGCGCCAACGATCACGCTCCAAGATTTCTCTATGTAACCTCGCATAGAGCTTAGGCGCCTTTCGGATTCGAGGCCTCTTTTGCGAACTAGAATTATTCATCTCGTCTGCTCTTCGTAGAAGCTGGCTGCTCAGAGGTCGCGAATGAATCACCTCTTGATGCTGAGCATCCGAGATTTTGTTCGTATCCTCCCGTCTCCAAAGGAGCGCCTGCCAGGAAGTCGGCGCAGATCATTTCAAGGGAATAGCCGCGAGATTTGTCGCTGCCGAGCATGAGAGCCGCGATTTCGAGCGCCCGCTCGACAACCGGCAACTGGCTCTTGTACAGCTTGAAATAGATGATCTCCCAGGGCTCCGTTTCTTTGCCGGTCAGGTAGCGCTCCACTTCTCGCTTAAACGCTTCCTTCGGAAGCTCCCTAGCTTTGTGCACCCAGGGTGCACAATCGAACTCGCTCCCTTCTCGACGCGCTACCTTCACGAGTTCTCTCGCCTTCGTCCATCCCACCTCCCGAAGCAGCCGCTTCGGGATCCGGTTCAGATGCTCGTGAATTGCCAGCAAGTAATAAGCCTTTCGGCGCGATTCGGGGAAACGCTTCTCGAGGAATTCATCGAATGACTTTAGATTTTCGAGTCTCCAGTATTGCCCCGCTCGAACCTCGCAGAGGTGTTGCCCCAGTTCGACGAACCGCTCATCCCGCTCGTGCTCCTTGGTCTGCTCCCAGGCCAAGATCTCATCGATTTTCTCGAGAACGATCAGGGCCCGTCGGCGATTGAGTTCGGGAGACACGACTGTCCGCCCGTCAATCCACAAGCTCGTCCAGCCAATCAAGGGTGCTTGCTCCTGGCTTTCGGATTAGGTTCGTTGTGATTAATTCCTGACTGTCAAGACATAGTCCCAAATGAGAGCAGCCAATGCATCCGTTCTGGGGGAAACGGATGCCACTGTGCGGAGGGAATTGACCGGATTCGATCTGGCTGACTGTCGCATTGACGAGACGACTGTATTCACGCCGCTGCTCTTCCGTGATGGATGTCTTCAGGTACTGAATCTCAGGAACGGTCTTTCGAACGAAGACGACGAGCGCAACATCCCGAATTCCACTGATCCAGGAATAGCAGATCATCTGCGGGTCGAGCGACAATAATCCCTCCGGCTCTTCCAGGTAGCGGCTCGTCGTCGTTTTCCAATCGATCAGACATTGTTTGCCGTCGAGTTCCCCAATCGCGTCAATGTAGGAAACGAATTCGTTTTTCTCGGACAGAGTGCGCCCCAACTTCAACTGCAGATTCTTCTCGGGGAGGGATACACGAACGCGATCATCCTGAGCGAACCTTTGGAGCAGATGAACTCCCTGATGAACGAGGCGATCCCAGGACTCTCCCTTCTTGTATTCGAACGGAGCGTCCCTGAAAGCGCTCCATTCCTCGAATAGCGTAGCCGAGCAATCCTCTCGGGAGAAGTAGGCCGCGAGAGCCCGTTCGAAACAGCGGCCAAAGGCCATCGCAGCGCGCGTTTCCTTTTCTCGCCACCCGTCAAGATAGCGATAGCGGTAACTCCTGGGGCAGCGAAGATACTGGCTGATCTGCGTATGGCTAAAGATCATCGCCGCTCCTTTGCCTTTGTTTCCCGCCGACGGTTTCGCACGAAAGCTCTTCCCACTCTGCTGCGGGCGCAAAGGCTTCGAGGTCTTGGAAAGACCGACCGTTCAGCGTAACTTGAGATGTCCGAACCACTCCACGCAGCTTGAGCAGAGCTTGTTCGTCCACTTGATCTTGGCTGACCAGATCAGAGTCATAGCCGAAATCACGCAGAAACCAATTCAGCTTCCAGAGCGCTCGGTCGGTGCAATACAGCCGACCCGAAAGTGATCGTCCCGCAAACAGTTCGGGCTCGAGAACGACAAACCGTACTGATAAGAATGGTTTCTGCGGATGCCAGCAGTAGGAAGACGAATCGACCCGGACTAGGAACAGCCCTTCGAAGAGATTTTCGCGATCCTGCTGTCGTGAATACAGACCGGGAATGTGCCGTTTCATGGTTTTGCCTCCACAGATTTGGCGTACGAGTTCAGTTTGCACACGAGGGCGTCTCGATCTTTCTTCGCCGCGGCTGCGAGCTGAGCGACGAATGATTCGACCAGATCGCGGCTGGCCTCTTTGAGAGTTTCCGTGCCGCAGAAATCCGCGGCGTAAGCCTTCACGAGCGTTGGATCGAGGTTGTGCTGACGGATCAGCAGGCAGAGTTGGTCACGCAATCGCGGCTGGCCATTGCTTGAGCTGTTCGATCCGGGATGGCCATTTGAATGCGGCGTGGCCGCGAGGGGCTTTTGCGGAGCCGAGGACGAACCGAGTTCTTCGACACTGCAGAGCCCGATTCCGTAGGCTTTTCGGAGAGCCCGGTTGACGGCTCGTGTCTCGGCAACTCGCATCTCGGCGCCGCGGACCAACGAAGACACATTAGTGGGATCCGCATCACCGTAGCCGACGAAGCCGCGGGAGCGGGGGGACTTGTAGACAGTTGCTCTGAAGACCCAACGGCTGGTGGCCGGGTCGGACAGCCCTTTTTCGACAGCTGTTCTGATTCCGGCGCATCGGTTGCGTTGCGCTATTCGAAGTAGTCCAGCATTTGTCACGTACCAACGGTTGTCCAGAAACTGAAGCTCTCCCGCTGCTACCTCAAGGGAGTGCGTCTCGGACAACTTCTTGAGGGTCTCGAGCGCGTACTTTGGAAGCGCTCCCCAAGCGGCTCGGGCGCGACGAGCGTTTGAGTTGAAAAGAACAGAGCTTCCATGCACAGGTCCGCTGCCTTGGCGCGGCGCTTTCGATGGAATGTGATTCTCGCCTTTCGGGAGGGCGGCGTTAGGAGCAAGTTTTGGGCTCATGGCCTTCCAATATCTCCTTCTGTTAAGCTACCGAGCGCGCTTTGGCAGGGGTTGTACGTTGGGGAACACGTACGAACACATGAACCCTCTACCACTAGCTGCATACTCTTAAAAAGAATACTCCAGAAATGAATAAAGTCAAGCGACATATTCCGGGCCGGCCGCGTCGTTCCGAGAGTGAAGTGGATCTCCAATCCGTAGGACAAAGAGTCAGACAGCTCAGAGGCGCGGCTACACAAGAAGAATTCGCACGCACTTTGAATATTAGTCAGGCACAGCTCTCGAAGTATGAGCTCGGGCAGAGCGCGCTGCCCTTGGGCTTGCTAGCCAAGCTAGCCGAGAGATCCTGCCGGACTACAGATTGGATTTTGACTGGGAAGGGCTAACGTCCTAATCAGCTTCCACGGGCGATTCGGTAGTCGCCCACCTGCCGTAGCGAACCGATTTTTCCAGTGAGTCGTTTTGCATGGAAAGGATGAGAAGAGCCGACGCTGCGGCGCGGATTCTATTGACGATCAGCTGAGAGTTCGAATGGAGTGTCTCGGAAAGCTCCCCATTCCTTGAATAGTGCATCCGAACCGCCCAGGTCAATGGCGGCAGCGAGTTCTCCGCTTAATTCGAGCTAGCCTGCCAACAACGCGGCAGGCGCTTGTTCGTCTTGCCGCCCCGCTCCCCGAAGCGGAATAACGCCGTCGAGCGCGCCGAACGGACGCACACCTCAGAGTTTCAACAAGTGGAGAACTGCTCGCTGGAAATGGCCGCGCTGAATCGCTTGGGAGTGAGAAAAATGTGAAACGCCATGCGCCCGCACAAATTGCTCGGCTATCTCGCTCGATTGTAATCTATTCAGCGGTTGCACGGCGTCCGGAAAGGACTGAAAAGGCGAACAACCTACTGGAAAAGAGGGCGCAAATTTGACAATCGTCGGGGGGCCAGATATGATAGCGCCGTTGTAAGCACGAAGAGGCCGAGAAAATATCAGCCGCGATGAAGTTCTGTCGTGGCTTTTTTGCTTTCTGGCACTGATTTTGTGGGTCGCGTCTGGGGTGCACGCGCGGCGTGCTCTTGCGCAGGCTGAGGTTTTTGCCGATGGCGCCAGCGCGTTCGTCTCTGACGCAAGCAGGAAAAACGGCCAAGGACGTGGGGATGGGGTTTACTCCCTTTCGAGGGAAAAGAAATGGGAAAGTCAACGGGGCCGACCACGCCGAGAGGAAAAGCGCGCTCAAGTCAAAATGCAGCGAAGCACTGGATCGAATCTGGAAGAATTCTTCCGGGCGAACAACAGGAAGCTGCGATTCTTCGCAACGGATTTACGGAAGATTTCAAACCGCAAGGCCTGATCGAGCACGAGGTCATCGATGATCTGACATTGAATCGGTTGATCAAACGGCGCATCGATTTGGCCTTTTCCAGAGAATTCTCCAAGGCAGGTATCGAGAAAACGGTAAAAATGCTGGACATCGGCGAACGCTCTGCCGCTCAGTACTGGCTCCGGTCTGCAGAAGTGAGGGGAACAAACCGGGGCGAACGGGAACAGGCCGAGCGTTTGCGCCCTGACCTGTGTATTACCGCCTTAGAATCGCTCAAGGACGTAATCGGAGATCGCGGGCCACAGCGGCAAGATTTCGCGGAAATTCGCCGGATCTTCGGCGACCAACCTACGGAGCTTGCGGCATTGGCGATGATTCAGCTCGATGCCGTCGCCGAGAAGCAGGGCGCACAGGAGGACAAGGCAGAGGCCACCCGCAAAAAGGAGGCAACGAAATGTATTCTCGACGCCCTGCAGATTGAAATCGAGCGGCAAAAGAAGCGCGAGGAATTTGCCAACGGCATCTACGCGATCGAGTGCGCCTCGGATGTTCAGGAACCGGCCCGTACTGCGCTAGAAACGCTTCTGCGCTACCGCGCCGCGAATACGCGGGAATTCAAGGAACTGCTCGATAGCCTCGAGCGCATCCGGCGTCTGCGCCGCAGCGCGGCTTAAATCCCGCCACTTGGGCCGCGGGCTGAAATCTCTGCGCCATAGCTGCTACAGATGTAGTTGCACATCCTGCGCTGTAATTCCCAGGATTTAATTTTGCGAAACGAACTGATACAGGTAGCCTGTTTTCAACGAAATAAGATTTTGCGATGGTCCTAATATGTGCCATCTAAAGCCGAAATTGGTGCGCTTCGGGCAATCACTCTTGGAAGTATTTCCCTTCACGCAGGCTTAAATCTCAAATCGTGAATTATTGGGAACATTCACGGCTCGAATCGCACCAACAGAATGCAGCCGGAGCTGTTGGTTGTTCGGCTGTCAACTGATGGGTTCCCGGTTCGTGCTGACGCTTGAAATGACCATTGCCGAGGATGTAATGTTCCGTCCGATAATTCAGCCCGGCGCGGGAGGCGCTTCGATGATCGAGTCCCAGCCGGAATCAGCGGGATCCAACATCACGGCGCGTTTACAGGCCGCAACGGCCGAGTTGCGCGAATTGGAAGAGTTGGTGCGATCCGGCAATCTCGATTCGCGAGTGCTCTCGGAGTTTCGCCACGCAGTCGACTACATTCGCAACACTGCCTGGGCGGTGCAACAGTGGGTCGGACTGGAACAGCAGAGCGGAGATCCCTACTCGGTCCTGCCTATGTTATCGGCCGAGCGAGTCCGGCGCGCCACGCAACTCGCCAGAGATTTGTCGCTCGATCTGCAAAGCGTGGAAGTCCCCTTGGAGACTCCCGGTCTGAAGGAACTGTTCGAATCCATCAACGATTTGCAGCGCCGCCTCGCCGTCCTCTTCACCCGGGAGGAATAATTGCGGCGAGCTGGTGGCGCGAACGCCGGAAAATCGCGCCGCCAAAATCCCAAATCGTTCCGGCGCGCCTAGCCGCTTTGTCCTGAAGCAATCAACTGCCGAGCGATTGCGACACTTACGGCTGCAGAACCTCAACCCTTACGATCAACTGATATCCGCTTTCGAGCTTCACGGTTTTCCCCTTGGAACTCAGGACGCCGTCGGCGCTTAGTTCGAGATTATGAACGCCGCGCACTCCAGTGGATTGCGGATTCAGCATGTCGCCCGAGTTCGTTCCCCCGGACTTACTCGTGTCCACTCCGGTGGGCGCGATCGGCGGCCCCAGATGGGCCATCGTGGATGCAGCGGGATCGACGGCGCTCGAAGTATCGAGGCGCGGCCCCACGGCCTGGATGAATCCTCTGACGGGCTGCTTCTTTCCTTCGGGGAGATCGATCATATCGAAAGCGATGGTGAGCTCGGAATCCGCGTCGCCTTTGGAACGGGCCGTGGACTTCACGACGTGAGCGGTCACCTTCGAGTCTTTAGGAACGCGCGTCCCGCCCGGAAGAATAAAGTCGCCCGAAATTTGCAATTCCAAGATTTCGCCCGCGCTGAGCTTGTTCGATTCGAGCGTCTTGGTGACTCCCACGGGAATGGAGCCATGGCCGATTACGCGTGCATCCGCCGCGGATGTTGCATTCTGTCCCGCAGTTGCGGGCGCGGCCGGAGTGGAGCTTTGCGCGAGGCAACAGGGTGCCGCGAGCAGCAATATCGCAGTCGCGAAATGGAGTCGACTCATGTGTCTTCCTCCTTAACTTCCGAATGCCGACGAACCCAACGCTAGAGACGTAAACGCGCCCGGTTCGTTACTTAATTCTGAGCCGATCCACTTTCCGCTGCAAGCTTTTCACAGTTTCCAGCGGGACACCGCTCGCCAGTGGCATCTTTGACAGCCGACCTAACAGAACCAGACGAGGCAAGCGTCAAACAGGGCATCGGCCAGTGCGAGGCAGAAAACGACAACGAATCTTGGTAATCCGTCCTATGGCAGGGACGGCACCGCCGTGGCTTGCCTGGCCGGGGTCTACCTTGCAACATACAAGTTCACATTATTATATATGAAAAAGCGTAGGAGATTATGGGTACCGGTTTTTGTATCGTTATAGTCTGTTGATTCTAAAAGGCTTATTTTTGGAATCTCCTGGAAGTAAACGTGCGATAAACGAACCGTAATTTGTCCTCTATCCAAATGGGGGTAGTGCGATTTTTCCTATTCAATCAATTTCGGTGGACGGAACTTTAGGAGGATGTATGAACTTCAAGCGCCTTTTGGCAGTGGTGCTGACACTGCTGTTTGCGGCTGTCGTTAGCCTGCCCGCGCAGACGCTGACGACCGGCGACATTACGGGTACGGTGACGGACCCGACGGGAGCCGTGGTGCCCAACGCGCCGGTTGCGGCGAAGAACGTCGGCACCGGTGCAGTTCTGAATACGACGACAACCACCTCTGGCACCTTCCGGTTCACGCTGCTAAAACCGGGCAGCTACCTGATAGCCGTTGAGATGTCGGGCTTTGCGAAGGTCGAGCAGAGCGCAACGGTGGAAGTTGGCCAGGCGACGCTCGTCAACGTCTCGCTCTCCGTGAAGAGAAGCGAGCAAACGATTGAGGTCACGGGCACGGCGCCGGTGATCAGCACGAATACCAGCGAGAACACCACGTTCTCGCAACTGGAAGTGGCGGAATTACCGAATGCCGGCGGCGACATCACGAACATCGCACAGACCGCTCCCGGGGTGATTGTGAACAATATGATGGGATACGGAAACTTCACAGTGAACGGGATGCCGGCGACTTCCAACCTGTTCACGGTGAACGGCGAAAACGACATGGACCCGTACTTCAACATCAACAACTCGGGCGCCACGAACCTGACTTTGGGGCAGAACGAGGTGCAGGAAGCCACGGTGATCAGCAACCCGTACGACGTGCAATACGGGCAACTTGCCGGGGCGCAGGTTTCTTACGTCACGAGGTCGGGAAGCAACCAGTTCCATGGGAACGCCGACTGGCTCTGGAACGGCCGTTATTTGAACTCCAACGACTGGATGGCCAATGATACCGGCGCGGCCCGACCCTTCGCGAACGCAAACCAGTGGGCGGCTGGCGTCGGAGGCCCGATCCGCAAGGACAGCACCTTCTTTTTCTTTGACACGGAAGGATTGCGGTTCGTCCTTCCGAATGTGGACAACGTTACGATTCCTGATCCGGCCTTGCAGACCGCGGTCTTGGCCAACGTTACGAAATTGGAGCCGAACGAGGTGGCGACATACACCAAGATGTTCACTTTGTACAACAACACTCCAAATGTAGCGAATGCGCAGGCGGTGCCCAACAGCAACTTTTGCGCCGGCTTGTCGTTGCCGAATTTCACACCGGCACCAGCAGGGTCAACGACCGGAGGGGCCGTTTGCGCGGACTCGTTCGTGACAACGCCCGTGGCTCTGGCCTCGGAGTACATCATCGCCGGGCGAGTGGACCAGAAGATCGGAAACAAGGACAACTTGTTCTTTCGCTGGAAGACGGACAAGGGCGTACAGCCGACCACGCTGGATCCCATCAGTTCGAATTTCGATGCCATTTCGAACCAGCCGGCCTACGACGCACAGTTGAATGAGACGCACACGTTTGGGCCAAACACAACGAACAACTTTACGGCCTCGCTGAGCCACTACGTCGCGATATTCTCACAGAGCCAGCCACTGGCCAATAATACGTTCCCATTCGAAGAGGAGAATATTTCTGAGGTACCATTCACCACTTTCAATCCCGAGGAGGCCTTCCCGCAGGGACGCAACATCACGCAGTACCAGTTCATTGATGACCTTACGTGGACGCACGGGAAGCACACCTTGCATTTCGGTGAAAACTTCCGCCGGTACGACGTGAGCGACCACAACTTCTTCTTCAACTATCCCCGGGCTGTCTTCAACAACCTGCAGTCGTATGTGGACGGGCTGGCGTTGGAGCTGGAGCAGGCCGACAATCTGAAGAGCAACGTCCCTGTGGCGCTGTGGGGCATCGGCGGATACGTGCAGGACGAGTGGAGCGTGAAGTCGAATTTCAAGCTCACGCTGGGCCTGCGACTCGAGCGGAGCTCGAACCCGATCTGCCAGATCAACTGCTTCACAGACTTCACCGGTCCCGCGGCGAGCGTGCCCAGTTTTGCCGCCGCGGCGGCTGGCAATGATCCGACCGTCGTTCCTTATAATGCGGCGAATGGCGGAGACATCGTTGCCGGATTGCATTCGGCTTACCACGGTGTGCCCATGGTTGAATGGTCGCCACGGGTTGGCTTCAGTTGGTCGCCAAAGTCGAACAACACACTGGTGCTGAGCGGCGGTTTTGGAATCTTCCCGGATTCACCGGCGGCGGGTTTGGTGGATAACCTGCTGGCCGATCCGCCGAATTCCGTGACCCTCCGCGTGAAGAACCCTGCTGCTGGCGGCGTTCCCGTATTTGATACAACCAGCACAAACAACCCCACAGCAGAGTTCCTTGCCTCCGGTGCCGCGTTTAACACCGGATTCACCAGCGGACAGTCTTACAGCCAAATCGCATCTACGTTGCTGGACAACGGAGTGGTTTTCGCAGCGCCGGGTTTCACGTCTCTGAATGGCACGATTAAATCTCCTCTCTATTATGAGTGGAACTTCCAGGTTCAAAAGTCGTTCGGGAGTTCGACCGCTCTCCAAGTCAACTATGTGGGGAACCATGGGAGCCGCATTATTTATGCCAACACATGGGCGAACGCCTATGACTCCAATTATGGTTTCTACTACCCGAACCCGAACTGCCCGACATCCGGGACCTGCACCCTGCCTCCTGTCATCAACCTTCCGAACGGGTTGTACAACGGGTTGCTACCAGATGCTCCACCCGTGCCGAACTACGCGAACGTAGCGCAATATCAGAATGGCGCTGTTTCGAATTACAACGGATTGACGTTTACTCTGAGACACACATTCTCGCACTGGGTCACCGGGCACTTGAATTACACATACAGCCACAACCTGGATGACACCTCCAACGGAGGTATTTTCACGTACGGTGACGGCATTCAGGGGCAGATTTGTCCGGGCAGCTTGCGGCAATGCGATTACGGGAACGCGGACTACGACATTCGTCATCTGATCAACGGTGACTTCGTCGTGAATCCGACGTTCCACTTTGAGAACACATTCGCAAAGCTGGTGGCAAATGGTTGGCAATGGTCGAGCAAGTTCTACTGGAGGACGGGATACCCGTTCTCGATATTTGATGACAACTTTCAAGGAAGCATCCTCGACGGTGGCAGCACGATCTTGGGGCAGCCGCTTGCCGGGATGAACGGGCAAGCGAGCAGTTGCGGCGAATCGAATGCAAGTCCGTTCGGCACTGCTACACCGTGCTTGAACGCGAACGCATTCGTCAACAGCTTCCCCTATGGTTCGAACACAACGTTTACGGGTTACACGTCGTTCTCCAGTCAAACTCGCAACCAGTACCGCGGGCCGCATTACTTCAACATGGATATGGCGCTGTTCAAGACGTTCAATATCCGTGAGAAGCTGACCCTTGGAATTGGCGCACAAGCGTTCAACGTACTCAACCATCCAAACTTCGGCCTCCCGGACGCGGGTCTGGGCGATGCGACCTTCGGACAGATCAGCGGGATGACGGGTACTCCGACGAGTCCCTACGGGAACTTCCTTGGATTCGACTCGTCCATACGCGTCGTTCAGCTCTCGGCCAAGCTCAACTTCTAAGCTAACCGCGACCCGCTCCGGCGGGAAGCAAGGATTGGAAAAGCGGCCCCGACCAAAATCGGGGCCGCTTTTTTTTGTCTCGACTCGCTAAGCATTCTCCTGCTGTTCCATTCCGTCCGGGTGTGCCATTGGCGCGGAACCCGTTGGACGACGAAGTGTGTAATTTCGGGCACAATTCATGCGTATGATAGGCTTAAGAGACAACGGAGCCATGCCCGGAAAAGCCACGATGAATTTCGGGGAAGCGGTGCGCATCGCGACGGCGAGCCTGTGGGCGCACAAGATGCGCAGCGTGTTGACGCTGCTGGGCGTGGTGATCGGCGTGATGTCGGTCATCGCGGTGGTGAGCATCGTGAACGGGCTGAACTCCTACGTGGCTGAGAAGATCTTCAACCTGGGCGCAGACGTAATCCTGATCAGTCGCGGCCCACTGATCATCACCAATATGGACGATTACCAGGAAACGCAGAAGCGGCGAAGATTCCGCATGGACGACTACGAAGCACTGCGGGACACCTGCGGGAGCTGCGTGGCGGTGGGTGCAGACGTGGCCCGCCAGACCGGCCAGGTGAAGTACGGCACGGACTACCTTTCGAACACATTCGTCTTCGGATGGTCGCCGGAGATGCCGCAACTCTACAACTTCGATCTGACGTCCGGGCGCCACATCAACCGCTCGGATATGGCGAGCGCGGCACCCGTCTGCACGATTGGCTTCGACATCGCGGACAAATTGCTGGGAGGGCTCGACCCGATTGGACGGGAAATCCGCGTGGATACGTCGGACTGCCTGGTGATCGGGGTAGCGAAGAAGCGCGGGTCCATACTGGGGCAATCGCGCGACAACCTGGTCATATTGCCGCTGAGCACCTATCAGAAGATGTACGGGAGCGACGACTCGCTCATTATCTGGGTGAAGTCCAACGGCACAAAGGCCATGGATCCGACGATGGACGAGGTACGGCTGCTGCTGCGCGCGCGGCGCCACGTGGCTTACCGGGACCCAGACGATTTTGACATGGAGACGAATGATTCGTTTCTTTCGTTGTGGGGAAGCATCAGCAGCGCGTTTTTCGGGGTGACGATCGCGATCGCATCGATTTCGCTGGTGGTGGGCGGAATCGTGATCATGAACATCATGCTGGTTTCGGTGAGCGAACGGACGCGGGAGATCGGCCTGCGGAAGTCGCTGGGAGCGCGGCAGAGCGACATCCGGCTGCAATTCCTGATCGAGTCGTGCACGATTGCGGCGATTGGCGGAGCTTGGGGCGTGGCGTTGGGAATCCTGGTGGCCAAGGTGGTGACGTGGACGACGGCGCTGCCGAGCTCGGTGCAGGTCTGGTCTGTGCTGATGGGATTGGTTGTGGCCACAAGCGTGGGGCTGTTTTTCGGCGTGTACCCGGCGTCGAAGGCGGCGCGGCTCGACCCCGTGGTGGCGTTGCGGGCGGAGTAAGAGAGAGAGGGAGAGACAGTGCGCGAACGGGCGGGGATGTACCACTTCAAGGAATCCATCGGGCTGGCGCTCGATTCGCTGAGGCGGAATCCGCTGCGGTCGTCGCTGACGATCCTGGGAATCGTGATCGGGGTGAGCACGATCATCGCGATCAGCGCGGTGGTGAACGGGCTGAACTCAAATGTGATCGGCGCGGTGGAATCCCTGGGATCAAATATCATCATCGCGGCCCGGATCTCCTGGGCTAATGGCGGACGCCCCACGCCCGAAATGCTGCAGCGCAAGTATCTCCAACCGGAATGGGCGGACGAGATCGCGCTGCTGCCGCACGTGACGGCATCGGCGGCATCCTTGAGAGACTTCCAGCCGGAATTCGATACCGGGACGAGTTTCGTGCGCCGGGGCGACACGCGCGCGAAAAACGTGATTCTGGAAGGGGATTCGCCCTCCATCGAGCAGATCTTCGAAGTCTCGCTGGAACGCGGGCGGTTTTTCAACGCCACGGATGCAGAGCATCATTCGGCAGTGACGGTGCTGGGATGCGATACGGCGGATACGCTGTTCCCGCCTCCGGAAGATCCCGTCGGGAAAGAGGTGCTGATCGAAGGAAAAGTCTTCACCGTGATCGGAGTGGCGGCGCACCAAAAGCAGGCATTCGGAAACGGGAAAAATCCAGAGGACAACCAGGCAGTGATGCCGCTGAGCACGATGCAGGCCCTGCACCCGGAACTGAAGGACTACGCCTTGTTCGCCAAAGCCAGCGATGGGAAATACGTCCCGATGGTGGTGGATGAAATGAGGGAATATTTGCGGCGGAAACGGCGGCTGACTTCGGATAAGGACGACAATTTTGCGATCTTCACGCCGGATGCTTTCATCGATTTGTGGAACCAGATCTCAAGCGGAATTTTCGTGGTGATGTTTGCCGTGGGGTCGGTGGCGCTGCTGGTGGGAGGCATCGGCGTGATGAACATCATGCTGGTGAGCGTGACGGAGCGGACGCGGGAAATCGGAGTGCGCAAGGCGATCGGGGCGCGACGGGCCGATATCCTGCGGCAGTTTCTGATGGAGGCGATGGCGCTGGCGGCTATTGGGGGAGTGATCGGTCTGATTGTTGGTTCGGCGCTGGGGCTTTCGGTGCGGCTGATTTTTTCCGGATTGCCGACGTCGATCTCGCTTTTCTGGCTCGTGCTGGGCTTTTCGATTTCGGCGATGATCGGGATTTTCTTTGGCGTATACCCGGCGTGGAAAGCGGCTCGGCTGAATCCGGTGGAGGCTTTGCGATACGAGTGATGGCGTTCGCTGGCCGACGAATTCCTACAGGGTCTCTGCAAGCTTCTTCAGCGATTCTTCGAACGGTGGGCGCGCGACGCCGCGTTCTGTGATGATAGCGGCGATATAGCGCGCGGGAGTCACGTCGAAGGCTGGATTGGCGGCGTGGACGTCCGGCGAGATACGCACGCCGGAGAGATGAGTCACTTCCTCTGCTGAGCGTTGTTCGATGGGGATCTCGTCGCCGGTAGCGAGGGTAAGATCGAGAGTGGAAATCGGCGCGGCTACATAAAACGGAACACGATTTTCGCGCGCGAGCACGGCGATTCCGTAGGTACCGATTTTGTTGGCGGTGTCGCCATTGCGGGCGATGCGGTCCGCGCCGACAACCACTGCGCCGACGCCGCCCGTCTTCAGGAAATGCCCGACCATGTTGTCGGTGATGAGCGTGAGGGGAATGCGGTCCTGATTGAGCTCCCATGCGGTCAAGCGCGAGCCCTGCAAGTAGGGGCGCGTTTCGGGGACCAACACCTCGATGCGATAGCCGCCTTCGACGGCCATGCGAATCACGCCGAGCGCGGTGCCGATGCCGCCGGTGGCGAGCGCGCCGGCGTTGCACTGCGTCATCACGCGGCCGCTCTTGGGCATCAGCTCCGCGCCGAAACGGCCGATGCGCTCGTCGGCCGCTTTGCGTTCTTGGTGCACTTTCTGCGCTTCTTCCACCAGCCCGGTGCGAATGGCGTCGAGTCCGGCAGCTCCGTTCTTGCCGGCTGCGGAGGCAAGTTCCTCGAAGCGGCGCTTGAAACGCTCGATGGCCCAGAAGAGATCGCGGGCCGTGGGGCGCGTGCGGGCGAGCGTGTCGCAGATCGTTGCGAATTCGGCGCGCAATTCTTCGATTGTTGTTGCCTGCGAGCGCTCGACGCCGAGCGCGACGCCCATCGCCGCCGCCACGCCGATGGCCGGTGCGCCACGAATGACCATGTCCTTGATCGCGCGCGCCACCTCGCGGTAATCCGTGTAGGTGAGGTAAATGACTTCGCCCGGCAGACGGCGCTGGTCGAGCATGACGACGCCTTCGGGCGTCCATCGAATGGGTTCAACCGTGTGCAATGCCGGTGGCTCCGTTCTTTCGGCGCGGCGGCAACGGACGGCGTTAGCGCGCGCAGTAGTCGTTTATTCTAACTGAATTCGAGGCGACCGGCGGGATTCGAAACGCCGGATTCAATGCAGCGAAGGCGGACGGCGAAAGCCGTGCGTGTCGATCAGCAGCGCGATGACCTGGAGCGAGTTATAGCTGATGTGGAGCACGTAGCTGGCGACCACCGTGCGCGAAAGCGCGCGCGCCAGGGTGAACACGATGCCCACGGTTACCATCAGGGCGATCTGCCACCATCCTCCTAGCAACTGGCCCGCGTGCAGGAGGCCGAAGATCATTCCGGTCACGATGACTCCGGCGCCGATGCCGAAGCTGCGCGCAATGACGGGGTAGAGATAGCCGCGGAAAAGCGTCTCCTCGACCAGCGGTGCGATCAGCACGGCCATCAATGCGAAAAGAATCGCGGTTCCGCGATCCTGCAAAATCTGCTGAATCGGCAATTCGCCCTTTGGGGGCGAGAGAGCGGACGCCAGCGTGACTGCGACGGCCAGGAAAAAGCCCCCCATGACGAGAGCAAAGTAGGCAATCGCGCGCGGAGTCTTGCCCGTTTCCAGCGGACGCCAGCCAATCGTGTGCCAAAACGGCAGATGAAATCGCAGGCGAATATGAGCCGCCAGATAGCCGAGTAGAGCCAGGTCAAGCACGACTTGAACGCTTACGCTCACGAAATTTTGCGCCGCGGGAGAGTTCCGAAGATGATTCAAATTTCCGCCGAACAGAGCAAAGCCGATCAGAAGGAGCACGGTCAGCAGAATGATTCCAGCAACTCCAAAGAGCACGAGGAGCAGTATGTCCGTCCAGCCCCACGCGACCCGGAGGTCTTCCGGAACATACGATACGGCGGCTGTGACAAATTCGGGCCTGGCGGAAGCGCTTTCGGGAGATTCCGTGAGTGGAGCGGGAACCGCAATTTCCGCGGGCGTCAGCGGCTCGCGCTTCCACTCCGGCTCGGCAGGCGGAGTACTTTCGGGCTCGGGTGGGGGCAATTTGTCGTCGTCGAGATTCATTTGTTTCCGCGCCGCCGCTCAGGTATTGACCGGGGCACTCTACTGGACATCGCAGCGCGCCGCAAGCAGTGACCTTAATTCGGGCGCCTCCGGCCACCGCGGTTTCCATTGGCGCCATTGAGGGCGCGGGCGAGAATCTGGCCGGTATAGGATTTTTTCACGTGCGCGACATCCTCGGGTGCTCCTTGAGCGACGATGCGGCCGCCTTCTTCGCCGCCCTCCGGGCCGAGATCGATGATCCAATCGGCTTGCTTGATCACGTCGAGGTTGTGCTCGATGATGAGCACGGTGTTGCCGAGTCCGACGAGGCGGTTCAGGACGTCCATGAGTTTCTTCACGTCGTCGAAATGCAGTCCTGTGGTCGGCTCGTCGAGAATGTACAGCGTTCGCCCGGTCTGGCGGCGCGAAAGCTCGCGCGCGAGTTTGGTGCGCTGCGCTTCGCCTCCGGAAAGCGTGGTGGCCGATTGTCCCAGCTGGACGTAGCCAAGTCCGACGTCCACCAGAGTCTGCAGCTTTTGCTGGATAGCGGGAATGTTTTCCATCACCTTCAGCGCTTCTTCGATCGGCAGATCGAGCAGATCGGAAATGGAATAGGCATTGAAGCGGACGCCGAGCGTCTCCGCGTTGTAGCGCTTCCCGCGGCACACTTCACAGGTGACGTAAACGTCCGGCAGGAAATTCATCTCGATTCGCCGCTGGCCGTCACCTTGGCACGCTTCACAGCGCCCGCCCTTCACATTGAAGCTGAACCGGCCGGGCCGATATCCGCGCTCGCGCGATTCGGGCAGCATGGAGAAGAGCTCGCGGATGGGGGCGAAAACGCCGGTGTACGTGGCGGGATTCGATCGCGGCGTGCGGCCGATGGGCGCCTGATCGATCTGCACGACCTTGTCGATATGCTCGATGCCGAGAATCGCGCGGTGCGCACCGGGCTTTTCCATCGAGCGATAGAGTTTCGCAGCGAGCGCGCGGTAGAGGATATCGTTCACGAGGGTGGATTTTCCCGATCCGGAAACGCCGGTGACCACGGTCAACAGCCCGAGCGGAAGCGTCACGTCGATATGTTTCAGGTTATTGCCGTGCGCGCCAAGAATGGTCAGTGTTTTTCCATTGGGGCTGCGCCGCGTGTCCGGCACGGGAATCTTCACCTTGCCGGAAAGGTACTGCCCCGTCAGCGAAGCCGGATTTGCCTCGATTTCCCCCGGCGCTCCTGCGGCCACCAAATACCCGCCGGCCTTTCCCGCGCCCGGGCCGAGGTCCACGACGTAGTTGGCGCGACGGATCGTTTCTTCGTCGTGTTCCACGACCAGGACCGTATTTCCCAGGTCGCGCAGCGTTTCCAACGTGTTCAACAAGCGGCCGTTGTCGCGCGCGTGCAAGCCGATGGAGGGTTCATCGAGCACGTAGAGCACGCCGCGCAGGCGCGAGCCGATTTGCGTCGCCAGGCGGATGCGCTGCGCCTCGCCGCCCGAAAGTGTGGCAGCCGAGCGGTCGAGTGTCAGGTAACCCAGGCCAACGGCCAGGAGGAAATCGATGCGCTCGGCAATCTCCGCGAGCGGGCGGCCGGCGATCTTTCGTTGCCGCAGCGTCAGTTGGGCGCGAATTTTGTCCACCGCAGGGCGCGCTTCCGTCAGGGGCAGCCGCGTGAAATCGGCGACCGAGAGCCCCGCAATTTTCACCGCAAGACTTTCGGGCCGCAAACGCCGCTCGTCGCAAGCCGCGCAGGGGGCCGGGGACATGTATTGCGTCAGCCATTCGCGGTACGTGTCCGAATTCGATTCTGCCAGGCTGCTCTCGAGGTGCCCTAGAACTCCCTGGAAGTTCAGCTCCTTCGACGAGCCTCCGTTGGAGGGATTCCCGTGCAGGATCAGGTTTTGCACCTTGCGCGAAAACTTGTCAAACGGCAACTCCAGATCGAACCCGTACGCGGCGGCAGCGATTCGCAGCGTCCGCTGGAGAGCTGCCGAACCGGAGCCGGGACCGAGCCCGCCTTCGAAGACCGGCTTCGTCCAATCCACGACTACTTTGGCAGGATCGAAATCATATTTCGAACCGAGGCCGTGGCATTCCGGGCAAGCGCCGTAGGGTGAATTGAAGCTGAAGGACCGGGGTTCGAGCTGCGGCACGGAAATGCCGCAATCCTGGCAAGCGAGCTTTTCCGAGTAGACGTGTTCTTCGCCGCCGACCACGGCGATGGTGACGAGCCCGCCGGTCAGTTTCAGCGCCGACTCGATGGATTGCTCGAGCCGCTGCGCGATGCCGTTTTTCAGCAGGAGGCGGTCCACCACGATTTCAATCATGTGGTTCTTCCGCCGGTCGAGGGGGATCGGCTCGTCGAGGTTGACCAAGTCACCGTCCACCCGCGCCCGGACGTAACCGCTTTTCGAATACTTCTCGAGTTCCTTCTTGTACTCGCCCTTGCGCCCTCGCACGACGGGTGCGAGGACCATGATGCGGTCCTCCTGCTTCAAGGCCAACACCGTCTGCACGATCTGTTCAGTGGATTGCCGCGCGATCGGCTTCCCGCATTTCGGGCAATGCGGTGTGCCGATGGCGCTGTAGACCACGCGCAGGTAGTCGTAAATTTCCGTGATCGTTCCGACGGTGGAACGCGGCGAGCGCGTCGTCGTTTTCTGCTCGATGGCGATCGAAGGCGATAGTCCCTCGACCGAGTCCACATCGGGCCGCTCCATCTGGTCCAGGAATTGGCGCGCGTAGGCCGAAAGCGATTCCACGTAGCGGCGCTGGCCCTCGGCGTAGAGCGTGTCGAACGCGAGCGAGGATTTGCCGGATCCGGAAAGACCTGTAATGACGGTGAGCGTGTTGCGCGGAATTTCCAGGTTGATGTTTTTCAGGTTGTGCTGCCGGGCGCCCCGGATGACGATTTTCTTCAGGCCCATTTTTGGTTCGAGCACTCCCGCACAGCAGAGCCCACGCTACACTGGGTACAAGAAGCCCAGTGTAATTCTCCACCATAGCAAGCAAGGCTGCACTGGGTCAAGGCGCTGAAGTAACCAAAACTTCGAGATGGATTGCACACTGAGTGGTGCCACGCGCTCGCGAGGCGAACAAAAGGCCGAGGTGGCACCCCGGAGATTTTACTGGCGGCCGGGACTTTTTACCCGGCGACCACAAGATACCTCGTGTGTTTTCAGCAAGTTAAGTTTGGTTTCCCGCGTGCATCCATAGGCGGCGTCAGGGAGAGGGAAGTCGAGGATCCCTTTAGGGGATTGAGGGCTGGGCCGGCTTCCTTCTCCCGGCCACCTACCGCCGAATCGTACCAACCACCTACCCCTAATAATTATAAGACGGCGGGGGTGTCACGGCTTTCCATCCAAGAAACGAATCGAGCCAATTCAAAAAAGCGGTTTGGCCTGCGAACGAAAGTGCGCTCCGGTTGCCTCTCAATTTGAGTAAAATGGAAAGCCCGGTTGGGGCGTGGTCCAATTGGTAGGACACCTCACTGTTAATGAGGACGGTGTTGGTTCGAGTCCAACCGCCCCAGCCAAACTTTCCTGACGCCGCGCTATTCTGCGGACCTTTCGCTAATCTCGGATCGTGGGAAAGCCAGCTTCAGTCCAGCCGCGCCAGCCGCCGTCCATGGAGATGACGTTGCGGTAGCCCATCTTCTGCAAGTTGTCCGCGGCGAGCGCGGAGCGGAATCCGCCGCCGCAATAGAGAATGAGGGTGGCCTCCTTGTCCGGAATGGCTTTCTCGATGTCGCGCTCGATGATGCCTTTGCCGAGATGGACGGCGCCGGGAATGTGTCCGCGGGCCCATTCGGTGTCCTCGCGCGTGTCGATGAGGATGATTTTTTCGCCGGCGTCGAGGCGCTTCTTTGTTTCGCGAAAATTCTCTTCTTTGATGCGCCGCTTCGCGTCCCTGACCAGGTTCAGGAATCCTTCAGGATGATCCATCGAATCACCTCGTCCGAAAGCTTGGAATGAGAAGACATTAGCACAGCGAGCATAGATACCACAGCGGGCGCGGAGCGCGTCGGGAGCGCGGGAAGCAAAAGGGGAAAGGCGATCACTTCATGTCGCGCCAGTTGGGGCCGACCTTCGTTTCCACGATCAGCGGGACGCGCAACTTGTGGACGCCTTCCATCACTTCCTTCACGAGCGCGGTCAGGCGCGGGATCTCTTTTTCCGGGCTTTCGAAGAGCAATTCGTCGTGGACCTGGAGAATCATGCGCGACTGGAATCCATCGGCGAGGCGCCGGTCCAGCTCGATCATGGCGAGCTTGATCAGGTCAGCGGCGGCGCCTTGCATAGGTGTGTTCATAACGGTGCGCTCGGCGAAGCTGCGAAGATTGGGCTGTGGCGAGTTGATTTCGGGGATGGGGCGGACACGGCCGAAAAGGGTCCGCGTGAATCCACTCTCGCGCGTTTCGGCGATCAGGCGGTCGAGAAATTTCTTCACGCCACTATAGCGCTCAAAATAAGCGGTGATGAATTTCGAAGCCTCCTTCGTGTCGATGTCAAGCTGCTGTGCGAGTCCGAAGGAGGAGAGGCCATAGATCACGCCGAAATTGATGACCTTGGCGACGCGGCGGTGCTCGGGGGTTTGCGCAAAGGGAGCGACGCCGAAAACTTCCTGCGCCGTTCGCGAATGGATGTCCTCGCTGCGGCGGAAGGCTTCGACGAGCACGGGATCTTCGGAGAGATGCGCCAGGATGCGCAGCTCGATCTGCGAGTAATCGGCGGACAGAAGCAGGCAACCGGGCGAAGCAACGAACGCGGCGCGGATCTCGCGGCCGAGCTCGCTGCGCACGGGAATGTTCTGCAGATTCGGATTCGACGAGCTGAGGCGCCCTGTGGCGGTGCCAGTCTGGCTGAAGCGCGTGTGCAGACGGCCGCTGGCGGGGTGGATCAGGCGCGGCAAGACGTCCGCGTAGGTGGACTTCAGCTTGGCGAGCTCGCGGTATTCCAGGATTTTCTTCGGCAAATCGTGAACGAGCGACAACTCGTCCAAGACGTCCGCCGCCGTGGAACGGGCCTTCGCGCGGCTGCGGCGCGGGGGCTGCAGATTCAGCTTGTCGAAGAGGACTTCGGCAAGCTGCTGCGGCGAATTGATGTTGAATTCGAAGCCGGCGAGCGCGTAGATGCTCTTTTCGAGCGCTCCGATTTCCTGCTGCATTTTTGTGGAAATTCGTTCGAGGCGCTCCGGGTCCACGAGGATGCCGGCGGCTTCCATACGCGCCAGGACCGGCGCGAGCGGCAGATCGATCGTTTCGTAAAGGTCCGCAAGCCCCTGCTTTTCGACTTCAGCGCGGAGGACCGGCGCGAGGCGAAGCAGAAAATCGGCGCGCTCGCCGGCCGCGCCGGAAAGGGTGCGGTTCAGATGGCGCAGTACGACTTCGGCGAGGGCGTGATTCGCCGTCGTGGGGCGCAGGAGGTAGGAGTACAGCATGGTGGCGTGGCGGATTCCCGCGACGGTCTTCGGGATCTCCACCGAATCCGCCGCGGAAAGCAAATGGAAGAGCTTCGCATCGTGGACGATTTTCGGCTGCTTGGGATCCGCGAGCCACTCTTTCATCGCGGCCAGGGTCTTGTTTTCGACATCGTTCGCGGCGATGCGAGACGCACCTTCCTTGTGAGAGATCTCCACGGATAAGACACGCGTGCCGAAGCCTTCTTCTTCCGGGTCCTGGGAATCGAGGGAGAGCCATGCAGCCGCTTCGTGGCCGCGCGGAATGGAATGCAAGAATTTCGCAAGGGCCGCGGGGGAATCGAGCGGGGCGTAGTCCGATTTCCGGTCGTCGCCTAGCGGAGCGAATTCGCGGAGCAGAGAGGTGAAGCCGAGCTCGCCATAGAGCTCACGGAGCGCCGTCACGTCTGGCTCCTGCAACTGAAGCGCATCGAGGGACAGCGGCACGGGCGCATCGGTGGGAATCGTGGCGAGCTGCTTGCTGAGCCGGACGAACTCGCCGCATTTTTCGAGCGCTTCGCGATAGCTCGCGCGCTTCACTTTGGAGGCATTCTTCAGCGCCGCTTCCGCGCTGCCGAACTCCTGAATCAATTGCTTCGCGCCGACTTCGCCAATGCCGGCCTTGCGCCGCTCACCCGGCGCGGGCTTTTCGTTGGGATCGCGCGCGCCGGGAATATTGTCGATGGAGTCGCCCATCAGGGCCATCACGTCGGGGACCTTGGCCGGGGGCACGCCCATAATCTCTTCGACTTTTTTCTCGTCGATCAAGAGATCGCCCTTAGCGGGGTTGAGCACACAAACGTGGCGGCCGACAAGCTGCATCAGGTCTTTGTCGCTGGTGACGATGAAGGTTTCGAGATTTTTCTGGCCGGCCTGGCGAGCCAGCGAGCCGATCACGTCGTCGGCTTCGTAGCCGGGGTATTCGAGGATGGGCAGGTGCATGGCGGCGCAATATCGGCGAACGTAGGGAATCTGCACGGAAAGGTCCTCGGGCATCGGCGGGCGCTGGGCTTTGTAATCGGCGAAGAGCTTGTCGCGGAAAGTGGGCGCAGCGACGTCGAATACCACCCCGAGATAGTCCGGCTTCCAGTCCTTTACGAGTTTCCGCACCATGTTGGCGAAGAGATAGGGAACGTTGGTCGGGACACCCGAAGCGCTGCGAAGGCGCATGGGCATGGGAGCGTAGAAGGCGCGGAAGATATAGCCCATCGCGTCAACCAGGAAGAGGCGTTTTGGGTCTTTGGCGGACATAAGCATTCGATGCTGCGCGCCGGGCAGGTTGGCGAGTATAGCAGACACGGAACGGGGCTCGGCACCGACCGGCTCAACGGCGTCATTTGGCTGGATTTGGGCCGCTCGTGCAGGCGCCAGTCGGCTTTTTTGCAGAGAGTGTCCGAAATTTGGCGGGGATTTGTTAGGCTGGACGGTACTTTAAGGCCGAATCGGGGATGGCCGGAATGTAACGTAAGTGAAATATTCTCAAGGGGTCCTGCGTATCCATTTATGGAGAGACGGAAGACATCCGGAGAGATGAGCGCCGCGGAATTGGCTGAGGTGCTGGCGCAGGTCCGGGCGGGAGATGGCGACGCCTGGGGCGAGCTCTATCGGCGATACGCGCCGGCGATTTTCCGGTTCTGCCGGAGGGCGTTGCCCACGCGCGAGGATGCGGAGGACGCGACGACGGAAGTATTCATGAAAGTACGGCAAAAACTCGGGACGTACGATTCGGCGCGGCCCTTTACGGCGTGGCTGTACAAAGTGGCCAGCAATCATTGCTGGGACATGCTGCGGCGGCGCAGAATCCGGCAGGACCTCGAGACCGGCGACCTGGAGACTCTGCCGCTCGAGCATCCCGACCCGAGCCAGCTGGAGAGATTGCAGACGGAGCACACCAGCAAACAAGTGCGAACGGGGCTGGCCAAGCTGCCGGACCGGGCGCGGATGGCGCTGGTGCTGCGATATTACGCGGATCTGAGCTACGACGAAATCGCGGAAACCCTGGGCGTGCGGCGCGCGTTTGTAGGGGTATTGCTGCTGCGCGCGCGGCACCAGTTGCGCGAGGCGTTGGACGCGAGCAGCGCGGGATTGCGAGGCGCGGCCGCGGGAGAACGAGGATGAACCACTTCGACGAAATGACGTGCCTGCTGTATCTGGAGGGGCAGCTCGAGCGAGAGCGCGCGCGGGAGGTTTCCGCGCACGCGGCGGAGTGCCAGGGCTGCCGCGAACTCCTGCGGGCGCTGGAGTCCGAAGGCACGTGGCTACGGGAAGCGCTGGCGGTGGAGGAGGAATCCGTTCCCGCGCGCCTGATCGAAGCTCCGCAACGCAATGCGGCACCCTGGGGTTGGATCGTGTCGTTGGGGCTTGCGTCGGGCGGCGCTTATACGGTGTGGAGCGGGTTCGTCGAACCATGGCAGCAGCAAGCAGCGCAAGCCGGTTTCACGCAAGGCAGTCTTTTGGAAATGTTGTTCTTTAGTGGCGCATTCTGGAAAGGGTGGGGCGCGATGCGAAGCCTGATGGAATTCATGGCAGTGGCGACTCTGGGAATCATCGTGATGTGGTTGTTGCGAAGGCGCTGGCGGCGGGTCACGGCCATCGCGTTCGTGATGGGCGCGCTCGTGGTGGCGCTCGGTTTGCCGTCTCCCGCGGCCGCAGCGGAGACAAAGAGCGGAAACCCTAATTACACGCTTCCGGCCGGGCAAGAGATTAAAACGGACTTGATTGTGGCTGCCGACACCACGCGGATTGATGGAGACGTGGACGGCGACTTGATCGCGTTTTCACACACCGTCACGGTAAACGGCCACGTTAAGGGCGACGTCTTGGCGTTCTGTCAGGACTTGCGCGTGACGGGGCATGTGGACGGCAACGTGCGAACCTTCTCGCAGTCTTTCAGTTTGGAGGGCAGCGTTGCTAGAAACGTGATGGCCTGGAGCGGGCAGGTGGATTTGGAAAGCAATTCCAAAGTGGGCGGCACAGCCACGGTGGGAGGCGGCAATCTCGAATTGGACGGCCAACTCGGGGGCGATGCGCTATTGTTTGGCGATACTCTCGATATCGGCGGCACAATGGGGCATGACGTGACCGCCAGAGGCGCCAGCTTGTCGATCGGCCCGTCGGCGGAGATTAAGGGTGCGACAAAGTTCGATGGCCGGCGCCAGCCCGAAATTGCCTCCACGGCGAAACTCGCGAGCCAGCCTCAAGTGACCATCCGGCAGCGTTCCTACCGCCCGGATTACGAATCGCCGCGCTATTACTGGCATGAAGTGCTTTTCTGGGGAGCCCGGTTCCTATTCGGCTTGGTCCTCCTCCTGCTGGCACCGGGATTCTTTTTCGACGCCGAGTCCTCCTGCAAAAGGGTTTTGCCGGCCTTTGGATTCGGACTTCTTTTCCTGTGCGCCACACCGGTGATCGCCGTCATCGTTTGTGTGACGATCGTAGGCTTGGGAGTGGGAATCGCCACGGTCCTTCTTTACATCGTCGCGGTTTACTCCGCCCGGGTTTTCGTGGGGGCGTGGGTCGGAGAAATGATCCTGGGCCCGAGTACGGGAGTAGGCCCGGCCATGGGGCGGCTGGCCATTGGGCTGGCAATCATTCAGTTGCTGACGATGTTGCCCGTCGCCGGATTTCTGATCGCCCTGATCGTCGCCGCCTGGGGCATGGGCGGGCTGGTGCTGGGCCTATACAAGAACATGCGCCCGCAGGTAGCCGCCGCGGTGTGAGCGCGCTCTGCTAAATAATTGCGAGGCGCTTCCCTACACGCTCGATAATCTCGAGCGCGCGCTCTAGGTCGGCGCGTTTATGCGTGGCTGTAACGATCGTGCGCAGCCGCGCTTTCCCCTCCGGAACCGTCGGATAGCCAATCGCGCCCGCGAAGACTCCTTCGTCAAATAGCTCGCGCGAGAATTGAAACGCCTTCCCCGCGTCGCCGACCATAATCGGCGTGATGGGCGTTTCGCTCTTTCCCGTGCTGAAGCCGAGCTTCTTCAGCCGGCGCTTGAAAAATTTCGTGTTCGACCAGAGCTTCTTGATCAGGCGCTCGCCCGCCTCGGAATCGAGCAATTCGAACGCCGCCTGGCAAGTGGCAACCACCGAGGGGGGATGCGAAGTGGAAAAGAGGAATGGGCGGCCGCGGTGATAGAGGAATTCGATCAAGTCGCGCGGGCCGCAAATGTAGCCGCCGATCGAGCCGATCGCTTTGCTGAGAGTGCCGACCTGAATATCCACGCGGCCATGACAGCCGAGATGGTCCACGGTCCCGCGCCCGCGGCTCCCGAGCACGCCGGAAGAGTGCGCGTCGTCCACCATCATGATGCAATTGTATTTTTCGGCGAGGGTGCAGAGGGCGGGAAGGTCCGCGATGTCGCCTTCCATCGAGAAAACGCCGTCGGTAATCAGCAGCTTTTTGCCGCTCCAGTTTTCCGTTTCCTTCAGAACACGCTCGCAATCCGCGAGGTCCTTGTGCTTGAAAACCTTGATGGCGGCTTTCGAGAGACGGCAGCCGTCAATAATGGAAGCGTGGTTCAACTCGTCGGAGATGATCAGGTCATCCTTGCCGAGAAGCGCGGATACTGTGCCTGCATTGGCGGCGAAGCCGGATTGAAACACGACGCAGGCTTCGGAATGCTTGAAGCGCGCGATTTGCTCTTCGAGGTCCATGTGCATCTTCATCGTGCCGGCGATCGAGCGGACGGCGCCAGAGCCCACGCCGTACTTTCGCGTCGCGTCGATGGCGGCGCGGCGCAGCTTCGGATGCGTCGTAAGGCCGAGATAATTATTCGAGCTGAGATTGATCACTTCCTTGCCGTCAAAGATAGCGACCGGCTTTTGCTCACCTTCCAGAATCTTCAGCCGGAAGTAGAGGTGCTTCGATTTCAGATCTTCGAGCGCGTCGTGCAAATAGCCAAGTTGCGGGCGGCCTTGTGCCCCTACGGCGGGTGTCGTCATGATTCCTCCAAGGAAATGCAAGAATGATGGCTGGGGAGAAAATCCATTATAGGCCTATTGCGGCCACGAAGGGCGATTGCTACTTCGGCGAACCGTTGGGATAAAACAGAACCTTGCCTGCCTGGCCGGATTCGAGAAGCGAAAAGGCGTTCTGGAAATCATTCAGCGGCAGGCGTTCGTGGAACAGCGGCTCGAGATTCAGGCGGTTGTGCTTGAGCAACTCCGTCATCTGCACCCACGTCTCGAACATTTTGCGCCCGTAAATTCCCTGGACCGTGGCGCCCTTGAAGATGACGTCGTTCACCAGGTCAAACGTGACCTCATCCCGGGGGATGCCCAGCAACGAAGCGCGTCCGCCGGGGCGAAGCATCTGGAATCCCTGGTGGATGGCGGTGGGATGCCCGCTCATTTCCAGCAGGACGTCGACGCCGTCGCCTCCGGTGGCTTCGAGCACATGCGCAACCACGTCTCCGGCGGCGGGGTCGAGCGCTTCATCCGCGCCCATTATTTTTGCCAGGTCGCGCCGGTGCGCGTTCACCTCCGTAGCGAAGAGCGATGCACAGCCGGACGCCCGCGCCACGGCAATCGCCATCAGCCCGATCGGTCCCGCACCCGTGACGACCACGTTCAATCCCGCAATCTTGCCCGCCATCACGGTATGCACAGCGTTGCCCAACGGGTCCATGATCGCGGCGTAGTGTTCCGGAATCGCCGGGTCCACTTTCCAGATGTTGCGCACGGGGATGCGGACGAATTCCGCGAAGCAGCCGTCTGCATCGATGCCCAGAATTTTCACGTTCTGGCAGACATGCGGTTGGCCCATGCGGCAGGGGCGGCAATGCCCGCAGTTGACGTGCATTTCCGCGCTGACAAAATCACCGGGCTTTGCCGAAGTCACTTCCTCGCCCACTTTTTCCACCACGCCGCAAAATTCGTGCCCAAACGTGATGGGCGGGTGGATGCGCGAAGCGGACCACCGGTCCCAGCCGTAAATGTGCAGGTCGGTGCCGCAAATTGAGGCCGCTCGCACGCGGACCAGCACCTGCGTGGGGCTGATTTCAGGTATAGGGACTGTTTCGAGCTGTGCGCCTCGTTCCGGGCGCATCTTGCGGAGTGCCTTCATCGTTGCGGTGGGCATCGGACGTCGGCGGGAAGCTTGCACTCCTCCGAACCTCCATCTTAGCACACGTGGTCAGAGGCCGAAAGGCGCGCGCGAACGCGGCGAAAAAATGGAGAAGGGCGGGCATTTTCTCCTGTGATACGATTTCTCCTCGGGCAAGGACCGGGCTGGCGAGCCGTATTCACCGCCGTCCGGGGGAGGGCTTTTCCATGCGACGCAAGAGCATCATCATCGCGACGATTTCCTGCTTCGCGTTGGCAGGGTTCGGAATTGGAGTCTGGGCGGGCCAGGAATCTTCCGATCGCAGCGCTCAGCAGTCCCCCGCCGCCAATCCCAGTGCCGGAGCCTACGTTCCGGCGTATCACGCCGAAGCCCCCAAGGGTCCTTTGCCGCAGACGATTGACCCGAAGGAATTCCCCGACGCTCTGAATCAGAATATCTACACCCTGGCCACCGACGCGAAATTGAAGCGCATCCTTTACCAGCAGCCTTGCTATTGCGGCTGCGACCGCACCAATGGCCACAAGAGCCTGCTCGATTGCTACGTGGACCACCACGCCTCCGTATGCGGCACTTGTAGGAGAGAAGCCGTGTACGCCTACGAGCAGTCCCGCAAAGGGAAGACGGCAGCGCAAATTCGGCAGGGAATCATTGACGGCGAGTGGAAAGACGTCGACCTCGCCCCCTACGCCACGCCTGCGGCCTCGAAATAGCGGTTTGGTCGCCGCGCCGAGTGCAGCCAGCACACCGCCGCAGGAGCGCCAAGACTCTTCCTCCCGCAAAATTGAAAATCAAATCGTTGCGTCGAGCGTGAGGTCCTCGATCATCTTGTCGAGCTGCGCTTGCGCCTGATCGCGCTTGGCCTGGAGGTCGGCCGTTTCCCGCTGTAAGGTTTCCAGGCGCGTCTCCTGATCGGCAAGCTGCTGCGTATAGCGCTGGGTGAGCGCCCGCTCCTCGGCGCTGCCCTTCAGCGCTTTCAAGTTTTCGCGCAGACGTTGCTGGTCGTCGTAAATCTTCTTCCTCTCCTCCTCGCGCCGGGAGATTTCCGCGTCCAATGCGGCGACGGCATCCTTTTGCTGGACGATCTTGCGGAACGCCGCTTCGATCTCGGCGTTGATGGTTTTCTGCTGCAGGAACAGCGTGACTTGGTCGTCGTCCAAATTCGTCAATTCGTAGCGGGTTTCCTGCGGTTCGGATTCGCGGACCTCGAGCGTCTCCGTGGACTTGGGCTCGATGTGGACGCGGAAGCGATACACATTCGAAGTGGTTTCCTCCGGCTTGGGGCCGTCGTCGGCCACCTTCCACCCGATGCGCAGGGGGTGCTCGATCACCAGTGTGCGTGGCGTCGTATCGTCGTCCCGGGCGGTATAGGTCGTGGCCTCTCGAAGTTCGCGCGTCTGAATCATCACGCCTTTGTAGATGCGCACGCGTGTCACGCGCTGCGGGTCCATTTCCGATTTCGAATTGACGCGCACGCCCAGATCGGCGGCGTAGGAAATCAGCCTCTTTTCGTCGGGCTTGATCGCCTCCGTCAAGCCTTCCCCGGCGTACGTTTCGTTCTCCAGCACGGTGAAGCTCCCGCCATCGAGCGTCAGGGCGCTCGAATTCGTCAGCCAGAGCGCGCGTAGCGGCCTCGGCGTCCCAAGGGATGAGTTCCACAGGGAAACCTTCTCCGCCGCCACGTGCGTCTGCACGATCGGCACCAGCGCCGATTCGTTCTTGTGAATCGTTACCCGGTCCTTCAGTTTGTATTCGAAGAGGTCACCCAGGTCCGAGCCCTGCGCCGCAGCTTCCATCCGGTTGAGGACGCTCGAGATCGTGCCTGGTCCGATACCGCCCCCCGATCCACTGAATACTCCACCTGCGACGCCGCCGCCGACTTCCGCCCCTCCGCCCACCCCAACGCCCGTTCCCAGTTCACTTCCCGAACCAATCGTCGCGTTGTCGGTGCTCACTTCAGTGTTTAATGTTTGAACTGATTGCGCATTGGCGGTGACCATTATTGATTGCGAGGATGACCCGACCGACAGCGTGACGTTCTGCGTCGCTGCGCGTCCTCCTCCGAGCGACAGCCCTTGGATAACGGTCGTCTGAAAGCCGTTCTGAGCCACTTGTAGCCGGTAATTCCCTGCCGGCAGATCGTCGAATTGATAGCGCCCTTGATTGTCGGTGGAAGCCGTCGCAGCCGTCGTGCCCGACTGCGTCAGAAGCTTCACCTGCGCATTCGGAATCACGGCGCCGGATGGGTCAATCACCACGCCGGACAGTCCCGCCACGCCGCCCTGCATCGCTCCCTCGTGGGTCTGTGGCGTGAGTTGAACGCTCTCCGGCAGCGGCACCACGGGACGCCGCGCGTAATACGGTTGCGAAAGCTGCTGGATGAACGATTGCGGCGCTCCGGCCACCAGCGAGAGCTCCACGTTGTTCCAATCCTCCCCGACGGTGTTGTCCACAATCGCCCAGCCTTGCAGCAGCGGTTCATCGCCCGCCTTCGACGGCAGGACGATACGGTAGGTTGTCTTCCACACGGGCACTTCGCTGATATAGCTCACGTAAAGCTGGCGGTCGCCCGTTCCGGCCGTCGAGATGGTCATGCGACGAAGATCCTCCTGGCGCACGGAAGCCAGCAAGGACAAATAGCGCCCCACTTCCTCGGAGACGTCATGCTCGGCCAGTCGCACGCTCACAGCCGGCGTGATCTCCACGCTATGTACTTCGCCCGAATCGCTCACCAGGGTCGCCAAGTCCACTTCGAGCGTGGTGCCGCCGCTGACCCGTGTCTTGCGCTCCACGCTCAACAAGCGCCCGTTGATCACGTTCGTGCCGCTACGCACTTCGAGCCGTGCGCCCCGCAGCGCTCCGTAGAACTGCGCCAGGTCGGTCTTCTCCTCCAGCGGCAGGCGCAGCGTCCCGATCCGCTGGCTGAGCGGTGCTTCGGAGTTGTAGTTCACACCGGCGATGCGTCCGCCGTTGAGGTCAAGAATTGTCAGCGACTGGAGGACGTCGTTGAGCTGGCCGCTGGTGAAATCAATCCGGACGGTCTGGTCGCCGCGAACGGAGCCGAGATGCTCGAAGTATCCGACGCCGCTCTTGTAGAGAGCTACGCGGCGAACGGGCAACTTCGCCGCCGCGGATTCGTCGGCTTGGTCTGTCTTCGTGGGAGACGGGGCTGGCACCGGTTTGGAGGCGCCGCTGTCCCGGGGCTCCGGATTTTTCTGTGGGACTGCTGCGGTGGAGAGCGCCATCCCCGCTAATGCCAGAGAACATAGCCAGACAAAGAATATTCGCATTTTCGCCTCCCCCAAGTTCTTCCGAATTCTTTGGCCCAGGCCGGACTTCCAGGGAACTTCATCGAACTTCGAGCCAACACACCCCCGCGCAATCGGCCGTTCTATTAGACCCCCTTCGCGCCTCAGATGTTGCCACGGGTCTCGGCTCGAATCAGGGGATTATGGAGGCTTGGACGCGGAAGCCCAACGGTGATTTCCAGCGTATACTTGGTGTGGGGTGCAGGCTAGGCTAGTGGACCGGTCGAGTGGGTGCTCGGGACGGCCAGTCCTGGGGCGCGAATTCAACCCCCCAGAAATGCGGGCTGGGTGAGAGGAATTCGACGCCCACGCGCGTCCCTTTTTCCGACGTGTCGCCCAGGTAGACGACGCGGCACTCCTGCTCTTCCTCGGTCACGGGGTTCACCAGAACCAATTCCGCCCCGAGTTGGAGTGACTCCTGCAGGTAGAGCAGGCCGCCATGCGCGTTGATCACGATCGTCTGGCTGTTTTCCCGGAACTTCCGGCCGTCAACGCCTTTTCCCATTGCGCGCACCGGGATGCGCGTAAAGACCCTCGAACTCCGGCGCTCGGCAGTGTTTTGTGTCTCCGTCATGGTCATTCCGTATCGTGCAATGCGGACGGTCGGGAGTCAACGAAAGCAAGCCGCCGCGTGCCCAAAAGAGCAGTTTGCAAAAAGTTTGCTGAAATCGCGCAGGCTTGCGTAAGATGATACGTTTGTTTCATATGGGCTGTGTCGTTCAAATCGCACCAAACTGTTCCGAAATCTATATCGAATTGGATTGCCCGGGAGATTGTTCATGAACCTGATCGAGTACATCGAATCCAAGCGCGAAGATCATCTCAACGAACTCAAGGAGTTCCTGCGAATACCCAGCGTCAGCACGAAGAGTGAGAATAAGCCCGATATCGAGAAAGCCGCCCACTGGGTGGCGGAGAAGCTTCGAGCCGCAGGGCTTGAAAACGTCGAAATCAAACCCACCAAGATGCACCCGCTTGTCTACGGCGAGTCGCTGCAAGCGCCCGGCAAGCCCACCGTGCTTTTCTACGGGCACTATGACGTGCAGCCGGCCGAGCCCTTCGAACTCTGGACGAGCCCTGCCTTCGAGCCCGCCGTGCGCGACGGAAAGCTCTATGGCCGCGGCACCGCCGACGACAAGGGGCAGGTGCATATCCACATCAAAGCGCTCGAAGCGCTCCGGAACACGGCCGGAAAGCTCCCCATCAACGTGAAAGTCATGATCGAGGGCGAAGAAGAAGTGGGCAGCGTCAGCCTCTGGGACTTCGTCAACCAGAACCGCGACCGCCTCAAGGCGGATTCGCTCGTCGTTTCCGACACGTCCATGCTTGCCCGCGGCGTTCCTTCCATCACCTATGGTCTGCGCGGCTTGAATTACTATGAAATTGAAATCACCGGGCCAGGACAGGACCTGCACTCCGGAGTTTTCGGCGGCGCCGTGCCCAATCCGATCACGATTCTCGCGGAGATGATCGCCAAGCTGCACGACAAGAACTTCCGCGTCACGGTTCCGGGATTTTATGACGACGTGGCCACGGTTTCCCGCCAGGAGCGCAAGGCGTTGAATTCGCTTCCCTGGAAGGAGAAGGAATTCCGGAAGACGGTCGGCGCGCCCGCGCTCTGCGGCGAAAAGGGATTCACCATCGTCGAACAGCTCTGGGTGCGTCCCACGCTCGAGTTGAACGGCATATGGGGCGGCTACTTGGGAGAAGGCGCCAAGACGGTGATCCCTTCCAAGGTACATGCGAAAATTTCCACGCGCCTGGTTCCGAATCAGGATCCGGCAAAAATTGCGAAGCAGGTGGAGCGGCACATCCGCAAGCTGCTGCCCAAGAGTGTGACGTGCAAATTCTCGATGCTGAGTACCGGCAAACCCTGGGTGGCGCCTTACTCGCACCCGATTTTCCAGAAGGCGCTGCACGCGCTCGAAGCCGGCTTCGGAAAGAAGGCCGTGTTCATCCGTGAGGGCGGTTCGATTCCGTTTGTCACGCAGATGCACGACACGTTCAAGGTTCCCTGCGTCCTGATCGGCTTCGGGCTGCCGGATGAGAACGCGCACGCGCCCGACGAACACATCCTGCTCGAGAATTATTTTGGCGGAATCAAGTCCGTGGCTATCTTCTACCAACAGCTCGCCGGCATGTAATCGCGCCGCCGGACGCACGCCGAAGAAATGCCCGTTTTTCCGGGCTTTTTTCAATGTTTTTGCTTGCGTTCCCCCGGCAGGACAGCTATAGTGCCTCGCGGCTACCGGAATGCCGGTGTTGCCGAACAACTACATCTGAGGAGAAAAGTGAACTAAATGGCAAATCCGCTGAGCAAGTCCAAGATCATCGCGCACCTGGCCGAGAAGGTCAGCACGCCCGAGAAGCCCGTTTCGAAGAAGCAGGTGGTCGCGTTTTTCGACGAGCTCTTCAAGCTCGCCGTCAAGGAAGCGAAGGGCGCTGGCAAATTTGTGATCCCCGGCCTGGGACGCGCCGTGAAGGCGCACCGCAAGGCTCGCATGGGCCGCAACCCGGCCACGGGCGAAGCGATCAAGATCAAGGCCAAGACCGTGGTGCGTTTGCGCGCCGCAAAAGCTTTCAAAGACGCCGTTTTGAAGTAACGCACTTCGGCGCAAAGATTGACGGCGAAACCCCCAGGCATGCCCGGTCCAGCAGTGTGGGACGGAGCTTGGGGGTTTTGTCTTTTCACCTGGCCGTCCCTTTCCCGGCGGCCGGTCCCGCTCGCCGATTCCAGCGAATTCCGGCGAAAAACGAGGAAAAATGACTTCGCCGTATTGGGATGAGCCCCGTGCGGAATCGTACCGCCTGTTCCGCTACGACTTTCCAGAAAAGACGCTCGCGGGCAAAACCGTCGTTGTCGCTGGGGGAACCGGTGGCCTGGGAGCTGCCGCCGTCTCGCTGCTCGCGCGAGAGGGCGTGCATCTCGTCGTAGGATATCGCAAGAATCGCGAGCGGGCCGAGAGCCTCTCGCGCGCCATTGAAAAGGATTTCGGCCGGAAGCTGGCTTTGGTCGAAGGCGATTTGTGCGACACGGCCGTCCGGCGGAATTTTCTCGAGAGGGTTGTGAACGACGGCGCGCCGCTGGCCGGTGCCGCGATTTTTCCGGGTGATCCCGCCCGTGTTGCCTTCCAGGACCTGGATCGCGCAGCGCTGGTGGCCTCTTTGGAATCCAATTACGTAGGCCCAGTCCTGCTGGCCAAGGAATTGGGGGAGGCGATGGAGAAGTCGGAAAGCGGCGGCGCTTTGGTGCTCCTCTCGACGATGCAAGCGCTGGCTGCGTTTCCTTCGAGCTTGAATTATGCCGCGCCGAAGGCTGCCCTCGTCCATGCCGCTCGCATCCTGGCGCAGCAATGGAATCGCGTGCGTGTCAACGTCGTCGCACCCGGCGCCACTCTGGCGGGCATGGCTGCCGCGAGCGTGCAATCCGGCAAATACGACCGGCACGTGGCGAGCGGCGCGATTCCGCGGTTCGGGCGCGCGGAGGACGTGGCGCGCGCCGTCCGTTTTTTCCTCGAGCCGGATAATTATATTACCGGCCAGTCGCTCGTCGTGGATGGTGGGCTTACTTTGCGGCGGGACCGCGGCTAGGCGTCGCGTCATCCAATAAGAACAATGGATCACTCAGGCCTTCTCACCGACCTCTACGAATTGACCATGGCGGCGGGCTATCTGCAAACGCGCTTCGACGCCCGCGCCACGTTCGAGTTGTTCGTCCGGCATCTCCCTCCCCGGCGCAATTACCTGGTTGCGGCGGGGCTCGAGCAGGCGGTCGAGTATCTCGAAAATGTCCATTTCGCGGAGCAGGAGATCGAATTCCTGCGGCGCCATCCTGTGTTCCGCCACATCCGGGGAGAATTCTTCGAATACCTCGCCGGTTTCCGCTTCACGGGAGACGTATGGGCGATGCCCGAAGGCACGCTCGTGTTTCCGGGCGAGCCGATGCTCCGCGTGGTCGCGCCGATTATTGAAGGCCAGATCATGGAGACGTATCTGCTCGCGACTTTGAGTTACCAAACAATGATCGCGAGTAAGGCGGCGCGCGTGGTCACCGCCGCACAGGGCCGCCAGGTCGTTGAGTTTGGCGCGCGCCGCGCTCACGGCAGCCAGGCAAGCCTGCTCGCAGCGCGCGCGGCGGCGATCGGCGGCTGCGTCGGCACTTCGAACGTTCTCGCCGGACAGCAGTTCGGCATGAGCACCTATGGGACGCAGGCGCATTCGTGGGTGATGGCACATGAGGACGAATCCGAAGCGTTCCGCCATTTCCTCGATGCCTTTCCGGAAGACGCGGTTCTGCTGCTGGACACTTACGATGTCCGCAACGCGGTGAAAAAAATTATCGCCGGAGGACGGAAGCCGGCCGGCGTGCGGCTCGATAGCGGTGATTTGGCGAAAGACAGCCGCTGGGTTCGTCGCGAACTCGACCGAGCCGGATGGAACGACGTCAAGGTGTTCGCGTCGGGCGACCTGGATGAGACCCGTATCGCGTCGCTGCTGGCCAAAGGCGCGGCCATTGACGCGTTCGGCGTGGGAACGGCGCTGGCGACGCCCGGCGACGCGCCTCATTTGAATTTGATTTACAAGCTGGTCGAAGTGGAGCGCGAAGGAAAGATTCGCGAAGCGGCGAAGCTCAGCCGGGCCAAAGTCACATACCCGGGACGGAAACAGGTGTTTCGTGACTCGACTCCCGCGGGCGAATTCGAAAAGGACCGCATCGCTCTCGAAGGCGAACCAGCCAACGGCGGCGCTCCGCTTCTCGTCGAAGTGATGCGCGGTGGACGCCGGATTGTGCCGGCCGAGCCGGTCAGCGCTCTGCGCGAGCGATGCTTGGCCGGCCTCGCGCGCCTGCCGCAACGATACCGCCAGATCAGCCGAACCGCGGTATATCCCGTCCACTACAGCAACCGTCTTGAAACCATGCTCGAAAAAGTCCGGCGACGCATTCGCCGCTCTTCGCTAAAATAGTCTCTAGAGAACGCGGAGGGTGCGATCCATGGCGCCGCGAAGAATTGTTTTCTGGGAAGTGGACGCGCAGGCTGATTTCATGCTGCCGAGAGGAAAGCTGTACGTCCCGGGCGCGGAAAGAATCATCCCCAATATCAAGACGCTGGTGGACGCGGCGAGCGAAACGCGCACGCTGCTTGTCTCCAGCGGCGACGCGCATCCCGAAGGCGATCCGGAATTCGAAAGATTCCCGCCGCACTGCCTGCGCGAAAGCGACGGCGCGCAACTCATTCCGCAGGGAATGGCGAAGCGGCATTACACGATTCCGAATCAGGCCTCCTTCACGCTGCCGCCACGCATCCTCGATTATCAGCAAATCGTCCTCCAGAAGCAGACACTCGACGTCTTCGACAATCCCCACGCCAGCGCGATTGTGGAGCGCCTCGGAAGCGCAGCCGAGTACGTTGTCTTTGGGGTCGTCACCGAGTATTGCGTGCGCTGCGCTGCGAAGGGGCTGCTTGATCGCGGACGCAAAGTGTTTGTTGTGGAAGACGCCATCGAGACGCTGAAGCCGGAAGACGGGCGCCGCACGCTCGAAGAGCTGAAGGGCCTCGGCGCGCGGCTGATCTCGACGAGCGAAGCAGTGGCCCTAGCGAAGAGCAATGAACCGGCGACGCCCCTGCGACACCGCGTCGTGCATCCGGCGCGGAAGTGAAGGCTCTCCCGATGTCTTCCGACCGCATGCAGCAGGCCTGGGAACTACTCCAGCAAGCGTACCGGGCGCAAATGGAAGGAGAGCTGGACCACGCGGTCGAGCTTTACAAATCCTCGCTGCAAATTTGTCCCACGGCGGAGGCCCACACGTTTCTGGGCTGGACCTACCACTTTCAGGGGAAAGTGGAGGAGGCGATCGCGGAATGCAAGCGCGCGATTGAAGTGGATCCGGATTTCGGCAATCCCTACAACGACATCGGATCGTATCTGATCGCCCTCGGCCGGTACGATGAAGCGATTCCCTGGCTTGAACGCGCCATCGAAGCGCCGCGCTACGAGCCGCGACACTTTCCCCATTTCAATCTGGGCCGTGCGTATCTCGAGAAGGGCGAAATCAATCGTGCGCGAAAGTGTTTTCAGGAATCGCTGCGCATCGAGCCGCAATACACGCTTGCGCGGCAGGCCGTGGAAAACCTTCGCCGCATGGTGAACTAAGTCTTTCCCTGGGCCGCAGCCGGGGGCTTCAGCGTTTTGTCGTAAACCCACATCAAAAACGTGGCGAAGACACCGATCGCCGTCACCACAAACCACATGCGCTGCGGCTTGCCCTCTATTTCGCCGAAATGGTGCAACAGGTGGCCGCCCAACCACCCACCGGCCTTATATCCAATGGCGATAGGCAGGAACGCATAGCCCATATAGAGACCTTCCTGGCCGGAAGGAGCGAGCCGCGAAATGTAGTCGTAATAGCGCGAGGACAGCATGATTTCGCCCAGCGCCAGCACGAACAGGGTGGCGGCCACATACAGGGTGGCGCGATAGATCGTCGGCGCTGCGAACCCGAGATGCAGCGTGACATCACCTGCTGGGAGCGGCAGCGTCAAGATCAGCCAGGAAACGCTGGTGAGAAAGATGCCGATGGCGATGGTTCGAAACGTGGGGATTCTCCGAGTGAGCACAGCGATCAACACCTGGCAAGCGATCACTGTAAAGGCCTCCACCGAAATCGTGGCGTCCACTCCGAGGTCGTGATTCACGAAGTTGTGCACGAACAGCGGCAGGCCCATATAGACCTGCCAGAAGACAATGTAATACACGGCTACAATCCCCAAAAAAAGCAGGAAGCGAATGTTGGCGAGAACCACGAACATGTTCGTGATTGCCTTCCGGATGCTCGCTACTTTTTCCTCCGACACGCGCGACGGCTCGCGGAAGAAAATCAGCGTGACCCAGAACATCAGGAAGACGCTGCAAGCCGCGACGCGAAATACGTTTTCAATTCCCCAGCCCAGTTTCTGCCGCACGAAGAACGCGACGAGCGGACCGATGAAGCCGCCGATGTTCACCAGCGTGTAGTAAATCGAATAGCCGATCGAGCGGACATTTTCCTTCGAAGCGCGCGCGGTGGTCCCCGCGACGCACGGCTTCACCATCCCCGGCCCCAGCGCGGGAATCATCAGGATCGCCAGCACCAGCCATTTATCCCCGAGCGTGTGCCGCAGCGGTTCCATCCACGTGGCCGAAAGAGAGCCCAACAGAAAATAGCCGACGGTCATGACAAGGTACGCAAACATCAGGGCGCGCCGGAATCCCAAGCGGTCCGCCAGCGTTCCTCCCAGAATCGGCAGGAACCAGACCACTAAGCCGAACGTGCCGGTCACGGAAAGAGCTAGCTCATTCGAAAAATGGAGCTGATCGCTCAGGTAGATAGCCAGCACGGCCGTGGTCGCGTAGTAGGCGATGCGCTCGAAGATCTCCGTGAAATTCGCCACCCAGAAGGCGGGCTCGAACCCGGATTGGATTTCGCGGATGCGCTGGCCGAAGCTCAAGGGTCATCTCCTCACGGGGCCCGCGGCGAGCGCGCAGGCTGCCGCGGCAGGGCGGATTGTAGCGGAAGTGACGGCGCGGCGCTCTGGAATTCGCGGAGAGAGGTGAAATACCGGAGTGTTATCATCCGCTCGTGTGCCGCCGCGAAGTGAAATCTTGCCGAGTGGACTAGCCTCGCGTCCTTCCATTTCTCATTAAGCGCACACGTCTGTCCACGCGCCCATGAAAAGCCCATTCGTTGATGCGCCTTTTGTTGACTTTCCTTTTGTTGAATGAGGAGCATTTTCCAAATGATGCTCTATGAGCAATGGTTAGGCTGCATCATCGGGGCAGCGCAAAATATCGCAAGCCCGGAATTCCAAAAGGAGATGTGGTTTCCTGAGGGAAAAGTCGCGTCCTCTCCCGACGAGGTGTACCAAGTGCTGATGGAAGACTTTACGATTGATCTCTTCTCTCAGACTCATGGCGAAAAACTTACCGATCAGCAGGTGCGGTCATGGAAGCAACTAAGATTTCTCCTCGAGGAATACTACGACAAAATGCCAAGCCATCCAGATACTCACCGCGTATTGGACGATCCTGAGTGGAATCTAGTTCGTCAACCGGCGGAGAGGTTCGTGCGAGCTTTCAACAGGCGAGTGAGCGAGGGTTGCGTCCCTTGGGATGGGACACAGAACCGAAAGCAAACCCAAGAGCCCTAAGGGTGGTTGAGAAGCAGCAAGTGGTGGTGGATTCCAGCCATGGTGCACCGAACCCCTGATCAGCGACCAGACAGCGTGTCCTTGTAACTTCCTGATAAAACACATCTTAGGGAACCTTCGCTTCTGGCAGCCCTTTGGCATGTGCCTTGCAATTCAATGGTCATCGTCCGATGGTTCGAAGGGAGGTCGGACGGGGGCACCGCCCCGAAAGTGGTGAGAGCGGGGCCTCGAGAGGAGGACTTAAATGCGATATCTAAAATATTTTGCGATGTTTGCACTTCTGGCCTTATCGGCAAGCGCCATGCAGGCGCAAGTCAGGGTTGGCGTCGGAGTTGGTGTAGGTCCGGTAGCCGTCGGAGTGGGTCCCGCGTTCGTGGGGCCGGCTCCGGTCTGCGAATATGGCTACTACGCGTATTACCCGTACGCATGCGCGCCTTATGGCTACTACGGGCCTAGCTGGTTCTCGGGTGGCGTCTTCATCGGCGCCGGGCCGTGGTTCCACGGGTTTTATGGCCGCGGCTTCTACCCCGGCCGGGCCTTCGTCGGCGGACGCGGATTTGTCCGTGGGCCGGTTGGCCATCCAGCGCCTGCTTTCGGTGGACGCGCATTCGCGGGAGGCGGATTCCGAGGCGGCGCACGCGTGGGCGGATTCCATGGCGGTGGCCGTCGTTGATCGAAAATTTCTCCTCGTTCCCTCCACAACGGCTGGCAGCCACGCATAAGCTGCCAGCCGCCTTCCTTTTCAGGGTGGACTCGGCAGGCCGAATGGAAAACCCGCATGTTGCAACCGAAAGGCCCGGCTGTGGCGCAGCCGGTTTGACACGCTTGGGGGTGGCTGCTAGATTGCCTGATTTGGGCACGCGGAACGGAGCATACTGAGAGTGTGGCGGACGAATTGGACGGCGCGGCGGGTGTTGCTGACGGCGGTGGTCGGCGCGGCGGCGGTGATTTGTGGCGGCTGCGCGGTGAGCCGGAAGACGGCGGTGAAACCGGGAGAAGCGCCCGCTCCGCTGCAGACGGCGACGAAAGCGCAACTGGTGGAGCAGTACAACCGGCTGGCGGCGGCGATCACCTCGGTGAACGCCACGGTGACTATGAAGCTGACGGCAGGGTCGGCGTACAGCGGAGTGATCGAGCAGTACCACGAGGTGAACGGATTTATTTTGGCGCAGAAGCCGTCGAGCATTCGGGTGATCGGGCAGGCGCCAGTGGTGGGAAAGAATATCTTCGACATGGTGAGCGACGGCGAGAGGTTTCAGATTTTCATCCCATCGAAGGGGAAATTCATCGTGGGGCCGGCCAAGCTGGAGCGTCCGGCGAAGAAACCAGTGGAGAACTTGAGGCCACAGCACCTGGTGGATGCGATATTCTTGCCAGCAATTCCCGAGGGAGCCATCGTGCTGTTCGAGGAAGCGAACGAGAGCAGCGGACATTACTACGTGCTGACTTTGGTGGAGGCTGCGGCGGGCGACGCAGCGGACTCAATGGGCGCGACGGCGACGGGTTCTACGGATTGGGAAATTGCGCGGAAGATATGGTTCGAGCGCATAAATTTGAGCATCGCACGCGTGGAGTCGTATGGCCCTGGCGGGAAATTGACGACGGACGTGCGGTACAGCGACTGGAATGATTTTGGGGGAGCGCGTTACGCGCGGGAAATCGCGCTGGCGCGTCCCGGGGATGACTATCAATTGCAAATCGGAATCAAGAAATTGGCGGTGAATCAGCCGGTTCCGGCAGATAGCTTCACACTGCAGCAGCCGGCGGGGACGGAACTGGTGGACGTGGGGAAGGAAGCGAAGGAGCCGCAACCTTGATCCGCTACATGATCGTGCAGAACTTGCTGCAGCGGCCCATGCGGACGCTGATCACGATGGTCGCGGTAGCCGTCGAGGTGACGCTGGTGATCATCGTGGTGGGCTTGACGAGCGGCCTGTTGCTGGATTCGGCGAAGCGCACCGAGGGAGTGGGCGCGGACGTGATGGTGCAGCCCCCTTCAGCTTCGATATTTATGGCATTCAGCGGCGCGCCCATGCCGATCGCGATTGCGGGCAAGCTGCAGGAACTGGATTACGTGCAGGCTGTTGCGCCCGTGCTGGTGCAATTCAATTCCATCAATGGCCTCGATCTAGTCTACGGGATCGATCCCACCAGTTTCCGCGATGTTTCCGGCGGCTTTGTTTTCCATTCGGGCCAGGACTTGCAGGCCGCGGACGACATCCTGGTAGACGATATCTACGCCAATTCGAAAAAGGTGAAAGTGGGGCAGACGCTGCACATCCTGGAACACGATTTTCACGTTGCGGGAATCGTGGAGCACGGCAAGGGAGCGCGGCTGTTCGTGCTGATGCCGACGCTGCAGGAAATGTCGGGAGCGCACGACAAGGCTTCGGTGTTTTTCGTGAAGTGCGACCGGACGGACCACACGCCGGCCGTGATGGAGGCAATTCGCGAGCTTCTGCCACGCTATGAAGTTCGTCCAATGAAGGATTTCATTTCGATGATGACGTCGTCGAATCTGCCGGGGCTCGCCACGTTTATCAATGTGATGATCGGCATCGCGGTGGTGATCGGGTTTCTGGTGATTTTTCTCTCGATGTACACCACTGTGATCGAGCGGACGCGCGAGATTGGCGTGCTGAAATCACTGGGTGCGTCGAAGGGTTATATCGTGAAGATTGTGCTGAGCGAAACGACGCTGCTGTGCGCGCTGGGACTTTTGGCCGGCGTGGGGCTGAGTTTCGTGACCCGGGGCGCGTTCCACAAAATCTTCCCCTCGTTGCCGATCCTGATCACATTTAGTTGGATTCTTCGCGCGGGCGCCATCGCAATGGCCGGGGGATTGATGGGAGCGGCGTACCCGGCGTGGATGGCGAGCCGGAAAGATCCCGTCGAAGCGCTGGCGTATGAATAATTGGGCGCGAACCGGCTGCGTCCTGCGAAGCTGACTCTGCAGCAAGCTTCTGGCAGCGGATAGCACTGGGCAACCCCTCAGACAACCTTCCAGAACCACTAACTGGCTTGATTTTCAAGTGCTTACGAATCGTCCGAATAGACGCGCGGCGGGACTGCGCTTGCTCTAGCAAATGATCCGGACTAGGCAGAAAAGGCAAAGGCGACTAGAATCAATGCATACTTAGAGGTGGGGTGGCGCGCACGGGAGCGGGCGTTGGAGCCGATACTCAAGACCGACAATCTGTGGAAGGTGTACCGATCGGGGAAGCTGGAAGTGCCGGCGCTGCGCGGCGTGAGCGTGGAAGTGCTTCCGGGCGAGTTCATCTCGGTGATGGGGCCGTCGGGCTGCGGGAAATCTACGCTGCTGCACGTGATCGGCGGACTGGCGCAAGCCACGCGCGGGCGCGTGTTTCTGGATGGAAACGATTTGACGGACATGAGCGACGCGGCGCGGACGTTGCTGCGGCGGCACAAGGTGGGATTTGTCTTCCAGAGATTTAATTTGCTGCCGACGCTGGACGCTTACCACAATATCGCGCTGGCGCAGCACATTCACGGAAACGGATTCGACCCGCACCGGTTCGATGTCGTGGCCAGCCTGCTGGGGTTGAAGGAGCGGCTGCGTCACAAGCCTTCGGAGATGTCGGGAGGCGAGCAGCAGCGGGTGGCAATCGCGCGAGCCATCATCAGCGAACCGAAAATCGTGCTGGCGGACGAGCCGACCGGGAACCTGGATACGAAAAGCTCGGAGAGCGTTCTGGGCTTGCTGCGCTCGTTGAATAAGGAACTGGGCCAAACGATCGTGATGATCACGCACAATCCGGATGCCGCGGCGTATGGAAACCGCGTGCTGCACATGCGGGATGGGATGGTGGTGAACGGGTCGGGCGTACACTGAAATGCGATCGCTGTGGCAGGGCTTGGTGCGAACAATTTTCTGGTCGTACGAGCGAGGGAGCTGGCCGTACGACGTGATGGTGATCGTCATCGTGCTGTTCGTGCTGGCGACCCCTCGCCATTGGTTTCACGATCAGCCGCAATCGAGCGCACTGGCAAGTTCCGGCGTGCAGGAAGTGTCGGAAGACGCCGTTGCGAGGACGCAGACGTACCGGCTGGACGCCAAACTGCTCGCACCCGAGAAGCGCGCGACGAAATCGACCCCGGAGCTGGAGCGCGAAACGCACGACATCCTGGGGCGAACCGTCGAGAGCCTGAAGGATCACACGTTTCAGGTGCTGCGGATCGATCCGGTCCGCGGAGATGACGGTTCGGTGCTCTACTACGACGTCACGATCCAGCCGTAAGCAGGGAATTTAGCGTTTTTGGCCCACCAGGCACCCGGCGGGAACGAGAGTAACCCGCCCCATCCCAGAACGTCTTACACTGTGTGCTATGATTGGTAGGTTTGCCTCGCTGAGCGTGACCTCCAGAAGGGGGCGTCTTTGACTGGGAGACGAAAAATAACGGTGCTGGCCTTGTGTGCGACGGTGTGGCTGGCGTGCGCGTGCACCTGGGTGGCGCGGGGACAGACACGTGGACCGTGGACGCTGGAAGGTGTCCTAAGACAATTGGACGACGCGGCGAAAGACTTTCACAGTCTTTCGGCGGACGTGGAGCGGACGAAAGTGACCGTTGTGGTGAACGACCGGTCGACGGAAACCGGGAGCATCTTGGTCCGAGGCGACAAAATGTTGCTGGAGATGAAGCCGCCCGACGCGCGCACGATTTTGCGGACCGGTGACAATGTCTACGTCTACACGCCGGGGCTGAAGAGGGTGGAAGAGTACAACATCAGCAAGAACCGGACATTGATCGACCAATTCCTGACGCTTGGGCTGGGAACCTCGGGAAAGGATCTCGAGAAACACTATCTTGTCACGCTGCAGGGCGAGCCGGCGTTGGATGACAAGAAAACACTGGAGCTGGAACTGACGCCGAAATCGGAAGCAGTGCGCAATCAGTTTTCGAAGATTCAGATTTGGTTCGACGAGTCTTCCTGGCTGCCCGTACAGCAGGAATTCTACGAAACGGGGTCAGGAGACTACTCGATTATCCGCTATTCCAAGATCGTCAAGAACCCCGATATCCGCGAAACTGTGTTCAAGCCACATTGGCCCAAGGGAACCGAGAGGATCAAACCACAAGGCGAGTAAGAAAGCGGCCTATTGGCCTGCAGCCCCGGCAGAGGTGTGCCTGAGGGCTGAACGCGCTTCCTCCAACGCTGCAATCAGGACGCGGAGATCCTCCGGCGTGGTGCGGTAGCTGGTGATGCAAGCGCGGAGGACAGGCCTATCGCCGCGCACGCGCGTAGTCGAAATCCACGCTCGGCCGGAGCGCACTACGTGGCTCACAATGCTTTCCAAGTATTGCGCTGAGCGGCCCTGGGGCGAGCGGCGGTCCTGAAAACAAGCGATCGGCAGCGGCGTTGCGGCGACAACGTCCCAGCCCGCTGCATCGAGTTCGCGCCGGAGCACATCTCCCATGGCCGTCATATGGCGCAGAACGGAGGCGTAGCCCTCCCATCCTGCGACCGCCAGCGAAAGAAAGATCTTCAGACCGATGAAGCGGCGCGACCAGTGAATGGAATGTTCGTAGGGATCGACGATACCGGTGCCATGCGCCTTGGGCGGGACGTAGGCGGCGGAAATATGAAACGTGCGGCCCAGGATTTCCGGATGGCGTGTCAAGTAGATCCCCGCACCGTTGGGGATGGAAAGCCATTTGTGAGCGTCCAGCGTGATCGAATCGGAAAGCTCGATTCCGTCAAGAAGAGGGCGCAATTCAGGAACCAGAGCGGCCGCGCCTCCCCAGGCGGCATCGGCGTGAAACCAGAGATTTTCTCGCGCGGCGATCTTGGCAAGGGCGGGCAAGGGATCGATAGCCCCTGCATTCGTGGTCCCTGCGGTGCCGACGATCAGAAAGGGCGCAAAACCGCTGGTGCGGTCCTGAAGGATTGCCGCTTCCAGCGCGGCGACATCCATTTGCAGTTTGTCGTCCACGGGGATGTCGCGGACGGCGTTGCTTCCTAGGCCGCAATGTCGCGCCGCTTTGTGAAAGGAGTGGTGGCTTTCGGCGGAGACGTAAAACACGGGTTGAGCCGGGAGACCGCGCAAGCCTTGGCGCTCCAGGTCAGGAAAAGCATGAGCGAGCGCAGTGAGCAGGGCAGTGTGATTCGCTTCGGAGCCACCCGAAGCGAGGGTACCGTCTGTGCGCGCCGGGTCGTAGCCGAATAGCGACCCGAAGGCACGAATTAGGTGCTGCTCGACTTCGACGGCAAAAGGATTGTGCTTCCACACGGCAAGCTGAGGATTGAAAGCAGCCACGAGCGCGTCGGCCGCGATTCCCATGGTTGCCGGCGTGGGATTAAAGAGGCCGTAGTAACGCGGGTGCGGCGTGTGGACCTGCGTTCGCGCCAGAGATTCGGCGGCGAACCGCAGGGCCTCCTCAGGCGCCATGGGTCGCGAGAAATCTACAGCCGCGACCAAGGAGCGAACGGAATCGGGCGTGGGGCCGACCGAAACAGGAAGCTCACGGATGCCGGAAATATAGTCCTCAATCGTCCGGGCGAGGGCCTGCCAGAGCTTTTCGCGTTCAGCTCCTTCGAGCAGGAGGATATCGCGTGTTTCACGAACATGCGTCAATCGAGTTTACTCCGCGGCGGCACCGGACGAGAAGGCGTGCCGCTTGCGCGCGTCAGCTTACTTTGCGTTTCGCGTTTAGCGCCGCGGCTTGCTCTTTTTCCAACAGCGCCTGTTTGCGGCTAAGTCCCCACCGATAGCCTGCGAGATTGCCGTCTTGCCGGACCACACGATGGCAGGGCACCACAACCGAAACGGGATTCATGGCGCAAGCGCGCGCAACCGCGCGGATCGCCTTGGGTTTTCCGATGGAACGCGCCACTTGAGTGTACGTGCGCGTCGAGCCATAGGGAATCCGCCGCAATTCTTCCCAAACGCGGCGCTGAAAAGCAGTGGCCTGGACGTCGGTCGGCAGATCGATATGAGGCTCGTGCCCACGCAAATGAGCGAGGATTTTGCCGACCCAATCTTTCAGTGCGGCGGAGCCGTGGCCATCGTGGTGAAACTCCGCACGAGGATATTCCTTGCGGAGCTCGGACTCGAGTTGCGAATCGGATTCTCCCAGGTAGAGAGCGCTAATGCCTCGTTCCGTGGCGCCCACGAGGAGGCGGCCGAGCGGCGAGGTCACAATCGTGTAATGGATTAGCATCCCTGCGCCGCCCCGCCGGTACGTGGCGGGTGTCATGCCGAGATGCGACGGGGCGCGCTCGTAAAGACGGCTGCTGGAGCCAAATCCTGCGTCGTACAGTGCGGTGGTCACATCGTCTCCTTTTTTCAGTCGAGATTTCAGCAAGCGCATTCGTTGCGCATCGGCGTACTGGCGTGGGGTGATGCCCATCGCGCTTCGAAAGGCGCGTTCGAGCTGATGGGGGCTCATCCCGACGTGCGAGCCCAAGGCGGCCAGCGTGAGGGGAGCTTCGCCATTTCCGACAATGCCGGTCGCGAGGTGGACGTCGATTTCATGACAAACACGAGAGACGGCCGCAATCCTCGGGTCCCGTAGCCTGAAACTTCGAGGATGACAGCGCTGGCAGGCACGAAAGCCCTGCTGTTCCGCGGCCTCGGGAAGCGGGAAGAAGGAAACCTGTTCGCGCCGGGGCTTGCGTGAGGGACATGACGGACGGCAATAAATTCCTGTGGAACGCACCGCATAAACAAACGCACCATCCGCGCCACGGTCGCGTGACTGCACGGCCCTCCAGAATGTGTTGGCCGTGGGCCGCAAATCATTCCCTGCCGCTCGAATTAAAGTGCGTGACATTCTTGAATCACCTGCCTTCCGCTCGGCTACGCATCTAAATTATCGAATCCCGGGCGAGAGGGCTATCCGATTCTTGCGTTCAAACTCAGCCAAATTGGCTGCGAAATCCGGCCCATTCCGCGAAGGCGGACCACTGTACCGTGAGGGTACATCATAAGGCACCTTGGTGGGGTGTCCCGTTGACGCGTTTCGCCTCTACGCGCATATTCGGAAAGTCCTAGGGGTGATCCTTTCAGCAGGTCTTGGGGGAAAAGGGATATGGGGGCTGCTCCGGAACGCAAAGAGCAGCGGAGCGTGGTATCACCGCTGCGTGAGTTTGAAAGCCGCACTGAACTAACCATCGCACATTCCGGGAAACCCGGACCACGGCGGTTCGCGCGCGTGCCGACGCACGCGGTGGGAGTGGCCGAGGAGCGCCGGAGATATCCGCGCGCCGCACTCTCGCTGCCGCTGCGCCTGACGCGCATCGGCGAGGCTACGGAACCAATTCCGGTGACGCTGGTGACGCGAAACATCAGCTCGAGCGGAGTGTACTTCTTTGCGCCGCGTGAAATCGAGCCGGGCACGGCGATCGAGCTGGAAGTAGCGCTGATCGAGCGGCCGCTCGGATTCGGCCGCGTCCAAATGTGCACTTCCGCGCATATCATTCGCTCGGAAGAATCGGACATGCCGGGCTGGCGAGGCTACGCCGCCAGTTTTGACGATTTTGCGCTGCAGCGCGACGATGTGCTGCCGCTGCGCTATCGTCAGCGCTAATCCACTTTTCTCTGTTCTTTGGTACGATTCTCCCACCGTGAATCACAGACGTTTCCCTGCGCGTGCAGTCCTATTCGACTGGGACGGCACGCTGCTGAATTCCTACGCTGCGGATACCCGCGCGTACCTAGCGATGTTTCGCGCACTGGGGATCGAATGGAGCGAACGCGAACTAAAGCGGTACTACTCTCCCAACTGGTACCGAGTTTATCGCGCGGCGCGCCTTCCGCGGTCTGAGTGGCAGAAGGCCGACCGGTTGTGGACACAGGCCTACGCGAAGGAAAGTCCGGAGTTGATGCCTGGAGCGCGGGGCGTGCTGCGCCGGCTCGAAAAGGAATTCCTGCTGGGGCTGGTGACGAGCGGGAACCGCCGACGCGTCCGGCGACAACTGCGAGAGTTCGGGCTCGCGGCGCAATTTTCCGCGTGCATTTGCAGCGAGGACGCGCCGAAGAAGAAGCCGCATCCGGCGCCACTCGAAATGGCAATGGAGCGGCTCCACGCGGAGCCTGAGGAGTGCGTGTACGTCGGCGACACTCCCGAGGATATTGAGATGGCGCGGCGCGCCGGAGTGCGCCCGGTGGGCGTGTTGGGACCATTCCCGACAGCCGAACGTGTCCGCGCCGCACGGCCAGATGCGGTTCTTGCCTCGATTCATGATTTGCCGCGTTACCTGCGCCCGAGTGGCAGCCGGCGGACGGGCTAGTCGCGGTGGGGCGAGGAGGGCTGAGCTGACGCGGGAGGTTTCTGCGCGGGTGGCGGATTGACTGCGTTGGGAGGCGCCGAGGGAGAGGCTGTCGGCGAGGAAGTCGGGATAAATTTGAAGTCTGCGTCTCGGACCACCAGACGGAGGTGCAGTTGGGAGTCATCCGGTTCGTCGAGATATGCATCCGAGATCGTGTAAGTTGGCAGCCAGTATTTTTCCTGGAAGTTCTCGCGGTACACTTCGAACATGGTGAAGGGAAGTTTCGTGCCGTTGCCCGAAATTTCGCTGACGAACTTGCCGAAGGTCTTCACAATGGCGAGATCATGATCGTCCACCCAAATGGCGCCTTCAAAATACCGCTTCGTGCGGCTCAATAGCTTCGGCTTCACTTGAAATACGTAGGTGTTAAGTTCATCGAGTTTATCCTGGCCGGCGTAGAGAAAATCGTAGTTACCGATCTCCTCGGAGGTCAAAAAGAAGAGCGGCAAGCCGGAGATGGCGCGGACGTCTTCCAACGCGAAAGTCGTCATTTTCAGATCGGATTGGGCCGGCAGGAGCGTGCGCCAGTAACGGTTGCCGTCGGGCTTCGTGTAGACCTCTCCGGTTGCGGTGAATTTTCCTCCGGGTTTGCTGAGCTCTTCGATTCGAATCGTCTGGGTAAAGCTGTAGTCGTTGTAGATCTTCTTTTCGACGTCTTCGATCGCCGAAAATTTCTGGATGATCTCCTGCTCCGGGATGGGAGGCGGGCCGGGATGGGGGACCGAAGGAATGCGGTGCACTTCAAATTTGGGCGGCGGAGCCATCGGCCCTTGAACATCCTGTGCGTGCGCGGGCATGGTGGCGCCGAAAGGCAGTGCCGCAAGAACGACGGCAAAGAATTGGCATCTTCGTGTCATTGCGTGCTTCCGTAGAAGTTAGATGCGGCTGGCGGCATTCGAGATTAATTCCAGATCAAGTGCTTCGTCCAGGATATTCCATCCCTCCGACAAGGAACGCCCTAGGGGATGCCGATTGCACGGAGGCGCACAATGTAGCGCGCGTCCGCCCCCGGCCGAAGCACGGGAAATTGCAACCGGAAAAGGGCGGAAAAATTCTTGGGTTCAATCGCCATGCGCGCGCACGTGCCGTCGCACTCCCAGGAGATTTCCACTGAAGGGCGGCCCGCCGTGCGGATCTGGATGCTTCGAATACCGTCCGGGACTTCTATCGATTTTCCGCCCGGCACGAAATCCTCGCAATGCTCGTTGACGTCCTCCGAGGTTGTGGCTCCGTTGCTGGAGCTGCCGCGGATGTCCGAGGATTGCCAGCAGAAATGAGTTGGCTCCCCTGGCGCTGCGGAGGCCGGAAACGAATTGATGGCGACGAACGACTGCTGCGGCCGGTCCGGCGATGCGGCAGCGCTGCCGGCGGCCTGATTCAAGACAACATGATATTGCACCTGCAGGGTGCTCGCGCCATCGAACTGGATTGATTTTTCAATTTGTGCACCAGAAGGAAAGATATCCGGCGCATCATAATGGAGTTTCAAACCAGTGGCAGCCTCTATGCTGGACCATTCGGCGGCGTAGGGGCGGTTGAAGAGGCCGTAACGGCCGCGGGCGCGCAGCGGATTGCCGCCCGGCGGATTTTCCGCGTAGGAAAAAGCGTCGCGAAGCAATCCAACGCTCGTGGTGAGATTCGCCCCGCTGGGTTTGTACGTGAGCGCGATCGCGCGCCCTCCGGATTCGGGCGAGACAATCAGGCGCAGATCGCCGCTCTCCAGCGTCCATTCATCGGCGCCGTCCCGATCGAAATCGAAGCGATAGTGGCTGATTGCTCCCTCAGGCAATTGCAGGAAATCGACGGGCATGCTTCGCTGAGCGCGACCGGATCGCAGTTTGATGGCCCCGTGGAGCAAGCCATCCGCGTCCGAGGGAAGGGAAATCGCATCCGCGCCGGAGGGTTTCAAGCTGACTTTGACGGCAGTGCTTTGTCCCGGCGGGATATCGAAACTGTCGGTCCCGCGGAGCGGACCCGTGACGGACACATCCACATGTTGGGTCGATTTCGGGTTGCGATTCAGCGCCGAAAGCAGAACCGCCGCCGGTTGATCGGGAGTGATCACGACAACTGGTGGGTACGATTTCAAGAACGTGTCGGCGGACACAGGCAGGGCAAGAGCATTCCAGACGGAGTACTCGCAATCGTTCGGACCGGGTTTCGGTGGCTTCTCGATCTCAGGGACGTGGGGCACGTAGGCCAAATCAAGCCGCAGAATTCGCAAAAAGCCAGGAGCAGCGCCGCGAGGAATCGTGACTTGCAGCTCATTATGGTCCGGAACCCAGTGCGCCTCCGGTATGGTCGTGCTTTCGAGAGTGACGTGCGAAGGATGCTGCGCCAAGTGCAGGACGACCTGCGAACTGGCCGGAACGTAGAACTTCAGTTCCAAGACTTTCCCATCTCGGTGGGCGCCGATTAATTCCGCACTGGCGGACTTGACGGAATCGTCGCAGGGCACGTTTGCCGGTGCCTCCATGCACAGACGGTCTTCGATTGGGAGCAACAGCGATTCGTGCGGGGGGACAACGGCGTGGACCGGGACGTACACGCCGTGCATTTTCTGCGTGGAGGCAGCGGGGGAAAGGGCTTCGAAATCGGCGTCCGCCGTCTCGTCTTCGGAGAGATTCGTGACGCTCAGGAAGCCCTGGCCAGACTCGCGCTCGCCCAGCAAGCCCGTGCCTTCATTCGTGACGATTTCGGTTGCGACGACGTCGCTTGTGCCCTTTGGATCGCCGGACAGCTCCACAGCAGGCCGAACCCGCGCGGCCGAGAGGAACTCGCGAAGCGCGCCGGTGGCCCACCCAAACTCCTCCTGCGCTCGATTCTCAGAGAGGCCGCGGTCCAGTTGGATCCAGGAAAGAAAATCCTTGGTGGATTCGATCACTTCGCCTTCACCGAATTTCCGGCGCGCCCGGATCGCCGAACCCTCCGCAGGAGCAGAAGAGGCTGCTTCCTCCTTCCACAGCTGGCCGAGGATCTTGCCTGCGGGACGGGCTGGAAAAATCAGGAGCGTCCCGCCGCGTCGGACATATTCCACAATCTCTTCCTGGGCATGTTCGGAGAGCTGCAATTGCGGATTGTCCGCATCGAAGACAGGCAAAAACAAGAGCGGATCGTTCAGAAGCTGCTCCAACGGCTGGTATTCCGGGTCGCGAAGGGTGCTGGACAACATCGCCAGCGCGCCCAGCCGCGCGAGGCGTCTCACGGATTCGGAAACTTTCAAAACGTCCTGAGCCGAAAGGATGTCCTGCGAAAACGCGCCCAGCGGATAGACGATGCCGAAATCCACGCGCTTGTGCGAGGCCGCGAGCTGTGGCCCCCAGAGTTGGAGCAATTGACTATTCCTTTGGACTGCTTGGAGACGCGGCTGCGGATCCCCATTCGGATCGAGCGCCGCGCCCCAGCGATACGAACGATTGGCCCAAGGAACGGAGTAGCCCGCGGGCGTGTACGTGTCCTGGAGAGGAAAATAATTGAGGCCATGAATTCCGTTGCCGATCAATAGACGGGAACTCAGCAGAGTGTTCTCGGGAGGACTGGCGGGCGGCCGGTCGTCATCGGCCGGCGCATACCAACCCGCTTGATACTCGATCATGACGGGAGGGAACGCGGGCTGCGTCTCCAGCTCTTCGGCCGGCGCATACCAACCCGCTTGATACTCGATCATGACGGGAGGGAACGCGGGCTGCGTCTCCAGCTCTTCGGCGTAGAACTCGATTTCGTCGGCGTCGCCTGCGTTGATTCGCCGTCCCTCAGGGCCCATTTCCGCGCGCGATGGCATGTACCACTGGCCCATAACGCCGATTGGCTGAGGAAGCATGGAACCCGCCGCCGAAACGCGCATATCCGTCGGGTTGATGAACACCGGCACATCCACTCCCGCCGCCTCGAGCATTCCACGCAAATCCTCCACGTAGCGCCAAAAATCTGAACCGGCGCGATTCGTACGCCCGATGGCGAAATCATCTCCCAGCTGCACAAAAAGTAGCGGGCCGCTCGACTCGCGCGGCGGCGTATCAGGATTGTCGGAGGCCGAGTGGACTACGCGGTGCGAGCTATAAGGCGCGAGCTCTTTTCCCACGGCTGCAAACCACTCGCGCGTTTGCGCCATGTGCGTCGCGTTGTCGAGCCAGCCGCGCGCGGCGGCCTCGGCGTCCTGTGCGTTCAAGCCATCGAGCGGCGGATAGCGGCCCTCGAGCCAGTCGATGTGGCTCATGTTGTATTCGGGACGTTCGAGCAGCCAGCCGGGGTAGCCGCCCTGACGCCATTCGTTCAAAATCTCCGGACCGGGCCTGGCGATGAGACGGAGATGCTTTTCCACGATCAGTGCGAGCAGGGCGCGCAAATCGCGCCGCGGATTCGTGTGGCCGTCGAAATCGAAATCTCCCTCCTTCGGCTCATGCCAGTTCCAAGGGATGTATATGTCAATCGTATTGATGCCGGACATGAGATAGCGCTGCAGCAGCGGTTCCCACTGGTCTCGAGGCGTGCGGTAATAGAAGAATTCCGCGGAGTGGATGAAAAAAGGAGCGCCATCCACGTGAAGTTCGGGATAGCCGGCGTGTTCGACGACTTCGATGCCCCGTGGTGCGTTTACATCCGTGTCGTCTTTGGCAGTCTTGTAGACGGGCGGTTCCCATGCGATGGCCACGTGGCTCAAGAGAGTAATGGCACAAAGGAGGCAACCCAGGCCAAAGCGACTTATAGGTCGGACGAGTCGCCACGCGATAAAGGCTGATTGCGATTCAGCAGCGCAGGTCACAGCCGCTCATTCTGCCACGATTCCCTGGAGCGGGGCCATCGGCATGGCCACCGGTTGGCCTGGGAGATGTCTCGAGACTCGAGGTCTTGCAACGGACAGGAAGTCGAAAACTGCCTTCGCTGTTCCGCGCCGCTTGGCTCTGATAAAATTGCCCGCTTATGGCCCGCGGGGCGAGCCGGCCGTGCACAAAGAACACCGAGCCAAGCGATACTACGTAACCGGAATGGTGCAGGGAGTGGGATATCGCTTCTTCGTCGAGCGCGTAGCGGGTCGGCTGGGCTTAGCGGGATACGCCAAAAACCTCCGTGACGGCCGGGTGGAAGTGTACGCCATCGGACCGGAGGTATCGCTTGCGTCCCTCCGCGCGGAACTCGCTCGGGGGCCTGCCGCGGCTGTAGTGGCGGGCGTGGCCGAAGAGGATGCCCTGCTCGACCAGAATTTTGCGCGCGATTTCTCGATCGAATATGACACTTATTGAAAGAGGAGACGATGGAAGACCTGAAGAAACTGATCCGCGAAATTCCTGATTATCCCAAGCCGGGAATTCTGTTCTACGACCTCACGACCCTGCTTCAAGATAAACGCGGATTCCATTCGCTTGTGGATCAGCTCTGCGAACACTACAACGGCAACAAAGTGGACATTGTCGCGGGGATCGAGGCGCGGGGCTTCATTTTCGGCCCGGCGCTGGCCTATCGCTTGGGCGCGGGTTTCGTCCCTGTCCGCAAGCCCAAGAAGCTGCCGTGGAAGACTTCCTCCGTCACCTATCAGCTCGAATATGGCAGTGACGCACTGGAGGTCCATCAGGACGCCGTGCACTCGGGCCAGCATGTCCTGATTTGCGACGACCTGCTGGCGACAGGGGGAACCGCAGCAGCGGCGGTGAAGCTCGTGCGTCAACTCGGCGGAGAAGTCACCGGCGCAGCCTTCGCCGTCGAGCTAAACTTTCTGAACGGCCGCACGAAGCTCCCCGGAATCGACGTGTTCTCCCTGCTGAAATACGACAAGTGATGGGAGCAGAAGATGGAAAAGGGAAATTAGAAAATGGCAAAAGCGGCTCGATGCTCGCTTTTTGGTCGCGATTTTCACTTTTCTATTTTCCGTTTTCTGGTTTCTTCCCTCGGCGTTGCCGGACAACCTCGAAGAGCATGACGCCGGCGGCTACCGATACATTTAACGAGCGCACCGGCCCCGAAGTGGGCAACGACACGAGAAAGTCGCAGCGTTTGCGCGTCAGTTCATGCAGCCCCTCGCCCTCGCCGCCGAGAACGATCCCGACCGAGCCTTTGAGATCCACTTCCGTGTAGCTTTTTTCGGCGCGCTCATCGAGTCCCACCAGCCAGTAGCCTGCTTCCTTCATTTCTTCCATCGCGCGGACGAGATTCTTCACGCGCGCGACCGGCAGATGGGCCAGCGCTCCTGCGGAGGCCCGCTCGACCGTGTCGCTCAACCCTGCAGCGCGCCGCTCCTGAATCACGACGCCCTGCGCGCCCGCAGCCAAAGAGGTGCGGACAATAGCGCCCAGGTTATGAGGGTCCTCGATCCCGTCGAGCAGCACCAGAAGGCCCGGGTCGTTCTTCTCGACGAGCAAATCCGCAAGTTCGACCGCGGGTTTTGCTGCAGCGAGTGCGGCGATGCCCTGATGCTCGTGCGTTCCCGCCAGGCGGTCAATCTGGGTGCGGTCTTCAAAGCGAACGGGAACACCGCGCGACTTGGCCAGGCGCACGATTGCCTCGGTGCGCTCGCCGTGCCGTCCACGGGCGATCACGATCCGGTCGAGAGGTCTTCCGGCTGCGAGCGCTTCTTCGACCGCGTGGAACCCCGTCATCCAGTTCATAAGATTGCCGTTGATTCACGGACTCAGTGATCGTTCAATCCAACGCAGCGCAGAATTCCAGCATGCGCTGGCGTGCGCCCTTTACCGGCACGGCAAAATTCAGCCTCGCGGCGGGATCAAGAAGCAAGATTACCCGATCGAGTTCCCCTTCTCCCACGCGGCCCGCCAGCGCCAAACGAATCGGGTGAAACATCGCGCGGCTGCGATAGGGCACCGCCGCTTTCATTTCCTCTACGATTTCCTTGAAGCGGTCGGAATCGATTTCTCCGGCTTCCAGGACGCGGTTTGCAAGCTCGCGAATCACTTCCCGCGCGCCTGACCGCGCCAGCACCGCATGGCTTTCGCTGCTGCGCAACACAGCGGCTGCATCGTAACGGAAAACCAAGCCGAGGAGACCGGCAAGTGCCGTGCGGTCGGGCGCTTGTGGCCCGAGCGACGCCGCTGCCCGCTCCATCCAGCCCTGCAGCGCAGGGTCTGTCTCGTGCTCACTGGCGCTTTCGAGCCAACCGTTCTCGCGCAGAATTTTCGTAATGTCTTCCGCCGTAAACAGGTTTGCTGCAGCGAGCATTGCATCGGCAGGAGAATCGGATGGCATTGGGCAAGATTCTACCGCAGATGGATGCAAGGGAGAGAAACCCTCAGCCGTCGAGAGTGGCAATCGCGTGGGCCGCGATGGCCTCGCCGCGGCCGATTTCACCCGTGCCTTCGTTCGTCTTCGCCTTCAGATTGATCTGTTCCAGGGAGACGCCCAGCGATTTCGCCAGCGCCGCGCGCATGGCGGGAAAGTGCGGGCCCAGCTTGGGGCGTTCGCAGATGACGACCGCGTCCACGTGACTGATGCGCAGCCGGCGCTCGTCCAGCATCTTTCGTGTGTGCTCCAGAAATAGCAGGCTCGATACGCCCTTCCATTTCGGATCCGTATCCGGAAAGTGCGTGCCGATATCGCCGAGCCCGGCCGCGCCAAGCAGCGCGTCGCAAAGCGCGTGGCACAGCACGTCACCATCCGAGTGGCCCACTGAGCCTTTGTCAAACGGAACTTCGATCCCGCCGACCATGAGCTTGCGCCCCGCCGCCAGGCGGTGAAGATCGTAACCGATGCCGGAGCGGATCATTTTGCGCGGCGCTCCTGATCGAGGTAGAAGCGCGCAAGCTCCATATCCGAAGGCCGGGTGATCTTCAAATTGCGCTCCGAGCCCAACACGACATAGACATCGTGCCCGAAGCGTTCGACGAGCGCTGCCTCGTCGGAAGCCGTCAAATCATCCTGCTGCGCCTTGCGGAATGCGTCTCGCAGTAGCGTGTATGAAAACGCCTGCGGCGTCTGCGCCAGCACAATTCTTTCGCGCGGAATCGTCGCCGAGATCAAGGCAACGTCCTCGGGCAGGCTGGCACGCTTTACTTCCTTTACGGTGTCGATTGCCGGGATGCCGAGGATGGCGGCGCCGCGGGCACGCGCTTCGGCGATCACTCGATCGAGCTGCGCCAGAGTCACGAACGGCCGGACGGCATCGTGAACCAGCACGATTTCCGTCGCCGGGTCCACTTGTGCCAGCGCATTCGCCACCGATTGCTGGCGCGTATCGCCGCCATGAATCACCCGGGCGGGTCGTCCCAACCCCGCTTTCGCGACCTTATCTTGCAGGAAGACGATATCTTCCGCTCGCGTCGCAATAAAAAAATCCGTGATGGTCGGGCACGCCGCAAGACGCCGCAGCGTGAAGATCACAATCGGCAACCCATCCAATTCAAGGAATTGCTTCGGCGTCTCGGCACCCATGCGGGTACCCAATCCGGCGGCCGGAATGATAGCAGCGACTCGATTCATCGCAGGGCCAACAGTCTAACGCAAGGATAGCACTGCGGGCGAGAAAAGGGTTTTCCATACGAACAAATGAAATTAAGACCGGCCGGATTCGGGAGAGAGAGGCCGTGGAGGCCGCTCGCCACCTGGAGCGTTCTCCGTGAGCCGTCCCCCCGAGGGCGCTTCACCGGGCGCGGTCGGTGCGGCAGCCGCTCCCCGAGGCGATTGTTCCCCGCGCTCATCGTAGCGGCCGAAGATCATTTTCCCGGCTGTAGTTTGGTGGACCGAAGTGACGCTGATGTCGATCGTCTTGTTGATCATTTTCCGTGCGCCATCGACTACCACCATGGTCCCGTCGTCCAAGTACGCCACGCCCTGGTTGTATTCCTTGCCTTCGCGAAGGATGAACACGCGCATCGGCTCGCCCGGCAGCACCACGGGCTTCAGGGCATTCGCGAGCTGATTGACGTTCATGATCTCGATTCCCTGCAAAGTCGCGACCTTGTTCAAGTTGAAATCGTTCGTCACGATTTTGGCGTCGTACCGCTTGGCCATTTCGATCAGTTTCATGTCCACGTCCGCGACTTGTGCGAAGTCGTCGTCGGCGAATTGGACCTCCAGGTGCTGCATCTTTTGAATGCGCTGCAGAACTTCCAGGCCGCGCCGCCCGCGCTGGCGCTTCAGAGGGTCCGCCGAATCCGCCACCAACTGCAGTTCGCGGAGAACGAATTGCGGGATGATGACCGTTCCGTCGAGAAATAGCGCATCCGCAATGTCCGCCACGCGTCCGTCGATGATGACGCTGGTATCGAGCACCTTGACGGAATGCTTCGTGTTGCGCTCGCTGCCGAAAATTCCGCCAAATGCCTGCAAGTTCAGCAGGTCGCCCTTATTCGCGCCCAGCACCAGCCCCACGTACGTCATCACAAGGAAGATTGCCAGGCTGAAGAACGATCGCGTGCTTTCCGGCATCGTTGTATGTGTCAGGATCAGCGACGTCAAGTATGCACCCAGGATTCCGAGAATGGATCCCGTCGCCGCGCCAATCAACCGGCGCAGGCTGGCCCGGCGCAAACGGATCTCGAAGAGGATGATCGCCACAGCAAACACGAAGCCCGCGGCCGTTGCATACTCTCGGGAAAGGCTGAATGGACGGAAGTGGTAGCCGGCAGCCACGCAGACGGCTGTGAAAACGATCCGAATCGCCAGCATGTCCCAGAATGTTCCGACATTTTCCTGCGACGGCCGGGAAGGGGCGCCTTGTCTTGCGGGCGGATTATCCTGCGTCACCCCAGCGGGAACACGGCTGGGAGAGTTAGAAGTTCTTTGCATGCTCGCACCCTATAAAACGTATGAAAATATGAATCGTTATTAGCTCAGGCCGCGAATAATTTTCTTTGCGCCGGCTTTATGAAGGATGGTCGTCTTCGCCGGGTATGAATTAGCAGGCGACTATAAAGCGATTATAATGAAACCAGTATAGCACCGCGAATGAATCGTGAGTCAACATGGCAGGAAATGTTGTGTCCAAGCGGAGCAAGCAGGGTACTAGAGGTAATAGCGGGCGACTCGCCGTCCCAACGCGCAAAGCAGATCGGAAGTGACCGTCCCGATGTCCCGCGCCACGTCCGATACCACAATCGCGTCCTTTCCGTCTTTGCCGTACACCGTGACGATATCGCCGAGCGCTGCTTCCGGGACGTCCGTCACGTCGAGCATCGTCAAGTCCATTGATATTGTTCCCACCAATGGCACTCGCCGGCCCCTTACCAAGGCGCAGCCCCGGTTGGTCCGTTGGCGCATAATGCCGTCGGCATACCCGGCATTGATCACTGCGATTCGCGACGGCCGCGCCGTGGTATAGCGCGCACCGTATCCCACTCCCTGGCCGGCGGGAAGGTCGCGCAGCGAGATAATTCGCGCGCGCAGCGTAAGCGAGGGCTCCAACGCCATCCGTCCTTTCACTTCGTGTCCTTTTTGCGGTGGGTCGAACGACTGGTAATAGCCATAGAGGATCGCGCCGGGTCGGACCATGTCGGCGAGAGTGCTGGGACGGGCGCTGATCGCTCCGCTGTTCGCCATGTGTACGATTCCCGGCGAGACGCCCAAAGCGCGCAGCCGGTCCAAGCAGGAACGGAACAGTTTCTCTTGTTCGTCCGTTTGCTGCGCTGTGAAGTCCTCGGCCGAAGCAAAATGTGTAAAGGTCCCTTCGAGCTCGAGATGCCGGCAATCGGCCAGCGCGCTCGCGAAGGCATCGATCTCCGACGGCTCGATTCCCAGACGGTTCATTCCTGTGTTGATCTTGAGATGAACTCGCACGGGGGAGGATCTTCCTCGCGTGGTCCTCGCCGCACGATCGAGATGGCGCAGATCGTCCACCCGCGCGACGGTGGGCGTTAGGTGATTCTGGATCAGGCGTTTTTCTTCACCCGGCCAGAAGCCTGTGAGCACCAGTATTCGCTTCCGGATGCCCGACTCGCGCAGCTCGATCCCCTCGTTCGCGCAAGTCACGCCGAACCATTCCACCCCGGCTTTTTGGAGCGCCTTGGAAATCGGGACGGCGCCCAGGCCATAGGCGTTTGACTTGACGACCGCCAAAATCCTTGGTTTTGGGCCGATATGCTGGCGGATTACCTGCAAATTTTGCAGGATGGCTTGCAGCGAAATCTCTGCCCAAACCGGCCTTCCTCCGTTATGAATTGCTTTGGTCATCTTCAATTAGAATGCCAGACTCCGTCCGCGCGGCGCGACGGAAATTCGAAAAGGTAACTCGCGGCGCGCCGTTTAGGTAAACATGCCATTTCCGGAATCTTGCAGCTGAGGGGCCGTTCTGATTGAGCCGGTTCCTGGCGAGACAAGAAGCGCGGATCACGCGACAAACATTGAGGTTAGGGCGGGCGGGATTTCCGCGTCTATGGGAGCTGATTCGCAGAAGCGCCTACAGGGATACACGCTCGTGGGAATTATTCGACGCCTTGGTGGAGGCCTTACTCCTCAGGACCAGGCGAACCCCAGGAATCCGGTGCCGCCTCTTCGAAGCGCGTGTGGCGCGCCAGGAACACGAAGTTCAGGCTGCCAGTCGGGCCGTTGCGCTGCTTGGCGATAATCAATTCCGCCTTGGCGCGGTCTTCCTCGGGCAGGTCGGTCTTGTAAAAATTCGGGCGGTTGATGAAGAGGACGACGTCCGCATCCTGCTCGATCGCGCCCGATTCGCGCAAGTCGGCAAGTTGCGGCTTGCGTTCCTCGCGCTCCGGTGCGCGCGTCAACTGGCTGAGCACCATCACCGGCACTTTCAGCTCCTTCGCGAGTCCCTTGAGCGCGCGCGAAATACTGGAAACCTCTTCTTGCCGGTTTGTCCCGCGGCTCGTGTTGGTGGGAACTACGAGCTGCAAATAGTCGACAATCATCAGCGAAAGCCCACGGTCCCGCTTCAATCGCCGCGCTTTCGCGCCCATTTCGAGCACCGTGGAGGATGCGGAATCGTCGATCCACAGCGGTGCTTCACCCAGGCTGGAAAGAGCGCTAGTCACCTTTCCCCAGTCGTCCCGGTTCATGTGGCCGGTCCGGAATTTGTGCGCATCCACGCGGGCTTCCGACGCCAGCAACCGGAGCAGCAGCGACTCCTTCGACATTTCCAGGCTGAAAATGGCCACCGGCTCCCGTTGCCGCAGCGACACGTTTTCGGCAATGTTCAGCGCCAGCGCCGTTTTTCCCATCGAGGGGCGCGCCGCCAGGATCACAAGCTCGGAAGGCTGCAGCCCCGCGGTTTCGTTGTCCAGGCCGGGATAACCCGTCGTCAGCCCCGTAATCCGGCGCCCTTCGCTGAAGATTTTTTCGAGCCGCTCGAAGTTTTCCCGGACGAGCTCCTTCACGCCCACCAGCCCGGCCCGCACGCGATCTTCCGCCAGTTGGAAAATTGTGGATTCGGCGCGGTCCAGGATCACGTCGGCATCGTCCCCGGCGGCCAACGCCTGTTCCTGGATCGCCGCGGCGGAGAACGCCAGGTTCCGCAACACGGCCTTTTCCTTGACGATGCGCGCGTAGTGCTCCACATTCGTCACGCGTGGCAAGCCATCCGCGAGCTGCGAAAGATACGCCACCCCGCCTGCAGCTTCGAGCTTCCCGCCACGGCTCAAATCCTCCATCAGCGTGACGGTATCGATCGCCTGCTGTTTCTCGCCCAGTTGGATCATGCGCTCAAAAATCTGGCGATGCTGCGGGAGGAAGAAGTCCTCCGACCGAAGCTTCTCGACCGCGGCGTTGAGCGCATGATTGTCCAGCAGGATGGCGCCGAGGATGCTGCGCTCGGCTTCTAGATTGTGCGGGAGCGGGCGTTCTAGGGTTGTGTCGTTGGCCATGAATAGTTCGCTTTATTTTCGCCTAATGCTTTTCCGGGCGCAAGTGCCGATTTCGATCGGCCACCTACGCCTTCGCGGACGATTTTCTCAGCACTTATGATTGCGCGTTGCATTTTGACATCAGCAACGCAGGCGTCAACGGTACGTCCCTGTGGATTGTTTTCGTGATTGTGGAAAAGTGCCGCGGCAGCGTTGCCGCCGCTTCCTCCGGAGCCCTCAGAGCGGTGCTCGAGGATTTTGTTTCGGCTTACTCTTCCTTCTTTACGGCAAGCTTGACGGAGGCTGAAACTTCGCGATGCAACTTGATGGGAATCTCATATTCGCCCACCAACTTGATCGGATCGGCGAGCGCGATCTTGCGCTTTTCGATGTTGTAGCCCTGCGCTGCCAGAGCTTCCGAAATATCGGCGGAGGTGACCGAGCCAAAAAGCTGGTCGTTCTCACCGGCCTTGCGCGTCAGGGCCAGCGACACGCCGGTAAGCAGTTCGGCGAGCTTCTGCGCGTCGGCCTGCTCGACGGCTTCTTTCTTCGCAAATGTGGCGCGCATTCGCTCCAGCCGTTTCATGTTGCCCGGCGTGGCTTCCAGGCCCAGCTTGCGCGGCAAAAGGAAATTCCGCGCGTACCCTTCGGCCACTTCCACCAATTGGCCGCGCGTGCCCAGTTTTTCGACGTCTTCCTGCAGGATCAATTTCATGGTCGTTTCCTCGATGCTTCCGGCTGCGTGGCGCGCGCCGGGCGATTTTTCCCGCCGGCGTTTAAAGTTCCGCCGCGAAGGGCAGCAGCGCGATATTCTGCGCCCGCTTGATGGCCACCGTCAGCCAGCGCTGGTGCCGCGCGCACGTTCCCGTCATGCGGCGCGGCAAAATCTTGCCCCGCTCCTGGATGAAGGGCGCCAGAATTTCGGCCTTTTTGTAGTCGATGAAATCAGCTTTATCCACGCAAAACCGGCAAACCTTCTTCTTGCGGACGAAGCTCCGCTTGCCGCGCTTCGCCGGACCGCCGGGCCGCCCTTGCGGGCGTGGTCCACCGGGTCCACCCGGCCCGCCTGGACCGGAAGGCGCGGGCGGCGGTGCTTGCTGCTGGGGTACGTTTTCGTCTGCCATTCGATTTCTCCCTGACTAAATTGTTGCCGCGGTCTGTTCGCCGCTGCTTGAGGGCCCCGGAGCCGCAGCGGTCTTGCGCGGGCGCCGGGCGGCGCGCCGTTCCCGATGTTTCTGCAGTTTTGTCTGCCGTTTGAGTTCCTCATCCAGTCTGACGGTCAGATACTTGATCACGGCGTCGGCAACCTTTAGCCGCCGCTCGAGTTCCTTCACGACTTCGCCGTGGCTCGACCGGACCACCATGTACACGTAAAATCCCTCGCGCAGCTTTGCCACGCGGTAGGCCATCCGTTTCCGGCCCCACTTATTCACGGACTCGATCTTCGCGCCCTTCTCGGCGGCTGCGTGCTCTAGCGTCGCAATCACCTTGTCGATTTCCGCTTCCGGCGTGTCCGGCCGGCAGATAAAAATCAAATCGTATTGTCGCTCTTCCATGTGTCCTCGATTCCTTGCTTTTTCTCCGGCAACTGCAAAGCTCTATTCCGAATCTTCCGACGTTCCCGGCGCGCGGCGATTGAACCGCGTCATCGTCTTGCTCACTCCCTCGCCCAGGATCGTTTCCACGGCCGAGGTCGCATCCACGGTCATCTGCGCGGCGATATCGCGTTCGGCGCGGCCCATCGTGCATAGAACGTAATCCGCCAGGTCGCCCCAGACTTTCTCCGGCCCCACCCCCATCCGGATCCGGATGAATTCTTCCGTCCCCAGCGACCGCACTACCGATTTCATGCCGTTATGCGTTCCCGCCCTGCCCCGCTCGCGGATTCGCAGTATTCCCCACGGCAAATCCACATCGTCGACCAGCACAATCATTTCCGCCGGGTCGCATTCGTACCGCTCCACCAGCATCCGCACAGCCACGCCGCTCAAATTCATCATCGTTTGCGGCTTCGCGAGAACCACTTCGTGCCCGGCCAACTCTCCGCGCCCGACGTAAGACTTTGCTTCCGGCCGCGTGATCCGAATTCCCGCGCGTTCTGCAATGGCGTCCACCGCGAGGAATCCCATGTTGTGCGGCGTCCACTCGTATTCGGGGCCGGGATTGCCTAGCCCGACGATCAATCGCATAGGTCGCGTGTCCGCGGGCGCTTCGCCGCGCTCCATTCCCGGCGCCCCTGCTCGGCGGGCCGTCCGCCTGGCTTACTTCTCCTTGCCCTTCTTTTCGGGCTTCTCGGCCTTTGCGGGAGCAGCCTCGGCGGCACCCTCTTCGCCCTCTTCTTCCTTCTTGCCCTTCTTGATCACTTCCGGCTCGGCCGGAGCCGTCTCCGCCGCCACCGCCGCTTCCGGCGCGGGCTCTTCTTCCTTCTTGAGGATCACGACGTGCGCGATCACCCGCTGCGGGTCCGACACGAGCTTTATCTTCTGCGGATCAAACGGCAGGTCCGACGCGCGAAGTTGTTTTCCGATCAGCAACTCGCTCACATCCACTTTGAACTCTTCCGGGATGTCGGTTGGCAGGCATTCGATTTCCACTTCGCGCGTCACCATTTCGAATATGCCGCCTTGCACTTTCACGCCCTGCGGTTCGCCGAACGTATGGACGGGAACCTTCACGCGCATGCGCACATCCATAGCGATGCGCAGCAGATCCACGTGCAGCAGCGACCCGCTGACCGGATCCACTTGCCAATCCTTCACGATGGCCTTCTCTTCCGTTTCGCCCGCCACTTGTACAGTGAAAATCGTGTTGTGCCCCGATTCCGACCGCAGAATGCGCGACAACTGCTTGGCGTTTACCGTGAGTGATATCGAGTCCCGGTGGCCGCCATAGAGAATCGCCGGCACGTCGCCGGACTGGCGAGTACGCCGCGCCGCGTTCTTCCCACGCGTCTCGCGGACCTTCCCTTCGACTGTGAATGTCTCCATTGGCTTATCCCTTTCCTTCTCCCAAACCAAAAACTGGGGCGCCGGACACTAAATAAACAGCTCGCTGATCGAGGTCTCTTCGTGGATCGACTGGATGCCCCGGGCGAGCAGCGGCGCCACACTCAGCACTTTGATCTTCGAAAGCTTTTGCGCCGCTTCATTCAGCGGCACCGAATCGGTCACCACTACTTCCTCGATTTGCGACTCCGTCAACCGCTGCACCGCCGGGCCCGAGAGCACCGGGTGGGTGCAGGCCGCAAAGACCTTCGTGGCTCCGTGTTCCAGCAGCGCCTCCGCCGTTTTCACCAGCGTTCCAGCGGTGTCGATAATGTCGTCGATGATCAGCGCCGGGCGCCCCGCCACGTCGCCGATCAGATGCATCACTTCGCTCACGTTGACGTCAATTCGCCGCTTATCCACGATGGCCAGCGGCGCATCGATCTTCTTAGCAAAATATCGCGCCCGTTCCACACCCCCCGCATCGGGCGAAACCACCGTCATCGATCCCAGCCTCTTCTTCTGGAAGTATTCCACCAGCACCGGCGCGGCGAACAAATGGTCTACCGGAATATTGAAATAGCCCTGGATCTGCGGCGCGTGCAGGTCGAGCGAAAGTACGCGGCTCGACCCCGAAGTTTCAAGCAAATCCGCCACCAGCTTCGCCGAAATCGCCACACGCGGCCGGTCTTTCCGGTCCTGCCGCGCATACGGGTAATACGGAATCACCGGCGTAATCCGCCAAGCCGAAGCCCGCTTGAATGCGTCGATCATAAGCAGCAGTTGCATCAGGTGGTGATTCACCGGATGACTGCAGGGCTGCACCACGAACACGTCCGCGCCCCGCACGTTTTCCAGTACCTGGTATCGCGTCTCGCCGTCCGAGAATTGCCCGTGCTCGGCCCGCCCGCGCGCCACGCCGAGATATTTGCAGATTGCGTCGGCAAGGACGACATTCGCCGTCCCGCAAAACACCTTGAATTTATCGTCGGCCAAAATGGTCCCCTCAACCGGTCACACGCCAACCCAGTGCCCGGCCATATTTTGCCCTGGAAAGCGTCTCGACGACGAATACCGAGTCTTCCGGGAATGCACGAGCGGCTCGGCGCGCCTGCGCTGGGTTTCGGAAGACTCCGAACACCGCCGACCCGCTACCCGCCAGCGCGGCATCTGCTGCTCCTCCCTGAAGCAATCCGTCCCGGATTTCTCCGAGTCGCGGATGTCGGCGGAAGACGGGCCCCTCGAAATCATTCGAGACGCCTGCCCCCTGCCGGCCCCAGCACAGAGCGCAGAACCCCCAAATTTTAGAGGGTGTAGCGCGGTTTGTCAATTCCGCGGAAACCCATTCGTAGGCTTCTTTCGTGCTGACACCAATGTCCTTGGGCGACACCACCAAGATCGTGCGCGGAGGCGCATCCGGCAGAGGGTAGATTTCGTCGCCGCGATTAACGGCGAGCGCCCGGCCGCCGAACAAGAAGAACGGAACGTCCGCGCCCAACCCGGCGGCGATTTCCATAAGCCGCGGCAGCGGCAGTTTCTTCTTCGTCAGTCGCAGCATGCCGATGAGCGCCGCCGCTGCATCGCTCGACCCGCCCCCCAGCCCACGGGCGATCGGAATGCGCTTCTCCAGCCGCGCCCGGATTCCGCCTTCAAATCCAAGCTCGCACCCGATGGCCGCAATGGCGCGATATACGAGATTCTCCGGGCCGGTCGAAAGGCCCGGGTCGCTCGTTTCCAGTGTGATGCCGGGATTTCCCGTGAGCGAGAGTTCCAGCGTGTCGTGCAGCGAGATCGCCTGAAAAATCGTGCGCAGCTCGTGATAGCCGTCCGGGCGGCGTCCCATCACGTGCAGGCACAAATTGATTTTCGCAAACGCCGGTAGGCGCACCACCGCTTTCTTCTTCTGCATCATGCCGGGGAGCTTACTGCGGTTTGGCCGTTTCCGTTGCGGATTTCTGCGCGAGCCGCTTCTTCAGGTTCTTCAGTTGGGCGTCCAGCTCGCTCACCTTGTCCGCCTCGTACTCGGCGGGCACGGTCTTCTGCCATTCGGAGAGCGCTCGTTCCATTAAGGTGGCGGCCCGGTCGGTCTGTCCCATCTTCAAGTACACATCGGCGAGATGTCCCAGGATGGTCGGGTCGTGGCTGTCGTGATCGGTGGCTTTCCGCAGGTATTCCTCCGCTTCCGCCAGTTTGCTCGCCTTGTAATAAGCCCACCCCAGGCTGTCGAGATAGGCCCCGTTATTCGGCTCCTGGTTCACAGCGCGCTGGATCAGCGCCGTAGCCTCTTCGAGCCGGATCCCGCGATCCGCCAGCATGTAGCCGTAATAATTCAGCACCGCGGCGTTGTTCGGGTTCTCGTCGAGCACCTTGCGAAATAGCTGCTCGGCTTGGTCGTACTTCTTCTGGCGCTCGTAAATCGCGCCCAGCATGAACCAGGCCGCCTCTCTGTCGGAGCCCGCGTGCGCCATCTGTTCGGCCTTCATCGCCGACTGTTCCGCGTCCGCATACTTCCGTCCTTGCTCCTGTACCTGCGCCAGGTCCAGATAAATCTCCTGATCGTTCCCGTTGCCCTGGATTAGTCCTTGCAGAAGCTTCGTCGAATTGTCCGTGTCCGTCTTCTCTCCGTAGAGCATCGCCAGCGTCACGGTCAATTCCTGATCCTTGGGAGACTCCGCGAGCGCCTTTTTGGTCTCCGTGATGGCGTGATCGATATCCCGGCTATCCCGGTAAGTCTCGATCAGCAGCATCTGAGCGCGCTTGGCACTCTCGGGGCCGAGTTTGCCCAGTTCCTGAAAGGTTTCGATCGCCTCGGCGTAATTCTGCGCCTCGCGATAAGTCCGGCCGAGCTGCTCGTAGAGAATCGCCAGCGCGTTCGGGTTGGTCTCACTGCCGGGTGACTGGCTCTTGATTCCGGCAATCGCGTCGCTCAATACCTTGATGGCATCGTCGTAGCGGCCCTGGTCTTCGTAGAGCAGCGCCTCGTTGTACAGGATCTCGAGGTTGCCCGGGGCCAATTGCTTCGCTCGCAGCAGGCTCGACTCGGCCTCCTCGTACTTCCCCAACCGCCGGTAGAGCTGCGCCATGCGGACGTAATTTTCAAACGTTCCCGGCTCCAGCTCCGATAGCTTCTTGAATTGCTCGAGCGCCTCCGGGTACTTGTCTTGCGAAAGCAAAGCCTGAGCCAATCCATGGAGGTGCCCGGTGTCGTCTGGATCTGCTTCGACAGCCTTGCGGTACGCTTCCTCGGCCTTGGCGTAATCCTTCTCTTGCGAGTACGCATCGCCGAGCAGATCGTAAATGTCGGGAGAAGCGCTGTCGCCCGCCGCCTGCGTCAGCAGCGTAATGGCCTCTTGCGAGCGGCCTTCGTCCACCAGGATCTGGCTCAGTTGTTCCAGCGCCGGAGCGTTGTCGGGGTCGTGTTGCAGGATGCCGCGCAGGACTTTTTCCGCCTCGCCATGCTGGTTCTGAAAACGATAGAGCCGCGCCAGCCACAGCGCGGAATACGTGTCATTCGGATCGACTTTGAGAATGGCCTGGAACTGTTCCGCAGCCTTCCCGATGTTTTCCTTCTGCACGTCCCCCGTTCCCATATCGCCCAGCAACCGCACGTAAATCCGCGCCAGCAGCCGGTGCGCATCCACGTTGTCCGGCTCCAGCTTCAGCGCCGCCTGCGCCTCGATGACCGCGTCGTGGGTCCGCTGCGACTTGGCATAAATTTCCGCCAGCCGCTCCATAATTACCGGCGAGTCGGGCTCGATCTCCAGCGCCTTTTTGTAGGATTCGATCGACTTATCAGCCAAGTCGCCTTGACCGGTCACCTCGAATTGCTGTTCCTGCATGTGGCCCATCAAGAAGTCGTAATAGACCTCGGCGCGCGCCGAGTCGTCCAGCGGTTTGGTATCCGTGCCGGTTTGTGGCTGCGCTGCCGGAGTTTGCGGTCGCGCAGCATCCTGCGCCCGGACAGCCGGCGCCCCAAGGAGAAGGGTAAGGGAAGCGATACTAAGAATGGCTTTCATGCATTGGCCGTAAAACTCTATTATCGTATAGGGTTGTGAGGGCGTCAAAGTTTTCCCAGGCGGCATTTTCCTCTCTGTTGCCATACATATCCGACGCCGCCAGGGCGTTCGGGGATGCCCTCCCGGCAAGCGATTTCATGATTGAGTCTGCTATTCTTCAGTGGGAGCATTGGCACCTTACGGAGGTATTTCATGGCGCCCGCCCAAGTTCGCACTCTTGTTCCGGTGAAACTTGCCGCATTGGCTCTGCTCACGCTGCCTCTGGGAACTGCCGTCGCGCAAGAATCCGCCGGGGCTGGCGCGCATCCGTCGGAAACGCCGCGCCAAGAACAAACCCCCGCCCCCGCTCAAAATTCCGCTCCTGCCCAAAACTCTGTTTCCCCCGCTGCGCCGAAAGCTACGCTCGCCGATTTCGCTTGGCTCGAGGGCCGCTGGCAGGGAATTTGGGGTCCGCGAGTCGCGGAGCAGGTATGGACCGCTCCAAAAGCCGGCATGATGTTGGGTACGTTTCGCTTGGTCGAAGGAGAAAAGACACTCGTCATCGAGCTCTACTCGCTCGTGGAAACCCCCGTCGGCGTCAGCTTCTATTTCCGCCACTTCACTCCCACGCTCGTGCCCTGGGAAAAATCGGACGCGACGGTCCTTAACCTCGTGAGCCTCGATGGAACCAAATCGCTCTTCGAGAATCCTGTCAATGGTGAGCCCAAGCACGCCGTTCTCACCCGCCTCGATGCGGATACCTACGTTTCGCGCTCGGAAATCGTTTCCGAAACGGGCGACGTGCAGGTGATCGAGATTACCTATCGCCGCCAGAAGCCTATCCCGGCTACCGCGCGGGTTAATGCCGGAAGTGCCGCACGCCCGTAAACACCATCGCCATCCCCAGTCGATTCGCCGTCGCCACCACGTCCGCATCCCGCACCGACCCGCCGGGCTGAATCACCGCCGTCGCTCCCGCCTTGCCGGCTTCCTCCACGCCATCGGGAAACGGAAAGAACGCGTCCGACGCCACCACGCTTCCTGCCAGTGAAAGTCCAGCCGTCGCTGCCTTCATCACCGCGATCTTTACCGAGTCCACGCGGCTCATCTGCCCAGCACCCACTCCCACCGACTGCCCTTCGCGCGCGAAAACGATCGCGTTCGACTTCACGTGCTTGCACACCTTCCATCCGAATAGCAGCGCGCGCCGTTCGGCGTCGCTCGGCGCTCGTTCGCTAACCACTTTCAAGTCGCTCTCGCTCAATTCTTGCGTGTCCGCCTCCTGGACCAGCACTCCGCCCGAAATGCGTTTCAGTTCCAGCGCGGCGGGCGCTTCGTCGCGCGGCATTTCCAGAAGCCGCAGGTTCTTTTTCGCCGCTAATTTTTCCAGCGCGCCGGCCTCATACCCGGGCGCGACGATGCATTCCACAAACAGCTTCGCGACCTCCTCCGCCGTCGCCGCATCCACCGCGCGATTGAACGCCAGCACGCCGCCGAACGCAGACACCGGATCGCACGCGAGCGCTTTCACATATGCTTCGCGCAGCGATTCCTGTTCCGCCGCTCCCGCCGGATTGTTGTGCTTGATGATCGCCGCTGCCGGCCGCCGGAACTCAGCCGCCAGCGCCCAGGCCGCGTCCAGGTCCACCAGATTGTTGTAGGAAAGCTCCTTGCCTTGAAGCTGCTTCGCGCCCGCCAGTCCCGCGGCAGGGCGTCCTGCGGGCACGTACAGCGCCGCGGCCTGATGCGGGTTTTCCCCGTAGCGCATTGCCTGGCGGCGTTCCAGCGCGATGTGGATCCGCTCCGGCAATTTCTCGAGGCTTCCCAGCGTCACGCCGCCGCCCGCGCCGTCGCTCGCCGTCAGCCGTTCCAGTTCCGTCGCAATTTCGCCGTCGTACCGCGCCGTGCGCGCATACGCCTTGCGCGCCAGCGACAGCCGGGTCACCAGACTCAGCTCGCCCTTATCACGCAGCTCTGCCGCCACCGGTGCGTAATCCGCCGGGTCGGTCACCACGGCCACGCTCGCAAAATTTTTCGCCGCCGACCGAACCATTGACGGCCCGCCGATATCGATATTCTCCACCAGCTCTTCCGGCGCCACACCCGGCTTTGCCGCTGTCGCCGAAAAGGGATACAGGTTCACCACCACCAAATCGATTGGCACAATCCCGTGTTCCGCCGTTTGTTTCCGGTCTTCGGTCTTCGCGCGTTGAAATAAAATCCCGCCGTGAACTTTCGGGTGCAGCGTCTTCACGCGACCGCCCAGCATTTCCGGCCAACCCGTCAGTTCCGCAACGTCGCGCACGGCGATTCCCGCCTCGCGCAGCAGCCGCGCCGTCCCTCCTGTGGAGACGATCTCCACTCCCTTCGAAGACAGCTCCCGTGCAAATTCCACCACTCCCGTTTTGTCGTAGACGCTGATCAGCGCCCGTTCGATTCCCACAGAATTTCCTCCTTGGTATAAAGGGCCAAGTAGTGTAAGCGTTTGCGCCCCGTTTCGAAAGCCCTGCGCGGGGCTTTCACTTTCCGACAAACCTTCGCACGCCCCGATTGACGCCCTCTGCCCCCGGCCGTAATCTGAATTCTCACCCGTTTTTCATAAGGCTTATGGCCACAATCGACGACGATTTGAACCAGATCGAACGCGATATCCGCACGCTGAAGATTGAGTACGAGCAGTTCTTCGGCGGAGGCCGTCCCCGTCCGCCGGCCGATACACAGTGGCGCGTCGACACCATGATGCGCCGCTACAACGAGCGCGGCGGCGAGCTCAGCTTCGCCCAGCGCTTTCGCTTCAACAATCTCGCCCAGACCTACGCAAAGTACTTGGACATGTGGCGCAAGAAGACCGTCCAAAAAGAGACTGGTGCCACCCAGCGCCATTTCGGCGCCGCCGCCAAAGCCATCGAGGCGGAACGCAAGCGCCAGGAAGCTGCACGCCAATCCGCTGCGCCTGCCGTCGCGGAGCCTGTTCCCGTTCCGGCGGCCGCCGCCGCGCGTCAGGCCGCTCACGCCTTCGCCATGTCTTTTTCGGATCCCGAACGCGAAAAAGATAAAATCAACCACTTGTATCAGAAGCTCATCGAAGCACGCACCCAGACCGGCGAAAAAGCCGGCGCTCCCACTCTCAAGGATTTTGAGCGCTTCGTCCGTCAGAAGACAAAGGATCTCAAGGACAAAGGCGGCCACGAGGTCGAGTACACCGTCAGCATCGAAGGCGGCCGCGTCAAGCTCAAAGCCCGCATTTCGAGCTGACTCCTTCCACGCCTCGCGCCCGGCTCCTCTTTCGGCTTGTCTCCTCCGCGCCTCCCTTCGGGTGTATAACTGTCCCAACGCTTGCGTCAGGGGAGGTCCTTATGACCGTTGTCGTCGCCCCGCCAGATCTTTCTACCAGGCCATTCCGTCTGACCATCGAGCACGCCATGGTTGCATCGCCCGCTGCCATTTTCCGCGCGTGGACCGGCGAGTGGGAGCGCTGGTTCGCGGCGCCTGGCTCGCTGCTGATGAAGGCCGAGGTCAACGCTCCCTTCTACTTTGAGACGCAGTTCGAAGGCAGACGCCATCCGCACTACGGCCGTTTCCTCCGCCTCGAACCGGACCGCCTTGTGGAACTCACTTGGCTCACCGCCGCCACCAACGGCGCCGAGACCGTGGTCACTCTCGAGCTTGCGCCCCGCGGCAACGGCACCCAGATTCGTCTCACACACGCGGGCTTTCCCGACGAGGCGTCGCGGAACCGTCACGACGATGCCTGGCCCAAGGTCCTCACGAACCTTGACAAGCGCCTCGCTGCTGGCACTTGATCCCCATGCAGTCACGGCACCGGCTCAGTTTTGTGAGGGGCTCGGCCAGTTTCTCTGCAGCGGGTGCGCTTCGGTGTTGAAAACCGCGTGGGTCAAATCAACCGTGTTTGCCGGAGCGTACAGCAGGTAGAGATACTTCAACGTTTCCGCCAGGAAGAAGCTTTCCATATCGTCTTCTTTCTTTTTCGTTCGCACGTCGCCGAGAGCCGCGTACGCCACGTCGGTCCGGGCATATTTCACCAGGCTATCAAAGAACGTCTGGCCCATTTCCAGGTAGCGCGGGTCGTTTGTGAAGTGGTGCAAGTAATACGCCGATTCGATGATTTCCGGCCGCAGTGGATATCCGCCGTAGACGATCTTCATCGAGGAATAATCCAGCACCTCCGGCTCGATCCCTGCGACGTTCCACATTTTGTAGCACGATTCTTCCAGCCGCCGCGCCCGCTCCAGTTCTCCGGAAAGCGCCAGCTCTCCTGGGAAAAACGCGTCGAGCGCCCCGAAATACGTATACGTACGTTTTCCCGTGTTCATGTCTACGTGCCCGTACCAGAATCCGCTCGGCGCGTCGTCCGCGACGTATTGGTTCAAAGCCGCGATGCTCGACTTCCACATCCGCTCGGAATCTTTGTCGCCAAAGAGCAGCCAGCTCTTCAGCAAGTATTCGTAATACGAGTCGATCCCTCCGCTGACGCTGCTGTCCCGCCCCGTCCACGCGCCCGTCTTGATGTTGATCCCGTCGCCCACCAGCCCGATCTTCGACCGCCGGTTGTAGAGCTCCACCAGCGCGTGTTTTGCCTTGTCGTAATACACCGGCTTATCCGTCAATTTGCTCAGCGTCCCGAATTCCAGCAGCAGCGATCCGATTTCCGCGGGGTTCGTGTCTTCCCCCTGCACAGCGCCCGTTTTTAGGTTCACGTTGACGTACGGCATCCCCGTGGGCGAATTAAATACCGGCATCAAACGGTTCGCCAGATCTTCCGCCAGCGCCAGCAGCTTCTTGTCTCCCGTGAGCTGGTAGCTGCTCAGCAGCCCGCCCAGCATGCGGATGGTCATCTCGAAATTCTTGACGCTGATGTCTTTGTCGAACGATAGGTTCTTGTCAATCAGCTCGCGGTCTTCGTCCGCTTCCTGCTTCAGCCCCATCAGTACCATCGTGTCCAGCGCGTCCACGGGCGTCATGTAAAGCGACGTGCCATACCAATCGTGGTAGCCCTTGCTCAGCGGCCTCAGCTCGTCGTGCCCCCACGCGTATCGCTTGTATCCCTGCCACGCGTGCAGGAACTCCTGCTTCACGCGCTCCGCCATCGCCGCCTGCCCGGTCTGCTCCTGCGCATGGCTCGCCAGAGGCCCCGCGGCAATCGCCGCCATCGCCACGAGCAGCGCCAGCAGCATCAGAATGCTTCCCCCGCTCGACTTACCTTGCATTTCGCCCCCTCGGATTTTCCAGGCTCGATTCGCCAAAACCACTGGAAGCGTAGCACAAAGAAGTGTGGGTGAGGGACGGTTGGGGCGGCACCAAGGCGCCGAGAGTGGGTGAAAATTCGGCCTGCCCACCATAAAGCGTACCCCTAGAGCGAAAAGGGATACATGCCAAAGTGTTGCGATTAGAAATGCGATTTGTGTTGCAAATAAAGGGAGTTACGGAATTTCTGTCTCCTTGACTGTTGCGATTAGAAGTTCCATATGAGAGCGCGTGTCGCATGTTCCTTCCTCAGCGAGGCGCCATAATGCCCCATCTTGTTATAACGCATTTGTCATCAAATGCAAGGATTAAATTGAACGTATTGCTAGGTCATGTCGGATTGCAATGTCCGCTGGGAGTTTGGCAGCGAAGTGGCAGTATGCAATGGAGGAACGGAGGCGGGATTAAGCGGAGTGAGACGAGGGCAGATGATGGCACCATGTATGTCGTTCCACTTTAAGAATTTATGGGAAGCTTGGAAGCCGGTTCTCATCATGAAGGGCATCCTTGCTATCACGATTTGTGCGCTTTGCCTGCCACAGGTGTTGCAGGCTCAACACGTCCAGACGAATGCTCAGCCGGAACAATCTGAATTCGGGATCGACGACCCCGACCAAGTTCAGCGGCCCGTGGAGCTCACCCGAGCTGCGCTCGGTGCATTGAGCACGGACAAGCGCGTTGCCTCTTGCTTAGAACACAATGACATGAACCCCGAGGATTTACCCGCAAATTGGTTCGTTGCCTCTGAAATTCATCTCGGCGGTGCGGATGAAGAGGACCTGGTTGTCCTACCCCACGACCCCTTGCCCGAGCCGCACGCGGGCAAAATATCGTCGAACGCTTGCTTAATAGGAGCCAACACGGCCCAAATGTGGGTGCTGCGGAGTACGGAGACTGGCTTTCAACTTGTGTTGAGCCAGCTTGGGTTGGGAATGGAAGTGCTTTCGACGAGGACGAACGGCTTTCGAGACATTCAGGTCGGACTCGTAGTGGCGGGCTATGACGACGAGTTCGATTACAAGTTTGACGGGACGTCGTACCAAATAGCAGGGCGCACGTCTACATTCTACGCAGGTGAAGCGAAGGTTCCCAGCTCGCTTTCAGGTTTTGAGACTCGAAGACCGCTCATTCAGCGGCTAGGGAAGAGTTCCGAGGCAGTTCGGGCGAAGGCAAGAGCCTGGATCTGGCGACACTGGGAGATGCACAAGCGGGCTTACATCAAGGTCGAGACACATGATGAAGCGGCCGACGAGACGACCACTTATTTTATCGCTCCAAACGAGAGGGGAGAATGGGAAGTGACGACCGATATAGATCGCATCGTGCATACCGATGAAGCTACATCTTCCTGGCGCAGCATTTCGGAAAAAGATCTCTACATTGCAGAAAAAGTCCAGCGGGTTGAGCCGACATCGGCTGAGCGATACCCTCCAGTAGTGATTCCCGAAAGTGAGAGCGTGCCGGAATCGAAGTACAAACTTCAATTTCTGGATTACAGGGGTATTGCCATCGCTGAACTCTAAGCCGGCTTTCGACTCCCGGTGAAGTTGCGGGCACGACGGGGTTTGTGCTCAGATAGCGTGACGATGAGCCGCACGCCCCATCCCGCAGCCGCTGCCACTGCCACTTCCAAATCGCAACAAGCGGAACGTTTCAGCCGCTTGCGCGAGCTGCCTTCCGTGGACGAATTGCTGCTGCGTCCTGGGCTGCGGAAGCTAGCCGAAACTGCCGGGCGCGGGTTGGTGACGCAGGCGGCACGGAGCGTCCTGGCCAAAGAGCGCGCGCGGCTGAAAAATGCCGCCGAAGCGGAAGCGGGCGCCGCCGATCCCGCGAACATCGAGGCGCGCATCGCCGCCGAAGTCGAATCGCAGCTCGCGCCATCCCTGCGGCGCGTGATCAACGCCACAGGCGTAATCCTGCACACGAACCTGGGCCGCGCGCCGCTATCTGAAGAAACCGTCGCGGCCATCGCCCGGACCGCCACGCGTTACATCAACCTCGAGTACGACGTTGCGCGGGGCGAGCGCGGCAAGCGTGACGTTCATACGGCGCGGCTGGCGGCGGAACTGGCCGGCGCGGAGTCGGCCATCGTGGTCAACAACAACGCGGCGGCGGTATTTTTGGTGCTGAACACGCTGGCGAAGGGCGCCGAAGTGATCGTGTCGCGCGGTGAGCTGATCGAGATCGGCGACGGCTTTCGCATCCCCGACATCATGGCGGAAAGCGGCGCGGTGCTGCGCGAAGTGGGGACCACCAACCGCACGCGCCTGCGCGATTACGAGCGCGCCCTGAACGAGCGTACGCGGCTGCTGCTGCGCGTGCATCCCTCGAATTTCCGCATCACCGGATTTACCGAGCGGCCGTCACTTGAGGACCTTGTCGCGCTGGGACACCGGGTCGGCGTTCCCGTGTTCGAGGACCTCGGCTCGGGTTGCGTGGCCGATCTCACGTCGAGCGGAATTTTGGAGCCCGTGGCGCGGGCGAGTTGCGAGGCGGGCGCCTCCGTAGGTTCTTTCAGCGGAGACAAACTGCTGGGCGGCCCGCAGGCAGGCATCATCGCGGGGCAAAAGGAAATCGTGGAGCGTATCCGGCGCAATCCGCTGTTCCGCGCGCTGCGCGTGGACAAGCTCACGATTGCTGCGCTGGAGGCCACGCTGCAAGCGTACCGGCGGGGCGCGCTGGATGAAATTCCGGCTCTGCGCATGATCCGCATGCCGGTGGAAGAAATTGACCGTCGCGCCGCGCATTTCGCCGGGCATCTGCGCGCCTCGCTCGCGAAGGACGCGGTGGTCGAGGTCCGCCCGGGATTTTCTGTGATCGGCGGCGGTTCGACCCCGGACCAGCAGTTGCCCACGCACCTGATTGCTCTGATGAGCGCGCGCCATTCCGCCGCGGCGCTTGAAGAGCGGCTGCGCAATCCAGCGCAAGGCGCGGTCCCAGTTGTCGCGCGCATCGAGGACGATCGGCTGGTCCTCGATCTCCGCACTGTTTTCCACGATGAGGAACAAGCTCTCGCCTCAACCCTCGCTTCTGCATTTGCCTGAATCGGAAATTAGAAGATAGAAAATTGAAAATGGAGAAGTCTGGCAGGCGGCGCCTGGCAAATGGTTCGGCTCGGTGCGCAATCGACACGGCCTGCCGCGCCCCTGCGCGGAAATGTGGCCGTCAGCTAAGCGCGATTGATGGCGCTGGCGACGCAGCCGGCGCCGAAGCCGTTGTCGATATTCACGACGGTGACGTTTGAAGCGCAACTGTTGAGCATTGCGAACAACGCCGCCAGCCCGCCGAAGCTCGATCCGTAGCCCGTGCTGGTTGGCACCGCTATTACCGGCGCGGCCACCATCCCCGCGACGACGCTCGGCAGCGCGCCTTCCATTCCCGCGACGCAGACGATGACGCGCGCTTCAGCCAGCTTCGCGCGGTGCTCGAGGAGGCGGTGGAGGCCTGCAACGCCAACATCGTAAATCGCTTCGGCGCGATTGCCGAAGCTGCGCGCCGTCAGGAGCGCTTCCTCCGCTACCGGAATGTCGCTCGTACCCGCCGTGACGACCAGAATCAGCCCTTTGCCATGAATCGCGCGGCTCCGCTCGATCGTGATGGCTCCCGAGAGCTCGTGGAATTTTGCCGTGCGCGCCAGCCGCTTCACCGCCGCGAAGATTTTCCGGTCGGCGCGCGTGATCAGGATATTGTGCGAAGCGCCCGCGCGCAGCATGCCGCGCACGATTTCCGCCACCTGCTTGGGCGTCTTGCCGCGCGCGTAGACCACTTCGGGATAGCCCTGGCGCAGCGAGCGGTGATGGTCGATCTTGGCAAAGCCCAGGTCCTCGAAGGGAAGTTGCCGGAGGCGCTGGACCGCAGCGTCGAGCGATAGCTTTCCTCTCCGCACTAGATCCAGGAATTTTCGGATGTCCCGCTCGTCCATGAGCCTTCCTTCCTGGTGGTCCGCATTCTAGCATTTCTCCGGCCGCGCTCCCGGCGGCGGCTCGAACGGGTTTGTGGTAGAGTGCCGCGCAGGCTAGCGCGCGCCATCCATCCCGCGCGCAATTTCAATCCCCCATTTGAATGGAGGCACCGCTATGTGGATCATCTGGCAAATCCTGGTTGGAATCGTAATCGGCTGGCTGGCGGGACAGATCGTCAAAGGGCGCGGCATGGGTGTGTTCGTGGACTTGATTGTCGGTATTCTGGGCTCGATCCTCGGTGGCTGGATCTTCGGGCTGCTGGGAATCACCGCGAACCGGTTGATCGGGCAGTTGGTGATGGGCGTAATCGGCGCCGTGGTTCTGCTGCTGCTGGTGCGCGCCATCAAGAAGTCCTAGGCGTTACCGGCGCACAACGACGCGTTCACTTCCCAGGAAACGGGATGCCGCTCGCACAGCATCCCGCACCACGGTTAGGGTTAGTTCTCCGGTTTGCCGGTCACGTCCACCACGCTGACGGGGCCGTATTTCGCGAGCGCGTCCTGTATCTGCTTACGGTCGCCGACGCAGACCCATTGCATGTGGTCGAGGTCGATGTATTTTTTCGCGGCAGCCTGGACGGCGGCGGCATCCACGGCGGCGATGCGGTCCGGATATTTGTCCCAGTAATCCTTGGGCAGTCCGTAGTGCTCGACAGTAAGGAAATCATTCAAAAGCTGTGCCGGCTGTTCGAGCGAGAGAGCGAAGCCGGCGACGATGGTGCGGTGCGCGTCGTCGAGCTCGTCCGCGGGAACCGGCTCGGTGTTGATGCGTTTGAATTCGTAGGTGAATCGCTCCATGGCGTCGCCGGTGACCGGCGTGCGCACCGCGGAGCTGCCGCTCCAGTCGCCGGGGTAGGTTTCCACGCTCACGCGGCTGTAGGCGCCGTAGGTCAAGCTATGCTCCTCGCGGAGATCGAGGAAGAGCCGCGCCTGCGGCCCACCGCCCTCCACCTGGTTCATCACTGTCAGGACGTAATACTCAGGATCGGTGCGGCGGATCGCTCGGTCGCCGCCCTGTATGTAGGTCTGCACTGAATTTGGCCGGTCGACGAGCGTGATCTTCGCTGCCGCGGCCATGGGCGCGGCAGGGGTCTTGACGGGAGGTTCGGCTGTGCCTGACCAGGCGCCGAAATACTTCTCAATCAGCGCGCGCATCTCCTCGGGCTTGAAATCGCCGGTTGCGCCCAGGATGGTATTGCCGGCGCGGTAGTGTTCGTCGTGAAATTTCTTCAGGTCGTCGGCAGTGGCCTTCTCGATCGATTCCTTTGTCGCGGACGCAACGCCCAACGGCGCTTCGCCATAGAGCACGCGGCGGAAGGCTTGCTGGGCGAGGAAGCCGGGATTCGAGAGCCGCTCCTCGAGATCGGCCTCCTGGCGCTGCTTGTACTTGGCCAATTCGCTCTCCGGGAAGGCGGGATGCATCACGACGTCGCTCATCAGGTCGAGGATTTGCGGCGCGTCGTTGATGAGGCCCGAAGCGTTCACGGAGGTATAGCTTGCGCCGAACCGCGAGCTGGCGCTCAGGGAAGCGCCGAGCGAATCCACTTCGTTGGCGATCTGCTCGCTGGTCCGTCGCGTGGTTCCTTCCTTGAGCATGTCCGCCGTGAACGAAGCGAGGCCGGGAAGATCGGCTGGGTCCGCCAATTGCCCGGGCCGGATCCACATGGCGAAAGCGATTGTGGGCAGTTTGTGGTCTTCCAGCAGGACGAGCGTGAGGCCGTTCGGAAGCTTGGCGATCGTGGGCTTCGGGAGCTGGACGCGCAGGATTTCCTTACTCACCGGAGCGCGTTTCAGTCGCACCACTTTGCTGATATCGGTGGATTTTCCCTGGGCGTGAACCGCGGGCGCCGCTAAGCCGGCGAGAAATACGCCGGCAAGCGCGGCGGCAGCCAACCTGGCGAATTTCGGAAGGCGGAGAAAGGCATTCATCGTGGCGTCTCCTTCAATTTCGTTTCGATGCGTGTTCATCGCGCCCCCTTTGCGGCCGTGCCGGATTCCTGCGCCGCCGGGAACGTGGTGACGACAGTGCGCTGGTCGCGCACCAGGAATTTTTTCGCGTCGGCATTCACCTGGTCGAGCGTCACGGCGTTTTCCTTGTCGAGAGTGGTGTTGATCAGGTTGGGATCGTTGAAGTACACCACGTATTCGCCCATCAGAATCGAGGTGAAGAGAGAGGAGCGGCGCTGCTCGATGAAGCGCCGCAAGAGCTGCGTTTTGGCCTTGGCGAGTTCCTCGGGCGTCACGCCGTCTTTGACTACCGCGGCGATCTCGTCGTCAATCCCCTTGGCGAGGTCTTCGGTTTTCACGCCGGGCCGCGGATTCGCGGAGATGTAGATTTGGCTGGTTCCGATGCGGCGGTCGGCAAAGGCGGAAACGTCGGAAGCAAGTTGCTTGTCCTTCACCAAGTGCTGGTAGAAGCGCGAGCTCTGGCCCTGGCCGAGAATGATGGCGAGTTCCTGCATGGCGTAGTTGTCCGGCGTGTTGCCGGGCGGAATGTGATAGGCGATGTCGATTTCCGGCAGGCGCGCGAGCGGATCGTAAATCGTCTCCATACGCTCCCCGTAGTGCTCCTCTTCGATCAGGTCCACCTTGGGCGGGTCGGGCTGGCGAGGAATCGAGCCGAAATACTGCTTCACCTTCTCGAACGCTTGGTCGGGATCGAAATCTCCGACCAGCGTGAGGACGGCGTTGTTGGGAGCGTAGTAGATGCGGAAGAAGTCGGCGACGTCCTGCACCGAGGCGGCATTGAGATCGGTCATCGAGCCGATGGTCGAGTGCTTGTAGGCGAAGTTGTCGTAGGAAAGGCTGTCGAGATCGAGGTTGGCGCGGCCGTAGGGCTGATTGTCAATGCCCTGGCGGCGCTCTTCCTGGACGGCATGCCGCTGGTTATCCAGGTTCGCCTGGGTGATGTTGAGGGCGCGCATGCGGTCCGACTCGAGATACAGACCTAGGTCGATCTGGTTTTTGGGCAGCTCCTCGAAATAGGTGGTGCGGTCCTCGTTGGTGGTGCCGTTCATTCCGCCGCCGTTGTTGAGGACGAGAATGAAATGCTCGCCCTTGCCGACGTTTTGCGAGCCCTCGAACATCATATGCTCGAACAAGTGGGCGAAGCCGGTGCGGCCGGGGTGCTCGTTGTGGCTGCCGACGTTGTAGCAGACGTCGATGGAATAGACGGGCGCGCTGTGGTCCGGGATGAGGATCACGCGCAGGCCGTTGTCGAGCTTCAGGTCGCGAAATTCAACCTTAGGGACGGTCACACCCTGTGCAAGAGCGAGCGTGGCGCCGAGCCCGAGACAGAGGGCGAGGCCCGCGACCACTCCTGAAAATTTCCGCATTGCAGTCATTTCCCTACCTCCCGATTGCGAGCAGTATTCTGCGCCATTCGTCGAAGGCTGACAAGGCGCACATCCACTTGGCCGCATGAGACGCGGCGGAAAGAATTCGGCGAGCAGCGTTCCGGGTACGCCTTGCAAATTGTGGATGATATGCATACGCTCAAATGCCATGCGGAAGCCCACAAATGCGCATTTTGTCGTCACTGTGGGAGTGACGGGGGCCAGCGGGGCGATCTACGCGCAGACCCTGCTGCGGCTGCTTGAGGCCGACCGCCGTGTCGCACACGTCTATCTGGTTGCCAGCGACGCGGGATTGCGGCTGCTGGCGACCGAGCTGGGCGTGGTGGCGGCGGACGGAAAGAAGCTGCCTTCCCTGTTGACGGGAACGGCCGCGAAGAAGATCGAATACTTGCCGAATAAGGACATCGGGGCAAGCATCGCTTCCGGCAGCGCGCCGGTGGATGCGATGGCCGTGATTCCGTGCTCGGCAGGAGCGCTGGGAGCGATTGCGGCGGGCATTGCGAACGATTTGTTGACGCGCGCCGCCGACGTCTGCCTGAAAGAGCGGCGGCCGTTGGTGCTGTGCTTGCGCGAGACGCCGCTGAACCGCATCCACCTCGAAAACATGCTGCGCGTGCATGACGCCGGAGCCGTGGTGATGCCTGCGATGCCTGCGTTTTACTACGGCCCCAAGAACATTGAGGAGATGGTGGAGCAATACGCGTATCGCGTGCTGGCGCAGCTAGGATTGCCGCACCAAAAGCAGTACCGCTGGGCAGGCGGCAGGCGCAGCGCAAAAGACAAAAGCTGAACCACAGAGATCACGGAGGAGGCACAGAGCGCACAGAGAAAGACAACCGCGGAAAACGGGAATTTGGAATTCTCCGTGTCCTCTGTGGTTCTCCGCGCTCTCTATGTTAAGTTTTTTCTCACGCTAATGACAAAGAGCCGCATCCGCATTGTGCTCGAGATGATCAAGTTCGAGCACTCCGTGTTTGCGCTGCCGTTTGCGCTGGTGGGTGCGCTGCTGGCGGCGCGCGCCGCGGGCGGGCTGCCGACGTGGCGACAAATGCTCTGGATCGTGGTGGCGATGGTGGGCGCGCGGTCCGCGGCGATGACCATGAACCGCATTGCCGACGTGGAATATGACCGACGCAATCCGCGCACTGCGAACCGCGCGCTGCCGAAGGGCGAGCTTTCGCTGAGTTTTGCCTGGGCCTTCACGCTTGCGGCTTCGGCAGTACTGGTGGTGGCGGCGTGGCAATTGAACTCGCTGGCGCTGAAGCTTTCGCCGGTGGCGTTGGCGGTGCTGTTCCTTTATTCCTACACGAAACGATTTACTACGTGGTCGCACTTCGTGCTCGGTTTTTGCCTGGGCATTTCCCCCGCAGCAGCGTGGATTGCGATTCGCGGCTCGCTCGACTGGCGTATGCTGATTCTTTGCGCCGCGGTGACGCTGTGGGTGGGCGGATTCGACGTGCTCTACGCTTGCCAGGACGTGGAATTCGACAGGACGGCCGGCTTGCACTCGATACCAAAGCGATTCGGGATTGCGCGGGCTCTTGGGATTGCGCGCGGGATGCACATCCTGATGGTCATGCTGCTCGGTTGGCTCGCTTGGACCTTTGCGATGGCATGGCCGGCATGGGCCGGGCTTGCAGTGGTGGCGACGTTGCTGGTGTACGAGCATTCGCTGGTGAAAGCGAACGATTTGAGCAAAATGAATGCTGCGTTTTTCACCGTGAATGGCTATATTAGTTTATTGTTCCTATTGTTCTGGGGTGCGGCGGTGGTGGTGATGCGCCCATGAGTTTGGCGACGCACCGGGCTGGCGAGAGCCGCGAAAAAATGAACGCAAATCTACAAATCACGGACGCGCGGCTGGAGCCAATCGCGGCGAAAGTGCTTGCTGGCGAGCGGCTGACGGCCGACGATGGCCTCACGCTGTTTCAGTCGAGCGACCTGCTGGCGGTGGGCTGGCTCGCGAACCAAGTGCGCGAGAAGCGGCACGGGAACGTCTGCTACTTCAACGTCAACCGGCACATCAATCCGACCAACGTCTGCGTGGCGCATTGCCGGCTGTGCGCGTTTGGCCGCTCGCCGGATGCGCCCGGGGCTTACACGTTTGCGCTCGACGAAATCTGGCAGCGCGGCGCGCGGGGAGTGGCGGAAGGCGCCACGGAATTCCACATCGTGGGCGGGCTGCACCCGGATTTGCCGTTCGAGTATTACCTTGACTTGATTCGCGGACTGAAGCAGCGCTTTCCGCAAGTGCACCTGAAAGCGTTCACGATGGTCGAGGTGGGATTCTACTCGCGCATCTCGAAGCTTTCGATTCGCGACACGTTGCAGGCGATGAAGGACGCGGGCGTGGATTCTTTGCCGGGAGGCGGCGCGGAAATATTCCATCCGCGCGTCCGCAAGATCATCTGCGACCACAAGACGAGCGGGCAAATGTGGCTGCAGATCGCGCAGACGGCCCACGAAATCGGGCTGCGTTCGAACGCCACGATGCTCTACGGCCACATCGAAACGCTGGAAGAGCGCGTGGACCATCTGCTGCAGCTTCGCGCGCTGCAGGACAAGACGCACGGCTTTGTCGCGTTCATCCCGCTGGCTTTTCATCCGGCGAATACCGCGCTGGCGCACCTGCCGCGGACGACCGGCTTCGACGACTTGAAGACTATTGCCGTTTCGCGGTTGCTGCTCGACAATTTCGAACACATCAAAGCGTACTGGATCATGCTGACTCCGCGGATCGCGCAAATTGCGCTACGGTGGGGCGCGAACGATTTGGACGGCACGGTGGTGGAGGAAAAGATTTATCACGATGCCGGCGCGACCACGCCGGAGCATCTGGCGCGCGCCGAACTGGAACGGCTGATTCGCGCCGCCGGACGCGTGCCGGTGGAGCGCGACACGCTCTACCGTCCGGTGGACCGCGCGAAAATGCCTTTGCCCGCCACGGCTGCTGCGGCTGCAGCGTCGGGCCGCTCGGACGGCTTTATCCCCGAAACATCCCTCACTCTGAACGTCTGAAGTTTGATTCCGGATCGCTTGCTATTGGGAGGAATCCTCGGGAACGCCGAGGACTTGCACCTGGATGGACCGTTCGCGCGGGCCATCGAGTTCGGCAAGGATAATGGATTGCCAGTAGCCGAGGGCGATCTCGCCGTCGCGTACGGGCACGGAAAGCGTGTGGCCCAGCAGCATGGCGCGAAGGTGGGAATCCGCGTTCTGGCGGCTGCATTCGGAGATTTTCGGGTCGTTGTGGCGCCAGTAGTCGAAACGGCCGACGAGGCGCTCGAGAAACGATTTGATGTCGTCCAGCAGCGCTTGCTGGAATTCGTTGATGAAGATTGCCGTGGTCGTGTGCAGCGATTGCACGAGCAGAAAGCCGGCCTTCAGTCCATTCTTTTTGACTACTTCATTCAAGTCTTTCGTGATGTTGATCAGCTCGAGCCGCTCGCGCGTTTTATAGCAAAGCGTCTCCAGGCACATCTGCAGCGCCGCCGTGGGGCGGACTTGCGGAATGAGTTTGGTCGTTTTCGCGGTAGCACTCTTCATGATCTGCACTCCCGGGATGCCCCGTGCCCCCTACTGTAAGTTGGATGCCCGCGTGCCGGTAAAGTTGCTTAAACCACAATTATAGGTTCCCAGCGGGAAAGTCGCCACCGGGAAAGGCCGAACTCGCGGTCGGCGTGTCCCATCAGGCAAGGTTTCGGCGCCTGCACTGATACCGTTGGCTGCAATAAGACTGAATGGCGCGCAGCGCCCCGCGCGTTCGGAGGGTTCAGAAATTGAAGCGGTAGCCGATGATCATTTTTGCGATCAAGTGATCCGTGGCGCCAGTCACACCTACGCCGAGGCCAAAATTAATTTCCCATTGCGGGGCCAGGTTCAAATCAATCGCGGGAAAAATCTGGTGCTGCTGCTGGGAGACCGGATCGAATCCCGTAACGGGCCCGACCGAGCCGTAATACTCGAGGCCTCCGGCAATTTTCGGTGTGAAGTCATAGCTGAATTTGAAATTCGGAGAGAAGACCACTCCCTGGTTCACATCCGGGCCGTGAAAGGCGCGATCGAGTGCAGGATTGAGCGACCAATACCATTTGCCGATTTTCTGGTCGATGATCGGACGAATCTCCCAGGTCCACGTGTCTGTGGAAAACTGCCGCCGCTGGTAGCCAAGTTCATTCGAGATGCTGACGCCGACGGGCCAGTGCCATTTCTGCGGCACGCTGAAGCGCGGGCGAATGTGATCGCCCACCCATTGCCATCCCTGGCCTGAACGAGCGGAGGTGAAGATGTAGAAGCCGCACTCGAAGTAGTCGGTAAAGCCGTGAGTGATTTCGACGGTTTCATGCTCGGCGTGATTGGTGGGGTAGAGGCCGTCGATCACTTGCTTCGAGCCGTCGATTGTGAAGTTGCTGTGCAACTCGACCATGGTATGGCCGGGATCGACCAGGTCGCTCCCATACACCTGAATTTCGTAGTTGGCCTGCGCCGCCGCAGGCTGGGCCAAGCAGAGTGAACTGCTGGCTGCAAGAGCGAGGAGGCCGAGACTTCGAAGTATCAAAATCGGATTCCTCACGCGTGCGGGTGGGATTTGTCGTACACGGCGATCAACTGCTGGATGCTGGCCTGCGTGTAGCGCTGCGTGGTGGAGAGCGAGACGTGGCCGAGCAGTTCCTGGATGGCGCGGAGGTCGGCGCCGTCGGCGAGCAGGTGCGTGGCAAAGGCGTGCCGCAGGGCATGCGGATGCAGGTCCCAATTCACATTGGCTAGCCGCGCATACTTTTTCACCAACGTGCGCACCGATCTGTCCGCCAGCCGCCCGCCCCGGTGGTTCACGAAGACCGCTTCGTGGTCCGGTTGCGTTCGCGGGTGTGCCAGGATTTCCTCACGGACCGGCCAGTAGGCTTCGAACGCGGCCAGCGCCTTCGAGCCGAATGGAACCACGCGCTCTTTGCGTCCCTTGCCCAGCACACGAACCATCTGGCCGCGAAGATCCACGTTTCCAGTATTCAGCCCCACCAGTTCGCTTACGCGCAGGCCCGAACCGTACAGCAGCTCGAGGATCGCACGGTCGCGCTTTAAGATCAGGCGCGCATCCTGGTCAGAAGCTGGCGTGGTGCGGCGCGAGCGTGGACCCTGTCGGCGAGGGGAGGCGAGATTGTTGAGGAAACTGTTCATCTCCTCCTCGCTCAGGATGCGCGGCACGCGCTTCGGGAGCTTGGGCGTGCTCACCAGACGGGCCGGGTTCTGCTTCGTGAGCCGCTCCCGCATGCAGAATTTGAAGAAGGTGCGCAGGGCGGCGAGTTTCCGCGCGATCGAGGTCTTGGCGAGCCGGCGGTCATAGAGCCAGCTCACGAATTCGCGGATGACGCGGTGGTCCACTTGATCGAGCGGCATGGTCGTCTCGCCGGGAGGCGTGAGGAACTCGCAGAATTGCAGGAGGTCGAAGCGATAGTCCCCGATGGTCGATGGCGAGCAGTTGCGCTCGTAGCGGAGATACTGGACGAATCGGTCGATGGCCTGCTTCATCATGCCTTTGGCTGGCGCAGCCGAATTATATGCTGAAAGCCGCCGCGGAATGGTGAAGACACGCGGAATAATTGCGCGCGTTTCCGCAGAATAACCGCGACCGAAACCAAAAGGCAGAAGTGCGGCCGCGGATCGGTGTGCCGGGATCAGCTGGCGCACAGGGTCCTGCGGCCCAATGAACACCTTGCCCCGTTGAGAGCGGTTCGCCCCACCCCGCGCGTAGCGGAACGAGCTTGATTCCGTGCCAACGCGATTCCAGAAAGCTGGCTCGGCCATTCTGACAGGACCGTGGCAGAGGGATTGCCCGCCAGATCGCGGCACGCCGGACTTCGCCGAATGAAAAGAGGCGCTCGGCTACTGATTCGAATTGGGCTGCGAGCGCTTGGCGGTCCACTCGCGCTCGGTATCCCCCATCTTCATCGTGCCCTTGATCGAGTCGCCATCCACCGTGCCGGTGTATTCGACCGTGCGCTGTTCACCATTGGGTGTCTGCCGCGTGATCTTGAATTGAATCTTGTTGCCGTCAATTGTGCCTTCGAGAGGAGATTCACCACGTCGTCCTTTTGCGGTGCCTTTTATCTTGTTGCCATCCTGCTGAAAGACCACCGTTTGCGTGAAGCCTCCGTTTGGGCCTTGCATGGTTAAATCCCAGCTTCCATCCACCTTGGCGGGAGCCTGAGCTGCGGCAACGAGCGCAAACGCCATGGTGAAAATGCCGAGAGCTGCCAGCAGGATCGCGTTCTTCTTCATCACTTGTTCTCCTTGTTTCATTGCCGGGTCTTTCGCTATAGCGAGGCAGGCTAGCGGGCCTGCCAGAGAATCGCAGGTCCAGGCTGGCCGTAAGGCTGCCGTCGATCCGGTGCTCCTTACCAGACGTATCGGCGCTCGGATGCGTTTCATCGCGGTTTCTTCGCAACTAAGCCTTGCGATGGCTAGCCGGCCGCGACCGAGCGCGAAATCCGAATAGGCCCCGATGGCAACCCGCCTATCGTAGGCCGCATCGGAGAGATAGCTTGACGCCGGGGGTGGGGAACTCGTAGATTTTATAGTGTACGACCGGGTTCACAAGCATACGTTTCAATTCTACGCGAGATTCCTGCGGGAACTTTCTGCCCCGGGCTCGGCAACGAAACATGTATACCTGTGGCGCTAGGCGATTGAGGACGAGTGCGAGTACCTAAAATGAAATGGAATCCAGCTTCGATACGCACCTTCTTAGCGCTTTCTGCTGCGCTGGCGGGAATTTTCACGCAATCGTCTTGCGGCGGCGGGGGGAGTAGTGCTGTGACGATCACCTCAATCACGATCACTGGTCCCACCACCAGCGGGATTAATGTTGTGAGCGATTTCACAGCCGTGGTCCAGCTCGCCAATGCAACCGATTCCACCACCACGACTGTTACGTGGCAGGTTGACGGCACTAACGGCGGCACTCAGGCGAGCGGCACAATCGTTTCGTCGCCCACGGACAACCTGGTGGGAGAATACACGGCTCCGGGGATCGTGCCGACGACGGACGGAGGTGTGGTCACCATCACGGCCACGGCGACTCAGCCCTCGACGTCTTCGACCTCTACTCCGGCCACCGTTACGTCGAACAGCGTGTCGGTAACCATCACCGTCGTGGTCGGGCTCAACGTAAGCCCTGCGACCGCCACCGTTCCGGCCGGGGGAAGCCATCAGTTCACCGCCATCCAAAACCAATTGCCAGACGACAATGCTGTCTGGTCGTTGAGTTCGACAGACGTCGGCGCCGGCAACCCCAACAACATCCTCGGGACGATTGATTCGACCGGCCTATATACGGCGCCTCTTTCTCCGCCGCCGGGCGGCACGGTCACGATTACCGCGCAAGACGGGACGGTCAGCGCCACCGCTGTCGTGACCGTCACTTACTCCGATGCTTCGCTCTATGGCCCATACGCTTTTTCCTATGCGGGCGGTACGGGCTCCGGATTCATGGCGGTCGCCGGCAGTTTTGTCGCCGACGGCAATGGGAACATCGTGAGTGGCGTGGAGGACATCAATAACTTTTCGACCGGAACCTCCTTTCAAATCCCCATCTACAGCGGCAATTACGTGGTGAGTCCGGATGGACGGACCAACGCGGTGATTAAAACGGCGCGGCAGACCGGCGTCACCTGGCAGTTTGCGCTTACTACCAATCAGCACGCCCTGATGATTCTTTTCAATTCGGACTCCGGCGGCAGCGGGACGATTGACCAGCAGAATCTGAATGATCTGACCGCCGCCGACAGCGTCCTGATGGCTTGCGGCTCGAACGTCACGTGTCCCTACGTTATCCGCGTCTCCGGCTCCGATTTGAAATTTAAACCGTTTGCGATGGCGGGGAGGTTTTCCGTAAACGGGTCCGGGCAAATCCCTCAGTCGGGCACGATCCTGGACGTGAATGACGGAGGCGCCGTAACGACCGAAGATACCTCGCTTAACGGCTCGTATTCTTTTGACACCGCGTATGACGGAACCGGGCGCGGCGTCCTCACGCTCACGAGCGCGACGACGGGTCAGATTCAGTATGCGTTTTACGTGGTGGACAGCACGCACCTAAAACTCGTCGAAATCGACCAGAACGGGTATCTTGCCGGAGACATGTTCAGCGCCCCCACCGGAAATTCGTTTGCAGTCGGCGAACTGACCGCTGCGAACTACGTCTTCACCGCCGCGGGTATTGCCTCCGCGGGTCCTTATGCCGCGGGCGGCGTGTTTACCTCGGACGGGAACGGCAACGTCACCGGCGGAGCGTCCGACAGCAACAGCGCCGGCACAGTTACGTCGAATACAACTCTAGGCGCGTGTGCTTACGGCATCGATGCAACCACGGGCCGCATCGACCTCAAGCTTTTCGCCGGCAGCGGGACGTGTCCTGCGGGAGCCAGTTCCAGCTTGAATGAGTTCGCGGCTTATCAGACCTCGACGGGACCTGCGCTGCTGGTGGAGATTGATGCGAATGCAGTTGCGAGCGGAACAGCCTATCAGCAAGCAATTCTGCCGGTTGCGCCCCCGGTGCAAGCTCCCGTCGATGGAAGCTTCGCGCTGAATTTGGGCGACCTGGGAGTCTCGAAAAACTCCTCGGCCTCGAATCCGCAGGGCGTGGACGCGCAGGTCACGCTGAGCGGTACGTCCGTGACTGGGGGAGATCTCGACGTCAACAATTTCAATGCGGTCTACCAGAACGACCCGGTGAGCACGTCCACGAGCTCGATCACGGCTCCCAGTTCGACGCTGGGGCGGGGCACGGCCGTGCTCAGCGCCACCAATCCCGCAGTCAGCTACAGTCTCGTCTACTACATCATCGACAACAACACTGCGCTGCTCCTGGATCAAGACACGGTTCGCGTCGGCGCCGGGATCATCGCAAGGCAATTCTAGAGGAAAGCTTCAGGCACGTTTCTGCAGCCGGCTGAAAGGCAGGTGGGTCAGTCAGGATCGGGACGTGCCGGACACGCCGGCACCTACCGGCTGCGGTTCGACGTTTTGTTGTGAGGTTTCTCCGCTTGAAACCGGCGAAAGCGGCGTCGGCGCCGGTGCGGCAATTTCCCAATCGCAGTTCTCGCGGATGCAGGAGCGGAAGTTGCCCTGTTTCGTGCGCTTCTCGACGATGAAAGGCGCGCCGCACTTCGGGCACGGCTCGGCGATCGGCTCGTGCGGCGTGGTGAAATCGCAGTCGGGGTAGCGGCTGCAGCCGTAGAAGATGCGTCCGCGCCCTCTGCCCTTGGCCGTGCCGCGCCGCACGAATTCCCCCTCATTGCATTTCGGGCATTTGATTCCCAGCGTGATGGGGCGCGTGTACTTGCACTTCGGATAGTTCTTGCAGCCGATGAACTCGCCGAAGCGGCCGTGGCGCCGCAAGAGCTGCTCGCCGCACGTGGGGCACTTTTCATCGAGCAGGACGTCGGGCTGCATCGCTTTCCGGGTGCCGCTCGCCAGGCGCCGAGTCGTCTTGCAATCCGGGTAGCCCGTGCAAGCGAGGAACGTGCCGAAGCGGCCGCGCTTGATGGCCATTTCCTTGCCGCAATTGTCGCAGTATTCCGTCTTGGCCTCGCCGTCGGCTTCGTGGGCGCCGTGTTCTGCCAGGTCGCGAATGAAGTCGCATTCCGGATAGCGCGAGCAGCCCAGGAAAAATCCGTGGCGGCTGATCCGCTCGAGCAGCTCGCCCTCGCCGCACTTCTCGCACTTTTGGCCGGTGGGGATGCCGGCCTTGTAGGAATCCATGGCGTCCGCGGCCTTTTCGAGGTCCACTTCAAAACGGTCCCAAAATTCCTTGACGGACGTTTTCCAGGGAAGTTTTCCCTCCTCGATTTCGTCCAGCTCTTCTTCCATGCGCGCCGTGAAGCCGATATCGAAAATGTCCTCGAACGCTTTCACCAGCAGGGCGCTCACTTTTTCGCCGAGCAGCGTGGGCGTGAATCGGCCCTGGTCTTTGTTCACGTATTCGCGCTCCACAATCGTCGAGATGATTGCGGCGTACGTGGACGGCCGGCCGATGCCCTTCTCTTCGAGATCCTTTACCAGCGTCGCTTCCGTGTAGCGGGGTGGCGGTTCGGTGAAGTGCTGTTCGGGGCGGATGCCGTCCAGGCGCAGGCGCTCGCCTTCGGTGACGCGCGGGAGCGTCCGGCTCTCCGTATCGCCCTCGTCCTCTTTTTCCTCTTCTTCCTTGACGGCTTGATAGGCGGCCAAGAAGCCGTCGAATTTGATCACGGATCCCGTGGCGCGGAACGTGTAATCGCCCGCAGCAATGTCGATCGTGGTCTGATCGAACACGGCCGGAACCATCTGTGACGCGACGAAGCGCTGCCAGATCATCTGGTAGAGCTTGAACATGTCGTCGTCCAGATATCGCCGCACGCTCTCCGGCGTCCGTGCCACATCGGTGGGTCGGATGGCTTCGTGCGCTTCCTGCGCATCCTTCTTCGATTTGAAGAAGTTTGGCTTCTCCGGAAGATATTTTTCGCCGTAGCTTGAGCCAATGTGTTCGCGCACCTGGGCCAGCGCGTCGTTCGAAACGCGTACTGAATCGGTGCGCATGTACGTGATCAGCGCCACCGCGCCTTCTTGCCCGAGCTCGACACCCTCATACAGCCGCTGCGCCAGCATCATGGTCCGCTTCGCCGTGTAGCGCAGGCGGTTGTAGCCCGCCTGCTGCAGCTTCGAGGTGGTGAACGGCGGCGGCGCGAACCGGCGCTTTTCTTTTTGCGTGACGCTCGCCACCTGCCAGGTGGCGCGCTCCACGGCCGCCAGCACTCGCTGGGCCTCTGCTTCGCTCGAAACTTCGATGTCCTCGCCTTTGTATTTGGTCAGCTTGGCTTCGAAAGCAGGAGGCGCCCCGGCCTCCAGCATGGCGTGAATGGTCCAATATTCCTTGGGCACGAAGGCGCGGATTTCTTGCTCTCGCTCGACGATCAAGCGTAGCGCCACCGTCTGGACGCGCCCAGCAGAAAGCCCCCTTCGAACCTTGTTCCACAAAATCGGAGAAATCTTGTAGCCCACCAAGCGGTCCAGCACGCGGCGCGCCTGCTGCGCGTCAACGAGATGTGCATCGATCGTGCCGGGCTTCTCGAAGGCGGCGCGGATAGCCTTTTGCGTGATTTCGTTGAACATCACGCGATAAATCTTGGGCGGGACCCTCCGGGTTTCCTTCTCCGCTGCCTTGGCGGGCTTCTTTCCGGGTTTCGCGCTGGGCGATGCGTCGCCGTTGCTGTTTTCTTCCTCCGGCGCGGCGCTGACGTGCGCATATTTTCGCGGCTTGCTGAGTATCTCGGCCAGGTGCGCGCAAATCGCTTCGCCTTCGCGGTCCGGGTCGCCCGCCAGGTAGATGGCTTCCGCCTTCTCCGCCGCTCTTTGCAGGTCTCCGATGACCTTAAACTTGCTGGGAATCACTTCGTAAGTCGGCTCGAATATGTTCTCGGATGTGACAACGACCTGCTTCACGGCCTTCTTTTCCGGTTTGGTCTTGCCCTTCGCTTTAGACTTGCGCTTGGATTTTCGCTTGCCGTTCTGTTCGCCGGGCAAAAGTATCCCTATGGATTTCTTCGGCAGGTCCATAACGTGGCCGTACGAAGCCTTCACGGTGTAGTTCCGGCCCAGGTACTTATTGATCGTCTTCGCCTTGGCCGGCGATTCGACAATTACGAGTGATCTGGCCATAGGGTCTTCTAAATTCCTTCTGAAACGCTTCTGCCCTGCAATCCCGTCTCGCGGGACTCTGGCGCCCTCCGGCGGCGCGCCTACCATCCTAACCCTGGTATCCCCGGCGGATTACAACAGGACTTTCAAGAATTGCTTCCCTGGCAACTGGCGTACCACGCCTTTCAGTTCCAAGTCAAATAGCGCCGCCAGCACTTCTGAAGAGCTAAGCCCAGAAAGCTCAACCAAATCATCCACATGCCGGGCTTCGTCCAAGCTAAGTAGCTGATAGAGAGGCCGTTCGTTGGGAGCCAGGCCTTGCTCCACCAGCGAAGCCCGCTCCGCCGCCGTCGCTGCCTCCACAGGTACCAGTTCTGCGCGGACGGGCGTCGGAAGCTCCTCGACCACGTCCTCCCAGCCCGTTACTAGCTTCCCACCCTGCTTAATCAACTGATTCGGCCCAAAGCTGGCGGGTTGCGTCGCATTTCCCGGCACCCCAAAGACCTCGCGGCCGAATTCCATGGCCAATCGTGCCGTTATCAGTGAACCAGAATACTGCGCCCCCTCCACAACCACAACCCCAAGTCCCATTCCGGCTATGATGCGATTGCGAATCGGGAAATTTTGCGGCGCTGGAAACGTCCCTATCGGGAATTCCGAGATAATCGCCCCCCTCTGCTCTATCTCTGCGAATAACTTCTTATTCTCCTTCGGGTAAACCAAGTCAATCCCGCATCCCAGTACCCCGATCGTCGTACCTGTTGGAGAACTCAGCGCTCCGCGGTGCGCGCTCGCGTCAATTCCGCGTGCCAGGCCGCTGGTAACTACCAATCCCCGGTCGGCCAAATCCCTGCCCAGCCGTTCAGCCATTTGATTCCCGTAGGGGGTTGGGCGTCGCGCCCCCACAATCGAAATCATGTGGCGATTGAGAAGTTCAATATTTCCGCGGACATAGAGCAGGGGCGGCGGATCGTATATCTCTCTCAACCGTTCGGGATACTCCGGCTCATCCCATGTCAATAGTCGGCAACCCAGCGCCTCCGCTTGCGCCAACTCCTTGGCCGCTTGGCTTAGGGGTTGCCGCGAATGGATTGCTTGCGCGACGGCTGCCGGCAACCGCTGTGCTTCCAGCGCGGTCAACGACGCGCCGAATATGGACTCAGGGCTCCCAAATTCCTTAAGCAGCTTCCCGGCCATTCGCGCGCCTAGTCCCGGCGTCAACGCCAACGCCAACCATCCCAAGTATTGGCTGGATTCCATCGAAGGAGCCGTCGCCGGGCAGCGTACGCACCCCCATGCCCCCTTGTCAAGCTGGTGTAGTACCGGATTGTTCATCCTTTGCCCGAGCTCCGATCCTCGTCCGTGGTCCGCGCGCAGCACTGCCTTCCCTCACCGCCCCACTTCGCTATTTATTCCGCGCCTTGTTAGAATCGGCCCGGCTCTGCATCTCCCCTTCGCCCGTATCATATGGGCCATCGGCGAAAAATCACGCGAGTAGTGGTGCGAGCGCGCCATGTTTAGGCGGGCCTTGCAGGGGTGTCGTCTCGGATGGAAATCTAAATCACCACGCCAGCGATCGCCGGGCCGCAGTCACCTGAAGCGTTAGTAGATGGGTCTTACTTCACATCGCTTACAGCAAATCCAGTTTCCAGATCGTCGCCACGGCCAGCTCCAGAGAATTTCCGTCCGGATCTCGAAAATAAATCGACGGCGGGTTTCCGCCGAACGTCAATTCCTTCTCGATCTCGACGCCATGCTCTCGCAGCCTCTGTCTCCACGCGTCCAACTCCTCTGCCTGGATCCGGAATGCAGCATGCCCGCCCCGCTCGTGCCGTGCGTCGGAAACGTCCCTCCACGCAGCGTCACCTCCGCGCAAAACAGCAGCAGCACGCTGGGCCCATTTCCCACCTGGAGCGCGGCGCCACGCCCACCGGGAAAAGCTCCGTCTGGCATCTGCCGCAGCCCGAGCACGGCTTCATAGAAAGTCAGCGCCCGCTCCAGATCCGTGACGTACAGCGACGTTTCCAGAATTCCCTCAAGCTTTGTCATTTCTCCCCAATCTTAGCCCTTGCTGCACCGTGGTTCAAACCGTTGCCGACCACCCCACCTCGCGCCTGCCTCTGGACACACCGCAGTTCCCACAGTCAGAATGTCCGCCTGGAAGTGGAGGCCGTTGTCATGATTTTGCATTCCAACCTCGAAGTGGATTCGACTCGCCCCGTCCGGCAAAAATCGAAGACGGGCGGAAGAAACTTTCGAATGTTCGCTCTAATCCTTCCCGTCATCTTCCTATCGGGGTCCTCTTCCATGAAATCGTACGGCCAGGCAGCCTCAAACGAGAAATCCCTGGAAGGAACGTGGTCGGGAACGCTCGGCGCCGGAGCCGCGAAGCTCCGCATCATTCTCACTATCTTGAAATCGAGTGCCGGCTTCGCGGGCTCGCTCAATAGTGTCGACCAGGGAGCAGTCATCCCCATGAACAACATCCGGCTCGACGGAGAAAAAGTCCATTTCGAATTGCAGCCCGTCGGCGGCGTCTACGACGGCGTGCTGAGCAAAGACGGCGCGGCCATCACTGGCACGTGGATTCAAACCGGCGTCCCCGCCCAGCCTCTCTCATTCCAGCGCGGCGCCGGTGAGGCAGCCACGCTGCAAGCCTCGCCAACACCTCCCGGCCCGAAGGAAAAGCCGTTCGCGCCGCAACTCGACGTCGTTGTGCCCATCGCCCCCGCTGCGTTCCAGGCTGGCGGCAAATGGAATCTCGCGTACGAGCTTCACGTTGCCAACCTGGATCGCTGGGATTACACGCTGACCCGCCTGGAAATCGTTTCGGCAGATTCCGCGCACAGATCGCTGTCCACATTCGACACGCCCTATCTGGAGGGAATGATCACTCATCCCGGCCAGCGCAATGTCACCGAAGCCTCGAAGCTCAGCCCCGGATCGTTCGGCGTCGTCTTCGTCTGGATCACGCTCGACAAACGCGAGGACGTTCCGGCCACAATCGTCCATCGCATCCGCATGAAGATCGGCACGTATCCCGAGGAGCTGTCTATCGAGGCTCCTCCCACGCCAGTGAACTTGAATCCAGTTGTCGTCATCAGCCCGCCGCTTGAAGGCGACAACTGGCTCGCCGGCAATGGCGCGTCCAACACGTCCGCGCACCGCCGCGCGCTCCTCGCCCTCGACGGCCGCTCCTACATTTCGCAGCGCTTCGCCATCGATTGGGTCCGGCTCAATACCGATGGCAAGACCTACCAGGGTGACTCGGCCGACAACAAGAATTACCGCGCCTACGGCGCCGAAATCCACGCTGTCGCCGACGGGATCGTCACCGAAGTAAAAGACGGCATCCCGCAGAATACGCCGGGTCCAACTTCCCGCGCGGTGCCCATCACGCTCGAGACGATTGGCGGAAATCACGTCATCATGCAAATCGGCGAAGGCCTCTACGCTTTTTACGCCCACATCCAGCCGGGCTCGCTCCGCGTAAAAGCCGGCGACCTCGTGCAACGTGGCCAGGTGCTCGGCCTCGTCGGCAACTCGGGAAATTCCACCGAACCGCATCTCCACTTCGATATCTGCAACGCCAGCTCCATGCTCGCCTGCGAAGGCCTGCCCTATGCTTTCGCATCGTTCCAGGTCCAGGGCAGAGGCTGGGGATGGAAATCCTCCGAATCGCACGATTCGCCCGTGAAACACGATATGGAAATCCCGCTCGAAGGTGATGTTGTGAGCTTTATTCCGTAGGATTGTGCGGCTGGGAAAATGGCGCGCGAAGCCGATCCTTACTTCGCCGCAGACTGCGCCTTGCGCGCGATCAACAGAAACCCCTTCGCGGTAGCGTCCTTTTCCAGCGCCGCGAGCCGCGCGCGTCCCGCGTCCGCCTTCGCCATTTTTATTTCGATCTCGCCGAGCGCCAACCGCACCTCTAACTCAATCGGAACGAATCCGGCTCTTTCCGCCTCGGCCAGCGTTCCTTCCAGAGTCTTGCTGGCCTGTGCCGATTCGCCAAGTGCCGCGGCGGCCCGCGCGGCCGCCACGATCAGCTCCAGGCGCGGCCGTGGGTCCTGCACGCCCCACACGGCGGGAATCGCCGTATTGACTTCCCTTTGTGCTTCCAGGTGAGACTCCGGCGTTCCCGTGGCCAGCAGAGCGCGTGCCAGCGCCGCCCGCGCCAACACCTCGTCCGCCTTATCTCCCTCCGCTTGAAACTCCGCGATCGACTGGCGCAGCGGCGTTTCAATCCCTACGGGCCGCCCTTGCTCGACGATCGCGTCTGCGTACGCCACCTGCGCCGCGGTCGCGCCGCGTTTCTCGCCCAGGTCCGTGAACGCGTTCATCGCCCCTTCAAAATTCTTCCGCGCCTCATCCAAATTTCCTTCCGCAACGAGTATCTTGCCTTCATCGGCGAGCGCCTTTGCCGCAAGGTTCTTGTCTTCGGATTTTTCCCTCAGGGGCCGCGCCTGATCCAGCATCTTCTTGGCCCCGGCGATGTCTCCCTGTTCGTAGAGCACCTGGCTCAACCCCAGCAGGTCGGGCAATTGCGCGGCGCCGTTTTGGCCGTCGCGCGTGATCGCTAGCGACGATTCATACCGCGCCCGCGCCCCCGCTAAATCTCCCTGCCGGTACTGAATGTCCCCCAGATTCGCCAATGCGAAACTCTCACAGCCTCGGTCGCTCGCCGCGCGGCATCCTGTCAACGCGTCCTCCTCCATTTTTCGCGCCCCGCTCAAGTCTCCTTCGAGCGCCAGCACGCTCGCCGCACCGTTCAAATCCTCGGCCGCGCCGCTGTTGTCCCCCGCCTGCCTATCCAGCGCCAGCCCCTGCTCGAATTTCTCCTTTGCCCCGGCGAGGTCTCCCCGTTGCGCCAGTGCCACTGCTTCTGCTCGTAGGTCCGCTCCCGGGTGGACAGCCACCTTTGCCGGTCGCGGACTCGCAGGCTGCGCTTCCTTGCCGCCGGTTGGTCCTGGAGTTGGAGCCAGCGCCGGCGGTGCCGTCGGCGGGGTCGGTACCGTCGCACCCCCCGCTGGTTGTGCGCTGCTCGGTTGCGTGCTACTTGATTGCGTGCCTCCCGCGGGCGCGGCACCGCCTGTCGTCGTTGATGGCTGTGGCGTCGCGGGCACCACGCTCGCCGGCTGTCCGCCGGGATTCAATCGCTTCATCACCCAGCCGCGCATTCCGTAAATGCCGAGTACGAACACCACTGCGCTCACTACAAAAATTGTCAATATCCAGAGAACAAGCTTCCAAGTTGAACCGGACTTCGCTGCCACCGGAGCGGGCGCAGGCGCCGCCACTGCGCTCAGCGGCCCGGACACCGGCACCGCCGCGCTCGCTGGCACGTAAGCCGCCGACGCAGGCACCTGCACGGATGCAGGGGTCGGCACGCCCGAAGCTGCCGCCGCTGAAGACGACCCCGATGCAGGCGGTGCCGCGCCCGGCTTCGCGGGCAACACCCTCGTCTTTACCAACTCCGGTTCTGGTTGCAGCGTGACCGTCGAATCCAGCGTCACACTCTGCAACGCCGCCCGCAGCTCGCGCGCCGTCTGAAAACGCTGAGCCGGCTCCTTCTCCAGCGCCTTCGAAATTACGCGCTCCAGCTTCACCGAAATATTGGGGTTCACGGTCCGCAAGGGCGGCAGCGGCTGCAGCAGGATCGCTCCCATCAGCTCCGCCGTTTGGGTCTGAGGAAACGGCCTCTGCCCGCTGGCCATTTCGTACAGCACCGCCCCCGCTCCATAAAGGTCGCTGCGCGGATCCACCGGCAGCCCGCGCAATTGTTCCGGCGACATGTACGGAACCGTCCCAGAAATCGATCCCGATTGGATCGTCACGCTCCGCGTCACATTCCCTTCCCATTCTGGGTGCAGCAATTTGGCGAGTCCGAAATCCAGGATCTTCACGCGCCCGTCGGGTGTCACGAAAATGTTCGCCGGCTTCAAGTCGCGATGGATCACGCCCTGGTCGTGCGCCGCGGCCAGCCCTTCTGCAAATTGCGTTCCCAGCCGGACGATTTCCTTCTCCGGTATCGCCCCCGCGCTCAGGATTTCGTCCAGTGGCTTCCCGGGAACCAGTTCCATCGCCAGATAGTCCACTCCATCCTGTGAGTTGAACTCGTAAATCGTCTCGATGTTCGGATGGTTCAACTTGGCGAGTGCCAGCGCTTCCTTGCGGAACTGTTTCCGCGCGGCTTCATTCCCCACCGTGCCCGCCGGCAGCAACTTCAGCGCCACGTCGCGGTCGAGCTGTTCGTCGCGGGCACGGTAGACCTCGCCCATGCCGCCCGCCCCGATCTTGCCGATAATTGTGTAATGGCCAAACGTGCGCCCAATCATTCGCGCCTCGTGGCGCGAATATTAGGGTGCGCCTTCGCGGATGTCAACGCGCCCTGCGTTTCGGTGTTCTCCCCCAGCGCCGGCCCCTCGCGTCGTTGCCCGCCGCCTTGCCTTCTGGCGGGCCGGACGTTTTTTCGGGGGGCCCACAAGCCGTTCACTCGGTTGCCGCAAGGTTTTTCCTCTTGCGCTTCGACAAGTGAAAGAGTATCTTCTCCTGTAGAAGTACAAGGGAAACACATGTCAGAACAAGGCATCGATCTTCCGCAAGGCACGCTCGACCTCTTGATCCTCCGAACTCTGGCTCTGGGACCCCAGCACGGCTGGGCTATCTCCGAGCGCATCCACCAGGTTTCCAGCAAAGTTCTTCAGGTCCGGCAAGGCTCGTTGTATCCCGCGCTGCATCGCCTGGAGCGCCGCGGCTGGATCAAGGCGCGCTGGGGCGCGTCGGAGAATAACCGCCGCGCAAAATACTACGAACTCACCCGCAGCGGGCGGCAGCAGCTCGAAACCGAAGAGAGCGATTGGAAGAAGCTGGCGGCTGCCGTCGCCCAGGTGTTAGGCACGGCATAGGAGTGCGCGATGCTGAGTGACCTTTGGATTCGCCTGCGTGCTCTGTTTCGACGCAGTGCTGTCGAGACCGAACTCGACGACGAGCTGCGCTTTCATTTCGACCAGCAGGTCGAGAAATTCGTTCAGTCCGGCTTGCCTCTCGCGGAAGCCCGCCGCCGCGCGCGTCTTACCATCGGCGGCTCCGACCAAATCAAGGAGGAGTGCCGCGAAGCCCGCGGCGTCCACTTCCTCGAAACGCTCGCGCAAGACGTCCGCTACGGCCTCCGCATGCTCCGAAAATCGCCCGGCTTCACCGCCGTCGCCATCCTCACCCTTGCCCTCGGCATCGGCGCCAACACCGCCATCTTCAGCGTGGTGAACGGAATTCTGCTCGAGCCGTTGGTCTACGCGGATTCTTCGCGGCTGGTAGAAACTAATCTTGTTTCCTTTCCCGAGATTCGTGAGATTCAAGAGCAGTGCACTGCTTTTGAGCGCACGGCGGAGTTCCAAGGCTTTGGCGGTCTCGTGCTTGGTGGCACCGTGCCTGCACGTCGCGAGAATACCCGCGTATCAGCGGACTTTTTCACCATGCTGGGAATCGAGCCCCTTCTCGGAAGAACGATTCGTCCTGAAGACACCCAGCCCGGCCGCGACCGAGTAGCCGTCCTAAGTTACAAGCTCTGGATGGATAGTTTCGGCGGCGATCTGGGTATTACCGGGCGCAGTATCCTAATGGACGGAAAGCCCTATACCGTCATCGGTGTGATGCCTCGGGATTTCGAGTTGGGCGTCAACTGGATGGGCGCCGACAGCGAAGGTGCGTGGACACCTCTTCTCCCCCCGTCAAAGTCCGACGCGGAAAGCCCCAGGCGTTGGAATCAGATCGTAGCGCGCCTTAAGAATGGTGTGACGCTACCAGAAGCTAACGCACAACTGAAGGCGCTTTCCGCCCGCCTCGCGGCGGAATATCCGAAGTCAAGAAGGGACGACGAGCTGGCCGCGAGCGGCGTGAAGGATCGGGTGGTACTTAGAGTACGGACCGGTCTGTTGATCCTGCTCGGTTCCGTGGGACTTGTGCTGCTGCTGGCGTGCCTCAATTTGAGCGCTCTACTTGTGGCGCGCGCCTGGACGCGCCAGAAGGAAGTCGCCATCCGCAGGGCACTGGGCGCAACCCGTCCGCGAATCGTCCGGCAGTTGCTGGTGGAAAGTGCGCTGCTCGCGATTCCGGGAGGCGCGCTAGGCCTGTTCTTTTCAGTGTGGGGAACTCGCGTCCTCAGGGCGCTTGCTCCACCGTATACACCTCGAATCGACCATATCAGGATCGACGGCAATGTGCTGTGGTTCACGCTGGGAATTTCCTTCCTCGCTGCTCATTTGTTCGGCCTTGTTCCGGCGTTGCAGGCAACCTCGCGCAGAATGGGCAGTGCTCTGAAAGGAGGTTTGGAGGGTCACTTTCCTGGAGTTGTAACCCATCCTCACCGGCTCCGCAGTTCCCTGGTCGTCGGGGAAGTGGCGCTGGCGGTAATTCTCGTCGTGGGCGGAGCGCTCATGGCGCGCAGTTTTGGGAAATTGATGCATCTGGACACCGGCGTTCGCACCGATCACGTGCTCACATTGCAAGTGCAATTCGGCAATTCGCTTTGTCGAAACGAGAAAGCTCTGCTAGCGTGTCCGCTTGCAGTCCAGGAAGTCTTCAATCGGATTCGATCGCTTGCTGGGGTGCAGCGTGCGGCAATTTCCGAAATGGGGTTGTTGCAAGGGGGAGATGTCGGCATCGGAAACGGTCTGCACGTCGAAGGTCAGCCGGGCGACCCCAATTTAGGATGGTTCTTCATACTTCGCGCGGTCACTCCAGACTTCTTTGGCACAGTCGGAATCCGTCAACTCAAGGGGCGCGATTTTGTGGCCGGCGACCTGAGGGATTCTCCCCGCGTCGCTATAGTTAGCGAAAGCTTTGCCCGCAAATATACTCCCGGGAATCCACTGGGGAAGCGCTTCAGCATGGAGGACGATAAAGACGGCCATCACCAGTGGATCGAGATTGTGGGAGTCGTGAATGACACACGGGATCGCGCCGTGAAGGAATTCACCGATGCGCCCGTGTTTTACATGCCTATCGATCCAAGCATCGGCAATCAAGGCGAATTCATCGTGCGGACGTCTGGCAATCCAATGGCCATGGCTGCGGCTGTGCAGCAGGTGATCTGGTCTGTCGACAAAGAGGCCACGATTGCCCATGTGGAATCGCTGGATCAGCAAGTAGCCATATCCGCTGCCGAGCCGAGATTCCAGACGGCACTTCTCGCGTCGTTCGCCGCCCTTGGATTGCTCTTGGCGATCATCGGAATTTTCGGCGTAATCTCCTATTCCGTGGTGCAGCGCACCCACGAAATCGGCGTTCGGATGGCGCTGGGCGCGGAGCCGCGCCACGTGATGGGCCTTTTTGTTGGCCAGGGGGCGCGGCTAGCGTTGTTCGGCGGCGGTCTTGGCCTCTGGGCAGCGTCCTCGCTGACGCGATTCTTGCAAAGCATGCTCTTCGAAGTGAAGCCCACGGATCCGGCCACGTTTGCGAGCGTCGCGATTCTGCTTCTGCTCGTCGCCGTGCTCGCCTGCTACATTCCCGCGCGGCGGGCGATGCGCGTCGATCCCATGACCGCGCTCAGATACGAATAGTGCTTTGGGGAAGCGCCCGGTAACCCCTCCTTGGACCGACCTCGCGCAAATCCGTGGCGACCTGCAGCACCCCGCCATTTTGGACGCCTGCTCACGCCCCCCGCAAAACCCGCACCGGATGCCTCGTGTTATCATGGAGCCTCCAAACAAAGCGAGAAATCCATTGAGCAAACTTCGCATTTCCATCGTCGAATATCTGAACACCGCGCCGCTGGTCTGGGGTTTTACCGACGGCCCGCTAGCGGAAAAGTACGACCTTTCCTTCACCGTGCCCTCGCAGTGCGCCGAAGCACTGCGCCGTGGACAGGTGGACATCGCCATCATCCCGGCGATCGAATACCAGCGCATGGACGGCATGGTGGCGCTTCCGGGAATGTCGATTGCGGCCAAGGGCGAGGTGCGCAGCCTTCTCGTTGTGGCGAAAAAGCCCATCGAAATGGCGAAGCGCATCGCTCTCGACACGAGCTCGCGCAGCACCGCAGCGCTCGTCCGGTTGCTTGCCGCCGGGCACTGGAAAATTGCGCCGGAATTCGTGGATGCCGCGCCCGACCCCACCGAAATGCTTGCGCGCGCCGACGCGGCACTAGTGATCGGCGATCCCGCGCTCAGGATTTCGCTCAAAATGGAGGCGCTCTCGGGAAAAACTCCCGCTGGCGAGCAGCAGTGCTGCCAGGGCGATCCGGACGAATTGCCCGTTCCGGGATTCGATTCGCTCTTCGTTTACGACGTCGCGCACCAATGGCGCGAAATGACGGGCAAGCCCTGCGTGCTGGCCATCTGGGCGGGACGGCGCGAAATCATCACTCCGGAACTGGTCGCGGATTTCGAGGCATCTAAGCAATACGGTCTCTCGCGCGTCCGAGAAATCTCCGAAGCCGCTTCGATCAAGCTCGATCTCCCGCCGCGTTCCCTGGAACGCTACTTGACCGAAAATATTCACTATGGCCTCGACGCGGAATATCTAGCCGGCTTGCAGCTCTACTTCGAAAAAGCGGCCGCTATCGGATTAATTCCGTCCGCCCGCCCGCTCGAATTTGCGTCGGCGCCCGCGCCATCGGCTTCGCGGCGCGGAGCGTGAAGCTGTGGAGCGCATCGGCACGCTCGCGCGCCTGCGGCGCTACCCGGTGAAAAGCATGGCCGGGGAGGACCTGCAAGAGGCGCGCGTCACGTTCGCGGGCCTCGCCGGCGATCGCGTTTATGCGTTCATCGACAGTCGCAATCAGTCGGATTTTCCCTGGATGACCGGCCGCCAAGGCCACGAGATGATTCTGTTTCGCCCGCGTTTTCTCGATGCGCCGCCGGTTGCGGACGCCATCCCCGGCGCGGAGAAATACGCCACGGAGGTCACGACTCCGGAAGGAGAAACATTTCGCGTGGGCGATCCGCGGTTCACCGAATACGTTGAGAAGAGATTCGCGCGGTCGCTTCGGCTGCGCTTTTCCGAATCCAGCATGACCGACTCGCGTCCGATTTCGATTTTCGGGCTGGCCACCGTTCGCGCGCTTTCGGAAGAAACGGGCATCGACCTCGACGCGCGCCGGTTTCGCGCCAATTTTTACGTGCGCTGGGAGAGCGACCGGCCTTTTTTCGAGGATGAGCTGCTCGGACGCGAACTTCAGGTGGGTGAGACCGTGGCCCTGCAGATCGTGAAAAAAGACGCGCGGTGTGTCATGATCAATCTCGATCCGGAGACGGCCGCTGCTTCGCCGGTGGTCTTCGAGAAAGTCGCGCGCGGCCATCAAGGTCTTGCCGGAGTTTACGGTGCGATTCTGCGCGCAGGAATCGTGCGCGTGAATGACCCGATCCATTTGATTCCAACTTAGGGAACCGATCCGCGATGGGACTGACGCCACAAGAAGCGCTCGATCTATTCAACTCCGACGACCTGATCGGCATCGGAATGGCGGCGAACGAAGTCCGCCGCAAGAAGACGGACCCGCGCATCGCCACCTACCAGATCGACCGCAACATCAACTACACGAATTTCTGCACTGAGTATTGCTCCTTCTGCGCTTTCTACCGCCCGCTCGGCGCAAAAGACGGCTACATCCTGCCGCTCGAAACCATCTACGAAAAGATCGAAGAGATGCTCGAGCTCGGCGGCACCGGCGTCCTGATGCAGGGCGGCTTGCACCCGGATTTGCGGATCGAATTTTACGAGAACATGCTCCGCTCGATCCACGACCGCTATCCGCAGGTCCACCTGCACTGCTTCTCCGCGCCAGAAATCACCTGCATCGCCGAAGTTTCGGGGCTGTCGCTGCGCGATACGATCGCACGGCTGCGCGACGCCGGGCTCGCCTCGATACCGGGCGGGGGCGCGGAAATCCTCGACGATGAAGTCCGCGCGCGCATCTCGCGCCTGAAGTGCGGCGCGGACGAATGGGAAGAAATGCACCGCACCGCGCACGCCCTCGGCATGCGCACCACGGCCACGATGATGTTCGGCTGCGGAGAGGAATACCGCCACCGCGTGAACCATCTCGAGCGCCTCCGCCGCATCCAGCAGGATACCGGCGGCTTCACCGCGTTCATCCCCTGGATTTTCGCGCCGGAGAACACGCCGCTCGGCAAGAAGATTCCGGAAGCCACCGCGTTCGATTATCTGAAGACGCTTGCCATCAGCCGCCTCTACCTCGACAATATCGACCACATCCAGTCGAGCTGGCTCACGCCCGGCATCAAAATCTGCCAGGTCGGCCTGCAGTTCGGTGCCGACGATGTGGGCAGCATCCTGATCGAAGAAAACGTCGTCTACGCCGCCGGCGTCCGCAACCGCACCAACGAATCCGAACTCCGCCGCATCATCTCCGACGCCGGCTACATCCCCGCCCAGCGCGACACACTCTACCGTTCGTATGCTCTGAAGTAGCCGCGAGCCGGGAAGCTGTCCTAGGCTTTGCTTTCGGAGGCGAAATGGGACAACTGATTCAGGACTTGCGCTACGCGGCGCAGTCGCTCGCGCGCAACAAAGCTTTCGCCGCGGTTTGCACGCTTACCCTCGCGCTCGGCATCGGAGTAAACATCCTTGTTTTCTCGGCCTTCAACACCATCGTGCTTCACGCGCTGCCGTTTCGCGACTCTAGCCGTCTGGTGATGATCTGGAGAGCCCGGACCGGCGCCACCAGCTACAAAGGAGCCGTGTCGCTCCCCGATGCTCTGTACATTGGGAGCCACAGCACAAGTTTCATTGGCGTGTCCTATCTCAAGAGAGGGGCCACCGTTGACCTCACGGGTGAAGGATTGTTCGAAAAAGTAGGCGAAGCGGAGGTTTCATCCAATCTGCTCGACGTATTGGGCGTCACTCCCATCCAGGGAAGAAGCTTTCAACCACGCGATTCCCAACCCGGTAGTTGCGATGTATTGGTTCTCAGCTATTCCCTCTGGCAGCAGGCCTTCGGTGCAAGCACGAAGATCATCGGGCAAGACATTATGCTGAATTACAAGCGCTACAAAGTGATCGGCATTTTGCCTCCCGATTTTGAAGTGCTGGGCTTTCGAGCAGACGTCTGGACCCCTCTTCCTCTTGCGCCCGCGGCGGTGGGAAACAACGGTGAACGTGACCTGTCTTTATTCGCTCGACTTAAGCCCGGCGTCGAATTGCTGGCGGCGCGTGCCGAGCTGAACCTGATGGGCAATAACCTCGCGAAGATGGACGGGGAGGATAGCGCCGTATCGGGCCTTGATGCCGGCTCACTCGAAGAGCAAGCGGTCGGTCCCGTTAGGCCAATCCTGTTGATTTTCCTCGTAGCCGTTGGCCTTGTATTGCTGATTGCCTGCTTTAATGTGGCGAATCTGGTGCTCGCGAAGAATGTGCGGCGTGAGCGGGAGCTCGCGGTGCGGCTAGCTTTGGGCGCGGGACGCCAGCGCATCTTTCAACTCATTCTGACGGAAACCGTCCTTCTATCCCTGCTCGGCGGATGCTTCGGGCTGGCGGTATGCTACTGGGGAGTTCACACCGTCCGCACCATTGGCGCGGCGGCGATTCCCTCTCTTCACCGCGTAACGATGGATGCGTGGGTATTGAGTTTCACCTTCGGCCTTTCGGTCCTGGCGGGAGTTCTGTTTGGCGTGCTTCCCGCTTTTCGAGCCTCGAAACTGGATTTCGGCGCGTCGCTCAAGGAAGGAAGTCTTATGTCGGAAGGCGGCTTTCGCATGGCGACGGGGCGCGGCATGCAAAGTCTCCTGACGGTCGCCCAGGTGGCGCTTTCGGTCGTGCTTCTGATTGGAGCCGGACTTCTGCTGCGGAGCCTTTCCAGGCTAATGGCTGTGCCCATTGGCTTTGATCCCAAAAACCTCTACGGTATCCAGTTTTTCTCCCGTGTCCAGCCGACCGCTGATCTCTACTTTCGGCAAATCCTGAACGAAGCAACCAATGTTCCGGGCGTTAACTCGGTGGCGCTCGTGACGTCCTTGCCGCTTTTCAGACTACGGCCGTTCGGAGCAAAGTTTGCAGTGGAGACAGATCGCGGCAGGACCGTGCCCGACTGGGTAGATATGCAGAAGGTGAGCCCCGGCTACTTCCAAACCATGCGAATTCCGATTCTCGATGGCCGAGGTTTCACGACTCAGGATCGCGGGGATTCGCCCTGCGTGGTGATCATCAATCAGAAAGTGGCCCGCAGCTTCTGGCCAAACACGAGGGCGGTGGGGAAATTGATAGATCTCAACATTGGACCCTCCGGGCCTCCCAGTTATTGTCAAATTGCCGGAGTGGTCGGGGACACCCGGGATGAGCTGGAGGTTGAGCCGAGGCTTCAGATCTATCGTCCCTACGATCAGAGTCCTGATATGACGGCGGCTCTCGTTATTCGCGCGGATCCGAACGCGCCTTCTCCCATGGGCCTTCTTCTGGATCGAATTCAGGCCATAGACAAGACCCAGAGACTCCTGGCTGTTTCTTCCATGGAGCAAATCGTGGATCAGTCGGCTTTACAGCCGCGTTTTCGCACATTGATTCTGGTTGTATTCGCTAGCTTGGCTCTGGCACTGGCGGGAATCGGGGTGTACGGGGTGATGTCCTACTTCGTCAGCCAGAGAACGCGTGAATTCGGCATTCGCATCGCCCTTGGAGCGCAACGCGGCGACGTTTTCAAATTGGTGCTTCGCGACACCACCCTGATCGTCTCACTGGGACTAGCCCTGGGCTTGCTGGCATCCTTTGGCCTCAGTCGTACGCTTCAGAGATTCCTCTACAACATAGCCCCTAGCGACCCGGTCACGTTTGTCGTAGTTCCGCTCGTCTTAACAATCGTTTCATTGATCGCCGCGTATTTGCCCGCACGACGGGCCACGAAAGCTGATCCCCTGATGGCCATTAAGTACGAGTGACGACATGGAATGGAAGAGGGCAGTTAGCCGTGAATTTCCTCTCCACGCATCATCTTGCAAGAATGAGCCCTGAAATCTTCGAGGAAGTTGGAAGGAGATTTCTACCGCCAGGCGGCGGCCAAAGCGGCCTCAGAGTTAGCCGCCTGCTTGCCTGACTTCTTTCGCTTGCGCCACGAGCCCGCCACGTTCCGAGGCGGGCAAATGTGGAAGGACGCACGCATAATACGGTACGATTGGTCCACTTTTCGTCTTGCCAGCTTTGCTGAGAAGCAGGAGGCAGCATGGGGACGCTGATGCAGGATTTGCGCTACGGCGCGCGGATGCTGATGAAGAATCCGGGGCTGACGCTGGTGATCGTGCTCTCGCTGGCCATTGGAATCGGCGCGAATACGGCGATCTTCAGCGTGACGAGCGCGCTGTTCCTGAAACCCCTGCCATACCCGCATGCCGACCGGCTCGCGATTCTCTGGCTCCGCTCTCCCGGAATCGGGATACCTCAAGACTGGCCGTCGCCGGGGCAATACCACGACATCAAGACGCAAAACCACGTCTTCGAGGAAACGGCGATCGCGATCGGCGATACCTACACGCTGACTGGACTTACGAAGGCGATGAAAGTGGACGGGATCGAAGCCTCTTCGAGCCTGCTGAATATGCTGGGCGCCAAACCGCTGCTGGGCCGCATATTCTTGCCGGAAGAAGACAAGCCCGGGAAACCCGACGCGGTCATGCTGACGTACGGGCTGTGGAAGCAAGCGTTCGGAGGTGATCCGAACATTCTGGGGCGGAGCATCACGCTTGATGGAAAGCCGCGCGCAGTCGTTGGCGTGCTGCGTCCGGATTTCACACTGAACCACGAAGTTATTCCCACCGTCAGCGGCATTGACAAGGCTGAAATCTTCCTGCCGCTCCCGATGGATGCGAAATTGGAAACAAATTACGGCCCAGAGGACTTCAATATTTTGGCGCGGCTGAAACCCGGCGTGACGATGCGGCAAGCACAGGCGGACATCGACATCATTGCCGCACGGCTGCGCGAGGAAAAGCACCGCGACCGCACGTTCACGATTAGCGTGGTGCCGTTGATGGAACAGGTTGTGGGCGGCGTGCGGAGCTCGATTCTGGTTCTGCTCGGAGCCGTCGCTCTGGTGCTACTGATCGCCTGCGTGAACGTGGCAAACCTGCTGCTCTCGCGCGCGGCGGGGCGGCAGAAGGAGATTGCCGTGCGCACGGCCCTGGGCGCGGGGCGAAGCCGGGTGATGACGCAGCTCCTGACCGAAAGCGTTCTGCTCGGCGTGCTGGGCGGCGCGGCGGGGCTAATCCTTTCGGCGTGGAGCTTGTATCTAGTGCGGGCGATCCATCCGGGAAATATTCCACGGATGGACGAAATCGGCATGGATTACCGCGTGCTGGTGTTCACGTTTGCAATCTCGATCCTAACGGGAATCGTGTTTGGCCTGGCGCCGGCATTCCGAGCGTCGCGCGTGGATCTGAATTCGGCGCTGAAGGCGGGCGGAAGAAGCTCGCGCAGCGGCGGCGGATTGAGCGTGAAACACGACAATCTCCGCGGAGCCCTGGTGATCGCCGAGCTGGCCGTTTCGCTGACGCTGCTGGCGGGCGCAGGGCTCCTGATTCGGAGTTTCGCGCGGCTCATCAGCGTCCCGCCGGGCTTCAGCCCGGACCATGTGATTTCGATGCAAGCTCCCGTCGAAGGGCCGAAGTACAAGGATGGCGCGCAAAGAATTCAGTTTCAGCAGAATCTTGCGGAGCGTGTGAAGAACTTGCCGGGAATCACGGACCAAGGAGGGGTCTCGTCGCTGCCGCTGACACCTTCAGTGGGATGGGGAGAAATCACGATAGAAGGATACGTTCCGCCGGCGAACCAACCGGAGCTGCAAGTGGATAAGCGCTCGGTCAGTTCCGATTATTTCCGCACGATGCAGATCCCGTTGATTAGCGGCCGATTCTTCGCACCCAGCGATACGGATAAGTCGCAGCCAGTCGCCATCGTGGACCAGAAATTCGCGGAACGATTCTGGCCCCATGGCGACGCAGTGGGAAAGCGCCTGCGCCAAGGCGATCAAGCTCCGTGGATGACCATTGCCGGCGTGGTGGGAGTGGTGAAGGAATATGGGCTTGATACCGAGACGCGAATGGTCGTGTATTTCCCGTACGCGCAGGCGCCTTTCGGCTCGATGTTTCTTGTCGCGCGCACTGCTGGCGACCCAGCTAGTGTGACGGACGCCATCATCGAGCAAGTCCACGCACTCGACCCGGATATCCCGGTGTACGACATCGCGACGATGCAGCAGCGGTTTCATGATTCCGTGGCGCGGCAGCGGTTTGCCACGGCCATGCTGACGGCGTTCGCGTGCTTCGCGCTGATCCTGGCGGCCGTGGGCGTGTACGGCGTGATGTCGTTCCTGGTGACGCAGGGTACTCCGGACATCGCGATCCGCATGGCATTGGGAGCGCAGCGCGGCAGCATCCTCTCGCTTGTGTTTCGGCAGGGCATGGGCCTGGCATTGATCGGCATCGCCGCGGGACTGGTCGGCGCGTTGATATTGACGCGTGTGATGGCGAGTCTACTGTTCAACGTGAGCGCGACCGACCCACTTACATTTGTGGGAGTGTCGGTGCTGCTGATGCTCTCCGCCGTCTCAGCGTGTTACTTCCCGGCCCGGCGCGCGATGCGCGTGGATCCAATGGTGGCGTTGCGCTACGAATAGAGCGCGCGATCGGTATCGGAAGGTGCGCAGTTCGAAGGCGGCCTACTGCCGTGGGTGTTGGAGTTAAGCAGAAAGGACGACGGCGGGAACGGCCGTTGCGACAGACACGGGGAATTCGAGGACAACGCTCGCGCCGTAGGGCTGGCGATTGGAAAGGGCGATTTCGCCGCCGCATTCCTGGGTGATGCCGTAGCAGATGCTGAGACCTAGGCCAGTGCCTTTGCCGACGGCCTTCGTCGTATAGAAGGGATCGAAGGCGCGATTTACATCGGAGAAGCCGGGGCCCGAATCCTCGAACTGGACGACGACGCGAGCGCCGTGGCGGGCGGCGCGTATGCGAATCGAGCGCTCCTTGCTTTCCTCCACAGCGTCAATCGCATTATTCAAGATATTGAGCAGGACCTGCTTCAGTTCGTCCTCGCCGATGCCGACCGGCGGGAGCATGGGCTCGACGTCGACGTCCAACTGAATATTGAATTTCCGGATGTGGTATTCGCGAAGTTGAGCGACGTCGCGCAAAGCGGCTTCCACATCGGCGGCTCTCGCGGCGGGATTGTTCTGGCGGGCGAACCGGAGAAGGCCGTCCACAATGCGCTTCATGCGGCGTGCTTCATTCCCCAGTTTCTGGAGGCGCTTGACGACGGTCGGCTTCTCGGATTCCTCGGCAAGGAGATCGGAGTAGCCGAGGATGCCGGTGAGCGGGTTATTGAGCTCGTGGGCCACACCGGCGACGAGTTGTCCCAGCGCGGCGAGCTTTTCGGAGCGCACGAGGCGATGATGCAGGCGCGTGTTTTCCAAGGTCACGGCCAGATCGGTGGCCAGGACTTCCAGCGTCATGATTTCCGAGGATCCGAACGCGGCCTCATTGTCCTGACCGCCAAGCCACAGGCAGCCGAGATGCGAGCCGCGGCTCGAGACTAACGGAATCACGATGCCTCCGCCGTTTTCCGTAGTGCGGTAGGTATGATTGCCGATGCGCTGCCCGGCGCCGCAAATGGCTCGCAGTTTTTCTGTGGTGCAGCAGGCAGCGCGGTCGCGCAACTGCTCGGTTTCCTCCGCGGCGTATCCGCTGGCCCCGGCGAGATGCAAAGGACCATTCTCGCTGGCGAGCATCAGTGCGGCCCGCCGGAAGCTGGTGGAGTCGCTGATGGCGGAGGTGATCTCGCCGCACAGTGCGGCAGGATCTTTTCCGGCAAGCAGGCGCGATGTGATCTGCGAAAGGCTTACGAGAAGGCGATTCTCAGCATGTTCCCGTTTGTGGGCCAGCTCGATGATCCGCGATTTATCCTCAAGCACCGCCAGCACCATGCCAAAGGCAACGAAGAATTTCGGGACATTCCAGATTTCGGGATTGATCTGCTGCGTTGGGGCGAAGGAGCCGACGAGCGTGGCGATCGGCCAGACCATGCCCCAGGCAAGAAACCCTCCCGTCACGACGATTACACCGGAAGACAGACGCGGGTAGCGATACCAGAAGAAAACACCGCAAAGAAAGAAGCTGAGCGACAGGATGGCATTGACGGCAAAATCGGAGCTCCCGAGAAGTTGGTCGTGAATCGCCAGGATTCCGGCGAAGGCGAGAGCCAAGGCCAGGCCAACATGAAGTACCGGGCGCTCGGGCAGCGCCAGAAGCGCGCTCACGACGGCGCCCAGAAAGCCGATGGCGACCACCAGGGCGAGCGTGCGGGGCATGTTCCAGCCGAAAGTAATGGCCACGGCGTGAAACGCAACCGGAATACCGAGAACTGCAAGCAGGGCCGAGCGCTTTAGGCGATTCTCGACCTCCTGCATCATCGAAACTATGAAGACGATTCCGGAGAGTTCGAGGGCGCCGATGTCGATCGATTCGATAATCTTCTCGATTGTGCCCGTACGAGTTTCAAATGCTTCAATGAAGAAGTGAAGGAAGATCAACATCCAAGCGTAGGTCCAAATCCTCAGCCGTGTGGAGGGTGCATGCTTGCGAAGGGATAGGAATACGCCCACGAGAACAGCCAAAACGAGAATGGTCGGAAGCTTGTCTAACAATGCGTTCAAGGAGCGCCCCTAAGAGGCACAAGAGTAGCGCCTTATCCGCAAGGGCAACAATAGAGCTTTGGTACCAAATTGAAAGGCAATCCCATTGAACGGGCTGAGATTACTGGTGAGCTAACCCTCAATCTTTCAATGGTATGCGAACGTCGAGCGAAACCTCTTTGCCCTCGGGCAAATCGAGAGGCTCCAAAGGTACTAGTGTTCCATTTACGAACCGGGCGCGAATGCGGCGGGAAGGGGCAGGTGAGCTCCTTCCTGGAGACGAGGAGTGGCCGGGAGAACTCGGACGAGCGGGGTGCTCAGGGCTTCGATTATCGGAGTTTGGTGCCCCGGCATGGTCCAAGGCGTGGTTCGCGAGCAAGTCGGCTTCGCGGTTCATTTCGCGGGGGACGTGTTCAATTACGAAGTAAGCGAGCTGGCGCGCTAGCTTGGAGGCGCGTTCGTGGAGCGGCTTCAGGTCCGCGCTCTTAACCTTGTAGCGCCCTTGCATTTGGCGAACCAGCAATTCGGAATCGCTGCGGATGCGAAGCGCGGTGATGCCGTGGGCGGCGGCGTAATCAAGTGCAGCGAGCAAGGCATAGTATTCGGCCACATTGTTAGTGTCGCGCCCGAATTTCTTTGCCAGTTCGAGGATAACTTTGCCGCCGGGATCGCGGAGGATTACGGCATAGGAGGCAGGTCCGGGATTGCCGCGCGACGCGCCGTCGATATTCGCGGTATGGACGCCGGCGGGTGGGGCGGACGGATGCGAATCCGAGAATAAGCGTGCACTAGAAGGCGGCGGGAATCTCGAGGACGGTGTCATGGGAGGGCAGTCCTGGTCTCGCCTGATTCCGTAGGAGCACCATTTTTCTGATGGCGATCGGAGGGCCAGACGATCCGCGCGAAAACAATAGGTGAGAGGCCGGTTCTACGGCCTGCGCCACGGCTAAGTTTCATTGGGGAGAGCGCCCGCTTCCGGGGAGGGAGAAGTGGAGGAAGCAGCACCCGCGGCGGAGGCAGTCGGCTCGAGGTAGTAGAGGATGCGGGTGCAGGTCTCGCAGTGGAACAATTCCTCGGAGCTGGGGCGGCGCATTTCCTGGAATACATGCGGACGGACGATCATGCCGCAAGCACTGCATTTTTCAGCGCGAACTTCGGCAAGAGCGATGCCGTTGTGTTTCCTGGCAATGCGATCGTAGTGGTCGAGGAGATCTTCGGGAATTTCCGCGACGAGACGGGCGCGTTCTGCTTCAACCTCGGCCAGGTCCTTCTCGGCGGCGGATTTTTCGGTATTCAGGCGGGAGCGCTCGCGTGTCATAGCCTCTTCGATTTCCTTTAGGTCCTTCTGCGAGTCCTTGATGCGAGCATCGAAGACTTCGCCAGAGACCATCTGCTCGAGGAGGCGGTCTTCCGCGCGGGAGATTTCCGTTTCGGCCATCTGCACTTCGTGCTGGAGCGCCTTGTAGGCCTCGTTCGTCTTCACCAAGGACATCTGTTCCTTGTACTTGCGGACGCGTTCCTTGGCCTGGTCGACGTCGAGCTCGTATTTCTTGCGATCCTTGAAATTGGCTACCTGGGCGGACTTGGCGTGGTCGACGGCGGTCCTGGCAGAGGAGAGGCGCGTCTCCATTTCGGCGAATTTCTTGGGGAACGCGGCGAGCTGAGCGCGGACTTCATTGCGGCGCAAGTCGATGCTTTGCAGGTCGAGCAGGTTCTGTAAGACCTTGAGCACAATCTCGCTATTCTAGCACATCGGTCCTCGGCGCTTCCTCGGCGTGCCGCGCTCTAGAGGTGGGTCTGAAGGAAGGCAATGGCGCGACGCCAGGAATCGGCTTGGGCCTCGGCGTCGGCAGGGGCCGTGCCGCCGTAAGAGAATTTGACGTTGCGCAGGTGGGGATTGCGGGAGGCGCGCGAGGTGGTGGGCAGATGCGGGTAGCGAAGCATGTGGCCCGCGCGTGGGTAATGGAGGTGCTCGGCCGCGTGAGCGAAGCCAAGGCGCTTCAGACGCGCCAGAATCGCTTCGCTCATCTCTGTGGCGGGCCAAAGGTGATCGTCGCCGCCGGAGACGAGCAGAATCGGGCCGCGAATGCGTTCGACGGGGATGGCGGCGCGCTCGACCGCCGCACGATTGAGCAGACCCGCGCGGAAGAGCTTGCGGAAGACGACAGGCCTGCGCAGAAGCGCGACGGGAAGGGCCGAACGCAGCATGAAGCCGCGTAAAGGAAGCGGGGCGAACGGGACTGGTTCACCGCGCCAGGTCCAAGTGGGAATGATCTGGCCGGTTTGATTGTCGCGGCCCCCCGCGGCCCAGGCCACGGAACTTGGGGCATAGGCGACTACTGCGCGAATCTGCGGGAAGGTTGCGCCCAGAAGCAGAGCCAACTCGGCGCCACGGGAAACACCGAGAACGCCGATGCGTTCGCGATCGAGCTCCGGCTGCGCCACGAGCCACGCGAGCGCAGCCTCAAAATAATCGAGAGGAACGCGGTGCAGCCAGGAGGGAAGCGGCGGAACGCCAAAATAGGCAAGGGCGAGGGTTGCAAAGCCGTGGCGCGAGAGAACGGCGGCCTTGTCGAGGTCGAAGCCGCCGCCGGATCCGCCCAGGACGATCACGACAGGAAGGGGCCTATGTGCGCGCGAGGCGTGAACGCCAGAGGGAATGAAGAGGCGTGCGATGAGGCTCCCGCCGCCGGAGCCGGGTGGTTGAACTTCGCCCTGTTGCGGGGTTTCGACTCTTAGGTCGCGCGACTGAAAATCGGGAGGCAGAAAGGTTCGCTGGAGACTGGCCGAGGCGAGCACGCGTCCCCTGGTCTCGGCCTGAAACTCAACGAGATTCGAGGATACATCTTTCTTCGCGAACAGCGCGCGTCCATCCGCGTGCTCATCGGCAAGGTGCATGGACCAGAACAGACCCATGGGCGAGACGCCGCGATAAGTGCCACCGAGAGATTCTGTCAAAGACCAATCGATGCAGCCGGCGGCATCGGCGCGGAATTCCGCGTGCGAACTCCAGAGGCCATTGTCGTCATCGTGTGTAACGGCACGAACCCGGAGAGGCTGGTTCGGAGAAACGCCCACAACGCGGATGCGAACCTCGTCGTCCACAAAGGCTGAATTGGGCGAGATTTCAAATCGGGTGTTTTGTGCAAGAGAAGGTGGGGATTCGATGGGAGTCCTCGGAAATAGTGTGACGCCCCGTTATAGCACAGGGGCGCTGTGAGGCCCCGGGCGGGAGTGAGTCTTTTTAGGGGCGCCAATCGTAATACGGATATGATAGGCAACGCAGCAATCGCGTGGGAGGGGCGCGTGGGGGTAGAAGACGAAGTTGCCCGGCTACGGCGAGGGGACCTGGATGCCCTCTCAGGGCTGATCACGCGTTATCAGAACCGGCTCTATCGGTATTTGCTGCGGCTGGTGCGGCAACCAGCGGAGGCGGAAGACCTGTTCCAGCAGACCTGGATCCGGCTGGCGGAGAAGATCCGGCATTTCGATCCGCACCGGAGCTTCGAGGCGTGGCTGTTCGCGATGGCGCGGAATTTGGCGATCGACCACCTGCGGCGAATCCGGCCGGAGAGCTTGGACGAGCCGATCTCGGGCGATCCGAGGGGGGAAACCCCGGCGGACCGGTTGGAGTCCAGGGAGAGACACCCGATTGAAGGGATTCTCGAACGGGAACGAGCTGGGCGGCTGGGAAGGGCGGTGGATACGCTGCCGGTGACTTATCGAGAAGTGCTGACACTGCGGTTCGAAGAGGAAATGAAGCTGGAAGAGATCGCAGAGGTGCTGGGTGCACCGCTCTCGACCGTGAAGACGAGATTGCGGAGGTCCCTGCACCAGTTGCGGGAATGCCTGCAAGCAGAGTATCCCAAAGAGAATTGGCGATGAGCGAACACGACGAAATCCGGGAATTGCTGGCGCTGGCGGCGGCGGGCGCGCTCGACGCGAACGAGGAAGAGCGGATTGCGCGGCACATGCGCTCTTGCGCGCTTTGTTCCGAGGAGCTCGACAGCTGGAAGCAGATGGCGCTGGGATTGCGGCGGCTGCCGACGCCGCAGGCGCCCCGCGGCTTGGTGGAACGCGCGCGGGCGCGAGCGGAAGCGCGGCTGGTGGAAGAGGCCGAGCACCGGTGGAACCGCAGCGTGATGATTTTCCTGATTGTGTTTGCGTGGGCACTGACGTTGATGAGCTGGCCGGTGGCGCGGCTGTTGAGTCGAGGACTGCTGGGCTTGCTGGATCCGCGGTTGAGCCAAGCGTGGATCGGGTTTGCCGGGTTTACGACGCTCGCATGGCTGGGCGGAGGCGCTGCGGCGATTCTGTTGGCGCTTCGCCAGCGCCGTGAAGGGAGAATGATATGAGCCGATTCAAAGAAGAATTGCGCGTGATTCCGAGGGCTGCGTGGATCGTTGGATGGATTTTGTATTCCTGCCTGGCGATCGGGTTGGCGGCGGTTTTCACGTTGGGAGACGATCCGGGGATACAGCAGATGCCGCTCGCGCTAAAGGCCTTCCTGGTGCTGTTCCCTGGCCTGATTCTGGTTGCGTATGTGGCTCTGATCGGCTACGTCAATGGAGACTCGAAGCGGCGCGGCATGCGCCATGTGATGTGGACGCTGCTGGCGATTTTCATTCCGGATGCGATCGGGATCATTCTGTATTTCATCCTGCGCGACCCGAGGCCGAGGCCATGCCCGGGGTGCCACGTTCCGGTGAAAGCGGGATTCACGTTCTGCCCGCAATGTGGAACAGCCGTTCAGCCAACATGCCCGCAATGCGGACGTGCCGTTGAACTTGGCTGGTCCAACTGCCCAAATTGCGGCACGAAGCTGCCGTCGGAGTCGCCGCTCGCGGCCTGAAGACCGCTGCGCCATCCCGTGGCAATCTTTCCACGAAGACGAGTCCCTGCTTGTTTGCTGGCAGATTTTCCTTTCCGCGCAGACTCCCGGTAGAATTCAGGCGAATCTCCGGGAGGATTCATGCCGTACGTGCAAATCACCTGGGTGGCCGGAAGGACACCCGAGCAAAAACGGAAGCTGGCCAAGCGGTTGACCCAGGCTCTGATCGAAGACGGCCGGGCCAAGCGGGAGAATATCCAGGTTACGTTTGTGGACCTGCCCGCCACGGACTACGCCGAGGGAGGCGTAACGGTGGCCGACCAGAAGCGCAGTCCTTGAGGTCAGCGCAATTTTTCAGCGCGCTCGTCTCAGGCTCAGCTGGTTATGCTGCGAGATGAGACTCTCGACCCACGAGGAATGCATCAATAAAGTAGCCGATCCCGATCGCAAGCGGCAAAATTCCGAACACGGCCGCTTCCGCGGCATCCGGCTCGAAACGCGCCAGGGCCATGAACGTAAGTGTGTAGCCGATGGCGCCGGCGGTCAAAAGAATGCCTGCCTTGCGGGAACGCGCGTGCGGCGGCAACTCTTCGGCGATGGGCACCGGGACGCCCTTGGCAATCGCGGCCAAACGCTCGTCGGTGCGGAGTTTACGGACGCGATACAGCGCGTAGATTGCTGCCAGAGGAACTGAAAAGGAAAGAACGACAGCGGCAAATCCGATGGGTTCCACTTGGTTTCTCCTTTCGATTGCATCCGCCCGCGGGAAATGATTTGCTTGGCGCGATGTCTCGATCCTGCTTCCACCAAATGGTACGCAGAAGGATCGCGGGATGTTCCGCGAAAATAGGCGGGTCTAATCTGTGAAGCAGAAATAAATCGAAGCGGTGTTCAGGGCGCGGTCTGTACTTCCATTGTTGGGCCGACGGAATAATTGGTGCAGCCGGGTTGGGTCGAGGCGGGGCAGTGGGCGATAACGGTGAAATCCGAGGCAGAGGATTGCACTTCGTACGTGTAGCCGTCACGGCCGGTCTTGGCCATAGTCAACGCGCCGCTGGAAGTGAGATCGTCGAGCGAAGTGTAGGAGCCGTGCTCGGCTTGGTAGGCGCGTTCGGCTTGCGCGATGGCGAGCAAATCGTTTTTCACGCCGACGACGTCGATGGTCTGCAGGGGAGTGGCCGTGCCAGTGGCCCCCATCTTCGAGAAGTAGAACTTGTAGACCAAGAGGGCGATCAGCGCGACGACGAGAAGTCCGAGAATGTTTCCGATGCCTCGCATAAATCCCTCACCGCGCGGCAGCTTTTGACTTGCGCTGCCGGCTCCAGTACCACCAGACGCACTGCTTCGCAGGCAGGCGCGGATTGCGCGCTTGCGCGACGGCGGCCGAAAACGTGTCGAGGCAGCAAGGATCCACGGTATATCCGCGGCGGCGGCAAAGTCTGCGGTAGAGCGATTCGGCGTTGCTTCGGGCAAGCTGCGAGACGCTCCGGATTCCGAGCGAATGAAGCACACGGAGCGTTTGGCCGCCTACGGATACGAGGTCGCTCAATTCGCGAGTTGGGACCTGGGCCGAATCAGAGGAACTTTTCCGTGGGCTCATGATTCTTGGTTTCCTTCAGGACGAGATTACTCCCGGCATTCGAACTCCGCAACATTTATGGATTTGTAAAACTATCTGGAGAAACGATCCAAGGATGGACGGAGGCTTCGAGGCCCGCGTCGCGCGATGTAATCTTTTTAGCGCAGGCTGCGTCTAAGGACACGGGGAAGTGGCGGGGGCTGGAGGGCGGTTTCGCCGGATTGAGTGGACGAGCAGTTTGACACGCACTTGCGGCATCAGGATACTAGGGCCTCGCGACTCAGATTCCTAATTTCACGCGCAAGTCATTGCCTTCGACGGGAGCCATCGAGCATGAAGAAATGGATGCGAATCAGTGTCGTCCTTCTTTTTGGGGCAGGACTGACGGTTTCTGTGGCGGCACAGGAGACGTCCCCGGAAGTCCGTCCGCCGAAGCTAGCTTTCACTGAGCACACGGAGCCGAACGGATTGCATGTGATCTTGCTCGAAGAGCACGCCGTCCCCGTGATTGATCTGCAGGTGTGGTACCACGTGGGGTCGAAGGACGAGCGGCCCGGCCGGAGCGGATTCGCGCACCTTTTCGAACACCTGATGTTCAAGGGCTCGGCACACGTGGGGCCAGACGAGCATTCGCGGATCATCGAAGCCGCCGGCGGTTTCGACAATGCGGAAACCAACGACGATACGACGGATTTCTTTGAGACCTTTCCGAGCAATTACCTGGAGCGCGTGCTGTGGCTCGAGGCGGACCGTATGGGCAGCCTGAATGTGGACGAAGCGAATTTCGAATCCGAACGGCAAGTTGTGGAAGAGGAGCGGCGCCTGCGGGTCGACAACCAGCCTTACGGATCAATCGAGGAGGATTTGCGAGCCGCCGCGTTTACCGTCCACGGATACCATCACACTGCCATCGGCAGCATCGAGGACCTGAACAAGGCGACGCTGGAGGATGTGCGCGAATTTCACGACACATATTACAAGCCAAACAACGCCACGATGGTGATCGTGGGCGATTTCCAATCGAAACAGGCCCTGGATTGGATCCAGAAATATTTCGCGGGAATTCCCGCGTCGGCAAAGCCGATTCCACGGCTCGACACGCCGGAACCGCTGCAAACGGAAGAACGCATTGTGAAGAAGTCTTATTCGAACACGCCGCTTCCCGCAGTCGTGATCGGGTACAAGATTCCCGCTAGGTACGCACCGGACGCGTATCCGCTCGACCTGGCTTCGAATATCCTGGCCGGTGGTGAAAGCAGCAGACTCTACCAAGCGCTGGTGTACAAAGACCGGATCGCCGTGCAATCCGCCGGGTTCGGCAATTTCACCGAAGATCCAAATCTCTTCTGGGCGTACGCAATCATGAACCAGGGCCGCACCAACGATGAGGGAGAAAAGGCGGTCCTGAGCGTTCTCGACGGATTGAAAACACAGCCGGTGGGTGCGAAGGAGCTGGAGAAGGCCAAGAATCAGGAAATCTCGGGATTCATCCTGGGGCGCGACACCGATGAAGAAAAAGCAGTCGCCCTGGAGAACGCAGCCGTGATTGGCAAGAATCCGGACCTGGTCAACACCGAACTCAGCCGATATTTGAAGGTAACGCCAGAGGACCTTCAGCGCGTGGCCAAGGAATATTTTGTGCCGCAACATGCCACGGTCTTGCTGATGTCGCCGGCCACGGCTGCGCAGTAGAGCGAGGCGGAATGCAGGCGTAAGTTCGAAAAAATTCCCAGGAGTCATGATGAAGCGCGAATGGTGGAGATCGGTCCTTGTAGTGCTGGCACTGCTGCCGGCAGGGATGGCAGCGATGGCGCAGGAGGCTGCGCCCGGGAGCAAGCCGGAAGCCGCCGCTTCGCAGGAGCAGAAGAACGGCACGGGCGTTGTCCCGCCGGGCGTAAAACTCACGCCTCAAATGCCGGGGGCGGGGCCACAGTGGCCGTTCCGATTTCCCCAGGCGGCGTCGAAGACGCTCTCGAACGGGCTGCGGGTGTTTGTCGTCAGCGATTCCTCAGAACCGGCGATTGCAGTGCGGCTCCTGATTCTTTCATCGGGAAGCATCAAGGATCCTGCTGGAATGCCCGGTGTCGCACAGATGACCGCCGGCATGTTGACGCAGGGCACGGAGAAACGTCCGGCGCAGGAGATCGCGGAAACTATCGATTTCGTGGGCGGGTCGCTGGAGGCTTCGGCGGGCAGGGACGCAACGGTCGTCACTCTGGACGTGGTGAAGAAGGATTTGCATACCGGTTTCGATTTGCTGTCCGACGTCGTCCTCCATCCAGCGTTCAAAGCCGAGGAGCTCGATCGGCAGCGCCAGCAACTTCTATCGGGCTTGACGGTGCAGTATTCCGATCCGGATTACCTTGCTTCGCTGGTGTTCAACCGCGTCGTTTATGGCAGCTCGCCTTACGGGTGGCCGGGCGAAGGAACGCCGGAAACCGTGAAGAAGTTGACCCGCGAGGACCTCGTTAAATTTCATGATGCGAATTACGCTCCGAACCAGGCACTGCTGGCATTTGCCGGCGACATTTCACCCGCGGATGCGTTTGCCGTTGCAGAAAAGTATTTCGGGGCCTGGCCGAAGGCCGAGATTGCGACAGCCGAGCCGACTGCTCCGCCAGCCATCGCCGGCGTGCATATCTGGCTAATCGACAAGCCGGACGCGGTGCAAACTCAGATTCGCGCGGGGAAACTCGGAATACGCCGCGGCGATCCCGACTACATCCCCGTCGTGGTGATGAACCGGATTTTCGGCGGCGGCTACAACAGTCGCTTGAATACGGAGGTCCGCATCAAGAAGGGACTCACGTACGGGGCCAATTCGTCGTTTGAGGCGCATCGGTTCGCCGGCACTTTCGTGGTTGGAACGTACACGCGCACCGAAGCGACTGTTGAGGCGGCGAAACTGGTTGTGAATTTGATTCAGCAGATGTCCACGGGCGAAGTAACCCCGCAAGAAATGGATTTTGCGCGGAATTATCTGGCGGGAGTCTATCCGATCCAGTCCGAAACAGCCGAGCAGGTTGTGGACCGCGTGCTGACGGTCGCGGCTTTCGATCTTCCCGCAGACTTCAACAGCACTTACCCGGAAGAGATCGAAAGCGTGACGTCCGCGCAGGTCCGCGAAATGGCGCAGCGGTATCTTTCGCCCAACGATCTGGACATCGTTCTGGCTGGAAATGTAGGGGCTTTCCGCGACGCATTGAAGAAGGAATTTCCGAATGCGCAGTATGAAGAGATTCCCTTCGAGCAGGTGGACGTGCTGGCCGAGGATTTGAGAAAGCCGAAGGATGCGGCGCCCCCCGCCACTCCTGAATCGCTCGAACGGGGTAAACAAATCCTACTGGCCGCCGCGAAGGCTGCCGGGGGCGATGCGCTCTCCTCCGTGGCGACGATCGCGATGACGGAGAATCGGAAGCTGCTCCAGCCGAATGGAGATGTGCCGATGGCAGTGAAGTGGGAGGTTTCCTATCCCGATCGTTCTCACGGCGACGTTTCCTATGGAGGACAAAGCGTAGTGCAGATTTGCAACGGCAAGTCGGCATGGGTGCAAATGGGGGGACAAACCCGTGAGGTGACACCCATGATTGGCGAATTCGAGCGAGGGATCTCACTTTTCGGCGGTGGTTGGGGGCTCTATCAACAGATCCTCGGCGGAAAAACCGAAGGGCAATTCATCGGCGAAGAAGAAATCGACGGGAAGAAAACTCTCGGTGTTGCCGTACAGGCGTCTTTTGGGTCGATCAAGCTGTACTTTGATCCCGATACACATCTCCTGACCGCCGCGCGATATCAATCCTCGGGGCGACAAGGAGCAGTCGACAGCGAACAGCATTGGAGCGACTATCGCGCTGTGGAGGGGCACCCCTTTGCGTTCGCCACCGTGATTTTCCGGGGTGGCGCGAAGTTTGCGGAATCAACTATGCAGGACGTAACGCTGAACCCGAAACTGGACGATTCGGTATTCTCAAAACCCGAGGCCGCGCCCTCGAAGTGACCCGGTTACTACTTCACCGACAAAATCACCTTGCCGATGTTCTTGCGGTCGTGGATATACCGGTGGGCCGCGGCCGCTTCGGCAAGCGGGAACGTCTTCCCGATTACCGGCTTGATTTTTCCCGCCGTGTGCATGCTGAAGATCTCATCCAACTCCGACCGGACGAGCGCCCCGCGCGATTGCAGGCGTCCCAGATTTACGCCGATGACGGAAACGTTTTGGCTCATAAGCTTGAGGGGATGGAATCGCGGCGTTTGTATAAGGGCACGCAGGCCTCGCAGCCAGCTTCGCTTTCCTTCCGGCCCCGCCGCTGCGGAGAACCCGTACACGACGAGGCGGCCCGTGGGTCCCAGGCAGGTGAGACTACGCGCAAAGGACTTCCCTCCGATGGGATCCATTACCATTTCAATTCCGTCCGGCGCATATTTGCGGACCAATTGCGTAAAGTCGCCCTTTTGATAGTCAATCGGGTGGTCCACGCCAATTTTGCGCAGATATTCCTGTTTTGCCGGACCTGCGGTGCCGAAAATCACGAGCCCGCGTGCGCGTGCCAACTGCACAGCGGCGATCCCCACGCCTCCGGCCGCGCCGTGAATCAGAATGCGGTCTCCAGGCCGCAGATTGCCCATAGCAAACATGGAGTGGTAGGCCGTCAAGTAATTCACCGGGATGGCGGCGGCATCCTCAAAAGTCATGCCGGCGGGAAGACGGTACACCTGTCGCGAAGGGACCGCAGCCCATTCGGCATAGGCGTTGAAATGCGTGAGCGCCACAACCGCGTCGCCAGTCTGCAGCGGCTCATTGTCCGCGGGCTTGTCTCCCGCGACGACTTTTTCCACCACGCCCGACACCTCCAAGCCCGGGACGAAGGGTGGCTTGGGCGTGCCGGGATAAAGTCCCATTCGTTGCAGGAGGTCCGCGAAGTTGATTCCGATTGCTTTCACGCGAATCAGAGTTTCTCCCGGCTTCGGCCGGGCGTCAGGCACTTCTTGCCACTCAAAAACTTCCGGAGGCCCGTACCGCCGAACAACCATGGCGCGCATCTAAATCTCCTTATGCCAACCAAAGGCTGGTTGAGGCTGTCCCAAGGGTTCGCCGGGGCCCGAAACAACCCCGGCTTTTCATTTGGGGTTCGAGGGCATCCTATCTTAAACTGTTGGACTTTGCTCAGCGATGAAACGTGAACTGAAATACGGCAGCTTACTGGTGGGCGCAACGATTCTGGCTGTGGCCTGTGCGTGTCCGGCGGGCGACCGTCCGGCAGCGGGGGGTCCGGCGCAGACGCCGGCGGTCCTGACAGCCATGCAGGACGAACTCGGCCGTTCGATGGAAGCCCTGTCCAAGTCGGACCCGCCGGTGTACTTCATCAGCTACACGGTTGCGGACCGCCAATATACGGAGGTTTCCGGATCGAACGGCGCCCTGCTTTCGAGTGACGACAGTCGGGCGCGGTGGCTGGAAGTCCAGACGCGGGTCGGAACTTACCAACTGGACGATACGCACAAAGTGGGCGACCGGCCACCGAGTTGGACGAGCCCCGGCGTGTCCGCGACGCTCGACGACGCGATTCCTGTCCTGCGCCGCGAGATCTGGCGCGAGACCGACCGACAGTACCGAGCCGCATCGGAAGCCCTGATCAAGGTCAAGACGAGCCAGCAAGTGCAAGTCCAGACGGCCGAAGGCGCGGCGCCAGATTTTTCGAGCGAGACGCCACACGCCTACGTCGGCCCGCGCGTGGAAATTCATGTGGACCGCAAGCCCTGGGAGGAGCGGGTGCGGCGCTACACGTCTGCCTTCAGCAAATCGCCCGCCGTGCTGAACTCCATTGCGACATTCACGGCGCTCGGGATGAATCAATACCAGGTGAATTCCGAGGGCACGAAGCTCGCGTTCGGGCAAGTGCATTACCGGCTGGAGCTGTACGTTCAAAGCAAGGCTCCGGACGGCATGGACATCAATCGCTACGCCAATTTTGACTGGCTCGATCCGAAAGATGCGCCTGCCGACAAGACGGTCTTCGCGACGATCGACCAACTGGTGAAGGAAACCGTGGCGCTCGACGCGGCCCCGCTGGTGGACCCGTACGCCGGGCCTGCGCTGCTGACGGGACGCGCTGCCGCCGTTTTCTTCCATGAAGTCTTTGGGCACCGCGCCGAAGGCTTCCGCCAGAAGGACATTACCGAAGGGCAGACGTTCACCAACAAAATCGGCCAGCGGATTTTCCCCGATTTTATCTCTATCAAGGACGATCCCACCGAAGCAACGCTGAATGGGCAAATGCTGCTCGGCAACTACCTCTATGACGACGAAGGCGTGCCGGCTCAGGATGTCGAACTTGTGGACCATGGCATCCTGAAAACCTTTTTGATGTCGCGCTCACCGCTTATCAATATCCCCCATGCGAACGGGCATGGCCGGCGCCAGTTGGGATACGTTCCAGTGGCACGCCAGGGGAATCTGATCGTTTCCAGCTCAAACACAATGTCGGATGCCCAGTTGCGTCAGGCATTTATCAAGGAAATTGAGAAGCAAGGAAAACCCTTCGGACTGCTGATCGATGATATCTCTGGAGGGTTCACGTTCACGGGCCGGGCGCAGCCGCAGGCATTTCAAGTGGAACCGCTAGTGGTATACAAGGTATATCCCGACGGGCGTCCAGATGAGATGGTAAGAGGCGTTAACATCGTCGGAACGCCGCTGGTCTCTCTACAGAACATCGTGGCCACCGGCGACAAGCAGGAAATCTTCAATGGCTACTGCGGGGCGGAGTCCGGGTCTGTGCCAGTGTCCGCGGTGGCGCCGGCGATCTTGATTTCCCAGATGGAGTTCGCGAAGAAGGAAACCTCCACCGACAAGCCGCCGATCTTGCCGCCGCCGGCGCACGATCCGGAAGCGAAGGGGCAACAGCAATGAGAAAACTCACGCCCTTCGTTCTCCTGCCATTTCTAGCGTTGCCCCTGACCGCTTCGGCTTTCCCCGCTCACACAGGAAGTGGATCACCACACGCAGTAGCATTGAAACAGGCGCCGGTTCCAGCCGGAGAAAATGACCAGACGCTGCGCGCGATGCACGACGAAATGGCGCGCTCGGTCGAGCGGCTGCAAATTTCCGAGGCGGGCAAACCGTTCTACATCGAATACCGGCTACTCGACCTGGATGTGAAAACGATCACTGCTTCCTTTGGGGCGCTGATCTCCTCGACGACGACGCGCAATCGTTACATGAGGATCGGTGTGCGCGTGGGCGACTACCACCTCGACAGCTCGAATTTCATCAGCGATGAGGGCTTTCAGGGGTTTCTCGGTTCCGAGGGCGAGGTAGGAATCGACCGCGACTACAATTCTCTGCGACAGGATTTGTGGCTTTCCACCGACCAGGCTTATAAGGAAGCGGTCATCCAGATGTCTCTCAAGCAGGCCTTCCTGCGCAGCTTGACGAAACCACCCGAGATCGACGATTTTTCGAAAACAACGCCGATCGTTCGAGTGGACACGAGAATGGAGCCGGATTGGAGTTCCCGGAATTGGGAAAACGAAGCGCGCGAGGCTTCCGCCGTTCTCAAGGATTTTCCCCAACTCTACGGGACGCGCGTGAATTATTACCTAATTTATGCGACCACGTACCTGATGACCAGCGAGGGGACCACGATCCGCACATCGCATTCCCTGGCGGCAGTCGAGGCGGCGCTGGATACTCAGGCGGACGATGGAATGCCGCTCCATAATTTCTACGCGGCGTATGTTGCGCGCCCGGACGAACTTCCCGATGCTGCAACCGTTTCCAAGGGCCTCACCAATGCCGCAACCCAGTTGATGGAGTTGCGGTCGAGTCCGCTCGTCCCCGACTATACCGGTCCTGTCCTCCTGGATCCCGCGGCCGCCAGCTCCGCCCTGGCCCAGGTGTTGGCCCCATCGCTATCCGGCGCGCGTCCGCCGCTTTCGATGGTGCAGCGGTATGACGAAATCATGGAGAGCATGGGCGGGCACAGTGAATGGTCCGGCCGCGTGGGGACGCGTGTTCTGCCGGCGAGCGTTACCCTTGTGGACGACCCTACGCTGAAGGAATTTCAGGGCCAGCCACTGCTGGGAAGTTACGAAGTGGACGACGAAGGGGTTAAGGCGGACCGCGTGTTTTTGGTTGAAAATGGCACCCTGAAAGATATGCTGATGTCCCGCCGCCCCGGTCCGGACTTCCTTGAGTCGAACGGCCATGCGCGTTCAGCGATGCTGTCCGATCCGCAGCCGCTGGCAAGCAATCTCTTCTTCCAGGCGAGCGACGAACTCAAGTCGGCGGATCTGCGCAAGAAATTCATCGACGCTTGCCGCGACGACGGGCATGAGTGGTGTCTCGAAGTAAAGACCATGGACAATCCCGCTCTTTCCTCGATTCACCCAAATGATTTTTCGGAGTTTATTGGAGAGCTCGCCGGGGGAATCTCGAGCGGTGAGCGCATTCCTCTGCGCGTCTACCGCGTCTACGTGGCGGATGGCCGCGAGGAACTGGTACGTGGCGGAAGGATGGAGGGTCTCACAGCGCGTTCGCTGCGCAACATTCTGGGCATCGGCGACGACCCCACGGTCTATACCTACATGCAGAATCCCAATATCGGATTTGCAGGAACGGCCCTCGGCGAGTTCGGCTCCGCACAGAACGGCATCCCGAGCACCGTCATCGCACCTTCGCTGCTTCTGGACGACGTGGAGATTCGCGGATTCCACGGCGAGCCGCGACGCGTCCCCATCGTTCCTGCCCCGCCCTTGCAATAATCATCTGTAATTCGCGGAGGTCCGACAGTTCACGAGGACATTCTCAGGATTGTTTCTCCACACTCTTAACGCGCCGCCAAAAACATCCGGCCGGCCATTCACCACAACGGTCTTTCGATTTGCCCCCGGCGCGGAACAGGAAAACTGTAACTTCCAGCGCCATTTTTCTGTCTCCTGCCGCGCAAGCGTATAATCGCAGCAATTATGCCTGAAGCACCGGAGCTCGTATCCCGCGAGAAACGGCTGGCCGCGCTGGCCTCCGTCGGATCGGCCGTGGTGCTTGTTTTTCTTAAGGTGTTTCTTGCGGTCGTGACCGGCAGCCTGGGCATTCTCTCGGAGGCCATGCATTCGATTCTGGACCTGGTGGCTGCCGTCATCACGTATCTCTCTCTTCGCGTGGCGGACAAGCCCGCCGATGCCCAACATCTCTACGGTCACGGGAAAGTGGAGAGCTTCTCTGCTTTCGTCGAGACCGGCCTCCTGTTCCTCACGGCGCTGTATATCGTCTGGGAAGCGTTTCAGCGTTTGGTTTACCACAGGGTGCACATCCGTCCCAGCCTCATGGCCATCGGAATCCTGGCGCTCGGCATGGGTGTGGATTTTTTTCGCGCGCGCGCGCTGAACCGCGTTGCAAAAAAATATCCCAGCGAGGTGCTCGAAGCCGACGCGCTGCATTTCTCAACCGACGTGTGGAGCACTTTCGTGGTTATCCTCGGGATTACGGGTGCGTGGCTTGGGATCAGATTCGGCATCCCCTGGCTCAGCACACTCGACGCCGTCGCCGCCCTGGGCGTTTCCGGCGTGATTATCTGGATTGGTGGGCGGTTGGGCAGGAGGACGGTGGATGCTCTGCTTGACGTGGCGCCCAGCGGCTTGCGCGAGAAAATTACCACCGCCGTCGAAGAGACCGAAGGAGTGCTGCAAGCCGAGCGTGTGCGCGTCCGCCGCGCGGGCCAACGCTACTTTGTGGATGTGACCATCAGCGTTCCGCGCACAGCCAGCCTCGAACAGGCACATACAGCCAGCGATTCCGTCGAGCGCCGCATCGCGCAGATCGTCCCTGCGGATGTGGTTGTCCATGTCGAGCCCCGAGCGCGAACCGATGAGCCTCTGTTCGATACGATTCGCGCCATCGCCCAGCACCGCGGACTCGCCGTACACGAGCTTTCGGCGCACCAATACGACGGCCACCTCTTCATCGAACTTCATCTGGAAGTTGACGAAGGCTCAAGCCTCCGCGAAGCACACCACCAGGCCTCGGAATTGGAAGAGGACATCCACCGGGCCACCGATCCCGGCACGCGCGTCAATATCCACATCGAGCCGCAGGGTGTCCGCATCGGGGGAGCCGAGGAAATGCGGGAATTGTCACGGTCCGTGCAGGAGTTCCTGAATTCTTTGCAGTCGGAATACCATGAACTGGTGGATTGCCACGAGGTTCACGTCCGAAGCGTGGATCACAAGATTCTCGTCTCCTGCCACTGCGCGATGGAGGGCAGCCTGCCGATCACGGAGGTTCACGACATAACTGCGGCGCTGGAGGACCGCGTCAAGGAGCGCTATCCGCAAATCTTCCGTCTGACGATTCACCCCGAGCCGGTGGAAGAGAGTTGACGCCGCCAGGAAAATGGTTGTGCAGCGAGAGCCAGGACAGCAGGGAAACACTCCAGGAGATAGCGAGGCTCGGGAGTCTCCACAAAGTATACAAAGAACAATGTGCGCAGGACGATGAAAACGATCAGGAGTGCCCACCCCGGCCTCCGCCGTGCCATCCACGCCCCGGCGAGCGCCAAAGCGATTATGACGCCGTTCACGAAAACGAGGGCTAGCGCTATGGTGATATCCGGTTGGTCGTCTTCCCATTGTTCGCGGATTGGCCAGATTTGCCCGGAATAAGGGAGCAATTCCACTCGCGGCGTGAACCACATCGTAAGTGTCCTCAAAAAGGGTATCTGGACGTAGGTGCGAAGCGGGTGCCGCGCCGTTCGCTCGTGGGCAATTTGGCGGAACTCATCGTCCAGCATCGGTCCGATCGTGAGCGACGTGTTGTAGTCCTCCAGGATGTCAGCGACACGCGCGCGCTCTTGCGGGGAGTCGAACGCGGAAGCTGGTAATTGGTCGATTGGAATCTCGGCAACTTCGACATTCCACTGTGTTGTGTACACGTCGCCAAAGCGCCACAGCCAAGTATTCGTCCAGTCATTGAATCCGTGCGGCGTGTACTCGCCGGGAAGTTCGCTGTATCGCGGCGCCAGGAATTGCACCTCGTGTAGAGTGTGCCAATTCCTTGCGGCCCACGGCGCAAGCGGCAGTACGAGACCCAGTCCCATCAAGACGCCCGCGCGGGCGAGTTTTGTCCAGTCGGCAGGCCGCCGCCATTTCATCAGCAATACCAATCCGGCCGCCAAAAGTACCAACGGAGTCTCCGGCCGCACAAGCGTTCCGAACCCCACTATGATCCCGGCCAAAAACCAAGGGCTCAATGTCCAGTTTGGTGGAGTCTTCGGAGAGGCATCTGGTTCTCCTTGGACCAAATCGGTTTCGAGCAGAATCAGGAGGGCGAGCGCGGTCAGAAAAATGACCAGCGATTCGGTCAGCACGACGGCTGTATAGTTCGCCGTGAACGGGCAAAGCGCCGCAAGACACAGTCCCGCAATCGCCACCCGCCGGCGCGACGGCTTCGGCGCCAGCCTTGCCGCGATCAGCGCAATCAAAAAACACGTGATGAGGTCCACAACCACCTGTCCCAGCATCACCGCCCGTGACGATTTCCCTGCGAATGCAAAAATCATCGCGAGAAAGGCCGGATAGCCAGGGACGCGCATATCAACTGGTGTGAGGTGGCCGTTGATTACGAAGCCATAGGTTCCTTTCTTCAGCCAGTTCCATGCCAATTCGATATAAAATGGAGCGTCGCCCGAATCTGTCGCGGGGAATCGCAGCACAAAGAAGACTCGTAGGCCCAGTCCTGCTAGCACAGCCAGAGCGACGTTGATCCGCGTCCTGAAAATTGAATTCATCAAGATAAATCGAGGTAAAAGCGGGCGGCTCTCCGGTCCGCGGCGACCGCATGCCTCGCCTTCGACGGAAAGCCTCGTCGGCTCCACCTTGCAAAATTTAGACGTTGTGCATACGCTGAGTAGTCTGAAACAAGCCTAGCATGGAATGTCCCGATGCCTGAACGCAAGCCCATCTTCTACGATCAGGAGCGGCGCCGCTGGCGCCGCACGCGCCTCGGCCTGGAGATCTTAGGCGGATTCTTCACGCTTGTTCTTATTATTTTCTTGATCAACGTTGTGCGCAGGCCGGAATTGCCCGACATCTTGCGCCCGGATACTCACGGTGGCCTTCATGCGATTCACTTGCGCCCCAAACTCAAGCCCGCCCGGCAGGGGCGCAAACGCCGCGTCGCGGCTCTTGGCAAGATTCCGCAGAACTATGATCCGGTCCGCGCCGCCTTTTATGTCCCTTATGATCCGAACAGCCTCGCCTCGCTGCAACTGCACTATCACGACATCGACGTTTTGATTCCCGAAACTCTGCACACCGTTGCGGCCGATGGAAGCTTGGACGTCGTGACGCCGGACGGGAAGCTCCACCCGGTTCCTTCCGATGGCCATTTAACCATTGATCCAGACCCCAAGCTGACTGCCTGGATGGCATCGTTGGCATCACGCGGTGTGGACTTGCCGGTGATGGGATTGATGAACAACTCCGACGGCACTGTCTTTCAGACCCACGAGCTCTCGCAGATGATGAATTCCCCGGCAGCGCGGCGCCGCCTGATACAGACAGCTGTGCAGTATGCCCTGGAGCAGAAGCAGGCCGGGATCGTGATCGATTTTGAAAGTATCCCAGACGCGGACCAGGCTAGTTTCACCCGGTTCACCGCTGAGATGGGAAAAGCGGTTCGCGCGACGAAGTCCGGTAGTTCGGAGAACTTGAAGTTCATGGTGGCGCTTCCGGCGGCGGATTGGAGCTACGACTATAAGTCCATCGCCGACCACTGCGACGCGATCATCTGGATGAACTACGATGAACACTACCAGACATCCCCGCCGGGACCGATCGTTGCGCAAGACTGGTTCATCACTAACATTCGCAATATTCTCAAAATCGTTCCGCCTGAAAAAATCATGATGGGCATCGCCAATTACGGGTACGATTGGCCCGCCAAATCGAAAAAGGTCCCCCATCCGGTTGCGCAATCCATCACTTTTCAGCAGGGAATCATCACGGCCCAGGAATCCGAGGCGGACATTGATTTCGACAGCGATTCCCTCAACCCCCACTATTCCTATGAGGACGAGAACAACGAAGTTCACAACGTCTGGATGCTGGACGGTCTCACGGCCTACAACGAGCTCCGTGCCGCGGAGCGCGCCGGTGTTCGTGGCACTGCTCTCTGGCGTTTGGGTGAGGAGGATTCTTCGGTCTGGGACATCTGGGACGCCACGCATCCGACACCGGAAATCCGCGCCAAGCTTGAAGAGGTCCCGCCCGGCTACGATTTGATTTTGGAGGGCGACGGCGACATCTGGCGCATCACGGCGACTCCGCAAAGTGGCCATCGCACGTTCGACTATGACGCCGAGGACGACCTGTTCGACGATGAAACTTTTCAAAGCTATCCATTGTCCTGGCGTATTCAGCAGATGGGGGCCGCGCCGCACAAAGTGGCGCTGACATTTGACGACGGCCCCGACCCGGATTGGACGCCCAAGGTTCTCGACGTCTTGGAGCAGAAACATGCTCCGGCGACTTTTTTCGCCATCGGGGAATCGGCGAACCAGGAAACCGGCATCATCAAGCGCGAGTACGCCATGGGCGACGAGATTGGCAATCACACATTCACGCACCCGGAATTCGACAACATTACGAAACCCGCGCTTCAGTTGGAGTTGAACGTCACCGAACTCCTTATCGAAAGCAGTCTTGCCGTGAAGACGACGCTCTTCCGCCCTCCCTACGGAATCGATCACCAGCCCGAGACGGCCAGCGAGATTCAAATGCTCCCGATCCCGCAATCGATGGGTTACATCATTGTCGGCGCGCGCATTGACCCTCACGATTGGGGCGAGCCGAACGGCGGGCCGCCTCCTCCGGTCGAAACGATCGTCCAGCGGGTCCTGGCCGATGCCGAAGCCAAGAAGGGAAACATCGTCCTGCTGCATGACGGCGGCGGGAACCGCAGCCATACCGTCGAAGCCCTCCCACAAATCATTGATGGGCTTCGCGCCAAGGGTTACGAATTCGTCTCAGTTTCCGATCTGCTCGGGCAGACGCGCGCCCAGGTAATGCCTCCGCTGAGCCACAAGGAGTGGCTGCTGGCACGCGCCGACGCCTTCATCTTTGACGCCTTCCGATGGTTCCGGACCGGCATCGCATTTATATTTATCGCTGGAATTCTGCTGGTCAGCGCCCGGGCGCTCGTGGTCGGTTTGCTCGCTTTGGTAGAAAAGCTTCGCCCCACGCCGCCCGATAATCCCGATTACCAGCCGTCGGTGAGTGTCCTCATCCCTGCCTATAACGAGGAAGCTGCCATTGTGGACACGGTACACGCCGCGCTTTCCTCCGATTATCCCAAGCTTGAGGTTCTTGTCGTTGATGATGGCTCCGTTGATCACACGGCCGAACTCGTCCGGGAACATTTTGGGAGCGACCCACGTGTCCGGCTGCTTCTGCAATCCAACCGCGGAAAACCGGCCGCACTGAATCACGCGCTCTTGGAGGCCACGGGCGAAATTGCTGTCTCTATTGACGCTGATACGGTCGTGGACGCAGAGGCCATTCCGCGCCTCGTCCGCCATTTCGCCAATCCGGCCGTTGGCGCGGTCGCGGGCAACGTGAAGGTGATCAACCGCAACCGTTGGATCACCCGTTGGCAAGCTCTCGAGTACATCACCAGCCAAAACCTGGAAAAGCGCGCCTTCGATCTCCTGAATTGCATCCCGGTCGTTCCAGGTGCCGCTGGTGCGTGGCGTACGGACTTGCTTCGCTCGAGCGGCGGGTTCTCGGGTGATACCGTAGCCGAAGACACCGACCTCACTCTGACCATTCGTCGCAATGGGTGGAAAATCCTTTACGATGAAGATGCTATCGGCCGCACCGAGGTCCCCGAGACCGTCGAGGCACTCATTCGCCAGCGCTTTCGCTGGACTTTCGGCACGCTCCAGGCTGTCTGGAAACATCATGACACTGTCGGCAAGCCGCGTTATGGCACGCTAGGATGGATTGCCGTCCCGAACATCCTCTTGTTCCAGATCGTCTTGCCCCTTGTTTCGCCGCTGATCGATCTTCTCTTCCTGCTTTCGTTGGCTCTGTGGGGGCTCGCGCAGCTTCAAGTGGCGCGGCTGCCGCAGCTTTGGACTTCACAAGACGTCGAGCGCTCCCTGATTTTCTTCGCTATCTTCATGGCAATTGACCTGTTCACGTGCGTCGTCGCCTTCGCCTTGGAAAGGCACGAGGATTGGACTCTTCTCGCGCCGCTGCTCCTTCAGCGTTTCTACTACCGCCAGATGATGTATGTCGTGCTGTTCCGCGCGCTCAAGGAAGCCGTCCAGGGCCGTCCGGTAGGCTGGCGCGGTGTCGAACCGCAAGCCCCTGTTTCCGTCGCCCAAGCCTAAGAGCCTGCATTGAGTATGCGGTGCCGAGTCGCCGATCCCCGGAGCCGCTCGACCGGCGATGATTTATTCAACAAAAGTTGAAATACTCAACGCTTTCCGAGTGGTCCCAGTCGCGTGCTTTTGCGGAGTCTCTTCGCTAAGCCGCTGCATTTTCGCGACATACAGCCCGCGCGGTCTGCCCATCGCCGATGGTCATTCGCATGCCTTACTCACGTGAGTGCCGCAAGCTTCGAAGGAGGCACATCATGACCCCGCAGAAGAGCAATGATGTGCAATCGGGCCGCTGCGGTTTCTCAGTCTTCCAGTCTTCATTGCTGATTGACACTTGGGTAAGGCCGGGAATATATTCTTCCCGCCTTGGATTCGGTCCGTTTCTCTCCGGTCTAGCCGGCATCCCAAGCGGCGCCGAGCGAGTGAGGGACCTCCGATCCATGGGATATTTTCTGAGAGGATCCAGCAAGAGAAGTCGTGATCGTTTTCATAGGGCTTGGAAGTTGCAAGCCTCGCTTAGAGACGCTCAATCACGCTTAGCGAGTCTAGGTGAAGGATTGAATTTCAATCTCTTTCGAGCAGGAGAAGCCGGCTCCCCTCGACTTCAATCGATGCGGACTCCTCGGTTAGAACCGGATCTTGGCAACCTCAGTCGCAAACGGCGCACTCATGCAGGAGGGCCGTACGAAAATTCGGACACCACATTTTATGGGCGTTGCGTCACGGAAATGATTTCACTGCGGTCAGGAGGAGACAACGATGCAAGACAAAGTGAATAGTCGCTCCCTGCAAGGATTCTTTCTCTGCCTAGTCTTGATGCTGTTTGCAGTACCGGTTTGGGCGCAAAAAACGAAGTCAGCGCCCGCTCCTGCGCCTCACCCCAGCGCTCCCGCGCCAAAGGCTAGCGCGCCCGCGTCTCATCCGGCCACTAACACACAACACGGCACCTCGACGGGAGCCAAGCCCAGCACGGGCAGTTCGGCTAGTCGGGGAGCGACAGGCACGGGCGCGACTGGTAGTAGAGGGGCAACGGGCACCGGCAGCTCAGCCAGCAGAGGGGCGACCGGCACGGGCAGCTCAGCTAGTCGGGGAGCCACAGGCACGGGCGCGACTGGTAGTAGAGGCGCGACGGGTACGGGCAGCTCGGCAAGCAGAGGGGCGACGGGCACAGGCGCGACCGGCAGCAGGGGCGCAACGGGCACGGGCAGCTCAGCTAGTCGGGGAGCCACAGGGACGGGCGCGGCCGGTAGCAGAGGCGCGACGGGCACAGGCGCGAACAGCGCCAGAGGCGGTGCCACCGGCAGCGCGGCAGGCCGCCCCGCCGGCAGCACGCCTGGCTCACACACAGTGACTCGCGCGAACGGCAGCACGGCCGAGGTCAACAAGTCCGGCAAGACAACTGCAATCACCACGAAAAGTGGAACGACCGCCAGGATGAGTTCCAGCGGTCACGTCAGTTCCATCCATACCGCGAATGGGATGACGATCAACCACGGTGCACGTGGCGGGCGCACCGTTGTCTCCGAACGGACTAACGCGCGCGGCGAGCACATCCGAACCGTGAGCATGGGCGGGCACCGCGGTTATTCAGAACACACTTACATGCGCGGCGGACGCCCCTATATGCGCCGCACTTACTATGATCACGGTCGCTTGTACGCACGCGCGTATCCCGGCTACTACTATCACGGGTATGCCTACTACGGTTACGCCCCTGCCTTCTACTATGGCCCCGCATACTACGGTTGGGCCTACAATCCCTGGGCCGCGCCGGTCGCATGGGGCTGGGGTTGGGGCGGCGCTCCTTGGTTTGGCTACTATGGCTACTACTTCAACCCCTATCCCGTGTATGCCACCGCATCTCTCTGGCTCACGGATTACCTGATCTCCCAGAACCTGCAAGCTGCCTACGAAGCGGGTGCCGCTAGCGCACAGGCAAATGCCAATGCGCAAGCGCAAGTCCCCGCGGACTATTCAGGCGGTGACAATGGAGGCGGCGGTGGCGACCAATCTGCCTCGAACGGCGGGTCGAACGGCGGCTCAAACCAAGTTGTACTCACGCCCGAAGTGAAGCAGGCCATAGCGGACGAAGTCAAGGCGGAGCTTGCAGCGGAGAAGGCCGCCGCGGCAAGTCCACAAGCGGCCGCCGCGGCGCCAACCGGCGACCAGGTGCCGGAGGCTCTCGATCCCGCTAATCGCACTTTCATCGTTTCCTCGGTTCTCAGCGAACAGCTTCCCGATGGCACGGAGTGCTCTCTCTCTCAGGGCGACGTCCTCACGCGCATCGACGACAACCCCGACGCCAACCAGAATGTAAAAGTCCTGGTCAGCAGCAGCCAGAAGAACGACTGCAATGCCGGGAGCCAAGTCGCCGTTGCCGTCACCGACCTGCAAGACATGCACAACGCCTTCCGCGAGAAGATTGACGACGGTCTGAAGACCCTCGCGGACAATCAGGGCAAGAACGGTTTGCCTGCGGCGCCCTCCACCGCCACCACCACCAATGCCGCCGCCCAAGCGTCGCCGGATATGGATGCGGCGTCGGATCTGCAAAAGCAACAGCAGGACGCGGATGCGGCGGAGAAGGAAGTCGCACAATCCTCCAACGGTGGAGGAGGCAACTGACAACGACCATCTGCTTCGCGTGCCTGGCGCATGCGAACGGCAGCGAAATCGGAAGCGCCGCACTTGCGCGCGGCGGCGCTTCCGGTTCTGGGACGGCATCCGAACCGGAAACAACTCTAGTTTGAGTACTGGATGAACGCGAACGAATTGTTTTTTGGGAGGATTTTGCAATGAGAGGGAAAAATGGCGCGGCACTCGCAGTTTTAACCTTTACGCTTGTCTTCGCTTTTCCAGCTTTCGCTCAGGATCAGCAAGGCGCCGGGACGGCGGGCTCCCTGAGAGATGAGTTGATCAAGCAATACAAGCTGGTGAAGCTCGGCTCCAATGCCGGCTCCACCATCGTCACGGACCAAGGGACGGTCCTTGTGGTTCAGATGGCCGGCCTTCTGGGTGTTCCTCCCAATGCGCTTGTCCCCTGCCCGGCGCACTTCAAAGACGGCAGCCTCCATGCGCCCAGCATGCTTTGCAAAGCCGCCCTGCGGAACACTGGGAAGGACCTTGCGAATGGCGACAAAGTGTACCCGATGAAAATTGACGTAAACCTGCAAAAGGAAGAGGTGTCCATGATCGTTCTCGAGTGCGACACCTGCAACAACACGGATCCGCCGACCTACTTTCATTCGCAGGTGGTTTTTCAGTTTCCGAAAGGTTACTTGGAAACGGCCGATCCAGGCCAGGTGGAAGACATGATCGCCAAGTTGTTCGCCCCCGACACCAGCAGCAATAACAACGATTCGCAGCAGCAACAGGGCCAGGATCAAGGGCAGCAGCAAGGTCAAGCGCAGGGCCAGCAGCAACAGCAGCAGCCGGCGCAGCCACCCCCGCCCCCCGCCAGCGTTCAACTGGGCCAGACTACCGATCAGGTGATCGCCGCCCTCGGACAGCCCGACAAAATCGTCACCTTAGGCACCAAACAGATTTACGTTTACAAGGACCTCAAAGTCACATTCGTGAACGGCAAGGTAACCGACGCGCAGTAGCCTGCTGGCAAGCAGTTGGCAGGCATTATTTCTTTTCAGAGGGATTCGGGCCTGATTCTGGGCGGTCACCGGATTCGGCGCTGTCCGCCTCGGCATGTTTTTCCTTCACCTGCACGTATTCGACCTTGTGGCCTGGGTCAACCATCTTCTGCACCTCGAGGATGGCCCCTCCGATGCGGGACGACCTCTTCGCCTCCGCTTCGAATTCCTCTCCCGTCATTTTCGTGTAGCGGTTTCCGCTCGCAATTTTCACGAGCCCACAAATTGCGGCGACAATCACGACAAGGATGAGAATCGTTTCCAAGCTTCTCTAGTATTCGGTGTCCCTTAGTCTAACGCCGCATTACGGGCATGGAATGTAGAATCTTTTTGCAGGACCCTCTCCCATTTGCTAGCATAGAGTAGTTAGCGGGCTGCATCCTGAAAGATGGGAGCGGCACCAGAGGCAAACATGAGCCTGACACCTCGTGCGGGCAACGGTAAGATCACCGTGCCCGACATTCTTTCCCGTAAGCCCCCTTCCCCTGGTGATTCAGTTGAAGCGAAGCCAAAAATCACTTGTCTGACCGCGTATGACTACCCCACGGCTCGTCTGTTGGACGAGGCCGGCGTGGACATACTGCTCGTCGGCGATTCGCTTGGTATGGCCGTCCTCGGGTACGACAGCACGCTGCCGGTGACGCTCGACGAAATGATTCACCATGTCCGTGCCGTCCGCCGCGGCACTCGGCGCGCGCTTCTGGTGGCGGATATGCCTTTCGGCAGCTTCCATGTTTCGCTGGATGAATCCGTTCGCAACGCCGTGCGCCTCGTAAAAGAAGGCGGAGCCGAAGCCGTAAAAGTCGAGGGCGGCGAGCGGCGCATTGAGCTCATCGCGCGTCTGGTCGAATCCGAGATCCCCGTGATGGGTCACGTCGGCCTCACGCCGCAGTCAGTCAATGCTCTGGGTGGGTTTCACGTGCAGGGAAAGACTTCGGATGCCGCTCATCAGGTCGAACGCGATGCGCGCGCCGTCGAAGCCGCTGGCGCCTTCGCCGTGGTCCTCGAATCCATGCCGCGCGAACTCGCCGCCCGCATCACGGAGAAGCTCCGCATCCCCACCATCGGGATCGGCGCCGGGCCCGACTGTGACGGCCAGGTGCTCGTCTTCCACGATCTTGCTGGGCTCACGATCGGGCACAGGCCAAAATTTGCGCGTCCATACGCAAACCTTTCAGCGGAGATATCCCGCGCCGTAACCGAGTACTGCGACGACGTTCGCGCCGGACGGTTTCCTTCCGATGCAGAGTCGTATCATTCGGCGGCAGAGTTGCCCGACCGCGCTCCCGTCCGCCAGCGCACTTGACAGTGGTTGGCGTGTCCCATTGCGTGCCCGGAAAGGAGAAGTTTGCCATGAACATTGAAGATTTCCGGCTGCTGTACGATTACAACTCGTGGGCCAACCATCGCTCGCTCGATGCTTGCGCACCGCTTACCGGAGAACAATTCACGCGCGACCTCGCCTCGAGCTTCCGATCCCTTCGCGACACGCTCGTCCATATTTTTGCCGCGGAATGGATTTGGCTCGAGCGATGGCACAACCGGCTGCCTGGCACGCCGCCCGTTGCAGCCGATTTCCCTGATCTCGAAGCGGTGCGCCGCCGCTCGGCGGAAATTGATCGCGGCCTCATCGACTACGTTGCCTCGCTCACACAGGAAGATTTGCAGCGCATTCTCAACTATAAGACGATGGCTGGCGTCCCGCAGTCACAACCCGTTTGGCAGATGCTTCAGCACCTCGCGAACCACAGCACCTACCATCGCGGCCAGGTCGCCACGATGCTCCGTCAGTTGGGCGTGAAGCCCATTTCGACGGACTTGATTGCGTTCTATCGTGACCGTGCCGCGCAGGCGAGTGCATGACGCAAGGGTGAGCGCTTTCGCGGACCCGCTCCCTCGCCATTTTCAGCAGGTCTAGCGCAGAAAATCTCGATGGAAACAATCCATACGATCGATTGGATGAAGCAGTTCGCGCGAGACGCCCGCGAGAAAGGCCGCATCCTGGGCTTCGTTCCTACCATGGGCGCGTTGCACGAGGGCCATTTTTCGCTCATCCGCGAAGCCCAGAGCCAGTGTGCGCCCGTCGTTGTCTCGATTTTCGTCAACCCGAAGCAATTTGGCCCATCCGAGGATTTTCAAAAATATCCGCGCCAGCTCGAGTCCGATCGCGCCGCTCTCGAAAATCTCGGCGTCGATATTCTCTTCGCACCTGTAGCCGAGGAAATGTATCCGCCGGGATTCCGCACCGCCGTCCTCGTCGAGGGCCTCAGCGACCGCCTCGAAGGCCGTTCGCGACCCGGGCATTTCCGCGGCGTCACTACGGTCGTCCTGAAGCTCTTCGAAATCGTGCAGCCATCCGTCGCCTTCTTCGGCCGTAAAGACGCGCAGCAAGCCCGCATCCTTCGCCAGATGGCGGTGGATCTTAATCTCGAAACGCAAGTCGCCGTGTGCCCCATTGTGCGCGAGACTGATGGACTCGCGCTCTCCTCGCGCAATGCCTATCTCAGCGCTGGCGATCGACGCGCGGCCACGGCTCTGTTTCGCTCGCTCGATAGCGCTCGCGCCGCAATCTCTGCCGGTGAACGCGACGCCGCGCGCCTGCTCGCATCCGTGCGCCAAGTGTTCGCTGCCGAGCTGTCCGTCAAGCTCGATTACGCCGTAATCGTTGACGCCGATTCCTTCGAGCCCGTTGCTTCCCTCCGCCGCACCTGCTATGTGCTCCTCGCCGCCTTCGTCGGCGGCACGCGTTTGATCGACAATGCCCTCATCGAACCCGCCGGGGATTCCTTTCGCGTCACTCTGTAAGCCGCAGCGCGCGCGGACACTCGCACCGGCCGAGCCGGCGCTCACATCTAGCCCCGAGTCTCCCCATGTTTCTTTGTCTTCGTTTAGCTTTCTTGAATCGCTGCCAGGACTTCCGCGGCGTGTCCCTTCGGCGTGACCTTATCCCAAATCTTGCGAATCTTTCCGTCCGGCCCAATCCAGAACGTCATCCGCACGATCCCCAGAAATGTCTTCCCGAGGAAACTCTTCATCCGCCGCGCGCCGTACGCCTCGATCACCTTGAACTCCGTATCGGCCAGCAACGGAAAATTTAATTTGTGCTTTTCCTTGAATTTCGTCTGCGCCTCGATGGGATCCCCGCTGCAGCCCACGACCGCCGCATTCACCGCTTCGAATTTCTGGATGGCGTCGCGAAACTCGGACGCTTCATTCGTTCAACCCGGTGTGTTGGCCTTCGGATAAAAATACAAAATCAGGTTCTTTCGGGCGAAGTCCGCGAGCGAAACTTCTTTTCCGTCGTCTCCCTGCGCGCGGAACGCAGGCGCCTTGTCGCCTTCTTTGAGCATCTTCGTTTCCCTTCCTGGCCGGGCGAATTACTTTTCCGAAAGCACTCGCTTCAAAACCTCGTTCACAACAGCTGGGTTGGCTTGTCCGCGCGTCTCGCGCATCACCTGCCCCACGAAGAACTTGAACACGCCTTCGTTTCCCGCGCGGTATTTCGCCGCATTTTCCGGATTCTTCCCCACAACCGCGCGCGCAATCGTCTCTATCGCGTCCACGTCCGTGATTTGCGCCAGCCCTTCCGCACCGATAATTTCCGCAGCGCTCTTTCCCGTCTCGAACATTGCGGCAAACACTTTTTTCCCGCTGGCCGCTGTAATCTCTCCGCCCTCCACCTTGGCCAGCAGCTCTGCCAACGCCGCCGCGGATACCGGGCAATCCGCGATGTCCTTCCCCGCATCCTTCAGCCGTCGCAGCAGTTCGACCGATATCCAGTTCGCAGCAGTTTTCGCCGGCGCTCCCGCGCGCACCGCTCCTTCGAAATAGTCCGCTAGCGCCCGCGTCGCCGTCAGCACGCCCGCGTCGTACGGCGTGATCCCGTATTCCCCGAGGAATCGCGCCACCTTTGCATCCGGCAACTCCGGCATCGCCCGGCGCACTTCCTCGATCTCGTCCTCCGTCACGGTCACCGGCAGCAGGTCCGGATCCGGAAAATATCTGTAATCGTGCGCGAATTCCTTCGACCGCATCGGCTCGGTGCGCCCCGCCGCCACGTCCCACAGCCGCGTCTCCTGCGCAATCGATCCGCCCGACTCCAGCACTCCGATCTGCCTCTCGATTTCGTATTCCAGCGCGTGCGCCAGATAACGGAACGAGTTCAGATTCTTCACTTCCGCCTTGGTGCCAAATTTCTCGGCCCCTCGCAGGCGCACGCTCACGTTCGCATCGCACCGCAGCGATCCTTCCTCCATGTTGCAGTCGCTCACCTCGGTGTATTCCAGCACCTGCTTCAGCGTGTTCAAATACGTATACGCTTCGGCGGGCGTCCGCATATCAGGCTCCGACACGATTTCGATTAGCGGCACCCCGCAGCGGTTGAAGTCGATGTAGCTCCAGCGGTCCGAGTCCGCGAATCCCTCGTGCAGGCTCTTGCCCGCATCGTCTTCCATGTGTAGCCGCGTGATCCCGATCCGCTTTTTCCCACCCTCGAGCATGATTTCCAGCCATCCCGCGGCCGCCAGCGGCAATTCGTACATGGAGATCTGGTAGCCCTTCGGAAGATCGGGATAAAAATAATTCTTCCTCGCGAATCGCGACCGCTCCTGAATTTTGCAGTGGATCGCCAGCGACGCCCGCATCCCGAGCTCCAGCGCCTTCCGGTTCAGCACCGGCAGCGCTCCTGGCAGTCCCAGGCACACGGGACATGTATTCGAATTCGGCGCATCGCCGAACCGCGTCGAACACCCGCAGAACGCTTTCGTCCGCGTCTGGAGTTGCGCATGCACCTCCAGTCCGATTACCGCTTCGTACCGAGCCATCACCTCCGGCGCGATCCGCGGCGTCGCTTGTGTTGTCCGGCTCATAAGAAATTCCGCATTATAGCATTCGGGTGCCCCACGCGTGGTTCACCCGTGGTATGCGCCCAGAGCCCATTTTGGTTGATTTGGAAAGCCGGGACAGGGCCTCTCGGTCCTGCCCCGCTGCGTGATTCAGCGCCCGCCCCACCGGTACTTCATCCCCAGCATGTAATTCAACCGCAGCGCCGGGTATCCGACCGCATCCGAGTAATGATTGTTGAACAGATTCTGCACGCGCGCCTCCGTTTCCAACCCATGTCCCAGATCGATGCTGTTTGCCAGGTCCCACCGGACGTAGCTTCCATCGCTCTTAATGCAGAATCCGACGCACTTTCCGTCAATGATGGCGCTGTCAAAATCGCTGTCTGCTCGTCGCCCAACGTAGTATCCCGCTAGGTTCCAGTTCATTCGCCGGAAATGTGCGTTGGCGATCAGATCCGCCGAGTGCAGCGGACGTTTGAAGAGGCGATTCCCTTGCGCCAGCGCCGGATCATTCAACGGGTTGGTCGTCTTCAGCACTTTCGAGTCATCGTACGTGTAATTCCCGATGATCCTCAGCCAGTTCGCCGCTTTCATTTCGATCGTCGAATTCACGCCGTCGGCTCGCGCAAGGTCCGTGTTGAAAAAACTGCCGTCGAATGCCGGGCAATTCGGGTTCGTGCCCCCCGACGCGAAGCTCACGATGTCGCGAAAATCATTGTGGAAATACGTCGCCGACACATGCACTCGATCCGAAGCCAGCGCCTGGTCGATTCCCGCGTCCAGCGTGTTGCTTCGCTCCGGCGCAAGCTGCGGGCTGCAATCAACCGGAAGAATCTCCGGCTCCTTGATCCCCAAGCCCCACCAAGTTCGCACCAGCGTCGCGCCCCAGAATCCCTGTCCATATCGCAGCGCGTAGGTTGCTCCCACGCGCGGGGCCACGCGCGTTCCGAAAAATCCGTTGTCTTCGGCCCGCACGCCGGCAATCGCCGTCAGCCGCCGCGTGAATTGGTAATGCGTTTCCACGTACCCCGCTTGGTTGTGCCGCCCCTCCGTTGGTCCGTTTTCCACTTCATACATGTAACCGCCCGTGGCTCCGCCGTTATGAAACAGATACGTTGACTGCCCATCGAACCCCGCGCGGTTGTACAAACTCTGAAACGGCCCGAACGACGATTCATTCAGTTCCCAGAAGCGCGTTTCGTATCCCGAGAGCTGGTAGTGCCAGTGCTCCCCCGTCGATAAATTCCAGCTTAGATCCGACGAAAAATCGTGCAGCCCCGTGCTTTGCTCCAGGTCGCTATAGTCGGACCCCAGCAGCGTTTGTCCCGGTTGCCCCGCGTCGCTCGAGTTGTTTCGCACCGAAAGCCGCAGGCTGTCCGTCTCCGAAAATTTCCATCCGAAATTTCCTCCTAGCGTTGTGTCGCCGTAGAAATCGTCCGGTCCCTGTCCGTTGCTGGAAAAATAGCCGGCACTGACCGAGTAATCGAATGCGCCCAGCATTCCGCTCAGTTGCCCGCCGCCGCGCCCACTCTGGAAGCTGCCGCCCTCAGCATCGAGGACGAGTTCGGGCGTCCGGGTCGTCCCGCGGTGCGTGAAGATTTGGATCACGCCGTCCATCGCATCTGAGCCGTAAAGTGCGCTAGCTGCCCCGTGGACCACTTCGATCTTGTCCACGCTGTCAGCCGTCAAGTTCGAGTAATCCATCAGCCCGCCCGGTTCGTTCACGGGCGCCCCATCCACCAGCACCTTTGTGTAATTCGAATTGCCTCCATCCAGGAAAAACGTCGTCGAACCGCCCATCGGCCCCAATTGCGAAAAGCTCGCTCCTGGCAGGGAAGCTAGCAGCGGCGTAATCCAGATTTGCTGCCGCGCGTCGATTTCATCCCGAGTAATCACGTCCGTAGGCGCCGCTGTCGTTTCCAGTGTCGTTGGCTCCGCTGCTGCCGTCACCACGACGTTCGATGAAAGCCGCTCGAGTTCCAGCCGCGCATTCCAATCACGCGTTTCTCCCGCCGCTAGCATGAGCTCCTGCTCCACGCTTTGGAACGACGCGCTCTGAATCCTCGCGCGATATCGTCCCGGAGCAAGCGTCAGTGAATATTTCCCCTCCGGCCCGCTGCGCCCCTCTGCAGATTTGCCCGCTGCATCGACCGGCTGCGCGGTAATCACTGCACCCGCAACGCCTGCGCCGCTCGGGTCCGTCAAGGTTCCTTGAAGGATTGCGGTTGTCTGTGCCTGAATGGCGTGGGAGGGAACGAAAAGAGTTGCAAGAAAACTTCCGGTCAAAAACACCAGCAATCGTCGTAGTCTCATTTTCCCTCCTCTCCCTCTCGCGCGGGAGTTGAAGGTTGTCCTCAAGCTCATGCGGTCCGCATCAGCTTCGAGGTTGAGACTCCGCCGGTCTCCTGGCTTCGGCGATTTCGTCCCGGTGAAACCGGGACTGCGGCACGGCCTTCCCATCCTGGAGCGAATCTTGACGATTCGCTTCACGGAACAGTGGCGCGTGCCGAAAATTCTTCGCCTTACAGTCGCGCGGCGGCGACGGCTTTTCACCGTCTTCCCGTGCGCGGAGTCTCCGGTGATTGTGGACGGCGCGCCATCTATCCCCGCGCGCCGCTTAGTTCTTCGTTCTACAAATTCGAAATGGTCCTTCTTCGCGAATCCGAAAGCAAAAAACTGTGCAACATCGCTGTCATTCCGAACGCCGCTTTTGCTTCAGCGGCGTGAGGAATCCGCTGTTCCTTATGGCTTTGAACCAACCAAAAATCACGGACCTCAATTTTCTATTTTCAATTTTCCAATTTCCGATCTTTCCTAATGTCCCTCGCGCAAGATCACTCGCGGGCGGCCGCTCGCCCGAATCTCCACGTCCAGCGGCGCCTCGAATACCTCTTCGAGCAACGCTCTGTCGTAAACCTCCGCTGCCGTTCCCACGCGCAAGCACTTGCCCCGGTGCAGCAGCACGATCCGGTCGGAAAATTCCGCGGCCAAATTCAGCTCGTGCGTCACCACGATAACCGTGTAGCGGTTTCCATCCGCCAACCTCCGCAGTCGCCGCAGCAATTCCACTTTTCCGCCGATGTCGAGATGTTGCGTTGGCTCATCCAGCAGCAAGAGCGAGGGCTGCTGCGCCAGCGCCCGCGCCAGGATCACGCGCTGTTTCTCCCCGCCCGACAAATGCTCCATCCAGCGGTCACGCAGCGTGTCCGCGCCCACTTGCGCCAGCGCGTTTCCGGCCAGCAGGCAATCTTCTTCTGATTCAAACCGTAATCGCCGCCCGTAGGGGTAGCGCCCTTGCAGGACGTATTCCCAAACGCGCAGCGGAAACAGCAACTCGCTTTCCTGCTGCACCAGCGCTATTCGTTGGGCACGTGTCCGCAGCTCGAGTTCGCTCACTTCCGTGCCGTCCACTTCGATGCGGCCCGAAAGCGGCTTGGTCAGCCCGGCCAGCAAACGCAGCATCGTGGATTTTCCGCTGGCGTTGGGGCCCAGGACGGCGACGATTTCGCGCTGCTCGGCCGTGAAGCTGGCGGGCCCGAGTGTGAATTTCGGCGCCGACCGGTCCGTCGCCGCGTAGGCGTAGCTTGCCTGCTCCACGTTCAGGCGAATCGTTTTCTTCGCGCCAAACGCGCCCGGCTGCGCCGCCAGCGTCGCTCCGCTTCCTGCCGTGGCGCTCATCGCACTCTCCGCCGCATCAGGTAGATGAACACGGGCGCACCCGCCAGTGCCGTCATCGCTCCGACGGGCAATTCCGTCGGCGCCACCACCGTCCGCGCCAACGTGTCCGCCAGCACGATCGCAATCGCGCCGCCGATTACCGAAGCCGGAATCAGCAGCCGGTAATCCGTCCCGAAGAGCATTCGCATCACGTGCGGCACCAACAGCCCGACGTATCCAATCGCTCCGCTCACCGAAACCGCCAGCCCCGTCAGGATCGAAGCCCCCACGTAGACCACCAGCTTCACTCGGTTCACGTTCACGCCCAGGTGGCGCGCCTCTTGCTCGCCGGTCAGTATCAGGTTCAGATCGGAAGAAGTCGTGTAAATCGCCCCGGCCGCAACCACAAACACAAAGAAAAGAAAACCGAACCAGCCCAGGACATTCGTCGTCGGCGGCGGCGATGCCAGGTCCCCCATCAGCCAAAACGCCATCCCGCGCAGATCACGGCCCGGCAGCGTGGTCATCAAAAACATGATCACGGCCGAAAGAAACGACGCAGTCACGATTCCCGCCAGCAGTAACGTTGCACTGTCGAGCTGTCCGCCACGCCGCCCCAGAAAATAAACGGCCGCGATGGTCAGCGCCGCGCCCGCGAACGCTGCCAGCTGAATGGCTCCTGGCGTGTGCGGCGCAAACACCAGGCTCAGAATCGCGCCCAGCGCCGCGCCGCTGGAAACTCCCAGCACGTACGGGTCGGCCAGTGGATTCCGCAACAGCGCCTGAAACCCAGCGCCAGCAACCGATAGCGAAGCACCCACCAAAATTCCCAGCGCGATGCGCGGCAGCCTCAATCCGAACACCACCAGCTTGAATTCCGACGGGATGTCGTCCCACCGCCCAATCGCCCCGCGGAAAAGCGTCATCACGATGTCCGGCACCGAAATCGGATAAGCGCCCATCCGCAGCGCCAGCACCACCATGGCGAACAGCACCGCCGTCAGCCCGCCGCAGATCAGGAGAATTCGCCGGGGCGTCAGCGGGCGCATGGTGCCGCCATTTCTTCCGTAGGGGCGGGTCTAAGACCCGCCCTCTCCCTTATCGCATTCGCTTGGCCCACCTGTGTTTCGCTCTTCTCCGGAAAAACTTCCGGATGCAACTGATGCGCCAGGTCTTCAATTGCGTCAATCAGCCCCGGCGACGGCCGGTTCACTTCGTCGCTGATTACCGCCACGTGGCCCATTTCAACGGCCTCTAATTCCTTCCACGCCTCGCGCGAGCGCAGATCCGCGAGCGCCGGGGCGTTTGTTTCCGTGTGATTGCTCGCCAACACGACGTACTCCGGCTGCAGGCGGACCACCTCCTCGAAGCTCAATTGAGGCCAGTTCTGCTTCGACAGCACCACCGATTCCGCACCCGCCCACCGCAGCGCGTCTGCGATGAACGTGTTCTGCCCGATCGTGATCAGCGGATCCTCCCACACCACGAAGAGCACGTGCACCATCGGCCGGTCCGCCAGTTTCGCGTGCAGCGCGTCCAGCCGCGCCTGCAGTTGCGCCACCAGAGCCGCACCCGCCTGTTCTGCGCCCATCAGCTCTGCCATCTGCCCGATCGACTCCAGCATCCCGCGCACCGTGTGCGGATCGCTGGTGTACACCGCAATCCCCAGCCGTGCGAGCGCCTCCACTGTCTCGCGCCGGTTGATCGAGGTTGTCGCTAGAACCAAGTCAGGGTGGAGCGCCACGATCGCTTCCAGGCTCGGGCTCTGCGGCGCCCCCACATGCGGCTTCTCTTTCGCAGCCGGAGGCGAGTCGCAGTATTCCGTGTCACCGGCGAGCTTGTCCTCGAGCCCCAGCGCGTAAATCGTTTCGGTCAGGTTCGGAGCGAGCGTCACGATGTGCCGTACCTCCGCCGGAACAACCACGCGCCGCCCAACCTCATCCGTCAAGATTCGCGACGCGCCCTCTTTCTCGTCCCTCGCTGCCCCGCTTTGCGCAGCCGTTCGCGATTCCGCGGAAGATGGCTGCGCCGTGCCGATCAACAGCGCGCTCGCAACCGCCGCAGCGGCCCAAATCCGTCTATGTCCTGTCGTTCGCAAAATTGATTCTCCAACAAAAAAGCCTCGCGAAAGTGGCGAGGCTCGTGGCTGCACTCTCTCTCGCGAAGAGTGCCAGCTTGCACCGGCTCGGGTACGTTCCTGACTCTCGGCCGCCGCTTGCGCGGCAGGTCGATCACAGTGGCGGGACCGTGGCCGATTTTCACGGCCTTCCGTTTACCCTGAGAACAGCCCAGTGGGCTGTTCGAAGGGCTTACCCGATGAACTCGCCAATGGCGCGTTCAAAGAGATCCCCCGAAGCCAGCTCAGTTGTTGTTTGCGAGTGTAAGCCGCGCGCCGCTCGGTGTCAATTCGAAGCACGCGGCGTGGCCGCGCTGCTTCTCGCGAGGCGTCAGCGATTCTTCCACTTCGGGGCGCGCTTTTCGACCAGCGCGCGCAGACCTTCCTGCGAATCTTCGAGGTCGGCGAGTTCGTTCAAGAAGACTTTCATCGAGTTGCGGACGCCATCGCGCAGCGGCAAACCGAGGCTGCCGAGAATGGCTTTCTTCGCCATGGTCAGCACGGGCCCGGACTGCGCCGTCACTTTCTCGATCAGGTCGTCCACTTTTTTCTGCAGCTCGTTTTCAGGCACGAGCCAGTTCACCAGCCCGACCTCGCGGGCGCGTTCGGCCGTCATCGTCTCGCCCGTCAGCACCAGTTCCAGGGCGATCTTCGGCCCGAGGATGTAGGGGAGAATCGCGGCAGCCAGCGGAGGAAAAACGCCCAGCTTGATTTCCGGCTGCGCGAACCGCGCTTTCGGCGTAGCGATCACCAAATCGCCAAGCGCCGCCAATTCCGCGCCGCCGCCGAAGGCCGGCCCGTTGACCACCACCATCACCGGCTTCGAGGTGTCGAGCATCGCCGAAAAAGCGCCATGGAACGCGTCGAGCAACTGAAACACGCGCCGCTGCGTGTATTCCCCGAGCTCGATCCCGCCGCAAAACGCCTTCTGCGCCGAATCCAGCACGATCAGCTTGATTTCGCGCCGTTCGCTGATCGAATTGATGCCTGCCGCGATTTCGGCGAGCATCCGCTCGTTCAGCAAATTGTGTTCGGGACGGTCCAGCGTCAATCGCGCCACTTCGCCGTCGACCCGGAACTTGACGAATTCAAACTCTTCCAGCTTCGGCGGCACCAGCGCCAGAGTCCCCAGGACTTCCACGCCGCGCCCTTCCAACCCTCGTCCGTCTTTCCCCATGACCATTGAGATCGCTCCGCGTCTTCTACCTCAAATACCTTAAACTGTTTCGATTTCGACCGCCACGCCCATTCCGCCCGATACACACAATGTGGCAAGACCCCTGCGGCTGGCCGTTCGTACAGGTGCACGGCGTAGCTGGTGGACCAGCGTGGTCAGGATGCGCGCGCCGGTGCAGCCGATGGGATGCCCCAGCGCAATCGCTCCACCGTTGGGATTCAGCCGCTCGCGGTCGAAGTGCAAGTCGCGGTCGCAGGCGATCACCTGCGCGGCGAAGGCTTCGTTGAGCTCGATGGCGGCGTAATCTTCCAATTTCGTTCGCGTACGCGCCGTCAGCGCGCGCACCGCCGGGACCGGCCCGATGCCCATCACGCGCGGGTCCACCGCCGCCACGGTGGCATCCACGATCCGCGCCAGTGGCCGCAATGCCAGCTCGCGAACCTTTTCTTCGCTCGCCAGTACGACGGCTGCCGCCGCGTCAGTGATGCCGCTAGAATTCCCCGCCGTCACGGTGCCTGTCTTCGTGAATACCGGCGGAAGCTTGGCCAGGGCTTCGAGCGTGACATCCGGCCGGACGTGCTCGTCTTTCTCCAGGCGCGCGACCTTGCCTTTTTTGTTCGTTTTTTCTATAGGGACGATTTCCGTCTGAAAGAAGCAATCGCTTGTTGCGCGCGCGGCTCGCCGGTGGCTTTCGAGCGCGAATGCGTCCTGCTCCTCGCGCGAAATCTTGTACTGCTCCGCCAGAATCTCCGCCGTCTCGCCCATCACGAGCTTTGAGATCGGGCAGAGGAAGCCGTCGCGATACATCGCGTCCGTCAGCGGCTGATTGCCCATCTTGAATCCCCAGCGCCCGTCGACGAGATACGGCACGCGGCTCATGGACTCCGCTCCGCCCGCGACGATGATTTCGGATTGCCCCAACAGAATCTCCTGCCACCCGAGAATCACTGCGCGCAGGCCCGAGGCGCACGCCATGTTGACAGTGAACGCCGGGACGTCGTCGCCCAGCCCCGAGCGCCACGCGACCTGCCGCGCCGGGTTCGGACCCACACCGGCCGGGCGCGCATTCCCGTAGATCAGCTCGTCCACGCGCCAACGCATTTGTTCCGAATTCGTTGTGACGCTTTCTCCCGGCACACGCTCTGGCGGCAATGGCGTGCCAAAGGCGCGCTCGAGCGCCGCCCGGACCGCGATTACGCCTAAATCGGGCGCTGTGTATTCCGCCAGCATCCCGCCGAATTTTCCGATCGGCGTGCGCACCGCGCTGACGATGTAAACGGTCTTGGTCATAGGCGTTTAGACCAGGCTTCGGGTTCAGAGATGCTGGGGGCCGCGACAGAGGCGTGCCCTTCGCATGGGGCAAGGGCGCCCGAAGAGAGCTGAAAAGAGGGCCAAAATGCGAACGTAGCCCTTGCGTTCTTGTTGCGATTAGAAAATATCTTCTCCTTTTGTATCAATGAGTTATGGCGATTTCTAATCGCGGGAGTGCTGCGATTAGAAATGCAGTGGCCCCTCGACTCTGCTCGCCGCAAGCGAGTGGCCCTTCGACTCCGCTCCCTTCCTGCGTCAGGGCGAGCAAGTGGCGAGTAGCTAGTGAAAACTTCGTCGCGCGCAAGGTGCGGGCGATGGTCCGTCCGTGACACCACGGGATGGTGCGGGGCCGTCGAATTGTGTGCGTTCTCACTCATCGTTTCACGCCCGGCATAAGAGCCGGGCTACTACTATATAAGCACAACGTGCGAAAGGACAGGTGGTCAGAAAAAGTACAGAAAAAGGACAGGTCGAGGTCACCTGTACTTTGCCTAGAATTTACTTGAAGGTGTGAAGATGGCGGCCCAAAACTCCGCGGTTTGTTACAGAAGAGATTCACTGCTCACGCTGACAGAAAGAATTGGATTAAATTATCGTAGCAGGTGGCTGACTGTACCCTAAGGAGGTGAAACCGTGAGCAGCACATTGTTCCACGCCGCGGCCGCCGTCCTTCTAACGGGGTGTGTGTTCTGCATTGGGCTGGGAAGTTACTACGGGTACGTCATGAACCTAGAACTAAGAAGCCGGCTTCCAGATTCACGATGGACCTGGCTCCGCGCTTGGGCCCCGCCCGTTTATCTGCATTGCAAATACTGCCCCGAAAGTCAGACGCGCAAGAAATGCTTCGGTTGCACCGTGGGGATGCTTGTGTGCGGATTTCTTGGCTTCTTTTTTTGGATGAAGTGACCTTGCGATTCAACTTCAGCTTGAACATGTGCTCGTAGCGTTAGCATTGGCTGATTGACAGTTAATCGCTGATTAGCGCACCAATTGCGACGTGACTCGCTGGTGACGTCGTGGTGACTTCTCATGGCGGACGGAATCCGCTATGCTTCTTTGCTTATGCTGGACCTGGGATACGTGCGGGAGCACCTGGACGTGATCGAGCGCATGGCGCGCGACCGCGGGATCACGCTGGACCTCGAACCTTTTCGCGAAATTGACAAGGAGCGGCGGTTGTTGATCCGGTCGGCGGAGCTGCTGAAAGCGGAGCGGAACAAGGCGAGCGATGAGATCGCGTCGTTAAAAAAAACGAAGCAAGATGCGACGGCCATCCTCGCGCTGATGAAGGAAGTGTCTGAGCGGATCAGGCGCGATGACGAGCGGATCGCGGCGCTTGACGAGCAATTGAAGCAATTCATGCTGACGGTGCCGAACATTCCGCACGCGAGCGTTCCGATGGGGAAGGGCCCCGCGGACAACGTGGAAGTGCGGCGATGGGGCGCGCCGCCGAAGTTCGACTTTGTGCCGCGACCCCACTGGGAAGTGGGCGAGCGCGCGGGAATACTCGATTTCGAAGCGGCGGTGAAAATTGCGGGGGCGCGGTTCGCAGTCTATAAGGGACTGGGCGCGCGGATGGAACGAGCGATCGCGAACTTTTTTCTGGACGTACACACGCGCGAACACGGCTACACGGAAATCCTGCCGCCGTTCATCGTCAACACAGCATCGCTGACAGGCGTGGGGCAGCTTCCGAAATTCGCGGCGGACATGTTTCATTTGGAGGGCACGGATTTGTGGCTGACGCCGACGGCGGAGGTGGAGCTGACCAGCCTGCATCGCGACGAAACGCTCGACGGCGACTCGTTGCCGCTGAAGGTGTGCGCGTGGACGGCGTGTTTCCGGTCGGAGGCGGGCGCGGCGGGAAAAGATACTCGCGGGATCAAGCGGCAACACCAGTTCCAGAAAGTGGAAATGTTCAAATTCACGCGGCCGGAGCAAAGTTACGACGAGCTGGAATCGCTCGTGCGCAATGCGGAAGCGGTGCTGCAGAAGCTGGGCCTGCACCATCGCGTGGTGCAGCTTTGCACGGCGGACATGGGATTCGCGTCAGCAAAAACGTACGACATTGAGGTATGGCTGCCATCGACGGGCGAATTTATGGAGATTTCTTCCTGCTCGAACACGGAAGCGTTTCAGGCGCGGCGGTCGGGAATCCGCTTCAAGCCAAAGACCGGCAAGAGCGAATACGTGCACACGCTGAACGGGTCGGGGCTTGCAGTGGGGCGTACGTGGATCGCGATTGCGGAAAATTACCAGCAGGCGGATGGGTCGATCTTGATTCCGGAAGCGCTGCGGCCGTACATGGGAACAGACCGGATTCCGGTGCAGGGCTCGGGCAGGGGCAGCGTTTAGCCCGAACCCTGACACGCGAAACCCCGAAAGAGCCGGCGGCCTCGGACAGAACGCGCGACCCTCGCGGTCACACCCGCGTTACATTGCGGGAGCGATTCTTTCAATGTGTACCGAGCCATCCTGCTCGAGATGGCCGGTGACGCTGACCTCTTGGCCGGAATCGGAATCTGGATGGACGGCGTCCTGGTTGTGAATCTTCACGATCTTCTTCGATTCTGAATCGACGAAGACCCACGCGTTGCCCTTCATGGAGGCACACTTCGCGGCGCAAGCCTGATCGGTGATCCATCCCTTCCACGTCACGGTCGAGTTGTCTTGAGCGAACGCCGAAAGGCCGGGCATCGCGAACAGCAGGGCGAGCAGGCCGAACGTGCAGAGTGCTTTCTTCATCTGAGAAATCCCTCCGGTTAGATTTCACGGGCCCGGCCCATGGGGGAACCGTCGCTCCGTGGCGCCCCTGTGCAAAGTACGCGCGAGCGGAGCGGGCGGATTGCAAGAAAAGAGAAATTTAGCGGCGGGGGAAATTGGGACGAAAGCTAGCGAGCGGCGGCGATGTTTTCCACTTCGAGAGTGCCATCGTCCATGACGTGGCCGGTGATTTTCATTTCAGCGCCCAGGCTGGTGGCGGGGACGACATCGTCCTGATTGTGGATCTTGAGAACGGACTTGGAACGGGAATCGACGAAGACCCAGTAAGCGTGCATTTCCTTGATGCACTTCATGGCGCAGTCCTTGTGGGCGGCGTTCATGCCCTTGACGCCGCAATGGCTGTCGCTGATCCAGCCTGTCCAGACGAACGAGGCGGGCGTGGCTTGGGCGAGATCGACGGCGCGGCGGGCGGCGTCGATTTGGGATTGCTGAAGCGCGACGGTGGCACGGAGACCGGCCAGTTCGCGGTCGAGGCGCGCGTTTTGGTTCCACAGAAAGATGGTGACGAGGGCGAGAGCGACGCCCATGGGAACGAGAATGGCCGTCCACCACGGGCGGAAAAAACTTGAGCGGGGCGTGGCGACGCGCGGCGCGAGGGACGCTGCCGGAGCGGGCGCGTGGGTTTCGAGTGAGCCGCGAACCTGCGCGAGCAGGCGCTGCTTGACCGCCGGCGAAGGCTCGGCGGGCGGCGCGGAGAAGGCAAGCAGGGCGATGCGGCCTTGGGCTTCGGCGAGCTTGCGGGCACAATCCGGGCAAGCGGAGACGTGAGATTCGAACGCAAGCTTCTCATCGGCGTCGAGCGCGCCGAGGGCGTAGAGATCGAAATCTTCTTCGCGAGTTGGATGCGAGTTCATCATGTTCCAGGTTGCAGATTCCGTTTCAATAATTCGACCGCCGAGCGCAGGCGCGTCTTCACGGTGCCGAGCGGATCGCCAGTGTGGCGGGCGATTTCGCTGTGCGTCATGCCTTCGAAATAGGCAAGCTCGACTGCGGCGCGCTGCTCGCGGGAAAGAGCGTCGAGGGCGCCGCGGACGCGCGCGAGCAACTGCTGCTGCGCCATGGTGGTCTCGAGATTGAAAGGCAGCACGATCGTGTTCTCGAGGAGCTCTTCGCCCGCCGCGGGATTGTGGCGGCGGAGGCGCGAGATGGCGCGATTGCGCGCAATCACCGTCAGCCAAGCGGGCAGCGAACCGCGCGAAGCGTCGAAACGCGGTGCGGTGCGCCAGAGCTGGTAAAAAATGTCCTGCAAAATTTCCTCCGCCGCCTGCGTGTCGCGCAAAATCCGGTTCAGAAGCGCCGAGAGCATACCGGCATAACGGTCGTAGAGCGAGGCGAGAGCAGATTCGTCTCGCGCGATAATCTTCTCGATGAGTGCCGCGTCCGAGGCCCTCAACTCCGCTCCCGTCTCCACACGCACGAGGTTTTTGCGGCTCCCTAGTAAAGATACGCCCGAATTCGATTTCCGGATTGGACGGCGGCTGGACTCACGGGGATTCCAGCACAGCCAAAGACCTAAGCGAGGAGCGTAACTTGGCAGGCTGTGGGGGTCAATTGGGATGTGAACCGGGTTATGTGGCGTATCTGGCATGTGGCAATGGGGGAGGGGGAAGGCTTAGCGTGGGCTGACTTGGAGTAATGTTAAGGCAATTGTTTTCAGCGGGATAGAGGCCTAGCGACGGCGTCGGGAGAGAGAGAATCTGGCGTTTGGACCGGCGTAGAATTGAGGCTCGGGGCGTGGTTTTCATTGACATCCTTTGTGGCTTGGCTAAACTTCGACTGGCCCGTGACTTACGGGTGGGGCCAGAGATTCGGCTCGGCCTTTTCAGCACGCAAGGGCAGCGAAGATTTCCCGAAATCAGGAGGAAAGTAAGATGGCAACCGTTGCCAAGGCGGCTCCGCAGCCCATTCCGCGAATCGCGCCGCGCGAGGATTTGAATCCGTACCGGATATCGCAGATCCAGTTTGATATCGCCGCCGAATACCTGAAACTCGACCCCGGACTGCGCCAGATTTTGCGCGCGCCGAAGCGCGTGCTGGAAGTGTCCATCCCGACAAAGATGGACAACGGGCAGATCAAGGTCTTTACGGGCTTTCGCGTGCAGCACAACGTGGCGCGGGGTCCGGCGAAGGGCGGCATTCGTTACCATCCCGGCGTCACGCTGGACGAAGTGAAGGCGCTGGCGATGTGGATGACGTGGAAAACCGCGGCGGTGAATATTCCGTATGGCGGGGGCAAGGGCGGCGTCATCTGCGATCCGAAGCGGATGACGAAGTCCGAGCTGGAGCGGATGACGCGGCGATACACTTCGGAAATTCTGCCGATCATCGGGCCGGAGCAGGATATTCCCGCGCCGGATGTCTATACCGACGCGCAGACCATGGCGTGGATCATGGACACGTACTCGATGACGAAGGGATATTCGTCGCTCGGCGTGGTGACGGGAAAGCCCGTGTCGATCGGGGGCTCGGAAGGACGAAACGAGGCGACGGCGCGCGGATGCCTGGTGGTAACCGAGGAAGCGTGCAAAGTGAAGAAAATGTCGCTGCGCGGGGCGAGCGTGGCGATTCAGGGGTTCGGGAACGCGGGTTCGCTGGCGGCGCGGCTTTTCACGGAAAAGAAAGCGCGGGTGATTGCGATCAGCGATTCGCGCGGCGGCGTGTTTAACTCACGGGGGATCGATCCGCTGAAGGCGATGCGCTACAAGGAGCGCTCCGGGACGGTGGTGGGGATGCCGGGGACTTCGCGCATTTCGAACGACGATTTGCTGACGATGAAATGCGAAATCCTGATCCCGGCGGCGCTGGAAAACGTCATCACGCTGAACAACGCGGACCAGATCAAGGCGAAAATCGTGGCGGAAGCCGCGAACGGGCCGACAACGCCTCATGCGGACGAAGTGCTGGCGCGAAAAGGCATCACTGTGCTGCCGGATATTCTGGCGAACGCGGGCGGCGTGACGGCGAGCTACTTCGAGTGGGTGCAGGATTTACAAAGCTTCTTCTGGTCGGAAGCGGAAGTGATCTCGAAGCTGGAATCGGTGATGCGGCGCGCGTTTCAGGACGTGCACGAAACCATGCGCAAGCACCGCGCACACATGCGGACCGGAGCGTACGTGCTGGCCGTGGGGCGCGTGGCGGATGCGACATTGGTCCGCGGGCTTTTTCCATAATCCTTCGCCGCCGGACGCGGCGAGTTCGCACAGGCGAAGCTGAAACTTTCCCCTGAAAATTATAGTTGCGTGCGGAGCGAGAAGGCGCGTACATTGCAAATTGCCGGCGTGTCCCCGCTCGACCGGGCTGCGTCGGCATTTGTGCCTGGCGCGGAGGGCACGGAAATAAATTGAGCACACAGACGAACCACACAAACCACACACCGCCCATCCTGCTGACGATTGCGGGCTTCGACCCGAGTTGTGGCGCGGGAACCGGCGCGGATTTGAAAACGTTCGCGGCGCACAACTGCTACGGGATCGCGGTGGTGACGGCGCTGACGGTGCAAACGACGCAAGGCGTGCGCGAGGTCCATCCGACTCCTTCGGCCACGCTGCGGGCACAGCTCGAGGCGCTGGCGGAAGATTGCACGATATCGGCGGTGAAGATCGGGATGCTGGCCAACCGCGCCAACGCCTCCGTGGTCGCGGAATTTCTCGACAAATACAAATTCGCGCACGTGGTGCTGGATCCGGTTTCGCGGCCGACAGTGGGGAATGCGGAATTGCTGGACGAGGCGGGACTGAAATTCGTGCGCGACGAGCTGCTGAAACGCGCGAGCGTGATCACTCCGAACATGCCCGAAGCGGAATTCCTGACGGGCCTGGAAGTGAAAGACCTGAATGCGATGAAGGCGGCGGGACAGAAGCTGATCGCGATGGGCGCGCGAAGCGTGATTGTCACGGGCGGACATCTGGAAAAGCCGATCGACGTGCTGTGCGAAGGCAGCGAAGTGGAAACCTTCGGCGGAGATCACATCAAGAGTCCGAACACGCACGGATCGGGATGCACGTTTTCATCCGCGATCGCCGCACAATTGGCCTGCGGGCAGCAGCTTCGCGAAGCCGTGATTCTGGCTAAAGCGTATGTCACAAGAGCGATCGACAGGTCGTACGCGATCGGGAAAGGCGCGGGTCCGCTGAACCAGCTCTTCCGCTTCTACCAGGAGCCGACTCCCCGAGGCGTCCACGAAGTGCCGCAGCACGGGATGCATCCCGCCGCGGAACCCACCGCAAATTAGCAGCCATCCGGCCCTGCGGTCCTCCCTTGAACTGATACGCTATTCGGCTGCCTTTGCCGCGAGGATTTCGACGACGGCGATATTCTGAAGTAGATCGCCGGGCAAATTGTGGCGCGACTGCAAGTAAGCAGGCGAATTATAGGAGAGCCAGACTTTTCCGGCGGAATCCTGCGAAACAAGGATTTTGAGAGGCAAGTCGATGGCGCAACTGGGTGAGACGAGCATCAACGGAGTGCCCGCTTTAGGGCTGCCGAAAATCAAGAGCTTCGTTGGCGGCATTTTCATGCCTACTTTTTCCGCCTCGCCGCTGTGGTCAACAAGTGCGAAGAGTGCCACGCCCTTGGCCTGCAGAATTCCCTTCAACTTCTCCACCGTTTCATTCACGGAATGATTGCTGGGCTTGCGAACGATCCCGTTATCGGAGATTGCAGGCATAGCATCCTCCCTATTTTCTGGATACCCCGAAGGGGGCTCAAAACGAAATCAGGTAGACCGCCATCGCCAATCCGAGGACAGCCAGGATCAGGGCGATAACAATGGCCGGGGAAGATGGGCGATCGAACTCTTCATCCCCGCGATTCAACTGGCGAATCAGGAGCACGTGGCGCCAGGCGGAGAAGGCGTTGGCAACCACGCCGATGATGATGAGAGCCGTGCCAAACCAGATCGAGAGACCGAACGACTTGACCGGAACGCTCACCTTCGCGTATTGAAGCTCACCAAGAAACAGGCCGAAGCGAGCCACGACGAAGCCGAAGCCCATGAGAGAGACCCCGGTGCGAATCCAGGCGAGGAATGTTCGCTCGGCGGCCAGGTAGTCGCGCAGGTCATGCTTTTCCACGGAATGCGAGGCCTCACTCATCTCGGAATAATCCCTGGCGGAGAGTTCGCCGCCAGCGTATCACAGGCCAATTGTTGCCGCTCGCCCATCAAAAAGTGGATTCAAGATCGCGGAAGCGGCGCTCGAGGTCCCACTGCTGGCGGGCCTTTTCGCTCGATTGAAGAAAGGCTGCGCAGGCACTGGTGGGTGATTTCGACCCCAGCGTGTCGCGGGAGCAGGCAGCGACAGGCTGCGTGAATGTATCCGACTCGCGCCAGAGGCTGTCGCCGGGGAGAAAGGCATGTTCGAGGCTGGTGCGGACCATCTGCTTGAGATCGGCGTAGCGGAGGCCATAGGTCTCAACCGCGCGGACGAATTCGTGGGTGAGATCGATGCGCGAAACGCCTTCGTCGTCCGTGGAAAGCGCCACCGGGACGCCGAACTGGCGATACCACGGAAATGGGTGGTCCTGTCCGCGGACACCGAGGATTACATCGTTACTGGTGAGATCGATTTCCACCATAACGTGCTTCGCGGCCATTTCTCTCAGCAAGGCGTGGGGATGGTCTTCGTACATCACGTCCACGCCGTGGCCGATACGCTCGGCGTGCGCTTCTTCGACCGCTTGCCGGATATGGCAGCAGAGGCCTTCGTAGGGGACGAGGCCGGCCGCGAGCTCGCCTGCGTGCAAGCTTATGTGCACGTTGGGGTATAGGCCGTGGAGGAAGCCGACAATACGCATATGGAGCCCGTAGTCCGCCATCGAGGTGTACCCGTCTTCGGGCATGACGAAGTTGATGCCCACGACGCGGGGATCAGCGGAGGCGACCTCGAAACCGAGCAAAGTCTGGGCGAAGACCTGCTCCTTGGGAAAGCCGCGGAGGACCTGGTAGAGATAGCGGATTTCGACGTGGCAGGAGGGAGATTCCTCCGGCTGTCCGCAATGCTCAAGCTGGCGGCGCAGCGCTTCCTGCTGGTCGAAAAAGGCGCGGGCGATGGGGACGTCATCACGCACACCGCGGGCGAGGAGCGCGTCGCGGAGCTTGCCGAAGTCATCCTGCCAGCCGACTTCACGCGCGAGCAGCGCCGTGCGAGTGAAATCGGGCGTCTCCATCAATTCGAGATATTGCTCATTTTGAGCGGCGGCACGAGTGGCGACTTCGTCGAGCCACTCGCCGGTATGGCGGGGATCGGTGCCGCCAAATTTCGAAAATGTGTCGAAGAAGTGGTCATGGCCGCTGACACCGGACGACGGGACGAAACTGCGCATTGAGAAGGAGTCGATGAGTGCGTCGTAGAGATGCTGATCGTGGAAGGCCTGTGAGGCAGTGACCTGGCCTTCGCCGCACGCAGGCTGCGGCGGATTGGCTTGCGATGCCGGGCGATCTCGGACGAAGGCGAGCTTGGCGGGATCGACGCAGAGGCCGTCTTCAGCGCCCGCGCGGATCCAGGATTCGGCGTAGACGGCGCCGGTAAGATGAACGTGCAAATCCGCGCCCTTGGGAATCTTGAGGAGGAATGCACGGAGACCGAGCGGATTCGCACGCGCGGTTTTGAGCTGAAGCTCCGCGCGCTCAGCGACATCGGTAGCCGCGCGCTTTGCGGGGGATTGAGCCGCAGCCAGCGGAGAGAACGAGCAATGCAGAAGAAGCAGAAAGAGGAGAGCATAGGAAAATCGGGAGGCGGCTCGGGATTTCGGGGTCTGCATAAATCGTTCCTCTTTGCTTTCGTTTCGCCAGGCCTCGCAAAACCGAGACGCGGCGGTTACGTTGCGCGCGCAGCGGCCTCGCGCCGGTAAACGATGCGGCCCGCGACGATGGTGGCCATCGGCGCGCCCCGGAAGGCACGGCCGTCGAATGGAGTGTTGCGGGATTTGCTGGGTGAGTCAGCGGCGCGGTACGTCCAGGTGTGGTCAGCCGAGAAGATTGTGATATCGGCGGGCGCGCCGGGAGCAATTTTTCGCTCGGTGCCCAGGACGCGCGCGGGACCGGTGGTGAAAAGTTCGACGAGACGCATAAGCGAAATTTTTCCGGGATGGACGAGTTCGCTCAAGCCGAGGGCGAGCGCTGTCTCAAAGCCGGTAATGCCGAAGGGCGCGCGGTCGAATTCGACGTCCTTGCTGGCCGGATGGTGAGGGGCATGATCGGTGGCGATGGCGTCCACGCTTCCGTCGGCAAGGCCGGAGATGAGCGCATCGCGATCGGCGCGCGAGGCAAGCGGCGGATTCATTTTGAAATGTGTGTTGTAGTGAACGTCTTCGTCGATCAGCGTGAAATGGTGAGGCGTGACCTCGCAAGTGACAGGCAGGCCCATGCGCTTTGCGTAACGAACGTATTCGAGCGACCCGAGCGTGGACATGTGCGCGATGTGCAGGTGGGCGCCTGTCAAGGAGGCGAGCTCGACGTCGCGGCCGGCGCAGATGGACTCCGATTGCGCCGGGATGCCTTTCAGGCCGAGCTTGACCGAAGTGGGCCCTTCGCGCATCACGCCGCCGGCGAAGAGCGACGGATCCTCACAATGGTCAATGACTGGGAGATCGAGCGAGCGGCAATAGTCCATCACTTGGCGCATCAGGCGGGCGGTGGCCACGGGTTTTCCGTCGTCGGATACGGCCACGATTCCCGCGTCTTTCATCGCCGCGATTTCGGCCAGAGATTCGCCTTTGCTGCCCAGGGAAGCTGCGCCGATGGGCCAGACGCGGACGCTGGCGGTTGCGGCGGCGCGTTCGACGATGCCGCGCGTCACGGAGGCGCTGTCGTTCACTGGCTGCGTGTTGGGCATGCAGCAGACAGCAGTGAAACCGCCGCGAGCTGCCGAGCGAGTTCCGGTTTCAATGGTCTCGGAGATGTCCTGGCCAGGCTCGCGCAGATGGCAATGGAGATCGATGAATCCGGGAGCGACGATCAGGCCCGCAGCGTCGAAGATTTCGGCGCCGGGAGCCTGGAGATCGGGACCAATCTTCGAGATTTGTTCGCCATCGAGCAGAATGTCCTGCCGGGCATCGGTCTTGGCCGCCGGATCGAGGACGCGGCCGTTCTTAATCAGCAGCATTGGATCGTTCCTTCGCGGGATGGGGCGCGTCTGCAGGTGCGCCGCCAACAAGATGGTAAAGAAGAGCCATGCGAATGGCGAGGCCGTTCGTCACCTGCTCAAGCACGCAGGATTGCGGGCCGTCGGCCACTGCCGGATCGATTTCGAGACCGCGGATCATGGGGCCGGGATGCAGGACGAGCGCATCGGGACGAGCGAGGCGTAAGCGCTCTGAAGTGAGCTGGTAGAGCAGGATGTATTCCTCAGGGGCCAGGGAAGGCTCGTGGAGGCGTTCGGTCTGAACGCGGAGGACCATGACAACGTCGGCGGAGTCGAGTGCTTCTTCCAAGTGCGTCACGCAGCGGACGCCGGGCGCGAGGGCTTCGAGTTCGCGCGGCACCCACATGGCGGGACCGCACAATGTAATCCGCGCGCCGAATTTGGCCAGCAAGAGGATATTGGAGCGCGCCACGCGGCTGTGAAGGATGTCGCCGAGGATGGTGACATTCCAGCCATTGAGCTTGCCTTTGCGATCGCGAATCGTGAGAGCGTCGAGAAGAGCTTGCGTGGGATGCTCGTGCGTGCCGTCGCCCGCGTTGAGGACGGGGATTTCGAGGCGTTCGGCTACGAAATGCGGAGCGCCGGAGGAACTGTGGCGGATCACGATTCCGTCGGGGCGCATGGCTTCCAGCGTGCGAACCGTATCGAGCAGGGATTCCCCTTTCTTGAGGCTGGAGGCTTCGGCTTGGAGGTTCATTGTGTCCGCACCGAGGCGCGCGGCAGCGGTCGAAAAGCTGATGCGCGTGCGCGTGGAAGACTCGAAGAAGGCGATGGCGACGGTCTTGCCGCGGAGGGTTGCCAGTTTTTTCAGGGGATAACGCTGGAATTCCTGGAACGGCTTGGCCTGATCGAGAATAAAAGTAATTTGGTCGCGGGTGAGGCCTTCGATTCCGAGCAAATGTGGCAAGCGTTGGAGCACTGAGTCCCTTTAGGCTGTCGCCTCCGGAACGGCCCGAATGGCGTTAAGGAACACGGTCCACGAGCATGACGCGTTCCTCGCCGTCAATCTCCTGAAGGCGGACTTCTACGATTTCGGTGTCGCTGGTCTCCACGGTTCGGCCGACGAACGTGGCTTCGATGGGCAGCTCGCGATGGCCGCGATCGATTAAGACGCAGAGGCGAACGCGGCGCGGACGGCCGAGGTCGAAAAGCCCGTTCATGGCAGCCCGAATCGTGCGGCCGGTGTAAAGGACATCGTCCACGACAACCAGATCGCGGTCGTCCACCGGGAAATCGATCTCCGTGGAGTGGACCACCGGCTGGGGCCCAACCGTGGAAAGGTCGTCGCGATAGAGCGTGATGTCAAGCGTCCCTACCGGGACATCCACGCGCGCCGAGCCGTGAATAATCTTTGCGAGCCGCTGGGAGAGTGGGACGCCGCGGCGGCGCACTCCGATAAAAGCAAGGTCCTTCGTGCCCCCGCTCTTCTCTACTATTTCATGCGCCAGCCTCTGAAGCGTCCGGTTGATTTCCTCGGCGGAAAGCAGTTGTCTTTTCTCAACGACGCGCATCGGGCGCTTCATCCTAGCACAGACCGTCGAGTGTTCGCAGCGGCGGAATCGCCAGGATCCGCGGCCGGAGATATCCACAGGCAGCCCAGTCCGAGTTCTTGACCGGCGTGATAAACTAAGCGGCAGTGAGTTCGCCCGAGCCGGCAAGGATTCTCGAACGGCCAACGGGGGTAGACCTCCGAGTCAACGTCGGTACCCTTCACCTCAAAAATCCTATCATTGCTGCCAGCGGCACGTTCGGCTACGGCGTGGAATTTGCACACCTTGTCGATCTGAATCGCTTGGGCGGGATTGTGGTCAAGGGGCTCTCCATTCAGCCGATGGAGGGAGCACCTGCCCCAAGAATGTGTGAAACGGCAAGCGGGATGGTTAACGCGATTGGGCTGCAGAATATCGGCGTGCGTGCATTCGCCGCAGAAAAGCTGCCCCGCCTGCGCCACTATGATACAGCGATCATCGCCAACGTGTTTGGTAGAACTACCTTGGAATACGTCGAAGTCATTCGTGTCTTGGAGGATACAGAAGGCCTTTCCGCGTACGAATTGAACATCTCCTGCCCAAACGTGGAGAGAGGCGGAATGGAATATAGTACTGACCCCGGTCTGACCGAGGAGGTTGTCGCGGCTACAAAGGCTGCCTCCAAGCGTCCCTTATGGGTCAAGCTCTCTCCCGTTGTTGGAAATATTAGACTTATCGCAAGAGCCGCCGAAAAGGCCGGTGCCGACGCTCTCGTAGTCGCCAACACTTATCCTGCTCTGTGTATTGACGCACACACCCGCAGGTCCCGCCTCGGTAGTACGACGGGGGGGTTGTCGGGCGCGGCGATAAAACCTATAACGGTCCGGTTGGTTCATGAGGCATGCCGGGCCGTCAAGATTCCGGTGGTTGGGCTCGGAGGTATTGAAAAGCCAGCAGATGCGGCAGAGTACATCATCGCGGGTGCCTCGGCGGTGGAGGTGGGAACAGCCCATTTCGTTGACCCACGGGCCTCCGAAAAGCTTGTGGGCGGTCTCGAAATGTGGTGCCGGGACGAAAACGTACCTGGAATCAGCAGTTTACGGGGATCCTTGGAAACATAATTCGGTTGCGATGAGGACTCCGGAAGAGGTATAATTTGCTGATTCAAAAAAGGTTAGGAGAATATGAGAGCTAAAATTTTCGTGGTGCTTGAGTCGGTGTTCTTAGGAATGGGTCTGCTTGTCCTTACCCCGTCGGTGAACCCCACGACATCCGCCGGAAGGATGAGCAACCCTCCCCAGATAGCTGCCTCGCAGCAGAACTCCCCTCTCACCTCGCAGAATGGCTCCAAGGGAACCAAGCCGAAGCCCCTGGCTGTCTGGGAATGCACAACGAGCTGGTACGGTGAAGATTTTGATGGGCAGCCGACGGCGAATGGAGAGATTTATGACATGTACGCGGCAACTGCCGCACATCCGACGCTACCGCTAGGTTCGATCGTCCGGGTGGTTAACACTCGGAACCACCGAAGCCAGATCGTCCGAATCAATGACCGAGGCCCATACGTAGAGGGCCGAGAGCTCGACGTCTCCTATGAAGTGGCTCGGAGACTCGGCTTTGACCAGCGCGGGCTCGCCAAGGTCCGGCTGGAGCTCCTTGAGGTGCCAACACGCCCCGCCTCCGATCGCCGCAACTAATTGTAGCCCTAGATGTGAATCGCCTAGGGGCAGCCTGTGCCTTGGCACGGCAGCTAAGCGGAGTCGCAGGCTTCCTTAAGATTGGAAACACGCTGTTTACCGCCGAAGGCCCGCAGGCCGTGAAGGAGCTTGCGGGTCTGGGCGCTGAGATCTTCCTTGACCTGAAGTTCCACGACATCCCGAATACAGTAGCAGGCGCCGTGTCGGTCGCCGCGGATCTACCCAATGTCCGCCTTATGACCCTGCACATTGCTGGCGGGCTAGAGATGATGCAGGCGGCACGCGAGGCACTGGCGGGGCGGGAAAGCCGTCCGGCCCTTCTAGGTGTTACGATTCTGACGAGCTTGGACACAAAGGCTATCCGCCAAGTCGGAATCCAAGGGACGGCCAGTGCCCGGGCAGTGGCCTTGGCGCGACTGGCTCAGAAGGCAGGCCTCGACGGAGTTGTTTCCTCGGCGCATGAGGTTCGCGCAATCCGGAGGGCCTGCGGCGCGGAGTTCCTGATACTTGTCCCGAGTGTGCGGCCTGCTGGAAGCGCGGCGAACGATCAGGCGCGCGTGGCCACTCCGGAGGAGGCGACACGGGCTGGGTCGAATTACGTAGTGGTTGGCAGGCCAATAACCGCTGCTCCAGACCGACGCGAGGCCGCTCTCGCCATCCTTAAAGAAATTGAATCCGCCAGCCGAGCTGGTGCGTAGTTGGGGACTTTCCGCGGTATCGCGCTGGTCTCACTTTAAATTGCCCGGTTTGACCCGCGCGCGTCATCTTCGCTAGCATCAGTCCGCAGATCCGAATTCCCGATGGAGACACCAAAGCACGTCATCGTCGGCACGGCCGGCCACATCGACCACGGAAAATCCTCGCTCGTGGAAGCGTTGACCGGCACGAATCCCGACCGCCTGGAAGAGGAAAAACGCCGCGGGATCACGATTGACCTGGGCTTTGCCTTTCTCGATCTCGGCGGGGTTCGGCTTGGCTTCGTGGACGTGCCGGGGCACGAGCGTTTTGTGCGCAACATGCTGGCCGGCGTCGGCGGGATCGATCTGGTTCTGCTTGTCGTCGCGGCCGACGAGGCGATCAAGCCGCAGACGCGGGAGCATTTTGATATATGCCGGCTGCTGGGAATTTCGCACGGCCTGGTAGCTCTCACGAAATCCGACCTGGTAGGTTCCGACGTGGCGGGACTTGTGAGGCTGGAAATCGAAGAATTCGTGCGGGGATCATTTCTCGAAGGGGCTCCCATCCTTTCCGTTAGCGCGCGAACGGGCGCCGGTTTGGATTCGCTGCGGCAAGCCCTTCAGCGCATGGCAGAAGACATTCCTGTGAGTGATGTCACACGGCATTTTCGATTGCCCATTGACCGGTCGTTCGCAATGAAGGGGTTCGGCGCTGTGGTTACGGGTACGCTCGTCTCCGGTGCCGCCAATGTGGGGGACGAGGCGGAGCTTTTTCCTGCGCAAAGGCGCCTGCGAATTCGCGGGCTGCATTCCGGCGGGAAATCCATCGAACGGGCCGTGGCCGGGCAGCGAACTGCTGTGAATCTTGCGGGAATCGAGCACACAGAAATTCAGCGAGGAATGAACTTGGCCGCGCCGGGAATTTTCGAGACTACGCGGCGGATTGACACGCGAATCACGTTGCTCGCATCCGGTCCAACTCTGAAGAACCATTCGCGCGTCCATTTTCACCAAGGCACTGCGGAAACGATTGCGGAGATTGTGTTGCTGGGGCGCAATTCACTCTCCCCGGGGGAATCGGCCCTTGCCCAATTGCGACTGTCGGATGCGTTGCTGTTGCTTCCCGGCGACCGGTTCATCCTGCGACAGTTTTCGCCGGTGGTGACGATTGGAGGAGGCGGCGTCATCGACCCCCGCGCGCCACGCCATCGCCGCAACGATCCGGCGGTTGCGCCGTTTCTGGAAACGCTCGATTCCGGAAACCACGAAGAAATCCTAGCGACGATTGTCGAAAGCTCGCCTCCCGGTATGGCACTGCACGAAATCATGGCACGTACCGGATGGACGGAGGCGGGAATCCGCGAGCTGGCGCTACAACTAGCCCAGCAGGGGCGGGTCAGGGTCATAGGTCAGCAACCCTTTACCTTGGCTTCCACGCAAGCGATCGCGAAATGCGCCGCTGCGTTGCGCGATGCCGTGGAATCATTTCACCGTGCGAACCCGCTACTGCCAGGGATACCGAAACAGGACTTGCGCGGCCGCGCCGGGAATCCGTCCATAGAACTATTTCAAACTTCGCTGGAAGACTTGATCCGGTCAGGGGCTGTGGCCGTGTCAGGTGACTTGGTGCAGCGCGCCGGGCGCGAGATAGCGCTTTCCCCCGAAGAGGCGCGCACGAAGGAGTTGATCGAACGGGAATTCGATCGCGCGGGCCTTACCGTGCCGAGCTTTGCGGCAGTGCTTGAAAGGCTGCCAGTGGAATCCCGCCGTGCGGCAAAGATTCTGCAAATCCTGTTGCGCGAAAAAGTACTGGTGAAGGTGGCGGACGACCTCGTCTTCCACCGGACGGCGCTCGCGCGAATGCGTGAGTTGATTGCAGGGTATAAGAAGGAGCGGGGCGACCATCTGCCAGTCCCTGCATTCAAAGAACTTACGGGCGTCACGCGCAAATATGCCATCCCGTTGCTGGAATACCTTGACCACGAGCACGTGACCCGGCGCGCGGGAGACGAGCGTGTTATACTCTAGCAGTTGAAGGTTCCGAGTTCGGGGTGATCGGGGTTAGGCAGACCCGGGCTTGAAAGGTAGATGGCCATGGAATTTAGCATATGGCATTTGGCGATTGTCGCGATTGTTATCCTGGTCCTTTTTGGAGGGCGAAAGATACCAGAGGTCATGAGAGGTCTGGGGCAGGGAATTCGTGAATTCAAGGAAGGGATGCGCGAACCGAGTTCTCCGACGAATCCTCCTCCTTCGACCACGGCCACTAATCCGCCGGCTGCGGCGCCGACCGAGCAAAAGAAGTAACGCTACAGAAACTCTCTGGATCTTGAGGGATATTTTTCGACCCGGCGGCCGCTTGGCCGCCGTTTTCTTTTGGCGCTCATCAGGTTCTTGACGGATCGTGCCAACCGCACTCCTTCAGCATGGCCCACAAACGCGCCAGCGGCAGACCCATGACGTTGAAGTAGCAGCCCTCGATCGACGCGACGAAACGCCCGCCGATGCCCTGGATCCCGTAGGCGCCTGCTTTGTCGAAGGGCTCGCCCGTCGCGATGTAATCGTCAATCTCCGCTCCTGATATTTTCAGGAATCTCACCCGCGTTGCTTCCACATGGTGGGTTCCCCCGCCGCCCGGAACGCGCAAGATCGAAATCCCCGTCAAGACTTGATGGGTCCGCCCGCTCAGGAGCCGAAGCATTCCCCGAGCCTCTCTCACATCGGAAGGCTTTCCGAGAATTTTGCCCTGAGCTAGCACTGCAGTATCCGCGCCAATGACGATGGCTGGATAGCCTTTCCGCTTGGCGTGTTCCGCGGCCAGGCGAGCCTTCGCATTCGCCAGGCGCTCGACGTAGTGCCGGGCGGACTCGCGGGGCCGCCGCGACTCATCCACGTGGGTTGTGTGGACGTCGAAGACGAATCCCGCGTTGCGCAGGATCTCCGCGCGTCGTGGTGACTTTGAGGCCAGAATCAGCCTGGTCTTCCGCTTCAACTCGAACATTGGGTCGCGCTCCTTTTGGTTGCGACGGCTGTTTCTGCCTCCGCTCGGGACCATCCGAAAAGCTGTGCCAATTGTGCCGGCACCGCTCTCGGATGCCATTCCACAAACTTCGCTGCCAGTCTTCTTCGAGCTTCCTCCGGTAAGATGCGCTGCGCCGAGGCCGTCTCTTGTGGAAACGCACGCCAGGTCAATTCGTAGCGGCCGGAAGCCCAGGCGGCTGTTTCCTGTTCGGCACCGGAATGGACCGCGACGAGCAAACGCTGCAAATCCAGGATGGCGCGCTTGAAGCGCACGTTGCCCGGCTTCGAGTCCATTTTACAGGCGTGGCGGAGTTCCAGTGTCGCAAGCGGGCCGTGCTTTTCGAGCTCTTCCCAGATCACACGAGCATCGCCACGGATTCGGCCCTCCTCGTAGAAGCGCGCGTGATCGCCGGGCGCACATGCCGTTTCACGCATCGCCAGAAAATTCGGGAGCTGCTCGCGCGAAATGAACGTGCCGCGGCCGCGAAAGTACTTGGCATAGAATGCCCGCCTGCGCCGAGGCAGATCATCCTTCCAGCGCCAGACCATCTCGGAATACTTGTCCCACACCATTTTCTCGTGTGGGTTGCGGCGCGTCACAGCGTAATAAGGCGACGGCAGCGGGATGTTTGCCACCGGGAAGAGCATGCAGAATCCTGCAGCATCAATGTACTTCACTGCATCGGCCGGCGTGAGAACACGGCGCGGCCAGCGGATTTCACTTTCGAGCGCGATCTTGCCTTTCATTGTCGCCGGAGAAAACTAGCACGGAGGACGCCGGGAGGAATAGGGGGCAGAAAGGCAGAAGCTATCCTGGGGAAAATCAGCTAATTAAGTCTTCTCTATCGATGATGAAGCCAGAGAAAGAAACCGAATATCGCGCCTAAGCCCAGCGAGGCGCCAAGGAACCATCCTGCGGCAGGTGTAGTCTCCAGAGTCATGAGGATTACACCGACTGCAACGAGCAGCCCCACCGGATGCTCCGTGAAGAGACCTACACCATATCGGCCAAAAGGCAGGACGGTAATCGGGTTAATATGGCCGTTTCGAGCCAAGGCGCGATTGCCCAAACCAGACTCCGCATTCGAATGTTGAACCATTGAGGAAATGCTACGCCCGCCGGGGAATCGAATCCAGTGTAATCGCGCTGTCTATATGACGACGGATTCCTGGTATTCGCCGAAGGGGCGACGAAGCGCATCGGAAATCTCGCCCACGGTGGCGTAGGCTTCCACGGCTGCAAGGATCGCAGGCATCAGGTTCTCGCTGCCCCGGGCGCAGCGTTCAACTTCCGCCAGCGCCGCATGCGCTTTCGCCGCATCGCGGCGTGCGCGTAGGGCATGCAGCCGCGCAACCTGCGCGCGCTCGATTTCAGGATCAATTCGCAGCGTGGGGATGGGCCGGACATCTTCGGCATGAAAGCGGTTCACTCCGACCACAACTTGCTCGCCGCGCTCGACCGCCTGTTGGTATTCGTACGCGGACTTCTGAATCTCCTGTTGGACGTAGCCGGTTTCGATAGCGCGCAGCATTCCGCCCATCGCGTCGATTCTTGCAATGTATTCCGTAGCGCCAGTTTCAATCTCATTGGTCAGCTTCTCGATCGCGAAAGATCCCGCGACTGGGTCCACCGTGTTGGCGACGCCCGTTTCGTGCGCCAGGATTTGCTGGGTGCGCAAGGCGAGCAGCGCCGACTGCTCGGTCGGCAGGGCGAGCGCTTCATCCAGCGCGTTGGCGTGAAGCGATTGGCAGCCCCCCAAGACGGCTGCCAGGCATTGCAGCGCGACCCGGGCAAGGTTGTTTTCCGGCTGTTGCGCGGTGAGCGAGGAGCCCGCCGTCTGCGCGTGGAAACGCAGCATCATTGAGCGCGGGTCGCGCGCACCGAAGCGTTCGCGTATCACGCGGGCCCACAGGCGGCGCGCGGCGCGATACTTCGCAATCTGCATCAAAAACTCGTTGTGCGCGTTGAAGAAAAATGAGAGCTGGGGCGCGAATTCGTCGACATGCATGCCCGATGTGACCGCAGCTTCGACGTAGGCGATGCCGTTGGCCAGCGTGAAGGCCACCTCCTGGACATCGGTCGAGCCCGCCTCGCGAATGTGGTAGCCCGAAATCGAAATCGCGTTCCAGATCGGTAGTTCGCGGCGGCACCACGCGAAGATGTCGGTCACGATCCGCATGGCCGGGCGCGGCGGGTAAATGTAGGTCCCGCGCGCGATGTACTCCTTCAGGATGTCGTTTTGTACTGTCCCGGCAAGTCGTTGGAGGTTCGCTCCCTGTTGCTTTGCCACGGCCACGTAAAGCGCCAGCAAAATGGCTGCGGTCGCGTTGATCGTCATTGATGTCGACACACGCTCGAGCGGGATGCCGTCGAAGAGCCTCTGCATGTCTTCGAGCGAATCGATCGCCACGCCAACTTTGCCGACCTCGCCCAACGCGAGAGGATGGTCGGAATCCATGCCAATCTGCGTCGGCAAATCGAAGGCGACCGAAAGGCCTGTCTGGCCCTGTTCGAGGAGATAGCGGTAGCGGCGGTTGGATTCGGCAGCGTCACCAAAGCCCGCATACTGCCGCATGGTCCACAACCGCCCGCGGTACATCGTGGGATAAACGCCGCGCGTGAAGGGGAACTGTCCCGGGTAACCGAGATCGCGCTCCGCGTCCCAGCCGCGGACCGAGTCTGCCGTGACGACATCCTCCATAGGAAGGCCCGAAGTGGTGGCGGCTTTCTTTTTGGCCGGTTTGCGGCCGGTCTTATGTTCCAGCATTGATTTCGAGGCTCACCGAACGCGACGGGCCCGCCGGAAAGAAACGAAGGCGAAGGCAGCCATCATCACGGCATAAAAAATCGCAAATCCCAGGAGCCACCAGGCTGGCCGGCGCTGCCATTGCCGCCAGGCGGCCAAGGCGCCATAGAGCGCGAATAGAGCGAAAAAGACTCCGATGGCCTCGTGAAATAGCTGCCGCGCCGCGCGCCAGAAGGTGCGTAGGGTGGTTCCAAAAGATTGCTTCAGGAGAGGGAGCACCTTTGCGGACATGCTGTAATTCTAGTGCGAATCCACGCTGCCGCGACAGGCTTTTTATCAACGCTTCTTATCAGGGACCCGCGGTGCCGGGTAAACGGTGAGGGTGTGTTTGACACAGCCCTCCTTCGAGGACAGGTAACCCTCCCGAGTCGGGGCCCAGCCCCAGGGCTTGTTTCGTTGTTGCCGCGGGCCTAAAATTGTTGTAGGAAGGGCTCTCCACAGGAGGTTACGCCCTTGCAACTCGACGACCGGATGAAACAGTTGCTACGAGAGCTGGGACACGCCATCAACGACACGGTGTCGGATTCCGAACGCATCGCCGAAGCCATTTCCGGCGTGCGCGCCGCAGGGTTCGATATCGTGTTGAAGCTTGACGCGACGATCGGGTTGGCGAGGCGCACTTCCCAGGACGCTAAAATGACACAGCAGGATCGCCGCTTCCTGGAATCGTTGCACATCCGCGTGGACGAAGAGATTCTGGAAGCAGAAGAAGCCGAGCCGAAGCTCGAAATCACGCCCCAAGACATCAAGTTTCTGAAGTCCCTGAAGATTTCCTTCGATGAAGAGCTTTAGCATTTCGTTGGTTTCTCTCCTGATGGCGATCGGGCTGGCGACCGCAGCCGTCCCGGCTCCTGCCCAGGTGACCACTTCCGCGCCCATGGTCGTGAAGCAGTCTACGCCCAAAGCCGTGTGGCTGAAGGCGACCGTGATCCACGCGGACTCGAATTCCATCATGGTCCGCGAGCAGGCGAGCGAACGCTCCCTCCACACGTTCACCTACGACGCGAAAATCAAAAACAAGATGCAAGCAATTGAGGACAACGGCGGCTATCAGAACGGCGACAAAGTGAAGATACTTTATCTGCCCGGGCAAACGGTGGCCCTCAAGATTCACGGCAAGCCTTCGAAGCCACTCTAAATTCAAAAATACGCGTTACAATCCATGCTGATCCGCGCAGGCAGATTGGCCTGCGCTTTCGCCCATCCACATGATTCGCTTGCCCGCTGTCGCTGGACGCTTTTATCCTTCCGATCCGAAGGAGCTCACCCGCGAAGTCGATGAGTACACCTCGCAAGGCGCCGAAAAGGTATCGGCGCTGGCCTGCGTCGTGCCCCATGCCGGTTATATGTATTCAGGGCACGTTGCCGGCGCCGTCTACGCTTCGCTCGAGATTCCCCGGTGTTGTATCTTGCTCGGCCCGCGCCATTTTCCGCGCGGTGAGCCCATGGCGATCCTCACGGAAGGAAGCTGGCGTATGCCGTTTGGCGCAGCGCAGATCGATTCGCCGCTTGCTGAGGAACTTGTCCGCGCTTGCCGCCACTTGCGAAGTGACCCGGTGGCGCACGAACGAGAACACTCCCTTGAAGTTCAGATTCCCTTTTTGCAGCGCCTGGTGAGTGACTTCCGGTTCGTCCCGATTGTCTTGGCCACAGACCGGTATCCTTTACTCGAAGATCTGGGGCATGCGCTTGCCCAGGTGGTTCAAGCCCAAGCCGGAAATGTGCTCATCATTGCCAGCTCGGACATGAACCACTATGAAAGCGATGCCATCACACGCGCGAAGGACCAACGAGCGATCGAACGCATCTTGGCGCTCGATCCGCGCGGGCTATTCGATACGGTTCGTTCCGAGGGGATCACGATGTGCGGTTATGCTGCGACGGTGGCGATGCTCGTCGCCGCCAAGGACCTGGGGGCGTCGGAAGCGCGGCTCATTCGCTACGCCACCTCCGGCGACATCACGGGTGACCGCGACGAAGTCGTCGGCTACGCCGGGATGCTGGTGCGTTAGCGCTTCTCGATCCTCAATCGATTCTGTCGTTAGCCTCAGTGTGGGTGAGCCCCTCCGCCCGCAGGCGCGGGCGCCGGGCTCGAATGTGCAGCCGGGGCACCTGAATAGGCTGCCCGGCCTGGCTCGGCCGAGGGCGCGCGGTAGCTCGGTTGACCGGGGGCCGAGGGCGCAGGCGTATTTGTTCTCACCGGAGGTGCGGACGGCATTCTCGGTGGAGGGGGCGCGGAATTCCGCACCGCCACATGCACGACAGCTCCGGGCACAGCGCCCGTTTTCGTAGCAGTCGGCGGAGCGGCTTCGTTCACGAAGCCTCGCGTGGAAGACCCACTCGCCAATTGGGACCGGAGAGCCGTCAGGCTTGCCGAGGTGGGAACAACGGCGCCGCGTCCAGAACCCAACTTAGCGTTCCCAAGCACTTCGCCGACACCGGGAACCTTTCCATTGGAGAGAGGCGGCCCAGGCAGCTCGCGCATTTCATTCGTCAATTTGGATGACGGCAAAACTTCGTAGCGGCCTTCCTTCCCTAGATTCTTCGTGGAAAACACAGCCGGCTCCGCAGCCGCATGGACAGGATTCACCCTGGGCGGCACGGGTCTCCAACCGAGGCGGCCGTGATTCCCAATCCACTGGACCGGTCCCGCGTTCCAGAATCCGTAACCACCGGGCATCCACATCCACCCGAATCCGCCACAGTCCGACCATCCCCCGAAGTGGTACGGCATCCATCCCCACGGCTCGAAGCTGACCCAAGTCCAACCGAAGCTCGGATAGAACATCCACTGTCCATCCAAGAATGGCATCCAGCCGCTCGACATGCCGAAGGGCTGCCAGCCATACCCGCAACCCGGGTAATAATTCCAGGAGCCATAGCTCGAGAGGTCCGCCGTTCCATAGCTGAATGGCGAGTTGGTGTACTGGAGAGTCTGGTTAGCGCCGTTCGTCAGATAATTCTCGCGATTGTTAACCCACCGGTCCCAACCATCCCGCGAAGGGTTGTTCTTCACTGCGGTCTGATTCGCCGCGTTCGTGTTCAGAGCAAATGTCTCGCCCCTTGCAACTTCCTTCTCACCGGCGTCAGAGGTGACCGAGACCTTGCCTGCAAACACGCTCACCGAGCCGCCTTCGCGGAAGGCGTCCACGCGAAATTGCGATTTCACCGGAGGCGTGATCTGAAATTGCGAGGTGGAGACGACGAAGGAATCTCCCGCTTGCAGGTTGGCTTCAAAACTGGCCGTGCCCTGCGCCAAAGTCATCTTCGTGATGCGTCCGCCGTCAGACAGCGCTAATTCGGTGAACTGCAGGATGGAGTTTTCGGCCAGCCACAGCGCGCTGCCGTTTTCGAATTCCACCTCGGCGCGCCCATTATTGGTCCCCAGCGTAAAGCCCTGCTGGATGGGCATGTTCGCGTAGGCGGGTTCCCATTTCGAGGATTGGTCGGCGCGCACGATTTGCACGTCGCCGCTCACGTAGCTCAGACGCACGATTCGCGCGTAGCTATAGCTATCGTCGGTGGCGCGCACAGGAGTTGCAAAAAGGCCTGCCGTAATTGCCGCTGCTGCAAAAGTAAAAAGGAGGAAACTTCGCTTCCGCATGACCCACCTCCACCCGAGCGCTTCCCTACTGCTTTAGATGTTACTCCTGGAGGAGGCGTTACATAGGTTTATTCTTCGGTAGGAAACGCCGCGTCTTCTTTGCTCCATCGCCGCGCCGTTGCCGCGCGAAACCGATTCCGCGCGGTGGCGACCTCGCGCCTAATTCACTGTCAGTGTGAAGACGAAGGAGTGCGTTACGCCGGTCGTATCTTTAAGTGTTACGACCGCATTGGTTGTGCCAGTGGGCGTCCCGCCGCTGCAAGGACCGCCTTGGCCACAGCCGCCTCCCCCACCGCCTCCCCCTCCGCCGCAGCCAATCATCGGGACCAAGAGGGCGAGCGCCACGAAGGCAAAGGCAGTGCCCCACCGGCGTTGCTTTCCACTGCTGTTTAGCAGGATCAGCGCCATCGCCAGCAGGCATGGGAAGGCAAGCACAGCAACCGCGGGCCACATCTTGGGGGCTGTGAACCGGCTGACTGGAACCAACATGCTGGGCGCGATCGTATTGATTGTCACCTGGATCGTCGCAGGATTCCCCGGGCTGACCGAAGCGGATTGCGTGTTAAAGGTGCAGGTGGCCTCCGAGGGCAAAGTGGTGCACATGGTCGGGGTCAGGTTGAACGTGCCGCTGTAATTGTTCACTGACGTCACCATCAACGACAGCATTCCGGTCGAACCCTGGCTGGGCACAGTGACTGTAGGACCTGCTGACGTAATGGCGTAGTCCGGTGCGCCGCCGTTGTTGACGGTCCATCCAGAAGCATTCACAAGGTTGGCGACATTCACCGAGCCGAGGCCTGTCGCCTGGTCGTACCCGGTTCCTGCGTTGTAAGCCGGCACAGTGGGCAAGCTATTTACGTACTCGTAGAGTGTTCCGTTCGCGTCGGCGTTATTTGTCGTGTTGCAGTCCGTCGTGCCCTTGACGCAAGGCATCGAAATCGTCCCTGCCGTCACGTCGTAGAAGATGCAATTTGAACCTGTCAGGGGCTGTGTGGTCGAATTGCAGCTCGCCGCTGGCGGGGTCGCTGCCAGTGTGTAGAGGTTCTTATTCGGAAGACCTTGTCGGCCCTGGGCCTTCTGGTCCACCATTGCCATCACGGCACCGAAGACCTGCGTGGAAGCCGAAGTCCCTCCCACCAGAGCGAAGGGTACACCGCTAGCAGTTGATACGCAGGAAGCACCCTGACTATCGGCCTGACAGACGATATAGGCACTCGCCACGATCGTTCCATCGCCCCCAAACATCGACACGTCGGGCAAATCGCGTGCTCCGTCAGCGGGGACTCCAATACCCGTTTGCCAGGTGGGCTTGGTTGTGTAGACCGTGCTCACCCCGCCTCCTCCACCAAATGGTGAAGTATAATCCGCAAGGGACGAATCGTTGCAGATCATCTCAGGATTTGAGCCGTAACCGGCCTGGATGAATGCCGCGTTCGTGCAGGTGTCGTTGTAGGTTGTCTCGGGAATATAGCCATTTGCTGATTCTAGAGTTGTTTGGTTGCTTGTCGAACTAAAATAAATACCTTGCTTATCGAAATCGTTGAAATCCGTTCCCCCTACTGCGACGTCGTAAGGCGTGGCCGCAACTCCGTTCACGGCGAGGCCCGTCTTTCCGGGCGCATCAGGCGTTTGGGGATTCTCGCAGAGCGAAGAGCCTGTATCTCCCGTGGCGATAAGGACCGTAATTCCCTGACCGGAGGCTTGCTGCCACAAACTGTTGTGGAAAGTGAGGTCGGCGGAGCCCATTTGCGCCTCGCACAGGCCGTAGCTGTAGCCAAGGATGGGATCGAGATTGTTGTCCACGATATATTCAGCGGAAAGGTCCACGCCATCAGTGGTGGTTGACTTTGAAGTCACGAAATCGATCGTCGCATTGCGTGCAACTCCCCCGGCCCACTGCACGTCGAGATCGGACTCTCCCTCATCATTCAGCTCTGGCTGCGTGGTAGCGACGCCCGGGTCGGGACCGTTGACGATGATATTGGGATTCTTCGCCGGGAGTCCCACGAAGCTCCTGAAGTTCTCCACGTCGGCGATATTGATGTCGATCCGGCCAACGATGCCGATGCTTTGCCCCGATCCATCAATCGAGGAAGCCGCATTCCACAGCGGAAGCACGTTGTAGATGGTCGCAAAATCGTAAGGTGCTACTGGATAGCAATTTGGAAACTGGAGATCTCCCGGGTTGCAAGTCTGGCCGAGTGTAAGTTCCGGATTGAGCGGTTTAACTTCTCCTGTCGTTTTCGACCTAATAAAAGTGCCTTTCGAGTGACTAAGCGGATTCTTCAAGAAATTGTGCAGCGTTGCCACACCTTCCACCACCGGCGTGAGCGCCGTGGGGATTTCCGGATCGCTCGCATTGGCCCAGTGCTGCTCGCCGTTGACTTCATACACGTGAATCGTCGTGTGAAACGCTGCCTGGACCTGCCCGGCGGCCCCGGAGAACTCGATCACGTTCCGTCCCTTGGCGACCTGCGTCACCTGAAAGCCGTGTGTCTCTAGCCAAGTGGTTATGGCCTGGATGTCGCTATCGGAGGGGCCAAATTGCTGCCCGAATTGCTCGGGGCTCAGCCACTTGTGAAAGTTCGGCGACGTTTTATCCTGCTGCTCGGCCAGCAACTGTTCGAGCGCGGCTTCCTGCTGCGGGCTGCGCTTCAATACCAGCAGCATGCGCTCCATCGGCAGATCCAATGGAGCGATGCCGCGGTCAAACTCCGCGCGCGCCAGCGGGTGCGTATTGCCTTTGAGCACGGTCAGCTTGCTGTCGTCCACGGGTTGCGTAATCCGCGTTTGAGCCTGACTGCCCTGTGCCCAAGCCGGCACGAAAACAAACGCCAGTAAAGCCAGAATGCCCCACGTTCTGTTTTGATGCATCGAAATTTGCCCTCGCAGTGCTGATTATCCTCTGATGCAAGTAGTGTGCCATGAGGATGGATGCAAGGTGTAAAGAGATCGTAAACATCTTGCTGCCTGGCCTTGTGGCCAGGGCGGCACTGGGCTAATGGGAAGTGCGAATTCGGCTGGCTAACGCCCGCGCGCGCTGGCGGGCAATTTCGAGGTATTTTTCATCGGCGGCAAGCTGATCCAGGGCGGGCAGCAATAGCTCGGGGTCGGGCAGGAGCTTCCCGTTGTAGTCGCTTTCGATCTGCGCGAGCACGTCGTTCACGCCCAGCCGGTCGTACTGCATCGTGCGATGCAGGTCGGAGAGATCGCCTTCCTGCCGGGAGATACCCTCGAAAATTGCGAGTAGTTGAGTAGCATTCGGGTCGAGCGTGTAATTGAACGTCGTCTCATGCGCTTCGCCGCCTTTCTCATACCGGAAAGTCTTCTGGCCGAGATTGGCGAGCCGGTGATGAACGTTGAGGTCCTCGCCCTGGAAATTGCGAAGCCTGCCTGCCAGCTCGAAAATCCTCTGTGCCATCGGCTGGCCGATCTTGAAGGGTTGTGGATTGGCTTGTTCGTCCAGTTGGCGGATGTCGAAGGTGCCAGCGCCTGACTCGTCCACTTTGATCTCGATGAATTCCGGATAGCTGGTCTTGAAGACTTTGCGGAAAGTGATTGTCGCTCCGGCCGGAGCCCCGGGTGCACCATGATTCCCAGCCCCCGGCACTGCTTCCGGTCCGTGGCCAAACGCCGCAAGGAGGGGCTTCGCCCAACTTCCCGCAGTGATGGGAAGCGCGAGCAATAAAAAAATAGCAATGGTGAAACCGAAAGAAATTCTGCGTGGAATCATCGAAGATTCTGTATTCGTACGTCCCGCTCCCGGTTCCTTGCCGCGCCGGATGCTGCTCGGACACCGCCGCCGGAAGCGACCCCCACGCTCCGCTTGATTGTCGCGGCCGCCATACGTTCCCTCGCCTGCGCCCATTGCGCGTGGCACAGCGCCACCGCCAGCGCATCGGCCGCGTCGGCCGGCTCGGGACACTCGGCCAGCCCCAGGAGCGAGCTTACCATCTGCTGCATCTGGTGCTTCGAAGCCGCGCCGTAACCCGCCACGCTCGCCTTCACCTCGCGCGGCGAATAGCTGTGCGTGGGAATTTGCGCTTGCGCAGCCGCCAGCAGGACCACCCCGCGCACCTCGGCCAGCTTCAGCGCGGTCCTCATGTTCAGCGCGGTAAAAACGGATTCCACGGCCACGGCATCCGGCGTGAATTCTTCCACCAGCCGCGCGATCAAACCATGTATCTCACGCAGCCGCGCGGGAAACGTCGCTCGCGCCGGGAGCTTCAGCGCCCCGAACCTAACCAGTCGCGGCCGAGAGCCCTCGAACTCGATCACGCCGTAGCCCGTTGCGCCCACCACGGCCGGGTCTACGCCCAGCACACAGAGCCGGCGCCCCACGGAATTTGGATTCGAAGTTGCGCGAGAAGGTGCCATGGCCGCCACAAGTGTACGTGCGGCCCTGAATCCGAGGGTAGTCTTTTTTCGCGTCCGAGCGGCGCGAATGGAACTAACTGGCCACGGCGGCCTGGATTTCCTTCTCGTCGATGTCGAAGTTGGCGAACACTTTCTGCACGTCGTCGTGGTCTTCCAGCGCTTCCACCATCCGCAGCATCTGTTGCGCCTGTTGTCCGGTCAGCTTGACGTGATTCTGCGGCACCCAGCCGACCTCCGCAGACGCCGGGGTGATCCCGGCGGCCACCAGCGCCTCGCGGACTTTCTCCATCGCTTCAGGCGGCGTGGTCACTTCCCACACCGAACCGTCGTCGCGCAGGTCTTCCGCGCCGGCATCCAGCACGATGCCCATCATTTTCTCTTCGTCCGCCGCTTCTTTCGGCACCAGGATGTCTCCCTTGCGGTGAAACATCCAACCGACAGCGCCCGTCTCAGCCAAGTTGCCGCCGTTCTTCGAAAACATGTGCCGAATCTCGCTGACGATGCGGTTGCGGTTGCTCGTCACCACCTGCACCAGCACTCCTACGCCGCCAGGCCCGTAACCCTCGAACGTCACCTCGTCCAGTGTCTCGCCTTCGAGCGTGCCCGTGCCGCGCTGGATCGCGCGCTCAATGTTGTCGTTGGGCATGTTTTCGCCCTTGGCCGCGAGGATGGCCGTACGCAGCCGCGGATTCGTCACCGGGTCAGCACCGCCCGTGCGCGCCGCGATCGTCAACTCGCGAATTAGCTTGGTGAAAATCTTGCCCCGGCGGGCGTCCGTCGCCGCCTTCTTGTGTTTAATCGTGGCCCATTTCGAATGTCCAGACATGGATGAACCTTTTACAGGAAGTATGGCAGGAGCCGCAGTTTAGCTCTTGCCGCGATAGTGTAGCAGCAGCCCCCAAAACAGGCAATAGAAGGCCTGCGACTTGCGATGCTGGCAATTTCCTTGGGTCAGAATGAACATTTTGGTGAGATAACGCGAAGTATAAGACGAGGAGCCTGAGTGGCTGCTGACGATCGCGAACTTTGGGAGCGTATCTCCCGGGGAGACATCCGGTCTTTCGACGGTTTCTACCAGGAGTGTGCTCCGCGCCTGCTCAACTTTCTACGTCAGATGATGGGATCGCAACAGGCCGCCGAGGACATCACCCAGGACGCGTTCCTGCAGCTCTGGCGACGGCCCAACGGATTTCAGCCCGAACAGAGGGTCCCTTCGCGCCTACCTCTTTGGCATCGGAAGAAAACGGGCCGCCGAATGGCGCAGGCACAACTTTCTTGCCTCGGATGGAAGACCGGGCGAAGGTGCGGCCGCGACTGCGGAGACATCTTCCGTTATGGCTGACGCGCTCTCGCACCTCGATCCCGAACAGCGAGCGCTGCTTTGGCTGCGCGAAGTGGAGGGCCAGTCCTATGAAGAGCTGGCCGAAATCCTGGGAATCCCAGTCGGTACGGTGAAGTCGCGATTGTTCACCGCGCGTGAAGAATTGCGCGGAATCTGGAATAGCAAACGCGTGCCGAGACAAGAAAGGGCAAATGTATGACTTGCAACGAATCTGCGCCATTCATCTCCGCATTGTGCGATGGGGAGCGGATCCCGCGGGAAGCGGCTACCCATCTCGACGTCTGTCCGGATTGCCGTGCGCGCCTGGCCGACTATGTCCAAATGGGTGTGGAACTGAAGCGGATCGCCTCCGAAACGGCGTCGGAAAGTGCGCCGATGATTTCCTGGGGAGAACAATCATCCGTGAAATGGAATCTGTGGCATTTCGGGAGGCAACCAATGCGCATACCCAGATTTGCGCTTGCACTTATGATCGTCGTCATTACCGCGCTATCCGCGGGCCTATTGCTGGTCCGGGCCAGGAATGTGACTCCTTGGTGGTTTGAGTTCAGCATCCAATTCCCGGAGGGTGGCGCCATGACTGGCGTCCTGAGTTCTTCCGAATTGGAGGCGAAACCACGCGAGTTCGTGCAACCAATGCCCGACGGCAATCTCGCCTACGTGGCTCGCTTAATTGACTCGAAGGAGGGGTCCGTGGAAATTGGCATACGCGCGCAGAAGTTCCCATCGACCCTGGACTCGCATTCCGCGCTCGAACAGGTGCGGAACGCCCCCGAGCAAACAAACTGGTACGTGGCGGGGCAAAAGGTGCCCGTACCCGTGAAGGGCTACGAATCATTCGAGATTACGGGTCAGCTTCTGACCGAACCACCAGAGCACGATGACGCGCGCGAGCCGTTCCTGCCGGAGAATGGCGAAGTGCGATTGTCTTCGCCGGTCCTTTTGCGCAATGGCAAGCTCGTCGGTGATTTGAACGGCGCTACGGCGTATGCGCCCGCCGGTTACGTCGCAGCGTTTTACGCTCCCGGCGAGGGACTCTTTCTTTTCTCGCTCGACACCTTCGATGGAGCGGTCGAGGCCACGCTGGAAAATAGTCAACTCAAGTTCAACTCCGACGGTCAGTCGTATCAGGTGCTGACCGGTTCTCCCATCGTCGCGGGTGAACAATTCCACCGGAAGCTTTGGGTGGCGGACATTAAGAAAACACTCAAAATGGGAGAACACGGAAAGAAAGAATCCCTGGCTGTTTGGACTATGAAAGTCGAAAAAATCTCGAGCTTCTTGAAAGAGTAGCGGCTGGCTGTTCGCAACACGTGATCGAACCGCCCGGCCTTTCCTTGTCTTGCGACCTTCTACGCGGCGGCAAAACGAGATCAATTCGGCTCAGTTTGCGGCTTTTCGCCACCCTCCGGCTTCGCTGCCAGCGAGCCTCATAGCTGGTGTATCCGTCTGCTTGCGACAATTACCTTGATCGCAGCGTTGGGGAGTCGCGCGCGGGCTTTTTTTCAAATTCACTTTTGCGAAGTCGTGTGCGGCGCCGCTCCGTCATGTTGCTGTATCAATGCGAGCCTGCGATTCAGGCTGCGCTCGAACACAGGGAAGCGGTCCGCGTGAGGAGTGGGGCGCAGTTTTATTTCGTGGCCGAGTTCGAGCGCCATTTCTGACTTGGGATCGTAGACCGGCCACTGCGGAAGATTCGGGTCATTGGGGTCTCCAGTCTTCGCGAACTGCGTCCAGTATCCCGTCATTAGATCGCTGAATTTCCTGTCTTCCGCGTCAGCTTCCCCCCACCAGCTTGGCCGAAACCATCCAGTGAGAAACTTGACGTCCAGGCCATGGAATGCGCCGACGTCGGAGTACTTTCCTTTCCCCGGATAAGTGAAGTAGTAGAACCACGCCTTCTGTCCGGCGCTTGTCGTATCCTTGGCGATGACATGGACGGAATTGCCGAACTCGTAGACGGTGTCGAAGGCGATGAACGCGGCGCGAACGTCCGCGTCGGCAGCCGCCGGGTTCATGCGAAACATTTCATCGGCATCATCGAGGAATTCGTTCTTCAGGAAGGCCTTGTAGTTGGCCAGGGTGGGCGGACCATTCAGCGTCTCCTCGATCTCAGTCGTGGCCTCATCAGAGTTGCTCCCGACGATCACTGGTACTTTTGCCTGGCGCCCATGCGCGAAGGTCGTCGCTGGCTGCTCGGGGAGCACCCAGCCGTCAACGGTGCTTTCGATTTCAAAGTTCACCGTGGGGTCACGCTCCGAGACATCCATGATTTCTTTAGGCGTCTTCGCACGGAGTTTCGCCAGTGCATCCGGACCATCCGGAATGGCCAAATCCTGCGTGAGGCGCTGACCGATCTCTTCGGCCGTGCCGTCGCCCCCCTCATAGTGGGAAGGAGTTTTCAACTCGGGAGAGATGGTGTCCGCGCAACCCAAGCTTTCCATGATGCCATGTCGAAACAGGCCCTGTGCCAACGGCGAAGACATCAGGAAACAAACCATCATTCCGCCCGATGACTCGCCGAAGATGGTGACATTTGCGGGATCTCCGCCGAACTTGTCAATATTGCGCTGGACCCATTGGAGTGCAGCGATTTGGTCGAGAATCCCGTAATTCCCCGAAGCGTGATGCGGAGATTCCGCTGTGAGCGCTGGATGGGACATGAAGCCGAGAGCGCCAAGGCGATAGTTGATGCTGACCAGAACCACACCCTTTCGTGCCAGCGTGGGGCCCATTGGCCAAAACTGGCTAGCGCCAGCTCTCCCGCCACCGTGAATCCAGACCATTACGGGGAGTTTCTTGGCAGCGATATGATCTGCCGGCATGTTGGTCGTCCACACATTCAGAAAAAGACAATCTTCGTCGGTGCGAAACGTGAAATAAGGTTCGAAGGTCTGGACCACCTCCTTTGTGTACAGATCCATCCAATGCGGGTCTTCTGGCTGTGGGCAGGCCGCCCCGTACGAGTTTGCCTTACGCGTTCCCTGCCATTTCTCGATCGGCTGGGGAGGCCGCCAGCGTCGCTCGCCGGTGGGCGGCGCAGCGTAGGGAATACCTAGAAACATCACTTCATTCCGTGCGGCACCAAAGTGAGCTCCTTCGAGCGTGCCGGAATCAATCGTCACGAGAAGCTTGGAATCGATGCGAGATTGTGCCAAAGCAAAGCTGACACAGAAGAACATGACGAACGAGAGCCATAATCTCCTGGCAAGTTTCACGGTTGACCTCACGGCACAGCGTCGCGTTGGGCCAGAATTGGCCATCAGGATACACGTGAAGGCAGAGTGACGCATCATCCGCGTTCCAGTGAACGTATAGTTAGATTATCGGAAACCGACCCACCACGCGTAGCGGACTGCATCACGAAATCAATCTGATTTGGCCTTCGGCTTCTCGCTTGCCTCAGGTTTCGCGGCTGGCGGAATTGGCGGCGTCGGTGCCTTCGGGAACGTCGTTGGCTTAGCCAGGCTTGGCGAATCATAAATCGCGTTGAAAATCATTTTGTACGTTCCCTGCGATTGCCCGCGCCATTGCGGCCGGAAGCCGAACAGATAGACTCGCCCGTCCCCATACGCCACTTCCATCGCCGCAGCCTTTCCTTCAATCTTCTCCGGGTGCAGCAAATAACCGCTCGCCAGCGGATTCACGTCCTCGGCGTATCCCGCCACCACGGCTCCCCGGAAATCGCTTTTCGGCGCAAACGCAGGCCCGCGTTCAAACACCACGGCTGGATCGCGCGGCATCCCCCAAGCCGAAGGCTGCGCCGGATTCGGAATCTCGACTCGCAGCAGCGACCCAACGCAATAAAACTCCTCCTCTTTCAGCCCTGCCAGGACGTTCGTCACGGGCAGACCGAGCTCATCGATCGCAAACACCGACGCATTGTTGAAGGTGATCAGCGTCCCTCCGCCGTGCACGAATTCGCGTAGAGCTTCCACGCCCGTTCTTCCGATCCCGCCCACATATTCTCCAGGCAACTGTCCCGGACCAAATCCATTCAGGATTCCCTCGGGCCTCCCATCGGGAAGAATGATGGCGTCGAACCGTTCCAGCAGATGCGCCGCCTGGATGTCGCCGTTTCGAAGCGTGATGGGCGCAAAGCCGTATTGTTCCAGAATCCAGCGCGTCCAGCCTTCGTCGATATTAGGTGTCCATGACCGGTAGAGTCCGACTCTTGGCTTCTTCGTGGCAATAACATCGGCCGGCGCCTTCGCCGCACTCTGAATCACCAGCGAATCTTTGCTCGCTATCTCTGCCATGCGGTCGTGGCCGATTCCCGTGACCACGATTGTCCCGGCCTCGACGCCTCCCTCACTTGCTTTCGCGGCGAACGCCACCTGGCCGCCGTCTGCCAGAACTGCATTGATCGCCTTGACGCTGTTGTTGGTTCGATGGCTGATCAGATAGACAGGCCCCGCTCCCTCCACGTGGCCCGCCAGCGCCGCAAACTCCTCGATGGGCTTCAGATTCGCTCGCTGCTCTGCAGGCACGGGCAACATCACAGCGTCCGCATCCACTCCCATCTGGATTGGCAGCGTCCATCCGCTCACGTCGTAGGGCTTGATGGGTGGCCCATTCGGCGTCTCCCGCAAATCCGGATAGACTTGCGGCTCGAAAAGCTCCTTCACCAATCCTGCATACGGCTGATCCATCAGAATTACCCACGAGCCCGCCGGATACGTCTTGCCATTCGCCGCAAACGGCTTCACCGCCTGGCTCACTTCAATTCCGTTGAGCATCATTTTCTGTACGAGCGTCGCCGCGGTCGGCAGGTCGCGCTGTTCGGTCGGAATCACGTACGCATACGGCGGGTTCTTGCGAAATCGTTCGATGTTGTCGCGCCCCGCCTGGTACTTGTTGTAGAGCAGCTCTTCGTGATTCTTGGCGGAAGTATCCAGCACGGCCATCGAGGCTCCCACCATGTAATCCACCGCATCCTTCAATCGCCACCATCCGCCCTGCCACGGGCTGCTGTAGAACACCTGCGAAGTCAGCGTCCGGTAATCCTTGGGGAAGTCGTTCACGGTGTAGAAATGCGGCGTCGCATACTCGAAAAGGGCAGTCTCCGTGAAAAACGAAATCGTGTTCCGGAATATGCCCGTGAAATCCTGGAACCCCGGATACCAGTTGTCGAACCCCACGCGATTGATGGCCCCCGGCATCTGGTGCTCGTCCAGATACGCCGCCATGGCCACACCATACAAATTCAGCCATCGCGCCAGGATCGGATTGATGTTCGACGATATCGGCTCGACAAACGGCGGAATGAATATCCGTGCCGGGAACGGCGCGGTCTGGTGCTGGCAGTAGAAAACCTCCGGATTCCATTCCAGCTCCGTCTTCGTGATCACCTGCGACTCGAGCATGTTGTTCATGTAGCCGTCGCGGTTGTTGTCGTGGCCCACGTACTCCTGAAACAGATCCGGCAGAGGGCTTACCTCGTATTGCGTGCCCACGTTCTTGCGGTACCAGGCCACCACCGCATTCTGCCCATCCGGATTCAGCGTCGGCCAAAGCACCAAGATCACGTTGTTCAGAATCGCGTCCACCTCCGGGTCGCCCTCGGACGACACCAACCGGTACGCCAGCATGATCGAATGCTGCCCCCCCGCCACTTCCGTGGAATGCATCCCCCCGTCGATGTGGACGATCACCTTGCCTTCCCGTGCCAGCGCCTTCGCAGCCGCATCATCCAGGCCGCGGGCTTGCGTCAGTTTCCGCGAAATGTCTTTGTACTTTTCGAGCTGCGCCAGATTTTCGGGAGAGGAGATCACCGCGATCTCCATGTCCAGCCCGCGCGTGGTCTTGCCCACCGTGAACAGCTTGATCCGGTTCGAGCTTTCCGCCAATTTGTGGAAGTACGCGCGCGATTCATCGTAGTTGGCAAGATAGAAGTCGTCGCCCGGCGTGTGCCCCAGCACCGACGCGGGTGCGGGGACCGTCTGCGCCGGCGCGCTCCGCGCCGCCAGAAGCAAGCAGAACACGCAGGCCAGCGTGGCTCCCGCCCACTTCATATTCGTTATCTTTCGTATGCGTGCATTCATGTCGCGCACTCTAAAGAGGGAACGCGAAAATGTAAAGCCTTGTATCCTTCGCCTCGAACCCCGCCGCTCTACAATCTTCGCCGCAAAAATGTTACTTTGGCGCGGTATTCGCAGGCGGCCATTTCATTGGCCGGGATCCGATGCACAGCTTCTTCGCCCAAGTTCTCGAATTTTCCCTACTGACGGCGACCTCTGTTTTCTTCCTCGTCGATCCGTTTGCCGTCATCCCTATGTTCTTGGCCATCACCGCGGATGCGCCGGAATCCGTCCGGCGCGGCATGGCGCGCCGCTCGGCCTGGACCTGCGGCATCGTCTTGTGCGCGTTTTCCGTGGCGGGCAGCCTCATCTTTAAGGCCTTCGGCATCACGCTTCCGGCCTTCAAGATCGCGGGCGGGGTCATCTTGCTTCAAATTGGACTGGACATGCTGCAGGCGCGCCCCTCCGGCCAAAAGGTCACGCCCGAGGAAACGCAGGAAGGCGCCGCGAAAGCCGACGCGAGCATCATCCCGCTGGGCATGCCCATGCTGGCGGGGCCCGGCGCGATTTCAACCGTGATGGTCCTTCTCGGCGAATCGCATTCCGTGTGGCAGCACGTGGTGGTGTACGCGACGATCGTTTTCACGGCCTACATTTCCTACCTCGTTCTTGCCGGAGCCGGCCGCGTCCGCCGCTATCTGGGTGAAACGGGTATTCGCATCCTGGGCCGCCTGATGGGTCTGCTGCTCGTCGCGCTGGCCGTCCAGTTCGTCGCCAACGGCCTCATCGACTTCGGCCTGCTGAAGCGGCCTGCTTCGCTCTACTAGAGCTCGTCCTCTTCCGTCTTCTTCAGCCGCGTAATCTTAAGCGTGATCCGGAAATCCCGCGAACGCGCCTCCGCCAGCACTGCCCGCCGCGTTTCGGCGGGCAGCGTCGCCGGCCCGATCACGCCGGCCTCCTCGCGCGGAAAATGTTTCACAAAGATCGCCGCCAAGTGCGCCGTGGCATAGGAAATCGGCGTGGCGATCAATCCGCGTTGCCGTATCTGGTAGAGCGTGGGGAATCTGGCGTCCCATCGCACCAGCAGCGGCTGTTCGTCCTTCTCGCCGCGGACCAGCACCGCCGCGGCGAACCGCGCGTTTTCCAGGACGCCCTGCCGGATCAGCTTCGCCACGCTCCTCGGCGTCGGCGTTTTTGGAAACCGCTTCCGCACCATCCCCTGCGACCGGTTCAGCCGTCCCTGCCGGTACCATCTTCTCAATCGTTCGAAATCGTTCCCGCCGATTTTCGCGTCCACGTCGCGCACCGGAATCACGTATGGCAGCATGCAGACCTCGTCCTGCGCTGCCAGGTATACGGGCGTCTCGCCGATCGGCGGCGGAAACCGGAATTTCTCGCGCTCCGCGAATCGGCGCGCCAGCGAGAACCGCCCTCCGCGATAAATGCGGGGCCGCGAAATCGCCTCGTCATACGCCACGTCTGCCGACCACGTCGAAATTGGGTCCTTGCTCTCCGTGCTCTCGTATAGTCGGATGTGAATCGACTCCACTTTGTCGAGCAGTTCCGTGGCCCGCTTCGCCAGCAGGTTCGTCAGCCCCGGCGCCGCGCCCGTGCAAATCAGCGCCACGCGATTTTTCGCCAGAAATCTCTTGTGAAACCGGAACTGTTCCGGCTTGAAAGGTTGCCGCGTGAGGTGGGAATTCAAATCCAGGTAGTGTGCCCGCAGCCGCAGCGCCGCGCGCAGGATAATCTCATTGAACACGGCAGGCGATGCGTTGACGATCAGGTTTGCCCCGCGCCCCGCGCGCACGATGGACCACAAATTCCGCGCGTTTGCCTCCACCACCTCGATCCCGCTCTTCTTCCCCAGAAACCGCCGCGCCCGCTCCACGTCGCGGTCCCCGCACCACACCGTATGGCCCTGTCGAGCCAACAGTTGTGCCAACAACGAGCCTGTTCCGCCCGCCCCCAGTACGAAGATTCGCATCGGCCCGCAACTCTACCATATCCCCTGCGCTTCCTCATGCTGCGCCGCCTCAGATTGCACACCCGTTGTTCATGGCGTACAATTGAGCCGATTTCTCCGATCCCCGGCGCCTACCGGAGAGAAATCCCACGGCCCAGGGACGACGTTCGCAGCGCATTCCCGGCTGCGGGCTGAGGGTCCGGGCGGAAACGCCCCGGCCTCCCACGTTTGGAAAGGAGAAGGTCTGGCGCTGCTTAGTGCATCGCCGGACCCGTCGCCCAAATCCGAACGCGGATTTGGGTTTTTTATTTGCGGCCATGCGGCCCGCAATCGCGTGAACGGAAGAAAATGCCTCTCACGGACAAATTCGGCCGCCCCATCACCGACCTTCGCGTCTCAGTCACCGACCGCTGCAATTTTCGCTGCGTTTATTGCCGCTCCGCGAATCATGAGAACCACATGCCGGGCCACCAGCTCCTCGAATGGGAGGAGTACGAGCGCCTGGTTCGCATCCTCGTCGGCATGGGAATTCGCAAGGTCCGCGTGACGGGCGGCGAGCCGCTCGTCCGCCCCGGCGTCGAGGACTTCATCGCGCGCCTCAAATCCTTGGGCGTTCAAGATCTCTCCATGACCACCAACGGTTACCTTCTCGCCGAGCGCTGTGATCGCCTCGTCGCCGCTGGCCTCGACCGCATCAACATCAGCCTCGACACGCTCCATCGCGAAAAATTTGAGCGCGTCACGCGCACCAACACCTTCGACGACGTGATGGCCGGTATCGACGCCGCGCATTCTTCCCCTCTACGCCCGGTAAAAGTCAACGCCGTCCTCGTCCGCGGCCTCAACGACGACGAGGTTGAAGCCTTCGCCGAATTCGCCCGCGACCGCGATCTCATCATGCGCTTCATCGAGTTCATGCCCCTCGATGCCGACCGCGCCTGGACCCGCGACATGATGGTCCCCGCCGCGGAAGTCTATCGCCGCATCTCGGCGCGCTGGCCGCTCGTCCCCGTCGTCCACGAGCGCAGCGAAACCGCGCGCAAGTACCGCTTCGCCGATGGCCGCGGCGAAATCGGGCTCGTCGCCCCCGTCACGCAGCCTTTTTGCGGCTTCTGCTCGCGCATCCGCCTCACCGCCGACGGCAAGCTTCGCACCTGCCTCTTCAGCAAGGACGATCACGACCTGAAAGATCTCCTCCGCGGCGGCGCAACCGATCGCGAAATCGCCGACGAAATCCTCGCCATCGTCGCGCAAAAAGAAAAAGGCCACCGCATCAACGAGCCCGACTTCGTCCCGCCTTCGCGCACCATGGTCTTCATCGGTGGCTGACGAGTTCCTTACTGCTTGCCATCGCTCCGCCTTTGTGCAATGTCGCGCGGAGAAGTATCATTGTGTGGCGGGCGCCGTGGAATCTGACTTCGGATGCGCATTGGCTCCGGGCATTTCCGCCGGCGCGGCAAAATAAAATGTCCGACGAAGAGTCCAAACTTTTCACCCTCACCGAAGCCGAACGCCTCCGCGTCCAGCTCGAGCCGATCCTCATCGAAGCCATGGACGCGCGCCGCAAAATGGCCGAGCTCGATACGGAGCTAAACGCCCTCGCCGAGCGCATCCAGCGTTCTGGCGGCCTCCAGGTTCCTTACGAAAAAGCCGCCAAGCAGCGCATCGAGCGCAATCGCATCGAGCGGTCCATCCAATCCGCCCTCGAGCGCATTCATTCCACCGGCTGCCTGGTGAAGGATCTCGACGTGGGCCTCCTCGATTTTCCTGCCCGCATCAACGACGAGGAAGTTTATCTCTGCTGGCGCCTCGGCGAAGACCGCATCCGCTTCTACCATCGCCAGGACGAAGGCTTCGCGGGTCGCAAGCCCATCGACCCCCGCGACGCCGATTACCACAACCCCATTCAGTAGCCCGCGAGTCTTCCCCTCCTTCCGTCATTGCGCCTGATGTGCTCGCACAAGTTCTCCATCCCCGCGCGCAATCGGACCTGTGCGAGAAGTCACGCATAACGACGGTAGTGGGTTAGATTCCGATCGGCGTTTATCAGATGGGATGAGAAGGCCGGTCTCCACGGGATGCGATACGCTCCCAATCATCGACGCGCTCGAAGCGCAAAAGAAAGGAGACCGGCCGTGAAGAAGATTAGCACTGTGCAGGCATTGGGGAACGAGATTTTCAAGGAGCAAAAGCTAACGATCGGTGTGGATCTGGGAGATCGCTGGTCGTTTTACTGTGTTTTGGATGCAGCAGGCAAAATCATTCTGGAACAGAAACTGCCGACGACACCGGAAGCGATGAAGCAGACCTTTGGAAAGATACCGCGGAGTCTCATCGCCCTGGAGACGGGAACACATTCCCCTTGGGTGAGCCGGCTGTTAACGGAGTTGGGGCACGAAGCGATCGTGGCGCACGCACAAAAAGTGCAATTGATCACCAAGAGCAATCGGAAAGACGATCGGCACGATGCGCGGACCCTGGCACGGCTGGCGCGAATCGATCCTGAGCTATTGGGGCCGGTGCGGCATCGCAGTGCGCAGGCGCAAATTCATCTGACGGTGATCCGGGCGCGGGCCGAACTGGTGAGTGCTCGAACGGCCTTGGTGAACGCCGCCCGCGGGTTGGTGAAGTCTTATGGCGAACGGCTGCCCCAGTGTGGCACGCAACAGGTGAGCCGGGAGCTAGCCGCTAAATTGAGCACAGAGTTGCGCGAGGTTCTGGAGCCGCTGTTGAGAGAAATCGAATCACTGAACGAGCGCATCCAGGAATACGACGAGCGGATGGAGAAAATCGCCCAGGAAGTGTACCCGGAAGTGTCCTTGCTCAAGCAGGTGAAGGGTGTGGGAACACAGATCGCCTTAACTTATGTGCTGACGATCGAAGATCCCTATCGGTTTGCGAAGAGTCGCGAGGTGGGCTGTTTTCTGGGGTTAAAACCTGGCCGGAGGAACTCCGGGCAGAGCGAACCGCAGAAGCACATCAGCAAAGAAGGAGACCGGTATTTGAGAACGATGATGGTGCAGGGTGCCCATTACATTCTGGGGCCATTTGGAGAAGACAGTGATCTGCGGAGATGGGGCCGGAAGCTTGCCGAGCGAGGAGGGAAAAACGCCAAGAAACGAGCGGTGGTTGCGGTGGCGCGCAAGTTGGCGGTACTGCTCCATCGGTTGTGGGTGAGCGGCGAGGTATACGAACCACTGCGCCATAGCCAAGAAGCGATGCGTGCCGTGGCCTAAAAAGTTTTGATCCGAACAGCCGAGCTCAACCGCCGAGTCTAGGTGACTGCGACTAACTCCTGGAGCCCAACTCCCACCGAAAAGGTGAGAAGAGAGGACGCTAATCAGGTAGCAGCACCTACTGAAACGAGTACACCCACCTAGCACCGAGCGAATATCGCTCACCAAAGAGTGCGGATAGAAGGATGGCGACAGAGGCGGCCTGGCTGAATAGAAAGAAAATCATGGCACGAACAGCAAACCCAAAAGTGTGCCTTGACATCGATCGGCCTTCTCATAGAAGGAGTTAGAATCCTGCGACCACCCTCCCAAACTCAAGCACTCACCCCGCTCAGTTGGTGTCTAATACCACCATGAGCTGGTCCGCTCGCCTGCCTCGTTATCTCGTTTACGCAGCAGTTTCCGTGTTCGTTCTGGCCGCTCTGCTCATTGTCTCAGTACATATCCAGCAGCACATCTTCCGATACCATGCCGAACGCCTCTCTAAGGACATTCGATCGTTGCAGGTGCGCCGCGCAACATTCTCTCAAGCCACCAGCATCATCGCCCGTTGGAGCCGCTCCGGCTCTTACGATATTCCATGCAGCCGAGAGTATTGTGATTTGTCGATTAGGCTGGGAGAGTTTGGGGAAGATATCTATCCCTATATCGCGTGGAGACCGTGGGCGATGTATCTTTACCATTTTGCGGGTGGCAGGCTAGCATTCGCTAGGGCGTCAATATCGGTCCGCGAGGGGATCGTTTGGCACTCTGAGTTTGAATTGGATGTTGAAGTCCCACTCTTCCAAGATGCCCACGGTCGGACGGAATCTTACGTCCTGGAAGGCCGAGTTTCGACGATTCCAAGGGCCTCGGAATGGTACTTCCACAAATCACACCCGGATTATGATGTCGGTGGGCCGAGCGCATGCGAAGGTTGTGCGGCGGTTTGGGTGAGTTACACACCGTATGCAGGCAGGGCGGATATTGACCGCGTCGGACAACCTAACTTCGACTGTATCACCCGTTGGTCGCAGTGCAGAACGAAGGCCGACTTCATGCCTGGAGCGATGGCGCAACGGGCGCTCGACGACAAATCCCCTCTGAACCAGGATCTACCTTTCTGCAGCCCGCAAGCCATTCAGGTAATAAGTCGAGACGCAGAAGACGCCGCCATTGTCGACCTGCTGGCAAAACAGCCAGACACCGACGGGACCTTGATGAAAGTTCGGCTGATCAAGCCTCTTAAGGGAGCGACATTTTGGAAAATCGGTTCGGACCTCAATCTCGGTGTCGCAAACGGGATCGCAACAGTCTAGGACGTATCGAGCTTTGTGCCGGGTTCCCGCATCATCATTGTGTTCGATCACAATCTCCACCCTCGTGGTCCAGTTCCGATATTGGAAGAGCCGTGCGGTCTTGTTCCGTTCAGCCGGCAAAACCTCGGACTCGTTCAGTCCGGAATTCAACGAGACGATCTGCTCCACCTGCCGGGCAATCCTGCATCGCAAGATCGGCCCGATTTCGAGCAGCCGCCCCGAAAATTTTCCGATCCACCAGGCCCACCCTTCAACCCGCAATCAATGAAGGATTGATCGTAGTCGGGTCGGCATATCTGAGTATCTCCCTGCAAGGATGAGGCCTCGGCCGTGGACTCTGAAGCTGATGGTCCCCATTTACCTAGACAACTTCCGCTAAGTCGGGTTATTGAAACCAGGCCTCCCACCAGGAAACAGAGCCAGCTCAAACACCTGCTCAAATGTAGTCCATCTGGGCCGCCGATTTGCGTGGTGCCCAGTGCTATAATCGTTGTTCCAGCCACTTTTCGATGGCCGCCAATTTCTCACCTTCAAGTAAATCCTAGGCAAAGTACAGGTACCCTCGACCTGTCCTTTTTCTGTACTTTTTCTGACCACCTGTCCTTTCGGACGTTGTGCTTATATAGTAGTAGCCCGGCTCTTTTCCCGGGCGTGAAACGATGAGTGAGAACGCGCACAATTCGACGATGCCGCACCATCCGTCGGCGCCAACTACGCCCCCGCGCCATCCCGTGGCGCCACGAACAGCCCATGGCACGCCCTGGGCCAGCGCCCCTAAGCGACGCCGGATCCTCTCTGGCCACTCGCTACTCGCCATTGCATTTCTAACCGCAACACCTCCGCGATTAGAAATCGTTGTAACTCATAGACAAGAAAGGAGAAAACATTTTCTAACCGCAACAAGACTACGAGGGGTGCGCGTGCATGAACTCCGATAATCGCCTGAAGAATTCCGCCAGCCCCTACCTCCGCTCGGCCGCGCACCAGCCCGTGGACTGGCACGAATGGAGCCCGGAAGCCTTCGAAAAGGCTCGCGCCGAACAGAAGCCCATCCTCCTCGACATCGGCGCCGTCTGGTGCCACTGGTGCCACGTCATTGACCGCGAAAGCTACGAAAACCCCGAAATCGCCGCGATGATCAACCAGTTCTACATTCCTGTCAAAGTTGACCGTGATGAGCGCCCCGACGTGGACGCACGCTATCAATCCGCCATCAGCGCCATCTCCGGGCAGGGTGGCTGGCCGCTCACCGCTTTCCTTACTCCCGATGGCAAGCCGTTTTTCGGCGGCACTTATTTCCCGCCCGACGACGCCATGGGCCGTCCCGGCTTCCGCCGCATTCTGCTCGGCGTCGCCGAAGCCTTCCGCGAGCGCCGCTCTAAGGTAAACACATCCGCCGAAGCGCTCGCCGATGCCGTAGCCAAGGCCGAGCTGCACCACACCGCGCACGCCCCCTTCGACGCTGGCCTCGTCGATTCCGTCATCGAATCGGCGCTCCAGCAATTCGATGAAACGCATGGCGGCTTCGGCCACGCGCCCAAGTTCCCGCACTCATCCGTCATCGACCTGCTTCTCGAACGCGCGAAAGGGCCTGGCGGCGCGCGCCTGCAATCCGTCGTCGAAAAAACGCTCGACGGAATGGCCGCCGGAGGCTTCCACGACCAACTCGGCGGCGGCTTTCACCGCTACTCCGTGGACGAGCGCTGGTGCGTCCCGCACTTCGAGAAAATGTCCTACGACAATTCGGAGCTATTGAAAAATTATCTCCACGGCTATCAGGTGCTTCGGCTGCAGCATTTCAAGCGCGTGGCCGAGGGATTGATCGCTTGGGTCAACGAAGTGCTCTCCGATCAGGCGCGAGGCGGCTTCTACGCCAGCCAGGACGCCGATCAAACGCTCGACGACGACGGCGATTATTTCACCTGGACTCTTGCCGAAATCCGCGTCGTCCTTTCCGCAGAGGAATCGCGCGTCATTGAGCTGTACTACGACGTTGCCACGCACGGCGAAATGCACCACAACTCCGAAAAAAATGTCCTGTGGATTGCCGCGCCGATCGAAAGTATCTGCCAGAAGCTGAAGCTCACTGAGGACGAAGCCACTTTGTTGCTTTCCCGCGCGGAAGACAAATTGCTCGCCGCCCGCCGAGAACGCTGCCCCACTCCCGCCGTGGACCAGACGATTTACGTCGCTTGGAATTCGATGTTCGTCTCCGCTTATCTCGAAGCCGCGCGCGTTTTAGGCTACCTCGATTGCCGCGAATTTGCGCTGAAAACACTCGACCGCATCCTCGCCGAAGCCTGGGACGAATCGCGCGGCTTCCTTCATCGCGTCGGCGGCCCGCGCCTGGAAGGATCACTCGACGATCAAATCTTCGCCGCCGCGGCTCTCCTCGACGCTTACGAAGCCACGCTCGATCGCCACTATTTCGATATTGCCGAGCGCGCCGTGCGACTCGCCGTGGAACGCTTTGGAGATTCCGATGGCGGCGGCTTCTTCGACCGTGCGCGCGATGCTGCTCCGATGGGCGGCCTGGAAGTCCGCCGCAGGCCGATTCAGGATTCGCCCACGCCCGGCGCGAACTCCGCCGCGGCGATTGTCCTCGATCGCCTCTACTCCTTCACGGGCGAAAAGCTCTATCGCGATTGGGCGGAAAAAACTCTGGAGGCATTCGCGGGGTTGGTCCCGCAATATGGACTATTTGCCGCCACCTATGGTTTGGCCGCGTTGCTGCATGCGCGCGGCGTCTTGCAAGTGGTGATCGCTGGCGCACCGGACGATCCACGGGCCGCCGAACTCGAACGCACCGCGAACGAAGTCTATCGCTTCGGAAAATCGGTCCTGCGCGTCACGCCGGCACAGATTGCTTCTGTTTCGCTGGCTCCGGCGCTTCGCGAGACTCTTCCGCACTTGCCAGCTGGGGCGAGCATCGACGCTGCCGCTGCGCAAGCGCTCGTCTGCGTCGAAACCACCTGCTACCCGCCGGTCTCGGATCCCGCGAAGCTCACGTCTCTCCTCGCTGGAATCTCCGCAGGCGCCACAGGAGCCGCGCGTGCATGAACGCTCCGGCGCAAAATTCGCTCTCCCGTAGAGTTCGAAGCTTCGCAGCAGGAGGGCTTCCGCCGCCACTACTGCTGCTGTTCCGCCCGCGTCTCCGGCGGCACCAGCCCGTTCAGCCGGTAGTACACCACGCACTGCCCGTAGTGGTCGTAAATGTGCGCGGTGGCAAACGTGAACATCCACGCGCGCGTCACCATCTTTCCTTTTTCAAACGGCGAATTCACCGGCTCGAGCAGCCCCTTGTCGCCGTATTTCTGAATCGCGGCCGCTCCGTCTGCAAAAGTCTTCTGGATGAATTCCACGATCTGCGCCCGTGTCTTGTATTTCTCACGCGACGGCTTTTCCACGTCGTCGAACGACTTGGGCATCACCCCCGCCGCCATGTCCGTGAACATCGCGCTCGCGGCCGTGGCGTGCAGGATTTGTTCGGCAAACGTCCGCTGCGCCGGCGTGGCCTTGTAGTCGAATTTGTCTTCCGGGAAATCCTTCGCCATCCCCAGCAACAAGCTCCCAGCCCGATTCCATTGCGACAAGATGTCATTCGTCAAGCTCGCAGGGCCCGCCGCCGCAGATTGGGAACCTCCCATTCCCTGCGCCCGTATCGGTCCCGCGCAAAACGCCAAAATCATCGCCGCACACATCAACCACATAGCTTTCTTCATGTTCATGATTGTTGCTCCTCAGTATCAGAAGTGTCAGACCGCCGCTCGGTCCCGCGAGCCTACCACTTTTCCCCGTCCGGTGCATCGGCCTACGACGAAATCCTGGTTGCCATGCGTCCTTTGATCATAGAATCCGTGGTCGCCATCAGAAAAAGAAAACGGCCGGCAGCGCTTGCTGCCGGCCGTTCGTTCGAGCTATTCAGACGGTCGCTGAGCTTACCTGCGTCCGCCGCCGTGGAATCCGCCTCCACCGTGAAACCCACCTCCGCCGTGGAAGCGGCCTCCGCGAGAGAACCCGCGGTAGCCACCGCCCGCCGGGCCGCGTCCCACCACGCCGCCACGAGCGAATCCACCGCGTCCAACGAACCCAGGTCCGCGGCCCACAAAGCCACGCCCGAATCCCGGCCGCCCGTAAAATCCCGGCCGCCCATAAAAGCCGCGACCTCCAGAGAACCCGCGGCGCCCATAGAACCCGTGGAACCACGGCCCGGCGCCGATGAAGACGCCGCCCGAGAACCAGCTAGGCCCATAGTAGCCGTACGGCGCGCACGCGTACGGGTAATATCCATAGTAGCCGTAGGCGCAAACGGGAGCTGGACCAACGTAGCCCGTCCCGACTCCTACGCCCACCACAACTCTTTGCGCCTGCGCGTACGATGCAGGAATCAGCAAAATCGCAAACAAGGCGAGAAATTTTATGTATCGCATTTTTGGCCTCCTTCCATAAGATCCGCAAAACCTATAACGAATATGATTTCTTCCGACGCATCGGCTAAGCCCTGTATGCGTCTACTAAGTTAAACACCGGCGGGACGGCAAAGTTGCGGATCGCAAATAGCTGGCGGGAAAGAAGCTTAGCGGCTTTTTCTTCTTGCGAGATTCTGGCGCGTTATTCGGATTCGTCTGGGCCGGAGCGGCAGCCTGGCGTGCGACCAAGCTGCGCTTTCTCGGGCTGGTCGGCGCGGAGTGCGATCTCTAAACGAGCGTTGTCCGAACGGATTCCCACTGGCCCGTCGAATTTGAGGGCCTCAGGCCCTGCGAAACCTTCCCAGACGAGCGAGCCATCGACGAAGACTTTCATCTCTGCTCCGGTCATTTCCGAGCGAAGCGTATGAGCGTCTCCGGAACGAAGAGCTGGAACCGGCGTGCTGCGACGTGGCTTGATGTTGCGGTATCCGCGATTGCCGCACTCGGCGCTGGAGTGCTGTCCGGGATTCCTCTTCACGGAGACGACGAGCTTCGATTCGGGCGCGATGCGCCACATGGCGTAAACCAGGTTGCAAGCGTCTTGCGCGCGCAACTTGAGGCCAAACTGGCGGCGAAGTTCGCCGGAGCCGAGCCGCGCCTCGTTTCCCGTTGCGCCCTGGTAAGTGAAGTGTGCTTCGACGATTTGCGGCGTCGATTTTGGCGTAGGGACGTTCAGGTACGCGCGCATCTTGGGAACACCCACGGACAGCCGGTGGCCGGGTAATTCCTCAATCGCTCCTTCCGTGACGCAAAGATTTGCCCGCGAAACAATCGTGAGGTTGGTCCCTGAGGACACCGACGCCGCACTGAGGCTCACGGCTCCCAGAATAACGAGGGTCCGAATGAACAGATCGTGTCGCTTTCGCACAGCGATCCTCCGCGATCGATTCGTCAACTCTTGGCTGGCCGCGCCTGCTGGATCGACTTACTTCTTCTGTTGGAGCTTCATCGCTCCGGCTGAAAACGCTTTATCGTCGCTCACGTGATCGAGGGCGAATTTCTGGAGCTCCGCGGTTGTGGCCGTCAGCACCGGCGTTCCGTCGTCCTGATCCTCGTGGCGGATCGAAATCGTCCCGGCCTGCAGTCCTTTTTGCATCCAATCATCATCGAGAAAGCTCAGGTTCAGGACGTCTCCATCGAGCGAAACGCGCGCGAGCATGTGGCCGGAAACGGCGTAGACATCCACATTCTCCCCCGCCACCTGGATGTCGGATTGAGTGGCATCGAGGAAAAGATGATCTCCTAGCCTGAACAGGTGCGCTTCAAACGAATTGGCCTCGGTGGGTTTTTTCTCGGGATCCGTGAGTGTAATCGTGTAGGCATTGCCACCCGATTTTTCGATCACAAATTCATCATGATCGTTCGTATCCGTAGGATCGAACCATGTCCCCAGCAGACGCGGCTCGAAGACGATATCTTTGTCCGTGTACCAGGGATGGATCGAAAAAACAGGCCCGCACGAAGACAGGAGCGCAAGCCCTGTCAGGGCAACGCACATTGCGGCTCGGCGCCCGTTCCACATGAGGATCGACCTTGAACGCATCATATCATCGCTCCTTTCAGCCAAATGCTCGAATACACTGCCGTCGGTATTAGCCCTTGCCAGAATGAGACGCACAACTACCGCCCTATGGAAGGTTCCTCAAGCCGTGCTGACCATCTTTGATGGGATTCCTGATTGCCATGAGTCGGAGAATTATTACCGTTGGAATCTCCCGCGCCGTTTCCGCACTCGTACCTTTGCCGGGCCGCTTCCAGTCCCCGGTAGTTGATGGCTTGTAGCCGGGTCCGCAGCGTGCCGAAGACGCGGTCGAACAAAAAGAAGCCGATGCCGAAGTTCCGGTCCATCCTGCCGCGATCGTTGAGCGAGAGGTGATGAATATCGTGCAGCCTTCGCGCGGCAACGAACCAGCTTTTCAGCAAGCGGTTTCTTTCCATCCAGAATCCCCGGAGGTGCATGCGGTCGTGCAGATAGCTGAAGAGAAAACTCGTCCATCCGAGCGTGATGCCGATGAACATGGTTCGATACGCCCATGGGACTCGAAGGAGGGCAAACGCCGCGAGGAACGCCCCCATGAGGATTCCCGACGGCACGATCCATTCCAGGCCGACGTTTCCGATCGCCCAACGGCCCGTGGTTGAGTCGATGTACTGGGTCGAGGGGCGCATGGGCTGGCGCGGCCCATAGTGTTGCAGGTGGTGCTCCATGTGGCTGCGGCTGAGCCAGCGTATTTTTCCGCTGTGCAGTAGCCGATGGAGAAGGTAACCCGCCAACTCCGACACAAGCACGGAAAAGACCACCCAACCGCCCGCGACTAAGAACATGTGGAACCAAGGGACGGCCTTGACGAGCGCCGTCCGCGTAAACACAGTATTCAAAATGGCTTTTCTCATGGCGCGTTACCGCTTCTCACCCAATCGAATTCGGCTTTGCGAAGGTAACGAAGCCCTCGCAGGGATTCCAGCGGCAAGGGACGGATGTCCAATCTTGTCAACAAATGTCGCGGTTTGTCGTGTACTCAATCGCGCAATTGAGGGTAGAATCCGCTCACTCGTCCAATTGGCATTCTTCATGAACGAACATTCCACCACTCCACCCTCCAATCCGTCCGATTCGCAAACGGGAACCCGCTTTGATTCCTGGAAGGAAATTGGCGCGTATTTGAAGCGCGATGTAAGAACGGTTCAGCGGTGGGAAAAGACCGAGGGCTTGCCCGTTCGCCGCCACCTACACCAGAAACAAGGCACAGTGTTCGCCTACAAATCCGACTTGGACACATGGTGGCATGAACGCCAGAAGGTGCTGGAAAATGCACCGGAACTCGGGGAGGCTTCGCTTCTGCCGGAATCTGAATCAAGCGACGCGCAAGGATTGGAAACGGACGAACGCGAGGCAACGTCCCGGGAGACGCAAGCGCGGGGTTTCAGATGGCTCTGGAATAGACAAGTCATGGCAGTCTTGCTGGGGCTACTCCTTCTCGGTGGGGTTTCTTATTATTTCGAGCATGTGCGGACGAGTGGGTTCACTGGCAAAGCCAAGCTGGTAGTTCTGCCATTTCGGAATCTGACGGGCGATCCCGGCAAGGAAGTCTTCTGCCGCGGGCTCACCGAAGCGCTGACAACTCAACTCGGGCGTCTCGACCCCGACCACCTGGGGATAATCGCAACTGCGACGGCCACTCTGATCCAAGACAAACCCGTGGACGAAATACGCCAGAAGCTGGGCGTTGACTACCTTTTGGAAGGAAGCGTCGTGCAGTCGGGCAGCCAGATGCGCATTGACGCGCAGTTAATTCAGGCCAGCGATCAAACGCACCGTTGGGCTGATTCCTACAACCGCGATGCCAGCGACATTTTGGCTTTGCAGAACGAAGTGGCGCGGGACGTGGCCAGCGAAATCCGGCTTACACTTTCCCCTGCCGAGCAAGCGCGGCTCACCGAACCTCGCAAAATCGATCCCGAGGCCTACGATGACTATCTTCGGGGATTGGTCGACTGGTCGAAGCGCACACCCGACGGGGTCTCGAAGAGTCTGGACTACTTTCAGCAAGCGATTCACCGATCGCCCGATTTTGCTCTCCCCTACGCCGGGGTGGCAAACGCCTATACAATCCTGAGCGCCGTGCCCACCGCGATGGTTTCGCCGTTGGAGGCGATGCCAAAGGCCAAAGAGGCCGCTGAAACCGCGGTCCGGCTCGACCCGGAATCCGCAGAAGCCCATGCGGCGCTGGCGATCGTCCGCCAAGGGTACGATTACGACTTTGACGGGGCGGAAAAGGAGTATGCGCGCGCGCTGAAGATCAATCCCTCCTACGGCACGGCTCGCCAGTGGCGTTCGTTGCTATTGATGGCTCGCGGCCGGCACGATGACGCCCTTGCCGAAATTGAACTCGCCCACACACTCGATCCGCTGTCTCCCGTGATTCCTTCCAGCCCCATTCAGGCCCTCTATTTCGATCGCCAGTACGACCGCGCCATCGAGGAGTCGCGAAAGGCGCTGGAAGTCGAGCCGGATTTCCTGATCATCCGCTATCACCTCGGCCAGTCGCTCCTGCAGAAAGGCTTTTTTCCGCAAGCCATCGCGGAACTCCGCGAGGCGCAGCGTATTTCCGGAGGCAGCACCGTTTGCGAGATGGCGCTTGGGCACGCGTACGCCGTTTCCGGCAACCGCGCTGGGGCGATGCAATCGCTGGCCAAGTTGAATTCCGTGGCTTCGAAAGGGCAGTACGTGCCCGCCCTGTATTTCGCTGCGATCTACACCGGACTGGGAGACCGGAACCAGGCCATGAAGTGGCTCGAAAAGGCCTACGAGGAACGCACCGAGTATCTGATTTTTCTCAAGGTCGAGCCCATGGCCGATCCGCTTCGCGACGATAGCCGCTTCAAGGATCTTCTTCGCCGCGTGGGCCTTGATTGAATGGCACTTCGGAAGCTTTCTTTACAATTCCTCGAGAAGCCCGCGAACAAAACGGAGCAACAATTTTCCAGGCTTCATGGCGATGGCGGCGGCCGCCGCGGCTTTGATGACCCATCTCTATTGTTGACTTTCTTTCGCTTGAGGTAAGATTCCTCGGCTTTATTAATCCAGTTGCAATCGAGGATTTATGAGACGAATCAATGCTAGCCGTTTCCTCTTGAGTGTTGTTTCGCTTGCCGTATTGCTCACCGTTGGCGCGACTGCGTCCCTGGAAGGACCCAAGCCCAACGCGGCCGGGGCCAGTAAGGCCGCGCGCTACGGAAACGCGGACGCGATCAGCGAAGAAGAAATGAAGATCTACGACTATTTTCTGGCCTCGGATCAGCTCGAAGGGCGATACCTCCCCTCCCGCGGCTACGACACCGCAGCGCTCTACGTGGCAAGCCACTTGGCGGAGTGGGGCCTCAAGCCGGGAGGAAGCACATCCGACACGAACGGGCCTCTACAACCGTACTTGATGCCGTTCGAATTGGTCAGCAAGCAAGTGGTCGCAACGGAGACGAAGGCCGCGCTCACCGCGCCGACGATGGTTCGCCGCGGCGGGGCAGTTTCTCCCGGCGCACCGCAAACCACTGAATTGGAATATGGGAAGGACTGGACGATGGGCGGGGGCGGCTTCCGTGGTCCGGCGTTGGGCGAGTCGTTCGACGTCAGCGGAAACCTGGTTTTTGCCGGCAACGGCTATGTGGTCAACAAGTCCAATACCAATCCTTACGAAGGTCTGGATGTACACGGCAAGATCATTGTGGTTGCAGGCCTGCCGCCCGAAATTGCGGCACAGCGAGCGGCGCTTGCAGCGCGAGGCGGGCGCGGCGCTGAGCCGCAAAGTCCGCTCGGCGAGAATTGCACCGACTACCTGACGCCGGAAGAATACGCAGCCAAGAACGGGGCGCTGGCCGTGGTCACGATCGCCGACTTCCAACAACTTTCAGCCATGGCCAATCCCAATCCTGCCTTTGCAGCCGCAGCGTCGCTGAACGGCTCCAATTTTCAAGTGACGAAGTTCCAAGAGCCGCCCGCGTGCTCCGCCGCGCCGTCGGTTGTCGCCGGACTGGAGACGACCAACCTGATATTCCAGGGCGAGAAGATGAGCGCGGCGCAGGTTTTCTACGCGGCAGGTGCCAACACCAAGCTGGATTCCATGGCGCTGAACGCAGAGAAGAAACTGAGTTTGCACGTCGTAATTCACAGCGAAGAAGGCCACGGGGAGAATGTGGTCGGCATAGTCGAAGGCAGCGATCCCATCCTGAAGAATGAGTACGTGGTGATCAGCGCCCACCTGGATCATATCGGGCTGAGCGCGCCGCTGCCCAATGGCCACAACGTCAACAACGGCGCCGACGACGACGGTTCCGGTTCCACCGGGCTTCTGGGGATCGCACGGTCCTACGCGCAAGGCGCGGCTAAAGGAATGCGGCCCAAGCGCACGATCATCTTCTTATGGAACGGCGGGGAAGAGAGGGGCCTGTGGGGCTCGCGCTACTTTGCAGAATTTCCTCCCGTCGATCCCACCAAAATAGTGGCGGACCTGAATATGGACATGATCGGGCGGACCAAGACTCCGGGCTATTCCGACCCGGACCCCACACATATGCTGGTGAATCCGGGCGAAGTTTTGGTGGTGGGCCCCCACGTCAGCAGCGACGACCTCGAGACGACCATCGAGTCGGTGAATAGCGGCTACGAAAAGCTGGTGCTCAATCATTTCTACGACACCACCGCGCCCGATGCCACGCATGATAACCTGGGCCCGAAACCGAACGGCCAGCGCATCTTCTATCGCAGCGATCATTACAACTTCGCGAAGATCGGAGTCCCGATCGCATTCTTTACCGTCGGCTTGCACCCGGATTATCACCGTCCCACCGACACTCCTGAAAAGATCGATTACAAGGAAATTCAAGTGGTGTCGAAAACCGTTGCCGCCGTTGCCTGGGTGCTTGGCAACCAGCCGGGCCGGCCGAAGTTGAATGCAAAACTGCCGGATCAGTTGGTCAAAGACATGAAGAGCGCGCAGGAGCAAGGCTGGGGCAAAATTACTCCCGTGCTGCCCCCGCTTCCAGGCGAGCCGTATTAGCTGGAAACCATCGAATCAGGAATGGGCCCTCGCGAGACGGCGGGCGAACTTGAGGGAGCAAGCACCGGCGCGGCAGCAGGAGCTATTTTGCCGTCGGCAAAGCCAGTGGCTCCGTGACTTTCGCCGCCAGCCCCTTCGGTGACCACTCTTCCACGATTGCTTGCGCCAGGCGTCCAATCAATATTTCCGCCTTATTTTCAGGAGTCCAGGATTTGTCCTCGTTGTCGTAGGTGAAGATCGAAATGATCACCGGGCCGCGCACCGTATAGACCAGCGCGACATCGTTGCGTACGTCATCCAGCGCCCCAACCTTGTCTGCGATCGCCGAAAGGTCTTCGCTTGAGTCGATCCGCTCCAGGTAGCGCGGAACCATGTCGTGGTCCTGCTGGCTCCGGATGATGATGATCATCTGCAGGCAGAGCATTCGGTCGCCGATGTCGCAGCGATAGATGCTCTCCATCACCTTGGCCATTTCTTCCGCGGTGGTCTTGCCCAAGCCAAAATCTTTCTGATCGGGCGGCATCGGGCCGTCAGCTTTCTTGAAAACCTTCTTGTAAAAATACGTGTTCTTCAGCCCCATCCGCGCGATCATTTCATTCGTTGGGGCAAGCCCGACGGCGTCAATCAACATGTTCGTCGCCGTATTGTCGCTAAGTTGGATCATCAGCGTGATCGCGTCTTTCACTGTCAGTGTGAGTCCTGGATCGAGCTGGTTCAGGATGCCTGAGCCGGGGACTTGATTGTCTTTCGTCAGCACGAGAGGGTCCGAGAGCTTCCGTTTTCCAGCCTTCACCTGCTCAAACGCCTGCAGCATGAGCGTCAGTTTTATTACCGAGGCGGTCTGCACGGGACGCGACGCGTCCACCGAAACGGTTTCGCCGGTGGTCAGGTTCTTTGCGTAGAGGGCTACGTGGCCGTGATGCGCCGCGGCCAGTTCCTCGACTTTTTTCTGCAGGTCGGATGCGCGGGCCGAGACCGCGATCAGCAGAATTCCGCCTGCCAGCCAAGAATTCTTCCGGACGATGCCAACGGGGATGTTCATCTTCGTTTTGTCGCCGCCGGGGAACATACAACCAACAGCATCTGAAGGCAATGCCCCGACCGGCGTGCTTCGCTGTCAAATTGTCTGCCTAATACGCGCGTGGACACAGCGGCGGCACGAGGCATGGGACCCGAAACATTGCCGCGCTGGAGGGCCGGTGCGATAATGGCTGCATTCCTGAGGGGCAGCGTCCTGGCTCCTGGTGGAATGAGGGGGTTTTTATGGCCTTGCGCGATGAATGGATCGAACGGCGCACAGCGGAAATGAACGGAGGAGTGCGGAATTTCTCACAGATGCACTGGGCGCGCCGGGGCGTGATGACGGAAGAGATGGAATACGTCGCGAAACGCGAAAAGGTCGCGCCTGAGCTGGTGCGCGAGGAAGTCGCACGCGGACGCGCCATCATTCCCGCCAACATCCATCACCGCAATCTCGAGCCGATGGGCATCGGCGTGGCATTCTGCTGCAAGATCAACGCGAACATCGGGAATTCCGCGACCACGTCGAACATCAGCGACGAGCTGGAGAAGCTTCATCACGCCGTCCACTTCGGGTCGGACACTGTGATGGACCTTTCGACCGGCGGCGACATTCCCACAATCCGCAAGGCGATCATTGACGCTTCTCCGGTTCCGATCGGGACCGTGCCGATTTATGAGGCGATCTCGCGCGTCCGCCGCGCCGAGGATTTGAATATCAACGTGATGCTCGAGGTGATCGAGGAGCAGGCCGAGCAAGGCGTGGACTACATGACCATCCATGCCGGCGTGCTGCGCGAGTTTTTGCCGCTGGTGCGCAATCGAATCACGGGAATCGTCAGCCGCGGCGGCGCGATCCTGGCGCAGTGGATGAGCTTCCACAAGAAGCAGAATTTTCTCTACGAGAATTTCGAGGCCATCTGCAAGATTTTCCAAAAGCACGACGTCAGCTTCTCGCTCGGCGACGGGCTGCGCCCCGGCTGCCTGGCGGACGCCAGCGACGAAGCGCAATTCGCGGAGCTGCGCGTGCTGGGCGAACTCACCAAGAAGGCATGGGAATACGACGTACAGGTGATGATCGAAGGGCCGGGCCACATCCCGCTGGACCAGATCGAGCTGCAAGTGAAGAAGGAAAACGAACTGTGTTACGAGGCGCCGTTTTACACCCTCGGGCCGCTGGTGACCGATATCGCGCCGGGCTACGACCATATCACCAGCGCGATCGGGGCGGCGATGATCGGCTGGCACGGCGCATCCATGCTGTGCTACGTCACGCCGAAGGAGCACCTGGGCCTGCCGAATGCGGATGACGTTCGCCAGGGCGTGATCGCTTACAAAATCGCGGCGCATGCGGCGGACGTGGCGCGGCACCGCCCGGGCGCGCGCGATCGCGACGACGCGCTCAGCTACGCGCGCTTCCTGTTCGATTGGAACAAGCAGTTCGCGCTTTCGCTCGATCCTGAAACCGCGCGCGCCATGCACGACGAGACGCTGCCCGACGATTTTTACAAGGAAGCGAAATTCTGCTCGATGTGCGGGCCGAAGTTCTGCTCGATGAACGCCACGCAAATCGCAGAAATCTACCAGGGCTTCGACCAGAAAGACCGCGAGCAGAAATTTGCGCAGCTCCTGGCGAAGGTCGGGAAGTAAGGGAACAGTTGGGCTACTGGGTGCGTACCATATTGTAGGATATAGCGAATACCGTTGCGGCGAAGGAAGCGGAACGGGAAAGGGGTGCCGTCATGACGCTCGTACTCTTCGGAATCCTGATGTATTTTCTGCCCTCGATCATTGGACATAATAAGCGCGACTTCGCCGGCATCTTCCTGGTGAACTTTTTCCTTGGCTGGACGGTCATCGGATGGATCGTCGCGTTGATCTGGGCTTGCGCCTCGGACGTACGCAATCCGGTCCTGATCGTAGCCGGCCCTGGCACTCACTTCTGCTGTCATTGCGGCGCAGCGGGCCAGACCGGCGCGCGCTTCTGCTGGGCCTGCGGCCGGGTCCTCTAAGCGAAACACCCCCCGGACACCCGCATGCCGGACCCACCAACCGACCAAACACTCCGCGAAGAATTTGATCGCTGGGCGGATTCGGGCAAGGGCGAGACGATGGAGCACGATCATTGGCCCATCACGAAGCCCGTGCTCGAACTGATGCATATTGCCCCGAACGACACGATTCTCGATGTCGGCTGCGGCGCGGGGTGGCTCACGCGGATTTTGGCGAAGCGAGTTCCCGAAGGCCGCGCCGTGGGCATGGACATTTCCGATGAGATGATTCGCCATGCGCGGCAGGCGGGCCAGGGCTTCGTCAACCTGGGGTTCGTCGTGGGAGGCGTCGCTGAGATACCGTGGGAATCGGACTTCTTCACGCGCGCGATTTCCGTGGAGTCGTCGTACTACTGGCCCGATCCGGCGAAAGGCCTGGGGGAAATTTATCGCGTGCTCTGCGGAGGCGGCTCAACCTGGATTCTGATCAACTACTACCGCGATAACCCGCATTGCCACCAGTGGGGCAAAATCCTGACTATCCCCACTCACCTGCTTTGGGCAGACGAGTGGGCAAAATTGTTCCACGACGCCGGATTTGCAGATGTCGCGCATCGCCGCATTCCCGATCCCACGCCCAATCCCGAGGAGTACAACGGTCGGTGGTTCCGCGACGTGCGGCAGCTTGCCGAGTTCCGCCGCGAAGGCGCGCTGCTCATCCACGGCACGAAGTGAGGACATCATTGGCAAGTGGTTGGTGGCGCGCCACTGGACCGCGAGGTCCGGAACCACACTGAATCAGTCACACCTTTCGCTTATGCGTCCGCCGCTTGGCTCGCGGCCGGAGGTAGTGGAATCGAATCAGGTAGATATTCTCGCCTCGGCCATGCTTCGCGATCTTGAGCAAATCCAGAACGCCGAGGAATCCAGACTCGCGCGCCAGAGCCGGAGTGATGTCGGGAAATCCGATCTGTTCGATCGAATCCACCTCGATCGCCCCTTCCTCCATCGGATATCGGCCGCCGACTCGCACATGTGGCCGCATCCAGATCCGGACGCTGCACGTGATTTCTCCTCGCCGCACTCTCTCGCGAAGGCGCTTCGTGAACATCATCGTGAGAGTTTACTCTCCGAGCCGCATGGGCGCATCTCCCCTGCGTCCCCTCGTCTTGATTGACTCGCTCTTGGGAGGCAGATATACTCCCGCGCCTGAAACGGAAAGGTGAAACGATGGCGTTTGCGAAAGCCGCGAAGAAGGAGGAAGTACCGGTCGGAACAATTCGCGAGTATCAAGTAGGTGGCAAAGCCATTGCCCTGGCTAATGTGGATGGTAAGTTCTTTGCTATCAGTGGAGTATGCCTGCACCAGGGCGGACCGCTGGGCGAAGGAGAGATGTCTGGCCAGCGAGTGACATGCCCCTGGCACGCCTGGGAATACGACGTCACAACCGGAAAATTGGTCACCAACCCCGAAGTCGGCGTGGAATCCTATGCCGTGGAAGTCCGGGGCGACGACATTTACGTGGATTTAGGCTGAAATTGCGGTGACCGGCGCGCGGCGCGCCCCGTTGACATTTCCCGCACGCCATTGAAAATTCTGTACATAAGTCTCGCCATCGCCATCGGCTTCCGTGTATAGTTCGCGCGGCACATTTTACGGATGACGCAAGCCTCACCCAAGCCTAGACGCTGGCTGCTAGCCGTTGACCCGCGGGTGTACCACTGGGACACCCTGTTTGTGAAGGGCAAGGAAATGTGGCGCCATGCGGGCAATAAGCCCGACGCGCTGCGGCAGCTCAGGCAAGTCCACAAGGGCGACCGCACCCTCTGCTATCACGGGAAAGGTGAGCACTCAGTCTACGCGCTCGCGGAAGTGAGCCGCGATCCCTATCCCGACCCGCATCATCCCGAAGAAAAGAAATTCGTGATGGACCTACGGGCGATCGAGCGGCTGCCCCGGCAAGTGTCGCTCGACGAAATGCGGGAGAATAAGCTGCTGCGCAAAATCAAGTTGCTCAAGAATACGCGGCTGACGATTTGCGCGCTGACCGACGAGGAATACGCCGAAATCCTGCGCATGGCGGGAATCGTCGCCTCGCCCGGAATTCCCCTGCCCTGAGTCCGCTCCCGCGGACGATGCACCGGCCTCCATTCGCCCCGTGCCTTTCAATTGGCCTAGTTTCTTCGCTGGTTGGGTGCGAGAATCGGAATCATTTCTCCGTGGGGCCTCCCGTTGGAGGCGAGCGAAACGAAAGAGGAGCACGTTGTGCCGCCTACTCTAATTCCCTACAGTGCAAGCGACATGGACCTCTTCCAACCCGCCGTGAATCACCCTTTTTTCCCCGGAAAACGCCCCGCGACGGATGCTGCATTGTGCGCGGAGATGTCGCGGCTGGCATATTGCAGGTTCGAGCGCGATCCAAATGCGCGGCAGAAATTGAAGGACGCGCTGGGGAGCATCGGTTTCGAGGTGGCGGACTCGAATCTCTTCGCTGGGAACAAGGCGAAAGGCTATCTCGCGACGAGCGATGGCCTGGCTGTTCTCGCCTTTCGAGGCACGGAAGCCACCAATGTGCAGGATCTGCTCACCGATTTCGACACCATTCCGGTCCGCTGGGCGAACGGAGGATTCGTTCATCAAGGTTTCAGTAAAGCGATCCTGGAAGTTTGGCCCGCCATCGCAAAGGCGCTTGAGACCCTGAAGGGGGATGTCTTCTACACGGGACATAGTCTTGGGGCGGCGCTCGCGACACTTGCAGCCAGCCTTCACAAGCCAAAGGCGCTCTACACAATTGGCTCGCCCCGCGTCGGCGATGCGGATTTCGTCTCTTCACTCGCCGGGCTTGGCGCCGAGCGATTCGAGGATTGTTGTGACCTGGTGTGCCATATTCCGCCTGACGCCATGGGATTCGAGCACTTCGGAAACTTATTCTATATCGACAGGAACGGAGCAATTACTCCGAATCCAGACGATGCGGAAATAAAGCGGGACCAAATGCACGCCCGCTGGAAGTATTTTCGCGAGTTTACGTTTAAAATTGGAGACTTGCCGACGCGCGACCTGGCCGATCATGCTCCGATCAATTATGTCTCTGCCCTGATGGGAGTGCGCGCACCGGATTCGCCGTAAGGAGCGAAATCATGATGCAGAAGTTCGCTTGCATTATCTGGTTGCTGATTCTGCCCGCAACGGGGATGGCCCAGAAAAGCAGCACGCCGAGATCCGCGCCGGACGGCTGGCTGCAAGGGATCGCGACAGGCAATACGCGCGTGGTGGACATGACGTATGCCATCAATGACAAGCTGCCCGCGTGGCCGGGTGACGACAAGACATTTGAGGCACACGTGGTGGCCACGCCGGAAAAGGACGGCTACTTCGCGCGGAGTTTCTGGACGCTCGAGCACTACGGCACGCACATGGACGCGCCGGCGCATTTTCCTCCGGGTAAGGAGACGCTCGACAAAATCGCAGTGACGCATTTTTTCGGGCCTGCTGTCGTGATTGACGTGCGCGATGAGGCGGCAAAGGATTCCGATTACCGATTGGCAGTTGCGCGCGTCGAGAAGTGGGAAGCGGCGCATGGACGCATTCCACGGGGCGCTATCGTACTTTTGAGGACCGGCTGGGCTTCGCGCTGGCCGGACCAAACACGCTACCGCAACATGGACGCGAGCGGCGTGATGCACTTTCCGGGATTTTCGGTTGAGGCCGCGAAGTTGCTGATGGAGCGCGGCGTGTCCGGACTGGGAATTGACACGCTGAGCATCGACTATGGGCCCTCGAAGGATTTCGAGGTTCACCGCACGGATTTGCCGGCAGGGCTCTTTCATCTCGAGAACCTGGCGAATCTGGATCAGTTGCCCGAAGCCGGCGCCTTTCTGATTGCCGCGCCGATCAAGCTGGAAGGCGGGTCGGGCGGACCGGTGCGCGTCTTCGCATTGCTGCCTGAGAAATAGGCGCGCGCGGGCGAGGCGTGGGGACTCGACCGCTGCCGTCTTCGGATAATCTCTAAGAAGAATTCGAGGAATTAAGCCTAAAGATTAGTTCAAGCCCGAGGATCGAAAATGCCGGAGCTGCCGGAAGTCGAGACAGTCGCGCGCGGATTGAAAGCCGTGCTGCCAGGGAGACGAATTGTTGAAGTGCGATTGGGCAAAACGGATTTTATTGAGGACCCCACAGCGCTCGAGGCACAGTTGCCGGGCCGGCGGGTTGTGGACGTGCGCCGCTACGGAAAATTTCTGGTGCTCGAGCTGGAATCCGCAAACGGAAGCAACCAGCCGCTGGCGCTGCTGATTCATCTGGGAATGACGGGACAGCTCATGACATGCAAGGCGGAAATGCCCGCCGCGCCGCACACGCATGTGTTCTTCGCACTGGATGATGGCCGCGAGCTGCGGTACACGGACATTCGACGTTTCGGGCAGATGCGAATTCTGCCGGATGCAGCGCGCGCGAGCGTCCTGAGTGAACTCGGCCTCGATCCGCTGGAAGCGAGCGAAACGGAATTCATCGCAAAGTTGCGAGAGCGCCGGGCGCGAATCAAGGCGCTGCTGCTCGATCAACACGTCCTGCGCGGCATGGGGAACATCTACACTGATGAGAGCCTCTTTCGCGCTCGAATTCACCCAAAGAGGCTTGGGACAAATCTCTCCAACGAAGAACTTCATCGTCTTCATCGTGCGGTGCGGGGCATACTCAGCGAAGCGATCCGGCTAGGCGGGTCGTCGATTTCCGATTACGTGAATTCCGAAGGGCAACCGGGAGAGTTTCAGCTAAAGCATCGCGTGTACCAGCGCGAAGGGAAGAAGTGCTTTCGTTGCGCGACGGCGATTCGACGGGTGATTGTGGCGGGGCGGAGCAGCTACTTTTGTCCGCGCTGTCAGGTTGCGCCGCGAACTCATTCACGGCCGTCCGCCAAGCGCAGAAAGACTCACCGCGAGCGGCCGGCGTAGAAGTAGACCAAAATCGCTCCTGCCAGTGTGAAGAATCCCGCATAGAGAAAGCCCGCATTGGGGCCGATGCTCGACCAGAGCGCGCCGACGGCCACGCTCGATACAAGATCACCGATCCCGTTGACCGTGGCGAGGACGCCAAAGCCGGAGCCGCGCACAGTGGGAGGCATGAGCTCCGCGGCGAACGACTTCTCCAATGCTTGCTCGAACGCCACATGAATGCCCGCGAGCCCGAAGAGAACGACAAGGGCCGGGAGCGAGGGCGGTACGAATATGAATCCTACGAACGCAACTACACCGATCATGTAACCGGCCGCGAGCAAGCTGCGCTTGCTGATGCGGTCTCCCAAGGCGCCCGCGGGATATGAAGCAGCCGCGTTGATGAGGTTGTGGAACGTATAGAGCCCGACGGAGATAGCGGTAGCGCGGCCAAGGCCCAAACGCGGAGCCAGAATTTGGCTCGCGCGAAGAATCAGGAGCGTGGGCGCAAAGTCGCCGAGGCCGTGAGCAAAGACGCCGGCAAGAAAATGCCAATAGTTCCTCGGGAGCTGCGCGAGACTCGACGCAAAGCTCAGCGCTTTGTGGCCGTCCGTCGGCTTTGAGGGTGGCGCGAGGAAAGCAAAAGCAAGGACGGCGACCAATCCTGGGAGAAGTGTCCAGCGCAGAACGCCGCGCGCGCCCAGAGCGCCGATCAGTGCAGCAGCGCAGAGCGGTCCGAGCACAGCGCCGAGCGTGTCCATGGCGCGTTCGAAGCCGAAGGCGCGGCCCTCCTGGCCGGGCGCGATGCAGCCAGCCAAGAGCGTATCGCGAGAGGGACCCCGGCTGCCGCGCCCCACCCATCCGACGGCGCGAAGGAGGAGCACAACCGGCCAACTCTGCGCAAAAGCGTAGGCGAACGTGGTAAGCGCGGTGGTGAGATAACCCATGATGCCCACCGGCTTTCGCCACGACGGGCGATCCGCGATCCAGCCACCTGCAAGTTTGGCGAAACTCGAGAGGCCGTCCGCGACACCTTCAATTACGCCGAGTGCGACAGCAGGTGCGCCAAGGCTTGCAAGAAATGCCGGAAGAATTGCCGTCGCCGCCTCATGCGCCCAATCGGAAAAAAGGCTGGCGAGGCCGATGCCCAGGACGCCGCGCGTGAGCCATCGTTTCGACGATGGCGTTGGGATCGCTGGCTGGGCCATGATGGCGTGGGGATTTTACCGGGCGGCGGCGTCGCGAGCATGCAAGGTGGAAGAATCCAGAAGCGGCACGGCAGCGGCGAAAATGCGTTCGGCCCAAACGCGGCGATCGCGTGCCTCAAGCCAAAGGACCGGAGCGCACAGCCGATTGTACGGCACGGAAGCGAGCAATTCCAATAGGAGCTCGTGGATGCGCTGCTGGAAGGCGCGATCCTGGGAGCGAAAACCGTCCGGTTGGATGCCCCCTTCGAGGGGAGAGACGCCGACGAGAAGCGAATACGAGTCCATCCACCAGGCAAGCCAGGATTCGAGCTGCGGCTGGCGGCCGAATTTGTTGACGAGGTAGCAGTAATTGTCGAGCACGGCGCGATCGGTGATGACGCAGGGTGCGCGGCGTGAGGCCTCGAGTTCGGCGGCAATCTGCGCGTGGAGAATCCAGAGTTGCCCATCCAGCGTGGTAGCCTCGTTGACGGGAAAAGGAGACTGGCGGGCCACTTCGGTGACGAGTTCAACGTTGTGGTCTGCTTTCTTCAGCAGGGAGCAGATTTCGTAGGCGAGCGTCGTCTTGCCAACGCCATGGGTGCCGATAAGGGCGAGCTTCAAGGATTCCACCTGTCCGAACGCTGCGTTCCTTCTAGCATACTTTCGTGCCGGTGAAAACACGGCGGCGGGTGCAGGCAGCATTGCGTTTGCGCAGAGCCGCCGCGTAATATCACGACGGATCAGACGCAATCCTAGTCTTGATTTATGCGTGTGGGCCGTGCAAGAAGGAGACTCATGAGAGCGGTGCTGCAACGGGTGAGCCAAGCGCGCGTAGTGGTGGATGGGCGCATCGCGGGCGAAATCGGAGCGGGCTTGGTCGTGCTGGTCGCGGTGGGGTGGGAGGATGCGTCCACGACGGCGGCCTCGATGGCGGAAAAAATCGTAAACTTGCGAATCTTCAGTGATGAGCAAGAGAAAATGAACCGCTCGCTGCTCGATACGGGAGGCGCAATCCTTGCGGTGTCGCAATTCACGCTTTACGGCGATGCGCGCAGCCAGAGGAGGCCGAGCTTTGTCCAAGCCGCCCCGCCGGAGCAGGGCAAGGCGATCTACGAGGAATTTGTGCGCGCGTTGAAGGCGCTCGGAGTGCGCGTGGAGACGGGAGTGTTTCAGGCGCATATGTCGGTGGAACTCGCGAACGACGGTCCGGTGACGATTCTTCTCGATTCGGACAAGACCTTCTAATGGCGTGCAGCCTCTAGGCGGCACTGAGTCTCTAAAATGAGGGGCGCGCGTTCCTGTTGCGTTGTATGGGCGGCTGCCTTACGCTTTTGAATGGGGGCCAGATCCATGAGCGAAATCCGAAGAATCCTGGACCAATTGGACCGCGCATTTTCCGGAGATGCGTGGCACGGACCTTCGCTCACGAGGCTGCTTGAAGGAGTTTCTGCGGAACATGCGTCAAGGCATTCCGTTCAGGGGGCGCACTCGATCTGGGAGTTGGTGAATCACATCACGGCGTGGAATTCGATCGTGCAGCACGAGCTGGAAGGCGAAGTTGTGGAAGTGACAACCGAAAGAGACTGGCCACCCGTGTGGGATGCGAGCGAGATCGCGTGGAAACGGTCGCTCGAGAATCTGGCGGAAAGCAGGTCGCGGCTGAGAAAGACGGTTGGGGCGCTGCGGGACGAGCAGTTGCAGGAGAAACCAGTCGTAAGATCGGACTATTCACGATACGTGATGTTGCACGGACTCGTGCAGCACGACCTGTATCATGCGGGACAGATCGCCGTGCTGAAGAAAGCGCATGCAAGAGTCACCGGAGGCGGGCGTGAGCACACCGGTGCGGCAGTTTGACGGAGTGATTCGCGGGCCTCGGCCAGAGGATTACGCGCAAATGGCGGAATTGTCGCGCCAGCTTGGCTACGGCTCTTCGGCGGAAGAGATCGCCAAGCGCGTAGCGGAAATGCAAGGATCGAGCGAGCATGTGGTTTACGTCGCGGGTGTTGCCGATGGGAGTATCGCGGGATGGATCGGAGTCTTCGTGTTCCGTTCTGTGGAAGCCGACGCGCGCGCGGAGGTGAGCGGCCTGGTGGTGGATGAACGCAAGAGGTCGCAAGGAATTGGGCGGAAGCTCCTCGAACGCGCCGAACAATGGGCGCGCCAAAAGGGATGCAGGGAAATCGGCTTACGCACGAACGTAATCCGCGAGGGCGCGCACGCCTTCTATGAGCGCCAAGGATATGTGCACAACAAGACGCAGAGGTCTTATCGCAAGAATTTGTAAGCTCGACAAACGACGTCGGCGGGCGTCATCCGGACTCCTGCCCAATCCTTGAAACACGCAGCGCAATCACTCGACGAGTGAGCTCATGACATTTTCACCCGACCGACCGGCTGAGGTTGCTCTCCTGGTTGTGATGGCATGTTGGCTGGGATTTGGCCTGATTCTGCTGGCGGGCAAAAGGCAAGCGGCAGTAGCGGAAATTCAGCGCGACACGAGGTCCGGAATAGGATTTTTCCTGCAGGGAGTGGGTTACGCAATCGCATTCGGCATTCCAAGGCCCTTCTTTTCGAGCCTCGCTCCGCTGCCCAAGACCGCGGAACTAATATTGTGTGCGGTGACGATCGCGATCGCAGTCGCGTCCCTGTGGTTCTGCCTGGCCGCGGTGCGGGCGCTCGGAAAACAATGGGCGCTGGTGGCGCGAGTGGTGGAAGGTCACGAACTCATCACAAAAGGGCCCTACGGTATTGTGAGGAACCCGATTTACCTGGCGATGTTTGGGATGCTAATTGCCACCGAGCTCGCGGTTAGCCGCTGGCAAGCCCTCGTGGCGGGGATCATCGTTTTTCTTGCTGGAAATGAGATCCGAATCCGCAGTGAGGAGAAGCTTTTGCGCGAAGCCTTTGGCTTGAAGTTTGAGGACTATGCCCGGCGCGTCCCCGGCTTTTTGCCCCGCCTATTCTAGAAGACCGTCCGGTAGCAGCAGTTTGACATTGACAGTTAGGAACGCAATCCCATCATTTCGTGATGCTGCCGCTGGATTTCCTATCGTATTACGATATAATAAAAATGTGCCGAGACGACCGACCAGCCGGGAAGTGGATTACAACGCGCTCGCGCGCTTTCGTTACGAAATTCGCCGGTACCTGAATTTCAGCGACCAGGCCGCGCGGGCTGCCGGAATCGAGCCGCACCAGCATCAGGCGTTGCTGGCCATCAAGGGGATGCCCGAGGATATGAAAGCGACGGTCGGAGTTCTGGCGGAGCGGCTGCAGATACAGCATCACAGTGCTGTGGAACTAACCGACCGGCTGGTGAAGCGCGGCTTGATTCGCCGGTCGCGCAGCCAGACGGACCGGCGCGAGGTCATGCTGGAATTAACCCGGCGCGGAGAAAAAGTGGTCTGGGAGCTCTCGCTGCCGCACCGCGCGGAATTGCGCGCGGCCGGTCGCAGGCTCCTCCGAGCCCTTCAAGCAGCTCTGGATGCAGCCGAGAACGGGCGCGTCTCTCGAGCCGGATCCCCACGGAGCAAGAGGCTGGCGCGCGCGCGAAGGAAACGGGCCGGCATCCGCTAAACGCGTTCCTGTCCAGGAGCAGTCCTCGGTGGCATCACGCTCACAACCCTTGAAGACCGCGCACCCAAGCCAGACGGCAGGTTATCGCATCGGTTTCATCTCGCTGCTGGCAGCCCTTATCGGCGTCCTGGCCGGTATCATCGCCTACATTTTGTACGATCTAATCGGGCTCTTTACCAACCTTGCGTACTACCACACCTGGTCCATCCATTTCCGTAGCCCGGAGCACACCACAATCGGAGCCTGGGTGATTTTGATGCCCGTGGTGGGCGGCCTGATCGTGGGAGTAATGGCCAAGTACGGCACCGACAAAATCAAAGGTCACGGCATTCCGGAAGCCATGGAGGCAGTGCTGACATCTCGCAGCCGCATCGAGGCTAAGGTCGCGATCCTGAAGCCGCTTTCGGCTGCCATTGCCATCGGCACCGGCGGGCCGTTCGGCGCGGAAGGTCCCATCATTCAGACCGGCGGGGCCGTCGGGTCGCTCGTGGGGCAATTCCTTTCGACGACGGCGTCCGAGCGCAAAGTGCTGCTTGCCTGCGGGGCGGGTGCCGGAATGGCGGCGACGTTCAATACGCCGATTGCGGGAGTGATCCTCGCAATCGAACTGCTGCTGTTCGAGTTTCGCTCGCGTTCGTTCATCCCACTGGTAATTGCAAGCACGCTCGCTACCAGCGTGCGCGCCGTGCTGCTCGGGCAGCGGTCGATGTTCACGATCGGAAACACGAATTTCGACGTCCTCCACGGTTTGCCATTTTATTTGTTGCTCGGCGTGATTTCCGGCGTCGTGGCGATTGGATTCACGAAGCTGCTCTATTGGGTGGAGGACCAATTCGAGCGCATACCGATCGACGACCTGTGGCATCCGGCCATCGGCGCGCTGGGGCTCGGCATCATCGGGTTTTTTGTTCCGCGCGTGCTGGGCGTGGGCTACGACACGATTTCCGATATCCTGAACAACAGCCTGACGCTGAAGCTGCTCATCCTGATTGCGGTTTTTAAGGCGCTGGCGCTGGTCATCTCGCTCGGCTCCGGCACCTCGGGCGGATTGCTCGCTCCGATGTTCATGTCGAGCGCCGCAATGGGAGGCGTATTCGCGGTCGTTGTAAATCACATTTTCCCAAGCCTGCACCTTTCGCCCGGAGCGTATGCGTTGGTAGCCATGGCTGCCGTCTTCGGCGCAGCTTCGCGCGCCACGTTTGCGTTCATCGTTTTCGCGTTTGAAATCACGCGCGATTACAGCGCCATTCTTCCCCTCATGCTCTGCTGCGTGATCGCCGATATGATCGCCATCCGCTACCTGCCGAGCTCGATCATGACGGAAAAACTCGCGCGCCGCGGATTGCGTGTTCCCGAAGAATTCGAAGCCGCTGCACTGAAAATGGTGCGCGTCGGCGAAGTGATGCGAACCGATATCGTTCCGATTCCCCAGGAGATGACGGTGGGAGAGTTGGCCGAGGGCATCAGCGGCAGCAAGCCCGCGTTCAGCCTTACCGATGGCCTCCCCATCGAGGGAAAAGACGGACAACTGGCAGGAGTCGTGACGCAAGGCGACCTGTTGCGTGCCCTTGAGGCCGATCCCCAAGGGAAGATCACGGTCCTCGAGGCCGGTTCAAATAAGCCCATCGTGGCCTTTCCGGATGAACAGGTTCATGACGCGATGTTCCGCATGCTGCAGCACAATATCGGCCGGCTGCCGGTTGTCAGCCGCGAGAGCCCGCGGCAAATGGTGGGTTACTTCAATCGTGCCTGCCTGCTGGCGGCATGGTCGCGCCAAGTCGAAGAGGAAGGCGTCCGCGAGCACGGCTGGATCAACCAGTTGTGGAGCACAAACGGTTCCCCAGGATCCAGTCAGTAAAGAGCCCTAGCCACCCGAGTGACCCGCCCACCCGCAGCCGACAGACTCAAAAGCCCCCTCCGCCCCCGCCGCCGAAGCCGCCGCCCGAGCCCCCTCCGCCTCCGAAGCCCGATCCTCCCAAGCCGCCAAATCCGCTCGAACTGCGCGGTGAGGATGCCATCACGCTCCCTGCCTGCATGGACATCACATTCAGATCCGTCACGAATAGATATGGCACAAATCCGCTGCCATAGGGAGCCTGATACCACTGGGGCGGCTGCAAGGCGATTCCGGAAAACGCCTGCACCCATCTCTTTTCGACGTGCAGTGCCATGGCATAAGGCAGATATTTTTCGAAGAGGTCCGGCGATTTTTCCAGGCGCTCGATCTGGTCCTTCTCGACTCGGCCAAGAAACATCTCGAAGCCCAGCACTTTTTCAAGAGCTCGCCAACCGGACAGGGTCCTCGCCGGCATGAACCAGCCAAATCCGCAGATGACAACGCCACAAAGGACGCCTGTGATGGTCCACGTAAGTTGCGGCACACCCGTTACGCCCGAAAGCCACGCCCCGCCCACGATCAGGAGAACAGCAGTGACAATGCCGCCGCCGACGTAAGCCTGGCGCACAGTGTCCGGCCGATGCAGGTAATAGCCATCGCTCATGAGTGCGTCGAATATTCGGTCGCGGATGGAGGGAATATTCGTATAGAAGTGATTCTGAAGATCGGAAAGTTTCACGTCCGGACTCGCGCCCGCGTCGAATAGAGCGACGAGCATGGCTTGTTCGTGTGCGCGCGCTTTGGCCCATTCCGCCGCCGGCTTCTTCAGATGGAAGATGTAGCCCTTGCTGTGCGATAAGCCGAGGAGGTGGCTTTCATCTTTTTGCTCGATGGTAATGTAACCCTTGACGGCGAGATCGACCAGCGTAGCGGTGATATCGCGCATCGAGGCTTCATTGTCCACAAGCGTGCCGCATTCTCCCGGCGAAAGGTTGTCCGGCGGATCGTACTGGACGGTGATGGAACCGTGTTCGGGGTCGCGCCCGCGCGTCCACCATAGGTAAAACATCGCGACGAAAACGCCGATCGGAAGGAAAAACGGCCAATTGCTACGCAGGAAAAGAATCGCCCTTGCCGCTGCGCCCGGGGGATGAACGAATCCTTTGTCGAAGCCAACGACGGCCGTTAGCCCTTCGTGGAACCCCAGCGCTCGCGTCGTTTGGATTTCAACGGCATTATCGCTGACATTGACCTGGGCATCCTGCGCGCGCGACGCGAACACGCCCGTATAAGCGATGGCGTGCAAGCCGGTGACGCCCGAGGGCAGAACGATATTCGCGCTCGCCGATTCGATGGGTGCGTCCCATTCATTGCCGGTCACGTTCCAGTACAGCTCATCGTGGTCTTCATAGAAGCTCAGCGCGTCGAGCACGCGATACGTCAGGACAACTGTGCGCGTCGAATTATCCGCGTCGGGTACGTAAATCTTGAATCGCGTGTAGTGCCCTTGATGGCTCTGCTCGTATTTGAGTTTATGTCCGTCGCTGTCGGTCACGGAAAGTACATCGAGAAACAGCGTGTAGTTAAGGCCCTGCGGAGTGGTGTATTCCACCGGAATCGAGCGGTAGATCCCGTGCCAGTTTGTGCCAATGAATTGCGCCGTGATGTTTTCGGTTACGTCAATCGTGCCGTCGCTGTTTATCAGGATCTGCTCGTCGAAGTGCTGGATGACGAGCTGGCGCGCCGCTGCGGGGAGTGCGGCAAGAAACGCAAGAAGGCAGAGGGCGAGCGCGCGGCGGGTGGTTTGCATGGCTGCAATCCTGCTAATCTGCGCCGCCGAAGCTGACCTTCGGAGCTTCCCGCTCGGCTGGCGCGCTGATTTCGAAGAACTCGCGCGCTTTGAAATTAAACATGTTGGCGATGATGTTCGAGGGAAACACGGCAATCTTGGTATTGAAATCGCGCACGACCGCGTTGTAATAGCGCCGTGCATTCTGCACGCTGTCTTCAATTTGATTCAGCGTCTGCTGGAGTTGCGTGAAGCTTTCCACCGCGCGAAGCTGCGGGTAAGCCTCGGCTAGCGCAAACACTTGCCGCAACGCTGCCGTGAGCATGCCTTCCGCCTGGGCTTTCGCGGCGGGACCTTCAGCCGACATCGCCTGGTTGCGCGCGGCCACCACTCCTTCGAGCGTCCCCTTTTCGTGCGCCGCGTAACCCTTCACCGTTTCCACGAGATTGGGAATCAGGTCGTAGCGGCGCTTGAGCTGCACGTCAATGTCGGACCAAGCGTTGTCGCATTGCACCTTCAGGCGTATGAGACCGTTGTAGATTCCGATTACGAGAACCACCAGCAAGACAACGACGATTAAAACGATCCACATCGCGCGCCTCCGCAACAGGAGTAGGGCCAGTTTTCCGTTCCAATTCGTGGCTAAGCATACGTTGTGTACGCATTGCTGTAAAGCAGTGTGGCGTCACGACCTGTTCCGTTATAAGTTTCACGTCCAACGCCGTTGGTTGCACGTGAGCGCGCAGTACCGCTAGCGCGAAGTATCGTTTTGAGATACGCTCTGCCTCGCAGCTGGACATCGTGTCCTCCCGAGCCGCCTGAGATGCTTTTCAAGACATACAGCGCTGCTGTGTTTGGGATAGACGCCTACTTGGTCGAGGTCGAAGTCGACGTCGGTCCGGGAGGCCAAGGCCTTTTTAATGTCGTCGGCCTGCCGGACATCGCCGTCAAGGAAAGCCGCGAACGCATCAAATCGGCCCTGCGGAACTGCGGCTTCGATTTTCCCTGGCAACAAACCGTGACGGTAAACCTCGCCCCGGCGGACATCCGCAAAGAAGGGTCTGCATTTGATTTGCCGATGGCGCTGGGCCTCTTGGGATGCCAAGGAACTTTTTTCGGGAAATCCTTGGACTCGTACGTATTTCTCGGCGAACTCTCGCTCGATGGCAGTGTCCGATCGGTCAGAGGCGCGCTTTCGGCGGCGCTCGCGGCACGCGATCGGGGCATTCGGAACGTGGTCGTCCCGGAAGCGAATGCGCGGGAGGCCGCAGTCGTCGAAGGAATCCACGTGTATGCCGTGAAAAGCCTGCCGCAAGCGGCGGACATGATGAATGCTCCCGAATCGTTCCAGCCGGTTGCGGTCGACACGGCGCAAATGCTCGCCGAGGCCAGCCAGTATGCCGTGGACCTGCGGGACGTGCGGGGTCAAATGGCGGCCAAGCGTGCGCTCGAAGTTTCTTGCGCCGGCAGCCACAACATCCTTCTCATTGGCCCGCCCGGCGCGGGCAAGACGATGCTCGCGAAACGCATACCAACCATCCTGCCGCCGATGTCGCTCGAGGAAGCCATTGAAACGTCGCGCATCCACAGCGTGGCCGGTCTGCTCGACGACGCGCGCGGCCTCGTGGGCACGCGCCCGTTCCGCTCACCGCACCATACCATCAGCGATGCAGGGTTGATCGGAGGGGGCGCCGTCCCGCGGCCGGGCGAAGTCTCGCTCGGACACAACGGCGTGCTTTTTCTGGATGAGCTTCCCGAGTTTCAGCGCAACGTCCTGGAAGTGATGCGCCAGCCGCTTGAGGACGGCTGTGTGACGATCGCGCGCGCGGCCCTTTCCGTCAGCTTTCCATCGCGCTTCATGCTCGCGGCGGCCATGAACCCTTGCCCGTAGGGCTTACTTCACCGCTACCAGGCAGCGCTGGGATCAAACTTAGCCCAACCACGCGGTAATCTTGGACGTGCACCTCTGGCATCGCTGCCCTAAGCAGCTGGCGTTTGTCGGCACGGCCCAAGAATTCCCATTCGTGGAAAACGCTGAATGCCTCGGCCAGTTCTTTGACTGTGAGTCTCGGAACGCTAGACCCTGCCCGAGTCAAGAGGTTCCTATACAGTCCTCCATCCGCCTCAAGAGACAGAAGGCGCCGGTCTCGCTCGGAACGGTCGATGAGATTCTCAAAGTATGCATCGAGCACGCGCTGCTTTTTCTCTTTCAGTTGTACGAATTCACTTTCGATTCGCGCCAGTTCCAGCTTCGCCCCATTTGAAGAGTCTCGGCTAGCATATGCCGTTGCGAGCTGACTCAAAAAGCTTCTGTCGGTCAGCCGATCCGAAATCAAAGTATCGATGCACTGTTCCAAGCGTTCGCGTCGCATGTACGGATTGGAGCAGTCCTCCAATCCATTATCTCTGCGCTCCTTTCGAGCTTCAGCCGTGCGACTCTTGCAGACATACCACGCTCGACCTTGCCGTCCCTTTGTATACACGCGATTGCCGCAGGTGCCACATCGAAGAAATCCGCTGTAGGTGAATCTACGCTCGTGGTCGGGCCGCACACGCCAATGGTTCTGCTTCTTGAGATCGAGAATTCGTTGCAGGTCCGCAAACTCATTTTCGGAGATTATCGGCTCAAGTACCTTTACGCGAATTATGTCTTCGGGATTGCGGGGAATTTTGGGGCGGTCAGCTTGCCGACCATCGTTGCGCGTGCGAATTGCCGCCGAAGACGGATCGCGCCGTTGGCTGTAGACCTTCCAGCCGGTGTAAACCGGATTGCGTAAGATCACCCGAAGATTGAAAGCGTCGATTCCGACTTTGCGGCCAACTTCCTTGTAGCTCGTCTCTCCGGATAAAAAGAGACGGACGGCCTCGCGGACTTTCTCGACTTCTGGTTCGTAAAACCATCGGGAGTTCTTGCGGTCGTAACCGATCCCAAACGGAAGTGCTATCTGACTTTGTGGATGCTTGCCAGCCCGCCGTTTCTCTTCCTTCGCGGACCACACTCTCTCAAGGATTTCACTCCGTTCTAGCCCGGCAATCGCCGCGCGGATGCTTCCGAGCAGTCGGCCAGTCTTTGAGGAGAAATCAATCGGCCCGTCGGGGAGATACAGGACGGTTCCCGTGTCCTGGAGAGTTTGGAGTAGAACATAATCCGCAAAATTATCAGGGCGCATCACGCGCGAGAACTCTCGCACGACGATGCCGTGAATCATCGGATCTTCGATCCGCTTCAACAGCTTCTGCATTTCGGGAGTTCGCAGGACCGCGGCACCGGAGACGTTCACAAGTTCGATGCAGCCGACGATCTCAAGACCGTACGCCCGTGCGGTCCGTTGATTGATTGCATGCTGCGCCGGTATGGACGCACGATCACTAGCCGCTTGACCCTGGGTAGAGACTCTAATTAACTCGATTACTTTTTTCGTCATCGAGGCCACACAACTCCTTCGCCACAAGCAATACTTCCGCCATGTCTTTTGTCTTCACGGATGTGCGTAGCCGGCCGAGAAGTTCGCGCCTCTTCATCGCGATTTCAAGCGCAGCATCGAAGACGCCATTCAAACGCCCGCTCGCAACGGCCGGTAGCGTACCTGTTTTTCCATTATCGCCGCTAGCCATTATTATGCCCTGTACTGCTACCAGTGACTTCCCTGACGCTAAGAGTATTGCGAGCTCATCCCTGCTTGCCGCAATCGCCAATCCTGCGCTCGCAATAAAAAAACCGCTGAAAGCCGTTCGCCTTCGAAGGGAAGATTGCCGTGCAGCTGTTGCGGATCGAACAGCAAGAGATCACCGGGTTTGAAAGCAATAGCGACGCGCCAACGAGCGAGTACCAATTCGCCGCCCGCGAATTGCCCCATCGGCATGATGGCGCTCATTACGCCGCGCAGGTTTCTGGTATCGCAGTGATATGCGCAGCGCAGTTCTCGGACAACGTAACAAGTGGTGAAGCACGTGTCCCATAATCTCCAGCACGGCTTCGAAACTACCTCTGCCCACTGGCGTGCGTGGATCTGCGGTAATGCTTGCGCGTACAGCGCATCCGCTCGCTCAATGAGTTTTTGGTTCTCGTCCAACAGTTCAGGTCGCCTTATGTATAGCGGTGTCTTGTAACACTTTCCATGTGGCCCCACCGAGTAGCCGAGCACTCCCTGCCGAGCGGTGAGAATCTTTAGGACATCTTCGGGAACACGGTTACGAAGTCCTAACGCTCCATCGCGGTTGAATCCGGGCAGCATCGGCGAGCCTGTAACAGAACCCCGGTTGCTGAGGTCCTCGTTCACTGTTTTCCAGAATTCGAATGCCGAAATGTATTGGTAGTCTGGGATTCGGTTCTTGAGCAGCAGGCATTGAATGCTGCCGTCCGGCGCAACAGCGACAGTGTCCTTGTCTTCTATGGTGTGAGTGGCATGAGAAGGGGCCGGGTACTGCCCCCTCATTTGTGCTGCTTCACGTTTCCAGTCGTGCTTAAGCCTGAGTACGTGCACCGTCTCCCGCCTCCCCGGGGAATATGCTTGGCACGGTGTCGGCGTCGATGGCGACAACACCGAGGAATGAGTCAGCATTCGTGCGCGTCTCCGGTGCTGCTTCGGGGACAACAAAATAGCCGTATCCCACAAGAACCTGCCGCCATATTTCCATCATGTACCTTTGTGCATTCGGCCAGTTCGGCGACTGCATTAATTCATCTGTGGCGTCCTTCTCATCACCGGTCATGGGCAAAGGCAAGCGATAGATGCCATCCAGCCGTACAGGTGACTTGCGCGGGGGCTTCTTGGTTTTTGGTTCCGTTGTGTCCGTTAGTTCGGTGGCCGTTATGGCGTCGGCGACTCTCTGTTTAGCTTGCTCGCCTGCTTCCGTTAGAGCGACAGCCTGAGGATCAGTGGACTTCGCGAAAACGCGAAGCTCCGCGTTTTTGGCGTCGTCTTCCTTGGCCGCCTTCATGTATTCCTGAATTGACCTGATGCTGTGGCCGGACCGCTCGGCTTCCATTTTCAGCCGCGGGAGCCACGTACCCTTGGGGAACATAGGCTTGAGCCTATTGAAGGCCCGACCCGCGACGAGGATTCCACGTGAGGTATCTGCTAGGCCGACGCGACCTTCCATCAAGATCGTGTTGGCCTCAGCGACGTTGGATTTCTCGGTCAGGTCTTCTGCGTTTAGTGCATCTCCTAGAACAAGCTGGGTTGCGGTGGCGGGCTGGACCGGCATGGCTTCATCCGTACCATCTTCCGGAAGTATGCCGTTCAACCAAGGGTTGCTCATGGCGCCACCTCGCCGCTCTCGTATCTTGTGCTTTGCGACCTCTGCACTTTTGCTAGGTGTGACATGGGGGGCCCGGCTATAGCGACCCTCACGTCGCGCACCTACTAAATAGAATCGAAAAAGGAGGTTAAAACTGGGACATGCCTACCTAGAAGGTTGAAATCCCGTCTAGGAAATCCCTGAGGGGTTGGCACTGACGAAGCTTCGACAAATCGCGATCAATTGTCCTTTTGCTGCAACCGAGATGCCGTGCGAGATCTTCGGAAGAAAAATCCGGGTCTTGGAATAAATCACAAATGACCTTTAACTTACGAGTATCCCCAGGAAATGCTTCTGCCACGATTTTCAAAATCTGGTCTTCCGACTGCTTGACGGCGACGAAGTCTTCGAGCGTAGGAGCCGGGCCCGACTCCATGGCGGGAGGCAGTTCTTCAAACTCCAGCCACTCTTCGAATTGAATCAGACCCTCCGGCTTTCGCTTTAGGGCTAGCGCCGCCCTCTGGTCGTCCACCAGTTTATGGTAGACGTTGAGCATGGTGTAATTACAGGTTGCGGAAAGTAAGGCCTCAAATAACTGCTCCTGCGATTGGCGGAGAGGCTGGAGTTCCTCTATCAGGTGCTGCTGCGCGGTTTGCAGACCGTCTTCGAGATCCATACCGCGATAGCCAAGCCGATACAGCCTTTTTCGAAACTCCGGGATGAAAGAGTCAACCAACGCTGCGTCGGGGTCTGATTGACTCGCGTAGACCAAGAGCCTGAGCGCGATAGGTAGATTCCTTTGAGCTTTTTCACGCGCTATACACTCCAAGCGTTGCACAATTGATTGGATATAAGCCTCATTAAGTTTGGAACGTGAAATTGTTCCGTTTTCTCCCAAAAGCGCGGGAAAGAGGGACTTGGCATCAGGGAGCTTCTCGGCAGTAATGAAGCAGGTCCAGGACAAAATAAAATATGGCAGCAGAAGGAATATGGTGCACGCGTCCAAAGTGTCTAAGTTGCCCGCCATAATTTTCGCGAGCTCTTGATTTGGGAATGCAGACAATTCTACGACTTCAGCCAACGACATCCTCGCCATAAGTCCCCCCTCCCTAGTCTGATGATTCGCCGTCTTCAAGTTGCAGGTATTTGCTGCACTCCCTAATGTAATCCCTACTCCTCGCGCGTGCGCGAGGCCAAAATCGCGTATTCACGTGCAAAAGACAGCCCAAAAAGCGCTTGACAGCGCTTTCGTGCATGGTCTCCTGAAGGTCGATACCCCAGCGCGAAAGCGTCGCATTACCGTGTCCGTGCTTACGCGCAGCAGGTCTGCTACTTCCCGAACCGTCCAAATGCGCTCCATGGTGTCGTCTGTATTGAATTTGATTTCACTTCGTCCCGAGTCGAAAAGACTCATGGACCCTGACAAATGTCTCCGTTGTGGAGAAAGATTGGAATTGTCGACAGACATAGTCGTACCCTCCTGGCAAAGAAAATTACACCGTTGTCTGATTGTCTTTGTCTGAGGGCGGCTGCTACGGAGCGAGCCATTTTATGTGGGAGCTCGCCCCTTTGCCGATCGGCCCAGGGTGGCGGGAACTGCGAATATGACGTAGGCGCTGCATGTTCTGTGAATCTCTTTTCTTTGTCAAGAAAAAAAACGACTCCCGCCAGAAACGCTCGACGCGCAGCGATTTTACCCCTCCGCTAGAGGTCCTTCTGACCGGCGCCGACGGTCATATTGTCTGCTGCCTTCAGATGAATGCTCGTGGCAACTTCTGAATCCTGCATGACCTTCACCGTGTGCTTCGAGCCCGTTTTCCTTTCCATGTCACGGTAACCGACAAGAGCGGCAAAACCTGGAGCACATCGCTCGCTGCGGAGGATACCCACACCAAAGCAATGCAGCCATCAGCAGGGTTTCGTCCGCTGCTTCCGCCGCATTCTTCATCAACCTGCGCGATGTCAGCTATGCCGATTCGGTACAACTTCGGTACAATTCAACAGGAGAAACGGGAAGTTGGGTCTTGAGCTAAGCAACGCCACATCAAGCATTTGTTGGATTTTTGTCCCGCTGTTTGATGAAGCTCATAACCCGGAGGTCGTCGGCCCACGACCATGTGGGAGTGTGTTGGTTCAGCCTGAAATGGAAAGAGGGCGCTCTCCCTTAGTGAGTATTCCACCCTTCGGGCGGGGATTTTCAAGGCATCGATACGACCACCAAGCTATCCCTCAGCATGGTTGCGTCCCCGCAGAGCCCGCTTACGTTTCGCCCGGCAAGATCATTGTAGCTCCACCACGTCCACCGGCCTCAACTTTCGGATACGCCGTCAACAGGAATTCTCGCTGGCCAATTTGGTCGTGAGCGTAATCCTGCTTTCGCAAAATTACTTCGCGGCTACATAGGTAGGGGTATACTCACGCTCCTAACGGCCCAGACACGAACCCGAGTCTAGGCCGGAAAAAGAAAGGAGAATCAAAAATGAGCAAGCTCGGAAAGTATTTTCTTCTCGCAACAGGTTTCGCGCTCCTTGTGACTTTTGCCGGCATTCCAAGGGCCATGATCAACGTTCATGCCAACGATAGCGGCTGTAGCGTTGCCAGTCTCAAAGGGACGTATGCCTTCCGCAGGACGGGCGTAAACAATGTCGTGGGGGGGCCTATCGCCCAGATTGGCATCAACGTCGAAAACGGAGAAGGGAAGATCAACCTGATTCGCACGACCAGAAGCAGCAACGGTGTAATCCTAGACTGGTTCGATCAGACGGAGCCGGGAAGCTACACGGTCGATCCGGACTGTACCGGGACGTTTTTTAACAAAATGAACAACCTCGTCGTCCTTGACGGAGGCAAAAGATACCTCTTGCTCGCCGTGTCGCCGGGAACGATTGTCACGGAAGAGGGGACGAGGATCGAGGAGGAGAAGAAGGATTAACGGGGCGCTGGCCAAGTTGGATGCACACTTCTCCATTTGAAGCGGTTGTGTGGGACTAGTGTCGGTAAACTGTTGAAACATCGCGATTACACTCACAATCTTACGACGCGGCCGTTGTCGGTGAACGTCAGCCAACCGGAAGTAATTCGTTTCATCCGTCACGCGGCCCGCTGGCGGCGATTCTTCCGCTGTTCCCTCGCTGCTTCCAATTTCCGATCCCGGTCGGCCTGAATCTCCTGCTGATGCCCGGCGAGCATGTCCTTTGGCGTGATGTAGCCGACGGCGCTGTTCAGACGAACGTCGTTGTAATGCTCTACGTAAACCGCGTGCATTTTTGGCCTTTCGATGGTTGGAGAGTACCAACCGGCAAATCGGCCGTTGTAGAGGTGTATCCGACATTGTGGAGCCACAGCTTCCCGTGCGAAGGCCGCAATTCGGATCAGCAAGACGCTTATGCCGCGGCGGAATGGCTGAGGAGGAGCGATCTCGACGGCGGCTTGGGAAGATTTTTCAGTCCAAGCCTAGCCGCGCCCGAAAGAAAAGTGGCTGAGATCGAGGGCTGGATTATGGGGATAGCTTGAATGTCTCGCTCCTGACAATGGTCTTAGTCGCCCCCCCGACGCAATTCGTGAGTTCCGCTTGCCAGCTCTCTTTGCTGTGAAGAGTATAAACTTTCAGCCAACCGCTGGTACGATATCAGAGCGACCAAAGACCGGCGCCGCGCTCAACAGGGCCAACGCTGAAAAGAAAGGGGCCCCTCGTGGACTGGAATCACTTACGGCGATTTATCCTCCGTGCTTCTTGGAATTCAATCAAGTATGCGGCTAAGGTCCTCCTGCGGGTGGTGCTATCGGGCTTGGTTGTTGCTGCAGCTTGGTATGGTTTCCTTCGGTTGGTCAAAAAACCGCCCGTAGAAACAAATGCAGCGCTGGTTATGGTCTGGCTGTCCGCCCTGGTTGTTTTGCTCGCTCTCTTCCCCAAGATCTTGGACGCCATCAAGAAGATCAAGGACTTCGAGATTGAACTTCAGGAAGCAGTCGCGAAATCCACGACAGAAGACTACATATCACTGTTCGATTTGGATGGAGGACTTGTAGTTGCGAAGGGTGATTTTCGACGCTTGCAGCAACTGCTCGAATTGGTGAGAGGTCAGCCCACGAGGCCGGTACTTCTGATCGCTAATCTGAGGGATGGCCATTACATTTCCAAACCAGTCCTTTTCATCTACGCGTTTTTCCTTGAACAGATAGCACACTCGGTGACAGTTCTGTTCGTGAGCGCGCCGGATGACGCTGCTCCTGGGGACATGGCAAGTGAGTCGATCGTTGGCGCGATTTCAGGAAGGGCGCTCCTGCAGGTGTTTCGACGCCACTTTCCTTGGTTTGCCAATCTCGGTGGCGTTCCTGTGGGCGACGAGGATCCACTTGCTAGTTTCCTCAAGGGGGGAGCAATCCCTGACTCACGCTTCTTCGACAGGATTCGCAGACGCATTTGGGGAGAGAGGCAAGTGGATGAAGATGAGTACCTCTCAAGGGATCAGGTCCAAAATTGGTTGGGACCCGGACTCAACAAACGAACAATTGATGTCGAGTCAGACTCAGGAAACCTTAGCGGAATCCGTCGTGCCCTCGAAGCCGGAGAGGAGTTTGTCATATCTATGGAACGCGACCGGTTCCGGTCCGTGATCGCTCTGTGCGAATTCTCCCGGGAAGTGGCTGAAACAGTCCTTGCGGAAGCCCATCGTAAGAAGTTGTGATTTACGGAGGTGGTTGTCAACCATAATCGACGCTGATTGCGAACCCTAAGGTGCAAAGTGTTTATGTAAAATTAGCCAAATAGCAAGGTCGTCTAGAAGCCCGGGGAGTCCTCATCGCGAGGACATAAAAAACGGTGGACTTGAGTGCGCGTCGCGTGCCGCGCGTCAACGGAAATGACTTTTTCACCGCGGCTCATCTTTGAAAATCTTGGGAGTGTTTCGCAACTCTGTCCACAAAACGGTAGCAAATCTTGGCCCGGTCGGCGCTGCAACCACAGAGGGGTAGAGGCGCTTATCGTCTGTCCCCAAATCAGATGTTCTTGGTAGGTACCTACGCTGTGCCGCGTGGCAGATCGCTAGAAAAATTCTGGACGGTAGCGGCTGCGAGTGCAAACTCCGCGAGCCGAGAGATTGGGAGTTATGACTTGCCTAGTCCATTGGGCTCATTGTCTTCGCTTAAATTCCGACGCACGACGCTTCGCCTCCGCAACTTCATCCACGGATAGAAACGCTTCCATGCCCTTGGCGACGTCGGAGGCAGTTGTACTTCCGCAGGATGCGGCGACAAGGATCCATTGATAGGCGGAGATCGGATCGCGGAGAGACCCCTGCCCTTTGCCGTACATCATTCCCAAATTGTACTGGCCGTCCGAATCGCCCCGTTCCGCCGCTTCCCGAAGCCAACGCATCGCTTGTCCATAATCTTGCACCACTCCCGTCCCGGTGTAGTACGCCATGCCAATCTTGAATTGGCCATCCCGTGACCCATGTTCGGCAGCTTTCTGCCATCGGTCTGCCGCTTCCCGGCTGATTTCTGCGGCCGTGGGTACCTTCATCACTCGAAGCTGCTTGCCGCCGTGTCCGCGCAGCATTTCCGCCAGGTCCTTGTGGTGGAATTTCGCCTCATACAAGGGAGTATCCCCGTACTTGTCCCTCACATTGACATCCGCCCTGCTGGCCAGCAGCAGTTCCGCTAAGTCCTTGTGGCCGTTTTCTGCCGCCATGTGTAACGGCGTACGACCGTCGTCGTCCCTAGCATCGACATCGGCACCCTTGGCCAGCAGTAGTTCGCCTACGTTAGTGCGGCGATTTTCCGCCGCCAAATGTAAAGCAGCGCGACCGTCGTTGTCCGTAGCATATACATCGGCGCCTTTGGCCAGCAGAAGTTCCGCGAGGTCCTTGTAGCCTCTGGCGGCAGCACAGTGTAGGGGCGTATCGCCGTTCTTGCCTCGGCGGTTAACGTCAGCGCCGTTGGCCAGCAGCAGTTCTGCGAGGTCCTTGTGGCCTCTGGTGGCAGCACAGTGTAGGGGCGACTCGGTGTTATTGCTTCGAGCATCGACTTCGGCGCCGTTCGCGAGCAGTACCTCCGCGACCTCCTTGTTGCCTCTAACCGCAGCATAGTGCAAGGGTGTCTCGCCGTTCTTGCTGCGAGCATCCACCTCGGCACCCTTTGCCAGCAGCAATTTCGCTGTCTCCGTGGAGTTCCCACACGCTGCCGTGTGCAAGGCCGTCCAGCCGTTAAAGTTGGCATTCGCATCGGCATTGTCGGCAAGCAGTAATTCGGCTTCCTCCCTAGAGTTACGGAACGCAGCACGATGCAACGGCGGCGCCGCACCGCCCCCTTCAACGCCAGAATCGGCGGCCAGCAGTAACTCCGGTTGGGCTGCTCTTAGCTCTTCCCACAGGGGCTTCCATTGCTTCGGTAATCGCTGCTCAATCTCCCCTATGGTTGTCCCGACGGCTGCGATCTTCCTCCGCTTTGTACCTCTCCATTTTACTGGCAGTTGGCTGGTCAAAAGCACGCTTGGGGAGGCGACCCCCTCAAATCGCATCTTTTTGAGAGTATTTGAAGTGCGGACCTTATGTTCCGGCGGCGGAAACTCGCCCCACACGCCCCCTAAGACCTCGCCAGGTCTCGGGGTAAGCGAAGCAATGATTCTCTGTCCCTCGGAGACAAAAGCCACTTCTGACTGTTTGGACTGCAGAAGCCCGTTCCGTTCCGCAGCTCTCAGTCGATGCTCTAGGAGCTGCCACGCTGAAATCGAAAGCACTGCGATTGCGAGGAACACACCAAGGCGTGTAACAAGGTCAGGCCATGACGTAAATGTCCACCACATCCCCATAAGGCTACTCAGTGCCACGGCGATCGATAGAAATGCAATCCTAAGTGTCCGAAATTTCCTTTGGTATGCGGACCGATAGGTGATCAGCGCACAATTACTACACAAAGGTATTCGCCATAGCCGGATGTCATCCTCCTTCTTACCGGTCTTGTCGCTCTCGAAGATCGCACCGCATAACGCCAAACGGACATCGACGGAATCATAGCGGCCGCACCGCGAACATTGGGGCGATACTTCAGGTGGCATATACCCTCTCATTTTACCTGCTGAGCTCAAGCGATACGAAGCTGGGAGCTGCTGCGCTCGCGCGAGACGTCCTCGCGCACACTCAGGTCTTTGTTACCTCTTGCACTCGATGATGTGTTTTCTCGCCTCGAGGGCGGAAATCCCAACGATTTCGCATTCCACCTTTCCGCGCAAGGTCAGCATGTACCACGCGTAGGACCCAAGACAAACCACGGCTGTCACGAGGGACAGGGAGGGCCAGGATTCTCTTAGCCCCTTTTCCATAATAGTAGCACCTGCCCAAAGGCAAACCGGGCTAAGAGGCACCAGCATTAGGATCGCGGCGATCCCTGCCGCTCTTCCCAGCACTCTTAGCGGCGAGAAATGCGTGCCCTTAACTGGAATCACTTCGCCGCAATAACAGCACTGGAGCGAATCGCTCCTCGTCTCCCCGGGCAAAAAGTACGTCCTTTTGCTTGTCATTTTGACAGCTTCCTTCCAGTGGGTCGTTTGGCTGGAAATGCCGCCACTGTGCCATCTTGACCCTGGTATCTCGTGCAATCGGTGGCTAAGAGTCCACGTGAACGGAATCTGTGAGTCAGAGGTCACGCCTTTCACCTCGTTAGGCCATCCCTTTCCACTGGACCTCGGGTTCATGCCGAGACCCGGTGCTGTTCTTCCGCTCAAGCCCGCGTGCTGCGATCACCGTGGGTCGGAAGTGCCGCTCCCGTGCGCTTCTCGATGTCGCGCTCTGACAGCTTCTTCTCTTCGCGCAACGCACGAATGCGGTCGCAAATCACTATGTGTGTTTCCTTCCCACCGATGCCATCCGAAGCCCACATTCAACCATATCGCGCTGCGGGAGGGGAACGACGACCTCCGGGTTATGAGAATTAGGGTCTAACGCTAAAGCCTGTTGATAGCGCATCACTTATAACCCAAATCGGCTGTTTTGAGGCTCAGAGGGCTGCATTTCGGCCCCTAAACGGCCCCCAAAACTGTGGAACCCGAGGCCGCGAGATTTTCAGGAAAAAGTTAGCCACGTAGCAGGGCCCTCCAGAAGGCGTTGGGAGTCACATCGTCGGCAGAAAAAACGGTGGACTGACGTATTGGTCTACCGTCCTGGTCACGGAACATTTGCAAAATTGTCAACGATTTCACAACACTGCCTGAGGAATCAATGAGGACCTAAGCAGACGGTTTCTTTTTCGGCGTCATCAAAGACGCGAGGCCGCTGACACGCACCTGAGATATGCCCAATTTCATTGCGATCGCATGCATGTTGAAACCCTGGTTTCGCAGCTCCTGGATTTCGTTGGCGAGTTTTTCTTCGGCAGCCTGCTTGAAGTCCACGTGAAAAATCGCCTCGGCTCGCCGCAAAATATCGTACACAGGTAGTTCTAAAAACGCGCCTCCCGCAATCTTTTCGAGCAGGTACTCGTGTCGCTTAGTAGTGGAGTATCTCGGGTCGCTGGCTAGTGCAGTTGCCCACTTGTCCAAAACCTCTTTGCTAACGACCGTTTTCTCTTCCGGCTCGTCGTCATCAGCTTCCTCGTCCTCACCTGTCAAGTCGCCGAACTCGTCAAACCAGTCAGCGGTTTCCTGGTAGACATGCACTACGCCGTTCGCAACAAACGCAAGGTCGATAACACACGTCATGCCGACCTTTGATTGAAAGCCTCGGACTTGGCTCTGCAGCTTCTTTATCTCGTTGTCTTCCTCATCGTCTTCCGTCATTTTTGATTCGAGCTTCGAAATTGAGTCGTCGATCTCGAACTGCTCAAACGGAGCCCAATTCAAGTAAAGGACGCTTGCGCCGAGGGTCCTTGCGCAGACGAGGAACTTCTTCCAGTCACCCCCGTGCTCCCGGTTCCAGTGAACAGACGGAATTTTGCTGTCTTCGGCAAGGTAGGCATAGAATACCCGCATACCACGGCCATCGGCTTCCTTCCTAATTTCTTCGACTGTTTTTGAGAGAGGGTCATTCATTTCGAGAGAGGATAACACGGGTGACCATTCGAGATGCTGGTACCTTCCGCCGGTATTGAGCGGTGGACTGAAGTGTGGACGGCCAATGAGATGCAAGGGTCGAGGCGCTGTCGCTGCGTTCGTCTACGCGCTGCCCTGCGTGATTCTTTTTGGACCTATCGTGTGCTTTCCAGTAGCATTCTCCGGCTGCTCGTTGTATGCGAAAGGGCAGGATTTCGCAAAGGTGGAGCAATGCCAACGTTATCAGTCGCCGATATATCGAAAGTGGTTCTCATCTGCATGCGGTGCGGGGGGCCTACGGAATACGACCTGAGAGCCGAAACGAAAGCTCAGAAGTGCCGGAATCCACAGTGCCCAGTGTCTAGGGAAGCTCCGCAGTTATCTATGTGTCGCAACTGAGAAGGAAGCCAGCCTTGAACGGAAGGTCCAAATTTTAGACAGATTCGATTTGTCCGATGCCGAGATATCCAAAGTGTGCGGTGGCGTCGTCCAGTCAATCAGAAATGCGCGTCATTCTCTGACAAAACATGACTCCAAAACAAAGAAGAAGGGCAAGTAACCGCAGACGCCTCCGTCAGAAAAGGACCATCAAGCTCCCTATGGAGTATTTCGAAGCCATAGAAATCAGCAGTGTGCTTTTTCACCTTTGTATCAATTCGAAAACGGATTGAGGATTCTCCTCGATACCTATCTGACGACCTGCTATGGCACCGACTGGTGGGCTGTCTCGCTGAGAACTAGGCTGCCAAAAGTATTCGAATACTCTGAGGACCAAAAGAAAAAACTAGATGCTATGCCGTGGATTGGCGATTCCCATGCCGTCACAGTCATACCGATACATTTGGTCACGCTAGGTCATCTCGAAGAAATCGTCAAGGCTTACCAGTCAGAATGCATTCCTCAATTGTTTCCCAACCTCACATTCTTTCTCGGGCATATGGAGCTAATCAAGAGGATTAGGAACATGTACACGCACATGTTCCCGTGTATCTCTCGCAGTGATTGTCAGATAGCACGTAGCGAAATCCGAGTGCTGGGAACACATATTAATTCAAAACTACGCTGACTCACGTGTGTGGCGTCAGTGTGAAATTTCTAGTAGGTTCGATTGTTAAGCCAATCCCGAGAAGATGGTGCGCGCGCTGGTTTAGCAAGATCAAATTTGACCTTGACAATCCTTAGAGTACGGACGTACTCTTAAATCATGCGATATTCGCCAGAACACAAAGCGCAGAACCACGAGAAAATTCTTTCGATGGCGGCGCGCTCTTTCCGCGAGCGCGGCGGGGACAGCAGCGGAATCGGGACGGTGATGAAGAAGGTAGGCCTGAAAAAAGGGGGCTTCTATCGGCATTTTGAGAGCAAGGACGACCTGTTCGTCGAAGCGGTGGCACGGGCACTCGACGAGACGGGGAGAGGCATGGTGGAGGTTGCAAGGTCCGCGCCCGAGGGTCAGGCTCTGCGGGCCATCATCGAACGTTATCTGAGCACAGGCCATGCGAATTCGCCGGGATCCGGTTGCGTGCGCGCCGCGCTTGGGCCGGAGCTCGCACGAAAGCCGTTGGCCGTGCGAAAACGGATTGAAGCGTTGCTGGAAGCATATCGTGAGCGGCTATCGCCATTCATGCCCGGTCAGACGCGAGAAGAAAAACTGGCGAAGTGCAGGTTGTTGTTCCCCAGTATGGCGGGGGTGTTGATGATGGTCCGCGTTATTCCGGACCCTCAAAGGCGTGAGCAGAGGTTGAGGGAGGCAAGGAACTTTTTCATGAAGTGCTTCACTGAAGAGTGAAAATTTTTTGCCTGAAAAGAGTACGGTCGTACGCTTTTTGGGCCAGATGGCAAAAGGAGGCTTCAATGTCGCTTATTCTCATCGTCACCATCGTCCTGGCGGTGTCCTCGACGCTGGCTTGGGTCGGGTTCTATGTCGGTATTCGCGCTTTGCCCGGCCCGACAGCGCGCCAGTCGCGCTGGATCATCGGCTCGGCGGTGGTCGCTGCGGCCTGGATCGTCGGCGTGTCCCTGCTCGGTGGTGCTGGTAACGACGTGCTGCCGCCGCGTATCCCCGTGGCGCTCGGTGCGACCTTGCTCGCGGGCTATCTCCTGCTGCTCTCCTCGACATTCCGCCGCATCATCGCCGCCGTGCCGCAGCACTGGCTCATTGGCATCCAGGTCTTCCGGATTCTGGGAGCCGTATGGCTGGTCCGCTATTTCGCGGGCGGGCTGCCCGGTCTATTTGCGCTGCCGGCCGGCATCGGCGACGTCACGACCGGATTACTCGCGGCCTTCGTTGCGTATGCCTGGTATAGTGGCAAGCCTTACGCGCGAACCGCCGCGATCGCGTGGAACATCTTCGGCATGGCTGATCTTGTCAATGCCGTGGTGCTTGGAGCACTGACCAACGGCGGCGCGGGCGGCATTCTCTTCCCGCTTGTGCTCATCCCGGCCTATGGCGTGCCGCGCTCGCTTCTGATCCACTCCTATTCACTGATGGGCCTGCTGCGCAAAACCTCACAGCAGCGACGAGCGGAATCGCTGCACCACGGGACGCGCGGCGCCGGGATCAACGCGCCCTCCGTCGTTGCGGAGAATAATCCATCAATGCTCTCAGCGGCATCAACTGTCTGGCGCAATGACGCTGCTGCAGTAAGAGAACGGTTATAAGGAGACGATCATGATAAAGCCAAGAATCATCGTTACTGGCGCAACCGGAAAGACCGGGCGCGTCGTCGTTGCCGAACTCCTCAAAACCGGCTATCCCGTTCGCGCCATGGTGCATCGCAAAGATGCCCGCAGCGCCTGGAAGCGACAAGGCCCTATCCCCGCCACCAGTCGCGGTCAATGGCTGGAATTCTGAAGAGGAGACATTCGCATGCCACAACAGATGATCTGGTTTTTCGTGAGTATCGCATTCAGTTTCATCGCGTGGGGAATCGTCAGCGCTCGATATATCTGGCCGGACCTCCGCCGGCGCACACGGGCCGAAGCGTTGCAACCTCTGCTCATTCTGCACAGCTTCCGCTTCATCGGCTTGGCAGTGCTGATTCCCGGGGTGGTGTCACTCGATCTGCCGTCTGCCTTCGCGCATCCCGAGGCCTATGGGGACATGATTGCAGCGATACTGGCGTTATTTTCGCTGCTATTGCTTCCCAGCACGGCTGGCGTTGCGGCTGCATGGATCTTCAATCTCTGGGGTACAGCCGATCTCTTTAATGCTTTCTACCAAGCCAATCACGCGGGACTATTGGCGGGGCAGTTGGGAGCCGCATTCTTTCTTCCAACTCTGATAGTGCCGCTGCTTCTCATTACGCACGGACTCGTTTTCCGAATTCTTCTCCAACATCAACCTGAGCCCGCAATGCAAGAAAGCCGGCACCGAGCATAAGGACCTCGGCCACGAGCTATCCGGAAGGAATCCAGATTGTGACCTGCGGACGCGAGTACCACCTCGCGGTATTATCTTCACGTGATCGGTTCCGAGCAGCGCGACGCAGTGGAGAAAGTAGCTCGGATTTTGTGTCCAGATGTGGCCAAGCCTGAAAGGAAGTCTGTGAATGTCAGCTAGTTGCTTGGTAGGGGCGGTGGGGATCGAAACCATTGCCCCATTAATCCGCCATCAGTTCACTCGGCGTAGATATTCCTCACCAGACTCGCGATAGGCAGGGACAACGCGTGCCGATGGCCTAGCGCGCTTGATTTTCAATTCCGCTTTGGCTCGACACTTACCAGTTCTGCGAAGGAAGAAATAAGTCAACGAGGCGCTCCTGCAAATTCCCTGATGACACATAACCAACAGCTTCGTGTCACGATTCTTCATCGCTTTTCGATAAAACTTCAGAGCCCTCTTGTAGAACCACCGCGGTCTTGGTTTCTTGTCGTCATGAAAGGGGAGCCAGATGTGCTGGAATTGGCGGACCTTCGCGTTGTTCTCACTCCACCGAAGGTTTATGACGTGCGTTATGCCGAGGGTTTGCAGCTGCTTTGCGTGTGTCTTGGTCTTGATGGCGCTTCCAAACGCGAGCCGTCGGCTCACGAAGAAGGCCTTCACCGGCTAGGCCCCCCTTGCATTCGGAACCGGCCTAGGCGTTTAGAAAACTTATATTTACCAAACGCCGTTTCGGTCCGCTTTGTACCCGTGTTATGAGTCACTTGCAGCCTCCCGGTGGGAGGGGATTTCTAAACGCCCCTTACCGGACGCATATAGGGCCGTAGCCGCCGATACCCCTAGCGCCGCGCCTACCGCCCGCCACGACGCCCCTTGCCCCCGCAGGCGCTTGATCTCCGCCCGGTCCACACCGCTACGGGGCCTACCGAGCCGCTTACCCTTTGCCCGAGCATTTCGCAAACCGGCCCGTACGCGCTCTGCAATCAAGCAGCGCTCCAGTTCGGCTACCGCTCCTAGAACCGTGAATACCAGCTTGCCTGCCGGCGTCGATGTGTCCACTTGTTCTGACAGCGAAACAAACTCAATCCCCAGGGACCGAAACGTCTCCAGCGCTCGGAGAAGATGCGACACGGAGCGGGCGAAGCGGTCGAACCGCCAAACTATTACCGCGTCAAAATGCCGTCGATGAGCGTCTGCTAATAGCCGGTCAAGCTCCGGCCGCTTCTCCTTGGCGCCTGAGATTCCTGCATCCACGTACTCCATGGCGACAGCCCAGCCGCGCCGCTCGCAGTATTCGCGTAGGTCCCGCAGCTGCATCTCCGGGTCTTGCCCGTTCGTTGTACTGACCCGTGCATAGATGGCCGTTTTCATTTGCTCTTGCGATATCCCTTCTTCCGTCCCCGCCCGCGACAATAGATTTTCTCTTTCAGTTGCCGCAACCGCTCCAAATCCTCAGCGTCCCAAAGCCTCGTGGCGTGCCCGTTGACAATTTGCAGCTTGGGGGCCCGTATGTCCTCGTCAGCGATCCAGCGCTGTAGCGTCATAAGCGAGATCCCTACGGCCTTAGCCGCGTACCGTGTGGAAACGGGCGTTTTCATAATGTGAGATATATACCGTATTTAAGGGTATTTGTAAAGCTTTATTTTCCTGAAAAACCGGCTAAGCCTTAAAAAGGGGTAAATGGCTAGCCGCTTAGCAGCGTTCCGCCTGGGGCTCCCTAGGAAGTTTACGGACGCCTTTTAGGGGGCCGGTTTAGGGGCCTAGCCGGGCTTTTTAGCTTAGGTAGGGGGCAGGTTTTTCACTAAAAACTAGGTGGGTAGCAAGGCCCTCCAGAACGGCCCCGCGGGGGTCCCCTTTTCGGCCCATAAAAACGGTGCGTCTCTGGGGGTGGTAATCGACCCTCCTATGCAATTTCGAGGCGTGATTGCAACGGACTGAGCCCCCCCGGTGGATTAGGCCTGTATCCGACTTACCGGGACTTAGCAAGCTGGAACTTCCCAGAACCGGGCTTCTGGCCCGGAACAACTTCCGGTTTGCCGCCCGTTCGCCCATGATGCGGCTAACGAGAGTGGCCCTTCCGCGCGCCTTTCTCCTTGACAGTCTAGGAATCCCTGATTATATTCCTAGCCGCTCTAGGGGAGAGCGTTTCCATGGACAAACCACTCGACCTGTTGCAAGGAACTCTCGACATGCTGATCCTCAAGGCTGTGTCGCTGGGCCCATTGCACGGCTACGGCGTTCTGCTGCGCATCCAGCAGATTGCGAAAGATCGCCTGGAGATTCGGCAAGGCTCTTTGTACCCAGCACTGTATCGCCTGGAACACCAGGGCTGGATCACAAGTGAGTGGGGTGAATCGGAAAACAATCACAAGGCGAAGTATTACCGCCTGACCGCGGCAGGCAAGCGCAGACTACAAGCAGAGACGGATAAGTGGAATCGCATGTCGGATGTCATCGCGGGAATTCTAGATACCACACCGGAGGAAGTATGACTCTCTGGAACCGTTTTCGTTCTTGGCTGCAAGCCACGCTGCGCCGCTCTCGCATGGAGAGCGATATGGATAAGGAACTGCGATTCCACGTCGAAGCCTACGCGCAGGATTTGATCCGCAGCGGGATTTCTCGCGAAGAAGCTACGCGCCGCGCGAAAGCTGAATTTGGCGGCGCCGAAGGCGTCAAGGAAGAATGCCGCGAAGCGCGCGGCGTGACGATTCTTGGGTCACTCACCCAGGATATACGCTACGGCCTGCGCATGCTGCGCAAATCTCCCGGCTTTACGGCTGTGGCCGTCCTCACGCTCGCCTTTGGCATCGGCGCCAATACCGCCATTTTCTCCGCTGTGAACGGAATCCTCTTCGACCCTTTGCCCTATGCGGACGCTTCGCGCATTCTCACTATCTCGGAGCAGCACAGAGTCTCCAACGACGCCACGATCGTTTATGCGAGCCCATTCTCTCCGCCGGCCCAGGATATCCTGTCTCATTGCCCCGCCTTCGAGCGCATCGCCAAGTATCAGGGCGCGGCTGGCTTCAGCGTTTGCAGTGTCACCGTGCTTGGCGGCACGCAGCCCGAATTGGCGACCATCGCGCACGTCTCCGCTGATTTCTTCCCCATGCTCGGGGCGCAGCCAGTCCTCGGCAGATACATCGTTCCCGGGGACACACATCCTGGCAGCGACCGTGTGGTCGTGCTCAACTATCGCCTGTGGCAGGACGATTTTGGCGGGAATGCGTCAATCCTGGGTCATCGCATCGTCCTCGACGACAAGCCATATTCCGTTGTCGGCGTTATGCCCAAGGAATTCGACCTTGGTCTCGGCGACAAAGGCGTCTGGATTCCTCTAATTCCGTTGCCGGGAAAAGAGTCTGGGGCGATACTCGCCCGTCTCCGCAAAGGCGTCACGCTTGCGCAGGCGAATGCAGAGCTGGCGGTTTTCTCCGGATGGCTCCCCGACAAGTATCCGAACTTCCAAAAGGGGGATCAGCTATTCGCCACCGGCGCAGAAGACTCCGTTGTAGGCCGAGTAAGGACGCAGCTCATGACCTTGCTGGGCGCGGTCGGCCTCGTCCTCCTCATCGCCTGCGTCAACGTCAGCGCCCTGCTCGTCGCCCGCTCTTGGACCCGCCGCAAGGAGATCGCGATTCGCGCGGCTCTCGGCGCTTCGCGGTCCCGCGTTGTCCGGCAGTTGCTTTCCGAAAGCCTCCTCCTCGCAACCGCAGGCGGCGCTCTAGCGATGCTCGTTGCCTTCTGGGGAACCACGATCCTTAGGAGAATGGTTCCCCTCTTCGTGCCCAGAAGGGACCATATCGCGCTCGATGGCCGCGTGCTTTGGTTCACCCTCGGTGTCTCGCTCGTCGCGGCCGTCCTGTTCGGGCTCGCTCCGGCGCTGCAATCCTCCTCCCGTCGCCTAGCCAACGCTCTCAAAGCCGGCTTGGGAGGCTCGTTTGCCGCTCCCGTCGGCCGGCAAAGGCATCACCTTCGCCGCATGCTCCTCGTCGTTCAGCTCGCCTTGACCGTGATCCTTGTCTGTGCCGCCGCGCTCATGGTGCGCAGCTTCGAAAATCTTCTCCACGTGAACACCGGAATTCGCGCCGATCACGTGCTCACCATGCGCGTCGGCTTCAGCCGCGCCGTCTGCGACTACCAGTCCCCGCTGAGATGCAACCTCGCGACTAATGAGATTCTTCGCCGCGTTCGCGCCCTTCCCGGCGTCGAACAAGCCGCGATGTCTGAGGGCACCCCCATCAACGGCGGCTACGAAATGGGCCGGACCCTCTACGTCGAGGGCGGGAGCACGTACAACTTCGACGGGGATATTCATCCTCCCGGGGTCCACACGGTCACGCCGGATTACTTCGCCGCACTGGGTATTCGTCTCCTCCAGGGTCGCGATTTCGACGCAAGTGACACGAGAAGCTCTCCAAAAGTTGCCATAGTCAGCCAAAGCTTCGCCAAGCTCTACTTGTCCGGATCGCCGTCGGCAAGCCGCTTCAGCACGTCGGAGGACAAGAATGGCACGCACGATTGGATCGAAGTCGTCGGGGTCGTCAGTGATACTCTCGATTCGGGTCTTCAGAGCGATCCAGGGCCGCTTGTCTATTTCCCTGCAGCCCAAACCGACCCTGGTTCTAGCCTCATCGTTCACACCGCCGTGAACCCGATGACACTTGCCGCAGCTGTTGAAAAGCAGGTTTGGGCCGTAGACAAGAACGCTCCAATCTCCGCTCTAGCAACTATGAACCAGATCCTTGCGCGCGCCACCGACGGAGCCAAATTCGATATGGCGCTTTTCTCCGCTTTCGGCATCTTCGCCCTGGCGCTGGCGATGGTTGGCGTCTACGGCGTCACGTCCTGTGCTGCGGAGCAGCGCACGCACGAAATTGGCGTCCGCATGGCGCTGGGCGCGCAACCCCGCGATGTTCTGAGGCTCATCCTTACGGAAGAAGCGTGGCTCGCCGTTGTAGGCATCATCATCGGCCTCTTTGGGGCTTGGGGCGCCACGCGTGTCCTCGGCGGCATGCTTTTTCAAATCAAACCCGCTGACCCTGCTACATTTCTGGCCTCCGCGCTCCTCCTCGCCGCCGCTGCGTTGCTCGCTTGCTACATCCCCGCCCGCCGCGCCACCTGTGTCGATCCATTGGTCGCGCTGCGATACGAATAATCCTTCGCCAAGGTGGCTAGTGCCTGGTAAACGCTGCCGGCTCAGACGGTCGACGCAACACCATCCAATGTGTTGATTCGACAATGCTTCCCCGGGAGAAGTGATCTGTTTGGCTGTCTTCAGTCAAAATCTAGCCGCGGGAGTGTTCCGGCTGCTCTAACCCTAGCGAGCGATTCAGCCTTTGTTTTCAATGCAAGTCGGGTTCGACTTGAGTGTTGCGTCGACCCATTGAGACCACCCGACTTACCAGGACTATCCAAGACCAGGCGAAAGCGTTGCTCGAAACGTCGCACACCAATCTCTCAATTCACTCGCTCGTCCCAAGCCCCGTTATAATTCATCTGAAATGCTTCCTCGTACAAGAGTCTCAAACCGCATAATGGGAATGACCGCCGCTGTGGTGCTCTTTCTCGCCGCCGCTGGAGTGACTGCCCGCGAGCTTGCTCCTCAACAAGAAAATGCTGCTCAGTCAAATTCGCGCCCCGTCCCAGATCGCCCCATAGACGTGCTGCAAACTCTCGGTCCATTCTCCTTCGCGGGCCAAACTTTTTCCGTTTTGCTTCACCAGAGGTTCCTGCCCAGCTCGTCCGACCCCAAATTCGCGCAATCCCTCGCCTCACTCGAAATCCGAGACACGACCGGCACCGTCCTTTACCAGAAATCATTCCCGCTCGTTGTCAAAGACGGACGCTTCCCGAATCCTGTCACTGCTTTCGCTCAGCCCTTGATCGGGATCGGCGACACATGGGTTGTCGAGTACCGGAAGATCGGCACAAAGTGGTGGTTGCCCAGCTACACCGCACTGCTTATTAGTTACACAGGCGTTCCCGGCGAGAACGATTCGGTATCAGCCTCTGGAACGAACGATCAGGCCTGGCAGATCTTTGGAATCAAGGAAGGAAAACTTCAACTGTTCGATGCGCCTGCTGCCCGCGAGATGGCGACTGGAAACTCTGCTCCCTACGCCATCGTTCAAGGCGCTGGTGGTATCAGTGTCGTCCCCATGGCTCCTTCGAGCGACACTTTCAATCTCCGCGTTTGGACCGGCAATTTCTATATCTTCGTACCCTTGCAAGTTCATTGGGACACCGGCAAGCTCTCTCGCGGCATGCGCTGCATCAATTCAGGTCGTCGCGAAATCGGCTGCGATATGCGGGTGGAGGGCCAACGAATTCCATCCACTGCCGAGAATTCGTTTCTCCGCCTTTTTCCCGGCGATGAGCCTGTTGATCAAGGCGAGCCGCTTCACATCGTCCTCGACAAAAACTCGCAAGTCCAAATCCTGAAGGCTCGTGCGTTCGTGGACTGGACCGAATCTGGCGATCTGCTACGGGTCGGATTCCGCGACTTGTGGCTGAAGGTGCGCATCGATAACTCGGATCAAAAGGAAGGCTGGATTCAGGGCGCCGAAGATTTCTCCGCCGCTGGTTGGCCCTCGCGCGAAGGCGGCCGATGAAGACGCTGCTCGCCTTCGCCTGTGTCGCCTTAGCAGCCCTCGCCGCTGTGTTCGCCTGGCACTCTGTTCGGCCCCACACTTCCCAAAGCGCATCCGCGTCCGTTTCCGGTAGTCCTGCATCCCAGCATCAACAAGTCGAATCGCCGTCCTCGGAGCAGGCCATCACTTCGCCTTCGACTGCGAACCAGCCAGCCGAGACTGAACGACGTCTTGGTCCTTTTTCGATTTCGGGAAACAGTTACACAGTCGTCCTGCATCTGAAGCCCCGCCAGCCGGGTTCAACACAGGAAACCGGCGACTCTGTCGTCGCAATGGAGATTCAAGACTCTTCCGGTGCCGTTCAGTATCAGCGAAGGTTCTCCTACCAGGAAAAGAACGATTCTTTCTCCGACGCCTGGTTCGCTTCCGCAATCCCTTTCGTAGGCACGAATGGCTCTGGACTCCTGGTCAAATACAGCTTTGACTCGGAGCCCTCGGCGCCTGAGGAAGATTCTCCCGATTGGTGGCAAATCTTTGGAGTCATAGCAGGAAAGTTGAAACCGTTTGGCGCGCCGCTTTATGTAGACAAGCCGATCGGCTGGGACGGCTCCGGGAAGTCTAGCGACTACAAATCCGCTGGGCCACTCGGCTCCGCGGCGGACGAAATCCAATTCCCCGTCTGGACCGGCCACTTCCGCCTGATTTATCCGGTTCGCGTGGATTGGACCGACGGTACACTGTCGCCGGTTCAGCCCTGCCCCGCGTCAACGCCAACAAGAGACCTGGCACCTTCGACAGACCAATCGGGCACCGGCAGCCAATCCCGCAGCGTCACGGCCGCCGCAATCCAGAGCTCACCTTGCGAATTCAAAGTTCTCCCCGACAACGATCGTCAAGTTCGTGATACAACATTCGTCACACTCTGCAGTACTCCTTCCTCAAATTGCTCCAACGCAGGAAGAGTTGTCGTAAAGTCGAATTCCGAAGTCGTGCTTCTGCTCGCTCGGGTAAACGCGAAGTGGAGCCCAGGCGTCGCCTCAGGCCCGTCTGGCCCCATCAAGTCTGCAGTAGATGCCATGAACGACTCAGGTGGTGTGGGCTTGGATCGCGGTTCTGACGTATGGCTCAAAGTCCGAATCGACGGGAAGGAAGGCTGGATACACGGCGAAGAAGACTTCGCCGCTTTCGGTTTCCCTCAGAACGAGTAGTACAACATCCCGCGTGACAAAGGCTATCTCCAATCGTGTTTGGGAGTTGAACACGCCGAGTCCTCACACCCTGATAGCAAAGAAGGTCAATCGCAGCGGCAGGCGGTTGAGTCGAGTTCAAGATACATGAAGGCAGCAAACCTTTTGTGTGAGCAAACTCCTGATAAGCGCGGTGGTCTCAATGGGTCGACGCAACACTCAAGTCGAACCCGACTTGCATTGAAAACAAAGGCTAAATCGCTCTCTAGGGTTAGATCAGCCGGAACACTACCCTGGCTGGGTTTTGACCGCGGACATCCAAACAGATCGCTTCTCCAGGGGAAGCATTGTCGAATCAACGCATTGGATGGTGTTGCATCGACCGGTTGAGCCGGCACGACTTACCAGGCACTAGAACGAAATAATCTGAACGATAACCGTTAATCAAACGCCGCTTCTTTGAGGCTCAGTTATTGCAGCTTCGCGGACTCGGCCTTGGCTTGCTTCAGGATGCGGATGCGCCTTTTGTCACCTTTCTCACGCTGTTGCCTGTCGTCCTCATTGATCCGTCTGCGATTGCGTCTTAATACTCTCTCCGGTGGCAAGCTAGTCTCAACTTATAGGAAAGATCATCACCCCTTTCCACGAGCCGTCGTTCTGCCGCTTCAGCACCAGCAGTCCGTGAGCTTGCCAACTGGTCGGCGAGGCATCTGGAGACAGTTTATATAGGCCCTCTTTCTCGAACCACTCGCACGCCAAGCCGTCCTCGATTTGAAGGCTTTTGTATTTGGACGTGTAGCTCAACACCTTGAGGCCCGGGTACTGCGAGTGGAACTTCTCATTCTCAGCCTCTATGGCCTGCTTGCCGACCGCGGGCGGGCTTCCCGGATAGAAAGCCACCGCATCCTCCGCCCAGAGGTCCATCAGCCCTTTTGGGTCTTGCGTCAGTGTGGCCTCAATGTCCGCTTGTTGCGCTTTTTCGATGGCCGCCAGGTCCGCCTTGTGCATGTACCTTTGTTGAAGCGTGCCCACAGCGCCTCGGGCGAAGAAGCCTATAGCGAGGCCCGCGACGAACACGAGAATGGTGACTGCGGAAGAGTGCTTCACATGTCCTCCTTAACACCTGCACTTGCCACGACTAAAGAGCGTTTGTCAACTCTTGCCTGGCTTTATCGATAGCAGCTCACGGCGGATGTCTCGGGACGATAGCCGTCAGCTCCGAAGAGTTCATTCAAACGCCGCACACTTCTTCCTTGGGTTATTTGAGCTTCGCGTACTCCGCCTTGGCAGCGATAAAGATGGGGATGTCCAGGTCGGCGTCTTTCCAAAGTGTGAAGAAATCCTGATAGGCGGCCTTGGCCTTGGCGGTGTCGCCTTGCATCGCGTTGGCGCGAGCGAGGCCGAGATGCGCCAGTGCCCGGATGGGTTCGTTGAGCACAATTCCGCGATGGTCGAGGATTTTCTGGAACTCGGCAGCGGCTTCACTGCCCTGATGCGCGGCCAGACAGGCCTCTCCCCGCACAAAAACGGGATACAAGGCGGTCCAACCGTACGCACTGGATGTCGTCATTCCTAGCTCATACGGCGCGGCAGTTCTAAGACTTTCAAGGGCCTCAGGAGCATTTCCCCGGTTGACTGCCAGCCTTGCGCGGAGGGTCGGCAGGTAATTGAACTGCACGAGGGTGTCTTCCGGAAACCTCTTGCCCAAATCGTCGGTCAGCACTTGCGCTCACCCATCGTCCCGCGCATACGCGAAGGCGAGTGCCGCGCCGTACTGCACATCGCGGCCTGCCGAGCGCCCCATTGCCAAAGCGGCACGCCGTCGTGCTTCCTCTGCATTGCCGAACAATGCTTCCCGCAGACCAGAAAGAGCAGAGTACGTTGCGGCAGCTTCTTTCTCTTGTGCCCGTTCGGCAGAATCCATCGCCTGGCGGGAAAACTCCCGGGCGTTCCTAAGCCGCCCGGAATAGGCAGCGGTATCGGCTTCCAAGCTGAGAAGTTCATCCTCGATTGCCGCCTGGCCCGCCGACCACACTACCTGCTGCGCCATCCCCGCTGCATCGTTCTGCAAGAAAGCAATCGCATATAGGTCAATGTGGATGGAAGGGTGATTCAGTTTGCGGTCGAAAGCTTGCTTATAGGTGGCATTCGCTTCATCAAGGCGATTTAGAGCGATATAGCTGGCCCCGAGGAGGCGGTTTGAGATGGGATTGTCCGGATTCAATCGGACTGCCTCCCTGCCGTTTTCAACCGCTTTCTCATATTGTCCAAACACGGGGAGAATTATTCCCGACAAGAACTCATGAGGCTCGTCCGAGCGGGGATAAGCCTGTGTCCAAAGCTCGCAGGATTGTTTGGCCTTTTCCATGTTTCCGGTGACCGCAATGTGGAAGTGGGTGGAGATGAAGTACCTTTCGGGCTCAGTCGTTCGGTCGCGGAGTTCGTACGCCTTTCGGCTGTAGTCGGCAGCCATGCCGGATTCTCCAATATCCCCGTACATGCGGCCCAACCATGCGTAGGCGAGTGCGAAATTCGGGTCGAGTTCGATGGCACGCTGGAAAAACGGAATCGCTGCAGCTTCACCGGTTGCGTACAAGACTTGGTTGCCCGAGCTGGCAGCCTTAAGGGCTTCGAGCGACGGCGTAGTCGCCTGCTCTAGAGGCGTATCGAACTCTTGAACGGTACTGAGCGATTCCCCCAGTTTGTTCCGGATTTCTGAAGCTGACTTCCCCAATGCATCAAGCACATGGCTCTTGTCGCTCGCCTGCGTCTCCGCGCTGGTGAGTGATTCTCCGTTTGAGCAGTTGACCGCCTTCAAGGTCAGAAGGTACTCGCTGCCAATCTGCGCAATCGAACCGTCGAGGACAGCGGCGCTCCCCGTCCGTTGGCAGACTTCCCGGGCAATTGCTGGCGTGAGTTTTGAGTCGGCTGGCTGGCCCATCATCTGCAAAGTCTGCTGGACTTTCTCGTCCGAGATGATGCTCAGGAAGGGCGATTGTTCCAGTTGTACGGAAAGGCCCTGCCGGAGCGTGCCGTCGAACACCGTGTCGCCCGTCGTGTTGGTGAAATCGGCGAGAACGATGGTGTCTTTGTCCGTCAGCGCGTGGGCCTTGCGGGAGAAAAACAGCCAGCCCCCGACCGCGAGTCCGAGCGCCAGTATGGTTGCGGAAGCGGCCGTCACCCATCGAATGGACTGCGGGACGGGCTTCAACCCGGCGTCAACTGTTGCGGCTGTTGCACGGCCCGAATCGGAATCACGCTTCAGCCGCTGCATATCTGTGCGAATTTCTGCTGCGCTCTGATAACGCAGCTTCCGGTCTTTCTCCAACGCCTTGCTGATGGTCTCTTCGAGCTTGGGAGGAAGGTCGGGATTCAGTCGCACCGGCGGCACAGGTGCTCGTTCGAGAATAGAGTTCGCAATCACGCCAGAGGTCTCGCCCCGGAAGGCCACAACCCCGGTCACCATCTCGTAGAGCACCGCTCCAAAAGAAAACAAATCCGTGCGTGCATCTAGCTCTTCGCCCCGCACCTGCTCGGGTGACATGTACGTGACGGTGCCAATCGCCGTGCCCGGGCGGGTGAGATGGTCTAGCTCTTCGGCTGTGGGCATCGCCGAAAGATTCGCAGCGCCGCCCCCCGGCGCCAGCTTTGCCAGGCCAAAATCCAGGATCTTCACGTGCCCGCGCTCGGTCACAAAAATGTTCGCAGGCTTGATGTCGCGGTGGACGATTCCTTTCCCGTGCGCCGCATCCAGTGCGTCCGCAATTTCGATCCCCCAGTCCAGCACTTGCTCCAGCGGCAGCGGCTTGCCCGAAATGCGCTCTTTGAGCGTCCGGCCTTCGAGAAATTCCATCGCGATAAATTGCTGGCCCGCTTGCTCGCCGATGTCGTGGACGGTGCATATGTTTGGGTGATTTAACGCCGATGCTGCCTGTGCTTCCCGCCGGAATCGTTCGAGCGCGGCGGAGTCGTGGGACATCTCGCTGGCCAGGAATTTAAGAGTAACCGGGCGATGCAACCGCATATCCTGAGCTTTGTAGACGACGCCCATGCCGCCGCTGCCGAGCTTTTCGACGATGCGATAGTGCGAGATGGTCTGGCCGATCATGGGCAAGCAGTGGCGCAATCTTAGGTTGGGCCGTCCATCAAGTCAACGAAGAGGGGCGCCTACAGGTCAAGTCCCGATTAACGCCGAAACCGGACAAGTCCGGCCTAGTGCTTGACTTCTCCGGTTATCCGACTAATCAGGCATGTGGTGGCTGCAAGCAAAGAGCTTGACAACGAGCGCTCACAAAAGCAGACTGGCATAGTCTAACTATGTCAGGAGGCACCTCCCTTGCATCGAGACGAGATTCCCCCCGGAACACTCTACATGCTGATCTTGAGAACCCTGGCGCGCAGCGGTGAACTCCACGGCTACGAGATCGCCCACTCGATCCAGCGGATTTCGCAGGACGTGTTGCAAGTGGAAGAAGGTTCTCTCTATCCCGCATTGCAGAGGATGTTGGTGAAGGGCTGGGTCACGGCGCAGTGGGGGACAACCGCGGAGAATCGGCGCGCGCGCTACTACAAGCTGACTGCCGCGGGACGAAGACAAATGGAAGCCGAAGTATCGCAATTCGAGCGCGTGACGGCAGCGATCGCGCGGGTGATTCAGACGGCGTGAGGAGGGCACCGTGAGTCCCATGACCGAGTGGTTTGGCGAGATCGGTAGGCGGGCACGCATGCTGCTGCGCCGGAAAGAGTTCGATAGCGAGATGGACGAAGAGATGCGTCTGCACCGGGAAATGAAGGAGAGAGAACTGGTCGAGGCGGGAGAATCGCCGGAGGAAGCTCATTATGCGGCTCAGCGGAAAGTTGGAAACACGCTGCGTCTGCGGGAAGAGAGCCGCGAGGCGTGGGGCTGGAACTGGTTTGAGCACTTTTTGCAAGACGTGCGTTTCGGCATGCGCACACTCCGCAAATCCCCCGGCTTCACCGCCGTCGCCGTCCTCACACTCGCCCTCGGTATCGGCGCCAACACCGCGATCTTCAGCGTGGTCAATGCGGTGCTGCTGCGTCCATTGCCCTTCCGCAATCCGGATCGCCTGGTGCAGCTCTGGGAAACCGAGGGAGCGCCGGGTAATTTCCCGATAATCGGCCGTGATTTCCTTGTTTGGCTCGCACAGAACAACACGTTCGAGGACATGGCGCTTTACAGCTATCCAGAGACTTTCAACGCCAGCGACGCGGGCGAAACGGATAGCGCAACAGTGGTGAAGACCGAGGCCAATTTCTTTTCGCTCTTGGGCGTGAATCCATTTCTCGGCCGTGGTTTCGTCAGCGGAGAGGACCAAGAAGGCCGCGATCGGGTAGCAATCATCAGCTATGGGTTCTGGCAGCGGCATTTTGGCGAGCAAAGGGCTGCGATCGGAAAATCCATGGAATTGAACGGGGCGGCTTATACCGTCGTCGGAGTCGTGCCGCCGTGGTTCAACTTGCCCGCTGCGGCAGACGCCTGGGTGCCGGCTGACCTTTCGGTAAAGGGCATGGGCAACCGTGGCGACCATCAGTGGAAGGCAATCGGCAGACTGAAGGCGGGCGTAAGCGTTGCGCAGGCGCGGGCGAACTTGCGCGAGATTGCGGGACGCCTTACGGAACAATTCCCAAATTCAAATAACAACGTCTCTGCGGAAGCCGTTCCGCTCAAGGAACAGATCGTGGGTGCAACGCAATCGCAGTTGTGGGTGATGCTCACCGCGGTGGGCTTGGTATTGCTGATCGCGTGCATCAATGTGGCCAACCTGCTGCTCGCGCGCTCCGCGAATCGCGCCACGGAAGTGGCGTTAAGGGGTGCCTTGGGCGCAAGCCGTAGAAGGCTATTGCAGCAGTTCCTGACGGAGAGCGTGCTCCTTTCGCTGTGCGGCACCATCCCCGGAATCGCGTTGGCATATGTGTCCGTCCGTGCGGCAGTTAGCGCCAAGACATTCCCGATTCCCCAGCCAAATCCCGTCGGCGTTAATACGACCGTTTTGCTTGTCACGATCGCCGCAAGCATTGCGATTGGCGTCCTTTTCGGCATTTTGCCCGCTCTTCACGCCTCGCAACTGGCGCCCGGCGGAAACATCAGAGCCGTCCTGAGGAAGACAACAACTTCCTCGTCGAAAGGGCGGCTCATACGCGACGCGTTGGTGTGCGTGGAAATAGCGGCTTCGCTTGCGCTACTCACTGGCGCCAGCCTCCTATTGCGGACGTTCGTGGACCTGCATAGGATCGATATCGGCGCATCGGCTGAAAACGCTCTGACCGGAATGGTGCAGCTCCCTCCAGGACGGTACAACACGCCAGAAAGCAGGACGCAATTTCTGCGGCAGGTTTTGGACTCGCTGCGCAATACACCCGGTGTGCGAAGTGCAGCGATATCCGATGCCCTTCCTCTCGCGCCGGGAAGCAGCGGGTATGTGCAGGTCAACAGCTCCTCTGACGAAAGCCTGAAGAAGCAGCTCGTCGAGAATTCTTCCGTGACACCCGATTATTTTCGGACCTTGGGAATCCCAGTGCTACGCGGAAAGGCATTTGACCAAGCGGATGTCGAAAACAGTGAAGGCGCATTGGAAAATCTGGAGAAACAATTAGAGAAGAATCCCTCTGCGAAACCTGGGGCCAGCGTCGAAATCGGGGTCGTGATCAACAAAGCCATGGCCGATCGATTCTGGCCGAACCAGGAAGCACTGGGGAAAACGCTGAACGACGGCGACACGACTTTTTTGCGCGTGGTAGGTATTGTGGGCAATACGCATCAGTTTGGATTGCGTGACGCGCCATTGCCGGAACTGTATTGGCCGCTCTCGCTAATCCTGCAATTCGGGCAGGAACCGCTTCCGCTCAGCATTTCGGTGTCGAGCGTCGGCTCGCCTGAGAGCCTGTCGAAAGCGCTCACCGCGGCGGTTCGGTCGCAGGACAATACGCTAGCCGTTTTCAATGTACGCACGATTGCGCAAATCGTCTCGGAATCGATGACGGACACCGAATACCAAACATCGCTTCTCGGTGCGCTCGCGGCGCTCGCGTTGGTGCTCGCAGCCGTCGGAACATATGGAGTGATGTCGTACGTGGTGACGCAGCGAACGCATGAGATCGGCATTCGTGTGGCGATTGGAGCGACTCGCGGGCGCGTGCTGTGGATGGTCATGGGGCGCGGACTCGTGATGACGGCCGTCGGAATCGCGATCGGGATTGCAGCGACGCTCGGTTTCGCCAAATCGCTTGCCCATCTGCTCTACGGCGTGAGGCCGCAAGATCCACTGATGCTGGCCGCGGTATGCGCCGTAATGACGATTGTCGCACTCGCGGCGTGCTATATCCCCGCACGCCGCGCCATGCGCATCGACCCCATGGTCGCGCTGCGATACGAATAGTCCTTCGCGCGTGGCTAGCGCCTGATTAACGCGGTATCTCTAACGACGCCGGCCCTGTCAAGAGTGTTTTCTCTTCTTTACTGCCAAACTCGAGCACACTTCTCCGTCGGCGCACGAACTGCGTCTTTTTCTGCCGCTTCTGTTCATCGGTGTCACCCTGACTTGCTCAGCCCGTTTACGATCATCAACTCAGTGTTGCCCACCAAGCATCTCTTCGATCACCATCGACCATGATGAGGTATTCGAACTCCCCATTCCTAAAGGGAGGCGGGTAGCCTAATCAATCGGCCGGTGACTTTTCGCACCATACCGCGTTTCTGGCATCCCCACACAGGCATCACTGCTTTTCTGCTGCTTCTGTCCACGACGACAGAACTCGTTGTACTCAATCTGATCCCGCAACATGATCCACAGTCGGATTCCGAGCTTGCGAGCCACGGCCACACTCGCCTTTCCCAGACCCTTCTGTACCAATTTGCGGCGGTAAAAACGCTGCAACTCCGGATCCTTGCGTGCGGCATGCGCCCCCGCCTCACCCCAGAGAAACCGCAACAAGGGGTTGCCTTGTTTACTCAACCCCCCGAGCCGCTGTCGTCCTCCACTAGAATATTCACGTGGAATCATTCCCACATAACTCGCCAGGGCCTTGCTGTCTGCGAATCGGGCGGGATCGCCCAGAAACACCTCGGTCGCCAACGCTGTGATCGGCCCCACTCCGGGATGACTCATCAGCAGCCGCGCTCCGGGACGTTTGCAGGCTTGCTCCTCGACTCGCTGGTTTAGTTTTTCGATCTCCGCTTCGAACTTCTCGTACATCGCCTGCAACTCGCTCCGCCGATAGGCGGTATGTGGCGCCAGCGGCAATGACGCGATCGTGTTTTGTCCGTCCTGACTCCACAGGGAGGTGCCTCGTCGTAGACCATTCGCCAGGGCCATCGACTGCAACGCATTTTGTATTCGTGTCCGCATGCGGACCCACTGATGACGGTGGCGCAACAAAGACCGCAGATCCTGTAGCTCCTTCGAAGGCAACCAGATCGCCGGAAAGCGGCCTTCCACGAGCATCTTCAGAATCAACTCTGCATCTCGCCGATCATTTTTCTGCTTCCGCGGCGCGCATGCGCGAATCTGTGCCGGATGACCGACCAGGCATTCGATTCCCAGTTCTTCCAGGAGGTTCAAAAACCACTGCATCGATCCCGTGGCTTCGATACCCACTCGCACCGGGCGTGGAAGCGAGGAATAAAACTCCCGCACGTTGTCGCCTTCGTGCTTGAGAGTCACTTCCACTACCTCTCCCGTTGTGGTGTCCAACATCGCCAACGTTTGCTGGCGAGCGTGCAAATCACATCCTATAATTCGCATCTCGGCCTCCTTCGGTCCGAGCACTGTAGGGTGAACACCGAACAGTCTACTCGGGCCGTCGCGAGGCCGGCGTCGTTATGGCATCAACCGGAAAAGTGGGTCCCGGTACCCAAGTTACCGGTAATCCGACTATACGTTCAACTGGAACCGCGTCACCCGAACCAAGGGTTACTTCCCACAAGCGGACTTCTGGCTCGAAATAGTTTCCGAGTGCGCCGTCAACCGCCAGGAATGTCCGCAGGTCCCCACACGTTGATGCGAGGTTGTTCTAAGGAAGGGTTGCTGGTCACCTGCGCGAAGGACTATTCGTATCGCAGCGCGACCATGCAATCAACACGCATGGCGCGCCGCGCGGGGATGTAGCAGGCCAGAAATGCGACAACGAGTAAGAGCAACGATACGGCAAAAAACGTGAGCGGGTCCGTCGTCTGAACGCCGTAGAGAAAGCTGCCGATCAGGCGCGTAAATGCGAGCGCGGCTGCGATGCCGATGGCGAGGCCAACGAGCGTCAAGCCGATTCCCTGCTGAATGACCAGGCGCAGGACGTCGCGCGGCAGTGCGCCGAACGCCATGCGGATGCCGATTTCACGGAGACGCTGCGTCACGGCGTAGGAAAGCAAGCCGTACAGCCCGATGCCCGCGAGCAGCACGGCCAGCGCGCCGAAGAATCCCGAAAGCTGCGCGAACAATCGTTCCTGCATCAGCGATTCATCAATTTGCGCGTCCTGCGTTTTCAAATCAAACACGGGCAAGTCAGAATCGACCTGGCGCACCGCGGTGCGAACCGCGGCCACCATTGCCGAAGGATTGAGGGCCGTGTTCACCTCAAAATACATTCCGCCGGGACGGGGAGGATTCAGTGTGTAAGGAATGTAGAACGTGGGCGGTGGGACTTCGCGCACGTCGGCGTACTTGGCGCTTTGCACCACGCCGATAATTTCGTAATCGTTCTTCATGTCGTGCTCAGTTCCCGGATTGAAATGCCGCCCGATGGGATTCGCGCCGCCAAAGAAATGGCGCGCCAGGGTCTCGTTGACGACAGCCACGCGCGACGCTCCGCCGATATCCCGCTCCTCGATGCCACGGCCGAACAGCCTGTGCACTCCGACCGTTTCAAAAAAATTGGAGCCGACCGCGTTCCAATCGGCGAATGAATCATCTTCCGACTTCGAAGTGAATCCATCCACATAGATCGGCCCGGAATTCTGCCACCCGGTGATGAGTCCGAGCTGGGAAATCGAAGCGGAGCGCACGCCAGGGATACTTCGCAAAGCGCCCAAGAGTTTCGTGTAGAGGCCATTGATGCGCGCGCCGCTATAGCCTGCCTGCATGGGATCGACGCCGAACATCAGCATGTGGTTGCGGTCGAAGCCGAACTCCTGATCACGCAGGTTTTCGAGAGTGCGCAGGAACAAGCCCGCGCCAACTAGCAAAAGCAGCGAAAGCGCGACCTGCGTGACGACGAGCGACTTGCTGAGGCTCACGCGGCCGCTGCGGCTGCCAGCCAACATCGCGCCACTATCCTTCATCGCCGGCGTAACGTCCACGTGCGTCCCGCGAAATGCCGGCGCGAGACCGAAGAGGGCTCCCGTGCAGACCGCAGCGCCTGCGGTGAAGGCGAGGATAACCGGATTGGGGCGCACATCGAGGACGATAGGAGTTCCGCCACTGGAAATGAGGCGCACTAGCGCGTCGCTGAACCAAGAGGCGAAAAGGAGTCCTGTCGCGCCGCCGATTCCGGAAAGCAGCATGCTCTCCGTCAGTAATTGGCGCACGAGCCGCGCACGCGAAGCACCCAGCGCCATACGCACGCTGATCTCCTTGCGCCGTGCCGTCGCACGTGCGAGCAAAAGTCCCGCCACATTGGCGCAGGCAATCAGCAAGACCAAGCCCACGACGACCATCAATACGAGAAGAGGTTGCGAGAAGCGCTGCCGCAAACGGTTCAAGCCGTGGCTTGCGGAGATCAGATCGGCGCGCGGGACTTCCGGCGAGCCGGGTTTCAGATTCAAGGAGGCAACGGAGGTGGCTTGAAATATCGCGTCGGTTGCCGAGCGAGCTTGTGCTTCGCTGACGCCGGGCTTGAGGCGGCCCATGATGTTGATCCACCACCAATGATTCGATAGGCGCATCGACTCGCCGCTCGGGGGAGGCGAAGACCACGGACGCAGCTCGGTTCGATCGATGATGGGAATCCACACATCCGGGGCGCGGCCGGCGTCTAGGCCGAAAAACTCGGGCGGGGCAACACCGATAATGGTGAACGGAACATCGTTCAATTTGATGGTCGCGCCGAGGGCGGAAGGATTGCGCGCGAACTGGCGCGTCCAGAAGGTGTAGCTGATGACCGCGGCAAGCGGCGCACCGGGTTTTTCGTCTTCATCGTCGATTGCGCGCCCCAGGATCGGCGTGACGCCCAGTCCAGAGAAGAAACTGCCGCTGACCATCATGCCGCTGCCGAAGCGCGGCTCGCCGCCGACATTGATATTGACGTTGGGCTTGTCGAAGCCGAGATTGGCAAATGCAAGCACGCTTGAAAATGAAGAGCTCCGCGGGCGGAGTTGTTCAAAGCAGGGATAAGAGAAGGATGAGCCGCCGTAGCCGCTCGTGATCGTACCCGTGGGCCAGGCCCCGCCCGAGACCCACTCTAATTGCACAAGCTCCTGCGGATTCTTGAGCGGCAGCGACCGAAGCATCACTGCGTCAATCAAGCTGAAAATGGCCGTGTTGGCGCCGATACCGAGGGCGAGTGTGAGGACGGCGACGGCGGTGAAGCCGGGGGATTTGCGGAGCATTCGCAGGCCGTAGCGGGCATCTTGTAGCAACTTCTCTAGCCAGACGAAACTCCACACCTCGCGCGTATCTTCCTTCACCCGCGTCACGTTGCCAAATTTGCGCAGCGCCGCATAGCGCGCTTCTTCCGGCGGCATGCCGCGCTCGATGTTGTCCCGCGTATCCCTCTCAATGTGGTCACGGATATCCTGGTCGAGATCCTCCAACATGCGTTTGCGCCGTCTCATGATTCGCCCTCCTGCCCCGCCGGCCGGAGGATTCGAGCGATTGCTCCCGCCAGCTTGTCCCACTTGCTGGTCTCAAGCGCCAGTTGCTTTCGCCCCTTGGCCGTCAGCCGGTAGAACTTGGCGCGTCGATTGTTTTCCGAAGTACCCTCTTCGACCGAAATCCATCCCCGCTTGATGAGTCGGTGGAGCGCCGGGTAGAGCGAACCCTGCTCGACCTGCAATACGTCTTCGGAGTTGACCTCGATCGCCCGGGCGACGGCGTGGCCGTGCGCCGGACCGAGCAGCAGCGTGCGGAGAATCAGAAGGTCCAGGGTGCCCTGCAGCAATTCAATGCGCTCTCTCTGTTCTTTAGTAGACATCCTAGGCGACGATACTGCACTTCCAGTAGAATGTCAAGGTGAGTAACCACACGATTACTTCCGGAAGGTCGGCAATTCGGAAACTATCCAGAAACGGGGTTCTGGGACGTCGGTCGAATACCCTAAGTCCTGATAAACGCATTAATCGGAAAAGTGAAGTACTGGAACCGACTTGATTGCATAACAATGTCGGCTCCCTCGACCCGAGTAGACTGAGGTTGTTTCGACGACCGCAGGCTCGGGAGGAAGGAGCCGAACATGATGATTATAGGCGTAGATTACCACCCGAGCTTTCAGCAGATTGCATTTGTTGTAGAAGAGACGGGGGAGTGTGGTGAACAGGAACTGAGCCACAGTGATGGACAAGCAGAGAAATTCTATCGAGACCTGAAGCAGCGAGGAATCTGCGTGCGGGTAGGCATGGAGGCTACCGGATATTCACGCTGGTTTGAGCGGTTGCTGGCAGAACTAGGTTTCGAACTGTGGATTGGCAATCCAGCGGAGATCAAGGCCAAGCGAGTGAAAAAGCAGAAGACCGACCGCAATGATGCTCGACTCCTGCGCCGGCTGATGCTGGAAAATAACTTCCCGCAAATCTGGGTACCGAGTCCAGAGAATCGGGATCTGCGGCAACTGTTGTGGCACCGACATCGGTTGGTGCAGATGCGCACGCGGATCATGAATCAACTGCAGGCGTTGGCCATGAACGAGGGCTATCGCTGGAGGAAAAAACTGTTCAGCGAACAGGGGCGAGCACAGTTAGAGAAGCTCCCGTTGGCTCCTTGGGCCAGTCGACGCCGGCAAGAGTTGCTGGAGTTGCTGGACCGTATGAATCCGACGATTGAAGAGCTGACGGCCGCCGTGGAGCGGGAAGCCCGAAAGCGGCCCGAGGTTCTGCGACTGATGACCCATCCCGGTGTTGGTCCGCTTACGGCACTGGCCTATGTGTTGATCATCGGAACTCCGACTCGGTTTCCTCGTGGCAAGCAGATCGGCACCTACGTAGGGATGATTCCGAGTGAGGACTCCAGTGCTGGCAAGCAACGGCTGGGGCACATCAGCAAGCAAGGCAGTTCCTTGTTGCGCTTCTTGCTGGTGGAGGCGGCCCAAGCAGCAGCGCGTATCCATCCGGACTGGAGACGTCGGTACATCCACCTGGCGATGCGTCGACACAAAAGCATTGCCAAGGTGGCGATGGGACGCAGGCTGGCGATCCGATTGTACTGGATGTGGCGGAATGGATGTGAGTATTCGCAGTCGTTAGAGTTCGGTTCGTACGCGGGACAGCTCGGTATCGGACATGGCGCGAAGTAGAACGCCGTGGACTTGATTGGGCATCCCGCTCCCTGAAAAGGGAGTTTGAACGAGTAATCGTGGTCGAAGTTTGGATCGCAGAGATGTTTAGGTCGGACTGAAGCCGACCGCTAGATTACGAACGAGCCGTGGTCGTCGAGGCAGGGAAAAAAGCGAAAGAAGCGAAAGAGAAGAACTCTTTTAGGTAAGAAGAAAGAAGTGTGTTCAAAAAGAGTTTGACAGGGCCGACATTGTTAGAGATGTCCGGTTTGCGCTGCCGGCTCAGACGGTCGATGCAACACCATCCAATGCGTTGATTCGACAATGCTTCCCCGGGAGAAGTGATCTGTTTGGCTGTCCTCAGTCAAAACCTAGCCAGGGTAGTGTTCCGGCTGATCTAACCCTAGCGAGCGATTTGGCCTTTGTTTTCAATGCAAGTCGGGTTCGACTTGAGTGTTGCGTCGACCCATTGAGACCACCCGACTTACCAGGCATGTTCGGATTACTTCCCGTTTGCCCGTCAACCGCCAGGAATATCCAACAATCCCTCAGGTGCGAGATTGTTCTATTCATATCTAAGAGCGACCATGGGATCCAGGCGCGAGGCGCGGCGGGCGGGAATGTATCCTGCCACTCCAGCGACAAAGTTAAGGACTATGACAGCCCCAGCGAGCGTCGCTGGGTCGGCGGGTGTCAGATTGAAGAGCTGGCTCGCGATGAGCCGCGACGCTCCCAGCGCCACAGGCAACCCGACCGCCAAGCCGATCCCGACCAACAGCACGACTTCGCGCAACACGAGCCACAACACGTCGCCACCCTGCGCCCCGATGGCGATGCGGATGCCGATCTCGTGCGTCCGGCTCGCAACAGCGGAGGCCAGTGTTCCATAGAATCCAACGCACGCCAGCAGGAGGGCGAGCAGGCCGAAGAACATTGAGAGATCGGAAATCATGCGCTCCTGTTCGAACGACTGTGCCACTTGGTCGGCAAGGGTCTGGACCTGCGTGACCGGAAGATTTCCGGCGACCTCATGAATCGCGGCACGCACTGCCCCGGCGATGGTGTTTGGGTCACCGATGGCGCGAACTTCGACTTCGCCGGCATAGGCGGAATCTCCTTTCATTTGGTAAATTGGCAGGAAGACGAGCGGGGAGGACTTTTCTCGCGTGCTGAAGAACCTGGAATCCTTTGCCACGCCGACGATCTCGATTCCCGGAGCCTTGTAAGGCGAGCCCCACGAAAATCGCTTGCCGATTGGATTCTCGCCGGGAAAGAAATGCTCGGCGAACGATTGGTTCACCACCGAAACGGGCGGCGCGCCAGAGCCATCCTGCGGGCCGATGCCGCGTCCCAAAAGCAACGGAATACCCTCGGTCCCGAAATACTGCGAGCCCGCAGTGGCCACGTCAACGTTCATGTCTTCGCCCGCCTGCGGCGTGCGGCCTTCGAGCGAAATATCTTGCGTGCTCTCTGACCCGCTGAGCGGGCTCTCCATCCCAATGCTCGCTGAGTGCACGCCGGGCAGTGCGCGAATCCGGTCCTCGAGCGCGTGATAGAGTGCAGGTAGCTTTGCCTCCTGATATCCCGCGATTTGCGGATCAATCTCTACCAGGAGCACATGTTCCTTCTCGAATCCCATGTTCTGCGTCTCAAGGTTCACGAGGCTGCGCAGGAACAATCCCGCCCCAACGAGCAGCACAAGCGACCCTGATACTTGCGCGACCACCAGCGCCTTCGCAAGGCTCAGCCGCATTCCGCGCTTTCCGATAGCCGTGAGTTCTCCCTTGAGCGCGGAAACCAAGTCAATGCGAGTTGCCCACAGAGCTGGCACGAGCCCAAACAGCACTACAGTGAGGAACGAAACAGTGAGCGTGAAGCCAAGTACCCTTGCGTCTGGACTGATGCGCAGCGGCAATTCCGCGCTGCTGGAGACGAGGGAGACCATCAACGGCACGCTCCAGACGGAGAAGAGCAAGCCTGCGATCCCGCCGAGAATCCCTAGAAGCGTGCTTTCGGTTAAGAGTTGCCGCACCATTCGCCCGCGGCTTGCGCCGAGCGCCAATCGCACCGAGATTTCCTTCTTCCGCGCGTGCGCCCGGATCAACGTCAAGTTCGCCACGTTTGCGCACGTGATGACAAGCACCAGGCCAACCACTGCCATCAGAATGTCCAGAGGCTCGGAGTACCTGAAGCGCAGAGACGAAAGCCCTCGGCCGCCGGGTGCGAGTGCGACGAAGCATTCGCCAATTTGTTTCTTCCGCTCCTCCGTGAGCTTTGTTCCTTCTTGTGCCGTCAGTAGTTGGCGGAGCTGGACGTTCGCACTGGCCTGCGCCTCAGCAAGGGTCACTCCTGGTTTCAGTCTTCCGATCAAGTCGAGCCAATAAGCGTCGCCGTTATCGAGCCACGACTTCTCGTGCATCATTTGTGGCTGCAGATGCAGCGGCAGCCAAATTGTGGGGAGTTCCGGGCTCACGCGCTCACCGAAAAATTCCGGTGGCGTGACCCCAATGATGGTCACCGGCACGGTGTTGATATCAATCGCCCTGCCGATTAGTCCGCGATCGAGATTGAACTGGCGCTCCCAGTATCCGTAGCTTATGACCGCGGCAGGAGCCGCATTTGCTTCATCATCGGTCTCCGCGAATGTCCGGCCAACAAATGGTTTCACTCCCAAGACAGAAAAATAGTTGGCCGAAACGAGCTTCCCCAGTTCCACTTGCACTGAGCCGCTCGAGCCGGAGCCGCCAGCGCGCACGGCGAGGTCTACATCCCCGCTCTCGATTCCCGCGATATCCTCGAAAGACTCCCGGTGATCGCGGAAATATTTGTAGAGGGGCACGGAAAAATACCTGGCGCGTCCGAGTTGTAAGCCGAACGTAACGCCCTGGTATGGATCGTCACTAAATGTGACAAGCTGCGACGGATTCCTCACCGGAAGATTGCGAAGCATCACAGCGTCAATCAGGCTGAAGATGGCCGTGTTGGCGCCAATGCCCAGCGCGAGGGTCAGAATGGCGACAGCCGTGAAGCCCGGAGACTTCGCCAGCATCCGGAAGCTGTAGCGGATGTCCTGCAGCAAATGCTCCAGCCACACGAAGCTCCACACCTCGCGCGTCTCTTCCTTCACACGCGTCACGTTGCCGAACTTGAGAAGCGCCGCACGGCGCGCTTCCTCCGGCGACATGCCGCGCTCGATGTTGTCCTGCGTCTCCATCGCAATGTGCTCGCGGATGTCCTGATCGAGGTCCTCCAACATGCGCTTGCGGCGCCTCATGATTCGCCCTCCTGTTCCGCCGGCCGGAGAATCTGCGCTATCGCTCCCGCCAGCTTGTCCCACTTGCTGGTCTCGACCGCCAGTTGCCGCCGGCCCTGGGCCGTCAGCCGGTAGAACTTGGCGCGGCGATTGTTCTCCGAGATGCCCTCTTCGACCGAAATCCATCCCCGCTTGATGAGCCGGTGCAGCGCTGGGTAGAGCGACCCCTGCTCGACCTGCAATACATCGTCGGAGTTGAACTCGATTGCCTTGGCGATGGCGTGGCCGTGCGCCGGCCCCAGCAGCAGCGTGCGCAGGATCAGCAGGTCCAGGGTGCCTTGCAGCAGCTCGACGCGTTCTTTCTGTTCGTTCTTCTGTTCCCTAGTAGACATTCTAGGTGAGGTTATCGCACGTCCAGTAGAATGTCAAGGTGAGCCATAAGCACGATAACTCCCGAGTGGTCGGCTAACCGGAAGTAATCTGAAGTCGGCAGAGGACAGGGCTGAATTTGCTAGGCCGTTGTACGGGCAAACACCTGTGCCGGGGTTCGAGTCCCTCCGTCTCCGATCACTTCACGGGTTCCCAGCCCTCTGGCAGCATATCGAATGCCAGGGTGTCACGGTAGGCGTACTGATTGCCTTCCAGTACGGCCACTGGCGTCAACATATGCCAGATGCGATCATCGTCGAAGACGTAACACTCACCCGATTCGCGCATCGTGAAGCGATCCATTTCCTTCTTATCATTGTCGGTTATGATGACTTCGCCGCCCTGAGCGCCGCAGCGGCCCACTAGATGCGTGGCGATGTACTTTTCCCCGTCTTTATGTAAGCCCGGTGGACTCGTGTCGCACGGCCGGCCAGGCGTAGCCGTGAACCTTATTAGATGAACGTTGACCAAATACTTCGTACCCACCGTCGACAGCGGTAGGTAATAAAGGTGGTGAGCAATCATCTTGCGAACGCCTATGGAACCGGCGATCGCCGGGGGCAGCGAAGCGTACTCTCGCGGCTGGCCGCCGATTGTCGTGTTGTATTTTTTCATCTGCACATAGGGCGTGCTCTCTTCGCTCAACCAAACCTTTACACCGCCCTCAACAATCTCGGCCCTGACACGATTTAAGGAACGATACCTGTCGCCCCCATCGTAGTATTTGTCCTTTGGAACGGACCAGGCGGCATGGGATAATGCTTCCAGCGAGCGCGCTATGTCTACATCAACCCTGAGCGGCTGACGGCTGAACCCGCGCTCGACGAGGTCGCTTCGCGATCTGGCATTGGTTGCAACCGGAATAAAACTATCTTGACCCATGATTGCTCCTGATAAATGCTTGACGATTGCATGACCAACTAGCACCGCAAGGGCCATGCGTGCGCGCAAATTATAGCCGACGCAGCCCATTGCAGAGGATACCGACGATTCTGGGCGGATGGTCGGCAAACCGGAAGTAATCGCCTAAGTCCTTCTATGAGAAGGCCGATCGATGTCAAGGCACACTTTTGGGTTTGCTGTTCGTGCCATGATTTTCTTTCTATTCAGCCAAGCCGCCTCTGTCGCCATCCTTCTATCCGCACTCTTTGGTGAGCGATATTCGCTCGGTGCTAGGTGGGTGTTCTCGTTTCAGTAGGTGCTGCTACCTGATTAGCGTCCTCTCTTCTCACCTTTTCGGTGGGAGTTGGGCTCCAGGAGTTAGTCGCAGTCACCTAGACTCGGCGGTTGAGCTCGGCTGTTCGGATCAAAACCTTTTAGGCCACGGCACGCATCGCTTCTTGGCTATGGCGCAGTGGTTCGTATACCTCGCCGCTCACCCACAACCGATGGAGCAGTACCGCCAACTTGCGCGCCACCGCAACCACCGCTCGTTTCTTGGCGTTTTTCCCTCCTCGCTCGGCAAGCTTCCGGCCCCATCTCCGCAGATCACAGTCTTCTCCAAATGGCCCCAGAATGTAATGGGCGCCCTGCACCATCATCGTTCTCAAATACCGGTCTCCTTCTTTACTGATGTGCTTCTGTGGTTCGCTCTCCCCGGAGTTCCTGCGTCCAGGTTTTAACCCCAGAAAACAGCCCACCTCGCGACTCTTCGCAAACCGATAGGGATCTTCGATCGTCAGCACATAAGTTAAGGCGATCTGTGTTCCCACACCCTTCACCTGCTTGAGCAAGGACACTTCCGGGTACACTTCCTGGGCGATTTTCTCCATCCGCTCGTCGTATTCCTGGATGCGCTCGTTCAGTGATTCGATTTCTCTCAACAGCGGCTCCAGAACCTCGCGCAACTCTGTGCTCAATTTAGCGGCTAGCTCCCGGCTCACCTGTTGCGTGCCACACTGGGGCAGCCGTTCGCCATAAGACTTCACCAACCCGCGGGCGGCGTTCACCAAAGCCGTTCGCGCACTCACCAGCTCAGCCCGTACCCGGATCACCGTCAGATGAATTTGCGTCTTCGCACTGCGATGCCGCACCGGCCCCAATAGCTCAGGATCGATTCGCGCCAGCCGTGCCAGGGTCCGCGCATCGTGCCGATCATCTTTTCGATTGCTCTTGGTGATCAATTGCACCTTTTGGGCGTGCGCCACGATCACTTTGTGTCCCAGCTCCGTTAGCAGCCGGCTTATCCAGGGAGAATGTGTGCCTGTCTCCAGGGCGATGAGACTCCGCGGCATCTTTCCAAATGTCTGCTTCATCCCTTCCGGTGTCGTCGGCACTTTCTGCTCCAGAATGATTTTGCCTGCTTCATCCAAAACGCAGTAGTACGACCAGCGATCTCCTAGATCTAGACCGATGGTTAACTTCTGCCCCTTGAAAATCTCGTTGCTGAATGCCTGCACAGTGCTAATCTTCTTCATCGCCGGTCTCCTTTTTCTTGTGCCTCGAGCACGTCGAACATTGGGAGCGTATCGCATCCCGTGGAGACCGGCCTTCTCATCCCATCTGATTAACGCGCAAACCGGACATCTCTAACGATGTCGGCCCTGTCAAACTCTTTTTGAACACACTTCTTTCTTCTTACCTAAAAGAGTTCTTCTCTTTCGCTTCTTTCGCTTTTTTCCCTGCCTCGACGACCACGGCTCGTTCGTAATCTAGCGGTCGGCTTCAGTCCGACCTAAACATCTCTGCGATCCAAACTTCGACCACGATTACTCGTTCAAACTCCCTTTTCAGGGAGCGGGATGCCCAATCAAGTCCACGGCGTTCTACTTCGCGCCATGTCCGATACCGAGCTGTCCCGCGTACGAACCGAACTCTAACGACTGCGAATACTCACATCCATTCCGCCACATCCAGTACAATCGGATCGCCAGCCTGCGTCCCATCGCCACCTTGGCAATGCTTTTGTGTCGACGCATCGCCAGGTGGATGTACCGACGTCTCCAGTCCGGATGGATACGCGCTGCTGCTTGGGCCGCCTCCACCAGCAAGAAGCGCAACAAGGAACTGCCTTGCTTGCTGATGTGCCCCAGCCGTTGCTTGCCAGCACTGGAGTCCTCACTCGGAATCATCCCTACGTAGGTGCCGATCTGCTTGCCACGAGGAAACCGAGTCGGAGTTCCGATGATCAACACATAGGCCAGTGCCGTAAGCGGACCAACACCGGGATGGGTCATCAGTCGCAGAACCTCGGGCCGCTTTCGGGCTTCCCGCTCCACGGCGGCCGTCAGCTCTTCAATCGTCGGATTCATACGGTCCAGCAACTCCAGCAACTCTTGCCGGCGTCGACTGGCCCAAGGAGCCAACGGGAGCTTCTCTAACTGTGCTCGCCCCTGTTCGCTGAACAGTTTTTTCCTCCAGCGATAGCCCTCGTTCATGGCCAACGCCTGCAGTTGATTCATGATCCGCGTGCGCATCTGCACCAACCGATGTCGGTGCCACAACAGTTGCCGCAGATCCCGATTCTCTGGACTCGGTACCCAGATTTGCGGGAAGTTATTTTCCAGCATCAGCCGGCGCAGGAGTCGAGCATCATTGCGGTCGGTCTTCTGCTTTTTCACTCGCTTGGCCTTGATCTCCGCTGGATTGCCAATCCACAGTTCGAAACCTAGTTCTGCCAGCAACCGCTCAAACCAGCGTGAATATCCGGTAGCCTCCATGCCTACCCGCACGCAGATTCCTCGCTGCTTCAGGTCTCGATAGAATTTCTCTGCTTGTCCATCACTGTGGCTCAGTTCCTGTTCACCACACTCCCCCGTCTCTTCTACAACAAATGCAATCTGCTGAAAGCTCGGGTGGTAATCTACGCCTATAATCATCATGTTCGGCTCCTTCCTCCCGAGCCTGCGGTCGTCGAAACAACCTCAGTCTACTCGGGTCGAGGGAGCCGACATTGTTATGCAATCAAGTGGGTACTGATACGAAACGTGTCCGATAACCCAGACCTGCTGAGTCAATGACGGATTCAAGCGGTGCTGACCGGCTATCGAGCAATTGGGGCGCTAAACGCAGATTGGTTCGCGAAAAAGTTTCATGTTTGCAGCTGGCGTCTAGAAGGGCGGGGTGTCCTCATCATCGTCGCCTAAAAACGGTGCGCCCTACTTGGCCTTCTTGCGCATGAGCATCATTTTTTGAGCCATCAGGAGGAGGAGCTTCCTGTCCTCTGCGGGCATTCGACCCAGAGTGGTGCGGAACTGACGGAGAACACGGGCATCCTTGCCCGAATGCCCCCAAGCTGCATCCTCCTCGGTTTTGTGCCTTGGGAGAACAGGTGGCTTGGGAGACTCATCGCCATCGTAGAAAAGTTGGTACATAGGAACTTCCAGCGCCCGTGCCATTTTTTCCAGCGTCTCGATTGCTGGAACCGTATGGCCGTTTTCAACACGAGAGATGTAGCAGCGAAGCAATCCCGTCCGCTTTTCGATGTCGCCCTGGGACAAGTCTTTCTGCTCCCGCAAGGCACGCAAGCGATCAGCAATGATCATGTTTGGCTCCTCTTCACTGCACCCAGGAAGAATTGGTCCGAGGATTCTAGCACTTCGGCAAAACTCTCATCTTTTTTTACGTCTTTGCTCGAGCATCCCAACCATGCAAGCCTCTTAAGCCGCCCAAAGCATCTCTGTGATTCCTGTCAGTTGCAGGAGAAGTGCTGTAATTCATCAAGTTCTCAGTCCGCTTTTCCAAAAACCGCACCAGTTTTCGTGGAACCTGTCTAAATGATTGCCTGTTGGCAAAAATCGCTCGCGTTTGGCCTTGAGAGCAGCCAATGGCTGTCCCCCCAGCTCGCACAATCATGATGTCCTGCGGGGCTTCGCAATTTAGGAAATCCTTCCAAGATCTGGATGATCACCGTTCCTAGTTCTTGGTGTCCGTTTGGAGTCCGGTAGGGAGCGAAAACTAGCGAAAATCATCAATTGCAGTCGAGAAACAATAATACGGGCAACTGAAAGCAAATACAGGCTATTGGCTTGTGATTGCAGGGGATACAAAAACTGTCCAACCGCCTTATCAGGGGCGCGCTCTAGCCACCTGAGCTACAGGCCCATCTTACTGGCAGGTAATACTTTAAACCCCTTCGCCGTGATTGACGAAATCAGCTCGGGGTCCGTTTAGCGTCCGGTTCGGATCAAGAATCAGCGAACATCAGCCGACACCAGCGTAATCCGGGCGCTTAACAGCCGCTATTTTATCATCAGCCAACGGATGAGCATAGCGGGACGTCATGGTTATTCGCCGGTTGAATCTCGATACATCGATGGCAGCTTTTTGAAGCTGCTGGTAAAAAATCTCATCCATGGGAAGCGTTCCCGCGAATAGTGCTCAAGGACTCTTGTTCTGATGCAATTGTCCTTCGACAGCGAACGCTTTGGGTTCCACTGACGTATCAGCTTTTTCATTTCCAAGAGCGTGGATTTGATTTGGCGAAATTCATTTCGTAACGGCCCCGAATCAGACCGACGGATGCCATGCCTAGGGCGACCGGCCAATCGTCTTTCGGCAGTCTTAGGTAATTGGCGAACAACATTTTTGCCGAATCGGTAGATGCTCAAATGACTGCGGATAAACGCCAAATATTCAGCGTAAAAGAGATTTGACAATTTCAAAGTCTTCGCCTCTGACCGCAGGTGCTTCTTAACACCCAAACGAAACGCTCTAATGTCCTGGGGGGTCGCCAACCAGTCTCCTTCCTCGCCACTCGGAAGAGGGCACCAAAAATCGAGATCGATCAACACCTCGAGTCGGTCGGCCAATAAATGGACATTTCTAATTCGAGCCTCCCCTAAGAAGTCCGAAAGCTGTTTCATTTGATGCTCCAAAGTGACCGCGACCTGCCGGTCGGTTTCATCGTGAGAAGGGCCTTTGCGCTGGATTCCAGAATCGGGTACCCTTTGCACGAGCGTTCCGCAAACCGGCCCGTACGCGCTCTGCAATCAAGCAGCGCTCCAGTTCGGCTACCGCTCCTAGAACCGTGAATACCAGCTTGCCTGCCGGCGTCGATGTGTCCACTTGTTCTGACAGCGAAACAAACTCAATCCCCAGGGACCGAAACGTCTCCAGCGCTCGGAGAAGATGCGACACGGAGCGGGCGAAGCGGTCGAACCGCCAAACTATTACCGCGTCAAAATGCCGTCGATGAGCGTCTGCTAATAGCCGGTCAAGCTCCGGCCGCTTCTCCTTGGCGCCTGAGATTCCTGCATCCACGTACTCCATGGCGACAGCCCAGCCGCGCCGCTCGCAGTATTCGCGTAGGTCCCGCAGCTGCATCTCCGGGTCTTGCCCGTTCGTTGTACTGACCCGTGCATAGATGGCCGTTTTCATTTGCTCTTGCGATATCCCTTCTTCCGTCCCCGCCCGCGACAATAGATTTTCTCTTTCAGTTGCCGCAACCGCTCCAAATCCTCAGCGTCCCAAAGCCTCGTGGCGTGCCCGTTGACAATTTGCAGCTTGGGGGCCCGTATGTCCTCGTCAGCGATCCAGCGCTGTAGCGTCATAAGCGAGATCCCTACGGCCTTAGCCGCGTACCGTGTGGAAACGGGCGTTTTCATAATGTGAGATATATACCGTATTTAAGGGTATTTGTAAAGCTTTATTTTCCTGAAAAACCGGCTAAGCCTTAAAAAGGGGTAAATGGCTAGCCGCTTAGCAGCGTTCCGCCTGGGGCTCCCTAGGAAGTTTACGGACGCCTTTTAGGGGGCCGGTTTAGGGGCCTAGCCGGGCTTTTTAGCTTAGGTAGGGGGCAGGTTTTTCACTAAAAACTAGGTGGGTAGCAAGGCCCCCCAGAACGGCCCTAGGGGCCCCCTTTTCGGCCCATAAAAACGGTGCGCCTTTGGGGGTGGTAATCGACTCTTCTATGCGATTTCGAGGCACGTTGGCAACAGACTGAGCCCTCGGTAGCAGACACCATCGTTCTCATCGATGACGGCTCATCCTGCTGCTTTCTTCGCTTGGGCTCGAACCCTTGCCCATCGCCTTCTCGCTGCCCGGGCAATTTTCGCTCTCCCAGCGGCCGACAACACGCGCTTCTTTATGCCCGTTAGTTCTCGGTTCGTCGAATCGCCCAGAGCTTTTGCGGCCGCTCGCACTCCGCTCAATTGGTGCTGTAGCTTGCCCAACTGCTTTTCGAGTTTTCTCTCTTCACGCTTGATGGCTGCCAGAATGTCCATGGATCCTCCGGGATGAAATCTATCTCAACCGGAGGCAGTGCACCAGACGTACTGCCCGAGGCAAGTGACTCGGCAGTCTTAGCGACGCTGACCCGTGACTCAAATTCGCCGAACCCGTTTGCGGCTCGTGAGGGTCATATGTCCGGTAATCCGGGTGGTCTCAATGGGTCAACGCAACACTAGGCTGAAGTCCACTTCCAGGGCCTCAATAGCTGAGATTCGTTTCGCGAGCGTTGATTCAAACGGAACACCATCCTGGCTAGGGTCTGATTGAGCACAGCCGCCCAAAGCGGTTCTCCATCGGGAAGTGCTGTTGGATCAACCGACTAGAAGTTATCTCATAAACACTTTCAAGGTACTGATCGGTTGAAAGTTATGGCGAATGACGTAAATCAAGGGCATGGATCTCACCGACGCCCAGTGGGCGGTGCTGGAACCGCTTTTTCGTCCGAAACGTCGGGAGGACGGGCGTGGTCGCCCGTGGCAGGATACGCGCGCGGTGCTGAACGGCGTCTTTTGGGTCCTGCGCACCGGCGCCCCCTGGCACGATCTGCCACGTCGTTATCCTCCCTATCCAACCTGTCATCGCCGCTTTCAGCAGTGGCAGCGCTCGGGGCTGCTCACCAAACTGCTGCAGAAACTGGCGGAAGACTTACGCGACCGCGGGAAGCTGGATCTGAGCGAGTCGTTCATCGACGCCAGCTTCAGCTCGGCGAAAAAAGGGGCTCTGCTGTCGGCCCTACTCGCCGCGGCAAAGGCAGCAAAATCATGGCGATCAGCGACGGCCATGGTCTTCCTCTCGCCGTGCACGTGGCCAGCGCTTCGCCTCATGAAACAAAGCTCGTCGAACCCACGCTCCAGCGACGCTTCCTTGCGGAAACTCCCGAGCGTTTGATCGGCGACCGCGCTTACGATAGCGATCCGCTGGATGTGCAGATTCGCGAACGCTTCGACGTGCAGTTGGTTGCCCCGCACCATTCGACGCGCAGCCGTAAAGCCACGCAAGATGGCCGCGTCCTTCGACGCTATCGGCGTCGCTGGAAGATCGAGCGATTGTTCGCATGGCTTCACAATTTTCGTCGCATCGTCATTCGCTGGGAATACTACCCAGAAAATTTCCTCGGGATGGTCCAGCTTGCTTGTGCCGTTATCCTCCTGAGGTATTTATGAGATGGCTTCTAGAGGGTGTTGCGTCGACCGTCTGAACCGGCAGCATTAACTGGACAACTTCGTACTACAACCCACTTCTCTCGCGTTAGCCAGGATTTGACGGAGCCGAACGTCCCTTGAATCTCTTGCGTAGCGCGCGGTATCCCTGTTGGAACAAGAAAAACATTGTCAGCATGCACAGCAGTAAAAACGCAGGTCCCAACCACACCACGTAGTGACGCTATCAGGCGTTTACACGTTTTGACAGGTTCTGAGTGCTATGAGGATTTATCGACAGTTTCTAGTACTTTATTGGCTACAGGGCCTCGGGCACTTTGCAACATGCAGCTGCACAGTACGCCAATCCGAGATCACATGGGCCTATCAGGTTTATTGTTTTGCCCCAGAGTGGAGACCTACAGTCGGGACAATTTGGCTTAAGGATTGGCGAAGCAGAAACTGAGCATTGGGAAGCTTTCCATCCCAGTGGTTCCAGAGCTCTGTTCGCTGGGCTTCGAGGCGGTTGGCTTCGTCGGAACGCCCGGCGCGGCGCTGGAGGCTGGCGAGCGCTGTCCAGGTTCGCGAAACGCAAGTGGCATCTCGTAGATCATTTTGCACATCGGACGGCCACGCCATCATCTTGTCCAACAGTTGCTGATAAGCATCGATTGCTTTAGCCGATTCGCCGCTTTCGGCGTAGTCGTCGGCCTGAGCTCGAAGAGCATCGTAGATGTCGCTCATGGGTTCGACCTTGTCGGCGGGGTATAGCTCAGCCGCGTGCAACAGTTCAAAAGCGCGAGTCAGGCGCCGCTTCGCATCGTTTTCGCGATCGAGCCAGCGGAGCACATAAGACGAACCCACCAGTAGTGCCGCCTCATCCCGTTGGGAGCTGGCGTTGGGCTTGGCTTCTCGTATGCGCACAAGGGAGTGCTCGTAAACTGCCAAGGCTTTTTTCGAATCGTTGTGCCGGAGAATATTGCCCATTTCCAATCCGGACCCCGCGATGTAATGCCGGCCCAGGTAATCGGCCGAATCCTTACTTGCGAGATCTTCGGCAATGTCGAAGGCTTTTTGGAAGTCGGCGAGCGCGTCGCGGCTGCGGCCGAGGCTTGGCTCTGCATCCTGCCGGCCGAGGATCTTGCCTTCCAGATCGTATCCATCCGCCAGATTGAAGAGAAGAGCCGGGTGTCCGCTTGCTGCTTCGGCCTGTTGAAAACCCAGCGACTCATGCGAGGTCTTCATGGCGCCATCCAAATCCCCGGTCTGCCACCGCGCAGCTGCCAAATTCTCAAGGATCGCTCCGCGTAAAGCGTTCGCCCGCGATCCGGGCACGGGAATGTCCAAACCTCGCTGGTTGTAAAGTATTACCTGATCAAATTTCCTCCCTTCGTAAAAAGCTCCTGCGATATTTACGTAGAAGTACCTCATGCTGTAGAGATCGTGCTGCTCAACCGGATGAGTACTCATAAACCGCTCGATCAGCGAAGCAGCATCCGCGGCATGCTTCATTTCCCCGGTTTTATCGCCTCGGTTGTCGGCCAAGGTCAAGCGATCGTGGGCAATCGTGGTGGCAATGAACAGGGCCCGGGGATTGGTGGGGTCTTGTGCGAGGATGGGATCCACGAATCCTGATGCCCTGGTCAGATTGGCCTCGGCTTCGCCAAATTGGCCCAGGTTAGGAGATGTCGGATCTCCTTGCGCATGGGCCACGCGCACGTACGCATAGGCGATTTCGAGCGCCAGATCTTTATCGCCGTGAACGTCGGTGCTGAGGGAAGTCAGATACTGCAGGGAATCGGAAACCAGCTGCATTCTGACTTTGGTGGAACCGGGCAGGCCGCGAATGTCCTGATCGAGGGCGATAAACTTATTGGCCATTTGCCGGACCTGGGCGAAGCGGCGTTCGGCGATTTTCCGCTCGCGATTGGCGATTAACAATCCGATGGAGAGACTTCCGATGACGAGTGCGAGGACGGCGGAGATTAAGGCTACTGCGGTGCGGTTGCGGCGCGCAAACTTTGCAGTGCGATAGGCGAATGTATCGGGCCCGGCGCCGATCGCTTCGTGCTTAAGATAGCGGCGAAGATCGTCTGTGAACGCGGTCACGGAAGCGTACCGGCGGGTGTGGTCTTTTTCGATCGCTTTCATCGTGATCCAGTCGAGATCGCCGCGCAGGGCACTGACCAACTGTTTCGGTTCTGTTCCCCGGGCTTCGGCGGTAGTAAACGATGTGTCGCGGTCTGCACTGACCTTCGTGCTGGGCCGTACTGGATCACGATCGCGCAGACCCCGCAATATTTCGTCCAGCGGCTTGTCTTTCCAGTCTTTCGTCTCGAAGGGCAAGCTTCCCGTCAGGAGAACGTACAGAATCACACCCAGCGAATACACATCGGTACGCGTGTCTACATCAGTTGAGGCAGGATCACATTGTTCGGGGCTCATGTAGCCTGGCGTTCCGACAAAATGTCCTATCCGCGTGTTGACTGTCTCGTCGGTGATGTTGCGGTTGATGGCTTTGGCCAGCCCGAAGTCGATAATTCGCGGAACGGGTTTGCCGTCGACATCGGCGACCAGAATGTTTGCCGGTTTGAGGTCGCGATGAATGATGGCTTTCTGATGCGCGTGCTGCACGCCTTCGCAGACCTTGATCAACAACTCCAGCCGGTCGGAGATATTTAATTTCTTCTGGTTACAGTAGTCGGTTATGGGCACGCCGCCGACATACTCCATCACGAAGTAGGGCTGGCCCTCGGAGGCAGCTCCAGCGTCGAAGACCTTGGCGATCGTGGGGTGGTCCATGACGGCGAGGGATTGGCGCTCGGCACGGAAGCGATGGAGAAGGGTGTCGTCGTACATACCCCAGCGGACGAGTTTGAGCGCGACTTTCCGTTGGAGGGGCGCGGTCTGCTGAGCCAGCCACACTTGGCCCATCCCACCTTCGCCAATTTTCTTCAGAAGCTGATAGGGGCCGATGAACCGGCCTTCGATGTTATCCGGCGGTCCCGGCCGAAGAGGGTTTTGCCACAGGTTACTGCTGGATTCGTGGGCCTTAATCAGCGACTCTACTTCTTGCCGCAGGGACCGGTCATCTCCGCACGCCTGATCTAGAAAGGCAGCGCGCCCACTGGCATTGCATTCCAGTGCGCCCCCGAAAACCTCCTTAATCTTTTCCCACTGCTGCTTTGTTTCCACCTTCGCCTCGTTTCATCTTTCGAGACAACCAGGCTCGTGCCATACTCCAGTCACGCTTTACAGTTGCCGGGGAAATACCGAGAGTGGTGGCAGTTTCTTCCACCGTTAATCCTGCAAAGAAACGCAGTTCGACAATCTGACTTTGCTGACCGTCACGCTTGGCGAGCAGTTTGAGGGCATCGTCAAGCGCCACCACATCAATGTTTTCATTCATTACGGTGCCGGGTTCGTCGTGGAGGGTGACCTTGCAGTCGTTCCCACGCTTTGCTGAGTGATGGCTTCTGGCGTAGTCGACCAGAATCTGGCGCATCAGGTTGGCGGCCAGGGCCACGAACTGTCCGCGGTTTTGCGTCTGGAAAGGACCTTGTCCTATAAGCCGAAGGTAGGCTTCGCTGATCAGCGCAGTGGTTTGCAGCGTGTGGCCGGGACGCTCTCCGCGCAGGTAATGGTGCGCCAAACCATGGAGCTCGCCGTAGACCAGGGGCACTAAGGCATCCAGGGCTTTCTGGTCTCCTGCCTGCCAGTCAGCGAGCAGTTTATTGAGCGATTGGGGCGGAACTTCCTGCACGCGCACCCCCAGATTGCTGACCACGATAGCCTTTCTCATACGGCCAGTCAACTGAGGCCCCGGCGACCGTCTTTCGGAGATTCCAAACTTTTTGAGCCCGTTTGCCCTCCCATTCCGCCTTTACTAATAGACGGGGGTACGGCGTGGATCCGCGAGCCTTCACGGGGAACCTATGAAAAAGCGGGTGTTGAGCGTGTTGTTGACTATAGCCGCGGCATTCGGAGTTTGGGGATGCGGCGGAAGTTCAACCTCTTCGCCTACTCCTTCGCTCATAAGCGTGACAGTCACACCCAATTCCGTCACGGTGTTACGGGATGCGACACAAGCCTTTACGGCCAAGGTCACCGGAACGACCAACACTGCGGTCACGTGGAGAGTGGAAGAAAGCTTTGGCGGTACGATCGACAGTGCGGGCCTCTACACACCTCCACAAAATGGGGCTGGCACCTTTCATGTCATAGCGAGCAGTCAGGCCAATTCAGCTGCAACGGGCGTAGGCGCAGTGGTTGTTCCGATGCCCCAAGTAACGATTGCTCCTGTGGCGGTAACACTGCGTCCTGCTGGGACGCAGACGTTCGTGGCAACTGTCTCAGGGCTGACCAATACGGCTGTAAATTTCACAATTCAGGAGAGCGTTGGGGGACTGATAAACAGCGCCGGACTCTATACCGCGCCGAGTGCTGGCGGTCTCTATCACGTCGTCGCCACCAGTATCGAGGAAACGACGGTCACCGCGAGTGCTACCGTTACCGTGACGACCTCCTCAAGTGGATTTACGCCTACCGGGAGTCTCAACGAGGCACGGGGCCTGCACACTGCCACCTTGCTACCGGATAACAAGGTGCTCGTGGCGTATGGCTCAAACAGTAGCTCATACACCAATGCAGCCGGTTACGTGGGCCTCACATCGATCGAAGTGTACGACGCTGGCACGGGCACGTTTACTGAAATCGTTGGAGATAGTGGCGCAGGGATATTCGGTCACACTGCGACACTATTGCAAAACGGACAGGTTTTGCTAGCCGGGGGCTTTGTAAACTCTGTTTGGAACTACTCAGGTAGTAGTACCTCATACAACGGGGCAACACTCTACGACTCGGCCACTGGTGTATTCAGCGGGACGGGCAACATGACGGCCAACCGCGGCGGTCATACAGCGACTTTGCTGGCGAACGGCAAAGTCCTGATTGCAGGCGGGGCCGATCAAGATCCAACTGGAACGGGCTTGGCCAGCGCCGAACTCTATGATCCAAGCACAGGCACTTTCACACAAACGGGAAGCATGGCCGTGGGGCGTTTCCTGCACACCGCTACGCAGTTGCAAGATGGGAGAGTGCTCATCGTAGGTGGTGTCCTAACATCTGTATCAGACCCGGTTGCCACGGCGGAAGTCTACGACCCGGCCACTGGCATCTTCACTATGACCGGCGCAATGGCGACGGCCCGCGAACGACATACGGCAACGCTTCTCGCCGACGGTAGGGTGCTGATCGTCGGCGGCACAACCTCCACGGGCGCGACTGCAACTGTGGAAGTTTACGACCCATCTACTGGATCGTTTTCGGTTACCGGATCGATGGCCGAAGCCCGAACTTTCCATACAGCGACGCTGTTACCGAACGGGAAGGTGCTGGTAGCAGGCGGCGGCGACGAAAATTCCACCGCCGAGGTCTACGATCCGGCAACCGGCTCTTTCAGCTTTACGGGTGGGATGGAGATCGGGCGCTCGGGGCACACCGCAACCCTGCTCCCGAATGGGAGCGTATTGGTTGCGGGCGGCGGTATTTTTGCCGGTCTGGCGTCCGCGGAGTTGTATCAATGAATAGGATGACGGGCACCGGGCCAGATAGACGAACGCAAGCAAAAAACAGGGAAGAGGAGAGCACCATGATTTCCAAATCGCGCCAATGTCGGCGGTTGACGGCGCGTCCTACGAACGGCCAGGTAGCACAGTCCTCTCGTTCGCGGGCGATTTGTCGATAGCAATTAAACAAGGAGGCTTCAAATGCAAAGAAGATTGATTTGGGTAACACTGTTCAGCGTCGCAATCGTGGTCACAGCGCTGTATCACACTCGAAAGGTCCATGCCACGCCGGTTCCTGACCCTCGCGGCTGTAGCGTTGCCAGCCTCAAAGGGACCTACGCCTACCGCAGGACGGGCGTGAACAATGTCGCGGGTGGCCCTATCGCCGAGATCGGCATTGACGTCATTAACGGAGACGGGACGCGCGGCATCATTCGCTCGACCAGAAGCACCAACGGTGACATCCAAGACTGGACCGATTTCCCGTGGCCGAGCGGAAGCTACACGGTCAATCCGGACTGTACGGGGTCGTTCTTCGCAGCGGATGGTACAAAACACGACAACGTCATCGTCCTTGACGGAGGCAAGAGATTCTCCGTGCTCAGCGTGGGGCCGGGCACGATTGTCACGGCAGAGGGGGTGAGGCTCGGGGGGGAGGACTAAAGGGGTGTTGGGTTTGGCGAAAAATCGCCATTACACTCATTGAGCAGGTTGTGCTTTGCTTGGTGGATGGTCGGCAACTCGGAAGGGACTCCCAAAGTCACAAATCAAGCGAATAGGTCCTGGTAAACGCCGTAACCGGAAAAGTGGGGTCTAGTACCCAAGTTACCGGTAATCCGACTTGCCGGGACTTAGCAAGCCAGAATGTCCCAACGGGCCTTCTGACTCGGAATAACTTCCGGTTAGCCCGTCATTCAGGAGCAAACCGTTTCCTGATCGGATAAACTGAACTGCATCACTCATACGCCGGCCGACTCCCAGGCTAAGGCACACCGCAAGGCCGTATAACTTCAGGTGCGGTGCTCGCCGTGCAGCGCCTCTCCGCAATCAATTGAGAATGCGCTACGCTTAGTTCTGGGCCGTCGGCAAAACGCCCATCTCCCTCAGCACCCGTTCCGCCTCTTGGCTCGGCATCGTCGGCTTTCCCAGCAGCTTCCGCAGCGGTTCAACCGCCCGCCGATCCTTGATCTTTCCCAATTCCTGCACGCATTGCACCGCAACCGTGCTCGACGGGTCCGCCGCCACTTCCTGCTCCATCGTTTGAATCAGTGCCGGCACAACGCCAGGGTCCTTCAACTTCGCAAGCGCCATCACCGCTTCGATCCGCGTCGTGACCTGCGTCTGCCTATCCTGGGCGACACTAGCCAGCGCCGCCGCGCTTCCAGGAGAATTCAGCTTGCCCAGCGCCCGCACCGCCTGGTAGTTCGTTTTCGCAACCTTTCCCAGCGGCTCGACGGCCGACGCGTCTCCCAAATTCCCCAGCGCTTCCGCTGCGCTGTACCGCACATCCGCGTTTTCGTCCGTAAGCGAATGAATGAGCGCCGGCAGCACGCGCGCATCATGAAAATGCGAAAGCGCGCCCGCCGTTGCCGCTCGCTGCGAATAATTGTCCGACTGCAGCGACTGAATCAGCGCCGGAACGATGCGTGGATCCTGAAACGCCCCGAGCGCCTCCGCGGCATCCGGCTGAAGTCCGACTTCCTTCGTTTGCAGCACGTCCAGCAGCGGACCGACGGCTCGCGGATCATCCAGCCTGGCAAGCCCCGCGCAGGCATGCTTTCCCGCCCCAGGGTTGATGATCGTAAGAAACTTCACCAACAGCGGCGTCGCCTCGCGATTCCCCGTCCTCGCCAGCACGTCGATTCCTTGCTCGATCTGCATTCCCTGAAATCCACTAAACGCACCCTGAATCTCCGGCCTCGACCTTCCATCAACAATAATCCACACGTTGTATTTCAAAATCTCCATCAAGGGGCGCGCCGCTTCCGCCGGCGGCTTTCTCATCGCGAACAACGCTTGGACCGCCGCTACTCGCGTCTCCTGAATAAGGAGCATTGCCACAAGGCCCGGTCCCGCTGCCTGCTCCAGCGCATCCAGCTTCGGATCTCTTTCGACATTCGGGTTTGGATAGAACGCTCGTTCCAGCGCATCCGCGGCACGATTCTGCACAAACACGTCCTGGTCCCCGAGCAGCGGCACAACACTCTTCATATCGTCGAGTGTTCCCACGTTGGCCAGCGCGCTCACCGCCGCGTGCCGCACTTCCTGATCGCTGCTCGCCAGCAATCCAACTAGCGCCGCCCCTGCCGCTTGGTGGTCCTCCGGCGAGAGCACGTCCTGCGCGTATCCCGCTCCCCTTACCATCGTGCTCAACGCCTCTGTCGTCGTCACCACCACTTTCGGCTTCGGGTCCATCAACAACGCAATCAGCGGTGCGGTGGCACTCTCATCACCAATTGCCCCAAGCGCCTCCGCAGCGGCCGCGCGCACCAGCGCGTGCGAATCCTTCAAAGCCTCAATCAGCGCCGGCACCTCGCTCAAATTCTGCTCATGATCCGCTCCGTTCATCGCCGTCGCCCGATAGTCGAGCTTTCCTAGCTTGTCCGCTGCGGCCGCCCGCACCAGCGAACTCGGGTCCTGCAGCAGGGGTATCAGCTTCGGGATCGCTGTTTCGTCATCCCATTTCTTGATCTGCGCCAACTCCCGCGCTTCAGCGCTCTTGGGGGCTCCGGCCTTCTTGGCTTCGGGCTTCCCCGTGGGTTCCGCATTCGCCGCGGCTTCTGGCGCAGGTGCTGCCGCTGCGGCAGCTGACAAAGCCTCGGTGGCGTGTTGCTTGACCGTCGCATCCGGGTCATTCAAGTGCTTCTTCAAAATCGCAACAGCGTCGGCATTTGCCATCGAACCCAGCGCGTCCATGGCCGCTGTTCTCACGTCCGCGTCTTGGTCCCCGGCAAGTGTTTTCAAGACTGGCAAGGCGTCTTTCATTCCGAAGTCCGGATGGCCCATCCCGGGGTCGTCCATTTTTTCAGTCTCGGCTAGTTTTTGAATGGCCGCTGCGACAGCGACGCGCACGCCAGCATCTGCATCCGATGCGGCGGGCAGAATTCCCTTGGTGAACGCTGGCCGCGGAGGGTCTCCATACCACGGGTTTTGGATCGCGCAGTCGGCCAGCAGGACGACAATCACGGCGCGCTGGGCCGCCGCTTTCGAATTCTTCAACGTCGATGGAAGAACTTTGAGGCCCACCTCTGGCGCATCGATGAACGAGTCGCGCACCGCTGCCAGTGCGTTTTCATCCTCCGATGCTGTAGCATCCGCAGCGGCCTGCACCCCCAGAGGATCCATCTGCAAAAGTTGTGCGGCCGCCACGTGTCCAGCTTCACCCGGCAGGATCTCGGCGATGGCCGCAACAGACTTCGCGTCGTTGAAACGGCCCAGCGTGCGCACCAGCACTTTCAGAGCGGAAACGTTGCCGCTGCTCTGTTTCAATCCTGCGATGAGCGCCGGCTCAGCTGCGGGGTCCTTCAAATTGTCCAGCGCCGTCCCCGCCGCGCCCCGCACCGCCGGATCTTTGTCATTGAGTTGCTGAACGAGCTTCGGTGCGTCTGCAGCTTTCGTCTGCGCCCGCATGCTCGCGGAGAAAGTCAGAAGCAAGAGCGCAGCTCCGCAAAATACTGGCAAGACTGTGTCGCTTCGAACCGTTCTTTTTTGTCTCTGTGGGATTTGTGCGCGCATAACCGACCGCCTCCGTCGCTGTCTGCGTCTCTGTTTCCAACCTAGGGGGCTTTCGTCCGCGCCGCAACAGTTGCGGCCAAACACGATTCTCAGTAGGCAATAACCATCACGGAGCACGCGCTCCGCCCGTAAGATCGGCTGGTCTGTCACGGCAGCGGTCTAATCAGTCGTGCAAATCAGTACCGCTAGACGCCCTTATGGGAGGATGTCCGAGTTTTAGTTGATTGCAGCGACTCTCGATGTTCGGCACTGTAAGGCTACCTCGAACCAAGTTCAAGCGACTTCTACTTTGCGTACCTCCTTCTGCTGAATGCGCGACGGATTCAGGCGTTCCTTCAGCAACAGGATTTCTTGATAGCCTTTGATGCGTCGGAACTTCTTTTCTGCTTCCAGTAGCCCTGTGGCTGTCCAGCGTAGGGACTGATCTCCTTCGCGCCAACGCTTCACGTTTCGCGCCACCCGCTGCACCGTCGACAAGCACGATTCGATCGGGTTGGTGGTGGCCAGTTTCCGGCGCAACACCGCTCCTACACCCAAGCGATGCACCGTCAGCGTTTCTTCCAGCCCTTCCTCCAAGCTCCGGGCAGCGCTGGGATTGATCCGTTCCAGTTGCCGGAAGATTTTCTGCAACGCCTCTTGGGCCTCCGCGTAGTTGTTCATCGCGTACGCATTGCGCATCCGCCGATCGAAGTCTTTCTGGCAGTTCTTGGGCAGGTACTCCTTCACATTCCGTCGCTTGTGAATCTGGCAACGCTGCACTTCCACTTGCTCACCGAAAACACGTTCCACACCGGCTCGCAGCGCTTTCGATCCATCGATCACCACCAGATACCGCCGCTGCAAGTCCAGTCCTCGGTCCACCAGATCTTCCAGCAACCCTTGGACCACCGTGGTGTTCTCCGTAGCTCCTTGCCACACTCCCAAAACGTGCTTTTCACCGCCTTCCGCGATCCCCAGGGCCACCACCAGCACCTGGCCGCCCAAGTGAATGCCGTCGATCATCAGGACCACGAGATGGAGATCTTCTAGGCGCCGTTCGCACAGCACCCGCAACTGATTGCTGCTGGCCTCTACGAACTGCCGGCTCACGCTGCTCTTCTCGATCCCGTAGCCTTCCACAACACTCTCCACCGCTCGCCGATAGTTCCGCGTGGACAGTCCGGCCACCATGCGCTCCTGCACGGCCCGTTGCAGTTTCCCGTCTTGCTGCAACTGACCGTAGCTCTCCAACTCCACTTCCTGGCCTTCCCGCGTTCGTACCCGTGGCCGTTCCAACGGGATCTTCTGTCCACCGAAGACCACGTAACCCGGTTGCTTCCCCCAGCGCACACAGCCGGCAGTGGGATGGGGCCGATGCGGAGGCCCCACGCGATGCGTGACTTCGTTTTCCAGGATGGCGCGCAGGATCTGCAGCCCGGCTTGCCCGGTCAGCTCTTCTACCTGCGCTTGCATCTCGGCCCACACCTCGGCTATCGGCAACGGCACCCGCACCAGCAACTCTTGCCCTCGCACGACCTCGAACTTGTGATTGGACTTGTGCTCTTTCCTCTGGTAATTCTTTCTCACGGCGGCTCTCTCCTTTAAAAGGGATTCGCAACCCGAACTCTAACCGAGTTCGGGCGAGAGCCGCTGCTTCCTGTTCTCAAGTTTCAACTAAACCCGGGGCATCCTCCGCAAACCGCACAAGTCCGGCCGAGTACTTGACTTCTCCGGTTATCCGACTTACCGGGACTTGGGTATTTCGCTTCAAATTCTCCGAAAACCGTTCGATAACCCTCCGAAGGCAGCTAAAGCAATCGAAAAAATAATTCCACTGACAATATACGTCAAGACGTGCGTAAGCAAGAGAATGGCAAGGGCGACGCATGTAATGAGAAAGAATATTCTAGCTTTTTTTCCGTTCAGCATGGAAGCACCCGCTCGGAATTGCGACCTGGACCTCTCGCCCGCACATCATATGCTGTTTCCTGCCCCGGACACAACAAAGCTCAAGTCCTGGTAAACGCACTAATCGTACATGTGGAGTCCTGGAACGGCAAATGCCCCGTAACGCGGCATATCGAGACTTAGCCATTCCGCGCCTGCGTGACGCCACGCGAATATGGACGCGATGGCGGGAGCGGTAGGCCGAGCGTCTTACAGCATCGACGACAGAGAACGTACATTCCTGCCTTTGTGTTTACGATGTACATTTTGCCACTGTGAAGTTCACCGCGTGCTTCGCACGGGGCTTCATCCAAGGCGCGGCTTACTTCACCCAGCACGTCGTTGATAGTTATTTCAGAGTATTCAAACGGCGAAAACCGCCATTTTACCCATACGCTCGCCATTCTGAAATTCTACAATCCCGAGGGCTTGCTGTCGCCATTCCTTCACCCGAAACGACCCTAGTGCCTGGTAAACGCCGTAACTGGTAAAGTGGGTACTGGTACGAAACGTGTCCGATAACCCGGACCTGTTGAGTCAATCACGGATTCAAGCGGTGCTGGCTGCCTATCGAGCAATTGAGGCGCTAAACGTAGATTGTTTCGCGAAAAAGTTTCGTGTTTGCAGCTGGCGTCTAGAACGCCGGGGTGTCCTCATCATCGTCGCCTAAAAACGGTGCGCCCTACTTGGCCTTCTTGCGCATGAGCTCCATTTTTTTAGCAGTCAGGAGGAGGAGCTTCCTGTCCTCTTCGTCCACGCAAGCGACCAGCAATCATCATGCCTGGCACTTCGCGAAATGCTCGCGGTTTTACGTCTTTGCTCGGGCATCCCAACCTGCAAGCCTCTTAAGCCGCCCCAAAGCATCTCTGTGATTCCTGTCGGCTGCAGGAGAAGTGCTGTAATTCATCAAGTTCTCAGTCCGCTTTTCCAAAATCCGCACCAGTTTTCATGGAACCTGTCTAAAAAGACGTCCGCAGCTCGATTTTGCCCACTTCTCTCCCATTTGCATCTCTCTTCCTTCCCACAAGTCGGGATTGTCATCCCTCCTTGTGGGAAGGATGCGCTTCGCGCATCCAAAACCATTTTAATCATCTTGTAAAAGGTTTTGGAAATCGCTCGCAGAGCGATTTCGGCTCTCGCAGAGAGCCGAAGGTGATTGCCTCGAATGTCCAGTCTAGGTGAACTAGGTTTACCGTCTTATAGGCGGCGGTAAACCTAGTTCAGCTCAGGCTTCGATCTCAATCTCGCGCAGCACTGCCCGATGGTGCCAGACGGCACTGTTTGAGCCCCTTCCCTGCATTCCGCAAGAGGATCAACCTCTGGTCCTCGAGCGAGACAAAAATCTCGCTGAATCTCGCTCTGGACATGCCCTGGTTCATCGCTGCTATTTGTAGCTCACGTTTCTCGATCCAGCCGTCTGCTGGGAACAGTGACTTGAAGGCAGCCACATCACGGTCCCATTTCTCCTTCGATTTGGACTCTTCGCTGATAACTTCGAATTCCCCTTTTGTCTTCAGTCGAGGGCGCACATGGATGTGAAAATAGTCGCCCATTTTCGTCTTGGTATTTTGAATTTTGATGGTGGTCGATTCTTCGGGCGCATACATGCCGCCCTTTCTGCTGATATTCCATCCGAAATCGGCGCCGTTGATTATGTATACAGAACCGTAGCCCTCGCTAATGTCATCGTTCTTGGGGACGTGGTGAAGCACGATGACGGTTGCACCCGCCACCGTCAGCTGCTTTAGCTTTTCCATGAACTCGCCGATATCATTGGGGCTTTCCATGTTGCCCTTAAGAAATTTAGCAAGGTGGTCAAAGATGATTAGTGGCTTGTACCGTCTGGCAAATCGCATCAGAAGTGGATCGTCTGGCTCCATTGGTTGTATTCTCGTATCCCACAAAGACGAAAGGATCTTGAACCTTGAATTGCTCTTGTCCAACTGCAAAGTTCGGCAGTAATCATCGAAAACTGCTTTCTGCATGTCACGGTTTAGATAGAGAACGCGAAGTTGTTCCGCGTGGTGACCTAGAAATCTGCCGTGAGTTGTAGCGGCTTTGGCGAGCAAGAGCATTAACATGCTCTTGTAGGTGTCCTTGGCAGCCACAATCACCGTCACCTGTCTCAACGGGATTCGACGCTTAGCAAGCCACTTCAATTTCTGTTCGGGGGCCTCCGAGGCAAGCGGAATGTCACTCCAACGACTAACGAGTTGCAGGGCTGGTTGATCCATTGCAAGTTGTTTCACTCGGTCGGAAATCACTGCGACCTTGTTCATGTTGCCGCGCTTGTTAGCTTTTCTTGCCGCAACCAACAGTTCCGTCACTTGTTCGTTAGCCTTTCTTGGAAAACGAGGAATGGGGCCGGAAGCACGAGCTGCAAAGTGGACTTTTTTGAGCCATATTTGATTCAGCCACTTCAGTACTTTGGGACTTGAAATAGGTTCGAATCCGTTGTCTGCAAAGACCATCCATTCAGGACGGCCTTGAGGCCCCATAGGAAACAATTTGAAGTGGGAAGCTCCCAAGAAGACATGCACAGATTTGTCAGGACGCTGCTCGACTTTAGGTTTCATGTTTTAGATCTCCTAGTCAGTTCGTAGTGGGGCCCCAGCGAAGGCTGTCGTCTGACTAGGAGCCGCCGGGAGGCGGTGGAACAATTCCCGGCAGCGTTCGCCAGGGCCCATGCCTACGAAGTTGAACGCCTGCACTCAGAATCCTGGGCGCTCGGCGCACATCCGTATTTCCTTTGCGGGAGTAAGACGCTCATCCCTCCATGCCCCAATTGAGCGGCAAAAATATCTTCGGGCTCGTCGTAGCTATGAGATAAACCGTAGCCCTGCGGTTTTTTCGGCGATCCTACTCGGGAGTGCCATTGCACGCCGATGCAGATCCAGCGCTACGTGTCGAAAATTTCCGGCCCGCTGCTCGACCGCATCGACATTCACATCGAAGTCCCTGCGGTGAAGTACAAAGAGCTGCGCGGAAATGCCGAAGTCGAAAGTTCGGAAACCGTTCGAGAGCGCGTCCTGCGCGCGCGAAAGATCCAGCTCGAACGTTACCGCGGCGAGAAGAAGCTCTACGCCAACGCCCAGATGCCTTCGAAACTGATCCGCAAGCATTGCGCGATCTCCGCCGAAGGTGAAAAGCTGCTTGAATCAGCTATCCAGCGCCTGGGCCTGTCTGCCCGCGCCCATGACCGCATCCTGAAAGTTTCCCGGACCATCGCCGACCTGGAAGCGTCGCCCGGCATCGAGCCGAAGCATTTGAGCGAATCCATCCAGTATCGCACTCTCGACCGCACCTATTGGGCATAGGCCGCCTGCCGGACGGGCAGGCCCGCCCGGATTCCCCTTGGATGTATGGAAACTGCGCCCTGCATCTCCTTTTCTGCTGACTCTGTGAATGGTATATTCACAAATTGTGTTGGCCCCTGAGAGGGATTCTTGTTCGAAAGCTCGCACAATTCCGGCCTCCGAACCGGCCTGAGGGATAACCGCCGGGCGTTGCACAGTCTGTTTCTGTGCATCTCTTTGCTGCTGCTGTTTGGTTTTGCAGGCAGCACGACTGCGGAGGCCGCCGAGAACCAGAGTGAACCAGTCACCTCGGTTGGACCAGGCCCGCAGTTCGCGATTGCCGATTTCGATGGAGATGCTCGTCCAGATTTGGCCAGCATCCAATCTGGCTCAAACAGCTCTAGCACAACTTATTGGATTCAGCTTCAGCTCACAGCAGGCGGGCGGCAATCGATTCGGCTTGTCGCTCCCGCCGGAGGCTTGTGGATCGAGGCGCGCGACGTCAATGGAGACCATGCAATTGACCTGGTCCTCGCCACCGCTTGGTTTAATCAACCGGTAGCGATCCTTCTCAACGATGGCCACGGCAACTTTTCACCAGTCAAACCATCAGCCTTCCCCGGAGCGTTCAGCGAGTCTAAGACGAATTGGGCCTCCGCCTCGAATCAAACGACAGACGCGGTTGGCGTTCCGCCGCAGTCACGAATTTGGATTTGCCCGCAAGCCGGAAACCTGCTGCATGGTATATCGCAGGCAGGCCCGATTCCGCCTTCGCATTCTGTATTTTTTGTAAGTCCTTTCTTACTCTCCCACGCAGGACGCGCACCGCCTCGCGAAGTTCCTCAATTCTGATCGCCCGGCTTGCCCGTCCCTAGACTTGCGTTTTCCGTGCAGGTCTGCCGGACGAAGCCACACATGCCTTCAATCTTATCGTTTCGCAGAGGGCCGACGCCCTCGTGGCAATTGATGCCTTGCATCAATTGCATTTCGAAATCAAGGATGAGGTCACGCAATGAAACGCACGAAGTGGGGAACGCTGGGATTGATTTTCGCTGCGATGCTCGCTCTGGCAGGCTGCGGCAGCGGCAAGGGAGATCCTGCTTTGGAGGCGCCGCCACCCGCCCAGGTCGAGCATGAACAGGATGGAAGTGTGGTTCAGGTGGATCATCCCGAGCAGTTTCCTCTTACCACCGCGGCGGCGCACGATGCCGCCCCGCAATTGGTCGTAACCGGCGTGGTGAGCCCGGACATTACTCGAACGGTGCCGGTGATTTCGCTGGCCTCGGGCCGGGTCGTGGATATTCACGCGCGCCTCGGAGACACGGTGCAGAAGGGCCAGCTCCTGCTGCGGGTTCGAAGCGACGACGTTTCCGGAGGCTTCTCCGACTATCGCAAGGCCGTCGCCGACGAACTTCTCGCGCGCAAGCAACTTGACCGGGCGAAAGATCTTTACGCGCATGGCGCCGTCCCGCAGGCGGACTTGGAAGCCGCTCAGGACGGTGAAGATGATGCGAAGGTCACCCTCGAAACCACCGCAGAACATCTTCGGCTGCTTGGCAATGATCCCGATCATCCCACGGGAATCGTCGATATTGTCGCACCCATCTCTGGTGTGATTACCGACCAGGAAGTCACCAATGCAGCCGGTGTCCAGGGCCTGTCTTCTCCGAACCCCTTCACGATCTCGGACGTGTCCTATGTCTGGGTTCTCTGTGATGTGTACGAAAACGACCTGCCCAATGTGCGTCTGGGTGACACCGCCGAAATCCGCCTAAACGCGTATCCCGGCCGGGTGCTGAGCGGCGCGGTCAGCAACATTGGCACGATTCTCGATCCCAACCTTCGCTCGGCAAAGGTGCGCGTCGAGGTGCGTAATCCCGGGATGATGCGTATCGGCATGTTTGTGAATGCCACTTTCCGAGGCAAGAAGCAGGAAACGCACACCGCAGTTCCCACAACCGCAATCCTGCACTTGCACGACCGCGATTGGGTTTTTGTGCCCGCGGGTGACGGCAAGTTTCAGCGCGTGGAAATCACCAGTGGTGACACGCTTCCCGGGAACATGCAGGAGGTTATCTCCGGCATCAAGCCGGGCGACCACGTCGTTCAGAATGCGCTCGTGCTTCAGAATGCGGTGGACCAGTAAATGATTCGCAAACTCGTCGACTTTGCTTTAGAGAATCGTTTTCTCGTCCTCGCAGCCGCGCTTGTGCTCTTTGGGTGGGGCGTGGTTTCCTTCCATCAACTTCCCGTCGAAGCCTATCCCGACGTGGCGGACAATTATGTGGAGATCATTACGCAATGGCCGGGCATCTCCGCGGAACAAATCGAGCAACAAGTCACCATTCCGCTCGAAATCGTGATGAACGGCATTCCCCACGTGGTCCACTTGCGATCGTTCTCTCTCTTTGGGCTCTCCGACCTGAAGCTTATCTTCGACGATGAGGAGGAGAACGCGTGGGACCGCGAGCGAGTGCTCGAGCGGCTCTCGCAAGTTACCTTGCCACCGGGTGTGGTGCCGCAGATGGGCACCGACTGGAGTCCCGTGGGCCAAATCTACTTCTTCACGCTCCGCAGCACCAATCCTCAATACGACGTGATGGAGCTGAAATCGCTCGAAGACTGGACGATCGAGAAGAACTTCAAGGCTGTCCCCAATGTTGTTGACGTTGCCAGTTTCGGTGGTCCCACACGCGAATATCAGGTCCGCGTGGATCCCAACAAACTGATCTCTTACGGACTCAGCCTCGCCCAGGTGGAGCAGCAACTCACCAACAACAACGCAAATGCGGGCGGCAGCTTCATCGAAGCTGGCCTCCAGCAAGTCAACATTCGCGAAGTCGGCCTGGTCGATAACGTTCGGGATATCGAAAACACGGTCATTATGACCAAGACGGGCACCCCGCTGCGCGTCAAGGATATTGCCGTGGTCGCGCAAGGGCCGAAGATCCGGCTGGGCCAGTTCGCGCGGGCAATTCATCGCGAAGACGGCAAGATCATCGATAACGACGATGTGGTTTCAGGCATCGTGCTCTTGCGGAAAGGCGCCAACGCGGACGAAGCGCTCCGAGGAATCAACGCGAAGGTCAAAGAGTTGAATGACCGCATCCTGCCCGCTGGCGTCAAGGTCGTCCCCTTCATTGATCGCAGCGATTTGGTTCGCTTCACGACTCATACGGTGCTCCACAATCTCACCGAAGGCATCATCCTGGTCGTCATCGTTCTCTTTCTGTTTCTCGGGAATGTCCGGGGGGCGATTATCGTCGCGCTGACCGTGCCGTTCTCTCTGCTGTTCGCCGCCACCTGTCTGAACCTCAAGGGTATTCCCGCAAACTTGCTGTCCCTGGGCGCGCTGGATTTCGGAATGGTCGTGGATGGCGCAGTTGTGATGGTCGAAAACATTGTCCGTCATATGGGCCGGCGCCAGTACGGGGACGGCTCGAAAACCACTCTCGACGTGATCCGCGAGGCTGCGCACGAAGTGCAGCGTCCTGTGTTTTTCGCGATCGCCATCATCATTACCGCATACTTGCCAATCTTCACACTACAGCGGGTGGAAGGGCGCCTGTTCAAGCCCATGGCCTGGACTGTCGCGTTTGCGCTCCTGGGCGCGCTCCTGTTTTCCATTCTCGTTGCACCGGTCCTCTCGAGCTTTTTCTTCCGCAAGAGCGTGAGCGAATGGCGCAATCCGTTGCTCATCTATCTCACGGATCGATACCGCAAGACTGTTCGATGGGCGATTGAGCATCGCCGGGTAACCTTGGGGGCCGCGATACTCGGCCCGTGTATCGCTTTGTATCTCACTTTCGGCGGAATCATCGGTTCCGAGTTTCTTCCACACCTCGACGAGGGTGCGCTCTGGGTGCGCGGCACTCTGGCTCCCAGCACGGGACCCAGCGAAGGGATTCGGCTTTCGAATCAGGCCCGCATTGTCCTTTGTTCCTTTCCTGAAGTCCCGCAGTGCACGAGCCAGGTGGGGCGTCCCGACGACGGCACGGATACGACCGGGTTTTTCAATACCGAATACTTCGTGGATTTGAAGCCCAAAGAGGAATGGCGGCCTGTGTTTCACCAGAGCAAAGATGAACTCATTGCCGCCATGAATCGGGAACTCAACAAGATCCCCGGCGTCGTGTGGGGTTTTTCTCAGCCCATTGAAGACAACATGGAGGAGGCGGTCAGTGGCGTCAAGGGCGAACTCGCCACCAAAGTCTATGGCGACGACTTGAAAGTTCTCGAGGACAAGGCCGACCAGATCGTCAACACCATGCGCCAGGTCAAGGGAATCGAGGACCTGGGAGTCTTTCGCGCTCTCGGCCAACCGAATATCAACTTTGAAGTGGATCGCAAGCAAGCCGCGCGCTATCAAATCAATGTCTCGGATATTCAGGACGCCATCCAAACCGCTGCCGGAGGCAATGCTCTCACTCAAGTCTTGCAAGGCGAGGCGCGATACGACCTCGTCCTTCGGTATCTCCCCCAGTACCGCACCACGAAGGAAGCCATCGAGAACATTCGCTTGCTGTCTCCCTCTGGCGAACGCGTCTCGCTCGCGCAGCTTTGCAAAATCCAAGAACAGGATGGCGGCTCCGAAATCTACCGCGAAGGAAATCAGCGCTACGTCGCGATTAAGTACAGCGTGCGCGGCCGCGATCTGGGCGGCGCGGTCGAGGAAGCCATTCAGAAGGTAAACGCCCAGGTTCAACTTCCGCGCGGCTACCACATTGATTGGGAAGGCGAATACGAAAGTGAAAAACGCGCCCAAGCGCGTCTGCTCATCATCGTGCCGCTAACTATCCTCGTGATCTTCCTCATCCTCTACACGATGTTTCGCTCCCCCAAATGGGCTGTGCTCATTCTCGGCACTGTGGCGATGGCTAGCGTGGGCGGGCTCTTGGCTCTCCTATTCACCGGAACGCATTTCAGTGTTTCCTCCGGCGTCGGCTTTTTGGCGCTGTTCGGCGTCTCGGTTCAGACGGGCGTCATCATGCTCGAATACATCAACCAGCTCCGCGCCCGCGGGCACTCCATCGAGGAATCCGCGATTGAAGGAGCCGTCCTCAGGCTCCGCCCCATCATGATGACGATGCTCGTGGCCACCCTCGGCTTGCTGCCCGCCGCGCTCTCTCACGCCATTGGCTCCGATTCGCAACGGCCCTTCGCCATCGTCATCGTCGGCGGACTGACGGTCAATTTGGCCATGAGCATTCTGATTTTGCCCACTCTGTACGTATTGTTCGCGCGTGAGGGCGACAGGCTGCCCGAGCCGGAGGGAGACATCGTTTGAAAACTATAGCCTGGTCCTTTTGGGATCGACTCGCGAATGCGGCTCACTCCGGCTTGCCGTTGCCGCTTGTGTGCAGTCGGTCATAAGCAACGCCTTTGCTCAGGGCTCGCTGAAAATCACGCTCGATGAAGCCTCTGGAGCAGCTTCCGGAAGCCGTCGGCACCAGGAGCCTGCCATGATTTCCGGCTCGCTGATTGCGATGAGCTTTTATCCCCCTTGGGATCGGCTATCCCGCCTCAGCGACTGGATTGTGGTTGTGTTTGGAATGTTGATTTGGGCGTGCTGCGTATTCAGCCCGCTGTGGCTGGGAATGCGCGCAATGTCCACCGAACGCTATAAGGGGGCGAGGCGCAAGCGGGCGAGACCAGCGAAAGAGCGCGCTTAGTAGGAGTTCTGACGGGATGTTAACGCGTTCGCCCTCTTTCTTTGGCGGATGGCGGATGCGTCCCGGTGGTCTTGATCGCGGAGCCGGCCGAAGAGACGGCTCGCGCCTTGCTACCTTTCGCGCCGTCAGCTGATTGCGCATCCCGGCGCTCCCCGCCGAGATGCGGCGCGCGATCCGCTCGCGTTTCGCGGACGTTGGCTGCGACAATCCGATCACGGCCTGTCACAATTTTCAGCCCCCGTGAATTTCTGACTTCTCGGGTCTTGCTTCACCGGTTCCATTCGAGCGCGTGCTTCCTTGACGTATCCTGCAAACCGATGGGCCAATTCTCGAATTCGGTCTGCCTGTCGCCGCTCAATGGCCTCGATCGGAATCAAGTCCTTTCCTACCCCGATCGCCGTTGCCCCCGACAGTACGAAATCTAATGCGTTCTGCTGGTTCACTCCTCCCGCTGCAATCAATGGGATCTGTGGCAACGCAGTTTTCAGCGCCTTGATGTACTTGTCCCCGCCGACTTGCGCGCAAGGAAACACTTTGACGAAGTCAGCGCCCGCTCGCCACGCCGTGATTACTTCCGTTGGTGTCAGTGCGCCTGGCAAGACGGCGATGTTCTGCTTACGCGCGAATTCCACAATCTCGCGGTCGAATCCAGGGGCGGTTATGAAGCTCGCGCCAGCTTTTACGCATTGCTGCGCAGTGTCGATATCCAGGACGGTTCCAGCGCCAACCATCATCTTGGGATGGTAATGAATGAGGTGGGAGATCAAATCGACTGCTCCCGGCACAGTCATGGTGATCTCTACGATTGGAATCCCGCCCCGGGTTACAGCTTCAGCTGCAAAATGGGCTTGCTCCGAGGAAGACACTCGAATCGCAGGGATGATGGCTATTTCCTTGATGAGGGCGCAAACCTCAGCTTTGTTCATATCTAAGACTCCTTCCTGTTGTTGGCAGACAACCCAACGCTAGACGCTCAGACATGCAATTCTGTCTTCGGACGCGTGCAAGGAAATTGGCACCATACACCACCACATTCCTATCATGCTTCCTCACCGTCAGGCACTGGAAGCTGATCGCCGGTCCGCGCAAACCACACATAGAGTGTGGGCAACAGAATGATGCTAATGACCAGATCGGAGATCAATCCACCGACAATGACTATTGCGAAAGGACGCTGCGAATCTGAGCCGATCCCATGTGATAGCGCAGCGGGAAGCAGTCCCAGAGTCGCTACCAACATCGTCATCATAATAGGCCTGAGTCGCAGAACGGCCCCCTCCACTGCAGCTTCTTCGATGGAGTACCCTCTGGCGCGAAGCTGATTGATATATTCCACCATAATCACGCCGGTCTGGACCGAAACGCCAAAGAGTGCGAGAAAACCCACCCCGGATGAAACACTGAAGTTCGTGTGCGTGATGAGTAGTGCGAGCAAACCGCCGATTCTAGCCATCGCCACATTTGTGAGGATGAGAAAGGCCCACTTCATCGATCGGAACATTGCGTACAGGATGATGAAAATCAGCAGGACGGTGATGGGCAGCACAAGCAGCAGCCGGCGCTCGGAGCGCTTCTGGCTCTCGTACTCGCCTGCCCAATCGATGCTGTATCCGGGCGGCAACTTGACGGCAGCGTTGACCTTTCTAATCGATTCCTCGACTGTGCCTCCCAAATCCCTTCCTCTCACGCTGTACTTGACCGCAACGTATCGCGAGTTTGCCTCACGATAGATTTCTGAACCGCCGTCGGACACGCTCACCTGGGTTAGCTGGGCCAGGGAAACACGCTCGCCGGTCGGCGCCAAAAGGCGAATCTTTTCGATCGCTTCCCTCGTATCGCGATACTCGGGCAAGTAGCGCAGGACAAGGTCGTATCGTTGCTCGCCAACGAGCACTTGGCTGAGCGCATTGCCACCCACGGCAGTCTGAATTGCATCTTGCACATCCGAAACATTGATCCCGTAACGAGATGCTTCATCGCGGTCGACAGCAAAGTCGAGGTTGGGCTGGCCGAGAACGCGAAACAGGCCAAGATCCTCAACCCCTCGAATATCTTTCATGACGTTGACGATCGCGTCCCCCGTTGCTTCCAAGGTCTTAAGATCGTCACCATAGATCTTCACGGCGAGCGCGCCTTTGACGCCGCTCACGGCTTCTTCCAGGTTGTCGGAAATGGGCTGGGAGAAGTTCCAGATAACTCCCGGGATCTTTTCCAGTTCGCGATTCATGGCGGCGATGAGCCGCTCCTTGTCCTGGTGGAAGACGGGCCGCCATTTTTCCTTGGGCAGAAGGTCGACGAAGTACTCCGTGTTGAAAAAGCCTGTTGTGTCTGTTCCATCATCTGGACGCCCGATCTGGTCGACAACTTGCGGGACCTCGGGAAAAGAAGCGAGGACTTCGCGAGCCCGCTCGGCGATTCGTGCGCTCTCCGTGGGTCCCGTGCTGGGAGCCAAGGTTCCGCGTACCCAGATCGCGCCCTCATCAAGATGCGGTAAGAATTCCGATCCGATCGCGCCGCCGAACGCCAAGTAGATTGCGCATAGAAATGCAGCCACAGCAAATCCGACCGTTACCCAGCGATTGCGTATCGCCCAGGCAACATCCTTTCTGTAGCGAGTGGTCAAGAATTTCATCACGGGGTTTTCCCATTGCTTTACCTCTCCCCGAAACAAGAAGCTTGCCAGCGCAGGCGCAAAAAGCATCGAAAAGAGCAATGCCCCAAGCAATGCAAATGCCACTGTCCATGCCATGGGCCGGAATAACTTCCCTTCGACTCTTTGCAGCGTGAAGATTGGGAGATAGGCGGTGATAATGATAGCGATGGCGTAAAAGACAGGTCGCTGGACTTCGTGTGCCGCAGTGCGAATTTTTTCTAACAGCGTGCGCGTCCCTTCCTCTCGGCGGTGCAGGTGGCGGACGATGTTCTCGATCATCACCACCGAGCCATCCACAACCATGCCGAAGTCCAGCGCCCCCAGGGAGAGCAGGTTCGCGGAAATATTTCGCAAATCCAGGCAAATCGATGCGAATAACAGGGCGAACGGAATGGTCAGGGCGACAATGATCGCTCCCCGAACGTTGCCGAGAAAAATGAACAAAATGATTACGACGAGGATCATCCCCTCGGCGAGGTTATGCAGCACCGTTTGTGTTGTGTAGTGGACCAGGTCATCGCGGTCCAAGTACGGAACAATCTTTACGCCCCGTGGAAGGATGTACTCGTTCAACCGCTGAACCGTGGCGTGAATCCCATCCAGTGTTGTCGCGGTTTCCGCACCCTTCCGAAGAAACACAATTCCTTCGACGACGTCGTCATCATCCTCCACCACGCCGTCCGCTCGATGGATGGCTTTCCCGATTTGCCCGAGACGAATCTTGGGGCCTTGCGCAACCTCACCGATGTCCTTGATCCGGAGTGCCGTTCCGTTTTGCGTTTTGATTACGGTCTTCTCGATATCCGCCACGTCCCGGACCAATCCCACGGCACGTACATTCACCTGTTGCGATCCTTGTTCGATAAAACTCCCGCCTGCGTTCGCGTTGGCGTTGGTGAGTTGCTGTTCCACCTGCGCCAGACTCAATCCGTAAGAGATCAACTTGTCGGGGTCGATGCGAATCTGGTATTCGAGGGTGATACCCCCGAATGATGAATCGTCCACAACATCTGGCACGGATTTCAGGTACTTGCTGATCACCCAGTCCTGCAGCGACTTTAGTTCCATCACATCGTAAGCCGGATTGCTGCTTTCTATCGTGTACCAGTAGATCGAGCCAATCGGACTGAAATCGGGACCAATGCTCGCGCTGACATTCGGTGGCAGCGTGACCTGTGCGAGATGTTCCAGTACCTTTTGGCGATCCTTATCGTTGTCGGAATCGTCATCGAAGATGAGATTGACCACCGACAGTCCGGCCAAGGAAGCGGAGCGCACATGTTGAAGGTGGGGCATGCCGTTCATCTGGATTTCGATGGGGACGGTAACCTGTTGTTCCACTTCTTCTGCGGCGCGGCCAGGCCACTGGGTGATTACCTGAACCCACGTGTTTGCTACGTCGGGATAGGCCTCGACGGGGAGTGCCTTGAATGCGATGAGGCCCCACACGAAGAGTAGCAGGGCGAGGCTCAAGACAATGAAACGGTTGTTGAGAGAGAAATCGACGAGCTTGCGAATCATTACTGTTCTACCGTGTCTTGGAATTGCAGCGCTTTCAGTACGACGTGCTGTCCCGGCGTAACTCCCGAAATGATCTCTTGCATACCGCCGGGAAGCATGTCTCCTGCAGTAACCGCGACGCGGCGAAACTGATTGTCCTTTTCAGGTACGTAGACCCAATCGCGGTCGTGCAGATGCAAGATTGCCGTTGCGGGAAGAGCTGCGCGCGTCTCCTTCCTTTGACCATGAAACGTGGCGGTGACGAACATGCCTGGACGCATCAATCCTGGATTGCGCACCTCTATGCGCACCTTTGCCGTCCGAAGGTTTGGATCCAAGACCGGGCCAATATTGCTGATGACTCCAGTGAATACCTTGTCCGGATATGCATTTAGATAAATATCGACCTTTTCTCCCAAGTGTACATTCGAGAGATCGTTCTCATACACATCGCAGAGGATCCAGACGAAACTCAGGTCGGAGATCGTAAATGGATTCGGAGACCCCAAGCCCGCCACACCAGCAGCGTTCGTGACTTCTTGATCGGTGATTACACCCGACACGGGAGCGCGAATTTCGACGATGCCGGTTGGCTGATCTAAATTGGGGCTGCCAAGGACTCGAAGCTTTTCCGCAGTAGTCTTCACGTCGACTTTTGCCTTGGTGTCCGTATCCTGCGCCACCTGCAAGTCATTTAGGGAGATGGCGCCCTTGTCGTAAAGAAGCTGCGCGCGTTCGAGTTGGGTGCGAGTCAGTTGTTCATCAGCGATGGCCTTCTGATAGTCGGAGTAGGCGCTGGAAATGTCCGCGCTCTGCACACGCAGTAATACTTGGCCTTTCTTGACGGTATCGCCCAATCGTGCTCCGATTTCCACGATGCGCCCGGTTGCCAGCGAAATCACCGGAACGGTGCGGGAGATATCCGGATTGACGGTGCCTGTTGCTTTCAACTGCGAGGTCGCGACGTGAACCAGTGCCTCGGTTAGTTCAAACTGGTCGGGATGATTCACCTTGAAGAGATTGCGGTCCTCGACCTTTTCGACTCTCAAAGGTGGCGGCGCTTCCGCCTGCAAGTTGGGCTTTGATTCATTGCAGCCTGTCGCAAACAAACCCAGAAGAAAGGCAGGCATTGCCAATATCCGCCAGTTCATGGGATCGCCTCATGTCCTACGGCAAGATTCAGTCGGCTTGCCTCATTTAAATAGGAAGCAACTGGGTTCCAATAGTTGCCTTGCACGCTGCGGTGGTCCGACTGGAGATTCAGAAAATCCAGCAGCAGAGCAACGTACTTTCTCACGGGGCGTCGTCTGTGTAAAGGAATTGCCCTCGCCGGTACTGTCCAGATTTAGGCTTACAGAATCATCGTTTGAGACTCTTTAGGGGGTCGGACTTTTAGGTCGGACATTAAGCCCAGTGAGCAAAATGGGCTTCCGCGCCTTTCGCGTCCGCTCGCCGCGCCTTCTGCGCCCACCCTATTTTTTGGCGGACGGCGGGCCAATCGTCTCCATCAGGAGCTATCTCTCTTGCAAATTAAGCCCTTGCGAGGTAAGGGCGGCGACACGGCATCCAACTCAATTGACTTAGCGGCAGGTCGTATGATACGCATACAACTTCTTTTCTCTTGGGGTTCCCTCAGGGCTAGATGGCGGCCATTACCCAACGTATCGAGATCACGCTGGAGACGCTGTTGGAGAGCGTGGATCTTGCCGAAAGCATTGTGATGCGCGTCGCTGAGGCCGCTGGCTTCGACGACGAAGACGTCCACAAGATCGGTATGGCCGTGCGAGAAGGCGTGATCAACGCCTATAACTACGGGAATCAGCAGGACCGCAACAAGAAAATCCGCCTGACCGTGGAGCTGGAACCGAAAAGGATGGTTGTCCATGTTGTGGACCAAGGCAAGGGGTTCGAATTGACGGAGATTCCGGACCCGCTCGCCGAGGAGAATTTACTGCGGACTTCGGGCCGCGGGCTATTCCTGATGCGTGCGTTTATGGATGAATTCTCGGTTCAACCGGGGCCGGGTGGGGGAGCCGAACTGGTAATGGTCAAGAAACTTCCGGATTCAGTTTCCGACAACGGGAAGCGTCAAACGGAGTAGAATCACCGTACGAGGTCATCCGTGGCTCTTCAAGGAACATACCGGGAAGTGGGCGAAATCGCCGTCGTGGATTTCAGTGGGAAAATCACGCTGGGCGAAGGCAGCTCGATGTTGCGGCGAATGATTCGCGAACTGATTGACAAGGGTCACCGCAAGATTCTGATCAACCTGTACGATGTGGATTACATCGATAGCTCGGGAATTGGCGAGCTCGTCAGCGCGTACACCACGGTTCGCACCGCGAGCGGCGAGCTGAAACTGTTGAATCTTACGCGTCGGGTCCACGACATCCTCCAGATTACGCGGCTTTTCACCGTTTTCGACGTGCAGTCCGACGAAGAAGCGGCGCTGCGCAGCTTCGGCTAAACGGCACACCTCATTTCGGTTTCTGCGAATTCACCCGCTGGACACGGAAAACGGTTTGTGCAAGAATCCCGCCGCTGATGCGGCCTTGTAGCCCCCGGAGTGCGAGTCCCGTGTGCAGCGGGCTATTTCGCGTTGCCGGCCGGCGTTGCAAGCACCCGCATCGGGAACATCATCCAAAGAGGAGTTTCCACGTTGGCTCGAGAACAGGGTGTGGTGAAGTGGTTCAATGCTTCCAAGGGGTATGGGTTCATCCAACGACAGTCGGGAGAGGACGTCTTCGTTCACTTCTCCGCCATCCAAATGGATGGATACAAGTCGCTGAACGAAGGCCAGCTTGTCGAGTTTGAGGTGAAGCAAGGCCCCAAAGGGTTTCAAGCTGAAAACGTCACCAAAGTTTAGCGGACACAAACTTGCGGACCCCGCCTGGCGCGCCCTCGGCGGGGTTTCTTTCACTCCACCGAATTGACTGCCGTCGGCTTCGAAGCCGCGCGTTTTTTCGCGAGGGCCAATCCTACGGCTTCGTGTTGTTGGCCCACGATTGTGATAGCATCAGGATTGTAAGATTCCTCGTGGAGTGAAGCGTTGGCGCATATTTCCCGTAAGGAACTGAAGAAGGATGAAGTGCGCGATACACTTGCGCACGGCGCCGAAGCCGTCCTTTCCCATCAGCAACTTACAACTTATATCGTGGTTGCAGCCGTGATCGTGGCCGCCTGCATTCTTGGCTGGCGGACTTACTCGGAACGGCAAACGGTGAAGGCTTCGGCGGCCTTCGACGATGCCATGAAGATCTTTCAAGCGCGCGTCCGAACTGCGAGCGAGCCAGCCGAGCCGGGCGAAGTGACGTACGTAGACGAAAAGATGAAGTTCTCCGACGCGGCTCAGAAATTCACGGATGTGGCGAAGAAGTATCCGCGGACGCGGTTTGGCCAGCTTTCAAACTACTACACAGCTTTGAGCGAAGAGCGTCTCGGCAAAGACGCAGACGCGAAGAAACTCCTGCAAACGGTAGCCGACAGTGGCGATGAGGAATTTTCCGCGATGGCCCGGTTCGAGTTGGCACAGTTGGATGACCGCTCCAACGCGGACGCGGACGCAGTCAAGCTCTATCAGCAACTTATCGCCAAGCCTACGATGCTGGTGCCCAAGCCGATCGTCATGCTGGCTCTTGCCGAGCACTATCGCGCAAAAAGTCCAGCCGAAGCGGCAAAGCTCTACAACCAAATCAAGTCCGAGTACCCCGATACTCCCATGGCGGACCAGGCCGATCAGGAACTCGCTCTCCTACCCGGCAAGTCTTAGGTTCAGGCATCGCCTATCGCGCGCGAGCGACCCGCTTCTTGCGCGAAGTATTCGGCGCTACCGATTGGTAGCTGCCTTTCACGAGGTGGCGGATCTCATCCCAGTTGAGCGGAGCGGCGTGGACGCGCAGCGTCACCCATCCGTGCTTGCCGATGTACGGCGTGCGAAAAAATCGAGGATCTTCGAGGAAGATGCCTTGCAGCAATTTCCCGACTTTCAGGCAAATGCCGAGTTCGCCTTTGTATTCTTCCAGCACGACGAAGATTTTTCCGTCCACGCGAAATGTCGGATGGCCGAAGCTAAGCCCTTCGACCGCTCCGGGCAGGCGCAGGCAAATCTTCCTCAGCCTTTTCAGGATGGTTTCCTCCGAAAGCATGCCGCGATGATATCAGCACTTCCTCAAAAGCGCGCCACGGCATCAGAAAATGGACAAGAATCACCCGGATAGCACTAGAATCAGTGAGAACGATGCTCGCCTCCTACGCCATGGACGTCCAGCGCTCGCGAGGGCGCCGCTATCCCGAGCCGCCGCACCCTTACCGCAATAATTACGCGCGAGATCGCGACCGCGTGATCCATTCGCGGGCCTTCCGGCGCCTCGAAGCCAAGACGCAAGTTTTCACCGTTCGCTATTCCGACCATTTCCGAAACCGCCTGACGCATACGCTTGAAGTGGCGCAAATCGCGCGAACCGTGGCGGGAGCGCTGAGCCTGAACACCGACCTTGCCGAAGCGCTTGCATTGGTCCACGACATCGGCCACCCGCCCTTCGGCCACGCGGGTGAAAGGCAGCTCGACGCAAATATGCGCGAGCATGGCGACCGTTTCGATCACAATTTGCACGCTCTGCGCATCGTGGAACAGTTCGAACAGCGTTACCTGGATTTCCCGGGCTTGAATCTTACGTTTGAAGTCCGCGAAGGGATCATCAAGCACTCTCGAGATTATTCCGCGGCCGATTTTCCGGAGCTTGCCGAATATCTCCTGGACCTGCGCCCGCCGCTCGAAGCGCAGCTCATCGACCTCGTGGATGAGATTGCTTACAACACTGCCGACCTCGACGACGGCTTCGAGGCCCATCTATTGGATTTCGATCAGTTGCGCGCGGAGGTCCGCGTCTTCAATGATGCTTACGAGGAAATTGACCGACGGCACCCATTGGGAGCGCAGAAGTTGAAATTCAACGAAGCCTTGAAGCACGTTCTCAATTATTTGGCCACTGACTTGATTGATCACACGAGCTCTCAAACACAGACATTTGGAGTAGAGACAACGGAAGACGTGCGGCACCATCCGGTGCGCCTCGCTGGATTCTCACCCCACGCAGCCAGCCAGAATGCCAACTTGAAGCGATTTCTGAACGAGCGGCTCTATTCGCAGGCGGCGATTTCGGAAGACCGGGACCACTCTGTTGCCGCTCTCGATGCGCTTTTCCGATTTTTTCTGGAGCGCCCCTCCCGGATGCCGAGCCACTATGCGGAGCTGGCGGAACGGGAGCCACGGCACCGCGTCGTCTGCGACTATATCGCAGGCATGACGGACAATTATTTGCTGCGTCAGGCACACGAATTGCTGGGCGCGCCTGCGGGCAGCACCCCCTAGTCCCCGCAGCAGCCCGGAGCGAGGGGAGCATTCCTCATTTGGTGTCTACACAGAACCTTGGTCAGGGGGCTTCCTTGACAAGCGTCGCACCAGTCCTATAATGGCGTTTTGCTGTAAAAACGTGGGGAATTCGCATGTTTCTGGATGTCAACGAACTCGCTCTGAGAAAAATCCGCATCCGGAAGAGCTATTCCCCGGGGACGCTCGATTTCCATTCCGGCGACTTTCGCCAGGTAGAACCGCTCGAAGTCCGCGCCACGGCTGAGCTCATCGAAGGCCAAATCCGGGTGTACGGAAACCTGCACACCCGCGTGGAGCTGGTTTGTGCACGGTGTTTGGACACTGTGGTCGAAGAGATCAGCCGAGACTTCGACCTGTATTACCGCCCAATGGCGTCCATCGCCCAGGGCGAGGAAATTCACTTGAATGCGGATGACATCGAACTCGCTTTCTATGAAGGGGATGGTCTTTTCCTGGCAGACGTCCTGGCCGAGCAGGTGAATCTGGCGCTTCCCATGAAAGTCATCTGCCGCAGCGACTGCCGGGGCCTATGTCCTCATTGTGGCGCGAACCTGAATAACGAGGAATGCCGCTGCGAGAAGCATCCTTCCGACCCCCGGCTCGCCCCGCTGGCGCGGATCAAGCAGGACTGGTTCAAAAAGCAATAAAACGCTACACTATCGGTTCGTACTCCGGCCAGTCTGAATTGCGGCCGGTCAAGAGGAGCTGGAATGCCCAATCCGAAACGACGACACTCGAAACGCCGCACAAGCAACCGGCGCGCACACGATCATCTCCATCCGCTGTCCCTTGGCGAATGCCCCCACTGCCATGAGAAGAAGCTACCCCATCAGGCGTGTCCCCGCTGCGGCTATTACAAGGGCCGTGAAGTGATTGACACCGGGGCCAAGACGGCCTAAGTTTCCCTCGCTTGCCTTTCCGATTTGGTGACCAGATGACCACGATTGCTCTCGATGCCATGGGAGGCGACCATGCGCCGCGCGCCGAAGTCGAAGGAGCGGTCCTCGCGGCGCGGGAGCTGGACGTGCGCATCGTCCTGGTCGGCATTGAGAATCAGATCCGGGCTGAGTTGAATCACCAAAAGGCTCGCCGCCTTCCCATTGAGGTCGTAAACGCGACGGAGGTCATAACCATGACCGATTCCCCGTCGCAGGCCTTTCGACGGAAGAAGGACAGCTCGCTCCACGTGGCCGCCCGATTGGTGCGAGACGGCAAGTGCGACGCTCTCGTCAGCGCCGGAAATACGGGAGCGGTGATGACGGTTGCACGCTTCGTGCTGGGGACTCTGCCCTCCGTGGATCGACCCGCACTGGCTGCGGCGTTCCCCAACATGAAGGAAAAAGTGTCCGTAATCCTTGATGTGGGCGCCAATGTGGATTCGAAGCCGGCGCAGATCGAGCAGTTTGCGGTAATGGGCGAGATCTATTATCGGGTTATCTGGAATGTCAAGAGGCCGCGCGTGGCTTTGCTTTCGATCGGTGAAGAGGAAATGAAAGGCAACGAACTCACGCGGGAGGCATTCAACCGGTTAAAACAGAAACAGCTCAATTTTGTGGGAAACGTCGAAGGCCGCGACGTCTTCCGGGGCAATGTGGACGTGATTGTGTGCGACGGCTTCATCGGCAATATCGCGCTCAAGATCAGTGAGGGATTGGTGGAGCACATCGGCGGGATGCTGAAAAGAGCCATTAAGAGCAGCCTGACCTCGCAGCTGGGCTATGCTCTTTCCAAGCGCGCATTCGATGATTTCCGCAAGCGCACGGACTATTCCGAGTATGGGGGCGCCCCTCTTCTGGGAGTTCGGGGCATCACCATCATCGGCCACGGCCGATCGAACCCGAACGCCGTCAAGAATGCGATTCGAGTGGCGGCGGAACTCTGCCGCGCGCGAATCAACGAGAAGATCGAACAGGAGCTTTCCGCCATTCCCGTCGCGGCTGCACAAGGCTGAGCACGGCGGGGATGCCGAATTCGCATGAGCAAAATTGCATTCTTGTTCCCGGGTCAGGCTTCGCAGTACTCAGGCATGGGCCGAAACCTTGCGGAGAACTTTCCGGAATCTCGCGCCGTATTTGACGAAGCGGACGCCACGCTGGGATTTCCTATATCCAAGGTTTGCTTCGAGGGTTCGGAAGAAGCGCTCAAACATACCGAAAACACGCAACCCGCCATTCTGGCTGTTTCCGTGGCGGCTTGGCGCGCATTGGAAAAGCGCGGGATCATCCCCGACGTCGTCGCCGGCCACAGCTTGGGCGAGTATTCGGCGCTGGTTGCCGCCGGTGCGCTCGATTTCTCCGCAGCCATCAAACTGGTCCGCAATCGCGGCCGGTACATGCAGGAAGCCGTACCACTTGGAGAAGGCGCCATGGCTGCGATCTTGGGACTTTCGCCCGCGGATGTAGCGGATATATGTAAGAAGGCTGCGCTGCATGAAGTGGTATCGCCGGCCAACCTGAATTCACCGGAACAAATCGTAATTTCCGGCCATGCTGCCGCCGTGAAACGCGCGGTGGAAATCGCGTCGCAGAGCGGGGCGAAGCGCGCGGTAATTCTGCCCGTTTCCGCGCCGTTCCATTGCGCGTTGATGGCGCCGGCGCAGAATCGCCTGGAACCGGACCTGCGCGCGGAGAAATTCGGCGCTCTGCGCTTTCCGGTAATCAACAACGTGGATGCGGAAGAAGTCACGGCGGGCGACGAGGCGCGCGAAGCGCTGATCCGCCAGGTCACGCAGCCGGTGCGCTGGCTCGAAACCGTACATGAGATGATCGAAAGCGGCGTAAACATCTTCGTCGAGGTCGGCCCCGGCAAAGTCCTTCTGGGTCTCCTGCGGCAGATCGATCGCTCGGTGCGTGGGCTCAACGTGGAGGACGCAGCGAGCCTGCAATCCACACTGGACAAGATCGCCCAGGCTCGCGCGGAAGCGCCGGAGTAGAGTGGTTTTTTCCTGTGCCGAGCGAAAGCGCGCATCGCCGGTCAACCTGATCTATCTGGACGTCGATAAAAAGGGAACTGAATGTTTTCGCTTCAAGACAAAGTTGCTCTGGTGACGGGCGCATCACAGGGAATCGGCCGTGCCACATCTCTCGTACTGGCCGAAGCGGGCGCGAAAGTCGCCGTAGCAGCGCGCAGTGCGGAGAAACTTGCTTCGCTCGTCTCGGAAATCGAAAGCAAAGGCGGCCAAGCGCTTGCGGTCCCCATGGATGTGGCTGATGCGGCGCAGGTCAAGGCCGGCTTCCAGCAGGTGCTCGCGAAGTTCACACGCCTGGATATCCTGGTCAACAATGCCGCCATCACTCGGGACACATTGGTGCTGCGGATGAAACTCGAGGACTGGGATGCCGTCTTACGCACGAATCTAACGGGTGCGTATTTGTGCACGCAGCAGGCGCTGGGCGCCATGTTGAAGCAGCGTTCCGGACGCATCATCAATATTTCGTCCGTCGTCGCGGAGACCGGCAATGCGGGCCAGGCAAACTACGTTGCGGCGAAGGCGGGACTGATTGGGCTGACGCGCGCGGTCGCCGTGGAAGTCGCGTCGCGCAGCATCACGATCAATTGCGTGGCGCCTGGGTTCATCGCCACACCCATGACCGATCCGCTCTCGCAGGATTTGAAAGACAAAATGAAGTCGCTCATTCCGTTGGGGCGATTCGGCGAAGATCGCGAAATTGCCGCCACTATAGTGTTTCTCGCCAGCGACGAGGCCAGCTACATTACCGGCCAAGTCCTCGACGTCAACGGCGGCATGTATATGGGATAGAGTCAGCCGGTCCCACGAGACTTCTTGAAATTCCTGCGCCCACTTCGCGCACTCAACGGGAGAAATCGAGTGAGGAAGGTTGACCCGGCAGGAAGCCGCGCATAGAATGGCAAGGTTGTATTGGGGCGTAACCCCTTGCCCGTGCTACATTCCCGGGTACACGAGATAGCCGAAAATCGGAGGAGCGATTAGAATGGCCAGCGTCGAAGAACGCGTGAAGCAGATTATTGTCGAGCAACTCGGTGTGGATGAAGGCGAGGTGACTCCAACCGCCTCATTTGTGGACGACCTGGGCGCCGACTCGCTCGACACGGTTGAGTTGGTGATGGCCTTCGAGGAAGCCTTCGGCATCGAAATTCCGGACGAAGATGCCGAAAAGATCGCCACAGTCAAGGACGCCGTCGAATATATCGAGAAGCACTCCAAGGGAAGCAAGTAGTCCGCTGGGTCGTCCCATTCCGAACAGGAGAACTTTCTTTTGAAGCGCCGAGTTGTGGTCACAGGCGTTGGGTTAGTCTGCGCATGCGGGATTGGCACCGAAGAAGCCTGGCGCAACTTGCTGGCCGGGCAGAGCGGTATCCGCCCGATCACGCATTTTGACGCGACGGGATTCGATTGCCGGATCGCAGGCGAGGTCCGCGGTTTCGATCCCCTCCACTGGGTCGAGAAGAAAGAACTGAAAAAGGTTGGACGATTCATCCAACTCGCGCTGGCGGCTTCCGATTTTGCGATGCGCATGTCGGGCCTGGAGATTACGCCCGAAATCGCACCCGCCGCGGGAGTTTTTATCGGCTCCGGCATCGGCGGGTTCGACGTTATCGAGCGAGAGCATTCGAAGTATTTGCACGGTGGACCTGGGAAGATTTCTCCGTTCTTTATCCCCGCGTCGATCATCAACCTCGCATCCGGCCACGTCTCGATTCGCTATGGCGCCAAGGGCCCGAATTCCGCGACGGCGACGGCGTGCTCGGCTTCTGCGCATGCCGTAGGGGATAGTTTCAAGATTATTCTGCGCGGCGATGCGGAAGTGATGATTGCAGGAGGCGCAGAAGGCGCGATCACTCCCATGGGCATCGGGGGATTCGCTGCGATGCGCGCACTTTCCACGCGCAATGACGAGCCCGAACGCGCCAGCCGTCCGTTCGACGCGCACCGCGACGGTTTTGTGGTTGGGGAAGGCTCGGGCGTGCTGATCCTTGAGTCGCTCGACTACGCCCAGCGCCGCGGCGCCAAGATCCTGGCGGAAATTGTTGGCTACGGAATGTCCGGCGATGCCTACCACATCACGCAACCGGCGGAAGGCGGCGACGGCGGGTACCGTGTCACGCTCGCGGCGCTCCGCGATGGCGGCGTTTCGCCCGACGTGGTCGGCTACGTGAATGCGCACGGCACTTCGACCATGATTGGCGATGCCATCGAGACGGTGGCGCTCAAGCGCGTTTTCGGCGAGCGTGCCAAAAAAGTTGCGATCAGCTCGACGAAATCCATGACCGGACATTTGCTGGGCGGCGCGGGAGGACTCGAGGCGGGCATCAGCGTTTTGACTCTGCGGGATCAAACCCTTCCGCCTACGATCAATCAGGAGAATCCCGATCCGGCCTGCGATCTGGATTACGTTCCGAACCATTCGCGCAAAGCGGAAGTGCAATACGCAATCTCAAATTCGTTCGGCTTCGGCGGCACCAATGCATCTCTACTGTTCAAGCGCTGGGAGGGCCGCTGATCGGGCTGTAATGGCTTTCATGAGTTGGGTTTGTCAGCGGAAAATTTCTTCTCTCGTGGCAAGGAGGTCCCCTTGAAAATTGGCGTTTGCGTTAAGCAAGTTCCCGCGAAGGATGCACCACTGGCGATTGTCGAAGGCGGTGCCTGGATTCGTGAATCCGACATAGGTTTCGAATTGAATGAGCCGGACGGATATGCTTTGGAAGAAGCGCTGCGGCTGAAGGAAAAGCACGGCGGTGAAGTGGTGGCGATTTCCATGGGTCCGGAGCGCGCCAAACAGGCCATTAAGGAAGCGCTGGCCAAAGGCGCCGACCGCGCCATTCACGTCGCCGACGCGAAATTTTACAAGCTCGATCCGCTCAAATCGGCTCGCTCGCTCGCCGCGGCAATCAAGAACGAAAATTTCGATTTGATTCTTACCGGCTTGCAGAGCGAAGACCAGGGTTTCGGCCAAACGGGTGTCTTGCTCGCCGAGCTGCTTGACCGCCCGCACGCAACCATCATCATGCAGATCGACGTCACGGACGGCCGTTTGCGACTTAAGCGCGAACTCGAGGCCGGATGGTTTCAGTGGGTCGAGCTGCCCCTGCCAGCGGTGTTGTCGATTCAGTCCGGAATCAATAAGCCGCGCTATGCGACCCTGAAGGGCATTATGGCGGCAAAGAAGAAAGAAATAGCTACCGTCGATCGCGCCTCGCTGGGGGTTCCAGATGCACCGACTCAGCGCGTCGAGCGGATTTACATCCCTCAGAAATCGAAAAAGACGGAATTCATCACCGGTCAGCCGAAGGAAATCGCGGCCAAGTTGGTGGAGAAGCTGCGGCACGAGGCGCGAGTGCTGTGACGATCCAGTCCAGGCCGTCATACTGAAGCAGTCGGCCGGGGCAGATGAACAAAGAAAATGTTTGATTAGTGGTAAGGTAAGGCGGACGCGATATGAAAATTCTCTTCATCACCGAACAGCGCGAAGGCAAGTGGAACAAAGTCAGCTTTGAAACCCTCGTGGCGGCGCAGCAGATCGCCCAACAGACGAAGGGCGCGCTCGCGGGAGTTGTGATCGGCAAAGGAGTGGCATCGCTTGCCGAGGAACTTGCCTCCTCACAGCTCGACGAAGTCCTGCTCGTCGAGCACGATCTGCTCGCTCAATACACGCCCGACGGTTACAGCATCGCACTCCGCCAGGTAATCGAGAGCGCGAAGCCGGACCTTGTCCTCCTCCCGCACACCTATCAAGTACGCGATTTCGCGCCCAAGCTCGCCGCCTCGCTCCAAAAGGGAATGATCGGCGATTGCATAGCCTATCGCCATGAAAGCGGCAAGCTGATTTTCGTGCGCCAGATGTTTCAGGGGCGTACAAACGCGGACGTCGTCTTTGCCGGCGAGGCTCCCTGGATTGCCTCTTTCCAAGCGGGTGCCTTCCGTGCCGACCTCGTCGCAAAGCATTCCAGCGGCAAAGCGCCCGTGAAATCAGTTGCCGTCGATTTGAAGCCGGATCAAATCCGCACCAAACCGCTCGAGCACTTCCGCGAAGCCAAACAAGCGGTTGACTTGACGCAAGCTCCCATCCTCGTTGCCGTTGGACGCGGTATCAAAGCTCAGGAAAATGTCGCCCTTGCCGAAAAGTTGGCCAAAGCCATTGGCGGCGAAATCTGCGCTTCGCGCCCCATTTGTGATGAGGGCTGGCTGCCTCTGGACCGCCAGATCGGCAGCTCGGGGCAGACGGTCACGCCTAAGCTCTATCTTGCGCTCGGCATTAGCGGCGCCATCCAGCACGTCGTGGGGATGAAAGGCTCCCGGACGATTGCCGCCATCAACAAAGACCAGAACGCTCCCATCTTTGAAGTCGCCGATTACGGCATCGTCGGCGATCTTTTCGAGATTGTTCCCGCCTTGATCGAGGAACTCGAGAAAACTAAATCGAGCTAGCTAGCATCCTGAATCAGTGATCGAGCGGGAGGTTCAAGTGCCGCGCATCATTTGGCGATCGCATCGGCTGCACGGATGGGAAGCTTTGCGCGCGGCCTCGCTGATTCTACTTTTCGCTGCCACATCTTCTCTCCAAGGTACTCGCGCCCAGGAATCCACTCCGACAACACTCGATGTTCGGCACGAAGACGGCACCCTTCGGCTATACCGAACATTTCCCGGAGACCTTACCGGGTTATTGTTTCCCACGGGCAAGGCACTCCTCGATGAAGTGCCACCGATGGGAAACTGGAGCGTCCCCGAAGCGTTCGTGCTAAAGAAGATTCAATTCGTCCAGGTGAGCGACCCCCAGAAACGATTCATCGTGCACGGCGTCACCTACGGCGATCAGCTCTTTCTTTTCGATGAATTCTTCTGCCGCCAGAATCCAGACGTCATGAGCCGCTTGATGTTGGCAACATCAGCCTACCCCAGGACGCCGGATCAAGCTCTTAGTTTTGCCAAACTCTATTTGGCGCTCACGGATCCCGATTTCAAGGATCCCGACCGATCGGTTATTTCAAATGCATCCCAAGTGCCTGCTTATACTGTGGGGCTTCCCGCGCCGGACATCAACGACGTCAAGGACGTACTCCGACCGCCCATCGTCCGCTGGGAAGGTTCAGGCTTTGCATTGGATTTTTTCACCACGGCGCTTGATGTAGCATGGGTTCAGCGTCACCGGATGATTATCGGCCCTCAGGGTTTTCAGAAGGTATCGGACCAGGAGATATTTCCGAGCCACGCAGGGCCCCGGATTCTCGACGGACAAGGAAGTAGGAACGCATCGTCTGGTAGGAAAGAGAAAGTCCTCTTTGTTTCGGCAGGCATGGGAGAATGCGAATTACCAGACGGAGTCGGCTGTGACTTCCAACTTTTTAGCGCATCCGACGGACCAGGCTTGGACCGGCTGCATTATTACTACAAGTCGCCGTCGCATGCAGACGCTGAATGGCAGGAGATTCTGACGAGTGCGATCTCCGTCACGGAGAGAGGTCCTTGGCTCGACGAGCATGGCAAGATCGCCGGCAAAAAAGCCCTCGTGATCCTCGTAGGCAAGGATAAGAAGACCCTTTGGGCTGCAAGCGTATTTGAAGACGAATCATCCGTCCTCGAAATCATCTGCGCGTGTCACGGCAATCTATTGGCGTCACAATAGTGGTGCGCACTTACCGGATCCCGCGTTCCCTCGACTGTCCGCTCTTGCAACGCCCTCTCCCACTACCGGGCATCCCGCGGACGTCGTCGCAAACATATCCGCCGTAAGCCCTTGAATTTCATTCACTTAGGCCCTTGCCGATTGGTATTGGACCTGCCACACCCGGCGTTCGTGTTTTCCGTTTGGGGCCTTTAACCAGACACTAAGCGAGGACAGCCGATGGGAACCCTCCTCCAGGATTTGCGTTTCGCCATTCGGATGCTCCGAAAAGCCCCCAGCTTCACGGCCGTCGCCGTCCTCACGCTCGCCTTGGGCATCGGGGCCAACACCGCCATCTTTTCTGTCGTCAACGCTGTCCTGCTGCGCCCGCTGCCCTTCAAGAACGCGTCGCAGCTCGTCGTCATGCGCGAGACCAACAAACGCGTCGGCGACGTTTCCGTTTCCTATCCGGATTTCCTCGACTGGCGGCAGCAGTCTCGCGCCTTCGCGCAAATGGCCGCGGTTCACAACATGGGCTTCAATCTCTCGGGCGTCACGCAGCCGGAAAACATTGGTGGCTACGCAGTGTCGCCGAACTTCCTTTCGATGCTGAGCGTTCAGCCCTTTCTGGGCCGTGATTTTCTTCCTTCGGAGGAAAAGCAGGGCACCACCCCGGTCGTCCTGCTCAGCTATCAGCTCTGGCAATCGCATCTGGGCGGCGATCCTCAGGTTCTCGGCCGGACGATCACGCTCGACGGCCGCAGCTTCACGATTGTCGGCATCCTCCCTCCCACGTTTCGATTCCTCGATCGCACGGACGTCCTAGCGCCGATCGGCGTCTATGCCGGTGACATAGGGGATCGCGGTGATCGCGGTGACATGGATGTCGTCGGCCGGTTGGCATCCGGCGTGCCCCTCTCGCAAGCCGTTGTGGAAATGGACACGATTGCCGCACGACTGTCGGAGCAATACCCGAAATCGGATCTAGGTGTCGGCGCGCATCTAATCTCCATTCGCGAGGCGTTTGCCGGCGACACGCGCTTGGCCGTCCTTGTCCTTTTCGGCGCCGTCGTGTTCGTACTGCTGATTGCATGCGTCAACGTCGCCAATCTTTTCCTTGTCCGCGGCGCCGCGCGAGCCAGGGAAATCGCCGTGCGCCTCGCATTCGGCGCTGGGCGCGGACGCGTCGTCCGCCAGATGCTGACGGAAAGTTTTCTTCTTGCCGTTCTCGGCGGCGTTCTCGGTCTTGTCCTGGGAGCGTGGGGAATCACGGACCTGGGATACCTGATTCCTCCCGATTCATTTCAAATGATGGGCATTCGCATGGACGCGAGCGTTTTCCTGTTCGCCGCTGCCATGGTCGTTCTCGTGGCCTTCGCCTTCGGACTCGTTCCTGCTCTGCAAGTCACGCGCCCGGATCTGCACGAAACACTCAAGGAAGGTGGGCGGAGCTCCACCTCCAGCGCCGGGCAGCATCGCCTTCGCAGCGCGCTGGCCATTGCCGAGACGGCTCTTGCGCTCGTACTCCTGGTCGGTGCAGGCCTGATGCTGAAGAGCCTGTATCGCCTGCTCCAGGTCAGTCCCGGGTTCGAGCCCGCTCGCGTGCTGACGATGGAAATGAATCTGCGCACCACCCAGTATTCCAAATCGCCCGCCGTCCTGAATTTCTGGCAGCAACTCCTCGACCGCGTCCGCACCATCCCCGGCGTGGACTCCGCCGCCGTCGGCACCGTGATTCCTCTCACGGACAATCACAGTCGAACGGACATCACCATCGAAGGCCTGCCGCTTCCCGCTCCCGGAGAGTCCCCGCATCCCGACTACCACATCGTCAGTTCCGCCTACACCAGCGCCCTCCGCATTCCTCTGCTGCGCGGCCGGAACTTTACCGACGCCGACAACGAAACCGCTCCGCAAGTCGCGCTCGTCAACGCGACGATGGCCCGCCGCTTCTGGCCCAACGACGATCCCACCGGCAAGCGTTTCATGTGGGGGCATCCCGGCAAAGACAACAAGTGGATCACCATTGTTGGCGTTGTCGGCGATACGAGGCTCTACGGTCTTGCCAATCCTGCCAGGCTCGAAGTGTATGTCCCATTTCGCCAAGACCCGGATACCGACATGAACCTCGTCGTACGCTCCGCTGTAGATCCTGCCAGCCTCACGTCCGCCATTCGCGCCGCAGTTGCCGCCATTGACAAAGATCAGCCCATCTTCGCCATCTCAACCATGCAGCAGCTTGTCGACGATTCCATCTCTACACGCCGCCTCACCCTAGTTCTGCTCGGCCTTTTCAGCGCTCTCGCCCTCATCCTCGCGGCCATCGGAATTTACGGCGTAATGTCTTACGGCGTCGCGTTGCGCACCCAGGAAATCGGCATTCGCATGGCGCTCGGCGCGCAGCACCGGGATGTCCTGCGGCTCGTTTTGGGCCAGGGAGCGAGGATCGCGCTTTTGGGCGTCGCCATCGGACTTGTTGGCGCTGCTGAGCTCACCCGATTTCTTTCGAAGTTGCTTTTCTCCGTCAGCGCCGGCGACCCACTTACTTTCGCCTGTGTCGCCGCGCTCCTCGTGATCGTCGCGCTCGCCGCCTGCTACATCCCGGCGCGGCGCGCCATGCGCGTCGATCCCATCATCGCCTTGCGCTATGAGTAGCCGTCGAGGCGGCACCGATCCCGGGCAGGAGGGGCCTGCCGCCCGCGCTCATTTTTCTCTTGACACGTTAACTGTACTAATGTATTAGTACAGTATGTTCGTGCATGTGAATTCGTCCTCCGGCCTGCCGCTCTACCTGCAGATCGAGTCGCAGCTCAAGCATGCCGTCGCGGCTGGCGCGCTCCGCCAGGGCGACTCGCTGCCCTCGGTCCGCAAACTCGCCTCCGAACTGCGGATCAATCCCAACACGGTTGCCCGCGCCTATCAGGACCTCGAGCGCGACGGCATGATTCGCACCGTGCCGGGAGGCGGAACCTACGTGGCGGACAACGTGCCCGGCTTGCTGAAAGCGGAGAAACTGAAGCGCCTCCGCCCCTTCGCGCTGCAAGTAGCCGTCGAGGGAACGCAACTCAGGCTTTCGCGGGATGAAATCATGAAGCTCGTTCAAGATTCGCTCGACGATATGGGAGCAAAGTCATGACGGAATACGCCATTACTACAGGCGACTTGGCGAAATACTATTTGCAGACGAGAGCCGTCGATGGCCTTGACCTGCGCGTGCCGCGCGGCTCGATCTACGGTTATCTCGGCCGCAACGGCGCGGGAAAAACCACCACGATTCGCATGCTGATGGGGCTTGCCGCTCCGACGCGCGGTTCGATGTCCGTGCTCGGCAGGAGTTGGCCGCAGGATCGGCTGGCGATTCTGGAAAGGGTCGGCTTTCTGGGCGAGAAAAAGAATCTGTTTGAATCCATGACGGGCCGCCATTTGATTCGTTTCAATCGTCCGTTTTTCCCGCGCTGGTCGGACGATCTGGCGGCGAAGTATGAGCAGCGCCTCGAGATTCCCATGGACCGGCCATTCAAGAAGCTCTCGCTCGGCAACAAGACGAAGCTGTGCCTCCTGATGGCGTTGGCGCAGGGCGCCGAGCTCTTGGTTATGGACGAGCCCACTTCCGGTCTCGATCCCGTCGTGATGGACGAACTCTTGAAAGTCTTGATCGAGGATTATGCCGCCGAGGGCCGCACGATCTTTCTTTCCTCACACAATCTTGCCGAAGTCGAAAAAATTGCGGATTGGGTCGGCATCATCGATCGAGGAAAGCTCTTGCTCGAAGCGCCCCTCGACGGAATTCGCTCGGATTTCCGCCGCATCAGCGCCTCGGGAAACGGATTGCCCGTGGAACGCACTTCTCAAGTCATCTCCGTCTCAACGTCCCAATCCTTCTGCGAATACTTTGTGCGCAACGAGGCGGAGCGCTTCGCAGCCGGTCTCCGCAGCCAGGGTGCCACGATTCTCGACGTATCCCCGCTGAACTTGGAGCAAATCTTCCTGCAGCTCGTTCGAAAGGAGGGCCCGTGTACTTCTGGAAATATTGGCGCGACACCCGCCGCGGTGTCTTCATCTATGTAGGTCTGCTGCTCGCTTTCGCTGCGATCTGGCTCGTCGGGATGTATCGCGCGAATCGAATCCACAATATTGGCGGCGACGCCGCAGCGATTTGGGCGATGGATTTGGGCGTCGCCTTCGCTCTCAGCTATCTGTGCGCTCTGGTGATGGGTTTCACCACGGCCACCAACAGTGCCGGGGCCGACATCGGTCATGGAACCGGCGATTTCCTGCTCACGCGTCCGCGGTCCCGACGATATTTCGTTTGGGCGGGATGGACCGCCGGAATCGCCGAGCTTTTCGGGTTGATCGCTTTCACGTCGTTCCTGGCTCTTGCGGGCGGCACGCTGGCCGCCGGCCCGGTCTGGCGCCACTTATCTGACCCCGCGCTTTCTGAACCCAATGGACAAGTCTTGAATCTTCCTCGCCTTCTTACCACGGTCCTGCTCACGGCTGCCATCATCTTTGGGCTCACGTATTTCCTGACCTTCGTTTTTCGAAGCGGCCAGCGCGGCGTGATTGCAAGTCTCGCGGTTCTGTTTGGGTATTCAATCGGGAGTTCCTTGCTGAAGCTATGGGCGGGCATTTCGCTTCCGAGCCTGAACTTCAGCTCCTCGGACGTTGGTCCAAACTCACCCTGGACTCACGCAGCGGAAATTCATCTGATCGGCTGGATAGTGTTTATATTGGCGCTTCCTTTTGCTGCGCAGCTCCTCTTCGAGCGCCGGGATATTTGAGCCTTACCATGCTCGCATTCGGTTTGGGTACGCGGAGGGCTGGACAAAAATTCCGTAGCCCCGCGCCACGAAGCGCTTCGAAGGAACCTTTCTCTCGCCGAATTCGTATCTTGATTCGACCCGCTCGCAGGCGAGCGGGCGCTCATCCACCGCTTGACGGAGCGCCACCATGGAAACGCTTCTGCAAGATCTGAAATACGCCGTCCGCATGTTGCTGAAGTCGCCGGGATTCACGCTCATCGCCGTCCTCACACTCGCGCTCGGCATCGGCGCCAACACTGCCATCTTTAGCCTCGTCAATGCCGTCCTGCTTCGCCCGCTCCCTTATCCCGATGCGCAAAAGGTCGTTTCGGTCGGTCTGCAATTCCCCGACGGCTACATCAGCGACGCCGTGGAATCTCGTCAATACGTTTATTGGCGCGACCACTCCCAGGTGCTCGATTCCGTCGCCGCCGTTTATCCGTCTTTCGGCGGTTTCAATATTTTGGGCTCTTCGGGCCCGGTGCATGTGCGCGGCAGCAAAGTGACCTACCAATTCTTCGGAGCCATCGGCGTCGAGCCTATTCTCGGCCGCGGCTTTGATCCCGACGAAGACCGCCCCGGCGGCCTGCACGTTGCCGTCATCAGCTACGGCTTGTGGCGCAGCGCTTTTGGCGGAGATCGGACAGTGATTGGGCGATCCGTCGGCTTCAATGGTGGCTCCTATTCCATCGTGGGTGTGATGCCGCCGGGCTTCCGCCTCCCCTTGGGTGACGCGAGTTTGTCGGATCCGGAGGTTTTGATCCCCCTTCAACTCCCGGCAGAGCCGAATGACGGAGGAACTAACTACGGCCTGCTCGCGCGCCTCAAGCCCGGCATCTCCATGGCCGGTGCCCAAGCCGAATCGGATCATCTCGCTGCCGACTACCAGCGCGCCCATCCGGGTTCCTCCGGCGAGCCTAACCGGTTCCGCGCCGTCATTCGCACCTTCCAGCAGGCCGTTCTCGCTGATATCCAAATCCAGCCGATTCTCCTGGTGCTCTTCGGCGCCGTCGGTTTCGTTCTCCTGATCGCCTGCGTCAACGTCGCGAACCTGTTTCTTTCCCGCGCCACTTCCCGCCAGCGCGAAATTGCCATTCGCTCTACGCTCGGCGCCACCACCTGCCGCCTCTTCCGCCAGCTCTTGTGTGAGGGGCTCGTCTTTGCGGCCCTCGCCGGCGCCGCGGGACTCGCGCTCGCCGCCTGGGGCGTTCGCGTCCTTGTCTCGCTCAGCCCAATCGAACTCCCCGGCACCAACGATCTTTCGTTCGATTGGCGCGTCTTGATTTTCACGCTCGGCGTCTCCGTCATAGTTGCGGTCGTTTGTGGCACGGCTTCCGCCGTGCACGCCCTGCGCGGGGACTTGAGCGGTTCCTTGAAGGAGGGTAGCGAGCGCTCTGGCGGCGCACCGGGCCGCCGATTGTCTCGCGTCCTCGTCGCCGCGGAAGTGGCCTTGTCGGTCGTGCTGCTCGCGGGCGCGGGCCTGCTGATCGCCACCGTCGTTCATCTTTACCGCGTTCCCATAGGCTTCGACGCAACCAATCTCACGAGCGTTCAGATGTCTTTGACTGCGGAGAAGTACAGCAAGACTGCCGAAGTATGGAGCTTTCAGCGCCAGGTGATCGAGCGCGTCCGGCAGCTTCCCGGCGTCGTTTCCGTCGCCGCCGCTTCGGCCACGCCGCTCGAGCGCGGGCTGAACACCGTGCTCTTCCGCAGCGGAGCCGATACAGGCGACTCACGCAACTATGTCGAAATCGAATTTCGTTCCGTCAGCCCCTCCTATTTCCACACCCTCGCGATCCCCATGGTCGGCGGCCGCGAGTTTGCCGAAACCGATTCCGCCGATTCCGCTCGCGTCGTCGTAATCAATCAGGATCTCGCGAACGAGCTGTGGCCGCACGAAAGTGCCCTCGGCAAGCCGCTGCTCATCGGCGAAGGCTCGGACAAGGAAATTAAGCCGCGCGTCGTCGTCGGCGTCGTCGCCGACATAAAGGAAATCGGCCTCGATCAGCCCGCGCGCCCCACCGTCTACGTCCCCGAAGCCCAGGTCTTCGACTCCTTCAACGCCATGACCAACTACTGGTTCGCCACCACCTGCCTGATCCGGACGTCTGGACCTCTCGATTTCAGCAACGAAATCCGCAGCATCGTCTCCTCCGTGGACCCCGAAGAGCCCGTCGCGCGCATCGAGTCCATGGACACAGTCCTGGCTCATTCGATCGCCCTGCAGCGCTTTCTGATGATTTTGATGGGAATCTTCGCCGGGCTCGCGCTGGTGCTCGCTTCCGTCGGAATTTATGGAGTCCTCAGCTATCAGGTGGCTCGCCGTACCCACGAAATCGGCATCCGCATGGCGCTCGGCGCTCGCCCGGTGGACGTGTTGCGCCTGATCCTCCGCGAAGGAATGCTAGTCGTACTGGCGGGAGTTTTCGTCGGCGTCGCCGCGGCGTTCGGACTTTCGCGTTTTCTCGCCAGCGTTTTGTTCGGCGTGAAGCCCGCCGATCCGTTCACGTTCACGGCCGTCGCTTTCGTACTCGTGGCCGTCGCGTTGCTCGCGTGTTACATTCCCGCGCGCCGCGCCACCGGCGTCGACCCGCTCGTCGCGCTTCGGCATGAGTGACGTTCGAGGAAGAAACTTCTTCGATTCCGACTTTTCGCGGCGGCCTTTGTGCCGCCAGGCGGCTTTCTGCTCCGGCGGCGCGCTGCGCTCGGTCGCCAGCAGCTAAATCTTCAATCGGCGAGCCGCAATTTTTTCAGGTAGGTTTCGTAGGCGGCTTTCACCCTTGCCTTGTCCGGAGTTTTCTTCGCGTAGTCCATCAGCGGATTGATGAAATCGTCCATCGCGGCGTCAATTTCCTTGAAGAGGGCTGCGTTCGTCTTCGAGAGCGCCGTATCGCCGCCGTAATCTTCCGATTTGTCCCACACGCGCTCGAGGATGTGCGCCAATTGCGCCGCCCTCGCGTTCTCGCCCTTCTCAAAATCGGCATAAGCGAGCTGAGCCAGGGCGAGGTAAGGTCCCATTTTGTTGTTTTCCACAACCGCCGATTGCGAGGCGCGCTGCCCCTGTGCCCTTGCGGCCGGCGCAATGGCGGCGCTCCCTGCCAGACCCAGTACGGCTGCAAGCAGAACTCTTGCCGTCGTGCGCATCGTATTGGCCACGCTATTTCCTCCGCGAACCGGTTTGCGCCGGGGATCCGATGGCGAACAAAAGTTTCCCGCGGCGCGGAGAGCACTCGATTCCAGCAGTGGATACCATAATTTGTGCGCGATTCGATGAGAATTTTTGTGGCGTGTACCGTGCTCCGGAAAGAACGAAACTCGGAGGAGAGGGTAGGGACGTGTACTTTGGGACGGTCTCCTCGAATTTGTGGCGGACTGATTCAGGTGACGGCCCACTGTCAGATTGGGACAGGGCCGCATCAGGGAGCTGAATAGCGCGAGGGAAGAGCGTGAACGCAAATTTGAACTGGTTTTGTTGATACCCCGCGAAGAGGAAAGATTTCGCTGAAGACGGGGCTTTGTCGGCGAGCTTGCGGCATGACGATTTCAGTGGAAAACAGCCGGCGGGATGCCGGCGCTACGCAGAGCGGGGCTTCTCGATGAAGATCACCGGGAAGCATAAGGCGCAGAAGTGCGCGGGGCAAATGAGCGAAGCATCAGGAATGTCAGGAAAGCCAGATCATTTCAAAAATCGGCATCCGGGTCGGTTCCCAGGAACTTGCCCTGGGAATCCAACTCCCCAATAGGCGGAACGTCGAGGCCCGTGTTCTTACGAACATCCTCCAAGATGTCGTGAATGACGTCTCGTCCGTAAATTTCCCCGACCGCGTATCTGAACCCGGATAGATTCCCTCTCCAAAACTCCGTTTCGCGGCTTGCCGCATTTTTGTCGCACTCCGCGTGATAGGTCTTTAACAAGAATGAGCTCTGTTCTACGAGGTGGCCTATGGTTTTAGTGTTCGGGCTCCGGTGAGTCATGTTTTCCACTCCTTCGACGAAGATACCAGCACGGCCGAACTTTCGATTCTTCGGCACGCAATACAAGACAGCCGTTTCGTCCCAGTACGAGCACCCACTGGCCAATCAAACAGAATCGGCCAGTTCAAAATTCGGCAATGAATCGTGAACCCAAGATCCGCGACAGATTCAAATCGCCTATCAGCGACTTCGCGCGCTTTCCTGCCGCCCTCGATATGGCGGCGCGATTCAAGGGTCCTTCGCGCCGACCCGCTTCGTGCGCCTAGGGCTAGCGCCTACAGGGTTACTCCCGGACGGCGGCGCAAGTAAGGGATCGTCCGTTGCACAATCGTCTCGCCGTAACGCACCCAACGTGGAATCGGGCGCGGCGTCAGGGCTAGCATATTGGACAAGTGACATAAGGACGGATGCAAATCCGCGACCAGCTTGACGAACGCCGTGAGCGGTACGGCCAACAGCAAGCCCATCACACCCCACAACCAGCCCCAGAAGAGAATCCCAACCGTGGCGGCTACCGGCCCGATACTCACGCGAGTAGCAATAAATTTCGGAATCAGAAGATTCGCAGACACGATATGCAGGAAGAGAATCGTCAGAATGATGATGATATAGGGGCCCGGAGTGTTGAACTGAAGCATTGCGGCAGCAAGAGGAAGCGCCAGCGCAAAGATCAGTCCGAGGAACGGCAGCAGATTTAAGAGCCCGCTAGCGATTCCGAGAGGAATGGCGCCTTTTATGCCGATGCCATACAACACCAGCGAAGTCGCCACGGCCATTACGGAGCCGACGATGAAGTTGCCGGCTACGAACCCGCGGATCATCTGGTTCAGATTCGTAATGAATCGAGCCGTGTCTGTACTCGAGTTGAAGAGGCCATTCATTCGGATGGCCATTTGGTCCTTCGTGCAGAGCATGAAAAACGTTAGAAATGGGACCACGCCGGCAATAATCAGCACTCCCCACACGGATCCGGCGCCGCGCACCAAATAGGCAGGCCAGGTTGGAGATTCCTGTAACCGAACTTCGGGGACCTTCTTGGCGGGATGCACGTCGTTCGTAAGGCTTCCGGCACTTTGCTGGAATTCTTGGATCTTCCGGCTAATTGGCTCAATGGCTTGCTGAATCTTCGAGGTGTACACGGGAAGTTCTTCCGCAAACGACATCGCTCTTCCGTAGAGGCCGTACCCCAGCAGCCCGATGAGACCCATACCCGCAAGCACAATGACCGCCGCGCCTACACCGCGCGGCAGATGCAGTTTCTCCAGTTTGACTACCACGGGGTCAAATAGGATCGCGAGAAATGCCGCCAGGACAATCGTGATGCAAATCGAGCTGGCGTAGTAGCCGAACACCGTCAGCAAGCCCGCCACCAAAATGAAGAGCAGGGTCGCAATAGTGCGAAGCAGCTTATCGGATGGCGAGGTGGACGACGGCAGCGCTATTTCCATCACGCGCACCTGACTTTGACCGGCAACCGCGCTCTCATTCGAAACCTGATCAGACATGCTTTTCCCGGGCGAAGATGCGCCATTAGCTGGAGGCAAGGAATATTGACCGGCATCTCCGTTCTCAACTTCCCGGCCAACTAATGAACGCATACTTGACCGCCTCCTCTACAATGTTCCTGCCAGACTCCTGACTGCATGGCCTTTTCCGCGGCTGCGGGACTCCTACGCCCCGTCCGTAACGTTACGGACGGGACGTATTTTTTGCGGTTCTATGCTTCCACTTCCGATCTGGCGACACTGCTATTTTTGATCTGGATGAGCATGGCGCCAATCCCAGTATTGGGACTGCTCCTTCTTGTTCGCCTTCGAGAAATCGTGAGGCTTCCTGTGTTTTTCCGTAAGGAACTGCCCCCAGGCGCGATTCTCGTTGTCATCCCAATTGTGATAATCCTTGTGATCTTTATCGTAGACTCGTACCTGAACGGTGGCGTCTTGAGATACAGAGGCGGCCAAAATTGGTACTGGCGCCGCAAGGGCAGCGGTCAGGAATAGCGAAGCGATGTAACGATGTGCACGGCGCATGTAGTAGTCCTCCAGATTCAGAATGTCCGCTGTCGGGATCGCGGCAGCCGTAACTGTGCATCAAGAGACGGTTGATTTATGTCTCATACAGCACACAGGCAGCGAATCGGTCCTGATCAACGCTCTACGCTCCGAAGTGCCGTCCGTGCCCAGTGCCTTCCGCGCGAATCGTCGCCTGTTCTTCCTGAACCACGCACGTCCGAATACGCCACGAAGGGAAATGTGAAAGAAAGGCTTGGCTCCCGCGGGGCTCGGGACGATTGCGTGAAGGGGGAATTCAGGGTTTGCGATGACGCCGCCTAGGTTCCACGGCAAGCCGGGCCTATAATCCATATAAGAACCCAGCGGGTTCCGCGGAAACGACACGCGAGGATCAAGAGGGTTCGGCGCCCAGTCAACGGAATGCAGAAAACTCATACAGCGGAATATCTGACACAGAAGTTCCAGGCGTTGCGACGGTTAACGGGCAACACTCCTTTGTTGGGAATTCACTTTCGCTACCGCGGAACGACGCGGACGATCTACGCCAAGTCCGAACAGTTGAACATGACGGGCAGCATCAAGGATCGCATGGCCCTGCACATCCTGAAGAAGGCGTATGAGGAGGAGAAGATCCATCCCGGCGATGTCATCGCAGAAGCGACGAGCGGCAACACGGGGATATCGTTTGCGGCGATCGGCTCCGTGCTGGGTAATCCGGTGACAATCTTCATGCCCGATTGGATGAGCCACGAGCGCCGGGACCTGATTCGAAGCTACGGCGCCAACATTGTTTCCGTCAGCAAGGAACAAGGCGGGTTTCTGGGTAGCATCCGTATGGCGGAGGAATTTGCGGCCAGCCGTCCCGGCGTTTTCCTGCCGCGCCAATTCTCGAATGATGCCAATGCAGAAGCGCATGAGACGACAACCGGTCCCGAGATTAGCGCGCAACTGGAGAACGCAGGTCTTCGGCCCGATGCTTTCGTGGCGGGAGTGGGCACGGGGGGAACCGTGATGGGCGTTGGGCGATTCCTGCGCAGCAAAAACCCGAGCATCAAGATTCACCCTGTGGAGCCGGCCGAGTCCCCGACGCTTTCGACGGGACACAAAGTCGGCAAGCACCGCATCCAAGGCATCTCCGACGAATTCATACCCGCCATCGTGGATCTTTCGGCTCTGGATGAAGTGATTTCTATTTCGGATGGGGACTCGATTTTGATGGCTCAGAAGCTGGCCGCAAACCTGGGCCTGGCTGTTGGTGTTTCCTCCGGATGCAACTTTTTAGCGGCCGTGAATGTGCAGCAACAGCTCGGACATGACGCGGTGGTGGTCACCGTTTTTCCGGATGACAACAAGAAATATTTGAGTACGGACCTCCTGCGAGAGGAACCTTGCAAGGAAAGCTATGTGGCTCCGGGGATCGAACTGCTTGGTCTCGAGACCTTCCAGCGCGACTGCGCCTTCTGCAAGAACATCGACTGACCAGCGGCTCTCGATTTAGAATCGTAGCCGCATGAGAAGAACATGTTCATCCGAATAGTCAAATACACTGCGGGCGCGCTGGCGCTGTTGTTGATTGTGATTTATTCGGGGGATTATGTGGTTCTCCGATATCGCATCAAATCGGGGCACGGATTCGACACACGGAGCATCCAACCGACATATGCAATCCCCCATAAGGATGGACGGCAGGAGTTCGTATTCGGGGATGCGGTGACGGTGCCTTGCGTCCACTCGCTGTTTCCACACTACGGCGACAAGCCGTGCTGGTATGTGGACCGAACCAGCTCGAAAGCCATTCAGATGTGAGCCAGCCGATTCCCCGCGGATGCTGCGACTATTCGAGCGCGAATTGTTTCGTCTTTGATTCTATGAAGAGAACTGCGAGAAATTGCAGATCCGTCATGGCAGCCAAGATTAAAAAGAGATACGGGAAAAGTCGCGCCGTGGCGAGGGAGCGAGATTGAAGAAACGCAAAATCATCGGTGCGGCGACGTCATTGTGGCTCATAGTAGCCGTTGCGATCCTGTGCCGTGCGGGCTACGCGTACCAGCAGGTGCGCGAAATTCCGGCGGTGGCGCTTGCTTCTGTGCCGTTCGAGCAGGAGACGGGAAACATCGCGATGGCGCTCGCCACGGGGAAGGGATTCAGTTCGCCCACGAGGCGCAACACCGGGCCGACGGCGTGGCTCACGCCTAACTATCCATTAATGGTCGCAGGGATATTTCGCGTGTTCGGCGTGTTCACACTGCACGCGTTCTACGCCGCCGCCGCTCTGAATATACTGTTTTCCGTGGCGACGTGCGTGCCGATTTATTTTGCGGGAAAGCGAATCGCGGTGACCGGCGCAGCCAGCCTGGCGGCGTGGCTGTGGGCGCTGTTTCCGAACGCGATCGTGATTCCGTTTCAATGGATCTGGGACACGTCGCTGACGGCGCTGCTTGCCGCGACGATTCTGTGGGCGACGCTTGCGCTGGTTGAATCGCGACGGATGCGCGATTGGTGCGCGTACGGGCTTTTGTGGGGATTCTCATTTCTGACGAATCCGGCGCTCGGCGGGGCGCTGCCATTTCTGCTGGGTTGGGCGGCCTACCGCGAGAGGCGCGAGGGGCGCGGACGATTCGCAAGGCCCGCTGCAGCGCTCGGGGTCGCGATTCTGTGCTGCGTCCCTTGGACGGTGAGGAATTATGCGGAATTCCACCGGCTGATCCCGTTGCGGTCGAACTTCCCGTTCGAGCTGTGGCTGGGGAACAACGAGGTGTTCGACGACAGCTCGCGGAACATCAACGCGCGCGTGACGCCGTACGAGCAATCGCGGCGATACGGACAGCTGGGCGAGACGGCGTTCATGCAAGAGAAATGGAAACTCGCAACCGAGTTCATGCAAACGCACAAGCGGCTAGAAGTGCGTCTGACCGGGTGGAGATTCCTATCGTTCTGGCTGGGGTCATTTCGTCCGGCGGAGGATTTCGAGAAAGCGGATTCGGAATGGATTCGAGCGATCTTCGCGATGAATTTCTTGACAGCGATCGGCAGCGCCATCGGAATCGTGATTCTACGGCGCGCACGAAGTACGCACGTGATTCCCGCCGCCACGTTCGTCGTTGTGATTCCGTTGGTGTATTACGTGACGCATGCGTCGCTGCGTTACCGGCATCCAATCGATCCGATTGTGCTGATGCTGACGGCGATTGCGGTGATCGGTGCAAGACGGAAAGAAACTGTGGCCGTCCCGCCCACGCAAGACGGACTCGCGACGACATAACGAAAGGGCTCGGTCCAGCGTAAGAACCATGCGGGCTTGACATCGGCGCTCGCGTTTACAAACATGGGAGCATAATCCAAATGGCGAATACCGGCGCGAAACGGAGTGCGCGTCCGTGTGAGCCGAACACGCCGCGTGGCGGCCTTGTAAACGGGATTGGTCCCGCATAGAGATGACTACAGAGCGAGAACAGCTAGAAGCAGATGTGCTGATTATCGGGGCAGGGCCAGGAGGACTGGCCTGCGCGCTGCACCTTTCGAACCTGATCGAGCAGCATACCGCGGCGAAGAAGTTGCCCGTGCTATCCGCGGAAAATATCTACGTGCTGGAAAAGGCGCGGGAAATCGGGGCGCACCAGTTATCGGGCGCGATCCTGGACCCGCGGGCGCTGCGCGAGCTCCTCCCCGATTTCGAGAAGAGCGCGCCGCTGGACACTCCAGTGACGGGCGACGCCGCTTACTTCCTGACGGAAAGCAGCTCGTGGAAGCTGCCAATCACGCCGCCACCGCTGGCGAATCACGGCAATTACGTCATCTCGTTGAACAAGCTGGTCAAATGGCTCGGCGGGCTGGTGGAAAAGAAGGGCGTGAATCTGTTCACGCAATTTGCGGGAAAGGAATTGCTGTACGACAAGAATGGAATCGTGGGCGTCTTGACGGAAGACAAAGGAGTGGACAAGAACGGGAAGCCGAAAGACAACTTCACACCAGGATACGAGCTGCGCGCGAAAGTGACCGTGCTCGCCGAAGGCCCCCGCGGGTCGCTGACGAAGGATTTGGTGGCGAAGCTGAAACTGGATGGGCTGAATCCGCAGGTGTACGGCATTGGAATCAAGGAATTGTGGGACGTGCAGCCGGGGCGGATCGAGACCGGGTATGTGGCTCACACGCTGGGATGGCCGCTCGGGAGCGAAATGTATGGGGGAGGATGGGTCTACGGTCTGCGCGACAATCGGGTCTCGCTGGGAATGGTTGTGGGCCTGGAATATGCGAACCCGCTGTTCGATCCGCACGAAGCATTCCAGAAATTCAAGACGCATCCATTCGTGCGAAGGATTCTGGAGGGCGGAAAACTTGTGCGGTATGGGGCGAAAACAGTGCCCTATGGCGGGTGGTACTCGATGCCTCGGACGTACGTCGATGGAGGGCTGATCATCGGCGATTCGGCGGGCCTGCTGAATTCGCAGCGGCTGAAGGGAATTCACACGGCGATCAAGAGCGGGATGCTGGCGGCTGAAACGGCATACGAAGCGCTTTGCGCGGGTGACACGACAGCCAAGACGCTGTCGGCGTATCCGAGGAAAATCGAGGGAAGCTGGCTAAAGCAGGAATTGTACGCGGTGCGGAATTTTCACCAGGCGTTTCACGGCGGATTGTGGAAGGGGCTCTTTCACGCCGGATTTCAATTTGTCAGCGGCGGACGCGGGCTGATCGATCCGATGCGCACGAAGGCGGGCTACACGGAGTATGAGAATTTGCACCGTGGGCGCACGCTGGTGGACCAAACGTCGCGGTTCAAGGGCGACGGGAAGCTGACGTTTGACCGGCTGACAGACGTCTATCATTCCGGGACGCGGCACGACGAGGATCAGCCGTGCCACCTGGTGGTGCTCGAGCCGGACATTTGCGGCGAGCGGTGCGTGCGCGAGTACGGAAATCCTTGCCAGTATTTTTGCCCGGCGGCGGTGTACGAGATGGCGATGGAAAAAGGCGCTCCAAAATTGAAGATCAACGCGGCGAATTGTGTCCACTGCAAGACGTGCGACATCGCCGATCCCTACCAGGTGATCCAGTGGGTTCCACCGGAGGGCGGCGGCGGGCCGAATTACGAAGGAATGTGAGATCTTTCGCGGCTGGCCGGATGATATTACTGCGCAGCGTGGAAATTCAGAACTAATCCTGCGGTTTGCTTCCAACGAAAATTCTCTGGAGCGCGGGCGAGAACCCGAGCGTCATTCCTTGCGAATTGAAAGCGGCGAGCTGCCGATGACCGAGGCAGACGACAATTTGGATTTTTCCTGCGGAGACGATTTCTGCGCCTTGGCAGCTTTCGCGGCTTTGGCAGGCTGCGGCTGGGTCTTCTTGGCCTCCCACGACTTGCGCAACTCCTCGCGGTGCGCAAGGACATACGCCTTGGCCTCGTCGAAACTGCGGTAGACGCGGGTGCCCTTAATCATGTTGCAGGAGCGGCAGCAGGCCACCAAGTTGTGTGGATCCTTCTTGCCTTTGCGAGCCCTGGGAACCACAAAATCGACCGACATGGCCAGGGCATTCTCGAAGCTGGCCAAACCGTCCAATCCACAGTACTGGCAGCGGTACTGATCGCGTTCCAAAATTTTCAGGCCTTCTTCCAAACTGATGGGCTTGGCTACCAAGGTGAGCGTCGTAAGGTTCAATGGCATCGGTCACCTCCGAATCGGAAATCCCCTCGATTGGTCCGGGACTTACGATACAGACTCTGCCGTTGCGAACGACCATAGGGCAGCGGGCGTCGCGTGTCAAGATCGATGGGTGTCCCACGGGGATTGTGTGCGCCGGCAAAAGCAGCGCGGCACGGAAGTGCGGGAACTAGTTCTGCGGTTTGCTTCCAACGAAAAATCGCTTCAGCGCGGCCCAGAAGCCGCCCTTCCTCTGGCCTGAAATTTGGGCGGACTGACCTTGCGGCTGTGACGAATGAGTGCGCATCGAGGCAGCTTCGAGGCGCGGTGCGTCAACGTGGCCAGTGAACTCCCATTCCGGAACGAGGTGGGCAACGCGGACAAGCAGAATCATGTCCGCGCCCGGATCGGGAGGAGGCGCGGGCGAGGAAGCGGAAAACGTGAGCGGCGGCATGACGACTTTGTACTCCGGCATGGAGACGGGCGGGGCCGCGGGAGCAGCTTTCTTCGCTGCGGCAATTGGATGCGAATCGGAATTATGCGCCGGGATGCTGAATTCCACCTGCGGCTCGGGCGCGGGTGTCTTGTCCGCGGAGGGGGCAGGAGGCTCGGCAGTGACGGGCGGGGCAGTCAATCCTGCCTCTGGAATCGTTTGTGGGGGCTCCGCCACGCGGGCCTGCATCGCCTGGCACTGGCAGCTTCCCGCAGCGCCCACGACCGGGAGAAGTTTTCCCTCCGCGAGGAAGAATTCGCCGGCCTGCGGAACGACGAGCTTTTCGCCCGTGAATTGATGCTCGAGCTGAAGCGCGCCGCCGGCAGCGAGGACGCAAAGCGAGTCGTTCAAGTCGAGGCCGATGGTGACGTCTCGAGCGGCGCCGCTGATATCGAGCGGAGTGGCAATGATCGTGGGAGTGAAAATCCGGAGCGCCGTCGCGGCAGGGAGTTGAATCCGCATGCGGCCGAAATTGAGGGCCAGGGTGATGGCGCCGCTTGACTGGAGGACAGTAAGTTTTGCGGGACCGCAAATGTCGACCTGGCCTCCGGCGACGAGAGTCAGATGCGCCTGACCGGAGTGGACCGTCACGACGCCGCCATTCGTGATGAAAATGCCGGGGGTGGCTGCGTTGAGGCCACTGCCGGCGGGGACACCGCCGTCAACGGTGACGTCGAGGCCTTCGACGCGGCCCACCGCGCTGGCGGGCGCGTCCTGCGCGCGGATGAGCCCGGGGATGAAGAGCAGGACACAGAGGGCGAAGGCGGCGCGCGCGGCGAGGGCGGACGAATACGAGACAATGCGGCGCGGCGCGGGTTGGACGACGGGAAGCATCGAGACCGGCTGGAGGTTCTCTTATACTATAGCGCAGTGGAGACCGACACGAAATCCGGAGCGCCATCCGGCGGGCAAGATGCCAGCTCCGCGCCACGCATACCGATGCCGCCGCTTTCGCGATGGCGGCGGATGCAGATTCCGATAATCGCGTGGGCGGTGTATGGGGTAGTGAGACTGATCGGGCCAACAATGCGGCTGGAAGTGCTCGGCGTGCAAAACGCGGGCCAGTTCCGGCAGGGCAGCGAGCCGGCGATCGGCGCATTTTGGCACCGCTGCATTTTTCCGGCGATCTGGGTATGGCGCAACCGCGGAATCGTGGTGCTGAACACCGTGAATTTCGACGGGCAATGGACGCGGCAGGTTATCGAGCGTCTGGGATTCGGGACGGCGCAGGGAAGCTCGTCGCGCGGGGGCGTGGAAGGGCTGACGGTGATGGCGGAACGGTTGGAAGAAGGGAAGCACGTGGCGTTCACGATCGATGGGCCGCGGGGGCCACGGTACGTGGCGAAGCGGGGTCCGGTGATTTTGGCGCGGCGGACGGGAAGGCTGATCACCGTGTTTCACATCGCCGTGAAACATGGGCATACGTTCAAAAAATCGTGGGACCTGTTTCGCATGCCGTATCCCTTCACGCGCTCCGTGATTTTCATTGCCCCGCCGATCCACGTGCCGAAGCGCGCGGATCAGGAAACGCTTATCAGGAAGCAGGAGGAAATGCAGCGGGCGCTAGAGCGCGTGAGAGATTGTGCGGAAACATGGTTTTCACTGAGCGAGCGAGAAAAGGACCGCCTGCGCGAGGAATGGAGCGAGCGCGGCTCAAACGGCGCGTCGGAGGATGCGCTCCCGCGGACAAGCGCAGGAACATCGAGACAGTAAACCGGCCTTTGCACGGTTATTCGACAATCAACCTAGAGACGCACGGACCCCTGGCTCAACTTTCGCCGAGCTTTACCGGGATGTCCATTTTCTTACCGTCGCGGATGACGGTGACGGTTACGGTGTCGCCCGGTTTGGAGCGGTTGAGCAGGAGGTTCAGGTCGGACTGGCTGGTGATCTGCTTGCCGTTGATGGCGATCAGAACGTCGCCGCCGATGCGCAATTCGCGCATGCCCGCAAGCACGGAGCGAGTGCCGCCGCGAATGCCTGCTTGCTCGGCCGGCCCGCTGGGAGTGACACGCTCGATAAGGATGCCCTGCTGGACGGGCAGATTCAAAGCATCCGCGAGGCCGGGCCACAGCGTGCGTCCCTCGGCGCCGAACGAGGCGCGGATGACGCGCCCCTTGGTGATCAAATCTTCGGCGACGCGGCGCGCGGTGTTGATGGGGATGGCGAAGCCGATCCCGGCAGCGGTTCCCGAGGGGGAATAGATCGCGCTGTTGATGCCGATCACTTCTCCGTGCGAATTCAAAAGCGGACCGCCGGAATTGCCGCGGTTGATGGCGGCATCGGTCTGAATGGCTTCGTCGATGAGGGTATTTTCGTCCGTTTGGACCGTGCGGCCGAGCGAGCTGACGACGCCGGTGGTGAGCGTGCTTTGGAAGCCGAATGGATTGCCGATGGCGAGGACGCGCTGGCCCACCTGCAGCGTGCGCGAATCGCCCAGAGTGAGAGGAGCGACTTTGTGGCCCTTGGGGTCGATCTGGATCAGCGCTATGTCGTTGGTAGTGTCGGCACCAATGTATTTTGCTTTGTAGCGCGACTGGTCGCCGAGAGTAACCTCAATCGTCTGTGCACCCTGCACGACGTGGTAGTTCGTGAGGATATGGCCATCCGCATCGATGACGAAACCGGAACCAGCTCCCTCGACCGGGACGGGATTGAAGAAGAAATCGTACTCGACCGTGCGGGTAACGATATTGGCCACGGCAGGAGCGGCCAGTTTGTAGATGCGGACATTTTCCGCCTCGGTGGGATCCAGGTTTGCTTCGCCGGCAGCGGTAGCGCGAACCGCGTCCACGGCCGCGGGGATGCGCTGGCCGTAGCGTGACCCGGCCCAGTAAGCGCTGAGGCCGATGATCAGGCCGAGGGCCAGCAGGCGAAGGGCGCGTCGTTCATTCGTAACTTGCGTCATGGAAGCGACCTATTCTTTCAATCCCGGGAAGGGGCGAGCGAGGGACGGCCCCTGCAAAGGAGTACGCGGGCGCGTCAGGGAAAGTTTCTTCCGGGAGCGTCTGCTTGTTTCAGTTGTTCGAGAAGCTGATTCACCTGGCGCTCGGTTTCTTCCAACGTCTTCGAGCAGTCAATCACCACATCGGCGGCACGGCGTTTTTCCTCAGCGGGCATTTGCGCAGCGATGCGCCGTTGCGCGTCCTCCAGCGACATGCCGCGTTCCTGGAGCCGCTCCAATTGTTGCTTGGGGAGTGTCCAGCAAACGACGAGGCGGTCCAGTTCCTTGTGGAAGCCGGCCTCGACAATCAGCGCTGCTTCGGCGAAAGCATATTCGGGGCCGCCCTGACGGTCGAGCGCTTCGAACCATTTCCGCACGATATCGAGAATCCGCGGATGGAGAATTTGATTCAGCCGGGCGCGCTTTTGAGGATCGGCAAAAATGATGGCGCCGAGCTTCCCACGATCCACTTTGCCGCCAGGGGCCAGAATCTCCTGGCCGAATTCTTGAACGGTTTCGTCATACGCGGCCTGGCCGGGCTCGAGGAGTTCGTGGCCGAGCGGGTCCGCTTCGAGGACCATGCAATCGCGATCGCGCAACAACGACGCCACGGTCGATTTTCCAGAAGCAATTCCGCCGGTGAGGCCGACTCTAAGCATATGGGGACGACATCAGTTTCGGGTGCCCGCGGTGGCGGGCACGTGTGAGCCGCGGCCCATACGGGCCGCCCGGACCGTGTTGCTCATGAGCATGGCGATGGTGAGAGGGCCAACGCCCCCGGGGACGGGCGTAAACGCGCCCGCAGTGTGGATGACGTCGGGATGAACGTCTCCCACGAGGACGGAGCCTTTGGCGCGAAACGATTCGAGCTTCTCCGGGAAATTTGCGAAGATGCGCTGCGCCTCCGCTGCGTCCTTGATGACATTCTGGCCGACGTCAATTACGGTGGCGCCGGGACGAATGTAATCCGGCGTGACCATGGCGGCACGGCCCATGGCGGCCACGACGATGTCGGCGCGGCGGACGACCTCTGGGAGATTCCGCGTCTTCGAGTGGCAAACCGTGACGGTAGCATTCGCGTGCATCAGCAGCAGCGCCATCGGCTTGCCGACAATGTCGCTGCGGCCCATCACGACGGCATTGGCGCCCTCGAGCGCGATCTTGCTGCGGCGGAAAATCTCCATGACGCCCGCGGGAGTGCAAGCCACCAGATTCGGACGGCCCGCAACCAGCCGTCCGACGTTGATCGGATGGAAACCGTCCACATCCTTCGCGGGGTCGACAGAATCGAGGATTTTTTTGGCGTCTATCTGGGGCGGGAGCGGCATCTGGACAAGAATGCCATCGACGTCGCCACTGCGGTTGAGATCACCGACGACCGCGAGCAGGTCCTGAGTCGTGATCGTGGCGGGCGGCGTAAGAAGAAAACTGGCGAGTCCGAGCTTTCCGCATGCGGCGATCTTGCTGTTGACGTAGAGCTTCGAAGCGGGATTTTCCCCCACAAGCACGGCTGCCAAGCCCGGGCGAATTCCGGCGGATGCAAGCGCGGCGATATCGCCTGCCAGCTCGGCGTAAATTTCATCGCGGATGGCGTTGCCGTTGAGAATGCGAGCGGACAAGTGAGGCTCCCGGCACGTCCTTAATCTTTGAACATGCCATCATAACAGTTTCGGGGTTGGAGGGTCGAGGCCGGAGCAAGCACGGGAGGATTCCGAGACGCAGGGAGATGCGAGGCGCCTGCGCGCGTCCTAGGGATGAGCGGTTGCCGGGGACGCACGATGCTGATAGTCTGCGCCAATTGCATCCGCGCCCTTGCGCGCAGGAGGAATCCGTGAAAACTATCCGACGATTCGACCCGGTGTCAGTGATGAAGATTGCGGCCATTTGTTATGCATTACTCGGGCTTGTGGAAGGAGTTTTCTTCGCCGTAATTTTTTCGATTGTTCCGTTTGCGGCTCCGGATTCGCCGAATATTCCCAGATTTTTCGGCGTGTTCTTTGGAGTGGGTGCGTTGATTGCTTTCCCGATCCTGTTTGCGGTGATCGGTGCCATCGGCGGCGCTCTGGGGGCCGTCGTCTATAATCTCTCTGCGAGATTTGTGGGCGGGATTCAGGTGGAAGTGGAATAGGGAGCGGAAGGGGTTTGGGAGGGCGGCGATTGATTTTTCCGGACAATGCCGAACGGACGAAACGCGAGCGCGAAATGCGCGACGCGGGACGGTTGCCGCCGGGACAGAAGTTAACGCTAAAGTGGCCCGTGCTGCATTCCGGCACGGTCCCCGCTTTCGATCCAGAAACATGGGACTTACGGGTGACCGGGCTGGTGGAAAGGCCAATTTGTTTCACGTGGAACAATTTCATCCGTTTGCCCATGAAAGAGGTTGTCGCGGACATGCATTGCGTGACGCGCTGGAGCCGGTTCGACGTCCGCTGGGAAGGAGTGCCGTTCACGGAAGTGATGAAGTTGGTGCAGGCGAAGCCCGAGGCAAAATACGCGTTAGTGCTGGCGGAACAAGGCTATACGTCGAACCTGCCGCTCGAAGACCTGATGCGGCCGACGACGCTTTTCGCCCTGAAGCACAACGGCGAGCCGCTGACGGCGGAACATGGATATCCGCTGCGCCTGGTTGTGCCGCATCTCTACGCATGGAAGAGCGTGAAGTGGGTCCGGGGGTTCATGCTGCTCGATCACGATCGACTGGGTTTTTGGGAGCGGAGCGGCTACCACGCCTACGGCGATCCCTTCCAAGAGCAGCGCTACAGCGGACGTTGATCGGCGTTTCCAATTCTCCACGTAGAAATACTAGTTTCTAATAGATGTCGTACTGCTCCCAATGGAGCGTAGGGTCGGCCTGAATGATGGCGCTCTTTTTCGTCCAGCGTTCGAGCTCCTCGATCAAACCGGATTCGCGGGTCTTGAGCGCCTTGGCGATTTCCGGATGGACGCGCAAGGTGATGCTGCCGGAATCCATTTCCGGAGCCATTTTGCGCGCTTCGGTCTGGATTTCGTAGCACAAAGTGGGAATGGATTTCACCATTCCCGAGCCGGTGCAATAAGGGCATGGCTGGCACAGAGTGCGCTCCAGGGCTTGCTTGGTGCGCTTGCGCGTGATGGCGATGAGGCCGAACTCGTTGAAGCGGAGCATTTTCGAGGGCGCGCGATCGGCCCGCAGGGCATCTTCGAGGGCTGCCATTACTTTTTCGCGGTTGCGGCGGTCCTCCATGTCGATAAAGTCGATGACGATAATTCCGCCGAGATCGCGGAGGCGCATCTGGCGGACGATTTCCTTCACGGCTTCCAGGTTCGTACGGACGATCGTATCCTCGAGGCGGTTCGAGCCCTTGCCGACAAACTTGCCCGTGTTGACGTCAATGGCCACGAGCGCTTCGGTGTGGTTGATGACGATGTAGCCGCCCGATTTCAGCCAGACTTTTGGCCGCAGACCTTTGTCGATTTCCTGCTGGATGCCGAATTCCTCGAAGACGGGTGTGTCCTTTGTGTAGAGCTTCACGCGGTTCACGAGCTGCGGCTGGAAACGGCTCATGAAGTCCACAACCTTTGTGTACTCTTCCTCGGAGTCCACCCAAATGGCACCGAAATCGGGCGTGATGAAATCACGGAGGATGCGCTCGACGAGATTCAAATCGCGGTGCAGGAGCGAAGGGGCCTTGCGCTGCTCCGAGCGCGACTTGATTTCGGACCACGTCCGCGTCAGGAACTCGACATCGGCGCGGACTTCGTCGGGCGGGGCGCTGGCGGCAGCCGTACGGACGATAAAACCGCCGCCGGCTGTGCCTTTTGCATCGTTGACTAGATGCCGCAAGCGGGCGCGATCCTCGGCGGAAGCGATCTTGCGGGACACGCCGGTGTGATCGAGCGTCGGCATATAGACCAGATAGCGGCCGGGAAGGGCCACGTGGCTGGTAATGCGAGCCCCCTTCTTGCCGAGCGGTTCTTTGGCAATTTGAACTATGATTTCCTGACCCTGCTTCAGGAGATCGGCTATCAGCATCGGCCGGCGGGGCTGCGGGCGATGATGGCCGTGCGGCCCATGGCCATGCTGCGGGCGGCGTCCACGGTCGTCGCGGCGCCCACGATCCCGGCCGCGGCGTGCGGGGTGCTGCATGCGCGCGCGAAAATCATCGCGCACTCGCGCCTGCCAGGGCTGTTGTTCTTGCTGCGGAGGATTTTCGCCCGGCAGCGGCGATCCGTTTTCGGCGGGGACGGATTCGGCTGCTGCGGCAATGGCGTCCGCCTGTTCGCTTTCCTCCAGGGGCGCGATCATGCCCTCTGCTTCGGCGTCGGCTTCCTCATCCTCGATTTCACGTTCCCGGTCCGCCTCGGTCGACAACTGCTCGGAGTCGGAAAGACCCGCGTCATGAGCTTCCTCGTCGGCAGCGAAGCTTCGATCTTGTTCGACGCGCGCGGCTTCCTCGATTTGCGCCTCGGCAACATGCTGCGCCAGGGCGGCGGCCTCGTCTTCGGATAATTCCGCGTGAGAGTCTTCGGCGTGAGAGATCTCTTCGCGTTCCTCTTCCACGCGGCCGAAATCTGATTCGGCGGCTTCAAAACGATCGTGCGTCGGCTGCTCCAGAGGCTCCTCGTGGGGAGGACGCACGTCGCGAATCGCGGGAGGAGCAGGCGGCTCGAGATGCCGTTCGATGGCAGGCTCGTGGTGCTGATATTTTGAAAGCGTTTCGCCTGGAAGCGGTTCTAGTCCGGACACCAAGGAAGGACGATGCCCGATCGACGGTTCCATCGGCCTAGAAGGAAATTCGTGCGCGGGAGCTGCAGACTCCGCCGACGCGGCCTCTTCTTGCACCGGCTCGGAAACTGCCTCAATGGGCTGTACCGGCGCAGCTTCTTCCGCTGCGGAAACAGGGGGCGCAGCCGACGGAGGTTTCTCGCGATACTTCGCGAGGGATTCTCCCGGCAAAATGATTGGGACGTAGTCTCCCGGCGGGGCTGCTTCGCTGGAGCGATCTTCATAGGGGCGGTGAGAAGCGTATTTCGACGGAGGCAAATCACGGCCATAGCTGCCTCCGCGCCCTCCGCCCTCGCGCCTGCTACCCGGGCGTCCACCGCGGCGTCCTCCGCGCCGGCCAAAATCGCGGCCACGGCTTCCAAAGCGTCCGCGGTCCTGCGAGGCAGGGCGGTAGGAAGGAGGCGTACTTGAAACGGGTGCAACGGGCGCGACTAAACTTGGCGGCGTGGCAGCGTCTTCCGGAGGGAAGCCTTCGCTAGGACCCGCCATCGCGTCCGCAGGCGGCGCGGGCTCGACATCTGTGGGCTCTAGAGCTGGGGCGGCGGACACTTCGGGCGAAAACACCTTTCCGCCCTGGTCCTCCATCTTCTGGACCTTGTCCTCCACGGTGGTGACGATATGGTCGAATTCCTCGATGCCTTCAAGGAAGTCGGTGACGTAGAGGAAGGCGTCGCTATCGAGGCCGATCTCCACAAAGGCCGACTGCATGCCGGGCAGCACGCGCGTGACGCGGCCTTTATAGATGCTTCCGACTAACGCAAATTCTTTTTCTCTCTCGACGTAGTACTCACAAAGCTGTCCTTCTTCCAGAATGGCGACCCGCGTCTCGTGCGGGTTCGCCGAAATAACCATTTCCTTCGACATGTAAAAACTCCTCACGGCGCATCGGATCGCGGCGGAAAACACCCGCGCGCGCCGGGCCGGCGTGGCGGAAAGGGGTGCCATCCTCATGCCACGACGTGCCGCCCAGGAAACACTTCTCGTGTTGCTGGCGTGTACTCTTCACCCGATGCGTTCCTCAGCTCAAAATTGTTTTCCCGGCTCCGATGATTCCGGAGGCGGGCACTAAATCCTGCGCGGGCTCAGTTGACGAATCGCCGCATGCGGACGTTCATCACCAGGCCCAGGGCCAGAAAGACAAAAGCTGTTGCCGATCCTCCATAACTCATCAGCGGCAGGGGAATGCCGGTGACCGGCATATACCCGATCACCATCGCAGCGTTCACCAGAACGTGGAAGCCCAGGATGGCCGTTACGCCCATCACCACGTACATCCCGGCACGATCCTTCGCCTTCTGGGCGTTGTCCACCAGCCGCAGAATCAGTCCCAGGTACAAAAGCAAAACCACGCAAACCCCGATGAATCCTTGCTCTTCGGCTAGCGCCGCAAGGATAAAATCCGAGTATCGCACGGGGACAAAGCCCAGTTGGTTCTGGCTGCCCTTGTCGAATCCCTTGCCCCAAAACCCCCCGGACCCCACGGCGATTTCCGATTGAAGAATTTGATAGCCGGCGCCGCGCTGGTCTTCCTCCGGATGCAAGAAAGTCACGATGCGCTGCTGCTGGTACGGCTTCAGGTGATTCCGCATACGCCAGCCGACCGGAATGAGACAGCAGATCAGGACCGCGCCGACAGCCAAATGTTTCCATTCAATCCCTGCAAGAAATGCGCCCACGACCGCGACGGGAATCAGCACCAGAGCCGTCCCCAGGTCCGGCTGCTTCAGGATCAAGCCGACCGGAACGACGGTGAGCATGGCAATTTTGACCAGGTCGCTCAGCGCCAGCCGGTCCGTGCGCACTTCGCTCAAGTAACGTGCCAGCACAATGATTATAATCAACTTCATGAGCTCTGACACTTGCAAATTGGCGACGCCCCCGATGGAGATCCAGCGCTTCGCTCCCAGGCGCGAGAAGCCAATGGCGAGGACGATCAACAAGCTGGCCACACCGAAGATGTAGAGAGCGGGGGCTTGATCGAGCAGGGTGTGATAATCGATCCGGGAAATCAGAAACATTCCCGCAATACCCACGGCGATCCAAGTCAACTGTTTCCATTGCATGCCCGTCATGGCGCTGGCGTGCGTCGAGGAATAAATCTCGAGCACACCCAATCCACTGATAGCGCCGACAATCGCCAACAGTGTCCAATCGAAATCCTGGACGCGCGGCCGATCCTTCATGGGTGTGCCCCGACGGTCGCTACTAAAGGCTTAGCCGCGCCCTGCTCCACCGGACCTTGCGTGCCGGCCTGCTGTTGCTGATGGGCGTTTTTCTTGTCGTAGAACGCCTTTACCACGTCGCGGACGATTGGCGCAGCCGACGTGCTGCCCCAGCCTCCGGACTGAACCAGGGCCGCGACGACAATCTCCGGATTCCGACGTGGCGCATAGCCGACGAACCAGCCGTTTTCCTTCAGTTTCTTGCCCAACTTATTCTGCAAAGCGAAGCTCTCCACTTGAGCAGTGCCCGTCTTGCCGGCGAAGTCGATGTTTTGAAGCTTGATGAGCCCCGAGGTGGTGCCATCCGGCTCGTTGACCACTCCCCACATCCCGTCGGTGACCTGCCGGACCGTGTCGTCCGAAATCGGGAAGGATCCGGACTTTAGGCCAGTGGCGTTTTTCAAGAGGTGCGGAGGAATCAAGGTTCCACCGCTGGCAACGGCTGCGATCATTCGCGCAAGCTGAATCGGGGTGACCATGACGGCGCCCTGTCCGATCGCCACCGAAATCGTCGAACCCGGATACCACCTGTGATGGTTGACGCGCTCCGACCATTCTTCCGAGGGGACTAAGCCGGGCTCTTCACCTGGCAGATCAATCCCCGTGCGCCCGCCAAGTCCTAGACCAGTTGCGTACTGCCCAATCCGGTCAATTCCCAGCAGTTTGCCGACATTATAAAAATAAACGTCACAGGAGGACACAATGGCCTTGTGGAGATCAACCTCGCCATGGGCGTGGTCGCAATGGTAAAGGTGACCGTAAAATGTCGCGGAGCCGGGGCAATAGACCGTGAAACTGGCTGGAAGCGCCTTGGACTCGAGCATGGCCGTGGCCTCGACTACTTTGAACACGGAGCCGGGAGCCAATTGCGCCTGAATCGCCCGATTCAGCAGTGGCGTCTTTGGATCGGAATTGAGTGAAGCCCATTCCTTGTTGGGAATGCGGACCGCGAAATCATTGGGATCGAAAGTTGGGCGGCTGACCATGGCGAGAACCTCGCCGGTGCGCGCGTCCATGGCGATCAGCGCGCCTTCTTTATTGGCGAAATCTGTTTCCGCAACGGACTGCAAATCGTAGTCGATGGTCAACTGGATGGGCTTGCCGGGAATCGCCTCGACGTTGTCGAGCGTGCGCATCACCTTGCCGACGCTATTGACGACCATGCGGCGCAAGCCGTCAGTGCCTTGGAGCTGATCGTTGTATTCCTTTTCTAGTCCGGCTTTGCCGACGATGTCGCTAGGGCGGTACCGGCCATCGCTTTGCTCGAGTTCTTGGGACGAAACCTCCCCCACATAGCCAATCGCGTTAGCGAGCATCTCGCCATGCGGGTAGCGCCGCCGTTGGTCCATCATGAGTTCCAGGACCGGCAGGTCGGCGCGGTGGGACTCGACGAAGGCGATGTCTGCTGGGCTTGCGGCCCTTTTGATAACGATGGGTTGGAATTTCGGCTCCAATTTCGCTGCTTCGAGCTGCTGGAGCAGGTCTTCCTTTGTGATTCCAAGGCCTTCTTCGATTTGAGGAATGCTCTTTTGGAGCTGCTTGGAATCGTCACGCAACAGAAGGATGCTGAACGAAGGATAGCTATCCACCAGCACGCGCCCATCGCGGTCCAGCATGGCACCGCGCGGTGCGATGATCGGAATGTAGCGGACCTGGTTGCGCTCGGCGAGGTCGGCAAAATGCTCCGACTGAACGACTTGCAGTTTCCAGAAGCCGACCAACAGCAGCACCACAAGTCCCACAGACAAATACGAGATTAAGGCCAGCCGGCCTTGCGGAATTCTCTGGTCGTTAACGTTCCACGCTGCCAACGGGGCTCCTGCGCGGCGGGTCTTACGAGGCCCTGATGCGCTTGGCCATCCGAATCCGGGCAGGACTCGAGGTAACCTCTAAACTATCACTTGCGGTAAACCAGCCGCAAGCCGCCTATGTCCATTCCGTCAACGCGTCCGCGCTGATTTTCGCATTTTTGCCGCCAGAGCAAATTCATGCCAGCAGTTGCAGTGGCCCGGTCAGGATTCGACAAGCGATCAGGAGGTGCGGCGGAGGCGGTCGAGGAGGGCGAAAAGAATTACGCCGAAAGCTGCTGTGACCACGGAATCCAGAAGCAGCGGCAGAGTGAAGAAAGGCTCGGAGTGGTTCAACAGAACCCGCAATGTGATTGCGCGCACCGCTTGATGAAAATGGAAAAGCAAAAACACCAGGCCGAAGCGGCTGACGGGATGTTCGGTGTCGATCCGGGCGCCGACGGAGGAAGCGAGATAGCCGACCAGCGTCTTGGAGATTCCAAAGAGGCCAATGGGATTATCGTGGCTGAGAGCATCCTGGAGGATTCCAATCGCCGCGCCGAGAAACATGCCGGACACCGGATTGCGCCGGCTGACGCCGAAATAGATGGTAACCAGCAATGGCAGATCAATTAGTTCGGACCAGTGGCCGTACTTGTGAAGGAGCGCCTGAAAGACGAGGGCCAGAAATGCGGCAACGATGACGGTGCCGCCATAGTATTTGTGGACCTCGATATTGCCTTCGGACTGCGCGCCGGGACTCAGCATAGAGACCATGTCACGGTTGAGGAATCGTGGAGTTCGGCTGCGGTGTCTGCGCCGGAGCTTGTGACGGGGGCTTTCCCGGAGATGCGCCTTCCACCGCATGCGGCTTGGATTTGGAGGCCGTAGGCTCGGACGGTTTTCCGGCCGAACTTGGAGCCGTTGGAGGCGGTGGTGGCGGCTGAATCGTCGTGGCCGAGACTTGGTCCGTCTTCTTTGGCGCCAGCTCCTGCTGGGTGAGAAGGACAATGACGTCTTCCAGGCGGTCCAGCCGCGTGGCGGGATTTATGTGGATCACCTGGAAGGGGTTTCCAGGCGACACATCCGCGACAGTACCCACCAGCAATCCCTTCGGAAAAATGCGGTCATCGCCGGAAGTGAGGATGGTCTCGCCCGCAGAGACCTTGTCGTCGTTTGCAACATATTCCATCAGTGGATCGGGATCGCCTGTTCCTCTCACAACGCCATGCGTGCGCGAGTCGGCAAATAGAGCGCCCACGCCGCTTTCTTTGTCGTTGATGAGCAGGACTTGCGCCGACGTGGGAAAGACCTCAACGACTTTGCCCACGATGCCGTCGGGCGTGATCACCGGAAGATTGCGCCGAACATGGTCCCGGTCGCCGCGATTGATGAACAGCGTATGCGAGGAGGGATCAGCGCTGGCACCAATCACTTGCGCCGCCAGCATCGGCGCTTCGGTATGGGCTTCCCGGAAGTTCAGCATGACAGCGAGCCGCTGAGCTTCCGCGGCCTGCGTTTCGAGCTCGCGATTGCGGAGCTGCAGCCGGTCCAATTCGCTTTTCAACCGTTCGTTTTCCACGTGGGCGTTGCGGAGGCCGATATACCCAGACCATAAACTGCCCAGCCTCGAAAACGTCCAAGTTCCGGTGCGCTCGACCGGGGTCATCAATTCCACGGCCCAGTAGCGGACCAGCCGGACGTCATGCTCCCGCTTGATTTGAAAGGCGAGCAGCAGGACCTGGAACAAGACGACCACGGCAAGCAAGGCCAGGGGACGATGGCGAGAATAGACGTCGTTCATATCTTAGAGACTCGCAGCGCGAAGCCAAAGCCTAAAAATCCAAATGACTACGAAGAAAATCATCTTACGCGGCGTGCCAATCCTGCCGCGGTTCAATCGATCGAAACGAGGCGCAACAGCCGGAAATCGCTGAGCATCTTGCCGGTTCCGAGTACGACGGAAGCAAGCGGATCATCCGCGATCGAAACGGGCAAACCGGTCTCTTCGCGGATGCGCTTATCGAGATTCTTGATGAGCGCGCCGCCACCGGTGAGCACAATGCCGCGGTCGCTGATGTCGGCGGAAAGCTCCGGTGGAGTGCGCTCCAGAGCCACGCGGATCGCGTTCAGAATCGTAGAGATGCATTCGGAAAGCGCTTCGCGGATCTCGCTGTCGTCGATCGTGACCGTGCGCGGCACACCCTCGATCAAGTTGCGGCCCTTCACTTCAAGCGTGAGTGGCTTCTCGAGAGGATACGCAGAGCCGATTTCGATTTTGATTTGTTCGGCGGTACGCTCGCCGACGAGCAGGTTGTATTTGCGCTTGAGGTAGTGCATCACCGCTTCGTCCATTTCGTTTCCGGCGACGCGAACGGAGCGGGAATAGACGATGCCGCTCATCGAAATCACTGCGATGTCCGTAGTGCCCCCGCCGATGTCCACTACCATATTCCCGGAAGGCTCCTCGATGGGAAGGCCGGCGCCGATGGCGGCAGCCATCGCCTGCTCGACCAGGTAGACCTCACTCGCGCGGGCGCGGTAGGCGGAGTCTTGCACCGCGCGCTTTTCCACCGGCGTAATTTCGCTGGGCACGCCGATGACGATGCGCGGATGCACCAGAACGCGCCGGTTATGCGCCTTCTGAATAAAGTAGGTGAGCATCTTTTCGGTGACTTTGAAGTCGGCGATTACGCCATCCTTCATCGGTTTGATGGCGACCACATTCCCAGGCGTTCGACCGAGCATTTCCTTGGCTTCGCGGCCCACGGCCACGACTTCGCCGTTGTTCTTATTGAGGGCCACGATGGAAGGCTCGTTCACGACAATGCCCTTGCCGCGCGCGAAGACCAGAGTATTCGCGGTGCCCAAATCAATCGCCAGGTCGGAGGAGAACAGGCTGAAGACCGACCTCATGTTGTAGCCGTTTTTCGTCACGTGATGCTTTCCCCCAGAACTGGTTCGAGCGGCGCTGCGGCGCCGGGTTGGTTTGCCGGCTTTCTCGCCTCTTACGGAATCACGACTGGCACACGCACAAGCGAGGTCCCGCCTCGGCGGTTTTGCCCCGTGATTACGATTTCGTGGCTGCCCCGCGACATCGGTTGAGTGAAATACCGGAAGTGACCGTCGGACTGAATGTCGGCCACTTGTTCGCCGTTGATGATGAGGGCGGCGCCGGGCTCCGTTCTTCCAATGACTTCGACGACGTTGCCCGATAGTTGGGTGTCATCGACTTCGAGCAGCATTTCCTTCTCTTTACCTTGAGCGACGAGAGTGAACTTGAAGGGGTCGCTCGGGTCGCTCAGATTGTTCTTTGCATCGATGGCGCGGATCCTCCAGAAATAATCGCCCGGATCAAACCCGGAAACATCCACGCTGGTGCCAGCAGTTCTTTTGTCCATAATGATGCGACTAAACATCGTCGTCTGGCTGGCTTGGAACTCGTACATCACGGCGGTCGTCACCGGCTTCCAGGAGAAATGAATCGGGTCATGTTTGGGATCGGCGACGATAATGGGCGAAAGATTGATGGGTTCGGCCAGTTCCGGGGGAGCCAAGACATCGGACTTTGTGACCGGTCCACCCGTGGGAAAGGAGAGGCGCTCGGATTGGCCGATGTCCACATGCTCGTTGCCCCGGACAAACTCCGCTCCTCCGGACGTAACCGTAATCTGCTGCTCGTTGGTATTTGGGTCGCTGCTCACCGCTGCACGGCTGTTCGCTCGCAGCGAGGCAACGGCATTCTCAAAGGAAACCTCGGCCTTCGAACCCGGGACTTCCCACGTGCCGGTGGCCAAATCCACTTGACCAGAACTGATGTGCACGCCGACTTGGCTGGCGCGATCCTGGGCAACGATGTTTTCTTCCACAGTCACAAGCGTATCGGGCTTGACAGTGTATTGCGTTCCGTCAGCGAAAGCGATTCGAGCCACGCCCTCCGAGCCGGTCTGGATCAGGTCGCCTTTGTCGAGGGTAATCTGATAGTCGGCATTCATCCATTGTACCGAATTAGCCTTCTTGATCTGCACCTTGCCATCGAGGTTCACGAAACGCGCCTGGCGCGCAGAGGGATTGGCGACGCCACCATTATGCGAGTCGACGGCGTCCGAAATCTTCTTCAGGATAGCGTTCGATACTTCAGGGAAAACCAGATAGGTCGATGCAAGCACAATCGCGGTGATGACGATAGCGTAGAGCGCCACGGTGCGGTACTTTACCGTGTGCCAATACACCTCGACCCGGTTGATCTTTTGCTTCTCAACGACGCTGGATTTGCTGTTCGTCATGTAAATTCGAGCTAATTTAGCAATCTAGCATAGGGGTATGGGCCTTTCAACACGACGCGCGAACGGTTGCGAAACCGCTAATACCTTGATTTTCCGCCTTCTGCGGAGGATTTCAGAGGATTGGGATCTCACGGCCCCGAGGCCATTTTGGAGGTTGACCCGGATGGCTGAATTTGTGGAAACTAACATCTCTGGACGCGCGCTCTGACCGTCCCCTGATTTCCTGCCGCGAACCTGCTGCAGACCGCCCTCGCGCTCGACAGGAAATCATTCGCAACGAGGAGTGTTGGAAATGAATGAGACTATCGGGGAACTCGTTCCGCCGGCAAGGCTTCTGCTCACGCCTGGACCGTCTTGCATGGACCCGCGCGTGTACCGGGCGCTGGCCGCTCCGGTGGTCGGCCATCTAGACCCCTGGTTTGTGGAGATGATGGGGGAAGTCCAGGTTCTTCTCCGCCACGTATTTCAGACGCAAAACCGCGTGACGTATCCGATCTCCGCGTCGGGTTCCGGCGGTATCGAGGCGGCCGTGATGAACCCGCTTGAAGAAGGAGACGAATGTATCGTCTGCGCGAACGGGATGTTTTCCGAGCGGATGGCCGTGATCGCGGAGCGCTCGCAGGCGAAGGTGACCCGCGTGGAGGCGCCGGTCGGCAGCGCGGTTGATCCGGAGGATGTGCGCCGCGCGGGCAAGGGAAAGAAAATAAAGTTTGTCGGACTGGCCCACGGCGAAACTTCGACGGGCGTTGTCCACCGGTTGGAAGATTTTCGAAAGGTTGCCGATGAACTGGGGGCCCTGCTGGTGGTGGACGCAGTCGCGACGCTGGGCGGCATCCCGCTCGACGTGGACGGCCAGAGAATCGACATTTGCTTCAGCGGCTCGCAAAAGGCCCTGAGCGCGCCTCCGGGCATGGCGCCATTCACCGTGAATGCCGCTGTGGAGGATGTGATTCGCCGGCGGAAAAAGCCGGTGCAGAGCTGGTACTTTGATTTGATGCCGGCGATGAATTACTGGGGCAAGGAACGCACGTATCACCACACTCCGCCCATCTCGCTTATTTACGGCATGCGGGAAGCGCTGCGGCTGGTGCGCGAAGAAGGATTGGAGGCGCGCTGGGAGAGGCACTTGCAAAACCAGCAGGCGCTCCTAGCAGGGCTGGAAGCAATGGGACTGCAGCTCTTTGTGCAGAATCCTGCGGACCGCCTGGTGACCGTGACTGGAGTGAACATCCCCGCCGGCGTCGAAGATTCGAAAGTGCGGCCGCAGCTCCTCAACGAATTCAATATCGAGATTGCGGGCGGGATCGGTTCGACAAAGGGGAAAATCTGGAGGATCGGTTTAATGGGGTATTCGAGCCAAAAGACAAACGTCCTTCTGCTGCTGGCCGCATTGGAGAAGGTCTTACTGGATCAAGGCTTTCGGGCTCCTGCTGGTGCGGGAGTGACCGCTGCGATCCACAACTACCAGCGATCCTCGCAACCGGCTCACGCGGGAGCGAGGAGCTAGGAGGCACCGTGGCGAAGGCTACATTTCCATCCATTCCTAACGCCGGTGCGATGAGCGAATTCATCGGCGCCTTCGACGTACCATCGAAGGTGACAGATTACGTTTATCACTGCCGATTCTCGCATTGCTGGAACGGCATTGCGACGCGCCACAGCGACACCATGGATTGCAAGTTCCTGGTCGACGGCAAGGGCGTGATCCTCGGGCTGGCGCACCCTGGATTCGTGGAATTTCGAGGGCGAGCCGGGCGGAACTTGACGGATCGTGAAGCAAGCTACATTGCTGCTGAATATCTGCGCGAGCGGCTCGAACAAGAAGACGAGCATTCGCTTTATGATGTCTCGTCGGCAAACGTTCTGCGTATTATTGAGAAACTCGGCATACGCTGACAGATACCCGTTCCATTTCAGAACAACTTCAGTTGGGATTTTCCTTTCACTCGGATAGTAAATTTATCCTGGGCTAATTCAATTTTGTAGTTGCGGGGAACCGGCATCGGGAGATAGGCTAAGGCGCAATCGAAAGTTCTGGTGAATGCCAATGTCCGAACGGACTGCTGAGAACAGAACCGAGCAGGGCAGGCGGCATTTCGTGGAGGCTTTCCTCGGATTGAGCGTTGTGGCCTCCTGCGTTTCGTTTTTGTACCCCGTGTTACGTTATTTGATCCCTCCCCAAACAGCAGAGCTCTCCACCGATACCGTCCTTGCTGGAAAGGTTGGAGAGTTGAAGCCGAATTCGGGCAGGGTATTCCGTTTCGGCAGCCGACCAGCACTGCTGATGTTGACGGCAGATGGGCAATACCACGCCGTTTCAGCCGTATGCACGCATCTGGGCTGCACTGTCCAATACCGAGGCGACCTGCACAATATCTGGTGCGCTTGCCACAACGGAATGTACGACGTGACCGGGCGAAACATCAGCGGCCCGCCACCGCGCCCGCTGGAGGCATTCGAAGTCGTAGTGAAGGGCGACGAAATTTACGTGCGCCGGCAACACACTAGCTGAATGAGTGCTTGGGCCCACACCCGCGCCTGGCTTGAAGACCACTTCCGTCTGGATGAAGTCCTCGTCCTTCTGCGGCATAAAACTGTTCCACGGCATCGGTTCACCATATTTTATTTTTTTGGCGGGATGACGCTGTTTCTCTTCCTCCTGCAGGTAGTAACGGGAATCCTGCTCCTGCTGTATTACCGGCCAACTCCCAATGATGCTTTTGAGAGCGTGCAGTACATCATGACGCAGGTTCGCTTCGGATGGCTGATCCGGTCGATCCATTCCTGGGGCGCGAACCTGATGATACTGACCGCGTTCGCGCACATGTTCAGCGTGTTCTTCATGCGCGCTTACCGAAAGCCGAGAGAACTGACGTGGCTGAGTGGGATGGCGCTCTTGTTAATCGTGCTGGGTTTCGGCTTCAGCGGATACTTGCTCCCGTGGAACACACTCTCTTTTTTCGCCACGAAGGTGGGAACCGACATCCCGGCGCAAGTGCCCATCGTGGGGAATTGGATTCTTGTATTCCTGCGCGGAGGGGAGGATGTGACGGGTGCTACGCTGACCCGATTCTTCGCGTTCCACGTGGCGTTATTGCCGGGCCTGGCGACTTTGCTGGTGGGCTTGCATCTCCTGCTGATACAACGGTTCGGGATGAGCGTACCTCCGGGAATCGAAGTGAAGTGGCGTATGAAGCAAGCCGAAGAACGCGAGATGCCATTCTTTCCGAATTTTTTGCTTCGAGAACTGATGGCTTGGTACGTGGCCCTGGCAATCCTAGGAGCGCTCGCGGCATTCAAACCCTGGGAGCTCGGAACCAAGGCGGACGCATTTGCCTCGGCGCCGGCCGGTATTCGACCGGAGTGGTACTTCATGTTCATGTTTCAAACCTTGAAGCTGCTGCCCGCAAAGATCGGACCGATTCCCGGGGAATTGGCGGGCGTGCTTGGATTTGGATTGGCTGCAGGCATTTGGACACTGCTGCCCTTTTTGGATCGTGAGAGCAATCGACGGACTGCAAGATGGATTGCCGGAGCAGGCATTTTCGCCCTTTCATATATGCTCGCACTGACCGCATACGGCTACTTGGCAAAGTGACTGGGACGTGGTTTTTTTCTACGAGTGAAGGAAGATACACCTTGCAATTGTTTCAGTCGCAAGACGGCAAACTCATTCAAGGACAGCGGCCGCGCCTCGTCCGCCGCGTGGACCGCAGACGCATCTGGTTTGTGGTGTTGTTGGCGTTGATCACCTCGCCCTGTGTTTTTTCCCAAGCAAAGAAAAATGGTTGCCTGGATTGCCATGCGATTCTGGATCCGCCCTACCATGTTTCTGCCGACGAGTATTCAGGCGGGGTTCACGCACAACAGGGACTTACCTGCGTGAGTTGCCATGGAGGAGATGCTTCGAGCGATGATCCCAGCGAAGCCATGAATAAGGCGACAGGTTTTCGAGGGGCAATCGATCGGAAGCAAATACCGCAGCTCTGTGCCAAGTGCCATTCCGACGCCTCCTATATGCGCGGGTTCGATCCTTCTTTGCGGACCGACCAATTCAGCCAGTACCAAACGAGCGTGCATGGAAGGAAGTTTCTGCAAGGGGATACAAAGGTGGCGGTCTGCACGGATTGCCACGGCATCCACGACATTCGGCCACCCAGCGATTCACGTTCGAGGGTATCGCCCTTAAACGTGGCCCAAACCTGCTCCCGGTGTCACGCGGATTCGAACTACATGAAGCCATACGGGATTCCCACAACCCAGTTTGCCGATTACTCGGCGAGCGTGCACCACGACGCGCTTGCGATCCGCGGTGACTTGAGCGCGCCCACATGTTCGACATGTCACGGCAGCCATGGTGCGGCCCCGCCCGGTTTGGATTCCGTGGTGAGGGTATGTTCCACATGCCACGTTTTTCAAGCGCAGCTATTCGATGCGGGTCCGCACAAGGATGTCTTTGCATCCATGGGACTTCCGGGTTGCGTGACTTGCCATACCAACCATCGGATCCTGCATCCCACCGATGCCATGATTGGAACAAACCAGGAGTCCTTCTGCACGAAGTGTCATGTGGAAGGCGACTCGGGCTTTGAAGCAGCAGGGGCGTTTCATGAGAAGCTTACCAAGCTGAACGCTGCGATCGACCGCTCTGAAAACCTCCTGGACGAAGCGGAGCAGTCTGGAATGGAGATCAGCGAGGCCAAGATGGAGCTTTCCGAGGCGCGAGACGATCTGACGAAGGCGCGGGTCGGGATTCACTCGGTGGAGGCTTCCCGGGTGGACCCCGATATACAAGCCGGGATGAATGTGGCGGAAAAGACGTGGGAGGCAGGAGAGAAAGCGATGGCGGAGAGAAGCTACCGCCGCAAAGGGCTTCTGGTTTCCGTCGTCACTATTGGATTCGTGTTGATTGGGCTGTATCTTATGATTCGAAAATTGGAAGCTAAGCCTGCGTAAAGTATCAGGGTTGATGAAACCAGCCAAAGACATGCAGTAGAGGAAATTTCAATTCCGATCGCGTATGGGCGAGGTCTCAAGTAGGGTTGAAGAAGTACTTCAGGCGAATTCCGTGATGCAAGTCTATTGCGATTCAGTTTTGTCCTTGGCCGAGCCTTCCTTTTTTGCAAGGGATCGAATGTAGTTTACCAAGCTCCAGATATCATCCGGCTTTGCGCGGTCGCCTTCCGCAGTCATCTGACCTTTTCCGTTTTTGATGACGTAGAACAACTCCCCATCAGTCCTGTCCTTCAAAGAGTCGGGATTGCGGAAGTCCGTCAACTTCAAGTTCATGTCCGAGGCAAGATCACCCTTGCCGTCGCCGTCCTTTCCGTGGCACATGGCGCAGTCATAGCCATACAACTTCTTGCCACGGGCGATCGATTCCGGAGTCGGCTTCACCGGATTCGTTTGCTTCACGGCTTCGGGAGGGATTTTGGACTCCGCCTGCGGCGCTGATTCTGCAGGCTTTTGGTCTTGTGCGGAAGATGCTGAGTACCCCAGGAGCACGAGGGCCGAAACGACCACGAATCGCTTCCACATAATGGGCCTCCTCGACGGAAAGGCGGAGAAATCGTTGCAGCGCATTGTACGCCGCCCGATGGAAGTGTGGAAGGTATCTTTTCCGTTCACCACACGAGGAATCAAGCGTCGGAGAGTGATTCGCCAAAGCCCGGCGCGTCCTTCAGTTCGCCGGCTTCGAGAATTTCACCACAGTCGAGACATTCCACGTACTGGGCTTCGCCATCCTTGGCAATCAGACGTGTGCGTTTGTGCTCGCAGGCAGGTTCGGGCATGGCGAAATCTCAAGCAGGTTACTGGGTGCATTATATCATTGCCGTTGTTTCAAATGAGCTGCATGCGGAGTTGACAAAGAGACGGATTGCAACTATCAGTCTCTTTTCCAGGGTTCGGAAAGCGAGACCCATTGGCGACCGAACAGACCGTACAGAAGCAACTGGGCAACGCGCTGTTTTACGGCATCGTCCTATTGCTGGCGTACCTTGTGTATTTGATATTTGAGCCGTTTCTAGTGGCGCTGGCCTGGGCCGCGGTGCTGGTTGTTTTCTCCTACCCGGCATATACGCGGCTCGCGCGCCGGTGGGGACCCACGGCCGCGGCCGCCGCCAGCACGGCGGGTGTGACGTTAATTCTGATCGTGCCCACGCTGCTGGTGATGGCCGCGTTTGTGAGGGAAGGGGTGGACGCGGCGCATTCTATTCAACTGGGAATGGCGAGTGGACATTTTGGTTGGATAAACGACCTGTGGACGCGGATCCAGCTGAAGTTTCCCGATGCGAACCCCACCGATCTTGCGACCTTATTGCACCGCTACGCTGAGCAAGCCGCCGGTTATTTGGCCTCGCAGCTCGGAACGGTCCTGCGGCACACGGCTGTGTTTTTGTTCCATTTAAGCGTGGCAATCCTTGCAATGTTCTATCTCTTCCGCGATGGGGATTCGATTGTGCTGCGCTTGCACGAAGTACTCCCGTTCGAGGAGGCACACCGGGAACGCATGCTCCGCGAGGGGCGGGACCTGATCATCGTGAGCGTCACTTCGAGTCTAGCGGCGGCCGCGGCGCATGGCGTATTGGGCGGCCTTGCCTTTACGCTAACGGGAATTAGCTCGCCCATTTTCTGGGGCGTCATGATGGGATTCTTTTCGCTTGTTCCGGTGGTTGGCTCGGCAGTCATCTGGATCCCGGCCGCGATCGGCCTGATGATTGGCGGCCATCTGGGGCGTGGGATCTTGCTGGCAATTATTTGCGGCGTAATCGTAAGCGTTGTAGACAACGTAATCCGGCCGTGGCTCATTAGTGGACGCGCTGAGATGGGTGGCTTGGTAATCTTCATCAGCATCCTCGGTGGTATCGCGGTGTTTGGGATGCTGGGCGTCGTGCTGGGGCCGATCGTCGTGGCCACTGCGGCGAGCCTGCTCGACCTCTACGTTCCGAGTGCGCAGGAACGAAACAAAGCATCCAAACCAGATGGGAAGAAGGGAAGCGCCGTGCTAGAGTAGCGCCCTTCGGAAGAATTGATTGAAGGATTGATGCCAAACAAGCCTGCTCCCAAGCATCCGAGTCTGCCCCCGGAAAATCTCCGGTGGCATTGCGATCCGGAGACAATTCCATTCAAGACAACAGCCGAGGTCGAGCCCCTGGCGGGCGACCTGGGCCAGGATCGCGCCTTGCGTGCGCTTCGGATGGGTGTCGAGCTCACGGCCTCCGGATACAATCTTTTCGTTTGCGGCCTTTCCGGGACAAGCCGCGGCGGCATGATTGTGCGGATGATCGAGGAGATGCATCCGGCGAGCGAGCCCGCCCCGGATCGATGCTACGTAAACAATTTCAAGAATCCTGACCGGCCGCGCCTGCTGACATTGCCGCCGGGCTCCGCGAATGCTTTCAAGAAGGAAGTGGAGTCGGGGATTGATTTTCTTCGGCGACGCATTCCGCAGGTGTTTGAAGGGGAGCCTTTCCAGCGGCAGAAGACACGCATCGTGGAGCGATTTACGCAACGCGAGAAGGAGTTGATGGACGATTTCACTCGCCGGATTGCGAGAGAGCAATTTGCGCTCGGCCGCATGCAGGTAGGGGCCGTGGCGTTGCCCGAAATCTTCCCCGTGCTCGAAGGCCAGATGGTGCCCATCGAAGAGATTCCCAAGCTCGTGCAGGATGGCAAACTCGAAAATGCCGCCGCCGAGGAACTCGAGCGGAAATACGACCAATTTCGGCAGGAATTCACCGTCGTGTATCGGAAGACGCTCTCGCTTTCGCGCGAGTTGGCGAGCGAGATGAGCTACCTGGAGCAAGAAGCCGCTTCGGTGCTCGTCGACGGAGTGATCGAGGAACTCAAAGAAAAATATCCCAATCCCCCGATCGCGGAATACCTGGAGGAGGTCCGCCACCACATTCTCGATAATCTCGATCCCTTCAAGGAACGCGAGGGCGAGGAAGACCAGCTGCCTTCGGAGGGTGGGGGCGGGCCGCGCCCGGAGCGCACCGAACGTGATCCATTCCGGGTCTATGGCGTGAATGTGATTCTTGCTCACGGCGAGCACGAGAAGTGCCCGGTGATTTTCGAGACGATACCCACGTACGCCAACCTGTTTGGCACGATTCATCGAAGCTACGACACGCGCGGCGGGTGGAATTCCGATTTCATGGATCTGCGCGGCGGCTCTCTTCTGCGCGCGGATGGCGGCTTTCTGGTGATGTATTCGCTCGACGCTCTGACCGAAGCCGGCGTTTGGCGCACGCTGAAACGCACGCTCAACCACGGCAAGCTGGAGATTCAGCCCGTGGACGTGTTTTTTCCGTTCAGCACGGCGGCGCTGAAGCCGGAGCCGATCGACGTTCACGTGAAGATCATCCTGATCGGCGATCGCCAGATGTACGAGCTGCTCTACGACTATGAGGACGACTTCAAGAAAATTTTCAAAGTCCGAGTCGAATTTGACGAGGAGATGACCTGGAGCGAAAAGGTTTTGGGGCACTATGCGGGGCGGCTGCGCAAGCTTTCCGACGACGAAAAGCTCCTCCACTTCGACCGTGGTGCGGTGGCAACGATTCTGGAACAGGGAGTACGATACGCGGGGCGGCGCGGAAAGATCACCACTCGGTTCTTTGACCTGGCTGATCTGGCGCGCGAGTCGTCCTACGTCGCGCGGCAAGAGGGGCAGAAGGTGGTCACGGCCGGTCACGTGCGGAAAGCACTTGAAGCCAAGATCGACCGCCACAACCTGACCGAAACAAAAATCCGCGAAATGATCGAACAGAACCTGATTTTTATCGACACGACCGGGGAGCGAGTGGGACAGGTGAACGGCCTGAGCGTGCTCGAAATCGGCGGCTACGCGTTTGGCAAGCCCTGCCGGATTACGGCCTCCGTTGCGCTGGGCAAGGTAGGCATCATCAACGTCGAGCGCGAATCCAACCTGAGCGGCCGATTCCACGATAAGGGCGTGCAAATTATCGCCGGATATCTGCGGGGCACATTTGCCCAGGACAAACCTCTTTCGCTTGCGGCCAGCATTTGCTTCGAGCAATCCTATTCCGGGGTGGATGGCGATAGCGCCAGCTCAACGGAAATTTACGCCCTGCTCTCCGCTCTATCCGAGCTGCCGATCCGGCAGGAATTGGCCGTGACCGGCTCGGTGAATCAGCAGGGCGATATTCAACCGATTGGCGGCGTAAATCAGAAGATTGAAGGATTCTACGATGTCTGCCGCGTGAAAGGTCTCACCGGGAAACAGGGTGTGCTGATTCCCGCGGAAAACGTGGATGATCTGATGTTGCGCGATGAGGTGATTGAAGCCGTTTCCAAAGGCCAATTCCATATTTATCCGGTGTCTCGGATCGAACAGGGAATCGAAATTCTTACAGGGGTTCGCGCGGGCACGCGCAGCAAGACAGGCAAGTTTGATGCGGGCAGCGTGTTTGCGAGTGTGGACGAACGCTTGCACCAGATGGCGACGTTACTTCACAAATTCGACTAGCTATTCCGGAAGCCATCACTTAGTGATTTCAACTCCTGCACACAGCGGAAAAATTGAAGGCCCGCGTCGCTTTTGAGCGAAATCAGCGGGCCTTCAAGAATTGCAGCCCTGATTAGTTTTTTCCAGCTGCAGCGGTGGCGAGGATTTGGTTCTCCGCCACATTTTGAGCTAGGAGCGGATCTCCTTTTGCACCTGCCAATGCTTTTTGCACGTGTTCCTCGTGATCGGCCTTCGGGCCCTCAAACGTGATGAGCGCGGCCGCAAATTCCATTTCTGGATCTTGCCCGCGCATGTCGATGGCCTTCTTTACTAGGCCGTAGCCGTCGACTCGTGCAGCAGGATTCGACCACGCGCTGCGACCCCATACCGTCATCCCCTCTGACCGGGCAAGTTGGGCCTGCTTGTAACACTCGATCAGATAGCCGAAATCGAACGTGGAGAGAGCATCGGCCTGGTCGGAGGCGCGCATTTGCAGCTTCAACAGCAATTCCTTGGCGATTCTGGGATCGCGCTGTGCATAGATGGTAGCGCGGCGAAGCGTCTCCATGCGCACCAGGACGGGTGTGTCCGGGGAGAGCAACCCGAGGGTATCTGCCACAAGATGGCTCAGATCGTAATCATCTCGGCCAGTCAGATTGCTGCTGTTGGTTGTCCATGGCAGTGAATGCGCTGACCCGATTTCGATGCGGTGGCACACAAGGGCCGGCCCCGCCAGAACGGGCCCTGCAAGAATCAGGAAGGCCGCCAGAACGCTGCTCGCTTTCCGGGCAGAACGAATCAAGTATCGGTTCTTTTTCATGGAGTCTCCTTTTGGAATGAAGCGTCACTCGAATAAAAGGACGCGAAAAAGGAGACGAGTGTTAACAAGGTTGACCGCGATCAAACGTGAAGGTGGACAATCAGAGCCGTGATTCATTCTCATGAATGAACGCACTGGCTCTTGCTGTCTCATTGCATACTATTTCTGGGAGTCATTGCTTTGGGGCCAGGCGTGCTCCCACGTTCGCCACAGGGAAATATCACCCAGATCTAGGCTGTTCCACCATGCATCAAGCATCTGTTGATCGAGGCGCAAGACGCCCTCTCGAGTCACACCCGAAGGTGGAGGGACAAGCGCGGCCAGGCGATCGTAGACGCGGCCGCGGTCCGAGTCGCTGACTCGACTGAGCAAATGCCAAAGCGTGAGCGCGTCACGCTTGCGCGATTGGCTGAGGATGGTTCTGAGTTCAAGTCCACGCTCCTCGGAAGCCCCTTGCTCGAAATCGAAAATCGAAAGTGCTTTGCGAAAGGATTCGGATGCGTCCTCGTAATAGGGAGTCCCCGGGCCGATACCGGGCCGCGTTGCGCAAATCGCACCGGCGGGAATAAACGATTCGTGTCCACCCAGCCTGAACCCGACCCACCCCATTGTCGTACGTAATAGACCCGCTCCTGAATCGTCCACATGCAGCGTGTAGGCACATCCCAGATCAACGGCCACAGCCGAAGGGGTGTCCACAACAAACTCTCCCGGAGGACTCCAGATGAATGCGTGAATCGTGCCGCGGTCCAGCGCCAACCTCTGCTGCGCCAAGGCAGTCTTCAACAGGCGAAGGCGCGTGTCGGGGTCAACTTCGATTTGTCCGGTTTCCGGAGCCGTGATCCTCGCGCGTGATCGGCCGTCTGTCTCGAGCGTCTGGCCGGTAATCAGTCGGCTGGTTTCGCCCGGATGAGAAACAGTTTCTTGGCCTAGATGCGGCGTCCCAGCAAGCGAAGCAACTTCCCAGCCTGTGCTCTCAAGGGGAGCTGGCTTCCGGTGCCAAAGAGTGAACCAGAGAACGGCGGCAATCAAAACCATCGCTGCAAGTGCTGCCAATTGTGGCAACCACGGCACGTGCAGATAGCGTCGCCGGACAGCGGGTATCTCGGTTCCCACTTTCTCGAGAAACTTCGGCGCAGGTTGATTATGGCGAAATCTTCCGAGGGCCGTTTCCAACCTTTGAATTTCAGGGTCGGGCTCTCCCGAACCGTCCCATAGGTAATCCTCATTCATGGGTCTCACTTCTCCCTAACTTCTCGCGAAGCTGTTTCATTCCACGGTGCAAGTTCACGCGGACCGACGCATGCGTCAGTCCGGTACGGGCTGCAATCTCCGGCCCGCTCATTCCTTCCACAAGTCTCAGGATTAGGGTTTCGCGGTATGCTTCCGGGAGCGAGCGAATCGCCTCAAGGGCCGCCCGAGCTTCGTACTCCCCGGGGTCGCTTCCCACAGTGTCTTCCGAAAGTTCCTCGGGTACGGGCCGACGGCGATAAGAATCGTGAGCGCGATTCCGGGCAATTGTCAGCAACCACCCCGCGAATGCCGCCGGTTCGCGAAGGGAATTAAGCCGCCGCAGGGCGATCAGGAAGACGTCTTGAACCAGGTCGTCCGCCTCACCATAGGGAACCCGTGCCAGGAGAACACCGTGAACCATGGCCGCATACCGCTGGTAAAGTCGTCCGAAAGAGTCGCGGTCGCCTTCTCGGGCCGCACAAACCAGCTTCGCGTCTTCGGAGATCTCTCCCACAGGTAGGCCCGATGGCACGGGAGCATCTTGGATTATCTGACCTCGGTCAAGTATGAATTCCACACGGATTAATCCTCTCCCTAAAAGACGATTCCTCAGGTGAAACTGTTAACAGGACGTAAGTTGATAAAAATAATGACATTAGGTCGAAGATGGAGGTCTTGACATATGAAATCAATGTGATATCATATCGATATTGACCTAAGGAGGGCACAATGAAAGAGCGGCGAGGGTTTTCACTTCCAGGAGGCGCGATGCTCCTGCTTCTTTTGGTGTTGATCGGCAGCACGATTTTCTTGTTGATTAGTTCCATTCAAGTCCAGTCGATTGCCGCTGTCGTTTTTTGTGCGCTAGCCTTCGTGTTCGAAGTAGTGATGCTCGGTGGATTGTTGATCGTCAATCCAAACGAGGCACAAGTGTTGCAGGTATTCGGGACCTACACCGGCACCTTGCGGGACCAAGGATTTCGTTGGGTCAATCCGTTCTCGAGCAAACGGCGCATCTCGCTGCGCGTCCGAAATTTCGAGACCTCGAAGCTGAAGGTCAACGATCTGGACGGCAATCCCATTGAAATCGCGGCGGTGGTTGTATGGCAAGTGGTGGACACTGCGGAGGCGGTGTTCCAGGTTGACAGTTACGAGAACTTCGTCCAGGTGCAGAGCGAGTCGGCGCTCCGGACGATGGCGACTTCATACGCCTACGACTCACACACCGAAGGGCAAATGAGCCTCCGCAGCCACACAGCGGAAACCGCCGAGCAGCTCAAGAAGGAAATTCAGGACCGGCTCGCAAAGGCGGGCGTGGAAGTGACCGAAGCACGCATCAGCCACCTTGCGTACGCCGCCGAAATCGCCAGTGCGATGCTGCAGCGGCAGCAGGCCTCCGCCATCATTGCGGCTCGGCAGACAATTGTCGAAGGAGCCGTGAGCATCGTCCAGATGGCCCTCGACCAGCTCTCGCAAAGGAAGGTCGTGGACCTCGATCCGGAGCGCCGGGCAGCGATGGTCAGCAATCTGTTGGTCGTGCTATGCGGCGAAAGGAGTCCCCAGCCCGTGATAAATACGGGGACGCTCTATTCGAGCTGAGAGGCACCTTTGGCGGAGCGCAAGCCATTTCTTCTCCGGCTGGACCCTGCGACGTATGCCGCGCTCGAGCACTGGGCCGTCGACGACCTGCGCAGCCTGAACGCGCAGATCGAATACCTGCTGCGCCGAGCGCTTCGCGAGGTTGGACGCCTGCCACGTCCAGCCTCCGCCTCACCGGAAGAAACGTCCACTTCGCCGCAGTCGTGACGATTGCCGCCCGCTCACGGCAAATTCAAATCCGGCGGCGCATCAGGAGCGACACCTCAATGGTTTTCTCGTCACGTTCGATGAGAAGATCGTACTTTCGTGCTACCTGACAAAAGAGCTGGCGGACGGAATCCAATGTCATGTCCGCAGCAGGCTCGTCATTGATTCCGGCGATGACGTCGCCTTTTTGAATCCCCGCCTTGGCCGCTGGCGAATCCGGCTGCACCTGCACGACTTCAAACCGTTTGAGTCCGGGCCCTTTGGCTGCCAAAGTCATTCCGCTTTTGTCTTCCTCATCGTACGATCGAAAGAAGGACCCTGGCTCGAATATCAATTGCTGATGGGCAAGATCGAAAACGACGACAAAACGCCGCAACATTCCTCCTCCCACGGTTCCGGCAATCCTGGGGTCGCCCCCTGATGCTTGGTCGGTTCGGGAAAATGCAGCGATCGCACCCGCCGCATCGTACGCGCCCATCTGAAACGAATCCAGCCGCGCGAGGGAAATCGTTTCCCCATTGTCCAGTTCCGGATCCGCCGTCTGAACGGAAGTCATATGCGAGGAGAATAGGCGGTGTGCTTCTGCAAAGTGGCTGGAGAAGACAACGGAAGCATCCAGGGCTGTATTCACGAGGAACTCGCCATCGCCGGAGCGCCCCTCCAATTCGCTGAACTTGGCATGAATCTCCGGCGTCACGCCGGCGAAGCTCAAGGGCAGGCTGGTTCCCTTGCCCGCGTAATGAAACGCACTGGGGTCATAGAGCCGGACCGCCTGCTGCCCATAATCGATTTCCACGACCACACGCGTCAGGAAGTCATTGCCCAGAGTTCCCTCGTAGGGCCTGCCTACGATCGTTCCGAAATCCGCGGAGCCCATGACGGAAAGGGTTGCGAGCGGGACGTCCACGCCGGGAAGCTCGAGCACAGCATCATGGATAAATGGGCCAGCGCTTGAACCAGCACTTGCCGCAGGTGTTTCCGTTGTCAGATTTAGCTCGGAAGCCCGGCCAGGATCGATGGAAGAAACGCGCGCCGTCGAATCGAGCTCGAACAAAGAAGGTTGGCTTCCGTTGACGCGCACCGGCAGAAACACGCGGTGACCAATGAATGTTGCGGGGATCTGCGCGGCGTTTCCGCCATTCTGAAATCGGGCAGGCGAAGCAGTCTGTTGTGTGGGCGTGGAGGTCGCTTGCGCGTGCGCCACACGGTGATACGAGAGACCCGCCATCATTGCGAGTAGTGGAACGAGAACGAGGGCTTTTTCGCGCGCCATAGGTCCTCCTTGCGCTAGCCGCTTCCTGCCTGCCAGCGCGCTCAAGTTATACGAGCTAGGGGCCGGGCGCAAGGTACCCTTCGCGGGCGTAGACGCGGTACTCGGCATTCTTCACCTCCGGGGCGACAGGGAGGCCGTTCCTGCCAAGGACTTGAACGGTCAGCGGGTGGAATTGGCCATCGTGCGCCGGCGCGATTCCGAGGATGTACTGATGACGTAGCGCCGAGGCAATCTGATGATAGATGGGGACAAATTCCTTTGCGGATTCCGGGAAATAGGCGCGCCCGCCCGTCATTGTCGCAAGAGAGACAAGAACGCCATTTGCCTTGGCGAAGCTGAGCGATCCGCCGGAATTCGTAGAGCTCGTTTCCGCGGGCGCACTGGATTGGGCGGATTTCTTCGCCGGCGCCGATTTTCTCCCCGCGTATTTTCGCAACGAGCCGCCAAGCGCTACGGAGTAGATCACTAAGTCCTGGCCGCGCAATTTCCGGACCAGCGCATCCCAATGAGCCGGCGCAGAGGAATCGAGTCCTGTTGTAAGTAGCACCAAGGCCCGCTTGCTGGCTCCGGCCGGAAACCACTCGAGGACTTGCGAAACGGAATCGTAAAAGTTCAGTCCTCCCATCCCGAGCGCGTACTGGATTCGGCCCAGTGCTGTTAGCAGGTCGAACTTGTTGCTCGTGAACGCCAGCAGGGCGTGAGGAGTCTCATCATACGTGGCCAGCGCAACCTGGTCATCGGCCGCCAGTCCGTCGAGCAGGGCATAGGCGGCCAGTAGATGCTCGTCTTGGATCAAATACACTGCCGGACTTGTTTCAACGACCACAAGCACTTGCGCAGGAGCGTCTACCGGCGCAAAAAATGTGATTGGCTGCAAGGCGCCCTTATCCAGAACGCGAAAATCTTTCTGTTCGAGCCCGCCGACAAAATCGCCGTGCCTGTCGAGGACGCTCACATTCAATTTCACAAGTTCGGTGGAGACCTCGATCGCTTGAGGCGGGGGCGGGACTGGTTCCTGCGCGGGGCAAGGCGGCGCACCCATGCCGAGAAGGATGGCGATGGTCGCGAATGCGAGAAGAAGCGCTTGAAGAAAGAGATTCCGGCTACTGGAAATACGTTGCAAAGTAGATGCCGTTTGAATCCTTCCACGAGCCGCTGACAGACATATGGATGTGCCGCGTGATCACGTCAGTCGTAATCGGCTTCGACCAATTCAAATCGGGCGCGGTAGCGTCCTTCGATTGTTTGGACGCGCTCTCCATCTGCGTGACGAGATTCGCGATCAGCTTGTCCAATGGGAATTGGCGGAAATCGGTTGCGCCGAGGCCGGAAAGTTTTTCAGGCATCTTGGAGCGCAGCTCCAGGTATTCCTTGTCCGCAAGAATGCCTGTGGCCGAAGTTTTGTCACCGCCTGAGTTCAGCGCATCGATTGCTGCTTTCACTTTCGCCTTCCGCTTCCCAAGCACAATCGCATTGGGCGCGACGGCTACGTAATAAAACTCGCGGCGCTGCGTTCCCGTGGCGGGATCCTTGTATGGATAGGAAAGATCGAGAAAAGTCGTCTTCCCCACAGTGTCCTCCGAGGCGATCATCGTGCCAACCACAGCGCGGAGCATCCGCAAAACTGCCTCAGGCTTCTGGATCGTCAAGACAAACATTTGCTGCGTCGAACCATCCTCCCCAAATGAAGTCATGGAGCCCGTCTCGCCGGAGAAGAGGCTGAGTGCATCGGTAATCGACATCCCTAGATAACCTTGCGCCATCCCTTCGGCCGCGCCCAAGCCGGCAGCCTGCTGAGGCGTCAAGTTGCCCTCCACCGCCCCCCGAATCGCCTGATAAAACGCGGCCCAATTCATACGCCAGACGTTGAAACTCGAGCTTGCAGCCAGAACGGGCTGCAGAGCGAACTCAGTCCCGCTGTCCCCTACAAAATCCATGAGACTTCCGGGCGATGTATCTCCCAGGAGCGCGCCTCGCCATTGCATCGCCTCTCCCGCAAAGCTGACACCCATTCCGAAAGCATGAATCCTGTCGAGGTGAAGGTTCTCTAGAACTTTTACGAGGGGGGCATTCTTGGGGTCCGCCGGAATCCACTTCGCAAAATTCGGCATGCGTCCGAACACTTCAATCGCCGCGTCCGTCCCGACGAACTTCCGGGCTTCTTTATATTCCGGGAGATCAGCAACCGACGTGGCGGGTTTTGAATCGCTGCGAAAGCGCGTGATGAGATCTTCGATCTCCGATTTCAAGTTTGCGTAGATGTAGTACCCACCGGTTTGCGCCGAATAGTCGTGCTCTTCGGCCGAGGCGTCATCGTCCACAGTAGTCCCACCGAATTCGTAGTGCGTCACTGTATGGCCGGTCTTCGCCGAATCCTTGTGCAGCGCCTTGAGCTTCTCGATTAAATCTTGTTTTCCTTTTCCGTCGAGAACGACAAAGACTCCCACGGGATCGGATTTTTTGTCAGTCGCCTTCGAGTAATTCGGATTTTCGACGATTCCAAAGACCACGGAGTTCGTAGCCAGAGAAATAACGTCCGCGAGGGCCGGCGGTGGCACAGTTGGGTTCTGCTTCGTCATGCTCTTCTGCATCGTAGACGCGAGCGCAAGCCACGCCGGCGCCATCGCTGGGTCTTCCATCAACTGGATAACGTGATTCTTCTTCTCCGCGTCCGAAATGAACCCGCTCCCGCGCCATTCAGCGTAGATGAGAGTGTTTGGCGAAAGGCGTTCCGCGAGGGAAGTGTTTTGGGCAAGAAGGGGCGAGCCCAGAAGAAGAGAAACGAGCAAGGCGGCCGAGATCGAAATTTGCCTCGAGCTAGGAATGCACTTCCGCATCCTATCCATGCGTGCCACCTCCGCGGCAATTGTTTCAGGGCCTTTGGAAAGCGAAGCCGTCACAACCAGTATCTTTGTACCGGCTGCTTCAATTGCCCGGTGGAGTGCTGGATGGCGCAGCCGCCGTAGCGGACTTGGGCGTGCTCAAGTACCCCTTCGCCGAATCCTTGGTGACTTCGAAAACGACGATTTCATACGGCGCCCGCGCGCCTCGGACGTAAAACTGCACCGGCTCGCCCACGGTCTTGTCTTTCTTTTCGATGCTCTTGTCGTCCGCGACCACGCTCATCGTGAACTTGTATTTTTTGGCGTCCACCTTGCGCAGCGCCAGTTGGATCGGCCCCACGTGTTCGGGGCCCTTGGATGATTTCTTGAGCTGGAATTCGAAAATATCGCGCTCGCCTTGGCGTTTCAGCTCCTCGACCTCATCATGATTTCGCGCGATCAATCCGCTCTGGACACCCAAATCGCCCTTCATGCTCTGCATGGCGCCTTTGGTGGCTTCCAGGTCCGCCTTCGTTGCGGCCACATCGCTCTTAGTGCTGCTCAAGTCGGTGGCCACCTGTCCGAACTTGGTCGTCGTGTCCTGCTGAACTTGGCCGATCTGCTGGCGAAGCTGGGCGTCGCTTGCTTGCTCGTCCTTCTTAGCGGATTGAGCCAGGCCGCGGGCGCGGGCGATTTCATCCTCGCTGAGTTGGAGTTTCTGCGACGTCACGTCGACAAGGCCCTTCAAATCGGCAATTCGCGCATTGGCTTTGTCGACCTCGGCAGCCAATGCCTGCGTCTTCTTGTTGGCCTCGTCGGCGCTCTGCTGGAGTGCTTGCCGCTCCGCGTAACTCGCATACAATAGGTAGGCGACCAAGGCGAACGCCACGACGAAAAGCAGCGTGACCCACCGCGGCAATCCTGCCGGCTCGACCATCACTGGTTCATTCGGTGTATTGGGGGACAAGCTCATCAACCCTCCTCTTGGCGGCCGCGGCCGCGTGCTTGCGTTTGCGATTATGGCCGAGGTGCGCCGGGAAGTCTATCCTCGGTTGCGCCCGGTGTTGCCTGAACGGCGAGGCCATCGCGCCTCCACGGTTGTGGTTAGCCCGCCGCGCGGCGTGAACTCACCTGTCACGCGGCACCACTCGGGCTGGACCGCCGCAACGATGTCGCGCACCATCCGGTTCACCGCGTTCTCATAAAAAATTCCCAGGTTGCGATATGCGAGCAGGTACATCTTCAACGCCTTCAGCTCCAGGCAGTGCTTTCGGGGCTGGTATTGAATCGTAATGGTGCCCCAGTCGGGGAGACCTGTCTTCGGGCACACGGATGTGTATTCCGGAAAACAGATCGTGATTTCGTAGCCCGGAAAGTGATTCGGCCACGTTTCCAGCTTCGGCAGTTTGGCGTTGATCCCTGCGCGTGCGTGCGCGTCTGTATACTCAGGCATTCAGAATCCTTTCGATCGTAATCTTACACTGGCAAGGCTTCAAGTCCCCGGCTACACGTCCTGTCTGCATTCTTGCTCGGCGCATGAGTTTTGGATATTCTTTCGCTCGGAATCGGGGGAATCCAGTTTCATGATCTGCCCACAATGCCGCAGCGCGGACTGTTTTCGTTCACATCGAAGCGGGCCCTTCGATTTCTTGTGCACCCTGATTGGTTTGAAGCCCTGGCGCTGTCATTCCTGCGACCGCCGGTTTTACGCTGATCGAGTAGCTCTCTCCTTCTCGCGCTACGCTCACTGCCCCAAGTGCGGAAATTTTGATCTCGAGCATATTTCTCGCGAACGCGTCGAAGATGGAGCGATGCTTTGGCTGAAGCGGATTCTTGGCTTTCCCGCCTATCGCTGCAATCCCTGTCGTCAGCGATTCTTCAGCGTTTTGCGCTATCGGCGCATCCTCCCTTCCACCTTTTCGGCTTCGGTTCACAGGATACCGCAAGCCTGACCGGAAGGCTCGAAAACTACCCCTGCACCATCGCGCATCCCTGGCCCATGCCTGCCAAATCGAGTGGGACCGATGAAGGGTCAAATGCCCCCGGCGACTGGGCCGAGTCTCCGTAACGTGCTGAAAAAGATAGGGTTAGAACCGTAACGCACAATTAACATTGCTGTCACAGGCGGTTCAACCGCACTGGATTAAGTTTCGCGTGCTGCGCCGCGTAGGGGTGGATGGTCGCGACAGGATTTGTGATTGGAGCCAGCAAGTTAAGCACGGTCCAATTCTTGCTTGTCAATGCGGGTCCAAGAAATTCGCAAGATTGCATGCGAGTTTTCTCTTCCCTTCAAGCAGGAGGCCATCCGGTTATGGACGCGCGGCGCTGATGCTCTGTCTTGTCTGGCGATTCCCGATGTTTTTCGACGGGAATACTTCCAGCGCCGCGGAATTTTGCGGCTGAAATGAGTTTGTCAATTCATCTCAAGGAGGAAGGAATGCGAGTACTTGCATTGTGCGTATTAGCCCTTGGCCTTGTCGCTTTGCCGGCCACGGCAGCGGCGGGGAAACCGGGGGACGACACACCGCCGGCGGCAAAAACCAATGGCGCAGCCGCAGCGAAGACGACGGCGGCGGATTCATCCTCAAAGGCTTCGAAGACCGACGCGAAAACCAATTCAGAATCTTCGAACATGGAAAACGAGCTCCAGCAGCTTCGGGATCTCCTCCAGGAACAGGCCCGGCTGCTCCAGGCCCAGAGCGAGCAATTGAAGGAACAACAGCAGAAAATGCAATCGCTCGAGGACAGATTGAATTCGGCGAATGCGGCTGGCTCAAGTACCGCCTCCGCACCCGGCGCGTCCTCTCCCGCGCTCGGCTCCGCGATTTCTATTCCCCCGGCAGGCACTGCTCCGACGGTTGCCGTTTCTTCGAATTCGGCCTCCCCGGCCCCCGCGCAGGACATGAAATCCGATGAACCTGCTTCGCTTCATTACAAGGGAATCACGCTCACTCCGGGCGGCTTCACCGCGGCTGAAACCTCGTGGCGAAGCAAGGCGCTCAGCGCGGACGTGAACACGCCCTTCAACTCCGCTCCGATGCCCGGCGCATCGAACAGCAACATTTCTGAATTCAACTTCACCGGCCGTCAGTCCCGAATCAGCATGTTGATGGAAGGGAAGCTCAGCGACGTCAAAATCGGCGGGTATTACGAGGGTGACTTCCTGGGCGGCGGCAGCACTTCCAACAACAACCAAAGCAACAGCTATGTATTCCGTCAGCGCCAGTTCTGGGGGCAAGCTGCCTTTGACAACGGCTGGACCATCACCGGCGGTCAACAGTGGAGCTTGGTTACCCAAACTGCGAAGGGAATGGATAACCGAACCGAAGTCCTGCCGCTGACTATCGACGCTCAGTACCACATCGGGTTTAGCTGGGCGCGGCAATACGGAATGCGCTTCACCAAGGATTTCGGCAACAAGCTGTGGCTCGGCTTCTCGATTGAAGGGCCGCAAACGACCTTCAAGGTGCACGGGAATCCGACAACCTCAGTTACGACGGGCGGCGTAACGGTCCCCTGCGTCGGCGATCCGGGTTGTCCAACGACGGGTACCAGCGCGGGCACTGTGAACGTGGGCGGCACCACTACCGTTTACACGAACTTCTTGCTCGGCGCGAGCGGTGCCTCCGGCGGACTTTACAATCCTCTCGCAAACTACTCCTATAACCCATCTCCCGACTTGGTCTTCAAGGCCGTTCTCGAGCCCGGTTGGGGCCACTACGAAATATTTGGCGTCTACTCTCGATTCCGCGATCGTGTTTTCCCTTGCGAAGTGGGAATCTCGACGACGAATCCTTGTGCCGACGGGACCACGACCCCGTCCGCGGATCTTGCCTTTAACGATTCAAGGAACGGCGGCGGCGTAGGCGGCAATTTGATGTGGAATCTCTTCGATAAGCACGTCGATTTCGGCCTCCACGCCATGGGCGGAAACGGCATCGGCCGGTACGGTTCAGGTGGGTTGTCCGACGCGACGATCCGTCCAGACGGCACCATCGCTTTGTTGAAAAACTACCAGTCGCTAGCGACGCTTGTTTTTCACCCAAACCCGAAACTCGACATTTACCTGAACGGCGGCGGTGAATACGCATCTCGCGCCCAGTACTTTGCCACCTCGTCAGCCACCACGTTCAACGAAGGCTATGGGGCGATCGGCCTTAAGAATTCTGGTTGCTATCAGGAGATTTCCCCGACCACTACAACTCCCGTTGGAACAACCGCTGGCTCTGGGTACATCCCGGGCGGCCTGTCCAGTTGCACAGGGGATATCCGCAATTTGATTGAAGGCACGGCGGGCTTCTGGTACCGCTTTTATCAGGGCTCGAGAGGCCGCCTGCAGCTAGGTATCCAGTACTCGTACTATGTTACCAACACATGGGCGGGCGTGGCTCCAACTTCCGGGCCTGGCACGGGAGTCACCGCGCCGCATGTGGACGAGAACATGTGGTTTACCTCGATGCGTTACTACCTGCCGTAGACGTAAAGCACGGGCACTTTCTGCCCCGGGTCGCTCCGCGAGGAATGCGATCCGGGGCATTTCTATTTGTTCTCGACTGATACCGAGGCGCCGCTTCGAATGGAATCCGTGGCGTTGCGAACCACAAGATCGCCCGCTTGTAATTGCCCGAAGATTTCTATACTTCCGTTGGCGGTCACGCCAGTCTTCACATCCACCCATTCCGCTTTTCCTTCGCGGACGCGAATTACAAACGTGCGCTGCAGGTCCGTAGTGACCGCCGCCGAGGGCACGAACAGCGTCGAATAAGACCGCCGTATCGGCCACTCGACAGTTGCGAAAGATCCTGGCGTAATCTGAGGATCGGCATTATGGAAATCGAGTTCGACCTGCATCGTGCGCGTGCTTTGGTTGATGTCGCGCGAGATTCGTGCGATGGGCGCGTGGAACGCGCGGCCTGGATACGCCGGGACATCGAAAGTAACCTGCTGGTCTTCTCGAACGTCCCCTGAGTACGCTTCGGGCACTGGGACGACCACTCGCAAACGATTTGTGCTCTCGATTCGGACGATTGGTTGCGCGCCGGCCTGTCCCGAGGCGGGGCCGACAAGGGCTCCTGGATGCAAGTTTCGCTGCGTCACAACGCCGTCAAACGGAGCGCGGATTTCCAAATAGGACTCGAGTTGTGTCACGCCGCGCAGTGCATCGCGGGCGGCTTGGACATTCTTGGATGCCGCTTCAACTTGCGCGTTGTCGGCCGCCGCCGTTTGCTCGGCGATGAGGAGGTCATTGTTTGCCACCACGCCTGGAGTCTTGGCCGCCGCCGCCAAATGCAAATAGGTTCCGTGGTCCGACGCGAACTTTGCTTGCACTGCACTGAGTTGAGCCTCCGCACTCTGCAGGGCGGCTTCACTCTGCGCACGCTGTGCCACTAACTCAGGGGCAGACAGATGAATGATGACTTCGCCTCTATGGACGCGTGAGCCGCGATCGACATTTATCGCATCCAGGAAACCCGTGACCTTCGGGTAGATGTCCACCGCTTCGTACGGGCTTACCTGGGCAGGCAGAGACAGTGTTGTATTCAGCTTTTGGGATTCGACCGTGGCCACACTTACGGCTTGCGGAGAACCTGCAACGGACCCCGGACCGCTGTTCTGCACGGAGGGGTTGCCACAGCCCGCGACAACAAAACTCAATATGAATATCGCAAAGAGCGATCTCATTGCGAAACCTCCGGTTCACGCGCAGTCGGGCTATTCGGATCGTCGGGATCGAGCGAGGGTGAGACAAGGGAAGCGTGTTTCTGCACCAAGCCGAAGACGGTCGGCAGAACCAGCAGCGTCGCTGCCGTCGCGCATATCAGCCCGCCAATCACAGCCCGTCCGAGTGGCGCGGCTTCTTCGCTGCCGCGTCCGATCGCAAGCGCCATCGGGATCATTCCCGTGATCATCGCCAGACTGGTCATTAACACGGGACGGAGGCGTTCGCCGGCGGCATTTCGTGCAGCGGTCTTCGCATCCGCACCCTTTTTTCTATTCTCTTCGGCGAATGTCACCAACAGTATCGCGTTGGCGACGGCTACGCCGATCGCCATAATTCCGCCCATGAAACTTTCAAGATTGAGGCTGGTTCCGGTGATCAACAGCATGAGGACGACTCCTACGAGCACGGCGGGAGCCGTCGACACCACGATGAGTGAGAGCCGGATCGATTCGAAATTAGCAGCGAGAAGAAGCAGGATGACGAGGATCGCTACCGCGATGCCAATACCTAAGTTTCCAAAGATCTGCCGCATTGTGCTGACCTGGCCTCGAATTTGCACCGTCACCCCGCGTGGTGGGTTGCCGGCTCGCGCGATGGCGCGATCAATGTCCGTCGCGGCGCGGCCCAGGTCGCTTTTCCCAAGGTTGCCGGAAAGGCCGATCATCCAAAGCCCGTTCTGCCGGTCCAGTTCACCGGGGACGGTGCCCAGCCGCACAGAAGCAACCTCGCTGACAATCGGATCGGCTCCCGTCGCACTGGAGACTGGAATTGTCTCCACATCTTTGGTTGAAGTCATTTCTGCTTGCGGTACCTGGACCTGAACCTGATAGCTGACTCCTGACTTCGGATCGCGCCAGTAATTCGGGGACACGAACCGGCTGGACGCCGTTGCCGACACAACCGCCTGGCCTACTTGATCGGCTGTCACGCCGAGCTGACCGGCCAACACCCGGTTCACGTGAACATCGACGGTCGGATTATGAAGCGGCTCCTCGTATCCGAGGTCCCTCAATTCACGAACTTGTGAGAGTTCCTGTTTAACTTGCTCGGCAAAGGTCAACACGTCGTTGTATTGCGGACCGGTGGTCGCCACCTCAATTACCGACGGTGTCCCGAAATTCAGCGTTTGACTGACCAGATCCCCGGGATCGAAGGAGAAGCGCGATCCCGGGAATTGTTGCGGCAACGCATTGCGGAGCTTCTCCTCCAAATCGCGAAGAGAAATGGACGCACCGGGACGGAGTGCAACGTTCATGACGGCCTCTTGCGGTCCGCTCGTCCAGAGAAAAACTGTGTTGATCGGGTAGGACGACCCCTGCGTGCCGACATAGCTCAGCGTAAGCGCAATGTTGCCAGGTCCAGCCTCTCGGTTGATCGTGTCGAGCACTCGTCGCGCCATTTCCTCTGTGACCGGCACGCGCGTGCCATCCGGAGCGTCGAAGCGCAGGCGAAATTGATTTGCCGCCGCCGAAGGGAAAATTTCCTGCGACAACATCGGACCTATCAAGACCAGCACACCGATTGCCACCACCGAATACACGCCGAGGAGCAGTGCTGGACGGGCCATGAGACGATCCAGCCGGACATAAAACCTCTTCCGGAAGCCGTCGAAGCGCACCTCGGCAGAATGGTGTGACTGTACATCTTCGGCCTTCAAGAACCAGTTGGAGAGCACCGGTACAAGAGAGCTGGACAGCAAATAGGACGCTCCCATCGCAAATCCCACCGCGAGTGAAAGCGGTACGAAAAGCGATCGCGCCGGGCCGACCATGAAGAAGGAAGGCAGAAAAACAGCGAGCACACTCAGCATCGCGAGCAGCCGGGGGATGGCCACCTCGCGGCTTGCTTGCAAGACTGCGCGCGGCTTGCGTTCACCCTGGGTCAGATGCACGTGAATGTTTTCGAGGAGCACCGTGCCTTCGTCTACGAGCACACCCACTGCGAGGGCGAGCCCGCCGAGAGTCATGATGTTGATCGTTTGACCGAACGCCCATAAAGCCACCACCGACATGAGCAACGCGAAGGGAATTGTGATTACAACGATCAACGAACTCCGCCAATCGCGCAGAAAGAATAACAACGTGAGGCCCGTCAACATCGCACCGAGCAATCCCTCACGTAGGACCGAGAGAAGCGCATCGCGCACGTACTCGGATTGATCCAATTCATATGTAATCTTGATATCTTCAGGAATCAGCGACTGAAATCGGGGGAGGCTCGCGCGCACTTCGTCAACCACCGTAATGGTCGAAGCGTCGGGCCGCTTTGTCACCGGGATATAGACCGTTCGCTTCCCGTTCAGCAATGCGTATCCCGCTAGAATGTCCGAGGAATCAGAAACCGTCCCCACATCCCGCAGGTAGACCGATGGCCCCGAGCCGGTCCGCAAGGGAATGTCGAGCAAGTCGCTGATCTGCCCGACGGTTGAATCCGTAGTGACGATTGCCTGATAGTTTCCAATGTTGGCGCTCCCCGCCGGTTCGATACTGTTCCCAGCCACCAGAGCCTGCACGACACTCTGCGGAGAGAGCCTATAAGCGCGCAATTTGCCGGGGTCAACACTCACAACAATGGTGCGCTGATTGCCTCCAAAGGGCGGTGGTGACGAAACCCCCGGCAGCGTCGCGAAGACGGGCCGCACCCGGTTCAAGGCAAGGTCTTGGATTTCACCAAGTGTTCGCGATGGGCTGGAAAACACCAGATAGCCGACAGGCAATGTGCCGGCGTCGTATCGGATCACGAAAGGAGAGACTGTACCGGGAGGCATGAACGCGCGGGCGCGGTTCACGTAGGAAATTGTTTGCGCCAGCGCTTCACTCATGTTTGTGCCAGGATGAAAAGTAAGCCGAAGCAGCGCCGTGCCTTGGATGGATTTGGCTTGGACACTCTCGATGCCATTGATGTAAAGGAAGTGATACTCGTAGTAGTACGCGATGAACCCCTCCATCTGTTGCGGGCTCATACCGCCGTAGGGCTGTGCGACATAAATGACCGGGAGATTAAGATCGGGGAAAATATCGATGCGCGTCCGCATCAGGGCCAGGATAGACGAAAGACCAAGCGCGACCACGATTACGATAACTGTAATCGGTCTGCGTAACGCTGCACGGATCAGCCACATGCTATTGGTCTCCTCGCGTCGTGCCATGCAAGACTTGCAAGAAACTTTGCAGGTTCCCCTGCGCGTAGGCGACTGCGAAAAGCCCACGCCACACATTTAGCCTGGCAACGGAATCATCTGTTTCTGCTTGCACCAGAAGAGTCTCCGCATCGGCTACTTCCACAAGCGTCGCCAACCCTGATTGGTAACGAGCCTGCGATTGCGCTTCCGATTGCCGTGCTGCCGCCAGTTCGGTGGGTGTTTCCTGGCCTATGAGTTCGGCTGTCCTTAATTGGTCGCGCGCCGCCCGAACTTGGCCCGTCAAGTCTTGAATCGCTTGGTCGTAATGGGCCTGCTGCGACCGTTCGCTTGCCTTTGTGATTTGCTCTTCCGTGTTCCGCGCTTTGAAACTAAAAACGTCCGGGAAAAGAATGGTTATTCCCGTCACCCAATTCTCGCGCGCTGGTGCCAGGCCATTCCAGTTGCCGATGATGGATCCGCTGTTGGAAACCTCACTCCCGCGGCCGAACACTTCCGCCTGCAGGAACAGGCGAGGATAGTCGCTCCGTTGCAGAACTTTCTCCTGTGCCTGAACTTGTTGCACGGCAGCCATCTGCTCGCGCGCCAAGGGGTGCTCCGATGTCGAAACTTCCGCCAGTGAACTGGTTCCTGGAAGATCAAGCAACCGGCCTGAATCCAACTTGATTTCACTCCCTGCCGTTCCCATGAGGGATGCGAGAGTGTCGAGGGCCGCGCGCTCTGCCTGCTGAGCTTGGTACATTTGGGTTCTTGCTCGCGCGAGTTCAGCATCCGCGCGTGAAGCATCCGCTCCAGGCCGCAGTTCGTTCTCTACGAGGACATGAATGGACTTATCGAACACCTGCCAGCGATCGACGTTGGCTTGAGCGGCCATTGCAGCTTGATGGTTTGCTACCGCCAGCAGAAAGTAATTTCCCACCGCTGTTGCGACTTGCAGTTGTGTCAAAGCCAGGTCGGCTTGCGATTTACTTACAGCGGACCTTGCTTCCCCGACCCTGGCTGACCGCAATCCAAAGTCCGCAGGCTCCCAGGAAAACAGTGCTGCCGCTTGACTGCCCCAGAAGCTCTGCCCACTGGAAGGGCCAACCGGCCCTTCTACAGTCGGAGTGATGGGTGTCGCCAACCAGATGCCCGGCACTTGGTTCTGAGTGGCCCGGCTGTCCTGGTACACACCATTCAGTTGCGGAAGATATTGCGTCCTCGCGAGAGCCACACCAGATCGCGCTGCGGACACCTGTTCCAGGGACGCACGTACGGCAGGATAGTGCTGAACCGCGTAATCCAGCGCATCTTCCAGAGTCAAAACCTTTGACGTGAGGCTGTTGGTCTGCGCGGCAGAGAGATATGGAAGAAGAATCAGAACTAGCAGGCTCGCGACGCTTATTCGGAAAAATCTCCAAAGATTTGTTGTCACGCTTGCTGTCCCTCCACATGAAACGGTCGCATGGGAGCTTCCATCTCTCATACGTCTCTCCTTGCGCCTCGGCCGGATCTCATTCCAACAATTCACCCAGAAGCAACTTCACTTTCTCTCTTGCCTTCCTGAGTGCTTTTCGCCCAGACGCTGTCGCGCGATAAACACGGCGTCCTCTCCTGCCCAAGCGAATTTTCTTGGACCGAAGCAAGCCTCTCCTCTCCAGCCCATGGAGCATCGGGTAGAGGGTGCCCGCGCTCAGCTTGTATCCATGCCTCTGCAGTTCCTCGATCATCCCCAGGCCAAAAATGGGTTCCTTGCAAGCATGGTAGAGAATGTGGATTCGAATCAACCCCGAAAGCAGTTCTTGACCACTGGAGTGCTTGATTTCTGTCAGTCTCATAGTTGACTATCGAATATGGATATCGAATAGCGATAGCACAGTACTCCGAAGCCCCACACGCGTCAAGTGGATTGCACTGCTTCTGCGCCGCTGCTACTTGCACCGAAATTTTTGCCGTGCGAAAATTGGTGTCAGCCGTTGTCTGCGGCGATATCGTCTAAAGGTTAGGACGGAGCCCTCTCAAGGCTCAAATCCGGGTTCGAGTCCCGGTATCGCTACCAAACTTCAAGAGGCTGCAAATTTCCCAGCAAAACTGCGGAATCCGTAATGGGAGCGCGAACCATCGGCTCCAGCCGAATGTTGCTCTTATAATCCGGTAGCTGGCAAAGCGGGGTAACCGTCCGATTTTTGGAGCATCTGTTCTCGTGGAAGCCGTCCTGTTCCTGCACTTGCTTTGGTGCGGCTGGGTGTCGCTGGGATGGACAGTGACGCGCTGCCGCCGCTTTCTGCGGACACTGCACATCGCTTCACTTATCTACGCCATCGTCATCGAGTTGGTTCCTTGGCCGCCGTGTCCGCTCACCGTAGCTGAAACGTGGCTTGAATCTCGCGGCGGCATAGATCCCGCACACGGACCATTTCTGGTGCGTGTTCTCGATACAGTTGTGTATCCCGACCTGCCAGAGTGGCTCGTCGTTGGCTGCGCGGTGCTTGTTTGCATGGCGGTCCTGTGGGTGTATCTGCGGCGCTATCGTCGCCGGACCGCGCGCGGTCAGTGGTGACGAAAACGTGATGCCATCCAGCGGGGCGCAGCACCCGAGAAGACCTCGAGAGAGAACCCATTGAGACGACGCTCCGCCATGGTGTACGCTCTCACCCATGCAGATAGGACAAAAACTCCGAGAAATACGTGAAGCCAAGAACCTCACTCAAGGCGACATTCAGCAGCGCACCGGGCTGCTGCGTTGCTACACATCCCGAGTGGAGAATGGGTACACGGTCCCGACTGTCGAGACGCTTGAGAAGTACGCGAAGGCCCTCGAAGTCCCGCTTTACAGGATCTTCTACGACGGCAAGGGAACGCCAAAGAGGCAGGTGCTCCCGTCTGCTGAGAAGACGGATCAGACGTGGGGCGCGATGGGGAATGAACGGGATGAGCTACGAAAATTTGCCGAGGCGCTCTCGCACATGGACGACCGGGGGCGCTTGCTCCTGCTCGGAATGGCTCAGCGGATGGCCCGTCGCAAACGAATCAAATAGCTGAAGACTGCGTCGGCTTGTGGAAGAGGTGTGTCCCATGAAACGCAAGGCATCGTTCCTTTTGGGGGTTGTGCTCGCGACAATAGCTTTCTCCCTCGGCTCGGCAGCGCAGGGCCTCAAGCCGGTCAAGCTCCCGCCGCCGCAGACCGACGCAGGCCGCCCTCTGATGCAGGTGCTCAAGGCCCGGAAATCGACCCGCGAGTTTGGCCCGGGCACTCTTTCGCCGCAAGTGCTGTCTAACCTGCTCTGGGCAGCATTCGGAATCAACAGGCCGGATGGGCATCGCACTGCGCCCTCCGCCATGAACTGGCAGGAGGTGAGCATTTACGTGGCGACTCCCGAAGGCGCCTACATTTACGATGCCAAAGCTAACGCGTTGAACCCTGTGTTGGCGGGCGACTTTCGGGCGGCCACCGGCACGCAATCATATGTGAAGGACGCGGCTGTGAACCTAGTGTATGTTTCGGATCTTTCCAAGACCGGCAACGCTGCGTCCTCCGAGACGCAGATGTACACCGCCGCCGACGTGGGATTCATCGCGCAGAACGTTTATCTTTACTGTGCCTCTGAGGGGCTTGCCACGGTGGTGCGGGCCAGCATCGATAAGCTCGCGCTCGCCAAGACCTTGAATTTGCAGCCGAACCAGAAAATTATCTTGGCGCAATCAGTCGGCTATCCGAAGAAGTAGTGAGACCCACAACATTGTGCCTTGCTGCCTGTACACTCACCGCTATTGATCATTGGTCAGCGGCTCCGGGAGGGACGCTAGGTTTAATACGTGAAGTGAATTTCTGAAGGAGCAAGTCCGGTTGGCAAGCAGTAGCCCTATTGGGATGTCTGCCGTATCAATAATTGCGAATTCTGGAGAGCCCCGTGCAAAGCCGGAAAGTCAGAGATGTAATCGCAGCTGTCGTGCTACTGTTCTGCAGCGCCCAGGGATCATTAGCGAGTCCTCGCCCCTCCCTGAATCGCTGGTCCGAAAAGGCCGCCGGCGATTGGTACGCTCGCCAACCCTGGCTCGTCGGCAGCAATTACATTCCTTCGACTTCCATCAACGAACTCGAGATGTGGCAAGCAGACACCTTCGACCCCGCTCGCATGGATACCGAACTCGGGTGGGCCGAATCGCTCGGAATGAACACCATGCGCGTCTTCCTCCACGATCTCTTGTGGCAGCAAGACCCGAAAGGCTTTCAGAAACGCGTCGACATATTCTTGCAGATTGCGGCAAAACATCACATCAGGCCGCTCTTCGTTCTCTTCGATTCCGTCTGGGATCCGAATCCCCACCTCGGCAAACAGCGCGCGCCCATCCCGGGAGTCCATAATTCAGGATGGATGCAGAGCCCCGGCGCTGCCGCCCTGAAAGATCCCTCGCAATATCCGCGCCTCGAGGCTTACGTGAAAGGCATCGTCGGCGCGTTCGCCAACGATCCGCGCGTTCTCGGCTGGGATGTTTGGAACGAGCCCGACAACACCAACTCTGACGCCTATGGCAAATTCGAACCGCCGAACAAAGTCGATCTCGTTCTCGCGCTTCTGCCGAAAGTGTTCGTGTGGGCTCGCGCGGCAGGCGCCACGCAGCCGCTTACCAGCGGTGTGTGGGACGGAGACTGGTCTTCTCCCGAAACGCTGAGTCCCATGGAAAGAATCCAAATCAATGAGTCGGACGTGACTTCATTCCACAGTTACAGCAAGCCGGAAGAGTTTGAGAAGCGCGTTTTGTGGCTCCAGCAATACCACCGGCCCCTTATTTGCACCGAGTACATGGCTCGCAGTAATGGCAGCACCTTTCAGGGGATCCTGCCGATCGCGAAGAAATACAACTTGGGCGCGATCAACTGGGGCCTGGTTGCAGGGAAAACGCAGACGTACCTCCCATGGGATTCTTGGGAGAAGCCTTATGTGAACCGCGAACCCGCCGTGTGGTTCCACGAAGTGTTTCGCACCGATGGCCGGCCTTACAGCCAGGAGGAAGCGGATTTCATTCGGAAAATCATCGGAACAAATTGAGGGCTGCGCCGGTGAATAGAATTTAGAGGATCCGTTCCCTCCGGCCCGTCGGCGTGAAGCTAAGGAGTTGCGAGAACGCGGTTCTTTTCCGATTGTTTCGCGGTTAATTCTTCAATGCGGGGGAAAGAAACGGGAACGGTCAGGCCCACCTCTGCCGGTTGAGTCCCTTGTGAAATCGCTTTGGCCAACGATTCCAGCGCCAGCGTCGTATTGGGTGGAACTACGACTGTGGCCGCCAACAGACCGCGCCGCACATATTCCTGGCCCGTCTTGGGCAGGCCGTCGCAGCCAGTGAACGGCAGGCTCAGCCATCTTTCACGTACCGTTGCATCGGCTTTCTGTTGAAACGCTTTTCTCGCGCCCAACGCCATGGAATCGTCTTGCGCGCACACGGCGTCAATCGCCAGCTTCTGCGATGTGGACAGCCGCATCCAGGAACTCACCGCCCGGCACGCGCTTTCTTCCGTCCATTGGCCCTTCAGAAGGATGATCTTGATGTTCTCAGGTTTGGTCCGTTGCATTCCCTGCGTTCTCTGTTTGGCGGCCGAATTGTCGGACGGCCCTTGAATGTAGAGTATTGTGCCCCCGTTGGGAAGCAATGCGGCCAGTTGCAGCCCCTGAATCCGCCCGATTTCCAGGTGGTCGGAGCTGATGGAAAACGCCGGCGCGCGACCCGTCCGCCGGAGCTCTCCTAAATAATTCGCTTCGCGATTGAGTATCACCCACCCGATCCCGGCTGCCGACGCGGCCCGCGCCACTTGCGGCAGCGCCGTGCCACCCACCGGCTCGAACACGATGGCGTCCGGTCGCTTCTCGGCGGCCGATTGGACCGCCTCCAGCAACTGTTGGCTCTGCTTGATCGGGTCGTTGTCCGCAAAAACTACCTGGACGCCGATGCCCAGCCGGCGTCCCGCCTCTTCGGCGGCCGCTGCCTGTTCGATCTGGTAGTCGTTGTCGTTTGTCGTGAGCGAAACAAGCATATTGAGTTTCTTCATGGCACACCGTCCCCGGGGGCGATCCTCTTCTTTCCACCATACAGGGGACTGTCGAAATCCGCACACGGAAATTCAGCGCCGAGTGTCCATTCGAAACACAATCGTGTTCCATTCAGGGAATCTTGGCTGCCATAGACTTTCCTCGTATAGCTCGCGGCGGTTTCTCGGGACGATGGCCGTCGCCGGGGAGACGCTTGAAAAAAATCTTGCGTTGGAAAAAAGATCGCGGGATACTCCCCTAAGAATCTTATGGGCGAAAAGAAAATCGAATCCGGGGATTTGCTGCGAGACACGCTGGACATGCTGATCCTGAAAACGCTGAGCCGCGGCGCCATGCACGGCTATGGCATCGCGGAGTACATCCACCAGACCACGGACGACGTTCTCCGCGTCGAGGAAGGCGCGCTCTATCCGGCGTTGCACCGGCTGGAGCTGCGTGGGCTGCTGGCCGCCGAATGGGGCGTTTCTGATAACAACCGGAGGGCGAAGTTCTACCGGCTGACGGCGGCGGGGCGGAAACAGCTTGCGGAAGAGACCGAGCACTGGGGACGCATGGCGGCGGCGATCGCGCGGATACTCGAGCCAGCCTGAGGAACGACCATGTTTCGCGAACGGCTGACTGCGACGTGGCTGCGGGTGAAGGCGCTGGTGAAGCGGCGAAAGCTCGACCGCGATCTCGATGAAGAGCTGCGGTTTCATCTGGCGATGCGCGAGGAGAAGAGCAAAGCTGCGGGGCTCGCAGCGGAGGAAGCGCACGCGGCAGCGCGCAGACGATTTGGAAACACCACACTGATGAAGGAAGTCATGAGAGAAATGTGGACCTTCGTTTGGTTGGAGGCTTTCTGGCAAGACGTTCGTTATGGGCTACGCATGCTGCGCAAGAACCCCGGGTTCACGGCCGTCGCGGTGCTCACCCTCGCCCTTGGAATCGGCGCCAACACGGCGATTTTTTCGGTCGTCAATGCCACCCTCCTTCGGCCGCTGCCGTACAATGATCCATCACGCCTCGTCTGGGCGGACGAATTCTGGCCGCGGTTCAACGATTCCTCGGTTCCCGATCCCGAATACACCAACTGGAGCACGCAAAATCGGACATTTGAATCCATGGCCGCTTACGGCGGAGACGGCCAAGCGAATTTGACAGGCGCCGGCGAGCCAGAACGGATCGAGACCATTTCGGTCACCGCCAGTTTTTTCAAGGTTCTCGGAATTCATCCCGCGATCGGGCGAACTTTTCTTCCGAGCGAAGATGCTCCCAGCGGGCCTCTGGCCGTGATCCTAACCTACGGCTTGTGGGAGCGAAAATTCGGATCGGATCCAGACGTCGTCGGAAGATCGATCTCGCTCGATGGACGAAGCCACACCGCTATCGGCATCCTGCCGCGCAATTTCCAGTTTCCCGACAAGCTCCTGGACCCGCAATGCGTTCTCGCGTTCCAACTCCCTCCCAAATCGGATTGGGCACCCACTCGGCCGTGGGCCATCACCCGGGTGATTGGAAGATTGAATCGCAACGTCACCTACGACGAAGCGCGCGCCGATCTTGCGAACCTGGCCAGCCAGGCCACCGCGGCCCTCCCGGTGCAGTTCATGCATGCGCGAGATGGCTTGCAAGTCCACGTGATTTCGCTGCATGAGAAGCTGGTTGGTGACGTCCGCACTGCGCTTCTGATACTGCTTGCGGCAGTGGGTTTCGTGCTTCTGATCGCCTGCGCGAATATTGCCAATCTCCAGCTTGTCCGCACTGTGGGGCGACGGAAGGAACTCGCGGTGCGCGCGGCCATCGGCGCCAGCCGGCGGCGATTGCTCCAACAAATGTTGACCGAGGGCGCTCTGCTGGCCGTCTTCGGCGGCGCGGCGAGCCTTGTCCTCGCCGCCACGGGCGCAAGGATTCTACGCACCGCGGCTCCCCGCTCGATTCTGCAAATTGGCCCGATCACATTTGACCGCTGGGTATTCTTCTTCGCACTGGGCGTTACCGCTCTTACGGCTATCCTTTTCGCAGTTCTCCCGGCCTTCAGCGCCTCCCGGCCCGACGTCAACTCGAGCTTGAAAGATGGCGGCCCGCAAACCACGCGAGCTGCCGGCCATCGACGGGTCCGGAGCGCTCTCGTAGTCGCGGAACTAGCGCTTGCGTTTCCCTTGTTGGTGGGAGCGGCTCTTCTGATTGGGAGTTTTTTCCGGCTCTCGAGCGTCCGTCCCGGATTCGATCCTTCCGGCGTGCTTACCGTCAGCACCCTCCTCCCGGAATCGAGGTATGCGACTCAGCAGCAGCGTTTGGCTTTCTTCGTTCAAGTACTAGATCGCGTGCGGGCGCTTCCAGGTGTCAGCACCGCGGGCCTCGCGACATCCGTGCCGCTGACCCACTACTGGAGCGAATCCTCCCTGGCAATCGAGGGGCAGCCGGAACCTCCACGAGGCACAGGCCCGTTGGTGGCGAGCGACGAGGTGAGCGCAGACTATTTCCAGGCCATGGGAATTCCCCTGCTCGCGGGACGATTCTTCAACGAATCGGATCTGACATCCAATGCGCCTGTCGTGATTGTCAGCCGCGGCCTCGTGAATCGTTATTTTTCGAACGGCGACTCGCTGGGAAAACGAATTCGCGTTGGGGGACCCAATACCCCCTGGGTATCGATTGTCGGCGTGGTAGGGGATGTCCGCCACCAGGGACTGGATCATGATGCCGATCCGGAGATGTATTTCCCCTACGCGGGCAGGAACACCGAATCGACCTTCATCGTTCTCCGCGCGAGTGTGGACCCCCGACCGCTGGTGCCCGCGGTTCGCGCCGAAGTGACCGCAGTTGATCCCGCGCAGCCCATCTTCAATGCGGCTACCATGCAGCAGCGCCTGTCGGATTCGCTCGACGGGCCGCGGTTCAATATGGCTCTGCTCGGGATCTTTGCCGCATTCGCGTTGCTTCTCGTGGCGATCGGAATCTATGGAGTCATTTCCTATTTCGTCACGCAGCGCACGCATGAGATCGGCATCCGCGTGGCCCTCGGCGCAACTCCGGCGGACATCATGCGCCTCGTCATCGGACAGGGTCTCGTTTTGACCTTCGTGGGAGTTGTATTCGGCTTTGCAGGCTCTCTCGCGCTCGCGCGTTATCTCGCGAGCTTGCTTTACGGTGTCCGGCCCCAGGATCCCGCAACGCTCGCTCTCGTTGCTATGTTCTTCGTCGTCGTGGCACTGGCGGCGTGCTACATCCCGGCGCGGCGCGCGATGCGAGTGGACCCGATGGTGGCGCTGCGCTACGAGTAGGCGGATCGAATGTCTGGCGAATGGCTGACTGCGACGTGGCTGCGGATGAAGGCGCTGGTGAAGCGGCGGAAGCTGGACCGCGATCTTGAGGAAGAGCTGCGGTTTCATTTGGCAATGCGCGAGGAAAAAAATCGTGCTGCCGGCGTTGCGGAAGATGAGGTCCACGCCGCCGCGCGCAGGCGATTCGGAAACGTCACCCTAATGAAGGAGGTTTGCCGCGAAATGTGGACCTTCGCTTCGCTCGAAACGCTTTGGCAGGACGTGCGCTACGGCGCGCGCATGCTGCGAAAAAATCCTACGGTGACGGTGATCGGGGTCGTCACGCTGGCGCTCGGCATTGGCGCCAACACGGTGATTTTCAGTGTGGTCAATGCGGTGCTTTACCGCAAGCCGCCGGTCCGCGACCCGGACCGCGTGATGATGGTGAGCAGCAAGAATCCCGCAAATGTTTCTGACGCGAATCGCAATCCTGTCTCGGCGCCGGACTACCTCGATTGGCGCGCGCAGAGCACTTCGTTCAGCGGCATGGCGGCGGCCGAGTTCGACAGCTTTACGATCAGCGGCGGAACGAATCCGGACCGAGCGGCGGGCGCCCGAGTTTCGCCGGATTTCTTTAATGTACTGGGAGTCGAGCCTGCCATCGGGAGGACGTTTTTCGCCGGTGAGGATCAGGCCGGGCACGACCACGTGGTGGTTCTGAGTGACGAATTGTGGAAGGGAAAATTCGGAGGCGACGCGCAGGTGCTGGGGCGGCTCGTGAAACTCAATGGCGACGAGTACACCGTGGTCGGCGTCATGCCTGCCAGTTTTCGGATGTCCACGTTCCTGGCTAAGCTGTGGGTTCCACTGGTTGTGTCGCACGCCAACCTGGGGGCCACGGGACGCGGCGACCGCTTCCTGCAAGTCTTCGCGCGGCTGCGGCCCGGCATTGATGAGCGGCAAGCCAGAAGCGAAATGGCGACGATCGCCCAGCGAATCGCACAAGCCTATCCGGACACGAACCGCGGCTGGGGCGCGAGCGTGATGACCGTACAGCAATACACCATCGAGGACGTCAATGCGGGGCCGGCCCTGGCGTTCCTGATGGCGGCGGTGGGATTCGTGCTCCTGATCGCTTGCGCAAATATCGCCAACTTGCTGCTGGCGCGCAACTCGGCGCGGCAGCGCGAGTTTTCCATTCGCGCGGTCCTGGGCGCGGGGCGAATCCGCCTGGCGCGGCAGCTTCTGACGGAATGTGTGCTGCTCTCCCTTACCGGCGCATGCCTGGGGATGCTCTTCGCGTACTGGGGGCTGCACGCCATACTGTCGCAGTTCAATTGGAACGAAGACGCGTTGGCGATGGCGAAGGAAGTGACCATCGACGCGCACGTGCTAGCCTTCACGATTGCGATCTCTGTGATGGCCGCGCTGCTATTCGGCATAGCGCCGTCGCTGCGATTCTCGCGGGGGGGAGCGGCAGGTAGTTTGAAAGGAGACAGCCGCGGGACCACCGCGGGACGGGAGCGGCATCGCCTCCAGCGGTTACTGGTGATCGGCCAACTGGCGCTTTCGTTGTTTCTCCTGGTCGGCGCAAGCCTGTTCGCCGAAGGGTTCGTCGAGGAAATTCGCGCGAGCGCGGGATTCAATCCGGACCACGTGCTGACGGCACTGGTGCCGTTGCGCGGCCTGGAATACCTTCACCCGCAGGGCCAAAAACAATTTTTTCAAAACGCCCTCCAGCGGCTCGCGAGTCTTCCGGGAGTGCAGTCGGTGGCGGCCTCGAGCTATCTTCCCTTCGGCTTTCCGGAGCCCGTGCCGTTCCTATTGGAGAACCAGCCGGCTGCGAAGCCGGGGGAGCAGCCGTCTTGCAGCCATTTCCAGGTAACTCCCGGTTACTTTGCGATGACGCAAATTCCGCTGTTTCAGGGCCGCGAGTTCGACTCGTCCGACAATGCCGATTCGATGCCGGTGGCCATCGTCAACGAAGCCTTCGCGCGCAAATACTTTCCTGGGCGCAGCGCGATTGGCGGCCACATTCGAATTGATCCCGAAAGCCGGGCGGCTGCGAAATGGAGCGAGATCGTGGGAGTAGTTGGAAACGTGAACGAGTTTATGGGACAGACCGCGCCACGGCCCCAAGTCTTCGAGCCGTTCCTGGCACAGCCGGCGGCCACGATGTATTTCCTGGTACGCACCCGGACGGACCCCTCGAGCTTTGCGGATTCGCTCCGCCACGCCATCTGGGCCGTGGACAGCGGCCAGGCCATCACGGATGTCAAGACCATGCAGCGCGTCATATTCGACTCCGGGACTGGGGACAACGTGATGACAGAAATGATGGGGTCGTTCGCGGGGATGGCCCTGCTTCTGGCGGCGATTGGAATCTACGGCGTGCTTTCGTATCTCGTCGGCCAGCGCACGCATGAATTGGGTATCCGCCTGGCGCTGGGCGCAATGCCCAGCGAATTGCTGCGCCTGGTGATTCGCAACGGAATGGGATTGGTGGTGACGGGTACTTTGGCCGGGTCCCTTTTCTCCCTGGCTCTACCCAAACTAGTCGCGGCAACGTTTGAAGGGTTTCACTTCCACAGTGCGTTGGTCCTCGGACTTGCTCCCGTTGTGATTGTTGTAGCCGGCTTGGCTGCCTGCTTCGTCCCCGCGCGGCGAGCCATGCGCGTGGATCCGATGGTGGCGCTGCGATACGAATAGTTCTGATTCTCTTGCCGGCGCCGTTTCAGAAGCGACTTGGCGAATGATTCTTGCGCAGCGTCAGAAGCGCGGCATCAGGGAGCTGGCGAGCAGGAGAGAAGCGGGCTCGTCCTCTTCGTCCTCGAGGAACGATTCGAACAGGCGAGTCAGGGGGCCGGTCCAATGGGCTAGCTTCTTGCGCTTTTCCGCAAGTGGGGCAAAGCGGAACGGCGAGTGAGTTTCGAGGTCCGCGAGATATTTGTTCGAATAGAGCTTGGCGGACTCACCGGCAGACCAGATCAACAGCAGCGAACAACTCATCCGAATCATTTCCTTGAGCGATTTGTGTTTTTGAACCGCGCCTGTGAGCGCGGAATGATTGGAGGACATGCCGTCCATTTGGTTCATGACCCGGTGGCCGAAATCCAAGGTGCGAGTTGTGAGGTTGTCGAGAGGCGGGCCGGGACGCACGCGCGCGGCAGCTTGCGTGAAAACCGTAAGAATCCCTTCGCGAAGGTCTTGCTGAAGGTCCTGGAGATCGTCCGCAATCTGCAACAGCACTCCCCAACTAAAGGCGAACTGGGCTTCTTCCGGCGAGAGCGATCCCGCGGCTAAGTAGGCGTCCGCCAAGACGGAAGCGCCGCCTTTCTCGAAACTGAGCTTGAGGACGTCCACTCCGGCAGAGGATGCATCGAAGCGAAGCAGGCGAACGCTGTTCTCTTGTGCGCGATGAATCTGCAACAGGCTGGCATAGACCTCGGGCCAGACGGAGCGGGCGTACTGCTCTTCGATGAGTTCCACAAGGCGCCAGATGGTGGCCTCCCGATCATTGAATGGAGCTACCGCGTCTCCCTCGAGACGAAAGCGGAAGCGTTCGCTGAATGCGAGCTTTGCGCCGCGGGAGGTTGCCGGGTCGTCCAGATAATTATCGGTGTAGGGATAGAGCATGCTGTACGCGAAGATCGAGGGCGTGAGGTGCATGTCCTGCCCCATGAGAGTCTGGAAACCGCACGCGGTCCATGCGTTTCGGCTGGCCTGAAAGATGTCGGCAGCGCTGACGGCGGGATCAAATTGACGCGCTTGCCGGGCGAGTTGTGTTGCGACGGCCGAGAAGCCGTCGTTCAGCAGGAGTTCGAGATGGCTGTCGTCAAGATTCAGGCACGCTTTCGCAAAATCTGTGAAGGCCGAGGTGACGCGACGACGCGCGAAACAGCGTTCGGATCTGGTGCGGGGCAGATCGCGCAATTCCGCTTCGACCGTGCGCAGAAACTGGTCGAGGTGAATTTCGCGGGCCGCTTGCTCCGCGGACGTGAACGTCCGGTCGAACGGCGGGAGGCAGACCGCGTCCCGGTGCCAGAGAGAGAGAGATTCTTGAAGAAGTTCGCACACGGCAGTTTCGCTTCCCAGATTTAGATACGCTGTTACGGCCAGGTTTGTTTCGTCCTCGAGCCGGTATGGTTGTTTTCAGCGGGAGGACAACGCTTGGGCTCTCGGACTCGCTCCCATTGTAATTGCTCGGGCTGGTTTCGTGGCCGGGTTCGTCTCCGTACCGCCGGCGTCTGCTTCTTTCCTTCCCGCGCGGCAAATATGCTAAATTGGCTGGGCTTGCAGGAAGTCAGCGATTGACATGAGACAAAAGCTTCTGGCGCCCGCAATCTGCTTCGCTGCTATCCTGTCTGCCATTCCGCTGGGCGCGTTTTCTGCCGATTCGCATCGTGATGTCTTACTCGATACAATGCAGCGGGAGTTGCACCGCGCCACCACGTCCCTCTCGAAGTCCGACCCCGCGCCCTACGACCTGGACTATTCGGTCGCCGATGCCAGCGGAACCGTCATTGTAGCCTCGAACGGTGGCATTGTCGTTTCCACCTCGATCGAACGCCGCCAGGCGGATGTCATGATGCGGGTCGGTTCTGCCGCGCTCGATAACACGCATAACCAGAGCCGCCCTTCCGGAATTACTTCCGGCACGCTTCCTTTGAAGGACGATCCCGACGCGATCGCGCGCGTGCTCTGGGAACTTACCGACCGCGAATACGAACAGGCTTCTTCGGCGTTCTTGAAAGTCAAGACAAACAAGGCCGTGCAATCGGCGGAGGAGGATCAGTCTCCAGATTTCTCCACCGAGGCGCCGCAGACTCACCTTGACGAGTCCCGCACTCGAGTTCTCTTCGATTCCAAGACCTGGGAAGACCGCATTCGCCACATCTCGACCGCGTTCTTGAAGTATCCAAACGTCTACACGTCAGCTGTGATCCTGCAGCTGGAAAATGACCGGTCGTATCTGGCCACGAGCGAAGGTACGGCGCTGGTGCAGCCCTCGTCAATGAGCCGACTTGTGATCCAGGCGGACGCCCGCGCGGACGACGGAATGGATTTGTTGCGCGTGGAATCTTTTCAGGCGCCTTCCCCGGCAGAGCTTCCTTCCCAAGCGGAGCTCGAAGCGAAGGTGAACCTGATTGCCACGGACTTGAAGGATTTGCGCGCCGCCCCCGCGGCAGAACCCTATGCCGGCCCGGCGCTGCTATCGGGGCGCGCCGCCGCTGTGTTCTTCCACGAAGTCCTCGGCCACCGGCTCGAGGGGCATCGCCAGCGTTCGGAAACCGAGGGGCAGACGTTCACGAAGAAAGTGAATCAGCAGGTACTGCCGCCGTTTCTGACCGTGGTGGACGATCCGACGATGAAGGAGCTCAACGGTGTGAAGCTGGCCGGGGCGTATGCTTACGACGATGAAGGCGACCCAGCACAGCGTGTCGTTGCTGTGGAGAACGGCATCCTGAAAAACTTCCTGATGTCGCGAATGCCGATCACCGGCTTTGACCATTCGAACGGCCACGGCCGCCGCCAGCCGGGCCTGATGCCCACGGGGCGGCAGGGCAATCTGGTGGTGACCTCCACAAAAACAGTGAAAGATTCCGAGCTGTGGCAGCAATTTATTGACGAAATCAAAAAGCAGGGAAAGCCCTACGGCCTGTATTTCGAGGATATCGAGGGCGGATTCACTCTCACCACGCGCGCGCTGCCGCAAGCCTTTCAGGTGATTCCGGTGATGGTCTACCGCGTCTATGCGGACGGCCGCCCGAAGGAGCTCGTCCGCGGCGTGGACATCGTCGGCACCCCGCTGCTTTCACTCAACAACATCATCCTGACCGGCGACACCGAGCAAGTGTTCAATGGGATTTGCGGGGCGGAATCGGGAAGCATTCCGGTGGCTGCGGCGGCGCCCGAGATGCTGTTCTCGGAGATTGAAGTCCAGAAACGCCAAAAGGGAACCGAGCGGCCGCCGATCCTCCCACCGCCCGGTTTGGACAACGCGGCGCCGGCGGGCAGTGGTCACGCCGCGACTCCCGCGGGTAAGAGCCGATGAGCGCGATCGCACCGGTGAAATTCGTCCGCAGTGTCTTCTGCCTCGTGTTGATGGCAGGATTCTCTTTTGCGTTTCCTGCCTCCGGACAGCAGAAAACTGAGGACCCGCAAGCTTCCGCGGCACAGGCCGCTTCCTCCGACCCGGTCCTGAAGGCCATGTACGAGGAGCTCCAGCGTTCGAAGTCGAAGCTCAAGATGGACAACGTGTTGGCGCCTTACTACATCGAGTACCGGCTTTCCGACGTGAATGAGTTCGATGCGGAAGCCGCCTTCGGCTCGGTGCGCGAAAACCAGAACATTCATGCGCGGACCGTGCGCGTGGTCGTGCGCGTCGGCGATTACAAGCAGGACAGTTATTTCGGCCGCGGCATGGGGATGGTCGACCTCGCGCCGCTCGATGACGATCCCGTGGCGATGCGCCGGCAATTGTGGCTGGCGACGGACCGCGCCTATAAGATGGCCAACGAAGCACTGGCCGCGAAGAAGGCCGTGATGAGCGAGTTTACCGGCGGACAGCCCTTCGACGACTTCGCCCACGCCCCGGCCCTGCAATCGATTGAGCCCCTCGCGAAGCTCGAATTCGATCCAAAGCCGTGGACGGCGATGCTGGAGAAGGCCACGGCGCTCTTCCGGACCGACCCCAAGATTAATTCCCTTTCCGGCACCCTCCGGTTCCGCGCCGTGAATCAATATTTCGAGAATTCGGAGGGCAGCGTCACGCGCCAGGGCTATGCGGTGTACTCGATAGTGCTTTCGGGGTCAACGCAAGCCGCGGATGGGATGCGGCTGGACCGCTCTCCCTATCACATAGCCGCCACTTTAAAAGAGCTGCCGACGGCCGCGGAGTTTCAAGCCGAGGCCGAGAAAATGGTCGCGACGCTCAAGGTTCTTCGCGAGGCGCCCATCGTAGAGGAGGATTACCGTGGCCCCGTGCTGTTTTCTTCCGATGCTTCCACGGATATCTTCGACAGTATGGTTGGGGGAAACGTGCTCGGGAACCGGCCCAAGCCCGGCGAATCGGCACGAACCACGGGCGACTTCGCTTCGAATTACAAGAGCCGCGTCCTGCCGGCGTTTTTGTCGGTGGTAGACGACCCCACGATGAAGACTTTTCAAGGCAAGATGCTGATCGGAAGTTACGGCGTGGACGACGAAGGAGTGCGCGCGGCCAAGGTCGACGTCGTTCAGGATGGGATGCTGGAAAACTATCTCCTGGGCCGGGAGCCGATCCGCGATTTCCCGGAGTCGAATGGCCACGGCCGGGCCTCTCCCGGCCAGTCACCGGTGCCATCGCTGGGAAACTTCATTGTGGAGGCAAAGGAGACATCTTCCCCCGAGGACTTAAAGAAGAAGCTGATTGATCTTTGCCGCCAGGAAAACAAGCCCTTCGGGTACTACGTCGAAACGCTGGCCAATTACAATCCCCGGCTGCTTTACCGCGTGTATGCGAATGATGGACACGAGGAGTTGGTGCGCGGCGCTGTGTTCGACGAGCTGGACACGCGGACGCTGCGCAACAACCTGATCGCCGTCGGAAATGATCCGCTGGTGAGCAATCGCGAGGGAATGATTCCTACTACCGTGATTGCACCCTCGATGCTCCTGGATGAACTGGAAGTGAAACGGACCGACGCGAAGAACGCGAAGCTCCCCCAATATCCCCCGCCGGATCTGACCGCACCCAAGTGACGCCCGTGGCGACCTGCGCCGCGCGGTGAGTTTGCCCCCGAGTTTTCTCCCGGACTTATTTTCGTGAAGGGAATTGAAAGCGGAAGCCGAAGCGCGCCGCGATGGGCAGGCCGAGCTCCTCGACGGGCGTGGCGGCGATGGCGTATTTCTCGTTGAAGAGATTTTCCAGGGCGGCGAAGGCTTCCACGCCGCTGCCCACCGAGCGCGAGGCCATGGCATCGAGGACGAAGAACCGGCCGAGCGGATACTGGTTCTGGTCGTCGTCGTATTGCAACCCCACCATGCGCCCTTCCGCCGAGAGCGAAATGCGCGAGGGGTTCGTGTAGCGTGCTTGGAAGGTCAGGACGTTGTGTGGCACTTGCGCGATCCAGAGCCCCACCAGAGCCGCGTCGCCGGGAAAGCTGGTGACCTTGGCGTCGACGAATTGGTAGCCCGTGGAAAACTGGAATCGGCTCGTGAAATGGGCGATGGCATCGAACTCGATGCCCGGCGCGCGAGTGCGCCCCAGGTTCTGCCGCTGGCGCGTGATTAGGGTCGGCGGCGCGGGCGGAGGGGGCGTGACGCTGATGGTGACGTTGGCGACGGGGTCGATGATTTCGTTCACGAAGACCGTACCGCGCAGCTCCAGTCGCCGATTGAACCCGTTCACTGCGATTCCGGCCTCGCCGCCTGTCAGGCGCTCGGCGATCAGCGCGGGATTGGATTCCGTGAGCACGTTGCCCTGGCGGAACGACCGGTAGAGTTCGTTTAGCGAGGGCGCGCGAAACGCGCGATAGATCGAGGCGGACCAGGAAACGTGCGAATTGACTTGATTGACCACGCTCAACCGCGGGCTGAAGGGATTGTAGGTGACGTTGGCATAAGGCGTGAGCGTGCCCGGTGAATTGAAGGGCGCGCTAAAGAGCGAAGCATCGAAATTGCTCCAATGATCGAAACGCGCGCTGGCCTCCAGCGTCCAGCGCGGCGCGATCTGAATAATGTCCTCGCCGAACACGCCGAAGTCGCGCTGGTGACCGCCCGCACTGGTGTCTTTCCCTGCGGTATACAAGACTTCCCCACTGTGCCCGATATCGTCCTGGGCATCGAAGCCGGCGACGAGCGTCTGCCGCTTGCCGACGCCAAGCGACCACACGGCCGAGCCCCCCGTTCCCTGTGCGGGAACCGTCTGTGCGTCGGTGAGGGTTTCGCTGTTGCGGTTCGTGGCCACCGAGGAAAAAGTCTGGTGGTAGGTTTGGGCGTCGCCATAAAAGCGCAAGGTGAGCGCGCCGAAGCTGCCGAGCTGAAGATTCGCGCCCAGCGCGCCTTGCGCGAGGCGCGTGTTGTTGATTTGATCCGGCGTGCCATTTTCGCGCGATTCGTCGAAATACCAGCCGCGCGCAAAAATCTCGCTTTGGGTGCCGATTTTGCGGCCGATCATCAGGTCGGCCGTGCCGTGTTCGGAGCCGGCATCTGTATCCACGCTGCCACGCTCGGATTCCGGGACGAGGATGTAACCGTCGGTGTGAAATACTTCGCCTGCAAACGTGGATTCCCAACGGCCGGCCTGCCCGCCGGCCCAGAGCGAGAGGTCAGGCGTGTTCTGGTTGCCGTAGGAAGTCTCCAGTGTGATTCCGGCGGGCTCTGCGGGACGCGTGAGAAACTGAAGAACGCCGCCGAGGGCGTCGGAGCCGTAGAGGCTCGAGGCGCCTTCCTGCGCGAGTTCGATGCTGGAGACGGAAGCGTCCGGCACGCGGTCCCAATATACCCAGCTACCAAAGTGATCGTTCAGCGGGATGCCGTCCTCCAGGACAAGCGCGCGGCTCGCGCCGTTGGCGCCCAGACCTCGAAGGGAGGCGCCCAGCGTAGTCGGATTCGCTGTGCGGCTGCTTGAACGGCGGAAGAGACTGAATCCTGGAATTTGGCGCAAGGCATCGTCGAGTGTGAGGGCGGGAGTTGCGTCGAGATCTTCACTGCTCAATTGAAGATTGCTTTCGGGAGAATCACTCAGTGGGGTCGTGGTCCGCGCAGCGGTGACGATTACCTGCTGCCTGACTGCCGATGGTTTGAGGACGATATCGATATGTGCCGAGCCGTCCGCGGCCGCAGCCCATGGCTGCTCGGCTTGCTGCATCCCCTTGGCGATTACGACAATGGTCCCGGATGAACCGGGGACATGGTCGAAAGCAAATGCTCCCGCTGAGTCCGTGAGCACTTTCGCGGAGTATGGCTTTGCGTGCAGGTTCACCTCGGCGCCTGCCACGGCCGCGCCAGATGTGTCGCGGACGCTGCCTTCGACACGAATTCCCTGCGCATGGGCGGCGGCGCCAGAAATGGCGAGAAATGCCAGGGAAAAGCAAGCGCAGGCGAACAAAAACCGAAGATTAAAACACGCCAAAGTGTTGCGGTCACAATGGGATCCGATCCTTTGTTTTCTATCACTTAGAGGCGTTTCTGTTTCTGAGAGTGTTGCGGTCACAAAGGGCCAAGTTTGCGCCCCGCGGCCGCGAATCTGAGGCGCAAAATTGGTGAAGAAGTGCGGCAAACGTGTGAATCTGCCCCGAGGGGTCCGAATTGTCGAATCGCGCTGCAAAAGAAACTCCTGAAAAGCGATGCGGAGCGGCCGAGCAAATCGTCCCGCAGCCCAATTGAGCAGCGAGGGAACCTTTCACCCTTGCTGCATCTTTGCGCCACCTACATTAGCCAAACTGTTGGAGCAAAATCCTTGCCGCTGATAAAGGCTGTCATGAGTCTGGCCGGGATGCAAGCGTCAATCCCTGTGAATTGAGAACAGGGAAGCTGGAGACGCAACGTCACTTGGATTGAGCATCGGTTATTCGTAACGCAGAGCCTGCATGGGATCCACACGAGCAGCGCGGCGCGCGGGAATGTAGCAGGCGACGGCCGCCACGAGGAGGAGCACCAAGCAAGCCGCGCCGGCTGCGTCCGGTTCGAAAGAGTGAATCCCAAAGAATGAGTTTGCGAGCAGGCGCGTGACCGCATAGGCGGCAACCAAGCCGAGGGCCGCTCCGATGAGGGCGAGCCGGAATCCTTGTTGTACGGTCAGCCGGACCACATCACGCGGCTGGGCGCCCAGCGCGAGGCGAATGCCGATTTCGTGAGTACGCTGCTCGACGGAATAAGAGATCACGCCATAGATTCCAATGGCGGCAAGGATCAAAGCCAGCCCCGCAAAGAAACCAAGCAGGGTCGAGTCCAGCGCTTGAGGAGAAACCGCCTCGGAAAGCAATTGTTCCATCGTTTTGACTTCCGTCACGGGCTGTTGTTTATCCACGCCCTCAACCACCAGCCGGACGGATTCCGCCAGCGAGAGAGGAGGTCCAGTTGTGCGCAGGACCAGGCCCATCACTCGGGTGGGATTCTGTGGAAAGGGAAGGTAGATTTCTCCTACTTTTCTATCGCCCCATTCGCGGTCCTGGATATCTCCGACCACGCCGACAATCGTCATCCAGTCTTTGGCGGCGTCAGGCTCCCAGGGGGCATTCTTCGATTCCTGCAAGTGAACGCGGATTCTTTGCCCCACGGGATCCCGGTCGTGCCAATACTCCTGAGCCAAAGTCTGATTGACAGTGGCGACGAGGGGGGCGTGTTCCCCGTCGCCGGGGGTGAAAGAGCGGCCCTTGATCACCGGGATTTGCAGCGTCTGGAAATACTGGTCGTCAACAATTCGGTAGTTCGCATTGAATTGAGAGCGCGGCGAATCGGGCTGGCGGCCCTCGATATCAAGATTCGTAATGTCCGTCCAACCGCTCAAGGGGAGGAAATTGATGGCGCTGGCGGATTCCACTCCCGGCAGGGTGCGAATCCGCTCCACCACCTGTTGAAAGACGGCACGGGCCTGTCCCGAATTCGGATAACGGGAATAGGGAAGCCAGACCTGCATGGTGAGCAAATTCCTCGGATTGAATCCCGGATCGGTGAAGAGCAGATTGCGAAATCCTCGAATCAGCGTTACTGCTCCGATCAAGAGCACCAGCGAAACTCCGACCTCGGCGACTACCAAGGCGTTACGCGCAAGACGGCTCTCCACGCCGTCGCTCGAGCCTCGTCCGCCCTCCTTCAGCGAGACGTTCAAATCCGTGTTCGAAGACTGGAATGCAGGCACAAGGCCGAAAAGAATGCCAGCCAGCAAAGCGATCACGAGGGTGAACGCCAGAACCGGCAGATTAAGGGCAATCCAACCCGCGTGGGGCAATTCGCCAAATGAGTTTGCCGGAGGAAGCACCAACGGCAGGATGCGCAAGCCTCCATAAGCGAGAAGGAGCCCCGTGGCACCGCCTATCAAGCCCAAAAGAGCACTCTCGGTGAGCAACTGACGCACCAACCGCAGCCGCTGCGCGCCCATGGCCCTGCGGATGGCCACCTCGCGACGGCGCGCGGCCGCGCGAGAGAGCAGGAGGCTGGCCACATTGTCGCAAGCAATCAGCAGAACCAAGCCAACGGCACCCAGGAGGAGCAACAGCGATCCACTCATGCGGCTGGTCAGCTCACTATGCATCGAGGCAACCCGAGCTCCCACACCCTGGTTAGTTTCAGAGTATTCGGAGGCAAGGCGACTGGCGATCGCTTGCATGTTGGCATTCGCTTCCGCGATCGAGACACCGTCTTTTAGCCGCGCCAAGGTCATCAGCGACGGATTGTCCCGGCGGATCTCCTCGAAGGGAAACGCCAGCGGGGTCCAGAGTTCGAATTGCCGCTGGGTACCAAAGAGGCTCAAGCCGGGAGGCAGGACGCCCACCACGGTATAGGGAGTCCGATCGATGTCAATGGTTTGACTGATCACATCGGGTCTGGCGCCAAACGATCTCACCCAGAGCGCGTGGCTGAGGAGGACGACGTGGTCGTGACCGGGCTGTTCTTCCTCGGGAAGAAATGTCCGGCCCAGGGACGGTTTGACGCCAAACATGGTGAAGAGGTCCGGTGAGACGCGCATGCCCCAAAGCTGCTGGGGCTCGCCCGCGCCCGTCAGGATTCGGGACGACATCTGTATTCCTGCGATGTACTGAAAGACGTGATTCTGGGATCGCCAATCGAGGAAATCGGCGGGCGGCGCAGTGCCGGAAATCAGTTTGCGATTGATATCGGTTTCCCAAATGAAAACGAGCTGCTGCGGATTGGGGAAGGGCAGCGGGCGCAAAATGACGGCGTCCACCACACTGAAAATCACGGTATTGGCGCCGATGCCCAGCGCCAGAGTCAACACGGCGACGAGAGTGAAGCCGGGGCTCTTGCGGAGCATGCGGGCGCCGTACCGCAAATCCTGCCAGAAGGTTCCTATTCCCATGGATACCGACTAAGTTGAAAAAGCCTGCTCTCCTCTCTTCTCATTGAAGCGCAGCAAGACATTTGTATATCATGTTTCAAGAGTAGTGTCGTACCTTTTTGATTTTCATGCCTTGGACTGAGGCGCGCTTTTACTTGTGTCACCGATGCAACCTCATTCCGTCTGCCACCTTTTTTCCATGCGCCACACACATTCCAAGAGAAGGGTGAGAATTTCATTTATATTTCTGGAGCCATATTTCCAGCGACGGGAATCCCTTGACTAATTCCCGAGCCAGGAACATCACTCCCAACGCAGCCAGGATGAGAATCTGGGGGTCAATCAGGTGACGATAGCGAATCTCTGGAAGCGTGAGATAGAAAGCCAACGGATAGATTCCCAGGACGAGCAAATAAGGAACGGCTGCCTGGCGAAAGGAGCGAAATGCCTGCCACAGACCCAAGAGCATCAGGAGGGTGAGAGGGACGGTGAAGAAGAGGTTGGAAGGGTCATGGAGTTCGAGCGCTAGATTCGACGGGTCATCGTTCCAAAACCTGGTCCACATGTAAGCGAATCTTCGAAGGCACATCACAACAAAAAAACCGGGATGACCGGAAATAAAATCGAGAGATTGCCGCCGCTTTTCCTGCATGTACCGGATTTCACCGAGACGCACAAATTCATCCAGAGCCGGTTTGCTCGTGGAAGGATGTGCCGAAAGATCCGCGAGGCCTGCCGTATAGCCGTCATTGCCGACCCACACGGCGAGCCAAAAGCTGTCGCGGAGAGGGACGAAGGCGTGGAGGGTCCGGTAATTGCGGACTTGCCAGGGCAAGAGGATCGCTCCCGCGCCCAGCGCCGCAAGAAGGGCTGCCGTGAGGCACGCCCTGCCGTTTCGCCACAGCGGATAAAGCGCCCAGGCTGCGAGAAAGGGAAAAACGGAGAGCAGCGAAGGATTGCTCAGCGCTCCCAATCCCCACAGCGCACCGAAGCCGAGCCATTGCCAGTGATCGCCCGGCCGCTCCCGGAGGCGGAGTGTCCAAAAGAAAAGGATCACAAGCAGAAGCGCGCTCAGGCACGTTTCCCAGACAAAGCTGCTCGCAATGTAGATGGAATAAGGCAGCAGAGCCCACATCCAGCAAGAGACGACAGCGACGCCCCGGCCAAAGCTGTGCTGGGCCGTGAAGTACAGAGGAACGCAGACGAGTGCGGAAAATACACCGTTCAGACACAAGATGATGATCGCGGAAGTCCTGCTGTAAATTCCAAAGAGCTTGAAGACGACAGCGAGCAGGTAAGGATAGAGGGGCGTCATATACGCGGTCGGTCCCGTCTCTGCGGAAAAGGGATTCCCATAGCCATGTCCGGAGGCAATGGAGCGCGCGATTCGCCCGGTTTCAAAGCCGAATAATAAATGGTCTCCGAAATCGTTCCACGTATGACGATAAAGGAAGCCGACAAAAACGAGACGCAGCCCCAAAGCCACGAGCGTAATCACCGAGAGGGATTGCCAAACGCGCCTCTTTTCCGCCAGCTTTGCCATGAATCTCCCGTTTCGGAGGCTGCCTTTACGGGCCACAGATGCTCAAGCGAGGGGATTCTACTTTAGGAGTTTGGACACTTGTGACCGTTTTTTTTGCTGCTTGGTATACGAAAGCGCCTGGCATCCCGGCGCGCAATCACACCATCACAACGAGATCCGGAGGTCCGGCGAACACACCCGAATGTTGATTCCAACTGCCGAATGATGCCTTGTAAAATGTTATCTCTGCTTCGAGGAGTCGGATATCGATGAAACTGTGTCTGCTGGTTGGTGTGCTGCTCTGCACGAGCGGATGGGGCGCCGTCCGCGCCCAGACTCTTGAGGTCACTCCCGGTCGCATTCTTTCGGACGAATCCACCGTCATTCGCGCCACTGGTCTACAGCCGAACGAACGCATCACCATCCAGGCTGCCTTGACCGACGGAGCCGGCCATGAGTGGGCTTCGCAGGCTGAATTCATTGCCGACGCGCAAGGCACCGTCGATGCTTCCCACCAGGCCCCCGCGAAAGGCTCGTATAACGAAGTTTCCGCAATGGGCCTGGTCTGGTCCATGAAGCCGAAGGAAGGACATGTCGTCACGTATCAATCCCCTCGCGACCAAGACTCACAAATCATCAAGTTCCGGTTGTTGCAGAAGGACCACCCGGTGGCAGCCGCACAACTGGAGCAACTAACGGTGGCGGACGGCGTGCGCCAGATCAAAGTGGAGGGTCAACTTCACGGGGTTCTGTTTGTGCCCGCTTCGAACCAGCCGCATCCGGGGGTGCTGGTCGTGGGAGGGTCGGAGGGTGGCGTTCCGCACGAGAAAGCCGCATGGCTGGCCTCGCATGGGTTTGCCGCGCTGGCACTGGCCTACTTTCGATATGACGATTTGCCGGCGGACCTCGAGGCAATCCCGCTTGAGTACTTCGGGAGTGCGCTCGCCTGGATGAGGGAACGGCCTGAAATCCTGCCCGAGCGGATCGGAGTGGTCGGAACTTCCCGCGGGGGAGAGCTCGCACTCCAACTAGGTTCCATGTACCCGCAGATCAAAGCTGTGGTGGCATACGTGCCTGCCAATGTGCGCTATCCCGCCTGCTGCGGCAGCACGCGCGCTCCGTATGCCTGGACCTGGCAAGGACAAACCTTATCGTTCGTCCCCGTGGGAGCCTTGAGGGATCCCATGGCCGCACTGCAGTACCATGCCGGGATTGCGGTGGAGCAGACGCACGGCCCTCTATTGCTGATTTCCGGTGAAGATGATGGCGTATGGGCGTCCACCATGATGGCGAAATCAATTGTCGACCGTCTCAAAGATGCTCATTTCTCTTATCCGGTGGAACATTTGAAATACCCTCACGCCGGGCACAGGGCGGGACGTCCGGAGATCGTTCCTACTTGGCACGGGAGGGTGATACAGCCTATCTCGGGCCGAGGAATGGCCCTGGGTGGGACGCCAGCGGGCGACGCGAACTCCTCACTCGACGCGATTCCGAAAGTGCTCGAGTTCCTGCATCAGAGCCTCGAAGCGCCCACTCCGCCACAGTAAGGTGGGGTTCCTGCCGGACAGCCTTCACCTTTGCCGCGAGATCACGCACAGCCTGCGGCGGGAGAGTCAGCGGCGATGACGCGGGAGTTGGGATGCGGAATCGAGGACAGAAAGGCGAACAGGGACGTGAGGATTTGGGGAAACACCGGAAGCGCTGACGGAAAGGAAGCGCGCGGGTATGTTATCTTGACATGGGGGTTGTCCATGCCACTCGACGAAGGCCAGATGGACGCGGCGGCTACGCGAAGGCGAAGCGACCGCGTCTCGTTGACGCTGCTGCTAGAGACATCCGGGAAGGACGCGCAGGGGAATGAGTTTAAGGAGGCGTCGCGCACGCTGCTGATCAACCGCGGGGGAGCCGTGATCGTGCTGGAGCGGGATCTGGCGCCGAATCAGGAGATCCACCTGCGAAGGCAGGCGGCGCACGAGGCGCACCGGAAGGGCCGAGCGCGAGTGGTGGGACAATTCGGGCGGCAAAAGGACGGGTACCTCTACGGCGTGGAGATTCTGGACAGCGAGAACGACCTCTGGGGAATTGAATTTCCTCCGATTGCGGACTCGGTGGAGGCGGTGGCCCGGATGCTGCTGGAATGCAGCTATTGTCGGGGGCGCGAGGTGGCGTATCTGAACGAGCTGGAACTGCGCGGGTTCGAGACCAACCGTGGGATTGCGCGGCATTGCAAGGCTTGTGGTGTGCCGAGCATCTGGACGCAGGCACCGCACGAGGATGAAAAAAAACTCGCCGCGCGAGCGGCGCGCAGCAAGAGGTCCACTGAATCACCGGGCCCTTTGCCCGCGAACGGCGAGCAACGGGAGCGGTCGAGGCTGCGGCTGAGGACTAGACTGACGGCTTGCATTCGCCAGACGGGCGCCGACGACGAACTGGCGGTATGCGAGGATATTTCTCCGATCGGGATGTGTTTCCGGAGCAAGCGGCGGTATGAGGCAGGAGCGCCGGTGGACGTGGCGGTGCCCTATTCACCCGACGCGGCGAATATATTTCTGCCGGCGAAGATCGTGTATTCGGAGGAGCTGCCCAAGGCGGGATTGTTCCGGCACGGCACGGAGTACCGGAAGGTAGGACCGCGCGCGCACTGATTTACAAACGCAATCGGTTGGACCCAAGTCTCTCGGCAGCCAGTAAGTGACTCTGCAAGCTGGCGGCACGCGCGCCTCGGGAGCGAGATCAACCCAAGTCGTCAACTGACAACAAGAGGGGTGTGCTCGTGGGCGCGGCGGGCGTGGTACTTCATGGCGATGTTGAGATGCACGTTGCCGTGGGGAGTTTCGAAGCACAGGATCGTGGCTTCAGAATCCTGGCCGGTCTTGGCGCACTGCTCCTCCGTGAGGACCTGGGGCGGAAAAACCTTAAACTGGAAACCACGGTCATTGAGCTGGGTTACGGCGTTGCCGATGACCATGTTGGCGAGCTCGCAAACAGTTTCCGGGACGATTGATTCCCCCGGGTCGACATCGCCGCCCGAAAGGATGCCGGCAACCTGGGCGGCAGCGGAAGGATCCATATCGAGAACGATGCGGCCTTCAATTTCTCCTTGAAAAGTGACCACGGCGGCGAGGCCCCTCCGGCGATAGCCTTCCTCTTCCATCGTGAGATCGACAATCTTCGCGGGGGCCTTCATCAATTCAGCGAGGACCGTGTCGAGCGAACCAATGAACGGCTGGATCAGCTCCATTCTCATTGGGAGTTCCCCCCTCCGGCGCCCACCGGCGTTGCGACGCTATCGTCGTTGAGCACGTAGCGGATGATTTCATAGAGCGCATCGGGCTTCACGGGCTTCTGGACGAAGTGGCGGGCACCCTTTTGGAGCGCGGCCAGGATATTGTCCTGGTAGCCGACCGAAGAGACCATGACGACGCGGGCTTCGGGATGCTCCTGGACAATGCGCTCGACGGCTTCGATACCCTCCATCTGCGGCATGGTGATGTCCATGAGGACGATGTCGGGCTTGGTGCGACCGTACTCAGTAATGGCAGTCAAGCCGTCGCCCGCTTCGCCAGCCACCAGGCCACCGAACGAATCGATCATTTTCGCCAGGCTCTTACGGGCGAAGACCGAGTCGTCCACGATGAGATAGCGGACGGGCTGGCGATCCTGTTTACGCGTCAAAGGTTCGAACTGTTTCATGACAATCTCCTCTGCGAAGACCCTTCCCCGGCAGGCTGAACTACAGCAGACGACGAATCCGTATCGGACGGCGAACGATCGGGAGTGCACTTCGATTGAATTACACTGGCAAGGTTGGAAAGCGAGACGACCCGCGAAGCAAACCCGCGTGCGATGGCGGAGCGAGGCATGCTGTCTACGACGCAGGTGTCCAGGCTCTGCGCAATGGTGATGCCTCCGGCCGTTTGCACGGCGCCCATGCCGGCGGCGCCATCTTCGCCCATACCGGTCATCAGGACGGCCATGGCTTTGCCGCCGAATTCCTGGGCAACGGAATGGAACAGGACGTCGACCGACGGGCGATGGCCGTTGACGCGCGGCTGATCCACCAGAATGGCGATATTGCCATGCTCCATGCGCCGCACCTTGATGTGGCGGTTACCGGGACAAATCAGCGCGCGACCCGCGAGCAAGAGATCGCCGGATTGCGCCTCCTTGACTTCGATGGCGGAGGATTCGTTGAGGCGCTGCGAGAACATATCGGTGAATCCTTCGGGCATGTGCTGGACGACCAGGATGCAGCCCGGGAAGTCGGCCGGAAGTTGGGAGAAGAGATATTGCAGAGCCTGGGGTCCGCCAGTGGAGACGCCGATGGCGACGATGCGCGAAGGCCAGCGCGGCTGCGTGGCGTCGCGGCGGAGGTCCTTCTGCTTGGCGGCCGGGAAGGTGATGATCATTTTGGGAGCGCCGGAGGCAGCAGCGGCCTTGATCTTCAGTGCGAGCTCGATGGCAATTTGATCGAGGCGACCCGCGGCGGCTTCCTGCGGCTTGGTGACGAAATCAAAGGCGCCCAGGGCGAGGGCTTTCAAGGTGAGAGAAGCGCCCTGCTCGGTGTGGGCACTGACGACAATCACCGGAATATGGTGCTTGCGAGTAATCTGACGAAGCATCTCGATTCCATCCATGCGCGGCATGTCGAGATCGAGGGTCACGACGCGGGGGTGGAGCTCTTCGATTTTTTTCAGGCCGATGGAACCGTCCATGGCGGTGCCGACGACTTCAATCGAGGAGTCGCGCTGCAAGACCTGGGGAATGAGCTTGCGCATGAGAGCGGAATCATCCACGACGAGGACGCGAATCTTCTCGCTCATGCCGTGGCTCCTACCGCGGGGATCCGGGAAAGATAGGAGACAACCGCGGGAACATTTAGGATCAGGACGACGGTACCGTCGCCGAGGATCGAAGCGCCGCTGACGAGAGGCGAAGTGATGAGCTGATCCTCGAGCGCTTTAATGACGAGCTCCTCTTCCCCCATGAGGCTATCCACGGCGAGACCGAAGCGGCGGCTGCCGGCTCCGATGATGATTACAAAGGTGCGCTTGGCGCGCTCGGCGATGGCGCGCGGGCCCAGCCGGTCTAGACGAACGAGAGTGAGGACTTGCTGGCGCAACTGGAATACCTCACGGTCGTCGACGCGATGGATTTCGTCGTCCGTGACTCGCGTGATTTCGACGACGGAAGTTAGCGGCACGGCGTAGAGGCGGCCGTGAACGCGGAACAGAAGCGCCTGAATGCTCGCGAGCGTAAGAGGAACGAGCAGGCGGAAGGTAGTGCCCTTGCCGGGCTCACTTTCGAGTTCGACCGTGCCCTTCAAATTCTGGAGGGCAGACTTGACAACGTCGAGGCCGACGCCGCGGCCGGAGATTTCCGTGACTTCGTCGGCGGTGCTGAGGCCGGGAGCAAAGATCAACTGCAGCGTCTCGGACTCGTTTAAGCGGAGCGCTTCGTCAGCGGTGAGAATTCCGCGCTCCAGGGCACGGCGGACAATTTTTTCACGATCGAGACCGCGGCCATCGTCTGAGATCTCGATGACGACCTGATCGCCTTCATGATAGGCATTCAGGCGGATTCTGCCGCGAATCTGCTTTCCAGCGGCTTCGCGCTCCGGAGCCAACTCAATGCCGTGGTCCGCGGCATTGCGAACGAGATGGGCCATGGGTTCAGCCAAGGCGTCCAGGATGCTTTTGTCGAGGTCGGTATTCTGGCCGGCGATTTCGAGGCCGATATCCTTGTTGCGCAGCTTAGCTACGTCGCGGACCACGCGCGGGAAGCGGCGGAAGAGCTGGTCCACCGGGACCATGCGAATTTTCATCACCGACTTTTGGAGTTCGCCCAGCACACGCGATTGGAAGGCGAGCGCGTCCGAAAATTTTCCGCGGAGGGAATCCTTGGCGTGACGGCTCTCGAATTCAGCAATGGCCCTCTGCAACATGGACTTGCCGATAATGAGTTCGCCGACGAGATTCATGACGATGTCAATCCGGCCGGCGTCGACGCGCAAAGTGTTTTCCGCAGCCGCGTGTGCGAGACCCGAGGGAGTGGCGGCTTCGTGATGTTCCTCCTCCTCGTGGATGGCAGGTGAGTCTGCGGGTGCCGTCTTGATACCGGCGGAAACCGCCGCGGCCTCAGATTCCAGAAGGATCTCCAGCAAATCGCGGGGCGCAGCCTGCGGAGCCGACACTTTGTGGACAGAGATTTTTTCGACGACCGAAGGAACGCGGCAGCGCTGGCGGATCCAGTCCGCCGATTTGGTGCTCGAAAGAGCGGCTTCGATCAGCGCGGAGGGCGCGAGAATGGCCCCACCCTCGGGATGGAGGGCCAGAATCTTCCCAGCGGCTTCGAGCGCCTTTTTGGCCAGCTCAAAGGCTGCGGCGGGAAGAAGCGCTTCGGGGTCCAAGTGCAGCGCCACGTGATAGACGATTTCGCCGCGTCGGAAGGCCTCCGCGATCATGAGGCGTTCGTATTCGGTCCACGCGAACTTGGCTTCGGCGGCGGCCTTCGGGTCCTGTACCGCGGGTTTGCGGAGGAGGCGGTGGATGTGGTCACGGAGAGCGGCTCCCGAAGGAGGCTGGAGATTATTGCGATAGGCGGCCAGGATCTCGTGAAAGGTATCGGCGGCGGTGAGAACGACTTCGGCGATCAGCGCGCCGCTTTCTTTCGCCAGTTCGGGGACGAGGACGTCTTCCAGTTCATGCGCGAGCTCGCTGAGGACGCGGAATCCGCATGCGGCCGAATCGCCCTTGAGAGTGTGCACGGCGCGGCGTACGCGGCGCAGGCTCTCCTTATCTTGCGGATGCTCTTCGAGCGCGAGCCCGGCTTCGTTCATGCCTTGGAGGATTTCCGCAGCAGTCTCGAAAAAGAGATCGCGGAGCTCGGAGGAGCGTTCGTCGGGCGGAAGAGTCACTGCACCCCCTCCATCCGCTGGTAGACGGTGGCGTTGTTCTGGTGAATCATGTGGAAGCGCGTCGTCAAGCCAAACAGGCTTTCCGCGTGGCCGACGAACAGATAGCCCTCGGGATTGAGACACCGATGGAATTTTTCGATCAGCCGCTTCTGTTCGGCCTCGTCGAAGTAAATCATCACGTTGCGGCAAAAAATAACGTCGTTGCGCTGCGGCAGGTACTCGGTCTTGAGATTGTGAAAGTCGAACTGGACCATGCTCTTGAGCGCGGGTTTGACGGAGTATTTGTCGCCGACTTTATCGAAGTAGCGCAGCCGGCAGGTGTAATCGACCGTGTCCATTTGGGGTTCGGTGTAAATGCCCTGCTGGGCTGTGAGCAGCGCCGAATAATTGATGTCGGAGGCGATGATCTCCACTTTCCACGGAGGAGGGATCAGCGGCTTCGGCGTGGGCATTTCGAACGGCAAGGGATTGCGCAGGTAGTAGTAGGCCAGCGCGTCGCAGACCAAGATGGCCAACGTGAAAGGTTCCTGGCCTGTGGAACAGCCGGCGCTCCAGATGCGCAGAGACCAATCTCGCCGTTCTTGCTTGCGCTTCAGAATTTCCTCAAGGACGACCTTCTGGAATAGCTCGAGCTGCGGGCGAATCCGGAAAAAACTGGTTTCGTTGACCGTGAGATTTTCCAGGAGCGCGACGAGCTCCTGCTTTCCCTCCCGGCTGGTCAGAAGGCGGTAGTAACTGTAAAAGGAGTCAAGCTGGCATGCTTTGAGGCGGCGCTGCAGGCGGTCTCGCAGGAAATGCGTGCGACGCTCGTCGAAGTACATGCCGCATTCCTGGTAGACCAGGGTCTGCAAGAGCTTCAATTCCGCTTCGGTCAGCTGTACCTGCGTCGAGAGTGTGGACATTCGTGCCTCGTTGGCGTTGGTCCGGCCGCCCCTGCTAATCGCGCTCCGAGCTGCCGGCAGGAACCGCGGCAGCGGAATCGACGACTTCTTCCAAACGGCGAAGCTCCCCACGTTGCAAGATGCGATTCAAATCGAGCAGAATGACGAGCCGTCCCTTCAGCTTTCCTACTCCGGTGATGTAATTCAGTTCGCCTTCCTGGAAGACATCTTGGGGGGCTTCGATTTCCGAAGGCGGAATCCGTAAGACTTCCGAGGCGGAGTTCACGAGGAGGCCGATCGCCCGGGAGTCCGTCTCGACTACCACGATTCGGTTCTTCTTGGACGGCTCGGAAGATTTCTCGCCAAAACGCTTCCGCAGATCCACGATGGGAATAATCCGGCCGCGCAGGTTGATGACGCCCTCAATGTAGTCAGGGGCATTGGGAACCGACGTGATTTCCGGGACGCGGACAATTTCGCGAACGAGGGCGATGGGCAAGCCAAACGTCTCACGACCGATCCGGAAGCCGACGACCTGGAGTTCTTTTTCCATGGTTGAGGAAGGCTCTCTCAGGGCCGAACCGCTTCCGCATATTCTTCCGCCGCATGCCGGTCGGATTCCAAAGCGGGCCTGCGGCCGGCGGTGCGCCGCGATTCGCCAAAGCGTTCCTCCAGGACGAAGCGGTCCATGGACTCCAGAAGATTGCGAGAGAGCTTGGACATCTGCTCCGCCGCTGCGGCGAGTTCGGTAGAGCTCGACGTAGACTGTTGAACCAGCTCGCGCATTCTCTCCATCGCACGAACGACGGCCTGCGCTCCGGACGCCTGCTCCTCGACGGAGGAATTGATTTCCTGGGTGATTTCGGTGAGGCGATTAGTGGCTTTGGCAATCTGGGCCGAACCGTTGGATTGCTCCATGGTGGCCTGGCCGATTTCCTGTGAGAACTTGTAGACTTCCGAGACAACGTCGGAAATCTTCCCCAGCGCGACGCTGAGGTCCTTGTTCAACACAAGGCCTTCCTGAACCATGGACGTGCTTTTGTCCATGTTCTCCACGGCCTCGCGCGCCTCTTTCTGAATGCCCTGAATGAGCTCGGAGATTTCCTTAGTGGATTGTGTGGATTTTTCTGCGAGCTTGCGGACTTCCTCGGCGACGACGGCAAAACCGAGCCCGTGCTCTCCAGCGCGAGCCGCTTCGATCGCAGCATTTAGGGCGAGCAGGTTGGTTTGTTCGGCGAGATCGTCGATCACTTCGATAATTTTTCCGATGTCGTCGGCGCGGCGTCCAAGGACGTCGATAATTTCCGCCGAGGATTGAATGGCGTGGCTGGTGCGATTGAGACCCTCAGTGGCCTTATCCATCGTGACCAAGCCGGTCTGCGCTTCTTCGCGGGAACGGTGCGAGATGTCGACGAGGAGCTTGGCAGTATCCGCAACCCGCTGGATGGAGGTCACCATTTGATCGATAGAGGCGGAAGTTTCCGCGACGCTGGAGGCCTGGACCTGCGTGTTTTTCACGACGTTCTGAACATTAATGCTCATCTCGTGCATCGTGCTGGTGACTTCATCGATGGCCGAAGCGGCTTGCACGCTGACCTTGGCGGATTCGTCGGAAGCGCCAGCCATTTGCCCGGCGCCGCTGGCGACCTGTGAAGCGCTATCGCGAACCTGGCGCACCATGTCGCGAAGCCCCTGCGTCATACGGGCGAAGGCCTTCGCCATCGTGTCTTGCTGCGAACGCGGCTGAACGGACACGGACAATTGTCCTTCGGCAATGGCAGCCGAGACGGCCGCCATTTCGCGGAGGTGGGTGATCATCTTGTTGAAATTTTCCGCTAGGACACCCACTTCATCGTCGCGATGAATGTCGATGGATTGTTCGAGATCCCCGGTATCGCCAATCTCGCGAGCCACTTCGATCAGATGGTAGAGAGGTTCCTTGATGGACTTGGCCGTACGGAAGGCGACAAATCCACCCACCAAGATCGCGAAAAAGGTTCCTCCCGTCGTAAAAATCGTGCTCCACGTCGTTGCAGAGGCCGCCAACTGGTCGGATTCTTCCGACGCCTTGCGCACCTGCCGGCTAGCGTCGTCCAGCATGCTCGAAGATTTGTTGATCCAAGAGGATGGGTCATGCTGGAGGTAATAAATCTGCAGATCGGAAACGGTGGCGTCGCCCGCGTCGACCTGATGGCGCTTGGAGGTCATGGGCTTGGCGAATTCCTCGGCCCAATTGCGCTCGTTCTCTTCCACCTGAGAAAGGGTCGACCGAAGAGTCGCATCATTCGCCCTGGCCTCGCTGGACTTCAGAATTTCCTGCAGGTCATTGATTCCCTTGTTTGTCCGGTCTTCGTCGCGGAGGTCGCCGCTCAGGAGGTAATTGCCGAGATAAAGGCGATTTTCCATCATTTGGAAGCGGACTCTTTCGATGGCTTGGACATCCGCCAGGGTGACGGCGACGGCAGCGCGAGCGCTGTATTCGCGTGCGACGGTGAAGATATTGATGATGAACAGGGCCAGCATGATCGCCAGGATGCCGCCGAACCCGGAATACAGTTTCTTGTCAATCGTCATGGGAAAAGCCTCCACTCCCCGCCGTCCAAGCAAGCCCTGCTGTGAAATCGCAGGGTTGCTAATTTTGCCCGTTGAATTCGAATTCGATGATCTCAGTCGTGTCTTTCGGCGCCGGCTCGAAGCGCCACTTCTTCAATGCCTCGACCGCTGAATCGACGAGCACAGGGCTGCCCCCCATCACCTTTGTGCTGGAGACTTTGCCTTCGGCCGTGATCGTGGCCTCAATCTTGACTCGACCGGTGATGTTCATCTGTCTTGCCAAAGGCGGATAGGCAGGCACGACTTTTGATTTCACCTTGCGCTTTGCGGTATCCGCCGCGGGTTCCTGCCCGAAAATCCTCGGCGGCGCTACCACCGATCCAGCCAGGATCATGATTAGTCCCAAGCCAACAATTCTTACGCGCACCTTCATTGGCCTTGATTCCCTCTCCTAATGGAATATTCCAGGGAAAGAAATTGCAACGACGATGCCATGAGGAACGCCTTCTTTGCAGACCGGGGCAATTCGACAATGACCGAGATAACGCATTGATTTAGAACGAGTTCCCCGAAAGGGTGCGTTCGGGAATCGGGGGGCGCGATCGAACTCGCCGTCTCAAACGCCTGCCGCGCGGGGGAATCAGGTCTCAGGTTGCGACGCGAGCGAGATTACCCGTTACGTCAACCGGGACGGGCGCATTCCTTGACTCAAAATGAGATAGGGCCGTAACGTCGAAGGTGAATAGGCGAAACACGCGAGCCCCTAATCCTCCATGCGTGCGCTGAAACGAATTCGGGAAGTCCCTGCTCGTCTCGATGAATCCCTCGAGAGCCTGCTGGCTCAATTCTCCGCGACCACGCTGGAGTTAAGTCCGTCACGCGGCACGACCGAGTTTGCCCGGCGGCTGACAGCGCGTGCGGCGGAAATGTTCAGTGCAAGAGCGGCCGTGCTGGCGTTGAATGGCGGCCTGGAATGGAGGATCGCGGCGCTGAGCGGGCCTGCGCACCGCTGGGACGCGGTGATTCAGACGCGCCTAGCGCATGCGCTGGAGGAGCAGGGGGACGTCCCATCAGGGGATCTGAGGTCGGGGCCGGCCCGGCAGTTGTTAGGTCAAGAACTAGCCGAAGCGCTTGAGTGGAAGGAGATCACGCTGGCGCGCCTGATGGGGAGTGAAGAGGAGTTGCTGGGAGTTTTGTGCTTGGTCGATTTGCCACGCGAGTTGTCCGCGACAGAGAGGCAGCTCCTGGAAGCACTCGCGGGGCACGCGTCGGTTGCGCTGGAAAATGTGCGGTTGTTCTCGCGCGTGGAGCAATCGCGGAAGCAGTGGGTCGAGGATTTTGACGCGATTTCGGATTACATCGTCGTTCACGATGCGGCCAGTCGAGTCCTGCGGCTCAATCGGGCACTCGCCGATCTTTTGGGAGTTCGCCCTACGGAAGCAATCGGAAGGGACATCGGCCAGTTGGAGCTGCTTTCCTCACCCCTCCAACCGGAACATTGCCCTTTCTGCCGGAACCCCAAAGCCGCACATGAGGAATTCATTCATCAAGCGGGTGAGCGGACGTATCTGATATCCGCGGCGCGTATTCAAACTGGACCGGAAGAGGGATTGCGCACCGTCCACGTCCTAAAAGACATAACCGACCGGCGCGAGGCGGAGAGACGCTACCGCCGGGAACGCGACTTCAACAAGAACATCCTGAACAACACGCAAAGCATGATTTTGGTGCTCGATACGGTGGGTTTGGTGAGCTACGCGAACCGGCGCTGCTTCGAAGCCGGATACCGTGAAGAGGATTTGCTTGGCCACCCGCTGGTAGAGATGGTCCCTCCGGCGCGACGCTCGCAGCTTCGGGAAGCGCTCGAACGGACGCTACAAGGCGCGGCGTTGGACAACTTGGAGATTCCGGTGACTCGCGGGAATGGGTCTTCGGGCCTGTTTTCGGTGAGTCTGAGCCCCATGCGGGACGAGCAGGGCGAAATTAATAGCATCGTGGTCGTCATGACGGACATTACAGACGCGGCGGACCTGCAAGCGAAACTGATGCATACCGAGAAGATGGCGGCGCTGGGCCAACTCGTTTCCGGCGTGGCGCACGAGGTGAACAACCCGCTGGCAGCGATCGTCGGCTTTACCGATTTGCTGCTCGAGAACCCCGAGGTTCCCGAGCCGGCCAAGGATGAGCTGCGAGTGATCCTACAAGAAGCGCAGCGGACTCGCACGATCGTTCAAAACCTCCTCAGCTTCGCGCGCCAGATGCCGGCGCAGCGAGAACCCGTGCAAGTCAATTCGGTTCTGCAGCAAACGCTGAAACTCCGCGCGTACGATTTTTCGAATCACGGCGTAGAGCTGGTAGAACACTACAGCAAGGATCTGCCCCTCCTCATAGGTGATGCGCACCAACTACAGCAGGTGTTTCTCAACATCTTGAACAATGCCTATGACGCCCTGCAGGAAACACGGCGCCGAGGAAAAATCGAAGTCAAGACAGCGCTCCGGGGTGGACAGATCGAAATCACCTTTCGCGACAACGGGCCAGGCGTTTCGCACCTGGACAGGATCTTCGACCCGTTCTTCACGACCAAGGAAGTGGGCAAGGGGACGGGGCTGGGACTCAGCATTTGTTACGGCATCGTCCGCGCCCACCGCGGCGAAATCCTGGCCCAGAACAATCTCGACGGCATTGGATGCACGTTCTTGGTCCGCTTGCCCGCAGCAGCGCACGTAGCGGAGATGCAGGCGACGGAGGCAGCGTCTTGATGGCCGCAGACAAGGCAGCAACAGCCAAGCGGCCGCGAATCTTGCTGATCGAGGATGAACCGTCGGTCGCCGCATTCCTGCGCACCGCCCTCGAACGGCGAGGATATGAAGTGGTTGCTTCTCGATCGGGCGCCGAAGGGTTGCAAGTGCTGGCCTCGGGCGATTTTCGAGGCGTGATCTCCGATTTCCGAACGCCGGGTGGAGTCACAGGCGCGGACGTCCGCGATTGGCTGAGCCGGCACCGGCCCGAACTGGCAACGCGAGTCATTTTCATCACCGGCGACACAGCGAGCGACGAAACGGCCCTCCTGCTGGCTCATTCGGAGACGCCGTGCGTGGAAAAACCTTTCCGCGTCCATCAACTCATGGCCGCGGTGGAGAAAACAATAGGCAAACCATGAGAGACGAGATGCGGCTTCGATTCTTGATCGTGGATGACGAGCAAAGCATCCGCCGGCTTTGCATGACCGTCGGACAGGGACTTGGCTATCTCAGTGCCGAGGCAGAAACGGCGGAGGCGGCGCTGGAATCACTGGAAACGCAGCCGCCCGATATTGTGGTCACGGATTTGAAACTTCCCAGCCTTTCCGGCTCGGATCTGCTGCGAAAAATCAAGGAGCTGCTCCCGCGGACCGAAGTGGCCATTATGACCGGACACGGCTCGATTGAATCGGCCGTGGAGGCAATGCGCCAGGGCGCGTACGACTATATTGAAAAGCCATTTCGTGTCGAGAAGCTACGCCAACTCCTGCAGCGCATGGCCGAGAAGGTCCGACTGGTGACCGAGAACCAGTTTCTTCGAGAGCGCGTGAGCACTGAGGGCCAATTGGACGGCATCACGGGCACGTCGGCGAAAATTCAGGATGTCCTCCGAATGGTTTCGCGTCTCAAAGACACGCGCACACCCGTGCTGATTACCGGAGAGAGCGGAACCGGGAAGGAACTGGTGGCGCGAGCCATCCATTTTCGCGGGCTGTTGGCACCGATGCCTTTCATCGCTGTGGATTGCGGCGCGTTGGTGCCGACCCTCATGGAAAGCGAGCTCTTTGGCCACGAGAAGGGTGCTTTCACAGGGGCCTTGAAAGCGAAGGCGGGTTTGTTCCAAGCAGCAAACGGTGGAACGATCTTTCTGGACGAAATCGGAGAATTGCCACTCGAAATGCAAGCCAAGCTGCTGCGCGTGCTGCAGGAAAAGGAAGTGCGGCCCGTCGGGAGCAACGAGAAAATACCCGTGGATGTCCGCGTCATAGCGGCCACCAATCGGGACCTCGAGGGAGCCTACCGGGCAGGAACCTTCCGCAAGGATTTGTATTTCCGGTTGAACGTCGTCACCGTCCACCTCCCCAGCCTGCGAGAGCGGCGCTCCGATATCCCACAACTCGTGCATTGTTTTCTGGACCGTTATGCGCCTGGGGAGAGCATTCAGGTCACGCCGGCGGCGATGAAGAGCTTCCTCCAATATGACTGGCCCGGAAACGTACGTGAACTCGAAAACTGCATAGCGCGCGCGGTGGCTCTGGGCGACCATCGAATGATTGATATCGGTGACCTTCCGCCCGCCATTAGGGGCGCGGAGGAGTCCGGATTGACCCGCGAAGATGCGGCTGCCCTTTCGACTACAGCCCTCGCCGATCTGGAGCGCATGACGATCCTGCGCGTTTTCGAACAGGTCGCGGGGGATAAAGCCCTCGCCGGCAAGATGCTTGGGATCAGCAGGGCGACGCTTTATCGAAAGCTCAAGCAATACAACATTCCGTTGCGTCCCACAGAAAAGCACCTGATGGAAACCGCGCAGTAATTCATCGTGAGACGGTTTTCACCGACCCAAGGCCAGCCTTCGATAGACAATCGAGGGAGCGTCTGGTGAGACGCATTTGTTTCAGCCTGAGACAGTCGCAAGACAATCCCGCCGCAACGCTCTTCGGAAGTTATAGCCGCTAAATCACTTAGCTTTGGTCGTGCGCTGGGATCTTTGGCCGCCCATGTGCAGACTCCTCGTGGGGTAGATTGCCAACCTTCATCCTTGACAGCGATTCTGGGCTGTTGATGACTGCCGTTGCGTTGAGCAATGAGGTGGAAAGACGGCGAAAGGGTCGGGGATTCTGTGCCAAGACAAGGCGGAGTCGCTTCGGTATCAGCAGGCCAAACTTGCGTCGAGAAGTTGGCTCAACTCTTTCCTCATGCCTCGCCGGTGCGAATCCCGGTGCGTGTCATGACAGCAGGATCGAGCCAGCGACTGCAGGAGCAGACCGTGATTGAGTTTGGCACCGCTCAGGAGGTCATATTTTCCTCGAGCTTGCCATTAGAGTTTGAAGACCGCGTGCGTTTGTGCAATTCCGATCGCTCGCTTGATGCCCGTGCCACCGTCGTCGCTGTGCGTTACCACGAAGGCCGCAAGGCAGTTGCAGTGCGATTTTTGGGAGAAGTCGGAAACTGGATCATCAAACCATGAGCCCGAAAACACCGACCAGCATATTGAATATTCCGGCGAATACACCGTCCAGCAATCTTCTCAGCTCAGAGAAACCTGCGACGAGCGGGTCAAATCCACCCGAGTTGACAGCGCGATGGGCCGAGGCGCGGCTCGCCTATCCGCTCTACGGAGCGCTGGCGGCGCAATTCAATTTCGCTCCAGCGCCTTATGCCGCGGGTGAGCTGCCGCCTGCGCGACCCACGCGAGACATTCTGGATCGCGATCTGGCATGGTTCAACTCGATTGACGAGGCGGTGCGAGCGTTTCAGATCCGCCAGCTTCCCCCGGAAACGCTCAACGCCAGCGAAGAAAGTCTCCGCGCTTTCATTCTGCGCCAATTGAGGAAGCCCGATAAGACGACTGTCGACCGGGACAAAATCGACTTGCTGCTGGTGCAATACTTTGCACTCTGCGCACCCGAGGAACTTTATCGCACTCAAATCCGGCTGGAAGACGTGGCCCAAGTATTACACCCTGTTCTGCCGCAAGCGGATGCAACGCCCCTGGAATGGTGCGAGCCACTCGACAAAATTCTGAATACGGCGGAGCACTGCGCCAGCCTGCGGGACTTGATGGAAGGCGGGCTGCTGGAGCAGGGGCGCCTGTTGAAGGACGCAGCAGGTTGCATGTTCTACGATCCCGCCGCCCTGGTCGCTTTCTGCAGGTTCAATTTTCTTCTGCGGCGCGCTTTCATTCGATTGTTACATGCCGATCTGAGCGCCGTGGGGCAAGCGGTGGAGACGCTGGAGGCGATTGGGGTCAAAACCGTGGATTGCCGCCGCGCGGGACTTTCAGCGGCTGAAACGACCGTGCAACTGCGGTACTTCCATGAAAACTGGCGACAGCCATTCCAAAAGGACTACACAGCAAGCTCCGTTACCCGCGCATTCGAACAACTCCTGGCGTTGCGCGCCGATCTGGAGGAAGCAGTCGCCAAGGGAGAGGGCCGAGCCACGACAACAACAGAGGCCGAACGCCCACCGCAGGCCGAGCCGGAAGCATCGGCAGGTGAACCCGTGGTTGCTGACGTCGCGCCTGCACCCGCCGCGGCTCAAGTTGCATCGCCGGAAGCTCCCGCACCTGCGGAAGAAAAGCCGTCTTCAGTGAGTCCATCCAATGCACCGACGGCGCCTTCTGTCTCGGCTGCGACAACAAAGCCCGGGCGGCCAACGACGGACACGCCCGCTGCGCCAACGGCTACTGCCGTGGCGGAAAAGTGCCTCGAGACGATTTGGGAGCAATTGATTGCAGCTCCGCCTTCTCGCGGCCGTTCCATGTCGACCGTGGTCTTGCAAGACACGAAAGTACTGCTTTCGTCTTGGGAAGTGGCAGCGTTTGTGAGTGAAGGCGGGCAAGAATCCGAGGATCTTCGCCGAGCAGTAGTGGCGCGGGCATTGCTAGCGGTCGCGATGGACCAGCGAAAACGTTCGGGCGAGGAGAGCGCGCTCGCTTCCGCACTCGTGCTCGCACGCAGCGAAGTTTCCTATTTCCAAGGGCGGGTCGAACAAGCGAAACGGGCCAAGAATACCGAAGCCGCAGTAAACCTGGGAATCAGCACGAAGCGGCTGCTTTCTTTCATTGAGGAAGCCGAAAAGCTCCAACCGTAGGCAAGGAAGCGAATGGGGAATTTCTTGCATCACGCGAGCGTCCTGATCGTCTCGGACGACACGGAATTCGGGCGTACGGTCGTGGCGCGCTGGCAGGCCGAGCGGCACGTTCCGGAAATCACGGTGGTCACGAGCGATGTCTGGCATCCGGCAGGCGCTGTCGGCCATGATTTGATAATCGTCGGACCTGTCCGCAACGCAAAATCCACTGCAATTCTAGAAGACACCGGAGCTTCTCCCGGGACGGCGGTCGTAATCGTTACCGACGACGAGAGGGAGATCGCTCGTCTGCTGGAAGGACATCCGCATTTGCTTGTTCTCCCGATGCATGATGGCTGGATGGGATCGTTGATTCTGGTTTCCAACGAGGCCCTGCGTCGCGTCGAAGCGGTAGGCCGGGCACAACGGGCCGAACGCCTCGCGCTGGAGTGCCAACGGCAGGCAACACTTGGGCGTTACATGTTGGAAATGAAGCCGAGTGTAAACAACGCCCTAACCTCGGTAATCGGCAACGCAGATCTGCTACTGCTGGAGCCCGGGCAGGCGGCGGGCGAGAGCAGGGAACAAATCCAGACGATCCACACCATGGCCTTGCGGCTGAACGAAATTATGCAGCGTTTCTCATCCCTCGCCGCGGAGATGCGCGCAGGTGAGAAAGAATCTCAAGCTGATACGGAAGAGGTTTCTCAGGGGGCCATCGCCCGGCCGTAAGGGGGGAGGCTGGAAGCGTAAGTCTCGCAAATGGAGGGAGTTGGTAAACCGGTCGCACTTTGTAAACCGAGTGCGAAAGGTGGCGGTGGAGTTGCAGTTATCTCGTTGGATTTCTATCTGGAGGTGCGGCAGTGGTGAACGCAATCGTGAAGAAGGTCCTGGTCGTTGATGATTCACAGGCGGAAATTCGCTTGATGCAGTCCATGCTTCAGCAAGGGGGGTTTTATTCGGTCGGGATTTCCGACCCAACGAAGATCGAGGAAGCGATTGAGGAAGAGCGGCCGAACGTCATTCTCCTTGACGTTGTGATGCCGCAGCGCAACGGCTTCCAGGCTTGCCGCGAGCTGAAGAGCCAGGAGACGTACTCGAAGATCCCCGTGATTCTGGTGACTTCAAGGACCGCGCCGAGCGACCGCTACTGGGGAGAGCAACAAGGGGCAAACGGTTACGTGGCCAAGCCCTTTACCCCCGATGAGCTGATTAGCGCGGTGAAGAGGTTAGCCTGATGCGCCAGGAGCCGGATGATGCGGCTCTGCCGTCCGAACTGGAGGCGGGTGGGTTCCTCGAAGGAGAATCATACTTCGAGGACCGACGGCCCGAGCGGCAATACTGTGTTTTTCGAGCCGGCCGGGAGCGGTTCTGCCTTTCCGTTCTTGAGGTGGAGGAAGTGGTGGATTGGCCGATCGTGACGCGGATTCCATTGGCGCCCGCGTTTTTGATGGGGGTCTTCAACCTTCGCGGGACCATCGTGCCGCTCGTGGACATTGCGTTCACAGAAGGGCGAAGGCCGGGACTGCTGCCAAAGCACGTGGTCGTGGCGGCGTTAAACGGTGACGCGTATCAGGAGGATCTGCGGCTGGGAATCGCCGCCGACGAAGTGATCGGCACCTATTCGGCGACGGAAGATGCGCTGCTCGACCAGGCTCCGAGCGATGTACCGCATTGCCGGGGAATGTTGCGGCACGACGACCGGTTGGCGCTGGTCGTGGACCTACGCCGACTGACGGATGTTTTCCCGGTTCCGGTAATTTGAATCAGGCCCGCGAAAAAAATCTCTGCGGGTTGTTAGGCGATCAGAAGCCCCTGGTGGCTCAAGGCAAAGGCCGCGCGCGATAGGCAACGCGAAGCCAGAGAGCGCTCAGGTTCTTGGGAGGAAGTCATGAAAGCTCGTTTGAGTTCGACCATCTGGTTGTTGGTCTTCGGGATGGTAGTGGCGATGTTTGGCGTCCTGGGACTGGCGTATCACGCCGGCAAAAACTCGGGCGGGCTGGCATTGTCCGATGCGCCGTCGCTGCCGGGAAGCGCCAGCGGCCCCTTGATCTTGGCCGTGCTGGTTGCGCTTGCCGCCGTGCTCTGGGCGGTAATGGTCTTGAGCAAGCGCGTGCTGAAGCCCGTCGATGATCTTGCAAAATTCTCCGAACGACTTGTGGCCGGCGACTCCCGGGCCCGACTCGATCTCGATTCCAGGGATGAATTCGGCTTCATTGCGGAGAATTTCAATCGCAGCGCCGCGAAGGTTGCCTCTGCGGTGACGAACCAGCAAGCGCAGGATTCCCTCCAACGGAGCATCACTGACCTACTCAACACGATCAACCAAGTGGCACGCGGCGACCTCACCATCCGCGGCAAAGTGACCAACGATGCTCTGGGGAACGTCGTGGACTCTGTCAACTTCATGCTCGACAACTTCACCAAGGTGCTCGAGCGCGTTCGCAAGGCCGCCATTGACGTCAGCACGAGCGCCAACCAGATTTTGAATGCCGCCGACGAAATGACCGCCGGCGCTACGCAGCAAGACCAGGAAATCACGAATACGTCGTCCGCAGTGGAAGAGTTGACGGTTTCGATGAAACAGGTTTCCAACAACGCCGAAGCCAGTGCGGAAGCGGCGCGCCGTGCACTCGATGCGGCCGAACAAGGCAACCGCGCGGTGCGAGATACGCTGGAGGGTATGCAGCGCATCCGGGCCTCGGTGCAGGCCACTGCAAAAAAGATCAAATCACTTGGCGACCGGTCGCTCGAAATTTCGGAAATCATCAACGTAATTAACGACATTACCGAGCAGACCAACCTGCTCGCGCTCAACGCGGCGATTGAAGCGGCGCGCGCGGGCGAAGCCGGCCGCGGATTCGCAGTCGTAGCCGACGAGGTCCGCAAACTCGCCGAACACTCACGCAGCGCGACGAAGGACATTGCCGCGCTCATCAAGGCGATTCAGGCGGAGACAAACGAAGCGGTCGTCGTGATGGAAGAAGGCACGAGGGAAGTGGAAGTCGGCGCGGGCCTCGCGGATCAAGCGGGCAAGGCCCTCGAAGCCATTTCGAGCGTGGTGCGCCAGTCGGCCGAGTTAGTGCAGGAAATCTCGCTGGCGTCGAAACAGCAGGTGCGCGGAACCGAGGGCGTGGCCAATGCCATGCAAATCATTTCCGGCATCACGCGACAAACAACGCAGGGCGCCCGGCAGACGGCGTCCACGGTGGGAAACATGGTGAAGCTATCCGAACAACTCAATGAGGCGCTGGCGCAATTCCGGTCGCAATCGGCGCGCTCTGCCGAGCCTGCCGTCGAGGAGGTACGTCCCGCCGCACCAGTGGGGGCGCATCGATAACGGCAAATCCGGTCCGCGGCGCCCGCGCCGCGGCGCTGACGCGTGCCGAAGATGAAACAGCATCCAGTCACGACCGCGAGGCTCACCGAGTCCGAGCTCGATGAAATCCGAACACTGATCGAACAACGATCGGCCATCTTGTTCGACGCCTCCCGGGAGCGCTTTTTCTCGACGCGGGTTCGTGAATACCTGGAAGAGAAGCGGATATCCACCGGGGCGGACTTGTTGCGCGAGGTCCGTCAATCGAGCATCGCGTACGAAGCGCTGCTCGAATGCCTGCTAACACAGGAGACATCTTTTTTTCGCTATCCCGCGGTGTTCGAGGCGCTCGAAAAGCGGATTTTGCCGGAGGTGCAGGAAAGGAAATTTTGGGAGAACCCGCGAACGCTGCGTATCTGGAGCGCCGGTTGCTCCACCGGTGAGGAACCTTACTCGATTGCGATCACGCTTTGCGACTCGTTGAAATTCGTAGAGGCTTGGGAGATCGAAATTCTCGCCACCGACATCAGCCGCAGGGCTCTTCGCCACGCCGAGCGCGGTGTGTACTCCCGGCGCAGTTTACAGGACGTTTCGTTGCGCCAAGTGGAAACCTACTTTACGACAACGAAGCATGGACACCCGGTGAAGCCGCGGATTCGCCGCATGATTGCATTTGCGCAGATGAACCTGGTCGATTCGACTTATGTTGGAAAGATGGACTGCATCTTCTGCATGAACGTGCTGATGTACTTTTCAGAAGAGCGGCGGCTTGCAATCATCCGGCGCTTTTATGATGCGCTCGAGCCGGGCGGGTATTTTCTGCTAGGCCACTCGGAAACGCTCTCGCACGCTCCGGTGAGCTTTGAACCCATTGTGCTGGGCGATTGCCGGCTCTATCGCAAGCCTGCGGGGATGGAAACGCGCCGCGCGCCTGCACTCGTGGAGGGAAGATCGTGAGCGGGCCGAATCAGGAATCGGTCGAACTGTTCCTCCAGGAGGCTTCCGAACACCTCCAGTATTTGCGGGAGTATTCCGGACTATTGCAGGAACCCCAGACAAGGCCCGAGGATCTCGAGAAACTCTATATCGCTTCGCACACGCTGGCGGGCACCTCGGCCAGTTACGGGTTCCCGCAATTTTCCGAAGTCGCTGCGAAGGTGGCGCACATATTTCACTACGCCATGAACGCAGCGCTTTCGCCCGACATGTATGGCCCGCTGACGGAGTTTATTTCCGATGCGATTTCGGTGCTGGAGTTCGATCTCTTGCAGATCAGCTCCAGCGGGTCGGAGACCACGGGCGACATTGTGGCGTTCAAACAGCGCTACGCATTTGCCTTTCCCACGGCGGCCCCTCCCGAACAGTCCAACGAATCGGCGGCGATTTCCCCGGGCACGGGTGAGCCGGTGCCGGACGTTTTTCCCGTCCCCTCCGTAGCGTTGAGCCTTCCTGCGGACGGTGAAGTTCCGGACGAGGTACTCGAGTTCTTCATTCCCGAAGCCGAGGAGCATCTGCAGATAGTCACAGAATCCCTCCTGGCGCTTGAATCGAAGCCCAACCCGGAAGAAGTCCACCGATTGTTCCGGTCCATGCACACGGTGAAGGGCTCCGCAGCACAAGTGGGCCTTCACCGGCTTTCGGCGATCGCACATCGAGTCGAAGACCTTATCGGCCACTTGCGCGACGGGACATTGCGGCCAAGCGCGGAGATTGTGGATCTGTGCCTATCCTCCGTCGACATCCTGAAGAAATGTTTGCACCGACAGTGGTCGAACGATAATGAAATGGCTGTTGCGGTGGACCCACTGCTCGCTCGTATTGCAGAACTCTCACCAGAAGAAGGTGAGGAAGCGGCGCTTGCCGGGGAAACGTCTGCGGAGGAGAAAGGGGTGGCGGCAGAGGCAGCCCAGCCCTCTGCCGCTCCGCGCTCCAGTGTCGCGCAGGCCCTGCCCGAGGCAAAATCTGTTCGTATATCCCTCGAACGACTGGACCGGATGATGAACGCGGTCGGCGAGCTCGTCATCAATCGCACGCGCATGCTCGGCCGCCTGTTGGAACTTTCCAAGCTGGTCGAAGTGCTTAATTTTTCGAAGGGCCGGCTTTCCGCGAAAGTTTCCGAATTTCAGGAAAAGCATGAATTCAGCCGTATACGGTCAAGTATTGTGCCCGGCAGCCAGCCTCCGCAGATGGATACATTCGGCGGCCATTTCGCCCGGCTTCCCCGCTTCGGTTCCGACGACCCGCTCGAATTCAGCGACCTCGAGATGGACCGTTACGACGATTTCAATATTCTTTCGCGGTCGTTGACCGAGATTTCCGCGGATGTCACCGAGGTCCTGACACAGCTTGAGGGTTTCATGGGCCGCGTGGACTCGGACATTGACGAGTTCACGAAGCTGGCGCACCACCTCCAGGATGAGATCACCGCAGCCCGAATGGTGCCGATCGGAAAACTCTACACACGCCTCTCGCGCACGGTTCGCGATGCCGCGAAAGCTGCTGGAAAATCCGTCGAGCTCTCGCTGGAAGGCGCCGAAACCGAACTCGACAACAACATCATTCAGCACATCTCCGATCCATTGATCCATCTGGCGCGCAATGCCGTGGCGCACGGGGTTGAATTTTCCGACGCGCGCCGCCTCGCGGGCAAACCCGAAAAGGGACACATCACCGTGCGCGCCTACCACCGTGGGAACCACATTTTCATCGAGGTCGAAGACGATGGGCGCGGGATCGATTACGAAAAGGTGCGCCAGCGCGTCGTTGAATCCGGCGCGATGTCTCCGGTCGCGGCCACCGAGCTCAGTGAGCGCGAGCTGCGCGAATTTCTCTTCCGGCCGGGATTCTCCACGGTCGCCTCGACGTCGGAACTGGCCGGGCGAGGGGTCGGGCTGGATGTGGTCCGTTCCAACGTCCACGCGCTGAACGGGGAAATCGAGGTCCGGTCCGAGGCCGGCCGCGGGACGTGCTTCACCGTCAAGGTGCCACTGACGCTCATCATCTCGCAAGCGCTATTCGTGCGCTGCGGGGCCTCGGTATTTGCCCTGCCGCTAGCCGTGGTCGAAGAGATCCGCCGCTTGAAGCCCGAAGAAATTGAGGACGTCGGCGGCAAGCTCCTGACGCGCGTCCGCGACGTAGTCACTGAGGTTGTGCGGCTTGATCTTCAACTGGCGCTGCCGCAACTCGAGCCGCTCAATGGCTATTTTCACATGGTGATTGTCAAAGTGGCTGGAAGGCACGTCGGTGTGATCGTAGAGGAAGTTCTTGGCAAAGACGAGATCGTGATTAAGAATTTGGGCGATTACCTCCGCCGCGTCAAGCTTTTTCCCGGCACCACGATCGCATCCGACGGCAGCCTGATTCTGCTCATTGATTTGAACCGCCTCGTGTCTGCGGACACAGCTGAACGGCACGCGCTGCCTGCCTCTTCGCCCGCCGCCCGCGTATTTGCCCCGGGCGCGGAGGCTGTCGCCGCGGGCAGCATTCCCTCTGAAGTGGTGGATCCGATCGAGAACGATCGCGTGGTCGTGGTGGCGGACGATTCCATCAGCGTGCGCAAATTTGTGGGGCGGATGCTGGAGAAAGCGGGCTACCGAGTCAAGCTTGCTTCCGACGGACTCGAAGCTTCGGAAATCGTGGCGCAAGTCGGGTGTCATCTAGTCATCACCGACATCGAAATGCCGCGCATGAACGGCTACGAGCTGATGGCCCATTTACGGCAGGACCCGGCGACGCGCCGCATCCCGGTACTCGTTGTGACTTCGCGCGCCGGAGCCAAGCATCGCGACCGCGCCTTGAAAGAAGGTGCATCCGGCTTTCTCACCAAACCCGTGCAGGAAGATCAATTGATTTCGACGGTCGAAAGCCTCATCGGCTCCGATAGGACGCTAGTCCGGCCCTCGGCCGGTGTGCCACTGCGGCAGGATTGAGATGACAAAGGCCTCTGAAAAAAAGATTCGCGTCCTCGTGGTGGATGACTCCGCCTTCATGTGCAAGGTGCTTCAGGAGATCATCAATTCGGACCCGCAACTCGAAGTTGTGGGCCTGGGACGCGACGGCCGCGAAGCGGTCGCGCTCGCCGAATCGCTGCGTCCCAACGTGATTACGATGGACATCAATATGCCCCATGTGGACGGCCTGCAAGCGACCGAGCAGATCATGTCGCAGAATCCCTGCCCGATTGTCGTCGTGAGTTCCGAATCCCGCGAGGGCGCCTCGAGCACTCTTCGCGCACTCGAACTCGGCGCAATCGATTTTGTTCCGAAGCCCTCCAGCGGAATCGATTTGGACATGAGAAATGTCCGTGAAGACCTAACGCGCAAGCTCAAGCTTGCTGCGAAAGTCCGCGTGGTCCGCACGGCAACCCGTGCAAAGCTTCCTGCTCCGCATGCTCCCCTTCCGGCCCCTGCCGGGGCTCCCGGAGGCGGGATACGCGGGACGCAAAACGGCGGAAAGTTTCCCATGGTCGTGATTGCGGCTTCCACCGGCGGGCCGGCGGCGGTGACGCGCGTCGTGGCGGGATTGCCGAAGGATTTGCCGGCAGCCGTTTTCATCGTGCTGCACATGCCGGTGGTTTTCACAAAGCAATTGGCCGTACAGCTCGCCGAAATTGCGCCGCTGCCCGTGAAAGAGGCGGAAGCGAATGAAGCGCCGCGGCCAGGGGTGGTTTACGTCTGCCCTGGGTCGCATCACTTGCGGCTTTCCTCAACGGGGAAAATCGCGCTCGATTCCGGGGCACGCATTGACGGTTACCGCCCTTGCGCGGACGTTGCCTTTGAGTCCATCGCTGTTTATGCGCGCGCGTTGACGCTGGGAGTTGTCCTTACGGGGATGGGCAACGACGCTGCGAAAGGCGTAAAAGCTGTAAAGGCCGCCGGGGGGCGCGTCTTCGCGCAGGATGAAGCAACCTCCACAATCTTCGGCATGCCGGCCGAAGCGATCAAGACCGGTGCGGTGGACGAGATCTTGGGACTCGACGAGATTGGTCCGGCTATCGGAAAGCACACCGCAAAAATGGAGCGTCTCGCCTTGGTGGGAGCAAGATGAGATTTGCCTACCCAGAGACCTTGAAACCGCGGCCCTCGCATAGGTCCGAACCGGTGATTCTTTTTTCCGTGGCCCACCAGATGTTTGCCATCGCTGCCGAATCGGTTCAGGAGATTCGCAGTGCGGACAGCCTGGCGGGTGCGGCCATCGAGCTCGACCATGTGGATTTGCCGAAGGTGCGCCACAGAGTTGAGCGCGCCCATCGCACCTACTTCGTCGTAAACGCCGGTGTCCATTTTGGCTTGCCGGTATCGCGCCCAACCCTTGTCCTGGTCCTGCGCCAATTGCGCGTGGCCGTGCTCGTGGACCGCATCGAGCGCATGGCGGAAATTCCCGGGGTGTACCAGCTCCCGCTCGCATTTGCGGGTCAGGAGCGCCGCTGGTACCGCGGCCTCGCGTACTTGGATGACCACGTGATCCCCGTCATCCGGCCTTCGGGATTTCTGACGCCGGAGGAATTTCAGCAGCTCGAGGGCACCCCAAACGCATCTGCAGTGCCACACGAATTGGAAGGGGCGGTTCCCTCATGACCGCGCCCGACAATACCGGCGAGAACTCCTTCGTTCTACTGCAAGTGGGCGAGCGTCGATTCGCCTTGCCGGCCGATATTGTGGCGGAACTTGCGCCCCCCGTGCGATTGCACGCGTTTCCTCATACCTCACCGCTTGTGGCCGGAGTTATCCTGCGGCGCGGCCACATCGTGCCGGTGTACGACGTCGGCCCGGTTCTGGCGGGCAGAAGTTTTTCCGCGCACCGCTTTTATCTCGTGGCGCGTCGTACATTTGGCGCGGCGCACGAGTTAAGCGCAATTCCCGTCAACGGGGAATGCGAACTCGCTTCAGGCCGGATCCTGCCCCCGCAAGCCGGCGGCTCCCCCTGCGTCTGTGGGACGCTTCGAATCGGCGAGGAAACCGTGGAGGTTCTCGATTTCGAAGTCCTTGTCTCGTCGCGCCCAGCGGAAGCATCAAGGGAGCCTGCTCGTGAGGAGGCGCACCCATGAGCACGCCAGCCAGCCTCCCGCGGATTCTATTGATCGACAGCAACGTCTATTTTTCGAAGCGACTGAGTGACGCTTTACGCCAGCAAGGTTTTGAGGTCATAACCAGCGCGCAGGCCGCGTACGCACTCACCATGGTGGAATGGAACGCGCCCACTGCCATCCTCTGCGCCACAAATTTGCGCGAGATGGGCGCGCTGGAAATGGCGCCCATTCTGCGCGGCGATCCCAAGACGGCGAATATCCCGCTGATTGCCGTGGGCGGTGACGGCGACCAGGCGTTGCTCGAAGCGTATCGCGCCGGTTGCGACGACTACGTCGATCGCCGGCGCCCGCCTTCCGATATCGCCGCTCACGTTCGAAGCTTCCTGGTGAGCCGCCAGGATGGTTTCCAACCGACGCAAATGCTCTCCAGCGCCGAGACGGATCTGAGCGGCAGCCTTTCCCATCTCGATCTTCCCGGCGTTATCCAGATGCTGGGACAAGCCCGCCAGACCGGTGCGCTGCACATCAACGCCTCCGATACCGATGGAATTATTTTCTTCGAAGGCGGGGAAATCTTTCATGCCGAATGCGGCACGCTTTTCGGCGACGAGGCGGTTACCCAGATTGTGAAGGCTTGCCAGGGCTCCGCCAAGGGCGTCTACAAGTTCGTCTACGGCGCCACCGCCGCGCAGCGGACCGTTCTTCGCTCCGCTACTGATCTCCTGTTGGACGCCATGCGCGAGTTCGACGAAGCCGAACGCGATAAAGTTGAGAAGGAGGCGCAATGAGTGAAACACAAACCCTCACGGCTGCCCGCACTCCAACCGTGTATTTCATCGACGACAGCGCCACGATGCGCGAAGTGATCAAGGTCGCTTTTCGCAAGGAAAACATCCATGTGATTACGTGTCCGGACGCTGCTACGGCCCTGGCACAATTCGGCGAAACTGCACCTGATGCGGTCATTACTGATGTCATCATGCCGGATAAGGACGGGTATGAAGTTTGCGAATTCATCAAGCAGCATGAACAGTTCGGCAAGACGCCGGTCATCCTGATGTCGGGCGTCGTGAACCGCAGCGTGGCTGAAAAGGCGATGGCGGTTAAGGCCGATGAACTGATCCGGAAGCCATTTCAGCCACATGACTTGATCGTCCGAGTGAAGACTTTACTGTTTCCTAAGATCAGTGGCGAATCGCTATCGAAGAGTTCTGCTTTCAGCCCCGCACCGGCTTCTGACCGTTCCGCGTCGCAGATACTGAGCAATCTGTTTTCTGCAGGCTCTTCCCGTGCCGCAGACTCCTTTCAGCAGAATCCGCGTCCGGAAGTTCCCATTGCGGTTGAGCACCCGCGGTCCAGTGTTCCATCGCGACCGGCCGGACCCGCACATTTTCCGGCGCAGCCCGTTGCAGCGGAAACTGCGGCAGAAGTTCATAAGCTGCGCAACGAAATTCGGCGGCTTGAGCTCCTGGTGACGAAACTGCGGGCAGAACTCGAAGCTGAGCATCAGTATTGCACTGCCCTCGAAGCCCAATTCAAGACAATTCAGGACTCGGAATAGGACGCGCCCCTTCCAGCCTGTTCCAGCATGGAGTGCCCCGTTTCTTCGTTACTCCTGTGGCAACATTCGCTTCCAGGGCTTGACCCACCATGAAACGTGGCCTAACCTGAAACTACCTCTCCGAGTCAGGCGGTTTGCGTTTCGCTAGGCGCATGTGTGTCCGGAGGATGGATGGGGCGCCGCAGCGAACAACGCGTCAAGATTTCCTTTCCAGTGATCGTCCGCGGCTCCGATTCTCGTGGAAGCCCTTTCTCCGTCACGACAGAGACATACGACATCAGTTGTACTGGCGCCTGCCTGATCGGTTTGGATCACATTGTCGACCCGGGCAAGAAGATCGAGATCGAATGCCAAGACCGAAAGGCATGGTTTCGAGTTCAGTGGGTCGGGAAGTCTGGCAGCGCGAAAATGGGAAGGGTCGGCGTCCGCTGCCTAGAGCCGGGCAAGTATATCTGGGGCGTACAACCGAAAGAGTGGGAGCCCGATACCTACGAACCCGGCGCATCGGTTACTCCAGCGGTTCAACCGGGCGTCTCCGGTTACGCGGGAGGCTCGGCGGGGAATTGGACGGGCGGCGAGCGGCGCAAGTTTTTGCGGCACGCCTGCCGAATCGAGGCTCAAGTCAGCATCGCCGGTGATTCCGTTCGCCTCTCCGCGCGCGTTACCGACATCTCGCTCAGCGGCTGCTACGTGGAAATGCTCGCGCCACTCCCGGTGGATACGATCATCGAACTGACTCTCAATCCCGGTGATACGACGATGCACGCTACCGGGAAGGTTCGTTCCTCTCAGCCGGGATTTGGCATGGGCGTCTTGTTCACGGGACTCAGCCCGGAGGATTTTGAAAAACTTCGAAAATTTGCTCCTCCCGCAACCGGCGTTTCTGAATCTGCGAGAGTCGCATCGCATCCGCCTCCGATGCTCCCATCCAGAGGCAACGCACCACCCCCAGTCTCTCATCCGCCGTTGGAATCTGGTCCGCCGCTCCAGCCGGAGTCGGCAACGGAAGTTCTCGAAGCCGTTGTGCGAGTCCTCTTGCGCAAAGGCACTCTCACACGAGAAGAGCTCTTGGAAGAACTCTCGAAACCGAAAGCGGTCAAGACGTAACCAGTGCCCCGTCCTCCGGTTGGAAAAACTACGAGCCCCACTGCACGGCCTTGGCTTTAGCGCCCCCCGATGGCAAGATTGCGTATCCAGCAGCGGATGGATGCACGTCTGGAGAGAGGGATTAGAATGAAGAGGATCGCGCTCATCTTAGCCGTGGTTGCCGGTTTTGCTTTAATCTCGGCAGAAAAGAACTCCCCAGCTCCATTTCCTCCCGCCGGCGCCTCCGTGCCGTCTCGAAACTTCCGCTTTATGGCCGTGGTTCACGTTCCTGCGTTGCCGGCTGGACGCCACGAATTGAGATTGTGGATTCCTCTGCCCTATGAAGATCTCCATCAATCCATTTCGCAGCTTCGAATCGAAAGCCCGGTTCCTTACGCAACTCATCGCGAGGCTGAGTACGGCGATAAGTACGCTTATCTGGCCGTCGATACGTCTCGTGTGAAGGCGCCATTCGACATTCGCGTCTCCTTTCACGCAGAGCGCTTCGAGGATCGCGTCGCGTTGACGGGGATGAGCGATGTATCCAGCCAGCCGATTATTTCCACCGCCCGCTTCTTGCAACCGGACCAGCTTGTTCCCGTTGATGGCGTGATCGCGGATCTTGCCCTTCAGCAAACGCAAAGAGTCACCTTGCCGCTCGACAAAGCGCGCAAGATCTACGATTACGTGATTGCCACCATGCACTACGACCACGACGGAACCGACTGGGGCCGCGGCGATGCCGTCTGGGCCTGCAACGCCAAGCACGGAAACTGCACCGATTTTCACTCGCTCTTCATCGGCATGGCTCGCGCCGTGGGAATTCCCGCGCGATTCAAGATTGGGTTTCCACTTCCCACCGATGTGCACGAGGGCCCGATCGCGAGCTACCACTGCTGGGCGGAATTCTACGCCGACGGCATCGGCTGGGTTCCCGTAGATGCATCGGAAGCATGGAAGCACAAGGAGAAGAAGGATTATTTCTTCGGGGGGGTTGATATAAATCGCGTCATGTTCACTCTAGGCCGCGACATCCGTTTGACACCCCCGCAAAACGGCGGCCCGTTGAACTATTCCATCTATCCCTACGCCGAGCTCGACGGACAGGTTTTTTCAGATCTCAAGAATGAGTATTCGTTCCGTGATGACGCGGCAAAGGCAGGCAAGTCCGCGAGCGGAATGAATTGACGCAGCTCTGGATGGCTTCGCCCGCAGCGTTTCAGTCCAAGCCTTTCGAGTGCAAGAATTCCCGCGCAACATCGGCGATGTCGCGATGTTGCCCATCCACGGCGTAATTCATCTTCTGCATTTCCGCGCTCGAAATTTTCCCAGCTAGCCCGGCGATGGCCGCTTGTACTTCCGGGTGCCTCTCGATTGTGTCCTCCCGAACGATCGGCACCGCTTCGTAAGGTGGGAAATAATGTTTGTCGTCTGCGAGGATGACGAGGTCGCGGGCGGAAAGCAGGCCGTCCGTCGAATTCCCCGCGACGAGGTCCACCTGCTTGTCCAGCAACGCGCGGTAGAGCAATCCAAGATCGAGAATCCTCGGCGGCCCTGAAAAATGCAGCCCATAAACGCGCGCGAGCCCCGCGTAGCCGTCCGGGCGCTCCATGAATTCGTACCCGAACCCGGCCCGCCACCCCTGAGCGTAGCGCGCCGCCTCCGAGAGAGCTTTAATGTTCAGCCGGCGCGCGTCCTCTCCGCGAACGACAATGGCAAAAGTATTGTCGAATCCAAGCGACGGCATCACCACCAGATGAAATCGTTCGGTATATTCGCGGTGAACCCGGTCGAACACCTCCGCGGGGCTTCCCCCTATCGGATCGTGCAAGATGGCGGTGAGGGCTGTTCCGGTGTATTCGATGTAGGTGTCGATGCGGCCCGCGAGAAGCGCCTGCTGGCAGATATAGGAGCCCGCGAGATAGAAGCGGCGTACGACGTTCAAGTGCGTCTGCGCCTCCAGGTGTTCCGCGAGGATTTCGCCCAGGAGCGCCTGCTCCGAAAAATTCTTCGAACCGACTACGATCGTATCTCGCCGCGGCGGGCCGCATGCTGCCATTGCAATTACAAACAAACCGGCGGCGCAAGATAATGAGAACCAGCGGCGCATCTTCATCTCAGCTTCATCGCGCAGGGCGCAGACGTCGCTCGAGCACGCTCAGAATGAAATCGGAGCCCAGCGCCAGGATCGCTGCGGGAATCGCCCCGGCCAGGATCAACTGGTCATTCACCATCGCTAGTCCACGGAAGATGAATTCGCCCAGCCCCCCTGCGCCCACCGCTGCCGCAATGGTCGCGATTCCGATAGTGAGGACGGTTGCCACACGTACGCCGGCAAGGACGGTCGAGAGCGAAAGTGGAAGTTCCACGTGAAACAAAATCTGCCGCCCCGTCATGCCCATCCCACGGGCGGCTTCGCGGATCGCCGGATCGACCCCTGCGATTCCGGCCGAGGTATTGCGGATGATGGGGAGCAAAGCGTAAAGCGTCAGCGCCGAAATGGCTAATCGGTCGGCGCGGTCCCCGAGCCAGGGCACGGGAAGCAGGAATCCAAACAGCGCCAGGCTTGGAATCGTCTCGGCAATATTGGCGCTGCCCAGAATCGGCTTCGAAAGCCATGGTTTCCGCGCCACCAGGATCCCCAGTGGAACTCCGATGGCGATGGCGAGCAGCATCGTTATACCGACCAGCCAGATGTGCTCGAAAGTCGCTTCCAGAATTTCATCTCTGTGACGCAGAAAGAATTGTGCCAGGCTCATTTCCCCTCCTCGAATGCTTTCAGCGCCTGAATGCGCGCAAGGTATTCGGCAGCAACAGGCTGATTCGAGCGCATGAATTCCCTGGGCGAATAGACTCCCGCGAGCTCGCCGGACTCGAGCAGTGCGATGCGCGTGCCCAGCAACAGCGCTTCGCCGATATCGTGCGTCACGATCACAATCGTCTTGCCGAGCCGCTGTTCCAATGCTTGAAATTCCCGATGGACCTCGCTTCGCGTAAGCGGATCGAGCGCGCCGAACGGTTCGTCCATCAAAAGAATCGGCGGGTCCGTCCCCAGCGCTCGCGCCACTCCAACGCGCTGGCGTTGTCCTCCAGAGAGTTCGTGCGGGTAGCGCCGCAGGAATTCGCTCGGGTCTAGCCCTACGAGCTCTAGCAATTCTTCCACGCGCGCGCGAATTCGCTCCGTCGGCCACCGCTCCAGCCGCGGGACGAGCGCCACATTCTGCTCCACCCTATAGTGAGGGAAGAGGCCCGTTTCCTGAATGACGTAACCAATGTGGCGCCGCAGCACGATCGGGTCCCAGTCGAGCGTAGAGCGCCCGTCAACGCGCACCTCGCCGCCGCTCGGTTCCAGCAGGCGATTGATCAGCTTCAGCGCCGTCGTCTTTCCCGCGCCGCTACGCCCGAGCAAAACCAGCGTTTCGCCGCGCGAGACGGTCAGATGGAGGTTCTTCAGGAGCAATTGTCCGTTCGTGAGGGAGTAACTGGCGTTGTCAAACTCGATGATGGGTTGGCTGCTGATCGCGACACTCATGCGAAGGGAACGCGGCGCCATTCTCCGCGTTTCGCGCAGGCTAGCAAGCGCGCCCGCAGGGTGTCAAACGCATAGGTGCGTGTCGCTTAACCCTCATTTGCGCTACGTGTAGAACGATTTTACGTTTCATTAACTCTTTAGAAAGCTTCGGATATTGCGCAGGACGCCGAGAAGCATCGTTTCGGTGAGCCGCCCCGTGAATGTGTTTTGCTGGCTCGGGTGATAGGAAGCGAAAAGCCGCGGTAAATTTCCGGGCAGTTCGTAGCTCGCGCCATGGCAAAAGGGAAACGCAGCGAGGCTGGGAATCTCTCCGCGGTCCTTGAGCAGCCCAAGAAATGCGCGCAGGGCGATCCCACCCAGCGCGAGGATGGCGCGTGGATGTATCAGGTCGAGCTCCGCCTCGAAATACGGGCGGCAGCGCGCCAGTTCGGACGGCAGCGGCTTATTCTCCGGCGGTGCGCAGCGGACCGCAGCGGCAATAAATGTATTCTTCAGGAGGAGGCCGTCCCTGCGATCAGTGGACGTTGGCTGATTTGCGAATCCCGCTTTGTGAAGCGCCTTATACAGAAAATCGCCTGATCGGTCGCCGGTGAACATTCGTCCGGTGCGATTCGCGCCATGAGCAGCCGGAGCAAGTCCCAGAATTAGGAGTTGCGCGTGAGGATCCCCGAAACCAGGAACGGGTTTGCCCCAATATTCCCATTCGCGAAACGCGGAGCGTTTCTTCCGCGCGATGGTTTCGCGATAGCGCGTCAGCCGCGGGCATTTTCGACAGCAAACAATCTCGTCGTCCAGTTGCTTGAGTGTTTCCCAGGCCAATCGAGTCCCCTGGGAAAACTTACCACGAATCCGCTGGGCATTGGATTGCGTCCAATGTGTTGGGCGGACACTGCCATGATGAAAAAGGATAGGCAGGTTTCCGCTTTTCTTTTACGATAGGGCACCTTCCACCGGCTGGAGTTGCTCGACCTCATGAAAAGCACCCGCGAGAAGCTAATTATCCTGGATGCCAACGCAGCAAGCCGCCAAGGACTGCAGTCAGCGTTGCAGGCTGCTGGCTACGACGCGGCTTCTTTTGCGACTGCTCGGGAGGCGTTGGAGGCCGTGCGCCAGTCCACTCCGGATGTGCTCATCCTTGATGAGGGAATCCATCCACCGAGCACGCGCGAGTTTCTCGCGGAGATTCGTGGTTCCTCGGCAACCGAGGGCCTCCGCGTCATTGTGATTACGGGCGCAGGTGCGGAGGAGCGCGCCGCGGGGCTCGATCTTGGCGCCGATGACGCGATTTCGCGCCCCTGGGAGGCGGGCGAGCTCCTGGCGCGTGTACGCGCCCAACTGCGAACCCGTCGGGCGGCGAAGGAGCTGCTGGAGAAAATGCACATCGCCGAAGAAGGCCAGCAGATCGCCCATACGGCCTTCGAAGCGCTTGCAGTCACGGAAAAGATGGCCAGCGATGCTACGTCGCTTGACCGCCGGTTGAAGATCGGCGTCACTGCTGTTTTTGTGGTCGTCGCGCTGATGGCGGCAATTTATTTCCTCTTTGCTCGAAGCGCCCAAAAGCAGACGCAAAGGGCCAATGCGATTATCGCGCGGCTCGACGGAGGCCTCGTTCATCAGCAGGACTTGATAGCCAAGGCGCGCAAACTGCGCGAGGAGCAGGGAAGCGTTGATTCGTCGGCGGTCGGCAAAGACGAGCTGCAACAGAAGGCGAACGACCTGAAAGCAAAAATGGCGAACGCCGACTCCGCCGAGGTAACCAACCTGCAAAAAGAGCTGGCCGAAACGAATGCGCGCCTGAAGCGGGTCGAGCAGGAAGGCGACGCAGCGCAAAACTTGATCCCGGCGGACGTGCGGAGCGTGTGCCTCCTCCATGTTTCCGTCGGATTCCGCGAACAACAAAGCGGACAGCGGCTCCGCTACGCCGGACTCAATCAACAGGGCAATCCGCTTGAAGATAGTGACGGCAATCCCATCTTGACGACCACCGGCCACGGTCCGGAAGTGAAAATGGACGTTTTTGGCACAGGTTTCTTGGCAGGCCCCGCGGGGCTTCTCGTCACCAACCGGCACGTCGCCGAGCCCTGGTGGAAGAATGACGAGTTGGGAGACCTGACGAGCCAGGGATTCCACGCCGAGATTTCCTCCATTCATGCGTACTTTCCGGGCGATCCGCGCGCGTTCAACGCCGAGATCCAGAAGATTTCCCCGGACGCGGACCTTGCTGCGATGCGTGTGGACCTGCAAGATTTGAAACGCCCGGTACTCTCGATTGACCCCGGGAAGGGCGGGGCCGTGACGGGCGAGCCAATCGTTGTTATGGGTTATGCCACTGGTCTCGCTGCAATACTTGCGCGCACCGATGAGGACACGGCACAACAAATCCTCCAGAAAAGTGGCGGCGATGTCTCGCAAGTTCTCGACGAGCTGGCTTGGCGTAACTTGATCCGTCCCCTGATCACGCAAGGCCACATTGGCGATATCCTCCCGGACAAGCTGGTCTTTGACGCGCAGACCACGTCCGGCGGTTCCGGAGGCCCGGTTTTTAATCAGGACGGTAAGGTAATTGGCGTCACGTTTGCCGTGCTGAAGGGCTTCGGCGGTTCAAATTTCGGTATCCCAATCCAATTCGCTCAGCCGCTGCTCGCCAAATAGCGCTAGTTCTCCATCTCAAATTGACATCTTCGGGGCCGCACGGCTAGCATGGTGGGAGCGATTTTTCTTTTAGGCTTGTCCTGAAGGCATGCCCTACTGCATCCGGAAACTGGCCGCCGCATTGGCATATGGAAATCGGCTCACGCGAAAAAAGCATCCTCGACCGCATTGTCGAAATGCGCCGTGTATCCATCGCTCACCGCAAACGGGTGCTTCCGGAAGTCGCGCTCAAAATTGCCGTGGAAAAGAAGGCGCCCCCTGCTCGCGATTTCCCGGGCGCGCTTTCACGGAAAGGCTTCAATGTGATCGCCGAGCTGAAGAAGGCCTCTCCCTCCCGGGGCGTGCTGCGCGAAGAATATGCGCCTGCTGCGCTGGCGTCCGCCGTGGAGCAGGGCGGCGCGGCCGCCATTTCCGTCCTGACGGAGGAGGATTTCTTCCATGGATCGCTGGCCGACCTCAAGGAAGCGAGGGGAGTAGTCGAAATTCCGGTACTCCGGAAGGATTTTATCGTCGATCCCTGGCAGGTCTGGGAAGCCCGTGCTGCGGGGGCTGATTCGTTTCTGCTGATTGCTGCGATCCTGACCGATGGCGCTATTCGCGAATTGCTCGAATTGGGCCGGTCGCTTCAAATGGAGCCGATGGTCGAAGTTCACTCCCGCGAAGAGTTGGATCGCGTGCTGGAAGCGGGAGCGCACATCGTGGGAGTAAATAATCGCGATCTGCACACTTTTCAAGTGAACATGGAAACATCGCTGACACTGGTGGAATCCATTCCGGAGGACTGCATCGCCGTCAGCGAATCCGGCCTCCGCTCGCATGAGGATCTTGCCCGCCTCCGCCGCGCCGGATTCGATGCCTTCTTGATCGGCGAGCATCTGATGAAGGGTAGCGATCCGGCACGGGAGCTGCGTGCGCTGCTCCGGTCATCCCAGTCGGATTCCAATTCCGCGTGACCATGCCATGGCGAGAGTGAAGGTGAAAATTTGCGGCATCACGAATTGGACAGACGCTCGGCGTGCCTGTGCCGCAGGCGCTGATTTTCTCGGCTTCAATTTTTATCGGCGCAGCCCGCGCTACATCCCGCCGGCAAGGGCGCGGCGCATCGTGCGGCGCTTGCCGAAACGAATCGCCGCCGTCGGAGTATTCGTGAACGAGCGCGAAGAAAACGTGGTCCGCATCGCGCGCGCCGTGGGACTGCGATACATTCAGTTGCACGGGGAGGAATCATCCGCTATGGTCACGCGTCTCGGGCACGCGCTGCCGGTAATTCGAGCGATCCGCGTCGGCGATTCCTTTCGCCCGGGACTGCTTGCGCGGTATCGGCGAACGGCGGGCATTTTGCTCGACGGATTCGACCGCCGCCGGCGCGGTGGAACCGGCAATACGTTCGACTGGAAGGTAGCCAAGCGCGCCAATCAGTATGCCCCGATTTTTCTTGCCGGCGGCTTGACACCGGAGAACGTCGCCCGAGCCATTCGCGCGGTCAAGCCGTATGCCGTAGATGTTTGCAGCGGCGTGGAAGCAAGACCGGGCGAGAAAGACCCGCGAAAACTGAAGCGGCTCATGCAGGCGATCCGCAACGAGGAGAAGAGGAAGCAATGAGCTCCAGCGCAATCGCTCAAACGGTCCCGGATTCCCGTGGCCGCTTCGGGCCTTATGGCGGGCGCTACGTCCCGGAAACGCTGATGGCGCCGCTGGAGGAGCTCGAACGCGCTTACGCGGAAGCGCGTGCCGACCGCGCCTTCCAAGCTGAGCTGGATGATTTGCTCGCGAATTTCGCCGGCCGCCCGACTCCGTTGCAATTTGCTTCGCGCCTTACCCAGCATCTCGGCGGCGCGCGTATCTACATCAAGCGTGAAGACCTGCTCCACACCGGCGCGCACAAAATCAATAACTGCCTCGGCCAGGGATTGCTGGCCGTGCGAATGGGCAAAAAGCGTGTGATCGCGGAGACCGGCGCCGGCCAGCACGGCGTGGCCACGGCCACGATTGCCGCCCGCCTCGGCCTTTCCTGCACAGTCTACATGGGCACGGAAGACATGGAACGCCAGCGCCTGAACGTCTTCCGCATGAAACTCCTGGGCGCCGAGGTGATCGGTGTCGATTCCGGCAGCCGAACGCTGAAGGACGCCATCAACGAAGCCATGCGCGACTGGGTCACCAATGTCCGCACGTCTCACTATCTGCTGGGCTCGGTCCTGGGTGCCCATCCCTACCCGCAAATCGTCCGCGATTTCCACAAAGTCATCGGCGAAGAAGCGCGCAAGCAGATTCTTCGCGCCGAAAATCGCCTCCCCGATCATCTATTTGCCTGTGTGGGCGGCGGCTCTAACGCCATCGGCCTGTTCAATGCATTTCTCTTGGATGCAGGTGTGAAAATGGTGGGCGTTGAAGCGGGCGGGCGTGGGAAAACGCTTGGCGAGCACGCCGCCCGCCTGGCCGCCGCGCGCGGATTCTCCGGCGCGCGCCCCGGTGTGCTGCAGGGCACCTACACGTTTGTATTGCAGACCTTGGACGGCCAAATCGCCGCCACGCATTCGGTTTCAGCCGGACTCGATTATCCGGCGATCGGCCCCGAGCACGCCTGGCTGGCAGACCTCGGCCGCGCCGAATACACGGCTGTGACCGACGACGAAGCCGTCGAAGCCGCCCGCACGTTGGCGCGCATCGAAGGCATCATCCCGGCTTTGGAATCCGCCCATGCCATTGCCGAAATCATCCGTCGCGCCCCTAAAATGAAAAAAGAGGAAATCGTAATCCTGAACCTCTCCGGCCGCGGCGATAAAGACATGGAGATTCTCTCCCGCTATGTCTGAGACCGCTGCCGCAGGAAAGCCCGCCGGCTCGTCACCTGGGAGAATCGAGCGCCGGTTCCAGAGCCTCGCGAAATCCGGCGAACTGGGCATCGTTGCCTACATCACCGCCGGCGATCCAACGCTGGATGCCTCCGAAAAAATCGTCCTCGCGGCGGCCGAAGCCGGCGCGGACATCATCGAATTGGGCGTGCCCTTCAGCGATCCCGTCGCGGACGGCCCGACGATCCAGCGCGCCAGCGAACGCGCCCTCCGCAGCGGAACCACTCTTCCCGGCGTGCTCGAACTCGTGCGGCGCGTCCGCGCGCACACGCAGGTGCCGCTCATAATGTTCAGCTACTTCAATCCTATTCTGCAAATGGGTCTCGACAAATTTGGCGAAGCAGCCGCTGCGGCGGGCGCCGACGGCGTCCTGGCAACGGATTTGACCCCCGAGGAAGCGGACGATTATCGCGCTGCGATGCACGCGCGTGGCCTCGACACGATTTTTCTGGGCGCGCCGACTTCGACCGACGCCCGCCTCGCAAAGATCGCTGCCGTCTCGACTGGCTTCCTCTACCTCATCTCTCGCACAGGTGTTACGGGCGCCCGCGAAGCGCTGCCCGAGGATTTGCCCGCGCTGGTCCGCCGCGCGCGCCAATTCACCAAGCTCCCCATTGCCGTGGGTTTCGGGATTTCGCTCCCCACGCATGTCAGCGTCCTGGGAGGGATCGCTGACGCAGCCGTAGTAGGCTCCGCATTGGTTGCCGAAATCGAGAAGGCGTCCTCCCCGGACGCAGCCGCCACCGCCGTCGCCGAGAAAATTCGCATCCTGAAGCAAGCGGCGTACGCAGGCGTCAGCCGCCGCAGCCCTGCGTAGCGTCCATCCTCTGACTGTAGAATGCTGCGTGGTGAGGTAGTTTCCGATCGCGGCGTTGATTAGGGCCCAGCGTTCAACCAGGTTTGCCATCGACCAGCATCAGAGGACGTTTTTCAGCTTCGCTGCTTCGCGCTTTGAGGTTGCTTTCGGGAATCGTGGGACTCCCCTTGCCGGTTTCCACGATTTGAGCAATAATGACAGTGTTTTCAGCCTTTCTCCTGACTTCGCCACACAGAAGAATCTCTCACTGGTTCTGAAATCGAGAAAAAAGTCCTCCGCGCTGGGCACATAGTAACCTGACCAGCCGTAGGCCATCATTTGAATCAGAAAGGCATGCAGTTCGACTCGTTCGTCCTGTCTGAACACCTGTGCAGGTGCAATATCCAGGGACCTCAAATCTCCCTGAGCACGTCGCATACCCTCAATGATTTTCCAGCCTGGCTCCACCAATTCAGGACTACCGACGCACCACATGTGAAACCAAATAAGGCCGCCGGAAAACCCCCGCTCACTTTGAATACTCAAGATTTCTTGGGCAAGGGCGACGATCCCTCTATGCTCCAATGGATTCTTGAGTCGAAACGTAAACTCCTTGCGTTTTCCGTAGGAGAGCACATCTTGTCGTGTGAGCCTCAGGTCCGACTTGCCGCCTTGAGTGCACCACCATCTAGCTTCCTTAATCGATTGTGACTGCATCCTTCCTCCTGCGAACGTTATTGTAAAGGGGAGCCTCTCTCTGGTGTCACTTCGTTGTGTAGCGTCATCGCGGCGAGTATAAAGCATCCGTTGGTAACGGAGGTATATTCGCCCTATCGGAAACTGATCCCCTACGGATTTTTCCACCTGCTATAAAAACGGCCGCGATTTGCAGTAAACTTCTCCCTCAATTCTCCTTCTCTATCTTTCAAGGAGCTCTGGATGGACAAGCGCGTAGCGGACGCCGATGCAGCCGTCGCCCGCATTCCGGATGGTGCGACGATCCTGCTCGGAGGCTTTGGCCTTTGCGGCATTCCCGAAAATTTAATAGCCGCGCTGGTCCGCAAGGGAGCGACCAACCTCACGCTCGTCTCCAATAATGCAGGCATCGACGATTTCGGGATCGGCCTGCTCCTTAGGTCCAAACAAGTGAAGAAAATGATCGCCAGCTACGTCGGCGAGAACAAAACATTCGAGCAGCTCGCGCTCAAGAAAGAACTCGATGTCGAGCTAAATCCGCAGGGCACTCTAGCCGAGCGCCTCCGCTGCGGCGGCGCGGGCATTCCTGCATTCTTCACTCCTACTGGCTACGGCACGATGGCCGCTGAAGGATTGGAAGTCCGGGAATTCAACGGCCGTCCGCACGTCCTGGTTCCTTCGCTGCGGGGCGATTTTGCGTTCATTAAGGCGTGGAAGGGAGACCGCTGGGGGAACCTCGTCTATCGCAAGACGGCGCGGAACTATAACGCTGTGATGGCCACCGCGGCCGATTACACCATCGCCGAAGTCGAAGAAATAGTCGGCCTCGGTCAGCTTAACCCGGACTGTGTCCACACGCCGGGAATTTTCGTGGACGCGATTTTTCAGGGCGCGAATTACGTGAAGCGCATCGAACGCCGAACCGTACGAAAGCGTTGACGATTTGGATCCGCCCCGTCTCTTGCTCGGGCGGTCCGGAATCCCCAACAGTCTGGAGAGCCGATGTCACCTGAAACCGACAAGCGCGAAATCATCGCTCGCCGCGTGGCTCGCGAGCTCCGCGACGGCTACTACGTCAATCTCGGCATTGGTCTCCCGACCCTGATCCCGAATTATCTTCCCCCGGGAATCGAAGTCGTCTTGCAATCAGAAAACGGCATGCTTGGCATCGGCCCGTATCCCTTCGAAGGTGAAGAGGACGCCGATCTCATCAACGCAGGCAAGGAGACGATCACCGAAATCCACGGCTGCTCTTATTTCTCGAGCGCCGAATCGTTCGGCATGATTCGCGGCGGCCGCATCGACGTCACCGTTCTCGGCGCCCTCCAGGTGGACGAAAAGGGCAATCTCGCCAACTGGGCCATTCCCGGCAAAATGTTGAAAGGCATGGGTGGTGCTATGGACCTTGTGGCTGGCGCCAAGCGCGTGATCATCGCCATGGAGCACTCCACCAAGGACGGCGAGCCGAAAATCGTGAAACAGTGTAGCCTGCCGCTCACAGGTGTCGGCGTAGTGGATTTGATCGTCACGGAGCTCGGCGTGATCGAGGTTACGCCGCAGGGTCTCGTCCTCCGCGAAGTTGCTCCGGGCCTGACGCCCGAAGACGTCCAGAAGGCCACCGAGCCGAGTCTGCGTCTGGCGCCGGATTGGAAGACGATGTCCGCATGACTCGCCGCGTATCGCGCGGGCCTCGTGATGACTCTTGGGTCCGCGCCGCACCGCGCCAGTATGCGCCGGGTTCGTCCTGCGATACCATGCTTGTCAGCGTTCTTCCACCGGGGGGCAGGGGGACATGATGGAACCGCATTCAATCGTGGTGGTGAGCCTTCACAGTCCCAAAGAAAAGCTCTGGGGCGAATTGATGGACGTTTCCAATGCCGGCGTCACTCTCCGCGGGATCGACCTGAGTGCCTTCGATGATTTCATCAGCCAGGTCTTGCACCCGGAAGGCGATCGCATGGGGCTTCCCACGCTCTTTTTTCCCATGCTGCGGATCGAGCGGATCGCCCTGGACGAAGCGCGCGGCTCGATACCCTCGCTTGCCGAAATGTTCGAGAAAAAGGTAGGCCGCTCGTTGGTGGAGTACCTCGCGCAGTTTGCTTGACAATACTCCGCGCGGAATGCGCAGGAAAAACTCATGAACAGCCGCATCCTCACCGTTCCCAATCAGCTCACGTTTCTGCGCCTCGCTTTTCTGCCGTTCTTTCTCATCGCCATCAAGTATGACCGTTACGGTTGGGCGCTTGGCATCCTCGTGGCCGCCGGCATCAGCGACGGCCTCGATGGCTTGTTGGCACGCGGCTTGAACCAGAGGACTCCCCTCGGCGCCTATCTCGATCCCATTGCGGACAAGCTCTTGCTCTCTTCGTCTTATTTTATGCTGGCGCTGAAAAGTAAGATTTCCTGGTGGCTTACAATTCTAGTGATGGGTCGCGACGTTCTTCTGCTCGTCGCTTGTGCCGTGATTCTGATTACCGTGGGATACCGCCCGTTTCCGCCCAGCCTTTACGGCAAAGCTACAACATTTTTCGAAATTCTGCTGGTCGTGCTCGTCCTTGTTGGCGCCACCTGGAACGACCATTCTCTCTGGCTGGCCAGGCACCTTTGCGCCTATTTCGTTGCCGCCTTCGTGATTCTATCCGGCTTTCACTACAGCATCGTCGTTTCGCGCCGTCTCCACACCGGGCAATGAAGCGCAGCTTCGTTGCTGGCTCTGCGAATCATTGAGCACACTCGAAATGCGGCATTTGCTCGTTTCGCGTAACCCGCCCCGGGGGCCCTGCCCATTAGTGTAAGGAGTTATTCCAGAAGACCATCATCGCCAGGCTGGCCGCTATCACTAGCGCCGACCCCCATCCCATCAAATACGCCCGCTTCCGTTCCTCCGGCGTCGCCGGCTCCCGGTCCGACATGATTTTTCCCAGTCCGAACCCGCAGAGGAATCCTCCGAGGTGCGCCATATTGTCCACACCGCGCACCATGATTCCCAACACCGCGATATAAATCAGCCAGCGAATGAGCTGGCCCTGCAGCATCTGCAAGCTCGCCGTCTTCCGTCCGATCGTCAGCGATAACAGCACGCCAATGAGACCGAGCAGCGCGCCCGATCCTCCCACGCTGTTATAGCCAAAGAAGCTGCTCAGCACATAGCCGCCGATGCCGGTGACCACGTAGATGAAGAGATACCGAGCGGAGCCGTAGAGCTCCTCCAAGATCGGCCCGATGTCCATCAGTACCCACATGTTGAATGCGATGTGGAGCAAGCTGCCGTGGAGAAATATTGCCGTCACGAATCGCCACGGCTGCAATAGGTCATAGCCCAGCGGCAACGATTCACCTAACCGTAGCGTCACTTCGCCGTTGATTGCGCCGAGACTGAAAAGGCCGAAGATCCCACTGGGCGGTGGCTGGAGCCCGCTGATCCGCGCCGTCCACAGCAGGCTCATCCCATACAGCACGCAGCTCAATGTCAAGATTCCGTACGTGACCGGCGATGTCGAAGGCATCAGCCGCGAAAGCGTCTTGCTCGCCGCCGCTAGCGAAAACGTCATGCTCGCGCCGCACTGATGGCATCGCGTTGCTGTCGAACCCACCAGCGTTCCGCACGCGGGGCAGAGTCGCGGACGCGCGTTTTCCTTGCGTCCACCTCCGAAGAAGTGGTTCATCTGTTCGCGGAATCGGTCGAGTTTCCAGCGCTGGCGCGGGGAGAGGGGCAATAGGGTTCCTTGCGAGAATGTAATTGCGTTCCTATAATACCGAAAATATGCCCAAACGCGCGCATCGGGTTCCTGCGTGACCCCCGCCGTTCGTCGCCCAAGCCTTCCGCGCCAATTCACCCCGGCCACAGGCCGCCCGAGGCGTCCATTCCTTTTGCTGGCGCTTGCTTCCGCTTGTGCGGCGATGGCTGTCGCGGGCTGCTCGCACCACCCCTATACTCCTCCGCCTCCCGCTTCGACTCCCGTCCCGCAGCCCCAAACGCCGCCGAATCAGCCGGCCCCTTCGCCGCCTTCCGGTCCGCCCTCCGCTGCGGAACGCCGGCCCGCCATCCCCGGCGAATACGCCGAGCAGGGCGTCGCCTCGTGGTACGGCATTCCCTTCAACGGCCACCGGACCTCGAATGGCGAAATTTACGACATGCACCAGCTCACCGCCGCGCACCGCACACTTCCCTTCGATTCCGTCGTGCGCGTCACCAACCTCAACAACGGCAAGCAAATCGAAGTCCGCATCAACGACCGTGGCCCCTTCGTCGCCAACCGCGTCATTGATCTCTCGCTTGCCGCCGCGCAGGCGATCGAGATGATCGGCACCGGCACCGCCCCCGTTCGTCTGGAGCTCCTCTCCGGCTCGAATCCGCAGGTAGGTTTCTTTGGCGTTCAGGTGGGAGCGTTCCTGGTCGAAGCCAACGCGGAAAAATTGAAATCGCAGCTCTCGGAGACTTACTCGCCCATCAGCATCGTCACATACGATTCGCCGAACGGCCTCTTTTATCGAGTCCGTGTGGGCCGGCTTCCGAGCGAAGAGGCCGCCTCCCAGCTCGCCTCCCAGCTCCACTCCGCACAGCAACTCACCACCTACGTCGTCCGCCTGGACGAATAAGCTCCACGGCTCCTCTTTTTCTCTGGCCGCGCGCAGTTTCCCGCGCTCTTATTTGTGCTTCATCACGTACACGCCGTCCCAATCCGCCGCCGGTTCCTCCGCCAAGTACTCTTCGCACCGCCCCAGGAATATGCGGGCCGGCCCATCTTCGGGCCAGCGGCGCAGTACCTCCTCGAACGCGACCTTCGCCGCACGCCAGTTCCGGATTTTGTACTCTTCCCGTCCGCGCCGAAAAAGTTCTACCAGTTCCTTCCCGCTGTTTTTCACCGCCTGCCCGGCCAGAATTTCAAAAATCGTCACCGGCTGAAGCTTTCCCTTCACTCGGATCAGGTCCAGCTCGCGCAAAGTCATCTTGTCCGTGTGCAGCGCCATGTACGTAGCCTCACTGATTAGGATCCGCGTGCCGTATTCCTTGTTCAGCCCTTCCAGCCGCGACGACAGATTCACCGTGTCGCCCATGGCCGTATACCCGTAGCGCAGCGAAGACCCCATGTTCCCCACCGAAGCAATCCCCGTATTGAGCCCGATTCCGATATCGAGTACCGGCTGGCCCCTTTTCCGCCATTCCTCTTGCAGCTCTGTAAGACGCGCCAACATGTGCAGAGCCGCTTCGCATCCCCGTTCTGCATGCGTGGGCTCCTCGAATGGCGCACCCCACAGTGCCATCACCGCGTCGCCGATATATTTGTCGAGCGTCCCTTGATGCTGGAAAATGATCCGTGTCATCTCCGTCAGATATCCGTTCAACAAATCCGCCAATTCCTGGGCGTCGAGCGACTCCGAAATGGTCGTGAATCCCCGGATATCGCTGAACAGCACCGTCACGGCCGTCTTCCGTGGCTTCACTCGTTCCGGATCGGCTAGCAGCCGCCGGATCACTTCCGGGCTCACGTACTGTTGGAACAAGCCGCGCACCTTGCGTTTTTCCTGCTCTTCCACCAACACTCGGTAGAGGGCCACCAGGCTGACATTCGGGACCAGAGTAAATACCGCCGGAACGATGAAATTCAGCAACCAGCCATGCAGAAACGCCCAATACACCGCGCCTGCAAACGGCGCCAGCAGCAAAAATCCGAATATCATCCACCGCGGCTGCACCATCGCCAGCCACAATCCCAGCGGCAAGCCAAAAAGCAAAATAAACCCAACGTCCGTTAGCGCCTGTGCTCCGCCTTGCTGCAAAAAATTCTCGTTTAGAATGTTGTCGATCACATTCGCGTGGATTTCCACCCCTGGAAAATCCAGGCCCCCGAACGGCGTCGTCCGCAAATCGCCAATCCCCGTTGCCGATGCGCCCACCAGCACGATTCGATCCTTGAATGTCCCTGCAGGAAAGTTTTTCAGCGCCGCATCGGCAAACGACACGTACGGATACGTCCGCACCGGCCCGCTGTAGTTCACCAACAGCCGTCCCACGGGGTCCGGGCGCACCGTTACGATGGACCCGAATTCGATCCCCGCAACCCCTCCACCGCCGAAATATAGGATGGTTTGTTCGTCCTTCAGGTGGTAATAAATGCGCAGTGTCTGTACGTCGATCGAAGCGTAAAAGTCCCAGTTTTTCTGGTCCGGATCACGCCCGTACGGAATTACCATGGGCATGCGGCGCACTACTCCGCCCGGATCGGGCCAAACATTGAAAAACCCGCTTCCGCCTCTTTCCGACGCAATCACGCTGCTCAATAGCTGCGTGTTCGCTTCCGCACCACGCGGCACCAGGTCCTGGCTTTCGAATTGCTGGATCAGTTTGAGGCGTCCTTCATCACCATGCGCCGAGGCCAGCGGGCGCACCTGCGGGAACGGAAAAAAGGCTAGCAGATTCGCGTAATTGTCCAGCGACTCGCTCGAAACGCCCTCCAGGTCCGCCTTCGTGTAAAGAAAATAATCGCCCAGCACGACGCTTCCGAACTGCTGAATCGAATCTGCGAACTGTTGATCGTAGTCGTACTGTTTCTGCTTCGCCTGAATCGTGCCGAGCACGTCCGCGCTCACCGCCTTTCCCTGCTTGCGCTGCGCCTCCAGCTCGGCCGAAAGATTTTGCAGCGGCGCGGCTGTTTCGTCCGGTTTGCTGAACGTGATGTCAAACGTCACCACGCGCGCGCCATCCTCGCGCAGCGCATCCACCAGCTTCGCGAAATAAATCCGCGGAAACGGCCAATGCCCCAGCACTTCCTGCGACTTCTGGTCGATGTCCACGATGATGATGCGCGGGTCCGGCTGCACGCGCCCGCGCAATTGGAAGCGCACGTCCAGGCTGTCCAGTTCCAGCCGCTTTGTGAATTCAGACAGCGGCATCGGCCGCTCGCCCAGAAACGTCACGTAGTAAATCGCCAGCGCAGCCAGCGTCACCACCACGCTGATCGCCAGCGACCACTTGTGCCGCCACCACTCCCGAAACGCCCCTGTGATTTTTCCCACCATCCGCTTTGCCATTGCCGCGAGAGTGTATCCCCGGCGCGCTGGCTTGCACAACTCCTGCCTCTACTTTCTGCCGGTTGAAGCGTCTCCCGTCTGCGCGTAATATCTCGGCGGAGAGCCGCTCGACATGCATTCACGCCTCGTTACGCCCGCCCTCGCTCTGCTCCTGATCTCCTCCATCCTTCTCGCCAAGGCAAGCGATCGCCTCGCTGGCACTCCCACCTCGCCCGCGACCGAGCGAGAAGGTCAGTCGGCGCTCGCTGCCACTCCTCCGATGGGGTGGAACAGTTGGGATTCCCATGGTTCCACGGTCAAGGAAGCCCAGGTCAGGGCCAATGCTGAATGGATGGCGCAACACCTGGCGCCCTTCGGCTGGCAATACATCGTTGTGGACATGGGTTGGTACATCGCGAATCCAACCGCCGAGGGCAATAACAAAGACGCGCAATACACCCTCGACGAATTCGGCCGCCTCACTCCCGCTCTCGATCGTTTCCCCTCGGCCGCAAAGGGCGCCGGCTTCAAGCCTCTGGCCGACTACGTTCACTCGCTCGGCCTGAAATTCGGCATCCACATCCTGCGTGGAATTCCCAAACAGGTGGTCGCAAGAAACCTGCCTATCGAAGGCTCGGCCTACCACGCCGCGGACGCCGCCGACACCTCCGACACTTGCCCATGGAATCCCGACAACTTCGGCCTCGATGCCACAAAGCCTGCCGGCCAGGCCTACTACGACTCGATCGCCCGCCTCTACGCCGCCTGGGGCGTCGATTTCGTCAAAGCAGATTGCATCGCCAGCCGCCCGTACAAAGGTGAAGAGATCCGCATGCTCAGCCTCGCTCTCCAAAAAACGGGACGCCCCATCGTCCTCAGCCTTTCTCCGGGCGAAGCGCCCATAGAAAAAATCGTCGAGCTCCGCCGGTACTCGCAAATGTGGCGCATCTCCGACGACGTCTGGGATCTCTGGCACAGCACCGCGGACTTTCCCCAGGGACTCGGCAATCAATTCCCCCGCGCTGCCAAATGGGCTTCCCTCACCGCGCCGGGGCATTGGCCCGATGCCGACATGCTTCCCCTCGGCCATCTCGGGCCCGCTCCCGGCTGGGGAAAGCCTCGCGACACGCGCCTCACCCGCGACGAGCAACGCACCCTGCTCACGCTTTGGTGCATATTCCGCTCACCCCTCATGATGGGTGGCGATCTACCCTCGAACGACGCCTGGACCACTTCCTTGCTCACGAATCCCGAAGTCATCGCCGTCGATCAGCATTCGACGGACAATCATTCGCTGATCTCATCCGAAAGAGAAGCCGTCTGGCTCGCCAAGCCTGCCTTCGGCTCTGGTGCTTACCTTGCCGTGTTCAATCTCTCCGATGCCACCCAAACGCAGCGCTACTCGTGGAAGGATTTGAGCCTGGACGCTCCGAACTATTCTCTCCGCGATCTTTGGGAGCGCAAAGACCTTGGCCTTGCCAACTCCCTGATCGTGACCTTGCCCTCCCACGCCGCCGTCCTCTACTTGGTCACGTCCGCCTCGCCGTAGCCTCTACCGAAGACTCTCTCTCTACTCGCATGCCGAATCGCAACAACGCAGACCTGATCTGTCTTGCCTCCTCGGTTTTTTCTCCCACCCGCTTCCGCTATACTGGGGCGCATTCCTGTATTCTTGGGGTTTGAATGGCTCGCACCACACGCGCTCGCACACTCACGAAGGCTGAGGCCAAGAAGCTGATCGACCGCGAACGCTCCGCTCTCCGTGCCTTGAAGGCTGCCGAACGCGAGCGTGAAGAGCTCAACCAGATCGGCGTGGCTCTTTCATCCCAGCGCGACGTCGGCGCACTGCTCGCCCTCATTCTCTCCAAGGCCCGGGAAATCACCTCCGCCGATGCCGGCTCGCTTTACGTCATCGACGAAGTACCTGAAGGCCCGCGCCATCTTCGCTTCATCCTGACGCAGAACGACAGCCTCGAATTTCCCTTCCAGGAATTCGTCCTGCCGCTCGCCGAAGATTCCCTGGCTGGCTACACGGCCCTGCGCGGCAAAGTCCTGAATTTCCACGACGCCTACAAGATTCCCCGCAATCTCCCCTTCCAATTCAACGACCGCTACGACCGTGAATCCGGCTATCGCACGCGTTCGCTTCTCACCCTCCCGATGCCCAATGCGCGCGGTGAGGTCCTCGGCGTCCTCCAGCTCATCAATTGCAAGCGCAATCCGGCCGCCCGCCTGCGGTCCCCGGCGGATGTGACGCGCCAGGTGCAGCCATTCCGCGAGCGTTCCGTGCGCCTGGCTCTCTCGCTTGCTTCGCAGGCCGCCGTCGCCTACGAAAATCGCAAGCTCTACCAGGAAATCGAAGGCATGCTCGAGGGCTTCGTCAGCGCCGCTGTAACCGCCATCGAGCAGCGCGACCCCACCACCTCCGGCCACTCGCTTCGCGTGGCTGCCTACACGTTGAAGCTCGCCGAAACGGTCGACGCCGCCTCCGCCGGCCCGTACGCAGCGGCGCACTTCACCACGGAACAAATGAAGGAGCTCCGCTATGCGGCCCTGCTCCACGATTTCGGCAAAGTCGGCGTTCGCGAGGAAGTCCTCGTCAAGGCCAAGAAGCTTTATCCCCTGCAGCTCGAACTCGTCCGCCAGCGCTTCGATTACATCCGCAAGGAAACGGAAGCCAGCATGGTCCGCCGCAAGCTTCAGGTCATGCTCGAACGCGACCGCGGCGATGCCCTCTCTGAAATCGCCCGTCTCAGCGAGGATTTTGACCAGCGCCTGAAGGCACTTGACGATTACCTCTCCGTCGTCCTAGAGGCCAACGAGCCCACCCTGCTCGAACAGGGAAAATTCCGCCGCGTCCGCGAAATCTCGGCTCAATACTTCCTCGACCCGAAGGGCGTCGAGCACCCTTACCTCACCTCCGAGGAAAGCCGCCTGCTCTCGATTTCCAAAGGCAGCCTCGACGAATCCGAGCGCCGCCAAATCGAATCGCACGCCATTCACACTTTTGTCTTTCTCTCGCAGATTCCTTGGACCAAGGAATTGCACAAGGTCCCGGAGATCGCGCGGGCGCATCACGAGAAACTCAACGGCTCCGGCTACCCTTATAAGCTGCGCGGCGACGAAATCCCGCTTCAAACCAAGATGATGACCATCTGCGACATCTTTGACGCCCTCACCGCTTCCGACCGCCCTTATAAGAAAGCCGTCCCCGCCACGCGCGCCCTCAGCATTCTCGAGGATTGCGTTAAAGCGGGCGAACTCGATCCCGAGCTGTTTCGCATGTTCTGTGAGGCTCGCGTCTACGGCCGAATCGCTCGTCCCGCGTGAAAATCATGCGGCTCAGTCCGTATTCCTCTACCGCACGACACCGCTTTCTGCGGAGCCTTTTTGCCTCGCGCGCGCTGGCAATTCTGTGTCTGACTGCATTTCTATTTTCGTTTGCATTCGCTGCCCACGCGCAACAGGCGCCTCCAGCTGCGTGGAGTGTCACAATTGTGCTCCCGCCTCGTTTGGTGGCTGGCCAGCCGGCCACCCTCGCCGCTTTCGGCGCGGACGGCAAGCTCGCTCCCGGTGTGACTGTCGATCTGGGCGGAGTTCAGCGCGTGCAAACGGACAAAACCGGCCGCGCCTATTTCCTTGCGCCCACCAATGCGGGTGTCCTGATCGCAAAAGCTGCCGGCAGCTCAGCGGCGGCGCTAGTGGATTCGATTGCGCCCGCAGTCGCTCCCGTGGCGCTCCATGTCGCTCCCGTCGTATCTCTTCGCGATCGTTTTTCGATTTGCGGTGCAGGGTTGCGCGGCGATGCCAACGACAATCTCGTAAAGATCAACGGTGAGCCTTCCCTCGTCCTCGCGGCCTCTCCGGAATGCCTGGTGGTCCTCGCAGGCCCCAACGCCGTCCCCGGTGCCGCGACGATTTCGATCGCATCATCCGGACCGGAGATGACCGCGGCGGCCACGCTCGTAGCCCTGGATTTTTCGCCCCCCAACCCTCCTCTCCAGCCGGAGAAGAAGAGCGCACTCGCCGTGCGCGTTCAAGGATCGGACCAGCCACTTTGGATTGTCGTGGTGAACGAGACACCCGGAGTGTTGCGTTTCGTGATGGGCGACGCGCAGAAATTGCGCACCACAGGCGGGCCGCAGAATCTTGCGGAGCTGAAGGTCACCGCCATCCGCTCCGGAGACTTCTCGTTTCACGCGCGGCTGGTGCCTCCGCCCGACGTCGGAGCCGCGCGGCAATACCTGCAGGCGGCCGTGCTGCTTGCTGGGAAGGATTTGCAGCCCGAGATCAAGAGCCTCGCGAAACGTCTCGCGCATCACCCGCGCGATTCAACCAAGATTCAAGCCGAGCTCGAGCCCATTCTTTCGCAGACCATGGCGGGGGATTTCCGCACTCTGCTCGATGCCGCATCCAGCGCGCTCGAATGAGGTGGCCATCCTCACCCTCGCCGCAACAGCCTTATTCGCCCGAGCCGCTCCCCATGACTTTCGTCGTAGGCTCGGGCAGCGCGCCTTGCGACATCTGTTCCAGTGAATTCCTTGCGCGCGTCAACCGCGTGTCTGCTTCCTCGTAGCTCTGCTGCGCGTGACGGAGATGCGTGCCGAGCTTTTCGTACACATCCGCAAACGTCTCGAACTGTTTGTTCAGTCCCGCCAGGCTGGCCATCAGGTGCCGCGCGTTCTCCTCGATCTTCTGCCCTTGTAGGCTGATGGCGATCGCGCTCAGGCACGCATAGAACGTGTTCGGCGAAACTGGGAAAACACGCTTCCCGCGGCAGTATTCATCCAGCATTCCGTACTTCGAGTCCTGCGTCATCAGCAGCTCGTAATAAACGCCTTCGGAGGGAATGAACATCAGCGCGTAGTCGAACGTGTGCTCGTCCGGGAGAATGTATTTTTCGGCGATCGAATCGGCGTGCTTGCGGACCGCCGTGGAAAACTCGCGCTGCGCCTCTTCGCCGCCCTCGACCATCCGCCGGTAGGCTTCCAGCGGGAATTTCGAATCGATCGAAAGCACGCGATCCCCGCTGCGCACGATTGCATCCACAATGGCGCCCGTCGACGCGAACCGGAATTGCGTGGCGTAAGCGCTCTGCGGCAGGGCATCCTCCAGCAGGCGGTCCAGCGTTACTTCTCCCAGCGTTCCGCGCGTCTTCGCTCCTCCCAGGACGGACTGCAGCGTCAGCGCCGCCTTCGACAGGTCCTGGCTGGTTTGGTGGACTTCCCCGATTTTCTGGCTCATTTGCAGCAGCACTTCGGTGGACGATTGCAGCCGTTGCGCCACCTCGCGCTGCGCTTGCGATGTAAGTTGTCCCGTGGATGCCACCCCGGCCTGCAGTTCCTGCCGGACTTGCCCGAGCTGCTGCGTCACGCTTTGCATCAGGTGATTCATCTGCGCCGATACGGCTTGTCCCTGCGCCGCAAGCGAAGCCTGCATTTCCTGCCGCGCGGCGGAGATTTGAGTTTCGGCCCGGCGTCCGGCGGACCACACGCTCCACGCCGCCACTCCGATGGCCACAATGCCGATTGCCAGCCAAATGTCCGGATTCATCGAGCGATCACTCTCACCGCGGTCTCTTCCATCTTTTTCAGGGTCCGGACTTCCTCCCGTGACCTTCAAGTTTTGAGCCCGATAAATTTACTTCAATTGCCCGTAGGGGGTCAGAGCTTCAGCTCCGACATAACGTCACAGCCTTTATGGGGCTTTAGCCCCGGAGGCCAAGATACTCTTGGCATCTACTTGCGGGACAGTACACCAGACACTCTAGCGCGAAGGCAAATTGCGGAGAAGAAGTTTCGCGCCGCCGTAGCGCTGCAGAAAAAAAGGGAATTCCCGCGCCCGTCGCGCGAGAACTCCCTGCAGATCACGCCCTGCGCTGGCTAGAAATTGACCTTCAGCGCGAACTGGAATGTTCGCGGGTCGTAGGAAGCCGTCGGTGTTCCCGCGGTGCACGACCCCGAAGTCGGGTCGCACAGTGGATTCACGTCGCTGACGTTCAACCGGTTCAGCATGTTGAATCCATCGGCGATTACCTCCAGATTCACGCGCTCCGTGATGGGAATTTTGCGGCTGATCCGCAGGTCAATCTGGAAGAATCCGGGCCGCGTGAATGCGTTCCGTCCAAGGTCGCCGACGCATCCATAGGGTGGTGAGGGAACATACGGATATGGGCCAAAAGTTGCTCCCGTGGAATCCACGCACGTCGAGGGAATGATGAACTGCACGCCGGGAATGAAAGGTGACGCCACAGCGGGGAACCCCGGAGGAGCCGTTCCGCCTGCGGGCAAAACCGAAGGCCGGTTCGTGGCCGTCCCGAAGTCCAGATTTGTGTCCGAGCCAATAAGAACATCGTACGGACGCCCCGAGGCCACTTCGATTATCGGCGCCACGTTGAAGTCCGCGAAGACCTTTTTCAATATGCCTTCGTCGCTATTGTGGTAGGGGCTAACGAAGACGGCGCTGGTGATCCAGCGATGCCGCTGGTCGAAATCCGAATTGCCTCGCTCACCGTTCGGGTTGCTGTTGTCCTGCGGATTCAGCAGCGTGGAAAGGTCCGTCGAATCATCGATGGTATGCGAGTAAGTCCAACCGGAGAGCAATTCAAATCCGCGTGAGAAACGCTTCGTCATCGTCAGCGTGAACGCGTGATAGATCGAATTCCCGGTCGAAGTCTGCGGGTTCACGTCGCTCCAAGGAATTCGCACTCCGGCAAACCCAGTGGGATAACCGGCCAACTGCGCCAGTCCCACCAACGTTGGGTATCCTCCGACGAGACCCGCAAAAGAAGGATTCGGCCCGGAGGGACGGAAATAATTGAACACCGCGGGCGTCCCAACGTAGCCTATGGGCGGCGTATCGCAGCCCTGTGCGGCGAACGCAGCTCCAAGAATCGCAGGCGCGACCACCTGAATGCTTCCCGCGCCGGGGTAGTCAATGCACGATCCGGACGCTCCGGACGGCGCCGCCACCCCCAACGGGTTCGTTCCGGGCGTTGCGACCCCTGCCTCGATCGCGTTGTTGGCGTTTTCAATCAGCAGCTTTGGATTCGCCACGCTCAGATTGATCGTCCGGTCCAGGTGCGTGCCGTGCGTGAAGTTATATCCCAGGCTGATCTTCCAGTCCTTGCTCAGCTCCCGTTCGATCGTCAGATTCGCCTGCTGCGCCAGCGCGTATTGAAAATTTTTGGTAACGGGAATCGTGAAGGGCAGCAGCGTCATCGGAAAACCCGCCGTGATAAAATTCTGGTTCGTAAACAGGGAATTCGGCTGGAATGGATTGAATCGCTGCTGGTTGTGCTCGTAGCACATCGGGAATGGCACCGTCGCCGTGACCGTACATCCTGTGATCCCTGTGACCGGACTCGCCAGCAGTCCTTGGAAGATGTTCGTCGCGTTCAATGCGAAGGGATTCAGGCCGGGGTCGCACGTATCTCCAGAGCACGGTGCTCCGGGGCCTGTTTCCAGCAGCGCCGAAGTCGCTCCGTCTTCCGCCGTCGCCAGGAACGCCAGCCCCAGCGCCGGATGGTCGTAGAAGAACCCGTAGCCGGCGCGGATCACTGTCTTTCCGTTGCCCCAAGGATCCCACGCAATCCCAATGCGCGGCGCCACGTTGTTCGAGTCGACCGGAATCCCTTCGACCACGCCAAACGCCTGTTCGCCAGCCGCATTCAAGCTCGTGCTCGGCGTGAACGTCGGCAGCCATTCGATGTCGTACCGCACGCCGTAATTCAGAGTCAGCTTGCGGTTGATCTTCCAGCTATCCTGCGCGAAGACTCCCAGCGTTTTATTGTCGAAGGGCCGGTCGGATGTGCCGATTCCTTGAATGAACGACGACGGAATGCCCAGCCCGTACGCCTGCACGGCGGAGAATCCAGGCGCTCCCGCGAAGTCCGTGTTCACCGACCCCGCGTCCAGGCCGCCGAAGGAATACACGCCGCCATAATTCAGCGTGAAGATTTCAGACTGGGACGATCGCAATTGAATGAGATTCGTGTCTCCTCCGAACTTGAAGGTGTGAGTCCCCTTCGTCCATGTCAGATTGTCGGTCCATTCGTACCGCTTTTCCGTGCGGTCTTCCGTCGAGAATGGCTCGCGTCCGAAAAAGTCAAAGCCGGTGATATTGACGGCTGGATCCGAGCCCCCGGGTAGATTCGAGAAGCCGTAGTGCAGCCCGCGCCGCGCGTATTGGAAGCGAAATTCGTTGAATAGGTCGTTGCTGATGGTAGTCGTGTGCTGCCCTACAATGTCCAGATCGCGCGTCTGCTGTTCGGAAGTCCGCGACCCGGCGTTTTGCCCGAAATTCTGATTTTCTGCGTTCACCTGAATCCCGGTAATCGTCGAAGGTGAAACGTTCGCGCGAATGAACGAATTATTCTTGGAATTCCAGTTGTGGTCGATCTTCAGCGACCACAGGCTCGTGCCTTCCGAAGTCGGATAGTTTCCGATCGTTGATACGAGGCCGACGAAGGAAGCGGGCACCGTGGCGTTGCTCGACGGGAAAATGTTCAGGGGCGTTCCTAACAGCGAGGGCGTGTTGCCGAACAGCGCCGTTTGCGATGCCAGCGAAGCCGCGCAGAAATACTCTTCGCCGAGCTCGCCGGGATTGTCTTGGATGTACGTCTTCTGACCGGACGTCACGAGCCCCCCTGCCTGGCCCGTGTAGCAGGGTTGAGGAAACCCCTCAGCACTCGTACTCGTGGGTAAGTTCTCCAGGCCAAAATTGCCTTGGCCGATGCTCGAGTATCCCGTTTCCTGCCGCCTCGTTATTTCATAGCTGAAGAAATAGAAAGTCTTGTCCTTCTGAATCGGCCCGCCGATCGTCGCCCCGCCTTGCACGCGCGTGTATGACTGCTTGGTGGGCGTAGCCTGAAGGGTTGCCGGGTTCACAGTTACGGAGAACGGGTCCTGCGCCTGAATGGCGCTGTCGCGCAGGTATCCGAAGAGGTCGCCGTGCACCTGGTTCGATCCCGACTTCGTAACGATATTGACCACACCCCCCATCGCTCGCCCGTACTCCGGCATGTAATTGCTCGTGATCACCTGGAATTCCTGCACCGCTTCCTGCGACACGGTCGCGCGCACACCGTTCACGGAATTGTCCACCGCGTCCGCGCCGTCCACCGACACCTCATTCGATCGCGCGCGCTGCCCGCCGAAGTTCAAGCCGCTGGTCGGCGCCGCCCCGATCGAGGGCGTATCATCGCGCGCCGCCTGCGAATTCAGCAGCGTGAAATTGATGTAATTACGGCCGTTGATGGGCAGGTTGTCGATCTGCAGCGACGTAATCGTGCTCGACACATCCGTCTTCGAGGTGTCCACGACTTCCGTAGAAGCCTCCACTCTCACCGTTTGCGCTGTCGCTTTCAGTTGCAACTGCGGGTTGTACTCGGCCGACGCGCCCAGCGTCAAAGTCAGCGCGGAATTCGTCAGCACGGCGAATCCCTCTACCTCGACCGTCATCGTGTAATCTCCCGGCGGCAACCCGACGATTTCGTAGCGCCCGTTCGCGTCGGACGTTGCTGTCCGCTCGGCTCCCGTCGCCTGATTCTTCACCGTCAAGTGCGCGCCCTTCACGGTCAAGCCTTGCGGGTCCAGGACGCTCCCCGACAAGTTAACCGTATTCACCTGTGCGCCCGCCGGGCTCGACATCGCCAGCAGCACCGCGCAGATCACCAACGCGACATAAACATGGATTCGCACACGCATCTTGACACCCTCCCCCTGGCACGAACTCGATTTTTTCGGGCGGCCGTCCGGCCGCTGACCCGCCCCTGCGTGGAAGCCCAAGCTTCACCCGCTCCGTCTCGCCTCGGGAGACGAACCGGTCAATGTGCGACTTCTACTCCCACACCTATCCCTTTGCAATAAGAATCTTTATGGGCTTGAATTAGATTTGCCTAACTGTACAGCAAAGGGGTGGGTTCCGCCTGCGGTGGCTAACGAGGCCGGCCGCCCTACTCGCGCGCGCCAGACGACGAGCTCCCGAGCTGCACGAACGTTCCGGAAGCAGCCCCTGAGGAAGTCGAAGGCCCCGCTTCTAGCGTCTGCGGCGCGCGCCAACGGTCCACCACCGAAATCTGGTGGACGCACGACACCGTGCACCTCGGCGCGCATCCTTTCTTGGTCAGAAATTCGCGCCGCCGCTGCTCCTCCGTATATTCCGCCAGCGGGATTCCCGGATACCCGCGCTGCTGCGAACAGTAATGCACCAGCCCGTCCTCGCAGATATAGAGATAACGCGACCCGGCGCGGCACCGCCATTCGTTCTCCCGCCCCGCCGCAATATTGTGCTGGAAGCGGTTCACCCGCGTGAACGACTGCTTTCCCAGCGACATGATCTCCTCGAAAATTTCCTGCTCCCGCGGCCCTAGCGGCTGGAGCTGCCCGTTCCCGTCGTGCAAAATCCCCACCGTCGAAGTGAATCCCAGCTGGATGGCCCGGTGCGCCACGGTCAGGGCGTCCTCCGGGTTGCGGATGCCGCTGCCCAGCACCGAATTGATGTTGACGTGAAACTCCGCGTGCTCCGCCAGCAACTGCAGCTTCTGGTCCAGCACCTTCAGGCTCTTTTTCGACACGTCGTCCGGCTGCACGTTGTCAATGCTGATCTGCAGGTATTCCAGGCCCGCGCGGTTCAGCCGCTCGATCCGTTCCGCCACCAGCAGGTAGCCGTTCGTGATCAGCCCCGCCAGGATTCCGTTGTGCCGGATGCGCGTGATGATCGCGTCGAGCTCCGGATGCAGCAGCGGCTCGCCTCCGCTGATCGTGATGATCGACGTGCCCATCGCGCCCAGCCGGTCGATCCGCCGCATCATCTCATCGGTGGGCACCGGCTTCGAGAAATCGTCGAACTCGTTGCAGTACGTGCAGGCCAGGTTGCAACGCCGGATGGGAATGATGTGCGCCAGCAACGGGTGCCGCGTTGACGCCAGCCCCTTCGCGATCATGCGGAATTCACGCAGCTTGCGGTGTGCCGCGCGCAATTCCTTGCGTATTCGTTTCCCCGCTGTCACGTTTTTTCTCGGAAGAAGCCTCCACGATATTATGCCATACCCCGCCCCACTCCCCGCCGTCGTCATCCCGAACCCAGTCGCGCCTTTCGCGAATGGCGGTGAGGGATCTGCTTTTGCTTTCGCCTTGTCTCATGCCGCGCCCTTCGCTCGCGCGCTTTTGCCCTATGACATTCGGGGATGGGCGTGGTGCTAGAATGGCGGGCTTATGAAATGCGCTTCCTGCGCGCGTGAGTTGCCGAGCGGCGCGGCGTTTTGCCCCGCCTGCGCCACGCCCGTCGACCTCAGCTCGACTCCGACAGTTACGCACCTGCCTCCCAGCGGCGCACCGAGCCCGGCCAGCCAGGCGCGCAGCAAGGCGAATCCTGCTTCCAGCAGCCAATCGCCGACGTCGCGTCCGAGTTCCGCGGGCCGCTACGTGGCCGGGACGACCTTGGCGGACCGCTACCGCATCGTCGCGCTGCTCGGCAAGGGCGGGATGGGCGAGGTGTTTCGCGCCGAGGATTTGCGTCTCAACCAGACCGTGGCGCTGAAATTCCTGCCGGTCGCCATGGCCGAAGACGAAGCGGCCCGCGAACGCTTTCACCAGGAAGTGCGCCTCGCTCGCGAAATTTCTCATCCCAACGTTTGCCGCGTATTCGACATCGGCGAAGCCGACGGCCGCCTCTTCCTGACGATGGAATATGTGGATGGGGAGGATCTCGCCTCGCTCCTCCGCCGCATCGGGCAATTCCCGCAGGCCAAGGCGCTCGACATTGCACGCCAGGTGTGCGCCGGACTGGCCGCCGCGCACGACCACGGCGTGCTCCATCGCGATTTGAAGCCGGGCAACATCATGCTCGATGGGCGAGGCCGCGTGCGCGTCACGGATTTCGGTCTCGCGGCCATCGCGGAAAATCTTTCCGCGGACGAAGCCGGCGCGGGCACCCCGGCCTATATGGCGCCCGAGCAATTGGCCGGCGTGGAAGTCACGGCCCGCAGCGACATCTACTCCCTGGGCCTTGTGCTGTACGAAATTTTCACGGGCAAGAAAGCCTTTGAAGCGGCCACCCTGCCGGAATTGTTGCGCCTGCGCGAACGCAGCACGCCCTCGAGCCTTTCCGCAATCGTGAAGGATATTGACCCGTTGGTCGAGCGCGTGATTCTGCGCTGCCTCGAGAAAGATCCCGCCAAGCGCCCGGCCACGGCTCTGCAAGTTGCTGCGGCGCTGCCCGGCGGCGACCCGCTGGCCGCGGCGCTGGCGGCCGGCGAAACGCCTTCCCCGGAAATGGTGGCGGCGGCGGGCGAAAAGGAAGGCCTGCGGCCGGCGATTGCATGGAGCTGCTTGTTGCTCATCGTTCTGGGTCTGGCCGCCATGGCTCTCCTTTCCGACAAATCTGAGTTACCGAATCTTGTCCCGCTGCCCCTCCCAAGCGAGGTGCTGGCCGCCAAGGCGCGCGACATGGCTCGCGATTTTGGTTATACGGCCACGCCGGTGGATACGTCTTATGCCTTCGGCCTGTTCACGGGGTATCTCGATTACCTCAAGAAGAACGACCGCAGCCCGGCGCGTTGGAACAATCTCTCCTCCGGCGTGCCTCCGGTTCTTGGCTTCTGGTACCGGGAAAGCCCTCAATTCATGTCCACCTGGACGTTCACTTTGGTTCCCGGAGCGTATCCGAACGATCCTCCGAATTCGATTTCCGGCATGTGCCAGATATTCCTCGATACCCAGGGACATCTGGGGGAATTTCAGGCTGTGCCGCCGCAGCTCGATACCTCCACCGAGTCGGCGCCCGCCCCGAATTGGGGTGCGCTGTTCGCCGCGGCGGGACTGGATGCGAACCAGTTCAAGCCCGTGCCTCCGCAATGGACTCCCCTTGCGGCCACTGACGCGCGCGCGGCCTGGCAGGGAACCTGGCCCGGCCATCCGGAATTGCCCTTGCGCGTCGAGGGCGCGTCGTATCGCGGGAAGCCGGTGTATTTCGATCTTGTGTCCCCCTGGGACAAGCCGGATCGCATGCAGGAACAGCAGAGAACCACCGGGGAAGCGATCCAAAGCGCCATCGGCGTAACGGCGCTCTTCGCGATCATCATCCTTGGAATTGTCCTGGCGCGGAGCAACGTCCGCTCCGGGCGCGGCGATCGTCGTGGCGCGGCCCGGCTGGCCTTTCTGGCATTCTCCCTGACGTTCGGCGCGGGCTTTCTGTTCGCCCACCACATTCCGACGATTTCCGAAATCAGGATTTTCTGGATCGCCTCCGGCTGGGGATTGATCGCCGCGGCCATCGCTTGGCTGCTCTACGTCGCGCTCGAACCCCACGTCCGCAGACGTTGGCCCAGTTCGCTGATTTCCTGGAGCCGCTTGCTGGCGGGGCAGATGCGCGACCCCGTGGTCGGCCGGGATCTGTTGGTGGGAATCCTTACCGGAGTGTTTTGGGCGGGCGCCAGCAGGGTCGTGAACCTGGTTCCCGGCTGGATGGGCAAGACGCCACTTCCTCCGGAGACCAGCCTGGACTACATCATCCTCTCGGGAGTGCGCTTCACCATCGGCGACGTCCTGCTGAATTTCATGATTTTTGTTTTCATGGCGCTCGCCTTTTTCTTCATTTTCTTTCTGATCCGGCTGGTCCTGCGCAACGAGCGGCTGGCGGCCGTGGTGACGGTCCTGCTCGTCTCCCTCCCTCCGGTATTCGGCGATCAACCGGTGCTGAATACGTCGGAGAATTTGGTTCTCTGGAGCCTCGCGCTGATCGTTCTGATTCGCTTCGGGCTCCTCGCTCTTGTGGTGGCCCTCTGCCTCTCCAATATGCTGCAGGCGTATCCGCTCACCGGCCATCTTTCGGCTTGGTATGCAGGACCTACGATCCTGGTTTTCTTCCTCATCCTCGCTGCGGCGGTTTTCGGCTTCTACAACTCGACCGCCGGCAAGCCCCTCTTCGGCCGCATTTCCCTCGACACTTGACCGCCCATTGCGCCCCAGTTCCTGACCGAAATTTTGGCTCGTCGCCTTCAGCACCCATTCGCATCCCGCACGCCTTCGAACTGGTGCTGGTAATTTTGTACGAACGAGTTTAACCTATCTGCAAGAGGCGCATCGCCATGACGATTCGCATTGACCTCAGCCCGGAAACGGAGGCCCGTCTCGTTGCCGAGGCGCGTGCCTTGGGGCTGCCTTTGGAAACGGTAGCAGAGCGTCTTCTCAAGAATGCCCTCACGGATCGTTCCCCCTCTCGCCTTCAGGTGAGCGTAGACGAATTTCATCGCATGCTGGCCGCGATTGCAGAAGGCTCCGAACGCCTGCCGGATATGCCCACCGAAAGCTTTTCGCGCGAAAGCTTTTATGAGGATCGGCTAGATGGCGGAAACGGCGTACCTCGTCGATAGCAACGTTCTTCTCCGCTGAGTAAAACCGGACCATAGCGATTATCCCGTTCTCGTTTCTGCCACCGAAGCAATCCTGCGGCATGACGGCGTGCTTTGTTACACGTCCCAAAACGTCGCCGAGTTCTGGAATGCCTGCACGCGCCTGGTCGACCGCAACGGTTACGGCCTTTCCCCTCAGGACACGGATCGCAGGGCAAAAGTTTTCGAGGAGAGGCTCCGCCTGCTTCCCGACAGCCTGGCGGTTCACGAAGAATGGCGCAGACTTCTCGTGACGCGCAATGTCTCCGGCGTGCAGGTCCACGACGCGCGCCTGGTGGCGTCCATGCACGTCCACGGCGTCAAACGCATCCTGACTTTCAACACAAGGGATTTTTCCCGCTACACCGATATCGAGGCCATTCACCCACGCAACGTATCTCTTGTATAGGCCAAATAGCTCCGGACCTTTCGCGCCCCAGCGGTCTTCACCAGGGCGCAACGTCGTCATCCCGAGCGAGCGCCTTGCGCGACGAGGGATCTGCTGCTTTCTTCCCGCCGGGTGCCAGACGCTTCCGGGGCTGAAGGGTTGGCCGCTGGATCTTTCGAGAGAACCCTCCGACCCTTCGAAACCAAAGGGTCGGGCACACCTCTAGTACAAGTGATCTGAGTTGGTTACCACAGGTGTGGCATTCTCCTCTCGCGCTCCAAAGTTAAGGAGAAACTATGCGAGATGAGAGGATCGGCCACCCGCCGAAGACGCCTACTTTTGGCCCAAATATTGCGCTTGGACCTTTTCAGCATGCTCAGCGGTATTTATGATGGTGTAGTTGAAGCAGGCGAGCGGCTTGTCCGCGCGCACGACAATGACATCGTCCACAGGAAGCCACAGCGAAGAGTTCACCGTATCGATGTCCAGCACTTCCCAAACGGAGCCGTCCGAAAGTATGAGGATCTCACCGTCCGCGTTCTCTGTAATTGACTGTTTTTCTGCGGTGTTAGGGTACGGTTTGCAAGTGGAGACTGTGGGAGTCGATGGACTTGCCGGCGGTGCAGAAGCTGGCGGCGCAGCGGGCACGGTGATCTGCGCGACTTGCTGAACGGGACTGACATATGACGGCTGGCCCTGAATGTCCTTCATGACTGAGGTTAGTAGTCGCCCCCTGGCGTTAATCGCCGCCAGTGCGCTTCCTATGTTGTATCCCGCTGAATTAGCGGCGTCACCGCCCGATTTCGTGCTGTATACGTGGTACCTCCTGGAGACGATTGCGCCGCCTTGCGTGTACGCGTATGCATAAACGGTATTTGAATTGATCGTGTAGGGGACGTTTTCCTGAGTGGTTGTCGTTGTGGTGGTCGTAACTGTCCCATTGTAGGTGTAATTCCACATTCCACCGTAGTTGCTCGTCACCATTCCGCTTCCGGAGACAGGTGTTGTGGTTGTGTTGCTATCTGTTCTGACGACAGGGTCGAACCCCGTGAAGTAGCCTGCGGATTGCGATAGGACTACTAAGAAATTCGCCCGGCCCTGGAGCGGAGATTGAGAGAAGCAGATATCGGGAAATTTCTTAGCGTTCTTTTGGACCCATTTGCCGATCCAGCCGCCCGTTCCCATGAATGGGTGAACGCCACTTGCGTCCGCTAGCGCGAACGAGACAACCTTGGTGCAAGTCTGCGCGCGAGCCGATACGCCAAAAAGGAGCACGCGCGCAACTACCAGCAGTGCCTTTCGCATGGTCCTCACCTCATTCTCGCGGTGAGTATCTATTTACCGTTGGAATAACTACAGATTAGGCTTCCAAAGAACGAGAAGTCAAGTTCGGTCAAACACGCTCGGGACACAAGAGGCTTGCTTGGGAAACCGCGCAGGATCAATCGGCCCAGGGTTCGGGCTTGCGGTCCCAGCGGTGTTTTTTGAGGGCGCGGAGGAGGCTGGGGGCGAGCGGGGGCGCGCCGCTGGTGGCGATGTTCTGCTGGACGTGGCGCGGGCGGCGCATGCCAATGATAGTGGTGCTGACATCGCGATTGGCGAGGATGAAGCGCAGCGCCATTTCGGGGAGGGTCATACCTTCAGGCAAGATTTTATTAAGCTCCGCGACGCGCGCCATGGTGTTCTCCAGATTTTCCGGGCCGAAATAACGGGCGCGCCAATCGCCGCGCGGGAAGATGGTATCGAGCGTCATTTTTCCGCCGAGGCTGCCTTCGTCGAGCGGGACGCGGGCGATGACGCCGATGTTGTGCTTGCGGCAAACGGGGAAGAGCTTGCGCTGGGGCGCCTGGTCGAAGATGTTGTAGATGACCTGCACGGTGTCCACCAGGCCGGTGCGGATGGCGGCGAGGCCGTTCTCCGGCTCCCAGCGATTCAAGCTGAGGCCGAAGAAGCGGATAAGGCCGTCGCTCTTGAGTTTTTCGACGGTCTCGCGGAATTCGGATTCGGCGGCCCAGCTATCGTCCCAGACGTGGAATTGCAGCAGGTCGATTTTTTCGACGCGCAATTTTTTAAGGATCAGGCGCGCGTACTTGAAAACGTGCGCGGCGGGAAAGACGCGGTGGTAGGGATACTCGGGGCGGGCCGGCCAGCGGCCGTTCTTGGGCGGAATTTTGGACGCGGCGTAGAGGCGCTTGCCTTTGTTGGCGGCGAGAATTTTGCCCAGCAGGGAGTCGCTCTTACCCTGGCCGTAGGCCCAGGCGGTGTCGAAGAAGTTGCAGCCAAGGTCCACGGCCAATTGCAGGGAGGCGAGCGATTCGCGGTCGTTCGAGCCCTTCCAGCCGGTCATGCCCCAGAGGCCGTGAGCGATCTCGCTGACTTTGAAACCGGTGCGGCCCAGCTTGCGGTATTTCATGGGAGATCCTCGGGAGCGGCGAAAAGCCAAAAGCGCACGGAGGATTGTGCCACAAGCGGGCGGCGAGGGAGATTCAACTGGAGTGCTGCTCGCTCGTGTGCGCGGCATTCGGACGCGGCGCGAAGGTCCGCGGGCGGCTGGTAGTTCGGGCCGCTCGCGCTACGGCGTTTCCTTCGCTTTCTCGGCGTAAAACTTCTGCAAGATGTAAAACGCTTCCTTGCGCCGGCCTTGATCGGAGACGAGTCCCTTGCGGTTGCGATAATCCTGCACGCCGGGAAGCAGACGCCGCGGCGAGCGGAAGTCCATCAGCACCCAGGGAGACATTCCCGCGAGGTTGGGGATTTGTTTCAGCATCAGGAGCTGCTGCTCGAAGACGCGGGCCTGATATTCCTCGGTGAAGCGAGCGTCGGGATCGCCGTGATTGCCGGCTACGGCGCCGGCGCCGAATTCGCTGACGATGAGCGGCTTGTCGAGGGCGGTGGTCCAATGGGTGCGCGCGGCGTCTTCGGGGCGGCCTTCGTACCAGCCGATGTATTCGTTCAGGCCGAGGACGTCGAGGGATTCGGCGAGGGGATCGTTGAGCAGGCGCGCGTCGGGGGCGGCGTTTTGCGTGTGGTTCATGGCGGAGGTGAGCAGGCGGGTGGAGTCGAGGCCGCGCGCGAAGACGGCGAGTTTTTGCAGGAATTCGGTGCGCGGCGGTTCGATGGGAGTTTCATTCGAGAGCGACCAGAGAATTATGGAGGCGCGATTGCGGTCGCGCGCGATCGAGTCGCGAAGCTGCTCTTCGGCGAGGTCGAGCGTGGCCGAGTTTTGCCAATCGACGACCCAATACACGGGGATTTCGGACCAGACGAGCAGGCCGAGCTTGTCGGCCAGGCGGATTTCATTTTCGTTGTGCGGATAATGCGCGAGGCGCACGAAGTTGCAGCCTAGATCTTTGGCCCACCCGAAAAGAGTCTGCGCGTCTTCCGGAGAAAACGCGCGGCCGCCGCGGAAGGGCGCCTCTTCGTGCATGGAAATGCCCCGGAGGAAAATTGGCTTGCCGTTGAGCAGGATTTGCGAGCCGCGGGTCTGGATCGTGCGGAAGCCGATTTCGTCTTCCACGCGGTCCCCGGCCGCCGAGAGAATCACGCGGTAGAGTTTGGGATTTTCGGGCGACCAGAGCTCGAGCTTTGCGGGGAATTTTAATTCCGCGGAGCCCTCGGCGTTGGTCGTGACGGTCTGGCGGATTCCGGCCTCGGGGATTTCGAGAGTTACCTGCTCGGGCTTCGACGCGCCGTTGAGCTTCACCCAGCCGGCGATTTCCTGCGGCGCGCCCTTCGCCAACTGAACGAAATAATCCTCGATGAAGGTATCGGGGACTTCGACGAGCGAAACGTCGCGCGTCAGGCCTCCGTAATTCCACCAATCGGTGTTGAGCGCGGGGATGCCGGCGGGACGGCGCGTGTTGTCCACGGCGACGACGAGGAAGTTGTCGCCGTCGATGACCTGATCCGTGATCTCGAAATTGAAGGGCGTGAAGCCGCCCTGATGCTCTCCGAGTTTTTTCGCGTTGAGGTAGACCGCGGCCTGATAGTTCGCGGCGCCGAAGTAGACGAAGCAGCGCGTGTGCGCGCGTTTATGGTAGGTGAAAATCCTGCGATGCCAGACAGGGCCTTCGTAGTAGAGGAGACTCTCGCGCTGGGAATTCCAGTCGCCGGGGACGGCGAGGGAGCCCGAGACATCGAAATCGTATTCGACGAGGTCGCTTTTGTCGCGCGGCTTGCGGTTTTCATAGAGGCGCATACCGAATCCGGTGGCATAGGGGTCGACGATGGCCTTCCAGGCGCCGTCGAGGCTGATGGTCGTGCGGCCGGGAACGTTGGCAATGAGATTGGACGCACCAGAGTCCGACCAGGCGGCGCTCGCAAGAAGAACGCAGAAGAAAAGCGCGAGAAAAAGTTTCCTCATCGATCACCTCCGACGCGGCTTGCGCTGCTGGGAGAGCAACGCGAGCATGGGCATTATCGATTTTCTAGGGCAGAAAACAAGGCATGGCCATACCTTTCCGCGCCCGAGAAAACTCAGAAATTCATTGACAACCCCGCAGGGCAGTGACAGAGTTCCGCAACATTGCCGGTCAGTTTTATTTCCGGCTTGCGGACATCGGCCAATGTAACACGAGATTGACCCTGTCAAACCCGATCCCACACGGCACATTCTGGCTCAGTTTGTTGTGGCCGCGCAATTCGAACGCGCCCAGCCCTCGCGGGGGAGCGACGCGAAAGGACCCGAGGATGAATCGATTCCAGAAGTTTCTTCTGCCCGCATTCCTGATGCTCAGTTTCCTGGCCGTCGCTCAACCCGCGGGCCAATCGGCCGCCTCGGGCCAGGCCGGCATTGATGAGCGCGTGGAAAAGATACTGAGCCAGATGACGATCGAGGAAAAGGTGGACTACATCGGCGGCAGCGAGTTTCCGAAGGGCGCCAACATGTACATTCGCGCGATTCCTCGACTGGGAGTGCCGGCGTTCAAGATGTCCGACGGTCCGCTGGGCGTGCGCACGTGGGGGCCTTCGACGGGATATCCCGCCGGGATCGCGATGGCCGCGAGCTGGGACACGGAGCTGGAGCACCGGGTGGGCGTGGAAATGGGCAAGGATGCCCTGGCGCGCAGCGTGGATTTCATACTGGGGCCCGGAATGAACATCTACCGCGCACCGATGTGCGGGCGCAACTTCGAATATTTCGGGGAAGACCCGTATCTCGCTTCGCGGATGGCTGTCGCGGTGATCGAGGGAATTCAGAGCCAACACGTGAGCGCGACCGCGAAACATTTCATGGGCAACAATCAGGAATGGAACCGGCACGACGTGAGTTCGGACATGGACGAGCGCACGATGCGCGAGATCTATTTGCCGGCGTTCGAAGCGTCGGTAAAAGAAGCGCATGTGGGCGCGCTCATGGACTCGTATAACCTGGTCAACGGCGTCCACATGACGCAGAACCCTACCTTGATGACGGACGTCGCCAAGAAGGAATGGGGCTTCCGCGGCGTGATCATGTCGGACTGGGACGCGACGTACGACGGCGTGGCCGCTGCCAATGCGGGACTCGACCTTGAGATGCCACTTTCGAAATTCATGAACCGCGCCACGCTGCTGCCCGCGATCCAAGCCGGAAAGGTTTCCGTTGCAACGATAGACGACAAAGTCCGCAGAATCCTTCGGACCGCGATGGAGTTCGGATTCATGGAACGGGCTGACACGGAACCGAGCGAGTCGCTGCTCAACGAAGAAGGCCGCAAGGTGGCTCTCGACGCAGCGATGGGCGGGATCGTGCTGCTGAAGAACGAGAACGTGCTGCCGCTCGACAAATCCAAGGTGAAATCGGTGGCGGTGATAGGGCCCAACGCTTCCCCCGGTGTGCCGGAAGGCGGAGGCAGCGCGCACGTTACGCCCCTTGTTTCCGTGGATTTCCTGCAGGGGATCAGCGACGAGCTGCTGGGCTCGGGCGTCCGCGTGTTCTACGCCTCCGGCGTGCCGAAGCCGGCCGACATTTACAACACGACAAACTTCACGAAGTCAGCGGATGGCAAGACGCCGGGGCTGGCGGCCGAGTACTTTGACAATCCTGACTTGCAGGGCCCGCCTGCGTTGGTGCGGACGGATGAGCACGTAAACTTCCTTTGGCGTCACTCAGGTTATATCGCGGGCGGACCCACGCGCAACTATTCCGTGCGATGGACTGGATACTACACTCCGCCGGCCTCGGGGGAATACACGCTGTACGTGGGCGGGCACGAGGGATTTCGGCTTTATGTCGACGATAAATTATTGATGGACGAGTGGGATTGGGAGAGCACGGATTTGCAGTTGAACACGCTGGCTCTGGAGGCGGGAAAACCCTACAAGGTTCGGCTCGAGTACTTTGACAAGGGCGAATCCTCTTCCATCGGCTTCGGCGTGACTTCCGGCCAGACTCCCGAACTGAGACAAGCACAAGAAACGGCGGCGAAGGCCGATGTGGTGATCCTGTGCGTCGGATTCGACGAGACAACCGAAGGTGAAGGGCGCGATCGCACTTTTGGGTTACCCGGCGGGCAAGACGATTTGATCCGCGCCGTAGAAAGCGCAAACAAAAACGTCGTGGTAGTTCTGACGGCTGGCGGCAACGTCGATATGACGAAGTGGATCAATGCGACCCCGGCGCTCGTACACACATGGTACCCGGGACAGGAGGGCGGAACGGCGCTGGCGAAAATTCTGTTTGGCGACGTCAGCCCGGGCGGGAAGCTTCCCGCGTCGTTCGAGAGGCGCTGGGAAGACAGCGCGACGTATAACAGCTACTACGACAAGAATGGGAGCAAGCATGTGGCGTACACCGAAGGCGTCTTCCTCGGCTATCGTCATTTCGATAAGAGCAGCATCAAGCCTCTTTTTCCATTCGGCTACGGGCTTTCCTACACCACGTTCAAATACGGCAACCTGAGCGTCACCCCATCGTCGTTCAGCGACGATGAGCCAATCACCGTCTCCTTCGACATCACCAACACGGGCCAGCGGGGAGGCGCGGAAATCGGCGAGGTATACGTCAGCGAAGAGCATCCCAAAGTGGAACGTCCGGTGAAAGAGCTGAAGGGTTTCGGCAAAGTGGACCTGAAGCCCGGCGAAACGAAGACGGTGACTGTGACCCTCAACCGCCGGGCATTTTCCTATTACGACGTTGGCACGAAGAGCTGGACCGCCGATCCCGGAGATTTTGGGATTCTGGTGGGAAGCTCATCCGAAAAGATCGAATTAACTGGCAAGGTCCGGCTCACCCGTTAGAGAATGGCGGCGCGCAACGGTCCGGATCAAGCGCGAGTCAGGAGATCCGGCTTGCGTTTTCTTGCTGCAATGGGTGAAACATGAAAAAGTCGAAGCAATCTTCGCGGTTTGGCGAATCCACATCCATCTTGCTCGGAGCCATAATCACCCTACTGACCGCGGCCATCGTTCTGTCGTTTGTTTCGTTTCCCGGTCGATTGCTGGCAAATACTTCGCAAGACCAGACGCCGTCGGCGGCGCTGCAGCAACACAACGCCTTGCTCCTCGGCGCGTCATGGTATCCCGAGCAGTGGCCGGAATCGCGTTGGGACAAAGATTTGGAGTTGATGGAAGCGGCGCACATTACGTTTGCGCGGGTGGGCGAATTCGCGTGGAGCCGGATGGAACCCGCGGAAGGGAAGTACGATTTCGACTGGCTGGAACGAGCCATCGCGAAAGCCGCACTACACCATGTCGCAATCGTGCTGGGGACGCCGACCCCGGCGCCGCCCGCGTGGCTCACGCAGAAGTATCCGGATACGCTGCGCGTGGAGCTCGACGGGCGGCGTGCCGTCCACGGCAACCGCCAGCATTTTTCGTTCACCAGCCCGCGCTACCGTGAATTCTGCCGCAAGCTCGCAGGCGAAATGGCCCAGCGGTTCGGCCACAATCCCAACGTGATCGGCTGGCAGATCGACAATGAATACGCCGAGCCTTCCTACGACGACTACACGAAAGAGCAATTTCAGCAATGGCTGAAGGCCAAGTACAAGACGCTCGACAATCTGAACGCGCAATGGACGACGGCCTATTGGAGCCAGACGTATTTCGACTGGTCGCAGATTCCGCTCGGGGAGGGCTACAACAATCCGGGATTGCGGCTGGATTGGAAGCGGTTCGTCAGCGACACGTGGGTGAGCTACCAGCAGAATCAGATTGACGCGATCCGTCCGCATGCCGATCCGCAGCAGTTCATCACCACGAATTTCATGGGATTTTTCGAAGGCTTCGACCACTACTTGGTGAGCCGCGCGCTGGATTTGGCTTCCTGGGACGATTACGTGGGCAGCGGGCAGGTGGACCCGGATGCCAACGGGGCGACGCACGATTTGACGCGAGGATTCAAGCGAAAGAATTTCTGGGTGATGGAGACGCAGCCGGGCGCGGTGAATTGGGCGGACGTGAACAATTTCCTGAACCGCGGAGAAGTGCGCGCGATGGCGTGGCAGGCGATCGGCCACGGGGCCGACGCCGTCGAGTATTGGCAATGGCGCAGCGCGCTTAACGGCCAGGAGCAGTATCACGGGACGCTGGTTGGCGCGGACGGAAGTCCCGTGCCGCTGTACACCGAGGTGACGCAGATCGGCGAGGACTTCGCGAAAGCAGGTGAAACTCTGCGCGGGACAAGCCCCGTTTCGCAAGCGGCACTTCTCTACGACTACGACAGCCGCTGGGCGATTGATTTTCAGCAGCACACGGAGAAATACGACCAGATGGGGTTGCTGAAGTCCTACTACCAAGCGATCCGGAAGCTGGCTCAATCGGTGGATATCGTGAATCCGCACGCGCCGCTCGAGTCTTACCGGCTGGTCGTGGCGCCCGACCTGAATTTGATTCCGAAGGATTTGGCAGAGCACCTTATGGAGTATGTCCGCAACGGCGGACACCTTGTTCTGGGCCCGCGCTCGGGAATGAAAGATGAATTTAACTCGCTGCTGACGCAAAGGCAGCCGGGCTATCTGGTGAATGCGCTGGGCGGGCGCGTGGAGCAGTACTACGCGCTCGAAAAAGACTTCCCGATTTCCGGCCAGTGGGGCGAGGGGCAGGCGACGATTTGGGCCGAGCAGATGAAGGCCATGTCTCCCGAGACGCAAGTGGTGATGAAATACGGCGCGGCGAATGGGTGGCTCGATGACCAGCCGGCCGTGCTGAGCCGGACCTATGGTAAAGGGCGGATCACGTACATCGGCACGATTCTGGACGACAAACTGATGGCGGCTGCCGCGAATTGGATGGCGCAGCAGAGCGGCATCACGCCGGTGTTTGGCCCGGTGCCGGACGGAATCGAAGTCAGCCGGCGCGAGGGAGCCGGGAAACAGGTGTTTATCCTGATCAATTTCAAACGGGAGACCCAACGCGTCACGCTGCCGCATCCCATGGACGTGGTTCTAGGAAGCGCGGACGGCGGCACGCTGGAGATTCCCGCGTATGGAGTCGAGGTGCTTCTCGACAGGAAGTAAGGCGGCAAGGATGCGCCGGCGGCGGGCGATTCGCCGGGCGGATCCGATGCCAGCGGCAGAAAGGGGTGATGAATGAATCTGACGGCCATCGATTGGATCATCATGCTGCTTTACTTCGCGTTTGTGCTGGGGATTGGCGTCGTCCTGAAGCGCTTCATGAAGACCAGCACGGATTTTTTCCTGGCGGGACGGGCGCTGCCGGCTTGGATCTGCGGGCTGGCGTTTATTTCCACAAACCTGGGGGCGCAGGAAGTGATTGGGATGGCGGCTTCGGGCGCGAAATACGGAATCGCCACCAGCCATTTCTATTGGATCGGCGCGGTGCCAGCGATGGTGTTCGTGGGCGTATTCATGATGCCGTTTTACTACGGGTCTCGCGCGCGATCGGTGCCGGAGTACCTGCGGCTGCGATTCGACGAAAAGACGCGCGGGCTCAACGCGATATCGTTCGCGGCCATGACGGTTTTTTCATCCGGCATCTCGATGTACGCCATGGCGAAGCTGATCGAGACCCTGCACATTCTGGATGTGCCGCTGGCGAAGCTGGGGCTTCCGCTCACCTGGTCATTTCACTTGAGCATTATGATTTCCGCGATGATTGTGTTGGCGTACGTGCTTTTGGGGGGACTGACGAGCGCGATTTACAACGAGGTGCTGCAGTTTTTCCTGATCGTGGCCGGATTATTGCCGCTCGTGTATTTGGGATTAAGGAACGTCGGCGGATGGGACGGGTTGAAGACGCGCTTGCCGGTGGCGTTTACGCACTCCTGGCATGGGATGGCCAGCGCGCAGACGAATCCGCTGGGAGTGGACTGGTTCGGGCTGGTGATGGGCCTGGGATTCGTGCTTTCGTTCGGCTACTGGTGCACGAATTTCCTGGTGGTTCAGCGCGCCATGGCCGCGGACTCCATGAGCGCGGCGCGGCGGACGCCATTGATCGCCGCGGTACCGAAAATCCTCTTTCCCGCCTTGGTGATTCTGCCGGGGATGATCGCGATTGCCGTGCCGAATATGATGCCCTCAGCGGCCGTGCAAACCATGGGTGCGACGACGGCGCATGCGCAGGTGCAGGAATTGAATCAGGAGGGGAAGGGCTTGATCCCGGCGAAGATCGATTTGGCCACGGGACGGCCCGAGGTAGATAAGGACGGCAAGACGGTGCTCGACTACGACCTGGCGGTCCCGAACATGCTGCTGCACTACTTCCCCACGGGTATTTTGGGGCTGGGCCTGACGGCGCTGCTGGCTAGCTTCATGTCCGGGATGGCGGGGAACGTGACGGCGTTCAACACGGTGTGGACCTACGACATCTACCAGTCCTACATCCACAAAGGCGGGTCGGACCATCATTACCTGCAGATGGGACGGTATGCGACCGTCTTCGGGATTGCGCTTTCGATCGGGGCGGCTTATGCCACCACCCACTTCAACGACATCCTGGATTTCTTGCAATTGGTGTTTGCGTTTGTGAATGCGCCGCTATTCGCCACGTTTCTGCTGGGAATGTTCTGGAAGCGCACTTCCGGGCACGGCGCTTTCTTCGGCTTGCTTACGGGAACGGCCGCCGCCGTCGTGCACCATGGGTTGACGCTGCCGCAAGGCGAAGCGGTTGGGATCAAAGGGGGATGGATCGCAGTGACGCATATGTATCCGAGCTCCATGGCGCAGAATTTTTGGACGGCGATCTGGGCCTGGGTGATCTGCTTCTTCGTGACGATTGCAATCAGCGTGGTGACGCGTCCGCGGCCGGAAAAAGAGCTCGTCGGATTGGTCTACTCGTTGACGGAGCGGCCGAGCGAGGGGCACCTCCCGTGGTACCAGCGTCCGGCGTCCCTGGCAGTGGGGGTGCTGGTGTTGGCATTGGTTCTGAATCTGATATTCCGGTAAGAGAGGACACACCATGAAACTGGACATCCGTTTGCCGATCGGAATCCTGTTCAGCTTGTTCGGCCTCCTGCTGGCCGGATTCGGGCTCTTCAGCAACCCGCAGATTTACGAACGGTCGCTGGGCGTCAACATCAACCTCGAATGGGGTGCCGTACTGATTGTCTTTGGTGCGATTATGCTCGCCCTGGGCTGGCGGACTTCACGCAAGGGCAGCCGTCCGGGAAATTCCCAAGCGTAGGCGAACACTGCTGCTGAGTTCGCCCGAAGGCATCCGCTCCCCCCGCGCTATCCTTTTTAATCATTCATCATGGATTGACGATTCCGCGACACACTCGTGTGTGCCACAACACGAAACATTCAGGCGCGCACGGCCGAGAGATTCGGATAGATCTGACGTTTTCATCCATTTTCAGGCTTCGATTGAGTTTCCACGGCTGCATCAGCCGTCTGGAGACCCGCTTGCTAGTAGCCGGGAAAGACCGTAAAAAGTAGCGAGGAACGGAGGCGTCAACTTCGTGTTTCAAAACGCAAGGCACTGGTGGATCGCGGGACTAATCGGAGTTGCGGCTGTCGCACTGGCGGGGCTGGGGTTCGTCCGCTGGAGGGCGCAGAAGGCGCTGAGCAGTTCGGAACGCGAAGTTGCCTCCGAGCAGAATTTGCGTTTTGTGATGCGCCCGTTTCCGGGAACGCGCGACAGCAAATTCGAGTGGATTAGCGCTCCCGCGGTTTTCTCCCAGGCGACGGAATTCCAGGGGCATTTATACCTGTGCGGCTCGGCGGGACTGTACGAATACGGCGCCGACGGCAAGGTGGAGCATGAATATCACGCTGGGAAAGATTTGCCGTCATCTCCTCTGATTCGAATGGCAACGGCCGTCCTGGCGGATTCGGGCCAGCCGGAACTAGTGATCGCGACAAAGGGTGAGGGACTGCTGGCGTTCAACGGGTCGCGCTTCCGGCAGATTCGCCCGGAGGATGCGGGCGCAAGAGAGATCACGGCGATTCTGCCTCTGGCTTCAGGGCAACTCCTGATCGGGACCAGCAAGAAGGGTGTTCTGGTCTACGACGGGAAGCACCTGGAACCTCTTCATCCAACACTCTCGGGCCTGCACGTGACGGAATTGGCCGGAGATCAATCCGACCTTTGGGTCGGAACGATTGACCGGGGCGTCCTTCATTACCATGGCGGGGAGACGGACACGTTTGGCGAAGCCGAGGGGCTGCCGGACCTTCAAGTGCTCTCGCTGATCGTGGCCGGAGGGCGCGTTTTTGTGGGGACACCGCTCGGAGTCGCCGAGTTCCGCCAGGGACGGATGGAGCGCGTCCTGGCCCGAGGCGCATTCGCGCAAGCGCTCGGGGTGAGCGGCGAGAGGCTTTTCATCGGCACGCTGGATCAAGGAGTCGCCCGAGTTTCGCTCACGACCAATCCTTTTCCTGGGGGCGTGGCTCACGGTTCGCAAGAGATTGACGACGTCGTGCAAATCTTCCAATCCAAGCAAGGGATGTACGCGCTGGCGCGGCAGGGCCTCTATGAACTGGGTGAGCGGAGCGGAGGAACCAGAGAGCTGATTCAACCGTCGGAGGCGGCACTGACGGACGCAAATGTTTCGGCGCTCTCGGTGGATGCAAAGGGCAAGCTCTGGGTCGGCTATTTCGATCGCGGGCTCGATATCGTTGATCCGGGAGGGCACCGGACGCGGCATGTGGAAGACGCCCGCGTGTTCTGCGTGAACCGCATCGTCCCGGCGCGCGACGGAGCAGCCACCGCGGTTGCTACGGCCAATGGACTCGTCATGTTCGATCCGGACGGCAACGAAAGACAGGTTCTCACGCGCAGCGATGGCCTGATTGCAGATCACGTCACCGACGTGGCCATCGAACCCGACGGCATGGCGATAGCGACTCCGGCCGGGATCACGTTTCTCGGCGCGGACGGCGCGCGCAGCCTTTATGCCTTCCAGGGGCTTGTCAACAACCACGTGTACGCGCTCGGCGCTTCGGGGCAGGAACTGCTCGCGGGAACTCTCGGCGGGATCTCCGTGCTCGATCGAGGCCAAATCGTCGCCAGCTACACGACGGCCAACTCGGCGCTCAACCGCAATTGGATTTCTGCCGTCGTTCCAGTGGGGCACGATTGGATGATTGGGACGTACGGGGGAGGAATCGTGAGGCTCGATGATTCCGGACGGTTCCATTCCTACCAGATCGCCACGGGCAATTTCGAAGTGAATCCTAACGCCATGCTGGTGACCGAGCGTCACGTGTTTGCAGGAAGCCTGGAGCAGGGACTCTTTGTCTACGACCGCGGCTCCGACCGGTGGTCGAAACTCACGGCCGGCTTGCCTTCGGAAAATGTGACGGCGTTGGCGCAGGACAACGGCTACATCTATATCGGCACCGGCAATGGCCTGGTCCGGGCACGCGAGCAGGATCTCGAACCATGAGGCGAAAACTCGCCCTACTGCTGTTTGTCGTTCTCGTGGCGCTCTTAGCGCTGCCCGCGAGCGTTCTCGGCGATGCCGGGGTATTGCTTCCTCGCAACAAGCAGCAGCCCGATCCCTCCATCCTCTCGCTTGAGGAAATGGAAATCACAATTCGGATCGACAATGGCGACGCGCGCGTGTTCGTCCGCCAGGTATTCGCGAATCATACGGCGGGAGTGGAAGAGGGCACGTACATCTTCGCATTGCCGGGCCGCGCCACCGTTTCGGATTTTGCCGTGTGGGACGGGCCGACGCGAATTCCCGCCGTAATCCTGGAACGCAAGCGCGCCGAGGAAATCTACAACGCACTGAAGCAACAGGCGATTGATCCCGGCCTGCTGGAGATGGGAGAGCGCGGCGCGGACGAAGCGCGGCGCAGCAACGTGTTCAGCGCGAAGATCACTCCGATTCCCGCGTATGGGACGAAGCGCCTGGAGATCGAATACCACGAGAGCATTCCCGTGGAAAACCTGAAATCCTATTTCGACCTTCCGCTGCATCCCGACGCGTACCATGCGCAGGTGGCCGAGCACCTGACCATTCATTTCGAGCTGGATTCGGCCCAGCCGATCCTCAGTTTCCAATTGGGCGGGAAGACCTTCCCGCTGACTTACGAGGAAAACGGGCCACACGGCGTGAAGGGCGCATTTGAGGGGCAGCACGTCCTGCTCGGAGAGGATTTCTCCGTCAGCTACCAGCTCCACCCGGCGGCAACGGACAAAGCGAGCGTGCTCACCTACCGCCAGCCGGAGCCGGGCCAGCCATCGCCCACGGAAATGTCGCCCGAACGAAACGGTCCCGAGCCGGGATTCTTCGAGACGCTAGCGCTTCTCGGGCTTGGGAATGGCGCCGCGTCTCCGGCCACCACGCCCGCTGCGCCTGCCACGAATGCGACGGCGGCACCGCCGACTCCGCCGAAAACGATCGTTCTCCTGTTCGATACTTCTCTCTCGATGCAGTGGGAGAAGCTCGAACGCAGCTACCTGGCGCTCGAGCGCATTCTCCATTCGCTCCAACCCGGCGACCGCTTCAATCTTCTGCTCTTCAATACGGAGCTCTCGCCGTTCCAGCCTTCGCCCGTCGCGGCCGATCCTGCGGCAGTGGAGAAAGCGATCAACTTTGTCCGCGCCAGCCGCCTGCGCGGCGGGACGGACCTGCAGGAAGCGCTTCGGCAGGGCTTGGCGCAGTGCGCCTCGAACGCTTCACCTGATCCGTATCTGGTGCTCCTAAGCGATGGCGGCGCCACGCGCGGCACCGTTCAGAACGGCAAGCTGGCTGCCTGGTACGCAACCGAATGGAAGAAGCTGCCGCCGGCCCAGCGACCTCGCACGTACATCTTCGCTGCCGGAGACGACACGAATCTTCCGCTCTTGAAAATGCTGGCACGCAACGACGGAGTCCTCGAGTCTGTCCTCTCGACCGAGCCCGCGGATTTCAAGCTCGATTCTTTTCTCTCGAAAATCGGGCGAAGCCCCGTGGGCCAGCTTGGCATGAGCGTGGCTCAGCAAGGCGCGGTCAATCTCGTTTATCCGTTTCAGGACAGCGCCTTTGCCGGCTCGGTCGCTTCCTGGGTGGGCGAATATCAGAAGCCGGCGCGCGGCGTTGCATTCGACGTACGCGGTGTTCGAGATGGGCAGCCGTTCGACATCCGCCAGACGGCCGACCTGCCCGAAAATCGCTCGACCACCCGCAGCTTCCGCGGCTCTGGGCGCGGGCGCGCGTGGATGCGTTGCTGGAAAAGATCGAGCGCGAGGGCGAGGACCAAGCGACGATCGACGAAATCATCCGGCTCTCGCGCAAATACAAATTCGTGACGCCGTACACGTCGTTCCTGGCCGTTCCGCGCGCGCTGTTGCGGCCGCGCGTGATTCGTCCGGGCGACCCGGTCCTGCGGGTGCACACGGATGAATCCATCGTTTCCGTGGTCGCTCTGTTTCCCTTCGGGCCGGTTCAAAAGCTGCGCTATCTGCCGCAAGAGGACATCTGGCAGACGCGGTTCCTCGCGCCGGGCGACATGCGCGACGGCACGTACAACGTGCGCCTGATCCTGCGCGACAAGCTCGGCCACACCTATCGCGAGTCGAAGAGTTTCGTGATCGCCAGCACGCCGCCCACGGTCCGCATTCGCCTGGACCGCAAGCGATTCCACCGCGGCGAGGCCGTGGTGTTGCGCGTGAGCGCCTCGGATAGCACGCGCACGCTGGTCGCGCGGCTGGAAGGCGCGGACTCCACGTTCCTCCGCTGGAATCAGCAGGCCGGAGGGAATATGGGCCAGATCGTCGTGCCCCGTGAAATGCCGGTGGGAACGTACCCGCTCACCGTGACAGCGGAGGACATCGCGCACAATACGGGCTCGCAGGAGGTGCAGATTGAAATCGTCCCGTAAACCTGCGAGGAAGTTGTTGTTCGTGATGGCGGCTGGATTCGCGTGTCTGGTGGGTGCCCTCGCGATCGTGGCGCGCGGGGAACTCCCCGAATGGCTGCAGAACATCGAGGCCGGAACCGCGCTGGAAAACGCGCTCTACCGCTCGATGGCTCTGCCGGGCGGAAACGTGGTGGCGCTTCGTCCGCCGCAGGAAGCGCGGCCGCTGCTCGATGGCTTGGTTCACGCGCAGCCGAACAACGCGGAGCTTTATTCTCTGCGCGCCATGAATGAAGAACAGCAGGTCGACTTCGAATCCGCGGAAAGAGATTGGAAAACCTACGCGCAATCCGCTTCCGATCGCACCGCCGCCCAACTTGCCCTGGCCGATTTCTATCACCGGCGCGCGCGACCCACCGACGAGATCGCCGCGCTATCGGTGGTGGCGCAATCGCCGTCGGGCGCTTCCGAAGATCTTCTCGGCCCGCAGCAGCAGCAGTCCTGGCTCGCCTTCACGCGGATTTTCAGCGTCATCGCGGCCAACGCACTTTCCGCGGAAACTTCCTCCGCGGAATATCAGGCCTGGATGGCGCGCTATCCGCGCGAATCCTCGCTCTACGCGCAATATTTCGAATTTCTCCTCGCGCAGAAGGATTACGCCCGCGCGGATGGCCTGATCGACGCGTATCACAAAGCTTTCCCGGATGATGCGATTTTCCCCGTCAAGGCGCACGCGCTTCTCGATTACCGGAAGGGCGACGTTGCACAGGGCCTCGCCGTTTACGATCGCTCCTTCCAGCCGCTCTGGCCGCAGGACCTGATTCAGGGATATTTCAGCCTGCTGGGCGAAACGCACAGCTTGCGGAAATTCCTGGACGCGTCACGCGCCGCACACGAAGCCAATCCCGACGATTTGAACGCCGTGGCGAGACTCTTCTATTACTACCAGCAGGAAGGGAAGACGGACGCTGCCGAAGAGGTGATAGAGGAATTTCGCGCGCACAAGGAAAACACCAAGACTCCTTGGACTGCAGACGAGCTGTACACGCTGGCAGGCATGCTCGAACGGATTCAAGCGTACCCCGAATCGGCTCGATACTATTACGCGCTTTACAGCACTGCGCCCGGCCCGGAAAACCGCGAGCATGCGCTCGTGGGCCTTACCAACATCCTGCTTGTCTCTCCCGACCAGCCGCTTCGACTCGGCGCCGGCGATCTTTCGATGTACAAGGACATCGGCACGGCCGACCCGGGCCCCGGCTTTCTGAACGGAATCCTTTCGCTCCTATTCAATTCCGAAGATCCGGCCCAAAGTTTCGCCGAGGAAGAGCAGCGCGGCATCCCGTATTTTCACCGCGCGGAGGCCGCGAAGCTCTTGGCTCTCCTGGACGGCCAATTCCCGAAAGCGCCCGAGCGCGCTGCGCTGCACGTCAGCCTGATACAGGCGTACGTGGATTATGGCGAGAGCGACGCGGTAATTCAGAGCGGCAAGAAATTCCTGGAAAGCTTCCCCGATTCGCAGGAGCGCCCTCATGTCTCGCTCCTAATGGCCGACGCATATGCTCGCCAAGGCAAGACGGAGGATGAGTTTACGATCTATGACGCGGCACTGCGCGAGCTCGCGCAGAAAGCGCAAAACGTCCCGCTGGGAACGGCCGAATCCAATCCGGGGCAATGGCAGCGCAACGCAATTGTGCGGCAGGAATCAACCGAAGATCAGGAATCAAGCGAGGATCAGAGCACCGAAGGAACTCAACAAGCATCGCCTGCGCCCCAGGCGTTCTCGATCACCACTCATGAGACTCTGCAGGCGGGCGGTCCGCGCTCGGCGGAGTACGCAAGCGTCCTGGAGCGCTACCTTTCCCGCTTGGCTGCCTTGAAGCAGCTCCCTCAGGCGCTCGAGGTGCTGCGCCACGAAGTGGACCGCAATCCGAATGATCCCGGCCTATACGAGCGCCTCGCGCAGTTCCTGGAACAAAACCAATTGGGCGCGCAGGAAGAAGAAGTCTATCAGCGCGCGATCCAGCAGTTTCCCGATCGCTCCTGGTACCACAAGCTCGCGCGGCTCTACCTGCGCCATAAGAGAAACGATCAATTCGAGCAACTCACCGGCCAGGTGGTGAAGATCTTCGCGGGCAGCGATCTCGAATTCTATTTCAACGATGTAGTCGGGAGGAACGGCTTCATTGGGCCGCAGCTTTATCTCCGCTTGAATCTCTACGCCAACCAGCGGTTCCCGCACAATCAGACCTTCGTTCGCAATCTGCTGGGCGCTTACCACACCACCGGCACATACGACGAGGCCGCGTGGGAGAACGTCCTGCGGCAACATTGGTTCGAAGACGAAGGCCTCCGCGCCCCGTACTTCGAATTTCTCTCCCGGACGCATCAGCTCGACGGGCAATTGGAAGCTCTGCGCGCGGCCAACCCTGATATCGCGGCAGGCCAGTGGCAACAGGCGGCGCAGGCGAATCCCGCGGCGGTGCGATTCTTTGCCGAGGCGGAGCTCTGGAGATCGCACTTCGAAGGCGGAATGCCGGCCCTGGGCGCTCTGGCTGGTGAGTATCCCGCGGACTTCGATCTCGGCCGCCGGGCTTCTTCGGTCTACCGTTCGCTGGCGTATTTCGACGGCCAGAACACAGATGCGGCCGTGCGCGTCGAGCAGAATCTGGTGAAATCCGATCCCGGGAATCGCGACATACTGGCGCGCATCGGCGATATTTATGCGGACCGCGACATGTTCGCGGAGGCGGCGCCGTATTGGAACCGCATGGCGGAAATCGAGCCGGGCAAGTCCGATTCGTATCTCCAGGCCGCGACCGTTTTTTGGGATTACTACAAGTTCGACGATGCATTGCGCCTTCTCAATGCGGGCCGCGCGAAACTCGCGAACGACAGCCTCTTCGGTTACGAGGAAGGGGCCATCTACGAAAACGAGCGCGACTATCCTCGCGCCATCGCCGAATACGTGAAGGGCGCTCTCGCGGGCGGCGAAAACTCCGAAGCCTGGAACCGCCTGTTGGATCTCGCGCGACGTCCGAAGCTCAAAGGGGTGGTGGATCGCGAAACGGCGCAGATCATTGACGCGCAAAATCCTGCCATCGGTCCGATTCGCTTCCGGGTGAAGATTCTCGAGACGCAGGATCGCAAGCAGGATATTCGCTCGCTCTTATTGGATGAGATCGGCCGCACAACTTCCCTCGAATTGGCGGAACAGATCGAGGCCCTGGCGCAGCAGCAATCGCTCGAAGATGTCCGCCAGCGCGCTATCGAGCAGGAAGCCCGGTTGACCACCGACCCAATCCATCGCCTCGAGATGCGCTATGCCCTCGTCCAGTTCTTCGAGAGCAAGAAGGATTTCGCGGCGGCGCAGAAGAATATCGATGCCTTGTATCAGGAGAATCCGAAAATCCTGGGAGTGGTTCGCGCGACGGTCGATTTCTATTGGCGCAGGAAAATGCAGCAGCGCGCCATTGATGTCCTGCTGCAAGCGGCCAAGGATTCCTATCCCGCGCTCCGCGACAAATTCAATTACGAAGCCGCGCGCAAGGCTACCGATGCGGGAAACTACGCCCTGGCGCGCCAACTCCTGGATCCCCTGTTGCAGCAATCGCCCTACGACGGCGAATTGCTCGCGGCGATGGCGGACACCTTTGCCCGGCAGAACGACAGCGCAGGCCTGCGCGATTTCTACCTCGCGAAAATCGCGCTGTTTCGCCAGTCACCATTTGCGCCCGACGAACGCGCGCGCCGCATTGCGGAATTGCGTCGCGGCCTGATCCCCGCGCTCACGCAATTGAAGGATTACACGGGCGCGGTGGACCAATACATCGAAATCATCAACCAATTCCCCGAAGATGCAGGGCTGACCACGGAAGCCGGTCTCTATGCCGAGGAGTATGGCTTGCAGGCGCAACTCACGGCGTTCTATGCCAAGACGGTTTCCGATTCGCCGCGCGACTTCCGCTGGCCGATGGCGCTCGCCCGCTTGCAGGCGCAGTTTGAGGACTATCCGGCTGCTATTGCCTCGTACACGAAATCCATCGGCGTCCGGCCGGACCGCGTCGATCTCTACACGGCTCGCGCGGATTTGCTCGAGCGCTTGATGCGGTTTGACGAGGCCGCTGGCGATTTCTCGAAGCTGTACGCGCTTTCCTATCACGATCCTAAATGGATGCTGCAAGTGGCGGAAGTCCGCGCGCGCCAGGGTAAGCCTGCTGAAGCGGTCGAAGCTCTGAAGACCGCGCTGATCGAAGGCCGTCCGGCAAGCCCGCAGAATTTCTTCGATGCCGCGCAGTCGCTGGAATCCTGGGGATTCCTGGCGCAAGCGAAGGACTTCGCGCAGCAAGGCGTGGACGCTGCCGGAGACGATCTGCTCGCCAATCCGGCGAATCACGGCGGAGCGCAACTCTACGTCCGCATTCTCACGCGGCTCCGCCAGCAGGACGCAGCTTATGCGCGCCTGGAAACTGGCCTGAATGCCGCGCGCGCGCCGGTGACGTCTCTTTCCTCCACCGTGAAGCAAGTCGAGCGCCAGGGCCTCGCCGCCGTCACCGACGCCGAGTGGCGCCAGCGCGAGCAGAAATTGCGCTCGGATGCCGGCAACGAGGGCATGGATTCCTGCATGAAGGAGATGGGCGAAACCACCGCGCGCTACTTTACGCCAGAGGAGACCACCACCTTTTCGCAATTTCTCGCCGGCAAGCAGAATGGGGTTCCGTCCGACTACTTGATCGACGCCGCCGAAGCTGCGCGCCTTCCCGAATTGGAGGCGCGTTGGCGATATGAAGCCCTTATGGCATCCGGGCCAGCCGGGTCCGGCCACTTGCAGCGGCTCATTCAATTGCAATCCCAAAGATTGAAGTACGCCGAATTGGCCGGCCAGCTCGAGAAATATGCGGCGATCTTGCCCTTGAATTCGCAGCCATACGTATTGATGAGCGCCGCCGGCGCCTATCGCTCGGCCGAAGACCCAGTCAGCGAGCTGCGCATTTACTCCGAGTTGGATGCCAGTGGCAGGCTCTACCAGAATGGCCAGCGCTATTTCGAATTGCTCTTCGCGCAGCAGCGCCAAAAGCTTGTGGAGTTGGCGGGGAATAGTCACGGCCCCTGGTACGACTCCGCCACGAATTTTGCCGTGGCCAGCGGAGACGACAAGCTCGCTTACGCCGCCATCCGCGCCCATGGGACTGCGTTGCCTCCCGTGTGGACCAAGGCCTACACGGGTCTCGCCGGACTTTTCTTCGCCGACGGCGCCACGGATGTGAACGCGTCCTTCCTCGACATCCTGGATGATCGCCCCATCGGCGAGCGCATCGGCAAGACGCTCGACCTCAGCCAGCAGCTCGCCGGAAATGTGTGGTTCTACTACGGCTCGCGCTACGGCGAATACCTCGGTGCCACGCATCAAGGCAATCCGGAGGATTATCTCCCCGCCGTGCTCGAGCAATCGCCCGGCAGCGCGGATGGCTACCTCATCACCGCCGAATATTACGCGGATGCCGGTGAATCTCCGCGCGCCATCGCCGATTACCAACTCTCGCTGGAGCTCAATCCCGATCAGCCCGGCATTCGCGATCGCATCGCACTACTCTATTGGGACGCGGGCCAGCGACCGCAAGCCATCGCCGAATGGAAGCGCGCCTTCGAGCAATTGAGAAAAGAAGGCGACCGCACCTCCGTCCCTGAAAATTTCTGGACCGATTTCGCTTCCATCACCCAGCATTTGGGCCAACGAAAACTCGCTGCCGAATTCCACCCCGAAATGGATGCGCTCTTGCGCGACTACATTCGCCGCAATGGCTCCTACAATGCGATGCAGCTCCTGCGCGCCGCCTTCTCCTCGTTAGGCGATCCAACCGCCGCCACTACGTGGCTCCTGGATCTTTCTTCCGCAGCAGCTTCGCCGCAGACGATTCTTTCTCAGCTCGTGGACGCCGATTGGATTCCCCTGCCACAGCGCGAGCCCTTCTGTCGCCGGATCCTTGACCTCCAGCAAGCCGTCGTGGACAAGAGTGAAGGCGAGGAAAAACAAAATGGCCAGGCCAATCTCCGCAGTTGGCAGGTTCGCTGGCTCGGATATCTGCTCGATACGAAGCAGTTTCAGCGCGCGAAGGACGTGCTCGACGCTCTCCCCGAAGAAACCCGCAATCTATCCGCGGCCGAACTCGCTCCCGTCGAGCTCCGCATCGCCGCCGAACTCAACACGCTCGACTCTCTCCTCGCGTCTTATCGGGCCGATCCGGAGCAAGCCCCGGCCTTTGAGCTCCTCCGTAATGCCGCGGCTGCCCTCGAAAAAACCGGCGAACTATCGGCCGCGCGCAAGATTCTCGAATTCGCCTATTCCCGCGAGATCGCGCTTCACAATCTGAACGCGACGAACTTTCTGGGTCTGGCCGAGATTCGCCTCGATTCCGGAGACACCAAGGGCACGCTCGAACTTCTCAACCGCCTGGTTCTCGTCGTCGGCCAGCCCTTCGAAAATTTGGACGCCGCCGCCACGCTGCTCGAAAAATCGCACCGCCCGGCTGATGCAGCCGTCTTCCTCGCGCAACTTGCTCGCGCAACGCCGTGGCAGCCCGAATATCGCTTGCGCCTCGCCCGCGCGCAAATCTCCGCGGAGCAGGACGCCGCCGGCGCTCGCAAAGATCTCGTCGCCATCGCCGCCACCCAGGATTTCCCGTACGCCTTTCGCGCCGAAGCCGCCGCCGCGCTCGCGGGCAAGGCTCCGGGCCAAAACCTAGGCAGCGAAGAGCTCAATCTCCTCGCTTCCGCCGAGCCGCTCTCGCCGAAGCAGGCGAATCAGAAATTCTTCACACGCGCGCGTATCGTGGCGGCCTCGCAACTACGCACGGATCGCGAACGCATCGATCTCTTGCGCGCCGCTCTCGAAGACGACCCGTCCTCCGATGCCGCGCGCATCCAGCTTCTCCACGCTGCCACAGCCGCGCGCGATTACCAGCTTGCCTACTCCGCCGCCGAACCGCTCCTGCAATCCTTGCTCTCCGCTCCTGCTTCCTCTCCCACGGATCAGGGGACGGGCGAACCAAATGACGCGCAGGAATCCTCCGCCTTGAGCGAAGCCTCCGCCCAGGACGAGACTACAAGCCCTGATTCCGCTCCCGCAGCCCTTTCGCCTGCCGAGCGCCTCCGCGTCGCCATTGACCTCGCCACCGTCACCGAAAATCTCGATCGCCTCGACGATGCGGTCCGCTACCTACTGGCTGCACAAAAAATCGAACGCGATCCCGCACGTCGCGCCGAGCTTCGCCGCCATCTTGCCCATTTGCGCGCCGAAATCAGCCGCCGAGCCAAGAACGCTTCCCGCCAACCTCAGATTCACGGACCGCTCGAGCAGGACCGCCTCGTGCGCCCTCGCCTCCTGGCTGCAACGGCTTCGCAGCCAGCCGCACCAGCCGCCGCGCCGCCAGCCGCCGCGCCGCAAAATCCGCAGCCGTCCGCCGAAAGGAGCCAGCCATGAAGCGCCAATCCATTACCTTCTGCACGGCCGCGATTTTTCTCATCGCCCTGCTCGCCTGGGCCGCGTCCAAGCCGTTCGCCGCGCCCGCTCCCTCGCCGCTGCCCGGCTTCATGCCGCGCGGCGCCTTGCTCTATATCGAAGCGAAGGATTTATCGAGCCTGCTCACCGAATGGAGCGCCTCACCGGAAAAACAGCAATGGCTCAAGAGCGATAATTACGAAGTCTTTTCCCGCTCGCGACTTTTCTTGCGTCTCGGCGAAGCCCAGCAGCAATTTGCCGCTGCTGCCGGTGTCCCGCCGGACATGAACCTGCTTTCGCAAGCGGCAGGCAAGGAGAGCGCCCTCGCCCTCTATGACATCGGCAAGCTCGAATTCCTGTACATCTCGCGCGTGCCCTCTTCGGCCGCCATGCAATCCGCGCTCTGGCAAGCGCGCCCGAAATTCGAATCGCGCAGCGCTGGGGGCACGCCTTTCTTCGTCCACACCGACGCCACCTCTGGTCGCGTGGTGGCTTTCGCCGTCACCAACGACTACCTACTCCTCGCCACGCGTGAGGACTTGCTCGCCGCCTCTCTTGAACTTCTCGCGGGCGGAGCAGGCCCCAAACTCACCAGCGAAGATTGGTACGCTCAGGCCGTCGCCTCGGCCGGCAATCCCGGCGACCTCCGCATGGTCCTCAACATGGGAAAAATCGCGGCCGCGCCCCATTTCCGCAGCTATTGGATTCAGTCCAACATCACGGAAATGCGCCGCTATTCCGCCGCCGTCTCTGACCTCCATCTCGGCGGCAACGTTTATCAAGAAGACCGCGTGCTCCTGCCCAAGCCCCAGGAATCCGCGCCCGCCGCATCCACTTCCTCGCCTGCAAATTCAGCGCCTGCAACTCCGGCGCCCGCTGGTTCCGCTCCCGCGCTGCCCTCTCAGTCAACGCCGTCGCCCGAAGGCGCGCAGGCGGTCGCCGATCTGCTCCGCCTGGTTCCCGCCGACGCGGGAGTCTATCGCGCCTCCGCCGATCCCGGCGCCGACGCATCTTTCGCCTTGCTGCAAACAAAAATCCTCTCGCCGCACACGGGCGCCGCGCCCGCCGGAAATCTCGCCCCCGGCGTTAATCTCACCGGCGGGCAGGTGGGCAGCTCCACCGATCTCGAAACGCGCATCGACCAGCCGCCTTCCGTCCGCACCAGCTCCGTTGACGCGTGGTCCGCTCTCCGCGGCGTTCTCCAAACTGCAAACGTCCAAGCAATGCTTTCGTTCGATTCCACGCGCGCCGCTCCGGACGCCGCTTTCGTCGAGGTTCATTCCGCGGTCGTCCTCGCTGCCGCCTCCGATTGGGACGCCACCGCCGTCAACGCCGGCCTCGCCCGCGCCCTCGACCAGTCCGCCACCACACAGCAGCTCGGCGCATCCTGGAAGCGGGCCGGAAAGTCGCCCAACGATTATTTCGAGCTTGATGGACTCTTGCCCGTCCGCGTAGCCGTCCGAGGAAAACTTCTCATTGCGGCCAACGACGCGGATGCGATCGCCGCAATCCTCGCCCGTGTGAAATCCCGCTCCGATGCCGCCCCTGCAACCTTCGCCGCCGGTTTCCGCCACGCCGCCGAACAGCCCAACCTCCTCCGCCTCGCTTCCGCTTTCGACCGCGCGAACCCGCAGTCCTCGCCGGATCAGCCCGAACCCGGCGCCGAGCCTCCGTTCTTCTCTGCAAATCTCGCGAGCCTCAGCCGCGTCCTCTCCGGTCTTGATTCGGAATCCGTCGTCATCCGCGACTCCGCTGGCAAAACCCTCCAGACCGTTACCTATCGCTGGAAATAGCGAGGAATTGTCCATGAGGAAATGTTTCGAATGGCCGTTGCGACACTGGTTCGCGATTCATGGAAGCTCTAAGCCTGTGCGTGTGCGATTACTTTTCACTTCCATATTGCGGACGGGAATCTTGGTGATCTTCGGTTCTCTTGGTGTCCGTGCTGCACCTGTTTTTGCAACGCCCCAGGGAAGGCCTTCACCATACGAATGCAACCAGAACATTCGCGGGGGAGGCGGGACCCTTCACGTGAACGGGTTCACGATCAAAATAGAAGCCAAGCCGAAAGAAATGGTATGCGGTGCGACCATTCAATCACCAAGAGGCGACATCGTATTTGAATATGACGATTGGGGGATTGACATACTTCCAGTCACAGGAAAAGACGTGAACGGTGACGGCCAGCCAGATGCGGTTCTGGAAGGCTATTCTGGCGGGGCGCACTGTTGTTGGACGTATTCGATCATTTCTTTGGGCGAAAAGCCGGGCTTGATCAGCGACTTTGAGAACGGTGACAATGCATCCTTTCAAGATCTCAACGGGGACGGCCGAATTGAAATTCTTGTTCGCGACAGCGATTTCGATTACTTCGAGGATCTCGCTCACGCATTCGCCCCCTTTCCGCTGTTAATCCTTCGTCTTGAGGGCAATAGATTCAAGGATGTTGGTTCTGAATTCTTAGGCACCTACGACAAAGAGATCGGCGCGTGGCGCGATAAGCTAAGTCCTTCTAGCTTGGATAAATTTCTGCATCCCTCCTCAGCCAAGCCTTACGACGAAGTTGATTATCTTGACACGAAGTCCCGAGTGTTGATGGTCGTGCTCGATTATTTGTATTCGGGACGGTCGAAGGAGGCTTGGAAATCTCTTGACGAATTGTGGCCAGCAGAAGATAAAGAACGCATTCGAGATAAAATACTGCAACGATACTGCAACGGTCTCCGAACGAGCCTCAGACTCGGCGCATCGCCAGTCTGTAAGAGCTCTCCCAACCTCGTCTTTTTCTAGTTTCCCGAGTCAGAGAATTGTTGCACCAGACCTTACTTCTTCAATCGCTATAGATGCGTCAGATTCTTAGCCCCGTTCGTGAGCGCGGGATCCGCGCAATGCTAAGAGAAACTATGGGCCTCAGGTCCGGCACACACTCAGGCAGACTCTTTGTCTCCGGCATTTGAGTCCGATCTATGCTCGCATCGCGCCGCTGGCGGCGTTCGTAGCAAATGGGTGAATCGTCGCGAAATCTGGTGGGGCTGGGGAGAGTCGAACTCCCGACACGCAGTTTAGGAAAACAAGGGACCGTTCTGACCGGTTTTGAAAATTGTGGACTCTACTATATTCCTCAAGCAGATACAACGCTCCGGATTTGATTCGTTTGTCTTCGATCTGCACCGTTCTGAACCGATAAGTACTACGAATTTACTACAGTGATTTGGTTCCCTTCCCTGGGCTGTGGTCCAGTGAATCCGAATCACTGCGAACAATCCGCACGGGTAGAGTGAGACACCATGAGGTTTCAGCTCCTCATTCGCAGTTCTCATCCTAGCGCGGGTAAACTTGGAGCATGGGCCAGTTCAGATTCCAGAAATGGTATAACGCGGCGACTCTCGACGAACACAGTGAAGCCACCGGATACGGATTGAATCTCGCCAGCCACCCGTGAGCCAAGAACCCGCTTCAATCGGCCTTCCACCTCCGAAGCGCCTTTATTTGAGCCTTCCACTACCATCACTTCGAGGGGTGCCTGCAAATGTTCGTTCAGAAGGCTTAAGAAATGTTCCTCCATTGCGCGCCAGCCCACGATAAGGACTTTCCTGACTTTTGGAAGTCTGGAGCGAAGGGCTTCAAGGTGGTCTGCTGGACATTCGAACTGGCTCTTCCTTTCGACGGGAATTGCAATAGCTGGAAAAACGACCTTCCCGTCAAGAATGGCAGTCGTGTCGGGATTTCCTTGAACATACCTGTTGCTGACTGCAAGTTGCGCTGCTCTTCTAATGAGCTGCTGCCTAATGCCGTGGTGTCCTTCCTGCGTCTGAAAATCGGTCGGAGAATCAACCTCGCGGTACCAAGTCACAGACCCATGTAGCTTGATGACGACATATCGCGGGTCGGCCGCGATATAGTCGCTGATGCTGTTGATCCCCACACCCACAACTTGTAGAGCATCTTCGAGCAGCGTGTCGTAGTTGAATGTCACGAAGCAGGCTGACTCATCACGGGAGTGACGCCATTGCTCAACCATGTCTAAAAGGCTTGCGTAATTTGTAATGCCCGCCGCTAAATTCTTCCACCCTTGCTCACATCTCCACAGCATAAGTTGCAAGTAGTACCGGACTGCCGCCAGTTGAGAATGTCTCGCTGGATAGTTCTGCGCTTCGTCCTGGAGACGTTGCAACTCACTTTCCAATGTCCCTCGCGGTTTCCGCAGCCAGGGAATGATCGCGCTGCACTCAGGAAATTCCCTAAGAGCAGCGGCGAATAACCCACGGTTCTCAAAGAGTTCGCTTGCAAGAGGTGGGCGGGTCTGTTCCTCAATCGAGCGTCTCACGACACCCGCAGCCAGTGAGGGCATTGAGTCGTATGAGGCCCCGGCACCGAAGATCACCATAAGCATCGGATGCTCCCAAAAGAGATAGCCCGGCTAACTGATGGCAAATCCTATCAAATCAACGAGAGAAGCTGAATGTATAATTCCCAGCCTAATAAACCTTGCGACCGTTATCTTCGTCGATGACAACTTCGTTGGAAGTACGCCATCTTCGATCAGTGTGTCCCCGGGAAAACACACGATTTCTGTAAAGAAGCGAGGATTCAAAAACAGGGAACGCGAGATAACGGTTTCGGGAGGGACAGTCAACCTGTCAGCGGAATTGGAAGCGCGGTAGCGGGGGGCGGATCGGATTCGAGGTGGCACTCTTCAGGGGAATCATGGAGGAGGTTCGGCTCCTAACTTCTAGTTATCCCAATACACACTCCTTGATTGAAAGGGGATGGGAATAGAGGAAGCGATGATGAATAAAATCCCCATGCGAATTGACGCGTAATTCCTCCCCATCCCACAACCCCCGATTTCGCCTGCAAACCCGTTTTCCCCGGAATCCCCGTATAATCACCCCATCCCCACCCCCCAAACCTCGCAAATCCCGCGCAAATCGCCTGCAATCCGTCTTCTAACCCGTGCCCCTACCCGTTCCGAACCGAATTTCCCGACTTTCCCGTGCGATCGCGATTCAGGGTGTGCGCAACACAGATATTCGGGGGCGAAACTGGTATCAGAATCCGGCCTCGATAAATTCGCGATGAAGGGCGGGCGTCAGCGCCCTTGGGAGGAATCCACAGGAACACAGGAACCGGAAAAGTCTGGTACTGGAACCCAAGTTACCGGTAATCCGACTTATCGGGAGTTAGCAATTCCGACGTGCTATCGGCGTTGAATTTCTCAACCAACGTTGATTTATTCAGCATCATTTCTGGCCTGGCCGGACGCGGGGAATGTATCCGGTCATTGCATCCTCCACATTCCACGCGGGATGAGTTGCGGCCTCGTTCACCTCGACATTGGCCCCGGATTTGCCTATAAGTACGTGACCGCCCATGGGGGCAATCCGAAAGAAGGAGAAAAACTATGGCCAACAGAAGCAAGAAATCGAAGAAGAGCCTGAGCAAAGGGAAGAAGCTCCGGTCCGTGAAGCCTCTTTCAAAAGCGCAGATCGCTTTTGACCTTGAACCCTCAACTACAAACGGTCATATCTCAGCTCTTAAGGTCGAGAATGCCTGATCAACGCCGTTACCGGTAAAGTGGGTCCTGGTACCAACATGTCCGATTATCCGACTCCTCAGAAACTTCTTGGTTGATAGCTTCAAGCCTGGGTTAGTGTGACCCGGAGGCCGAGTTGCTCTGCTTTTTTTCTGAGGAACTGGATTTGTTGTTGGCGGTTTCTCTGTTCGTAGTAGGCCGCGCCTTTATCGACGTACTTTTGACCATACTTCAGCATGCGATAGACGAGTCGGGCAAGCCGGTGGGCCATCGCCGTAATGGCTTTGGGGGCGCCGAGCTTGGTGCGCAAGCGGCGGTACTGGGCTCCGAGGTAGCTCTGGCTGCGGATCAGCGTGGTCGCTGCCATGCGCAGGGCGGTCGCAGCACGGTTGATCACACGCCGCGTCCCTCGGCGCAGGACTCGGTCGCCACTGATACGGTTGTCGGGGCAAAGTCCCAACCAAGAGGAAAAGTGGGCCTCAGTTTTCCACCGGCTCATGTCCACTCCTACTTCGCTCAAAACGGTTTGCGCTACCATGACTTCAATCCCGTCGATGTGCGTCAAGTCTACTCCCGAGATGCGCTCGAGTTCATGACTGAGATCAAACGCCGGAGCATTTTGCGTTGGCTTTTTTTTCTTCTTCTTGATTTCTCCTTTCGGCGATGGGGGCTGACCTGCATTGGTGTTGTCGACAAAAGTGGCCAAGTGCTTCTGCATCTGCTGGTCGCACTCGGCGATCCGCTGCTGATAGGCGTCATACAGGTCGACTTCCTGGTGCAGCACAAACACCAGTTCGGGGCGCCAATTACCCTCCAGGCTTTTGGCAATCTCTGCGGGGCTAGCCTGGATGCGGGCATCCCGGAGCTTGGCCAATTGGTGCGGATCGCGCTCCCCCGCTACGATCGCCCGCACGATCTTCTGTCCCGTGACTCCACTCAGATCGCTAATCACGTTGGCCAATTGCAGGTTCATCTGGGTCAGTGCTTTCTGCATCCGTAGAATGCAGGTCGCCGCTCCCTCCACGTGTACGGCTCGTTGTCGCCAGTAGGTGCGTAGTGTGCGAATGGCCGATGGCGGGTGGAAGGAGTTGTTCAGCAACCCGTAGGTATGCAACTTCAGCAACCACTGGCTCTCTTGCACATCGCTCTTGCGGCCGGGCAGGTTCTTGGTGTGGCGCGCATTCACCAGATAGACTTCAAAACCTCGTTCTTCAAGAATGTCGTATAGCGGAACCCAATACACCCCGGTCGATTGCATTGCTACCGTGTTCACGCCACAGCTTTTCAACCAATCCGCCAACCGGTACAAGTCCGCAGTAAAACACTCGAATCGGCGCACCGGTTGCGGATCCCGGTCGGGACGTACCGCCACGTAGTGGGCACTGTTGCCCACATCAATGCCCGCCGCATGCGGATGGACTACCTCCAACCCCGGGTCCTCTGATTGCAATCGCCGGGTCCACTCTTTCTTCTCCTTGCGGTTCTGCCACAACTTCTTCGCTGTCTGCATCTCTTTCTCCTGAATAAGAAATTAGGATCAGGTTCGGCCCGGTGACGAAAGGTTTAGAAAATCTCCCCAACGGGGTCGAAGGGCCGTTACATCGAGGCCCTTGCCACCATGCCAGCGATCGCCAGTACCGGAGCCATGCTCTCCATCGGGCACCTAGCACCAATGTCATTTCGGCCTTAGCTTGCCGAACCGGATCCTCGATCAATATGCAAACAATTCGGAGCTTAAGACAAGTTTCTGGCCCCAGCGACCCGCGGCCGAGACGTGGGTCCGTGCTCTCCAGAAACTTCTTCATCACGGATGGACGGGTGCGAGCTGTAAGCCAAATCGGGCCGCCTTCTTTCTGAGAAACTCGATTTGTTGTTGGCGGTTTCTTTGCTCGTAATACTCTGCACCCTTGTCGACGTACTGCTGACCATACTTCAGCATTCGATAGACAAGTCGGGCAAGCCGATGAGCCATGGCAGTGATGGCTTTGGGAGCACCGAGCTTGGTGCGCAGGCGTCGGTACTGGGCGCCGAGATAGGTCTGGCTCCGCAGTAACGTCGAAGCCCCCAGCCGAAGTGCGGTGGCCGCACGGTTGAGTACATGGCGGGTCCCTCGAGCAAGTATTTTGTCTCCGCTGACTCGGTTGTCTGGGCACAGTCCCAACCACGAAGCGAAGTGCGCCTCGGTTTTCCATCGACTCATGTCCAGTCCCACTTCACTGATAACCGTTTGCGCCACCATCACATCGACGCCATCGATGCGCGTCAGATCCACGCCAGTGATGCGCTCGAGTTCAACGGCGAGATGGAAGTGCGGATTGTTCTTGTTTTGTTTCTTGTTCTTTTTCGGGGGCAGTGCTTCCTTCGCTGGCGGTGGGACCGTATCGACAAAAGCGTGCAGGTGCTTCTGCAATTCCTGATCGCATTCGGCCACCCGCCGCTGGTAGGTGTCATACATCTCCATTTCCTGCTGCAGCACGAAGATGAGTTCCTGGCGCCAGTTGCCCTCCAGGCTTTTGGCAATCTCTGCACGGCTGGCTTGAATCCGCGGATGACTGAGTTCCGCGAGCTTCCGCGGGTCGCGTTCCCCCGCGACGATGGCCCGTACAATCAGCTGGCCGGTCATCCCACTCAGATCGCTAATAACGTTGGCGAGCTGAATATTCATTTGCGTCAGGGCTTTCTGCATACGTTGCACACAGGTTGCCGCTCCCGTGACGTGTTGTAACCGCTGCCGCCAGTAGGTGCGCATGGTGCGAATCTTAGACGGTGGCTGGAATGAGTTGTTCAGCAATCCGTAGGTGTGCAGCTTCAGCAGCCACTGGCTTTCTTGCACATCGCTCTTCCGTCCGGGCAGATTCTTGGTGTGCCGGGCGTTCACCAGATAGACCTCGAACCCACGTTCTTCCAGAATGTCGTACAGGGGAATCCAGTACACCCCTGTCGACTGCAAAGCCACGGTCTTCACACCACAGTGCTGCAACCAGTCGGCTAAGCGATACAGATCCGCGGTGAAACACTCGAATCGACGTACCGGTTGCGAATCACGATCTGGTCTCACGGCCGCGTAATGCGCACTGTTGCCCACATCGATTCCTGCGGCGTGGGCATGGACCACTTCCAGACCCGGATTCTCCGATTGCAGCCGCCGCGCTAGTTCCTTCCTTGCCTTGCGATTCCGCCACAGCTTTTTGTCCGTCCTCATCCCTGTTCTCCTTGATGGAAATAGGGATTCGGTTCGGCCCGGTGACGAACGGTTTAAGAAACTCTCCAACGGGGTCAAAAGACCGCTACAACTTGGTCCTTGCCACCACACTCGTGATCGCCAGTACCGGAGCCACGCTAATCGTCGGGCACGAAGCGCCATGTCGGAAATCGGCCTTAGCTTGCCGAATCGAATCCAGGGATACACTGGCAAAGAGGGGGGGCTCTAGACAAGTTTCTGGCACTAGCGACGCGTCGAAGACGCAGTCAAGGCTAATCAGGAGCTACACAGCAACATCACAACGAGAACCGCTTTTTTAGGGCAGCAACGTAATTATCTGGATGCCAATCCTGCCTATCTTCGCCCTCTCCCAGAAACGATTCTGCTGCGTCCGTGATTCTGATGGAGATTTCGGGTTCGTTCAACTTAGCAATGAGTGCAGGAAGTGCCCGCCGATCCTGCCGTTTGGCCAAGCCGACGAGTGATTCTTCGAGGACGTCTCTATTGGGGTCTGTCATTCGCTGATAGAGAGCGTCACGAATCTCTTTGGAATCTAAATCGCCCTGCACACCCAATCCGAATGTCGCCCAATCACGAACTTCTTGGTCAACGTCTTGCATGAGTGCTAATAGTGTGTCCACGGTGCGCGGATCGTCGGCAAAGCAACCCAACGCGTATGCAACCGCGTTTCTGACGTCGGCACTTGGATGGAGACGATGTTCTATGACGATAGGAATCGCGAGAGGATTTCCGATATGGCCTAGCGCGTACACCGCAGAAAGCAGGGGCAACGGGTCCTTCTCGGCTTGCGCCAATGTCGAAACTACTGAAAAGGACTCATCGGGAAATGTCGGCTGTGGATGCTCGGGCGCTGCGCCAAGCTGTGCTAGGACGTCGGCTCCGCGAGCGCGTTTGAGCGGATCGTCCGAACGGCACCACACTGCGGCGCGGTCGAAAACCTGACGGCTGCCGATATTGTGCAACTTTCGGACGGCGTTCCACGGCGATTCATCATCGTAATCGCCGGTCAACGTCTGAGCGAAAATCTCATCTAATTGGTCAGTACCCATGCCACAAGCTTACCATTCGAGGGTCAAGTCCTGATAAACGCATTATAAAAGGGCGCCCGTTTGGAGTAGGTTTTGATCGTTCGCATCTCTACCTACAACAAGGAGCGCCCTCATGAATGACGCCAAGTATATTGGGATGGATGTGCATCAGGCAACGGTCTCTGCCGCCGTTCGGGATTCGAGCGGGAATCTGGTGATGGAGGCCATTCTCGAAACGAAAGCGGAGACGATTCTCCAGTTTATTCGCGGGCTGCGCGGCAGTTTGTATGTGACCTTTGAAGAAGGAACCTGGGCCGCCTGGTTGCACGATCTGCTCCAGCCTCACGTCACCCGAGTGCTGGTCTGCGATCCGCGCAAGAATGCCCTGTTGAAAGTCGGGAACAAGAACGACCGCATCGATGCCCGCAAGCTGTCCGAGCTGTTGTATCTGAACAAGCTCAGCCCGGTGTATCACGGCGAGCCGGGTATCCGCACTTTGAAGGAACTGGCGCGCAGCTACATAGCGATGACGCGCGATCTGACGCGGGTGATGAGTCGGCTGAAAGCCATCTACCGCAGCTGGGCTATTCCTTGCGCCGGCAAGCAGGTGTATGCACCGCGCTACCGTGCGGAATGGCTTGCGAGGATCTCGGAAGCCGGCGTACGCCGTCGTGCCGAACTCTACTACCAGCAGTTCGACGCCTTAGCGGCATTGCGCCAGCAAGCGCGGCGAGAACTATTCGCGGAAGCCCGGAAACATCTGGCCATGAGATTACTACGGCAGATTCCCTCGATCGGCCCCATCCGCGCCGCTCTGTTGATCGCTCTGCTGCAGACCCCCCATCGCTTCCGGACCAAGCGACAACTCTGGGCCTACTGTGGATTGGCGCTGAGGACGTACACCAGTGGGGAATATCGCTTCGTCGGTGGCCAACTGAAACGCTCCAAGAAAGTCCTGGCCGTCCGCGGGCTCAACATCAACCATAATCACGATCTGAAAAATATCTTCAAGGGTGCTGCGACGCGAGCCGCCTCGACCGCGGGCCCTTTCCAACACTTCTACGAAGCTTGTGTTGCCCGAGGAATGAAACCGCACTTGGCGCGGCTCACCTTGGCGCGCAAGATCGCGGCCATCACTTTGCTCGTCTGGAAGAAAGGAGTACGTTTCGACGCAGAACATCTGAAACAACAAGCAGCTTAAGCGTTGGGTTAAGGACCGTCCTTTGCTGGATTTATTTCTGGTGATGGCTTTTCGGTTCTTCTGACGCTTTGGTTCGAGGGTGAGTATCCATAACGGCGTTAGGCGGAGAGTGTGCTTCGAGCACCGCGAGTCTCTTGATTAACTATATGCCCCCTCGGATAACCAGAAAAAGCTATAGGCCTCGAGCCTCAGATAGAACCATGGTTGACAACGTTCAACCGCGCAGCTTGTCTTGCTTCAGAATCCGAAAGCGCCGTCACGAAAACAGAATGAATCTACGAAGAGCGAATATCCCAAAGCCTCTCAACATGACCTGGGCTGGAGAGCGCAGCGAACATTTTTGCTCCTTCCAGTCGCCGGGGTTGTTTTTTCTCTTGACTCTCCCCTTTATAGAACGCCGTAACCGGTAAAGTGGGTCCTGGTACCCAAGTTACCGGTAATCCGACTAATCAGGCCCTTGGGTTCGGCTCCCATGCACTACAGCAACATTGGAGCCTGGCCGAAGGCGTCTGTGTCTAGGTCGCCGTAAATTGGGTCGCTAGTGAAGACGGCAGATGACGACAACTATCGATTGTCAGCCTTGGGGCGTGAAAGGTCGAACAGCCCTAATGCGACGAACAGAAACGACAACCACCAGAGGAAGTAACCAATCCTAAGGTCCTTTCGTTCGGAACCGAAAAGGACATACCAGTGTGCGTTGACAATGAAAGCGGAAGTCGCGATCCACGCAGATGCACGGTGCAGCGCGCGCGATCCGCGCGACACAACCCACACGGAGCCAAGGATGAACAGCGGTGTTGTTACCGCGCTTACGGTGATAAGCACCACGTTGTACCATTTATCGATCGTAATACCCTCGTATGGCCACACCGCGCATGCCGCCACACGAAAGGCTTCCCAGCCGGGTAGACCGTGAGGAAACGTCACTTCTCCTTTGACGACAGGGAGAAACCAAGCTACCGCGTGAAGCAGCCACGCACCCGAAATCAGAAGTTGTGGCCTTCGCATCTCGGTGCCTTTCGTAAAGCCAGCCGGAACATTAACAGAATGGCAGCAAAGCGCAAAGCTCCTGCGGAAAGGAGAGCTTGCGACAAAATGATCAACTAGCGCCTGATTAACGCCGTATCTCTAACGACGCCGGCCCTGTCAAGAGTGTTTTCTCTTCTTTACTGCCAAACTCGAGCACACTTCTCCGTCGGCGCACGAACTGCGTCTTTTTCTGCCGCTTCTGTTCATCGGTGTCACCCTGACTTGCTCAGCCCGTTTACGATCATCAACTCAGTGTTGCCCACCAAGCATCTCTTCGATCACCATCGACCATGATGAGGTATTCGAACTCCCCATTCCTAAAGGGAGGCGGGTAGCCTAATCAATCGGCCGGTGACTTTTCGCACCATACCGCGTTTCTGGCATCCCCACACAGGCATCACTGCTTTTCTGCTGCTTCTGTCCACGACGACAGAACTCGTTGTACTCAATCTGATCCCGCAACATGATCCACAGTCGGATTCCGAGCTTGCGAGCCACGGCCACACTCGCCTTTCCCAGACCCTTCTGTACCAATTTGCGGCGGTAAAAACGCTGCAACTCCGGATCCTTGCGTGCGGCATGCGCCCCCGCCTCACCCCAGAGAAACCGCAACAAGGGGTTGCCTTGTTTACTCAACCCCCCGAGCCGCTGTCGTCCTCCACTAGAATATTCACGTGGAATCATTCCCACATAACTCGCCAGGGCCTTGCTGTCTGCGAATCGGGCGGGATCGCCCAGAAACACCTCGGTCGCCAACGCTGTGATCGGCCCCACTCCGGGATGACTCATCAGCAGCCGCGCTCCGGGACGTTTGCAGGCTTGCTCCTCGACTCGCTGGTTTAGTTTTTCGATCTCCGCTTCGAACTTCTCGTACATCGCCTGCAACTCGCTCCGCCGATAGGCGGTATGTGGCGCCAGCGGCAATGACGCGATCGTGTTTTGTCCGTCCTGACTCCACAGGGAGGTGCCTCGTCGTAGACCATTCGCCAGGGCCATCGACTGCAACGCATTTTGTATTCGTGTCCGCATGCGGACCCACTGATGACGGTGGCGCAACAAAGACCGCAGATCCTGTAGCTCCTTCGAAGGCAACCAGATCGCCGGAAAGCGGCCTTCCACGAGCATCTTCAGAATCAACTCTGCATCTCGCCGATCATTTTTCTGCTTCCGCGGCGCGCATGCGCGAATCTGTGCCGGATGACCGACCAGGCATTCGATTCCCAGTTCTTCCAGGAGGTTCAAAAACCACTGCATCGATCCCGTGGCTTCGATACCCACTCGCACCGGGCGTGGAAGCGAGGAATAAAACTCCCGCACGTTGTCGCCTTCGTGCTTGAGAGTCACTTCCACTACCTCTCCCGTTGTGGTGTCCAACATCGCCAACGTTTGCTGGCGAGCGTGCAAATCACATCCTATAATTCGCATCTCGGCCTCCTTCGGTCCGAGCACTGTAGGGTGAACACCGAACAGTCTACTCGGGCCGTCGCGAGGCCGGCGTCGTTATGGCATCAACCGGTAAAGTGGGTCCTGGTACCCAAGTTACCGGTAATCCGACTTATCGGGCGCTTGCTTCAACTTGTGATAGATTCCAGTTGGCATCCCTTGTTTCGGGACGGACCCTGGAACGATGTCGAGGTGAGCGAATCCAGTGAAGGCCATTATTTTAGTTTCGACTCTTTGGTTCGCTCTCGCCTTGGCATTTGCTGACGATTCATATTTTCCAATCAAGACGAAAGCGGGCGATGAAGGTGTGACTGCTTTCGAGGCCAAATGGTATGGCAAGTGTTTAGAACGAATGAACGAACCTCGGTTGCCCGACTACGCCAAGGACGTGAACGCTGACGTCTACCGCATCATGATTCTGCCTACGTGGGGAAATCCCATTGTCGTCAGGGTTCAAAGGCACGGAGAATTATTCAGCCTGTTAGCTCGCCGATTAGATGGGCAGGCCGGATATGATCCCGGCAAATTGGTCGAGGCAAAGGACATTGAGCTTGGTGCAGACGATTCAAAAGCACTTGAGGTACTAATCCGAAATCTCAACTTTTTCCATTTGCCCACGAACGATAACCTCATAGGAATGGACGGCGACGAATCGATAATTGAGGGCGTCTCACAAGGCAAATATCATGTCGTTGAGCGATGGTGCGCGGCGTCCTATGACCCCCAGAAGCGCGGACTGACTGCTTTCCTTGCTTTGTGCAAATTCTTATTGGACAAATCCACGCTTTCAGAGAGACCGGAAAATAAGGGCCACAAGCTTTTCTGACAGATGTTGCAAGAGTGCTGCTTTGCGACCCTAAGTCCTGATAAACGCGGTTACCGGTAAAGTGGGTACTGGTACGCGGTTTCGCGCACAAACCCGTTTTTCGCGGAATCCCCGTATATAACCCCCATCCCCACTTCCCAAACCCCGCATTTCACCGTTTCAACGGCTGCAATCGTCGTATTAATCGGTGCTTGGACCCCTTTCGAACCTGTATTTTCGGAATTTCCCCCGCAACAACGATTCGGGGTACCGATGCCAAGGCGGGGTTTGATATTCTAAGCGTCCTCCGACGTTCGCAGTTTGCTGCTGATAAATGATACTTTTTGGCTGAGTCGAGGCAGACGAATTTGTGGTTGTGTCCTAATTTAGGCAACAATTTGCGTGACTCAAAAGAGGTAGTGATCATGAAGACGGCATTGTGTGAAGTTCAGAGAATTTTCGAATCGATTACAGCCGAAGGCGCGTGCATCCCCGGCACTCTGCTCTACAACGAAGGTTGGCTTCTTCGGCTCGTACTCGCAGAGGGATCGAAAGGTGCCGATTGCCTGCCGTTTCGGTTCGAGCCCACTGCACGTTGGTTTTCTGAGGCGCTCCTGTATTCCGCATTTCTGGCTCGCTTCCGGGGCGACCAACTGGCCGAATCTTTGACCCACGCCGATGGCGTCGTCGGCCAATTTCTGTTCGGCGCTGCAACGAAAGCCGGGCTAGGTTTGGCGCCGGAATGTTCTCAGTTTGTGGTGTGTGAGGCAAAAGTGTTCAGCGGCCTGAGCGCTGGGACGAAGCGGGCGCCGACCTTCGATCAAGCAGCGAGGAACGTGGCCTGCATGGCCGAAACGCTTCGCAGGGCTGGACGGCCCATGTCGCTCTACAAGTCGCTCGGTTTCTTCGTCTTGGCTCCGGCATCTCTGATTGAGGCGGGGACGTTCTCCCGCCAAATGAGCAAGGACGGAATCCGAAGTCGTCTCGTCCAGCGTGTCCAGATGTATGACAGCCAGTCCAGTGACCGTATTGAATTGCAGAAGTGGCTGGACGAATGGGCGTTGCCGCTGGTCAACCGTATGGAACTGTCCTGCTGCTCCTGGGAGTCAGTCATCGATCGAGTGTCGGCGACTCACCCTGAATACGGCTCATCGCTGGGCGACTTCTACCAGTTGTGCTTGAAATATAATGCCGGAGCTGGGACCACGGTGGCGGGAGTTAGAAGTTAGTGTTCAGTCGCCAAGCTGATTGTGGATGCGGGAGGACTGGGATGTACAGTCAGCCCAGAATTAGGACAGAATCAGTTCCGCACCCGAATTGGAATCTGGTGGCTTCTTCCTTTCCCCGTAAGAGCGCTCATTTACTTCTCTTTGTAGTTTTGAGATAACTTATGCGCCATGAGCCTGATTTGGACCGAAAACGGTGTCCACCGACGAGTGCCCTACGAAAGTGAAGCCGACCTTGAGAAAACCATCCTCGAAGTGCAAGTCGATCTTTTCGGTCAGAACCGAATCTACCTCGACGTCAAAAAAAAGATCGGAACGAAGGGAAAACTCCGGAACATCCCCGATGGATACCTGATCGACCTCAGCGGGCGCAAGCCGAGACTTTACGTTGTCGAGAACGAACTGGCGGCACATGAGCCTCTGCGGCACATCGCAGTGCAGATTCTGGAGTTTTCATTGTCTTTTGAAACCGACCAACGGGCGGTGAAAAGCATCCTCTTCGATGCCCTCCAGAATCAGCCAGAAGTCAGGGGAAAATGTGAGGCCTATGCAGCGTCTCACGATTTTCGCAATCTCGACCACTTATTGGAGTACTTGGTCTACGAGGGACCGTTCGCGGCAATCGTCATCATAGACGAAATGCCGGACAGTTTAGAGAATGTTCTCGCGCGGAAGTTTCAGTTCGGAGTTGAGGTCCTTGAGGTCGCTCGATACGAGGGTGCCAATGGCAAGCGTTTCTACCACTTCGAGCCATTTCTGGCCGACTTGACTGAAGACATCGGCGAACCAACTGAACCAACCAAACCCCAAGAGTCTCGATTGGATGTGGGCGAGGTAGACACAGTTGTAGTCCCCGCGAGAGAAGAGGGATTCAAAGAAGTTTTCTTGGGCGAGAATTGTTGGCGCGCAATCAGGATTCACGGGTCGATGCGCCCGCAAATAAGATACATCGCAGCTTACCAAGTCCACCCCATCTCGGCGATCACTCACATTGCTCCCGTGAGGTCGATTGAGCCTTGGCGTGATACCGGCAAGTTTGCCGTGTACTTTTCCGAGGCGGCAAAGGAGATTGGCCCCATCCCGTTGGTTAAAGGTGGCCAGGTAAAAGCTCTTCAAAATTTGCGCTACACAACACGAGAAAAGCTATTGGCGGCAAAGAGTCTTGAGGACATCTGGTAATTTCCCTCTGCGCCGCAGTATCCCGCCTGACGCCTGACAATTGCCATTACCTAGCGAAACACCCAAAACCGCAAAACCTGCCCAACCCCACCCCTAACTAATAGTCCCGTGAAAAAACATAGAATCATAGGAAGGGTAGGGAAGGATAAGAAGGATGGACTTAGTTTTGTGGTTTTGGTACTTCTTTCCGCAATAACCGGTCGAATTTCGGACGCAGGAGATCGGAAACGATGGCTTCCAGAAGCAAAGTTGCAAACGCGGCGGGAGCGAAGCCACACCGTAAGGCTGAACGGTCAGTGTGGTGCAATGATGCAATCGAGTTGGGACTGAAACCATACGATGAATATGTGCGCGTAATGTTGCCCGTCGTCAGACGAATTCCAGGGCGAAACCGCAAGCGACTGCTAGATGGAATCTACGAGATCGCAGCTCAAAAGGTGCACATGGAGGGCCTGAAGAGAGGGGTCAAATACGACGCAGTAACGATTAGGCGGCGGCGCGAGAAATTCAAGCGAACACGCGCGCACATCAAAAACGCCACGAGAGAACTGCTTTCCGCTGAGTCGAGTTATCCCGAAGAGCTTCTGCATCACAATGTCAAACCAGTGATTGACGAGGTCAACGCGATGATTGCGAAATTGGAAGAAATGGGACAACGATTTGCACAAATGGAGCATTTGGCTGCGTCCGTCATGCACCCTGAACTGAAGACCGAAAAGGAAAGGAATTTTCCACCGCGCGAAGGTTTCGGTCCCGACTATTCCTCGCTCCTCCCAGGAATGAAGAGCACTGCGATTGACTATTGGTTTGTTTCTTTTGTTGAGAGCATTATTCGCAGATTCGCGTCAGAGACGAAGATGTTCTTTATCCCTTCAGAGTACAACCGCATCATCTCTAGATCGTTCGAGGCAGCCTTTGGCGGAAGCTACGCCGTTGACAGAGTGAAGACGGCACGAAGGCGCTTGCGGAAAACCATGACGGTGGTTCCGCCGCTTCCTCAGGGTCAAAAAGCCTAGCGGTTCATTTCACCCTCCAAGATTGTTCCGCGACCGCGAAGTTCCACTTATGAGCAAATTGGGGTGTGAACAGTAGCCCCAGTGCTCGGAGCACCGAAGGGGGCGGAGGAAACCCCGCCTGTAAGGTGCGCCTTGACCGACTGCAGCTCGTAACGCCGCGATTCGGCAACAGCCCGAATCGGACAGTCCCTGCAGTCCCAGGCTTCAAAATCCAATGGGACATTTTCGTTCGCCGACAGGCCCGAATCAAGACCTATAGCCGAGTGCGGTTTCTGCTGAATCAGCAATCGGGCACGAAACTGTTCATCCAGTACAGCCGGGCGCATGGATGGCTGAAGCCGATTCGAGTAACGATGGTCGGGGCCGACAGCACGGGGATTCTGTGGCCGGACCTGAGGACGATTGGCGAAGCATTCGGAGAATCGCAAGTACGAATGGTGGAAATCGCCTTCGATTTCGACCCGGCGTCCGGGGTCGATTATGAGTACGTGTTGAAGCATGCGCTTTTCGGCAAGAGCCGCCCAGCACATAACCCAGCGTACCCCGGCGTGCTGCGCTATGGAGCACGCGACTCCGACAAGATGGTCCGCTGCTACTGGAAGGAACCGGTCAAAGCCTTCCGCGTCGAACTGGAACTGCACGCGAAATATCTGTCCCTGTCCGACACGGTCTACCTGTTGTATGCGCTCGGTGTCGGCGACGGCGATTTCCGCTTCGTCAAAGTCGATTGGAAGGCGCTGCGCGCACACCTGAAATCGAAGGGTACCAGCGGTCGCCGTATTGCCGCGCAGCTTCAGGCGAACTACACGTCGATCCACAATTTGCTTCGGTATCTGCGCGCATCAGGTGTCCATAACCCCCATCGATTTTTGCTTCCCTCGAAGAAGCATTCGCTCATTGAGCCAGCGCTGGACGCGTGGTGCGAATCTCTTAGACCCGGGGTCAGGAACAGGAGTGTTGAAGATGAGAAAGACGAATAGGAACGAAGCGCTGGAACGCGAAGCGCATCGGCTGTTACGTTCGCCCCGGTTTTTCCGCGACTTCTTGGACGCGGTACGGTCGGGAGGGCTCGTCGGGGAGGAAAAGAATGCACTCGTTGTCCTCCTTGTCGCAATCTCTCGGTTGCTGGCCCACCCCGTCAATCTATTCATCAAGGGACCGAGTAGCTCCGGAAAAAACTTCCTCGCGGATAGTGTGCTGCGCTTCTTCCCGCCAAGAGAAGTCGAACAGATCACGAGCAGTTCCGGGATTTCCTGGAACTATCTGCGCCGCACGTTGGAGCACAGGATTGTGTACGTCAAGGAGCAAAACAAGGCAGCCGGAAGTATTCACCCCGCACGGCTTCTCATCAGTGAGAACGAGTTGGTGCGTATGGTCTCCGTGCGGTCGGGCCGCAGTTTCAAGACGGTGAAGGAGGTGACGAAGGGACCAGTGGCTTGTATTTCCACCACGACCAAGAGCCAGCTGGAAATCGACGACGAAACCCGCCACGTCTCTATCTGGACGGACAGCTCTCCGGAACAGACTAGGAGAATTCTCGAAGCGCAGATGGGCGGAACGAAACAAATTGACGCGAAGGAGCTGGCGATTTGGCACGAAGTTCAGAACCTGTTGGCGGCAAGAGCAAAACTTCCAATCGAGTTTGGCGATTGGGCCAAGAAGTTGGTGAAGGAGGTGTGGACAGGAGATGTGCGGGTTCGTCGGTACTTTGAAGCCTTTCAGGAGGTCTGCAAAGTAGTGTGCCTTGTCCGGTCGTTCCGGTTCAAGGAGAAGGAAGCCGAGGAGCGCGGAAGGCGCGAAGTAGGTTTCGTTGATTTTGCGATCGCAAGCTTGATCTTCGACACAGCGTTCAGCCAAAGCCTGTCGTATGCGGATGATGAGGACCGCGAACTTCACGGAGTATTGAAGACCATTTCCAAGAGGAAGGAAGGGGCAGGAGTTGAGGCGTCAGAATTGGCAAAAGAACTTTCGATTTCTCAGGATCGGGCGTACGCGCGCCTACGAGACGCGTTCGAGCGAGGCACGGTACGACGGTCGAACGAACCGGAACGTGGAAACAGGAAACTATTCTTGCCGGCGGCGCCGATCCGAATGCTTCCCGATCCCGCGGAAGTGTTTGAAAAGATCGGGTCTGATGCTGACGTCGCCACTTTTGTACACCCAATAACGGGCGAAGTGGTGGTGTACCGCCGTTATGGCGAGGACCAACAGAACGAAGGTTAAACGGCGACCGATTTGGTGGGGCATGAACAACGAACGAATTCTTCTGACGGTTGCAGAAGTTGCGCAGCTAACTGGGTTCAGTGAGGGCACCTTGAGACATTGGATTTCGGAGGGGCGCATTCCAGTCATTCGAATCTCAGCGCGCTGCGTGCGTTTTCGGAGGTCCGATGTCGACGCGTGGATTGCAGAGAGACTAATTCGCCCGGTCGGGGACAGCGTTTCAGCGCGATCGTCTCCGGCGCAGAAGGAGGGAGAGAGGAAACGCACCCTCAGCGGGGCAGACCCAAAGGAGAAGAGTCAATGACCTATGACGAAGAGCAGGCATTCAACGAATTCGTAGAAAGGGTGGAGTCGACGGATTACGACTGGTTCGTCACGATGACCATCCCGACGGTCCAGTCGGAGATGCAGGCCGACGAGTATTTTGACACGTGGATTTCGGTAATGGAAGACGTGGAGGGAACGGGAAACTTCCGGTGGGTGCGGATCGCAGAAAAGAAGCCCGACGACGGCTCGATGGTGCTGCACGTTCTGGTCGGGGGGCGGGATACGTACCGGCGTCGGGTTTGGCTGGAAGGCTGGCACGAGGACGTCGCCGGGTGCGGAACGGCGTATAGCCGAAGAATTCCAGAGACCCCGAGGTTGAGAAATTTCTTGCGGTACATGGTCGGGCGGCTCGGTTGTGGCCTTCGAGTGTGGAACGGCTGGGGTGGACACCTTCACATTCGCGGCATGAACGATTCGGGTTTTTGAGGGCGGAAATAAAGCGGAAGGCAACCCACCGGGAATACATGGGACTTGCTTAGGAGGCCGCGAATCGTTGGGAAAGTGGACGATCAGTAGAAGACGGTTAAAGTCGGAAAACTTCGATCGAAAAGAAGGGAGTCACGGGGCCAGGCGTTGAAGGGCGCAGGAAGGGCTACGCAACGATGGTCACTGATGGCACGGTGAAGTTCTGAACAGGAATCGAGAGGAAAACGGGTGGCGTGAACTAGGCAGTCAAAGAGAGGAATAAGGCGATGAGCTATACAGCGACGAGCAAGTGCTTTTACTGCAGCAATCCAATCAATCGGGGCACGCAAACCCACATCTATGCCGAAACTCGGCATCACTACAAGAGTGGCGCGACGCGGGACAGCGACCGGAATTTTCACGTCTCCTGCTTTGAGAAGTTCGAGGAGAACGACGGTAGGCCGTTCAATCCCGATACGCGCTACGAAGTTCTCAACGCGGAAACAGTTCGTCCACAGCTCAAAGAGGTGCCTGCAGAAAGTGCCGTTGTGCCACCAAACGAAACGTAGACGGAGGTGAAGCGAACGAGCGTATGAGGGTTGGGATTGCCGAGGTGCGACAGAATACGAAACCCGCGAAGAAGCGGCGCGGGACGGGGTAATTTCTCTTGAAGGCAATCTAAATTGCTGTCTTCGTAGCGCGACGCAATCCGAAAACAATTGTTCGCAAGAAAAGGGACAAAACCAGATAAAGCGGGTCACTTTGAACCGATGTGCCCCGGCGGCACAGAGGGGACGAAAGGAAAGGGAAGAGACTTGAACACAACGGCTCGATAACCAGCGGCTTGGCCTCCGATGGTTAGTTACTATATATTATACAGTGTGATAACTGTAGAGGACTGAAGGAGGCGTAATGCAGAAAAGCAAGCGGGTTGGAATTTACGTTCGTGTTTCAACGGACCTTCAGCAAGTAGATATGCAGGAATCAGAGCTACGCGCGTATGCGGAGTCGCGCGGATGGACAGTTTACAAAGTTTATGCCGACCGAGGCGTTTCAGGAATGAGAAACAATCGCCCAAAACTGGACGAGATGTGGGCTGACTGCAGGAAACGCAAAATCGACATTTGCATGGTCTGGGCGCTGGATCGACTTTCGAGATCATTGAAGGACTTGATCGGAGCTTTGGACCAATTCCGACAGTTGGGTGTCGATTTTGTTTGCCTGAAGCAGGATCTGGATACGAGCACCTCAGCGGGACGCTTACTGTTCCATGTAATCGGCAGCGTATGCGAATTTGAGCGAGATTTGCTTTCGTCCCGCGTCACGGCCGGGATGATCGAGGCGAAGCGACGAGGAATACATGTTGGGCGTCCTCCCCTGCGTAAGTTTTCGGAAGAAGAGATTGCCCAGATTCGCGAGGAGCGTGCGAAGCAACACGTGAGTATTCGGCGACTTGCCTCGCTCCACGGCACGACGCAGTGGATGGCGAAAAAAATCGCGGAGGGACAAACCGCAAGTGCCAGCATCTCAAAAAACGAAATCCATTTTTGATAGGTGAATCGGCCTATGACCGGACGGCAAAACAACCAGTTACGGGACGGATTCTTGAAACCCTTTTTAGCGTTTCATGGTGCTCGTACCCGTAAACACCCTCGAATGAATACGTTAACGCGGATTTTGAGAAGAAATGGCGCTCCAAGGGCTTTTCAGGGCTTCCAACCCGAAATCCCCACCAACCCCATTACTAGGAAGTTACCCCTCCCCAGGATCCGCCCCAACGGCATCTTTCGTCGTTTTAAGCGGTTGAACCCCTCGTTCCGAACCACCAATCCCAGTCACCGGGGAGACCGCTAATGGGGATTTATCGACGCGGTGAAGGAAAAATCTGGTGGATGGATTTCATGATAGACGGTCGCCAAAAGTGCGAAAGCACCGGCACGTCCAACAAAAGGCTTGCGCAGAAAATCCTCGATAAACGCAAAGGGGAAATTGCGGAGGGGCGGTTCAGCCTGCCGAAGTCGAACCCTCCTACGCTGAAACAGTGGGCCGACCAATTCCTTGAAAGCATCGCCCATCTGAACACGAAGCGCGTGTATGGCTCCTGCATACGCGTGCTGTTGGGCTTTTTTGGAGAGGCGCGTCTCTCGCAGATCAGTCCCGGTCGCATCGAGGAATTCAAGCTCGCACGGACGAGAGCCGGGGCAGGGCACGCAACAATCAATCGGAATCTCGCTGTGCTCCGACGGATGATGAAATTGGCGACGCGGCAACGATTGGTTGGAAGAAACCCGTTTGAAGAGGTGGATTTCCTTGAGGAGCGGAGTCGGCGGCGGCAGCCCCACATTCTCACCTTCGGGGAGCAGGTCAAGTTGGAGGCTGTTGCAACCCCCCTTCTCCGGACGCTTGTGGTCCTGCTCACGGAAACTGGACTTCGTGTGGCAAGGGAAGGTTTGTCTCTGAAATGGATTGACGTGGACCTGATCGACGGCGTGTTATTCGTGAGGGATACAAAAACGCCGGCGGGAATAAGGGCAATGCCGCTGTCAAATTTCTGTACAGCGGCACTGGCGGGATGGCGAGGTCTGACTGGACCGGAGTTCTCGCCATATGTGTTCGCCAATCCGAACAACCCACAAGCCCACCTGAAAAGCGTGCGAAAAACATGGAAACGTGCACTGACGAACGCGCAGATCACATACTTTTGGACTTATGACTTACGCGCTACATTTGCGAGCCGGATGGCGGCTGCGGGCGTTCCAGATGTGTTCATCTCGCAGATGATGGGACATGCGGGTGGGCTCCTACAGACCTACGCCAAGGCAATCACGGAATATCGCCGGGACGCCATTCGCAAATTGGAGGCTTTGAGAGAATCCGCAATCGTTGCACCCGCAGTGAATCTCGCCAGCACAAATTTGCTTCAGTAATCTATCAATTCGGCTGCTCACAAATGCCCCCACAGTCTCTCAGCGCATTTCTCTCCGCTTTGAAACCCGTCGAACATCGAGATCTTCTTGAAGAAAATGCAATAGTTGGCGTAAACATCTAAAGCGGCCCTTCCGGCACAAGCCTTTGCAGCTGCTGGTAGAATGAGTCATGAAGAGATCTTGGCTCTTAGCAATGCTTTCAAGGACAACCAAAACTTCTACGAGGTGCCCCAGGTTAAGAATTCTGGCGCAGTTCGCGCCCTCAATGGAGTTAAACTTATTGTACATTCCCTGAGTGCTTATGCCGAGTCCAGCGGAACAGTTGCTTGGTCAAACTCTGCAAGGTGGATGGCGTGTAGTCGAACGTGTTGAGATGCCATCTCTTGCGACTGGTGGGCATTTTTCCGTCTGCTACGTAGTCGAGTCAGAAAGGGGGACAAGAGCCTTTCTGAAGGCACTCGACTTTTCTAAGGCTTTCAAATCTCCAGATCCGGCCAGAGTGCTTCAGGCAATGACCGAAGCATACAACTTCGAGCGTGACCTCTTGGCGAAGTGCAAGGACAGGAACATGAGCCGCGTTGTGAAAGGAATCGATGATGGGAGCATTCGCATTGGCGGCACGGCAGGCGATGGGGTAGTGCAATACCTAATATTCGAGCTGGCGGACCGGGACGTCCGCCTGCACCTTGCTTTGGCTGGCCAGGTTGACTTCGCGTGGAAACTAAGATCGCTGCACCACATAGCGACAGGGCTCCATCAACTTCATTCGGCGGGGATTGCCCATCAAGATCTCAAACCGTCCAACGTTCTCGTGTTCGAACAAAAAACCTCGAAAGTTGGAGATCTAGGACGCGCCGTGTACGACGGTCGCAGTGGCCCTTGCGATGGATTTCAGTGCGCGGGGGATCGCTCATATGCACCACCAGAATTGCTGTATGGGTACTTAGATCCAGATTGGAAGACGAGGCGGGTCGGATGCGACCTTTACTTGCTTGGTAGCATGGTAGTTTTCTTTTTCACCGCGTTTAGCGCGACCAGTCTTTTGATGAGCGAACTACATGAATCCCTCCGCTGGCAGAACTGGGGCGGATCTTTTGAAGAGGCGCTTCCTTACCTCCGGGATGCTTTTGGACGCGTAGCGAATTCATTTTCTCGACAAATTGTTGACGAGAAGTTGCGAGAAGAGCTGAACGCAATTGTCCGTCAGTTATGTGAGCCCGATCCTAAACGGAGGGGAATACCGCCGGCGATGAGGGGGATCGGCTCTCCCTATTCTCTGGAAAGATATATTTCAAAGCTTGATCTTCTCGCAAGACGTGCAGAACTGAAATTTTTTGGGAGGTAGTGCAAGTTGGCCGCTTTCGTTGAGAAAAAGGATCGCAAAGTGATCCCTCGGTGGCGAACCTTCCGTGCTACGTCAGCCCTCGGAGAACTTGGCTCGAAGAAACTCGCCACTAAGTGTCAGAATCAGGGCGTCGATTTCATACTTGATAAACTAGTTGATTGGCGCAGACACAAGACGATTTGGCATGCGACTGATCTCGTAGGGGCCGCTCTGGCTCTCGGACGTGAGGAGGAGGCAAGAGAAGCTGCTGAATTCATAGCGTCCGAAGATTCCGGTGCGAACAATCAGGCACGGATTGTTGCCGCGGCCATCCTAGCTCCTAGGAGCCAAATTGAAGGCGTTTCGCCATTCAGTTCTGGGCAAGACCAACCAGACATCTACAAGGCAATTCATGATTTAAGACGTCTCTCTCCGGAGCAACCGCGCAACTCAATAATCTGGGTAGATCTCGCGCTCGCGTACACGATTCTCGGTATGAATAATCGAGCCGAACGTGCTATCAGGATTGCTTTGAAACTAGATCCAACTAACCGTTTCGTATTGCGTTCCGCTGCCCGCTTTTACATCCATCAAGGATCCGCAGAAATCGCTCATCAACTCCTAGCCAACGCGGATTCTACCGGCAACGACCCATGGCTTGTCGCTGCAGAAATTGCAGTCGCTTCCGCCGGAAACCAACCGCCGCAGTTCGTTAGGCAAGGAGCAGGTATGTTGTCGGATGACTCTATCGCACCCATGCAACTAACGGAACTTGCCAGTGCCGTCGCGACCTTGGAACTGGAGAGTGGCAAGCATGGCGCGGCTCGCAAGCTTTTCCGAAAGGCTCTTATTGCACCAACAGAGAATAGTGTAGCGCAGGCTGAATGGGCGTCGACGCACGTAAGAGGCTTGACGGTAGACCCAGATCGCTTCAAGGTGCCACGACTGTTCGAGGCGAGGGCTTGGGGCAGTTTTACAAAGGGAGAGTGGAGTGGAGCATTGCTCGATTCCGAAAACTGGCTATTGGACCAACCCTTCTCTAGTCGCCCCGCGATGCTCGGCTCCTACGTAGCTTTGGTGGTATTCGAAGACCACAAGCGGGCTAGAATGATTCTAGAGCGTGGCCTTATCGCAAATCCCTCCGACCCGATTTTGCTTAACAATCTGGCGTTTTCTTGCGCAAGTCAGGGTCTGGTCCGTGATGCAGAAAAAGCGCTTGGACAAATCGACGACGGGAACCTGGACGGAGAATCGAGAGTCGTTGTAACTGCCACGCACGGTCTCGTTAGCTTTCGGAAGGGGCTTGTCGAACAGGGGCGGGCTCAATACCTCAAGGCTATCAATGAGGCTACGAGACTCGGCCTCATGACATCAAGAGCTATGGCGGCTATTTATCTAGCCCGTGAGGAAGGGCTAGCACGCTCTCCCAATTCCGCAGAAGCGTTTAGGCGCGCGCTCAAAGAGTCTAAGATCTCTCCAACGGATTCTGTGCTCCTGCTGCTTGAGCGTCTAAGAGAAGGCCTCGCGAGCAACTATCAATCTGCTCCTTAACCTCACGATCCAAAGATGCAAAACTAGCCCGTTTAGAATATCGCAGGCCCTTGCAACACAAGTCCACTGTGCCGAAACCCTTTCGGTTTCGGCCCATCTAAGGGGTGATTTGCCAAGAAACGTATTTGCGCGCAAGGGTGTCTATTACTACATCCGTGAGGACGTTTTGCGGTTCCTGAAAGAGATTGCGTAGCGCGTGTTGGAGGAAATTCACGACCTTTTTGAGAGCTGAGTAATTCTTTGCTCTTGGGCGACGACCGCACAAGTGTCAGTGCCTAGTGGGTGCGGAACGCATCATCCCTTCGAGCCATTTACGGTCTTGCTTGAGGCGCTGCCGCTGTTCCTTCACGACCTTCGAGAGGGAGGTGCCCCGCCTATTGCGTGGATCCGATGTCCCATTTGTCAGTTGAGGGTTGAGTTTGCGAAAGAAGTCTATCCAATAAGCCTCGCGTGCATTGGCGGTCATTTTGTCGGGACATTCTTCTATTAGCCGAGGCCGGACGGTGAAACCATGAGCTAGTTCCTTCTGAATCCACCTACCTCTCCGCCCTCTAGAAATTTTGGACTGATGCTTGTCAAACCGTGCCTGAACATCAACAGACTGCCCCACATACCAAACCGTACTTTCACCGTCGCGGCTTGAAACGAGCGCATAGATGAAAATCATCGCTGAACTCCGGCCACACGCTCCGACGGTTATCGTGAAAAGGCCATGCGGCACTACACAAACAATATTATATTGTCACAAATAAGGGGGCCGAGAAGATCGGAATGGCGCTGTGTGCGCCGTGACATAAATTGTGGAAGCTACTTGGGATGCTTGCGCTACCGGAATAGTCGACCATCCTTCGATTACTTTGCATTTCGCATAGCCCTCATGAACCTCTTGAATGGTTTGGCAGTGTGGATTTGCATTGAAGTTGCGCATTTTGGCCCGAATACCCTTTAATCAGGCAAGTCCCGTAAAATAACCTAGCGAACAAAAAGCGAATCCATTATAATAGCCGAAGGAGGGTGAGGGCTGGGAACGAGCGCTTGTTCGTCGGTCATGACAGCCGTCATACTATTATGCGACAAGCGTCAACAAATGACCGGAGGAGAGGCTTGCCACTCCTCGACCCTTACTATCTAGTGCCAGAGGAGCAATGGGTGCATAGGAGCGGGCGAGAATTCGGGGAAGAAGAAGGATTTCGGCAATGGCTGCTCAATGAGCTTCACGTATCGTATGGCTATCCCAGAAACTGGTTTCCAAAGCGAATCCGGTTCTTTGAGTTAAAAGGATTCTACGGATTTGAGTTTCTGACTTCGGGTGGTTCCCCATTTCTGAAGGCGCTGGTTGCAAAGGAGTCGCAAGTTCAAGCCGCGCGCGATGCTCTGGTACCGGTCCTTCAAGCGAATGCGGTCGGCGGTCTGGGAGTCATTGCCACCGGTGACGACCCGCAGAGCTGTGTATTTCTCCGAGTTAGGCATGACCAACGGAAATGCGAAAACCTTTCAGATTTGGAGGTCTTTATTGACCCTAGCTCGCGAATTCTACAGTCGTGCCGCATCAATTCCGATGAACCATCGACCACGAACCTCGAACCGCTTACTACGAAACTCGAAAACGTGCTTTTTGAAGCGCACAGCACAATACGTGACGTTGACGGCTTGCACCCGGACGAAGCGTTGGACGAACTGTGTAAATTCATCTTCCTAAAGTCGTGCGACGAAGCCACCACTACGAACCAGGCTACCTATCGTTTGCAACGTGCGCTTTACGGATCTGTGGAAGAACTCGCGGCCTCGGTGCGCGAACTATATGCGAAGGAAACTGAAGAAATAGGATATGGGGTTTTTGCGACCCCGATTCGTTTGAGTTCACCAGCGCTTGCACAAATCTGCGGAATTTTGGAAGCCTATAATCTTTCCGGTTCCTCTGTTGATATCAAAGGCCGTGCTTTCCAAAAAGTGCTTGGCCCGGCAATGCGCTCGGGAATGGGACAGTTTTTCACGCCTCTCGAAGTTATCGATATGGTCGTAGCCATAATCTCGCCGAAGCCTGGCGAAGCTGTTCTAGATCCGTTTTGCGGTTCTGGACATTTCCTGACGTCGACCCTAAAGAGTTTCCGTCGAGATGAAAAACAGGTTGCAGCAGCGAACTTATTTGGGATCGAGAAGAGTGACCGGATGGTGCGGGTAT
>CAWBGC010000011.1:0-295265 GCA_963788255.1 uncultured Acidobacteriota bacterium
CTCCTTTATCCGGTTTGTGCGTTAATCAGGCATATGAGTTAGCCGCTGGTTCTGTCGCGCGCGTTTACTTTTTATTTCATCCAAAAATAGAATCCAAGGAAGCCGCAGACAAGCATTCCGACTGCGCAAGGCAACGCTTTCTTCCGGGTCTGACTATCGGGGAAATACTTGCGATGGGAAGAAAGGGGCCATAACCAAACGTGCAACCAGTACCACCGTGAATCTGGGATTCGGCTTCTTAGTTCCAAATTCATGACGCATGAGTAGTAGCTGCCAATTCCGACGAGAAACAGACCCGCCGACAGAAGAATTGCGGAAATCGTGTGTGAGAACGAGCTGCTCATTGGCACGAGTATGCCACAGAGTGTGCTCGGGGTAGCGTTGTGCCCGATAGTCGGATGATCGGAAACTTGGGGGCGGCGGTTGTCCTGTAAACGCTGCGGGCATTGAGGGAGCCACGCAACTCGATTCCTGAGGATACCACCAATCTCTCCTCACTTCTTGTCGCCCCACAGAAAAACAAACTTTCGGTCAGTCTTCTCGGATTTTCTCCAGCTGTCAGGAAGGAACGGAAGCGGCCTTTCTCGGTCATACAGCTCTAGCAACTGAACAAACTCTTGGTTTAGTGATGGGGGTAAGGGATAGAGCTGGCCAAATATGAAGGGCAGGTGGTAAAGGGCCAACGCACCTGGGGAAGGCCATGGAGCTGCCCTTTCGCGCAAAACTGAAAAAACTGTCGGCCATCCAAGGTGACGAACTGTGGCTTCCAACCAGAACTTTATAGAGCTGGCGTCGGCCTCGTCCAAGCCTCGCTTTAGGATCGCAAGGTAATCACCACGAGAGAGTTGCGCACGGTCTGCGAGAACCAATGCGACGGATCCCTTGAAATTCAGTAGAGGGGCCAAGATCTCCATCCGCTCCGACTGCGGCAACGCACGGATTCTGCGCAACAAGGCTTGCTCCTGCCTTGAGTGGCGACGTCCAGTGACATATGCGCGGAGATCAGCGGCGAGGTCCATGAGTTTCGGGTTAGCTGTCTACATTCTTTTGAAATTCACATCTTTTGCGAACGGTTCAGGGAGTGTACATCCGCCGCCCGTGCGCTTCAATCTCCGGGAATGGCGGGGCCCACGAGTTCGTCCTCCCTTCAAGTGGATGGTTAGTCGGATTACCGGTAACTTGGGTACCGGGACCCACTTTTCCGATTACGGCGTTGATTCTTGCCTGCTGCGGCTAAATAGCATGTTTCGCCTCTCACCAGCATGTTAGTATTCCCGTCAAATAACGCCTGTGGAAGCGAAACGAGGCGAACATGAATTCTCGATATGTTATTCCCAATTTGTTTTTTGTCCTGGCCGCCTTCTGTGCACTGGTGGGAACAGCTCTATTCCGGCGCGATGTAATCGGCTCTGGGCTGACAGCGGAAGACTATTTGAATCCACTATATTGGATCACGATACCCAGACTCATTCCCTTTACAGCTTCGGGGTTGTCAGTGTGTTTTGGGCTGGTCTACTTGGGCCTTGAGAAGAAGTTCAAGCGTCCTCCAAATATCGCCTTGGCCTTGGTTCATTTAGCTTCGTACTTGATCGCGCTTTTGGGCCATGCAACGTTGGTGCGTTTCTGGTGGCGAGTGCTAGGCGAAGAACATGCAAATATTCCACTCCCTTTGGGGGCTGGCATACTCACCGGTTTAGGATTCACGATATGCTTCCTGGCATTTGGGGTGAATATTTTCCGGAGCCTGTCGAGGGCTCCTCTAGTCACCAGCAAGCCGAGATAATTGGCGGAAAACCATCTGCCCGTCAGTCAACCATTAATCCGTCTTGATACCCGTCGCAGTTGGAGCGGTGATGGTTACCGATGCAGGAGAATCAAAACTCACTTCCGTTGGCGCCCAACTTTGCGTCGGGGGCTTAGACTTGGATATCGTGAAGGTAAAAGTCACGACGATTTCCCGCTTTTGCCCCTGAGCCAAACGAGAACAGAATCGCCAACCTTTGATCGCATCCAAAGCGCTCCCGCTCAAAACAGGTTCACCGCTCACTACGGTGACATCAGTAGGCACTCCCTCAGAAGCAATATCTACTTTAACGCGGACAAGTCCTTGCATGCCCACAGTTCTAGCAAGTGGGCTGTAAATCGGTGCCACAAATTTGCACAGGCACAAGTCCTGGTCCATGTCGGCCGGAGAGCTACTCAGCCGACGCACTGACGAAAACAAAAGGAATGTGAGGCACATCGTCATCAGTCCAATTCGTTTCATCGCAATTGTCCTCCCCGTCGGCTGGTAATTCCAGCTTACTGACACTCGCTACTGACAATTTAGGGCCAGCGCGAGGTTCCAGACATACGAGGCATTCGCCGTTCCCTCCGTGTCTGGTAAGAATTCCAACTCGAAGCCACCTCATAAATGCGAGTCGTAGCTACCGCAACCACGGCCTCTGGTGCTGAAGCCCGTCTGTTTCAGAGTTTGTGATTGCGATCCCTCTGAGTCGCGCATCGTACGCTTCTCCTGCTCTCGACACAACGAATTTGCCCGCGGAAACGACATGCCTGCGGAGCACGTCCAAGTAATTGACCGAGGTTGGATTGGCGGCGGAGAACAACATGACCAAGATCCTGCTGGGAGTCCTACTTTTCGCAATGCCGGTGATTGCGCGTGGCCAAGAGACACAGGATGCGGCGGCACTGGCTCATGCCGCGGGGTGCGGCCCGAACGAGGTCGAGTTCAACGTGAAGACGGACAAGAATCAGCACCCTGCCGTACAACCACAAGCCGGCAAAGCGCTTGTCTACGTGTTTGACACAGTCAAATTAGACCCCGGGCTGGTGATCGGGACCGTGACGCTGCGAGTGGGGCTTGATGGCTCCTGGGTTGGAGCAAACCACGGCGACTCGTATTTTTACTTTCCGGTCGATCCAGGTGACCATCGCATCTGCGCGCAATGGCAGTCGACTTTCGGGAAGCTCTCGAAGCTGGCCGCGGCAGCCAGTCTGACGGCAGAAGCCGGGCAGGTGTATTACTTCCGGGCGATTGCCGATGCGCGATCGCGCGATCGGGGCGCGGTAAAGTTAGAGCCGCTCGATCCTGCCGAAGCGCTGATTTTGACTGCAAATTCCGCGTACAGCACTTCGCATCCTAAGAAGTAAGCTGGTTCGTAGGCAGATGAAAAACAAAAATTGAAACTCATACCGGCCACCAGCGCTGGGACTCTTCATTACACCGGTTCATTCACCCGTGTTCGCTTCTCCGGTAACTGCGTTTATCAGGCGAGTCAGATTACCGGACAGTTCCGGGCTGCGGCCTTCTTCCTTTCGACATCCTTGCTCTACCCGCCGTGCGCTTCATTCCGCCGGCTCACTGCGTCGCCGTCTCCTTTTTTCAACCCGCGGAATACGATGGTGGAGAGGATGGTCATACCGCCGAGCACGAAGAACGCCCGGTGGACGCCGTGAATAAATTGCAGGGCATTGGAAGTATGGCGATCGGGAATGAAGAACGCAGTCACCAACGAGGCCGAAGCCACGCCGAAACTGATGGCCATCTGCTGCATGGTGCTGGCGATGGAGCTTGCGGCGCTCGCCTGTTCATCGCTGATGTCGGCGAAGACAAGCGTGTTCATGCTCGTATATTGCAGCGACGTGAAGAATCCGTAGCAGAACACTTCAGCCACGATCAGCCACACCGGCGTGCGCATCCCGATGTTCGCGAAAAGCAGAATCTGCAAGCCAATGAGCAGCGTATTGGACACCAGCACGGCGCGGAATCCAAAGCGCGCCAAGATTCGCGGCATGGTCAGCTTCAGGCTAATGGCGGCGATGGCCTGCGGCATCATCAGCAGGCCGGATTGAATTGGTGTGAACCCCAGGCCCACCTGATAGAGAAGCGGAAACAGAAATGGAATGCCGCCGATCCCCAGCCGAGTCAAGTAGCTGCCGCTCACGCACGTGCGGAACGTGCGAATCCGGAAGAGCGCCAACCGCAGCATGGGATACGCGGTCCTCGTGGCGTGAAATCCGTATCCCCCCAACAGAACGATGGACAGCGCCAGTAGCCCGAGAATCTCCCGCGCGCTCAGCGTATGTTCGCCAAACACCTCCAGCACGTAGGAAAGCAGCCCGACGCCCGATCCGAAAAGAATCAGTCCCGGCACATCGAGTGGGACGGTGCGCTCTTCGCGGTAGTCCGGCAGGTGCAGGTAGACCATGTACAAGCCGACGAGGCCAATCGGAATATTCACGAAGAAAATCAGCCTCCAATGAAAGTATCCGACGATCAAGCCTCCCGCGATGGGCCCCAGCATCGGGCCGATCAAACCGGGGATGGCAACGAAGCTCATGGCGCGAACGAGTTCCGATTTCGCGAACGTCCGCACCATCGTCAGCCGGCCGACGGGCACCATCATGGCTCCGCCGCAACCCTGCAGGATGCGGCACCCCACCAGCACATGGATGTTGCTCGATATGCCGCAGAGAAATGACCCCAGCGTGAAGATGCCAATCGCGGAGGCGAACACCCGGCGCGTTCCGAAGCGGTCCGCCATCCAGCCACTGATTGGAATGAAGACGGCGAGGCTCAGCGTGTAGCTTGCCAGCACCGACTTCATGCTCAGCGGAGCAACGTGAAGTGCCGCCGCGATTGTCGGCACACCGGTATTGAGAATGGTCGTGTCCAGCGACTCCATGAAAAACGCCACCGCGATCAGCCACGGCAGCAGACGCTTGCTGGAAGCGGCCAGCAAGGGTTGCAAGGAAGAGGCTCCGGTCGGATCGGGCGGGCTCACATTCGTCGGACTCGGCTGCATCGGCCTCCGTGATGGCGTTCCTCAATCGTGGATTCGGGAGAACCGATTATCGCCCATTAGCGCCTCGATTTCATCGAGGCACATTTAGCTTACGGAACGCGATTGTCGCGCCTCGGCCGTTTCCGCGTTTTTCGTCAGGAAAGCAATACTGCCTGCCTCAAGACTTTTGAGTGGTACGAATTGGACTTCAACTGGTATGGCGTTTGGCTTCTCGAGCAGCGTGGAGTTGCGTCTCGTATCTATTGAGTTAAATTGCCCGCCGGTTCGCGCCCCGGCGGCTCTCTCGCCCTTCCATCGGGGACAGATTAATTTCGACGCAGCCAAGAATTCAGTAGCGTTCCTGGTGAACGCCAGGACATTCGTTCATCTACCTTATCCTTCGTGAGAGAAGCAGCTAGGCTCAGCCACGCAGTCGAGGCAGGCTCTTGTGGGTCGCGCCATCGCTCAGCGCTTGCGTTTCAAGGGGCTCGGATGCTTCGGTTCGTAAACGCCTATCTTGCCGCCACCCGGAAGGGTGAAGGATGCAAGTTTTCCCCAACGCTGTTCGCTCACATCCGAGACCTTCACCTTCTTCGATTGGAGATCTTTCAGGGTTGCCGCGATGTCGTCGCACATGAAGTAAAGCTCGTGCCGGTCGTTACTTTCTGAATCATGGAACGCGGCTTCGAAGGGCGGCATGGCAAAAATCAGCCAGCCGTGCCCGGCATCTACAGAGGAGAACTTCAGGACATCGCGAAAGAAGGCCCGATCCGCTTCCGGGTCTTTCGTGTGGATGATAATGTGCGCGCCATTGATCAAGCGTAAGCTCCTGAATCGGATTGGTGATAATCAGATTCCGATTGTGCGGCGGCCTTGAGGCCAGCCCTTGAAAAGCAAAAGCGGCCGCGGAATCGAGTGACGGCGCTTGGAACCGTCAGGCTCTCGCAGGCTGATACTGGCCCTCGCCCTTTTCGACATGGCTCCAGTTGATCTCCGCGAGATAGAGCTGGTTGCCATCCGGATCTTCGAAACCGATGAAGGAGCCGGCCTTGCCTTCGTTGATGACGTCGCCCTGGAACTGAACGCCCTTGGCTTTCAGTGCGCTGACGGCGTCGCGCAGCGAGCCTTTCAGTTGCAGCCCAATCGCCATGGATCCCTTTCGCCCGGCCGTAAATTCCGCAGAGGCCGGGTGAAGCCCGATGGTGAGCCCCGTTCCCGCCTCAATCGAAGCCCAGTGGTCGCCGAAGCGATAGGCGAGTTTCAACCCGAGCGTCTCGGAATAGAACCGGACGGCTCTGTCCATGTTCGAAACGTAAACCGTTACATTTCCGCCTGAGAACATCGTTCCCTCCTGGTGTTGCCCGCGAGGTTTGCCCGTGGCTTGTAATTGTTTGTCTAAGAGTGGTAGTAGGTAAAGAGCCACTTTCACCGTGAAGGGTACCACTTTGAAGCGCCCTGCGAACCCGCAAATGTCGGCCTTGAGGATCGAGCCACGGTCCGCTTGCCCGTTGTACCGCCAGGTCTACAATCAACTGCGGCAGGCGATACTCGAACAGAAACTGCCCCCGGGAACGCGCCTTCCCTCCACACGCGCTCTGGCCCGCGCGCTGGGAGTCTCGCGGAACACAGTCCTCAACGCCTACGATGCGCTGATTGCCGATGCGCAGGCCTTTTGATTTGTGGGCCGCCCTTCGCGAAGCGCGCTTTCCCACTGCCTCCGTCGGCCTGCGCGACCCCGACGGGAATCCCCTGTACCTCCATCGCTGAGCCGCTTCGCCTGCGCGACTCTGTCCGCAAGTGTCGATTGCTCGTCCGGTTAGGTTCCGTCTAGTACGGGAGTACGAATCACTGAGCCAAATCAGAATTCACAGGGCGGCTCAGGCAGGTTCCGCGAATCTGTGGCACAGTAGAAAGAGATGACCGCAACTGGGACTGCCGGGCTCGCCGCGCGAGTTGCATTTACGTATCCGGATTTCATTTATTTCCAATCGGCGCGCATGTTGATCGTCGGCGCGCAGGAGATGCAATCGGTTGCGGTTGGCTGGCAGGTCTACGAAATCACGAAGCGCCCGCTGGACCTCGGCCTTGTGGGGCTGGCGCAATTCCTTCCGGGGATTTTTCTATTTCTCCTCTCGGGCCATGCGGCCGACCGATTCGACCGGCGCAAGCTGCTGACGACTTGCTACGGTGGAATCGCCTTGTGTTCCGGCCTGCTGCTTCGCGGAGCGCTCCTGGGAGCGCGCTCAGTTTATCCGATCTACGCCGTAATCGTATTGCTGGGAGTCGCGCGGGCGTTCAACGGCCCGGCCAGCAGGGCGCTCCTCCCTCAACTGGTCCCCGAGGAGCATTTCCCGAACGCGGTAGCGTGGGGCGCGATGTTCTTCCAGACTGCGACGATACTCGGCCCAGTCCTCGGAGGGCTCATTTATGCTTTGTCCCACGGCCCATCGGCAGTTTACGGGACCGCCATGGTCACAGCCGTGGCGGCACTTTTCCTGACGCTGCAGATCAAGCACGTGAGGAAAGCGCGGCCGCGCGAACCAATCAGTATGAAGACAGTCCTCGCAGGATTGGCGTACATCTGGGGCCACAAGGTGGTTCTGGGATCGATCTCACTTGACCTGTTTGCGGTGTTGTTGGGAGGAGCGGTGGCACTGCTTCCTGTTTACGCGCGAGAGATCCTGCGGACCGGGCCGTGGGGACTGGGACTGCTGCGGGGCGCGCCCGGAATCGGAGCCGGAGCGATGGCCCTCTTGCTCGCGTACCGTCCACTGCGGCGCCGGGCAGGCGCGACAATGCTATGGTGCGTGGCAGGATTCGGCGCCTTCACCATGCTGTTTGGAATTTCGCGCAGCATGATTCTTTCCGTGGCAGCGCTCGTGCTCGTAGGAGCCGCAGACATGGTGAGCGTCGTTGTACGCGCCATTCTAGTGCAGCTCGCGACGCCGGATGAAATGCGAGGACGCGTGAACGCAGTAGACATGGTTTTCATCGGCGCTTCGAATGAACTCGGTCAATTCGAATCGGGCGCGACTGCACAGTGGTTGGGGACAGTCCCGGCCGTAGTTCTCGGCGGGCTCGGCGCCATCGTGGTTACCGCGCTCTGGGCCTGGGGTTTTCCAGAGCTGCGCAAGGTTGAACAAGTCACGAGCGTGTCGAGGTAAGCGCCCGATCCCAATGGCAGAAAAGCCCCGCCTCTTCCGCCAACGAGAAAACTTCGAAGTCCGCTCTCTTTGAACCAATAGGCTTGACAAGACGCGCTAACGGATTCAGAGTGGCATAGTCTAACTATGTCAGCGGAGGAAGAGGCGCCTTGCACCGAGACGAAATTCCGCCGGGAACGCTGTACATGCTGATCCTGAGAACGCTCGCGCGCGGAGGCGAGCTCCATGGATTCCAGATCGCCAAGTCCATCCAGCTTATTTCAGGCGACGTGCTGCAGGTGGAAGAAGGCTCGTTGTACCCAGCATTGCAACGGATGCTGGTCAAGGGTTGGGTGATCGCAGAGTGGGGCACGACGACGGAGAACCGGCGCGCTCGATACTACCGGCTGACTCCGGCGGGACGAAAACAGATGGAAGTTGAGGTCTCCCAGTTTGAGCGGGTGATGCAGGCTATCGCGCGTGTGATTCAGGCCGCGTGAAGATGAGGTGGAGGATGACTCCCATTGTGGAATGGTTCGCCGAGGCCGCGCGCCGCCTGAGAATGTTGTTGAAGCACGAGCGGTTCGACCGCGAGATGGAAGAAGAGATGCGCTTGCATCGCGAATTGAAAGAGCAGGAACTGGCGAAGCAGGGAATCGCACCCGAAGAGGCCCGCTACGCCGCTATACGGCAAATGGGAAACGCGCTGCGCCTGCGGGAAGAAAGCCGCGAGGCATGGGGCTGGGCCTGGCTCGAGAATCTGCTGCAAGACTTGCGTTACGCGGCGCGCATGCTGCGCAAGAATCCCGGCTTCACGACCGTGGCCGTGCTCACCCTCGCCCTCGGCATCGGCGCCAACATCGCGATCTTCAACGTAGTACATGCGACCCTTCTTCAACCACTGCCGATCCGCCAGGCCAGCCGCCTGGTTGTGATTTGGGTGAACAACCTCGAACACGGTTGGAGCCGGATCGGGCCGACTGGACAGGACTACCTGGATTGGAAGGAGCAGAGCAAGTCGTTTGACGACATGTTTCTGTTCGAGCATGGCAGCGGCACCGTGACCGGACAAGGCGAGCCCGAGCAGGTGGCGGGTTTGCGAGTCACGACGAATTTCGGCGACTTTTTTGGAATCAAGCCCGTCTTGGGCCGAACGTTTCATCTGGAAGAGGGAGGGGCCCGCCACAACTTCGTGATCTTGGGCTACGGCTATTGGCGGCGGCGCTTCAATTCCGACCCAACTGTAGTTGGGCGCGGCATGACGCTGAACGGCGAGGAGTACACGATTATCGGAGTCTTGCCCGCGGATTTTGCGGCCCTTTTTCCTGCGGATGTGGTCGTGCCCTTCGACATCGACTGGGTAAAGCGTGCTGATAGCGAGCTGGGCGTTTTCGGCCGGCTGAAGAGCGGAGCAACTCTAAAGCAGGCTACCGGGGAGATGAGCGTCGTCGCGGAACGGATCGGAATGGCGCGTCCATCACGAAAAGGCTTCGGCGTGATTTTGGTGCCGCTCGAAGACGTCCGTGTGGAGTATCTCCGGCCCGCGCTGCTCGTCTTGCTTGGCGCCGTGGGTTTTGTATTGCTCATTTCTTGCGCCAATGTCGCCAACCTCATGCTGGCGCGCTCCGTCGTGCGCCAGCGGGAAATGGCCCTCCGGATGGCGTTGGGAGCCGGACGCCCGAGGCTGATCCGTCAGTTCCTCACAGAAAGTACGTTGCTCTCACTCTTCGGCGGCGCCGCAGGTTTGCTCCTGGCTCTATGGTCCACGGGCCTACTGAACATCTTTGTGCCCTCGCGAATTCCGGTTCCGAACGCGGCCGACCAGGTGACGATGCCGAGAATTCACATGAGCGGCGCCGCGATCGCTTTCACGGTTGTCGTCTCGCTGTTGACTGGAATTATCTTTGGCCTCATTCCTGCGCTTCAAAGCTTGAGGTGCAACGTCAACGAATCGTTGAAGGAGGGCGGGAGAGGTTTCGTCGCTAGCCGGCGCGGCCATCGTACCCGGTCCACGCTGGTCATTGTCGAGTCCGCCTTGGCGTTCGTGCTGGTGATTGGCGCTGGGCTCATGATCACGAGCTTCTGGCGCCTATTGCAGGCAAACCCGGGATTTCATCCCGCTCATCTGCTGACGTTACGGATTAAATTGCCCACGGATGCGAAGGACTCAAAATATCGGGAGCCTCGCCAGCAGGCGGCGACCTTTCAGCGTTTCCTCTCGAGTGTCGCGGCAGTGCCGGGAATTCAGTCGGCCGCGTTTGCGGAAATTGTTCCCCTCAGCCAGGACGACATGGACATGGGATACTTCGTCGTCAAGGAAGACCCGCCGCTTCCGCCCGGGGAGCATCTCGCAGCGGATTACAGGGACATTACTCCCAATTACTTCGCCACGATGGGCATTCCGCTGATGGCGGGCCGGATCTTCACCGAACAGGACAACCTGGACCGACCGCGGGTGGTAATGATTGATGAAACGCTGGCCCGCCGTTTTTTCCCCAACGAGGATCCCATTGGCAAGCATCTGCAAATCCCCGACGCGACGCGGCCCGCACGCGAAATCGTCGGCGTCGTGGGCGGAGTTCGCGACACCGGTTTCGATCAGCAGCCGCGCCCTACGATCTACTTTCCCTCTCTGCAAAGCCCTGACCAGACGATGAGCCTAGTGGTGCGCACGGCCTTGCCGCCCAGTGCCATCTTGCCGGCAATCAAAAATGCGATTTGGTCGGTCGACAATAGCCAGCCTATTTTTGAGGTCAGGTCGATGGACGAAATCATCTCGGGAATCGTCTCAGCGCAGCGCCTCGCCTTTCTGCTGCTGGGAGTCTTTGCCTTCCTGGCACTCGCCCTGGCTGCGATTGGGATTTATGGCGTGACGTCCTACATGGTCAGCGAGCGGACGCATGAAATAGGTGTCCGCATGGCGCTGGGAGCCCAACCGGGCGATGTCTCGCGTCTTGTGCTCGGCCACGGAGCAAGGCTGGTTTGCATCGGAGTCGCCACCGGCGCGGTGGCGGCCCTAGCGCTCACGCGTTTGCTCTCGAGTCTACTCTTCGGCGTCAGCGCGACCGATCCGTTGACATTTGCCGGCGTGGCAATTCTGTTGACCCTCGTCGCTCTCGCCGCTTGCTACATCCCGGCGCGGCGGGCGATGCGCGTGGATCCCATGGCCGCTTTGCGCCACGAGTAGAGAGTGACCCGCCGCTTCCGTTTCGCGCCCGTCACGATTTATGGCACAGTACCGATGTGAGCATTGACCGCCCCCCGGTTCCGCGCGAAGAGACCGGCTCCACAGATAATCCTCCCGCAAACACCGTTCTTGGCGCGCGCGCGAAATTGATTTATGGCCTTGTCATCTTTTCGAGCGCATTCCTTTTGTTTCAAGTCCAGCCGCTCATAGGCAAAATGATTCTTCCCTGGTTCGGCGGTGCCGCGGCGGTATGGGCTGTTTGCCTGCTGTTTTTTCAGGTGGTACTGCTGCTCGGTTACCTCTATGCCCATTTGTTGATCAGAGGATTTCGGCCGCGGGCGCAGGGTTGGATTCACGCGGCGTTCCTGGCTGCCAGCCTGCTGGTCTTGCCGATTCTGCCTAAGGAATCCAGGATGCCGGCGAACGTGCAAGACCCGGCCCTGCGCATCCTGGTGTTGCTCGCTCTCACGGTAGGATTGCCATATTTTCTTTTGTCGTCCACGAGCCCTTTGCTGCAAGCCTGGTACGCGCAGTCGCGTTCCGGCGCAACTCCGTACCGCTTTTACGCCCTTTCAAATGCCGGCTCCATGCTGGCACTTCTGAGTTATCCCGTTCTCGTCGAGCCAAGACTTTCGAGCACGCATCAAGCCGTTGGTTGGTCTCTTGGATATGCACTCGTGGCTGTACTGTGTGCCGCTATCGGTTTTTCTTCGCGCAGAGAGAATGTAAAAGTCGCAGTCGGTAAAGCCGTCCCTCGCCCGGATTGGCGAACCCAAGCATTGTGGGTGGCGCTGCCTGCGTGCAGTTCAGCGCTCTTGCTCGCCATCACGAATCATATTTCGCAGAACATCGCTTCTGTGCCCCTGCTATGGGTAATCCCGCTGAGTCTTTATCTGCTCAGTTTCATTCTGTGTTTCGATAGCCGCCGCTGGTATCCGCGCAATTTTTTTCTGCGGGCGCTCGGCCTGGCACTGGCGAGCATGGCCTACGCGCTATCGCCGTCGTTCGCAGGGCTTCCATTCAAGCTGCAGATCGTCCTATTTTGCGTGGGACTGTTCGTTTGCTGCATGTTCTGCCACGGCGAATTGGTCCGGCTGAAGCCCGATCCTGCGCATCTGACGTTGTTTTATCTGATGATTTCGCTGGGAAGCGCGCTGGGAGCCGTGTTCGTGGCGCTTTTGGCTCCGCACGTTTTTACTTGGTACTACGAGCTTGAGATTGCATTGGGGGCATGTGCGGTTCTGGTTCTGTTGGTACATCATCGCGACCCGGAGAGCCCGTTCTACAATGCGCGCTGGCAACCGGCTTGGCTCATCGTGGTTGGCCTGGTGGCGGTGCTGATTGCCAGCCTCTTTGTAACCGCGCGGGAACAGGCAGCCACTGCAACGCTCACGGTGCGCAATTTCTTTGGAGTGCTGCGCGTGGTGGATATGAAAGCGCCCAACGTGGTGTTCGTGGCAGGCCAGGCTGCGCAGCCGCTCGACGAAGATCCGCGTTACCGCAAGCTCATGAACGGGACGATCGACCATGGACTGCAGTTTCTTGCTCCGGACCGTCGGCGATTGCCGACCACGTACTACGGACCAGAATCCGGCGTCGGCGTGGCGTTGCGAGCGGCGAGAGAAGGCGGAGCTCTCCGGGTCGGACTGATCGGCCTCGGAGCGGGCACGCTGGCCGCGTACGGCCGCCCGGGTGACCGATACACATTCTACGAGATCAATCCGCTCGTCGTGCAGGTCGCGCAACACGAGTTCAGTTTTCTGCAGGACTCCGGCGCCACGATTAACATCGTCCTGGGTGACGCGCGACTTTCGCTCGAACGAGAACCGCCCCAGGGATTCGACGTGCTCGTCGTGGATGCTTTCTCCGGAGACTCCATTCCGGTTCATCTCCTCACGGAGCAAGCCTTCACGCTCTATTTTTGCCACCTGCGGGCCGAAGGCGTCCTCGCCGTCCACATCTCGAACCAGTTTTTGAATCTCGAACCCGTCGTTCAAGCTGCCGCCGCCGCACTGAATAAAGAAGCCGTGCTGATCAATTTTGGAACCGGCGACAATCGCAGCGGAACCTACCCAGCTACTTGGATTCTGGTTGGCCGCCACGAAGGATTTGTTGCTCAACCTCAAATTGAAAAGGCGGGAAAGATTCTTCCATCGGCGGGCGGCCAGTTGTGGACCGACGATTACAGCAGCATCTTCCGCGTCTTGAAATAATGTCCGGCGATTCAGTTCAAAATCCGTACTTCGCTGCGATGGCGCCATCCGACTTCCGAATCAGCGCCAGCGCCGCGTGCTCGGCCGGAAGCCGCAACTTCAGTTCCGCTCTGGTGGTCTTGTCGCGCAAATCCACGTCCGTATCCTGATCGGTCTCCGACACCATCACGTACAGCACGCCATCCTCCAGCACGGTGGGGTAGATCAGCACGCCGGGACTCACGCTCGACTTCAGCTCAAACAACGGTTCCACACCCGCTTCCTTCAGAATCGCTTCATAGAGCTCCGCAGCAGCTTTCGCACCCTGCGCCAGCTCGATCGGATAGGCCGCCCAGAAAATGCGTCCCTTCCCAGAAGGAATCTCTTCGAGATCCTGGCCATCTTTGAATCGCAATGCTTCGAGCCAGCTCTGCGCCTCCTGATCGAAAGAGACAGGAATCGTTTGCCCTTTCCAGCCTATCTCCGCGTTGTGAACCGTCAGAGGCTCCAGTTGCGCATTCACGTCTAAGCCGGCCAGCCTCTGAACGCGGCGCCAGTGCACGTCGCGTTCGATCGGCCCAGTAATCAGCAGATTGCCTCCTGCCTTCACGTAGCCCAACAGCGCCTGCCAAGTCGATTCCTCTAGCGACTGCGCCGACGGCAAAATCACCAGCCGCGGTGTCCCCAACTTGCCGATTTGGTTTTCGGCAATCAGATATGCAGGCGTCTTCGCGTAATAGGCAATCGCGCGAACGGCCTTCTGTTGCGCTTCCACTTGCAATTCGCGAATCGCCGAAAACTGTGCCGCTTGCGACGTCACGATGGCCACCGCCGGCGACTGCGGATTGCGCAGGCTCGTTTGCATGCTGCGTCCGAACCGCGCGATCCCGCGCATCACATCAGCCTCGGGCTTTTCCGTTCCGTCGGCGCGCAGCACTCCGATCGGCACCTCGCCGTTCTCGGTCATGTACGTGTTGCTGTTCCACAGCCACTGAATCGCTCCTGATCCCTCCACGAACGACAGCGCGATTTTCCGCTCCAGCAGCGCCGCATCGCTCTCCGGAGTCCGCCGCGCGATTTCGTTCAACGTCAGCTCCTGCTGCAGCCCTGTCTCCTGTATCAGCATCGGGAGTCCCGGCTGCTTCGCCACCAACGAATCCCACAGCAACGCATCGTTGTTCCACCACGAATGATTTGTCGTGAAGTCCACCGAAGCCCCGAAAAATGCCGGGGAGAGCCGGTCGTCGAACCCGCCCTCATCCTGCCCGACGGTGATCGGCTGCTGCGAGCCCGTCGCTCGAATCGCGCCGCGCATTTCCTTCACCCAGTCCGCGAAGGTCTCCTCCGCGAATTCGAAGAAATCGTAGAGCTTCAGCGAATTGTGCCCGTCATACATCCCGCGCGGATTGAATTCTTGCTCGCTCGGAACAGGCAATGTTTCGTCTTTGCCTAGCGCTGGCAGACCCCACGCCTCCGCCAGCGCCGCGCGGTCCGTATATTTCGCGTCGACCCAGCGATTCCACGCACTCAGTTCGTAGCCGTCTCCGTTCGGCAGCATCTGCCACGTATGCTTCGAGAAGCTCGGCTCGTTCACCAAGTCCCACGCCACGAACGGCACGTCGTGAAATCGTTCCGCCACCGACGAGACCAGCGTCTCCTGCCTGCGCACCGCTTGCGGATCGAGATACGCATTGGCACCGCCCAGCACGTCTGGCAGGAACGCGAAGAAATTGAATTGCACGGGCAGCCCATCTTTGCGCGCCGTCATCAGGAACGCCTCGAGCGTACGCAACGTCCGCTCGTACGGCCGCCCTTCTTCGTCGCAGAATTTGTCCCAGCCGGTCCACCATCCCGTGCGGATCATGTTCAATCCGGCGGCGTGGATTTGCGCGAGGTCCTCGTCCCACACGTACACGTTGGGATGTTCGAAAAACAGCCGCTGCACGTCGCTCGCCATGTACGTCGTCCCGACCACCGCCATTGGTTGCCCATCCAGCTCGAAGTAATCTTTATTCACGCTCAGCCGCGGCCCGGTTCGCAAATACGCCGCGTCGCGAACCCAGAATCCCGAATGATAGATCGCGCGCGTTTTCCCTCTTTCCAACAACTCCGCTTCGATTCTGTACAATCCCCCTGCGCGCGGCGCCCGAAGCATAATCGGCTCGGGCGCAGGAACTTTCACCACCTGCACAGTCTCCTCCGAGGGGTTCTGCTCCGATGCGACGCTGATTCGCGCCGTGAGGTCCCCTCCGGGCTTCGCGGCCGACTCCCAGCTCACTTCCAGTTCCACAGGCTCTCCCGGCAAATACAAAGGCAGCGTCGGCCTCACGATGAATTCTTCGCTTCCGCGCAGCGCAGCTTCCGCCATCGCGGGTATCATTTGCCGCACTTCCTCGCTGCTGTAGAATCCCGCGGCCACTTCCGCATTCAGCAAAATCCAGCGCCCTCCGGCAAATCGATTCCGCACGTGATCGATCTGGATTGCCGGAGCGGACATCTTGCGGCCCTCGCGCGTTCCCCACGCCAAGACGTCCAGACGCGCGTCGATAGTCCCCGCGGAGCCTTGCCGGTCATAAACATCCGAACCCGTCAGGTGCAAGATCGGGCTGAACGCGCGCTTCCACGGAAATTTTGGAATCGCGAGCGTTACTTCCTTATTCTTCTCGAAGTCCAGCCCTTCCGACCCGGGGGTGGTTTGATACTGATCGATCAGCAGCTCGTGCGAGTCTCTCACGCTGTAATCCCGTAGGTGCCAGCCCGAGCTGTCTTTGTACGCCGCGCGCGTGAAGGGCCGTCCGCCCAGCACGATCAGGTTCCCTCCGTGCTCGAGGAACGCGTGAATCTGCGGCCAATCCTGTTCCGGATACGCCGATCCGTAAGGAAGAATCAGCACCCGCGTTCCCGTGTCTGCCAGAGCTTTCTCGAATTGGTCTACGGTTGCAAATCGCGCCCGGGGGAGGAGAGCCTTCAATTCTGCTTGCGAAGGGGCCACGGAATCGGCGGCAGGGAAGCCGTCCTCGGAGAAGACGACCACGGGAGATTCTTCCGTCTGGGCTGTGGTGGTTTGTCCCCTTGCGTCCTCCAAAACAACCCCAATGAGCGCCAAACTCCCTAGAATAACGATTCTCTTAATCATTTCATGCACCTCCGCACACGCCTTTGTACGACGCTGCACCGCGCTCGCGCCAGAGAAATGTTTTGCGCTTTCCCGCGGCCGCCGTCCGCGCACCCGGTCCCCGTCTTGTCACTGTCGCCCGGCGGCTTGCCAAATCGCACGCGATTTCGTACCGTAAATTACGCGCTCGGGCGCCTTCAAAAACGACGCCCACAAAGGACCCAGGATGCTCGTCGGTGAATTCAAAAGCGATTTTCGCAAGTTGTACGGCCGTGAGCCCCGCGTCTTTCGCGCCCCCGGGCGCGTGAATCTCATCGGCGAGCACACGGATTACAACGACGGCTTCGTCCTTCCCGCCGCCATTGACCTTTTCACCTGGGTTGCCATTGCGCCTCGCGAAGATCGCCGCCTCGTGGTCCGGTCCGAAAATCTACAGCAAGGTTTCGAATTCGATTTGAACTCTCCTGCTCCCATCCCGCCGCGCCACTGGACCAGTTACGTCTCCGGTGTCGCCCGCGTTCTCGAAGAGGGTGGCCATCCGTTGCGCGGCGCCAGCCTGCTGGTCCGCGGAGAAGTCCCGCTCGGCGGGGGCCTCAGCTCCTCGGCATCGCTCGAAGTGGCGGTGGCTTTCGCGCTTCTCGCAAACTCCGGTCGCTCGCTCGATTGCAAGAAGCTCGCGCTACTTTGCCAGCGCGCCGAAAACCACTATGTAGGCGCGCGCACCGGAATCATGGACCAACTTGCGTCGAGCTGTGGAGTTTCGGGGCGCGCGCTTCTTCTCGATTGCCGCTCCATCGAATTTCGCCCGCTCCCGCTTCCGGACCGCATCCGCCTGGTGGTCTGCAATTCGATGATTCGCCGCGAGCTTTCTAGCAGCGCTTACAATACCCGCCGCGAGGAATGCGAACAAGGCGTCCGCGTCCTCGCGAGTCACATCCCGGGAATCCGCGCGTTGCGCGACGTCTCCTTCGAGCAACTCGAGCAGTTCCGCTCGGCTTTGCCCGACACTGTCTACCGCCGCTGCCGCCACGTCGTCACCGAGGATGATCGCGTTTTGACCTTCGCCATGGCTTTCGAAAACAGTCAGCTCGACGATTTGCGCAAGTCCATGGCCGAATCCCACCGCAGCCTCCGCGACGACTTCCAGGTAAGCTGTCCCGAGCTGGATCTCCTCGTCGAATTGGCCGAGAGCGCTCCCGGCGTTCACGGCGCTCGAATGACCGGCGCCGGCTTCGGTGGATGCACCATCAATCTGGTACACTCCGATTTCGTGGATTCCTTTCGCGCCAGGATTTCCGCCGATTACGAGCGCCGTACTCGCTTGAAGCCCGAAATCTATATTTGTAACGCGGCCGGAGGAGCCGGGCCCGCCGACCCGGCATCCACCGGCGCTTGAAAATGACTGCCCTGAACCTCAGCGAGCATCCGCACACGCGCTTCAACCCCTTGTCCCGCGAGTGGGTTCTCGTTTCCGCGCATCGCACGCAGCGCCCGTGGCAGGGCCAAGTCGAGGCCGTCGCGCCCGAATCCCGAGTCACTTACGACCCATCTTGTTATATGTGTCCCGGCAACACTCGCGCCGGCGGCGCGAAAAATCCTAGCTATACGGGCACCTTTGTCTTCGACAACGATTTCCCCGCCGTCCGCCCGGACACTCCGGAATCAACTCTCGAGGATGGCCTCTTTCGCGCTCGCGGGGAATCCGGTGTCTGCCGCGTCGTCTGTTTTTCTCCGCGTCACGATCTCACTCTTTCGCGGATGGATCCGCAATTGGTCCGCGAAGTTGTGGACGTTTGGGCCCAGCAATACGAACAGCTCGGCGCTCTCTCTTATGTTCGATACGTCCAGATCTTCGAAAATCGCGGCGCCATGATGGGTTGCAGCAATCCTCATCCCCATTGCCAGATTTGGGCCACGTCCAGCATCCCGAACGAACCGGTGAAGGAGCAAGCTTCGCTCCTCGAATATCAACGCGCTGAAGGCCGCTGCCTGCTCTGCGATTGCATCCGCCAGGAAGAAAACGCTCAGGTGCGCTGCATCGCGCAAAATGACTCCTTTCTCGCCGTCGTGCCGTTCTGGGCGGTCTGGCCTTTCGAGGCGCTCGTCCTGGCGCGCCGCCACGTTCCTTCCCTCGCGCATTTCTCCGCCCGCGAGCGCGCCGATCTCGCCGAAATCGTCAGAGGCCTCACCACCCGCTACGACAATCTGTTCAGCGCTCCGTTCCCTTATTCCATGGGCTTTCATCAAAGTCCTACGGACGGCGCGCAGCACACCGAATGGCATCTGCACGCTCACTACTATCCGCCCTTGCTTCGTTCGGCGACCGTGCGAAAATTTATGGTGGGCTATGAACTGCTCGGCAGCCCGCAGCGCGACCTCACTCCCGAGCAGGCCGCGGAACGGTTGCGGGCCGTTCCGGACACGTCCCGGTAGCGGAAAGGGAAGCAATGTCAATCCTTGTTACGGGTGGTGCAGGCTATATCGGCAGCGTGACGGTCGAGCGGCTCCGCGCCAAAGGCAAACACGTGGTCGTCCTCGACGACTTGTTTCGCGGCCATCGCGCCTCTCTAGACCACGACACGCCGTTCTACCACGGCCACATCGGCGACACGCCTCTTGTACAGCGGATCCTCCACGAGCATGAGATCGAAGCCTGCGTCCACTTCGCTGCGCTCGCCTACGTCGGCGAGTCCGTCTCTCAGCCCGCAAAATATTTCGAGAACAACGTACAGCAGGGCATTGCATTCATCGGCGCTTTGCTTGCCGCCGGGGTTCGACTCATGGTCTTCTCCTCCACCTGCGCCACTTACGGCGAGCCGGAAAAAATGCCCATCTCCGAGGATTGCCGGCAATGGCCCAAGAATCCGTATGGTTGGACCAAGCTGATCCTCGAGCGCCTGCTCGCGAGCTATGAAGTCGCTTACGGGCTGAAATTTGTCGCCCTTCGTTACTTTAATGCCGCCGGTGCCACGCAGCTTCGCGGTGAGCATCACGACCCCGAGTCTCATCTCGTGCCCAATGTGCTGGCCGCCGCAATGGGCCAGAAGCCGGAGATTTCAGTCTTCGGCAACAATTACCCGACTCCCGACGGCACTCCCATCCGTGACTATGTCCACGTCGCGGACCTCGCCGATGCCCATGTCCTCGCCCTGGATTATTTGCGCCGCGATAGCGCGTCCGATTTCTTGAATCTCGGCACGGGTCACGGCTATTCGGTTCTCGAAGTTATCGAGTCCGCGCGGAAAGTCACCGGCCACGCGATTCCCATCCGCATCGAAGCGCCGCGTCCCGGCGATCCCGCGCGCTTGGTGGCGGACGCCACGAAGGCAAAGAAAGTTCTAGGCTGGACCCCGTCACTTTCCGACCTGGATTCCATACTGAGGTCTGATTGGGATTGGCGCCGGCGCCACCCCCGCGGCTACGGCGCCCATTGAACTCTTGCAGAAATCCTGGAAGCGCAAAGACCGGCCGATTCTGAATCAATCCGCCCTGTCGTGCGGCAGCACCACATTTCTTGCCCTCGCCGGCAACCCCGGCGCCAGCCAGCGAAATAGGAGCGTTGCGGCGAGCCCTCCGGCAAGTTGCATGGCGATGAATTCAGGAATGTCCGCAGGGCGGATGCCGCTGAAAGTGTTGCTCAACGCTCTTGCAATGGTTACGGCTGGATTGGCAAACGAGGTCGAGGCAGTAAACCAGTATGCGGAAGTGATGTACGCTCCCACTGCAAACGCTACCATATTCGATCGTGCTCGCGAGCATCCCCAGATTACCGAGAGCAGTCCAAAAGTCGCGACGAATTCGCTGAGCCACTGCGACGGGCCGCTTCGATCGTGGTGCGATGCCGAGATCAGCGGCAGCCCAAACATCGCATGCGCCGCGATCGTTCCGCCCACTCCTCCTAAAATCTGGGCGACGACGTAGCCCGCCGCATCCGCTCTCGTGAGACCACCCTCCATCGCATCCGCCAGCGTAACGGCTGGATTCAAATGCGCACCGGAAATCGGCCCGAATGTCAGAATCAGTGCCACCAGTGCCGCGCCTGTGGCGATCGTGTTCGCCAGAAGAGCCAGGGCCACGTTGCCCCCTGCAAGCCGCTCCCCCATGACTCCTGAGCCCACCACGGCCGCGACCAGAAACGCCGTGCCCACGAATTCCGCTGTCAGCCGCCTGGCCAGTCCGATTTTCATTGGTTACCGATGCGATTGATTTCCTTCTGGATTGCCAACTTTTCGAGGCTCGCGAGTGGCAGGCAGAGGAACAAACTGATTCGCCGGTCCAGGATCATGAACGCGTCCCGGTAACCGCGCTCGATCTCTTCCGCTGTGCCTGTAACCGCGGCCGGGTCGGGAACTCCCCAGTGCGCGGTCATCGGCTGACCCGGCCACAGGGGACACGTCTCGCGCGCCGCGTTGTCGCACACCGTAAATACGAAATTCATCCGTGGCGCACCGGGCCTCGCAAATTCATCCCAACTCTTGCTGCGCAGCCCTGCCGTCGGCAGATGGGCGAGTTCGAGCTGCCGCAAAGCTTCGCGCCGCACGAACCCACCCGGATGGCTGCCCGCGCTATACGCCGTAAAAGGCGGCCGGCCTTTGTGATTCAAGATTGCTTCCGCCATGATGGACCGCGCCGAATTTCCCGTACACAGGAAGAGAACGTTGTAGCGCCCTTCCATGGTCGTCACCCCTTCGCGGTTTTAGCGGGCGGAGCACAACAGTTCGGCGCGCAGCAGGACCCTTCCGCAGCCCTTTTGCTTGCGGCGGGCTTTTTGGCGCGGATGAAAGCACTGGCAAATTTGCCGTCCACGTAAGGCGCAATGGTTTCCGCGGCAATTCCGTTGGCCGTGAGAAATTGGCGCGCGTCTTCCACCGTGTACACGCGTGTCGGCTCGATTTCGATTTCCCCGAACCCCGCCGCTTCGAGCTTCGCGCGAAATTCCGATTCCTCCATCGCTCCGGCAACACACCCGATCCAAAGTTCCACGCTTCTGCGAATCTCTGCGGGGACGGGGCCGCGTACCACGATGTCCGAGACGGCAAAGCGCCCGCCCGGCCGCAGCACGCGAAACGCTTCCTGTAACACGCGGCTCTTGTCCGCCGAAAGATTGATCACGCAGTTGGAAATGACCACGTCGACGGAGTTCTCAGGCAGGGGGATGTTCTCGATTTCTCCCTTCAGGAACTCGACGTTCTGGACACCTGCTTTTCGCTGGTTCTCATGCGCGAGCGCCAGCATTTCGTCGGTCATGTCCAGGCCATACGCTTTCCCGGTGGGGCCCACGCGCCGTGCCGAAAGCAGCACGTCGATTCCGCCGCCCGACCCGAGATCGAGCACCACTTCCCCCGGTTCGAGCTTCGCCAGCGCGGTCGGGTTGCCGCAACCGAGCGATGCCGCCACGGCCTCACCCGGCAACGCCGATAATTGGAATTGGTCGTAAAGGTTCTTCGTGATGGGATCGCAAGCGCTGAATCCGCTGCCGCCGCAACAGGCCGTCCCGCCGGACGCTGCTTGCTTGGCTGCTTCACCGTACTTGCTCTTGATTTCTTCTTTGATGTTGACTTCAGCCATGGCCGCCTCCCCGTAGACATATCTGCATATCCACATATGTCTCAGGCTACCGGCGCGCATCATATATGTCAAGCCGAATGTGATAAGATAAGCCGATGCCGAAAGTATCCGCCAAAACCGCCGGTTCGCTCGATCTCCTGTTTCGCGCCCTGGCCGATTCCACCCGGCTCCGCCTGCTGAACCTCGTCGCGGACCGCGAAATCTGTGTCTGCTACTTCATCGAAATCCTGCGCCTGAGCCAGCCGAAGATTTCCCGCCACCTCGCGTATCTTCGCCGCGCCGGAATCGTCGCCGCGCGCCGCCAGGGCAAATGGATGTATTACCGGCTCGTGCTTCCAAAAGATCGTGCCGCGGCGGGGATTCTGCGCGAAACCATCAAGCACTTGCGGCAAGATCTCGCCATGCAGCGTGACATCTCGCGGCTCGACTCCGCCTGCTTCGCGCCGCAGAAATTCGAACTCCTTCACGATGCCCCCCAGCCTGTCCTGATCTCTAAATCGTAATATTCGCGCGCCGCTTTCTACGGCGGCTGTGCAAAACAAAAAGCCCCGGCAGAATCGCCGGGGCTTCTTATTTTTTGTTCGCGTCGCCGTGGGTTACTGGCGGCGTGCGTTGTGTTTCTTGTCGTAGATGTTCTTGGACGCCTTGTTCTGCTGCTGGTTCACGGCCTTCTTGTCGGCTTGCGTGAGCTTGCCGCCATTAGCCTGGCGCATGCCGCTGACTTCTTTGTTGATACCCTGCTGCTGGTTTTCGAGCTTCGCAGTTTCGCCGGCTGTAAGTTGGCCGCTCTTGATTCCTTGCGCGATGCGGTCCTGCTGATTCTCGCGGCGTTGTCCCACCTCGTTGTTGCCGTAGTGCGCGGTATTGGCGTTATGCTTGTCGTTGTAAATCTGGTTCGAGAGCTTATTCTGCTGGTTGTTCAGCTTGGTGCGGTCGGCGGAGGTCAGATGCCCGTCGTCTTTCGAGCGCATCGTGTGTTCTTCCTTGTTCAGTCCGGCTTCCTTCGTTTCCAAGTTCTTCGTCTCACCTGCAGTAAGCTGCCCGCTCTGCACGCCTTGGGCGATGCGGTCTTGCTGGTTTTCCTTGCGGTCCGCGATCGTGCCGGGCTTGGGGGTGGTGCTGCTCGGCGTGCTTGATGGCGCCGGGGTGCTGCTGGGGGTCTGCGACTGCGCGAGGGCTGGCGGCACGCAAAGGACGATGAGCGCCGCGGCACCCAGAACAAATCTACGTGTATTCATGATGGCGTTCCTCCTTGGAACTATTTTACGTGTCAGCCCCCGAAGTTGGAGTGGAGGCCGTACCAAGGATGAAACACCCCCTAGGACGGAAAGTTGTGGTGTAGTACTAGTCCCATGTCAACCTACAGAAAAATAGTGACTTAGCTGAAGATCGACCGAACCTAGACGCCGGTTTTTTGGCTAAATCTACGTTGTTTTCAGGCCATCCGGGGCCATGGGCATCGTGCGGAGGCGCGTACCCGTGGCTTGGAAGATGGCATTGCCGATAGCCGGAGCCAGACCGACGATGGGGCATTCGCCGGCCCCCGCGGACGGCAAATCCTTGCGGTCGAGGAGCACCACTTCGATGGGGGGGACATCGCTAAAGCGCGGGACTCGATATTTCGACAATTTGGGATTGAGGATGCGGCCGTTCTCGAACTGGATGGCTTCGAAGAGAGCGCCGCCGATGCCCATGATATTGGCGCCCTCGACCTGGTTCCGCAGGCCGTCGGGATTGACGATGGCACCGCATTCGAAGGCACAGACGATGCGCGCAATTTTCACATCTCCGGAGGAGGCGTCTACGTGGACCTCGGCGCAAGTGGCCACGTTGCCGAGCTTTTCGTATCCTCCGCCCATGCCGAATCCCACACCCGCCGCAGGCTTGGACTTTCCCCAGCCGAATTTTTCAGCGGCTGCGGTGAAGACGGCGCGCAGGCGTTCGTTCTTTAAATTCTTCAAGCGGAAATCGAGCGGGTCCATATTGACTTGATGGGCGAGCTCGTCCATGAAGGATTCGCGGGCGAAATGATTCGCGGTGGAGGCGAGGGCGCGATAAGAACCCTGGCGGAGCGGGGAATCCACTTCGTGAAACTGAATGCGCTGGTTGGGGATTTCGTAGAAAGTCTGAATTCCCGCGGAGCCGGAATTGTAGTTATGAAATTCCCAGGCAGTGATCGTCCCGTCGTTGCGGACGCCGCCTGAAACTTCGATCAAGCCGGCTGGACGGAGATAAGCCCAGGTGAATTCCTCCTCGCGAGTCCAGACCAGTTTCACGGGATGACTGGCCGCGCGCGCCAGGCGCGCCGCTTCGATGGCGGCTTCGCCGGTGTGCTTGCCGCCGTATGCGGCGCCCGCATCCGGCATGAAGACGCGCACATGATCCTCGGAGATATTAAAGATTTGAGCGAGTTGGGTGCGGACGCCGAAGGGGCGCTGCGTACCGGTCCAGACGGTCAGGGAATCGCCCGTCCATTGCGCGAGAGAAGCGCGAGGCTCAAGCGGAGTGTGGGCGATGTAATTGATGGTGTAGCTCTGGCTGAGCTTGTGATCTGCGGAGGCGAGGCCCTGGTCGAGCGAGCCTACGTCGTGACCTTCGTTGTCCCTGCCCTGGGAAGCATTCTTCTTCAGGTAGTCGAACAGTTCTTTATTGGAAATCTGTGGTTTTTCGTTCCACTCCGCGTGGATGGCGGCGAGCGCGCGCGATGCCGCGTCCGCATCGGCGGCGGCCACACCGACGAAATCTCCATCGTGAACGAAGGTGACGCCGTCCATCACGTAAGAGGGCGGTGGATCAACGGAAACCAGCGTGGCGCCGAATGAAGGTGGGCGCAAAACCTTGCCGAAAAGCATTCCCGGCAATTTCTGATCGGAGGGATAGCGGTGCTTGCCGGTGACGAAGTCGCGACCATCAACCTTCGGGACGGGAGTGCCTGCCACGGTCCAGTTGGAGGCGGGAATCAGGGGATCCTCAGCAGGAATGGTTTGCGTGAGCTGCTGGCCTTTCACGAGCGCGGCGTACTCAATCGAGCGGGCGCCCCGCTTGTGGAGAACGGCTCGCTCTTTGATTTGGCCGTCCGCTGCGAAGAGATCCTTTACGTCGCGGCTCCATTGTTTCGCGGCGAGATCGAGAAGCGTGTCGCGGGCGGCGGAGGCCACCTTGCGAAGCTGGAGATTCATGGTGGGAGTGGTGCGACTGCCGAACGTGCCCATGTCGTAGGGAGTGAGCTGCGTATCGCCCATCACCATCTCGATGCGGTCGATGGGGAAGCGGAGCTCTTCGGCCACGGCCTGCGTGAGCGAGGTGCGAATGTTCTGGCCCACTTCGGCTTTGCCGGTGTAGACGGTGACGACGCCGTTTTCGCCGATGTGCAGCCATGCGGCGATTTCCTTAGGAAGCGATTCCCCATTCTGGCGGCCGCGCCCGCCGGATTCCTGGAACGCGGACGCGTCTTTCAGCACGCAGGCGACCAGCAGGCCGGCGCCGAGGATTTTGAAGAAGTCGCGGCGGTGCAAATCGAAGTGATGCAGCGCGGGCTCGCGGAACTCGTAACGTTCGGGCTCGATATTTACGGTCGCCGAAGGAATCGGTTGGTCGCTCACAGTGCCGCCTCCTTTCCCGCCTTCGAAGCGCGCAGGACGGCGGCGACGATGCGGTGATGCGTTCCGCAGCGGCAGATATTTCCCTCCATGTACTCGAAGACTTCTTTTTCCGTGGGATGGGGATTCGCTTTCAGGAGCCCCGCGGCAGTGACGATCATGCCCGAAGTGCAGTAGGCGCACTGCATGGCGCCTTCGGCTAGGAAGGCTTCCTGGAGCGGGTGCAGGCGGCCATTCTTCTCGAGGCCTTCGATGGTGGTGATTTTCTTCGTCGCGGCGGCGCCGACAGTGGTGATGCAGGAGTGGCGCGGATTGCCGTCGAGCAAGACGGTGCAGGCGCCGCATTGGCCTTCGCCGCAACCGTACTTGCTGCCAGTCAAATCGAGCTGATCGCGTAAGACGCTGAGAAGACTGCTCTTCTCATCCGCATCAATCGAGTACTTTCTGCCGTTTATGTTCAGTTCAGAGATTTTAGCCATAGGATTGCCTCAATACGACTGATGAAAAAGTGTTGATGGGAAAGCGCGCATGCCATTTATTTTGAACGAATTAGCGCGAACACCGGATTGGGGTGGCAGGTCGAACACTTGCGGAAGACGAGCGAGCGAATAAAAAGGAAACGGGGGGTGCGCAGAAAAGTTGCGATTAGAAAAAATTAGGTCCCTTTGTTCTCTAAAACTTAACTCGATTTCTAATATACCCTGGTTGCGATTAGAATTGCAGGGGCGAGTGACCCTTCCCGATGAAACCAATCGGGGCATGGTGAGTCGAATTTGCTCCCTTCCTGCATCAGGGCAAGCAAGTGGCGAGCGGCCAGAGAAAATCTGGATGCGGCGCCGCACTGACTGTCGGCCGGTGACGACGGGCTCACGCGCGTTGGCGTCCGAACTGAACCTGTCGGCGGTGCCGACGCCGGCGGCCGGAGGCTCATCACGCGTTGTGGCGCAGCTTTTCATTCTCAAACCTCACCTTTGAACGTAGCACTGAAAGATGAAAATGCAAGTGTGAATGCCCGGAAAAAAGGACAGGGACTAGGACTGTCCGAATGGGCAGGCGAGCATAAGCTATGAAAATGTCCATCGCAATTCTACCGTCCGACCGGCTGTTTGTACTGACGGGCGCGGGAATTAGCGCGGAGAGTGGCATCCCGACCTTTCGCGGACCAGGCGGGCTTTGGGAAGATCGAACTCTCGAAGAACTCGCCTCTCCCCGCACGTTCGCACGAGACCCTGAGCTGGTATGGCGCTTTTATTCCATGCGGCGGAGGGTAGCAGCCGCTTGCAAGCCAAACCCAGGTCATATCGCCCTGGCCAGTCTGGAAGAGAGACTGGGTGAACGGATGTTTGTCTGTACCCAGAACGTGGACGATCTGCACGAACAAGCCGGCTCCACGCGTGTACGTCACATGCACGGGCATCTGTTCCGGTCCCGGTGCTCGAATCGGGATTGTCCGACCAAGCCCTTCGAAGACCAGCGGATTTACGAAAAGAAGTCAGACATTGCCAAGTGCAGGAAATGCGGAGCACTGCTTCGGCCCGATATCTGCTGGTTCGGCGAAACTCCGTTCCACATGCCGACGGTGCTGGATGCCCTGCAACAATGCACCGTGTTTCTAACCGTGGGAAGCAGCGGGGTCGTCGAGCCTGCCGCCAGCTTTGTCCAACTCGCCCGACAGAAGGGAGCCCGCACGTACTATCTCGGTCTGGAGGAGCCCGCCAATGCAGTCGCTTTCAATCAAGTGTTCCTCGGCAAATCCGGGGAACGCCTTCCTGAATTGTTCCAACCTTAATAAGACCGATCCACTGCGAGATTCCTGTGTACCAACTTTTCTATAACGGCGAAAAACCACCTGAACCGAAACCTACTAAGCGAGATGATGACGGGAGTTGGGGCACCACCGGTCGAGATGCCCGAACCTTCGAAAAGTTCCGCTGGCTTTTGAGTCGATTAGACAAGGCAGACAAGAATCTGTTGCTAACTTTGGCTCAGGCAATGCTTCCGAGGAAAGCAGACTCAGCCGGGAGACGGCCCGGAGTGGCGGTCGGAGGTGAATGGCGTGAACTTGGGCGCTCGCACAACTATCTCAGCATCAGAAAAGTTCGCGAGAAAAGCGTGCCCACCGGCCAATTTACCCGAACCGATTACCAAGGAGGATTAGGAAATGTGCGGGTGCTCCTTGGGCCATCCAGGCAAAAGGGTCAAAATGTCGTCAAAGGTCTCGTCTGGGCTGCCATAGACAATCTCATTCCCGACTCGATAGTAGGGCAATGAAATCGTCCATGTCTGGACATCGGGTCCCGAAACTGTCAGATAAATGCATTCCTGTGCCCTCGTAGCCACTTCGCCTGCGTTAGGTTCCAAGTGTGGCTTTACCGGGCTCCTGATACTTGCGTCGTTTATTGTAATAATGGCTGTGGCGCCCTTTTGCTTCGCGACTCCAACTAGCTCGGAGTAAACAGCCGCCTTTTGCTCTGCGTTCTCGAAATCCAGTGCGATATCTTGAATCTCCGCATCGGTCACCACAAGAGCAACGGGAACCAGATACTTGTCGCGTTGCAAGTCCGCCTTTGCTGTTTCCAGAGCTGTAAACGCCAAATCTCTGAGACTTGTATTCATATCTGCATTCTATTGGTCAAGTTTCTTGACGTCCATCCGCTTCGCCACCGTTTCAGACACAGAGTTAGTGCGTTTGGATACGATTACCTGAGCCTTCCGGCCAGACCTTGCAGAGATTACGGACTGACGCCGAAGTTGTTTTGAGTCTGATAGATTCTTAACATTCTTCATTTCAACTGTTTGTCCGTTGGGCCTTATGGCGTCAGGGATTGTATTTCCTGGTTTACTAGTTTTCGGGTCTACTGCCGCTATCGGCGTCGAGTTCTTGGTCAAGCCTTCGCTCTTAAGTGCTTGGCCCTCGAAATCCAGGGCGGGTGGCCCATGCTTCCGCCGTTCTGGGCGGGTGGCCCATGCTTCCGCCGTTCTGCCACCGCGCGCGCGTTGCGAGCATCGCCGAGCATGATACCATCGCGGGACGTCACCGCGGAGTACGCCTTTGCGGGTGCCCCATGCTCGGTGTGTGAGCGTGGGGCTTTTCGGGCCTCGTTCTTTGTCTTCGGTCTTGCGCGATGCCGAAACGCCTCCAGCGCATCTACGGCTTCGGCCACCTGCATTTCCTCACATTCAGTTGCTACCGGCGGCTGCCACTGCTTGGTTCGGCGCGCGCGCGACACGTATTCGTCCGGGCTCTCGGCGAAGTGAGGCGCGAGTACCACTTCAAGCTCGTCGGTTACGTCGTCATGCCCGAGCACGTTCATCTGCTGATTTCCGAGCCGCGTCGAGGGAATCCCTCGATCGTTTTGAAGATGCTGAAGCAACGCGTCTCACGACGCCTGCGCTCGAAGGGGCGCCGACGCGTCCCGGCAGGCCAGCGGTGTTTCCCGTTTGCGCGAGGGGAACCACCCCTGCGGCAATTCTGGCAGCGGCGGTTCTATGACTTCAACGTCTGGAGCCGGAAGAAGAAGATCGAGAAGTTACACTACATGCATCTGAACCCAGTGAAACGGAGACTGGTGGACAATCCGAGAGACTGGCCGTGGAGCAGCTTCGCTTTCTATCAGGGAAGAGGCAATATTCTGATGGGAATGGATCCCGTGGAATAGATCAAAAGCGAAAAGCCCCACGCTCACACATCGAGCAAGGGGCACCTGTAAGATCAGGAGACAAAGCCTGGGCCACCCGCCACCCGCAAAGTCTAAGGCCCAGACCTGGGCCACCCGCCCACCCGCCGATCTATTCAGTCAAGGTGAATACCTGGTTCAGGATCGACTGATTACACCGGTTCTGGCGGATGGTGCCTCCACTGCCGGGATCCTCTAGACAAAGTCCGCTGCTCTTGACGCGGATTTGCACCCGGTCTCCACCCAGGTGCACGATTTCAAAGAGCTCGTTGCCGCGCAACAATCCTTCGCCACAATCCGACTGAATCAAATTGCCCGGTCCGCCGAGTTTTTTTCCATCGCCGGGCGACGCGGAAGCATTCGCGACGTTCAGGCACAGGCTCTTCGCGCCGTTCACAGTGTGAATCGAATAAAAGCCGGCTCCCTGATCGACCAAATTGAACTCCATGTTGCCGAGGGCGCTGCACGGATACGGAATGATTCCGTCTCCACTTTGCGTGGAGTTTCGAATGATGTTCAGGCACAGCTTCGTTCCCTCTGAAGCGATCTGATGCATGCCTTCGATGCTATCGGAAGCGGGTGTGGACAACGGCGAGACGCCGTCGATTACGTAGGTTGTAATGGAGCGCGCCGGCAACCGATCGATAAGGTGCCCTTTCGAAGAAAGCGTAATGCTTCCCTTTTGGAGATTGACGGTCTCATCCGCTGTCGTTCGATAGACAGTGGCCGAAGACGGGATACCGCCGAAAGCGCTTAGATCGAGATCGTTCGGCGTCACCGCATCCCAATTCGTGCTGACAAGCACCAGCCGTTTTGACGAACGTGAATACGCCGCGAGCGTGTTGTAGGCTCCCCCCGCCGAAATAATCTGAAAACCCGGGCGAATGAATCGCGTGTACTGGGCCAGAGCATAAAACTGTTTTTGGAGATGCGGCGCTCCACCCTTTGCGTCGAAGGCGATCACATTCCAGTCTGGCTGCCAAAGCACCCATGCCTCGGCGCCCAGGTCCCGCAAATCCATTCGCACTGAATCCGCCATGAACAAAGCGCCCCACATCTCCGTTCCATCGCCCTGACCCTTGAAGCAGCATCCGAGCTCGCTCATCCAAATAGGCTTGTGAATCTTCTGGGCCAGTGACTTGTAGAGTTGCATTCGTGCCGGGTCACCCGTCGTGGAATGGTAGTCGTGCGTGTTCATCCTGCCCAGCACGGAAAGCGCGGCAGGGTTTAACTTGCCGGCAGCGCCGACGGCATCGCTGACGTTGTTCATATCCACGCCGGAAACAAAGGTGTCCAGACCGTCGCGTTTCAACCGGCTTGCCAGCATGGGGATGAGCGCATTCTGTGAAGAATAGGAAGCGCTATTCCCTTCTTGTCTTCCGCGAGCCGTCCAACCGACGTCGGGCTCGTTGAATGCTTCGAAACTTTCGAAGCGGACGCCTTCCACATCTCGAAAATGCTTGACCACGGTTGCCAGATAATTGACGAGATTCTCGTACATGTCGGGCCGGAGGTTATCTTGATGTTTCACACTTGCACCGCCGGAACAGCCGCTAACGGTCATCCAGTATGGGGGCGAGTACGAAGCCGCCTCAAAGATATCAGCGCCCCGCTTCTTTGCTTCTTGCAACATTCGCCGTTGCGGCGCGTCCCGCGTCCAGTCAAACGCTGCATTTGGGCCGTCTTGAAAGCCTTCCATCTGAGCATCGGCTCGCATGTGTTTGTGCGTCGGATCGTCGCCGCCAGCAATGTTGTAGCGGGCAATATTGAATCCAAGCGTTAAACGGGTCGCCGGATCACCATAGAGCAGATCCATATACTGGCTCTGGATGTTTGGATCCTTGATTTGAGCGGGCTGGCGTCCGCCGCCATAAAGATCGTTCGCCTCCCAAGCCAGCGACATTCCCCAGCCGCGGAATGTTTGCGCCGGGCGCGGAATAATCCGGCCGGAGTCCGCCAAGGCTGAAGCCGAACGCATGAGCAATCCGGCTCCAAGAAAAATGATGACGCATGAAAAATTCTTCACGTGCCCTCCCCGGCTGTTGAAGAATGCATCACATCGGTCTCAAGGCCGCTTTACCGGCGGCGGTAAGAGCCCCACATCTGAAAACACCCATCGGATCTACTTTCGTGGGCGTGCCGCTCCAGGTGTAATAGATCACTGAAGCCAACAGCCCCTTTTGAAGAAACGGCTGAAAGGCGCTGCGCTCAGCTTCCATCACTTGCATTCTCTTGGCATCATCGATGGGGCAGGATTGGCTGGTCGGGATTCCCCATTCCGTCAGCCAGCACGGTTTGTCTGGCCTGCATTCCGAAAAAATCTTCTTCTGTTCGAGTGTTGCAATGCGCGCCGACACGGAAACACGGGAGTCGCCGGTAGGATAGAAATGAACCCCATACCCATCCACCAGTTTGTCCATGCCGTTTTGACGCAGAAACTCAATGGCATCCGGGAGGCTTACGCCCACTTTGCCATCCCAAGCCTTTGGGGACGGCAGCCCCCAATCCGCCATGCTTGCTGAGATGATGGGTGTCGTCTTGTTCACTTTGGAGTGGTCGCGCACGTCCTTCAGCGCCTCCATAACCCGTAGATATATCCGATAGCCGTTGGCGATGGCGGGCCCTTCCGGATCGTTGGGGTTATTGAGATCCGCCAGCCCCAACACGCGACCGGTACCGGGCACAGGAATATCACCATCGTAGCCCGAGGTATTGATCTCATTCCCCAATTCCATGGCGGTCAGACGAACTCCCGCAATCTCCAGTTGCTCGAGCAGCGGTTTAAGCCAGTCCGCAAATCCCTTCGGATCGGCTCCCGACAAGGGGGCGTCTGACCATCTCAGCTTATGTTTGGCGTTTGAGCCGTACGTCGGATAGATGATCACGACTGAGCCTATGCCGTGCCGGAAAGCCTGTGTTATGAAATAGACCGACTTACTGGAGAGACTAGAAGCCATCTCATAAATACCTCAGGAGGATAACGGCACAAGCAAGCTGGACCATCCCGAGGAAATTTTCTGGGTAGTATTCCCAGCGAATGACGATGCGACGAAAATTGTGAAGCCATGCGAACAATCGCTCGATCTTCCAGCGACGCCGATAGCGTCGAAGGACGCGGCCATCTTGCGTGGCTTTACGGCTGCGCGTCGAATGGTGCGGGGCAACCAACTGCACGTCGAAGCGTTCGCGAATCTGCACATCCAGCGGATCGCTATCGTAAGCGCGGTCGCCGATCAAACGCTCGGGAGTTTCCGCAAGGAAGCGTCGCTGGAGCGTGGGTTCGACGAGCTTTGTTTCATGAGGCGAAGCGCTGGCCACGTGCACGGCGAGAGGAAGACCATGGCCGTCGCTGATCGCCATGATTTTGCTGCCTTTGCCGCGGCGAGTAGGGCCGACAGCAGAGCCCCTTTTTTCGCCGAGCTGAAGCTGGCGTCGATGAACGACTCGCTCAGATCCAGCTTCCCGCGGTCGCGTAAGTCTTCCGCCAGTTTCTGCAGCAGTTTGGTGAGCAGCCCCGAGCGCTGCCACTGCTGAAAGCGGCGATGACAGGTTGGATAGGGAGGATAACGACGTGGCAGATCGTGCCAGGGGGCGCCGGTGCGCAGGACCCAAAAGACGCCGTTCAGCACCGCGCGCGTATCCTGCCACGGGCGACCACGCCCGTCCTCCCGACGTTTCGGACGAAAAAGCGGTTCCAGCACCGCCCACTGGGCGTTGGTGAGATCCATGCCCTTGATTTACGTCATTCGCCATAACTTTCAACCGATCAGTACCTTGAAAGTGTTTATGAGATAACTTCTAGTCCGTATCGTCTTCACGCCGTTTTGCGCCAATCGCTCGATCTCGGAGTCCTGATCGGGTTGGGAGAGAAATCCTTCGTCGTAGACATTCACCCCAACGATCACGCTCGCTGTCCGAGGCTCGGCATTGCTAGCCGCGGTAGGCAGGTTCAGAGCAAAAGAAAGCAGAATCAGCGCGAACAAGGGAAAATGGAAAGCCTTTACTGACATTGGGACTCCTCCTCTGGCGGCTTCGAATTTTCAAACACGGCCCCATGCGATTCGTCGCATATCGAGCGTTTTTTCAATCGCGCCACTTGCCGAATAGGATCGGCTCCAGCGAAAAGGCCGATCTCCGGAAATCGTCCTTTGCGGCCGCATCCAGCGAGACCAGCGCGACATCATCTGGGAATCGATAAGCGCCAATCAGGACATTCGATTCCACACCGTTCACGATCGTTCCGAGATACTCCGCTGCGTCCGGGCAGTTGCGTGAATTCTCCGCCGTCACGACCTTGGAAAACCCGGCGTATTTCGCGAAGCATGCGTAGTAAGACGTAGCCATCTCCAGCGACTGGCCGTGGGTGCCGCGGTAGTCGTAGGCGTTCAGCCCGGCTATTTTCATCAGCTCCGCGGCCATATAGAGGCCTTGCAGGGACCCCGTCGGGTAACCCATGCCTTGCGCCGGGTTACTGCGACGATAGCGGTCGTTGATCTCGCCAGCGGCTACGCTCGCCGTGGAATACGCAGGGTGACTCTTCAACGGATCGACGCTGGAATTCGGCGTGATGTTCAGAAGAGGAGTATCGTTCGCGCCATAGATGACGTGATCGAAGAGCTCAATCCACGGCAGTCTGATGGCCCGGGCGCCGTTGCCTCCGTTGAGGGCGGCGTCAAAGTCCTGCTCGTCGTCGAAAAGACGCGCGATGGAAAGAAGAGCCGTGAGGTGGCCGACGAACTGGTTGTTATACACCTCGTCGGAATACTTCCACTTCATATCGATGTCGTACTCTTGGTTATGTATGGCGCGAATCGTAACGAACATGTTGTGGTGAAAAGCGTCGAGCCGGGTCTGCTCGTCGCGGGTCAGCCCGCCAATGCCCTCTAAGAGATCCTGCGCGTGGACGGAATAGATAACCCCGCGTGAAAGTGTGAGCGTGCCGACAAAAGTGCCGTATTGCGTTACGTGGGGTTTGCCGTTGGGATCCAGGTCGCAATATTTTTCCTCCGTGAGGCGGAAGGCGCCTGTTTCGTCGTGAAATCCATGGTCGGCCCAGGCCAGCAGAATGCGCTTGGCAAAAGCCGCGGCGTCGGCGGCCGAAGGCGCTCCGGTGGGCGGCACGCCGCCGGCCTGAACGAGGGCGGCGTAGAGGGCGGCGCGCGCCGCGACAATGGCCGCTCCGTGCGGCGGGGCCAGGCCGGGACGCCCGTGCATCGCCGCGCGCAATTGCTCGTCAGAGCGGTCGTTGCCGTAGGCGGGCTTCTGCTCGTAGGAGAAGCCGCGCAGATAAATCTCCATATCGCAACCAGCGTAGGTCGCCTGCCAGTCAACTTTTGCTGCAATATCCCGGCGTACGCGGTCAGCGAGGGCGGAGAACTGCCTGGAGGTATACGTTGCGGGTGAATTGGCGCGCCGCGCGATGTCTTGCAATTCCTCACGCGTATCGAACACGCGCGGATGCGCGTCCAGGCTCACGTAGCGGCCAGCCAGATGCGGATAGGATGCAGGCTCGCGCCTGACCGGCGGCGCATCCGGAATTTTTATTGTCCCCGATCCCCCGATTGCCGCGTTCTCGACATTGCCGACGACGCGAATGCCGTGCACGAAAAGCCGCATCCCGTGAAGTTTGAGCAGAATCGCGCCTGGCAAGGGAATGTCGAAACGATGCTTGCGGCCCACCGCATCCTTGCAGGCCTCATCAACCGCGGGCTCTTCACCGAGATCAGCTTTGCCGGCCAGCACAAAAATTCCCTTGGGCGCGTCAGAGGCACCCTCGCTGGCGTAAATATGAACGACGATCGACTCCGGTCGGCCCTGCTGACACGCCCAACCACTGATGTGCTGGCCGCCAGCGTCAACGCCAATGCCATCAATGTGGCCGACGATACGACCCACGCCCGAACCCGTGCCTGAACTCTGAGCGAACGTTTCTGGCAAGACCAACGACAAGCAGAACAGGCACCCGACCGATGCCGCGACCATCCGCAACGAACTCAACTTCACTGAAATACTGAAAATCGTCCACATGTTTCGCCTATGGAACGTAAATCACTCACCATCTCCTGAACCAATCATTTCCCAGATGTTCCAGGCTTTAGAGGAGCTACGTGAACCCAGGCGACATCCATTTCGGTATCCGTCGGATCATCCGTAGGTCCTTCATAGGTATGGCCTTCAAAATCAGCGATCGCAGTTGAAAAGCGAATGTCAACGGGAACGGCTGGATACTTGGTTTCTATTGTGCAGACGGCCTTTCCATTAAATGTGTAAATCAGGCGATCAGACAGCCATAGAACACCATAGTCATTCATTTGGTCCGCCAGGTGGTCGGCATTGTAAACGCACAGCTTGGCGCGGCGGGGATTGCCCCAGTCGTGGACGGTCCAATGGATGATATTGGGAAGGCGGGCCTCCACGACGTCAATCTCAAGGTGTGTACCGGTAAGCCAGAAAGCATTATTGATGCCGGCTTTCTTGGTAATCTTCATACGCGTTTCAAAATACCCGTAAAGCTGATGGAAATTTTTGGTCACGACGTACCCCGTCGACCATTTCGTGCTGCAATTCTTGGCGGCCTTTGTTTGCAGACGCAACGCTCCATTGATCACCACATTCTCAGGCTGACGGCAAGATTTGAGCCAACGAAGGTCGTCAGTAACAGGCTCAAAAAGCGCGTGGGCCGCGGCGTTATCATGAAAGTCGAGATTCAATGACCAAGGCGAAGTGCCTTTTCGATATTCATCAATCTGATGCTGTTCTTCCGGGGTCGCATCACGCGTTACAGCCCATTGATCCGCCGCTTTGCTGCCAGTATGAGTCAGCGTGACAAGAACAAACGCAAGAGATAGCAAGAGTGTCTGCTGATAAGCTTTGGTGAACATTAGCGCTCCACTCTGCTACTACCCAAGTACATAGAATGATCACCTCGACCCCTTAGGGGTTTGAGCCTGATGCATCGCATGGGGAATATGTGATGGTGAGCCGGTTTATAGTGGCTGGATTCCAGGATTCGCCGCTGGGCCACTCGGTGTAGTAGCTATAGAAAATGTCGCCGAGAATGCTTGGGTCGGCCCCTGAGCCAACCGCGTTCGCATAACCATAGACGGGGGTTTCGGGGCTTGTTCCGAGCAATATTTGCATCGCAGGCCAGTGCAGTCCGTCAGTGGATTCGCCATAAGCGATATATTGAGCATTATCCATGATCATAACGAAGCGGTTTCGATACGCACTCCAGGCCACCTGGGGATCTCCGTCAGTCTCACCCGTCACGGCCGGAAATAGTTCGCTGGCCTTTCCTCCCATGCCAGGCTGATCCCATTGCCCGTCATAATATTTCCTGAACAAGTTCGGGATGGCCGACGCGTTTCCGCCAAATGCGGCCGTCAGAAGCGCCTCATACGGCGCTCTTGCCACGGATAAATACGTGAATCCGTCACAGAAGGTGGTGCTGTTAATCCAGCAATGTTCCGGGGAGAAGATATAAAAATATTTTTGCGAGGTGACCGGGTCCGTGGCCGGCACAAGGGTTCCGTCCCCGATATCGAGCGCGCCATGCGGATCGTAGGGCTGCGGACCGCTGAGAATCAATCCGAGGTCTTGCCATGTGGACCCTTCATCCGTGGACTTTGCAAGGCCCAACCAAGACCAAAACGGGTTGGCGGATCGTTCCGCATGATAGACGATGAGCAGATTTCCCGCCCCAGGTTCTCCGTCTGGCACTCGGTAAACGGGTCCGCCTCCGACATAATCCATGGTTGCCGGCAAATTGGCGCTCGTGGGCAATAGGAATTCGCTGGGCGGAGGATTAGGATCGCCCAAAGGTAGGCCCAAAGGGTGATCCAATGTCCCCTGCGAGAGCGTTATGGACCCGGCCCGTCCAGTCAAACTGCCGTCAAACGGATGGTCGCCTCCATCGCTCCCAAAAAAAAGATAACCCGATCCGTCGCGCGTACGCACCACGCCCAGCGGCGTGTCGCTCCAGGCAAAGAATGGCCATTGGTCCGGATTCTCAACGACCCCCGGCGGCAGGACGTGATGGCCTACTTCATACCACTCCTTGGAGGAGACGACCACGTCGTTTGCAACGACGTGCGCTTGGCATTGAGCCGGAGCGGGGGCACTTTTCGCGGCAGGAAGTCCGAGGCCTTGGAATAAAACGAATATCATCACCGACTGGTGTCCGGCAGCGAGTGCCGCGACCCAACGTGACCACTTCGATTTGAACGCCAACCAAGTGTTCATCGCGATCACCTCTTCCAGTGGTCTGAAATCATTCGCCCCTGCTGCAAACCCCGCTACACCCATTAAGTTACGGTGACAGCGCCAGGTTTCCGCTTTCGGTCGAGACGCCGCAGCAGTTGACACTTCAAATCTATTGGCTCAATGCGTATCCAAGCAGTCGTCCTCCCGTGCCTAATTTTTCGCAGTCTGATTGGTTTGAAGCAAAGTGCGAGTGCTCTTGCTCGTTGACGCACGCATACAGAGGAATGGTCTGCTCTTGTGGTTTGCTATAGACCCAGCCCGCCGTGCGCAGGCGTTGGTAATGGCCGGCCTCGCAGTTACCCTTGTGGTCGAGCATATGATCAGGATGCCCAGGCCAATTGCTGACGCAGTCTTCCAACTCGACGGAGGGTTTGGTCGGGTCGGCGACCGTCATCAGATAGCCGGATTGGGTCTCAAGTTTGTAAGTGGTGTAATTGCCGGGAACAGGCGCCGTCGTAAACCAGCGGTCATGCAGTGCCGCATTGTACCAGCGCCCGAGTTCGACCCCAACCTGCGGAGTGACGGGCGCGTTCGAAATCGAGACATCCACCTTGCGAAAGACCAGGTAGCGCTTATCAAAACCTTCGTTGGGCTGGATGTACATATAGACCAGCAGCCAGGAATTCGAGAGTTGATTGCTGGCCGTTTTAGCGTCGTACAAGAACTGATAGGCTATGAGCTCGGACGGGTCTGGACGATGCCAGCTTCCGGTATCGAGAACCATAAGCGGCTCCGGTAGGGTTGTGAAAGTTGTGAAAGTCATTCCGTCCTTGGAGAACCGGAGTCCCGCGCCGCCCTTGGTCCAGCCAATCGCCAGAGTTTCTCCGGTCGTGGCCCATCGGGCGACAGTGCCGCCCACGCCCTTCGGAAGGCCTGTCGCGTTGCCGCCCAGTCCGGACTGGTCCCACTTGCCTTGAAAGAACTTCGTCCACTTGCCCGGGCGCGGGTCGGACACAGGTGCGCGCGACACGATTGTTGCTCCATCCCTATACCTCATGCAGTAAGCATAGTAGTAGCCATCTTGTCCGTTGACGGCACTACAGTTACCTTTCCCAGAGATCTTGCCCGTCCTGGGCACATCCGTGTCCATGCCAGTGAGGATTCGTCCGTAGTCCTTCCAGGTCAGGCCGTAATCGGTCGAGATGGCCAGGGATGTCGACATATGGGTCTGAAAATGGTTTGCGTAGTTGCACTCGGTCTCGTTGTGGACCCAGGCGATGACAGTTTTGCCGGACTGCTCGACGTGATGAATCCATTGCCCGCAGGAATCATAGGTGCCGGGCGCGCCTTTATCGAACACCAAGCGTCGTGGACCGCCCATGTCCCATGGTTGGTCCCCATCAATGGCGTAGGTCTTGGCGCCGGCGACGAAGCCGCGGAAACGCCCATCGGGGAGTTGAATCTCTGTAAAGTCCTCGATGTCGGGACCAGGGCCGCGCGAGACGAGGGGAAGGCCAACACGGATTTTGAGACACTCGTGACAGACAGGGCTGTTTGCCGCCGGAGTCTGACCGTCAGGAGCTTTCGTGCGCAGCTTCAATCCACAGAGAACCAGAATCAGTGCGAACAAGTAATAATGGAAGGTCTTCCCCAATATTGGTGCCCCTCCTAACGGCTGTGAAGTTTCAAACTCGGTCTCATCGAATTCAGACGGCGACACAGTTGAGTCACCGCTTGGCGGCATACGCGGCCAGTACATTCGCCAGAGGCAGGAGCTTTCCGGAATTGTCCGCTAGCCAAACGTCGTAACGGTAGAACATCACGGGTCCCAGGGGGATACTTGGGGCCAGGCTGTCGAACGTGGCCAGTATTTCCTTTACGCCTTCGCTTAGAGCCTCACCCTTTTGAGTTGGAAATGAGCTCTTCGAAAGAAAACCCCATTCCGTAACCCAAAAAGGCTTATCTCGTCCTAGGGCGGCTGCATCTTGGCTTAAGGTGCCGCGAACAGACCCGACAATGTCTCCTGGCCAAGGATAAATGTGCGTACCATAGCCATCCACATGGTACAGACTATTATCCAGATAATTGAACCCGTCCACATTTCGCAGTCGGGCGACAATGGCAGCCGGGTGAGAGATGTGACGCCACGGCTTGTCCCACTGATCGCTGCCATGGGCGATACCGAACGTTACAATCTTGGCATGTGGAAAATAATTGGGATCGCGGATCACTAAAGCAGCTGCTTTGAGAAATTCGCCGTAGCCACGCAGCCAAGTCGCGATCTCTTTCTCGGATGCCGCGTGCCCGACTGGTACGTCAGCGTCATAGCATGTGGTGTCAAATTCGTTGCCGATTTCAAAGGCATCGATTGTCAAGTTGGCGGCTTTGACCGCGTCCAGTGTTGCGCGCAAATGCTCGGCAAATTTCGTCAAGTTGATTTCGCTCAGTTTTCCATCACCCCCTGACCACCCGCAGATCCTACGAAAATCTTCGCCGGCATTCGCAAACGGTTTGTCGTAATCCAGATACGATGGAAGAACGTTTACAAGCATCTTCAAATTGTTTTGCTTCGCCAGCCTCACTTCATTGACGAACTTCGCCTGGAGCTCAGGTTTTGCGACCGCGGAAAGAACATCACGAAACCATGTCGCATGCAGGGCGCGGATATCTTGCAGTGTCCTTTCCTGCACCGTTTCACTTTGCGTGGTGAGGTTCGACCGGTCTATACCCAACTCTATCGTCGCCTGCGCCGCCGCAAGCGTGACCGTCGCCATGTAGCCGCCCAGTAAACCTTCGAGTACGAGCGCTAGAACGAGCACAAGTTTTTTCATGGTGATGGTCTCCTAATGAACCTTATTCCTTGAGGTCGTAACCGAGAAGAGCCTCCTGCTTGCCTAAGTGATCGCAGTCCGGGTTGTTAGCGGCGAAATGAGATTTTTCCGACTCGGAAGAACAGCTATAAAGCGGCTGCGTATTTGGCTGAGGAACGGAATATACAAAGCCGGCGGTTCGCGATAGTTGATATCCATGATCCTCACACACATGCCCTCGCGATGTCTTCTGCATCAAAATGTGAACCAGGGGCTGTCCCGGTCGACTTAGGCAATCCTCGATCTCGGTGGTTGGCAGATTTGGATCGGGCGCTGTCATCAAGTAGCCGGACTTCGCTTCCAGTTTGTAGGCGCTGCCCTTGGCGGGAGGAACCGCCGCCGTCGTGGACCAGCGATCATGCAGCTTCGCGTTGTACCAACGCGCGAGCAGCACGCCAACCTGCGGCGTGACCGGCGATTTCGAAATCGAAACTTCCACGCGGCGAAATACCAAATATCGCTTGTCGAAACCTTCGTTCGGCTGGAGGTACATGTAGACCATAATCCAGGAGTCTGACAACTGATTGCTGCCCGTTTTGGCGTCGAGAAGGTCCTGATAGAAGACGATCTCCGCCGGATTGGGACGATTCCAGCTTCCGCGATCGAGAACCAGAAGCGGCTCTCGCAAAGAATCGAAATTAATGTGGTCGGTAGAGAAGTAAAGTCCTATGCCGCCCTTCACGCCGCCGAGCAGCAAAGTTTCCCCGTTCGTAATCCATCGCGCCACGCTCCCGCCCACCCCCTTGGCGAGGCCTGTCGAGTCGCCGCCAACCCCGGGCTGGTCCCACTTGCCTTCAAAATATTTCATCCACTTCTTGGGACGCGGATCGGAAACAGGCGCGCGCGCCACGATGCTTGCTCCATTGGTATTCCGCCAGCAGTAGGCGTAGTAGTAGCCGTCGTTCCCGTTCACCGCGCTGCAGTCGCCCTCCCCGGTAACCTTGCCATGTGTCAGGCGATCCTTTCCGGTGATGATCTGCCCAATGTCGTTCCAGCTCAGGCCGTCATCTTTCGATATTGCGAGAGACATCGACTTCAGCCCCTGGCCGGGCGCGTCACCTGTCTCGTTATGGACCCAGCCAAGCACGCTATTCCCGGAGCGCTCCACATGATTAATCCACTTCCCGCTCTCCCCATACTTGCCGCGCGCTGCCTTGACGAGGACCTGCTTCGGAGTTCCCGCCATGTCGATGGGAGTTTTCCCGTCTATCGCGTAGGTGGAGGTGCTCGCGCTGAACCCACGGAAGCGGCCGTTGGGCAACTGGATTTCGGTAAACTGGCTGTCCGGGATGCCCGGCGAAGGGCCTTGCTCGACGACCGGGAGGCCGACACGGATCTTGAGACACTCGATGCAAAGCGGGGCTTTTCCCGCTGGAGTCTGAGCGTTACCAAGTGCCGTGTTCAGTTTCAATCCACAAAAAACCAGGATCAGCGCGGACGTGAAACACCAGAGATTCCTGCGTGAAACTGCTCTTGCGGCCGCCCGTCCGATCATAAGTCGGCGCCCCCTTCTAAGGACGCAACGCCAGTTTTCCGCCTTCGGTCAATGCATTGCATCGGTAAACACTTAATGGGTCCACTTTTTTTGCCCATGGATCTGTATTCCACGCGAAATACATCGCCCCAACCAAGCGGCCTTGTTTCGCAAGTTCACGAAAATCGTCCATCGTTTCCTTTACCAGCGCAGCCCGCCCGCTATCGTCTAGCGGGCAGGATACGTCTTTATTCGAAATACCCCATTCCGTGATCCAGCAGGGTTTGCCCGCCGTGGAATTTGCGGAACGGCATTCCTCCACGGCGTATTTTTCCAAGTGCATTTTGCGGCGCGCAGCGTTCTTTTCCCATGGATACGTATGAATGCCGTAGAAATCCACAAGTTTATCCAGCCCATTGGCGCGAAGGAGCTGAATGGTCGCGTTGATACTCACGCTATCTGTCTTGGACTTAGGCCGGAGTCCTTCGGCGCCGTCATCGGCAAGCCCTGCCAGGATGATCGGGGTACGCCTGTTCAATTTCGAATGATCCCGCACATCCTTCAACACCGCCAGAATTTTCAAATATTGAACGTATCCCTTGGCGATCTGCTTTCCCTCCGGATCGTGATACAGACCATCGAGGCCGAAGTTTATACCTTTTCCGGGCAACGGAAATTCTGCATTAAAAGCCGTCCAGTTAATCTCGTTCCCGAGTTCCAATCCCGCCAGAACGATTCCGTTTGCTTCCAGCTTTTCCAGGAAAGATTGAAAATAAACTCGGGAAAGGTCGGGGTCGGCGTAAGACAGGGGATGGCCGCCCCACATATTGGGAAACTCCTTTGCCTGATAGGGTCGCGTCGGCGCGTTCGGCGGATACTGCGGCCCCACCTGGAGTTCGATCTTGATACCCGCGGCGTAAACACGCTTTGCAAAATCGATGCCCTTATCGTCAGGCGTCAGGGGTGCGCGGATGACACGAACATGAGCCGCCTTCAATTGGCTGATGATGTCGTTTTGATCCGCCACGCTCGCCCGCATGGGGTTAACCACGTTAACGCCCACCACAAGATCTGCCGCTTGCGCCGGCCTGAGGATGAAGCCTGCAGCGAGCGCGTAGCTCAGAAATGTCTTGAAGATCAGATTCCGAGTCAAACTGATGGACCTCCTCCCAGCACATGGGTAGAAGCGAATTTACAAAGTCTTCGGATCATCGACATACCCCATTAGGTGGCCCCAATTACAAGAGAGTCCCACGAAGTGATTCAGCTTTGAATGACTCACTCACGAAAGCACTCAACAAATCAGCCTCTCCATTCACCTGCGCAAGTTAACCCCTGGTGGGCAAGTAAGTTTCGTCCTGGAGTGTCCAGGATCATACATTTTGACCTGCCCACGCCCTAGGCAAGGGGGAGAATTGAGGCAGGAGAAAACAAAGACCGAAAAGTGGGTACGCAGATTTGTTTCCGTAAAAAAAGTAAGTTATTGAAAAGAATGCCCGTTAAGTTGGTTTCTAACCCGTGCAGGAAGAAACGAGGCGAGATAAAGGGATCGGCCAGCCAGTCAAACTGAAACCTTGTCGCGAATGGAAGGTTTCCGAGTGGCTTCTGAAAAAGAACGGATTGTGCGGTCAGAGGGAGAGTCGGCGCGACTATCAGCCTTTGTTCCGCTTGCCTGCTGGACCGGCCTTCCTCTGGTGCATTGCCTGGGCCAGGGAAAGCAATAGCTTCCGATCTGCCTCATCGGTTCGACTTAACAGCGTGCGGAACTTGTCGAACGTACGGGCATCCCGGCCAGAGCTACCCCAAGCCTTGCCATCGCCATGAATGGGAAGCTTCGCTTTAGGCGGGTTTTCGCCGTCGTAGAAAAGTTGATACATGGGAACTTCCAGCGCCCGCGCCAACTTTTCCAGGGTTTCGATGGAAGGAACCGTGTGGCCGTTCTCGACTCTGGAAATGTAGCAGCGAAGCAGGCCCGTCCGCTTTTCAATGTCGCCCTGGGACATATTTTTGTGTTCCCGCAAGGCCCTCAATCTTTCCGCAATGACCATGTTGAACTCCCTTTGTTTCTGTGATGATGCCAAGCCAAGGTACCCAGCAACTTGCCCGATGGGGATTTCGCGCTCTACTATATCTAGCAATTCCTTGGCCGTCTATACGTGGGTTGATTTCACGAAGGGGAGAATTCGACCGGCCTTTTCGCCTATGTGGCGGGTGCCTTTCCGGTACAATCGGTCGGCCGGCCACCCGCCAAAAAAGAGGGCAGACGCAAGAGGCGCGCAGGCGGCGGGCAGTGATGCGATTTCTGGCGCTAAAGCGCGGTCCGGGAAGAATTGCTTGGCGGGAGGGGAAAAATGTGGTAGTCTGTACTTGCGTTTGTTGCTCTTGTAACACCTTTAGATTCGATTGAAGGGGCTGCAAGTTCACACTTGCGGCCCTTTTTGCATTACGGCTGGAGGCGGTCGAGAAGCACAAATAGCTTAAAAAACAAAGGAAGTACATCAGTGAGAGAACAAGGAACAGTGAAGTGGTTCAATGCCAGCAAGGGATTTGGGTTCATCCAGCGCCAGTCCGGCGAGGACGTTTTCGTCCATTTTTCCGCGATTCAGGCGGAGGGATACAAATCGCTGAACGAAGGCCAGGCGGTTGAATTCGAAGTTACCCGCGGCCCCAAGGGTCTGCAGGCAGCGAACGTCACCAGCCTCTAGTCGTACGGGGCGGATCGGCTTAGGCCGGTCCGCCCTCTTTTTGTTTCAACGGCAGCAAGAAGTGCTCTCCCTGATGCAGAAATGGCTTGGGCAGAATCGAGCACTCCATGAGCGAAAACATCATCGTACAATTTCTCGGGTTCCAATCTAAGACACTCGTGCGCGAATATACGTTTTCGGTGCGCGAACGGTCCACCGAGCCGCGCGAATACACGCTCACCATCGCCAACGAAGCGTTTGACACGCGCCTGGTGCGTTATCAGGACGCGCCGGATATCTGCTCGCACAAGCTGCATCGGGAGCTGGCCGCCTCCGAAAACCATCCCGAAAAAACCCATTTCCGGCTGAGCGATGCGGAATTGGAGGCATACCGCTCGTCGCACACGCACAAACCCGCGAAGTACCCTTACGCACCAAAGCGCGAAGAAGAAGAATCGTAGATAAACTGCGGTTGGGTGATTCCTTGCTGGGAATTCCGATACAATCCTATTTCTGCTGAACCGCGAACTTGCCGTTTCCATTCGCCGCGTGCGCTGCCACCTGCCGGTGCACAACACCCGTTTCCGGCATCGGCCAGGCGCTTTGCGCCGCCAAGGGAGGCTCCTCGATCCTGCGCGGCAAACCCGCGACCACATCGGTATAGAACCGGTTGAGATACTCCTTGCGAGAGTCGGCATTCAGGATGGCCAGGACTCTGGTCTGGAGGTGGGCGAAGACGGTTTTCGGCTCGGCGGCAGCGTCCACAATTTCAAACCGATATTCCTCGCTGAGCCGGTCGAATTCATCGAGCAGGGCTCTCTGGTAGTTGCAAAAGCTTTCGTACATGTCGTGGCCCGGATAGAGATCCATTCCCGATTCCCAATAATCGAAGCCCCGCGAGAATACGACTCTGGGGACCAGTTGATCGAGCCCCAGGCGGAGGTAGAAGACAGCGTCGGGCTTCAGCGCGACTTCAAAGATGCTCCGGATCCACGCGGGATCCATTCCGCGGACGATGGCGCGAGCGATCAGGGAATAAATATAGCGGTCGGTGAGCACGATGAATCCCGCGCGCAGTGCGGGGACGATTTCGTTTTCCAGGCGGTCGACAAAATCGGTGGCGTAAAACAGGCTTTGCGTCACGCGGCCCAGATTGATTCCCTCTTTGGCGCGGCGAATTCCTTCGCCGGCGAGGGGTGAGCGCGTCATCCCGGTGTCGAGGACGGCGTGGCCCAATTCCTCCAGCCAAGGCTTCAGCAGGTTGATTTGCGTGGTGCGGCCGGCGCCGTCGGTCCCTTCGATCACGATGAGTTTCCCGCCGAGATCGGAGAGCTTCATTCCGGGCAAGAGTTTTCCGTACGTCTGTCTCATGGACGCATCCTTAGATTCTTTGCTTTCTCGAGATGGGAATTCACGATCTGGCGAACTTGCGCTTGCTGAACTTCGACGGGCAGCGTGGCATCAACGACCGTCAATCCGAATTCCGGAATCATCTTTTCGTATTCGCCGAGGATCCGTCCCTGGAAAATCCGAAAACTCTCCTCCGGGTCGGCGCTGAGTTCGAGGTCCATGCCCGCTTCGTAGAACTTGAAGCCATCGCGTGCTCCCACGAGGCGCTGGATGGCCGTCTCCAGCGGAACGCGGAAATAAAATGCCACGGCGGGCTTCACGGCAAACCCGTAGAGTTCCCGCACCCAATCGCGATCCATCCCGCGGGCCACATCGCGCGCAAATGCCGTGTAGATATAGCGGTCGCAAAGGACCACAGCTCCCGCCTTGAGAAGCGGTAGGATGCTTCGCTCGGTGCGGTCGGCGAAATCGGTCGAATGGATCAACGAAAAAGTGGCCGGCGTGAGCATTTTCTTTTTCTTGCCCAGCTTGGTAGTGTCTTTCACCAGGTTGGAGGAATTCCATTCGCTGAAAACGACTCCGTAGCCTTTTGATTCCAGCCATTTGTGAAGAAGACTGAGCTGCGTTGACTTGCCCGATCCGTCGATGCCTTCGACGATGAATAGCCGCCCCGGAAAGTGGTCCTGGCCGTAACGCCTCACCTGGGAAGCAGCCGGTTCGATAGGATGGAATACTTCAAATGGACCGATGCGAATATTGGAACTGATGTCCATGGCCCTCTTTCTGCATAGTGTGGCTCATCAAGCCGGAAACGATCCCGGCCACAATTGCCTGATTTGATTTGCCCGTAGGTTTCGAGCAGGCCTCTGAGCTCCCGCTCGCGACCCCATAAAATCCTCCAGATGGGAACAATATGCAGCAGGAATTTGGGAGTGGTGTATCGAAATGTAAACTCCCGGGAGCGGAGCCGAGGAAGCAAGTTCACCGTTTTTGCCAGCCCGCCGGGGAGGGTAGGGGGCTGTTCTCGTTCAGAATGATTGGTGACACTCGATAGAGTGTCGCCATGCAAATACATGGGGGAAGGGTACCCAAAGCGCGAGAGCTCTCGCGCTTTGGGTATGAGCTGAGCCGGACCGCCCAGCTCCGGTTGGTCTGGATGAGTCACTATCTCCGCCACGGTCGCAAGGCGGCGTTCACCTGCCGTCACTTCGGGATCAGCCGGCAGACGTTCTATCGCTGGTGGCGCCGCTACGACCCTCACAATCTCACCAGCTTGGAAGACCGCTCGCACCGTCCGCATCGGCGGCGCCAGCCGACCTGGACCGCCTCGCAGAGTGAAGCTGTGCTGGCTCTGCGGCGCGAGTATCCCCGCTGGGGGAAGGACAAACTGGTCGTGTTGCTCCGCCGCAAGAATCTCCGGCTCTCCACCTCCATGGTGGGCCGGATCCTGAGCGATCTGAAACGTCGTGGCGTGCTGGTGGAAACTCCCTGGAAGGTACCAACCCGTCGCCGCAAGATGCGCGGCCGTCCCTGGGCCCGGCGAAAGCCCCGTTTTTGGCCCATTCGACAGCCGGGGGATCTGGTCCAACTCGACACCAAAGAGGTGCGACCCGCGCGCGGAGTGGTGCTGAAACACTTCTCGGCTCGCGATATGATCACTCGTTGGGATGTGCTCGAAGTGCATGAACGCGCTACCTCACTCGCCGCGGCGCACTTCCTGGACACGCTGGTTGATCGCATGCCCTTCCCCATCGCCGCTCTGCAGGTGGATGGCGGCAGCGAATTCGCTGCCGAATTCGAGACCGCCTGCCAGCAACGAAACTTGCCGCTCTTCGTGCTCCCGCCGCGCTCCCCAAAACTCAACGGCCAGGTCGAACGGTCTCATCGCACTCATCACGAGGAGTTCTACCAGGTGATCCCGCAGAGCTGGAACGTTGCACAACTCAATCCTCAGCTTCGTCGCTGGGAACACATCTACAACACCGTGCGCCCTCACCAGGCGCTCCGCTACCTCACCCCGCTCGAATTCCTCGAGCGCTGGAAATCTCAACAAAAGAAAGCCGAGTGTCACTAATCATGTGGACGAGTACAGGGGCTTGACCGGGGGTCCGCGCCGATGTAGCATGGGGTTCTCCAATAAGTCCACCAAGTCTTCTAGGCGAGGGTCGAAATGATTCAGGAGCAGAAACAAGAACGCTATCGTGGAGTCCTGTGCGAGTTTTGCCGACAGCCGATTCCTCTTCCATCCATCGTGGCGAGGGCAGAAGTCGTCCTAGGCGATATCCCCGAGAAAACCTTTTCTCGAGACCTGGCAAGAGCCTTCCACATCCGGTGCCGGGCGTGCGACAAAGAGGCTTCCTACCACACGAGCGAAATCATCGAGATTGAAGGTGCGCCGCGATTGAGGAGCTTTCGAGCCCGGACAACGCCGGGAATCGCGCGCGCCGGAAGCGAACTGACAAAGGCCGCGAACGGCTGATCCGCCGGGAGTCCCGGCCGGCTCTAACGCGCCCACCCACCATTGAAGACAGAATCTGCGGAAAATGCCCGGTCCATCGCCGGCGCTCTCTCGCCAGCATTTCGATTCCTGCGCGTCCACTGGCTGAAGATTCTCGCGATTTCCGCTCTCGTACTTGTGCCCTGCTTCTGGCATCGCCGGATCGTCTCGGCGGACCTGGGAAGCCATCTTTATAACGCCTGGCTCGTGCAGCTCATCGAGCGCGGCCAGATCCACGGACTGTGGATTGCTCACCAGTGGACCAACGTGCTTTTCGACTTTCTTCTGGGCGGTCTCGGCTCCTTATTTAGTCTCGCTGCGGCCGGGAAGATTGCCGTTTCGATTTCCGTGCTGATTTTTTTCTGGGGGATGTTTGCGCTCGCTTGTGCGGCCGCGCGGCGTCCTCCTTGGTTTCTTCTGCCCATTTTGGCGGTGATCACGTACGGCTGGACGTTCCAGATGGGCTTCTTCAACTTTTATCTTTCGCTGGGCCTGGCTTTTTTCGGCGTCGCGATTTTCTGGAGGGGCCGTGGGTGGGAACGCCTGCTTCCACTGGCCCTCGCGCCGCTGATTTTTCTGGGGCACCCGCTGAGCCTACTGTGGCTCGTGGGGGCTGCGGCCTACGTGGGAATCGCCGAGATCATCCCGTGGCGCTACCAGATTTTATTGTTCGCTCTGGCGGCGGGGGTACTTTTCGCCATCCACGAGTTTTTCTGGCATCACTATGTTGTCGAAGCCAGCCCCTTTTCGTTTTACGCGACGAATGGCGCGGACCAGTTGGTCCTTTTTGGTGAGAGATACCATCTGGTGGAACGAGCGCTGCTTGCGTTCGCAATCATCGCGCTCGCCGTGGACGCGATCCGTCGCCGCAAGCATGCATTCTGGCGATGGTCCGGCGCCACCTTGCAGCTTTACCTGCTGGCCCTGCTGGCGGCTCCTCTGCTTCCGCGCGGCGTCCATTTTCCGAACACCGTGGCGGCGATCGCGCTCCTCACCGACCGCCATACTTCCGTCACGGCCGCCCTTGGCTGTTGCATTTTGGCGGCCATGCGGCCGAGCAAGTGGCATCTTGTCGGCTCGCTGGCGATTGCCGCCGTCTTCTTTGGATTTCTCTATCAGGACACTGCAGTCATAAACAAAATGGAAGCTCAAGCGGAACAGCTCGTCCGCACCTTACCGCCCAACCAGCGCGTGCTGGCCACGATCCTGCCGCTTCCTGGTTCGCGGATTCCGATCCAGCACATCATTGACCGCGCCTGCATCGGCTACTGCTTCAGCTACGGGAATTACGAGCCCGGCTCGGGCATGTTCCGTGTGCGCGCTCTTCCCGGCAATCCGTATGTCTTGGACGATTACGGCCTGGCCGTCGAAATGGAGGAGGGCGACTACACCATTCAGCCCGAGGATCTGCCCGCGTATCAAGTCTACCAGTGCAGCGCGTCTGGCACGGATTTGTGCATTCGCCCGCTCGAAGAAGGCGAGGACAACGATCGCCTCGGCATCCATCCGGACGAGTAGCCGAGCCGAGATGCCTTCCGGTTTGCCACTCGTTCCGTGCTGCTATATGCTGTTTGCCAAAGAGCGCTGGAAAAATTACGAATGGGGAGAGAAAAATCAATGAACGCACGAGGAAATGCAAGTGGCCGCACGATGTTCCTGGGTCTGGTGGTTCTGCTTATGAGCGCGTCTCTTTTCGCAGCAGCCAGCATTTACGATTTCACGCTGCCCTCGATTGACGGCAAGCCGGCGCCGCTGGCGAATTACAAGGGAAAGGTCCTTCTGGTGGTGAACGTGGCGAGCCGCTGCGGATTCACGCCGCAGTATTCGGCGCTGGAAGCTATCTATGAGAAGTACAAGGACCAGGGATTCGTAACCCTCGGCTTCCCCGCAAACAATTTCGGCGGCCAGGAACCCGGAACGAACGCGGAGATCAAGACGTTTTGCTCGAGCAAATACAACGTCACCTTCCCGCTCTACTCCAAAGTCTCAGTGAAGGGCGAGGATCAGACACCGCTCTATCACTACTTGACGACGGACGCGAATCCGTCCCTCGCCGGCGACATCAAGTGGAATTTTACGAAGTTCCTGGTGGACCGCAACGGCAACGTGGTGCAGCGCTTCGAGCCGGCCACCAAGCCGGACTCGCCCGAGGTCATTGCGGCAATCGAAAAAGCGCTGAAGCCCTAGCGGCCGGGTTTACGGAAGCAGGCCGAACACGATCACGCCCGTGGGAGTGCCGACGTACACTTTTCCGTTGGCAATCATCGGCGTGATGAACTTGTTGTCCGCGAAATTATCGCGTCCACCCGCGGCTTGGTTGCTGTTGTAGAGCTCGTTGCTCAAGTTCGTCGCGTCGTATGCGTGCAGTACGCCACCGCCCGCGTTTTCCACGGCCCAAACGATCCCGTTCGCGTTGCCGTTCGCGGAAACACTCGGAGTCGTGCCGGGGTAAGCAAAGGCGGCGGCGCTCTGCGAGGAGGGTGGCGCCACCAGCAGCGCGTTCACGATGGAAAACGCCTTTAGGGAATCGCCCACCGCGCCGTAGTAGACCGTATTGTTGAAATACGCGGGCATGGCCCACACACCGCCCGAAATTCCGTTGCTTGTCACTTCCTGATAGATGCCGCTGTCGGACGCGGGATTGAATTTCCCCATCGAGTCGCGGTTCACCACGTAAATGATCGAATCCTTACCCGCACCCACTGCGAGATGCCGCGTGTTGCCCGAGCCGTCCTGCATGTCAGGGAGCAGGAGCGTACCGCCCGAGCCCAAATCCTCATCTGAGTTCGATTCCGAGACAGTGTTGTGCATGTTGAAGTAGTCGGCCACCGACAGGCTGTTTCCGGCGGTCGAAATCTTCATGAAGGCGTTGCCGTAGTCGCCGTCTGCGGGGAATCCATTCGCGTCCAGAGACGTATCAAACGTTCCATTCGCGTCGAGAAAATAGATGTTGCCGGAAGAGTCGGCCGCGAGGCCTGCCCCGGCCATCCAGATCGCGCCATCGCCGCCGTTCGGCGTGACGTTGAGCACGCTCGTCTGCGCCAGGCCTGATTCGTTATAAGCCATCAGCCAGCCCTGGTACGGGCCGTCATCGCAATGCGAAGAGAATCCCAAATAGATTTGTCCGTTCATCAACAGCAAACCCGCGCGTTCCTTGTACTGCGCCGGCGCGAAGGTCGTCTGCTGGCCGCTCGAATTGGGAATCGTAAACGTGGCGCTGATCGTCACCGGGCTCCCCGTTTGTTCCGCTCCGGTGGTCAGGTCAAGCGCGTGGAGCCGTTGGTAGTAATTGCCGTTCGAGTCCTTCGACATGGCCACCAGGAAAATCGTCCCGTGAGAGCCTGCCGTCAGATCAATCGCCGGAGTCGACGTGATCCCGATCTCGGGTGTCACTTGGTCGCATCCGCGGTTGTCGCTGGTGGTTTCATTCGCGCCCAGCGCGGAAACCTGCCAGAGTTGCGCGAACGTATCGGCGTCGAAGGCGTAGGCGAGGTCGTGCTCAGTCACCACAAAAACCACGTTGTGTACCGCGCCGTTCACGGTGAGATTCGGGACGTACAGCGGCTCCGCGTCCACCAGCCCAGTCACCGTCAGGAATCCAACTTTCCCAAACGTGGAGGATTTCACGTTGCTTGTCGTCAAGATCGTTTCATTCAGGTTTTGTCCTGTCCGCGCAATGTCGTTATGGTAGGTCAGGACGTTGACGCTGCTCGTGGGGTTCAGAACCGTAAGCGTAGCCGTGTTGCTCGTCGCGGTGCCCGCCGAATTGCTGACGGTCACGTAGAAGGTTTCGCCGCTGTTCGCTTGGGTTGTCGTGGGCGTGGTGTAGTCCGAGGAGGTGGCCCCGCCGATGGCCGTTGTCCCCTGATACCACTGATAAGTGAGCGGCGCAGTTCCCGTTGCGGTCACCGAAAATGTCGCCGTCTGCTCAACATTCACGGTCTGGTTTTGAGGCTGCTGCGTAATCGATGGTTTCGTGGTCCCTGAATTGACCGTGAGCGTCGCGGTGCTGCTCGTGACCGATCCTGCGGAATTGCTCACGGTCACGTAGAAGGTCTCGCCACTGTTCGTCTGGTTTGTCGTGGGCGTCGTGTAGCTCGACGACATGGCCCCGCCGATGGCCGTCGTTCCCTGGTACCACTGATAGTTGAGGGGCGCCGTTCCCGTCGTGGTCACGGAAAATGTCGCTGTCTGGCCGGAATTCACAGACTGATTTTGCGGCTGCTGTGTAATTGTAGGAGCGACCGGGTTTAACGGGTGGTTCCCCCCGGTGGTTCCCGCACAGCTCGCGTTAAAAATCATCAGCCCTGTGAGGGCCAGGGCTGCGAGGATTAAACTCGTCTGAGGTTTCATATTCAGTTCCCCAAAAGAATCTTTTTGGGACTATGGAATATTCCTGCGCCGATCCCAATGAGCGCGGGATTTTGGGCCGGCTCTTGGCCACTTCATATGCAATCGGCTGGTGCGGATATTTTAGTAGTTCAAATGTATTGAATTCACCTGTACGAAGGGTCAGTTATGGGACAGTTGGCCTTACGGTATTTCACTGCCTTTGGAATGAACCGAGGGCCAAATGGCCCGAAATTCCCGCCGACCACGGCGTTGCTTGCAGATTTTCCCGCGGGCTAGTACTCCCACTATCGGCCCCCTCGTCCCACTACCCCGTGCTTTCCCACAGGGGCGCCACCGCCGCATGATGGACGACAATTTTTCCGGGAAGTGCAAACAATTGCAGCATTCCTCCACGAGGGCGATCCGGGCGTGAGCCGGCCGCAAAGCCGTGCACAGTCGGCCTACCCACGCCAAACTGCTGAAAAACAAGAGGATAAACAGCTTGCGGCTTCGACCTGCGCCTGAATCGTCGCGTCTGACTTGCCGCTTGCCTTTGGCACGGACCGTGCATAGTCTACCAGCTTACTAGACTTAGTGGGGTTGATTTTACTTTTAGGCGGCGCAATGCAAGTTTCGCAAAAAGGACTGTACGCCCTGAAGGCGTTGATGTTTCTGGCGCGCCAGTCTTCCAAGGATGCAGTGAAGATCCGCGAAATTGCCGCCGACGAAGAGCTCCCCGAAAAGTTTCTCGAGCTGATTCTGCTGGAGCTCAAGCACGCGCGCGTGGTCGAAAGCGTTCGCGGCGCCAACGGAGGCTACCGCCTCAAGCGCCCCCCCTCGAAGATTTTCCTCGGCGAAATCATTCGCACGATCGACGGGCCGCTGGCCCCCTTCGAGGACGCGGAATCGTTGCGCCGCCTCGTCGAACAAGATAAGAAACACGGACCGCTGTTCCGCGTTTTTCTGGCGGTCCGGAACGCAGCAGCGGGCATTCTGGACCACACTTCCCTGGCGGACATTTGCCATGTCAAGAAAGGCTAACGTGACGAACCGGGCGATTTCGATGGAAGTGTCGGGCGAGAGCAACACGCCCCTTGGCGGTATTCGCGGCGATCTCTCAGCGGATGAACGAGACCTCCTTTCCGAGCTGCTTCATGCGGTGCGCACGATTCGATACGGCTCGATCGCGCTCACGATGCACGACGGCCGGATCGTTGAGATTCACAAAACGGAACGCATTCGCAGAGATGCCCGGCGGGAAGAATCCGCGGAGGGCGGCGATCGGAATCAGAAGGCGATGGCCTCCGTTCCGTCGCTGAGTGCGGTTCGTGGGTCATAGTCGCGTGAGAGTTGAACACGAGGTGAAAGTTGGATTTTAGGGTTCCCATCCTGGGCTTCATCGTCGGCATGCTGGTCGGATTGACCGGCATGGGAGGCGGCGCGCTGATGACTCCCGCGCTGATCCTTACGGGATTGGCTCGCCCCGTGATTGCCGTCGGGACCGACCTCGTCTGGGGAACTCTGACCAAATCCGTGGGCGCATTCGTCCATTTTCGGCAGAAGACGGTTGACTTCACGCTCGTCAAACGCCTGGCTATCGGGAGTATTCCCGGGGCGCTCCTTGGACTTTTGCTCCTGGCCCACTTGCGCAGCCGCGGCACGGCGGCGATGGATCGAGTGGTGGTCCGCATGTTGGCGGTCGCGCTGATGTGCGTGGCCCTGAGCTTGTTTGTGCGCGCTGTGCGCGGTTCGCGCCAGAAGGCGGAAGAGGAAAATGTCAGCATGCGCGGGCCGGCATGGCTGACCTCTGTATTAGGAGCCGTGGTCGGATTCCTGGTGAGCCTCACTTCGGTGGGAAGCGGCAGCTTGATCGTGGCGTGCCTGGTTGTGATCTACCCGATGATTCCGATGAAGCGCATCGTGGGATCGGATATCATGCACGCGCTCATCCTGGTGGGCGTATCCGCATTGGGTCACCTGGGGATTGGCAGCATAGACGCGCCCCTGCTGGGCGCGCTCCTGATTGGTTCCATTCCCGGTGTTTGGATCGGAAGCAAGATGAGCGCGGTTTTTCCGGAAAGGATTCTGCAGCCCGTGCTCGCGACAACTCTCTTCTTTCTCGGCTACAAATTGTTCTAAGCTCTCCGCGCTGCTTTCTTATTCCGCCAATATAGTTTGATAACCTACGAAAAATCGCGGGGCATCTGCGTTTTCAGAAGAGGATGCGGGAAGGTGTGCGATCTGAACGATCGGCTAAGCGGTTTCCGCCGTCGTCGGTTCGTTGGAGCGGATGCCGCTCGGAGCGGTGCGCTGGCCTCGCCCAAGCAGCCACGAGCCCAGCCGCCACGCCAGCAGGATCGCTACCAGAAATCCATAAAACAGCGGCTTGCGCTCGTCCGATTTCACCAGCCAGTAGTAGTGGATCACGCCGGCTATTGCGGTCACGTAGATCGCGCGATGCAGCATCTGCCAGCGCTTCCCACCCAGTCGCCGAATCCATCCCGCCGTGGACGTCACCGCCAGCGGAATCAGCAGCACGAAGCCGGTGAAACCCACGATGATGTAGGTCCGCTTGTGCAGATCCGCCCAGATTTCCCGCCACGCGAAGAACTTGTCAATCCAGAGGTAGGCTGTAAAGTGCAGGCAGACGTAGAAGAAGGCGAACAATCCCAGCATTCGGCGGAAGCGGATGAGTTGGGGAATCCGCAGCATTTTCCGTAGCGGCGTGATGGCTAGCGTGAAAACCAGGAACCGAAGCGTCCAATCGCCCAGCGCGTGCTCCACGAATTGCGTGGGGTTCGCGCCCAGTTCGTTGGTCGCAATCTCCCAGGCGAGAATGCCGAGCGGGACAAGGCATGCCAGAAAGACGGCTACCTTGGTCCACTTGCTGGTCAGGATGGAATTCGCGATGCGGCCCATGTTTAGTGATACTTTCGCAGGTCCATTCCTGCGTACAGGCTCGCCACTTTGTCGCCATATCCATTGAAAATCTGTGTGGGGATGGGCCGCGCGAAGAATCCGCCGCCCAAGCGGTGCTCCGTTTCCTGACTCCAGCGAACCGTATCCACGCCGGGATTCACATTCGAGTAGAAGCCATACCAATCCGGACTATAGATGTTCCAAGTAGTTGGCGGCTGGTCCTTCACGAAGCGGATTTTCACCAGCGATTTGATGCTCTTGTAACCGTATTTCCAGGGAATCACCATACGAACGGGCGCGCCATCCTGATTTGGCAGCGTCTCGCCGTACATCCCCATGCAGAGTAGCGTCAGCGGATGCATCGCTTCGTCCATCCGCAGCCCCTCGACGTACGGCAATCCGATTCCAGAGGATCTCCCCTCGGGCATCACTTTTGGATCGTAAAAGCTCTGAAAGGCAACGTACTTTGCTTTCGGGGTGGGCTCGACGAGATTCGCCAGCACGCTGAAGGAGTAGCCGATCCACGGCACCACGATGGACCATGCCTCGACGCAGCGGTGGCGGTAAATCCGCTCTTCCAGCGGCGCAAGCTTCAGGATTTCATCCATCGTGAATTTCCGCGGCTTCTTCACTTCGCCTTCCACCGACACGCTCCATGGAGTTGTCACGAAATTCCCCGCGTTTTTCACCGGGTCGCCCTTATCCGTCCCAAACTCGTAGAAATTGTTGTAAGTCGTCACGTCTTTTTCGGGCGTTACCGCTTCCGCCGTGCTGAAAGGCGACTTGACCGCCACGTCCAGCTTCGTCGGCGTCGACCCGGTCGGCGGCCCGGCAAACCAGCCGGGCGCTTTCTTGTACGCTTCTACTGCGCCTGTCGTTGCCAGCAAACCCAGCAAAAAATTCCGACGCCCCATATAAAGACCTCTGGGCGTCACATCCGCATACGTCAAATCCGGCGCTTTCTTGATGAGCATGGCTCTCCTCGCCGACGAATCTCGTGCGTCCACTATAATACGCAGACGACCATCCATTTGGATGCCAAAATTCGCGAGGACGATCCTGTAACCAAAGCACTCTTTTCGTGGGCCGGTGGTTCCAGTGAAGAAAGGCTAAGAGTTCTGTTTGGGCGTTAATTCTTCCAGCAGCGCAGCCCGCAGGCGTTCCTGGTACTCGGGCGCGAGCTTTGCGCCGCCGGAAGTGAGGTAGAAAACGTCAATCGCCATCTGCCCTTCCGTTTCGATCAAGGCAATTTCGATGTTGCACTTCTCGCTCGAAAACTTCGAGCTGATGCGGTGAAGCAGTCCGGGCTGGTCCTGCGCGATCACCTCCACCAGCGTGCTCTGCGCCGAACAAGTGTCGTCAATCTCCACCTGCGTCTCCACTTTCACTTTCGGCGCCGTTTTCTTCTCTGCGCGCAGCCGGTCGCGCAACATACGCTCTAGATCCGCTTTCCCCGTCAAAACGTCGTGGATGCTCCCCTTGAACCGCTCCCATTCCGGCAAATTCAGTTCCAGTGTGCGGAATCGATCCGTAAAATAAAAAGTGTCCACCACCGTTCCCGCCTGATTTGAAAACGCGGCCGCCTTCACAATATTCATTCCCCACGCCGCCAGCACGCCGGCAACAGTCGCGAACAAATTCGGCCGGTCCGCGGTCACCAGCGTCAGCTCGTACCAGTGCCGGCCGCGATTCAACCCGAGTTGCACCGGATCTTCGCGCAAGTGCTGCGACATTTCCATGTGGCTCAGCACTTCGCCCGCCGCGTGCGTGCGCAAATAACGTCGCGGCAAGCCTTCGAGAAAACCCTCGAGTTTCTTCCCGGCCGCCGGCGCCAACGTGCGCAGGTGCGTCATCACCTCGTCGTCCGCATTGACGTGAAATCGTTCGTCCACGCTCCGCAACATGGTATTCGCCGCGCCGATGTAGAGCTGCCAGATGTTTTCCGCTTTCCAGGGCGTCAGCGCCTCCGGGTTCACGGCCTGGATGTCTGCAAACGTCATCAGGCACAGCATTTTCAGCCGCTCCGGCGTTTCCATTTTCTCGGCGAACTGCCGGATGGTTTCCGGATCGAAGATGTCGCGCCGCAGCGTGGCGCTGAATTCCAGATGATGCGCGATCAGAAAGAGGACCGTCTCGCGGTCCGGCGCGTCGAGATCGAGCCGCGCGATGCATCGCTCCGCGATTTCCACGCTCGCCTGCACGTGATTGTCCGTCTTCGCGCCCTTTCCGGTGTCGTGGAGCAGCAGCGCCAGATACAGCAAGTCCGGTTGCTCGATCTCCTCCAGCAGCTCCGCGTATCTCTGGTCCCATTTCGATTGGGATTGCCGCAGCAGGTGCAAATTCTCGATCGCCACGAAGGAATGCTCGTCCACCGTAAACCGGTGCGAATAATCGCGGACCACCAGCGCATCAATTCCCTCGAACTCCGGCAGCAGCAGCGTCAGCAGGCGCGGCGAATGCATCGCGCGGAGCGCCTCCGCTGCGTGCGCCGCCAGCAGGATTTCCTGCAAGTTGTGCCAGAGCGCCGCGCCCTCCGGCGGTCTCGCAGCCATTGCCGCGAGCGCTTGCTCGATTTGGCTTTCCGCCGTCGAGCTCAATTTTAGCCCGTGCCGCGCGTGAAAACGGAATACGCGCAGCACGAATTCCGGATCGCGCAGCGCCTCCGCGTCCTGCAGGAAAATCAGATCGCCCACCACCGAAAATTCTGAATTCGAGAGTCGCGACCGCAAGCTCTGAAACTGCCGGTACAGCGTCGTCCGCGCCGCCGGGATCTCGTCCAGCAGCCGCGTGCAGATCCGGTGGATTGCACGCGCGTGACTGAAATAAATCCGCATCCAGTCCGAAGCGCTCAGCTCGCCCGCGCCCGCCGCGCCAACTCGTGCCGCGGCCGCTTCGTCCTGCGCTTCCCACGTCAGCGTGTTGTCGTCTCGCGTGTGCCGCAGATGAAGGAAGCACCGCACCGACATCAAGAATTCCAGCGCCGCATCGAATTGCTTCCGCACCGAAACGGGCAGCGGCCTTTCTTCCGCCGGCCATGCGCGTTGCGCCTGCATCGCCGAAATCAACGCCAGCCAGCACGCCAGGTTGTAATCTCGCAATCCGCCCGGCCCGTCCTTGACGTTCGGCTCCAAGTGAAACACTGTGTCTCCGAATTTGTTGTATCGCTCGCGCGTCAGCTCGGCCAGCCGCTGCACGATGGCCCCCGACTCACGCGCCACCAACTTTGGAATCACCTGGCCGTGCAGTCGCGTGAACAGATTCCGGTCGCCCGCCACCCACCGGCAATCCAGCAGAGAGATCGCGAACTCCACGTTTTTCGGGTCGAAGCGGTCGCATTCCGCCAGGGTTCGCGTCGCCGGGCTCAGCTTCAGCCGCAAGTCCCAAATTTCCTGGGAAAATTCCCGGATCTTATCTTTGTATTCTCGTTCTGTGCTGCCGCCCGCATGGAGAAACAGAAGATCAATATCGGAGTGAGGAAACAGCCAGCGCCGCCCGAATCCCCCGAGCGCCACCAGAGCGAAATCCCGCGGCCCGTCACTCTCTGGCGAGATCAGATTCTTCCACAGCCGCCGCGCGATAGATTCAACCAACTCCGTCCGCGCCTCGAGCGCCCGCCGACCGTCACCCAGCGTCCTGAATTCTTCCTGCTGGCGTGCGGATTCTCTCGCGTAGAGTTCGCGGAGTTCACCGCCCAGTGCGGGTCTTGTGGCCATCAAGGAAGTGCCATGAAAGTTGGAAATGTCGTCCCGAGCGAAGCGCGCCTTTTGTGTCCCGACGGATTCGGGCTGAAGGACCGGCAATCCGTTGCCTGCGGCATCAGCCGGCCGCTGCCTCGCGCTGCGCTACAGCGCGCTTTCGCCGCGCTCGTCGTTGCGGATTCGGATCGCGTCGTCCACTTTCGTCAGGAAGATTTTCCCGTCGCCGATCTTTCCCGTCCGCGCCGCCGTCACGATGGCCTGCACCGCTTTTTCGACCATGTCATCCGGCAGCACCATTTCGATCTTGATCTTCGGGATCAGGTCCACGGTGTATTCGCGCCCGCGATAAAACTCCGTGTGACCCTTCTGCCGCCCATGCCCGCGGGCTTCGAGCACCGTCATGCCCTCGACGCCGATTTCGTGCAGCGCATCCTTCACCACATCCAGCTTCGACGTCTGAATTACCGCTTCGACCTTTGTCATCTGGCTCCGCCTCGGCTCGCTGTGTACTTCGCGCCCTACGCCGACGTCTCCCAGTAATACCCCTCTTCGCCGTGCTGCGAAAGATCCAGCCCCTGCGTCTCGTGGTCTTCGGACACGCGCAGCCCAATCGTCTTATCCACGATGAATAAAATAATCAGCGTCCCCACAATCGCAATCACCCACGCGATCGCCACGCCCACAGCCTGATTCAGCAATTGATGCGCGTTTCCTTCCACCACTCCCGATGCCAGCACCGTCCCCTTGGCATCCTTGAAAATCGGATTGATCGCGCTCGAGGCAAACACTCCCGTCAGCAGCGCGCCGATCGTGCCGCCCGCGCCGTGCACCCCAAACGCGTCCAGCGAATCGTCGTACCCGAACAGCGGCTTTATCTTCGCAACCATCCAGAAGCAGAACGCGCCCGCCACCAGCCCGATGATCAGCGCGGACATCGGGCTGACGAATCCCGCCGCCGGAGTGATCGCCACCAGCCCCGCCACCGAGCCCGAAATCGCTCCCAGCGCAGTTGGCTTCCCATTGCGCAACCATTCCGCTCCGCTCCAACCGATCGCCGCCGCCGCCGCTCCGAAATGCGTGGCCACAAACGCGCTCGTCGCCAGTCCGCCCGACGCCAGCGCACTTCCCGCGTTGAACCCGAACCATCCCACCCAAAGCAGGCACGCGCCGATGAAACTCAGCACCACGCTGTGCGGCGGCATATTCTCCTTCGGATATCCCAGCCGCTTTCCCAGGTACAGCGCGCATACGAGCGCGGAAACTCCCGAAGTCACGTGTACCACCGTCCCGCCCGCAAAATCCAGCGTCGGGAATCTTCCTCCCAGCGACGCGTTCAGCAATCCGCCCTTGCCCCACACCATGTGCGCCATCGGGTCGTACACGATCATCGACCACAGCACCAGGAACGCGAGCATGGCGCTGAATTTCATCCGCTCCGCGAACGCGCCCGTAATCAGCGCCGGCGTGATGATTGCAAACATCAACTGGTACACCATGAACGTCTGCGCCGGAATCGTCGCCGCGTAATCCGGATCGGGCTGCAGCCCCACGCCCTTCAGAAAAATATTGTGCAAGCCCCCGATAAAGCTGTCTCCCGGGCCGAACGCCAGGCTGTATCCCACGATCGCCCACACGACGGTAATCACCGCCATCATCGCGAAGCTTTGGACCATCGTTCCCAGCACGTTTTTCTTCCGCACCAGCCCGCCGTAGAAAAGCGCCAGCCCCGGCCCGGTCATCAGCAGCACCAGCGCCGCGCTCGTCAGCATCCACGCGTTGTCCGCCGAGCTTTTTGCATCGGCCGCCGCTTGCTCCACGGCTGCGAGCCTTGCATTCGTATTGTCGGGAGTCGTGCTAGTCGGTGCGCCCGTCGCGGGATTCGTTGCGGGGCTTGCTTGCGGGGCCGTGGAGGCGGCCTGCGCGATCGCAGGACGCGGACAACAAGTGCACAGCAACAGCAGAAATCCTAACCGCAGAATCAGCTTTTTCCTCATTCGGGCTGTCCGTCTCCCTCGTCGAGGTCAGGTCCTATACGTCAGGAAAAAATCCTTCGGCGCAACTGCTGCGAGATGTAGCGCCGGATTCATGCGCTACCATTGACGCGCAAGCTGGAACGCTTCTTTCTTTCACCGCCGCGCGACCAGAACTCTTTCCGCGACGTGCTAAAACCCGGTAGTCTAATCTGTCCTGCCCATCGCCCGGTCATTCATTCTTTCTATTGACGGCATCCGGATTTGTTATCCCCTGCCGCTTATAGCGCCCCAGTCGCGCGCATTATACACACTCTCCATCTCACAAGAATATCTTGTGGCGTGTCACCTTCCGATGACCCTTTCATGAGTACCTATTTTTCAGTGGGAAAGCGTTCCGTCCGGTAAGAACGGCAGCGCCACGCCAACACACCCGGCTACCGCCCGAGGCTCACTTCGGGGCGTAGAAAACGTAATCGGCGGAATAGGGCACGCGGACTTCCTGCCCGGCATGCGAAGCGTCGCACCCAGACGCGGGCGCTTTGCCTCCTTGGGTATTGATGCGCTGGATGTTTGTGGCGCGCGAGAGCACGCCGCTGCCCTCGTGGCTGACGATGTTCACCAGGAGCCATGGAATGGAATCGGGGTCCGGCGAAGGCGCATTGGCAACGGCTTTGCCCGTCACGCGGCTGCCGTCGTTCGCTTCCCAGGAGGGTCCAGCGAAATGTTTGCCGAAAGGTTTGCCGTCCTTGTCAAAGAGCTGCGCGTCGGGCGCCTTCAGGGTCCAACTCAACTGTGCGGCTTCTCCCTTGCACGTGTAGACTTGGTCGCCCTTCGCATGCACCTGGAGAAGAAGTTGTACGTTGGCGGGAGGCTGAAGTTGCCGCGGCACTTGTTGCGCGGAGGCGGAAAACGAAAGAAGGGCGCTCGCGGCGGCCAGCAGAGCGGCGAACGAGAATCTGCGGATACGGCTGTGCATAAAACGATTCCTCCCGTAAGAGCAAATCTTGAGTTCGCTTCGCAATTTAGCTCATCTCGCCTCACATCATAAACGAAAAGAGTGGCCACATAGTCGTGATATCGGAATTCGCCCGCATCCATATCTATTTCTCATTAGTCTCTGGCCCACTCAAGCCCGTATCACTGGCGCCATGCCCGCAGCCGCGGGATCCACCGCGGAACATTCCTGCAGTACTCTTCATATTGCGCGCCGAACATCTTTCGCAACGTAGGCTCCTCGTAGAGCTGTACGAACAAGGCCACTCCCGCCACGGCCACTAACGCCACTATGAGTGCTGTCCGATTCGCGCGTCCAAAGATCACCCACAGGCTCAACCAGCCCACGATGAACCCCACATACATCGGATTCCGCACGTACCGGTAAAATCCCACCACCACCAGCCTCTGCGGAGGAGCAAACGGCGCAGGCGTTCCGTGTCCCGTCCATCCGAAATCCCAAATGCACCGCAGCGCCACCGCGAAACCCAGCACCGACGGCACGGCCGCAATCCAGCGCCAGCGTGCCCCACCAGACAAGTCAACATTAAAGCCCAACCAGATCGGCAGCAGCCAGAACCACAGCGCAAGGAATGCAGCTCCCACAACCAGCGACGCGACGGTAGTCGCCCAATGTTCGCCACGATCCGGACTTCCCTCAACTCCAGTCTGTCCACTCATCATGATCGCCTCCACAACCTCTGAAGCAAGAGCCCATTGCACTGTTGCCGTTGAGTTTCATCCTGGGCTTCTACTAGGTCTTACTGGCGGGAGCGGCTGTACGTTACATCTCCAAAAGAGATCCATTTGACGGCCAAATCGAATGAGCTGCATTCCGGCGCACGCGGCGCAGCGCGGCCCTATCCGTAGGCCTGAAAGTCGTTCCAGAATTCGAGCCAAGGCTCGCGCGGCGGTCCGCACACGAATATGTCCGGATGATCCTTGCTCTCTTCATTCTCAATCCCGTAGGGATTTCCGTTGTGGCCGGCCAGTCGGCATGCCTCGAACATCCTGTCCACATACTTGCGCGACAGCCCGACCACAATCAGAGTTTTCGGCGGTGGATCGCCGTAGCCGCGGAACCATGCGGAGTTTGTTCCGCTGATGGTTTGCGGCAACCCGTAATCCGCGCCCAATAGATCGATCGCGCCCGTTTCTCCGTAGTTGCCGGCCAGGATGCCGAAGTCCTCTCGCTCAGCGGGAGTCAGGGAATCGCGCACCTTCGCCACGGCCGCGACCAAATCGGTCCATCCGATTTCCTCCCGAAGATCTCCGTTGTTCCGCAGCGCGAAATTGGTGGGGGAGATCACCGGCTCGATGGGAATGACGAACGCGCAAGCCATCACCCCGCCAATCGCTACCGCCGCAAACGTCACACCGCGCACTGCATACCGCCATGCATTAGACAGCGTTGCGCTCCACCGTTCCCACACCACGCTACCTGCCGCGAAGAGCATCGGGTACGCGGGCGCCAGGTAATAGCCGCGGCCCTTCGCAAAGAAATAGAGCGCGAAGGGAATCACATAGAGCCAACCCATCAAGCGGTAACGCTTCCCGTCCGGCGCGGCAAAGAAATAAAACAGCCCCGCGAGCCACAGCGGCGCCACAAATAGGTTCGCGCTGATCAGGAATTGGTCGCGCACGAAACTGTTCGTTCGCCCTTCGCCGATGTCGCGCGTGTGAATATGACGCAAAAAGTGCAGCGAAATAAAATCATGGCGCATTTGCCAAATCAGGTTCGGAAGAAAAATCAGCACAGCCAATGCCGCGCCGAACCACAGCCAGGGACTCCTCAAGTAGCGGCGAGCGGGCGTCAGCAGAACACCTCCCACGACTCCAGCAACGAAAAAACCCATCGTATACTTCGTCATCATCCCCACGCCGATCGCTGCTCCGATGCCCAGCCACCAGCGCGGATTGCCGGTTTTCAGCATTCGTATCAGGAAATAGGCGATCGCCACGCACCAGAGGTAGTCGAACGACGAATACTGGAACTCCGTTCCCTCGAACAGCGGAAGCGGCGAGACCGCCACCGCCAGCGCAGCCGTCACCTGCGCCAGACGCTGGCCTCCCAATTCGCGCGCCATCAACCCGGTCGGAATCAGCGCCGCCGCCTGCGCCAACACGGAAAACATGCGCAGCCCCACCAGCGACACTCCGAAGATCGCCAATCCCACGCGCTCGATCAGCGGCGTCACGGGCGGGTACGCTACGAAGCCCCAGTCCATGTGGCGCGCATCGTCCAGCACCTGCAATTCGTCCCGATGAAATCCGTACCGCCCGTTCGTCGCAATGTGCAGCACTATGACGAGGAGCGCAACGGCGCCTAGCGCGAGAAAATCGCCCTGCGAAGTATTTTGCGATTCGTGCGACGCCTCCATACCTGGCCGCTCCTTTCCCGCAACGTGCCGGCTCCAAACCTAGCACAAGATTCCCACTTCCCATGAACGCAGAGTGGCACTGGAAAGTTCACTCGGCTGGCGAATACAATGCGGAGCGTTCGGAATTGAATAGGCATACGAACCGACTCCCTGTATCCTAGTAGCATTAAGGGAGAGATTCTCTAATCAAAAGAGGAGCAATCTAAACATGAGATACGGTAACCGCGATAAACCGGAACGCAAATCAGGACGCATCGGATTTGTGGAAGGCCGGCTCGAAGAGCTTCGACGCCGGTGGGAACAGGCGACGGACGAACGCCAGAAGGCTGAATTGTCCGAACAAATCCGCGAGTGGCAAGCCTTCAGGCCGGAACGTTCCGGATCCTCCGGCGGCAGACGATAAGAGCCCCTGTAGCTGGTTCAGTGGGGCCACAGGAGGTGCGCATGTCTGCTCTGCGAGCGGTCCGCGCTTGGCCTCGGAACGCTGGTGGTTCTAGTAACCAGGTGACTCGGATTCCCGGACATTACCCCGCAACTGCAGATTAATCTTCCCTGGCTTCCCCCTAATCGCCTCTCTGCTCCGGGCCCGCGCGGGCTGCCAAACCGTCACGCACCATCGTGACGTGTATCACTGCAATGCGTGCTTTGACCGAGTACAGCTCACTGTGTATATCCAGAGAAAGTTCGGCGAATGAACCAGTGAAGGAGTGTTCGCCATGACCATCCGATCCGCAATGACGTATCGCCCTGCCACGCGCGAGGAGTGCGAGGGGTTTCAGATGTTGGCGTTTGGGCTCTGCTGCACCACCTGCGAGTGGGCCGGCGAAAAATGCCCGTTCGAAAGAAACGACGCCACCCGCTCCGACTCCGCATACCCCACAGCAGAGTCCGCACGCTCGTCCGCCTCCATCCTGCAACACGTTGCCTGAGCCATCGCTCCATCGAAGGCGATACGCTCGCATGAAACACGAGACGCTCACCCCGAAACATTGACGTCACAAGCGAATGAAGAAAGACGCCCGGAATCGTTGAGAAAGGAGGACGACGATGTCGCTCATCGTATTGCTGGTCCTATATTTTCTTCCTTCGATCATCGCCTCCGTCAAAATGACGAGGAATTCCAGGGCCATCTTCTTTTTCAACTTGCTCCTCGGGTGGACGGTTATCGGCTGGATCGTGGCGATGGTGTATGCGGTTAGGTACGATGCGCCCGTGTCGCAGGTGAAGACCGCCGCAACGTTGACAGAACCTGTTCGCACCAGGTAATTGCTCGCCGAAGAACCCCCCGGCGGACCTCGGCAATAACCGCTTGGGCCATCGTCAATGGCACGTCACCGTGAAACGCCGCACCGTATTCCCCGGCCAACCCTGCGGCGAGCCGTACGTGAAAAAGACATAGAATTGCTCCCCCAGGACGTTCGGGTCGTCGCCCGTCCCGATGGGCACCGCATAATCGAAGCTCGTCTGGTCATTCTCATCTTGCTCCAGCAGCACCGGAAGCGTCCAAGACAAACCATCCACCGATTCCGCATAGGCGAGGTGCTGCGTATCGTCGGTGATCATCACGTAGCGGCCCAGCGCGCTGTCGTAGGCGACGTTCGACGAACCCGCATAGCCCGCGTTCGGATTCAGATCGGTGGACAGTCCTCCGATCCCAGGCTGGCTCCACGCCCCTTCGTAGTACTTCTCAAACGCCGCCGCATGGGGATTTTCGCCCGCCGCCGCCTCCTGCACCGATGCAATCGGCGCCCGCGCTACCGAAACGATCGTAGCCGTAGTTGGCTGCGTCGTTCCGTTGGCGATCCAATCCGGAAAGTACACATAAAAATACTGCCCGTCGGGAGAGTCAACCAGCCGCGGCGACCCTAAATCAAAACCCGCCAGGTCGGTTTCGTAAGGCTGGTTCAGCCGGATGATTTCGCCCAAGTCTGTCCAGTGAAGGCCGTCGTCCCGCGACACCGCCAGCCCCAGCAAGGAGTAGAAACTTGTGTCGGTGTTGATTTCGGCGTGATACACGTCCAGCAGACTTCCCGCTCCTGGCTTGCCTGGGGGGACACGGTAAATTCTCCCCCCGCCTAGATATGTATAAGTGCTGTAGTTCGGATTCACCTCCGCATCCGAATTGGGATCGATGACCACGTCAATGGGCGGCGCCGTGCCCACCGGATTGTCCAGCGTCCCGAATGTGCGCGTCACCGACCCGTATTTGTTGTTGCCGTCGTGATGCGCGCCGTCGCTGGCAAAAAACGTGTAACCCGCGTCCGTCTTGATTACGCCAAATTCCGAGTCCGGCCACGCGAAGCCAAACTGACGATCGGTGATCGGCGGCAGCGCCTCCTCGCCCGCTGCCTTCCGCTGGGCCGCGGTTACCACCGTTTTCGGATTGCTGACCGTCGGCCGGCAGACCTGCGTCATGCTCTGCGCCGCGGCCCCGATGGGCCAGACTCCCGCAAGGCACACCAGCATTAGGCTCCAGCCAAAAAGTTCGCTCAAAACCCTTGCCACATTTGCCGGAGCAGGGAATTCGCCAATTCGTATCGCCAGTTCCTCCTTTCTAGGAGATCTCGCTCTGTATGAACCCAGCCTCAGGCAGAAAGTTTGGCCCTGGCGAGACTTTCTTCAGCCCTGGCGCGTGGCCTTTCGTCTCGCATTGTTACTTCTGAGCATTGGAACGCAAGCCGAAAATGCCGCATCGGAGCCAACCAACTAAGCTCACATATCCATGCAGACGATGGACCCTTCAGCCCCGGAAGGATCGCCCACCCGGACGGGTCGGATTACCTCCCACATTCCGGACCTGTATTCCAATTTTCCGGTAAATGCGTTTATCGGGTCGTTGACCTTTGTCCCTGACAATTAGCCGATCGGTATGCTAAGACTGCCTTTGTCCGATGGCCGGAAGGACAACCCACCATGAAGAAACATCACGTCTTTTTGAGCGCTGTGTTGCTCGTATTGTTCCTCGGAGGTCAGACGCCACAATTCGCGCAGGAAAAAACTCCGTCGGAGTTCCTGCCTTCCGTCGGGGATGCTCCGGATTCCGCGCCACCTTTGGCGACCGATTTGTCTCCGGCATTGGAACGTGCTGCGATAGAAAAAGCACTCATGAAGGTAGCGGATTGGCAATTGGAGCGCGTAAAGCACGACTTCAATCGAGACTGGACCTTCGCCGCGCTGTATACGGGGTTCCTGGCTGCTTCCGCCAGCACAGGGAATCCGAAATACTCGGACGCAATGCTGGCGATGGGGAAAAAATATAACTGGGAATTGGGAACGGAATCCAAGAGCGCGGACGACCATGCTGTGGGCCGGACGTACGTGGAGCTGTATCTGAAATATCGAGACCCGGAAATGATCGCGCCGACGCGCAAAGAGTTTGATCAAATCATGCGCGGCCCAGAAGAACCGCCAAAGGTTCAGTTGCCGTGGTGGTGGTGCGATGCGCTGTTTATGGCTCCTCCCGCGTGGGCAGCAATGTACAAGGCAACAGGGAATATCGCTTATTTCGATTATTTGGATCGCGAGTGGTGGGCAACATCCGGGCGTTTGTACGATCGGCAAGAGCACCTTTATTTTCGCGACGCGAGTTTCCTGAACAGGAAGCAAGCTAACGGCAAGAAAGTATTCTGGTCGCGCGGCAATGGCTGGGTAATGGCGGGGCTGGCCGGGGTATTGGACTACATGCCGAACGACTATCCGGGACGCCAGCGATTTGTCGATCAGTTCCGGGAGATGTCCGCGGCGATCGCCGCTATACAGGGGAGCGACGGACTTTGGAGGACGGGGCTGCTGGATCCGGAGAGCTACCCGCTGCCCGAAAATTCCGGATCGGCATTTTTCACCTACGCGATGGCGTGGGGAATCAATCATGGGATTCTGGATCGTTCGATTTACGAACCGGTTGTGGCCAAGGCATGGAAAGGCCTTCTGCTCCATATTTACTCGGACGGAAGATTTGGCTGCATTCAATCGGTGGGCGATGCGCCGGGAGAATTCAAGCCCACTTCCAGCTACGTTTATGGCGTCGGAGCTTTTCTGCTGGCAGGCTCGGAAGTGGATCGATTGGCGCAGAAGCAAAGTGCTCCGGCTGGGACAACGGCAAACTAAGGTTTCGCTGAACCGGCGGCTAGCAAGCCCATCACTTCGCAACGCTTCTTCCTGATATTGAGACGCAAGCGGCGAATGCCACACCGGCGATAGCCAACTCAGATCACTTCTTCTGGCGGGGTGCCCAGAAAAGTTGCGATTAGAAAAATTAGAGGGCTTTGTTTGCAATGACTTAACTCGATTTCAAATCCATAGACGGGTCGTCGGCTCTTTGCCTTGGCCAATCTCTCCAAGCGCCGGAGGCACGTTTTCTGTGTCCCGAGGATTTTGCGGGGCGCGACACAAGTTAGCCCAGCCCGGAAGGGCTGGGAAACGCAAGAAGAAGAATTGCGAGCGCCGTAGGTGCGCCACCTAACCAAATACGAACCGGGCGTCAAATTCCACGCCGTGTTTCTTCAGCAGAGCGAGAAACTTCTCATCGAAGCTCATCTTTTTGTGATGCCCTGCCTGATTCTGAATGTATCGGACGGCAGTGGGGAGAAGGGAAGCGCTCCGGGAAAAGCATCGCCTTTGATCCCGCGCTTTAGCGCCGACGCTCGCGTCCCCACCTGCTACCCCGCGTTTTGGCTGGTTGCACGTCGGATTAATTCATTCGGCTTGAACTTTCTAACCTGCCGACTTAGCATCTGGGCGAGATTCATTGAGAAACACCCGTTTGAAGGGTGCTCTCCTTGCTCGCGGAGGACCAATGCCCCGCTACAACGCGACCGCTTTTGCGTTTGACCTTGTTTTCGGGGTTGGAATCGCCCTTGTCGTTTACATCCTGCTCCGAAGCAATCTGCGGAAGCTTCTAGACAATGTAATTGCAATACCCGAAGGCACGGAATTCTATCTCCGCTCTCTGCTGCTGATCCTTATCTCGCTCGCCTCCGCTAAAGTAATAACCGGCGTGCACATGAAACCAGAGGCTCATTTCATGGAGTACGTTTGGGCGGTCGCTTCGGATATCTCCGGAGTGTTTGACAACCTCTTTACGGCCCTCCTTGTCTATCTCGGTTTGATCACGGTTTTGATTGTGGTTTTGAGACCGAAAAATGGGAAATGACGAGTTCTTGGTCGCTTCGTACTTTCTCACGGCGCTGATCTGTTTATGCCTCGGCCTGGGCGCATACTTCTGGCTGCGCCATCCCGTCGAGCGGATTTTTGGTGCGCTCCCCCGGAGAGATTGGGGAAAAATCCTGAGGAAATCCTTCCCTGCCAGCACTATTCTCCTGGTGCTCTCAGGGTTCCTGTCCGTCAGCTACTACGGCTGTTCAGGCCGTAAGTACAACGATATCGTCTCGGACCATCAATACATCCTCTCCGTGAATCAACAACAGGTTTCGGAGAGTCTGTATTCCCTTGTCATTGCCGTTTTTGTTTGGGCCGTGATAATTCTCTTGAGCCTTCAAACGATCCGTCGCGAGCGCCTGAGAACGAAAGGTCACGGAGACAAGTAACGCCACTCATTTAGCAGCTACCTCTGCGATTTCACAGGTGATAAGAATTGCGCACCGTAAACATCCCTGCGGCGGTGATGTAGCGGCCGCCTTGAGGCGGGCCGCCGTGGCTTTAGTTTCCAAGAGTCGAAGAGTATTCTCGAATGAAAACTCGCCCTACCTTCCGACGCGAGAACTTGGCTGCGTGCGCCCAACCCCGAACCGGTGCCCAGGTGTACGCCAATTCGCGTACACTCACGTACGCTTCCGACCATTAGCTCCCGCATTTTCTTGCACTTAACGGCCTAAGTAGTTTACCGGATAGATATCATCTTCCAACTTTGTTATCATACGTCGGGGCAGAATTCAGTCCCCGCGGCGAATGGACATGACTAGCGGAACTCGAACAATAAGCATCGAAAGCACTTACCGCCACGACCACCTGCCCGCCGACGCAATTTGTGCGTCCCGCATGACCCAGGCGGAGGCGTCGCCGACGTCTTGCTTGCAGCTTGGCCCCGATCACGAACCGATACGCTGCCCTGTCCAGCTTTTAACCTCTAGCCTCCAGCTTCTAGATTCTAACCGCAACAGTCCCGCGATTAGAAATCGTCAGAACTTGTTCATACGAAAGGAGAAAACATTTTCTAATCGCAACAAGAAACACACACTCGGTTATCGGTTTTTCTTCTTCATTACCTCAATTCTCCCGCCTGCTGGCGATATTCATAGCCGACCCTCGCCCCTCGGCGCGCGGCGATTGCCTGGCGGAGCAGCGGCAGAGTATGATGAGCTTTTCCAACGAGAGCCCGAAGACATTTCCCGCTACAGAGACTCTCGTCGGAGGCCCACCATGAAAAAACCTCTCATCATCATTGCCGCTGTGATTGTCCTGCTGCTGATTGTGGCCCTGGCGCTGCCGTTCTTCATTGACGCCAACCAGTTCAAGCCGACATTGGAGACCGATATTTCGAAGGCCCTGGGCCGCGAGGTTCAAATCGGAAACATCCAGCTCGCCATTTTTTCCGGCGGCGTAACGATTGACAACGTTTCCATCGCCGACGATCCCGCCTTCAGCCATTCACCGTTCCTTACCGCCAAGCAATTGACCGTGGGCGTCTCGCTGTTTCCGCTGATCTTTTCGAAGAAGCTTGAAGTTCGCTCGTTCACCGTCGTCGAGCCGGAGGTTTCGCTGCTGCGCTCGCCTTCCGGCGTGTGGAATTTTTCGAGTCTTGGCGGCGGAGCAGGGAAGCCAGCCTCGAAGGCGGCGGCCGATGCGCCCGCCCCCTCGAGCGCGACGTCTCTGACCGTCGGGAATCTCTCCATCTCGAACGGCAGGATCAGCGTGGGCAAGGCCGGCGCACATGCGAACCCTCACGTCTACGAAAACGTGAACCTCGACGCCACCGACCTTTCCTACACCACTCCGTTTCCGTTTCATCTGGCCGCCAAGACGCCCGGCGGCGGGGAAGTGAAACTGGATGGCAAAGCAGGCCCCATTGATGCCAGCGACGCTTCGCTGACGCCTCTGAACGCCACCGTGGACGTGCAACACCTGGATATCGCAGCGACGGGCTTTGTCGATCCTTCCACCGCCATCGCCGGGGTGATTGGGTTCCACGGCGATCTCGCTTCCGATGGCCACCAGATGACCTCGAAGGGCACGGTGCAGGCGGAAAAAATCAAGCTCGTCGCGAGCGGCTCGCCATCGCGCGTTCCCATCAACGTGGACTACGACGCGAATTACGATTTGAAGCGCCAGGCGGGCGATCTGAAGCAGGGAGACGTCCACATCGGCAAGGCGGTGGCGCACCTCACGGGAGACTTTGACACAGCCGGCACGGAAACCACCGTGAAGATGAAATTGAACGGGCAGGGAATGTCCGTGCCGGACCTGGAAGGCGTGCTGCCTGCGGTCGGCGTCACGCTGCCCACGGGCGCCTCGCTTCAAAGCGGGACGCTCGACGCCAATCTGGCCATCAGCGGCCCGGTGGACAAGTTGACGATCACGGGTCCCATCAACTTGTCTAATGGCAAGCTGGCGGGCTTCAATCTTTCATCGAAGCTTGGAGCGCTGGCCTCGTTCACCGGCCTGGGAAGCAAACCGGGTTCGGACACCGAAATTCAAACGCTTAGCACCGACCTGCACATGGATCCCAGCGGAACACACGTGCAGAATCTGAATGTGGTCGTGCCGTCCATCGGAACCATCACGGGCGATGGAAATATAAGCTCCACCGGGCAGCTCGATTGCAAAATGGTGGCGAAGCTTTCCGGCGTGGCCGGTGCGATGGCTTCTCCGTTGACGGCGCTCGCGGGCGGCGGAAAATCCCAGGGCGGCGGCATTCCCTTCAAGATTGAGGGCACCACGACGAATCCCGTTTTCATCCCGGACGTTGCCGGGATGGCGGGCAATATGGCGAAGGGCGGGGTTGCAGCTCCCACGAATGCGGCCAACGCAGCAGCGGGAGTCATCGGCGGGCTGTTGGGAAAAAAGAAAAAGCAGCAGTAGAGGAGCGTCTTTTCACCGGGCTTTCGGCCGAGTGATTCTTGCGGTATGTTTCTCCGCGCACGACCGAATCGGTCAGTTGGCCTTCGCGACGACGGGGAACCGGCGCTCGAGCCACGCGCGCGCTTCCTGCGGATGATAGTTGAACGGGCCGATCCCGCCGCAGTACGCCAGTTTTCCCGATTCATCGATGATGTAAATGCGCTCCGGCCAGCCGGAATAGAGATGATCCGCCAGGTCGTTCATCGCGTCGATGCCGAGCGGTAGAGGGAAGTGGAAGCGCTGCGTGAAATCGTTGGCGATGGCCACGCGTTGCGCGAGCGTCTTCGGCTGCGGGTAGCAGACGCCTTGGTCCACGTTCGACTTCATCTGCCATTCGTCCTGCGGATGGGCTTCGCGGATGTAGACGGCCAGGAAATCGGCGCGGTCTTTGTAATCGTTGTAGAGCTTGACGAGGTTAACTACCTCGCGGCGGAACGGCGGTCAAGTGTAGCTGCCGAAGATGAGGACGATGGGGCGCTTGCCGATGCGGTCGCTCAATTGAAACGTGGCCTGGCCGTCGAGCGCGTAGACGCTGAAATTCGGCGCAGGCTCTCCGACCTTGAGATTGCCGCGGTGCCATTGCGGCAGAGCGTAGCGCAGGAATCCGTAGACGTCCCGCGGGCCTCCCATGAAATGGCTCAGCACGCCGTAGCCGGCGCCAAGAATCAGCACCAGCGCGAGAACCGTCCATTTCCACCAACGCATCCGGACGCGCACACGAACTCCTTCGGCCGGGCACCATACTGCGCCCAAAAGATTCCGTTCAATAGCATGAAAGCATTATTCGCGCCCGAAATCTACTCCACGTTGATAGGGAGATTGAGCGTCGGCGAAGGCGAGACGCCCGCGCCATTAAACGTCACCATGACATTTGGATCGAGCCCGACGGGCGTGCCGGGATTCGGCGGTGGGCCGCTCGGTCCTCCGCCACAAGCTGCTATCACGACCAGCAGCGCGATCGCGAGCGAGGCAAACGCTACACACCATCGGCGGCGCCTGACGCGGAAGCCGGCGAAGAAACCCGCCAGCGCGAAGATGCAAGCGAGCACGATGCCAACTGCAGGCATCAACCAACGGCCCGTGCCCGTGGGGCGTTTGTTGGACAGCGGCGGCGCCATCGAGGGTGCGGTCGTTTGGCATGTGGCCATCGCCGTCGCCGTCTTCCCGCTGCCCGAAAGGGTCACGGACGTAACGCTGAAGTTACACGTCGTTTCCGATGGCAGTCCGCTGAAGAGCGTCGAAGAAAGCGGGATCGTCCCGGTGAAGCCATTCATGGACGTAAATGTAATTGTCGAGGATCCGCTCGCGCCTGGGCTCGACACCACTAGCGGCGTCGGGTTCGCCACCGTGCCAAACGTCGGCGGACCCGTGACCGTTACGTTGACAGTACCAGTCGACGGCGAATAGTTGGTGTCGCCTCCGTAAGTTGCAGTAACGAGAACATTCCCGACAGAGAGCGAGCTAGTGCTGATTTGTGCCTGATTATTCGACACGGCCGCCGACCCTAGAAACACTCCATTGGAATTGAATTGGACGACGCCAGTTGGCGCGGGAGTGAAAGATTGAGCAGGAGTCACAGTGGCCGTCAAGGTGACACTTTGGCCTTGCTGAATCGTTTGGCTGGACGCGACGAGAGAGGTTGTCGTGCTAATCCCTATCACTGTTTGGTTTACGTAGGCGTAACCGCCAGCATAGTTCGTGTCCCCGCTATACTGGGCTATTACCTGGTAGGATCCTGCCGGGAGTGAAGAGGACGTGACATGGGCTTGCCCGTTAACAATGGAAGCCGAACCAATTGTGCCGTAGTTTTCATAGAATTTAACTATGCCGGTCATCGGCTGGGAATAAGTCTGGCTGGGAGTAAATTGCGCAGTGAGCGTTACTGCTGTCCCCAGCGGCACTGAGGCGTTTGACGTCGTCAGAGTTCCTGTTGTTGGGATCACAAGGTCGATGGGCAAGGCGAGCGACAGCCCCGAAGAGGAATAATTTGAATCCCCTGGGAACTGCGCCGTAATCGAATTGCTTCCGATCGAGAGAGATGAGGCGTTTATAGTCGCTGTTAACTGGGCATAGGGGGTAGGGCTTTGGCTATAAGTGACCGGGACGTTGAGCTGGTTTTGCCCGTTGAAGAATTCAACGTTTTGGCTCGGCAGGTAGGATGTCGACGAGTTCGTAGGGACGACCACATTCGAGGAAACTACGGCTGAGAGTTGGTTTCCATTTCCGAGTGTAACAACGCCGCTCGGGCCGTTCAGGAAAATAGTGGTCGGAGCGGGGGTAACGGTGACGACGTCGGGTGGGTCCGAGCTGCCTGCGACGGTCGAGGCGTTGAAGCTGTTGTCGCCGCTGTAGGAGGCGACGATGCTGTGCGAACCGCCAAGGAGGAAAAGCGACTGATCTTCCGTGTAGCCTTCGCTGTTCAGGGCGTACGGGCTACCGGCAATCGGGGAGGTGGTGGGGCCAGTTCCGGGATTGAACGTATCGTTCAGACTGACCGTCCCCGTCGGGCAGCCGTATTGCTGGATTCCATTCGACGCGCACATATTGCCCGAAGAATTCATCACGTTGGCGCGCAGAATCGTCGGCGTGCCATAGACGTAATTCGTCGCATTCGAGTTCGTGATCTGGCCTGTAGAAGGGTTATACGTCTCGACCACGACTTGGCTCTTGCTTGGTTCGGGATTCACGGTGACAGTGAAGGGCGACGAATCGCTGGGGGCGTAGGTGCTGTCGCCGGAGTAATGCGCTGTCACTGATTCGCTGGTCCCGCCGGGCAGGAAGATGGTGGTAGTGCCCGCGGGAATCGAGCCGCTGCTATTCAGAGTAAAGACCTGCTGCTCAGCTTGCTGCCCGCTCGGAGCCGTACCCGTGGCCCCAATCAACGTGACCGTGCCCGTGGGCGTTCCCGCGCCTGTTTGCGGGACTACCGTGGCGGCCACGGCAATGGGTTGCCCGTGCGTGATCGTCGTGGGCGGCCCGAGAGTGAAAACTGAGAATTTCGTCGCTTTGAATTGCCCGGCGTACGTGCTCCAGTTGTTCACCAAATTCGTAACATTGACGGAACCGAGGCCGGTCGCCAGGTCGAATCCCGCTCCCGTGTTATAGGCAGGTTGGCCATTTGCTTCAAGAACCCCGAAGGCGTCGCCCGGCGTGGAGGTCGTGCAGTTCGGGCTGCCCGTCACGCAAGCCATCGCATTCGTCGAGCCGGACGGGATGTTGTAGAAAATGCAACTGCTCGTGGGCGAATTCGAATTGCAACTGTTTCCGGTACCTGCCGCCATTTTGTAAAAGACGTAGTTCGGATTCCCCTGCCGCTCGCCTCCATTTTTCTGGATGACCAGCGCCATGATGCCCGCAAAAGCCGGCGATGAAACCGAAGTGCCGCCAAAGCCGAGCGCTTCTCCGCTAGCTAGGTTGCAAGAACCGCCGGTCTGGTCAGACTCGCAAACGAGGTAGAAGCTGTCGTTGAATCCGTTGCTGGCAAAAAGCGAAACGTCAGGGAGATCGCGTTTGCCATCATTGGGAACGCCGGTGCCAGTCTGCCATGGCGGCTTTGTATAGCCGCCCGAACAACTCGAAGGTGTTTGGCCATTCGAGGTCGTGCAAGCGCTAGCGCCGCCGCTTCCTGCGACAGGAACCAGCGCCACGGAGACGCCTTGTGAGTAAAGATAGTTGCAGTTTTGCTCCGCCGATGTTGTGCCGAAATAGGAAAACGTTTCGGCGTTCGTGCAGGTAGCGTTCCACGTTTCTTCGGGAATGTAGCCCTTGGCGTTCGACTGATTAGTTGAATTGTTGGTTGGATTCCAGTAGTTAGGCGTCGTGGTGAGGTCGTTGAAATCAGTGCCGCCGACAGCCACATTGTAAGGAGTCGAAGCATAGCCGCTCACGGCCAGGCCGAACTGGGCTCCCACGTCACCTCGGTCGCATGTCGCCGACCCGGAATCGCCCGCCGCCAGAAAGACGCTGATTCCCTGCGCCGAAGCCTGTTGCCAAATGGCGTTGTAATAGGCGTTCCCGGCGGTGCCGAGACCGAGCTCGCAAATTCCGTAGCTTTCGCTCACGACGGGAGCGAGATTGTTGTCCACGATGAATTCGGCAGAAAGGTCGGTGCCGAAGGTTGTCTCCGTGGATTGGGAAACGACGAAATCAATTGTGGCGCCTTTAGCGACGGCGCTGGACCACTGCGTGTCAATGTCCGCCTCGCCTTCTTCGCCATCCTGAAGAATTCCGGGATCCGGTCCGGTATTGGTGATTTTCAGTGTCCCCTTTGGAGAAGTGACGCCGAACATGTTCCAGAAGGCGGTCCAGTCGGCGGGGTTGATGTCCGTTTCCCCGACGATGGCGATGGTTACGCCGGTGCCGTCGATCGCAGAGGTTTGATTCCACAACGGAGAGATGTTGTAAATGGTGGCCAAGTCATAGGGGCCCAGAGCCTCGCAGGGTCCGCCCAAGAATCCGCAGCCGGTGCCGGCTAAATACTGCGGATAAGGAAGAGGGCCGACGGGAAGCAGTTTCCCGGTGTTCTTGTCGCGTTGAAATTTCCCGGCGAATTGATTCATCGGCTTGGGGGGGAAATTGTGGAGCGAGCGCACTCCGGCAATTACCGGCGCCAGCGCCGCAGGAATCGAAGGGTCGCTTGAGTTGGCGATGTGCTGCTCGCCGTTGACCAAGTAACTGTGGATGGCGGTGTGAAAAGCATCCTGCACCTGCCCCGCCGTGCCGGAAAATTCGATGATGATGCGGCCCTGCGACGCGCCCTTGACTTGAAAGCCGTGCGATTGGAGCCACGTCGTGATCGTTTGTATGTCCTGGTCGGCAGGCCCGAACTCCAGCCCGAACTGCTGCGGCGTGAGCCACTCGTGGTAATTCGGTGAGGAATTGTCCTGCTGCTGCTCGAGGAGCTGTTCGAGCGCGGCTTCCTGCGCAGGACTGCGCTGCAGGACCAGCAGCATGCGCTGCATCGGCAAGCTGGCCGGCGCGGGGCCTTGGTCAAATTCCGGGCGCGCCAGCGGATGCTTGTTGCCGCGGAGCACCACGAGATTGGACTCATCAATCGACTGCGTAATCCGCGGCGCGACGTTGGACGTTTGCGCGGCGGTTTGATTCGCGCCAGACAGAACAAAAAGGAAAATGATGCATAGACCAGGAAGGGCTAGGGATTTCCTTGTCATATGGCCTCTTGCCAGAGCGATGGCTCCCAAGTGTTTTATTCTGCAGTACGGGCGGCTCAGCGCGGACCCCATCAGGCCGCCCTCAGTCGGGGACACTACGACTGGAGCGAACTGTCAACCGGCTTATGCGACAATATGGACCTATAGGACCGAGTTGGTCAATAAGAACTTGCGTTAATACATAGGAGACCAGCCGCCACTTTCGCCCAGGCTTCGTGACCGGAGGCGTCGAGAGCAAAGGGCAAGCAGGTTTTCGCGGACTCTTACATCAGAGCACCTGGCGCAGGACGTACTGCAGAATCCCGCCGTGCTGGTAATAAGCGGCTTCGAAAGGCGTGTCCACGCGGACGACGGCCGCGAATGAAATGTCCTTGCCACCGGCGCCCCGCGCGCGCAACTTCATCTTCTTGCGCGGTTCGAAATCGCGCGCCAGGCCTTCGATATCAAATACCTCTTGCCCGGTAAGCCCTAATGTCTTCGGCGTCTCGCCCGGCAAAAATTCCAGCGGGAGCACTCCCATGCCCACCAGGTTCGAGCGGTGAATTCTCTCGAAGCTTTCCGCCAGCACGGCGCGGACACCCAGCAGGATTGTCCCTTTGGCGGCCCAGTCGCGCGACGAACCCGAGCCGTATTCCTTCCCCGCGAGAACGATCAAGGGGACGCCTTCGTCGCGGTATTTCATGGCGGCATCGTAGATGGACATTCTTTCGCCGCTCGGCTGGTGCGTGGTCCAGCCGCCCTCGGTTCCTGGCGCAAGCTGGTTCTTCAATCGAATGTTCGCAAACGTGCCGCGCATCATCACTTCGTGGTTGCCGCGGCGCGCGCCGTAGGAGTTGAAGTCCTTCGGCTGCACTCCCTGCGCGATCAGGTATTTTCCGGCCGGGCTATCGGGCGGGATCGACCCGGCGGGCGAAATGTGATCCGTGGTGACACTATCGCCCAGCACGGCCAGCGCGCGGAGCCCATGCAAGTCCGAAAGCGCCGCCGGCTGCACCGGCATCTGCTCGAAATACGGCGGGTGCTTGATGTAGGTGGATTTTGTTTCCCACGCGTAGAGATCGCCTTCGGGAACCGGGAGGGCCCGCCAGTGCTCGTCGCCCGTGAACACGTCCCCATACTCCTTGCGGAACATTTCGGTCGAGACGGAGCTGCGCATCGCTGCTTCCACTTCCGCCGGCGCGGGCCAGATGTCGCGCAGGTAGACGGGCTTTCCAGATTTGTCCGCGCCCAGCGGCTCGCGCACGATGTCGAGATCCATGCGTCCCGCCAGCGCATAAGCCACCACCAGCGGCGGCGAAGCCAGATAATTCGCGCGGCAGAGCGGATTGATGCGGCCCTCGAAATTCCTGTTTCCGCTGAGCACCGAAACGGCCACGAGACTGTGATCCTTGATCGCCTTGCCGATCGAGTCGGGCAGCGGCCCGCTATTGCCGATGCAAGTGGTGCAGCCGTAGCCCACCAGGTGAAAACGCAGCGTCTCCAGGTAAGGCCACAGCCCGGCCTTGGCAATGTAATCGGTCACAACTTTCGATCCCGGCGCGAAACTCGTCTTCACCCACGGCTTCGTCGCCAGGCCGCGCTCGACGGCTTTTTTCGCCAGCAGCCCCGCGCCCAGCATGAGGGAAGGATTCGAAGTGTTCGTGCAGCTCGTGATCGCGGCGATGACCACCGAGCCGTCCGCCAGGTCGAACGAATCGCCGTTGTTCTGCACGCGGACATGTTTCGGCGCGGCGGTCAGCGTCTTCTCGAACGAGGCCTTCGCGTCCGTTAACGCCACACTGTCCTGTGGCCGCTTCGGTCCCGCGATCGTCGGGACTACGTTCGCAAGATTCAATTCGAGCGTGTCTGAGAAAACTGGATCGGGCGTCGCGTCCGTGCGGAATAGTCCTTGGTCCTTCGTGTAGGCTTCCACCAGCCGGACGCGGTCTTCGTCGCGCGCCGTGAAGCGCAAGTACGCCAGCGTCTCCGCGTCCACCGGGAAGAAGCCCATCGTCGCGCCGTATTCGGGCGCCATGTTGGCGAGCGTCGCGCGGTCGGGCAGCGTCAAGCTGGAAAGGCCCGTCCCGTAAAACTCGACAAATTTTCCCACCACTCCTTTTTTCCGCAGCATCTGGGTCACGGTCAGCACCAGGTCCGTGGCCGTGGCGCCTTCCGGCAGCCGTCCGTGGAGCTTGAATCCGACCACCGGCGGAATCAGCATCGAAAGCGGCTGGCCCAGCATGGCCGCCTCGGCTTCAATTCCTCCCACGCCCCAGCCGAACACGCCCAGCCCGTTCACCATCGTGGTGTGCGAATCCGTTCCCACCAGGGAATCCGGATACGCCACGCGCACGCCGCCTTGCTGTTCGCTGAACACGACGCGCGCCAAATACTCCAGGTTCACCTGATGGCAGATTCCCGTGTCCGGCGGGACCACGCGGAAATTCTGGAAGCTCTTCTGTCCCCAGCGCAAAAACGCGTAGCGCTCGATATTCCGCTGCATTTCCAGGTCGGCGTTGAACGTGAACGCGTTGGCCGCGCCGAATTTGTCCACCTGCACCGAATGGTCAATCACCAGTTCGGCGGGGAGCAGCGGATTGATTTTCTTCGGGCTGCCGCCCAGCCGACGCATGGCTTCGCGCATGGCCGCCAGGTCCACCACCGCCGGAACGCCCGTGAAATCCTGCAGCAGTACGCGCGCGGGCATGAACGAAATCTCTTTTTCCGTGGCGCCGGATGCGCTCGTGGGGTCCCATCCCGCCAGCGCGCGAATGTCGTCGGCATGGACGAAATGGCCGTCCTCGTGCCGCAGCAGATTTTCCAGCAGCACTTTCAGGGAGAAAGGAAGCCGCGACGCCCGGCCGGTTCCCGAGCGTTCCAGCGCCTCCAGGCGGTGGATTTCAAAGGAATCGCCGCCCACTCGCAGCGTCGCCCGGGTCGAAAAGGAATTCTTGGATGCGGGACTCATGCAGCGAAAATTCTCCTCTCTTGGAATGCCGCTCGCGCCGGCTGAAGGAGTCGCACAAGCCGGCTGCATCCATTTTAGGCTTCGGAGCGATTAGTGCAAGCGCGCGTTTCCAGCGCGAATCGTCGCCGCCGCGCCTGGGCATTGCTGGGCGTACGAAATTTTCTTCCACGGAATAGCACGGAACCTCACGCTGCCAACGTCCGCGAAACCGGCCATTCGGGAGGCGGCCGGTTCATTTGCACCTTAAGTGAGATTTTCCTCTTGACGTAAAGCGAAAGCAGCTATATAGCTGTCCCAACGTTTTGGGGGTTCAAGGCCACGGCCACGGGGTGGGGGGCTCAGTATCCAGCCAATTGAGCGTCCCTTGATATTGTCCGGGCCGTATTGCGCGGACAAAAGGGGGAATCGCAATGCCAGATTGCCGAAGGAAATCGCTGGTCGCATTGTTGTGCGCGCTTTTTGTGTCGGGCGTTTGCTTCAGCCAAAACATTACCTCGCTGCTGACGGGTACGGTCACCGACCCGAGCGGCGCCGTTGTGTCGGGGGCTACCGTCACGTTGCACGACAGCGACAAGAATACCGACGTAATCACTGTGAAAACGGACTCGAATGGCGTCTACACCGCCGCTGAGTTGCCGCTGGGCCGCTATACGGTCACGGTCGAAGCGTCCGGATTCAAGAAGTACGTCGCGAGCGACGTTATCTTGCACGTCGGCGATCACCGTACGCTCGATATCAAGCTCGAAGTCGGCCAGCTCACCGAACAGGTCACCGTAACGGCGACCACGGTCCCGGTGGAGACTTCGTCAGCCGCGCAAGACACCACCATCACCAGCACTCAAATCCGCGAGCTCGAGCTCAATAACCGCAACTTCGAGCAGTTGGTCGCGCTCCAGCCGGGTGTCGCGAATGGTTTGCCGGATCAAGTCGGATTCGGCATCGAGAACACGGACGACCTTTCCGTCAATGGCGCGCGCGGCTCGGCCAACAACTGGACCGTGGATGGCGCTGACATCAACGACAGCGGTTCCAATTCGACGCTTCTCAATGTTCCCAGCGTGGACGCTCTCGCTGAATTCACGCTCGAGCGCAGCACCTACGACGCGCAATACGGCCGCAGCGGAGGTGGCCAGGTCAACGTCGTCACCAAATCCGGCACCAACCAGTTCCATGGCGACGCATATGAATTCGTCCGCAACGATATTTTCGATGCCAACGAGTGGTTCAATAAGCAGGCGGGAAACCCCAAGCCGCCATTCCGTTACAACGATTTCGGCTACACCGTCGGCGGCCCGTTTTATATTCCTGGCCACTACAACACGAGCAAGACCAAGACTTTCTTCTTTTTCTCCGAGGAGTTTCGCCGGACGCGTACTCCTGGAACCGACATTCTGGCGCTTCCCAATCCGCAGGAGTTGACGGGAAATTTCACGGGGCTCAATAACCCTGACGGTACCCCCGTGAGTCTCAATCTTGCATCTGCTCCCTCGGGCTGCATTTCGGGAAATCAAATCAACTCAACCTGTTTCAGCCCCAACGCCGTAGCTTACATCAGCAATATCTACTCGAAATTCACGCCCAATAGCTCCCTCAATTCGACTGCCTTGTCCGAGAACTACACGTTTCCCGTCAGCGCCGTTGATAATTTCCGTCAGGAGATCATCCGCGTTGACCAGAAAATCACCAACAAGATCCAGGCCTTCGGCCGCTACATGCAAGATAGCGTCCCCACCACTGAGCCGGGAGGATTATTCGCCGGAGGCAATCTTCCGGGTATCTCCAGCACTTCCACAAACGCGCCGGGGCGCAACGTCGTTGCTCACGTCACCATGCAGCTCGCTCCCACGATTATGAACGAAGTGGCTTACAGCGATTCCTGAGGCGCCATCAACAGCCGGATCACCGGCCTAATTGATAGCCCTGCTTTCGTGAGTGCCCTCAATTTTGGGCCTAGTGGGCTCCCCTTCACAGACCCGTACGGCCGCGTCCCTGGCATCGGTATTTCGGGAATACAGGGCGTCGGAATTCCTGTCTCCCCCTACTTCGAGCGCAACGTGGACAAGAACGTCTATGACAATCTTTCTCTCACGAAGGGCAACCACACCATTCGCGCCGGCGCAAGCGTTCAAGTCATGAAGAAATCGGAAAATGCGGTGAATCCCACCAATGGCAGTTTCAACTTTGGTGATGACTACGGCAATCCGGCTTTTGCCAATTTTCTGTTGGGGAATGCGGACGGATTTTCACAGGCAAGCCGCGACATCATCCCGAACCTCCACTTTCCAAACATTGAAGCCTACGTGCAGGACGATTGGAAAATTCGCCACAATTTCACTCTCAATGTAGGCCTTCGCTACGCCTTCCTTCCTCCGCCGGAAGATAACAACCACATTCTTGACAACTTCTCGCCGGCCGCCTTCAGCCCCGCGAACATCCCGGCGCTTGACCCCGTCAGCGGAAACTTTCTGCCAACGGATACAGCGAATCCCGGAAATTATTCCAACGGGATCATCATTGCTCAGAACGCTTGCAACCCCAACGCCTACTTCGAACCGCCTGTGGCGCCCTACGGACCCACCTGCTCACCTTACGGTGATCGGGTGAACCCCGTTTACCACAGTTTTGCCCCACGTGTGGGGTTCGCTTGGGATATTTTTGGCGATGGGAAGACGGCTGTTCGCGGTGGATATGGCGTCTACTACGATCGCAGTCTGAATGGCATCGAAGAACAAAACTCCTTCGCCAATCCGCCCTTCGTCGGCAGCGTCAACGTCACGGTCCTGACTGCCAATGGGGCAGACATTTTCGATAATCCAACTTCCGGAAGCGTTGTGCCTCCTACCGCGCCTGCAGGTCTCCATTCCACAGGGAATCCAGCCTTCCAGGTTCCTTACATCCAGCAATGGAGCCTGTCCGTCGAGCGCGAGCTACTCCCCAGCACCCGCTTGCAAGTGGCTTATGTGGGGAATAAGGGAGACCGCCTCCTCGGCATTTACGATTTGAACCAGGTGCCTCTTAATGTCCGCGAGGCTCCCGGAAATCAGGACATTGAGGCCAACCTCTTGCGGCCATACGTTGGCTATGGCCCCATCTCCATTATCTCGCCTCAGTTCAATTCCAATTACAACTCGCTTCAGGTTTCGCTCAATCGTCGTGTAAGCCGCGGTCTAACGATTGATGTGGCTTACACATGGTCGAAGACACTGACGAACAATCCTTCCGACCGCAGCGATGCGCCTTACGATACCTACAACTTCGCGGCGGACTATGGTCCGGCCAGCTTCAGCTTGGGGCAAGTCTTGGGGTTCGATTATGTATACGATCTACCTTTCTACCAGTCCCAGCAGGGCATCGTGGGTCACATCCTTGGCGGTTGGGAAGTTTCAGGCATTTCAAGCTTCGCATCCGGCTTTCCGACTACCATCTATCAGTACTACGATCCGTTCAACTCTATCCACTATGCGGCCAATACGCCGAACACTTACCCCGGAGGCATCGGCATTGATCCAAGCGCGGTCGCTCCTCGCCCTGATCGATCTGCGGGTTCCGGTTGTTCGGGTCCGGGCACTTTCGCTCAGTACATCAATATTGCCGCATTCACTGACGCGATCGGCCACTTCGGTGATTCTGGCCGCGGCATCTGCACTGGGCCGGGTCTGAACAGATGGGACATCGGAATTTACAAGAACATCAAAATCAACGAGCGGTTCAAGCTGCAATTCCGCTCGGAGTTCTACAACGCCTTTAACCACGAGTCATTCAACAGCTTTGACAATTATACGGATGACTCCACCTTCGGCGAGCTGAATGGCGGCCACGATCCCCGCATCATTCAGTTCGCTCTGAAACTGAATTTCTAGAGGCAGCCATGTTTCTGCGGCTCGGTGCGGGAGGGCGTTCTTCGCCACGCCCTCCGGCCCGCCCGCGGGTGTAGAATTTTCTTGTGTCAGTCTTCCGGCTTACTCGACTCCGTCTTCTAGCTTTTGCATTCACGCTTTTTCTGCTTGCCGCACAAATCCGTGCGCAGCAGACCGCCTCACCCTCTCGCCCGGCCGTGAATTCCCAATTGTCCGCATTGCTCGCCGCGGGTTCTGGCGCGCTTCAATCCCAGGACTATCCCTCCGCCGAAAAAAATTTCCGCGCCGCTCTGGCAATCGCTCCTCGCTCCCTCGAAATTCTCAATGACCTCGCGATTTCTCTCGTCAAGCAAAGCAAGTTTTCCGAAGCCGTCCCCTACTATCGCCGCGCCCTCGCCTTGAAGCCCGGCGATGCCACCACGACGCGCAACCTCGCGCTCGCCTATTTCAAGGAGCAGAAATATGGCGCGGCGCTGCCTTTGCTCGAAGCGCTGAGCAAACGTGACCCCTCGGACTTTCAGGCAGCCGATCTTGCTGGTTTCAGCTTGTTCGGCCTCGACCGCTACCCGGAGGCGGCCAAGTACCTGGAACGCGCCAACCACCTGCAGCCTTCCGATTTGCCGACGCTGTACATGCTCGGGCAAGCGTACCTGCGCGCGGCAAACTACAAGGCCATCACTGATGTTTTCGGGCGAATCACGGCCATCGACCCCAATTCGGCCGCGGCTCACGTGATGATGGGAACGGCGTACGACAAGACATTCCAAGTTCAGAAGGCGGTCGAGGAATACGAAGCCGCCCAGCGCGCGGACCCGGATTTTCCGGGAGTCCACTCCGGACTCGGCTTGCTCTATTGGAAGCAGGACGAGGTTGACCAGGCGGAAGCTCAATTCCAGGAGGAACTGAAGCGCTTCCCGTCGGACCCGGTCTCGAATTGCCTGCTTGGCCAGATCGCCCTGCGCCGCGACGATGCCGCCGCAGCACTCACGCTGTTTCAAGCAGCGATCGCTGCGAATCCGCGTTACAAGGAAGCGCTCTTCGGACTCGGCAAAACAGAAAATAAATTGGGCGAACCCGCTAAAGCACTGCCCCCGCTTCGCAAAGCCATTCAGGTTGATCCCGACTACGCGGAGGCTCATTACCAACTGGGGACTGCTCTAGCGAAGCTGGGCCGCACTGCCGAAGCGCGGAAAGAGCGTTCGGTTTCTCTCGCCATCCAAACCAAGCAGCAAGCCGACTACACAAAAAAGCTCACGCAGAAACCAGCATCCACTCCAGAGTGAAAACGGGGTCCCGAGCCGCGCCCCGCTCCTTGGCTTCAATGCCTTCGACCTGCGCTATAGTGTCGGCTTTCGAGGAGATAACGCGACCATGAACTATCGTCCGCTGGGCCGCACCGGTTGGAAGGTCTCCGATATCAGCTTCGGGGCATGGGCCATTGGAGGTGCCTGGGGCGCCGTTTCCGATCGAGATTCTCTTGCCGCTCTCCACAAAGCGATTGATTGCGGAGTCAATTTCATCGACACCGCCGACGTCTACGGCGATGGCCGCAGCGAACGCCTGATCGCGCAGCTCAAAAAAGCCCGCAAAGAAGAGATCATCGTCGCGACGAAAGCCGGGCGGCGCCTGCCTCGCCAGACGGTCGAAGGATATAGCCGCCAGAACCTCACCGCGTGGGTTGACGACAGCTTGCGGAATCTCTCCGCCGATTCTCTCGACCTGCTCCAACTCCACTGCCCGCCCACGGAGCTTTACGGGCGTCCGGAAGTCTTTGCGATCCTCGACGACTTTGTGAAGGCCGGGAAGATCCGGTTCTACGGCGTCAGCGTCGAAAAAATCGAAGAGGCTCTGCAGGCCATCGAGTATCCCAACGTCCAGAGCGTGCAGATTATCTTTAATTGTTTTCGCCAGCGGCCCGCCGAGGAATTCTTCCCAAAGGCGAAAGAGAAAAAAGTCGGCATCCTTGCTCGGGTGCCGCTTGCGAGCGGCCTGCTCACCGGAAAGCTGCGGCGCGATTCGGGCTTTGCCGCGGACGACCACCGGAATTTCAACCGGCATGGACAAGCCTTCGACGTGGGCGAGACGTTTTCCGGCGTGGATTTTGAAACCGGACTGCGAGCCGTCGAAGAGATTCGCGCGCTACTGCCCGGCGGCCCGAATGCGACTACGACATTGGCTCAATTTGCGCTGCGCTGGATTCTGATGTTCGACGCGGTCACCTGCGCCATTCCCGGCGGGAAGACCCCCGAGCAGGTCGCGGACAATTGCCACGCCTCAGACCTTCCGCCGCTCCCGCCGGAATCCATGGCCGCCATTCGCCGCATCTACGAGGAGAAAATTCGCCCGATTGTCCACAGTCGCTGGTGAGTGAGATCCGCGGCGATTGCCTTGCCGGCAAAACAAAAGCCCCGAGGCGTGAACCTCGGGGCTCTGAAACGTTTCAATTGTATGAGAGCGGGAGCCAACCGCGCTGGAAAAATTTTCCGGCGCTCCCACTTGATGCAATCTGTCTATGCCGCGCTCTTAGCGGTGAGGCTTCTTATCCTCCGACTTCGGTTTGCTCTCCGACTTTGGCTTGCTCTCGGCCTTTGGCTTGCTTTTCGCCTCGGGCTTGCTTTTGGCTTCCGAATGCGAAGCATTCGAATGCTCGGTTGAGGTATGCGTGGTCTGCGTATGAGTCGTGGCCGTATGCTCCGTCGAGGTATGGGTTGCCGTGTGAGTTGTGGAGCCCTCTGACTTGGCGGCCACTACACCCTTGCCCGAAAATTCGCCGGGCCGTGACGTTGCTGCCACCGCCGGACGCCCATGGTTCACCGACGCCCGAAACGATGGATTCGTGCTGGCAGCATGCTCGTGTTCAACCTGCTCGTGAGTCGCCTCGATGTGCTCCTCATGCGAGTAGCGCTCTTCTTCCGCGCTGGCATGGGCGTTGATGCCGCCCTCGCCGCCGTTGAAACTGGTATGGACATTATTGACAACCACGGTCTTGCTGTAGGTGTTGTGAATCACGGTCACGTTCACGTGCGAGACCGCGCTGTTGTAGAAGAACGCTCCACCATGCCAGTAACCGCCTGCAAAGCCTACGCCGCCGTAGCCGAAGCCGTAATTAATGCCACCGTAGAACCCCACATGGGGGCCCCAATATCCACCATGCCAAGCGTACACGCCGCCGGCCCAGCCCCAATAGCCCGGGGTCCAGAGGAAGCCCGGTCGCGGGGCCATCACCCACGTGCCGGGAACCCAATAGTATCCGGCGTCGCCGTAAGCCCAGTAGCCGGGCGTCCATATATAACCGGCGCCCGGGCAAAGCGGCTGCTCGTAAACAGGCAGTGCCGGAGGACCGATATGAACAGATACGCCAACGGCGATCTGCGCCGGAGCAGGAGCCGGCAAAGCCAGAACGCCACAAGCAACCAACAACAAACTCAAAAAGCGAAGAAAGCGCATCTTGCCTCCTTACGCGGGATCGTCCGCGGAACGGGATCACGTGCTTGTATGGCCGCTCAAACTAAGATTACTCCATCACAAGGAACCCTCTTGAGCCGGAAAAGTTGCAGGTTTCCAACGAATTACCCGGCCGAAGGTACAGGTGCAAGGAAGTGGCCGGGACCGAATCAGGGAACGGGGCGAGCAGAGGATGATGCCGAGCCCGAAAGTACAATCAAGTCCTATTCCTTTGCCGGTTGGACGAGATCGTAGACGTAACGGATGTAAACCGGCGTACCGGATCGGCCAAGGTCAAAGCGGATCGTTTCGTAGAGCTGTTGGCCTTCGGGGCCAAGTTCGAAAGTGCGAGTCAGCTTTCCGCCCTGAGGGCCCTTCTCATCGGTGACAAGATCGCTGCCTTCCCAGTGAGCGGAGATTTCCTGATAGCTGTCGCTGTTGGATTTCTGGGGCTTTCGGCCGTCGGTGATGAAGACGCGCTTGCGGCCCTGGCCGTCCACCAGGTCCAGCTCCGTATCCTTTTTAAGGAGGGTTACAGAATCGGGAGGGTCAACCAGCTCGCGCAGCTCCTGGCTATTTTCAGCGCTCTGGCCGCCGCCCCCGCCTCCGTGATGGCCGCCCATGCCGCCGCCTGGGTAGCCGCCGCCGCCCGGATAGCCCCCGTGCCCGCCGCCACTTTGACTCCTGGACTGTTGCACCTTCTTCTGGCCATCGTCGCTGTCGTCAACATTGAACTTCCATGTGCCGGAAAGTGTTGTATGGGGCGGCACAGCGGGCGCCTTCGGCTGGGCGGAGGGAGGCGGCTCTTTCGGCGTTACCGGAGCGATCGGTCCCGGGCCCGCCTGTGCGAATAGGACGCCGGGCGAAGCGACGCAAGCAACAACTAGAAATGCGGAGGTCAGGAGAAATCTTGCGACGATTGTTTTCATGCACGTCCTCGCCAAAAGCCGTGGCTCTGGTGCCTGGGTAGATCGATTTTACAACCACCTATATGACTACGGATGCGAGTGAATTGCGTAAGGATGTAAGGCGAGAATTCGAGCGATCGCAAACACTTGGGTGAGTTTGGAGTTGGCTGCGGCGCGTGACATAATTTCGGAGCAGAGGAATCGTCCGGCGGAAAATCAATGAATGTGGTGCTGATCTCGACGTATGAGCTGGGGCGGCAGCCGTTTGGGCTGGCGTCGCCGGCGGCGTGGCTGCGGGAGCGGGGTGCGCAGGTGACTTGCCTGGATCTATCGCGGGAGACGCTGGACGAGCGCACGGTGCGTGCGGCAGATTTGATCGCGTTTTACGTGCCGATGCACACGGCGACGCGGCTTGCAGTCGCTCTGCTACCTGCGATTCGCGAAATCAATTCGCGCGCGCATCTTTGTTTTTATGGATTGTACGCGCCGGTGAACGAAGCGTATCTGCGCGGGCTGGGTGTTGGGACAGATTCTCGGCGGGGAATTCGAAGAGGGGCTGGCGGCGGTTGTTGTGCGGCTGGCGACGAACGGCGCTGGGAACACACCAGGTGGAACCGGTGATTTCGCTGGCGCGGCAGAAATTCATCGTGCCGGACCGCCGCGGGCTGGTGCCGCTCGATCAATATGCGCGGCTGATGATGCCGAATGGCGAGACGCGGATCGGTAGGGTCGACGGAAGCGAGCCGCGGATGCAAGCATCTGTGCCGGCACTGCCCGATCGTGCCGGTGTACAACGGCATGTTCCGGATCGTGGACCGCGAAACGGTGCTGGCGGACATTCGCCAGCAGGTGGCGGCGGGCGCGCAGCACATCACGTTTGGCGATCCGGATTTTTTCAACGGGATCGGGCACGCGCTGCCGTTGGTGGAATCGCTGCACCGGGAATTTCCACGGCTAACGTATGACGTGACGATCAAGATCGAACATTTGCTAAAGCAAAAGGAGCACCTGGCGAAGCTGCGCGAGACGGGTTGCTTGTTCGTGACGAGCGCAGTGGAATCGGTGGACGACACTGTGCTCGAAAAACTCGACAAGCACCACACGCGCGCGGATTTTCTGCGCGTTGTGGAGGACTTTCGCGAAGCGAGGCTGACACTGCAGCCGACGTTCGTGCCGTTCACGCCTTGGACGACGCTCGACGGATTCTGCGATCTGCTGGCAGATTTACGAGGGCACGGTTTGATCGAGAGCATTGCGCCGATTCAGTTGGCGATTCGGCTGTTGATTCCGGCGGGGTCGCGATTGCTGGAGCTGGATGATATTCGCGGACTGGTGGGGCCGTTTGACGAAGCGGGATTGGTCTATCCCTGGAAGCATGCGGATGCGCGGGTGGATCAATTGGGCGAGGCGGTACAGGAAATTGTGAGCGCGGGGGAGAAGACGGGCCGGGCGCGTGGGTGGATTTTCGAGCGGATCGAGGATGCCGCGTACGCGGCGGCTGGAGCGGGGAAGCCGGACCGGCCGACGAAGAATCCTCTGGCGATTGTGTCGGCAGGGGCGACGGTGCCCTACATGGATGAGCCGTGGTATTGCTGCGCGGAGCCGACGGGGGAGCAGTTCCTTTCCATCGCGCAGACGAGGAAAAAGGTCCGGCATGCGGAGACCAGCCGTTTGACCGGCGATTCGAGCCGCGGGCGATGACCAACAAAACCTCATCGAGAAAACGGCTGCTGATCTTGGCGAGCAAGCTGGGCTATCAGACGCGGGGGTTTGCGGAGGCGGCAGAGAAGATGGGCGTGGACGTTGTGTTTGGGACAGACCGCTGCCACAAGCTCGACGACCCTTGGGGCGATAGCGCGCTGCCACTGCATTTCGAAAGGCCGCGAGAGGCGGCGGAGGAAATCGCGCGCGAGTTGCACGCGAATCCGCCGGACGCAATTCTCGCGCTAGGCGACCGGCCTACACCTACGGCTGCGATGGCGGCCGAGGCGCTGGGTATTCCGGGGAATCCGCCGGAAGCGGTAAAGGTTTGCCGGAACAAATTGCATCAGAGACAAGCGCTGGCAGCGGCGGGGCTTCCGGTACCGGAATTTTTCTCGTTCTCGCTTGCCAGCGACATTTCCAGAGCGTTGCCGCGCGTGAAATTTCCGTGCGTCTTGAAGCCACTCGCTTTGGCGGCCAGCCAAGGGGTGATGCGCGCGGATAATGCAGCCGAATTCGAGCACGCGGCAGAGCGCATCCGCGGCCTGCTTACTTCGCCGGAGATTCAAGTGCTGCGCGAGCCGGGGCTCGGCGAGCTGCTCGTCGAAAGCTACATTCCGGGAAGGGAAGTGGCGGTCGAGGGGCTGTTGACCGAGGGGCGGCTGCGTATTTTGGCGATATTCGACAAGCCCGATCCGCTGGAAGGGCCGTATTTTGAGGAAACGATTTACGTGACGCCTTCGAGGCTGTCGAAAGAAATGCAGACGGCGATCGAGGATTGCGCGGCCCAGACAGTGCGCGCGCTGGGGCTTGTGACAGGGCCGGTGCACGCGGAGTTTCGCGTGAATGAAAAGGGACCGTGGGTACTGGAGGCGTCGCCGCGTCCAATTGGGGGACTTTGCTCGCGCGCGCTGCGATTTGGGCCGGAACGGATTTCTCTGGAAGAGCTATTGATCCGCCACGCGTTGAAGCTGGAAGGAATTGATCTCGAGCGAGAAACAGAAGCTTCGGGCGTGATGATGATTCCGGTGCCGCGCAGCGGGATTTTCGAAGGCGTGGACGGAATGGCGGAAGCGGAGCGCGTCACCGGGATTTACGAGATTCGGATCACGGCGCGGCTGCGGGATTACATGGCGGCGTGGCCGGAAGGGTCGAGCTACCTGGGATTCATATTTGCGCGCGGAGAGACGCCGGGCGACGCGGAGGCGGCGCTGCGCGCGGCGCATGAGAAGCTGGAATTTCGATTTTCACCGCGCTTGCCGGTGGAGCATCCCGCGACGGGCCGCGTGCGGGCTTAGATTGGATCTCACACACTCGCGATGGCTGGGACCATTGCAACTTTGGGGGCGAAAAAACTTAGAACACTAACACAGAGAACTCAGAGGAGAGGCACGAGGACACAGAGAAACATGGCGAATCACTTTCCCATGATCCGACTGCACTTCCATCGAGAGGCGAGTGCCGTCTCCGCAGCCAGAAAGTGAATGAGATCACTTTTGGCGCTGTGCAGACTCGTTCAGCTTGGCAACTCTGTCTATCGCTTTGTCCACTTCCTCGCGGATGCCACCGACGGCGTACGGATTGCCTCTCAGGTCTATGTACTCGGATCCCTTCACGCTTGCGACGAGGAGCTTAGCCTTCTGATATTCTCTGAGAGAGTCTGCCCAACGTTTTTCCTTTTCCAGGAGGAACGCAAATTCGAAACGTCCCAATGGATTTTGGGATCTTTTTCAAGGGCTTCCAGTAACACGTCTCGCTGTTCCGAGTGCATTCCTTTTCGCTTGTAGAGGGCGTAGAGTGCGTAATCATGAATTGGATTCGACGGGTCCAGGGTAGACGCCAATTTAAGTTCTTTCACGGCGTTCTCGGAGTCGCCTAAGGCGTTGTAGGCCACGCCCGCTTGGTTGTGCCAGAACGCCGACTGTGGGTTCTTCTCTATACCAGCTTTGGCCTTTGCCAACTCTGCCTTCCAGTCTACTGTGACGCTTCCATGCTGTGCCGAAAGGGACGGAGTATCTGCTGCCCCGCAAAGTACACAGACGAAAATGAGTAAAGCGATTCTAAATTGCCTCATTGGTTACCCCTCCATCAAAGCGCGGCTGGAGCATTCCATTCTTGATGATGTGCGAAATTAGGTTTGGTTTGAGAATATTGTTGCTTCAATGTCGCCAATCTTGTAAGGAAGCGGCACAGGAATTAAGGCAGAAAAATGGACAAACTGTCCTAAGTAACGCGATCATTGAAAACACCTCAACCACTCCAAGAAAGCTGCACGGACAATCGGCGCTGCATCGAAATCTGTTCGACGCCAGTCTGCGGCTAGCCTTTGGATTTTTGGGGGACGTAGCCTTCGGGGAGCTTGGCGCCTTCGCCGAAGAAGAATTGTTCCATCTGCTCTTCCATGATTTTCTGGGAATTGGGGTCGAGCGGATTCAAGCGGTATTCGTTCATGAGCATTTTCGAGTGCTCGATCCACATCTTCCAGGCTTCCTTGGAGACGTTTTCGAAGACGCGCTTGCCGATTTCGCCTTTCCAGGGGATGCGGTCGAGGCCGGGCATTTCGCGGCCAAATTTCACGCACTTCACCATGCGCGTACCGGGGGCCACTGGTTGCGAGGAGGTAGCGGGGCCGGCCGTCGAGCAGTTATCGTCCGCCATTCACAACTCCTGAAAGAAAATGTGGGGCAATCCAAGATACTGCAAGTAAACGGGAATTGCCAGATGTACGGAGGATGCCCTGCGGCGGAAGCGGAGAGCATCGAACTGGATTATGATAGGCTGTTCCTGGACGCGCCCCAGAATGCGAGAGAGGAACACGCCTGAGCGGCCGGGAATTCCCGTCTCTTGCGGAGACCCACGATGAGCGAGCCAGCCACCGATCTTGCCGAACTGCCCCAATCGGACGCTTACTACTGCGAGATTCCTTCGGATCCATGCGTCATCGTAATGTTCGGCGCTTCGGGCGATCTGGCCCGGCGGAAGCTCCTGCCTGCGCTCTACGACCTGGCGCTGCATTCCTGCCTGGCGCCACGATTCGACCTGGTTGGATTTGCACGGACACCGTTGAGCGACGATGCATTCCGCCATTCCGCGGGCGAATTCCTTCCCAAGGGGGATGAGCCGGGAGCGGACGAGGCCAAACAACAAGAATTCCTCAAGCACCTGCAGTATTTCAGCGGAGATTATGACGACGCGGCAGCTTACCAGCGGCTGGCCGAGCGTCTGGAAACGCTCGACCGCGAAAACAAGCTAGGCGGCAACCGGCTTTTTTATCTGGCAACGCCTCCTGAGATTTATCTCCGCATCATCAAGCAGCTTGGCGACGCGGGATTGGCGCGACCGAAGACGGAACGATCGTGGTCGCGCGTGATCATCGAGAAGCCATTCGGACGCGATCGCGCCTCCGCGCGGGATTTGAATGCCAAGGTTTTGCGCGTGTTTGAAGAATCGCAGGTCTACCGCATCGACCATTATCTGGGCAAAGAGACGGTGCAAAACATGCTGGTCTTCCGCTTTGGGAACGGCATCTTCGAGCCGCTCTGGAACCGCAACTACATTGACCACGTGCAGATTACGGCGGCGGAGTCGCTGGGAGTGGAGCGGCGGGCGGCGTTTTACGAATCGGCGGGGGCGTTGCGGGACATGATCCAGAGCCACGTGCTGCAATTGACCTCGCTGGTGGCGATTGAGGCGCCTGCAACGTTTGACGCGACTTCCGTGCGCAACGAAAAGATCAAGGTGTTGCAATGCATCCGGCCGTTCACGCCGGAGACGATTTGGAAGTCGGTGATCCGCGGGCAATACGGGCCGGGACAATTGAACGGGACGGGTGTCCCCGGATACCGCCAGGAGCCCGGCGTGAAGGCGGACTCCGCGACGGAAACATACGTGGCGCTAAAACTCCAGGTGGACAATTGGCGGTGGAGCGGCGTGCCGTTCTATTTGCGGACGGGGAAGCGAATGTCGCGGGCGCTGACGGAAGTAGCGATTCAGTTCAAGCGCGCGCCCCATTTGGTCTTCCGGGGCGAAAGCGTGGAGGAGAATTCGCTGGTGCTGAATATCCAGCCGGATGAAGGGATTTCGCTTTCCTTCGGCGCGAAATCGCCCGGGGCGCAGATGCGCATCCGCGGAGTGACGATGGATTTCCAATACCGGCAGACGTTCGGTGGGGAATCGAGGAGCGCGTACGCCACGCTGATCAACGACTGCATACGCGGAGACGCCACGCTGTTTGACCGGGCGGATAGCGTCGAGGCGGCGTGGGAGCTGGTGGACCCCATACTGAACACTTGGCAGACTGCTTCCGCGCCGCCCTTTCCCAATTATTCGGCGGGAAGCGAGGGGCCGCGGGCTGCCGATGATTTGACGAATTCCGACGGGCGGCGGTGGCGCCCTCTGCGAGGGCAATGAACACGCGCTCCAACCCATTTAGCGGTGCACACAAGTTCGGAGGATTCGATGATTCTCGCGGGTGACTTGGGCGGGACCAAGTCCAATCTTGGGCTGTTCGAAGTGGATCGAGGGAAGCTGGTCCGCACGGTCCACAAGCGTTATGCGAGCCGGGAGCATTCCGGATTGCAGGAAATGGTGCGGGACTTCCTGAACGGCGGAAGCGGGCAGGTGACTTCGGCATCGTTCGGTATCGCCGGGCCGGTGGTCAACAACCAAGTACACGCCACCAACCTCCCGTGGATTATCGATGGCGAGGCGATGGCGGGATTTCTGCACCTTGGGCGCGTCCGGCTGCTCAACGATTTGGAAGCGACGGCTTACGGGATTGGAGTGCTGGAACCAAGCGACTTGGTGACGATTTATCCCGGCGCGCCGGGAGCGGACGGGACGAAAGTGGTCATCTCGGCCGGAACAGGCCTGGGCGAGGGAATTCTATATAGCAGCGGGAATCAGCGTGCGATCATTCCCACCGAGGCAGGGCATTCCGATTTTGCACCGCACACCGAGCAGCAAGCAGACCTGTGGAAATACCTGAAGGCACGAAATGAATTCGTGAGCGTGGAACACATCCTGGGAGGCAGCGGGTTTCAGAGGGTGCACGAGTTTCTGGACGCATCGGTGCGGCATCCTGGATTCGATGACAATTCGGTGGATCCCGCGCCCGGGATTACCGAGCGAGGACTTTCGGGAGAATGTCCCGTATGCGTAGCGACCTTAAATTTGTGGGTGGAGATCTATGGGTCGGAGGCCGGGAACCTGGCCGTGCGGACCGTGGCGCGCGGTGGAATTTACGTGGCGGGAGGAATCGCCGTGAAAATCCTGGCGAAATTGAAGGACGGGCGGTTTGCCGCGGCAGTGAGAAGCAAGGATAAAATGGTGGATTTCCTTTCGACGATTCCGATTCGCGTGGTGTTGAACGAAGAGTGCCCGCTGATGGGCGCGGCCTACGTGGCTTGGAAGTCTATGTAAGGCAACAAGACGCGCGGATGCATTTGGGGAGCTAGACTGGGTTCTCGACCGTTTGTAAACGCCACGCCGGGGCATCGAACGGCTCCGCAAAATATTGGGTCTCGTGCGAAACTTTGACGCCTTCAAGTTTCATGATGCTCACCGTATAAGCCGTTTTCCCTTGATAGGAAGCAGAGTACTCCGTAACCCAACTCTCGTCGGGCCCCACAATTCTTCGAGAGGAATTGGGGTGGTCCGCTGAAACTGGGCAATCGGCAATCAACCGGTATGTAAGTAAAATCAATCGCTTCCTGCATTTGGCGGGGCTGGGTCCTGAAGGTGTCACATTTGATGTGCCGAGCGAATCGGCAGGCAGCTTACGAGCTAAAAGGAAGGAATCATGTCGAGCTACATCGGCGCAATCGATCAAGGGACCACGAGTACTCGCTTCATTGTGTTCGACAAGGCGGGGCGGATTGTCTCTGTCGCGCAGCGAGAGCATGAACAGATCTATCCGCGGCCTGGATGGGTGGAGCACGATCCGGAAGAGATTTGGCGGCGGACGCAAGAAGTAATCTCCGAAGCGATGCAGCAGAAGGGGCTGCGGCCGAATGACCTCGCCGCCATCGGCATCACCAATCAGCGTGAGACGACCGTCCTCTGGAACCGGAAGGCTGGCCAGCCTGTTTACAACGCCATCGTGTGGCAAGACACTCGCGTGGAAGATGCAGTCGCAGAGCTTTCGCGCGATGGCGGCCAGGACCGTTTTCGCGGAAAAACAGGCCTGCCTCTCGCAACCTACTTCAGCGGTCTCAAGATTCGTTGGATTCTGAACAACGTGCCGGAAGCGAGAAAACAAGCCGAGGCGGGGGAAATTCTCTTCGGAAACATCGATACCTTCCTTGTCTGGAAATTGACGGGAGGGCCTCATGGCGGCGTTCACGTCACCGACGTGACGAATGCTAGCAGGACCCAACTCATGAATCTCGAGACTCTCGCCTGGGACAACGAGATCCTCGATTGCTACGGAATCCCGGAACGAATCCTCCCTCCAATCAAGTCCAGTAGCGAAACGTACGGCCTCGCCCAGCTTGAGTCGGTCAAGGACGTCCCCATCGCGGGAATCTTGGGTGACCAGCAGGCGGCGTTGGTGGGTCAAACGTGTTTCAAGCCCGGCGAGGCCAAGAACACCTACGGCACGGGCTGTTTTCTCCTCATGAATACGGGCGGGGAGCCGGTGCAATCGAAGCACGGCCTGATCACTACCGTGGCCTACAAACTGGGTAAAGCGCCGGCGCAATACGCGCTGGAGGGCAGCGTCGCCATCTCGGGGGCGCTGGTCCAATGGCTGCGCGACAACCTGGGAATCATCGAGAAGAGTTCCGAGATCGAGACGCTTGCTCGAACCGTCAAAGACAATGGCGGAGTCTATTTCGTCCCGGCGTTCTCCGGACTCTACGCTCCCTATTGGAAGACAACTGCCCGCGGCGTGATCGCAGGGCTGACTCGGTATGCCAATAAAGGCCACCTTGCTCGCGCCGTTCTCGAAGCGACTGCTTTTCAGACGCGCGAGGTTGTCGAAGCGATGGAAATGGACTCGGGGATCGCGCTCGACGTCCTGCGCACCGACGGCGGAATGGTTGATGATGACCTGCTCATGCAGTTTCAGGCCGACATCTTGAATCGCCCCGTGCTTCGCCCGGTGACCAAGGAGACGACGGCGCTCGGCGCATCCTACGCCGCGGGGTTGGCGGTTGGGTTCTTCAAAGACACCGACGAACTGCGTACGCACTGGGCGGTGGATCATTCCTGGAAGCCCAACATGGAAGAGGCGGCGCGGGAAGAAACGTATCGGCTGTGGAAGAAAGCTGTGACCCGGTCGTTTGACTGGGTGGATGCGATTCCAGCGGGAAGATAATCTTCGCAAGGAGACTCAAATGCATTCACCATTTGTGGGCGAGTTTATGGGGACTTTAGTTTTGATACTCCTGGGGGACGGCGTCGTTGCGAATGTCCTGTTGAAACGTTCGAAAGCGGAGGGCGCCGGCTGGATGGTCATCACAACCGGCTGGTGCTTTGCTGTGATGGCCGGCATTTATACGGCGTTAGCGTGCGGGAGCACGGACGCACATATCAATCCGGCCGTCACGGTCGGCTTTGCCGTTGTCAGCGGAAACTACTCCAAAGTGGTCCCTTACGTCACCGCTCAGATGCTGGGAGCGTTCGTCGGGGCGGTTCTTGTGTGGCTGCACTATCTCCCTCATTGGAAGGAGACCCCGGACCCTTCTTTGAAGTTGGCCGTATTCTGCACGGCGCCCGCGATTCGCAGCCGCGTCGCAAATTTCATCAGTGAAATCATCGGAACGCTCGTCCTCGTGTTCGTTGTTGCCGCCATATTCTCCAAGGCAGTGTCCTCCGCGGCCGGATTGCCTGCTGGGCTCGGCGCGTATCTTGTCGCCAGCCTCGTGTGGGGAATCGGTCTTTTGCTTGGGGGTACCACGGGATACGCGATTAATCCCGCCCGCGACCTGGGTCCGCGAATCGCCCATGCGCTTCTTCCTGTCGCAGGCAAGGGCAAATCTGATTGGGCTTATGCGATGGTACCCGTGTTCGGTCCGCTCATTGGCGGCACGATTGCAGGCCTGCTGATTCGCATGCTGCTTTAGCACGAGGGAATGATGAATTCATTTGGCTCCATAAGAAACACATGGGCGAGTTACCGTGCTTCCCGTTACGAAATGCACCGCTTGTGTCCCCACTTTCTGGAAACATTTTTCGCGGCTCTTCGTATATATGTGTGAGCACATGCGGCGTCGCAATCGTCTTTGCATTTTATGTGGGTTCCTCCTCGGGATTGCTGCGCCCTCTCACGCCCAAGACACGGCGAAAATCATAGGCGCGTATGTGAAAGCCTCTGGAGGCGCCCGCGCGCTCTCCCGCGTGCAAACGCTCTCGATCGAAGGCACGGTCACCGTCACGGGCGAAGGGAACTCTGGCACCTACGTCCTCGACACCAAACTTCCCAACCGCTACTACTCCGAGCTAATCGTCGGCGGCAAGAGCATCGTCGAAGCCTATAACGGCAAGTCAGCCTGGCGCGAGGACGCCTCGGGCAATCCCACCACGATGTTCGGCCAGGATTCCGTAGATATGCAGGCCGAGGCGCTGATCGCGAATGTGCGCCTGTTGAATCTGAAGAAGAACAAGCTCGCCATCGCGCTCATCGGTCACGCGCAGGTGCGCGGGCGGGACGCCCTGCAAGTGGAATTGACCACCGCCACGGGTGTGAAGCACGAGTTCTTTTTCGATCCGCAGACGCACCTACTGATGAAGGAACTGGCGCCGATGGGCGGCGCCAACGAGGAGGTCTTCTACGACGACTACCGTCTCGAGGGCGGCATCCAGATCGCCCGCAAGATCGAGCTGCACCGTGGCTCCGATTCCTACGCGATCGATGTCACAAGCGCTACCGTCAACGGAACCATCGGCGAACGGGTCTTCGATCTTCCCCTCAAATCGCAAGTCAAGTTGCCGGACTTGAAAGCCCTCTTCAAGGAGATCGACGACAACCAAAAGGCCATCGACAAAATCAAGGAAGACTACGCCGGCACCCGCACCGAAGAAGAAACTGAATACGACTCCGACGGCAAGACGAAAAAGCGTACAGTGACGGAATACTCGTTCTTCTATTTCGACGGCGAGGAAATCTCCATGCTCACCAAAAAGGACGGTAAGGAACTTAGCTCGACCAAGCAAAAGAAGGAGTCTGAAAACGCGCAGAAACGCGTCGAGGAAATTCAGAAGCGGCAGGCCAAGAAGGACGCCACGGATGCGAAGACCAAAGAAGAAGGCAAGCCGGAAAAGGACGAAGATGATGTCGGGATCGAAATGTTCCTACGCACCTGCCAGTTTGTGAACCCACGCCGCGAGCGATTCCGCGGCCAGGACGTGTTGGTGTTCGACTTCGAAGCGAATCCGGAATACAAGCCGCGCAACTGGGAAGAAAAAATCGTGCAGAAGCTGGCCGGCGCCGTCTGGGTGGACGAAAAAGCTCACGACGTAGCTCGCCTAGAAGCCTATTTCACCGGCGACGCGAGAATCGCGGGCGGCTTGCTCGCGAACGTCCAGAAGGGAACCGGCTTCGTTTTCGAGCAGGAGTTCGTCAACAATGAAGTGTGGCTGCCCACTTACGAGGAGGCGCACGTGGGCGCGCGCGTCCTGCTGGTGAAGGGATTTCGCGAGAGCGACGTGACTCGCTACTCCGACTACAAGAAATACCACGTCGACACGACTTCCACGATCGGCTCACCCAAGCCGCAATAAGGCCCAATCAGGACTAGAACGAATTATCTTCGCCGATGATTTCCTGTCAGGCGCTGCTCGTTAGCTCCTCCGGTGCGGGCTGTCACCTTGGCCACCAACATGTGCTGTCCGGAAGAACCTCTTATGTGCAGGGTGCACCTGCCTTTCCACAAGCTGCCGATCCCGCTCGGTGGGATGTGAGTGCACGCCCTTACGCTGGATTCTACGACACAGGCGCGCCCATAGGGGCGTGCCTCGGATTATTGGTTGTGATTAGAATTAGGCACAGCCAGGATGTAGCGCCCCAGTTGACAGTTGCGAATAAAGCAGTAAGCGCCGTAAACTGAACCAGTTCCGAGCAGTGCGCCCGTAGCTCAGTTGGAAAGAGCGTCTGCCTTCTAAGGAAATTCGGCGAGATCCAAAGTTGTTGAAAAATAAGGGATCTCGCCGATTGTCTATCAGTTGCGTCGCATTCCTGAAATACCTGTTAAGGGCAGTTAAACTCAATTAATAGTCAGAACTGGCGCCGGATTTCCACCACTGTTTCCGCAATCTCATCGGCGCCCGATCAAGCTTCCCTGCGTCTGCGAACATTCTTGCGCGGCCTTCCCTGTCCCTTCCAGTAAACCTGCGCCTTGGCTTTGCGAAGGCCGGCCACATCCCCCACCGTCCAAACCCTAACAGAGAGTCCCCCGAGAGTCTTGGGCTTCGGCGCGGCGACCTTGCGCTTGGCGATCCAAACGTACAGGGTCGCCCGGGAGATCCCGACAGCCCTGGCGGCTTCCTCCGTGGAATATGTTTTTGAACTCACGAGATTTCTTATAACATATGTGTAAACATCCAGTCTAGTCTTTTTGTAGAATCAGGGTTGGCAACGCGATGGACTGGAAACTACCAGATGAAATCGTGGCCGCGACCGGCGCCTTTACGGGGGCAGAGTCGGATCTATTCACATTCGGCCGGTTTCCTGAAGTGTCTTTTGAGAATGCCTTGGGTAACGCGCGTCGGCGGTGGGATCTCGCACTTAAGTTCGATCAAGCCCTTCGCAGCTTCACCGTTGAACATTTCGAAAACGACGGGAAAATACTCTGGCCGCCGGCCGTAAAGAGTTCGCTGCACGATCTTGCGAAGGACCTTGGAATTCAAGACCCAGAAGAAGCACAAACCGCTTGGCTGCATGCCATCTGGCTCTGGCCAGACCGAGAGAGCCAGGAATCGGCTGCGTACAGAATTTCTGCGCTTGACGTGAACGGCGATGCGGACGAAATCGTGGCCGAAGCACGGCTTAAGCTGCGGATTAAGTCCACGGGAGGATGGACACCCACCCGCCGATCCCAGGTGAACGTTGCCCTTAAGAACCAGGCAGTGCATAGCGTGAAAAATGTTGAACTCTTCCGTATGGCTCGCGTCAGGACTGAATACCTTCATCCCGAGCTCTGGAGTCGATATGTCGTACTGCTCGCGAAGAGTAACACGCGATCTCGTCGGTGGCGCGAAATGGCACGGGATCAATTGGGCAAAGTTGTTCCCGAACGAAGCCTCGGCCACGAAGCTCTTGAGAGGATCGGGAACGTGGCGCTTGTGTTCAGGGCGTGCTTCTTCTGGGTGGAGCTGCACAAGAAGAGCCCCATCTTAGAAAACCTGTCAGGTTTTTCCTCGGTGGACCGGGCATGCGAGCTGACTGCCAAAGCACTTAGGGAAAGGCACCCCCCAGCCCTGAGCGCCCGCACGATACGGCGCGTCGTTGAGCGCTCTGGTTACCTCAAAGACGTGAAGAAGGCCTTCAAAGCTTACCTCCGACACACAGAGCCTTAGAAGTACGTCCAGAAATATATTTTTGAGGCCGTAGAATTCCTCCCGCCGAAATCCGAAAATAATAGACGGAAACGGGATGGCACTGTAGCGCCTGTTTCACTTGTGCCGAGAAATTCGGTGCTGAAATGAGTGGGGATTCCTGTGCCTCAAAAACATCGAAATCGGGATGTGCCTGTTTTCGCTGCGCGTATCGGCGTGTGTGATCGGTTTGCTCTTTATAAGAACAATGTTCCTACGTCGTCACCGAAGGACGGCGAGAGGCAGATAAAGCTGCGGGTCGTTTATTACACGACCAGCAGAAAAGCGCGGCGTCTTGTTGAAACGGGCCGGGCAATTTTCAGAGAGACGCGGGAATTTGTAGAAACGGCGAAAGCCCTGGGGATTTCGGTTTCCACCGTTGTCAAAAACGAAGCTGGCAAGAAGGTGGAGCAATTTCGCGCCCTCGACGAAATTTTCGGAGACTTCTGCGAGAAAGTGCGAGACACAACAGATCAAACGACGCGTGACGCCGTAGAAAAGATAATTAGCGCGGGAATTGAGCTCGTCCCACCGAGCGGAAACTTACACGATGTCGCGCAAACAGAATCTTACGCGGTGCGTGAGGGATTCAAGAAGTTAGGCACGGACGTGGGATCCCAAGGAACACGATTCGAATTGGCTGACCATTTTCGAAGGTGTTCGCCGTATACCTGGGCGCGCTCAGCGCAGTAATAGACGGAAACGGGATGAAAACATTTTCCCCGGACGGCAATAAAGGTTTTCAAATGGCGACAAGAATTCCGACGACCGGCACTCTTCGGTGTCTGAGATTGAAGGGCAATCTTACCCTCGTTCAGGTCGCGCGGTTTTGGCCCGGGCACCAACTGAGCATCGAGCGAGTCCGGCGGATTGAGCTATTCGATTTGCGTCGCGGCGTGAAACCAAGAATCGCACGGCTGTATCGGCGCGCCGTTAAGGTAGCGCGGTTGTACAGAAAGGTTTTCCGGCGGCGGAAGGATGTTTCCCAAAAACGAGTTCTATAGGAGAGTGCTACACCTGCGGATTTTAAGAATCTAAAAAAGGCCGCGGCCCTCCTGGCGCCGGTGATTCATTTCAGCGTGACTTTCCAATGCTTGCGAGCGATATCTCCGCACTGGTGTCTATGCCGAGGCTTCTCAGCGAGCTCGGTTTCAAGGTGGACTGTCGCAGCCGCCGCTCGGTTTGCATTCTCCACGGCGGCAAGACCTTCGGCTCCTTTTCTTGGCGTCCTGACGGACTTTGGCACTGCTTCGTGTGTGGTCGCGGTGGCGACAAGATTTCGTTAGTACAAGAAGCAAGGCACTGCGATTTCAAAGACTCCGTGAGGTTCCTGGCCGCTCTGGCAAACGTCAGTTTCGACGACGATCCGAAAATCAGAGAGGAACTCGCTCGAAGGCGCCGGGAGCTTCGGCAGAATCAAGTCGAACAAGCCCGACTGAAAGCGGCCGAGCGGCGCGCGTTCCTTGAAGCCCGAGCCGAAATATTGAGCCTCGAATGGCTGCGCCGGCACGCGGGGCGCCGACTGGAGGCGCTTGCGGACTGGGGCTTCGAACGCTTTGCTGCAGAGACGGAGTTGGCATGGTTAGCGCTGGAGCTTGTGGCCCGGCAGATGCCGCGGGCAGTGGCGGCGTTTACGGTGATCGCGTTTTCCGACGCCGAAACAAGAACCAGATACGCCACGCAACCGGAACAGCGTGCCACCCTGGTGGACGATTGCGTTGAATTCGGCGGGGTTCGCGACAGCAAAGGCCACTTCGTCGGCATAGCGCTTTGAAAGGAAAGAGAAATTGCTAACTCATGGAGACGAATCGCAGAACGGGATCTCAACTTCTCATTGTAGAAGAGCAAGATGTCAACGCGGCGAAGGAACTCGGCTTCGCAGCAACGAATTCAAAAAGCTGGCGACCGGATTCTGCTGATCGTGGCCGCAGTGGCGAAGTTGTTGTCATTACCCGTACCGACACAGCGGGTCGGCGTCTCGCGGAAGGCATTGCGAGACAGCTTACTGGAAAGGTTCGATCACTCAAGGTCTTTGAGCTACCCGGAAGCAAGGGTCTATCGGAATGGATTAATGCCGGCGGAACAAGGGACGCACTCAGCGGCTTCATTGAGAATCAGCCGGAGTGGAGCCCAGAGCTTGCCTGGCGATGGGTTTTCCACACGTTTGAAGATTTTGAAAAAGCGCCGCCACTCCGCTTCGCCATCAGAGACTTTCTGCAACTAGATGGCGCAACGCTCATCGGCGGTCTCAGCGGGCACGGCAAGACGCTTATCATGCTTTCGCTCGCAAAGGCGCTGCTGAGCGGCGGCAAAAAACTCTGGAACGAATTTGACGTACTGGAAACCGCCCAGCGCGTCGTGTACCTCATCCCGGAGTCTGTAATCGGACCATTTGGATACCGGCTCAAGCTTTTCGGTTTGTTCGAGTACCTGAAGGACGATCGGCTGCTGGTTCGTACACTTTCGATGGGGCCGACTCCGTGCTTGTCGGACCCGCGAATTCTTGCGGCGGCGAAAGACGCACACGTCATGCTTGATACGGCGGTCAGGTTCTCAAGCGACGGCGACGAGAATTCGGCCGCAGACAACCAGCGAGGACTGGCATCCGACATTTTTGCACTCCTGGGCGCTGGTGCGAAGTCCGTGATCGGCGCCCACCACTCCCCGAAGCCGTTCGCGAAAGAAAACGTGATGCGACTCGAAAACGTGCTGCGCGGAAGCGGGGACATCGGTGCGATGGTTTCCACGGCGTGGGGAATCAAGCAACTGGACGCGAGCGAAAACATCATTCACGTCGAGAACGTCAAGCCGAGGGATTTCGAGCCGCCACGCCCGTTCCAGATCATCGGGCGCCCGTTCATTGACGAGGAAGGCGATTTTCGGATCCTCAAGCGGCCGGGAGAGTGCGGATCGCTCCAAGACGAGCAACAGCCAGATCGGGACAAAGGGGGCGCACCAGTGCAGGCACGAGAAGCGCGCGCGGCGAATATCGAGCTGCTGCGTCGCTTCCTGCAGGATGACCCGAAGGCCACCAGCGAATCACTCGCTGCGCGTTTCTCAGAGGCGGGGATCTCGGTCAGCCCGGTTACTGTTCGCAAGTACCGAGCACAGATCACCCGATGAGTGTTCCAAGCCCCAGCCAATTTCGTGATGCGCGGAACGCTTCGCGTAAACCAATATAGGTATTGACGTTGCGTTGTGTTCCGAACTGTTCCGAACCTATCGGAACAGCAGTGTTCCGAGTGTTCCGAACCCCTTAGAAATAGAGAATGGCGGAACACTGGCCAAGCTGAGCCGCCTTTGCTTTGGGCAGGCGGCTCAAGGCGCTCGGCAATGCCTGTGGCTCAGAGCGGGATGCTCCCGTCTCGCGCGTTTACTAAATTCTGGAATGCGTACATGGATCATTTCGAGACAGCCCTGAATACAAAGCAGGCGGCGGCATTCCTGGGCCTGTCGCCAGGAAGCTTGGCGGTGTGGAGATGCCGCGAGGTTGGGCCGCCGCACCATTACAGCGGGCGAAAACCAGTCTACTACAAAACAGAGCTGCGAACATGGCAGCGCGAATGTTCCGAGCGCCGGATGGCCGAACGTAGCGAAAAAGTGGCCATCACAGCCTCTTAGACTTCTACTTGAGAGGCAAACGCCACGCCGTAAGTCGTTAAAAACAAAGGCCCATTTCTTGGCGGTGGGAATCCAGGCGGCGTTCCAAACCGCCCAAATTCGTTAGGAACAGTTTCACCGCAACCCTTTCCGCCAACGTAGAGAGGAAACAGATAGATGGGACGACGACCGTATAAGTGGGGCCGGATCGCGCTCACGAACCCAGAGGCTCTCATGGAAGCCGCGGACTCGCTTCCCGAGAACCTGCGCGATATTCCAGCGAAGCGCAAGAAATTGGTGTCGGCCTTGATCGAAGAGCACGGCGGACCGGCGCAAATCACGGCGAAAGAAGCGGTTCTGATCGACCGAATCGGAAGAATCTGGCCCTATCTGGAGCTGTCAGATCGGGAGGCGCTAGACACCGGTCAGCCAGGGATTCGACCCGGCGATTACGCTGCACTGTACAACGCTTTTGTTCGGAGCCTCCAGGCGTTGGATAAGATCGCTGGAACGAAGCGTTCTGGAGCCGGCACCGACACATTTAATATCGAGCGGTATCTTGGTCAGCGCGCGCGACCAGGTTCACCAGGTCCACCGAAGGCTGTTGTGGAAAACGCTGAGCCGAAGCCAGAAGGCTAGACCCCCAAATGAAATCGAAGGTTTACATTCGAGCGACCGAGCGCGCGGACGGCTCAGTTCTACTGCCTGACATGTACGGTTCGGCGTATCTCGCCTCCAAGGGTCACCAGCTCCGCGGCGTTGAGCGCATGGAAGGCAGCCGTTTCGGATTCGTGTTTGAGCAGGACGCCACGCTCGATGCGGACTACCTCGATTTTCTGAATGATGCTCCGGTCGGGGCGCAGCAGTTTGTCGGAGCAATGTACAGATTGAAGCGGCTCATTCGCGAAGCGGAGAACAAAAGCCGATGAATCCCGTCGAGACGTTAAAGGTGCTGGGCGAGAAGGCTCGCGCCGGCGAGCTCGATGTCATCCAGTTTCTGGAGGATCACGTCTACCTGGAGAATGGGCCCATTCGCTTCGAGCCGTGGCAGCGAGAGAACGTTATGGAGCCGGTTCTTCGCGTGGAAAATGGCCGACGGCTCTTTGACACGTTTCTACTCGGCCTAGCTAAGAAAAACGGGAAGTCCACGCTTGCGGCGTGCGTAGCAATTTACGCGTTGCTGCTTGATGATCCAGCACCCGAAGTCTTCGGTGCCGCCGGAGACAAAGATCAGGCCCGCATCATTTTTCGAACGGTCAGAAAATCCTTCGAGCGGAGTCCCGGTCTTCGTCCGTTCGTGAAACTCTACGGCGACGTGATCGAGCGAGTTGACGGCAACGGCTTTTACCGTGTCATTTCCGCAGATGCAGTTACCGGGCACGGCTTCAATGCCAGCGCAGTTTTTTGGGATGAGCTCTGGAATCAGCCTGGGTACGGTCTCTGGGAAGCACTAACGCACTCACCCGCGCGACGGAACCCATTCCACTTCATTACGACGTATGCGGGTTATCAGTGCCGCAGCGGGAATTTGCTGTGGGATCTTTATGACCGCGGCATCCGGGGCGACGATGCGCGTCAGTATACCTTTTGGAAAAGCGGGCCAGACGCAAACCTCGCAAGCTGGGTGACGCAGGACTACATCGAGTCACAGCGGCGCCGGTTACCGGACCACATCTTTCGCCGCCTTCATTACAACGAATGGAGCGTCGCGAGCGACACGAAGGTTTTCCGCGTCGCGAAGGAATGCTGGGCCGGGACTTTCGAGGAACCTATCGAGCAGGCGAGATACGTTGCCGGAATTGACTTGGCGAAGTCTCGCGACTTCACGGCTTGGGTCATTTTGCGCACCGACACGCGCCCGTACAGAGTGGTTGAATTTGGCAAATTGCCGCACATGGACTACACGGCCCAGGTTGAGTTGTTGGAAGCGAAGCTTAAGCGATTTCGCAATCCGCCCGCGCTGGTTGATAAAGGCGCTGCGGGAACGGCTGTGATTGAGCTGCTCTTAAAGCGCGGGTTGCGGGTTGAAGAATTCGTCTTCAGTTCTGAAAGCAAGGCCGAGATTGTCACCGACTTGGCTGTCGCATTTGAACAGAGACAGATTCGCATTCCTGCGGTGGGCCGCACTCAGGACGAACAGCGCTTCGTTCACGACCTCGAAGCGGAGCTTTTCAATTTTGAGCCGACGGTGCTGAAGTCTGGCAATGTCCGATACGAAAGCGCACAGGGCTACCACGACGACCTAGTCGCCGCACTCTGTCTGGCGTTCAAGCTCGCAAAGCGCGCCAGCTCGTCTGGCTTCGGCGTGCTTGCGGTCGCCGGCGGCGGTGGGGCGCTTCGACCGATGACTTTTGGGTCAACGCTGTTCGGAAGGAGGTAGTCACGTGGCTCGTGGAGTGTTTCTCGGCAGTTCCGGAAGCGACGACACGGTCGTCACGTACACGGCCGGTCCGCCATCGATAGTCGGCCGCTGCGGACGTTGCGGGGAAGAGAGCAACTGCTCGGAGCTTGCTTGGGGACCGAACATGAGCACGCTTGAAGGCTCATTCCTCTGCGCGTGCGGCAGGACCGTTCGATTGAGCGTATCGCTCGGGTTCAAGCCGGGCTGGTTTTGAGCATCCTAAAATGCAGACCCCAGAAGCTACTGACCGCGAGCTCGACGAGGTATGCGCCGCGGTAGCGGCTGACGTGCTGGCGTGGGACGACGAAGACACCGATCCGGCACTGACACTGTTTGCGGCGAAGACGTTTCTTAGACAGGAGCAGAGAAAAATGAGTGAAACGGAGCTGGAACGACTTTTGAGAGAGGCCGCGCTGTGCTCTGGCGAGTTGCCGGGAATATCAGAAGCGCAGTTGATTCCCGAGAGCGATACAGCCGCAATCGAGGAAAACGTCCGCAAGTTGAACGCGGAAGCAGAAGCGCAAGAGGCAGCGCGAGACTTGGCCGGCACCGAAGAGATTGGTGACTTCGTCGACGAACTGTACGCATCGCCGTTGGTCGCGAGAGCTAATTCAAGGCGAGCAAAACTCTTCGACATTCTCTGTTCGGCCGTCAATGAATGTGCCTTTGAAGACGAAGAAGGCGGTGACGGCGGAGGGATTTGGGAGCGGATGCACAAGGACCTCACGGCCGCGGAACTTTTTCTATTCTTTGAGCCCGACGATGCTCGCTTCCGCAAGGCGATTCGCGTCGCCTTTGAGCGCGCGGTGGGATGTGGCCTCGACTTGGAGAAACTCGCCTCCGAAATAAGACGCCAGACCGACGCCCGAAGTCGCGCGAAATTCGAAGTCGTGCATGACACAAAGCGCGATGATGCCTTCGTGAAGGCATGCCAGTCGGCCGGAGTTTCAGAGTCGGAGGCACGGGCGATGCTTTTGCGGGCGAGCCGGTGGGGCAAGCGGACGAAACTCGGAGCCTCAATGAGTGCTGAGGACGAGCAGTTCTATCGTTGATGTGCCCAGCCACATGTGCAAAGACTTTGAGGTCGTGGAGGTCAGTTAGAGATGGCAAGGCGTCTAGAGTTGCAAACGTGTATCGACCAAAATCCTGATGGAACCGTGACGATCCGCAACCTCTTCCACGCAGGATTTTTCATCATGCGTGGCCACCAAGTAGTCACGTTGAAAGCGACGGGGGAGCCGAATCGATACGATTTCGTATTCGCTCCTGGGGAGAGTTTCGGCGCCGACGCGCTTGACTTCGATAACAACGGGCTCGTTCCGGTAAAAGATTTTCTCCACGGGATAAATCTGGCGAAGCGACGCGCGTTTGGACCGAAGAAACCCTTGCGGTAGGGAGGCCAAGATGATCGACCCAGTTGCCGAACTTGAACGGCTTCTTGTTGAAGGAGTAGGCACCGGCGCGTTGCCATCAACCGAAGAGCTTGCACAATTCCTGACTGATGAGTTCGACGAATCGTCGTGGCAGCGCGAGCTCGCCGAGTTCCAGCGAGAGATGGAAGCCGAAATCCGAATTGCGTCGCGAAGCTCTTCGTGCGCGTGTCATCGCTGACGCGCAGCATAAATCAAACGTCTTTCGGCGCCCGCAGTTTTGGGCGCCGCTTTGTTTTCGGGAGGAAATAAAAGTGCCACTACCCTACACGAGTGGAAGCGTAGAGGACCGAATGAAAACTGATTCGGCCTTCGCAGAAATAGAGAGAGAGGTCCGGAGACTCGAAAAGGAATTCGATCTCAAGAAGCGAGAAGTCGCGGATCTTGAGTCCAGGATCGCTGGGTTAAAAGCATCATTCAAGGGCGCCGAGATCGTGCAGCGAGCGGAGGGCGAACTCGACAGGGCGCGGACGAGCCTTGCCGAGACGCACGAGAAACTCAAAGAGGCCTGGGCCGCTCGCGACGCGCTGATCGCCAAAAAGCCTTCCGAGCGAGCGTGAGAATTCAATGAGTTCGGAATTGGAAACCAGAATTGGCCAACTCGAACGCCTGCACGATCTCGCAAGGAATCGTGTGGAGTCGCTTTCTTCAACCCTCGAATACGCAAAGCGCATCGGTCCGGGAACATTCTTGTTTCTGGACGCCAACCGTATCGAGGCCGAACTTGCCGAGGCTCGCTCGAAATTTGCAGAGGTGCGCGAAGAGCTTGAAGCGGCCTGGGCTCAGCGTCGCGGTGGGGCCAAGAAATAAGATTCTTGCCGAGCGAAAGGAGAACACAAAAATGGGATGGCTACTACAAGCCATCGTCCAGGGCCTGAAGGACGATGCGACTTTTGTGCCGGATCCGCCGATCGATCCGCAAACTGCCGGTCAGTTCGCGGCCGACCTTACGAGTGCCGAGCGCGACTTCTTTGCCTCTGCCGGAGAGCGCACCCGCAAAGATCCGCCGCCGCGACCCACAACCGGGGATGCGCTGCAAGACGAGATCAACGATGTCGAGGTCGCCCTGAACCGAGCAAAACAAAAGCTGGACGGCATCTCTCAGGAAATGGCTCCGTTCAAGCTCTCCCTTTCCACCGGCGCGTCGGGAATGTCGCGCTTGGCGTGTGAACAGAAGATCCGCGACCTGACTCCCGCCTTCGAGACGGCGAGGGCCGAGACCGCTGAGTTTACGGATCGACACAAAACTCTTCTCGCGAAGAGAAAGCAGCGGGAAATCGAACAGCGTCGCTCGGCGCATTGCGCTCTCTGAGGGGCGCGCACCGCCCGTAAGCGCCTCATTATTCGTACCTGAAAACCGGAATTCCAACGTGGCGAAATCGCATGATTTTGCCATTTAGAGCTTTGGCTGTTCTCTGCCAAGGCCACTCGAAGAAAGAAAACGGAGAAAACGATGCCGAACGGTTTCGCTGAATTGGGCGATTGTATGAACGTTTTGGAAGAAATCGAAGCGGTCCGGCGAGAAGGGCAAGCCGCCGCGGTAGAGCGTAAGCGAATCCTGGCAGACGTGAACGTTCTCGACACCGAACTGGTTGACGCACTTTTAGTAAACGACGCCGAGCGCGGAATCAAGGCGATGCAGAAACTGGAGGCAGCAACCGCTGAGCTGAACCTGATGAGTTTTGTCGAGCGTGTCCGAATCGCCCGCATGGCGTGCCTCATCGAGAAGTCGAGGAAACAGGAAAAATGATTGAGATCATCGTCGATACATCTGAATTCGAAGCTTCTCTCGACCAGATCGGAGAGCTTGAGACTTCGATCTTTCAGGATGCCCGATCTCCGTCCGGGTTCCCGTATTTCTATCCCGTTGATCTTGGTCGCGGTCCCGTGGTCGCAAAGAACGCGAAGGCGCTGAAAATCACGCTGCCAGACGGGTCGGTGATTTTCCGCAAGAGCGCCGGACCGTCTGCCCCAAGGAACATCCGGCTCGAATCGTTCGCGCAGTTCGATGGAGCGGCCATCAATGCTTCAATCTCCGCGCGCGGAACAACGATACGTGGCTGGTGCGTGTCGTTTCTGAATTTCATGGCCCTTTATTTCAAAGACGTTCTCGCGGATCACACTCCAGTCTCACCGCTCCCAGGTGGCGGAAAGCTTCAGAAGGGCTATCGCTCGACGATCATTTCTTGAGGATTTGGAGAATCTACGATGTCAACCATACCGGCAGCAATTCTGACGTTTCGTATCGGCGGAGCTGAGCTCTCCGGTGCGATTCGTCCGGCGCTCGATCAAATCAAGAACGAAGCCAAAGCTGCGTCCCAACAGATAGCGGAACAGTGGCGGGTGATGGCCGCGCAGATCCGAGCGTCGACGGCGACGGAAGCGGGCGGTACGAAGGAAATTGTTGCTCAGCGGCAACAGCTCATCGGGGTTCTGAATTCCCAGATCTCTGCACACGCCAATCTCGCAAATATGACGAAGAGCGAGCTGGCGAATTACAAGGCCATCACGCTCGAACTTGAACGTCAGACGTCGTTTCTAAAAGGAACCGGCGGATTGACGGCTGGGACGGGAGCGTTCATAGGACAGCTCGGAGGGCTCGGCGGTAATTTGATCTCTCAACTCGTCGGCCGTCTCGGGGCGAATCTTTTCGGAGTCGCCGGAGGAAGCCAGCTCGGGTTCGCTGCTGGAGGCGCGGCCACGAGTCTTTTCTCCGGAGTCGAAGGCAGCACGGTCGCGATCGGCGGCCTCGTCGCCGGACTCACCGCTCTCGGCGTCGCCGCCGGAACTGTGACGATAAATCTGGCGAAGCAGAATGAGCAGTTCGAGATCACCGCGGAGCAGACGGGGCTCTCTTCGAAGCAGGTTCAGGTTTTCACTCAACTGTCGAAAGAGATGGGCCTGGAGATGAACGGGCTCGTGACGACGGTCGATCGCTTCCAGGCGGCGATGGGGGAATACGTCCGGAAGACGGCCGAGGGAATGAACACGGAAACGCTTCGGACGGTCGACGGGCTGAAGCGTCTCGGGATCCAGATGACGGACACCTCCGGAAAACTTCGTCCGGGAATCGACATACTCGAAGACCTGTCCGATGCGCTGCAGAAGATCCCGGACGCGAGCACGAGAAGCGCCGTGACGCTCGACATTCTCGGAGTCCGCGGCCGCGAGCTCGCTCCGTATCTTCTCTCGGCGAAGGGATCGCTCCGTGATCTCGTCGAGGAAATGCAGCGAACTGGACCGATCATCGACAGTGAGATGAGCGTGAAGCTCGACCGCGCGAAGACGGCGTGGGATTTCCTGACGCGCGAGATGGCCGACGCCGCGCTGAAGACGAAAGAGCTGATCGCCAGTGGGTTTCTGTCTCTCTTCCCGAACCAATTTCAGACTCGCGATCGCACGATCGGTCAGTTTCTAACGCCGCCGAATCTCGTCGGGCTCGGAGCCGCTGGCGGCGTGTCGATCCTTGACCAGAACGCCAAACTCCTCCAGCAGGCGGAGGTGATTTCGAAAGGGGGCCAGCAGCAGTTCGATCTCGAACAGAAGAGAAAAGAACTCGCCGAAGCGATCAAGCAGGACAACGGGGCGCAGGCCGTCGCGCTCGCGGAGCAAGTTAAATCTCTAGAGAAGATCATCGCGCAAGAGAAAGAACGCGCGGAGATTCATAAGAAAGAATATGAAGAGCTGACGTCAAAGCTGACGCGTGGCGCTCCCAATGCGTATTCTCAACTCGCGGGCGGCGTTCCGAAAGACGTCTTTCCGCTCTATGCCCCGACGCGAACTCCACTTCCACCGCAAACTCTCGATCAAGTCTTAAACAACATTCTCGGTCTTAATGCGCCGCCGAATTTCGGAATTCCGACGTTCCCCGGTGGTGGTAGTCCCCTGGCCGGTCTCGGCCTTCCGGGAATCGGCTCGCTGATTCCCGATAAGGCAATGAAAGACCAGGCGTCTTCTATCATAAAGTCAATCAACGACGACTGGTACAACCAGACGGCCGACGCGGCACAGAAGATCCGCAACGAGTACGCAAAGACGATGGAGGCTCTGAGAACCTACCAACTTGAGTTCGCCAACGACCCAGCGATGCTTGCCGCCATCTCGGACTCCATGAAGAAAATAACCGAGGTCGAGCAGAAGCAGCTCTCGGATATAAGCGACGACGTCTCTCAGAAGTTTGCGGACATGGCCGGTGGTTTGTTCGATGATCTCATCAAGGGCAAGACGCACGCGTTCTCTCAGGGCTTGCTGAAAGACGTTGAAGGCATTCTTCTGCAGCCGATCAAAAAAGAGTTTTCGGACATCGTCGGCAAGATGTTCCAATCGCTCTCGGGGGGAGTGAATTCTGTCTTTCAGGGCGGCGGCGTTGGCCCCGGTGGAACACCAGGGATCTTTTCTGGACCGCTCGGTTTTCTCGGTAAAATTTTGGGTGGTTTCGGGATCGGTTCGGGTTCCACTCCGACCGGAACGGCGACGAATCCGGTTTTCGTCACGTTCGCCGGAGGAGCCGCAGTCGGTGGGGCGGGTGCTTCCGGCGTGCTGGGGAATATTTTTTCGAGCCTCTTCGCCGGATCTGGGGTAGGCGGCGTAAATTCCGGAACGACACTCGGCATCGGCAATTTGCCGTTTACTTCGCAGGGCACTTCGAACATGGATTCCTTGTTCGCCGCACTCAGCGGCAACAGCAGTAGCAGCTCAGACTCGGACAACGGATTCTTCTCAAGTTCGCTCGGGAAAGGCGTTGGCTCCCTTGGAATGATCGGCGGAAGCCTGCTTATGGGGCTCGGCTCGAAGACGGGAGGCGTACTCGGCGGATTCGAAGGCGGCGCCGGCGGTGCATTATCGGGTGGAATTTTGGGCCTTGAAGTTGGCGGTCCAATCGGTGCGGCGATTGGCGCCGCGCTTGGTGGGATCATTGGCGGGCTTACAAGCGCGTTCGCAGGGCCGAGCTTCCAGCAGCGCGTATCCCGCGATATGTGGCAGAACGCGTACTACGCGCCGCCGTCTGAAACTTTCTCTTTCGCTTCGAACGGCTCGATCGGTTCGACACTCTCTACCGGCTTCACTCAGAGCGGGAACCAGTTCGGGCAGTTCGGTCTTCCGGCGAACACTCCGTTCTGGGCGAATGCCATTCGCGGACCTCTTTCTACTCAACAACTTCTGCTGCTTCGCCAGCAGTACGCGAACCAGGGCGGAAACCAGCCGTTCGGAGGGTTGCCAAGTGGAGACATATTCAATCCTCCGTACGGGAATCTGTCGCCGACGAACGTCGTTCCGAACGTGTCTTTCACCATTCACGCGATCGATGCGAAAGGCGTGTCTGATTTCTTAAGCGACAACCACGAGATGATTAGCGCATACGTGAATGGGCGAGGATCTTCTTCTTCGGCATCGCAGTTCGGATACAGGTCACGGGCTGCCAACCGCCTTCCGTGATTTGCGAACTCGACGAATGGAATCCAACATATCCTCAGAACGCTGAGATTATTGTGAGATTCCTTCGGAAGAAATTGCTGGAACGTCGCGACCAGTAATGGCGAGTGAGATTCTCCAGAATGGGACATAGGTTATCGGCGTTCCTTCATACATTTGCTGATTGACGCTTTTCAGGAAATTGTTGGTAACAGTCTGGGCTTCAACCCAAACACCTCCGTAATCTACCCCTCGGATGGTAACGGCAAGTGGGTCCTTGGGGTGCAGAACGGTTGACAGAATCATCACCTCTTTGCCTAGAAGGGATCCAAAGTTTATGTTTTCCATCGTTCCTTCCTCCGCCCGACGCAATCGAGCGGCCAATTCTAACTCTCTTTCCGACTCGAAGGGTGTCTCAGATTTCTTCAACGACTACCACGAGACGATCGGCGCGATCTTGTCGGGCCGCGGGGCGTCTTCGGCGTTCTCGAACTTCGGAAACTCCGTTCGCCGGGCCGCGAATCTTCCGTAGAGCTTTTTCAGAATCTGAAAATCGACGACTTTCTGGTGGCGAGCGAAGGCGAGTGTGTGGCCAGAAACGGGCCTCGAATCCCGCGCAACACGCTCTCGCCAAGCTGCCGTCGCTCGTGCTCGCTCGGAGCTCGCTCCGGCATAAGCGGGCGGCGGCAATCCGGGCCGTGGGGGGGCTGTCCCATCCTCTACGGCCCGCGATATTTTCCTACAACAATCTTGGCGAGAAAGCGCCCAAGCGAGATGCGGCGCCAAGTCGCGATGGTCACCCATCGTGAACAATCCCGCGAACGCACGGTTCGGCGTCGCGGCGCTTCCCCGGCCTCTTCGTGACCGGGCCTTTCGGGCGGCACCGAGCAACGGGCTCGGGCAATGTCTCCAGAATTGTCCGAGCCCGATATTTTCTCAGGAGAAAAGCTTATGAAAGACGAAAAGAAAAACGACACATCGATTGACGTTGGCATCTCTCCGGCATTTCCGCCAAGTACCGACGAACCGCCTCAGGGCGGCCCGATCGCTTCGGAAGCCCCAACCACGTCCGACTCCGGGCCAATTGGGGCAGCGGTGAGCACGTCCAGCGAACTCGCGGATGTCCTCCCCAACCCTAACGAGGAATAGCGCAGCATCGATTCTCGTGGGCGACGTGTTTTGTGCGAATTAAATTCAAATTCAAGGAGAAGGCCATGAAGACGAATGAGAAGTGGAAAACGCAAGACGAGCTCGATGCCGAGATACCACCGGATTTCGATGGAACGTCCAGTGCGGAACAGGCAGTCCCCGACCCGGTCGGTCCGGAGGAAACGACTGAGAGCGCGGCTCAACCCCCAACGCCTTTAATCAGTGACCACGACACGGTCGGAACCACGCTGAAACCAATCTGCTAACTAACCACAAACCAGCCGGGCGACGAGTTCTTTGCGCGTCGCCCACGCTTCCATTTCGAATAGAGGAGAAAACACGAGATGACCGTCAAAGAGTTCGGCGCGCGATACCGCGTGCGCGTGAATGATCGCAAGTTCGCGCGGAAATCGTCGCGTGTGGCAATGCCCGGTCCTCCTTTGAGCCGGGCGAACACGGGGTTAGAGCGCAGCGGGCAGTCTGGTGGCTGGCCGTTGCGCTCGCCCCGAATTCAATGTAGGTGTAGGATTGCGTGGCGGCAACGTCATCACTCTCATTACGAAAGCACTATTGACGTCCTTGGCTAGTCCTGTTAGTTTTTGTGCCTATGGCGCAGGATTGGTGGTATGTCTTGCGAAGAATAGGGCTGCACACGTTGAACAACGGCGCGGCGATTCTTTCTTTCGTTCTCTTAAGCTTCTTGACGAGATGGGGTATTCAGGATGCGGTGCTACGCAGTATTCTTGCCTATATCGAGGGCGTCGTTCTTATTGTCCTGGTTTTGCTCTTCGCTAGTCAGGTGATATATGATGTCTTACCGGAGAAAATTCGTGACCTTTTCACATCCAAAGTCGTTCTTGCGTGAGTCGGGCAAGCTATACGTCCTCTATATGGTTGCGGGAGTGGCCGCTATTCCGGCGGGGGCACTCTACGCCATTCTTGCCGTGAAGGGCTACAATGGCTGGTGGACCGCGCTACCGGCAATTGTTTTCGGCTTCTGGATGGCGAAAGAGGCGTGGAGCTTCGTTGAACGGAAACTCTTCACGGCAGATTTTGCGGCATCCGGCCAGAGAGCTACCTGGTTTCCCGCCAAGCCCACTCTGGCTGTGGCGGACCTGACAATCTCGCGGGCTACGGTTCCGCCCGCACGACCCATCCCGTGTAAGCCGCAACATCAAACAGGAGTGGGCAGTGTGGTGACGTCAGGTCAGTCAGAGCAATTTACCCAGCAGCCGCCGGTACTGACTGGAGGGGCTCGGGCCTGACTATGCCATTCCCAAAGGTCAAATACTGCCTTGTGTGCGAAAGTGTTCGCGTGGAAATGGGTGGGAAATTTTCCATTCTTGGCTATTTCGGCGCAACGCCCAACGTTGACATTGGGGTCGGTAGGCTCGATCAACCGATGGCCCTTACCGCTCTGTTTGGGTTCGATGTGGTGACAGACGTAAATCAGGTGTACCAGTACTCAGTTTCGGTTCTCAATTCAGATGGGTCGGTTCTGTTCCAGGGTCCGACAGCTAAACTCAACGTCGCGCTAGGTAAACCGGGAGTGATAATCTGTGGCTTCGCAGTTATTCCTAGAGTGTCTGGCCCGCGCACAATAAAGGTTTTGGTCAACGGGGCGACGGAATTTGAAGACCGATTCACGATTCGCCAGGGCACGCCGCAGGAATTCGCCGGAATGCCCGGAGCGGCCCTCCAGTAGTTTTCCAGGACCTTGCGGCCACTCTTTCAGCGCATCTGGGACCGGGTGTGGTAGGGGTACTACCTGGACTCGCGGCCTATTGCGTAAAAACATTGCAGGATGCTTTTCTGTGTGATACTGATTGCGTCCTTAAAGCTCTCCCACGGAGACTTCCGAGACTAGCGAGATTTTCAGATGGCAAAAAGAAAACTAAGAATCGGCAACGAAGAGCTGACGGCGGAAGTAGTAGAGTTTGAAACGGAACGGGAGAATTGGAACACGTATATTTTGGCGGACGGCACTACTCTGAAGCTAAAAGCCGTGATGGCGGAAGTGTTGCGGGTGGACGGTAGGTACGCTCCAAACGGAGACCCGATGTACATCGCCAATTCGAACGTGGTTATCTCGACTGCCGCTCCCGAGCATCTAAGAAAGAAGGAGTAATATCATGATTTCTGGGTATTCAGCCGTATGCATCGACCCGGCTCCCGATGATGTGTTTCTGCTTCTCGGGCTGAACAGCAACTGCAGCCATAGCAGGAGCAATGAAATGCATCAGACCAAGAACCCGGAAGCTGTAATCGGTCTGGAATTATCGTCTGTCCCCGAAATTGAGTTAGTGTTTGTGGATTTAGTTCAAAAGCAGAAGACTGTGCGGGTAATTAGTGTAATTAACGAGCGAAATGCTGACGTTCGCGCTAGGATTTATGCACAGGAACAGTCCATCATGAATGAATTCCCCGCTCTCGATTTCAGCTTTCGGATACTTACAAGAATGAATCGCAACCTAGGTGAGATGGTAGAGCCAGTCGGAAAACTCGCTTATCGTAGGTAGTCAGCCTTGCCTACCCCAGAACAGCACCGTGTAAAAGCAGAGCACGATGAATTTTTTGTCGCCGAGATGGACGAGCCATTCTGGGACTGGGCAATAACGGGACTCTTTTACGCCGCGCTCCACTATATCGAGATTCATCTTGCGAGACAGGTTCCGCCTATTCATCCAGAAACGCATCAGATTCGTGATAGCCACGTCCACAGACTTCTGGGCAGGATTTATGTGGATTATCGCGAATTGGAGGAGCAAAGCCGCGATGCTCGCTATGACGCAGCGCAAAATTTCACGCGAAATGATTTCGGTCGGTTACAGGTCAATTTGCAGAGAATAAAGGCAGCCATCTGAAATCAAGAGGATCTGGCCCGCAAGCACCTGTCGGCCATCACCCCCGTTTCGCGTCCGCGCTCGCCCCGATTCCTTCCAAACGACTAAAGCCTAACTAACCCAGAGGCGACCAAGTTTAATGCGAGTTCCCTTGTCGAGCGGTCAAGCAACTCTCGCCCGATTTCTCGGTCCCACGGGCACATTGCCACGGCAAGGAATGTCGCGAGGAGTTGAGCAAGGCTATCTTGCGTGCGTATGTCTTGAAACCGAATTAGATTTCTACGTGTAGCGGGGATTCTTCTGCGGCGTCTGTCCATGTTTATTGTCCTTTCATAATTGGGATTTGTCCCCATCCCTGGACAATTTCAGGCCCCGACGCAAAGCACATTCTATCAGGAATGTCTGAAACTATCCTGTTACGTTCGCTCCGCAACCACTTTCCTTCCACGGCATCAAAACAAGTGGGAGGAATTCTTCGTGTCTGAAGACTATCGCAAACAAATCGAAGACGCTGTGCAAGCGGTTCGGCGGGAGGAAGGGAATGGCAAACCTTTCTCAGACGAAGCAGCCAAGGGTCGAATCGAATGGCACTTAGGCCACAACTTTGTTGAGAGCTTGAAGGGAAAAGGGACGGAACCAGTGCCTGATGACCTTTTCAAGCTTCGGCAATGGGCCTCCTTGGAGTATTGTCTAGATGTTCTTAGGGAGTTTCGTTACCAGGATGTGAAGCGAGAACACGAAGGCAGGTAAAAAGGCGCACCCTAAAGCCGAGACGTTTCACGCCGCTCTCTTAAACACACCCTCGAACGGGACAGCGAATTCGGGCATCGGCGGTAGGGATTGAACCGCGCCCTCTGTCATCGGCCAGACCAGAGCGGGATTGTATCGAAGTAAAGCCTACGCACAGGCGAGGTCGGCCGATCAATCAGGCGGAGTCCCGAGACGATTCGTGGCCTCCCGAAGCAAGAGCTCCAGCCGACAACGGCGACAATCGTAAGCGTGGACGGTCGTTTTCGATCCGTCGCTGTTTGTTTCCTCGCGGTAATCGTGATCCAGGTCGGTCACTGTTTCCCACACGGTATTAGGGCGCGGCATGTCAGGCCGAGGCTTGATGTCCATCTGAGTTCCTTGAGGCCCTACGGGAAGAGGGTCGGGGAATTGGTAGCGGCAAAGCGAGCATACCACCCACTTCTCCAAGACCAAAGATGAAAACAAGCGAACTCATTTGCTGCGTTTGTGGTGCCAGCAAGATCGCGGCGCCCGCCGGATGGCCGCTCAATGATGACGCCGTTTGGTCATCGACATGCTCCAAAAGCTTGCCAGATTAGGCAAGGACGGACAATCGAGGATTGCGTTTCCCTTAGGAAATCAATAAGATACAGCGCACAGGATCAGGGTGAACGTTTGAGGTTGGCGCGCCTCAAAGTGAAACTTTCTTCTGAAATGATGCATCCAACGTGTGTTAGTCTTCGCAGGGGCAGCGATCAACGATCACCTCTCCAAATTCTTTCCGTAGATTCAAAGGGGACCACGAGTGCTTGACGCGATTCTAGAAGCCACCGGCATCGACTCGCAGGCTTGCGCCCGCCTTCTGGGGATTAGTCCGGTCGTTTTCGGTGAGTGGGTCGCCGGACAGAGAAGTATCCCTGAGTCATACGCCCTTCTGTTGTCCGACGTTCTCGGCGTAGAGCCTTCAATAATTCGAATGACTTCCAAGCAGGCACAGAGAGCCGGCGATCTTACGCCCGCCATTTGGTACAAATTTCGCGGCGCGGAACTGGTCGACGCGGATCGAGAAAGCGTCTTGCTGATTCGTCAACTTGGACATTACCAGAACGAAATCGAGGAGGTCACTGGCAAAAGGGCGGTCGGTTGGAAGCCGCTTTTCGAGGATATTCGACGGAGCATCGACGCCCAAGCTCCTCCCAGTGATCAAGGACGCCGCGCGGCTCGAATGTTACGAGAGTCGACTACGCTTAGTCAGTGCGCTACCGGCATCGGGGAAGTATTTCGCGGCAACCTGAGACGTCTTGGCATCCTCGTGATTGAGAGCCCCATTCCAGATTCGATAGTAGAAGGCTGCAGCTTTTATGTTGGGCCGCATCCGAACGAGCGGCCGTGTGTCTTCGCCAACAGCTACAAGTCAACTTGGTTTCGCCGAAACATGGTCCTGATGCACGAGGTTGCGCACGCTATTTTCGACGCGGTCAGCTGCGGAGCGTCGTTGGATTTCATCAATTCGGGCGATGGAGTTGACCTAGCCGAGCAGCGAGCGGAAGCATTCGCCCAGGAAGCACTGATTCCTAAGGAAGTACTGCACCACATCGCGCAGTCGCGCGGAGTCAGATGGGATACCATTTCGCCAGAGGATTTGGCCTACCTTGTGAGCGAGACACACGTTGAGCAGCGCGCGATTGCCCGCGCCGCTGTCGCGGGCAATCTCTTACCTCCTGAACGAGAGGTGGTTCTCAAGAGTTTCGACATCAGCGATCAGCTATCGGCAATATCAGAACGAGCGCTCAGCACTGAAGAGTATGTCGAAAGGCAGGGGCCGGACGTGAAAGAACGCCAGATGTTGGGGAAGAGAACTTCGACGATTCCGGCAAGGCCTATTCGGCTACCTATTCCCTATATCCGCGGGGTCATCGAAGCGCTGCAGGAAAAGGTGATTAGCAAGGGCAGGGCGGCAGAACTGCTTATGATCGACAAGCATGATCTGGACTCACGCTTCGGCGGTCTGGTCCCAGTAACCGCGGATGAATAGCGTGGGAAAACACTCCCATCGCTGCGATGGATAATCCGCCCGTCCTGCCTTGCGACACTGACGCGCTTCTCCAGTTGTTCCTCGTAGCACCTCACACCAAGAGCCTTATTCCTCTCCGAATACTCAGGGACGACTTCGGGATTCAACCGGCGATCGTTCCTGAAGTCGAAACCGAGCTGATGTGGAATCGAAGATATGGGGCTAGGTTTGTTCCCGAGCTGAGAAAAGCTTTGGGAAATGGAACCATAGAGATTCTCGATCTGGCAGCGTTTTCCAAGTATGTTCCCGGCCACCTAGCGAAGGGCGTCTTTGGAAATTATCAATCTGCTGGACAGCAGTACAGCAAAATTGTCGACCGAGGAGAGGCGTACACTCTCGCGGCAGCTGCCATCCTCGATGTGCCTGCGCTGAGTAACGACATGACCGCCCTAGAGGCACTTGACTACAACAATTTGGCCGTACCGTCACCGGTCCTGAGAGCGTTTGATCTTTTCGCGCTCTCCTACCAGACGGGCGCCCTCATCGAGAAAGAGTGCGACACGGCGCGGAAAGAGTTGGTTCGACAAAGGGAGCACGTGCCCCGAGCGTTTCAGAACGCATCCTTCGGTGATGGGATCGACCAGTTTTGTCCGCGAATCCTAGACGATGGGAAGGCAACTGTGGGAAGACTCCCTACTCCGGGACCGGGGTACATGGCACAAATCCGAGTCAAGCGAAAGTGACGTTGGGCGAAGAAATTACTTGCTGGGCGCGGCTGCAGTTGAGGGCGTGGTGGATTTGTCGAAGAAGTTCTCTGTCCGGTATCGCGGCTCGCAGATCTCAGGGGTTCAGCGCGGCAAACAGTCTCGCTTGGTCTTTGACCTTGCGATCTTCCTCGCGCGGATCGTCGCTGACGAGCGGGGGCAATGGGTAATTGGCTAACCACCGTTCGAGAACGTAATACATGCCATATGCTTCGGACGCCCGCAACCGTTCCGCGACCCAGGGATTTACCCAGAATGTTTCAGGGTAAGACGACCAGTCAGGACTAGCGCAATGGAACAGCAGTCGAATTAGCTGGTCCGTCCCACGCTCGATCCAATCCTCTCGAAAACTTTTTCTTTCCACGGGCGGAACACCTTCATTAAGGGCGAAGTAGACCAGAGAGAACAATCTGTTGGAAACTGCATCGCGGTAGGCGGATTCGATCGGGCTATTGATTCCGGACATGGGGACGACGCTCGCAATTAGCTGACGAATCGCAGCGAATTAGATCGACAGGCCGAAGTCTGCAAGATGCTCCGCCGTCAGATGCACGTTGGGAATTGAAACGCCGGCCTTCTCGTGAGTCTTGGAAACCCACACCTTTGCGTCCTCGGCTGTAAAACCCAGTCTGGTGAGGTAACGTTCGAGCGCGGGGGTTTCGACCAGATGATAGGGCTGCTGGGCTCCATTCTTGAAGTCCTTGTACCGCGAGAACAAGAGGTCGTATCTAGGCGTGGCTCTCGGATCTTCAAAGTTTATCCAGCGAATGTCTAGGCTACCTTCAATGGTGCTGGTCATGGCTTCAATGTTGAGCTTCCAATTTGCGAATATCAAGCAGGCGGAAGGCCGTAATGCTTGCGGAGCTTCTTGACCAAACGCCAAGCCGCCGCGCTGCTTTTCTTTATTCGCTTCCGCTCCGAGGCATTGAATCTCGTCAGCCTGTCTGCGGAGAATCCGCTGCCGAACATCGACAGGAGTAATTTTTCGGCCTCGACCTTCAGCACGGAATTTCCCGGCGGTATCAACGTGTGAAGGCCACAGACGAACGCGAGATTCCGCTCCCATTCTCGCTCCGCATAGTATGCGTCCCTCTTTTTGTCCCTCTTTTGGCCAGGAGGCGTTGACATGAGTCCGACCATTATCCCTCGAAACTCGGGCTTGTATACAAAGCTCTCGCGCTTGTTCGGTTGGAAGTGAATGAAGATTGCGTCCAGTCGTTCCGAGTTTTTCAATGATTTCTTTTTCATGCGAAACATCTTACCTGTTTTCGGCGACGAGCAGGTAGTTTCGAAGCAGCTTGGCTCGCGGTACAAGGGGACGGGTGTTTGTCCCACGTGCGGCGGGACTGGGGTGATCGAAATCGGCGGCGAAGGCGGGTAATGCGCAAACGAACCGTTTCACCAGGGCGTGTCTCCCAACCGTGAACTAGTAAGTTGCGATTGCGTAGGATTTGGGGCAGGATGCCTTGACGCTTGGCGTCACAAAAGATGGTGAGGAGTTCAAGATGGTAATTGCTGACAGATTGAGAGCATTGCGGGAACAGAAGAACCTATCCCAGGGCGACATCGAGAAGCGCACTGGACTTATTCGCTGCTACGTTTCCAGAGTCGAGAACGGCCACACGGTTCCGGCTATCGAAACTCTCGAAAAATTTGCGCGGGCACTGGAAGTTCCCATGTACCAACTTTTCTACGACGGTGAAAATCCTCCAAAAGCGAAGCCTCCAATTCGCGACGGGGACCAAGGTTGGGGCAGCACCGGCCGAGAGGCCCGGACGCTCGACAAGTTCCGCATGCTGCTGAGTCGAACAGACGAAACAGACCGGAATCTACTGCTTTCTTTGGCACAGGCGATGTCTCATAGGAAGGGCCATCCAGTCGGCAAACGAAACAGAGGCCGATAGTCACGTCAAAGGCATGTGGGCATCCTCAGGGACGATAGAGTGCGCTCTCGCGCGCGGGCGCGTGAGGCGGCCGCAAGGGTCGTAGGGCCCACACCTAAGACTGCCGAGAAGGGCCTCGCCATTCTGAATCACGCTCATTTCTTGAGACGATTCAGGCAGTCCATATAAACCTTGATGACTTCCTCAACGGCCGATTCTTTCGATATTCCGCTGAAGTCGGTTTGAAGTCTGCTGTTGTGATCGAAAGCGATCTTCGTGAGGATCGCCGCGGCAACTTCTTTCGGTTCCATCGCTGCACCTCAAGTATTCGAAAAGTGACTTGCGGTGTAATACTGTGCCGTGGAATCTCTCGCTGCAACCACTTTTCTCTCTACGAGGTGTTTCGCTGGCAGATTTTGAGATTCTCAAACTCTCGGGGCGGGAAGGCGTTGCTTTCTTCTCTGCGGGCGCTTCGTCGAGACGAAATCTATAACATTTGTGGGTGTTTAGCAAGATTGTTCTTGACAACGACCTTCAGGGAGATATGATACCTTCGCTATCAAGATGAAGACGTATTCCACCATTCGAGCCTCAAAGCTAATCGGAGTCAGCCTCATCACGCTCCGGCGCTGGCTTGGGAGTGGAAAGATACGTCCATCGATCGCCGTCCCAATGGATGAACGGACGCTGTGGCGCTTCACGCCCGGCGACGTGAAGAGGTTTCAGAGGTTCAAGGCGTTGCAGAAGCCTGGTCCTAAAAAGCGAAAGAAGTAGTAAAGACGGGACGCGCCGGTGCTGAGAACACCGACGCGCCCCTGACAACCAAGGGAGGTCTAATCTCCGATGGCTGCTGACGCGAATCTATCAGCACCCCCGAAGCAAGACAATCTCGCCCTCAGACCGCGACAAGAAATCTCTTCGGGCAACGAGCCTCTCGCGCTGCTCCGCGACTTCCTGCAGGATATGTCAATTCGCGGGCTCTCGGCCAACACGCTCCACCGTTACCAGAAAGTATGCGCCAACTTTCTCGATACTGTCCACGGCTTGCCGCTCAAAGCGATCCGGCCACCCGACATTCGCGCCTTTCTCGCGTCACTGCTCGATCGTGGCGCATCAGGACAGACACTTCAGCAGGCTCTCTACGCTCTTCGCTCTTTCTTCAGATTCATGGAGGCGATCGGAGCCGTTCAAAGTTCTCCGGCGCGAGCCGTGCAAACGCGGCGAGTGAAGCGCAGGCTGCCGAAGTTTCTTTCCGAGGACGAGGTGAACGCCCTAATCGAAGCCGCTACGAGTACGCGCGACCGCGCCTTGCTGGAATTTCTCTACGGGACAGGCTGCCGAATCGCCGAAGTCGCTGGCGCGCGCATCGCGGACGTGCATTGGTCCGCGCGATCCGTGATGGTTCTCGGCAAGGGCGACAAAGAGCGGCTCGTGCCTCTCGGCCAGCGCGCGATCGATGCGCTTCGGGCGTATCTCGGCAGGCGGACGAAGGGATTTCTATTTCAAGAACAAGGCCAGCCGGATCAGCGGGGAAGGATCGTCCGGTACTCCACGACAGGGCAGTGGCTCGGGGTTTGGCGCTACGGTTACCGCCTCGAAAGCGACTCGCACCACTCCGGCGAACGGCTGAAATTCCGACAGAAGACCATTGTCCTCGGACGGATCTCCGAGATCACGCGCGACCGGGCACGACAGAAGCTCGACGAGCTTACCGCTGGCAAACTTCCGCCGCGGCCTCGGCCGGTTCAGCCACAACCCATGACGGCTCGCGCGATCCGCATGATCGTCGAGAAAACCGCCCGTTCCGCAGGCCTGGGACACGTCCACCCGCATCAACTCCGGCACTCGTGCGCTACGCACTTGCTCGACCACGGAGCCGACCTCCGCGCGATCCAGGAAATGCTCGGACACTCGTCCATTTCGACAACCCAAATTTACACGCACGTATCGCAAACGAAGTTGCGGGAGACGCTTGAAAGGTTTCATCCGCACTGGAAGTGAACTATGGGAAAGCTACGAAAAAATGACGTTGAGGTCCTCGATGCGCTTCCGCGACCGGATTTTCGGATTTCGTTCCACACGAAAGAAGAGGAAGTGCTGATTCGGCGTCTCCAGAAAATACCAGAGCGCCGGGCGGTCCGAATTCTCTTCGAGCGACACGGCTGCCTTCGGTGTCGAACGCATTCCATGCCGCACGCCGGGAATGGCTTCTGCTCGAAGTGCCGAGCGTGGATCTATCACGAACTCGGGAAGATCGATAAAGAAATCGCGCGTGGCGACCTGCGTTAAAAGTTTCGCTGCCTGACGGCGGCGGATCGGAGGAAACACTCCATGAAGGAAGAAACAAAGCAGTGGAAATTCTCACGCGTGCTCGGGAAACGGCCTGCGACTACCGGCGTGAAAGTGAAGATGCTTTACGAACCACAGTTGTTCGCCGAGTCCTTCGGACCGCCAGAGCAGGAGAAGCACGGAGATTCTTCGCTGTTGTTCTGGAATTTTCGACGCGCGGATGGCAAGGGTGGCTTTTCGATGTTCGCCAAGGTTTCAACGCTCCGCGCATCCGAAGCGGTTCAGGTTCACATTGCACGTCGAGGCAGGCTGTTGTCCTTCGCCAAGTTCATCGTGTTCCGGCTGCTCGACGTCGAGAACGCGATCGAGTCGCCTTCTTTCCTCGGATCGGGACGATTCATCATCTCGAAAATCAGTTGAACGGAGGATCTACTATGGACGCACGAGAACATGTTTTCACGCGAACGCTCGGAAGGGCGCCGCGCCGCGGGAAACCAAGGGGCTCGACAACCGACCAGCTCGGTCTCTTCGTCGAATCCTTCGGGCCGCCCGAAATCAGAACGCACAACAATCAGAGGACCCTCTTCTGGAATTTCCTTCGGAATGACGGCTTGGACGGATTCTCGCTGATCTCCGACGTATCGGGGTTGCAGAAGCCAACCGTGGGCATCGGCCGCCTCGAAGTCCACGTTCGACTCGTCGCGGGATCCGGCGTGAAGTCTTTTCGAGAATGGACAGCATCTCGACTCTTCCGGATCGAGACTGGCAAAGAAACCCCGGCGTTTCTCGACGGCCCTCACTTCGTGATCCGGCGAGTTCAGTAAGCAAGACGGCCCTTCGGGGCCGTGAAGGATTTTCGAAATCTTAAAATCGGAGGACGAGTATGAAAGCCAATCCCGCATCGGTGATAAAAGTGGGCGATGGGCGCGGTTTTATCATCGAGCGCCACGTGAGGATATTTCCCGTGGATATTCCCCTGAAGCTACGCGTGAGGCGTCGGCACGTGCCGGGTCATTTCGTATCGGATCGCGTCATCGTCACTGCGGCACATTGCCTGCTGAAATTGCCATCTACTATCGCGACGGAAAATCCAGAACGCGTCTATCCGAAGTTGTTGGGGAGACTGGATGGCAGCGAAATCGACGTCTGGGCAGAGTGTCTTTTTGCAGATCCGGTTGCGGACATCGCGGTCTTGGGTTGCCCTGACAGCCAACAGTTGCCTGACAAGGCCGATGCCTATGACGCATTAGTTGACGCAGTGCCAGCCATGGGGATTGGCAACGCCCGGAGTGGCCGAGGATGGGTGCTCGCGCTCTCTGGCGACCGATGGATTCGGACGCCCTTGAAGGTGTTCTCTGGATTATGGGGCACGAGACTCCAGACGGGTCCGATTGAAGCCGGAATGTCCGGGTCGCCGATCCTGAACGATGCTGGGCAAGCAGTAGGCGTTGTAGCAATCAGCATCAAAATCGGCAGCAGGGAAGATAATCCTGGGTGGCAACCGATGCTGACGCTTGACCTTCCGGGACGGCTGCTCTTAGGCAACCGCCGAAGGTAGTTGGCACTGTAAAGATTTTCGGGAATCGTGAATAGGAGGGCGAGAACATGGAAAACGAAGCGATTCAGAAGACCGAGACGACCATTTGCCGGGCAGTGCGGAGCAAAGGACGGCACGGGCTTGGTCACGTTTACAAGCATCGTGCGAACTGGTGGCTTGATCTAACCCACGAGGGGAAGAGGCACCGAACGAAGATCGGGCCGATCAGACTTCTGGAGAAGCGCGAGGCGCGCCAGATTGCCGACGGAAAGATTCGCGAGCTGATGCTCCCAAAGCTGGCGCCAGAGACAGGAACAACACCGTTTTCGGACTTCGCCAAAAAGTTTGTTGCCTGGGCCAGCGAAACGAAGCGAAGCTGGGTGCGGTATCGAGGCAAGCCCGCTGGGGACACGCCGCTCGGCTACGCGGTAAACTTCTTCGACGACACGCCACTCAAGGACATTACCCCGAATCACGTGGAGGATTTCCGGCTGCACTTGCTCAACGTCTCGGTCGGGCGCCGTCGCTTGAAACGAGCTTCCGTAAATCGTTATGTGTCGCTGCTTCGGCATGCGCTCTACTGGGCTATTCAGAACGGCGAGCTGGACAAAAACCCGGTCGCTGCGCTGAACAAGAAAATGCTGGACGAAGAACAGGCGCCGACGCGAGTGCTCGAAGAAGGCGAGGAGCAGAAGAAACTGCTCGAAGCGATGCCGGCGTGGCTGCGCCTGATGGCGATCTTCTGTTTGCAGACCGCGGCGCGCCGGGGAGAGCTCGTCAACCTAACGTGGGAATCGTTGCATCCCGAAAGCGTCGAACTCTGTGAAACGAAGGACGGTAGGAAGCGCAGCATCCGTCTCAGTCCAGATGCGAAAGCAATTCTCATTCTGCTCCGGCCGAGAGGTATCGAACCGAAAGCATTCGTGTTCGAGCCTTCGATGCCGAGAAAGACCATCGTTACTAGAATTCGTCGCGAATGGAACCGCGCGGTGAAAAAGTCCGGGGTCGCGAAGATCAGGTTTCATGATCTCCGGCACACGGCTTTGACACGACTGATTCAGAAGGGGACTGACATTCGGACCGTCAAAGACATCGCCGGTCACTCCTCCCTAAAAACCACGCAGCGATATCTCCACTCCAGCGACAAGATCCAACAGCAGGCGGTCGAGACGCTTAGTGGTGATTTTGGGCGCTACATTTCCACCGCGGTCCAAGAATCTTTAGAGCAAATCCCTGTAAATGCTACAATCCAGTAAAGATGCGCCCGTAGCTCAGTTGGAAAGAGCGTCTGCCTTCTAAGCAGAGGGTCGGGGGTTCGAATCCCTCCGGGCGCGCCATCCCTCGTTTTGCGCCTTAGCGAAGATCACGTCAAATGGCTTTCTGTATGTAGGATAAATACTTGTGGCATCAATCGAGCAGTTCGAAAGCACGATATTGAGCAGTTTCGCTTTTTCGGCTGGAGTCTGCTTAACGTATAGAAAATAAGCCTTATTCGCGAGTTCTAAGATTCTGACCGCATCGAGCATTCTTTCTGGTTTGATGTCGGAAAGACCCCGAATCGCCATTTGAAGCTGTTGCTCCTCGGCATTCCAATCGGCACTCTTTCGACTCCACAACTCCTCAGTGATCTTGCCATCCAATTTGTCGAGATAGGCTCGGTCAAGGCGGCTACGGACCAAGGCTAGGCGTTGCTGCAATCGGTCTTGCTGTTCCTGCTTGACCGCTGTTTCGCGGCCTTTGTCAGACAAAAGGGACTCCTCCAATTGCGATAGAACGTAACCCGGAACGTGAATATCTTTCAGGACTTGGCCAAGCCGGATGCCCAGATCCTCTTCGCGGATATACGGCAATTCGCACTTGCCCCGAGAGCCGGTGCAGCGGTAATAGGTATATTTCCCTTTCTTAATTTCTGCCGTGACCAAGCATTTGTCATAGGCGCACGTCAACAAGCCACGAAACGCAAATTCCCGCTTCTGATATTTTGGTTTGGTCTTCCCCTGAATTACGGCTTGGACCTGTCGGAATAAGGAACGGTCAAAAATCGGCGTCTGAGTGCCAACGTAGGTTTTGCCATCCCAAACAAACAGCCCCGCATAAAACGGGTTCTTCAGCAGCCTATCGAGATACCCCTTAGCCATTTTGGCGCCAAACTCGAACATGATCGCCGAACGCAATTGCAAAATGGAATATTTCCCTGTGGCATAGAGCTCAAACATTCGGCGTGCTAGCGGAGCCTTCTTCGGGTCAACCTCGATGCTGTGGTCAGCCTTGTTGTTCCGGTATCCGAGAGGAGGGCGGCTGGGATAGATCCCTTGCTCCGCCTTCTCGCGCATCCCCTTGATCACTTCCTCGCGGAGATTATCAATGTAATTTCGGGCCATCACGACGTGAAAACCGTGAATTAGCTTTGCTTGCGATTTAGCGTCCTTGCTGATTATTTGGCCTTCCTTGGGAAGGTGTATTTCAACTTCCAAGTCTTCGAGCGTCAGACAATCCCTCAAATTGCGATAGAGGCGATCTGTTTTTTCCGCGATTACGACACGGCAATTCGGTGCCTTTTCAAAAAAGCGGATCATTTCGCCAAACTTCTTGCGCCCCGCAGCCTTTGCCGTTTCCACATCGACAAATTCACGTTCGACTTGAAAATCATTCTTTTGTGCGTATTCGCGTAAAAACTTCTTTAGTTCAGTTCAGGGCTCATCGCGACCTCCAAGTAAGTCGTATTGGAGGCCATATTGTTTATTTTCGTAACGTTCTAGCCGGCGAGCGTTAGCTCGCCGGCAGGTACGAAAGGAGAACAGCGATGAGGCGATGGGATCGGTTGCAAGAAGCATACATGGAGGAGTACCGGGCTCGGGGACTGAGTGAGCAGACGGTGGCATACACAGAGGCGCGCCTGGATCGATGGGGACGATGGTTGAAGAAACGCCGTCCCCGAGTCGTGATCGAACACATTGATGCAGAGACGATCACCCGGTACTTGGCGAACTGCACGAGCTTTCGGTCAAAGGCCACTGTGTATGGAACGTTGAGCACGATGCGCGGATTCGGCGACTACCTGGTCCGTCAGGGCCTATGGAAGGTCAACCCCTTGCGTTGGATGAAGGGCCCGAAGGTCACGCCTTACAGTCGTCTGCCGAAGCGGATCGACCACGCGCACATGGAAGCGTTGTGGCGTGCAGCGGCGAATCGCGGCGGCGATTACAGCTCGCATCTTTGGGTCACGATTCTGGCGATGTTGTATGGCACGGGCCTGCGCCGGGGCGAGTTGGCGCGATTAACGGTCGATGCATTCGATCGCCAAGAAGGCACTCTCCGCATCGATGGCCGCAAGACAGGACAGGAGCGCTGTGTACCGCTGCCGGAGATGGTGCTGCGCTGCCTGGAAGCATATCTTCCGCTACGTCATAACCAACTGGAGCAGGTGGGCCTTGTCCAGGAAACAGCACTGCTGGTGAGCCGTTACGGCCGTCCTCTCAGCGGAAGTGCGATCAGCAACGGCGTTCATGACATCGCCGCCGTCGCGCAGGTCCCCATTCATAGCCTTCACCAGTTCCGCCACAGTTGCGCTTCCGATCTGCTGGAGGCGGGCGTGCACCTGGCCGAGGTGCAGCGCATCCTGGGTCACGCGGTGATCTCGACCACGGTTCGTTACGTCCACATCGCCGACCCGCAGCGCCGCGCTGCGATTGCGCTTCATCCCATCAACGACTGGCTGCAGCCACAAGGAGCGACCGCATGAAGAAGCCGAACTTAGGCAGGATGGATCCTTTGATCGAGGGCTATCTCAGCTATCTGGATAAAGTTGGACGCAAGACGCCGCGCACGATCATCGACGTGCGCTGCACGTTGCGCCGCGCTATCGCCGGACTCGGTTCCGATGTTCCTTTATGGCATCTGGAGCTGGAGGAGTATCTGCACTGGCTGGAAGCGGAGCGGCAGAACGGATCGACCGAGACCACCTTGGCGAAGTACCTCAGCCATGTGCGCGGGCTGCTCGAGTATGCGTGGCGCAGCGGAAGGAGCCAGCGTAACGTCCTCGACGGATTCAACCTGGCGCACACGGCTCGGCGTACTCCGCCGAAGTCGCTAACGCTGGAAGAAGCCGAACGCTTGATGGAAGCGACAGCGGTTCCAGGCCCGACAGCGCGGAGGGATCGCCTTATGGTGTTGCTGCTTTATGGCTGCGGGTTGCGTACCGACGAGCTGTGCTCGCTCGATGTCGCGCATGTTAACCGCGAACGCCGCGAGTTGCTGGTATGGAAGGCCAAGGGCGACCGGCCACGTGCGGTTCCCATTCCGGACGGAGTGTATACCGAACTGCTTGCCTATCTCCTCGATCATGGCAAGCGCGGTCCTCTGTTCCGGACCACGATCCGCAAGAGCCGATTGCGTGTGAACGACGTCTGCGCGATTGTCCGCGCCGCCGCGCGCCGAGCTGGTCTTCCTGACTCGGTCACGCCGCGCACCCTGCGCCACAGCTTCGCCACGCACCTGATGGACCGCGGTGTTGACCTGGCCGTGATCGCGTCACTGATGGGACATCGCAGTCCGCAGGAAAGCGGTGTTTATCTGCATGTGCTGCCGGGGCGAGCCGAAGCCGCCGTAGACAAGCTAATCACGGGAGGTCGCCCATGAAGTGGTCCTACTGGATCGAGCTTTACATCCGGACGCACTGTGTCGCGCGCGGACTCCGTCCGCTCACGCTGGCGGCGTACGAGAAGACCCTCAAGCAGTTCCACGACTGGATGCGCAGCAAGCAAGATGACCGCGAACCGGACCAGATCACCGCTCGTGACGTGCTCGCTTATCTGCAGTACTTGCGTGAGGTGCGCGACAACGGCGATTCGGCGATCAATCGGACGGTTGTGGTATTGCGCAGGTTCTACACCGCGATGGTCGCCATGGGCCACCTCGATCACAGCGATAATCCACTGGCTGTCTTTCCCTCGATCAAGGCCGTTCCGCGCAAACTTCCTGTATCGCTCTCTTCCGAACAGATGAGTCGGCTACTTCGAGAGCCGAAACCCGATACCGTCATCGGCCTGCGTGACCGCGCGATGTTAGCCTTGCTTTACGGCACTGGCATCCGCGCCTCCGAGTGCGCATCACTGCGCAACGCCAACGTCGACCTCAAGCAGTTGACGATCACCGTGCAGGGCAAAGGCGGACACGAGCGAACCATTCCTGTGAACGCTGAACTGGCCGAGGTGTTGCGTACTTATGTCGAAGCGCGCGGTGCTGCGCCCAACCACGCTCCGTTCTTTCGTTCCCGCTTCGGGCGATCACTTTCGCGAGGTGGAGTTTACGAACGTGTGCGCACCTGGGGGCAGCGCAGTCGCCTGGGTATTCCCCTATCGCCGCATCGCATCCGTCATACGTTTGCGACGCACCTGGTGCGCGCTGGTGTAGGACTGGTCACCATTCGTGACTTGCTCGGGCATCGGCTCATTACCAGCACGCAGATCTATCTGCATGTCACCGCGGATGATCTTCGGGCTGCGGCCGCGCGTCATCCGATCAGCCGACTGCTCGACACGATCAAACACCTGATCGTCCCCGGACCGATGCCGTTTCAGAAAGCGCGGCCGATCTACGGAAGCGGATAGATCTATCCGCTTCCGTAGATCACTTTCTTCGTCTTTTAGCTCGCACAGCAAGTGCTGGTGATGGAATCGTGTGCTTGCAGGAGTAAAAGAAACTGCGGTGATAGCCAAAAGTGCTGGAAGTGTTGGCGCTTTTCTTCCGCAGGAGTACTATCTGTCTGATGCTGGCCTGGTATGCCGTCCTTCGAGAGCTTCTCGGAGTTAACGCATGAACGAGGACCGCAGCAAAACTGAGTCCTGCACTCGAACTAAATACACCTACGATGGGGACGGGAATCGTATCGAGAAGTCGAGCGGAGTCATATTCTGGTATGGAGCAGGCACGGAAATCCTGGACGAGTCGAATTTCAGCGGCACCTTCACGAGCGAATACGTGTTCTTCGGAGGAAAGCGAATCGCCCGCCGTGACGTATCGAGCGGCAATATCTACTACTACGAAGAGGACATGCTGGGCAGCTCGCGAACGGTCGTGCAAGCGGGGCAGACGTCGCCCTGCTACGACTCCGATTTCCGGCCCTTTGGCAGCGAGCTTTCGATCACGAATTCCTGCCTTCAAGAGTACAAGTTTGAGGGCAAGGAACGCGACACAGAGACGGGCAACGACGATTTCGGCGCGCGCTATTACAGGAGCAACCTCGGCCGTTGGCTCTCTGCCGATTGGTCCTCTGTGCCCGCACCCGTTCCCTATGCGAACCTGGCGAACCCGCAAACGCTGAATTTGTATGCCATGGTCAGCGACAACCCCGAAACCTTCGCCGACCTGGTCGGGCACATCGAGTGGGCTCCCTTCCGGCTGGTGGAAAGTGTGATCGCGTCCGGCGGGGTCGCGGATATCTTAGAGATGATGGAGGGCATGGCCGGTCCTTCGGGTTATGCGACAGGGCTGACCTATGAAGGAACCCTCAACTCCGAGGCAGCGCAGCAGCAAGGACAATCGACCGCACCGACGACACCAACGGCGCAGTCGTCGGTCACAACGACGGAATCGGCGCAAAATCGCCAGCCTGATGGATCTTATAAAGCCACTCCTGCCCAGCTTGCAAAGATAAAGGAGGCAGCCGATAAGAAGACGACGATCGGTAATGGGGAATGCGTTACCGCATGTGAACGTTTCACAGGTGTGCTAGGTCCTACTTCATCATGGAGGGGTGGTAAACCTGCATCCGAGCTCACCGACAAAGACAAGGGTACCGCAATTGCTACTTTCATAAAGGGATCTGACGGGCAATGGCACTATCTGCCTGATTCCGGCGGACACAAGAACTCTGGAACTTTCATGGGAACGTCCACTAAAGGAACGTTCTGGATGGCGGACCAATGGCCGGCGCAAAAGCCTGTGACCATCTGGAATGTCGGCAGTAATCCGAATAATGCCTCGATGAACGCGGCATCTTACCGCGTCATCATCGTGCCAAATCCGTGAGACAAGAGAAGAATAAATGATTATCCTACGGTACATATCCATCTTTCTTTTGGTCACATTGCTAGGTTATGGCCAAGTTCCGCAACAGCATCGGCGAAGTGAGTTGCCGATCCAGGCCGAAATCCCTGTCCGGGGGCTGTATCGATGGCTGGTATCTCAACAAATCGAGGGCTTTCCGACGCCGAAGAGGATGAAGGTACTATCCCTTTACCTCAGCAACTCATTGATCCATAGAATTAACCAAGCACGTGCCTGTCATGATGATTGGTTTCGCCTGCACCCGAAGAATGACGAAAAGGCACCGTCAACGTGGACGGAATTCGGACTTTTCTCGGGTGCCGACGACCGAGGCCATCCACAAGCTTTTCAGATTGAGAAGACGGAATCGGAGGAGGATGGCTCTTTTCGCGTTTACGTGCGGCTAACAGAAGGTCCACAAGAAAAGCCGTGGAATTGGCAAGTTGCAGTCGTAGTAATGTCGGAAGCTGGGAAATTTGTAATCAATGATGTGATTTTTCTCAGAGACAAGGATGTTGAGACTGAAAGTCGTTTGTCGGAACTCCTAACGGTCGGATGCGATGGCTCGGGGTACGGCAACCGCAGCGCCCAGCCTTAAGTTAACGATTCGAGGGGGTACAACTACGACGAACCCGTCCGTGAGTTGGCGCAAAATCAGGCACAGGGCCCAGGCCAAGGCGCGCGGCAACATCAAAATGGAGATGTTGCAACGGCTAATCACTGTTTCTCGGGAAGCAGAGAGATGCGTCTCGTAGAGAAGGCCTTCAAGAGCGGTCACTTTGACCTGCCCGCAATTTCCGCACAGGTCATACTACGACATCCGAATTACTGACGGCGCTGCTGGAACGTGGCAAGCCTGGCGGAGCGATATGACGCGAGAATTCAGGCACTCAAATCAGGGAGGCCGTTGATTTGTGGAAGGGTTGACACGAGGTTCATCAGAAAAGTTCTAAGATCGTCCCCTTGGGCGCGCCACGTTTTCGCGTGGGCTTTTTATGTCCGCAAGAAAACTACAAGGACTTTTTGCCCATCGCGCAAATCCAGCCTTTCGTGCGTTCTTCAAACGTGTGAATGTCTGTGTAGCCCGCCGTTGAAAACAATGTCCGATGTTCATCAACGCCCAGGCTCTTTGATCTCAACAGCCTCATCACCGGCCCTTTCAACTTATCGTACGCTCCATTCTTATAGCTTTCCGCGATAACGATCAGAGTCCCGCCAGGTTTCAGCACGCGCAGGATTTCCTGCATATCTTTGACCAAGTCAGGCCAGTAATATTGGGTTTCCACGGCGGTGACGAGATTGAATGTGTCTTCCGGAAACGGCAGTTGAGACACCGAAGCGTGCTTTATTTCGACGCGATCCGCCTGGATCAATTGCGCATTCTTCCCACGGGATGCGGCTACACTGCCCTTGGCATAATCAACGCCGTAAACCATCCCTTTTGTGGCAAGCGCGGCCAACTTCTCGATAGTCCTGCCGCCACCGCAACCAACATCCAGAATCGTGAAGTGCTCTTCGATCTGCACATGTGTCAGCCCCCAGTCGGTCAGGCTGGAATGGGACATGTTCATGAGCCACAGAAAGAGCCTGCCGACCCATTTTGTGGGTTTTCGGACCTGGTTCACTGTGTAAAGCAAAACGGCGAATAACAGGAGATAGCATAGCGACTTTTCGATCGCGTGCTTGGTCAACGGTAACAAGAGCTCTATCCCAGATTTAAGTTTGACCTAAATATTACTTGTAGCCAGAGAAGGGCACAATGGTCGCTCAATCAAGTTTCCCCGGACCCACCGAACAGCTTACAGTTTGAATCCAGTGGGGAAGCCTACCCGTGGCAGTATTGCCACGGAGTCTCCGACGAAAGTTCGGAGATCGTCCCCCTGGGCGCGCCATCACTGATTTTGGCTCGCGCAAGGATCAGATCGAGCGGCTTCTTGTACGAGGGATACGAAGTTAAAGCGCCCACAGCGCAGTTCGAAAGCGCGATTCTGAGCAGGTTGGCTTTTTCAGGGGCAGGTTGGCGAACTTACGGCTAGCGCGCCTGATTCGCCAGGTCGAAAATCCTGTCGACTTCAACGATTCTCTCTGGACTTATGTTCCCAGGTCGCTGGATCGCCAGCGATACTCGCTGTTCTTCGGCGATCCACTCTGCTGATCTCCGCGTCCGGAATTCCTCGCTAATTCTGCCGTCCAGTTTCACCGGGGGCCACTGCGCCAGCAAGCTGCAGCCTCGCGCAACGGAGCGTCCGCGCGAGTTTACGGGTTCCGCAGGAAGCCGTGGCAAGCTGAATTGAGCGGAAGGAGCCAGACTTCCTGATAAAATCAGCCTGGTTCCACTGGCATGCGCTCACTCCTTCGATTCTTGTTTAATCCACCGCGAGGACCGGCGAGCATTCTGTTCGTCCGCCTGGCAGTTGGCTTGATCTTCTTCACGCAGGGTATTCTCAAATATAGCGATCCCTCGATGGGTGTGGTTCGTTTTGCTCGGATTGGATTTCCGCATCCATATTTCACGGCGCATTTTGTGGGGTTCTTTGAGGTCATTTGCGGCATTCTGGTTTTGCTCGGACTGTGGACGAGAGTCGCGGCCGTTCCGCTCCTGATTGTGATTTCCACGGCGATCGCCACGACGAAACTTCCGGAACTTTTTCGCGCCAATCAGGGCTTCTGGTTCATGGTCAGCGATGCTCGCACCGACTTCGCGATGCTGTGCTGCCTCCTTCTCTTGATTTCACTCGGCGGCGGAGCCTGGGCGCTGGACGCACGCGGCGGCGCGGAAGCAACAAGGAGAACGGAATGAAGAATGATTTGGAATCGCGGCGGCGGTTCCTTAAAACGACTGGGCTCACGGCCGGAGCGCTTTTACTCAATCCCCGAGCGACACTTGTTCAACCGGGCGCCACACCGCAGCCGATGGAATCCGCTGCTTCGCGGGTGGACTTGGCACCTGCCGATTACACGCTGCATATAAAGAAGTCTCCGATCGAGATCGCGCCCAACCGCATCATCTCCGCGACCGCCTACAACGGCCAATTCCCCGGGCCGCTCCTTCGCTTCAAGGAAGGAAAGGCAGTCACCATTGATGTTCATAACGAAACGACCGTTGCCGAGCAGCTCCACTGGCACGGACAGCATATCCCCGCCGATGTTGACGGAGCCGCCGAAGAGGGGACGCCGTACATCCCGGCGGGCGGAATGCGGCGCCTCGTTTTTAATCCGAGTCCCGCAGGTTTCCGGTTTTATCACACGCACAATCGCGCGGGCGCCGATCTGGCTGCCGGACTCTATGGCGGCGAGGCTGGGCCTGTCTACATCGAGCCAAAACACGAGCCGGGCCGCTACGACCGCGAAGTTTTCCTTGTGCTCAAGGAGTTTGAGCCCACCTTCAGCCGCGGCGGTGACATGGCCATGGATTTTCTCTCGCCTGCCGCTCCCGACAAGGTGCTCCAGGAAGCGGGCGAGTCCTCCATGAAGGCGTCGCTCGCCAAAGGCATGCCGCACGGATATGAAGTCGGCTTCAGCTCGTTCACGATCAACGGCCGCATGCTCGGCCATGGCGAGCCGGTCCGCGTGAAGCAGGGAGAACGCATTCTGCTTCACGTCTTGAATGCAAGCGCGACGGAGATTCGCAGCCTTGCCTTGCCGGGCCATACCTTCCGCGTGGTCGCGCTCGACGGCAATCCCGTACCGAATCCCGCTGGGGTACCCGACCTCTGGCTTGGCACGGCGGAACGCGTTTCTGCGATCGTGGAGATGAACCATCCCGGCGTCTGGGTCCTGGGCGATCTAGATAACGATGACCGCCGCCACGGCATGGGCATCGTCGTCGAGTATGCCGGGCGCACAGGAAAGCCGGAATGGATTGCGCCGCCCGCTTCGCGCTGGAGCTACGCGCTTTTCGCGAAGGCCGGCGCTGCGGCGCCTGCGCCCGACGAAACACTGGATATGACTTTTGTGAAGAACAACGCCGCCGAGGACGGTTTCAACCTGTGGACCATCAACGGCGTGGCGTTTCCGATGACCAATGATTCCGTTCCTGCTTCGTTCCACCTCAAGCAGGGGCGGCGCTACCGCATCCGAATGCGCAACGCCAGCGACGACATCCATCCGATCCATTTGCACCGCCATAGTTTCGAGCTGACAAACCTCGCGGGAAAATCCACGGCGGGCGTTTTGAAGGATGTCGTGATGCTGGGGGGCTACCAGCAAGCGGAAATCGATTTTGTGGCGGACAATCCCGGCTTGACGCTTTTCCATTGCCACCAGCAATTGCACATGGACTTTGGGTTCATGACGCTGTTCGACTACGTTTGAGCGCGATAGGAAAGAAGAACCCCTGGCCCGGTGCCGAAGCGTAAATTTCGCCCGGGCCGCACGAATTGGTCCTGGGTGTCCTGTATTTTTTTCAGCTTTCCACGCGGTGGTAGAGCCGGTACGTTTCGTCCTGGATGGACGCAAAGGGCCGCATCGTGACCGGCCCCGCATCGGTACGGACGACCCAGTCGTCCGAAGTTTGCGCCGCGGCGGTCGCCGCCAGCAATTGCGCGCGCGTCATCCGCGACGCGGGTTCACCCACGGCAAACATCGCGAGCGGCCCGCGCATCAACGCGACGATATTGGAATTTTCCGGTTCGGTGGCCTCGAGCCGCAGCGGCAGCTCGATTTCCATCTCGACCCGGTCACCACCCTTCCACGTGCGCTGCAGGGCAAGGAAAGCTCCGGGAGCGATATCGTCCTCAACGCGCTTCCCGTTGACGGACACGCTGGTCTTCGCGCCTGCCCAAGCGGGAATTCGCACGTGCAGCGCGAACGTTTCGGGCCGGTCCAGTGCAAATTCGAACTGCGTGGTATTGGCGCCGGGATATTCGGTCTTCTGCGTCAACGTACATGGTGTGCTGCCCTGCGTCCACGTGACGCGCGAAGGAAGGAACAAATTGGCGCAGATGCCGTCGGGAGCGCGGTAATACGCGCTGATGCCGTAATCACCGGTCAATTGAGGAAACGTGCCTGAGCAGCACGGCCACTTGTCGCGGTACCAGACCTTTTTAGCTCCACTGTCGTTGTAATCGGAGTAATAGAAGCTGGTGCCGTCGGGCTGGATGAGCCGCGCGCCGGCGATGGTGTTGTAGAGCACGCGCTCCATGCTGTCGCCGTAGCGCGCATCGCGCGTGGTGCGCAGCAGATAACGTGTGATCTTGAAGTGTCCATAGGCGCCGCAGGGCGTTTCAAAACTTGCGTGCGTGCTCGCGAGGCTCGCGGCGATACCGCCTCTTCCCGGCTCGACGAACGCTTCATCCGGACCCCACCCGCCGGTGGCGAAGCTCTGGTCCTGCACCATGCGGAGTCCATTGCGTGCGGCTCGCAGATATTTTTCGTCACCCAGGACGAGATACGCCTGCATCGCGGAGCTAAGCGCGTTCACGTGGCTATAGGCGTGCTCGAAGGGAAGCACGTTGGCGTCCTCGGAGAGCGGATCGAAATAGTTCTGCTCAAGGAATCGAACGCCCAATTCCCGATAGCGATCGTCTCCGCTGCGCTGGTAGGCCAGGAAGAAATTCTCCGGCAGCGTGTACGTCTCATCCCAAGTGAAGGCGATGCTCTTGTACCCGCGGGAACGCTGCTCGTAGCGGCTGAGGGCGCGCTCCGGCAGGTGCGGTAGCACGGCTTGCGTGGCGCGCCAGTGGACGTCCATGGCGTTCGGGTCGTGGGCGAACTCGTGCGCGTCGATCAATCCACAGCTCGTCTTATCGTAGGTGTAAGCGGGCAGGCGATAGTCCACGTAGAATTTCCCGGCCGCGTCCACCGTCTCGCCGAACGCGCGAACCAGCCTCTGGACTTTTTCCTGGGTCGGCTTCGAGCCCGTGACCGCGTAGGCGCGCGCCAGACCGGAAAGGTATTGCCCGAAGCTGTGCCCAGCAACGAAGGCGTGAAAATTATTCGCGGGATTGAAATCGTCGCCGTTGTCGTACCAGCCGCCCATGTCGGGACCGGGCGCCGCCATACCCATCCGTTGGCGGAAAGGCTTCAGCAGGGCATCCTCATTCAGGTTCAAGAAAATCTCGTGGTTATGGTCGAACTGCTCCCGAAAGGGTCCTGGTAACAACTGCACCTGCGAATAGTCGAACAGCCCGAGGGCGGGAATGACGGCCACTTTGGCGGTCGCGGGCCGCCCTGCAGGAGCCATGCCGGACGTTCCGGAAAAAGCCCGGACCGGACGCGCCGCTGCAGCTCCAGCAGCCAGGGCCGCGCCGGCCTTCAAGAAATCACGCCGCGTAGATTTTTTCATGATGGACCTCCGCAAGTCCCCGCTGATTGGTTTGCGCCAGGCGCTGGAGCGGGGCAAGTAAACGCTTTCCTCGGGAGCAATCTATCACAATCCATCGTATTCGCTTCGCGTCCCATTGAGAGTTTGCGGGTTTCACCAAGTGCGAGGTCACACGCGCGCCCCTGAGGGGGCAAGTCTGCCAGGAATGGCTGCGCGGGGAAGTCGATGCAATTGCTGGAAGCTCGTTGACAGTGGAGTTGGCGTGCCTTAGAATTGGGGTTTGTCCATAGACGGAAAGGTGTGACCGAGCAGATGCGGACGTATGTAGCGAAGGGACGAGAAGCCGAAGAGTTGTCGGTAGGGAAAAATTGGTTCGTGGTAGACGCCGAGGGGCAGGTGCTGGGGCGGCTGGCGACACGCATCGCGCGGATCCTGATCGGGAAAGATAAGCCGACCTTCACCCCGTACCTGGAATGCGGCGATCACGTGATCGTGGTGAACGCGGAAAAAGTGAAGCTGACGGGAAACAAGATCGACCAGAAAGTATATCGCCACCACAGCGGGTATCCGGGCGGGCTGAAAGAAATCCCGATCCGGGTGATGTTGCAACGGCGTCCCGAAGAGGTCGTGCGCGAAGCGGTGCTGGGAATGCTGCCGAAGAACAAGCTCCGCGCGCGCCGAGCAAAGATGCTGCGTGTTTATGCCGGAAGTGAAGCGCTTGCCCGCCACGCCGGACAGAAGCCCCAGCCGCTCGCGCTGTAGACTCGCTACAGAGAATCGAGAAAAGTGCGTTCGGGGGAGAAATCCGCCGGAACGCGTTACGGATTCGGGGCAGGCGGGATGATCCCCGCGCCCATGGCCCTGCAGGCAAAGAGGAGGAACGTTGAGTTCATCGGCGAATTCGATGCAAGGCGCAGGGAAACAATTCTACGGGACCGGGCGCCGACGGGAAGCGGTAGCGCGCGTGTACATCAAGCAAGGACCGGCGAAGTTCACGGTGAACGGGCGCCCTGTGGAGGAATATTTCCGAAACGTGGCGTGGCTGACGGCAGCGGTGGAGCCGCTGAAATTCACGCAGATGCTCGACCAAGTCGAGGTCAAGGCGCATGTGAAGAGCGGCGGAGTGGGAGGGCAGGCGGGAGCGGTGCGTATGGGATTATCCCGGGCTCTCTCGATACTGAATCCCGAACTGCGCCCGGCGCTGCGAAAAAACGGATTTTTGACGCGCGACCCGAGAATGAAGGAACGCAAAAAGTACGGGCAAAAGGGCGCGCGGCGCAGATTCCAGTACAGCAAGCGGTAGTCGAGCAAGCCCCGGGATACCGGGGAAAATTCACGGCCGGATAAGGAACCGGCAAAAAAGGATGCTGCTCCCGGCCGAGGGAGTAACAAGCATCCCTTCAAGAGAGGAGGCGCTTTGGGAGTCGAAATAACGATGAAAGAGCTGCTGGAGGCTGGAGTCCATTTCGGCCACCAGACGCGGCGGTGGAACCCGAAGATGAAGGAGTATATCTTCGGTGAGCGCAACGGAATTCACATCATTGACCTGCAGAAAACCTTGAAGATGTTCCGCGAAGCGGCCCGATACGTCTCCGAACATGCAGCCCAGGGCAAGAGCGTGCTCTTCCTGGGAACCAAACGGCAGGCGCAGGAAGCGATCGCCGAAGAAGCGCAGCGGTGCGGGATGTATTACGTAAATCACCGATGGCTCGGCGGGACGCTGACGAACTGGGTGACGCTGCAGAAATCGATCAAGCGGCTGAAGCTGCTGAAAGCCATGTCCGAAGACGGACGCATGGCGGAATTTTCGAAAAAAGAAGGGGCGCGGCTGGACCGGGAATTGAAACACCTGCAACAGAATTTTGCGGGCGTTGAAAACATGGCCACGCCGCCGGACGTGATGTTCGTGATCGACCCAAACGCGGAAGTGATCGCGGTGCGCGAAGCGAGACGAATGGGGATTCCCGTTGTGGCGATCGTGGACACAAATTGCGATCCGGATCTGGTGGACTGGGTGATCCCGGGGAACGACGACGCTCTGCGGGCGATCCGGCTGTTCACGTCGAAGATTTCCGATTCGGTTGTGGTGGGACGGCAGTCGTTCGAGCAATCGCAGATTGCGGACCAGAAGGCGGCGGACGGCACCGGCGCGGAAGAAGGTGTTGAGTACGTGGACACGAGCGCCTACGAGCAGTATGAGAAACAGGAAGGCGATTTCGTCGAAGGCGAACCCGGCGAGGTGGTGGCCACGGAAGAGGCGGCGGCGGAAGCTGCTGCGCCGGTGGCGAGCGACGACGAAGGGACTCCTCGATAGAACCCAGCGTCGGAGACGTTCACGACGCGCAGGGATCGGACGAGACGGACTGGATGGAGCGAAGCGAACGCATCCGGCCGGTTGAGCAATCCAAAAAGAATCGAGCGAAAGGGAATCGAATCCATCCATGGCAACAGAAGCCACAGGACCCGAAAAAGGGAATGTCTCGGCGCAGATGGTGAAGGAGCTGCGGGACCGCACCGGTGCGGGGTTTGCGGATTGCCGCACGGCGCTTGTGGAAGCGAAAGGCGACATCGAACAGGCTATCAATATCTTGCGGAAAAAGGGGCAAGCAGCGGCGGCCAAGAAAGCGCAACGGGAGACCCAGGAAGGATTGGTCGGGTGCTACATCCACGCGGGCGGGAAGATCGGCGTGCTGGTGGAAGTGAATTGCGAGAGCGACTTCGTGGCTCGGACGGAGGATTTTCAGCGGCTCTGCCATGATGTGGCGATGCACATTGCGGCGCTGGACCCACGGTTCTTGCGGCGGGAAGAGGTAACGCAGGAGATCCTGGACCGCGAGCGCGACATCTACCGCGAACAGGCCAAGCAGACCGGGAAGCCCGAAGCCGTGATCGACAAGATCGTGAACGGCAAGATGGAAAAGTTCTACGAGGAAAATTGCCTCTACGAGCAGCATTTCATCAAGGACGAAGGCGTGACGGTGAAGGAACTGGTGAACCAGGCCATCGCGAAGCTGGGGGAAAATATCGCGATCCGGCGATTTTCGCGGTTCAAGGTGGGCGAGATGGACGGCGCGGGGCCCTCGGCCAGCCCGGAGAAACCGGAAACGCCCGTCCCGGCAACATAGGCCGAAACTCTTTCGCGGCACCTTGCGGTGCTACGATTCTTTTCCCGGTACTTCCGGCTTCCCAAAAACATTAGTGCCAAATCAGCGGAACGGCACTAGAATGCGCGCGGGGGAAGGTCCGGAAGCCACACGAAATGACACCAGCCAGAACGGCACGTCCAACAGCAGCGAGGAAAGGCACACCGGTCTATCAGCGGATCGTGCTGAAACTATCGGGCGAATCGCTCTCCGGGCCGGAGGAATTCGGCATACACGCGGAAACGATTCAAGGGATCGCGCACGAGGTCAAGGAAGTGCAGGAGCTGGGCGTGCAGGTGGCGATCATGGTGGGTGGAGGGAATATTTTTCGAGGGGCGCGACAGAAGGAGCTTTCGATCGACCGGGCGACCGGGGATTACATGGGAATGCTGGCGACGGTGATCAACGGGCTGGCGCTGCAGGACGCGCTGGAGAAGGCGGGGTGCCACACGCGGCTGATGAGCGCGATCGAAATGCACGAGGTGGCCGAACCGTTTATCCGGCGGCGGGCGACGCGGCACCTGGAGAAGGACCGGGTGGTCATCTTCGCGGGTGGCACGGGCAACCCGTATTTCTCAACCGACACGGCGGCGGCGCTGCGCGCAATGGAAATCAAGGCGCAGGTAATATTGAAGGCGACGCGCGTGGATGGAGTGTATGACGCGGACCCGGAAAAGGTTGCGGGGGCGAGGAAGTTCCAACGGATCACGTACCTCGACGTGCTGCAGAAGGGCTTGTCGGTGATGGACTCGACGGCCATTTCGCTTTGCATGGACAACAACATGCCGATTGTGGTGTTCAACATGAACGTGGCGGAAAATCTGAAGCGGGTGGTGCGGGGTGAGCCGGTCGGATCCGTCGTGACGGCGGCGTGAAAGGGAAGCGGGGAAAGGGAATTCAGCTATGACCACGATTTCCACCAGCAAGGAAGCTTTGGCGCAGGCGAAAGTGCGAATGGATAAGGCAGTCGAAGACTTTCGTAAAGAGCTTGCGGGAGTGCGGACCGGGCGGGCCAACGTGGCGATCCTCGATCACGTGCGCGTGGATTACCACGGGACACCGATGCCGATCAACCAGCTCGGGACGCTGAGCGTTCCCGATCCGACGATGATTGTGATCTCGCCGTGGGATCCCGGCGCGGTGGCGCCGATCGACAAGGCGATCCGGACGTCCGACCTGGGACTGAATCCCACGAACGACGGAAAAGTGGTGCGCGTGCCGATTCCTTCGCTGACGGAAGAGCGGCGCAAGGAACTGGTGAAGCACGTACACAAGGCGCTTGAAAATCACCGCACGGCGGTCCGCAATATCCGGAGGGATATCAAGGAAGCCGTCGAGAAGCTGGAAAAAGAGAAGAAAATCAGCGAGGACGAAAGGAAACGCTCGCTGGACGAGCTTGAGAAAGTTACGCAATCGGAAAGCAAGAAAATCGAAGATTTGTGCGCCACGAAAGAGAAGGAAGTTTTGGAGATTAAGTAAAGAACCGGCCTTTCGTTCGCCGTGGGGACGACGGAGCAGTTTCTCCCGCCCTAGAACATTTTCAATTCCACTGATAATTGGCGCGGACTTCGCGAAGAAAGTCGCCGAGAACGCGCACAGGCTTTCATCGTATAACCGGAGCATGATCGAGGCTCGCCCCAGTGCCACGGCAATGCGCGTCGCGATGCGGCGCGCGGCGCACCAAATCTTCGATCATCCCCGAGTATTGGAAGATCCCATCGCGGTGCGGATCATCGGGCCGGAAGCAGCGGCGAAGGTTGAGGCGGAGCGGGGCAAATCAAATGACCGGATCGCACGAGCGCTCCGCGCCTTCATGGCCGTGCGGAGCCGGTATGCCGAAGATCAACTGGCGCGGTCGATCGAACACGGCGCGAAACAATATGTGGTTCTCGGGGCGGGCCTGGACACGTTCGCGTACCGAAACACATTCGCCGATTCCGGCTTGCGCGTTTTTGAAGTGGACCATCCTGCCACGCAAGAGTGGAAGCGGCGCAAGCTGGCAACGGCGGGGATCGCGATTCCTCCATCGGTAACGTACGCGGCGGTGGACTTCGAGAGGCAGACGCTTCCCGAGGGGTTGCGGCAAGCCGGATTCGACGCGGCGAAGCCGGCTTTTTTCTCGTGGCTTGGCGTCATCATGTATCTGACCGAAGATGCCGCGATGGCCACGCTAGGTTTCATTGGTTCCACGCCGCCAGGAGGCGGTGTAGCCTTCGACTACGCCATTCCACGGTCTTCGCTGAATTGGATGGGACGGCTGGCGTTCGATGTGATGTCGCGGCGCGTGGCGACAGCCGGCGAGCCTTTCCGGACGTTTTTCGAGCCGAGTGCGCTCTCGGCGCGACTCCTGCAGATGGGTTTTCATTCCATTGAGGACTTGGGCGCCGAAGAAATCAATTCACGCTACTTCAAGAATCGCGCCGACGGACTGCGCATGGCAGGCAGCATCGGGCGATTGATGAGCGCGCAAATGTAGCGAGGGCCGAAAAAACCAAACGAAGAGAGCCCGGGGATTCAGGCAGGACCACAGTAAGACCACATCCAATCGCAATTCCGGCGGGAAGGCACAGCGTCAGTTTACGGTGCGAACGTCCTCGGGGAGGATCAAAGTAAGCGCGCAACTGCCGGTGGATGAGGAGCAGTTGAGCGTGCCGCGGCGGACGAGTTTCACCGGGGAGGCGTCGGGGAACATCGTGCCGAAGTTCAGGCGGCGGAGATTTTCCGCGAAGGGGCGCAATTTCTCGCTGCCGCTGACGAATTGCACGGCTTCGACTTTAGTGGAGCTGCCGTCGGGTCCTTGCGGCGAGAGAAGGACAAGAAAATCTGCTGCCACGTTTTCCGGCAAGAGCTTTCCCGCAGGAATCGTGCGCAGCGCAATGAGCTCGGGCTTGGCGCGGGCGACGAGCTCATCGATTTGGGCGTTCCCGCCGAGAAGGAGCGTGAAGCGGGCGCGCGTCTCGGGGACGGAATGGGGCGCAGCGATGGCCTGTGCATAGAGGTGGGCCGCCTGTTGCTTATCTCCGCGTTTTTCGGCAATTTGCGCGAGATGGTCGCCGACTTCGCCGTGCTGGTTTAGCAGCCAAGCCGCGCGGATGAAGCGTTCCGCCTTATCGAGATCGCCGCGATTGAAATAGACCCAGCCGAGAGTGTCCCAGTAGGCTCCGATCGAGGCCATACCATTGAGGTCGTCGAGCGTGAGATGCGAAAGCTCAACATTGCGGAGGGTCGCCGCGGTGGAGGAAACGGCGGACTCGGCGTATTGCTGGGCGCGATCGAGATCGAGTTTGTTGTCGGCGAGACTGTAGGCGACGTTGTTCCAGACGATGGGTGTCTGTGCGAGGTCGACTCCTTTTTGAAAGGCTGCGAGCGCCTTCTCCTTTTCACCCGTGTTGAGATAGGCCTGGCCGAGGCTGACCTGGAGTTCGGCGCTGTCGGGAGTGAGAACCGTAGCTTTGTCGAGCTCTGGCACCGCTTCGGCGTACTTGTGCTGTGCGAGGAGAAGGCCTCCCAGGGCTGCGTGGGCGATGGTATCGAGCGGATTCACGTTGATTTGCTTGCGGAAGGCGTCGGCCGCGTCGTCATATTTCTGCTGCTGTTGGAGCGCGATGCCCAGATAATTGTAGGAATGCTCGTCGTAGGGATTCACTTCGAGCTGCTTGCGGAAGGCGGCCGTGGCGTCGTCGAATTCACCCACGCGGAGATAGGCGAGGCCGAGATCGTTCCAGGCTTCCTTGTGCCGCGGCTCGAGTTCGACGACGCGCCGAAGAAGAGGGATCGCCGCACGTACGTTGCCGGAATTGAGAGCAGCCACGCCGGATTCGAGCAATTCATCCGCTCCCACACCGGCGGGGATTGCGGGCGCGCCGGTCGAGGAGTTTTCCACCAGCAGCGGCTGGCTTTCGTCGGCGGTGACGGCGCGCATGAAGGCGAGATACTCGCTGGTGCGCGAAGCGGGCAGCTCGCGCATTTTGAAATTCAAGCTGCGAGCAGCGGTCAGGACATGGTCCTGAAACTGGTAACTGGATTTGAATTCGGCGTAGTCGCGGGAGACGGCGATGCCTACGGGGGGCTGCGCGACGAAGCTCGGAGGAAAGGTAATTTTTAGCTGCGTGTTTACATCGAGCGGGCTGCCGAGTTCGATGGGATTGGGGCTGTCCTCGGAAGCATCCGGCAAACCGATGGTGAGGAGCGGAAGAGCGACTTTGGCCTTCTTGCTGGACCAGTCGAGGAAATTGGTCTGTGTGAAATCGAGGTCAAGCTCGAACGGCTTCTCCGTGTCTGAGGGATCGCTCGGTTTGACGTCGGTAACATCGCCATGGAGGCCGTCGAGAGTGAGAACCGTTTGGCCGAGCTCCTTCCATTGAGTTTGGGGAGACTTGCGAAAAGCGGAGCGCAGGACAAATTCCGTGTCGCCGCGCAGGACATAGCGCACGTGAGCCGTCAATTTGCCAAGATCGTTCACCTGGCCATCGATTTCGACGCGCTGCGTGGAAAGGAACGGAGGATCGGCGGGCGTCTTGACGATCCGGCCGGTGCCGTCGGGCGGAACCAGCAGGGCAGATTTGTCGCGTAAGGGAGAAACGAGAAGTCGGAAGGGAGCGACTTCCGCGGTCGAATCCATCCAGATCAGGTCTTTTCCCTCGGGAATTGCAGTAATCACGTGATCGAATTGAGAAGGCGACGGGAAGGAGTCGTCGAGCTTGCGCGAAAAGGGAATCAGAACAGCGTCGGCGGGAATTCCGGCGGCGTCGAGCATGGCGGCCAGGAGCGTGTGCTTGTCTTTGCAGTCGCCATACTGGTTGGCGAAGACTTCGCCGGCGAAATGCGGCTGATAGCGGCCGAGGCCGAAGGAGAGGCTGACGTAGCGGATATTGCGGGAGACATAGTCGTAAAGCGCCTGGGCTTTTTCCAGATCGGTCGCGCACCCTTGGATCAGTTCCTGCGTCTTAGCGCGGATTTCCGGAGTGGGCTGCGTGCGGCCTTGTTCGAGTTTCGCATACCAGCGAGCGACGTCTTCCCAGGAAGAAAAGGTTGAGAGCTGGACGTCCGGAGATTTTGCCTCGGACGGCTGCTGTTTTTCTTTCGATTGCTCGTCCTCGGGAGGACGTTTCAGGTTCGAGTGCTTCCAGCGATAAACCGCGCGGTCATTTTCTTCCGTCTTGGCGAAGGGGAACTTGGGACATTCGAGCTTGATGGCGCGGCCTGATGGGACGTTGATCTCGAGATTTTCATTGAGGACAATCGCGTCGTCGACAAAGCTGTGGTCAAACCAAAATTCGCCAGGCGCAAGCGGGGTGACCAGGCGCGTGACGATTTCATATTCGAGTGTATCGCCGGGGCGCAATGCCGGGACAGTGATGTGCTTCTCTTTGGAATCGGTATAGACGGGAGCGTCGCGGGCGACCGGTGCAGTCATTTCCTTGACGGCATCGGGCGCGGCAGTGACCGTGGTGCCGTCCGCTTTGTGGACACGCACGTAGTGGACTTCCATCTGTTCGTTCGCGGAGTTGAAGCCAAAGACCAGCTCACCGAGCGCCTGCACACCAGCGTCGCTTTGCACGTGAATGCGAACTACCAGGTCACGCTCGCCCGTGCCGTCGTTCTCATAGCGAGCGGTGGTGTTGTACTGGTCGATGACGAAGGGCTCTTGCGCATAATCGGCTGCGGTGGGCGCAGTAGGTGCGGGCTTTGCTGCGGTGCTTGGTGCCGGAGAAGGGGTTTCGCGCTGTTGGGCGATAACTGCCGTAGAGATCAACAGACAAACCGACAAAACCCAAAGGCGATTCATCAAGGCTCCCTGTATGTATTCGACGCGACCAGTGTAGAGGGGTTGACGGAAGCGGTAAAGCATTCGTGAGATAGGGGTTGAGTAATGTCGCATCCCCTTCGGCGAGAGGCGGGCGAACTGAGACTGAGCAATAGGTGCGACATGGCCGGACGCGCATTGAGCCGGGTGCGGCTTGTCAGTCTTCTAAATGGTTTTGTATCAATCAGTTACAGATAGTGACGCCTGAAGAGTCTGGTTTCTTTGCGATGGTTTTCGAAGCCTTTGTGAAAAGGGGAAGCCGAGCATGAATCCTTGAGCCAACCAGTCCATCTAAGGTCTGACCATGAGGGATCAGGCTTGTTTGCGATCATGTGGAATTTGAGGTTCTCTCGGTCCGAGAGCCTGATTTCCACAGGGATTCGAGTTGACAGGAGTTGTTGTTTTTCCTATACTTGCGCGGTTGTATTAGGGCCAGTGGGCCCGGTGGTGAAAGGGAAGTCTTCCAGCCCCAGAACAGAGAAGGATGGAATGGGGAAAGGAAGAGCGGCCGAAATGGGGCGCCAGCCCCGCAAAGCCGCGTGAGCCTCTCCGCTGTAGGCAGATGCAGTTCACTCCTTGGGGTGAAGCGTCAGCCCGGAGTTCCTGGTAATTCCTTCGGGAAGGGCACCTTTTCTGTTCATTCACCCGCATATTTCTGCGCGGGCAGTGTGGCCGCGCGCCAAAAAACGATTCAATTTTCTTCGGAAGTGAGGAAGAGGCGTGCCGACGTTTTCACAATTGGTGCGAAGCGGCCGGGAAAAAATCCGGACGAAAACAAAATCGCCGGCGCTGGAGGGATGTCCGGAAAAGCGCGGCGTGTGCGTCCGCGTCTATACCCAAACGCCGAAGAAGCCGAACTCCGCGCTGCGGAAAGTGGCGCGCGCGCGGTTGACGAATAGCCACGAAGTGACGACGTACATTCCGGGCATCGGCCACAATTTGCAGGAGCACTCGATCGTGCTGGTGCGCGGCGGGCGTGTGAAGGATTTGCCCGGCGTGCGGTACCACATCATTCGCGGGACGCTCGATGCGGCGGGAGTGGAAAACCGCAAGCAGGGGCGGTCGAAATACGGCGCGAAGCGGCCGAAAGCCGCTGCGAAGTAGGAGAACGGAACGATGCCACGAAAAGGATGGGTCCTGCGGCGCAAAATTCCAGGCGATCCCGTGTACGGGAGCGACCTGGTACAGAAGTTCATTTCGAGCATGATGTACGATGGTAAGCGCGCGACGGCGCAGGCCATTTTTTACAAGGCCATGGACCAGGTTGCGAAAAAGTCGAACGACGACGCCTTTAAGCTGTTCAAGAAGGCCGTGGAAAACTGCAAGCCGGTGCTGGAAGTGAAGACGCGCCGCGTGGGCGGCGCGAACTACCAGGTGCCGGTGGAAGTGAATCCGTTCCGGCGGCAGTCGCTGGCGATTCACTGGCTGGTGCTCTATTCCCGGACGCGTTCGGGGAAGTCGATGACGGATAAGCTGACGGAAGAGATTATCGACGCCGCCAATGGACGCGGCGGAGCGGTAAAGAAGAAGGAGGACGTGCACCGCATGGCGGAGGCGAACAAAGCCTTCGCGCATTACCGCTGGTAGAGCGGCGCGGAGCGCACGCATCGGAAGAGAAGAATGGCGCGACAAGTCCCAATCGATCTGACCCGGAATATCGGGATCATGGCCCACATCGACGCCGGAAAGACGACGTCGACCGAGCGGATCCTTTTCTATACGGGTGTGACTTATAAGATCGGCGAAGTGCACGAGGGCACGACGGTAATGGATTGGATGGAGCAGGAACGCGAGCGGGGGATCACGATCACCTCGGCGGCGACCACCGCTTCCTGGAAGCGCTTCGACAAGACCTACCGCATCAACATCATCGATACGCCGGGCCACGTGGATTTCACGGTCGAGGTGGAGCGGTCGCTGCGCGTTCTGGACGGCGCCGTGGCGATATTCGACGCCGTGGCGGGCGTGCAGCCGCAGTCGGAAACGGTTTGGCGCCAGGCGGACAAGTACCGCGTCCCGCGCATTGCGTTCATCAACAAGATGGACCGCATCGGCGCGGATTTCGATCATTCGATCCGCTCCATGCGTCAGCGCCTTTCGGCTCACCCGGTTCCCCTCCAGTTTCCCATCGGCAAAGAAGACAATTTTCTCGGCGTGATTGATTTCATCGAAGAGCGGGCCATCATCTGGAAGGACGAAACCCTCGGCGCGGAGTACGAAATCCTGCCGCTGGAGAAGCTGTGGGACGCAGCGTATCTGAAGACCCGGCCGGAACTGGAAACAGCAGTAAAGGCTTCAGCCCTGAGCCCGGAGTTTTATAAAGAGCACCGCGAGAAGGTCGTGGAATACATCGCGGAACACGACGACGCCATCCTGACGAAGTATCTTGAGCAGCATGCGCTGGAGCCGGCAGAGCTGCGCGCCTCGATTCGGCGCTCGACGATTGCTTTGAAGCTCGTGCCGGTGCTGGCGGGCTCCGCGTTCAAGAACAAGGGCGTCCAACCGTTGCTCGATGCGGTGGTGGATTATCTGCCTTCACCGGCCGACGTCCCGCCGGTCGAGGGGTCCACACCCGACGGCTCCGAGGCGGAATTGCGGCGCGCTTCGGACGAACAGCCGTTCGCGGCGCTGGCGTTCAAGATCATGACCGACCCGTACGTCGGCCACTTGACGTATATCCGCGTGTACTCCGGAGTGCTGAAGACGGGACATTCCGTATTCAATTCCACAAAGAAGACGCGCGAGCGCATCGGGCGGCTGCTGCGAATGCACGCCAACAAGCGCGAAGAAATCGATTCGATCGAATCGGGCGACATCGCCGCTTGCGTGGGTTTGAAAAACGTGACGACGGGCGACACGCTGTGCAGCGAAGAGAAGCCGATCGTCCTCGAGTCCATCGAATTCCCCGCCCCTGTAATTTCCGTCGCCATCGAACCGAAAACCAAAGCAGACCAGGAAAAGATGGGCAACGCGCTGGCGAAATTGGCGCAAGAGGATCCGACGTTCCGCGTGCATACGGACCACGATACCGGCCAGACGCTGATTTCGGGAATGGGCGAGCTGCACCTGGAGATCATTGTCGACCGCATGATGCGTGAATTCAGCGTGCAAGCGAGCGTGGGCCGGCCGCAAGTGGCCTACCGCGAGACGATTTTGAAGGTGGCGCAAGGCGAAGGCAAATACATTCGGCAAACCGGCGGCCGCGGACAATACGGCCACGCAGTGCTTTCCGTCCATCCTCTCCCGAGCGCCGGGCATGAGGACATGCACGAAATGTCCACGGACGAAATCGACGGGCTGGCGAAGGGCGTCGCCGGCAAGGGTGGGAAATGGCATTTCGACAAGGAGCACCGGCTGCTGTTCATCGATAAGATCGTGGGCGGCGCGATTCCCAAAGAATTTATCGCCCCCATCGAGCATGGCGTTCGGGAAGCGATGGAGACGGGCGTGCTGGCCGGATACGAAATGGTGGATGTCGCGGTGGTACTCGAAGACGGCAGCTATCACGACGTGGACAGCTCGGAAATGGCGTTCAAGATTGCGGGATCCATGGCGTTCAAAGAAGCCTGCCGCAAAGCCAATCCGAAGCTGCTCGAACCCATTATGCGAGTGGAAGTGGTGGTCCCGGAGGAATACATGGGTCCGGTGATCGCCGATTTGAATTCGCGGCGCGGGCAGTTGCAGGGAAGAGAATCGCGCGCGGGCAGCGAGATCATCAACGTACAGGTGCCGCTGGCTGAGATGTTCGGCTACGCCACCGAAATCCGCAGCCGTACGCAGGGCCGCGGCAGCTTTACCATGCATTTTTCGCATTACGAGCAGACGCCGGCGTCGGTGTCCGAGGAAGTGATCGCGCGGGCCACCGGCAGGACGGTGAAGACCTAGTTCAGTCCCAAGTGTATGGATAGCCCCGCAGGAAAGCGGGCACGCTGAGACGGAGGAGCCGACAGACATGGCGAAGGAGAAATTCGAGCGGAGCAAGCCGCACGTGAACGTGGGGACGATTGGGCACATCGACCACGGGAAGACGACGCTGACGGCGGCGATCACGAAAGTGCTATCGAAGAACAATCCCAAGGTGACGTTCCGTGCGTTCGACACGATTGACAACGCGCCGGAAGAGCGGGAGCGCGGGATCACGATCGCGGTAGCGCACGTGGAGTACGAGACAGCGAACCGTCACTACGCGCACATCGATTGCCCGGGGCACGCGGACTACATCAAGAACATGATCACGGGCGCGGCGCAGATGGACGGAGCGATTTTGGTGGTGGCGGCGACGGACGGACCGATGCCGCAGACGCGGGAGCACATTCTGCTGGCGCGGCAGGTGGGCGTGCCGTACATCGTGGTGTTTCTGAACAAGTGCGACATGGTGGAAGACCCGGAGTTGCTGGAGTTGGTGGAGTTGGAGGTGCGGGAACTGCTGAAGAGCTACCAATTTCCGGGCGATACGGTGCCGGTGATTCGAGGGTCGGCGTTGAAGGCGTTGGAAGGGGATGAGAAGTGGGAGAAGACGATCCTGGAATTGATGGAGGCGGTGGACAAGAACGTGCCCTTGCCGCAGCGGGATGTGGACAAGCCGTTCGCGATGCCGATTGAAGATATCTTTTCGATCTCCGGGCGGGGGACGGTGGTGACGGGAAGGATCGAGCGTGGGAAGGTGAAGGTGGGAGAAGAAGTGGAGATTGTGGGCTTCCGCCCGACGATGAAGAAGACGGTGACGGGCGTGGAGATGTTCCGGAAGCTGTTGGACGAAGGGATTGCGGGAGACAACGTGGGGTTGCTGCTGCGGGGGACGGAGAAGGACGAAGTGGAGCGGGGGCAGGTGCTGTGCAAGCCGGGATCGATCACGCCGCACACGAAGTTCAAGGCGGAGGCGTACGTGCTGACGAAGGAAGAGGGGGGAAGGCACACGCCGTTTTTCACGGGGTACCGACCGCAGTTTTATTTTCGGACGACGGATGTGACGGGAGACGTGAAGTTGCCGGCGGGCGTGGAGATGGTGATGCCGGGAGACAATATTTCGGTGGAGATCACGTTGATCACGCCGGTGGCGCTGGAGAAGGGGTTGCGGTTCGCGATCCGGGAAGGCGGGCATACGGTGGGAGCCGGCGCCGTCGCCGAGATCATCGAGTAAACCATGCCCAACGGAGAAAAAATTCGGATTCGTTTGAAGGCGTACGACCACCGCATCCTCGATCAATCGACGAAAGAGATCGTGGATACGGCCAAGCGCACCGGTGCGGACGTAGCCGGACCGATTCCGCTGCCCACGGTGATCAACCGGTGGACGGTACTGCGGTCGCCGCACGTGGACAAAAAATCGCGCGAGCAATTCGAGATGCGCACGCACAAGCGGCTGATCGACATCTTGGAGCCCACGCCGGACACGGTGGACGCGCTGATGAAGCTCGATCTGCCGCCGGGTGTGGACGTGGAAATCAAGGCCTTCGGGCGCGAGCACACGGCCAAGTAAAGGGCTGCGAAGGGACGGGAAAGAGCGACGGAAATGGGAGTCAACGGCATACTCGGAATCAAGCTGGGGATGACGCAGGTTTTTGCGGAGGACGGCACGGCCGTGCCCTGCACCGTGCTGCAAGCGGGACCTTGCGTGGTGGTGCAGCGGCGCACGAAGGCGAAGGACGGCTACGAGGCCGTGCAACTTGGATTGGTGGAGTTCATCAAGCCGCAGCGTGTGACGAAAGCACTTACGGGGCACTTCAAAAAGGCCGGTGTCGCGCCGATGCGGTACATGGGCGAAGTGCGTATGGAAGATTCGAAGGATGAGACGAAGCCCGGCGACCGCGTGCTGGTGGATCAATTTCAGGCCGGCGAGTTTGTCGACGTCACGGGCGTGAGCAAGGGGAAGGGATTTCAAGGCGGCGTGAAGCGCTGGCACTATCGCGGCGGTGACGCGTCGCACGGCTCGATGTTCCATCGCGCACCGGGCGGAATCGGCGCGAGCTCCTTTCCGTCGCGCGTGTGGAAGGGGCAGCATTTCCCGGGACACATGGGGAACGAACGCAAGACTTCGAAGAATCTGAAGGTTGTGAAAATCGATGCGGAAGAAAACCTGTTGTTGGTGCGCGGCGCAGTGCCTGGGCCCGCCGGCAGCTACATTCTGATCCGCAAGGCCAAATCGGCCCGCTAACGAGACGAGAGACGATTATGCCTGTCGTGGACGTGAAAAATCTGGAAGGCAAGACGATCGGCACCGTGGAACTTGCCGACGACGTGTTTGCGGCGCAGGTGAATGCGCACTTGCTGCACGAATCCGTACGGCACCATCTGGCGGGCGAACGCGCCGGAACGCACAAGACGAAGGACAAAAGCGAAGTGAGCGGCTCGGGCAAGAAATTGTGGAAGCAGAAAGGAACCGGCCGCGCGCGCATCGGGTCGATCCGCTCGCCGCTCTGGCGCCACGGCGGCACCGTGCACGGACCTGTTCCGCGAAGCTACGACTACGCGCTGCCGAAAAAGATGATCCTCGGCGCGTTGCGGTCGGCGCTCTCGTTGAAATTGAACGAGCAAAAGCTGACGGTGGTGGACGGCTGGAAACTCGAATCGCACAAGACGAAGCCTTTCCGCCAGGCGCTGGACAAGCTCGAAGGCGAGACGCGAACGATTCTGCTGGTGGAGAACGGCGCCAACCTGAATCTCGAGAGGGCCAGCCGCAATCTGGCGGGCGTGACGCTCGTGCCGGCCACGGCGCTCGAACCATACGATTTGATGCGGCACGAAGCGCTGATGCTGTCGCGTGAAGCGGCTGTTAAATTGAGCCGCGCGCTTTCGGCCGTGAAGCCCGAGGTGCCCGTGCAGATCGAACCGGCTCCGTCGGCTCCCGCGAAGAAGGCAGCGAAAGAAAAGGGCGAAGAAAAGGCCGCATCGGCGAAGGCTCCCGCCAAGGCGGCGAAAAAGACCGCGGCGAAGAAGGCATCGCCGAAGGCCAAGCCCAAGGCGAAAAAAGGATAGGTCATGGCGACGAGGCTCTATCAGGTAATCCGGCGGCCGATCATCACGGAGAAGGGACTCGGCGTCAAAGAGACGCAGCACACCGTGGTGTTTGAAGTGGCCGCCAACGCCACGAAGACGGAGATCAAGGAAGCGGTGCAGCGCGTATTCAAGGTGAAAGTGGACCGTGTGCGCACCGCCAATTTTCACGGGAAGTTTCGGCGGCGCGGGCGCGCCGAAGGGTTCCGGCGCGATTGGAAAAAGGCGTACGTCAAGCTGGCCGCCGGAGAAAAAATGATCGAGTACGCCGAGAATTTATAGTCCAGGCGGGAGAAGGGGGCGGCGCTCCTTCGAGTCATCCGGCCAGGGCACGAGGCAACAATGGCACTGAAAACATTCAGACCGTATACACCGTCGCGGCGTTTCCTGACGATGCTCGACAAGAGCGAGGTCACGAAGGAAACACCCGAAAAGTCGCTGACCGAATCGAAGAAGCGAACGGGCGGACGCAACGCGCACGGCGAGATCACTTCCTGGCACCGCGGCGGCGGCCACGCCCGGCGCTACCGCTCCATCGATTTCCGGCGCGAAAAAGTGGGGATCCCCGCGAAAGTGGCCGCGATCGAATACGATCCGAACCGTTCTTCGCGGATTGCCCTGCTGCATTATGCCGATGGCGAAAAGCGGTACATCCTGCATCCGGTGGGGCTCGAAGTGGGGATGACGGTGCAGAACGGTGAGGGCGCGGACATTCTTCCGGGAAACGCGCTGCAGTTCCGGCACATTCCGCCGGGCACGATGGTGCACAACGTGGAACTGTATCCCGGCAAGGGCGCGCAGGTGGTGCGCGCAGCGGGCGGAGCGGCGCAACTGTTGAGCAAAGAGGGCGACTTCGCCCTGGTAAAGCTGCCTTCAGGCGAAGTAAGAAAGTTCAGCGTGGACTGCATGGCCACCATCGGCCAGCTGGGGAATTTGGACCACGAGAATGTGACCTACGGGAAAGCGGGAAGGACGCGGTGGCACGGAAAGCGTCCAACGGTTCGCGGCGTGGCGATGAATCCGGTGGACCACCCGCACGGCGGCGGAGAAGGCCGCGTGAAGGGCAACCACCCGCAGACTCCCTGGGGATTTCCGACCCTGGGCGCAAAGACGCGTAAGAAGCGTCCTAGCGACCGGATGATTGTAGAACGGCGCAAGCCGTAGTTTGGAGAAGCAGAAAAAATGAACCCGGCGCGGCGGGGAATTGAGAGCAACCTTATGACAGCCAGTCGAACGTCTCGACGAGAGCATCGGCGTGCAGCCGGCCGGTCAGCGCGGACGCGGAAAGCGGTTTCCCGTGCGCGCAAGCCCGCAGGGAAGCCTGCCGGCAAGATCGCGTCGAAGCTCGTACCCCCACCCCAAGTGCAGTTTCGTTTGTGCCGTGCAGGTTGGGCCGTGATCGTGGAAAAGGCGCCCAACGCGCAGGGGACGCGTTTTGTGTGTCCCTTCTGCCCGGTATCGCACCGCGTCCCGGGTCCGGTGCGCGGATTCCGCAAAGTTCGCCGCGCGCAGTGGGTGAAGCTGCGCCGCGTAGAGGAATAGGAAGAAAGATGCCGCGTTCGCTCAAGAAGGGACCGTTCATCGACGACCATCTGCGAGAAAAGGTGGAGGCTTTGAACGCGCGGAACGAGAAAAAAGTGGTGAAGACGTGGTCGCGCCGCTCGACGATACTTCCCGAGATGGTGGGCCACACCATCGCCGTGCACAACGGAAAGAAGTTCATTCCGGTGTACATCACGGAGCAGATGGTGGGGCACAAGCTCGGGGAGTTCTCTCCGACGCGCACCTTCAAGGGACACGCCGTGAAGGCCGCGCTCGAAAAGGCGGCGGCAGCAGCGGGCGCGCCGGCAGCGGGCGCTGCAGCACCGGCCGCAGGCGGCGGGGCAGCAGCTCCACCGGCGAAGACGTAAGCAGGGGCATACGAAATGGCAACGGCCACAAACAGTCCGGGGCAAATCGAAGGCGTAGCGCAAGCGCGGTATATACGCGTGTCGCCGCAGAAGGCGCGTCTGGTGGTGGATTTGATCCGCGGCCAACGCGCCGAAGAGGCGCTGCATACGCTGCAATTCACGAAGAAGCGCGTGGCGCGGGATGTGGAGAAGACGTTGCGCAGCGCGATCGCCAACGCGGAGCGCAAAGCGGATGACGCCGGGGAATCACTCGATGTGGACGCACTCTTCGTCACCAGTTGTTTCGTAAACGAAGGGCCGCGCTGGAAGCGGCTGCGTCCGGCGCCCATGGGCCGCGGTTTCCGGTACCAGAAGCGCACCAGCCATATCGTCGTGCAAGTGGCCGAGCATCACCGCGCGGCCGCCGACCGCGTGGCTGCCGCGAAGGCCGAAGCTGAAGCTTCCAAGGGCGTGAAGGGCGCGGTGCGGAAGGCACGGAAAGCAATCGAGAAGCGCGCGAAACAAGCGCAGAAGAAAAAGTAGCAGGAGGCACGTTTGGGCCAGAAAACACATCCGTATGGATTTCGGTTGGGCTACAACAAACCCTGGAAGTCGCGATGGTTTGCGAAGAAGGAATACGCCGACCTGCTGCATGAGGACGTGAACCTGCGGAAGCAGCTCAAGGACCGCCTGCGCTCGGCGGGCGTGAGCGGAATCGACGTGGAACGCGCCGCCAACAAGCTCGTCGTCCGAATTTACACGGCGCGGCCGGGAATCATCATCGGGCGCAAAGGCTCGGAAATCGACAAGCTGAAGGTGGAAGTCCAGAAACGCACACAGCGCGAGGTGCACATCGACATCCAGGAAGTGCACCGGCCGGAGCTGGATGCCCAGCTCGTGGCGGAATCGATTGCCTTGCAGCTCGAAAAGCGCGTGGCGTTCCGAAGGGCCATGCGCAAGGCGGTCGACTCGGCGCTGCGGTTCGGCTGCAAGGGAATCAAAGTGCGTGTCGCGGGGCGGCTCAACGGGGCGGAAATCGCCCGCAAAGAATGGTACCTGCAGGGGCGGTTGCCGCTCCAGACGCTGCGCGCGGATATCGATTTCGGGACGGCCGAAGCGCAAACCACGTACGGCGTGATTGGCGTGAAGTGTTGGATTTATCAGGGCGAAAAAATACCGGCGCGCGGGAAACCCGGCGCGGGCCCCGAAGCTTCCTAAGGATACGGGCAAACGATCATGTTGATGCCGAAGAAAGTGAAATACAGAAAGCAGCAGCGGGGACGCCGCACCGGAAAGGCCTGGCGCGGAGGATCGCTCGCGTTCGGCGAGTATGGACTGAAGGCCCTCGAGCCGGCCTGGATCACCGACCGTCAGATTGAGGCAGCGCGGGTAGCAATCACGCGGTTCATCAAGCGCGGCGGAAAACTTTGGATCCGTGTTTTTCCGGACAAGCCTTTCACGAAGAAGCCCGCCGAAACCCGCATGGGCAAGGGCAAAGGGCCACCGGAACGCTGGGTCGCGGTCGTGAAGCCGGGGCGCGTGATGTTCGAAATGGCGGGAGTGGATCTGGCGGCCGCCACCGAGGCGATGGAGCTGGCGGCGCACAAGCTGCCGATCAAGACGCAGTTCGTATCGCGTTCGGGGGAACTCTGATGGCGCGGCGGGGGGAGAAATATCGCGAGATGAGCGCAAACGAGCTCGAAATCCAGCAGCGCGAACTGGGCGAGCAGATTTTCCGTCTCCGGTTTCAGCTTTCCACGGGCCAAGCTGAGGGTTTGAAGAAGTTGCGGGAAGCGAAGCGGGACCTCGCGCGCGTGAAGACGCTCCTGCGCGAATCCGAATTGAGGAAGGCGTAATGGCGAACGAAGCGACAACGGCTCCCGCAAACTCTCTGCAGCGAGGGGCACGGCAGGAACTGGTGGGCGTGGTGACCAGCGCCAAGATGCAGAAAACGATTGTGGTCAAGGTCACCCGAACGACGCAGCACCCGCTCTATCACCGTGTGGTGCGCTCCGGCAAGAAATACTACGCGCATGACGAAACGGGTGAGGCGCGCGTGGGCGATACGGTACGGATTGTTTCTACGCGGCCGCTTTCGAAATTGAAGCGGTGGCGGCTCGAAGAAGTGCTGACGCGCTCGACGCGCGTGGCCTGAGCCCAAAGCGAATTCCAGGGAGCACGATTATGGTTCAGATGAGGACGTGGCTGACGGTCGCCGACAATTCCGGCGCGCGCCAGATTACCTGCATCCTCCCCATCGGAGGTGATGCCGGCTTGACCGCGGGATTGGGCGACATCATTACGGCAGCCGTGAAGGAAGCCACGCCGGACGGCCAGGTGAAGAAGGGCAAAGTGGTGCGCGCCGTGGTGGTGCGCACGCGGAAGGAACATCGCCGCAGGGATGGAACCTACATCCGCTTCGACGACAATGCGGCTGTTTTGATTAACGATGCCAACGAACCGATCGGAACCCGCGTGTTTGGGCCGGTCGCGCGAGAGCTGCGCGAGAAGAAGTTCACGAAGATCATCTCGCTGGCTCCGGAAGTGTGGTAGCGATGCGAGAAGCGAAGACGATTTTCGGCCCGCTCGGCATCCGGCACGGCGACACCGTGAAGGTGATGTCGGGGCGCTCGAAGGGCAAGACGGGGAAAGTGCTTTCGGTGAATCCGCTGAAGCGAACGGTCACGGTCGAGCACGCGAATATCATCAAGAAACACACGCGGCCCAACCCTTCGAAAAACGTCCGAGGCGGAATCCTGGACAAGGAAGGCCCGATTCACGTTTCCAACGTCCTGCTGGTTTGCCCGGGATGCGGCAAGCATACGCGCGTGGGCCACACGAACTTGCCGGACGGCACGAAGGTGCGCACGTGCCGCCGGTGCAACACGGCATTTGAGAATTGACGGCCAAGCCAGAGCGGGAAGAACGAAAAGCGGCCGAAGGGATCGAAGCATTCGAACGAGGCATTTGAAAAATGATCAGCCGTTTGCATGAAAAATACCGCCGGGACGCGGTTCCGGCGCTCACCAAGCGGTTCGGTTACAAGAACACGATGGCCGTCCCGCGGGTCCAGAAGGTGACGCTCAATATCGGGCTGGGCGAGGCCAGCCAGAACGTGAAGCTGCTGGACACAGCGGCCGCCGAGCTCGGGCAGATAGCCGGTCAGAAGCCGGTGATTACACGAGCGAAGAAGTCCATCGCAAACTTCAAGATCCGTAAAGGGATGGCGATCGGCTGCATGGTGACGTTGCGCGGCGAGCGCATGTACGAATTTCTCGACCGGTTGTCCGCCATCGTTCTGCCGCGCGTGCGCGATTTCAAGGGCCTGCCGCCCAATTCCTTCGATGGCCGCGGCAATTACACGCTGGGCCTGAAGGACCAGTTGGTCTTCCCGGAGATCGATTACACGCGGGTTGACAAAATCAAGGGCATGAACATCACGATTACGACCACGGCCCGCAGCGACGAAGAAGGGCGCGAACTTTTGAAGCAGCTCGGCGTCCCCTTCCGGACGCAGGGTTAAGGAGAGCGAGATAATATGGGTCGCACCGCCCAATTTGCCAAGATGAAGCGGAAGCTGAAGTTTAAGATCCGCAAGCGGAACCGCTGCCGGATCTGCGGCCGCCCGCGCGGCTACCTGCGCAAGTTCGACATGTGCCGCATCTGTTTCCGCGGCCTCGCGCTCAAGGGAGAGATTCCCGGCGTGGTAAAGGCGAGCTGGTAAATTGCGGCTGGAACGAAGGGACGAAAAAAAGGTAAGGACGAATGACCACTGATCCGATTGCCGATTTGTTGACGCGGATTCGCAACGCCGTGCGCGCCAAGCACCCTCGTGTGGATTTGCCGTCTTCGAAAATGAAAGTGGAAATCGCGCGCATTCTGAAGGATGAGGGGTATCTCGCGAATTTCAAGGTCGTCGAGGAAAAAGGCAAAAAGACGCTGCGTGTTTTCTTGCGCTATACGCCCGATCGCCGGAGCGTGATCACGGATTTGAAGCGTGTTTCCCGGCCCGGTTCGAGGCGCTACATAGGAAAGACGGAAATCCGTCCTGTCGTCGGCGGAATGGGGATTTCGATTCTCTCCACGCCGCGCGGGTTGATGACGGGGCAGTCGGCGCGCAAGGAAGGCGTGGGCGGCGAGCTGCTTTGCGAAGTTTGGTAGTGAGGAATTCATAGAGCCATGTCACGAATTGGGAACAAACCGATAGCGGTACCCTCCGGCGTGAAGGTGCAAATCCACGACGGCGCTGTCGAAGTGCAGGGGCCCAAAGGCAAAATGAGCGTGCCGTTGCCTCGCGGGATTCATTTCGAGCAGAAGGACGGCGTGCTGGCCGCCAAGCGTGAAAGCGAAGAGCAACGCGCCCTGCACGGACTGGCGCGAGCGCTCGTGGCCAACGCCGTCACGGGAGTCACCACGGGATTCAGGAAGGAACTCGACATCGTCGGTGTCGGATATCGCGCCGAGGTGAAAGGGAAGAACGTGGTTCTGGCGCTCGGCTATTCGCATCCAATCGAGTTCCCGATACCCGAAGGCATTCAAGTCGCGATCGAGAAGCAGACGCACATCACGGTAACGGGCGCGGACAAAAACAAGGTGGGCCAGATTGCAGCCAATCTTCGCCGGCTCCGGCCGCCCGATCCGTACAAGCAGAAGGGAATTCGCATCAGCGGCGAGCGCTTGAAGAAGAAGGCCGGCAAGGCCGGCGCCAAGACGGCGACCGCCTAGCAGCGCGGGAACGGGAGAACGAACGTGGCAACATCGATTCGAAAACTTTCGAGCGAAGCCCAGCGCCGGCGGATTCACGTGCGCATGCGCAAGAGGATCGCGGGAACGCAGGAACGCCCGCGGCTCTGCATTCACCGTTCGAGCCGGCACATTCGCGCCCAGGTGGTAGACGACCAGACGGGCCGCACCATTGCCTCGGCCAGCTCGCTCGACAAGGAAGTCAAGAAAGTGATCAAAGGAGGCGGGAACATCGCCGCTTCCAAAGTGGTGGGCAAGGCCATCGCCGAACGCGCTCGCGCCCAGGGCGTGGAGAAAGTCGTATTCGATCGCGGCGGCTATCAATACCATGGGCGCGTGCAAGCGCTAGCCGAAGCGGCCCGGGAGGCGGGCCTGCAGTTCTGAAAACTATGCCGAAACAAGAGCTCAAAGATACGCTTTCCGTTCGCCGCGTGCTGGACACTAACCAGGCGAATCTGAAAGATCAGGTGGTTTCCATCAACCGCGTCACCAAAGTCGTGAAGGGCGGCAAGAACCTCAGCTTCTCCGCGCTTGTAGTGGTGGGCGACCAGGGCGGCCATGCCGGCTTCGGGATGGGCAAGGCGCGCGAGGTTCCCATGGCCATTCGCAAGGCCATCGAGCAAGCCAAGAAGAACATGGTGAAGCTGAACCTGAAGGGTTCCACCATACCGCATCAGGTGATCGGATATTACGGCTCGGGCCAGGTGCTGCTGAAGCCCGCGCCGGAAGGAACCGGCGTGATTGCGGGCGGCCCGGTCCGCGCGGTGATGGAAGTGGCGGGAATCCAAAACGTGCTGACGAAGTCCATCGGCACGTCGAACCCGCACAACGTGATCAAGGCGACGTTTGACGCCCTGCTGCATCTGAAGGATGCGGCCAAGGTCGCGGAATCGCGCGGCAAGGACGCGGAAGAAGCGGCTTCCTAGCCGCGGGGCATGAAAACCATGGCGACGACGAAAAAGAAATCGGGAACTTTGAGAATCAAGTGGGTGCGCAGCTTTATTGGCTGCCCGCGGGACATGCGGCAAACGATTCGCGGCTTGGGCTTCCGCCGCATGCAACAAGTGGTGGAGCGCGCGGACACCCCGGCAATTCGCGGCATGATCGCGAAGGTACATCATCTTGTGGAGATTGAGGGCTGAAGATGGCCGAGAAACCGACACTCTCGAATTTGAAGCCGCCGCGTGGTTCGCGCCATCGCAAGGTGCGCGTGGGACGCGGCATGGGCTCAAAAATGGGCAAGACCGCCGGAGCTGGCAACAAGGGACAGCAATCCCGCCGCGGGTATTCGCGCCGCGCGGGATTCGAGGGCGGCCAAATGCCCTTGCACCGGCGCCTGCCGAAGCGGGGATTCTCCAGCCCGTTCCCGAAGAGTTTTGTTGTTGTCAACGTGGGGAGCTTGAACGCATTTGCAGCGGGCGAAACGGTGACTCCCGAGACCCTCGTGGGGCAGGGGTTGATCCGCGCCACGCGGGGCGGAGTCAAGGTCCTCGGCGATGGTGAACTCAAGGTAGCACTCACCGTCCGCGCGCACGCGTTCAGCAAGTCGGCGGAGGAAAAGATTTCCACTGCCGGAGGGAAGTTCGAGATTTTGCAATGAGGAAGCTGTTCGAGGCATTTCGGAATATCTTCAGCACGCCGGACCTGCGCAATCGTGTCTTGTTTGCGCTGGCGCTGCTGGGGGTGTACCGCCTCGGCGCTTTTATTCCCACTCCCGGCATCAATACGGACCTGCTGGCACAGCTCTTCGATCAAAGCCAGGGTTCCATGCTGGGCATTTTCAACTTGTTCAGCGGCGGGAACCTGCGCCGGCTGACGATTTTCGCCCTTGGCATCATGCCGTACATTACGGCCTCGATCATCCTGCAGCTTCTGGTGGTTGTCTGGCCGTACTTGGAGCGCTTGCAAAAAGAGGGCGAGCTGGGCCGCCGCAAGATCACGCAATACACGCGCTATTTGACGATTATCTTGAGCGCCTTCCAGTCGTTTACGATTGGGCTGACCCTGGAGCGGCAGAGCTTGGCCGGACAGTCGCTCGTTTACTCTCCCGGGCCGCGCTTCATTTTGATGACCATGCTGACGCTGACCACGGGCTCGGCCTTCATCATGTGGCTGGGCGAACAGATCAGCGATCGCGGCATTGGCAACGGGATGTCGCTGATTATCTTCGCGGGCATTATCGTGGGCCTCCCGCGCGCCGTGGGGGACCTGTGGGACAAAGTCAGGACGGGTTATTGGGGCGCTTACGGCCCGATTGCCATCATTGGGCTGCTCATATTGATGATCGCGGTGGTGGCGTTCATCGTCTTCGTCGAGGGCGGACAGCGCCGCATCCCGGTGCAATACGCCAAGCGCGTGATGGGACGGCGCATAATGGGCGGGCAGATGACGTACCTGCCGTTGCGTGTGAATTCCGGCGGCGTGATCCCTCCCATCTTTGCAAGCTCGCTGCTGACGTTTCCGACTACGCTGGCGCTGGTATTCCCCAGTAAGACGTCGCATTTTCAGGCCTTTGCCCGGATGATGGGTTGGGGCGAGCCGTTGTATACCCTGGTCTACGTGGTGTTGATCATCTTTTTTGCGTTTTTCTATGTGGGGATCATTTTCAATCCCACGGAGCTGGCCGACAATATGAGGAAATACGGCGGCTTCGTTCCGGGCATACGGCCGGGGCGAAACACGTCGGAGTATATCAACCGGATTCTGACGCGGCTGACCTTCGTCGGCGGTGTCTATCTGGCGATTGTCTGCCTGCTGCCGGAATGGATGATTTCGGGAATTCATTTGCAGCATTTGTACGGCCCGATCGGCATATGGTTCGACAATCACATGTGGCGTTTCATTCTCGACGGATTGGGCGTCACGTTTTATTTCGGCGGCACTTCGTTGCTGATCGTGGTCGGTGTGGCCATGGACACGGTGCAGCAGCTCGAAGCGCAACTGGTGATGCGGAATTACGAAGGGTTTGTACGAAAGGGCCGGGTGCGGAGTCGTCGCGGTTAAGGCCGTTGGGCCGGCGGTGAGGATGGCTCTCAAACGGGCGTTGATTTTTTTGGGGCCTCCCGGGGCAGGGAAAGGCACTCAGGCAAAGCGCGTCGCCCAGCGTTACGGCGTGCTGCATCTTTCGACCGGGGATATGTTGCGCGAGGCAGTCCAGCGGGAAACCCAGGTCGGCAAGATGGCCAAGCCGATCATGGAACGCGGCGAGCTGGTGCCTGACGAAATCGTCACGGCCATGGTCGAAGAGAGAGTGGCGCGGCCGGATTGCGCCGGCGGATTCGTTTTCGATGGGTTTCCGAGGACGCTTCCGCAGGCCCGGGAGCTGGACCAGATCCTGGCGCGGCACGGCTGGGGCAAGCCCCTGGTGGTCGATTTTCACGTGGCGCCCGAGGTGCTCATCCGGCGCCTTTCGGGCCGGTGGACTTGCAGCGTGGGCGGCGAGATTTACAACGTGCATGACCGCCCGCCGAAAGTCCCGGGGATTTGCGATCACGACGGCGGAAAATTGGTCCAGCGCTCCGATGACCGCCCGGAAGTTGTGAAAGACCGGCTCGCGGCTTATGAGCGGCAGACCAAGCCGCTTGCCGAGTATTACCGGCGGCAGGGCGTGCTCCATGTTGTAGACGCTTCCGCCAGTATGGAGAAAGTGGACCGCGCGCTGAGCGGCATTCTGGAGCGCGCAGAAGGGCGAGATGGTCATCTGTAAGTCGCCGGCCGAAGTCGAAAAGATGTACCGGGCAGGGTTGCTCGTCTGGGGCGCATTGGAGGAAATGCGCAAGATGGTCCGCCCCGGGATCTCGACCAAGGACCTGGACGAATTTGCCGAGGAATACACGGCGCAGAAGGATGCTCGCGCCGCGTTTAAGGGTTACCGGGGCTATCCCGGGTCGGTGTGCACTTCGATCAATCAAGAAGTGGTGCACGGAATTCCTTCGGCTTCGCGGCGGCTGCGCGAGGGTGACATTCTTTCGATGGATTTCGGCGTCGAGTTGGACGGCTACTTTGCCGACGCGGCCCTGACAGTGCCCGTGGGAAAAATCGGGCCGGAACGGGAAAAGTTGCTGCGCGTGACGCGCGAATCGCTCGAGCATGGTATCGACAAAGTCCGGCCGGGCAACCGGCTGGGAGATATCTCTGCAGCGGTCCAGGAATGGGTCGAGAAGAACGGCTATTCGGTGGTTCGGGAGTTTGTGGGACACGGCATCGGGACGCGCATGCATGAAGATCCGCAGCTTCCGAATTACGGGACGCCCGGCCAAGGGGCGCGCTTGCTGGAAGGAATGGTCCTGGCGATTGAGCCGATGGTGAATACGGGCGGTCCGGCCGTGAGGGTGCTGGACGACGATTGGACCGCTGTGACCGCCGACGGCAGCGACTCGGCGCATTTCGAACACACCGTCGCCGTGACGAAAAACGGGCCCTGGATTTTGACGCGCCCGAAAGACGCAACCGGGCCGGTCTGGTAAAGGCTGAAACGGCCGAGGTTCAAGACAGGAGCGCATGGGCAAGAGGCCTGAGAAAGACAATAAGAAGCCGGGCGAAGGAAGCGGGAAAGAAGACGCCATCGAGGTGATGGCGACGGTAATTGAGCCCCTTCCGAACGCGATGTTTCGCGTGGAGCTCGAGAATAAGCATCAGGTCCTGGCCCATATTTCGGGAAAGATGAGGAAGAATTTCATTCGCATTCTTCCGGGAGACCGCGTGGCGGTGGAGCTGTCGCCTTACGACCTGACCCGCGGGCGGATCGTCTATCGGTATAAGTAAGCCGGTAAGGGCAGCGGCAACGGGAAAGAACGGAGCCAAGATGAAGGTCCGGGCATCGGTGAAGAAAATTTGCATGAAGTGCAAGATCGTTCATCGGCGCGGTGTGGTGCGCGTGATTTGCGTGAACCCCAAGCACCGCCAGCGCCAGGGCTAGGCCGGGATTAGGGAGGAAGCAGAATGGCACGTATCGCAGGTGTGGACTTGCCGCCGAACAAGCGGCTCTGGATTGGCCTGACGGCGATCTACGGCATCGGTCAGGCGCGCGCGCGTTCCCTGGCCGAGAAGGCCAAGGTGGACGCAACGAAGAAAGTCAAGGATCTGACGGAAGAGGAAGTGACGCGCCTGCGCGCCGCGATCGAATCCGAAGGTCGCGTCGAGGGCGACCTCCGGAAAGAAATGCAAATGAACGTCCGGCGGCTGATCGAAATCCAGTGCTATCGAGGCCTTCGCCACAGGCGCAACCTTCCCGTGCGCGGCCAGCGCACCCACACCAACGCGCGCACCCGCAAGGGACCGCGGAAGGGCGCGGTGGCGGCGAAGAAGAAAGTGATGGCGCGCAAGTAAGATCCGGACGGAATCGGGCAATCGAGGAGAGGAACGAGCGTGGCAAAAGAACCCCAAGACGCAGCGGCAGCTCCGGCAGCAGCAGCGAAGTCGACGAAGCGCAAGAAGGAATTTCGCAAGAAGAAGGAAAAGCGCGTGGTGCCGCACGGCGTCGTGTGCATTCAGGCAACTTTCAACAACACGAGCGTGACGCTGACGGATCCGGAGGGCCGCGTGGTGAGTTGGTCGTCTGCTGGCTCGGTCGGTTTCAAGGGTTCGCGCAAGGGCACGCCGTATGCGGCACAGCAAGCCGCCATGACGGCCGCGGGCGTCGCGCGCGATCAGTACGGGATGAAGTCGGTGGAAGTGCGCGTCAAGGGGCCCGGAGCAGGCCGCGAGTCCGCCGTACGTGCCCTCGCGTCGTCGGGGCTGCATATCAACTCCATCAAAGACGTGACCCCGGTGCCGCACAATGGGTGCCGGCCGCCGAAGCGCCGGCGCGTCTGACAGATTTTGCTGTTGAGGCAAAGGAGAGAAGCACTTGGCAAGACATCGTGAAGCGGTTTGCCGGCTGTGCCGGCGCGAAGGGCAAAAGCTCTTCCTGAAGGGGCTCCGGTGCTTTACCGAAAAATGCGCGATCGAGAAGCGCAATTTCGTTCCCGGACAGCACGGTCAGGCCCGCCGGGCGAAGATGGTCGGCTATGGCGTCCAGTTGCGCGAAAAGCAGAAGGTGAAGCGCACCTACGGTCTGCTCGAGAGGCAGTTTCGCTCCTATTTTGAGAAGGCCGTGCGCACGAAGGGCCCCACGGGTTCCAACCTCGTGGTGATGCTCGAGCGGCGGCTCGACAACGTGGTCTATCGGATGGGCTTGGCCGGATCGCGAGCGCAGGCGCGCCAGTTGGTCCTGCACGGGCACATTCGCGTGAAGGGCCAGAAAGTAAACATTCCGAGCTACTTGGTGCAGGTGGGCGACGACGTGGCGCTGAAGGACAAGATGCATCAGAACGCCATGGTGCTCGAAGCGCGCAACTTGTCTCAAAGCCAGGGTGTGGCGGCGTGGCTCGACATTGACCGCGAGAATTTCAAGGCGCGCGTCGTGGCGTTGCCTCGCCGGGAAGACGTCCAAACGCCGCCGATGAACGAGCAGCTCATTGTCGAGCTTTATTCGAAGTAGTGCGGGGAATTCGGTTCCGTTGAAAAGTTCGTTGGTCCGCCTCGTGCGGGCCGGGAGGAAGGGCAAAGATGTGGAAGGGCTTCCAGAAACCAAAGCGATTGGCGGCAGAACCCGAAACACTCACCGATAAGTTCGGAAGATTCTCCGCGCAGCCGTTTGAGCGCGGTTGGGGAACGACGGTGGGCAATGCGCTGCGCCGGGCTCTTTTGAGCTCGATCGAGGGTGCGGCGATCACGGCGGTCAAGATCGAAGGTGTCCTGCACGAGTTTTCACCAATTCCCGGAGTTGTGGAGGACGCTACCGATATCATCCTGAATCTGAAGCAGGTCCCGCTCAAGCTGAACACGGACCAGCCGAAGACCATCACGCTCAACGTCGACACGCCGGGGCCGGTGACGTCTGCGAAGATCGAAGAGGACGCAGATATCGCCGTGCTCGACAAGAATGTGTACATCGCCACGGTGAGCGAAGGCGGAAAACTCGAACTCGAGTTGCGCGTGAAGAATGGCCGTGGCTACGTGGCTGCGGACCGCAATTTCGACGAGGATCTGCCGATTGGTTACATTCCCATTGACTCCATCCACTCTCCGGTGCGCAAAGTCAACTATTCCGTTGAGGCAGCGCGCCTGGGACAGATGACGGACTACGAAAAGCTGACGCTCGAAGTGTGGACGAACGCTGCCATTACGCCGCAGGACGCCATTGGCTTGGCCGCGAAGCTCATTAAGGACCACATGAGCATCTTTATTAACTTTGAGGAACAGCCGGAATTGCCGGAAGCGGTCGTCGAAGACTACGCCGATCCGCGTCTGGAATATCTGGACCGCTCGGTCGAAGAGCTCGAGCTTTCGGTGCGCTCCTACAATTGCCTGAAAAACGCGAACATTCAAAATCTCCGCGAGCTTGTGCAAAAGACCGAATCTGAAATGCTGAAAACGAAGAATTTTGGCCGGAAGTCCTTGAACGAAATTAAGGACATCCTTCAGAAGATGGGCTTGAGCCTCGGAATGAAGTTCGACGAGCACGGCCGCATCATCTGGCCGCCGCTTCCGAGCCAGACGGCGCCTCCGCCGGCGGAGGAAGGGGAGGTCGGGGCGCTCTAAGCCACGGAATGCGAGTATGAGACACCTCATATCAGGCCACAAACTCGGGCGCAATCCGGCGCACCGCCGCGCGACGTTGCGGAATCTGGTGACCAACTTGATCGAGAAGGAGCGCATCCAGACCACCATCCTTCGCGCCAAGGCGGCTCGCCCGATTGCCGAACGCATGATCACGCTCGGCAAACGCGATTCGCTTCACGCCCGCCGGCAAGCAGCCGCGTTCTTGATGACTCCCGGCGCGACGAAGAAGCTCTTTAGCGACCTCGCGCCGCGTTTCGCGGACCGTCCCGGCGGCTACACCCGTATCATTCGTTCCGGATGGCGGATTGGCGATGGCGCCGAGCTTGCGATCCTGGAATTCATCGGCTCCGAATTGAAAAAGAAAGAGAAGAAGCCGAAGAAGCAAGTTGCCGAAGAGGCTCCGGAAGAAAAAGAAGTGGCTGCCACAAAGTAGTCCGGACGTTTAGATTCGCAAGAAAGCCCGTTCCCCGGCGTGGGGACGGGCTTTTTCTTTTCTCGCAATCGAGATGGGAGCCGGCCCGTTCGGAATTATTCAGGCCGCGCCGAGTCTTGTTCCTTCAGCCGCGAGTCAGTTTCTCTTTGATGTCGTCGCACGTGCCCCCAAAACGCGAGAAGCGCGGCGATCAATTGCGCCGCCGTGCCTCCGCTCGTGTCGATCAGGACGTCACCCACCGCCGCGGTACGGCCCGGCACGAACGATTGATGAAACTCGTCGAGCGAAGCGTACCCCGCCACCAAGAGGATCGCCAGCAGCGCCCAGGCGAGGTGCGTTTCTTTTCTTCCCGCGCGGATTCCACGGAGAATCAACCAGCTCAATATGAAGTATTCCGTGAAGTGCGCACACTTGCGGATGATATGGTGGATGAAATCGAGCGTTTCCCTGGGGGCGCTCGGGAGCAGCCAGTGGAGGATGGGGATAATGATCCGGCTGGTGTTTTCGGATGTGAACGCGCCCGTGGAGAATGTGGAAATGACCACGGCCCACGCCAGCGCCGGCCACCACTGCTTCAGCCAGCGCATTCTAAAGGGCCCGCGCCATCGCTTGTCGAGTTCTGCGGCGGCTCATTATTCGAGCCGGTAATTCGGCGCTTCGCGAGTGATGATCACGTCGTGCACGTGGCTTTCACGCAGCCCGGCCTGCGAGATGCGGATGAATTTTCCGTTCTCGCGCAAATCCGTCAGATTCGCCGCGCCGCAGTAACCCATTCCGCTGCGCAGCCCTCCCACCAATTGCTCCACGAGCCCGGAGAGCGGTCCTTTGTAAGCCACTTGGCCTTCGATACCTTCCGGGACCGTTTTTCCCCGCGCCACTCCCTCCTGCGCGTACCGGTCTGCCGATCCCGCTTCCATCGCTCCGATCGAGCCCATTCCGCGATAGGACTTGAACGTCCGGCCCTGGTACAGGATGGTCTCGCCGGGTGATTCTTCCGTGCCTGCAAAAAGTCCGCCGATCATCACGGAAGACGCTCCCGCAGCGATCGCTTTCGTGATGTCCCCGGAAAATTTGACGCCGCCATCCGCGATGAGGGGCACGCCCGAGTCTTTTGCCGCGCGCGACGCTTCGAGGATGGCAGTAATCTGCGGGACGCCTGCGCCCGTAACCACGCGCGTAGTGCAAATCGAGCCCGGCCCGATGCCGACCTTCAGTCCGTCGATACCCAACGAAATCAGATCGCGCGTTCCTTCCGCCGTGGCGACGTTTCCTGCGACCAATTGCATTTGGGGAAGCTCGCGCTTCACTTCACGAATGGCTTCCATCACGCGCGTCGTGTGGCCGTGGGCCGTATCTATGGCGAGCACATCCACCTTCTCTTTCGCTAGTTCCTGCGCGCGTTCCAGGTAGTCTCCGGTGGCGCCGATGGCCGCGCCCACGCGCAGCCGGCCGTGATCGTCTTTCGTCGCAATCGGGAATTCGAGTTTTTTCTGGATGTCTTTGACGGTAATGAGTCCCTTGAGATTGAAGTCCTTGTCCACGACGAGAAGCTTTTCGATGCGGTGATGCTGCAGGATGCGCTCCGCTTCGTCGAGGGTGGTCCCGACGGCGACGGTCACGAGATTTTCTTTCGTCATCACGGCGTCGACGGGTTGGTCGAGATTGCGCTCGAAGCGAAGATCCCGGTTCGTCAGGATGCCTACCAATCGCGGCCCACGCGTCACGGGCAGGCCGGAGACTTTGTACTTGTTCATGATATCGAGCGCCTGGCGGACGGAGAGTTCCGGGGCGATCGTCACCGGGTCGACGATCATCCCGCTTTCCGAGCGCTTCACGCGATCCACTTCCTCGGCTTGCCGCTCGATGGTCATATTGCGGTGAATGAATCCGATGCCACCCTGCCGGGCGATGGCGATGGCCAGCCGCGAATCGGTCACCGTGTCCATTGCGGCTGCAACAATCGGGATGTTCAGTGCGATCTTGCGCGTCAGGCACGTGCGCGTGTCCGCCTGCGCCGGCAATACGGACGACTTGCCCGGCAGCAGCAGGACGTCGTCAAACGTCAGCGCCTCGGGGATGGATCCGTCAATCATCATTTCTCCTGTGCAAAAAATGGGCCCCTAAAACACCGAAGCCCAGCGAGGTTCGCTGGGCGGCAGGAAGGTTCCCTTTGTGACAAAATTCCTTCATCGTGAATGCGTCGATTTTAGGCGCAATGCGGCGCGAAATCAAGGCGGCGGTGGAACTACAGCTTCAATATTTTTATAGCGAATTCTGGGGCGAGTTTCAAGGGATTCCGGCGGGGGGTAGTGTCCTAATTTGATCGCGGGGCGCGAGTGGTTTTCCTCAGGGGCTGAAGAGTCTACGGGAGAGGTCCTTTCGGGTCGGTACGAGGTTCGGCATTCCGGCGGGGTAGGAGTGCTTTGGCGCGGGTCATGGAGAAATCCCGCGGCTGAAGCCGATTTAATGTCGAACTTCTTCCGCTGGACTGAAGTCCAGCTCCCCCTGTTGAAACAGGGGGCTGCCAATGATGAGCCCTGATCTGACTCTCATGAAAGCTCGTGATGAGTCGAGTCACCGGACCTCTTCCGTGCCGGTACCCATCTGTCCGGTAAGCGCGCTAATCGGGAACTGACCTTCCTTTCACGCTTGTTTTGCCTTTCCAACGAAGCAGACTCGTTGACTTGCCTTGGACGGGCAACCTAATATGTCGGCACGGTGGCGGACGCCGACACCCTCATTGGGTACGCAGTCTCGCATTCCCGTATCCCGGAATGACTCGGCGGCGGTGGAATGGGTGTCGTGTATAGGCTGGAAATGCCATTTCCACAATACGTGATTCAGCAGGAGGCACCATGATTCGAGAACGGGCGCTGAAGGTTGTGTTGGTCGTGGTCGGAGTGCTCTTTACGGCCGGGATTTATCCGCTGGTGACGCGTTTATTGCATCCGCAGAAGTGCGAATACTCCGATGTGATGTTGCTGAGTCTCTATGTCACGCTCGGCATCTTCTTGCTTGTCGCGGTCCGGAGCCCATCAGCGTATCGCAGCCTGATCGCCTTCGCCGCGTGGTCGAGTTTCGCGCACGCCATTGTTATGGGCGTGCAGGCATTGCCGAATGCGAGCATGCGGGGAGACCTCTACGGCTCGGCTGCGCTCGTCGTCATTGGTGTAGTCTTGCTCGTGCTGGCTCCGACAAAGCAGTCAGGGGAGCGGGCATCCGCAGTCAGTTCGTAGGCTCGCACTCCGGGGAAAACAGCCGAACTCGACATCCCGTTCTACAACAGGCCAAAGCCGATTTAGAGCTGGATCTTTGACCGACGACAACGGAATGAGGCGGAAGTTACGCCTGCGCAGCCAGCACTGATTCAAAGCCTCGTCAAATGAAAAACCTCTCCGCAATGGCAACCGCTGTCTTGAGCATGGTCTTACTCTGCGCTGCGGCGGCGAATGCGCAAAGTAATGAGCAATCATCAGCCAGCTCGCAGGGCCCGGCTATCACGGTGCGCTCGAATTTGGTGCTTGTGCCAGCTTTGGTGAAGACCAAGGCCGGCGAGGTTGTCTTCTCTCTTACGGCCGACGATTTCATCCTCACCGATAACGGTGTTTCGCAGGCGTTGCGGCTGGAGCCCGATACCGACTCGGAGCCCTTGGCGCTGGCCGTCATCGTGGAGACCGGAGGCCAGGGTGGAGAACACCTGCGTGACTACCGCGATCTGGGTGCGGTGCTGGATGCCGTCATCGGCAATGTGGCGCATCGCGTCGCTGTAATCAGCTTCGATAGCAGCCCTCGCCTCGAACAGGACTTCACCACCGATACGGATGCGGCAGCCAACACGATTGCCAACCTTTCCGAAGGTGATCAGGGCGCGGCCATTCTTGACGCGCTCAACTTCGGTATCAATCTTTTGCGCAAGCAGCCGCCAGCCTATCGCCGTGCTGTGCTGCTCTTCAGCGAGACGATTGACAGCGGCAGCCAAACGAGCTTGGAGGATGCCCTGCGCGCAGTGGACGACACGAACACCGCGATTTATAGCTTCGGCTTTTCGAGCACGAGAGCGGCGGTGAAGCACGAGGCGTCGAAGCTACCTCGGCCGGGAGGAAGTCCTTACTCAGACGAGCCGTACCCGCCGGGCGGCTGCATGAGCCGCGACGCCGACCCGGACGCGCACGGAAAGCGCGGCGTTCAGGCATTGGACTGCGCGAGCGATCTGCTCCCGCCGTTGCGACTGGCGCGGATGGCGTTCCTCGCTGCGAAAGACGGCCTCAAGCGCAACGTGCCCGAGTCCGTCTCGCAACTCACGGGCGGTGAATACTTTGCTTTCAAGGACGCAACGACGCTCAGCCGGCACCTGATAACCATCTCGAACGACGTGCCCAACTACTATGTCCTGACCTTCCGTCCGCAATCGCCAACTCCAGGGCTCCATGCGCTGGATTTGAAGGTCAAGGACAAACCGGAGCTTCAAGTGAGGGCGCGCAACGTATACTGGATGGACGACGTGGCGGCCGCGAACAATAAGTAGCTCGGCTGGCGGTAGCGGTTCCGACGGATGCAGTCAAGACAGGAAGCCTTCGAAATGCGCGAAGGATTGGGCCACAGCAATTCAAAGGTTGCTCCCTCCGCCCGGTCATCGAGAAACCCCGCGGCAGGCCGCAGCAGCTACTGTGAAGAAAGGGAAAGAGCATCAACCGATGAGGGCGCGAAGTTTGGCGCGGACTTCCGCGAGTTCGACCGGCGCGATAGTCCCTTTTTGCCGGGCGCGCCGCTTCCGCCAATCGAGACTTTTTACTTGATCGGCCAGAACGGCGCTTGGAGTGGGGCCAGCGACGATCACTTCGAAGGGGTACCCCTTGATCTGCGAAGTCATGGGGCAGCAGAGCATGAGGCTCGTCTTCGCGTTGTAGGCGGCGGGACTGAGGACAACCGCTGGACGGTGTCCTGCCTGTTGGTGGCGGGCTTGGGGATTGAAAGTGATCCAAACAACATCGCCCGCATCAGGGACGTAGGATCGCGCCATTACAATGCCTCTTTTCCGACAGGCGCACCGAAATCGGTTTCGTGGTGCAGATTCTTCTGCGTGATTCCCTTGACGAGCCCGGCCAGGTGAAATTCCTTTCTCTGCAACGGTTCGATGACGATGCGGCCGGCCTCTTCGCGAACGTCCACGGGATCATCCAGATCCAAATGTGCGGCTTGCAAGACTGCGGCGGGAATCCGCACCGAAGCGCTATTGCCCCATTTTCTCACGGCGGCCTTCATGAGGATGTCCTCCTGTATCTATATTGTATCAACCGAATAGCAGGGAAGAGATTCGAGTGTCAACATTGTAGATACAACGCGGCGCAAGGGAGAGCTTCCAACCCAGCACCGCGCCGAATTGTCCTCCGGTGCTGAGGCCCGTTTCTCTTACTGGGGGCTCTACGCCGGAGCTAAAGCTCCACGCCGCTAAAGCACCGGGAACGATTGCGGAATACCGCTGGAGTGCCTACCATGGAGAGTGGTGAAGGAATTCATTCCATTTCGCCCTCTGCGCAACGCGCATCTCATGACCATCGCCGGGGCCTACTGGCAGCGGAAATTTCCGCGCCTGCCTCTTGGTGTATCCCGCCTGTTCGACGTCGAGCCCGGCACGCAAGTGCGCGGCGAATGCCACTGGCAGAAAGACCCGCGCGCCCATTCGACCATTGTCATTTTGCACGGCCTCGAAGGTTCCTCCGAGTCGGGCTACATGCTCGGCACCGCCGAGAAGGGGTTTGCCGCGGGCTTCAACGTCGTGCGCCTGAATCAGCGCAATTGTGGCGGCACGGAACGCCTCACCCCATCGCTCTATCATTCAGGACTGAGTGGCGACATACGCGCCGTCCTGCTCGAATTGATCGAGCGCGACGGACTGCAGGAATTATTCGCAGCAGGCTTCTCAATGGGCGGCAATCTGGTGCTGAAAATGGCGGGCGAATTCGGCGACGCGGCTCCGCCCCAGCTGCGTGGTTTCGCGGCCGTCGCTCCGGCGATGGACCTCGCTGCCTGCGCCGCCGCACTCGAGGAGCCTCGCAATTTCCTGTATGAAGCGCATTTTGTCCGGGGACTGAAGCAACGCACGCGCTACAAAGCGAGCCTGTTTCCGCAGCGATACTCCCTGAACGGCTTGAATCGAGTGCGCTCCGTCCGCGAGTTTGATGACGTCGTCACGGCTCCATACTGCGGCTTCCGTGACGCCGCCGATTACTATGCCCGCTCCAGCGCAAAACGACTTCTGGGCGCCATCCGCAGGCCCACGTTGATCATGGCGGCGCAAGATGACCCGGTTGTTCCATTTGCTTTCTTCGATACGCCCGCCATTCGTGAAAATCCAAGCATCATTTTCGTTGCGCCGGAATATGGCGGCCACTGCGCCTTCATTGCGCGCGAAGACGGCGATGAGCGTTTCTGGTCGGAGGCTCGAATCGTGGAGTTCTGCAAGGCCCACTCGACGGTGGGAAACTAGAAGCCATCTCATAAATACCTCAGGAGGATAACGGCACAAGCAAGCTGGACCATCCCGAGGAAATTTTCTGGGTAGTATTCCCAGCGAATGACGATGCGACGAAAATTGTGAAGCCATGCGAACAATCGCTCGATCTTCCAGCGACGCCGATAGCGTCGAAGGACGCGGCCATCTTGCGTGGCTTTACGGCTGCGCGTCGAATGGTGCGGGGCAACCAACTGCACGTCGAAGCGTTCGCGAATCTGCACATCCAGCGGATCGCTATCGTAAGCGCGGTCGCCGATCAAACGCTCGGGAGTTTCCGCAAGGAAGCGTCGCTGGAGCGTGGGTTCGACGAGCTTTGTTTCATGAGGCGAAGCGCTGGCCACGTGCACGGCGAGAGGAAGACCATGGCCGTCGCTGATCGCCATGATTTTGCTGCCTTTGCCGCGGCGAGTAGGGCCGACAGCAGAGCCCCTTTTTTCGCCGAGCTGAAGCTGGCGTCGATGAACGACTCGCTCAGATCCAGCTTCCCGCGGTCGCGTAAGTCTTCCGCCAGTTTCTGCAGCAGTTTGGTGAGCAGCCCCGAGCGCTGCCACTGCTGAAAGCGGCGATGACAGGTTGGATAGGGAGGATAACGACGTGGCAGATCGTGCCAGGGGGCGCCGGTGCGCAGGACCCAAAAGACGCCGTTCAGCACCGCGCGCGTATCCTGCCACGGGCGACCACGCCCGTCCTCCCGACGTTTCGGACGAAAAAGCGGTTCCAGCACCGCCCACTGGGCGTCGGTGAGATCCATGCCCTTGATTTACGTCATTCGCCATAACTTTCAACCGATCAGTACCTTGAAAGTGTTTATGAGATAACTTCTAGTGAAAATGCGTAATCAGGACGGCGTCCGTGACATGCTGCCCGCGAGCGTAGATAATCTGTTTTCCATCCGGTGAAAGCGCGAAGGCTCCCCATTCGAAATCCGTGCCCAGGCTCATTACTTGCCGAGCGGGAGCGGGAGTGACTCCCGGCGGGGCTACGGGCTGCGCCCAGATGCTGGCCACGCCATTCTTGACTTCCGGGTAGAGGATGTCCCGGCCATCCTTCGTCCAAGCGAGTTTCTCCCCGCCGTCGCCGTGAAGCGACGCTTCGGCTTCGGCAGGAAGGTCATAGACGCTGCGAATTTCTCCGCCTTCGATCCCAATCACAGCGAGTTTCACGGGTTGCCCGGGGGTCGGGGTGTAGACGGCCGCAACCGAGCCGCCGTCCGGCGAGATTGCGGGTTGGCGAATCTCCGCCTTGGCGATTTCTGCCGGTGTGCCGCCGTCGATTCCTATTTTCATCAACCGCGGCACGTCGCCACTCTCGTCAATATACACGGCAAATTTTCCGTCGCGCGAACAATTGGGATTAGTCGCCGACCCGTCTGGCGTGAGCTGCCTCACATTTCCTCCGTCCAGGTCCGCGCGCCACACCGTCATTCCACCCTGTCCGCCGTCCGCCTCATAAACGAAATGCTGACCGTCTCCGCATGCGGAAACCCAGAGGAACAACCCGCTGCTCGAAGAGATGTCGTGCAAGTTGCTTCCATCCGGGGATGAACTCGCGATCCGGATACTCCCGGAGGTGTAATACGTGTAAATGATCTTGTCGCCCTGGGTCCAGGTGATGCCGGTGATGGCGTCCGCGCGGCTGATCCCGCTGGTGATTTGCCGCGGCGGCGAAAACGAGCTGCTGCTTCCTAGGTTAGCGACCCACAGATTCCCCGTCAGGGCTAGCTGAACGGTAGCGAGCGTCGAGCCATCCGCCGTGATGCTCGTTTCAATATAGAAGTTCAAGTCGTTCGTGATGCGTCGTTCTTCGCCTTCCGGGTAGCTTAATTCCCAGATCTGGGCGTTGACGGAGGCCTTGCTTTTGCGTGCTCCGAACAGGATCGCCGAACCGTCCGGCAGCCACGCCAACTGATCCGGGGCGACCCAGTCCTTCGAACCAACCCGCGTCTTCGACTTCGAGTCTACATCCACGATCTCCACCGCCGACTTCCCCCACTCGCCGGTGGCGTTATCCGCGACGGCAATTCGCTTTCCATCCGGTGACCATGCGGGTCCGTCCGTGGAGAACGATGCAGGATCTTGCAAAGCGAAAAGAGTTTGGACGTTTGTTCCGTCGGCATTTGCCAGCATCAAGTTGGATGTCTTCATTTTCGAAACTTTCCGCACGAAAGCAAACCGTTTCCCATCTGGAGAAAAACTGATAGGGCTGTCTATATCAACCAGGATTTGGCGGGGCGAACCGCCGAGCGACGGGACTTGGTAGAGAGTTCCTATGTTCTGCGCTTCATCTTCCTTGGCGTAATAAAGATAATTCCCGTCGGCCGTGAATGCCAACCCTCCGATCTCTCCCGGTGACCCGGGAACCACTGCAGCCGTGCTCCCGGTGGCGAGCTGACGCACCCAGATTCCATGCCCTCCATTGTCGTCCGCCACATACGCCAGCCATTTCCCGTCTTGCGAAATTGCGTCCGAGTGAATGTTGCCCGAGGAGGTCAGCGGAGTAATGGTCATCTCGTTGAACGAAGGCGCCTCGTGATGCCCATACCGGCTGTGCAAATACAAAGCTGCGACAACGCTCACCAATATCAGAACCAACGCTCCGCCGGTCCATACGCCCCAGTGAGTTTTCCGCTGCGCGGGAAGGGTGGTCGTAGCCATTCCCGGAATCGTTGAGGATGTTTCCGCTGCGCGAACGGTCCCCGATTTCGGCCCGCCGGTGGCGGCGGTCCACATGCTCGTGGCTGCCGTACCCACCCGTGAGGAGTCCGTGTCCCGCTTCAAACGCTTCAAGTCGCCGCGCAACTCCGCCGCCGTTTGGTAGCGCAGCTCCCGGTCCTTCTCGAGCGCCTTGCCGATGATCTCTTCCAGCTTCGGCGGCACGGCCGGATTCAAGAGGGTCGGCGCGGCCGGTGAACGATTCAAGATCGCATCGAAGATCACCGCCGAGGTCCCCCCGCTGAATGCCGGTTGCCCGGTGGCCATTTCATACAGCACGGCGCCCAGGCTGAACAAATCGGTCCGCGCATCGAGCTCCTCGCCGCGCGCTTGTTCAGGAGACATGTAGGCGACCGTGCCAAGCGCCGAGCCGGGGCTAGTGAGGATCAGATTGCCGGTGGTTGGATTCGAAGCGGTGTTGCCCGCGCCGATCGTTTCCGCCACACGCCGCGAGGCCGTCTGCTTGGCGAGTCCGAAGTCCAGAATCTTCGCTTGCCCGCGCGTGGTCAGCAGGATGTTGGCCGGCTTGATGTCGCGGTGGACGATCCCGCGGGAATGGGCCGCATCGAGCGCATCCGCAATCTGCGCTCCGAAATCGAGCAACGCATCGGTGGGCATGGGCCGCCCCGCGATCCGCTCGCGCAGCGTCTGGCCCTCCAGCAACTCCATCACCAGGAATGGCCGCCCGCTGTGTTCCCCCACGTCGTAGATGGTGCAGATCCCCGGATGGTTCAGCGAGGAGGCAGCCCGTGCTTCCCTCTGGAATCGCTCGAGCGCGGCGGGATCCTTGGCCAGTTCCTCGGACAGGAATTTGAGCGCGACTTGCCGCCCCAGGCGTGTGTCCTCCGCCTTGAACACTTGGCCCATGCCGCCACTGCCCACGGGTTCCAGGATGCGGTAGTGAGATATGGTTTCGCCAATCATAGCGACTCTGCGCTCGCCATCGTAAACAACTCGGCCAATAGGCGCAAGCAGCCAAAATCAAGCATCCGCTGGGGATTTCCAGCTTGCGCCAAAAGAAAATGGCGGGAAGCGAACCAAGTCCGCTTCCCGCCGCATTTCTTTCCCACAGGGTTATTGTTCAGACGGGGCCGAGTGCGGCATCACGGTTACGCTGACGGGCTGATCGAGCAGAAAATCCAGCTTCGTCTCCGACGGTACCTTCAACTTCTTGCCCTTCGTCATGCCTTGAATCACGCCTCCCGCTCCGGCTCCTGCTGCCCCTCCGATGGCCGCGCCCTTCCCGCCTGCCGCGATCGCGCCGATAATCGTTCCAAGCACCGCTCCCGCACCGACTTTCTTCGCCGTATCTTTCCCCCGCGACTCGCCGGAGACGGAGTACGTGCTGCTCACCAGAGGATACGACTGCCCTTGAAACTCCAGCTTCACCAGCTCCAATCTCAGTTCGTTCTTCCCGCGAATGTGTCCTGCCGTCGTCGCACTCGTCAGGCGCACGTAGACGTCAGCGCCCTTGGGAACCACCACTTCATCTCCTACTTCGATGGGAGTGTCCAACGAGGCGTGAAATACTTCACCCGCATGGTTCACCGAAGAATCCACACCGTCCACCATTTGGACGGTGATCGTCGTGTTGGCAGGGATCACCACATCCTTTGGTTGCGGCGGAGATGGTGGAGCCGTAGCGGCCACTGGAACAGGGGGCGCTGTTGCAACCGGCTGGTCGGTCGCGGGAATTTGTGGCGGCGGGCCAGGCACTGGAGTCGCCACGGATGGGCCCCCCAGATCCGTCGGTTGCGTTGCAGTTTCGGCCTTCTTTGTCCGCTCCCTGTGCGCGCGCTCTGGATCAGGCTTCGGCTTCTCGCTCGAAGAAGTTTCTGTTTCGGCCGGCGCGGTCTGCGTAGCCTGCACGGTCATTTCGTCAGTTACCTTGGTCACGCCCGGCGTCTGCGTTGCGATCTTGTACGCGTCCAGTCGCGCCGCATCGCTGGGTACGGTCCCGCTCAACGTCACCACGCCCTTGTTCGATGTCACTTGCAGATCGACATCCTTCAACTGCGGGTCGGAGGACATCTTGGACTGGATGCTCGTGACCAACGCGGCGTCATCCGGTTTCTTCGCGCAGGTTGCGGCCAGCGCGATGGAAAGCAATGCCATCGAAACAGCGAATCTGCGGCGCATCCACCTACCCCCGACTTCCGTGCAATTGTTTTTCGGGCCCCGCGCGTGCCGCACGGTCCCTGTGGTTACCTTCAGTGTACTACGATGCGCCGCCGTACTTAAACGCTGTCTCATCGCGAAGGCCCCTGCTCCCTCGTCTATGCCTGCCTTTCTCCCCTGCATGAGGCTAATTTTCTTTCTGTCCCGACGCAACTTTTTTGCGGGTCCTGGGTTTCTGAAAGCAGTGGCCGAACCAGGGTTTCGGCCTCCGGCAATTCTAAAATACGATTTGGAAAAGGAGAGTTCCAATGAAGAACTCGTGGGTTATGGGTGTGTTCATTGCATTTTTGGCGATTTTCGGCCTATCCAGTTGTGGCGGCGGTGGGAGGGCTTCCGCGCCTTCCGGCCAATCGCAGTCGGCTTCGATCTTCACGGTCGGCACCGACGCGCCGCTGCCGAGCGTCGTTTCTGCGCTAGTTACGGTCACCGGGGTGACGGTCTTCAATGGCACCACCAATGTGTCGGTTCTCAACACGCCCCAGGTCGTGGATTTCGCCCAGCTCAGCGGCTTGCATCAGCTTCTAGACTTGAGCTCTGTTCCGCCGGGAACCTACACTTCTGCGACAATCACCATCTCCTCTCCCGTAATTAGTTTCATCGATACCAGCGTGAATCCGCCAGTGATTAACACGATCAACGGGACGCTCATGCAGTCCAGCGCCACTTCCACTTTCGCTCAGCCATTCGTGCTGATGGACGGCGATCTGGTGGGGCTACGCATGCACTTCGATCTCTTCAGGTCCCTTCAGACTAATGCGAACGGCCAGGTGACGGGCGTCGTGAACCCCACCTTTGACATGGAACTCCTCAATGCTGACGACGCGAATGTCTCGATCGACGATTTCCATGGCGGCGTGGTGGGCGTGACGGGTCCCAACTCTTTCACCATGCAGGGACCGGAAGGACGCCAATGGAACGTTCAGGTCAGCGATAGCACCACGATGGACGATTCTGATGACCTGATCAACTCCTTCACGACGAACACAATCGTGGAGGTCTCTGGCCAGCTCGATCCTGTCACGCATGATATCGACGCATCCGAGATCGAGGTCCTCTCCAATGACGGTTTCTACCTCGGCGGCTTGTTTACCAGCATTCGTCCGCCTTCTGGTCCCGCGACCCAGGCGGACTTGTTCGTCCGTGAGGAGTTGCCGGCCATCACGGGGATTGAGGATGGCCAAATCTACACGCTCAGCCTGAATGGCTCCGAGCAGTATCGCATCGCCCATGCCGATCCCGCGATCACCGCGCTCATCTTCAATAACTCGGCGCTCGCGGCCGGGCAGCGTGTGGGCATCGGCGGCAAACTGACGACCACGAACGGCGTCGCCACCTTGACCGTTCACCGCGTTGTTCTCCGGCGCCAAGGCCAGAATGGGTCCTGGGTTCCCGGCAGCACCGTGATCACGGGCAACAACGCGGGAAGCTTCCAGTTCACGGACAACTGGACGGCGGGCGTGTTGCTGCCGAATCCGCTCACGGTGATTACGACGAACAACACGAACTTCGTCAACCTGAGTGGATTGTCCGCCTTGACCGGATCGCAGGCGATCCCGCTTCGCGTGGTGGGGCTCATCCTCGTCGATCCAGCCACGGGTCAGCCGGTGATGGTTGCGCGCCGCGTCGAGGAGTTGACGTCGGATTAAGGAGCGGAAACGCCCGCCCCGCGCCACTGTCCTGCTTCGCTGGAAGCAGGGCAGTGGCGTTTTCTTTTCTCGCTTGCCGGTTCGGACCGCTGCGATAGAATCTCGGCCATGTCGGAACCGCGCAGCTTTGCCGAATTCTGGCCCTCCTACGTTTTGGCGCACCGCCAGTCGCTGACCCGCGTGTTTCATTCAATCGGGACATTGATTGGCTGGGGATTTGTGGTGGCCGCGATCGTGCTTCGTAAGCCCTGGCTGGTTCTTGCCGCTTTGCTCGTTCCTTATGCGCTCGCATGGTTCTCGCACTTTTTCGTCGAGCATAACCGCCCAGCCACATTCGGATACCCGCTCTGGTCTTGGCTGGCGGACCAGAAAATGGTGGCGATGGTGTTGGTGGGGAAAATGAACCGGGAGGTTCAGCGCTGCGCCGCGCTGGAAAGGAGTTCTCGTCCGGGTTGACCGCAAGAAATCAGCGGGAAATCACACACGATATCATTCGATCCGCACCGCAATCACTTCTGCGCCTTTTGTGCGCATCTCGATGGCCAGCGGCGGACGCACTGCCGCCCCCTGCACGATTTCGCCGCGCACCAGTCCGTTCGGGCCGCTCCCGTATTTCATCAGATCGAAAACGGCATGGTTGCACGGATCGCCGACCATCGGATGATCCGCGCGATAGTGATAGTCCTGGGCCAGTTTGTTCAGGTCCGTGACGTACTCCAGCTCGCACGTCCCGAAAGGCTCGCGCATGGAAAATCCCCAGTAGATTCCCCCTGGCAAATGCACCACCATCGCGGGAACCTGTTCCGCACTGATCGGATTCCGGAAAATAAACCGCTGAGAAGACCACACCTTTTCCAATTGCATCGTGGTCGCCACTGTCCCTGGTCCCTCAGGTAATCTCTCCGCAGGTTTTGGGTTCTCTTCCGCTGCGGGAGCGGGAATCTCAACCTCCGGCGTCAACACCTCCTCTTTCGGGGTTGCGTGGTGACCCCACCAGGCGAATCCGACGCAGACCAGGCACGCTGCGACGATCAACGCGACCCAGAGCACCGGCATATGCTCAGTCTCTTTTTCTTTCTTCGGCGCGCCCGCTGGTTTGACGGGCGGCTTGACGACCTTCGGCGGAGCCGGCGGGTTGGCAGCTTTCACGCCCTCCGGAACGCCGGGTATGTGTGGTTGCTGCGGCTTGAATGGGTCGACCTTTTTCTCGTCTGACATGCTGGGCCGTCCAGAAGGGGATATTTAGATTGAATCGCCCGCCGGAAAAATGCAAGCCGGTGGGCCACGGGAGGTGTTAACCGTTTCGCATGTGCAAACTGCCGCGGTCCGGTTGGAATTCGGCGAGCCTGGAGGACTTCCGGGTGCATCGCTCGCCAGGGTTCAATCCACGTGTGGAATGTCAGGCAGGCCGTTCGAGGCGAATCGAATGGTGCGCGACGTACTCGTGGAGATTCGCAAGGATCAGCAGCAGCTCCAGCATGCGGTCCCGCTGCTCCGGATTGGGATCACCCGCGCCCTCTTCGAGGTTCCGGACGATTGCCAGGGCATCGGCAAGCAGCCATTCTAGACCCTTTGGGTCCACAGGGAGGCCGCGGCGGCAGCGATCGAGTGCCTGATTGGTTCGTTGGAAAGCCTCGTCCATGAAATGGTCGAGGCAAAGATGTTCGCTCGCGAGAGCCGAAGGAATCGTTCTGGCACACGACGCCCTTTGGCAAATTCCAAGCGCGCTCGTACTCATGACACACCCCACCCCCTCGGAGCGGTAGGCCGTCCCGAGGCAGGTGTGAGACTAGCACAAATTCTTGTGAGAGCAAGAGGCATGCGTCCAAATGCACAATGGCGAATTCAATCGCCGGAAAACAGCTTCAAACGTCAAGATTTCGCAACGGAGCGGCGAGGCAGGGCACCGCGCCGCCCCCCGCCTTTGCTTCACGAAGTCACAACTCTACAGGATGTTGATCGTTCCCGAGCCGGTGCTGAGGTCCACGAGCACGCCGCCGCCATTCACCTTCGCGTGGAGTTCGCGGGGGTTGATGTTCCCTTGAACAGTCAAATCGTGTTGCGAGTGGATGCTGCCGGAACTGGAATGCGCAGCTAAGTCGAAAGACGCCTGCTTCGGTAGGGAAACAGTCACGTCGCCCGAGCCTGTGCGCAGCTTCCATTCGCCGGTGGGATCTCCCTCGGCGCTGACGCTGCCGCTCCCGGTGGTGACGTGAACGCCGCCCTTCACTCCCTTGATCTCGACGCTGCCGGAACCCGTGCCGACCTCGACGTCACCCGCCGCAGTCTGCTCGAGGCGGACGTCACCGCTGCCGGTCTGGCCGTTAAAGCTGCCCGCGATGCCGATCGCATGAATCGTGCCGCTGCCAGAGTTGGCGCGTGCGGGACCGTGAATCGAATTCAGATCAATGTCGCCCGACCCGGTTCGCGCATGCGCTTCGCCGCCGATGTTGGAGAGCCGAAGGCCGCCCGAGCCGCTGTTGGCGTCGGCGGGGCCACTGATGCCCTCGATGGATTCGTCGCCGGAGCCCGATTGTGAATGAAGCTTGGTTTGCGTGGGAACGGTCAGTTCATAGCTGATGGAGATGTTGCGCTCGCGTTCGCGGTCTAAGTCGTGTCCGATGCGGATGGTGTTGCCGCTCTGCTCGATCGGCGGATTGTCTTCGATCGCTTTGATGCGCGCCTCAATGTCGTTGCCGCTGTGCCAGTTCGAGGCGTGAATCTTGGCGTGAACTTCCACTTTGTTCGAATCTCCCGTGCGAATCGTGATATTGCCGGACCCGGTTTGGACGTCCAGGTCCACGGGGCCGCTAACTGCCAGGGTACGGTCAAAATGGCCTTCTTCACTCGCTCGGACGGGAACGGCTGCCCATGCAGCCATCATCACCAGAGCCAGCAATGCAGGGAACGTGCGCCGAAGCAATTTGTTCATCATGCCCTCCTGTCGAAGATATCCCCAGTCACAGAGGGATACGCAGAGCTTGGCCGAAATGTTCACGGAAACTTGGGGCCATGGAGCGAGAAGCCGCCTGGCAGCCTGTAAGGCAGGGTGTACACGGAACGTGCGCATGGTCTAGGCCGATGCGCCGTGGCATTTCTTGTATTTCTTGCCGGAGCCACATGGGCAGGGATCGTTGCGTCCGACCTTGGCTCCCGCCCGGACCGGCTTCGGAGCTTCGGCCTGGACCGGGCCGGCCTGAAACTGCAGATTTTGCTGCTGGCGGCGCTGGCGCTGCTCGATTTGCTTCGCCTCGGCTTCGGGTTTGGCGGGCTGCATGAGAAAGAGGAAGCGAACCGCTTCGGTATCGATGCGGTCCATCATGTCTTCGAACAAAGTAAAGGCTTCACGCTTGAATTCGACGAGCGGGTCTTTTTGGCCGTAGCCGCGCAGGCCGATGCCTTCCTTCAAGTGGTCGAGAGTGAGCAGGTGGTCCTTCCACTGACCATCCACAATGTCGAGCAGGATATGGCGCTCGAGCCAGCGGAGGGTCGGTTCGCCGAAGAGTTTTTCCTTGTCGGCATAACGGGCCTTGGTCTTTTCAAGCAGAGCCTCGACGAGATCGTCGTGGTTCAGAGTGGCGACGTCGATTCCGGCAGTCTTGAAATCGAATCCGAACTGATTCAAGACCTCGTTATTCAACTGCGTCACATTCCACTGGTCCGGGTGCTGATCGCGGGGACAATGGTTTTCGACAAGCCAGTTGGCGATGGATTCGGCGCGCTCGAGGACGAATTCCTTTTGGTCGCGGCCTTCGAGGAAGGAGCGGCGGAGCCCGTAAATCGTCTCGCGCTGCTTGTTCATGACGTCGTCGTATTCGAGCAGGTGCTTGCGGGCCTCGAAGTTCTGCGCCTCGACGGCTTTTTGCGCGTTTTCGATTCGCTTGCTGATCAGGCGCGACTCGATGGGGACTCCTTCGGTCATGCCCAGGCGGTACATCAGGGCCTTGACGCGCTCGCCGCCGAAGATGCGGAGCAAATCATCCTCGAGCGAGAGGAAGAATCGCGAGGAGCCAGGATCGCCCTGCCGGCCGGCGCGGCCGCGAAGCTGGTTGTCAATACGGCGGGCCTCGTGGCGCTCGGTGCCGAGGATATGCAGACCGCCCAGGGCCACGACTTCATCGTGCTCGGCGCGGCACTGGTCGGCGAACTTATCGAAAATAGGTTTCCATTGCTCGAGAGGCACCTGAAAAATCTTGCCCTCGACCTGGAAAAGAACCATCGCCTGGCTTGCAGAGCCGTTTGAGCCATTCGCTCCACCCGCCACGGCGGCATCCGCCTGCGCAGGGGTTTCCGCTCCCTGGCCGGCGCCGATGACGGACCCGGCCGGCGCGTAGGGCAATGCGAGCTTCTCCTTAAGGCAGTATTCGCGCGTCATGGCTTCGGGGTTGCCGCCGAGCAAGATGTCGGTTCCGCGGCCGGCCATGTTGGTGGAAACCGTGACGGCGCCCTTGCGTCCCGCTTGCGCGACGACTTTGGCCTCGCGCTCGTGCTGCTTGGCGTTCAATACCTGGTGCGGGATGCCCGCTTTCCTCAAGTGTTCGGCAATCTTTTCAGACTTCTCAATCGAGATGCTGCCGACGAGGACCGGCTGGCCGGATTCGTAATACTGGCGGATGCCGCCGACCAGTGTGCCGTCTTCCTGTTTGATGCCACTTACCGCGGCTTCGAATTTTTCGGCTTCGGTGCGATATACGACGTCGGCGTTTTCGAGGCGAATCAGAGTCTTGTTGGTGGGGATGGCGACCACATCCAGGCCGTAAATCTTATGGAACTCAGGCGCCTCGGTTTCCGCCGTTCCGGTCATGCCCGCAAGTTTTTTGTACATGCGGAAATAATTCTGGAACGTGACGGTGGCGAGCGTCTGATTCTCTCGCTCGATCTTCACGGCTTCCTTGGCCTCGACGGCCTGGTGCAGCCCGTCGGACCAGCGGCGGCCGGGCATCTGGCGGCCCGTGAATTCATCCACGATGATGACTTCGCCCTCCTTGACGACGTAATCGACGTCGCGTTGAAAGAGGGTGTGGGCGCGCAGGCCCTGGTAGACGTGGTGGATGATGTCCATGTTGGCCGGGTCGTAGAGGTTGCCGAGATTCAGGAGGCGCTCGCATTTGGAGACGCCTTCTTCCGTGAGCGTGGCGGTGCGCTGCTTTTCGTCGAGCGTGTAGTCGATTTCCTTGATGAGCTTGGGAATGATTTTGTCCACGCGGTAATACTTGTCGGTGGATTCCTCGGCCGGGCCGGAAATGATGAGCGGGGTGCGTGCTTCGTCGATGAGGATGGAGTCGACTTCATCAACGATGGCGTAGTGGTGGCGCCGCTGGACGCAGTCTTTCAGGTCGTACTTCATGTTGTCGCGGAGATAGTCGAAGCCGAACTCGTTGTTGGTGCCGTAGGTGACGTCGGCGGCGTAGGCGGCGCGGCGCTGCACGTCGTCGAGATCGTGGACGATGACGCCGACCGAAAGCCCGAGCATCTTGTAAATGGGGCCCATCCATTCGGCGTCGCGGCGGGCCAGATAGTCGTTGACCGTGACGATGTGGACGCCCTTGCCCGAGAGCGAGTTCAAGAAGGCGGGCAGCGTGGCGACGAGCGTCTTTCCTTCACCCGTCTTCATTTCCGCAATTTTGCCCTGGTGCAGGACGATTCCGCCGATGAGCTGTACATCGAAATGGCGCATGCCGACGGTGCGACGGCCCGCTTCGCGGGCGAGGGCGAAGGCCGGAACGATGGCGGGTTCGATGGCCTCGCGGGCCTTTAGCTTGTAATCGGTAGCGTAGAAGTCGAGATCCTGGAAACGCGCCTCCACCTCAGCGCGAAGGGCGGCCGCGCGCTCGCTGATCTGCGCGTCGGAGAGTTTTTTCATCTCCGGCTCGAGCTCGTTCATGGCGATGACGAGCGGGTTAATGCGTTTGATGTCGCGTTCATGCTTGGTGCCGATGAACGCGCCCACAACTTTGTCTACGATTCTTTCGAAGTCCATAACTGTCGGCTTTGATTGCCTTTAGGCCTGTGAGGCGCGGGTCCCCGGCCGTCCGGGGAGGAACTGCCGCGAAAATCTCGACGTGCCCAACAATCCATTGTAGCTGCGAGAACGAAATTCTGCAAAGGAAGGCGCCTGGTTGCCCGGGAAGAAAGGCGAATCGGTCGACCTTACCAGTATATCTCTCCGCGGCTAGCAGAGAGAGCTGGGCGTGTTGGGTCAGATCGATTAACGATAAGAGCATGAACAGGGAGTCGAGAATCAGATTGACACCTTCTTGCTTCTGGTAGCAGTGTGAGTCGAGAATGGCAGCAGCGAATCGGTTCGGCCTGTTAGAAACTTGAGCCCACTCCATGTCCAAGGGATTCAAAACAACGGCGCTACAAATCGTGGCAGGACTTGGCCTTCTCTGTGGCTCGCTTTCAATTGAATCGGTCGCGGGCCCTGCGTTTGCCGCTTACGAGTCCACCCCACGTTACGATCGAGCTTTCGCATCTGGCGATGTCCCCCGGGGAAAAGAATCGATCCGAAAAGAGTTGATTCGACTGCAAACGCAGACTGGTCTCGCACTGGTTACGATAGAGGACCTGGCAATTCTAGAGGTTGATTTTGGACGCCGCCGACTTTTGAAAGCCGGTGACGTCCTCGGGATGGGCGTATTTTCCCGGGACGGAGCCAAAATTGCCTTCACCTCTTGGTCCGGCCCGACTCTTTCGGGTATTTCGCGCTCTGACGGAAGTGATTTTCAGGAGTATCCAGACTTTAGTCCGGAGGAATTGTGCTGGTCTCCCGACGGAACGAGGCTTTCAATCCTTTTGGGCAGCAGCACTCGGTCCGGTTTATATCTATGGGTTGTGAATTCCGATACGACTCTGCGCATTGGCGAGCGTGGCTCCTTGACTTCACAATGCTGGTCACCAGACGGCAAGCGAATTGTCTATGAAGTGAACGGAATAATGAAAATATACAACGTCGAAAAAAATGTGTCGTGGGAGCTTTGGGAAGGAAAATCACCAACATGGTCCCCAGACGGCGAATGGATTGCATTTCACAACGGGGATACGTATTACGCCATCCGCCCTGACGGCCAAGAAAGGAAGCCTCTCTTTCGAAGGAAGAACGCACGAAGCGCGTTATGGTGGTCACCCGACAGTCGATTGGTTGCGTATTTAGCGGTAGCCAACCCTCTCGCGGGAAGCCTGGCGCTCGACGTGGAGAATTTCCGGCTCCACGTCAGGCGTCTCTCCGACAATTCGGACGCGTGGGTCGTCAATTCTGGCGGCAGCTGGCAATATCAGTGGGTTACAAATCCAGAGCTTCTCCGCCAAGCGCAATTGAAGCCCACACAGAAATAGCCATCGTCTATTGGTTGTCCTCGCAGTTCGCAGCCCAGTCGGGCAATCCCAGCTAGCACTGTAGGTCATGACCAGCGGAGGCGATACGAATCCGGGGTCCCGGTCCAATGGGCGATGAGTCGGGCTATCAGAAACTCGCTGACGAACGCCGGGCAGGCTGGCTTGCTGGGGTTCGCGGCGGGGGGCTATGATAACGGACTGCATTCATAAGCCGGCGACGAGCCGCGAAACGCGCGTGCAGAAAGGAAATTCATGCCACCAGGACCGGGGATCGCGAAGGAGCCGATTGCGGGGGTGAAGAATCTGGTTGCCATCGCGAGCGGGAAGGGCGGAGTAGGGAAGACGACGGTGGCGGTGAACCTGGCGATTGCGTTGAAGAAGCTGGGCGCGGCGGTGGGGTTGCTGGACGCGGACGTCTACGGGCCAAACGTCCCGGTGATGCTGGGGACGAACGAGCAGCCGCGGGCGCTGGACGAGCGGACGATCATTCCCGTCGAGACATACGGGTTGAAGATGATTTCCATGGGGCTACTGAGTCCGGGGGACAAGCCGCTGATCTGGCGCGGGCCGATGTTGCACAGCGTGATCCAGCAATTCTTGAGAAGCGTGCGATGGGGCGAGCTGGATTACTTGATCGTGGATTTGCCGCCGGGGACGGGAGACGTGCAGTTGACGTTGATTCAGAGCGCGGCGATCAGCGGGGCGGTGGTGGTGACGACGCCGTCAATCGTGGCGCTGGCGGACGTGCGCAAGGCCGTGGAAATGTTCCGGCAGGTGAACGTGGAAATACTGGGCGTGGTAGAGAACATGAGCTACTTCAGTTGCCCGCACTGCCAGGGCAGGATTGACGTCTTCGGGCACGGCGAGGGCGAGCGCATGGCGAAGACGTTTGGCGTGGCGTTTTTGGGCGAGATTGAAATTGATCCGCAGATACGCATTGGGGGAGATACTGGTAAGCCGGTGGCGTCGCTGGGCGAGGATGCGCCGGGAGCGAAGAGCATGTACGCGATGGCGCGGAATGTGGCAGCGCGGCTGCGCGAGGTGAATGCCGGGGCGGCATCGGCGCCTTCGGTGGAGATTTTGTGAGGCGCAGCCGCTGGGCGGCGAATGAATCTGCGATAAACGGAGAACGCAAATGATATCTCGCGTAACGCGGCGTCAGTTCCTGGCGGGAATGGGTGCGCTGGCGGCCTCGGCAAGGTCTTTGCGTGGGAGCTTTGTGGGCGAAGGGATGAAATCGCCGTTTCGCGTGAGCGTGATCAATGACGAAATCACGCAGGATTTTGGGCGTGCGTGCGAAGTGGCGTCGAAGGAATTCGGGATGCAGTGGATCGAGCTGCGCGGGATGTGGAACAAAAATATCGTGAATCTGGACGAGAAGGACGTGGCGGAAGCGAATAAAATCCTGTCGCAATGCGGACTGCGGGTGACGGACATCGCCAGCCCGCTCTTCAAGGTGGATTGGCCGGGCGCGCCGAAATCGAAATACAGCCCGAAGGGTGCGCAGTTCAACGCGGATTTTACGTACGAGCAGCAGGACGAGTTGCTCGAGCGGACGATCGCGGTGGCCCAGGCGTTTGGGACGGATCGCGTGCGGTGTTTCGATTTCTGGCGGTTGGAGGACCAGGCGCCGTACCGCGCGGCCATGAATGACCGGTTGCGAGAAGCCGCGGAGAAGGCCGCGAAAAGCGGCGTGATTTTGGTGCTGGAGAACGAGGCCGCGTGCAACACGGCGACGGGAGCGGAAGCGGCGAAGGTGCTCGAGGCAGTGACGTCCGCAAATTTCATGCTGAATTGGGACGCAGGAAACGCGGTGGCCGCGGGCGAGAATGCGTTTCCGGACGGGTACATGCTGCTGCCTAAAAAGCGAATCGGGCACTGCCATTGCAAGGACGTGGTGAAGAAAGCCGGTGGCGGGACGGAGTGGGCGGCCATCGGGAAAGGCGTGATTGATTGGACGGGACAGTTTCGCGTGCTGATGCGCGACGGATATCACAACGCGGTGAGTTTGGAGACGCATTGGCGCGGCGCGGGGACGACGGAAGAGTCCACGCGGCAGAGCTGGGCGGGAATGAAAGCGGCGCTCGAAAAGGCAGGCGCACTAGACACAGGAGTGGCGAGTGTCTAGAGGCGAGCGGCTGGCGGCGAGCAAAAGGAAAACCCGGGGCGAGCGGCGAGAACCGAGAGCAAATACAGCGGCGCGTGGGGAGAGAAACGAATGAAGATGAATACGAGACGGGAATTCATGCAGCAGGCGGCGGTGGGGACGGCGGCAATGCTCGTCTACCCATCGGCGAGCGTGCTGGGAGCAAATGACCGCGTGCGCGTGGGAATGATCGGCGTCGGCGGACGCGGGCAGGAATTGCTGCGAGAAATTTTGCAGGTCCCCGACACGCAGGTCGTGGCGATCGCGGATGTATACACGCGGCGGTGGGAGGAAGCGAAGCGGATCGCACCGGGAATCGAGACGATGAGTGATTACATGGATCTTCTGGAGCGGACGGATATTGATGCGGTGATCGTGGCCAGCCCGCTGCACATCCACGCGCGCCATTTTGTGGACACGCTCGCGGCGGGGAAAGACCTCTATTCCGAGAAGGCGATGACGTGGTCCATTCCTGAAGCGGAGGAATGCCTGGCGGCGGCGAAAAAATCCGACCGCGTTGTGCAGATCGGGCTGCAGCACGAAAGCTCCGGCGAGTTGGCGGATGCGCGGAAGTGGATCCGGGACGGGATTGTGGGAAAGGTCACGCAGGTCAACTCGTGGATGAGCCGGAACACCCCGCACGGCAAGGGGCAGTGGGTGAGGGCTGTGCCGGCGGATTGCACGGCGGCGAACGTCAATTGGACGGCGTTCCTCAACGGTCGGCCCGACCACGGATTCGATCCCTACCGGTTCATCAACTGGCGATTGTTCTGGGAGTATTCGGGCGGGAATGTGACCGAAAACATGGTGCACCAGATCGCGTGGATCATCAGCGCGCTCGATTTGACGTTGCCGAGCGCCGCGTACATGTCGGGTGGAGTGTTCTCCGAGAAAGATGGACGCGAGGTGCCGGATACGATTGCCGTCTCGCTGGAATATCCGAATGGCACGGTCGTGACGTGGCAATCCACATTCAGCAACAGCCGTTATGGGCTGGGGGAGCACTTGCTGGGAAGCGACGGCACGATTCAGCATACGGAAGGCGCCACCGATATGGTCACCGGAGAATCCGAGGAGGTCATCCGGTACTTCCCAGAGAATGCCAACCGGAAAGACGGCGCCGCGCTCACCGGGAAGACTCCGGGGCAGAATCACATGGCCAATTGGATTGATTGCGTGCGGAGCCGGAAGACGCCGAATGCGCCGGTGGAGATTGGGTATAGTTCGGCGATTGCCTGCCACATGGCCAACCTTGCGTACCGGCGGAAGGAACGCGTTGCGCTGGAGGCAGCGAAAGCGATGCTGCAGGATTTTTAGGATGGCTGTGGATTGGTTCTGCGATCCGGCCGATGGCGCTGAAACCGGCCGCGGCGTTATCCCGAAGATTCGGGCACAGGAATCGGACGGGCGAGGTCTTACCTGTAAGTCGTTGATAATAATATAAATAATTTAACTTGCGGGAGCGCTCGAAGATTGTGCTTTACAAAATCTAGTTTGCGTTGCAAACTAATACTTTGATGCAGACTAGATTGCAAGGAGGAGCTTATGACTAATGCCGACTCGCCTATCGTTCAGGCTGAGCAACGCTCCTGGAACTATTGGTTCATCGATGGACTGCCCAGCCTTGTGGCCGGAATCGCCTGTCTTCTGGCGGCCTTCGGTTTGTACACCACGAGCATTCGTCCCGAAAACCCCGTGACAATCGTGCTGGCCATCGCCGCACTGATTCTTTACGGAGTGGTGGTTCTTCGCATGAGGGAAATCATCGAGTGGCTGAAGGAGCGGATCACGTACCCGCGCACGGGGTATACCGCTCCGCCTCCGGCCCGTTGGAGAGAGGATACGGCGCTCTCACAAGATCTTACGGTTCTCTCGCTGCAAGGCGCAGACACGAAAAAACTTTCGGAAATCGAGCGATTGAACGCGAACAGGAAGCAGCGGACCTGGGTCTTGATGGTGCTGGCGCTCGTGGCACCGTCGGTGACAATGGAGATCGAGAGCAGGTGGATATGCCTGGTGGTGGGGGTGCTGGCCGGCCTGGGCTTGTGGCTGGGAATGCGCAAGTACGAGCGGGGTTCGTGGATTGAAGTCGCCGCTTTTCCCTTGATCGGTTTGTATCTGGTTATTTTTCCCGTGGCGCGAGAAAACCGGTTGGGACGGTTGTACGATTTCCTGGCTGGTGGAGGGCTGGCCCTCATGCTCTCCGGGACACTGAGGCTCGTTCAATACCTGCGCCGCAATCCGGCGTCAAGCGCATGACTCCTGAGCTGCAAGAGCTGGCGACGCTCGACCGCGTGATTCACGAACCGGCGCGGTTGATGCTGATGACGGTGCTGTACGCCACCGAAGAGGCGGATTTTCTCTACCTGCAGCGCGAGTGCGGCCTGACGCAGGGAAATCTTTCCAGCCACCTGGCGCGCCTGGAAGAGGCCGGATACATAACGATCCAGAAGACGTTCAAGGGCAAGTACCCGTTGACGATCTGCCGCCTGACTCGCAGCGGGCGGGAAGCATTCGAAACCTACGTACACAAGATGCGCGTGGTGTCTTCCGCGGTGTCTTGAACCATCCAATTATGTCTGCGTCCGGGATTTTTGGAGACGAGGCCTAACTTGTCAGGGTACCGGGCGTATGCTACTTTCGCTTGATTGTCCGGCAAGGCATGAAAATTTCTGTGCCCGAAGGCGTTAGCGGGCGAGGAGTGTCAGTTTGATTCGGAGTTACCGCGGACGAAAGCCGCAGATTGCCGCGACCGCATACGTGGACCCGGCGGCGGTGGTGATCGGCGACGTGACGATCGGAGAGCACGCCAGCGTGTGGCCGTGCGTGGTAGTGCGCGGAGACGTCCATTACATACGCATCGGTGCACGGACGAACGTGCAGGATGGGTCGGTGCTGCACGTGATGCGCGACGAATTTCCGCTGATTTTGGGCGATAACGTGACGATTGGACACGGAGTGGTGCTGCACGGCTGCACCATCGAGTCGCGCTGCCTGATCGGGATGGGCAGCGTCATTTTGAACGGAGCGAAAATCGGAGCCGGCAGCATCATCGCCGCAGGCACGCTCGTCCCGGAGCGGACGGAAGTTCCGCCGGGGAGTCTCTTCATGGGGCATCCAGGGAAATTCCGTCGGACGCTGACGGTGGCGGATTTGCAGACGATTGACGATTACGCGGCGCGGTACGTCGAGTATAAGGAAAGCTACAAGCAAGAGAGTGGCTAGTGGCGAGTGCTTAGTGACTAGAGAAAACCGAGATTTGGTCGAGGGTCTTCTAGCCACTCGCCACTAGTCACTAGCCACTTGTCGCGACGAGCGAGAGCGCACAGCCGAGAGAGCATTAAGCCAGGGAGCACAGTTGACAGGGAAGAAGCAGTTTCGAGCAATTAAGGGGACGCGGGATATTTTGCCGCCGGATTCGGCGCTGTGGAATTGGTTCGAGCAGACTGCGCGCGAAGTGTTTGAGACATATGGATTTGGGGAGATAAGGACGCCGATATTTGAGGAAACGTCGTTGTTTGCTAGGTCAATCGGTGAAGAAACGGACGTAGTATCGAAGGAAATGTATACGTTTGGGTATCGAGAGCTCGAGCAGCGGCGCGAGCTCGTTCTTAACTGCGAGCCCGACCATAGGAGTGCGGAGCAGATACAAGATTTCCAAGAACGCGTCAAGTCGTTGGTGGCGGCTGGTAGCGCCATCATTCAATACGAACCGGTCTACAAGACCCAAGCAAATCAGCAGCGGCTTGAGTTGCTCGAGCGGAAGGCCGATAGCTTCAACGCTTCATTGCTGCCGGCAGGGCCTGGAATCGCGCAGTTCAAGGCGACTTGCATCGAAATTAGAGTGGCCGCCGAGGGCCTCGATTTCGGAGATTACGTGACACTGAGGCCGGAAGCGACGGCGAGTGTTGTGCGGGCCTATATCGAAGACAACATGCAGGGCCTACCCGGAAACCAAAAGCTCTACTACATGGGGCCGATGTTCCGGCGGGAGCGGCCGCAGAAAGGGCGGTACCGGCAGTTTTATCAGATAGGGGCGGAGGTGCTGGGGCAATCGGACGCGCCGGGGATTGACGCGGAAGTGATCGAGATGCTGCTGGTGTTCTTCAGGCGCGTGCGGCTGAAGCAGATCAAGCTGCAAGTGAACTCGATTGGCTGCAAGGATTGCCGGCCGAAATATGTGGAATTGCTGCGCGAGGCGCTGGTGAAGGTCAAGGAACAGCTTGGCGCGGATTCGCAGCGGCGGATCGAGACGAATCCGTTGCGCGTTCTTGATTCGAAGCTGCCGGAGGAGCAGGCGATCATCGAGAAATTGCCCCGCATCTCGGATCACCTTTGCGCGGCTTGCCGCGAACATTTTGCAGCGCTGAAAGTGGAATTGAAGCTGCGCGGCGTGGAATACGAAGAGAATTGGCGGCTTGTACGCGGGCTGGATTACTACACGCGGACGACGTTTGAGGTGACGGCGTCGGGGCTCGGCTCGCAGAACGCGGTGTGCGGCGGCGGGCGTTACGACGGGCTGGTGGAATTGCTGGGCGGGCCGCCGACGAAGGGCATCGGGTTCGCGATCGGAAGTGATCGCGCGATTCTGTCGATTCAGGAGTCCGGGGATTTGCCGGACCTGCCGGGATTGGCCGTGTTCGTCGCGTGGATGGGAGAAAAGGCGTATCTGCCCGCAATTCAAATCGCGCGGAAATTGCGTGAAGCGGGGCTGGCCGTGGAGCTGCCGCCGGATGAAATGAAATTCAAGAAATCGCTGGGGCTGGCGGACAAGCTGGGCGCGCGGTATGCATTGATTCTGGGCGAGGATGAAGTCGCGTCCGGGACGTACACGCTGAAGCGATTGAAGGACGCGGAGCAGAAAAAACTTAAAGAGAATGAATTGCTCGAGTATCTGGAATCGGAGCGAAGGGGCTAGTGTGCTAGACACATTGGGAAACCTGAAGCGGACAAAATACTGTGGGGCGCTACGCGGGGCGGACGCGGACAAAGACGTGGTGCTGATGGGCTGGGTGCACCGGCGGCGCGACCTGGGGCAGTTGATCTTCATCGATTTGCGCGACCGCGCGGGGATCGCGCAGATCGTGTTCAACAAGGAGTTGCATCCGGAGGCGCACAAAAAAGCGGAGGAGTTGCGGTCTGAGTTCGTGGTCGCGGTGGAAGGGCGCGTGGTGCGGCGGCAGAAGGCGAACCCGGAAATTTCGACCGGTGAAGTGGAAGTGATGGCCGCGCGCCTGTACATCCTTAACAACTCGAAGACGCCGCCATTTCAAATCGAGGACGAAGTGACGGCGAGCGAAGAGACGCGGCTGCGGCACCGTTATCTCGATCTGCGGCGGCCGAAGCTGCACAGCAACATCGAATTGCGTCACCGCGTGATCACGGAGATTCGCAAGGCGCTCGATGAAATCGGTTTTTTCGAGATCGAAACGCCGATCCTGACGCGTTCCACGCCCGAAGGCGCTCGCGACTGCCTGGTGCCGAGCCGTGTCCACCACGGGCAGTTTTATGCGTTGCCGCAATCGCCGCAAATCTTCAAGCAAATCCTGATGATTTCCGGGATGGACCGCTACTTCCAGATTTGCAAATGCTTTCGCGACGAGGATTTTCGCGCCGACCGGCAGCTCGAGTTCACGCAGCTCGATTTGGAGATGTCGTTTCCGCGGCAGCAGGATATTTTCGAGGTGATCGAGCGCGTGATGGAGCGGGCTTGCGCGGTGGTCGGGGTGAGCGCGAAAGGGCCATTCCGGCATCTGGATTACAAAGAGGCGTTGCGGCGGTACGGCTCGGACAAGCCGGATTTACGGTTCGGGATGGAGCTGCAGAATGTCACGCCGTTTTTCGAGGCGGCGCGTGAGACCCTGCACATCGAAGGCAACGTGCAAGCGGTGGTTGGCCCTGGGGCGGCGGCGTGGTCGCGGAAGCAGCTCGACGAACTCAGTGAATTTTCGAAATCGGCGGGTGCGCGCGGAGTGTACACCGCGAAAGTGACGCCCGAGGGAATTTCTTCGCCGCTTGAGAAAACTTTGGGCGCCGAGACGCTCAAGAAACTTGCGGAAGCGGTTGGGGCAAAGCCGGGTGACTTGATTGTGGCAGCCGCGGCCAAGGAACAGATCCCCTACACCGACACTTCGCTTGCGGTCGCAGGCCAGATAAGGCTCCATCTGGGCGACAAATTGAATTTGATTGACCGCAGCAAATGGGAATTTGCGTGGATTACGGGATTCGCGCTCTTCGAATGGAGCGACCGCGAAAAGCAGTGGGTGAGCGCGCAACATCCGTTCACGGGGATTGTGGAGGAGGATCTCGACAAGCTGGAAACAGCGCCGTGGGAATGCCGGTCGAAGGGCTACGACCTGGTGTTGAATGGCAACGAGCTGGGATCGGGAAGCATTCGAATTCACCGGCAGGATGTGCAAGCGCGAATGTTCAAGGCGCTCGGTCTGACGGACGAGCAAGCGCGGCATCGGTTCGGATTTTTTCTCGACGCGCTGACGTATGGCACGCCGCCGCACGGCGGAATTGCGCTGGGCATCGACCGCGTGGTGATGCTGCTGGCGGGCGAAAAGTCGATTCGCGAGGTGATCGCATTCCCGAAGACAACTGCGGCTGTCGATTTGATGGCGGAATCGCCGTCTGAAGTTGAACCTGGCCAGCTGGATGAGTTGGGAATCGCGATTAAGGATGGCAATAGGCCGCAATAGTTGAAGTGTTGGAGCGGAAAACTCCGACCCCCTAAGAAGGCTGTCTATAAAACGCTTTATGTCGCGGATACGCATACTTCCGGAAAACGTGGCGAACAAAATCGCGGCGGGCGAGATCGTGGAGCGGCCCGCGTCGGTGGTAAAGGAGCTGCTGGAGAACGCGCTCGACGCCGGCGCGCGGTCAATCCGCGTGGAAGCGGAATCGGGCGGCAAGCGGCTGATCCGCGTGGTGGACGACGGCAGCGGAATGAATCACGACGACGCGCTGCTGGCGTTCGAGCGCCACGCGACATCGAAGCTGCGGACGGCGGACGACCTGCTTTCGATCGCGACGCTGGGGTTTCGCGGCGAGGCATTGCCCTCGATCGCCGCGATTTCGCGGTTGGTGCTCGAAACGCGCGCGGCAGAGCCCTCGGCGGAAAACGAGCAGGGAACGCGCATCGAATTCGCGGGAGGAAAGCTGGTGAGCGTGAAGCCGGCGGGAGTGCCGGCGGGAACGTCCATCAGCGTCGCGGACATTTTTTACTGCGTCCCGGCGCGCCGAAAGTTTCTGAAATCCGAAACCACCGAATTGGGACACATCGCTTCGCTCGTTACGCACTACGCCCTCGCGCATCCGGAAGTGCAATTCCTGCTGAAGACGCCCTCGCAGGTGATCCTCGATTGCGCGCCGGTGGAACGGCTGGCAGACCGCGTGTATCAGATTTTCGGGCGCCAGGCTCTGGACGAGCTAATCGAGATTCCGTCGAACGAGGCGCCCGTGCGTTCGGCGATCACCGAGCCGCCGATAGAGGCGGACGAACAGGCGGCGACCGTGCGCGCCAGCGGATTCACGTCGCGGCCCGAGGCGCAGCGCGTAAACCGCAACGGAATCTACACGTTTGTGAACCGCAGGCTGGTGCGCGACCGGCTGTTGCTGCACGCAATCGGCGAGGCGTACCGGAATATCATGCCGCCGGGAGTGTTTCCGGTGGTGCTGCTGTTTGTGGATTTGCCGTACCAAGAAGTGGATGTAAACGTCCACCCGGCGAAGATTGAGGTGCGCTTCCGGCATCCGCAGTTCGTCCACGACTTCACACGCGATGCCCTGCGCCATGCGCTTTCGATCGGTCGGCCGATCCCGGGATTTCCGGCGGCGCGCGCGGCGGCTGCGCCCATTCCGATGGATGCACCGCACGTCCATGCGGCTGCAGCTTCGGCGGCGCAATACGCGCCACCGTCAGGCGGCCCGGCGCAAGGACCGCCGCGAGCGGTGATTCCGACATCGCTCGGGTCGAGTGCGGGGATAGCCGCGGGATTCGAATTGACGGGCGCGCCGGACCAGCCATTTGCGCAAAGGCTGCAATTTGACGCGAGTGGTGGGACGAATTTTCCGTTTCCGATGCAGGAAGCGGGCGCGGCAGCAGCTACGGCTGCGACGGAATCTGCGGCGCCGGCGCCCGGAACACTCCCTGGGCCCGAGGATATTGCGGAGTTGAAGCCGCTGGGGCAAGTGAACGCCAGCTTCATCGTGGCGGTGAATTCCGAGGGGCTGTGGATCATCGATCAGCACGTGGCGCACGAGCGAGTTCTCTTCGAGCAGCACTTGCGCGCACGGCGCGAAGGGGAACTCGGCGGGCAGCGGCTGCTGGTGCCGTTGATCGTCGAGCTGAATCCGCGGCAACTGGCGACCTTCGAGCAAATTGGAGAAGAGCTGCGCGCGAACGGATTCGAAGCCGAATTGATGGGAGCGCGCAGCGTGGCGATTCAGGCGGCACCGGCAGGAATTGCAAGCGGCGATGCGGAAAAGCTGCTGTTCGAAATCCTCGACGGCATCGCACGGGAGAATCAGGCGATTTCGATCGATACGCTGCAATCGAAGATCGCGGCTTCCACCTCGTGTCACGCCGCGATCAAAGTCAACACTCCGCTCGACGCCACGAAGATGGAATGGCTGCTGGGCGAACTGGCGAAGACCGAGTACCCGATGAGCTGCCCGCACGGAAGGCCCGTGGTGTTGCGCTATTCGGTGCGCGAGATCGAGCGTGCGTTCAAACGAATCTGAAGCATGAAGAAACTCATCATCGCGATCGACGGGCCGGTCGGCTCGGGGAAGAGCACGCTGGCGCGGCGCGTGGCGCAGATGACGGGTTTTGTCTACGTAGACACTGGCGCGATGTACCGCGCGGTGGCGCTGAAGGCGATCCGGCGGGGAATTTCCTTCGACGCCCGGGACGCGCTCGAGGCACTTGCACGCGAAACGCGCATTGACTTGCGCGCGCATGACGGCGGGCAGCAGGTGCTTCTGGACGGCGAAGACGTGACGGCGGCGATCCGTACCCCGGAAGTGGCGCAGGCCGCGTCGAAGGTTGCCGTGATTCCGGAATTGCGCCACGTCCTGGTGGCGGAACAGCGGCGCGCCGGCGAACGAGGCGGAGTGGTGATGGAAGGGCGGGACATCGGCAGCGTGGTGTTTCCCGACGCGGGGCTGAAGATATTCTTGACGGCATCACCGGAGGTTCGCGCCGAGCGCCGCTGGCTCGAGCACCAGCAAAAAGGCGATCGAATCGATTTGGCGCGCACGCTGGATGAGATCCATGAACGCGACCGGCGAGACAGCGAGCGCGCGAGTTCGCCGTTGGTGAGAGCGGCGGATGCCGTGGTGGTGGACAGCACCGCCATGGAGCCAGAGGAAGTGGCGCGGCTGGTGGTGATGCTAGCAAGCCAGAAATCGGCGGACTAAGCCGGGTTCGACATCGAAGCGAGAAATTCTCCGTTCGTCTTGGTCTTGGAGAGGCGGCCGAGGAGCAATTCCATGGCTTCGACGGTTGATAGCGGACTCAAAACCTTGCGCAGGACCCAGATTCGATTCAACTCGTCGGCCGGCAGAAGGAGTTCGTCCTTGCGGGTGCCGGAGCGATTGATATCAATGGTGGGGAAGACGCGCTTGTCCACGAGCCTGCGGTCCAGATTGATTTCCATGTTGCCGGTGCCCTTGAACTCTTCGAAAATCACGTCGTCCATGCGGCTGCCGGTATCAATCAGCGCTGTGGCAATGATGGTGAGCGAGCCGCCCTCTTCGATATTGCGCGCGGCGGCGAAGAAACGCCGCGGGCGCTGCAAGGCGTTGGCATCAATACCGCCCGAGAGGACTTTGCCGGAAGGCGGCGTCACCGCGTTGTAGGCGCGGCCCAGGCGCGTCAGCGAATCGAGCAGGATGACGACGTCGCGCTTGTGCTCCACCAGGCGCTTGGCTTTCTCCAGAACCATTTCGGCAACTTGGATATGCCGCTGCGGCGGTTCGTCAAACGTGGAGCTGATGACTTCCCCCTTCACCGTGCGCTGCATGTCCGTGACTTCTTCGGGGCGCTCGTCAATCAGCAGGACGATCAGCGCAATCTCGGGGTGATTCGCCGTGACGGAATTGGCGACCGACTGGAGCATCATCGTCTTTCCGGTGCGGGGCGGAGCAACAATCAATCCGCGCTGGCCCTTTCCAATAGGGCAGAGCATGTCCAGGACGCGGCCCGTGAGATTCTCTTTCGTGGTTTCCAGGCGGATGCGCTCCTGCGGATAGAGTGGCGTCAGGTTGTCGAAAAAGATTTTGTTGCGCGCCACCTCGGGGTCTTCGAAATTGACCGCTTCGACCTTGATGAGGGCGAAATAGCGTTCGCCATCCTTCGGCGGGCGGACCTGGCCGGACACGGTATCGCCGGTGCGGAGATCAAATTTGCGGATCTGCGAGGGGGAGACGTAGATGTCGTCCGGGCCCGGGAGATAGTTGTATTCAGGCGCGCGGAGGAATCCGAAGCCGTCCGGTAGGCATTCCAGCACGCCCTCGGAGAAGATCAGGCCGTTTTTTTCGGTCTGGGCGCGGAGGATCTGGAAGATCAGTTCCTGCTTGCGCATGCCGGAGGAGCCGGGGATGTTGAGCTCCTTGGCAATCTTCGCCAGGTCGGTGATGTTTTTGTCTTTCAGTTCTGCAAGGCTAATGCTCATCGATTTCTTTCCTTCTCAAGCCTGAAAAATCAGGCGCGAATGTGATTTGAATGGACAACGGGCAGGTACGCGTTCGAACCAGCCACTCTGTCCTGAATCCGAAACGGGATAGAGTACAGACAAACTCTACACTTCGGTCGCGGGCCGAGCCTGCTCAGCAGGAAGTGAGAGGACCGAAGGACTTCAATTGGTCAATTCGTTGTCCTGCGCGACGTCGGTGCCGAACTTTGGCTCTACTTCCGAAACCGGCGGGTGGCCGGGAATCGGCAAGGGGCGCTCCAGCGCGAACTGCAGAACCTCGTCCATTGACTCCACAAAATGGATGGACATCTGCGCCTGAATTTCCGGCGGAATGTCGGCCAGGTCCTTCTCATTGTCCTTCGGAAGGATCACGGTGCGCAAGCCCAGCCGGTGCGCGGCGAGCAGCTTTTCCTTCACGCCGCCAATGGGAAGCACCTTCCCGCGGAGGGTGATTTCCCCGGTCATAGCGACGTCGCAGCGGACGGGAATGCGCGTCAGCGCGCTCACGATGGACGTGCAAATCGTAATCCCGGCCGAGGGGCCATCCTTCGGGATCGCGCCTTCGGGGACGTGCATATGGATATCCAGGTGCCGGTAGAAATCCTTGTGAAGGCCGAAGAGGTGGCTCCGCGAGCGAACGTAACTCATGCCCGCCTGCGCCGATTCCTGCATCACGTCGCCGAGCTTTCCCGTCAGAGTCAGGCGGCCCTTACCCTGCATGAGCGTCGCTTCCGTGGAGAGCACTTCGCCGCCCACCTCGGTCCAAGCCAAGCCGGTCGCCAGGCCGACCTCATTTTTCTTCTCTGCGAAGAAGTCGCGGAATTTGATGATCCCGAGATATTCGTTGAGGTTAGCCACATTGATTTCGGCGCTGAAATTCTTTCCTTCTGAAACGACCTTGCGCGCCACTTTCCGGGAAATGTTGGCGATTTCGCGATCCAGGTTGCGCACGCCCGCTTCATGAGTGTAGTGGCGGATCACATGAGTCACGGACTCGTCGGTAAACGTCAAGTTTTCCTTGGTCAAACCGGTTGCTTCGCGCTGTTTCGGGATCAGGAAGCGCTGCGCAATCTGATGCTTCTCATGTTCCGTGTAACCGGGTATGCGAAGGACTTCCATGCGGTCCTGCAATGGCTGTGGGATCGTGTGGATCACGTTCGCGGTGCAGATGAACATTACCTTCGAGAGGTCATATTCGACGTCTAGGTAATGATCGGTGAAGGAATGGTTCAGCTCTGGGTCGAGCACTTCCATCAGCGCCGCGGACGGGTCACCGCGGAAGTCCATGGACATTTTGTCCACTTCATCGAGAACGAATACCGGATTGACCGTGCCCGCCTTCCGCATCATTTGAATGATCTGGCCCGGCAGAGCGCCGATATAAGTGCGCCGGTGGCCGCGGATTTCGGCTTCGTCGCGAACTCCGCCCAGCGAGACGCGGACAAATTTTCGCCCCGTCGCGCGTCCGATAGACATGGCGAGAGATGTCTTGCCGACCCCGGGAGGCCCGAGGAAGCAAAGGATCGAGCCTTTTGGATTCTTGACGAGCTGGCGCACCGCGAGATACTCCAGGATGCGCTCCTTGATTTTCTCCAACCCGTAGTGGTCCTCGGAAAGAATTACCTCAGCGCGCTTGATGTCGCGGATTTCCTTGGAGCGTTTCTTCCAGGGCACTGCGAGCAGCCAGTCCAAATAGTTCCTTGAAACGGTGGACTCGGCGGACATCGGCGGCATCATCTCCAGCCGCTTCAGCTCCTGCAGAGCCTTTTCCTGCGGGCCCTCCGGCATGCCGGAAGTCTCGATCTTTTTCTTGAGCTGTTCGATTTCGTTGGCTTCGCCGCGGCCCAATTCCTTCTGAATGGCCTTCAGCTTTTCGTTGAGGTAATACTCTTTCTGCGCGCGCTCCATTTGGCGCTTCACGCGCGTATTGATCGAGCGGTCCACGTTGAGCTTCTCGATTTCCACTTCCAGAATGTCGGAGATGCGGTTCAGGCGTTCCAGAGGCTCGAACAGTTCGAGCAATTCCTGTTTTTCTTCCACGGGTATCTGAAGGTTGGCGGCGATCGCATCGGAAAGCTTGCCGGGATCGTCCACGCGCACCGCGGCGATCATCGTGTCGTAGTTCAGGCTTTGCGAGAGCTTGACGTACTGCTCGAACAGGTTGGTGACGCGGCTGGTAGCCTGTTGCACCTCGGCGGACGACTCGACCTTAACCGGAGAGACGCGCAGCGAAGCTCGGAAAAAGCCTTCCTCATTCGTCACCTGGATGATTTTGGCGCGCTCGGTGCCTTCCACCAGAACTTTGATATTGCCGTCCGGAAGCTTCACGCTCTGGACGATATTGGCAAGCGTTCCGACCTGGTAGATGTCCTCTGGCTTCGGGTCGTCCACGGAGGCGTCGTGCTGCGTGACCAGGAAAATCTTCTTGTCCCCGGCCAGCGCCTCCTCCAGCGCCCGGACTGAGGCTTCGCGCCCCACAATGAACGGGTGCATCATCTCCGGGAAAATAACCATATCCCGCACCGGCATCATCGGTACGCGCTTGAGTTCGAGTTTTTCTCGTGTGAACATCGGGTCCGTTTTTCCCAAGTTCTATCCTGCCTTTTCGAGCAGGCTCCAATTGATTTCGCGCCCGCGAACCATGTCGGCCGATACGACGAAGTCGCGAAGCTTTCGCTGCACCGGCAAGTGGTACATCATTTCCAGCATCAGGTCTTCCAGGATCATACGCAAGCCGCGCGCTCCCACTTTGCGCTGCAGAGCCAGCTCCGCCACCGTCTCGAGCGCATCATCCGTGAAGCGCAGCCGCACGTTCTCAAATTCGAACAGCTTCTGGTATTGCCGGACCAGCGCGTTCTTCGGTTCGGTCAGGATGCGGACCAGAGCGGCCTTATCCAGGTCGCTGAGGACTCCCACCACCGGCAAGCGCCCGACAAATTCGGGAATCAGCCCGTACCGGATCAGGTCGGTGGGTTGCGCCTGTTCCAGCACCTCGATATTGCGCCGCGTCGCCGTGGACGGCTGCGCGTCCGCGTGGAATCCTAGAGACTTCTGGCCCACGCGCCGCTCGATGATCTTCTCCAGCCCCACGAAAGCGCCGCCGCAAATGAACAGGATATTGGTCGTATCCACCGGCGTAAATTCCTGGTGCGGGTGTTTCCGCCCGCCCTGCGGCGGAACGTTGGCGACGGTTCCTTCCAGAATCTTCAGCAGCGCCTGCTGGACGCCTTCGCCCGAGACGTCGCGGGTAATCGAAGGGTTTTCGTCCTTCTTCGAGATCTTGTCGATCTCGTCGATATATATGATGCCCTGCTGAGCCTTTTGGACGTCTCCATCTGCGGCCTGCAGGAGCTTCAAAATAATGTTTTCGACGTCCTCGCCCACGTAGCCCGCTTCCGTCAGCGTGGTTGCGTCGACAATCGCGAACGGCACCTCCAGCATCCGGGAGAGCGTCTGTGCCAGCAGCGTCTTGCCTGTGCCGGTGGGGCCGATCAGCAGGATATTCGATTTCGTCAGTTCCACTTCGCCCGGCTGGCGATTCATGAAAATCCGCTTGTAGTGGTTGTAAACCGCCACGGCGAGCTTCTTTTTCGTTTTGTCCTGGCCGATCACGTAGCCGTCCAAAAATGCCTTGATCTCCGGCGGCCGGGGCAACCTGCGATTGGCCGGCGTCGTCTGCTCGCGCTTCTCGTCATCGAGAATCTGCTGGCAGACGCCCACGCACTCGTTGCAAATGTACGAGCGGGGATACTCGGAGGGAGAACTGATGAGCTTCTCCACCTGCTCCTGCGTTTTATGGCAGAAGGAACAGCGCAACGGCTCTTCTGGGGTGAACCGTTTCAACGAAAGCGCCCCCTCAATTCAATTTCGGAATCCACACCCGCGATGAATCTATCGCTCATTCTAAGACGGAATCCGCGCGCCGGACAGAACATTCATCGGTTTCACTACTAACCTTTTGGAACGGGACTAGCGATGCTTGGTGATGATTTCGTCCACGATTCCATATGCCTTGGCCTGATCCGCCGTCATGATGAAGTCGCGTTCGACGTCCTTTTCAATCTTGTCCAGTGGCTGGCCGGTGTGGCCTGCCAGCAGCTTGTTGAGCGATGCGCGGGTGCGAATGATTTCCTTGGCATGGATATCAATATCGGTGGCCTGGCCGGATAGCCCGGACATCCAGGGCTGGTGGATCAGGACGCGGGAATTCGGCAATGCATAGCGCTTCTTCGGTGTGCCCGACGCGAGCAAGAGAGCTGCGATCGAAGCCGACTGTCCGATGCAATACGTCACCACGTCCGGACGCACGAACTGCATCGTGTCGTAAATGGCCATGCCCGCCGAAATCGAGCCGCCGGGGGAATTGATGTACAGCGAAATATCCTTCTCCGGGTCCTCGGACTCCAGGAACAGCAATTGCGCGGTCACCAGATTGGCCACGTGATCGTCGATCGGCGTCCCGATGAAGATGATGTGATCCTTTAAGAGGCGTGAATAAATGTCGTAAGCGCGCTCGCCGCGGTTCGTCTGCTCGACGACCATCGGAACAAGCGTTGTGGCACGCGGACTCGCGTCGTCTGTTTGTCTCATCGGGAATTCGTTTGCGCGCTGAGGAACCCGAACCGGAAGCTACTTTTCACCTTTGGCCGTCGTCTCGATCCGGGCAGTGCGGTAGAGCCACTCGATTGTTTTTTCGCTGCGCAACTTCGATTTCATCCTATCGAGTGCCCCCTGCTTTGTCAAGCGAGCCCGCATCGCCGTTGCCGATTCGCCACTGCGTTCCGCCAGCGCGCCAATCTCTTTCTCCAAATCTTCGTCTGTTGCCTCGATCTTCTCGGCGGTGGCGATGCGGTCGAGCAAGATCTCGGCCTTCACGTCGTCCACCGCACGATCCCGCTGCCGCTTTCGCAGGGAGACCCAGTCCACATTGACAGCGCGCGGATCTACGCCCTGTGCGGCCAGCGAACGCACCACCCGCTCCAGCCTGACGTCCATTTGATTTTCAACCAGCGCTTCCGGGACTGGGAAATCGTGCTTTTTCACAAGAATTTCGAGCAGCTTTTCGCGAGCCTGCGCGCCTTGCTGCTGATCCTTGGCGGCTTCCAGCCGCTCACGGATTTTCTGCCGCAGCTCCGCTAGCGTCGCAACGCCGGCCGCTTCGCCTGCCGCGTCCTTGGCGAATTCGTCGTTCAACTCGGAAAGCTTCTTTTCCTTGATCCCCTGGACCTCGACGGAATAATCGTATGTCTTTCCGGCCAGCTTGGGATCGGGATAATCCTTCGGATACTCGGAGCGGAAGCGCTTGGTCTCGCCCTGGTTCGCTCCGCGAAGGTTGTCCGTGAAGCTCGCAAGTGTTTCTTCGGCGCCGATGTGGCAGAGAATGTTGTCGGCCTGCACCGGATCGCCGCCGCCCACCGGCGTGCCCATCAATTTGATCAGGGCGTAATCACCGTCGCTCACCGGCCGCCCCTCCACCGGGACATAGGTTGCGGCGCGCTCGCGCATCTCCTCGATTGTCTTGTCCACCTGGGCGTCGCCGGCTTCGACCGCCTCGATCTGAACTTCGAGGTTCTTATATTCTCCGAGTTCGAATTCCGGCAAGACCTCGAACACGGCCCGAAAACGCAACGGCTCGCCTTCCTTGAATTCGAGCTTGTCCACTTCCGGGCGCGTCACCGGGACGAGTTTCTTCTCGTCCAGCGCCTTTTCAAGGTATTCCGGGACGAGCGATTGCACCACTTCGCCCTGAATGTCGTCGGCGAAACGCCGCCGGATCAACGTCGCGGGCGCCTTGCCGGGGCGAAAGCCTGGAATGCGCGCCACACGCGCGATGTCGCGGACCACTTTCTCGGCCGCCTTCTGGACGTTTTCGGCTGGAATTTCCAGCTCGATTTCGCGCTTGCAGCTTGTTTCGGTCATGGGAATTTTATCTAGAGGTCAACGCCGGGAAAACCTTGGTCCATCTGCCTTTCACCTGTTCGAAATCCGCGAGGGAGGACGGCAGGAAAGAGCGTTCAGCCGGCACCACAACAGCAAATTCAGTATAGGGAATCCGCGCGCAGCCGTCAACCGCGCGGAATCGCGGAAATGCCCCGTCCCCCTCTGACCGCTCCGCGGATTCGCGCGTCGAGCATTGCCACGCGTCGCAATGTTCCCATTGGACGATGTTCCCGAGGGAGTCTCAGTGGTGCGGAAGAAGGGATTTGACCTACTATGCCAGTTTATTGGCTACAATAGCACATTCTGTACATTAAGATTGACCTTCCTGTCCAGTGCCGGTAGAATTTTACTGTGAGGTAGCCAAACATGAGACTTACCGCCGCGCTGTACATCATGGTTGACCCTGCCAGAGGTATTCGGGAGCGACTGACATTCGATAAGGGACACGCAAAACTGCCACAAGGCTATTCGGGCAAATTTTATTTGCGTCCCCACATCAGCGGCAAACGAATATGGCAGGGCTTTGACTCCCTTCAGTTGGCGCTGGCTGCGCGTGACCAATTGGCGGTTTCTTATGACCGCAAACGCCAGGGACTTCCGGTTCTCGACCCTGTGAAAGAAGTCGAGAAGATTCTAACACCACATCACGCCAAGGGCACCATTGCAGCCGCATGCGCTGAATTCATCACCTACAGCGAGTCGCGCATCGAAGATTGGCGCAAGGGCGCTGACAACGGGCTGGCTCCGAATTCATTCGTGGCGTACCGCAATGCGCTTCAAAGTTTTGCAGCCTCATGTGCGGAGTTCAAAGCAGTTCAGATGTCCGAATTCCAAGGCGCGCGCGGCAAAGCCATCCTGCTGCATTTCAAAAAGTGGCTGGGCTTGAACGTGAAGCGGCGCGCAGGGAAAGCGGCACACGGTGACGCTCGAAAATTCATCATCATAGATTCATTTCTCGCCAGGAACGGCGTCAAATTGTCCAAAGACCGTAAGTTCAATCCCAATGATGTGGGTCTGCTTGACTATCGCGATGTTCCCCGTGTGAAGAAATCGGGCATCCGCGATGTCGTTTATTACACGCCACGGGATATTCGAGCGATGCTGGAGGCTTCAGAGTCTTTCGACAAAGAGAAATCCATTTACGATGCCCAGGATTTGAAAGAACTGGTGCTGACATTTGTTCTGACTGGCTGCCGCGATGAGGAAATCCAGCATCTGACATGGGCGGACATCAATTGGAAGAACGGTGACGGGCGCGGCAAGATTACCATTCAAGACAAGCCCCAGTTCGGCTGGCGCGTGAAAGACCACGAAAAACGCGTGGTGGTCATGCCGAACGAATTGCGAAACTGGCTTCAGGCGCGTCGGAATCGTATATCGAAGGCTGAAGAATTGGTTTTCTCAACTTCAGTGGGAACGCCCAATCAGAATTTCGCCGACCACATTAACGGTTTGCAGAAGCGAGCAATCGCCGATGGTTACACGTTCAGCCGCCCGGAATGCCAGAAACACATTCTCCATAATTTTCGGAAAACTTACGCCACGCTTCAGATGTTGGTTCATGGTGCGACGGCCCGCGAGGTCCAAGCGGACCTCGGACACTCCGAATTGAGCACAACTGAGAAATATTTAGCCGATACCCGCGAGGACCGCGAGCGGGTAAAGGTCGAGTATGCCAAGTTACTCAAGGATTACGCCAAGCCATGAACTTCGCCATCGTCAAAAGCCACCCAGATTTGCTGAAATACATCGAGCATCTGCAGGCTCGGAATTCCGACGCGTTGGGTTTCTTGCCGCGAGTTGTATTCCAGCGCGCGACAGAAGCGGGGCAGGTGTTTCTGGGGCTTATGAACGGCGAACCGTGCGGATACATCATCGCAGGCTCAGGCTTCCAGGGTATTTTGCGACGCAAACAAGTGTGCATCCAATACGACGCTCGCAGGCGACTCTATGGCGCAATGCTTGTTGCCGCCGTTGAACAGTATGGCGAAGAACTGGGATGCACCCGGTCCGTTGTCCACTGCGGGTCCGACCTGGAAGCAAATGAATTCTGGCGAAGCGTGGGGTATCAATTGGTTGGGACTCTCGAAAGCGGCGAGGCGCGTCGGCATCGACGCCATCATATCAACGTCTGGAGCAAACCGCTGTCCCCCGCGACCCCCGCTACGACGTGGAAGAACGGTCGTCCGAGAATCTACGTCAATGACGCCGCGCGGAAACGAGCATACCGAAAGCGGTTGGCGGGACGTAAGGTTGCCGTTGGAGGGACGTAAGGTTGCCGCCGAAGGGTACTTGATGCACTCGAAGCCAAACGTCACAATTCCCTGCGATTTCCCTTGACAGTACCAGCGACCCTATAGTACTCTACTACCTGAGTAGTCAGCGTACTCGGAGGCCAGCAAACCTGAGTCGTGAGTAACCGACACAGGGGGAACGCTGATGCAGTAACCGTTTGGTCCGTACAACGGGAAGTGCTCCCCAGCATTAACGGGTAGAGCCACCAAACGGGTTTTATCCTACCTTCAACGGGGTAGGCACTCAATCCAAAACAAGGATTGGTGCCTATCATGGCCCACAAAACAAAAAAGAAACTCTCCTCTGCTGTTGCACCTGTTGCTGTTCCGCCTGAAGCAGTTTTTATTACCACCCGTGAACTTGCGGGACTCCTGCGGAAATCCCTGAAGACTATCTATCGTCTCGCTTCCAACAATCGCATTGCGCACATCCATGATGCAGGTGGACTTCGCTTCGCTCGGCAAAGCGTCAACGAATACCTAGCGGCAAGACTTGTAGGTTCCAGCGATAGGACGGCGGCATGAGTCATCCAGTAGAACCTCTCCTTCCACAGGCGGTCACAAAGTTTTTGGAACGGAGAAAACCATGAGCAAAACAATCATCACATCGCCACGCAAGATGCAGTCTGAAGCACTGGCGCGTTACATCAAGACAAGCATGCTGAAGTCGTTTGCTGAGTTGAAACCTTATATTGAAGAGTTGTGGACACGATTTGACGCGCTGAAGGATGGCGAGACTATCGCAGGCTGCACTACTCGCAAAGAGTACTGCGAGAATGTACTGAATCGCACGCCTCGCGCTGTGCGCTACATGCTGCATGGTGGAAATCCTGCCAATAGCCAACGCCCTGCACTACCTGCGCGAGGGGAAATCATTTCCCCTCCCAGCTACGTTGCTGGTGATGTCGCGACGAAAAATGTAGGCCCTGAAGTGTTGCCTGAAACTTCGCCTGAGTCAGAGCCAGAGCCGAAAAGGCATGCACCTACGCCGACGGAAAAGCATGCCAAAGAATTAGAAGTCTTTGTGCAGAAATATTTTTGTGAGGCTCATGTAGTTGTGTGCAGGCGGCTACCAGAGGTGAACAACCGCTTTTTTGACTTGATGAACGTTAACGCTGTTGAAGCGTCGGTCATTAAAAAGATGGTGCTTGCTGGGAATAAGGAAGAACAGCGGCTATTGAAGGAACGTCTGAAGTCCGCAGCCAAAAAGAGGCAATCATGAGTACATTTTACTCCGCATCGGGCGGCAGTCCACCCGCATTGTCCGCGCCGCAGATGGCGTGGAGCCAGTGGCGTAGAATGCCCGAATTTATTCAGCCCAATCACAAACCGGTTCATACGGTCAAAGTTTTCCTCACGAAGCAGCCGCCACCTGCATGCAAGAAATCCAACCCCGGTTTCACACCCTTTGTAACTGTCCAGTTCAACCGACACGATTTTGCCAAACATTTGTCTGAAGTCGCCGAAAAAGTGAACAAGACAATTTTTTCGGACACCAAAGAAATAACGCTGGAGACCGATGAAGCAGGACTCGCAGTGCTGTTGTTCGGCGGCAAGCACAAGATAGGGCACCACTCATGCTGGTTTCCGTGGCAGCCTGACACTCACCACAGGCGATATGTCTATCGGCAGTCAGTCGCGGGAGCAGTGGTGAATCCATTTTCCCCCGTTTTTGTAATTTCAAAAGGAAGATGGGAAAACCCACTGACGGCCCGTGCTTTAGAGAGAATGGGGTGCCCGTATTCAATTGTGGTGGAGCCGGACGAGCAGAAGGCGTATGAATACGCATTTGCGAAAGGGTACGATGGCGGAAAACCATACAAGCACGGCACCATTCACGTCGCGCCTGAGAATTTTTCCAGGCGCGCATGCGGCTCCATTCCAGTTCGCAACTACGTTTGGGATTTGGCCATCAAGACCGGGAAAGACCGTCATTTCCTGCTTGACGACAACATTCCGGCATTCCTTCGGCTCCATCACAATCTGCATATTCCTGTGGAGACCGGGGCGATATTTCGTGCGATGGAAAATTTTGTGGACCGCTACGAGAACATCGCCTTCGCAGGCCTTCAAAATAATCAATTCGTGGATGCGAAATATGCATGGCCTCCGTTTGAACTCAACACCAAAGTTTATTCGTGTACCTTAATTAGGAATGACTTGCGCCTAACTGACGGTCTCACCAAAAAAGAAATCAAAGATTCAAAGGGTAGATGGAGGGGCGTTTTGAACGAAGACACAGATTTGATTTTGCGCGCTCTCAAGCGGGGGTGGTGTACCGTCTGCTTCGTAACCTTCAACTCGGATAAAGTTGGAACAATGACCATGAAAGGCGGCAATGATGAAATATACGCAGACGATGGGCGACTGTTGATGGCGCAGTCTCTGCATGTGCAGCATCCCGATGTTACGTATGTTTCGTGGCGGCATAGCCGATGGAACCACGTCGCGAATTACAATAAAGCGGCCCGTATCGGTGGCAACCCCGTCCTGAAGTTGCGAAAAGGCGTTGTCGTGCCCGAAGGCACAAACAATTTCGGAATGGCCTGCTTTGACCGAGCAAGCGGGGAGCGGGTACCAGAGTTGGACTGAAGTAGAACGAAAGGGAGGAAAAGAAAATGATACATCAGCATCAGCACCACTGCAGTCGCGACTATCCGAGATGTCAAAACCGTCACCGAATCGGCGAGTGTCGCCAGGTCGCGGACCACCGTACGAGTCACTTGGGTGTGACTGATTGTTTATGTCATGACTGCCAACTCCAGCAGGAGCGCCGGGTGTCCCGGGCCATGCGGTATCTAGCGGCCAAGGAATTGACGGTGGCATCCATCCCAGTTGGAGCATCGACGGCGATGGCTTAGAAACAAGACTTTTTGGACTATAAGCAGAGGGGTGTCAATACACCCCAAAAGGAGCAGCCAACATGGAAGCATTGATTAGAACGAACATTTTTTTGAGCCGGGAAGAGAAGGTAGCCTTGGCGAAAATCGCAAAGCGGCAGGGCATTAGCGCGGCGCTGCTGACTCGGAGAATTCTGGACGCATTTTTGGGCATTCCGCAGCCAAAACTAGAACCGATTAAGTTCGTTGGAACCGTTCCCGAGAAGTAGGGACCGGGAAGTTTGGAGGTCCTCGGTACGTACCGAAAGGTGGTTGATTTGGACCACCTGTGCAGTACAAGGCGAACCGTGTCGTTGCAGGCTTTCACGGGGGATTTATTTGGGGTAAGTTATGCGTCACGAAGGCATCATCGCTTATGCGTCAGGTAAAGGTTGGTGGTTCGCCGAGAATCTTTCGGATAATTCATCGATATTTGTTCATCAGCGCGATGTTGAAAATCAGCGGTTTCTGAAACTTGGCGACCGAATCGAATTCGAAGTAATCCCCAGCAGGTCTCTCCAAGATAAAACTCAAGCAGCCAATGTGAAGTTTTTGCGCCACACCATCGCTCGCCAGACGAGCGGCGACAAGGCGGTGGCCCATGAGTAGCCAACCCGTCACCTTCGCCGACCGAGCAACTATCGCCATTGCTTACGGTATTCCCGTGATGCCGTTGATTCCCCGAACAAAACAAGCCTTTCTCGACAAATGGCAAACTCTCGCCACGACTGACTCCGCCCACATTGCCGAATGGAATCAACAAAATCATGAGTACAACTGCGGAGCGGTGGCACAACACAATGGCTTTTGGATTTTCGATATCGACAGCCCGACTTTGATTGCGTTGATTGAAACGAAAACCGGACACAAACTCTCCGAACTCGACACTCTCGTAGTGCGGAGTTCGGGAGAAAAGCGTCACTACTATTTCAAACACAACAAACGCTCCGAAGCGATGGGTAACGTCAAGGCAAAAGAAAATGGCGTAGAGATTTTCTCTGCACGATGCCACAACGAATACGTGGTGGGTGCAGGCTCCATCCATCCTGACACGGGCTTGCCGTACGAAATCATTAGCGAACCGATGGATGGAAAAATTCCCGAGGCTCCTGACTGGCTGATTAACTGGATTCTTCCGTATAAGGCGAAGGCATCGCAACAGATGGCGGAAGCGGCTGCGGAGTGCAAGGTTATCCGCGAAGGTGGGCGAGACGAGTTTTTATTCAAGCAGGCGTGCAGACTTCGTGACGACGGACGCGTCAAACCGCTCGTGCTCGCGATGTTGGGGGACATCAACCGACTTCAGTGCAGTCCACCGATGTCCGACAAGGTTGTTGAACAGAAAGTTGAATCGGCATTCACGAGACCGCCGCGTAGCGAGGCAAATGAACCGATGCCTGCCGAGCCTGACAGGTGGGAACCGAAAGATGCCGCTCATATAAAGCCGACACTTGAATTCCACTTACCCGCCGTGGAGAATCCGCCCGATGATGAGTATGTGCTCGCACCCAGTTCTGGACAAACGGACGGGTGGTTCCCTCGTGGGCATGTCAGTTTGATTGGTGCTCCTTCTGGCGGCAGCAAGACCACCGTCATGTTTCAGTTACTGGTGGCACAACGAAGCCAGGTTCCATTTTTCACCCATGCGACCTTTGGACGCTCCTTTGTTGTCATCGGCGTGGACCGAGGTCCTGCCGCACATCGGCGTACGTTAAGACGAATGCATTTGAGCCCGGAGTCCATTCCCTTTATCCCCATCCCGTCTAAAGTTTTTGATTTGGCTGCGGCACAAACCATCGTGAACGCCATTGAGGCACTGACCCCGATGCCTGAAGTGGTGTTCATTGAAGGCATCGACATGCTGGTCACCAAACCAATCGACATGATTGTCGTGTCTTCGTTCATGTACATGCTGTGCGAATTCGCTCGCCGCTACCACATCGCAGTAATAGGCAGCGGTGGCGCTCCCAAAACCAGAGAAGGAAATACCTACGTGCTGTCCCGCGACAACTTCTTTGGGTCAATCGCCTGGGGACGCACAGCGGAAACCATGGTGGAGTTGAAGTTCCCCAAGAAGAATGGCAAGAATCGCAGACTACTGCACGCCGAGTTACGGAACGCCGCACCAGAAGACTTCACGTTGGAGTTCCAAGACGGGATACTCGTGGTGGTCCCCAATGAACCCGAAGACACCAAGTTTGACGATGATGAACAGTTAGATTTGGACTGGTACAAAACTCGGGCACGTTTGGCACGGAAGGATTCAACCCAGAAGTGGTGGACCGTTCTTGAGTTCGCACGAAGCCGAGGCATTTCCCCGGCGTCCGCCGCTCGCCACGTGGACCACGACTGTGCGAAGGGGCATATCACCCAGAAGCCTGGGAAGCGAACATCGGGCAAGGGCGGAGCACACATGTACTGCTGGAATGAGACCGACACGAATCCGTTGTGGCAGGCTCAATATGAGCAGGAAGTCGAGGAGCAGGCCAATGCTTTTTAGAACTTTCTCACGTGAGAGAGAAGCGACAATTGCCCCCACAATTCATGGGCGGGCAATTGTTGGCGTAATTGGGGCTAACTTTCTCATGAGAAAGTTCCAAAAAAGAGCCGTAAGTGCTTTATTTGCGTTGGCTTGGAAGGCTTCTCTATCTTTATATAGTATGAGAGAGAAAGTGAGAAAGTTAGGTGTATTTCCAGTGCGAACTTTCTCATCTTCTCTCTCAGCACCGGGGTGTCAAGTAGGCACAGCGGGAAGGCTCAGGGATGAACCAGATGGTCCCCAGAGTGGCTTCCGCAGCAATTGCGTTCGCCTGCGTCGTCCTGGTAAGCAGGGCGACCCAATAGGAGCGGTTGCCGATAGGCTTGGACTTGTGATGCGAGAGCGACCGTATCGAATTGAGGGCGTGAAGGGTCTCGCCACCTACGGCGTGGCAACGGTGCCCCGAAGTTGGCGGTCACGAAACAGGGCGGACAGGTGTCAAGCAAAACGGGCATGCGACACATTTTTCGAAAATCGCATGAAAAAACATGACGAATTCACGTATCTCTACAGTTATCAAGTACTTAGCAGACAAATTGTCGGCAAATAACGCGTCACATGACGGTTATACGACACATGACACGGCTGTTGTCAGCTAATCTATCGGCAGGGGCGGGCGGACACCAGTGAAGTTTGATATGGCGGAAGCCATGCGGCTTCGGGCGCTCGGATGGTCAAAGCGAAGAATCGCTCGCAAGATGGGATTCAGCCGTGAAACTGTGCGGCTGCGGTTCCGCGAATGGGATAAGGCTGCCGCCGTCGTGGCACCGCCGACCGCACCAACCGCACCAACCGTGCAGGCTGTGGCTCCAGTGCCTGAGCCAGCGGCACCGCCGATCATTGAGCAGGCACCAGCCGCATCACCCGTGTTGGTCGCACCGCCTGTGCAATCGCTGTGGGGACTCGAATCCATGCCACAGGGCTTGCTGCACCTCGTTCTCGTGAATAGTCAGGCAAATCAGCAAATCGCACGCAGTTATGACCAGCATGCAGTTGGTATCACAGCGTGGCACGCAGAGTATCGGGAGTTGGATGTGTTCAAGAATGCTGAATTCGTGTGGGTGATCGTAAATCGGGACGAAGACAACAAGACGTTCCTGCTGTCCATCGCCGCCGACGTTTGGATTCGTGAACGATGCCTGATATCAGGCGAAGGCGTGCATGCGGTTTGCAAGTGGTTATTGCAGCACCAGCGTGGTCTTCAAGGCAGAAAATGGACGTTGACGGATTCGCAGGTCTTCGCATCGGTCTTTCACTTCACGAAAATTCCAAAGGGGAATCATCTCGCAGAACTCGAAGCGATTCTCAAGCCGCAGGAGTCGCCAGCACAAATCAATTGGATTGAATCGGCACCCGCGTGGTCGCTCGGTGGCAGCGGATGGGGCGGCACAGGCATGGGCATCGGTCGCATTGTGATCGCCACAAAGGAAGACGATGACGCCCCGAACGCCATAGGCGGGCAGGGATTGTTGGGCACGTAGCGATGGATTTTCAAGCCGAAAAGTAATGTTGCATATTTCAGGCCGAAAATAACTGCGGCGTTTTCAACCCTTTGCAGGGGCCAAAAACGCCGAAATGCAACAATACTACTACTTTGTAGCCTGTTAGAACGCCATCGAAAAGGCTTTTGCGGCTGCAGCGGATGCATCGCTGTCGGACGGATTCACGTACGCCAATGTCGAATCGAATGAGCGATGGCCCAAATGCTGGCGGATCATGAAGGCATTCGCGCCTTGCTGGACCATCAACATCGCAGCGGTGTGCTTCAAAACATGTGGATGCTGCAGCGTTTCGCTGAGCCCGGCCTTCTTAGCGATAGCCTTAAACAACTTGTAAACGGTCACCCGATTGAGTTGCGTGCTCTTCTGTGAGTTGAACACGAAGTTGTCGGCGTCGGGTTGGCGAATGTCGAGCCACGCCTTGAGCGCAGCCGCTTCGTTGAACAGCGCATTGCCCTTTACTTTCAACAGGTTCTGCGTCGAGTCGAGCGAACCTTTCAGGCGTGCAATGTGAATCTGATCGCTCTTAAAATTGATGTCGGACAGCCGCAGATTGGCGATTTCTTGCGCTCGCGCGCCGTGCGCAACTGCGAACAGGAACATGGCCCATTCCCGCGCGCCATGTTCTTTCGCAGCCTGAAGGAAACGCTCCAATTGTTCGTTGCTCAGATAAGAGATGCGACTGCGCACTTGCTTCGCGCGCTGCTTCGGCATCCTGATGACGTTGCGTTCGACCGATGGGCTCATTGGGCTTATCCTCCGCTGATGCAACGATAGCAAGTAATGTTGCATTGAGTCAATGGTACCTCAGTACCGAAATTGCGCTCAGCGAATCGCCCCTTGAGCCCAAATCGTTTCGCGGTGATCATCGCAAAATCTATCGCAAGTGATTGCGTGCGAGACACTCACAAAATGTTCCGCTGGCTGCGCAAAAAGGGGGATCCTATACGACTTCACACGGAATTTTGAAATCCCCGACACCCTAGCCAGCCCAGCTTGGCTTGACGACGGTCACGCCAGATTTTTCTTGCAGTGTGTGTGCTCTGTGTGCGCTTTGAAAAACCCCAGCGTACCTTGCACCCGCAGTATCCAGCGTGTGAATCATTCACCCCGCGGGGCACCTGCGGTATCACGATTGCGACCGCAAAAACTTGGAAACGACGGCTTAAAAGATGACTTATTGCTCTTAAGTAGAGCCTGCTTTCACGGGGGGTAGGCTCATCGCTGGGGACTGTCATCACACGAAGCTCATCGTGCTCCTGTGACAGTCCTCCTTGCGATTCTCTCGTGGGAGGAGCAAAGAAAATGAACACGCAACCAATCAGCATGGAGTCACTCACATCGACTGAAGCCTGGCGTTCGTTGGGCTCAAATGTGAAAAGGCTGCTCACGATGGCGCTTCAATCCAGGAACCTGCTCGCTGCTATTCGCGAGACTCATCCGACTCTCGGTGAAGACATGGTGCATCAGGTCGCGGCGAACCTTCTGGTCGAACCAAACGTCAGGCGCGTGATCGACCTGTACGCGGTCGGCATTACAGCGGCGAAGCCGACAGCCGTGGTCGAGTCAGTGGCAGTCTTAGATGCGGGAGAGTTTGTGTGATGAATAACGAAATGACACCACAAAAACGTGTGGGGCTCGAACCTCTTCTGCCGCTCTTTCAGCGGTTGTCGGAACCTCAGCGGATTTTTCTGGCGCGATACATCGCCAATGGCTATGACTCTGCCGAGGCTGCGAGGATCGCGTACCCGTACGCAAAAAACCATGCGGTGATGGGTTGTCAACTCCTACAGCGTCGTCGAATACGCAAAATCCTTGATGCACATTTTCAGCGGAACCAGACGGAGTCTGTGCTGCTTGATGTGCAGCGGCTGATCAAGCGTTCGCAACGCAAAGGTGCCAATCTCGACCGATTGGTTCCAGCGTGGAATCGTGCTGCGGCAGCACTCGAACGGCTGGCAGCGAAAACAACGGAGAAGTGATCGTGCCAAAGAAATCGGAACGAGAGAAGTTCATTGCATCGCTGCGTCGCATCATGACGGATTCGACTTCCGCTGTGGAACGAGTTGAAGCAAGAAAACAATTCGAGCGGCTGGTTTTGAACGGCGAATCCCCGCCAGTCAAAAAGACTGAGACCCTTGTGGAGTCTGTGGAGACGCCAGAATCCCCGACGCTGTCCACGGGTGAATGTCCATTCGATTTCTCGGACGGCGAATTCTCGATGATGGCTGCACTCGAAAAACGGGACGGCGTCGACTCAATTGGCAGCCTGCTCCTGTGGCGGCATCAGGTACAACTCGCAGGAGCGTGGACTACGGAGCGAGCGATGATGTCTGAACAGAAACTTCAGAAAGAAATCGAATGGTGGAAACGGTACAAGGCGGCGCAGCCGAGTGAGATGGCAAAACTTTTCGTGTTCCCGATTCGAATTGGTCGCCAATGGGATGCTGCGATGGTTGCGGAGATGCGAGAGACCTTGGAGAAAAACCAATGACACGAATTGACCCGAGACTGATGTCTGACCCTGCGCAGCATATTCTCGCATCGGAACCTTCACTGTCGAACGAACAACGTGCCGATATCTGGGACGACTTCCTTACTGCCCCACATGCTCGTGCGTTAAGTGCCCGACTCGCTGCCCGAAATTTACCGCCACAAGTGGTCGACCTACTTCTCGAAGCCAAGCGAGCGAGTGAACCTGAACCATCGCCGACGAGCCACATCGAGACGGCAATCAAGGCGATGAGCCAACTCGACCCGAAACTTTTGGAATTGGCAGAATCTCATCCGCAGTTGTTGCGGCACTACGTGAACACGACGAAGTCGGAGTAAAGGTGATGATGCACCACGAGATTCGCACCTGCAAGACGGGTGACTGCCAATCACGTGCCGCAGTGTTTGGCTATTGCACTTCGTGTTATAGCAAGCGCAGAAACTTGGTCAAGCAGGGAAAATTGGCGCAGATTGCTGAACCCGAAATCCCCCAGCGTCAACCATGGCAGTACGAGGGTCGGGAGCAAGAATTGATTGAGCAGGCAGAGCAGCAGAACGACGCAGCCGAGGAGAAAAACCATGTCAGAAGATTTCACGAATAAAGCATCTGCTGAGATGGCACGTCGAATTGCGACCGCAACCGACCCCAGTGAGTTGATGCACGCACTTCGAGACCAGAGAGACAGAGAACTTGCTGCGCAACCGTCACCGACGCCCGCACCTGCACCGCCAGCGGCAGCGCCGAAATCGGATGACGAGATGCTCCACCAATTTTTCCAAATGCCTGACGGCAGCCTTCGAGAAATTGCTGCACAGAGTTTCAGCGGGTTGGACACGATGCGGAAAACGCTGGAGTACTACGGTGGCAAGTTAGTTGGCGGTGTGAAGTAGCAAAACGATTTGTTGCAACAACGGAACACAAAGAAAAGGAAAAGGTGAAACAAACATGAGTGATATTTCCCCCAGTGCGCTTGGCGAAGGTCAGGACGCAGAATTCGAAAAAGCGGTAGCAGCCTGCACAAGTGCGGAGCAAATCAAAAGTTTGATGGCGGCACGCACAGTTGCGAATGGCTATGCCACGAGAGATGCCATCGACCCGAATATTTTGATTCCGACTGGCAAAACCACTCCTGTGCCGCAACCGACTCGCCTGAGTCGTGTGGTCGAGTTTGGCGGACAGAGATACACAGTCGAGGGCAACAATGAGGCAGAGTTGCTTGCTGCGGAGAACTCCCTATACAAACAGGCGTTCAGCGGAGATTCCCATCAAAACGACCAGCCACGTGGTGCAGACGGACGATTCCTGTCGCCAGAGGAAGTCGAGAAGTTCAACGCTGCCGAAATCACTCGCCAGAGTGAGTTGGAGTTGAAATTCAAGCGAGGGGAAATCGATACGGCGACATATCTACGTGACTCGGGCGCAATCGAAAAACACCTCGCCGAACAAGGTGTCGACATCGAAGCCTTGAAAGTCGCCAGTCAGGAAAAAAGCGAGGAAGCCTACACGCATTCGTGGGAAGTTGCCGTGCAGGAGTTTCTCAATTCGCCAGAGGCTTCTGACTATGTCGGCGGTCAAGAGTCGTTGCGCCGCATGGGCGAGGTGTTAGGCACGATGAATGACAGTGTGACTGGACGACCGTTGAGTGAGATGCCTTCGAAGGAAACGCTGGCGGCAGCGTGGCAGTATTTGAAAGACACAGGCAATGCGCCACGCAACGAAGAGTTGGAGCACGAGCAAGCCATTGTGCAAGCAACCAGGGTAGCGAAATCACCTTCGGAACTGCGGTCGATGTTGGACTCAATCCGTGCAGGGTCGGGTGTTTTTAATCGGTAGAGTTGGTTCGGACGGTAGGCGATAAGGAGAAAATTCAATGCACGATGAACGCACTGTAGAAGCGAAACAACGACTAGCAGAATACAGGATGGAACTCGCAGTCTGGCCTGACGCCTATTTGCAAAAGAAACCAAAGGAAGCAATCGAATTCAGCCATCCATCAATCGGCGGGGGAAAGGTTGGACATCCCGTTCCAGTAAAAACGGAGAAGGAAATCAGTTTCGAACATTTGGGGGGTCGCTGCGTCAGTCGTAGCCCGTTGTGGGCTGAGCCCACAGAATCAACTCAGCAACACGGCGAGTCTAGGGCGGGAATGGTTGCATTGGAAGCCCGTATCAAGGCATTGGAAGACCGAGCTCTTCGCGAGGACGAACACAAGTGCCGCGAGTAGTGCGGGTAGGGCGTCTCGCAGAAACAAAAAAGGCGACCCGCGCTACGCTGATTTACTGAAACGCATGGGCCTGCTCCCATAGCGCAGACTTTAGTCTGTACCCGGTCATGTGCGATTGATGTTTGTTTCATGCCCCCAGAACGTTGTCGATCAATTGCTCTCTCACCAGTCATCCAGCCTCGCAGCGGCGGGCCAACTCTTGGAAAGTCGGACTACCAGACATATCCCGTACCAGTACCCACTTTACCGGTTACGGCGTTTATCAGGACTTAAGCGGTCGAAGGTACCTCGCCAGGCGGTTCTGAGGCTATAATCCCTGCACTTATGACGCTTGCTTCCGGCTCAAAGCTCGGACCGTATGAAATCATGTCGCCTCTCGGCGCAGGCGGAATGGGAGAGGTGTATCGGGCGCGGGACACGCGGCTGGAGCGGGATGTGGCGCATGAAGATTTTGCCTGCGAGCATTTGTGCGGACCCGGTGGCGAAGCAACGGTTTGAGCGGGAAGCGAAGACGATCTCCGGACTAAATCACCCGAACATTTGCACGTTGCATGACGTGGGCAGTCAGGATGGCGTGGACTACTTGGTGATGGAGTGTGTGGAGGGGGAGACGCTGGCGAAGCGGCTGGAGAAGGGGCCGCTGCCGCTGGAGCAGGCGCTGAAGTATGGGGCGCAGATCGCGGAGGCGCTGGACAAGGCGCATCGGAATGGAATTGTGCACCGCGACCTGAAGCCGGGAAATGTGATGCTGACAGCGACGGGTGCGAAGCTTTTGGATTTTGGGTTGGCGAAGGAAGCTTCACCGTTGGCGACGGCGGCGACGCTGACGGCGGTGATACCGACATCACCGGTGACGCAGCAGGGAACGATCGTGGGGACGTTTCAGTACATGTCGCCGGAGCAGATCGAAGGGAAAGAGGCTGGACGGGCGGAGCGATATTTTTTCGCTTGGTGCGGTGTTGTACGAGATGCTGACGGGGAAGAAGGCGTTCGAGGGGAAGACGCAGTTAAGCGTGGCGTCGGCGATCTTGGAGAAAGAGCCCGCGCCGATCAGTTCCGTGAAACCACTGACGCCGCCAGCGCTGGATCATGCGATTCGCCGCTGCCTGGCGAAGGATCCCGAAGAGCGATGGCAAACTGGGCGCGACCTCGCCCTTGAATTGAAATGGATCGCCGAATCCAGCTCACAGACTACGCTAGCACCGGCCGCTCCAGGACGCAGCCTCCGCACGCGATGGACAAGAATTATGGCGTGGAGTGTAGGTTCGTTCATCCTGGCGGCCGTCGCCACCAGTGCAGTGTGGAATTGGAAACACGCGCCTCCTTTTCCGCCCCGGACGATCAGCCGTTTTACGATAACCCTGCCACCGGGCCGGCAGCTGGCAGGTCTGGATGGTGGTCCGGTCGTGGCCCTCTCTCCTGATGGAACCCGTCTGGCCTATGTTGCGCGCCAGAGCGGCGGCGCACAGTTGCTTTATTTGCGCCCGATGGACGGCCTTGAGGCACAACCAATCTCTGGCACCGAGGACGCCGTGTGCCCTTTCTTTTCACCCGATGGCCAGTGGCTAGGATTTTTTGCCGGCAACAAGCTAAAGAAGATTTCCGTGAACGGGGGGCCCGCACAAACCCTCGGCGATGTTCCGATGGGCCGGGGGGCCAGTTGGAGCGACCAAGGAGTAATCGCCTTGTCACCCACAAACAACTCGCCCCTCCGACAAATGCCTGACGGCGGAGGAAGCTTGCAACCCCTCACGCGATTCAACAAAGGAGAAATCGGTCACCGCTGGCCGGACTTCATGCCTGGCGGCAAGGTGCTGCTCTTTGCTGCCGCTGTCACTAATTTTAATTGGAATCATGCTCAGATCGCGATCCAATCGCTGGCGACGGGTGAACGACACAATCTAGTCCCAGAGGCCACACATCCCCGATTCGCCTCGTCCGGACATCTGATATATGCGCAAGGGGCAAGTTTAATGGCGGCACCGTTCGATCCCCAGAAGCTCGCCGTGACAGGTGCTGGAGTCCCTGTTGTGGAAGGAGTACTGGCATCCACAACCACTGGAGCCGCGCAGTACAGCATTTCCGTGACAGGGTCTCTGGTCTACGTCCCTGGGAATGCTCCGTCTGCTCAATCCAGGCTAGTGTGGGTCACTCGAAACGGAACCGAGCAACCGATTTCCGCCCCCGTGCGTGCTTACTTATTCCCGCGGATCTCGCCAGACGGCGGGCGAGTAGCCGTGGACATCCGCGAGCAAGAGTCCCAAATCTGGCTATATGACCTCACCAGGGGAACGTTGACCCGGTTGACTTTCGAAGGGAGTTTGAGCCTCAACGTGGTTTGGGCACCGGAGGGCAAGCGGTTAGCGGTACAGTCAAACAAGAACGGTCCGCTGAACATTTATTTGGAGCCAGCAGACGGCAGCAGCGGACTCGAGCAAATAACAACTAGCGAGTTTCTCCAATTTCCGATGTCCTGGTCTCGGGATGGACAATTACTGGCGTTTGGCGAAATCAATCCCAATAGCGGATATGACATCTGGGTGTTGCGGCTGAGCGACCGCAAAGCCCAACCCTTTCTGCAAACCCCCTTCAATGAGAGCGTGCCGCAGTTTTCGCCGGACGGCCATTGGCTCGCCTATGTGTCGGATGAATCAGGTCGTTGGGAAATCTACGTGCAACCCTATCCAGGCCCCGGCGGGAAGTGGCCGATCTCTACCGATGGTGGAATGGAGCCAGTGTGGAACCCAAACGGACGAGAACTGTTCTATCGTAGCGGCGATAAGATGATGGCCGTGGACATCGTTACGCAGCCGAGTTTCAATGCAGGCAAGCCCAGGATGCTCTTCGAGGGACGTTACGAGCCCACTCCTGCTACGGGACCCAACTATGATGTTTCTCCCGATGGCCAGCGGTTCTTGATGCTTAAGCCCAGCGAGCAAGAGGCTGCAGCGCCAACACAAATCAACGTGGTGCTCAACTGGTTTGAAGAGTTGAAGCGCCGCGTGCCGCAAGGAAATAAGCCATGAGCTTGGCAGCGGGAGCAAACTCGGGCCGTACGAGATCGTGGGACCGCTGGGCGCGGGCGAGGAAATCGGTCAGTGCCCGGTAAGTCGGATTATCGGACAACTTGCTCCCAGTACCCACCTCTGCGGTAATCGCGTTCATCAGGTATATCCCTTCGCTCATCGCTGATTGCGTTACACTTCCCTCATGACACGCCTTATTTTCGCTTCTTTGGTTTTGTCCCTGTTTTCCCTCGCTGCGGCGGCCCAAGTGACAATTAACATTCCGTCGCAGCATCAGAAGAAGTACGAGAAAATTCACGCAAGCATTGAAAACGCCGGAAGCAAGCCGGTCACTTTTTGTATTGAAGTCGGCCAGACATCGCCAAAAGGAGGCGGCCAAATCGAAGCTACTCCGTCGCCGTTTTGGGTGCAGCGAAACAACAACGGCAAGTGGGGCACACTTATGATTGGACCCGATGTGGGCAGCTTCCAAACCCCCCAGGTGCTGGACCCAGGTAAGTCAGTGGAGTTTCCGTTCCGCTTGGGTGATTCTGGACAAATGCGACTGCGACTGAACTACTGGAACGGCTCTTTGCCAAGTTTGGACTGCCACGCGCCCCCAAAGGGCGCAAGGCTAGTGACGTCAGCAGTTTTCACAGTCGAATAGTTTGCGCAACTCTCCAAGTCCCGATAAGTCGGATAACCGGACATGTTCGTACCAGTACCGACTTTACCGGTTACGGCGTTTACCAGGCACAAGCAACAGCTTGCACTGTGAATTCCAGCGGCTTAGAATCAAGCCAATTCGAGGTACACGTGGTTCGCTTGTTGAATTCGAGTGCTGCCTTTCTCTTCGCATTCCTGTCGGCTTTCCCTACTGCAGGCCAGGCTGCCCCCAAGCCCGCGCCTCAAACGGTCCAAGCCGAATTGAACACCACCATCAAAGCCAAGACGACGAAGCCGGGAGATGCAATCAGCGCCCGGACCGTCACCCCTCTAATCCTCGCCCCTGGCCAGGTGATTCCCGTCGGTTCCACTCTGCGCGGTCATGTCCGTCAAGTGGAGTTTGCCTCGGAAAAGCCTCACGCCTCCTTGCTCGCCATCTCTTTCGAGCAAGCCGAAATCGCCAAAGGCCATGTGCTTCCACTGAATCTGACGGTTGAAGCAGTGATGATGCCCTCAGCCGCTGCTTCGCAGAACAACGGGATGAAGAAGCTGGCTTCTCCTTCCTCCGGCCCCTTGCCCAACGATCAACCGCTCCATGGGAGCGCCTACAAGTTGTCCGATACGACGAGTGAGATCACTCAGAATCCAAACTCGCTGGGCCACGAAGGAATCACGAACACCACTCCATCGGGAACTGGGCATGGCGACGCAAAAGTCCGGGCGGCGCACTCGGGGTCTGTGATCGGATTGGAGGGCGTGACATTGGAAGTCGATGACGCCCCGGCCCACGCCAGCGTCTTCCGCTCCACCAAGTCGCTTGAGCTCAGTTCCGGTCTCCAGCTTATGCTGACCGTCACTCCGAATGAAACCCACTAGCTGCCTGCATTCTCCTATGGCGGCATTTCTGATCGCTACACACTCAGAAACAGAGTCCCTCTTAGCAGAGCGGCAGGTGGGCCAGTTTGGACGGCCTGTTCGACCCCCTAACGCCCTCTGCATCGATGGCGTCTATGAGGAGGGGGAGTTGTCCGGTTACGGCGTTAATCGGGAGTTGCTCAAGAAGCGTGCCGTCGGATTTCCTCTTGAATCGCATGAGCAAGCGGCTCTGCTTGGTCCCCGAAGAACGAAGGGATAAGGAAGCTCGTAAGCAAGCGATGACGACGCTTCAGTCGCACTACATAGCCGGGCTGAATAAAAGATTTCCGTACGTCCCGAACGTCTTCTATTGGAATGTAAACTTTCTTGAGGGGAGCGCGGAGTTCCAAGCCCTTGCCTTCTTCGAGCGACACCTCGTAGGGGTATGCGGCAATCAAATTCCCCGGAACAAAGCACAATGCGCTCACAATAAGGACTAGAGCCAACCCAGTTGCGAACAAAATATTGTTCCGTGTCGGGTTTTCCGATACCACAATACCCATCACTACCAACGTCAAAATGCCGGCCCCACCTCCCCCCACTGCTGCTCCGAAAACATTCGAATTCCAGAAGTGCCCCGCCTTGAAAATGCGTGACGCGGCGTTTTCTGGCCCTCGTTCTGGCATTATTCCTCCAGCTACCATGCCGCATTTCGTTGTTGGTCGGATGCAGATTACAGCACTGACGTTTTTTCTTCCGAATCCGAAGGATACAACGTTTGAGTTGGGTTTCAATACACAGCAGTACCGGTCATTTTCTCGATGGTTAAGTTTGCTGGACTGCTGCCTAGTCGGAGGATGTCCGAGTTTTAGTTGATTGCAGCGACTCTCGATGTTCGGCACTGTAAGGCTACCTCGAACCAAGTTCAAGCGACTTCTACTTTGCGTACCTCCTTCTGCTGAATGCGCGACGGATTCAGGCGTTCCTTCAGCAACAGGATTTCTTGATAGCCTTTGATGCGTCGGAACTTCTTTTCTGCTTCCAGTAGCCCTGTGGCTGTCCAGCGTAGGGACTGATCTCCTTCGCGCCAACGCTTCACGTTTCGCGCCACCCGCTGCACCGTCGACAAGCACGATTCGATCGGGTTGGTGGTGGCCAGTTTCCGGCGCAACACCGCTCCTACACCCAAGCGATGCACCGTCAGCGTTTCTTCCAGCCCTTCCTCCAAGCTCCGGGCAGCGCTGGGATTGATCCGTTCCAGTTGCCGGAAGATTTTCTGCAACGCCTCTTGGGCCTCCGCGTAGTGGTTCATCGCGTACGCATTGCGCATCCGCCGATCGAAGTCTTTCTGGCAGTTCTTGGGCAGGTACTCCTTCACATTCCGTCGCTTGTGAAGCTGGCAACGCTGCACTTCCACTTGCTCACCAAAAACACGTTCCACACCGGCTCGCAGCGCTTTCGATCCATCGATCACCACCAGATACCGCCGCTGCAAGTCCAGTCCTCGGTCCACCAGATCTTCCAGCAACCCTTGGACCACCGTGGTGTTCTCCGTAGCTCCTTGCCACACTCCCAAAACGTGCTTTTCACCGCCTTCCGCGATCCCCAGGGCCACCACCAGCACCTGGCCGCCCAAGTGAATGCCGTCGATCATCAGGACTACGAGATGGAGATCTTCTAGGCGCCGTTCGCACAGCACCCGCAACTGATTGCTGCTGGCCTCTACGAACTGCCGGCTCACGCTGCTCTTCTCGATCCCGTAGCCTTCCACAACACTCTCCACCGCTCGCCGATAGTTCCGCGTGGACAGTCCGGCCACCATGCGCTCCTGCACGGCCCGTTGCAGTTTCCCGTCTTGCTGCAACTGACCGTAGCTCTCCAACTCCACTTCCTGGCCTTCCCGCGTTCGTACCCGTGGCCGTTCCAACGGGATCTTCTGTCCACCGAAGACCACGTAACCCGGTTGCTTCCTCCAGCGCACACAGCCGGCAGTGGGATGGGGCCGATGCGGAGGCCCCACGCGATGCGTGACTTCGTTTTCCAGGATGGCGCGCAGGATCTGCAGCCCGGCTTGCCCGGTCAGCTCTTCTACCTGCGCTTGCATCTCGGCCCACACCTCGGCTATCGGCAACGGCACCCGCACCAGCAACTCTTGCCCTCGCACGACCTCGAACTTGTGATTGGACTTGTGCTCTTTCCTCTGGTAATTCTTTCTCACGGCGGCTCTCTCCTTTAAAAGGGATTCGCAACCCGAACTCTAACCGAGTTCGGGCGAGAGCCGCTGCTTCCTGTTCTCAAGTTTCAACTAAACCCGGGGCATCCTCAACATCTCCGGTAAAGGCACTACCCACCTGCGCGAAGGACTATTCGTATCTCAGTGCGACCATAGGGTCGACACGCGTGGCGCGGCGGGCCGGTATGGCGCACGCCAGCGCGGCGACAATGGCGAGCAGGGCGATGGCCGCGGCGAACGTGTACGGATCGGTGGGCCGCACGCCGAAGAGCAGGCTCTGCAAGTAGCGCGTGAGGCCGAACGCGACGGCCACTCCCATTACCGCACCGCTGACCACCAGGGCAAATCCGCGACGGATAAAGAGCCGCAGCACGGAACGCGGCTCGGCGCCGAGGGCAATGCGGATGCCGATTTCGCGGGTGCGTTGCGCTACCTCGTAGGAAAGCAATCCGTAAAGGCCGATGCAATCGAGTAGCAGAGCGAGCGCGGCGAAGAGCGACGACAGGCTGGCGATGAGGCGCTCCTGGTAGAGCAGGTTGTCGATTTGCTCGGTCTGGGTTTTGAATTCTGAAACCAATAAATTCCCGTTCACTTGCTTCACAGCAGCGCGAACGAGCGGGATCAGCGGCTCGGTATTTCCAGCGGTGCGGAGTTCGAAGGTCGCGCCGGCGGCCTTGAGAAGCGAATAGACAGTCGGCGCAGTCTGCTCGCGCAAGCTATTGTATTTCGCATCACGCACGACGCCGATAACTTCCCACCGAGGCGTCTTGGAGTCGACGTCGCCGAAAAGCCGACCTAGCGCGTTTGCATCGCCGAAAAGCTTCCGCGCGAACAATTCGTTGATCACGACGGGCTCCGGCGAAACCTTGGACAGAAAATCGGCGGAAGTGAAGCTTCTTCCCGAAAGAAGCGGGATCTGCATCGTTTCGAAGAAATTAGGGCCGACCGGGAGCTCGTCGGCGGGAAGAGGAGGTCTTCCGGGTGAGTCCGGGACGGCGAATTCGCTGGTCATGTTTCCGCCGCTCAAAAGCGGGACCATCGAGTAACTGGCGGATTTCACACCGGGCAGAGAAGCGAAACGCGCCTGAAGGTCGCGGTCCAAAGGAATGACGTGCGGGTCGTCGAACAGCTTATAGCCAGTCATGCCCATGTCCACGGAAATAAGGAGCACGTTGTCCGGCTGGAAGCCGATATTCGTGGCGCGCAATTTGATGAGCGTGTGAACGAGCAGACCCGCTCCCGCGAGCACGACCACGGAAAGCGCCACCTGACCGACGACCAGCAAGCTGCCGAATCCGAAGCGCCTATCGCTGAAGAAGCGCAACTTCCTTGCGCCGCCCGCCTTCAAAACAGGCGCCAGATCCACACGCATTCCCTGCAAGGCGGGAGCGAGGCCGAAGAGAATTCCCGTCAGCGTGGCAATCGCGATCGTGAAGGCAAGGATTGTTGCATTCGGGGCCACGTTGAGGTCGAGCGTGAAGTACGAGTTGGCGGACAGAAATGCGGCGAGCGCCTCGGCGCTCCAGTAGGCGAGCAAAATGCCGAGCGCGGCGCCGGCTGCCGCGACCAGAAAACTTTCGGTGAGCAATTGACGCACGATGCGTCCGCGGGTGGCGCCGAGGGTGAAGCGCATGGCGATTTCCTGGCGCCGCGAGGTGGCGCGCGCGAGCGAAAGTCCACCGACGTTGGCGCAGGCAATCAGAAGGATGATTCCCACCGAGGCCATCAGCACATAAAGAGGCTGCGAGTAATCCTGGCGAAGAGTGGTGAGCCCGTGCGCGGCGGATTTCAGCTCGATACGCGGAGCGTCGGCCGGCTTGAACATTGGGGCCGGGCCGGATGCGGTGGAATTAGCGAATAAAACGGTAAGCGCCGATTGCGCCTGCGCAGCGGAAACTCCGGGCTTGAGGCGGGCGAGGATTTCCAGATAAAGAGAATTGGCCGCCGTGTGCTTCGGAAGGTAAGGACTCACGCGGTCTTGGGAGGACAGGGGAATCCAAAGGTCGGTGGTCAAGCCCGGATCGATTCCTTTGAATCCGGGCGCGGCGACACCGATCACCGTGAAGGGTGTGTTCGCCAGAAGAATTGTCTTGCCAATGATCGAAGGATTGCCGCCGAAGCGGCTCTGCCAGTAGGAATAGCTGAGCAGGACGGTGTCTGGCGCGCCGGGCACGTCGTCTGCGGGAGTGAAGGTGCGGCCGAGTGCGGCGCGAGTTCCAAGAGTTTCAAAAAAATCGCCGGAGACGAGGTAGGCTTCTGCCAGCGTCACCTGGCCACCGGCTTTGACGTGATGTTGCTGCGAGCCAGCCATGCCGGAAGTCGCGGAGAATAGGTCGCTGCGGGAACGGATCTGTTCGTACATCGGGTAGGAGAAAACGCAATTGCCCGGAGTGCGCGCGTCGGGATCGCTGGCGGTACCGGGACAGCCGCTCCAAAAATAGCTCAAGTTCGTGCTGGGATCTTTTAGGGCTGCCCAACGAAGGATTTGCAACTGCTGCGGATCGCGGATGGGGAGATTGCGCAGCATGATGGCGTCAATCAGGCTGAAGATGGCGGTGTTGGCGCCGATGCCGAGCGCGAGTGTGAGCACCGCGACGGCCGTGAATCCCGGCGACTTGCGCAACAAGCGCAAGCCGAAACGTAGATCCTGCGCGAGCTCTTCGAGCCAGCGTATCGTCCACACCGCACGCGTATCTTCCCGCACGCGCCGCACATTTCCGAATTTCCGCCGCGCCGCGTAACGCGCTTCTTCCGGCGACATGCCGCGATCAATGTTGTCCTGCGTCTCGCGTTCGATGTGCTCGTGGATGTCGCGCTCCAGATCTTCCAGCATTCGCTGGCGGCGTCTCATGATTGTCCCTCCCGAAGTGCCTCCTCACCCTTCTTTAATAGACATTCTAAGTGAGGCTAAGTCGATTCCAGTAGAATGTCAAGGTGAGCGGACTCCGCCGGCCATTCCGCTAAGTCCCGATTAGTCGACACGGACGTCCTAACCAGCCGCTTGCCGACTTAGGGCGGGAAAAGGTTCTTTGCGACCGATATGACTGAGGGCACGGCTCAAACGGTCTTGAAGGCTCTTTTCCGCTGAATCTCGTAGAAGTTTGGCAGCAATTGCAGGCCGTCTGCCGCAAATCCGCATTCCGCAAAGATGTCCGCAAAATCCACGCCGTTTCTGAGGTCCTCTTGAATCGCGGCGGGTCGAACCGGAAACGGGTCTGCCCGAAACATAGCGCGTAGGCGGTTACCTAACCACATCCGCATGCGTTTTTCCTGTTCTAGCGTTGGCCTCATTGCGCAATTATAATCCCCGCATGCCAATAACGAGCCTCAAACAGCTTGAAGAAGCGACAGCGCGGGATGTAAGGGATGATTTCAATGAGTGGGGTTGGAAGCATCCGCAACTGACATGGCAGGATGCCTTGAAGCGATTGGCACCGGCCTACGGTTTGCTCACCCCGGCGCATAAGCGGATGAACCGCGCAGCTGTGAAAATCCTTGTCGTGTGTAAGAAACCCGGATGACTACGCTCACATATCGGCAACACGAAACAGCCTTCTGTGCGGAAGTCTCAAAATGGTCTGACAGACTCTTTGAGACCGATCTGGGTCTCCCATTCGGTTCCTCCGACATTGAAAGCTTCGGACGCGGCAGTCAGAAACGGCAGGATTTCCGTGTCTATGAGAGAAAACCTGATCGGCGTCGGGGAAAGCTAGCACTTTGTGGTGAAGTAAAACTTCCGGGCACGCTCCAGGGCAGATCACCTTTCGATATGGCATTGATGCAGGATGCCTTCAATAAAGCGACAGCCGAAGTATGCCGGTACTTCTTCACCTGAAACGTCGAGCATCTCGCGCTATTTGACCGATCTCGATGGGACGCCCCTTCGATGCATGAACGCTGCATCGGCGAGTGGAAGCTCGGACTTGAACTAAACAAACCCAGCGACGTTACTCACCCCGAGGTAATCGGGAAACTAAGAGACGACTTTTTGCCAAAGTTCTTTTACGACTTTGCTGATATCTGGTCGGGTCGCAAGGCGGATTTGGGCCAGCGGCCTTCTGATTTTTATGTAGCTGTCTTGGAGAGCCATTTGTCCGGTCCCATGGGTCCGGTCCGCGAATTGCGCGATTACTTGGCTACCGAGTCAGACCGCAATCGCACCTTTGATGCCCGTCTCCGCACTTGGATGGCCTCGGAGCAGCAGTGGAATTTTGACAGAACCGACCCTGTTTCGTGGCGAGAGACGATCGATCGTGCCGCGAGAAGCATGGCATATGTTCTAAGCAATCGAATTTTGTTTTATCAAGCTGTGCGGCTGCGCAACGATCTTCCTGAACTGAAGTTGCCAAGGAGTGCGAAGACCCCAGAAAAGGCTTACGAGTACTTGCGTTCACGGTTTGAGGATGCGGTCTTTGTCACCGGAGACTACGAGCCTGTCTTCTTTCCTGAGACTCGTGAATGGGCTGCCATAACCGCTCTTTCGGGCGTGAATTCAATTGAGGCGTGGGCCAAATTCATTCAGGCTATCGACCGTTTCAATTTCAAAGAGGTTCCAACTGACATCCTTGGACACACTTTCCAAAAGCTCATTAGTCCCGAAGAAAGGCATAAATTTGGCCAACACTATACGGACGAAAATATCGTTGACGTAATCAATGCGTTCTGCATCCGCAAAGCCGATGCCGCTATTCTTGACCCTGCATGCGGAAGCGGAACATTCTTAGTCCGCGCTTGGTACAGAAAAAGCCATTTAGATAGGCGGCTTAGCAATCAGGAACTACTTCAGGGTATCTACGGTTGTGAAATCAATCCATTTCCTGCGCATCTCGCGACTCTCAACTTGGCTGCTAGAAACATCTCGAACGAAGAGAATTATCCTCGTGTAGTTAGAAAGAACTTCTTTACTGTCACTCCTCACCACCCTTTCTGTCAGCTTCCAACGGCAATCCGAGACCGTCACGGAAAGCGCGAAGTCGAAAACATCTCGCTTCCCGAGTTAGACGCCGTAGTGGGGAATCCGCCTTACGTGAGGTATCAAGATATTCCAAAGCGTTCCGATAAAGGTGTGATTCTTGAGCAGACTAAAGAGTTTCTACAAGAGGCGGTTGAACGAGCATGGCCTGGCACAAAACTCTCAGGTCAAAGCGATATTCACGTTTATTTTTGGCCGCTCAGTTCACAATTTCTTTCCGACACCGGATGGTTTGGCTTTCTGACGTCTTCGAGCTGGTTGGATGCGCGGTACGGCTTTAGATTGCAACGTTGGATCCTGAAGAATTTTTGCCTTTTGGCAGTAATTGAGAGTGTGGATGAACCATGGTTTGAAGATGCACGAGTGAAAACTGCCGTCACAGTCTTGCAAAGGTGCAAAAATCACAAGAAGCGCGACGACAATCTCGTGCGATTTGTCCGCATCAATCGGCCCCTCGCTGAGGTATTAGGTATTCGAGAAGACGAAAGCAATAGACAGGAAGCAGCGGAGCATTTCCGCGATTTAATACTCACTACTAAGACCGATGTGTCAAAGGATACTGTTCGAATTCTCGTAAGGAAACAAGCCGATCTCTGGAGAGACGGATTATCAGTCGCTCAGATGTTTGCGAAATTGAAAGCAGTCGGGTTCGCCGAGGAATCAGAGGTAGTAAGCGAAGCAGAGGACGCCACGGGAGAGCCTCCAAAGTCTTCAGTTCAAAGCATCGCAGGTGACTACGGAGGCGGCAAGTGGGGGCGATATTTGCGGGCACCGGACATGTACTTTGAAATCATGCGTGAGTTCGGGGCTCGATTCATTCGCCTGGGGGAAATAGCTACGATCAAGTACGGGATACTGAGTGGGTGCGATGCGTTCTTCATGCCACGAAACGTTTCTCCTTTTCTGTTGGAAAAACACCAAAGCGAACTTGAGTGGCGAATGTTGCCACTTATGAGGCGGTGTACGCGCGCAGAAGTGAAGAATGGAGCTGTCATCATAGTCGAGTGCGGGGATGGCACACTGCACCCCATAGAGGCCGCTTTTCTTAGACCCGAAGTCCACAGCTTGATGCAGGTCAACCGCCCTGTCGTTTCACCTGAAGACCTTGATCGAGTTGTTTTGTGGGTAGATCAGGACCTAGCGACTCTCAGGGGCACCTTTGTCCATCATTACATCGTTTGGGGAAGCAAACAGACTTTCGCATCCAAGAAGTCAAAGAGTGTGCCCGTTCCGAAGAGGCCAGGTTGTGCGGGACGAAACCCTTGGTACGACCTAACGGGTCGAAAGCCGGGAATCGGCTTTTGGCCGATGGCCCAAAAATATCGGCACATCATCCCCTATAACCCGCAACGTTTGCCCTGTAATCACAATCTCTTCGACATACATCCAACGGGACTGGATGCCTTAGAAGAGAAGGCTTTCATGGCAGTTCTCAATTCAACGATTGTAGGACTTTTTAAGCATTTCTACGGACGCTACGCAGGATCAGAGGGAACTCTTAAGACAGAAATTGTTGATGTTCTCATGATGGACATTCCCTCTCCTCTGGAGGTGTCTGGGGACATAGGCGACCGACTTGAAACTGCGCTAGAGAACATCAGCAATAGAGAAATCACGCATTTGGTCGAACAGCCGTTTCTCGATTGCCATACCGAAGAGGAAATGCGGGAGCTGCAAGAAGGACCGCTCAGTTTGCCTCTTGAATTGCAGCGTTGTGATAGACGCGAATTAGATTTGCTCGTGTTTGAGTTGCTCGGCGAAAGAGATGGCGCAAGGCGGACTTCATTGGTCGATCACCTTTACCGCGAGACGGCACTTTACTATCGTGGGCAACGAATTCAAGACATACAATCAACGGTCAATCGATCCAAAGAGGGCGGAGGAAGAGAAGCCTCGCAGCAAGAGTTGGCCATCGCTGCATGGGAGCAAGTCGAAACTGACTGGAAAGTCCCTCTTGCGTCGTGGCTCGAAACCCAAGCGGGTGCTTTGGGGTCCGCGATGACCATCTTCTTGCCGGAGGGAACGGTTCGCCTGCCCGCATCAGAGAACTTTTTCGATTCCACTACTCTGTATTTTGGAGAGAAACCGGCTGTCAGTATGGTATGTGACACACGTGCGATGGCGGAACTTGTCTATGATATCGCCCGTGAAGGATTACGTGGGAAAGTGCGTATTCCAACTCGGGAAAGCGCACGTTGTGAGCTATTGCAATCCCTTCGGTCGAGATTGAAAGAAGCAAAACAAAAGTTTGAAGAGTTGGCCCAACAGAGTGCAGGAAATGACAAGCTTCGCGATAGAGTCGTCGATCTTCTCTATCGGTGGCTAATCCACGGGCAGCAGATTACGAAACAATAGGATTGGAGAATAATTCTTTGTAGATTGCGAACTGCTGAGTGTTGGCCTGGGATCTCTCGCATCTGGGTCAAAAGCTCTCGGGAACAAGACCGAGGCGGTTTATCGCCTCGTTCACGAATTGAAGAGCCTCGTGGACTTTCACAACCTCCTCATAATCCCAATATTTCAACCTGTCGGTGAGGCCTCCCACAGCAGAAGCATGCCGTTTGATTTTTTCTATTTGGGGAGAGTCGGAAACCGCGACCGCACCCTGTACGGCAGGGTTATTCACAGATTTCAACAAATTCACAATAAGACTGTCGATGGAACCTTTCGTCTGAACTTCGAAAACATAGATCACCTTCCCCATGTTTCCAATCGATGATTCCCAGACCGCATCGACGACGGAACCCTCACCTACTTTGATTTCGGTGTCGGCCTGAAGTCCCAACCAGCGGCCTATATCGGCAAGCTTGTCCCTAATCTCGTTGTGGACAAATTGAGATGCTGTTGGATCAAGCTCTGCAACCTTTTTCAATTCATCCTCAACCTGTCGATCCTTCCGGTGGATTTGAGCGAGCGTGTCTTCCACCTGCAACTCGTCCCAGATGAAATAATCCACCACAAGGAGATCGACGTTCTTTGCTCCCTGAGCCCCCATTTCCTTGGCGATCTGCTGTGCGTCTTCGGAGAGTTCTTCGTATTTCTTTCCCGTTAGCTGGTAGTCGTACCTGGGTAGGCCACTTATTTCCAAATATCGAAACGCCACGTAAGCACGGCGGTTCCATAGCATGCACGTGTCCGGGTGGACGTGACACAATACTTCGCTCATCATTGCAGGACCGACATGACTCACGTTGGTTCGGAATTTATCCCATCTCGTACCAGCTGCCTCAGAACCCCATACAAGATTTGAAAGCTCTCGTTTCAGGCCATCCAGTGTGTTCTCTCGAATTATCTTGTCGATGATGTAACGCTTGTTGCCCCAAATGCGCATTGCCCAAAGCTGCGACATATATTCATAAATATCGTCCTGCGCCATGGACAAGATTCGTTCCGCTGTCCAAGCCTGGTAGTATTCCTTCCTCTTTTCTCTTTCTAACAAAGCTTCCTCACGCTTCGCCTTGTCTTCACGAAGTTTTTGGAGATAGCTCTTGATGTGATCCCTTAGCAGCGAAGTATTCATGTCGCGGCCCTCCGTCTATTTGGGCAGCTTTATTTCTCGTGCCATCAACCACTCTTATCCCGCTGTGTCCGCGCTCGTTCATGCAAAATCTTACCGGCGCGCCGCCTTCCTCTGAGACATTGCCTGAGCCATGAATAGCAATAGATTCCTGTCTTCCTCATCTGCTCGACTCAACAGCATACGGAACTTGTTGAGCGTGCGGGCATCTCGACCGGTGCCTCCCCATCCCTCGTCTTTGCCATGCATCGGAGGCTTCGGTTTGGGCGGGTTTTCACCGTCGTAGAAGATTTGGTACAGAGGAACTTCCAGTGCTCGCGCCATCTTTTCGAGAGTCTCGACCGCTGGAACCGTGTGGCCGTTCTCGACTCTTGAAACGTAGCAGCGAAGCAGGCCCGTGCGTTGCTCAATATCGCCCTGGGACAGGTTTTTCTGTTCCCGCAGAGCCCTTAATCTTCCATGAATGACCATGTTGAACTCCTTTGATTTCTGTCGCGACGCCAAGCCTTAAGGAATCTGGCAATTTGCATGATGGGGATTTCGTGCCCCACTATATCTAGCATTTCCGCAATCGTCCATACTTGGTCGGAGTTCACAAAGTGGATGGCTCGACCGCCCTGTTGACGGCGTTACCACATGGACCGGTGACTCCTGCGATTTGAAACTAACGAGACCTGTGGATTGTATTTGAGGTAACGGAAACCGTTTGGCGAACGTCCCAAAGGGTGTGAGAGCCTTTCGTATCACTGGTCTTGTACTCCTCTGACTTGGCTTTCTCTCCGAAAAGTTCCGATGATGTCCTGATGCTGGTGGTGGAAAAGAATCATGGAGAACACTAAGACACGGCGGGAGGCAGCAGTACTTGTACTGGTTGTGTTCCTGCTGGGCGTAGTTTTGGGCGGGGTAGGAAATCACATTTGGGGGGAGCGCGTGTGGGGGCACACGAACGCAAGACCCAATGGGCGTCCTCCTCGAAATCAAGTTATCAGCGATATGACGCGAGAGCTTGAACTCACTCCCGACCAGCAGAGTCGGCTCAGGACCATAATCGACGAAACAAGGACGAAGTGGGGCGCTCTATACGCACCAATGCTGCCGGAGCACGAAAAAATCCGGCAGGAGTGCCACAACCAGATTCGCTCCATCTTGACACCCGAGCAGCAACAGAAGTTCGACGCGTTCATGCAGCGTCTGGACGAACAGCACAAGAAGAACGAAGGGCGCTAGCTGCTGCAATGGCAGGACCTTTCACACAGAAAGCAATACTTGACCGACGAGCGCACGACGGCATGAACCTCGCATTTGAACGGTACATCGGCATCGACTATTCGGGCGCTCAGACGCCCGCGTCAAGCCTTAAGGGCCTGCGCGTTTACGCAGGCGACCATCTGTCCGCCCCGCAGGAAGTCGTTCCCCCGCCCAGCCCTCGGAAGTATTGGACTCGCAGGGGCGTTGCCGAGTGGCTGGTTGAGAGGCTCTCCGAAGGGCCGCCGACGCTCGTCGGCATCGACCACGGTTTTTCATTCCCGCTGCAATACTTCGAGCAGCACCGATTGCCGCTCGACTGGCCTTCCTTCCTCGACGACTTCGAGCGCCATTGGCCGACCGACGAGGATATTTACGTTGAATTTGTCCGTGACGGCATTGTTGGAAACGCTGCAGCCCGGTCAGGCAATCCTCGCTGGCGGCGGCTGACGGAACTGCGGACACGAACGGCGAAGTCCGTCTTCCATTTCGATGTGCAGGGGTCAGTAGCGAAAGCCACACACGCAGGCATCCCGTGGCTGCGTTACATACGGCAACAGGTCGGAGACCGCGTGCATTTCTGGCCGTTCGACGGTTGGAAGGTGCCGCCCAATCGCTCGGTGGTCGCGGAGGTTTATCCTTCGCTTTGGACCAGGACTTTCCCAAGCGCAGGGAGAACGCCCGACCAGCAGGACGCCTTTGCTATCGCTGAATGGCTGTGGCGGCAGGACTGTGATGGCAGCCTTGGGAAGTTTCTCAGCCCCGAACTCGAACAACATGACCGGCAGAGAGCCGAAATTGAGGGTTGGATTCTTGGGGTCTTGTAAAATCGGACTAATGCACAAGCGGGTTAGGATTATCCCTTGAACCACCAAAGTAGCAGGGCAAAGAGAATTGGTATGATTAGAGTCCACAAGCACCCCTTAATTTCCGACGATAGAAACGAATGTTGTCTGCCTTGATGCACTTGGTTCCATTCGCCTTCTCGCCGAGACTCTTTCACATTTTCTGATTCTGGCATCCAAGCTTTCAAGTCGGAGGGATTCACGGACAGATTTATGTCTTCACGCACGTAGCCGGAAGCCGCAAGGGCTCGTATTATAATAAATGGCAAGGAACGGACATGAACAGGAAAATAGCGGTTCTCTTTGGCATTCTGTCTTTCACCGTCGTGTTTCTTATGAATATGAATTTTCAACTCACTGACGCGTTGGATGACGTCCTCGAACAAATCCGAGATGGATTCAACTGGCACGGGATTGGGGTCATTGCGGCTATGTTTCTGCTGTCGACCGTGGGTTTCTTGATAAAGGAGCACTTGCCCAAATCTGTCAGAGCGATGTTTGAAATTGTGCTCCCAATTGCTTGGCTTTGGGTTGTCGCGCTGATTTTGACGAACTGAAGACTTGGTGCAACCTAATGTCCACTGCGGGGGCTGCCAATCCGCTGTTACTTGCCCATTGTCACGACTGTGACCATAGGAGCTTCTATTCGTTCCGGCTCAACGATTGGTGCTGGCTCCGACGCATAATCTTTATCAATCTCGCCCGCCATCTGCCTCAGTTCGCCAAAATATCCCCGCAAGGCCGTTGCAAATACGACGGCACTCCTCTCGGACAAAATCTCGGAAGCCTCTGTCGACACATATTTCCTTAGTTCAGCCAGGGGATGCGCTATCAGTTCATAAAGATATTCAATTGAATCGTATGCCTCGACGCTGAGTCCGCGCTCTCTTAACAACTGAGCGAATTCATCAAGGGCTTTTTGCAAGTGATTGACGGCCCAACTGCCGAGAATAGGCATGGAATCATGCCGGACCTCTGCAAAAATCTTTTCAAAAGCGTACGAAACTTGGTCGAACGTCCCAATGAGTTTGATGTCTCGGAAGCGTGTTCTATGCGTTTGTTCCTGTTCCCTCAAGTCGTTGACGACCTCTGTTAGAATGCGCACTGTTTCCGCCCGTTGCTTTTCAATTAACTCTCGAACTGGGATGTACTGAAACATTTTGTCATTGGAAGATGGATACGAAAGCAGGTCGAATCCATCCTTGGTCATCGAGTTTTGAACAATTCCGTGTGCTGATAGCTTTCCTTTGCGTTTGAGTTGCGTGGGATGTCCGACGCTCACGTTGTGAGCCTCACGAATGTCTTTGAGCACGTCATTTTCGTGAATTTCTTTAGCAGGATGAATTCCTTTGATGAGGTCAGAAAGTGCGTCTTGCTGAAGAAAGAGTGCCTGCAAGACTCCGTATATTCGGAGATATCGTTCTCCGATGTTAGTTGGAAAATCGCAGTCGAGATATGCTGTCGTCGCCGAATCAACGTCGTCAATGATGTCCATCGCCGTCCAAATTTGATGCCAAACGAACCTGTCGGCGAGCAAGCGTGACTGATGTCTTGCGTCCTGGCCATAGTCTCGAATCCATGTAATTAGTTCGCGCAGCGTCGGCACGTGCTCACCTCTCATTGAATTCTACACCTTGAAAATTCTTGGTGCTACACTCCGGCTGTTCTGGAGGCTCCGGTGAGACGATTGCAATGGTCAGAGGAAAAGGCCTTCAAAGGCTATACGTGCTCTGAATGCGGATGGCTTGTTCCGAATCCGAAACTCGATTTCGAAAACAGGAGCAAAGAACAGCTAAGGGAAAAGGCAGAGAGAGACTTCAAGTCGCACGACTGTTCGAAGTACCCGAGAGGTTCAAGTGCGTAGAGATATTGCCGACAGTATTACGGAAGATGCGAGGCGACTGGACGAAATCTCATATCAAGTCGGCGATGTTCTCGATGTAAGAGCTAGCATCATTCTGGTCGCGTTGACGTTCTTCAGAGGCCTTTCGGGGGGAATTCTGACCGTCTCGACCTACCCACGGCTATGAAAGCCGCTCAAGTTGTCGCGGTCGTAGCGGTGAGTGTTGGCTTGGCTTCAATTGCGCTTCGTGTCCGTTGAACGAAGGTCGGACTCATTCCTGTTCACCTTCGGCTTTTCGCTTTACCATTTCAAGGTGTTGTTCTAGGAATTCTAATAATGCTGGTCCGTCATAGAAGCCGCCTGAGAAGTGCAGATGTTTTCCTGTGTTGGGTGACACTTGCTGAAACGCTAGAAATAGGTCACGATACGGGTATTCCTTCCTTAAGAATCTTTGCTGTGCTTCCGACCTTGTTAGATAGGCGAACAAATCACAGGTCTGAAGCGGGGCGGCGTTTCTATCACTCATGAAACATATGCTCTGGATGCTCTCGCGTACTCTTGGATTTGCGAGCTTCAACTTATTGAGTAATCGGTAGCATTCGACGCATTTTTCCTCTTCATCATCTAGTATCAGGCCGATAGTGTGGTCCTTCTTGACCCAGGGATGATTCAGAATTTCATTAATGGCCAGGAAGAAAGCGAAATAATGGGGGTCTCTTCCATAAGCGCGATGAAGCATCGGGTCTGCGGCTTCATACGCCCTCACATCCACAGCAATAGCGATTCCCAGTGCGAGTTCTTCTGTAATTGCGCGAATGAAAGGCAAAATGTTTTTGGTCCGAGTTTCCGCATTTCCACGGGCCATCTTTCCGTATGGTTGAGAATATCGAATTGCCTTACTGGCATGGAACTCTTCGATTCCATTTTCCACTAATAGGTGAAGCCACTTTTCTTGGAGTACTCGCCATTGATTGAAGCCATCAACAAATCCGCTGAAAGCAACAATCGGATGTTCTCCCCGTTTGCCGCTCTCATCAAAATAGGCGAAAAGGTGTGCCATGATTGGTCTGCCCCCGTTTTCGGTCCAGTCACAGGTTAGCACTGCGGGGCTGCTGCACATCCGAAGGCTCATTCCGGTGCGCGTGACCGTGCTTGACCGTTGAGTCAGTTCTTATGTAGGTACTCTCCATAACTTGTGCAGTCAGTGGGAATCCAATGAGTGGGCAACCCGACGCAAAGCGGTTGAGGCTGACGTTAGCCCGAGGGATATCGGCGACAAAGAAGTGAACGTGTTGGCGTTTGTCCTGCACGTCACGGGGAAACACATGCATTAAGCCTATGAGCGCATACTACACAAAAACACATCGCCTTGCAGACGTGCTGGCTTTGTTGCAGGTTCTCTCCATTGATGAACAGCCTTACCGAACTGAAGACGGCCTCAGAGAGGAACTTCAGGGCGACCCTAAATCGGCAAAAGTATGGTTCCAAGTTGCGCGCGAGCATCCTGAGTTTTTCAGAGTTAATGAGGTCAAGAATACCGCGTCTTTGCTTGCAAGACACGCTACGCCGAAAGAGGACGGAAAGAAAACGCTCGAAATGGATTTCATACGCACCCTTATGCAGACAGCAGTTGATATGCACGACCGGGAGGCAGTCAGAACGGAGAGAGCTTTTCAATTGTTTCGAACAGTACTTGGTGGAATTGTGGGAGGCTTCCTGACGGTCGCCGGTCAATGGGCAATACATCACTTTCACTGGCAAAACATGGCAGGTAGATAGCACAGCCGAACCCATCCTAGATATCTAAAACCGCGCTCGCCAACGCATCGCCGCGAGACATTGCGCTCACGTCGTGGCCCTGACTGTGATGCCGTCTGGATAGTCTTGACTCTTAACGCGCCTGCAGTGCTCGACCCTATCTTTGAACATTTTCAGGAGTGTTTGCGGAGAGTCCGCTGATGGAGCGATGAGCCGCGTGACCTTCCAAGACGCAAAACCTGACAGAAATTTGCGTTCGAAGTTCACATTCTCGTCGACGGATTTCCACACAAAATGGGTCGGAGAGATGATAATGCCAATTCCTCCTGCAGTGTCATCCGTAACCTCTTGACTCAAGAATTGCGGGTGTACGCTGCTTGGCCGCACCCAACCTCGCGGTGTCGGGACGAACAGCCACGAATTCAGACGAAGCAAAGGGTTGGCTAACATTGTATCGCTGAGGGAAAAATCACCCAATGGTGTAGAAAACATTTGGAGCTCTGGCGTCCAGACATGCTCAAATGTCACGCCAGCATCAATCTGGCCATAAGCCAAAAAATACACCTCAGAGCACTCTCGATTCGAAACCACAGTCAAGAACCGATATCCCGAAAACATAAGGTTCTGACCAATACTGAAATGCATCACCCTATCGCTCAGGTCCTTACGTCCGAATTCGATGTGGAGTCCGGAACAATCAAACAGCGAAGAGAGGTGAAGGTTTGCGAAGTTATTTTGCAGAAAGTCGATTGATACTAGCTGGCTAGGCGTGGGAGCGAGCGCTCTCTGCAAGAATGAACCTATCGCGACTATGGCGCTGACGGTGAGAGCCATAAACAGAAGGCGCATTCGAACACTCACGTGCATGGGCCACACGACGGCGCAAGCGAGAATGATTATTGCGGTGACAAATACCGTGCCTACCTTCTTGAAAGCATTAAACGACATCGAGTATTCGCGGAAGAGACGATTAAAGTCACCGACTGCCCTCTCCTTCGCGTTCTGACGTTGCTCTGCGGTCATTTGCTTTGCGCCAGGCCATGCACTCTTATAGGGAAGTTCGATGGCCGCGAAGCCCTTGAGTATCCCCCGCAGTTCTTGCAAGGACGGGGCGAAGAGAGTCGCAATCAGCAGGTTGCCGAGAAGAATTCCAACAATAGCGGTGAGCATTGGAAAGTCCCCGTATGAAATGCGAAGCTATTCACGCAGGCCGTATGTCGAAGTGACTCTTCATTTCCTCAACGCCATCGTCCCATTTTCCGTCCCACGCAACAAGGACCCGCAATGACCCCGAATCCACAAGATTCGAGCGGGCCTGAAGAGTCGCCCTAAACTTGCAAGCTTCTGTCCTTTTATACTTCAAATTATTCGGCAATATTATTGGCATGAGCCACAATCCGCCCTTCTTTTCGATTCTGCAAAAATCTATGTCAACCTTGGGGCCTATCGTCCGGAGGGGTGGCACAAATTCCTGATTGCGCCATCGCATGGGAACGTCACCGAGCCAAGTTACTTGGAAGTCGCCACTCGGCCCCGGTTCTTCAATACGCGTGAGAAAAACTTGGGTTTGCTCGGCTGGGGAAATAAGTCGTCGTGCATTCGAGACTTGAACATAGTAATAGCGAACGTCATCCAAATAGTCACCCTTTTCGTCTGTGAGTTTGGTTTTTTCGCCTTCCCTCGCACCAAGCGTTAGTTGCAGGCGCGGCGGAAACAGGAATGCGCGCACTTTATCGCCGAAGAGTGCGGCAAACACAGCTAGAAACGTCGCCACAGCAACGGCGAACTGTACCCACCAATTCCACCAGAATTGACAATTGGGACTCATTTACGGGCCGGATTCTACCACTTGCTGTCATCGCGGGGGGTACTGGTGAAATGACTAATAAGTGAGCACTTGCTACAATTGCAAAATGAGGGAGCTTTATCATGCGCTACAGTGATGGCACTGTAATTGAGGTAGGCCACGTGGTTACAGACATACGCGGTCCAGAGCGGTACATCGTCCTCGGCCCCGCTGATGCCAATTTCGTGCGGCTCCTGTTGATTGGCACCGTTACAAAGGAGGGTTCGCCTTCTCTTGGAGACACGATAATTCTCCCGACAGGATTTATGCGAGAAGCTCCGGCAGGCGATTTGACCTATCGGGAGAAGAATGCTTGGTAATAGGGCGATTCCGCTAGGATTATAGGGGGATGTCTATGCGATTTCTCTTATGTATGACGTCGTTGCTATTGCTTCTTCAAAATGGCTACGACCAAACAACCCGTCGGGAGATAGCATCCTCAGACGTGAACGCACTCGTTCAAGCGATTCAGGATGAAATCTACGACTATGGATATCAAAAGGAGTTCTGGGGATTTGAAACCGCAGGGCCTCGTGGGCCGGCAGCACAGTTCGACATTTACATCAAGCCGGAACTGACACCGACGAAAAGTGGGCTCGAAGGCGTCGTGATTTACAAATACCCTCCTTTTGGGGAAGTCATTCGACCATTCATTGTCGCGCCAGACGGCATTGCATATCTCGTCGGAAAACCGAGTAATGGGTTCTCCTGGACTCAACCGAATACCAAGACAATTTACATGGATGACGATGACATAGCTCGCGACAAGCGTGACTGGCGCAAGGTCCAATTTGAACTAGACTTGAGTCCAAGCATCGCTCGGATTAAAGCGGCGGCTGAACGCCAAGAGAAGCGGGTCGGGTTCTCAGAGTGGGAGTCTTCCAGAGCGGCCCGGAAATGATCGGCCCAAAATCAAACCTCGACTCAAACCCAAACGCCGCCGAAGCAGTTGTCAGCCGACGACGTATCAAATGGCATTCAGTCGGCCAGAAAGGACACAGGATCGAATGCCAAGAAAACTGTCGACTTCTTGAACTCCTTCGGGACGAACTGGAATCTGAGCGGAGATGTGCTGCGGAAGGGCCTCAAAGACAGTAAGGCCGACGCTCACGGCGTGGACAAGAAGATCGATTCCATCTCGCGAACAGGAAATATCGTAACTGTTAGACTGAATCAGACAATTAACATTTTGATGTATAAAACGACAAAAACTGAAGATGGAAAACCTTCTCCCATCACTTTCACCATTGGGTCAGTTGGCGGAAGACCTGCCTTGGTGAACATCCAAGGGGTCGAGGTATTTCACGGTTACCACTATGTGCCGAAAACTGACTATGGGCCGAATTAGGGCGCTGTTCGTCGTAGTGCTGTTAGGCTTGACGATCGCTTTGCAGGTGAGCTTCGCAAACGATGGAGAGACTCGCCCACCGATTGGCGCGCAAAGAGTCACGGGCGAATTTCATACGTACGCGGAGGTCTATGCTTCATGCTCACCGGATGGACGCTGGTTGGCCTTTGAGTACAACGAACTCAATGCCCCGGACTATCCCAGAGTAGGGATAATGAGACTGGGCCATGGCTCTCACACGTGGCACCCTATACTCAAGGGAAATCCGGGTCGGTATCTATACGTCGGGGATTTTAGCTGGTCTCCCGATGGCCGGTGGCTCGCCCTCTTCACGGATTATCCAGATGGCGCAAAGGACCTCTGGTCGGGGTTCAATGCTCAGGTCGTAAAACTGAATGTGGACACCGGCGAAGTCGTTCGCCTAACCAACTTTCCTCCCAACACTCTATCGGGGCCTACGACTGCCTGGCTCCGATCCGGCTGGATCGTTTTCACCGGGGATGACGAGAACATTTACGGCGTGCCCGAGAACGGTGGGGACGTCCGAAAGCTCATCGACGTACCAAAGGACAAATGCGGAGGCGTGACCAACACTCTTGCCGTTTCGCCCGACGAGCAAAGCATCATATTCGAGAAGGACAGCGGTGACGAGAGCCAGACCACCGAATGTAATGCTCTCTGGATCGGCGACCTGAAGACAAAGGGTCTGCGGAGGTTTCCGACGACCGGTTTGCGCCCTCTCAACCCCTTCTGGCTTGACGAGGATACTGTGCTTTTCTCTGGCATAAACAGCGAAGGTGGAAAATGGCTGCCGACGGGCATCTACCGTATCTCACTGAGAACTGGCGAGGTTGTCCCCATCCTCAAAGGGCCATACGAATCGCCATTTGTCTGCGACTCCGGCAAAACCTTGTACTTTGCCTGGGGACCGAACCTGCGGATCAAGAATACCTCCCGCGACGGGTTCAATTCTAACGACCACTACGGCTTCCACATATGGAAAATACCCTTGCGCGGCGTGCTACAGAATGCCAACGACGGGGAGCACCCAGAAGCCAGTAAACCAAAGCAGTAAGTCTACGATTTTAAAGGACGTACGACTACGACGGGACGGGCTGTGAGTTGGCGCAAAACCAGAGCAACGACCCCGTCCTGGTCGCCCAGAACCAGAACCCTAATCCACTAACGAATCAGCAGAACAAACCACAACCGAACGTCCCCCAGGAGATCAAGGACATTCATTCGGCTTTCGACAAGAAGGTCGCCGAAATGACAAACAACGGGGAACGAATCAACAACGGCCCCTTAAACAACATCGTGAGCAGCGTCCAGCGTATCGGAGAGGAGCTCCACCTGACCAAACATCACTTGTCTAGCTGCAATGAACAAGCAGAGGCAGTCTCAAACTCTCTCAACGCACACATGAAGACCAGCTACACGTTCAAAATGAAACAGTCATGGACGCATTCATGGGTTGTGGGCACATCTTCTGTGAAGGGAGCATCCGTCGTCGTCCTAGACCCTTGGAAAAATAAGTTCGAGGTACAGCAATGACCATAACAAATCGTTCATCAGCTCGGCGCGTTTTGATGTGGAGCCTCGGGGTAGGCTGCGCATCCGCCCTCGTTGCAATTAAGGAAGCTACGACATTCGGAGCTAGCGACTGGCAGAACATTGCCGTGTTCTTCGCTGGCGGATGCGTGCTCGGATGTCTCCTTGGTCTTTTGACCACGGCCTACAACCAGAAACGGAAAAGTGCGTACCTCAGGAAATTCCTACGCCGTTCGCAGGACATTCCTAAACACCCTACTCGACCTACTTGAGGATGGTTGGTCGAAGCGAGGCGCGGCATCCTACGGTAGTCCTCACGGAAAATTCTTCGACCCTGCGGAATTGTGAGAGGTGACGTGATGGCAGATGCTACAGGACATATGGACAGGCCCGGAGCAGGCCCGCTTTCCGTAAATGAGTTTGTAAACGGGATACCCACCAACCATTACACGCATTCGAACACTGAAACGGGGAAAATTGAAGTTGTGAGAGCTAGTCCACCGGGTACGCCGGATGTTGTAGTGAAAGAGTTCTTGGACCGAACTGCCGCGAGAGCGTGGATAGCAGCGGAGTGGCTTGCTGGAAGGCTGAAATAATACAAGTTGTGTGGTGATGCCTCGACCGATTCAACAACACTTCGTTATGATACACTGCCTCCCGCAGCCAAGAAATGGAGTAAAAAGCGCCTGTACCAGTGTTTGTTTGCCTGTACCAATAAACCCCTAAATCATGTCCACGATTGTCCATGCCTGTCTGGTCCGACGTTCGAAAAACCCAGTAAAATCACTGTTTTTGACGAATTCCCCAGCATTCCAAAAGAGGATTTGCGGAAGAAGGGACTCGAACCCCTACGGCCTTTCGGCCACCAGCTCCTAAGGCTGGCGCGTCTGCCAATTCCGCCACTTCCGCAGCGAAAACCAAGTATATCATCGCCATAAATCCCGCACGCGAATCTCCCGCCATCGCGCATCACATCAAGAATCTAGCTCTCTCCCTTTGGTTTCCGGGAGGGCAAGAGCAAGCAACGCGCCCAAAAGAAATGCGCCGGCCAGAACGAAGAATGACGGCCCCAGTCCATAGTGGCGTGCCAGAAGGCCGATAGTAAGCGGCGCGGCGGCGGAAACTCCGCGGCCGATGTTGTAGCTCAAACCCATGGCCGTGGCCCGGATTTCGGTCGGGAACAGCTCCGAAGTAATCGCGCCGAACCCGGAGAAGTATCCGGTACCGAAGAAAGCAACCAGCGGTCCAAGGATCAACAGCCAGACCGGGCTGCGCGACAGTCCGTAAATCGGCACCAGTGCAGCCGCAATCAGCAGATACGCAACATAGCTTTTCTTTCTGCCGAATGCGTCCGCGGAGAAACCAAACAACGTGTAACCCAGCCATTTTCCGACTCCCATGACGATCAGCCATGCTGTGGTCTTTATGAGGCTGAGGCCGCGGCCCCCTTCGGCGACCGGCAAGGAAAGGTATACCGGGATCCACGTGAACAGTCCCCAGTACCCGAACATCCCGCAGGCATTCATCGCCGTCGCCACGATGCCATTGCGCCGCAGGTCTTTTCGCCAGAGCAGACGCAAGGTATCCGCGACGCTCCGCGAGCCTGTGCGAATCTTGGCCTTCCAAAGCTCGGGCTCGGGAACCCTGCGTTGAATCCAAATTGCCAGCAGCGCAGGCAGAATTCCTACGAAGAAAACAGCTCGCCACCCGAATCGCGGCAGCATCAGCCCGGCGATGCCTGCGGCGATCATCTCGCCGATGGCGTAGCTGGACTGCATCAACCCGAGCGCCTTGCCGCGGTGTTCGGCCGGCCACGTTTCGGCCACCAGCGCGGCGCCGGTGGTCCATTCGCCGCCCATACCGAGTCCGAGAATGAATCGGAAAATGGCCAGTTGAATGACTGTATTCGAAAGGCCGCAGGCGCCGCTGGCGATGGAATAAATCAGGATGGAAGCGATCAAGGAGCGCGTGCGTCCGATGCGATCGGCCAGAAGCCCAAACAGAAGTCCGCCGATCGCGGAGGATACCAGTGTGAGAGAATTCAGCAGCCCCCCAACGGTCTGGGTCATGCCGAAATCCCGCATCAGGTGTGCGAGAACCAACGAGTAAAGCGATACGTCGAAAGCATCGAGCATCCAGCCAAGCACGCCCGCCGTCAGCGAACGCCGCTCTGCGAGAGTGGTGGTTTGCGGCCAGTCGAGCCACAGGATCTTCCTTGATGGGCGCAAAGCGGGGCTGTTGTTTGGCAGGGAGCTCATCAGCATTCGGACGTGCGCGTCGCCATTCTAGTGTGATTTGGGCGACTTTCGCCGTTTTTCAACGAACGCAATGGGTGCAATCTTATCGTGTGAGCGTCGCGAAGTTGCGCGGACGATACTCTCTGCGCGAACACCCGCTCTGGATGGATTGCTATTGCCCCTGAAACCGGGTTTTGCTAGGCTTCGGCGCCAGTGAAGCACTGAGAGGGTCCTTCCGGAGGCATACCATGGCGTTTTGTGCAAAATGTGGTGCTACTATACCGGATAAGGCGGGGTTCTGCGCCAGTTGTGGTGCCTCACAATCGGCCGGAGGCCAAGCCCCCTCAGCCTCGGGCCCAGCGTCAGGTGCAACGTCTTCGGCCATGGACGAGAATGTTGCAGGGGCGCTCTGCTATCTTCTTTGGTGGGTCACAGGTCTCATCTTCTTTTTCACAGACAAGAGGCCCTACGTGCGTTTCCACGCGGCGCAGTCGATCGTGGTTTTTGGCGGCTTGAGCGTCTTGTTGTATATCGTGGGCATATTCTTCGGGCTGGCAATGTTTGCGGGCGGATGGATGGGGCTTTCGTTTGGCATCGCAATCTATCGTCTTCTGGAATTGGTCGGATTGGTTCTTTGGATTCTGCTCATGATTAAGGCTTATCAAGGACACCGCTTTCGGGTCCCCATCGCGGCAGATTTTGCCGAAAAGGCCCTCGGAAAGTCTTAGTTTCGACAGGTTCCGAAGCAGGGTCTGATAACCCGCCGACACTCGAAATTCTCGTGGCTATTCCCTCTTGACAAGTGGTGTGCGAGCGGCCATCTTTATTGACTTTCCTCTGTGCGGATTTTTCGCCATGGGGAGCCGGTGGGAGAAACGATTGAAAGTCCGCGTCTGTTTTCACGACAAGTGCTTCGACGGAGCTTCCTCCGCCGCCATCTTTTCCCGGTTTTACCGCGAGCGCATCGGTCCGGACGCTGAATTCATGTATACCGGCATGACGCATAAAGCCTCGCAGCCGTTCGAAGACGGCGTGTTCGATGGCGACGAAAATGCGATTGTGGATTTCAAGTATTCGAGCTCTCCGGACTTGACTTGGTGGTTCGACCATCACCAGAGCGCGTTTCTAAAGCCCGAGGACGCGGAACATTTTCGCAGGGATCATTCCGGAAAAAAGTTTTACGACCCGACCTACAAATCCTGCACCAAGTTTCTTGCGACCATCGCCTCTGAAAAATTCGGCTTCGATGCCAAACCGCTTGCCGAGCTCATTAAATGGGGCGACATTATCGATGGCGCGCAGTTTGCTTCCCCCGAAGCGGCGGTAGGCCTCGCCGAGCCGGCCATGCAGCTTGCTTTGGTGATCGAAGCAGCGCCGGAACCGAATCTGGTCCCGCAGTTGATCCCGGAGTTGGCAGTTCGTCCGCTGCGGGAGATGATTGAATTGCCCATCGTACGGAAGTACTTGGGCGGTTTGCTCGAACGCCACCGCCGCTCGGTTGATATCTTGCGCGAGCGTGCCGATTCTCGCGGTGGTGTGGTCTATTTTGATGTCAGCGACCTGGACCTGGAAGGCTACAACAAATTTATCCCCTATTTCTTGTTTCCCGACGCGCTTTACTCCGTGGGAGTGAGCGCGTCACCCACGCGCGCCAAAGTTTCCGTCGGCACGAATCCCTGGAAAGAGGCCTCGGCAGAAGTCAATCTCGCATCGCTCTGTGAGAAATACGGCGGCGGCGGTCACGCGCGCGTGGCCGCCATCTCGTTCGGCCCCGGGGACCTCGTCCGGGCGCGGCAAGTCGCCAAGGAAATGGCCGCCACGCTTCGTCGTTGACTTGCTGTCTCGAAGCGGCCCGGTGGGTGTAGCTGTTTGGGTAGAAGTTTCGTCCATGTTAAAATAGAGGTTTTGCGGGCCGCTAGCTCAATTGGTAGAGCAGTTGACTCTTAATCAACGGGTTCCAGGTTCGAGTCCTGGGCGGCTCACCACTCTTCCCACTTTTTCTCGCACGGCGATTTTGCGTTGCTTCCATCGCTGAATTTGTGCCATAACTTCGGGCCGCAATGGGATTCACGCTCCTCGATTGGTCCGCGATCCTGGGTTATCTGCTTATCACCCTCCTTCTAGGCCTGTATTTTCGCCGCAGGTCTGGCAAGAGCACCGAGGACTATTTCGTTTCGGGACGCAACGTGTCCTGGTGGCTGGCCGGAACCTCCATGGTTGCCACCACGTTTGCGGCAGACACCCCGCTTCTCGTCGCCGGCTTGATCTACACGCAAGGGATTGCCGGCAACTGGCTGTGGTGGGCCTTTCTGCTCTCCGGGATGATGACGGTTTTTCTCTTTGCGCGGCTTTGGCGCCGGTCCGGCCTGATGACCGACGTTCAATTCGCCGAGTTACGTTACGCCGGGAAGCCCGCCGCATTCCTCCGCGGATTCCGTGCCATTTATCTCGGCCTGATGATGAACTGCCTGATTCTCGGCTGGGTGACAAAAGCAATGATCGACATCGTGGGAACCACCCTGGGCCCCACTATGGAGCACTGGCGAATGTTGAACTGGGCTTCGCACGTGCTGACGGCCATTTTCGGCGCAACGTTTTCCGGAACCGATGGCCGCGCCCTGGTCATCTGCATTTTTTTCCTGATTCCTTTCACCGGCATCTACGTGTCGCTCGGCGGGCTTTGGGGCGTTCTCTGGACGGATTTGTTTCAGTTTGTGCTCAAGATGGCCATCGTCATCGGAGTGGCTTACTTCGCTGTCACCGCTGCGGGCGGCATGAGTTCGATGATCGCCAAGATTGCCGCGCTGCGCGCCGTCAATGGAGCGTCGGACCCGCTCGCTTTCCTGCCGGACTTCTCCCGCGGCTGGACTAGCGAGGCGTTGTGGACGCTGCCCGTCCTCACATTTATCGTTTACCTGGGCGTTCAGTGGTGGGCATTCTGGTATCCCGGGGCGGAGCCCGGCGGCGGAGGCTACATCGCGCAGCGAATCTTCAGCGCGCGCGACGAGCGTCAGGGCCTCCTCTCGGTTCTATGGTTCAACATCGCTCACTATGCCCTCCGCCCTTGGCCTTGGATTTTCACGGGACTCGCCGCCATCGTCCTCTATCCCGGCCTCGAACACCCGGAAAGCAGCTACATGATGATGGTCAACGATCACGTTCCGCACGCGCTGCGCGGGATCATCCTGGCGGGCTTTCTAGCCGCGTTCATGTCCACGATCGCCACGCAGTTGAATTGGGGGACATCGTACTTAGTCGAGGATTTCTACCGCCGGTTCCTGCGGCGAGGCGCGGGCGAACGCCATTACGTCCACGTCTCCCAGCTTGTGACGCTGCTCTTGGTCGCGGTCACCGGATACGTGTCCGCGCATCTGGTTTCCATCCGTACCGGCTGGCAAGTTGTGCTGCAACTGGGCGCGGGCACAGGCAGCGTCTATTTGTTGCGTTGGTATTGGTGGCGCATCAACGCCTGGAGCGAGATTTCGTGCATGATCGCGGCACTCTCCGTGACACTGTCGCTGCACTGGCAATGGCTTTCGCTCACGCTCCTGCATCGGCCGGAAGTCTTCTCCGGCTCGAGCACCGTCGTGTTTGCGAAAACGGCCCTGACCAGCACCCTGGTGACGACGCTCGTCTGGATCATCGTCACCTTCCTGACGAAGCCCGAGCCAGACACGATTCTGACGTCGTTTTATCGCAAGGTTCGGCCGCAAATTACAGGCTGGCGCCCGGTGGCCGCTCTGGCCCCAGAGGTGGCTCAGACCCACGGCCTCGGCCGGAACCTATGGTGCTGGATACTGGGCACGGTGATGACGTATTCCGCTTTGTTCGGTGTCGGCAAAATCCTGCTGTTTCATTGGTGGCTCGGATCGTTCTTATTGCTTCTGGGAGCCGTTTCCGCCTGGCTGATTTCGCGCGAACTCGCGCGCATCCAAGAACCCACCGTGGGAGCATAATCAAAGTACGCTTCCCCACGAACCAGGTGCCACTTTCATGCGCGGCCTCTCGAAAAACCTAATCCTCGGCGTGGATATCGGAGGCACGAAAGTCGCCGCCGGTTTGGTGGATTCCTCCGGCAAAATCGTCGTGGCGTCGCGCGTCCCCATGGTCGCTCGGCGCGGACCCGACGAAGGCTTGCGCGCCGTATATCGCGCGATCGACGAGGTTTTGCTCGACCCTCGGGCCAGGCGCGCCTCCGCTATAGGGATCAGCGTGCCGGGTTGGGTGGATTTCCATCGCGGCAGCGTGATCCGGGCGGCTAACCTTCCCTGCTGGCGCAATTTTCCACTGTCTCGCAAAATCGCCCGCCATTACGCAATGCCCGCGCGAATCGCCAATGATGCCGACGCGGCTGCCCTGGCCGAAGCCACATGGGGCGCCGGGGCCAAATCGAAAAACGTCTTCTACGTCAGTTTGGGCACAGGCATCGGCACAGGTCTCGTCGAGGACCGCAAGATCCAGCTCGGCCGTGGTGGATCCGCTTTCGAAGGCGGGCACACGACCATCAACTTCCAAGGCCCGTTGTGTCCTTGCGGCAAGAGAGGCTGCATTGAGATGTACGCATCCGGAACGGCCATCGCCAGGCTCGCTCGCGAGCGGCTGAGTCATCATCGGGCACGCGGCTCGCGCATGCTTTCCATCGTGGGCGGTGACCGCCAGTTGGTGACAGCGGAAACGGTCAACCAGGCAGCCTCGGCGGGCGACAAACTCGCGCTCAAAGTGCTCGAAGAAGCGGCGGATCATCTGGCCATCTGGCTCGGGAACATCATTGACCTGCTTGAGCCGCACACAATCATCTTCGGCGGTGGACTGGCTCGCACGATGATTTCGTTCTTGCCTCGAATACGAAAGCATCTCGACCGCTGGGCCATCAACCCGCGCCGGCGCCAGGTGCCCATCGTCCGCGCGCGCTATGGGTCCGAGTCCGCTCTTGTTGGCGCGGCCGCCTCCTGCCTTCTGAATCGGTAACAACAGAATTCGCGGGCCTTTTGAAATCTGAAATTTCCAATTTGAAATTGCGGTTCCTGCCCCGCCTGCGTCCCCGCGCTTTGCGCCGGGAACTCCCTGAGGAAAATTCTTAGCGCCGCGCCATACCAATCAGGCTGCTGCACGCCATCTTCAGCGAAATCTGCGGATCAGCAGTGTGTGCCGCCCGGAACGGTAAAGCCCCACCACATAGATCGTTTGCTTTCCCTTTGTGGAATAGATGAGCTGCCGCATTCGCAGCAGCGGCGATCCTGGCGTGATGGACAGCAATTCTGCGGTTCGCGCATCCGCATCAATGGCGTCAATTTCTTCATCGGCATACGCCAGCTCGACGCCGTAGTCGTGCTCCAGTGTTGCGAAGAGCGAGCCGCGCTGCAGGGAAGCGTTTTCCAGCCCCGGAAAATCGTCGGCCGAAAGGTAGCAAGTTTCAATGGCGAACGCCTCATCCCCGGCCTGTCGGACGCGCTCCAGCACGTAGAGCGGGCTTGTCGGCGAAAGTGAAAGCCGCGCCGCAATTTCGGGTTCCCCCTGAATGACTCCACTCTCGACAATCTTCGACCGCGCCGACAATCCCCGGCTGGCCATCTGTTCCGTGTAACTCATCAGCTTGTTGAAATGAATTTTGGGCGGCGCTACGAACGTCCCGGCCCCGTGCCGCCGCTCCACGATGCCTTCTCGGGCGAGGTCTCCCAGCGCATGTCGCGCGGTCATCAGGCTCACCTTGTGTGTCCGCGCGAGTTCCCGTTCGGAATCGACCAGGTCTCCCGTCTTTAGCTTTCCCGATTCGATCCGCTTGCGGATGGCATTCTGGATCCGTTTGTAGGCAGGCTGCCCGTTTCGATGATTGCCACTCATGGCCTCTCCCGCGCAGGAAAAGTGCTTAACGATACTGGACGGTGCGGGCTTTTTCAACCCGGATTCACCCGTCGTATTCCATCGTGATAGGGCGCTTTTGATTGGTGTACGCGATAGCTTCGGCACACATGCGCAGACACCGCTCGGGCGTGCGCTTCATCCACTGCGCGCCCAGCATCAAGTAAGGCGCGCCATCGACGAACAGCTCGCAGCGCCCGTCTTTCTGCACGATGTGCGGAAGCGTGTGATCGTTGAACTGCCCGGAGATCACACGGATTGTGCCGCATATCATGAGAGCGGCCAGGCAAAAGGCTGTGCGCAGAATACGTTTCAGGTTCTCGATGCTTATCAAGAATGCCCCCGGTTGTCTCCTGGGTGGCTGCCAATATATGCCAGTCTCTTGATTGCGCAAATAGGTGATGCAGATAGACACCGGTGAACCCGACTGGCATAGGTCACGCCCATTTTCGCCCTCTCGCGCCATTCGTACGGACGTCCTGCCTCAACTGCAAATGGAGAAAACTTTCGCCCGTTAAGTTAACGGAGCGAATACACGAAGAAGGCGGGCCCACGCGTTGTGACACTCGGGAAAGTGTCACAAGCAGCCGAGTGCTGCGAGAGGGATGTCGCCAGGATGGGAGGATGAACAGTCATGGATGGACGGCTGGCATGGTCATAAGTGTCATTTTGAGGTTGTCGAGCGTGCTTAGTTTTGCACTGGCTCTGATTCTGAGTGGTTGTGCCATCGGCACAAGAGGTGTTAACAAAAATCTATTTCAGGCTGTTGCATCGGGCAGCGCGCCACAGGAAGTCGAGGGCCTACTTGCCAACGGTGCTAACGCTAATGTCGAGGACGCATACGGCAACACGCCTCTTCATGTGGCTGCCACGCATGGATACAAAGATATTGCAGAATTGCTGATCGCCCATGGTGCTGACGTCAACGCCCATCCACGGGATACAGAAACTCCTCTTTTTTTCGCCTCCTATTATGGACACATGGATGTGGTTGAGTTGCTGATCGGCCATGGTGCTGACGTCAATATCATCTGCCACGGATTTGGCACTCCTCTTCATGCCACTGCATATCAGGGATACAGGGATGTTGCCGAAGTGCGGATAGCCAGGGGTGCTAACGCCAATGCGAATGCCAAGCACCCGTATGGCACACCTCTTCGTGATGCCACCGCGGAGCCGGGACGCAAGGATGTTGCAGAACTGCTGATAGCGAGGGGTGCCGACGTCAACAAACAGGACGCATGGGGTAACACCGCTCTTCAATTGGCCGCCCGGTATGGACAAGTGGATCTTGCCGAATTGCTGATCGCCCATGGAGCTGACGTCAACGCCAAGCAATGGTTAAATGGTGCTACCCCTCTTTTGGACGCTGCCGCTGCTGGTCACAAGGATGTTGCTGAATTGCTGATCGCCCATGGTGCTGACGTCAACGCCAGGTGCAAGTGCAAATTTACTCCTCTTCATCTGGCCGTCCTTTATGGACACAAGGATTTGGCGGAACTGCTGATCTCCAACGGTGCTGACGTCAATGCCGAGGGCAAGCACGGGCATACTGCCTTGGATTATGCGCTACAAAAGAAAAATGAAGATGTCGCTGAGATGCTCAGGCAGCATGGCGCAAAATGACCAAGCCAGCCTGACTTTGGGAACGGAGGCGATCACCGGTGTGATTGCCTAAAGCCTGATCAACGCCATAATCGGAAAAGTGGGTCCCGGTGCCCAAGTCACCGGTTATCTGACTTATCGGGGGTTACCTGAGTTTGGAACTGGCTCTGGCCCCTCCGACCGGGCGTCGATCGTGGCGCCAATCAGGTCCGAAACTTGAGCCTCGGCGCCGACCATCCACACATGGCAGAGCCCTTGCTCTTTCGTTGCGGTAGAATGCCGAAGGCAACGGGCCGGCTTCGCACGCGAGTGACCCAATATGACGAATCTTCTGCAGAATGTGCGGTACGCGGGACGGATGGTGGCCAAGACGCCCGGGCTTTCGGCGATCATCGTCCTCACGCTGGCACTCGGAATCGGAGCCACCACAGTGGTCTTCAGCATCGCCAATACCCTGATGCTGCAGCCGCTGCCGGTTCCGCACGCTTCCCGGATCGTGGCGGTCGGGTTTCAGCAGAAAGGGAATCCGCTTGGCCTGGGAAGTCTCTCCTACGTGGAGCTGCGTGATTTCCAGTCGCAGTCGGGTGACGTTTTCGCCGCCCTATTCGGAAATATCGGCAGGTTGTCCGGCTTCGGCCTGGATGGTCATCCGGCCGAGCAGGCGCTGTCGAATTATGTGACCGGGAATTTCTTCACCGGGCTGGGCGTCAAGCCGGCGCTGGGTCGTTTGTTCGCTCCCGGCGAAGGTGAGCAAATCGGCGCGCCCCGCACAGCGGTCCTCAGCTATGCGTTCTGGACTTCGCATCTGGGCGGCGACGCCGGCGTGGTCGGTCGGGAAGCGCTCGTCAATGGAAAACCGACCGAGATCATCGGCATCGCACCCAAAGGATTCCACGGCGCATTTCCTTCGTTGATTGACGTCCAGCTGTATCTCCCGCTCAGCATTGTGGCCGAAGACCAGGCCGCCACTCCCGGCGCATACCAGAATGGAAACTTGCTGACTAATCGCACAGACCGCGAACTCGCCGTGCTCGGCATGTTGAACCCTGGCGTCACCGTGGCCCAGGCGCAAAGCGCGGCTCGCCTGATCCAGTCGCGCCTCGCCAGCCAATATTCCAAAGACGAGAAGGGACTGGTAATCGAGACCCTCCCCGCACCTAGCGGCGTTCCGGAAAGTGGCATTTTGCGCTTGATCGCGGTCCTCTTCGTCGGCCTTTCGGGGATGGTTCTGCTGCTCGCCTGCATGAATGTGGCGAACATACTCATGGCCCGCGCGACAACCCGGCGGCAGGAGATGGCCATCCGTTCGGCGCTGGGCGCGCCCCGCCTGTGGTTGATCCGCCAGATGCTCACTGAGCCTGTGCTGCTTGCGCTCCTGGGTGCCGCCGCCGGCGTGGTTACCGCTCATTGGACTATGGCCGCCGTCTTCGCGCTGCCTGACTGGGCGAGGCAAAGAGCCGACTTCGTCATCCTCAATTTTAGTTTCGATTGGCGCGTGTTCCTGATTGCTTTTGGCGGCGCGATTCTGGGCGGAATCGCCGCGGGGATATGGCCGGCCGTTCGTGCCGGTCGGGCCGATCTGAATCTGGTGCTGCACGAGGGCACGCGCACGGATACGGGCGGTGCCCAGCGCTATCGCCTGCGCAACGTCCTCGTTATCGCGCAGGTGGCGGGCTCGCTTGCGCTGCTGATTGCCGCGGGCTTTTTCGTCCAGACCTTGCGCCGGGCCCAGCATGCCTATCTCGGCTTCGATCCCACCCATCTTGTTATCTGCACGATGGACGCGCACGAAATCGGCTACGATCGCACGCGCACTACGCAGTTTTATCGAGAGTTGAAGACCCGCGTTGGCGCCCTGCCCGGCGTACAATCGGTTAGCGTGTCGTTTGGATTTCCTTTCCTCGGAATCGAGTACGGCACCGCCGTTTACGTCGAGAACCGCGTCATACCTCAAGGCCAGCAACCTCCCTTCATATTCCACAACGTGGTGGACCCGGAGTACTTCTCCAATGTGCGCATCCCGCTGCTGCAAGGGCGGGCCTTCACGGAATCTGACGATGATCACGCCCCGCTCGTCGCGGTCGTCAATCAAACGATGGCGCGCGAGCTCTGGCCGGGCGAAAATCCCATCGGGAAACGATTCCGGACGGAAAAGGAATTCAGTCCGCTCATTGAAGTGGTCGGCCTGGTGGCCGATGGAAAGTATCAGAACATCATGGAGGACCCGCAGCCCTGGTTCTACCTTCCGCTGAGCCAGGAATTTCAGTCGCTTCGCGCCATTGCAGTTCGTACTGCCGTGCCTCCGCAAAACTTGATCGCGGAAGTCGAGCGCGAAATCCGCACCCTCGCTCCGGGCATGCCACTCTTCAACAGCGCCACTGGGGAGCAGGTACTTGACCAAAGCCAGTTCATTTTGCGGCTGGGCGTGTACCTGGCTGGAGGCATGGGCCTGCTGGGCTTGTTCATCGCCGTGGTGGGCGTCTATGGAGTGGTATCGTACGCTGCCTCGCAGCGGACGCGCGAATTCGGCATCCGCATCGCGCTGGGCGCGATGCCGGCGGACGTGCTGAAGCTGATTCTGCTCCAGGGATTGCGCCTGATCGGGACGGGGCTTACGGCGGGCGTGCTTCTCGGCTGGCTGCTGACGCGCGGAATCGGCCACGTCTTTCATGGTGAAACGGGCGTGATCGCGTTCGCGATAGGGGTCGTGTTGCTTGCCGCCACGGGATTTTTGGCGTGTTACGTCCCTGCGCGGCGGGCGATGCGGCTGGATCCGACGACGGCGCTCCGCCATGAGTAACGCTCGACGAGGCCAGACTTCTTTCTGATTGCAGCGTCCATCTTTGCCGCGCTGGCTACACAGGAATCCTGCTCTCCGTCCTGGACCAAGTTACCGATTATCCGAATTACCAGGACTTGACCGATACGCGTTCTTGATCCACTCCGGACGGCGCGGCTCACCCCAAAGTATTACAGTTTTATGTTATGCACTGCCTTTTCTTCCTCGACAATTTAAGACGCGATTTTCTATTTGCGATCCGCAGCCTGCGCAAGGACCGCAAGCTTGTGGGGACGGCGGTGTTTGCGTTGGCGCTGGGGATCGGTGCGAGCACGGTTGTCTTCAGTGTCTTCTACAATTTGCTGTTCAACGCCGTTGCGGCAAAGGACGCGGCGCGGCTCGTCGTGCCGGTCGTGGAGGACCTGCAAGAACCAGGTTATGCGGGCTATGGCCACCAGTTGTGGATAAGCTGGGCCGACCTGAAATACTTGCGGGAACACAACCAACTTTTTGAGGACTTTGTGGGATCGCACAGCGGGATTGCAGCGGTGCAGTATGGCGCGCGGATGTACCAGCTTGAGAATGGCCACGTGTCGCCGGATGCCTTCGATTTCTATGGAGTAGCGCCAAGCCTCGGGCGCGGGATTGTTGCGGAGGATGGTAAGCCGGGAGCACCGCCGGTTTTTGTGATGAGTTATCGAACGTGGAAAGGCGAGTTTGGTGGAGAGAAGGGGATTGTCGGAAAGAGTTTTGTGATCGAAGGCGAGCCGGCGACGCTGATCGGCGTGATGCCGGAGCGGTTTCATGGATTCGGCGTGACGCAGGAATTCTGGATGCCGGTCGGCGAGGCCCAGAGGTCGGCGGAGGCCGAAAAGAGAGCGCACGTCAACGTGCTGGCGCGCGTGAAGCGGGGCGTCACGCTTGCGGCAGCATCCGCGGAAATGGATGTGCTGCTGAAGCGGCTGGCCGCGACGCATCCAGATGATGACGATTACCCCAAGAAGTTCACGGCGCGTGTCGTGGCAGCGAACGATTATTTGATGGGCCCTTCCGGGGCGGCCACGGTTTTCAATTCCAAGATTGATTTGAAAAGTACTCTGTACGACTTGCTGGCGGCGGTGCTGGTGCTGCTGTTGATTGCGTGCAGCAACGTGGCGAATCTGCTGCTGGCGCGAACGACCGCGCGCGAAAAGGAGATGGCGGTGCGCTCGGCGCTGGGCGCTTCGCGTTGGCAGATCGCGAGGCAGCTCTTGATGGAGAGTTTGGTTCTGGCGTTGTGCGCGTGCTCGACAGGATCTGCTCTGGCGTGGGCGGCCATGAAGGCGGTGAACGCCACCATTCATCAAAAGGCCTGGGCCCACATCAGCGGAGAAGCCGTGGTTGGGTTGAATGGGCCGGTTCTGCTTTTTGCGGCGGGAATTACGTTGTTAACGACCGTGGTTTGCGGACTGGTGCCCGCGTTGCGGGCGACGAGGCGCGATTTGCAGCCACAGCTCGCGGGGGGCGGTAAAGGAGCGGGAGGCGGGGTGCAGCACGGCAAGGTCCGCGCAGCACTGGTGATCGGGCAAGTGGCGCTTTCCATTGTGTTGCTTATTGAAGCGGGGCTGATGATGCGCAGCCTGTACAAGCTCACACACATCGATCTGGGATTCAACGCGAGGAATATCCTCGTTGCCGCTTTCGCGCCCAGCCGCAAGGGTGATCAGATTCCGGACCGAACGCTGATGACTTCGGCGGAGGGGCATGCGCGGTTCCAGAGAGCGGTCGAGAAGATAAGACAGTTGCCGGGCGTGGCGAGCGTTGCGGTGAGCAATACCATTCCGGGCTACGGTCCATCGAACGGTCCGAGAGTCGCGGCGCCCGGCGGGACGCGAGACGTGGAAGCAGGAATGGACGAATGCGATGAGAACTGCCTGGACACGTTGGAGATGCGGCTGGTCGCCGGCAGATGGCTTTCGCGCACGGAGGTGCAAACGAGACAGTTTGCGGCGGTCGTCAATGAGCGCTTAGCGCACGCCCTGTTTGGAGAAACGAATCCCGTCGGGAAGCAACTGGAAGTCAGAGGCTTCAAAAGTACCTTCCATCATTCGAGCGCGGATCTTCCCGAAAACGCGGTTTTTGAAATTGTCGGAGTGGTGGGCGACACGAAAAATGCCGGGCCGCAGGCGCCGGTGCTTGCTATGGCGTTCATCCCGCCGATGATTACCGGAGACTTCATCCTACAGGTGAGAACCAAGGTCGAGCCCGGATCGATGATGCACGCGGTGCAGGAAGCGGTGTGGTCGGTGGACCGCGGCGAAGTGTTTTGGGTGTTCGGTCCACTAGCGGAGTCTCTCGAGCAGCATACCTATGCGACACCGGAGTTTGGCGTGAGTTTGTCGGGGCCGCTGGCTGGGATCGCGCTGCTGCTGGTGGTGATTGGCGTGTTCAGCGTGATGGCGTATACGGTGTCGTTGCAGACGCGGGAGATTGGTGTTCGGATGGCGCTTGGGGCGCAGCAGGGGGAGATACTGCGGATGATGTTGAGGAAGGGAATTGTGCTGCTCGCGACAGGAGTTTGTATTGGGCTATTTGCGAGTTTCGGGCTGACGCGATTTTTGGCGAGCCAGATTTGGGGAGTATCCGCGACGGATTCGTGGACGTTTGGGACGGTGGTGGCGCTGATTATGGGTGTGGGGTTGGCGGCGTGTTATTTGCCCGCGCGGCGGGCAACCCAGGTGGATCCGCTCGTCGCGCTGCGGTATGAATAAAGGGAGTCAGACAGCTGAGCCCTCAAGTTCCTGATTGACGCCGCAACCAGAAAAGTCGGTACTAGCTTGCTCCCGGCACCCTCTTTCTGTAGCGGCCAAAAATCGCCATTGCGATTCCTAAGACCATCTAGAGTGCAACCCCGAACGGAATGAAGCTGGTGTACGAGCCAAAGAGTCGGCCTGAATTTATAGCGCCAAGCAATGAAATGGTTGTGAAAAAGCAGAGCAAGACCCACGGCCAGTATGAAGACTTTCCGCCTTCTTCGTGCCTCGATACTTGCGATGCCGACCCCGGCCATGTACATTACCAGTGCCTGCCGGTCGATATTCAGGTGCAACATCACGGCTTCAGCTTCCTTCTCAGCGTCGCCCTCGAAGAGAAAGTCAACGTGAATGGCATCGACTGTCAGACCAGGGATTTTTCCCTCGTTTCGGCCCGTTACTTCTGAGCCGTTATTCCGGCAAGGTCCCCCACCACATTGACCAACGACTGTCCAGTAGGTATGACAATCTTGGAGTTAGTCTGAAGGGATTCTGTAACGGTCTGAAGTTGCTTAAGTAACTGGGCATTGCCTACGAAGTAGGCATTGGCCGCTTCATTTACCAACTTGATGGCCTGCGCATCCCCTTCTGCCACCAGTATCTTAGACTGTCTCTGACCTTCAGCCTGTAGGATGAGGGTTTGCCTCTCCCCTTCAGCCTGCTTGATCTTTGCTCTCTTCTCACCATCTGCCTTCGTTTCTGTAGCAGTCGCAAAGTCGATAGCCGCTATCTTCTGGTTATTGGCAACTACCACGTTGTTCATCGCCTCCTGCACCCCCTTGGGGGGATTGATCTCCTTCAACTCCGTTCTTACGATCTCAATTCCCCAACTCTGGGTCTCAACAGTGAGTTGGTCGTAGAGGGACTTATTTATCTTGCCCCTTTCACTATTGGCTTCCATCAAGTTCATCGTGCCAATTATGTTCCTGAGAGTGGTTCTGGCCAGGGCTACTATCTGGACCTTGTAATTAAAGACGTTGTACTCGGAAGCCTTCACGTTTGTCTCATCGGATCTAACCTTAAAGTAGACTTGAGCATCAACCTGGGCGTTCAGGCTGTCTTTGGTTATTATTTCCTGCCCACCGGCATCAACCATCATTTCCGTGATGTTGATCTTCAGCAGGCGCTCCACAAAAGGTATGATCCAGATAAGTCCGGGATTTCCAAATCTGTTGTACTTTCCGAACCTCTCGATGAGACCTCTATCAGTAGGTCTTATGGTCCTGAGTGATAGAGGAAGGTACACGAAGAGGAATAAGCAGACGACTACGCCAGGTACGATCCAACCAACCATTGAAAACCTCCGTCTGTACTTACCTTGGGCGAGATGCTTTTGCCGATCATGGAGAATCCCTCCACAGGCAATTCGCGCAGCGCAATCAGAACGACATGAAGTTGCTGCCATTATAGTCGGCAGGTGCGACCGTGGATAGCTGAATCCGCCGCACTTGTCGGGATATCCGGCGCCCGCAAACTGGCACGTTGGCCAGAAAGGGCGTTCCGGGACATCGGTCGAATGCCCTAAGTCCTGATAAACGCCGTTCCCGGAGATGTTGGTCCCAGTACCCAAGTTACCGGTAATCCGACTTATCGGGACTTAGGATAACTTCCGAGTAGCCCGTGATACGCCCACAATCGACGGCTACTTGACCGCCAGCACGAGCAGGGTGGCGTCATCCTGAAATTGTGCACCGCAGAACTCTGTTACCTGCGCGAGCAGCTGCTGATTAATCCTCGCGGCGGAATTCGCAGCATGTGTTTTGGCAAATGCGACGACTCTTTCCGTTCCAAATTCTTCACCTTGCGGCCCTTCGGCTTCGGTAATGCCGTCGGTAAATAGCATCAGCCTGTCGCCGGAGCTGAGGTCCACGCTCAAGTCCTGATACGTCCAGGTGGGGAAGACGCCGAGCACCGCGCCGCCCTGGTCCAGTGTCCGCAGTGCGCCGGAGGATACCAGAATGGGATATGGATGGCCGGCATTGCAGTAGCGAAAGGTGTGCGAGCGGGCATCCAAAACCCCGCAGAAAAAGGTCACGAATTTATCGGCCGCGATGCTTTCGCAGAGCATGCCGTTGATGATGCTGCATACGCGCGCAGGGCTATCCAGGTCGCGAACGGATGCGCGCAGGCTCGCCTGTACATTGGCCATGAGCAGAGCGGCAGGAACGCCTTTGCCAGAGACGTCGGCGATGCAGATGGCCAGCCGGTTTTCGCCGAGCTTTAACACATCGAAGTAATCTCCGCCGACCGCGCGCGCGGGCTGCCAGGCGCTGGCCACCTCGAACCCCGGTAGCTGGGGAATTACTTTGGGGAGCAGCGACTCCTGAATCTCCCGCGCTCGCTGCAATTCCTCGTCCTGGATTTCCAACCGCGCGGCGCCCGCCTGGACCATGCTCTGCAGCTCGACATTACGGCGCTCGAGGCGCGCCCTGTTCCTGCTGTAGATAAAATTCATGACGCCGTAGACGACAGTGATCAGGAATGGCAACTTCCATCCGGTGGCGATCAGTTGTCCAAGAGATTGCGGACCAGACGGAGCGAACCGCCAGACAATTACGCTCGTCAGCGCGTACACGGGCAGCATCACGACGCACAGCAAGACCAGGAAGATCAGCCAGTCATAAGGAGCCGGCCTTTCGTAGAGCGCGTGCAGCCATTGCATGGGAGGCGAAAGGAAATTACCGATGCACAGCGAGTACAAAATGACGGTAAAAGGGTGTACGGGCTCGCTCATGGCCCAGAAAATGGCACTAATCACGAAAGCGATGAACAAATAGACGCCCTGGTTGCGGAAGAAGGTCGTCAGCAATTTGGAGTCGGCCCTCATCGTTCGCTTAGATGTCAGTGGATCGCCACTATTCTGTATTTCGCGTTCGGCTGTGAATTCTCTACCCAGGTCACATCCTATTGCGACGGTTCCTAATAGGCAACTCGCATCCATGTGGAGCCGATCCGGCGATTCTGGACGAGTGGTCGGCAAACAGGAAGTGATGGCTTAAGTCCTGATAAACGCCGTTCCTGGAGATGTTGGTCCCGGTGCCCAAGTTACCGGTAATGCGACTCATTATCCACCGACGGCCCGAGGGGCTCCTCGAGCCCGCTGCTCCAGGCTGGCGCGGAACTATTGAAGCTTCGCGTACTCCGCTTTCGCAGCAATGAGGACGGGAATGTCAGCGTCGGCGTCTTTCCAAAGCGTGAGGAAATCCTGATAGGCGGCACGGGCTTTAGAGGTGTCGCCCTGCAAAGCGTAGGCGCGGGCGAGACCGAGGCGGGCGAGTGGGCCGAGCGGGCCATTGATCACCACACCGCGATAGTCAAGAAACTTCTGGAACTCAGCGGCAGCCGCACTCCCCTGGCGCAGCGCCAGATAGGCCTGCCCGCGCACAAAAATTGGGTAAAGAAATCCTCCCACCTCGGGGGCGGGGTCTGGTTCGCCTAGTTCGTAGGGAGCCGCTGTCTGAAGAATTTCGAGGGCTTTCGCCGGGTTCTGGCGATTGAGCTCAATGGCGGCGCGGATGGTCGGCAGCCAGTAGCGATTAATAGTCGTATTCAATGGGTTCTGTTTTTCCAGTTCGTCCGCCATCTTTTGCGCCTGGTCTGAATCTCCGGCCCTGGCAAGAGCCAGTGCCGCCAGAATCTGTGTTCCCTGGGTCGAGTCCAGGGCCAGCGCTGAGGCCGTCTGGCTGCGGGCCTGAGCGGCGTTGCCGAACTCCGCTTCCCGGAGCGCCGCGTTCATCTCGCGCCCGGCAGCCGCCTCCTTCTCACCGATACGCTGGGCAGATTCGGACGCGCGCCGAGAGAGTTCTCGCGCTATTCCGAGATGGCCGGAAGAGGCTTCGGTGTCCGATTGAGGGGAAAGCAAAATATCGTCCGATCCAGGAAGGCCTGCGCCCCAGGCCGACTGGCGCTCCATCTCCGCCGCGTCGCCTTCGAGGAACGCAACGCCATAACGGTTGTAGTGCAGCTTGGGAGAATCCAGTTTCCGAGCCAAAGCCCGCTCATAGGCGGTCTTCGCCTCACCCAGACGATACAAGTGGGAGTAAGCGGAAACAAGGTTGGCGTAGACAACAGCAGAGTCCGGATTCAGGCGGAGGGCCTCGAGGAATTCGTCACGCTGTTTGTCGTATTGCCCGAAGTGCCCGTAAATGACCCCCATGTTATTGTGGGGCGTGGAGTCCCCCGGATAGTTCCGGGCCCACAGTTCGTAGGCTTGGCTGGCTTTGTCCAGATCTCCGGTGTCCAAGCTGTGATAGGTAGCGGAAATCATGACCTTCTCTTTATCGCTAGCCCGGTTACTCAGGTCAAAAGCTCTCTGGAGATTCTCAATGGCCGGGCCATATTGCTTCAGGTTCCGATAAGCGAGTCCCAAACCCATGTAAGCCATGGCGAAATTAGGGTCGAGTTCGATGGCGCGCTGAAAGAGCGGAATCGCAGCATTAAAGTCCCCTGCGTTCAGTTTCTTGATTCCCGAAATGTAATCCTTCTGGGCTTCCGGAGAGGGTGTGGTGGCCTGGACGAGAAGAGTTCCGTATTTTTGAACGGAATTGAACGATGCGCCGGCTTTCTCGCGCCATGGGGCCGCTACGTGATCGAGAATATTCCACACTTCCCCTTTCTTTGCTGGCTGAGCCATTTCGCTCCCAAGTGATTCTCCGGTTTGGCAATTTGCGGCATTTAGGACGACCACGTCCTGGCTGCCCAGACTAGGAATCGAGCCGGCTGTGACGACGAGGCCCACGGCGACAGCGATCGCCCCCAAGCGTGCAATCCAACTTCGCGGCAAGATTGGCAGACAGACGAGTTTTTCAATGATGAAGTAGTGCGAGATGGTCTTGCCATTCAAGGACTGGGTTTGTGGCATTGACGCAGATATTAGGTGGGGTGCGCGGACAAGTCAATGAGCCTGCATGACCTGCAAGCCGAATCAGCATCAAACTCGGCCTAAGCTCTTGCAAACGCGGTTATCGGAAAATGGGATTAGTCCGGAAGATATCCCGTAATCCGACTTGGTCGGCGAAGCTACTCACATCGCAGAGCGATTGTCGGCTCAATTTTCGTGGCTCGGCGGGCGGGAATGTAGCAGGCGGCCAGCGCGACGGCAGTGAGTATGACGGCAACGCCCACAAACGTCAGCGCGTCTGTGGCGCTCACGCCGTAAAGCGCGCTCTTCAAGAAACGCGTCACCATCAGCGAAAGAGCCATGCCGACGGCCAGGCCCGCGAGCGCCAGCCGAAAGCCCTGTCCCAGCACTAACCGGAGGATATCGCTTTTCTCAGCGCCCAGCGCCATGCGAATCCCGATTTCTCGCGTGCGTTGGCGCGTGGTGTAAGCAACCACGCCATAGATGCCCACAGCCGCCAGCAACATGGCGAGCAAACCATACGAGCCCGCAAACGTGGCGGCGATGCGCTGGAAGACGGCACCAAACTGCATCGTCACCTTCAGCGGGTTCACGTTGAACAGGGGCAAATCTGGATTCAGCTCGTGCACGGCTCGTTCGATAGGAAAGGCCATGGCCTGCGGGTCGCCAAAAGCCCGCAAGTGAATCGTAGTGTCCTGCGTCGAGCGATACGCCTGGTACACCGGCAGGTAGATGACCGGCTCGGGCGAATAAGTCAGCAGGCGGTACTTGGCATTCCGCACCACGCCCACCACCGTAAAAAATTCTCCCTCGTCATTGATCCGTTTCCCGACGGCCTCTTGGCCCGGCCAATAGCGGTCTGCCAGGGCCTGATTGACGATGCCCACGAGCTGAGACTCCATCGTATCCGCTTCCGTGAAATCGCGCCCCGAGATGACGCTGGTGCGCAGGGTGTGAAAGTAGCCGGGACCGACGATTCCGCGACTGATTTCCATCGACTCGTCCGGCTGCGGCACATACCCCTCCAGTTCGAGGTAGTCGGTGTGGATACTGAAGCTGAGCGGCGTGAAATCAGCCAGCGTGACGCTCTCAACGCCGGGCAAAGATGCAAGCTTCGCCAGGACCTGCCGGTCAAATGCAACGCCGGCAGCGCGCGAATAACCGGCGGGCGAAAGCTCGTACGAAGCAACCAGTACGTGCTCCGGATCGAAACCCGGGTCCGATTGCTGAGCCTTTTCCAGGCTGCGCATGAAAAGCCCGGCGCAAACCAGCAGCAGCAGCGAAAGGGCAATCTGCGCCACCACAAGGCTGCTCGACAGGCGTCCCTTGTGGAACGCCACCGACACGCTGCCTGCCTCTTCCTTTAGTACCGCCTGCACCGGCACGCTCGAAGAACGCAAAGCTGGCAGGATGCCGAAGATGAGTGCCGTGAAAATCGAGATCGCCGCGGCGGCCAGCAGCACACGCTGGTCGACATGCGCATCGTGAGTCAGGGGAAGAGTGGTGGGAGGAGTAAAAGCAGCCAGGCCGCCGGACGTCCAAGCGGTTATCAAGATGGCGACCATGCCGCCTGCCAAGCCGAGGACAAGACTTTCTACTAGAAGTTGGCGCACCAATTGTCCTCGCGTAGCGCCCACCGCCAGACGAATGGCAATCTCGCGCCGCCGCGCTACCGAACGCACCAGCAACAGATTCGCCACATTGGCGCAGGCCAGCAACAGCAACACGGCGGCCAGGCCCAAGAGCATGGGCAATGTTTTATAGAAGTATACGTTGATGCCAAAAGGAGAACGCCACAACGGATCGAGTGTGATCTGGTTGGGACTGCCGCGATGCGCCTCTGGCGAGTGCTCCACAATCTCCTGCATCAGGAGGTTCAGTTCGGCCTGTGCCTGCCGGTCTGTGAAGCCCGGCCGCAGCTTTCCGAGAACGTTTAGCCAGAAGGTGCCGCGGTCATCGGGACGATTCGAGCCCCATACGAGTTGGTCCATCATCAGAGGAATCCAAACATCGTCGCGCAGTCCCGTCTTGCATCCCTGGAATTCTCGCGGCGCCACTCCGATGATTGTGTAAGGATGACGATTGATCTGCATCGTCCTCCCGATAACCGATGGGTCCCCGCCGAAGTGGGTCTGCCACAGGCCGTAGCCGATCACCGCCACGGCCGCGCCGGCGCGCTGGGCTTCTTCAGAGGGCAGGAATCCACGCCCAAGGATGGGATGCACGCCCAGCACGTCGAAATAATTGGCGGACGTCAGGGCTCCGTAAATGCGCTCAGGCTTGCCGGCACCGGTCAGCGAAATGAAGTCATCGTGGTACGCCAGCAAGCCCGCGAAGCTTCGGCTGTGGTGGCGCAGGTCCCGGTAATCCAGGTATGAGAACGGCGGGGAGGGATGGTCACTTCGGTCACCCCGCATCACGGTGACGAGGCTGGCCGTGTGAGTCAGACCCGGGATGGGGGTGAGTAGGGTCGAACTGATCCAGCTAAAAATCGTGGTGTTTGCGCCGATGCCGAGTGCCAGGGTCAGAACCGCCACGACCGTGAAGCCGGGAGACTTCGCAAGCATTCGGAGGGCATAACGCGCGTCGCGAATCACATGGGTCACTCGTGCGGCAGAGTCAGACGCTGACCAAGTCCGCTACGCGTATCTAGCCTCACCAGGCGCACCACGGTCAGTGACCTGAATCACATGGGGACGTGCAGCCCACGATGCGGACATGACGTTTATTGTGCCTGATAAACGCTGCCGGCTCAGACCGTCGACGCAACACCATACAATGCGTTGATTCGACAATGCTTCCCCGGGAGAAGCGATCTGTTTGGCTGTCCTCGGTCAAAACCTAGCCAGGGTAGTGTTCCGGCTGATCTAACCCTAGAGAGCGATTTTGCCTTTGTTTTCAATGCAAGTCGGGTTCGACTTGAATGTTGCGTCGACCCATTGAGACCACCCGACTTACCGGGAGTTGACGATAGGGAGGCAGCTCGCGGCTATCAGGTCTCGACCCGCGAACCCTGGAACGAAAAGCCGCCGATAATGATAAGCAAGGATGCAGCACCGATCATTTCGTTTCCGATGAAGAACCCCACCATTGGAACAGTGAATACAGCCTGAATCAACACAGCGAAGCCGCAGATCAGGGTGACAGGCTTGCCCAAACGTGCTTCCCCGCACGTGACGACCAGCGCAATGAGTGCAAGAACGATCCAACTCCACGCCATCGAGAGAAAGGCAACCTCGAAAACAGATTGCAGCGCAATCGGCAGATTCGATGCATGCACGGCCGGGCTCCCGAACTTTCGATACGCGAGGCAGTGAATGGCGGCAGCCACAAGTAGCACAATGCAACCCAGCGTGACCAAGGTGCGCGACATGGTACGGCGAGTAATCATCTGATTTGGTATTTCATCGGCAGGAAAAATGCAGTCATAGTTGCAGAACGAGTTGGAGGATGCCTCAAGAACGCGACTGCGTCAACAGTGGCGACGGGCAATTGGGCGATAAACGTCGTAACCGGAAAAGTGAAGTTCTACTTGTAATGTCCGGTTAGCCGACGATGCGTCCTGATGAGAACCGGGTCGTTGCGCTGTGAGCACTATCGCGATTTATCGTCGGGAACGAGGGTGAATGTAACAGTATTTGACTTTATGGCCTGGAACTTCGGGTTTCTCTCCTGCAGCTGGACCGTGTATTTGCCAGGCCTCCGCAGGTCATACTCCTCGTTCAAAACCAGCTCCTCCTCGATTTTGTCGCCAGGATGTGCGGCCGTCGAAAAGATGCTGCCGGACCACGGACGCGGATCCTTGCCGTGCAACGTGAGGCCGCGGGGCGTCTCAGATACCGGCTTACCCTCGCTATCGCACACATCTAAATCAAAAACGGGTCCGCCTCTTCCTGGCCCCCCGACACCGTATCGAATATCCTTATCAGTGTTGTTAGTGAGAAAAACTTTTAGTTTTACATCCGTGCCGACTGTTACGACTGACTTGGGCGTGCTGATGGTGACCGTGAACCACGGCTCGGCTGGTTGCACACCCTGCGCACCACTCGACTGCCAGGCCATGAAAAACGCCGAAATCAGCAGGAATCTGGCTAGAACTCTCATACGCCCTTTCTTGGAGAGAAAGCCAGTGAACAACTGTCTTTGGTCCTGAGATGTTATCAGGGTTCAACTATTGAGAACAGGCGATAACGCTCAAAATACAGCCCGGCCCGGATTCTTGTCGGTTGACGGGCTAACCGGAGGTTATTTCGGGCCAGAAGTCCGGTTCGAGGACGTCGCCAGTGATCTCCTCGAACCCCGTTTATGGATACTGTGACGCAATCGTTAAGAATTGCCTTGTCCATACGGCTCATATAGATTCTCACTATGAGCGTAGACCCTTCCTCTCAAGCGCAACTGGTTCTTCGTTCTGGTTTCGGAGCGCTGGTAGCAGGGATGTTTGGCATGGGTTGGCTTGGCTGGGGTCTCGGAACGGCCCATGCTTTCACGCCCACTGTTATTATTCTTTTCGACGTCCTTGGAATCCTTTTGCTGGGATATTCCATTTACTTCATCCGGAAGGGCAGGTCTCTGCGCCGAAACTACCCTGCGTCATCCAACACGCTGACACAAAGGATGCGCAAACAGTTTATTGTCTTAGTTGTTTTGGAATTTACGGCAATCGCAATTCTCGGCACGATTGCTTACGCCTTTCATCGTCCAGACCTGGCTCCTGCCTTGGCCGCTACCGTGGTCGGACTCCATTTCCTTCCCCTCGGCAAGATTTTTCGGCAGGGCCGTTACTATTTTTGGGGAATCGCGATAACGCTCTGGTGCGGTGTCTGCGTCATTTTGTTCCGTTCCAATTCGCTCGTAGCGTGGAGCAACAGCGGGACGGGCGTTCTGCTCTGGGCTAACTGCGCGCACGGTTTGGTGCGAGCCCGAGGAATTGTGCTTTCACTCGTCCGGTAACCCGACTTTTACGGGACGAGTGAAATCTAGCCAACTCCCCAGAAGTCCGGTTGTGGGAAGTTTGAAGTTCTGGTGGCAGCCTTCCGCCGATCGTGGGCGGGTGACGGTGCATCCGGAAGTGGAGACCGACGGACATGGTGGAGCTACAATGATCTTGCCGGGCGAAACGGAGGCGAGCTCTGCGAGCACGCAATCATGCCGACGGCATAGCCGAGTGGGCTCATCGCGACGATAAATATCAGCGCCGGAACCTGTTCCTTGCGCTGCTTCCAAATTCTCTTCGGATCGGTGGACCTTGATGCCTTTAGAATCCCCGCCCGACGGGCAGAATATTCGCCTACGGAGAGCGCCTCTCTCCATTTCAGGATGAACCTCCATCTTCCTTCCCTCTGACCTTTTGCTTCTTAGTCTGGGGTTTTCTTCTGTTGGACGCACTACGCCTTTGTATTCATCCTCGCCCGAGAAGGTCGTCGGTCGGAATCCGATTATCGAGACTGGCAGAGCCAGTTGAGAGTTTCATCGGACGGTCAGCAAGGATCGAACACAAGAGCCTAGCTTCGATGGATTGCGTCTAACGATGATCGCCGGATTGATTGAACCTTATGCTCGTTGTGAGCGGCCCTGTGCGAGAAGGCGAAAGGCTCCACTACGATCTCCGGGTTGAACTATCCGGCATAATCGCAGATTGAAGAAACTCGATTCATGGATGGCGTCCATTCACCATACACTCAATCACGGCTGCTTGCGGGGGGTTGATCCTGTCTGTGCGGCAAAGCGCATCTTGAAGGAATTCTGCCACCGTAGAAACATTCTAACTTATCGCCCCTGGGGTCCCAAAGGGGTGTACTCGTCCACATGATTAGTGACACTCGGCTTTCTTTTGTTGAGATTTCCAGCGCTCGAGGAATTCGAGCGGGGTGAGGTAGCGGAGCGCCTGGTGAGGGCGCACGGTGTTGTAGATGTGTTCCCAGCGACGAAGCTGAGGATTGAGTTGCGCAACGTTCCAGCTCTGCGGGATCACCTGGTAGAACTCCTCGTGATGAGTGCGATGAGACCGTTCGACCTGGCCGTTGAGTTTTTGGGGAGCGCGGCGGGAGCACGAAGAGCGGCAAGTTTCGTTGCTGGCAAGCCAACTCGAATTCAGCAGCGAATTCGCTGCCGCCATCCACCTGCAGAGCGGCGATGGGGAAGGGCATGCGATCAACCAGCGTGTCCAGGAAGTGCGCCGCGGCGAGTGAGGTAGCGCGTTCATGCACTTCGAGCACATCCCAACGAGTGATCATATCGCGAGCCGAGAAGTGTTTCAGCACCACTCCGCGCGCGGGTCGCACCTCTTTGGTGTCGAGTTGGACCAGATCCCCCGGCTGTCGAACGGGCCAAAAACGGGGCTTTCGCCGGGCCCAGGGACGGCCGCGCATCTTGCGGCGACGGGTTGGTACCTTCCAGGGAGTTTCCACCAGCACGCCACGACGTTTCAGATCGCTCAGGATCCGGCCCACCATGGAGGTGGAGAGCCGGAGATTCTTGCGGCGGAGCAACACGACCAGTTTGTCCTTTCCCCAGCGGGGATACTCGCGCCGCAGAGCCAGCACGGCTTCACTCTGCGAGGCGGTCCAGGTCGGCTGGCGCCGCCGATGCTCGACTTCTGTTGAGGCTGCTGCTGGAAAATAGCTTTCCCAAAATCTGGGTGCCGGGTCCGGAGAATCGGGATCTACGACAACTGCTTTGGCATCGGCATCGGCTGGTGCAGATGCGCACGCGGATGATGAATCAGCTGCAAGCGCTAGCGATGAACGAAGGCCAGCGGCGGAAGAAGAAGCTGTGGAGCGAACAAGGACGAGCACAGCTGGAAAAGCTTCCGCTCGCACCCTGGGCATCACGGCGCCGGAAAGATCTCCTCGAGCTGCTAGACCGGATGAACCCCGCCATCGAAGAGCTAACCGCAGCGATCGAGCAGGAAGCCAAGAAATGGCCCGAAGCGCTGCGGCTGATGACCCACCCTGGCGTAGGTCCACTGACGGCACTGGCCTTCGTGCTGATCATCGGGACTCCGGAGCGGTTCGGGTGCGGCAAGCAGATCGGCAGCTATGTAGGGCTGATCCCTTCGGAAGATTCCAGTGCGGGCCATCAGAGGTTGGGTCACATCAGCAAGCAAGGCAACTCTCTGTTGCGTTTCTTGCTGGGAGAAGCAGCCCAAGCAGCAGCGCGTTGTGATTCAGACTGGCGGCGACGGTATGTGCACCTGGCGATGCGTCGACAAAGGAACATCGCCAAGGTGGCCATGGCCCGAAGACTGGCAGTTCGGTTGTACTGGATGTGGCGGAAGGGTTGGGAGTATGCGCAGTGGGTAGAGTTCGGTTCGCACGCGGGACAGCTCGCTACCGGACATGGCGTGAACTAGAACGCCGTGCACTTGATTGGGCATCCCGCTCCCTCGCAAGAGGGAGTTTGAACGAGTAATCATGGTCGAAGTTTGGATCGAAGAGATGTTTGGGTCGGACTGAAACCGACCGAAAGATTACAGGCAAGCCGTGGTCGTCGATGCAGGGAAAAAAGCGAAAGAAACGAAAGAGAAAAACTCTTTAGGCAAGAAGAAAGAAGTGTGTTCAAAAAGAGTTTGACAGGGCCGACGTTGTCAGAGATGTCCGATAATCCAACTAAACGTCCAAGTGGAATTCGATCAAGGAACCCAGAGCAGCTCCCTGGACCACTCCAGCAAGCGGTGCCTTACTTTTGTTGATTATTTCCGAGTACGCCGTCATCCGCCCAGAACCAATCGAAAGAGGAGTTAAGTGGCAGGTCTGAGCGAAAGCCACAACTTTCTTGCTGCAGATAGATCAATCGTGTGATGTTCTGCATCTGGGCACAGTCGGGCTCGCTCGATGATGACCTCGTTCCGCGCCATTCGTCTGACCAACTAGAAGCCATCTCATAAATACCTCAGAAGGATAACGGCACAAGCAAGCTGGACCATCCCGAGGAAATTTTCTGGGTAGTATTCCCAGCGAATGACGATGCGACGAAAATTGTGAAGCCATGCGAACAATCGCTCGATCTTCCAGCGACGCCGATAGCGTCGAAGGACGCGGCCATCTTGCGTGGCTTTACGGCTGCGCGTCGAATGGTGCGGGGCAACCAACTGCACGTCGAAGCGTTCGCGAATCTGCACATCCAGCGGATCGCTATCGTAAGCGCGGTCGCCGATCAAACGCTCGGGAGTTTCCGCAAGGAAGCGTCGCTGGAGCGTGGGTTCGACGAGCTTTGTTTCATGAGGCGAAGCGCTGGCCACGTGCACGGCGAGAGGAAGACCATGGCCGTCGCTGATCGCCATGATTTTGCTGCCTTTGCCGCGGCGAGTAGGGCCGACAGCAGAGCCCCTTTTTTCGCCGAGCTGAAGCTGGCGTCGATGAACGACTCGCTCAGATCCAGCTTCCCGCGGTCGCGTAAGTCTTCCGCCAGTTTCTGCAGCAGTTTGGTGAGCAGCCCCGAGCGCTGCCACTGCTGAAAGCGGCGATGACAGGTTGGATAGGGAGGATAACGACGTGGCAGATCGTGCCAGGGGGCGCCGGTGCGCAGGACCCAAAAGACGCCGTTCAGCACCGCGCGCGTATCCTGCCACGGGCGACCACGCCCGTCCTCCCGACGTTTCGGACGAAAAAGCGGTTCCAGCACCGCCCACTGGGCGTCGGTGAGATCCATGCCCTTGATTTACGTCATTCGCCATAACTTTCAACCGATCAGTACCTTGAAAGTGTTTATGAGATAACTTCTAGCTATAGCTAGCCGTTAGGTTAAGTCGTTGATCATGGACTTGTGGTATTTCCATCTGCTCAACTACTCGAAAAAGGTAGTAGAACTCGTGGTGTCGAGGGATCGCAGAGCTCTCGCGACGAGCTCACGCCGGGTTCAGCCTCCAAACGAAGAAATGCAGGACTAGTAGTGATAAAACCCGCGACCGGACTTGCGGCCGAGCCACCCCGCGTCCACCATTTTGATCAGCAGCGGGCAGGGCCGGTATTTGGGGTCGCCGAGGCCGGACTGCAGCACGCGCATGATGTCGAGGCAGACGTCGAGTCCAATGAAGTCCGCCAGGGTCAGCGGACCCATCGGGTGCGCCATACCAAGCTTGAAGACTTCATCCACGGCTTCTGGCGTGGCCACGCCTTCCATCACGGCGTACATGGCTTCATTCAGCAGTGGCATCAGTACGCGGTTCGAGACAAAGCCTGGCGCGTCATTCACCTCGACCGGAGTTTTCTCCAATTTCTCGGCGAGAGCTTTGACCGTCGCAAAAGTCTCGTTTGAGGTCGCCAATCCGCGGATCACCTCGACCAGTTTCATCACCGGCACGGGATTAAAGAAGTGCATCCCGATGACTTTGTCGGGCCGCCCGGTTACCGCTGCCAGCTTGGTTATCGAAATGGACGAGGTGTTTGACGACAGGAGAACCTCGGGACGGCAGATCGCATCGAGATCGCGGAAGAGGTCGGCCTTGATCTCAAAACGCTCGCTGACTGCTTCCACGACGAAATCACAGTCGGCCAACCGCTTACGATCGGATGTGCCCGTGATGCGCCCCAGCGCCAGGTCGCGTTGCTCTGAGGTCAACTTGTTCTTCGCAACCTCGCGTTCCAGGTTCTTGCTGATGGTTTGCAGGCCGCGATCGATGAAGCGCTGCTCCAGGTCGACCAGCACGACGTTGTATCCATTTTTGGCGAAGACGTGAGCAATGCCATTGCCCATCGTGCCCGCGCCGATTACTCCCACTGTTCTGATGTCCATGATTGCCTCAAATGAAGCTAGGTGCGAAGACCATTCCTGTTTCCATGATCGATTCTGGAAGTGCGCGAACGAGACCTGCCGAAACCAGCTTTCCACATATTAGCCCAATACCCATCAAAGCGATTGGTTGACAAAGTACATCCGGGACGTCGGCAAGATCGGAACTTACCATCGATATAAGCTTGCGCCCACAGGTCCAGCCTGCGCCGATGGACACGAGCAAGAGAAGATCGCCTTCGCGGAGGAGACCGCGTCGGTTTACTTGGTCCAGAAGCAGCGGAACTGTGGCTCCAGCGGTGTTCGCGTACGACTCCAGGTTCGTCTGCATTCGGGAAAAAGGGATGTTGAGTACCTCGGCGATGCGCTTGAGGACGCGCAGCTGTGGCCTGGTGCGGAATGATCATCGAGACGTCTTCGAGTCCCAGCCCGTTTATGCGGAGAATCTGCTGAATACACTCGGGCACCGCGGTTGTAGCCTTCTCGTAAACCGCTTTTCCGTTCATTGTGAAGTAGGCGTCCCCAGGGTAGACTGTGAAATGATTCATTCCCTCGCCCTCGGCGAGGAGAATGCTTGAAAAGAGCCCATTCTCCCGATCCTTCCTCTCGAGTACCACGGCACCGGCACCGTCTCCAAAAACGACGCAGTCGCGGTGGTTCCAGTCCGTGACCTTGGAGAAGGTATCGGCGCCGATCACCAGCGCACGCTCGTACATACCATTCTGGATGAATTGGCCGGCGATCGTGATGCCGTAAACAAACCCGGCACACACCGCCGCCACATCGAACGCGGCGCAGCGGTTGCGAATGCCCATCTTGGTCTGCGCAATGCATGCCGAGGAGGGCATCTTGCGGTCGGGTGTCGCCGTGGAAACGATGATCAAGTCAATGTCGTTTGGTTCAAGCCCCGCCGAAGCGATTGCGTCCAGCCCGGCACGGGCAGCAAGATCCGACGTGTATTCGTCTGGTTCAGCGATGTGCCGCTCGCGAATCCCCAACGTTTCGACGACCCACTGCGGAGAGGTTGGCAAGTTTGCCATGACTTCTTCGTTTGTCAGAATCTTGGACGGAACGTAAGAACCCGTGGATTTGATGCAGACACTATCAAAGTGACTGTTTCCACTTCTCATTCCTCCTCCAGTCCGGCGAACAGAAAGAGATCGCGGATGCAGTCTCGTTGCCTCCACTGCTGTTCTGATTGCTACCGGGTGGAGCAAACCAGTTCCCGGGCGGGTTTACCCCCGCTGTGGACCACGGCCTTTTCACGGCGCACCCGGTTTCGGCGTTAATCAGGCCGCTGACGACGAGCCTCAAAAAACTAAGGGTGTAGATCCAGTGGGTAACGCAGACCAGGACAGAATGCCGCGGCAAATCCAGAACTTCTGAGTTTTGGATTGCGAGCCCTGGAAGGTAAGCCGACTCTGCCATGCAATTTTCGCGAAAGTACCACGGCAAACAGAAACGGTCAATAAAAACCCAGCCGCGAGAGGAGCTCCGGCAGAATCGTCGTCAACCCGGAAGCAACCCTGAAAGTCACAAATCAAGCGGTCAAGTCCTGATAAACGCTGCGAGCTCAACCGGTCGTTGCAACACCATCTAAACAGCAGATTCGACAATACTTCCCCTAGAGCGCTGATCTACCGGGCTGAACTTGATCAGAACCCAGCCAGGGTAGTGTTCCGGCTGATCTAACCCTAGCGAGCGATTTAGCCTTTGTTTTCAATGCAAGTCGGGTTCGACCTGAGTGTTGCGTCGACCCATTGAGACCACCCGACTTATCAGGTACTAAGGCTGGACCTTGATAGATTTATGCTGTCAACGCCTCGTATTTACGCAATTCACGACCCTGTACGACGCTAGTTCCGACTCTCAGTTCAATCCTTTCACGCCTGTCCGCGATTTCCCACCGTCCGCCAATCCGTTCCCCCTGCAAAGACCGCCAAGCAAACCCCGCAAAGCATCGGCCCCATGCCCTCGAAAGTCAGTTCTTACGCTTCGGCAGCTTCAAGACCATCCATTCGACTAACGTGGCGCATGTGTCCATATACATCGCCCCTTTGCCTTTGAAGATGATGTTTTTGTCTGATTCTTGGTCATGCCACAATAGGGTCCCTTGGTCGCGATCATACAAATACATAGATAACGTACGGCCCGAGTCCTTGACGCTTTGGCTGGATCCAAGCTCGTCTATGGTGATGAACATGATCCATCGCTCCGGTGGCGGCGGCACTTCCTTTCCTTTGCTGTCGAAGTATTTCCGGTGGGCAAGGTCTTGAAGCCATTCTCTGGTTGGGTTGGCGAGCATGGCCGCGGATGGCGTAATCTCCGCCTTATAATACCTGTAGACTGACTTGTCTCCCTTCCTGTAGTAGCCTCTCTTGCGTAACGATTTTCCGGCGCCGATGCCGCCGTCTAACGCGCCGTACTCCGCGCCATATATGCATTTGGAGTTGTGGGCTTCATCGTTATTTAGATCCGCCACGAAAACGCTGATCTGTTCGACGAGCGCTGGATTAAAGTCCGGAGAGACAAAGATCGGATCCTTCAATTTGGCCGGAGTTGGAGTCGTTGAAACGAAGAACCAAATCGCCAGTAAGAGAGCTCGTGTTTTCATTTTCAATGGCTCCTTGAAAGGAATTTTTCCATCGTGGAGGTTTGCTAAGTCGCGCCCGTTCTGCGGCTTTCCCTGCTCGCCTAACACCGCGCGACGAATTGCCGGGAATTATCAGTCCAAAGAAACAAAGATACAAGCGGGAATCTCCGTTTGAGCTTCGCCTTGGCCCCGCGCCTTGTCGCCGCGCTAACTCCTGGTAAACGCGCTAACCGGAGAAGTGAAGTATTACTTGAAATGTTCGGTTATCCGACCGCGCCTCTAAGTCTCCTCAACCGTTCGAGGGGCTATCCGGCTTGATATTTTGGTTGAGCCGCAGCACGTTGTTTGGGTCGTACTTTTTCTTGATTTCCACCAGGCGAGTATAGTTCGGCCCGTAGCCCGATCGGACAAGCTGGTCACTGGTATCGCCCAGCTGGTTGATGTACACGCCATGCGCGAAGGGCTGCAAACTGTCGCGCGTAGCCTGGACCCATCGCACGACGTCAGCCTTCTCTGCGGGAGTAGTCCAGACACCGGCCATGTCTACCTCATAACCGGGCTGCCGCAGAGCAAAGGCCGTATCACCTCAAACTTACGCGACTAACAGCCCCGCGCAAGGCCACAATGATCACCTTGCGGGTTGCTGGCGCATTGTTGATTGCCGTCGTGATCGCCGCAATGGCAGGCCCGCTAAGTTCCCGAAGAATGAGGTCGGTCTGGAAGTGCGCAACCGGCGCTTGAAGAAAGCCACCCGCGGCCTGAGCTTCCAGATAGGACATGACCTTGACGCTGTCATCCTGCGGTTTGAGCGCACGCAGCGTCCTAACCAAGTCACTACCGGTTCGTGGATCGCCGCAATAGCAGATATCGATTTTGACTCTTGCCCCCTGTTCAGACGGCAACAACTGAGCGAACGCGCTCATTTCATCCGGGGCCCCTTCGAGGAACCTGGTGAAAGCCTGCAGGAGCTCTGGAATGCGTCCCGCAGGATACGTCAGCGCTCCCGACAGAACTTGGCCTACTGGATGGAGCTGGTACTCCAGCGCCGTCACTACTCCAAAGTTACCGCCTCCCCCGCGAATCGCCCAAAAAAGATCTGGATTGGACTTCTGGCTAGCCTCGAGCAGTCTTCCATCCACGGTCACCACTTGCGCCGATATCAGGTTGTCACATGCGGCGCCATACTTCGCGTCTAAGCGACCTTCTCCTCCTCCGAGCGTCAGGCCCGCAATTCCTACTGTCGGGCAACCGCCTGATGTTGTCGCAAGCCCAAAGTGCTGCGTTGCTTCGTCCAGATCGCGCACGAGCGCGCCTGCCTCCGCTCGGGCCACGCGTTTGCCGGCGTCTACTTCAACTCGTTTCATTGCGGAGAGATCGATCACCAAGCCGCCGTCGCACATCCCGTACCCGAGCCGACTGTGGCCTCCGCCGCGCACCGCCAGTAGCAAATTCTTCGTCTGGGCAAACTCTAGAGAGCGCGCGACGTCCGATGCGCCAGCGCAGCGCACGATCACCGCTGGACGCCGATCGAATGCGCGGTTGAAGATTAAGCGAGCCGCTTCGTACTCGGACCCATCCGGCGTGATCACATTGCCGACAATTTTGGAAGCCAGCTTGCGGATCGCCTCCGCATCGACCGCTGCGCCATTCTGCTCGTCCACGTCGAAAATCCGACGCGATTCACCAATCGTCCCAGGCGGGCATCCGTAGAGTGCTGCGGCAAACGCCGCTTGCCTGATGAAGTGTCTTCGCGTAATAAGCGCCATATTCGGCTCCCCATCTCTCCGCCGGACTTTCACGATGAGCTCTGAAAGCCAGCCTTGAATGTACAGTGTAGGTTTGTGAAACGTCCTGAGGCTTTTGCACCGACCGTGAAGCCTACGCCGCCGCCTTCCCGCCGTCAATTTCGTTTGGTCCCTGCCAGGCGTCTCCCCCCACGCCGGTCGTCTCGGTCACACCCGTGTGGGCCCCAAAGGATGTGCAAGAACCCCGGAGTGTTAACTTATGACTGGATCAAAACGGGGGGCAGGTCAAGCACTTACGCATGCAGTGACAAAGAACTAGCGCGAAAGGTGACGTATTCGACAGCGCCGAATCTAGCCTTCGGTCTAGATTTCGCCGACCAGGACCTCTCGCCAGCTGCTCTAACCTGGACGGAGGGTTTGACTTCCCTTAAAATAGCCCTCAATTGGGGCGCGCATGCGAATCGAATGTTCCACCCGGACGCCGGCCCTCGTCATCTTCAGTGCATTTGCTCTCGTGACCAGCGTTTCTGGAGGTGCGGGAAGAGCGCATATCTCGGCTCTCGCGCATGCGCCTCAACAGGCCGGTGCACCCTCTCCTGTGCCCGCTCCTTCAACGGATCAATCCGCCAAGCTCGAAGTTCTCGTCCTCGACAAAGATCACCAGCCAGTGACGGACATGAAGCCGGAAGATTTCCGCCTCGCGCAGAAGAATCAGGATATGAAAATCGACTCGGCTCAATTCAACGCATCCGGCCCGCTCAATTTCGCCCTCCTCTTTGATTTCAGTGGGAGCCGCAAGGATGATCCCAGATTCCGCCAGGAATTCGCTGAGGCAGGCGACTTTCTCCGGCGCATTTGGCAGGCTGGTGATGTGGCCACCGTCGTAGCGTTTAATGACCTTCCGCACACGGTGATCTCCCCCACCCAGAATCTCGATGCGGCCGTCCAAGGCGTGGATTCACTAGCACGCCTCAATCCGAGGGGGGCTACAGCCCTGTATGACGCGATCTGCTCCTCCTCCCCCGATCGGAATTCTACGTCCTCTGCACGCAAGGTCGTTCTCATCTTTAGCGATTTCGATGACGATGCGAGCCGCAACACCACGAAGCAAGGAATCGAGTGTGCCTGGAAAGGAAAAATCCCAATCTATTCCTTTGTTGTCCTGAACGAGCATTCCGAGCAGAGGGAGACGACGCACGATTTGAAAACTGCCGCTGACCTGTCGGACCAGACCGGCGGTGTGGCCTTCAATCCAAAATCCGCAACCGAATTCTCCGAATCGCTGTCTCTACTCTCCCAATTCCTGCGCTCCAGTTATGAAATCACTTTCACCGCGCCCCCTGCCAAACCCACCAAGCATCCCGTGCCCATCGACGTGAAGACGACACGCCCCGGCGTCAAACTCTACTTCGCCAGGAGTTACTTCGAGCAGTAAGGCCCTTCCCTCCTCTTTGGCGCTGCGCGCGAGCCACTTGGACATAACATCTCTTGTCGCGTCTTTCACGAAACCGCCGCCATGAGCTTTCGAAGCCCTCAACTCCTTCTATGAGAAGGCCGATCGATGTCAAGGCACACTTTTGGGTTTGCTGTTCGTGCCATGATTTTCTTTCTATTCAGCCAAGCCGCCTCTGTCGCCATCCTTCTATCCGCACTCTTTGGTGAGCGATATTCGCTCGGTGCTAGGTGGGTGTTCTCGTTTCAGTAGGTGCTGCTACCTGATTAGCGTCCTCTCTTCTCACCTTTTCGGTGGGAGTTGGGCTCCAGGAGTTAGTCGCAGTCACCTAGACTCGGCGGTTGAGCTCGGCTGTTCGGATCAAAACCTTTTAGGCCACGGCACGCATCGCTTCTTGGCTATGGCGCAGTGGTTCGTATACCTCGCCGCTCACCCACAACCGATGGAGCAGTACCGCCAACTTGCGCGCCACCGCAACCACCGCTCGTTTCTTGGCGTTTTTCCCTCCTCGCTCGGCAAGCTTCCGGCCCCATCTCCGCAGATCACAGTCTTCTCCAAATGGCCCCAGAATGTAATGGGCGCCCTGCACCATCATCGTTCTCAAATACCGGTCTCCTTCTTTACTGATGTGCTTCTGTGGTTCGCTCTCCCCGGAGTTCCTGCGTCCAGGTTTTAACCCCAGAAAACAGCCCACCTCGCGACTCTTCGCAAACCGATAGGGATCTTCGATCGTCAGCACATAAGTTAAGGCGATCTGTGTTCCCACACCCTTCACCTGCTTGAGCAAGGACACTTCCGGGTACACTTCCTGGGCGATTTTCTCCATCCGCTCGTCGTATTCCTGGATGCGCTCGTTCAGTGATTCGATTTCTCTCAACAGCGGCTCCAGAACCTCGCGCAACTCTGTGCTCAATTTAGCGGCTAGCTCCCGGCTCACCTGTTGCGTGCCACACTGGGGCAGCCGTTCGCCATAAGACTTCACCAACCCGCGGGCGGCGTTCACCAAAGCCGTTCGCGCACTCACCAGCTCAGCCCGTACCCGGATCACCGTCAGATGAATTTGCGTCTTCGCACTGCGATGCCGCACCGGCCCCAATAGCTCAGGATCGATTCGCGCCAGCCGTGCCAGGGTCCGCGCATCGTGCCGATCATCTTTTCGATTGCTCTTGGTGATCAATTGCACCTTTTGGGCGTGCGCCACGATCACTTTGTGTCCCAGCTCCGTTAGCAGCCGGCTTATCCAGGGAGAATGTGTGCCTGTCTCCAGGGCGATGAGACTCCGCGGCATCTTTCCAAATGTCTGCTTCATCCCTTCCGGTGTCGTCGGCACTTTCTGCTCCAGAATGATTTTGCCTGCTTCATCCAAAACGCAGTAGTACGACCAGCGATCTCCTAGATCTAGACCGATGGTTAACTTCTGCCCCTTGAAAATCTCGTTGCTGAATGCCTGCACAGTGCTAATCTTCTTCATCGCCGGTCTCCTTTTTCTTGTGCCTCGAGCACGTCGAACATTGGGAGCGTATCGCATCCCGTGGAGACCGGCCTTCTCATCCCATCTGATTAACGCGCAAACCGGACATCTCTAACGATGTCGGCCCTGTCAAACTCTTTTTGAACACACTTCTTTCTTCTTACCTAAAAGAGTTTTTCTCTTTCGTTTCTTTCGCTTTTTTCTCTGCCTCGACGGCCACGGCTCGTTCGTAATCTAGCGGTCGGCTTCAGTCCGACCTAAACATCTCTGCGATCAAAACTTCGACCACGATTACTCGTTCAAACTCCCTTTTCAGGGAGCGGGATGCCCAATCAAATCCACGGCGTTCTACTTCGCGCCATGTCCGGTACCGAGCTGTCCCGCGTACGAACCGAACTCTAACGACTGCGAATACTCACATCCATTCCGCCACATCCAGTACAACCGGATCGCCAGCCTGCGTCCCATCGCCACCTTGGCAATGCTTTTGTGTCGACGCATCGCCAGGTGCATGTACCGACGTCTCCACTCCGGATGGATACGCGCTGCTGCTTGAGCCGCCTCCACCAGCAAGAAGCGCAACAAGGAACTGCCTTGCTTGCTGATGTGCCCCAGCCGTTGCTTGCCAGCACTGGAGTCCTCACTCGGAATCATCCCTACGTAGGTGCCGATCTGCTTGCCACGAGGAAACCGAGTCGGAGTTCCGATGATCAACACATAGGCCAGTGCCGTAAGCGGACCAACACCGGGATGGGTCATCAGTCGCAGAACCTCGGGCCGCTTTCGGGCTTCCCGCTCCACGGCGGCCGTCAGCTCTTCAATCGTCGGATTCATACGGTCCAGCAACTCCAGCAACTCTTGCCGGCGTCGACTGGCCCAAGGAGCCAACGGGAGCTTCTCTAACTGTGCTCGCTCCTGTTCGCTGAACAGTTTTTTCCTCCAGCGATAGCCCTCGTTCATGGCCAACGCCTGCAGTTGATTCATGATCCGCGTGCGCATCTGCACCAGCCGATGCCGGTGCCAGAGCAGTTGCCGCAGATCCCGATTCTCTGGACTCGGTACCCAAATTTGCGGGAAGTTATTTTCCAGCATCAGCCGGCGCAGGAGTCGAGCATCATGGCGGTCGGTCTTCTGCTTTTTCACTCGCTTGGCCTGGATCTCCGCTGGGTCGCCGATCCACAGCTGGAAACCTAATTCAGCGAGTAGCCGCTCGAACCAGCGTGAATATCCGGTAGCCTCCATGCCTACCCGCACGCAGATTCCTCGCTGCTGCAGGTCTCGATAGAATCTCTCTGCTTGTCCATCACTGTGGCTCAGTTCCTGTTCACCACACTCCCCCGTCTCTTCTACAACAAATGCAATCTGCTGAAAGCTCGGGTGGTAATCTACGCCTATAATCATCATGTTCGGCTCCTTCCTCCCGAGCCTGCGGTCGTCGAAACAACCTCAGTCTACTCGGGTCGAGGGAGCCGACACTGTTATGCAATCAAGTCGGTCTCAGTGCCCAAATTGTCGCTGAACGCGACTATACTGAGCCACTACGTGGTTCACGAAGTGGTTTGGAGGACAGAATGAAGATCGAAATCGTTCATTGCCCGACGTGACAGAACAACAGTGCCAAGGTCACGAGTCTCGCGACCCTCATCAAGAAGCGCCTGGACATTGAAGCCGTCATTACGCCTGGTAAGACCGGTCAGTTCGATGTAATCGCGGACGGCGAGAGGATTGCTGAGCGAGGTGGGAACTGGTTCACACGGAGATTTGGAGCCGGCTACCCCGATCTCGATAGCCTGGTCGAGCAACTCGACCAGAAACGCCGTGGGAGTGGTGCAGCTTAGTAACGAGGAAACGGGACTTCTCCGGTTATCCGACTAACCAGGAGTTTGCCGCAGTGAGTGAAAGAAAATTGAATGGTAGCTACTGCAACTTGGTGAACTCCGCCTTGGCTTGCTTCAGGATGGGGATATCAGGATCGGCGTCTTTCCAGAGGGTGAGAAAGTCCTGATAGGCCGCCTTGGCTTTCGCGGTGTCGCCTTGCATGGCGTAAGCTCTCCCGATTTGCAGATGTGCAAACGCACCGATGGGTTCGTTGAGCACAATTCCGCGATGGTCGAGAATTTTCTGGAACTCGGCGGCGGCTTCAATGCCCTGATGGGCGGCCAGATACGCTTGGCCGCGTTCGTAGACGGGATACAAACTGACTGAAGGTTGCGACATTGTCGCCATCTCATAGGGCGCGGCGGCTTGAAGAATCTCGATGGCCTTCGCGCAATCGTGAGCATTGCAAGCAAGTTGCGCGTGAAGGGCTGGCGGGTAATTGAACTGAACAATAGTGTCCTCCGGGAAACGTTGGCCCAAATTATCGGCCAACCTTTGCGGTCGGCTTGTATCCCCCGCGATTGCGAGCGCCAATGCCGCTGCATACTGCACGTCCCGGCCCGTCGAAAGGGAGAGCGATGCTCCCGCCCGCCGCCGCGCCTCAGTCGCGTTGCCAAAGAGGGCTTCCGTTACTGCCGCCTCCGCTCCATAGCTTGCTGCCGTCTCATTCTCTTTTGCGCGCTCGGCCAAAGCAACCGCCCGGCGGGTAAAGGTCTGCGCCCTCTCCAACTGTCCCGAATAGGCGGCGGTTTCAGCTTCGCTTCCCAGAAAGAAATCCTCGACCCCCGGCTTGCCCTCACTCCACCTCACCTGCTGCGCCATCCCCGCCGCATCGTTCTGCACAAAGGCAAGCGCGTAAAGGCCGATGCGTAGCTCGGGAGCATCTAATTTTTTCGCCATGGCCTCCTCGGCTATGGCACGACCTTCGTTAAAGCGATTCTGGGCAAGATAATTCAGAGCAATACTTCCATATATCAGACCGTCCTGCGGTGAGACGCGGAGGCCTTCGCGGAATTCTGCAAGTGATTTGTCATATTGCCCGAGTTCAAAGTAAACAGCACCCAGGCCGATTCGCCCTTCGGAATACGTCTGCACCAGAACTTCATACGCTTGTCGCGCCTTTTCCAGGTCGCCGAGAGCCTCGAAGTAATAGTCGGCCTCGATGGTCAATTTCTCTCGTTCGCCCACGCGCTCGCGCAGCTCGAACGCCTTGCGCGTGTTCTCGACCCCAAGGCTAGCTTCGCCGAGGGCGTCATAGCACGCCCCAACCTGGAAATATGCCATGGCGAAGTTTGGGTCCAAATTTATGGCACGCTGGAAGAGGGGCAGGGCGTCAACGTACTCTCCTTTTCCGAGCATCGCATTCCGTCCCAGACTGTAGGCTTTCAGAGCTTCCAGCGAGGACGTGGTGGCCTGTTCGAGCGGCACATCAAACTTCTGCACTGTCGCCAGCGATTCGCCCAGGTCGCCTCTCAGCTTGGATGCCGCCTTGCCCAGCGCGTCCAGTACTTTCTCCTTGGACGCTGCCGTCACCTGCTTCTCGGCCAGCGGGTCTCCGCTCTGGCAATTCACCGCCTTCAACACCAGCACATATTCGCTGCCCAGACTGGCAATTGACCCGGCAATGTAGGCTTTGCTCCCCGCCCTCTGGCAAAGCTCGCGGGTGACTTCGGGCGTGAGTTTCGTGCCGGCGGGTCGTGTCATCAACTTCAAATTCTTGGCCACTTCGCTGTCGGAAAGCACATTCAGAAACGGCGACTGATTCAGAGCAACGCTGAGGGCCTGCTTGAGCGTGTCGTCAAATACCGCATCGCCCGTGCTGTTGGCAAAGTCGGCGAGAACGATGGTGTCCTTTTCGGTCAGGCGATTGCTTTGCTGATGCGAACGATAGTAAAGCCCGCCCGCTACGAGCAAGGCCACCAGCAGAATGGGAACCGCAATCCTCCAAATCTTCACAACCCGAGCCGCAGAAGCTTCTGCCACCGCAATCGTGCCCGAAGTTGCCGCAAAACCGTGTCCGCTTTCGGAATCCCGCTTTAGTCGTTGCAAGTCCGTTCGCATTTCGGCTGCGTGCTGGTAGCGTAGATTCCGCTCTTTCTCCAGAGCCTTATCGATAATCGCTTCGACTTGACCCGGAAGCTGCGGATTAAATTGCGACGCCGGGCGGGGCTTCTGGTGCAGGATCGCTCCGCAGATTTCTCCAGAGCTTGAGCCTTCGAATGGCATCTTTCCGGTCGCCATCTCATACAGCACCGCGCCGAAGGAAAACAAATCGCTCCGCGCATCCAACTCTTTCGCCCGAACCTGCTCGGGAGACATATAGGCTACTGTTCCCAGCATCGTTCCCGGGCTCGTGAGTTGCTGAGCGTCGATCTCCGTTACCGTATTCGCCGATGCAATTTGGCGCGAAGAACCGCCTGCAAGACTGACCTTCGCGAGCCCAAAGTCAAGAATCTTGGCGTGCCCACGCTTCGTGACGAAAATATTGGCGGGCTTGATGTCCCGGTGGACGATGCCAGCGGCGTGAGCGGCGTTGAGCGCGTCGGCAATGTCGATTCCGAGCGACAGCAGAGTTTCAATTTCCAGCGGACGCCCAGCAATTCGGTGCTTCAGCGTCAGCCCGTCCAGAAACTCCATGACAATAAACGACTGCCCTTCGTCCTTCCCAATCTCGTGGATGGTGCAGATGTTGGGATGGTTGAGCGCCGAGGCTGCGCGTGCTTCCCGTCGAAAGCGTTCCAGAGCCTGTGGGTCTTGGGCGAGGTCTTCGGGAAGAAACTTCAGGACAACGAAGCGCCCAAGCTCAGTGTCCTCGGCCTTATAGACGACTCCCATCCCGCCCCCGCCGAGTTTTCCGAGGATGCGGTAGTGCGAGATGGTTTGGCCGATCATGGCAAGCAGTGGCGCAATCTTAGGTTGGGCCGTTCATCAAGTCAACGATGAGGGCAGCTGATAAAAAACGCATTTACCGGAGAAGTGGGTTCCAGTACCCAAGTTACCGGTAATCCGAACTTACCAGGACTTAGGATAACTTCCGAGTTGCCGACCACACGCCCAGTGACGAGCCGATGCTGGCATCGGGAGTGCTGACGCGATTTATCAGAATTCATTGCTCCGGGTGTGCGCCGGAGTGGCTGCCCGAGTTCGCTGCAGCCCTCTCTGCATCTTTCAGCATCGCATCGAGCGTAGCGCGATCAAATTCCCTACCATCCAGGAACACCTCGGCAATTCTTGTCGTGTTGCGAATGTCCTGCAGCGGGTCGGCATCCAGAAGCACAAGATCTGCAATTTTGCCGGGGGCTACTGAACCATACTGGTCACGAGCATTCATGAACTCCGCCGCGTTCAAGGTCGCGGCCTTCAGGGCCGCCAGTGGCGTGAGTCCCGATTCAACCAGCAGCGCCAACTCATCGTGGAGGCTAAATCCGGGAAAGCAGTAGGGATTTCCTGCGTCAGTTCCCGCAAGCATCGGAATACCAGCACGAAACATCGCCCCGACAAGCTTCTTTTTGTAGACGACGGCCTCGCGCTCCACAGCGAAATCAGTCGCGGTCCGCGCCTTGCGAGGGTCCTCTCTTGGAGCGAGCCACCGCCGATAATCACTTCCGAAGTATCGCAAGCGGTCGTCACTCAGGAAGTGCGGGTCGTTCATCATGCTTGACGCTTGGCCAACCGTAATTGTCGGCACGACCCACGTGCCGTTCTTCCTGAACTCCACAAATCAGCGCTGTCACTTTTCATCGCTGTAGCTCCGATTCGCCTCTGTCATTAACTGTGCCCATTCTGCTTTTGATTTAGAGGCTGCCACTTTGGGCCACAGTTCTTCTTCCCGGCTGGAGCAGGCGAGTGGCACTTGGCGCAGATGTTCAATGCTCTTTTGTTTCGCTGCGCTCGCTTCCCAAGCGCTGATCGCGAAGGGCACATGTCCGGCAACGGAAATATGCCGACGGCTGCTCTGATCCATGATGGCAAAATACACATCTCGCGCTAGCCCGTCGTATACTTTTAAGAAATCAGCGCCTTTCTGCTTTTGCTCATCAACTACTTTTCGAGCTTCTGCGGGAGTATTCACAACAATCGAGCCGGGCTGACGAGGTGGATTGCCATCGAGAATCGGACTGGCGAGATACATATGCGGCGCAATAAGATTTTTGGTTCGCAGTTCTGCCCGGAACCTCTTGGCATCGGGAGGGCCGAACATGTCACGCACGCCAGTTACACCGTTCGCGATGTAGAGCGGGTACGTGGACTCATAGTCCCAGCTGTGAACGTGCATGTCCCACAATCCCGGGATTAGAAATCTGCCGCTGCCGTCCACGATTTTGGCGTTGGCCGGTGGCTTGGCTCGCATGCTGTCATTGATTTCCGCGATTCTGCCTTCAGAAATAACGACCGTGCTATCCCGATGTTCCTGCCCGTTCTCGGTATCGATGACTGTCACATGAGTGATGTAGACTGGCGCTCCGAAAAGAGTGGAGCGGACAGCTGCGGCGGCGCCTTGTGATAATGCCACTGGTGACGAGGCGCAGAATGCTAAAACGAGAACGAGGTGCTTTAGTTGCCTGCTGATGACGATGTGGGTCACGGCCGAACCCAAATCGTAGCACGATAGTTGCAGGACAACTGTTGTAATGACGCGATTGCGCTCCCCACCCGGAGTGGCCGGGCGCGGATTCCGGGCGAATAACGGGCTAACCGGAAGTAATCCACATGCCTGATTAACGCGGAAACCGGACCGACCATTTGCCGCGAGCATGGGCATTATTTGCGATTGAGCCATCCCCCACGAAGCCGTTTTAGTTCGCTAGGACGTGCAAGACGACAATCGCCAGTATGACTCCGGCAATCAGTGTAGTCGCAGCGATGAAAAGCGTTGCCAAGTGCGCGCGGAGCATGGCTAGCGATTTCCAAGATGTGAGCGTCAGAACACTGTCGCGGTTCCAGCTGCGTAACAGCTCGGCGCAGCCGCTGACAAGTACAATGAACGGTAGGCCTAGCAGCAGAATCCACAGCGTCCACATGCGGCCCGCGTACCACATGACTAGCTGCTGAGCGCTGCGAGCGGGTTCGTATTGCAGCGGCTGGAGATTGCGCAACGTGAGCGCAGTCATAAAGAGCGCAGCGGGGAAGATGAGTACCAGTTCCATGACGGCGATAATGCGTGTGCGCACATAGCTTTATCACACAAAGTACTCGTAGACGTCAAGTCCTGATTAACG
>CAWBGC010000012.1:0-27656 GCA_963788255.1 uncultured Acidobacteriota bacterium
ATCTCAGTTTTCTGCCACGGGCTGCTAGCTAGAGTACGGTGGAGAAGAACCATTACCAAAGAGAGACGTGTATCGGAGATCACCTTTGCCGCAGAAAGCTAGTAGCCGCAAGCCACGTGGAATGATTGGCCGTAGTTCTCGGTTCACGACCAGAGACAGCTCGCGGCGGTCGCTGACGTGGAAGAATTTGACGGTTTCTTTCCCTGCAGGACACGAAAAGAGGCATACCTCAAAGCCAAGGATCTGGCAGGAGTCCACCAGCTTGGGACGTTCCTCGGCGATCGTCAGAGCTTACAACCCTCGATGTATTCCAGTGTGGCATTGTGTGCAGAGCGTGATGAGGTTTAACTCGGAATCTTCGCCGGAATGGCTGCGAAGCTGCTTGTGATGGACTTCCAGGTTCGCCGTCGTGCCGCACGATTGACATCGCCAGCCATCGCGGCGCAGCACCAACTGCCGCAGGCTCTCGTAGGCCACGGGATCCAGTCGCAAGCGCATTGGCTTAGGGCCAATTGAACTCATGAGGCCTTCTCACTCAGGCCGCCAAGAAATGCCTGCCGCTGCTCTTCCGCCAGAAATTTGAAGAATCTCGTCATCGAGAACAGCAGAGTCTCCGGATCTCCGTTGTCCAGGTTGGCTCCGGCCAGGAAGTCCGCGCAGATCATTTCCAGGCAGTAGCCGCGGGATCGGTCACTACCCAGCATCAGAGCCGCCGTTTCGATCGCTTTCTCAATGACCGGCATCTGGCTCTGGTACAGTTTGAAGTAGATAATCTCCCACGGTTCGGTCTCTCGTCCCGTCAGCTCCTTCTCAACCTCCTTCTTGAAGTCTTCCTTCGGCATGTGACGGGCTTTGTGCAACCAGGTTGCACAATCGAAGTGCTGCCCGTCCTTCCTGGCCAGCTTCGCCAATTCAATTCCCTTGGCCCAGCCCACTTCCTTCAGCTGCCTTCTTGCCTGCGGCGGCAGGTGTTCGTGGATCGACATCAGGTAGTACGCTTTTCTCCTAGATTCCGGAAAACGCCTTTCCAGAAATTCGTCGAAGCACTTCAAACTCTCCAAGCGCCAGTACTGTCCTGCCCGCACCTCGCATAAATATCGGCCCAACTCGACGAACTTGGTGTCGCGCTCCGTCTCCTTTCGCTGCTCCCAGGCCAGAATTTCTTCAATCTTGCCCAGTACGAATACGGCGCGGCGACGATTGAACTTCGGCGGCATGGGCGGATACCTAGTAATTAAGCTCGTCAAGCCAATCAAGACTGTCGGCTCCTGGACGCCTCACCAGAGCGGCGTCGATCATTTCTTGCTTTCCAAGGCAAAGGCCCACATACGGACAGCTGCTGCAGGGATTCTGCGGAAAACGGACGCCACTGTGCGGCAGAAACTCCGCTGACTCGATTCGACGGATTGTGCCCTCCACCAAGCGGCCAAACTCTTCGCGCTGTCCGTCGGTGATGGTGGTGCGCAAATACTGAACCTCGACCAAGCTTTTGCGGACGAAGACGACCTGGGCGACGTCGGCTATTCCGGTCATCCACGAATAACAAACCAGCTGCGGATCCAGAGACAGCAGCCCCTTGGGTTCATCCGGATATCGGCTCGAACTGGTTTTCCACTCCAGCAAACATCGCTTGCCATCGAGTTTCCCGATGGCGTCGATGTAGGCAACGAAATCGTTGCTGCCAGCAAGTTGCCGTGTGAATTTGACTTGCAGATTGCGCTGAGGCTGGCAGACCCGGACACGATCGTCCTGGCAAAAGCGGGTCAATAGTGCGATTCCTTGCCGAAGCATACGATCCCACGAGTCTCGGTTGGAGAAGTGCAAGTCTTGACTCTGGCACGCGGACCACGCGGCGAACAGGACTGCTCCGGGATCTTCCCGGCGGAAAAGGGCTCCCAGGGCTTGTTCAAAGGCGCGGCCGAAGAGCATCGCTGCCCGAGTGTCCTTTTCCTTCCAGCCATCGAGGTAGCGATGCCGATACCGCCGCGGGCACGTGAGGTATTGGCTTATCTGGGTATAACTGTAGGTCACGTCAGGCCACCTGCGGATTGTCCAGATTGGTTGGGGAGAGCTCTTCCCAACGGCCGGCGGGAGCGAAACCGTCGAACCGGAGCAGGGAAGCTCCGTTGAAGACGATGTGGCTGATCTTGACCACTCCTTTCAGACCGACGAGCTGAGCTTCGTCCACTTCGTCGCGCCCGAGCAGTTCCGTGTCGTAGCCAAAGTCACGCAGGAACCAGTTCAACTTCCATAGGGCTTTTGGGCTGCAATAGAGCCGACTCGACAGGATGTGGCCAGAAAACCGGTTGGGTTCAAGAACAGCCAACGCCAGCGCGTAGTAGGGCTTTTGGGCCTGCCGCTGAAACCTCACTCGTTGCACCCGAACGAGAAAGACGCCGTCAGGAATCTGGTCGGTGGCACAGCGATCGGCGGCGTACAGACCGGTAATCTGGCGTTTCATGCGAGACCTCTTTCTGGCCGAGGTAGCGGGTGACTTGGCAGAGCAGCGCATGGTCATCTTTCTCGCCTTACTCCGCCACGCGTCCGACAAGGGTTTCGACCTGTTCGCGTGTATTGGCTGATTCTGGATGTAGCCGTGGGTCATGAGGACACCTCAGAGCCACGGCGATCACAGTCAGTAAAAATTGAGAGTTCTGTCCAACGGGCCGCCGGAGCAAAGCCATCAAAGTTGAGGACCGAGATCCCGTGCACTGTGACTTCGCTGACCTTTACCACGCCCCACAGGTCGACGAGGGCCTTGTCATCGATCTCACTCCTTCCCAGCAACTCTGGGTCGTAGCCGAAGTCGCGCAGGAACCACCTCAGCTTCCAGATAGCCTTGGGTGTGCAATACAGCCGGCCGGTCATGACAGAGCCGGTCACGTGCTTTGGCTGGAGGACGGCGAGGCGGATTTCGTAATAAGGTTTCTGCTTGTGCCAGCGATACTGCGCCCAATCCACCCGGACAAGGAACCGACCATCTGGAACCGACTGAATGGCCGATACATCTGATGGGCGGAGAAAATCGAAATAACGCCTCACGCTGCACCTTCCTTCCCGTCGAGATAGCTGTTGAGCTGGCAAAGTAATGCGTTCCGGTCTTTCTCGGCCCAGTCGGCCAGGTGCGCAACAAAACCCTCGACCTGATCGCGGGAGGCTTCGCGGAGCGTCTTAGTACCGCAAAAATCGACTGCGTAGGACCTGACGAGGTTGGCATCCAGTTGGTGATGGCGGATCAGCTGGCAGAGGCGGTCGCGCACCTTCGGTCCACCGTGGTTTCCGTTGCTCCCATTAACCGGCCGGGGCGGAAGCTTTTTCGACTCCCGGGAGGACGGAACCGGTTCGGCAAACGAGCCGATTTCCTCGACGGAGATGCCGATGCCGTAGGCCTTACGAAGGGCCCGGTTGACTGCTCGAGTCTCCGCAACGCGCATTTCGGCACCGTGGACGAGTGGGGAGACATTTGAGGGATCTGCGTCACCATAACCAACGAACCCACGGCACGCTCGCGACTTGTAAACGGTAGCCTCGAATGCCCAACGCGAGGCAACTGGATTGCAGAACTCGAGAGCCGGACGCACCTGCATTCCAGCGCAATGCTTTCGGCGCGCAACACCCAAGAGTCCCGAGTGGGTGACATACCATTTCCCATCGAGCAAAACAAGATCTCCTGCTGAGACGACCAGTTTGTATCTCTTCGTGAGACCGGATAGCGTCTCCGAAGTCGGATCGGAGAGACTGCCCCAAAACTTTGTCGCGAGTTCAAGGTTTCGCTTTGCAAGCCTCGTAGCGTTATGTATCGAGCCCATGGGTACCTCCAGCGTTTCGACCCTTTTCAGTAAATTGCGCTAGCGATCGAAATGGATTAGTAATGAATAATCAACACGTTATGCGTATGCGCCTAATGCATATTCATTTAAGGAATATTCTTATTATGAATATGACATAAATCGATACAGTCGTCAAGAGGAGATCTTGGGCGGTCATAAAGCAAAGGTCGAATTGGCTGCAATCGGCCACAGGATCAGGAAGATCCGGGGGTCGATTTTGCAGGACGAATTATGCGCTTACCTCAATATTACGCAGGGGCATCTCTCGAAGATTGAGCGAGGGAGGATTGCTCCGAGTCTAGAGATATTGATTCTGCTCTCCGACCGATTTCACAAGAGCGTGGATTGGATATTGCGTGGGGGAGAATGAAATTAGCCGGACTGTTAGAATCCACGACAACGGATCTTGAACGAGCGCGGACCCGAGATTTTTGCCAATGCTCTTTCTCATCCCCGGAACCGGGCAGGAGATTGTTGGCTGCCGCCAAACGCTATAAGGAGCGGGCAAGGATCTAGCGGCTAGGTGGCCCCCAAAGCCGAAGCAAAGGGATGACTTCAAAGTCGAGCCCTCAGGAAACTTGGTTTAAGTGGAAACGATGACAACAGGGGCGGATCATCTTCACCGCTGTTTGCCTCTCCCTTCGTCGGTTGGCGACCGTAGTTGATGAACCACGACCGCCAATGCTTCCAACCGCGGAAAGGGTGTATTTTTAACGTTTGAGGGCGGGATGCCTTCGACGACCTCTCCATGCTGGCGATCAGGAGGGTCAAACACCGGAAACTGCTATCTTCCCTCTTTGGCGGGATGCCAAAAGGAACCGGCTTACCTTAACTAACCCCGAAGACGAGCGGGATGCTCGGCGGAGGGCCACGAGGCGCAAACAGAGCGCGCTGGGGGCCTGATGGCCGAATATCCTACGTCAAGTCCTCTGAAGTGCGGCCGATCGGGTCACCTCAAAGAAATTCTCCTGGCAAAACCCCTTGGCGCCTCTCCATATTCTGAAAAGTTTTATTGCAGCAGAACCCTGCGATCCTGCTGCATTTCGGCAAAACGAGGGGAATCAATCATTAGCGAATGGCTTTAGGTGGTCACGGAAGGAGAGCACATATGAAAACCGCAAAAAATGGTAACGGTCGCGGCGGCCAATCGGAAGCAGTGACGTATTTCGTTCGTCTGACGGACGGCCGATCTTTGCCACTCGAGGTTATTACCTCGCTAAACGGGGGCCGAACCGGGCACATGACGCTTCCGCCTGCAGTGCAAGTCCTAACTCGAGAAAGTCAGTTTGAGCTTCTTCCGGATGGCAACCTCATTGATCTTGTGCGAGAGAGATCCGGAGACCTAGCTTTTGTGGTCTGCCACAATGGCGCGTCCAAGTTCGACCGTACGTTTCAGAGCGGGGATGAAACCCTCATCCCGCCCAAAGTTCACCGCAGCTTGGTAGATGCGATGCGCTTGCCAAAGTCGCTCGGAACTAGCGAGACGCCGAGAACCTTGCTCCGCGAAATCGATGATGTGTTGTGCACTTATCTCGATCTCGACAAGTCGGATCGTAAGCTGGTGGGATACTTTGCTCTGTGTACATGGCTGAACGATCTCCAGCAGATTGCTCCGTATCTATGGATCGTTGGCCCATTCTCCTGCGGCAAGACCACGCTGCTTCGATTGCTCAGCGCGATCTGCCGGCGTTCGGTTGTCGCGGGGGACATCTCGTCGGCGGCACTCTACAACTTGATCACAAGCTTGCATCCCACGTTGCTCCTAGATGAATTCGAAATGGCCGGGGATGTGCGAAGTAGAAGCCTGCAGCATCTCCTACGAAACGGAAGCAGTCAGGGGCAAAGAGTTTTTCGTGGTCCTCGAGCCTACGACGTGTTTGGACCGAAAGCGATCGCGTCTCGGCAACGGGCCGCTGATGCCGCCCTCGCGAGTCGAGGCCTAGTGGTGGCCATGCGACCCGGAATCCGGGATCTTCCCGCTCTGGATCCTGACGTTCTTGCGGGAATTGCGGACCGGTTGCAACCCAAATTGCTGACCTTTCGCTTAGAAAACTATAAGCGTGTCAAGCCGATGACGCTCGCGTCGTCGAGCCTGGCCCCCCGCATGTTGGACATTGCGCGCGCCTTGGCCCTCCCACTCCTCGGTGATCCTGAACTTGAGCGAGAACTCCTCGAAATTATCAAGCCGCACGATGCCGCGGCGAGGGCGGATCGTCATGGCGAGCCAGAGTGGGTTGTCATGGCCGCGCTTTACGGCAGGACTCACATTCATGGTCCCGACAATCGTCTTACGGTCAAGGAGCTCACATTGTTGGTCGAGGCAGATCTCGCGCGGAGCGGCGAAAGCTACCATCTGAAACCGCGAAAGGTCGGCGAGATTCTCCGCTCCCTCGGTTTTCCAACCCAAAAACTTGGCTGTCAAGGCCGTGGATTACGGATTTCAAAAGACTTAATCCGCTTGATTCACACAACCGCTAAGAATATGGGGGTGTGCCGAGGAGACATGCTCCTACCTGAAGTGACAGAGGATGGATTCGGCGGAGGTTGTCGCGAATGCGAGGAGGCCGGCCTTATGTTTGACAATGACGGAAAGCGTCTGCGCTACGTAAAAAGTGACTTCGATTTCGAAAGGCAGGAGCCTTGACATCGGACTACAGCGGAGGAAGTCCGTCCGTTGATGAACGTTGTGAAACATCGTGAACATCGTGAACGTTCCCCGTTGGCTATAGGACCTTGCTGCAAAATGGTGCGGATTCGATGCTTGCCGCCTCCCATTTCCAACGTGGGCAGGTGTGCTAGCCGGTCCTCGAGAGTAAGGACAATACGGGTAGAGTAAGGAAAGCAGGAGACTGGAATGCAGAAGCAAGCGAGGATCACCAGCAAGGGGCAGATCACTGTGCCACGTGAGGTGCGGCGCATTCTTGGTGTGCGGGTCGGTGACCCCTATTATTTGAAAGCGATGGAAAGGGTATCCGCGTCCGGCCTGTCCGCAGCGAGAGCGCGTTCTCGAAGTATCGCGGTATCGGAAATCTGGAGATCGGGTCTGGCCGCAGAGGTATCCGTCGGTGGCTGCGCGGGCTCCGCGGGCTCCGCGGACAATGACGACCGCTATTGATACCGATGTTGTGGTCGCTCTGTGGGATAGAGATCCTACCCTCAGCCTGGCCGCTCAGGCGGCTCTCGAGGGGGCATTCAATCGGGGAAGTCTGGTCGTGTCGGCGCCGGTGTTCGCAGAGTTGATTGCTGCCCCAGGCCGGACAGAGACCTTCGTGAATTCATTTCTCGAAGAGACCGGAATTGTCATTGATTGGGAACTGGACGAAGCCGCGTGGCGCCACGCCGGGCGGGCGTTTCAACGTTACGCGGAACGCCGGCGCAAACAACGTGATTCAGGCAGTCGACGCATTCTTGCCGACTTTCTGATAGGGGCTCACGCTCAAACAAAGAGTTACCGACTGTTGACTCTGGATGAGCGCCTGTACAAAACCGCGTTTCCAACCCTGACAATCGAGACTATCTAGACGTTCCTGAGTTGGGTCCGGCACCTGCAAGAAATTTCAGGTTAGAAAACGCCAAGGTTCGAGCCACAACACGCACGCCGGCTGTCACGTCCACGAGACCGATGACACGCCTCACCACCACCTCTGCTCAGTGCTGCATGGAGTGCTTCGGGTATGGGTGAGGCGCCAAAGCTCTCCGACGAGAAGCAGTATCAGCAGCTGACACTCTAGACCGAGCTCTCCGCGCAGAAGCTGCGGCCGATCGAAGCCTCAGTCGCGCACTGGATCGACTCGAGCGCCTGCAGCGACGCCGCAAGGGAGAACCCGCACACTCCCCTTACACAAAAGGTAATTTGGGCGGGCTGTCTGGCTGGGCGGTAGGGAAGCGCCTTGCGGTGGGCCCAGCAAGACGGGAATGCTATGGCGAATGGTGATGGTGTCGTCTCCTATCAGGACGTCTTTCACTACGAGCCGTACGATGCGCTGGCGTTCAGTGATACTCAGCGTATCAGCAGCACCGTGTAGCCGCGCGAGGAACGCGGTGAGGGTCTCCGCCAAGCGAAGGAGGGCCGCTTGATCATTGGCCTGGTCAGCAATTGCTTGCAACTCAGCGTGGAGCGCCTGTTCGCGCTGGCGTAGTGCAGGCATACGTTCACGCAACTGTTCGATCGACATGAGTGCTTCCTGGTAGGCGCTGAGAAGGCGTTCGATGCCCTTGCCAACATGCGCTAATTCCCTTTGCAGGCTTTGTTCGCGCTTTTTGGCCGGATCGGAGGAGCGCGCCGCCGTAAGCCGACGGTCAAGTTCCTGCTCGATCAGTGTGGGGTCTTCCAGCAGTCGAATGACTTCGGCCCAGACGATCTGATCGAGCAGATCCTGGCGGACCAAGCGGCCGTTGTCGCAAACAGGACCACCCAGTTTTCGCCAGCTGTCGGAACCAATACATTTGTAGTAGTGGATTTTGCGTGCGCTCGTTTGCGTGGATGTGCGCGAGAAGGCGTAGCCGCACTTCTGACAGCTGACCAGCCCCTGCACGATACTTGGCTCGATGGTTCGACGGCGCGACCGTATTTTGTTCTCCTGAAGGAGTTCCTGGGCACGGGCGAAGCTATCTTCGCTTATCAGTGCCGGCACGGGGATCTCGATCCATTCTTCGCGCGGGCGCTCGTGGCCGGCTGTGGTGCTGGGCGTAACCACACCCCGCCGACGCAGCGGACGGATGACGCGCGTCCGTGCAGAGGCGCGGGTCTTGCCGAAACAGGCGACACCACGATACGCAGAGTTACGCAACACGGCCCAGACAGTCGAGCGTTCCCAGCGGGCACTTGCTTTGCGAGTCGGGATGCCTTCGGCGTTGATCCGGCGGGTGATCTCGCCAATGCTGAGTCCTTCCACCGTGTACATCTCATAGATGCGCTCGACCACACGGGCCTCGGCCTCATGCACGGCGTACGCGGCGGGGGCCTCGTCGGTCTTGCGGACATAACGGTACCCATAGGGAGCGCCGCTCATCACGCTCACTTCACCCGAGTGGGCCCGGTGTCGCTTACCACGGCGTGATCGCTCCAGAATCTGAGCCCTTTCGTACTCCGCTATCATTCCCTGGAACTGCACCAGCAGTTGATCTTCCGCGCTGCATCCCTGCGGCGCTTTGATAAACAGCGTTTCCACCCCGTTGCGGGCCAACTCCTCGATCAGCAGAATCTGGTACGCGTACTTGCGGCTCAGCCGGTCCGGTGCATAAGCCAACACTACCTGGATCTGCCCTTCGGCGGCCAGGTCTCTCACACGTTCAAGGCCCGGCCGCTCCATGACGGCGTTATCGCGCCGCGACGTGAAATGAAACAAGCCCAGGCCTCTGCTGCGGAGTACAAAATTCCCTACGCCTTTGACTCTGCCGCTGATCTTTGCCGCTCGCCCGAGCGGGGCGGCGATTGAAACTGCAGATTTCAGATTGAAAAACAAGCTTTCGAATCCATGGCTAGGCCGACAGTCTGGAATCCGCAGTCTAAAAAAACGGCAATTACATCAGACGTTTTCCTGTCGGCCGATTCGCGGGCGCAGGAATCCATTCAGGAAGATCCCGCCAAAAATCACCAACCCCGCGGGAGCGAGGTAGGAGAAGTTCGATCCACCTTCGGGCACGGAAGGTGAAGGTGAGCCCGTGTAGCCGAAGATGCCAGCGGAGTGCGTGTTCCAGACACTGCCACCAGCCGCGTATCGACTGAAGTTCTTATTCAGAAGGATGGAATATAAGAGCGAGTCGCCGCCTGCAAGTTCGATAAAAGTACAAGACAGACCTGTGCCGCACCCCGTATAACTCTCCGTTAATGCGCCAAAAACGCCTCCCTTAAACGCGAGGGTCATGTTGGTAAACTGGTCTGACGAGGTGTCGAAGGTGAAAGTAGCCGTAACAGTTTCGCCCGTCACACCGATCACGGTCGAGGTGTATGAGCCGCTAACCGAGCCAGCTGAGGCGGGGAGAACTGCCGCGAACATCAGCGATGCTACACAAATTAGGAACCGACCGTAGCATTTCATCGTCCCCACCTACTTTCAAGAATTCTTTTGGGCCTCTTCCCTTAGCTATATCAGCCCGAGGTTGAGTTTACCGCAGTCCGAGGTTGTGTCAAGACTGATAATTCCTGCAACAGTTGCAAAGGCTTGCAACGTATCACGTAAAACATAGTCGGTACGCAACTTACACGCCATTACGCCGGCGGGTTGATCGCCCTGCGAAAAGTTCGAGTATTGTAGCGGATCCTTTTCTAGTGTCCCGTCCCATTTAAACTATGAATTAGTTCGCATTCGCGATTCAATCGGGGCATGTTTGGTCGCGCTCCTGCTGCAGGTCGAGGAGGTCCAGAAACGCCAATTGGAATCGCTGGCTCGCGCGGGTACCACGCCACAAAAGACGGCCCGCAATTGCCAAGTGATCGTGCTGGCAAGCCAGGGCGTGTCGAACTACTCGATCGCGCAACGTACAGGCTTGTCACGACGACCATTTTGGCAGCCCGGGTCGCTGTACCGAACGGGGGATCGAGGGCTCGCCAGCCGAAAAAACTCAACCGCTCAGAAGTGGAGCAGAACATTCTGGACACAACCGTTGAAGACCAGACCGGCCAACGCGACGCACTGGTCGTCCGCGTACTGGCACAAAGTTGGGGTGTCCAGGCCAGCGAGAACCAAACTGGTGCGGAAGTAACTTCCCTTGACGATTCGGTTGCTGTAGTTTGGAAGGAAGCTCGCCCGGTGTGCATCGCACCGGACCTGGGGTGTGTGATGAAGTTGTGTGCCGTCTACCGTACCGTGTTGGTTTTTACAACGTTCTCCGTACTAGCTCTTGTCCTTTCCGCATGCTCTCGGGATCCCAATGTTCGGAAACAAAAATATTTCGAAAGTGGACAGCACTACTTTCAACAAGGTAAGTATCGGGAGGCAGCCATTGAGTTCTTCAATGCAATTCAGATCGACCCGGGTTTTGTGGAGGCTCACTACCGGCTGGCCCAAAGCTATCTGAAGGTCCAGCAGTGGTCGCCTGCATATCAGGAGCTTTCCCGAACCATAGAACTGCAGCCCGAGAACTACGCGGCCCGCGATGATCTAGCGAAGTTGCTGATTGCCGCCCGCGATTTCGAGGCGGGGCACGAGCAGACTGAATGGCTCCTGCAGAAGAGGCCAAACGATCCCCAAACGTATGTGGCGGTATCGAGTCTTCTTGCCGCAAGAGGCAACTTCGCCGGCGCGGTACAGGAGATGGAAAAAGCAATCGCGCTCGCGCCGAACCAATCGGACTTCTACTTGGGGCTAGCGCTGCTACAGGTAAAGAACAACCAGCTAGATACAGCAGAGACGAATTTTAGGCGTGCAATTCAACTCGATCCCAACGCCGTCGAACCGCCTTTCCTCCTCGGCAGCTTCTATGAATCGCGAAACCGGTTCAGCGAGGCAGAGCAGCAGTTCAAGAATGCCATTCAGCTTGATCGTAAAGACCCCAATTTGCGCGGGGCGCTGGCCAACCTCTACCTAGTCGAAGGTAAGAAGGAGGTAGCGGAAGAATATGCCCGCAAATCGAAACTGGATTTTCCCAACGATTCCGTCGGCTATCGCATGCTGGGCGATTTTTATTACACGACCGATGACCTCGTTAAGGCTACGGCAGAGTATGCCGTAATCTTTCGCGATCATCCCAACGACCTGGACGTAAAGAAGAATTACATCCAGCTTCTTATCCTGAAGGGGCGCATGGATGAAGCCCGGGTGCTCGATGATGAGATTCTGGCGGCTAATCCCCAGGATAGCGATGCGTTGATCGACCGTGCTCAGATCCAGATGCAGGACGACCGTTTGCATGAGGCCAGTTCGACTTTAGAGACCGTGACCAAGAACGATCCGCAAAACAGTATTGGCCACTATTACCTCGGTGTGGGGCTGGAAAGAATGGGCAGCCTGGAACGAGCCGAGACAGAATGGAGAGATGCTGCCCGACTGCGCCCCGATCTGCTGCAAGCGCAGCGCGCACTTGCGGGTGTGGCAATGCGCAAGGGGGATATGGTGGCTCTGGAGCAGGCCGCAGAGCAGATCGTCCGTCTCGAACCCGCATCGCCGGATGGCTACGCCTTGCGCGCCGTCTCCAATATTAACCGCAGATTTCTTATTCCAGCAGAACAGGACGTTCAGCAGGCCATCAAGGTGGCCCCAAAGAGTGCCGTCGGCTACGTGCAGATGGGAAACCTGAGGCTGGTGCAACGGAAATTCAGCGACGCAGCTCAGGCCTACCAGGCGGCGCTTGACCGCGACGCCAACTCAGCGATTTTTCAATCAGGTAGCCGGTGAAAAACTCGAGTCCGGGCCCGCGCCCGTGCGAGAAGAAAATCCAGAGTCCAAACGCAACAGAAAGCGCGACCCAGACGGCGCTCTCCAACGCGGCTTCGCGGAGCGAAACTACGTGCGCGCGGCGGTGAAATAATCCAAGGTCGAGCAGCAGGAAGAGCGCCACGCCCGCATGAAAGGCGACCCACAGCTCCCACGTGCCCATTTAGGCCGCGCTCTTTTCGAGGCAGGTTTCTTCCAGGGAGGTCACTGGGGAAAATCCTCAGTGGTTTGAATCTTGCGCCGCCCGGAGGGATTTCGTGGCGTTCAGATTGGTCAACTCCACGCGTGTCGTTTCGCCCGGCCGCACCGTCACAGGCAAGTCCCAGCGAAGCCGGACATCCCCGGACATCGCCTGGATCCCGATCATGCCGATCCAGTACGTGCCCGGCGCGAGGCCCGCAAAAGATCCGCGGCCTTCGAGGTCCGTGTCCGTCTGCGCCGCCAGGTACTGTTGCTGCGCAAGTTCGAACGTGCGAGTGTCGAGGCGCTGGCGTTGATCGCTGAGCAGATGCTCCCATTTCGGCGATGGGTTGATGTCGCCAAAATCGAGGTCGATGCCCGCTACGCTTTCCGGCATGGCCGCGATGAATTTGCGAAGGGCCGCCCTGTACTCTTCCTTCTGTTGCTTGTATTTCTCGGGATTGGCTTCAAGGTCCTTCTCTTTGAATTTCGGATCTGGGAAAGCCGTTGCCTTTAAATCCCATATTGCGCGACATGTAAGCTTTGAAAAACTCGGGCACGTCCAAAATTTCGTCCGGGGTAAGGCTCTTTGTAAAATCCGTTCCGACCAGCTGCACCGAGTGATGTTTCTTCATCCACGCTTTCAATTCGGGCGAAACGGTGAGGCCGTCGACAAATTGTCCGAAGTCGGGAGCAGGTTCGAGTTGCACGGCCTCCGCCCGAATGTCGTCGAGGCTCTTGCGCAGGAGGTAAAACGTCAGTTGGCGAACCGGTTCAGGGCGTCCCCCTGTCGGCGCCACGTGCGCGGAGAATTCGATGGACCCGGCCGTCTGCGCAACCAGACGTGCCGGCCACGCGATCAGCAGCAGTCCGGCAGCGATGGCGGCAGTGCGAAGGCACGATTTCATTCTCATGGGACTCCCCGCGAAGTGTACCTCGCCTCGACGGTATTGAAAATGATTCCCCGCGGATGTGTTTCCGCTCCGTACATGCTATTGGTGTCGAACCGTGATCGGTTTTTGGAGGAATCTAGAGCAGGCGGAAAGTAACTTCGATGGGGACAATAGACGGCAACAGGTTTGCCGTTCGGTCCCATCGGCGGGTTTGAACCGCCAATCCTTTACGGCTTCGACGGCTTTTTCTTCCAGACCAAGCCCCGGACCCTTCACGACTTGGATTTCGATGGCGCGGCCATCCGCCGTAATGACGGCCTGGAGCACAACTGTGCCCTGATATTTCGCTTTGCGGGCCTCTTCGGAATACTTCGGGTCAGGGCAATAGACGCAGACTGGATAGCCAACACCGCCCGTCCCGGGACGGAATGCTCCGCCGCCAGTGCCGCCGCCGGAACCCGGTCCCAGCCCGCCGCCTGAACCGCTCCCGATTCCTGTTCCCGTGCCGCTTCCGATCCCGCTGCCACCGCCGGGCCCGCCGGAATTATTCACCATCTTGGCGAGCGGGTCGCCGTAATTATCCAGGTTGGGGCTCGGAATTTTCAAATCCGGAGGTCCAAGCAATGTCGCCTCGAACTTCGAATCCGGTTTCGTCTTGACCATGGGAGGAGCGATCTGCGTCATGCTCCACTTCGGCAGCTTGCCCTTCGTCGCGGGAATAGGGTTGCGTTCGCCGCCGCCACCGCCTCCTCCGGCCTTGTCTTTGCCGGGAGGCAGTTTCATCGCGTAATCAGAAATATCAATTGGCGTGACAAGCGTGTTATTGACAGGATTCGCTGTCGCCTTCTTGATGGCTGGGTACAGCAGAGGAGAGAAGATCAGCACCATGATGCCGATGTGCACAGCCAGCGCAATCGCCTGCGATGGTCCGAAGGCTTCATCTTTGCTCCAAATGTCTCTTACCTTGACCGGCTTGCTGGTCACTTTCAGCGGCGGCAGCTTTGGCGGCGAAATCAGGTCGCGAATATTCTGCCAAAGGATTTTGTAAGGTGGCTGCCAATCCACGGTCATGCGCGAAGACACTGCCTTTGGCGTTGGCTTGAACCACTCTTTGAAGTTGTCGCCGATGCCGGCCCCGAAGCCTTCCGGCGTGAACACGGCGCCCTTGCCGTTCTTGGGCACCTTTATGGGACGCTCGGCGAGGAAATCCTTCAGGTTGGAAAGAAAGCCGCGGGAGAGTGGCTTTTGGGAACCACGCCAGGCGCGGGGCAGAACTCCCCGCAGGCAGCGTCACCTTGGGTGGCGGTGTGCCTGGATCACTCCATTTGGGTGCTATTGTACTCAACGATTCCTGCCTAACTCAGTTGCCGCAAAATCACTAGCTAACTTTACGATTCAACCCCCGCACGAATGGATGCCCGAGCGGCGCACGGCTGACATGCCAGCCGATTCCATTGTAACATTGTGACGCAACCATGAGGAAGAAGGTTTCCGGACCAGGCATTGCCGGCGCACAGGGGTAACGGAACTGTCCCAGCCGCGCCCACCGATACCCAACTTATGCCCAAAATTGTCGACTTGAAAAGCACATTGAATCTGCCGCGCACGGCCTTTCCCATGAAGGCGAACCTGCCGCAGAACGAACCGAAACAGCTGGCGGAGTGGGAAGAGAAAAAACTCTATCACCGCATCCAGCAGGCGCGCGCCGGCGCGCCCACCTACGTCTTGCATGACGGGCCGCCGTACCCGACCGGCACGATCCACCTCGGCACCGGCCTGAACAAAATTCTGAAGGACATGGTCGTGAAGTCGAAGACGATGGCGGGCTTCCGCGCGCCCTACGTTCCCGGTTGGGATTGCCACGGCTTGCCGATTGAAACGCAGGTGGAAAAGGAGTTGGGCGGGAAAAAGGGAAGCGTCCCGCCGGGAGAATTCCGGCGCATGTGCCGGGAATTCGCGTCGCGTTACGTGGATCAGCACCGCCGGGATTTCAAGCGCCTGGGCGTGCTCGGGCAGTGGGAAGACCCGTATCTGACGATGAGTCCGCAGTACGAAGCCACGATCGCCGACGCCTTCATCACGTTTCTTGAAAAAGGCTACGTGTATCGCGGACTCAAGCCCGTCTACTGGTGCATCGTCGATACCACGGCGCTGGCCGAAGCGGAAGTGGAATACGAAGATCACACCAGCCCGTCGATCTGGGTGAAGTTTGCGGTCGAGCCCGGCGCGGCGGCGGAAAAACTTGGCGCCGGCGTGAACGCCGTCATCTGGACGACCACGCCGTGGACGCTGCCCGCACAATCGCGCGCTCGCGTTCCATCCGGACTATGACTACGTCGTTGTCGAAACCGCTGCGGGAGCGTTGCTTCTTGCGGCGGACTTGGTGGGTCCGGCGCTCGATGCGCTGAAACTTGAAGCCGGCAAGCGTGCGCGGGCCGTGGAAGGGAAGAGACCTCGCGGAGTTGAAATTCCGGCATCCGTTTTTGGATTTGAGTCGTGCCGGCGGTGCTGGCCGATTACGTCACGCTCGATCAAGGCACCGGCATCGTGCACACGGCGCCGGGGCATGGCGTCGAGGACTTCCAGACCGGGCAGAAATATGGCATCGAGGCGTACGCGCCGATCGATGATCATGGCCGGTATCTCGAAGGGCTGCCCGAGTACAAAGGGAAAACAGTATTCGAGGCGAATCCGATCGTCGTTCAGCTGTTGCGCGATCGCGGAGCGTTGCTCGGCGAGCAGAAACTTTCGCACAGTTACCCGCATTGCTGGCGGTGCCACAATCCGGTGATCTTCCGCGCCACCGAACAGTGGTTCATCGATCTGGATGGCGCGGGGCCCGCCGGTACTGGGCATGACGGCGCCGCGATTCGGCCGCGCGCGCTCGCGGAAATCGCCAAAGTGAAATGGACACCGGAGTGGGGCGCCGAGCGGATTCACTCGATGATCGCCGAGCGGCCCGACTGGTGCGTTTCGCGGCAGCGGTTCTGGGGCGTGCCGCTGGTGATCCTGTATTGCAACAAGTGCGGCAAGCAATTCGACGACTACGCGGCGCTGCACGCGCTCGTTCATGAATGGTTTACGCGCGAGGGCGCGGATGCCTGGTTCACGCATACGGCCGAGGAATTACTGCCCGGCGGGGACGCGCTGCTGCTGCGGCGCGTCGGACTGGCGCAAGGAAACCGATATTCTGGATGTGTGGTTCGATTCCGGGTTCGTCGCATCTGGCGGTGCTCGATCCACCTGGATGCCAACGGGCGAAACTTCCCTGGCCGGCGGACATGTATCTCGAAGGCCCGGACCAATATCGCGGATGGTTTCACAGCTCGCTGCTGGTTGGCGTCGCGGTGCGCAACGGCGCGCCCTACCGGCACGTGCTCACGCACGGCTGGACGCTCGACGCGAAGGGCCAGCCGATGTCGAAGTCGCTCGGGAACGTCGTGCTGCCCACCGAAGTGTGCGAGAAGTGGGGCGCGGACCTGCTGCGGCTGTGGGTGGCGTCGCAGGATTACACGGCCGACGTGCGCATGTCCGACAACGTGATGACGCAGCTTTCCGAGGCCTATCGCAAGCTGCGCAACACGTTCCGCTTCGCGCTCGGCAATCTGGCGGATTTCGATCCCGCGCGCGACATTGTTCCCGATGCCGAGATGGAAGAGCTCGACCGCTGGATGCTCTCGCGCACGGCGGACCTGGTGCGGCAGTGCCGCAAGTGGTATGAGGACTTTGAATTTCACCGCGTCTTCCACGCGCTGCACGATTTCGCCGTCGTGGACTTGAGCGCGTTTTATTTCGACGTGCTGAAGGACCGGCTCTACACGTTCGCGCCGCGAAACCGCGCGCGGCGCTCGGCGCAGACCGCTGTGTATCGCATCGCAAGGCTTTGCTGCGTCTGTCGACGCCCGATCATCGTCGTTCACCGCCGAGGAAATCTGGAGGCATTTTCCGCGTGTGGCGGGCGATCCGGAGAGCGCGCACATGGCGCTATTTCCCGGCGGCCGAGGATCTCGGTGCATCCGCTAGACGCGGAGAAAGTCGGAAAACTGGAAAAAGCTTCTTGCGGTGCGCACGGAAGTTCTGCGCGCCCTGGAAGCTGCGCGTAACGCGAAAATGATTTCGGGGGCGCTCGAAGCAAAGGTCGTTGTTGGGCGCGGAGGGCGATCTAGCTTCGCTGCTCGAACAATACAAGAGTTGGTTCCCGGCGTTCTTTATCGTGTCGCAGGTGGAGCTTGCTAGCTTCGATTCCGCGGGCTGCACAGAAATCAGAGTCAGTTCCCGGGTTTAGCGTAGCAATCCAGCGCGCCGACGGCGCAAAGTGCGAACGCTGCTGGAATTATTCGACCCACGTCGGTGAGAACGCCGATTACCCGACCGTTTGCGAACGCTGCGTGAAGGCGCTCGACGAAATCGAGCAAGCGCTCGCGGCATCGGCGCATGCAGGAGGACAAGGGGCTGCGTCCTGATGAGCGGCGCGAAAGCCATACGCCGGCCATGCTCGGCGTTCGCTGGCTATGGCTGTCGCTGGCAGTGCTCGCGTGCGGATCGCGCCACGAAGTTTGCCATCGAGCGATACACGACTGCTTTCGTTCCGCCGGCCGATTTTTTCGGACATCGTCGTTCTGGTTCACAACCAGAATCCAGGCATCGCGTTCGGCGTGTTTTCCGATTCGAGTTCGCGGTGGCTCGCGCCGCTTCTTTTGGCGAGCGCGGCGGCCATGATGGTTTTGCTGGTGTGGCTGCTGCTCACGGGCCGCGCAGGCGGATGGCTGGCGCGAATGCGGAGTCGCGTTGATTCTCGGAGGCGCGGCAGGCAATGCCTCGATCGGCTGATCCACGGCGGCGTAACCGATTTTCTGGAGGTTCGCCTGGGAACGTATCGCTGGCCCGCATTCAACGTCGCCGATTCGGCCATCTCCATCGGCGCGGCGTTGGTGCTGATCGAGATGCTCTTCGGCGGGCGGCAGCAAGGTTGATCCCAACTGAAAACGCACATAAGTGAAAAATCCCCGCCTCTGAAGAGGCGGGCTACAGCAGGACCCTCAGGCGACAGGAAACTGTTGTAGCCCGGGTCTTCAGACCCGGGGAATTCTTTCAAATAGCTCAAGCACATCTTGGTCTGCGCACATTCTATTTGCAGTAATTCCAGCTAGAATGCACTCGTCATGCCGGAGAATCCCACGCGACGACAAATACTCACCGCTGCTTCCGGCGACGCCGGGCGCAGGCTCGACCTGTTCATCGCGCAACATGTCCCCTACTGAGCCGCACGCGGATTCAGGAATTGATCGGTGAGGGAAATGTGCGTGTCGATGGACGCGCTGCCAAATCCTCGCACCGAGTCTCCGCCGGGGAAGTCATTGAGGTCGCGGTCCTGCCCCGGCCCGCGCTGGTGGCTGCGCCGGAAGATTTGCCGCTCGAACTTTTGCTGGTGGACGATGATTTCGTCATTGTGAACAAGCCCGCCGGCATGGTCGTCCATGCCGGAGCCGGTCACGCGCGCGGAACGCTGGTGAACGCGCTGCTGCACCGCCTGGGAAAGCTTTCCGGCGCTGGGGGCGCGTTGCGTCCCGGGATCGTGCACCGCCTCGACAAGGATACTTCGGGCGCTCTGGTCGTCGCGCGGAATGACAAAGCCCACGAACATCTTGCCGAACAATTCCGTTCCCGCAATGTACGGAAGATATATCTTGCTCTGGTCCACGGAAAGATGCCGCGTGATTCGGGGACCATTTCGCTGCCCATTTCGCGCGATCCGCACCGCAGGACACGTATGACCGCGCGCGAAAGCAAAGGCCGGCACGCGCGCACGGACTGGCGCGTGATCGCGCGACTGGATCGCTGCACATTGGTGGAAGCCGTGCTGCATACCGGACGCACGCACCAGATCCGCGCGCATTTTGCAGCGATCGGGCATCCCATTGTGGGGGACACGCTCTACGGCGCGCCGCGAGTCTTGCACGCGGGCAAGCGCAACCTTCCGCTCCTGGAGCGAAATTTCCTGCACGCCGCCCGCATCGGATTTTCGCATCCTTCGACAGGCGCCTGGGTGGAAGTTCTCGCTCCGCTGCCGAGGGATTTGCGAGTATACTTTGAGCAGATTGCAGAATCATTGGGGCGGCGGCATGCGGAGATCGACGCCTCTCTTGCGCCGTACATGGGTTCGTCATGAAAAATCGAGCGATACGCATCGCATTTCCGGCGTTTCTCATCGCCGTGGCGACTGTCAGTGCGCAGCAGTCCCAACCCCCCGCGCCGCCGCAGCCTCTCGACTTGACCAACCGGCAGGGCGCCATCATCCGCAACGTCAACCTGGTGGACGTACTGTTCAGCGTGGTGACCAAGCGCGATAAACTTGTGACGGATTTGACCAAAGAAGATTTCAAAGCGTTTGACGACGGCGCGCAGCAGCAGATTGCCTCGTTCAGCCAGCCGACCGACCTTCCTCTACGCATCGGGATGGTGCTCGACACTTCCAACAGCATTCGCGACCGCTTGAAATTCGAGCAGGACGCCGCCATCGATTTTATTTTCAACGCCATTCGACGGGGAAGAGACCAGGCGTTCCTGATGACATTTGACGATGGCCCTCAGCTGATCAAAGGTTTCACCGGCGATACCGGAGAGTTGCGCGACACCATCCTGAAACAGCGCGCCGGAGGCGGAACGTCGCTCTATGACGCGATCTATGCGGCCAGCCAGGAATTGTTGAATAACTCCCCATTGCCTCCCGGGCCGGACACGGATGTCCGCCGCGTCCTCGTGGTCATTTCTGATGGGGATGACAATAGCAGTAAGCGCTCCCGCGGCGCAGCGATCGAGATGGCGCAGCGGGCCGGTGTCATCATTTATTCGATCAGCACCAGCACGCAGTGGATGACCATCGGTGACGAACGTGATCCGACCAAGCGCATTAGTCGCAAATACGAAAAAGACGAGGCAGATCGTGTCATCGACCAGTTGGCCGCCGAAACCGGAGGGCGCGCCTTCTTTCCTTATCGCGTCGACGATTTGGGACAGTCGTTTCTAGACATTGGCGACGAACTCCGTCACCAGTACGCGCTGGCCTATAGCCCGGCGGGCCGGACGCCGGATGGTAAATATCACACGATTCGCATTCAGGTGGATCGCGCTGACGTGATTGTCAGAGCGCGCAAGGGATACTACGCCGTTCCCACACCCATGTCCCCGACGCCTCCCACCACGCCCTAGAGGCAAAAAATTCTAAATTCTGGACGGATGCAGGATCTTAGGCAGAAGGAATTTGCGACGACGGCTCGGGTATGAGCCCATGCTCGCGCTTGCGGCGCGCGATTCGCAGCTGCAATCTATCCATATAGAGGTACACGACGGGGGTCGTAAACAACGTCAGCATTTGGCTGACCATCAGTCCGCCGACGATGCTGATTCCGAGCGGTTGCCGCAATTCAGAGCCCGTTCCTGTTCCCAGGGCCAGCGGCAATCCGCCCAGTAGCGCGCACATCGTGGTCATCATGATCGGCCGGAACCTCAACAGGCACGCCTCATAAATGGCTTCTTCCGGGCTCATTCCTTTTTTGCGTTCCGCTTCCAGGGCAAAATCGATCATCATGATCGCGTTCTTCTTGACAATCCCGATCAGCAGAATGATTCCGACCAGCGCAATGACGCTCAACTCCGTATGGCAGATCAGCAATGCAAGGAGAGCTCCCACGCCGGCCGACGGCAGCGTGGAGAGGATCGTCAGCGGATGGATGTAACTTTCGTACAGCATCCCCAGCACGAGGTACACGGTGACCACCGCCGCCAGGATCAACCAGGGTTCTGTCGTCAAAGACGATTGGAACGCCTGCGCCGTGCCCTGAAAGCTCGCATGAATGTTGGAGGGCAATCCGATTCGCAGCGTCGCCGCCTCAATCTCGCTCACCGCATCACCCAGCGCAACCCCTTCTGCCAAATTGAACGAAATCGTGACCGCCGGGAACTGTCCCTGATGGTTCACCTGCAACGCCGTCGTTTTCCGCTCGAAATGCGTGAACGCGCTCAGTGGCACTTGCGTTCCGTTTGACGATCGCACGTAGAGCTGCTGGATCGCATCCGTGCTCTGCTGGAAACGCGGGTCGACTTCCATCACCACGTGATACTGGTTCAGTTGCGTATACATCGTCGACACCTGCCGCTGGCCGAAGGCGTCGTACAGCGTGTCATCGATCACTTGCTGAGGAATTCCCAGCCTCGACGCCGTGTCGCGGTCGACGACCAGGGTGGCTTGTAAGCCTCGATCCTGCTGGTCGCTGGAAAGGTCGCGCAAAGCCGGCAATTGCCGCATCGCCGCGAGGACCTGCGGCGCCCACTCTTCCAACTCGCTGATATTATCGCTTTCGAGAGTGTACTGAAATTGCGAACCGGACATGCGCGCACCGATTTGGATATCCTGGTAGGCCTGCAGATAAACCGTCGCTCCCGGGATCGCGGCAAGTTTCCGCCGCAGGCGCGCGATAATTTGGAATGCATTGGCCTTGCGTTCCTCCAGAGGTTTCAGGTCGACCCTGATCGGACCCGTATTCTCCGCGCCGCCACCCGTATTCCCCACTACGTCCCTCGAGGCCGGGTCCGCCTGCACGATATCCAGATATTGTTTCAATTTTTCTCTCATCGACATGAACGACATGTCCTGCGCGCCCACGATCGTTCCCTGTAGTCGGCCGGTATCCTGCTGGGGAAAGAAACCTTTGGGGATCACGATATACAAATAGACGCTCAGGCAGAGCGTCGCTCCCGTCAGAGCCAGCATGAACGGCTGGTGTCGTAGAACCCAGCGCAGGCCGTGCGCGTATGTATCGAGGGCCCATTGGAAGACTCGTTCGCTCGCGCGATAGATCCTGCCGTGCTTCTGCTCCGACGCCGGCTTCAAAAATCTCGCGCACATCATGGGAGTCGTGGTCAGCGACACGCACAAGGAAACGGCGATCGCCGTGCTCAGGGTCACGGCAAATTCCCGGAATAAACGGCCGATAATTCCCCCCATCAACAGAATCGGAATAAACACGGCAACCAGAGAAATGCTCATGGAAAGGACTGTGAAACCGATTTCGCGTGAGCCTTCCAGGGCCGCGTCCATGGGCGAATAGCCGGCCTCCAAAAACCGCGCGATGTTCTCAATCACGACGATGGCGTCGTCGACAACGAAACCGGTCGAAATGGCCAGCGCCAGAAGCGATAGATTGTCGAGGCTGTAGCCCAGCAGGTACATCACGCCGAACGTCCCGATCAGAGAGAGAGGCACCGCAATACTGGGAATCATCGTGGCCCAGACATTGCGCAAAAACAAAAATATCACCATCACCACCAGCGCCACGGTCAGCACCAGCGTGAACTCAATATCCTTGACGGAGGCACGAATCGTGACCGTCTTGTCGGCAACGACGTGCAAGGTGACCGACGGAGGAATCGATGCCTGCAGTTCCGGCAGAATGGCTTTGACGCGATCCACTGTTTCGATGATGTTGGCGCCCGGTGCTCGAAATACATCAAGTTCCAATGCAGGTTTGCCGTTGGCATACCCCGCGTTTCGTACATCCACGATCCCATCGCTGACCTGCGCGACGTCGCTTAACCGAACGGGTGCGCCACGCCGGTAGGCCACGATCAAGGGCTCGTATTCGATCGGCTTGAAGTAGTTGATCCGAATCGGACAAAATCCAGCGGTTTCCCTGGTCTTCGATGGATCCTTTGGGAGAGTTCACATTTGCCGCATGCAATGCCGTGCGGACGTCCTCCAGCCCGATTCCATAATGAGCCAGCGCCATGGGGTTAACGTCTACGCGGACGGCAGGCTGCGCGCTTCCCCCGAGAGTTACTTGTCCTACGCCATTCACCTGGGAAATTTTCTGCGCGACGATCGAATCCGCGACATCATAGACCCGCCCGATGGGAATCGTGTCCGACCACATGGCCAGAATATATACCGGCAAATCGGCCGGATTGGTCTTCCTGTAAGTGGGGAGGCTCGGCAAATCTGAAGGCAACTGTCCAGCGGCGGCGTTGATCGCAGCTTGCACGTCTCGGGCAGCCGCATCGATGTTCCGGTCCAGATCAAACTGCAGGGCGATGCTCGTCGAGCCGAGCTGGCTGCTCGACGTCATTTCGGTTACGCCGGCGATCCGTCCGAATTGCCGTTCCAGGGGTGTCGCCACCGCGGATGCCAGGGTTTCCGGGCTTGCTCCCGGCAAACTGGCACGAACGGAGATGGTGGGAAATTCGACTTGAGGAATAGGCGCGACCGGAAGAAAATAATAGGAAACCCCGCCCGCGAGCAGAATTGCCGCGGTTAGAAGGGATGTCGCAATCGGCCGGCGAATAAATGGCGCTGAAATGTGCATGCGTCAATCAATCCTGGTCAGGATGGAATGTCCTAACGGATCGGGAATTTCCGATTCGATATACCGGCCCGATGAATCATCGTATACGAGACCAATTCAATCTTAAATGGTCCGGCGAAGTTCTTAAATGCATAGTTTTCCGGCGGTTAGCGATAAAATCCCAATGCAAAAACTGGAGCTTCTCCAAACCATGGAAAGCCACTCGCGATCCTCGAAAATCGCCCTTTAAGGTAACATTGAACAAGAGCAGATATCGCTGATTTTGTGTCCCGCCCGCAGGATTCGCGCCCACGGAAGCGTCTTTCCCCATAAAACCCACGTATACACAGACGGCTGAGCTCGCCCCAAGGTTCCTTCCAGAAGTTACAATTGGGAACGCGGGTCAAATGGATTTAGCGGGAGTCTGACGCGCGCTTGCGCGTGAGGCTCTCAGATAGCATAAGCCTCAGCTTGTGTGCTTTCAATTTTCACATGTTCAACACAGCACACAAGCTGAAGCTTGTGCTACTGGTCATTGGTCGGTGCGTAGTAACCGCGCCGCGTGAGAGCGGAGTACTCCTTGTTCTTCATCTCCAGTTTGATTTTCCGGTAGCCGCCGTCGCGCGCCTTGTTGGAAGGCGTATAGCCGATCGTGTATTGGCTGCGCAGCTCTTCAGAGATCTGATCGAATGCCTGTTCCAGATTTTTCTCGTTGCGCACGATGATCATGCGCCCGCCGGTTTCGTCCGTGAGCTTCTTGGCGACGTTCTGGTCGCCGCCATCCTGGGCAACCAGGAGAATGTGGACGACCGTATCGGTGCGCTGCGCGCTTTCGATGGCGTCCTGCAGCCTTAGTTTACTTCCGGTGTCTTCGCAGTCGCTCAGTACCACGATCGCTTTTCTGCCGGCCTCACCGGCGAGTTTATCGTGGGCGGCCAGATAGACGGCGTCGTAGAAATTCGTGCCGCCGCTGCCGCTGGTCGGAAGCGGGCCCTGCGCGATGATCACGGAGCTGCCGGGGGCGTTGATCTGCGCGCGGTTGATGGCGCGGTCGAGCCTGCTGCGGTCATCGGTGAAATCGGCCAGCAGGTCCACGTCGGTGTCGAACGACATGACCATGGCGAGGTCGCCCTTGCGCATCACGCGCCCCAGAAAGCGCGAAGCCGCCTCTTTCAGCGCCGAGAGCATGTAGTACTCGCTGCCGCTGGTGTCGATCAGGATGCCCAGGGTGATGGGGAGGTTGGACTCCGCGGAAAAATTGGTAATTTCCTGGAGCTGGCCATCCTCATAGACCTGAAAGTCATCTTGTTTTAAGCCGGTGACAATGGCCTTATGTTTGTCGCGCACCGTGGCGAACAGGTTCACCAGGTTCACCTGCACACGGATTTGGCCAGGCGGCGCGGCGTAAACCAAGCCGGCGGCAAGCGCTGTAACGCACAAAAGGCAAAGTATAGGTCGAATCCGCATTGTATAATTCCCTCCGGGGGCGATTTGGCCTAGTTGGATGCGCCGCCGGAACCTTGGGATGTGTGGAGCCAGAAAATGGTTCACGCGGGAATAGTGATGGGACAACTATGAATTGTCCACGAAAATTTATGGCCATGGGCCTGGCTGTTTTCCTTGTCGCGGCAGCCTCGGCTATGCCGCAATCGTCGCAGCAACCTCCTCCTCCTGACCAGGGGGCCGACCAGGCGCCTGCGTCACATACTCCAGATCCCCGGGCCGTAATTCGCTCGAGTGTCTCCCTGGTGGTCGTGCCCGTTACCGTCAAGGATAGCTCCGGGGCGCTGGTCACCGACCTCAAGACGGAGTGATTTCCGAATCTTTGAAGATGGGATCGAGCAGCCGATTTCGACGTTTTCCGTCGACCCGTTTCCCCTGTCGGCTGCCATCCTGATCGACAATGACTTGAAAAAAAGCTCGGCGGACAAGGTGCAGAAAACTTTGCAGGCCATCTCGGGGGGATTCAGCGCGAATGACGAAGTGTCTTTGTGGCGCTTTGAGGAGTTTCCCGAACTCATCTCCGAGTTCATCGCCAACAACGACACGCTGATTACGCAGCTCAAGCGCATCGACCTGAACAGTGCCATGATTCAGGGGCCGGGGTCGGCAGTCATGACCGAAGGGCCGCGCGTCAATACCACACCGATGCCGGGCGCGCCGCAGGTTCCTTCGATGCTGGCCACGCACTCCAATCACAAGCACATCGACGACGCCATCTACGCCGCGGGGGACCAGTTGCGCGACCCGGGAGAAGGACCGGCGCAAGATTGTTTTCGTGATCTCCGACGGGCAGAATGCGAAGAACAACACGCACAGCTACAATGAGACGCTCAAGCTGCTGCTCTCCAACGACATTTCCGTCTACGCCATCGGACTCGATAGCGCGATGCTTAACCGTGGCCCCACGGTCCTCGGAGGCAATATCCTTGCGAAATACGCCCATGCCACCGGGGGAGACATTTACTACGCGCCGACCCGCGAGGAACTCGAAAACCTCTATTCCCGTGTTTCCGAGCAGGCCCGCAATCAATACACGCTTGCCTTCAACGGCGGCAGGGCCGACCGGTCGAAGATCTATCACACCATTGAGGTCCGCGTGAAGCGCCCGGGACTGAACTTGCTTGCCCGAGATGGCTATTACCTGAACTCTACTCCCTAGCGAGAACGAGAGTTTCCGCCGCTTGGTGGCGCCGGCGTCCCGCCGGCGGTTTCATGACGCCGTTTGACACTGCGCCAGTTCGCCGGCGAGACGCCGGCGCTACGCAACTGCGCTCTTCGTCCGTTCGAAATGCTTTCTCACCGAGGTATGTTTTCTTTCTGCAAATCAATTTTTTCGATGGCAGCCCGCCGGAATTTTTTCTTGACTTCCATTCCGTTCACTCGTAAAACGAGCGTATGCGAGTTCGACGCTCGCTGCTCCGAGGGGAGAATGGTTCACGGAGCGAATGCGCGAATCAGGCAGAAGAAGAAAATGTTTCCAAGCGGGGCGATCGCCACGGCGAGCGCCCCGTTTTTTTTTTCCTGCTGCATTTGCAATTGAGAACCTTCGGGAACGCGCCGGAAGATTTGCCGGAGCGTCTCACGCTGATCATTCTTCGCCGGACGCGCTAGCCGCCGCGCCTTGCTCCCGCGCCGGACAGATGGATTCAAAATCGCAGGACTTGCACCAGAAACCGGGTTTCGCGGGAAACTCCCCCGCGCGAATGTCCGCGGCCGCTTCCTGGATTTCCGAGCGCACTTTGTTGAGCTTCTTGTCGTCGCGCGTCGCGCTGACGGCCTGATTGGTCCGTAGGAAGTAAAGTGTGAGCCGCGAGGGATTCCAGTCGAACACTTCGCGGGCCGCGAGCGCATACGCGCTCAATTGCACATCTTTTTTTGCCTTGTCTTCCTTTTGCGGCTTTCCTGTCTTGTAATCCACGATTTCTTCCTCGCCGGAGAGCAGGCGATTCACCTGGTCCATGCGGCCCGTCAGGACCACGTTGTTTTCCATCGGCAGTTCGAAGGTTTTTCCTGCGCGATCACTTCGGGCGGCGACGCCAGAGTGCTCGCGTGGAAGGCGCCCAGTTGGGCCAGTCCGTCTTTCTTGTATTCCTGCTCTTGACAATCGTCTTCAAATCCTGCTGAGGTCCACTCCAGTTCGAATTTCCGCGCGACTTCTTCAAATGGCAGGATTTTTCCCCTTGAGTTCCCCTATGAAAAATCCCGATGGTGTTGTGCATCACGCTGCCGAAACTCATGGCCGCCGCGGGGCCGCCGCGAAGTCCCCACGCGTAGCTGAACAGATATTTTTCGAGGACACGCATCGAGTGTGCTGATGGCCGAGGGGCTGAGCTTCAGCGGGTCCGGCACCGGCGGGCGGTACGTCGCGGCCCATTCGCCGATTCGCGAACCGACGCGGGCATTGCTGTGCGGCAGTTCGAGCAGCGCGGGCGCCGGGTCGGGTGCTTGCGGCTGCACCACCGGGGCCGGAGCGATCTGCTCGACGTCGCGCCGCTTGATCTGCGCGTGCCATCAGAATGTCGTCGAGGAACGGCGAGG
>CAWBGC010000013.1:0-89396 GCA_963788255.1 uncultured Acidobacteriota bacterium
ACAATGTATTGCTGGAGGAATTCCGGCGCCTGGTGGACGGCGCGCACGCCGCGCACACGCCGGTTTTCATGACGCTCAACGCGCCGTATTATTCCGCCGAACAGATGCCGTTGGTGAAGACATGGCGCGCCGGCTGTCGGAGGAATCGGGCGTGGATGCCCTGATCGTCACCGACATCAATCTGCTGGCGCGGCTTTCCGAAGCCCGCTTGCACGCCCAGCTTCACGTCAGCTCGGTGGCGGCCACGCTGAACGTGGAAGCCATCCGCTTCCTGCTGGATCTCGGCCCCTCGCGGGTGATTTTGCCGCGCAGCCTGACCCTGGCCGAGATCGAGTCGATCACTCGTGAGGTGGGCGGCGAAGTGGAAATCGAAGTCTTCGTCCTCAACGACGGCTGCGCTTTCGAGGAGGGCTTTTGCGCCACCACGCATCATCATTCGGTGGGCGCGTTTTGCACTGCGCTTTCGGATATGGACGCGGAGTTCGCGTGGTACGGCCCGCGCCTGACCAACCGGCGCGAGCGCTGGCTGAAGCGCAACCTGGCCGATTACCGCGATTGGATCTGGTACCTGAACGGCAACGGCTGCGGCGCCACCGCCAAAGGGCTGCCGTACGGCCCGTGCGGCCTGTGCGCCATTTCGGACCTGGCGCGCATGGGCGTCGACTCGCTCAAGATTGTCGGGGAGGGAAGCGCATACATACGCAGATGCTGCCGGGAGTTTCGCGGGCGCGCGCGGTGGTGGAGGCGTGCAGCCGGACGGCGATTGCTCGGTTGCTCTCAATGTTCTCGATCCTGGCGGTTTTCGTGCCTTCCTTCTTCATGATCGGCGTGGCGCGGCAGCTTTTCACGCCGCTGGCGCTGGCGGTAGGGTTTTCGATGATCGCGTCTTACCTCCTTTCCAGCAGCCTGGTGCCGGTGTTTTCCACCTGGATGATGCGGGAAGCGCGGCGCGGAGAAGACCGGGAGGGACTGTTCGGTCGCGTGCGCTCGCTCTACGAGAGCTACCTGAGCGGCGTCTTGCGGCTGCGCTGGCCGCTCACGATCGTGTACCTGATTACCGCGGTTGGGCTGGCGTACTATTTGCTGCCGCGCACCGGAACAGAGCTGTTCCCGGATGCCAACGCGCCGCTCTATCGTTTACGGCTGCGCGCGCCGGCGGGGACGCGGATCGAGGAGAGCGAGCGGACGGTGCTGCGCGCGCTGGATGTCATTGGGCGGGAGGCGGGGAAAGACAACATCGCAATCACGAGCGATTTCGTGGGGCTGATTCCCGCGAGTTACCCGGTAGACCTGATTCACCTGTTCACGAGCGGGCCGCAGGATGCGATTATTCAGGTTTCCTTCAAACCGGACGCGCCGCGAGGAGAATGGTTGCGGGAGCGGATGCGGGCCGCGTTGCGCAGGGAACTGCCGGGTACGGAAGTATCCTTCGAGGCCGGCGACATCGTGACGCAGGTGATGAGCTTCGGATCGCCGACGCCCGTGGAAGTGGCGGTGCAAGGGGTGAATCTGGCGGACGACTACGCATACGCGCAAAAGGTGCGGGCGTCGCTGGCGAAGCTCGATTTCCTGCGGGATTTGAAATTCGCGCAGGAGATGAACTATCCGACGCTGGATATTACGATCGACCGCAACCGGAGCGGGCAATTCGGGCTGACGATGGCGGACGTCACGCATTCGGTCGTGCCGGCGACATCTTCCTCGCGGTTCACGGACCCGAATTACTGGCGCGATCCCAATTCCGGGAATGCGTTCCAGATTCAAGTGGAGCTGCCGCAGAACCGCATGCAGAGCGTGGAGCAGGTGGGCGGGATTCCAGTCATGATGGGCGGCCGCGCCAAGCCATTGCTGGACGATGTGGCGAGCCTGAAGGCAAACACGATGCCGGGCGAAATCGACCGGTACAACGGGCAGAGGGTGGTGAGCCTGACGGCGAACATTCACGCCGTGACCTTGGGGGAGGCGGCGGGGAAGATTCGAGAGGCGGTGGCCGGGGCGGGAGCGCCGCCGCGAGGCGTAACGGTGGCGACCCGCGGGGAGATTCCGGCTTTGGAACAAACTATCGCGGGATTGCGCACGGGGCTGGCGCTGGCAGTGGCGGCGATCCTGCTGCTGCTGGCGGCGAATTTCCAATCGGCACGGCTGGCGCTGGCGATCGTGCTGACCGTTCCGGCGGTTCTGTGCGGCGTGCTCCTGGCGCTGAGGGTGACGGGGACGACGTTGAACATCCAGTCGTTTCTGGGGGCGATTATGGCAATCGGGATCGCGGTGGCGAACTCGATTCTGTTGGTGACGTTCGCGGAGCGCGCGCGGCGGGAGAACCGCACCGCGCTGGAGGCGGCGCGGGTGGGCGCGAGCGGAAGGCTGCGGGCGGTCCTGATGACGGCGGCGGCGATGATTTTCGGGATGCTGCCGATGGCGATCGGGTTCGGCGAGGCCGGGCAGCAGGCGGCCCCGCTGGGACGCGCGGTGATCGGCGGGTTGGTAGTTTCGACCTTTGCGACGCTGACGATCCTGCCTTCGATTTACGCGATCCTGCAAGGGAGGGCGCGGGCGACATCGCCTTCGCTCAACCCGATGGACCCGGCGAGCCGGTATTATGACGCGACATAAAACATTTCTTGCGGCGGCGGTTTGGGCGGGAGCGCTGACGATGCCGGGCGCGTCGCAGACCAGCGACCTGGCGGCGGTTATTGCGCGGCCCGTCCATCGGACGGCGGATCTGCCGGGGGAGATTGCGCCCTATCTGAGCGTGACGCTCAACGCGAAGGTTCCGGGTTACATCGAGCAGATGCTGGTGGACCGGGGCAGCGCGGTAAAGGAAGGCGATTTGGTAGCCACGCTGACGGCGCCGGAAATGGAGGCGCAGATCGCGGAAGCGGAGGCCAAGGTGCAGGCGGCGGAGGCGGAGTGCACCCAAGCCGAGGCGCAACTGGCGGCCGCGCAAAGCACATACCAGCGTATGGAGGATGCGGCCAAGACACCGGGGGCGGTGGCGGGAAACGATTTGACGCTGGCGCAGAAGCAAGTGGAGGCGGACCAGGCGCTGGCGGCGGCGCGGGGGCGGGCGAGCGCGGCGGCGCAATCGGCGGCGAATGCGCTGCAGGCGATGCAGGCTTATCTGAGAATCACCGCGCCGTTCGATGGCGTGGTTACGGAACGTCTGGCGCATCCAGGAGCTTTGGCGGGACCGGAGACGGCGCTGGTCACGATCCAGCAGGTTTCACATTTGCGGGTGGTGGTTCCCGTGCCGGAAGAGGATGTCGGCGAAATTGTGCGCGGCGCGGCGGCGGAGTTCACGGTCCCAGCTTTCCCGCGGCGGACCTTTGCGGGGAAGATCGCGCGCGTCGCGGAGGCTTTGGATCCCAAAACGCGGACGATGCCGGTGGAACTGGACGTCATGAACAGGGACGGCGCACTGGCGCCGGGCATGTACGCGAGCGTGAAATGGCCGGTGCGGAGCCAGGAGGCCGAGCTGTGGGCGCCGCGTACGAGCGTGGTGACGACGACCGAGCGCACCTTCGTGATTCGGGCTAAGGGCGGCAGGGCCGAGTGGGTGGACGTGAAGAAGGGCGCGACGGATGGGGACCTGGTGGAGGTGATGGGAAATCTGAAGGCCGGAGACATGGTGGTGCGGCGCGCTACCGATGAGGTCCGCGAGGGGACGGCGATAGGGGCGGCGAAGGCGAAGTAAAATGCGTCGGCGCGCCGGCTGTGAAGCGGGCGGGCCGCGCGCACAGTCAGGATCGCCGCTGTGAGTCTTTCCAGAGAAGGAAGCCGACCATCGTCTTGGCGTCCTCGATGCGGCCGGAGGCGATCATTTTGCGGACTTCCTGTGGGGCGAACCAGCGCGATTCGATGCGCTCGTCGTCCATGGGGTTGGCGGCTCCGGGCTGGAGGCCGGTGGCGAGGTAGATGGTCATGCGCTCCTGCACGTAGCCGGGGCTGACCCAGAAGGAAGCCAGCTTGGTCCAGTTACGCGCGCGGTAGCCGGTCTCTTCGATCAACTCGCGCCTGGCGGCCTGGAGCGGCTGTTTCGCCGGGGTCCAGCTTGCCGGCCGGCAGCTCCCAGAGGTAGTTTGCCGGCGGGCAGGCGATACTGCCGCACCAGCAGGATGCGGTTCTTCTCGTCGACCGCCATCATCACGGCCGAGCCGGCGTGGCGCACCACGGAGCGCTTGATGTTGAATCCGGTCTTAGGATCGACGGCCTCGTCTTCGGTCACCGAGAACAGGCGGCAACTTGTAGACTTCGCGGGAAGAAGATGATTTTCATGATCGTCTTGGAGCGCGGCGGCGAACTGGTCCGCCGGCAGCGTGTTCATAATGTCCGGCCGGAGCCAGCCGCGGCGCGCGGTCAGCACGCCGTAGCGCATGCTGGCCAGGTGCTTGGGATGGTGCGCGTCGGTGGAGATGGTGAAGCGCGCGCCCTTGGCTTTGGCGGTGCGGATCAGCGGTGCCGTTGAGGTCGAGCCGCTCGGGGCTGGCGTTGATTTCCAGCCACACGCCGCGGCGCACGGCCTCGGCGACGACGCGCTCGAAATCGAAGGGGAACGGATCGCGATGCAGCAGAATGCGGCCGGTGGGATGGCCGAGGATGCGCAGGTGCGGGCATTCGAGCGCGCGCAGCAGGCGGTCGGTCATTTCGGCGGCTTCCATGATTCATGTGGCTGTGCACGCTGCCGATCACCAGGTCGAGCTCGGCCAGCGCGTCGTTGGCCAGATCCATGCGCGCCATCCTTGCAGGATGTCGCACTCGAGGCCGGAGAAGACGCGGATGCCGAGGCCGTCGCGATTGAGTCTCGCGCACCTGTCGGGCGAATGCGACGACGCGCTTCTCGTCGAGACCGTTGGCCATGGCCAGCGCTTTGGAATGGTCGGTGATGGCGATGTACTCGTAGCCGCGCTCGCGCGCGGCCGCGGCCATTTCTTCCAGCGTGGCGCGGCCGTCGGTCTCGGTGGTGTGCATGTGGAGATCGCCGCGGATGTCGGCCAGCTCCACCAGCTCGGGCAGGCGGCCTTCGGCGGCGGCTTCGATTTCGCCGCAGATTCTCGCGCAGCTCCGGCGGAATCCAGGGCAGGCCGAGCGCTTCGTAAACGCCGGCTTCGGTTTCGCCGGCCACCTTGGCATCGTCCTCCGACGCGGAACAGGCCGTACTCGCTGAGCTTCAGCCCCATCTTCACGGCGCGCGTGCGCATGGCCACGTTGTGATCCTTGCTGCCGGTGAAGTATTGCATGGCGGCGCCGAAGCTGTCGGGCGGCAGCGCGCGCACGTCCACCTGCAAGCCCTCGCGGCCCACCTTGGCGCTGGCTTTGTTTTCGCCGCGGCCCAGCACCTCCTCGACGCGCGGATAAGCGACGAAGCGGTCGAGCGCGGCGGTCGGCGTCCGGGCCGGTGACCAGCAGGTCGAGATCGCCCACGGTTTCGCGGCCGCGCCGCAGGCTGCCGGCGGGCGTGATGGCTGTCGACGCCGGGGCCTGCGCAGAGCGCCGGTCAGCTCCTCGGCCATGCTCTCGGCGTAGCTCAGCAGGTAGCGGCCGGTGCGCATGCGGTATTGCGCGATGGAGCGCAGCACCTTCTCTTCCAGCTTGGCGCCCATGCGCGGCAGCACGCGCAGCTTCTGCTCCTGGCACAGCCGCTCCAGCTCGTCGATGGTGCTGATGCGGTAGTGCTCGAAGATGAGCGCGATGCTTTTCGGCCCGAGGCCCTGAATCTTCAGGAATTCGAGCGCGGTGGGCGGGAACTTTTGCAGCAGCAGATCGCGGCGCTCGCAGGAGCCGTGATCGACGATCTCGTCGCAGCACGACCGCCAGCCCCTTGCCGATGCCGGGGATGTCGGTGACTTTGCGCGCCGGGATCGGCGAGGATGTCGGCGATGCGCTCGGGATAGCCTTCGACGGCGGTGGCGCCGTTGCGATAGCTGCGGATGCGGAACCCATCCTCGCCGGCGATCTCCATCAGATCGGCCGTCTCCCACAGCACGCGCGCGATTTCGTGGTTTTCCAAGCGGATTCCCCAGTAACGATTGTAATGGGTGCGGGGCTAGGGGGCAGACTTACGGCGGTTCGCACGGGGCAGGAAGGCCAGTTTACGAGAACCTCACGACCGCGATACGCCCTCGCTGCCGCAACGAGCCATGGGGCGGCTGCCGGCGCCGCGCGCGTTGGGCTGTCAGCTGAAGCGGTAAGCCCACTCTGAGCTCAGGCGGAATGCTGACGCCCGTAAGCCTCGCGTATGGCCCCTAGTAAATCGTTGGAGCGTGCCTCGTACTTGGCAAACCCGTCAATGTTGTCCCGCCGGACATGCAACTGGCCCTCGCCGACGTTCCCACGGTGTTGCCCGCCAGAGTAGTACCTGTTGCCGGAAACCTCCCTTGACGCCAGCACCCAATACCGGATTCTGTCCCGCCAGACGCCCAGCCAAATGAATACGTCGCAGCAGGCAGGTTTCACCTGCTGAAAATTCATGTCAAAGTCTTTGGGTGAGTCGGTAGCTAGGGCTTTGACGTAGAGGGGTTCAGTAGTATCGAAATCCACCGCGCGGGATGCCTTGACTTCAATTTTGATCTTGCCGTCAAGAAAGAAATCGTATTCGCCGCTGTAGCCCTCATCCAGCTTCTTGGATGGCTTCACCATATCCGGCACCAGCTCCGATAGGTGGCCTTGTGCCCAAGCCTCACCAAAACCTCGGGGCGCGCTGATTTCGAAAATGTAGAGGAAGCGATTCCTCGAAATGTACGCGTCCCGCAGTTCGACGTAGCTCTCAAACGTCAACTTGCGCGCGCCCAGCAAGGCCGAAATGATGTACTCGTATTCGCTGAACGGATAAACGGAGAAGAGATCCTCAAGCCTTCGACGGAACTCGGCCTCGTTGGGCAGCGTCGCGATGAGACGGTCCAGTTCTTGTTTGAGCTTTTCCATGGTCAGAAAAGAACGGCCTGAGAGACGTGGGGAGAGGCTGCCTTCGGCGGCCTCCCGCGCCGCCGGCGTGAGGCATCGTCGATCACTTCGTGCCGGGGCTCGCTGGCCAGCGTCTGGGCGTTGGGTGGCCCTCCTGGGACCGGCTCAAACTGCACTTGGAGAGCGCCCTCGAATGCGTGGCCGTTCTGCCAACCTAGCTGGCCGGTCCTGCGGTAATGCTCAAGCCGCCGGATTGTGAGCTCACAGAAAACCGGGTCCGTGTCTATTGTGAGGCAGCGCCGCTTGGAAGCCTCGCAGGCCAAGAGCGTGGTTCCCGAGTGGGCAAAGAAGTCAACCACCAGATGGCCCGCATTCGACGACGCCCTGACAATTCGGTCGATACACTTTAACGGCTTTTGAGCGTAGCAACCGCTAACGTTCTCCTCCATGCGGTAGAAAACCTGTTGAATATCCACCCAGACGTTGCCCGCGCGGATGTTCTCGGATTTACTCCGTTCGAGGTTCTCAGTGATTGCGCCGTTGACCTTCTTGTAATAACCGCGAAGAATCTTGGGGATGTCGGTGTATTCTGCCTCCACATTGAACGGCGGATTCCCCCTGGTGTAGTAGAGCAACTCCTGCCTAACGGCCATCCAGTTCTTTTGCGTGCCGTAGCCGCGCTGGTTTCGCATCGTGATGAAGCTGCGGGCCTTCACTGGGAGTGACCGCATCATCATCATGAAGTCAGGAAGCGGCTGGAACCCATCCTTTTGGTCCGCGCCGAGCCAAACGTAGAGCGATGCGTCGTTATCCAGCCAGTCCAGCGTGTTTCGAACCCAGCGCTTACACCACGCCGTGAAATCGGTTATGGCCCTTTCCTTGAAAGCGACGAGGTTATAGGGCGGGTCCTGGATAGCGACGCTGGCCCTACTGCCGTCCATCAGCCTTGCGACGTCCGCAGGATTTGTTGCATCGAGGCAACCCACTTTGTGACCAGAGACCGGGTCCGTCCAAATATCACCGGGAGCCAGCCGGCAATGCGGCAGGAGCAGGCTCCGCACCTCTGGGTGGTCGTCCAGTCGTGGTAGAGGATTGTTCGTCATTTGCGTCGCGCCGTACTCCGGTAAACCGCCGCCGCGCCCGCAGATGCCGTTAGCTTGGTACGCATTTGCCCATTCTATCGCCCTTTTTCGTCTCCCCGCTTTGGGTCCCTCTAGACTCCACGGGGAAGTTTTGGGGGAAGTTTTGGAGACAGGCTACCAAACCCCTGAATTCCCGCGGCCTTCGCAGTCGTCAACTGGCCTTACGCAGAACATCCTCAACGGCCTCTGGGTGCCTGGCGATCACAGCCAGCAGCACGCGTGTGGGCGCGTCCGGACGGGACCGGCCTTGCTCCCAGTTCCTCAGGGTGGCAGGCGGAAAGCCGAACTTGGTCGCGAATTGCGCCTGGCTAAGCCCCATCCCCTGCCGGACCCCGCGGACATCGACCTCCGGCACATGCACGAGGGTGACGCGAACCGCGTCGCCCTTGCCCTGGGTCCACGCAATTGCCTGTTCAAGCCCCTCGATAATCCGCGCGCCTACAGTTGGCCGCTTCGCTACATGCGGCGCTTTCTTCACCGTCCTCGTGGTCTTCGCAGCCATCACAATCCTCCTTAGTCGCTTCGCGGGTACCCCGCCACCAGTTTCGGCGTTAGACGTTTCATAGCGTTCCGCTCGGCCTGCGTCAGGTTCGCCTTCTCGTTCTTGCCGTACGCAGCCAATAAGAACACTGGTAACCGCTCGCTGTGGTAGTAGTAGATCACCCGCGCGCCACCGCGCTTACCCCTTCCAGGTAGCGCCCATCGCAACTTCCTCACGCCGCCGGTTTCGGGGATCACTTGGCCGGCTTGCGGATTGGCTCCGACGAACGTCACAAGCTCGGCGCGCTCCTCGTCTGGGAGGAGCGGTCTCGCATCTTTCAGGAATCGCTCGGTCTCCACTACGGTCATCGGAGCGGCGGCCATGTATCCCTACTCTACGCGATTTGCGTATAGTTGGCAACCCTGAGACCGTGTAGTGGCTACAAGACGGGATGATCGTAAACTGCCTTCCGGCAGTCGCCCTCGCCGCGCGTCCAGCGTCTCACGCGGATGTATGCGTTGGGAATCCTATTCGATGGATCTCCGTTAGGCTCGATCCAACGGCGAATCCGCCTCCGCGGGCTGGCGCGAATATACTTCATTCAAGCGCTCCGTTACCGCCCCCAATTGCCGGATCACTGCGTCTGCGAACTGGTCCGTCGTTGCTTGGCCTCCCACATCGACGGTCAGGCTTTCGCCGCGGGCGTAGACTTCGTCGATGGCGGCCTGGAGGCGGTGGGAGGCTTCGAGTTCACCCAGGTGGGCCAGCATTAAGACGGCGGACTGCATGAGGGCGGTGGGATTGGCCAGGCCTTTGCCGGCGATATCGGGGGCGGTGCCGTGGACGGCCTCGAAGATGGCGTGATGGTCGCCCAGGTTGGCGCCGGGCACGATGCCGAGACCGCCCACCAGACCCGCGGCGAGGTCGGAAACGATATCGCCGTAGAGATTCGGCAGCACCAGCACGTCGAAGGTTTCGCGGGCGCATGACGAGCTGCATGCAGGCGTTATCCACGATCAGCTCGTTGTAGTTGACCTCGGGATATTGCGCGGCGGTTTCGCGGCAGCACTTCAGGAACAGGCCGTCGCTCATCTTCATGATGTTGGCCTTGTGGATGGCGGTGACTTTGCGGCGGCCGTCGCGGCGGGCGTACTCGAAGGCGGCGCGGCGATCTGCAGGGAGGCGTGCGCGGGTGATGATCTTGAGGCTTTCGACCACGCCGGGGACCACTTCGTGCTCGAGGCCGGAGTAGAGGTCCTCGGTGTTTTCGCGGAAGATGGCGAGATCGATGGGGAGATCGTGGAAACGCGTCTTGAGGCCCGGCATGAGGCGGATGGGGCGGAAGTTGGCGTACAGGCCGAGCTTCTTGCGGAGGGCGACGTTGATGCTCTGATGGCCGCCGGCGATGGGCGTGGCGGTGGGGCCTTTGAGGCCGACGCGCGTGTCGTCGAGGGACGCCGAAGACTTCATCGGGGATGCAGCTGGCCGAATTCTCGGCGAGGGCGTGGACGCCGGCGTCGACGCGCTCCCACTCGATGCGGACGCCGGTGGCCTCCACGGCGCGCACGGTGGCGTCCGCCACTTCGGGGCCGATGCCGTCGCCGGGAATGAGGGTAATCAGATGGGCCATCACCGTTATTATAGGGGTGGGGGTTAAGACCATTCGCCCCGAAACTCATGACGGCCCGGAGGCGTGGCTGGCGCCGTGGGCGGCGGAGCGCCGCAAGATGGTGGAGGCGCAATTGCGGCGCCGCGGTATCCGCGACGAGCGCGTGCTGGGCGCGATGGCGGAAATTCCGCGCGAGCAGTTCGTGCCCGCGGAAAGCCGCGTGATGTGCTACGGGGATTTCGCCATCCCCATCGGGCACGGGCAGACCATTTCACAGCCTTACATGACGGCGCTGATGGCGGAGGTGCTGGAGCTGTCGGGAGGGGAAACCGTGCTGGAGGTGGGAGCGGGATCGCGGGTACGCGGCCGCGGTGCTGGGGGCGCTGGCGGCGCGCGTGATCGCGGTGGAGATTGCGCCGGCGCTGGCCCAGACGGCGCGGGAGAACCTGCGGGCGGCCGGGCGCGACGGGAACGTGGAAGTGATTTGCGCGGACGGGTCGTGGGGATGGGCGGAGGGGGCGCCGTACGATGCCATTTCGGTAGCGGCGGGCGCGCCGGAGATTCCGGCGGCGCTGGTGGAGCAGTTGCGCGATGCGGGGCGCATGACCATTCCGGTGGGCGGCGGAACGCGCCAGGATCTGATGGTGGTGACGAAGCGCGGGGGCCAGACGACGGAACGCGTGGCGACGGGATGTTTGTTCGTGCCGCTGCGCGGAAGCGGCGGGTGGGGATGATGCGGCTGCGAACGGCGCAGGACCGGCTGAAGGTGGAGCACAGCATCATCGATGGGGTGCGCGGGGTGCTGGAGGAACTGCTGGCGGCGAACGCCTCGATCCGGTCGGTGATCCCGGGGGTGATCCGGCCGGTGCGCGACGCGCGGGGGAAAATCAAGGTGCGGGTCACCGTGCCGACGCAGAACGGATGGAAAGCCATCGCGCTGAGCGCGGGCGCGCGGCAGGAGCTTTTCGTGAGCACCGGCATGAGCAAGCGAGAATTGGAGGCGGCTTTCGCGAAGGCCGGCGCGGAGCGGGCGTGAGGGTCAGCCGGCGCGGCCTGCGCGGCGCGCCAGTGAGACGACGCGCTCGAAGAGCTGCCCGGAAGTGAAGGGCTTGAGAAGGACGCGCTCGGGGGCATGGCGGAGCATGCTGGCCATGCCGATGCTATCGGCGGCGCGGAAACGTAGAGGACCTTGACAGCCGGGAAGTTGCGCTCAAGTAGCAGGGCGAGGTCCATGCCGTTGAGGTCGGGCAGGACGAAATCGACGATGGCGATATCGATTTTGCCCTCGTAGGTAGCGGCTTCCGAGAGGGCGTCTTCACCGTCGCCGGCTTCGAGAATGGGCCAGCCAAGTGGGGCGAGAGCCGCGCGGATCAAGTTACGGATGGGGGCTTCGTCATCCACGATGAGGATGGTGTGGGGGCTCTCATCGGGGGCGTGAGGAACCGAAGGCAGCGGCTGGGATTCCGGGGCAAGAGCGGGCTGGGCGGATGGGCCGCGGGTTTCGGCGAGGACGGCGATGGCGCGGTCGGAGGCTGCCTGGATGGTTTGGAGATCGGTGCGGACGGGATCGGCGCGGTCCAGGCGGTCGAGGAGAGCTTCGAGGGAGCCGTGGATGACGGTGAGCTCATTGCCGAGATCGTGAAGGGCGCGGCGCGCGGGGGAGTCGGTAGCGGCCGCGGCGGTAAAGAGATGCTCTTGGGAGCGGCGCAGTGCCCCATGAAGAACGACGGCGAGGGTTGCGAAGCCGACGATGACGACGAGGGCGGCGGACAGAAGCCAGCCCGCGGCCCGCGCGGGGTCGAGGGAGGCGGCAATGGGCCCCGCGAGGAGCGCGCCGAGGATGGCGAGCCACGCGGCGGCGTAGAAGCGGCGAGCGGCGCCGGATGGGCCGGCGGACGAAGGCGGAAATCGAAACAAGCGCAGCATGGCGTGTAGGTCAATTCTAGCTGAAGGCGGAAGCGTTTGCGCCGTGTTACATAGACGTATGCAGTTGAGAAGGAGATAGCATGCAGCGGCGGGAGTTTCTTTTCGGAACGGGAATGGCGGCGGCTTCCGCGACGGGCCAGAACGCGCCAGCGCCGCGGGCGGAGGCGGTGGAGAGCGCGACGGCGGGCGCCTCGCCGGCTCTAGTTATAAGCCAGGTGGGCTTCACGCCGCTGGCGCCGAAGACGGTGATTTACCGCGTGGCGGCGGGAGGGGCCGCGCCGCCCGCCAGTTTCAGTCTGCGCGATACGGGGTACCTTCAGCCGTTCAGCGAGACTCTCCCACTGAAAGAGGCGCCGGGGGATCTGGGAAAGTGCTTGATCGGGGATTTCGGCGAACTCCAGCGCGAGGCGAACTACCAGATTTCAGCGGGGCGCGAGCGCTGCGCGCCGTTTTTCATTCGCGCGGATGCGTGGCGGCGGACCATGCCGAAGGCGGTGAGCTATCACCACGCGCAGCGGTGCGGCGTGGCCGTGCCGAACGTGCACCCGGCGTGCCACCTGGACGACGCGCGGCGGCGCGATACCGGCGAGCACATCGACGTGACGGGCGGCTGGCACGACGCGGGCGATTTGCGCAAATGGATGGACGCGACCATGATGGCGGGCTTCGGGCTGCTGCGCGTGGCGCGGCATTTGGGCGCGGCCTGGGACGCCGCCGGAGGGGGGCTGGAGCCGCTGCTCGACGAGGTGCGGTGGGGCAACCGGTATTTCCTGAAGATGCAGGATAAGGACGGGAAGTGCTGGGCGGATACGGCGGGCGGGGTGGGCGGCGATAACAGCGACAATCATTGGACCGATAACCGGATTGGGACGGCGGACGACCGGTACATCAACCCATCCAAGCCGGCGATGGTGCAGGCCATGTTCACGGCGCTCCAAGCGATGGTGGCGCAGGCGTTCGGCCCGGGCGATCCGGGTTACGCGCAGGCGTGCCTGGCGGCGGGCGTGCGGTGCTGGGAGGCGACGGAGACTCCTACCGGGGTGCGGGACTTGAGCTGGCGGGTGATGGCGGCCGTGGAACTCGAACGGGCCACGCGCGACGAGAAATACACGGGAATAGCGGCGGAGTTGGGGAAGTCGCTGGCGGCGTTGCAGGTGGCGGGGTACGTCGGAGGGCAAAACAAAATTCGCGGATATTGGGGGATGGGAGGAGCGCGGAGCGCGCCGTACAGCGACCCGGTGTATTCGGCGATGCCGGCGCTGGCGATGCTGGAGTTGGCGACGGCTTTTCCCACGCATACGGAGGCCTCGCGCTGGCGCGATGCGCTGCAGCGGTATTTGGACGAGTACGTGGCGCCGATGAGCGCGCGCTCGGCTTACGGCATCATGCCGCTGGCCATGTACATCGGTTCGCCGACGCAGGAGAAGTACCGGCCGCTGGAAGGCGAGCTGACGTACCGCTACTTCATGCAGACGCGGCAGCGCTCCTGGTGGCTGGGCATTACGTCGCACCTGGAGGCGCACGCGGCGCTCGCGGCCGGCGCCGCCAAGCTCTTCGGCAAGCCGGCGTACCGCGATCTGGCGCTGCGTCAGCTCGAATGGGTCATGGGCGCGAATCCCTTCGGAGCGTGCCTCATGTGGGGCGAGGGATCGAAGAATTCGTATCCGTATTCGCATTTCGTGGGGCCGATTATCGGGGGCATTGTGAACGGGATCGCGGGGAACGCCAACGACGAGCCGATCCTGGAGATGGAATACGGCAACGACTGGCGGACGGGCGAATACTGGACGCCGCACAATGCTTTCTATTTGTGGGCGGTGTCGCAGTTGGAGAGTGCCTAGGGGGACGCGCTGAAGCGATGCCCGCCCCGGTTTCACGCGCTTGGAGTTATGCTCGGGGTCTAACCGAGGATTCACCATGCGCAAGAGAGCTTTGCTTCTCCGTTTGATTGGGCTGGCTTTTCTGGCCGCTTCCGCCGCCGTTGCGGGAGGGGACAACTATAAGAATTTCGATGTGGCGTTGTACAGCCGCGTCTACGAGACCATCCAGATGAAGGACCCGGCGTGGCTGGAGAGCCACTGGGCCGCCGTCACCAAGTACATGAAGGTGGACAAGATCTACCTGGAGACGCATCGCGACCTGGTGGTGGTGGACCAGGATACGCTGGACAAGGCCAAGGCGTTTTTCAAGAGCAAGGGCGTAAAGGTCTCGGGCGGCATCACCGTGACGGTGAGCGAGGCCAACCAGTTCCAGACCTACTGCTATTCGAACCCGGAGCTGCGGCAGAAGCTGAAGGACGTGGTGGAGTTCACGGCGAAGAATTTCGATGAGTTCATCCTGGACGATTTCTTCTTCACCGATTGCAAGGAAGATAGCGACATTGCGGCCAAGGGAAACTTGAGCTGGACCGACTTCCGCCTCAAACAGATGGACGAGGCGGCGCGGAACCTGGTTCTAGGGCCGGCGCGAGCCGTGAATCCGCGAGTGAAGGTGATTATCAAGTACCCGAACTGGTACGACCATTTCGCCTATCTCGGATTCAATCTGGAAACCGAGCCGAAGCTGTTCGATAAAATCTATACCGGCACGGAAACGCGCGACCCCTCGGGGAACCAGCATTTGCAGCAGTACCACGGGTATTCGATCGTGCGGTACTTCGAGAACCTGAAGCCTGGCGGGAACGGCGGAGGCTGGGTGGACCAGGGCGGCATGAACCTGCCGAACAGGTTCGAAGAACAGCTTTGGCTGACGCTGTTCGCCAAGGCGCCGGAGATCACGATTTTCAATATCGGCGCGATTTATTCGCCCACCACGAATGCGGACGGCACGGCGACTCCGGATTCACGGGCGGCGAAGGCGGCGGGGCCGGTGTTCGAGAAAGTGGACAGCTTCATAGGGAAGCTGGGGAAGCCGATCGGGGTGAAGAGCTATAAGCCGTTCCACTCATCGGGGGAGGATCATCTGCAAAGCTATCTAGGGATGATCGGCATTCCCATGGACATCGTGCCGGAGTTTCCGAGCGAGGAGAAGACGATTCTGCTGACGGAGCAGGCCAAGTACGATCCGAACATCGTCGGCAAGATTAAGAAGCAGCTTACGGACGGGAAGACGGTGGTGATTACGTCGGGGCTGCTGAAGGCGCTCCAGGGCAAGGGCATCGAGGACATCGTGGAGTTGGAATACACGGGGCAGACGGTGGCGACGCGGGAGTTTACGGGCGGACGCGGAGGGCGCGGGGCGGTGCTGGATCAGCCGATTCTGATTCCCGAAATTCGCTACGCGACGAACGATTCGTGGGAGGTGGTGAGCGCGTTCACGTCGTCGAACCGGACCTCGGGGACGCCGATCCTGCTTTCGGCGAAGTACTCGAAGGGGCTGTTTTACGTGCTGACGATACCGCAGGCGGAGGGCGACCTTTACAACTATCCGCAGAACGTGCTGGCGTCCATACGGAACGTGTTGGCGAAGGACATGTTCGTGCGGCTGGACGCGCCGGCGATGGTGAGCCTGTTCGCCTACGATAACAACTCGTTCATCGTGGAATCGTTCGCGGAGAATCCGGTCCAGGCGCGGATCGTCACGGACGGGAAGTTCACCAAACTGCACGATTTGACGACGGGGGAGGAAATCAGCGGACAGACGGCGCAGGGCGGCTTCGGCGCGTTCGGCGGAAGGGGTGGCGCCGGAACGGGAGCGGCTCCCGCGGGCGTGGCGGGGCAAGCTGCGGCGGGGCGCGGAGGTCAAGCGGCAGGAGCGGCGGCAGGAGCGGCGGGACGCGCGGGGCAGGCGCCGGCGGCTCCGGCGGGTGGACGGGGCGCCGGGCGGGGAGGATTTACGCCGACCACCACGTTCGAAGTAAACTTGACGCGTGGAACCTATCGCGTGTTCTCAGCGGACTAATTGATGCCCTGACTATTTCGGTTACTCGACCCTTATGAAGACTACTGCTATTGCGTTGGTTCTGGGCGCCGGACTTGCGATTGCGCAGGCGCCTAACGCTTTTACCGAGGGGCAGGTCCTGCCCCTTTGGGAGAATGGCGCGCCGGGCGCGCTGGGCAATGCGGATACCGATATCCCCTCCATGGCGGTTTACCGCGCGCCGCAGCATCCGAATGGAACGGCGGTGATCATCGCCCCCGGCGGCGGGTACAGCGCCCTGGCCAGCGCCTACGAAGGGCGGCAGGAAGCGTATTGGTTCAACGAAATGGGAGTCACGGCGTTCGTGCTGAAGTACCGGCTGGGGCCGCGGTATCACCATCCGATTGAACTGGGCGACGCGCAGCGGGCGATTCGCACCGTGCGCGCCCGCGCGCGCGATTTCGGAGTGGCGCCGGACCGGATCGGGATGATGGGATTCTCGGCGGGCGGCCATTTGACAGCCACCGCCGGCACCCATTTCGATGACGGCAACCCCAGCGCGGCCGATCCCATCGACCGCGTGAGCAGCCGCCCCGATTTCCTGATCCTCTGCTACGCCGTGATCTCTTTCCAGCCGGAAATTACGCATGCGGGTTCGGTGCGGAATCTGCTGGGAGATAATCCGGACCCGAAGCTGATCGAAAACCTCTCGAATGAGTTGCAAGTGACGGAAAAGACGCCGCCCACGTTCCTGTTTCACACGGCGAACGATCCGGCGGTGCCGGTAGAGAACAGCATTCGCTTCTTTCAGGCGCTGCGGAAGGCCAGAGTGCCGGTCGAGATGCACATCTTCGAGAGCGGGCCGCACGGTGTGGGCATGGCCATGACCGACCCGGAACTGGGGCAGTGGACGGCCCTCTTGCAGAACTGGATGCGGGCGAGGGGGCTGCTGACGGCGGCGAGGAATCCGTAGGGACGAACTGGGGCGCCGTAAGCTTCCTTCAGAAGCTGGCGACTTCACTTCGTAGTGCGACAGATCGATCCCCGCTGCCAACTTCTGCCCAAGGTCCTTTACCAGGATCGAAGCGAACACTTCCCAATCAGAGGACAGCGCAGTGCCCGCGGAACGGACCCGGCGAGCCGCATACAACCGGAGCTTTCCCTGAAGCGGCCCGTACATGTAAGCGTGGAAAAACATCAGGGCCTTCTCGAAATCGAGTCCGGTAGGCGGTCCCCCAATGCTGTACGCTTCCTTCAGCATCTCTCTATGCCACGTGCTCGGTGATCCGATCGGCGCTCTTGAAGAGTGCGATCCGAGAAAGCAAGTGTTTCTCCAGCCAAGCCACCACTGGCACGGCTAAGCCGTCGCCAAACAGGTGATAAGCATCGTTGTGTTTTGCTGGTAAAGGGTAATCGTCAGGCACGCCCATAAGCCGTGCGGCTTCCCGCGGCGACAACAGCCGCGATCGAATTTTACGGCCCTCAACGACAACGATAGTTTGGCGACTGGAACCGCCGACAGGCGTTCTGAGGCAACCGGAGATTTGGTCGAATCTGATTTCGGCCCGTTGCACCTTCACCCCGTCTTCGTTCGGACGGATTCTGCGATACACAGTACCGACGATCTTCTTCTTGAGCAGTTGCGCCTTCCCCAACTTCTTCAAGTGGAGGGGCGACATCAAGCCAATAATGTGGTCGGTCTGCTCTTTCGTGTGCCACTCGACGCCCCTTGGATCATCTTCGATTAGACTGCCGAGCGACGCGATGGGTTCGGCCGGAACCGGCAATCGCCACCAAGTCCAAGCATCCTGCAATCGTTTCGGTAAACCACCAAAGGCATTTCGTAGCGCCTTTGGGTGCCACGGCTCCGACGCCTGCGCTAAGGCCAGTTGTGGCGGGACGGGGATGTCTTCATGCACGCCTACAATGAAAAGCCGCGGTCTAGATTGCGGTAGGAATCTTGCGGCGTCAATGACGAGGGCGCCGACCCTATAGCCCCCGTGCGCCAAAGCGCCAACGATCGTTGCGAAATCCCGCCCGCCGTGGGATGTAAGAGCGCCAACGACATTTTCGAGCACGATAATCTGCGGTATACGACCAAGGCCGATCATGCCACGCATCAGGTTCCAAAACGGCTTAAAAGTTCCGCTCCGCTCACCCGCCAGCCCAGCGCCGTTCCCGGCAAGGGACAAATCCTGACAGGGGAAGGAAGCCCAAGTCAAGGTTGGCGTGCCGGGGAGGTCGTCAGCGGTCAGATCGGCAACGTCGCAGACCCGCAGTTCACTATTTCCAAATCTGGCCCGGTAGGACGCTGCTTTCTTGGGGCACCGTTCGTTAGAGAAAGTGCATTCCCATGGGCCTCCCAAACCGAGACGGGCCATGCCTCCGCCGGCAAAGAACTCGTAGAAGGCAAACCGCTCTCCGGCCATTCGGTTGGATTTTAACTGTTCGTCGTCCTTCATGTCTAGGTACAGTCCTAAAGTCGCGCCAAGACGTGCATGCATGGCGGCCACGGCGGAGCGCCTTCGGCGAGTTGGTGCAGTGGGATACCTCCGAACACGACTGGCTGGAAGGCCGTGGGCCGGTGCGCTATTTGGTGCGCATGATCGACGACGCCACCAGTTGGAGCTGGGGCCGCTTCGTGGAACGCGATGCCGGTAGCGGATTTTCCCTATCAGCATCGGGCGCCGACGCCGCAACTGGACCTGGCCGCCATTCTGAGCCACGTCGAGGATGGAGCGCCGGGCAAAGGCGGCCCGGCGATCTTCGCGTTTGATAAGCCCAAAGCCTCCGCCCGGGAGTCTCACCAGCAGCAATTGGGATCCAAAGCGAAAGGCCCTCTTCGGCTTTGGGCAACCGCCCCAGGCGCGACCCCGGTGCGGCTGTGCGAACATACCATGAGGGTCTTGAGCAGACCCTCAAAACCGGAAGTTTCTACTTGGCTCCGACACGTCGCCCCTGATCACGGGAGCCGCGGACATCGCCCCCGTCCCCGGCGCTCCCGCGAGCCGTTACACTATCATTCAAATAGCGCAAGCTAGCCGGGCAGTCACCCGGACTGGTTATCTCTTCATAAGGGCTTCTTACATGATCGATTTTTTTCAAAACCTTCTTTCGACCGATTTCTTCATGCCGCACGGAATGTGTTTCGACTGGAATCCCGGGGTGCTCTGGCTTAACGTCATATCCGATTCCGCGATCGCCGCCGCTTACTATGCCATCCCATTCCTCCTGTTCTATTTCGTAAAGAGGCACCGCCTCCTCGCGTTTAGCCCCATCGTGATGGCCTTCGGCGTCTTCATCCTCGCCTGCGGGACTACGCATCTCCTTGGAGCCGTAACCGTCTGGACGCCCGTCTATCGCCTGGATGGCGTTGTCAAGGCCATCACCGCCGCCGCGTCCGTCTCCACTTTCCTAATGCTGATTCCGTTGATGCCCGTGCTGCTCAAGCTCCCGTCCCCCGCCGAGATGGCCCGCGTCAACGAAGCTCTCGAGAGAGAGATCGCGGAACGCCGCGCTGCCGAGGCCGAGGTCCGCCGCATGAACGCCGAACTCGAGGTCCGCGTGGCTCACCGCACCGCCGAGCTCGCCCAGAGCGTGGCCCTCGAGAAGCGCGCCAATGAGGACCTCCAGCGCGAAATGCAGCGCCGACACGAAGTGGAGGACCAGTTGATCCAGGCGCAGAAGATGGAAGCCGTGGGCCGCCTCGCCGGCGGCGTCGCGCACGACTTCAACAATCTCCTCACCGCTATTCTCGGCTATGGCGAGCTGCTGCGCAGCCAGGTGGAGCGCGACCCGGAAGCCCTCTCCTACACGGCCGAAGTGCTGCACGCGGCCGAGCGCGCCTCCGGCCTCACCAATCAACTGCTGGCCTTCAGCCGCCGTCAGGCCACCACGCCGCGCGAGGTCGATCTGAACCAGGTGGTCCGCAACATCGACCGGATGCTGCAGCGGATCATCGGCGAGGATATCGACCTCGAAGTCCGGCTCGCGCCGGACCTATGGCCGACGATGGTGGACCCCTCGCAAGTGGATCAGGTCATCATGAACCTCGCCGTCAACTCGCGCGACGCCATGCCCGACGGCGGTAAGCTGACCATCGAAACAGCCAACGTTCAGATCACCGAAGAGTACATGTACGTCCATCCCGGCGCGAAGCCCGGCCCATACGTCATGCTGGCGGTGACCGATACCGGAGCCGGCATGGATGCCGCTACCCAGGCGCGGGCATTCGAGCCTTTTTTCACTACCAAGGAGCAAGGCAAAGGCACCGGACTGGGCCTCTCCATCGTCTACGGCATCGTCAAGCAGAACGGCGGCGGCATCATGCTCTACAGTGAGCCTTCCCACGGAACCGTTTTCAAAATCTACATTCCCGCTCTGCTGGCCGCTCAGCCGCTCGCTCCCGCCGCGCCCGCCGGGGACGAGTGCGCCGCCGCGTCTTACGGCGCGACCGTTCTTCTGGTGGAGGATGAAGACCAGGTGCGCAACCTCGCGCGCACATTCCTCGAGCGCCGCGGGTATCGTGTGATCGCGGCCGCCTCGGGACCCGATGCTCTGGAGACGTTGCAGGCATACCCCGGCCGTATCGATCTCCTGCTCACCGATATGGTGATGCCGCAAATGAACGGCGCCGTCCTGGCGGAGCGGGTCAACGCTGTCCGGCCGGAGGTCCGCATCCTCTTCATGTCGGGCTACACCGAGGGCGGCCTCGGAAGGCGAACGCCGATGGATGACGACGCGCATTTCATCCAGAAGCCCTTCACCGCGAGCACGCTAGACCAAAAGATCCGCGACGCGCTGCGAGACTAGAAACCCCGCGCCAAGAGCCCACACCAAGAGCCCCGGGCACCCCCAATACCGATCCGTTCCGAAAGGCCTAGGTGAACGGCGCCCGGCTCTGCGGCGCCTCGACTTCCACACCCAGGTTCACCTCCTCCGGTTTCGTCGGCGAGCCGGAGCTCCCCGCGCGCGCTTTCGCCGCGGTCCTTCCCAGCGCCGCGAACGCCTGCTTGCGAACCATCTGACTTGCGTCTCCCACGAGCCGCGCCAGGACTCCCGCGAAGCGCGGGTCGGCGATCTCTCCCAGAGCCCACGCCGCCGTCGCGCGGAAAGCCGCGGATGCGTTTTCGGCCATCTTCCGCAAATCGGCTTCCCCGCTTGGTTCGCCCATCCTGTAAAGGGCCAGCAGCGCATTTCCCACGACGCGGTTGTTATCGTCGCGCGCGGCTGCCAGCAGCAGCCCTCGCGCTTCTTCCGTGTTTGCCCCCCAAAGCGACTCCACGGTATTCGCCCGTATGCGCGGGTCCGGCTCTGCGAAGCGGTTTTGCAGCCAGCCTGCCGAGGGGTTCCCGCGCCCGATCATGAGGACCGCTTTCGAGCGCACGTGCGGGTTGGGATGCCGCGCCATGCGTTTGAGCACCGGAAGGATGCGGGAGAAAGTGGAAACCTCCGCCATGATCTCCATCAGGCGCATCAGGTCCTCCGCCGCCGCCGATGCATCCAAGATCTCCCGGTCCGCCACGAACCTCGCCAGACTGACGTCCGTCATGGAATCGATTCGCGAGGCGACGCGCGCTACCCCCATCGCCTGTTCGCGTCCCAGCTCCGGATCGCATAGCGCCCGAATCAAAAGGTCGCGGCTGATGAGCAGCTTGATCAGGTACAAACCGCACGGCGAATCGTGCTGGCTCTTCAGGATTTCTATCGCCGCCGGGTAGAACGCCCGGGAATCCTGTTCCGCCAGCTCGCGAATCAGCCGCCGGCCCTCGCTCCCATCCCGGTCGAAGTTCCTCGCCGCTTCCAACAGTACGCCGTTGGCGGCATCCGACGGCGCGGGCACCCTGCTCCCCGCCTGGCGGTCCGCATACACCTTCGGGCTGGTGTTTTCCACCGGCATGTCTCCAAAATCGGCGGAATCCGGCAGAACTTTAGTGCCCTTCCGCCACCCGATTCCGGCAATCCTATAATCGAAGTAATGTCGAAAAACAGTTTCGGAGCCGCATCCAGGCTGCGCGTCGGCTCGCGCACCTACGAAGTCTTCCGCCTGGCCGCCCTGGAAGAGCAGGGCGTCGGCGTTATCTCGCGCCTGCCATTCTCTTCTAAGATCTTGCTGGAGAACCTTTTACGGCAGGAAGATGGACGCCGCGTGTCCGCCGCCGACGTTTCCTACGTGGCCCAAGGCTCTGCCGGCGCCAAGGAAATCAGCTTCATGCCCGCGCGCGTTCTCTTGCAGGATTTCACCGGCGTCCCGTGCGTGGTGGACCTCGCCGCCATGCGCGACGCCCTGGCCGCCATGGGCGCCGACCCCAACCGCGCCAACCCGCTCCTGCCCGCCGATCTGGTCATCGACCACTCCGTTCAGGTGGATCGCTTCGGCTCCCCGGACGCCTTCGGCTTCAACGCCCTGCTCGAATTCCAGCGCAACCGCGAGCGCTACATCCTCCTGCGCTGGGGCCAGACCGCCTTCCGCAATTTCCGCGTCGTGCCGCCCGACACCGGCATCGTCCATCAGGTCAACCTGGAATATCTGGCCTCCGTCGTGTTCCGCAAGCCGGCGAGCCAGGCCTACCCCGATTCCCTGGTCGGCACCGACTCCCACACCACCATGATCAACGGCCTCGGCGTTCTCGGCTGGGGCGTCGGCGGCATCGAAGCCGAGGCCTGCATGCTCGGCCAGCCCATCTCGCATGCTGCTCCCGCCGGTGGTGGGCTTCAAACTCCACGGCCGCCTGCCCGAAGGCTGCACCGCCACCGACCTGGTTCTGACCATCACCCAGATCCTGCGCAAGAAGGGCGTGGTCGGCAAGTTCGTCGAGTTCTACGGCGCCGGCCTCAGCGCCTTGAGCCTGGCCGACCGCGCCACCGTCGCCAACATGGCCCCCGAGTACGGCGCCACCATGGGCTTCTTCCCGGTCGATGCCGAGACGCTCGCCTACCTGCGCCTCACCAACCGCCCCGCAGACCTCATCGCGCTCGTCGAAGCGTATTCCAAGGAGCAGGGCCTCTTCCGCACCGACGCGACGCCCGATCCCGTCTACGCCGAAACGCTGGAGCTCGATCTGGCCACCGTCGTGCCTTCGATGGCCGGTCCCAAGCGGCCGCAGGATCGCGCTGGAGCTGCCGGACGTAGAAAAGAGCTTTCACACCGCCTTCCCCGGCGCCAAGAAGAGCGCCTCCGTCGGAACCAACGGCGCAGGGTCACGCGCTCGAAGACGGCGCGGTGGTCATCGCCGCCATCACCAGTTGCACCAACACCTCCAACCCCTCCGTGATGCTCGCCGCCGGCCTGGTCGCCAAGAAAGCCGTGGAGCGCGGCCTCAAGGTCAAGCCGTGGGTCAAGACCAGCCTCGCGCCCGGCTCCAAGGTGGTCATGGATTACTACCGCGAGGCCGGCCTTGCTGCCCTACCTGGAGCAGCTTCAACTTCCATCTGGTGGGCTTCGGCTGCACCACCTGCATCGGCAACAGCGGCCCGCTGCCCGAACCGGTGGCCCAAGCCGTGCAGAGGGAGAACCTGGTGGTGGCCGCCGTCCTCAGCGGCAACCGCAATTTCGAAGGCCGCATCAATCCGCTGGTGAAGGCCAATTATCTGGCGTCTCCGCCGCTGGTGGTGGCCTACGCGCTGGCCGGAACCATGGATATCGATATCGCCCACGATTCGCTCGGACAAGGACGCCGACGGCGAGCCCGTGTACCTCCGCGATATCTGGCCATCCGCCGAGGAAGTCCGCGCTGCCGTCCGCAGTCCTGCGTCCGCCCCGAAATGTTCCGCGAGGAATACGGCCAAGCCTTCGAAGGCGATACGAACTGGAAGAGCCTTCCCGTTCCCACCGGCGTCACTTATCGGTGGGACGAGACTTCCACGTACATCAAGAAGCCGCCCTATTTCGACGAGATGGCCGACCCACACGCGCCCATCGCGGATCTCGCCGGCCTGCGCGTGCTCGCCCTGCTCGGCGATTCCGTAACCACCGACCACATCTCCCCGGCCGGTTCGATCCCCAAGGACAGCCCGGCCGGCCGATACCTGATCTCCCAGGCCGTCCAGCCCAAGGATTTCAACTCCTACGGCGCGCGGCGCGGCAATCATGAAGTCATGGTGCGCGGCACCCTCGCCAACATCCGCCTCCGCAACCAGCTTGCGCCCGGAACCGAGGGCGGCTGGACCCTCCATCTGCCCGATGGCGAGCAAATGTACATCTACGACGCTTCCGTGCACTACCGCCGGGAGGGCGTGCCGCTGCTGATCGTCGCCGGCAAGGAATACGGCTCCGGCTCTTCGCGCGATTGGGCCGCCAAGGGCGTGGCGCTGCTCGGCGTGAAAGCCGTCATCGCCGAAAGCTTCGAGCGCATCCACCGCACCAACCTGGTGGGCATGGGCGTGCTCCCCCTGCAATTTCAACCCGGCGAGAACGCCGCCAGCCTGGACCTCACCGGCAAAGAGACTTTCCACGTGGAAGGCATCGCCGCCGCCCTCAATGGAGGCAGCCGCAAAGCCACCGTCCGAGCCCGAAGCGACGACGGCGCGGAGAAGACCTTCCAAGTGGACATCCGCGTGGATACGCCGCAAGAGGCCGAATACTACCGCAACGGCGGAATTCTGCCGTTTGTGCTGAGGCAATTGGCGGGCGGGTAGGCAAAGCCGATGATCACGCTTCTACAGTCTTGATCGGGTGCAACCGCTACAAGCTCCAGTTGCTCTGCCGAAGGCGGTCGGGGGAAAGCATGTCGGCCAATACTTTTCCAGACCCACGTTCGTGCCGGTCGCAGCCTTAACGGACCTCCTGCCGAATTCGACCGAGCCTCAGACGCCGGGCGGGCACGGCGGGGTGGGTCTTGTTTCGCCGCGGGAACTCGGGTCCGGGCGGCGCGTTCACCATTGCGGACATCCCTCCGGGCCGCTACGAGTTGTGGTTCTTTCCGGGAACATCGGCCGGCGGCTATTTGAAAGGCGTGCTACTGGGCCTTCATGGACCCCGACTTCATCCGCCCGGTCGAGAACCTGGGCATCGTCCTTTCGCTGGCCGAAGGGACCCAGGCCAGCGTCCGGTTGCAACTGGTCACAACGAGTCCGCCGCGCTGACCGCGTCCGCCGATTGGCTTCGTTCCGCCAAACCACCCTTGGCTCGCACATTCGCGGCGGAGATCCTTGGCAGCGGGTTATAAAAGAGTGATGCGCGAGATTCCGGTCGGTTTGATCGGCTACGGCTTCGGGGGTTCGGTCTTCCACGCGCCGCTGATCCGTCGCACGCCGGGCTTGCGGCTGGCAGCCATCGTCACCAGCCGCGAGGAGCAGGTTCACCGCATCATGCCGGATGTGCGCGTTCTGGCGAGCGTCGAGCAGTTGCTGGCCGATAATTCGATTCCCGTGGTGGCGATCTCTTCGCCTTCAGGCGCCCACTTCGCTATGGGCTGCGACGCCATCGCCGCGGGCAAGCACGTCGTGATGGACAAGCCTCTCGCGCTCACCGTGGCCGAGGCCGATGAGCTGATGTCCCTGGCCAAGGCCAAGGGGCTGATCCTGACGCCGTTTCAGGACCGCCGCTGGGATGGTGACTTCCTCACCGTGGTGCAGGTCATCGCCGAAGGCTGTCTCGGCGCGGTTTACTCCTACGAGGCGCATTACGACCGCTACCGCCCCGCCGTGATGGCGCGTTGGAAGGAGCAGGCCGGCCCGGGGTCGGGGATTCTCTACGATCTGGGGACCCACCTCATCGATCAAGCCTTGCAACTCTTCGGCATGCCGCGCGCCGTGGCTGCCGATATCCTCTTCCAGCGCCCCGGAGCGGCCGCGGTGGATTATTTCCACCTCATACTCGATTACGGCCCTTTGCGCGCCATCCTGCACGGCGCCATGCTGGTCCGCCATCCCGGGCCGCATTACGCCGTGCATGGAGACCAAGGCAGCTACCTCGCCTACGGCATGGACCCGCAAGAAGCCGCGCTCATGGCCGGCAAACTGCCGGGCGATCCGGGCTGGGACGCCGATATCGCAGCGCCGCCCGGCCGCCTGTACTTGGCCGACGGAACCGAGCGCGAAGTCCCCACGCGTCCCGGAACGTGGCAGGCCTTCTACGCGCGTCTGGCCGATTGCCTGCTTCGCGGCGGCCCGCTGCCCGTGGAACCCGGGGACGCGCGCGAAGGTTTGAAGGTGGTGGAAGCGGCCCTGCGCAGCGCGGTCGAACGCCGGACAATCGATCTCTAAGCGAGTCCCGCTGTCCGCCAGCCGGGAAGTTCGCAACCTCGGAGGTCCCGCCCCTCACACTACGAGCTGAGGTAATCGAACAGCGTCTTAGTGGGCATCTCCGCTTGCGCTTGAAACGCGGCGGTGAGCTGGGTCTGATCCTGGCTCAACTGCAACGCTTCGGATGCCACGTCCGCATCCTGAAGGTTGCCGATTTGCGTCTGCAGTTGCGTGTTCTGGTCCGAGGCCTCGGTCTGCGCGTCCTGAATGCGATCCTCCACGTTGCCGTAGAAGCCTTGCGCCGAGTTCAGTTGCACGCTGGCCGCCTGTAGATTGGCGGTGGCAGCCTGGATAGCGCTGGTGTCGGAGCCCGTGGTGCTCGAGATGGCTTGCGCCATGGCGGTCAGCGACGCGAAGACGTTATCGCCGGCGCAGGAGCCATCGTCGTTGCGCGCGTCGAAAATCTGTTGGGCCGTCTCCGAAGCCGGAAACGAGCCTCCCGATGCGTCCTGCACCTGGCGCGTGGAGGGCGACGTGGAAATCTGGTTGACGCCGTTGCCCAGCGTATCGTCCCCGGTGTTAACTTCGTAAGCGGGCGTCTGATCGTCGTCGCCGCTGAAGATGTAGCGCCCCTGAACCTGGGTATTGCTGACACCCACCATCTGTTGCTGAATCGATTGAATCTGGCTGGCGATCGAGACGCGGTCGCTGGCGCTGAGGGTGGTATCGGCGGCTTGCGTGGCGAGCGTTTGGGCCTGGTTCATGAGCTGGATGGCCGAGCTGAGCGCGTTATCGGCGGCGGTCGCGTCGGTCTGCGCCAGCGTCAGATTGGACTGGATTTGCGTATTCTGCGCCAGGTCGGCGCGCAACTGCAGGAGGGGCGCGACCTCGTCGGGATCATCGGAGGGAACCGAGATCTTCAATCCGGAGGAGACCTCCTCGTTGGCCTCGGCGAGGTTTTGCTGGATGCGGTCCACGTTGGCCAGAAACACCTGGGTCTGGCCGCTCAGGTTGGAGATCATGGGGTTCCTTAAGTGAACGTCTGCACCATGTCGATGGCGTCCTCGGTGAGCTGATCCAGCGTGGTGACCACCTTCGAGCAGGCTTCGTAGGCGCTCTGAAACTGGATCATCGTCATGGCCTCCTGGTCCAAAGAAACGCCGGAGCTTTGCTGGCGGAGGTTCTGGGCCTGGGCAAGCGTGGCTTGCTGGGTGGTCTGGTCGTCGGTGGCGGAGCTCAGCGCGGAGCCGGCGCCGGCGGCCATCTGGCCGTAGTATTCAGCGAAAGTGGCGCCTCCCAAAGCGCTCTGTTGGGCGCTCTCCAAGCGGGCCAGGGATGCCGGCGTCGCCACGGGCGCGGCGGTCAATTGGTCCGTGGTGGCCCCGGCGTCCACCGTCAGGGTTTGGGCAATCGTGTTGGGGCTGCTTGCGTCGTAATCGAATAAGCTCAATCCTTGCGTCCCCCCGCTCAAAATCCCGTTCACCGCGTCGGCCAGTTGTTGCGCCATCAGGTTCAACTGGCCTTGCGAGGAAGAATCTCCCATATAGCCGGGCAGGACGGTGTTGTACGTGTTGAGCAGCGATCCCAGTTGGCCGCCGGCCACCTGATCCGTGACATCCTGATCGCCGGAAACGATGGTGGCCCCTTGGGCCGCCCCGGGGTTCAGGTTGCATGCCAGTTGATACTGCGTTTCGTTCAGCACGAGGGGAGTCTGACCGTCCAGCAGGACGTTGTACGCTCCGTCGGGTTGCTCGCTGGCAGTGATGCCGGCGTACTGCGAGAGCTGTTCCAGGGTGGAATTGATTTGCGCGTCCAGACTGGCGTCCGATCCCGAGGATTGCGCGGCTTGCGCGTTATAGTTCGCCAACTGGGCGGTGAGCTGGTTGACGTCGCCGACAGTGGATTGAAGCTGCGCGCCGGTTTCGCTCTGGATATTCGACAGGGATTGATGGGCCTGCTGGAAATCCTGCGCGACGTCTCCCGCGCTGTTGATCACGGATTGCGCGGCGGTGGCGCTGGTGGGCGTCTGCGCCCAGCCGGAGAAACTGGAGAACAGGCTATTCAGGTCCGCCGCCAGGCCGGTTGCGCCGGAGATATCGAAAACCGACTGCACGTTAGTCAGGCTGGCGACGTCCTCGGTCGATTCGCCCAGGGCGGTCTGCGCGGCGCGCACATTTTGTTCGGCGAACTGGTCGCGGGCGCTGACCACTTGTCCGGCGCGCACGCCGCCGGTTTCGCCCTCGGAGAGGTCGAAGGCGATCGGTTCGAGCGTCTGCGTTTGCGCGGCGTAGCCGGGCGTGGAAGCGTTGGTTACGTTATTCTCGGCGACGTTCATCACCTGGGTGAATGCCTGGAGCGCGCCGGCCGCGTTAACGAGAGCGGACTGAATGCTGCCCATCGGAGTTCACCCGCGCAGGCAAAGCCGCCCGGCGGGCGCGGCCTCGGCCGGGACGCCGGAAGGCGTGTACCCGGAACAAAGCGAGCTAAACGTCTGGCGCCACCCGGCGTGGAAAGCGGCGACGGATTCGAGAAGGCGGCCGGCGCGCCGCACCGCGGCTCTCAGACGCCGCGCTTCGTCGAGCAACCGCCGATTGGAGTAGGGGTCGAGGGCATGAAAGCTTCCGAGCCACTCCGTCATCTCTGAGACGGCTGAGCCCAGCGCCACGGCGCACCGCTCGACATGCGCCGGCGTTGGATCCCGCAACAGATCCGAGGCTCGTTGCACTTGGAGCAGGATGGTTTCGAGCGTCTGCCCGTCCGAGGGGTCTGCGCCGGCGTCGTTCGGCTTGTCGTTTTGCGCGCTCACTCTTGCATCCTTCCTGCCGACTTCGTTCCGCCCGGGAAGAAGTGGACGGCCTTGCGCGTTCTCGCGCTGCCTTCCTCCCCGGAAGCGCCGGTTCGGGCTCAGCCCGTCCTACTGCCTTCCTTCCCGGCGGCGCGGGTTCGGGCGTATTCCGTCCTACTGCCCTCCGTTCCACCGCCCTATGTCCCGCGTCTCTTCCGGTTCAAACCGCGATCGTCCCGGGCCGCCGAGCGCTTAATCGGCTCCGCCGCCGAGCGCTTCAGTGACCATCGCCCGGCCGGTAGCCAGGGAATCCGGCCGGTAGCCGCCGCTTTGGTAAAGCGCGGCGAGTTGCTGCACCTGCGCCGCGCGGTTTGCGCCGTAATTGGAAATCGTCTGCGCCAGCCGCCCCAAGCCGGAGGAAAGCTCGACCCGGTCGCTAGTTGGCGAGCTTTGCGCGCCGGCCGTCTCGCTGCGCCCGGCCTTCTGCACGTCCTGCGTGGCTGTGGACTCGGGCCCGCCGATGCCCGTCAGATCGCTGTTTGACGCGGCGGTCCCATTGCGTACGTCCATGACGGGGACATCATCACGCTCGACGTTCGTTCGCGCCGCCTGGATGTGAAGGCGGATTTGAGCGCGCGCCGGACTGAATGGAAGCCGCCCGCGCCTCGGTACACGTCCGGCGTAATGGCAAAATATGCGAAGCTGGTTTCATCGGCTTCCGAAGGCGCCGTCACGAGCGCCGTATAAAACTTGAATTTCTAAAGGAGAAGAAACATGGCGAAAATGTTTTGGGTGGACGACGCAAACCCGCGAGCGCTCGAGGGAAAGCGCATCGCAGTCATCGGCTACGGCAGCCAGGGGCGCGCTCACGCGCTAAACCTCCGCGATAGTCGTCACAACGTGGTGGTGGGATTGCGCCGAGGGGGGGCTTCCTGGGCGCAGGCGGAGCAAGATGGCTGGACGCCCGTTGCTCCTTCCGATGCCACCAAAGGCGCCGACGTTGTTGTGATGCTCGCGCCGGACATGGCCCAGCCCGCGATCTATACAAATGAAGTTGCGCCGAACTTGAAAGCGGGCGCCATGCTTCTCTTCTCCCACGGCTTCAATATCCACTACGGGCAGATCACGCCGCCCAAGAACGTGGATGTGACCATGGTCGCGCCCAAGGGACCCGGCAACCTCGTCCGCCGGCAATACGAGGAGGGGCGCGGCGTGCCCTGCCTTCTCGCAGTTCACCAGGACGCCTCCGGCCACGCCTTCGACCGGACCCTCGCATACGCAAACGCCATCGGCGGCACGCGCCCCGGCGTGATTCAGACCACGTTTAAGGAAGAGACCGAGACCGATTTGTTCGGCGAGCAGGCGGTCCTCTGCGGCGGTTGCCGCGAATTGATTCAAGCCGGCTGGGAGACTCTCGTCCAGGCCGGATATCAGCCCGAAGCGGCCTATTTCGAATGTCTCCACGAGCTGAAACTGATTGTGGACCTCATTTACGAGGGCGGAATCGCGAAGATGCATCAGTTCGTGAGCGAGACGGCGAAATACGGCGATATCACGCGCGGCTCTCGCGTGATTGACGAGCACGTTCGCGAGAGCATGAAAAAGATTCTCGCCGAAATTCAATCCGGCGCGTTTGCCAAGGAGTGGGTACTTGAGAATCAGGCGGGCCGCCCGCAATACTCGAAGCTCCTGGAACGCGACAAGAATCATCCCATCGAAAAAGTCGGCGAAGAGCTCCGCAAGCAGATGTCGTGGCTGAAGCAGGAAACCTCGACCGCCGCCAAAGGCGCGAAGTAAGGGGCGCGGCGTTTCCAACGGGCGACGCTCCTTTCGGGCGGGACTGCCTAGAATCCTTTCCCGGGAAGATGTCGAAGAGGTGGTGGAAGTCTCGCGCCGTGAAATGATAGAGTCCCGCGAGCGCCATAGAACGCGCGCGCTGGCGCGGCCGAGATTATCCTTGCGCGTGCAACCTGCTTTCCTGCAGCCTGTATCTTGCAATCCATGACCACTGAACTCCCTTTTTCTCGCGTAGCTGTAATTGGCACAGGCCTGATCGGGGGATCGTTCGCCCTCGCGCTTCGGAATCATTTTCCGCAGACGCAGCGCGTTGGGTATGACCGTCCGGATGTGCTGGCGCAGGCGGTGACGCGCGGCGCGATTCAGGAATCCGCACCCACGATTGCGGATGCCGTTCGCGGCGCGGACCTTGTTTACATCGCCCTGCCCGTCGGTGCGACTATCGAGGTGCTGCCGGAAATTGCGAAGCATGCCCACCGAGTAGCGCTGGTCACCGATGCCTGCAGCACAAAGGCCGTGATTGGCCGCATTGCCATGGCGCACTTCACTCAGGGTGCGCGTTTCCTCGGCGGCCATCCCATGGCGGGAAAGGAGCGTCCGGGAATCGGCAACGCGGACGGTTCGCTGTTTCGAGGCGCGCCGTATGCGTTGATCGCCTCGCAGGAGGATGCCGATCCGCGCGTGCGGGCGTTCGCGGATCTGCTTCGCGTGTTAGGCGCAAATCCGGTGTGGTGCGACGCGGAAACCCACGACTGGGCCGTCGGCATCGTTTCGCATTTGCCGCAGCTCGCTTCGCTGGCGCTGGCGCGCGTGGTGCAGGACGAAACGGACGAAACCGGGCTTCCCTTGTCGCTGGCGGGTCCCGGCTTGCAGGACTTGCTGCGAATTGCCGGAAGCCCTTACGGACACTGGCGCGACATCGTGCTCACGAACAAGGAGAACATCGCGCACGCACTCGACCGGCTGGCGCAGGCCATCGACCATTTGCGCACGCACCTCGCGAGCAAAGAACTGGAACAGGAATTCCAGATTGCGAATGAGCTGTACGCCGCGCTGCGCAAACCCAGGTAGTTTTCCACTCTCCGACTGAAGAAGAAAAAGCAGATCCCTCGCTTCGCTCGGGATGACGAATTGTGTTGGGATATCCCCTTGATGGGATGAGGCGCCGCGGGACCATTTGTGATTTTCCTTAGAAAAGGAAGTAACGCTGGGCGAGCGGCAGGACCTGGGCGGGCTCACACGTGATCAATTGGCCGTCCACGCGGACTTCGTAAGTTTCGGGATCCACTTCCAGATTCGGCGTGGCGCTGTTCAGGAGCATGTCTCTCTTGCCAATGCGACGGCAATTGCGGACGGGCACGACAATCTTATTCAAGCCGAGGCGCTGAGGGAGCCCGGCGGAGACGGCTGCTTGAGAAGTAAACGTAATGCTCGTTGCGGCCGTGGCGCGGCCGAAGCTGCCGAACATTGGGCGATAGAGAACCGGTTGCGGTGTGGGAATCGAGGCGTTGGGATCTCCCATCACGCTCCAGGCGATGAAGCCGCCTTTCACGATCATCTCGGGTTTCGCTCCGAAAAATGCGGGCTTCCAAAGGACCAGGTCCGCCAGTTTGCCCGGCTCGATCGAGCCGATTTCCGTGGCGAGACCGTGCGTGATGGCCGGATTGATCGTGTATTTCGCGACGTAACGCTTGGCGCGGAAATTATCGTTGCGCGCGGAATCTTCGGGCAGCGGCCCGCGCTGCGACTTCATTTTGTGAGCGGTCTGCCAGGTGCGCGTGACCACTTCGCCGATGCGCCCCATAGCTTGCGAATCGCTTGACAACATGCTGAGCACGCCCATGTCGTGAAGGATATCTTCGGCGGCGATCGTCTCCGGGCGGATGCGGCTTTCCGCAAAGGCCACGTCTTCGGGGACTTGCGGGTTCAAATGGTGGCAGACCATGAGCATGTCGAGATGCTCGGCGATCGTGTTGACTGTGTAGGGGCGCGTGGGATTGGTCGAGGACGGGAGAATATTTGGGAACGACGCGATGCGAATGATATCCGGCGCGTGGCCGCCGCCGGCCCCTTCGGTGTGGTAAGTGTGAATCGCGCGGCCGTTGATGGCGGCTACTGTGGCTTCGAGAAACCCCGCTTCGTTGATCGTGTCCGTATGAATCGAAACCTGGACATCGAATTCATCGGCGGCTTTCAGGCACGCGTCAATGGCGGCGGGAGTGGTTCCCCAATCTTCGTGCAGCTTCAGGCCGCAGGCGCCGGATTCGATCTGCTCGGCAAGCGGCGGCTGTGTGGCGGCGTTTCCTTTCCCCAGAAAACCGAAATTCATGGGCCACGCTTCAGCAGCCTGCAACATGCGCGCCAGGTTCCAGGCGCCGGGAGTGCAGGTGGTCGCGGCAGTGCCCGTGGCCGGACCGGTGCCGTCGCCAACCATAGTGGTGATGCCGTTGGAGATGGCTTCGTAGACTTGCTGCGGCGAAATGAAGTGAATGTGGCCATCAACGCCGCCGGCAGTGACGATCAAGTTTTCGCCTGCAATCACTTCTGTGGCAGCGCCTACGACGAGTTCGGGGTCGACGCCTGCCATCGTGTCCGGATTGCCGGCCTTGCCGATCTTCACGATGCGGCCGTCCTTGACGCCAATGTCGGCCTTGACGATTCCCCAGTGATCGAGGATCACCGCATTCGTGATGACGAGGTCGAGCGCGCTGTCTTCCTTGCCGAGCGTGGATTCGCGAGTCGCGGTGCTGCTCTGACCCATGCCGTCGCGGATTACTTTTCCGCCGCCGAAGGTGATCTCATCGCCGTAATGCGTGAAATCCTTTTCGATCTCGATGATCAATTCGGTGTCGGCCAAGCGGATGCGGTCGCCCGTGGTGGGACCATACAGGTCGGCGTAGGTGCGGCGAGGGATTGAGAGCGTCATCGGGAGTTTGCTCCCTCGTTCGATCGAAAGCCGGCCTTGCGCGCGTTTTCGATGGCGCGCTCGCGAGCTCCTGCAGCATCGAGCGGTCCACCAACGAGCCCGCTGAAGCCGTGGATGACGCGGCGGCCGGCGAAGACCGTCAGCTCGATTTCCTTTTCCTCGCCGGGTTCGAAGCGAACAGCCGTGCCAGCGGGGATGTTGAGGCGCATGCCGTAAGCTTTGCTGCGGTCAAAGGCGAGATAAGAATTTGTCTCGAAAAAGTGGAAGTGGCTGCCCACTTGGATGGGGCGGTCGCCGGTGTTCTTGACGAGGATACGGGCGGTTCGGCGGCCAGAATTTGCCTGGATGGGGCCGGCGGATTCGTTGAGAAGGTATTCTCCGGGGATCATGCCTGCTCCTAAATCAACAGTCCGGCAATATCTTGTCCTCGTCAGCGTTGAAAGTGAAGCTGGTGAGAACCCATCCCTGATCTGTTCGGTAGATTACGAATTTGGCGAACAGTGGGCCCTTGTCGTATTCGATGGTGATGTAGAAGATTCGGGTGCTGGGCGAAATATTTCGGGAACTGATGAGCTCGAAGGCCTTGTACGGGCCGTAATCATTCTGGGCTTGGCGCAAGACGCCGGCCTGACTTAGGGCGTCTTTGCTGCCGTCGAGGGGGCCAGCTTGAATCCAGGTCTTGACGGCGGCATCGGGGCCGTTGGCCTTATATTGGTCGAAGCCGAGGAAAATAATTTTGGGAACATCGTTGGCAGGATGCTGCACAGCATCTGTCTGGGTTTGCTGGCCGAACGGGAGCGACAACAATCCCAATACCAGAAAGGATGTGCTGATCCATTGATGCATGGCGATCACCTCACTGAAATCCCCGGCGAATGACTTCCCTGAGATTGCCGACTTTTCGCCAACAGGATAGAGCGAAACTATCGCCGGGCCAATGAAATTCCCCGGGAGGCATTAGCGGCAAGTTTGTGGGGCCGGCGGCGTGGCTGAGACTAGCTCAGAGAACTTGCTGAGGTCGATATTGCCGCCGCTGACGACGCAGACGATTTTGCCGGATCCTGCTTTGCCGGAGAGACCGGCGGCGACGGCGCATGCCGCTGCACCTTCGCAGATGATGTGATTGCGGGCAGCGACAATGGACATGGCTCTGCGCGTCTCCTCCAGCGATGCGACAATGGAGCCAGCAAGCAAACGGCTGGCGAGCGCCCACATTCCCGGCAGGACCGACTTGCCGCCGCAGCCGTCCACCCAACTTGCCTTCCAGTCGGGGAAATTCTGAGCTGAACCTTTCAGGAATGACAGATGGAGGGGCGAAGCGGTCTCGGGCTCGGCAGCATAAACCTTCGCTTCGGGCTTCTTGGCAGCGAGAGCGGATGCGATCCCACAACTGAGGCCACCGCCGCCAAACGCGGCCACCACCGAAGTAACATCGGGCAGATCTTCCAGAATTTCCAGGCCGATGGTGGCGTTGCCGGCAATGAAATTGTCATCGTCGAAGGGATGAACAAAAACGCCCTGAAACGCGGGATGCTTGCGTTCCGTGACCGCAGTCCAACACTCGTCCATAGATGCCTTGATGATGCCTGCGCCCAAACGCTTGATGGCGTCCAGCTTCGTGGCGGGAGCCGTATCCATGACCAGGACGTCGCAACGGATTCCCAGGATTTTGGCCGCCAGAGCCACTCCCTGCGCTGCGTTGCCCGCGCTAATCGTCCATACACCCCTTGCCCTTTCTTCCGGACTCAGCAAGGAGATGGCGTTGTAAGCTCCGCGGATTTTGAACGAACCAATGGGCTGGAAGGATTCGAGCTTGAGATACATCTCCGCGGGAGCGTCATCATAGTACAACCGAACGAGGGGCGTCCGAACCGCTGCCTGATAGACGCGCCGGCGAGCGGCGAGAATCGATTCCAGCGAGATGATTCGCTCGGAATGCGATTCGCGAGTGAACGAGGTTGCCATTTTTCGACCGGCAGGGATTGTACACCTGTCTTGTGTTGCAGGCAGATTTGAGCAAATGAGAAAAGCTCGGCGAAAAAACCGCCGAGTGGTAGAAATGCACGAATCGAGACATTTTTCGGAGCGCCCGCCAGAAGGCAAAGCGGCGGGCAGGCTGAAGCTCCTCCCCCGCATGAATGCAGGGGCTCCCACCGAACGGATCATCACTTAATTGGGTCGTGGACGGTGACGAGCTTGGTGCCGTCGGGGAAGGTAGCTTCGACCTGGACTTCGTGAATCATGTCGGCCACACCGTCCATGATCTGATCGCGGCGGAGGATCGTCGTCCCGAAGGCCATGATTTCGGCGACCGTCTTGCCGTCGCGGGCGGCTTCAATGATTTCGGAGGAGAGGATGGCGACGGCTTCGACGTAGTTGAGCTTGAGGCCGCGCGCCTGGCGCCGGCGAGCGAGGTCGGCGGCGACGGTGATCATGAGTTTTTCCTGCTCACGCGGGGTGAGATGCATGATCGGCTCCTAGTTTAGACGAATGAGAGATGCCTCGCTTCGCTCGGGATCACAGAGTGGCTGTGCCGACAAAGGCTTGGCCACCGCAAGCCGCGCACCCACACGAAATACTGCGACCGCTCATCAACGGCAATTCGCAGCGAGGCATCAATGGACTTTGCGCGGGGGAACGGCTTCGCGCCTGTACAGACGCCATTTTGCGGCGCGCCAGATCGCGTGCAAACCGGGCAAAACATCGCGGCCATGGACGGCGAGGCAACGCACGGCCAAACCGTGTGCGACCAGAGTGCTGATTCCCCAAAGCGCTTCATTCGGACGCGACCGCTCCCGGGCCACTTCACGCAACTCTTGCTCCAGCGCGAGCCAGGCTGCGGGGTCCAGGCCCACGCGGCAAATGTAGCACGTGGCCCAGTAGCGGAAAGGGCCGAGTCGGGCGAGGGAGGTGAGCGCGCCATGGTGCGGATTGAGGCGGACATGCTCGGTGGCGATCGGGCGGCCCGCGGCCGCAATGTCCGCGCGCATTTCGACGGATTCGTACTGGAAAATTTCGCCGCGGGCTTCCCTGCCCGGGGCAAGAATTTCCCACCAGAAAAGGCCAGCGCCGGGAGCGAGATGGATTTTGGTTCGTTGCTCGAAGCGCACGCTGGCGAAGGGAATAATCGCGTCGGGAACGTATTCGAGGAGCGCGTTTTCGCCGACAGAGATTTCCGTGGATTGCACGGTCGGCGCGGATTCGCGGCGCGGGCGATAGACGCGCGTGGCGCCGGTGGTGGTCAACTGCACGGCGGCGCGGGCGCCGACGTCGACAGAAAGGGACAGTGAATCGCCCCCCAGAAGGCCGCCGGAGACATTATGGAGGTGGGCGAGAGCGGCGCCGTCAGTAAGCGGAAAAGCTCGGACGACCTTGAGCGGGGGATCCTGGCGGCTGGAAGCGAGGATAGTGGATTGCGTGGATTCGTCGAACCGGAAGACGAGTTCGAGACTGGCGTGGACCCGGCTCGCGAGACGGGCGGGAAGTGCTGCTTCAGTGGCGAATTGTTTTGCTAACGACAATGGCTACCAGCGTTGATGCGCGTCTTATTTCTAGGCATGACGAAAATCGAAATCCCCTCCCAGACTCGCTAGCCTCGGAAATAGAGATAGGCGCCCAAAATGCAGACCAAGACCAAGGCGGAGGCGGCCACTTCGCGCCACGACCAACTGGCGCGGGTGGCGGCAGCGTCGGCGGTAGTGGTGGTTTCAAATGTGAGGTTTTGAATCCTGCCGTAGTCGGGCTCGGCCGTCGCGTGGCTCACGACCACCATAACAATGGCGGAAACAATCGTGATCAACACGCTGAAATACTGGAAGTAGATGTTGTTGATGACCCAAAGGAATGACCCAACTGGGTAGCCACCTTGGAATCCGCTTAAGCCGAGGGTGACCGGCGTGTCTACGAGCATGCGGAAAATTCCCATGGTGAATCCCACGATGAGAGCCCAGAGTGCGCCCGCCGCGTTCATGCGCTTGAAGAACACACCCAGAAAGAAGACGACGAAGATCGGAGGGGCCAGATAGCCCTGCACGGCTTGGAGGTAATCGTAGAGGCCGTGGGCATTCTTGATGACGGGAATCCAGGCAAGAGCGATGAGCACCATCGCGGCGGTGGCGAGGCGGCCAGTGCGCACAAGTTGATGCTGCGATGCGCCGGGCTTCCACTTCTCGTAAAGATCGACCGTGAAGAGGGTGGAACATGCATTGAATACGCCCGCCAGCGATCCCATCAACGCGGAGAGCAATCCCGCCACGACGAGGCCGCGGAGACCCGGCGGCAGAAGGTACTGGACCAAGAGCGGAAACGCACCCTGCGCTGCGGCGGGAATCGCGTGGCCGTTCGGGCCGATGATGGAAGCAAGTTCGGGAATTTTGCCGCTCTTCGCCAGGGCGTAGCAGATGAGTCCGGGAATGATGAAGAGATAGACCGGGAAAAGTTTGAGGAAGGCGGCGAAGATGCTGCCGCGGCGGGCGACGGCCTCGTTGGGCGCGCCCAAGGCGCGCTGCACGATGTATTGGTCGGTGCACCAATACCAGAGGCCGATGATCGGCGCGCAGAAGAGCATGCCGAGCCAGGGAAAGTTTCCGTTGAAATACCAGGCTTCCTTGACGATCTGGCCCGACGCGGCCTTTTCAATCACCGGCGCCCAAGTGCCGTGGACGCCGACTGGGATCAGCGGCTTCCAGAGATTGAACATGTCGGAGCCGCACCAGTAGCGAAGCTCGTGCCACCCGCCGAGCTTGTGGAGACCGTAAAGCGTCAGCGAAGCGGAGCCGAGAATGAGGACGGTTACCTGCACCGCGTCGTTGTAGGCAACCGCGCGCATGCCTCCGAGCGCAGTGTAGAGGCCGGTGAGAACGATGACGAGCACGGAGCCGAGCCAGAAACTGTCGATGGTGATGCTCCCCACGTGAACTTGCAGCTCGGGAAAGAGGGTGCCGAAAACGACGCCCCCGGCGAAGATGCCGACCGCGATTTTCGACACGATGAAGGTGATGAGAGAAACGATCGAGAGAACGTAACGGGAATTGGTGCTGAAGCGCCGCTCGAGGAACTCCGGCATGGTGAAGACCATCGAGCGCATGTAAAAGGGAACAAAGACCCAGGCGAGCATCAGCAGGCACCAGGCGTGCAATTCGTAGTGGGCCATGGCCACTCCGCTGGTGGCGCCAGAACCAGCGAGGCCGACGATGTGCTCGGAACCGATGTTGGAAGCAAAAATGGAGGCGCCAATGATCCACCAGCCGAGATTGCGACCGGCGAGAAAATAGTCGGTGGCGGAATCCTTCCCACGGCGCACGACCCACCAGGCCACGCAAAGCAAAATGCCGAAATAAGCCGCGATCACGAGCCAGTCAATTCCGGTGATGCGCGTTACGAGGGGCCCATAGAATAACGATGCGGCCGCATTGGTCACAGGTCTATCCTTGGGAGAAATTTGAATCGCTGCATTTTCAACTAATGAACAGGCGAGTTGCAAGGACGGAATGTTCCATCGCCCCCCAATCGAGCAGGGGCGTGAAACAAGAGGCATCGTCGAGAGCGCAGGCGGCACTGCGGTCCGCGGTTGCCAAGATCGCCGGCTTCAGGTCCCAGAGAATGCGCGCAGCTTGAGTCTGCCCCAAGGGCAAGAGACGCTGGCAGGCGGAAACGAGGCTCGCGAGCGACTGATGGAGATAGGCGAGTACCGAGCGGGATTCGTCGAATCCGAGGACTCCGGCGGCAAGGCCAAAGGAGGTGCAGTGATGAACCTCGCTGCCCTTCCCTGGCGGAGAGAAGCGAGCGGATTCCAGCGCGAGGCGAAGAAGTGGGAAATCGCCGAGAGCGATGACGGCCTGGAGAAAATTCCGTCCGAGCGAGGCACTGCCGACGCGGCTTTCTCGCGCGGGTTTCTGTGCGCTCAGACGGTGATTGAGTTGCAGCCATTGGTCGGCGTCGAAATCTGCATCGCGATTGCATGCCAGCCGGAACGCTTCGCGGCAAAATACTGCTTCCAACAGGCCGGCTTCTTCTAGGTAGCCGCCCAGAAAACCGGGAAGGTCGTCCACAGTGAGCATCCCTGCGGAGACGAGCGATTCGAGGCCGAAGGAATGAGCGAGCGCGCCGATGGGGAGGGCGCTATCGGCAAGATGGAGCAGGCGCAGGTCGGCGAGATCCGATGAGGAAAGTGGCGGGTCGTGAGGAGGATCTGGGTCTGCGCTGGTCATGCTGATGCAGGAGTCTCCATAATTTTCAGCGTGGGTGCTCGTGAGGATGAGCATGCCCGTGGCTATCACCGTGAGTGTGACCGGAGGGGTGTCCATGACCATGGTCGTGGTCATGCGAATGAGGATGGCCAACATAGGGCGCGTGGGCGTCGAGGATGGAGCGGCGCGAGTCCGCCGGAAGACTGATCTGCTCCTCGAGCCAAGCTACGACGCGATCGAGACCGACCTCGCCGCGCAGGTTCGTGAACAGGAACGGGCGATCGCCTCGCATCCTGCGGGAGTCGCGTTCCATGACTTCGAGTGATGCACCAACGTAAGGAGCGAGATCGATCTTGTTAATCACAAGGAGATCCGAGCGCGTAATGCCGGGGCCTCCCTTGCGCGGAATTTTGTCGCCTTCGGCGACATCAATCACGTAAATCCAAATGTCGACCAATTCGGGGCTAAAGGCGGCTGCAAGATTGTCGCCACCGCTTTCCACGAAAATTAATTCGAGGCCGGGGAGCGCGTCTTCCAGTTCGGCAATGGCCTGAAGATTCATCGAGGCATCTTCACGAATGGCGGAGTGAGGGCAAGCGCCCGTCTCCACGCCGCGGACGCGCTCGGCCGGGAGAGTTCCCTGCCGCAGCAGGAACTCCGCGTCTTCCTTGGTGTAAATATCGTTAGTGACGACAGCCAGGTTGAGGCGTGGCCAGAGACGCCGGCTCAGGCAGTCGACAAGAGCCGTCTTGCCGGACCCAACGGGACCGGCGATGCCCACGCGAAATGCACGCGACAAATCTCGCATCGTCACTGGTCCTTCCTGTGCTGAATCATCGCTTGTGCGCCACATGGCCATCGGCGCCGTTGGACGAACCATGGCGAACCAGGTTGATGAAGGCCGCGGCCGATCGCGGCAGAGTGCGGTCGCGGCGGTAAACCAGCCCCAACTCTCGCCAGATTTCCATGTCAGAAATGGGAATCAGCTTGAGTTGGCCGGCGCGGGCCTCGTCGCGGGCAAAGCTCTCGCTGATCAGAGTGACGCCCAGGCCGGCGGCGACAAAACGCTTGATCATGCCGACGCTGGGCAGCTCCATCGAGATCCGGAGACGAGAACGATAGGGCCGAAACTGCTTGTCCATCACCTGGCGCATGAATCCGGTCTTGGGGAGGATCAGCGGCTGCTCGGCGATTTCGCTGGTGCGGACGGTCTTGTGGTGGGCGAGCGGGTTTGACGGGCCGGCCAAGAGCATCAGGCGGTCTCGAAAGATGGAATGGACTTTCAGAGAGGGCGATTTTACGGGAAGAGTGACGATGCCGACGTCAACCGTGCCGTCTTCAATTTTCTCGATTACCTTATGGCTGAAGTTGCGGTAAATGCTGATCTGTACCGAGGGGAAACGGCGATTGTATTCGGCAAAGATGTCGGGAAGGACGTACAAGCAGGTCGCTTCGTTGGCGCCGATGGCGAGCGTGCCGCGCGGGGTGGTGGCCTGATCGGCCACGGCGCGCACGGATTCGTTGCGAAGTGTGAGGAGCTTTCCGGCGTATTCCGACAGCGTCTCGCCCGCCACGGTGAGGCGCACGGTTTTTCCGACGCGATCGAAAAGCTTCTGGCCATACTCGTGTTCGAGCTGGCGGATCTGAGCGCTGACGGCGGGCTGAGAGCGGAACAACTTCTGGCCGGCGCGCGAAAAACTGCCTTGCTTGGCGATTTCCAGAAACGTGATGAGGTGATCGAAGTCCATGTGGCTGCGCGCCGAATTATAGCAAAAAGGCCTCGGGCGCCGGGCCGGAACCCGTGTCTGAGACAGTTGCCTTGCCCACGCGAAATTTTTCAGCAGGTCGTATCAAAGGTGAAGGGTGAAATCTCCGAAGGGGCCGGCAGGCGCAGGGCTGCGATTTCCTGCCGTTCGAGTCGAGAGAGAATCGGCGCCCAAGTTTGTTCGATCGGGCAGGGCAATTGGACCGGCTCCAAACGCACCAGCGGCAGCGGCGCCAGAGATTTCAGCAGCCGGCGCGCGCGCGGGCTGCCCGTGAGTTGCAGGTGCTCGCGTAGCACGCGGCGGAGCCAGGCCTCTTCCAGTTCGTCCATTCTCTCCTGTCTGCGACCGTCTGAGGTTGCAATGCGAACAAAATCGCGGTTATAGCAATCGTGCGAAAGAGAGCTTCGCAAGGCGTAAACGAGCCCGCCCGTCATGCCGGACCCGAAATTGACGCCTGCCGAACCCAGAAGGATTACGACTCCCGCCGTCATGTACTCACATCCATGCTGGCCAACCCCCTCGACGACGGCTAGAGCACCGCTATTGCGAACGGCAAATCGCTCGCCGGCGCGGCCCGCGACGTACAACTCGCCGCTCGTGGCACCGTAGAGGACCGTATTGCCGGCGAGTACGTCGCCGCGGCGCGCGGCTTCCGAGCCCGCCGAAATGGAGATCGTGCCGCCGCTGAGTCCTTTGCCGACGTAATCATTGGCCTCGCCGAACAGGCGGAAACGGAGACCGGGAATGAGAAAAGCGCCAAAACTCTGTCCCGCAGCGCCGCGGAATTCACAGTCGATCAATTCCCCGTCGAGACCTGTGAAATCAGTGCGGCGCAGGATCTGGCCGCTCAAGTGAGCGCCGACCGTGCGGTCTGAATTCGTGATGGAAAAGCTCAAGGGCCCGGCGGGGTGGGCATTCAGGCGGCTTACCACGCGGACCAACTCTCCATGGACGCCGACAGCGTCCTTTTTGATTTCAGGAGATTCGATCGAGCGCGTGGGAACATCCTGGAGAAGATGCCCGAGCGAACGAGCAGCCTCTGGATTGCGCGGACGCAATTTGTCCACTGTACCAACAACTTCGTCGAGTGAGCGAGCGCCCAGGGCCGCGAGGCGCTCTCGAACTTCTCCCGCGACGCCGCGGAAATAGGCCATCACCATTTCCGGACTTCCGGTGAAGCGCGCCCGCATGGTTTCGTCCTGCGTGGCAATGCCCGCAGGACAAGTGTTCAAGTGGCATTGACGTGCCATCACGCAGCCAATAGCCAACAAGGCGGCGGTGCCGAATCCGAATTCGTCGGCGCCGAGCAACGAGGCGACGATCACGTCGCGCCCGAATTTGAATCCACCATCTACTCGGAGCCTCACACGTTGACGAAAGCCCGTCATCCGCAACGCATTGTGGGCTTCGCGCAGGCCAACTTCCCACGGCAGACCGGTGTTCTTGATGGAGGTGAGCGGAGAAGCGCCCGTGCCGCCGTCGAATCCCGCGATCGTAATCACGTCCGCGCCCGCCTTCGCCACGCCCGCCGCGATGATCCCCACGCCCGCGCCCGATACGAGCTTGACGCCGATGCGAGCAAGCGGATTCACGGCGCGAAGGTCGTAAATCAATTGAGCGAGGTCTTCGATGCTGTAAATATCGTGATGCGGCGGTGGAGAGATCAGCGACATTCCCGGCACGGCGTGCCGCAGACGCGCGATATAGGAATTCACTTTGGCTGCGGGAAGTTGGCCGCCCTCGCCGGGCTTGGAGCCCTGCGCCATCTTGATTTCGAGCTCGGCGGCGCGCACCAAGTATTCGGTGGTGACTCCAAAACGCGCCGAAGCCACTTGTTTCACGCGATTATTTGCTTCCGGCTCGAGGCGATAAACATCCGGATCTTCACCGCCCTCTCCCGTGTTGCTGCGGGCGCCGAGGCGGTTCATGGCGATGGCGAGTGTGCGGTGAGCCTCGGGACCGAGGGCGCCCAGCGACATCGCCTGAGTGCTGAAGCGAGCCAGAATGGCTGCCTCGGATTCGACTTCCTCGAGCGCAACGGGCGAGCCCGGAACGACGTCTAGGAGGTCGCGCACGGAAACCGTATCCCGGGTTTCCGCCAGCTCGGCAAATGAGCGATACGCTTCCGGTGTGGGAGCCTTGATGTAGCGGTGCATTCGCCGGACGAGCTCCGGCGAATTCGAGTGCCGCTCGCCGGTTTGGCGGAAACGATAGAAACCCGCGTCATGCATCTCGGGAGAATCGGGTGTGAAGGCAGCTTGATGACGCAGCAACGCGTCTTCCAGAATGTCTTCGAGAGACTTCCCGCCCAACGCTGCAGCGGTGTCTTCAAAAAACGCGTGGCGAATATCGTCGTCCAAGCCCACGGTTTCGAAAAGGTGGCTATTGCGATAGCTGGCAATCGTCGAGATTCCCATTCGGGCAAGGACCTTGCGCAACCCCGCCTCGACAGCAGCACGATACTTGGCAGCGCCTCCGGGTTTCAGGCTCTCCGAAAGCTCCATGGCGAGATAGGGGACGACGGCACTGGCTCCGACCGCGGTGAGCAAAGCGATGTGATGGGTTTCGATGACCTGCCCAGTCTCGATCAGGATTGGAGTGTCGCAAGCATCTCCGCGCACAATTTCCTGAAAGGCTGCCGCCACGGCCAAGAGCGCGGGAAGAGCGGCTCGGTCCGTGCCGGTCGCGCGGTCGCTAAGTACCAACATTCCTGGCTTGCTGCGTACCACATCGAAGACTTCGCGGCGGATTCGATGGAGGGCTTCCAATGCCCCGCCCACGCCACTTGCCGCGTCAAAGGTGAAATCCACGCGCTGAACTGGGCCGCTGGTGTGCTCGCAAACCTTTTCCAACTGCCCCGGATCTAGCACGGGAGACCCGACGACAACCGATGGGCCAAGGTGAACATCGAGCGACATTACATGAGATTCGCGGAGTGGGTCGATCGGAGGATTGGTCACCTGAGCGAAACGTTGCTTGCAATAATCCCAGAGCGGGCGGCGGGCCGCGGAAACAAACGCGGGAGGTGCGTCGTCGCCCATACTCCAAATTGCTTCCTTGCCTTCCAGACCCAGCGGCTGAAAGAGTAGACGAAACTGATCTTCGGTCCAGCCAAGCGCCGCAGCCATTCTCTTCGGGTCGGGCGTGGCGGCAGCCGGGGGGGCTTCCACAGGTTGGATTCGGACGACAGGCCAAAGTGCAGTCTGGCTCGCGCCTGAAGGGAGTAACTTCGAAAGGCGGCTTCCGCGATAGATCGTGCCGGAAGCAGGATCGGCGAGCAACATTTCGCCAGGCCCCAATCGTTGCCGCTCCGCAATCTTCTTGCCATCCAAATCGGCGAGGCCAACTTCCGACCCGACGATCAGCAGGCCGTCGGTCGTAAGCGTGTAACGAAGCGGGCGGAGGCCATTCCGGTCGAGCTTCGCGCCGACCATGCGGCCATCGCTGAAGACCAAAGCGGCGGGGCCATCCCAGGGCTCTTGCTCGCGCGCTGCCATTTCCAAAAACTGTCGCAGCTCGCAGTCAAGCCCTCGATCCGACTCCCAAGCGGGAGGAACCAACCGTAGCATTCCCGCGGCGAGACTGTAGCCACGATGGAGCAACACCTCGAGAGCGTTGTCCAGGCTGGCCGAATCACTGACGCCTAATTCGAGCGATTGAAACCACTCGCTGACGCGAAATTCCCGGCGCAGAGAGCTCTCGTGCGCCCGCATCCAACGGCGATTCGCGCCAATCGTATTGATTTCTCCGTTGTGAGCTACGAACCGAAAAGGCTGCGCCAGCATCCATGTGGGACGTGTGTTAGTGGAATACCGCTGGTGAAACAGAGCAAAGGAAGCGGTGAAGTCCGGGCTATTCAGGTCTGGATAGAATTGGCGGAGCTGCTGGGGCGCCAACAGGCCCTTGTACACAACCGAGTGGGACGAGAGAGAACAGAAATATACACCAGCTGAATGGCTGGCTTCCACCCGCTTGCGCAGAAAATAGAGCAAACGCTCCAGATCTGAGTCCGGATCTTGCGCGGAAAAAAAGCACTGCTGGATGAGAGGTAGGGTGGAGGAAGCACGCGGCCCGAGGTGGGAGGAATCTGTGGGCACGATGCGCCACCATTGACATCGCAGACCCATCTCGACGGCAAGGTCTTCGATGGCGGCGCGTGAATCCTCCTCGCGACCGGGTTCGATGAATACCTGTCCCAGGCCAAAGTCCGGCGATAACCCGACTCCTGCATCTGCCGCACACCGGCGGAAAAATTCCTTTGGGATTGGAAGAAGAAGACCCGCACCATCGCCGCTCAGGCCGTCCGCATCAACTCCGCCACGGTGGGCGAGCCGCCCAAGCGCCGTAAGGGCGCGTTCGATCACTTCGCGGGAGCCGGTACCGCCGAGCTGGGCGACGAAACCGACGCCACAAGCGTCGTGGTCCACAGCGGCGGATGGCTGCCATTTTCTCATAAGACATAAGTTGCAGCGCCGCACGGCAAAAGTACAATTCACAATTTCTATGCAACCGATAGAATTTGAAGGACGCTCTCACCCGGTGTGGACTCGCCTTCCTCGCGAATGAGAAATTTGGAGGATGCCCCGGGTTTAGTTGAAACTTGAGAACAGGAAGCAGCGGCTCTCGCCCGAACTCGGTTAGAGTTCGGGTTGCGAATCCCTTTTAAAGGAGAGAGCCGCCGTGAGAAAGAATTACCAGAGGAAAGAGCACAAGTCCAATCACAAGTTCGAGGTCGTGCGAGGGCAAGAGTTGCTGGTGCGGGTGCCGTTGCCGATAGCCGAGGTGTGGGCCGAGATGCAAGCGCAGGTAGAAGAGCTGACCGGGCAAGCCGGGCTGCAGATCCTGCGCGCCATCCTGGAAAACGAAGTCACGCATCGCGTGGGGCCTCCGCATCGGCCCCATCCCACTGCCGGCTGTGTGCGCTGGGGGAAGCAACCGGGTTACGTGGTCTTCGGTGGACAGAAGATCCCGTTGGAACGGCCACGGGTACGAACGCGGGAAGGCCAGGAAGTGGAGTTGGAGAGCTACGGTCAGTTGCAGCAAGACGGGAAACTGCAACGGGCCGTGCAGGAGCGCATGGTGGCCGGACTGTCCACGCGGAACTATCGGCGAGCGGTGGAGAGTGTTGTGGAAGGCTACGGGATCGAGAAGAGCAGCGTGAGCCGGCAGTTCGTAGAGGCCAGCAGCAATCAGTTGCGGGTGCTGTGCGAACGGCGCCTAGAAGATCTCCATCTCGTAGTCCTGATGATCGACGGCATTCACTTGGGCGGCCAGGTGCTGGTGGTGGCCCTGGGGATCGCGGAAGGCGGTGAAAAGCACGTTTTGGGAGTGTGGCAAGGAGCTACAGAGAACACCACGGTGGTCCAAGGGTTGCTGGAAGATCTGGTGGACCGAGGACTGGACTTGCAGCGGCGGTATCTGGTGGTGATCGATGGATCGAAAGCGCTGCGAGCCGGTGTGGAACGTGTTTTTGGTGAGCAAGTGGAAGTGCAGCGTTGCCAGATTCACAAGCGACGGAATGTGAAGGAGTACCTGCCCAAGAACTGCCAGAAAGACTTCGATCGGCGGATGCGCAATGCGTACGCGATGAACAACTACGCGGAGGCCCAAGAGGCGTTGCAGAAAATCTTCCGGCAACTGGAACGGATCAATCCCAGCGCTGCCCGGAGCTTGGAGGAAGGGCTGGAAGAAACGCTGACGGTGCATCGCTTGGGTGTAGGAGCGGTGTTGCGCCGGAAACTGGCCACCACCAACCCGATCGAATCGTGCTTGTCGACGGTGCAGCGGGTGGCGCGAAACGTGAAGCGTTGGCGCGAAGGAGATCAGTCCCTACGCTGGACAGCCACAGGGCTACTGGAAGCAGAAAAGAAGTTCCGACGCATCAAAGGCTATCAAGAAATCCTGTTGCTGAAGGAACGCCTGAATCCGTCGCGCATTCAGCAGAAGGAGGTACGCAAAGTAGAAGTCGCTTGAACTTGGTTCGAGGTAGCCTTACAGTGCCGAACATCGAGAGTCGCTGCAATCAACTAAAACTCGGACATCCTCGAAATTTGGCTTTGGGCCAGAGCGCGTCGGAGATTCGCTGAATTCGGGCACGCGGCGTTCACAAGGCGAGGTCCAGGACCTTACGCATCCCGGTGGCACACGGCCTGCGACTGAAACTGTTCGGGGCGAGTTCCTCTGAAAATCAGCGACGGCATCAGGTTTGGCATTTCAAGTGCGAAGTCGCCAAGGGGCGATCAGGATTTGGTTCCTGCGACTGGCTCCCCGGCAGCATAAGTGATTGGTGTACCCGAACGGCGGTCACTTTTGTCGAGATTGCGCCATTCGCGCCCTTCGCGGCGCAGGAGTTCATCCGCTTGTTCGGGGCCCCAACTGCCTGCGGCATAGTTTGGAAAATCGCGCGGCGGGAGAGCTTTCCAGACATCCAGAATCGGCTGGACTGCGGTCCAGGCGGCCTCAACCATATCGGCGCGCTGGAACAAAGTTGAATCGCCCATCATGCAATCATAGAGGAGCGTTTCATATCCGGTGGAGGGCGTCGTGCCGAAATAATCGGAGTACTGAAAATCCATGTCGACCGAACCCAGGCGAACCACCGGCCCGGGTACCTTGGCCTCGAAGCTCAGACAGATTCCTTCGTTCGGTTGTATGTTGATCACGAGTTCGTTCGGAGGAATTTTTTCAACTGAGGTCTTGCGAAACAACACAAAAGGAGGACGCCGGAAACGGATGACGATCTGCGTGAGCTGCCTGGCCATCCGCTTTCCCGTGCGCAGATAAAACGGGACACCCGCCCAGCGCCAATTGTCGATATTCAGAGCCAACGCGACGAATGTCTCCGCCGTGGAATCCGGGGCCACGCGCGGCTCGCTCCGATAGGCAGGAACGTGCTTTCCTTCGATCACCCCGTCGCCATATTGGCCGCGGACGGCGTGATCCAGTACGCGCTCCGGATTGAGCGCCTGGATCGCACGCAGGATTTTGGTTTGTTCGTCGTGGACAGATTCCGCTTCGAAGGAGATGGGCGGCTCCATCGCGGTGAGCGTGATCAATTGGAAAATGTGGTTCGGGACCATGTCGCGCATTGCCCCGGCGTGATCGTAGTAGCCGCCGCGCAGCTCGACGCCGAGCTCCTCCGCGACTGTAATTTGCACGTGGTCCACATAGCGGCGATTCCAGACCGGCTCGAAGATCCCATTTGCGAACCGGAAAGCCAGAATATTCTGCACCGTTTCCTTGCCCAAATAATGATCGATGCGGAAAACCTGCTTTTCGGTGAGCACCTTCCCGATTTCGCGGTTCAGCGAAACCGCCGAATCTAAATCGTGGCCGAACGGCTTTTCGATCACCACACGTCTCCACTTCCCGTTCGGCTGATTCGTCAGGCCCGCCGCGCCAATCTGCTTGATGACAATAGGGAAAAAATTCGGGCTCGTGGCCAGATAGAACAGGAAGTTACCCTCCGTTCCGTGGTCCTTGTCCGCTTGCGTGAGAAGGTCGCCGAGCTTTTTGTAGAGCTGTGCGTCGTTGAAGTCGCCCGAAACATAGTAGAGCCGCTGGTTGAACCATTCCCAGGACGCCATTTCGACGCCACTGGTGGAAAACTCCTGAATGTCTTTCGTCGTCTGCTGGCGGAAATTCTCCGTGGAAAAGTCCTCGATGGAAACTCCGACAATGGCGAATTGCTGCGGCAGCAGCTTTCCTTTCGCGAGATTGTAGAGCGCGGGAATCAGTTTGCGCTTGGTCAGGTCGCCGCCCGCTCCGAATATCACCATGATGCACGGATCACCCGGAGAAGCCTGCACCTCATGCGTCGCGCTCCTGGAGCCATCCGAATTCATGAACTCTCCTTCCGGTCGAACCGACTAAGACAGCGCTTGTTGGATTGCTTCTTCGAGCTTCGCCAAGCCGGCCGCAACGTCTGGTCCCAGATGAACCCGCAGCGCCCGGCGGTTGCGTTCGATGAGCACCGCAAAATCTCCGCGCGCCTGTGCGGCCTTGACGACTCCGAAGGTGTACTTCTGTTGCGGAACGGGCAGATCGGAGGCGTCGTCACACGTCATTTGCAAGAAAACGCCCGAATTCGGCCCGCCTTTGTAAGCCTGGCCGGTGGAATGCAAAAACCGCGGCCCAAAGCCGAGGCAGGTGGCCACGTGTTTCTTGTCGCGGACCGCATGGCGGATCGATTGAAGCCGTCCCGCGTGAGCATCATTCATCTGGATATAGCCAAGCAGAGCGAAGTAATCGCCTGCGCGCAAACGATTCAGGTGCGCCCGAAGGAAACCGGTTAGCGATCGATCGCCCCCCGCGGATTGTTTCAGAGCCGCCGCATTCTTTTCGTCCGTGAAGAGCTTGACCCCGGCGCCCTCGAAGAAGGGCGTTTCGGGGGGAAGCGACCCGCTCTTTTCGTATTCCTCCGTCAACTTGCGCGTTTCGATTTTGCTCGCTTCCACGTCCGGCTGGTTGAAGGCGTTGATGCCGATGATGGAACCCGCAACCGCCGTGGCAATCTCCCAGCGGAAAAATTCCTGGCCCAATTCGTAGATGGCCGGCACGGTAATGCGAACGACAGGCTGGCCTGCTTTCTCGAGAGCGGCGACCGCGGCATCTTGTTTAGGGTCCGGGCCGGTTTCAAGCCGCAAGTAGGCGAAAACTCGATCGGTTCCATACACTTCCGGTGCACCGATTTCTTCCCGGTCCACGGGAACCAGTCCCTTGCCGTCTTTTCCCGTCGACTCTGCCAGAAGCTGTTCCAGCCAAGCGCCGAGATCGGAAATGCCAGGGGATGCGATGATGGTCACTTTGTCGCGCCCCGCCTTCTGGAGAGTCCCAAGAATAGCTCCGAGAATGACTCCCGGATTCTCCTCCGCTGGAACCACCGAAGCGCATGCGTGGACCATCTCCTCCGCACGGTCGAGGAACTTTGCGATGTCCACTCCCTGAATCGCGCCAGGGATCATGCCGAAATTCGAAAGCGCGGAATAACGCCCGCCGATGTTCGGCAAGCCGAAGAAGACGTGACGGAAGCCGTCGGCCTCGGCCACTTGCTGCATTTTCGATCCTGGATCGGTGATGGCGATAAACCGCTTCCCCGCTTCCGCCGCGCCCACAGTTTGCTTTGCGCGCTCGAAGAAATACTGTTTGAAAATGTTCGGCTCGAGCGTACTGCCCGACTTGCTCGAGACGATAAAAATAGTCTTGGCGAGGTCCAGCTTGGACTCGATCGCGCGGATTTGCGACGGATCGGTGGAATCGAGGACAAACATTTCCGGGGAACCTCGGACTGTTCCGAAAGTCAGCTTCAGGACTTCTACGCACAGGCTCGATCCGCCCATGCCAAGAAGCAGCGCGTGCGTGAAGCCACCTGCGCGGATTTCCTCAGCGATTTTCTGGAACCGTGCTTGATTGGAGATCTGATCCTCGGTGATCCCCAACCAACCGAGCCACTTGCTTTCGTCCGAGTTCGTCCAGAGTGAGGAATCACGAGCCCACAATCTCTTTACCTTGCTATTCGTGCGCCAGTCGTCGACCGTGGACTTCACCGCTTGAGCAAGGGTATCCGGCAGCTGATAGGAGAGGTTCTTGACAACCGAAGGAGACGGCTTGGCAATGCTTGCATCCACCGCAGCGAGGAGCTTATCGAACGCATCCGCGAAGAGCTTCACACCCTCTTCGGTGAGTTGGTCGGTCGCCGCCTTCATCGAGACTCCCGAACGGGCAAGCGCCTCCATGGTGCTGCGTGCTTGATCGAGGCCCTCTTCCAAGCTGGCCCGGGGTTTGCCGTGATCCCGGAAGGCGTCGTACGTCGAGGGTGGAATAGTGTTGACCGTGTCGCGACCGATAAGCTCCTCCACATAGAGGATGTCGCTGTAAGCCGGATTCTTTGTGCTCGTGCTCGCCCACAGGAGGCGCTGCGTCTGTGCGCCGCGCGTTGCCAGAGCCTGCCAGCGTGGCCCATGGAAAATTTCCTTGTAGCGCTGATACGTGAGCTTGGCGTTGGCGATCGCCACTTTGCCTTGCAAACCCTGCAGCGCGGCCTGTTCGTCCGTTGACTTCGCATTCTTGATGCGATCGGCGAGCTGGCCATCGATCAGTGAATCGATGCGGCTGACGAAGAAACTGGCGACGCTCGCCACGTGGCTCACGTCGCCTCCTCGCTTCGCGTAGTCTTCCAAGCCCGCGATATAAGCCTCCGCGACGCGCTCGTAGACATCCTGCGCGAAAAGCAACGTCACGTTGATGTTGGTGCCCTCGCCCAAGAGTTGCCGGATGGCGGGGATACCTTCGGGTGTTCCAGGTACCTTGATCATCACGTTTTCCCGGCCCACGGCTTTCCAGAGGCGGCGCGCTTCTTCGATCGTCTGCTGCGTTTGGTGCGCCAGGTAGGGCGAGACTTCGAGGCTGACGTAACCGTCGCGCCGTTTGGTCTGATCGTACACGGGGCGCAAAACGCCCGCGGCATCCTGGATATCCTTGAATGCAAGCTGTTCGTAGATTCCCTTGGCGTCAAGGTCTTTCCTCTTTGCGAGACCTTGGAGAGCCTGGGCATAATCCGTGCTACCAGCGATAGCTTTCTCGAAAATCGAGGGATTCGAAGTCATCCCGCGCAGTCCGTCTTCCTCCACCAAACGCGCCAGTTCGCCCGTGGTAATCAGGCTGCGGCGAATGTAGTCAAGCCAAACCGACTGGCCAAAACCGATCAATGCCTTTAATGGATTCGTCCCCTGCTTTCCTTCTTGCGCCGTAGGAGTTGCTTTTGCGCTTAAACTCATGATGGCCTCCGTTTACTTAACCTTTGAAAGATCGCTGTTGGTTTCATTGGATGCATACGTCTGTTCATGTGGACGATCTGTTTTCTCCAATCGGCTTCCTTGGCGCAAGGAACACGGTCCCCCCAGGAACAGCAGGCTTCGCTTTTCGAGGTACGATATGCGTTCGGCTAAATCCTCCAGATGCGGTATCTTACCGCATTCATTGTGGAGCCGGCCCACCTTTCCACGTGCAACCGCTTCGACCGGCTTCTTCAGTCACCATCAGTGCGACGAACCTTCGACACGCCCCCCGATATGGCAGTGGCCTTCGACAAATTGTGCATATCCCGCCGATTAGGCCTTCAAAGGCTCGTTATTTCGTGACGGCTTCTTTGCAATTCGTGGAGCGCTTTACAATTCGCACCGGAAATGACAAGCTCGCACTTGTAGATTTCGATCGCTCCGATTTCCCGCGGGAACGACATGAAGCTCTTTACTCCGAGAGAAGCCGCGCAGGTCCTGGGCGTCAGCTATCCGACGCTGAAGCAATGGATATACAAGGGCCGGATTCGCACTGTGAAAACTCCCGGAGGCCACCATCGCATACCGGAAAAGCAGGTGGACAAATTCCTATACCGCGCCTCGGAAGTCGGCGATGTCCGCGAGCGCCGGATGAATTTCCGCCGCGTCAGCGGCCGCAATCAATTGATCGGACGCGTCACCGATGTCCGCGTCAGCGGCCTGATGGCGCAGGTGAGCCTCTCGATTGGAGGCCAGCACATCACTTCGATTATCACGGCGGATGCGGTTCGCGAAATGCGCCTCCAAAAAGGCCAGACGGTCGCGGCCCTGATCAAATCCACAGAAGTTATGATTCTACGCGTATAGCAGAGAGCGAGATTGTCGAACCTCCTCCCCGCGACATGTTTTCGCCATCCAAGGACACATCTAATCGTATTGATACGATTTGACATATCTATTCACTTCGCATAGATTCGCATGCGCTGCCGAAACGCAGATTGCTGCCACACACTTTCACGCGGCCAATCACGGTGGCGTTCTTTCCGTGCGGTTTCCGTTCTGAGAGTCCTTTTAGGGAATTAAGTTTCTGACTCTGGTCGGCACAGAATGAAGGGACAGATTCTCGTGAGCCGGCAAACTTGGGTAATTCGTCTCGCCGCAGTTTATGCCTTTCTCGTGTTTGGAACTGCCTTCGCTACCTCCCCGGCACTCCCCGCCCCCAAAGTTGAACTAACCGTTTCAGCGGCCATAAGCCTGAAGGATTCCCTGGACGAAATTACACAGCTCTACCATGCGGAAGCCCCAGATGTGGTGATTCGCTTCAATTACGGGGCCTCCGGAACTCTTCAGCGCCAAGTTGAGCAAGGCGCTCCTGTGGACATCTTTGTCTCCGCGTCTCCGAATCAGATGGACGCGCTTGAATCCGCCGGTCTGGTCTTATCCGGAACGCGCAAGGATATCGTCCGAAACCAAATCGTCCTAATCGTTCCCAAGGGAAGGGCCGGAATTTCGAGTTTTGTGGACCTTGCGGAACCGGCAGTCAAGATCATCGCCATTGGCGAGCCTCAGACGGTCCCCGCCGGGAAATATGCGCAGGAGGTCTTGACTCACCTCGGCCTCTACGACCAACTCAAACCCAAGTATGTGCTCGCCAAGGATGTCCGTCAGGTGCTCACCTACGTCGCCACAGGGAATGCGGACGCCGGTATCGTCTACATCACTGATGCGAGGATCTCCGACGAAGTAACGGTGATTGCTACCGCCGCGGAGGATTCCCATTCGCCAATTATTTACCCCGCGGCAGTTCTGAAAGCTTCGCGCAATACAGCGGCCGCTAAATCCTTCCTCGAATTCCTTTCAGGCCCCAAGGCCCGCGCAGTTTTTCAAAAGTTCGGATTTATTCCCGCAGCTTGACTCGGACCGATCCGAGGAACGCTTTGCTAAGCAATCAGCAGTGAAATCAAGGATCGAAGAGGGCGGTATACGCGAGGAGTTAGATTCGAAATTCCGGCAAGCATTCTGGCCAATAGCCTTCGCTCGAATGATTTCAAGTCAATGTGTTTTTTGCCCCGGTGGATCCGGATTGCGCGTCCCAGAAGGTGCGCGGAGGATATCCGAGCGTACTCCCGATCCAGCGTGCCGCCATTCGTGACGAGCAGAGACCTTGTTTCCTTCCTCCTGCGCCCGCGGACCTGCTGAAGGGCGCGGCGAAGGACCGGGCGCCCTCCCTGCTCGACCAGAACCAAGTCTCCAATCGCTACATTCCCAAGATCAATTCGCCGAACGAAAACCAGATCGCCCTTCCGAATCCAAGGAAACATGCGGCTATCTGTGACGGCGACACATGCAAATCCGTGGATCCGCAATTTTTCGGGGATCGTCTGCGCGCGAGCCTCTAGGCGCTCCGTGGTGCGTCCGAGGACGGAGGGAGCGGGTGAAACAACCGTCGCTGTGCTCATCGAGTACCCACGCTTCTAGTTGGATGATGCATTTCTTGCAGCAAGTCCGGGTTTCCGCTGCCGCTGCGATGATTGTTAAGATTCATCAACGGGCGCTTGGCGGAAGAAGGATGCTACTTTCCTCCCGCGCGTTCCTCCAGGCCTCTTTTCTCCTCGATTGTCGTGAATGCAACATCTCCCGTTCGTTAAAAGCGGGCAATGTCATGGGGCAGGATGATAGGAGGAGAATTACGCCCGATGATCGGCGGACCAAAGCAAGAGCCCGTGGAGCACCCCGATCCGGTCTACGAAGAGGATCGATGCGTGCCTCGCCCCGTCCAGCCGTATTTTTGCAATAGGCGCAGCGGGCGCAGCGCGATATAGAGCGGCGCCAACGGCCGCGGCAGCCGCGCCATCTCCCAATCCTCCTCCGCGGGAGCCACGGCCAGACGCCACGTATATCGCCACCCTTCGAGGGTGCCGGCCACCATCTTTCGGCGATATTGAAAAAGCGCCCCGCCAGTCAGATGCTTTGCTTCGCGCGCCAGCAGCCTACTTTTCAACTCCTTGGCGAGGGTCGTTGCAACTTGATCTGCTGCTACAAGTGAGGTCACTTCCAGAGGTAGGGGCGCATCCAGCAACCCAGCGGCAAGCGCCAATCCCAGGTGCAGCATGCGTTCTGCTTTCATCAGCTCCGCGCGCCTGCACGCCTCGTCCCAGTCGAATCCGGAACCGGATTGGACCAGTTCCGCAATGTCGGCGATCCAAACGATCCTTTCCCAGAAGTCCTTTGCGCCGTGGATGCAGAGGATCGGCAGCGCATCTTCAGCACAGAATGTCTTCACCTCATGTCCGCTCAAGGACACAGACACTAGCCTTTGCGAGAAATCGTCCAGGTCTGGCCGAATGGGAAAATGCCTCAGGGTTAATTCCGTGTGCAGTTCCACGATGATCCGCCGAGAGTCGTCCTGGTAGTTGTATTCGCCGGGCACCAGAGAGGCCGCCGCCGCGGGCGAATGGATCCACGGAAATCTCGCCCGGTAACCAAGCGCCCGCATCGCATCATCCGCAATCGGAAGATCCTTATGGCGCAGGATGATGTCCAGATCCTCATACTCGCGCAGCGCCACGTCTCCGTAGGCTTGCGCCGCCAGCACCGGCCCTTTGTAAGGAATTGCCGCAATCCCCCGCGAGCGAAATTCTCCGAGGACTCGCAGGAGTTCACCCGTGAGCGTCAAGCACCGTAAGGTATTCGCTCTGGCTGCCGCCTTGAGGCGGTCCAGCGTCCCTGACGGGATCAGATCCGCCGCATGCGCGGAGACTTGCCGGGCCAAAAGAGGCACAACTGAGTTTTCTGCCGCCGCGGACAAGACAAATTCCCAGTCGACCGAACCTGCCACAATCTCTCGCATTGCTCCCACGGTCGCTGGAGAAATGCGCATCCGGGCGCAACATGCGAGCAATCGCTTCTCCGCGCAGGCCGAATTGTTGGGTGAAAGACTCATGAGGCGCCGCAATCGCGGGCGCGTGGAATTCTACGTCAATTGCGCACGTCCGCTCGGACGTTTCTTCTGGTGGGGAGGACTTTGCCAAGAGGGTTCTTCTTGGAGAGAGTACTACCACACTTTCCCATCGCTTTGCAGCGCGGCAGGACTTTACGAGCGATCGAAAATGCGGAAGATCAGCTAGTGGATCACGTTCGCTTGAAAACTGCCGTCGTCGAGGCTCGTTCTTCAGGCAGCAAGAGGCCGCGACAGGGGGCCTTGCATCTCGATCCGGCGACCAATTTTCAGCAGCTTAGAACGAAAACTGGCCGGGTCAAGCCCGGCTCCGGCGCAGACCTCTCGAAAGTCGAAGTCCTCGTCAAACAGGAAACTCTGCGCCGCGCGCTTCGCTCTCAGTGTGCCGCTTCGCCAATCCTCCACCGCCATCACTAGAACGGCTGTCCAGAGCCGCCGTTCGGAAATCGAATCTTCGGTGACAGTAAGCTGAGAATTCAGATTTACTTGGCCTTCCATCTGCATCCCCCCTGATTCTGACTTGTGCCCGGCGAACTACCGGTTGCTTTCCGTTCCCCCGCCGCAGCGACCTGAGAGGATGCACTTAAGTTTCCAAGTTCGCAGTTCATTCGCCTGCTGTTTACATGCCGGCCTATCTCATTGAGCATATGGGGGTTAGCTCCCTGCATGGAGAAGGAAGATGATGCGATTCAAAACGGGTCACTTGGTAGAAATGACTCGCAACTGTGCAGGTGTTCCCGCCGGATACATTCTCGATTGTTTGCGTTGCAGGAATCGGTCCTATCGGACAGGCTCGGAGGTCAGGATATCGCGCAGCTTGGATGAAAGGGTGGCCAGTGTGAATGGTTTCTGCAACAACACCGCATCGCTTTCCAGGATCCCGTGGTGGATCACGGCTTGATCTGTGTAGCCCGACATGTACAGAATCTTGATCCCGGGACGGATTTGGGAGACCCGCTCCGCCAGTTCACGACCGCTAATGCCGGGCATGACGACATCGGTCATCAACAAATCAATTGGGCCGGCGTGCATCGCTGCCAATTCCAGGGCGGTATGCCCGTCCTCTGCATCCAGGACGGAGTATCCCACCATCTGCAGGTACTCGCGCGCGAGTTCGCGGACTCCCTTTTCGTCTTCCACCAGCAACACGGTCTCTGAACCTCGTTGGAGCGATCGCGCATCCGGCCGAACTTCAAGCCCAGTTGCGGCACATTCTTCCTCGATTTGTGGCAAGTAGATCTTGAACGTAGTTCCGTGGCCCGGCTCGCTGTAGACCCAGATGTAGCCGCCGCTCTGCTTCACGATTCCGTAAACGGTTGCGAGGCCGAGTCCCGTTCCCTTCCCTTTTTCCTTCGTGGTGAAAAACGGCTCGAAGATGTGCGCTTGTGTCTCCGAGTCCATCCCCACGCCATTATCCGTCACGGCCAACAAGACGTACTTACCCGGCGATAACACAGCCGGGAGACGTCCAAAGGATGAGTCCAGTTCCACATTGCCGGTTTCAATCGTCAGCCGCCCGCCCTGGGGCATCGCGTCACGCGCGTTGACCGCCAGATTCATGATCACCTGTTCGATCTGGCTCCGATCCGCCTTCACGAGCCACAGGTCAGGCGCGGAATTTGTCCGCAGCTCGATATCCTCCCCGATCAGCCGGCGAAGGATCTTTTCCATGTCAGCCACGATGCTTTGAATATTCAGCACCTTGGGTGCCAGCATTTGTTTGCGGCTAAAGGCCAGCAATTGACGCGTAAGCGATGTGGCCCGTTGCGAAGCCAATTGAATTTGCTCCGCATTGCGCCGCAGGGAGTCGCCATTCGGCAAGCGGTCCGTCAGCAGGTCGGCATAGCCCTGGATCACCATCAGCAGGTTGTTGAAGTCATGCGCGATTCCTCCTGCCAGCCGACCCACGGCTTCCATTTTTTGCGATTGACGGAATTGTTCCTCTAGTTGTTTACGGTCGGTCACGTCCAGCGCCATGCAGATGGCGCCCTGCACCGCTCCGTCCGCTCCGCGTAGCGGTTCCGCATGGCACGCGTACGACCCACCCTTCCAATCCAGGTGAAACGTCACGGGTTCGCCGGCCACCGCGCGCCGGTGTGCCGCAATCGGAAGAAACGACCGGTCCGTCGTTTCGAAGTAATTCAGAAGCGAAGTCCCAACCAGTTGTCCGGGCTTGAGCCCCAGACGTGTAAGCCCTGCTCCAAGCGCAGAAGTGAAACATAGTTCCCGGTCCACCGTCCAAAGTACGGCAGGCAGTTGTTCCACCAGGACGCGCAGGCGCGCCTCGCTTTCGCGCACTCTTTCGTCCGTTCGTTTCCGCTCGATCGCATAGGCGATCTGCCCTCCCACGGAAGAGAGAAATTCCAGGTCGCGTTGCGTGTAGGCATTCTCGTTTTCGTAATGCTGCACTACCAGGACGCCGATGGTCGCCGCCGGAGTGCGCAGCGGCACGCCCAGCCACGATGGGGAGGGTGTTCCCACCAGTTCCACCTCGCCGCTGGCCGCCAACTGGTCGAACACCTTCTGCGGAATCAGCATGGCGCGGCCGGTGCGGTAGACGTAAGCCGTGCAGCTTTGCCCCACCTTTTGCGGCGGCGGCGCCACGTCAAATTGGTCGACGAAGAATGGGAAGTGAAATACTCCTGCCGCCGGATCGCACAGGGCCACGAAACAGTTTTCCGCATAGAGCACTTTCTTGAGCGCAACATGGATCAGGTGCAGCAACTCGTCCAAGTGGTCGGAGGCGTTCACGCCATGAATAATTTCAATCGTCACCTGCCGCTCGAGTTCGGAGCGCCTTCGTTCTGTGATGTCTTCTACCGTACCCTCGTAACAGACGATTCGGCCGCTCGCGTCCCGAATGGCCCGCGCATTTTCTGAGATCCAGATTTTGGCGCCATCCTTCCGGTAGATTTGATACTCGAAATTCTCGACGATTCCACGCTCTTCGATCAGCCGCTTGAACTGGTCCCGCCGCTGCGAGTCCACGTATCCGGATCGGGCAATATCGGGGATGCTCTCGATCATTTCCGCAGGCGAGGAATACCCGCACATGCGGGCAAGCGCCGGATTCACGCTCAGAAAACGCCCTTCGGGGGATGACTGGAAAATGCCCTCGACGGCGTTTTCGAACAGGCTCCTGAATTTTTTCTCGGCTTGGCGCTGTCCTTCCTCCGCGCGGCGCTGCTCGGTGATGTCCTCGTACATTGCGAAGCAGCCTGTTCTCTTGCCCTTGACGACCAACGGCACGCCCAGGATCTTCACGTCCACCAGCGAGCCGTCGCTGCGCCGCCGCTTCCCCTGCGCCCGGACCACTTCTCCGTTCCCGGCACGCTCGGTCAATCCGAGCGCTTCCTTCCGCTGGCCCTCCGGCGGCAGCAGCGAATCCAGCTCCTTCCCAAGGATGTCGGCCATGTGATAACCGAACAGGATCTCGAACGAGGGATTACACATCTGGATCCGTCGGCGTGCATCGAGAACGACGATCGCAAGTGGGTTGTTCTCGGTCAGCGCTTGCAGGTACGCCGTGTGCTCGGCCACTTTCTCTTCCGCGGCGCGACGGGCGCTGATGTCCTGCGCGACGGTCAAGAGCGCCTCGCGACCCTCGAACGGAATTCCCTGCGTGGTCACTTCCACGTCGAAGACGTTGCCGTTCTTGCGGCGATGACGCCAGTGGCCCTGTGAAGTCAATGTCTGGCCGGTTTTCTGGAGCGCTTCGAACAGCCGCGCTACGTCTTCCGCGGGGCGGATGTCCGTTACGCGCATGCGGAGGAACTCCTCGCGCGTGTATCCGTACTGCTTGATGGCCGCGGCATTGACCTCCAAGAAATTCAGCGTCTCGGGGTCGAAGACGTACATCGGGTGCGGATTGCGCGAAAAGAGGAGCTGGGAATTCATTTCCGCGGCAGGTGAAATACCCGAGGGAAGCGGTTCGAGGCCACTTGCGAGGGATCCTGCATCGCCCGCTTCGTCCTTTTTCGGGCGAGAGGAGCTCTTCCACTTCGACCGTAGAATGGGAATTCTGCTGGACATAGCCTCAGAAGTAGCTCGACAATCGGAGCTCGGACACAGCCCCTTGAGCGCACCCCACAACCATTCATGTATACCGTTTGGTGTCATCGGTCACAATGGTACGTTCGTACCAAAGCTTATCATTTGGCGACACTTAGGCACCGTTTGCGGCGTTCAAGAAATGGTAGATTTCTTGCAAAATGCAGAGAGAATCGTCCGTGCGGGATACTTTATTGTTGCGGGGACGGTTCGGGTATCGCTTCGCCATCCTTTCTCGGGTCCGAAGCCCCGTAATTCACGCCCGTCGAAAAATCGCGCTGCACGGCCTGGCCTCCACCCATGTTGGCACAGTAGGCGCCCCGAACCTCGATCTGATGGCCGCGTTGGGCTAATGATTCCCGCGCGGCGACTGGGATGCGGTCCTCCATCTCCACATCACAGCCGGCAAACGTGAGCTTCGTGAAGCGCGCGGCCTCGAGTGCTGCTTGAATGTTCATTCCGAAGTCCACGATGTCGGAGACGAACTGGGCATGCGCCTGCGCCTGATTGAATCCGCCCATGATGCCGAATGCGATTTTTACGTCTCCGTGCGCCAGAAACCCGGGGATGATCGTATGAAGCGGGCGCTTGTGGCCGGCAAGGACGTTGGGAGAGTCAGGATCCAGGCTAAACAGCGCTCCGCGATTCTGCAGCGCGAAGCCGGTTCCCTCGGCCACCAACCCCGAGCCGAATTCGGAGTAGTTGCTCTGAATCAAGGAGACCATGTTGCCGTCGCGGTCCACTGCAGAGAGATAAGTCGTATCGCCTTTCGTGGGAAACCCAGGCTCGCCTGGCGAGACATCGCAATTTGCTTTCGCCATATCGATCAATTTCGCCCGTTGCGCCGCGTATCCCTTAGAGAGCATCCCGTCCACAGGAACAGTGCTGAATTTCGGGTCAGCAACGTATCGGTGCATATCGGCATAGGCGAGTTTCTTCGCTTCGATCATCACGTGGAGGGCGTCGCCCAAGTTCTGGCCGAACTGCGCCAAGTGAAACGATTCCATGATGTTCAGCATTTCGAGCGCCGCAATTCCCTGCCCGTTTGGCGGAATTTCATAAACGGTCCAGCCATGATAGGTGGTGGAAATCGGCTCGACCCATTCGCTGGAATAATCGGCCAGATCATCGGCGGTCATCGTTCCGCCCAGCTTCGAAGAGATGGCTACGATGCGGTCCGCGATTTCGCCCTTGTAAAACGCGTCCCGGCCGCCCGAGGCCACCTGCTCAAGCGAGCGCGCGAGATCCAAATTGCGGAAAAACTCGCCCATGTGCGGAGCATGGCCGTCAATCAAATACGTGGTAGCCGTGGCCTTGTCCTGCTTCAACTGACCTTCAGCATTCGCCCAGTAGGCTGCATCCCATTCAGGAACCGCGAAACCTTCGCGCGCATAGTGAATCGCGGGGGCAAGGACCTCCGAAAATTGCTTCGTGCCGAAACGCGAAAGCAGCTTCGACCAGCCGTCCACAGCGCCCGGAACCGTAACTGTTTGGATTCCATTGTGCGGCATTCCGGTAATGCCTTTGCTTTTGAGGAATTCAATGGAGAGTTTGGCAGGCGCCCAGCCGCTCGCATTCAGTCCGTAGAGCTTGCCCGTCTTGGCGTCGTAGACAATTACAAACAGATCGCCACCCATGCCGTTCATCATGGGTTCGACGACACCCATCACGGCATTTGCCGCTACGGCCGCATCCACCGCATTGCCCCCGCGGGCGAGGATTGTGGCGCCGGCCTGAGCCGCCAATGGACTTTCCGCCGCCACAATCCCCCCGCGCGAGATGACCATCGAGCGGCCCTGCGTGCGATCTTGTGCCCGGGCTGTCATGATGCACAACCAGCAACCCGCGAGCACGAGCACCGTGCCCACTGATCTTGCGTGCCGCCTTTGCAATCAGCCCCCTCGATCAAATGCGTGTTACTTACTCGGGCGCGAATCCGGTGGGACAACGCCGTTGTTCCGGTAGTAAGCGACCAGCAAGCCATAATGCTCGCCCATGTGTTCCGTGTAACCGATCCAGTCGGGCAGATTCTTCAGGACTCCGGCGTCGCCTTCCCTCCTGATTTCCGCCTCGCCATCCGCGACGGATTTCTTCAGAAACGCGATCGTCTGTTCCTTCGTCTTGTAGTCGCTTACGGCGGGATCATTTCGTGAGTCGCCAACTTTTTGTCCCGAAGCGCGGTTGATCAAATCGTAATTGGAGGCGGCCACGTGCAACAAAACCTGTTGAAACGTGCGGACGTCGGCATTCGGCCGGTAAGTGTACTTCTCCTCGGGCCAGTCCTCCGCCATGGCAATCAACTTCCCGCCGATGTAGTTCCAGATGTGAATTACCGACTCGGAGGGAGTGTGCGGCTGCTGTTGCGCTCCGTCTTGGGCATGGGTGGGCCGGGCAGATCCGGTCAGGAACAGTGCGGCGAACAGAAAAACCACGCAGGCGGCGTTCTTCATAGGCAATCTCCTTATTGAATTGTCCCGCTGCTAGCCCCAAGGACGCCGATAGCCTACCGGGGTTGCTATTCCAAGTCCAGCGCGACATGTGCTCCGAGAGGAACCGGGACCGGCAAAACGCGCCATCCCGTCACGCCCGGTGAATCGTGTCGCAGCAAAGGGATCGAGATGAGGGGTCGCGGATTTGTCGAGATGCGGCTACAATTGCGTGACTGTGGAGGCCGAGGCGCGTCACGCTGGTGGGGCTTTCCGGGCGGCCGCGAGTATATCAAGCGAGGAGGACATAAATCACTGCAATCATGTTTAAGTCGAATCCGAAACCGAAAGAGTTGATCACGCATATTGATGGGCTGACCCTGAAGATCACCACGGCACAGGAATTGATGACGGAAATCGCAGCTCTGCTGCACCAGAACCTGCTGAAATACAACTGGGTCGGTTTCTACATGATTGAAAACGAAGGCGACCAGAAGATGCTGGTGCTGGGACCCTTCAAGGGCACGATGACGCCCCATACGCGCATTCCACTGCACCAGGGGATCTGCGGAGCCGCGGCTTCAACCGGCAAGACCGTGATCGTGGATGACGTGAGCTCCGATTCGAGGTATCTGGCCTGCTCGGTCGAGACGAAATCTGAAATAGTAGTCCCGATATTCGTGCGTGGAGAAGTGGTGGGAGAATTGGATATCGACAGCCATTTCCCCGCGGCCTTCGGGCCCGAGGATCGGGAACTCTGCGAGCATGCATCGATGGTTTTGGGACAGTGGATGGAAAAGCATTCGTAAGCAATGGAGTGACGGCACGGAGCGCGCCGTAGTTCAAGCAACGACCCTTCAGAGTTTCACCTTCTGCTTCTGCTACTCGATGCTCACTTCGCGGTCTTCTCTGCCTTCGGACGCGCGAGCAAGGAGCGATCATACATGGACGCATATATCAAATACTGCTGCTCGACGGAGCGCGGATAACTGAGGTGCACGGCCTGAATCTTCCCATCGGGCCCGAATTGCGCGGACAACAAAGAGTTGATGCCCGCCCAGTAAGTGGGGAGTCCGAGCTTCTGATAACGGGCGACAACCTGGTCGCGAAGCGCGGGATCGAAGTGGACGGCGTACTTGTCGACGAGTGCCTTGATGGCGGCGTAATCGCCTTCGGCCTTGATGCGCATGAGTTCGGCCAGCAGCATTCCAACCCCTTGATGCATCTTCGGGTAGTCCTGCACATGGATGTAAGTTTTTCCGTCGCGGTCAAACTGTTCGATGGCGCCAGGAACGCGGTCGCGGATGAAGTTGACGATCAGTTGGCGGTCGCGCTCGTGGTCCTCTTCGATCGTGTCGCCACGAGGGATGCGGCGCAACTGGGTGAGCGCGACCATGGCGGCGGAGTCGTACATGGCTTTTGCGACTTCGTCCTGGTTGGAGACGAGGCCGAGCTCCTTCAGCTTGGGATCCCAGGCGTTCCAGAGAGCCATCAGATCGGCGCGGCCTTCTTCGAGCGTGGAAAAGTATTCCTTCAGGTAGGGCTCGGCGCCGCCCTTCACGCGCTCACTTAATTTGCCGGAGCCGTGGCCGATGACTTCGTGCAGCGCGGTCATCAGGTCTTCGGCTTCATCGCCGTATTGCTTGTTGCGTGCGGCGATTTCGGGTGTGGCGGCGAATTCCCCGAAAGCGGCGTGGCCGGAGGCGTTGTTGAGAGCGCGCGTGCTGCTGGTAAAAAGAAAATTCTTGGTGCCGTATTTTTCGTGAATTTCGTTTTCGTTGGGAAGATTATCGCCAATAGTGGTCACGCTGAAATCGCCCGTCTCGACGAGAGTTTCGATGGCCTTAATGACCGGCGCCTTGAAGGATTGCTTCTTATAACGCGCATCCCAGGGAGCTTTCTGCTCGAAGTAATTGGCGTTGTCGCCGAGGCGAATCATGGTGTCGGTGATGGGCTTGTCGGTGATGCTGACGAAACTCTGCGAGCTGCCCTTGGCGCCTCGAGCGTCGCGGTAGACCTCGATGAAGCCGTTGGCGAAGTCGACGGTGGCATTGTTCTGCACCCAATCGGTGCCGAACTGCAGCCAATCAGCGGGATTGCCGGTCTGATAGTAGCGGATGAGATCGCCGATGACCTTGGCCTCGTCGGGCTCGGCAAATTCCTGGGCCTTCCCGAGATATTCGTCGGCGCGCTTTAGGAAGGTGGAGTATAGGCCCGGAGGAATCTTCCCATCCGGAGTGCCCGCCCGATAGACCTCTTCGTGGAGCTTGCCATCCTTGTCCCTGACGACGCGCGAATTGAGCGGGTAGGCGTCGTGAAAATCATTCAGATCCACGAGAGTCACTCCTTCATAGAAAGTGTTCGAGCTGGCTTGGATGATGTCCTGCCCTGCGCGAGGGCTTTTGGCCGTAAGCATCGGCTCGAAATCGGGATCGAAGAGCGAGGCACGGAGATCGTCGAGTTCGCTGTTCAACTGCGCGGGAGTGGCGAGCGGAGGGAGATCGGCGTAAGGGGAGGCAAAGGCGCCATTCTTCTGCGCGGCAAGCGCGGCACTTTGCAGCTCCTCAAAGGTGAAGGACGGAAGGAATTTCTGCGACGTGAGCTCGTTGTGATTTCCGAGATTGGCCCAGAAGAGTTTCGCGAACTCGGCGATCTTTTCATCCAGGGACGGATCGGCGCCGTTCGAGTGGGCGACGATCTCTTCGAGCAGTCGCTTCTGGCGCAACCCGAAGCGCGAGAACTGTGCGTAAGCGATCGGATCCACGGCGATCGACGCTTGCGCCAGCCAATAAGCGAGCCGCTGCTGGCGCTCGTCGAGCGATTGGAAGCTCTCCACATCGACGCGAACGAATCCTGTGTCGCCGACACGCGCGACTAGAGAATTTTTTACGGCGGATTGGCCATGAGCCGTCGTCGTGAGAAGGAAGAAGAAAACCGGAACCAGAACGAGTCGTTTTTTCATGATTGCCTCCGCGTTTGCCATGGAAGGAAAACCACCCAGTTAGCTGGTGAGACGGAACCCGGATGCTGAATGCGTGGCCTACCGACTAACATACACCTGCCTGTTGGAGATGCAAGGTAGTTCGAGCGGCTATCCAGGGTGGGAGATGAAGACAAACGGGATGCGAGAAGGTGAAAGTCAAGGCGGGGCGGGCAAACTTGGGCATGGGTCCACGGCGTGCCTGGAATCATGGCCCCGGGGTGACATCCGTTGCATAGGCGCGGGCCGATGCGCTAGAGTGACGGGAATGGCGAAGGAATATCCTGCATTAACAAAATGCTTTCTCGATGCCGTAGACCGCTACGCGAACCCGCGCGCGCAGATGTACCGCACCGCAACCGGGTGGGAATCGATCTCGGCGAAAGAAATGCTGCGGCGCGTGGCTGGGCTGGCAAAGGCGCTGAGTGAACTAGGAATCAAGCCGGGCGACCGCGTGGGAATTTTCGCGCCGAATTGCCCCGAATGGCATGTCGCGGATTTTGCGATCTGCGGCCTGGGAGGTGTCAGCGTCCCGATTTATTTCAATGAGTCGGCCGACCGCCTCAGCTACATCCTGAATGATTCGACCGCGCGGGTCGTGATCGCGGCGGGTGAGCCGCAGTCGCGGATGATCGTGAAATGTAGCGACCGGCTGCCAGAGCTCGAACAGGTGATCTGCGCGGCGCCTCCGGGGGACTTGGAAAGCGAAGTCCTACGGTACGAGACGCTGATCGCGACGACCGGGGACACCGATATCGTCGAATACCGCCGGCGCGCCTCGGAGGTCACTGGCGCGCAGCTCGCGACGATTATTTATACGTCAGGGACAACGGGCGAGCCAAAAGGCGTCATGCTGAACCATTCCAATCTCACCTCGAATGCGCTGGACGCGTTCGAGGAATACATGTTGGGACCTTCCGACCTGGGATTGTCGTTCCTTCCGCTGGCGCATGTTTATGAGCGCGTGATCGGCTACGGCTACCTCTTCCGCGGAATCTCCGTGGCATACGTGGACAAAATGGAGACGGTGGCGCAGGCGATTCTAGAGGTGAGCCCCACAATGGTGGCCGCGGTCCCTAGGTTTTACGAGAAGATGTACGCGAACATTCTCGAAAAAGGGCACCATGAGGCCGCGTCGCGGCGCGCCATATTTGATTGGGCGATGCGTGTGGCGGAAAAGGCTGTGCCCTGGCGCGCGTATAGGAAGAAAGTGCCGATAGCCGTCCGCACGCAATGGCGGATCGCGAATTCGCTCGTCTATCCCAAGATTCGCACGGGACTGGGCGGAAGGATCCGCGTGTTCAGCTCCGGCGGTGCTCCTCTGGCTCCGGAACTGGCGGAATTTTTCTGGAGCGTGGGGCTTCCCGTCTACCAGGGCTATGGCTTGACGGAGACTTCACCGATCATTACGGCCAATGTGCCGGGAGCAAACAAGGTAGGGACCGTGGGGCGGCCGATCGCCAATGTTCAGGTGCGTATCGCGGAGGACGGCGAAATTCTTGTGAAGGGTCCCAACGTGATGCAGGGCTATTACTCCAAGCCGGATGCGACGCGCGCAGTTTTCACGCCGGACGGATGGTTCTGCACGGGGGACATCGGACGGCTGGATGAGGACGGCTACCTAGTGATAACGGACCGGAAAAAGGAGTTGCTCAAGACCGCGGCGGGAAAGTTTGTGGCGCCGGCGCCGGTCGAGAACTTGCTAAAGTCCTCGCCGTTCATCGCCAATGCGATCGTCGTGGGCGACAAGAGAAAATTCGTGGCGGCGCTCGTGTTGCCGAACTTTGTAGCCATCGAAGCAGAGGCTCGCCGGTGCGGGCGCGATTGCCCGGCTTCCGCGCATTTGATTAACGACCCCTTTTTGCGAGACCTGCTTTCCCGTGAAATCGAGCGGGTGACCTCATCGCTGGCGCAGTATGAAAAGCCCAAGCGATTCGCCCTCCTCGAGCAGGAGTTCACATACGCCAACGGCGAGCTGACATACACGATGAAGATGAAGCGCCGAGTGATCGAACAGCGATATCAGGACGTCATTGCGCGGCTCTACGCGGACGTCGAGGAGCCGCGGCCGCATCACCTCACGTAATCTCTGGCGGCCGGCGCGGCCCCCAAAAGCCCGATGATCAGATCCTTGCAGATGCGCCGAGCACCAGCGTTGGGAGTACAATGAGAACGGGGAAATTTCGATGAGCGACCAACTGGTGATTGCTGGGCGCGCGTTTCAATCGCGCCTGATTGTCGGAACGGGAAAATACCGCAGCTTCCAAGAAATGGCGCGGGCTCACCAGGCTTCCGGCGCGGAAATCATTACCGTGGCAGTGCGGCGCGTAAACTTGACCGACCGCTCCAAGGAATCGCTGCTCGATTACATTGACCGCAAGAACTTTTTCATCCTGCCAAATACAGCGGGTTGCTACTCGGCGGACGAAGCCATCCGCACGGCGCGGCTGGGGCGCGAAGTCGGGCTTTCCGAGTGGGTGAAGTTGGAAGTCATCGGCGACCAACAGACGCTCTTCCCCGACACGGAAGAGTTGCTTCGCGCCACGAAAGTGCTCGCACAGGAAGGCTTCGTCGTGCTGCCATACACGAACGACGATCTGGTGGTCGCGCGCAAGCTGATCGATGCGGGAGCTTCGGCGGTTATGCCTCTGGGCGCACCGATTGGCTCGGGAATGGGAATTCAAAATGTGGCGAACTTGCGCATTCTGCGCGAGCGGATCACGGAAGTGCCGTTGATCGTGGATGCGGGCGTGGGAACAGCGTCGGACGCGACGGTCGCCATGGAGCTGGGTGCGGATGGAGTCTTAATGAACACTGCCATTGCCGGCGCGCATGACCCCGTGCTGATGGCCGAAGCGATGGGCGCGGCGGTCGAAGCAGGACGGAAAGCCTATCTTGCGGGGCGGATCGAAAAGAAGCTGTACGCAACAGCGTCCAGCCCTTTGAGCGGTGTGGTGCGGTAAACGCAGCGCGCGGACAAGTCTCATTCCAGAACCTTCTATCGAAATAGAACGTGCCAGGAAATATCCACCAGGGCGTGGACCAACGTTCCCGGAAGCAGCGAGCCCGTTTTCATCCACGCCCGCCCGTAAAATAAACCCGCAATTGTGGCCAGTCCGACGTACTTCCAATTGGGAACCGGCGCGTGCAAGACGTGCGAGAAGCCAAACACCACGGAAGCTGCGATCAATCCCGCCCACTGATTCTTGAACGTCCGCGAAAACATGTTCTGCAGCACCCCTCGAAAGAGAAACTCCTCCGGCCACGCTGTAAAGAGCAGAATGCCAAGAGCGGTGAGCGGCAGAGAGCGAACGCGTGCAAGAGATGGATCGTATATGAGAAAGCCGATTTTCATCCCAATGGGTATAGCAATGGCGACGAACGCCACAAAGTGAAGTCCGAAGTTCCAGGCGAAACCTCGCCGCCATTCGACCGCGTAGCCGATTCCGTCGAATCTTCGAACCAGCACGAATCCCGCGACGGCCGTGCTGAGTGCCATCAGTATCGAGAGCGTGTGGGTGAGGGGCGCTGGATAGGGAAAGATGTGGTAGAGCAAGCGGTACGGAGGAAGCAGCCAGACGCCAAGCCAAATTAGAATAGCCGTCAAGTAGTCTTCCCACGTCCCGGGAGGCTTTCCTGAACTGGAGGAGAGAAGCAGCGCAGGGACTATCGCGTAGGCCGCGCCCGCGAGAATGTACTTCGTACTTCCATAGACCGCGCCTCCATAAATCAAGACAGCGAAAAGAGGCACCAACGGTGCGAGGATTCGGCCCCGCCCTCCGAGCGAGGCTTGCGCGCGCGACATGACGCTCGGCGCGGCGAGGAAAAACTCAAATGCGAAGAGTGCGGCGGCGACTGCGAGCGCGACAGTAAACCGCCGTCCGGAAAAGCCTAATCTCATCCCCGCGAAGGCAGCGAGCGTGACGATTGCCCCCCAAACAGCCAGCGCCACGGGAAGCTTCATTTGCCAGGATGAGGACTCAGATGTCACGGAGAGAGATTTTACCGGACATTCTTACCAAATGGGATGCTCCGGCTCGGAAAAGCTTGATTTGCGTTTTGCGGTCGGCGATTCTGGTCCCACTCAGCCTCCATGCCTGAAGCCCGAAAACAACGCCTCGCCTATATCGATTGGATGCGGGGGCTCGCCTGCCTGCTGATGTTCCAGACGCATTGCTACGACTCGTGGCTGGGAGGCGCGGCGCGGAAGACCGCATTTTTTGGGTGGTCGCAACTCGGAGGCACTCTTCCGGCGCCTTTGTTTCTGTTTTTGGCCGGCATTTCGTTTGCGCTGGTGACGGACCGGATGCGGCGGAAAGGCGTCGCGGCCGGTGAAATAGCGAACACCACGATTCGGCGCGGGGCGGAAATCTATGGGCTCGGGCTGCTGTTTCGCGTTCAGGAATTTGTCCTCGGGCAACCGTGGTCGCCTTGGACGGACCTGCTGCGCGTGGATATCCTGAACACGATCGGTGTTTCCATAATGTTGATGGGCGTCGCCTGCCGGTTGGTGCACACGCGCCGCGCAAATACGATCCTAGCCGCCGCGGTGGCTCTCGGAATAGCGCTGGCAACACCTCCCCTCTGGACCACATGGCGTCCCCGCTGGCTGCCGTGGTTCGCTGAGACTTATGTGAACGGCGTCCATATCTACGATTCGCCGCGGCCGTGGCTGTTCCCCGTCTTTCCGTGGGCGGGCTTTGCATTTGCCGGGCTGGCCATTGGATTCTTGCTGCTCGGAGACTGGGCGACGAAGAACCTGGCAAAAGCAACAGCACTCTGCGGCGCGGGTGGGCTCGGGTTGTTTTTCTTATCGCAGTGGATCGACGCGCGCCCCGTCCAACTTTATTCGGTTTACGATTACTGGCACACGAGCCCGAATTTCTTTCTCGCGCGTGTGGGCGTTTTGCTGATGATTGTATGCCTGAGTTACGCGTGGTGCCGTTGGGGCCCCGGGCGGTGGGGTTTCAGCCCGCTGGTACAAATCGGGCAGACTTCCCTGCTCGTCTATTGGGTGCATATTGAATTTGTGTACGGCAGGTTTTCGATCTTGCCGAAGCACGCGCAGACGATACCCAAAGCGTCGCTGGGGCTGCTTACGATCTTCGTGGCGATGGTCTTGCTATCGTTGGCGCGGACGCGATTCAAGGGACGTGGTGCCGAAATTCTTTCGTGGTTCCGGCGCGCTCCCCATCCGGAAACGGGGAGCTAAGGTTTCTTCGGTGAGCCCGTCGTCGTGGTGGGGGGGGTAGGCCCTTCTGCTTTCGGCGGAATTTTGAAGATATATTCGCCGGGCCGCGCCAGCCCCATGTCTTCTCGCGCGATTCTCTCGATCGCGGCGGGATCGGTCTTCAAGCGTTGGACGCGATCCTCGAGTTGGCGGTTTTCTTCGCTGAGCTGATTGATTTCCTTTTGCGCCTGCGCCGCTTCTCTCAGAGATCGGCGCATGGCCAGCACCCCGTGGGTCCCGAAAACATCCTGCACCAGCAACAGAGTGAAACCTCCGATGAGCAGCCAGTTCAGGTTCCGGCGCAGGAAATCGCGCAATTGTTCGGTAAATCCCACGGGCGGGTTGTTTTGAGGGTGCGAATTGGAGCGCAGTTCATTCATGCCGTAATCCATGCGCGCGCTTCCTCGGCCAGCCTCTGCGAAAGGGCCGGCGTGGCCGCTTCGGTGTAGATGCGGACAAGAGGCTCGGTGCCCGATGGGCGCATCAGGACCCAGGAACCATCCTCGAACAGAAGTTTCAATCCATCTTTGCGATTCGTCTGCGCTACCCGGCGCCCTGCAAACTCCTTGAATTCACCTCTCAGCCGCTCGGGCAGCCGAGCCTGCGCTTCCTCGGAAAGATGCAGATTCACGCGAATCGGCCAAAATTCCCCGCCCACGCGCCGGAAAAGCGCTTGGAGCTGTTCCCGCAGCGAAACTTGCCGCGCGGCAATCATCTCTGCAACGAGCAGGCAAGCGAGAATGCCGTCCTTCTCCGGAAGGTGCCCGCGGATGGTCATTCCGGCGCTTTCCTCTCCGCCGAGCGCGATCTTGTCCTCGCGCAGAAGCGGGCCAACGTACTTGAAGCCGACCGGCGTCTCATACACTTCGACACCATGATGGCGTGCGACGGCATCGAGCAGGTGTGTCGTGGCAACGCTGCGCGAGGCGCCGCGCTTCTCCCCACGCGTCTCGAGCAGATAATCGAACACGAGCGCCAAGATATGGTTCGGCGAGACGAAAGAGCCGTCGCGGTCAAGAATCCCGAAGCGGTCGGCATCGCCATCGGTTGCCAGCCCTGCGAGGGCTTTGCTTTCGAGCACAGCCTTCTTCAGTGGCGCGAGATTTTCTTCCGAAGGATCGGGGCCGGTCCCATCGAACAGCACATCACGGTCCGTTCGGATCGCGGTAGCCGGAATGCCGTTTTCGGCAAGGATGCGGTCCAGCCAGCCGGCGCCGCAGCCGTGCACGGCATCGCAGACAAAACTCCCGCGTGCTTTGCGGAGCACGTCAAAACGCACTACGCGGTGAAGCTGCTCGAAATAAGGCGCGCGAAGGTCGACGCGCTCGAAATGATCCTCGATCTCTTCATGCGGCGCGGGTTCATCCGCAACCGCCGCGGCCCTCCGCTCAATGTCGCGCGTAGCTTCCGGCAAGGCCGGGCCGCCCTCCGCGCCGGAGAATTTCAATCCGTTGTAATCGGCCGGGTTGTGGCTGGCGGTGATGTTGATGCCACCATCGAGCTTCCGATGGAGGATCCCGTGCGCAATGGCTGGCGTGGGAGTCGGCTCTTTGCAGAAAAGCACGCGGCAGCCATGCGCTTTCAAGACCACCGCCGCGGCCAGGGCAAATTCCTCGGAGAAAAATCGCGTGTCGTAGCCGATCAGCAGCACCGGCGATTTCTTCTGCGCTCGCACGTGTCCCGCCACAGCGGCAGCGGCGCGCCGCACGCCGGAAAAAGTGAAATCATCGGCGATAATGCCGCGCCAACCGGAAGTGCCGAAATGGATCGCTTGGCTCGTCACGCGCGGCTATTGTATCTTGGCGTGCAAGGCTCCGGCACATAAGAATCGCGCGTGTGCGAGTCGCAAGAGTAAAGGCGCATGACGGACAAGATCGCAGTGCTGGTGACGTGCGGGTCGGCGAGAGAAGCGCGGAAGATCGCGCGCGTGCTCGTTGAGAAGCGGTTGGCGGCTTGCGTCAATATTTTACAGGTTCCAGTGCAATCCATTTACCGCTGGAAGGGCAAGGTCGAATCGGCGATGGAAGTCATACTGATCGTCAAGACGGCGCAGAAGCAATTTGCAGCCGTAGAGCGCGTCATCAAGCGCCTCCATTCCTACGACGTTCCCGAAATCATTGCTCTAACGATTGCTAAGGGCTCGCGCGACTACCTCTCCTGGCTTTCCGATTCCCTCCGCCCTCAACGAAAGTGAAGAATTTGCGTTCAGACTTGGGCGAGCGCATGGTGCAGGTCGGCGATGATATCCTCCACGTCTTCAATGCCAACCGAGATTCGCACCATGCCGTCGGTAATCCCAATCTGCTGCCGCACGTCGGGAGGAATCGATGCATGAGTCATCAGCGCCGGGTGAGAGATCAGCGTCTCCACGCCGCCCAGGCTTTCGGCCAGGGAACAAAGGTGGACGTGATCCAGCAACTTTCGCGCGGCTTCGAGCGACCCGAGATCGAATGAGATCATCGCCCCAAAACCCCGCTGCTGCCGCTTGGCGAGTTCATGTTGCGGGTGTGCGGGCAGCCCGGGATAAATGACACGCCGTACTTTCGAGTGCGATGCCAGGAATTGCGCGACGGCCATCCCGTTTGAGTTGTGGCGCTCCATTCGCACCGCCAAGGTCTTCAGGCCGCGCGAAACCAGAAAGCAATCCATCGGGGCCAGCCCTGCGCCCGCTGAGCGTTGAATGAAATAAATCTTCTCGGCATCCTCGGGGCGTGTCAATACGGCAACGCCCGCTGTGCAGTCGCTATGGCCGTTGAGATATTTCGTCATCGAATGGACCACAATGTGCGCGCCAAACGAAATCGGCTGCTGCAGGTAAGGGCTTAGGAAAGTGTTGTCCACGACGAAAGTAAGATTTCGCTCGCGCGCCAGATGCGAGATGGCCGTGAGATCCGTTACGATCATCGTAGGATTCGTCGGCGTCTCTACGTAGATCATCCGCGTGGAAGGCTGGATCGCTTGTTTCACCTTGTCGAGGCAGGAAGTGTCCACGTAGGTGAACCGGAGGCCGAAATCCGCTAAGAGCTTAGTGGTCAACCGAAACACACCGCCATAAACCGCTTGCGAGAGGATCGTGTGGTCGCCGGGACGCAGAAGACGGAAAACAGCGTCGATCGCCGCCATCCCCGACGTGAAAACGTATGCTGCATTCCCTCCTTCAAGCTTTGCCAGCGTCCGCTCCAGCGCCTTCCGGTTCGGATGGTTCGTCCGAGCGTAGTCGTACCCCTTGCTCTTCCCCATGGCTTCCAGCACGTAAGTGGAAGTTTGGTAGATAGGCGCCACGACCGAGCCGGTCAAGGGATCCGGTTCCTGCCCTACATGAATCGCGTCGGTTGAAAACCCCATACCTGCCTCCTCGTGGCTGCGCAGAAAAGCGCCCCGAAATTTCATCCGCGACGGAATTGAAAGGGATTGAATCCTTTGCCGTCCGAATCTTCGAATTTCCGAACGGCGGAAATGAAACGCTGACTGCAACGCTCCGCAATCACGAATTATGATACGACAGATGTGACAGAAACGAGACACTTCGGCCAACACGTGAGCCGCAAGAGGCAAGCATGAATCGCTGGCGTTGGAAGCCAAGGCCAGACTTCAAGCTGTGCGTTAAGTCCGCGGCAGTGGCCAACATCGGAATCCACACGAGCCGCACTCGACAATTCAGAGCTTGAGGGCCATCTCCAATTGCTGTACAAGTAGTTTGGGATGAGAAACCGAGCACATCGCGGACGTTTCATCCGGGCGATGAGATGGGTATTGTTTCTGGCAATTCTCTTGCTCACGCCGGGCGCAATTTCTGCGCAGGCGAACGGCCAAGGCCAATCATCCACTTCGGATAAGTCCGGATCGCAGAGTCAGTCCGACAATCCCACAACGAAAGAAAAAGGCGACAAGTCCAACAAGTCGAACGAACCTCCCTCTGTCAAACTGAAGATTGAAGTTACCGGCGATACTGGAAAGCCCGTTGCCAACGCCAGCATTTACGTCCGTTTCAACGAGCCGGGCGGCCTATTCCACCACGACAAGCTCGCGGAAATGAATTTCAAGACAAACGAGGATGGTACGGTGAAGGTTCCCGAAGTTCCCCAGGGAAAGATTCTGATTCAAGTGGTCGCCAAAGGTTGGCACACTTACGGCAAATGGTACGACATTGAACAGGATGGCCAAACGATTCAAATAAAGCTCGAGCAGCCCCCTCATTGGTACTAAGCATTCCTGCGGGAAGTTTCCGTTTTTCAATGCAAGCTCTTGCGCAAAGGCAATTGTTTCACGTGAAACAGGTTTGCCCACAACAGGTTACCTATCATCTTCGCGTGCGCGCGACTGCACCAGATTTGTGCAAATAGGTGTAAGCCATTGGATTCGCGAGCTGTTCGGATTTTTGTGGGGCTTTTTTCCACACGGTTTTCAACAAAACTGTTGAAAACTTTCACGCGCCATTTACATTTTGCGCGTCGGTCACTGTGCATCTGGCTTCAAAATTGCTCTCCCCCAATGCTCAATCGCGGGACTTGCCTGTGCGGCACACATTCGATTGAGTCATTCGAAACATTATTCACAACCCTTCGCCTCAAAACTGCGAGATCCTCGAAACATCTCGCTCTTCACCAACGCATGCTAATATCCCATCTCGTGCAAGGCCGCCTGCATTCAAAATGAAACAACTTATCCTCAACGCTGACGATTTCGGTCTGACGCACGGCGTGAATGAAGGGATTCTCCGCGCGCATTGTGAGGGAATTCTAACGAGCGCCACCATCATGGCGAATGGCCCTGCGTTTGATGACGCGGTCGAACGAGCCCGAGCCAATCCGGCGCTGGGAGTTGGATGCCACCTCGTGCTTGTGAATGGGAAAGCCATTACGCCTCACGAAGAAATTCCGTCCTTGGCGGATACAGAAGGCAGCTTGCCTCCCTCTCTGGGCACATTCGTGGCGAAAGTCAGTTGCGGGATGATCCGGGCGGCAGACATCCAGCGGGAGCTTCGGGCGCAAATCGACAAAGTTCGCGGCGCAGGGATTGAGCCGACTCATTTGGATACACACAAGCACACGCATGCACATCCCAGGGTGATGGAAGCCCTTGCAAGAGTGGCGCAGGAAACCAGAATCGCTCGCGTGCGCAATCCCTTTGAGCGTCTTCGAGACTCCTGGAACACAACGCGCCATGAAAATGGAGGGTTTGGAAGGCAACTCATTGCGGCGGCAGCCGCGCGAAGCGTAACGCCGCTCTTTCAAGCAATCTGTACAAAGCACGCCGTGCAGCACCCGGACCGTTTCCTGGGTATGGCCATGACAGGCTACATGAACCCGACAGCACTTCGTCGCATGTTTGACACAATTCTGGAAGGTCGCACCGAAATCATGCTTCACCCAGGCATCTGCGACGATGACTTGGCGAGGACAGGGTCACGTCTTCAGATGCATCGCCAGCGGGAATTAGAGGCGTTGCTGGACCCGGAACTCAAACGCCTACTCTCACAACGAGATATTCGGCTTATCAGCTATAGGGAGTTAAACTAGCCCTATGCGGGAACACGGGGTCGTACCTCCAAAATACTCGGTCGTAGTACCCTTCCACGATGAACAGGAAAGCGTCCGCGAACTCCACCGCCGGCTTTCCGAGGTCATGGCCGGACGTTTCGAACCGGTCGAATTCGTGTATGTGGATGACCACAGCGGCGATTCTACCGCGCAGCTCCTTGCCCAAATCGCCGCGGAAGACCCCCGCGTGTCTGTCATCCGTCTGAAGCGCAATTACGGCCAGACCACGGCGCTTGCCGCCGGCTTCGACTTCGCCTCGGGACAAACCGTCATTTCGATGGATGGCGATCTTCAGCACGATCCCGCGGACATCCCCATGATGCTCGAAACGTTTGAGTCTTCCGGTTGCGATATCGTCAGCGGCTGGCGTCAGAAGCGCGTGGACAACTTCTTCCTGCGCCGCCTCCCCTCGCGCACCGCCAACTGGCTGATGGCCAAACTTTCCGGCGTAGATATCCACGACTTTGGAACGACATTTAAGGTCTACCGCCGGGAGACCATTAAAGACATTCACCTCTACGGTGAAATGCACCGGTTCATCCCGGCCTTGGCCGCCTGGAATGGCGCCAGAGTGGTTGAAGTGCCGATTCGCAACATCGTGCGCCCCGGTGGGAAATCCCACTACGGAATCTCGCGTACCTTGCGCGTCTTCTTCGACATCATTACGATCCGTTTTCTGCTGCGTTATATGACGCGCCCGCTGCACTTCTTCGGGCCGCCCGGCCTTCTCGGTATCTTTTCCGGCGCCGTCATTCTGGTCTGGTTGTTCTTCGACAAAGTTTTCCTGCATACTCCGATCTTCGTGCAGCATGGCCCGCTGTTGGTTTTGGGGATGATGCTGCCCCTGTTTGGAGTACAATTGCTGGCGGTGGGACTGGTCGGAGAACTCTTGATGCGCACGCACTTCGAATCGGGTGCGGAGCCCGTCTATCGCGTGGAGCAGGTCATTGGCGCTTCGCGCCTGGTGGAGGATCGGGCGCATCCCGATTTGAGTCCACTTTCTGCCAGGAAAGCCGCAAGGTAGAATTTGGCCGTCAAGGCACTCTGATGCCGCAATGAGAGATTTTCGAATGCTTCCGAATGAAATCCGCGGCCAGATTGCTCAATGTTCTTCCATCTTCCTTGACGGCGACGGAACTTTGCCTGACGCGGAGGCCAGTGCATCCGGAGTTCCATGGCCTGTTGCGCGCCCCGGAATTCAATCGCCCGTCATAAATAGAAAGGAGCCATTCCTATGCGAAGAGTAGTCCTGGGAATCTTGGGCGCCGCCACTCTCGCCGCCATCTGTTGGGCGGGGGGCGACCCATGGAAAGACAAGCCTTACACGCAATGGGACGATAAGGATATTCAGCACATTCTCTCCAATTCGCCTTGGACGCGCACGGTTACTGTCGCCGCCGCGTGGGCGCCGGCCGCACCATCCATGGATGTGCCGAACTCCCCCACACCCGCGCCCTCCACTGCCCCGGCGGCCCCCGCCGGTGGCGGAGGTGGAGGAATGAAAGGCGGAGGCGGTGCTCCTTCTGGCGGGGGCGGCGGTGGTCCGGCTGGGGGACCCCCTACCGGGGGAATGGATGTGCCGACCATTCCACAGGCGAGTTTCTCTGTCTTCTGGATGTCCTCGCGCACGATGCGTGCTGCTCTCGGGCGCCGCCAGGTCCTGCACAGTGGAAGGGACGCGTCGGAGGTGGATAAGTACGTAAATCAGCCTCTCGAGGATTATCAGATCGTGATTCAGGGCCGCGACATGGCTCCTTTCCAGCAAAATGACGAGACTTTCTTCCAATCTCACGCTTTCCTCGAAGCGAAGAAGTCGAAGGACAAGGTTTCTCCCAGCAAGGTGACCTATGAACGCGGCTCCGACGGCAAGAGCGTCACCGCTGCCTTTTTCACTTTCTCTAAGAAGACCGCCTCGGGCGAAAACGTCATCGCACCGGACGAGAAGGAAGTGCAGTTTACTTGCAGCCTGGGAAAGTCCACTTTGAAAGTAGACTTCGACCCGCGCAAGATGGACGATCAGAAAGGACCCGACCTCTGATCCCGGTCATAGTAGACTCGTTTCAGTTCAGAAAGAGGTGTCCATGAAGAGCTTCACGCGAATTGCGACGGGCGGAGCACTGATCTTTTTCGCGGCGCTTTCGGCAAACGCTCAGATGGGGATGCGCCCGCCGCAGTTCGGCGGCGTTTTCAATCCCGTGATTGGCGCGGGTGCCGAATATGAGATCCAAACGAAGGGCGACAAAATGGTCATGCAACTCGTGATCGTGGGCAAGGAGTCCGTCGGAGGCAAGGACGCCTACTGGTTCGAATACACGATGCAAAGTCCGCGGACCGGCGGCGAAATAATCATGAAGCACCTCATGGTCATCGACGGTCAGAACACCTCGGTCTCGCGCATGATCATGCAGCTTCCAGGTCGTCCGCCGATGGAGTTTTCCACACAAATGATGCAGATGAATGGCAAGACGAGCCAGCCGACCGATATCCGCACCCTCGCCGAAGACGTGGGCAGCGAATCAGTCACCGTCCCGGCCGGAACCTTCAACTGCGAGCATTACCGGATGAAAGATGGCTCGGGGGACACTTGGGTAGCCCAAAAGGTCTACCCGTGGGGCTTAGTGAAGCACCAAGGGAAGGACACGACGATGGTCCTGACAAAGGTCATCACCGATGCCAAGGACAAAATCACCGGCACTCCCGTGCCCTTCAACCCAATGAACATGGCACAGCCTCCCGGCCAGCCTCAGCAATGACGCCGGCGCTTTAGAAACAACTGTTTGACGCACTCTGGCTCTGCTGGAGCACCTCCGGTCCGCTAAGCCTGCTGTCCGATTTGGACGTTAAGATATCCAGAAAGGTGACCTTACAATGGCCTTGTCCGAAGACAAGTTTTACCGCGCGCGCATCACACACCGCCGCGAAATCGCTTCTGATCTCTGGGCAGTCAAGATCGATCCCGGCGGTCCATTCAATTTCGTTGCGGGTCAATACGCTACGCTCGGTGTTCAGACGCCCGAGAAACTGGTGGAGCGAGCCTATTCGATCGTTTCCTCACCCTATGAGCCTCAGCTCGAGATTTTCATCGAGCTCGTCCCGCAGGGCGAACTGACCCCGCTCCTCTACAAACTGCAAACGGGCGACCAACTCTCCATGCGCAAAATCGCCAAGGGCCGATTCACGCTCGATCTCAAGTCCGGCCATCGCAATCATTTTCTCCTTTGTACGGTTACCGGCCTGGCGCCCTTTGTCTCCTACATCCGCACGCTCTATAAGGATTGGAAAGAGAACAAGTTTCCGGGTGATATCCGCCTTTTCTTGATCAACGGCGCAAGCCGCTCCTACGAATTCGGTTATCGTGAGGAGATGGAGAAAATCGCCGCCGAGGTTCCCTGGCTCAAGTACGTCCCTACCATCAGCCGCCCTTGGGAGGACGCGAACTGGCACGGAGAAACCGGCCGCGTGGACGACATCATTCGAAAGTACTCTGACTTGTGGGGCCTCACGGGCGCCGACACGACTGGCTACCTCTGCGGCCATCCCCAGATGATCGAGACCGGCAAGGGGATCCTCCAGCGCCACGGCTTCGATAAGAAGACCCTGAAGGAAGAAGTCTACTGGATTCCTGCAAAGGACGCTGAGTAACGACTCCGAATCCTGACGGGCGCCAACAAGGGGCTTTGCGGCGCCCGCCAGTTACGGACTCCGCTACATCCTAGGGTTGTGTGGCCGGGGATGCGGCGGCAAGCTCTTCGATCGTGCTCGAAATAGCGCGGATGGGCACCGAGACGTGGACGGTGTCGTCTTTGTCGTAGACGTCCACGACAATCGAACCCCCGCTCTTCTGTACCGTGAGATGTTGGCCGGGCTCCTTCACCTCCACCAGCGTGATATCCTCTGAATCGCGCAAGCCGTCGAGCGCCGCGCGGATCGCAGGCATCCACTCGCTCAACTGCTCCGCTCCGTTCCTCAGATCACGCTTCGGCACGAAGTGCACCGCGATGGGGGCCAGCACCGCGGGCGCAACCACGTAGATGTGATGGACTTCCGGCTGTTTCTCGACCACCTTGACTTCGACAAACCCTTCGCTGCACAGCAGCCCGACCCCTGCCACCATCGTTCCCGCTAGACCCAGTGCGATTTTCCCGATCAGTACCATGTGTCACCTCGTGCCGCGGAAGCTTCCGTTATTCGGACGAGCTCTTGGAATCCACCCACACGCGCACGTGCTGCGACGCGTCCTGCACCGTCACGATCAGGATATCTCCCGCATCGCTGAGTGCACGAAGCGCTGCCGCAATGTCCAGCTCGTCGTCTTTCGCGGTCGAAAACAGCGCATCCACCACCTTCATCGGAACCGTCACATCCACCTTTTGCCCTTCGCCGCTGCTGTCCTTGACGTGGATGATGATGTTTCCGTTGGACTTCGCCACGCGTATGTCTTGGTCCTTCTCCTTCACGGTCACGAATTCGTTGTCCGGGGCGGTCCGGAGGGCATCCAGGATGGCATGCAGGTTCACTCCGTTCATCTCCGTGTCGCCGATCGTCACTTTGCCCTGATGAAGATTGCCCTTGTTCACGGCGGGAAGAATCTTCTCGGCCATGGACAGAGGCAGGTTCACGTTCACGCTCTCGCCGTTCTTGGCGTCCTCCACCTTCACGTGAAGGTATCGTTCCGTCGTGCCCGCCCTTGTCGCCGTTGCAGCCACCAACGCCCCGGCGGCCAGCAAACAAAGCACCGTTGTTCTCTGAAGTCCCTTGCGCATGATTGGGAAGCCTCCTCGGCTCTTCCTGACAGCTAATACGGAGTCGCTCGCCGAAATGTTCCGTAAAATTTTCGCGGCAGGGGAATCGTAACCGCGAGACGCGGGTCAGTCCTGCTGCGGCTTGAAATACATTGCGGCCAGGGGAGGCAAGCGGAGCTTGAGGGAGTAGGGCCGGTCGTTCCAGGGCACCGGTTCGGCTTGCACGCCGCCCGAGTTGCCCACGTCACTTCCTTCATAGTATTTGGAATCCGAATTCAGGATTTCGCGGTAGAATCCGGCGCGCGGCACTCCGACCCGGTAGTTCTCCCGCACCACGGGCGTGAAATTGCATACCGCCAACACGGACTCTTCGGCATTCTTCGCGTGCCGCAGAAACGAAAGAACGCTCGCTGCGGCGTCGCTCGCATCAATCCACTCGAATCCGGCCCATTCGAAATCCACCTCGTGCAGCGCGCGTTCCCCGGCGTGCAGCCGGTTCAGATCGGCCAGCAGCCGTTGGATTCCCCGGTGGGGCGGCGAATCCTCGAGAGCCCACTCTACACTGCCGCCTTCCCAGAACTCGCCTCTCTGCCCCAGCTCGCCACCCATGAACAGCAGCTTTTTCCCCGGGTGCGCGTACATGTAGCTGAAGAGCAGGCGGAGGTTTGCGAATTTCTGCCAATCGTCTCCCGGCATCTTTTCCAGCAGCGCGCGCTTTCCGTGGACCACCTCGTCATGCGAGAGCGGCAGTACGAAGTTTTCGTGGAACGCGTAGATCATCGAGAAGGTCAGCTCGTTGTGGTGATATTGCCGGTGAATGGGATCTTCGGACATGTACCGCAGCGTGTCGTTCATCCATCCCATGTTCCACTTCAAGTCAAATCCCAGCCCTCCCACATACGTCGGCCGCGACACAGCCGGCCACGCCGTGGATTCTTCGGCGATGGTCAGCGCACCGGGATGCCGCGTGTGCAGCACTTCGTTCAGCCGTCTTATAAACGCAATGGCCTCCAGATTTTCGCGCCCGCCGTACTGGTTGGGAATCCATTCCCCGGCGTTCCGCGAGTAATCCAGGTACAGCATGGACGCGACCGCGTCCACGCGCAGCCCGTCCATGTGGTACTTGTCCATCCAGAAGAGCGCGTTCGAAAGCAAGAAGTTCTGCACTTCGTTCCGCCCGTAATTAAACACCAGCGTGCCCCAATCGGGGTGCGCGCCCTTCCGCGGGTCCGCGTGCTCGTAAAGATGTGTGCCGTCGAAGTACGCCAGGCCGTGCGCGTCGCGCGGGAAATGCGCCGGAGTCCAGTCCAGAATCACGCCGATTCCCTGCTGGTGGCACCGGTCAATGAAGTACATGAAATCGGCGGGAGATCCATATCGGCTGGTCACCGCGTAATATCCCACCGTCTGGTAGCCCCACGAGCCGTCGAACGGATGCTCCATGATGGGCATCAATTCGATGTGCGTATAACCCAGCCCCTTCACGTACGGGATCAATTCCTCGGCCAACTCCCGGTACGTCAACCACCGGTATCCTTCGGTGGTCCTGCGCCGCCACGCGCCGGCGTGAATCTCGTAAATGGTCATGGGCGAGTGCTGCCAGTCGCGCCCCGCGCGCGCTTCGAGCCACGCGGAGTCGTTCCATTGGTAGCGGTCAATGTTGTAGACCACCGACGCGGTCTTCGGGCGCATTTCGCTGGTAAAACCGTAAGGATCGGTCTTCAGCGCCAGGGACTCGCCGCTTTGCGAGAGGATTTCAAATTTGTAGAGCGCGCCTTCCTGGAGTCCGGGCAGGAAGATCTCCCAGGTTCCGCTCACCCCGCGATTTCGCATCGGGTGTACCCGGCCGTCCCAGGAATTGAAATCTCCCACCACGCTGACCCGCCGCGCGTTCGGCGCCCAGACCCCAAAATGAACTCCGCGCGTGCCTGAGACCTCCCTCACGTGAGCGCCCAATATTTCGTATTTCAGGTAATGCGCACCTTCGCCGATCAAATGGAGGTCGTACTCCGTCAGGAACGCGGGAAACGCATACGGATCGAAACCCTCCGTCACGTTATCGTCGCCGAATCGCAACCGCACTTTGTAAGCGCAGGGCGCGACTTCTCCGCCGGAAACCAATTTCGGAAGGTCCGCCGGAAGTATCGCCTCAAATAGCCCCTCGGGGTGAATCGGCGCCGCGGGAAACGTCTTCTGGTTCTCAACCCAAACGATGCTTACTTCACGAGCACCCGGGCGTAGCACTCGAATCGCCAGCGACTGCTTGCCGGCCTTTTCCGTCCAATGTGGCCCAAGGATGCGGAAGGGCTCCGAGTGCTCTCCGCGGACCAGGTGGTCCATTTCACCTTCGAAACCCTGGCGAGCCGGTTTCGGAGGCTTGGACTTCGCCGCGGCCAAGGCTGCCTCGCCCGTTTTTGTTTCTTTCTTCTCCATACTTCACGCGCCCTTTGTTCAACCAAACGGCCTAGCCATCTTACCGGACCCCACTCGCCTCGCCAAATCTCTGTTCGAGTTCCGGGCTATGGTTCCAGCCGCGCTTGGGGCTACAATTCCCGCCGTTCGTTGGCGTCATCGGAATCATACGAATCGGAAACGAGGAGCCTTGATGAGCAACCATCCTGACGACCGGCGCAAATTCCTGAAATCTGCGACCGCGGGCATTGCAGCTTCGGCGGCGATTTCCTCGGCCATGCTCGGCTTGCCCTTGAACGGAATCGCGCAGACCGCGCCCGCCGGCCACGCGCGCGTCTTCGACGTCGAGGCATTTGGCGCAAAGGGAGACGGCGTGACGCTCGACACTCCGGCGATCAACCGCGCCATCGAAGCAGCTGCGGCTGCCGGAGGAGGCCCGGTAAATTTCCCGGCCGGAAACTATCTCTGCCATTCGATTCATCTGAAAAGCAACGTAGCGCTTCTTCTCGCCCCTGGCGCGACGATCCTTGCCGCCGATCCGCCTTCGGGCACAGGCGGCGTGGGATACGATCCCGCCGAATCCAATGCTCCTTGGGAGAGCTTCCAGGATTTCGGCCACAACCACTGGCACAACAGCTTGATATGGGGCGAGGGTCTGGAAAACGTCTCGATCCTTGGCCCCGGGCTCATTTGGGGGAAAGGATTGAGCCGCGGCTACGGCGCGGGCCCTAAGGCGGAAACGCCCGGCGTGGGCAACAAAGCTATCGCGCTCAAGAATTGCCGCAACGTCCTGCTCCGCGATTTCTCGATTCTCCACGGCGGCCATTTCGGAATCCTCGCCACGGGCGTGGACAATTTGCACATCGACAGTCTGAAGATTGACACCAACCGCGACGGCATCGACATCGACTGCTGCCGTAACGTCCGCGTTTCGAATTGCAGCGTCAACTCCCCATGGGACGACGCCATCTGCCCCAAGAGTTCGTTCGCTCTGGGTTACGCGCGAGCGACCGAGTTCCTGACCATTGACAATTGCTACGTCACCGGCGCGTACGAAGAAGGCACGCTTCTCGATGGCACGTTCAAGCGCTTCGCTCCCGGCGACAAGGTTTGGCGCAATGGGCGCATCAAGTTCGGTACGGAATCGAACGGCGGGTTCCGCAATGTCACGGTCTCGAATTGCATCTTCGACGGTTGCCACGGGCTGGCGCTGGAATCGGTGGATGGCGCGCTGGTCGAGGATTTCACCATCACCAACATCACCATGCGCGACGTCCGCTCCGCGCCCATCTTCATGCGACTGGGTTCGCGGATGCGCGGTCCTGCGGGCGTCCCTGTCGGCGCGATTCGCCGAATCCTGATCAGCAATCTTGTGTGCTCCAACGCGTCCTCCGCGATTTGCTCCATCCTCGCGGGCATTCCCGGCCATGCGATCGAAGACGTAAAGCTGGAGAATATCTTGATTGAGCACCAAGGCGGAGGCAGCGCGGAAGACGCCAAATTGCAGCTCCCGGAAAAGGAAAACGCCTACCCCGAGCCCACGATGTTCGGCACGACGCCTGCGCACGGTTTCTTCTTGCGCCACGTAAAACACCTCCGAATGAGCGGCGTCAAAATCCTCGGCCAGCAGCCGGACGCGCGGGCCGCGTTCGCACTGGAAGATGTCCATGCCTCCGATTTCTTCCAGATCAAAGCACCCCAGGCCGCGGGCGTTCCAGTGTTCGCGTTGAAGGACGTCCAGGACTTCAGCGTGTTCCACAGCAGGCCCGTGGCCGACACGGAGATAGGCGAGGCCAAGCAACGCGACCTGTAGTTCGGCGCGGACTGCGCGTGCCATGTTCGCTAGTCGTTGTCCCGGTTCGCGATGGCCACGCGGAACACCGGCTTGGCTTTTTCCGTCGCTTCCATTTCGTACGTCTGCTCTGTCTTCGCCGGATCGTAATCCCGCCACAGCCAAATCATCTCCTCGGGAAACTCCGCCGCGCCCTGCCCCGGATTGTGCGTCCCCTTCCCGAAGCTGAAATGAAAGTCGTACCCTTTCATTTTCAGAGCGTTGGCCATCCGTATATTCGCCATCGGCCAGCTTCCGTACTTCTCTGTCTCCAGGTCGTTCGAACCGTCCTGCAGCCACACGCGGATGTTCCGCTTCGGCTCGCGCAAAATCTTGTCCGGATAATCCTGCCCGCCGTCCGGCACCGCCGGGTCTTCTTTCCACTGAATCCCCTCGAAGCTCCCGATCCACGAAATCACGCGGCTGAACTGGTCGGGGATCTGCCACGCTGCATTGAAGCTGCAAATGCCTCCCGAGGAAAGTCCCGTGATGGCGCGGCTGTAAGCGTCTTTGCGGATGTTGTACTTCGCGGAAACTTCCGCCAGCACTTCATCGCGCAGAAAGCGGACGTAGCGGTCGCTGACCGTATCGTAGAGCGTGCTCCGCATCGCGTCCTGCATCGTCCGCTCCCACTTCTCGCTGTGCGTCTTCACGAAGTTGTAGGTCGGTGTCCCCGGCGAACCGCTGATGTCTCCCGGACGGATAAACACGCATATCATCACCGGAATTTTCTTCTCCGCGATCAAGTTGTCGATCGCGTCCAGCACCGGAATGTTTCCGTTCCGGTCGATGTACCATTCCCCGTCCTGGAACACCATCAGCGCCGCCGGTGTTTTCGGATCGTATTCCGCCGGCGCGTAAACCCAGTATTCGCTCTGCATCCCGTCGTAGATTTTGCTCGTGTGCGTGATCGGCCCCGTCAGCGTCCCGCTCGGCACTCCCGGCTGCAAATACGAAAGTGGCCCATACGCCGGTAAATCCAGACGCCCGCCGTATCTTTCCCCGCTTAGCCGGTAATGAAATGCGTGCAGCCGCCCCACCGGCTCGATTTTTTCAACTGCATACCAGATATCGGTCCCCGGTATCTGAATCATCTGGCGTACCGTCTTCTCATCGTCAATCACCAACACTGCCAGCCCGCTCGCCTTCACCGCGAAGAAAAAATCCGGCCCGTGCCCCGCCCACGCCGTCCCGTCCGTCAGGTCTTTCGCATCGAAGGTTGCGGCGATCGCATCCTTCAGCCCCGGATCGTTCGCCTCCGCCAACGCGATCAGTTGAGGTGCAGTCATTTTCTCCGTGGCCGCTCCACGCGCCGTCATCGGAATCGTCATCAGCGCCGCCGCAATCAGCGCGATCGTTCTCACCCCAGTTGCCACTCGTTTCATGTGCGCATCCCTCGCTCGATTCAAAGATCTCCCTCGCCTCGTCATAAAGCGTCCGCACGGCGGCGTCATCATATCCCTATTTTGCTGGATGCTTGGGCGTAAGAAACAAGAGTGATTAAAGGAAGGCCTTGCCTGAGACAGACAAGCCGGTTCAGCAGTCAAAGCTGTGAGCAGCGTCCGCGGCCTAGGGCCCTATTCCGCGGGCGTTACTGGCGTGTCCCCGCTCACATACGCCACAAATGGCGTGCCCTTCTCGATCACTGCGTCTTTGCCGTGCCGCAGAGCCGAGGCGAGTCCCAAGAATGGGCCCACGCCCGGGATCAACACGGACGCATTTGGCGGCTTCGCCTGACCTTCTCTTGTGGCCGTGCCGTAAAGCTTGATTTCCTGCCCGTTCGCGTTCAAGGAGTCCACTTCAAATGTCACGCTTCCTGGCGCGCCCCCCGCGCCGTTTTTGTCGGCCTGGATCACGATTCCCGCGGCAGTCGACCCTTTCTTCGCCACCACCACGTCCCCCACCTTCAGGTCCTCGGTCAGTGTCATCTCAATCTTGTCGCCGACTTCTGCCGTCCTGGAATTCACCTCCGAAGCAAACTCAAGCGGCACCTCGGTCCCCTGTTCCAATGTCAGCGTTGCCGGTGTGGCCGCGGCCGCTCCCGGCGCCACTGCGGGGATTGCCGGCGGGGCAATCAATGGATTCTGCGGCGCAGGCGTTGCGGCCGGGGGAGCCGCTTGCGCCAATTTCAGCGTGTATTGCGCCGTGGCCACCAGGCTCCGGTAGCCATAGGGAGCAATCGCGATGGCATTCAGCCTTGTCGTCGTGCTGATGGTGATCGGCCCTTTGTATCGCGGCGAATCCGCCGTCGGCGTCCATCCATCTGTCGAGTAGTAGATCACCGCTCCGCGCGTGGAATCCTTCATTCTCACCGTTATGGGCGAATCGTAAGTGCCGGGTTTCACCGAAAACTTGGGCTTGGCCGCAATCCCGGCGTAACCCCATTGGAACCCAGCGTCCTGCATCGTCTGCTGGTTCGCTTGTTGAGCCGCTTGAGCAGCGGCCATGGCTTGGGCGTTTGCTTGTTGGGCCGCTTGCATCGCCTGCTGAGTCGCTTGCTGGGCCGCCTGCGCCGCGGTGTCGTCCTGCGCTTGCGCCACGGAGCCCATTGCCACCAGAATCATGAGTGCCAGTAGTTTTCTCATGTTCTTTCTCCCTGCACATGGGACGTTTGCGCCCATCCGCAGGTTGCACTTTTGCTCCCCGCCTAATTCCAATGCCTTCAACAAAACCGGCCGCCCCTCCCTGTCCTCTGAAAATGAACCTTGACGATACGTTACGACTGTGCTATAATTCCTTGGGTTTTTGTTAAGACTAACAAGGGAAAGGACATGCAGGACGCAACTCCAATCCAGGGCCCCGAAGTCACACGCGCCATCAAAAGTGACGCCCACTCCGTGTCTTCCCTGCCCCTCCGAAGGACGACGTCATCCCGAACCCAGCCGCGTCTTGTGCGGTTCGAGGTGAGGGATCTGCTTCTCACCTTAGCTCACGCCTGGGAGCAAATCTGTCCCAGGCTCGCAGCCAGATTTTCTCTAGCCACTCGCCACTGCATTTCTAATCGCAACTACTATGGATTAGAAATCAACCTAAGTTGTTGCAAACAAAGCCCTCTAATTTTTTCTAATCGCAACAAATTGGTGCCCTCCCTGGTTCATCCTGTATTCCCTCGCACCCACATTCGCAATTCTGCGTTACTATTCGGGGCGGAGGCGTTTTATGTCCAAGCTGGCGATTGAAGACGCGGCGGGCTACCAGCCGGTGCGGGCGCCGCGTGGCGTGGCCATTTCCTGCAAGAGCTGGCAGCAAGAAGCCGCCATGCGGATGCTGATGAACAACCTGGACCCCGAAGTGGCGGAGAAGCCCGAGGAGCTGATCGTCTATGGCGGGCGGGGCAAAGCGGCGCGCAACTGGAAGTGCTATCACGCAATCGTGGCGTCGCTGCAAACGCTGGAAAACGATGAAACTCTGCTGGTGCAATCCGGCAAGCCGGTGGGAATTTTCCGCACGCATAACTACGCGCCGCGCGTGCTGATCGCCAATTCGAACCTGGTGGGACAGTGGAGCAATTGGAAGCACTTCGACGAGCTGGATCGCGCCGGACTGATGATGTACGGGCAGATGACCGCTGGAAGCTGGATTTACATCGGCACGCAGGGAATCCTGCAGGGCACCTACGAGACATTCGCGGCGGCGGGACGCAAACATTTTGGCGGCGACCTTGCCGGGAAATTGATTGCCAGCGGCGGAATGGGAGGAATGGGTGGGGCGCAGCCACTGGCCGCGACGCTGAATGGCGCGGCGTTCCTGGGGATCGACGTGGACCCGGAGCGGATCAAGCGGCGTGTGAAGACGGGTTACTGCGACGTGATGGTGAACAATCTGGATGAAGCGCTGCGCATCCTGAAAAATGCGGTGCGGAAGCGCGAGTCGACCTCAGTGGGACTGG
>CAWBGC010000014.1:0-412657 GCA_963788255.1 uncultured Acidobacteriota bacterium
TCTCTAACGACGCCGGCCCTGTCAAGAGTGTTTTCTCTTCTTTACTGCCAAACTCGAGCACACTTCTCCGTCGGCGCACGAACTGCGTCTTTTTCTGCCGCTTCTGTTCATCGGTGTCACCCTGACTTGCTCAGCCCGTTTACGATCATCAACTCAGTGTTGCCCACCAAGCATCTCTTCGATCACCATCGACCATGATGAGGTATTCGAACTCCCCATTCCTAAAGGGAGGCGGGTAGCCTAATCAATCGGCCGGTGACTTTTCGCACCATACCGCGTTTCTGGCATCCCCACACAGGCATCACTGCTTTTCTGCTGCTTCTGTCCACGACGACAGAACTCGTTGTACTCAATCTGATCCCGCAACATGATCCACAGTCGGATTCCGAGCTTGCGAGCCACGGCCACACTCGCCTTTCCCAGACCCTTCTGTACCAATTTGCGGCGGTAAAAACGCTGCAACTCCGGATCCTTGCGTGCGGCATGCGCCCCCGCCTCACCCCAGAGAAACCGCAACAAGGGGTTGCCTTGTTTACTCAACCCCCCGAGCCGCTGTCGTCCTCCACTAGAATATTCACGTGGAATCATTCCCACATAACTCGCCAGGGCCTTGCTGTCTGCGAATCGGGCGGGATCGCCCAGAAACACCTCGGTCGCCAACGCTGTGATCGGCCCCACTCCGGGATGACTCATCAGCAGCCGCGCTCCGGGACGTTTGCAGGCTTGCTCCTCGACTCGCTGGTTTAGTTTTTCGATCTCCGCTTCGAACTTCTCGTACATCGCCTGCAACTCGCTCCGCCGATAGGCGGTATGTGGCGCCAGCGGCAATGACGCGATCGTGTTTTGTCCGTCCTGACTCCACAGGGAGGTGCCTCGTCGTAGACCATTCGCCAGGGCCATCGACTGCAACGCATTTTGTATTCGTGTCCGCATGCGGACCCACTGATGACGGTGGCGCAACAAAGACCGCAGATCCTGTAGCTCCTTCGAAGGCAACCAGATCGCCGGAAAGCGGCCTTCCACGAGCATCTTCAGAATCAACTCTGCATCTCGCCGATCATTTTTCTGCTTCCGCGGCGCGCATGCGCGAATCTGTGCCGGATGACCGACCAGGCATTCGATTCCCAGTTCTTCCAGGAGGTTCAAAAACCACTGCATCGATCCCGTGGCTTCGATACCCACTCGCACCGGGCGTGGAAGCGAGGAATAAAACTCCCGCACGTTGTCGCCTTCGTGCTTGAGAGTCACTTCCACTACCTCTCCCGTTGTGGTGTCCAACATCGCCAACGTTTGCTGGCGAGCGTGCAAATCACATCCTATAATTCGCATCTCGGCCTCCTTCGGTCCGAGCACTGTAGGGTGAACACCGAACAGTCTACTCGGGCCGTCGCGAGGCCGGCGTCGTTATGGCATCAACCGGTAAAGTGGGTCCCAGTACCCAAGTTGCCGGTAATCCGACTTATCGGGACTTAGGATAACTTCAGAGTTGCCAACAATTCGTCAGTTGCAGTGGGAGCAGTCGGATTGGGACTTCCTTTTTTGCGGTACCATTGGTCCGCCTTGCATTTGTGGCTAAGGGCGGGAGCCAGCATGGGAACTCTAATTCAAGACTTGCGCTTTGGCCTGCGCATGTTGCGCAAATCCCCCAGCTTCACCGCCGTCATCGTGCTCACTCTCGCCCTCGGCATCGGCGCCAACACCGCGGTGTTCAGCGTTGTGAACGCAGTGCTTTTGCGGCCCCTTGCGTATCCCGACTCGGATCGTCTGATTTGGCTTTCCGACTTCGACGAGGGCTGGGGCGATAGCATGGTGCAGCCTGCCGCTTATGTTTTGTGGAAATCCGCAGCCACCAGCTTCGAAAAAATGGTCGCCTACGGATCGGAAGAGGCGGCGTTGACCAGCGCCGGCGAATCGAGCGAGGAAATGCTCGCGTCGATCGGAAACGATTTCTGGACCGTTTCCGGTGCGCGGCCCGCGCAAGGGCGCCTGTTTGCCGCGGGTGAGGCGGACGCAATCGTTCTTTCGCATGCGCTTTTCGCGCGAAGATTCGGCAGCGATTCAAACGCCATCGGAAAGACGATCGAACTGAACGGCCACATCTTCACGATCACGGGCGTGTTGCCGGAGAATTTCCAGTTCGTCTTTCCACAGGAACCGACCAGTGACGAGCGCCGCGAAATTGACGCCTATATTCCGCTTCCCGACGCGACCATGAAATTCTGGTCGGTGAAGGAAACGGAATATCAAAGTCTGCAAAGAAGCGTCGGCCCCACGCCGTGGGGCGTCTATGTGGTCGGCAAACTCAAAGCGGGCGTTTCCGCGGCGCAGGCCCGCGCGGAAATGGAAACCATTTTCGCCCGAGTCCGCCGCGATCACTACCCTCCGTGGAACTCGGAGATGAAGCTGCACTTCGCTCCGCTCAAGCAGCGGGTTGCGGGAGGCGCGCGCGCGGCGCTGCTTGCGATTTTGGGCGCCGTCTGCTTCGTCCTGCTGATTGCTTGCGTCAACATCGCAAACCTCGTGCTTGCCCGCGCTTCCACGCGCCAGCGCGAATTCGCGATTCGCGCCTCGGCTGGCGCAAGTAAGGCGCGATTGATGCGGCAACTGATCGCCGAGAGCCTGCTGTTGGCGTTGCTCGGTGGAACGGCAGGGCTTGCACTTGCGCGCGGCGCGCTCATAACGACAATTCACCTCGGCGCGGACTCGATTCCGCGAATCGCGGAGGCGCGTCTCAATTCACAAGTTCTGATCGTCACTTTCGCGCTCTCGCTCGTCACGGGACTTCTCTTCGGACTCGCTCCCGCGTTCTCGCTTCCCCGCTCGAGTCTGCAGGACGCGCTCAAGGGTGGCTCCTGCGGATCGCCCGCGAACTCCGGACAGCTTCGCGTCCGCGGGGTGCTCGCCACTGCAGAGCTGGCCCTGGCGATCGTGCTGCTCACGGGAGCAGGCCTGCTCGTGAAGAGCTTCTGGAGAATGACTCGCTATCCGTCGGGATTCGACCCGGAGAAAATTCTGACCATGAAGATTTCGCTCTACGGCCCGAAGTACGCGACGTTCCTGCAGCAGGATGCGTTTGTTCGCGAACTCCTTCAACGCGTTCAGGCGCTTCCCGGCGTCGTGGCGGCGGGAATCCATCAGGGCACGCTTACGACGGCCATAAAAGTCGAAGGCGCCGCCGCGTCATTGCCCGCCGCCGAATCCTATGCCGGGATTCAGGGCGTGTCGGCCGGATACCTTCGCGCAATGGGCGTGCGACTGATTCGCGGGAGCTGGCCTGCGGACGATTCGTACGACACATTCGTCGCCAACGAATCCTTCGTGCGTAGATTGCTCGCCGCCGATGAGCCGATCGGCAAACACATTAGCGGAGCGGTGATTCGAGGCACGATCGTAGGAGTCGTCCCCGATTTGAAAACCTCTCAACTGGACGCGGAGCCGTCGCCAGAGGTCTATGCTCCGTATGCGTTGCTGCCGGGCGCGCCATCAATAACGGTGTTGGTGAGAACCCGCGACGATCCCCGGCCCGTGACCTCGATGATTCGAGATGTGGCGTCACAGGTGGACGCCAGCCAGCCCATCTATGCTTATCAAACTCTCGACCGCGCCTTGATGGATTCGATTGCGCCGCGCCGCTTCAATTTGTTTTTGCTGGGCGCGTTCGCGATCATGGCTGTCGCGTTGGCCATGATCGGTGTCTACGGTGTGATGGCCTACTTCGTCTCGCAGCGCACACGCGAAATCGGGATTCGCATTGCGCTGGGAGCCGGACGAGCAGACCTGCTCAACATGGTCATGAGTAAGGGATTGCGTATGGCGCTGATCGGCGTCGTTGCGGGACTCGTCGCCGCCTTCGGGCTGACGCGCGCGATGGCCACTCTTCTCTTCGGCGTCGCGCCGCGTGACCCCTCGACGTTCGCGGCAGTCGCAGCAGCTTTGATATTTGTCGCACTCGCGGCCTGCTGGATTCCCGCTCGTCGGGCCATGCGCGTCGATCCAATGGTCGCGCTGAGATACGAATAGTTCTCCCCAACAGGTGGCAAGTGCCTGATTAACGCATTATAAAAGGGCGCCCGTTTGGAGTAGGTTTTGATCGTTCGCATCTCTACCTACAACAAGGAGCGCCCTCATGAATGACGCCAAGTATATTGGGATGGATGTGCATCAGGCAACGGTCTCTGCCGCCGTTCGGGATTCGAGCGGGAATCTGGTGATGGAGGCCATTCTCGAAACGAAAGCGGAGACGATTCTCCAGTTTATTCGCGGGCTGCGCGGCAGTTTGTATGTGACCTTTGAAGAAGGAACCTGGGCCGCCTGGTTGCACGATCTGCTCCAGCCTCACGTCACCCGAGTGCTGGTCTGCGATCCGCGCAAGAATGCCCTGTTGAAAGTCGGGAACAAGAACGACCGCATCGATGCCCGCAAGCTGTCCGAGCTGTTGTATCTGAACAAGCTCAGCCCGGTGTATCACGGCGAGCCGGGTATCCGCACTTTGAAGGAACTGGCGCGCAGCTACATAGCGATGACGCGCGATCTGACGCGGGTGATGAGTCGGCTGAAAGCCATCTACCGCAGCTGGGCTATTCCTTGCGCCGGCAAGCAGGTGTATGCACCGCGCTACCGTGCGGAATGGCTTGCGAGGATCTCGGAAGCCGGCGTACGCCGTCGTGCCGAACTCTACTACCAGCAGTTCGACGCCTTAGCGGCATTGCGCCAGCAAGCGCGGCGAGAACTATTCGCGGAAGCCCGGAAACATCTGGCCATGAGATTACTACGGCAGATTCCCTCGATCGGCCCCATCCGCGCCGCTCTGTTGATCGCTCTGCTGCAGACCCCCCATCGCTTCCGGACCAAGCGACAACTCTGGGCCTACTGTGGATTGGCGCTGAGGACGTACACCAGTGGGGAATATCGCTTCGTCGGTGGCCAACTGAAACGCTCCAAGAAAGTCCTGGCCGTCCGCGGGCTCAACATCAACCATAATCACGATCTGAAAAATATCTTCAAGGGTGCTGCGACGCGAGCCGCCTCGACCGCGGGCCCTTTCCAACACTTCTACGAAGCTTGTGTTGCCCGAGGAATGAAACCGCACTTGGCGCGGCTCACCTTGGCGCGCAAGATCGCGGCCATCACTTTGCTCGTCTGGAAGAAAGGAGTACGTTTCGACGCAGAACATCTGAAACAACAAGCAGCTTAAGCGTTGGGTTAAGGACCGTCCTTTGCTGGATTTATTTCTGGTGATGGCTTTTCGGTTCTTCTGACGCTTTGGTTCGAGGGTGAGTATCCATAACGGCGTTAGGCGGAGAGTGTGCTTCGAGCACCGCGAGTCTCTTGATTAACTATATGCCCCCTCGGATAACCAGAAAAAGCTATAGGCCTCGAGCCTCAGATAGAACCATGGTTGACAACGTTCAACCGCGCAGCTTGTCTTGCTTCAGAATCCGAAAGCGCCGTCACGAAAACAGAATGAATCTACGAAGAGCGAATATCCCAAAGCCTCTCAACATGACCTGGGCTGGAGAGCGCAGCGAACATTTTTGCTCCTTCCAGTCGCCGGGGTTGTTTTTTCTCTTGACTCTCCCCTTTATAGAACGCCGTAACCGGAAAAGTCCGGCCTAGTACTTGACTTCTCCGGTTATCCGACTCTCCAGGAACTTGTTGATAAGTCTCTTGGAATCAACAACCCAATTCGGACAAGTTTCTGGCACTAGCGACGCGTCAAAGACGCAGTCAGCGCTAATCGGGACTTAAGCCTTTCAGCTACGGAAGATCCAGGTCCAACTCGTAAATGTCGTTGCTGCCCCGATTGATAATGGCTAGGAGGGAGCCATCCGGCGCAAATCCTGCAAATTGGCAGCGGATTGCACCACTCCCCAGCACGTTTTCAAAATCCGTCACACGTTCTGTCGGGCCACCACGGGGCCGGATCCGGTAAACGGGCTCGTGCGGCCCGAGGATGTCCTCGAAATACATATACTGCGCGTCGGGTGACCAAATCAGCGCGCTGAGCGAATCGCCGTGTGCAATCTCTTTCCACTGGTGGGTCTGGAAGTTGTATAGCATCACCCTCTCTAGATTTCCCCCGAGCGCGGCAAGATACTTGCCATCGGGCGACCATCGCGGAAACTCCAAGCCATCCGATCCCGGCAATTTGGCGGTTTTCCGGGACTGCACATTCAGCACATAAATCGCCTCATCCGCCGGGGGATTCGCGCTCCTGCCTCCTTGCGAGGAATAGGCAATCGATTTTCCATCCGGCGACCAATCCGGGTACACGTGGACCTGATCCTCCGGCAACAATTCTTCTACTGCACCGCCTTCCGCGCGAACCTGATAGATATTGTAGGGTCCACCCTGTTTGATGGCGTCGAACACGATTCTCGTCCCATCAGGACTCCAGCGTGCGTCGGTAAGGCCGGAGAAATCAGAGGTGAGTTGGACCCGCTCGGTGCCGTCGGGCCGGCTACGCCAAAGATTGCCGTCGCTCCCTAGCAAGGCAATACGGTCACCCACTGGTGAAAAACGCGCGTCCTCGATCTGCGCTCCCTCAAAACGTGTAACAAATTGCTTCGAGCGTTGATCCTGCTGCACCAACTCCATACGACTACGTCCACTGGTAACGAACAACCGCCGTCCATCTTGGCTGGGCACGAGCAAATCAAAACTCATCGGGCCTGAAGCCAGTCGAACCGGAGGACCAGGTTTCCACCAAAACGGCAAATTGCCCTTTTCTCGCCGTGCCCAGATGGAACGAATTCCATCCTGGGACGACAGGAAAAAGTAGAGGCGCCCGTCCACCGACCAGCGGCCTCCGAGTTCACCCGGTGGCTGATGCCAGCCGGGAAGCAATGGGTGCAGATTTGTCCCGTCGGCAGAAACTTCCCAAATTGACAAATGGTTGGTCTTCTCCTCTCCATGTGTGAAACGCAGGACCTTTCCATCTGGCGACCAGGCCAGAGTCCAAGCGGAGGGTTTAGGAAGGGACACCAACTTGTTCACATTCGTTCCCGTGCGGCTGCAAGTATAGATTCCGTCCTCGGTAGAGAACGCAATTTTCGTGCCGTCCGGAGAAAAGACAGCATCGTCTCCTGCAATGTTCCCCAGCCGCCGTGGCGCGCCACCGACGACCGGCAGTGTCCAGAACGGCAGGCCGGGCATGCGCTGCGTGAACGGCGCAATCAAAAATTCAGACATATCGGGTGAAATGTCGAGGATGACCGTGTTATGAAACGGAACTGGGAATGGCTGCGATTCGCCACCGGAAACCGGGGCTTGCATTAAGTTCCAATGATCACCTTCGCGTTCGAGAAAGAAGAGGCGGGCGCGATCCGTCGTCAGTCTGCCCCAAGGGTCGATGCGGCCTGAATGCGATAGCTGAACAATTCGCGAGACCTTGGGAACAGGCGGCGGTGTGTACCATCGAAGAAGGATTGCTCCCGCAACGATCGCCGCGACGCTGACGACTGTTATCGCGACATTTCTTAGCAACCGGGCACGAACTGGCGCCGGCTGTGGCAAGTCCATGACTGGCGCTTCGCCAGCGTTTCTTTGCCCTACCGGCCGAACAGACATATCTCCATTCGAACCGCTTCCCTTCGTGGCTTCCTGCACCGGGGCGATGAAGCGGTATCCTCGCCGCGGAATAGTCTCCACAAAAATAGGATTTTGCGGCGAGTCCCCGAGCGCTTGGCGAAGCTTTTTGACCGCCGTGTCCAAGCCCTCGTCGAAATCCACGAATGTGCCTTCCGGCCACAGATTCTTCTGCACCTCCTCGCGGCTAACCACTTCCCCCGGCCGCTCCAGCAGCATGGCCAGGATGCGAAAGGGTTGTTCTTGCACGTGAACTAAGCGCCCGTGTTTGTAGAGTTCACCTGAGGCAAGGTCGGCTTCGTACAAGCCGAAACGCATTCGTGGGCGGTCGCTGGAAGAAGTTCCCAAATCGGAAGACTCCGCCGGGAGTTCCCGAGAGCTTACCACGTCTAAATACTAAGTTGCCGGAAAGTTCAGGGACGCATCTAAAGCCATTTAAATTAATCGCCTGCAAGTTCAGTTGCAAATCGGCGTAGGTCTGGTTGACTAAATCTCCACAATGCGAGAATCCTCTCACAATACTTGCACTGGGCGCCTTCTGTCTCATGCGCCAGAGTATAAGGTTGGTCGTCCCCAACCCCAGGAGATGCCACATGAAGCTTTCGTACCGGGACCGTCTTCCTGCTTTGACATTGGTCGTCTCGGTCGCACTTGCAACCCTTGCCCGTCTGCCGGCGGAGGCGCAGCTGCAACCACAGGCAAAACACCACCATTACATGCTCATCGATGTCGGCACATTCGGTGGGCCTTCGAGCTACTTCAATAATCTCAACTTGACCGACCGATTTGGCTTTGGCACCGCTTTCTACGGCTTCGCCCAAGTGCTCAACAAGCAAGGAACCCTAGCTGGCTTTGCTGAGACATCTACGCCGGATCCTTATCCCGATTTTTGTTACACGCCGGATTGTTTTGTCGCACACGCTTTCGAATGGCAAGGGGGTGTCAAGACCGATCTGGGCGTGCTTCGCGGCGGCGTCAGCAGCGAGGTGTTTTGGATCACTTCCGATGGCTTGATCACGGGGAATTCCCAAAACGGAGAATTGGATCCGTTGATTCCGGGCTTGCCGGAAATCCGTGCCGTGCTCTGGAAGCACGGAGAAATCACTGATCTTGGAACGCTTGGAGGAAACGAGAGTTTTGCGGCAGCGGCAAATAACCGCGGCCAAATAACCGGAGTCGCCCTCAACACGATTCCCGATCCATTTTCCTTTTATTATTTTTTCCTACAAGGTTCCATGAACGGGACCCAGACCCGCGCGTTCCTGTGGGAAAACGGTGTCATGAAAGACTTGGGCACTTTGGGCGGCCCCGATGCCTTTCCTAATCTTGTGAATCAACGCGGCCAAGTAGCTGGATTTTCTTACACGGATAATGTTCCGACTGCAACTGCCGGCCTTCCCACTCTTCACCCATTCCTGTGGGAAGAGGGAAAGGGAATGATAGACCTCGGTACCTTCGGAGGAACCCAAACCGCCTCCGTAAATGGTCTCAACGAACACGGTCAAGTCGTCGGTGGGTCATACCTGCCGGGAGATATACAGATCCACCCCTTCCTATGGGACGGCGACAAGCTCGTAGACCTCACTGCACCGCCATTCGAAGGGGGAGCGAACGGTGAGGCGAGTTGGATCAATGACGGCGGAGAAGTTGTTGGTCTTGCCGGGCTTCCGGTCTCTTGCGACGATTCGGGAGATCAGATCCAACACGCTTTCCTTTGGAGACAAGGCGCGATGACGGATCTCGGGACTGTCGCAGGTACTCCCAACAGTGCCGCCAGTTTTATCAATGCGCACACGCAAGTTGTGGGTCTGTCGTTCGCGTGTGACTTCTCTGTCTTCAACGCGATTCTCTGGGAAAACGGCTCGATGGCTGACTTGAATACGCTGATCGCTCCCGATTCCCCATTCCATTTGTATTCAGCGTCGTTTATCGATGACGGCGGGGAAATTGCGGCCTTCGGATCACTCTCCAACGGCGACACACACGCCGTTCTGCTCATCCCATGCGACGAGAATCATCCTGACGTCGAGGGCTGCGATTACAGCATGGTGGAAGCGCCCGCCGCTGTGGCTCAGACGACTGCACCTGTCCGCAACGCATACGGTCGCACGTTGCCTCCATCACTTATGCGCCGGATGAGCCGGTATCACTTCCCCGGCCTCGCATTCGGCTCAAGAAACTAGCTTGCTTGGAGAACGCAGAGGTGGAAACGATGAAATCCAGAACATTGACGTGCGTTAACGCGATGGTCTACCTTGCTGTGCTGTCAATTCCAGTTCATCTAGCCGCCCAGGCACCGGCAAAACACCATCATTACAAGCTATTCGACCTTGGCACCTTCGGCGGACCCCAAGGTTACGTGAATCCGGGAAGCGGCAACGAGTCCGGGAATAATGCCATGGTTCTGAACAGCGGAGGGGCAGTCGCGGGCTGGGCGGAAACTTCTACGCCAGATCCGTTCCCCGCGTTCTGTTTCACTGACGACTGCGTTGTCGCTCACACTTTCGTGTGGAAGAACGGCGCCAAGACGGATCTGGGCGCCCTTCCCGGCGGCGCCAGCAGCGCAGGCAACTGGATTAGCTCGAACGGATTGATCGCCGGAGTTTCCGAAAACGGGGAAACCGATCCCTTGATTCCAGGTGTACCCGAGTTGCGGGCGACTCTCTGGGCACACGGCCGAATCATTGACCTGGGAACTCTGCCAGAAGGCGGATTCGAGAGTATAGCCAACGCAGTCAACAGCAACGGCCAAGTGGCTGGATTAGCTACAAATGCAATCCCCAATCCCAATTCCATGTTTGGCTCAGGATTTCAGACACGCGCGTTTCTCTGGGAGAACGGAACGATGCAAGACCTGGGCACGTTGGGAACCGGCACCAACGCGCAGGCGATCCTGATCAATGAACGCGGGCAAGTGGTTGGGTGGTCGTACGTCAACTCAGTTCCAACCAGCGCATGCAATCCAGGTTTCGCATTCGTTACCGGCTCCTTCATCTGGGAAAAAGAGAGTGGGATGCGGGACCTAGGAAGTCTGGGTGGAACGTGCACGACTGCATCGGACATGAACAACCACGGCCAAGTTGTCGGTTTCTCAAACCTGCTGGGCGACCTGAGCCAACACGGTTTTCTATGGGACAACGGCTGGTTTCAAGACCTGGGCGGCTCGTTGGGGGGAGATTTTCAGGGACCCTTTGCGATGAACGAACGAGGCGAGGCTGTCGGCTTCGCCTTCCTTCCAGGTGACAGCGTTTTGCACGCGGTCCTTTGGAAGCATGTCGGAGATTTGGTTGATCTCGCGCAAGCAGGGACAGTTCAATGCAGTTATGCGACGTCGATCAATGCAAAAACGCAGGTGGTGGGTACATCCAGCGACTGCGTATCAATAGGTCATGTCTTTCTGTGGGAGGACGGTTCGATGGTGGACCTGAACGCCTTGATCTTGCCAAATTCTGCGTTGTTCTTGGAAATCACCGAAACAATCAACGACCAAGGCGAAATCGCCGGTACCGGTTTGGACGTTAACGGCAACACGCATGCCTTCCTGGCGATCCCCTGCGACGAGAACCATCCCAATCTCGAAGGCTGCGACTACAACCTGGTGGAAGGGAGCTCAGCCGCTACAGCGCGAGGCGCGGCCGCTGCGACAGCGGTACCACAGAAATTGATTGCCAGCCAGATACAAAATCGAATCCGCGCACTACTGATGAGGCCGAATCGCGGATTAGGAACGGGGTTGCCTCAATAGCTTATCGATGTTGGCCGCAGGCTGTTGAGGCTAGGCACGAGGTGGGGTCATGAAAAAACGAATTCTGTTCCTTAGTTTGGCGTGCGGTTCGCTGAGGGAAATTATGAAAACGACCGTGCGCTCGCCAATTGTTCTTCTATGTGTCACGTCGGTTGCGGCTCTCTTTGGGTGCGGAGGATCGCAGCAGACGGCACCACCCCTGACAATCACGCCGGCTTCCTTGCCCAACGGAACATTGGGATTGCCCTACAACCAAGCCATCCAGGTGAGCGGTGGGGTTGCACCTTTCAATTGGACAGTCGTCGGCATGCTACCTCACAATCTCCAACTCGCCCCGAGCGCGGGCAACACCGCGACGATTTCCGGCACGCCAGATGCTGCAGCACAGGCGGTCACGTTCAGCATCGAAGTCACGGACTCCGCCAACCAGTCTGCCAATCAGTCATATACCGTTTCCATCCTAGCAGAGCCGAACACTCTTAGCTTTACACCTGCTGCGGGCTTAAGCTTTGGCCCTCAGTTTGTCGGAACTGCGAGCACCACGCAGGCAGCGACTCTCACCAATAGCGGAAGTTCTCCGATAGTGATCAACAGCGTAGCGACCGGCGGAGATTTCAGCCAGAGCAATACATGCGGGTCCAGCCTGGCTGCGGAAGCGAAGTGCTACATTTCGGTGACATTTACTCCAAGCCAGACCGGACCGCGCAGCGCCTCAATCACGGTTACGGACGACACAGCCGGCAGTCCCCATCTGCTTGCGTTGAGCGGTATCGGTCTGACTTCTGGAGCCAATGCTACTCTGTCGCCAACCAGCTTGAATTTCAGCAGCCAGAGTGTTGGCACAGCCAGCTCGCCACAGTCAGTCACTCTGAGCAATTACGGCACAGCGCCGCTGAACATCGAAAGCATTGCCGTGACCGCCGATTTCGGCAAGACGGATACCTGCGGTGCGAGCCTCGCCTCGGGCGCGAGTTGCCCAATCAATGTCACGTTCACACCCGGCGCCACAGGCAGCGTCACTGGTACGCTATCTGTAACTGACAACGCGCCTGTCAGCCCACAGACGGTTTCCCTCAGTGGGACCTGCGTAGGGTGCATACCACAAGGAGGTGCGTGTTTTGGACCTGGCCCTAATAACTGTTGTCCTGCCCCTCGCGGTCATCATTCGTTTTGCAGTAACCCGACCGGCTGGGGTACTTGCACGGAGGATTAGGTGGCTCCCCGTAACTTTGTGAGGTTGTCGAAGTCTGCGTCCTGCTGTAGCCGCTTCTGGGCCATGGAGGCCAGAAGCAATCCACTTGGAGGAAAAACGCGCTATGCGCAGAAGTGGTCGCACTTGGAGCCTTAATCCAAGCTGACACGCGAAATAGCTTCGGGATTGTCGGCAACCCGGAAACAATCCTGAAAGTCACAAATTAAGCGGTCAAGTCCTGGTAAACGCCGTAACCGGAGAAGTGAAGTACTACTTGAAATGTCGAGGATGTCCGAGTTTTAGTTGATTGCAGCGACTCTCGATGTTCGGCACTGTAAGGCTACCTCGAACCAAGTTCAAGCGACTTCTACTTTGCGTACCTCCTTCTGCTGAATGCGCGACGGATTCAGGCGTTCCTTCAGCAACAGGATTTCTTGATAGCCTTTGATGCGTCGGAACTTCTTTTCTGCTTCCAGTAGCCCTGTGGCTGTCCAGCGTAGGGACTGATCTCCTTCGCGCCAACGCTTCACGTTTCGCGCCACCCGCTGCACCGTCGACAAGCACGATTCGATCGGGTTGGTGGTGGCCAGTTTCCGGCGCAACACCGCTCCTACACCCAAGCGATGCACCGTCAGCGTTTCTTCCAGCCCTTCCTCCAAGCTCCGGGCAGCGCTGGGATTGATCCGTTCCAGTTGCCGGAAGATTTTCTGCAACGCCTCTTGGGCCTCCGCGTAGTTGTTCATCGCGTACGCATTGCGCATCCGCCGATCGAAGTCTTTCTGGCAGTTCTTGGGCAGGTACTCCTTCACATTCCGTCGCTTGTGAATCTGGCAACGCTGCACTTCCACTTGCTCACCGAAAACACGTTCCACACCGGCTCGCAGCGCTTTCGATCCATCGATCACCACCAGATACCGCCGCTGCAAGTCCAGTCCTCGGTCCACCAGATCTTCCAGCAACCCTTGGACCACCGTGGTGTTCTCCGTAGCTCCTTGCCACACTCCCAAAACGTGCTTTTCACCGCCTTCCGCGATCCCCAGGGCCACCACCAGCACCTGGCCGCCCAAGTGAATGCCGTCGATCATCAGGACCACGAGATGGAGATCTTCTAGGCGCCGTTCGCACAGCACCCGCAACTGATTGCTGCTGGCCTCTACGAACTGCCGGCTCACGCTGCTCTTCTCGATCCCGTAGCCTTCCACAACACTCTCCACCGCTCGCCGATAGTTCCGCGTGGACAGTCCGGCCACCATGCGCTCCTGCACGGCCCGTTGCAGTTTCCCGTCTTGCTGCAACTGACCGTAGCTCTCCAACTCCACTTCCTGGCCTTCCCGCGTTCGTACCCGTGGCCGTTCCAACGGGATCTTCTGTCCACCGAAGACCACGTAACCCGGTTGCTTCCCCCAGCGCACACAGCCGGCAGTGGGATGGGGCCGATGCGGAGGCCCCACGCGATGCGTGACTTCGTTTTCCAGGATGGCGCGCAGGATCTGCAGCCCGGCTTGCCCGGTCAGCTCTTCTACCTGCGCTTGCATCTCGGCCCACACCTCGGCTATCGGCAACGGCACCCGCACCAGCAACTCTTGCCCTCGCACGACCTCGAACTTGTGATTGGACTTGTGCTCTTTCCTCTGGTAATTCTTTCTCACGGCGGCTCTCTCCTTTAAAAGGGATTCGCAACCCGAACTCTAACCGAGTTCGGGCGAGAGCCGCTGCTTCCTGTTCTCAAGTTTCAACTAAACCCGGGGCATCCTCGAAATGTCCGCTCATCCGGCTAATCGGGTAAGTGGAATTACATTACCTAACAACCGTCCAGTGAGGCGCCGAGGCCAACTTCTCGGAGTATCCGCATACGCGATGTGAATAGGCTCTTCCACCAGCGCTGGAATTGAAGGTAGTACGCTGTTAGTGCTAATCTCCGCCCAGCGGGAGGACTCCGAGGTCCGGTCACAAAATACAACGTCAGAACTTGAAGTATGGAGGAAATGAAACCATGACGAAACAGCGAATTGGTGTTCTGGTTGTGTGCTTGGTGCTGGTAGCTGTGGGAATGGCGCAGACGCCGTCCTCTAAGCAGATGGCTGTCGAAAAAAAGAGTGGGGGTGTGGCGCGCAGCACGCTGGTGATGCCGGGCTCGGAGCAATGGATGGACATTCCCGCGGCAGCGCTGGTAGGGACGCCGTCGGTGGAGATGGGCGGAACGGTAAAGATTGCGGTCCTACAGGGCGACCCGATGACGGCTGGCCGTTCGTACACGCTTCGACTTTCCTGCACAGACGGGACAAAGATTGCGCCGCACTGGCATCCGACGACGGAAAATGTGACGGTCATTAAAGGGACATTTCTGCTGGGAATGGGCGCGAAGTGGGATGACGCCGCGATGAAAGAAATCCCCGTGGGAGGCTTCGCGTCCGCGCCTCCGCAAATGCGGCACTATGCCCAGTGCAAGGGGGACGGGGTAGTGCAGGTGAATGGAATTGCGCCTTTTGTTGTGAATTTCGTTGGGCCAGATGACCCGGGTCCTGCGAAGAAGATCAATTAGTTATTCTCCCGGCGAGCCTGCTGAAACAGCCAGTCCGGCTGGTCGGTCACTCGGAACTTATCGCCTGACTCCTGGTAAACGCGGTATCTCTAACGACGCCGGCCCTGTCAAGAGTGTTTTCTCTTCTTTACTGCCAAACTCGAGCACACTTCTCCGTCGGCGCACGAACTGCGTCTTTTTCTGCCGCTTCTGTTCATCGGTGTCACCCTGACTTGCTCAGCCCGTTTACGATCATCAACTCAGTGTTGCCCACCAAGCATCTCTTCGATCACCATCGACCATGATGAGGTATTCGAACTCCCCATTCCTAAAGGGAGGCGGGTAGCCTAATCAATCGGCCGGTGACTTTTCGCACCATACCGCGTTTCTGGCATCCCCACACAGGCATCACTGCTTTTCTGCTGCTTCTGTCCACGACGACAGAACTCGTTGTACTCAATCTGATCCCGCAACATGATCCACAGTCGGATTCCGAGCTTGCGAGCCACGGCCACACTCGCCTTTCCCAGACCCTTCTGTACCAATTTGCGGCGGTAAAAACGCTGCAACTCCGGATCCTTGCGTGCGGCATGCGCCCCCGCCTCACCCCAGAGAAACCGCAACAAGGGGTTGCCTTGTTTACTCAACCCCCCGAGCCGCTGTCGTCCTCCACTAGAATATTCACGTGGAATCATTCCCACATAACTCGCCAGGGCCTTGCTGTCTGCGAATCGGGCGGGATCGCCCAGAAACACCTCGGTCGCCAACGCTGTGATCGGCCCCACTCCGGGATGACTCATCAGCAGCCGCGCTCCGGGACGTTTGCAGGCTTGCTCCTCGACTCGCTGGTTTAGTTTTTCGATCTCCGCTTCGAACTTCTCGTACATCGCCTGCAACTCGCTCCGCCGATAGGCGGTATGTGGCGCCAGCGGCAATGACGCGATCGTGTTTTGTCCGTCCTGACTCCACAGGGAGGTGCCTCGTCGTAGACCATTCGCCAGGGCCATCGACTGCAACGCATTTTGTATTCGTGTCCGCATGCGGACCCACTGATGACGGTGGCGCAACAAAGACCGCAGATCCTGTAGCTCCTTCGAAGGCAACCAGATCGCCGGAAAGCGGCCTTCCACGAGCATCTTCAGAATCAACTCTGCATCTCGCCGATCATTTTTCTGCTTCCGCGGCGCGCATGCGCGAATCTGTGCCGGATGACCGACCAGGCATTCGATTCCCAGTTCTTCCAGGAGGTTCAAAAACCACTGCATCGATCCCGTGGCTTCGATACCCACTCGCACCGGGCGTGGAAGCGAGGAATAAAACTCCCGCACGTTGTCGCCTTCGTGCTTGAGAGTCACTTCCACTACCTCTCCCGTTGTGGTGTCCAACATCGCCAACGTTTGCTGGCGAGCGTGCAAATCACATCCTATAATTCGCATCTCGGCCTCCTTCGGTCCGAGCACTGTAGGGTGAACACCGAACAGTCTACTCGGGCCGTCGCGAGGCCGGCGTTGTTATGGCATCAACCGGTAAAGTGGGTCCTGGTACTGTAAGTGTCCGGCACGACTTCTCGGGAGTTGATCAATTGGGTCGCGACAAGGCCCTTCCGCACAAAGTACGGTATGATTCGGTTTTACTCCGCATCGAAAGAAACCAACAGGATTCGAGCGAACGATGGCTCAGGAGCGCGACTGGACCGTAGTAGCAGTTGGGACGTGGCTCTACGACGGTAAGGTGCCACGCGAAATTAAGTTGTTAGCCCGTCCTGCCGCGCTGGCATCTTCTCGCTGGGTAGAAGACGACAAAACTGGCGAATTCGTAGTGGATGCAGGTGCTCCGGTTCCGGCAACGGCTGACGGTCTAGAAGCCATCTCATAAATACCTCAGGAGGATAACGGCACAAGCAAGCTGGACCATCCCGAGGAAATTTTCTGGGTAGTATTCCCAGCGAATGACGATGCGACGAAAATTGTGAAGCCATGCGAACAATCGCTCGATCTTCCAGCGACGCCGATAGCGTCGAAGGACGCGGCCATCTTGCGTGGCTTTACGGCTGCGCGTCGAATGGTGCGGGGCAACCAACTGCACGTCGAAGCGTTCGCGAATCTGCACATCCAGCGGATCGCTATCGTAAGCGCGGTCGCCGATCAAACGCTCGGGAGTTTCCGCAAGGAAGCGTCGCTGGAGCGTGGGTTCGACGAGCTTTGTTTCATGAGGCGAAGCGCTGGCCACGTGCACGGCGAGAGGAAGACCATGGCCGTCGCTGATCGCCATGATTTTGCTGCCTTTGCCGCGGCGAGTAGGGCCGACAGCAGAGCCCCTTTTTTCGCCGAGCTGAAGCTGGCGTCGATGAACGACTCGCTCAGATCCAGCTTCCCGCGGTCGCGTAAGTCTTCCGCCAGTTTCTGCAGCAGTTTGGTGAGCAGCCCCGAGCGCTGCCACTGCTGAAAGCGGCGATGACAGGTTGGATAGGGAGGATAACGACGTGGCAGATCGTGCCAGGGGGCGCCGGTGCGCAGGACCCAAAAGACGCCGTTCAGCACCGCGCGCGTATCCTGCCACGGGCGACCACGCCCGTCCTCCCGACGTTTCGGACGAAAAAGCGGTTCCAGCACCGCCCACTGGGCGTCGGTGAGATCCATGCCCTTGATTTACGTCATTCGCCATAACTTTCAACCGATCAGTACCTTGAAAGTGTTTATGAGATAACTTCTAGTCTATTATGTAGGTACCACGAGCGGCGGCGAGTTCCTAAGCGTCGCAGATGCCATTGCGTGGGCAGACCAGTAACCGTGGGGGGGGGCCGGTACAATGGGTCTTCATGCAGAAGTCCGCATAGCCTGCTTCTGGGCAAAGAGCGACCGAGGGAGTCGCCTGCGATTAGTACGAACCAAATCTCCATCCGCGCCTGTTGGAGTTCGCGTTGTCGCTGTCGCCTGCGCTCTACTCAATTCCACGTCGAACGATCCCTATAGGACTGTGGTGTTAGCCCAAGGCAAGTCGTCAGCGAGTCTGATCACTAGGCTAGTGCCCGATTAACTAGGCTAGTGCCCGATTAACGCCATTACCGGTAAAGTGGGTAATGGTACGGCAGATGTCCTCTAAACTGACCCACCTGTCCTTTCGTACAGGTCAGCCCACCTGTACCTTTTTGTAGTTGACAGATTTATACTACTCATTTCATTATTTCCTCATTGTTGGCTGCACGAATCGCCAGCAACCGGCCGATTTCACAGTCGGCCTATGCCGATTAGCTCGGTCGCCTCGCCCTACCTGGGGCAGGCCCGAGCGGACTTCCCGGAAACACCGGGACTCGTCCACGGTAAATCCACGACAAAGGAGTTCCACCAATGATTCGACGTCCCGCCTCTTACGGCTCACCCCGTCGCGCCCATATCCCTGTAAACAAACCGCTAGACGAGCCCAATTACATCGAAAGCCGCAACCCTTGGGCTCGCCATTCAAGTCCCGGTGGACTTGACCGGGGCACTCCAACCCCATCCAACCCCGCACCTGCCCAACCGGAGGCCGTCCAATCCGCCTCCGCGCAACCCCAGCCCGTTCCATCCGAGCCCGTGCCCCCAGGGACCCACGCCATTACCTCCACGGTTCCACCCGACCCGGTCGAACCCGTAGCCGACCTCGACCCACCGGAGTACATTCCCGATCCCGACGTCCTTGCCGCCGCCGAGGCCTACGTGTCCTGTATGCGAGGCAAGGGAGCCGCTGCCCCGGCAAAGACTCGGGCTCGCCGTGATTCGGCTGCGTCCCGCGACGCCGCCCGCTCCAGGAAGCGCACCAAGATCCGGCTCGCTCGACGAAGGAAGTCCATGCCCGCCCGGGACGGCGAAGTCTCGGATCAAGTTCCCGACCTCAAGCGGCACGCCCGCAAGTGCGAAATCTGCCGTCACCCGGACCGCGAACTCATCGAGGAGGCTTTCCTCCTTTGGGAGAACGTGTACAATCTCGTCAGGGATTTCGAACTCCCCGACCAGTACACGGTGTATCGTCACGCTCATGCTCTGGGATTGTTTGAACTCCGCGGCCGCAACGTTCGCTCCGCACTCGAGCACCTGATCGGCGACGCCAACCGCGTCAAGGCCACGCCCGATTCCATTATTCGCGCCGTCCGCGCCTACGCCTGCATCACCGACTACGTCAAATGGGTCGAGCCTGCCACCACTCATTTCGTCGTCCCGGCGCTGCCCCCGGGAGTGGCGCCTGCCCTGCAGCCGCAGTCCGGACCTCTTGCGCAACCAGCCCTGCCCGATGCGGCCCCGGACTTGCCCCTGCCGAAGGCTCTTCCCGCGGCCGAAAACGTCACTTCTAATCGCAACTAGTATGGATTAGAAAATGGCGCAACTCGTTGAAAACAAAGGACGGCGATCGAGTCTAATCGCAACAAAACTGGCGACTGCCGGCTCAGGTCGCCGTCCTAATTTCGGCAGGACAACCAGTTGTTTCCGCCGCCTGATCGGGTCGGAGCAGTTGTTGAAACGGTTCTGGGAGGGCGTCGAAAACCGGGTCTCAGGAGGTGGGTTTCTCGGGCACGGGCTGGCTCGCGTAGAAGTCCATGCGGAACCGGGTCACGTACGATTCCAGCAACTCCGCGATTCGGGCCGGCTCGCGGGAACGAAGGACGAATCCGGCGTGGTGGTGCTTCAAGATGCGTTGCACGATTTCGGGATCGTTATAAGCGGAAGTATCGGGGTGTTCCTGCCGCGCCAGCGACACGATGGCTCCTCCGTATTCGCGCCGCACTTCCGGCAGTTGATACGGTCTCTGGTCGCTGCCGATTTCCAGGCGCGCCCACTCCCGCCAAAGATTGATTCCGGTGGCTGCCTCCACCACATCCGAAATGTACGCGCCTCCCACGCGCGCCGCGATTTCGACGAAGTAGAGATTTCTGTCCTCCTCCGCGCGAAGGAATTCCGCATGCGTCACGCCGCGCACCAGCGCAAACGATTCGATCAATTCACGGTTGACCTTCCGCAGCGCCTTCGCCTCGTTGGACGTCCTCGGCAGTGTCCGCGTGGTGAAGACGCCGCCTTGATGGGAAACGTCGAGTGGCGGCTTGCCATACGCATGCGCTTCCGCAAACACGACCCTCCGCTCGGAGACAATGCTGTCCACGTGGAAAACGTCACCCGGCACGAATTGCTCCAGCAAGAAGAACGATTGCTGATCGCCCAATTCGTCGAGCCTTTTCCAAAGTTCGGCTGCTTCCGCAATCTTCTTCATGCCGATTCCCGACGCTTGCGACCTCGGCTTCAGCAGCCAGGGCGGCTTCACGCGCGCCATGAACTCCTTCAGGCTGTCGTAATTCAACACCGGAACGAATTCCGGCACGCGGATGCCGGTCTCTTTCGCCCGCGCTCGCATCGCGAGCTTGTCCCGGAAGTAGCGAACCGTGGTCAGGCCCATGCCGGGAATGCGCAGGTGCTCGCGCAACGCCGCGGCGTTCTCCATGTCGAACTCATCGAGCGCCACGATGCGGTCAATCGCCCGCGTCCTTGCCGCATAGCTCACCGCGCGGATCAAATCCTGCGCCGGCAGCTCCTCCGGCATGTAGAACATCTCGTCGATCGCTTCTCGCGGCCAGTTTGCGTCGCGCAGCTTCTCGATCGTCAGCAGAAAAACGCGGCAGCCCTCCTGCTTGCAGGTGCGCAGGAATTCCTGTCCTTTCTCGAAGGAACTGATGCAGAGAATCGTCAGCGGATGTTCTGCCGCCATGAAGCCTCTCTCAAAATGCGCCGGCTCAGTCTTCTCGCGCTCTCAAATATCCGAAGTCAAATCAGATGGCCGTCTTTCTGGCCGGAAAAAGGTATTGGAGGAACGGCCCCACGCGTTGTGCCCAGGCCGCTTCGTTGTGCTGGCCGCCGGGAATTTCCGCGAAGTGCAAATCGCTTCCTTCCTGCCAGCCCTTCTGCACCAACACGTCGCGCAGCTTGCGGACGTCCTCCAGTGTTCGCGCTCCCTCTTGTGTCCCGATGTCCAGCCAGATTCGTGACTTCTGCTTCAGCCGCCTCCGAGCCGCAAAATCGAGGATCCAGCGCCGGTCCCACCATACCGAGGGCGACAGCACCGCCAGCTTGCCAAATATCTCCTGAAATCGCAGTCCGAGGTATATCGTCAGCAGACCGCCCAGCGACGACCCTCCCAGCCCAGTATTTTCGGTGCCGCCGGCCACACGGTACTGCGAACCTACAAACGGAAAGATTTCTTCCACGAGCATTCGTCCATAGCGGTTTGCGCCGCCGCCTCCGAGTTTTTTATCTCGAGAAGGAGTGTATTCGCGGACGCGCCTTTTCCCCGTGTTGTAGATTCCCACGATGATGAGCGGTTCGATGGCGCCCCGCTCGATCAGTTGGTCGGCAGTCTTTCCCACCTGCCAATGCATCCCGGGAATGAACGATGTGGCGGGGTCGAAAAGATTTTGCCCATCCTGCAGATACAGGACAGGGAAGTGCAGCCTCGGAGTTTTCTCATATGCCGCGGGAAGGTAGACAATCAGATCGCGCTGGCCGGGCAGGAATCGCGACCGGAAACCCTCGTGCCTTCGCAGCAGCCCCGGTCCAGCCGTCGCCGCTTCAGTCGTCGCATCGGGCACAGCCGTCAATCCAGATTCCTCCCGCGCGTTTTCTCCGATATGGTGCCGGAAAATCGCGTGTCAGCCATCTCTCGCTCCAGAATTATGATTCAGCCGTCAGGATAGCAGACTCAAAATGCATAGAGAAATTGTTCCGGGTGCGACGGCTCCGCGAAACCCCTATAATGTGGGGCGCTTTGCGTGACGCGGAGTTGCATTGCGGCGATCACTTTCTCAGAGGACCTGAATGAACCGGGAATATCATCACTGGTATTCGCATCGTCTTGGACTCGAGATGGGCGTCGTGGTCTACGGCCACTGGGGGGCTCCCCTCCTCGGGTTCCCGACCAGCGCCGGCGACGAGTGGGAGCTCGAAGGCCAGGGCCTGATCGGAAGCATCGCTCCTCTCATTGATGCAGGCCGCGTGAAATTCTTCAGCGTTAACTCGGTCAACTCCGCGGGCTTTTACAACAAAGGCGCGCATCCCTTTCATCGGAGCTGGGTGCAATCCCAATTTGACGCCTACGTCCGCAATGAAGTCGTTCCCTTCATCCAGGATCACTGCAAGTCGCAAAATATTTCACTCTCCACGATGGGCGCCTCTTTCGGCGCTTATCACGCGGCGAATACACTCTTCAAACATCCTGATGTCGTGCGCCGCTGCTTTGCGCTCTCCGGAGTTTACGACATCAAAGGCTTCATGGACGGGATGTACGACGACAACACCTACTTCAATAACCCCGTGGATTACCTGGCGAATCTTTCCGACCCGCACATTCTGGGCCAACTCTCGCTCTGCGACATCCACATCGCCACCGGGACCGGCCCCTGGGAGAACAGCGGCCCTTCCTATCGTCTCTCGCAGATTCTCTCCAGCAAAGGAATCCATCATCATCTCGATGACTGGGGTCCGCAGGGCGGCCACGATTGGCCCTACTGGAAGCATCAGATGTGGGAATACATCACTCGATTGTTCTAAGGGGCGATCAGGCAAGCCCCAGCCGGTCGAGGAGGTACCGCCCCTTGGCGATTACCTGTTCATCGTCGATCCATACGTTGCAGCGCCGCGCGAGTACATCCACGTGGGTCCGCGAACTCCATGGCGCGTGCGTCTGGCTGCCATACGGATCTCCAAACGCCAGATGAACGCCCGGCAGCTTTTCATCCTGCAGCAGCACGCCAATCATGTCGGATAGACTGAGGTTTGTTCCAAAGGCCAGCTCGCCCACGCGGTCGCTGTTCTCATCCGTGTGACAATATTTCCAGAACTCTTCCTCCAAATCCTTGCGCGAACACTTCGCGGCCACGAGTCGCGCGCCGCGAATTTCCAACTCCAGCGGCGTTTTCTGCAAATCGCCGTACTTCCCGCAGAAATGATCTCCCGCGGTTCCATCACACACGAATATCCCATCCACTTTTGCCGGCGTCGTGAACACTTCTCCGGCGGGCAGATTGGACCAATACCGGCGGCTGATCAATCCGCTCGTCTTTACCCAGTCCAGCGACGGATCGAAGCTAGCCACCAGCGAAGTGCCCGCATCGGTCCGCACCGTGAGCGACCTCGCGGTGTGCATCCGTTGAAGGAGCCGCTCGCTCAGCCGGTCCACCAGCGCGTAGTCCGCGCGCATTCCCTGTTGCATGATCTCCGGCGTCACTCCGACCATGTGCGCATACCGGATGTGGCGTCGCTCGACCACGCCCACGATTTCCTTGCGCGCGCCTAGTTCTCCTTCAAGCGGCTGCATGCACAAGATGCCTGCATCGGCGCGCCCGAGGGCATCCAGCACGGGTTGCGGCGCTTTGCCGAGCGGACGCGATGCGAGGCTTTCGAGAACGAACCCCTCGCAAATGGCGCCCCGCTGCTCGATCGCTTGCTCCAGGCTCGCCGCCACCGATTCACTCGGCCGATCGGCGATCAGCGTGACGCGCTCGCCCGGCTGAATGGCGAGGCACGTCTCCACCGCATTGCGCGCGCCGGGTATCAATTCCGAAAGTGTGGGTCCGAAATTCATCAATTCATTCTAATTTTGGCAGACGCACTTTGCCACAGGGAATCGCAGGGATGCCATGGAAGAGGTCAGTTCCGCAGCTCCACAACAAACGCCGGGACCTGCCCGCCGCCCGAAGTTACGTTGGCAAGCCCCGTGGAGCTCAACCGCGTCAAGAATCCGGCCAAGCGTCCCCGGAATATATATGGCGCGAAGTCCACAAGCATGTTCCGCATCTTGATGCCGGTGTCAGTCTGCATCGGGAATATCTCCCGGCGCACGGGGATTCGCTCCTGCACTACCCAGGCGCGATTCTTATCTCTCAGCGCCACGTCGAGGGCGGCATCCCACTGGCTCGCGTCACATTCCCATCCAAGCACCACGCCTGTGCCGCCGTATTCGTCGTTGGGCTTCAGGACGAAATCGTCGCGGCGCTTTCGAACATATTGCAGCAGTCCGATCGTCTCCCCGTCACGCGTGGTCTGGGTATCCGCCAGCAGTCTAGTCCACGGAATATGGCGCCGGATCAGCTCACGTTCCACGGTGCTGAAAAGCGCGGAATTTCTTTCGTCGGTCAATACCGCAAAAAACGCTTTTTTGTGCGGAATTTTGCAAGTGAGGGCATTGGCCATGCAAACCGCGCCCGCCGCATACGCTTTCACGAGCGCTTCGCATTCGGCCGGATGCGCGAGGATGTCGTTGATCAGCACGCGCCGATACAGCAAATCGATTCGCCGGCCTTGCGCAGTGAGTTTCTCGCCGTCGAACGCGAGGTCGCGGGGATCGCACAAAACCGTCGGCACGCCCTCGCGCTCGAAGTTTGCTTGCAAAATCTCGAATTCGCTCCAGGTCGGCACATCGCCCCAGTCCACGATGGCAATCACCGGCGGGGATGCCGTACCACCCCACTCGCGATAGCTTTCCAATAGCGCCGCCAGGAGCTGTTTCATCAGCGGAAACTTGCGAACCCTGTAGCGTTCGGCAAAACGCTTCATCACGGGAAGCGTCTCGAAGATTCCCGCGAGAGTCTCCGCATACGCCAAGCCTGCCGGTGATTCCGCATTGTATTCCGCAAACTGAAGCGAATCCGGCAAGAGAAACGAATCGAGCCGCGAGGAAGTACTCGAGGTGGCATAGCGCGGAGGAATGCGCGCCAGCCGTTCCTCTTCAGGACTCAATGCCACTTGCGCAAGCAATGCGGGGTCGGAGAGCGCCTGCTTGACCACACGCTCGCCGAGCATCGCGATTGTCTCCACCACTTTGCGTACGCGCTCCTCATCCTTCTCAGAGAGAAAGAAAGGCCGCAGAAAAGGGCAGTGGATACGGTTCCCGAAGACCAGGCGCTCGGCACGCATGCGCGCGTTGAGATCGGCGCAGAATGCCGGAGTCAGCTCGACGTCGGGCCGCAGGAGCCCATTCCAAAAATCGGCCGGCGGCGAAAGCGTTTGGGAAAGGTGTGCCGGGCTGGTCATGCTTTTTTGGCTTCCGCGCGGGACTTGGCCGGCGCCCCCGTAAATCCAGACGGTGCGCCCAATCCCAGCATCTCTTCCCATCTTGGCCAGGGATTCGCTGGAGATCCGTGCAGCGCCCGATCGATCACGAGCCGCGCCATGCGATCCACGACATGCCCGAAGTAAAATTCCGTGATACGGTCGCGCTCGAAGTCCGGAGCCGGGTTCAGAAAATCAATCGCGTAGGGAACGCCGTCGCGAACGGCGAATTCAATCGTGTTCATTTCATATCCGAGCGCCTGATTAATCGTCTGCGCATCGCGCACCACCTGCGCGCCCAACTCAGCCGTCAGATAATCATGCTTCACCAGATAGCGCCTCTCCTTCGGGTCGTACGCCACGGGGAGGATATCCGTCTTTCCGAAAGTGAAGCAGCGAACGTATTCCTTGAAGTCGATGAACTCCTGCAGGGTCATGCAATAAGGCCCGGTGCCGTCGTACGCAGCCAGAAGTTCCTGCCGATTGTGAACCTTATATACGTGCTTCCACCCGCCTCCCGAAAACGGCTTTAAGATTGCGGGACGTCCGACGAAATCCAGCAGCGCATCCCAGTCAATCGGGTACTCCAGGTTGCGCAGCGATTCCGAATTGATGTCCACGTCCGCGGGATAGGACTTCTGCGGCAGCAGGATTGTCTTTGGGATCGCCACTCCCAGCTTCGACGCCACTGAATAGTTGAAGAATTTGTCGTCCGCGGTCCACCAGAACGGATTGTTGATCACGTAGGTCCCTTGCAGAATGGCGTGCTTCAGGTAGCCGCGATAATAATCCACCTCGTGGGAGATGCGATCCACGATCACGCGGTACTGTGCCGGCTCTCCCATGCGCGTCCCGCCCAGCTTCACGTATTCCGCAGTAATTTTCTCCCGCGCACCAAGCTCGTTGACCTTCGCCAAAAACGCCGGAGGGAAGCTGAATTCGCGCCCGCAAAGAAGTCCAATCTTCATGGTTTCCGTTCCTTCCTGAAATCAGCTCGTCGCGGTCGCTGCCTGTGGCGTCACGCCGTCGCTGGTTTCCGCGACGAGGTGGCGCACCACGGCCTTCAATTCGCCCGTCTCACGGTAGACGCGCAATTGCCTTTCGGCGCTGGTGCCTTCGCGAAGGATTCTGTGGATGGGCATCAGCGCCTCGCGACTTCCCAGGTCGTCCACCACATCATCCACGAACGAGAGCAGTTCGCCTCCCAACACTTGCATGGGTACCTCGGTGCGCTTCCCGAAATCGATCAGCTTTCCCTCCACGCCCCACCGGGCCGCGCGCCATTTATTTTCTTCGATCAGCGCGCGCGGGTAGATGCGGAAGCCCATATTGCGTGTGTAGAGGCGGTGCAGCTTCACGATAATGGCTTGCGTGAGCGCGGCAATGGCGATGGCCTCGTCAACCCGCGTGGCCACGTCGCAGATCCGGAACTCCAGCGTTCCGAATGTGGGGTGCGGCCGGACGTCCCACCAGATTTTCTTGGCGTTGTCGATGCAATGCAGGTGCACCAGCAAACCCACATAATCTTCATACTCGCTCCACGAGCTGAAGTGGTCCGGGATCCCGGTTCGCGGGAATCGCCGGAACACCGTCGTCCGGAAGGACTTGAGTCCCGTGTCGCGGCGCATCCAGAAAGGGGAACTGGTGGAAAGCGCCAGCAGGTGCGGCAGGAAATACCGCACCATGTTCATCAGATCAATCATGGTGGTGCGGTCCGGGACGGCCACGTGCACGTGCATGCCGAAAATCAGCAGCGATCGCGCCAGGTGCTGCAACTCTTCGACGATATTCTTGTACCGCTCGCCCGGCGTGATCACCTGATCGATCCAGCTCGAGAACGGATGCGTGCCCGCAGCGGCCACTTGAAGCCCCACGCGTTCGGCGCCCCGCACCAGTTCGCCGCGAATCCGACGCAGCTCCACGGAAAGCTCCTCCACGTCGCCGCAGATCTTCGTTCCGATCTCGACGATGGACTGGTGCATTTCGGGCTTGATCTGGTCGCCGAGGCCTCCGGCACTTGCTTCAATCAGGTTGGTCACGTGCGAGCGGAGTTCGCCCGTGGCGGGATCAACGATTTGAAATTCCTCTTCGACGCCGATCGTGAACCGGTGATTCATGGAAGCGCCTTCCTGGTCCAGATTGCGGGGTGAGAAATCCTATCACAAATTCGGTTTCGCGCTATCCTGCGGGTAAGCCCGGGCAAAATCCGCGGCCTATAGGATTCCAACTTTCCGATATTGGACGGCCCTATTGAGGGGAACATTCCGGGCCGGAAAAGATAAGCAGGATGTCCGTGGCGGTCGTGTCCGAGCCGGAGACGTGGACGGGAGCAGCATCAATGCGGGGAGGAACAGTGCAATCGGCGCTGACGCCGGCGTTCTTGCTGCCGCTTTTTCTGCGCCGCGGGACAGCGCGCCGGGGCAACAGCTCTTCGTAAGCGGAGACGGTGTAGTTGCCGGAATCGAGCAGCGTGAATTGCCACAGCCCGTCGGCGATTTTCTGTGCCGCGGGATTGTTGCCTTCGTCCGCTTTCACCTCTACTGTGACAGTTCCCGGAGGCCTTCCATCGTGCCATTTCAAGTGCACGCGAAATTGATGCGTGGGATATCCTTCTTTGAGCTTCATCTTCAGATTCAATAAATCTTGTCCATCTTTCAGGGTGATCGGCTGTGCCTGGCTGGGATCGGTCACGCCGGGGAAGAAAGCCCGCCGGAACGGCGAGTTTGGATCCATGCGGTTCAAGCGGTTGTACACCAGGATGTATTGTCCGGGCCCGACGTGGTCGAAGTCGAAAACTCCCTTGGCGCCCTGAAAGCCCCAAAGCCACGGACGATCGTCGTCATAGCTCCCCGCGCGGTAGAGTTCGAGCGACGCGATTTTCAACGGCTTGCCATCGGGACCGTAAACGGTGCCTTGAATATGTCCGGTAGGCAGCGCGTCCACGTTGTACTCATAGCAGGCGCCATTTGGGATTTTGAAGGGCGGCAGGCCACCCGGAAGAGTCTTCTGCGTCAACTCCATGCGCGCGGGCAAATTGGCCGTGAAGCTGTAGGTCCCTGCATGCACGTCGTAGAACGAATAGACTCCTACTGCGTTGGTGTTGGTGCGGAAACGATCGTCCTTGGAACGCAGTTGCAGCGCCACACTAGGAAGGGGTTCGTCCGGATCGCCAGAGGGCGCCAGGAATGGCGGGTCCGCGCGCCGGAGCACGCCGAAGACCGAGGCAACGCGCTGGCCTTTGCTCATGGCGCGCAATTGCGGGAGCAGAGCGATCCCTTCGCTTGCGGGGCGCGTGCCGCTGCAAACGGTCGCAAAGAGGCGCCCTTCGGTTTCCGGTTGCGTGAAGACGATGTATGGAATGTCCTTCTGGAAGTGATAGCCGCAGTCACCGTCGTCGCCTCCAGAGAAGATGTCAATCTCGGATGCATCCGGGCCCGCGAATTTTTCGTCGATTCGAAAGTGATAGCGTATGACCGGCGATGCAGACGAAGCACTCGGTGTGCCGGGAGCCGCGCTCGAATTGACCGTTGCGGCTGCGGCTGCGGCCGCGGAGCCCGCGTCACCTGAGCTTGGATTTACAGGCGCGGGCGGATTCGCAGGCGCGACGCGCTCGATCTCCGTGACGGTGCCGAGGAACACGACGTCGTCTTTCTGCAAGCCGGGACATTTTCCGGGAGGTGTCTGCGAACAGGTGCAGGCCTGGACTGCCACCGGCATGAGAAAGGGCAGAACGCAAATCCCAAGAAATGCGCGTCGAATCATCCTAAATATCCTACATTTTTTCGGGCAAGATGCGAAATCGGGCGTTAACCGGGCGAGATGTGTCTCGAAGTAGCTTTGAAGGATTGGCCAAAACCGCAGTGCAGAAGAGGATCGGTGATTGAACGGTTGGGGTGAGCGATGGGATTTGAACCCACGACCCTCGGTTCCACAGAATTAAGGTAAAAAACTTAGAACTCGCTGACGGTGCGCTACTTACAGCGGGAAAACGTACGAAATAACCTCAAGAAACAGCCGTATTTCGGGCGCGAAACGGGCGCGAAATTTCCGCGCGATACGCAACCTTGCGTCGAGCGGCGTTGGGGTGTATGTTTCCGCTCGATCCGGAAAATAGAGACGGAAATTCGTGCGTCAGAATAAACTACAAAATGTCCGGCTCAGTATAGTTGCTCGATTCGTTGAAAAGGAGATTCAATATGGCACCCTTACAAGGAACTGACGACGGCACTACGGGCTACGGCGTGGAAGGCACTAGCGGATCCGGCGTCGGCGTGGAGGGAGTAGTTGGGACTAGAGGAGGAGGCGGCGGAAAATTACAGGTAGCAAGACCTGGCAGCCCGCAGCTCCAAGCAGGCGTAGTTGGCTACGGTTACAATCCTGCCGGCTCTTCGGGAGCCACGTATGGAGTGTATGGATCCAGCATATCAGGTGGTGACGGCGTTTATGGTACCGGGACGAACGGTGTTCATGGGTTTACACAGGGGAAGCCTGGTTACGGAGTACTCGGCGAGAATGCCAGCGGGACGGGAGTGCTTGGGGTCACCGGCTCAGGCAGCGGTCATCCACAAAGCTCGAAGTTGGCAGGTGTGTGGGGTGACTCAGACAGCACGAATGGCGTTTATGGGTCCAGCGCTAGTTGGAACGGAGTTGAGGGAGACACTTGGTCTCCCTTGCACGCCGGGGTTGCAGGAGTCAATAACGCGAATTCGGATCCTTCCGGATCGGGCTTCAGTGCGGCCGGGGTGTACGGATACTCAAACGTCGGTATGGCCGTTTATGGCACCTCAGGCACATACGGCGTCGTTGGAGCGGGACAGACAGGCGTAATCGGGCGTTGCAACAACAACGGTATCGGAGTGTGGGCTTACCCGGATGGTCCAGCGGATAGCATATACACATCTATCGGCCAAGACCCGGCTAGCAACGCGATACACGCTTCCTGTTTCCAAGACCAGAACGGAAATTATATCGGGAATGCCGGACTCTTCGAAGGAAACGTAAATGTCCTCGGTTCCTTGGTGAAATCCGGAGGTGGTTTTAAGATCGATCATCCTGCCGATCCCGCAAACCGATACCTTGCGCACTCGTTTGTCGAATCGCCAGAAATGAAAAACGTGTACGACGGCATTGTGACTTTGGGGCGTAGCGGAGAAGCGGAGGTAAAACTGCCGAAATATTTCGAAGCCCTTAATCGTGACTTCCGCTACCAGCTCACCTCGATTGGAGCGCCCGGGCCAAATCTTCACATCCGCAAGGGAGTTTCGCGGGGAAGCTTCAAGATCGCGGGCGGCAAACGTGGTATGAAGGTTTCGTGGCAGGTGACGGGCATTCGCAAGGATCGCTGGGCGGAAAGAAATCGGCTGGTTGTGGAAGAGCGGAAACCCGCCAAGCACCGGGGTCATTACTTGCATCCCAGGCTGTATGGCAAGCCAGAGAACAAAGGCCTCGAGTGGGGCCGCAATCCGGAACGCATGCGTAATATTGAGGAAGCAAAGAAGCATATGAAGAAGATCAGACCGCCCAGCGACAAACCAGCAACATTCTGAATCAGGCAGGTGTTGAGGATGAGGGAATCGAAGATCATTAGTCTGCGAGGTAGCTGACACGAGCTCAGCGCGAAGCACCTGGATGCCTACTTGATGAAACGAGGATTCGATACAACCACTGCGAGAACCCTTATCTTTTCCGCGATACAATTCTCAAGCTGATTGCATCTTCAAACATCCAATCCAAGGCACTCTCGGCTGCTTAAGTTCTGTGAACGGTTCGTCAACGCCTTTAAGGCTCGTCCCGATTTTGGGACGACAGAATTTCAAATATTCTCCTTGCATGATTATTTGATCATCAGCTTAATGTAGGCGGAAATGGGAAGGCATCAGCCCACTTAAATTACAGACGGAAGGGATACCTATGGCGATCACCACTCAGCAAAAGATACGCGGGGTAAAATCGAACTGTCCGCCCGCAGTTACAACGAATGGTGACGCATATGTGTTGGCTTGGACGAACGATGACGGGACCATCTCGTGGACAACGTTGAAGGTAAATCAAGCCAACGACGGCTACGTCAGGGGTACGATTGCGCCGACTGGCTTCTTGACGACAACCGGGTTTGGGCCTGCCCTGACCACCTTCGGCGGCACGGTGTGGATGGCTTGGGTTGAAAACCAGTCGCAGGCGCCGTTCATTCAGCCTTATGAGCAGCGCCGCCAACCTCCGGTTATCATGGTTTCCTCGCTCAATGGGTCGACGTGGTCACCGGCCCAGCCGGTTTGGGATCCGGGTCTGACTGGCAACGAACTCTGGATTCAGGGTTATCAGGGGCCTGCCGCTGTTTCTCAGCCGGGAATCACAGCAACCGATACGGAGCTGTTCCTGGTGTGGTGTGAATATGCAACAAACGGCTCGGATGCTTTGGCAATCGTGACCGACGGCGTATCTTCGTTGCCAGTACCCCAAATACAAGTTTTCTACTCGAAATCGAGCAACGGCTTGGATTGGAGTCCCAGGTTGGCGGTGCATGATGCGTTAACCCAAATGGGACCTGGCGTTGTAAGCCAGAATGGGTACGTCTACATGGCTTGGCAGGGGCAGAACGACAACAGCATCTGGTTCGCCACTTACACGGACGCCGGTGGCTGGAGCGCGACCGCGAAACTTCCCGGTTATGAAACATCGAATGGACCGGCACTGGGCGTGGACAACCAGGGAAACGTTCAATTGGCATGGAAAGGGCAGTCTGACACCAAGATTTATGGGGCCACTTTTGGTTCTAGCGACATCTGGTCTCCGCAAACCCCAGCCAAGGGCTGGTCCTCGGGGACGGGGTTTCCCGTAGTTGAGACTGCATGTCAACCGGGGCTGGCCTCGCCACTTTCGGGTTCAAGCGAACCACTGTTGATGACCTGGAAGGGCGCGACCAGTCCCGACGTGTACGTCGTGCCGTTTGGCGCGTTCAATCTAGTGCCGATCCCGGGCGTGGGACTTGGGGGCAGTTCCAACTACGTTCTGGCCAACAACTGTCACGATTTGAAAAATCTATCCGTCACCATCGAAATTACGGAAGACATGGTCCTCGAATCCGTGGGTGCGCCTGTGCCGGGCTCAACGCAATTTCAAGGCTTCGGTTTCCAGTTGAACTCTTACTCGCCGCCAGGATTTGCCCTCAATTGCGCGTATCAACAGTATGTTATGACCGTCCTGGGGAACGAACTGGGAGGCACGATCAATAACTACGCCTATGGTCCCTATGGTCCGAATGGGACCTTAACAACCAAACAGGTAACCCTCCAAACTATCAACGTGGCAACGTTGGCAAGACCCAATATTTTACCCAGGGGGTACAGGCTTGCGATTTCCCTTGTATACGGACAGAACGAGATAATCACTGGAGCAAACTTCAGCGTCGTCGACAATCATGGAAAAGTACTGCCTGTCGCGACGCTGCTGATCACTGGCGTACCGTCACAGGACCTGGCTCCGATCGTTGCGTTCGAGCTTGATATTGTCGGGCCGGGCAACGGAGAGGCAGCGGTGCTCTCCTCAGGCGCTGGGACGATTCTCTACTCTGCGTCGAGTGCCCTGGGATTCTTAAGCACAGAGCCAAATAATTGCGGCATTGTTTCCGTGGGTACGGCAGAGAGGGCCAACACCTCCTATAGCGTGTTGACGGTGTATCCGAGTAATCCGATCGTGCAGTCGTTCAAGGTGGCCCCATCGGAAAAACCTTTGATACATAGGTTGGGAAAGACTCGCCCCCCACTGCCATTGAAATGAAAGGGTCCTGGAAGGAGTGCATCTCACCTTAAATCACTGGCCACCCGGGCATCGAGAAAGTTGAAGTTTCCGGGGGTATTTGTCTGCCGACGAATTCTCGCCTAGGGGCAGCGGCGTAACTCCCTGCGATTCGATCCCCATCGTCCTTGGGTAAAACGATGCGCCCAGTTGATTGCGGGAGTGAACCGACTGCCTCCGAGTTATGAGAAAGAAGGTCTAACGCTAAAGCCCGTTGACGGTGCGCTACTTTCAGCGGGAGAACATCGAAAATAGGCCTAAACTAGCCGGGTTTCGGACGTGAACGGACGCGAATTCTCGGTGCCGTTCGAGGGAGTGTTTAGGAGCGCGGCGTGATATGTGGAGTGGTTTAGACGGTAGCTGAACGCGCGACCCCACCACCAGCCGGATATGGCATTCTTATGCTGATACCAGCTCCGAGAGGAAGTTCTGACCGAGTAATTTTCGCAATTACTGGCGGCAACCTTATGCCGTAAACTTCCGACAATGCAAGAGCCGTGTCACTATAGAAGTAGACCGATAGATAGTCGCCATAAAGCTTAAAAGCGGACGGGTCAGGCGCGCTGACGGCGTCGAGAAAATAAACCTCTACTAGCTTCGCTCCTGGAGGCTGTGCGGGGATTATTCCCAGCCGTTGCATCAGTTTCATATGAGTTCCAGAGAAGAAATCTTTGTTCGTGAAGCCTATAGCGTGGAAAATGTCATCATCTTTCATTTCCGGCTGTGACATGGGCAGGTTTCCTCTGGGCGGATTCTACCACGGGCAGTAACAGAAAACAGGGCGAGCGCGGACGCGAATTACCGCCCACGTTTTCTGTAGCATTTTCCGGCTGCTCGGTGTATGCGAAAGGGCAGGATTTCGCAAAGGTGGAGCAATGCCAACGTTTTCAGTCGCCGATATATCGAATGTGGTTCTTATCTGCATGCGATGCGGGGAGCCTACGGAATACGACATGAGAGCCGAAACGAAAGCTCACAAGTGCCGGAATCCACAGTGCCCCGTGTCTAGGGAAGCTCCGCAGTTACCTGAGAGCGGCCCCGAAAATATGTGCCTACAGAGGCTCAAATGGGCACTGCGAACGGCGATTGACGCGCCAAATCAGTCCTCCTTCGCGTTCAAGGAAATAGGACTGAAATTCAAGGAGCAGTAGGACAGAAGAAAATGGACGGGGCGAGCGCGGGCGCGAATTTGTGCGTTAAGAACCTCCCACCCAATTCGATTTTGCGATAGTATCCGACCTGATATGTTCGAACTGTGGAACTTGAAATGGAAGCGGAAGCGGATTTGTGACCGCTATGAGAAAAAGTTGAGAAAATTGCGGGCTGAAAACGCTCCGCCCGATATCATCAATAGTCTCTCATACGACCAATACACGGAGGCCAGATACTTCGATGAACAAATCGACAACCTCGTCGGTCTCCGTTTAGCAGACGAAGCCCGTGCATACGATTGCCCCACGCCTGGTATAGACGAGGATGAAATGTGGATGCTAAACTAACAACGCCAGCCGATGTTCACGCCGCGGGCCCGTAGTCATCTCCGCAAGATGATTGATGAAGAAAAGGCGCGCCGCTTTGAAGTCAAAACGCTTTGGGTCACGAAACTCATCTTGCCATTATTGGCCGCGCTCATCGGTATTATCGGCGCGCTCACCGGCTTGGTGGCAGTCCTACACCACCAGAAGTGACATAGCCCCCAGAAAATGACCGGGCATCCTTCAAATCATCTGGGAGGTACGGAGAATTAAGGGGGCGGCGCGGTCTGCGAGGAAGTTGGCACAAGCTCAGCGCGATGCGTCTCCAAGCCTATCTTGAGGAGATGTGCTTCCGATTCAACAATCGCAAAGATCGCTACCTTTTCCGAGATACCATCCTGAAGCTAATTGCCTCGCCAAACCTCGAATACAAACAGCTAACAAGCCAACAAGCGGAATCGGCTGCCTAATTTGAATTCTTGCATTGCATCATTTGTGCGATTTGCGGCCATCTAGCAGAGTCGCTGTCGATTGAAGCATCGGCTTCTTTAGCGGAGTTGCACAAAAATGACGCGATGTTATCTGTGCTGAGTTCCGAATCGAAAGAAGCGATAGCGATAGTCCGTATCGCCAAGCGGTCTGCGAAGTCCTGGCCGAATTTGTCACGAACGCTCCAAAAACCAAAACCTTTAGCGAGTGGAAGATTAAGGTCATTCCAATAACTCGCATTGATATAGCTTGTAACCGTCCACTGCACTTCCGACCGCATTAGCTGTTGCATGAGAGTTTCCTTACCTGAAGAACCCAATCTTGAAAAAACATAGGTCATATATGCCGCAGTAACCGCTTCGCGGCTACCGATTTCGTTCTTTCCGACCTTTATCGTCCATTGAAAAGGCTTATCTGGTGGCGTATAGACCCCTTGCTGATTCGCCCAAGCACCTCCGCCGACTTCCAAAGGCGCTATTTCCTCAGGTGGCTCTAGCCCAGCATCCCGAAGATGGTCGCGAAATCTCGATAGGTCATATCTAGTCCGTATTTGCCTCCATCTCGTGAATTCCGGCGCTGCTTTGAAGTCCAGCTTAATATCGAACTGCTTGTTGAATTGGCTTACCAACGGAGGATTCATCAGCGCAAAGAACACCATCGAACAGATAGAGCTAATTGCAATCTTGAGAAATGGGGACCATTTTGTGGAGTGTTCCCATCGCCAAATAAGAAACCATACCGATATACCCCCGACAACAACAAAAAGCAGTTTCTCCCAAAATGAGTATCCTGATTCCATGGTTAAGAGCGCCAGCAGGAGTGGGATGATTGCCAAAACGACAGTGATAATGGTTTCCGTAGAGAGATTTGCCGTCTTGGAGTTAGGTGCCATCGATTGTTGATTCTCAGGAATAGCTTGCAAGGACTGCTGCTGTTCCGAGGCAGACCGCAGCAAACGTTCCAAATTCGCGCGGTCTCCTTTTGGCATCGGTGCCAATTATACCTCAGTTTTGCGTGAGGTTTATAATCTCGTGAAGGTTCCATTCCGATACGTCCGTATGACAAATCGGGGCGTGCGCAGCGGCCAGCCACCAGACCGACCGCTGCGCCCCGGCCCCGTTGCGCGCCCGGTCTCAAAGGAGAACCGCAAACCGGACGATTGCTCCGCGCGACGATGCGGGCACGCGGGCAAACTGGTTCCTTCCCCGACGACGATTTATCGCAGCCTTGCCGAGAACGATGAATTTACGAAGCTGTACGCGCGCGCGCGCGAGAATTCCAGGCGCAGGCTCTGTTCGATGAAATCATCGAAATCGCGGATCACACGAGAATGGGGACTGTGACTAAGATTGACAAACACGGCAGAAAAGAGCGGCGGATTGGCGATATGGAGGACCGCGCAAGGTTGCAGATAGACACCCGCAAATGGGCGCTGGCGAAGTTGCTTCCGAAGAAATTTGGAGACCATGTGCAGATAGACACGGGCCCTGACAAGCTCCAAGAGTTGATTGACGGGATGACGAAGATGTCGAAGAAAGTTGGTCCGCCAGAAGGCCAACAGACGGAGGATGATTTGGTGCAATGAAAGACAAAGAGAAAAAGCTGCTGAAAGCGATGCGCGAGTCTCACGAACAATTAGGCACGTATCTGTGTAAAGCTGTGTTGACTTTTAGACTGTCCCAACCGGTCTGCGCTCGCCCCGGAAGACCGCTGCATTAGAAAACCCCACCAAATTCGGGGTGCATTCTCTTACGAAAAACCAAGGTTTTGTGCCGATCTGGTTTTGCCTTAGCAAACTACACCTTCCTAACGTTTGCAAAGTTGGAAGGCTGTCCACACGCTGACTCCGTACTTTCTTGCTAGAAGGCTGAAGCTCGTTCGCGCCCGTCGTCTGTCCCGTCGAAGCTGTCGAATCTCCCCCACGCTGAGTTCCTTTAGCGGCGGTCTGCCTAGTCTCTTGCCCTTTGCCTTGGCAGCCGCCAGTCCAGACCGGACGCGATCCCGAATGAGCTCCCGCTCGAATTCGGCGATGCTAGCGAAGATGCCGAAGATGAGCCGACCGTTGGGCGTCGAAGTGTCTACGCCCTCATGCAGAGAAACAAACTCGATTCCAAGAGCGCGGAACTCCTCTAGCGCATTCACCAGATGCCGCAAACTCCGGGCGAAACGGTCATAACGGTACACGATCACAACATCGAACTTTCGACGGCGAGCGGCAGCCATGAGTGTGTCGAGTTGCGGCCGCTTTTCTTTGATGCCAGAGATGCCCTGATCAACGAATTCGCCGGCAACGGTCCAACCGCGACGCTTGACGAACTCCCGCAACTCTCGCAACTGCATTTCGGGCGATTGGCCTCTGTTTGTAGAAACACGCCCGTACAGTGCTGCGTTCATTGCGCACCGCCTTCTTTCCGCAGGCTTTCGAGGGAAACGGCGACACGCTGCAATTTTCGCTTCATGGCGCGAGAGGTTGCCGCATCGGCCATGAGCTTGACGATCCTTTCTGCGTCTTTCGGAAAGTGTTTTACCAACGCCCCTGCGACTGCTAGACCTGACCCCGACACGCTAATCGTGGACTTGGACTGCTTAGGTTTTACTGCTTTCTGCATCGTAGCCTCCTGGGCTTGCCCCGATCCGGGGGTGCAGCCAAGGCGTAGTATATACCCATGAGTGACGTACAACAGCGTGAAATTATGTTCTAGCCGTCTAAAACGACCGCTTAAACCACCCATTAATCGCGTTTAGAGGCGATTTGCAGGGTTTTCGAGCCGGAATAGGGGAAAGGGGCCTACGGGGGCTATCGGAGTGGGAAAACTGGGGATTTCCTGACAACTTGGTCCTGGTACCCACTTTACCGGTAACCGCGTTTACCAGGCACTAGCCGCTAGCGACGATCACTTGAAACCTGCCGGAGTTGGAACCACAGGTGGAGGATTGGAGTACTTCTTGTACTGCACTAGCGCAATGAGTTCACCCGGTCTACTCGGCTCTTCCACGGCCAGAATAAGTCCTTTTGCGTCCGTCCACACCGTCAAAGAAAGCGGAGCACCCTTTGCGACCACTTCCAGATCCCATTTTTGAGCGCGGAGGCTTCTATCGCCGACGACCAGCATCTCAGGTCCGAGATTGGAGATCGTCAAGTCTGCCGGTTCAACCGTCGGTTTGTCGCCCCACGATATTTTGGCTCCAGACTCGACTCTCCCGAACGACAAAATCGCGATTTTTTGCGGCCTGTTGCCGGTCGAACTTTCTTGCGCAGAAGCGGCCCATGATCGCAGAAGCATAGGAATGCCATACCACCAAAACAATCCGCGAGGCTCGTGAATGCGGAGTTTGGCCTTGTCGCTAGTGCCCGCACACTCAATGCTGGTAGAACTGGTCTTGCACTTCAGCCCAACCCCCTTGTCACCGTTCAATTTCGCGCCGCTCACTGTGAGCGATAGAAGCTTGCGGTTCTGATCAAAGATAGCCGCCACATCGGAAGGATAAATGGCCTCCTGTATGGATTTTTGAAGCTCGGGGCTGGTTGGCATCCCGGGAGAGAGCATGATCCCAGACAACGCACGTGCGGTTTTGTCGATCTGGAAGTGGTCTTCCAGCTCGAACTGCCCGTCGGTCAGCCGCCACAGAATCCAAGAGTGTTCGCTTCCCGCAACCAGCGCACCGTTTTTCAAGAGGGCATAGCGCCCTTCTTCCACTTTTTCTTTGTCCGCGGCCAAGCTATGAGGCGATGCCTGCAAAGCTATGAGAAGGGCCGGGATACAACACCAACTGGCGGCTTTCATGGCTCCTCCAATGAGCGCTTAATTCTTGTTTTGCATATGCTACATCCAAAAACAGTTGGTAACAGGGCAGGATTCTGCGGACTACTCAGTAACTAAAACCAACGTCCCGGTAAGTCGGATTACCGGTAACTTGGGTACCAGGACCCACTTTACCGATTAGCGCGTTTATCAGATGGGATGAGAAGGCCGGTCTCCACGGGATGCGATACGCTCCCAATGTTCGACGTGCTCGAGGCACAAGAAAAAGGAGACCGGCGATGAAGAAGATTAGCACTGTGCAGGCATTCAGCAACGAGATTTTCAAGGGGCAGAAGTTAACCATCGGTCTAGATCTAGGAGACCGCTGGTCGTACTACTGCGTTTTGGATGAAGCAGGCAAAATCATTCTGGAGCAGAAAGTGCCGACGACACCGGAAGGGATGAAGCAGACATTTGGAAAGATGCCGCGGAGTCTCATCGCCCTGGAGACAGGCACACATTCTCCCTGGATAAGCCGGCTGCTAACGGAGCTGGGACACAAAGTGATCGTGGCGCACGCCCAAAAGGTGCAATTGATCACCAAGAGCAATCGAAAAGACGATCGGCACGATGCGCGGACCCTGGCACGGCTGGCGCGAATCGATCCTGAGCTATTGGGGCCAGTGCGGCATCGCAGTGCGCAAGCGCAAATCCACCTAACGGTGATCCGGGTACGGGCTGAGCTGGTGAGTGCGCGAACGGCTTTGGTGAACGCCGCCCGCGGGTTGGTGAAATCTTATGGCGAACGACTGCCCCAGTGTGGCACGCAACAGGTGAGCCGGGAGCTGGCCGCTAAATTGAGCACAGAGTTGCGCGAGGTTCTGGAGCCGCTGTTGAGAGAAATCGAATCACTGAACGAGCGCATCCAGGAATACGACGAGCGGATGGAGAAAATCGCCCAGGAAGTGTACCCGGAAGTGTCCTTGCTCAAGCAGGTGAAGGGTGTGGGAACACAGATCGCCTTAACTTATGTGCTGACGATCGAAGATCCCTATCGGTTTGCGAAGAGTCGCGAGGTGGGCTGTTTTCTGGGGTTAAAACCTGGACGCAGGAACTCCGGGGAGAGCGAACCACAGAAGCACATCAGTAAAGAAGGAGACCGGTATCTGCGAACCATGATGGTGCAGGGCGCCCATTACATTCTGGGGCCATTTGGAGAAGACAGTGATCTGCGGAGATGGGGACGGAAGCTTGCGGAGCGAGGAGGGAAGAATGCCAAGAAACGAGCGGTGGTTGCGGTGGCTCGCAAGTTGGCGGTACTGCTACATCGGCTGTGGGTGAGTGGAGAGGTATACGAACCACTGCGAAATAGCCACCCAGCGATGCGCGCCGTGGCCTAGAGAGTTTCGGTCCGAACAGCCGAGCTCAACCGCCGAGTTCAGGTGACTGCGACTAAGTCCTGGGGCCCAACTCCCCCCGAAAAGGTGGGAAAAGAGGTCGCTAATCAGGTAGCAGCACCTACTGAAACGAGTACGCCCACCTGGCACCGAGCGACAATCGCTCACAAAAGAGTGCGGATGGAAGGATGGCGACAGAGGCGGCTTGGCTGAAGGGGAACAGATTCACGGAAAGAAGAAAGCAAAGTGTGCCTTGACATCAACCGGCCTTCTCATGGAAGGACTTAGGTTAGATTTGCCTCCACGTCGGACTTGTATTGACCTGTAGTAGACGCAGGCCTATGATTCGCCCTAGAAGGTGAATGGGAAGGAGAACTTCCCATGCCGGACCAGGTCGAATCTGTAGATTCCCTCATCGGGCTCGACTTCTCTCACTACCACATCATCAAGAAGCTCGGCGGTGGAGGGATGGGTGTTGTTTACGAGGCGCAAGACACCCGCCTGCACCGCAATGTTGCGCTGAAATTCCTCCACGACAATCAGGCGAAAGACCCCCACGCACTGGCGCGCTTTCAGAGAGAGGCCCAGGCTGCTTCCGCCCTGAACCATCCAAATATATGCACCATCTATGAAATCGGCGAACACAACGGTCAGCCCTTCATTGCAATGGAGTTCCTCGACGGCGAAACCTTGAAGCACCGCATCTCCGGCAAGCCGCTGCCGCTTGAGCACGTACTAGAGTTGGGGATTGAGATTGCCGACGCGCTGGATGCGGCGCACGCCAAAGGAATCGTCCACCGCGACATCAAGCCTGCCAACATTTTTGTCTCCGAGCGCGGGCACGCCAAGATTTTGGATTTTGGGCTGGCAAAGCTGGCACCGACGGGCGGTGGCATGAATCTTTCGGCGATGCCCACAGCCAGCGAGCAAGAACAGCTCACTCGACCGGGCACGGCGATGGGCACCTTTTCGTACATGTCGCCCGAGCAGGTGCGGGGCGAAGAGCTTGATGCGCGCACGGACTTGTTTTCATTTGGGGCAATGCTCTACGAGATGGTGACAGGGGTTCTGCCGTTCCGGGGTGAGACAACTGGCGTTATCGCGAATGGCATTCTCGAACGAGGACCCCTGGCACCGGTGCGACTGAATCCCGACCTTTCCGCAAAGCTCGAAGAGGTCATCATTAGGGCGTTGGAAAAAGACCGAAATTTGCGGTACCAGCACGCGGCCGACATGCGAGCCGAACTCCAGCGGCTCAAACGGGATTCCGATTCCAGCCGCTCAGCCGTCGCGGCAGGTGAGGCTGGGTTGAAGCACACCCGTACATCCATTCGATTGAGGGCGGTCGCTGGCGCAGCAATACTGGTCATCGGACTGGCCGTAGGCGGCTGGTTGGTTTTCTCTCGCAAGGCGCACGCGCTCACGGACAAGGACACCATCGTCCTCGCTGACTTCACGAATACGACCGGCGACCTGGTATTCGATGACACGCTCAAGGAGGGGCTGGCCGTGGACCTGGGCCAGTCGCCCTTCCTGAACATCCTTCCCGAGGACAAGGTTCGCGAGACTTTGCGGGAGATGACACGCTCGCCGGGCGAACGATTGACGCGAGACGTGACGCGGGAAGTGTGCCAGCGTGCGGGGAGCAAGGCGTATCTAGAAGGCTCGATTGCGGCGCTCGGGACGCAGTACGTGATTGGTCTGGAGGCCCTGAACTGCACGAGCGGGGACGTGCTGGCACGCGAGCAAGTGACTGCTGCGGGAAAGGAGCAAGTTCTTCCGGCGCTGGGGCAAGCAGCTTCAAAACTTCGCAAGGCGTTAGGGGAATCACTCAGCTCGGTGCAAAAGTTCGACGTACCGTTGGCGGAAGCCACGACGAGTTCACTAGAAGCGCTTGAGGCGTTTACCCTGGGTAACAAGGCCTATCGCGAAAAGGGAGACACCGACGCCATCCCATTCTACAAGCGCGCCATTGAACTCGACCCCAACTTTGCCCTGGCGAACGCCTACGTGGGGGTAGATTACCTCAATCTGAACCAACGCCGGTTATTCGTCGATTACGTGAAGAAAGCCTTCGACCTGCGGAACCGCGCCACCGAGCGCGAAAGGCTCTACATCGAAGACACATATTACAACAGTGTTACGGGCGAGTTGGAGAAATCGAATCAGACTCTGGAGCTGTGGAAACAAGCTTATCCGCGCGACAATTATGCACCTGGCCTTCTGGGCAGCAACTGGATGATTCTGGGGCAATATGAGAAGGCCGCCGCGGAAACCCTTGAAGCGATCCGACTGGAACCCAACACGGGCGTCGAATATAGCAATCTGGGACAAATTTACTTGGCCCTGAATCGCTTCGATGAAGCACGGTCCATAACGGAGGAAGCGTCACGGCGCAATCTGGATGCTATTCCGCTGCACTTGAACATGTATGCTTTGGCGTTTTTCGAAAACAATGGTCCAGCCATGAAGCAGCAGGCGGATTGGGCCGTCGGAAAACCAGGGGCGGAAGACCAGATGCTTTCGCTCGAATCCGATACCGAAGCCTGGTTTGGGAGAGCCGGCAAAGCACGTGATTCTACCCGGCAGGCGATCGAGAGCTCGCTGCGCGACGATGAAAAAGAGGCCGGCGCATTATGGCAGGCGAACGCGGCCATACGCGAGGCACTATTCGGGAATATGGAGACGGCCCGCGTGGGCGCCAACACTGCAGTTACCCTCGCGCCGGGGAGCCACGACGCAGAGATGCGGGCGGCATTGGCTTATGCATTGGCAGGCGATGACGGGCACGCCCAATCAGTTTCGGATGACCTTGCCAGGCGCTTCCCGCTAGATACCATGGTGCAGTCAGTTTGGCTGCCGACCATCCGCGCACAAATCGAAACGAATCGCAAGAATGCTGCGCGAAGCATCGAGCTGCTTGAACCGGCAGCCCCCTATGACTTCGCGATGCTAAGCTCGACAGCCGCAAACTCCTGCTTGTATCCCGTGTATGTCCGTGCCGAGGCTTACCTGGGTACAGGCCAGGGTGCCGCAGCTGTTGCCGAATTTCAAAAAATCCTCGATCACCGCGGGCTGCTATGGAATTGCGCCACAGGCCCGCTCGCGCGTCTTGGTCTTGGGAGAGGCTACGCAATGCAAGGCGACACCGCCAAGGCCAAGGCGGCCTATCAGGATTTCCTCACGCTGTGGAAAGACGCCGACCCCGACATCCCGATCCTCAAGCAGGCCAAAGTGGAATACGCGAAACTGCAATAACCTGTGATCATAGAGGCCGGTCTTTGATTGACGGGCCATCGTTCTGACCAATCCATCCTAGTGCTCGGTAAGTCGTGCGAGCTCAACCGGTCGTTGCAACACCATCTAAACAGCAGATCCAACAATACTTCCCTCTAGAGAACCGATCAGTCCGGCTGTACTCAATCAGACTCAGCCAGGGTGGTGTTCCGTTGAATCAACGCTCGCGAACGACTCTTAGCTGTTGGACCTCCCGCAAGCGGACTTCGGGCTGGTGTTGCGTCGACCCATTGAGACCGCCGCGTTTATCAGGCATAAGCCGACTAGCAGCTTGTTGAATAATTCAGTTTTTCAAGCTTTCCGTTCTGAAGTTTTGAGTTATCGCTGAGTTGTGGAGGATTGCTTGGGGCTGTTCTATCTACTCAGCGGACGCGAATCGAACCTTCGTGTCATGCTCCGGCCATCAGGTTTCGCAATCGGCACGGGTTGTAGGCAGCCCCGGTGAAGGTAAACAGCCACCCTACCTTCTCGATTCCTCGCAGCTTCACTTTTCTTAGCATCCCGACCATCTTCATCCACCCGAATGATTGCTCCACTCGTTTTCTCTTCCGCTGACTCATCTCATACCCCGCATGCCGCGTGGTCCGTTCATCCACCGCACTCCTGCGCTTGGTCGTGTTCTGTGCCACGTGCGGGGTGATGTTCATCCCGCGGAGCTCTCGTACGAATTCCTGCGTGTCGTAGTTCTTGTCTCCTCCCAACGTCACGCGCTTTCCCGGCGGGAGGGCTTCGGCCATCAGCAGCGCCGCATCCCGCTCCGCTCTTCCGTTCGCCTCCGTCAGAAACGTCTGCAGCAGGAGCCCGTTGCGGTTTTCCATCAATACATGCCCCATATAGCTCAGCTTCGCCTGGCTTCCTTGGGACTTCGTCCACAACCGGGCCTCTGGATCGGTGCTCGATTCATGGGTCTCGTTCTTTCGCTTCTCTCCTCTAAAGTCGACGTCTCCTCCCGGTCCCGGCGGTTGGCCCGTCCCATCCTTGGGCCGAAAACTCTTGTGGCTGGCCCAAGCCTCAATCAGGGTCCCATCCACCGTGAAATGTTCGTCCGACATGAACGGCCTGGCTCTCTTCAGCACCCGCTGGAAAAACGACTCGGCGACCTCTTCATTCAGCAAGCGCTCCCGATTCTTGCTGTACACCGCGTGATTCCACACCGCCTCGTCCATCTCCATCCCTACGAACCACCGGAACAGCAGGTTGTACTGCAGTTGCTCGATCAGCATGCGCTCACTGCGTACCGAATAGAAGATCTGCAACAGCAGGGACCGAAACAGCCGCTCGGGCGCAATCGATGGCCGCCCCACGTCGGAATACAACTTCTGAAACTGCGGGGACATCTCCTTCAGAATCTCATCCACCATCTTGCGGATCGGTCGCAACGGATGATCCGCGGGGACACGCTTCTCAGGGGACACGTAGCTGAACATTCCTTCTTGCTGGTTATCGTCGCCGCGCATTCGCTCGTCTCCTTGGCCTTCCTTACTTCAGACGAGTTTCTTGAATTAAAGTTGCAACGGAAATGAGTTTTTCAACAAACTGTTAGTCGGATTACCGGACAACTTGGTTCCAGTACCCACTTTACCGGTAACGGCGTTCTATAAAGGGGAGAGTCAAGAGAAAAAACATCTCCGGCGACTGGAAGGAGCAAAAATGTTCGCTGCGCTCTCCAGCCCAGGTCATGTTGAGAGGCTCTGGGGTACTCGCTCTTCGTAGATCCATTCTGTTTTCGTGACGGCGCTTTCGGATTCTGAAGCAAGACAAGCTGCGCGGTTGAACGTTGTCAACCATGGTTCTATCTGAGGCTCGAGGCCTATAGCTTTTTCTGGTTATCCGAGGGGGCATATAGTTAATCAAGAGACTCACGGTGCTCGAAGCACACTCTCCGCCTAACGCCGTTATGGATACTCACCCTCGAACCAAAGCGTCAGAAGAACCGAAAAGCCATCACCAGAAATAAATCCAGCGAAGGACGGTCCTCAACCCAACGCTTAAGCTGCTTGTTGTTTCAGATGTTCTGCGTCGAAACGAACTCCTTTCTTCCAAACGAGCAAAGTAATCGCCGCGATCTTGCGTGCCAAGGTGAGGCGCGCCAAATGCGGCTTCATGCCTCGGGAGAGGCAGGCTTGGTAAAAGTCTTGGAAAGGTCCCGCGGTCGAGGCCGCTCGCGTCGCTGCACCCTTGAAGATATTTTTCAGATCGTGATTATGGTTGATGTTGAGCCCGCGGACGGCCAGGACTTTCTTGGAGCGTTTCAGTTGGCCACCGACGAAGCGATATTCCCCACTGGTGTACGTCCTCAGCGCCAATCCACAGTAGGCCCAGAGTTGTCGCTTGGTCCGGAAGCGATGGGGGGTCTGCAGCAGAGCGATCAACAGAGCGGCGCGGATGGGGCCGATCGAGGGAATCTGCCGTAGTAATCTCATGGCCAGATGTTTCCGGGCTTCCGCGAATAGTTCTCGCCGCGCTTGCTGGCGCAATGCCGCTAAGGCGTCGAACTGCTGGTAGTAGAGTTCGGCACGACGGCGTACGCCGGCTTCCGAGATCCTCGCAAGCCATTCCGCACGGTAGCGCGGTGCATACACCTGCTTGCCGGCGCAAGGAATAGCCCAGCTGCGGTAGATGGCTTTCAGCCGACTCATCACCCGCGTCAGATCGCGCGTCATCGCTATGTAGCTGCGGGCCAGTTCCTTCAAAGTGCGGATACCCGGCTCGCCGTGATACACCGGGCTGAGCTTGTTCAGATACAACAGCTCGGATAGCTTGCGGGCATCGATGCGGTCGTTCTTGTTCCCGACTTTCAACAGGGCATTCTTGCGCGGATCGCAGACCAGCACTCGGGTGACGTGAGGCTGGAGCAGATCGTGCAACCAGGCGGCCCAGGTTCCTTCTTCAAAGGTCACATACAAACTGCCGCGCAGCCCGCGAATAAACTGGAGAATCGTCTCCGCTTTCGTTTCGAGAATGGCCTCCATCACCAGATTCCCGCTCGAATCCCGAACGGCGGCAGAGACCGTTGCCTGATGCACATCCATCCCAATATACTTGGCGTCATTCATGAGGGCGCTCCTTGTTGTAGGTAGAGATGCGAACGATCAAAACCTACTCCAAACGGGCGCCCTTTTATAATGCGTTAATCGGGACCTAGCGGGCAAACCTCCTACCCTTCGTTGACTTGTTTCCCATCGCAACCTAAGATGAGCGCCAAATGCCCGATTCTCAGCCGCTGACGGGCCGCACCGTCTCCCACTATCGCGTGACCGAAAAGCTCGGGGGTGGCGGTATGGGCGTGGTCTACAAGGCCGAGGATGTAAACCTGCACCGCTTCGTGGCCCTAAAGTTTCTCCCCGATGACATCGCAAAAGATCCCCAGTCGCTCGCCCGTTTCCAGCGTGAAGCGCAGGCTGCCTCGGCCCTGAATCATCCGAACATCTGCACCATCTACGAAATCGGTGAACATGACGGCCAGCCCTTCATTGCGATGGAACTCCTCCAGGGCGAAACGCTAAAGCACCGCATTGAGCGCGGTCCACTCCAAACCGACGACTTGCTGAATCTCGGCGTCCAGATCGCCGACGGGCTCGACGCCGCGCACGCTGCAGGCATCATCCATCGTGACATCAAGCCTGCGAACATTTTTATCACCGCGCGCGGGCACGCCAAAGTTCTCGACTTCGGCCTTGCCAAGCTCACCTACGAGCATTATCGAGCCGCTGAAGTAGTCGGCGCCTCCCTGCTGCCCACCGTTGGCGCCACTGAGGAGTTCCTCACTAGCCCGGGATCCGCGGTGGGGACCATCGCCTACATGTCGCCCGAGCAGGCCCGCAGCGAACCACTTGATCCCCGCACTGACTTGTTCAGCTTCGGTGCGGTGCTCTACGAAATGGCCACCGGTCGGAGGCCGTTCGAGGGACAGACTTCAGCCATCATTTTCGATTCCATACTCCGCAAAACACCGCCTCCGCCTTCCAGCTTGAATCCGCAGATTTCGCCAGCACTTGACCGCGTCATCGTCAAGGCTTTGGCAAAGGACCGGGACAAGCGCTATGCGTCCGCACCCGAAATACGCGCTGAACTGCAGTCCATGTGCCAGCTCCGCATCGCGGAGTCGAGCGGCGCAGTGCCTATTGTGCGCATGATCCGCAAACCGCGGGTCGTGGTCGGAGTAGTTGTTTTCCTGCTTGTAGTGGGAGCTTTCGGCACCCTCGCCTATCGGCACTTCGCTCGTATCCGCTGGGTGCACGAACAAGCCGTGCCAGAAATTCAAAGACTCGTCGCGGATCGGAAACCGGGTGCCGCCTATCGTTTGATTCGTCAAGCTGAGAGCTATGCTCCGAATGACGCTGCGCTTGCCAAAGTAAAAGCTGGAGTCTTATGGCCGACGCCGGTTCGCACCACTCCGCCCGGCGCGGACGTTTATTTCAGGGATTACAATGAACCGCAGGCCGCATGGGAATATCTCGGCAAAACTCCGCTCGAAAACAATCGCCTGCCTCTTGCGTTTTACGCTCTTAAATTCACGAAGAATGGGTACGAACCTGTCGAAGCGAGCAGCGACACCGAGCCAATAGACCGCATTCTCGATCCGGTCGGGAGTCTGCCACCGGGAATGGTGCACGTTCCTGCAGGCAGCGTGGATCTTGCGGGCAATCCTGACGTAAAGCTGGATGATTATCTGATCGACAAGTTCGAGGCCACCAACCGCGACTTCAAGAGATTTGTCGACTCGGGCGGCTACCGCCAGTCCCAGTTTTGGAAGTTTCCTTTCTTGAAAGACGGCCGCGCGCTCACCTTTGAACAGGCAATGGAACTGCTTCGCGACAAGACGGGCCGTCCTGGCCCCGCGGGCTGGGAGTTGGGCAGCTACACCGATGGTCAGGACGATTACCCGGTCGGCGGAGTGAGCTGGTACGAAGCTGCCGCTTTTGCGGAATTTGCCGGCAAGAGTCTCCCCACAGTGTTCCACTGGTATCGCGCCGCCAATATGGGCCTCTTCTCAGAACATCTTGTCCCTGAGCAACTTTTCCGGGCGCGGTCCAGCGTCGGTCGGAAGTTACGCCGGTTTGGGCCCGTACGGCACGTACGACATGGCGGGCAATGTCAAGGAGTGGTGCCTGAATGCAATAGGAGACCGCAAGTACCTACTTGGAGGCGGCTGGAACGATCCACCCTATATGTACCAGGAGCGGGATGCGCGCCCCCCACTGGATCGGTCCCCGACGAATGGCATCCGTCTTGTCAAGTACCTGCGGTCGGAACCGCTGTCCGCGACTCTGACTGGATCCGTGGCCTATCTGAATCCGGATTACCGCGATGTGAAGCCGGTTCCCGAAAGTGTCTTTCGCATCTACGAAGAACTTTATGACTACGACCGCACGCCGCTAAACGCCAAAGTCGAATCGGAGGACGACAGCTCGCCATTTTGGCGTCGCCAACGCATCACGTTCAACGCGGCCTACGGTAATGAGCGCGTAATTGCCTATCTGTTCCTGCCCAAAAACGCCTCGGCGCCCTACCAGACCGTCGTGTACTTCCCGCATTCCGGCGCACAGATGTTTCGGACCATCGAAGACACGCAATTGTCGTTCGTCGACTTCATCATCAAAAGTGGCCGCGCCCTGATGTTTCCCATCTACAAGGACACGTACGAACGGCTCGAGCAGCAGCAACCCAATCCAGGCACAAACGCAGAGAGAGACGAGACCATCCAGCAGGCGAAGGATCTCAGGCGATCCGTCGATTATCTTGAAACGCGCACCGACATCGACCACGACAAGCTAGCCTATTACGGCGTAAGTTGGGGCGCGATTCTGGGTCCCATAATGACGGCGGTCGAGAGTCGCTTCAGAACTGCGGTGTTCGTGGCTGGCGGTTGTGACGAAGACAGGGAGCTGCCGGAAGCAGATGCGATAAATTTCGCCTCTCACGTAAAAATCCCCGTGCTCATGATCGACGGTCGGTACGACTTTCACCATCCGATCGATGCATGCCAGGAACCGCTGTTCCGCTTGCTCGCCGCTTCTCCGGCGAACAAGCGGCATGTTCTCTTCGATTCTGGACATATACCGCCTATTTTGCCCACCATCAAAGAAACGCTGAACTGGCTGGACGACTATCTAGGACCCGTGAAGTGAACGGGAGAAGTGACGCGCGGCGCTGTGTGGCTGGGGGTTCGTAGCACGAGTCGCGTATCAGCATTTCCTCGCGCTATGAAAAAACGCCGACCCAGACTGTTCCATCCTGAAGCAGGGCAACGCCGACTACGCGAAGCTCCATTAATTCCAAGGCGGCCGTGAGGAGCTGACCCGGCGAGCTCCTCGAGCTGTCAGTGGACGATAAGTCGGAATACTGGACATCCGCCGTACCAGGACCCACTTTACCGGTAAATGCGTTAATCAGGACCTTGCCAGAAGTTTCTTCGGCCTTCTGATATCCGCCGCAGCTCTTAGTTCGCGACAACAGGCAGTGAAAAGAATTAGTCGATAAGGTAAAGCTGCCACTCGTTGGACGTAGTTTCAATGCGGGGCGTTTGTTTGAACATGGCGAGTTTTTCGTCAGGGGTATAGGGATCCGGTTCGTTCGACGGCACTTCGTAAGGTGCGTTGGTGATCGGAGTCGATGGGTCCAGGATGTACGTTAAAGAAACCCGGTAGAAACCCTTCCCCGGAAATGAGAAATCGTCTGAAGGATCGCCTGCGCGATAGGAATAGTCCCGTGTCTCATGGGGAGCGAGAACTTCGATATCCCAATCGCTGAGCGGGGAGGTGACGGGACAAAAAGGAAGTGCGGGACCCGTATAAATGTGAGGCGGAAGGAGGTGCCCGCTAGTGTCCGTGACGCGCCAGCTTAGCTTTGTGGTGTCTTCCATGAGTCTGGGGAGTCGCAGTGCGATGGGTTTGTCCGTTCGGTTGTTGAAGGTGACAAGAAACTTTAGGGCATCGCCCCGACGGATCAAGCGTGGACCTGAAATCCTAACTTCAATGGGAGACGCCGAGACGGGGCGCGCTTGAGCCCTCGCTGGCAAAGGCAATACAAGTGCAATTGCAAGAAGTGCAAGTCGGGAAGCGCGCATAGAAAAGAACCCTTAGGGCGCAGGTTAGTGGAATCTGGTTCGATTGTCACTAGTACTCTTGGCTGGACCAGATTAGGAGGATGCCCCGGGTTTAGTTGAAACTTGAGAACAGGAAGCAGCGGCTCTCGCCCGAACTCGGTTAGAGTTCGGGTTGCGAATCCCTTTTAAAGGAGAGAGCCGCCGTGAGAAAGAATTACCAGAGGAAAGAGCACAAGTCCAATCACAAGTTCGAGGTCGTGCGAGGGCAAGAGTTGCTGGTGCGGGTGCCGTTGCCGATAGCCGAGGTGTGGGCCGAGATGCAAGCGCAGGTAGAAGAGCTGACCGGGCAAGCCGGGCTGCAGATCCTGCGCGCCATCCTGGAAAACGAAGTCACGCATCGCGTGGGGCCTCCGCATCGGCCCCATCCCACTGCCGGCTGTGTGCGCTGGGGGAAGCAACCGGGTTACGTGGTCTTCGGTGGACAGAAGATCCCGTTGGAACGGCCACGGGTACGAACGCGGGAAGGCCAGGAAGTGGAGTTGGAGAGCTACGGTCAGTTGCAGCAAGACGGGAAACTGCAACGGGCCGTGCAGGAGCGCATGGTGGCCGGACTGTCCACGCGGAACTATCGGCGAGCGGTGGAGAGTGTTGTGGAAGGCTACGGGATCGAGAAGAGCAGCGTGAGCCGGCAGTTCGTAGAGGCCAGCAGCAATCAGTTGCGGGTGCTGTGCGAACGGCGCCTAGAAGATCTCCATCTCGTGGTCCTGATGATCGACGGCATTCACTTGGGCGGCCAGGTGCTGGTGGTGGCCCTGGGGATCGCGGAAGGCGGTGAAAAGCACGTTTTGGGAGTGTGGCAAGGAGCTACGGAGAACACCACGGTGGTCCAAGGGTTGCTGGAAGATCTGGTGGACCGAGGACTGGACTTGCAGCGGCGGTATCTGGTGGTGATCGATGGATCGAAAGCGCTGCGAGCCGGTGTGGAACGTGTTTTCGGTGAGCAAGTGGAAGTGCAGCGTTGCCAGATTCACAAGCGACGGAATGTGAAGGAGTACCTGCCCAAGAACTGCCAGAAAGACTTCGATCGGCGGATGCGCAATGCGTACGCGATGAACAACTACGCGGAGGCCCAAGAGGCGTTGCAGAAAATCTTCCGGCAACTGGAACGGATCAATCCCAGCGCTGCCCGGAGCTTGGAGGAAGGGCTGGAAGAAACGCTGACGGTGCATCGCTTGGGTGTAGGAGCGGTGTTGCGCCGGAAACTGGCCACCACCAACCCGATCGAATCGTGCTTGTCGACGGTGCAGCGGGTGGCGCGAAACGTGAAGCGTTGGCGCGAAGGAGATCAGTCCCTACGCTGGACAGCCACAGGGCTACTGGAAGCAGAAAAGAAGTTCCGACGCATCAAAGGCTATCAAGAAATCCTGTTGCTGAAGGAACGCCTGAATCCGTCGCGCATTCAGCAGAAGGAGGTACGCAAAGTAGAAGTCGCTTGAACTTGGTTCGAGGTAGCCTTACAGTGCCGAACATCGAGAGTCGCTGCAATCAACTAAAACTCGGACATCCTCCCAGATTAGTTCTGGCAAGTCAGCTTACCAATAACTTGGGTACCAGAACCCACTTTTCCGATTGATGCCATAACGACGCCGGCCTCGCGACGGCCCGAGTAGACTGTTCGGTGTTCACCCTACAGTGCTCGGACCGAAGGAGGCCGAGATGCGAATTATAGGATGTGATTTGCACGCTCGCCAGCAAACGTTGGCGATGTTGGACACCACAACGGGAGAGGTAGTGGAAGTGACTCTCAAGCACGAAGGCGACAACGTGCGGGAGTTTTATTCCTCGCTTCCACGCCCGGTGCGAGTGGGTATCGAAGCCACGGGATCGATGCAGTGGTTTTTGAACCTCATGGAAGAACTGGGAATCGAATGCCTGGTCGGTCATCCGGCACAGATTCGCGCATGCGCGCCGCGGAAGCAGAAAAATGATCGGCGAGATGCAGAGTTGATTCTGAAGATGCTCGTGGAAGGCCGCTTTCCGGCGATCTGGTTGCCTTCGAAGGAGCTACAGGATCTGCGGTCTTTGTTGCGCCACCGTCATCAGTGGGTCCGCATGCGGACACGAATACAAAATGCGTTGCAGTCGATGGCCCTGGCGAATGGTCTACGACGAGGCACCTCCCTGTGGAGTCAGGACGGACAAAACACGATCGCGTCATTGCCGCTGGCGCCACATACCGCCTATCGGCGGAGCGAGTTGCAGGCGATGTACGAGAAGTTCGAAGCGGAGATCGAAAAACTAAACCAGCGAGTCGAGGAGCAAGCCTGCAAACGTCCCGGAGCGCGGCTGCTGATGAGTCATCCCGGAGTGGGGCCGATCACAGCGTTGGCGACCGAGGTGTTTCTGGGCGATCCCGCCCGATTCGCAGACAGCAAGGCCCTGGCGAGTTATGTGGGAATGATTCCACGTGAATATTCTAGTGGAGGACGACAGCGGCTCGGGGGGTTGAGTAAACAAGGCAACCCCTTGTTGCGGTTTCTCTGGGGTGAGGCGGGGGCGCATGCCGCACGCAAGGATCCGGAGTTGCAGCGTTTTTACCGCCGCAAATTGGTACAGAAGGGTTTGGGAAAGGCGAGTGTGGCCGTGGCTCGCAAGCTCGGAATCCGACTGTGGATCATGTTGCGGGATCAGATTGAGTACAACGAGTTCTGTCGTCGTGGACAGAAGCAGCAGAAAAGCAGTGATGCCTGTGTGGGGATGCCAGAAACGCGGTATGGTGCGAAAAGTCACCGGCCGATTGATTAGGCTACCCGCCTCCCTTTAGGAATGGGGAGTTCGAATACCTCATCATGGTCGATGGTGATCGAAGAGATGTTTGGTGGGCAACACTGAGTTGATGATTGTAAACGGGCTGAGCAAGTTAGGGTGACACAGATGAACAGAAGCGACAGAAAAAGACGCAGTTCGTGCGCCGACGGAGAAGTGTGCTCGAGTTTGGCAGTAAAGAAGAGAAAACACTCTTGACAGGGCCGGCGTCGTTAGAGATACGGCGTTAACCAGGAGTTGAGATTTTCCCTCGCATTTTGATGCTGAATACGCGCATTATTCCGTCGAAATACCCAGGGTTCCTCTCGCCTTGAATAGTCGATTAATCCTCGGTTGGATGAACCAGACACCAACAGGGAAAAACCAGAGAAGGAAAAACGTAACTGTACCCTCGCCGAGGTCCTTTCGCCGTCCTGTCTCCGCCACGATCAGGGCATTAGACACAAAGTTGAAGTCATAGATCAAACAAACGAATAGGAACAACCCTAGGACAACTATCAATCCGAGCGGCCAAGAATTGGGATTAACTATGAAAACAGGCCCTGCGAAAGCAAAAACCAACGGGTAAATGATCGCTATACGAAAGAATGATTCTCTCGGCCTCAAACTCCGCTCTATCGCAGAGCGAAGAAACGATCCCATGAACCACAGCCAGGACAGAAACACGAGCTCAGAGACAGCAGCCAGGAGACCGATACTCACGATCTGCGCTCGTCCTAGTATCTCCGAGGACGGCGCCGCCGAGATTATGGCTATCGGACCCGCAAACGTTCCAATGAAACATGTGCCAAAGAGCAGAAGAAACATCTGCCAGCGTGTTGCCCGAAGAAAGAAGCCAGAGAGCCATTTCATACTTTGGTTAAACCCTGGTTCAATGGGATTCAAATCACCAATTCGGAATGTATACCACGACCGGTAGAATTTGAATCTACAAACTGGATGCAACTCCTGGTAAGTCGGATAATCGGACATCTCTAACAATGTCGGCCCTGTCAAACTCTTTTTGAACACACTTCTTTCTTCTTACCTAAAAGAGTTCTTCTCTTTCGCTTCTTTCGCTTTTTTCTCTGCCTCGACGACCACGGCTCGTTCGTAATCTAGCGGTCGGCTTCAGTCCGACCTAAACATCTCTGCGATCAAAACTTCGACCACGATTACTCGTTCAAACTCCCTTTTCAGGGAGCGGGATGCCCAATCAAGTCCACGGCGTTCTACTTCGCGCCATGTCCGATACCGAGCTGTCCCGCGTACGAACCGAACTCTAACGACTGCGAATACTCACATCCATTCCGCCACATCCAGTACAATCGGATCGCCAGCCTGCGTCCCATCGCCACCTTGGCAATGCTTTTGTGTCGACGCATCGCCAGGTGGATGTACCGACGTCTCCAGTCCGGATGGATACGCGCTGCTGCTTGGGCCGCCTCCACCAGCAAGAAGCGCAACAAGGAACTGCCTTGCTTGCTGATGTGCCCCAGCCGTTGCTTGCCAGCACTGGAGTCCTCACTCGGAATCATCCCTACGTAGGTGCCGATCTGCTTGCCACGAGGAAACCGAGTCGGAGTTCCGATGATCAACACATAGGCCAGTGCCGTAAGCGGACCAACACCGGGATGGGTCATCAGTCGCAGAACCTCGGGCCGCTTTCGGGCTTCCCGCTCCACGGCGGCCGTCAGCTCTTCAATCGTCGGATTCATACGGTCCAGCAACTCCAGCAACTCTTGCCGGCGTCGACTGGCCCAAGGAGCCAACGGGAGCTTCTCTAACTGTGCTCGCCCCTGTTCGCTGAACAGTTTTTTCCTCCAGCGATAGCCCTCGTTCATGGCCAACGCCTGCAGTTGATTCATGATCCGCGTGCGCATCTGCACCAACCGATGTCGGTGCCACAACAGTTGCCGCAGATCCCGATTCTCTGGACTCGGTACCCAGATTTGCGGGAAGTTATTTTCCAGCATCAGCCGGCGCAGGAGTCGAGCATCATTGCGGTCGGTCTTCTGCTTTTTCACTCGCTTGGCCTTGATCTCCGCTGGATTGCCAATCCACAGTTCGAAACCTAGTTCTGCCAGCAACCGCTCAAACCAGCGTGAATATCCGGTAGCCTCCATGCCTACCCGCACGCAGATTCCTCGCTGCTTCAGGTCTCGATAGAATTTCTCTGCTTGTCCATCACTGTGGCTCAGTTCCTGTTCACCACACTCCCCCGTCTCTTCTACAACAAATGCAATCTGCTGAAAGCTCGGGTGGTAATCTACGCCTATAATCATCATGTTCGGCTCCTTCCTCCCGAGCCTGCGGTCGTCGAAACAACCTCAGTCTACTCGGGTCGAGGGAGCCGACATTGTTATGCAATCAAGTCGGTTCCAGTACTTCACTTTTCCGATTAGCGCGTTTATCAGGACTCAGGAAGAAAATGCAGAAACCGGTCGGTTAGCCGCGCTTGTTGGCGGCGAAGCGGAGGCGGATGTAGTCGGCGGTCCACTTGCCTTCTGCGTCGCAGAGTTCGGGGCGCAAGGCTTCTTGGACTTCGGTGATGTAGGAAGCTCTTTCGGCGGGCGGCAAGGTTTCGGTGAAACTCTCCGCGAAGGTCTCCAGCCAACTGGTGATATCGCCGGGAAGCGGAGTTGGGCGGGGTATCAGGGCGATGTAGTTCACGACGAATCCGCCGCTCGTCAGTTGCTGTGAATAATCTTCGACGGTGGGGAAATACCAGGGGCTTGCGGCTTCGCCGTTGATGCCGCGGCGATTGAGGGCTTCGACTAACGCCCTCTTAATCTTGGCCACGCAACCGTGGCCACCGAATTCGCCGACGAAACGTCCCTGCGGTCTGAGTGCACGATGCACTCCGGCGATGACCTTGGCGGGATTGCGCATCCAATGCAGCGCAGCGTTGCTGAACACGGCGTCGAATTCGCTGTTGAAATCGAGAGCTTCGCCGTTCATTACGCGGGCGTCCAGGCCTAGCTTTCGTGCGGCATCGATTTGCGGTGCGCTGGAATCGACACCGACGATGTGGCTTCCCATCAAGGCGAGCTTCGCGGTGAGCACGCCGTCGCCGCAGCCGAGGTCCAGGATGCGCTCGCTAGCGCGCGGCGCCAGTAATTCAACCACGGGCGCGCCCAGGTCAGCGACGAAGCGCGCATTGCGAGCGTAGCGTTCAGGATCCCAGGTTTGCGAGTGTGCCATTTTGGGGAGTGCTTCGCGGTGCCGAATCAGCTTACCAGCCTTTTGTTTGCGGTGGCCGGTAATGTGCATCTACATGTTAAACACGACCCTAGATGGATTCTGCCAGTTGCAGCGCAACTCCCGGTAAGTCGGATTATCGGACATCTCTAACAATGTCGGCCCTGTCAAACTCTTTTTGAACACACTTCTTTCTTCTTACCTAAAAGAGTTCTTCTCTTTCGCTTCTTTCGCTTTTTTCTCTGCCTCGACGACCACGGCTCGTTCGTAATCTAGCGGTCGGCTTCAGTCCGACCTAAACATCTCTGCGATCAAAACTTCGACCACGATTACTCGTTCAAACTCCCTTTTCAGGGAGCGGGATGCCCAATCAAGTCCACGGCGTTCTACTTCGCGCCATGTCCGATACCGAGCTGTCCCGCGTACGAACCGAACTCTAACGACTGCGAATACTCACATCCATTCCGCCACATCCAGTACAATCGGATCGCCAGCCTGCGTCCCATCGCCACCTTGGCAATGCTTTTGTGTCGACGCATCGCCAGGTGGATGTACCGACGTCTCCAGTCCGGATGGATACGCGCTGCTGCTTGGGCCGCCTCCACCAGCAAGAAGCGCAACAAGGAACTGCCTTGCTTGCTGATGTGCCCCAGCCGTTGCTTGCCAGCACTGGAGTCCTCACTCGGAATCATCCCTACGTAGGTGCCGATCTGCTTGCCACGAGGAAACCGAGTCGGAGTTCCGATGATCAACACATAGGCCAGTGCCGTAAGCGGACCAACACCGGGATGGGTCATCAGTCGCAGAACCTCGGGCCGCTTTCGGGCTTCCCGCTCCACGGCGGCCGTCAGCTCTTCAATCGTCGGATTCATACGGTCCAGCAACTCCAGCAACTCTTGCCGGCGTCGACTGGCCCAAGGAGCCAACGGGAGCTTCTCTAACTGTGCTCGCCCCTGTTCGCTGAACAGTTTTTTCCTCCAGCGATAGCCCTCGTTCATGGCCAACGCCTGCAGTTGATTCATGATCCGCGTGCGCATCTGCACCAACCGATGTCGGTGCCACAACAGTTGCCGCAGATCCCGATTCTCTGGACTCGGTACCCAGATTTGCGGGAAGTTATTTTCCAGCATCAGCCGGCGCAGGAGTCGAGCATCATTGCGGTCGGTCTTCTGCTTTTTCACTCGCTTGGCCTTGATCTCCGCTGGATTGCCAATCCACAGTTCGAAACCTAGTTCTGCCAGCAACCGCTCAAACCAGCGTGAATATCCGGTAGCCTCCATGCCTACCCGCACGCAGATTCCTCGCTGCTTCAGGTCTCGATAGAATTTCTCTGCTTGTCCATCACTGTGGCTCAGTTCCTGTTCACCACACTCCCCCGTCTCTTCTACAACAAATGCAATCTGCTGAAAGCTCGGGTGGTAATCTACGCCTATAATCATCATGTTCGGCTCCTTCCTCCCGAGCCTGCGGTCGTCGAAACAACCTCAGTCTACTCGGGTCGAGGGAGCCGACATTGTTATGCAATCAAGTTCGTACCAGTACCGACTTTTCCGGTTACGGCGTTTATCAGGATTGACCTGCCCCCCAGAATTTAATCCAGACAAAAGTTAACTTCTCCAGGTATAAGACTGCGAGAGGAGAAGGAGTATGAAGCGGAGTCGATTCACGGAAGAGCAGATCATCGCGGTGTTGCGAGAAGCGGAGAGTGGCGTCGCGGTGAAGGATCTTTGTCGTCGCGCGGGGATCAGCACGGTGACGTTCTATAAGTGGAAGGCGAAATACGCGGGCATGGAGATCAGCGAGATGCGCCGGATGCGGTTGCTGGAGGAAGAGAACGGGCGACTGAAGAGGATCGTGGCCCAGCAAGCGCTGGATATCGATGCGTTGAAGTTGGTGCTATCAAAAAAGTGGTAGGCCCGCAGGCCGAACGAGAGGCCGTGCGGGTGGTTCGCGAAGAGGGCCAGCGGAGCGAGCGACGCGCCTGTGGGCTGGTGGGGATGAACCGCGGGAGTTGGCGGTACCAGCAGATGGAGCGGAACGAAGCGGCGCTGCGTAGCCGGCTGCGGGAGTTAGCCGGGGAGCGACCACGCTTTGGCTACCGACGGTTGCACCGGATGCTGCGACGGGAGAAAGAGAACGGGACAGCGAAGTGGGTGGTGAATCACAAGCGGGTGTACCGGTTGTACCGGGAGGAGGGGCTGGCGATGCGGCGTAAGCAACACAAGCGATTTCGCGCTGAAGCGCGGGTGCCGCTGGTGCTGCCCACACGAACCAATCAGCTGTGGACGATGGATTTCACCCGTGACAGCTTGGCGAGCGGAAGGAAATTCCGCACGCTGAACCTGATGGATGGTTACACGCGGGAAGCGCTGTGGATCGAAGTGGACACCTCCTTGCCAGGACTGCGCGTGGTGCAGGCGCTGGAGAGAGTGGTGCAGGAGCGAGGCTCGCCGGAAGCGATGCAGGTGGACAACGGCCCGGAATTCATCAGTCAGGTAGTGGATCAGTGGGCCGGCAGGAATGGCGTGGCGCTGCACTTCATCGAGCCGGGCAAGCCGGTGCAGAATGCGTTTATGGAAAGCTTCAACGGGAAGTTTCGGGACGAATGCTTGAACCAGAGCTGGTTCACGAGTCTGGACGACGCGCGGCGGATCATCGAAGCCTGGCGGGAGGATTACAACACGGTGCGTCCACACAGCAGTCTGGGGTACCGGACACCGGAAGAATACGCGGCCGCAGACGCCGCGCGACCGGCGTCTCCCCCCACGCCGGTCGTCTCGGTCACACCCGTGTGCGCCCCAAAGGATGTGCAAGAACCCCGGAGTGTTAACTTATGACTGGATCAAAACGGGGGGCAGGTCAGGATTAGGGCATGACTCCGAGTGGCCGACCATACGGGAGTTGATGGCCCCTAGTCCAAGCTACCCCGTGAGCGTGCGCACCGGGCTGCGAATAATCTGTCGAGGCGAATACCTTGACTATCGACAATTCATAGTGTAGATAATCATGGTATGGGAAAACCGAACGATCTTGTTCAAGGAACGCTCGACCTCCTGATCCTTAAAACCATCTCTCTTGAACCGAAGCACGGCTGGGCCATCGCCAAACGAATCCAACAAATCTCCGGTGAAGTGCTTCAGGTCCAGCAGGGATCACTCTATCCCGCGTTGCATCGGCTCGAACAGAAAGCCTGGATCAAAGCTAAATGGGCAGAAAGCGATACCGGAAGAAAAGCCAAGTATTACTCGCTGACGGCGGCCGGACGGGCGCAGCTCGAAAAAGAAGCCGCCAATTGGAGTCGCCTGTCTGCGGCAATCAATCTGGTAGTAGAAACGACTTAGGAGCGAGGTAGCCATGTTGTGGGCTCAACGATTGAGGCTGCGCCTACAAACGCTGTTTCGGCGCGAGCGCGCTGCTCAGTTGCTGCACGACGAACTGCAATTTCATCTCGACGAACAGATTGCGGAAAATGTCGCCGCAGGCATGAGCCTGCAAGAAGCGCGCTACGCCGCGAAGCGAGTTTTTGGCAATTCCACGTTGCTGAAAGAGGAGGCTCGGGAAAGCTGGGGCTGGATTTGGCTAGAAAAAATCGGCCAAGACCTACGATACGGTCTGCGCATGCTCCGCAAATCTCCAGGCTTTACCGCCGTCGCTGTTCTCACCCTCGCGCTGGGCATTGGCGCCAACACGGCCATCTTCAGCCTGATTGACGCTGTGATGCTTCGCAATCTTCCGGTGAGGAATCCGTCGCAGCTTGTCACATTTAGTGACGATCCATACCAGGGCGTTACGTTCGGATTACAACTCGGACAAGCCAGGTATTTTTCCGTGCCCCTCTATAAATATTTCCGCGATCACCGGGAGTCTTTCGAGGATATCGCGGGAATCGAGAGCGGGGATGTAGACCTGGCCGTGCGCGCTGGCGGCTCCGGGTCGAGCAGCTCAGTGCAAGTGGAACTGGGGAAGCTCGTTTCGGCCAACTATTTTTCTGTCTTGGGAGTGAAACCATTTGTTGGCCGGACATTCGCGGAGACCGATGATGAAGCAAATGCGGCTCCTGCCGCGGTCATAAGCTACGCATACTGGAAGCGCCAGTTCAATCTCGATCGCGGACTAATCGGCAGGGCGATTGATATCAACACCGTGCCGGTGACCATCATTGGGGTCACGCCACCGGAATTTTTCGGTGAGCGCGTGAGCTCGGAACTCCCCACAATTTGGCTGCCGCTGCATCTGCAGCCGCAAATGATGCTCGTGAAGTCGTGGCTCGATAACGGCAACGCTTATTGGCTCGACTTGATCGGAAGACTGAAACCAGCGGTGACTCTTGCCGAGGCGCAGGCCAGTGCGAACGTCCAGCTCCGCCAACTACTGACGGCACAAGAAGGAACAAAGCTCACGGAGGAGCGGAAGAAACAAATTGGCCAATGCTTCGTCGCGCTCGCGCCCGGCGGCCGCGGGCATTCGTTTCTGCGCTTCAGGTACTCCGAATCCCTCAATATTCTGATGGTAGTGGTTGGGCTGGTGCTTGTCATCGCGTGCGCAAACGTGGCGAACTTGATGTTGATCCGGGCGCACGCGCGGAAGAAGGAAATCTCGGTGCGATTGGCTCTCGGCGCAAGCCGCGGGCGAATGGTGCGGCAACTCTTAACCGAAAGCGCGCTTCTAGGGATTCTTGGCGGGATTGCGGGCTTGCTCTTCTCCGTCTGGAGCGTGCCGTTGATGGTCTCCCTCGTCTCCAGCAGCGCGGAATTGCCGCTGCGCATCAGTCCAGACGCAAGGGTACTTGGCTTCACGCTCACTGTTTCGTTCCTCACTGTAGTGCTGTTTGGGCTCGTGCCAGCTCTGTGGGCAACTCGCATTGACTTGGTTTCCGCGCTCAAGGGAGAACTCACGGCTATCGGAAAGCGCGGAATGCGGCTGAGCCTTGCGAAGGCGCTGGTGGTCGCGCAAGTATCAGGGTCGCTTGTGCTGCTCGTTGGGGCGGGATTGTTCCTGCGCAGCCTCGTGAACCTTGAGACGCAGAACATGGGATTCGAGAAGGAACATGTGCTCCTGGTAGAGATTGATCCGCAAATCGCGGGATATCAGGAGGCAAAGCTACCTGCACTCTATCACGCGCTCGAGGACCGGATTCGCGGGCTGCCCGGCGTGCGCTCGGCGAGCATCGGGATGGAGAGCCCGCTCGGCGGGTCGGAGAGCACGGGAAGTATCTCGCTCGAAGGCCGCACGCCCCAGGCGGGCGAAGACATGGGCGTTGACGCCACCACTGCCGGCTCACAGTATTTCGGGACCGAGGGTATTCCGTTGCTTTTGGGACGCGGCATCGGCCCGCAGGATGGCTCTGGCGCGCCGCCCGTTTCGGTGGTGAACCAATCGTTCGCCGAGCATTTCTTCCCCGGTGAGAATCCCATCGGCAAACGATTTTCGTTCGGTTCGCCCTACGAAGCTCCAGGAATCGAGATCGTCGGCGTGGCGAAGGATTCCAGGTTCTACGGCACTCGAGAAAAGTCCTCTCCGCTCGTCTTCCTGCCCATTTACCAAATGAAAGGAGATTTCGCCTATGCGGGCGAAGTTGAAGTTCGAGCCACCGGCAACCCGAACAGCATCGCGGGGGCAGTGCGTGCCGCCATACATGATGTAGCCGGAAATCTTCCGGTCACGCAGGTCCAGACCCTTGCCGAGCAAGTGGCACAGTCGTTCAAACAGGAGCGCATGATTTCCGATCTCTCAACGTTCTTCGGCCTGCTCGCCTTGCTGCTGGCGTGCGTTGGATTCTATGGAACGTTGGCCTCCGCGGTTGCGAGCCGGACACACGAAATTGGCATCCGCATGGCCATTGGGGCACAGAGCCGCGATGTTCGGTGGCTGGTATTGGGCGAGGTCGTGCTCCTGGTCGGGACCGGCTTGGCGATCGGGCTGCCTGCGGCGCTGGGATCGTCGCGGCTCATCGCGAGCCAGCTCTTCAATCTGACACCCGCCGACCCAGCGACGCTCGCTGGGGCTGTCATAGTCCTTATCTTTGTTGCTGGAGTGGCAGGATACATTCCCGCCCGCCGCGCCTCGCGCCTGGATCCGATGGTCGCCCTTCGATACGAATGATCCTTCGCAGATGACGCGCAGGCGTTCGTCGCAACCGCAACCATCGTTGCAGCACATGCCTCGCTTTCTCCTCTTTGTTGGCGCTTGATGCCCCCTACCGGGGTGCCAGCGAGCGAGAGTATAAGCATCTAATACGTGGCAGAGAGGTGAATATTGGCTTAGGACGCTTCCTAGATACCCATTTAATCGCTATTAGAGGTGATTTGCGGGGTTTTCCGGGGCGCCGTAGCGGTTTACCCCGCTTTCGGGCTATCGGCGGGGAAAACTGGGGATTTCTTGGAGGGTGCGAGGGTAGGCCGGGCCAAGCAAAAAAAGTCGGTCTCGAAAGGCAGTGACACCGCAAAAAGCGATTTTGCGTTTCGAACTTGCAAATGAGCGTCGCTGGCGAGAATTCCGATGTGTATTTTGCCATCTGCACCTATAACAATAGGGGTTAGCGTATATAACCTAGGGTAGTAGTAAGCAATAGCTACAGGAAATAGTGATATGGAACCTGCAGAAGTGTTGCGTCATATAGACACTAAGATTGAGCATCTCCCTGTCTGAGAATTAGCCTTGCCCCCTTGATTCAAACTACAGTAGGTTTTCTCTGGGAAGTCTCGTGAAAAAGCCAACAATCGATATTCGGCAACGTGTAGCGGAAAGTGTTCTTCTAGGTGTCAAACCAGAGATCGAGAGCCTCATCCATCTTTGTTCGGTACACGAGCCCGCTGAAATTCGAGGTGTCAGATTTCGTCCACACGAAGTCATAATCGATTTACGATGGCCGTTCGACTCTCCGCTGCCTACGCACGACCCAGATGATCGGCTAGGAACGTGCAGGGATGTTGACCGATTCAGGCGGGAACTTCGAGCGTATTTCTTGGAACAGCGCGCGGGGAAGCAATTAGCCAACATCCTTCACGGGCAGTTCGTGGATTTTTTGTTCAGATTTCTCAGGCTTACACGATTTGCGAGGCTGCCCGGTGAGACGGGAACTGTACAGGATGCGCTGGCCTCAATAGCGAGACAGATTAAAGCCGGACGATTGGCTGGGCCAAGAGAGATTATTCCCCCTGCCATGATCTTGAAATTGACGCAGGAATCGCTCCCGATACTCCGAGCAACATTAGAAATTCAGAAAAATCTCAGGTCGTGGCAATTGGAAAAGCCTCAACCAAGCGAGGCCGCGCTAAAGGAGAGGATTTTTGAACAATTCGATCGCGGTACGTATCCTTGGATGCGTCATTTCACTCGCGCATTCCGTCTCCTTGAGGTTAAGAAAACCCGCAAAGCTGACCGGCCTCATCCGAGCCTTTCTTATCCGAACCAGTGGTCGGCAGTCGCACTGGCGCGATTAATAGTCAAGGAAAAGTTGAAACGCGATACCGGAATTGATTGCCCGGTAGCCACGATTGCACAAATCGTAAAGTCGCCGCCCCGTCGTCGTACAAAGTAAAAACCAAACGCATTCTCCTCCGTCGATTTGCCCCTAGGATGAGCCAGCAATCCGGCCACGGAAATCAACACCGATAATTGCCCCCCAATTAACGCTCTGTAGAAATCTTGCGTGTGAGCTTAATTTTGCATTTTCGTTGCAGGTGAGGTCGTGATTTTCGGTTCAATGGAGCTAACGATGAATGCAAGGCAGGAGATTTCCCGGTTGCTTGAGGAGCATCGGGCTGAAGTCATGAGAAAAAACAAACGCGAGATCTACCGATTACGGAATGGCCAACTCTTCGTGACAGGAACTAAGCGGGGGGCCGAACGAAGAGGATGTCCGAGTTTTAGTTGATTGCAGCGACTCTCGATGTTCGGCACTGTAAGGCTACCTCGAACCAAGTTCAAGCGACTTCTACTTTGCGTACCTCCTTCTGCTGAATGCGCGACGGATTCAGGCGTTCCTTCAGCAACAGGATTTCTTGATAGCCTTTGATGCGTCGGAACTTCTTTTCTGCTTCCAGTAGCCCTGTGGCTGTCCAGCGTAGGGACTGATCTCCTTCGCGCCAACGCTTCACGTTTCGCGCCACCCGCTGCACCGTCGACAAGCACGATTCGATCGGGTTGGTGGTGGCCAGTTTCCGGCGCAACACCGCTCCTACACCCAAGCGATGCACCGTCAGCGTTTCTTCCAGCCCTTCCTCCAAGCTCCGGGCAGCGCTGGGATTGATCCGTTCCAGTTGCCGGAAGATTTTCTGCAACGCCTCTTGGGCCTCCGCGTAGTTGTTCATCGCGTACGCATTGCGCATCCGCCGATCGAAGTCTTTCTGGCAGTTCTTGGGCAGGTACTCCTTCACATTCCGTCGCTTGTGAATCTGGCAACGCTGCACTTCCACTTGCTCACCAAAAACACGTTCCACACCGGCTCGCAGCGCTTTCGATCCATCGATCACCACCAGATACCGCCGCTGCAAGTCCAGTCCTCGGTCCACCAGATCTTCCAGCAACCCTTGGACCACCGTGGTGTTCTCTGTAGCTCCTTGCCACACTCCCAAAACGTGCTTTTCACCGCCTTCCGCGATCCCCAGGGCCACCACCAGCACCTGGCCGCCCAAGTGAATGCCGTCGATCATCAGGACTACGAGATGGAGATCTTCTAGGCGCCGTTCGCACAGCACCCGCAACTGATTGCTGCTGGCCTCTACGAACTGCCGGCTCACGCTGCTCTTCTCGATCCCGTAGCCTTCCACAACACTCTCCACCGCTCGCCGATAGTTCCGCGTGGACAGTCCGGCCACCATGCGCTCCTGCACGGCCCGTTGCAGTTTCCCGTCTTGCTGCAACTGACCGTAGCTCTCCAACTCCACTTCCTGGCCTTCCCGCGTTCGTACCCGTGGCCGTTCCAACGGGATCTTCTGTCCACCGAAGACCACGTAACCCGGTTGCTTCCCCCAGCGCACACAGCCGGCAGTGGGATGGGGCCGATGCGGAGGCCCCACGCGATGCGTGACTTCGTTTTCCAGGATGGCGCGCAGGATCTGCAGCCCGGCTTGCCCGGTCAGCTCTTCTACCTGCGCTTGCATCTCGGCCCACACCTCGGCTATCGGCAACGGCACCCGCACCAGCAACTCTTGCCCTCGCACGACCTCGAACTTGTGATTGGACTTGTGCTCTTTCCTCTGGTAATTCTTTCTCACGGCGGCTCTCTCCTTTAAAAGGGATTCGCAACCCGAACTCTAACCGAGTTCGGGCGAGAGCCGCTGCTTCCTGTTCTCAAGTTTCAACTAAACCCGGGGCATCCTCCCGAACGATGCTGGCGAAATCGTTTAGCACTGCTGAAGAGGATGCTAGGTATCACACCGACTGCGAAACGGCCAGTGCCGGAGAAACGGAAGGCGGTGGCTAAGAAACTGCAAGCGTCGAAGGACGCGGCTAGCTTCATATCGTTCCAATCGCATTCGGGCATGCGATCACTGGCAAGCGAGCTAAAACGGTTATTTCCGGACCATCGTTCCCAAAAGCTTAAAGAGTGAATGGGAGACTGACAAGCAGGATTCTGAGGATTGAGTCACGAGCGCAAACCATGCTTTTAACAACTGGAGGATCGCATCATGCCCGCTGACAGGCTCGAATTGTTAAGCTACAAAATTCGCCCTCAATATCTAGACCTTGCGATTGACGGAGGAGTGCGGAAGGGAGGATATGCATACGTTGTCGAACTCCCTAAGAAGTCGGCAGTTCTGCACTGTCGTGGGTGCCATGACGAAATCCACAAGCTTGTTTTTCGTGACGTCGCCCAGCTCAGCCACACATACTGCAAAGATGTAGTTCGTGAGGTCTTCGGCGATTCATCTTGGGTAAGAATCACGCGTGTCGATTGGTGCGTGGACATTCTCGGCATCTCTCTCTTGGATTTGGCGCTCCATTGCCGCCTTGGGCGCGTTCAAAATTGCCGGGTCGATCGCTCACGCACTGGCATAACCTATTATCCGAGATTTTCCAAAGCGCGCACCGTCCTTCTCTACGACAAATTATGGGAGCGTGAATCGAAGCGCGATCCGATTTTGAAAAATTACGTCGTGAAAGGCCCTCTGACACGCGTAGAAGTCCAATTCAAGAGCAATTTGCCTCATCGACGCTTTGATCATCTCGAACGATACGCAGAGTTGGAGCTGCTTCCAAATCTCTCGTTCTGGCAAGTCGGACACAAGCGCAACGGCCTGAAGGCCAAAGACACCCTGGCAGCCGAAGCGCTTCTTCGAAGAATAGAAGAGAACGGACTCCAACTTACTTCAAAGATGTTCTCGTCGCTGGAATGGGCTTATCTTGCGAAAACACTCCTCCAACCGGCCGCGGGTTCAAAGTTCCCTGACCTAAACAAGCTGTTGCAGGAAAGTGCCCGCGATTGGCTTGAAGATCGCATTCGATTTCCCCGTTTCAAGGAGAAAGTGCTGCCATGACGACATTGACGCAAACCGCCAGGGCGATACACCGCTCCCCCCGGCTCCCGGAGAGCGCCGAACACAAATTGAAGGCCGAGCGCGCCGCCCTGGAAAAGTGCGCATTTGCGCTGCTGACCCGCCGCCGTGAATTGCGAGTCGAGCTGGGCAAGACCTTCATCAGAATTAAAGCCACGCTCGAACACGGTCACTGGAAATCTTACTTTGCTGAAACATTCGCCTCGTCAATCCACCTGCGCACGGCGCAGCGATACATGGACTTGGTGCGCACCCAAGAAGCCGACGCTAACTCCAAAAGCGACACAGAGTCGCTTTTCCCGCTCGCAAAGGACCCACAGGCAGTGCAAACGCGTGCCGCGACTGCGAAGGCCAAAGCCGAAGTGGGCCCCCAATGGAAGGAAAAGATTCGGCTTGACGACATTTTCAAGCGGCTGACCCGTGCATTGGTGAACTCGCCGGACTGGCATAAAGCACTACGCGAAATCATCGCCCTGCTGAAGCAGCTATACCTCAAGTTTGGCATTGACGATAAGGAAGCACAAATTGAGAACTTTGCTGCTTAAACACGACTACATAGAAACGGCCGCGAAACAAAAGGGTACGCACCCAGCCCCTTCGCACGCCGATCAGGTCATTGATCAGGACACTAGGCTAGTTGCCCCAGATGGCAGCACGACCGCCGTTCTCCTTACCCAGCGGATTGACCCGCACCTTCACCGCCGGGCCTACGCGCTCTGGCGCACCGTGGACGGACTGCCGAGCAATCGAGCGACCGCCCTAGGCACGACCTCGCTGCACCGGTCCGTGAGCAGGGATGGCACCCCGTCGCCGCGCTCGGGAGTCAACGTGCGCGTGCTGGACGTCGTCGAAGCGCGACAAGGCATACTGGGCTACTCGGGCCACCCTTGCCACAAAACAACGCTGACTAAACGTTGGCCCGAACTGTTGGACCGCAACAAACAGCTCGTCAAACGGGTAGACCAACTCTACGCGCGGTACATGCCGACTTCTTACGCCACCCAGGTTGCCGAAGTGAAGAAGGCTCCGCGCCGGCGCCGACTTTGGCAAACGGCGTTCACCACCATATACATCGCCAAGAACTTCCGGACCGCCTACCACACCGATCGCGGAAACCTGCGAGGAGTGATGAGTGCCCTTCTGCCAATGGGGAACTTCGCGGGCGGCCAGCTTGTGCTTGCCCGCTGGCGGATCGCTATTGCATTCAAACCTGGTGACCTGTTGCTCTTCGATCCGCAACAGTTACACGGCAACCTGCCGTTCGAAGGCGAACGCCTTTCAGCGGCAATCTACTGTTCCCGCCACATCGCCGAGTACAGCAAGTAGGACCCGGGGCGCGTCGCAGTTTATAGCAGTTGACCTTTCCATTGGGCGGAGAAGGAAATGTCGTTAGGTAGGGCGAATTCGGAATCGTTTGACGGTCAACTGACCCGTTCGCGGAATGCTGTCCGCACCACGACTGATCCTACGCCTCCGTTTAATGGAAATAAATCTACCGTCGAAAACAAGGATCCAGGTACGCTACCGGCGCGTGTCGTTAACGGGCGAAAGGGAAAACCTTTGGCCCGCAGAAGATTTCAGAAAGGAACAGTGCTTTTGAGAGGCTCCAAGGCAGAGCCACGATGGTATGGGCGATTCTGGGAAGACGTGATGGACGAGGACGGATCTGTCCGGCGCGTGCATCGCCAGGAATTCCTCGGTCGCAAGAAAGAGGGCAACGGAGAACTTGCGACGAAGAAACTGGCGCAGCGAGTTCTGGAAAACCGCCTTCGCTCGATTAACGATCTCTCCTACCGCCCAGCCAAAACCATAACCTTCGCTACCTTTGCGGACAGGTGGGAATCGGAGATAGCACCAACCCTCAAGCCGTCCACGAGGCTGAATTACAGTTCGCACCTCCGCCGCTACCTGAAGCCATTTTTTGGGAAGTGCGCGGTGGGGGGCATTACGACGGAGATGGCGCAGGCGTTTGTGTCGAAGCTCAAGGCCAACCCCCTGACCGTGCGCCACGTGTTCGTTACGCTCCAGAGCATCTTGAAAACCGCTCGCGAGTGGGGATACGTGGCACCGGAGTTTTCCGCCGGGAAAAAGATTCACGGAACAGTGGGGCGCGTAAGGTTGCCAGATCGGGCGAGTAGCGAGCGTCGCCATTTCTCACTAGAGGAAATGGTCCGCATCGTTGCCGCATCGCCCGAGCCGTACAAGACCTGTTTTTGGCTGGCTGCAGAAACGGGGATGCGTGCCGGAGAACTTTGCGGCCTTCGGTGGCAGGACCTTGATTTCGAACGCTTGATCGTCCGCGTCGTACAGACGGCATGGTGGGGACACTTACAGACGCCGAAAACAAAAGGGTCCGCAAGGCGCTTTTCGATTTCGGCAAACCTTGCGAATCATCTTCAGACTCGGCTAACGGAATCGAAGCCGAATCAATATGGCTTGATTTTCGCAACGCGGAACGGGACCCCTTGGACGTGCCGCAAGCCGCTGCGAAAACTCCAGGCCGTTTTGAAAGAGCTACAATTGCCCGCAGCCGGGTTGCACGCCTTCCGTCACGCGCAAGTGACGATTGCCGAGCGGGAGGGCGTGCCACTGAAAACGGTTCAAGCCCGCGTCGGACACGACAGCGCAGAAACCACGGCGCTGTACGCCCACGCGGTCGGAGAGGATGACCGGAAGTTTTCGGCTTGGCTCGGTTCGCAACTGAATCCGGATGCCAAACCGAAAAATCCAAACCCGTCCGGGAACGTCATCGAATTTCGGAGCAGGAGTGCTGGATGAAGCCGGATTTCGTACGCGAACGGTACGCGAATAGGAATATCCTCGGAGCTAAATCGTTGAAAGAATTGGGGTGAGCGATGGGATTTGAACCCACGACCCTCGGTTCCACAGACCGATGCTCTACCAGCTGAGCTACGCTCACCACCCGATATCAAGGTTACCACGACTCGCGGGCGGATTGAACTTCCGGGCCTCGATATGGAGGGCTGCTTTATTCGGCGCTTGCCGCGGGAAGATTGACGCAGGTTGTGAACGCTCGTAATCTTTCCCTCGCAAACCTATGTTGAGCGCGCGGAATCTTTTCCTTGGTTGTCGACACCGCTTCTTCTCGTGCGTGCTCCGCCATTGTTTCCGGCCCGAAATCGCACGCCGAAATGCAACGAGGTTAACAGCTCTGATCCTACTTGGACTGAGCTTTGCGCCTCTTGTATTTGCACAGTCGCGCGGACTGCCATCCGAGACGGGAAACGACGCCTGGCTTCGCTACGCGCGCCTTGATGATTCCGCCCGGGAGCGACACGCGAATTTGCCTGAAAGCGTTGTTGCGCTCGGCGATTCCATTGTCCTGCAAAGCGCAAAGCGGGAACTGATTCGCGGCATCCGGGGCACTGTCGGGAAGGCACTGCAATCCGATACGCAAGTGCCCCACCGAAGCGCTTTCATCCTCGGCACTTTCGCAGAGGTTCATGCCGCTCTGCCCACGGTTGCATTTCCGCAAAACCTAAGCGAAGACGGTTACTCGCTTCAGTCCATCTCGTTGGGAGGAATTCCCTCGATCCTTATCACTGCGCCGACCGATCGCGGCGTTCTCTACGGTGTCTTCGCGCTGTTGCGCAGGGTCTCGCTCGGCGAATCGCTCGCACGTTTGAACGAGCAGGAGGCCCCGTACGCTCCGATTCGATGGGTGAATCAATGGGACAATCTCGACGGAACAATTGAGCGCGGTTACGGCGGGCGGTCCATATTTTTTGATGAGGGCGAAGTCCGCTCGGATTTGAGCCGCGTGCGCGACTATGCCCGCCTGCTCGCGTCGGTGGGCATCAACGGCTGCGCGATCAACAACGTCAACGCCGATCCTCGCATCCTGGCGCCCGATTTCATTCCCCAACTCGCGCGTATTGCTGATGAATTTCGTCCTTGGGGCGTGCGGCTCGCCGTGTCGATTGATTTCAGCAGCCCGAAATCCATCGGTGGTCTCGACACATTCGATCCGCTCGACCCGCGCGTGGCTGCCTGGTGGAAGGCAAAAGCAGAAGAGATTTATCGCGCGATTCCTGATTTCGGGGGTTTTGTCTTGAAGGCGGACTCGGAGGATCGTTCGGGCCCCTCCGCCTACGGCCGCACGCACGCCGACGCGGCGAACGTGATTGCCCGCGCGCTTCGGCCTCATGGCGGGCTCTTGTTCTACCGCGGATTCATCTACGACCATCACCTGGATTGGCGCAATCCCAAAAACGACCGCGCCCGCGCCGCCTACGAGAATTTCTACAAGCTGGATGGACAATTCGATACCAACGTCATCCTGCAAATCAAAAACGGCCCGATTGATTTTCAGGTGCGCGAGCCCGCCTCACCGCTTTTTGGCGCGCTAGAGGAAACCAACGAGGCCATCGAGCTGCAAATCACGCAGGAATACACAGGCCAGGCGCGGCATCTATGTTTTCTCGTGCCGATGTGGAAAGAGGTGCTCGATTTCGATATGGACGCCGCCGGAGACGCCACTCCGGTGAAGGCGCTCGTCGCGGGCAAGACTTTTCGCCGGCCCACTGGGGGTTTCGTGGGCGTCGCGAACATCGGGCTCGATCCCACCTGGGCGGGTAGCCACCTCTCGATGGCCAATCTTTACGGCTTTGGGCGGCTCGCCTGGAAACCGGATTTGTCCGCGAAGCAGATTGCGGAGGAGTGGACAAAGCTCACATTCAGCGAAGACCCGCGCGTCGTGGACACGATTGTCGCGATGCAGCTTCAATCTTGGCACGTATATGAGGATTACACGGGGCCACTCGGCGCCGGCACTCTCACGGACATCACGGGCAATCACTACGGGCCCTCTGTTGGAGCTTCTGAACGCAACGGCTGGGGCCAGTGGCATCGCGCGGACGCGCAGGGCATCGGGATGGACCGCACGGTTGCGACCGGGACAGGGTTTATCGGCCAATATCGTCCGGCGGTGGCGAAGCAGCTCGAATCGCTGGCCCATTGTCCCGACGAGCTGCTCCTTTTCTTCCATCACGTTCCGTACACGTACGTGCTGCACTCGGGGAAGACGGTCATCCAGTACATCTACGATTCGCATTACGAGGGCGCCGCAGCCGCACAGGATTACGTGCGTCAATGGGAATCGCTCGAAGGCCGCATGGATGAGCGGCGCTATAGGGAGATTCTGGCACAGCTCGAATACCAGGCGGGCGCCGCGCAGGTGTGGCGAGACGCCATCTGCAATTGGTTCCTGCGCGCGTGCGGCATCCCGGATGACAAGGGACGTGCTGGAAACTTTCCCGGACGCGTTGAAGCCGAAGCGATGAAACTCGATGGCTATGCGATTCGAGACGTCACGCCGTGGGAAACGGCTTCGGGCGGTAAGGCTGTGGTCTGTCCAGAGACGGAGCGCCGCTGCTCGGCGGCATTTCGCTTCGAGGGCGCGTCAGGGAATTTTGATTTGGACGTGCAATACTTCGACACGAATAACGGCGTCGCACGATTCAAGCTGTTTGTGAATGATCGGCTCGCCGGTGAGTGGCTTGCAAACAACGATCTTCCCACCACACGAATCGACACCACTTCCTCGACGCGCTATCGCATTGAGGGCATCGAGCTGCATGTCGGCGATGAAATCCGGACCGAGGGAACGCCTGACGGCGGCGACCGTGCCGCGCTCGATTGCATCGAAATTCACCCATCACCGAAGTGATGCGTTCGCATCCTACGTTCTGCCGGCCGAGCAGTCCAATTCGTGCATTTTCAGGGTTGGACGCTTGAAGCCTTTACCGTCATTTCGGCCGTAGCGATTTTTGTTGGATCGCTTTCGGATTTCGCCGTCAAGGTGACTTTGGCTGACGTGGCACTACCCGGTTCTGCCGCGACATAGACGGGCACGGCGACCGATTCGCCGAATTTCACCGCAGCGAGCGCGTTCGTCAGTTGCGCCGACCATCCTTGGCCATCCACCGATACGGAAAGTCGGTAGATATCATCGTTCAGGTATGACGTCTCGCCGTTGGCGCGTACTGATTTGTCAGCGGGAGCGGGCTCGCCTGTATTTTTCAGCGTGAAATTGTAGACCGAGGGATTCTTTTCCCCGCGCGACGGCCGAAGAGACACGCCGCGCTTCTGCGGGCCCGAGCCATCGAGAGACTTCACGCCGAGCGTGTATGATAAAATTCCCTGCGCGTCCTTGTGGACGTCGATCACGTAGAAGTGCAGGCGATTCGCGGTGTCCTCCCACTCGAACTGGCTTCCCGAATGAAGGCCGGCGTGGAAGAGCGCATCGTTCAATTGGCGGTAATCGGCAACCGAGCGCATCACGGGTGTGCCGTCCGGGCGCTTGAAGTCCACTTGGTGGATATCCTCCGGGTGCGCGTCAATGACCCAGGTGAAGCAGTTGTAGCCGCAGGAGTTTCCCTCTTTGTTCTTGTTCTTGGCCAGCAGAACGCCGTTATCGGGCGTGAATGAATCGTATCCGATGCGCTGGACGACCTCGAGCGAGTAGAAGTTGAAGACGGGAGTGCCGGCGCAGAGGGGATCCTGATTGATGTCGCACGGCGGAGTTTTGTCCTGGGGCGCGTCGCCATCGAGCGTGATCGTAATGCCGGAAAGTCCCGCGGGGCCCGGGTCCACGGAACGGGCAGTGACGCTCGCGACCGCCAATCCGGATTTCGCGAGGCCGTCGCGGCTGAGCTTCAGAACGTTGGATTCGGGCAAGAACTTGAAGTTGATTTTGCTGCGAAGCATCAGCCCCGCGGGCATAGAGGCGCCTGCGAATGCGGGGACGACCCAGCGCATGTGCGGCCCGCCCGGACCGTTAAAAGAGCCGCGGTCCATGATGTCCCAAGGACCGGCGCCGACTCGATGATACGGCGTGGCGTAGGGATTATTGTTGTTGTCGCCGATCTGAAACGCGAAGTGAGCGATTTCGTGCGTGATCGTGCCGGAACTTTCCCCCTGGCGGATCGAGGACAATCCCCACTGCATCTGTCCCGCCTTCCAGGAGGTCCACGGCTCGTACCGGGTGATGACCCAGCGGGGCTTCGTGGTATCCGGGTTGCCCCATTCGGCTGGGATGTCGTCCCTGGTCTGGAATTTCATTTCGCCGAACTCCTGCCAGACGCTGGTCTCGTCGTAGCCCGCGTAGATTCGCAGAACGATGTCGTATTTCTTGGCGATGTCTTCGCCGGCAGCGGCGCGCCAGAGTGCGTCGGCATCGCGCTCCAGGCGGCCGTCGCATTTGAAACCTCCCGGACAGCCATCCTGCTGCTTCCATTCGTTCAGCCCGTATTGGAATAGGTTTTTCGGCATGCGGTACGGGCCATAGGCATCGATGGGGGGAATGCCGATCTTTCCGCGCGATTGCTCCATCCAGTAACCGTTAATGGTATGGCCGTGGTTCAGGGCTTCCGGCTTGTTGTAGAAGTCTGCGTAAAACTGCGGGACCTGTTCGCGGGTAATCGGATCGATCTGCGGGTTGCCGAAAAGGTCGGACTTCTTGGGCAGAGTTATGACGAAGGGCTGATCCGGGAAATCCACGGCAACCAGCGCGATACGCAACTTCCGTTCGGGCACGAGTGAACGGTCGGCCCAGTCCTTGCCCGGAATGGGATGGTAGTCGTCCCAGGTCATGTCCTGCTGATCTTGAACTTTCTGGGGGTCGATCGGCTGGGGCGCGAAAGCCTGGCTATCGTTTGCAATCGTCTGGAGCGCAGCCGTCGCCGGGCGGACCACCCTTTCCGTCCCAGCAAAGCCGACGATTACGGCAAATGATAGAAGGACAAGTCCGAAGGGACGCCCGAGGAATGCCGAGTAGCGGATAAAGTATTCTTTCATTTGATCTCCCGTGTCCCGAGGCAGATAGCAGTGGTATTGAGGATTCAATCCATATCGGGGGTCAGGACAAGCGCAAGCATATACCGGGAGTGGATTGCAGGGAAGGGAGTTGCGTTGAGGATACGCAAGTCCCTCGAAGGTTCTTATCGGACCGAACATCCCAGGTATTGGGAAGTCTCTGCGAAAGGCTCCAAAACCGGGCGGCCCAAGGTGGGGTGCCCGCAGCAAATACTGCTGGAAGGAAGCGCTACGCCTTCCGAGGGAACGGAATCGGGGCGCCGAGCTTACGGCGTGGGCCGTATTGACTGAGCCGCGCGCGCGCCTGGCTTGCCCAGGGGCCGTTGGGGGCGTAGCGCAGGTAGAGTTCCCACTGTTCGCGTGCGAGGCGGCGCTCGCCGCGCTTTTCGTGCGCTAGCGCGAGGTTGAAATGGACGTCCGGGTGGGCAGGCATGGCGCGGGCGGCGCGGCGAAGGTGATCGACGGCTTCGTCGAGCATGCCTTGTTCCTCGAGGACACAACCAAGGTTGTAGCGCGAGATGCCGTTCATGGGGTCGAGCTCGACGGCTGCTTGAAATGCGGCGCGCGCCTCTTCGGTCTGGCCCGTTTGGTAGAGCGCGACTCCGAGATTGATATGAGCCTCAATCCATTCAGGGGCGAGCTCGAGGACCTGCCGGTAGGCGTCAATGGCCTGTGGGAGCGTCTCGGTGGATTTCTCGCAATCGAGCGCTGCCTCGAACAATTCTTCCGGCGTGCGGCCCGCCAGCGGGTGCAACTTCGCCGGTTCTGCGGACATGCCGAAGGGGAAAACCCATTGCTGCCGGATGGGATTGAATGGCCGAGCTTCGCCGGGAGGAATTACCAAAACTTCGCGCCCCTGTTCAAGGAGTCGAAGCTCCTGAAGGGGCATGGAGGCGCTGCCAAACTGTTGCTGAACTAACGAGACGGCGCGGCAAACGCGGCGCGCCGGAATTCGATGGTCCGTCAGGCGCTGGACGGTGCGAAGCGCGACGAGGTCGCCAAAGCTGTAAAAACGCTCTCCCCAGCGCGCCCGCGGAGACACTAAATGGAGACGTTCCCAATACTTCAGGCGGCCGGCATCCAGCCCAAGGATGCGACCCACCTCCCTCCGGGTATAGCGTTGCGTCAAGCCAGCGGCCCCCGCGCGGCGCAAGATTCTGCAGAAGATTATGCACCCAATGTCAATCCCGCGCCGCAGGTCTTTCCTGTAAATACCGCCAGAGTGGCGCGAGTGAATCGAGGTGCGATTACCAAAAGAAGACACGCGGTTGCGCGCGGCCCTTGGCTTGTTAGACTTTTAAGGGAAGTTGCCCGCCACAATGCCTCTCGACAACACGGAGCGGCTTTATCTCGAGCGCCAGATCACGCTGGCTCGCGTGATCTTTGCCGCGTTGTCGCTGGTGGCATTGCTCGAAACTTCTACCCCCGGGGGGCAGCGCGCGCCGCTAATTCTCTTGTCGGTATATCTCCTCGCGGCTTTGGGCGCCGCTTTCGGAGAGCTGTTTTATAGCAAGGGGGAGTTGCGCATTCCTCTGGCGGCCGATTTAGTGATGCTGGCAGTATTGCTGTATTTCAGATCGTCGGTCTCCGCGTTCTCGTTCCTGTTCCTTTTCGCCGTTTTCGCGCTGGCTACGCGTGGCAAATCTCGCGGGGTAGTGGCGCTGGTGGGTGTCGCAACCGTGTGCGTCGTCTTCCGATTGGCGCTTGCCGGGCCGTTCCGCTGGGAGAGTGTGGGGCACTGGCTGGCAATCGGATTGGGGACAGCAGTTTTGGGAATGGGGATGGGATTTCTCGGTGCGCGCGAACGCGAACATCTGGTGCAACAGCAATTCCTGGAAAGAGTGACGGGACTGCTTCAATTTGACCGCGGCCTCACCGAATCGATTCGACAGGCGCTTGGCGAACTCGCGTTGGAATTCAATTGCGAGCAAGCCTGCTTGGCATTTCGCGATGACGAGCTCGAGCGGCTCTTCGTCTGGAAGATACGCCCGAACGATAGCGACGTGGCCGGCCCGGAGACTTTGCCGCTCTCGCGGTCTGAGACTTTCTTGATTGATTCACTGGAAGTATCGTATTGCTGGAATTTCAAGAATGGGAGCGGGGATGGATTCGGATGGGACCGGCGGTTTCGGCCAGCCATTCCGCAGCGTCCCGCCGCCGCCGGGTTCGACGCGGGAGGAGTTTGCCGCGCGGGGTCTGCTGGCCACAACCATTGAGTCGGCGGGACGCCCGTCGGGGCGCGTCCTGCTGATTCGTTCCGATGGCGCGCAGGGATCGAGGAGCGCGTCAATCTCAATCGGGCTGCGGCGGCGGTTTACGCGGGGCGATTTAAGGCGTTTTGAACATGTCGTCCGCCACCTTGGGCCGCCGCTGGAAAATATTTTTCTGCTGCGCAACCTTCGTGCGCGGGCCGTGGAATCGGAGCGTAGCCGCATCTCGCGCGACCTGCACGACGGAATCCTGCAAACGCTGCTGAGCCTGAAGATTCAGCTCGATGTGCTGCGCCGGAAGTTGCCCGAAACGCCCGAAAAGGCGGGAGCAGAGCTCGCGAACCTTCAGAAAATTGGTGCAGCAGGAGAGCGACGAACTGCGCCGGATGGTGACGGACCTCCGGCCCTTGCGCGTGGAGAGCGCGGACATGCGCGAGTTGATGGTGGGCTTTGCCGAACGCTTCCGCAACGAATACGGCTTGGCGGTGGATTTATTCATCGAAGACCGGAATTTGCGCCTCCCGGACCGCCTTTGCCGGGAACTGTTCCAGATATATCGTGAGTCACTACACAACGTAAAAAAGCATGCGAATGCCAGCCACGTCGTGGTAAAACTAGAACAAGACGAGTCCAAAGTCTTTCTCGTCGTGGACGATAACGGGCTGGGTTTCAGTTTCTCTGGGCGATATACAAGTGAGGAGCTGGACCGGCTGCGTCTCGGGCCGATTTCGATCAAGGAACGAACACGAAGCGTGGGGGGAACGCTGACGGTGGAATCGAATCCCGGGCACGGGGCGCGTCTAACCATCGAAATTCCATTGAATTGAAATGACGAAAGCGAAACAGGCGATTCGCATCCTGGTTGCGGATGACCACGCTATCTTCCGCGACGGCCTCCGGCGTCTGCTCGAAGTGGCCGACGACGTCCAGATTGTGGGCGAAGCTTCGAACGGCGTGGAGTGCACGAAGATGCTCGCGAAATATCAAGCCGGACATCTTGCTGCTTGATCTGCGCATGCCGGAGAAGGACGGCTTGGCTGTCCTCGAAGAGGTCAATTTCGACTCGCTGCCGACCCGCGTGATTGTCGTCACCGCGGCCGAGGACGACCGCGACGTGGTTCGCGCCATGCGCTTGGGCGCACGCGGCGTGGTACTCAAGCAGTCGGCCAGCGATCTGCTTCTGAAGAGCATCCGCAAGGTCCATGACGGGGAAATCTGGCTGGACAATCGGATGACCGCCGAGGTGATCGACGCGTTCAAGAAATCCGCCGAATCGGGGCAGCGCCGCGAAAAGCCCTTGCTGAGCGACCGCGAAAAGGAAATCGTGCAACTCGTCGCGCAGGGTTTCCGGAACCGTGAAATCGGCGAAAAGCTATTTATCAGCGAACAGACGGTGAAGAATCACCTGCACAATATTTTCGACAAGCTCGGCGTATCCGACCGCCTCGAACTTGCCCTCTACGCGATCCACCATCGCCTGATCGATCAGGCCTGATCCCGAAGATTCGTTTTCTCCAGCCCGTTCGCCGGATTATTCCGCCCGTAGCGCCTCAACGGGATCTACGGCGGCCGCGCGGCGCGAAGGCAGATAGCTCGCCAGTGCGGCGGTGGCCACCAGCCCAATCGTCACGGCGACGTAGGTGACGCCGTCAACAGGGCTGACGTTGAACAGCAGCGACGTCATCAGCCGCATTAGACCGAAGGCTGCACCGAGCCCGCAGACAATCCCCGCGGCCGTCAGCAACAGCGCCTGGCGTACGAACATCCCCACCAGATCCTGCTGCTGCGCGCCCAACGCCATGCGAATTCCGATCTCCCTCGTCCGTTGCGACACCGAATACGCGATCACGCCATAGAGGCCCACAATCCCCAGCAGCAGCGCCATGCCTCCTGCCACCGCGAGCATCACCAGCGTAAACGAGGTTGGCGCCATGGATTTCTTGTAGAAATAATCCATGGTATGGACTTCCGCGAGGGGAAGATTCGCATCCACGGACCAGACCGCCGCCCGGATTTCCTTCAGGAAACTTTCCGAGCCGGCGCGCGGACTTCGGATGGCGTAGCCCAATGTACGTCGCACTTCCACATCGTCGCTTTCGAAATGGCTCATCAGCATGGGCCAATATACGGAAGTTGACGCAGGCTCGCTCACTCCGTCGTCGCGCACATCCGCCGCGACTCCAACCACTTCGCGCCAATCATCCTTCGTACTGACGCGGACCCGTTTGCCGAGCGCGTTTTCAGGGCTCTTCCAATACTCGCGGGCCATGTTTTCCGAAACGATCGCGACGGGAAGCTTGTTGTATACATCCTCCCAGGTGTAATCGCGCCCGGCGATCAGCGGAGTGCCCATGGTCTTCAAAAATCCGGGAGAGATGAACTTGAACCTGCGGAGCGGAGGAAGCTCGCCCTCGGCGTAGGTGCGGTCTTGCGCGAAGACCGGATCGAAGCTTCCGTATCCGTCCATGGGCATGGTCGAGCAGATGCCCACCGACGCGACGCCCGGAACCGATTCAATTTTATGCATCACCGCCTCTTCGGCGCGAACCACTTTCTCGGCATCGGAAATTTCCGCTTCGGGGATGGATAAACGCAGCGTTTGCACTTCGGTTCCCCCAGTGAACCCCGGATTCACATGGGTCATTGCGCGAAACGTGCGGATCATCAGTCCGGAGGAAATCAGCAGGACGATCGCCAGCGCTACTTGTACGATCACCAGCGCGTTCCGCGCGCGATGGCGTTCGCGGCTCTGGCTCACAGCCCGGCCCGCTTCGCGCAGACCGGTTCCCAGCCGCGCTCCTGCGTACTTGAACACCGGCAGAGCGCCAAACAACAGGCTGGCGAACAACGATACACCCAGCGTAAACAGCAGCACCGGCACGTCAATGACGATTTCGTGAAGGCGGGGGAGGCCTTCCGGCGCAATCGCTACCAGGGCGCGCAATGCGCCGTAGGCCAGCCCCAGGCCAACCGCGCTGCCCAGCAGCCCGAGCACAAGGCTTTCCAGTAGCAACTCGCCGGCAATGCGGCGCCATCCGGCACCCAGAGCCGCGCGGATGGCCAGCTCGTGCTGGCGTCCCTCGATTCGCACCAGCAGCAGATTGGCCACGTTTGCACAGGCGATCAGCATCACGATGCCGACGCCCCCCATTAGCACCCAGAGAAGCTTTCCTACATCACCCACCTCGTCCTGCTTGAACGTCCACAGATTCGGGGAAATCCCCGCCTTCTCGAACAATTGAAGGCTGAATCCCGGCGGCGCCGGGAAGCTACGGTTTACGATCGGGAGAAGCCGCGCCAGATCAGCGCTGGCCTCCGCCAGCGTAACTCCCGGCTTCAACCGGGCTACGCCTGGATAGCTGTAGTTCCCGAGGTGCGTCTTTCTGCGGTCAAACTGAAAGGGAAGGATCACCGGCGGATCGTCCATATCGAGGAAATGGAATCTTGCTGGCATCACGCCAATTACCTGGCGCCCCTTCCCATCCACTAAGATCGTCCGACCAACGATGGCCGGGTCGCCGCCAAATTTCCGTTGCCAGTAGCCATACGTCAGCATCACCGTATCCGGGCTGCCGGGCGAATCGTCGGTCCGATTGAACCAGCGCCCCAGCATGGGGGGTATCCCTAGAATTGGAAGCGTGCCGTCGGTCACGTCCAGCCCGCGGACCTGCTCGGGCTCCGCCACGCCAGTTATGTTCACCGAATCGCCCGTGTAGAGCCCGATGTCTTGGAATGTGCGGCCTTGGTCGCGATCAATGAAGTACGTGGAGGGCGATAGGGATAGTTTCGGGATGTTAATGCCGGGGGCCTTGAGCCAGACTCCTACCAATTCGGCGGAATGAGGGTACGGCAAAGGTTTCAATAGAACGCTCTCAACGACCGTGAAAATCGCCGTGTTCGCGCCCACGCTTACGGCGAGCGTGATTAGCACAATGAGGCTGAACATTGGGGTGCGGACCAGCCTTCGCACGACCTGCCTTAACTGATTGCCAAAGGACCCCATGGGACGCCCCTCCACTCGTGAATGCAGTCACAAGGGCCCCGGCCTCGCGCCGCAAGCTTCAATGATACATACGTCCGCTGTCCGCAAGAAGTTCCATAAATTGCTCTCTTGAAAGCGACCACACGATTGGGTTTCCAAATCCTGTGGACTGGCTTGATCAGATGTTGCTCCGGTGCGGCCCCGATTTGCTGTAGGATTCAGGAGTCATGGGAAAACGTGGGCAGGGAATGACCCGGCGGCAGGCGATGGCAACTCTTGCGGGAGCAGTGCCCGCGCTTCGCGCGTTGGGATCGTTTGCGCAAGACACTGCGCCGCCTTCGATCGCGCAGGGGCCGTTCAGCGCGACGCGGGAGTCGCTCGCTGCCTACCGCGTCCCAGACTGGTTTCGCGACGCGAAATTCGGCATCTGGGCTCATTGGGGGCCGCAGTCGTCGGTCGAAGCGGGCGATTGGTACGCTCGCAACATGTACATCCAGGGCGAGCGGCAATACCAATACCATCTGGAACATTATGGCCACCCTTCGAAAGTCGGATACAAGGACCTCGTTCCCGCTTGGAAAGGTGAGCGGTTTGACCCGGAATACTTGGTCCGCCTCTACCAGAGCGCGGGCGCGAAATATTTCATGAGCATGGGCGTCCATCACGACAATTTTGATATGTGGAACTCACGGCATCAGCGCTGGAACGCAGCGAAAATGGGAATTCAGCGTGACGTGGTGGGTGAATTTCGCCGCGCGGCCATGCAGCGCGGATTGAAGTTCGGCGTGAGCGACCACCTCTGGATCAGCTACAAATGGTTCGCCGTGAGCCACCTCTCCGACAAAACCGGCTCGTTTGCAGGCGTACCCTACGACGGAGCCAATCCAGTGTTTTCCGATTTGTATCACGAGATTACCGACCCCAACCTGCTCACCGCGAAGCTTGATTGGAATGAAGACGGCATCCGGGAATCCTGGAAGCAGCACTGGTTTCTGCGCATTCAGGACCTGGTGGACCAATATCAGCCGGACCTCCTATACTCCGATGGTCAACTCCCCTTCGGGAATTGGGGCCTGAATTTGCTGGCACATTTTCTGAACACGAATGCGCGCCGGAACGGCGGAAAGGTCGAAGCCGTTTACACCAGCAAGCGCAAGGAAGACTCTGATGCAGGGATGTGCGTGCTCGACCGCGAGCGCGGCGTCCTGGATCAGATTGGGCCGAATCCCTGGCAGACCGATACGTGCATCGGCGACTGGCATTACAACCGCGACATCACGTACAAGACTCCCAAGACGATCGTGGACATGCTTGTGGATATCGTCAGTAAGAATGGCAACCTCATGCTGAATTTTCCCTTGCCCTCGAGCGGCATGCTGGATGACCGCGAGCTAAAAATTCTTGCGGATCTCACCGCCTGGATGAACGTCAACGGGGAAGCCATTTTTGCAACCCGTCCGTGGAAGATCTCCGGCCAGAGCGCTGCGGTGGCTTCCGCGCCGGCGCAGGATGCGAGCTTCAACGAGAGCAAACGGAAGGCTCTTACGGCGGAGGACGTTCGATTCACCACAAAAGGCCAGACGCTCTACGCATTCCTCATGGGATGGCCCGGCAAGCAGGCGGTTATCGCGCCTCTGGGAACCAAGAGTTCCTATGCTGAGGGTAAGATCGAACGCGTGGACTTGCTCGGAAGCGCCGGCGATTTGATGTGGGCGCGAGAAGAAGCTGGATTGAAAATCGAATTGCCGGAACAACCGCCTGGCGAGCACGCGGTGGCTTTCCGGATTTCCGGGACGGGGCTCGTCTGAGCGTAGTACGCGGCCGTTGCGGAGCTGTCGATGTTCGCAATCGGCCGGCTCTTTACTAGCCTTGCCCGTTGCACTTTTCTGTGAGCGGAGGTGCTGCATGCGCAGACGTGATTTTCTGGGCGCCGCGATGGGCGCGGCGATGATTCAGGTAGATGCTCTGGCGAGTGTCCTTTCGCCTGAGCGGACCAAGGTATCGGGCCTGCCGGCCGTTGCCACGGCCAAGCCACCGAGCGCCGCTCAATCGGACAACGGCCTGAAGCCTATGGCCGTCGGCTTGGTCATTCGCCCGGGCGCGGACCCTGAACCTGCCATTTCAACCGTGAAAGACCTGGGCCTCTCCAATTGTTTCCTCTCGCTCGATGATTACATCGGCAAATTCAGCCCCGCCATGCCTCAACAATTTGCCGGACTGCTCGAAAAGTATGGGCTGGTCGCCACCTGCGTCGAGGTGGTGGGCCCTGGCCGGCTTGTTTGGGATTTCCTCGACGGCCCTTCCACCATTGGTCTTATTCCCCACGAAACCCGCGCCGGGCGAATTAGCGCACTAAAGCAAGCATCGGATTTTGCCAAGGAGCTTGGCATCCCGCGCGTGCAAACGCATTGTGGCTTCATTCCAGAAAACCCTCGTGATCCGCTCTACCAGGAAGCAGTCGACGCCATCCGCGAGGTCGCTACGCATTGCGCTGCGAACAGGCAGGATTTCCTGATGGAAACAGGCCAGGAGACTCCCACCACGCTCGAGCGTGCCATCCAGGACGTCAACCTACCCAACCTCGGCGTTGGATTGGATACTGCGAACCTGATTTTGTACGGGAAGGCAAACCCCGTTGATGCCATTGATATCATCGGTCCTTATGTGAAGAGCGTTCACGCCAAGGATGGGTTGTGGCCCGTCGATCCGATGAAGCTCGGCGAGGAGGTTCTGATCGGGACCGGCCGTGTGGATTTCGTGCAAGTGATCACGAAGCTTCACAAACTCGGCTACACGGGCGCGATCACCATCGAGCGCGAAATCTCCGGGCCTCAGCAGATCGAAGACGTGAGAAAGGAGAAAGAGTACCTGGAACGAATCATCGCCCAAGTTCAAGCCGGAACCAGCTGATAGTGTGTCTAACAGTGGGAAGATGCGTGCTCCCGGCAGAAAGTCAGTCGCGCCACTCCATCTCCCTACGCGCCCCCTGCGCGTCTATGCGTGATCTTTCACGCCGTATGACTTGAGAATGTCGCTCAAGACCACAATTCCCAGCATGTTGTGGATATTTGCCCGGCTCACCACGGGCAGGACATCCAGATTCGCGTAACCCATGCGTTCGAGCGCCAAATGGATCGGATGGTCTGTGTGGACGTGCGGAAAATCCAGGATGCCGACGAACTCCTTCAACTCTCTTGCGTCATTGCCATTCGCGACTGCTTGCTCGATCCGCGCAAGACTGATGACGCCCATTAGACCGTCTTCATTGCCCACCGGCCAGGCATGGAATTCCGATTTGCCCGCTCGCTCGAACGCGTCCCGGATCGTCATCTCCGGCCGCAAAGTCTCCGTCGCGGCGCGCATCACTTCTCCCACCTGGGGTCGGCCTATGGCACGGCGCGCCTCCGGGCGCGGCAAGTGGACGCCGTCCTGAATGGCCAGCGCTTCGTAGATGGGTTGCCGCTGCAGCCGCGACGAAATGAAGAAGCTCACCATGTTGGCAATCATCAGCGGCACAATCACAGCGTAATCGTGTGTCGTCTCGAAAATCATCAACACCGACGTCATGGGCGCCCGCACAATCCCCGCGAACGCTGCGCCCATGCCCACCAGCGCATACGCACCAGGCGCCGCCGTATGTGCCGGCAAGAAGTGATGCGCAACGCTACCGAGCGAGCCTCCCAGCGTCGCGCCAATGAACAAGCTCGGTCCAAAAATTCCGCCCGCGTTCCCCGAGGCATAGCTCGTCGTCACCGCCAGCAGCTTGAACACTACCAGCAACACCATCAACCGCAGCGCCATCTTGCCGTTCAGCACATCGCCGACGTATCCATAGCCCACGCCAAGCACCTGCGGCAGCTGCCAGCCGATCAGCCCGGTCAGCAATCCTCCCCCTACGGGCTGAAACCACGCGGTCCACTTGGGCATTCGCAGGAAAAGCTGGCGCAATTTCAGCAGAAGCTTGACGAACGCCACCGACACCAAGCCACCAGCCACCCCGAGCACTGCGTAGATTGCAAACTCCAACGGATGCACCAATTGGTATTGCGGCACCTGAAAAAGGGGATGGTTACCCAGAATCATTCGCAGCACCAACCACGAGGTTGCCGACCCGAGCACCACGGAGCCCAGCACGGGCGCGTTCAGATCGCCCATGATTTCCTCGAGCGCAAATAGCACCGCCGCCAGTGGCGTATTGAATGCGGCGGCAATCGCCGCGGACGCTCCGATCGGAATCAGCGCTTTCACTTGCCGCGGCCCCAACCCCAGCCGCCGCCCCAGAATCGACGCGATCCCGGCACCCACTTGGACGGATGGCCCCTCGCGTCCGAGCGGAATCCCGCATGCCAGCGTCACCGAGGTGCAAAAGAATTTTCCGAGCGTCGTGCCCGCCGTAATCACGCCGTCGCGCGCGTAGAGCGCCGCTTTCGTCTGTGGCACGCCGCTGCCCCGCGCGTCCGGAAAATATTTGAACAGCAGGTAGCCCATCCCCAGCGAGCCCGCCGCCGGAAACAGCACACGGTGCCACGCCGCACTGCCCACTGGATACAGCCGCATCCCGACATTTTCCGTGAGGAGGATGAACGCCACCACGGCCAGGCCCGTCAACGCGCCAATCAATATGCTCAGGAGGAGCAGCACCTGGCCCTCGCGTTCGGCGAATTGCAATGCTGCCCAACGCATGGGCGACTTCCACCACGAAACAGCCGGCTCGCCCTCCGCATTCACAGACTTCGTCACCATATTGTGAGTCTATCGTATCACGATATACTTCGAGCCAACGGCCACGGTTGTTCTTCGTGGTTACGCAATACTTACGGGGAGATGAGCAGAATCCATGCCTTGTCCACCGTTGCTCGCCGCTCGGCCAGAGAATGCGTTGGGCCGGACACTGGGCTGTCTTGCCAGTAGTGAACCGCGGGGCAACGACCAAACTGAAAAGGGTACTTCCCCTCGCAGACATACTCCGCGCATTTCGCAAGCCTTCGAATGCAGGATGCAGCCAGGTACTATCCACTTCTGAGCTCGTTCTTCAATAAATGCAGGCCAATCAAGCATTTCCGGAACATCGCTCCTAGTACTTCTGTACCAACTTGGCCTATCAGAATTGAGGCTTTCGCTCTATTGGAGCTTTTCAGTCTGAAACGTACTCTGTACCGGAATTCAGAAGGCAGGTGTCCTGTGGCTCTTAAAGAGCGCCGCTCAACGCGGCGTTTTCTAATGCGTTTGCCGTTAACCGTCCGTTGGACGGATGAAAGTGTCGTTGGCGAAGCCGCGACGGAATCACGGGAAGTCAGCTCCCGTGGCCTCTATTTTCATTTGCCCAAGGGGCTCAAGAGCGGGGCGCCCGTCGAAATCGTGATGACGTTGCCACACGAACTGACGCAGGCGGGTCCCGTGCGAGTCCGTTGCCTGGGGCGCGTCCTGCGCAGCAGCCCGGAGAATTCCGGCGACGTAGGCGTGGCGGCGGCCATCGAGCGGTACGAATTCATGCGGAGCAGTGAAAGCGCCGCATAACCGATTCTTACCCAGACCCTGCGGAGATGGGTGAGAAATGCCGGGCGGCTCGGGTCCCTCAGCCGAGCCCCCGGCTATTCTTTTGCGCTCGAGGCATTTTTCTGCCAGCCAATGCCCTCCACTGATCACGCGTTTCCCACGCCCCAGATTGCTTGATATCCAGCCAGTTAATCTAGACACCCGGATCTAGTTTTGTCGCCATCGGAGGTTCGAACGTGCGACAGCTTCGTGCGACGTCTCCGCTCGGAGCGTTCTAGGAAGCCTTCTTGAAGCAGGCACTCGCCGCATGCCCAGCTTATGCTGAGATCTACGTTTGGCGCTCATCGCAGTTCTCCCACGAAGCTATCTGCTCATACCTCTCGAAATTGCTGGTCAGTGTGACTTGCGGTTGACACGCCGGGGGAAGTGGGGCTAGTCTTTCGGGCCAAAGGGTGGCTCAAAAAAGAAATTCCAGTCAGGTAAGGGACAATCGGCGGAGGCCCAAGCAGCCGCGAAGAGATGCAGGGGACGTACGCACGATTCGATTTCTTCTCGGTCAGTTCTGCGCGGCCTTGCCATTCCAGGAGGGGTGCCATGTCGAGGATGCGGATGCGTCAGCAGTGCGACCGTAGGCAGCGGAGTTTGTGGCAGCTGGTTGCTTTGCGTTGCAAGCAGGGAGCGAGGCGCGCAGTTTGCTGTTTGGCAGGATTGGCATTGTTGACCCTGCTGGCGTCCGTGGCGGCGGCGCAATCAACGAGCCAACTGAACGGGAGTGTTACTGACCCGTCGGGAGCAGCCGTTCCCGGAGCGAAGATTACCCTGACCGCAGAGGCAACGGGGCTGCAGCGCAACACTACAAGCAACGGCGCAGGCCTATACCAGTTCCTGGATGTGCCTCCGGGCAAGTATCGGTTGGAGGCAACGGCAAAAGGCTTTGCGCCCTTTTTGGCGTCGAACGTTTCGCTGGTGGTCAACACGCCCTCCACCATCAACATTCAACTCCATCTGACGGGAGTGGCGACGCAGGTGACCGTAGAAGGTACAGAGCCGCTGATCAATCGGACCGACGCTTCCCTTGGCAACGTCATGGAGAACGAGCAAATCTCCGAATTGCCCATCGCGGACCGCAACGTAGTTCAGTTGCTTAGCTTGCAGCCCGGCGTGGCTTATCTCGGGACTCAGTTGGATGCCAGTACGGACACGCGAAGCGGCGCGGTGAACGGCCTGCGCAGTGACCAATCCAACGTCACGCTGGATGACATCGGCGTCAACGACCAGAACAACGGCTTCGCATTCACCAGCATCCTCACCGTTCCGCCTGACTCCGTCGAGGAATTCCGCGTTACAACAGCCGACCCCCAAGCCGACACGGGCTATTCCAGCGGCGCCCAGGTTGCGCTCGTCACCAAGAGCGGCACGAACAGCTTTCACGGCTCCGCCTACGAGTACAACCGCACGACCAACTTTAGCGCCAATGATTGGTTTCTGAAGCAGTCCCAGGGTCTCGCAGGCCAGCCGGATAAGGCCCCCGAGTTGATCCGCAACGTATTCGGTGGCACACTCGGCGGCCCCATCAAGCACGACCGCCTGTTTTTCTTCTTGAATTACGAAGGGCGCCGCGATGCCCAAGGCTCCAGCGAATTGCGGACCGTGCCGAGCCCCACAATTCAGCAGGGGGATATCGAGTATCTTTGCTACGAACCGACACCGGGTCAACTGAATACGGCTCAATGCCCGGGCGGCACCGTGAATGGCGTGAATAACGTCCCAGCTGGATACTATGCCCTCAATCCCGGTGAGCTCACCGCGATGGACCCCGGTAGCCCGAGTCTTTACGGGAAAGGGCCGAGTGCGGTCGTAGAGGCTTTGCTTAATCAATACCCGGCGTCGAATGCAATCGGCGGGGACACCGTCAATACACTCGGCTTCCGCTTTTCCTCGCCCGCTGACGCGACCTTCAACACCTACATCGCGCGCCTGGATTGGCATATCAACCACTCGCAGACATTGTTTTGGCGTGGACAGACCCAGAATGACAATCAGCCGGGCGCCCAACAGTTCCCCGGCCAAGGTCCGGCGACCGCAGTGCTCGACGACAGCAAGGGCTCCATTCTGGGCCTCACTTCAATCTTTTCTCCGACCCTGATCAACGACCTTCACTGGGGTTTCATTCGCCAGGGCGGCGAGAACGCGGGCGCTTCCATTTATCCGGGCGTCTTTTTGAACGATGTGAGCGACCTGACTCCGTTCACTCGCTCGACGATTTTCTTCGTGCCGGTGAACCAAATCAGCGACACCTTGACCAAAACTCACGGCAATCACACCATGACGTTCGGCACGGACCTGTTCATCATTCGCGACAACCGAAGCAGCGACGCGAACTCTTTCTCCGACGTGCAATCAAACGTTGTGTATATGGATACGGCGGGATACTCAGAAGGCGGCATTCTGACTCCCACTTCCAGCCCGCTCAATCCGTTCAAAAACGGTTATCCGGCCGTGGATCCGACCTTCGCGGGTAGCTATGACAGCGCCGTGCAAATGCTCTTGGGCATCTTTGCCGAGGGCGATGGCGTTTACAATTTCAATCGCAGCGGCACTGCGCTGCCGCAGAGCCAGTTAGTCAACCGCCGCTATGCCATCAACGACTACGAGTTTTTCGGCCAGGATGCTTGGCGCATCACTCCTCGCTTGACTGTGACGTATGGTCTGCGCTGGGTCCTGGAAGCTCCGCCTTATGAGACGAACGGCTTGCAGGTAGCGCCGTGCGTGCAGGCTTTGGGCGGAGGGTGCACGAATCAGAATGTCGCGGATTGGTTCAATCATAGCGCTGCTCTCGCGGCTGCGGGACAGCCGGTCAACCAGGCAGGCGAAATCACCTTCGTCCTCGGCGGACCAGAGAACAACGGCCCGGGGTTTTGGAACTGGGACTACAAGGATTTTTCGCCGCGCGTCTCAGTGGCCTGGGCGCCAGATACGGGTGACGGAATTTTCTCCAAAGTACTCGGACGCAGGGACCAGTTTTCAATCCGCGGCGGCTACAGCATCATGTACGACCACTTCGGTATTCCGATTTTGAACACGTTTGACCAACATGGCTCTTTCGGACTCTCGACCGATGTGGGCAATCCTGCAGGATCTGTGGATGCGTCCGTTGTGCCGCGCTTCACTTGCCTTACGCCAGCGTCTGGACAGCCCGTCACCGCTTGCCTGCCGCCGCCATGCCCGGCGAGCCAATTTCCCGGCCTGGCTTGCTTGTTCGGCCCAACGCCGACGGGCGGCTTTCCGACTACGCCCAGCAGTTCGGCATTTGCGATTAATTGGGGGCTGGATCAATCCCTGAAGACTCCTTACGCGCACGTCTACAACCTCTCGCTCGCGCGCCAAATCACATCCAAGTCCTCGCTGCAATTATCATACGTGGGAACAATCGCGCGCCGGCTGCCGATGCAGGTGGATTTGGCGATGCCGGTCGATCTGACGGATCCGACGAGCGGCATGACTTACTTCCAGGCCGCCAAGATGCTGTCGCAAGACGCGGCTGCGGGCGACACCTACAGCCAGGTACAGCCTATACCGTTTTTTACGAATCTCTTTCCGGCCTGGACGGGCGTGACCGGAAACCAGCTTGCGAACCAGCCGAACGGCACCAGTTACGATTGCGCTACGAAAAAGAACAATCCCTTCCCTGCCACGCCGACAGCCACACAAGCGATCTATGATTTGTGGAGTTGCTATTTGCATAACGAGACGTTTGCTCTGTACCTTCTGGATGTGCCCAACGCCTCTGACGCCGGAGCAAACCTGCCCAACATTACGGGGCTGAACACACCCCATAGCAACTTGGGGCCCTACGCTTTCTACCACGATCAATTCAGCTCCCTTTACGCCTGGCGCAATATCGGCACTTCCGATTACAACGCGCTCCAAGTCACCTATAACGTTCATTGGGGCTCGAACCTGCAGGCGCAGTTCAACTACACATTTGGTAAGTCGCTCGATGAAGAGTCGGCAGCCGAACGCATCGGCCCCTACGAGGGCACGGGCGGAACGGGGAACGACCTGAACGGCGGCGGCATCGTGATCAATTCGTTTGATCCGCTGGTGCTGCGCGGGCCCTCCGATTTCAACGCCAAGCACCAGATCAATGCCAACGCGGTTTACCGCCTCCCCTTCGGCAAAGGTCAAAGGTTCGCTGGAAGCGCGAATCCGTTCTTGGACGCCATCATCGGCGGCTGGCAATTGTCCGGCGTCTTCCGATGGACGACGGGCTTCCCCATCACGGTGGATAACGGACCGGCATGGGCGACGAACTGGAACATCGAAGGCGATGCTGAGCCACTCGGAGCCATTCCGGCGGCCGGCTCCGGTTCTTTCGACAGCAACGGGAACCCGTTTATCTTCAAGGATCCCACGACCGCGGTCACCGATTTCCGGCCGGAGTGGCCAGGCGAGTCAGGCGTTCGCAACAACGTGATCGGCCAGGGAATGTTCAACCTCGACACCGGACTGAGCAAAGATTTCAAGCTCTGGGAAGACAAGAAACTGGAGTTCAGTTGGCAATCGTTCAACGCCACGAACGCGGTTCGCTTCAACGTGCGGTCTGCTCAGCCGTCGCTCTCGGAGGACCCTGCCACTTTTGGGCTGTACACAAAGACACTCACCACGCCGCGCTTTATGCAGTTCGCGCTGCGGTTCGTGTTCTGAGGAATGCTTGGCGCAGCTCGTCGCCAAGCGGTTGACGAAAGCTGGAGCTGCTTCCAGACGGCAGATTCAGGAGCGAATCTTCGCTGGCCATTGATCCGCTGTGGCCGGCGGCCGGCGGTCGGCGCAATTCGTCTGACCGAGCCGTCGTGATATCCGGATGAGGCGGCGGCAAGGATCGAAAAGTTCAAGTCGCAAGTCCTGGGGAACTGGCAACCAGAAATTTGGGGGTTACTACAAGACTCGCTACGGCCGAGCGAGTGCAATCATACCCAAGGCCGCTAACTCGTTGAAAAGATTGGTCGGGGCGTGGAGATTTGAACTCCAGACCTCCTGCGCCCAAGGCACTTGCAAAAAATCTATCTTGTTGGTCCGTCTAGCTTTGTTCTGCGTCACGGTACACGGTTTTGGACCTAATTTGGCAGTTATTGGACGCAAGTTGGACCTAACTTTTTTTCGCAATTAGGCAGACGGTAGGTAGGCGCGGCCTCTGCCACTTATACCAGTGCTACTTCGCGGTCGAAATTAGGCTTCTTTTTGGCATGGAGCTTTAGGGCCACACCGCAGGCCGTAGCGATGCGCTCCAGCATTGTGAGTGAGTGCCCAGCGTATTCGGCGTCCTCCAGACGGGCAATCACGGACTGTGTGGTGCCAACCTTCTTCGCAAGTTCGGTCTGCGTTAGACCCGAATCCTCTCGCATCTCGCGGACCAGCAGAGCCAGGTCGATCTGATGCAGGGCGCGCTCGAAAGTCTTACGGTAGGCTGCACTCTTTCGTGCGCGCTGCTCGACAATCTCGCTGTGTCTGTCACGTTTAGCCGTTTGTCTCATAGGCCCAACTCCTTCAGGATAGCTTCTCTTTCCTTTTGCGATCCCGTGTAACGATTTCGGTACTTCATCCAGAGCTTTCTTAGCTGCTCTGCCCTGGTAATCTCGCCCGGCGGAGTCTCTTGGGTCTTCTTCTGAAATCCCGACGTAATCACAATCAACATTCTTGGCTGATAGAAAAATAGAACTCGAAAAATCCGGTCGAATTGTTTGACCCTCAGCTCGAATATGTCGTCCGTGAGCTTCTTGACGAATTTGCCCTGCTCCGGTTCCCATAGACGCGCAGGCGTTCGATAAAGGCGTCTATTCTGGCGGCGGCTTTTTCATCCAGCAAGTTCACGAACTCGCGCGCGGGCATCCGCCCGTTCGGCAACTCCACATACTCAATCCTGAATTCGCCATTCACCGCGCTCTTGAATTATCGCATTATTGCGATAGTGGGTCAACCCGAGAAAGGATTGCAGCCCACGACCATACAACCGGATTGAATAATAAGGAGTTAATGGTCGGGGCGTGGAGATTTGAACTCCAGACCTCCTGCGCCCAAGGCAGGCGCGCTACCAGGCTGCGCTACGCCCCGACATCAGCAGGTTCTGATTCTAGCGTATCTTTTGGCGCTCTTACACTCTCCCTCATTTACAATTTCACCGAATAAGCCGCCGAGGGGGTGCACCCTGTAGGGAGCGCTTTCTCAAGTTTCTTGAATCAAACTCCTCCACGCTCATATCCGCGCCCGATCCTTGATTCTCGGATAAGATGGAGAGTAATGACGGACCGACCCCAACGGTTCGCGCTCCTCACGAAAGAAACCTACATCGCGGGTTTCACTCTCGTCGCAATTGGCCTCCATCTGTATCTGCGGTTCGGCACGACGGTCTCGCGTCAGGCCACGCTCGTTCCGCTCTACGCGGCATTAGTGATCGGCGGAGCGCCGCTGATCGTGGATCTCGGCAGAAAGCTGATCCGGCGTGAATTCGGTTCGGATTTGCTGGCCGGCATATCCATCCTGACGGCTTGCCTGCTGGGCCAATTCCTGGTTGCTGCGATCGTCGTGCTGATGCTGTCCGGCGGCGCGGCGCTGGAATCCAACGCTACAGCGCGAGCCTCATCGGTGCTCGACGCTCTGGCGCGCCGCATGCCCGGCATTGCGCATCGACGGCAAGGACCGGCGCTGCGAGACGTCAGCCTTCAGGAAATCCGCGTCGGCGACGTCCTCGTGGTTTTCCCGCACGAAATCTGTCCCGTGGACGGCGCGGTCATCGAGGGTCAAGGCATCATGGACGAAGCCTACCTGACCGGCGAACCGTATGAGATCTCCAAGACGCCCGGCTCGCTGGTGATTTCCGGTGCGATCAACGGCGAAAGCGCGATTGTCATACAGGCGGAGAAGCTGGCAGTGGACTCGCGGTACGCGCGCATCATGCAAGTAATGCACGCCACGCAGCAGCAGCGGCCACGACTACGGCGTTTGGCGGACCAGCTTGGCGCGTGGTACACGCCCATTGCGCTGGCGGTGGCGGCCGCGGCGGCACTGGCCAGTGGCGACGCGCACCGGTTCCTGGCGGTCGTCGTCATCGCGACTCCTTGTCCATTGCTCCTCGCCATCCCCACCGCAATCCTCGGCGCGATTTCTCTGTCGGCCAGGCGTGCCATCATCATCAAGAACCCTGCGATCCTCGAACAAATCGACACCTGCGAAACCCTGATTTTCGACAAGACCGGCACGCTGACCTACGGGCGTCCATCGCTTACTTCGGTGAATTGCTCCGGCGGCTTCGTGCGGCACGACGTTTTGAGTCTTGTGGGCAGTTTAGAGCAATACTCCAAGCATCCGCTGGCAGGCGCGATTGTCGACGCGGCGAAGGCTGAGCACGTTCCGCTCGTCTCTGCAGCGCACATCAGCGAACGCCCCGGGGAAGGCTTGCGAGGCACGATCGACGGACACACCGTGCAAGTCACCGGCAGAAAGAAGGTATTGCAGGACAATCTTTCGTTGCCGCCGGCGACCACAGGTCTGGAATGCCTGGTGTTTGTGGATAACCGGTATGCCGCGGCACTGACGTTCCACGACGAGCCGCGCAAGGAGGGGCGCTCGTTCATCCAACACCTGGCGCCAAAGCACGGTGTCCGGAAAGTCATGCTGGTATCCGGCGACCGCGACTCCGAGGTTCGTTACCTCGCGGATTCTGTCGGAATCTCCGAGGTGCGCGCCGGCATGAGCCCCGAAGAAAAAGTCGCGATTGTGAAGGAAGAAACCGCGAAGGCTCGAACCCTCTTTGTTGGAGACGGCATCAACGACGCTCCGGCTCTCCTTGCCGCCACCGTGGGAGTCGCCTTTGGCTCTGCCAGCGATATTGCAGCGGAAGCCGCCGACGCCGTGGTCCTCGAAACAGCACTGGGGAAGATTGACGAGCTGATGCACATTGGCCGGCGTCTGCGGCGCATCGCACTGCAGAGCGCCCTGGGAGGAATGGCCGCGAGCATCCTGGGCATGGGCGTGGCAGCGGCCGGCTACCTTCCGCCGATCGGCGGCGCCATCGCGCAGGAGATCATCGATCTGGTGGTCGTGCTCAACGCGGTTCGCGTTGCCTTGCCCACCAGCGATCTCCAGGACTTTTGATCCGCGCGTCAGCGGGTACGCGCCGCTGGTAGGAAGCCCGCAACTCAATTGGTTTTGTCCTTGGAATAGCAAAGCTTCTCGAGATTGCATTCCAAGCACTTGGGCTTGCGCGCTTGGCAGACGCGCCGTCCATGCCAGATCAACTGGTGAGAGAAAACAATCCACTTGTCGCGAGGGATGATCTGCATCAGATCCTGCTCGATCTTCTTCGGATCGGTGTTTTTCGTCAGGTCCAACCGGCCCGAAAGCCTCTGCACGTGCGTATCCACGACGATTCCGGAGGCGATTCCAAACGCCGTCCCCAGCACGACGTTAGCCGTCTTCCGCGCTACGCCCGGCAGCGTCAGCAGTTCTTCCATGGTCTTCGGCACCACGCCGTGAAATTCCTCCACGATTTTCTTGCTCGCTCCCATGATGGATTTCGTCTTGTTGCGGAAGAACCCGGTCGGCCGGATATCCTGTTCGAGCTGATTGGGACTTGCGTACGCGAAGGCTTCGGGTTTCGGGTACTTCGGGAAGAGTACCGCGGTCACTTGATTGACACGTTCGTCCGTGCATTGCGCCGAAAGGATCGTGGAAATCAAAAGTTGAAAGGGATTTTCGTGTTTCAGAGCGCAGGTGGCGGCGGGATAGGCCTCTTCCAATTTGGAAAGTATTGCATTCACACGCGCGGGATCAGTTCCGCGCCCTGCCCCGCCTTTTGCGGCCGCGTGCTTGGTGGTGCGCCGGACTACCGGTTTCTTCACTGCTGCGGATTTCTTCTTGGCCGTCTTCTTCCTACGCGTTGGCATCAGGCGAGAAAATATAGCACAGGAGACTCACGGTTCCACACGCACGCCCTTCCAAAACGCGATGTGGTCCTTGATCTTGGAGGCAGCCGCGCTGGGATTTGGGTAAAACCACGCGGCGTCGGGATTCCTCTCGCCATTCACTTCCACGGTGTGATAGCTCGCCGTCCCCTTCCAGGGGCACACGGTGTGCGTTTCGCTCGGGCGCAGAAACTCCGTGCGGACCGAACCGGGCGGAAAATAATGGTTCCCTTCGACGACGACGGTCTGATCGCTTTCCGCCAGCACCGCGCCTTTCCAAATCGCCCGGGCCATCTCTCTCCCTTGCAACCAATCAAGCCGCAATAAACAGGCACTGCGCGAACGCCCACTCGGAGTCGATCCATTGTCCGGCGCCGCGGAACCCCGTCCGTTCCCCCATTTGCGCCAGTTCCTCGGGATCGTACTTGTGCGAGCTTTCCGTCCAGATCGTTTCACCCTCGCGCAGATAGAATCGGAAGCCTGCCTTGCGGATCGTCACGCGCTGCCAGGCGGTCGACCGCAAGTGCATTTCGATCCGCCGCTCCGATTTGTCGTACCGCACCACGTGCTCGAATCGGCTCAGGTCGAAATCGCCCTCGAGTTCGCGGTTGATTCGCGCGAGCAGGTTCTTGTTGAATGCTGCCGTGACGCCCGCGGGATCGTCGTAGGCCAGCAGCATCTGCGCCACCGGCTTCACCAGATCCGTCGCCAGCAGCAGGGCATCGCCTTCGCGCAAGATCGCGCGCACCTCGCGGAGGAATTGGTCCCCGGCCGGGCGGTCGAAATTCCCGATCGTGCTTCCCAGGAACAGCACCAGCAGGCGCTCGCCATCCCGGCGCCGTGTGGCAACCTCTTGCAGCCCTTCCAGGTAGGCTCGCTCGAAACCCACGATGCTTACCATGTCGATCTGGCTCAGTTCCAGATGGCAGCGGGAGAGCGCGGTGCGCGAAATGTCGATGGGGTAATAATTCACGCGTTGCCGCCGAGCCACCGCTTCCAGCAGCCAACGCGTTTTCTGGCCGCTTCCGCTGCCCAGCTCCGCCACCACAAACGGGCCCGAAATCCGCTCGACCATTTCCGCCGAATGCCGTTGCAGCAACCTCATTCCGGCGCGGCTCAGCCCATACTCGGGCAGCAGGCATATCACGTCAAACAGGGCCGAGCCCACTTCATCGTAGAGGTACTTGGAAGGCAGCTCTTTCTGTCCCGGGTGGCTCAGCCCCACGACCACTTCCGAGCAGAACCCCGTGAGCGATGGCGTTGTGGGACGTTCTGGCGAGAGGCGCGGCGCTAATCCCATGGTCTATTCCTCCACGCAACGGAACGTTGCGTACACGTAGGGATAGTGCGGCTGGAACCAATTCCGGAACGCGCGTCGCAGCATGCATGCGTCCGTCCTTGGCGACCCTCCCTTCATCACGAAATGCTTCCCATCGAAAAAATTGGCTGAATATCCAGGATAAAAGGGAAAAGCCTCGAATCCAGGCAGCGGCGCAAACACAGTGGAAGTCCATTCCCATCCGTTGCCGAGTAAATCGAAAACTCCAAACGCACTCGCCCCCGCCGGGTGCGCGTCCACAGGTAATGCATCCCAGCGCCGGTGATGAAAATTCCCGCGCGCCGCGTCGGGCGCCATCTCGCCCCACGGATAATTTCTCTCCGTGCCCCCAGGCGTTCCGTACGCCGCGCGGTGCCATTGCGCCTCCGTGGGCAGCTTCTTGCCGGCCCAGCTCGCGTAAGCCGACGCCTCGGCATGGCTCACGTAGACCGGCCAGGAAAGCGGCAGCGGAATCTTTCCGAACATCGTCCGGTATCCCCATTGCGTGTCGGGATCGGCCGCCGGGGAGCTCGACTGCGGGAGCCAGTAATGCGGATACTCCATCTTCTGCTGACGCGTCCATTCCCAGTCTTCCGGCTTCCAATAGCGCGAGTTTTTGTAGCCCCCTGTATGGACGAATCTTAAGTACTCGCCGTTCGTCACCGGGAAGGCGCCGATCGCGAAGCCCGGAACAAATACCTGCTGCTCGCCGAATTCATTGTCCCAACCAAAGGAATGGAAGCTCTCAGGCGACTGGCCCAACGTGGCCACGCCCGGGGGGATTGATACCTGCCGCGGCTTCGGCGCGGGAGATGTCGCCGCTCTAGCCTCAGCGGACGTCGCGGGCGGCGAGATCATTCTTCCAACCGGCAAGTTGTGCAGCAGGTACGCCAGCGTCTCCGCGTGCATCAGCCGATGCTCGATGGCTACATTCAGCAATACACCGTCCGCGAACGACGTGTTTCCACGGTGGATTGCGTCCGGGCTTCGCAGCCGTTCATCCAGCCTCTCCCGGACCAGCCGGTTGTATTTCTCTACCTGCATGATGCCCGGCCAGTCCGACGGCACGTTGGTCGGCAACCCTCCGCCGACGGGATCGATGCCGAAGGCAAAGAGCTTGTCGAATTCTGCGTTGTGTGGTTCCAGGCCCAGCGGCCCGCTCAGAAGATTCCAGTCAAAAGCTTCTAGATGTCCCAGATAGAAGATTAGGCGATGGCGTTCTGCGATGGGGCGGTCATAGAACGAGTTCGGAGGAAGCAGTTGAAAAATCGCATCCGTCCTCGCGCGGGCCTCTTGGATTCTGGCGATGAGACTTGAAACTGCATCCGGCGCAGCCTGGAAGGTCGCCATGAGTCTCCTCAGAGGCAGGGACTTCTTTTTTACTCCCAGAGGGATTCTCAGGGCAAGTGATTTTGTCCATGCCGAAAATGTCCCGGGGAGAAGACTGCTGTGGAATTGTTACGATTGTGTGAATGACCCTTCGCCCGCCAGGAAATCCAACATCTTGCGGAAGGCCTTTCCGCGGTGGCTCAAGCGGTTCTTTTCTTCCTGCGAAAGTTCGGCGAAGGTGAAGCCCCGCTCGGGAAACAGAAACACCGGGTCGTAGCCGAATCCGTTCTCCCCGCGCGGTTCCTTGGTGAGGATTCCTTCTGCGAAATCAGAAACGATTGCCAATGCGCGGCCCCGCAATGCCGTGGCGATGACGCAGACGAATCGGGCACGGCGCTCTTCTCCCTCTTTTCGCTCCATCGCGCCGAGCAATTTCCGGACGCGATCTGAATCCGTCGCATGCGCACCGGCATAGCGCGCGGAGTGAACGCCCGGCTCGCCGCCCAGCGCGGGCACCACCAGGCCCGAATCGTCCGCAAGAACGATGTGGCCGGTGAGCCGGCTGTAGTGAAGCGCTTTTCCCGCGGCAATCTCCGCAAAAGTGGGAGCGGATTCTTCAAACGCGGGCAGCTCTTTGAATTGAGGAATCAAGTCAAGAAGAATTGGTGAGTCACCGGCCAGTTCGCGATACTCGCGCAGCTTTCCCGGATTCGAAGATGCCAGGAAAACACGGACGGGCGTCGCCACGTGTGCCTTATCGCGTGCGCGCGCCGAATTTCATGTGCAGCAATTCCTGCTGCACCTCGGAGAGCCGCCGAATGCCGTCCGCGGCCAATTCAATTAATTTTTGGAGCTCATCGTTCGTATACGGGCGTCCCTCTGCGGATGCCTGCACTTCCACGAATCGCCCGCCGCCGGTCATGACGACGTTCATATCCACCTGTGCGCGAGAGTCCTCCTCGTAGGCGAGGTCGAGCAGGAGCTCATCGTTTACGATCCCCACGCTCGTGGCTGCGACGGAATCAACTAGAGGCACCGACCGCAGCATTCCCGCCGCCACCATGCGCTCCAGCGCGAGGGCCAGCGCGACGAACGCTCCGGTCACGGAAGCCGTGCGCGTTCCGCCGTCCGCTTGAATCACGTCGCAATCCAGCCAGACCGTGCGCTCTCCCAATGCCTTCAGATCCGTCACGGCGCGCAGGGTGCGCCCGATCATCCGCTGAATTTCGAGAGTGCGGCCGGATTGCCGGCCACGAGTCGCCTCGCGCGGCGTGCGCTCTTCGGTCGAGCGCGGCAGCATCCCGTATTCGCCCGTCACCCAGCCCTTGCCTTGTCCTTTCAGGAACGTCGGGACCCCGTCGTCCACCGTCGCGGTCACGATCACGCGAGTCTGGCCAGATTCGATCAGGACGCTGCCTTCCGCGCTGGGGATGAAATCCGGCGTGAGTTTCACCGGCCGCAAATCGTCGGGGGCACGTCCATCGGCTCGCAAAAAATTATCTCCCTTCGCCGCCGCTGAAGACTGAGTGGAAGCGTCGCACACCGAGTTTGCCGACTGCAGCGGGCAGTGTCAACCCATCGCGGACGATTCGATGGTTCGGGGCCGGTCAGCGCTTCGCCGCTGGCGTGGGAGGCGGCGCCGGAGTGGATGTGTTGCCGCTCGCCACGGACAGCGCGACCGGTGAGGGCGTGCTTCCACTCGACGGATTCAGATCGAAGAATCCTGTGAGGTCCACGTGGCCCGCGAGTGTGTTCACTTCCTGGCCGTGAATCAGGATCTTCAGGCGGCGAATGCCCGGGACATTGCTCGCGAGAGTTCGGACGATGGAATTGACCACCTGCGATTCGCTGAGGATCCCAGACGGCGTGTCGGTCGAGAGCGCATCGGAAAAATCCGCGATCGCCGTGCTGTCCGGGAGGATGTAGAACGCCAGGAGCGTCGCGTCCGCGGGAGTGGTCCGCTGCTCCGGCGTGAGCGGATCCACCATCAACGCGTGGAGGACCTGTTTCGCGCGCTGGACGGGATCGGCCGAGAGCGCCAATTCCACTTCCACCGGAGCGATTTTGTCCGGTCCCGCGGCCCAGTACACTTGCGCTTTCACTTTCACGTCCGTCGCCGTGAAAATCGGTGGCGCCAGGACTTCCCGCCGCGCGCGCTCTTCTGCAGCCTGCGTTTCCGCAAGGCGCTGGATGCGCTGGTGCAGGCTTCGCAGGCTGATCAAACCGATCAGGACCATGACCGCAAGGATTCCGAGAAATATTTTCAGATTCCGCGGCATTAGGGCGTCACCGTTTGGCCGACGGGGTGAAATGCGAGGATCGAGCGCGCAATCGAGGTAGCCAGCGGCGCGGCCATGGCCCTGAGTGAATTCGGGTCCGAGACGGAAACACTGGAAATTTCGACCGCCACGGCCGGTGCTTCAACCGATCGAAGATCGCGGAGGGCAATTCCTGTTGACGCGATCGGCGAGCCAGAGAATCGCAGCACCAGCTCTCCTTGCAGGATGTCTGCGAGGCGGTGGCTCACGTTCACGTACGGCCGCTGCGCCTCCTCCCATGGCACCACGCCTGAGGGTGGACCAGGAGAAGGAGGCGGCGCGGGCTTGCTCCCGATTGTGCCGGCTGCAGGCGCCGGAATCGAGTTCCAAAATTGATCGTAGTAGGCGCGCGCGGTGCCCACGGTTCCCGTCGAAGAAACATGGATGCTGATGAAGACGGAGTCGCGGTAGGCATTCGCAATCGCAGCCCGGTCGTCATAGGAGGGGTTGGAATCGTCATTGCGCGTCATCACCACGTGATAGCCCTGGCTTTCGAGCTCGCCGCGCACGACGCGAGCGAATTCCAGCACAACGTCTTTTTCCACCGCGCCGCCTTCGCCGCGCGCTCCCGTGTCCGTGCCGCCGTGGCCTGGATCGAGCACCACGACGGGCCCCGTGGTTGCGGGCGTCTGCGGAGCGGCGGGCACGGGCGGCGCCTGCTGCGGGACGGAAGGCTGCTGAGGCGTTCCATTCTGAGCGGGGGCCTGCGCCTGCGCGCCGGAGCGCGCAATCGTCCCCGCCACAAGGATGCAAGAGCACGCCAGAATCAGAAGCGCCGTAAGTAAAAATGATTTCCGCACCGCGAAAAGAATAGCAGAAATGCCGCGAGGAAGCGGCGAGGAAGAACCGAGGATGGACACGGCGGCTAGGCGTCCTGGCGGATGAGGTCCGCGGCTTTCTCGGCGATCATGATGACCGGAGCGTTCGTGTTCCCGGCGATGATGCGGGGCATGATGGAAGCGTCCACCACGCGCAGGCCTTCGAGGCCCCGCACGCGCAGCCGCGCGTCCACAACGGCCATGGAATCCGCGCCCATTTTGCATGTCCCGACCGGGTGATACAGAGTCTGCGCCTCGTTGTGGATGAATGCGGCAATGTCGGCCTCGGTTTCGACACTTCTTCCCGGATGCAGTTCTTCGCCGCGGAAAGGATCAAACGATATCGAGTGTACAAGCCGGCGCGAGAGGCGAACTCCTTCAACGAGCACGCGGAGGTCCTCGTCAGAAGAGAGATAGTTCGCGCGAATGGCAGGCGGATCGAGCGGGTTTGCCGAGCGCAGGCCGATGCTGCCGTGGCTTTCCGGCGTAATGAGCGTGGGGCCAAAGCCGAAGCAATGGTCCTTGCGGGGATTCAGGCCGTGGTTCACGTAGTAAGCGGGGCCGAAAAGAATCTGCAGGTCCGGGACGGCGATTCCGGCGCGCGTGCGGCGGAAGATCCCCGCTTCGGCGACATTGGACACAAGGGGACCGCCGTGGAAAATCAAATAACGAAGAAAGTTCCAGAGAGTCTCCGAGCTTGCCATCGTGACTGGCTGCTTGCACAGGTAGGCGACGGAAACAATCAGGTGATCCTGCAGATTCTTTCCGACGCCCGGCAGATCGTGAATCGGAGTGATTCCGGCGCGCTGCAGCTCATCGGCAGGCCCGATTCCCGAAAGCAACAAGAGTTGCGGCGAATTCACGGATCCGCCCGCGAGAATCACTTCGCGTTCGGCGCGCACCTGTTCGGTTCGGCCATCGCGCACATAGGCGACGCCCATGGCGCGGCGCGATTCGAACAGCACGCGCGTTGCCTGGGCCCGTGTCATCACCGTCAAATTGGGACGGTGCAGGGCCGGCCGGAGGAAAGCATCCGCGGTGCTGTCGCGACGGCCATTCTTCTGCGTCACCTGGTAACACCCGGCGCCCTCCTGCGATTCGGCGTTGAAATCCGGATTGGCCGGAATGCCGATCTCTGAGGCAGCTTGCAGGAAGGCGCGCGTCACGGGATTGACGTAACGGAGATCGGAAATATGCAGAGGTCCTCCGGTCCCGTGAAATTTCGATTCACCGCGCTGCTGGTTTTCCGATTTTTTGAAATAGGGGAGGACGTCGTCAAAGCCCCATCCAGGATTGCCCAGAGCCTTCCAGGTGTCGTAATCGGCAGGATTTCCGCGAATGTAGATCATCGCGTTCAACGAACTGGAACCACCGAGCATTTTTCCGCGCGGCCAATAGAGGCGGCGGCCGTGAAGGTTGAGCTCCTCCTCGGTCTCGTAGTTCCAGTCCACCGGAGTCTTATAGAGCTTTGAGAATGCAGCCGGGATGCGGACTTCCTTGGGGGAATCGGGCCCGCCAGCCTCAAGGAGGAGGACCCGAACGTGGGGGTCTTCGCTCAAGCGACCGGCGAGGACGCAGCCGGCCGAACCTGCGCCGACGATGACGATGTCATAAGACTCGTTTGGCCGCGTCATGGAGAGATCCAATGCCGATTGTAGAACGCTGGCTAGGCGTCTGAGTGAAAAGAATCTGGCCTGGGGTGTGAAGCGGCCCCCAGAAGCGCGCGGGGATGCGATTGCAGAACAGGTCCATCGTGAAGGAATTGAAGGGAGGCTGCACCGAAGCGCAGCTAGGCCGCGCGGCGGAGGTTTTTGAGCGTGAGCGCTAGCCAGCCAGCGCGCCTAACTCTGGACATCGTCCAATAGACCACGAAGCCGCCGGCGATCAGCAGGCCCCCAAACGTGAGGCCGCTCATGCCCAGGATTTGCTCGGATTGGCCATGAAGGATGGAGAAGCCAAGGAGCAAAGTGGGGAACACGCCCAGAAGAATCGCTCCAGGCATTCCCCCAGGCACGCGGAAGGGACGGGGCAGGCCGGGTTCCTTGATGCGAAGGGCAATCAGGGCAACGAACTCCAAGAGGAGACTCATCCCGTATAGAAGGATGTCGAGAGTAACGAGGCGCTCGAAACCCAAGCCCAAGCAAAGCGCCCAGCAAGTCGCTAGGACGAGAATGGCCACCCAGGGAGCGCGCGTTTTCGGATGCAGCTTGCCAAACACGCTGGGCAGCATGCCGTCCTGTGCCATCGCGAGCGGCAGGCGCGAATAGCTCATGACCAGGGCGTTGAACATCCCGAAACCGCTCATCATCCCGCCTAGAACCAACGCGAACCTAAGCCATTTGCCGCCCATCATTCCAGCGAAAATAGCCCACGAGCCAGTTTGGAATGCCGCAGGAGATATCCCCGTAATCCACATGGCGAGGAAGGGAACAATGTACGTGATTGAAACGACCACCACGGAGAGTAGCATCGCGCGGGGATAGGTTTTGTGCGGGCGTTCGACTTCGGCCGCGATCGTGGAGGCGTTGTCCCATCCCATGTAGTTCCACATGCAAATGAGCAGACCGCCGACCAGTCCGACGGTGGAAGCGGATGGGGCGACGGCAGCACCGGAGAAAGCGCCAATTTTGAAGGGTGAGATCAATACGATGATGGCGAAGGGCGCGGAAAGCAGAAAGAAAAGCCACAGCGAAGAAACCGCGACGACGCGAATCCCGGCGATATTCATCAGGGCGCAGACAGCCACGATGAAGAGCATCACCATCAAGGCGTGGTGGCCCACGGCAAACCACGGCACCAGGACCTTCAAATACTCAACGAAAAGCGTGGGATAAATGGCCATATCGAACACGCTGGCGACCAGCGAGAGCCAAGCTTCCTGGAAGCCCCAGAAATTCCCCATGGCGCGCCGCACCCAAGCGTAGTAACCGCCTTCGGCAGGAATCGCGCTGGAAAGCTCGCCAATCATGAATGCCGTCGGCAAGCTCCAGACCAGAGGGGTCAGGAGAAGGATCAGGATTCCTCGGCCGTATCCTGCGCCGTGGATGATTTCTTCGGTTCCGTAAGCGCCGCCGGAGACCATGAAGAAGGTCGCGGCGACAAGTGGCCACAAGGCCAGCTTCGCAACTCGTTTCGCGGAGGGAACTGCCCGGGAGGGAAATTGGGCTGGGAGGGATATGGTGCTCAATTTATTGTCGCGTCCTCCATCAGCGATCCTCGCTCTCTCACTGCCGCGCACGCGGAGCGAGTTCGCCAAATGCAGAATACGGATATCTGCGAGCGATGCAAGAGAAATATGCATCCGATCGAAATTTTTTTTGGAGAGGGTTCAGGCGCCACTCGCCTGCAGCAGCTCCAGGCGGAGGCCAGTTCAGTCCGGATATTTGACGGAGCAGCCGTAGGGGCGCGTCGTCGGGTTGCTGACGGGCTTGCCCGCCATGGCTTCCTCGAGCGCGAGGGACAAATAGTCCCTGGCGCCGCTAATGTCGGCGGGGTCGGTGGTTGGCCGGTCGTCAATCGCGCCGTCGTAGATCAGAACCCCCTGTGGGTTGATGACGAACATCTGCGGCGTCGTTTTCGCATCGTAGAGGTGCCCTAGAGCACCTGTGGGATCGAGCAGGACCGCCGTCGGCCCGGCGTTCATCTGCTTGACGTAGGCGTTTTCCTGATCGGCAGTGACGTAGCCCTGCTTGCCAGGGGCGGAGGAGATCACGGTGAACCAGATGACGCCTTTGGCCGTCCATTCGTGCTGCAATCGCTCCATGTTTCCGCTGTTATAGTGCTTTTGCGTATAGGGGCAGCCCCGGTTATGCCACTCGAGGACGACATACTTGCCTGCGTACTTGGAGAGCTTCTGCACCTGGCCGTTGCTGTCGGTGGCGGTGAAGTCGGGAGCGCGCTCGCCTACACGCGCTGCCCAGGCACTCGAGAGCGCGCAAACAGCCAGGAATGCCATTCCGAGCAAGACAATTAAGCGCTTCTTCATGGGTATACTCCTTTGAACCCTGAGGGGATTCTCCCTCACTTAGGGATTCAAGACAATTTCTTTGGCGGTGCCGGACTTCCGTGCTGCGCCACAGGGACGACAACCAGAAATGTGGAGCCGCCGCCGCCCAGGACTATCAGACCACGCAGAGTCGTCACCGGTTTCACGAGCAAATTGGATTTCTGCAGCGTCAACCGGAATCCATCGGTCAATGGCGCGAAGGCCTGGGGAGCAGAATTTTCGACTTCATTCGGATCGAGCGGGAAAAACGACGCCTTCTTCTCCGGCGTGCCACATCGCACTGAAAGGACGAAGTGCTGGCCCTCGGATACCGCCGAGACCCTCCAACTGGATGGAGCGGGCTTGGGGAGTTGCCCGCGGGCGTGCTCGAAGATCTCCCGGCGCTCGGGATTCTCATTGGGCTTGGCTATTGCAACCGGGATCGAGAGCGTCAAGTGAGCCTTGCCTGGAACGCAAATCTCGCGGCAGACGATGTATCGCACGTCGGCGGCAATCATGGGGGCTGCGGCTGAAGTTTGCAGGGCTGAGGGCGTCTTGAGAGGGACCATAAGAAGGACCTGATCTTCGTAGCCGTAATCAACCACGGAACCGCTGCCAAGCCGTATCGGACTCGGCCACTCGATTGCCCCGGCCTGAATTCCCGGAGGCAGCTCCCACTGGACTTTGGGAGGTTCGCCGGAATCGCCGGGATTTCTCCAGTAGATGTGCCATCCCTGGTCGAGGTGGAAGAGAAATCCAACCAATAGAGGATGGCCCGGCTGAATTGAGTCTTGTTCGGCGATGAGTTCTACCTTCGCATGATTCACAGGCGGCAATTGGGCGCCGTCTGTCGCGGCGGGTAGGCAAAGCGGGATTGCCGCGAGAAAAACCAGAGTGAGCTGCGGCAAGACACTTTCGGAATGATGCTTTTTCTTCATGCTCCTGTTGTTTGACGATGGGAGGTCCATTTCCGTTGCAACTGCCGGATTGGCTCCGCGTGAATCTTTCGATCGGCTGGTCTACTTCTCCGCAGGACTGTAGCCGGGCTAAAACATCCATTCAAACCGGGTGCCGCTGGGGGTATGATGCGCCGCGGTGGAGGGTTCCGTTGAAGATAATGAATTCGCTCAAGGCTTTGGGGCGGCCTCCCGCCGCGAATGGGTGGATCGATCCACCCGATTCAGCAAATACAAAGAATGCAAGGAGCTATCGTATGAGCCGACCGCGTTATCGAAGTTTGTTGCTTCTCGCCATGTTTTTCGGGCTTATCGCCACTTCCGTGTGGGGCCAGACCGGCCAGGTAATTTCTCTGACGGTGGACGCGACGCAGGTGCAGGAAAAGATCCTCCGGACGCATATGATGATCCCGGTAAAGCCGGGGCCACTGACTCTTTATTATCCCAAGTGGATTCCCGGGGAGCACGGGCCCGATGGCCCGATTGCGAACCTGACCGGATTGAAGTTCATGGCGAACGGGAAAGTGGTTCCCTGGCAACGGGACCTGCTGGACGTGTTCACGTTCCACGTGGACGTGCCGGCGGGGACGAGTGAGCTGGAGGCGTCGTTTGACTACATCGAGCCGAGCGGGTCGGGATTTGCGACGGCCAGCTCTTCAGCGACGGACAAACTGGTGGTAGTCAGTTGGAACCAGAACGTGCTGTACCCCGCAGGCGCTCCCGCGGCCAAGATCACGTTCGATGCGAAGTTGATACTGCCGGAGGGATGGAAGTTCGGCACGCCGCTGGAAATTGAGAATCAGTCCGGCAAGGAAGTGGCATTCAAGCCGGTGTCGTTAGAACGGCTGGTGGATTCCCCCGTGATCGCTGGGGAATACTACCGAGCAATCGACCTGACGCCGCCCGGAGAGCCGATCCACCACGAGATTGACATAGTGGCGGACAGCGAAGCGGCTCTGGCCATGAGCCCCGAGGTGCAGAAAGAGATGACAAACCTGGTGGCCGAAGCAGGAAAGCTATTCGGCTCGCGCCATTACCGCGACTATCATTTCCTGCTGACATTGAGCGACCACGTGGCGCACTTCGGGCTGGAACACCACGAATGCAACGATAGCCGTCTGCCGGAGCGCGTCTTGCTTTCGCCGAACGCTGCCGAATCTCTGGGCGGTTTGCTGGCGCACGAATACGCTCACTCCTGGAGCGGGAAATACCGCCGCCCGGCGGACCTGGCAACGCCGGACTACGAAGTTCCCATGGAGACGGACATGCTTTGGGACTACGAGGGCTTTACCGAATTTGCGGGCCCGCTGCTCGCAGCGAGGAGCGGCCTCTGGACTCCCGAGCAATACCGCGCGAATCTCGAGAGCATCGGCGCGTCGCTGGGACCGGGGCGCCCGGGCCGCACTTGGCGTCCTTTGCTAGACACTGCCGTCGGCGAGCCCGGCCTGGGTTTTGCGCGAGGGTGGGGAACGTGGCGGCGAGGCACCGATTATTACGATGAAGGTGACCTGATCTGGCTGGAAGCCGCCACGATCATCCATCGGGAGTCGCACGGGCAGAAGACGATCGACGATTTCTGCCACTTGTTCTACGGTGGCGCGAACAGTGGGCCGGAGCTCAAGCCATACACGTTCGATGATGTGGTACGCGCATTGAACGAAGTCGCCCCATACGATTGGGCCGGCTTTCTGCACGAAAGGCTCAATTCCACTTCTGCGGAAGCGCCTCTGGGTGGTATCGAAAACGGCGGCTGGAAACTTGTGTTCACGAGCGAGCCTCCGCGATCGCAGGGACGCCGCGGCGGCGGTGGCAGTGATGAATACACCGTGGGCCTGCAGCTTTCCGATAATGGCGATGTGAACGATTCGGTCGTCGGCGGACCGGCGTTCAATGCGGGGATCACCTCGGGGATGAAAGTGGTTGGGGTGAACGGGCGCGTCTACACGCACGCGGTGCTGGAAGACGCGATTGAGGCGAGCAAGGGAAGCTCGCAGCCGATTACCCTACTCGTGGTGGACGACGATTACTACAAAACCGCGTCGATTGATTACCACGGCGGGCCGCGTTATCCGCATTTGGTTCGAGATGAATCGAAGCCGGACTACATCGACGAACTCAGCAAGGCGCACGCGGGAATGCAGTAGCGCGCGGATGGCAGGACGAATTGAGTGATAAGGCGGAGGATTGGCGCCTAGCGCCGGGGCTTTCGGTGCTATGCGGTTCGTGCTATGAGCTGCGATGCTTCCGTCGTGTGGAGGCTTCCGCCGGAGCCGTGGATTCGCGGATGATCAATTCCGCCTCCACGTGGATCGTGGCCGGCGACTTGGACGAGTTTCCCGCTGCAATTCTTTCGAGGAGAGTTTCGGCTGCCAAGACGCCCATGCGCCAGAGTGGCTGGCGGATGGTTGTCAGCGCCGGATTGTGAAACGCCGCGGCGCTGACGTCGTCGAATCCGACGATGGAAATATCCCGAGGTATGTGCCAGCCTGCTTCGCGAAAGGCGCGCACAGCCCCGATGGCGGAAATGTCGTTGAAGGCGAACAGTGCTGTGAAGGGTTGTCCGCCGTCCAATAATTTTCGAGCCGCCACGTAACCGACCTCCGGTGACGGCGTATCTCCTTCCAGTTGCGCAACGTTTTCCGGACGGATCTTGATGTGCAGTTTTTGCGCTGCGGCGCGAATAGCGTCCCAGCGGACGACCGTGTCGGAGCTGAATTCCTGGCCGCGCAGAAACGCGATGTTATGGTGACCCAGGTCCGCCAGGTGACCCAAAGCGGCTTCCGCGGCGCGGCGATGATTGAGAACGATGTTCGTCACTCCGGGAATGGCCTTATGTCCGGAGACGGAGACGACGGGAAGCGGAAGATGTTGGTCGTAAGGAGTGTCGACGGCGATCAAACCCTCGACGCGGCGTTCGTATAGCAGCTTTGAATTGCGCTCGATGAATTGCGGCTTGTGGCGGTGCGACGTCACCAAATAGATGTAGCCCTCTTGAAGCAGGACTTCCTCAATCCCACTCAATACCAGAGCGGAGTAACCATCACTAAACTCAGGAACCAAAATGCCGATGGAGTAGGTGCGCTGTGACCGCAGGGATCGCGCCATCAAGTTGGGGCGGTAGTTGAGTCCTTCCGCAGCGGCAAAGATTCTCTCCTTGGTGGAAAGCGGAATCGCGTTGGCAGCGGGAGCGCGATTCAAGACCAGAGAAAGCGTGGTGGGCGACAGATTCAATCGCTTGGCGAGCTCTTTCAAGCGAATCGGTGGGGAAGTAGAGCCGTGAGCGCGCCGAACTGAAGTGTCCTTTTTCTTCATTGCCCGCGAGTGTCCCAAATCGAAGCCAGCAAAGCAAGCGCCGGAGAGCTGCTCCCGAGGCACTGGATGGAGCTTGAGAACGCCAAGAATTGCTCTTGACAACGGCAAATCGCGGGAGTAGTTTCGAGCTTAATAAATCGTTTTAGTAATGGTTTCCATCCGAGATTCGGATGGGACCGGGTGGGTTTTTCGGGGGAGGATCACATGAAACTTTCCGTCAGGTTGTTTTCCGCCAGCTTGTTTGTGCTGTTCCTCTTGCTTTTGGCTGTTCCGGCGCAGGCGCAATACCGCGCCGGGATACAGGGAGTCGTCCTTGATCCCCAGGGCGCAGTGGTCCAGGGGGCTACAATCACACTTACAAGCAAGGATACGAACATCTCGAAAACGGCGACGAGCGATTCCAATGGTGTTTACAATTTTCTGAGTCTTGCGCCGGGCCACTATTCAATCACCGCAGAAAGATCGGGCTTCAAAAAGCAGGTCCTGGAAGACGTGGCCGTTGCGGCGGAACAGACGCAGGCAGTCAACATCACGCTGGAAATCGGTGAAGTTAGCCAGAATGTGACCGTCAACGGAGAAGTTGCACCCGCGATCGATACGGAAACAGGACAAGTCAGCGGCACGCTCTCGTCTGCGGAAGTGCAGGACCTCCCCTCCTTTGGCCGGGACCCCTATCAACTGCTTCAGCTTGCCCCAGGAGTTTTCGGCGATGACGCCCACAACAACGGAGGCGGGTCGCAAAATATTCCTGGCAGCGCCGGACCCGGAGGCAGCAGTGCGACCAGCAGCATTTTCCAAACCGAAAACCAGGTCCAAGTTTTTGCCAATGGACAGCGCAACGAAGCCAACAGTTTTCAGGTTGACGGCGTTTCCGTGAACAGCCTGGATTGGGGCGGCGCCGCGACGATTACGCCCAATGAAGAGTCGGTGAAGGAGGTCAGAATCACCTCCAACTCCTATGACGCGGAATACGGCCACGGCAGCGGCGCGCAGGTCGAAGTGGTTTCACAGAATGGTACGAACAACTATCACGGCAGCCTTTTCATTAAGATGGACCGGCCGGGATTGAATGCCTTTCAGGCATATAACGGTCCCAGCGGTCCGCCAGCGGATCAGCGCGTCAGCAACCGCTTCAATCAGTTTGGCGGCAGCGTAGGCGGACCGGTCATCAAGAACCGCCTCTTCGCCTTCTTCTCCTATGAAACGCTGCGAAACAATTCGGTAGGTACGGGTGACGCTTGGGCCGAAACGCCCCAGCTCCTTTCATCCATACAAGCCCTGACAGGGAACATCTCGGCGAGCATGCTCAACTTCCCGGGCGAGGGAGCGTCATACAACAAAGTTCTTCCGGTCACCTGCTCGCAGGCTGGCTTCGATTTAGCGACAAATTGCCAGCCAGCGGGCACGGGCCTGGATATCGGCTCTCTGCTGACGTCCTCCACTTGTGGCACTACGAACCCGGGATATGGCAAACAGGATCCAACCCATGGAGGGCTCACGACGCCCTATGGTGTGGGCTGCGGTCTGGATGGCGTTCCCGATATTCAATATGTGCAAACCACGAACCCGACGCTCCTCACCGCCACGCAATACAACGGCCGGCTCGATTACCAGGTCACGAACAGGGACCTGGTGACGTTCAGTGTTTACTGGGTACCGAACAATAAGACTAATTATAATGGCCAAGCGCGCGCGGCGAACCTGTGGAATTCCGACCGGCTCAATTACTCCGGTGCTTTGCTTTGGAATCACACGTTCAGCTCAACCTTGATCAATGAAGCGCGCTTCAATGTTTCGCGCTGGTATTTCGACGAACTGGATACGAACCCGCAGGAACCATGGGGACTCCCCCAAGATTCAATCCCTGAAGCGGGCATTTTCCTCCAGTACGGTGCGAACGGCCCGGGAATCTTCTTTAAGACGGGATACAACATTCGGGACACCGTCACAAAAGTGCTGAGCAGGCAGACGCTGAAATTCGGGGTCGATATCTACAAGGAGCAGAATACTCAGACGCAAGGCGGAGGCGCACGTCCTACCTACAATTTCAACAATATTTGGGACTTCGCGAACGACGCTCCCATTTCGGAAGGCGGCAACTTCAATCCTGTGACCGGAGTGCCGACTCTGCTGACGAGCTACATTCGGGACAACGACTTCGCGCTCTACCGCAGGATGATTTCAAATTGAAACCGAACCTGACCGTGAATCTGGGCTTGCGCTGGGAGTATTTTGGTCCCTTCCACGAGAAATACGGCAACCTGGCCACCGCAGTGCTCGGGGCGTCGCCGGACCAACTGACGGATATCCGTCTCCGGTTGGGGGGAAACCTCTATAACGCCGACAAGCATAATTTTGGACCCCAAATCGGTTTTGCGTGGAGCCCGAATTCGCTGCCACTTCTTCACCATGACTTCCAGAACAGGCTTGTAGTTCGAGGCGGATTCGGCCTTGGCTATAACCGGACGGAGGATGCCATCACGCTGAACGCTCTCAGCAATCCTTCTCCGCTGTTTGCGAGTTTCACGCTCTTTGAACCGAATATCGTCTACGCGGCTCCATCCGATCCCCATCAATTCGCTCCGTATCCGGCTAACCCGAACGCGAAGCTTACCTTCAACCCGACGACGAACCTGCCAGCCAGCGGAGCGCCGGTCATCTTGAGCGCGTTTCCATCGACCTTGTTGTCGCCCTATACGTATCGCTACTCACTGGAGGCACAATACGACCTGGGGCACAGCATGGTTGCGACAGTGGGTTACGACGGCAGTTCGTCGCATCGCCTCCTCCGCTGGGTCTATCAAGGGCAAATCCTCTTTGCGCCTCAAAACCCCCAAGTTGAGCAACTGTTTTACTGGCCCGATGACGTCGACGGGAACTATAACGCCCTGATGACGGAACTCAAGAAGCGCTTCTCACATGGATTCGAGTTGGATGCGCAGTACACGTACAGCAAATCAATGGACGAGTCATCCACCAACTATTATTTCGATCAGTATCCTTTCACCGCGCAGGCCGCATATGGCCCCTCCGATTACGATGCCACCCATAACCTCAAGCTCTGGGGGCTCTGGACATCGAAGATCTTCAGCGACCAGCACAGTTGGCAGGGAGAAATTGCCGACGGCTGGACATTAAGCGGGATCTTTGATGCTCACTCCGGCTTCCCCTGGACGCCCTTCTATGGAGTGGACGTCGCCAATGGCGGCAATACGTGCAGCCTGCTCTTCACGAACAGCGGATACTGCAGCGTGAGGCCGGCCGCCTATCTGGGTGGCGCGGGCACAGACTATAGCAATGCAGCTTTGGAAAGCGGACCCACGCCCGGGAATTCGAGCGCCTACAACAACAACTTCTCTAAGGGGCCGTCCTCGTACTTTACGCCCCCCGCCCTCACGACCACCGGTCTTCCTCCGGTGCCCGGTGTGGGGCGGAATTCGTTCCGCGGACCACGATATTCCTCCATGGACTTTACAATCGCCAAGGGCTTCGGGCTTCCGAAGATGCCTGTGCTCGGTGAGGGGTCCAAACTGGAAGTGCGATTCAATTTCTACAACCTCTTTAACCAAGTGAACCTGGCGTCGTTGGGCAGCCAGTTCATCGGCCTCATCGTGGTGAACCCCGAAACAGGTGTTCAGACGAACCCAACAACAGCCAACGACAATCATGGCTTCGGCCAGGTGTGTTGCGGATTGGCGGGCCGTGTGATCGAGGCACAGGCACGGTTTAACTTCTAAGTTCTGGATTCTGAGACAGCCAAGCGGCGGGGGAGAAAGGGTAGAATCTCTCCCGTCGCTCACGCATCTACCCTGAGAGGTTTCCGGCCATGAAACGGCCCGCCCGAGTCGTCTACGCGGTCGCTTTACTTCTGTTTTGCCTGATTCCCAATTTCACGCAATCGCAGGACGCCCAGCCGGCCGAAACCATCCAGATTGAACTGATGGCCACGCCTCAGCCGTTCCCACACTTCTGGGAGCAGATGTTTGGATCGGGGCGGGCGATCCTGACTCTGCGGGAAAGCTATCGCGACGACTTGCGCGAGGTGAAGAGGGCCACGGGATTCAAATACGTTCGCTTCCACGCGATCTTTCACGACGAGGTGGGCGTGTACGATGAAGACGCCTCGGGCAACCCGATTTACAACTTTTCCTACGTGGACCAGATCTACGACGGTTTGCTGAAGAATGGAGTCCGCCCGTTTGTGGAGCTGAGCTTCATGCCGAAAAAGCTCGCGGCCGAGAACAACCTGCACCCATTCTGGTACAAACCGAACGTTTCGCCACCGAAGGATTACGAGCGGTGGGGCGAGCTCATCCACCAATTCGCACAGCACTCGGTGGATCGCTACGGCATCAACGAGGTGTCGCAATGGTATTTCGAGGTCTGGAACGAGCCGAATCTGGATTTTTGGACCGGAGTTCCCAAGGAGCAGACGTATTACCAGCTCTATGACGCGGCCGCAAAGGCGCTGAAGAGCGTCAGCCCACGGCTGCGGGTGGGAGGACCGGCCACCGCGCAAGCCGCCTGGGTGGACCGATTTATCCGCCACGCGGTTGAAAACAACGTCCCTGTCGATTTCGTATCCACGCACGTCTACGGGAATGACACGGCAGAAAAAGTGTTTGGGACGAACGAGTCGATTGACCGCACGCAGATGGTCTGCCGCGCCGTGGCGAAAGTGCACGATCAAATCAAGGCGTCCGCGCGGCCCGGCCTGCCCTTGATTTGGAGCGAGTTCAACGCCAGCTATATGAACGAGCCGGATGTGACGGACACCGAGTTCATGGGCCCGTGGCTGGCCGACACGATTCGCCAATGCGATGGCATGGTCAGCATGATGAGTTACTGGACCTTCTCGGATGTTTTTGAGGAGCAGGGAGTTGTCAAGCGCCCGTTTTACGGCGGATTCGGCCTGCTCGCGGAGGACGGTCTGCCGAAGCCTTCATTCAACGCCTTCAAGCTGCTGCACCGGCTAGGCGACACCAGAATTCCAGCGGATACGAAGGATGCGCTGGTGACACGTCGGCGGGACGGCTCGCTCGCGATCGCAGTCTGGAATCTATCCCTGCCCGAGGAAAAGGGCGCGGAGAAGGACTTCACTTTGGATTTGAAGGGTTTGACCGGGACGCACACTGCCACGCTGGATGTGGTGGACGCGGATCACGGATCTTTACGGAAGGCTTACGCCGCCATGGGGAGTCCGACAGATCCAACGCAGGCGCAGATTCAATCGCTTCGAAAAGCCGCGGAACTTCCGCCGCCGGTCACGCTGCCGATTCAGGAGGGGCGCGTCGATTTGAAACTCGCGCCCAAGGCACTCGCACTGATCGAAATCCACTGATTCGAACGAAGGCGGGGGTGGGGCCGCGATCCCGCGGTGGCGGCGCGATTCTGCGGCGAGACGTTGGCGGATTCAGCCCTTCGACATTGCGTTTGGCTTGAATCCGGCGCGCTCCATTCCGCGGCGCACTTCTTCGTTCTTCATAAACGTTTCCCACACGAACCCGGTTCGCAAATTCTCCGCCATCAAGAGCGAGATGCCGAGATCAATTCCGATCACGTCGGGATCGTCCCATTTTGTCCGCGGGTTGAACGCATCCACGAAGCCGTAACGCTTCCAACCGCGCTTGGCGTAATTCTGCCGAATGTTTCGCAGCACGCGCAGGGATTCGTCGGGTAGAAACGGCAGCGATCCCGCCGCGGCGCAGGGAACCACGGACCCGTCAATTGGCCCCATCGCGGGGGGCCCGCCCCAGGCGACGTAGCCCTTCACTGAGTCGGAGGACGATATCCCCCACAGATCTTCCGCGTAGTCGGGAAACCGGTGCGAAAGACCCAGACAGAACAGACGGTGCGCCTGGGTCGCCGTGATCGAATTTGCAAAGTAGTCGGCGTAGCGGTCCTGCTTTCCCCGGAAATCGAACCAGGCGTGCGAATATTGGTGCACGAAAATGGGGGCAAATGAGCCGATATAGTGCAAGTGATAGTAGTCGAACGGCGGCCGCTTCCAGGCATCCCACGTCTCCGGCGGCAAGGGATGCGTCGGGGAGCCGAGCCCGAGCAGATAGATCATCATGAGTTCGCAATAGGAGTCCCAGCGCGCCCTCAAGAATCCGCTCTCGGGCTTCCATCCCATCGAGAGAGCCTCTCCGCCGTTGAGGAACCAGGGCCAGTCGAATCGTTCGTAGATTTGAGCGGCCAGCTTGCTGATTTCGGCGTCGCCGAAGTGCGTGCGGCAGGTCAGCACTCCGCATAAGAGGAGCGATGAATCGATGGAAGAGAGTTCGCACTTCCAAGCGCGCTCCCCGGTGCGCATGTTCACAAAGTGATAGCAGAAGCCGTGCTGCGTCTCCATCCGCTGGGCCAGGAAGCGCAGAGTTGCGAGCGCTCGGTCGCGCGCTTGCGCCTTCTCCAAATATCCGCGCTGGTCGGCAATGCAAAGTGCGGTGAGGCCGAAGCCAGTGGCGGCGATGCTCGCGATCTCGCGCGAATCGGAACCAGTCGCGAGGCTTCTGTCCTTCACCAACCCGGTTGCCGAGTCGGCCTGCTCCCAAAAGAACAATGTATGGGCGCGTTCGATTTCGTCGAGGAGGGCTTCGTCGTCTGCAGAGAGTGTGGACGCAAGGGCCGTGGCATGTGGCTCGGGCAACATGCCGCCCGGCAGCGTCCAGGGCGCACCGATAGCCGACAGTCCGATGGCAGCTCCCGCGCGGGACAGATTTTCGAGGATTTCGCGGCGAGAAAAGTTGCGCATGGCAAAAGAGATTGAATGTCTCAGCCGCCCGTGACGGCCGCGTATTGAGCCTCTGTCAACGGCACGACAGAGAGCCTTCCCATGCGGACGAGCGGAGAGTCCTTGAAAAGTTTGTTCGCTTTGATTTGCTCCAGCGAGACGGGTTTGGCAATCGCCTTTCCAGCCTGGATTACCACGACCGGTTTTTTTGGATCCGAGGCGTTCACCGATACCACGGTCGCAGTTCCGACCGTGCTTTTGCGTGCCCCGGTTTCGTAGATCACCAACTTCGCGCCGGGCTTCATCTCTCGCAGGTTCTTCACGGCAGCCGGATTCGATACGCCTTCCCATTGCGTCGCGCGATCCCTTAGGAGATCGGCGAAGGAGTACTCGGATGGCTCTGTCTTCAAGAGATAGTGCATGGAAGTTGGATGCTCGTGTTTGCTGCTTGGTTCCGCGACAACAAAGGTGGAGGCGGGGGGAGTCGAACCCCCGTCCGAGAAGCCTTGCCACCCGAAGACTACATGCTTATCCCGTTCCGATGATTTCGCCGTTGGCGCTCAGAATGGGCAAGACGCGCCACCGACTAGTCCGATGATCTCGCCGCCGCATTACGGACCGAAACGCAGCGGCCAGCCTACTGTGTGACGCCTCATCCCAAACGCGCAGGCGACGCCTGGGGAGACGCGCTACCTAATTTTGGTTAGGCAGCGAGAGCCAACTGGGTTGTGCCAGTTGTTTTGTTCCACCCGGTTGCGGGCAGGTGGCGCCCGGCATGCCTTCGAGCCGCGACAGCTTCCGTCGAAACCGTGTCGCCCCCGTTGGAGCCTATATTTTAGCACGCTGCCGGCATCGTTGTTCCTCAATCCAGGCGTGTGACTTCAGCGAGTAAGCGAAACAATCTGAGATGCATATTGGGGATAAAGCCCGACCAGGTGTTCCCGGCGGCCTGCCTCGAAGTCTTCGTATTCGAATCCGGGCGAGACGGTGGTCCCCAGCAGCGCGAACTCTCCGCCCTCAAGGAGCCGCGAGCCTTGCCAGACGCCTGCCGGAACCAGATGCTGCAAGCGCATCCCCGATGCGATGTCTTGCCCCAGAATCGTGATTTCGCCCGTTCCGTCGGGTCTCAATTGCAGCATCTCCGCAGGATCTCCCAAGTAGAAATGGTAGATTTCGTCCGCTCGGAGGCGATGCATCGCGGAGAAAGTTTCGGGCGTCAGGAGGTAATAAATGGCTGTCGCCAGGCTTCGCTGCCCGGCGAACGAGGAGGGAAGCACTCCCCGGGGAAGAATCAATCCGGATTTGTATGTTTCCGCAAAATAACCGCCCTCCGCCGGATGCGCCTGCATCTTCAGGAGCTCTCGAATTTGTGCCGCCGTCAGCATTCTGTTCTCGGAATTGGAGTCTCGAAGAGTAAGTACCGTTGCTGCTCAACGCAAGCGAAACCTTCGGTCTGGGCCAGACCCTGCGGCGTAGTCCAACCCGCTGCACACTCAGGAACGGGCAATCGGAATGCCAGTTGACACCCCGCGTAACGATTTCCATAATTCAAAAGTGGCCAAGACTCCTGTGAAAGAACGGCATAAGTCGCTGGAACACGCGCTGGAAGAGGCAGTTTCGCGCGCCTTGCGCGACAATCTCGCTCCGCTCCAGCGCACCGCCGACGAGCTTCACCAGGCCTACGCCGACCTGGTGGCTGCGTGCTCCTCCAGCCGCCCAAGCAATGCTCTGCCCGCCATGCTTCGCGCGCAAACGGCTGCCGCCGCCCTCGCAGCCGGGCTTTCCGTACTCTCCAATTTCGTCGCTGTCGCGCTGAATCCACGTGAACAACAAGCGTCTGAAGAGGAGGCGAGTTCTCGCGCGTCCGGGGCTGTGGAAGTTGAAGAGGAGGAAGCCCCGCCGCACCGTCGAGCGCCGGTGGAGGCCGCGCCCGAACCCGAATGGGCGGAGGAACCCGAAGAAATCCCGGCGGAGCTCCCCGCGCAATCCCAGGTGGCTGAAGTTCAGGCCGAAATCCCGGTTTCCGAGCCCGAGGTTCCTGCGGAAGTGGCCGTGGAAGCGTCTGCCAGCGCCGCAGCTCCCGCTTTCGATGTGGCCAGTTTGCCGCCCGATGTGCAAGACTTGCATCGCAGAGCGAACCGCGTGGCCAAAGTCGCCATGCAAGACATCAAATTATTGCGGCCCAAGGACGTCCGGTTGGGCCGCGAGCACAAGGATATCTGTCATCGGTTACGCAGTGATATTGATAAAGCCCGCAAGGAATACGACCGCCGCTTCCGCGCGATTCTGGATCATCCCGTGGATTACTTTCACCGCTGGATGGTGGAAATCCTCGCCGAGGGCGATAGTGAAGCACTCGGTGAATATCCCTATCCCTCGCCCGTTCTGCGGCATTAGTCCAATCGGAATGAAATTTGCCGGCCGCTCCGTTCTCGCAGCCGCCGTCTTATTCTCGGTGTGTCTCTCCGCGCTCGCGGGACCCAGGGCGCGGACGGCCGCGGCAAGCAAACCCGCGCCGGCACCTGCTCCGACGGAACAGCAGCTTGAAAGACTATGCCGCGCGCTCAAGCAGAAAAACCCCAGTTCGGCATATGCCCAGCTCAGCTCGTTTGCCAACCGGAAATCATCGGGCGTGCTCGGGCAACGTGCCGCGCTTGCGCTTGGCTACTTCGACTACACGCGGGCTCATTATGACCAAGCGGCGAAATGGCTCGCCCGCGCGAAGGGCGACCCGCTTTTGCGCGATTATGCGTTCTATTGGAGCGCGGAGACGGATCTCGCGCTGCGCCGCGACGCCGATGCGCTGGCCGAATTGGTTCAGCTCCGCAAGGACTTCCCGGATTCCGTTCTCACCGATCAGGCGCTTGGATCCCTGGGCGAGGCTGCGATGGTCTTGAACAAGCCGGCCGACGCCGTAGCCGCTCTCGATGCCTACCCGCTGACCCCGGAAAAGCCCGACCTTTTGTTCCTGCGGGGCGAGGCGCGCGAACAGGCCGGCCAGCCGGTCGAAGCCGCGGCCGATTATTTGGTGGTCTACCTCCGCTTCGCGGCCAGCGAGCGGGCACGCGAAGCAGGGCAAAAACTCAGCTTCTTGCGAAGCACGCAGGGAGACAAGGTTCCTCCCCTCCCCCTCGACCAGCGCCTCTCACATGCCGTGGCGCTTTTTGCCGCGAAGGATTGGGCACTGGCGCGCGACGAGTATTCTCGGATTCTTCCCGAGCTTTCCGGCGCGGAGCGCGAACGCGCCGAACTGCGCATCCTGGAATGTGGCGTGGGGTTGGGTGCGGGGCCGTCGGACCTCCTGGCGCTCCAGGTCAGCGATCCGGAAGTGGATGCGGAGCGCCTGTACTCGCTCGCCGACATCTATCGCGCGCAAAAATTGGACGCGGATCTGACTACGGCGGTCGAATCGGCTGTCGCGCGCGCCCCTTCCAGCCGCTGGGCCGAACTTTCTATTTTTCTCGCGGGGAATTACTTCTGGGTGCAGCTCGATCGCGACCGTGCCTCCGCGTTTTACAAGCGGCTCGAAGAGAATTTCCCAACCTCTCCGAATGCCGTGCCGGCACAATGGCGGGTTGCCTGGACGGAAGTCCTGAAGCGACAGCCGGACGCCGCCGAGCTCCTCGGCGACCATTTGCGCCGCTTTCCCGGATCACCGTTCACATCCGATGCCCTCTACTGGCTCGGGTATCTCGCCGAGGAATCCGGCAATGCCGCGCTGGCCCGCAGCTATTATGGCAAGCTGAATGAGCGCTACCCGCTGAATTACTTCACCAATCTGGCTGCAGCACGCCTTCAAACCCTTGGGCCTGGAACTGAAGCAGATGCCGAGGTCCTGGCTTCGATTCCGCCTCCTCCGCCCCCGATGAAACTGGGCGAAGAGGTTCCCGCCGGCGCCGCCGAACTCCAAGCTCGCGCCGACGCGCTGCGTTCGGTAGCATTCGACGCCTCGGCCGAGCTCGAGCTCCGTGCCGCCTATGTGGCCACGGGAGAGCCGCGACTCTTATTGGAAGCTGCCGAGGCAGCCGTTAATGCGGGTCATATCGGTCCGGCGATTGTGGCCATTCGACAGATTTATCCGCAGCTCGAATCTCGGCCGTTCGCGGAAGTCCCTCACGAAGTTTGGTCGACGGCCTATGCGATGCCATTCGAATCCTCCATTCGCCGCTGGTCGGCCAAGGAGGGCCTGAATCCCATGCTCGTTGCCGGCCTGATCCGCCAGGAGTCCGCCTTTGAGCCGGAGGCGCACTCCAACAAAGACGCATTCGGACTGATGCAACTCCTGCCCAAGACGGCCCGGATTCTGGCGCGGCAATCGAGAATTGGCTATTCGCGTTCCCGGCTGTTCGATCCGGATTACAATATCCGCCTCGGAACTCTCTATCTGGCCGGGCTCGTCAAGAGCTTCGGCAGCATCGAAGCGGCCCTTGCTGCGTACAATGCAGGAGAAGATCGCGTGACCTTCTGGACCAGCGGTCAGACCTATCGTTCGCTGCCTGAATTCACCGACTCGATCCCGTTCACGGAGACGCGCGAATACGTCGAGATCGTTTCCCGCAACGCGGACATATACAGCAAGATCTACGGAGCTACGGATGAATCCCGCCACACCGCAGCCCGCCGCTAGTTTGAGTTCGCGGCTCTCCGTCAAGGCCGGCCGGTTCACCGAGTCGGTTATCCGCGAAATGACGCGCCTCGCCCTGCAGCACGGCGCCGTCAATCTCTCCCAGGGCTTTCCCGATTTTCCCGCGCCTGCTGAAATCAAGCGCGCCGCACAGGACGCCATCGCGGCGGACATCAATCAGTACGCCATCACGTGGGGCGCAAAACCGTTCCGGCAAGCCATCGCGGAAAATTTCCGCCGCACGCAGGGCGTTGCTGTGGATCCCGAGCAAGAAATCACGGTGTGCTGTGGTTCCACCGAGGCCATGATGTCCTCCATGCTGGCCATCATCAACCCTGGCGATGAAGTGGTCGTGTTCGAGCCGTTCTACGAGAATTATGGCCCGGACGCGATTCTTTCCGGCGCCACACCGCGCTTCGTCAAGCTCCGGGCGCCCGATTGGACGTTTGACCCGAAAGAATTGGCGGCCGCATTCGGGCCGTCCACCAAGGCCATCATCCTCAATTCGCCCAACAATCCCACCGGCAAAGTCTTCGAGCGCGCCGAACTGGAATCCATCCGGGATCTCTGCGTCCGCTGGAATGCTTTCGCCATTACGGACGAAATCTACGAACACATGCTCTACGACGGCGCGCGGCACATCTCCATGGCCACGCTCGACGGAATGCGCGAGCGCACCATCACGATCAACGCGCTCTCGAAAACCTACAGCGTCACTGGTTGGCGGGTTGGCTGGGCGATTGCGCCGCCGGAAGTGACGGCCGCGATTCGCAAGGTCCACGATTTTCTTACCGTCGGGGCTGCCGCACCTCTTCAGCAAGCTGGAGCGTTGGCGATGCAATCGCCGCCGAGTTATTACGAATCGCTGGCGCGCGAGTACGCACTTCGGCGCGATCGCCTGATGGGAATTCTCACCAGCGCGGGCTTTCGCTGCTTTTTGCCCCGAGGCGCCTACTACATCATGACCGATATTTCCGCCTTTGGTTTTCCCGACGACGTCGCCTTCGCGAAATATCTCGTCAAGGAAATCGGGGTGGCTGCCGTTCCCGGTTCCAGTTTTTACAACGACCCGGCCGACGGCCGGAACCACCTTCGCTTCACTTTTTGCAAGACGGAGAAGACCTTCCAAGCAGCCGCCGAGCGCCTCGCGAAGCTCTCCCAACCATCCGCGGGCGCGGACCGCCGGTAGGCAGTCTGGTCTTTCCCGGTTTTCTCGCCTTGCAGCTCTCTTGGGGCAATGATTCAGGATTTCTGAGATTTGAAGGAGGGAATACGTCCTGAGTTCAGAAGTGCCCGGGCCTTCCTTCGGTTACCGCTTGGATTCAGCGGTAGCCGCGTCTTTCTCCTTGGCAATTTTCTCCTGGACCTGCATGCGTAACTGTTGAGCATGAGCTCCCATCATGCTGTTGGGATCTAACTTGATATAGGCGTCGAGGTCTTCCAGGAGGGCGTCGTATTTTTTTTCACGCAGGTGGATAACTGAGAGGAGGCGATAGACAATCGTCGCACTCGGCGCCAGAGCCCGGGCTTCCTCCGCCGATTTTTCCGCGTCTGCAATCTTGCTCTCCTCGAGCAACGCCCGGCCCAATTCATAGTGGCCAAGCCAGAGAGTGGGATTCAGTTCGATTCCACGGCGGGCCAATTTTTCTCCGCCGGAATAGTTTCCTTCGTCCAGTAGCAAAGCCCCCAGTCCTACCTCCGCCTCAGCGTACTTGTCGCCGCTCAACTCGATGGACTTTCGGAAGCTCTTTTCCGCATCGCCCTGCTCTTGCAGCGTTAGGTACGACATCCCGATCAGGTAGTAAGCCTCGTAAAAGCCGGGCGCCGCCGCGACCGCCTGTTGAAAGTCCTCCAGCCCGCCCTTCGCGTTCTTCTCTTCGTACAGTTTTTTCTTCCCGGAGGCGACCAGGTCGCGCGCCTTCGCCGGCATAGATAGCTCATGCGCGGAAACGGAACTCCCGGGTCCGGATGTCTTCCCGGAGGATGCCGATTTCAAATAAATGGCGAGTCCCCGGATAGAGCCGTACGAAAGATCCACCGGAAGAGTCACCGGTTCATATCCTTCCACATGGATGACAATCGAATACGTTTCCCCATTCAATCCGCCGAATCGAAACCCTCCTGACTCGGATGTCATCACTGGTGCGATTGCATCTCCTTGTGCATCCCGCACTTCTACCATGATGTTTGCCGCTGGCTGATTGTTTCCATCGTAATAGACCGTCCCGTCCATCTTCTGGGTTCCATGGTTTTCTGCGGGGATGTTCGTCATTTGAAGCGCGCACAACGAACAAGGAAAGAACAAGCTAACCGCGGCGAGCCAACCGACTGCCCCAAGTCGGGACATCCTGGCCTCCATCCGGCCAATTTCCGGGCATTATAGCACTTGGCTGAAAAACTGGCGCAACTCTCTTTATCGGCTAATTTCGCTCAAGGAACAGCTTGTCAGGAAGATGGAGTAGTCAGATCAAACGATTGCAAATACGCAGGAATTGTCACCGGCCAATGAAATTGATTCACCACCGCATCCCTCAAGGAATTCAGCGCCACCGGCTCCCCGTGGACCAGAAACGCCTGTCGCGGCGCGGCCTGAAAACCGGAAAGCCAGCGAAGCAACTCGCTCTTTCCGGCATGCGCGGAGAGCTGGCCGATCTCGACCACTTGCGCCCGCACGGGGACCTGGACGCCGAAGATGCGGACGAATTTCGCTCCGTCCTGCAGCGCTCGGCCGCGCGTCCCATCCGCCTGGTATCCCACCAGCAGCACCGTGCTACGCGAATCCGGCAGGCGTCGCGCCAAGTGGTGAAGCACCCTCCCGCCCGTCGCCATTCCGCTGGCGGAAAGAATGATGCATGGCGAGACCACGTCGTTGATCTTCTTGGAATCCTCCACGCTGCGCGTCAAGTGAACTTCGCCCAGGTTCAACGGGTCGTGATTGCCGCTTTCTTCTTCCCTCTGGAATTGCAGCTTGTGATCCTCGTGGTGCTTCTCGTAAAGGCTGGTCACGTTGATCGCCATCGGGCTGTCCACGTAAACCGGCAATCGCGGAATCCGCTGTTGCTCCTCAAGTTGGCGCAGGTAGTACATCAACGTCTGCGTGCGGTCCACTGCAAATGCCGGAATCACGACTGCTCCGCCCCGCTTGGCGGTCGCACTAATAATCCCCGCCAGCTCGTCCGCCACCGACCCCGCCGGATGATCCCGGTCTCCGTAGGTCGACTCGCACAGCAGAAAATCGGCGCGCGTCGGAGGCTCCGGGTCGTTCAGGATCGGCTGATTGTAACGGCCCACGTCGCCTGAAAACACCACCAGCGTTTTCTTGCCGTTTTCAGTGATCGTCAGCTCGAGCCAGGAGGAGCCCAGGATGTGCCCCGCATCGTGCGGTCGAACCGAAAATTCCGGGCTGATTGTGAACGCGTCCGCTCGCGGAATTTCCTTGAATTGCTGCAATGCTTGCTGGGATTCCTCCACGGTGTAAAGCGGCAGGGGAGGATTGTGGCTGCTGTATTTTTTCTTCGCCACAAATTGCGCTTCTTCTTCCTGCAGGTGGGCCGAATCGGGAAGCAGTATATTGCACAGCTCGTGCGTGGCCGCATTGGAATAGATCGGGCCGCGGAATCCATTTCGCACCAGCCGCGGAATGTACCCGGTGTGGTCGATGTGCGCGTGCGTCAGCAGCACCCATTCAACCGTCGCCGGGTCCACGGGAAGCTTGTCCCAGTTCCGCTGCTCCAGTTCCTTCGAGCCCTCGAATAGCCCGCAATCCACCAACAATCGCTTGCCGCCAGCTTCGATCAAGTATTTCGAACCGGTCACCGTCCCGGCTGCACCTAGAAATGTTATTTTTGCCATAGGCCCAGCATTCTAGAACGATCCGCGCCGAATGGTCCGTTCTTTTTCGCGAACGGTGCAAATCACTGCCGACGCATCAGTCACCGCGCCTTGACCCCATGTGCGTCGCTGGCGTACCCTCTGCGCTTCGATTCCGCGATTCTGCGAGGGCCGATGAGCACCAGTTCCCAAGGCGAATCTTTTAAGTTCTTGCCGCTGAAGTTCGCCTCGCTCTTACTTCTCGCCTTGCTGTCGGCGCCGCTGGCTACAGCGCAGGACACCCCACCGCAATCCATCGCGCGCGGAACCTGGGAGTTTGGCGTCTTTTCCGGCGGCGGCCTCGGCCTCGGCAAATCCGACACCACGCAATTCGCCTACGCAGGCGGCCGCATTGGCCGGGTCCTCACCGGTGAACATCTCCACGGCTGGATGCGCGGCTATTTCGAATGGGCCGTGGATCTGATGCCCATGTACACCGTCTTCCCGCCCGAAAGTGCCGTCTATGGTGGCAGCTTCAAGCCCGTCATCTGGCAGTGGAATTTCACGAGCGGAAAGAAAATCGTGCCCTACGTCGCCGCGGCCGGCGGCATCGTCTTCACCCGCGACAACATTCCTCCGGGCGATACTTCGAACGTCAATTTCACCTCGCAGCTCGTCACCGGCGCGCGCATTTTCTTGAAGCCCGGCCGCGCGCTCTTCTTCGAGGACGCCATCGGCCACCTCTCCAACGCCAGCCTCGGCAACCACAATCCCGGCTACAACGCCATGATCGTTTTCACCATCGGCTATAGCTGCCGCAAGTCACGCAAGTAATTTTGGTTCAGGTTCAGCCTCGGCCGGTGTGTGATAAAATGGCGCTAGTCGGTTCCCGGTGGGGCCGTGGCGCAGTTGGGAGCGCGCCTCGATGGCATCGAGGAGGCCGTGGGTTCGAATCCCATCGGCTCCACCAATTTATGATGCGATCCGTCTTTCTTTCCCCGGTTGCCGCGCTCTTTTTCCTCTTCGTCGGTCATTCCACGTTGCCGTCGCAGGCGCCGCCCCGCGTGATTCACGTGTTCGTTGCGCTCGCCGACAATCAGCACCAAGGCATTGTTCCCGTTCCCGCAAAGCTCGGCGACGGCGAGGTTCCCTCCAGCAATCTATACTGGGGCGCGGCATTCGGAGTGAAGACGTTCTTCCGCAGAAGCGCCGACTGGAGGCTCGTTTCGTGCGCGCGGGGCCCCAAGGCGGCGATCCTCGAGCGGTGCGTTTTCCGGCATCGCACGGAGGCAGTCTATCTGATCGCGGACGCCTACGAAGGCAGTCAGATTCGAGCCGCTGTTACGGATTTCCTTTCCGCCTCTGCGGGTCTGAATCCTCAGTCTTCGTCCGTGAAGCTCGAACCTTCCGGCGCGTCCTTGATGGCCGGCGGCGCCGCTGACCTGGTGGCTTATGTGGGGCACGATGCCTTCATGGATTTTCAGATTCCGCCAATCGTTGGCGTTGGGGGAGAAAAGCCCCGTCAGGCAATCATCCTCGCGTGCGCGAGCAAGACGTACTTCGCGCCATACTTGAAGGAAACGGGAGCGGATCCGCTGCTGTGGACGACGGCCCTTATGGCTCCTGAGGCATACACGCTCAAAGCCGCGTTCGACGGTTGGATTGCCCGCGAAGACGGCCGCGCGATTCGAGAGCGTGCCGCGGAGGCCTACAGCAAGTATCAGAATTGCGGATTGCGTACGGCGCAGAGACTTTTCTCAACCGGCTGGTGAGCGCGCCGTGATTTCGCGCCTGGCGGTGACTCATCCGCGGCTGACTCTCCGCGCGCCGCCGCAAAATCCATAGCCGTTCTGCCGCGGCCGCCTTCACCTCTCCGGCAGCGCGCAAACGTGTCCTTTCGAGAATCCTTCGGCGCCAATTGCATAGGTGCGATTGAACCGCGCGCGGTAGTTCTCCCAGCAAATCGCCGCGTTCAGCTCGATAATCTCCCGCTCGGAAAATTCCTCGCGCAGCGCCGCATACAGCTCCTCCGTCACGTCGGTGGGAATGCGTGTCAACGCGACGGCGAGCCGCAACACCAGCTTTTCCCGCTTGCCGAAATGGACACTCCGTTCAAAATTTGCCAAGTCGTGAAGCTGCTCTTCGGTGACGCCCGCTTTTCTGCCCACGGCAGAATGAATGTCAATTCAAAACGGGCACCCCACCATGGCCGCCACCTTAATCTGCGCCAATTCCTTCAGCACATTCGGGACGGTCCGTGCTGCAGCGGTGTGCAGGTCCATCCGCAAGCCCAATCGCAACAGTTTCGGATCGAGCGCCCGTACGCGCAGTCCCAGCGGCACCCGGCCCAGTTTTCGTTTCGCCAGCCAGAAAATGATCCTCGTGACGATTCCCGCTTCGTTGTCTTGCACTCCTTTGCTTCGGCTCATAATGCCGCTATTATTCCATATGTGACCCGCGCGAGCGGACCCGTCGTGCATGGGCACAGGACGCCTTCGCCACGACCGACGTAATCACATGGAGCGCGCAACAACGAATTCGTGAAGAGAGTCATTATTTCGCTATCAGTTTTCTTCCTGATTAGTTCAGTGTTCGCGTGGAGTCACTATCGGCGGACGAAGTTGGAAGAGAAGATCGGTGGGCTTTACTCGATCGAGTTTGAGCCCGGCGAATACCGAATTGCGAAAATTCTGGCCCTCGACCCTGGTGTCGTGCATCTCCGCATCTACAAGCAATCGTTTTCCTCACGCCCTGCTTCTGTTGACTCGGCTTCGTTGACTCTCGGAACGATTCATGACAAGGACGGATTCGGTTTAGGGCATCTGCCGGTGACCCCCAAACAATTTGCCTACTGGGAGCCGGTATTCCTTCGCCAAGAGATGGTCAAGGTGGATGAGTTGGATGGATACAAGATGTGGAAGGAATCCAAAGGCGGAGCATTCGGCTCACAGTGAGATTGAGGTGTTGACTCCGAGGGAATACTGTCGAACTGCGGCGCACTGATCGTCGTCACCGGCGAAGCATCAGGATGACTTCCAAGCCACTCCTCCATTTTCGTCGTAGAAAGTCTCCTTAATATTCGCGCCGTTCAATGACAGGACCGCAAACCCATTGAGCACCCTCTGCGGGATGTCCGGATCATTCGCCAAGCGGCTTTCGTACCACGCGACCTTGTCGTTCGCCAGTGACTTAGCTTGCCCCCATGGCAGTGCGCCGTGGCCGCAGCACCGGGCGGGCACGTTTGGGGGGACCACAGGCTTATACACCGCGGCTGCATGGGCGTGCCCCCAATACCAAAGCGCGGGGCCCGACCCCGCCGGGAAACCGCTCATCACCTCTCCCCATAATCCCGTCGTGTTCTGGCCATCCTCAGTCAATCCATTGTGGTGCGTTAGCACGATCACCTTTTTGCCCTTTGCTACTTGCTGTTGCAGGAAGATCACTTGCGTCCCGCCCGCCGGCCCCAGCGATCCATCCATGTAGAGAGTTCCTTCCGCCGCGAAGTACGCCGAATCCAGCCCCACGATCACCCAGTTGCTGTTTTCCAATGCGAAGTAGCTGCACCCGTTCTGCATTCCAAACGGCGTTTTCGCGATCGCCTGAAAATACGGCTTCGCGCCGGAGTATATCTCGTGGTTCGAATTCAGCGCAAACGATCCAATCGAGCCTTTGGGCCAGATATTCACGAAATTGTGTTGCTCCTGATCGCCGCTGCCCGCGTAGTAGACATCGCCCAAGTGAATTGTCAATTGTGGCCGCGGCTGAAGAGCCGAGATCTGATTTAGGACCTTGGTGCTCGGTGCTGGATTTGCACCCGTCCTCCAGTTGCCCGTGCCCCAATCGCCCACCAGGGCAATCTGAACGCTGTCGGGTATGGCGACCGTGGCAGGGTTCGCCATGAATGGGTGTTTCCCCGCAATGATGGATTCCAGGAGAGCAGCGACGGCCTCCGGCCAGCCGGGATCGAGTTGCTGATACTTGCCCGTGCCCCAAATCACGCCGTCCGCGTCGACGTCCAGCACCACGCCCGCATCCAGGCTACCCAACACATTGTCTTGATCGTTTGAGAGCGCGCTCTGAGCCAGCATCAGTGTGTGGGAAGCAGCGGGTCCAACGGGTGCCTTCTTGGTTTGCGAGACTCGGACCGCTTGCTGGTTGGCTTGCGCGATGGCAGGCGCCAGTTCGGCTTGCTGCGCCGGCGTGAGTTTTTCCCATGCCGCATTGATGCGGCTGGCGATTACAGGATCAATGTTGATTTTCATTGTCTTCCTGCCACAGGGTGTGTGCTGAATGACCCGGCATTCTGGTTGGCGGGTATCTCGCTGTCAAGTTATTTCCTGATGAATAGAAGTTGGCAATGCCGCCCCGAGCAACCAACTCTACAAGTCGTCTGGCTTTGTTGACGTTCTCTGCATTCGGACTGCCTGGCCCTCGGAGCCATTCGGGCCCCGGCCCAGCGCCATAGGCGCGGCAGTAGCTAGCCCGGTCCGGAAGGGCCGGGTCCGAATGAAAATGGGGCCGTAGCGCCGTAGGTGCGACACAGGGTGACGGCTCCGTCCGGATTTCGACCGCACCGAACACAAAGTTCAGCTCCTGGCCACTGGTACCAAATCTGTACTTTCGTACAGTTCAAAAATTTTCTCCGCCTGCTATGGTCGTCCAGGAGGTTTGAATATGAGTTGGAGTGAAAGCGCCGGGACTAGAAGTTATCTCATAAACACTTTCAAGGTACTGATCGGTTGAAAGTTATGGCGAATGACGTAAATCAAGGGCATGGATCTCACCAACGCCCAGTGGGCGGTGCTGGAACCGCTTTTTCGTCCGAAACGTCGGGAGGACGGGCGTGGTCGCCCGTGGCAGGATACGCGCGCGGTGCTGAACGGCGTCTTTTGGGTCCTGCGCACCGGCGCCCCCTGGCACGATCTGCCACGTCGTTATCCTCCCTATCCAACCTGTCATCGCCGCTTTCAGCAGTGGCAGCGCTCGGGGCTGCTCACCAAACTGCTGCAGAAACTGGCGGAAGACTTACGCGACCGCGGGAAGCTGGATCTGAGCGAGTCGTTCATCGACGCCAGCTTCAGCTCGGCGAAAAAAGGGGCTCTGCTGTCGGCCCTACTCGCCGCGGCAAAGGCAGCAAAATCATGGCGATCAGCGACGGCCATGGTCTTCCTCTCGCCGTGCACGTGGCCAGCGCTTCGCCTCATGAAACAAAGCTCGTCGAACCCACGCTCCAGCGACGCTTCCTTGCGGAAACTCCCGAGCGTTTGATCGGCGACCGCGCTTACGATAGCGATCCGCTGGATGTGCAGATTCGCGAACGCTTCGACGTGCAGTTGGTTGCCCCGCACCATTCGACGCGCAGCCGTAAAGCCACGCAAGATGGCCGCGTCCTTCGACGCTATCGGCGTCGCTGGAAGATCGAGCGATTGTTCGCATGGCTTCACAATTTTCGTCGCATCGTCATTCGCTGGGAATACTACCCAGAAAATTTCCTCGGGATGGTCCAGCTTGCTTGTGCCGTTATCCTCCTGAGGTATTTATGAGATGGCTTCTAGTCTTCCTGCTGCGCCAAGCGCCCGCCGACAAGTCTTGCCCCCGGGCACCGATCGCGTGCAACGATTCACGGGTCGCGGCATTTCTAATCGCAACTACTATGGATTAGAAATCGACCTAAATTGTTGCAAACAAAGGGACCTAATTTTTTCTAATCGCAACAAAATGAGGCCCCTCTCCTTCGATAATTATTCTCCCCAGCTCGCGTTGTCGTCCCGACCGCGCTTTGTGGGGCACTTTCACCCCAGTCGCTCCGGCGCAACGCCAGACCATAGAGCCCGTGTATACCGGACTGCAACGCTCCAGGGCGATTCCCCAATCTCAAAGCAAATGAAGGACTTAGCAGCATCCTCCCTGCCAGTACTTCCGGGGGATACCTGTTCGCTTATTTTCTGCTATGCTGGCAACATTGCTGCAAGTGGCGGTGTCTAAGCACTATAGAGGGACACAGCCCGGAGGGCGGCGCGAGGCATGTCCGACCTGGCACAATCACTGCCGTGGGGACGCGATGAAGCCGAGCTGGTAACGGAGCTTCAAGCGGGATCCGATGCGGCATTCGACTGGCTCGTAACCTACTACCACGCCGGTGTGTACAACCTCGTCTACGGAATTCTTTCGGATGCCGCCGATGCCGCAGATGTGACGCAGGAAGTCTTCCTGCGCGCGTTTCGAGGGATTCGCGGATTCCGGCGCGGCAGTTCGCTGAAGACATGGCTGTACCGCATTTCGGTCCGGCAAGCGTTGAATCACCGTCGCTGGTGCTGGCGCCATCACCGGCAGCAGGTTTCCATCGACGCAGAGGACGACGGCAAGGGCACGACCATGGAATTGAAGGACGAGGAAGCGACGCCGTACGAGCGATACGCGACGCAGGAGACGCAAGCAAAGGTCCGGCGAGCGCTGGCGGAAGTTCCGGCGCTGTTTCGCAGCGCGGTAATTCTGCGAGATCTGGAAGGGCTTTCGTACGAAGAGGTGGCGGAAGTGCTGGAAGTATCGGTGGGAACGGTGAAGTCCCGTATCTTGCGAGGGCGGCGAATGCTGCGGGAGATTCTCGATCCGCTCCTGGGCGCGCCGCAAGCGCCGGCACTTGCGTCTGCGGAAGAATCGGGCGCTGCGCGAGAGTGCGTCGCGCCGCGGCGTCACGCGAATGTGGGCTTTCCCGCGCCGGCTCCTGCAACAGCGGCGGTCGCGCGGGCTGGCGGATTCTCACAGGGACGACCAATCGGAGGTGCGCGATGAATTGCCGCGAAGCGGAGCGCCACCTGCCGGGGTACGTGGATGGAGCAACCCGGTCGCGCGATCATGCGCGCGTGCGCGAACATTTGGACGAATGCGGCGGGTGCCGCGAGCAGTTGGAGCGGTACCGGCGGCTGGCGGTTTGTCTGGGGCAACTGGAGCCGGTGAAACCGCCGGAAGATCTGGCGATGCGGATACGAGTGCAGGCTTCGCAGGTACGTCCGGCGAAAGTCGTGCTGCGACATGCGTGGTCGCGAGTCGTGCTGGTGTTCGAGAATATTCTAGGGCCGCTGGCGGTGCCGGCAACGGGAGGCATCCTGACAGCCCTGGTGGCCTTCGTCTTGGTCGTGCAGAATATTCTGGTGGGCGTGCCTCTCGGACGGGCGGTGCCAAACGATTTGAAGTTGAATTTGATTCAGCCCGCGCAGGTGGAAAGCCTGGCCTCGTTTCCGGTGCCGGACTTGATGGAGGCCGACGGGCAGCCGAATTCGGGCGCCCTGATGCTCGAAGCAACGGTGAATGCGCGCGGCGAAGTGGTTTCCTACCGGATTCTTTCCGGGCCGAATAATCCGGCCGTGCAGCGGCAGATCGACCAAGTCCTGCTGTTCTCGCGCTTCCGTCCCGAACTGAGCTTCGGGCGTCCGACGAATAGTGGGCGCGTGTATCTGGGCTTCAGTGAAGTGCGGGTCCGCGGCTGAAATTTCTCATCGCAGGACTTCTCCGGCGGTGGGCGATTCTTCCTTGTATTTTTCGAGCGATTCCTTGACTCTGTCCCGACCGACCGCTAGAGTTTGTCGTAGTTGCGAGATTCGGGCGGCGGGGTGAGGGGCAAGGAATTCCGCCCGCAGGCCCGGCAGGCAACCTCAGGGACATCCAAGACTTGATGAAATCTTCGAAGCTAAAATCCGGCTGGACGCGCGCCGCAATCATCGGCGGATTTGTCCTCCTGCTTCTAGCATTGACCGCGAGCATGCCCCAAGCGCGCAGTCAGGAATCCCATTCGTCCAATAACAGCGGGATTAGCATTGAGGCGAGCGAAGCGATCTTCGCGACCATGTGCGCTCTGGACGCGGCGGGGTTCGACGCCGATGAGAGCACGCTGGCGGAAATGCCCGCGCGCCTGAAGCTGCGCGGCGACTTGCTAAACATACAGGGTCCCGCCACGGAGGCGCTGCGCCAGTTTTACCGTGACCATTTGCTGGCCGATCCGGGCGAGACGCTCTCGCGCTACATCACCTTTGCCCTGGTAATCGGCCCGCCGCCGCAATTCCAGTATCAGCTCGACCACGACCTGCTGCCGCCGGACGTGCTAAGCATCGAGAATTTCCAGCCCATCCTCGCCAATTTCTATCGCGAAGCGCATCTCGGAGCACAGTGGAGGACGATCGAGCCGGAATACGAGGGAGGGGTCGCGCGCTATCAGTCGCCGGTGCGGCGGATCGTCATAACGACGAATGCGTATTTGCGGGAGGTGCTGAAGCCGTCGTCGGGGCGAACATTCGCGGTTTACGTGGAGCCGCTGGTGGGCGAGCGCACGAATTTCCGGAACTACGGCGATCATTACGCCGTTGTGGTGGGGACGGGGGCGCACCTTCCCGTGGCCGACATCCAACATGCGTATTTGCATTTCATGCTGGATCCGCTGCCGCTGAGGTACCGCAAGGAGGTGGAAGCGAAAAGCGCGCTGCTGAATATCGCGGCGCACGCACCGGGGTTCCCCGCGGAGTACCAAAGCGACTTCATTGGTTTCGCCGATGAATGCGTCATCAAGGCGGTGGAATTGCGGCTGCGTCACCTGACGCCCGAAAAGCAGGAAGAGGTGTTGAAGGAGGACGATCAAGCCGGGTTCGTTCTGGTGCGGCCGCTGACGCTGCAATTGCAGAAGTTTGAGAAGGCGGAGCCCGCGATGTCGTATTATTTCCCGGACCTGATTGCGGGAATCGATGTGGCGGCGGAGCAGAAGCGGCTGCAGAATTTTGCCTTCGCGAAAGTGACACCGACACCCGGGGCGAGCCATGAGAACGCTGGTGCCGCTCCGAAATCGGCGATCGATCAATTGCTGGCGGAAGGGGATCGTCAAATCGCGCTACAGAATGCTGCGGGGGCTGCGGCTGCGTTCCAGAAGATCTTGGACCAGGACCCCCATCAACCACGCGCGCTCTACGGGATGGCGGTTGCGTCACTGATGTTGGGACAGGGGGATCAAGCGATGGAAATTTTCCAGGCGTTGGTTTCTCCTCCAACTCGCTCGGCGCCCGGCTCGCCGCAAGCGGCGCCCGTGGATCCGACCATTCTGGCGTGGTCACATGTGTATTTGGGCCGGCTGCACGATTTGGGGGACGAACGCGATCAGGCGCTCGCGGAATATCGCGCCGCCCTGGCCGTCGAAGGAGCGCCGGAAGCGGCGCGCGTGGCAGCCCAAAGAGGATTAGACGAAGTTTACAAGCCACCGGTGCCCGGCAAGGGTGGAAGCCAATAGTGAACGATCCGTCCACGATGGCCGCAGAAGGCGGATTCGAGGACAAACACAAGGGAAGGGGAAGGACATGAAGCACTTTTCGATTTTCAATACGATGGCGATTCTGGCGATTGTCGCTGCAGCGGGTTTCGCCTTCACGCCGAGCTCGTTCGCTCAGGGCACACCGAACAACGGACAGCCGGCGCAACAGCAAACGCCGCCCGCCACGCCGACCACGACGCCTGCCACAACGGGGCAGGCCGCTCCCGCGACGGCCCCGCTGACGATGGCGGAAGTCCCCAAGATCGATCCCGCGGAGGAAACGGCCTACAAGGCCTTTTCGGATCTGAAGCCGGAGGAAAAAGACAAACAGATCCAGCTCGGCGAGCAATTCGTCCAAAAGTATCCTTTGAGCAAGTACGATTTGCAGGTGTACACGCAGCTCACGCAGGACTACTACGACAAAAACGATGTGGACAAGATGTATGCGAGCGGAGACAAGGCGCTCGCCCTCAACCCGGACGATGTCTCCGTTCTGGTCCTCGTTGGATGGGTGATCCCTCATTCCTCCCATGCCAACGATCTCGAAGGCGACCGAATGCTCGACAAGGCGGAGAAGTATGAGAAGCACGCGCTGGAACTGCTGGCCACGCTTCCCAAACCCGCCACTCTGACCGACGAGCAATTCGCGAAAGTTAAGATTCAAGCGCAATCAGAGGCACACAGCGGATTGGGGCTGGTGTACTTCCGCCGGCAGGATTTCGCCAATTCGATTGCGGAGCTTCAGCAGGGAGTGTCCACGGCGCCGAGTCCCGATCCCACTGATTACTTCGTGATGGGACGCGAACTCGACCACTTGAACCGGCTCGCCGAAGCGGTTGATGCTTACCAGAAATGCAGCCAGATTCCAGGCCCCCTGCAAAATAATTGTAAGCAACTCTTGGATCAAGCCAAGACGAAGTTGGCCGCTGCTCCGGCGGCGCCCAAACAGTGAACATGGCCGGCCTGCGATGACAGAAACGGAGCAAGGGGAACTGGAGGCGATCCTCGGCTATCGTTTCGAACGTCCGGAACGTCTGGAACGCGCGCTGACCCACCGGTCACACCGCCAGGAGTCCGGCGGACTAGACAACGAGCGGCTGGAGTTTTTGGGGGATCGCGTGCTGGGGCTTGTGGCGAGCGACCATCTCTGCCGCAATTTCCCCGATTGGGATGCGGGAAAGCTTTCGAAGGGTTTGGCACGATTGGTGAGTGCTGCCTCCGTGCATGCCGCGGCGAGGCGATTGAAGCTGGGAAGCCATCTCCGACTCGGGCCAGGAGAAGAAAAGACCGGGGGGCGCGAGAAGAACAGGCTGCTAGCCGATGCCTATGAAGCGGTCCTCGGCGCGATTTACTTGGATGCCGGACTTCCTGCGGCCACGCGGTTTCTGGAGCGCACCCTGCTCGAACCCGCCCTTTCAGGCCAATTGGAAGGACTGGAACGGCCAGACCACAAATCCGCGCTGCAGGAATGGCTCCAACAGCGCGGGCAGGGCACCGTCGAATATCGTGTCCGAAGCGAATCGGGGCCGGAGCACCAGAAGATATTTGAAGTGGAAGTATGGCACGCGGGACGGAGGCTCTCCGCATCCGAAGGCCGCAGCAAGAAGGAGGCGGAACAGGCTGCTGCCATGCTGGCTCTGAAGGCGCTGGAAGCCGGCCGAGAAATCGCCTGAATGAAGTCCATGGAAGCAGAAACCTCAGCGACGCCTCCGGAAAGTATTGCCTCGGAATCCGCACCCGCCGCCGAGGTCTTCTCGCACGAGCACCGGGTGCCGCGGGCGACGTTCGCCGAGTACGCCGAGTCGCTGATCGTGACGATCCTTTTCGTGCTATTCGGCACCACGTTCATCGTCCAGGCTTTCAAGATCCCCTCGCAATCCATGGAGCCGACACTGCAGGTGGGCGATCACCTGCTGGTCAACAAGTTCGTGTTCGAAGGGAACGGCGCGTGGTACGAAAAACTGCTGCCCTACCGGGCGATCCATCGCGGCGACATCATCGTGTTCAAGTATCCCTTCGACGATCATCCGCACTACGTGAAACGCGTGATCGGCCTGCCGGGAGACCACATTCGCATCATCAACGAGCAAGTCTATGTGAATGGCGAGCGCTTGGCGGAGCCCTACGTGGTTCACGATCCGGCCGGGAGGGATCTCTTTGGCGAGTATTTTCCTCCGACGGACCGTTATTACATGGCCATCGGACTGCGCCCTGAATGGGCGGAGCAAATCATGCAATACGTGCGGGAGGGCGAACTCATAGTGCCGGCGGACCATTATTTCGTGATGGGCGACAACCGCGATTGGAGTTGGGACAGCCGGTATTGGGGCTTCGTCGACCGAAACGCAATCATCGGCCGCCCCATCGTGATCTATTGGTCCGTGAAAGCTACCTCCGACGACTACGCCAATCGAAGCTTGGCTGGGACGTTTCGCGGGATCGGAGAGACACTGCTGCACCTTCCCAGCCGGACCCGCTGGCACCGGATGTTGCGCGAAGTTCACTGAGTTCACTGGGGCGATTCACGAAACTGCCCGAAGGGCCAGTGCGGTGTCCTTCAGCCATTCATCTTGCGAGAACGGCACGTCGGGCATAGGCTGATCGTTCTGGATGAAAACGAGTGACCTCTCCGGGTAGCTAACCGCTGTGACAACCACACTCTCCGAACCCGTGGGGACCGACAAGGCCATGGAACCGCCTGCGAGGCATAGTCGTGGGTGGCGCCGCTGGCCGAAGTGGATCCTTCTAATCTTGATTTCTTTATGGGTCGCTGACGCAGGGATTTCCGCGCTGATTCAGTACACGAGGCTGCATCGAACCCTGACCACGCGCTTGGAAGCAGCCTTCGGACGCCCGGTGGAGGTTCGGGCTTTCGAATTCAGTCTCTGGGCCGGGCCGACACTGGAGGCGCAGTCGGTGACGGTGGGAGAAGACCCGCGTTTTGGCCACGAGTATTTTATGCATGCGGAGTCGCTTACCATCCGGCTGCATTGGTTGAGCCTGCTCCGCGGCCATCTCGAGCTTGGCACGCTCTCGCTCTCGCATCCCAGCCTGAATCTGGTTCGCAATGCGAGCGGAGATTGGAACCTGGAAGAATGGCTGCCCAGACCCGCCGTGACGCCGACCGCGAATTCGCCGGTCGGGCCGGTGCGCTCGATGCCCCCCGCCTTGCACTTTCGCAAGATTGAGATCGATGGGGGGCGAATCAATTTCAAATATGGCGATGAAAAACTGCCGTTCGCATTCGTGAATGTGGCAGGCGCCGTAGAGACTGAGAGTCCCGGGCGCTGGCGGATGGACTTGGACGCGACTCCGATGCGGGCCGCCGTGGTACTTCAACAGGCAGGCACGGTCCACTTGACGGGACATGTTGGCGGAACGTCCTCACGGCTACGGCCGGCGCTGCTCGAACTTTCCTGGAAGAACGCGTCCATCACCGACGTGTTGCGTCTGGCGCGCAGCTACGATTATGGCGTTCATGGGATCCTTGCGCTCTCACTCGGCGCACGCACAGAAGGGGATGCGTGGCTCCTCAATGGGCGCGCGGAATTGCGGCAGATCCATCGCTGGGACCTGGCGCTAAGGCCTGACAATCCTTCGGTGAACTTGATCGCGCAGATGAAGTGGAATCCGTTGGACTCGGAGCTCGGTTTCGACGATTTAACGCTGGAAGCACTGAATTCAAATGCCCACTTCACCGGGAGGATTTCCTGGAATCAATCGGCACTCGCTCCGCCAAAGGAACAAGCCCTTCCGGTTTACCTGAATCTGGCGACCTCGCAGATCGATATGAAAGACGTGCTTTCCTGGGTCCGCGCGTTTCGTCCCGGGATTGCGGATGATGCCTCAGTCCAGGGATGGGCCGGCGTTCGTGGAGTGGTCACCGGCTGGCCGGTACATGTCGTGAATGCCGTGGTATTCAGCGACGGCATATCCGTCGCCGGCGGCGGGATGCGGCGGCCTCTGCGGCTGGGGCAAATCCAGTTTCGCTACGATCACGAAATCCTGTCGCTGCTGCCCGTATCATTTTCGTGGGAGGCTGCGAATGGGCCGCCGGGCAGCCTGCTTCACATGGATATCTCGACGCAGGCCTCGCGGCATGCCATTCCGGTATGGCACGTATCAGGTGGCACAACGGAAGTCCGTGACATCGTCGCCACCGCGGGCCTCTTTGGCTGGAATATCACACGGGGCTGGGATTTCGCCGGGCCTTTCCGATGCGATTTGCGCTGGCAGAGCGAGGGGTTCCCCTGGCGCATGGAGCCCACCGGCAATATCGTGTGGGGAGGGGAACCAGACGGCGGGACGCTTCGCGTGCCATTTTTGAATCAACCAATTGAGGGAATCGGTGCGCGAGTAGATTTCAAGCCGTTGGCCCAGCACGTAACGCTTTCCTCGGCGCAAGCTTTCGGCGCGCACTGGAGCGGTACGTTCGATCGGAGCGCAGCGGAACCCGAGTGGCAGTTTGCGGTTTCGGCGGACCACCTGACCTCATCGGACCTGGATCTCTGGATGAATCCGCGCTGGCGCGAGAGCTTCTTGGGACGAATGCTTCCCTTCTTGAACCCGCAAGCGCCTTTGGGCGCGGCGGCGGAAAATCTTCAAGCGAACGGACGGCTGGACCTGGGCGAACTGAGTTTGGCGTCCTTTCATGCGCGCCATCTGCGGGGCGACCTAAGGGTGGAGGGGCGCCGCATCGAGTACTCGAACGTGACCGGGGAGTTGTCCGGTGGAACCGTGAGCGGATCGCTCGATGCGGGATTGGTAATGCCGCCTGCGTACCATGTCGGCATGCAATTCGAGCGCGTGGATTTGGGCGCGCTGGCCGCGGCTTCGCCGACCTTAGCAAACTTGTTTGCGGGATCGGCCTCGGGCGAGGTCTCCTTTCATGCGCGCGGAGCAAGCCGCGCCGATTTGCTCGCGTCGCTGGAATGCCAAGGGACAGCGCAAGTGTCGAATGCGGAATTGCGCAACATCAACCTGGCCGATTCGGTGCGCGAAGGCCTACGTCGGGCGGGAACAAGCACGTTTCGAGAGGCATCCGCAGCGTTTTCCTGTGCGAACCAAAAACTTCAATTCCGGGAGCTCAAGCTTGCCAGCCCGGCCGCCGAAATCGACGGCGCCGGAAGCGTTGATTTCGGGCGCGGGCTCGACTTTCGATTGCGAGTTTTCCCCAGTGGAGGTACGGCAGCGCTTCGGACTTCTAAGACTCCCACCACGCCGAGCGCAGCGGCTCATTTGACCGGAACGCTCAGCGCTCCGCAATTGGCACGATTTCCAGGGGCGGCGCAGCCTCGCTAATTCGAGAGGCTGCTGTTTAGCTTGCACGCAGGGACCGCTGATGGCGATTTGCCAGCCCTCACACCGTGTGCTAGCGTTTTTGAAGTGCGGAAAGTGGCCCACCCCGGGAAACGCCGGAATTCGCTCCGATTCGTGATCCTTGCGGGCCTCTTAGTGATCGCCTGTGTTGCAGGGATAACAGCGGGCCAGAGAATTCACCTCGAGCCGAAATTCTTTGCGGGGGAAACCCTTCGCTACCGAATCGTGACGCGGATGTCGTCAAAGGGCGAGACCACCACTCCGATTGCCAACCCCGAAGGGGGAACCGAGCAGAAGTTGGCCACGAGAATGGTGGTTCGCCTGGACGTGCTCGCAGCGCCTGCGAGTTCGTCCGCCGCGCCGGAAGGTCCGGGCGCAGTGAGGCTGCGAGCTACCTACGAAACATCCGAGGCGAGCTACGAAAGCGATGCGGTCAATCCAGGTGCGCCGAGTGTGACCGACGAGTATCAACGCCTGCAAGGCCACTCGATTGAATTCACAATCGGGCCCGGTGGGTTGGCGGAGGACTTCAAAGGCTTGGACGAAATCCTCCCGAACCAAACGGATGCGGCGTCGATGATTTCTTGGACCCAAGGTTTGTCGGTGGGCGCGGGACTCCCGAAGCGTGGAATCGAGATCGGCGAGAAATGGTCGAACGAACGCCCGTTGACGGGGATGCCCCTCACGGAAATCGTTTGGCGGACGCAATCCACCTACCTGCGCGACGAGATTTGCGGTTCTTCGGCGGGGACAGATTCGGGGGCGAATACGGCTGCGGCGAAGCAGGAAACCTGCGCAGTGATTTTGACGCGATTTGAAATCTTCCGGCACGGTTCCTCGCACTCCGACGCAACACCGGAGGATTATCGACGGAACGGCCTGCGTACGCAGGGCAAGTGGAGCGGATCGGGCGAAAGTCTGAATTCGATTTCGCGCGCCTCCGGTTTGCTGGTGAACTCGACGCAATCGAGCACGCAGGACATGGACTACGAAATCGTCAGCAACAATACAGGCTCGCGCATCCATCGCGTGGCGCGCGTTACGACCCAGACTGAAATCACGCTTCTCCCGCCGGACGCGCCGAAATCGTGACACTTTTCGAGGGCGCGGAGCGATTGTCGCCCACCGGCTGCTCCTGGACAGATGCGGTATAATAGGAGTTTTCGACAGCACTCATTTTTCGGGCTGAGGCGACCTGGGCATGAACTTCAAGCTGGCAAGCGACTACGAGCCCCGCGGGGATCAGCCGGAGGCCATCGCGCAGATCGTCCGCGGCATCCGCGATGGCGAACGCCATCAGGTGCTGCTCGGCGTCACCGGGTCGGGGAAGACGTTCACCATGGCGAAGGTGATCGAACAATTTGACCGCCCCGCCATCGTGCTGGCGCACAATAAGACGCTCGCCGCGCAGCTCTACCACGAATTCAAGTCTTTCTTTCCGCAGAATGCGGTGGAGTACTTCGTCAGCTACTACGATTATTACCAGCCCGAAGCGTACGTTCCCGCGAGCGACACCTATATCGAGAAGGAAGCGACGATTAATGATGAGCTCGACAAGCTGCGAATGAGCGCGACGCGCTCGCTCTTTGAGCGGCGCGATGTGGTGATCGTCGCGTCCGTCTCGTGTATTTACGGCATCGGGTCGCCCGAAGCGTATTACGGCATGATGCTGATGCTCGAGAAGGGCCAGACGATTGCGCGCGAGGCAATCCTACGCAAGCTGGTGGAAATCCAGTACGATCGCGCCGAGGAGTTACGGCGCGGGACGTTTCGCGTGCGGGGCGACATCCTGGAAATCTATCCGCCGTACGACGATTTTGGCGTGCGCGTGGAGCTTTGGGGCGACCAGATCGAAGCGATCCGCAAGATCGATCCATTGACGGGCGAGATCCGCTCGCGCGAGGGCGAAATTACGCGCGTGCCCATCTATCCCAAGACGCACTACGTCTTGCCCGCCGAGCAAAGGGAACGCGCCATCCAGGGAATCTACGAGGAACTGGAATGGTGGAAAGTTGAGCTCGAACGGCAGGGAAAAATCGTCGAAGCCCAGCGCGTGGTGCAGCGCACGCATTTCGACATCGAGATGATGCGGACCATCGGCTATTGCCACGGCATCGAAAATTATTCGCGCCATCTATCCGGGCGCCTGCCGGGCGAAGCGCCACCCACGCTGCTCGATTACGTCCCCTCGGATTTTCTGCTTTTCATCGACGAATCCCACCAGACGGTGCCGCAGCTTCGCGGGATGTATCATGGCGACCGTTCCCGCAAGCAAACTCTGGTTGACTACGGCTTCCGCATGCCTTCGGCGCTCGACAATCGCCCGCTCACCTTCGAAGAATTCGAGCATCGCATGAACCAAGTGTTGTACGTCTCGGCAACGCCCGGGCCCTACGAGCTGACGAAGTCCAGCGGCGTTGTGGCCGAGCAGGTGATTCGCCCGACCGGATTGGTGGACCCCGAAGTGGAGGTCCGGCCCGTAAAGGGGCAAGTGGACGACCTCCTGGAAGAAATCCGCGTGCGCGCCGCCCGCAACGAGCGCGTGCTGGTGACGACGTTGACGAAGCGCATGGCCGAGGACCTGGCGGAGTACTTCACGGAAGTGAGCGTGCGCTGCCGCTATCTGCACTCGGAAATCGAGACGCTCGAGCGCGTGCGCATCCTGCGCAGCTTGCGCCGCGGCGAATTCGACGTCCTCATCGGCATCAATCTACTGCGCGAAGGCCTGGATCTGCCGGAAGTGTCGATGGTGGCCATCCTGGACGCCGACAAGGAAGGCTTTCTGCGCAGCGCCACTTCGCTGATTCAGTCGATGGGCCGTTGCGCGCGCCACGTGGAAGGCCGCGCAATCCTGTACGCCGACCGCATGACGGACTCGATGCGCTTGGCCATCGGCGAGACCAACCGACGCCGAGCCAAACAGCAGGCCTACAACCACGAACATGGCATCACGCCACAATCAATCGTGAAGTCCGTGGACATGCAGCTTGCCGCAATCGTGGAAGCGGATTACGTCACGGTTCCCGCGGATGATGCGGCCATCGGCGACATTGCCAACGAGGATCAGTTGCTGCAAGCGATCGCGCAGCTTGAGACGCAGATGCGCGAGGCTGCCAGGAAGTTCGAATTCGAGCGCGCCGCAGCCTTGCGCGACAAGATCAGGGCGCTCAAGCAGCGCGACCTGGGTGTCATTTCGGAAACCGCCCTGCCCGACACCCTGGAAGCCGCGACGCCCGTGAGCCCGCAGAAACACACGCCCCGCGCACTCTGAGCTCTCAAACTGCTCTGCGCTTCAATTCTTCGAGCGGGTAAAACGTCCCGCGCCAAACGATTCCGCCTTGCCGAATTGTGACGAAAGTCGAGCGCGCCAGCATCCACACTAAAATCAGCGCGCCCACCGGATGCGTGAGCGCATACAGCGGCGAGATTTCGCTTTCGATTGACACGCCGGCTTGTGTCCCGACGGCAAGCCCGCAGCTGATCCCTGCAAGAACAAGCGACCATCCATGGACGAACGCCAGCGCCACAAAGGGAAAAACGCTCATAAACAACACGCCGGCTATCTGCACGGCCACGCGCCACAATTGAAATCCCGAGGTCGCAAAGAAATTCTTCGTCGTTCCCTGGACTATATTTCGCACTCCGGAGTGCCAATGGACGCTCACAGCATCGCCGGCAAAGGCCACGCCCGAAGGAACCTGCGCCAACTTGGCGAGCTTTCCGAGCTTCATGTCGTCAACAACTTCCATTGCCAGCCGCCTGTGCGTTCCCATTCTTTCGTACGCGCTCCGGCGGACGAGCTGAAACGCGCCCACGCCCATATAATTGCCACTCTTGGGTGCGCTTACGCGCCAGGGCCGGATGCCCAGCGTGAAAGCAAATGCAAAGAAAGTTAGCGCAATCTTTTCGCCGGGCGTAAACATCTCCACGTGCCCCAGAAGCGTCAGGTGATCCCAGCATTTGTTTTCCGCGAGCGCCAGCGCGCGGCGGAGCAGGTCGGGCGCAAAATAAACGTCCGCATCCGTGAATACCAGCCATTCGCCGATGGAATGCTCGTACGCCTGCTGCAGCGCGTGTGGCTTACCCAGCCAGCCTCCGGGTAGGGAATTGACTCGCACGATTTTCAGGTGTGGGTGCTTGGCTGCTGCAGCCTCGAGAATTCGCCCGGTACCATCTTCGGACCGGTCGTCCACGGCGATTACTTCGTAGTCCGGATAGTCGAGTGCTAGAAGCGTCTGGAGCGCGCCGGGCAGCTTTTCCTCTTCATCGCGCGCCCCGAAGAGAATCGAGACGCGGGGACAATCATCGCCCCGCATGGGTGGCGTCTCGGCAAGCCGAGGGATTCTTGGGACTCCGATGCCGATGTCGATAGCCACCACGATCCAGAGGAGGGCAACAAGTGCCAGGAGCCCCGCCAGGAAGTAATGCAACGCTGAATTTCCTCCACCGCAAAAAGTTGGAACAAGTTATGCTACCACGCGGAATGAAGCGCACCATTTCCATCGTCGGCGCCGGGCGCGTGGGACGAACGCTGGGCAAACGCCTCCACAAGCTTGGTTGGCGCCTCGGCGCCGTGGTTACGCGTTCGGCTGGCACTTCGCGAATTGCGGTGCGGACGATGGGCGGCGGAAGGCCGCAATCACGACTCACGCGCGACATATTCGCCGCCGATGTGATCCTGCTGGCCACGCCGGACACATTGCTGGAGGGAATCAGCGCGAGTCTGGCAAGGATCGGCGGGAAGGACTGCCGCGGGAAAGTGGTCCTGCACACGAGCGGCGCGCTCGATCGCAGCGTGTTGGCGCCACTGGCGAAGTGCGGCGCATCCACAGGGTCGCTGCATCCGATGCAGACTTTCACCGGCCGCGCGGTTCCGAAGCTTGCCGGCGTGACTTTTGCGGTGGAAGGGGACGGCCGCGCACGGCGCGCCGCTCAGCAGATTGCGCGCCATTTGGGCGGGGTACCCGTTACAATAGACGGGCCGAGCAAGCCCGCATATCACGCAGCGGGCGCGCTCGCCGCTGGACACGCGCTGGCCTTGATGGAAGCGGCGACGCGAATTCTCGTGGAGGCTGGTTTTGCGCGCCGTCGCGCGATCGGAGTCCTGCTTCCACTGACGCGCCAGATGCTTGATAATTTCGAAAAAGTGGGGCCGCGCGCCGCATGGACCGGCCCGATTGCGCGCGGCGATTTTACGACCGTTTCAAAGCACGCCAGGGTGCTTCGCCGCCATCCGCGCGAATTTCAAGAAGCCTATGCCGCGCTGGCGAATCTGGCAGCCCAAGTTCTCTCGAAGAACCCTGCCGTGACGAAGCAGCGGCTCCGTCGCGCGTTGAAAAATTCCCAGGGAGGCAACATTTGAACGCACCGAGCAGAAAACTTCACATTCCCGTCGAACACACGGTCCTCGCAAACGGCTTGCGCGTGGTTGCATCGCCGGACCGTTCCGCGCCGGTCGTCACGGTCGGCGTGTATTACCAAATCGGCTTTCGGCTCGAGCCGCGCGGCCGCAGCGGCTTCGCCCACCTCTTCGAACATATGATGTTCCAAGGCTCGGAGAACGCGGGCAAGATGGAGCACATCCGCTTAATCAATTCTTCCGGCGGCGTGCTGAACGGCACGACGAATTACGACATTACCAACTATTTCGAAGCCGTGCCTTCGAACGCGCTGGAGCGCGTCTTGTGGCTGGAAGCGGACCGCATGCGCGCCCTGCAAGTGGACGATGAAAACCTCCGCAACCAGCGCGATGTGGTCAAGGAAGAGGTCCGCGTCAACGTGATGAACCAGCCTTACGGCGGTTTTCCCTGGCTCGACCTGCCGCCGGTAGCGTTTCGGAATTGGCCGAACGCCCACAATTTCTACGGCGATTTCGCCGACCTCGACGCCGCCACTCTCGGCGACGTCCAGAGTTTCTTCCGCACGTACTATGCGCCGAACAATGCTGTCCTCGTGCTGGTAGGCGATCTCGACGCCTCCGACTCATTTTCCTTGGCGAAGCGCTATTTCGAAGACATTCCGCCGAATCCCTCCACGCCGCGCGCCGACGTTAGCGAGCCGCCACAAACGGAAGAACGCCGCGGCGAGGTGGAAGAAAAATTCGGCACGCTGCCGGCGATCGCGATTGGCTATACCCTTCCGCCGCGAAACAATCCCGACTGGTACGCCGCCGCAATCCTGGATCGCGTTTTGCACGGCGGGCGCGCCGGGCGAGTGTATCGTCAACTTGTTCTGGAAAAGCAGATTGCCGTGGAGGCGGACGGAAGCGCAGATACGATGGAAACCAACGGCCCCACGCAGATGGTCACACGCATTTTCCACAAGCCCGAAGTCACATCGGAAGCAACCGTTGCCGCCTTTGATGAAATTATCGGTGAGGTACAGGAGAAGGGAATTTCCGAAGAAGAACTCGATCCCGTCAAAGTAAAATTCCGCTCCGACCACTTTTCCACGCTCGAAGGCGGGATGGGTTCCTACATGCCACGATTTGGACTGATGCATTACCTCGCGTGTTTCACGCTCTTCGATGGTGACCCCGATCGCATCAACACGATTCTCGACAATTTCCTGCGCGTCACGCCGGCCGAAGCCCAAGAAGTCGCGCGAAAATATCTCGTCCCCGCAAATCGCGCCATCCTCGTGCGGCGCCCTGTTGCTGCCGGAGGTGCGCGATGAGCGCTACTACCACGCCCGCCGCAAAACCTCAGGGCCGACAATCGGCCCCGGCGTTAGGCGCGGAACGCCCCGTGGCTTGGCCGAAGCGGACCGTTCGCACTCTTTCGAATGGAATGCAAGTGGTCCTCGCGGAGTCGCACACATTTCCGAAAATTGCGGCGCAGCTATTTTTCCGCGTCGGCAATGCCGTGGTCGCCCGAACTGCGCCCGGCCTGGCCGATATGACTTCTGCAGTCGTACGCACCGGAACTACCGCTCGCTCCAGCCGCCGTATCGAGGAAGACTTGCGGCGCATGGGCGCAAACCTGGGAACACATTCCGGCGCGGATTCGAGCGCCATTTCCGTTTCCGGGCTTGCGGAATTTTCCGGCGGCTTGCTGGAGCTGATGGCCGACCTCACACGCAACGCGTCCTTTCCGGCCGACGAATTCGAACGCGAGCGCCGCCAACGTTTTGAGGAGCTGCGCATCGAGCGCACCACGCCCGCGTTTCTGGCCAACGAGCGCCTGCGACGCGTTCTGTTCGGCGAACATCCCTATGCCATCGTCGCGCCCACTGAGGAACAGGTGGCCGCCTATCGGCGCGAGCAGCTCGAAGAGTTTTACCGTCGGAATTATTCGCCATCGGGTGCTTTGCTGATTGTCGTCGGCGACTTTTCGGCGGAGGAGATGCTCGCGCAGGTCGAAAAGACGTTTGGTGAATGGAAAGCGCCGGAGCCGGAGACGTTGGGTGCCGTCGAGCCACCGCGCCCCCGCGGGCGGCACGTCCACTTGGTGCACCTGCCTGGAACCGTGCAAACGCAAGTCATGACCGGCAATCTGGCGATCACGCGGCGCGATCCCGATTGGTACCGCCTGGTTCTCGCGAATTCTATTTATGGCGGGGCATTCCATTCGCGGCTGGTAATCAATATCCGCGAACAAAAGGGCTATACGTACAGCCCTCGCAGCAGCGTCAACGCCCTGCGCCGCCACGGGTATTTCAGCGTACATGCTGCGGTGCGCAACGACGTCGCTGCCGCCACGCTCACGGAAATTTTCTACGAGTTGGACCGCATCCGTTCGCTTCCCGTCACGCCGGAAGAACTCGAAAGCGCGCGCAGTTATATTTCGGGCGTGTTTTCGCTCGGCGTCGCCACGCAGGATGGGTTGCTCGGCCAATTGGCCACGGTGTATCTCGACCGCATGCCCGAGGATTACCTCGAAACGTACCGTGACAGGATTCGCGCGCTCACGGCTGAAGACGTCCTTGCCGCAGCGCGCCGCCATTTCGATTCGGCGAACGCGCAAATCGTACTCGTCGGAGACCGTACCAGAATTGCGGAGCAGGCCGCGCTGTTCGGCAAAGTCACGGAATACGACGCGCAGGGAAAGCAGACGCAGTAAAGGCAGAACCGTGAGCGTTTCGTTGATCGGTGCAGTCGGCAAAGCACGGCAAGCCGCTCTTCCGTGGGCGATCTTCTTGGCCTTCCTGTTTGTTATCGCAGGGGGCCAGTGGATTACTGAGGCGCAAAAGAAGCCGCCGGCAAAACCGATCAATCTGAATACCGCTACGATCGAACAACTCGAGCAATTGCCCGGCGTGGGCCCCGTCACCGCCAAGGACATCATTCAATTTCGCCAGAAGAGCGGGCCATTCCGGAGCGTAAATGATCTGCTTGCCATCCGCCGCATTACGAAAGCGCGTCTGGAAAAGCTGCGTCCTTACGTCACCGTCGGCCCGCCCGCTGCCAAGCCGCATGCAAATCCACCCAAGGGTGCGGCCTCAAGCCAGTAAGCCAGGCCTTTGGCCAATCGCTCTCTTTTGCGTTTCGTGTGGGAGTGATCTGCGCGCTAGAGAATCTGGTGGGTCCGTTTCGTGGAATCAATCGAGAGAGGCACCTGATCCATGATCTCGAGGCCGTAACCTTCGAGCGCTACGACCTTGCGAGGATGATTCGTCAGCACGCGGATGCGTCGCAGTCCCAGATCGATCAATATCTGCGCGCCGATTCCGCTTTCGCGCTGAACAAGCCGCTGGCGTCCCAGATCCTTATCGATTTCCCCGCGCCCGTGATAGTGGATGTGCGGCAGCGCCTCGCCTTCCAGCGTCCGCGAATCAATTTGAAATCCGCGGCCCGTGTGATGGAGATAGACGAAGACGCCGCGGTTTGCCGCTGCAATTGCCTCGAGCGATCGCTCTACGAGCGAGTGGCAATCGCAAGCGGCCGAGCCGAAGACGTCGCCCGTAAGACATTGCGAATGGACGCGCACCAGCGCGGGCTCTTCCTTCGTGGGAAATCCCGCCGCGCCCGCCGACCCGCTTGAAAATTCTCCGCGCACCAGGGCGACGTGAATCTCGTTATCCACGTCGCTCGAATACGCGATCATCCGGAAATTCCCGTGCTGCGTTGGCAACACCGATTCCGCAATCCGGCGGACGTACCGCTCATGCTGCATGCGGTAACGAATCAGGTCCGCGACGGTCAGCAGCTTCATCCCGTGCGTCCGGCAAAACTCGCGGAGTTGAGGGATGCGCGCCATCGTTCCGTCGTCGTTCATGACTTCGCAAATCACTCCGGAATGATCGAGCCCGGCGATCCGCGCCAGGTCCACGGAGGCTTCCGTTTGACCCGCACGCACCAGCACGCCGCCATTCCGGGCCCGCAACGTATACACGTGTCCCGGCCGCGCCAGGTCTTCAGGCCTGGTATTGGGATCGGTGGCCGTCAAGATGGTGGTCGCGCGGTCGGAGGCGCTTGTCCCGGTCGTTGTTCCACGCCGAGCGTCGATTGGCTCGCAGAACGGCGTGCCGAACATCGACGTATTGCGCGGCGTGATCGGCGCCAACCCCAGCGCGTCGCAACGCTGCTCGGTCAGCGCCAGGCAGATCAGTCCGCGGCCGAATTTCGCCATGAAATTGATGGCTTCGGGCGTTACTTTTTCCGCTGCCATCGTCAGATCGCCTTCATTCTCGCGGTCTTCGTCGTCCACCAGGACGATCATCCGGCCCTGGCGGATTTCCTCGACCGCTTCTTCCACGCTTGCAAACGGCGTTTCTCTCTCGCTCATATCAACGGATCCTGCTCAAGAATAGCGTATAAAAAAGCGCGCCCATCAATCCCGCACCGGGAATCGTCAAGACCCATGCCCATACGATTTGCCGCGTCACTCCCCAGCGTACGGCAGTAATCCTCTTAGATGCGCCGACTCCAGCAATCGCTCCGGTAATCACGTGTGTGGAACTGACCGGGATCCCCGCGGCGGCGGTTCCAATCAGTGTGATGGCTGCTGAAGTCTCCGCCGCGAATCCGCCAAACGGATTCAGCTTCGTAATACGCTGGCCCATCGTCTTCACCACACGCCAGCCCCCCGCCATCGTTCCCCCGGCCATAGCCAAGGCACAACAAATAATAACCCAGTCCGGCACTTTGTAGCTTGGCAACACGCGGCTGGTGACCAGTGCGGCAGTAATGATCCCCATGCTTTTCTGCGCGTCGTTGGTGCCATGACTGAAGCTGAACGCACCCGCCGAAATCAATTGCAGCCGTCGAAACCATCGGTCCACCCGCTGCGGCGGCTGCCTGCGCACGATCCAGCTCGTCGCCACGGTTACCCCGATTCCGGCCCCCAGTCCGATGACCGGCGCGATGAATATGAAGATCACCGGCATGACCCAGCCGGAAAAGACAATCGCACGAAATCCCGCTGCGGCAATCGCCGCGCCCCCGAAGCCTCCCATTAGCGCGTGCGAGGAACTGCACGGAAGTCCCATCCGGATCGTCGTGTAATTCCAGATGATCGCTCCCAGCAAGCCTGCGAGCAGCACTTGCTGCGTCACCATCTCCAGGTGAACCAGTCCCTTGCCCATCGTCGCGGCCACCGCCGTCCCAAACGTCAGCGGCGCTACCAGGTTCCAAAAAGCCGCCCAGACCACCGCCCACGATGGCCGCAGTACACGCGTGGAAACCACGGTCGCGATCGAGCTGGCTGCGTCATGCCACCCATTCGTGAAATCGAATGCCAGGCTGATCAACACGATCGCGCAGAGCCAATAGAAGCTGTTCACGCAGCAATTCTCCTGGAATCCATCAGGGTTGGGTCGCTCAATTGCAATGCAGGGATGCCCGCCACGGCTCAGGCGTTCTTCAAGGTGACGGTCTCGATCACATTCGCTACGTCTTCGCACTTGTCGGTCGCAAATTCCAGCGTCTCGATGATTTCTTTCCACTTGATAATCTGCACCGGGTCCTTTTCCTGCTCGAAGAGACTCGCAATCAAGTCCCGGCATTGGTGGTCCGCCTGGTTTTCGAGCCGGTTGATCTCGATGCAGTGGTCGAGGATGTGGTTCTCTTTTTCGAGCACCCGCACCGCCGCAACAATTTGAGCCGTCGCGTCCCGCACGGTCTTGGCCAGGTCGACCACGCCCGGCCGCACCACTTTTACTTGGTAGATGACCAGCCGCGTTCCCGCCGCGTCCACCAAATCGATCACGTCGTCGATCTTGCTAGCCAGCTCGTGGATATCCTCGCGATCAAAAGGTGTAATGAACGTCTGGTTCAGCTTCGTCATGATTTCGTGCGTGATGTTGTCCCCGATGTGCTCGTAGGACTCAATCTTCTCGGCGCCTGCCGCCGGGTTGTCAAAATGCTCCAGCATCTCGACCAGCGCCAGTGCGCCCGCATACACGTTTTCCGCCTGCTGATTGAATTTCGCAAAGAATGATTTTTCATGCGGGAGAATCTTCCCAAGTAGTCCGGGCATCGGGCCGCAACCCTCCAAAGCCGCAATTGTTACGGAATTGTTACAGCGAAATTAACACACTATAACGATTCTCTGCCCCGGGCAAGGAACACCCTCCCGACCCCCTTCTTGGCAGAATCTTGAATTTTGCTGTTCGGTTAACCACTTCACTTCGCAGCCTGACCGCCTCAATCCAGGTGACTTAGGCCGCATCCCACAGTATCCTTTCGCGTGCACATCAGCCACCCGGTTTTTCTGTTCTTCGCGGCGGTTCTCGCCGGTGCCTTGAATTCCGTCGCCGGAGGGGGCAGCTTCATTTCCTTCCCCGCACTTTTATTCACCGGCATCGCCCCGATCGCTGCCAACGCCACCAACACCGCGGCTGTGTGGCCTGGGACTGTGGCGAGTACGGTAGCCTATCGGGAGGAATTAACGCCTGACGCTCGCCGCCTCCTGGCGCCCCTCCTCATCACCGGCGTCCTGGGTGGCGTGCTTGGCGCGCGCATCCTCCTGCTGACGCCACAAACGACGTTTCTCCACATCGTCCCCTGGCTGCTCTTGGGCGCAACGCTTGTGTTCGTTTTGAGCGGGCGCCTGACGGCTTGGATTCGCAATCGTGCCGGGCACGGAAAAGGGCCTCGCATGTTGATGGTCGCAGGTTTGTTTTTGGAGTTGCTGATCGCCATGTACATCGGCTATTTCGGGGCTGGCGTGGGAATTCTGGTCCTGGCGCTGCTCGCTCTGCTGGGCATGGAGAATATCCACGCCATGAACGGCGTGAAGTCGCTCTTGGTCAGCGTCGTGAACGGCGTCGCGCTCGCGACGTTTATCTGGGCTCGCGTAATCGTTTGGCCGCAGGCAATTTTGATGCTTGTGGGCGCCTTTCTCGGCGGCTACGGCGGCGCCTACTACGCCCGGAAAATGAATCCGCAGCACATTCGTTGGATCGTCATCGCCGTCGGGTTCGGCATGTCGGCCTATTTCTTTATCCGCTCCTAACTGCAGCCCATTTGTCATTTGATTCCCGATATGGACGCTCCCTTTATGCCATCCGGCGATTCTATGGCTTGGCCCACACGTCCGGGAGAGGCCTTGCCAGAGCGCCTTCGGTTGTGTCAATTTGTCGGGGAGCTCGTTTGGCCACTGGACGCCGGAGGACAACCCAAGCGCTGGACCTGCCTCCTCTCTTGCCGGAACGATTTGAACTCAGTCCTTCGCGAGGTGCACACTCATGCCTGAAATTGCTCATTCCATCCAGATATCCGCCGCTCCTGACGGCATCCATTTCCTGGTTTCCACGGCCCAGGGCTTTGCCAAATGGTGGGCCGCCGATGTCGCCGAGTCCGCTGGCGCCGTCGAACTCGGATTCTTCAACCGTGCCACCGTCTATCGCTTGAGACTCCAGCCCGACACTCCGCCCACCCGTACCGAATGGCTGTGCGAGACAGGAGCCGAATGGTCTGGGACGCGCCTCATCTTTCAGCTTCAACCCGTCGCGAAGGGAACACTTTTGCGCTTCACCCATGCCGGGTGGGCTGCCGCAACCGATTACTTCGTCTCGTGTAACACGGTCTGGGGCGAGCTGATGTTCCGCCTCGCCGCTGCCGCCGAAGGCAAGTCTCGTGGCCCTCTATTTCTGGCCTCCAGCCTCGCCTATTAGTTTTGCGCAGGAAGAGCTGCAGACTCCGCCTTCCGCGGGCTTCCTGCATTCCCGAAGCGGATCGCGCAAAAATCCTGGGCGGCAATGCAGCCCGTCTGCTGAGGAGTTCCTAGGCCGGATTGGCATCCTCTTCCCAAAAATCACCGGGTCGCACGCGCACCAACTCCCTTACGAATCGCACCACGTCCGTGTTCCGTAGTTTCTCGCAGATGCGGATGATCGATTCCTGCTCGCGTCCATCCAGTGTCCGCAGGAACGACTTCACCAGCTTGCTGTGTTCCGGCAGGAGCCCTTCGATGAGCCTTTCTCCCTTCGGCGTCAGGCTCACGATGCTGACCCGCCGGCCGCCCCGTTTCAACGTGCGCCACGCGACGGGCAAGCGCTTCTCGTTCCTGCGCTTGGGACGCATTCGGATCACCTCCCGCTCCACCAACTCGCGCTTCTCCAGCCGCCTCACCACCACGTCCATGTTTTGCCGGGTGTATCCGTAATAGTGCGCTGCCGTGCTCATTGACATCGCTCCCTGGTCGTAAAGCAAATAGAGCACCCGGAATCCCGACTCCGTCAGGCCAAACGACTCCAGTTGCCACCGCAATTCGCTGCGCAGCCAGTCTGCCGTGTCGAGGATGTTCAGGTACGCCTCGAACGCCCGCAGCGTCTTCTGCCTTTGCGACATCCGCCGCTGGATCATGCTTCCAGCCTACACAATTGCCCCGCCGCCCGTGCAAACGAATCCCTGTGGACATATCCCAATCCGCCGAGGATTGGGATCCCGAGCGAATTCCCCATCCTCGATAAGGCTTTGTAGCCGTTGCCGTTGGGTTTGGTGTTGCCTTCGTAGAGGCCGCCTTGCCGTTTAGGCGGGCAGCTTTTGCTTTCGACGATGTTAAATCTCACTTTGGCTTCGAATTGTCATTCGTGACGGCTTTCTTCTTCCACTCTGGGATCCAGGATTCAACAGGTGCAATGGCTCTCTTCCAGTCGACGATGAACGAACCCGAAAACGGATACTCCCTCGGGTCCTTGCACAATCCCTTGCGAACCGGATTCATCCAGATATATCCAGCGGCACCGTGAAAATTATCCGTCTCTCGGAGAATGCGGTCATAGAACTTCTTCTGCCACAGCACGCCGTGAAAGCGTTTCTCGTATTCTGCCGAGCTGGTCTGCTTGATGTTTTTGACGAATGCGAGCAGATCGCTCTCTTCACTCAGCCCTGCGGCCAGAAAATGAAAATGGTCGGGCATCACGCAATACGCATGGACCGCGAACATGTGGGTCTCAGCGTGTTTAGCAAGGATTTCGATCAGCCGAGTTGCAATTTCGCAATTTTCCAGTATCGGCTTCCGGCCTGCGCAGCACATCGTGACGAAATACGACGACCGCCCGACGTATCTCGCCGGACGCAGCCGTATATTTGTGCGCTGAAACGTCACCGGCAAATGCCCCCACCGCGAGACCTCATCGTATTCCAGAACCACCGAAACGCAAGATGCCCGCCTGGAATTCGAGGCAGCCTCTACGAAACCATTACCGCTGCCATTCTCCCACATGCGCTATGTTCGCTTCGCCATGTCTTTCTATCTGTTAAATCCTCGGCGGCGCCTTTGCCGTTGGTTTCGCTGTTGCCTTCGTAGAGGCCGCCTTGCCGTCTAGGCGGGCAGCCTTTGGTGTTGAGGTTTGTCCGTCGCCGCCGGTTTCGGCGTTTGCTTCTTCGGCTTCGGCGTTTGCCATCGCCTTCGTAGAGGCCGCCTCGCCGTTTAGGCGGGCAGCCTTCTTCGGCGTTTGCCATCGCCTTCGTAGAGGCCGCCTCGCCGTTTAGGCGGGCAGCCTTCTTCGGCGTTTGCCATCGCCTTCGTAGAGGCCGCCTCGCCGTTTAGGCGGGCAGCTTCGGCTTCGGCGTTTGCCATCGCCTTCGTAGAGGCCGCCTCGCCGTTTAGGCGGGCAGCCTTCTTCGGCGTTTGCCATCGCCTTCGTAGAGGCCGCCTCGCCGTTTAGGCGGGCAGCCTTAGTTTTGTCCGATGTTTTCTATAGGGGGCCATTTCGCATCGCCTGACAGGTTCAATACGCGGTTGAGTTTGTCTTCGATGCCTCATGTAATTGCGCCATGTCTGAACCAAAATGCAGCGGGCGGCTCGGCCTAGCGACCGAACCGCCCTGTTGCTGTAAGTCAAATTGATCGGACCGCCGCGCCAGGCCTTAGTACATGCCGCCCATTCCACCGCCCGGCATTCCGCCGCCTGCCCCTGCGCCCTTCTTGTCGTCTTCCTTGATGTCCGCCACCAAAGCCTCGGTGGTGAGCATCAGGCCGGCAATCGAAGCGGCGTTTTGCAGAGCCAGGCGAGTCACCTTGGCCGGGTCAATCACACCAGCCTTGACCAGGTCGGCATACTCGCCAGAATCGGCGTTTAAGCCGAAGTTGTCGTCCTTCGATTCGCGTACGCGTCCGACGACCACAGCGCCTTCGTGTCCGGCGTTGTAGGCGATCTGGCGCATGGGCTCTTCGAGGGCGCGCTTCACGATGTTGACACCGATGGCCTCGTCCTCATGGAGCTTGAGCTTTTCAAGCGCCGCAATACAGCGCACCAGCGCCACGCCGCCGCCGGGAACGATGCCTTCCTCGACTGCTGCGCGGGTGGCGTGCATGGCGTCCTCGACGCGAGCCTTCTTTTCCTTCAGCTCGGTCTCGGTTGCCGCGCCCACCTTGATAACCGCCACGCCGCCGACGAGCTTGGCGAGGCGCTCTTGAAGTTTCTCGCGGTCGTAGTCGGACGTGGTGTTATCGACCTGTGCGCGAATCTGCCGCACGCGGCCTTCGATCTCGCCGGCCTTGCCTGCGCCTTCGACGATCGTGGTGTTGTCCTTGTCGATGGTGATCTTCTTGGCGCGGCCGAGATCCTCGACCTTCACGTTCTCCAGCTTGATGCCGAGGTCTTCGGTGATGGCCTTGCCGCCGGTCAGAGTCGCGATGTCTTCGAGCATGGCCTTGCGGCGGTCGCCGAAGCCGGGCGCCTTCACGGCAGCGCATTGCAGCGTGCCGCGGAGTTTGTTCACCACCAGAGTGGCGAGAGCTTCGCCCTCTACGTCTTCTGCGATAATCAAGAGTGGCTTGCCCATCTTGGCGATCTGCTCGAGCAGGGGAAGCAGGTCCTTCATCGAGCTGATCTTCTTTTCGTGGATCAGGATGCGGACGTCTTCAAGCGCGCACTCCATCCGCTCGGCATCGGTCACGAAGTAAGGCGAAAGGTAGCCGCGGTCGAACTGCATGCCCTCGACCACTTCGAGCGTCGTTTCCATCGTCTTCGATTCCTCAACGGTGATGACGCCGTCCTTCCCGACTTTCTTCATTGCCTCCGCGATGATCGAGCCGATCTGCTTGTCGTTGTTGGCGCTGATCGTCCCCACCTGCGCGATCATCTCGCCCTTCACGTCCTTGTGGAGTTTCTTGATTTCTTCCACAGCGACTTCGACGGCCTTCTCGATGCCGCGCTTCAGCGCCATTGGGCTGGCGCCTGCCGCGACCGTCTTCACGCCTTCGCGGAAGATGGCCTGCGCCAGAACTGTCGCCGTGGTGGTGCCGTCACCCGCCACGTCGGAAGTCTTCGAAGCCACTTCGCGCACCATTTGTGCGCCCATGTTTTCGAGCGGATCGGGCAGCTCGATTTCTTTTGCCACAGTCACGCCATCCTTGGTGATGATCGGCGCGCCGAACTTCTTCTCGATCACGGCATTGCGCCCCTTCGGGCCCAGCGTGATCTTCACGGCGTCCGCGAGAATGTTGACGCCGCGCAGGATCGCCTGGCGCGAATTTTCACCAGTCACGATTTGCTTTGCCATGTTTCCTCTTCCTCCTGAATTTCTTCGGAATGGTTATCCGGTAGCGCTTGCACGCCCAGAAGTTACTTTTTGCTGCCGGCCGCCTTCGCCGCGCCGCCGATCTTGGCGAGGATTTCGTCTTCCTTGAGAATCATGTATTCCTCGTCGTCGATCTTGATGTCGTTGCCGCTATATTTGCCGAAAAGAATGCGATCGCCGGGCTTGACATCGAGAGGGATCAACTGCCCCTTTTCCCAACGTCCGTTCCCGACGGCTACCACTTCACCCTCTTGCGGCTTCTCTCTCGCCGTGTCGGGGATGATGATCCCGCCCTTCACGGACTCCTTTTCTTCCAGCCGCCGCACTAGCACGCGGTCGTGTAGCGGAGTAATGTTCACAGCCATTTTTGCAATTCCTCCGATGGAGAAGTCAATTTTGCTCTGGAAAGAGCAGTGTGGATTAGCACTCCTCCCGAGCGAGTGCTAATATAACAGAACCCTATCGAGAGTCAAGGGATTTTCTATGGTCACACCGCCCGACCGGCCTTCCTCAATATTTATTTAAAGCCATTATTGTCAATAAGTTAGATGTGTCATATTTTCCTGACACTTAGCCATTGAGTTGCTGCGAGAGCAAGTCTAGAATCCTTCATAACGAGGCGCTTGGGTGCCAGCCTTCTTCTATGTTCGACTAATCGCTCTGACCGCCGGGACACTCGTCTATCTATTCCTCATCGCTCTGATCCTGGGACATCGGCGCCCGCGGCGGTTTGAGCGCTTGCTGTTTTTCCTCATACTCTCGCTCTTCCTGATTTACGCGGGCGGCTTGCTCGAAATCAACGCACGCATTCACTACCTATCTCCCCCCGATACGACGCGGCTTTTCTATTATGGACTAATCGCCCTAGCGGCCTTGTTCTTGGCCCCGCTGGTCGCCCAAAGCCACGCCGAGTACCTGCGACAGGTGCGAGGCACCGCTGCCCCCCTGTGGGTGGCGATACTCGTTTACACGCTTTATGCGGCGCCGGTAGCGAGTCTTACGCAGGCCACGCTCGCGGCTCGCCGGCACCCCGAAATAGGCGTCGCGGCGTTTCTCGATTCTCTCGTGCGGGGGGCCGGCTTCGCAGTCATGGCTTCCGCCATTGTTGCCACAGTTTTGCAGTTGAACCTCTTGCTGTCCACGAAGGATGCGACCGAGCGCCGTGTGTTTCAATGGTTGTTATCCGTGACATCTCTGAGCGCGGTCATCCTGATTTTGCAGCAGATGATTGCGCCGTCACCCTTTCGGACAGACGGCATCACCACAGCAGCAATGCTTGTCGGGGTCTTTCCGGGAGCCGTGTTGATCTACTACTCGCTGCGGCACAACTTTCTCGAGTATGGCGCGCAGCGGAATCTCGTCTATGCGCTTTCGGCTGTGTTTCTTGGGCTGCTCTATTTGGCATTTGTCCGGCGCCTGAGCGTATGGCTCGAACCAGTTCTTCCGCCCGAAGCGACGGCGAGCATTTTGCTGTTCGTGCTGATTTTTTTGTTTGAACCGCTGGAGCGCGCGATCGGGCCGGCCCTGCACCGCGCGTTTCGAGCGCGAATCGAGGAATGGCAGCGGTTGGCGGCGGAACTGCAGGAACGGTCCCGCCATGGCGATGTCGCCGGCCTCTTGCGTTTTGCCGAACTCCGCATGCGCGAAGACTTCGGCCTTGCCGCGGTGCGGCTCACGATTCCGCCAAACCCTTCCCAGAAACCGTTGGAAGCTCCCGGAGGGCTGGGCCACGTGGTGCGCATTCCTTTACTGAAGGATCGAAAAGAAATTGGGGTGCTGGAAGCGGCTTCGACCGGATCGTATCTGACGGGCGAAACGACCGCCGCGTTGGAATTTCTTGGCGAGCAACTGCCGGCCATGGTGGACCTATGCCATCTAATCGAAGAGAAGCTGCGCCTGGAGCGCGAGTTGGCGGAACGCGAACGTCTGGCACTGCTGGGCCAGATGGCCGCGAGCGTCTCGCATAACCTGCGCAATCCGCTCAGCTCCATGAAAACGATTCTGCAGGTGCAATTGGAGAACCCGGACTTGCCCCTCGACGTGCGCCACGATTGCGCGCTGGTAGTGGGCGAAATCGACCGCATGGGTGAGAAACTCAAGCAACTCCTCAATTTTGCGAAGCCCTCCGTGAATGGACAGAGCGTTCCCGCGGTGGCGCTGGCGAAGCAGACGGCGGCTCTTTTTAGCCGTGACGCGGAGCAGCGGAACGTACGGTTCGAATTCGACGGGCCAGCCGAAGAAGTTTGCGTTTTCGCGTCCGAGGAAGCGCTGAGCGAAGTGCTGTCGAACCTGATCGTGAATGCGATGGAAGCTCAGCCGAAAGGCGGGCGCGTGCGTCTAGGAGTTTCGCGCAGCGGGGAGGGGCTGGAAATTCGCATCGAAGACGACGGCCCCGGCATTCCACCAGAAATCCGCTCAAAGATCTTCCAGCCGTATTTCACGACCAAAGCCTCCGGCACAGGCCTGGGCCTTTCGATCGTGGCGCGGCGCGTGGCCGAAATGGGCGGCGCAATTTCGTGCGAGAGCCCCTCGCAGAGCGGGAAGGGAACGCGGTTTCGATTGACCCTGCCGCTAGCAAGAGAAAAAGGATGAAGCGCGGATGAAAACAATCCTAATTGTGGACGACGAGCCCTCGGCGCGCTATGGCATGCGCCGGGCGCTCGAAGCAACCTGCCAGATCATAGAGGCGGGATCGGCGGACGAGGCCCGGAGCGCCCTATCCACCGCGCGGCCCGATGCGATTCTGCTCGACCTGGTGATGCCCGGGGAGGACGGCTTGACACTTCTCCGCTGGCTGCGCGAGAGCGGCGACGCGACGCCAGTCCTCATTGTCACAGCGCTCGACACGGCCAAAACAGCCGTCGAAGCTCTGCACAGCGGCGCGACGGATTACATCGTCAAGGGATTCGACATCGAGGAATTGCGGAAGCGCGTGGGGAACATCCTGAAGCTCGCCGAGCTGGGAGCGGAAAACGAGCGCTTCCGGCGCGAGTTGGTGGCCGAAGGGCAGTTCGGGCGAATGTTGGGAAGCTCGACTTCGATGCGGCGCGTTTTCGAAATGGCGGCCCGAGTGGCGCCTGCCGATACTACGGTGGTTATCCTGGGCGAAAGCGGCACGGGCAAGGATCTGCTGGTGCAGGAAATTCACGCGCGTTCCCCGCGAGCGGCGAAACCGTTTGTAGCCGTGAATTGCGCCGCTTTACCCGAGAATTTGATCGAATCGGAGCTGTTCGGCTACGAAAAGGGCGCGTTCACCGGCGCCGCGCAGCAGCGCAAGGGGAAATTCGAGCTGGCGCATGGTGGGACTCTCTTCATGGACGAGATTGGCGACATGAATCCGCTGACTCAGGCCAAGGTGCTGCGGGCGTTGGAAAGCCGGAAAATCGAACGGCTGGGCGGCACTCACTCGCTCGAAGTGGACGTTCGGGTGATCAGCGCGACGCATCGCGATTTGCCGGCGGAAATTGCCGCGGGCCGGTTTCGCGAAGACTTGTATTACCGTCTCCGTGTGGTGACGTTGGAATTGCCGCCGCTGCGGGCGCACAAAGACGACATCCCTCTGCTCGCGGGGACGTTTCTTCAGCAATTGGGAGCGCGGCACGGGCGAAAGGTTCGGCTCAGCCGCGAGGCGATGGACATGCTACAAGGGTACGACTGGCCTGGAAACGTCCGTGAGTTGCGCAACGCTCTCGAACGGACGCTGGTCCTCACGGAGGGGTCTGAAATCCAGGAGGCCGACTTGCCGGAGGAAATTCGGCGTGGGACGGGCGCCATCAGTGCGGCGCGAAAGGATGGCGCGAATTCGTTTCTTTGCGAAAGTGACTTCCGCGAAGCGAAGCGACAATTCGAAATTGCCTACTTGAAACAAAAACTGGAGGAGCATCACTGGAACGTCTCCAAGACGGCCGCGGAAGTCGGCTTGCACCGGCAGAGTTTGCAAGAGAAATTGCGCGAGCTGGGAATTCAGCGGCCGGGAAAATAGACACGCAAGCAGAAAAAACAAAGCATGGAATCATTGAACGAATGACGGGGCGCCGTGCCGTGAACAGTCTATGAATCCGAATCGCGAAATTGCTGGATTCGTCTTGGCGGGTGGCGAAAGTTCCCGCATGGGGCGGGACAAAGCGCTGCTCGAACTGGAAGGCGTCCCACTCGTCATGCGCGCCGCGCGGCTGGTGAAATCCGTCGCCTCGACGGCGACCGTGATCGGTCCTTTGCACGCCTTTCAACCACTGCATCTCCGTGCAATTCCCGATGACTGGCCCGGAGCGGGACCGCTGGGAGGAATTGCCACAGCGTTGCGGGCAAGCGAGGCTCCCTGGAGCCTCGTTATCGCCTGCGACCTTCCCTACCTGACGCGCGAGTGGCTCGAATATCTTGCTACGTGCGCAATGAGTTCGCCCGCCGATGCGGTGCTGCCCAGAAACGACCTCGGCGACGAGCCGTTGTGCGCGATGTACAACAAGCGCTGCGAATCCGCAATCTGGCTGGCGCTCGACCGTGGCACGAGGAAGGTTACGCAGGGCCTCTCCGGTCTCGCCGTGGAGTACATCGAACCCGCCGCGTGGAAAGCCTTTGATTCCGAGGGCCTCCTATTCAAGAATATGAACTCACAGACGGATTACGAGGAAGCGAAGGCCAGGCTGGAAGGGCGCGCGCCGCGATGAGCGATCACTACATCGAGTTCCGCAACGTCTCGAAATCATTCGACGACCATCAGGTGCTGAACGACGTAAGCTTCTACGTCGAGCAGGGCGAGACGGCAGTCATCATGGGACGGAGCGGCGTAGGGAAGTCCGTCACGTTGAAATTGCTGCTCGGTTTTCTCAGTCCGGATGCCGGGCGCATCATCGTGGCGGGCCAGAACGTCACGGAATACACGGAAGCACAATTTTCCGGGATTCGCCGGCGGGTGACGATGGTTTTCCAATCTGGAGCGCTCTTCGATTCGCTCTCAGTGGCGGAAAACGTAGCCTTTCCTCTGCTCGGGCGCGGGGGGAACGAAGATCCGGGCGCGATTGACCGCAAAGTGAAAGAGCTGCTCCAGATGCTCGAGGTTGCGGACCTGGCGGATCGCTTGCCCGCCGAACTCAGCACGGGGACAAAGCGTGCTGTGGCCATCGCGCGGGCCCTGGCGGAAGATCCGGAGGCGATCCTCTACGATGAGCCGACCACGATGGTGGACCCCTTGATGGCGGCGCACGTAAGCGAGCTGATCATGAAATTGAAGGAGAAGTTCCGCAAGACCTCCATTGTCGTCACCCACGACACGCACTTGGGGAAAAAACTCGCCGACCGCGTCATCTTCCTCCAGGAAGGGCGCGTTTCATTCTTCGGCACCTGGGCCGCGCTCGATCGGTCGCCGGACCCGTTCCTGAAAAATTTCCTGGCGCAAGATGAACTGATTCCCGCCCTGGATGCCACCGCGTGAGCCAAAGCGCCCCATCGGATGCGAAGAAGCAGCTTCGGCGCGTGATGGGATTCTGGGACGTGCTGCTGTTCAATATATCCACCGTGCTCGGACCGCGGTGGATCGCTGCGGCGGCGCACAATGGAACGTCTTCGATCAGCTTGTGGGCGCTCGCCGCGGCGTTTTTCTTCCTGCCGTCGGCCTTCGTTATCATCGAGCTCTCCACGCGATTTCCGCAGGAGGGGGGGCTTTACGTCTGGTCGAAAGAGGCGTTCGGTGATTTTCACGGTTTCGTGGCCGGCTGGACGTATTGGGTTTATACATTTTTCTATTTTCCCGGGCTGCTGATGGCCAGCGCGGCAATGGCTTCTTACATCGGCGGCGGCGGAACGGCGTACCTGGCGCAGAACCGCACCTTCCTGATGGCCGCTTCGCTCGGGCTGCTGTTCGTCGCCGTTTTCCTGAACATCATCGGCCTGAACATCGGCAAGTGGCTGCAGAACGCGGGCGGTGTCGCCACGTACATTCCGTTGCTGATGCTCGTGGGAATGGGCGGATACCTCTGGCTGAAAAACGGCTCCGCGACTCACTTCACGTGGGCCAACATGAAGCCCACCTGGGATTTTGCGACCGTGAATTTTTGGCCGCAGATTGCGTTTGCGTTCGTCGGTCTGGAGCTCTGCTCGGCGATGAGCGAGGAAGTGCGCAATCCACAGCGGACATTTCCGCGCGCGATTGTGAGTTCCGGCGTGATGATTGCGCTGATCTATATCGCGGGAACATTCGCCGTTCTGGCCATGCTTCCGGCCGAAACGGTGGACCCGAAGAGCGGCGTCTTTCAGGCGCTGACGCACGGTTCGACGATTTTGCGTATCGGGCTGTTCGGCGTTATTGCCGCAGCGTTGGTGACGGTCGGAAATGCGGGCGGTGTCGGCTCGACCGTCGCGGGAGTGGCGCGCGTTCCGTTCATTGTAGGAATCGACCGCTATTTGCCCGCGGCATTCGGGAAAATTCATCCCAAGTGGAAGACGCCCTGGGTCTCGATTCTCGTTCAGGCTTTGATTTCGGGCGCGATTCTGCTGTTAATTCAGGTGAATGAAACGGCGAACGGCGCCTACCAGATCTTGGTGGATGCCGGGGTGATCCTGTACTTCATTCCATTTCTTTACATGTATGGCGCCGTGATTAAGCTGGCCTACCGGAAGGATCGCGGGTCGGATCCGAATTCCGCTCTGATTCCGGGAGGAAAGTTGGGCGTCTGGGTTACGGGGACGCTGGGATTCCTGGTTGTGCTCGGGGGAATCGTGCTTTCGCTAATTCCGCCGGCCGAAGCTGCAAACAAATGGATCTTTGAAGCCAAGCTGATCGGTGGAACAGCGCTGGCGGTTCTTATCGGGCTGGCGCTTTACTGGCGCGGGGCGCTTGCGAAAAAGCGAGAGGCCGCAGGCGCCGGGGCAAGTCCAAATTAGGTTTAGAAGACAGCTCGCTTTTGCACATTTTCTTTCGTAGCGAGTGAAAAGCGCGGCTCGATTTGCATGCCCCCCGCGCCGCCGCCGAGGACCCGTGCCGCCACGTATTCTCCCACCGACGGGCCATGCTTGAAGCCGTGGCCTGAGCCGCCGCCCACCAGCCACACATTTTCCGTCGCCGGGTGCCGATCGATAAGGAAGTCTCCATTCGAGGTGTTTTCATACTGGCAGACGCGCGTCTCGACCACAGGGACGTCCTTCAGGGCAGGGAATCGCCGGCCCAGATATTTCCGTGCCGTGCCGAGGGCTTCAGGCGTTGCGGTCCGTGATTGCATGTCAGGATCGGCGAATGCTCCGTGGCGGTCGTGCGCGATCTTGAAGCCACGGCCTTCCAAATCCGGCATTCCGTAGAATTCATCCGCCAGAACCAGCCAGGTGGGCATCGAGGGCGGCGAGAATCGCGTGTCACCCGGCGGCACACCGAAGAAGAATATTTCCTGGCGCGAGGGGAAGATCCGCTCGCCGAGTAATTCAGGAAAAATCTTCGGCAACCACGGCCCGCAGGCAAAGATAAAAATGCTTGCTGAAATGGTTTCGCCGGCTGAGGTCTTCACGCTGGCGACGCGCCCGCCGCCCGTCGGCGCGAGCACGGCCGCGCTGCGGTAGTCCGCACCCATTTTTTGCGCTTGGTTGACAACCGCCTGCACAGCCCGGCGAGCCATCAGAACGCCGCTCTCCGGCTCCAATATTCCCCACGCGCCGTCATCGAATGCAATCTGCGGGTAGCGCCGCCGCAATTCATCGCCCGCTAGCTTTTCGAACCGCGCGCCCGTTTGGGTGAGCGTCGCCAGCGTCTGAAGCGCATACGTTTCTTTCTCCTGCGCGATCCACAGAACGCCCGTCGACTGAAACAATTCGGGGCGGCCGGCTTCTGCGAACAGTTTCTTCCAGAGAGGCAGCGCGCGCAGCGACCACCGCGTGTATATTTCGCTTGGACCGTAGCCCATGCGAATGATCCGCGATTCGCCGCCGGAGCTCGCGCGCGCATGAGCGGGGCCGTACGCGTCGAGCAGCAGCACGCTCGCTCCTCGCTGGCGCAGCGTGTACGCGGTCCAGGAACCGAAAACACCGGCGCCGATTACCGCGGCGTCGTACGTCTTCGTTGCGGCCATCTAAAAGCCTTCCTCGATCAGGCGTTCGACGCGGAGCCGCGAAACGCCCGGCGCTTTGCGCGCTTCGAGCAGGCTTTCGATATATTTTGCAAGAATGTCCGTTTCCACGTTGATGGCGTCGCCCGGAACCATTGCGCGCACGTTTGTATGCTCGTACGTGAACGGAATGATGGCAATGTCCGCGATGCCGTCCTGCCAGCGCGCCACCGTCAGGCTGATTCCGTCAAGCGCGATCGAGCCTTTCTCCGCGACGTATCCGCGCAGATTTTCCGGGACGCGCACCGAAAGCCACCAGTTGTCGCCTTCAGGCGCCAGGCGCGTCACACGAGCGATGCCGTCCACATGGCCCTGGACGAAGTGGCCGCCCAGGCGCGCTCCGGCGGCCAGCGGCCGCTCCAGATTGACGATGTCGCCCGGCTTCTTTTCGCCGAAGGACGTGCGCCGCAGCGTTTCACCCGACAAGTCCGCGGCAAAATGCTTCGCGTCGAATTCGACGACCGTCAGGCAGCAGCCGTTGACGGCGATGCTGTCGCCCAGCTTCGTTTGCGTGGAGATTTCGCTCGATCCGGCGAAGGCAACGCGCAGCCGTCCGCCTTCCGCCGAATGCTCGAGCGACTCAATCTTTCCGGCGCTTTCGATGATTCCCGTAAACATCGTGAAAGTATCCTTCGACAACGAAATCGGGCCCGCAAGGCCGGACTCTCAAATCCGTCAGCCCGGGCGATCGTGAAAACCAACGCGAAGAGACCCGCGCCATGGGAACGCCGTCCGGTCCCATGACCTTTGGCGCGTAGAAAAGTATCATCCTGTCCACGATCCCCGCTTCGAGCGCCGCGCCGTTCAGCTCCGCGCCGCCTTCGAGCAACACATTCAGAATTTCACGGCGACCGAGTTCGCGGATCACAGCTCTTAGATCCACGCGACCGCGACGCGCCCTCACTCGAACAACTTCCACGCCGGCTTGCGCGAGTGCACGTGCCCTCGGGGAATCCGCCGGCTGCGTCGTGAAGACGGCCACGTCACCTTCCGCGGATCTTACGAGCGTGGATTTCAGCGGCAATCGCAGCCGCGAATCCACCACGACGCGCAGCAGCCTTCGCCGCCGCGGCTTACCCGTGCGGTCACTCATGCGCGGGTCGTCCACCAGGATCGTGCCGATGCCAGTCAACAATGCGTCCGCCTGGTGGCGCAATTGCTGCACTGCCGCACGGGAAAGTTCGCTCGTGATCCACGTAGTGCTCCCCTTGCGCGAGGCGATTCGGCCGTCGAGCGTCAGCGCCGTCTTCAGCGTCACCAGTGGAAGTCCCGTACGAATCCACCGCGCAAAATCCGCGTTCCACTGCCGGGCCTCATCTTCTCCCACGCCAACCGTCACGGGAATCCCAGCGTGACGGAGCTGCGCAAATCCCTTCCCACTGACGGCGGGATTTGGATCGCGTATCGCGGCGACAACGCGCTTCACGCCGGCAGCGATGATCGCTTTGGTGCACGGTCCGGTGCGGCCTGTCGTGCAACATGGCTCCAGCGTCACGTAGAGAGTCGCGCCGCGCGCTTTCACTCCCGCCTGCTTGAGCGCAACGATTTCAGCGTGGTCGCGCTTGTCGTAAGCATGAAAACCTTCCCCGATTACGCGGCCATTCTTCACGAGGACCGCGCCCACAATCGGGTTCGGATGCGCCAGCGCCACGCCGCGCAGCGCCAGCCCCATCGCGCGCGCCATCCACCGCTCGTCCGCCGCGGCCATTCTAGTCGAAGAGTGAGTTGACATAAGTTTGCGCGTCGAAGGGGACGAGATCGTCTATCTTTTCCCCGGTGCCAACAAAGCGAATGGGCAAATTCAGCTCGCGCGCAATCGCGACGACGATTCCGCCCTTGGCCGTGCCGTCCAGCTTCGTCAACACGATTCCCGTGACGCCTGCGTGGCTCCAGAATTCGCGCGCCTGGTTCAAGCCGTTCTGGCCCGTCGTCGCATCCAGCACGAGCAGGACGTCGTGCGGCGCTCCCGGCACGATTTTCGCGGTCGTCCGTTTCATCTTGTCCAGCTCCGCCATCAAGTTCGATTTCGTGTGCAGCCGCCCGGCGGTGTCAACGATCACGACATCCGTAGCGCGCGCCCGCGCCGCCGTCAACGCGTCGAATATCACCGCCGAAGGGTCGGCGCCGGATTTCTGCTTAATCACTTCCACGCCCGCGCGCCGCGCCCACACCTCCAATTGCTCGATGGCGGCGGCGCGAAAAGTGTCCGCCGCACAGAGCATCACGCTCGCGCCTTCCTTTTTGAGGCGGTTCGCCAGCTTTCCGATGGTCGTCGTCTTGCCCGTCCCGTTCACGCCCACGATGAAAAGAACTCTCGGCGCAGCATCGCCCGCGGCACCGCCCGTGCCATCGGAATTTGCTGCGGGCGCGGCCATGATTTTCAGGATCTGCGCTTTCAGCTCTTTTTTCAGCGCCGCCGCCCCTTCCAGCTTGTGCTCGGTCACCTGCTCGCGCAGGGCCGCAAGCACTTCCTTGGTCGTGCGGACTCCGATATCCGCGCTCAACAGTGCCAATTCGAGCTGTTTCAGCAGTTCGGGGTCAACCGGGCGGTCGCCAGTCAGCAATTGCTCGACGCGCGCGGCCAATTCCGTCCGCGTTTTCCCCACAGACTCTTTCAGCTTTTCCAGCAGCGTGGGTTCGGGTTTTCCGAAGAGTGTGATCATGCGAGTCCGCCGCAATTTACGGAAACACACATTCTAGCAGAGGAATTGCGCCACAGGGCTTCGCGGGGGATCTGGTGTTGTCCTAATTTGGATTTCAAAGGATTTAGGAGGGCAGCATCAAAGTCTTGGCTAAATTTATTGTTAGCTATAGTTGTTCCATTCTGGTGGGTCAATCACCCAAAGCTGATTTATGCTCCCGTCAAAATCTCTTTCAATGACGTGGCGAAAACAGAACTGGGAAAGGCAAAAATCTTTACCCACGGTATTCCGATATTCAATAAAGCCGTAAACATAAAGTTTCTTTCTGCCGTCTTGAATATCAGTAAGGTCCGATGGTTTGAGAATTTTCCACTCGATAGGGAAACCATTTCTTTCGCCCGGAGGAAACGGTCTTGCGTAAGGATGATCCCCTTCGGGTTTATGGGCGTTAATGAATTCTCCGATGTCAGTCTTATTGCTATCAAGAATCTCTACGCCGAAAAACCAGTCTGTAAGCCAAGCGGGAGTATGTCCAAAATTTTGGATTTGCACGATCAGTTGTTCAGTTTGCGTACCTGTAAGTCGATACTTAGGCAATGCTTTCGGTGTAACGGTATCACTGGGAATGAGCCAAGCGCGTTCAATATTGATAATAGCGTCCGCATTGATCTTGGCTGCGTTAGCCGCAGTGATTGTTGCTTTAGTTTGTTCCTCCATTGTACTAGCTTGTCGCTGCATTATGTGCGACTGGCGAATCATAATTCCGGCTTGTTTTCTAAGGGTTCTCAAGGTTTTAATGCCGACACAGATTCCGATAATTCCTACAAAAGTCAGCGCAACAGTACAGCCGATCCCGACATAACTGATAATGCGTTCGACGTGATCAATCGTTTTTTCTGGTGTAACGATTTGCACGTTTTGATAATTATTGCCCTCTTCCCTCTTGCTATTCTTATCGGTGGAATCGGAGGAGGACTTTCCCGGCGTCGCGCTTCTACGGTTAGCTTTGTCTGTTTCGGATGTTTTTTGGTTTGTCTTGGCGGGTTCTTGATTGGCTTTCCCGTTCTTTGGGGCAGTTCCTTGCTGAAAACCACAAAGAATAATCCCTGCTATCAGAGCGCACAACAGAATGATGTTTCTTGTCATTCCAACTATTTCTCGCAGGTTGTCCAATGATCCGACTGCCGATATTAACATCTACTGGGCTTTCTAATCCGCTACAAAAGCCTTATATTCGCCGTGTCTCACAATCTATTCTCAAGAGGCCGATGGCTTTGACTATTGCGGCAGGATTTGAATGTGCCGAAGGTTTCGTGCTCTGTGCAGATCGTCAAATGTCGCATGGCACTGCAAATACTGTCGGGTCTTTTGCTCATTATGAAACGAAAGTATTTGGGTCGGCAGAGCTGTATTTTGCGATTGCTATCTGCGGTTCCGGCAATGACGGATCATTGACTCGTCCTTTTGCTGAAGCATTTTTCAAGACGGCTGTGAAAGACAACAACAATCCAGAAACTGATTTGAGCAAAATACCAATTGCTTTAGAAGATTGTTTGAACGATTTAACAACTAGAATTGGGGCGATAGACGACAAGGCGGCCGCTACAAAAGCAACTGCGACACCCACACCAATGGCAAAGGCGCCGCCGAAACCAGCGGCGACGGACAAACCGCTTCTCGGCGCTCCACACATTTCAAGCCTTTGGGAATTCTGAAAAGCCCCCACGCAACAACGGCTTGCGGGGCGCCCTCGCCGTCGAGTGACCCAAAACCTCTAGTATCCGGCGTGACAGAGAATGGGAGCGGTTCAAAAGGATTAAACGTCGTACAATCTCGTGCGCGCAACTGGGGAGCAGAACATATGAACGTACAAGAACAAATCAAGAAGTATATTACCAGCCAACCGGAGCCAAAACGCAGTGACATGCGAGAGTTGCATCGGCTCACACTTCAAGTGTCACCAGAATGCAAATTATGGTTCTTCGATGGTAAAGACAGCAGAAATCATACTGTTTCCAACCCTACGATTGGATATGGATTTCACACAATAAAATATGCCAATGGAAAAAGTAGAGAATTTTTTCAAATTGGTGTGAGCGGAAGCAAAACCGGAATCTCTGTCTATATCCTTGGTCTCAAAGATAAGAAGTACTTAGCCAAAACGTATGGAAAAAAACTAGGCAAGGCGAGCGTGACCGGATATTGCATTCGGTTTAAAGCTCTAAAGAATATAAACATCGATACGCTTGAAGCGGCAATACGATATGGGCTTGCAGCTCAGAATGTAAAAGGGAAGCTGATGAAATAATTCCACTGTTAAAGGCAAGCAGTTATCGATGTAAAGGCGCTCCCGTATACGACCCCTACAGCCCTGACCCGCACCACAAAGCCATTCTCTATAAAACGGGTCTCCCGCAATAGTCGTGCGGCTCTCTGTCAGCGCTCCTTGCCTTTCTCTGTTTGCCGTTGCCCACTGCGGAAGTATCACGGGCAATCCGGGAGTTGAGACCAATAGACATGTGGGGCTACAATGACCTTGCCCGAAAGGGCGAATTACTCACTAACGGAAAGCGCCCTCTCTCCATTTCCGGCTGAACCAGCACAGACCAACAACCTTGCAGGATCAGACTTCGACGAGCGTGGCGGTAAGGCGGATGCGGCCGCTGCGCACCGCGGATTCCAGCGCGCCGACCACATCTGCGTCAAACTTCGTGACCGCAAGCGACCGGATGCGTTCGAGCGCGTAGGTCAAATCCATCGCCGATTGGTAGGGACGGTTGGTGGTGATGGCGTCCAGCGTGTCGGCCACGGCAATGATTCGCGCCATCAAAGGGATTTGATCGCCCTGCAGGCCGTAGGGATAGCCACAGCCGTCCATGCGTTCGTGGTGGAGTTCGATGCCGGGCAGGACGTCCTTCAATTGCGCAACCGGGCGCATGATATTTGCGCCCTTCACCGTGTGCTGTTTCATCAGATCGAACTCTTCATCGGTCAGCTTCCCGGGCTTCTTCAGGACGCGGTCGTCCACTCCAATTTTGCCCACGTCGTGCAGCAGCGCGGAAATGCGCAGCCGGTCCAGGTCTTCCGTCCCCAGCCCCAAGCCGTCGCCGATGATCATGGAATACTTTGCCACGCGGCCGGAGTGGCCTCGCGTGTACGGGTCCTTTTCGTCGATGGCCGCCGCGAGCATGCGGATGGAGCCCAGGAAGAGGTCGCGGTTCTCGGCGGCCGCCAGCTTCAGTTTTTCGACGTATTCTTCGATGTCGCCGGCCATGTGGTTGAACGTCTCGGCCAGCTCGCTGATTTCCGCGGCGCCGTGCACCAGAACCCGCTCGTGAAATTCGGCGCGGCTGATGGCGCGAACCGATTCCACCAGCCCGCGAATCGGCCGCGTGATTCCGACCGCGAGGAGATATCCGAAGGCGAGAGCCACGAACGTCACGCCCACCACGAAGCTGAGCGCCTGTGCCTTCAGCTCCTGCATGCCCGCGTCTGTTCGCGCGGCATCCAGGCTGCGCTGCATGATCACGGCCCAATGAAGCTCGCGGATCGTGCTGTACGTCCCGATCATCTCCACGGGCTTGTTCGTCGTTTTGTCCGGCACCGTGAAATTGTTGTTTACGGTGGTCTGGATCTCCAGAGGCAAGTCGCGGAATTGCTTCACCAGTGGCGCGGCTGAGGTGACGTCGCGCCCGGGAACCATCTCGCTGGAATCCGGATACGCCACGATCTGCCCGTGCGCGTCCACGATATACACCGTGCGATCGCGCACGCTCAGATCGCGGAGCCGGGCCTGCAACTTGTCGAGTGAAATCACAGCGGCCAGCATCCCGCTGAACTGGCCGTCGGACATCAACGGCACGGACATCACCAGTGCCGGCCGGCTGTCTTTCCCCAGCGCAAATGGCTCGCTGATCGAGTCGAACCCCTGAATACTGGCGGTGAACGCGCGCTTCAACATGGCTCCGACGAAGGGATCTTGATCCGCGCGGAGAAGGCTGCCTGCCGACGGCCCCTTGGCCTGCTTGTTCACGGCCGTTACGAAGAGAATGTTCGAGTCATTTTCGACGAAATCCTGCAGCAGACGGGATAGCTGTGGCCCATGGGTTGGGTCGTCCACATCCTGGATCCACCCAGTCAGGGTCAGCACCTGCCGTTGGCCCTGCAACTCGTGGCTTAATCCCTGCTCAAACTGCAGCGTTTCGCTCGCCAGTGAACGCACGACTTCCATTTGCTGGCTTTTCTCGGTGTCCTGCAGCTTTTCTTCGCTCAGGCGCAAAACCTGCCGGTGGTACAGCCAAAGGGGCATAACGCTGACGAGCAAAAGCGCCCCCAGCACTATCCAGAGGATGCGCATCCGCCGTGTTGTGAAACGCTTGAGGGCTTGAATGGGCACGAAAATCCCTAGACTTGAAATGCTATCGGACGGCTGGCGGCAGCACAACGGGACCTTAGTACCGGTCGTGCCGCATAAGCCACTGGCCTTGGGCGCTTAGGAACGTTGTCACGCTGATTCTAAAGGGGATCTTGCGGCCTGGATGCGGTTAGCGACGCAGGGTGAGACGCGTTTCCTTTCCTGTCATAAGCCGTTTAAGATTCGAGCGATGTTTTACGATGATGAGGACCGAGATGATTACCGTTCCCCCGCTGACGTACCAAGGCGGGGCGTGCCGCGGTGCATATAGCAGGTACACAAGGACCGGCAGAGCCGTCGCTGCCGCGATCGAGCCAAGTGAAGAGTATCGCCAGAAGCCTACGACCAGAATCCAAAGCACCACGCCTGCCGCGGCCGCCTCCGGGCATATCAGCAGCATTACTCCAAGGCCGGTGGCGACTCCTTTGCCGCCCTGGAATCGCAGCCAGACGGGAAACATATGCCCGGCCACTGCCAGGACTGCAGCAGCCATCATCCACGGAACCGCGCCGCGCGTCATCCGGCTCGCCAACCACACGGCGAGGTAGCCTTTTCCGCCATCGAGCAGCAGCGTAACCACTCCCGCGATCACCCCGGCGTTGCGTGCGACGTTAGCGGCGCCGATATTGCCGCTGCCGCTTTTGCGGATGTCGCCGCCCCGCATCCTTACGATCAGGTAGCCGAACGGGATGGACCCGAGCAGGTAAGACACAACTGGAATCAACCAGTGCGTGTTCACGCGGCTCCCTTCACGAACGAATAGGATTGCAACCGTTTGTATTCGGCGCCCGCAGGTTTCAGCACGCTTTCGATGAGGTGAAATTCCGTCTCACGCGCTGAGCCAAAATCATATGAGTTCAGCTCGGTGGCCCGCCGGACGAGCGACTCGATCCCTTTCGGCGATTCCAGCCGCGCCAGAGTCAAGTGTGGCACGAACTCGCGCGATTCGCGCGGGATACCGAGCGGCTCGAGCGAGCGATCGACTTCGGCGGCGAGTGGGGCAAGGTTCGGCGATGCTTCCACGCCACACCACAGCACGCGCGGGCGGCGCTCGTTCGGAAAGAATCCCAAGCCACGGAAATGCATTTCCACGGGCTGCGAGGACTGAACCGCGGCGAGAGCGGCGCGAATCGCATCGAGCTGCCCGGCGTTTGCTTCGCCGATGAATTTCAGTGTGATGTGCATGCCCTCCGGTCGCACCCAGCGCGCCGCGCGGCATTCCGGCCGGAGGCGCGCGATCAATTCACGCAGCGACTCGCGCACCGTGGACGGAAAATCCAGCGCGACGAATAGGCGCATGTATCATCCCCACCCGTGCGCGGAATAAGGGAAATAGCGCCGGATGGTGTCCAGCGCGGCATGAGTGGCGTAGATGCGAATGCGGTCGCGGTCGCCCGGAAAACGGAACGCTTTCTCGCGTGGGCCGCGTTCATCCGCGATACCGATGTGCACCAGGCCGACCGGCTTCTCCGGCGTGCCGCCGCCGGGACCGGCAATTCCGGTGACGCCGATGCCGAGCGTCGCTCCGGTGCGCCTGCGAATTCCGTCGGCGAGCGCCAGCGCTACTTCTGGGCTCACCGCGCCTTTTGCTTCGATCAGCTCGGCCGGGACACCGACGAAGCTGGTCTTCAGTTCGTTGCTGTAACAGACCACGCCGCCCAGGAAAAAGGTCGAGCTGCCGGGAACGTTCGTGAGCCGCTCGGCCAGCATCCCGCCGGTGCAGCTCTCGGCCACGGTGATGGTGGCGCGATTTTCCGCCAGGACACGCGCCACTACTTCCTCGAGCGATTCCCCTCTCGTCGAATACAGATGTTCGCCGAGCGCCAGCGCCATGCGACGTGTGATTTCGTCGAGGAGCTTTTCGGCCTTGCCGGCATCGTTGGACCAGATGCGCGGGTGGAGCTGGATCCCCGTGGGAGCCGAAAGGATGGTCGTTTCCGTGTCGGGATACAGCGCGTAGAGCGGGGAAACGCGCTGCTCCACCTCGGATTCCGGCAGGCCCGCGATGCGCAGATCGCGCGCGTAAAGGCGTTCGGGGGGCGCGAGCCGTGCGAGGCGCGGCTTCACTTCCGCGTCGAATATCGCGCGCAATTCCATGGGCACGCCGGGAAGCAGGATCACGATGCGTCCTTCGGCTTCGAGCCAGATGCCTGGCGCGGTCCCGCGCGGATTGGGAAGTATAGTGGCGCCTTCCGGGACCAGAGCCTGGCGCGTATTGATTTCCGGCATGGCGCGGCCAAAGCGGCGAAAACGCTCTCGGATTTGCCGAAGGATGGCTTCGTCGCGGTGCAGCTTGCGGCCTAGCAATTCCGCCACGGTTTCTCGGGTGCGATCGTCGTCGGTGGGGCCGAGGCCGCCCGACGCGACCACAAGTTCGGCGCGGTCGAGCGCGTGGCGGAACGAGGAGCGCATCTCTTCCGGCGCGTCGCCGACTACCGCCTTGTGAACCACGCGAATGCCGAGCTGGTTCAGCCCGGAGGTGAGAAAAAGAGAATTCGTATCGAGCCGGTCGGAGGTGAGCAGCTCCGAACCCACTGCAATGATTTCCGCGCGCATTCGGTCCGCTAACCGTTGAGAGGGAGCCCCTCGACGTCCCAGTCGAGAGAGTAGAGAGCGTTGTTGGTGGTGATTATGGCGCGATGCGAGGGAAGCAGCGCCAGGCCAACGAGGTTGCTTCCGCTGAGGACGAGCTCGGGCTCGGCTTGCGGCGTCAATCGCACAACACCCCGACGGCCGCCCAGCGACCCCGCGACGTAGAGATTGCCGTGACGGTCGAAAGCCAGGCCCTGCGGGCGGCCCAGGCCGCGGAAAAATTCGGTGACTTCGCCGGCCGGCGATATGCGGTAGACGCGGTCGAAACTGGACGTGGTTGGGCCGGTGACGAATAGCTCGTCCGCGGGGCTGAAGGCCAGATGGTAGGCGGCCATGGAGGGCTCAAGCGTGGCGAAGACAAAAATTTCGCGGTCCGCGCTGATCTTGAAAATCGTTCCGCTGCGGTCGCCGACGTAAAGACTGCCCGCTTTGTCGAACGCGATACCGGTGGCGATCCCCATGCCCTCGATCCACGCCATCGAGCGGCCGTCGGGCGAGACGCGGTGGACCGTGCCGTCGTTGCGGCAGGAAACGAAAAGATAGCCGTTGCGGTCGAGGGCGAGGCCGGTGGGGTTCATCAAATCGGTGATGAAGGGCTTGACGGTGTTGTTCGCCGTGACTTTGTAGAGGGAGACGGGAACCTTCTGGCCGCGCTGGCCGCTGAATGTGACGTAGACGTTTCCGTCCGCATCCACCGCAGGATTCGCCACGGGATGGAGGTTATCCGCCATCTGCACGCCGAGCGACATCGGGAAAGGCGCGCTCTCCACGCTGCCCATGCGCACGCGCACAGCGCCGCCGGCCGCGCCATCCGGGACGCGCGCGATCAGCAGATTGTCCGTGGCCATCACCAGGCTGCCGTCCGTGGTGCCGAACTGCACTTGTGGGCGCGTGTGATTGCGAACGGAGAAACCGCTGCCCTGGATGGAGACTTCGCCGCCCGGCAGGGCCGCGGCCGGCTTCACGTTTTCGATTCTGGGCGTGCCGTTCATTGCTTCAATAAAGTTGAAAGTTCAAAGTTGAAAGCTAAGAGTGAATTCAGCATCAGAGACCTGCCGCTCGCGCAATCCACAAACCGATGGCGGCGTAAATTGCAGCGACCCAATCGTCTGCCATGATACCCCAGCCGCCGGGCAACGACTCCGCCTGACGCACGGGAAACGGCTTCCAGATGTCGAATACGCGGAAAAGTATAAGGCCCAGCAGCAGATATTTCCAGTTGAGGGGGCGCCCGAAGGCGACAAGTCCCAGTGGGAGAGGAGATGCCCACATGTGTTCTGCGGCCTTTGAAATGGGAAGAGCGCAGCCGAGAAGTAGCGTCAGGTGTTGTCCCGATACTTCGTCGACTACAACGCGCGCCGGGTCCTTCACCCGCCAGAATCCTGACGCGCGATTCGCAGACCAGACTCCCACTGCCGCGATGACGATTGCAATCGCGCATTGGCTTACAAGAAATGGGTCGCCTCGTAGTCCGCCTGCCCATGAGCCGACTTCCAATCCGCCCAACGCCTGAGCCGCAACCACGAATAACCACCATGGAAGCATGGCGACGGCAAGTCCTCCGAGAGATCCCCACGTCCCTGGCGCTTTCGGTAGGTAGCCGAGGCCGCAAGCTGTGGCAATGAAGAGCGCGAAGCGCGGCTTGCGCGCGGGTGGCGTCGATGGCGCGCTGGGCGGAGAAACTTCAGTCTTGGCGTTCATCGGGGTTTCGCTCGGGGGTTTCCGGCGTGGATTCGTCGATCACCGGCTCGCTGATGCGGTATTTTTCGCTGGCCCAATTGCCGAGATCGAGAAGGCGACAGCGCTCGCTGCAGAACGGAAAATCGGCATGCGTCGCGGAGTCCGTCGGTTTCCGGCAGATGGGACAGGCGTATTGCATGGCGTTCTACCGCGTGCTCAAGATAGGAAATAGATTTTTTTCGGGCGCCGGGACGGGAACAGGGCGCGCGAGGGTCGGCGACGCGAATTCAACCGCGCGCGCGATGAGATCGTAATCCCTCGCTTCGGTAATTTCGACGGTGGCGAGCGTGCCGGGAGCGGGCAGGTCAGCGGCTTCGGTGACGCCGGCAAATTCGGTGATGTAGACCTTGCCGTCAATCTCGGGCGCCATGCCTTCCAGGCGCGCTTCCCAGATGAGGTCCGTATCCTTCGACGGGCCTTCGAGCAGGACTTGGACGCGCCGGCCGATGCGCTGCTTCAATTTGCGCGCGGAGATTTTCTTCTGGATAGCCATCAAGGTGTTGCGGCGGCGCTCGATGGTCCTTGCGTCAATTTTGTTTTCGAGGTGGAAGCTTTTCGAAGCGTCTTCATCGGAATAGGAGAAGACCCCCATCCAATCGAATTCGGCGGCGCGAACGAAATCGCACAGCTCGCGGAAGTCGTCTTCGGTTTCGCCGGGGAAGCCGACGATGAAGGAGGTGCGAATCGAGACGCCAGGAATCGTTTTGCGGACGCGCTCGAGCAGCTTGAGGAACGCGCCGGCGTGCGAGCCGCGCTTCATGCGCGCGAGAACGCTGCGGCTGGCGTGCTGGAGCGGCACATCGAGGTATTTCGCGAGGCGCGGGTGCGCGGCGATGGTCTCGAGCAGTTTTTCCGTGATGCGATTCGGATAGCAATAGAGGAAACGAATCCAGTGCAGGTCTTCGACCTGCGCGAGGCGTTCGAGCAGGGTGGAAAGGCCGTCGCGGAGGCCGAGGTCTTCGCCGTAAAAAGTCGTGTCTTGTCCGATGAGATTGATTTCTCGGACGCCGGCCTGCGCGAGATTTTCCGCCTCGCGGATGACGGATTCGAACCGCCGGCTGCGGAAGCGGCCGCGAAGCTGCGGGATGACGCAAAACGAGCAGGGATGGTCGCAGCCTTCGTTGATCTTGATGTAAGCGGTGTGGCGAGGAGTGGCGAGGATGCGCGGGGTGAGGTCGTGGTAGAGATACGTCGGGAGTTCGGCGGCGGATGCAGCGGCGTCCATGCCGGCGCCGACTTCGCCTTCGCAGGCGGCGAGGATTTGGTCTACTTCGCCGGTTCCGATCACGGCGTCGACTTCGGGGATCTGCTCGCGGATTTCATTGCGATAGCGCTCGACCATGCATCCGGCGACGATCAGTTTTTGCGCGCGGCCGAATTTTTTGTACTCAGCCATTTCGAGGATGGAATCCACGGATTCCTGCTGGGCGGGGGCGATGAAGCTGCAAGTGTTGACGACCAGTACGTCGGCGTCACCCGCGCGGGGGGTGATTTCGTAGCCCGCGCGCGCGAGAATGCCCATCATCACCTCGGTGTCGACGAGGTTCTTGGGGCATCCCAGGCTGACGAATCCGACTTTGGGCATGTCTAGGGTTTCCCTTGGATTAGCTGCAGACGGATGATTCTATCATGGCGGCGGAGCCATGAATCGCGCGAGGCCCTGCATCAACCCTCTGGATCGCCGAAGCTCTCCTCATAGAGGGGAGAAAGGTTAGTGGCGGCGGGTGCTGCCCAGCCGGACGGGGAGGTAGCGGGTTGTGCGTTCCGAGCGTGTTCCATCTTGCCCCAAAGAGCGAAGGTGACGGCGCCGACCAGGAACAGGAACGAGACCACGTGATTCCATTTCAGACGCTCGCCGAGATAAGCCCAGGCGAAACAGACGAATACGCAGAGCGTGACCACTTCCTGGATGACCTTCAATTGAAAGGCGGTGAATTCGCCGTAGCCGATGCGGTTCGCGGGGACTTGAAAGCAATATTCTGCGAAGGCAATCAGCCAGCTCACAACGATGACCGTGAAAAGAGGAGCCTTGCGGTATTTTAGGTGGCCGTACCAAGCGATGGTCATGAAGATATTGGAACAAATCAGAAGCAGGACGGTTTTCATAGGCGGAAATCGTAGCATAAAAGAAATGGCAGAAAAGGGCGTGAAGCCAAAGACCTTGCAAGGTTGACTTTAGGTGCCGCAACCTAGAAGGGACACTGGAGACGCAGTCCACGGAGCGCACGGAACCAAAACGCCTAGCAATTTGAGCTACAGACCCCGGAAGAAACGCGAAGCGGGAGATGCGGGTTCAGCTGGAGTTCCGGGGAGCGGGCTAGGCGCAGCGCAATTGTCAGGGCCAAATATTGGCGCGGTCTGCCCATACAACGACCACCATCTTGTCCAGGCTTCGTAGGTTTTCAACGCGGCAATGTCGTCCTCAACGTCGAAGTTGGATTCAAGGTGCGTGAGTTTCTCGAGAGCGTCTACAGCATTTTCACGCGCGCTTTGGTTTGGGTTGAGCAACATCGTGATAAGCGTAGGAACTGCATTTCGCGAAGAAGTATTCGCGAGGCCACCCGCAACGCCCGCGAGGACCTGCTGGTCATCGCTGCCGATCAGGCTGCTCAATGGGCCACCGCCATCTTCTTTGCAGATACGCCCCGCCATGATGTATGCCTCGGTCTGCGTGTAATCCTTGCTGGCGCGAGCGAGAGCCAGCATCGGCTCGCAATCCTCGGGATTTCCAATTTCGCCGAGTTCCTGGATGGCGGGCTGGCCACCGTCGGGGCGAGACGGCGTTTTTGCCATGTCCCAAAGCTTGGCCCTTGCAGCCGGTGTCGCAAGACGCGTTAACCCTTCCGAGGCTGCGCCACCGAGGAACAAATCGTCCGCCATCGAAATTAGTCTTGAGTCTAGCCAGGGAGGGGGATTCTGAGCGACGGCGCTCGCAACGACCTCGCGATCATTGAGATCCTCACTATCCAGCTGTTCGAGCAGCGGCTGGTAAGCCGCTTCCAGTTCGCCCGGCGCAGGCGTTCGCAGGTCGATGTCAAACTCTGAAGCGATGTGAAGATCCACTCCAGGATTCTTAGAAGCATCCGTTTCAAATTCGTCGCTATCGCTTAGCGTCATATCGCGACTTGCACGGACATGGTATGTGCCCGGGGAATTGAGCTCGAAATCACCCTCGAGCAGAAATCGCTCGCGATAAACGCCGGCCGCAGGAACTGTTTCAGTTCCAATGAGGCAGGAAATAGCTTCCAGCCCGAGGACGCAGCTGTATAGCTCGGGGGATTTCTTGGGAGGTGCATTGTCAACTTGAAATAGCGTCGAGCGAAACTGTGAGCAGCCAGATTCGTGGAAATAGACATCATTCTGCTTTGTATTCTGGATTTCGAGAACGACAATTACGGGCTCGCCGATGAGATAGTGTTGTTTTTCGGGATAAAACTGACCTGAGAACTGCTGCGCCGATGCCCGCGGGGCGGATAGGAGGAAGGACAAGCAAACAAGCCATTGAAGCTGGCGGTTGAAAGGTGCGTATCGGGCTTTTGGACCAGGGCAAGACACGCCTTCTTAGACGGCAGCTGTCCCTATAAGGTTTTCTCACGGAGTGATCGAAGGCGGAGCATACGCGCGTTCCTTGAAGCAGAAAGGCCCGTCGGAGAGGAGAGAGGCGCGGGTGCCTGGAAGCAGTATTCTGCGAAGGCAATCAGCCAGCTTACGACGATGATGGCGAAAAGAGGAGCCTTGCGGTACTTCAGGTGACCATACCAAGCGATGGTCATGAAGATATTGGAACAAATCAGAAGCAGGACGGTTTTCATGGCGCAGAAATTTTAGCACGAGAGCGCGGGACACACTTCATGTGGGCTTCAAGCAGCATGCGTTGAAATCTCTCGGATTTGATCTGCATTTTTCAGGCCGTCTAAATTCGGAGCGATCCAATGGACTCGATGATGGAGCAGGCCTACGTTTCCGAAACTCGCGGAGCCAGAGTGTCGAAATCGGGAAACGATTTGGGGGGAACCAAGGTGCGTTGCGGAGGCCGAACGCCGTCGCGGTAGGCGCGAACCAGCAACTCGATTGCGGGAACGGTGCTGGGAGGGACCACTACGGTAGACGCCAGTACGCCGCTGCGCACGGCAGTTTGTCCCACTTTCAGACCATTCACGCCCAGGAATGGCAGGCTCAACCAACGTTCCCTGGCGGCCCCAGTGGTAAGTTCCTGAAAGGCTCGATTCGCGCCTAGCGCGATGAGATCGCTTTGCCCAATAACTCCGGCGATATCGGCGTCGTGGGAGGTAGAGAGGCGCAGCCAGGAACTGACTGCCTGGAAGCCTCCCGCCTCGGTCCAGTGGGGACTTCGCAGCAGTCTGAGTGTGATGTTCTCCGGCTTGGTTTTGTTCATCCCCACCAATCGTTGGTCTGAAACCGGGTTGCCGGAAGGGCCCTGCAGACAAAGAACCGTGCCGCCGCGCGGCAGAAGAATGGCAATCTGGCGGCCAAGAATACTTCCGGTTTCTTCCTGGTCCGCGGTTACGGTGAAAATGGGATGGCTCGACTGTCTCCCCAGTTCGGCAATCGAGGCGTCGTCGCGGTTCAGGACGACCCAGCCGAGTCCGGCAGTCACGGCCTCGCGCGCCACCCGCGGAAACGCGGTGCTGCCCGCAGGTTCGACAATCAGTGCGTTCACGCCAGACGAGGGGTTATGAATTACTTCGAATAATTGCTGGCTTTGCGTGATGGCATCGTTATCGGCGTAGAAGATCTGCAAATCGACGTTTAGCCGGCGGGCGGCTTGCTGGGCAGTATCCGCCTGCTCTCGCTGGTAGTCGCTTTCCTGAGTAATGAGGGAGACGACAAAGCGCAGCTTATTCATAACGGCTCCTGAGTCCCTCCACCCTCCTCGAAGAACACGCGGGACTCTGGCTCGCGCATCATAATGCTTCTGCTGCCCCGGACTCAATGACCTTGCCGTTAGAGCAAATCCCATTAACAACACGTGAACAAGGCAACTCCTGATTGGCGCGGATACCGGGGCGATTTATTACTCGTAGGTGAGATGCCAACCGAGCTAGAGGACTTGCGGTCAGACGAGAGGCGCGAGCTGGGGAGAACGCGAAGCAATTGGCCTGCGGAGGCGGAGCATGCGAAGAATCCAGTAGGCGGAAAGGGCAGCAGCAAGGTGCTTCAGAGTGTGGCCGCTGACGACGTGGGTGAGAGCGAAGATGGGGCGGTCGGCGGCTTCGAAGAGCTTGGCCGCGGCGTAGATGGCGAGCGAGACGAGCAAGTCGTAGCCACGTGTGTAGCGGGGAGGGAAGAGCGCAAGGAGCAGAAGCAAAATGAGTAGCGAGCCGAATTGGGCGAGGCCGTAAGGGCGAAGGTCGCCGTGGCCAGCGGCTTGCGTGGCGTGCCAGTAGAGGACGCTGGCGGCACCGAGGAGAAGCAACGGCGTGAGAAGCCAGGTGGCGGTGCGTATGCAGATGCGTTCCCCGAGCGTGGCGGCGACCAGGGACAGGAAGGCAAGGATGATGGGAATGCGGTCCCAGACGAGGCGATTGTCGTCCGGGTGAAGATGGTAGTAGGCGGAGCCGAAGGCGGTGAGAGCCACGGCGATGAAGAAAATGAGATAGGGCACGCGTTCAAGAGGGCGAATGAGCGCAGGGCCGGTTTCGGTTCGATTGCGCATGACAAAGCGGATTCCCAAGAGGCCGACGAGCAGGAAGAAGATATTCGAGAGGACGTCGAGGCAGTGGGGAATGCCGAGAAGGGCGCGCTGGTCGGCGAAGTTGTGGTAGGCCTCGCCTTGGGAAATCGGAGGCAAAAAGAAAGTGACGGCCACGGCGGCCAAAATGGCGCCCACGAGGACCCACAGGCGCCACTTCATCGCGATGAGTGTTTGCGCGAGCGGAGGGCATCGCGGATAGAGCGGAGGAGGGAAGAAATCTGGTCCATGGGGACGGTCTGGCTGCCGAAGCGGGCGGATTGGTAAAGCTCGGTGAGCCGGGCGACGGGCGCGGTCAACTCGGGGGCCGGGATTGCGGAGGCGAATTCGAGGGCGGTCTGCGAGGCGGATTTTTTCCAGCCGCGTTTTTCAAGCAGGCGCAGCATTTCACGATATTCGAGCGTGGCAAGCGAGGCCGTGGCGCTGCCGCTGCGGCGAACGCGGATGCTCCAGCGCGCGAGGACGTAAGCGAACATGGTGCGGCCGCGGAGATACAGCAGCAAGGCGAGGAGAAAAGCAAGGACGGAGGGCAAGAAATAGGGCGAGGCCTCGACTTTTTTATCGAGAAGAAGGAGCAACTGCATCGTTTGGCGCTGCTTGCGACGGTAAAAATCGCGGGCGCGTTCGCTCCAATCGCGCGAGGATTTTTGGAGATTTTCGCCGAGCGTGATCTGGTGCGTGAAGTCGTAGTTTACGATCCACTCGCTCCAGGCGAACTGGAACCAATCCCAATAGAGGCCCAGGCGAGAAAACAGGCCGCTCGGAGTCTCGTTCCCAGGAGGCGTGGGATCGAAAGTGATCCAGCCGTAGCCCGGGAAGAAGACCTCGACCCAGGTGTGCGCGTCGCTTTCGCGAACGATGTAATCGCCCCCGACGTCGTTGTACTCGCCGGGGAGGAAGCCGCCTACGTAGCGGGCGGGAATGCCGAGTGAGCGGAGCATCACGGTCATTGCTGCGGCGAAATACTCGCAGTGGCCGGCGCGCTTGACGAACAGAAAATAGGAGAGCGGATCGGTGTCGGGAAAGCCAGACAAATCAAGGGTATAAGCATACCGAGTTTTCAGGTAACGCTCGATATTGGCAGCTTTATCGTATTCATTTTTCGAGCCGCGCGTGACGTCTTGGGCGAGTTTTTGGACGCGAGGGTCGAGGGGCGGCAACTGCAGATAAGTATCGAGAACCAACTGGGGATAATCCGTGGAAGCGGCGCGCAATTGCGCCGGAGGAACACCGGGGAGAAGGGAGGTCCCTTCGTAGCGGACCTTCGTCACGTTGTGAAAGGGATTGAAGACGGAGCCAGTGCTGTCAATGAATAAGTACCCGCGACGCTGGGAGGAGAGCGCGTGCTCGGTCTCGTTGAGGAAGCGGCCGCTGAGACTACGGGCGCGGGGAACGAGGAAAATGGCGTCGGAGGCGATAGGCTCCATCAGGACTGTGTAATCGAGGCGACGCGGGTCACTCTCGGAGAGGATCGGAGGGCCGAGCCAATAGACACCCGCTCCGTCCGGTGAGAGGACAGTCTGCTCGTGCTCGGGAGTGAACCAGCGCTTGCCATCGAAATTGGTGAAAACAATGCCGCGCCAGTGGACGTCGGCGGCGCGGGCAGGATCACCTTGGACGCGAATGCGCATGACGACGGCGGTGTTTTTCTTGATTTGGCCAATTTCACCGAGGGCGACATTGTCGCTGAATCCGGTCATCAGGCCGGGCTGAAGATTGAGCGCGCTGAGGTAGCCCATGGTGAAGCGCGGGATGAGGAAGAAAATCACGGCGCCTATGAAAAGCGCGCTGAGGGCCACGAGGATCGAGGTGAGACCGAGCGCGCGGTTCAACTGATGCGCCATCGGCGAACCCGATTCGAGCGGTGGCGAAACCGCGCCGACAGAGCTGCGGCGAATCTCAAGGGCCACGAAGGTCGAAACAGACAGCACCAGAAAAACGGCGAGGGCGATCAGGAAGCCCGTCTCGACGGTGAGGATGGCCGAGGCCAGCATGCAGGTGACCGCCAAGCCGGCGAGAAACCCGAAATCGCGATTGGTGCGAGCTGAAAAGAGGCGAACCAGCGTGGCGAAGAGGAGCAAATGAATCGCCGCGAGCAGAGCGGCGTAGAGCGCGGGATTGGGCGCGCCTTCCGCCAGGTCACGCGAGACAACCCATAAATCCACCGGGAAAAAGAGAAAATAGGCGAGAACGAGTCCCGTGGCCAGGCGCGTGGAGAGTTCCGGACCGCGTCCGCGAAAGATGCGAATGAGTTTGTAGAGGAGCGCGGCGGGAACGACCACGGCCGAAACGAGGTCGAGCTTGCCAGTGAATACCATGGACAGCAGGCCTGTAGCGACGAGAAGGAACAGCGAGACCTCGAAATAGCGCTGGACGGCTGGAAGAGGCGTGGGGATGGTGTGCGTGGTGGAGGCCATGGCGCTTTCTTCATGCTAGCACTGGTGCATGCGGGGGTCCCGGCGGTGTGAAGAGGCGGTGCGCGAAATTGGCAACAACAGGCGGGGGCGGAATCCCGAGGAATCGGACTAGGGCCTGTAAGCCTCTTATGCGACGACGGAGAGCCTGAGTTGAGCGGTTTCTCGCTCGACGGGAATTGGTTCTTTCGCTTTCTTCAGCCCCTCGATGTAGCAGCGGATGGCGTCCTCTGCCATTTCACGGGCATGCACGAGATCCTTGCCTTCGGTGACGAGGCCGGGCAGGGCGGGAACCGTCACGGTGTAGCCGCCATGTTCGTTGGCTTCAAAGAATGCGGTGTATTCGCGGACTCTGGAGCGGCCATTCTTCATGGATGAATTATAACCTGAGACAGCAAGGCAGCGAGAGCTATTTGCCCAGGAGCGCGATGAATTCCTCAACAGTCAGTTCTGCCTGCACGAGAATGGACTTGAGGGTCTTCGGCGCGAGGTCCCCACCATGGCGGGGCACGACAATGTGAAGGTGCGTCTTCGCGGGATGGCGAAGATTGGCATGGCTTCCCCTTTGGTGGTGAATGTAGAAACCCGCGCGCAGAAGGGCACGCAGTAGCTTCTTGGGCGTGATTCTGGGAGGCTTAGCCATTTTTGGAGCAGATACAAGACACAGGAACCATTTCCCCGGAAAGTTTGTATCGCACTCTTCGCTTGGTTATAACGCTCATAGTTTATCGGATGAGATGCAACTTTCCGCATGATTATTCCCTTATTCAGACTTTGCGCGTGACTATGATTATTCCCTTATTCAGAAGCACAAGCTGAAGCAGCCATTTTGCGCGTTGCGCTGGAAATGGGGAGATGACCGACGCGAGCGAGCGGGAGAATGCGTGCGCGAGCGCGAGCGGGGAGATGCGGGACGCGGACGAGAAAGGGAAGAAGCGTGAGGTTGCGGAATGTGACGCCGTGGCGGGCGGCGGGAAGGGGCTCGAGAGTGGCGGCGCGAATCCCGAGTGAGGCGCGGAGATATTCCGCGAGCTCGGCGCGCGGGTCGCGCGCGGCTCTGACGGCAGGGAATTGCCAGAGGCGCGAGAATAGGACGTCATCGTGAGCGCCGGGATCGGCAACGAGAAGCGTGCGTCCTCGGGGATCGCGGAGGATGGCAGCAGCAATTTTCATGCGGACGGGAGCGCGTTTGCGGCGCGGCACGGGAATCGAGCCGACCAGACCGAGCGCCCGTGCGCGACAAGAGCGCGCGAGTGGGCACGAGGCGCAACGAGGAGACTGTGGAGTGCAGATTGTCTCGCCGAGTTCCATGAGGGCCTGGTTCCAATCGCCGGGAGCTTCGCGAGCGAGAAGCGTTTGGGCGCGCGCGCCGAGCTGTTTCCAGCGGCGGGGCGCACGGAGGTCGCCTTGGACCGCGCCGAGGCGAGCGAGAACGCGGGCAACGTTGCCATCGAGGACGGCGAGAGGGACGTCGTAGGCGATGCTCAAGACGGCAGCGGCGGTGTAACGGCCGACGCCCGGGAGTTCCAAGGCGGCGTCGAGTTCACGGGGAAATTTTCCATCGTGTTGCGCGACGATTTCTTGGGCGGCGCGGTGGAGATTGCGAGCGCGTGTGTAATAGCCGAGGCCGGACCAGAGTTTCAGGACGCTTGCCTGCCGGGCACGGGCCAGCGATTCCATGGTGGGGAAGCGGCGCAGGAAACGGTCGAAATAGGGCAAGACTGCGGCGATGCGCGTCTGCTGCAGCATGATTTCGGCGATCCAGATGCGGTAGGGGTCTCGGCTGCGCCGCCAGGGGAGATCGCGGCGGTGGGCGCGGAACCAATCGAGCAAGCGCAATTGGAAATCCAAGAGCGAGCGAGGCGAAGTCTTCCGATTCACGGCCAGCGTATTCTCGCACGGCGGTGCAAATCGAGCGAAGGCATTCAAAGGGCCGAGGCCTGAGACGCCGAAATCGTGCTAGAGAGATTCGATGAAGATGAAGTAGGAGGAGGTCCAGAGGGAAGTGGGAATGGTGCCCTGGGCGCGGGAAGTGAGAATAATTTTGAAGGTTTCACGGTCGCCGGCGAGTTCATTGAGAAAGGCCCCGCCAGCGGTAGAAGTGTCTGCCTGGATCGTAGCGAGTTCTTTTAAGGCGTCATAAATGATTTCGTGCGCGGGAGCCATAGGAGTGGAGAAGCGGTTCGTGCAGAACTGCATCACGGAATTAATTTCATGGAAGTGCCAGGCGATGCAGGCAGCAAGGGAAACAGCGCGCTCGAAGCGCTCGGCGTGCTCCGCTTCGGAAATCTGTCCGAGGCGCGAGCGGGGCGGGCCGATGAAGGGGTCGAGGACGAGGGTGACGCGGCGCTCGTCTTCCCGGGCAAATTCGCGGACCATCAAATGGCCCCTCTTGGCGGAGACTTTCCAATCGACGAAGCGGGCGCTATCGGTAGGGACATACTTGCGGAGGGAGTGAAGTTCGTGGCCGCGGCCGCGAAAGAAACTGGCCATTTCGCCGCTCAAGAGCGGCAACACTTCGTAAAATTGTTCCGCGGGCTCCACGTGCGGATAAACGATGATTTCGGTATTCGCGTCGATCTGGCGCGTCTTCTCGAAGAAGCCGAACGGGAAGCGCGTGCGGATGCCGAAGGCTCCCTGGCGATACACTCCGCGGTGGGGAAAATTCAGCTCGACTTTCTGGCGCGCGGCGCCCCCGCGCGGGATGTAAGGGAAGAAAACGGGCCGGGTGAGGATTTGCGCGGGACCCTTGCGAGTGTCGCCGACGACGCGGAGGGAAAACGAAGGCCACAGTTCCTTTTCGTTACGTAATTCCACTTCGGCGAGCACGGGCTGCTCGGCAAAGATGTGCTCGGGCAAATCGAATTTCAATTCGATGTCCGTAAGGACGGCGCGCGAAAGGACGCCGGAAATTAGGATGCCGGCCATCGCGCAGGCGAGGACCATGAAAAGGAGGTTATTGCCGGTGTTCACCGCAGCGAGGATAAGGACGAAGACCGCACCGAGATAAATGATGCCTTCGCGCGTCAGGCGGTAATCGACCTGATAGGCAAGCCAACCAAGACTGGTGCGGCGCGCGAGGGCCGGCACGATGGTGACGCCGACCCAGCCGGCAAGTCCGAGAGCGAGCGCGGCGGCGGTGGCGGCGACATAGACGCGGCCTTCTTCGGCGACAGCGGCGGAAAAAATTGCGAGGAGCAGGGCCGCCGAAAGTGCCAGCATGGCGATCCAGAAATTGCGCCAGCCGGCGCGGTCACGGCCCCGCCACAAGCGGGCGACCAAGGATTCGTTTTCTGCCTGGACATTCAACGAGGTCATGCAATCCCCCGGCGCATCCGCCGCGGCGGACCTCGTCGTGATGAGAATGCCTGGCGCATCGTCAGAGCGGGACGCGCGTGGTTTCGAGGATTTCGCGGAGAATCGCTTCGGCTTGCTCGGATTTCTTTTGCGTGGAGACGTAGCGCGAGCTGACCACGACGCGATGCGCGAAGACGGGGATGATGAGCTGCTTGAAATCGTCGGGGAGGCAATAGTCGCGGCCCTCGAGGAAAGCGCGGGCCTGCGCGCCGCGATGCAGCATGACGGTGCCTCGCGGGCTGACGCCGAGGCTGAGCTGTTCGGTCTGGCGGGTACGCTCGACAATTTCGAGGGCGTAATCGAGAAGGCTGTCCTCAACCTTCACCTTCGAAACAGTGTCTTGCATGGCGACGACGTCGGCCGCATCCATCATGGAGGCGAGTTGCTCCGAGCCTGATTGGTTCGAGTGATTGCGGATTATGTCCTTTTCACTCGCGCGCGAAGGGTAACCCATGCGGATGCGCATCAGAAAGCGGTCGAGCTGCGATTCGGGAAGCGGATAGGTGCCGTGGTGCTCGATGGGGTTCTGCGTGGCGAGCACGAGGAAGGGCTTCGGCAACGGATGCGTGTGGTTGTCCACGGTGATTTGCGATTCGTTCATCGCTTCGAGCAGCGCCGACTGAGTTTTTGGCGTGGTGCGATTGATTTCATCGGCGACGATGATATTGGCGAAGATCGGTCCGGGCTTGAACTCGAATGCCTTGGCGGCGGGATTGAATACGCTTACGCCGATCACGTCGCTGGGAAGCATGTCCGAAGTGAATTGAATGCGTTGGAACGAGCATTGGAACGAACGCGCGAGCGCATGGGCCAGGGTGGTCTTGCCCACGCCGGGAACGTCTTCGATGAGAAGATGGCCGCGGGCGAGAAGCGTGGTGAGGGCCAGACGGATGACGTCTTCCTTGCCCTTCACGACGCGCGAAATCGAGCGCTGCAGCTCGGCGAGACGTGCGCTATCGGCGGTGGCGGTGGTTTGCAATTCCCCTGACCTTCTGCTACAAAAAGTAAGTTGCGTGGGCGACTAGCTCAGTTGGTTAGAGCGTTCCCCTCACACGGGAGAGGTCCAAGGTTCAAGTCCTTGGTCGCCCACCATGCCCTGATTCATTCTGCCACTATTGATTTGACTGCCTAAAGAGTTGATTTGGATGGATGTGCTCAAGAAGTTGCCGGAGCAGAATCCAGGCGAAGTGACTCTCCGCGGAACCACTCTGAAGACGCTGCTAGTCATACTTTCCGGGCCGTTTCAGATGCGGCCGAGTCGCTATTTTTGAGTTTCGCCTCCGAGATGCTCCAGCCACGCGACGATTGCCGCCTGAAGCGCGATGCGCTGGCCGGAGTAGACGTGGTCGGTGGCGAGGTGCAGCTCGGTCACTTGCGCGTCGCCGGCTTTGCGGAGCGCAGCGGCCATGGCCTGATCGTCGGCCTGGAGTCCGTCGTCGCTCTCGGTGATTAGAACGGGGCGATCCTTTAGCGCGGGAGCGTAACTTAGGAAATTCCATGGAGACGCGTTTCGCTTGGCTTCCTCGCTCAATGCTTCCGGAGTTGTCCCGGCGAGGCGGGAGGCATCGGCTCTGAATTCGGGGTCCGCCGCCATATTTGGAGTCCTCATCGAGGTTGCACCGATGTTCCAAGCGGAGATCATTCCGACGCCGGCGACGCCTGGATCGTGAGCGGCCGCGTACGCGACCATGAATCCGCCCATGCTATGCCCGATCAGCACGACCTTCTTCGCATCAATTCCATATTTCTTGACGTTGTTTGGATCCCGCAGGAATTGAATCGCCGATTGCGTGTCCTCGATCGAGTTTGAGAACGAGAACGAGCCTTCGCTGCCCCACGACCCACGGTAGTGAGGCACCAGCACGTTCCATCCGGCGCGGCGGATTGACTGAGCAAGATCCATGTTCTGCTCATTTCCGGGAAAGCCGTGCATCAGCAGGACTGTGGGATGCAGGCCTTCGCCTGCCGCCCGGTAGAAGATTGCGTACAGACGCTTGCCGTGGCTGGGCACGTCGGGCGCTTCCATCGCCGGTGGGTGCGCTTTGTCCGGCGCAGGGTCAGACACGACGGCAGCCGGAATCTCCTGCGCGGAGATGGATGCGCCTTGGGCGAGCGACAGGCCGGCGATAATTACAAGTGGGAGCCAGTTTTGTTTGCTCATAGTCCGCCATTTTCGCTGAAGCCAAAGTTTTGTGCACGCTCAAAGAATGGACATGGAAAATCTCACAATATCCGGCCGGCTGGGGAGTCTTCTGATGGCTGTGTTAGGCTAAACTCTTTCAGGGAATGACTTCGATGAGCCACATGCTGCGATTCGTTCAGGTGTTCGCGTTAGGTGCGTGGGTGGGGTCCATCTTCTACTTCAGCGCGGCGGTTGCGCCGGGGGCTTTTCGAATATTGGGGAACCCGGAATTGGCGGGGCGGCTTGTGGGGTTCACGCTGGGGCGGCTGCACCTGATGGGCGTGGTGGCGGCAGTGCTTTATCTGCTGGCGGCGATCGGGCTTGCGTGGCCGCTCAAGCGACTGATTCGACCCGAGGTGATCGGAGTGATTGTGATGCTCCTGCTCACGATCGTCTCACAGCAGTTTGTGATGCGGAAGATGCAGACGCTGCGGAGGCAGATGGGCTCGGTGGTGGCGACGCCGATGAGCGATCCGTCGCGAAGTGAATTTGACCGATTGCATGATGTTTCCGTCGATCTAGAGGGCTGCGTGATGCTGATTGGGATGGGGGCGCTGTTCCTGACTGTGAGGGCCTCCAGAGAAAGCTGAAACACGAGGAACGCAGAGAAGGCACAGAGAACTTGGCGAAAACTACGACTGTTCACTTAGGTATGCTGGCCGCGAAGAAATTTCAGGCGCGACGCTTTGGCTGCGATGTTTTTGGGGCAGCGCGTTTTTTCGCCGGGCCTCGTTTCTTGGCAGCGAGGCGCTTTTTAACCACTTTGCGAGCGTCCTTGCCGGCGAGCTCGACGGCGCGCCACATATACCAACTCGCGACCGTGCGATAGGGGCGCCATCGCTCGCCAAATGCGGCCAGTTCGCGCGGCTTGGGGACGTGCTTCTTGCCGTAGGTGAGCGCGAATCCCTTTTGCACGCCGTAATCGTAGATGGGGAGAACGTCCGGGCGGCCAAGGCGGAAAATCAGGAACATCTCGACGGTCCATGCACCGATTCCGCGTACGGAGATCAGGCGCTCGACGAGTTCCTCATCCGACATTTTGCCGGCAGCTTCGAGCGTTGGGACGACGCCATCCAGAGTCTTCTGCGCGAGGTCCTTCATCGCGAGGGCTTTGGCATTGGAGAGGCCGGCCTTGCGAAGCGCCTGTTTGCGAACGCGCAAGATTTCATCCGGCGTGGGGCAAATGCCATTCGAGCCAAGTGCTTTGATGCGGGCGAATATCGTGGCCGCCGCTTTTCCTGAAATGCTCTGGTAGGCAATCGCTTCGAGAAGAGATTCGTACACACTCTCGCACTGGTCGAGCTTGAATTGGAATTCGCCGACTTGGGCGATGACGCGGCCGAGGTGATTGTCCGCGCGCGCGAGAAACTCGTGAGCGGCAACGTGGTCGAAGGGAAGGGAATTCGATTCCGTCATAATTTCTGCGCGGGGCGCAGCCGAAGGCTATTGGTACTTCTCGAGGAGAGCTTTCCAGCGAACCCATGCATCCGTGCGCGCTTTGGCGTTCGCTTCACTGGCGTCGGGGGCCTCTCCGGCGCGCATGAAGCCGTGGCCAGCACCGTCATACGTCACCGGCTCAAAAGTTTTTCCCGCAGCTTTCATCTGCGTGATTGCGTCAGGGATCATGGCGCCAATCCGCGCGTCGTTCCCGGCAAAGAAGCCAAAGACCGGAGCTTTAATGCGCGCCATCGCGTCCTGGGCCGTTGGCGGGCCATAGAAGACGAACGTCGCTGAAAGATCCGCGCGATTTGTCGCGAATCGGAAACTTTGCCCTCCGCCCCAGCAGAAGCCCGCGACAAAAAGCTTTCCGTTCGAGGCAGGAATTTTCAGGGCGTAGTCCGCGACGGCGTTGAGGTCCGCGGTGATTTGATCTGCGTCGAGATGGCCGACGGCTTCCGTGGCTTTGCCCTCGGGAAAATCCGAGGTGCGTCCGCCGTTCGGAGCCATGCCGGAAAGCAGGTCGGGAGCGACCGCAATGTAACCGGCAGCCGCGACCTCGTCCGCAAGCTCCTGCGCCCAGTCGGTAAGGCCAAAGATTTCGTGGATCACAATGACCACGGGGCGCTTGTCCTTCGACTCGGGGTAGACCACGAAGGTCTGGACGGCGCGATTGCCGTGCTTCACGGTCACCCACTCGCCGTGGCGAGGTGATTTGTCGAGGCGCGCGCGGGCCCAGTCCTGCGCGGATGCCGAGCGCGCAGCCAACAAAAACAGAATTGCCGCGAGAAAAACCGCAGACGATCGTTTCATGGCCCTTGCCTCCTTCATCTCTTCAATAATGGTGCGCACCAGCGAACGCGGCGCCAGCCGATTTGTTCCAGACTGGCTCCTCGCTACGAGCGAATCTGCTACTTCCCGACGTACGAGACGCGCCAGATTGTGTTCGAGCCATCGTCCGTGACAAGCAGCGAGCCATCCGGAGCGACCGTGATCCCCACGGGGCGGCCCCAGACGTTGCCGTCGGGAAGGACGAAGCCGGTGACGAAGTCTTCGTACTCGCCGGTGGCGTGCCCGGTGTGGTGCAAGGGCACGCGGATCACTTCGTAGCCGGCGCGAATCGCTTTATTCCAAGAGCCGTGCTCCGAGGCGAAGAGGTCGCCATGATATTCGGCCGGGAATTGCTTGCCTTCGTAAAACGTGATTTCCAGGGAGGCGAAATGGGGTTGCAGCAGAACATCGGGAGTGATGACCTTATCCTTCAGCTCCGGATGCTTGCCTTCATGGCGCGGGTCCTGGTGGCCGCCCATGTACCACCACGGCCAGCCGTAGAAGCCGCCTTCCTGCACGTGCGTGATGTAGTCGGGAACGAGATTGTCGCCCAGGTCGTCGCGCTCGTTGACGGAGCACCAAAGCTCGCCCGTTTTGGGATCGATCGCGATGCCCCCACCCGCGTTGCGGATGCCGTAGGCGTAGACGCGCATGTTCGAGCCATCGGGGTTAAAGGCGAGGATGTCGGCGCGATTCTTCTCCGCTGGAGTTGTGTCCGGGTCATCCACATTCGACGCGGAACCCACGGCGACGAACAGCGTCTTGCCGTCGGGGGAGAATACGAGATCGCGGGTCCAGTGATTGTGCCTTGCAGGGAGATCCGCGATGTGTTCTTGTGGCCCGCGCGCCTTCATATCTCCATTTTGATAGGGGAAGCGCAGGACAGCGTCTGTTTGCCCCACATAAACCCACTGGGGATTGGGCCCGGGAGGATAGAAAGCGATTCCGTAAGGCGCGTTCAGGCCGGACGCGAAAGTCTCCACCTGCTCTGGCTTGCCATCCGCCGTAATTCCGCGGAAGACCTTGATATCGCCCGGATCGCTTTCATCCACGAAGAAGTCGCCATTGGGAGCGGTGATAATGAAACGAGGATTGTTCAAATCAGATGCATACTCTCCGACTTTGAAGCCAGGGAGAGCCTTGGGCCAGGCGTCAGCCGGACGCGGGACCAAACGGGGGCCGTTCGCGGCGGCTTTTGTCGCGAAGGGCTGCGGAAGGTCCTGCAACGTAATCTTGCGGACCGTCCCGGGCTTTTCGAAGCGATAATCCGTGAATGGAGCCGGCGGCCGCGGCTCGCCGGACATCATTTCGGCGGTCGGTTGAGGCGCCGACGGATGAGCCACAGGCGTGGTGTTCAGCATCTTCAGATACGTGACGATCTGCCAGCGTTGCCGCTCCGCGAGTTGAGCCCAAGAGGGCATGCTATTGCGGACATCTCCTTTGGTGATGTACCAAAAGACTTCGCCATCCTTCGCCGATTGCGCCGCGCCGCGGGCTAGGCTGGGTACATTGCCCATGCCCTGGCCGCGATCTCCGTGGCATTTGGCGCAATTGTCGGCAAACAGCTTTGCACCTGCGACGGCGGCTGCTTGCTGTCCCGCATAAGGATTCTTCACCTTTGCGGCAGATGCGGGCGCCCCGTGAAACCCTGAGTCCTGAGCCTTCAAGGAAGTGAATCCGAAAGGTGCGGATAAAAAGAGGATCAAGACCGCAACGGCCCTGAATCCGGTCCAACCCATGAAGAGCTTTCCCAACAATTCCATGAACGTTTCCTCCGAGGAAATGATGATTACGAAAGACCAACAAGACTATCACGGACGCCAGCCCGCGACATTCGGGGAAACGACTTCGCGCGGTGGGCCAAACGGGCCGGGCCGACAGGGCCAGCCGAAATCGGTTCGTTCGGCTGTGTTAGTATCCTGAGCTTATGCAAACAGGAATTATCGGGCTGCCACAGGTAGGGAAGACCAGTCTTTTTCGCATACTGACACGGGCACGTGTGGAGGCGCATGCCGGGGCGAGCCAGGCGCACATCGGAATCGCGCGCGTGCCGGATGTGCGCGTCGCGAAGCTTGCGGAAGTCTTCAAGCCAAAGAAGACGACGTACGCCACGATTGAGTACGTGGATATCGGCGGGCTGCAGAAAGATCGCGAGAAAAATTCCGCATCGCTGGTGCCGCTACGTGAGGCGGATGCGCTGATACACGTGGTGCGGCTGTTTGAAAACCCCGCAGTGCCGCGCGAGGGCGGGGCGCTCGACGCCTTGCGCGACATCGAAAATGTGGACATCGAGCTGATGCTCAACGATTTGGAACAGGCGTCAAAGCGGATCGAGCGGGTCGAGCGGGACCTGAAAAAGAAAAAAGACCCCTTGCTCGAGGCCGAGCTGCACCTACTGGTTCGTTGCCGGAAGGCGTTGGAGAGCGAAACGCCATTGCGCGAATTGGAACTGAAGCACGAAGAGCTGAAAATGTTGACCGGGTTTATGTTCCTGACGCGGAAGCCCATGCTCTACGCGTTGAATCTGGGAGACGAGGAAGCGGCGGAAATCGAGCGGGTCACCGAAAAACATCATCTCGAAAGGTTGGCGGGGAAACCGCACACAGCCGTGGTTCCCTTTTGCGGAAAGATCGAGGCGGAGCTGGCCGACCTGGATGACGCGGAGGCCGCGGAGATGATGCGCGCATACGGACTTGCGGAATCGGGCCGCGACCGGCTGATCCATGCGAGTTACCGGCTGCTGGGATTGATTTCGTTCCTGACCTGCGGCGACCCGGAGTGCCGCGCCTGGACGATTGAGCGCGGCATGAACGCTCAGAAGGCCGCCGGCGCAATCCACACTGACATCGAGAAGAATTTCATCAAGGCGGACGTGGTCAACTGGCAAGACTTGCTCCAAGCGGGAAGCTTTGCGGCGGCGCGCGAGCGCGGACAGGTCCGGCTGGAAGGAAAAGAGTACATCGTGCAGGACGGCGACGTGATTTTGTTCCGCCACTCGGGCTAGCCCCATGCCAACTCCGGGAACTGCGCGCATTCTGTTGGCGATCCTGCTCGGCTTGACGGCTGCGTCAGCCAACCTGCTGGGCGGGCTTCTAATCGTGCGGCGACAATGGTCGCGGCACTACCTGAAATACTTCATCGCGCTGGGCGCCGGTTTCATGCTGGCGACGGCGCTGCTGGAGATGATCCCGGAATCGGTGAAGTTGCGGGGCGAGGGCGGGTCGTTCTTCTTCAACAACTCCAATGCCGTCTTCGTATTTGTGCTGGCCGGTTATTTCCTGGTGCATTTTTTTGAGCACGCTGCGGCGCCGCATTTCCATTTCGGCGAGGAGACGCACCGGGAAGAGATTTCGCACGCGCACGCCAGCTACGCGGCCTTGCTCGGGCTCATCATCCACACTTTTTTCGACGGCGTGGCGATCGCCTCTGGATTGCTGGTGTCGACGTGGCTCGGCGGCGTGATTTTCCTGGCTATTTTCCTGCATAAGATACCGGAGGGATTCACGGTGGCGTCGCTGATGCTCGCCAGCGGGCAGAGCCGGAGCGCGGCGTTCATTTCTTCCGCGATTCTGGGCGGCACGACGATTCTGGGGATGGGGCTGATGTTTCTGCTGCACAGTACCGTGGCGGATGCGTTGCCGTTGTCGGCGGGGGTAACACTTTATGTGGCGGCGTCCGACTTGATTCCGGAAGTGAACCGGGAGCCAGGTGTGGGCATGGCGATGCTTGTATTCATAGGCGTTGCAGTCCTGCTAGCCCTGAAGGTTATTTTCCACGTCTAGGAGCGACGCCTCCCACACGGTCACGAAATCCACGTACCGAAGATGTTCACTACAATCCAATGGTTGCTTTTTTTGCTCAGCAAAATGACATTGCCTGCGCCGCACGTTCCTCCGCAGTAGCGATCCATACGAACGAGCGCCTCCTCCTTTTTTGCGTCGTATGCGACGGGTGAGAACTCCCAGTAACCACCAGACTTCGGGTGCCGTGCGTAAAACTGGGTCCAGCCGCTAACGCCTTGCTTAAAGGTTCTGTCTAGTTCGTCTTGTGTGATAAGTTGATAGCGGACGGCGGAATCTGTTGGCGGCACCAAGGGGCAGGAATATCCTCCAAGGGCATTGAAATTGCGAATCGTTTCTTCAGCGGGATGCGGCCCTTTGGTTTGGGCTCCGAGAGTTGTGGTTACGCCACCCGTGGTTGTAGTGGTCGCCACAACAACCAGGTTAGGCTCGTCGGGCCATTCGTGATCGCTGGATTTGGCAAATTCCTCCATCGCTGCGGCGAACACGTCGTAGTCTTCCGCAGGCAAGACGCAGCTCTTCAATCGAGGCCCCGATGGTGGAGGCCCCAGCGGTTGTAGGGGCTGCGAACATCCTCCGAGTACAGGCCATAGGCCAAGCGCCGCGAGAAGAAGGATGGATCTCAGGCTCATAGAAAACCTCCAACTCCTTTGACTCTAGTGTGTTACGAGGCTACACGCGATTTCCTGCTGTGATTTTAGACACCGGTTGGGGCCGAATGGTGGCGATCGACGTCATGATCCAGGCTAACTCTCCCGCGTCAGCCCGGCGACGCGCAACTTTGTGGCATTACTAGTGTTAGATAAAATGTGGAGGTCATGGCCAGGACCGACGTCCAACTGATGCTGGACGTGAAGGCGGGGGACGATGTGTCCTTCGGTCTTCTGCTCCAGAGGTATCGCTCGCCCCTGGTTAATTTCCTCTACCGCATGGTAAGAGACTCGGCGGCCGCGGAAGATTTGGCACAAGAGGTTTTCTTGCGAGTGTACCGCGCCAGAAAGCAGTATTCGCCGAGCGCGAAGTTTACGACCTGGCTGTTCCGCATCGCGACGAATCTGGCGCTGAATTGGGTCCGGGATAACCGCCACCGGCAAATGGATGTCTCAATCGACGCGCCGGCGGAAGAGGATGAAACGCCGATGGAGCTGCCGGCGCGAGAAATGCGGATCGACGAGCATATGGTCGCACGCGACAGGACCGAGATGATTCGCAAAGCAGTCGCCGACCTGCCGGAAAAGCAGCGCGTGGCCGTGTTGCTGCATAAATACGAAGAGATGGATTATGGCGAGATCGCCAGAGTTTTGGAATGCTCGGAGAGCGCGCTCAAATCGCTGTTGTTCCGCGCTTACGAGACCCTGCGGGTGCAACTGGCCCCACTTGTGGCCCAGCCGGTGGCGCACCGCGCAGGGGAAGGAAGGCCGTTATGAAGTGTGAGGATGTTTCACAAGAATTGATTGCGTATCTGGACCGACGGGCGAATTCGGCCGAGCGGAACGAAGTGGAGGAGCACCTGAACGCTTGCGCGCCGTGCCGGACTCGCGCCGAAGAATTCCGCAAGCTCTGGAACGTGCTGGACGAGGTTCCGTCGATCGAGCCGTCGTTCGCGTTCGACGCGCGCTTAAGGCAACGGGTGGCCGCCGAGCCGCGCCCGCGCTGGTATCAGTGGCTAGTGCCCCAGCCGCGCCTGGCGTTTTCAATGGCGCTGCTGCTGGCCTTGACCGTCTGGCTGGTGAAGCTGCCGCCCGCCGACAATTCACAGGCGACGAAGGCGCAGGATTTCGAGGCGATCAAGGACCTGGGAGTGCTCGAAAATTACGACGTGCTGACCAACTTTGATGCACTCTCCGAGCTTCCTCCCGTCGCGCCATCCGATTCGGAAAAACCGCAGGAAGATCAGCAGAGCCCCGATGACAGCGGAGGGTCGTAGATGCGATTGAGCAGGCTTCCATTCGCGCTGGCACTCGCGCTCCTGACGGGGCTTGCGGCGCAGCCTGCTGCGGCGCAAGAGCGCCAATGGAGCAATCGCCCCAGACTTGTCAAAGTGCAGGCGTCGAAGCCCAAGGCAGATGCGCAAGGGCCCGCAAAGACGCCGGCCTATAACGGGGCGAAGGCCGGGCAGCCAAAGCAGGGAGGGGGAAAGCCGCAGGGAGAAGGTCGAGGACTGGCCGGCTTGCCGCCGAAATGGGTTGACCGGCTTCGAGATATGTCGCCGGAGGAGCAGGAGCGCTTCATGCGGAATAACCAGCGCTTCCAGAACCTGCCTCCCCAGCGCCAGGCGCAGATCCGCCGAAACTTGCAAAGGTGGAATAACTTGTCGCCCACAGAGCGAAACGCGATCCGCGACCGGGAACGAATCTGGGAACAGATGTCGCCGGAGCAGCGGCAGTACGTGCAAAACGTCCTCCTTCCGAAGTGGCAGAGCATGCCCCAGGAACGGCGCAATTTGATCAACGGCCGCATGCACGTCTTGCAAGGAATGACGCCTTCCCAACAGGAGCAGGCTTTGAAGGACCCGCGATTCCTGCGAGGGCTGAGCCCGGACGAGCAATCGATGCTCCGGGAAGTGTATTCACTCCGAAATCCTCCCCTCCCGTAAGCCCAAGCCCCGCTGTTAACTGTTAGAAAACAATTTTTCACTCCGACAGCGACCAAACTACAATCTGCCGTAGTAGCCATGCCACAGCTCTACAACTAATTGTGGTTTTCAGCTCTCCAGAGGGCAAAGCGCCGCTGCCCGCGCGCCGGCGAGTGCAAAAATAATTTTCAGAATGAGAAACATTCCCCTTGACATGCGCGAGAAGGCCACTACAATCGGGGGCCAATGTGGGAAAAAGTGGCGCTCAGTGGTAAACAGTGTAGGGCAGTGGCAAAAGGCGAACAAGCGAGTGATTCCTAGGGCGGACACGCCGGGCGCATTTCGAAAGAACATTCATGCTGCGGGGCAACTATCCAGCGACAGTGGACGAGAAGGGGCGGGTGAAAATCCCCGCGGACTTTCTGGCCGAACTGCGCAAGGGCGGCACGAAGTTCTATGTGACGAGCTCCCGTGGCGATCGCGCCCAGATCTTCCCCATGAAGAGATGGGAAGAGATCGAAAAGAAGCTCGCCAAGCTTTCGTCCCACAATCAAGCCAAGCAGAAATTCTTGGCGCGAACAAACTATTACGGTCAAGTGGTCGAGGTGGATGGTCAGGGGCGCATTTTAATTCCACCCGTCCTGCGGGAATCGGCGGAGATGAGGGGCGAAGTGGACGTCCAAGGACAACTTACGTACTTGGAAGTCTGGAATCACTCGCGATTCCTGGAGCAATTGAACCGTAGTCCGTTCACGGCGGAAGACGAAAAGGCACTGGACGTTCTGGGCATTTAGGTTTTGAGCGTCTTACATATCCCGGTCTTCGCGGCCGAAGTGATCGACTGGCTTCGCATCCGGCCCGACGGGACTTACGTAGACGCCACGGTCGGCACGGGCGGGCACGCGATCGAAATCGTGCGACGGCTGACGACGGGACGGTTCGTAGGGATGGACCGCGACCCGCAGGCGCTGGCAATCGCGCGGGAGCGGCTGAGGCCATATGAGCAGCAGGTGGTTCTGGTGCACACAGAGTTCTCGAGGATCGGCGAAGTCGCGAGGGAGCTGGCACTCCCGCCGCTGGACGGAGTGCTCGCCGACCTCGGGGTTTCCAGCCTCGAGCTGGAAAGCCCGGAGCGCGGATTTTCGTTCCGCTGGGCGGGGCCGCTCGACATGCGCATGAACCCGAAAGCGCCGCTGACGGCGGCTGAGATTTTGAATCAATGGCCGGAGATGGATCTGGCCGATCTCCTCTATCACAAAGCGGAGGAGAGAGATTCACGCAGAATCGCCAGGGCAATCGTTCGGGCGCGGCCGATCCGCGACACCGGACATCTGGCAACGGTTGTGGCAGGGGTCCGAAAAGCAAGGGGAAGGCAGAAACTGCATCCCGCGACAAAAACGTTTCTGGCGCTGCGGATAGCGGTGAATCGAGAAGAGGAGGAACTCGAGCAGTTTCTTTCGCGGACCCCTGCCACTTTGAATTCCGGAGGACGATGGACCGTTCTCAGCTACCACTCGCTGGAGGACCGGCTTGTCAAGCGCGCGTTTCAGGATTTGGCGCGGGCAGGAAGTTTCCGGGTGCTGACGAAGAAAGTGATCCAGCCCAGCTCGGAAGAAGTGAGAGAGAACCCGCGTGCGCGCAGCGCAAAGATGCGCGTGGCGGAAAAAGTCGCGCCGGTGGAAGGTGCGGCGGCTGGGAGCCGATCATGACCGAATACTTCACGGTAAAACGAATTGATAATTCACGCCTGGTACGGCCGGCGTCGCCGGCCCGGTTGCGCGAATTCTGGCACCGTGTCGCAGGAGGCACCGCGATCGCAGGATGCTTGTTGTTCTATGCCTGGCAGCACTTCGAATGCATTCAGATCCGCTACCAGATTGAACAGCTCGACTCACAGCGCTCGGAGGCCGTGGAGCTGAATCAGCAACTGCACCTGGAAGTCGCGACGCTGCAATCGCCGAAGCGGGTGGACGCGATTGCAGGTCGTTTGGGGCTGACCGTTCCCGTGCCCGGGCAAGTGGCTCCAAGCGAAGCGCCGAGCGAACCCGTGCTCGCGCAGGCCCGCTGGACCGCTCCGACGACCCGGCCCTGAAATCAAATTAACAGCGGCCCGGCTCCCCGGGCCCGCCCGGCAGAATCGCGATGATGGTCGCCGGGCAATGTTTCCGATGGGGTAGGCCGAGGTCCATGGGGCAGCGCAACCCGCGTCTCCGCTGGCTGGTCGTCTGGGTCCTGGCGGTGGTTTGGATGGCGGTAGTGCTGGGCCGCCTGAGTTACCTCCAACTATTCTGCTATAGCGATTATTTCGCAAAAGCCCAGCATCAACAGCAGCGAATCTTCGAAATCAGTCCCAAGCGCGGCACGATCTACGACCGCAAAGGGCATGAGCTTGCCGTAAGCCTCCCCATGGATTCAGTGTTCGCGGATCCCGCCGACATCACCGATCCGGCGATGGTCGCCCGGCTGCTCTCTCGCGTACTGGATGTGCCTGCCGAAGAGCTGGAAACAAAAATTCGGGATGCGCATTCGCCCGTCCGGCTGGCCAGAAAGCTTTCTCCGGAAACGGTACAGCGGGTGGATGACATGAACCTGCGCGGCGTCTTCTTTCAGAAGGAAAATCGCCGCGTATACCCACAACGGGAGCTGGCGGCGCACGTCCTGGGCTTTGTGGATGTGGATGAAAAGGGAATCGGCGGAATCGAATACTCGCTCGACAAGGAAATTCGCGGGCGTCCGGGACGGATGATGGTGTTGGCGGACGGCCGCCGCCACTGGTACGACCGCAGGGAATCCGCAGCCGATCCCGGCGCCAGCATAGTGCTAACGATCGATGAAACGATCCAGTACATCGCGGAAAAGGAGTTGGCCCGGGCGATCCAGGAGACGCACGCGAAGGACGGCGTCGTAGTTGTACAGGACCCGAACTCGGGCGATCTCTTGGCCGTCGCCAACTGGCCGGCATTCGATCCGAACAACGCGGGCTCCTATCCCGACGATGTGCGGACGGACCGCGCGGTGAGCTCCGCGTACGAGCCCGGCTCGGTGTTCAAGGTCATCACACTGACGGGAGCGATCGAAAATGGCGTTGCAACTCCGAATGATCTGGTGGATTGCCAGATGGGATCCATCGTGCTGGCGGGACGCGTGATTCACGATCACAAGGCGTACGGCATCCTAAGCGTACGGCAAATCCTCGAGGATTCGAGCGACGTGGGCGCGATCAAGATCGCTCTCCGGCTGGGCGCGCCGAGATTCTATGACACCATCCGCAGCTTTGGAATCGGCCAGCTCACGGGGATTAGCCTGCCCGGTGAAAATCGAGGGCTCTTGCGGCCCGTGGAAGACTGGTCGGGAAATTCAATTGGCTCGATTGCGATGGGACAAGAGGTAAGCGTTACGCCCATTCAAATCATTTCTGCGATATCGGCGATTGCCAATGGCGGAACACTTTATCGGCCGCGCATCGTCCGCGAAATTAGCGAGGGCACGGATCTGCCGGCGCGATCGCGCCCGGAGCCGCACCCGGCGACCGATCCGAGGACCGCGGCGACGCTCCGCGGGATGATGGAAGACGTCATCCTGGATGGCACGGGGAAGGATTTCGCACAGCTCGATGGCTATACGGCGGGAGGAAAAACAGGCACGGCGCAGAAAATTGATCCGGCGACGGGGCGGTATTCCCGCACGCAGTACATGGCGTCGTTCGCGGGGTTCGCGCCGGTGAATGATCCGGTCGTCACAATCTTGGTGGTACTGGATTCGCCGGTTGGCGACCATGAAGGAAACGCGACCGCAGGCCCGGTTTTCAAGCGCGTCGCCGAACAGGTGCTGGCTTATCTCGACGTTCCGCACGATGTGCCCATGCCGTCGGATGTGGAGACGGCGAAAGAGATTCACGGCGCGGTCGCTCCAAAGTCAGAGGCGCCTCCCAACGAAGATTCAACGAAGGCGAAATTTGATGCCGCGGTCGCCGAAGACCACCCGCGCTCGGCGGTTCCGACTGTGGCATTCGGCGACGCTTCCGCGGTCGTAGTACCGCGCCTGACGGGCGAGACGGTCCGCGGTGTTTCCGAGTCGTGCACCCGGCTCGGACTCGTACCCCTCCTGATTGGCAACGGTGTTGCACTGGAGCAATCGCCGGAAGCTGGGTCGCGAATCTTGCGCGGCAGCCGAATGACGGTGCGATTCGGACGGCCGGGGAGCTTGCAGCCGGTGGCGGCACGAGGGGACGGGAATTGAGATTCGTCATGGAAGGCAAACCCGAAGTGAATTCGGGAGGCGGCGGTAGTCGCGCGGGGCACGGTATGGAATTAGCAGATGTGCTCGAAAATATTGAAGAGATCCGCTTGAGCGGGCCTCCGAATCCGCGGGTTTCCTCGGTCGCTTGCGATAGCCGTAGCGTCACGCCCGAAGCGCTTTTCTTTGCGCTGCCCGGCGAGAAAATCGACGGCATCCGGTTTGTCCCAGACGCACTGGCGCGCGGAGCCGTGGCGATAGCGAGTTCGCACGTTCGGCCTGCTGACGTGGCTTCCAAGGTCACATGGGTTCAGCTCCCCAAAGGAAAAGAGCGCCGGGCGCTGGCGGTGGCCTCAGCCAATTTTTATGGCCGCCCCGCCGAGGCACTGAAGCTTATCGGCATCACGGGAACGAACGGAAAAACCACGACCACGTTTCTTGTGGACGCGATACTGCGCGCGGCGGGACACACCACGGGGCTCATCGGCACGACGGGCTACCGCACGCCGCAGGGCAATCGCCAAGCCGTCAATACGACGCCCGAGTCGCTCGAGCTGCAAAAAATGTTCGCCGAGGTGCGCGATGCCGGCGGCACCCACGTGGTATTGGAAGCCAGTTCGCATGCGCTGGCCATGGATCGGCTGTGGGGCTGCCATTTTGCGGCCGTCATTTTCACAAACCTGACGCGCGACCACCTCGACTACCACAAGAATTTCGAGGATTACTTCGCCGCCAAAAGGCATCTCTTTGAAGGGACCGGCGCCGGCGCACCGGATGTTGCGGTGCTCAATGCGGACGATGCCTATGCGACGCGCCTGGAAGGGCTCGCCAAGCGCACAATCACATACGGGCTGAAAGGCGCCGCCGACCTCACGACCAAGAAATTCGAGCCGAGCTTCCGTGGTTTGGAATTCACGGCGCAGACGCCTGCGGGCAAGATCGAAGTCCGTTCGCCTCTCGTCGGCCGCATCAATGTGTATAACATTCTCGCTGCGATGGGTGCGGGCATTGCCCTGGAAATCCCGCCTGCGAGAATCGAGGAGGGAATCGCGAATCTCGATCTCGTTCCCGGCCGCTTTCAGAGAATTGATGAAGGGCAACCGTTTCTGGTCGTAGTGGATTATGCGCACACGGACGATGCGCTGCGAAATTTGATAACCACCGCGCGCGAGCTGAATCCCGCCGGGCGCATCATCACTGTATTTGGCGCGGGCGGCGAGCGCGATCGCACGAAGCGTCCGTTGATGGGAGAGGCCGCCGGCTCGCTGAGCGATTTAGTCGTGTTGACGAGCGACAACCCCCGGGGCGAAGACCCGCTGCGAATCATCAACGACGTGGTTGTGGGATTGCAGAAAGTCAATGCCAAGTACCAGATTGAGCCGGAGAGGCACCTGGCGCTGGCAATCGCGCTGGAAGAGGCGCAGCCGGGCGATATCGTGCTCTTGGCAGGAAAAGGTCATGAAACTTACCAAGTCCTTCGAGACCGGACCGTGGATTTTGACGACCGCGATGTGGCGCGATCCATACTTCGTCGCAAGGGTTATGCAAGGAAGCTAGCGGAGAAATAGGTTTTGATTTTTTGGGAAGCAGAGTCTGGCACTCCCGAGACGTAAGGCTTGAGAGTGAAGCCCAGCACATTGGAGACGCAATGCGGTGGACAGTGGTTCAGATGGCTGAAGCGCTGGGTGTCCCTCCTCCCGCAGGGCTCGACCCCATGGCCCGGGTGGCCGGCGTCTCGATTGATTCTCGTACCGTTCAGCCAGGAGAACTGTTCCTCGCCATACGCGGACCGCGTCACGATGGACACGGTTTTGTTGCTGGGGCACTGGCTGGCGGAGCTGCGGCCGGGTTGGTGGCGCAGGAGCGTCTTCGTGATTACCCGGAAGAAACGCGGCGGAAGTTATTCGCGGTTGACGACACGCTCAGCGCTCTTCACCGGCTCGCCTCGCGTGCTTGCGAGATCTGGAGGCAGGGAAATGCGAAACGCAAGATCGCAGGTGTGGCGGGGTCCGTCGGCAAGACCACCACAAAAGAAATTCTGGCGGCGCTCCTGGCCGCGCGGTTCCGCGTGCTGAAAACGCAAGGAAACTTGAACAACGAGTACGGGCTGCCGTTGACGCTGCTCAAATTGGATGACGAATACGAAGCGGCGGTCGTGGAACTGGGGATGTCGCACCGGGGCGAGTTGGCGCGCTTGGCGCAGATTGCGCGGCCGGAAGTGGGCCTGATCACGCGCGTAGCGGTGGAACATCTGGAATTTTTTTCTTCGCTGGAGGAGATCGCGTTGGCGGAGCGCGAATTGATCGAGAACCTGGCTTGGCCGGAAGCGACAGCGATTTTGAACGCGGATGACGCGCGGGTCGCGAAATTCTCGGAGGTCGCGCGCGGACCGGTGCGCTGGTTTGGGACCGTTCCATCCGCTCAGTTTCGGGTCGAGGCGGTGGAAGAGCGCGGCGTGGAAGGCTCGGCGTTCGAATTTGTCTCGCCCACCAGACGGGCGCGTTTGGAATTGCCGTTGATCGGGCGGCACAACGTGATGAACGCACTGGCGGCGCTGGCGGCGGCAAGCGTATGGGGGATTGGTGCGGCCGAGGCCAAAACGGTCTTCCCCGGTCTCATGCCCGCCGACAAGCGCGGCGAGGTGGTTTACTTCGATGAGGGCTTCACGGTGATCAACGACTCATACAATTCGAGCCCTTCGGCGCTTCAGGCGCTCATGGAACTCGTTGCGGCGACCCCGGGCTATCAGCGGCGAATCGTGGCTGCGGGCGAGATGCTCGAGCTGGGAACCTCTGCAGCGGAACTCCATCGCGAATGCGGGCGCGCGGCCAGCGGCTTAAGGCAGATTGACTGGATCTTCGGCGTGCAGGGGCACGCCGCGGACTTCGTTCAAGCGGCAGTCAAGGCAGGCCATCCAAGGGAACGCACGCGGTTCTTCGAAAACTCCGGCGAGGCCGGAGAGTTTCTCACGAGCTTCGTCAAGCCAGGTGATTTGCTGCTCGTGAAGGGCTCGCGCGGCGTGAAGATGGAAAAAATTCTTGAAGTACTCGAGGCGCGGCACCATCGCGCGCCGCACAAGATGCCCGGCAATGCTCCCGTGGCCGGATGGAAGAGTCGGGACTGAGATGCTCTATTACCTGTTCTTCTTCGCGTTGCGCCGGCATTTCAGCCCGCTGAACGTGTTTCGCTACATCACCGTCCGCACGGCGGTGGCCAGCCTTACGGCGCTCGCGATATCGCTGCTGCTGGGGCCTTGGGTCATCGAGCGGCTGCGCGAGTTGCAAGTGAAGCAGTACATCCGCGAGGAAGGTCCCAAAGCGCATCAAAAGAAAGCCGGAACGCCGACGATGGGCGGTGTATTGATCGTCGCGGCCATCGTGATCCCCACGATGCTGTGGGCCGACCTCCGCAGCCCCGCCGTGCTGCTGGCGCTGGGAGCCACGCTCGCCTTCGGAGCCATTGGTTTCGTGGATGATTACAACAAGGTTGTGCGGCGCAGAAGTCTGGGGCTGACGGCGCGCGCGAAATTCTCGCTCCAGTTGCTCACCTGCGTCCTGGTCGGAGTGGTGCTCCTCGGTCTGCAGGCGGAGGGGCAATATTCCACGCAATTGAGCGTGCCGTTCTTGAAACGGCTGCACCCGGATCTGGTGATCGATTCCTTGCTCGGCCACCGGTTCATCTGGCCGCTGGCGTTTGTTCCGTTCTTACTTTTTCTCGTGCTGGTGATCGTGGGCTGCTCGAATTCAGTGAATTTAACGGATGGCCTGGATGGCCTGGCAATTGGCTGCGTGCTTGTTTCCTCCTCCGCCTTGACCGTGCTGACCTACCTCTCCAGCAACGCGCGCTTCGCCGAATATCTTGAAATCCAGAAAATCCCCGCGGCCGCGGAACTCGTGATTTTCTGCGGCTCGCTTGTCGGCGCGTCGCTTGGATTTCTCTGGTACAACGCTCATCCCGCGGAAATGTTTATGGGTGACGTCGGCTCGCTCGCGCTCGGAGGAGCGATTGGGACGGTGGCTGTGATCCTCAAACAGGAAATCCTTCTCCTTTCGATCGGCGGAGTTTTCGTCCTGGAAGCACTGTCAGTGATCATCCAGGTGGGTTCGTTCAAGCTGACGGGCAAGCGTGTTTTCCGTATGGCGCCGCTGCACCACCATTTCGAGCTACTGGGATGGAGCGAATCGAAAATCATCGTCCGATTCTGGATTGCTGCACTGGTGTTTGCGTTGTTCTCGCTGACGACTTTGAAATTGAGGTGAATGGGTTTGCGACTCGGGATAGAACTTGCGGGCAAGCGCGTGCTGGTGGTGGGCCTGGCACGGACGGGTGTGGCCGCGGCGCTGTTTAGCGCGGGCTATGGCGCCACCGTGACGGCCACGGATGAAAAGCCGGAAGCGGAGCTTGCCGAGTCTGCGGCGAAACTCCGCGCGGCGGGCGTGGAATTAAAGCTTGGCGGGCATCCCGCGGCTTCGTTTCTCGGACAGGACTTAATCATCGTGAGCCCGGGCGTCCCCGCAAACCTCTCGCCTCTGAAGGAAGCGCGCGCCAATGGCGTACCAGTCTGGAGCGAAATCGAGCTGGCGTGGCGTTTTTTGCGCGGGAAGCTGGTGGCCATCACGGGCTCCAACGGAAAGACGACAACCACTTCGCTGGTCGCGCACATCCTCAAAACCGCCGGCATCCCGACACTGGTGGGCGGAAACATCGGCACGCCGCTGCTGGCGCTGGTGGAATCCTCGACGGATACCAGTGTCACGGTTTCGGAGATCAGCAGTTTCCAACTCGAGACAATCGAAGCGTTCCGGCCCGAAATCGGCGTGCTCTTGAATCTCACGCCCGACCATCTGGATCGCCACGCTTCATTTGAGGAATACGCACAAGCGAAGATGCGCATGTTTGAAAATCAGCTCGACCGCGACGCCGCCGTGTTGAATGCCGACGATCCTGAAGTCACCCGCCGCATGCCTGCGCGGCCTCACGTCTATTGGTTTAGCCGGCAGAAGCGTGTCGCCGAAGGCGCCTTCCTCCGGGATGGCCAGATCGTCTTTCGCGTGGAAGGAGACGAGATTCCGCTCGCCCGGCGCGAGGAAATCCCGCTGCGCGGAGAGCACAACGTCGAAAACGTCTTGGCTGCTTGCGCCTCTGCGTATCTTGCGGGCGCTGCGCCGGCTGCGATTGCCACTGGTGTGAAAACCTTCCAAGGCGTGGAGCATCGGCTGGAATTTGTCGGCGAAATTGCCGGAGTGGCCTACTACAACGACTCGAAGGCGACGAATGTCGACGCCACGTTGAAAGCGGTGGAAGCATTTCCTGGCCCTATCCTGGTGATTTTGGGCGGAAAGGATAAGGGGAGCCCTTATTCTCCCCTTCGTGAACCCCTTCGCCAGCGTGCCCGCGTCGCAATCTTGATTGGCGCTGCTGCGGAAAAAATCGCCTCGGAATTGGGCGATGCCGTGGCCATCGAACGTGCCGGAACGCTGGACCGCGCCGTGCAGATTGCGAGTGAGCGTGCGCAGCCAGGCGACGTTGTGCTTCTGGCGCCTGCTTGTTCCAGCTTCGACCAATTCGAGAATTACGAGCACCGCGGCCGCGTGTTCAAAGAGCTTGTGGCCAAGCTCGAAAGCCAGTCTGCCGCGAGCATCGCCAAGGGAAAGGCGTGAATCATGCCGCGTAGCCTTCAGCCCGACCGTCAATTATTCGGCACGACTCTGGCACTCTGCTTGATCGGAGCCGTGATGGTTTTCAGCGCGTCAGCCATGACGGCGCGTGAGGAGTTTGGGAACGGCTACATTTTTCTGATCCGCCAACTCATCTTCATCGCGGCCGGGATGGGCGGGATGTTCTTACTGATGAATACGGATTACCGCCGCTTGCGCCAGCCGCGCGTGATCTTCACCGCCATCGCGCTGACGCTGGTTTTCCTGATCGCAGTTTTCTTTCTCGATCGCTCGCACGCTACGCACCGCTGGATCCGGCTTGGCCCTTTGAGTCTGCAGCCTTCGGAGTTCGCCAAACTGGTCGTGGTTTTTTACCTCGCATGGTTCCTGGAAATCCGCGGCGAGCAGCGAGGCATTGGAATCAATGACCCGCTGCGGACAATTCTTCCCGCCGTAGGGCCCGTGCTGTTGATTGTGGGCCTCGTACTGGCCGAGCCTGACTTGGGCACTGCGTGCATGATTTTCCTGATCGCCTTCGCCATGCTATTCGTCGCGGGCATTTCGTACCGTTACATCTTGGGAGCGGGGCTTGCGGCCTTGCCCGCGATTTATCTCTTGATTGTACGCGTCCCCTACCGCTTGCAGCGCGTTCAGGCGTTTTTCACTCCGGGGTCTGATCCGCAAGGGCACGGGTTCCAATTGTTGCAATCTCTCATCGCGATCGGATCGGGAGGCTTCAGCGGGGTGGGCTTGATGGAGAGCCGCCAAAAGCTATTTTTTCTTCCCGAGGCGCACACCGATTTCATTTTTTCCGTGATTTGCGAGGAGCTGGGTTTTCTCGGCGCCGTGGTGATCCTCGTGTTGTTCGCAGTGTTCGGCTGGCGCGGGTTTTTGGCGGCCATGAAGGCGCCCGACGATTTCGGGCGTTACCTGGGTCTTGGCATCACAACGATGGTCGTGGGGCAGGCGTTGATCAATTTGACCGTGGTGCTGGGCTTGATGCCCACCAAGGGAATTCCGCTCCCGTTTGTGAGCTACGGGGGTTCGAGTTTGCTGGTCATGCTTTTGGCGACCGGCGTGCTCCTGAACATTAGTCAGCACGCGGACGAGACGTGAACGCGAATGCGAAGAGTCTGCTGATTGCGGGCGGCGGCACGGGAGGACATGTATTTCCGGCGCTGGCTGTCGCCCGGGAATGGCTTGGGCGAAGCCAGGAAGGCGAGCGAAAAGTCGTGATTGTAGGAACCGAGCGCGGATTGGAAGCGAAGCTGGTGCCGCAAGCCGGCCTTCCGCTCGAATTGATTCGCGTGGCAGGGCTTAAGGGTATCGGCGGCATAAAGCTCTTGCGTAACGCGGCAATGCTTCCGGCTGGATTGTGGGATTCGGAAAAAATCATCCGCCGCAACCGCTTTCACGTGGCGTTCGGCGTAGGCGGCTACGCCTCGGGCCCCATGATGCTGCTTGCCAGGATGCATGCGATTCCTGGAGTTGTGTTTGAGCCAAACGCCGTGCCCGGCTTCACCAATCGTGTGCTGGGGCACATAGCCACACGCGTCGCCTGTGGCTTCCAGGAGACGGCAGCCCGTTTTGGGCCCAAAGCGATTGTCACGGGCATTCCGGTCCGCCCGGAGTTTTTCGCCGCGCCGCGGAAAGAGCATCGCGAGCCCCTTACGTTGCTCATCACTGGCGGAAGCCGCGGGGCTCTGCCCATTAACCGCGCTGTCGTGGATTCGCTGGACCGCTTGGCGGCTCGAAAAAACCAGCTTTTCATCGTGCATCAGACCGGCGAACGCGACTATAATGCGGTACGCGTGGCGTATGCACGGCGAGAATTCAAGGCGGAGGTACTGCCCTTCATCGAGAATATGGCGGAGCGGTTTGCCCAGGCTGACCTGATCGTCTGCCGGTCAGGCGCGATCACCGTCGCGGAAGTAGCTGCCGCCGGACGGGCCGCCATCTTCATCCCCTTCGGTGCCGCCACCGACGCGCACCAGACGCGCAACGCCGAGGCCATGCAATCCGCGGGAGCCGCCCGGCTTCTCCCTCAGAGCGAGTTGACTCCCGAGCGGCTTACAAGCGAAATCTTCTCCCTCCTGGACCAGCCCCGGAGAATAACTGAAATGGAACAAAGGGCCCGCGAACTTGCGCGCCCGCGCGCTGTAGGAGATATCGTTGATCTCCTCGAAGGGCTTGCAGGAGTGGTGCCGTCATGAACGTCTCGTTCCGTAATTTCCAGCGCATTCATCTGGTCGGCATCGGCGGCAGCGGCATGAGCGGCATCGCCGAAGTTCTCTTGTCCACCGGCTATGCGGTTTCCGGCTCGGATTTGAAGACATCGCCGGTCACCGAACGCCTGCGGAATCTGGGCGCGGCCATTCACGAAGGCCATCTGCCTGAAAATGTCCACGGCGCGCATGTCGTCGTGGTTTCTTCCGCCGTGCATCCGGAGAACGTCGAAATCGTTGAAGCGCACCGCTTGAAAATCCCCGTGATCCCGCGCGCTGAGATGCTCGCGGAGCTGATGCGGTTGAAATACGGGATTGCCGTCGCCGGCGCGCACGGAAAAACCACGACTACGTCCATGGTCGCCTCGGTGCTCGCGGCCGCGGATTTGGACCCCACATTTGTAGTGGGCGGGCGCGTGAACCACGTGGGCTCGAATGCCCGCGTCGGGCAGGGCGAGTACATGGTTGTGGAAGCGGATGAAAGCGATCGGTCTTTTCTGCTGCTGGCGCCGGTGATCGCTGTTGTGACGACCATCGACCGCGAGCATCTGGACCACTACGCGTCGCTTGAGGAAATCCAGGACACTTTTTTGCAGTTTGTAAACCGCGTGCCGTTTTATGGGGGCGTCATCCTCTGTCTCGATGAGCCAAACGTCCAGGCAATTCTCCCCCAGGTAAAGCGCCCCGTGATTACGTACGGTACCTCCGGTCAGGCCGATCTGATGATCAGCGACGTCCATCTCAACGGACTATCCAGCGAGTTTCGGTTGAAATATCACGGCGACGACCTGGGAATTTTCCGCCTGCCATCGCCCCCGGGAATCCACAACGTCCGCAACGCCGCAGCTGCCGCAGCAGTGGGGCTTTTCCTCAACGTTCCCGCGGACCTGACTCGCGTGGGGCTCGCACGGTTTGCGGGGGTCGGCCGCAGGTTTGAAATCAAGGGGACCTATGCCGGCGTCACGCTGATCGACGACTACGGCCATCATCCCGCCGAGATTCGCGCTACCCTCGAAGCGGCGCGCGGCTGCGGATACAAGCGGTTGCTCGTGCTCTTCCAGCCGCATCGTTACACGCGCACGCAAGCTTTGTGGGAGGACTTCTGCCGCTCCTTCAATGAGGCTGACGTCCTGGTATTGACGGAAATCTACGCGGCCGGCGAATCGCCCATCGAAGGAATCACGGGCGAGCGCCTCGCGGAGGCCATCAGCGCGGCCGGCCACAAGAACGTCGTGTTTTCCAGCACGATGCAGGCAGGCATGGAGTACATGCTGCGCGAAGCGCGCCCGGGCGATGCCGTCTTGACGATTGGCGCCGGCAGCATCGGGCGTGTCCTCGAGCAGCTCGCCATGTTGCTGGGCGCAAAGGTGATTACCTCGCATGCGGATTAACGACAATGCGGCCGCGCGTTTGAAAGAGCTTGGCGTCGAATTGCGTCCCGGCGTGTCGCTTGCCGAAAACACTTCCCTGGGCATCGGTGGAACCACCGATGAGCTCCTCCTTCGCCGCTACGACACGATTCCGCAGGTCATACGCCTGCTCGCGGATGAAAATATTCCGCACCGTTTCCTGGGCGGCGGGACGAACGTCTTGATTGCCGATGGCGAACTGCCGTGGGTTGTTCTCCACTTGCCAACGGCTCATCCCGGCGTGCGCTTGGAGGGCAACGCAGCTTTCGTGGACGCCTCCACCGACCTCGGTGGAATGGTCACTTTTTGCGCGAAGAACGACCTGGGCGGCATGGAAGGTCTCATCGGCGTTCCGGGCAGCGTGGGCGGCGCGCTGCGCATGAATGCGGGCGCTTACGGCACGCAAATCGGTTCCTACGTGCGTGAGGTCGAGCTCTATCGCGCCGCAACGGGCCAGCTTGAGACGTTGCGCGGCGATGACATTCGCTTCGACTATCGCCACACTTCCTTTGCGCCCGACGACGTCATGCTCCGCGTGAAACTCGAGCTGCCCTCGAAGCCATTCAAGGAAATCCTGGCAGGAATCAAGGTCTGCAATGAAAAGCGCCGCTCCAGCCAGCCGTTGAATCAAAAAAGCGCGGGCTGCATTTTCAAGAACCCTCCGGGCGGCTCGGCGGGGCGCATGATCGACGAACTTGGCCTGAAAGGCCATCACGTCGGTGACGCCATGGTAAGCGACCGCCACGCCAATTTCTTCATCAACACCGGCCACGCTTCCTGCGCCGACATGCTGAAGCTGATTGACGACGTGCGCGAACGCGTCCACTCGGCCTACGGAATCCTGCTCGAAAACGAGGTGATCGTCTGGCGAAACTAAGAGCCATAGACGCGGACGTTTTCCCCCAGGAAGTCCTCGCTGAGGAGGAGCCGAAGTATCTTCGTCGCCAGAAGCCGCTCGAGATCAAGCGGCGCAAGTTTGGCCGGAAAGCCTGGAAGACGTACGCGCGCGTCGCATTTTGGTCCGCTGTGGGTCTCACGGCCGCCTGTATCGCTTATTTTATCGGCCACTTTCTGCTGGCTGCGCCGGAAATGGCCCTGATCCATCCCGATCAGGTTGAGGTTTCCGCGGACCGTGGACAGCAACTGCGATACGTATCGCTCTCCGCCGTCCGCGGGATCTTTGCTGTGGACCGCAATCGGAGCGTCCTGCGCATTCCGCTCGATGCGCGCCGGCGGCAGATTGAGTCCATTCCCTGGGTCGAGCAGGCCACGGTACGCCGCGCCCTTCCCAACAAGGTCGAAGTTGAAATCACCGAGCGGACTCCCATTGCGTTTCTGCGGCAGGGCACGGACATGGTCCTGATTGATGCCCACGGCGTCATCCTCGAACGCCCGTTCGCGGGCGATTTCGATTTTCCGGTTGTCACCGGGATCCGCGCAGACATGTCCGCGGCTGATCGCGAGAGTCGCATGCAGCTTTATGCTGGATTCATGCAGCAAGCCGAAGCGGCCCGCGCCGGCTCCGCGCGCCAGATCAGCGAAGTGGATCTCTCCGATGCGAACGATCTGCGCGCGACGATTACCGGTCTGCAAGCGACATCCTCGGGCGCAACGGCTGATTCCTGGAGCCAGGCGGACGCGCCTTTGCTGGTTCACTTTGGTGATGGCGATTTCCAGGAAAAGTACACCGACTTGTTGCAGAACGTCGGCAAGTGGCGCGCCGCAGCGGGCAGTCTCGAGTCGCTTGACCTTCGCTTCAAGGGTGAAGCGGTGGGGAATCCCGATCTTTCGGCCAACGCGCATGCGGGTTCTCAGCGGCGTTCGGCTAAACAATTATCAGCGCAGGGCGCTGCCGGCAAGCATTCCCGGTAGCGGCGGTGGGGTGGCACCCAGGCAAGGAGCGGCGGATTGGCTAAGAAAGAGCAATACATTGTAGCGCTGGACATCGGCAGCACGAAGACGTGCGCGCTGATCGGCGAGCAAGATGACGATGGCGGCGTGAAATTCGCTGCTCTGGGCGCCGCCGAATCGAAAGGCTGGCGCAAGGGCCAGATCGTGAATCTGGATCTCGCCGTCACTTCGATTCGCCGCGCGGTTGAGGAAGCGGAAGCGATCGTCGGAGTTCCCGTGGAATCCGCGCTGATCGGCGTCGCCGGCGGCCACGTCCGCGGCGTCAACAGCCGCGGAGGAATCAACGTGGGCGCCCGCCCGCGCGACGTCCAGCGCGACGACGTCCGCCGAGCCATCGAGGCGGCCCGCGGCGTCTCGCTGCCCGACGACCGCGAAGTCCTGCACGTCCTCCCGCAGGAATTCTCGCTCGACGCGCAAGACAACATCCGCGACGCCATCGGTATGGTCGGCCAGCGCCTGGAAGCCAACGTCCACATTGTCACCGCCTCGGGCGCCGCTACGCAGAACATCGTCACCGCCGTGAATCGCGCCGGCGTCCGCGTCGACGACACCGTCCTCGAGCCGCTCGCCTCCGCCGAATCCTGCCTCACCCAGGACGAGCGCGAACTCGGCTCTTGCCTGCTCGATATCGGGGGCGGCACCACAGAATTGATCGGCTACACCGGAGGCGTCGTGCGCCACACCTCCGCGGTTCCCGTCGGCGGCGACCATTTCACCAACGATCTCGCCGTCGGCCTCCGCACGCCGATTCCGGAAGCCGAAAAAATCAAGCGCGAACACGCGTGCGCCTATTCCGATCTGCTGGCGCAGGACTTCGCCATCGAAATCGCCAGCGTGGGCGATCGCCCTCCGCGCACCGTCTTCGCCCGCATGTTGTCCGATATCGTGGGACCGCGCGCCCAGGAATTGCTGATGCTCGTCCGCGACGAGCTCCGCCGCGGCGGGCTGGAATCGCAAATTCCCGCGGGAATTGTTCTCACGGGGGGTGGCGCCCATCTGCGCGGCCTTCCCGAGCTGGCCGAGCGGATTTTCAACCTGCCGGTTCGCGTAGCCGTGCCGCGCGGACTCGCGGAAATGAGCGAAGAAGTTTCCCGGCCCGAATACGCAACGGCCGTGGGCTTGGTGCTCTACGGGGCGCGCACACGCCGCCTCGCCGGAGCGCGTCCCACGGGTTTCATGGGCAAGTTGAAGAGCATGTTTGCAGGGGCGTAGTAAAAATTTCACTGTGTTTCACAATCTGGGGGGAGGAAGAATGTCGCCGAAAGAATCAAGTCTTCGAGTTTCATTCAGTGAAGAGCCGCAGAACGGCGCCAAGATAAAAGTCATCGGCGTCGGCGGAGGCGGCTCCAACGCCGTCAACCGCATGATCCGCGCGAAAGTCGAGGGCGTCGAATTCATCGCCGCCAACACCGACTTGCAGGCGCTGAAGCTTTCGCAGGCGCCCGTGAAATTGCAGCTCGGCGCGAAGCTTACGAAAGGCCTCGGCGCGGGCGCCAATCCTGAGGTCGGCCGCAAAGCGGCGCTCGAAGACACCGAAAAAATCCTCGAAGGCCTCGACGGCGCGGACATGGTTTTCGTCACGTCCGGCCTCGGCGGCGGCACGGGCAGCGGCGCAGCTCCGGTGGTCGCCAACCTCGCCAGCGAACTCGGCGCGCTCACGGTCGCCGTCGTCACCAAACCCTTCGCCTTCGAAGGCAAGCGCCGCATGCAGCAGGCTGAACAGGCGCTCGGAGAGCTGATCGGCTGCGTGGATACCGTCATCGTCATCCCCAACGAACGGCTGATGGAATGCGTCGAGCACGGCACCAGCTTCTTCGAAGCCTTTCGCATCGCGGACGATATTCTTCGCCAGGCCGTCCAGGGCATCAGCGACATCATCACCATTCCTGGGATTATCAATCGCGACTTCGCCGACGTGAAGACCGTCATGTCCGGCCAGGGCTACGCCGTCATGGGCACCGCCGTCGCTTCCGGCTCGAATCGCGCCATCGACGCCGCCAACCGCGCCATCAATAGCCCGCTGCTGGAAGACAACTGCATCCAGGGCGCTCAAGGCATTCTCATCAACGTCACCGGCTCGACCACTCTCTCGCTTCACGAAGTCCACGAAGCCTCCTCCATCATCCAGAAGGCCGCGCACGAGAACGCCAACATCATTTTCGGCGCGGTCCAGGACGACGCCATGAAGGAGTCCGTCAAGATCACGGTCATCGCCGCAGGCTTCCGCGAAGTCGCCGGCCGCAAGACACACGCGCGCCCGTCGTATCTGCCGAAAACCTGGAAGGCGGGACGCGACTCTTCCAATATCGCGCCGCAGCAAACCAACGTCGTCCAGCAGGTCGCGCGTAACGTCAGCGACGTGATTCACGAGGTTCCGTCCGACGACCTCGACGTCCCCACGTTCCTCCGTCGCCAGGCCCAAAAAGCCTAGCGCGAGGCCGACTTCGGCGAGATAAGGGGGGCGAGTGATCTCTCGCCCCTTCCATCGCCTCACAAATCCTCGGTGCCCTCCGCCTTCCCTTTGTGAACTCTGTGTTTCATTTTCTTCTCGGATCAAATCAAGGTATAGACTCGAAGTATGTTGAGTCCTGTCCGGCTGCAGAGGAACTTTCTCCAGGAACTATCGGCTCATGCCCGCCGCGAGCCGATACAGGAATGCTGCGGCTTGCTCGCAGGGCGCGAAGGCGTAATTACAAGAATCATGCCTGCAACGAATGCTGCAATCGATCCTGCCACTTCCTATGAAATCGCGCTGCCGGAACTATTCAGCCTCATGCGCGAAATCCGCGCCGCGGGGCTTGAGCTGATGGGCATCTATCATTCGCATCCCAACGGCAAGAACGAACCCTCACAGCGGGACATCTCCTGGGCGTATTATCCCGACGCGGCGTTTTTCGTACTTTCGCCGCTGCCCAGCGCGCCGCATCCTGTCCGCGCGTTTTCGATTCGCGAGGGCCTCGTCACGGAGTTGGAAATCCAGATTGTGCCTTCAGAAGGAGATGGTCAATGAACCGGCGTGATCTATTGCGAGCTCTCGGCGCGGCAGCGATCGGCTTTACCGCAAAGGGATTTCCGTTTCCGGCTGCCGCAAGGGCCGATGCCAAGCCCAACAAGATCCTGATGTTCACGAAATCTTCCGGTTACGAGCACTCGGTCATCAAGCGCGCTGACGGCAAGCTCGGCCTCGCCGAGCAAATCGTCACCGATCTCGGCAAGCAGCACTCCTTCGACGTCACCGCCACAAAGGATGGGCGCATTTTCTCCAGCGCGGGGCTGCCTCAATTCGACGCCTTCTTTTTTTATACGACCGGCGATCTGACCACCGAAGGCACCGACAAGAATCCTCCGATGACTCCCGAAGGCAAGCGGCGGTTCCTCGATCTCATCCACGATGGCAAAGGCTTCATCGGCACGCATTCCGCTGCTGACACCTTCGATACGGGCGGCGACCGCTTCGATCCCCGCCCGCAGCCACTCGATCCCTATCTCTCTATGCTCGGCGCGGAATTCATCGCTCACGACGCTCAACAAAAGGCCAGCCTCACCGTTGCCGACAAGAATTTCCCCGGTATGGCGCCGCTCGGCGACGGCCTCGACTTGGTGGAAGAATGGTATCCGTTCCGCGACTATCAGTCCGATCTGCATGTCCTCACGATTCTGGAAACGAATGGCATGCAGGGTCCTCATTACCAGCGCCCGGCCTATCCCAACACATGGGCTCGCATGCACGGGAACGGCCGCGTGTTCTATACGGCGCTCGGCCATCGCGAGGACGTCTGGGCCTCGCCGATTTACCAAAGCCTCTTGCTCGGCGGAATTTCCTGGGCGCTACGGACGGTGGATGCGGACGTCACGCCCAATCTCACGGCTGTCGCGCCCCACGCCAACGACATCCCCGCCGCCGCCTTCGCTCGCCCCGCTCATTGACGCCACCTTCAACACCACCGCGGTGACGTCGTCGTGATAGCGCATGCCTTCGGAAAATGCCATTGCTCCTTCAAACAGTATTTCCAACGATTCGCTGGCCGGTCTTCTTTGGCACCGCTCCCAGATTTTGGCGAGTCCCTGTGACCCGAACTCGATTCCCTCTCGGTTGGCCAGTTCATGCAGTCCGTCGGTGGCAAACAGGACTGCGTCTCCCGGAGCCAATTGAATCGTATGAAGATCGTACGAGGTGTCCGGAAGTAAGCCTGAAGGCACTCCCCCCGCCCCGAGCGGTTTGCAGCCCGCTTCCGACGCATGCAGCGGAAAGGGCAAGCCGGCATTCGAAAACGTCAGCATTAGTGTGATGGGGTCGTAAAGTGCGTAAAGCGTTGCGGCAAAGCGGCCTGGCACCGGCCTCAAGGTCAGGCGTTTATTCAGCAAGGCCAGCACCGACGCCGTATCTTCGCCGGTTTTGTTAGTCCCCCGCAGCGTTCCCATCACCAGCGCCGCATACATGGCTGCCGGCAATCCCTTGCCTACCACGTCTCCCAGGTAAAGTCCCACCAGGCCATTCGGCAGTTTGAAGAAGTCTGCGAAATCTCCCCCAACCTCCGTGAAGGAAGAAAATCGGCATGCGACCTCGAAGCCCGCCCCATGCAAGTCTTCGCCCGGCAATAGCGTCATTTGGATTTGCCTGGCTTCATCCTTCTCACTTTCGCAGACGCGGCTGCAGGCGTGCTCCTCGATAGCTGCTTGCAAACTCATTTCTGGCGCGCCTCCTTGACCTTGCCAGAGCTCTCTTCGCTTGGGTGTGGCACGCCATTTGCCACGTCCTCGTATGGGTTTCAGATCTCCAACGGCATGGCAAAGGAGTTAGCGGGGATTTGCACCGGCCGGTGCCATGCATGTGGCAGCCGATGTTCCATACGGGCACAGTTGCCCGTTACTGAATCATTTTCAGGGAATGTTACTTCCGGGTTTCCGGCGTGTAGTGTGCTTGCAGGTATTGGATGATTTTTGCCGCGTCGGCGTCCGAAATGCCCGCTCCGTAGGCCTTGTTCATCTTGTTCACTTCCGCAGTCCACGTGGTCGCGGGAAGCGGAGGTTGCATCGTGATGTACCGCGTGCTGTGGCAGGTCATGCAATTCGCATACACTTCGTCGAGACCTGGACCGGAGGCAAGCTCCGAATCGTAGAGCAGGAAGGACCCAGCGTCGTACGTGGCGTCCGTATTGGCGGATTGCGGAAGTGTTTGTTGGATGCTTCCCGGACCCTTCGAGGAATAGTATCCCGACCGGAATTCCGCGTAGACCGCACCGGCGACCGCGGCCAGCAGCCCCGCCACAATAAGCACGCGCAACCAGGGATCTCTCATGATGTGTCCTCGCATCAATCCGCGCTCCCCACCGTAATTTCCTGCCTCTCGATTTGGTTCCACAGGTAGCCGCCCGAATTCCAAACTCCCTCGTCGGTTTGAACGTTCCCCTTCGCGTCGGTCGCCCGCACCGCGAGCGTGTATTTCCCGGGCTTGGCCGGAGTCCACGGAAGCTCCCACGTTCGGAATGAATACGCACCAAAATCTTCGCCCATCCGCGCGCTCCGCCAGGTGGCTTCGCCGTCGTCGGAAACTTCCACTTTCGTCACCGCGCCGTACCCGCTGAAAGCAATTCCGCGCAATTGCAAGGGCAGCCCTGCGGGAGTCTTCGACGATCCATCGGGCGAAATCAGAAACGACCGCACCGGCATCTTCGAAATGGGTACCGTCGGCACCTTGCCGGTCTTCATGTCGTCCGGCGTGGTGTTACCGCGTGGCGTGTCGGGAACCAGGTAAGCCGTCTTCATCCAGAAATTGTCATCCGGCTTATCCAGGACGTTGATCCATGCCAGCGACTTCACCCAGTAGGTCGCGAAGTGCCCCGGCACAACGAGCCGCACTGGAAATCCGTTCAGCATGGGCAGGGGCTCGCCGTTCATCGAATAGGCCACAATGCATTCATCGAGTACGGGATTTTCTAAATTCAGAGACTTCAAGAATTGATTGGACCCAAAGCCCTCCGGACCTCGGCCTCGTTCCAGCCCTTCGAACTGTACTTGGACGGAGCCCGGTTTCACGCGTGCTTCGTTGAGGATCTCCCGCAGCTTGACTCCGGTCCATCGCGCGTTCCCCATCGCGCCGTTGCCCCATTGTCCTCCCGGAACTCGCGGCTGAAAGCGACTGCGGCTGTTGCCCGAACATTGATTCACGGCGGCGACTGAGGCAGGTTGAAAGCGTGTGAGCAAATCCGTCAAGCTGAGAGCGAGCGGCTTTTCCACGTTTCCATCCACGCGCAGCCGCCACTCCTTCAAATCCACCGCGTTCGGGAGCGTCTCGAGGTGCCAGCGAACATAGAACGCCTCATTCGGCGTGAATGCGTTTAGGAAATAATGGCGCGGAGTTTCGAGCTGCACCGGCCGGTCCGTCAACAGAATCAGTGGCGCCTTCTGCGGCTCCGTGACGATTGGGCCCACCGAATTCCAGTAGGGATTTGCGCCCGGTCCAGTAAACGCTGGGACTCGTGGCGCGGCCCCTTGCTCTTGCGCCGAGACGCCGCGCGGCTGCAGAAATCTCCCCAGCGCCAGCGCACCGGTAACCGTGCCCAACACCTTCAACCACCATCGCCGCGAGCGGGCGCCTTGTGCAGGATCCATGGAATTGTCCTCAACGTCGCCGTTTGAATTTTCAGCCCACTGCGTTGTTGGTCAATCGCAAGGCGGGACGAACGATCCGAAAAGATATCACGTCTGCCGATTTGCTCGCAAGCTCCGTTGCCAAGCAGCCTTCCACTATTGTCCAGGCTAGAGTACGGCCGCGAGCTACTGCAGGGTGGCGGCCGCTTCGGCGGCTTCCAGGCGGTGCGCGTAGAGCGGAAACTTCGAGGCCACCTCGGCAACCTCTCGCCGGACGCGTTGTTCGGTGGCCGCGTCGTCAATGTGATCGAGCACTTCGGCAATCCATGCGGAAATTTTCTCCATTTCCGGCTCGCGCATTCCGCGCGTCGTCACCGCCGGAGTGCCCACGCGAATCCCTCCGGCCTTCATCGGCGGCAGCGGGTCAAACGGAATCGAATTCTTGTTGATCGTGATGCCCGCGCGGTCGAAGGCGGGCTGCGCGGCGCTTCCGGTGAGTCCGTGCGAGTAAACGTCCACGAGAAACAGGTGATTGTCGGTGCCGCCGCTGACGATGCGATAGCCCCGCCGCGCCACACCCGCGGCCAGCGTCTTTGCGTTGACCACGATTTGCCGCTGGTACTCGCGGAATTCCGGCTCCATCGCTTCCTTCAGGCAAACGGCCTTCGCCGCGATCGTGTGCATCAGCGGTCCGCCCTGGATGCCGGGGAAGAGGATCCGGTCGAGATCCTTCGCGTATTTTTCCCTGCAAAGGATCATCCCGCCGCGCGGGCCGCGCAGCGTCTTGTGCGTCGTCGTGGTGACGAAGTCCGCGTGCGGCACCGGGCTCGGATGCACTCCTGCGGCGATCAGCCCCGCAATGTGCGCCATATCCACAAACAGCATCGCTCCCACGGCCTGTGCAATCTGCGCCATGCGGGCAAAATCGATGATGCGCGAATACGCGCTCGCGCCAACGACCACCATCTTCGGCTTGTGCTCGCGCGCCAGCCGGTCCAGCTCGTCGTAGTCGATCGTTTCGGTATCCTTCGACACGCCGTAGGCCACGAATTGGTACGTCCGGCCGGAATAATTCAGCGGGTGCCCGTGCGTCAGATGTCCACCGTGCGCCAAGTTCATTCCCAGCACCACATCGCCGGGCTGGAGCGCCGTCATGTAGACCGCGATGTTCGCCTGCGTGCCGGAGTGCGCCTGCAGGTTCGCGTGCTCCGCGCCAAACAATACTTTCGCGCGGTCGATGGCCAGTTGTTCGGCCTGGTTCACGAATTCGCAGCCCCCGTAGTAACGCTTTGTGCCGTAGCCTTCGGCGTACTTGTTTGTCAAGACCGAGCCCATCGCCTCCAGCACTGCTTCGGAAACGAAGTTTTCCGAAGGAATCAACTCGATTCCGGTCGCCTGGCGGCGAAGTTCCTGGCGCAAAATCTCGGCGATTTCCGGATCCGTTTCCTCCAGCCGCCGGTTCATCCTTCTTGATTCGGGAGTTTCGTAGTTCATTTCATCGCACCCGTGCTTGTTCCATTTCCAAGATTTTGTCCACGCGCCGGCGGTGCCGCCCGCCGGCAAATTCCGCCGCGAGAAATTCCCGCACCGCCTCGATCGCCTGCTCGTCCGTCAGGATTTTGCTGCCCAGCGAGAGGACGTTCACGTCGATGCGCTCGCGCGCGTCCCGCGCCGCCTGCGCGTCGTGCGCGGGGATGGAGCGGATGCCGGGGACCTTGTTCGCGGCGACGGACATGCCCAGCCCGTTCCCGCATGTCAGAATGCCGAGGCAGTTTCTGTCGGCCGCCACGCGCTCGGCCACGGCGCGGGCAAATTCCGGGTAATCAACCGGCTGCTCGGAATCCGTGCCGAGATCATCCGCGGCGTATCCGGCCGCGGCCAGGTAGGTCTTGATCGTTTCCTTCAACCGATAGCCGGCATGGTCGGCGCCCAGAATGATTCGCGGCTTGGCTGCCTGAGGCATCGGAGGAATTCGAAAAGATTCTATCGGACGCCACCGGGGTTTGCAAACGCGAGACGCAGGTGCGCCCGCGGCCCGAGCGCCACGACTCGCGGAAATTCCCGCGGTCGCAGCGCCCGAGGCGCATGGCGTTAGAAGTGGTCGGTAACGATCTGTGCGACTTTTTTCGCGAAGTCAAAGGTGGCGCGCAGATTGCCGCCCAGAAATCGCACGTTGCCGGTGACGTCCTGTTCCAACTCGGACTTCCCGCTCTTGTCCGTGATCTGGCAGTGGACTTTGATCTGCGTGGCGCCGGCGACCGTGGTCACCTGGCGGGCTTCTTCGCTGCCCTTCTTGAAGCCGAAGACATTGCTGTGCAGGATGACCAGATCCGACGCATCGGCCGCGGCCTTGTCGCCGTCGCGGTAGACATGCTGGAATTTGCCGGTCTTCTGCACCTGCTCGATCATGTTCTCGTAGAGCGCCAGTTGAAATTCCATGGGCAGCTTCACTTCGTCGGACGTGACCATCAGAATTTGAATCGAGGACGCAGTGATTTTCGGCTGCGTTTTGTCCTGCGCCGAAGCGGTGCGCCCCGTGAAGAGGCACAGTAAGGCTAGCGACAGCAGAGCGGTTCCGTAGGCGATCCTCTTCATTGTTTCTTCTCCTTGGGCTTTCCTGCGGCCTCGGCCTCTGCTTCGGGGGTAATGCTGGTCTTTGCGCCCTGCGCCAGAAGGGCTTTCTTAACTCCAAGAGCGTTGCCGGACGGAAGCGTAAAGACCACGCCGTGGATCGCGCCAGAGTCGTCCTGGTAGGTGAGGGATAGCGAGTCGATCGGATTCCGGAACAAGCTGAGGAATCGGCCGCTGCCATACGGCGCGAACATCGTCAGTGTGCCGACCGTTCCACCGATGGCGCGCTCGCTGTCCTTGCCGGTGAGCACTTCGGTGATCGAGGCCGCCGGGATGTCCACCTTTTTCTTGCCCTTGGTGAATTCCAATTTGCCCTTCTCGACCGTGAGGGTGCCGATGGCGTTGTGATTCACCCCCACGAGGCCGATGACATGCTTGGTGTCTGGAAACGTTCCCGTTTCTTGCGCGATGCTGGGCGGGGCCAGGGAGCCGACAACCATTAGGGCCGCCGCGGCAGCAAACAAAATCGGGACAACCCGCCGCATTCTCATATTCGATTTCTCCTCTATTGGGTAGTACAGCGCCGATGGGGAACCGAGCGCGGCGCATACACTACACCGGTTCGCCCCCCGATGCACGTAAAAAAACGCGCCCTTCGCGTCCGCCGGGGCGTACCTGTGGCAGCGAGCACTCCGTCTGCCGCGTTTTGGCCTGAGACTACGCGTCCATCTGGAAATCGACTGCTCCCCAGCGCGGGCAGATTCTCTTTGGCCACTCGCCACCAGCCATTGCATTTCTAACTTTGACGCTTTCAACGCTGGATTGACTTACGCGAATGTCTCCCCTAACCTTGAACGTTTATGCAGCGTGCGATGCCACGCGCGAGAGAAGGCGCGTCCGGCGGGCCGGGCAGAAAAGAGACACAGCGAGAATGGCGGACCTGAAGCTGCCGACACGGGCGGAGGATTACTCGGAGTGGTACAACCAGGTGGTGGTGCGGGCGCAACTGGCGGATTACGCGCCGGTGCGCGGATGCATGATCGTGCGGCCGTACGGCTGGGCGATTTGGGAAAACATCACGGCGGCGCTCGACCGGCGGTTCAAGGCCACGGGGCACGAGAACGCGGCGTTCCCTCTGCTGATCCCGCGCAGCTTCATCGACAAGGAAAAATCGCACGTGGAGGGGTTTTCGCCCGAACTGGCGGTGGTGACGCACGGCGGCGGAGAAAAGCTGGAGGAGCCGCTGGTGATCCGTCCGACTTCGGAAACGATCATCGGGCACTCGTACGCGAAATGGATCCAGTCGTATCGCGACCTGCCGGTGCTGATCAACCAGTGGAACAGCGTGGTGCGCTGGGAGCTGCGCACGAAACTCTTCCTGCGGACGCTGGAATTTTTCTGGCAGGAGGGTCACACGGCGCACGCGACGGCCGAAGAGGCGGAAGCGGAAACGCGGCAGATGGTGGACGTCTACACCGATTTCGCCTGGAACGAAGCGGCCGTGCCGGTGATACCCGGGCGGAAATCGGAGTCGGAAAAATTCGCCGGCGCGGATGTGACTTACGCGCTGGAAGCCATGATGGGAGACGGCAAGGCGCTGCAATTCTGCACTTCGCATAATCTGGGACAGAATTTCGCCAAGGCGTTTGAAATCCGGTATCTCGACAAGAACGGGCAGCTTCAATTCTGCTGGACCACTTCGTGGGGTCTCTCCACACGCGTGGTGGGAGCGATCATCATGGTCCACGGAGACGACCAGGGACTGATCCTGCCGCCGCGACTGGCGCCCTGGCAGGTGGTGATCGTGCCGATCTTCAAGACGGATGAGGAAAAGGCCAGCGTGTTCGAGAATGCGAACCGTCTGCGGAAGGAACTGGTGGATGCGGGGATCCGCGTGAAGTTGGACGAGCGCGAAGGGATGAGCCCGGGGTTCAAGTTCAACGATTGGGAGATGCGCGGCGTGCCGGTGCGGATCGAGTTGGGACCGAAGGACGTGGCGAAAGCGTCGGTGGTGGTGGCGCGGCGCGACCGGCCGGGGAAAGAAGGGAAGGCGTTCGTCCCGCAGCAGGGAATTGCGGAGGCAGTGAAGAAGACCCTGGAGGAGATTCAGAAAGCGCTGTTCGAGCGCGCGCTGGCGTTCCGGAAAGCGAATACGACGGAGCCGGCCAGCTACGAGGAACTGAAGAAGGCGGTGGAAAAAGGGTTCGCGTTCGCGTGGTGGTGCGGTTCGCACGCGTGCGAAGGCAAAATCAAGGAAGAAACGAAAGCTACGATGCGCTGCATCCCGCTGGAGCAGCCGGGCGGGTCAGGACGATGCATTGCCTGCGGCGAGGTGTCGAAAGAGAAGGCCATCTTCGCCCGGGCCTACTAGAACGGTTCCCGCCCGCGCGGGCAACAAACCTCCTGCATTAACTCATCGTAAACAAGGGATTGCCGGACGACTATCGGGGCCGCCAAGGGCGTGATAGGTTGAAACCGTTCCAGGACCTCGGAATTCACGCAGGAGGAGCTGCTATTTTCAGAGAGCGTCCAAAGCGGATGAAGGAGCGCGGCGGGGGACGCATGAACCTCGTGCTGACGCTGCTCGTCGTGGGGGTGCTTGTGTTCACGGCGGTCAAAATCGTTCCTGTGTACGTGACGAATTACCAGTTCAACGACGCGATGATGAGCGAGGCGCGGTTTGCGTTGAGCGGCTACTCCCGAAAAACCGAGGACGACATTCGAGAGGACATCTGGAAAGAAATGCAAAAGGACGGCATTCCGGGGAAGAGGGAAGACATCCACGTCATCATCAGCGGAAGCCTGGTGAACATCTCGCTCGATTATTCCGTGGCGGTGGATTTGAAGGTTTATCAACTCTCGATACCATTTCATTCCCACGCAGACAACCATACGATTTAGAATGAAATCTCTACTAGAGGGGACGGGGGCGCCCCTGCGAGCGGGGGAGTGCGCTTGCGGCCGCGAAGGGCGGTACGCATTCGAACGGCTCGCGAAGGGCAGCGGAGGGATGGATTGAGGATTCGAATCGCCCGCGGATTCTGGACCTCCCGGTCCGGGATGATCCTGCTGGGAACAGTGCTGGCGGTGTTGTTGATCGCCACGGGCGTGCTCGTCTATTACTACATTCAATTCGGACACCTGATTGACCAGCGGCTCACCGGCCAAATTTATCAGAACACTTCGCGGGTCTATTCGGCTCCCGGCCACATTTTCGTAGGAGAAACGATGCGCCCGGGAGACTTGGCCGTGTATTTGATGCGGACGGGCTACCAGGCAGGCAAAGTGGAGGGCGCGCCGGGAGAATACCAGGTGCGGGGCTCGACGGTGGAGATCCGGCCGTCGGAGGATTCCTACTTTCGTGGAGGGAACGCGCTGCGAGTGGATTTCACGGGGCCCGAGGTGTCGCACATCACGCAGCTTTCGAATGGAACGGAGCGGGATTGGGCGGAGATCGAGCCGGAGCTGATCACCAACTTGTTCGACGAGACGCGCGAGAAGAGGCGCGTGGTCCGCTATGACGATCTGCCGAAGGTGGTGATCGACGCGGCGCTGGCGGCGGAGGACAAGCGTTTCTTCGAACATGGCGCGCTGGACCTGATTCGCGTGTTCGGGGCGGCGTTCCGGGACGTGATCCGCGGAGAGAAAGCGCAGGGCGCCAGCACGATCGACATGCAGGTGGCGCGGACATTCTTCTTTTCGACCAAGCGGGAATGGCGGCGGAAAGTGAAAGAAACGCTGATGGCGTACGAGCTGGACCAGCGTTTCAACAAACAGCAGATCTTCGAGCTCTACGCCAACGACATTTACCTGGGGAATCGCGGCAGCTTCGCGATTCGCGGGTTTGGAGAGGCCGCCGAGGCCTACTTCGGCAAGGATGTGCGCGAGCTGAACTTGGGCGAGGCGGCGTTCCTGGCCGCGATCATCCGCGCGCCGAACCGCTACTCGGCGGCCGAGCGGCACGCGGACCGGGCGGTGGAGGCGCGAGACCGCGTGCTGGCGCAAATGGTGGACGACGGGTACGTAACGCAAGACCAGGCGGCTGCAGCAAGAAAAGCGAAGCTGCATTTCATCAATGGAGGAGTGGAAAGCAGCTCCGCGCCGTTTTTTGTGGACATGGTGAAGGACCACCTCCTGGAGAAATATTCCGAAAGCGACCTGGAAACGCAGAGCTACCGCATTTACACGACGCTGGACCCGGATTTGCAGCGCGCAGCTTCCGAAGCGATGCAGTCGGGGATGCTCGATGTGGACAAGCTGCTGGCGCGGCGGTACGCCGCCTGGAAGAAGAAGGGCGAGCAGGTGCCCGCCGTGCAGGCCGCGCTGGTGGCGATGGATCCGCACACGGGCGAAATCCGCGCCTTGATCGGCGGGCGGGATTACGGCGAGAGCCAATTGAACCATGCCCTGGCGCGGCGGCAGCCGGGATCCGCGTTCAAACCGTTTGTGTATGCAGCGGCTTTCGACAATACCGTGGAAGGCTTGCAGCCGGTGGTGACGCCTGTGACGACCGTGGACGATGTGCCCACCACATTCGAGTTTGACGGGAAGGAATACACGCCGAACAACTATGGCGAGGAGTTTTACGGCACGGTGTCGGTCCACGACGCGCTGATGCACTCGCTGAACGTGGCGACGGTGAAAGTGGCAGAGATGATCGGGTACCAGCGGGTGGTAGACGTGGCGCGGCAAATGGGACTCGGCACGAACTTCCAACCCACTCCCGCGTTGGCGTTGGGTGCGTACGAGATGACGCCGATCGAAGTGGCCGCAGGGTATACAGCCTTCGCGACCAACGGGATTCGCGCCGAGCCCCTCTTTATCCGAAGCGTCGTGAGCTCTGATGGGAAGGTGGAGGAATCCGCGGGCCCACAGACGCGGGCAGTGCTGGATCCGCGTGTGGCGTTTCTCACGACGACGTTGATGGAGGACGTGATCAACCGCGGAACGGGCGCGTCGGTCCGTGCTCTGGGATTCACTGCCCCTGCGGCGGGGAAGACAGGAACGGAGCGAGACGGCTGGTTCGCGGGATTTACGTCCAACTTGCTATGCGTGGTTTGGATCGGATTTGACGACAACCGCGACCTAGGGCTTTCCGGCGGCCAGACCGCCGCGCCGGTGTGGGCCGAGTTCATGAAGCGAGCGGTGACTTTACCGTCGTACCGCGACACAAAACCATTCGACCCACCGGAGGGAGTGGTGGAGTTGGCGATCGATCCGCAAACCGGAGGGATTTCCACTTCGGCGTGCCCGGAATCCGTGGAGGAGTACTTCATCGCGGGGAGCGAACCTACGCAGCCTTGCGGATCGTCAGGGAGCCAGCAAACACAAACGCAAGCGCAGCCGACCTCCTGGCTGGCGCATCTGTTCGGAAAAGACTCCGGAACTCCGAATCCGCCACCCCCGGCTGCTCCCAATTCCGTAGCCGGCACGTCAAACCCTGCGAACGCTTCCCACGCCAAGGGGGGTCCCGCTCCAAAACAGAATCCGCCCCCGGCGGCGCAACAGGCCCCCGAGCCGGAGAAGAAAAAGGGGCTTCTGGACAAGATTTTTGGTATCTTTGGATCAAGCAAGAAGCCTGCGGACGACACGAAGCCTCAGCCGTAGGCCACGTCCCGGAAACTGGCCCGCGGTGGCGGGCCGGTGAAGGAGCAAGGCAATGAGATGCTCGATGCTCTTTGCCATCCCGCTGGTTCTCCTCGCTGTGCCAACCGGATGTGCCCAGGAAGTGACCAAAACCGCGATGCAGGACGTTCCGGCTGCTCCAGCCATCGAAAAAATGTCGCCCCGGGAGACCGCCGAGCTGCGAGCCGACATATTGATGGCCCGCAAAGAATTTGAAGATGCGATTCGAGCCTACGGCAAGATCCTGAAAGAAGAGCCGAAGAACGCGGAGCTGCTGAACAAAGTGGGGGTTGCCTATCAGCAGCTGACCGACTTAAGACAATCGGAACACTATTACAAGAAGGCTATGGAGTCGGACAAGACGTTTGCCAGCGCCGTCAATAACATCGGAACGGTGGAGTACGAGAGGCGGCATTACAGCAAGGCGATTCGTTACTACCAAAAGGCGCTGACATTCAACAAGGACATCCCCACCGTCTACAGCAACCTAGGGTACGCATACATGGCCCACAAAGAATATCCGCGGGCCATGGACTGCTTCAGCAAGGCCCTGGCGCTCGATCCAACGATATTCGATCGCAAGGGTGGAATGGGATCGATCATTCAGGACCGGACCGCGCCTGATCCGGGGCTGTTCTTCTTTTTCGTGGCGAAGACGTTCGCGATGGCCGGGGACGCCGAACGTACAGCGCACTATTTGAAACTGGCGCGCGACGATGGGTACAAGGATTATCTCTCCGCACAGAAGGATCCATCATTCGCGAAAGTAATCAAAGACCCGCGCGTGCAAGAGGTGCTCTTGGTTGCGCCTTCTTACGCCGAGGACTCGAAAAAGCCGGTGAACGACTGAAGCCGGCCCCCACCGGCAATCGGGCGGGGAAAAGAACGGTTCGCAGTTTCCAACCTAATATCTTGCTATAATACGCGCCGTGATGGCTTCCCGTTCATGGCGGATTTTGTCGTTGTGCGCGTGCCTGGCGGCCGCGGCCTGGATTGCCACTGCATCGCGCGCGGCAGCGCCTGTAGCCTCGCCTTCCGCTGATACCTCCGCCCCGGCAGTTTTGGAACTGCGCATTGACGGCGAAATCGAGCCAATCCTGGCGGAGTACATCGTGCAGGGAATCGAGCAAGCCGGGCGGGAGCACGCCAGCCTGGTCCTGATCACGATGAACACACCCGGTGGGCTGGACACGTCGATGCGCTCAATCATCCAGGCGATCCTGACCTCGCCTGTACCGGTGGCCATTTACGTTGCTCCCACGGGTTCGCGCGCGGCGTCCGCTGGATTCTTCATCCTGCTCTCGGCGGATGTGGATGCGATGTCCCCTGGAACAGAAACAGGCGCCGCGTCGCCCGTCTTCATGTTCTTCGGCCAGACCGTGCAAATCGATGAAACGATGCGCAAGAAAGTGACGAACGACGCCACGGCGTTCCTGCGCAGCTATACAACCAAGAGGGGGCGGAATCCGGATCTGGCGGCGACGGCGGTGACGGACGCGAAGGCGTTCACAGAGAAGGAAGCGGTGGACGGGAAGATGGTGGACCTGATCGCGTCGTCGTCTGGGGATCTGCTGGCGAAGCTGAATGGACGCACGGTTACGCGGCTAGATGGCTCGACGGTGCAACTCTTGCTGAGCAATGCAAGACTGACTGAAGTGGACATGACGGCGCGGGAGAAATTTCTGACGCGCATCGTGCAGCCGGATGTCTTCTTCATATTGCTGATAGTCGGCGTACTCGGCCTGTACACGGAATTCTCGCATCCGGGTCTTTTTGCGCCGGGAGTGATCGGCGGGATCGCCATCGTGCTGGCTCTGTTTGCGGCGCTAAATCTGCCGGTCAACTTCGCAGGCTTGCTGCTGATCGCCCTGGCCCTGGCGTTGTTCATTCTGGAGGCCAAATTTCCAACGCATGGCGTTCTCGGCATAGGAGGAGTGATATCCATGGTCCTGGGCGCTTTGATGTTGATTCGCACGCCCATGACGGGAATGGGCGTGAGCCTGGCAACGGCCCTCGGTGTCGCAATTCCTTTTGCGATCATCGTGATTTTCCTGGCGCGGCTGGTACTGAAGTCGCGGGCGTGGAAACAAGCCGCCGGGAAAGAAGAGCTGGTGGGAGAAGAAGGAGAAGTGATGCAAGCCCTGGGATCCGCCGACGGCATGGGAGAGATATTCGTCCACGGCGAGATCTGGCGGGCGGCGCCGGCGGCCGGGGAAAGCATACCCAAAGGCGCACGGGTGCGCGTGAAAAGAGTGGAAGGGCTGACGCTCTACGTGGAGCCGGTGAAGGCGGCCCGCCCGGCATCATCCTGACGGCCGGGAATGAGGAGAAATCAATGGATGCAATGACGGTAGTGGCGGTGGGGATCGTAGTCGTCGTGCTGATCTGGATATTCAATTCAATCTACGTCATTAAGGAATGGGAGCGCGGGGTGGTTCTTCGGCTGGGGCGGATGCTGCCGGAGGCCAAGCCGGCGGGGCTGCGCCTGGTGTTCTTTCCGATCGAAAAGCTGACGAAAATTTCCCTGCGGTTGGAAACGCTCGATGTGCCGCCGCAAGACGTGATCACGCGCGACAACGTTTCCGTGAAAGTGAACGCGGTCTGCTATTTCCGCGTGGTGGACGCAAATCTGGCGCTTTCGCAGGTGCAAAACTACTTGTACGCCACGTCGCAGCTCGCCCAAACCACTCTGCGCAGCCTGGTGGGGCAGTTCGAGCTGGACTCGATCCTCTCGGAGCGCGAAAAGGTAAACTCCAAGCTGCAACTAATCCTTGACCAGGATACGGAGCCTTGGGGTATCAAGGTAACGAAGGTTGAGGTCAAACAAGTCGATATTCCGGAGTCCATGCAGCGCGCCATCGCCAAACAGGCGGAGGCGGAGCGCGAACGCCGCGCAAAAGTGATCCATGCCGAGGGCGAATTCCAGGCTTCGACCAAGCTGGCCCAGGCGGCGGAAGTGCTGGAAAAGCAGCCGGCAGCCATTCAGCTCCGGTATTTGCAGACCTTGACGGAGATCGGCGTGGAGAAGAACACCACGGTGATTTTCCCGCTGCCGATCGACATCATCACGCAGTGGGTGGAATCCTTGGGGGGAAAGAAGTAGGGACGAATGGCGTGGGGGAACGGAAAGCGCGGAGGCGGCGACCGGGTGCTCGAGAGCAGGCACCTAGTGGGACTCTTTCTCGGAGTCGTCCTGCTCTGCGGAGTGTTTTTCACGCTCGGCTACGTGATGGGGCGCACGCAGTACGGCGGAGCCGTGCAGGCTGCGGATTCTCCGATGAGATCGGTTTCCCCTCCCGCACCATCCGCGAAAGCAAAAGAGACTGAAACTGCTCCTGCTCCCGCCGCGGGCGAATGGGATTTCTACGGCAAGAAGGACGACAATCATCTCGAGCCGGCAGCGAAGCCGCCGGCGCCATCGGCCTCGCCGTCCGCAGCCACAGGGACGGGAAGCGGGGCGGCAGTAGCAGCCCCAAAGACGGTTGCGGAACCGCTCCCAAGGCCTCCGGCGCGCTTCCAGCCGCCGAGAATGCTGAAAGGATCGATCGTGCTGCAGCTCGCCGCGTTGGGGCGTGAAAGCGATGCCCTGGCGATGGCAGACGCGGCGCAGCAGAAAAGATTTCCTTCTTTCGTGGTGGCGCCCACCTCGGACAAACTTTATCGAGTGCAAGTGGGCCCCTACCCGGACGAGCACGCGGCCCAAGCCGCCAAGGCCGCGCTGGAGCGCGCAGGCTTCAAGCCCATCATCAAACGCTGAATGAAATTCCGCCGGCACACGCGCATCCTGCTCGCCCTGGCGAGCGGCGTCGCGCTCGCGCTTTCGTTTCCGAATTACAATCTCACGCCGCTTGCTTGGATTGCCATTGCCATGCTCATTCTGGCGAGTGCCGGAGCGCGGCCCGCGGAAGCATCGCTCTACGGATTTATCCACGGCTTCGTATTCATCCCCATCTGCGTCCCCTGGGTTGATACCGTGATGCAGCAGTACGGCAGCGTGGATCCTTGGTCGGCGGCGGGGATTGTGGGCCTAATGGCGCTGGTGATCGGGCTGCTGACTTCCGTCTTTTCGTCGAGCGTTGCGATGGCCGCCTGGCGGAGTCCGGCACTCGCCTGCACGCTGGCGCCTTTTCTTTGGGTCACGCTGGAATTTGCGCGGACTCATTTCCCGCACGTAGGATTTCCCTGGAATCTGACGGGCTATGCGGCCACGTGGAATCTCGCTTTTCTTCAGCTCACGCCGCTGACGGGGATTTACGGCCTCAGTTTTGTCGTGGCCGGGTACAACTCGCTTGTGGCCTATGCGCTGCTGGTGCGGGAGAAGCGCGCGTGGCGGGCGCTGATCGGCACGAGCGCTGTCTTGATCCTGATCGCCGCCGGCGGCGGGTTTCTGATTCCGAAAGCGCCCGCGCGGTTTGTGGCTCATTTGGTGCAGACGAATTTTCCGCAGTCGGAGAGCTATCCCTCGAATTGGCTCCAGGTTCACGCGGGGGAACTCGATGATTTGGAGCAGATCAGCATTGATGCCGCCAAGCGGTCGCCCGGAATCATCGTCTGGCCCGAGGTTCCCGCTCCCTTCAGCCTGCAAGATGCTGCTTTCCGCGCGCGTGCCACGCGCATCGCCGTGGATTCCGGCGTGGATTTTCTGGTCGGTGTGGTGGACTGGAAACTCAAAGCAGGGAAGTGGGATGCCTCGAACAGCGCCGTGCTGCTCGACCGTTCCGGCCGGCGCGTTTTCACCTACGACAAAGTTCACCTGGTGCCGTTTGGCGAGTACGTCCCGCTGCGAAAGTGGCTGACGTTTGCGGGCCGCTTGACGGCGGACATCGCGGACTTCACCCCCGGCACGGCGTATTCCGTGGGCAATCTTCCCGATGTGCCGCGGGCGGACATGTCTTCCCCAGGCCCCCGATTCGGGGTTTTCATCTGCTACGAAGCAGTTTTCCCCGGCGAAGTGCGGCACTTCGCGGGCAACGGGGCGCAATTGCTGTTCAACATTTCGAACGACGGCTGGTTTGGGACTTCGGCGGCGCGCGCGCAACACCTGATGATGGCGCGCGTGCGGGCGGTCGAAAGCCGCCGCTGGCTGCTGCGCGACACGAACAACGGGTATACCGCCTCCGTCGATCCTTATGGGCGATTCGTGGCGCGCATGTCCCCCGACGTTCGCGGGCAAATGGATGCGCCCTACGATTACCGCAGTGACTTGACGCTGTACGCGCGCTTCGGCGACTGGTTTTCCTGGCTCTGCGTCCTCGTCTCTGTGGGCCTCTTCGTTTTGTCATTTATCGGGAGACTCCGCTAAGATGGAGACTCTCGGCGAGTTCGAAATTCGCCGCAGCGGGCCGTTTTGAGTTAAAGGACGTGCGGGCAAATATTCAGGAGATTTCTGTTATGAGAAAAACCACCCTGGCCTTTGCGTTTTTGGTTATCTGCACGGCCTGCCTTGCCGCAGACAGTCCCGTGAAGATAGACAACGACGCGGTGCGCATTATCAAGGCCACCGAATTGCCGCACAGTAAGACCCCGCTGCACCGGCACGTGTTCAATCGCGTGATGATCTATCTCGATGCCGGCGATATCACCATCAACTACGAAGATGGCCGCAAGGATGAGGAGCACTGGAAGGCCGGTGATGTGGCATGGAGCCCGGCCGGGGGGATGCACACGAGCGAAAACGTTGGAGAAACGCCGATTCGTCTTGTGGAAATCGAGCTGAAAAAGCCCGGGCCGGCCGTCCCTCCCGTGCGCAAACCGGAACTGGATCCACTGGCGATCGATCCCGCGCACTACGTTTTATTGTTTGAGAACGATCAAGTGCGTGTGTTTCGAAGCTGGCGCGAACCCGGCGCGGCCGAGCCGCTGCACGAACATACGGGGGTTGGGCGCGCAACGGTTTTGTTGACCGACCTGGATGCCATCGTGAAATTGCCCGACGGCTCCACGAGCACTCAGCATGGATCGGCCGGCGACGTGTTCTGGAGCGACGGCCCCGTCACCCATTCCTCCACGAACGCCGGTGCGAACAGGCTCGAAGTTGTCGTCGTGGAAGTGAAATAATAGCCGGCGGCGGATCTAGCGCTCCCCGCTTGATCTCCTGCTTGCCCCGCACAAAGCGCCTACGATCTCCCTCCGCCGCCCTCGATGCATGGATTTCGATTTTCGGATTTCGGCAATCGTGTGTAGAATTTGGGTATGGCCGAACACATCGAGGACTTGCAGCAACGCTACGCCGAGCTCAAGAAACGCATCGAGCTGGTGCGGAGCTATCTTTGACGTAAGCGCCGCCCGGAATCAACTCGCCGCACTCGAGGAAAAAACCAACGACCCGAACTTCTGGCAGGACCAGTCCAAGGCGCAAGCGATCATGCAGCAGCGCAAGCAGGTGGAGGAGCGCTTGAACGCCGAAAAGTCGCTGGAGAGCAAGTCGAGCGACCTGGAAACGTACTTCCATCTGGCCCAGGAAGAAGCCGACGACGCGCAGCGCAACGGCATTCTCGAGGACCTCGCAAAGGAGCTTGCAGCCGCGGATGCCTACGTCGCAGGCTTGGAGACGAAGACGCTTCTGGCCGGCGAAAGCGACCGCCTCAACGCCATCGTTACCATCAAGCCCGGCGCGGGCGGCACGGAATCGCAAGATTGGGCGGAAATGCTCCTGCGCATGTACCTGCGCTGGGCGGAACAAAAAGGATTTCGGGCCACCGTGCTCGATTCCACGCCCGGGGAAGAAGCAGGCATCAAATCAGCGACAGTCCAGTTCGAAGGCGAGAATGCGTACGGCCTGCTCACGGGCGAAAGCGGCGTGCATCGCCTGGTAAGAATTTCGCCGTTTGACCAGGCGGCGCGGCGGCACACATCGTTCGCGTCCGTCTTCGTCATCCCCGAAATCGATGACCAAATCGAGATTGATGTAAAACCCGACGAGCTTCGCATTGACACGTTTCGCGCCGGCGGCCACGGCGGACAGAACGTCAACAAAGTGGAATCCGCGGTGCGCATCACGCACTTGCCCTCGGGCATTGTCGTGCAATGCCAAAACGAGCGCAGCCAGCACAAAAACCGCGAGCTGGCCATGAAAGTCCTCCGCTCGCGGCTCTACGAATTGGAGCTGGAGAAGCGCCAGGAAGCAACCCGCAAGCTGGACGCTACGAAATCCGACATCAGCTTTGGCAGTCAGATACGATCGTACGTGTTGCAGCCGTATCAGCTCGTCAAGGACGTGCGCACCAAGGTCGAGCGCGGCGATGTGCAGAAAGTGCTTGATGGCGACATTGATCCATTCATCCGCGCCTACCTTCTCTACCGCAGAGATGCGGCATAGCCTTAGGGACGCGTGGGCGAGGAAGGAATCACGCGCGGCAGGCGGTCTTCCACAGGCGGCAGAGGCGGGAACGGTGCGTGAGGCTCGGTCTGATACCAGTAAGCGACGGAATAATAATTGTCTCCGCGGTCGTTCGCCGTGCCGTGCTCAATCGTCGCCCGCAAGGATTTCGTAAAGGGAATGGGCGAATCGAGGTGAAAGCGATAGACGGACCACCGCGCACCCTGCCGCTCGGCGCCGACGACAGGAGCCCCGTAGAGTCCATAGGCGAATGATTTGCCTCCGAAATCCCAAGCGCCCAGGAAATAATCTTCGGAGCCGGTCCCGTTGATCGAAGGCAATTTTTCACCGTCCACAAAGAACATGTCGTCACCTTCGCCCCACCAACCGTCCGCATTTTCGAGCACGGACATCGTAACGCCGGCGAAATGGCCTCGCCCGGTGGCTTCCACCCAGACGTAGTTATCTTTGCCATCCAAGTTGGTCTTTGCGTTGGGAAATGCCTTATTGGGCGTCGCTTGGCGGTACTGCGCGTGGAAATAAAGAGTGTCCGCAGGGAGCGGCGAGGCGTAGGCCCTGTAGTCGATATTCCAGTAGAGCGCGTCCACACGCTCGTGGCCTTCATTGGTCAGCGTGATGCGGGCATGGCTTCGAAACGGCATGAGGAAAAAACAATTCAGCGCTTTGTCTCCCCCCACCGAAAGCGGAATGGACTGATAAAGAAAATAATCTCCCAGCCCCAAACCAAAGAAATCCCCGACTGGCGCCTCCACGCTCGGCGTAGATTCGCCGTCCCAATACATACGGAGGACCAGTTTCTTCAGATGATACTGCTCGTCGCTCGCGATGGTGATCCACACGTGCGTGATTTCTCCGGGCCCGGCCTCGTCGAGCAGCGCGATCGAGTCTCCCGCGGCTAAGGAGCGATAATCGTCATTGCCGCCTGTGCGGTCATAACTCGAGACGCGCTTGAGCGCATAATCGTGGGGCTTCGTGAGATCGGAAAGCCCACTTGAGGAGTCTTGCGCGATAACTGCGCAGGGAAGTCCGATTGCGACGATTGCGAATAGCAGTGCGCGCATGCTGCCCCCTTTCAAGAACCGCGCCAGTGCTCAGAAACCGGCGGGATTATAGCAGAGGGGCATTGCCACCCGCAGCGAAGTGCCTGCCAACACGCCGCACATTTCATTCGGGTTCGCATTTTAGAAAAGGAGAATGGAGGAACCGACCGAAATGACGCCCTCGAGCAAACGCGCGTCACACTGGTTTTGGCAAAGTACTGTACTTCCTAGTGCTGAATAATATTGACCTGGACGGCTCTGAAGGAGGGGAAGAACTCCAACCAAGTCACTCCGCGACAATAAGATTCCCGGGAATCCAAAGATAAGCAATTCGTGCGTTGACTTCTGGGGCAAACTGGCATTTGCTCTCCTCAAACGTCACCCGCATGAAAGCGGCTGCGCAGTCTGTGCGCGTGCCTGGTTCGACTGGTGCGCCCTTTGGCGACAGGAGAGAAACTACAATGCGTTCAAGAAATGGAATCATTTCCGCGATTATTTCGTTGACGGCAGTTTGCCTAACTATCTCTCTTTTCGCGGCGAGTCCCGCGGCGGCCCAGCAGCGGCAGAAACTCCGCACAGGAATGGCGGCGAGAGCGGACGCGCACATGGTGTGCCGCCTTCCCAGTTCGAAGACTATGAGTCTGGCGCTTACCCTCTCTCTGCGCAACCAGGACCAACTCCAGACCCTGCTGCAACAGCTCTACAATCCGGCGAGTCCGAACTACCGCCATTTTCTGTCGGTAGAGGAATTCACGGATCAGTTCGGCCCCACGCAAGAGGACTACGACAAGGCCATTAAATTTGTGGAGTCCTACGGTCTGACGGTGACCCACACGACCCCCAATCGTTTGGTGCTCGATGTGAGCGGCACCGTCGCCCAAATCGAACAAGCCTTCCAGATAACGATGCAGGAGTATCAGCACCCCACCGAGAGTCGCACATACCATGCTCCGAATATGGAGCCATCGGTCGAAGCAGGAGTCGCCATCCAGGGAGTCGCGGGTCTCAACGATTTCGAGCCGCCGCGTCCCATTGGCTTGAAGCGGTTGGCGCAGGGCGAAAAAGTCGTAAGCAACCAGACGGGCTCAGGTCCGGACGGCTTTTTTCTTGGCAGTGACATGAGAGCAGCCTATGCGCCCGGCACAACGCTGACCGGCGCGGGACAGGCGGTCGGGCTGTTCGAATTCGGGCCTTACAATCTGAGCGACGTCCAAGCCTACTTTAGCTTTGTCAATCAGCCGCTCAACGTTCCCATTGTTAATGTGTTGATAGATGGAGCGAACCCAGTCTGCGGCGCGGGCTGCGATGACGGCGAGGAAGTCATTGACATGCAGCAGGCGATCTCGATGGCGCCTGGGCTGTCGGCCGTAATCGTTTATGAAGGCGGCTTTGACGTGGACATGTTCAACCAGATGGCTACGGACAATATCGCGAAATCATTAAGCTGTTCTTTCGGCTGGCTTCCGGCTGATCCTGCATCGGACGATCCGATATTCATGGAGTTCGCGCTGCAGGGGCAGAATCTGTTCGTGGCTTCCGGTGACGGCGGCGCCTACTTCGGGAACCCCACCGATTGCCAGAACTTCAGCAACCTCAGTGGCTGCATTTTTTATCCCACGGACGACCCCAACATCACAGCCGCCGGCGGAACAGATCTGACCACCAATGGCCCAGGCGGAACCTGGCAATCGGAAACCGGTTGGATCGGCAGCGGCGGGGGATTCAGCACGAACGGCTTTGCAATTCCCAGTTATCAGGCGCCGGTGATCAATTCTTCGAATCAAGGCTCGCCAACGTTGCGCAATATTCCGGACGTCGCGGCGGAAGCGAACACGGACAATTTCTTCTGCGCGAATGGCGGATGCTTTATTGGAGTTGGCGGGACCAGTCTTTCAGCGCCTCGGTGGGCGGGCTTTCTGGCATTGGCAAACGAACAAGCCAACGGCCAATCGATCGGTTTCCTGAATCCGACCATCTATACAATCGGTCAGGGGTCTGATTACGATACCGACTTCCACGACATCACCGTCGGCAACAATTTCAACAGCGGAAGCCCTGCCTTGTTCTCCGATGTAACCGGCTATGACTTGGTTACCGGCTGGGGCTCGCCGAACGGCCCTGGGTTGCTCAACGCTCTGGGGCCGGCGTTCACAGGGCCGAACTTCGCCCTTGCGGCATCGCCAAGCACGTTGCCCATCACTCAGGGTAGCAGCGGCAGCAGCACGATCACGATCAGTGCCTTGAATGGTTTCACCGGCACCACCGCTCTGCGGGTGACCGTGCTCGGCGCACCCGCGGGCGTTGCGGCCAGCATCAGCCCTACGTCGGTCACCGGTGCAGGTTCTGCGACCTTGAGTGTCTCTACGACTGATTTGACTCCGGGCGGAAACTTCGAGATCGTGGCCACCGGCACGAGTGGAAGCTTGACTCAAACTGCTTACGTAACCCTGGCACTGCCGGGCTTCACGCTGACTCCTTCAAGCACCGTGTTCCTCAACCAGAAGTCGACCGCGACCGGCGGAATCACCATCGAACCTGTGAACGGCTTTACTGGGACTGTTACGTTCTCCGTATCCGGTGTGCCGAAGGGGGTCACTCCTGTATTCAAGCCCTCGAACCGCGCGGCGAAGGAGGCAAAGCTGGTCTTCACGGCGGCCGGAACAACAGCCACGGGACTATTCTCGCTGACCATCACCGGCACATCGGGAAATATTACTCAGACTGCCACGCTCAACTTGGCCGTGAGCGCGGCTACAGGGACGGGAGGGTTCGGAATTCCAGTGAATCTGTCGTCGGCTTATAACGTCTCTGGCATCTACACCAACGGTGCCAGATTCCCGATTACCGGAGGGCTCGACGGTGGCGGCGCTGCATACTCGGCAAACCAATTGACGGCGTCGCGAATTCTCGACGGTATCCAATTCAATTTTGGGCCAGCCAACGCCCCGGATGCTGTAAGCGGCGGCCCGGCCATCCCATTGCCTTCGGGGAATTTCGGGACGCTGGGAATGCTAGCCACCGGCGTTCAAGGCGGACAGACATCGCAGACAGTGATTATTACTTACACGGACGGCAGCAGCACGCAAATCACTCAGAGCTTCAGCGATTGGTTTTCCCCGTCGCACTTTGAGGGCGAGGCGACTGCTGTGGTGATGGCACACCGTAATATCTTCAACGGTACTTTGGACAATCGGATTTTCAACCTGTATGGCTACATTTTTCCACTGGACCGCACGAAGACCGTGCAGAGCATCACTCTACCCAACAATCGCGACGTCATAGCGCTTGCAATCACTTTGACGCACTGAGGCGTGGCTCGACTACCAATGGCAGGACGAGCCGCCTGAATCAACATGGTGGGCCACTTGCGGGGATTCGAAATGGATCCCCGCGGTACCTCCTAGCTTGCCACGACTCAAGGCTCGGCAAGGCGCGCCTTGGACGGATGGCCTAAGATTTTCCCTTGGGACCACATTTAATTGTTTCACGTGAAACAATTTTCACATTTCAAATTCGCGAGGAGGGCCAATCTGCCGTTTGAGCCGCGATTGGAGCGATTCAAGTGCCATTTAAGGCCTTTCGGTGCAAAAGGTTGACTCGAACTGGGGCGTCTGCTAGCCTGAATTGGTTGATCCGCTGCAAGAAGGCGCGTTTGGCCCCTTGATTGCCATTTTCTTCTCCGGAGGACACTGTTTTGGCGCATGCTGATGAAAGATTTCTGTTTACCTCGGAGTCCGTCACCGAGGGCCACCCCGACAAGATAGCCGACCAGATTTCCGACGCCGTCCTCGACGCGGTACTGAAGGACGATCCCAAGGGCCGCGTCGCCTGCGAGACGCTCGTGACCACCGGCCTGGTCGTCATCGCCGGTGAAATTACCACCACGACCTATGTGGATTTTTCCGACATAGCGCGGGACGTCATCCGCGATGTTGGCTATACGCGAGCCAAGTACGGCTTCGATGCCGACACATGCGGAGTTATCTCCGCCATCAAGAAACAATCTCCCGACATCGCCATGGGTGTGGATACTGGCGGGGCCGGCGACCAGGGCCTGATGTTCGGTTTTGCCTGCGATGAGACGCCCGAATTGATGCCTATGCCGATTCAGTTGGCGCATCGGCTCACTCAGAAACTTGCGGAAGTTCGCAAGAAGGGCGTCGTCGATTTTCTGCGTCCGGACGGCAAGTCCCAAGTTACCGTCGAGTACATTGATGGCCGGCCCGTGCGCGTGGATTGCGTGGTCATCTCCACGCAACACAGCGAAAGGGTGTCCAACACGGATCTCCGCGAGGCCATCATCCACGAAGTGATCCATCCGGTTATTCCCGAATCCATGCGTGACAACACCAAATTTCACATCAATCCTACGGGCCGCTTCGTCACCGGTGGACCTATGGGTGATGCTGGGCTGACGGGCCGCAAGATCATCGTGGACACCTACGGCGGGTACAGTCGCCACGGCGGGGGCGCTCTTTCCGGCAAGGATCCAACGAAGGTTGACCGCTCGGCTTGCTACATGGCGCGTTACGTCGCCAAGAATATTGTCGCGGCGGGCCTGGCGCGCAAAGTGGAAGTCCAACTCGCATATGCCATCGGCGTAGCTGAACCCGTATCCGTGATGGCGGACACCTTCGGCACCGGAACGATCCCCAACTCACAGATCACCGAGCTGATTCGCGCATTCTTCCAGCTCACACCGAAGGGCATTATCGATACGCTCGATCTTCGCCGTCCGATTTACCGCTCGACGTCCAACTATGGCCATTTCGGCAGGACCGGTCCCGGCTTCACGTGGGAGCGCACCGACAAGGCCGACGCCATCCGCAAGGAAGCCGGGTCACGCGGGGCCGTGGCGGTGTCGCACCGATAGGTATTGCCCGCACTCAAATTTCAAAGGGAGCTTTTTGTGGAAACAGCAACCAAGCTGAACGGCGACGTGAAAGATATCGCCCTCGCAGACAAAGGTAAGCGCAGAATCGAATGGGCCAACCAGCACATGCCCGTGCTGCAATTGATCCGCAAGCAGTTTATCAAGGACCAGCCGCTCAAGGGCGTGCGGATGTCCGCGTGCCTGCATGTGACGAGCGAAACGGCCAATCTGGCCATCACTCTTCGTGACGGCGGCGCCGACGTTGTGTTGTGCGCTTCGAATCCGCTCTCGACTCAGGACGACGTTGCCGCATCTCTAGTGAAGGACTACGGCATCCCCACGTTCGCCATCAAGGGTGAGGACAACGCCACCTATTACGCGCATATTTCTGCAGCGCTCGACCACAAGCCGCAAATTACCATGGACGACGGTGCCGACCTGGTGACCCAACTCCTCACCAAGCGTACCGACCTGCTCGTGGGCGTGATCGGCGGCACCGAAGAGACCACCACCGGCGTCATCCGTCTCCGCGCGATGGCCAAAGACGGCACGCTCAAGTTTCCGATCATCGCCGTCAACGACGCGCTGACCAAGCATTTCTTCGACAATCGCTACGGCACCGGCCAATCCACGCTGGACGGCATCATTCGCGCCACAAACCTGCTGCTCGCCGGGCTGAAGGTTGTGGTCGCGGGCTACGGCTGGTGCGGGCGCGGCGTTGCCATGCGAGCCAAGGGCCACGGCGCGGACGTCATCGTCACCGAAGTGAATCCCACAAAGGCAATCGAAGCCGTGATGGACGGCTTCCGCGTGATGCCCATGAGCGAAGCCGCGAAGATTGGCGACGTGTTCGTCACCGTCACCGGCAACAAGAGCGTCATCGCCCACGATCACTTCGAGAAAATGAAGGATGGCGCCGTCGTCAGCAACTCCGGCCACTTCAACGTGGAAATTGATATTCCGGCGCTCGAAAAGCTGTCCAGCAGCAAGAAGGAAGCCCGCCCGTTTGTGGAGGAGTATTCCATGAAAGACGGGCGCAAGATCTACCTTCTCGGCGACGGCCGCCTGATCAACCTGGCCGCTGCGGAAGGCCATCCTGCCGCCGTGATGGATATGAGCTTCGCGAATCAGGCGCTCGCTTCCGAATACATGGTGAAGAACGCCAAAGACCTGAAGCCCCAGGTCTACCCCGTTCCCGAGCATCTCGACCAGCAAATCGCCAAGCTCAAGCTAGAATCTATGGGCTTCCAAATCGACAAGCTGACGCCCGAGCAGGAGCACTATTTGGCTTCCTGGTCCGAAGGCACATAGTTTGATTTGATGAACTTGGACGTTGCCTCGCGCAGCAGAAATTAATGCGCGAGTCGGCAACCCCTTCCTCTCTTGCATGGATTGTCGGTTTGTGGCGAGACCCTGTCAACGTCACTCGAAACGCAATACTTCCATCGGATCGATACGCATCGCTTTCCACGCAGGCAAATAGCTCGCGGCGAGTGAAATCGCAATCGCCAGCGCAGACGCTCCCGCGAACGTCAGCGCGTCCCTCGGCCGAACACCATACAACGAGCTTGCCAAAACCCGCGACCCGGCGAAGGCGATGGCCAGGCCAAGGCTCGTTCCCCACACCGCCAGCTTGAGCCCTTGCCCAAGGACGAGGCGTAGAATGTCACGTCGCCCTGCTCCCAACGCGATTCGCACTCCCAATTCGTGCCTTTGCCGGTTGATCAGGAACGACAGCACGCCGTACAACCCAATGGCTGCCAGTGCCGCGCCCAGTAGGCTCAGATCGCCGAACACCATCGCGCCAATGCGTTCATCCCACATGGCCGAGCTCAGGATCTCCTTGCTCGTCGAAGTTTTAATGATCGGGACGTCGCTATTCACAGACCGAATCACGTCGCGCACCGTTCCAGCCATCGCAAGAGGATCACGATCGGTTTCCACAATCAGCGTTCCTTCACCGGTTGGCCCTCGCCAGAATGGAAGGTATAGATATGGTTCAAAGGTCTCATGCACATCATTGATCCTGACGTCTTGCGCGACCCCGATGACCTGGTAGTCGTTGCCATCCGCAAGAAAATGGGCGCCGATCGGATCGCGCTCTTGCCAGAATTGCCGCGCCATCTGCAGGCTGACCACGGCAACGCGCGAGCCGGACGATTCGTCGGCGGTGCTGAAGTCGCGTCCCTTCAGAATTTGCGTCCCGACGCAGCGAAAGTAATTCGCGTCCACCGCATTGTATTTCACGAATACAGCCGGCTGTTGCCCCGGCAGTTCGACGCCGGGAATAGATGCTTTGACTTGCGCCCCGCCTCCGGATGGAGATAGAGGATAGCGGCGCGCTTTGCTGACTCGTCTCACGCCATGAATTCCTTCCAGCCTTTCTTTTGCTGTTTCAAAGAAGGAGGCCGTTTGAGCAGCGTTGTGTTCGGCCACATCCGGGGCGACTTCCACAATCAACAGATCTTTCTTCTCAATGCCCAGCTTGATGGTGCGGCTGAAAGCGAAGCTCCTTGCGAACAACCCGGCGCAGACAAGCAAAGCCACCGAAAGTGCAATCTCCGCGACAACGAAAACGTCGCGCATTTTCAACCCGGCGCCACGGCTTCTGGAATGCGCTTCGTAGCCCTGCAGAGTGGATGCGAGGCTCTTTTGCGAACCTTGGAACGCCGGCAGCAATCCCACAAATGTCGCCGTCGCCACAGCGCTCGCGAGCGTAAATGCCACCACGCGAGCGTCAATCCGCAGGTCCAAGCCTATGGGCACCATCTCCGCCGGTATCAGCGACGACTGCAAGCCAATGAGCCAGTCTGCCAGGACCAATCCAAGTGCGCAGCCGCCGGACGTCAAGAGAGCCCCTTCCGTCAGCAGTTGTCGCACCAAACGGAACCGAGTGGCGCCCATCGCGCGCCGCAGCGCGATTTCTCGGCGCCTCGTCTCGGACCGTGCGAGCAGGAGTCCACCTACGTTCGCGCAGCAGATCAGCAGCACCAGGCTCACGAACGACAAGGCGAGAATCCCCCCATTGGTCGCGCCGCGAAGCCTCTCCGCCTCCGTTTCCAGCACAAACGTTGTGTCCTTATTCGTTACTGGATTTTCCTTGGACAGCCGATTCGCGATCACATCCAGCGCCGCCCGCGCCTGCGCGGCATTGGCTCCCGGTGCAAGGCGCGCCACGACCTCGAATTCGCGATCGTCCCGCCTTTGCGTCGCGACTTGATCCTCTTTCACGACCGGCATCCATGCATCTGTAGCGACGAATCGCGAGAGTCCCCGAAACCCTTTCGGAGCAATTCCCGCGACGGTGTAGGGCGTGTTGTTCAGTATGATGGACTTTCCGACAAATCCTGGATCGCCGCCGAATTGCCTTTGCCATAGAGCGTAGCTGATGATTACGCTCCGTCCATTGCCCGCCCTTTCGTTTTGATTTTCTCCAAACGTTCTTCCGGCGGCCAGCTTCAGGCCCAGCACTTCGAAATAATCCTCGGAGACGAAATTCGTCAGCAACAGCACGGATTCCCCTTCGGTCTTCAGAAATGCGCCATGTCCAGTGACGGCCAGCACGCCTGAAAACGCGCTCGTGCCCTGGCGGATGTCCACAAAATCCGGGTAAGAGAGTCGGTCGAACCCCCTCGGTGTTTTTGCGTTTAGATTCGCCAACTGCTCCGGCGCCGTCCCAGGTACGGGGCGAAGCAGAAACGCATCCACGACGCTGAAGGCCGTTGAGTTCACGCCGATACCGATGGCAAGCGACAGAACAGCCGTTACGGTAAATAATGGAGCGCGTGCGAATAATCGCAAGCCGTATCGCAGGTCCTGCCACATTTGACCCATAGTCGCGCACCTCCTGGACGCACCATCACGACCGGATGTCCACGATTCTTACTCCGCAACTTTTGTGCCGCCCCCGTGTCGCACTAATTTGGTGGTCCTGCTCCAGTTGCGCTTAGTGATCGGCGTTCGAACGGAGAACTCTCGCCCGGTTCTGGGAATTCGCGTCGCGATCCGCGACACTTCATTCTCGTCCATCCCGCCATAAAGCGCGTGCTTGTCATCACGATGAAGCGTGATGCCAATCACCCGAACATGCAGTTGCTACTTATATTCGCAGGGAGTATCGCGCAGTCGGCGATTACACGCGCTCTCGAGGCTTCGGTTTGCGCCTGCCGCGCAAAGCTTGACATACCGCACTCCTGGGGTGTACTCCTTCTTGCACGTCGCCCGCGCCATACCTTCTGGTGTCACGCTCATTCTCTGAGCTGCTTGGGAATTTGCATCGCCGAGCCGGACCATGCCACACGGCCCGCTGCCAGGAAAGAGGGGGATTCTCTTTATGAAAGTGACTTGCCGCGTCTTCGCCGCACTCTGGATTCTTAGCCTTGCCGGATTCGTACTGGCGTTGGCCGTTCCACCGGCGCTGGGACAGGCCAACAATTTACCCAAGCGGATCGTGGGCGACTACGGTTATTGGAGCAAATATAATGATTTACCCTACAGCGCGGCCCAGATTCCTTTCAACAAGTTGACGCATATCAACCACGCCGGGGTCAGCTTCGGCTCAGACGGCAGCCTCAACGTGCCCGATGGATTCCTCGAACCTCCGCTCATCACCGGCGCCCATGCGGCGGGTGTGAAAGTCATGCTCCTGCTCGGCGGCGATTTCAGCTCGCTCTCGGCGACCCCCAGTATTCAGGGTGCCCTCGTTTCAAACATCGTCTCGTTCCTCAATGAGAACGGCTACGACGGCGTGGACATCGATTGGGAATATCCAGAGACCACGGCCGATGAGGAGGCCTTTGTCGGCCTCCTGAAGGCGTTGCGCCAGGCTTTGCCGAGCCCCACGTACACGATCTCGGCGGATGTTCCCCCCTGGGGCGGGTCCGCCTACGACTTCCCGGAATCGGTTCCTCAGATGGACTATCTCAACATCATGATGTACGACTGCGCCGGCCCCTGGACCGACGACGGCCAGCTTAATTCGATGATCATATGGGATCCCAGGGATCCGGAGCCCTATGAATGCGAGCCGGGCGGAAGCGTTCAGCAGGCCATTAGCATTTACGCCGGCCTCTATGGCATAGCTCCCTCGAAACTGAACATGGGTACGCCTTTCTACGGCTACTACTACACAACCATCAATCAGCTTTTTGGAGGCTGCCCGCTCGCCCAGGCGACGGGGAACAATTGCAACGACAGCGTTCTCACGAGGAATTACGGAACCTACTTCAAGCAGCGCATTAACCAGATGGGATGGAAGACGACTTACGACTTGGTCGCCATGGTCCCGTACATGCTAAGGGCCGACGGCTCGAATGGATTCATCACCTACGATGATTCGTTCTCGACCTATTCCCGCGTCTTTTTTTCCGATTGGACCCACGGCCTTGGCGGGACTTTCATGTGGTCGCTAGACGCCGATTACGACGGCAAGACCCAGGATTTGCTCGACGCCATGTACGCCGCCACATTGCAGCTTCCCAGGCCGCCGCAATAGCGCCGGGAACAGCATTGTCTGGAAGGGCGAAAGGTCCTAGGGGCGAACGGTCACAATCGTAGCGCGCACGATCCGGTCCAATTGCGGGAATTCCCGGTCTAGATACGCGTTTCCTTCCGCAAATAGGCGATCCTGTTTACCGGCGCGAATTCCGCTCCCCGATGATTCGCCATACTCCGAATTCAATTCGAGCGCGTGATCCATTCCCTCGACGACCCTCCCGAACGGCGCGAATCCCTCCGCATCGTGGGTCGCCGAATTGTCCCGCAAATTGATGAAGACTTGCGTCGCACGTCCATTTGCGACCGCAAAAGCATACGCAATCGTCCCCAGAGTATTCGACACGGTACGCGGGTCGTCTGCCATTGTCCGGTTGTGCCACAGCGTGGAAATTTCCGGATCGCCGTTGATCCCGAATTGCGCCCAGCGCCCCTTAATCACGCGGAAGAACCGCGTATCGTCGTAATACCCAAATCGCACCAGATTGTAGAACCGGTCCGCTCCGTTCGGCGACCAGTCGCGATGCACCTCGATCACGATGTCGCCTTTTGACGTCTCCATCCGCATGCGAAACTCCGCCGGCGCATGCTCCTTCCATTCGGCGGCCTCGGGATGCAGCAGCAGTTCCCGATTCACGTTCGACGCGTTCATTGCGCCGCCGAACGCAATTACTGCCGCGCACGCCAACAGGCTCGTCAGCGCGAGAAACAAGCGTGTCTTGACCTGCGTTCGCTTCATGGAGCCGTCCTTTGCGGCATCGTCATTTCGCCTCCGTTGTCCATTGTAAAATGCGCCTCGCCGAACGGAAAGCATGCGCCATTATGGGCCTTGCTCTCGATGGCTTCACGCCGCGGTTGCATTCCCCCATGCGTGTATTAAGATTGCTTGGTGAATTTCTTGCTGAGAGCCGGGATAGGGCGCGGCGGGCCGCGCTCCGAGAGAATGAACTGCCGCGATTCTCGACCCTGCGGACTTTCAAGCGCCATTTGCTTTTTGGCCTCTCTAAAACATCTGACGACAACTCCGGGACTTCAGGATCCAATCCCAGCATGATGCAAGACTGGGCCAACTGGGCAATCGACACGGCGAAGCGCCGCGGCGCCTCCTACGCCGATGTCCGTGTGATGGACATTCGCCAGCGCGACATCTCGACCAAGAACGGCGAAGTGGGCACACTCGCTGAATCCGAATCGCTCGGCATCGGCATCCGCGTAATTGCAAGTGGCGCGTGGGGTTTTGCCTCTACCGACCGACTGACGCGCGAAGGCGTCCAATCGTGTGCCGCCGAAGCCGTCGCCATCGCCAAAGCCTCCGCGCTCGCCAAGCGCGAGAATATCGTGCTCGCTCCCGAACGGGCCTACATTGACGCGTGGCAGAATCCTTTTCTCAAGGATCCCTTCCACATTCCCGTGGAGCGGCAGATTGATTTGTTGCTTGCCGCAGACAAAGCCATGCGCGCCGTCAAGGGCGTCACGCTCGCGGAAGGCTCGATGTCGTTTCGCAGGATTGACCAGCTCTTTGTTTCCAGTGCTGGCTCCTCCATTCACCAGTTGAAAATGATCTCCGGCGCCGGCATTGTGGCCACGGCTTTCGAGGGCACCGAAATTCAAAAGCGCTCCTACCCGAATAGCTTTGGCGGCCAGCACACGCTGCAGGGTTACGAACTCATCGAAGCGCTTGACCTAGTCGGCAATGCGCCACGAATCGCGGAAGAGGCGGTTGCGTTGCATTCGGCCGCGCATTGCCCCGAAGGCACTCGGACCATCATCCTCGGCAGCTCGCAGCTTAGCCTGCAAATCCATGAATCCATCGGCCACCCCATCGAGCTTGACCGCGTCCTCGGCATGGAAGCGAACTTCGCAGGCATGAGTTTCCTCACGCTCGATAAGCTGCGCAAGCTGAAATACGGCTCGGACATCGTTAACGTGGTCGCCGATGCGCGCCTGGAGCACGGCCTAGGCCTCGGCACCTTCGCTTACGACGACGAAGGCGTCCCCGCGCAGTGCACTCCGATCATTACCAACGGCCTCTTCACCGGCTACTTGAGCAATCGCGAGACGGCGGCGGCCATCGGCGAGAAGCGGTCCAACGGCACCATGCGCACCGAGAGCTGGAATCGGCTGCCCATTATTCGCATGACGAATGTGAGCATCCATCCCGGCACTTGGAAGTACGACGACCTCATCGCCGACACCGACGATGCCATCCTGATGGAAACCAACCGCTCCTGGTCGATCGACGACCGCCGCTACCATTTCCAGTTTTCCACCGAAATCGGCTGGGAAATCAAGGGCGGCAAGAAAACGCGCATGATCAAGAATCCCAGCTACAGCGGCATTACCACGGAATTCTGGAACAGTTGTGACGCCATCTGCTCGCGCGATCATTGGACGCTCTGGGGCACGCCCAACTGCGGCAAGGGACAACCCATGCAGACCATGGGCACCGGCCATGGCGCCGCGCCCGCGCGATTCCGCAACATCAAAGTGGGGGTCGCGTTCGCGAAATGAGCCCGCTCAGAAAGAAATCGCGCGAAGGAAAGGGCGCCAAATTTTCGCCGGGAGATTTCGACCGCATCGTCGAACGCGTCCTTAAGCTTTCCGAAGCCGACGAAACCGAGGTGGAAATCGACGTCACCACGGACGCGCTCACGCGCTTCGCCAACAACACGATCCATCAAAACGTAGCCGAGCAGACACTTTCGATTTCCATCCTCGCCGTCGTGGACGGCCGTACGGGGCGGGCCAGCACGAATAAAACGGACGAGGAATCGCTTGGCCGCGCGGCCGCTGCGGCCGCAAGCCTCGCGAAGAACCAGCCGAAATATCCGGGGTTGCTTCCGATGCTGGGCCGGCAGAAATACCAGAAGGTCGCGCGATTTTTCCCGGCCACTGCAGCGATCACGCCGCTAGACAGGGCCCGTGCCGTCACTCGCGTATGCAAAATGGCGGAGGCCAAGAAACAGACAGCCGCCGGAATCTTTTCCTCCGGTTCCACGCAATCCGTAATGGCCAATTCCAAAGGCTTGTTCGCGAAATACGAGGAGACGGAGGCGGAGTTCTCCATCACCATTCTGGAAGAGAATTCCTCCGGCTGGGCCAAGGCGAATTCGCCTGACATCCGCTCGATTCATCCCGAAAAGCTTGCCGAAGATGCCAGCCGCAAGTCCGCGGATTCGCGCCAGCCGCACGAAGCAGCCCCCGGCCGCTACACGACGATTCTTTCGCCATCCGCCGTCCTCGATCTCGTCGGCTTTCTTTTTTACGATTTTGCAGGCACCTCCGTGCTCGACCAGCGCTCCTGCCTGGTGGGGCGGATGGGCAAGAAAGTGTTCGGCGACAACATCACCATCTGGGACGACGCCTATCACCCGTTGCAAACGGGCGCACCCTACGACGGCGAAGGGCTGCCGCGCCAGAAAGTGCTCCTCGTCGACCGCGGCGTCCCGAAAAATCTCATGTACGCGCGCGCCACCGCCAAGAAAATGAAAACCAAGCCGACCGGCCACGGTTTCCCGCTTCCAAACGAATACGGCGAAGCGCCGATGAATCTTGTCTTTGCCGGCGGCGACAAATCCGTTGAGGAGATGATCCGCACGACCGATCGCGGCATCCTGGTCACACGCCTGTGGTACATCCGCGAAGTGGATCCCTACGAAAAAATCCTTACCGGTATGACGCGCGACGGCACATTCCTTATCGAAAACGGCCGCGTCGCCGGCGGCATCCGCAATTTCCGCTTCAATCAGAGCATCATCGAAATGCTGGCAAACGTCGAAATGCTCGGGCCCGCCGTCCGCGCCGCGGGAGAGGAGTCATTCGAAATGGTCGTCCCGCCGATGAAGGTTCGCGGCTTCCATTTCAGCGAAGTCACGAAATTCTAGGCATTACGGATGAGCGGTTTTGTGCCGGTTGTTGTCGCGAATGAAGTACTGCTGCTTGTCCATGCTCGCCGGGACCGCCACGTCGAAGAATCCCACCATCATTTCATCGGTGGTTTGATCGCCCCAGCGAACGGCTTCATCGGGATCCGGATTGTGCGGATTCTTTCGCGAATTGTCGTACCAGGCGATGGCCTGTAGCATCGTGCCCGCTTTCAGCGGCATCGGCTCTGCAAGACGGTAGCTCATCTGCCAGTAAAAATTCCAGTGGACGCGCAGCAGCGTCTGGATTTGTGCGTGCGGACGCACGATGTTGTACTCGAAGCGCTTGCCTCGCAGGTGCATGTGCGGCAGAAAACTGAGCAGCGTCGCGTCGTTCGGCAGCGTTCCGTGGACCTCCACCTGATAATCATCAGCGCCCGGTGGAATCACGAATTGGTCGTTCGTCAACTGCAGCGTCAGCACGCGCTGTTTCGGCGGTTCCTTCGCAAAGACGATTCCGATGCTCGATTGGTCGTGTGCCGCATGCCCGTGCGCGACATAATGCATCTGGAAGACCAAGTCTGAACCTGCGGGAATAAATTTGGCCATGCCCGTGGGCCAATTGTCCGGCGAACTTCCCGGCGCATAGACAAGCAGCACATCCGCATCGGTCCAATGCGCGTCGCGGCGATCCTGCTCCGTTTTCAGATCGGACGCGGTGAACGGCACTCCCACCGGCGCATGCGCGAGCCATTTTGATCCCGGCGGCCGAACGTACACGACGGCGTGATGAATGTTTTCTCGGCTCAAGGGCCGCACCTCGGACATCTCCACCCATTTTCCTTCGGTGAAGCCCGTGGGCACGATTTCGTAGGTGTATTCAATGTCGCCCTCTGCAGGAAGCGCGACCGGCTTCGGCATTGCGATCACCACGTCCGGCTGCGGAATGTTCCAGCCTTGGGCCCAGTGCGGCGGGGGAGGCGCGTCGCGGGGATCTCCAGCCGGAGCGCCGCCATCGGCCCACGCACCGATGGTTGCGATTTCCTCCGGTGAAAGCGAAGGGTCATTTGAGAAATGCCCACAGCAGGAATCGGCGAACCACGGTGGCATCTCGCGCGTCCGCACCACGGCGGCAATCTTGTGCGCTCGGACGCGCGTCTCATCAAACGTCAGCAGCGGTATGGGAGCGATTTCGCCGGGCCGATGGCAGCTCTGGCAATTTCTCTGAAGAATCGGCAACACGTCGCGATAGAAAGTAGGCGCGGGATCCGAGGCATGCGATGAAAGCAGCGTGCTGGAGCCGTGTAGCAGCACTGCGCTACAACCGAGAAATGCTAGAGCGGCCAGCCCTCTGGGAATATTCATCGGCACAGCACAATTAGTTACGCTTTTTCGTCCGTGGGTTGCAAGCGCGAAAGAGGGGGGTGCTACTGTCGCGTGAATTGCAGGCTCGCGATGGCCCGCGCGATCACGTTTTCCTGGATTTGGACCAAGTCGTTGTCGGCGAGCGTCATCCCGAAGATAGTGTAGAGCTGCGTGCCGTGCGGTACGAAGACGGCAACGCCCGACCAATCGTGTTGGTCCACGCTGCCGCGGAAGCGGTGCTCGATTGCGCTAACGCCCGAAACTGTGATGTGCGATTCGCCGAGCGGGCGGAAGTTGTCCATGATGTCGCGCAAGCGATGCTCGGACGCTTCGATGTCGGTCTCGAGCGATTTCCCGGCGGGTTCCAGGCCGATCAGCAAATACGTCCGGTCATCATCCGTTCCCATTGCAGTGATGGAGCCGGGCAGCATGGTGCGCGCGCCCACGATTACTTGCCAGTCGGGCGGTTTGTACATGCTGAAGCCGTAGGTATCGTTCGTATAGGTATTGCCGCTCACTTTCTCGCGCATCGGCTCCGGCGCTGTGGGTTTTGGCGGATCGGAAGCCGCGACGGGCGCCGGTGCCGGAGTGTTTGCAGGCGTGGGAGCGGCGGTCTTGGGCGTCGGCGTGGCGGTGCCGGCTGCAGCGGGGACAGCGGTGCTGGCAGTCTTGCTTTCCGACTTCGCCGGTTTCGACGGTTCAGCCGCTTTTTCCGTCGTCGGCACAGCTTTGGCGGATGCATCCGCCTTGTCTGAATCTACTGCTGCAGGCGATTTTGAGGCCGCTGGCCCGGATTTCTTTTCAGGTTCCGGCTTCTTCGCCGCGTCAGAAATCGAGATGGAGACGACCTGATCTTTTTGCACTTCGGCGTAGCCGTAGCTGGTCTTCACCTTGAACGAGTTTTCTTCGAATCCCACGATCGTTCCGGTGATTTTCGTGCCGTCCTTCAGTTTCAGCTCATCGGCGCGCGCCGGACAGAGTGCGAGCAACGCGATGGCGCCAAGCGCAATCCCCAGCGCAGCCTTCTTGGATGGAATCCCCCAGTTCATAAATCAAGTATCGCGCCGCCACACGCGCGGGCCAAATTTCAATGGCGTCGCGTTGCTGGTTTAGTCAGCAGCAGCCCAACGTCTCACCAGGGAGAGCTCCCAAAAGGCGCAGAGGCCGGAGATGCCGCCAACATGCGGGGATTGGCAAGCAGTTCGACGTGCGGGGCGAGCGCGAGGAAGGGGGCAAAGGCTTCGCGGAGCAGCGCGCGATATTTCGCGCGGTCGTAGCCGTGGAAGCCTTCCCAGAGCGAGTAGGCGCGGACGCGGTCGTTTGAGACCGCCGAGTTCGCGTCGGTGAAAACGTACTCGATGGTTTGTCCGGGACGCAGGCGCACGCCGTGGCCGAAAAGCTGCTGCGCGGCGATGGCCGTGTGGCTCGCTTTTTTGTACTCGCGCGGCTCGCGCGTCAGGCGCTTGCTGACGATCAAGTCTTCGACGGCGATTTCTCCGTTGGCGAGCCGGTCCTCATAGCGCTGCACCAACGCGCAGGCCTCCGCGAGCCGCCGGCAATAGCCGTCGTAATCGCGCGCTTCGGCGAGCAGCGCGAGCACTTCCTTCTGCATGCGGACGATGAGCGGCGGGGTATCGTGGCGGCGGGATTCAAGGCCGCGCACTTTCAGCTCGCCTTCTTCGCTGACGGCGAAAAATCGGTTGGGCACCGGAATATCGTCGAATTGCTTGGAGGGCAGAAAAGCGACGTAGCGGTAGATGGCCTCGATGGCGATGGGGAGTTGAGTCCGCCGGCCGATTTCCTCCGTGAGCGCTTCGTAATCTTCGCGGGTGGCGCCGTGTTTGTGGACGTAGAGCGAATCCACCAGCGCGTGCAGGAGTTCGAATCCACGGCTTTCGGCCAGTTCTTTGGCAACGAGCAGGGTCTCGCGCGCGTAGGCGTTGATGGCTTCGTGGGCTTCGATTTTGCCGAAGCGCGCGTTCTTGTAGCCGGTGTAGCCGAAGCAGCAGACGAGCAGCCATTTCAGCGCGTCGCGCTCCAGTTTGTAGCGCCGCGCCAGCTCTTCGGGCATGTCCGGCATTTCGCGCAGCCGGCGTTTCCATTCCGTGCGCTTGGCAATCAGCCGCTCGACGACGCGGCTGGTGATTCCGCGGCGCCGCCGGCAGACGCGGTAGCCCAGCTCCGGGACCAGCGGCGTTTCCGGGCAGCAGTGGCAATTTACGGTTTCGGGCGAGACGTTGAAATGCGCCATGATGCTCGGGTATTCGCTGACGAAATCGAGTTCGGCGACGTTGGGAAAAAATCCGAGCTTGGGGACGAAAACCAGCCCGCCGCGGTCGGCTACCAGCAGCTCCTCGGGCGATTTCGGGTCTTCCGGCTCGGCCTTTTGCTCGGGGATGAGGATGCCGTCGCGGTGCGCCAGCTCCATCTGCATGTAAGAGATTCCGGTGCCGGTGGTGGTGCGCGCGGCGTATTGCACGGGCAATTTGGTGACGCGCGCGAGTTCCCACAGCCCCGCCAGATCGCATTTGCCGGCGATGAAGGAGTTCTGCGTATCCACGTGCAGGCGGCCGAAGAGCGTGGTGGCGCTGTTCTTGAACAGAATGCGGCCGTAGCTCATGTAACTGCGCGAGCGGCTCTGCTGCACCTGCGCGTCCGGGTCGCGGTTGAGCGGAAGCGCAAGGCCGAGCTGCGCGGCCTGCTGCCGCACGCGCGGCAGGATCGTGGAATCGCCCCAATCGGTGAGGATCAGGTCGGGGTCGTGCTGCTGCAGCAGATGGCGGAGCGCGACGGCGGCGGGCTCGCCGGATTCATCGAGCTCGAACGTCCGGCCGTCCACTTCCACTTCGAGCGGAGTGCGGCGGCCGTGCGTGGGATCGATGCAGGAAAGCCCGCCGAGGCGCACCTGCATGATCTCCAGGGGCGGAACATCGTAATCGAGCGCCCATTCATCGTCGCGGCAGGCAATTTCGCGCACGCGATGTTCATCGTCCGTTTCAGCTTCGACGAACGCCAGCGGAAACACGCGCCGCTCCCAGCAATACACCGAGGCCAGCATCAGGTCGCTGTCGTAGAGCCGGAGGCGCGCATCGAAGCGGTGCACCCAGCGCGCCCAGGCGGAAAAATCGCTGGGCCGCTCGACGGAAATTTCGAGCACCTCCACCGGATCGCGTTCCCAGATGTCGGTGCGCTCAGTGAGGCGGCAGGCGACGCGGCAGGCGGCTCCGCGCGCGCGCGTTTCGAGCGCGGCCCGAAGCCGGAGCAGGGAATCGTGCGCGCCGGCGGCGTAGAAAGAGGGCGCAAAGCGGTCAATCAGAAGATGGCGCTTCCGGTCCCAGCCGATCAGCCACAGCTTCATCCCCTGCGGCGAGGGGTAGAGGTCGAAGATCCAGCCCTGGAGTTTCATGGAGTTCCTCTTTTTGTATGTGGAGCGCGCGCTCGAGAGCGTCGAGGCGCTTTTCCTGGTCGAGCGCAATCGAGAGCAGGATGGCTTCTATCGGGTTGTCGTGGCACTGGTAGGTGGCGGCCTGCGTGTAGCAGCGGGCGCGATGGAAGAGGCGGTCGAAGAACGGCTGGTCCTCGCGGCGGAGGGCGCGGCGGAATTTCGTCCAGTGCGCGGCGGCGTCGTGGATCAATTGCACGAATGTGGGAACGGTGCGGCCCATGGCAGTGCTCCTTCAAAAATGAAAATTTTCCGCGGACCGATGAGTTAGAATTCGCGGCATGATCGTTCTCATCGTGCTGCTGGTTTCGCTGCTGCTGTTTCGTGCCGCCGGAGCGCTGGGCGTGACGCCGCTCGATTCATGGCCGGCGTCGTCGCGCGGGGCGCTGGCGGTGATGTTTGCGTTGACGTCCAGCGCGCATTTCACCCGCATGCGCCACGATCTGGCGGCCATGGTGCCGAAAGCGTTCGGCAACGGGATGGCGTGGGTGTATTTCACCGGCGTATGCGAAATCGCCGGGGCCATCGGCATCCTCCTGCCGCGATTCCGCGGCGCGGCCGGCCTCTGCCTGATCGCGCTTTTGATCGCCATGTTTCCCGCGAACGTGCAGGCGGCGCGCGCAGGGCTGAAGCTGGGCGGCAAGCCCGCGACGGCGCTGTGGCTGCGGATTCCCATGCAGATTGTGTTCATCGGGCTCCTGTGGTGGTCGACGAGGGCGTAAGGCGCGCGCGCGTCGGCGCGGTGTTGTCCACGGCGAGCGCCAGGCGGCCGTCTTCCTCGACGAAACGCGAAACCTGGTTTGCCTGCGCCACGAGCTGCGCGAAGAATTTTTTGCGTGGCGTCTGGAACGACGCCGCATCGGAGAAAACGGCGGTCACCAGCCGAAGCCGCCGCAGCGCGCGCAGCGCCTCCAGCGCCCGCTGGAACGAAGCCTCCGCTTCGCCCTCGCGCACGTCTTCGTCGAAATAGAGGTCCGGCAGCGCGGTGACCATCAGCGCGCGCGCCGGAAATTTTTCCAGCAATCGCGGCGCCCGCGCCAGCAGCTCGGTCAATTGGAAGCAGGTGAACGCGCGGGCCACCCGGACGCGCTGGTTGAAGAGTGCCGCTTCCGAGCCGCCGCTGCGGGCAAACCGCGCAATCAACAGCGGGTCAAAGCGGTTCGCGCCGTCCAGGCACAGCACCGGCTTGCCCTGCGCCACCAGCCGCGGCAGGAAATAATGGAACAGGCGCGGCACGTCCGGATGCCCGTGGAAGACCGCCAGACCGCTCTCAGGAAGCGTCCAGAGCCGCCGTGGCGCAGGGGAAGCCGCGATTGAGCGTTGAACGGCAAGCGGGTGCAGCGCGGGGCTTCCTTCATGACGGTGGGAGCCCCCGCATTCATGCGGGAATGTGGGATGCGTGGGTGAAGTCTTCGCAGTTCGGTGGGAGCCCCCGCATTTATGTGGGGGGAGGAGCGCTTCAGCGCTCCGGAAAAAACTGCCCCTTTCGTCATGCGCTTTAGCGCTGGGGGGTGCAACTGGAATTCCCGGGGCTAAAGCCCTTTTTATAAGCAAGCGCCTTTCCGCGGGACTAAAGTCCCGCTCTCCCTGCTGAAGCAGGGGGCTCCCACCAAAAAACTTCCGCATGGTTTTTTCCGCAAACGGGTCAACCGATGCGGCAGCAGATGCTGCAATCGGTGTAAAGGGCACAGCAGAGACACGATCAGCCATGGCTTGACCTCTGGGCGGGAACGGGAAGGGAAGAGGCGGGAAACTCGGGCGAGCGAGGCGCGGTCCGTGAGAGCCGGGCTCATCCCGCGGGCTTATCCCGGAAGATGCTCCCTGAACGGCAATGGGGCCGCGGCCTCGCCCGCCTTCCCGTTACCTCTACCGCCGCGAAGTATAGGCGAACAAAAAGCGAAAGTCAAGCGATGTGAAATCGAGGTAGGTCACTTTGAACTTTGGAATGAAGAAGAATCAGTGGGACCATTGGACAGAAAAGTAGAAGCCGTCACATGAAGATTTTTCTTATCGTTTTCGTCGTTCTGACAATTTGTCATATCTGTGCTCCGCCTTCTGACATGGCTATCCATGAAGACGAACAAGAAGAAGCCCGAAGAGGTTGCAAATATCATCGAGCACTTTCTTGATGGTACAGGGGGTGCTTGGGATTGGGACGATTTTATCAGTAGCCCAATCCATGATGATGTTCTCGATCGTTATAGGCTGAAATGCAACGCCGTCTCTGAGGACTATCCAACTGAGAAACCGGGCCAGTTTTGCAACGAGGATGGGGTGAAAGCGATGCGAAACATGATTGTTGAGCTTCGCGCCATGAAGATTTCAAACTGACTGTTACCAAAATCGGAATACTTTGAGGAATTGAGGAAGTATTCGTCAGCGCTTGCGGCGCGAGAAGCTGCCACAATAGAGCGAGTGATCGTTCGGGGGGCAGTTCGCCTGTCTTCTCGGTTCGCTGACGGCTGATCATCCCGCCGAGCGGTCAATCAGAAAGCTGCGCGAGAAGACAAGCCGGCATCCATTGATTAGAAATTTTTTCCCAGAAACTCCCTCAGCCGGTCCAGCCGAAAGCTGGCATCGCCAATCTCGATCTCCAGCAGCAATTGCGCCGCGGACAACTGGTTGTGAAAGTCCATCGCAGCGCTGGTCTCCGCGGCGCCCAAGAGTTGCAGGTTGCTTTCGATTTGCTTCTGCTCCTCCTGGAGTGCTTTGAGCCTGCTGTCCTGGGCGGAAATGCTGTCTACCACCTGCTGTTGGAGGACGTCGGCATTGCGGATGACATCGCCTTCTTGAACCTTTTTCCAATTATCGTAGGCATCCGCGGCCTGGTCCAGGTGTTTGTTGATGGCCCGGCTGGCGAGATTGTAGCTCACCGTCACCTCGCCGTATGCTCCGGGGTACCCCACCAGCGGATTGACCTGCTGGTGTGCGCCCACCGAAAGCGCCACGTCCCAGTTATTCTGGCGAGTCAGTTTGGCCAGGGCCCGCCGCTCGTTCACTTCGCTGTTCTGTTTCTCGGCAACCAATTCCTTCAATGGTTTCCCACTCAGTTGCGGCGTATAGAGGCCGACGATCTTCGATTGGGTATCGGCTCGATCCGCTTCCAGTTTGATCTTCGTGGTTTGCAATGCGAAGGCCATGGGGCGGGTCATATTTTGCGCATCCAGCATCTTCGTGGTTGTGGCCACGAGCGCGTCCAGATTTGCAGACGCTTGCTGGATGAGCTCCAATCTGTGTTGCAGCGCCTGCTTTTCCAGGCCCGCCAGGGCATATTGGATATCCTGCTGGGCGAAAGAAGCCGCACTGTAGAGCGCGCAGTCTTTGCGCGCCGCATCCATTGTCAGCACGGCCTTCCTCATATCGGAAAGGCTTCCGGAGAAACCCCACACCGTCTGCATGGGCAAGCCGGTGTTGGGCTGGGTCACGCCCGCAATCGCATTCGGCGTAAGCAGCAGGTCCCGCTGCGCCGCAGCCTGCTGCGTTGCGTAGCGGCAATAGGCTTGTGGATCGGTGTCGTCGCCCGCAAAAGCAGCGGGGACCAGCAGCATCGCAATGGTGAAGCCCGCGCAGAATTTTCCTTGGAACATTTTCGGCTTTGGTCTCGTCGAGTGCATCTCGCGTCTCCTCAGAAAAAAAGCGGTTTGCTGTTCAGGAACACGGTTTTCGATTTCGCGGATTCTGGATGGTCTAGCTGCATCTGGATCAGGAAACCGCGGATGTCTGTCCGGAAGATGGGATGGGTGGCATGTTCTTCGCCCGCAAAAATCTGCTTAACCGTGCCCACCTTCCTGCACACCACCATGTTCAGGTAACAGTCGTAGACCGCGGTGCCGATGGAGACATGGCCCTGATTGTCGTAGGGCACAAAGGCGAAGTACACGCTGGTATCTCCAGACACGCTGAGGTAGTACGGCGTTTCCTTCGCCGTGGTCAACGCCTGTTTCAGCCGATCGATCTGTCGCGTCTCTTCGTAGATCTGCTTTTCCGCCACGCTAATGGCTATATCAAGCTGCGCGATCTCCGAGATCAGCTCGGCCTGCTTGTCCAGCACGTCCAGCGACTTGGTATCGGTCGTGGTCTTCTGCAGAACGTCGTCCGTGAGCAGAACCTCGCCGATCTTGCTGTCCGTATACGAACTCTCCGCCTGATTCAGCGCCGCTCGCTGGGTAGCTGCATCCCCTTTGGTGATCAGGCCGGCCGCTAAATCCTTGTCGATGGCGGCTTCCACTTCCTTCACTTGCGCCATCACCGCTTGCGTCTTCAGGTTGTCGGCCTGCTTCTCCTTGTCGAGATCTAAAAGCTCCGGGCCGGTGGCTTCGTTGTGTTGTTTCTCCCGGACGATAGCGGCCCGAAGTTCGGGCTCGAGCGCCACCAGCGAAGCCCGGTGCCCTTTCATCTCATCGACGCCGTCCACCAGCCTCTTCTTGTCTACGTTCAGATCCTCCAGCGTCTGCCGGCTGGTCACCAGCTTCTCCGTGAAATCAAGACTCTTGTCATCGGAGGGGGAGAGAATCACAGGCGCGGCCCACGATGTGTTCAGGGCATAGAAGCCCATGACGAACCCGTACGCCAGCACGCCGGCGAGCACCACGTAGAGCGTCAATATCGCAAAGATCCGGTAAATCGTGACCACCGACTTGTACAGCATCGGCTGGATCACGGGAGTTTTTGCTTCAGTAGGCGCTTTCTTGATGGGTGTCGTCGCCATCGGTGGCCTCCTGTTCCTTGGTGCGCGTACCCCAATCCTTCGAGTCCAGCGTGCATAGGGCCAGGGTCGTAATGAATAAGCTGCTGACCAGCGACCATGCTAAATAGGCGCCAAAGGCGAGCGGGTGGTTGACCGCTTCCCGGGCGCTGTATTTCCGGATCACCCAACTGAGAATTGCCGCAATCCCGACGTACGCGATAAGCGGCCCCGGTCCCGCCCACGCCATCGGACTTCCACTGAGCATGGTGACCGCCACCAACAGCCCCAGCAGCGCGCCGAGCGGCGTCAGTACGAGCGTAAGGACTGTATTGGGGTGCAGCGTCCACACGTGCTGCGGCAGTGTCCTCAGGGTGTAGAAAAGATCGCGTACGATGCTGCGCCGCCAGCGAAGCTGCTGCTTGAATAGATCGGGCAATGTGGCGGGCACCGTGGTCCAGCAAAGCGCGTCGTTGTTGATGTAAGTTCCGTAGCCGCGCAGGAGCGTCTGATGTGTGAGGAACCGGTCTTCGCCCTGGTTCACCGGAATGCCGAACCAATGCCTGCTGCGAATCTTGGGCTCGATCTGGAGCAACAGCTCGCGCCGGATGGCAAACAGGCATCCGCTGATGCACCCCACGCTGCGCGTCCAGTTCTCCGGCACCTTGTAAAGCTGGAACGCCGCGTAATAGATAAACGTCTGGATCGCAGTGATTGTGCTTTCGTTGGGATTTCTTACTCCCACTCTGCCGCCCACGGACCCGATCTTCGGCTCCGAGAAGCAAGCCGCCAGCTCCCGAATCGCGTCCGGATGAAAGATGCAATCGGAGTCGATGGATATGATCATATCTGCGGTGGAGTGGTGCAGCGCGTTGCATACGGTGCGGGCCTTTCCGCTGTTCACCGTGTTCCGCCCCACCCGTACTTGTATGTTCGTAAAATCGCGCTGCGCCTTGAGCATCCACTCGTAGCTGTCGTCCACCGAGCAGTCGTCTTGCGCGATCACTTCAAACTTGTCGTTGGGATAATCGCTCTTGCTGATGCTCTCGATAGTCTCGTAGACTGTCTTGCCCTCGTTGAAGCAGGGCATCAGGACGCTTACCGTGGGTTGGTACGTGTAGTCCTTCTTGACCGTCGCTTTTGGGACCGACCACTTCAGGATCAGCGCGAGCGTGTACTTGACGATCGAAATCACCAGACAGAGGAACAGGATGAGCCAGACTAGAACTGGGGCCATGGCTGCCTCGCTGGCGTCATTTGGGAGTCGTCTCCAAACCCTAATATCTGCGCCGCGCCCTCATCCTGCCTGAGGCGACTGAACACAATGCGACTTGGCTTGCCCGCGAACATAGATCTGCGATTCCGTTCAACTGACTGCTCTCTCTTGCGCGCATGCTCGCGCGCACATGTCTGAATGAGTGACGTGCGAAGCGCGGCGGAAGTTTCGGCTGCGCCTCCATTTATTGTTGACGATAGCACCTACTGGAATCGCGAAATACTTTTCGTGACTCACGTGAGGTTATCACAATCCACGTCGAAGGCTTCCCCACCCCTGACATACTGTTCCACATGACTACTCGTCCTCCAATGCGTTTCTCTTCGAACTGATGGCCCGTAATGGCATTCGCTCTAGACCTAACTGGAGCGTTCTCCCCCATTACCCCCGAGCATTTCAGTACATCTCGCTGAACCGGCAAACGCTAGTGGAAGTCCAATCGGCCTCGGGAGCTCCGGGGTGTCTGCTATTTCGTCGGTTTTAAGGAAATTCACCCACTCGGAGAAGAGACTGCAAAGCAGAAGACGTGAGGAATGAGCCGAGGAATAATCGAGGGAGAGAGGGTCAGCGCTTGCGGCGCGGGCGCGCGGCGGGCTTTGGTTTCCTGTGCGGGCGCGCCGATAGCTTGGGCGCGAACTTGGATTTGGATGTTGATTTGTGTTTTGGTTTCGGCTGAAGCGTCTGCAATTCCTGCTGCAAGCGGGCGAATCCCCCTTCCAGGGAGCTGAATGCCGCTGCGGCGCCATCCAGGCCTCCCGCGCGGCCCATAGCTTCCAGGCTGCGGGCCGCCTCCACCACGCGCGACGCCCCGAAGATGCTGAGCGCCCCTTTCAGCAAGTGGGCCGTCTTCCCCACTTGTGCCGCGTCCTTTTTTGCCAGGGCGCGCCGGAGCGTCGAAATCTGCTGCGGGGCATCGGCGAGGAATGTCTTCGCCAGCGAGCGCATCAGCGGCTCGTTTCCGCCGGTGGTGCGGCGAAGATGCTCGACCACGTCTTCGGCGGGTGCTTCCGGCTGCGCCGCGACGGACGACACGGAAGCTGCAGGCGCCGGCGCGCGCCCGACGGACTCGACCACTTCAAACAGCTTCTCCATTCGCACCGGTTTCGGAAGGAATCCGTTCATGCCCGCTTCAAGAAAACGCTTTTCATCCTCTTCCGTGGCGTTGCCGGTGACGCCGATGATGACGAGATGTTTTCCTGAAGAAGCTTCCTCCTGCCGGATGGCGCGCGTGGCTTCAATGCCGTTCAGGCGCGGCATTTCTTCGTCGACGAGCAGGATGTCGTATTGCTGCCGCTTCAGCGCCGCGAGGGCTTCGCGGCCGTCGGGCACGCCGGTGACGGTATGCCCGCGCTTCCGAAGCAGTTCTATCAGCAACTCGCGATTCGCCTCGTTGTCTTCGGCCACCAGAATGTGCATGGGCTTCGACGCGCGTCCGGCAAGCAAGGCGCGAGACCGGGCGGCGCGCTCGGCTACAGCATCTTCTTCGCGGTTCGCGGCTGCAAGAGTTTTTTCGGCCGCGCTTGACGAAGTTTGCCCCGCCGCGCGCGGCAGTCGAAACCAGAAGCGCGACCCGCCTTGTGGCCGGTTTTCCGCGCCGATCGTTCCGCCCCAGCGCTCCACCGTAATCTTGCAGAAATAGAGCCCCAGGCCCGCCTTGCCGGGACGATCCTTGCCCTTGGCAAACAGAGCAAAAAGCTGTCCGGCGGACGCACCGCCGCTCTTGTCGGCTGGAAGGCCGGGCCCTTCATCGTCAACGTAAGCCAGAACTGCGCCTCCTTTATCCTCGAGGCCGACCGTGACGCCCTTTCCGCGAGGCGTGTAGCGCTGGGCGTTTTCGAGCAGGTTGCCGAAAATTCGCAGGATGCGTGGAGCGTCGCCGGCCACCTTCCAATCGCGCGAGCCGTCGAGCTGCGCGTCAAGCTGCAAGCGGACGCCGCGCGCCTCGAAAGCAGCGGAAGCATCCTGCACAGCCTGTTTGGCGCAGGCGGCCAAGTCCGGCGCCTCGGACACCTTGGCTTCCGCGGATTGCTGCGCCGACAGGTCCGCGGAAAACGCTTCGAGAATGCCTCGAATCATTTGTTCCTGGCGCAGGGATTCGCCGCGTGCGATTTCCACGAACCGTGCCACGCGCGCCGCGAGTTTCTCCGAGGCCAATAGATCGAAACAGCCGCGCATCGCGCCCAACGGCTGCGAAAGATCGTGGATGATGCAGTGCAGCAGGATTTCCTTCTTCTGAATTTCCCGGATCAACCGCTCGTGTTCCAGCAGGGAATCCCGCGCGGTTTGATACAACTGCTGCTGCTCGGCGAACGTAGCGGAAAGATTTCGCAGGATGAGGATCCGCTTTCCGGCGAGTTTCACGGCGGTGGCTTCGAGCGGGATTTCGCCGCCCTCGCGCGTCCGCTCGATCCAATTGCCCGAGCGCAAGGATTTCTCCGTATCTCGATTCCAGAAATCCTCGGCGTCCACCAGGAAATTCTCGAGGAACGGCGAATGGTCCGCGAGCCGGTTCGCGTCCGAAGCCCGCGCGGGTGCGCCCCAGACCTGCTCGCACCATTCCGGATAACGTCCCATCGCGCGAAAATCGCCATCGCCGGCGAATTCGAACAGGGCATACCCTTGGTTTGCCAGAAACGATTCGAGAATCGGATTCTGAGCCATCTATTTGCTCAGCATGGATTTCGCGAGCGACAAAAACACCTGTTCGACCATTTCTCCCGTCTTGGCGCTGGTGCGAAACACGGCCCATCCGTCTTCGGTGAGTTTTGCTTCGCGGTCCGCGTCAATCTCCCATTCCGACGCGAGATCGCTTTTGTTGAGCACGAGCACGGCTGGAATCCTGCCCATTTCCTGCAACACGCGATCGCTCAAGGCCAGGGCATCCTCCAGCGTTTGGCGGCGCGTGCCGTCAGCCACCAGCAGATATCCGGACATCCCGCGCAGGTACGACATGCGAATGTCCTGAAACACGTCCTTGCCGTGAATGTCCCACAGAATCAGCGTCATGTCCTGATCGGTCACGCGGACTTCTTTCTTGTCCACTTTTACGCCGATCGTCGTGTGGTACGCCTCCGAATAAATGCTTTCCACGAAGCGCCGGACCAGACTGGTCTTCCCGACGGAGAAGGACCCCAGCATGCACACTTTTTTCGAGAGCATGGGAATATTCCGCTCAGTGTCCCGGGGAAGCGGGAGAGAAATCAACCTGGAAGGTGACGCTTCGGTTCAGATGCCGGCCTTCTTCCGTATCTTCGCCGCGCAAGGGCATCGCCGTGCCCACGCCGCGCGGACGTACGGCTGCGGACTTCAGGCCGTCTCGCACCAGGGCATTCATCACCCGGTCGGCGCGCTGCTTGCTCAGAAGCAAATTCGTGCCATCCACACCCGTGTTATCCGTGTGCCCAATAATCTCAATGGAAACGCTCTGGCTAGCTGCGCTCTGGTTGCCGAGCATGTCGCGAATTTCCTGTTCTACTTGCGCCAATGCATTTTCCTGGCCTTGATCGAGCTCCGAAGAACCAACCGGAAATGTCAGGACCGCAGATTCCAGCGCCACCGCGTCCGTGTTCTTCAATTGAGACGTATCCACGGCCGTCACGCCGGGAACCCAAGCCGCGCGCTCCTGCAAACGACTGATCCAGCCGGACGCTGCTTTACCCTTTGCGTGCAACGACCCGTTTGCCACCGTAAGTTCCACCGTGGCCGGCGGCGCGAGAAGATTTTCCGCCCGCTTCAGCACCATGGCATCATCGAGCGAATAGAAAGGCGCCAATTCCAGGTCGGCCTTGGCGGGATCGAGCCCCGCCTGCGCGAGAAGCTGGTTGGGATCCGCGGCCAACGGATCGCGGAATCCGCGAATCTGAAAGCGTCCTCCAACTCTTCCGGCGGAAGTGACCGCAACGCCAGGCTGGCGCCGAAGTGTCTCGACGAATCGCGACCATTCGTGGCGTTGATATGCCATGATTCCCAGCAACACTGCCAGCGCCACAAGCACCGCGGCTCCGGCGGCAATTGCCGCGCGCGGGCTCTTTTTCCCGCTTTCTTTATCTCTGTACCGCGCTTCGAGCAGATGCCCCAGCCGGTCTCCTGCCGCGCGAAAGGGTCCCGCATCACCCTGGAAATGATCGAGGGCTGATGCATATTGCTGTTGGATTTCTTCGAGCGCCTCTTTGAGCGCCAGCCGGTAATCGGAGGGCGCATGCCCGCGAATCACGGCCGCAATCACGGCATCCGGACCCTCTTCGATCCACACCTGGAGCTCGCCCACGTCCAGGCTTCCCAGCGTGTCGCCGCGCTTGGAATCGAATGAATCCTTCACGAACTGTTGAATGGCGGAGAGCATGCCCGCCACCATCGCCGGGTCCTGCGTCGCCACCGCAGGCGCCACCAAGTGTTGCAGCACGAGGCCGGTCTCCCGGTGAATCAGAAAAACCTGTTCCACGCGGTAGAGCAGGCTGTGCATCATCACGATCTCAGCGAAAGGCTTTCCAGTTCGAAACGCCTCGATCCTCCACCGGACACCCTGAATCGAGAGGCTATGCTCGAGTGCTTCATTGAACGACTCCACCATGGACCGCAGTGCTTCGCTGATGGACTTCCGGATCGCAGGTCCCATGACGGGGAACAACGCATCGGCCAGAATGTGCGGGTCGCGGCGGACTGAATCCCGCAAAGTTTCCTGGATCGTGGGAGCCAGGGCTTCCGCAAGCGCTTGGTCGTCGCCCGCCTCGCGGCGCATCTGGATCGCTTCCGCCACGACGGAACTGACGTCCTCTGCTCTGCGCTCCAGGCTGTCCATGCGCTCGCGGATCTCCGCGATGCCTTCCTGTTCCGGCGCGACGATTAATTGGCGCAGCTCTTCGAGGGCGTGGTTATCGTCCGGGGGATTCTGGAGCGGTTGCCCCACGGGGGCGCGGCGTTGCGCTTGTTCGGGCATGGTGGAAGGAAGCGTTCTCTTGCCCGCGCGCCGGAATGGAGCGAGCGGGCCTGTCTTTTATCCGCGGGAGCGGCCGGGCTACTCCTCCGGCAGCTCCAATTTGTTCTTCAAACGCAGCGAAAATTCCGTGAACAGGTCCGCCAACGCCGCGCGGTCCGTCTTTTCGTCGCGCAGCGTCTCCACTTCGCGGTTCAGCGCGCTCGCCGTGTCGCGGCGTAGCTTATCGATCTCGGCGGAGATGGATTTCGAGTGTTCCAGCAGCTTGGCGCGCAGCTCGCTTTGGCCGTCGGACATCTGTTCCTCGAGTTGCGAGAGCTTCTTCTCGAGAAGCTTTGCGCCGTCCTTGATTTCGCGGCCGACTTCCTTCAGCGCGTCGGTGCGCTCGGACTTTTCGTTCTTCAAGCGCTGGCTGAGGGAATCGACCTCTTGGCGCACGAAACCGCTTAGCGTGTCGAGGCGTTTGGTCATGTCCTCGCGCAAGTTTTCGAGCGCTTTCGTGATGTTGTCTTCCAGGCGCGCGAACCTTTTTTCATAGTCGCGCATCTGGGAGCCGAAGAGAATGTCTCGTATCTTGTCAACGTTTGCGCCTTCCGGATTCTCTTTGCCGGAGGGATTCGGGAGTTTTGCTTGCGCCGAGGATGCCATTTTCCGACTTCTCCTTTTGCCGCTCTTGAGGGCCTGCCGGGCGGACTTACGCCTGCCGGTTAGGGGCATCGGGGGACACTACTACGAACCTGCCCGGCCCGCAATAAGCACTTTGTTAACACAAGGGGCTAGAGGGCCTATAACGCCCAACTCTCTCAGAACGCTACCGTTACTCGCCGCCTCGCACCCATCAACGGTCCAGATACGCGCGCAGGCGCGCGTATCCCGCGCGGCTCACCGGGAGCTGCGCCCCGTTCGCCAGGACCGCCACGTGGCTGTCCTTGCCATACGGCTCAATCCTCGCCACCCGCTCCAGGTTCACGATGAACGACCGATGGATGCGAAGAAACCGTGACGGATCCAATACTGCCTCCAGGCTCGCAATCGTCTGCTGCTTCAAATGCTTCTTGCCCTCGGAGGCGAGAGCCACGTAATCATCCTGCGCCTCGGCGTAATCGAGCTTGGCCACCGGAATAATGAACACTCGCGTGCCGTTGCGCACGGGAATGCGGTCCGCGTATTGAGACGGCGGACGCGCCGCTGCGGCCAATTCCGCCGCCGGCAGGGCCGCGGGCGCCACTTTGCCGCCGAGCCGCTCCTTCGCGCGCGCGAGCGCGTCTTCGAATCTCTCCGCGCTGATCGGCTTCAACAGATAGTCCACCGCGTGGACCTCGAAGGCGCGAATGGCGTAGCTGTCGTACGCGGTGACGAAGACCACGGCTGCTTCGTTTCCGATCAATTCCAGCACCTCGAATCCGTCCAGTTTCGGCATCTGAATGTCGAGGAACACCAGGTCGGGCTTTTTCTCCGTGACGATTTTCACAGCTTCGAATCCGTTGGCGCATTCCGCCGTCAGCTCGATTTCCGGATGTGCGGAGAGGAACTCGCGCAGGATTTGCCGCGCCAGCTCCTCATCATCCACGATAACCGCCCGGATTTTTCTCTCACCTTCCAGGTTCACGCGGGTGGCGCCTCTCTTTCCGCGGGAAGAGTGATCGTTACGCGGTAATGATCCGCTTCCGTCTTCAGCCCAAACGTCGCGCGGTTGCCGTAACGTGCCATCAGGCGCTGCCGGACGTTCGCGAGCCCCACTCCGTTCCTGCGCCGCGCCGGCGCCTCCGGGTCGTAGGTGTTTTCGACCACGATCGCCAGATCGCCGTCCTGGCACCGCGCGTCCAGCCGGATCCATCCCCCTTCCACTAGATTCGCAATTCCATGAACCACTGCGTTCTCGACCAACGGCTGCAAGAGCAGCGGCGGCACCTGGACGTCCATCGCTTCCGGTTCGATATTCTCTTCCATTCGAATCCGCGCCCCGAAGCGGATCTTCTCCACGGCTAGAAACGCGTGGATCAGCGACATTTCCTCGCCCAGCGGTATGGCGGCTTTTTCCCCAGACCCAGCGTCCGCCGCAAAAAGTCGCCCAGCAGGATGCACATCTCACGGGCTTTGGGAGCGTCGGAGCTGGTGAGCGCGCTGATAGAATTCAGGCTGTTGAACAGGAAGTGGGGATTTACCTGCGCCTTCAGGGCTTTCAGCTCCGCCTCGCGCGCCAGCACGCTTGCCTTCATCACGCGCGCTTCCGCCTCGCGCGAGGCCTCCACAGCCAGCAGGACGTAATAAAACGCGATGGACAGCAGATACAGCAGCATTCCCGTCCCCACCAGCAACGGCGTTTCCGTGGCGAAGCGCTTGTCGAATCCGTGGTACGAATTCATCTGAGATATCTCAATCGCCAACGTCTTGGCCACCAGGACCCATAATCCGGTCGCCAGCAGCGCTGTCGCCATATGCGTCAGCACCAGCCGGACCATGCTGGATTCTTCAATCGGTGTTACCCGGCAGGAATACCACGCCGAAAGGCAAACGAACGCGTATACCAGGCACAGCGGCATGGCCATCACCACGGACTCACGCCACGTGATGGTCCGGGGCATCGCCAGCAAATACGCCACTAGCCCGGCAATAGGAATCCACGCAAGAAGGTAAAGGGCCAGCCGCCGAAGATGAGCGAGGATGGAGTGCATGATCGCGGATCAGTTCTTGACCACGATGCCTCCCATGAAGGCCACGCCCTTCACGATAAGGCGCTTTTGCTTCGAGGGGTCTGCCGGGGGCACCGGATGGGTTTCATCGACGTAGCCGCCAAGCAGCGGAACCCCCTGAATGTCCACAATCCAGGCATCGGGCACTCGTATCTCCCCGCCTCCCATGCACGCGCTCGCTTCGATGGTTGCGGATTCCCCTTCGATGTCCGCATGCGACAGGTCGATCTGGAATCCGGCGCAGAATGTCATCACCCTCCCCCCCTTGAAGTTCTGGGCTGTGATCCGCCGTTTGACCCCGCCAAAAATGGCTACGTTGTCGAATTCTTTTTCCGTGGAGTTAAGTCCCCCCCATTGCTTGACTTGCCCAATCCAAGAACCCATAAAGGTAAATCCCGCTCCCGGGGCTCCGCCGCCCCTGAACGCGTGCAGGATGATCCAAACACCCACCCAAATCAACACCAGCGGCCAAATCAGCTCAAATCCAATGTGGAAGCGCAGCAGGTTCAGACTCGAGAGCAGCAGTAAGATCCCGATGGCCGTCAGGACGATCCCAATATTCCTTCGCGTGCCGCCGCAGCCGCAGAAGACCCCCTCCAGGCCGAAAAAGATGAACACCGCGGGCCAGAAGAACCGGAACATGTAGTCCGCGGAAACGATCCCTTCCTGGTCCAGCAGGAAGACCACGCCCAGCGCCACGATAAACAGCCCCGCGAAGAGGCCCCTCGTAGCGCGATGTGTTCCATTCGCCATGACTACCTCAAGCCCTCGGTGCCGATCTCTCGGCCGATCCATCTGCCGGCTTCAGCGCCAGGAAGATCGCTAGTCCGACGCACACCAGCAAAAGCGGCCAGAATTTCAGCCACTCCTCCACCGCCGTCACGTTCAGATGAACCGACAGCGCATGCCATACATCCGTTACCACCACCGAATACAGCCACATATTGCCCGCGTTGACGTGCCCGTAGCCAAGCTCGGCCAATTGAAGCACGATTCCCAACAGAATTAGAAGCCCCGCGCTCGCCATCCGGATTCCTGCGCTGGGTGCTATTGCTCTCTCGGAGGATTGCCTGCTCACGTTCGCCATGCTCGTCTCTCCCGGTTGCACTCTGTTGCTTTCCATGCCGTGAGAATAGAGCGAACCCCATCCGGCGTCTCGCTCTTTTCGGCGAATAGCGGCTGGCTACCGGCGAATAGCCGTCTCGGGAGCCTTTCCGGCCAGTGACGGCGCCCCTGCGCCACTTTTCCGATGGCAGTCGCGTTCGACCTGCATTGAATGCACGAAGCGAAGCACGCCGCGTCACCTGCAGTTTGGCGTCGACTGCGTGCAGAAACCTTGGCTGGCTATCTCGGCGTTATGAACCGCCAGGAATGTATGGAGTCCTGTGTTCACCAGCGCGCCCACGATCCACGCTTTCTTCATTTTCCCGGTCCGCTTTCCAAGTCCCTTCGATCTGTGCTGCAGGAAAATTTGAAGCGTAGTCAGCGAGATTCCGATGCTGTACATCCGCGGCCTCCCCGGGTGGCTTCCAAACAGGGGATTCAACTCCGCGCCCGAAGGCGCCGCTCTCTTGGCCCATTGCGTGGTCTCAAAATCAGCGACGGTCGCCCCTGCCTGCAGTGCGGCGAGGGTCCAGAACTTTCTGTCAGCTATTTTGAAGTGTGTTTTAGTAGCTTGCGTTTCCGTGGCGGAATGCGAATCCTGCTGCGCCGCTGTCTGCGCGAACGACGGAGCAACGATTAGGAAGAGAGATAGCACTAGAGGGACGATTAGCTTGTTCATGGGCCGATGATTTCCTTTGGCGTTGTGTGTCGAGAGAGGTTTCTCTGAAGCAATGCACTACTGCCTTGCGTGTGCCGCCGCTTGAGCCTGCGAATCCACCCGCCGGGCGGCACATTTTTGGGTTATCTCTGAGGAACATTGGAACTGGACCTTTTTCGCAGCACATCAAATCCAGAGGATAGGAAAGACCTCATACGGGTGGCAGGCAGTCGCCAGGGCCCTCGATTTGCCTTGGAGACCTACGAGGAAAGCGTCATCCCCAGCCAGAACATCACCGTGAGGATGCCCGTCAGCACCAGCATCAACCGGATTCGCTTTTTTCGCACGCTCGCCACGATGATTCCCATGGTGCACAGCAGAAAGGCCACTTCCGGCCAAAACAGCCGCGATTCGATTCCCGCGCTCCACTGGCCCGCCGAGTCTCGCATCCAAACCGACGCGAACGACGTAGCTTCCGTCATGCAAATCGCCACCACCCCAGCCAGCGCCAATCCCTTCGCCCACGCGGGCACCACCCAATTCTTTCTCGCGTCGCGCCAGTCCATCCACGTTTGCGCGACCACCACTCCCACGATCAGCAGTACGAACAGCGCCACTTCCCCCTCCCAAGCCAACCGCGTCGCCGCTGATTCACTCTCTCGGCTCTGGGCCGCCCTCATCGGGGCGTCCGGTTTCGCCAGCAAGATTTATGCTCTGAAAGAGCCGGTTCGAAGCCCCAAGCGTCAACCGGCCTTGCGTGCGCCCCTGAGAGTCCGTATGTGATGGGCAATCCACTAACCAATTGAGCGGCCGCATTTCATCACAGCCCGTTTCCTATCTGCAAGCAATAACAAGGGATGAAACTGCGTTATTCCCGGAATCCGGGTTTTCGAATGCGGGAGGGCGTTTGTGCCTTCAGCGGGTGAATTTGTCCGGCAACGCTATGTCACTATTGAGAAACGTTTTGCATCGTGGTGGGCAGTAATGGTACTCGCCGCAATTCCGGATAGACCCCGGCGAACTCGTTTCCAAGTCCGGCAGCCATTTTCGCCGCCATTGCGGCTTTCACAACTCCCCCCATCGGAGTAGACCGAGACAACCTCCCGAATCTGTTACGATAGCCAACGGTATGCGATCTCCTTGGGTCATCGCTCACCGGGGCGCCTCGGGCGGCGCTCCGGAAAACACACTCGCGGCCTTCACTCGCGCCGTCGAGCTGGGCGCTCCTTTCATCGAGACCGACCTGCATCTCACCCGCGACGCTCGCTTCGTCGCCATCCACGACGCCACCCTCGAGCGCACCACCAACGGCCGCGGCTCGGTCCATGAATTCTCGCTCGCCGAGCTACGCGAGCTCGATGCCGGCCACTGGTTCGACCGCCAGTTCATGGGCCAGCGCATTCCGACACTAGAGGAAATTCTCTCCTTCTCGCGCGAGCACGATATCGTCTTCTATCTCGAGATCAAATACGACGCTGCCTGGGGCATGCACCACGCGCTGGTCGCCGCGCTCCAAAACGCCCAGAACACCGCCCGCACCGTCGTCATCTCCTTCGACCCGTCCACCCTTGGGGCTCTCCGCCGCCTCGATCCTTCCATCATGATCGGGCTGCTATTCGATAAGGATCGACCCGAGCTGGTGAAGTCGGCGCTCGATGTGGGAGCCCGCCAGATTTGCCCCCGGTTTTCCTTCACCACGCCTCAGTTGGTTGAGGAAGCCCACCGCTCGGACCTTCACGTCGCCGTCTGGACCGTCAACAAAGCGGAAGACATGCGCGGGATGATCTCGGCCGGCGTCGACGGCATCATGACCGATTTCCCCGACCGCCTCCGCGCCGTCGTCGAAGACCTCAACGCCGTCAAGCAGTAGCTCTCCTCGCCGGCCTTCCAATTTGTGCTTGAAGAATTGTTGTTGGAGATTCCTTAGGGGGTCGGAGCTTCAGCCGCCGCAGACACATCCCCACTTCAATGGGGCTTCAAAGCCTGTGTGACAACTCATTTCCGGCTCCTTCAGCGGGCGTGGAAGTCGGGGAAGACTCTCTGTGGGAGCCCCCTGTTTCAACAGGGGGAGCTGGACTTCAGTCCAGCGGAAGGAAGCTCGGCCCTAGATCGGCTTTAGCCGTGCCGCAACTGACGCAAAATCAGTGCGGCTTCAGCCGTTGACGGAGAACTCCTGAGGTTGACACAAGCCCTTCAACCCCTGCGGGGGAGTGTTCGCGTCGCGAGAGACTCCAGCGCCGTAGGCACGTTTTTTGTGTCCCGGACGCTTCTACGGGATGCGGCACAATCACGCAAATCTATGTGCCAACGACGACCGGACGAAATCTAAACTTCATCCTTCTACTTCAACTCCCTGAATAGCGCCGCAAACTGCCCGAGCGTCAATTGCTCCGCGCGCGCATCGCCCCGCAACCCCGCCGCCTCCATCGCCCCGCGCACGCGCTCCTCCGTCGCCATCCCTCGCAAATTATTCCTCAGCGTCTTCCGCTTCATCCCGAAGCACGTCTGCACGAATTCGAGGAATCGCCTCTCGTCGCCAATCCCCAGCGACGCTCGCTCGCCGGGCATTGTCATGTGCACCAGCGCGGACGTCACTCGCGGCGGTGGCCGGAACGCCCCCGCTGGAATTCGCAGCGCGATTTCAGGCTTCGCGTAAAACTGGCACGCGGCCGATAGATACCCATATTCCCGTCTTCCAGGACGCGCCACAATCCGCGCCGCCACCTCCCACTGAATCACGATGTATATCGAAGCGATTCGATCGCCGCACTCAAACAGCCGGTGCAATATCGGCGACGTGATGTAATACGGCAAATTCCCATAGACGCAAAATCTCCCGCCCGCCAACTTCGCAAGGTCCAGCGCCAGCACGTCTCCCGCAACCACTTCGACGTTCGGCCATTCCCGCCCCGCGCGTTCCCTCAGCCCCTCCGCCAGCCGTCCATCAGTTTCGATCGCGATCACGCGCCGCTCATCCGCGGCCAGGAGCTGAGTCATCTCGCCGTGCCCCGCGCCAATTTCGACCCACGCCTCGTCGGCCGCGCGCGGCAGCGACTCAAAGATCCGCCGTTGCCACCCCGCATCGCTCAGAAAATGTTGTCCCAACCGTTGCCGCGCCATGTCCGCCCGAGTGTAACAACCGCGCCCTGCCACCGGCAATTCGTCCGCCCACGGTATTGCCTTCAGGCGAGCTGATCGATCGCATCGAAAAGACGCGAACCTTTCGCGACTTTGGCGTCCGCCCTTTTTTTTGGCGGACGCTTCCTCGGACGGGTATCTGAGACGCGTCGTAGAGCCTTAGGTTTCGAAAATCTCACTTGTCGGGTGCTATGGATTAAGAGGAAACACTGCGGTCACTCGGAGGCACTGTTCCCTTGGAGGTAATTCAGCCCTCACACTCGATCGTCACGATTGCGGGAGAATCAGGATTCGTCCTTAGGTTCCCGGCTCTTCGTCCTCGGGTTCTGAGAGCAAACATGAGTCGCAAACTCCTTGTCGCGCTCGCGTTCGAAAATTTGCTTCATTTCGTCTATGGAGGTGCCACGCAGCGGACCCCTAGGGTTGAACGCCCAGGCGCATTCCGAGCAAGCCCAACCCTGACTGTGCGCGGTTTTGACCCAAATCAGTTTCCTCATGGCTGCTCTTTGGATGGAGCATTTTCCTCTTGCTTCAGAAATTCCGCGGCGGCATTGATATATAGCACCGAGACTAGCGCAGTCGATTGTTCCGGCATTCTTACCGTCGCCGTATTCTGGCGGAGGGTCGTCTCGGCCACCTCAATGGGAACCTGCGCGAAATGTGTTTCCGCGTTTCGCATCGCAGCCGCTGCTGTTTCTCCGCGCACCCTAGCAGCCTTCAAGTCATACGGGGAAAATCTTCTACATTTCTCTGCAATAACGTAGCTCTCCTTAAGGGAAAATCAGATGGTGTTAACGCGACCGAGCCGGTTATCCTTCGACGGCATCCGCTTAAGAGGGTACGTTTATGTCTGTCTATTTTCTGTTGTACGTAGCACAGCGTCTATGATATGAATGCGTGGCGTTAGTTATACGTTTGCAGTGTGGGAGGCGCACATTGAAAACGAATTCGGCGGTATCCCATTTCAGGACCATAACGTTGGGGGAAGTTCCTCATTCGCGAAATGGCAAACACAAGGTGATAGTTTCCCTGATTCTGCGCGACCTCGACCTGCTCAAGGAAGGTGCGGCCCTTAGGGTGCCTTTGGCCGAATTGGGAGACACCAAGGAAAACGTCCGTTCCGCCTTGAACCGCGCTACTCGAAACGCCAAGCGAAATGTCGCCACAGCCACGGACCAGAACTTCTTGTACGTTTGGAACGTAAGTAAATCCTGATAAACGGCGGGCCAGCTAGCCTTTGACTTTCCGCGTGCCGCAATCCCTTTGCGACGTTGGGCAAAGGGTGCGTGCCATCGATTCGTCCTTGAGGTACCGCTGTTCGGCTACCAATTTCCCAGCGCGGTCACACATCATCCCCACTCCAACAGGCTTTGCCCCCGCACACGAGTTTTCTGGCAAGGGCGTGTTTCGCCGGAATCTCGTCCAGTGGGGCCCAACGCATTCGATGTCGTTGTGATTGTGAACCGGTCAGGGAGTCTTTGCGGGCGGGAGTCCCACTCCCCACATCGGAGTCGTGACAGCGATTTTCTCGAAGCCCGCAATGACCGGCTTCGCTCGCGGAATCGCGTTCTTCACGGCCGGCAACGTTAGCGAAGCATCATGACTCGCCTCGCTGTCCCATACTTCCGTCACCCAGATCGTGTTTTCATCGGCCGCGTCTTTGGCCACAACGTAACTGAGGCATCCCGGCATGTCCGCCGCGCTGCCGCGGAGTATCTGAATCAAATCGTCGCGTCTGCCCGCCACAGCCGTCAATTTCGCGATCAATCCATACATGTCCTTCGCTCCTTGTCGGCCTCTCCATAAGGGGGTGACTGTGGCCAGCGCGCCCGATAGGGACGCTAAGAATTCTCGCCGGTCGATTGCCATGCGCCAACGATACCACGCCTCGCGGATAACCGCCTTTGCTCGAGAGGTCGCAGCCTCGCTGCGCTTCTGTAGGATTCAAAGGTCGGAAAAACCTGCATTTTCTGCTTGCTTTTTCTGTTTACCATGCGATACTATGTATTCCAAATTAACAATAGATAATAATTGTTTTTGTGCCCCGGCTTTTTCGGGGACGCGCAAGACTTGTGTCTCCTCTACGGAAACACGGGACTTACGAGTGTGCCCCGACGGGCCACGGAAAGGAGCGAAGAATGAATGGGCGGTTTTGGACCGGCGACGGGTTGAAGACCCCCTGCAACAACCGCCGTCGTGCTTCACGGCGTAACTTTCTACCCCCATCGAAGCAGAAGAGTAGTCGTGCCATAATCGACGCAAAATCAGCTCGGCTTTCGCGCCCCGTCCGCCTTAGCCGGATAATTCGATCGCGGCAAGCACTCCATCTCGCCACTAGCCACTCAGCACTCGCCACTTCCCTTGTGACCGCAACACTCGCACAAACAGAATCGCTCGTAAGTGATAGAAAACAAACAACCGGACCCCTTTGTGACCGCAACACTTTGCCCTATTTTTATTTTCGCTCTTCCTTCGCTTCCTATACCCGTCCGGCCTATTTCTTGGTGCTTTTTACGAGTCACGAATCCCCGGTCGTGCATCGCGGCATTTCTAATCGCAACCAGGGTATATTAGAAATCGGCCTAACTTGATGCAAACAAAGCCCTCTAGTTTTTTCTAATCGCAACAAATTGGTGGCCCCCTCCTTCGATATCTATTCGCCGCAGCGAATGAGCGAGGGGCCTCTCTATTCCAATCCCGTGGCCTCGAATCGCCGCGTCTCGAGCGGCCCGGCCCTTCGCGGCGCATCAGTCACGTTTCCCAAAATGGAAAACAACCCCGTCGGTAATGGCCTTGACGAACCCCTCTGGTTCCGCTACCGTTTTTGTTTCACCCGAGGGCTCATGAAAGTCCTGTTCGTTGCCTCCGAAGGATTGCCCTATTCAAAAACCGGCGGCCTCGCAGACGTTGTGGAAGCTCTGCCCAAGGCGCTCGTCGAGGCCGGCCACGAGGTCGGCGTCCTACTTCCCCGGTATCGCGGTAATAGAATCGCTTCGACTTTGGTCTCCAGTGTCACCGTCGCGCTGGGTGACCGGCTGCGCTTTCCCGCGATTGCCGAGGGCAAGCCGGTGGCGGGCGTCCGCTATTTCTTCGTGGACGATCCCGAATTCTTCGACCGCGAGCAGCTCTATGGCGACAAAAAGGGCGATTATCCCGACAACGCCGAGCGCTTTGCCGAGTTCTCCCGCGTTGCGATCGAATTCGTCAAGCGTGTGTGGCTCCCCGATGTAATCCACTGCCACGATTGGCAAGCGGCCCTGGTCCCCGTTCTGCTGCGCACCCAGTACGGCGCCGATCCGGCCGTGCGCTCGCTGCCCGTGGTCTTCACCATCCACAACCTCGCCTATCAGGGAGTCTTTCCGCAGTCGGCGCTGCGGCGCCTTGGCCTGCCGGACAGTCTCTTCTCCATCGATTCGCTGGAGTTCTACGGCAAGATTGACCTGCTCAAGGGCGGGCTGATTTATTCGGATTACCTCACCACCGTTAGCCGCCGCTACGCCAAGGAAATCCAGACGGCGGAATATGGCTGCGGGCTGGAAGGCGTCATTCACAATCGGGCGGACCGTTTGGTCGGAATCCTGAACGGCGTGGATTACGCCATATGGAGCCCCGAGTCCGACACTCTCATCGCGCAGAACTATTCAGCCCACAATCTGGACGGAAAAAAGGTCTGCAAGAAAGATCTGCTCGAAGCCTTCAAGCTGCCGCCGGAGAATCTCGAACGCCCGCTCCCCGGCATCGTTTCGCGTTTCGCCGACCAGAAGGGCTTCGACCTGATCGCGCAGATTGCCGGCGAACTGATGAAGGAAAATCTCGCCCTCGTCGCCCTCGGGACCGGCCAGCCGGAGTACGAAAAGCTCTTCAAGCTTCTGGCGGAGCATTATCCGGACCGCGTGGGCGTGAAGATCGGGTACGATAACGCGCTGGCGCACAAGATCGAGGCCGGCGCGGATATGTTCCTGATGCCCTCGCGCTACGAGCCGTGCGGTTTGAACCAGATTTATAGCCTGCGCTATGGTACCGTTCCGGTCGTGCGCGCCACCGGCGGGCTCGATGATACGATCCAGAACTTCGACGCGAAGTCTCGCAACGGCACCGGCTTCAAGTTCGAAGCCTACGATGGGCGGGCGCTTCTCGATTGCATTCGCGCCGCTCTGAAGGCGTATCGCGATCCGAAGTTGTGGCACACGGTGCAAACCAACGGCATGGCCAAGGATTTTTCGTGGAAGGCTTCGGCGGCGGCGTTTATCACCCTGTACGAAGCGGCAAAGAGGTCTCGAATCCCGAAAGCTGCGGGAACATCTAAAAGATAGCGCTAGGGTCTAGGCCGTGTGCCTGCCCCGCGCGATAAGGGAAAAAATGGCAGATAACATTCAAGCAGTCAGCGATGCGAGCTTTCAGGCGGACGTGATCGACGCCAGCAAGACCCAGCCCGTCATGGTGGATTTCTGGGCGGACTGGTGCCGCCCGTGCCACATGCTCTCGCCCACGGTGGAAGAAATCGCCCGCGAGCATGCCGGGAAGCTCAAGGTCGTCAAGCTCAACGTGGATGAAAACATCAACGCCGCCGGAAAATTCAACATCCGCGGCATCCCTACGCTGTTGGTCTTCAAGGGCGGCCAGGTGGCCGACCAGATCGTCGGCGCCGTGCCCAAAGAGCAGATCGAAAAAATACTCCAGCGGCACATCTCCTAGACGCCTTTCCGAGCGGCATCGAAATGAAGGACCCCGCGAAGCCACCGGCCCCGCGCCGCTGCCACTGGGCCGCGAGTCCGGCGATGGTCGCTTACCACGACTGCGAATGGGGCGTTCCCGTTCACGACGATCGCAAGCTCTTCGAATTTCTGATTCTCGAGGGCGCCCAAGCGGGACTCAGCTGGGAAACGATTCTCAACAAACGTGAAAACTACCGCAAAGCGTTTGACCGTTTCGACGCCGCAGAAATCGCGCGGTACGATCGCCGGAAAGTCCGAGAGTTGCTTGCCAATCCTGGGATCGTCCGCAATCGCCTAAAAATTGCCGCCGCGATTTCCAACGCTCAGGTGTTTCTCGCGGTGCAAAAAGAGTTCGGCACGTTTGACCGCTACATCTGGCAATTCGTGGGCGGCTCGCCAAGGAAGAACTCCCGGCGGTCGTCGCACGCCGTTCCCGCCCGAACCCTGGAATCCGATGCCATGAGCGAAGACCTGAAGCGGCGCGGATTTCGATTCGTCGGCTCGACGATCTGCTACGCCTTCATGCAGGCTGTCGGGATGGTCAACGACCACGCAGGCGATTGCTTTCGCCGCGCAAAAATCCGGTAGACTGAATTGGTATGCGACGGCTCATCCTCTCTATGGCCGCAGCGCTCCTTGCGATTCCGTGCGCCTTCGCGCAGGCGCCGCAATCCGTCTGCAGCGTAGCGGTGCTGCCGGAATCCGTGCGCGTGGCGCTCGCCAGCCAGTATCCGGATTGGCGCGTCGAGACCGTCGGCGACCTGGAGGGCGATTACCAGAAGGCGTGGATCGCCAAACGGCCGAGCGACTGCCCCGGATTTGCCTCGGGCCATTTTGAAAGCAATGCGGACCTTTCCTACGCGCTGCTGTTGATCCCTCGCGACAAAGGAAAGGTGGGCTACCGGTTTCTCGTCTTCAGCAGCAAGTCCGGCAAGGAGACGTATTCTTCGAGCCTTCTGGAGCAGAGCGACAAGGACGCGATTGGCAGCTCCGCGATCTTTCGCGTCGATCCAGGACTGCACTTCAACGAACAAAAGTTCGCGGCGTTCAAGCTCAAATCTGAAGGCATCTATCTCGAGTTCTTCGAAACGAGCGGGTTCATTTATTACTGGAAGCACGGCCGCTACGAGCACGTCGTCGAATCCGATTGAGGATTGCGGCGCCGCGCGAGCGGGCCCAAGGCTTGCCTTCGCAGCAGGCGCGGCGTACGATGGATTTTAGCGATTGGAAGGTTTAGCCTGCCTGTAAGTTTTCAAGTTTGGCGTGCCAGGGGCAAAGTGCGGCCTGATGGATCGCGGGGTTCGGAAATTGCCAGACAACAACAAAACGAAAGCGATTGCGGTGGTCGGCGCGCAGTGGGGCGATGAAGGAAAGGGCAAGGTCGTTGATTACGTCGCTTCGGCCTTCGATTATATCGCTCGCTATGCGGGCGGGCACAATGCCGGACACACCGTCATCTTCGACAACCGGCGTTACGTCCTGCAACTGATCCCCAGCGGCATCCTGCGGCCGGAAAAGAAAGTCGTCATCGGGCCAGGAACCGTGGTGGACCCGGCGGCCCTGGTGGGCGAGCTCGAGAATCTGAAAAAGTCGGGCATCGAAGTGCGCGGGCGATTGTTTCTGAGCAACCGGGCGCACCTGATCTTTCCGTTTCACCGCGAGATGGACCGAGCCGCGGAATCGGCGCGCGGGGAGGCGAAAATCGGGACAACGTCACGCGGCATCGGCCCGGCTTACGAAGACAAGATGGCGCGGCGGGGAATTCGCGTGTGCGATTTGCTGGAGCCGGAGCGATTCCAGGAAAAGCTCGAGCGCGTGATCACAGAGAAGAACGCAATTAGCAGCGCGGCGTACGGCCATCCGCTGGAAACGGCGGGACTGCTGGATTCGTACCTCGAGCTGGCGGCGCACATCCGCGGTCTTGTGGCGGACACAGCCGTAATGCTGAACGACGCGCTGGACCGAGGCAATTCCGTTCTGGCGGAAGGCGCGCAGGGCACGATGCTGGATATCGACCACGGGACCTATCCGTTCGTCACGTCATCAAGCGCGACCTCGGGCGGGGCCGCGACGGGACTGGGGATCGCGCCGACCCGGCTGACCGGAGTAGTGGGGGTGACGAAGGCTTATACCACGCGCGTCGGCAGCGGACCCTTTCCCACCGAAATGCCCGACCTCGACGCGAAAGAAGTGCGCGAGCGCGGCAACGAATTCGGCGCGGTTACGGGACGCCCGCGGCGCTGCGGTTGGCTGGACCTGGTGGTGCTGCGATACGCCAAGATGCTCAATGGGATTGATTCGCTGGCGGTGACGAAGCTGGACGTATTCGACGCCCAGCCCGAGATCAAAGTCTGCACCGGCTACCGTTACAAAGGACAGCGGCTCGGACAGATTCCCCCGGACGTCGAAGTATTGGCGCAAGTCGAGCCCGAATATCACACGCTGCCGGGCTGGGGAAAACCCACGCCGGGAATTCGTGACGTGAAGGATCTGCCCACGGCCGCGCGCGATTACCTGAGTTTCATCTCGGACCAACTGCAAGTGGAAATCGGGATGATCTCCACCGGCCCGGAACGAGACGCCACGATTATTCCGCGAGGAACGAAACTGGCCTCCTGGCTTTAGCACGTGATGCTTTCCTACGAAGACGCGCGCGCGAAGGTGATTGAAGTCGTTGGAGCGCGCGCGGGCAAGCCGAAAACCGAAATCCTCTCCTTCGCAGACAATTGCGCGCAGGCGCTCGGCCGCATACTGGCCGAGAGCATTTCCGCCGACCGCAATTACCCCCCGTTCAATCGCTCGACCCGCGACGGGTTTGCAATGCGTTCGGCCGACGTCACGGGACCGGGCGCAAAGCTGCGGTTGATTGGCGAAAGCCGTGCAGGCGTGGCGTTCGATGGGAAAGTCACCCCAGGGACGTGCGTACAAATCATGACGGGCGCACCAGTTCCGCCGGGCGCCGATGCCGTGGCGATGCAGGAGTTCGCGCACCTTGAAGGGGATGCGGTTACGTTCGATCGTGCGGCAAAATGCGGGCAGAATTACGTTCTGGCAGGCGCGGAGAGGCGCGCCGGCGAGGTCGTGCTGAAGCGCGGAACCCGCCTGGGTTATGCCGAGCTGGCGATGGCGGCGCAGGTGGGTCGCACTAGCGTTGCGGTGTACCGCCGGCCGCGTGTCGCAATCCTTTCGACCGGAGATGAAGTGGTCGCGGTGGGTCAGAACACCGGGTCCCTTCCAAATCCGGAACAGCAACAGCGTCTCCCTGGGCGCCCAGGCCACGCTAGCGGGCGGGGAGCCGGTCCTGCTCGGCAACGCTCCGGACCGGATTGCCGACTTGCGCGCAATGATCGAGCGGAGCCTCGAAGAAGAAGTGTTGATTTTGAGCGGCGGCGTATCGGTAGGGAAGTACGATCACGTGGAACAAGTTCTCCGAGAAATGGGAGCCGAATTTTTCTTTGACGCGGTTGCGATACGCCCCGGAAAACCGGCTGTTTTCGGGTGGTGTCACGGAAAGCCTGTGTTCGGGCTGCCGGGAAATCCCGTTTCGACGATGGTCACGTTTGAACTGCTGGCGGTTCCGGCGATCGAATTGCTGAGCGGATACCGGCCGCATCCTCTGCCTCTCTTCAAAGCGAAACTGGTGCACCCTTTGGAAGAAAAGGCACCGCTGGCGCATTTCCTTCCCGCGCGGGTGACATGGCCGGGAGGCGAGCCAACGGTTGAAGTGTTGCTGTGGGAAGGTTCGGGTGACATAGGAGCCGTCGTTCTGGGGAATTGTTTCCTGGTGGTGCATGAAACCAGGGAAAGCCTGGAAGCGGGGGAATGGGTGGACGTGCTGCCACGCCGGGGAAGCCTGTAGACCGGCGGCGGAGTTCACGCCTTCGTAACCTGCTAAAATCGCGTTGCGCGGACAATGACAAAAGGACTCTCGCATTACGACAAGCGGGGCCGTGTGCGGATGGTGGACGTCACGGCGAAGCCCGAAACGGCGCGCACGGCATCCGCACATGCGTTCGTCCGCATGCGGCGCGCGACGGTTGCGAGCGTGCGGCGGCTGAAATCGCCGAAGGGAAACCCGCTGGAAATCGCGCGCATCGCTGGAATCACGGCGGCGAAGCGGACGGCGGAGCTGATTCCGCTTTGTCATCCCCTGTCGTTGACGCACGTAGATGTGAGCGCGAAGCTATGCCAGAATGGAATTGAGATAACCTCGCAGGTGAGGACCACCGGCCCCACGGGGGTGGAGATGGAAGCGCTGGTGGCGGCGGCTGTGGCATCGCTGACGATTTACGACATGTGCAAGGCGCTGGAACGAGGGATGGAGATCACGGATTTGTATCTAGTGAAAAAATCCGGCGGCCGGAGCGGAACGTACGTGCGTCCGCGGAGGCGCGCCAAGCCATGACGCCGATGAAGGACGTACAAGTGCTGGTGGTGGACGATAACGCCCTGATACTGGATTTACTGATGAAGGGGCTCTCGCCGCATTGCGACGCGAGGGCGGCGGCGGACGGCGCCGACGCTCTGCTGAAGATCGTGGACGATCCGCCGGATTTGATCGTATGCGACTACCGCATGCCGGGACTCGACGGCCGCCAGCTCTATGAAAAACTGCGCGGGCGGCAGCAGACGAAGCAGATTCCGTTTATTTTTCTGGCCAGCCGGGGCGACATCGAAGAGAAGTTGCGGCCGATCGTGGAAGGCGTGGAAGAATTCATTCCCAAGCCATTTTTCCTGAAGGATGTGGTGCGGCGAGCGAAGAAGGTAGTGGACCGCCTGCAGCTCGAAAAATTGCAGAACCGCCAGGTGCGGCCGGGCGTGATCCAAGGGCGTCTGGAAGAAATGAGCATGATGGACCTGATGCAGTCGCTCGAAATGGGGCAAAAATCGTGCCAGTTGACGGTGCGGCGCGGCGACGACACGGCGGAACTGTTTTTCTCCGGCGGGCAGTGCAAAGACGCGAAGGTGGGCTCGGTGGAGGGAGAGGCGGCCGTCTTCCAGGCGGTGCGCTGGCCGGATGGGGCATTCGAGATTGACTTCAACGTGGCGCCTTCGCGCGAGACGATTTCACGCACCACCACGGGACTATTGATGGAGGCGCTCCGGCTGATTGACGAAGAGAACCGCGACGGCAGCGGAGAAAGCACCGAGGCGGCGGGGGACTAGCTCGCCGCGAGCGGCAAAATGCGCGTTTCCGTTCTCACACTCAGCGATTCGGTAGCCGGCGGGAAGTATGAAGACCGCTCGGGGCCGGCGGTGATTGCGCGGTGCCGGGAACTCGGCTGGCAGATTGTGGCGTACGTGGTGCTGCCCGACGACCGGCCGGCGATCGAAGCATTCTTGAAGAAAACCGCGGATTCAAACGATACGGACGTGATCCTGACGAGCGGCGGGACGGGCCTGGGCCCGCGCGACGTGACGCCAGAGGCGACTTTGGCCGTCGCCGAGCGGGAGATCCCCGGATTCGGCGAACACATGCGCGCCGAAGGAAAAAAGCAGACCCCCCGCGCGCTGCTCTCGCGCGGCGCCGCCGCGATCCGCGGCAAGACGATCCTGCTCAATTTGCCGGGCAGCCCGCGCGGGGCAGTGGACTCGCTGAATTTTGTGGCGGAGCTGCTGCCGCATGCCGTGGCAGTACTGAACGGCGCCGGGCATGAATAGATCGCCACGATCCCGGCACTAGGATCAAGCCAATGCTCCCGCAAAATCAGGAACCCAGTAAGCGGCCGGCCGCCTTGGCCGGACAGCTTGCACTTGCGATGGAGCTCCCATTCGTCCTGATATTGAGCGTGCTTATGGGCGGCGGAATTGGTTATTTGCTGGACCGCTGGCTCCATTCGGAGCCGGCCATGATGCTCATCGGTGGCCTGATCGGCGCGGGCTTGGGCGTTTGGGACATAATCCGACGCCTCTCGCGGGCGGATAAGAAGGCAAGGAGCGGCGATGACAACGAATGAGGAGTTTTATACCGCCGCGGAGCGCCGGATCGAAATTCTCGCAGTGACGATCGGCGCGGCGGGCACGCTGGCCGCACTGATTTTCTGGGGGCTCAAACCAGCCGAAGGAGTCGCGGCGGGCGCGGCTATCTCGTGGCTCAACTATCGCTGGATGAGGCTCGGTGTGGCCGTGATGGCGCGGCTTTCCAAAGCGCAGCAGGGAGGAGAGAAAATCAGCGTTCCAAGAGGGACCTACCTGAAGATCATCGGCCGGTACGTTTTGCTCATTCTCGGCGGCTATGTTATTCTTCATTTCTTTAGACTATCGATTGTGAGCCTACTGGTGGGGTTCTCGGCGGTTCTGGCGAGCGTGCTCGTGGAATTGGTGGGGCAGCTCTGGCGAAGCCCCGAAATCCCGCGGGCGAATTCCTGAAAGGGAGCGAATGGGAGAGCAACCAATCTGGGTCACGGTAATCGTGAACCGCTTGCTGGGAAAGCCCGCCGCGGCTTTGCTGGCGGCTCTGCACATCCAGCCCGCGAATCCCGACTATCCCATTCCGAACTCCGTTTCGATGGAAATACTGGTTTTTGTCCTGGCGGTGATTTTCTTTTTGTGGCTGAAGCGGCGTATTTCAGCGGAACGTCCCGGCGCCACGCAGCAATGCATGGAATTGGTCCTTTCGAACCCGATGGGTGTGGGCATCCGCGATTTGATCAAGGATAACATCCCGCACGGCGGCGAGCAGTATCTTCCCTTGATCGGATCAATTGGGATCTTCATTCTTTTCTGCAACCTCATCAACATCATCCCCACGCTCGACGCTCCCACCGCGACGGTCACGGTCCCGTTGGGCTGCGCGGTCATCGTTTTCATCTATTACAATATGGCGGGTATCGCAAAGAATGGGCTGCTGGGACATGGAAAGCATTTTCTGGGACCCTCGCTGCCAATGCCCATCGTGCCGAAGCTCACATTGCAGGTCATTTTGATGTTGCCCATCGAGCTCTTCAGCAATGCGTTCCGTTTGCTCTCCCTGACCGTCCGGCTTTGGGTCAACATGCTGGTGAGTGAAATGCTTTACGTGGTCTTTCTCGGAATGCTGATGGGGATTTATGTGGCCCTGGGCAAACTGGGGGCCGCAGGACAGGCCGCCGCAATCTTTCCATTGACGATCCCCCTGGTATTCATCCTTCTTCATATCTTTGTGGCGATTTTGCAGGCGTTCGTGTTCACGATACTTCCGATTATTTACGTGGCGGGAGCCGTGGAGGAAGCGCACTAATTCGGGCATGTTCGCTGCTTCAGTGTGAGCCCACCGCCTCCCAAGGTGGCCGGGAACCACCACCTGGCGGCCAATTCATACAGAGGAGAAGACGATGAGAAGGTTTGCGTTGTTTCTGTTGGGAGTTGTCACGATCTGTATTTTTGCTCCTGCCGCACTCGCCCAGGGAGGCACGCCAGCAGTGGAGGTGACCAACTGGGTCGCGCTGGCCTCGGGCTTCTCGATGGCCATTGCATCTGCGGGAGGCGCCATCGGGCAGGGAATTGCGACCGCCCACGCTTGCGAAGGGCTGGCGCGGAACCCAGGAGCCGAGGCCGCCATACGGTTCGCCTTGATTCTTGGATTGGTGCTGATCGAATCGATGGCGCTCTACACCTTCGCCATCATCTACCTGAAAGTCAAGTAGCACTCTACGGTTCCGATTTGGCCCGGAGGTTCGCGAGAAGCGAGCCTCCGGGCCTTTTTGTTTTTGCAGCGGCAGGATAGGAAATAATCCGCGAACGGTCAGCGCAGGGCGAGTGAATCGGCGGCGGCCTTGGCGTAGAGGAAGACGCGCTCGGGCAAAATTCCGAGATAGAGCGTTCCGGCGGCGGCGAGAATCAGCGCGACGCTGAGCGCCGGCGCGACCTTCGTCGGAATGTAATCCTTCGACGGCTCCCAGAAGTACATCGCAATAATCACACGCAGGTAGTAATACGCGCCGATCACGCTATTGATCGCCGCGATCACCACCAGCCAGACCACGTGGGAATCCAGCGCGGCCTGAAACGCGAAGAATTTTCCGAGGAATCCGCCCGTCGCGGGCAGGCCGAGCAGCGAAAGCAGGAAGAGCGAGAAACAGGCGGCCAGCGCGGGCTGCTTCATGCCGAGGCCCGCGTAGTCCTTGATATCGAGATGTTTTTCGCCCTGCTGGCCGAGGTGTGTGATCACCAGGAATGCGCCGACCTTCATCAGCGCGTAGGCGGCGAGATAGAACAGCACGGCCGCGACGCCGAGATCGGTCGAAGCCGTGAAGGCAACCATGATGTATCCGGCGTGTGCGATGGAGGAGTATGCCAGCATACGCTTGACGTTGGATTGGACCAGCGCGGCCAGATTGCCGATGAACATGGTCAACACGGCGGAAATCCAGATGGCCCAGAACCAGAATTCGCTGGCCGAGCCGAAGGTCACGTAGAAGATGCGCAGCATCAGCGCGAAGGTGGCGGCCTTGGGCGCGGAGGCGAGCAGCGCCGTTACCGGCGTGGGCGAGCCTTCGTACACGTCCGGGGCGTAAATCTGGAAGGGAGCGGCGACGACTTTGAAGCCGAGGCCGACGAAAATCAGCCCGAGGCCGAGAATCGCAAGCATCGGAAGTTGCGCAGCCTTCGCGAGGGCGGCTTGTGCCAGATCAATGCGCGTGGTTCCCGTGGCGCCGTAGACCATGGCGATGCCGTAGAGAAAGAAGGCCGTGGCGAACGAGCCGAGGATGAAGTATTTGAGCGAAGCTTCGTTGGACTTGACGGCGCGGCGGCGGAAGCCCGCGAGGATGTAGCTGGAAATCGAACTCATCTCAAGGCCGAGAAAGGCGGTGACGAGTTCGTTCGCGCCAGCGAGAATTCCCATTCCCGCCGTAGCGAAGAGGACAAGCGCGTAATATTCGCCGCGCTGAATCCCCTCGTCGTCCAAATATTTGATCGAGCCGAGGATCGCCAAAGCCGCCGCGACGATGACGATGACGTGAACGAAAATGCTGAACTGGTCCGTCAGGATCATGTGGTTGTAGGCTGGGCCGGGATCCTGCGCGGCGAAATAAACCGAGGCGAGAGCCGCCAGCGTCCCCAGGAAACCGATCCAGGCGAGCACGTGCTTGCGCGAGGCGCGGAGGAACGGATCCACGATCATGATCAGCATGCCGGAGGCGCAAAGCGCGATTTCGGGCGCAAGGCGGCGCAGGTTGGTCAACTGCTCGGCAGGGAACTGGATCACGGGTGCACCTGGCGGGCGGAAATGGAGGTGAGGACCGCGCTCTTCTGCGAGCCCGGCAAGAGGACGGTTCGGGGCGCGACGGGCGGCGATGTGATCGGGCGGGAAGCATCCTGAACGCGGCTCATTTGTTGCAGCAAGTAATCGGTGGAAGCTTCCATGCGCCGGGTGAAGAGCGGGGAAGCAATGCCCATGAAAACTATCGCGAGCGCGGTAGTCGCCAGGATGACGCGTTCACGCCCCGTTGCGTCCGGCAAAGTACGATTTTTTTCGACTGTCACTTCGCCGAGGGCCACGCGCTGGTAAGCCCACAATAGATAAATCGCGGAAAGGATCGCGCCGGAAGCGGCCCAGGACGCCCACGCGTGATGGCCCATGAAAGTTCCGATCAGAATCATGAATTCGCCGATAAAGCCGTTGAGCGGCGGCAAGGCCAGAGAGGAGAGGCAAATGAACAGGAAGAACGACATGAGCACGGGCATCGGCGTCGCCAGCCCGCCGAATTCCTTGATTTCGTGCGTATGACGGCGGTCGTAGAGCATGCCGACGCCGAGGAAGAGAGCGCCGGTGGAAACTCCGTGGTTCAGCATCTGGTAAATAGCGCCCTGGATGGAAATAGCGTTGAAGGCAAAAATTCCCAGCACGACGAAGCCGAGGTGGCTGACTGAGGTGTAGGCGACTAGACGCTTCAGGTCGTGTTGGACGGTGGCGACCAGGGCGCCGTAGACGATGCCGATGATGGCGAGCACGGCGATGGGCTCCGCCAGCCGGTGCGCCGCATTCGGGAAGAGTGGCAGGCAAAAACGCAGCAAGCCGTAGGTCCCGAGCTTCAGCATGACGCCCGCGAGGATTACGGACCCAGCGGTGGGCGCCTCCGTGTGCGCGTCCGGAAGCCAGGTGTGCAGCGGGAACACCGGCACCTTGATCGCAAACGCCAGGAAGAACGCTCCAAACATCAGGAGCTCGGTGTGCGGCGGGAGAATCACTCTGCCGGACTGCAATTGTCCCAGAATGTCGGGCAGGTCGAAGGTATGCGCGTTGTTGTAAAGCCACAAAATCGCGACGAGCATCAGGATCGAGCCGAACATCGTGTACAGAATGAATTTGACCGCCGCGTAGATGCGCCGCTCGTGTCCCCACATCCCGATCATGAAATACATGGGGATCAGCGTCAGCTCCCAGAACACGAAGAAGAGGAAAAGATCGAGCGAGACGAAAACGCCGATCATGGCCGTCTCGATCACCAGCAGCGAGAGGAAGAAGCCCTTGACGTTGACCTGGATCGAATTCCAGGAGCAGAGAATCGCAAGAGGAGTCAGGAAAGTGGTCAGCAGGACCAGGAACAGGCTGATGCCGTCCACGCCGACGTGGTAGTGAATGATCTGACCGATCCAGTCGTATTTCTCCGGGAATTGATAGCCGGGATTGCTCAAATCGAAGCCGTGCAGCAGCCAGAGCGAAAACATAAATTCCACAATCGAGCCGGTGAGCGCGATGCGGCGAATCCAGGTGTGGTCGTCCGAGCGCAGGAATAGCAGCGCCACGGCCCACAGCAGCGGCAGGAAAGTGATCACCGTCAGCAAATAGGATTGCCCTTCCAAGCTATTGCACCACCCTCGTCCAAAGTACGAACAGCAGCACCGTAAAGCCCACGGCGCCGATTACGACCCATGCGGCGTAGCTGCGCGCGTTTCCGGATTGGAGTTCGCGCAATTGCCCGCCCGATTCGCGGGCGCCGCGCGCCACTCCGTGGATCGTGCCATCGATCAAGCCTTCGTCCACCCCGTGCCAAAGGACATTCGTGGAAATCCAGAGCAGTGGGCGAACGAAAATCGCGGCATAAATTTCATCCACGTAATTCTTGTTGACCACCAGCGTATAGAGCCCGTGCAAGCTTTCCGCCAGACGCTTCGGCGTATCGGGCCTGCGGATATAGAACCACCAGGCCGCGAGAAGTCCTAGGACCGCAACGATTACAGGCCAGCCAGTCAGCGCATGAATCAGTTCCATTCCACCGGGAGCGGCCGCTTCGGCGGGCGCAGTGATTTCAGGAGCTACGGGGCCGTAAGCGGAAAAGACGGGCTCCAGGAATTTCCGGAAATGGTCGATTCCCCCGGCCAGGCGCGGCGCAGCAACCCAGCCGCCGAAGATCGAGAAGAAAGCGAGAATCATGAGCGGCACGGTCATGTTCCGGGGCGATTCGTGGACGTGCACTTTGCGCTCGTTGTAACGCGGAGCGCCGAAGAACGTGAGGAAAATCAGCCGGAACATGTAAAACGAAGTGAGGCATGCACCCGTAATGCCGAGCAGCCACAGAACGAAAATGACCGTGTTTCCGGATGACGCGGCCCGGGTCGCCTCCAGGATTTCATCCTTGCTGAAGAATCCGGCAAAGCCGGGGATTCCGGCGATGGCCAACGTGGCTATCAACATCGTCCAGTACGTGACGGGAATCTTCTTCCGCAGGCCGCCCATCTTGAGCATGTCCTGCTCGCCGCCCATGGCATGAATCACGCTGCCGGCAGCGAGGAAGAGAAGCCCCTTGAAGAACGCGTGGGTCATCAAGTGGAAGATTCCTGCCGCGTAGGCGCCCACGCCGCAGCCCAGGAACATGTATCCGAGCTGCGAAACGGTGGAATAGGCGAGGACCTTCTTGATGTCAGTCTGGCACAGGCCGATCGTCGCCGAATAAAACGCCGTCAGCGCCCCGACAATTGCGACGACGAGCATGGCCATCGGCGACCGCGAGAAGAGCGGATTCATGCGCGCGACCATGTAGACCCCGGCGGTAACCATCGTGGCCGCGTGAATCAGCGCGCTGACGGGCGTGGGACCCTCCATCGCGTCTGGCAGCCACACGTAGAGCGGCAACTGCGCCGATTTGCCGATCGCGCCGGCGAAGAGCAGCAAGCAAATCGCGGTCAGAACTCCGGCCCGGCTCATCGTGTCGGAAGGCATGTTCGCGGCCTGGCCGAAGATGGCGCCGAAATCGATGGACTTGAATACGTAGAAGACGAGAAGAATTCCCACTGTGAAGCCAAAATCTCCGATGCGCGTAACGATGAAGGCCTTTTTGCCAGCATCCGCGGCGGATTTCTTAAGGAACCAGAAGCCGATCAGCAGGTAGCTGCACAACCCGACGCCTTCCCATCCGACGAACATCACGATCAGGTTCGCTGCCATCACCAGCGTGAGCATGAAGAACATGAATAGGTTCAGGTAGCTGAAGAAGCGGTAGTAGCCGCCTTCGTGCGCCATGTATCCGGTGGAATAGATGTGGATCAACATGCCCACGAACGAAACCACCAGCAGCATCACGACCGTGAGCTGGTCCACCTGCAGCGAAAAGTCCACGCGAAAGCTTCCGGCGGTGATCCAGGTGAAATAATCTCCCGGGTAGGGAATCTGGGCAGCGGAGAGATGCCAGAATTCCCGCACCAACTCGAGGACGGAAAGAAATGCCAGCGACACCGAACCCACCGCAACGGAATTCACCGTGGATTGCGGCCAGCGCTTGCCGAGCAGGCCGTTGACGGCCGCGCCCGCAAGCGGCAGAGCCAGAATGATCCAGAGATGGTCGAGTAGAAACATTAGAGCTTGAGCAGATTCACGCGTTCCACGTTCAGCGTCTGGCGGTTGTGTACGATGGTGATCACGATCGCCAGCCCCACCGCCGCTTCCGACGCCGCCACTACGATCACAAAGAAAACAAACACGAGTCCATCCAGGCTGTTCCACGCCCGGGCAAAGGCCACGAAGGCGAGGTTCACGGCGTTGAGCATCAGCTCGATGGCCATGAAAATCGTGATGATATTGCGCTTGAACACAAACGCGATCACGCCCAGTCCGAACAGGATGGCGCTCAGCACCAGATAATAAGAAACCGGGACGACGGTCATTCTTCCTTCTTCGCCAGAATCATGGCGCCCAGGATCGCGATCAGGATCAGGATTGAAGTCGCCTCAAACGGAAACAAGTAATCCGTGAACAGCAGTTTCGACAATTCGGGGGTCGAAACCGCCGTGCTGGTTGCAGCGGAGCCGTTCGCAATCGCCGCGCCGGCCGCCGAGTGCCCCACAACGTGCCCCAACTCGAGCAATAGGAAAAACCCGAGTGGGATGCCCGCCCACGTCGCGATCTTGCTCCAATTCGTGCGCTCTTCCACGCCCGCGTTCAAAAGCATGATGACGAACACAAACAGCACCATCACCGCGCCTGCGTATACGATGATCTGCACCGCGGCAATAAATTCCGCGCCCAACAGCAGATACAGCGCCGCCAGCGCGACCATCACCAGGATCAGCGCGAGCGCGCTGTGAATCGGTTCACGCGCCAAAATCAGCAGGACGGCTCCCGCCACGGAAATCGCCGCGAAGGCAAAGAAGAGAATGAACGGCAGGCTCATCCGTGTTTCCCCAGCAAGGGATAGATCATCACGAATGCCGTGACCATCAGATTCGCCAACGACACCGGCAACAGCAGCTTCCAGCCGAACGACATCAACTGGTCATACCGGAAGCGCGGCAACGTCCCGCGCGCCCAAACATAGAAAAACAAAAACGCCAGCACCTTCGCCGTAAACCAGAACGGCCCCTGCAAAATGGGCATCACGACCGGCAGCAGGCACAGCGCGCCAATCCCCAGCGCCCCGAGCGTGACCACGGCGAGCTGGATGCGCGCGATGCCGTGCATTTCCGAAAAGGTGTTCCACGCGCAGTACGCTCCCACCGCCAGCAGACCCGCACCGGGCAAGTAGAGTTGCCACGTCCAGGAATTCGGGAAGGGCGAGAGCCAGCCGCCGAAAAACAGAATCGTGGCGAGGCAGGAAACCGTAATCATGTTCGCGTATTCGGCCATGAAGAACATGGCGAACTTGAAGCTCGAATATTCAGTGTGGAATCCGGCGACGAGTTCCGTCTCCGCTTCCGGCAAATCGAACGGCACGCGGTTTGTTTCCGCGATGGCCGCCGTGATGTAGCACAGGAAGCCGACGATCTGCGGGAACGCGCCGTGGCCGGTGCGGATGATATTCCAGTGCAGGAAAAAGGCGCCCTTCTGGCCGTCGATGATGCCGTTGAAATTCAGCGTACCGCCCAGCAGCAGCACGCCGACCACCGAAAGCGTCATCGAAACTTCGTAGCTGATCATCTGCGCCGAACTGCGCAGACCTCCCAGCAATGGGTACTTGCTGTTCGAAGACCACCCCGCCAGCGCCACTCCATACACGCCCATCGAAGTGATGGCGAACAGCGCCAGCAGCCCGATATCCACATCCGACACGATGAAGACCGATTGCCCGTTGGGAAAGTGAATCGAAGGCGGCCCAAAGGGGATCAGCGCAATTGCCGTCAGCGCCAGCGAAAGCGCCAGGAACGGAGCGAGCACATATACCAAGCGATCCGCCGCAGGGGGCGTTACATCTTCCTTAAAGAGAAACTTGATTCCGTCAGCCAGCGGCTGAAGCAATCCGTGCGCGCCGACGTAATACGGCCCCCAGCGCGACTGGATGTGCGCGACGACTTTCCGCTCGAACCAGGTGAGGTACGCCAGCGCCGTCATCACCACGAACAACAGGACGGCGATCTTGACTACCGCTGCCACCAGGACTGGATGCTGGGTGATGAACTCCACGGTATATTCTTTGCCTCGTTCGTTGATGTGAGCCTGGAACAGTAACGGCCCAGCGTGCCGCTGGTAAACAAATAATCATTCGATGAAAAGATCGTGCCGGCCGGAAGATCCTGCGGCGTCTCGACGGACTTACAGCTCGCGGACGCCTGCTCCGCCCCGCCGCCGAGAAGGCCCGCCAGCGACAGGTCGTAGCCCGCCACGTTTTGCCGGATTTCCTCGAGCGCCGCTTCAGGCGTGCGCAGCCGGATCGGCGTGCCCAATCCCAGCAGGCCGAGCTGGTGCGAAAGGATGCGCAGCAGGTCGAAATCGCTGCGCGGGCCCTGCGGATCGATCGAGCGGTGAGTGGCTTGCACTTCGCCGGCCGTATTCGTCAGCGTGCCATCCTTTTCATAACTGGAAGCCGCAGGCAGCACGACGTCCGCGCGCTGCGCGGTTTCCGTCAGGAACATTTCGTGCACTACGAGCAATTCGAGCCCGGCGAGGCGATCCGGCTGCGAGATGCCAAACGTCTTCACGGGATTGGCGCCCACGACGTAGAGCGCCTTTAACTTGCCACCGGCAGCTGCTTCCATCATCCCGCGCGCCGTCAACCCTGGCGCAGCCGCAATATTGCCGCCCCACAGTTTGCCGAATCGCGTCCGTTCGCTGGCATCGGAAAGCGGGACGTATCCCGGCAGGCGGTCCGGAAGAATTCCCATATCGGCGGCCCCGCGCGAATTCGCATAATCTCCGAGAGCCATGAATCGCGTCTTGCCGCCAAAGCGCGCGCTCAGCGAAACCAGATCGCGTATCGCGCTGCCCTGAATTTCCGCGCCGAACAACACCACCACATCCGTCTCAGCCTCGAGCGCCGCTTTCAGTTGCACCAGAGCCTCGGTCGTCTTCGCATCGAACTGGCCTTGCTCCGTCGCAAGCCAGCGAACGGCTTGCCGCTCCGCGCCTTTGGCCACTTCCACGGCGACCGCTGCCTGGCGATGGACTTTGCTCGGACGGCCGTTGATCGCGTAGAGCCGCGCATCGTGATGCCGCACGGCCGTGCGAATCTGCCAGGCAACCAGCGGATTTTGCTGCGTCACGTCGTTGCCGATCAGCAGGATGGCGTTTGCCTCGTACACATGGGCCATCGTTGCCAGCCGATCCTTCGCGCCCGGTCCCAACACCGCAGCAAGCCCGGCGTAATCGGCCGTGCGATGGTGGTCCAGGTTGTTCGTGCCCAAGGTCACGCGCGCGAACCGGTTCAGCAGGTAATTCTCTTCATTCGTCGTGTGGTTCGAGCCGATCACGCCGATCGCTGCGGGGCCGCTCGAGCCATGCACCTGCTTCAGGCGCCGCGCGACCTCCTCGAGCGCGTCCTCCCAGCTCGCGGGTTCGAGCTTTCCGTTGCGCCGGACCAGCGGCTGCCGCACGCGCTCCGCATGCGTGGTGAAGTCGAATCCGAACCTCCCCTTGGCGCACAGGAATTCGCCATTGACGCCGGAATGATCGCGGTTGTTGGCGCGCAGAATCTCGTTGTTGCGGACGCTGAGCGTGGTTTTGCAGCCGTTCGAGCAGTGCGTGCAGGGATTCCCCACGTACTTCATTTCCCACGGCCGCGTTTGATAGCGATAGGTTCCGCTCGTCAGCGCTCCCACCGGGCAGATGTCGATGCACATGCCGCACTCTTCGCACGCCAGCTCGCCGCCATGATTCGGAATGATCACGGAGTGCACGCCGCGAGCGCCCACGCCCAGCGCCTTCACGTCCATGCCTTCGTCGCACACCCGCACGCAGCGGAAGCAGAGAATGCACCGCGGCGCATCGTAATAGACCAGCGGCGACCATTTTTCCTCGGGAGTGTGCAGCTTTTCTTCGACGAAGCGCGTATGGTCCAGGCCGTAGCGGAACGTCATGTCCTGCAGCTCGCACTCGCCGCCTTTGTCGCACACTGGGCAATCCAGGGGGTGGTTCGACAGCAGGAATTCCAGCATGTTCTTGCGCGCGTTGTGAACCTGTTCCGTATCGGTCTTCACCACCATGCCGTCGGTGGCGACCAGCGTGCAAGCCGTCTGAAGCTTCGGCATCTTCTCAACTTCCACCAGGCACATACGGCATGCCGCCTGCAGCGAAAGCCCTGGGTAATAGCAGAACGATGGCACTTCGATGCCCTGGCGCTTGGCCGCTTCAATCACCAGCGTGCCGGCAGCCGTCGTCACCGTCTGCCCGTTGAGCGTAAACGAGACTTGCTTCTGATCCGCCATGCTTATCCTTATCCCGATCCTTTTCGCGCGTCCCGGTTGCTTGCGTTCGCTTGGAAACTAATCCGCGCTGGCAATCATCTCCGCGGGTTTGTAAGCACATTTCCCGTGAAGGTGATCCTCGAATTCGTTTCGCCACTTCTTGACGATGCTGATCGTTGGCAGCGCCGCCGCGTCTCCCAGCGGACAAAACGTCCGCCCGAGCATGTTCTTGGCGAGTTCGTCGATCAGCGGAATATCTTCCGCGCGGCCGCCGCCTTCGTGGAAGCGGTCGAGCATCTTCCGCAGCCAGGCCGTGCCCTCGCGGCAGGGAATACACCAGCCGCACGACTCGTGCGCGTAAAAGTGCATGATCCGCCGCGCCACGTCCACCATGCAGGTATCTTCGTCCATGATCACGGTGCCGCCCGAGCCCAACATCGAACCGATCTTCGCCACCGAGTCGTAATCCATTGCCACGTCGATTTCTTCCGCCGAAAGCAGCGGGCATGAACTGCCGCCGGGGATCACGGCCTTCAGTTTCTTGCCTCCGCTCACCCCGCCTGCCACCTCTTCGATCAATCGCCGCAACGGGAAGCCCAACGGCAACTCGTAAATCCCGGGGCGGTTGACGTGTCCGGAAATCGAGTACAGCCGCGTCCCGCCGTTTTTGGGGGTGCCCAGGCCCGCGTACCATTCGCCGCCCCGGCGGATAATCACCGGCACGGTGCTGAGCGTTTCCACGTTGTTGATGATCGTCGGGCAGCCGTATAGACCCACCACGGCCGGGAAGGGCGGCTTGATGCGCGGGTAGCCGCGCTTGCCTTCGAGCGATTCCATCAGCGCGGATTCCTCGCCGCACTCGTAGGCGCCGGCGCCGGTGTGCGCCGCGATGTCGAAATCGAATCCGCTGCCCAGAATGTTCTTGCCCAGGAAGCCTTTCGCATACGCTTCCGCAATCGCGGTTTCGACGATATCGAGGACGTAGCGGTACTCGCCGCGGATGTAGACGTACCCTTGATGCGAGCTGATCGCGCGCCCGGCGATGATCATTCCCTCGATCATCTGGTGCGGATCCATTTCCATCAGCGGGCGGTCCTTGGAGGTGCCGGGCTCGCTCTCGTCCGCGTTCGAGAGGATGTATTTCGGCTTGCTCGAATCCTTGGGAACGAAGCTCCACTTCATCCCCGCCGAAAAGCCCGCGCCGCCGCGCCCCCGCAGGTTTGACTTTTTCACTTCGTCGATAATCTGCTCCGGCGTCATTTGCTTCAGGGCCTTTTCCAGCGCCTGATAGCCCTCATGCTTTATGTACACTTCAATCTTGCGCGAGTCGGGAATCCCGAAGCGTTGGCTGATGACGGGAACTTCCGCCGGGTGGCGCTCGTGCAGCGCGCCCGAAATCACCGGAACGGGTTTTGGCCGCTTGCCGTCCTGAAGCTGCTCGAAAATGGCGTCTACTTTGTCCGGGTCGAGGTTCTCGTAGAAGTCGTAATTCACCTGCATCGCCGGCGCGCCGGTGCATGCGCCGATGCACTCCACTTCCTCGAGCGAAAACACGCCGTTCGGCGACACTTCCTTGTTTCCGATGCCCAGCCGCTTCTGCACGTGCTGGTAGAGTTCGTTGGCGCCGCGCAGCATGCAGGAAATATTCGTGCACACCTGGATGTGGTAGCGTCCGGCGCGCTTTCGCCGCAGCATGGAGTAATAGGCGAGGGTTTCCGTCACCTGCGCGATGTTTAAGTCCAGCCGCTTGCCGATTTCCTCCAGCATCTCGTCGCTCAGGAAGCCGAACTCATCCTGCGCGAACACCATCATGGGAATCAGCGCCGAGCGCTTCACCGGATAGCGTCCCACGAGTTCCTTGAATTTGGCGTCTAGTAGCGGCGGAAGTTGCATGGCTGGGGTTCGCTCGGAAATCGCTAGCGGTCCACCTCTCCCAAAACGATGTCGGTCGTGCCGATGCAGGCGACTACGTCCGCAATCAGCCTGCCTTCGCAAATCTTCGGCAGGGATTGCAGGTTGACGAACGACGGCGTGCGGAATTTCACGCGGTATGGCTTGTTCGACCCGTCGCTGGCTACAAACACACCCAGCTCGCCCCGCGGCGATTCGATCGCCTGATACACCTCGCCGATCGGCGGCGTAAACCCTTCAGTGAAGATCTTGAAGTGGTAGATGAGTCCCTCGATGGACGTTTTCATCTCCTCGCGCGACGGAGGCACGATTCCCGGCGCTTGGGTCCGGAACGGGCCCTCGGCCGGAACCTTCTGCATCGCCTGGCGCACGATCTTGATGCTCTCGCGGATTTCCCCTACGCGAACCAGATATCGCGCGTAGCAATCGCCGGCGGTCTGCGTCTGCACGTCAAAATCAAATTCGTCGTAGCTCGAGTATGGGAATGCCTTGCGGGTGTCGTACGCCACGCCGCTTCCGCGCAACATCGGCCCCGAAGCGCCCATCGCAATGGCGTCCGCCGCGCTCAGAACTCCGATGCCCTGCGTGCGCGCCATCCAGATTCGGTTTTTCGTCAGCAGGACTTCGTATTCGTCCACGTGTCCCGGCAGGGCGTCGATCACGCGCCGCACGCGGTCGAGCCAGTCCGGCGGCGGCTCGAGCGCCAGCCCGCCGATGCGGAAGTAGCTGGTCATCATCCGCTGGCCGGAGACGTACTCGAAAATCTTCATGATTTCTTCGCGCTCGCGGAAGCAGTAGAGAAAAACGGACATTGCGCCCAAATCGATGGCGTGCGTCCCCAGCCAGACCAGGTGCGATGCGATGCGCGTCAACTCCGTCAGCAGCACGCGAATGTATTGCGCCCGCTTCGGCACTTCCAGGTTCAGAAGCTTTTCCACGGCCAGGCAGTAGCCCAAGTTGTTTGAAAGCGGGCAAAGATAGTCGATCCGGTCGGTCAGGGTGATTACCTGCGAATACGTTTTGTCCTCGCAGGATTTCTCGATGCCGGTGTGCAAATAGCCGATCACGGGTTGCGCCTTGACCACGATCTCGCCGTCCATGTCTAAAATGACACGCAGCACTCCGTGGGTCGAGGGGTGCTGCGGCCCCATGTTCAGGACCATCGTTTGTGCGGTGCCAGTGGGTGTCTCGATGGTGGTTGTCATCGGTCAGCAGTCCTCGTGCGATTCAGCGGAAGCCCTCCACGGGATAATCTTTGCGCAGTGGGTGGCCTTCCCAATCATCCGGCATCAGGATACGGGTCAGGTTCGGGTGGCCATCGAAGCGGATTCCGAACAGGTCGAAATTTTCGCGTTCGTGCCAATTGGCCGTGGGCCAAACGGACGTCACGGACGCCACTGCCGGATCATTTCCGGCCACGCGCACCTTCAGTCGCAGCCGTTCCCGCCTGTCAATTGAAAGCAAATGGTAATTCAACTCGAAGCGCGGCTCCAAAGGCAGACGGTCCACCGTGGTGATGTCCGAAAGGAATGAAAACCGAAGCGAAGGCTCAGCGGCCAGGTATTCCGCGGCGCGCCGGAGATGTTCTCGCGGCACGACGACAGTCGTTTCGCCCCGAAACTCGATCACTTCGGCGACCGCCTGTGCGTCCCATTCGCGGAGTTTCTGCACAACCGGACTTTTGTCGTTTCCCTGTGGTTCCACTATGAGTCCGATTCTGTAGGCGCGATCACTGCCAATCGAGTGCGCCCTTCTTCCAGAGAAAAACGTATCCAACCAGCAGGATTATAATGTAGAGCACCATCTCCACAAAGCCAAACACTTTCAAATCCTTCAGGTACACCAGGGCCCAGGGGTATAGGAAGATGGCCTCGATATCGAACAGAATGAACAGGAGCGCCGGAATATAGTAATGAACCGAGAAGGGCTGGCGAGCATCCCCTGTCGGACTCATCCCGCACTCGTACGCTTGATCTTTTTCGCGCGTCTGCTTGTGTTTTCCTACCAGCGTGGAAAGCACGATCAGCACGCCCGCCAGACCCGCCGCCAGTATAAACATCAGCAAAAGCGGGCCATAGCTGTCGAGGTAGTTGGCGTTCATTTTCGTCGCGCTGCTATAATAACGGCCCGAGGCCGCTCGGTCAAATGCGCTCCTTACAAATTGGATTACTCTCCACGCTCGTGAGTGGCATCGAGGCGGAGGAAAGCCGCGTTCGATGAGTTCCGCATTCAATACGGATGTCCATTTGGGAGAACAGCACTACCATATCCAAACAGAGGACCGCGGCCCCCACCATCTCATGATTGACACCGCGGTGTACCTTCATGGAAGGGTCGTGCATCATCAGGCTTTCGACTACTCCCAAATCAGCGCCGCGCCGGATTTTAACCCGGACGCGCTGGCCCATCGCGTCGCCGAGCAACATCGCGCGGTAATCGAGGCCCTCCGCTCAGGAGCCCTCGACGCTGAAATCGCCGCCGCTGCCGAACAGTCCATTCGCGCCGCGGGAATTCAGGTGCAGCTCCTCAACCCTCAATCATGGCTATCCGGAGGAACCGTTTCGCTCGAAGTGGAGGTAGCCCGCCGCGCCGACCACCGCCCCGAGCCGGGCGCGCAGGTGGAAGCCGTAATCGAAGGCGCGCTGCAGGAATCGCGACATTCGGGAACAGCGGACGAGCAGGGGCGGACGCGAATCGAATTCCCCTTGCCTCCGCTTGGCAAGGGTGACCTGGCGCTTCTGATTCAGGCCAGCGCGGAAATTGGAAAAGATGAAATCCGGTTTACGATGCGCTCGCGGCATAAAGCCGCGCCGCCGGGCCCCTCGCAATGAAGGTTTTGATTAACGGAGAAGGGCGCGACGTTCCGGACGGATTGACGGTGGCCGCGCTGCTCGAACATCTCAAAATGCCGCGCGACCGTGTAGCGATCGAAAAAAATCTCGAAATTCTTCCGCGCGCTCGCTGGAGCGAAACCCAAGTTCAAGCGAACGACAGCTTCGAAATCGTCCACTTCGTCGGCGGCGGCTAGCCTCCTGTTTTCCGCAGCGAATTTGCCGCCATGATTTTCCGGGCCGGGTCATTGTCGCAATAAACCTGCCACTCGGCGACTCGCCCATTTCGAATAACCGCTCGCCACGCTGCGGGGACCTCCCAGAAATTTTCCCGGGGAAGCTTGCCGTTCACCGCGTAGGTGCCCCGAGCCTTGCCGAAGAGCGCGACATCGTTTTCGCGACTGAATTGGTGCGTCACCTCGATTGAGTAGTCAGGGAACCACGCAAGATAGACTTCCCACGCGCCACGCATTTGATCTGGCCCACGCATCGTCGTCCCGAGTCCGTCGATAAAGACGTGATCGGGACTCATTAAGGCAACTAGGCCCTCAATATCATGAGCATTGACTTTCGCAACGAAGGCAAGCGCAACCTTGATGCTATTCGCCTGGGACATGACAATAAATGCCGGACGGACCACGCGCACAGTGCGCACTATCTTCCAGCTCGGGATTTTAGCGCAAGATACCGCTTCCACGGCTTCCAATAGTAATGCGGCCAGCCCTGCTTCACCCCCTTGTGATCGTGGGCGGGCACGTTGACGTGAACCAAGTCCACTCGGCCGCCGCCGGAAGCCTTGCTGAAGCGCAACACCAAAATCGAATCGGGATCACTTGCCGGCCAATGAGTGGCGCGCCAAGCTTGTACGATCAATTTATTCGGAATGATGAGCAGATTCCGTCCACGGAGCTGGCCGTTCCAGGCCGTGAACTTCCCGCCAGCCTTGCGGCTCAAGCGGGCGCGGCCGCCCGTTGCGGCGCAGTGTTTGTTCGAGTCGAGATACATCTCGAAGAGCGTTTCCGGGGAGGCAGAGAAGCGCACGGATTGCTGGATGGCCTTCGTCATCGCCGTGTTTTTTCGCGCCATTTGGCTAGCTTTTGCGCGTGAAATGGAACGTTTCGTTAGTATCCTTTCCGTTGGCCTGCATCGTCCATGTCTCCGAGAAGTGATTGTTGTCCGCGATGCGGAGAATCATGTGATGCATGTGCGGGTCAGCGGCATTGGCGAGATTCGTGGCGCCGGTGAAGGAAAACTCGAAAATGGCGGTGTCCTTGGATGACGCCGGCGTCTCCATGCGCGGCTGATTTCCCATCGAGCAGTAATGAGTCAGGACCACGCGGCTTCCATCCGCGGTGTACATCGTCACCATCTGGTCGTCTTTAGAGGACTGCATGGATTCCTCGATCGCCGTCCCGTTGGACACGAGGCGGATTTTATTCGTGAAGGTTTCGCCTTCCGCCGTCGTGGCGGTCCATTCACCCGCGAGCGCCTTCAGGCGGTCGATGCTGGTTGAAAGTTTCGTTTGAGATTGAACGCCAGCAATGCAAAGTCCGGCGGCAAGGACACCCAACGCGAGCAGGGAAGCGAATTGTTTCATCTTGGTTCTCCTCGAGGTTAGCCATTCTTCCAGAATGTGATTGTACCCCCGAGCACTCTAAGATTCTCTGCCAGATGGGCCATGAGCCGCAGCGAAGATTGCGTGTGCCGCGGGCGGGTACAGCCCTTCCGCGCCTGAAGGCCAGTCCAACAGCTACCAAGACCAAGTCGGAAAGTCAGGAGAGCCAGCGAGACGGCCCTCGGCCACCCTCAGGCCAAGCCGGCGCTAGGCGACCTATTCGTGGCGCAGGGCGACCATGGGGTCAACGCGCATGGCGCGCCGCGCGGGAATCCAGGAGGCGGCGAGCGCCGCAAGCGCCAGAGCCGCAGCGACCGTTCCAAAGGTGGCCGGATCGTTCGGCTTGATTTCGAACAAGAAGCTGGTCAAAAAGCGAGTCAGAGCCAGCGCGCCGGCAATTCCGATGGCGATTCCCACTACCGCCAGCGCCATCCCTTCGCGGATAATCAACCGCAACGCGTCGGCGGGAGTCGCGCCGAGCGCCATGCGCACGCCGATTTCGTGGGTGCGCTGGACCACGTCGTAGGAAATCACGCCATAAATTCCGATCAAAGCCAGCAGCAGCCCCAGAGCGCTGAACGAGCCGAGCAGAACCGTCTGGAATCTCGGCTCTGCCGCCGCTTCCGTGACCACTTGGTCCATGGTTTTCAATTCCGTGATCGCGGCGCGTGAGTCGACGGCGTGCACGACCCGCTCGACCGAGGTGGCCATGGGCATGGGATCGATCGAGGTGCGGACGACAAGCCTTGCGCCCGCGCCGTTGGGGATCGGCATGTAGTAAGAGTCAGGCTCATAGCCGCTGCTGACTAGGGCGGGGAGTCGAACGTCGTTGACCACGCCGATGATTTGCATCCACGGGCCATCGGGCGGATAATGCTCGAACTTGACGCGGAACCGGCGGCCGAGTGGATCGCCGGGGAAATATCGGCGCGCAAACCCTTCGGAGACAATCGCGACTTTCTGATCGCTTCTCGCGTCATCGGCCACGAAATCACGCCCCCGCAGAAGCCGGATTCCCATGGCTGAGAAATAACCGGGACCGACGTTTCCTCCGTCAAGCTCCACGGAGTTCGAGATGGGCTCGCCACTGCCGCCTTCCACGATCAACTCGTCGCTTTCTTCGTGATAGCTTTCGAACCCCGCGTTTTCAATCTCTTTGAGAGATTGGAGGCCCGTCAGGGCTTCAGCCACGGTGGGGCAAGGCTTGGGGGGCGCCGGAGCTTTCTTTTGATCGCCGCTCATTTGAGATTCGCCCTCCGCTGCGTTGTTTTTGCGGCCGGGAGAATGGGATTTATCCTTCGAGTCGTCCTTCTTCTTCGGCGTCACCGCTTCGCCGCAGTTCGACTGGCTCAACTGGACCTGCATGGTGAGTACGTGATCGGTGCGGAAGCCCATGTTCTGGTGGATTAGCTTTTCGAAGCTGCGGACCATCAGGGCGCCGCCAGTGACGAGGACGACGGCGAGCGCAACCTCCGCTATCACCAGCACACTTCGCAACCGGCGGCGTTCGCGCGTGACCGGACCGGCAAACGATCCGCGCAATCCGCCGGCGAACGCCCTGCCGAAACGCCGCGCGGAGCGCTGCAGTGCGGGCGCAAGGCCAAAAAGAATCGCGGCAAGAATTGAAATCGTGAGAGTAAACCAAAGGACGCGCGCATTAATGACGACGCGATCCAGGCGCGGCGTCCCTGGCGGCAAAATCGCAAGAATGACGCGGATTCCCCAGATGGAAAGAAGCAGGCCCAGCGCGCCGCCTGCAAGCGCCAGCAACAGGCTTTCGGCCAGCAATTGGCGCAGGATTCGCAGATGCGATGCACCCAGCGTTTGGCGAATGGCGATTTCCTTCTGGCGCGCCCAGGCGCGGGCGGTCAGAAGGGCGCTTAGATTTACGCAGGCAAGAAGTAGTACGAATCCGACGGCGCCCAGGAGAATTAAAAAGGCAGTACGCAGGTCCTGAATGTCAGAGGTGGAGTAACGCTGCAAATTTTTCATCGACAGGTCAATATGTTCGCTGCCCGGAGGAAACAGGGGCGCGAATCGCGCCGAGATCGTTTTCACTTCGGCGCGAGCTTCGGCTATCGAGGCGCCTTTTTTCAAGCGCGCAAGAATCGTCTCGGATACTCGGCCATGCCGGTCCATTGGGGCGGGGACAAGAGGCTCCCACAGTCCCTCCGTTTTCTCACCAAGCCAGTCAATCCCCAGCTCGAATTCGCGGGGCATCACGCCGATGACAGTGAAGTACTCATTGCGGGACTGGTCGGAATTGCCGATCAAAATCTTGCGGCCGATGATGCCATCGTCGCCGCCAAACATGTCGCGCCACATGAGGTAACTCAAGACGGCGACATGCTCGTTTCCCGGTTGAGAGTCCTGGGGAACGATGACCCTTCCCAGCAAGGGCTTGACTCCCAGGAGGAAGAAGAAATCCGCGGGGACATAGGTAGATTTGCGGGGCGTCACGTCGTCGCCCGAGTGGACATAACCGAAGGTCGATTCCGCGTAAACAGTGACGCGATCGAATGCGGGGCACTGCTTCTGCAGGTCTTCGATTTCCTCAGGGTACAATCCCCAGGCGACCTGGCCGCGTGCGATGGTTACGAGGTGGGAAGCATCGGCATAGGGAAGTGGGTCGAGAAAGATGCCGTCAGCGGCACTGAAGATGGTGGTGTTGGCGCCGATGCCAAGGGCGAGCGTGAGAGTAGCGATGGCCGTGAAGCCGGGAGACTTACGGAGCGTGCGGAGGCCGAAACGGACGTCCTGGGCGAGGTCCTCGGCCCAGTTCACGCGGCGGGATTCGCGGCAGCGGTCTTTGTAGGATTCCCGGAAGCCGAATTCGAGGCGGGCGCGGCGGAGGGCTTCGGGACGTGAGAGGCCGGTGCGCACGAGGTCGTCGGCGCGGGCTTCGAGGTGGAAGCGCATCTCGTCGTCGAGATCGCGCTCGAGTTGAGAGCGGTGCCGCATGCTCTGCCAGAGCGAACGGATTCGCGCGAACATGGTTAAACCTCCTGCGGTTTCGCTTTCAGAGCTGCGGCGATAGCTGTGGCAAGGCGGTTCCAGCTATCGGCTTCTTCGCGCAGGCGGCGCCGTCCGGCGGGAGTCAGCTTGTAAAATTTTGCACGGCGATTGTTGTCCGAGGTGCCCCACTCCGAGGCGAGCAAGCCTTGGTGCTCGAGGCGGAAGAGCGCGGGATACAACGCGCCTTGCTCGGCGAGCAGGGCGCCGCGCGTGATCTGCTCGATGCGCAGGAGAACGCCGTAGCCGTGGAGCGGGCCGAGAGAGACAGCTTTCAGAATCAGCAGGTCGAGCGTGCCGGGAAGCAATTGCGCCTGTTCGGTCATTCTCACTCCTAAGTAGATTAGGAAGCGTACACTCACTCCCCTAAGCTGTCTAGGAAGATTCGAGGCGGGAGGGACAAAAAGCGGGCGGGCCCAGGACACGCCACTACGGGATAGAGGGCATGGTCATTCGCTGCGGAGGCGGCGGATTACAGGCCGGCGAGGAGATGGCCGAGCTTGTCTTTCTTGGTGCGCAGATAGGCGCGGGAATGGCGGCTGGTTCGCGGGCGGCAGGGAACTCGCTCGACGACGCGGATGCCGGAGCGTTCAAGCTGCTGCAACCTTATCGGGATTGTTGGAGAGCAGGCGCACGGCGCGGATGCCGAGCGCCTTCAGCGCCTCGGCGGCGAATTCGTAGTCGCGCGCGTCGGCGGCAAAGCCGAGCCGGCGATTTGCCTCTACGGTGTCCAGGCCGCCGTCCTGCAATTCGTAGGCTTTCAGTTTGTTGATCAGGCCGATGCCGCGGCCTTCCTGCGGGAGGTAGAGGACGACGCCGGGAGGCTCCTTCGCGATCTTGCGAAGAGAAAATTCGAGTTGGGCGCGGCAGTCGCATCGCTGGGAGGTGAAGACGTCGCCGGTAAGGCACTGCGAATGAACGCGCACGAGCGGCGCTTTCGCGCGCCGGGCAGAATCGCGTCCCATGCCCGTGCGATGGCAACGGCCTCTTCGCCGGCGCGGACTGCCCTGAATGCCGAGGATCGTGAACCGCCCGAAACTCGTGGGCAGTTGAGCCCTGGCCGACGATGCGAGCCTTGCGTCTCTTGCTGGATTGGCTTCGCCGCTTCATATGAATTGGCCATTATAACAGGCTTCGTGGAAGCGTCCTTCGGGGCAACCGCGCCGCCACTTCTCTTTACATCGCGTGCGGCTTTGGCTACCGTAGCGCGAGAGGAATCTCTGTCACCGGCGGCAAGCGCAATGGGCACACTCACGGGCGGAAGCGACCTGCTGTTCACGCTGGTCCTGAAGGTGGGATTCGCGGCGGCGCTGGCGGCGCTGCTGGTCCGCTTCCGTTCGTTCCGCAAGCTGGTCTTCACCGAAGTTCGCGACTCCGACCAGAAAGTGATGCTGTTGCTGTTCCTGACGCCGCCGCTGGCGATCGGGATCATGCTGCGGCTGTTCGGCTATCACTTCTTCGATTTGATGCTGGAAGGCTCGTTCTTGATGGGCCTGATCGGCGGGCGCATCGTGGGGCTGCTGGGAGGCTCGCTGATCAGCCTGATGGCGTTTGGCCATCACGAATGGCTGTCGAGCCCGCTGGCGGCGCTTGTGGGACTGCTGGCCGGTGTCATCCGCGAGATGATTCCCGAGAAAGAGGACGTGTGGCACTTCGGGCCGTTTCTATTTCTGAACATTCCGCAATGGCTCTGGAAACTGATCCGCACCGGGAAGGGAAATTGGGCGATGCTGCCGCTGTTTGCCTGCGCGGCGTGCGAATTGGGACAGATCGAGCTGGCGCGAGCAGTCGCGCCGCATCCCTGGCTCTTCTGGATTCCCTCAAACCACTGGGGCTACCTATCGCTCGAAGTGCTTTCTTCGGTGATGTGCGTGGCGATCGCAGTGAAAATCTGGAACAACACGCGCATCGAAATGAACCTGGAGATGAACCAGCAACTCTTGTTGCGGTCGCGCATGGACGCGCTCACCAGCCAGATCAATCCTCATTTTTTGTTCAACACGCTGAACACCGTTTCTTCGCTGATCCGCTTCGATCCGGACATGGCTCGCGGGGTCGTGCTGAAGCTTTCGAATATCCTGCGGCGCTTGCTGCGGAAGCACGAGACGTTTGTTCCCTTGCGTGAGGAGCTGGAATTCATCGACGATTATCTGGATATCGAAGTGATTCGCTTCGGGCGGGACAAGCTGCAAATCTTCAAGGAAATTGACCCGGAAACGCTGGACGCGTTTGTCCCCAGCATGCTGCTGCAGCCGATGGTGGAAAACTCGATCAAGCATGGCCTGGCGCCGCGCCTGGAGGGCGGGCAAATTCATCTCCGTACGCACCGCCGCGACGGCCGTCTGCTGATCGAGATCGCAGACAACGGAATGGGCATTTCGCGGGATCGACTGCTTGAGGTCTACGGGGGAGGAATCGGGATCAGCAACGTTCACGAGCGGCTGCGGCTGCTCTATGGCGACCAGTTCAAAATGGATATCCATAGCCAAGAGGGGCAGGGCACACAGATTCACATCGAGATCCCCGAACTGGCGAGCGTCGAGCCCGCGGCGGGGTGAGGCGCGTACCGCTCACGAAATCGATTGCCTGTCCGTCACTCGTGATGGAGCGCTTACATCGGACCGACGCGCGTGGCGCGGCGTGCCGGCATGTAGCTGACAATCTCGCAATCTGTTTACTCGAGCCGTATCCTCGTAAGTATAAGACAACACAAGGCATGGGCAATGCCGAACGCAGAATTGAATGACAAATGTGACCGCAGATCGGTCGTGCCGCTCCGGAGTCAAACGATGCCAAGAACACGTGCTGCCTCGAAACCCGCCCACAACGAAACAGCTTGACAATTGAATGAAATTACTGTATATTCAGTCATGACAGAGATGAATGAAGAGACAAAATCGACGCTTTCCCCAGTGGCTCAGAAGTTCATCCTGCACTGGGGGGAAATGGGCACGCGCTGGGGCGTCAACCGGACGGTCGCCCAGGTCCACGCGCTGCTCTACCTCTCGCAGCGGCCCCTGTCAGCGGAAGAAATCGCTTCCGCCCTCTCTGTGGCGCGTTCAAACGTCAGCACCTGCCTGCGCGAGTTACTGGGATGGGGCATTATCCGCGTCGTGCCGGTCCTGGGCGACCGTCGCCAGCATTTCGAGTCCCTCAAGGATGTCTGGGAGCTGTTCCACATCATCGTGCAGGAGCGCAAGAAGCGCGAAGTGGATCCCACGATCCAGGTGGTCCGCGAATGCGTGGACGAGGCCGGCAAGGCAGGGCCCACCGATGCCTACGCGCACGAGCGGCTCAAGGAGCTGCTTGAGTTCATTGTTACGATGAACACGCTATTCGAGGAGTTTCAACGCCTGCCGCCATCAGCCGCACGCGGGTTGGCGAAGTTGCGGGGACAGATTCGTAAGTTGATTCCAGCTTAGGAGCAGGAGGAGGGCGGGCAGCCGCCCTTTTTTGAGCGATGTCAATTTCAGTCCTTACAGAAATGACTGACAAGCAAGTTGCACCCCAACGGGGGTGGGCTTTATATGACGCCGATTGCGAATTCTGCCGCCGCATGGTCCGGATGGCGCGGCCTCTGCTCGAACGGCGTGGCTTCGATTTTCTGCCTCTCCAGACTCCTTGGGTCAGGGCCCATTTTCGGCTTCCCGAACAGGAATTGCTCGGCGAGATGCGTGTCTTGACTCGCGGCGGGCACGTCTTTGGCGGCGCGGATGCGATTCTGCAGTTGGCGCGTTACATCTGGTGGGGCTGGCCGCTTTTCGCGGCCGGGCATGTGCCTGGGGCACGTCGGCTGCTTCGCGCCGCCTATCGCTGGGTCGCCGAACGCCGGAATTGCCGCGGCGGCGCTTGCTCCCTGCAGGAGCATTCACCGCGAAGAGTTCCTTGAGCAACGAGGAGGCTGTATGCAACACACAGTTTTTGTGATCTGGGCAGCCGGAGCAGTCCAACTCGCCATACTCGCAGCGAATTTCGTGCTGCCGGGGGAATTGCAGTGCCGGGAAAATCTCGCGCGGGTTTCCCCCATGATTCGCAGCGTCTTCATCGTTCACTGGGTCTACATCCTCCTTGTCTTGGGAATCTTCTCGGTGATCTGTTTCCGCTTTGCGCCGGACCTTGCCGGTGGGAGCCGGCTGGGCCACTTCCTTTGTGCAGCGATGGCGCTCTTCTGGCTGCCTCGCATTCCCATTCAATTGCTTGTGTACGACCGCGAGTTGCGCCGCCGGCACCGGTTGGGTGATATCGCCATGATTTCCGCCATCGCGTTCGTGGTGCTCGCGCTCGGCGCCGTGGCATTAGGCGTGGAGGTTTAACGTCATGAAACGGAACGCAATTATCGGCGGAATCGCTTGGTGCAGCCTCTTCGTAGCGGCACGCGAGAATCGGCTCGATCTCTCATGGATCGAGGAGCTATTTCTTTTCGCTCCACTGGTGATTGTGCCTTTGGGCCTCGAGCTAACATCGCGGCTGGAGCAGGGAAGTGTGACTTCACTCCCGGAACGGATCGCTCGGTTCGTTCACGCGCCCGCCGCATTGCTGACTGTGGCCTCGTTCTTCTTCGCGCCTGGGGAATTGGCCGCCGGGCTCGCCGGCGGATGGTTCGTATTTTGCGCGCTTCTTGCGCTCAGCGGATTCATTCGTCTCCTGCGCGGCAGACTCCGGGCGTTGGATGCCGCTTTCCCAGCAGTCGCGTTCCTCTACCTGCCCGTCGGCGCCGCGTGGCTTGTAGCTTCGCGGCTTGGACTGAAGCCGCTCGACTTTCATGAACCGATTGTTCTGCTGACCGCTGTCCATTTTCACTACGCCGGATTCGCCGCAGCGTTGCTGGCGCGTCCTGCCGGCCGCGCATTGGCGAACGGACCCGCACGACGGATTGGGGCAACACTCTTTCGCGTCCTCGCAATCGTAGTCCTGCTCGGCCCGGCCATATTGGCTGCAGCATTCATTTTCGGCCCCAAGTGGAAGCTGCTGGCCGCGATGGCTCTTGCAATCGGTGAAATCGGCCTCGCGGTTTATTTCTTCCTCGCGCTTCGAAAGGTCATGAGCCTCTTGCCAAAGCTCCTGATTGGATTGGCAGCAACATCGGTTGCCTTTTCGATGGTGCTATCTGCGGTATGGGCCCTTGGCGAGTATCCGCTTCAACCGTTTGTCGGCCTGGACGAAATGGCGCGCCTCCACGGGACCACTAACGCATTTGGCTTCACGTTTTGCGGCTTGCTCGGCTGGATGATTTGGGCTGACTCGTTGTCTTCGCAGAGGAGCGGCCACCGATGAGAGTCGCCATCACGGGCGGGACAGGGTTTGTCGGGCTGCATCTAGCAATGGCGCTTGTAGACCGCGGACACGAAGTCGTCCTGATTGCCCGCGGCATGGACCGGCGCGATGCGTCTGCCTACGAAATTCCCAACACGCGGTTTTTTCCCGCAGACCTCTCGAGCGTGGATGAATTGGCGCGCGCCTTTGGCGCGTGCGGCGCCGTCGCGCATTGCGCTGGAATCAACCGCGAAATCAGGAGTCAAACCTACCAACGCGTCCACGTGGACGGAACTCGCAATGTCGTCGAAGCGGTCCGCCGCGCCGGAGCCGGCAAGATCGTCCTGCTTAGCTTCCTGCGCGCTCGGCCCGCTTGCGGTTCGGGATATCACGAGTCGAAGTGGGCAGCCGAAGAAATTGTCCGCGCCTCCGGCCTGGACTACACGATATTCAAGGCCGGTGTGATCTACGGGCGGGGCGACCACATGCTTGACCACCTCAGCCACGCGTTGCATACATTTCCCATCTTTGCCCTCGTCGGATTCAGGGACAAGCCGGTCCGTCCGCTGGCTGTAGAAGACCTCGCGCGCGTGCTTGTTGCATCGCTCACCGATGGCCGCCTATCAAAGCGAACCGTTGCAATCCTCGGACCCGAGCAATTGACATTGGGCGAAGCAGTCCGGCGCGTGGGACACGTCCTGGGTAAGCGTCCACTTTACCTCCCCGCACCCCTTGCCTTCCATCGACTGCTGGCTGTGAGCCTGGAAAAAATAATGAAAATTCCGCTCGTCTCGCGCGCACAGGTTCGAATTTTATCTGAAGGTATCGTCGAAGCGATTCCCCCTTGCGAGGCTTTGCCTGGCGACTTGCTCCCCACAACTTGCTTCACCGAAGAACAAATCCGTCGAGGACTCCCTCAACCAGGAGTATTCGGACTCAAGGATCTTCGATGGCCGGCGTAACCGAAACTTCAGGAATGTTCGCAGTCGAAGCGCGATCGAATTGCCGCGAAGCTGGATTTCACTCCTGGCTCGGTTGGCTTCCGCTGCTTATCCTTCCGGCCTCCGCATGTTTGCTCCACGCGAGATTCGCCCCTTGGGAATTCATGTGGATTCTGTCGTTTGCGATTTTCCTAGGATGCAAGTGTGAAACATGGTTCCGCGCGCGTGACCAGCGTGCCGCTGCTGGAATCGGCCGCAATCTGGCTTATCTGTTTCTCTGGCCGGGGATGGACGCGGCCAGATTCCTCGCCGGGGACTGTCCCGTTCCGCAGTCCCGGGCACGCGAGTGGACCATCGCCGCAGCAAACACACTGCTAGGCTTCGCCCTCATCGCGTTCGTCGCGCACAGGCCCGCCGAATCCAATGGACTCTTCGAAGGATGGCTCGGCATGTTGGGAATCATTCTCGCTCTGCATTTCGGCTTATTTCACTTGATCGCCCTGCTTTGGCAAGAGGCCGGTGTGGACGCCCGGCCAATCATGCGGGCGCCGCTTCTTTCCACATCGCTGAGTGAATTCTGGGGCAAGCGATGGAATCTCGGCTTCCACCAACTCGTGTACAGCAGCGTCTTCGACCCGGTTCGCAGAAAAGCGGGGAAGCCTGCGGCGATACTCGCCGCATTCCTCGCCTCCGGACTCATTCACGATCTCGTAATTTCGTTCCCAGCGGGCGGAGGGTACGGATTGCCAACGACCTATTTCTTGATCCAAGGAATTGACATCCTCATGGAGAGATCCTCGCTCGGCCGCAGACTCGGGATCGGACAAGGTCTCCGCGGCCGGTTGTTTGCCTTACTCTTTACCGCTGCGCCTGTTTTTTGGCTCTTTCACCCGGTTTTTGTGCATCGAGTAATTCTTCCGTTCCTTGCGTTTCTCGGAAGATTTTGAGCGCTTGTTTTGAAGGAGTGAAGCGATGCAATTGCCCTCAGTGGCGGCAAGCTCCCTATCGGCAGCAGCCCTCTTCGGCCTTGCGCTTTGGCTTGCGGGCGGGGGACACTTCTGCGTCCTGATCGCCAGCTTTCAGGTGCCTTACCGCCTCGGTTGGAAGGATGACTTGGCGAAGCTCTCCCCGTTCAACCGCAAGCTGATGTGGGTTCACGGCGGCTTCGCCGTCCTGACGATCCTGGCCTTCGGAACCCTCACGCTCGCACTGCACAATGAGTTCCTGCACGGCGAGCGTGCCGCATTGGGCTTGGCCATCTTTATCGGTATCTACTGGGCTGCGCGCGTCGTTGTGGATTTCACTTATTACGATCACCAGGATTGGCCCCGCGGCCCGGGATTCGTCGTCGGACACATCTTGCTCACACTTCTTTTCGTTTTCCTTGCGGCCACTTACCTCAGCCTTTTCGTTTGGCACGTTTGGCTGTTGTGACCCGCGACCCGCGCTGGCTTCATTTTTCGCGGCTTTTTGCTTTCAGAACATCGTAGAATGGCGGCGCTGGTTTCCCCCGGGGTCCACGAGGCGCATGAGCGAAGAGCCCGAGAAGGACAGTTCGAGTTCCGCAATCATTCTTGCCGCCGTAGTTGTGCTCGTGGCTGCCTATGCCATCCTGTTCGGCCTGCAGACGTTGGTTTGGGCCGAAGCGAAGCACTGGGTGACCAACAGCCCTTGGCTTCTGGACGTTCCGCAGCCTCTGCCGACGCCATCCGCGCCCCCGGCCGCCTCACCCAAGGCCATGTACGTGAGGTCGTACGGCTTCCAGTTCCTTGCGCCTTGGCCCGGAAACGTGAAGCCGGAGCCGTCCGTCACCAATACGGCCTTCCGGTTCGACTCCGGGCAGGTGATCGTATTCTTCGATCCTCAAACGCAAGCAGACACATTGCACCAGTTACAGACAGCGAATCAGGGCCAGTACCTGACCTTCTCCACTCTCTTTGGCGGAAAAGCCTTCGACTCCAACTTCGCGCTTTACAAAGCCGTCTATGAGGCTTCGCCGGCGCAGACCTCACCCTTCGCCGACCGCGCGGATTCTCTGCGGATCAATCAGCTCTTGATCTGGAAGCTTTCTTTCGGCGTTGACGCGCCGGGAGGAATTTCCTCTTTTAGCTTCGGCACAAATCGGGGCTTCCAATTCGGCGATCCTGCGAAGGGTCTTCCCGTTGCCGCGCGCATCTTCAACGAACGCGACGAACAGTTCCGCATCATCTTCACTGCCGCTGCGGGCTCCAACGCCAGGGTCACACAGGACGATGTCAACGTCGTCCTCCAGTCCCTGCAGCACATTCCCATCGTCATTCACTAGGGAGATGGCTCCTGGACAGCCCGACGCCGGAGAATCTTACTCAGGGGTCGCTCTACCGCTGAGGAGCGACGGGCTCGGGTACAACGTTGAAGCGCTGCGGCGCTTCCTGAACCGGCATGTCAGGCCGGGCAAATTCGAATACGCCTCGAGGGTCTGCGGCAATCAGAATGCGGCCAGGCTCGACGAGCACAGCCTTGGCCTTCAGCGGAGCGCCGCCTTTGATCGTGAGAAGGTACATTTCCAGCGGATCTCCGGTCTTGCTGAAATGAACCAAGGTGTCGCCGATCCCCGCCCAAATCTCGTGGGTCACGGGGTCCACACCGACCGCCGTAATCACCGGCCTGCCTTCCGCATTGCCGCCGAGGTCCCCGATGTTCACGCGCACGCTGGCGGTCAAGTTGGTCTCTCCCGGACCGAAATGCCCATGAGGCCCAAAGTGTCCGTAGCCTTCCGACCCAACTCCTGTGGGCCCGGACATTGACCGGTGAAATGTCCCGGCGCCGCTGCTGCCAGCGCTGGCGCTGCCGGCGTGCGTGTCGTACGCAAAGCCGCCCGAAGCGCCGGGCGGCCGAAAACCGAAGGAATTGAACAGGGACGCTACTACGAACCCAGTCGGCAATCCAAAGCCCTGGGCGGGATTCGATTGTCCCGCCGCACCAACATCATTTGCGGATTGCACTCCCAGGTTCACGTTTGCGAAGGGTCCGTCTTCGCTGTCCGCATTCGCCGATTGCTGAGCGCTGGACGAAAACGCGTCGGTCAAATCCGGCGGCGTGAAGTCGGTGTCGGTATCATTCCCGGATGTAAGAAACTGAAGCACTCCCCCTTGCGATGATGTCTGGCCCGAATAACTCCCGCCGCCATTGCGGGCTTGGCCTCCTCCTCGGGAACCGGGCATTTTTCCTAGCCCAAAGTGGAATTGCGATCCTTGGTCTGTGATTTGTCCGGAAAACATTCCAGCAAGTGTGCCGCCGCCCATGCCACCCGGCATTCCTGCGGGATCCGGCCCCATCCCCATCCCTTGTCCCATGCCTCCTCGACCGAAGCCTCCTCCGGGGCGCATTGTTCCCATCAGTCCGGTTCCCATCCCGCCATTGAAGTTTACGTCGCCCGACGATCCTAAAGTAACCGAGCCGGAGGTTCGGTCCGCCAGCGAGAAGCGCGAGACATCCAAGCTGAATTGGACTCTGTCATCCGGCCGCGTGACCGCGCCGGCAAATGCACTTTCGGGAATCTTTGCTGCATAGCCGACGTAGCCGTAGCGGTCGTATGTTCTCAGAGTGGGGTCCGCCACGGATGTGAAAGCAAAATAGATATGATCGGTGGAATCGCCCGTAATTCTTCCCATGTCCATCATGGGTTTGGCGTTGTCTTCCACGTCGGTGGGGTCGCCGAAGCTGCGCACGAAGTTCCCCTGGATATCCCGAATTTGCACAAGTCGCCTGGAAGCCAAGGACGTCACGGCAAACTGGCCGTCGGAGAGAGCCACGACCGAAGTAGGTGCAACGACGGAAACCTTAGCCACAAAAGAACTGTCCAGTTTGAACACCTCGACCGCATTCGTACCGCGGTCTGCAACGAAGAGCAATCCGTCGGGACTGATGTCTATGTCAACGGCATACTTGATTGTGGCGCCCTGCGATTTGGCGTTCGGAATCTGGCCGGTGAGCTTTCCGTCCGAGTCGTAAATCGAAATCACCGTGGCGGGCTCCGCAACCAGGTAGTAGCGGCCCTCAGAGTCCCGCTTCAGCGCCGTAACCCCCGGTCCCACCGCGGGGAAAACGCGCTCCCGCGACTCAATGATGGTCCGCATCTGCTGGCCGTGGGCAGGTCTTGCCAGACTCCCGAGGACCAGTCCCACAAATGCCGCCAAACAACCACACCAGCAACCCCACCCCCACCGAGCCATACCTCACCCCTCCCGACGAGTTTCGATTTTATATTATTCCCTTGATGCACCCGAAGAGTTCCAGGTTTCCTGTGAGTGCCTTCGGGGAAAACGTGAAACTTGCCTTGCATTCGGCTAATCCACTGGGGGTCAATTCTAGGCCGCCCATGTGAGCTGTCAGAACAGTCCTTCGCGTCAGTCCAAACCCGGGAGGGCGAGCTCGCAATCTTTTCCTTGACAGTCTAGGAGAGTGGGGTTACATTCCTAGCGCGTCTAGGGGAGAGACCATCATGGGCAAACAACTTGACCTTTTGCAAGGCACTCTCGACATGCTCATTCTCAAAGCGGTCTCGCTCGGGCCCTTGCACGGCTACGGCGTTCTGCTGCGCATACAGCAAATCTCGAAGGATAGGCTCGAGATTCTGCAGGGTTCTCTCTACCCCGCGCTTTACCGCCTGGAGCACCAGGGATGGATCGCGAGCGAATGGGGCGAGTCCGAAAACAAGCGCAAAGCCAAATATTATCGTCTGACTGCCGCGGGGAAGCGCCGATTGCAATCCGAAACAGAGAAGTGGAACCAGATGTCGGACGTTGTTACCGGCATCTTGCGCACCACGCCGGAGGAAGTATGAAGCTCTGGACTCGCGTTCACTTCTGGTTGCAGGCATTGTTTCATCGCTCTCGCGTGGAGAGCGAAATGGAAACGGAGCTCCGCTTCCACGTCGAGACCTATGCGGAGGATTTGATCCGCAGCGGCATCCCGCGCGAGGAAGCGATGCGGCGCGCGCGACTGGAATTTGGCGGGCTGGGTCAAGTCAAGGAGGAATGCCGCGATGCCCGCGGCACGCGGTGGTTGCAGGACCTGCTGCAAGATTTTCGCTATGCCGTTCGCATCTTGGCGCAGAAACCCGGGTTTGCCGCCGTCACCCTGTTAACTCTGGCCCTCGGCACCGGCGTGACCACCGTCATGTTCACAGTCGTGAATGGCGTTCTGCTCCGGCCGCTGCCTTACGCTGATCCCGGCCGATTGGTCGAGTTGCAGGAAAAAACGGACTGGAGCACACAGCAGGGAGACTTATGGGCCTTTGCCTACCCGAACTATCTGGATTGTAAACGCGAGAGCCGCTCTCTCGACTTGGCGGCATGGGCCTACAACGGCGGTACGGTCAGCCGGGAATCAGGGGCTGAGTACGTGGACGGCTTCGAGATTTCGGCCAGCCTGCTTCCGGTCTTGGGTGTCACTCCGTTGCGCGGACGCGCCTTCTTGCCCGAAGAAGACGAACTTGGCGCGGCACCGGCGATAATCATTAGTTATGGTCTGTGGCAACGGCTTTTCGAAGGAAGCTTGGAAGCAATTGGCGGGCATCTTGTTTTCGAACGGAAAGTCCTACACGGTAGTGGGCATCATGCCCCAGGCGTTCCGGTTGAATGAAGACGCAGGGGATGTGTTTACCTTGCTCGGCCAAGACGATTCTCCGGCCATGCAGCGGCGCGATCGGCACCCTGGCATCAATGCTGTCGCGCGCCTCAGGCCGCACATCCGAATCACCGAGGCACGGACGGAATTGGAGCTGATTGGGCGTCATCTGGCCTCACAGTATCCCGAATCGAACAAAGGCCGCACTTTCATAGCGGACCCTCTGCGTCCCGATGTGGGAGACGTCGGATCCACGCTTTGGCTACTCCTCGGTGCCGTCAGCCTGGTTCTATTGATCGCCTGCGCCAACGTAGCAAGCCTGTTGCTGGCCCGCGCGGTTTCTCGCGATCGCGAATTTGCCATGCGCGTGGCGCTTGGAGCTAGCCGGAGTCGCGTGGTGCGCCAATGCCTCACGGAAAGCGCCGTATTGGGTCTTTCCGGAGGCGTGCTCGGCGTATTGCTTGCAACCCTCGGGATCGACCCGTTTATTGCTTTTTGGCCTGGCAGTTTGCCGCGTGTGGAGGAAGTTCATCTTGATTGGCGCGTGCTGGTCTTCGCAGTCGGTATTTCGCTGGTCAGCGGCCTGATTTTCGGACTTGCGCCCGCTCTGCGGATTCCTTCCAGAAACCTGGAGCTTTCACTTCGTTCCGGAGGGCGGACCGTTGCAGGAAGCTCGCGCCGGCTGCACGGCAGTTTCGTCGTATGTGAAATCGCTCTGGCGGTCGTTTTGTTGGTTGCCGCCGGAATGCTTGGGCGCACGCTCCTGCGGCTTTCATCCCTCAACCCAGGCGTTAACTCGCGGAACGTGCTGGTCACTCGAACGGCGCTTTCGCCTGCCACACTCGCCAACCCCGCGAAAACACGCGCCGCCTGGGTGCAGATCCTGGACGACGCACGCGGCGTGCCGGGAGTGCAGGCCGTCGCGGCGGTCGACACCTTCCCGATGCGCCAGGGTTACAATGAGGTCGGCTACTGGCCCACCCCGGCTGTGCCGCCTTCAAACCAGATCCCGCTCGCGCTGGCCACCAGTGTGACTCCGGATTATTTCAAGGTCATGGGCATACCGCTTCTGAGAGGGCGATTCTTCGACGACAACGACCGTATGGGGAATGAGCTCGTCGTGGTAATCGATGATGTCATGGCGCAAAAAGCCTTCGGTCTGGAGGATCCCATCGGGAAGCAACTATGGATCCCCGGGCAAGGCAGCCCCTTCTCTTCCGGCACGGACGCTTCCGACGTGGTACGCGTGGTGGGTGTGGTCGGCCACGTCCGCCATTGGGGGTTGGCCAACGACGATCAAGCTCAGGTGCGCGCTCAGTTTTATTATCCCTTCGCCCAGGTACCGGACTCATTGGTGCGCCGGTGGTCCGAGCTCATGTCCATCGCCGTTCGCACCAGCGTCCCGCCATTGACCCTGCTCCAGCCGCTGCGCCAGGCCGTGCGTGGATCCACGGGTGATCAAGTTCTCTACGAAGTCCGCACCATGGAGCAGCTCGTTAGCGCTTCGGTCGCGCGGCAGAGGTTCCTCTTAATGTTGTTCGGTATCTTCGCTGGCCTGGCCCTGCTGCTGGCGTGCATCGGCATTTACGGCGTGCTGGCCTACTTGACCAGTCAGCGCGTCCCGGAAATCGGCGTACGCATGGCGCTCGGAGCAAGTCCTCGCAATGTCATGTGGCTTGTGATTCGGCAGAGCCTTGGAATGATCGCCGTCGGCGTGGGTCTGGGTCTGTTTGCCGCTCTCGCCGCGGGGCGTGTACTCGTCCACTGGGTAGACGGCATGCAGCCCAACGAAACATCCACATTCGCCATCACAGTTCCCGTGCTGTTGGCAGCCGCCCTGCTCGCCAGTTTTCTGCCCGCCCTCCGCGCCAGCCGCATAGACCCAGCGAGAACCTTGCGCCAAGAGTAAGAGGCCTAGAAGCGGTTTCGATTCGAAACGTGGCGGGAGTCGGCGGAAGGCTACGCGCGGGCGGCAGCGCCCGTAGCGTTCAGCACTTTCTGGTAGTAAGCCTCGTAGAGCGGGATCACATCGTTCGAGCAGTATTTCCGCCGCGCATTGATGCGCGCCTGCTGGCCCATGGCCCGTCCTCGGTCCGCGCGTGTGAGAATCTCGAGTGCAAATTTTGCGGCGGCTTCCACGTCCCGCGGAGCGACCAAGTAACCGTCCACGCCATGCGTCACCACTTCGGGCAAGCCGCCCACATTTGTCGCCACCACCGGAACCTCGCAGGCCATTGCCTCCAGCGCCGCCAGCCCGAACGATTCCAGGTCGCTCGGCAGCAGGAATAAGTCGCCCAACCCCAGCTTTTCCTGCACGCGGTCTTGCTTGCCGAGGAAGCAGACGTCCTTTGAAAGGTGCTTCTTCCGCACGATGTACTCCGCGGCGCCGCGGTCCGGGCCGTCGCCCATCAGGATCAGCTTCGCGGGAATTTTCTCGCGCACCAGAGCAAAAATTTCCACCACGTCCGTCACGCGTTTCACGGGGCGGAAATTCGAGAGATGCATCAGGACGGGCTCTCCGTTCGGCGCCCACTTCGCGCGCAGCGCGGGATTATCCACCCGCTTGTATTGATCGCAGTTGACGAAATTGGTGATGACCTCAATTGGCCGCTTGATTTCGAACTCCTTCAGCGTCCGGTCGCGGAGGTAGCTGGAAATTGCCGTCACGCCGTCGCTTTCCTCGATAGAAAACTTTGTGATCGGCAGGTAGCTGCGGTCGTTGCCCACCAGCGTGATGTCGGTCCCATGCAGCGTGGTGATGAAGGGCAGCCGCCTTGGCGCCGCCATCATGCGCGCCAGCAGCGCGCTCACCGAATGCGGAATCGCGTAATGCACGTGCAGCAGGTCGAGCGAAGCCTCTTCGGCCACTTCGATCATTTTCGTCGCCAGCGCCAGTGTGTAAGGAGGGTGGTCGAACAGGGGATACGTGGTCACTTCGACTTCGTGGAAAAAGATCCGGTCGTTGACACCGCTCAGACGGATCGGCATGGCGTAGCTGATGAAGTGAACTTCGTGCCCCCGCGCCGCCAGCTCGATTCCCAGCTCGGTGGCCACCACGCCGGAACCGCCGTACGTCGGATAGCAGGTAATCCCGATCTTCATGGGAGTCTCACCAGGACTCTATCAATGGCGTTCGCATCGGGCAAGCTGCAGGGCTCGCTGTTCTCGTTCAGAATGATTGGTGACACTCGATAGAGTGTCGCCATGCAAATACATGGGGGAAGGGTACCCAAAGCGCGAGAGCTCTCGCGCTTTGGGTACGAGCTGAGCCGGACCGCCCAGCTCCGGTTGGTCTGGATGAGTCACTATCTCCGCCACGGTCGCAAGGCGGCGTTCACCTGCCGTCACTTCGGGATCAGCCGGCAGACGTTCTATCGCTGGTGGCGCCGCTACGACCCTCACAATCTCACCAGCTTGGAAGACCGCTCGCACCGTCCGCATCGGCGGCGCCAGCCGACCTGGACCGCCTCGCAGAGTGAAGCCGTGCTGGCTCTGCGGCGCGAGTATCCCCGCTGGGGAAAGGACAAACTGGTCGTGTTGCTCCGCCGCAAGAATCTCCGGCTCTCCACCTCCATGGTGGGCCGGATCCTGAGCGATCTGAAACGTCGTGGCGTGCTGGTGGAAACTCCCTGGAAGGTACCAACCCGTCGCCGCAAGATGCGCGGCCGTCCCTGGGCCCGGCGAAAGCCCCGTTTTTGGCCCGTTCGACAGCCGGGGGATCTGGTCCAACTCGACACCAAAGAGGTGCGACCCGCGCGCGGAGTGGTGCTGAAACACTTCTCGGCTCGCGATATGATCACTCGTTGGGATGTGCTCGAAGTGCATGAACGCGCTACCTCACTCGCCGCGGCGCACTTCCTGGACACGCTGGTTGATCGCATGCCCTTCCCCATCGCCGCTCTGCAGGTGGATGGCGGCAGCGAATTCGCTGCTGAATTCGAGTTGGCTTGCCAGCAACGAAACTTGCCGCTCTTCGTGCTCCCGCCGCGCTCTCCAAAACTCAACGGTCAGGTCGAACGGTCTCATCGCACTCATCACGAGGAGTTCTACCAGGTGATCCCGCAGAGCTGGAACGTTGCGCAACTCAATCCTCAGCTTCGTCGCTGGGAACACATCTACAACACCGTGCGCCCTCACCAGGCGCTCCGCTACCTCACCCCGCTCGAATTCCTCGAGCGCTGGAAATCTCAACAAAAGAAAGCCGAGTGTCACTAATCATGTGGACGAGTACACTCGCTTGCGCCGCTTGGATGCCGGATGCTAGATTCGCCTGTTCCTTCCGGATTAGACGCGACAGAGGGCGGCAAAGGTGCCGAGACTTTCGGGAAAAGTGGCGTTCATCACCGGCGGCGGGACTGGCATCGGCCGGGCCATCGCGTTGCTGTTCGCGCGCGAGGGCGCGCAAGTCGCCGTCGCAGGGCGGCGCCGTGCGCCTTTGGACCCCGTGGCGCGCGAGATACAATCCGCCGGCGGCAGTGCGCTGGCCTTAGAGTGCGACGTCACCCAGCGCACCTCTGTAGAAGCGGCGCTTGGCCAGGCTGTGGAACACTTCTCACGCCTCAACGTAGTCGTCAACAATGCGGGCGCCGTCGTGATCGCCGATGCCGAATCCACCTCCGATGAGGATTGGGATCAAATCATGGCCGCAAATCTGACTGGGACGTTTTACGTCTCGCGCGCCGCGCTTCCAATCCTACGAAAGGCCGGCGGCGGCTCGATCGTGAATATCGGCTCGGTCCTCGGGGTTGTCGCGAGGAAGCAGCGGGCTGCGTATTGCGCGGCAAAAGCGGGCGTCGCTGGCCTCACCAAGGCAATGGCCCTTGATCACGCGGACCAGGGTATTCGCGTAAACTGCGTCTGCCCCTCTATCATCGAAACGGAGCTTGGCCTCGCCTCCATAGCGAAATCTCCCGACCCGGAAGCGGAGCGGAGCCGGCGCGTAACAGGGATCCCGCTCGGCCGCATGGGCAAACCCGAGGACGTGGCGCAGATGGCCGTCTACCTTGCCTCCGACGAATCGGCGTGGGTCACGGGCGCGGCGATGATCCTCGATGGAGGCCTGACGGCTTACTGACATGACGCGTTCCTTCCAATCCGTCGAACATTTGGCCGCCGAAGAGCTGCGTGCGCGGCTCAGCACGAGCAATACCGCGAAGCAGTTTGGATTCGTGCTGCAGGAAGCAGAGCCGGGCCGCGTGGTCCTGAGGATGCGCGTGGAAGAGCGCCACAAACAGGTCCACGGCGTGGTGCACGGTGGAATACTCGCGGCTCTGGCGGACACCGCGGGCGGGCTCGCCACCTACATGTCCTATCCGCGCGGGCTGCGCGCCGCCACGATCGAGATGAAGATCAATTATTTGGAATCGGTGGAAGGCGGAATCGTGGAGGCCGAAGCGCGCGTGGTGCGCCGCGGAAAACATATTGCTGTGGTGGACTGCGACGTCCGCGATCACGATGGGCGCTTGGTTGGAAAAGCGCTGATGAGTTTTTACGTGGGGCCGTTCGCGAAAAACCGGAAGAAGCGCCGCCGCTGAGTATTGCGCGCGGTTCTGAGATTCACCTCAGCAGACGGCGCCGCGCAGATGGTTCGACGCTCCCGTCATTCCAGTTGCGAAACCTATTGGCCGTTCGTGCCGCCCAATGCCGCTTCTTCGCCTTCCTTGTACACATACTTGATCGAGTGCTTGTAAATCAGAAGGTTGGGGCTGCCGAAGCGCGTCAGCTTGATGCAGTCGCGGTCGTACCATTCGACAGTGCCGCGCAAGACCTCGCCGTCGTTCAAGACCACCGCCACCGGCGTCCGCGCCTGCATCTGCTTTACGAAGTAGAAATTCTCCGCGTGGGTTTGTTCCGGCGGAGCGGGTTTCTTGCGAGGCGGCACTTGCTGCGGCGCGGCCTGCGCGGGACGGGGAACGAATTGTTCTTTCACATCCGTCAGATTGGGACGGAATAATTTGCGGTTCACCATAATTGCTCCTTCGGAATCATTCATAAGGGTGCTTCTTTCTATGACTACTATGACTACGGAAGAGGGGATTCGGTTGCAAAAATTTCGTAAAAAGATTGCGACCGGCGCCCGCCTCTCAGAGACCCCCCATCGAGGCAACCAGCGCGTCCAGGCCCAACTGCCGCCCAATATTGCGGCGCAGGCGGCTTTCCAGCTTGTCCAAGCCTTGAGTGGCCCGCAAAACCCAGTCCCAATCTACCTTTTTGCCCAGTGTCTCCAGTTCCCGATGCAGGTCCGGATTGCGAAGAAGTCTGCTCTTGGGGCCCAGGGAAATTTCCAGCAGGTCCGTAAACAAACTATAAAACAGGTCCAGGATACTTTCAAATGATTCCTTCTCCTGCTTGGAAAGCTGAGCGGTGAGCGCGAAGATCTCACCGTACTTTCCGCCCGCCACAGCCTGCTCGATCAGGCGCAGCACGCTCTTGCGCAGCCTTGCCGACTCCGCCAGGTCGAGTGACAGAGCCGCGCCGGGGCTGCCGGAGGAAAGCTGGGCCGCTAGCTTTCGATCGGCGGGCCTCCAATCGGTCCGCGCCTTGAGAAGTGACTCGATGGCATCGGCTGGGACCGGTCCGAAGTGAAATTGAAGGCAGCGGGAGCGGATCGTCGGGAGCAGGGAATCGGGATTGGGAGCGAGCAGAATCAGGGTTGCCGATTCGGGCGGCTCCTCGAGGATCTTCAGAAAAAGGTCCGCATCGGTCCAGCGCATAGTATCCGCGCCGTCCAGGATGAAGATGCGGCGGCGGCCCTGCGGCTTGAAGTAAGCGGCGCGCTGGACCGCGCGTAGTTGCCCCACACGGATCATCGGCCGCGCCACGGGAGTCAAACGGCGGACGGGGTCGGGGACGAGCAGCCATACGTCGGGATTCGTTTCGAGGATTAGCGGCATGCGCTCGACCATGGCCGCATCGGCGCTTTCACCGCGCTCGGTGAGCCCGGCTTCGATAAGCGGGCCAGGCTCGGCAAGACGCGCAATTTTCACGCATGCGGCGCATTCGCCGCAGAAGTCGTCCGGGAGGCGCTCGCAGTTCGCGGCCTGCGCGAACATGCGCGCTAGAGTAAATTTGCCGATGCCTCGAGGCCCTGAGAAAAGCATCGCGCTGGGGATGCGTTGACGGCGAAGCATGCCGCGCAGCGCGCCGACGATGCGTTCATTGCCGAGAAATTCTCCGAAGCCCATGGATCACCCGTTGGCCTGCAGCGCCGCGTAGGTGCACGACTCGACCGCTGCAAGAACCTCCCTGTGAATTTCCTCGGGAGTGCGAAGAGGCAAGGCGCGGGAATTGCGGGAGTGCGTAGCGCGGCCGGGCCGGCGAGCGGATTTAGCCCCGATGCGAGCGCGGGCCGCGTCCACGCATTCCACTGTGTGCCAGTTCGGCTGATGCGCGAGCTCGTCGTAAAGCGCCGACGCGGTCTCCAGGTGCGCCAAATTCGCTTCCTGGAGGTCGCGCTTTTTCCGGGTGTAGCCGCGCGCGCCTTTTCGGGCGACGAGTTGATGTGCCTCCGCCGGGGGAACGCGAAGGTAGATGACGAGGTCTTCCACGGGAAGCCCATAGACTCCGTATTCGAGCTGGCGCAACCAGGTGAGAAATTCGGCGCGCTTGGCGCGAGGCACGCGGGCGCCCTGGTGCGCCAGGTTCGAGCCGATGTATCGGTCCGCGAGCACGGTGCGTCCGGCGGCGAGATGCGCTTCGATTTCTGGCTTCGATTCCAGGCGGTCGCCCGCGTAGAGCAGGGCGGAAAAGTGCGGGTCCACGGCCGCGAGCGCGCCGAAATCGCCGTTGAGGAAGCGCGCTACGAGCTTGCCGAAAAAGTCGCCGTAGCGCGGGAAACTGACCTGAGCGAAATCTACGCCGCGGGCCTTCAGAGCGCGGGCGAGCATTTCAAGCTGGGTGCACTTTCCGGAGCCGTCGATTCCTTCGAGCACGATAAGTTTTCCGCGGGCCGTCATTGATTTTACCGCCAGTCTAGCATACGTGAGAGTCAGAGAAGGAGGTGGCCGGTCCGCGCGCAGGCAAACTAGCGCGTGAGGAGAGCCTCCTGGACGAGGCATGTGATATGGTCTGCACAGAATTAAAAAGGCGCTGCGCGTTTGGATCGGCGTGCCGCGCCGTCAGAGAAGGACATTCAACTCCATGGCGAATACGACGGCAGGCGACGAGGCGGGTGCGCGGGGTGGGGGAGCGCTGAAGATTTTCCTGCTGGCGACAATTACGGGCGCGGTACTGATTGATCTTTATTTGGCGATCACGGAAGTGGGTGTTTTTCACGCCGCGACGCTGGCGCAATTGTTTCAATGGGATGCGTCGAATGCCTTGGGGCCGTCAGCCTTTGAAGAGGGCGGGATGGCCGTGGCGCTGGGAATCCTGCTGCACGTGCTGGTGAGCGCGGTGTGGGCGGGGGTGTGCATCGTGTGCGTGCGGCAGGTGAAGGCGCTGGCAGAACATCCGATCGTGTGGGGAATCGTTTTCGGACTGATGGTGATGTGCGTGATGCGATGGGGAATCGTGCCGCTGGGTCATGCGATGAAACCGCACGCGAATGCGTTGTGGATGGCGAACTTGGCCGCCGCACATACGATTTTCTTTGGGATACCCGTGGCGCTGGTGGCGCGCAGCGCTGCGCGGCGGTCGTAAGCTGATTCAGCGTGGGCAATCGCGGAAATCAAAAACAAGACTGACCGTCCCATTCTTGATGTTGCGAGTAACGTGCACATCTTGAAGAGAGGTATCCGGCGGCAAGAGTGGCTTGTTTTGGCGGAAAAAATCCTTGATAGCAGTGGAGTTGAAAATATCGCCCACTTTCAACCGAGACCTCAGGATTCGCTGCGCTTCCAGATGAGTGCCGACGACTTCCATCTTGGCGATGCGAAATTGGCGTCCTTGGTCAAGCCCCATAACAAGTGCGATTTGACAGGAGATCTCGTCGAATTGCGTGTCAGGCACGGTGACAAAGTCTATGTATCCTCTCGAGGTGTAAAGGTTCATCAGTGCCTCCATGCCTTTCCTGATTGACTCCGTGTTGAAGAGTTCTCCGTCTTGAAGAGGGATCAGCTTTCGCAATTGTCCGGGCGGAAAGGCAAGCGGGACTGCACGATCGGTATTTTGGAAGCGAATGACTTGCAACCGGTATTGGAGACCTTCTTGGACATGGAATGATAAAGCCACATGCTGGTATGTGGAGTCGGAGCTAAGAACCTTCTCTTCAGTTGTGACGTTCACCCTGAAATAACCCCGGTCCCGCCAGTATCCAGAGACGATTCCCTCAGGATCAGCAAGCCAGTCGTCATCGCGATCGAATTGGCGACGCTCCAACGCGGCGATCAATTGAGCGCGGTCATAATCAGACAGATGGCTTCCGCCTTCGATTTTTACGTCGTCGATAACCATTTTGGGATAGACCCTCAACCCGATCAGCTCTTTGAATTCGTCGAGGGCGATAAGAGGGGACATGCATCGTGATGGGTGATCCTGCGGCAACTGGGCTTGAAGAGGCGGGAGTAGAAAGAAAGTGTACGCTCCAGTGATTAGAATGACCCGTAATGCTGGCCGGCCACCCATGAACCGAATATAGGCTCCTGATGAGTGACGCGCAAGCGCGCGCTGCGGAAGGAGGATTGCACGGGAAGATTAGCCAGCGTGACGCCTAGCGCTGGTAGGGGTATTCCTGGATCCAGTGGAAGCGGCGGGGGACGAGGAGGAACGTGTTGAGGTCGACAAGCTGGAGCTGCATGCGGGTCTTGTGGCCGTCCATGTCGCCATCGAGGATGAGTTGATCCGGGGCAGGGCGGAGGAAGGTGAAGTTGGCTTTCCAATTCTTGTCGCGGCCCTTTGTGAGCGCAAGGGTCTTGGCATTGACGTTGATGGAGGCGAAGAAACCGGCAAAGGAATCGTCCATGCGCTGAAACGCGATGCTATTGGGATAATCGAAGATGACTCGGCGCCAGCGGCCGTAATCGTTGAGGAGCGGCGAGCGTACCTGCCCGTCAATGGAAAGCTGTTCGACGTCCCAGATGCCGTAAAGCGGCGATTTGGGCCTTCCGCCGCCGTACTTGTACCAACTGTCCCAACTGCCATAGGCATTCATTCCAATCATAAGGATTCCAAAAACGATTTGCGCGGCGAGCGCGATGCGGTTGGCGCGGCGCGTGCGAAAGAGCGGAGGTTGCGTGGAAGGCGCAACGGTGCGGTGCAGGAAAAAGAAGTCGGCAAGACGCGAAAGCTCCGGCGCAAGCAGGAAGACGGACATCAGGATCAGATGAAACGAAAAGAGTTTGACCGGGACGTCGTAGGTCATGTTGAGCATGAATACCTGGGTCATGTCGGCCAGGCAAACGAGCGCACCGAACGTGGTGGTGCGAGGAGCGATCAGCAGAATGCCACCCAGCATTTCCGCGCAGCCGGCGAAGATTTCGTAAGCCGGGGAAGCACCGACGGAAGACCAAAGAACTTCCATCGGAAGAAAGTTGCCGAAATGATCGAGCAATGTGGTGAGTTGCGGGAAAGGCATTTGCAGCGGAACGACCTTGGTTAGGCCATAGACAAACATCTGTGAGGCGAGCGCAAAGCGAATGAAGACGCGAAACCATTTGTGGAGCGTGACGTAGCTTTCGCGCTTGCGGTCGAGAGCGGACCAGACGCCCGTGACGAGCGCGGCGAAGACCAGCAGGCAGAACGTTAGTACCCAATCGAAGGTTTTGTCGCCGCTGCCGCTGTCGGTGTAGACCAGCGGGTGAGTGATGCGGAAGACGTGCCTCGCGGTCCAAAAGACAATTTGGCGCATGGGCCACAAAGTCGCTGGGTCCGGAATATCCACATTGGGGATGGGAAACAGGCTGCCGAAGATTTGCGTGGCGATGCAGAAGAGTCCGAGATACACGAAGCAGAAACGGAAGACGACGCGCTTGGCAAGGCTCCAGCGCGGAGTTTGCGAGTCTTGCTGGGCTTGTGCGACCAGGTTCTGAGCGGCCATTCGGGACCTCGGGCAGAAAAGCTGCGGCAGATAAACTACGCCCGTCTAAGCCAGGATGCAATGCAGCAGCTGGGAACGATGCTGCAAGACTTTCGCGTGGATTCGGCTGCGCTCACCACAGGTGCTAGAATCGCGGCGATGACGGTGGAAAAGAGCACGATCAGCGCAAATCTGGAGCGGATTCGCCAGCGGATGGCACGCGCGGCGGATCGAGCGGGACGGCGCGGAGAAGGAATTACGCTGGTGGGCGTGTCGAAGACGTTTCCGGCGGACACGATTCGCGCGGCCTACCAGCTAGGGCTGCGGCATTTTGGCGAAAACCGGGTGCAGGAGTGGGAATCGAAGACGGCGCAACTTGCGGGGCTCGACGCGACCTGGCATTTAATCGGCCACTTGCAAAGCAACAAGGCGCGGCGGGCGGCGCATTTATTTCATCGCGTGGATTCGGTGGATAGCGTTTCGCTAGCGCAACGGCTCGATGGGGCAGCGCAGGAGGAAGCGAAACGGCTGGGAGTGTTGATCGAAGTGAAGCTGGGAGGCGAGGAAACCAAGAGCGGAGTAGCGGAGGCGGATCTGGCGACGCTGGTCGAAGGCATTGCGGTGCTCCGGCATCTGGATTTGCTCGGGCTGATGACGATACCTCCCTTCTTCGAGGATGCCGAGCGCGCCCGGCCATTTTTTGCGAAGCTGTGCGAGTTGCGGGACGATTTGAGCAGGCGAATGGGGCGCCCGCTACCGGTGCTCTCGATGGGCATGAGCTACGATTTTGAAATCGCCATTGAAGAGGGAGCGACGGAGGTGCGCGTGGGTACGGCGCTGTTTGGGGAGCGGCGCGGCAACCCGTAAGCAATGCCGCGGGGGAATCCCCGGCGAAACGGCTATTTGGTTTGCGGCAAGATGTATTCGTGCATGTACTGAATCAGCTTGTCGCGGTGGTCCGTGCGATAGGCGGCGTAATCCTGTGTGATGCCTTGGTCGGCGCGGGAAAGCAGGATGTAAGACTCCAACAAGCCGTCCTTCTGGAGCTTGATCAGCGTGGCGAGTTCCGGGTTCAAGTCCGCGGGCTTGATTTTTTTCGATTGGAGATCTTCCGAGGCAACGTCCGCAACCGACCCGAGAGCCTCCGCTTCCTCAGGCAGCGAGTGGCGGTATTCCTTTTCGTTCGGGAAGCGTTCCAGGAATCTTTTGTTTTTCCATATCGTGCGGGTCCCGGCGTAGACAATCCAGGCTTCCGATCCGTCTTTCTTGCCCAGAATATTGATGTCGAGCGTAACGGTGGCGCCGCCGTCCGCATTACCTTGCGGTGATTTCGGCGTTTGGATCTTGGGCTGCGAGAGAGAAACGTGGTTTCGTTGCGCCCATTGAATCAAGCCGATCCAAGACGCTTTCACATAGGGTTCGGCGACGATGGCCAGCACGTATTTCTCCCTGGCGTCGTCGTTCTTGCCCGCGGAATACAGGGCGTCTCCCCAATAGCGATACGCCGTCTCGCGGTTCGGGTCGACCGAGATTGCCTTCTCGAACCACTTGCCGGAATTGTCGTAGTCCTTCTGCTTGAAATAGACATCGCCGGTGAAGAGCATCGCTTCGTAGTTATTAGGATCAAGCTTCAAGACCTGCTCGTATCCGGCGATCGCTCCGTCAAAATCGCCGCGTGAGAAGGCGGCCTCCGCCTCGCGCATGGCCGAATCGACTTCCGCGCGGGACGAATAGGCAACGTCGCTTCCGTCCTCCGGGATTTCGGAAAGCTCGACGACAAGGAAGTTGCTGTTGTCGCCCAGCGCTTTCGCGCGCAGAAATGCCTTGCGGGCCTGCAGGCGTGTCTGGCGCCTCATCTCCGGATCGGGCATGTTTACGGCATGCGCCACAAGGCATGCGCCGAGCTCCTCTTGCAAGACAGCGTCATTAGGCCGAGATACCGTGAGATCCTCGAGCAACGGAAGGGCTTCTTCATACTTATTCTGCTGGAATAGGTCGATCGCCTTCTGTCGGAGGGCATCGCCTGTGTGCGTTTCCTGCGCGCGGGCGGGATACACCACGGCGGCAAGAACGACGAGGAAAACGGCAGCGACCTGATTAACCCAGCCGCCATTCGAAAATGCCGCCAAGGCGGGACGCCATTTCACGGGTGGTCTCCCTTCAGCCATGTTGCCGGTCACTTTGACATAACAGACTCCGGTTGGTGGAAAAAGGTTTCCCGGTGCAAACGCCGCTGTGGGCCCGGATCGACTGAGTCGCCCGCGGCGCGAGGAAAGTCTGCACTTGCTGTAGGAGCAACCGAGGCTAGGTGTAGCGGAGCCAGCGAACCAGTTCGACCACCGAGGGGCGCTTCCCGTACATCAGGACGCCGATGCGATAGATTTTTGCCGATGCGTAGATCACGCTGATCGTAGTGAGAAGCAGGAGGAACAACGAAAGGGCAATCTGCCAGACGGGTGGCGTCTGCAGCGAGATGCGCAGGGCCATCAGCACCGGCGAGAAGAACGGGATCTCGGAAAGCACGATGGAAGCGGTGGAAGTGGGATCGTTGAGGATCAAGCTATAAATGCACATGCAGAAAACCAGCGGCGCCATGGCCAGCCATTGCAATTGCTGGGCGTCCTGCTCGTTCGAACACGCCGCTCCGATGGCGGCAAACATAGCGGAGTAGAGAAAATATCCGCCAAAGAAGTAGACGCTTGCGTAAATCACCAGCGAAATCGGAACGTGAACACCCGCAAGTGGCGACCCCTGACTCATGCCCGCGGCCGCCAGCGCGCCGTAAGAGAAAAGCAGCGCCGTGGAGGTCATCCAGATGGCGAATTGCGTAAACGCGGCCGCCGCCACGCCCAGGATTTTTCCCGCGAGAAGCTCGAGGGGACGGACGGACGAGATCAGCACCTCCATCGTTCGCGTGGTCTTTTCCTCGATCACGGAGCGCATGGTGATGATTCCATACATCAGCAGGGCCGTATAGAGCAGGATCACGAGAGCGACGGCAATGGCGATGCCCTGGCCCTTTTCGACGGATTCTCCCTTTTCGCTGACTTTCAGAAGTTTGAGATCTGTGTCCTTGAGGATCGCCTGGATGTCATCTACGTGGATGTTTCGCTGGCTGAGGCGGCCGGAAATCACCGCCTGATTGATGGCGTTCTGCAGCGGGCCAATGAGGCTGAAATTATCCGGATTGCGCATGTGCAGCTCAAACGACTGATTGAGATCCTGCGGGATCCAGAGGTAGGCATCGAGCTTTTCGGAATTGATGCGCCCGCGGAGGTCCTGCTGGAGAGAGTCGGGTGACGCGGGGTGGAGAATCGTATCCGCAATGATGAACTCCGGTTTACCGTTGTCGAGCTTGATGTCCAAGCCTCGTGTGATTGGTTCCGCTAGCGTTCCGGAATTGTCCACGATCACGAGCCGCATGCTCTGGTTTGGTTTGTGGTTCACCAGAAAGATAATGAGCAGGCAAAACGCCACACCGATCAGCGGAACGCTGATTGTGCCGATGATGAAGCCCTTAGTCTTGATGCGGGTGAGATATTCGCGCTTGACGATGAGCAGGATTTTACGCACGGGTGGTCCTATCGATGAAAATTTCGTTCAGCGAAGGCTCGAGAAGCTCGAAACGCGTTATCTGGGCGCCACATTCGACGGCGGCCTTCAGGATTTGCTGCGGGTCCGATCCCGGCTTCAGTTTGGCTTCGATACCGCTGACCAGGCGAGTCATCTCGCCAATGGCGGGATGCTTCAAGAAAGCGTCGTTCCCGGTGAATTCCACGTGCAGCGTGTTCTTGCCGTAAGACTGCTTGATGGCGCGCAGCTCGCCGTCGAGGATGTTGCACCCCTTGTTGATCAAGCAGATGGAATCGCAGAGGCGCTCCACCTGCTCCATGCGATGCGTCGAGAGAACGATCGTGGAGCCTTGATCGCGCATCTCCAGCATGATTTCCTGGATTGTGGCCGCGTTCACGGGATCGAGCCCGGCAAACGGCTCGTCGAGAATCATCACCTGCGGGCGGTGAATCACCGAAGTGATGAACTGCACCTTTTGCTGCATGCCTTTCGAGAGGTCCACGAGCTTCTTGTCTGACCACTCGGATAGCCCCAGGCGGTCGAGCCATTCCTTGGCGCGACGGCCGGCTTCCGCTTCCGTCAAGCCGTGGAGGGCGGCGAGAAAGATGATGATCTCGCGGACCTTCATGCGAGGATACAAGCCGCGCTCCTCGGGAAGGTACCCGATCCTGTCGCGGGTGCCGTCGGTGACCAGTTCGCCGAGGACGCGGATCGAGCCCTGGTCCGGCACCAGGATGTTCATGATCATGCGAATGGTGGTGGTTTTGCCGGCGCCATTGGGCCCCAGCAGACCGAGGACGGCGCCAGAGCGGACCTTCAGGCTGACGGCGTTGACGGCGACCACGGTGTCATACGCTTTGGTGACGTTTTCTAGAGAGATGGCATCCATATGTTTGGCTGGCAGTCAATCCTGATACGCAGCGCGGGCAGGGAATATATCAGGAAATGTTGCGAAGTTGGAGAGGCTCTTTGCGGCTCCTTTTTGCCTTCTAGAATCAAACAGTTGCGGGATTCTGGAAGGGAATTACCAGAGGAATTGTAACTCGCGCGGCCACATTTTGCGGCCGGCGCAAGCAAGATTATGGACATACAGGAACAGGATGGCTGCGTGACGTTTGCGGTCCACGTGGCGGCGCGGGCCAGCCGCGACGCCATTGAGGGCGAGCACGACGGCGCGCTGAAGGTGCGCGTGACGGCTCCTCCGGTGGACGGGCGGGCAAACGAGGCCGTGCGGCGGCTGCTGGCCGCGCGTTTGAACGTGGCTCTCTCGGCTGTTAGAATCGTGGCGGGCGAATCGAGCCGGACGAAACGCGTTGCCATAGAAGGCGTGGCGCGGGCGCAAATCCTGAGCCTCCTCGAACCCGGGCAGACCAAAGGCGGATCCCATCATGGACATTAAAGCGATTCAGGCGGAACTTCGCGCCAACAAATTGGACGGCTGGCTCTTCTACGACCACCATCACCGTGACCCCATCGCGGGGCACATTCTGGGCCTCGACGACCACGCGATGGTGACCCGCCGGTGGTTCTACTTCATCCCGGCGAAGGGCGAGGCGCGCAAGCTGGTCCACCGCATCGAGCAAAGCACTCTCGCATCGCTCGGCGGGAAGGTGCTGATTTATTCTGGCTGGGAGGAGCTGCACAAAAACCTCCGCAAACTGCTTTCTGGCGCGACGAAGATCGCGATGGAATATTCGCCCGACAACAACATTCCCTACATCGGGCTGGTGGACGCGGGCACCATCGAGCTCCTGCGCAAGATGAAGAAGAAAATAGTCAGCTCGGCGGACTTGGTACAGAAATTCGAGGCCAGCTGGTCCGAAGTGCAATTGCAATCGCACCTGCAAGCAGGAAGGGTGATCGACCGGATCACGCAGGACGCCTTCCAGCGGGCCGCGGAATTCGTGCGCCAGGGAAAGCCGCTGCTGGAACACGAATTGCAGCAATGGATCGTGGAACAGTTTCGCGCGAACGAAATTGTCGCGGCCGAGCCGCCCATCGTGGCCGTGCAGCCCAACAACGGCAATCCGCACTACGAGCCGAAGGCGGGATCGTCGCGGCCCATCCGCGCCGGGGATTTGCTGCTCCTCGACATCTGGGGAAAAACCAAGCAGCCGGGAAGCGTCTATTACGACATTTCCTGGATGGGATACCTGGGCGCGAAAGTACCGGATACGTACGCGAAGGCGTTCCGCACGGTGCGGCAGGCGCGCGATAGCGCAATCGAATTCATCCAGGAAGCCGTGAGCGAAGGCCGGACCATCCACGGCTGGGAAGTCGACCGCGCCGCGCGCGGCGTCATCCGCAAGGCGGGCTATGGAAAATATTTCGTGCACCGCACCGGGCACAGCATTGGGCAGGAAGTCCACGGCAACGGCGCGAACATGGATGGCCTGGAGACGCGCGACGACCGCAAGATCGTCCCGCACACCTGCTTTTCGATCGAGCCCGGCGTCTACCTTCCTGAATTCGGGCTGCGCACGGAAGTGAACGTCCACGTGGGAGAACGCGAAGCGCGCGTCACCGGCGCCATCCAGAAGGAAATCCTGCCGCTGCTGGCCTGAGCGATCGTGAACGAAACAAACATGCAACTCGAGGAAAGCGCGCCGCTGGAGAGCGCAGCCCCCGTCGAAGCGGCCGCCGCAGGAAGTCCGTTCGCAATCCTATTTGCGGCGGCCGCCTGGATCGTACCGGGGCTGGGCCATTTGCTGCTGCGGCGCTGGGGACGCGCGCTGGCATTTTTTATCGCTGTGGGCGGGCTGGCGGTCACCGGCTTGCTACTGCGCGGACGCGTGTTTTCGCTGCATTCCGACGACGCCTTTGGCACGCTCGGTTTTCTCTCCGACGCCGGTTCGGGAGTGTTTTATCTCCTCGCCCGCTTCGTCGAGCGGGCCGGGCCCGATCTTTCGCGCATGACCGGTGAATTGGGGACGCGATTCATCGCCGCGGCCGGCATCGTGAATCTGCTCAGCGCGCTGGACGCTTTCGAAATCGCCCGCGGCCGGAGGAATTGAATTGGCCGCGAGCTTCGGTCACATGAGCCATTTCGCAGCCATGCTTGTGTTTGCCCTGCTGGTGTCTGTGGCGCTGGCGTGCCTCACGCGGCGCACCACCGCCGAACGCATCCGCTACGCGCTGCGGACCTTCCTGCTGTTCATCTTGGTCGGCGTGGGCTTCGCCTGGCTGATGTACCCGTTCTCGAAGTAATTTCCAGTGGTCCAACTGCAATCGTACCCGAGCGCATGTCCGCGCCTGGCAATCCGAAACGGGTTTTCCTACACAAGCTCTCCGCTACTTTGCGGCATCGGCGCGCACGATGCGAATGCCGAATACCGCGGAGATATCGTTTCCGTTGGTGGCTTCGAAGCGGACTGTCACTTTCTTCTTGCCCGCCACCAACTCTGCAGGAATCGGGTATTCCACATCGAAGAAACGAACGTCCTGCTCCGGAGTGCGCCGTTCCATCGCTTGCTCTCCCACCTTTTGGCCGTCCACCAGAATATCGAAGGAGCGCTTCCGCCCATCCGTGTTGTACGTCACCACCAGGCTCAACGGGGAAGTGGGATCCACGGGCAGGTCGAAGGAGAACCACTTCGTTCCGCGGCGTCCGTGGCGCCCTTCCAACTGAAGCGGAGAAGTGTCTTCGCCCTGCTCGTTGAAATCACGCTCTGTCTGCATTTGGCCGGGCTGCGCGAACGATACCGTCGCCGCTTCCAGCTTCTTTTGCTTTTCCTGCTCGGCTGCATACTCCGCCGACTTCTTCGCCCACTCGTCGGGAGTAAACACGTCCCAATAGATGGCGTATCGGCGCCGCGGCAGTTCGTAGAACGGCACGAAGTTGATGTCCGTAGTCAAGCCGACGCCGGAAGTGCGAAACGTGCCGGGCTTGTCGGCCACGGGCTTCAGCCAGGTCTCCACCGGCTGCTCCTTGGGCACGAAGACCGGCACGGTTGGCTCGGGTTTCCCGGCTCGCCGATCTTGTCGCATCTGCTCATAATCCACTTCAGGCCCCAAGTCTCCGGCCAGCACCAGCGGTCCCCACAGCAACGCGACGCGATTGGGATTGTCGGCCAGCGGTTCCGTGCGCAGCGTCTTCGGCAGGACCAACGTCACCGTGTCCCCCTTCTTCCACGTGCGATCGATCTCGATATATGAGTCGGGTTGCGGGAGATCTTTCGCCGCGCGGCCATTCACTTTCACACCGAAGCCCGCACCCGCCCAGTAGGGCCGTCGCAACTCCAGAGTGAATTTCCGTGGCGACTTGGGTGTGATCGCCAGCGATGCCGTTTGGCCGATGGGGAAATCGGTGCTCATTTCCAGTTTCACGCCCGCCACTTCCCAATTCGCGGTCGAGGGCGCGTATAGGTTTACCCAGAGTTTGTCGCCGAATTCGTAGTAGATGCCGTAGGCGTGAAGCGCGTGGCTTTCCATGCCGGACCCCACGCAGCAGGTGAAATCCTCGAACTTATCCTGGTACTCGTGCTGCACGCCACGCCCCACCGGCACCATGTAACAGACCCTTCCGTCGTCGGGATCCTGGGACGCGAGAACATGGTTGAACAAGGCGCGTTCGTGGAAGTCCGCGTAGCGAATGTCCGGCTCGATCGAGAAGGATTCGCGCGCCATCTTGATCATGTTGTAGACGTCGCAGCTTTCGTCCGTGCGCCCGTCCACCATGTCGCTCAGCTTGTCGGGTGGCCCGAAGTACTCGTTCTTGCCATGACCGCCGGTGGCGAAGCTGTGGTGCAGGGAAACTTGTTCGAAGAAATAGTCGGCGGCTTTACCGTCGGTCTCGTCGCCCGCGTAGACGTAACGCATCAGCTCACCGAGCATCTTGGGTACCTGTGTGTTGCCGTGCTTGCCGGCGAGAATATCCATGTGGTCCGCCAGCGGATCGACAATGGCCTTGTGCTCGAATTTGCCGGAAAGGGCCAGCCATCGTGGATCGCCCGTGTCCGCGTAGAGGTCGGCTAGGACTTCGTTCATTCCGCCAAACTCAGTGGCCAGCATCCTTTGGATTTGCTCGTCGTTGAGTGGAGCGAGAATGCTCTCGGTCCAACCGGCGAGCTTGATTTCCACGTCCAGGGCCGTGCGATTTCCCGTGTAGCGGTAAGCGTCCCGCAACCCCGCAAAAATTTTGTGTTCCACGTACCAGGGGGACCACAAGCCGTTCAGATCGAAACCGCCTGACCGGATAATTCCTTTCGACAGCTCCTGATACCGCACTTTGCCATCCACTCCCTGGCCATCCAATTGCGCGCCAATGTAGCCATCGCCCTGCGCGTCCTGAACTTCTTTCAGCTCCTTCACCATGTAATCGGCCCGCTCTTTATAGCGGACATCGCCCGTGGCGGCCCACATAAGGCTTACGGCGGAGAGGTAGTGCCCGGCAATGTGACCCGTCAGTTGCCGGCCGGGTCCGTCCCACCCGCCGTAGCCTTTGGCCTTGGGTTGCAGCCCGGCTCGCTGGCGGAGAAAGGCCAGCATGCGGTCGGGTTCCAGTTGAAGCAGATATTGGCCATCGAGGTCCTGAGCGTGCTTCAGAGGCCCGCCTTGCAAGCGCACGTCGCTCAGCGGCAGGGGCCTGGCTCTAAGAATTTTGTCTTCGGAAGCGAGCGCGGGATTCTGTGCCTGTGCAAGCGCGGTCGTTTGAAAAAGAAGAATCAATGCCAGCAACGCAAGAAATGTAAGATTTGGTTTTCTCACCAAGGTCTCCTGGAGTCCGTGCATATAATATACCCATCTCGATTTTGTCAGGCTATATGGCTGCCGAGTCCATATCTTTGGCATTCTTGACGACGCTAACCTGGTTTTTATTTTTCGCGGGAGGCTTGGCCGGCGCAGCCCGCGCCATTACAAAGCCGCAGATCAAATTCGAGGAAGTAAAGGCACAGCTTCGGCGCGCGCGCGGTGCGTTGTGCTAAAATCTGATCACCAAGCCGAGGTAGCTCAGTTGGTAGAGCAGCCGATTCGTAATCGGCAGGTCGCGAGTTCAAGTCTCGCCCTCGGCTCCAACTCCTTTCCAATCAACAAAACGTCAGTTGACCGGAGCCGATTTCGTAACATCGCATAACAACTCGCCTGCGATTTCATTTAGCGGAGCGCGGAAGTCTTCGGTCCCGACGTGCTGATAGATTTTCAAAGTCGTATGCACGTCTGAATGTCCGAGAATCTCCGAAATAACCGTATAAGCGTAAGCCTCACAATCTTTAGCGCCTTTTATTCGCTCAAGGTTTAGGATTATGCTAGAACAAGCCTGCCTCTTACGGTCAAGAAAGGGCATTTGATTCCATTTGATTTTGTTCGCGGCCATGCCTGCAACACGCTGCAAGGGGTTTTCGACTAAGCGCGTCGAATGTGGTGCTCCCGACTTCATTGTTTCCCTCAAGACGGCCCATGGTCCGGTCACGCTTGGCTACATTGAGGCCAAAGACGTGGGCAAGGACCTTGGCGAAGTCGAGCGGTCGGACCAACTGAAGCGGTATCTCCCCGCACTGACCAACTTGATTCTCACTGATTACGTGGAATTCCGCTGGTATGTAGACGGGCAGAGGCGCGGGGAGCTTGCTCAGCTAGGCCGCATCGCCGAAAGCGGGAGGCTCGCCCCGGAGAAGGGCGGAGCGGAAGCCGTCGCTGAGATGCTCACCGCTTTTCTTTCCCATGCAGCCGAGCCTATCAGCAAGCCAAGAGAACTTGCTCTTCGTATGGCTCGACTGACTCATTTCATTCGCGACATGATTGTGACTGCCTTTGAGAACAATTCGGCCTCCGCCACACTCCGGGATTTGCACGGTGCTTTTGAAAAGGCGCTGATTCCCGATTTGCCGATTCCGCAGTTTGCCGATATGTTCGCCCAAACTCTTGCTTATGGTTTGTTCGCTGCCCGCGTCAATCATCTCGGGCCAAGAGGGTCTTTCAAGCGGCTTGGCGCGGCATCTGAGATTCCGAAGACTAATCCCTTCCTTCGCCAGCTCTTTGAAACCATTACCGGTATGGCGCTTGATGAAGAGCCTTACGTGGGTTTTGTGGATGACCTCGCCCAACTCCTACGCGGAGTTCCTCAAGAGCGATTTCCCCCGCGTCCCCCTCACTTCGGACTTGAATCTCTTCCGCGTGCTTTACGCGAAAGGGTCAGAGCTAGTCGCGTTGCATTTACTCGAATCAACCAACGTCGCAAGGCCCATCGCTCGCTACCCGGTTAAAGGCTCGAACCTCGTGGATAAGGGGTTTCCAAAGTACGTTGCTCCCGGTGAGCCGGAGCCCGGCACAGGAAAGCGCCTTGGAGAGGGCCGCGTGTACATCAACAAAGAGCAACGTTTCGAGGGCGTCACCCCTCAAATCTGGAACTTCCATGTTGGGGGGTATCAGGTTTGCGAGAAATGGCTCAACGACCGGCGTGGTCGGACGCTGGCCTACGACGACCAGATGCACTACTGTAAGGTCGTGACGGCCTTGTCCGAGACGGTCCGCCTCATGACCGAAATTGACTCAGCGATTCACCAATGGCCGATTCAATAGAACCCATGGAAATTGGTCTTGGAGGAACGACGTACAAGATGCCCGGAACCACTCTCGAATTTCCCCGTGACATGCTTATCAACCACCGAAAATTCACGGAGGGCGTGATGAAGCCCGGTGACCTGATTGAAGGAAAGCTAATGGGGCGGGGGCCTACGCCGATACCGAAGAACTTTCCACATGGCTCAGAAATCGAGATGACACTCTCCACTTTCGACCACCGTGGCAAGCCCCACAAGACTAAGTTTATGTTTTTTGTCTGGTCTTATCACCCGTGGTAAATCCCTCGCGTCCCGTTGGGTTGGCTGTCGCGCGCTGCTGTCTGCGGGCAACCGACCGAATCACACACCGCCGCGTTGACAAGCGAGTTCGTTGCCGACCCATTTGCCGTCTTTATAATAAATCGAGCCTTTGAAATCTGCGGCATTCCATATTTCATCGACAAGGGGCTTCATGACCAACGGCACGCCTGCGGAATATGTGTCGATCAGCACTTCCTGAGGCATTAGCACTTCCCGATCGAAAGGTGCTCCCCTGCCGGGGAAGCCTAAGTAGTCGCGCACGCCCATTGTGTAGCCATGAACATCAAGTAGGGTGAGCATCACCACGAGAGGAGGATCGGCCCCAAGCGATTTAAGAACTGGTAGGAACCTCTCTATGGACCTGAAAAGCCTGACCTCGAATGGCAAAGGGGAAATTATCTTCCCCATGCCGTGACTTTCGGCAGACGAAATGAACGTTGCGTCCGCGGTTTCGACGATGCCACTTCTGTAGAGTTGTAAGAATCCCGCCGAATTCTCGTAATGGTCTACGACTAGAAGGCCATCGAAATTAATCCTGGAATAATTCGCAAGGTCGTGAAACAAGGGCGCGAGAGCTTGGCAGGTGGCGGCGACATTCGCCTTTAGCGCGATCACATCGTACCGTGTGCCGCTTCCAAAGGCGCTAAGCGGGATAATGTGAAGAACTGTGCACGGACCAGCACGCAACGGGATTGCTGTCTCCCGAGCTCGAATGCACGAAACGCGGTCGAGCCTGAAATTCCGTATGCGCTCCGCAGTTGTTTCGGAGGCAAGAAACGCCGCCCGAATCTCTTGGACATCCAATTGGTACTTTCCGTTGGATGCACGCGAGTAAAAGCGGGACGTGTTCTTGAATCTAACCATGTGAGGCGATGAGAAGCTCTTGGGAATGCGGATGAGAATCGCTGTCCTTGAGTTGGTCAGTTTGACAGCAGTGCAATGAATACCTGCTATCCTAGGGTCAATTCCGTCGCGGATAGAGCTTTCCAAGCGGAGAATTGCTCCGTCTCCTTCCGCATCCACTCCCAACAATTCAACGGGCACACCGGCGTCCGCGCGCATCCCATAAATCAGATGTCCGCCGACCGAATTAGCGAACGACGAAACATCTGCTAAGAACTCCCTACGGCCTTCGTCAGAATTCCCAGGTAGTGACTGCTTATAATCCAGTGTCTTCAGTTCAGGCGTGCCCGCATCTATTAGAGACTCAAGGTCCGCTTCGTTTATCTCTTCTATGGATTTGTCCAGCGCCATTACTATTCTCCAGCTTTGCTATATTCGCACAATGAGATCGATTGTACTCGGAAGACGTTAGTGTGACGTCCTTCGACCAGTTGCTTAACACTAGGATAACCTCCCGGATGTTCCGCGCCAGTGACGGCACGTGTCCGTGGCCTCGTTTCTAACCAGTTTGAATTTGAGCGAGGCTGACGAATCTCGGTCGTTTTCCACAGCTCTGTGTGAATAACCGGAGCAATGAATTATGCCCGTTTTACTCGCGGTCCCGGCGAAGGCACCACAACCAGTAGCGGTATTCCACAGCAGTGGCCCAGGTATGTTGTGGTCGCAGGGCGAATTTTCCTTGACAAGTTTTCCGCAACTAACGAGAATTTTCGCGGTAGAAAATGAGGGCCGGTAGCTCAACTGGAAAGAGCATCCCTCCCGTAAAGGAACAGATGCCCGTTCGAATCGGGTCCGGCCCGCATCGTTAGATGATGCCTAGCAACTGCCCGTTATTTGTTGAACCCCATTACGCGAAGTTGGGAACCCCGCGCCACGCGCTTATTTGACTCACCGGAGGTGGTTCACCCACTCCCGGCAACCCAATCTTAAATATCTGCAAGCCATGATTCAAGCCTTTTGTTACCTTGGCGGGTCACGGCAAGGTATCACTCCATTTGTCGAAACTGATCGGCCATCTTCTGGCTGAATCAACGCGTCCCGGAGTCTCCCACATCCGGTCAGTAAAGACCAATAAATGCAGGAACGTGCTCCGACTCGGATTCACGTAACATTCTTCGTAACAACCCAGCCTAAATGTGCCGATTGCTGCGCATTGAAATGTGGGAAACCGCTTGAAACATTAGAGATTTAGGTCCTAGACTGCCAATCGGCAGGTCGCGAGTTCAAGTCTCGCCCTCGGCTCCATCCTCATTGTGTCTGCCAAGTCTGGCCTGCTTTATTGAATTCCACGTTAGGCAATCGCCTTTCCTGCGCTTGGAGTGATCCGGCTTGATAGCTAGAGGTAGTTGCGCCTCCGCGCCGGCGTATAGGGAGAATTTTCTAGCGATTCGCGTTTTCTTCCCATCTCGCATTTCGGATTGCCGCTAACCGGCTCATATTCAGAGGAATAGCGGGCGTCCGCTTTGGCATGGATATTGCGGTACACCGGAACGACCAGCCACATTCAACCGTTGAGGTGAAGGATGAAAAGAATCGCTTTGACTGTGGCAACGCTCGGTTTGATTTACGCCACCGCGCTTCCAGCCGCGGCTCCCAGGACAAATCAGATCGGATTCAATTCCGGGCGGACATTCACCGCTCAGGACCAATCCAACCCCCAACAGCCTCAAGCCAAGACCTACACCGGAACCATCAGCAAGAGCGGCGATCAGTTCGTCCTGAAAGATGAGGCCGGCAAGGCCACGTACCAATTGGATGACCAACAGACCGCCAGCAAGCATGAAGGAAAAAAGGTCAAGGTGACGGGCACCCTGGATGCCGCCAACAATCTGATCCGAGTCCAGAGCATTGAAGAAGAGACAGCCTAACCGCGTCAGCAGCGGCCGAAGCCACACGGGGCCGCGGAGCGTGGCCCCTTGTCCGGCCGAGGATTCCCGGACCCCAATCTAAGCTCCAGTCAGGAATCGATGTGAGACTGAGTCTGCGATTGATCCTATCGCTGGTGGTGGGGATCACACTGGTCACGTTCCTTGTGGCGAGGAATCAGGTGCGCTCGGAGAAGCGTGGCCTGCGCGCGGACCTCCAGAGGCGCGCAGAGATTCTGGCCGAAAGTCTGCAGGAAATCCTCGAGCCTGCCGTGGAGCACGGCTCGCGCGACCAGATTCGGCACATCGTGGAGCGGTTCGGAAACCGCGAGCGGCTGGCCGGCGTGATCGTCTACGATGAAAACGGAAAAGTGATCGCTGAGAGCTCCAGTCTGCAGACTCGCTTCGCCCCTCCCCCGATTCCCTCCGCGATTGCGAATGGAGGAGAAGAAGGAGTCGGCGAATTCCTGAATCTGAACGGTAAAGCAGTTCATGCTTTTTATCTGCCGCTGCGCAGCCGGTCTGCCGTGATCGGTGCGCTCGGCATCTTCCACGACGCGGATTACATCGAAGCGCAGAGCGTGACGATCTGGTGGGATACGCTATGGCACGTAATCGCCCAGGTTTTCCTGATCGTATTCGTTACCATCCTGATTATCCGCTGGACCGTGGTGCTCCCGATGTCCCGAATGGCGCAATGGATGAAAGACCTGCGGGCCGGCCGCGTTTCGCCTCGGCCCCATCTTTCGAAAGAGGATTTCCTCGCTCCGTTCTCGCAGGAGGTCACGAATTTGGCTCGCAGCTTGGCGGAAGCGAGGGCCTCCGCGGAGGAAGAGGCCCGCCTGCGTGAGACCGGAGAATCTAAATGGACGGCTGAACGGCTGCGCGTCAGCGTCCAAAGCAAGCTCCTCGGTCCGTTGTTCGTCGTTTCGAATCGCGAGCCGTACATGCACGTCCGCCGGGGAAAGAATATCGAAGCGCTGGTTCCCGCCAGCGGATTGGTCACGGCGCTCGAGCCGATTCTGCGCGCCTGCGACGGCAATTGGATCGCGCACGGCTCCGGTGAAGCCGATCGGGAGGTGGTTGATAAATGCGATCGCATTCGCGTTCCGCCGGAGCGGCCCGAATATACCTTGCGTCGCGTCTGGCTCACGCAGGAAGAAGAAGAAGGGTATTACTACGGGTTCTCCAACGAAGGTCTTTGGCCCTTGTGCCACATCGCGCACACGCGTCCGATCTTTCGCTCCTCCGATTGGAAGGGCTACCAGGATGCAAACCGCAAATTCGCCGACGCCGTGCTCGAAGAAATGGCCGGAGCAGAAGCGCCGCTGCTCCTCGTGCAGGACTATCATTTTGCTCTGCTCCCGCGCATGGTGAAACAGCAGCGACCTGACGCTCGCGTCGCGATTTTCTGGCACATTCCTTGGCCCAATCCGGAGGCTTTCGGCATCTGTCCCTGGCAACGAGAGCTATTGGATGGATTGCTAGGCGCCGATTTGGTCGGCTTCCACACACAGTCACATTGCAACAACTTCCTGGAAACCGTGAACGCAGCACTCGAGTCTCGAATCGAATGGGAGAGATTTGCCGTGAAGCGCCACGGTCACGCGACTTTTGTCCGCCCATTTCCCATCAGTGTGGATTCCGGTGAGTCTTCCGGTGAGTCCCGGAGCAACGCGTCGCCTTATGAGGTGCGTTCCTCGCTGCTGAAAAACCTGGGCATCAAAGCCAGCTTTCTGGGCATCGGCGTAGACCGCATCGACTATACGAAGGGAATCATCGAGCGTTTTCGGGGAATCGAACGGTTCCTGGAAGTGCATCCGTCCTACTGCGGCAGCTTCACGTTCGTGCAGATCGGCGCTCCCAGCCGCACGCATATTCAGCGTTACCAGGATTTTGTGACCTCGGTGGAAGCCGAGGCCGCGCGCATCAATTTGCGATTTCAGACGAAGGAATGGAAGCCGATTGCCCTGCTGGTCCGCCATCACGGCCACGCCGAAATCATGCCGTATTACCGGGCCGCGGATCTCTGTATGGTGACCTCGCTTCACGACGGCATGAACCTGGTGGCCAAGGAATTCGTGGCCGCGCGCGATGACGAACAAGGCGCGCTCATTCTCAGCCAGTTCACCGGCGCGAGCCGCGAGTTGCGCGATGCGATCGTCGTCAATCCCTACGACACGGAGCAACTGAGCGAGGCCATTCGCATCGCTCTGGAAATGGACCCGGAGGAAAGGCGGACTCGGATGCGGCACATGCGCCGCGTCGTCCAGGAACACAACGTCTTCCGATGGGCGGGAAATCTGATTTCGGAACTGGTTGATATCCGTCTGGAGGAGGACGAGCCGGCACTGAGCCGCCCGCCCGACTCGTTACCCCTTCGAAACGCGAAACTCAGCGTGGGATAAATGGGAGGCAGCCATTCTGGAAAAGAGGACGCTACGGTAGCCGACAGGAATGCTTCATCTTCAGTATTGAGAATGAGAGGGAAGCGCGGCGCGATCAACTCGACTCGCTTTCCGCACAATGTATTCCGGAGTTGGGGTGAAATCAGCGCAGTCGTGCGCGGGGCGGATCAGTTGATCCTTTTTCTCGACTTCGACGGAACGCTCGTGAACTTGCGAAAGCGCCCGGAGGAGGTCCGTGTTCCCATGCGGGTCAGGCGAATTCTGCGGCGCCTCGCCCGCCACCCGCGCGTCATGGTCGTGCTTGTGAGCGGACGGCGCGTTTGGAGTCTGCGCCGGCTTCTGAAAGAGGAGCGCGTCCATTACTTTGGACTGCACGGCGCGGAGGCAGAGGGAACGCCTCCCAGCCTCAGCCATCGGGCAACACTCGCTCTGGGGCGCGCGAGGCTGAGTGCGCGATTGCTCCTCCGGTCCTTGCCGGGGATCTGGATCGAGGATAAAGGGCTCAGTTTTGCGGTTCATTTTCGCGCCGCCAAACCGGCATCCGTTCGCGTCGCGCAAGAAGCTCTTAACGGGCTTCTTGCACCCTTGCGTAACGCCCTTCACGTCATCGAGGGAGACAACGTCTGGGAGGTGTTGCCCATCGAGTTTCAAGGAAAAGGAGCCGCGGTCGAGACATTCATGCGCAGGCTCCCGGCCAAATCGGTCGGAATCTACATCGGCGATGACGCCACGGATGAGCCTGCCTTCGGGGTCCTGCCCGAGGGAATCACAGTGCGTGTGGGACGGACGCGAGGTTCGAAAGCGCGATTCTACGTGCGCAATCCGGCCGGCGTGCTGAGCTTTCTCACGCGGCTCGAAAGGGAACTCCCATGAAAGCCAGCGAACCGTTCCAGTTTGTCACGGCGTCTTATTTGGTGCGCATTGGAAACCAGGAAGCGACATCGCTTCTTGAGTTGCAGAAGGGAATCGAGGAGTGCAGCGACAGCTCTATTTTCTACCATACATTCCAGAGCCTCGGGCGGCACCATTTCCTCACCGAAGGCTTCTCGAACGATTTTGCGCAGTGGGTTCTCGGCTCCTGCAATCGTCCGGCATTGGCGGAGCGGCTTGCTACCGTGGATATTCGCGACTACGTTTCGCTCGCGGACCTGCGGACGGATTTGCAGCGGATCCTTGAGGAATATTGCCATGCCAACGGGCGCGAGGCCTCCCAGGCAGCCTTCGAGAGATTCTATTTCTGCGAGACGGTCGAGGAGGAGTTGCCGCTGGGGTTCCAGGCTTGGACGCTTGAGGAATTCTGCGATGGACTAAAGGATTTGTCTCACGCCTCGCTTCAATTTCATTTCATCACTTCCCGACTGCGCCTTCACTTCCGGAGCAACGATTTTACGCAGTGGCTATCCAAAGAACTCGGCCTCATAGAGCTCGCCAGGAATGTGGCCCTGATAGACATCTATACGAATACGCTCGACGGCGCTCGTAAGAGAATCATCGATCTCGTGGAAAGAGAGCTCGGAAGATGACTGAAGCAACGAGCCAAGCGATGACTCAAGCAGCGACCCAGACAACGAATCATGCGACGACCCAAGCTCCGGCACAACCTCGCGGGAACAAGCTCGATGACTACGCCGGCCTGCTCGGCGGAAGTGAGATCACAGAGTTACGCGCCCTGGCCGGCCGCTTGCAGGGCCGCTCGATTCAAATGGTGAACTCCACCTCCGTCGGCGGCGGAGTGGCGGAAATGCTCAACCGTATCGTACCGCTGCTCGAAGAGCTCCAGCTTCCCATTCGCTGGGACGTGATCACCGGTGGAGACGACTTCTTCGCCATCACCAAGGCCTTCCACAACGCGCTGCACGGCGGGCGCTACGACCTGCCCGAAGAAAGCTTCAAGACCTTCCTTGCTTACACGCAGCAGAACCGCGCCCGGCTTCACTTCGACGCCGATTGTACGATCATCCACGATCCCCAGCCGGCTGCCTTGATAGACGCGCGCCCCTCCGGTCGAGGTCATTGGATCTGGCGTTGCCACATTGACCTGTCTCAGCCGAATCGCAGAGTCTGGGATTTCCTCGCGCCGTTCATCAATCGGTACGACGGCGCGATCTTCTCGTCTCCGGCCTTCGCGCGCCAGCTGCCCATTCCGCAATATCTTTCCTATCCCTCGATCGACCCGCTTTCCGACAAAAATCGCGAATTGGATCCCCAAGCCGTCGCGGAAGTGCTCGAGCGTTTCCAGATTGATCCGCACCGCCCGATTCTGACGCAGGTTTCGCGATTTGACCGGCTGAAGGATCCTGTCGGAGTCATTCGAGCCTATCAAATCGTGAAGCGCTACTTCGATTGCCAGCTTGTGCTGGCCGGTGGCGGCGCGGCTGATGATCCGGAAGGCGAGCAAGTGCTCGCCGAGGCTCGCGAGGCGGCGGGGAAGGATCCGGACGTTCACATTCTCGACCTCCCTCCCTGGGCCGCTTTGGAGATCAACGCGCTGCAGCGCGCTTCCACCATCGTTATTCAGAAAAGCCTGCGCGAAGGTTTCGGACTGACCGTGACGGAAGCCCTATGGAAGAAGAAGCCCGTGGTGGCATCGGCCGTTGGCGGAATTCCCACGCAGGTCATCCACAAACGCACCGGCATGCTCGCTCATTCGGTGGAGGGCACCGCGTACCAGATTCGCTTCCTGCTCTCGAACCCGGCCATCGCGCAGAAACTCGGCGAACAGGGGCACGAGCACGTCCGCGAGAATTTTCTGATCATCACCAATGTCCGACGTTTTCTCACTCTTTTTTTGCATTTTCAGCGAGAAATTTGAATCCCTCAGCACCGCTTGGATTGAAAAAGGCGTGTCGCCGCACGCACAGCGCGCCGGATGTCTTGGTCCTCTGGTCCTTGAGGATGTCTGGAACAGGCCAAGAGCCACAACTCCCGTGCGCTTCGCAGCCTGCCCCTTGTAAGGGGCTATTGCACCTCAAAATTGACAGACCGCATTGGTGTTGGTGCCCCTCCTGCTTCCGCAACAATTAAATCGAGGCGGTAACTGCCTGGTGGAACGGTCGTCAAGGGAACCGCAAGGGCCATGGGGACCAGAGGTTTCCCCTTCTCAACAAAGGGTGTGGCGTCCACTGCTCCGCTCCCCAGTATCATTTTGCCGGTCTTCGCATCTACGATGCGGTAGGCCACCTGAACCTTCGGCGGATTCGCATCAACCAGGTGCGGATCGTAGGCTTGGACGTAGAGCGCCAGCTTTACGGCCTGCTTGAAGCGATAGTCACCGGAGGGAACCAGTTCCATATCGTGGACGATCATAGGAGTGCGATCCGCGATCAGTTCGGCATCGAGGTCGCCGGACTGATCGGAGATGCGCGAAAATGTCGAGCAGAGAGTTAGGCCGCTTACAGCCAACGTCTTCCCGTCGAAGGAATCAATTGCCAGCGGCGTCTCGTATTTCCCGAAGCTTTGCCCGCCGCTGGATAGCACTATGTCCAGCTTGTATTGTCCGGGAGCGATGGCAAACTGATTCTGGTAACGCATCGGCGACTTCAGGAAATCCTGCCATTCCTCCTTTTCCAGGTCGAGTTTGACTTCGTCGCTGAACCGCGCGCCCACCGAGCCGTCGGGCCGGTACGCGATCCCCAGCACATTCACGTCCGCGTGATATTTTCCCTTGACCTTGTCGAAGTTGATGGATGCGGGAGGAATTTCCATCGCCAGGTTGACCTTGGCCTGATTCAAGGCGGAGTAAAAGAACGAAGCTTCGAATGTTCCGCCCATGGCGCCGGATGCATTGCCGGCCGCAAGAGCCTCGAGGTTCTTTTCAACGGGATTGCCTGCCAGCACGTCGGCGGGCTTCACGTTGCAGAAACCGCTGCGCGCGCGGACTTCGGTGCCGCCGCGCTCCACCTTGACGCGCAGCGTGTGGCAACTCCCTTCGGGCGAATCCTCGGGCGCGAATCCGAGAAGGTAGTATTCATCCTGCTCGTGAGCGATCTTGTCCAGACCGGACAGCAAGTCGTTCGTGTTGAGAATCGGAAAGCCGCCCGTCCCGGACGCGAGCTGATAGAGAACCTGTTGATTATCGGCTGCGGAAGACGGGAAAGTCGGAACGATTGACCGCGGTTGTGCGTTTAGCGGGTTTCCGTATGGCGATGTCCCGCTCGGTCCGCCGCCTTTGCCTCCCGTTCCCCCGGTGCCGCCTTTACCACCGCCGCCACCGGAGCCACCCTTGCCCCCGCCGCCACCCGTACCGCCACCGCCTCCTGTGCCTCCTTTTCCGCCTCCACCACCCGTGCCACCACCGCCTGTGCCTCCCCCACCAGTGCCCCCACCACCACCTCGCCCACCTCCGCCTCCTCCACCACCACCTCCCCCTCCCCCTCCGCCACGAGCCTGCGGTGGCGCGGGCTCAGGAGAAGCCGGATATGACGCCAATAAGAGCAGGGGGACTTGGTTTAATCCGTTAAAGCCATCTCGATACGCAACGGACCGCGCAGTGGCGCTCCCTAGCGGCTTCTCGTAAAAGGCGCCGCTAGGCGGACCCATGGAGGGCACTACCAGGCCACGGACATCCAAAGGATAAATTGCGACATTCGCTTTGTTGCAAGCGTCAATCGTGGCCGTCAATTCCGACTGGTTTTCGGGCGTCAGCACGAATCCCGAGGTAAGCAGAATCAGAGTCTTCCGGCCGGGAATCGCAGCCAGATTCTTGGCCACGCCCCGCAGCGCTAGCAAGAGTGTGTAATTTCCAAAGTCTGCCTCAGCGTTGCCGAAGACTGAAGGCCCGATCCCGCTGGGAGATGTTGGCCCCATCCCGCTGAGAGGGGTTGGCCCCATCGTCGAACTCGGCGCAAGACTGGAGGTCTTGATGCCGGCAACCGCTTTTTTCAGTTGGTCCGCGTCCGCCGTGAAGTTCTGTGTGAGTTGCAGGTTGCCGCCGAATTCGAAGACGGCCATGACGCGGTTCGGTCCCGTGTCTGCTTCGACGAATTTCACGGCGGCAGCGCGCGCTTGCATCTGATCGCCCACGCTCATCGTGGAATAATCGAAGAACAACACCGTGTAGTGCCGGCTTGAGCCGGGAGGCAGGTTGGGGTCAGCGCCGAAGGAAAAGTTGGTGATCTCTTGCTGCTTATTATCCTCGTATACCCGGAAATCGCCGGCCTTGAGATCCTGAAGATAATTGCCCTTCTTATCCGTGACGATGGTGTCCACCCGGACCACTCTCGATTCGCTCTTGATCGCGGGACCCGTCGGAAGCTGGTTCTGCGCCGCCGGCGCGGATGCCTGCGTCGTCGCTTGCCCGGATGCGGGCGCTTGCGTACCCGCCTGCGCAGGCGCTTGTCCTCCTGATTGCGGCGAGGCCTCCTGCGCGTTGGCAATCCGCGGGCGCACGATCTCTTGTGCTCCCCACCAGCCCATGGCGCTGATCATCGCGAGTGCAGCACAGGAATGGAACACGCGGCGGACTTTCATAATGCACCTCCCCTAGTACGGAATCTCCACCACTCCGTTTTCGGCCGAAAGATTTGCGGCTTGCGAGTCGCGCACGACCAGCCGTACCACATACGCTCCGGGCTTCAAGTCGAAATCCGTGGTCACCGTCATTCCCGTGCGGCTCAACCGTTGCAATGTTGGGTCGCGCAACGCCATGTGAACGGTCTTCTCCATTCCGGAAATGAAATTGCCGTTCTGGTCGAACAGGGCGGCCACCACGGTCAAGTTGTTCTGATTGCGATCGCCGGCCTTTTCAAATCGCATGTGCCCCACGTCCACATGCGTCTGGACGGAAAGCTTCCCGTTCGCCCGGTCCACCATATAGTACTGCGTGTGCAGCGCGATCGGGATGCCGTGCTGCACTTCTTGGGAGAAGAGAGCGTCTTCGATCTCCTGCTTGGCGGCCTCTTCGGGAGTTTCATCGTGTTTGGGCGCAAAAAATCCCCGCCGGGATTGCACGGTGTATTTGCCCTTGGGAACGAGGGTCACCTTCAAAGAATGGAACCGTCCATCAAATTTGAGTCCCTGTGGCGTGAATCCCAGCAGGTACGACGCCTCCGGCGCGGCCGCCACCGTGCGTAGCCCCGCGTCGAAATCGTTGTTGTTGTGAAACTCAAAGCCCCCGGTATTCGCCGCAAGCGAAGTCAGGACTTCGGAGTCGGCGTTCTGGGCATCCAGGCGCATCATATCGTGAGGGCCTGACGCGCGGGGGTCGCCTACAAAGGGTTGCGAGATGTCTCCGCCTGGTGTCGGAGTCCAAAGTCCCCGGGCATCCAAAGTGTTGATAAAAACATTCGACCGCGTGGCCCGGTCCACAATCTCCCAAAACTCATCTTCGCGGTTCGGATAAATGAATCCAGGCGAAATCAGCACGATGCTGCGCTGTCCCGGCAGGGCCGTGATTCGCCGGACGATCCCTTCCAAGCTGCGGAACGAATACATCGTCTCCACGTCTCCCATGGACAGAATACGCATCGCCGTGGCTTGTACTATCGGAGGGGCGCTCGAGGATTGCGCGCCGCAAGCAACCGCATCCGCGGTGGCGACAGCCAAGGCCGTAGGATCGTTCTTGTTTTCGATCTGGTCCGCCTCGTAGTAATCCATGGGCGGGCACTCCCCCGCTTCTGTGGTCGAGCTGCCCGCGCTCACCGCTGTTGGCCGCAGCCCGAGGAGCGCTGCGTGCAACTTCGCGCGATCGTCGGTGAAATCCTGTTGCGACTGCCCCGAGAACGTGAACACGCCCACCCGATCCGATGGATGAAGGGATTTCTCTATATAGCGGTCGGCGGCATTCCGAACTTGCGCAAGATCCTCGAACCGGATGTGCACATCGTCGAACAGCAGCGCCACGAATCGAGTCGGCAACTGGATGCCTCCGTGCGTTTCTCCGGCCGCCTCCGCGCCGGACGTGTCGCCCTCGGGTTTTTTCGCTGCAGCTTCGGCGTGTTCTGCGGCAGCGCCGGGCGTCTCCACTGAAAAAGTGGATAGCACCTGCGGCTTTCCGTCTTGAAATATCTTGAAGTCCTCCCGCCGCAGGGTTGTCACCGGGCGTCCATGTTCATCGTGAACCACCACGCGAATCGGTACCAGGTTCACTCGAACGCGGAAGGGCACTGCCGACTCCTGCGTGTTCACTTCGGGAGTATCAGCCGAAGGAGGCGTTGGCGAGGGAGCGTTTTGCACTGCGGGCGGTTGCGTCGCAGGCGCGGCGGGCGCGCCGGAACCCTGTTGTGGCGGGTTGGCAGGGCTCGTCTGTGCCTGGCTGGCCGCAATCGGCCACGCCAACGCACAAGCCGCCAAAATCCACGGACGGGATGAGGCCGAGATCCGTGAACGCCTTCCCGTGCGTACGTTCATTCGAGACTCCACTGGGGCCCAGAGTCGCGGGAGTCAATGAAGGAGGATTGCTCAGGGCTCTGTCGTGACTTTACTCTTCCCTTACCCCTCCGTCAACGTGTCTCGCAGTTGTGTCGTGGGCAGAAGGAGCGTACGATGCACAAAGTAGCCACCTGGATCGCAACTTCTGGTGTACAGATTAAATATGACAGCCGACCGTGCCAAACAGGCCGAGCGTACGTCTCCCGTTCGCCGGTTCTTTCGATGGGCCAAGGGCCAAATCGTTCAGGAAGTCCCCGGGGACATTGCGTTGTGCGAGTTCGACTGCCGCAAGCAACAGTGCCGAATGGACGAGTGGGAGAATTGCGAACGGCGTATCTCGCGCGCCGGGGGCGAGCTGAAACCGCGCGCTTAGCCCCTCCTCGCCACGCCCTCACTTGGCGGCGTACTCCTTGGTCATCTGCGTCCGCGAGTTGAATACCGCGAAGCTTCCATCCATCCGCGCGGTCAGCTCGATATAATTCCCCTCGTCGGGCCCCTCCGGATTGGCAATGAATTCCGCGGGAACGTTGTGCGCCGCGCCGCCCTCGTCCGAAAAATGGAGTTGCCACAGATTTTCGAGCCCCGGCGATTTCTCGATAATGTCCCAGGTGGAAGGCGTCCCCCCCTTTTTCGCTCCGTTGTCCATGATCGCCACGCGAGGCGCAATGCCCCACACCAGCGCCGGGCTGCTGCTCTGAAACCAGCCGTGATGCGACACGATGTAGATGTCCACCTTGCCCAGCTTGTTCACCGGGCACATCAGCTCCATCTCCTTGTCCCAAGTCAGATCGCCCAGGTCCAGAATTCTCAGTTTGCCGAAAGTGAAAATCGTTCCCAGCGAACGCAGATTCTCCGTCTTGTCCGCCGCACGCTGCTCCGACTCCTTGCACGCAGAATTCTCCCCTCCCGCGCCCGCCAGGGGTTCGCCGATTAACGCGCCGTCCGAGCTGACCACGGTCCCCTGAATCCCTTCGATGGGTAGCGTGTCGCCCGGCTTGGGCGTGATGTGCTTGTACTTTCCCGTGGTCAGTAACTCCTGATACGCCTTCCAGACTTGGACCGTCGGTGCATCCGTCGTTTCGCGGTTCTCGCCGTGGTCGATGAACGTCCCAATGGGGATTCGCGCCGCCAGTTGCGGAGCGCCGCCTACGTGGTCTTCGTGAAAATGTGTGATCAGCACGTAGTCGAGTTTGTAGATGTGCGCCCTTTTCGCCGCCAGCACGATGCGGTCCGCGTCGCGTCCGTTGTTGTCGTCCCAGCCCGTGTCAATCAGCAGCGATTGCCCCGCCGGCGTCACGAACAGCGTCGCCTGCCCGCCCTCCACATCCACGAAGTAGATCCGCAGATCATTACTGCTGCTCGCCACTGAGGAGCGGTCGGCCACCGCGCCGCCCGCCGCCGCCCTCACGGCGCCCCAATTCGCGGCCATCGCCAGCAGACAAACTGCAGCGATCCCGCTCAGCGCCGCCCGCAGCACCCAATCCCTCGCCCGCCTCTGCACGTCCAATCCGCTATGTCCCCTCATCGCCATTTTCATCGCTCCCTGTCTCGTGTTCGAGTCGCCGGGATAATCATCCACTCCTCGCATCGGGTCAAGCCCCTTCTGCCGGGGCTGCTCATCGGCGAGCAGCCAGGCCTTTCGACCCTTGTTTTTGGGCCATAGGCTCCGATTGGCTCATTCCGTGCGCCGTGGGAAAAGGAGGCGCGTCTTTGTATTCTCACGTTTCAAGCACAACCGGACCCGATCACCAGAGAGCCGCTCCGAAATCGTCGGCCATCCGCCGATATCTTCCACCGCCAAGTGCTTCCGCAGTTCGTCCACGCATACTGTCCAATACGGTACAGCTTCCTTTTTAGCACGGCATCATCATTGGCGCCGGGATTTAGCTTGATGGCCTGAGAGCACAAACAATAGTTCATCCCGTTTGCTTAAATGTCGCAACCCTGCGGGGCAAGTGCTGCCAGGCAGCCGATGGATAATCGGCAAGAGGAGATCCAATGCGTATCCGCGTTATTTGTTCGCTTTTGTTGGCACTAGCAATGCTATTTCTGTCGACCTCGTCTTTCGCGCAAGTCCGCGTCTCGATCACAATCGCGCCCCCTGAGCTGCCCGTTTACGACCAGCCTATTTGCCCCAGCGATGGTTATATCTGGACGCCTGGGTACTGGGCTTGGGCCGATGACGATTACTATTGGGTGCCGGGCACATGGGTGCTGGCTCCGGAAGTCGGTCTGCTATGGACTCCTGGTTATTGGGGTTGGGGCGGTGCCGGATTCATTTTCTATGAAGGCTACTGGGGTCCACAGGTGGGATTCTATGGTGGAGTCAACTATGGCTTCGGTTACTTCGGCCGGGGGTATGAAGGCGGGCGTTGGGACAACGGCCATTTTTTCTACAACACCTCGGTCAACAACGTCAACGTCTCCATCATTCATAACGTTTACAACACCACGGTGGTCAACCAGGGCATGGGTAACCGCGTCAGTTACAACGGCGGCAATGGTGGGATAGACGCGCATCCCACGCCTCAAGAAGAGACTGCCGCACACGCCCGGCAGGTCCCGCCTGTGCCCCTTCAGGTTCAACATGAGCAGGCTGCCCGCACGGACTCACAGCAACGAGCTTCTGTGAATCATGGCGCCCCGCCGGTTGCTGCTACACCTGCGCCGGGAGCATTCAAGGACCGCGGAGTCGTATCGGCCAAGCAGCCAGGAGCGCCTTCTACCATGCCTGCGCGTTCAGACAACAACGCTCCTCGCCCCAGCACTGCAGTTCATCCGAACGATCTGCCGCCCATCGAACGTCCCACTCCTCCTAACACCGGGAATCCCAACCTGGACCAGAAATACCAGAAGCAGCAGGAACAGCTAAACACAAAGCACCAGCAGGAAAGAATGAAACTCCAGCAGAAGCAGGATCAAGACCACCAAAAGCTGGCAAAACAGAACGCGAGTGACGCCAAAAAACAGCAAGTAGAGCAGAAGCACCAGCAACAGACGCAGCAATTGGTGCAAAAACACACCCAAGAGCAGCAGCAGTTGCAGCAGAAGCAGCAGCCAGCCGCAACGCACGAGTCCAAACCTCCCAGAGGATAGCTTCTCTGGTCCCTCGTAAGCGTACCCCGCGGGGCATCGGCCAACCGGCTGATGCCTCGCTCGCTTTCAGCTACGGGAGCCTTTGCTGAACTTGTGGGGAGAACTCTGGCTCGAAGCCGTTCTCGATCATTACTTGATTAGCTGCCGCCGGAAGGTCAATTCCGCGAAAAGGAGTGTCGTTCATGGATGCCGTGATCCGAGATTGACAGGAGACCGGCGCCGCCTAGCGCACGTGCAAGTTGCCGGCAAGAAGCAGGATCAGAATGATCAGTATGATCACGCTTACGCCGCCGATGGGATAATAGCCCCAATGCTTACTGTGTGGCCAATTTGGGAGGCTCCCCACAAGCGCTACGATAAGAACGATCGTGAGAATGAACATGAGCATCATGCCTTGGCGCCTTCTTTGACCGTTGCCGTGCGATATCTCTTGGCATCTCTTTGGGCGGATTCCGCGACGCGTGGCTCCGCCATTTCTTTTGTAACGCTGGCGAGTGTTGCTCGAGCGAGTTCCTTCTTCAATTTCGTTTTCTGATTCATAACCTATGATGTCATCCCGTGCGAGGCAATGCAGTCCTCTTTGGAACACAATTCGGTCCGCGGGGGTGGCAGAGCTTTTCGTTCCGAGTCTTTGGGGGTTGGGTCTTGTGGGTGCCGCGTCCTTTGCGCCGCGGGAAAAGGGTGCGTATTCTCAGTTTTTCCCGTTTCAAGCGCAACCGGACACAATCAGGAGAGAGCCGCTCCGAAAGCATAAGCGAAACGGGCGGTAGCCAGTAGCTAACTCTTCTTCGCCGCCCTCTTCAACTGGCTCATCAATGTCCGGCCCTTCCTGAACCATGGCCGCTCGACGCGCAGCACATATCGTGGAGACGATCTTCTTTTCTCCTCCAGCGCATCCAACCATCTCTGCGCTTCCTCCGTGCGATTCTGCGCAGCCAGAAAGGCCGCGTAGCTGAACAGCATCTCGGGCGTGCTCGACCGGTTGACGGCGTCGGCGAACCACGCTGCGGCATCCTCATTCCGCCCCACGGCCGCGTAGGCCTGGGCCAGTAGCATTTCCCCGCGATAACCATCCAACTTCGCGTCGCTGCGGACCGCCACTTCCAGGTCTGGGATTGCGGCGGCGAAGTCCCCCAGCTCGAAGGCGCACTGTCCGTGCCGGCAAATCGTCCGCGGAGAGTCGGCCCTCGTCGCAATCGCGCGGCCAAATATCTCGCGCGCCTTCACGTAGTCCCTTTGGTCCCAATAGAGTTCGCCCAACTCCTCCAGATTCGCCACCAACGGGTTGTCGCGAACCGTGGCTTCCAGGACTGCGATTCGCGACCTGCTGCCGTATCGCTGCAGCCCCTGGCGGGCGATACCGAAATCCGGCACCACCTCCGCAACGATATAGACCGCCGCTCCCAGCGCCCCGCCGATCAGTATGATGTAAAACCAATACCATTCCGGCCGCCGCTTGAAAAAATGAACCAGCGCGGCGATCTGCACGAACATTCCCCACGGCCAAAACAGATGGCTGACAAATCCCAACGCGAACCCCCTTCGCATCGCGCCGTTGCATCGCAACGACAACCGTCATTATGCCTCACAGCTGTCATCAAATGGGTGTTCGAGCAAGCCGGCGCCCCAAGACATTACATCGTCCACGCTCTTCGTCGATCTCTTCGGGTTAGTTTTTGGAATGAAAGGTCTTGGGGGCGCGATTATGCGGTACGCCTTTTTAGACTCAAGGCCTCAGCCAATATGTCGTCCACATGACGCGCAGAATCTCGCGTCAGGCCCCAATCTCGCGCCGCAGCCCTGGCAAAAAAGGGCAGGCCCTGATGGAGCATTACTATGAATCGTGCTCATCCCCGGCGCTGGTGTCGAAGGATAGTTGCTTATGTTCGTGACTGTTACGGCCGGCGCGTCCACGCTCAAGGCCCAAACTAAAGCAACGACCCAGCCGACAACGGTCCAGCCGAGGAAAATGTTCAGGACCGCGATCGCGCCGGCGTTTCGCTTTTTCCTGACTACTGCGATGATCGTGGGCGCAAAATATGGCACCACAGCTATGACCAGCAATATTAAGAGATGCAGGATGCTCAGCTCCATGCACCGCCCCCATTTCGTCGGTTTCTGCTTGCGGGAGTTGATGGAATCGTATAGGGGAAGGACGGTTTCCGCCACAAGAAAGTTCACGTGGGGCGGGTGCCAAAGCCTCTGACTTTGAGGGCGCGGCACTGTTTGCTCCCCGTTCGCAAAGGGTGTGCACCTGCAACTCCGGACTGTTAACTGTCGACCATCAATCTTGCCGCGCGTTCTTCAATTCACCCACGAAATCTCACTGACCCATCCCCAATTATCCCAAGCGATCGCCCCCATTCCCATTTCGGGAAACCTCCGCCGCGCACCCGCCCCGCCTTTCTCCGTGTTCTCTGTGCCTCCTCTGTGCTCTCTGTGGTAAGTCCTTTGTCTTGTTCACTCAGTTCTCACCATTTTCCCCTTGCATTTGATAACCACTATGATATAATATATTGGGGTAATATTAAACCCCGTCGAGGAAAGGGCATGCAGGACGTCACTTTTGCCCAGGGACACGATGTCACCCGCGATGTCGAAAATGACGCCAACACGGCGTCTTCCTCTGCGCGACAGTTTGAGTCCCCCGGACGCTTCAGCGGGATACTTCAATCACCGCAAAAGCTACTTCTCGCCACTAACCACTCACCTCTCGCCACTGCATTTCTGACCGCAACACTCACAGAAACAGAACTCCTCGTAAGTCATAGAAAACAAACAACCGGACCCCAAAGTGACCGCAACACTTTGACCTATTTTTATTTTCGCCCTGTCTTCGCTTTAAGGTCGTCATTCCGAACCCAGCCGCGATTTCCGCGGATGAGAGTGAGGAATCTGCTGCCCGCATTTGTGCGTATCCAGCCTCCACCTTCAACCCCCCAGCATCCAGAACCTAATCGCAACTACTATGGATTAGAAATCGAGTTAAGTCATTGCAAACAAAGGCGTCTAATTTTTTCTAATCGCAACAAAATGGCGACCCCCCGCGGGTCGTCATTTCGAACCGAGTTCATCCTGAGCGAAGTCGAAGCGCCGCATCGTTTGCGGATGGCGGTGCGCGCTCTTTACGTCCCGGACGGTCCTGCGGGAAGGAATCTGCTTTTAGCTTTCAGCCGTCACGCGACTGTCCACGGTGTCATCCCTCTGGCCACTTGCCCGCCCGTCAGGCGGGGTCGCCACCGTTTTCTAATCGCAACACCGCCGCGATTAGAATTCCCCGTAAGTCGTAGAAAACAAACGGCCGGCCCAATTCTAATCGCAACAAGAACAGCCTCCTCTTCGCGCGTTGCTTGCCGTCCGCGCACCGATTCAGTACGATGCTCGGCGGTACGACGGCTCGCCTCATTCTCCGCGCCGCCACCGATCGGACGACACAATGAAAAAGCTCCGCAGCCAGGAATGGTTTGGCCGCAAGGACCGCGACGGGTTCATCTACCGGAGCTGGATGAAGAACCAGGGCTATCCCGGCGACTTGTTCGAAGGACGCCCCGTGATCGGCATCTGCAACACCTGGTCGGAGCTGACGCCATGCAATTCCCACTTCCGCGAAATCGCCGAATGGGTGAAGCGCGGGGTGTGGGAAGCGGGAGGCTTCCCGCTGGAATTCCCGGTGATGTCGCTGGGAGAGACGATCCTGCGCCCCACGGCCATGATGTTCCGCAACCTGGCCAGTATGGACGTCGAGGAATGCATCCGCGGCTATCCCATGGACGGCGTGGTCCTGCTGATGGGATGCGATAAGACCACGCCCTCGCTCCTGATGGGCGCCGCTTCCTGCGGATTGCCCACCATCGGCGTTTCGGGCGGCCCGATGCTTTCCGGAAAATTTCAGGGACACGATTTGGGCTCCGGCACGGGCCTTTGGCAGATGTCCGAAAAAGTCCGCTCGGGCGAAATGAAAGCCGCGGAGTTTTTCGAGGCGGAAAGCTGCATGCACCGCTCCAAGGGCCATTGCATGTCCATGGGCACCGCCTCGACGATGGCCTGCATGGTCGAGGCGCTGGGGATGAGCCTGCCCGGAAATGCGGCGATTCCCGCCGTGGACGCACGTCGCTACACGCTCGCGCAGATGTCCGGCCGCCGCATCGTGCAAATGGTTCACGACGACTTGTGCATCTCGCAAATCCTGGTGCGCGAGGCATTCGAGAATGCCATCAGCGCCAACGCCGCCATCGGCGGCTCAACCAACGCCGTGATCCATTTGATCGCGCTCGCCGGGCGCATCGGCGTGCCGCTCCATCTGGACGATTTCGACCGCATCGGCTCCGGATTGCCCTGCCTGGTGGATCTCCAGCCTTCCGGCACGCATTTGATGGAGGATCTGTTTTATGCCGGAGGTTTGCCTGCAGTATTGCGCGAATTGGCGGAAGCGGGTGCGCTTCGCCGCGACGCCTTGACCGTGAATGGCCAAACAATCGGGGCGAATGTCGCCGAAGCGCCCTGCTGGAACCGCGAAGTGATTCGCCGCTTCGCCGAGCCGTTCAAGAAAAATGCAGGCATCGCCGTTCTGCGCGGCAATCTGGCGCCGGACGGCGCGGTGATCAAGCCTTCCGCGGCCAGCCCGCATTTGCTGCGGCATCGAGGACGCGCCGTCGTCTTCCATTCGATCGAGGATTTCCGCACGCGCATCAACGACGAAGCGCTCGAAATCGACGAGACCTGCGTGATGGTCCTGCAGAATTGCGGGCCGCGCGGCTACCCCGGCATGGCGGAAGTGGGCAACATGCCCCTGCCGCCAAAGGTGCTGCGCAAGGGCGTCACGGACATGGTGCGCATTTCCGATGCGCGCATGAGCGGCACGGCCTACGGCACCGTCGTGCTGCACGCTTCGCCCGAAGCCGCGGCGGGCGGACCGCTCGCGCTGGTGCACACAGGCGACACGATTTCACTCGACGTGCCGCAGCGTTCGGTGCGATTGGAAGTGGACGAGGCTACGCTTGCCGCCCGCAAGGCGCAGTGGACGCCGCCGCCGCTGCCCGAGCGCGGATGGAAAAGGCTCTACGTGAAGCACGTCCAGCAGGCGGATAAAGGCGCGGATTTGGATTTTCTGGTGGGGCGCAGTGGCGCAGCCGTTGACCGCGACACGCATTAGCAGGTTGCTGCAAACGATGCAGGCTAAGCGGTCGGAGCTTCAGCTCCGACAAGAAGGCTCGGGAATAAGGAGCTTTCAGCCCCTGAGGACAGCGGTCTCGCGCATTTGTTCTACAAGCTGTTAGAGAGCGATGGCTGTGCGCTAATCGCCCTGGCCGCCGAGCTCTCTCACAATGTCGCCCACGAACTTCTTCGCATCACCAAAGAGCATCAGCGTCTGCGGCAGGTAATAGAGCGGATTGTCGATTCCCGCGAAGCCCGGATTCATGCTGCGCTTGATCACCATCACCGTGCGGGCCTTGTCCACGTCGAGAATCGGCATGCCGTAGATCGGGCTTGTCTTGTCGGAGCGAGCGGCGGGATTGGTCACGTCGTTCGCGCCGATGATCAGCGCCACGTCGGTCTGCGGCAGGTCCGAATTCATGTCGTCCATCTCGATCAGGCGGTCGTAGGGAATGTCCGCTTCGGCGAGGAGCACGTTCATGTGGCCCGGCATGCGGCCCGCCACGGGGTGGATTCCGAAGCGCACGTCAATGCCGCGCTTGGTCAACGCATCGTAGAGCTCGCGCACCTTGTGCTGCGCTTGCGCGACGGCCATGCCGTAGCCGGGAACGATCGCCACTTTGTTGGCAGCGGAAAGAATGGACGCCGCTTCCTCCGGCGTGGCGCTGCGAACAATTCGCTCCTCTTTGCCCGCGGCGCTGGAAGCTTGCACCTGGCCAAAGGCGCCGAACATCACGTTTGTGAAAGAACGGTTCATGGCCTTGCACATGATTACAGACAGAATGAAGCCCGAAGAACCGTCGAGCGCGCCCGCTACGACGAGCACTTTGCTATTGAGCACGAATCCCAAGAGAGCGGCAGAGAAGCCGGCGTAGGAGTTCAACAGCGAGATCACGGTGGGCATATCGGCGCCGCCGATGGGCGTCACCAACATCACGCCGAATGTAAGAGCGATCACCACCATGACCGGAAACAGATGCGTGTATTCGGGATGGCCCGTCAGAACCACCATGATCGCGAGGGCGGCAGCCAGGACCGAGAGGCTGACGATGTTTTGCCCGCGATAGGTGATCGGGCGCTGGGGAAGGATCTCCTGCAGCTTTCCAGCGGCGATCAAGCTGCCCGTAAATGTGAGCGACCCGATGATCACCTCGAGACCAATCTCTGCCATCCCGAACTTCGAGATGTGGGGCGTTCCCACGTAATACTCCGCGATACCGATCAGGGAGGCGGAGAGAGCGCCGAAGGCGTGGCTCAAAGCGGTCCGTTGCGGCACGGCGGTCATGTGGACCAAGCCGAGCGGAACACCGATGCCCGCGCCGATGATCAGCGCGACGATGACCCACTTGTGCTCGACGAGTTCGGGATTGCAAAGGGTGGCGACGACGGCCAGAGCCGCCCCGATTTCGCCCACCAGGACGCCGCGTTTTGCCGTGACCGGAGAACTGAGCCATTTCAGCGACAGGATGAAGCCGACGACGGCGATGATATACGTCGAATCGATGAGTTGCTGCGTCGCGAGAGTGTTCATGGCTTTTTGGGCTTGCCGGTCTTGAACATGCGCAGCATACGGTCGGTAATCAGGAATCCGCCGACCATGTTGCTGAAGGATGCGGCTACGGCGATCAATCCCAGCGCCACGGAAAGTCTGGTTTCATGCATTCCGGCGATGATGATGGCGGCAACCACAACGATGGCGTCGAGAGCGTTCGTTAGGGACATCAGCGGCGTGTGGAGCAGAGGCGAAACCCGCTTGATCACCTCAAAGCCGACAAATCCCGCCAAAATGAAAACATAAAGGTTGGAGAGAAAATCCGAAGGCACGAGTTCCTCCTGATTATTTAGCTACCAGGGCCGGCAAGGAGAAAAATTCCCGGATACGGCTGTTGACGATCTCCCCGCCCTGGGTCACCAGCGTGCTGCTGATAATATCGTCCTGCATATTCAGTTGAACTTTTCCGTCCTTCACCAGATTCAGAAGGAACGAGGACAAATTGCGGCTGTACAACTGGCTGGCGTGATACGGAACGGTGCTGGCCAGATTGATCCAGCCGATGATCGTCACACCGTGTTCGACGATCTTTTCTCCGCTGCGCGTGGACTCGCAATTGCCGCCGCGCTCCGCGGCCAAATCGACGATCACGGAGCCCGGAGCCATGCGCGTGACCATCTCGCGCGTCACCAGAATCGGCGACTTTTTGCCGGGAATCACGGCCGCCGTGATCACCACGTCGCTTTCGGCCACCACGCGTCCCAGCAGCTCGCGCTGCTTCTGATAGAACGCTTCGTCTTGTGCGCGGCCATAGCCGCTGGCGTCCTGCGCGTCCTTGGCTTCGATGGGCAGCTCGACGAAACGGCCACCGAGGCTTTGCACCTGCTCCTTGGCGGCGGGCCGCATGTCGTAGGCGGAAGCCACGGCACCCAAGCGGCGCGCCGTGGAGATGGCCTGCAGCCCCGCCACTCCGGCGCCGAGGATGAAGACACGTCCGGGCGTGATGGTCCCGGCGGCGGTGGTGAGCATGGGGAAAACGCGGGGGAGCTCACAACCGGCGATCAACACGGCCTTGTAACCGCAAATCGTCGCCATGGAAGAAAGGGCATCCATGCTTTGCGCGCGGGTGGTTCGCGGCATCATTTCGACGGAAAATGAAATGGCGCCGGTAGAGGCGATCTCTTGGACGGTCTTCACGTCGCCAAGCGGCCGGAGAAATCCGATCAGGAATTGCCCGCGGCGAAGAAGTGGAAGATCGGCTTTGCCGGTCTTGTCATTCGAGCCGTGGCAAAGCACCTGCAATATGATGTCAGCAGTCCGGAATACCTCCGCGCGCGACGGGAGTGTTTTCGCTCCCTTTTCCACGTACACCGCATCGGGGTAACCGGCTTCGGCTCCTGCGCCCGCTTCGACAACAATTTCCAGTCCCGCCTTAACCAGGGAGGGAATCGCGGCAGGAACCATCGCGACACGCCGTTCCCCGGGAAAGATTTCTTTGGGAACACCGACAATCATGAACATCCCTCCGTTCCCGACATCGTAATTATCTTATCGACAGAAATGGCCATCCCCATGATTCTCAGGGCTTCTGATTCCGGAGCACGGACCATCTTTCTTTTTGCATGTGAAATGTTTGAGTTGAACGGAAAATCACTGGCGAGTGATGGCCGGATCATCAAAGTCCGCGAGGCCCTCGGTCAGCCCAGAACAAAGTAACACTGAAATCCCGTGGTTGCGACCACCAATTCCACGGACATTCTATCCACGATTTCTTGAAAGTCCACCGAAACATAGACGCAGGATAGAGTGCGGCCGTTTCCAATAAAAGTGACCTCGGTCACGCATCAGGCGGAGCAGCGTCACTGCGGTCATCAAAGAGCTCCCTGATCAAGGTGCCGGATTGCGCGGACGCGCTTTCGGCACGGAAGGCGCAAGCGATAGCCGCCAAGTCCGCGATTTAAGAATAATGTCTCATTCGAGGGTCACCTCATCGAGGCGAGATGATGCAACAAACCCTCATCGAATTCTAACGCGGCGGCTCCGGCGCGGAAGCATCGCCAAGGGCTGGAGGACTAAAGCCAACCGGGTAGGGAGCCACTCATGTTGGGAGCCGATGGCGGGGCAGTTTCCGATCAGAGCGTTTATCAGGATTCAGCCCGTTAGCAGATTCCCCGCTTGCGATGATTTCCGAGTTGGCGACAATACTGGTGTTGACCGGTTCGGTCAACACTGCGCCGGTAAGTGGGAGCGATGGCCGATAGGGCAGCTTAGGTTCATTCCTGTTCGTTCATTAGTCGCAGTTCGCTGGAGAGTCGCGCGGCCTGGGTGAGAAGATAGTTGCGCTCCGGAAGACTCCCCGTCTTACCTGCCGCCGCGCGGTAGTGCCGGACAGCGCCCTCGCGGACTGCAGCGCGTTCCAGCAGGTGTGCTCGAACGGCGTCCAAGCGATGATGATCCGCGATGCGGGCGTCAGAGTTGAGGGTCTCCAGCAGTTCCAAGCCCTTCGTTGGGCCGTGCACCATCGCCGCCGCGATCGCGTGATTCAATCGGACCATTGGATTGTCGGACATGCGCCTGAGCAGATCGTACAGCGCCAGGATCTGAGGCCAATCCGTGTCCTCGGCTCGCGCAGCTTCGTCGTGAACGGCGGCGATGGCGGCCTGCAATTGGTACGGGCCAACCGAGCCTCTCGGCAGTGTGACCGAGAGGAGAACGACTCCCTCCGCGATTTGTTGCCGATCCCAGAGCTCCCTGTCTTGCTGTGCGAGCGGGATCAACTCGCCCTCGGCGCTCGTTCGCGCCAGGCGGCGAGCATCGGTCAACAATATGAGAGCAAGCAGACCTGCGACCTCCGCGTCATCCGGTTGCAGATTGTGGACGATCCTCGTCAGGCGCATCGCTTCATGCGACAGATCGCTGCGCCGCAGAAGGGGTCCGGCGCTGCTCGTGTAGCCCTCATTGAAGATGAGGTATAACACGTGTAGAACTGCGCGGAGGCGCTGCGCTCGCTCCTCAGTCGTTGGCAGTTGGAATGGAATACCGGAGTCCTTGATGCTTTGTTTAGCCCGGCTGATCCGCTGGGCCATGGTCGCTTCGGGCACGAGAAACGCGTGGGCGATCTCCGCTGTGGTCAGGCCGCCCACGGCACGCAGCGTCAGTGCAATTGCCGAAGCCGGGGTCAACGCGGGATGGCAGCACATGAAGAGAAGGACCAGCGTGTCGTCTTCCTGGGGCGAAGTCTCGATGGCCGTTGCTTCCGGTGCAAGGGCCGGGTCCAGGGCCACCTCGCTTTCGCGACGGCGGCGAGCAGATTCGCTGCGAATGTGGTCGGCCATTCGCCGGAAGGCGACCTGTATCAGCCAGGCACGCGGATTCTCCGGAACGCCGTCGCGCGGCCACTGCATTGCCGCGGCAATCGACGCCTCCTGGACGGCATCCTCCGCCGCCGCGAAGTCCCGGAATCTTCGCGCCACGATCCCGAGCACCTGCGGCGTCAACTCCCGCAACAGGCGCCCGATCGGAATGTCCAGTTGTCCGGTCACTGCCATTCTTCCTGTCCTAGGTTGTCACAGCCCTAAATCAGCGAAGCTGCCCATGACTTGCCGCACCTCGATCGGCATGCTTCCTGGCTTCCCTCCGGGCCCGGGTGCCGCAGAAGCCCGCGCCGCGATCTTGAACGCCTGCTCCGGACTCTCCACATCCACGATCCAGTATCCGGCGAGAAACTCCTTCGACTCGGGAAACACGCCATCCGTAATCGGCGTCCCATCCGCACCCGCGCGGACGATCTTCGCTTGCCCCGGCCACCCCAGGCCCTCGGTGGCAACAAAAACTCCCTGGTCCTTGAGTTCCTTGCTGAAGGCCCGCATGAAAGCAGCATTCGCCTCGAGGTCCTTTTTCGACCATTTGGCGTACTCGTCAAAATTTGCCTTCGTGGCATTCATCATCAGGATGTATTTCATTTTCTTGCTCCTTTCGATTTAGATCGCATCGCGGCTCCCGACATCAACTCACGCGCGTTGCTTGCGCCTGCCCGAGCCGCTTGGCGGACGTTTCCTTCGCTCGGAACTTCGCGATGCGTTCGATCAACTTCACTGGGATAGGCTCGGAAAGCGGAAAGCGTATTGTGCCCTTGCTGATTTTGTACGGTGCAAGTTCGCTTTTGAACGCGGCGACAAGACGTTCGCCAGCCGGGTAGAGCGAGTAATGCTGCTTCCACCCAGCGAAGAAGAGCACGCGTTCACCATGCAGCTTGTATGCGGGGATCTGGTAGGAAATCAGCTCCTCCGCTTTCGGCAGGGCTCTTCGGATGATGCTCCGCACGCGATTGAGCACGCCCCGAACGTGATCGGGTTGGGCGTCAATGTAGTCGTCAACCGACGTGAAATGAGTCTTCATTTGTCTTCCCTCCTGCTTCGGCGCACGACATGGTACTTACGCGCCTTGCTCGCGAAATCCGTCCGTGCTCTCGAAAGTTTCCTCACGATTTCGGGCCATGGCTCGCAAACTGCCGAACTTCAATTGGCATGTTCGTCGGCACTCCGCCGGGTCCCGGCGCCACCGAAATCCTGGAGGCGATGGCATAAGCACGCTCGGGAGTCTTGACGTCAACGATCCAGTAGCCCAGTAGAAACTCCTTGGATTCGGGGAAGATGCCGTCAGTGACCGGCATGCCGTCCTTCTGCCCGCGGACCACCTTAGCCTCATCCGGCCCGTCTAAGCCTTGTGTCGCCACAAACTCTCCGGATTCGGTCAGTTCCTTATTGATGGTCTTCAGGACTGCCATGTGCGCATCAATGTCGTTTTTGGACCATGCACGATACGTGTCGACACCTGCTTTCGTGCCAGTCATCAGCAAAATGTACTTCATGTCTTTAGCTCCTTTCATTTTCGCCCTGGTTCCTGAGCTTTCATAGGCTAGTCGGAGCACAGAACGTATTCTCGACATCCTGGACGACAATTTTTAAACAAAAATCGTGGGCCGGTGCTGTGTCGATTTCGCGGCTCGGGGATCGACATAAGGGCGGAGGTCCTAAAATGACGAGCGATGCATTCATAGTGGACGTTACCCAGGACTGGGCGATTGCCTGCGATGTGCAGCAACGGTTTATGGAGCACCAGAGCCCGGGAATCGACAATGTAACTTACAGCGCTCGTTGCCGGCAGGTGCGCGAACTGGGCGGCGATTTCTACGACCTTGTGCCGCTGCCGCATAATCGTCTGGCACTGGCCGTCGGGGACGCTTCCGGCAAAGGTCTGGCCGCGGCGCTGATGATATCAAATGTCCAGTCATCTCTTCGCACCGCGGCCTCATTCACCGGAAACGACGGGCCGGCAATGCTCAGCGCAGTGAATCGACAGGTGCATGCAACATCACTCGCGGACCGGTACGCCACATTATTCTATGGCATTTTCGACGCCGGGACGCGAAGGCTGGACTACGTCAATGCAGGCCACAATCCCGCGATGGTCCTTCGACGAGACGGCTCGATCATCTGGCTTGAAGCCGGGGGCGTGCCCCTAGGAATATTTCCAAATTCAACCTACGAGCAAGGCACTGTTCAGCTTAATCCGGGCGATCTCATCGTGGCCTACACTGACGGCGTGATTGAAGCGCTAAATCCAGTCGGCGAGGAGTGGGGCTTAGAGCGCCTCCAAGAGGCGGCGACCGAAAGCGACGCACAATGCGCTGACCAAATTGTCCACGCGATTTTCACATCTATGGATGAATTTTCGCGAGGACGCCAGACGGATGACGCCACAGTCGTGGTTGTGCAAGTTCGCTGAGCTCGTATTCTGTCGCTTGTCCGCAAATCCTCGGGAAAGCAATCTTCGCAGTGGCCCCTCCCTCCTGGCGGATGACGGCGTAGTCGGAAGTAACCAATAACAGTGAGCCACCGCTTGCTGGGGTGGGGCAGGGGACAGCTCTGGGTTCCTTGATCGAATTCCACTTGGACGTTCAGTCAGATTACCGGGAACTGAACGAGCACGGGAGTTGCGGCGGCGTTGACTTCGCCATTGGACAAGCGTTACGGTACTGAGCAGCGCGAAGGGCGCATCCAGTCCGCGGAAAGGGCCGTGCCCACCTTACGTAGAATTTGGAAGGTTACGAACCTTCTTTCAGCCTGATTCGGGCGGACTCCAGGCGCAGTTATGAAAGGAAGGTCGTAATGGTTGACAAAGAACTACCCGCCCGTCCCAACCTGGAGCAATACAAGAAACAAGCGAAAGACCTGCTGAAAGCCTGCAAGGCAGGCGACTCCGAAGCGGTTCAGAGAATCAAGAAACATCGTGCTCGGTCCGACGGCCTGCCGGATTCCGGCTTTTCCGAAAAAATAGCGCTTGTCGACGCTCAATTTACGATTGCGCGCGAGCATGGCTTTGAGAGTTGGCCGAAGTTTGCGAAACACATCGAGCGCGTGAATCTGGAGAGTTTCGTTGTCGGCTTGAGCGATCCGCTGGCGGCTTTCATTGAGGCAGCGAGCGTACCGCTCGACGGGAGCGATCACGCCTCGGGGACGCTCGAGCGCGCGGAGGCGATATTTGCCGCGCACCCGGAAGTCGCCAGCAAAAGTATCTACACCGCGGCGATCCTTGGCGACGATGCCGGGGTGCGGCGATTTCTTGCGCTCGATGCGCGTAATGCCACAGCGAAGGGCGGGCCGCACGGCTGGGATGCGCTCACGTACCTTTGTTTCTCGAGATATCTCCGGTTGGACCGGGCGCGGTCGGAAGGCTTCGTTCGCGCGGCGAGGGCGCTGCTCGACGCCGGAGCGAGCGCAAATACGGGCTGGACCGAGAAGAACCATCAGCCGGAGCCCGAGTGGGAAAGCGTCCTTTACGGCGCTGCCGGGATTGCCCATCACGCGGAGTTGACGCGACTGCTGTTGGAACGCGGCGCGGATCCGAACGATGGGGAAACGCCGTATCACACGCCTGAAACGTACGATAACGACGCATTGAAGGTCCTCGTGGAGAGCGGAAAACTCTATGACGACAGCCTTGTAACAATGCTCCTTCGCAAATCGGATTGGCATGATTTGAAGGGGATCCAATGGCTGCTGGAGCGCGGCGTAAACCCGAATCAAAATACAAGATGGGGGAGAATGGCGCTTCATCACGCTGTGCATAGAGACAACAGAATCGACATCATCGAAGTTTTGTTAGACCACGGAGCCGATCCGACTCTTCTTTCAAGCATTCCCAAGCAGGGAGACTTGGGATTTACCGGCAAATCGGCAGCATCGATGGCCGCACGGCGCGGGAGGGGTGATTTGCTCGATTTGTTTGCAGAGCGAGGATTTTCTATTGAGCTTCAGGGGGTTGAGAGGCTAATCGCCGCTTGTGCGAGGAATGACGCAGCGGCTATCCGTGCGATCGTAGAGGGCGAACCACAGCTTGTGGGTGAGGTGTTGAAAGAGGGAGGCACGCTGCTCGCGGAATTCGCGGGAAACGGAAACACGAACGGCGTGCGGCAGCTTCTCGACCTGGGAGTGCCCGTGACGGCGCTATATCGGGGCGACGGGTATTTCGGCATCGCCGAGAACAGCACGGCGCTTCACGTCGCTGCGTGGAAGGCGTATCCCGCGGTCGTGAAGCTGCTGATCGAGCGCGGTGCGCCGGTGAACGCTCTTGACGGAAAAGGACGGACGGCGCTGGCGCTGGCCGTGCGCGCTTGCGTGGACTCGTACTGGACGAATCGGCGCTCGCCGGAGTCGGTGGAGGCGCTGCTCCAGGCGGGAGCGTCGGTGGATGGCGTCGATTATCCTTCAGGTTACGCGGAGGTTGATGAGCTGCTCCGCCGATCTGGAAAAGTAGCCTGAGAGGGGGCGAAAGTCCGGCTCAGTGCTTGTTTTTCAGCGCGGAGTGGATGGCCTGTTCGGCAAGCGGCGCCATGACGGCGTAACCCTTCGCGTTTGGGTGCAGGCCATCGTCGCTGAGATCGCGCTTCAAGAATCCGTGGTCATCAACGAGGGCGGAAAAGTAGTCGAGATACGTGTAACCGTTGTCCGACACGTATTTTTTCAGCCACTCGTTGAGTTCGAGGATCTTCGCCGGAGGGCGCTCGTCCGTCATGCCGGGCTGCTTGCCTTCACGTGGGTGGACATAATCGCTGACCGGAGTAACGGAAGCTAACACGACGTGAATGCCGTGGGCTCTCGCGAGTTCGGCCATGGTGGTGAGATTTTCTTCAATCTCCGATATCGGTTCCGGGCCCGTGTTTCCAGCGAGGTCGTTCGTTCCCGCCAGAATCACAACCACTTTTGGCTGAAGAGCGATCACGTCGGGGCGGAATCGAATCAGCATCTGAGGGGTTGTCTGGCCGCTGATGCCGCGATCGATGTAGGGCTTGCCGGGGAAGAAACCGCCGAATTCCGGATCACTCCAGATATCAGTGATCGAATCGCCCATGAACACGACGCGCGGCTCCTTTTTCGCCGGTGGTGCGACTTTCGCATTCGCGTCGCGATAGCGCGCAAGATCGGGCCAGTCGGCCAGGATCTTTCGGGCGTACTCCAAATGCTCCTTCAACGCAGGGAGTTCGGCGCAATCCGCCGGCATCTGGGCGGGGGATTGCATTCCTGCCGGCACGGAGGGCGTTGGAGTCGGATTGCCGGATTGTGCGAACGCGGTTCCAGAGATGAAGGCAAAAACCAGAGCTGCCTGGCCTGCGGTTCGAAAGCAAAGTTTCATGCGGGGGTCACCTCATCGATGCGGGATGATGCAACAGATCTTCGGCGGGTTCAAGAGTGGCGGCGCAGGCGCGGAATCATCGCTGGACTTTTTTCTTGAGCCAGTGGTGGATATCCGGCCAAAACTCCTTCAGTTCGTTGCCAAAGGCGTCTATGGAAATCTGCGTGGTCCACGTGTTCAGGTTGTTGGAAATCGTGCGGTCTTGCGCCGGATAATAGGCGTTCGATATTCCGGCGGCGGCCGCGTTCCCCAGGAACTCCGAGAAATTGAAAATGCTGCCGCCGGAGTCCCGGCGGGTGACAAAGATTCTCTCGACCGCGTAGAAAAAGCGGTGTCCGAATCCGCCTCTCCCCATCTGGAAGTAGCGAGGATCGGTGCGCAATAGGGAAGGAAAGACCGCTCCGGTCATTATGTTGCCAATCGCTTGGTCCGCGAACCCAGACCCGTAGCGCTTGCCGTAGCCCAAAGCCCCCTGTCCGAAGGGGGCGTCCTGGTCCTGTGCTTGGTGAATACCTGCAACGACACCTACAACGGCGAATTCGTAAGGGTCGAACGCGCCTTCGGCAGTCATTTTGTATTTGGCCTTCCAAGTGAGCGGCGCGACTTGGTCGAAGCTTTCGACGGTCAAAAAGTTCGGCATCACGCCAAAAATGCGATCGTCCTTGTTGACACTTTTATTCGGGCTTTTCGGATCCTCGTCGCCTGTGGCCTTTTCGGCGGATTTCAATACGCCGTCGGGCTGCCCGCTGGGCGCCGGGGCTGACTGCTGCTGTGCCCCACAAGGGAAAGCGAAAAGCACGGTCAAGCAGAGGAGGAGGGTGGCGCCGCAGGCAGGGGATTGCCTTCTCGGCTGCGCCGCAGACTGGGCTTGGATCTGCATCTAGCCGGCCTGTCGCGCCATGGCGACGGGGTTGGCGCGACAGCAATTCAGAATCGCGAGCATTTCGATGCGAAAGAAAAGCCTCATTCGTTAATCACCCTTTCCGGGACGTATCATGCGACACATTGCCGCCGTCCACAAGCGCGGCGGTGTAGAAAAGCGCGGCGTAGGAACTACTGTTGTCTCTTCTTGCTGATCCAGTGACGAAGATCCGGCCAGAACTCTTTGGCTTCGTTGGCCACCGTGTCCCACATGATTTCTGTCCACCAGATGCTCACGGTGTTCGGAACCGTGCGGTCACTTTCGGGGTGATATATATTGGAGATCCCCGCCGCGACTGCGTTTCCTGCAATTTCGGAATAGTTGAACTGACTACCGCCCGAATCCGTGCGCGTGACGAAAATGCGGCCGATGGCATAGCCCACCCGGTGCAGGACGCTGCCATGCCCGGCGCCCAACTGAAAGTAGCGAGGATCTTGCTTCAGAATCGAGGGAAACACGGCGCCGGTCATGAAGTTTCCGATGGTGTTGTCCGCAAAAGCCGCTCCAAATCGCTTGCCATAGCCGGCAGCTCCCTGCCCGAAGCCCGGCTCGCTGTCCTGCGCCTGGCTGATGGCCGCTAGAGCAGCTATGTAGGGATACTCCACATAGTCGAAAGAGGACTTCGCAACGAGCTTGTATTTCCCACCGGTCGAAAGCGGGGGAACCTCACTGGCGTTCTCCACGGTCAAATAGTTCGGCAGGGTGTAGAAGAGGCGATCGTTCTTCGGGCTGCTCTTGTCCTGCGTTTGGCTGGCCGGAGCATTGTCGCCCTTCTTGTCTTTGTTGTCTTGCTGGTCCTTGGTCTGTTCCCCCGGCTTTGCGGGGGGAGCGGTGGCTGGATTCGCGGGAACCTGTTGCTGCTGCGCCTGCGCCAGCGGAGAAATCAAGAGCATCGCTGCCAGCATTCCACTGAATGCAATTCCAGATATCCACTTGATTGGAAGGGTCATCGTTCTCCGTTGTCCCGGCTTGCCATGCGACTTCGCATGTTTCACTGTTTCTCAGCTTGTCGCATCCATGCTTCGATTCAGAAACGGGCTAAAGGGTTTCACCTACGGTTTTCTTGACAGTCACCTTTCAGGACTGACGGCGTGACAGACCATGCCTGGCCCAACGTATCAGCCGGATATTCCCTTCCCGTCGCTTGATTATTCAGCGGAACACGTCTCGGGAATTCGTACCAAAAGACTAGCACGCGAGTCAGGTAAAATTCTAAGGATTGGCGGGGTTGATTTCCGGAGTGTTACCCTTTTCTGGAAGACGCAAGTCCGGATGCAGGCGCTTGGACTGGAAATGAAAAGGCTTTTGCTAATTTTCCTCAGTGCCACCGCGCTCTTTGCTCAGAGTGGGACAGGAGAACTGCGCCTGAAGGTGACCGATCCCGCCGGGCTCGGCGTGAAGAGCTCAGTCGAACTGGATTGCGCAGCAAATCAATTTCGCGAAACCTACGAGACGGATGACGCCGGGAATCTGACCGCGAAACGCCTTCCGTTTGGCATTTATCGGATTGCCGTCCATCAACCCGGCTTTGCACCTTTTGTGGCTTCGGTGGAGGTCCGTTCCGCCATACCCATCGAACAATCGATCCACCTCTCGCTCGCCTCCGTCAACTCAACTGTCGTAGTGAACGACTCGGACACCTTGATCGATCCGCACCAAACGGAAACGGTTAATCGCATTGGTCTGGACACGATCGATTCGCGGGCCACTTCCTTGCCGGGCCGTTCGCTGCAGGACCTTGTCAATTCCCAGCCCGGCTGGCTCTATGAAGGCAACGCCGTCCTGCATCCGCGCGGCTCGGAATACCAGACTCAATTCGTCGTCGATGGCATACCCCTAATCGACAACCGTTCTCCGAGCTTTGGGCCGGAGATCGAAGCGGACGACGTCGAGTCAATGAACATTTACACCGCGGGGATTCCCGCGGAGTACGGCCGCAAGATGGGCGGTGTTGTCGAGGTCAACACGCTCGAGGACGCCCGGCCCGGATTGCACGGGCAGGTAGTGCTTTCCGGAGGGAGTTTTGACACGGGTGGCGCTTTCTCGCAGGTCCAATTGGCCTGGGGCAAGAACGTGTTCGGTGCGAGCGGCGACGGCAGCATGACCAGCCACTATCTCAATCCTGTGGTGCCGCAGAACTACACGAACACAGGCACGACAGGTGATTTTTCCATTCGTTTCGAGCGCGACCTGACGCCGAGAGACCGGCTGCACCTCACTGTGCGACACGAGTTGTCTCGCTACGACATCCCCAACGAACAGGTGCAACAAGCTGCTGGGCAGCGCCAGAACGGCGACAATTTCGAAACGATGGGCATTGTTTCCTACCAGCACGTTTTCTCTGAGGACGCCGTCGCGGACATTGGCGGCATGGTGCGCGTGAATTCGAATGATTTGTACTCCAACGCCGCTTCGACGCCCATCATTGCCTTCCAGTCAAACTGGTTCGACGAGGCATATTTTCATGCCAGCGTCAGCATGCAACGCGGCATTCAGGAATGGAAGTTCGGAGTGGAATCGGACGACCTGTTTCTGAACGAGAATTTCAACGACGTCATCACCGATCCCACACAATTCGATGTCGGCACGCCTGCCACATTTGCGTTTTCCGGAAACCGCCCGGACCTCGAACAATCGGCGTACGCGCAGGATTTGATCCGGCTAGGAAAATGGACGATCAGTGCGGGCCTCCGCTGGGATCATTACCAACTACTTGTCAACCAGGGCGCTCTGAGTCCGCGGCTCTCGGTCGGCCGTTACTTTCCATCCGCCGGGCTCGTCTTGCACGCTTCCTACGACCGCGTCTTCCAGACGCCCTCGTTTGAAAATATTCTGCTTTCGAGCTCCACCTCGGTCCTCTCGCTCAATCCGAATGTACTCCGCCTGCCCGTTCTCCCCTCTCACGGAGATTACTTCGAGATTGGATTGACGAAAGGGTTCGCCGGGAAACTGAAGCTCGACACCAACGTCTTTCGCCGCCAGGTCAACAATTATGCGGATGACGACCAACTTCTCAACACCGCCGTCAGCTTTCCGATTTCCTTCCAAAAAGGGATTCTTTACGGCGCGGAGGGAAAAATCAGCCTGCCCGATTGGCGGGGCCTTTCCGGCTACGTGAGCTACTCTTACATCGTCGGCAACGCATGGTTTCCCGTCAGCGGAGGGTTGTTTGTGGGCGAAGATGCCACGAACGCGATGACTCAGCTCTCCGGACATTTCCCGGATTCGCAGGATCAGCGCAACACCGCACGCGCGCGATTCCGTTATCAACTTGCATCGCGTGTGTGGGTAGGGGCGGGTGGGGAATACGGCAGCGGGCTCCCCTTCGATTTCGTGGGCACGTATTCCCAGGCTCTCGCTGAGTACGGCCAGGCAGTGGTGGACCGGATCAACTTCACGCGCGATCGCATCAAGCCAATGCTTTCGGTGGATGCTACTGCAAGCGTTGATCTTCGGAAATCCGAGCGGGTGAAGGTGCGCTTGCAGGCGGACGCCGAGAACCTCAACAATCGCCTGAATCTGATCGATTTCGGTGGGCTTTTTTCGGGCAACGCCATCGCGCCGCCCCGCAGTTACGCCCTGCGCCTGCAAACGGATTTCTAAAGGGTATCGTGGGGATAGAAAGTCTTCGGGTTCACGTTTCCCTAGCGGTTGTCGTCGTCCCCGTCGTTCATCCATTTCTGCAAATCGGATGCTTTGAGCCTCACTTGGACGACGGTCGCCTCATCGGGCTCGAGCGCGACGATCATCATTTTCACGTCTTTGTCCGACCTATTCGAATAAATCACGGTGAATTGATTCTCTTCGCGCGACCGGACTCTCACAATGGGATGCCAATCCGCGCCTAGGGCGCTGGCCACACTTTGCTGGAATGCTTCTCCCGATTCCCCCGCAGGGCGCTTCAAGTGCTGAAAGACGGCGAGCTTGAATCCCGAGGCGCCCGGCGTTTTGGCCGCGCGCAGACAGAGGGTCGCCAAGCCCAGGAAGGGAATGTGCGTCTGCCGGGTCCCATACTGCGTCTCGATGGCGCTGACCACCGACTTGAATTCACGGTCTCCGGCAAAACAGGGGATCGCCAGGGCCACCACCAATAAGAGTTCGAGTCCGCGGTGGTTCATTTGTTGTCTCCCTTCTTTTCGTCATGCCCTATGTCGACCTTGGGGATTCCGAACTGCCCGCCGAGCTTCGCGAGATCATCCGGATCAATCGGGCCCACAATGCTCACGAAGGTCAGGGAAGTGGGCTGCGTGGCGATCACCACCAGTCCCGTGAATTTCCCGCCTTCCTTCTTGAAATACACCTCGACGTTTTCACCTTCTCGCTTGCTGCGCACGTTCACAATCCGCGACCACGGTGGATCTTTCAATGGCCCTCGGAGGGTTGCCACGTCCTCGTCTGTAAACTCTCCCGACTTTTCGAACTGGAAACTGTGCACGTAAATTCCCTGCATGTTGGCGACGATTTTTTTGGCTTGCGCCTGATCCGGGTCCTTATCGTCGAGGAACCGGCTCGCAAACTTCAGCATGGACTGGTCCAAAGTGACGTCCACCGTCTTCGAGGCTTTAGCTTCGAGCCGGGACGTTAACGAGGCGCTCCAATCCTGCGCGTGTACTCCCCAGCCCGCGGCTAATAGCACTGCGATCAGTATCCAAATCCTTTTCACAAAATCCTCCCGTCTTTCCGTCTGCGATTAATTCGTGGAGCCAATTTGCCGCACCTCGGACTCCGCCACTTGCAGCTTGCTGGCAGTAATGCGCAGAGCCAGCATCAACTGTTGCTTCGCTTCCTCTCCCTGCGCGCGCCGCACCTCTTCATGGTGGTACACGATCCCGCCAGTTGCGATCGCGAGGCACAACGCGCAGGTGGCTGCCCATTGCAATCCCCGGTTGCGGAACAGATCCAGCCACGGCCAGGTTGCCTTTTCTCGGGATCGCTCCTGGTTCGCCGCTCGCGCCATCACACGCTCGGCAAAACCCGCCGGGGGCTCGACCCGCTGCAGAGTTTTTCTCAGTTCATCTTCCAGCCGGTTCACAGTTGAGTTCTCCCGTTTTCGATTCCCATCTTGGATCGCAGTACTGCAAGCGCCCGGTGCAATTGGCTTTTTACCGTGTTGATTGGCATTCCCAGTACTTTTGCGATCTCCTCCAGCTCAGCTTCCTCTTGATATTTCAGAATTACCACCAGACGCATTTTCCCCGGCAGGGAAGCGATCATTTGACGGAGACGTCCGGAAAGCATCGGATCACTTGCGGTGGCCGGTTGCGCGGGCTCCGGTATTGAATCCAAGTCAACCTGGCGCGCCTTCGGCAGCCTCCGAGCGTAGTCAATCGAGCGATGGCAAGCGACGCGACGTAACCAGTGCTTGGCGTGGTCACCCGATTGAAGCGAGCCAAGACTTTTATACAATTCCATGAACACATCCTGCGCCACTTCTTCCGCTGCGGGCCGGTCTTGCAGAAAATGGTACGCGATGCTGTAGACCATACGCTGGTGTTGCCGCACAAGCTCTTCGAAGTCCAAATCGGTTGTCACCGCCGCTTCTGCGGCCTTTGCATCTTTCCGGCTGAATTACCATGGCCCGATACCGCTATATACGCAAACTTGTGTTCTAAAGGGTGCAAATAGTTTCTTGAACGGAGAGCATTCAGGGAATAGGCGCGAAGAGCGGGGAAAGCTTCCAGAATCAGCGTGTTAAAAAGCAGAAGGCCCGCCTTGCAGCGGGCCTTCAAAGGGAGAAAGCTCCACAGCCAATGCGCGGATGGCCACAGAACCCTTTCCTCGACCGAAGTCTAGTGGAGCGTTGCAAATCAGTCAAGTAGGAAAGCCAAAATTCCATAAACCCGTAACTGCTTTTTTTAGAATGGTTTAAGTGGGCTCCCAGTCTTAGTGTCTGATTTTTCCACCGCTCCCCCTAGTTGCTCCTGGACCTAATTAGGGCCGTAGAAGTCCTCTGCATTGATGGGTTTACTGGATAGTCCGAGCTGGAGTATCTGAAGTTCGCTGCTCCGATCAAACACCTTGTTGGGCAGCGCGCGTTTGATAATCAATCGGGCGCCTCCGAATGCAAGCGAGGAAATCATCGCGAAAAGGCAGATTATTCCCGTTCCAATGAAAGTTCCCACGAGGATCGTAGCGATGCCGGGCTCCGTCACCTCAAAACTCGGCTCGTTCCAGGTCAGAACCGTTCCAGATTGAACCTCATTCAATAGTTTGTCTGCCTCGGCTTGCGAGCGCGCGCCGAACGTTATCCCGAGCAACGTGAGCGATCTCTTCGCAAAGACCAGCGGCAACTTGCTGTCCGAACCAGCGCCATTCAGGTTGAATATCGTTTGGAACTGGGCCAGTCTTCTCGTCGCCAATTGGGGAGTGGGGAAATCGGCAAGCAGCAGAGTCACTTCATGTCCATCAATCCTGTATTTCGCAAATTCCGCCTCGGCTTCATCGGAAAACCCGAGCCAGTCTCCGTTTGAAACTGGGATGAATTCGTTCAACGTCACTGGACCCAGGACGTAATGATCCGTCCTCTCGATCATGTCCTTCTGCGGAAGATGTTGCCAAAGAGTTGGCAACACGCCTTGTTGGGCATGCGGAGTCACCGCGGAAACGAGCGAGTGCAGGTCCTGCTCGTGCCCCGGCAGATCGCTCCCTCGAATATCGAGAACGACATTTCCCACCAATACGAGAGCTCTCTCGCGCGACATTGACGAATGCTCGGCCAAGTCCGCGTGACGCATATCCACTGAGCGCAAATAGGAATACTCGCCGTAGGCCCCGCTGGGGTCCTTCATGCGATAAAGCGTGACGTCGAGCGTTTCCGCGCCGTGCTGGTAAGCCACCCGCTCTCCGGCAAGAAACTCGTATTCGTTCGCGACCGCCATCGCATCTCTCGCAGCGTCGGCCGAAGCGCGATTCAGGATGGGCGCGGAAGCGCCGGGGCTGAAGGGCTCCTGGCCGTTCGCCGACCAGGCTGCGAACGAGTTGGGAAGGATGTTCTGCGCCGCGGCGGGAAAAGCGCCAAGGAACAACAACGGGACGAGGTTCAGGATGCGCCAGCGCATAGATACCCTGTCGATTAGACGCCAGGATTCTACTTGGGGTTCCCGTCGTCCGCCACTGTTCCAGGGGCGGAGCCGAGATGGCTATCGGTGAGCAGCCTACGCCTATTGTAGGAAAGGCTGTTCAGACTGTCGAGGTACATCGAAATTCCGCGATAGAGGCCGTCTGCAATTCGCTGGCGCTGGTCGCCCTTGCGGAGGAGTTTTTCGTCGCTGGGATTGCTGACGAAGGAAATTTCCGCCAGCACCGAGGGCATGTTGGCGCCGATCAGTACGACGAAAGGGGCCTTCTTGACGCCGCGGTTCTTTTCGCTGTGGCTCACCAGTTGCATCCGCTGCGAAAGCGAGCCTTGTATATCGTCCGCCAATTCCTTCGATTCCTCGATTTTGTCGTTCCGCGCGATCTTCTTGATCAGGTCCTGCAGGTCGTGCAGCGATTCCTCGGAGAGAGCGTTTTCGCGCGTCGCAACGTCCATCGCATCTTCGGTAGTGGCGAAATTCAAGTAATACGTCTCCACTCCTCGTGCGTTCTTGTCGCGGCTCGAGTTCGCATGGATCGAAATGAACAGATCGGCCTTCGCCTCGTTGGCAATCGCCGTCCGCTCTTCGAGTGGGATGAACGTATCGTCCTTGCGGGTATAAATCACCCCGGCGCCCGGAAGCTTTTCCTGAATCAAGCGGCCCAGGCGAAGTCCCACGTCCAGGCAGACGTCCTTTTCCAACAGGCCGTGAGGCCCGATGGTCCCCGTATCGTGCCCGCCATGCCCCGGATCAATGACGATGCGGTTGATCTTCAAGCCCAGCGCACGCGTGAGCGAGTGTGTGCCATCGCGATTCGGCTTCGCCTCGGCCGGCGGCTGAAGAGCACCCACCGCAGGGGAACTAGCCTTCATCGGCGTCGAGGAACTCTTGGATATCTCTCGAGGGAGCGGTTTCGACGGTGTGGGGGGCGAATCCTCGTTCGCCTTCACCGTAACGGTTTCACGCACCGGTCCGACGGGTTGCTCCGCGGCGGCCTTGGGTGCGGCAGGCGGGCTGGGTGCGGCGCTTTTCGCAACCGCTGCCGAGCTTGCCTGGACGTTGATAACCAGCCGGTAAGGGTCCTTCACCAGGTAAGCCGAATAATCTCTGGCGCCGCTCACGTCGAGAACTAGCCGCACCACACCTTCTTTGTTCTGCGCCACGCGCACGGACTTCAACAGGCCGTCATCCACGTCGAGCGTCTTGCTGGCCAGCGCGTTGCTGAGCCGCGCTTTATAGAGATCGAAGTAGATTCGATCGGGGGAAGTGATCCGTGCAGCATCGTATTTGATCGTGTCGTCCAGCGTTACCACGATGCGCGTATAGTTTTCCGCGTTCCACGTGTGGATGTCTTTCACCAGAGAAGTGCTGTCCTTGGCTTCGCGCGGCTGCACCACCGGTCCGATCGTGTCGGAATTTGGCTGGACGTCAGTCCCGCGGCTGGCTGCGATTTCCTTCAACGCTTGGCGGACGTCCCCCGTCTTCTGAGAATGGGGGAACTGTTTCAGGTAGTCCTTGTATGTGACTTCCGCGTCGTCCGGCCTGTGCTGGTCGCTATCCTGGATGCGCGCGATGGCGAGCTGCGCTTCGCCGCGATAGCGGCTTCCGGGATACTGCTTGATCAGGAAGCGGTAGGCATCGATGGCTGACAGAAAATACTTCGGATCGAACTGTTTGCCCATCTCCTCGTACAACTCCGCCTCGGCGATCAGCGAAGGAGTCACGTCGTCGGAGACCGTCGAGATCAGGTATACCTTGTGATAAGCGGCGATCGTTCGCTTGTAATCTTCGAGCGCGCGATCCTTTGGAAGGTAGCCTTCGAGCTGCGTGCGCATTTGTATGGCGCGCTCGAATTGCTCGCGGGCATCGGATTTCTTATCGGCGTGAGCGGTGGGCGCGGGCCACACGACCAGCGCAATCGCAAGCAGGACCGCTCCAATCGCGGACTGGGTATCGGCCGAAGTGTGGCGTTTCATTCGTTCGTGAAAACTACCCGGCCATTCGTATCCACTTCCCGCCGCATTGGGTCCTTGGGCGGACTCAACAGAGCGGACGAGTGGTTCGAGCCGGGCTGGAAGTATGCGTCGGTAACTTTCCTCACGTACCTGAGGGTCTCGGGGATGGGCGGGATGCCATTGCTCGAGTCCACAGCGTGCTCGCCGGCGTTGTAAGCCGCGAGCGTCTTGTTGACATCGCCGTTGTAGCGTTCGAGCAGTGCTCTCAAATACATCGTCCCGCCTTCCACGTTCTGGACAGGGTCGTAAGGATTGCCGACGCCGTAGCGTTGTGCCGTTCCCGGGACCAATTGCATCAAGCCCATGGCTCCCTTGCGGGAGACCGCGTGCGGATTCCAACCTGATTCGGTGCTGATCACGGCTTTGACCAGCGCCGGGTCCACCTGATGCCGTTCGGCAGCTTCGCGCGCGATGCGCTCGAGCCGGTCGGGCGGCACTGCCAGCGACTCCGTTCGAGAAAGCGACGAAGCAGCTGAGGGAGAACTAATAGTACTCCCACGGTGGCTTGCGGGGGAATCCCCGTTCACATAGACGAGCTTCCCGTGCTCATCTAGGTATGATGCAATCTGGGCGTGCGCCGGCATGGCTGACACCAGCCATGTCGAGGCCGCCAAGATTGCTACGGTGATGCGTATCCCTTTCATATCCTGATTGGGGAAGGCAAAACGCTCCACTTCCTCGCGAACGAACTGAGTACACAGACAAGAACGCGCGGGGAAAGAGGCCTCCCCGGCGTAAACTTCTGGCGCGATGGGAATTATAGTAGACGGTCGATGAGGGGGTAAACGGTACTCAAGGCCATTTCTATGCCGGATGTGTCTTTTCCGCCAGCCTCTGCCAAATCGGGGCGCCCACCCCCCGAACCGCCGATTAGCTTGGCCAGTTCCTGGACAATTTTACCGGCGTGGAGGCGAGACGTCAGGTCTTTCGTAACCCCTGTAATTAGAGCAACTTTGCCGTCCTCTACGGATGCCAAGACCACTACCCCGGAGCCCAGTTTCGAACGAAGGGCGTCGACCAATTGACGTAGGGCGTCACGGTCAAAACCAGTGACTTTGGCGGCCAGTACCCGGACCCCCTTAACATCACGAGCAGCCTCCAGGAGTTCGTCGGCTTCTGAGACAGCCGCCTTGCGTTTTAGGGTCTCGATTTGCCTTTCAAGAGCCTTGATTTGGTCGAGTTGGCGCTCGATGGCGGCTACGACCTCGTCCTCTCCAGTGTTCAATAGGCTAGCGGCTCGGCGGAGGGTCGCGAGCGAGGACTGGTATTCGGCTAGGGCGCGGTCGCCGGAGATGGCTTCGATGCGGCGGATGCCAGCCGCTGTGGACGACTCGGAGAGAATCTTGACCACCCCTATTTCACCGGTGCGGCTGACGTGCGTGCCACCGCACAACTCCTTGCTGTAGAAGCCGCGGGGCGAAGCGGAGTCGGGAATGGTCACGACGCGGACGTTGGCTTCGGGATATTTGTCGCCGAAAAAGGCGAGCGCGCCGGAAGCCAGCGCATCGTCGATATTCATGATGTCGGTGCGCATCTCGAGATCTTTCAGGATTTCTTCGTTCACCTGCTGCTCAATTTCGGCGATCTCGCTGGGGTCGACGGCGGCGAAATGCGTGAAATCAAAACGCAGATGATCGGGCGCTACGAGCGAGCCGGCCTGCTTCACGTGCGTGCCGAGAATGCCGCGGAGCGCCGCGTGGGCAAGATGCGTCGCAGTGTGGTTCCGCATATTGCGCACACGCCGCTCCGAGTCGGCGATAGTGGCGACACGATCGCCGACGCGCAGATCTTCCTTCGCCAGAATGCGATGCGCGATGAGTCCGCTGACGGGATAATAAGCGCCGCGAATTTCGGCAACTTCGAGCGACTCCGAGTTGTCGTAGAGCGAGCCGGTGTCCGCGACCTGCCCGCCCGATTCGGAATAAATGGAGGTGCGGTCGAGGAGGACTTCGGCTTCCGCGCCTTTTTTGATTTCATTCACCAGGCCTTGCTTGGTGACAATCGCCTCGATGCGGCAGTCCCGCGTGTTGGTGCCGAAGTAGAAATCGAACTCGGTCTTGAAGGTTTGCGCCAGCTTCGTATAGACCGGGTTCGCGGCTTCCTTATGTACGCCCTTCCAGGAAGCTCTTGCGCGCGTGCGCTGTTCTTCCATCGCACGATCGAAGCCAGGCCAATCGAACGTCAAGTCCATTGTCGCGTAACACGTCCTCAATGAAGTCGCGGGGGAGCCCGAAGGTGTCATAGAGTCGAAATGCCTTCTCGCCGGGATAAATCAGATTGCCGAGTCCAGTGTCCTTGATTTGCTGCACAGCGTGGAACTGTGAAACATCTATGCCCTTTCGGGTGATCCCTTGAAGTTCCTGCATCTCTTCTTCGAGTCTTCTAAGGCCCACTTCCACGGTGCGCATAAAGCGGTGCTCTTCTTCATCGAGGATTTTTGTGATGCGGGCGGCATGCTCCTTGAGCTCGGGATAGGCGTCCTTCATTTCGGCGCGGACAGCGGCAGACATCACCGATAGAAAGGGCAAAGGCGCTTTCAGATCATTCGCATGGACGAGTGCCCGACGGATGATTTTGCGCAGGACATAACCGCGGCCTTCGTTCGAGGGGATTACTCCATCGGAGATCAGGAATGTGGCGGCGCGTGAGTGGTCGGCGACGATGCGCAGCGAGGGCTGAATTTTGGAGTCACGGACATCGACATTCGCAAGCTTGGCAGCTTCGCGAATGAGCGGCTGAAATAAATCCGTGTCGTAATTCTGAAATTACGCCCTGGAGGACAGCAGCGGTGCGGTCGAGGCCCATGCCCGTGTCGACGGATGGTTTCGGCAGGGGATTCAGCTTGCCGTTTGCGTCGCGGTTGAACTGCATGAAGACGAGGTTCCAGATTTCGACGTAGCGGCCGCAGTCGCAGGGGAATTTGCAATCGGCGTGGCCCTGGTCGGAGGCGGCGGGGCCCATGTCGTAGAGAATTTCGCTGCAAGGACCGCAGGGGCCGGTATCGCCCATGGCCCAGAAATTTTCCTTGAGGCCAGGAATTTCGAAGATGCGATCCTTCGGCGCGCCGACGCCGATCCACAATTTGGCTGCGTCGTGGTCCGGAGCCAACGTGTTGCCGGGTCGCGATTTCGGCGCCGCCGAAAACCGTGAAGTAGAGTTTTTCGAGCGGAATCGCGTACCAATCCGGCGATGTGACTAGCTCCCAGGCGTAGGCGATTGCATCCTTCTTGAAATAATCACCGAAGGAAAAATTGCCGAGCATTTCGAAGAACGTGTGATGGCGATTGGTGAAGCCGACGTTTTCCAGGTCGTTGTGCTTGCCGCCGGCGCGCACGCATTTCTGGCAGGTGGTGGCGCGGCGTGTAGTCGCGCTGTTCGAGGCCAAGGAACACGTCCTTGAATTGATTCATTCCGGCATTGGTGAAGAGCAAAGTTGGGTCGTTGACCGGGACAAGCGAACTGCTCCGCACGACGCGGTGACCGCGCTCCTCGAAGAATCTCAGAAATGTCTTGCGGACGTCGTTGCCGGTCAAGATGCTTGTCCTCAGCGAGATCATTTCATTATCGCAGACGAAAAGTGAAGCCGCAACGCGAGGAGGGAGAAACCGGAGCAATTCGGTTTTGAAGCATCAGGAATGATGGACGAGGTAAAAAGTGGTGCCGCATGTACAATACGGCCCGGCTCGCAAGGCGCGGCGGGCAATGCGGGCCAGACTCCCTGATAGGGGCGGCGATTTCGTTACGCCAGGAGGATGAACCATGAAGGCAGCGCGAACGGTTGCCCTCGTCATCTGCGCGGTTTGTATTGCGACTGCAATTCTCAATTCAAAGGTCTATAGCGAGCCGGACCGGCGAGTTGCCTTTACCTTTGACGATTTGCCGGCAGGCGCCTCCGATTACATGACCGGCCCGGAAATCACGGACATGACATCCCGCCTGGTGGCAACGCTGAAGCAGCAGGGATTTCCCGCGGTTGCATTCGTGAACGAGAAGAAACTCTACAAATGGGGAGAAGTCGACGAAAGAATCAAAGCACTGCAAATGTGGGTGGACGCTGGATTCGAGCTGGGCAATCACACGTTCAGCCACGCGTCGCTGAACCGAGTGGGACTGCGCGAATGGGAGGACGAAGTCGTGGAAGGCGAACCGGTGATTCGCCTCCTGCTGGCTCAGCACAACATGAAGCTGCGGTATTTCCGGCACCCGTACCTCGATACCGGCCGGGATCTCCAGACGCGGCGCGAAGCCGAGGCATTTCTGACGGCGCGCGGCTACCGCATCGCGCCAGTGACGCTGGACGCGTGGGACTGGATGTTCGCAACGGTGTACGACGACGCGAGGAAACGGGGAGACGCGGCGGAGCAGAAGGAAGTCGCAGCATCCTACCTTTCGTATTCCGACGCCATGTTCGCGTACTTCGAACAGCTATCGAAGCAGATCATGGGTTACGAGCCGAAACAAGTCATTCTCCTGCATGCCAATCAATTGGAGGCCGATCACGTGGGCGATCTTGCCGACGTGTTTCGCAACCGAGGCTACCGCTTCATTACTCTCGAAGACGCGTTGGGCGACCAGGCGTACAGCTTGCCGGATACCTACGTTGGGGAAGGTACGGGCTGGCTCGAACACTGGGCAATCACGCAAGGCAAACCACCGATGGGAGAGCCGGAATTTCCCCCGGCGATACTTCAACGGGCGCAGGCATTGCGGCATCCGCAGTAGGACTCTGGCCCGGCGTTGGATGGGGGCCGAGTGACTAGGACGACAAAGGGGAATCGGCAGGCGATCCCCCTCGTCGGGTGTGAAACGGGTCAATCCTTGTCGGGCGACGGCTGTGCTTTCTTTGCGGCGGCTTCAGCGGCAGCGGTCCAGGGTGGGACGACGCCGTTCATGCGCGCATAGGCGATAGACTGGCCTAGATGCTCGTGAGCGTGGACGACGAGGATGTAGACGACATCGCCGGCGTTGGCGTCTGGGCCGAGCGCCTTTTCTGGCTTCGCGAAGTCGGCGTTGGACATGCCTTGGACCACGGACACGGCGTAATCAAACGATTGATTCAATTGTTCGATGATTTTGGCCTTGTCCGTGGTGGACGATTCGAAGCCCTTGGCCATAAATTCCTGCATTTTGGGTGCGCCGATCATGGTTGGAATGTTGTGATTGGCGGCCGCGATGTGGAGATAAACCTCGCCGATGGAACGGACACCCTCGCCCGGACGCCAGGTGAATTTCTCGGCCGGGACGGCTTGCGCGAGAGAAACGAACTTCTTCTGCAAGTCCTGAAGGTCGACGATCGCCTGCCCCTTCATGTCATAGCTGGGAGGCGTTTTGTCGGCGGATTGCGTGGACGGCGCGGGTGTTGCCGATTGGCCGGACTGCGCGGACCGGCCAGAGGCGAGCGCGGCGCATCCGCTGAAAGCCAGGCCGAGGACCAAGAGCACAAATTGTAGTTTCTTCATTCTCATTCTCCTTGAAGTGGATATGGAGGCGTCCTCGCCTGTCCGATGGGCGAGAGCACGCGATTCCCCCAAGCCATATTGTTCTGCTTAGACGGGCGGGCTCGAAAAAGTATTCGGCCGAGCGGCGGAAATCGTGCAGAAAGTTATGAAAACAAGCGGAATGTGGCGCCTTGGAGTGTCCGGTTGTTCGATTGCGGGACGGTGCTCTATGATTCCCGAAAATCTATGCGCGGGACGTGAACTAAAGGTCCTCGGATACTGTATCCGGCAAATCTACGGGGTTGGTGCGAGTGGTGCTGTGCAACTCGGCGCGGATAATGTCCGAAGAAAATCCGGCGCGGAGCAGGCTGCGATACAACGAGGCAAGCTTGCGCCGATCGAGCGGGCCGCGCAAGTGAGAGAGCGCGCGCTTGATACGTGCACGAACCAGTCCGGCTTCGTCTGTTTCGGCAAAGACGGCATCGAGAGCGGCTTCAATGTGCTTATCCGGGACCCCGCGGGCGCGAAGCTCGCGGGCGATGCGAAAACGTCCCTGGCGCCGTGAATTGGCGTGCTGCCGGGCGAAATCCAGAGCGAAGCGGGCGTCGTCGAGGTAGTTGTGTTCGCAAAGGCGGGCGAGAACGGGCTTGACCAGGGCGGATTCCTCGGCTCGACGTTCGAGATATTCCTTCATCTCATGGATCGAGTGGGCGCGGCGCATCAGGGCGCGGAGAGCAGAAGCATAGAGATCGGATTCGGAGGAAAGTTTGCGAGTGGGGTTTCGCATAGGGAAGGAAGCATAGAAGCATGGAAGCAGGGAAGCAAGGCGGCAAGGACAAGGATGTAGATGAGGGAAAGGGAGTAAAGGAGGTAAGGGATGGAGAGGAAATCGCAAGTCGGGTCAGAGGCAATTGCGAGACAATCTGAAAGAAGAGAAGATGGCCGGAGTCTTGCGATCGCCGAACGAAGATTCCGTGTGACCGTCAGCGATTGCCGAGGCGCTCGAATTCGGTCATGGCACGCTCCATCTCCTCGCGGGCGGAATCGGCGGAGGAGCGAATACCCTGGACGCGGAGGCGGAAATCGTCTGGGTTCGAGGCGCGCATGAGTGCTTCCTCGAGCGTGATGAGGTTGCGCGAGTAGAGATCAAAGAGCGACTGATCGAAAGTCTGCATGCCGTACTGGCTGGTGCCGGCGGCGATGGCGTCGCGAATCATGCGAGTTTTGTCCGGATTGATGATGCAATCGCGGATGTAGCCGGTGGAGATCATGACCTCGCAGGCGGGAACGCGGCCGGCGGCGTCGCTCTTGCGAACGAGGCGCTGGCTGATGACGGCCTTCAACGTCCCGGCGAGTTGTAGGCGAATCTGTTTTTGCTCGGGCGGCGGAAAGACGGCGATGATGCGCTGAATGGTTTCCGTGGCGTCCAGGGTGTGCAAAGTCGAGAGGACCAAGTGGCCGGTTTCGGCGGCGAGCAGGGCGGTGGAAATGGTTTCCAGGTCGCGCATTTCGCCGACGAGGATGACGTCCGGGTCCTGACGTAGGGCGGCGCGCAACGCGGTGGAAAACGAGGCGGTGTCCACCTCGACTTCCCGCTGGTTGATGAAACCCTTCTTATCGCGGTGCAGATACTCGATGGGGTCCTCAATGGTGATGATGTGCTCGGCGCGCAGTGAATTGACGCGGTCGATCATGGCGGCCAGAGTGGTGGACTTACCGGAACCAGTCGTGCCGGTGCAGAGAATCAGGCCGCGCTGCTCTTCGCAGACTTGCGCCAGGATGCGCGGGAGCTCGAGCTCTTCGATGGTGCGGATCTTCGTGGGAATAACGCGGAGGACCATACCGACGTTGCCGCGCTGCTGGAATACGTTGACGCGGAAGCGCCCAAGGCCGGCGACGCCGTAGGCCATATCGAGCTCGGCGGTCTCCTTGAACTTCTGCTTCTGGCGGTTGGTCATCATGCTGAAGGCCATCGAGAGCATTTCCTCGGGCGTGACGCGAGGGACGTCGTTGACGGGATTGAGAAGGCCGTCCACGCGAAGGTAGGGGTGGTTGCCGACTTTCAGGTGCAGGTCGGACGCCCTGTTTTCGACGGCGCGGCGAAGCAAATCGTCAACATTAATGGCCATTTGGCTGAGACCCCAGTTTCGAAGCTTCAAGCCAAGCTAGCATGCGTCCGGAGGGGTGGCAAGGATTCGGCGAGAGCGGATTTCTAGGTTGGCAACGTGGAGATCGAGGCGATTACCTGGCGTATAGGGGAAAAATGCCAACGAGCCTGTCAGGCAGGAGGCTGATCGCGCAGAAAGACGCGGTCGTAAATCACGCCTGCCAGGACGCCGCCAAAAAGCGGGCCCACCCAGTAGACGCCGTGATTCGACCAATGATGCGTGGCCAGGGCGGGGCCAAAAGTGCGGGCGGGATTCATCGAACCGCCCGTGAAGGGGCCACCGAAGAGGATATCCATCGTCATCGTGAGCCCGATAGCGAAGCCGGCGATCTTATTGAACGCGCCCTTGGCATCCACTGCCGTGGCGAAGAAAACAAAAACCAGGAAAAACGTGAGAACGCACTCGAGCATCATGCCGTGCCAGCGGCTGAAGTCTGACACAAGGTCCGGAGTGATGGCGCCGAGCGCATCGGCCCGCCAAGTGGAATCGGGGGTGATGGCGGTGAGCAAATAGGCTGCGGCCGTTGCGCCAAGGAGCTGCGCGAACCAGTAAAAAAGCGACTGAAGGGTCGAGAGGCGCTTGGTGACCCAGAAACCGATCGTAACCGCCGGGTTCAAGTGTCCGCCGGAAACGTGGCCGATTGCAGTGACCATGATGCCAATCGCCAACCCATGCGCCACCGCGATGCCGAGAAGGCCGACGCCGCCTTGAGAAGTCGCATGAAGGTATCGGTCGGCAATGATGGAACCGCCGCCGATGAAGATGAGCGTGAAGGTCCCAATGAATTCCGCGATGAGTTTTTGGGGGATGCTGTACATGAGTTCCCTCCGGAATGCGACCACAGCAACCAGGCCAGAAGAGGAGTGGATGCAAACGCGCGGATTCTACTGAATCCGAGGGGATGAGTCAAAGAGAGCCATCCGGAAGCCGGCGCCAAGCGAAGGGCGGCCCTCCAAGAAAAATGCCGGTCAAATTTTCAACGAATGACGGCCGCTCCCGTGGCAGCCCCCACCGGGGATAGCCATCCGTGGCGATCGGGCTTTGCTCCACTGGTAAGGGCGAAGAATTCGTCCTGGATGCGCTTGGTCAGAGGGCCGCGGGCGCCATTGCCGATGCTGACACGGTCCACTGAGCGGATAGGAGTGATTTCCGCCGCGGTGCCGCAGAAGAAGACTTCGTCAGCGATGTAGAGCATCTCGCGAGGGATCACTTGCTCGGAGACGGGAATGCCGAGATCGCGGCAAAGCGTCATCACGGAATTGCGCGTGATGCCGGGAAGCGCAGAGTTGGAGAGCGGGGGAGTAATAAAGGATCCGTTGAGGGCGACAAAAATATTTTCGCCTGAACCTTCGCTGACATGGCCGGTCGTGTCGAGCGCGATGCCTTCGACATAGCCATTGGTGCTGGCTTCCATGCGGATGAGCTGCGAATTCATGTAATTCGCGGCGGCCTTGGCCATTTGCGGGAGCGTGTTGGGGGCCATGCGGTTCCAGGAGCTGACGCAGACGTCCACGCCATTCTTCAGGCCATCTTCGCCGAGATATTTTCCCCATTCGTAGCAGGCGAGGTACACCTCGATGGGGTGCCCGACGGGGTCAACGCCGCCGCTGCCATAGCCGCGAAGGACGATCGGGCGCATGTAACAGGCGCTGATTTTGTTGATGCGGACGAGCTCAAGATTGGCCTCACACAGCTCGTCGAGCGAGAAGGGAACGTCCATGCGATAGATGCGCGCGGAATTGAGCAGGCGATGCATGTGCTCGCGATTGCGGAAAATGGCGGGACCTTGGGCCGTGTTGTAACAGCGGATTCCTTCGAAGACGGCGGAACCGTAGCTGACGACGTGGGAGAGGACGTGAATCTTGGCGTCGTCCCAGTTTATGAACTTCCCGTTGTGCCAAATTTTTTCCGTCTTCGGAATCGCGTTCATTAGCCCTCTCTGCGGCGCGCTCGAGGTGTTTTTCCACTCGCGCAGAGGCGATTATAGCATACGGAAATCTGCGTCAAGGCGGAGGGGTGCGGGCGAAGTGCGAAGAATCGAGTCCAAATTGGCCGCCCAAAAGATCAGAGTCAGGGAAGTTGCGCAAGTGGGACCGGCCATGTCCGCTCGAACCAATCGTCTGGTGGAGATTCGATAGCAGGTCTAATCGTCGTGATCGTCGAACGAGGCTTCTTCTCGCGTCGGCGCAGAGAAGCCCGCGATGCGCCCCCAGGCGCTGGTCCGCCAATTGTCTGTAATCTCTTTGGCCAGGATCCAGGGGGGCAATTCGACGTAGAGATGCGCAGCCAGGGCTTGCAAATAGGGTTCGTACATCTCGCGCAGGTGCGTCAGCTTCTGGTTGGATTCGGGGGTATCACGAAGCTGGAGTCCGGTTTGCGTGAGCACAGAGCGCAGCCGTGCGAGCTCCGAGGGCGGCAATCGATCGGCCGCTTTGTGGTTCGGGGCAGCAGAGAACACTTGTGCCAGGTCGACGGCCGTGTGACGGCAAATGGCGAAGGTCAAGCGGGCCTGACGCGAGCAATCATTCTCGACGCCGGAGATGAGGAGGGCGCTCGTGTCCAGGATGGCGGCAAGCGCGCCCAACCACGATTCGTTGTTGTGCTGAGAACGAAAATAGCTGACGACAGGATAAGAAATGTGGCTCTCGAGAATTTCCGCGGACCATCGTTCCCAGTCGTGCAGGAGCTGCCGGAGAGGTTCGAATCCATGCGGTCCCGTGTGGCGCCGCAAAAGCTCGGCAGCGGTGGGGGGCGAGCCGGCGCGAGCATCGAGGAGAACAATATTCACCTCGCGGCGCGAAAAAGCCTGGTAGATCACGGGCAGGTAGCTGAGAACAAGCGCCAGAAACCCAAAGCCGAGCCCGCTTTCGGTCACGGCGAGGATCCGCTCGAGGGAAGTGCGCGGCACAACGTCTCCCAGCCCTAGAGTGAAAAACGTGGTGCCGCTCATATACAAGCAGGTCTCGAACGGTGAGGAAGGCGGCAGGGCCAATCGGGAGCTGTAATATATGAGCCCAAATCCGAAAATCAGCAGCGCCGCCCAAACGCTGAAGAGGAGCAATAGAGAAAGTGGGCCGTAAACGCTCAGGAAGCTTTCACGACGCCGTGCGGAGGAAATCCCGCGCGCCAGAGCGCGCCACGGAATCCACGTGACGCGATAGAACAGCCGCGTGAAGCGAAAGCGACGCGTCACGCGGCGAGGCAGGACGACGGCTTCGAATGCTTCCCAGAGAACTGAAAGGATGATGAGCGGGCCGGCAATGGCCGCCAGAATCATGCAGCTTGCTCCAAGCTGGCCGTCATCGTGATTTCCGCGCGCAGCAGGCGAGAGACGGGGCAATTCGATTTCGCGCTTGCGGCCGCAGATTCGAACGCCGCCGCGGAGATTCCCGGAATCCTTGCCGCCACGTCGAGGTGCACCTTCGAAATTGTCCATCCGGCGTCGAGCTTTTCGAGGGTGACGGTGGCCGTGGTGCGAAGGCTTTGCGGCGTGAAATTCATAGTCCCGAGCTGCGCCGAAAGCGCCATCGTGAAGCAGCCGGCATGAGCCGCGGCAATCAACTCCTCCGGGTTCGTGCCTTTGCCGTTTTCGAAGCGGGTGCTGAAAGAGTATTGCGTGTCGGCCAGAACGCCGCTTTGTGTCGAGATGCTGCCCTTACCGTCTTTCAACGCGCCGGTCCAGACGGCGGATGCGGTTCGCTGCATGATGTCCTCCTGAGTGTCGGATTCAAGACGCTAGACGAAAAATCGGAGACCGTGGCAGTGAAAGCCGCGATCCCGTTCGCAGGAATCTTTGTACACTTGCGCGGCTCCGAATACCAGAGCCGCCGTTTCCGGAAAAGGTCAAACCGCCAGGACCGCGCGGAACCGGACCTTCCCTTCGGCCACGCGCTCGTACGCCTTGCGTGCTTCGGCCAATGGATAGGTTTCGGCGATAACTTTCACTTTGCCCTTGGCGGCATAATCGAGCGCTTCGTAGAGATGTTCGCGGTCGTTTTGTGTGCTGCCGATAACTTGTATACGCCGTCCGATGAGATCCATGAGTGAGACGGGAATCGGCTCGGCGTCCGCGCCCATCGTGACCAGCCGCCCATCGGGACGCAAGCCCTGAATGCTCTGGGCCATGGCCTTCGCGGAATTGGTCGTGCTAAGGATGATGTCGGCGCCACCGGCCGAAGCGAGTCCCTTGCCGTCACGGACGATTTCGTCGGCGCCCAGCTCGCGGATCATCTTGTCTTTGTCGGGCGAATGCGAGATGGCAAGCGTGGTAAAACCCGCTGCCTTTGCATACTGAATGGCGAGGTGGCCGAGGCCGCCAATTCCAAGGACCGCAACGCGTTCATGAGGCTGCGGCCTGGCCCAGCGAAGGCCGCTCCAGACGGTATACCCGGCGCAGAAAATTGGTGCGGCTTGCTCGTAGGAAAGGCCCTCGGGAAGGAGCATCGTCGCATCGGCGACCATCGGCATGTATTCTGCGTGGCCGCCCTGCCGTTGAATTCCGGTCGCTTGCTGATTCGGACAAAAGTGCTTTCGTCCGCGCAAGCACCATTCGCACCGCCCGCAAGTCGCCTGCACCCAGGCGACGCCCACGCGATCGCCAACCTTGCGGATTGTCACCCCGGAGCCGACTGCCACCACTTCACCCACCGGCTCGTGGCCCAGGATTCGAGGAAACGCGCCGGGAAGATGGCCCAGAGTCTCGTGCACGTCGGTGTAGCAGACACCGCTGGCGTGCAACTTGACCAGCACCTCACCGGGACCCGGCTCGGGGCGCGCGACTTCGCGGATCTCCCATGTTCCGTTTACAGCAGGGACGACAGCAGCTCGCATGATGATTCCTCCTCGGCAGTTGGATGATGTCGGCGTCGTTTCGGATTTAACAAAAAGAACGGATGGGAACCGCCCCCGTTAGCGCATCGTTGGCATGGATGAACGAAACGCCTGCTTCTGAAGCGTCTCGTAAGCCTGCTGGACATGGCTGAGTCGCTTGCCATAACTGTTTTCGTAGATTCCAAAGACGACAAAGGGGACTAGGGCTGCCAACACCCAAAGCTTCGCGCTGCGCGGCGCTTTTGCTTCCGGTTCCCAGCGAAAGAGTTGCCGGGAAACTTCGAAGGCCACATAACATCCGATGGCGAGCGCGATTACATCCGTGGCGATTTCTCCCAGGCTCGCCAGATTCGTGGCCGACCATTCCAAGCCGGTGGCCAGATACGTGGCGGGTATAAAAAGGGCGCACCGCTGCAGCCAGGTCGGAAAAATCGCCAGGGGAATCGTGGTGCCGGAAAGAAACAGGAAGCCCGACCAGATCAGATTGTTGATCATCTGAGTTTCCTGCATTGTGTTGGTCACGCTCGCGACGATCAATCCAAAGGAAGAAAAAGCCGCGGACCCGAACGTCACGAGGATGAAGATGGCCCATAGGTTCCCCCACGATTGCATGTGAAAAGCAAAACGGCAGACCACCATCTCGATGATCACCGTCGGCAGCGTCATGAAATAGTTTGAAAGAATGCTCGAAGCGAGCATCGGCCCGGCCCCTACGGGAGCCAGTCGGAATCGGCGTAGGATTCCTTGCTCGCGGAACGTGACGAGCTGCACGCTAAGTCCCCAAAAGCTACCCATCACCGTGACCGTGAGCACGGCGCCCAGAATGTACCCCACCCAGCTTCCCGAACGCTTGCCGAAAATCAGCACAGCGACGAACAGAAAGATCAGCGGCATGACCAAGCTGAAGAAGAAAAACGCGCGGTTTCGCAAGGCGAGGCGCATGCGCACCAACATGAGCGTCCAGGTGTGGCCCAAATCGTTCGCTCCCATCTCAGTCCCTCAGCCGGCGGCCCGTCAATTCGAGGAACACGTCTTCCAGCGACGGCGAAAACATTTCCAGGCTTTGCAGCTCGTTGTTCTCCGCGTCAAGCTGTTTGACCAGCGCCACGATGGTCAACGGCGGCCGCGTGGAATGCAGCACGTAGGCGCCATCGAATACGCGGCAATCAACCACTCCATCCAGGCCGGCTAGCCGGCCATCGGCCAGTGGGTGGGCGAGGCGGACTTCGATGCGAGTGGTTCCGGCCGACCCTTGCTTCAGCTCCCGGGGTGTCCCGTGGGCGATCACGCGCCCGGCGTCCACAATCGCGACGCGATCGCACAGCCGCTCCGCCTCTTCGATGTAGTGAGTGGTCAACAGGACCGTTTTCTTCGTGCTCTTCATTTCCTCGATGATGCTGTAAATCTCCCGTCGGACCTGCGGGTCGAGCCCGGCGGTCGGCTCGTCGAGGAAGACCACCTGCGGGTCGTTCACAAGCGCCATGGCGAGCGCCAGCCGCTGCTTCTGCCCGCCGGACAATTCGCTGTAGAAGGCATTGCGTTTTTCGTCGAGCTGAAAGCGCTTCAGCAAATCGTCCGTGTTCACGCGCCGGGGATAAAATTTCGCGAAGAGTTCGATGGCTTCCTTTACTCGGAGTTTTTCCGGCAGGGAAGTGGACTGCAGCACCGCGCCGATGGTTTCCTTGAACCGTTCGCCGCTTTTCTGCGGGTCCAGGCCGCATACGAGCGCGACCCCGCGATCCGGGGTGCGCATTCCCTCAAGAATTTCCACGGTCGTGGTCTTTCCCGCGCCGTTCGGCCCGAGGAGGCCAAAAACCTCGCCTTCCTCAACCGTGAAACTCACGCCGCGCAGCGCTTCCACTGCGCCGTAATTCTTATAGAGGTCTTCGACCTGGATGATGGCTTTGCCCACTGCGCCTTTTCCCCGATGAATGGTGGAAATATTTGTATACCACAATCAGAGGCGGCCCGCGAATTGCGCCAATTATCTCCGCGCGCGGCGTTTTCGCGCCGGTTTGCGCGAGGCGGTACTGCGCTTCACCGGCGACCACCCAAAGCGCTTCATATCAATCGCGCCGTTCTCGAAGACGACCCCTTCGGTTTCGAGCAGGCGCCGTTGCAGGTTCGCATGTGGCTCTGGCATGCGCACCTTTCCTCCGGCACCCAGGACGCGGTGCCAAGGGATGCCGCGGCCCCTCGGGGTGGCAGCCATTGCATAGCCCACGGCGCGCGCCCCGCCGGGCAGACGCAGTTTCCTCGCTAACTCGCCGTAGGTCGTCACCCGCCCGCGAGGAATTTTCTTTATCAGACGATAGACCGGGTCCCAGGACATCGTTCGTCACCTTCCGTACAAGAGCGAAGCCAGACATTTCTACCATGTTTCGGTGTGCCCGCGGCGGAAGCGTGAAAAGTGATTAGCGCGGGAGAATTGTGCGACACATTTCGAAGGTCGCGCATCTAAGAAAGCAAGGAGGATCTCGGGACGCCGCATGTGTCAACTAGGGGCGCCGGGGTTTCAGCAACTCCCGTATTCTGAGTATTCGCCTCCTTCCGCCAAGTTCTTCAAGAGTAATAACCGATTCGATGCAACCTTCCGACCTGCCGCGCATCGTACCATTGACGGAGTAGTGGACGGATCGTACACTACTCGCTCCGCCCGAAAAGGAGGCATTGGTGGCTTTCGTTCGGCGCAAAGGCAACACCTACTATCTGGTGCACAACGTACGGCGCCAGGGGAAGGTGCAACAACTCCATCTGGCGCGACTGGGTGAGCGGCCGCGCATCACCGACGAGGTGGTCCGCAAGGTTTCCCGCAACCACCCGTTTCTCGACCTGGACTGGTCTCGCCTGCGCGAGCAGGTGAACAGCCGGGTTGAGCTGTTTGACGTTCGCTCGCCGTACGTGCAAAACCTGATGCATTCGCTTCGCAACCTTAACCTGGACCTGGCCGATCTGTCGCCGCCGATGTTGCTGGTGTCAGACCGGACCCATTCGAGCCGGGAACTGGTCACGCAACTGCGATTGCTGCGTTCGACACTCGACATCAAATTAGATCAGTTCGAGCGGACCGAACCGCGCAATCCTGTAAGCGCACGAAAGTTCCGGTAGGGGAGCACCACCATGGGCGCGCATGCGGTACAACTCGACCCAACGCAACGCAGCGTGGAGTCGCGAGATTTTGAAGGCGGACTGCGCCGGAAGATCGTGGGGCAGGACGAAGCGGTGCAGGCGGTGGTGGATCTCTACCAGGTGTTCCGCGCGGGGCTGAACTCGCCGGGGCGACCGGTGGGGAACCTGCTGTTCCTCGGCCCGACGGGCGCGGGGAAGACGCGCGTGGTGGAAGCGACGGCGGAAGTGCTGTTCGGGGATCCGCGGGCGGTGATCAAGGTGGACTGCGCGGAGTTTCAGCACTCGCACGAGATTGCGAAGCTGATTGGTTCGCCGCCGGGATACTTGGGGCACCGGGAGACGCATCCGCTGATCACGCAGGAAGCGCTGGCGCAGTATCACACCGAGAAGCTGAAGATCAGTTTTCTGCTGTTCGACGAAATCGAAAAAGCGAGCGATGCGCTGTGGCAGTTGCTGCTCGGGATTCTCGATAAAGCCACATTGACCCTGGGCGACAACCGGCGTGTGGATTTGTCGCAGACGATGATTTTCATGACATCGAATCTGGGGGGCGGAGAAATCACGGAGCTGATGACGGGGGGAATGGGATTTGCACCTTCGGTGCGGCCGGAGTCGAAGCCGCGGCTGGATGAGAAGGTGGAGAAGACGGCGTCGGAAGCGGCGAAGCGGAAATTCGCGCCGGAGTTCATGAACCGGATCGACAAGGTGGTGGTGTTCCATCCGCTGCGGTCGGAGCAGTTGGAGCAGATTCTGGAGATCGAGTTAGGAATGGTGCAGCAGCGGGTGCTGGAGACGGCGAAAGGGCGGTTTCTGTTCCGGGTGACGCCGGCGGCGCGGGAATTCTTGCTGCGCGAGGGCACGGACATGAAGTACGGGGCGCGGCACCTGAAGCGGGCGATCGAGCGGCACGTGGTGTATCCGCTGGCGAGCTTGCTGGCCACCGAGCAGGTGTGCCTGGGAGACGTGATCTCGATCGACTGGGACGGGCAAGAAAACGCGCTGACATTCTCGAAGGAAGCGGAAGGCGCGCTGGTACCGATGGCTTCGCCCGAGCCCGACGCGAAAGCTCAAGCTGCCGCCGCCAAATCCGACGGCCGCGAGCTTTCTTACCCGGCGGCAACGACCGCAAGTGCGGAATCCCCCGCGGATCAAAAGGCTGCTCCGAGTTTGCAGCATCGCGGCATGCCCGTCGAGAAGGCAAAAAACGAGAGAAAATAGCCTTCCGCGGACCGATTTTCTCCGCCCATTGCATCAAAGAACTCGCCTTGCGATTGCAAGGCGCGTCGCAAGCACTGCGTGCCTACGAGGCCGTCTTTAGCACGCTGGCCTGAAAATCCAAACTCCACAGCCTGCGAATTCCCTGAAAAAACCGAGCGGGCAGTTTATGCGTTGGGGGGCGGCGCCATCGGCTCGTCGAAGCTGCCGCCATAAATGTTGGGCACTTTCGCGCCCATTGGGCGGAGATAGGCAGCGAGCTGACCGCGATGATGGATCGTGTGGAAGAGCATGAACTGCAGATACAGCACTGCGGGGTGATTGTAGATTCCGAAAAATGGAAGAGGAGTGGCCCAGAATTCGGCCGGGAGCTTTTTGACTTCTGCCAGCTTCGGCGGCAGGATTTCTTCGTACCATGCCAAGATTTCCGCCGAGTCCTTGAAATCGGCCGGCATGGTATCGTCCTCCATTTCGAATTTCCGCTGCAGAAACCCGTCAAGGAACCAGACGTCGCACGAAGCGATGTGCCAAACCAATTCGAGCGCGCTGCGCGAATCCGCATGCGGCCGGTATTTGCATTCCTTCGCGGGGACGGACTGGATCACGCGGCACGTCTTAGAGAATTCATTCTCGACGGCGGGAAGAAAGATGCTCAGGAGATAAGCGGCCTGTTCCGGCGTCATGGGCGCTCTCCCTTCGTGCATCTCACGGCTTCCAGCGAAGCACTGGTTTGCGCGCAGCGGCCACTTCATCCAGACGCCCGACGCGCGTGGAATGTGGCGCCGTCTTCACCAGCTCCGGATTCGTTTCCGCTTCCAGGGCAATTGCGTGCATCGCCTCGATGAATAAATCGCACTCCTCTTTGGACTCCGATTCCGTGGGCTCGATCATCATCGCGCCCGGAACGATCAGCGGAAACGCCGTCGTGTACGGGTGAAAGCCATAGTCAATGATGCGCTTGGCAATATCCATCGTGTTCACGCCAAACTTCCTCTGTCTTGCGTCGCTGAACACTACCTCGTGCATCGAGGGCAAATTATGGGGTAGGTCGAAGGCGTCTTCCAGGTGCTTGCGAATGTAGTTTGCATTCACCACGGCGTCCTCGGTGGCTTGGCGGATTCCGGGACCGTAGGCGAGCGTGTATGCGAGCGCGCGCAACAGCACGCCGAAATTCCCACAATAGGCGCGGACCCGCCCGATCGACTGCGGGCGGTTGTGGTCGAGCACATACCGGCCGCCCTCTTTCTGAACGACGACTGGGACTGGCAGAAATGGCTCAAGGTACTTCTTGACCAAGACGGGGCCTGCGCCCGGCCCGCCTCCTCCGTGGGGCGTCGAGAACGTCTTGTGCAAATTCAAGTGCATGACGTCCACCCCGAAATCGCCCGGACGCGTGACGCCGGCGAGCGCGTTCATATTGGCGCCGTCCATGTAGAGAAGCGCGCCGCGCTCATGCAGGATCGCGGCGATCTCCGCGATCCGCTCTTCGAAAATTCCAAGAGTGCTTGGGTTCGTCAGCATCAGGGCGGCCACGTCGTCCGTGCAATACTCACGCAAATTGTCCGTGTCAATCTGGCCGCGCTCCGTGGACTTGATGTTCTGCACTTCGTAGCCGGCGATGACCACGGACGCGGGATTCGTCCCATGCGCGGAATCGGGGATTAGCACTTTCTTTCGCGGGTTGCCCTGGCTCTCCAGATACGCGCGAATGATCAGCAGTCCGGTCAACTCGCCTTGTGCTCCGGCGGCGGGCTGTAAGGTGGCCGCGTCCATGCCCGTGATGGTCAGCAGGCATTTCTGCAGATCGTGGAGGATTCGCAGGCAGCCTTGCGCGGCGTCCGCAGAAACCAGTGGGTGCTCGCTGGCGAGCCCGTCGAGCCGCGCGACGTATTCGTTCACGCGCGGATTGTATTTCATCGTGCAGGACCCGAGCGGGTACATCCCCAGGTCGATGGCGTAGTTCCAAGTCGAGAGGCGTGTGAAGTGGCGGATCACTTCGATCTCGCTCACTTCCGGGAAACCCTCAATTTCGTCGCGCATGAATTCGCGACCCAGCGCCGTCGCCGGATCGGCGGCCGGCACATCGAGCGGCGGAATTTCCATCCCGCGTTTTCCCGGGGCGGACTTCTCGAAGATCAGCCCTTCGGTCTGGCTGACGTGGCGTCCGGCCTTCCGCATCGTCGTGGTGGGCACTTCCACTTCCGTGAGTTTCGAATTCAAAGCATGCAGCTCCTTAGACCGGATTCTCCAGAATCCGCCGGATCGCGCTGGCCAGGTGTTCGATTTCCGCGTGCGTCACCGTCTCGGTGACGCAGACGAGCCCGCGCTTGGTCAGTTCCGGGTAATGCGTTCCCAGCGGGAACGGTCCGACGATTTTCTCTTGCAGCAGACCGGCATTGATCAGTTTCACCGAACGCGGAAACTCAAGGGCGAACTCATTGAATACAGGGCCTGCGAACGCGCGCCTTACGCCGGGGATCTTTTCCAGCTCCGCCTGGGCGAAACGCGCCTTCGACAGATTCTGCAGCGCCACTTCGCGCAATCCCTGCTTTCCCAGCAGGCAAAGATGAACCGTGGCCACCAGCGCGAAGAGAGCTTCATTGGTGCAAATGTTGGATGTCGCCTTTTCGCGGCGGATGTGCTGTTCGCGCGTCGCCAGCGTCAGGACGTACCCGCGCCGCCCCGCCGCATCCGACGCCTGCCCCGCCAGCCGGCCGGGCATCTGCCGGACAAACTTTTCCTTTGCCGCCACAATTCCCACGTACGGTCCCCCGAAGCTCGTGGCCACACCAAACGATTGACCTTCCATCGCCACGATGTCCGCTTCCACAGGGGGACGCACGATTCCCAGCGATACGGCCTCGGCAATGCTCGTCACCAGCAGCGCCCCCGACGCGTGAGCCGCTTCGGCCAGTGGAGCAAGCTCCTCAAGCACACCGAAGAAATTTGGGGACTGCACGACCACGGCCGCCACATCCGCAAGTTTCTCTTTCCCAAGAGTGGCGCGGTCGACCTGCCCGGTTTCCGTGTATCCGATCTCCTCGATTACTAGCCCCAAATTCTTTGCATATGTGGCCAGGACCTGTCGATACTCCGGATGCACCGAGCGGGCCACGATCACGCGGTGGCGCCCCGTGAGGCGTTCGGCCATCAGCACCGCTTCGGTAAGCGCCGTCGAGCCGTCATACATCGAAGCGTTCGCGACTTCCTGCCCTGTAAGCTGGCACATCAATGTCTGGAATTCGAAGATGGACGTGAGCGTACCCTGTGAAATTTCCGCCTGATAGGGTGTGTAGGAGGTTAGAAATTCTCCGCGCTGCACCAGCGTATCGGTAACCACTGACCGCAGATGTTGGTACACGCCGGCCCCGAGGAACGAAGTATACCCTCGCGCGTTTTCCTCCGCCCGCTCCTGAAAATATTGGATAATTTCCATCTCCGAGAGCGGGCCGGGCAAGGGCAGTGGTCCGTGCAGTCGGAATTCCTCCGGGATGGATTGAAACAGCTCCTCCACCGATCGGACCCCGATGGCCTCGAGCATTTCCTGCCGTTCCGAGGGACTCTTGGGAAGGTAGCGCATCAGGCCGAATGTTCCTTTGCTTTCTCCGCGACGTAGGCTTCGTAGGCGGCCGCGTCCATCAGCCCCGCCGCTTCTTTCGGGTCGGCCATCCGAATTTTCACCAGCCACGCCGCCCCGTAAGGATCCTGGTTGATTTTTTCGGGCGAATTCGAAAGCGCGGTGTTGATTTCGGTGACGACGCCAGATACAGGAGTGAAGATCTCGCTCACGGCCTTCACGGATTCCACGGTCCCGAAAGATTGCCCGGCCTTTACCTGCGCGCCGACTTTTGGCAAATCAACGAAGACGACGTCGCCCAGCTCCGACTGCGCGTAGTCAGTGATCCCGATCGTTCCCACCGAGCCTTCCATTCGAATCCATTCGTGGTCATTCGTGTATCGATACTCGGGTGGATACATGCGTGCTCCCTTCCGGTCCTGTCGTAACTCGCGAGGATTTATTGAGGCCGCTTGTAAAACGGCAAGGCGATGATCCGCGCCGCCGCGGCCTGTCCGCGAATGCTGATTTCGATCTCCGTACCAATGTCGCTTGATTCCGGCGGGACGTAAGCCATGCCGATATTCTTCTTCAGAAACGGGGCGGGCCCGCCGCTCGTGACGCGCCCCGACTCCCGGCCCGCGATCAGCACGGGATACCCGTCTCGTCCGATCCGCTTATCCAGCATCTCAAATCCCACAAGCTTCCGCGCGGCTGCGGTTTGCTTTTGGCGGCCTAAAATGTCGCTTCCCAGAAACGCTCCCTTCTCCATCTTGCAAATCCAGCCGAGGCCCGCTTCCCACGGTGTCGTCGTATCGTCAATCTCATGTCCGTAGAGACACATTGCCGCTTCCATTCGCAGCGTGTTCCGCGCGCCCAGCCCGCACGCCACAAGCCCAGCGAGTTGGCCCGCTCGCAGCAAGCTTTCCCAAAGCTTTTCCGAAAACGCGGGATCGAAATAGATTTCGAAGCCGTCTTCGCCCGTGTAGCCGGTGCGCGCAATCAGGCAATCCACGCCGTCCACTTTGCCGAAAGTGAAATGATAATAGCGTATCGGCTCGAGCGCCACCGGCGTGAGCTTCTGCAGAATCTCCTTTGCGCGTGGCCCCTGAATTGCAAGCTGTGAATATCGCGGCCCGGCATTTTCCACCGGGGCGCCGGTCCGATTGTGGGCAAGGATGTGCTGGAAATCGCGGTCCTGATTGCTCGCGTTCACGCACAGCAGATAGTGCGTGTCGGAAATCTTGTGGACCAGCAGGTCATCCACAAACGTTCCCCGCTCGGTCATCAGCCCCGAGTAATGCGCCTGGCCGGCCGTCAGCTTGGCCGCATTGTTGCATGTGACCCACTGCACTAATTCGAGCGCCTGCGGGCCGCGAATTTCAATCTCGCCCATGTGGCTGACGTCGAAGAGGCCCGCGCGGCGGCGCACCGCCTCGTGCTCCGCCAGGATCCCCGTGTATTCAAGCGGCATGTCCCACCCGCCGAAGTTCACCATTTTGGCTCCCATGCGCCGATGGGTGGCGTTCAGGGCAGTCTTGCGGATTTCGGCGGTGGCAGGTGTTGTCACTGGGGAAGTCTCATCCGTCGGAAGAGAATACCAACCTAGCACGCGCGTATACGAGTGTCAAGAAAACGGCTGGCTCCAAACATAGTGGGAACATGTCGCCGGAATGGTTTGAGTCCGCCGTCTCCGCTCCTTTTGCATCCGGACCATTTCGCTCGGCGAACCCGAAGTGTTCCCACCACGGGTCCTCCCCGGCAGGTGGTTCATTCACGATCAGAAACTGCCGCAGGAACCCGCTTGTCGTGCGTGCGAGCTTAGCCTACTATGGGTTTTGGGCGAACTGAATCTCCGTTAGGGGCTGGCCAAGTGGCAGTTGTCTGTTCTCAGTGCGATAAACCCGAGTGGCAGTGTACTTGTGAAAAGTACTGTTGCTTCTGCCAATCTCAGCAGGGCGTCCGCCTTTGTGTGGATGGGCTCTATTATTGCCCGGATTGTCGCGAGGCCTGCGACGTTCACGTCGCTGAGCGTGATGAACACTAGCCCTGCTCGGATCGAAGTCTCCATCCACAATGATCCTCGGCTGCTCGCCGCCCTTGGCGCCATTGTTTCGCACTCCGCCCATCGCGCGGGCCTGCCTCGTCTGGCTCAAGACGGGTTCGCCGATGCTGCCATTCAGGCCTGCCGCGACACGTTCCCGCTGGTCCAGGACGGCGGCTCCGGTGATGCCATGCTTCGGTTGGGCATCGTGAGTTTTCCCGACCGTGTGGAAGTGACGATCGAGCATTCGGGGGAACCGCTGCCAACTGCCGGGCTGGACACTTTCTGCGCCGGGGCCGCGGCCGATTCAGGGCAGGGTCTCAGCGGCGCCTTGCAGGGCACGATGGTGGACCGCGTTCAATACGAGACTCGCGACGGCGTCTCCCGCGTCACCCTCATCAAGTATTCCGGCGCCCATTCGCAGGAATCGAAGTCCGGCGCTTAGCACACGCCGCGCTTCCGCTCTTCCCTCATCTTCGGAATACTCTCCTCACATCGGTGCGGCGAAGGCATGTGTGCGGATCAGTGAGAGAAGTTGGTCCTGGCTGACGGGAGCTTCGACCTTAAGCCGGTCGCTGGATGGCGTGACGCGAACCTGATCGAGCAAGCTGGAAAGCGCCGGATTCGACTGCGCCGCTTGGTACTTGTACATCATGAGCCCGGCCTGCATCGCCGCGCTGAGTAGATTTGCATCATCCGCGGAATCGCAGACCGCCTGGAAGCGCGCGTCCACGCCGGTATCGGCGTCGATGTTGATCGTCATGGCGTGCATGCGGTTGATAATCGTCGCGGCCTGCGGGAACTGGCTCGCTTGCGGAATCAACTGCTGCATCGCCAGGTGCGTGTAGTTCTGGTCCAGCACGGCCCATATGATTCCGTGGCCGTTCGTATCGTTGATCAGTGGATACATCATATCGTTCGACAGCAGGTTGTCCGCCTGGCCGCTCCGGACGTCAATCAGTTTTTCAAGTGCCGAGCGGTGGCCAAACGCAGCCGTGTTCGAATCGATGAACACGAAAAGAATGTCATTCGCCGCAACTCCGCTGCCGAAGGCGTACAAGTGGTAGCCGCGATCCTCGATAACAGGCAGTTTCTGTTGCTGGAACCGCGCTTCGGCGGTCGACGGATCGAACGAGCCAAGCGCAATCCCCACGATTTCTTCCCCATTCGTCTTGGGAACGGTGATCCCCGCCCAGGCGAGTTCATCCACCTGCAAATTCGGATCCACTCCTGCCGATCTCAGGAACTGTTCGAACTGCCGGAAACGGCTCGGCAGCAATTGCTCCCGCAGTTGCGCAAACCACGGGTAACCCCGCGCCGTCTTCAGGTCGGCGTAGGCGAATTCCCCCACATCCTTCGGGAACATCCCGATCACCGTGTTGCTCAACGACCCCGCGAAACTCCGCCGCGGCGCTGCAATCATGACGGCCAGCAGTGCGGCAGCCGTCACCAGCGCTAATGCGATGAAGCGTTGAATGGAATTTCTCATATTCTTTTTCCCTCAGACTCCTTGCGATCCCAGCTTCAAGTGTTCTATCGGCTGGCACTGACTGGGTTTTCGGTCACCCGCGACGCCAGCGATTGGCATTCCGGCCGCAGCCGCTCCGCGAAGCCGTGGTCGGTGATGGATTCCAGGTTGATGGCCACGTTTTCCAACGCGCCTCGCGCCGCCGCGCTCGCCATCAGCCGTCCCACGCGAACGTCTGACAACATAGACGGGCTTGCCATTGCTTCCAGTTGCCCGAGCTTCTCGAATATTTCCACGGCCTTGCGCGCCACTTCCAGCGGAACCTCGGCCGCGTGCTGCATCGCCTGCTGAATGGCTCCTTCGCGCCTCTTCTCTGATTCAGACGTGTCTTTCGGCAGTTTGTAAGCAGCCATCACGGATTCGAACGATGCCGCATCACGATCGATGGCCTCGGCGAAAAATCGCGCCGCGGCCTCGAATTCCGCTAGTGCCTCGCTGAGCGATTCCACGTACGCGGCTTGCGATTTCTTCTTGCGCGATAGTCCCGCGACCATTTGTCCCAGGCTCGCGCTCAGCGCTCCGGCCAGCGCCGCCACCGACCCGCCGCCGGGAGCCGCCGTCGGTTGCGCTACCGCGTCCAAAAACGGCTGAGCCAGCAGTGCGAGCTTTCCCGTTCCTTCCGGAGCTGCGCCGCCCAGCGAAGCCTCTAATCTATTCTCTAACACTTGCGCCGGCGAAAAGTTCTCGAGCTGCAAATAGAAGTCCGCCGTCAACTCGATGGCGCGTTTGGGAATCAACCCCACGATTTCGCTTCCCACGATGGTCACGCCGTAGCGTTCCGCTTCGCGCTTCACCATCTCGAATACGCGATGGATCGGCGTTTGCTCGAAGTCCGTCAAGTTGATCGAGACCTGCGCCAGGTGCCGCGCGCGCAAATCCACGCCCATGGCCTTCACGTAGCGCAGCCCGCCGTTCGAGAAGCGGATGTTTTTCCCGATGCGCTTGGCAATTTCCAGATCGGGTGTATTCAGGTTGATGTTGTAGGCGATCAGGAACTTCCGCGCGCCCACCACTGTCGCGCCTGCTGTTGGGTGCAGCCGCGGCTCGCCCGCGTCCGGTGCGCGATCGGGATTCCTCAACACTTCCTCGCGCAAGCCCTCGAATTGTCCCTTGCGGATGTTTTCAAGGTTTGTCCGCTCGGGCCGCTGCGCCGCCGCTTCGTAGTAGTAGACCGGAATCCGGAACCGCTCCCAGATTTCGCGCCCCACCCTCTTCGCCAGTGCCACGCAATCCTCGATGGTCACGCCTTCAATCGGGATGAACGGCACCACGTCGGTCGCGCCCATTCGCGGGTGCGCTCCGGTGTGCCGTGTCAGGTCGATCAGCTCCGCAGCCTTCCCCACGCCCCGCAGCGCCGCTTCCGCCACGGCCTCCGGCTCGCCTGCCAGCGTGATCACGCTCCGGTTGTGATCCGCGTCGCTTTCGCGGTCCAGCAGGTACACGCCAGGGACCTCGCGCATCGCAGCCACAATTGCGTCTACCTTCGTCGCATCGCGCCCTTCGGAAAAATTTGGTACGCATTCAATGAGCCGCTTCATGGTTTCAGGTGTTCCGGAAGGAGTCCTTCGAATAGATGATGTTCCCGCGCTTCATCGTCAGGCTGCAGTGATTCATCCCAAAATAATACGGGATTTCGCGGTACGCGGCCACGTCAAACGCCGCCAGGTCCGCATACTTGCCAACCTCGAGCGAACCCGCCCGGTCGTGTTGCCGCAACGAATACGCGGGATTGATGGTGGCGGCGGCGATGGCTTCGGCCGGAGTCATGCGCATCTGCGTGCAGGCCAGCGACAATATCATCGGCATGCTGACCGTCGGGCTCGTCCCCGGATTGAAATCCGTGGCCAGCCCCACGATTGCACCCGCGTCGATCAATTCCCGCGCCGGCCCGTAATGCGCCAGCCCCAGATGGAAGCAGCATCCCGGCAGCAGTGTGCAAACTACGTTCGAAAGCGCCAGCGCCTGAATGTCGCTTCGGTCGATCTTCTCCAGGTGGTCTGCGCTGGCGGCGTGCAGCTCGATTGCCAGCCGCGCCGCGCCCGTATGCGCCAACTGTTCGGCATGAATCCGTGGCACGAGCCCGCAGGCCCGCCCTGCTGAAAGGATTCTGCGCGCCTGTGCCACCGTAAACGCTCCGCGGTCGCAGAAGACGTCGCAAAATTCCGCCAATCCTGCCGTCGCCACCGTCGGAATCCAGCGCTTCACCAGGAGATCCACGTACGCCTCCGGCCGGCGGCGGAATTCCGGCGGGACCACGTGCGCACCCAGGAACGTGGCCTTCAGGTCCAGCGGCTGTTCCTGGTGCAATTCGCTGAGGATTGCCAGAATCTTTCGCTCGCTCTTCCAATCCAGGCCATACCCGCTCTTGGCCTCGAGAGTCGTTGTGCCGTGCGCTGCAAACTCGCGCAGATGCCCCAACGCGAGGGACTTCAGCGAATTCGCGGGCGCGCGACGCAGCCCCTCCACCGTCGAGCGGATTCCGCCGCCCGCCCGCGCGATCTGTTCGTAGCTGGCTCCCGAAATGCGCTGCTCGTATTCCTCCGCGCGGCTGGCGGGAAATACCAGGTGCGTGTGGGAGTCCACGAATCCGGGCAAAACCACGCGCCCGCCAAGATCGAGTTTTTCTGCGCGCCGCGCGCCACGCAGCCGCTCGATTCGCCGCCTCGGGCCGATGGCTGTGATGCGGTCGCCCCGCACCAGCAGCGCGCCGTCGCGGATGATCCCCAGGTCCTTCAGCGCCCGCCCGCGCCGCGGCACAGTTCCGCACAGCGTCAGAAGCTCCGAGCAGCCGGTGATAAGCCAGTCTGGCAAGTCTTGCGTTTCCTGATACTAGACCCACCGCTGCAAAAAAACTACTGTCTAGACACGGCGACAATACATTCTGGGCCACGCGGGAAACTTGCCGTATGATTCTTTCCGGTTCGGATCGGAGGCCGGCGATGCGCAGAAAAATCCAGGTCGTGGCGGGAATGCTTCTTGTTGTTTTCTTGCTGGCGTCGGTACGCCATTTGGTCGCGCAGCAGGACGCAGCCGGTCAACCCTTCGACCTCGTGATTCTCCACGGACACATCATCGACGGAACCGGCTCTCCCTGGTATTCCGGCGACGTCGGAATCCGCGACGGCCACATCGCCGCCATTGGAGACCTCTCCAGCTCGACCGCCAAGCGCACGATTGATGCAGCGGGCCGCGTCGTCGCCCCTGGCTTTATCGACATGCTCGGGCAGTCCGAGCTTTCCATTCTCGTCGACCCCCGCCTGCCTTCGAAAATCTATCAGGGGATCACCACGGAGATTACGGGTGAAGGGAATTCGGTGGCCCCGCAGAACGACGCGACTCTTCAGGCCGATCACTTGTCCTACGAGCATTACGGCATTCACGCGGACTGGAGGACCTTCTCCGAATACTTCGCCCGCCTGGAGAAGCAGGGAATCGGCATCAACTTCGCGACTTACGTCGGTGCCACGCAGGTCCGGCGGTACGTGATCGGCGACGCGGACCGCGCGCCCACTCCCGCTGAGCTCGACCAAATGAAGGCGCTCGTACGCCAGGCAATGCTGGAAGGTGCGCGCGGTGTCTCGACGGCTCTCGAATACGCGCCCGCCCCCTACGCCTCTACCGACGAACTCATCGCGCTCGCCGCCGTGAGCGCCCAATTCGGCGGCATTTACTCCACCCACATGCGCAATGAAGGCGATGGCATCATGGCGGCGCTTGATGAAACGGCTCGCATCGCGCGCGAAGCCAAGACGTCTGTCGAAATCTGGCATCTGAAGGTCGCGGGCAAGCCGATGTGGGGGCGCATGCCGGACGTGGTCGCCTTCATCGACCGCGCGCGCGCCTCCGGCCTCGACATCGAAGCGGATACGTATGCTTACACCGCGTGGAACAATTCGCTCTCAGCTTTTATCCCGCCGTGGGCGCACGATGGCGGCGACGCCAAATTGATCGAGCGCCTCAAGGACCCCGCCACGCGCGCCCGCATTCGCCACGATATGGAGACTCCGTCGCCGGCCTGGGACAACGAGTGGCAAGAGATTCCCGGACCGGAAGCGATTCTCGTCAGCTCCATCCTGAATGCGGACCTCCACTCGCTGCAAGGCAAGCGCATCTCCGAGATCGCGAAGCTCTGGCAGAAAGATCCGATTGATACTATCTGCGACCTCCTCATCCAGGACCACGGCGCCACGAACGTGTCCGTCTTCGGCATGGACGAACCCGACGTCGAGCTAGCTCTGAAACAGCCGTGGGTTTCAGTGGACAACGATTACGAAGGCACGTCGCCCGAAGGAATCCTCGGCCAAGACAAGCCGCATCCGCGCGCTTACGGCACGTTTCCGCGCATCCTGAACAAATTCGTCCGCGAGCAACATCTGCTCACGCTGCCCGAAGCGATCCGGAAATTTACCGCGCTGCCCGCGCAGCGGGTTCGCCTCACGGATCGCGGCGCGCTGAAAAAAGGATTGTGGGCGGATATCGTAGTGTTCGATCCGGAAAAAATTCACGATGTGGCAACCTACGAAGACCCGAATCAGCTTTCAGTGGGAATGGACTACGTTCTGGTGAACGGCGTGCCGGTGATTGACGGCGGAAACATGACCGGCGCGCGGCCGGGAATGGTCCTCCGCGGACCAGGCTACCGCCCGCGCGATTGATCGCCTGAATCGGCCGCCGCCCGTTTCCGCTGAGGAAGTGTTCCCCAGGTATGCTGGCGCGAATACTTCGTTCGAGCTGCGCTATAGGCGCGCGACGGGCTCAGGCTTTCTTTTCCGCCAGCTTTTCCCGCCACACCTCGAGCCGTTTCAGAATGAATTTCAGCCGATCGCGGCCCCACTTGGTGCGCGTGATCACCGTCTCGATATCAAGAAACGCTTCTGGGTCGCCGAGCTTTTCCCGCAACTCCTTCAGGAACGGCTGCACCTTGGCGAACATTATGAACATCTCGCCGCTAAACGCCGGCCGCAGGAACAATTCTTCGTTCAGGGTTCCTGCGAGCACGAAGGAAGTGGCAATTCCCCAATAACCGCCCACTTGTCGCAGCCAATTGTTTTCCTGCGTGCCCATTGCCCATGCCACTTTCAGAAAATCGTCCGCGCTGCGTGGCCAGAATTCGGCCATCCACCAGTTGCGGGCTTTTCGCATCTCGGCCTCGCGCCGCAGATCGTAAAGTTGAAGTAATAATTGAGCATCGCTTGCGCTGGGCTTCTTCGCCATTTTTTGCTCCTTTCCATTGAAACTGTCCTAGATTGTATTGTCACTCTGCATCCGGCCGCACGTTTTCCGCAGGCCGTAGTGCGTTTTCCGTGTGCTCTGCGGACCGTCCCGTTATTCCGATTTGCGCTCGCGTCCCGGAGCGCTCACGCTGCGGTGGATTTCCCCATGTAGGCCGGGGCGAAAACTTCCGCGACGAAGGATTCCAGCGTCGTGGGCGTCGTATTCTTCGGCGACCGCGGCTCGAGTGGTACGATCAAGCCCGCATTCGCGGCCTTCCACATCTCGATGAACAGCGCGGCCGTGCCCTTCGGCATGCCCATCTGTACCAGCGCGGGCTCCAGCATCATGAACGGCACTTGCATATATTCCAGATTGGGCTTGCCGATTGCCTGGCCCACGATGGAAGCCGCTTCCTTCATGCTGATGTCGCGCTGGCCGAGGAGTTCCTGCACCGAACTCCCCGTAAAATCGCGCGCGGCAAGGCGTTGGGCAGCGTAATGGCCGATGTCTTTCGTGGCGATCCACGGAGCCGCGGCCGTGGCGGGCGTAGGTCCCGGCAGCATGCCCATGGCGCGTAGCGCCCCTATGTTCATCAGAAGATTTTCCATGAAGTATCCGGGCCGCAGGTGCAGGTCGTTGAGCCCGACGATGCGATTGAGCTTCTGTTCCATACTGTGAAGCCCGGCGATAGGGCCGGTATTCTCGGCGTGCTGCGCGCCGATGCTGCTGACGGCCACAACGTACGGCACGCGCGCGTTTGCCACCGCAGCCGCATACGCATCCGACAGCCGTTCCTGAAACGCGCGCACGTCCGGTTGGTGCATATCTGCCGGCAGGACAAGGAAGACGGCATCGGCGCCTTCGAAGGCCTTTGTCAGCGAAGCAGCGTCCTCGACGTTGCCAACAAACGCCTCCGCGCCCTTTTGCACGAGCGGATCGAGCTTCATCGCATCGCGCCCGATCGCACGAACTTTCTCACCCTTGGCCAACAGCGCTTCCGCCGCAGGCCTTCCTGTATTTCCCGTTGCTCCCGTGATGACAATCATTTCTCACCTCCATTCAAGAGCAATCGAACCTAGCCCTTGAGTCTCGGCTGCTCGTTCTTGAGCACGCGGATACAGTATCTCGAAGCGCCCATCCGAAGACCAAGGAAAAATACACATAACCAGATGCAAGTGTCCCGCGACGCGGGGGGCGCGAAAAACGACACCGCCGCGAACACCAGGAAAAGTACGGTTAGGAAGCGGTGAATTACAAGGGTCGTGCGGAACAAAGCTGGAAGCTCTCGCCGGAGGGAGATGCGAACAGCAGTGATTGAAATGGCCAATCCAAGAAGGAAGAGTGGCGCGAGGCCGACGTATTCGGGTTTCCATCGCATCGTGGTTAAGACGACATCGGAATCTTGACGCCTGACTTGTGCGCGAAATCGATTGCTTCTGGATAACCAGCATCCGCGTGGCGCGCCACGCCGATGCCCGGATCATTCGTCAACACGCGCTCGATCCGCGTCGCCATTTCCTTGGTTCCATCGGCAACCAGCACCTGCCCCGCGTGCTGCGCGTAGCCGATTCCCACTCCGCCGCCATTGTGAATGGAGACCCAACTGGCGCCGCTCGCCGTGTTGAGCAGGGCATTGAGCAGCGCCCAATCGGCCACGGCATCCGACCCGTCGCGCATTTTTTCCGTTTCGCGGTAGGGCGATGCGACCGACCCGCAATCCAGGTGGTCGCGCCCAATGACGATCGGCGCCTTCAATTCTCCGCGCGCCACCAGTTCGTTCAACGCCAGCCCGAATCTATCGCGCTCGCCGTAGCCGAGCCAGCAGATGCGCGCCGGAAATCCCTGAAATCGCACGCGCTTCTGCGCCAACTGTATCCACCGGCAGAGAATTTCGTCGTGAGGAAACATTTCCAGCACCAGCTTATCGGTGCGATAGATATCCGCCGGCTCGCCAGATAATGCCGCCCAGCGGAATGGCCCCCGTCCTTCGCAAAAAAGCGGCCGGATGTACGCGGGCACGAAGCCCGGAAAATCGTACGCATTCTTCACGCCCTGCTCGAACGCGAACGTCCGAATGTTGTTGCCGTAATCAAACGTTACCGCGCCCAGTTTCTGCAGCGCGAGCATCCCTTCCACGTGCCGCCCAATGGATTCCAGCGAGCGCTTGCGATAGCCCTCCGGATCGGCCATGCGCAATTCCGCGGCCTGCACCACGTCCAGGCCCTGCGGGATGTATCCGCCGACGGGATCGTGCGCGCTGGTCTGATCGGTCAGCAGGTCAGGGACCACGCCGCGGCGGGCCAATTCTGGTATCACGTCCGCGCAATTGCCCACCAGTCCCACTGAGGTCGACTCGCGCTTCCGCACCGCATTTTTCAGGATGCGCAGCGCTTCATCCAGATTGTTCACCATCACGTCGCAGTAACCCGTCTTCACACGCCGCTTGATCCGCTCCGGGTCCACGTCGATCCCCAGGAACGCCGCGCCATTCAGCGTCGCGGCCAGTGGCTGCGCCCCACCCATTCCTCCCATTCCGCCGCTGGCAATCAATTTCCCGGCAAGGTCGCCGCCAAAATGTTTGCGTCCCGCCGCCGCGAATGTCTCGTAGGTGCCCTGCAGGATTCCCTGCGTGCCGATGTAAATCCAGCTTCCAGCGGTCATCTGCCCGTACATCATCAGTCCGGCGCGATCCAGCTCGTCGAAGTGCTTCCAATTGCTCCACTGTCCCACCAGGTTCGAATTGGCGATCAGCACGCGCGGCGCGTAGTTATGCGTGCGGAAAATTCCCACCGGCTTGCCGGATTGCACCAGCAGAGTTTCATCGTTTTCCAGCGTTTGCAGCGACGCCACGATTGCGTGATAGCACTTCCAGTTGCGCGCCGCTTTGCCCCGCCCGCCATAGACGATCAGCTCCTCGGGCTTCTCCGCCACTTCGGGGTCCAGGTTGTTCATCAGCATCCGCATGGCGGCTTCTTGCTGCCAGCTCTTGCAGGAAATGGCCACGCCACGCGGCGCCCGCACCGGCTGGTAGCCCGCCGCGTCTTCAATCGCCAGCTTGGACATAAAACGCCTCCGCCCCGAATAGTAACGCAGAATTGCGAATGTGGGTGCGAGGGAATACAGGATGAACCAGGGAGGGCACCAATTTGTTGCGATTAGAAAAAATTAGAGGGCTTTGTTTGCAACAACTTAGGTTGATTTCTAATCCATAGTAGTTGCGATTAGAAATGCAGTGGCGAGTGGCTAGAGAAAATCTGGCTGCGAGCCTGGGACAGATTTGCTCCCAGGCGTGAGCTAAGGTTC
>CAWBGC010000015.1:0-278773 GCA_963788255.1 uncultured Acidobacteriota bacterium
CTGCAAGCAGGCACGTCATTGCGACAATCGCCCATTTCTTCATTTTGCGGCTCCCATTGTCACTCGCCATTCTCACCGCCTTCCTCGCCGGCCGCCGCATACGCGTCCCCACGCTCGTAAATCGCAGCAGCCGGTGCACATCTTTCCGGATCCCGATTCGCACGCTTTTTGCAATCGCGCCCGTCGGCCGAACTGCCGTCCCCAGCCAAACATTGCTCTTCGCTCCGCAAAGATCCACTCCGTCGTCCCGTGCCGTGATCCCCAGCGCGGCCGCCAACCGCCCTGGCCCGCGCGCGAGATCCCGTCGCCGTGTCGTCCCGCGCTGGTGCGCCATCCACTCGATTCCCTCCAGCGGCTCCAACGCTCGCACCAGGACTCCGCCGCCGATTCCGGCTCGCTCTCCCGACACATTCAGCATGAAGTGCGCGCCATAGCAGAAATACACATACGCGTGCCCGCGCTCCAGATAAAGCGACCGGTTCCGAGGCGTAGGTCCTCGATACACATGCGCCGCCGCGTCGCCCTCCAGATACGCCTCTGTCTCGACGATTCGCCCCGCCACTCTTCCCCGCGGCGTATCATGGACAACCGTCTTCCCGATTAAATACCGCGCGAGTTGCACTGTGTTCACCGGCAGCTCTGCTCGTCGAAGCCGCCGGATCATTTGCGACGCCATTTTCGGTTCACCTTCTACCACAACCTCATCCCTGCCGGTAGGCGCTCTTCGCTTGCGGTGGCCTAAGCAAGCGGGGCCACCCGATCTCAGAGTCCGGTAAGACTTGCCTCCCGCTCGCCGCTGTGCAATATACTTCCCTCCAATGCAACCTCTCTCTTCCTTCCGATTGCCTTGCTTTGCTGCCATTTTCGCTCTTATTTTCTTCGCGAACGTGCAAAGCCCCTCGGGCAGCGGCCTCGAGCTTTTCTCGCTTCCTGCCGCGGTTCCTTCTACTCCGGCACCGCCCAGATACGGGATGGTTCTCGTTGGGGGTGCTGGCGACGTCGACGAGGCCACCAAGTTTCTCTGCGGTCATTCCGGGGGGGGCGACATCGTTGTGCTCCGCGCCGGCTTCGGCGCTGACGCGTACAATCCTTACTTCCACTCTCTGTGTCCCCAGAATTCCGTCACGACACTCTTGATCACTTCCCCCGCAGGCGCCCGAGACCCGGCCGCGCTCGATCGCCTTCATGAGGCCCATGCTATTTTCATCGCTGGGGGCGACCAATCCAACTACGTCAAATTCTGGGCGGGCTCTCCCTTGCAGCAGGAAATCAACGCCGCCATTTGGCGTGGCGTCCCTATCGGCAATCAGCGCTGGCTTGGCCGTTCTTGGCCAATTCGCGTCTCGGCCCGCCTCGACACCATCACCAGTCCCGAAGCCCTCTCCAATCCTTACGACCCCAAAGTCACACTCGAGCGCAACTTCCTTTCAACGCCGCTCCTTGCAGGTATCATCACCGATAGCCATTTTTCCGCACGGCAGCGCATGGGACGCACGATTGCCTTTCTTGCACGCATTGTCCAGGATGGCTGGGCGAATCCTGCGCGAGCGATTGGAATCGACGAAGCAACCGCCGTCATGGTAAGCGCGGATGGCATTGCAACCGTCGTGGGTAAGGGCTCCGCTTATTTCTTCGAACTGCGCCACGCTCCCGAAGTCTGCCTTCCAGGAAAATCTCTCGCGGTGTCGGGCATCGCCGCGTACAATCTACCGGCGAGTTCCGCCTCGCGCTTCGATCTGAAATCCTGGACCCCGCAGGGGCCAGCGAAGCGCTTCGTGGTCAACGTTGTGGATGGCCAATTGAGTATCGAGGAGCACTGACGAGAGCGTCTCTCCGTCTCGCTCTCGTACCCGAGAGAGGGAGGTCACCCCATGCCCCAAGCCTGCAAGCGCTTCGAGCGAAGTCCGCGCCGTCAAGCCCAGCGCAAGGGTTTCGAGGTTTGCTTGAAGATCGGCGATTCCTGGGTCACCTGCACCTTGTCTCACCTGGGCCATGTCGGCTGCTGCGACAGCTCCGAACAGCACCGCCACGAACATTTTCATGCGGTTCATCACCCCATCATCCAATCCTTCGAGCCAGGTGAAGATGGAAGTCGTTGCTATGTCGACGGTACATGCTCCTGGAATAGAGGCTGTTCCCCACGAAGGCGTCATGACTCCTCCATCCCTGCAGCGTCCCGTCACAAAATGAGCGTGGCCCGCGCTTCCGCTTGCCGAATGGAAGACCAGCTCGCGACACCTTCGCATGTGGACCCAGATACGTCGGCAGGTCCGCCTCGTCTTCAGCCCGCACGTCAATCATCGGTGGGAAGTGCCTCTCTACGTCAGCTCACGCGGCCTCACCAGCTTCGCCGGTTCGCTTTCGATCCGGAAACTCGGAATCGAGTTCGACTTTCTCGCCCACAGCTCGAGATCCGGACCAGTTCGAGGACGGGATTCGAGTAGATCGCTCTTTTTACGCGCACCGTCGCTGGGTTCTACCGGGATTTCGATGGACACGCTTCGTCCGCCAGCGTTTCCGTCGAAAATCTGGCAGCCATGCCGGTCGAGTTTCCCGATCCGGATTCACTTCGATCAGGACGTCACCCCGCGCGCTACGACCCAGGCTTCGCCAACTCGCTTCTGGCGCATCCTGGTCACTCTCGATTCGATTTTCAAGGAATTCGCGCCGGTTTCCTCGGGAAGTGCAGCCCCGTACATTTTTTCGGGGCAGCTTCGACCTGGCCGTCACTCGTTTCTCCGGCCGATCCCGCGCCGGGCGCGTCGGGGCGGACCGCGTGACACGGAGCCTGTCGCATGAAGTCATCAGTGCCGGCTGGTGGCCCGGCGGCGGAGATATCACCTCGCCCGCCTTCTACTCCTACTCCGTTCCCGAGCCTCCCGGCTTCCGCGACCATGCCGTCGTCCCCCCCCGGCTTCCTGCAATGCGAAGCTCGGCGGATTCATTCTCCTCTACAACGACGTTCGCGCCGCTTCCAACCCCAACGTCCGCTCTCCTCGAATTCCTGCAGTCCAGTTACGAAGCTGGCGCGAACCTCGCCAACTGGGACCGCGCCGCGCTTGAGCGGCGACCGTAACTGGAATCATGTCCTGGGATACGTTCGCACTGGACTAACTTAGTTCGAAAGAACGTCGAAAGGCATGATCACGTCAGGTGAGATTCACGGCAGGTGGAAAACCAGCCGCGATAAGCCTCGAGGGGCCAACATTCAGGGGTTCAGTCCGCAGCGACCGGTGGCGCTCCAGGAAGTGCTTCTGCGCGCGCCGTCCCCACGAGCGCACAAAATAATAATTTAACCCAGCAGCGATTCCCGCGCTCAGAATCGGCACCAGTCTTCCAGTCCACTTCTCTGCCGCTTCCGCGCCCACTTTGAGGGCAATCTGGTCGATTACGCGCGGCACCACTCGCTCCATCGCCTGCTTTTCCAGGAAATCACGGCCCAGGTCCAATCCCGCCGCGCTCGCCGCTGCAAGCCAGAACGCTGCCACTTCCCTGTCCGTTGCATATTCGAAACCGTAAATCAGGCTTAGCCTCTGCAGCATGCGGATGGTAATCGTGGAGAGAATTCCCATGTCCGGCAGAATCGTCAGCATCCCGCCCACTCCCAGCCCCATCCCTTCGAGCATCGCCACACGGGTCGCCGACAAAATTACACGCTGCGCAATCGGATTCAGCACGCGCTCGTCTAATGTCTGCATTTCCTGCCAGGATCGGACAGGCAACCGATAACCATCACGCACGCGCCGGAAGTATTTTTCGGGGTCCACCCCAACACGTTCATAGGCCTGCCGGAAAGCAGCCCGAGCTGAGGTCCGCACCGTCTCGCGCATCCACTCCGCTTTGGGATTCTTCGTCATCGCTCGTTAGGCCCGCAGGCCAGTCGGGGCCTGCTACTCCGATTATTTTGCCTTATCGGGCCCGGAAAGCGAAGCCCTCTCCCTTCATTGGTGCCGCAAGGGGCTCAAAATCGCGCGATCCCTACGGGCGCCGCAGAGCCTCTTGACAGGCCGGCAGTTTCATTGTACATTGTACATGGACAATAGCCAATGGCGCCGAACGCCCCCATCCTCCGAATCGATCTGGCCTCGGATACACCCGCCTACGAACAGATCGTCGGTGGCCTCCGCGCCATACTCGTAGCTGGCGGTTTCCAGCCTGGCGACCAGCTCCCCACTGTCCGCCAACTGGCCGTCGATCTCGGCGTGCATCACAACACAGTCGCTGAAGCCTACCGCGTCCTGGCCGCCGAGGGCTGGCTCGATTTGAAACGAGGCCGCGGCGCCATCGTGCTCGACCGCGCGAGGCCGAAAGCGGCGGCGCACGCAAAGGAAGACTTCACCCGTAAGCTTCGCGAACTGATTGCCAAGGCAATTACGGACGGCGTTTCCGACTCCGCGATTGCCTCTCAGATGGCTGAACATGCCAAGGGCCTTCAAAATCGTCCGGCGCGTTCTGCTCCGCCGGCTAAAGAGAGTGAACGAACATGAATCCCCATTCCGCGATCATCACTGCAGGGTTTGTAGCGCTGCTGGCGGCCATGGTTGCCGCTATTTTTCACATGCTGCCGCAGTGGACACGCCCGGATATCTACTTCGCCGTCACGGTGTCTCCGCCTTTTCGTACAACTCCCGAAGGCCGACGCATTTTGCGGAACTACCGATTGCAGGTTTGGATCTGCACGCTCGGGAGTTTCGCGTTGATCTTCCTGGCTATGGCGCCGGAGCGCATCTACTTTCTCGTGGCTGGCGAGATCTTGCTCATTGCCGGCTCCTTCACGGCTTTCATCTGGGCGCGGCACAAGGTACTTCCCCACTATCAAGCGCCTACTACGGTTCGCGAGGCGGCGCTCGAGCCTCGCCCCGCGCATCTGCCCGGCGGTTGGCTCGCGCAGCTTGGGCCTTTCGCCATTCTCATGGCGGCAGCTTTTTGGCTGCGGGCGCACTGGGACCAGATTCCGATGCGCTTCCCCGTTCATTGGGACATCAACGGAAATCCGAATGGTTGGTCGGACCGCACGCCCCAGGGAGTCTATGGACCATTGCTGCGAGCTGCCGGGATTATGGCGGCGATGTGGCTGCTGGCATTCGGCATCGTAACCCATGGCCGCCGCGTCCGCCCGGCCGTCTTGAGCGGGCCAGGCAAAGCAGAGTTCATGCATCGAATGTTGGTGGCTCTCTTGGTCCTGCAACACGGGATGGCGTTCATGTTTGCATTCATGGCAAGCCTGCCGCTGTTCGGGATGCCGGGAGAAGCCATCATCCTGGGTGTGGTGACTCTCTTTATCGCTGGGGTGTTCGTTATGATCAGCCAACTCAGCCGTGGAGGCCAGGTGCCGCACAGCGTGGCCGCTTCATCCGGTAAGGCGATGTCTTCCGAGCTGCCCGCCGGAGATGGGACGCTCGATCAGTATTGGAAGCTCGGCGTAATTTATTTCAATCCCAATGACGCGGCGCTGTTCGTGGAGAAGCGCTTCGGCGTGGGCTACACGTTGAATTTCGGCAATCGCATCGCCTGGCTGATTCTGGCGGCCATCTTGGTCCTACCGATACTGCTGATCTTGGCGAACCTGCGTTAGCGGCACGCAAACGGGCCGTGCCGCGCCAGGGCCTGCTCTCCTCAACAGCGAAACAGAGGCACGCATGTCCCCCGCACAAGAAAGTGAACAGGATTGCGGCCAGCCCGCATGTGCTCGTGCAGGTAACCATTGGTACCCAAGTCCTATAGGCAATCCCCATTGCCATCTCTACAGTGGTCTTGATTAGACAGGTGTTGCATTGAGGCCCCCCATGGCGAATACAGCTCTTCTCGAGCCACCCTCGGAAACCACCTCGGAACGCGAAGGTACGAAGGAAGGCCGGCGACGAAAGCGGTTGTATGTCCCCCTCCCAGTGCATGTGCGCCCTTTCGACACGCGCTTTGCGGAAATCGAGGATGTCGGCGAAGTGGTGAATTTCACGCGCGATGGCCTCTATTTCGTTACCTGTATGCCGCACTATTTCATGGGTATGCGCCTGATTGTCACTTTCCCGTTCGGCGACAATGTTTCCGCGCACCGGCGATTCCTGGGCGAAGTGGTTCGGCTGGAGGAACGATTGGACGGTACATCCGGTGTGGCCGTGCGGTTCCTGCTTTGATCTCACTTCTGCCCGGTTTCCTTCGGAATCGCTGGAATGCGCCACCCACATCACGGTTGGACTTTGAGCAAGCCTCCCGGGGATTGCCCTTGTCACTGTCTCCGCACGGCGGGGACAATGTTAGCAGACCTCCGGCAGCCTGCCTTCCCCGGCGTCGGAATTCGGTGCCTGCGCGAGCGGGCCTGCGAAGGATTAAAAACCATGTATGAGCATGGCTCCAAAAAACAGTCTGGCACCTCTGCGTACTCCAAGTCCTCTTCCGTGAAAGATGCCGAGCGCCGCGGTACGGACCGTCATGTCGTCACCGCCTCCGCGGAAGTCATCGAGCTGAGCTCTGGAGCGCGCTTTTCCACTCGCACCACCGATCTGGGCCCCGGCGGTTGTTTCGTGGACACCATGACTCCGTTTTCCGTCGGAGCGAAGGTCCGCGTCACGATTCGCAAGAGCAAGACCGAGTTTCAGACCGTCGGCACGGTCGTCTATTCCCAATCGGGTCTCGGCATGGGCATCGCCTTTGCCGAGTTGAATCCAACGCAGCGGCTCGCCTTGGAAGACTGGCTCACGGAATTGACTGGCGGAAAGCAGCTCCTCCAGGAATCACCACACTCTTTCCCGAGCCCCGCATCGGGACGCATTGCCGATCGTGCAGCCCTGGTCCGCTTAGTCCAGTTGATGATCAGCAAAGGGATTCTTACAGAGGCAGAAGGCGCGTCGGTTCTCCTCGATCCCATGCTCTAAGTGGCTGCCAACGCTTCCCGGCAGCTCGTGCGCCTCAACGGATTTTTGTTTTCGGGGCCCTCATTCTTGGGACGGATTCATAGGCGATGAAGAAAAAACGTCTCGGCGAAGTCCTGCGGGAACGCGGACACATCTCCCCCGCCGACCTCAACAAGGCGATTGAAGACCAGCAAGGCAAGCTCATTCATCTCGGTGAGCTGCTGCTCGATCGCCGGCTGATCGCGAAAAAAGAGCTCGCCGCTGCCCTTACCGACATCACCCACGTCCCCTACGTTGATTGTGAGAACCTCGAGATTGATCCGGAGATCCTGAAGCTTCTGCCGCATTCGATTGCCAAACGCTGCTCCGTCCTTCCAATTCACTGCCTAGGCACCAAGCTGGTGGCGGCCATGGCCGAGCCGCAGAATCTCCAAGTTCTCGACGAGCTACGCTTCTCCACCGGCATGGAGATCATTCCCCGCCTCGCTTTCCGCAGCGAGATCATCGCCGCGGTCGACAAATGGTACGGCCAGGTCGAAGAGGCTGAAGCCGCCGTTGCCGAGGCTATTGCTCCGGCCGGCGACGACCCGGGCATGGAATTCATCTCCTCCAGTTCGCTTCAGCGCAATATCGAAGCCATGCAGGAAATGCAGGCCGAGTTGCTCCAGAAAAGCACGCCGGCGGTCCGGCTCGTCGCTTCTGCGATTGCCGCTGCCGCCACGAAGCAAGCCAGCGACATCCATATCGAGCCACAAGCAACCGATACGGTCATTCGGCTCCGCGTCGACGGCATGCTCCGCGATTTCCAGCGCATTCCTCGCTCTCTCCAGAATTCCGTCATCTCACGCATTAAGATCCTTGCCGACATGGACATAGCCGAACGCCGCGCTCCGCAGGACGGCCGCTTTCTGGTCAAGATACTCGGTCGCAAGGTGGACCTTCGCGTCTCGACCCTTCCTACGCAATATGGCGAAAAGGTTGTTATGCGAATTCTCGAAGCAGATTCGCCAACGCAGAGCTTTGCGAACTTCGGCATTCCTCCCGAAATCGCCGAAAATCTCACGCGCATCCTGGCGCAGCCACAGGGATTGCTTCTTGTCACCGGGCCAACCGGCTCCGGGAAAAGCACTACGCTCTATTCCTCTTTGAATATGGTGCGCAAACCGACGGTCAACATCATCACGGTCGAGGACCCGGTCGAATATGCCGTGCCGGGACTGAACCAGGTCCAGGTTAATACGAAGGCGGGCCTTACCTTTGCATCCTGCCTACGGTCCATCTTGCGGCAGGATCCCGACGTCATCATGATCGGAGAAATCCGCGACAAGGAAACCGCCGAAATCGCCCTGAAGGCTGCGCAGACGGGCCACTTGGTTCTTTCCACTTTGCACACCAACGATAGCGTCGCGGCCGTCACTCGATTGCTCGACCTGGGAGTTCCGGGATTCCAGATCGCGACATCCGTCACTGGCATCATTGCCCAGCGGCTGGTTCGCCGCCTCTGCTCTTGCCGCGATAAAATTCCCGCGAGCCCCGAGTTCAGATCCAGGTTGCTGAACGCGGGCGTGTCGGCTCCTCCCGAAACTCAGCATGCTCCAAATGGTTGCGATACCTGCGACCTGACGGGGTACAAGGGCCGCGTGGGGATCTACGAGTTGTTGCTCTTCGACGAAACCATTCGCGGGGCCGTCCGCTCCGGGGTGCGCAATGACGAAATTCGCTCGCTCGCGCGCGAAAACGGAATGAGGCTGATGCAGGAATACGCCCTGGAGCATGTGCGGCAGGGGCTGACCACACTGGAAGAAGTCCGCCGCGTCGTTCCCTTTGAAAGAATTCGAGCCTCACTGTGCGCTGCATGCCGCCACGAACTCTCCCCGGCATTTCTCTTCTGCCCGTATTGCGGCCAGAAGAAGGCGGACACCGAGTCCGCGCGCCAGCCGCACCATTCGCTCGTCGGACAAGGAGCCTCGGAAGAATGAGCCACTTCCCTACTGCGAAAGATTCTCATGCGCATCGGCTTGCCCGTCGAATCTCCGCGATTCGCGACCTCTCCGTGGATTACGAGGGGTACAGCGAAGCCATCGTGACCCGTCCGCCGGATATCAGCACCCGCGGCATGTTCATCAATACCGGCAGCACTTTCCCAGAGGGCGCGGTCTTGAACGTGCGGTTCCGACTGGCCATCTCGGACGTGGAAGTCCGCTCTCGCGCCGAGGTCCGTTACTGCCTCCCGGGTGTCGGCGTAGGAGTCGAGTTTGTCGACATCTCTCCCGAGGCCGTCGCCGCCATCGAAAAGGAAATCGAGATCAGCAGCGGCCAAGGACCGGCCAGTAGAGCCCCAATAAACAAGTTATAGAACTAGGTAGTGGTAACTATCCCTTCTGAACAAGTAAGCTGAATTCATGTTACAATTTGCACCTCAATCTTGGCGTGCCTTCGGGCGCACCGAGCACATGCTTCTTACCTTATACGGCAGGCGATGGCGTGAGGTGCAGTTGGCGTTTTTCTCCATGTATCTGGATGATAGCGGCACAACCCCCGATCAAAAGGTCGCCGTTGCCAGTGCCCTGATTGTTCCCGCCGCTCAAATAAGACGGCTGGAAAATGAATGGAACAATCTGAAGAAAAAAGAGGAATTCTCCTATTAGCATACCTCTGAATTCGTAGCGAGGAATTACAAATCGGAGTTCGCCAATTGGAGCGAAGAAAAGCAGGCACGTGTATTTAAGAGGGTTAGGGAGATTTCCAAAAAGTACGGCGTGAGGGCCATATCTGGATGCATTGAGAAAAAGAATTACGATGAAATTGTCCCTTCGGAGTATCGCAAGTACACCGGGGAAGATCACTACACTTGGTGCGTGAGTTATGTGATTGCGCTGGCCGAATCCACAATGACTGAAATATCGCAAGACCAGAAACTCCAGCATCCATTTGAATTCGTTTTCTCTTGGATGGAACCAAGAGACAAGCGAAGGGCGGAAATTGATGAAGTGATGGCGTATTCCGAGAGAGCCTACGCAGAGGATTTTGGAGTGACGGGAATCTATACTAATTATTCTTTTCGGTCTCCCAAAGACCTTCCCGGCCTGCAATGCGTGGATGCTATCGGATGGACATGCTATCGGTATGCCCTATCGCTTTTTCCTGAACCACCGCCAGAACCAAAGTTTGCCAGGAGCGCATGGGAAGATTACGAAGGCGATTGTGGGCCGGATGGATGGCTACGTGCGTTTACATTCACTAGGAGCAAGCTGAAAGATTGGGTCGAAAAAGATCAGGCGGACGGGAGAACGATGCAACGTTTCATGCGATGGGAGATTGAGGATAGGGCAAAGGGGCTTCGGCAATAAGAAAAACCGCTCGTAAGCCTTATGGATTCGGACCTCGTCTTTCCCGAGAGACAAGAATCCTCATTAGGTCAAAGATTATGGCGAAAAACCAAGCTACCGTCGTAAGGATCGCCAACACAATGTACACAACGTCCCAGCGCGTAGGGGCGTCTGGTCTTGTGGCCTCGCTCAATAGCCATGTAACTGAAAAAGAAAGAAAAAGAAAACTCCACAGCATGGCGCGAACGTTCTTGTTAAACGTTCTTTTGACCTTTTCTTTGAGCACGCTGCTTGTTAGTAGTTTTTTCGTCAAATCAAAGAACGATTTGACAAATATTGTTACGGTTGCGGTGATAACTGCGGTGATTGCAATAGTAATTAGCTGTTCTTTATCCATTGCGAAGAGGATCTTACTCTCTTACACTGGGGCTATGTTACGCAAGAAAAAGAATGTGGGGCGTCCGGGGGAAGATTCATGACGCACCCCGAAAAAGCACTCACGCCGCGAGCGGAAACGAAAAAGAAAATGCGCCCCTTAACGCGAGACGCATTCGGGAAGATTCTGAATAAGTCGATTACGACGCCTTCCGCCAAGCCCTTGCCAAAATCGACTTGAATTGCAGGTTCCCTTCGTGTCTGCGGTTGTACCGGAAGCAATACTCGTCGAGGTAGTTTTGCAAGTACTTCTGCGAAACGGAGTGGTAGACCCCGCCGATTCCGCGCTTGATTAGGCTCCAAAGCCCCTCGACGGAATTGGTATGAACGTGGCCCCGGACATACACACCGTCCTTGTGGCGAATGGCGAAGTGCTTGTAATTCGCCGGGGTTCCGTCAATGGCGAGCAATTGGTCTAGCTTGGCATAGACCGGGGATTCGTCGGTGTAGATCACGCTGCCCGGAAGAACGTGCTTCTGAATCAGCGGGTAGACGCGTGAAATGCTTACGTTGTCCACGGCCTTGGCGATGACTTTTCCGCCGCGCTGCACGATGGCAACGGCGGGAGTCTTTTTCCTGTTGCCGCGCATGGGACGGCCAAGCCCGTACTTGCGCTTGCCGCCGTAGTAGCTTTCGTCAATCTCGACCGTTGGCCCCTCCAATTGCATGTCGTCATCGGAGAGGAGCTTGCGAATTTGATTGAACATGCGCCATGCGGTTTTGTAGGTGACGCCTATTTCGCGCTGAATCTGTTTTGCAGAAATGCCGCAGCGGGTAGAACCCATCAGGTACATGGCATAGAACCACAGGCGCAGCGGAGTGCTGGACTTCTCGAAGATAGTCCCAACGAGCGGGTAGATGTGGCTCCCGCAGTGGTCGCAAGCGTAGGCGGTCCGGTTGCCGACGTGGTGGTGTTTGGTGGCCTTCCCGCACTTGGCGCAGTCTGCCATGCCATCCGGATAGCGTTGTGAGGCTATATAGGCCAAGCAAGCGATATCATTGGGGAACTCGCGGTTGAAGTCCCGCATGCTGTACCGTATCTCTTTGGGGATGCTCTGTTTAACTTTGCCGTTTGCCATGTCCCATCTCCTGAGAAAAGCATAGCAAATGGCCTACTTGTTGTCAAGGGATAATTACCACTAGGTAGTCCTATAACCATACGCGGCCAGTAACCGGGCAGGTATTTCCTGCATTAGGAAATTATTCCCAATCTGGTCATACCATTTTTTCGGGTTGGTGCATCTAAGTGGTGTGGGCTCAACACGGGTGCCTTCGTGGCCATTGGCACCCGGGTTGCACCTCTTTCTCTGGGGGTTCCCCATGGGAGAACGTAGGAAAGCGAGAAGGTACGAAGTCTACCTGCCGCTCCAAGTCTGTACTTCCCGGAAGAAACCAGCGGAGTTCCACACTGCCCAGCTTCGAGATATTTCGAGGACCGGCATTTACTTCCACTCCAGCGCGGCATTAGAGCCTGGCACCTCCGTCGAGCTTACCTTCGCCCTGCCGACGGATCGTGATCGCGCCACATCTGTTCTTGTCCGAGCCAGCGCCAAGGCCCTCCGCAGCATCGCGATTGCGGGTGAAGAGACGCCGATCTACGGCATCGCAGCTACGATTGACCGCCTCGACTTTGTGCGCCCGGTGGCCTCGAACGCTGCCTGAATTCCTGTTGCCCTTTATCCTTCCGTAGCTATCCACGCGGACGTCGAATAGCTGTCCTCGCCATTGATTCGCCCTGTCTCACTCCTCCCAGACTCGTTACAATAGCTTGCCCTATTTTTCGGGCCGTCGCCATGCCAAGCGAGATTGCAGGGAACAAGATCCACGCCCTCGAGCGCCACGTCCTCCGCGCGCTCTGCAGCGGCGATATACCGCCTGAAATCCGCGCCCAATCTTTCGAAGACTTGAAATCCCATCGCTGGAGCGATCCCGAACATCGCGTCGTATTCGAAGCTCTCTTGAGGACGCCGCGCTCTGAAGAAGAATCTCTGCGCGAGCGCCTTCCCGCCCAAGCCACTCGGATGGGATTCCCGGACGTGGACTGGGAACTCTATTTCACGCGCAACCACGAATTAGGCGCGGGTGTTGCGGCGCGCGTCCACGAGCTGGTGAACTTGGCGGCCCTCCCAAAATGAACGAACGACTGCAGCGCTGGTTTTCTCTCGCGGATGTAACCCTTCTCCCGGCGTTTATTTTCTGGTTCATCTGGCGGCTTCAATTCACCACGCGTTGGGCGTGGACGATCTTCATAGTTTGGCTGCTCGTAAGTTTTCTGCTTCACCGCGACACGCCGAAGACGCTCGGCTGGCGCGCGGACAATCTGTGGCCCGCGACGAAACAGGCGCTCGTCGCGTTCGGTGCCATGGCGGCCGCTCTGATCGCCACCGGGCTGATCCTTGCTTCGCCGCGGCATCTTCCGCCGAACCTGGTTTCCTGGCGGCGGCTGGAAAGCTACTTCGCCTTTTGCGTGCTCCAGCAGGTAGCGCTCAATTCTCTGCTCCACAATCGCATGTTGTCGCTGGTGCAAAAGCGCTGGCTAGCGGCGTGCATTACCGGAGCGATTTTTGCGGCTTGCCACTGGCCGAATCCTGTGCTGGTGCCGATTACATTCGCCGGCGGCACGGTGATGGCCTACCTATTCGGCCGCCAGCGCAACATCATTCCGCTCGCGATCGGCCAGGCGATCCTGGGATCGCTGGTGTGGTGGGCGTTTCCGGTTGCCTGGCACCACCACTTGCGAGTCGGCCCCGGCTATTACCTGGGCTGACGCCCGGATTTTTCCTCGCACCTACTTCATTCGCAGCGAACGGCCACTATGGGATCCACGGCAGCAGCGCGTCGAGCGGGCAAATAATCCGGAGAGGCCACGGCCGAGATCAAAACCACGGCCACGCTCGCGAAAGTCAGCGGATCGGGCACCGAGCGGTCTCTTTACCAATACGGAAAGGCACAATGAGCGTTTTGCACAGCGGCTGGCGGAGGACGATATTCTTGGGGAGATGCCACCGACGTTTGCAAAGGCAGGGAGAGAGCCGTGAGCCGGATTTGGGATGCGATGAAGGAATCGGAGCGGGAGCGGGTGCGCGCGAGCGAGCGGGCGCGCGCGCACAAGCCTAAGTCCCAAACCGCGGAACGTCCGAAGAACGACGGTTCGGACCGGCGGCGGAGCCGGAGATGGAAGCAGCCCGTGCCCGTCCTGATCTACGGCTCCGACGCGGAGAAGCAGCCGTTTCACGAGAAGACGGACACGGTGGACATCAACGACGACGGGTGCCTGCTGACGGTGGAGAGCGCGGTCGTGCCCGGCCAACATTTGTTCCTAACGAACATGCGGAACCGCGCGGAGCGGGAGTGCGTGGTGGTTCACGTGGGAAAGCGCGTCCATGGGAAGGCGCGCGTGGGCGTGCATTTCCTGCGCCCGTTGCGGGATAGCGCGCTGCCCGGGCCGACGGATTTTTGGCAGTCCGTCTAACTTCGCAAGTCCTGCAAGATTCAAAACCATCCTCAAATTTGCACGGCGGGCCGACGTGTGTCGCACTTACCCGATCAAAACGTCCGAAACGCGAGCGCCCGCACTCGATGAATTTTGCGCGCTCACCCGGACCTTCCGCTCCGGGCTAACTTCTGCTGCGCCTTTGGCGCTGGGCGTCGACGATTTGCGCGGGCGGGGCAAGAGGATTTGGCTAAGCGAAGGAGCTAGAGATTGAGGTCAGAGTATTTAGAGGAAACGCGGGCACGAGCGCGCTCCTTTTTGGCGGCGGAGGTTTGGGCGCGCGGGTTGGACCAGCGGCCGGGGATGGGGATGCCGCAATTGGGGCAGCACCCGTCCTGGAGGCGATTCTGCTGGACGTCGTGCCAGGAGCGGCGAATGAGGAGCGTCTTGCACGCGGGGCAGAAGGTGTGGGCGCCGTCGCTATAGATATTGCCCTCGTAAACGTAGTGCAGGCCGGCCTCGAGGGCGGTGGCTCGCGCGGCGTGGAGCGTTTCGGGCGGAGTGCGCGACTTATCGCGCAGCTTGAAATCGGGATGAAAGGCAGTGAAGTGCAGCGGGACGTCGGGACCGAGATTTTCAAGCACCCATTCGGCGAGTTGGCGCGTTTCGGCGGGTGCGTCGTTCAGCTCGGGGATGATGAGATTGGTGATCTCGAACCAGACGCTGGTTTCGTTTTTCAGCCACTGGAGCGTATCGAGGACGGGCTGAAGATGCGTAAGCGTGATGCGGCCGTAGAATTCTTCCGTGAACGCTTTGAGGTCCACGTTGGCGGCGTCGATGTGGTCGTAGATATCGTGGAAGGCTTCGCGGGTGATGTAGCCGTTGGTGACCATCACGGTGTTGAGACCCGCTTCGTGGGCGGCGTGGCAGATGTCGATCACGTATTCGCCCCAGATGGTGGGCTCGTTGTAAGTGAAAGCGATCGAAGGGCAACCATTGCGGATGGCGAGAAGGACTACGTCTTCGGGTGGAACATAAGACGACCGGACCTGGTCGGCGCGGGATTTTGAGATGTCCCAATTCTGACAGAAGAAGCAGCCCATATTGCAGCCGGCGGTGCCCATGGAAAACACTCGCGTGCCGGGAAGGAAATGATTGAGCGGCTTTTTCTCGATGGGATCGATTTGCAGCGCGGCCGGAGAGGCATATCCCAGGCTGTAAAGTTTGCCGCCTTCGTTGACGCGGATGAAGCAGAAGCCAGCCTGGCCTTCGCCGATGTGGCAGTGTCGCGGGCAGAGGTAGCAATGGACCTTGCCGTTGGGCTCGGGCTCCCACCAGCGGGCTTCGTGGAGTGAAGCGGTCTTTTGGAGGATTGTCAGGTCCTGCATGGCGTCGCGCTCATCGGGCGCGCTTAAGACAATTATACGCCTGTTCAAGCGTCATTCAGTGCATGGCCGCCGAATCCGCGGCGCAATTGGACTGGAGAGCGAAGTGGCCGGAGCGGTCGAAGCGAATTTCGACGCGCGTACCGGCTTCGGTGGATTTGCCTGCGGTTTGGGCGCCGTTCACGGAGACTGAATTTGCGCCCGCGCAGACCGGCATCGAGACGGTGGCTTGCACGCCGGGCGGGAGATCTATAAGCGCGTCGAAAGTTTTTGTAGCGCGATAGTCCACGCGGATTTCGCCTTGGGGTGTGGGCACCGAACCGCGCGCCCATTCCAGGCCCGCCAGATCGGGGCGGATCATTGTCTTGCTGAATCCGGCGGCGACGGGCTTGATGCCTAAGACTTGCTCGGAAAGCCAGGCGGTGGGGCCGCTGGACCAGCCGTGAGAGAGGCTGACGAAATATCCCTTGGAATCATCGGCCTGCAGATTCGCGTGAAAGTCGTTCTTCGGCCACGACGGGTCGTAGGCTTCCCAGAAGCTCGTGGCGCCTTCGTTGATCATGCCGCCCCAGTACTTGCGGATCCAATCGAGGGCTTCGCGGCGATGTCCGGCGGACGCCATCGCGGAGATGACGTAGAAATTGTAGTAAGGCGTGATCATGAATTGCGAAGGCTGCGAGAGAACGCGCTGCCAGATTGCGGCTGTTTGTTCTGGAGTCGCGACGCCGGAGAAGACGGCCATTGCGTTCGGCTGCCAGCGCGCGCCGAACGTGCCGGTCTGCGGATCGAGCAGTTTTTCCTGCGCGGCTTTTCGGAGTGCGCCCGCGATGGACTGATATTTGTCGGCGGCCGCGGCGTCGCCCGATTCGCGCAGGAGCCAGGCGCCTTCAGAGAACGCGCGATAGAACTCAAACTGCGTGCCGCGACGGGCTTCGGGAGTGTCGTGCTGCATTTCGGGCGACCAATCGACGAAGGGCCACGATTTGCGCGGGTTGGCGAAGAGATGATCGGTGTCAAGATCGCCCGTGAGGTAGTCGAGCAGGCGCACGATGTCGTCATGAATGGAATGCAAGTACGCTGTGTCGCCGACGTGGCGATAGTAGTCGGCTTCGCCCATCACCCAGAATGCGGAGTAGCCGGGGATTCCGTTGACCTCCTGGTGCATGGGATTCCCGGCCTCGTGATTAAGGCGGTCGAGCGTGGTCTGCATCAGGAAATGATCAGCAAAAACCGTGTCAATAACGTCTCCGGAAACGTCGAGATCGCCCATCCAAGGGAGGCGGTCGCGCTTGGGCGCGTCCCAGATTGCATCCTGCATGCAGAGATGCGAGGTGTACGCGCCGACTTTCCAGATGCGATTGAGGAGCGGGTCGGAGGATTCGAAGGAGCCGCGATACTGAACCGGGTAGTAGATGTAGTCGAGGCGAATGGACTTGAAGCGCATGGGTGAATCGCCCAATGCGAATTTGATCAGGGCATAGCGAAATGCGCTCTTAGGGCCATAGACCGTGGCGCCAGGTGGGATGGTGATTTTGATCGCTCCGAGGTAAGGCGAGCCGGTTTCTTCACTTGATTCTGCCAATTGCACAGAAACGTATATCGGGGATTTCGAGTCTGAAATGAATTCAATTCGACCGTCCGATTCCCTTCCGAAATCAAGGACAAGGCTTGCTGAAGTATCCGTCTGTGAGTTTGCGACTGGCACGACTTCAAATTCGTCGCCGCTCTCGAGAGATGTGAGCGCAGACAGATTCGTGAACTTGGCTTTTCCTGACAGAGCATCGAGCACGGCTTTGGCGGCGAGGGGCATGCGGGCGAGATAGGGCGAGATGCCGTCGTAGCCGGGCCAACGGTACATTTCGGAATCCGCGTTCGCCTCCAGGTTACTGGTGCCCATGTACCAGTGGTGGAAGTCGGAGACCATCTCCTCGATTCCGCCAAGCGATGTGGCATCAGGCCACGAGGAGTCGTCGAAGGAGGGCTGCTCCCAGCCCGACGTTGCATGCAATGACGCTTTCCATCCCGGGCCGGACATCACGAGCGCGGAGAGATCAACTGCTTCGTTGGCGGGCACGATCTTCACGACGAGCGGCGAGCCGCCTATCGCTTGGATGGCGAGTACGTTCTCACCGCCCTGGAGCCTGTCGGGGACGTAGGCAGTCAGGACCTGCGGTGATGTCTTTGCGTCGTCGCTGTGATCGCCATGCGCTACCAGCTCGCCGTTCAGATAGGCCCTGATTTGATCTGGACCGGCGATATAAAGCGTCGCGGCAACGGGAACTTTCTCCAACTGGAATTTGCAGCGAAAGAACCGCGGCATGGCCTGGTCGTCTCTTTCGGAGGTGCCAGCGGGCGACGCCAGCCAAATGTATTGCTCGGGCAAAGGCTTGTGTAGCGCCGGCTCGAGAACGGGGTGCTCGATGCCCGAACGTTGGGTCGACAACGTCGGCAGCCGGTTGGGCAGATTGCGCCCAGACCTGCGGCTGCGCTGCCACGAACACCAGCCCGAGGCACAACGCGAATGAGCTTACGCGCATAGGAGACACCTCCCGTCGAAATACCAGCTCAGTTGCAACTTCCCTGCTCAATAGTGGCGCGCGCGACGCTGCACGGCTACCCATTCGAGAAAGCGCTCCATTCTCGCGCGTTCGCGCCACATCAGCGAAAAGAATTTGCCCGCGGTCAAATTCGCCGCGGCAGCTCCAAAAAACGTCTCCAATCGCCATTGGATGTAAGGCGATTTCCACGGCCGGAGCCGGTAGCCCTTGGAGATAATCCAGTAATATCGCAGCGCATTCAACATGAGGCGAAGCCATTTGCCGGGGCGACGTGCCGTTGACAGGCACGCATGAGATACCGCGCGCGCCGGAATGATAGAATCGCGCCATGACCGAAGACTCGAAGCAGCAGGCCGAAGACCACTATTTCGCTGGAATCGACCTTTTCGGCGAGGGAAAGCTGGACGAAGCCATCGCGGAATACAACCTCGCGCTTGAACTTGATCCGAAATTCTCCGACGCGCTTCATGGCCTGGCGCAAGCCTATCACGCCAAGGAAGATTTTGACCGCACGATTGACGCGGCGCGGCGAATCCTAGAGCTGGAGCCGGAAGACATCCTCGCGTGGACAACGATTTCGCGCGCCTATCAGCGCAAAGGGATGATTCCGCAGGCCGAAGAAGCAGGCAATAAGGCAAGGATTCTTGGCTGGAAGCAACAGCTCCGGGAGCAGAAAACCAAGACGGAAGGAACATAGCCCTGCTTCTGCCAGGCCGGACCCGGACAATTTCGCCCGCAAGAAAAGGGGCGGAGGAAACTCGACTCGGCCTAGACAGGCATCATCAGGCGGCAATGTAGGGGCGGGTCAAAGACCCGCCCCTACTGCCGGGAATTCACCAGATGTGAGTGCACGCCGCCTAGAGCGCAGCGCAGACGGATTTGACTTCGGTGTAGTGCTCGAGGACTTCGTGGCCCATTTCGCGGCCCCAGCCCGATTGTTTGTAGCCGCCGAACGGCAAGGCTGCGTCGAATACGTTGTAGCAATTGATCCAAACCGTACCGGCACGGAGCTTCGCGGCGAGGGTATGCGCTTTTTTGATGTCGCGGGTCCAGATGCCGGCGGCCAGTCCGTAGATCGTATCGTTGGCTTTTGGAACGATTTCACCCGGGTCGCTAAATGGAATCGCGGTGACCACGGGGCCGAAGATTTCCTCCTGGACAACCTTCATTTTGTCGTTGGTGTTGACGAGCACCGTGGGCTTGACAAAATAACCTCTCTCCCCGAGGCGCGAACCTCCGGTGACCGCCTTAGCTCCTTCGCGCGCCCCTGAATCGAGGTAGCCGCAAACGCGATTCAGTTGCTCTTCGGAGACCAGCGGTCCCATGTCGCATTCAGGATCGAAGCCGGGGCGGACGCGAATCTTCTCGGCCTGCTGCGCGACGCCGTCGACGACCTTGTCGAAGATTCCTTTCTCGATGAAAAGCCGCGAGCCGGCGCAGCAGCATTGGCCGTGGTTGAAGAAGATGGCGCTTGCCGCTCCGGGGATGGCCTTCTCCATATCCGCATCCTCCAGGACGATGTTGGGGGATTTCCCGCCGAGCTCGAGTGAAACTTTCTTCAGATTTCCGGCGGCGGCGTGGAGAATCAGTTTGCCAACCTCCGTGGAACCCGTGAAAGCGACCTTATCCACATCCGGATGGGCGGCCAGGGCCGCTCCGGCCGTCTCGCCGTATCCGGGGACAATATTGACGACACCATCCGGGAATCCTGCTTCCTGGATGAGTTCGCCCAAGCGAAGCGCCGAAAGCGGAGTTTGCTCGGCGGGCTTGAGCACAACGCAGCAACCTGCTGCGAGCGCCGGACCGAGCTTCCAAGCTGCCATGAGCAGCGGGAAATTCCAGGGGATGATCTGGCCGACGACGCCGACGGGCTCGCGCACCGTATAAGCGTGAAACTTGCCCTGCGGAGCGAGGCCGAGTGAGATCGTATTTCCCTCGATCTTGGTGGCCCATCCGGCGTAGTAGCGGAAATGATCGGCAGAGAGCGGGACATCCGCGACGCGCGCAACCTTAAGTGGCTTGCCGTTATCGAGCGATTCCAGTTGCGCAAGCTCTTCACCATGTTTCTCGATGAGATCGCCAAGTTTCCACATCAGGCGACCGCGCTCGGAGGGAGACATCTTCGACCAAGGGCCCGACTCGAAAGCGGCGCGCGCCGCTTTCACAGCGCGGTCGATATCTTCACGATCTCCTTCCGCAACCTGCGAAAGGATTTCGCCGGTGGCGGGATTGAAAGTGGGGAAGGTCTTGCCCGAGGCGGCTTCCACCCATTTGCCGTTGATCAAGAGCTTCCGCGCCGTCGAGACAAAGTTGGAAACAAAGGGGTCCATCGTCGCCACAGTTGCCGGTGCTGCCATATCGTCCTCCTTGCCCGCGAGATTTGCACAATGCCGGCGTTACGAGCGGAACGGGAATCGGCGGGAACTGATGGGTACTTGGGAGCGGTCGGCCATTGCTATCTCCCGAAACACCGTACGCTGCGGAACCCAGCAAAGCCACGCGGGTGCAATTGAAACTACTCCCTTGCAGCGCGGATTTCAAGGTGGAGGTTGACCAGCAAGGCCGTGAATCACGATTTAAGGCAGGCGACGGACCCAAATGCGCTCGGTGGCAGGCTTGCCAAGATGAATGCGGCCGGATCTGTGGTCCACAACCGAAAGCGTCATGGTCTCGTCATACTCGCGTTGATGGACCCGGAGCCGTGCCGAAGGACGCAGGTTTAGTTGAGAGGCGAATTCCAAGAACTTCGGGTCGCGTTCGAATATGCGAAGAACCTCATACGAGCGGCCAACTTCAACCTCCGAGAGGCGCACGGCCCCAAGCTTGCGGCGCAATCTTGCCATTCCTCCCAATAGCGGCACACCGTGCGGGCAGCGGCTCTCGCGGCCGAATCGTTTTAAGAGAAGCGCGACCACTTCGGGCGAAATACCATGCTCCAGGCGTTCGGCTTCCTCGTGGGCGCGGGACCATTCCAATCCGATCACATCCGTGAGCAATTTTTCCGCCAAGCGGTGGCGCAGGACCAAGTGTTGCGCGATTTCCTTACCCTTTGCGGTCAGTTCGATTCGTCCTTCGCGAAGAACATGGAGGTAGCCGCCGCGCGTCATGCGTTTGAGCGCCGCAGTGACGGCCGGGGGAGTGACGCCGAGGTCCTCGGCGAGCCGGGCGCTGATGGGGGCCTGCTCCTCCTGGACGAGTTCCCAGATCGCCTTGAGGTAGTCTTCCTGGGAGACGCTGGTTTTTTCGCGCCGCATCGCCGCTTATCCCGCCTGACTTTCCTGCAAACGGAGCCGCGCCGCCAAGTCCGCGACGCGCGCTTCAATATCATCGCAGATGCGCATATGGGTTTCCATGCCTTCGCCGAATGGGTCTGCGATGGGCCAATTCTCTTCGGGAGGGATCCCGTGGAACAGGTGCTTGCACGGCATGCCCGACATGTTGACGATCAAGTCCGGCGTTGCAACCTCGTGGTTGTGCAGTCCTTTGGAGAATTGGCCATCCATCGCGATGCCACGCCCGGCCAGCACCGCGCGAGCTGTCGGATCGATGAAGCCAAGCGGGTGAACACCTGCGCTTTCCGGTGCAATAACGTCCGAAGCGGAATGACGCGCAATTGCTTCGGCCATCTGGCTGCGCACACAGTTGCCCACACATACGAAGAGAACTTTCACTGGCTTGTGGGTCATGAATAGAGAATCTCACAAACTGTGACAAACAAGGAACAGAAGCTTCGCTGCACGTATCAATCCGCCTCCTGCACCATACGAAGGCGGGCGGCGAGGTCCGTGACCCGCCTCTCCAGATCCTCGCAAAGCTGGCGGTACGTATCCAAATCGTCGCCGGACGGGTCCGGAACATCCCAATCTTCCACCGCGCGGTTCGGGAAGAGCGACTTTCCCGGAATACCCGACATGTTGACGATCATCTGTGGTTCGGCGAGCGAGGGATCGCGCAGGCCCTTGGAAAACTGGCCCGTCATCAGGATGCCGCGCTGGAGCAAGACAAATTGAACGGGGTCTGCGATGTGCCCCAAGGGAGTTATACCCGCACTAGCCGAGACGATCACCTCAGGCGCCAGGCAACGCGCCAGCGCCTCGGCCATCTGGCTGCGGCAGGAATTCCCCACACACACAAACAGCACTTTCACTGGGTCCGCCATGGCCTACATAGGGTCTCACACTTCGAAGCCGGCGGGGGACGAGGGATCAGGAAGCTTGGCCGGGAGTTCGAGGCTTCGACCCGTTGCGCGCGATTTTGAGGAAATATTCGTGGACCGTCGTGTCTTCGGTCAATTCAGGGTGGAATGTAGCCGCAAGAATGCGCCCTTGCTGCACAAGGACCGAGCGGCCGGCATCTTCCGCGAGGGTTCTGACGCCTTCGCCGATGGATTCGATGATGGGCGCGCGAATGAAAACCATTTCGAGCGGCTCTTTCCGCAGAGTGGTGGGTCCCGCATGAACGTCACTGGCAAGCTGGCGGCCGTAGCCATTGCGCAGGACAACTACATCGAGGAGGCCCAAGGAAGCTTGCGCGGGTCCGTGGACTTCGCGCGCCAGGAGAATCGTCCCGGCGCAAGTGCCGAAAAATGCGCCTCCGTTGGCGCCAAACTGCTTGAGAGCTTCGTAGAGCCCTTCCTCGGTCATGACTTTCATGTGCGTGGTGCTTTCTCCACCAGGGAGGATCACGCCGTCCAGACCGGCCAAGTCCTCCGGTCTGCGGACAAATTTGTGTTCCACGCCGAGGCGATCGAGCACCTTGCCGTGAGCTTCGTAATCCCCTTGAATCGCCAGGATGCCTATTTTCATGTGGCGTTTAAACCTTCCATCTTGGACGCGTCCTCCGATGCACCCGAAAATCTTGAGAGGCCGTGAAAGAGCTGGATTTCAATAACTCTGCCGGCGCGAATTGCTGCTCCTTCTGCGGCGCCCGTCTTTTCGCCTACCAACCGCGCGTTTGCAGCAAATCCTTCTGCTCGAGCTGGCGGACGTCGAGACCCTTCATGGCATCGCCGAGTTCCTCGGACGCCTCGAGTACGATTTTCGGATCCTTGTAGTGCGTGGTGGCCTTGACGATGGCGCGAGCGCGCTGCGCAGGGTCGCTGGACTTGAAGATGCCGGAACCGACGAATACCGCTTCCGCACCGAGCTGCATCACCAGCGCCGCATCGGCCGGCGTGGCAATTCCGCCTGCGGAAAAGTTTGGCACGGGGAGTTTGCCGTGTTTCGCAACCCATTCGACCAGCTCAAACGGCGCGCCCAGCTCCTTGGCCTCGTGAACCAATTCCTCTGCGCCGAGCGTCGTCAGCCGCCTCATGTGGCTCACGATCGTGCGCATGTGACGCACGGCCTCGACGATGTTTCCCGATCCGGCTTCACCCTTCGTGCGAATCATGGCCGCGCCCTCGGCAATCCGGCGGAGCGCTTCGCCCAGATTGCGCGCGCCGCACACGAAGGGCACCTTGAAACCGTGCTTCCACACGTGGTGCTCTTCATCGGCCGGCGTCAGGACTTCACTCTCGTCGATATAATCTACTTCGAGAGCTTCGAGCACCTGCGCCTCGGCAAAATGGCCGATGCGCACCTTGGCCATCACGGGGATTGAAACAACGTCCATAATTTCGCGGATGACCCGCGGAGCGGCCATGCGTGCCACGCCGCCTTCCTTGCGGATGTCCGCGGGGACGCGTTCGAGCGCCATCACGGAGCAAGCGCCGGCGTCTTCCGCGATCTTGGCCTGCTCAGCATTGGTGACGTCCATGATCACGCCGCCCTTCAACATTTCGGCGAGCCCCACCTTTACGCGCCACAGATTGTTGCTCATCAAGTCCATAGAAGCTCTCCCTGAAAATGCGATTTTAAGAAGCTTGGCTGCCTTGCGATCCCTCCGGCGTTACGCGGACATCGGGTCGGTTGGAATCAACCACGACAAACCGGCCGCGGCCGCGCGCCAGCAATACTCCGTCGCGACTGCGGATTTCGCCCGCGTGATGCAAGTTTCGACCCATCTGTTTAACCTCGAAGGCCTCGACATGAAGGTCCTCGCCAACCTCGACCGGCCTGAGGTATTCGATCACGAGTTCCGCCGTCACAGCGCGGACGCCGCGAAATCGATTGACCTTCCCCATGGCCTCGTCCAGTACAGTGGCAATAATTCCGCCGTGGATGAAGCCCGGGCCTCCCTGGTATTCCGCGCCGAGCCGAAACGCGCCGCGGATTCGGCGCATGACATCGTCCTGCTCGAATGCCAGGAGCATTCCGCGCGCGTTGGCGCCTCCACAGCCAAAGCATACATTCGCCGGATTGGGATCGAGACGCATCATTCGCCTTTTAGATCAGGGCCATGTGCTGCTGGAATTCACCGCGCGCGCCGCGCTGACGTTTGCGGAATTCCACCTTCAGTAGGCCGCCCAAGGTCTGTACCCCACGCGCGATCTTCTTTTCGTCAATGCTGGCAAATCCGAGCCGCAACGTATTCGGCTGGGGGTTCTGCACGTAGAAATACCGGCCTGGGACGAACAGGACGCCGCGCTCCCGTAAATGAATCAAGAGTTCCGCGGAATCGAAGCCCGGCGGCAAAGTCACCCAAAGCGACATCCCCCCATCGGGCCGGGTCCAACTCGTCCCTTCCGGCATGTGCGCCTGAAGCGCTGCTTCCATGGCTTCCAGCCGAGAGAGGTAGACCCCTTTCATTTTCGCGTTGTGCCGTGCCAAGCAGCCGCGGCGAATGAACTCGGCGAGAGTCGCCTGCGCGAGCTGATCGGTATGAAGGTCAGTGGATTGCTTCACCAGGCGCAATCGCTCGATGGCGCTTTCGGCTCCAATGCACCACCCGACGCGCAAACCCGGAAAAGCAATTTTAGAAAAACTGTCAATTTGAATCACATTCCCCGCGCGGTCGAGAGACTTGAGCGATGGCACGGCGTTGCCCCGCAAGCGCACGCGGCCATATATCGCATCTTCGATCACGGGCACCTGGTAATGCGCCGCGATCTCCAACAGGCGGCGACGCTCGGCAACGGGCAAGCTCGTTCCGGTCGGATTGTGAAAATCGGGAGTGACGAGCAGGAACTTCACCCGGTTTTGCATCAACACCATTTCCAGCGCGTCCAGGTCAATTCCGGCGTACCCGGTTCGCGCCGGGCTGGCCTCCACGTTGACCGCCAGCGTGCGGACGCGAGCCGCTGCCAGAATCGAAATCGCACCGGGATATGCCGGATTCTCAATGACCACTGAATCGCCCGGCCGGAGGAATGCCTTGCAGAGCAAATCGATTGACTGCTGGCATCCGTCTGTAATCAGCAACTGCTCGTTGCGGACGGCCAGACCTTCGTCGCGAAGCATCTCCATCAGGGCGCGCTTCAGCGGTTCGTAACCGTCCGAGGAGCCAAGGCGCAAGACGCGCCGCCCCTCGGAGCGCAGCACGGCGTTGCAGCACTTGCGAAACTCTTCGACCGGAAAGAATTCCTCAGAGGGGCGTGCGTCCGTAAAGGCAATGGCGCCCGGAGGAATTTCGGGCATGAGCCGGCTCAGCCCCTCCTCCCCACGCTCGTCCGCAAACAGTGCCTCCCAGCGCATTCCCCCACCATTGCCATTGGAGCGCGGCGGCGGGCTGAATTGCTTTGCCGGGGAGCCGCAAATGAATGTCCCGCGGCCAACGTGTCCCTGGATCAGCCCCTCGGATTCGAGCTCAGCGTAGGCGTTGGCCACCGTCGTCCGGTGGACTCCCAGATGGGAAGCCAACTCGCGGCTGGCTGGAATGCGGTCGCCGGTGCGTAGCTCCCCGGAATGAACCAGAGCCCGAAGCTGGTCGCGGAGCTGGACATAGAGCGGTATGTGGCTTTCGGGCTGAAGTTGGAGTGGCAGCATTGGATTGTCTCTACAGGCCAATATACAGACCTAATTATAGGCGTAAAGAGCCAATTTGTCTTTTCTTCAGCCCCCGCACGGTTAATCCCTCGCGGCGAGGAAACACTCCGCGCTTGCCGTGCTTTGTTTGCGGCACTCAACTCCATATCACGGGGTCACCAATGGGGATTCACGTGGCGGACTCCATTGAAATGGTCGTGGAACAGATGAAGGCTAAGGGCGTGAAGTTTTCGGGCCCGGTCATTGATGACAAGGAGGTGCTGTTCGCCAGCTTTGAGGACCCTGACGGAAATCCCTTCTATCTCGCTCAGCCCAAACAATCGTGGGGCGACTGGGGCGCAAAGGCCTCGGCTTAGAGGCCGGTGGCATCGGTCGCGCTTTCCTCACGCACTGGACGCAACCGTTCAAGCTGGTACTCAACCCTGAATCGTTCCGCTCGCTTCATTCCATGCCACTGCGCTTCCGCGGAAAAACGACTCATTCGCCATGTGGCATGCGAGCGCTGTGTGATGGCCGAACACCACATCCTCGACAACAGGCTGCCGGCTTCTTACTGCCTGGAAGAAATTCCAGAGGTGTGGCGCGACATCATCCCAGGAAGGCCCCGTATACTTCACGGCCTCGACGACGGTTGTCTTGCCGAGCGAGGGGTGCGCGCTCAGCCATTCCTTGACGTACTCATCGTGCGCGGCCTTGGGGAAGCTGCTCGCGTAATAACACGGTTCCGTATCTTCACCGGTCTGCGGCGTAACCGTGATCGTCTCGCCGTTCACATCGAGAATTCCCTTTGATCCCATGAAGCGATACGTTTCCGGAGTCTCCGTGCCAAGGTTCAAGCGCATGTACACGGGGGCGCTACCGAAATCGAACAGGACCGCATGGACGTCCGGCATATTGCGGCCATCTTTCCAGCGAAGGATGCCGCCCATAGCCATCGCCCGCTTGGGCGCTTCGTTGAGGCCCATCATGCAGAGGTATCCGCTCATCAAGTGAACCAGCAAATCGCCCGCAACGCCCGTGCCGTATTCCTTCCAACAGCGCCAACGCGCGAAAAGCGCCGGATCGAACGGGCGCTTGGGAACGGTGCCTTGCCAGGTATTCCAATCGAGATTGTCCGTCGAGATTCCCGGGGGAATGGGATACTCCCAGGCGCCACACGGCGAATTCCGGCCGTTTACGCCTTCCACAAGGCAGAGGTCGCCGATGGTTCCCTGGGCAATGAGCTCCTTGGCCTTCGCAGCTAACACCGAGCTCACACGCTGCGAGCCGACTTGCATGATCCGGCCAGACTTTTGAACGGCCTTGACCATGTCGACGCCGTCCGCCGGGGAATGCGACATTGGCTTTTCGCAGTAGATGTCCTTGCCGGCACTGACGGCATCCACCACCACTTGCCTGTGCCAATGGTCCGGGACAGCGGCAATTATGCAATCGATGTCCTTGTTTTCGAGCAGTTCCTGGTAACGCCGCGTGGTGGGCAAATCCACCTTCGGCCCGACGATTTCCTTTGCCAAAGTGTGGCGGGCGTCGTAGAGATCGCAAGCCATCGCGCATTCCACGCCCGGCAGCTTGATCGCCGCGGACAGCAACCCCGAACCTTGCATGCCGACGCCAATAATGCCGAACCGGATCCGGTCGTTCGGGCTGGCAGTGTTTTGTGAGCTTCTCGACCAGACAGGTGTTTCCCCAGCCAAGCGCACGGTGCGAGCCACCGCGTAGGCGCCGGCAGCCCCTGCACTCTTCATCATGAATTGCCGTCGGGAAATGCTTCCTTTATCCACGGGATCACCTCCACCATCTTCGGGCTCGGACAATTATGCCTTCCATTTGAGCAAAGCCCGCAATGTCTTAGTAGTTGAACCAGTGAGTAATGGCAAGCGGAATTTTGGAGGGAGAACACGGAAAGAGGAAACTTACACGCGCCCACGGGCGCGCGGAGGAAACGTGCTCACGATCGCAAACCGCAAGAAATCGGCTACTGCGTAGCCGACTTTTCACCCAGACGCCGCATGCGCTCTTGCAATTTCTTCCGCAGTGGACCGGGGGCATTCGGATTGAACGCGACGAGGTACCAGAGCGGCTGCGTCCGGTCCCGGCTGAGCCGTGAAAGTGTTGATGCGTCGCTATTCGGGTGGCGCGCGATATTCTCGCGTATCGCCGAATACGGATGGTGCGAGAGGCGGCTCAAAGTCTTCGCGGTCACTTTGGGATGCTCGCTGATCAATCGCAACAGGTAGTAATCCTCCTTGGGCGCCTGCCGCGAAAGCTGGTCGAGCGCCTCCGGCTTTACCTCCGCGCTCAGTACCGTCCCCACCTTTTCATCCCAACCAGGATTGATGCGGTTGAGTTCCTGCGTCCGCGCATGTATCAATTGTTCAATTACGCGCCGCTCCTGATCCAGTCTTGGAGCAGGTAGGGCGCTTCTCTCAACGGAATCGAGGACGCGCAGCAAGTGCTGCCTCTCTCCAAACACAATTTGTGATGTCCTCACGGCCTTCCCCTTTGTTGCATTTCTCACTAAGTCAGAACGTCTCATGGTTCATTTACCCCGCACGCCTAACGGGCAGTCCGAATTCCCCGCGGCTCTTCCTTGATGAAGCTATTCTCGCTTCCCACTTCAATAATGGCCGGTCTCGATGCCTATGGCAGAACGCGGAAGGCGCAATTCCCGGCCCCGTGCTGTTCGATTATAGCTCCAACCATTCGTGGCCTAACACCGTGCGGTTCTTCGAATTTGCCACGGCACCGATGAAGGCACATCCGTGCGCCTTAACTGAATCTTCGACCGCGGGAATTATCCTGTGTTAACGCGGTCGAGTAAAGAAAACTGCCCGAATGTGTTCCTTGACCTGCAACAGATGGTCCTAGAACCATGCTGCCTTTGGAGGGACCTGCCGGTCATGGTCAAAATCAACTCCATGATCCTCACGCGCGCCGTGGACAGAAAAGGCGCCTTGCGAATTTCGAGGCCCCGATGTCGGAAATCGATTCCCACGGCGAATGCGCTGTTCTCGCGATTCCCGAATGCTGAGATTTTTCAATCAGGAAATGCCCGCGGATTCGGAATGACGTTCTTGCGCCTCAGACGCCGCTAATTGCTCCGATGAGCCTGTACTGGACTCACGAACAGGTAACTGTTCCGGAGCCAAAATCACCACTATTACAGAACTATTACAATGCGTTGCCGCCCCTCCTGGTACCCTAAGTGTGTAATCAAGGACCAAGTCACAGGGAGATTTTTTCAAGACCATGGCCATCCAACTCGAAAGCCTGCAGAAACAGGCGGCGACCAACGACCAAATCAATTGGGTTACCGCGATCTTCATGATCCTGTTCCATCTTGGCGCTATCGCCGCCCTATTCTTCTTTACGTGGAAGGCCTTCTTCCTGGCAATCATTCTGTGGTGGATGGCTGGGAGCCTCGGGATTGGCATGTGCTACCACCGTCTGCTCACGCATCGCGGATACAAGGTCCCCAAGTGGGTGGAGTATTGTCTTACCGTTTGCGCGACGCTCGCCTTGGAAGGCGGCCCGATTTTTTGGGTGGCGACGCATCGAATTCATCACCGCTATTCAGACCAAGACGGCGACCCGCACTCTCCGCGCGATGGCAAGTGGTGGTCTCATGCGGGCTGGATTCTGGTGGGCAAGTCCATGCATCACGATACAACGACGCTCGCCCACTATGTCCCGGACCTAGCCAAGGACCCGTTCCATATCTGGATCACCAAGTATCATTACGTGCCGATGATTGTCCTCGGCCCAATTCTGTTCGCGATTGGCGGCCTTCCCTTCTTGCTCTGGGGCGTATGCCTCCGCACTGTCTACGGGTTGCACTGCACCTGGCTGGTCAACTCCGCGACTCACTCTTGGGGTTCACGCCGCTTTTCCACACGCGATGATTCGACCAACAGTTGGTGGGTTGCGCTTCTAACTTTCGGCGAGGGCTGGCACAACAACCATCATGCCCATCCCGTATCTGCACGGCACGGCATCGCGTGGTACGAGGTCGATCTCAATTGGTATGCGATTTGGACTCTTCAAAAGCTGGGCATCGCCCGAAAGGTTTATCGAGTGAAGCTCAGCAGCCTCAGGAAGAAAACCGAAATCGGCGTGTCAACCGCCGAACCGCAGACCGATCCCGTTTCCGCGTAGCCTCACGCGGCGGGCCACACCGTGCGGTGCGGATGCGCAGTTCTCCGCATCCCCTTCATTGAACCAAACCCATAAGGGCTTCCCTGTTTCGCCACCGGAAACATCTCTCGGGATTTGCTGCGCCGCCTCGCGGTACAATCTCCCCAGGCCGCCATGCACATCTCCAGCCGCCGAAAGACAATCGCCTTCTTCGTTGCCCTTGGCATTTGCCTGGTGGCCTTTGCGGTGGCCCTCAACGTCGGCTGGATCATTTTTAATTGGCGCTCGGGCGTATTCTTTTTCTTCGGAGTGCTCTTCTTCGCCGCCATCATCCTGGGACTGATTCTCAACACCGGCTTTCTTGTCCGTGAAATCCGCCGCAACGAGCAGCACGATAGTTTCATCAATGCCGTGACGCACGAATTGAAGACGCCGATCACTTCGATTCGCCTCTATCTCGAAACCCTTCAGCGCCGCGAAGTCGAGCCTGCCCAGCGGCAACAATTCTACCGGCTCATGCTCGACGACACCGAGCGCCTGCTCGGCACGGTGGAACAAGTCCTGAAGGCCGGCGAACTCGGCGTCATTCGCCAAGTCCATCAACGTTTGCCCATTCAATTCCCCGCCCTGGTCCGCGAGTGCATGGAGTTGGCCAGCACGCGCCATCATCTTGAGCCGGATGCGCTGCACTTTCACGAATCACGGAACGGAGCGGATATCAGGATCGAAGGAGATCCCGAGGAGCTTCGCACTGCCGTTACGAATGTCCTCGACAACGCCATCAAGTACTCCGGGAATCACGTGGATGTCTCCGTTGAAATTGATGCTCCAGATGAAGACCGAGTCGTCCTGCGCGTGCGCGACCACGGCGTCGGCATTCCTCCCGAACAGCTCAAGCGCATCTTCAAGCGCTTCTACCGCGTTCCCGGCCGCTCGCTCTCGAAAGTAAAAGGCACCGGCCTCGGCCTTTATATCGTTCGGGCCATTGCGCGAGCGCACGGGGGCAAGGTGTTCGCGGAAAGCAGCGGCGAAGGGAGTGGCACGACGGTGACCTTCGAATTGCCGAGGACCGCCCCATGAGCCGCGTTCTGGTTGTCGAGGACGAAGCCCACTTGGCCGGTGGACTGCGCTTTAATCTGGAAGCCGAAGGCCATTCCGTCCAAGTGGTCGGCGATGGCGAATCCGCCGTCGACCAGCTGATTGCCGCTCGAAAGCAATTTGACGCGGTCGTTCTGGATGTGATGCTTCCTGGCATCGACGGCTTTGCCGTCGTTTCGGCGCTACGAAAATCTCGCAATTACGTCCCCGTCCTGATGCTTACGGCCCGCGGGCGTCCCGAGGATGTCCTCAAAGGATTTGCCTCCGGCGCCGACGACTATCTTCCCAAGCCATTCGAGCTGCCCATCTTCCTGGCGCGCCTTCAGGGCCTCCTCCGACGCAGCGAATGGCTGCGCGGCACTGCCCTTCCCCAGAAGGGACGAATCCGCGCTACCGAGGATGACCAGCCCGATTCCGACCCCACCGCGGAGAAGGAAATCCATTATTTCAACGGAAAGACAATCGACTTCGACAATCTCGAGCTTCGCTCGGATGGGACGGTGATCCAACTCACTCTCATGGAAGCGAAGCTTCTGCGCCATTTGATTCACAACAACGGCCGCACGGTGACCCGCAAGTCCATTCTGGAAGATGTTTGGGGGCTGCGCGAGGACACCGATACCCGCGCGATTGATAACTTCATCGTCCGTCTGCGTCGGTATCTGGAAGAAAACCCTTCCAAGCCTCGCCATTTGTTAACCGTCCGTGGCGTCGGCTACCGGTTCGTCATCTGATGAGTCTGCCAGGCTGGTGTTTCTTTGCTGATGTTCCCGGGGTCACAAGGAGGTCATGGCACCATGGCTGCTTTTGATGAGCATCGCGAGGAGCTGGAACATTATGAAACGATGATGGGCCCGCACCGTGGGCGCTTGGCAGTCACGTTGGATCTGCTGACGAACGCCCTCGTCCTGGTCGGCCAGCATGGCGTCTATTGCCACAGCAACTGGAGCCCGGACCTGCCCGTGATGGATATTCGCATCGTCACCCAGGAAATCACCAAGGCCAAGGAACTCATCCAAAGTGTGATGGAAGGACTGAAGAAATCCTGAATGGACAGTACGGAGATTCGGCAGGGGGTCCTGGTTCACACGTGAGAATCTGTTCCCGCAGCCTTCATGCTCGAGGCCGTGGCCCAAGCGCTTCCGGATCCGGATAATGTGCTTCGCGGTATCGCCACGCCACAAGTACGCATGCAATCAGCAAAACTGCTAGGGTCAGCACGCTCGCTTCCGGACCTGTCGTCCCTCCGGTCAGCCAATTCGGTCCGTGGAACTCCGTGTGCAGCAGGGCGTGCGTCGAAGGCAGGCCGCTGTCTGGGACCCCATAGAAATATGTCTGGCCCCAGTCCCAGGCCGCGTGAAAACCGATCGGCCACCATAGGTTTCCCGTGCGCTGCAGCGCCAAGCATGCAAGCACACCAAACAGAAATACCTGCGCGATACCCAGGGCGGTTTCGCCCTCGTTTCCCGTGTGCACGTATGCGAACAACCCCGAAAGGATGATTGCCGAAGGCCAGAAGCCGATTCCTGTCGTCAGCGTAAACAGCGCGTATCCTCGGAATGCAAACTCCTCGAAGAATCCCACCAGAAGGAATACGACGCCCCATTCGCCGGCAGCCACCAGCGCTGCCGCTCCGTGCGTCTCGAATCCCAAGATCCGGAATCCATGCAGGGCAGACATCAGCAGTAGCACGCTGCTGATCGCCAGGAATCCCCAACCAAGCCCCACCCAGAAATGTTTGGGAAATGGCGAACGCCAGGCGAGCCCGTAATGCGCGAGCTGTCGGTTTTCAATTCGCCCCATTATGGCCGCGGCAATGCAGATTAAGACGAACGAGACGAACTCCCCCCATGCCACCACCATGGGACTTATCTCGGAGGGTTGCTGCGCTTGTGCCGGTGGGTGGCCTTGAGCGGCCAGATGTGCAAGCAATTGCAGCAGGACCACCGGAACGGTCAGGATCAGTGCAAATATCGAAAGACGCCAGCCCGCTCGCAGGCCATTCGGCCCGTAGAATACCTTTTCCGCCGTGGATTCGTTCGTCGGCGGCACCGGCTCCGTCGCACTCAGTGAATCGATTCGGTCTGGTCCGCGCGGATCAGTCACAGCCGTTGATCGCCTCCTGCCGTCCGGAAACCTGCACTTGCAAGAGCGCGGCAGTCTAGTCCCGTTTCCCGGGAGCTCACAGTCTTCCCTGTTACTTCACAAAACTGTTTCCATCTCGCCGGCCGGCCGCAGGCAGGGCCTTCGCCCGCTCGCCCCGCATATGCGCCGCATGCTCCACAAGGGCTTCGAAACCCGAGAAGAACGCTTCTCGCAGATTCTTCCGCGTACTCTCGTGGACACCCTCGGCAAACAGCAGGATCGCGATCCCGTGCCCCAACGCCGCCAGCGATAGCGCCACCCGCGAGTACTCGCCGGGCTTCCCTCCCAGCCGCTCCGCCAGCCGCTCCTTCAACAGCTCAAACGACGGCCTCGGCTCGTTTCGCGTAAATCGGACAGCCCAGTCCGCGTGGATCAAATTGTATTCCTGCGGATGCTTCTGCACAAAATCCAAGTACACGGCGGGAAACTCCTCCAAGGCCCTTGCCGCTTGTATGGCTGCATAGAGGATCTGTTGCGCCCGGCGCCGCAAGGCCTCCAGGATTTCGCGCTTATTGCGAAACCTCTCGTAAACGGTTGGAGTCGTGCTTCCGGCTGCTTTGGCCACGGCCCGCATCGTCAGCGCCTTTTCTCCACCTTTCGTCCACAGTTGGTACGCAGCGTCCAGGATGTGCCCTTCCAGTGCTTCGTCCGCATGGCGTGGCATGGGAGTCCCCAGAGACAAGAAGTTTGAAACCGTTATTATCTGTACGCCGTCTAACTAACGGTGTACAACAAATACAGTCTCACTATACCCCTTCGGCCCCTTGAGCTGTCAACCTTTCTGAGGAGCATTGTGAAACGTCATGCACCGATTTCAGTATAGCGTTACGACAAAGGCCGGGCGCTCCCTGGCGTGGGAAATCTATACGAATTGGAGGCTCTGGAATACCTTTGCCAACATCTACGGAGAACTCCAATGGCGCGACGGAAAACCATGGGAACCCGGAAGCCGCCTACAAATCGAGATTCAAAAGCCGGTCCACACCGTCGTCGAGCACACGATTACTGCGATCGATCCAGGCAGGAGTATAGGGTGGGTGGATTGGGGTTGCGGAATCTCCCTACGCCAGTGGGTCACCTTTGAAGACCTTTCTTCGGGAGAAACCCGCATTCAGACCTGGGGTGACGTCACGCCTTCCAAAGTCCTGATTGCGGGGAGGAGTGTCTCCTCTCTCGTAGCCTCTTTTATAGAAACCTGGTACGAGAATTATCGTTCGCTGTGCGATCAGTTTGCCGACGCCGTCCGCCTTGTGTGATTTCTCCTGAGCGCGGCCTGCCTGGAGGCGCATCCTGGCTCGAGAGCCCCTGCCGCCCGAACCAGAAGCAGCGCAGCATCACAGCCCTAATTCCCAAGTCTCCCCCGTCAGCCTCTGGCCGAAGGTCCGGTGCGATTCCCTGCGGACGAGGCGGAACCCGGCCTGTTTGTAGAGATGTCGGACGGCATGAAGATCGCTTTGCGTCCACACTGTCACCTTTTCGCACTCCGCTCGCACTGACTTTGAACCCGGTGGTTATCGCAGGAAGGGATTGAAAGCGCGTTCCGCGCCAATCGTCGTGGTTTCGCCGTGGCCCGGATAAACAACTATGTCGTCCGCAAGCACCAGCAATTTCTCTTGAATGGATTTCAGGATTTGCGGCAATGATCCGCCCCACAGATCTGTGCGGCCAATGCTACCCTGAAACAGTGTATCTCCGGCCAGGAGCCGTGGCCCCACTGTCGCGCTTCGGGAGGAGGTCGGTCCCCGGCCGGCTTGCTCACTTTCTAACGCTTCCCCGGGGGACGATTCCTCCTCAACCACGAGGCTGATGCTTCCCGGCGTGTGGCCCGGTGTGTGCAGCACACGCGCTACGAATGCACCCCACCGCACCGCGTCTCCTTCTTTCACAAAATCCTCCACGCGCATCAACTCGGGAGTGGGAACTCCCAGCCATCGCGCCTGCATTTCCAGATGGCGGTAAAGCTCTAGATCTGCTTCGTGAATCAGTACCGGCGCCTGCGTCAGGCGATGTAGCGCGGCGAGCCCGCCCACATGATCGATGTGCGTGTGCGTGCTGAGGATGGCGCGCACTTTCCAATTATGGCGTTGCAGGATTTCCAGAATCCGTTCGGTTTCATCGCCCGGGTCAACGACGATCGCTTCCCGCGTCACCGGGTCGCCGAGGATCGAGCAGTTGCATTGCAGCAGCCCCACCGGCACGACTTCGTGGATCAGTTTGTGAATCATAAAAGTTCATTATATCAGCCCGCAGCGGCCCGTCTCTTACGCGAATACCTCTCTTTTCGCTTTACAACAGCCGTTCGTCCCTGGCATGTCTCGGAGGAACACCACTCTCTCATACTCGAACGACGCCCATGCGCCTCTGATAAGATGGAAATCGTGGCGCCGAAGTCGCGCGCGCTTTGCATAGAATGAATTCACCTCTCCAAGCCGAGCATCTTGCTGCCGGGGCGCACCTTGCGGAATTCAACCACTGCGTTCTCCCCGAATTCTTTGCCGGATTTGAAACCGAATACCAAGCCGCCCGGGATACCGTCGCGCTCTTCGATACGAACTGGCACGCCTTCACCGCACTTTCAGGCCCCGACCGCGTGCGATTTCTCAACGCCATCGTCACCAACAATATTCAATCGCTCGCGCACGGCCGCGGAATCCTCGCGCTGCTCTTGAACCCACAGGGGCACATCCTCGCGGAGCTAGAGGTCTACTCCCTGCAGGACAAACTGCTGCTCCTCTCGCATGCATCGGTCCGCGACCGCACTCACACCACGCTCGATAAATACATCATCATGGACGATGTGCAGCTTGAAGATATGACGGACACCATGGGCAGTATTGCCTTGGAGGGCCCACGCGCTCCTTCCATCGTTCAGCAAGCCTGCGGCGTGGTGCTCGACAACCTCGGCGAAATGTCACTCGTTGACACGAACGTCGTCCACACTCCCTGCCATTTGATTCGCCGCTCTCATTTCGGCTTCCCCGGAGCTGAAATCGTAGCGCGACGCGACCGCCTGCACGCGCTTTGGAAAGTCATCTTGAGCGCAGTACGCGTCCATGGCGGTGAGCAAATCGGCATGGCCGCGCTCAATTCGCTGCGCCTGGAAGCGGGCATCCCGTGGTTCCCTGCTGACTTCAACGACACGGTCATCCCCCACGAAGCGGCGCTCGAACATACGCACATCAGCTTTTCCAAGGGCTGCTACACCGGCCAGGAAATTGTAGAGCGTGTGCGTTCCCGCGGCCACGTCAATCGCCTCCGCGTCGGCATGAAGTTTTCCACGACAACGCCGCCCGAGTTTGGCACGCGACTCCGCGTAGATGGCGCGGAAGTCGGCCTGGTGACCAGCGCCGCCTTCTCCCCCGCCGCGAAAGCCGCCACCGGCATGGGCTACCTTCGCCGCGAGCACGCCGACGTAGGCAGCGTGGCAGAATTCGACGGCGGCACCGCCATTGTCGCAGTTTTCCCTGCGCCGTAAGCCGACGTTCAAAATTTCAATTTCTGATTGGATTCAGCGCGTGGCGGTAAGAGGCGCGCCGATCGCTGCTCTAAAATCAGCTCTTCGAGAAGTTTAGAGAACCGAGGAAACTCCCGCGCGTCGCATCAATCTTCTTCTGGATTTGCATCACCGCGTAGAGCAGCGCCTCCGGCCGAGGCGGGCAGCCGGGCACATAGACGTCGATGGGAATCACTTGATTCACGCCTTGAACGATGGCGTAGTTGTTGAAAACACCTCCGGAAGTGGCGCAAGCCCCCATCGAGATCGCCCACTTCGGCTCGGGCATTTGCGCGTAGAGTTGCTTGATCACGGGCGCCATCTTCTGCGACACGCGCCCTGCAATGATCATCAGGTCGGACTGCCGCGGCGAGCCCCGGAACACTTCCGCGCCAAATCGCGCGATGTCGTAGCGGGAGGCCGCCATCGACATCATCTCGATCGCGCAGCACGCCAGGCCGAACGACATCGGCCAGATCGAACTCCGCCGCGCCCAGTTCACGACCTTGTCGAGCTGGGCAAACAGGATTCCCTCTTCCTTCAGGAAGTTATCCTCCTGTCCCGGCCTTTCCAGCGTCACGCCTCGTGCGATTTCAACGCCCATATTGCCGTGTCGCTCCTGGCTTCATATTTTCACCTTTTGCCGCCCGCTTTGCAAATCCTTCATGGAGGTTGATTCGAGCGCTAGGCCAGCGGATTGCGCTCAGCGAACCTCCACGGTGACGGAGGCTGTCTGGGTGTGGCCTTGGGCGTCTGCGGCGGTGAGGGTATAGGTTGTGGTCTTGCGCGGTGAGATCCGGACGCAATTGCTGTAAGCAGGGTAGACATTGGCGTCCTTGGGATCGAGCGTCAGAGATGTTGCGTTGGAAACGCCGTAACAAAGCTGCACGGTTTCGCCGCGCCGGATATGCCCGGGACTCGCGTAAAAATTGAGGATGTCGAAACGGTTCCCGCCCATCATCTCGAGAACTCGGGCGTCAGCGGCTCGCCGGTCTGCCGCAGCTTTTTCTTCGATTGCACGGTTTTCCTCCCGGCGCGAATAAAACACGAGCCCCGAATAGATCGCGGCCAGGAAAATCAATCCGGACGATATGATCCAGTAAATCCGGAAGGCGCGCCCCGGCTTTCTCTCTGGCTGTTCCGGACCCGGCATTGCAGCACGGGCCGGTGTGTCGTCAAAAAGCATATCGCCCTTCCCAAATAGACACCGCCTACGTTTATTCCACCTCTAGGACGATCTTGCCGAATTGTTCCCGCCGCTCCAACCGCTCGTGGGCTTCGGCGGCGTGGGAGAGCGGTATCACCTTGTCAATCACCGGTTTCAACAACCCGCGGCTCGCGAGTTCGAGAACAGAATACAGCTCCGATTTGCTGCCCATGTACGACCCGAGAATTGATAGGTGGCGGCTAAAGAGAACCCGTATGTCGATTTTCCCTTCGTAGCCGGTTGTAGCACCACAGGTGACCAAGCGCCCTCCGACGGCCAGGCTCTTGATGCTCTCTTCCCAGGTATCCTGGCCAACGTGCTCGAAGACGACGTCCACGCCGCGCCGCTTCGTGAGCCTTTTTACGTCCCGCGCCCACTCTCGATTCGTGTGAAGAAGTCCCACGTCGGCACCCAGCTCCTTGGCTTTGGCGAGTTTGACTTCGCTTCCCGCTGTGGCAATCACGCGTGCGCCCATCACCTTGGAAATCTGAATTGCGGCGCTGCCAACGCCGCTTCCCGCGCCCAGGATCAGGACTTCTTCTCCCGGTTTCAGGTTGGCGCGCGTGACCAGCATGTGCCAGGCCGTGAGAAAAACCAGCGGGAAGGCGGCCGCTTCCTCGAACGTCATGTCCTCTGGAATCGGAAGGGCATTCACGCCGGGCGATTTGACGAATTGGGCGCAACCGCCGTCCACCATATAGCCGAAAAGGGTGTACTGCCGACAGAGATTATCCCTCCCTGCGAGACACTGCTCGCAAACTCCGCAGGAAATTCCGGGCGACAAAAGCACGCGTTCGCCCACGCGGACTTGCGTCACGCTGTCGCCTACTTTTGCCACTTCGCCGGAGATGTCGCTGCCTGGAATGTGCGGCATGGGAATCTCAACGCCTGGAATTCCCTTCCGGACCCATAAGTCGAGGTGGTTCAGCGCGCAGGCGCGGACACGGACGAGCACTTCGCGTGGGCCGATTTGCGGTTCCGGGACGTCCGTATAGTGGAGGACTTCCGGTCCGCCGTGCTCGGAGAATACGATTGCTTTCATGAGTCCCCTCCGGAGATGTAAAGGGATGACCCTGCAGGAATAACACTCCAGGCGAAGTGTGTCCAGAAAAGAGCGGAGCCAACACGTTGGTTTCTAAGCCTCAACCTACGGTAGCTCAGAAGAGCGACTCCTGCTATCCTCAGCCGTCTCCCGGAGGATATCCTTGGCCTTCAAAAAAGCTCTAGTAATGGCTGGCCTCTTCGCAATATCCACATGCGGCCAGCAGACAAAGCCCGGAACCACCGCTCCGGACAAAGCCGCAGGAGCGTCGCAGCAGCAGGTCGAACCCGTGCTTCCCTACACTCCGAGTCTCGATCCGGCGGCCATGGACCGCACCGTCGATCCCTGTGTGGACTTTTACGAATATGCCTGCGGCCGATGGAGAAAGCTGAACCCGATTCCCGCCGACCAGACTTCGTGGAGCGTTTACGGCAAACTTTACCAGGATAACTTGAATTACCTTCGCGGCATTCTGGAAGAAGCGTCCGCTGAGAAGAATCGCGATGCCGTCAAACAGGAAATTGGCGATTATTACGCCGCCTGCATTGATGAAGCTTCGGTGGAAAAACTGGGAGACAAGCCGTTGCAATCCGATCTACTGGCCATTCAGAACCTTCAGAGCGTTAGAAATCTCGCAGCCCTGATCGCAAATCTGCAGCTCCAGCGTGCCTCTGTTCTTTTCGGCATGGGGGCATCGCAAGATCCCGATAATTCCGATGAAATGATAGTCGGAATCTCTCAGGGCGGCCTTGGGCTTCCCGACCGCGACTACTACACGAAGGAGGACGCGAAATCGAAGGAGACCCGCGAGCGTTATTTACAGTACGTTCAGAAGATCTTCGAATTGCTGGGCGACGCGCCCGACGCCGCCCAGAACAACGCGGCCACTGTGATGCGCATGGAGACCAGCCTTGCAAGAGCATCTCTTACGCGCGTCGAGCGACGTGACCCCTATAAACAGAAGCACAAGATGAGCGTTCCAGATCTGTATAACCTCGCACCGGACTTCGACTGGAACACCTATTTCGCTGCCACTGGCGTTCCTCCATTCCAGATTCTGAATGTCGGGTGGCCGGATTTCTTCAAGGACGTGAATGCCCAATTGAAATCAGATTCGTTGGAGGATTGGAAGAACTACCTCCGCTTTCACGTCGCCACCTCGCGAGCGCCGTACCTATCCTCGGCTTTCGTCAACGAGAATTTCGACTTCTACAGCAAGTACTTGCGCGGCGCGAAAGAGCTGCAGCCTCGCTGGAAGCGTTGCGTGGAGTACGTTGACCGCGACCTCGGAGAAGCTTTGGGACAGGAATACGTCCGCAAGACGTTCCCGCCCGAGCTGAAGGCTTCCACTCTCGACATGGCCCGGCGCATTGAAGACGCCATGGCACTGCGTATTCAGCAGCTCGACTGGATGAGCCCCGAAACCAAGCAGCAGGCGCTGGCAAAGCTTCATGCCATCCGTAACAAGGTCGGCTACCCAGATAAGTGGCGGGATTATAGTTCCGTAAGAATTGTTCGCGACGACTTTTATGGCAACGACCTGCGCGCCACTGAATTCGAAACACATCGCAGGCTGAATAAGGTCGGCAAGCCGGTGGACCGCGATGAGTGGGGCATGACGCCGCCCACCGTGAATGCCTACTTTAACGCGCAGATGAATGACATTAATTTCCCTGCCGGCGTCTTGCAGCCTCCGCTCTACGACGCCAAAATGGATGACGCCCCGAATTACGGCAATACTGGCTCTACCATTGGCCACGAGTTGACACACGGCTTTGACGACGAAGGACGGCAATTTGACGCGAAGGGAAACCTAAAGGACTGGTGGACCAAGGAGGATGCCGATCAATTCGTGAAGCATGCCGACTGCGTGGTTGATCAGTATGGTGAGTACATCGTCGTGGACGACATCCACATTAATTCAAAGTTGACTGAAGGCGAAGATGTTGCCGATTTCGGTGGAACAATCCTGGCGTACATCGCCTGGAAGGACGCCACCAAAGATATGAAGCTCCAGGACCGCGACGGGCTTACCCCTGACCAGCGATTCTTTGTCGGCTTAGCGCAGTGGGCCTGCACCAACGAGCGCCCGGAAGATCTTCGCGTGCGTGCTATGACGGATCCCCATTCCCCCGGAAAGTACCGCATCAACGGTGTCGTGGTGAACATGCCCGAGTTCGGTGCCGCGTTCGCGTGTAAAGCGGGCCAGCCGATGGTAAAGCCGCCCGAAAAAGTGTGCCACGTCTGGTAACCGGCCATTTCTTCCCACCGCCTCGGAGAGATGCGCTTGAACTTCGCCAGGGTATTCGATGTGAGCAGGCTCTCCCAGGGAGGATCGGTTCTTGTGACACATGGAGGCGGATGCTACACTTCAAAATTGAAATGATGTAGCAGCGTCGAGGACGCCACGCATGGCTGAGCGCAAAGAAGACGAGACATTCAAGGTAATCGACCGGCGGATGTTCACCGAAGAGGGCGAACTGCGCAAAGACGCGGCCCAGCAGGAGTGGCACGAGGAGGACACCGCGAAGAAGGGCACCGTCCAGGGAGGCCCATCCGGCAAGCCGCCTGCAACCTTGTCGACCACTGCCGCCCCAGCGAAGGGCGGAATCACGCCGCCAGCGGAAACAGCGGGCGATGCTGAGGCGGGCATCGAGGTGTCGCACAATTTTCAGATGCTCGTAGACTTCATTACGCGCAATGCCGCGGCGATGATGGGCGGTATGGCCGATCCGCGCACCGGGCAGGCGTATGTGGACCTGGAGGGCGCGCGTGAGATGATCGACATGCTGGACGTCCTCAAGGAAAAAACGCAAGGCAACCTTGCCAAAGCCGACGAGGAATTGTTGATCGAGGTGATTGGTAGCTTAAAGCTTACATTCATGCAGATTTCAAAGGCTGCCAGCGAAGCCATGGCCAAAAAGGCTGCCAATAAGAAGTGATGGCCGGGCCAGAATGGCGATTCCAGGGGACAGCCTGTTTGCAGGACCCGCTTGCTGATTTCGAGGAGATGCAGCGTCAGGCGAACACCTCGCGGTGAAAACGCGCGCGTAACCGACCTTCCGGCAGGTAAAATCCTCATTCAGAGTCTATGGCCTCCATTCAACTGACGGTTCTGGGATCCGGAACATCGATGGGAGTCCCGACGCTGGGGTGCCATTGCGCGGTGTGCGAATCGAGCGATCCGCTGGACAAGCGGACGCGGCCGTCGATCCTGCTGGAGTACGAGGGGCGCGCGCTTGTGATCGATACAACGCCCGATTTTCGCCAGCAAGCCATGCGGGCGCACCTGGAACGCCTGGACGCGATCCTCTACACGCACGCGCACGCCGACCACATCCTGGGGCTGGACGATATTCGCCCCTTCAACATGAAGCAGAAAGGGGCCATTCCAATTTACGGGTCGGCGGAAACGCTCGCAGTGCTGCAGCGGCAGTTCGCATATATTTTCGAACGCGGGCGCACGGATAGTTCCCTTCCCTGCGTGGAGATTCACGCGATTGATGGAAGTTTCGAACTGTTCGGAATCAAAATCATTCCCATCCACGCGCTGCACGGGCCGCAGGCGGTCCTGGGATACCGGTTCGGAAAAGCCGCTTACTTGACGGATTTCAGCCGGGTGCCGGAAAGTTCCAAGCCGCTGTTGGAGGGCCTAGACGATTTCATCCTGGACGCTTTGCGGCACACGCCGCACCCGATGCACTCGAACGTAAAGCAGTCGCTCAAGCTAGTGGAGGAACTGAAGCCGCGGCGAGCGTGGTTCACGCATATCTGCCACGATCTTCCGCACGCAGAAACCAACGCGCAACTCCCCGCGAATGTCCGGCTCGCCTACGACGGCCTGCGATTTGAGGTCCAGCTCTGATGGCGCTGGCCACGCTGCATTCGGCGGAGGAGTGGATCGCGCGGTTCGGCGAATCGCGGAAGCCCGCGGCCGTGGCTATCGGGAATTTCGACGGGCTGCACCTGGGCCACCAGGCGATCCTGCGTGGTGTGAAGGAGCGCGCCCGCGAAAGCGGGTTGCTTGCGACGGTGCTCACATTCTTTCCGCATCCGCCGCGCGTGCTGCGGCCATCGGAAGCGCCGGCGCTGCTCTACACGCTGGCGCAGCGTCTGGCAGCATTTGAGGCGCTGGGTCTGGACGCGGTCCTGGTGCTTCCCTTCAACGAGGAGCTCTCCAAGCTGAGCGGCGAGGATTTCGCGCGACGATTCCTGGTGGAGACGCTGCGCGCGCAGGCCGTATTCGTGGGCGGCAATTTCCGGTTCGGGCACAGGCAGGCGGGTGATGTGCGATTGCTGAGCGACTTGGGCAGGAAGTGCGGGTTTGAAGCTTGGGTGGTGCAGCCCCTGACACTGGATGGCGTGGTGGTGTCGAGTACCGCGGTGCGCCAGGCCGTGCGGGAAGGGCGGATGGAAGATGCGGAGAAGTTCCTTGGCAGGGCGTTCTCGTTGGAAGGGGAAATTCGACCCGGCAGCGGGCAGGGGCGCAAGCTGGTGGTCCCTACGCTGAATCTATCGACCGAGCAGGAATTGCTGCCTAAAAAAGGCGTCTATGCCACGGAGACGATCCTGGTGGAGCGGGCCTTTCCTTCTGTCACTAATATCGGCGTGCGGCCAACATTTGACGGCGCGACACTGAGCATTGAATCGCATTTGTTCGATTTCAACGAACCACTGAATTCCGGGCGCATGGAAGTAAGATTCCGGACGCGCTTACGCGACGAACGGAAGTTCCCTTCCTTGGAGGCGTTGCGGGAACAGGTGCTCGCCGACATCGGGCGAGCGAAGGCATACTTCCAGAAGGCGCGAAGCTCGGGTCAACGCCGATAGTCGAGCAGAGATGAATTCGAGAGGGATGCGGCGGCGAAGCTAGGATTTGGCGCGGCAATCGGAGCAGAGGCCGCCGACTTCGGTGCGCGCGACACTGATTTCGATGCCGGTGTCGCGGGTGATCTGCTGCTTGAGCTGCTCGTAGAGGTCGCTTTCCACTTCGCGGACTTTTCCGCAGCGGAGACATGCGACGTGGATGTGGTCGCGCGGACCGTGGCTTTCGTAGAAATGACGATCGCCGCGCAGATGCAGCAAGTCGAGCTCGTCGATCAAACCGTGGCGCTTCAGAAGATCAATCGTGCGATAGACCGTCACGCGCGTGATATTCGAATCGATCTTCTGCGCGCGCTCGAAGATTTCGCCGGCGTCGAGATGGCGGCGCGCCGTTTCCATGACCTGGAGCAAGACGCGGCGCTGCTTGGTCAGCCGGATGCCGCGAGCGCCGAGCTCCTTCTGGAGCCGCCCGGGCGGCTCGTGGATGTTGATGCGTTCGCCAGTCGAAACGCGGTGCGCGGGAGTCGCTGCCATTGTCCCTGCCCGGGCAGATTATAGCAAAAGTCATTCGAGCGGGTGTGAAACAGGGTTTGCGCAAACGCTGAGACTATGGCCGCAGCTATCGAGTCTGGACCAGCCTCAGAATGTCGCTGTACATGACGAAAGCAAAAAGCCCCAGCAGAAATATCAACCCCACCTGTACGAAGCGTTCCTTCACGGCGATGCTCAGATCGCGGCGGAGCGTTCCTTCCACGGCAAGCAGCAACACGTGACCACCATCCAAAATGGGGATAGGGAGAAGATTCAGCAGACCGAGGTCAAGGCTGATGTAGGCAATCCAGCGAAGCAGGACGATCGGGCCTCGCTTCGCGGCTTGCCCGGACATCTGCACGATGCCGACCGGGCCGGCCAGGTCGCGCACGGAAACGCGTCCGCGGAACAGCCCCGCGAGCACGTCTCCGATTAGCCGCGTGTAAACCAGCGTCTCGGAAAAGCCGTCCTTAGCGGACAGCAAAATGCCCTGGTGCAGGTACGTTTCCTCAATCTTCCCTGCAACGCCGATCTGCCAGGTCATTTCGCCATCGGGAGTAATTTGATGTACGGGAGTGATGTCGAGGGCAACGTCTTTCCCAGCGCGGTTCACGACAAAGTGAAGCGGCTTGCCTCCCGAATTGCGCACTCCGTCGACCAGTTGGGGCCAGGTGATTACCGGTTTGCCGTTGATGGAGAGAATCCTGTCGCCGACCTTCATGCCCGCCTTATCTGCCGGCCTGGCGGGCTCGACATCATCCGTGACGGGAGGTATCGCGGGATACCCAAGTCCCAAGTCCGTTGGCGGCTGGCTCTGGGAATTCGTTATTTTCAGTGTTTGGCGCACGCCAGCGCGCAGAAACGACACCGCAAAGGAAGTTCCTTGAGGGACCCTGTCTACTTGCGATAACACATCGTCCCAAGTGGGCGTGTTCACGCCATTCACTTCTACGATGCGATCGCCAGGCTGGATTCCCGATGCCCTGGGAGCCGTGTCGGGGACAGCGACGACGTCCGCAGCCTGAAGCAAGGATTTGTCGACCGCTCTTCCAGCGATTGCGTAAATACCCCAGAAAATTGCGAATGTAAGCAAGATGTTGGTGACAGGACCAGCAACGGCAATGATGAACCGCTGCCAGCGTGGCCGTGACAAGAATTCATAGGCGGCGCCGGTGCGCTCTTCAACCGGATTATCGCCCGCCATGCGAACATAGCCGCCCAACGGCAGCGCACTCAAACGGTAATCCGTGTCCCCGCGCTTTACGCCCCAAATGCGGGGACCGAAGCCAATTGAGAATACGTCCACGCGGACACCGCACAATTTCGCGGCGACAAAATGCCCCCATTCATGCAACAAAACGAGAATGCCGAGAACGACGGCTCCGGCAGTCACAGATCTCAAAATCTCCATGATTCCTCTGTCCCTAAAGTGTTCTGCGCTCAACTTCGAGCCGCGCCAATCGCCGGGCCTCAGCATCGGCGGCGAGGACGTCGTCGATCCTATGCAACTTGGTTCGGGGCATCTCTTCGAGCACTCGCTCGATCACGGCTGGAATTCCAGGAAAGGACAGCCGCCCTTCGAGAAAAGCAGCCACCGCGATCTCATCCGCGGCGTTCAGTGCGCACGGCAGCGTGCCTCCCTGCCGCAGCGCTCCCTTGGCCAGCTCCAGGCAGCGAAACTTCCCGGGCGGCACCTCTTCAAAGTCTAGCTGTTTCAATACCGCCCAATCAAGAGCGCAACCATTGGACGCCACGCGCTCCGGATAGGTTAGCGCATATTGGATGGGCATGCGCATGTCCGTTGGGCCAAGTTGTGCGAGGATTGAACCATCCACGAATTCCACCATCGAGTGAATTGTGGACTGCGGATGGATGACAACTTCGATTTTGTCGAGATTCAGCCCGAAGAGCCACTTCGCCTCGATGATTTCGAAACCTTTGTTCATGAGCGTAGCGGAATCAATTGTAATTCGATTGCCCATCTTCCAGTTGGGGTGGGCGAGCGCCTGTTGGGGAGTAACGCGATCCAATTCGGAGACGGGAGTTTTCCGGAACGGGCCGCCCGATGCAGTCAAGACGAGGCGCTTCACCTCGCGGTGCTCCCCTGCACGCAGGCATTGATGGATTGCGTTGTGCTCGCTATCCACAGGCAACAATGACACACCTTTGCGCCCGACGGCGGCCATTACCAACTCTCCCGCCGCCACGAGCACTTCTTTGTTGGCGAGCGCGACGCTCTTGCCCTGCTCGATGGCCTTAAACGTTGCCGGAAGACCTACAACGCCAACGGCCGCAGACAATACCATCTCAGCGTCCGGATGCGTCGCCACCCGCTCAATACCTTCGGCGCCGAATAGAATCTCGATGGGATAATTTGTTCGATGGCTTTCGAGGCGGGCGCACAGCTCGCGAGCAGCACTCTCCGTTGCTACGGACACCAGCTTTGGCCGGTGACGCTCAATTTGCTCGGAGACCAGATCGACGTTGGATCCGGCAGCGAGCGACACGATTTCGAACCGGCCCGGCAGTGACTCCACAACTTTCAGGCATTGGCGCCCGATTGATCCTGTCGAGCCGAGGATAGCTATTTTCTTCATCCACAGACAATCTTATAAGGATTTCTGGGTTTTTGCGAATTTGAGACCGGTCGCTCCGTTTGATTCTCCTATTTCCCCCCCGCAATCTCTTTCGCCGGCGTGGCAATTCGCATAAGATGACACGGCTTGCTTCCATTCGAGCAACGCCAAACCGTCATGCCACGGGAAAAACTTGTCGTCATCGGAGGAGTCGCTGCGGGAATGAGCGCGGCCAGCCGCGCGCGCCGCGGGAACTCCGAACTTGAAATTATCGTTCTGGAGAAAGGCCAGCACGTTTCGTACGGTGCTTGCGGCCTGCCATTCTATCTCTCGGGAGATGTGAAGGACTGGAACGAGCTGGTTGTTTACACGGCCGAGTACTTCCGCGAAAAGCGGGGCATTGACGTCCGTCTGGGTCACGAAGCAATCTCGATCGAGCCTGGCAGGAAATTGGTGCATGCCCTGCGCGGAGCATCGCAGCCCATTGCGATCCCTTACGACAAACTCGTAATCGCCACCGGTGCTGCCCCGGCATTGAATCTGCCCGGCGCTGACCTTCCGTGGGTTTTCACCTGCAGCGACCTGGCCGGCGCCATCCGGTTTCGCGCATTCCTGGATGAGAAAAAACCAAAACACGCGGTCATCGCGGGCTCAGGCTACATCGGGTTGGAAGTTGCCGATGCGCTATCGCACCGCGGAATGCAAGTGACCATTCTTACTCAAGCGGAGCATGTGCTGGAAGGATTCGAGCCGGAGATACAAGCGAGAGTGGAGACCGTTCTCCAAGCGCACGACGTACGGCTCAAAACCAACTGCCCGGTGACGCAAATCACTTCTTCCGGCGCAGACGGCATCCTTCACGTTCACCACAAGTCAGGAAGTGAAGCCGCCGGCGCTGTCGTGCTGGCCATGGGAATCGTTCCGCGGACGTCGCTGGCCCAGGAGGCGGGAATATCCGTGGGATCGAGCGACGCCATCGCCGTGGACGACCGCATGCAGACAAACGTGAATAGCATTTACGCCGCAGGCGATTGCGCCGAAGTGCGCCATCTTGTCAGCGGCAAGGGCGTCTACTTCCCCCTGGGCACGACTGCAAACAAGATGGGGCGCGTAGCTGGGGAAAACGCCGCCGGGGGGCACGCGCGTTTCGAAGGGATCGTGGGGACGCTGGCCACGAAGGTTTTCGAGGTGGAAGCAGCCCGTACCGGCTTGAGCGCGGCAGAAGCGCGTGCCGCCGGTTTCGATCCCGTTTCCGTCTCGATCCATTCGACTTCGCATGCAAAGTATCTGGGCGGACACCCGCTGGTCGCCACGCTTCTGTGGGATCGATCGAGCGGTCTATTTCTTGGCTTCCAGGTAGCGGGCGAAAACGGCGCGGCCAAACGAGTAGACGCCGCCGCCGTGGCGCTCCATGCGCGCATGCGAGTGGCCGATCTGCAATACTTGGACCTCAGCTACGCCCCACCGTTCGCTCACGTTTGGGAGGCGTTACTGATTGCCGCTGGGGAAGCCGTCAAAAAATCCCGCCGCGCATGAACGTCCATTGTGCGCTGGAGCCCAGGAGCTCCTCTGGCCGCTTCACTTCGCATGGTTTCACCCGTGCATTCAAATGCTATTGAGGCATCCGACGCTGCAACCTCACCTGGAATCGCACATCAAATCTATTTGAGGTAATCTGCAAGCATGAGTTGGAAGTGGTGCACCAAGAGTTTTTTTGGAGGAAATCGGATGTCTGCGCTCACGCCGGGGAAATCGGCGCCGGAGATTTCGCTGAATACAACATCGGGGAAGAAGCTGTCACTCTCCGACGCGCTCAAGAAAGGACCAGTCCTTGCCGCCTTCTTTAAGGTGAGCTGCCCTACCTGCCAGTTCACTTTTCCATTTCTCGAGCGAATGCACGAGGCCTACGCCGGCCAGAATTTCGCGGTTTGGGGCGTGTCGCAAAATGATCCCCGCGATTCGCGCGAATTCATGAGCACATTCGGCGTCCAGTTCCCGGTGCTCGTGGATGAGTCCGGTTTCCCCGCCTCGAACAAGTACGGCCTAACGAACGTCCCCACGCTGTTCTTAATAGCGCCCGGCGGAAAAATTCAGGCAACCAGCGTTGGATTTACAAAAGCAGACATGGAAAGGATGGCGGCCGAAGCAGCCCGCGCATCCGGAAAACCTGCCGTGCCTCTTTTCAAGTCCGGCGAAGATGTCCCTGAATACAAGCCCGGTTGAGGCTCCCGCAACTAGGTTCCGTGCGAACCTTACTTCCGTCTCATTCGGCTGAGAGAAATTCTGAATACGCGAAACCTGATCGACACAGGAAAATTCAGGCGGGCCGGGCTATTTCTTGGGAGCGCTCCCGTTTCCGTTCACGACTTGTTCGATGTCGTCTTCCTCAACCGTCGGGAGAGTGGGCAGCACCTTTTCCGCGATCAGCCGGTTTTGGATGACGACGTCCTTGCGCATCTTGCCGTCGCGAAACTCAAACGCCCTTTTGGCGTACTGAGCGATATCGGCTTCGTGCGTCACCATCACGACGGTCAACCCATGCTGATCGTTGAGCCTCTGAAGAATATCCATGATCTCGACGCTGGTGCGGCTGTCCAGGTTCCCGGTCGGCTCATCGGCCAGGAGAATGGATGGGCTGTTTACCAGCGCGCGCGCAATGGCCACGCGTTGCTGTTGGCCGCCGGAAAGCTGGGAAGGAAAGTGCAGCGCGCGGTCGGAAAGCCCTACGCGCGAGAGGGCTTCCTTGGCCCGCTTGGCTTGCTCCTCGTCCGGAATCCCGGCATAAATTGTCGGCAATTCTACGTTTTCCAGGGCCGTGGTACGCGATAACAAATTGAACTGCTGAAACACAAATCCGATCTTGTGGTTGCGAATCCGCGCCAATTCGCGCTTCGTGAGGCCCGACACATCCTGGCCATCGAGAAAATAGTGCCCCTTCGTGGGCCGGTCCAGGCAGCCCAGAATGTTCATTAGCGTCGATTTCCCCGATCCCGAGGCTCCCATCACGGCCACGAATTCACCGGATTGAATTTCCAGCGATACACCGCGAAGTGCGTGAACCTGCACCTCGCCCAGGTCGTAAGTTTTGTGCACGTTTTCCAGGCGAATCGTTGCGGTTGTGCCAGGCTCGGTCTGCAAGGGTGTTGATTCGGGTACCGCGGTGCGCTGGTCCATGAAGTATCGCCGTCTATCGGGAGAAGGGTCCCGGCTTGGCAGCCGCTAGCGTCCTTCGCTCTTCTTGCGCTGTTCGTCCAGACGCTGCATAAATGCGTCAAACTTTTGCTGCTGCTCGGGAGTCAGCATGGCACGAATCCGGGCTCGGCTATCCTGGCGGATTTTTTCGTGCTCCGCCTGGAGAGGCGCGTATAGAGCGTCCCACTTCGCCCTCGTATCGTCGATAAGCGAGCCGAGCTGATTCTGCTGGTCGGGAGTGAGCGCCAACTCTCGCGTCATATCGCTGATAACTTGATTGCGAGGAACACGCCCATTGGACCTCACGATTGTGTGTCCCCAAACGCGCTCCCCCCAAACATGATTCCCCACCCCGCCGAGCAGCACGCCCAGCAGGAACACCACCAGGACAAGAACTGCCGCCTCCCGCCGTGTCTTAGTTGTTTCCATGGTTCGTTTCCGCAACCAGCATCAGTACATCATCGGAACTTTTCGGAGGGAAAGCCGGATCCGTGCTGAACAAATCACGCACTTCACCCTGCCGAACGGTTGTGGCGTCAGACATCAACCCCGCGTGCCCCATAGCATCATAGCCCACGAGCATCACAAGGCCGAACGCCGCCCTGGCGGCAAACCTCCAAGCCAGCGATACAAACGGCTGCCAAAATCCATTTCCTTCGGCCGCCGCTTCTTCCGCAGCAATTCGCGCCATTACGACTCGAGCGTATCCCGGCCCCGGGTCCGGAGTCGGGCCAGCAGCACGCAGCAAACGCGTGGAGGCACTCGCATCCTGCAACGCACGGCGGCATCCAACACAGCCATTCAAGTGCTCCCCGAGCGTCTTGGCATCGTTCGCGCCAAGCCCGCCATTCAAGAAATCTTCGAGCAATGCCTCGTACGGAGGACATGTCGTGCCATGGTGTTTCTCATCCATGGGTTCTAGACCTTCCTTTCTCCTCAGGAGATTCCGCAACCTCGCGAATCAACCGCCCGATTTTTCTGCAGCGCTACGTCGCCGCCGGTAAACATCCATGATTCGCCCGCGCGCACGGAACAGTCGCACTTTCACCGTGTTGACATTGAGGTTGAGTATCTCCGCCAACTCCTGTACCGAAAATCCTTCCATCTCTTTCAGTACTAGAAGCTGCCGATCCTGCTCCGGCAGCTTTTCCAGCAGCATCTCCAACAGTTCCTTCACCTCGGCCTGGTCACTCGGTCCTTCCGGCGCACGGTCCGCCGAGACAATCCCGTCTAGCCTTGAAACCTGCTCCTCGGACAAGTCCGATTCGTAAACCAGCGGCCTGACTTTTTTCTTTCTCAGGTAGTCCCAACATTCGTTCACCGCAATTTTGTAAAGCCAGGTCGAAAATGCAGCGCGCTGGTCGAAGCGTTTGATCGACACATACGCCTTCAAGAAGACTTGTTGTACAACGTCCTCGACGTCCTCCCGGTGGCGCAATATACTGCCCACCAAGGCAAAGATGCGTTGCTGATGCCGCCGGACCAGTTCTTCGAAGGCAGACTGTGTGCCATTCTGGCACAGGCGCACCAGCTCACGCTCTTCATCGCCCCTCTCGCGCCGGCTCAACGCTAGGGGGAGTGCTTGGGCGTCAGCAGCCACACTCTTTGGGACGTTCGCCATACGGTTTCGGTTACTTCAAGAAAAACAAGTTCGTCACGTCAGTTTCAACTTGCAGGGGTCACTAGTCCATGTGACAATGCCGCCATGATAATCGGAGACCGAATACGTTTGCTACGTGAAACAAAAAAACTTTCCCAGGGCGACATCGAAAAGCGCACTGGCCTTCTTCGTTGTTACATCTCGCGCGTTGAGAACGGTCACACCGTTCCAGCGATCGAGACATTGGAAAAACTGGCGCGGGCAATGGAAATTCCGCTCTACCAGCTTTTCTACGACGGTGAAGAGCCTCCCGAGCTGCCAAACCTTCCGAAACGGAAGTCAGCCGACGACATCGCCTGGGGGAGCACGGGAAAAGAGGCACGCTTTTTGGGCCGCTTCCGCCGGCTTCTGGGTCGCATCGACGAAGGCGACCGGCGGCTGCTGCTGTACATGGCCCAGAAAATGGTCCACCGCTGAGAGGCTCGCAACCTAGAGCATTCAGACGGTTTACCGGCTTCACTCCCACTCGATCGTGCTTGGCGGTTTCGAGCTGATGTCGTAAACAACGCGGTTGACTCCCGGCACCTCGTTTACGATTCGCGTCGAGATTCGTTCGAGCACCTCACGGGGCAGACGAGACCAATCTGCAGTCATCGCGTCCTGCGACTCGACGACGCGTACCGCTATGGTGTGCCCGTACGTTCTGTCGTCTCCCATGACTCCGACGCTTCGGACGGGGAGCAGCACCGCGAATGCTTGCCACACGTTTTCGTATAGTCCCGCGCGCCGAATCTCTTCCACGACCACGGCATCCGCGCCGCGCAGCGTTTCCAGCTTCTCCCTCGTAACGTCTCCCAACAGGCGCACCGCCAACCCCGGTCCGGGAAACGGATGTTTCACCAGGATTTCCTCCGGCAATCCCAACTCCCGGCCGATCTGCCGGACCTCGTCTTTGAACAGATCGCGCAGCGGCTCAATCAGATCGAAGGGCATATCCTCCGGGAGCCCGCCCACGTTGTGATGCGACTTGATGACTGCCGACGGGCCCTTCACCGAGACCGATTCGATCACGTCCGGGTACAGGGTGCCCTGCACCAGAAATCGGATCGGCAATCCCGCCGAGGATTTTGCAAGCTTCCGCTCCTCTTCAGCAAAGATGGCGATGAATTCATTGCCAATAATCTTCCTCTTTTGTTCGGGGTCTGAGACGCCCTTGAGCTTCGCCAGAAAACTTTCGGAGGCATCCACGCCGATCACGTTCAAGCCCAGGCGCGTCCGCAGAAGCTCCAGCGTGTCGTGAAACTCGTTGCGCCGCAACAGCCCGGTATCCACGAACACGTTTGTCAGGCGTTCGCCGATTGCGCGATGGACCAGCGCCGCCGCTACGGCCGAGTCCACACCCCCGCTCAACGCGCAAATCGCACGCGATCCCTCCGATAGCTTGCGGATCCTTCCCACCGTCTCGGAAATGAAGCCCGCGCGGCTCCAATTCCGCTCTGCTCCGCAAATATCGAAGACGAAGTTTTGCAGGATTTCCGTGCCGCGGTCCGTGTGATTCACTTCGGGATGGAACTCCACGCCGTAAAATTTCCTGAGCGGATCTTCCATGGCCGCCACTGCATTGTCGGTTCGGCCCGTCACATGAAATCCCACTGGCAGGCCCGCCACATGGTCGCCGTGGCTATTCCAGATTTTCAGATGTTTCGGCAAATCATGAAAAAGCTGGGAATCCTTCTCCATGTCGAGCTGCGCCGGCCCATATTCCCGCCGGTCCGCCCGTTCCACTTTTCCGCCCAGCGCGTGTGTTAGCCACTGCATCCCATAGCAGATTCCCAGCACCGGAACATGCAGCTCCAGCACTTTCGGATCGCACTTCGGAGCCGCTGCGTCGTATACCGAACTGGGTCCGCCAGAAAGCACGATCCCCACCGGCTCCTGAGCGCGGATTTCATCCACAGCCGCGGTGCACGGAAGGATCGCGGAGAAGACCTGCTGCTCGCGGATTCGGCGCGCGATCAACTGCGTGTATTGCCCGCCGAAATCCAGCACCACGATGCCGCGTTTCGTGCTCACGATTTCGCCGTCCTTTTTCTTCATGGCTGCCGCGCTCTCTGCCGTCATTCCGCCGCCTCGCTTTAGCTCCTGATTAAGTCAAGACGATATTCACCAGTTTCCGTGGAACCACAACCGTCTTCGCCACGTGCTTCCCGTCGAGCAAGGCCGCAATCCTCGGATCCTTCAGCGCCCGTTCGACCGTTTCGTCTCCGCTCAATTGATCGTTCACGACAATCTTTCCCCGCAACCTTCCGTTAATCTGGATGATCACCTCGAATTGTTCCTCGCGCGCCAAATCTTCGCGAAACGCCGGCCACATCTCTTTCGAAATGCACGCGGAATTCCCAAGCATCTCCCAGAGCTCTTCGGCAATGTGCGGCGTCATCGGCGAAAGCATCAGGATGAGGACCGAAAGGATACGCTTCAGAATTACCGGCGAGCATTCCGTTTCGAGCGGCTCCTGCCCCTGCAGCTCGTTAACCAACTCCATGACCAGCGCGACCGAAGTATTGAAATGCCAGCGGGCCTCGAAATCGTGCGTCACCCGCCTCAGCGTCTGATGCGTTTTTCGCACCAACACCTTCTCTTTTGCCGTACATTTCGCCAAATCTGTCTGAACGGCGAGATGAATCTCGACGTCTTGCAACCTCGTCGCGTGCTTATCCACGAGCCGGAACACTTTGTGCAGGAACCGCGCCGAACCCTCAATTCCCTGCTCGCTCCACTCCAAGTCCTTTTCCGGCGGCGCTGCAAACAGTGTGTACATCCGCCCCGTATCGCAACCGTACTTGTCCGCCATCTCGATCGCGCCCACCACATTTCCCTTCGACTTCGACATCTTGACGCCGTCTTTCAGCACCATGCCCTGTGAGAATAGCCGCTTCACCGGCTCGCCATGATCGACCAAGCCGAGTTCCTTCATCACTTTGCAGAAGAACCGGGAATAGATCAGATGCAGAATCGCATGCTCGACTCCGCCGATATACTGGTCGATCGGGAACCAGTAGGCGGCCTTTGTCTTGTCGAAAGGCGCCCGGTCGTTATGCGGGTCCGTGTAGCGGTAGAAATACCAAGACGAATCGATGAATGTGTCCATCGTATCCGTTTCGCGCTCCGCCGGCCCTCCGCACTTGGGGCAAGTGGTGTTCAAGAATTCGGCCACGCTCGCAAGAGGTGATTGACCTTGCCCTGTCAGCGTCACATTCTCGGGCAAGCGCACGGGCAATTGGTCGTCGGGCACAGGCACGATTCCGTGATTCTTGCAGTAGACCACCGGAATCGGAGTGCCCCAGTAACGCTGACGCGAAATCCCCCAATCCTTCAGGCGATAGGTCGTCTCCCCTTGGCCGAAGGCTTTGGCAGCAGCATCCGCCGTCATTTTTTCGATCGCTTGTTCCGATGTGAGGCCCGCGAAGGGCCCCGATTCGACCAACCGACCGTAATCGGTAAATGCTTCCCTCATCCGATCGACTCGCAGCGGCGCACCCTGCAGCGGCTGAATCACGATCTTCACAGCCAGGTGGTATTTCTCAGCGAACTCGAAATCGCGCTGATCGTGCGCCGGCACGCACATCACCGCTCCCGTCCCGTACTCCGCGAGTACAAAGTTCGCCACCCACACGGGAACGTGATCCCCCGAGAATGGATTGACCGCGAACCGCCCAGTAAAAAATCCATCCTTCTCGGCGATTGCGATTTCGGCAGCCTTTGTACTTTGCTGGCGCATGGATTTGAGTTGCGTCTCCATAGCGCTTCGCCCCGGAACTCCTTCCAGCATCCGCTCCAATTCCGGATGGTTGGCGGAAAGAACGATCGCGGAAGCTCCGTAAATAGTATCCACGCGCGTGGTGAACACCTCGAGTGCGAAACCCTGCATCCCGGCGATGGAGAACCGCACCCGCGTGCCGCGTGATTTCCCAATCCAGTTCTCCTGCATCGTCAACACGCGTTCCGGCCATCCGCCGGCCAGATCGCGTATGCTATCGAGAAGCGCGTCCGCGTATTTCGTGATGCGCAAAAACCATTGCTCGATCTCCTTCGCCTCCACCTGCGTCGTGTCGTGCTGCCAGCAAAAGCCGTCCACCACCTGCTCGTTCGCAAGCACCGTCTGGCATTGCGGGCACCAGTTCACGCGGCTGCGCTTCCGGTAAGCCAGCCCGCGTTCCAGCATGCGGAGAAAAAACCACTGGTTCCACCGGTAATATTCCGGCTCGCATGTGGAAATCTCGCGCCGCCAGTCGTAACTGAACCCGAACCGGCGGCACACGGCCTTCATCTGCGCGATGTTCGCGTTCGTCCATTCGCGGGGCGGCGTGCCGCGTTTGATCGCGGCGTTTTCCGCCGGAAGGCCGAAAGCGTCCCAGCCGATCGGGTGCAATACGTTGAAGCCGCGCATCCGTTTGTAACGAGCCACCGCATCGCCTATCGTGTAGTTCCGCATGTGGCCCATGTGCAGCGTCCCGGAAGGATAAGGAAGCATTTCGAGCAGGTAGTATTTCGGCCGGATCGCGTCTCCGTCGTCCGCGCGGAACACGTCCTGTTCCTCCCAGACCCTCTGCCACTTTGCTTCAATTGTCTTCGGATCGTATTCAGCCAATTTTACTTCCCTCGCCGTCTGGTTCCCGCGGTTCTCTTTTTCCCGGCGCGCTCATGAGTATGCACAGAGAGTTCGCTGCGCCGCTTCGTGCGCGGCCTCATTCCGTCTTTTCCCGTAGCTTTCACGGTTCGGCCGACAAGCTTCCAAAGCGCGGCCACATTTCTGCGGTCGTCCCCCGGCTTGTCGATCGGCGTCTCCAGAATGAATACCTTCCCCGCCAGCAGCGGGTGATTCAGGATTCTCCCGAACGCCTCGAGCCCGATTTCCCCTTTTCCGATATTCTCGTGCCGGTCGACGCGCGAGCCGCAAGGCGTTTTGGAATCATTCGTGTGAATCACGCCCACGCGGGCCAGCCCCACGGTCCGGTCGATTGCCCGCAACGCAGCTTCCAGCCCTTCCGCCGACCGCAAATCCCATCCCGCCGCAAAAGTATGCGCGGTATCGATGCAAACCCCCAGGGGCAACTCAGGACAAGCATCAAGGATTGCTTTTAGTTCTTCAAATCGCGACCCCACCGAGCTCCCTTGTCCCGCCGTATTCTCGAATAGGATGCGCAATTCGCCGATCTTCAATCCTCGCGCAGCCTGCTTCAGTCCTTGCGCTATCGCTGCCACCGCCGCTTCTAATCCGGTGTCTCGTCCGCTTCCGGGATGCGCTACCAGGTAGTCAGCCCCCAACATCAGTGCCCGGACAATCTCCTGATGAAACGCCTGCACGGACCGCGTCCGCAGGACCGGATCGGGCGACGCCAGATTGATCAAATAATTGTCGTGGATGACGACAGGCCCCAAGCCCAGTTCGAGCCGCCGCTCGCGGAAGCGCTGCGCATCCGCCTCCCCGATTCGTGCCGATCCCCGAGCCCACATCCTAGGGCTGGATGAAAAAATCTGAAGCGCGTTCGCGCCCAAACCGTGCGCCAAGTCGAGGGCGCCGGCAATGTCACCGGCGATGGACGTATGAATGCCGATGCGCAGGCTACCGTCTTTCCAGGCGGGCTGTTCCGGCGGCGGAGGCGGTTCCGGGCGGTATTCGTCGGCGGCGTCGAAAGTCAGCGTAGTTCTCTGTTGATCTTCCGCCATTCCCTCAATCATGCGGCACAGCTTTCATGCTGTGCCCTTCCGTTGCGAATCCTGTCTGCAACGATACTGGATGCTCGCTCCCATGCGATCGATTGACGGCACGTTTCGCAAATTCCCCTTCAATCCGCGAATTCATTTTATCGGAATCGTTCCACTTCCGCAAACGCGTTGAAACTCAATCCGCGCGGCGCCTCTCCTCCGGTATCACTTTGCTTCCCTGCCTTCCGATGCGCTAGACTTTTGCTTTCTTCTCAGGGGGGCCATTCATGCTCGTTGTCATGCAGTCTAACGCGACCGAGGAACAGGTCCGCGCCGTCTGCCAGCGGATCGAGTCTCTCGGATTGAAGGCTCACCCGATTCCGGGCGCGGCGCGCACGGCCATCGGCATCACCGGGAACTCCGGCCCCGTCGACGTTGGCACTCTCGAGGCCATGCCAGGGGTCGTTGAGTGCATCCCGGTCAGCAAGCCTTACAAGCTGGTCAGCCGCGATCTGAAAGAGGAGAATTCGGTTATCCGCATCCCCACGCCCTCCGGAGAAGTCACGTTTGGCGGGAAGGCTGTGGCCATTGTGGGAGGTCCCTGCGCCATCGAAACGCGCGAGCAAGCGTTCACGATCGCCCGGCATGTGAAAGCTGCCGGGGCGCGCCTGTTTCGCGGCGGCGCGTATAAGCCGCGAACTTCTCCCTACAGCTTTCAGGGTCTTGGCGAGCCAGGCCTGCAGATTCTGGCCGCCGTACGCGAAGAGGTCGGACTCGGGATCATCACCGAGGCAATCGACAATGAGTCGCTCGACCTGGTCGAAAAGTGCGCCGACGTGATCCAGATTGGCGCCCGCAATATGCAAAATTTCTCGCTCCTCAAGCGCGCGGGCCGCTCGCTGAAGCCGGTTCTGCTCAAGCGCGGCATGTCTGCCACGCTCGACGAATTCTTGATGGCCGCCGAGTACATCATGTCCGAGGGCAATTACAACGTGATTCTCTGCGAGCGCGGCGTGCGGACTTTCTCCGATCACACGCGCAACACCCTCGACCTGAGCGTGATACCCGCAGTCCAACGGCGCAGCCATCTTCCCATCGTCGTGGATCCATCGCACGGCACGGGACGGCGCAATAAGGTGCTGCCGCTTTCGCGCGCCGCCGTCGCCGTCGGCGCCGATGGCCTGCTCGTCGAGGTTCACCACGATCCCGATCACGCCCTCTCCGACGGTCCGCAATCCATCGTCCCGCAGGAATTCGTGCAGCTTATCCGCGAAGCCCGCGACATTGCCGCCGTCATCGGCCGGACGCTCAATTGACCGCTTCCGCCCTGCCTCTCCGCCGGGGAACTCTCCAAAGCTCACCACTCGCCTGGAGCAAAATCACGCGCCGCGCAACAATTCACTCGGCGCATGCTTCCTTTCTCCTGTTCCCTTCCTGTATCTTCCTTTCTGATGATGGGACGTCTGAACTATCGCCTGGTGTTCATCCTGCTGGTCCTCTCCGCCCTGGCCATTAGCGAGGTTGCCGGTGAGCTTCGCCCTTCGTTTCTCCGCCCGGGCCTGCATCTGTACGCCTACGTGGGCAACACCGGTGACGGCACGCTCACCATCCTGGACCTCATTCGGCTTTCACCCGTGGCCACGATTTCCGTCGGTCAAGGGCCCACCGGCATACGCGCTCACCCTACCCGCAAGGAGATTTGGGGCCTAAGCTCCGACGGAGGCTACGCGTGGGTGCTCGACGTCCGAACCAACCAGATCGTCGCGCGAATCCCCGTGGGCGCCGCTCCTTACGCGCTCGACTTCTCGCCCAGTGGCGATCGCGTCTACGTGGCAGCTTCGGGCTCCAACACGGTTGTCGCTATTGACTGCGCGTTGCGCCAGATCGTCGCCCGCGGACGTGCCGGCCGACGCCCCTGGATCGCTCGCGTTACGCCCGACGGAAAGTTGCTCGTTGTGTCAAACCGCGACGACGCGACCGTATCTTTGCTTTACGCCGCCTCGCTCGCCCCGCTCGCCGTCGTTCCGGTGGCGCCGCAACCGGAGCAAATCGCCATCTTGCCGGACTCCTCGAAGGCCTTCATCACCTCCGGGACTACCAACCAAATTTCTGTCGTGGATCTGAATCAAAAGGTATTGCTGGCAAATCTCGTTCTAGGCGGGACACCCGATGATCTGGTTCTCAAACCCGATGGCGGGGAACTCTACATCCCTTCGAGCTCGTCTCATGGATTGATAATCATCAATACACAAACCAATGAAGTCGGTGACTTCCTAATTCTGGGGCTCTCGCCCACTTCCGCCGCACTTTCCGACGACGCCCAGACTCTGTGGGTATCGGATCAGGCCACCAACCACGTGGTTCGCGTTGCCATCCAAACGCGACAAATCATTCCGCCTGGTCCCATCGCCGTCGGCGACGCGCCTCGCACCTGCTCGCTTAGTCCGGGAGACGACATGCTGCTCGTGTTGGATACATCCTCGAACGACGTCGCCGTCATCCGCACGCGGACTCTCCCCGCCACTGCCGGTTCTCTGAGCCCTCCTCACAGCCCCATCACTCTCATTCCCGTTGGTCCAAACCCTCGCGACCTTGCGTTCAAAGTCTTTTGACAACTCCGCGAGGAGCAACACCGCGCGCTTACGGCTGGACCGTAAGCGTCAAAGCCACCGACTGCGTGGAACTATTCGCTGTGCCTGTGAGCGTAACTGTGTAAGTGCCAGGTGGTGTCCCAGGGTCGCCGCCCCCTACGCTTCCACTGTTCCCCCCGCCGCAAGCTCCGAGTGCAACTCCTGCCAAGGCTGCGAACGCGACCATCCGAGTCCATCGCCTCAGGCTCTTCCTTCGTATATGGGCGGCACATACCAGCGCCATGGGGAACACTATCAAACCAATCGGCTTACCCTGCCGGTCAGGAAAGCTCGCACCTGGACGGCCGGGCTCTGCACGGGACGCTATGCGATCGGCTGCCGCGACTCCTGACGAGGTCGCGATCTGCACCGTGAACGGCGACTCCGCGCTCCCGGCCACATTCACGCTGGCCGGCGCCGTACAGGTTGCCGAAGGAGGACACCCGCTGATCACGAGAGCCACGTTTCCCGCGTATCCATTCGCCGCACCTGCGTTCATTGAATAAGTTGCCGTTATCCCCGCTAGCACCGTCACGGAGGTTGTCCCGGTAATGCAAAAGCTTCCTGTTGCCGTGCCGCCCAACGGGATGTTCTGCGGACTTCCTGGCGCATTATCAGTCAGCGCAAGCGTTGCGGCGCGGGCGGCCGACGAAATGCCGCACGCTGGAGTGAAGGTCACTTGCAACGTGCAGGTTCCATTCGGTGCCACGCTGACATTGGTACCTAGGCAGGAATCTGACCCAATCGCGAAGTCGCTGGCATTGGTTCCCGTGGCGCTGATTCCGCTGAATACGAGCGCCCCCGTGCCATTGTTCGTCACTGTTATCGTCACCGGGGCACTGGACGCTCCCACAAGCTGATTCCCAAAACTAATGCTTGCCGGTTGGAAAAGGATACCCGCTTGTGTCCCTGTCCCGGTTAACGGAACTGGCTGTGGGCTTCCCGCGGCGTTATCTGTCACGTTCAGCGTTGCCGTCCGGTTTCCTGTTTCAGTAGGCTTGAAGGTCACATTAATCACGCAATTTGTGCCCGGACCAAGCACCCTCGAGGGAGTGCAATTGTCTGTCTCGGCGAAATCTCCAGAATTGGCACCGGTAATGCCGATGCCATTGATCGAGAGCGTCGAACTGCCCGTATTCGTCAACGTGATCGTCTGCGCGGCGCTCGTTGTCCCAACGCTCTGCCCGCTAAAAATCAAGCTGCCGGGAGAAATTTGTATGACCGGTGCGATGGCTGTCCCGCTCAACGAGACCAACTGCGGCGTCCCCGCAGCGTCGTCCGCGAAACTCACGGTTGCGGCCTTGTTCCCGGCGGTCTGAGGCGAAAATACGACTCCTATCGTGCAGGTCGCGCCAATTGCGACCGTTCCGCTCGTTACCGGGCACGGACTGTTCCCCGTGGCCACGATTCCGAAATCCGCCGCGTTGCTTCCTGTAATGCTGATGCCCGTCACGTTCAGGCCGGCGCTCCCCACGTTTGTCAGCGACACGGTCTGCGCTGCCGTGCTGGATCCCACGTTCTCCGTTCCAAATACAAGAGCGGTTGGCTGCAGATTGGCGATGGGAGCCGGCGGGGTCCCCACCCCGGTGAGCGGCACGATCTGTTCCGATCCGGCTACGCCTCCCGAGTTGTCGAAGAAATCGATTTCTCCCGTGAATGTGCCGGTCGCCGTTGGGGCGAAGTTCACGCCGAACGTGCAGCTCGCGCCTACATTCACAGCGGTTTCATTCACGCACGAGTTTCTAATTTCCGGAGGGAATTGGACGGCGTTTGCTCCGCCCACAACCACCTGCACGATCGTCAGCGTCTCGTTGCCCGTATTCGTCAGGGTTATTGTCATTGCGGCGCTTTGGGTCCCCTCGGGCTGGTTTCCGAAATTGGCGCTTGCCGGCGAGAGTGTTGCCAACGGCCCTTCGCCGGTGCCGATCGCCTCCAGCACCTGCGGATTCCCCGGCGCGTTGTCCGTGAAGCTTACGGCCGCGGCTTCCGGCCCGACCGTTGACGGAACGAACCCCACACCGAACGAGCACGATGAACCAGGACTGATCGGTGCGGCCAAGCAGCCTCCTGGATTAATCAGGGAAAAGTCCCCGCTGTTCGGCCCTGTAATTCCGATATTGGATATTTGCAGTGGCGTTTCACCCCCGTTGTAGACCGCCGTGAATTGAGGCGGAACATTCGTGGCACCTACGTATTGCATCCCAAAATTCAGATTCGCCGTGCTGAAATAGATGCTCGGCTCCAGCACAGCACTTTCCTGGATTTCAACCACGAACGCATCGCTGGCGGGCGGTGATTGTTGGCAACTCCCACAGATCAACTGAAACCCGTTCCCCGGGCTTCCCGCACTCGGGAAATCCGTCGCCGTCGTTTGCCCTGCAACTATCACGTGCCCGGCGCCATCGGAGGCGATCCCCGCCGCGTCTGCGCTGACCGTTCCCCCTGCCGGAGCCACCCCGCCGAGCGGCGTTGAATAAACCAGCGAAGCGGCGCCCGCTGAGGTCGGGTCCAACTTGGCCACAAACGCGTCTCCATCGCCGTTGTACGGCTGCAGGTTGTTCAACCAGGGAAAATCGAAGGACGAAGTGGAACCCGCGACATACACCGAATTCGCCGCCGTCACCGCCAGCGATTCTCCTGAATCGGTCTCCGAACCTCCCAGATAACTGGAATAAGCGAGAGAGGTCATTCCCGTTGCGTTTCGAGTCACTACGGACAGAAACGCGTTGGCTGTCGCGTTCGTGTGCAAATTCGCTTGATAGGCGGCAATTGCTCCATTTGTCGGGAAGTTTATGGACGCAGTCATGCCCGTTACGTACACATTTGGCGGTGTGGCCGTGTCCACTGCAACAGCGTACGCCTCGTCCAGGCCGCTCCCTCCGAGCAGCGTCGCAAACACCAAATCCGTTGCGCCCTTCCCGCTCGGTGAAATCTCCATCAGGAAGGCATCATCCGGATCGCCTCCATACGCAGGCTGGAAGGCGTTCTTCGCCGGAAATGTCGTCCCCGGATTTGTTGTGTAGCCTGCCAGATACGCATTCCCCGAAGCGTCGACGGCGACTCCGCTCGCACCGGCCTGTGCGTCGATCCCTAGATACGTACAGTATTTCAGGTGTGGAGAAACAACGGGCTGGAAGATCGCCAGGAATCCGTCGCTGGTTCCTCCGCCGTAGGTTTGTTGAAATGCACCTGCCGTTACCGGCAAGTCTGTCGAGCTCGTATCCGATGCGACAAAGATATTTCCAGACCCGTCGAGGGCGATTCCTCCCGCGCCTTGCGCCGCCTCTGCGCCGTTCCCGCCAAATATCGTCGAATATACGAGCTTGCTTCCCGTGGGGTCGATCTCCGTCACCGTGACGTCGTTGGACCCGGTCGTTAGCTTGCTCCCATCTGTGACTGGAAAATCGCTGGATGTCGTTGTCCCCGCCACTGCCAAGTTCCCCTTTGAATCCACTGCTACAATCCCGCCGGTCTCGGTTCCACTTCCTCCCAGGAAGGTCAGATAGACCAGCGAGCTTGCTCCGCTCTTCGAAGGGTCGATCTTGGCGATGAACAAATCCGATGCGCCTCCTCCTGGACCCAGCGTAGTACTTCCCGTCTCGGTAAACGTAGTTGCGGAAGTCGTCGTCCCTCCCACGTACACGTTCCCGGCGGAATCCATTGCCACGCTGTTGGCTGCGTCGCTTCCGCTCCCACCCAAGAAAGTCGAATAGGCAATCGAAATTGATGGGTCAATCACTAAAGTCGCTCCTGCATCGTGCGGTCCCACGCGGAATCCGATCGTTCCATCTGCCTCTAGAAGGTAACCGCTCTCGACCGTTTTTCTTTCTGAACGCTTCTCGCCCGCAGCCTCTGGCGCAAGATCCAGCCCGAATTCCGGCTGCGATGCTCTTGTGCCCCTTGAACGAGTGGGTGCAGGCCCATTCTGGCGGGTGGGCTTGCGCGGCCGCCTGGGAGCATCCCTTCGCGGGCGTCTCATTGCCGGAGGCCGTGAGTTTCCGCCGCGAATTTTCCGTCGGTTCCGATACCTGCGTTCTCTTCGTGCGCTCCCTGTGCCTTTCCCGCTCGGCCGCTTCCGAACGCTGGACCCGCGCCGTCTTCGTTTCGGTCCCGTAATCTGGCTCGCGGATACCCCGTTCCCCATTTTCACTTTTTCAGTGCCTGGCTTCTGTCCTTGTGGTGACGACCCGGTCTGCAACAACTCCTCGTAGACACTTGGCTTCCCCATGCGGATTTCACTCTCGCCCACGCTTGCCCATAGATCACCGCTTGCGTCGAGCCGCACCCTCCGCGCTCCCGCAAGACTCAGTCTCAGACGCGTCACATCTCCTCCCGGCGGAACGCGCAGGTCATACTCGAACCCCTGTTTGTCTCCGCGGATCTCTACTCCCACTTCGCCCTTCTCTTGCTCTCTACCCGGTGGGACTCGATTGTTTCCTCGAAAATCGTCCGCCCCAATCATGGCCTCGGCAGCCGCAAAGTGCGGAACACGTGTGCGCCAATTGCGGGAGTCTCTCCCCAAGAAGTAATTGCTCTCTCCCGTCAGCCTCTGTTCTCCCGCCCACGTTATTCCGGCTCGCTTGCCGGATCGGGGAAAAACCTCTTCATAGTGAAAACCTATTTTCAACGAATCGCCCTGCCACCCGGCGTTTGGTGTACCGGCTGTATTGTGCCGGCGCGTCGTCATCGCCGGTATCACGGCAATCCCTTCCTGCGTCAACAGGACCGTTATGCCCTGCCCGCGGCCGACAAACTGGGCACGTGCACCTGCTTGGCCCACATTCGGTTCGAAGGCGAGCGGCAACGCCTCGAAGTTCGAGACACCATTCCCCTTCGTCTTGGCCCCAGGATTCCTCTGGTGATTCAATGCGAGTGGACGCGTCTTCGGCAGGTTGTGCGTGCTATGGGAGTGGAAAACCGCCGCGCCTCCGGCAAGCGCCAGGAGACACACAAAATACTTCTGCCTGCTCACTTAGGCCCTCCTCCGAAGGCGAGATTGGGTCTCTCACCTACAGGTTGGGCGGCTCAAATTTCGCCGAGCCGACTGCCGTTAGTATTAGGTCTCCGCATCCGGTGTGACGGATGCGAGAAACGCGCAGAATATGCGCTTTTCTGGTTCGATTGTCAATACGTTGCAGTTCAGCCAATGAGGACGCGCGAGAGCCAACCGGCCCGAATCGCAGCTTGTGATCGAAGGTACTGGTGGAAGATTTCCGCCGCCCATAAAACGCAGGCTAAGGCTTGGATGTGACGGTCGGACTCAGATCCTTAGGTTCGATTTTCTCTTCGAGCGGCCACGCGAAGTTGTCTTCTCCCAACGCCACGTTCAACATTCCTTCCATCGGCAGAACATCCACGGGCAATCCGCCGCGCCAGAGCGCCACGCTCAGGAGCAACTCGCGCCTCCCCTGCAGATCGAACAGCTCCCGCGCGACACTGACCTCCCAGATCCTGCCGAAGGCAGCCGCCAAGGCCGTCTCCGGACGCATCAGGCACGCGCCTGCCTGCTCGACGATTGGCCGGGTCAGCTTTCCCTTTTCCGCCCGCAGCGTAATGCGCGTCTCGCGGGAATCCCAGAAAGTGAGGCGCACCTGGAACTCCTGCATTTCTGCGATCGCTTCGGCAACCGGGTCTACTCGCAGATAGAAGCGCTCGGGTCCGAATCCGTAATGGAGATCTCCTAAAACCAGGCTGCGCCCATGCATGGTTCCGCTCTTGCGATCGGTGGCATATAGTCCGGCGCCGAGCCATTCGAAATAACTGGTTTCACGGCCATCAACTTTCACGTCCAAGAATGCCATCGGCGGATACCGGCGCGCCCGCTCCGGAGGACGCTTGATCGGATGGGCCAGGACGTCCGGGGCCTGTTGGCCCAGCGCCGTGTAGATTTCCGTCAGGTGCTTGCGGTAGAGAGCGTCAAATTCCGCATCATTGGCAGAGGCGTGCTCCGGGCCGTACCACCAATTCCAATCGCTCCCTTCCGCCGCCAGGACCGCGTCATAGGCGCGCGGGAGCTTGGCATTGGGCACGGGGAATCCGGCCGTAGCCCGATGAGCCGCATCTGCATAAGCATCCCGAGCGTCTCGCAACAGATCCCAGGCGCGCACGTCCTCCGCATGACCGATCCATACGTCGAAATTCGCATTGATCCAGGAAGCAGGGAAAATTTGCTCCAGGCGCGGCGGCTCCTTCACCGACTCCATCGCCTCGCTGGCCGTCAGGGCGCGCATCTCCGGGTCCTGCTCGACGCGGCGATAGAACTTGCGCAGGAATTCCCTGCCGTTCCCAGGGTAATACTCCCAGGCATTTTCACCATCCAGAATCAGGCTGACCGTAGCCGATCGCCCTGCAGGCCCACGGTCCCCGATGGCGCGGATGCGCCGGTACAAATCCTCGGCGGCAGCTTCGGCGCTCATGCGGCTGTAAACGAATCCCACCAGGTCGGACAAATAGTGATCACGGAAGAACCCGGTAATCTCCCGATCGCCTCGCTTGAGCCGCCACGGCATGTAGAGTTGCGGGCCGTTCTCCGGGTACCCTCCCGCATCGCGCCAGAATCCTATATTGCGCGAGCGCCCCAGCACACCCTCATCGGTCGCAAACCATCGAAAGCCCAGTTCCATGGCGATTTCCAGCGCTTCGTCCGAAACCGAACCCTCCGAAGGCCACAAACCCGCGGGCGGCGTCCCGAAAACGCGTTCGTGGAATTGCCGGGCGCGCACCAATTGTTCGCGCGCGTCCTCTCTGTGGCGGAAGGCGGGATGCGGCAGCAACGTATGCGGGTTCGACACGCGCGCGATATCCGTATCGCACAGTAGCGGCAAGATCGGATGGTAGTACGGCGTCGTGGAAATCTCGATTTGCCCGCGCGCCGCCGCGAGGCGGTATTCCGGCAGCACGGCGGCCAGCAACTCCCCCTGCTTCTCCCGCAGTAATCCCTTGTCCTCCTCCGAAAAATTCTTTCCTTTCGTGGATAGGCCGTTCACGGCGGGATCCTTGGCGATGTACTCCTCGTCCATCCAGGCAAGTTGCGAAAGCACTTGCAAATCCCGCCAGTCCCGGACACTCCAATGTGCCGCGCACGCCTCCACCCCGCCCGACCGCACCATCGAGTGCAACTCGGCATAGCGCGGCCATCGGTTCAAAAAGTTTTCGTTCACCTGGAACGCGCGCTCCAGTGCCTCGCGTTTCTGTTCCGGCGTCAGCGCGTCCGCCGGCGCAAACGCCGTCTCAAACCAGGGCTCCTTGAATTCTCCGCTCGCGTATTCCTCGATCTGTTCCGCCAGCAGGGGCACGAAATTGAATGTGGCATGCACCCCGGGAAATTCCTCTAGCACCTTCACCATCCCCCAGTAGTCCTTCAACGCGTGCAAACGCGTCCACGGCAGCAGGTACCGCCCCGTCGCCGGGTCGCGGTACTGAGGCTGGTGCATGTGCCAAAGGATAACCAGATTCACTCGGCTCAACGCTCCGCGCTCCTCTTCCCCTTGATTCTCCCGTGCTAGAATGGCTTCGCGCGCATATGCGCCTTCTCGATAAATATATCTGCCGCGAAGTCGGCTCTCACGCCTTCCTCGGTTTTACTGTTTTCACTTTCGTCCTGTTCATCCCGCAGCTTGTGCGCCTGATGGACTTGATCGTCCGTCATTCAGGTGGATTCAGCACCGTCGCGCTGCTCTTCCTCTGCCTCTTTCCCCCGGCACTCATTTTCACGATTCCCATGGCCGTTCTCGTAGGAGTCCTGATTGGCCTCGGCCGCCTTTCCGCGGACAGCGAAGTCGTGGCCTTGCACGCCTCCGGCATCGGTTTGCGCCGTCTGCTGGCACCCATTGGCTGCCTGGCCCTGGCCTGCTCGGCTGCAACCATGGGGATCACGTTTTGGCTCAGCCCCGCTTCCGTACGAACCCTGCATCGCCTTCAAGATCAAATTCTCGCCTCGCAGGCGCCCTTCGCGGTCCAGCCGCGCGTGTTCGACGAACGATTTCCTCACCTCGTATTATACGTGCGCGACGTGGGGGCCGCAGCCACACATTGGAGTGGTGTTTTCTTGGCAGGCTCTGGTGGCCAGACCGGCTCCGCGATCACTACTGCCGAGGACGCCCAAATCATTCAAGGCTCCGAAAAGGGCGATTTCGAAATTCATTTAGGCGCCGGCAGCACCCATGAGTACGATCCCGCAGACCTGGCGCGTTACAACGTCTCTACATTTGGTGAAATGGCCTTCCCCTTTGAAATCTCCTCTCCCTCGACTACGCCCAAGAATTCCGCCCTCACAAATGCCGAACAGCCCGTTTCCGCCCTACTCGCTGACCGCAGTTCCGGCTGGCGCGACGCGCGAGTGGAATTCCAGAACCGCATCGCGCTTCCCGCCGCCTGCCTCGTCTTTGCACTTCTGGGCGTGCCGATTGGGGTCCGCCCTCGCCGCGGCGGCAGGGCGGCGGGCTTGGTGTTAACTCTGATTTTGATCGGCGGCTACTACTTTCTTTATGTCACAGGCGACCACTTTGCTCGTCAGGGTAAAATCGCTCCTTGGGCGGGAATTTGGATCGCGAACATCGTGGCGGCCCTTCTCGGCCTCATTTTCCTCCGCCGCATCGAGAACATCCGCAAGCCCAACCGTGCGATCGCCTGGGTCGACAAACTCCTTTCGCGACGCCACAAAGCGCCCCTCCCGCAGTCGACGCCACTGATTGCTCCCAATGGAAAGGCTCTGGAAACTGCCAATGGTATCACCCTGAATGGTCAGGCCGCCTCTGCCAAGACTGCCTTGAGCCTCCGAAAGATCCCCGGAGCGGGCCGAGCTGTCTGGTTCCCCATGCTCTTCGATGTCTATCTATTGCGGCGCTTCTTTTTCTACTTTTTCCTTCTTTTGGCCGCCTTTGTCTTGATATTCGACGCGTTTACCCTGTTCGATCTCCTCGGCGACATCTCGAAAAACCACATCTCCGCTCTGACGGTGATCAAATACTTCCGCTTTTTGGTTCCCTTTATGGTTTATTCTCTCGCTCCGCTGGCCATCCTCGTCGCCACTCTCGTCACGCTCGCCGTTCTCGCCAAGAACAACGAAGTCATCGCCTTCAAGGCCAGCGGCATCAGTCTTTATCGCCTGGTTCTCCCGCTCACGCTCGCCGGCTGCTTGATTGCCGCCGGAATGTTCTCTCTCAGCGAGACGTATCTCCCCTATGCCAACCAGCGCCAGGACGCGCTCCGCAACGAAATCAAGGGCCGCCCGGCGCAGACCTACTTCGAGCCCACGCATCAATGGATCTTCGGTGAAAACGAAAAAATCTATAACTACGAATTTTTCGATTCCGCCGCCAAACTCTTCGGTGGCCTGAATGTCTTCGAAGTCGATCCAGCCACTTTTCAGATTCGCCGCCGTGTCTACGCCTCCCGAGCCACGTGGGATCAGGAGGAAAACACCTGGATTCTAACCGGAGGATGGGTCCGCGATTTCGACGCGGGCCGCGTGGTTCGTTACACGCCCTTCACCGCCTTCTCCGTCCCCGAGCTCAACGAGCCTCCCAGCTACTTCCGCCGCGAGGTCTTGCAATCCGACCAGATGAACTGGCGCGAGCTTGGCTCCTATATCGCCAGTCTCCGCCAGGCCGGCTTTGACACTTCGCGCCTCTCCGTCCAGTGGCAGGAGAAATTCGCCTTCCCGCTTATTGCTGCCATCATCGTCTTTCTCGGCGCGCCTTTCGCGTTTCTCACTGGAACGCGTGGCGCCATCGGAGGTTTGGCCGTAGCGCTTTCTATCGGGATCGCTTACCGCGCCGCCGCCGCGCTCCTGGAAGCCATGGGCACCGCCGGCCTGCTTCCTCCCTTCCTTGCCGGCTGGGCCCCCGACGCCATCTTCAGCTTTCTCGCCGTCTACTTTTTCCTCAAGATGCCCACCTGACCGCGCGGCAAGGACCATCAGCCCGAGGAGTGCGCTTTCTGTATGACGACGGGGCTGCTTTCCGCACATCAAATTCTAAGTAAGTCAAAAACTCGTAGCCTTCACGCCAAAACGCCACTATCATGCCGTTCCGTGGAAACGTTTTCTCGGAGGGCCAATCCCATGCGCCGCCGCATTAATCGATTCCTGTTTTTTTCACTGGTCCTCTCATCTAGTGTTCTCCTCGCTCGCGTCGGCGCTCAAACCGGCGGCCAGACCGGAGGCCAAACCGCCGCCCAGCCCCACCTCCGCTACCCTGATGAGGACGTCGGCGCAGAAACACTCGCTTCCCGAAAACAAGCCCAGCTCGCCACCGAAAAACAGTTCAAAGTCTTCTACCAATTTCACTTCACCGACAAACTCAAAGAGAGCGGCATTACTTTCGTCAACCACGCCGTGGACGACGTTACCCGCCACATGCGCCCCGATCACTACGACCACGGCACCGGCATCGCCGTTGCTGACGTTGATGGCGACGGCCTCTACGACATTTATTTCGTCAACCAGGTCGGCGGCAACGAGCTCTGGAAGAATCTCGGCGGTGGAAAATTCAAGAACATCACCCAGGAAGCCGGCGTCGGCTTGCCCGGCCGGATCAGCGTCGGCGCTGCTTTTGCGGACGTTGATAACGACGGTTTCCCGGACCTCTTCGTCACCACCGTGCGCGGCGGCAATGTCCTGTTCCACAACGACGGCCACGGCCATTTCACCGACGTCACCCAGGAATCCGGCCTCGGCCTCGTCGCCCATTCCTCCGGCGCTTTCTTCTTCGACTACGACAATGACGGCCTTCTCGATCTCCTCGTCTGCAACGTCGGCAAGTACACCACCGACGAAAGAGGTCCCGACGGCGAGTATGTCGGCCTGAAGGACGGTTTTTACGGCCATCTCTTCCCCGAGCGCTTCGAGTATCCCGTCCTGTACAAAAATCTCGGTCACCACCATTTCAAAGACGTCACCGCCGAAGTCGGCCTGCGCCCGCACGTCTGGTCGGCGACGCCGCTTTTGCTGACTTCAATGGCAGCGTCTTCCCCAGCATCTACTTCCTCAACATGCAGGGCAGCAATTCCTATTGGGAAAATGAAGGTGGGAAGAAGTTTGTCGACAAGACCGCCGAGTATTTCCCCAGAACTCCCTGGGGCGCCATGGGCATCAAATTCTTCGACTACGATAACGAGGGCCGCCAGGACCTCCTCATCACCGATATGCACTCCGACATGAGCCAGGAGCCCGGCCCCGAAAACGAAAAGCTGAAATCCACGATCACGTGGACGGAATCCTATCTGGCGGGCAAGAAATCCGATTTCATCTTCGGCAACGCGCTCTACCACAAGCTCCCGGACGGCAAATTCGAGGAAGTTTCGGACAAAATGGGCGTCGAGAACTATTGGCCCTGGGGCGTCAGCGTGGGCGACCTCAACGCCGACGGTTGGGACGACATTTTCATCTCCTCCGGGATGAGCTTTCCTTACCGCTACGGCATCAATTCACTGCTCCTGAATAATCACGGCGAAAAATTCCTCGACTCCGAGTTCATTCTCGGCATCGAGCCGCGCAAGAACCTCTACACCCCATGGTTTGAAATCGATTGCTCCAAGGATGCCGACGCCATGCAGGGCGTCAATCAGGGTGTCTGCACCGGCCAGAAGGGCAAAGTGATTGCCATGGCGCCTCGCTCCAGCCGCTCCTCCGTCATCTTCGATCTCGATAACGACGGCGACCTTGACATCGTCACCAACGACTTCAATTCCGAACCGCAAGTCTTCGTCAGCGACCTCGCCCAGCGCAAGCGCATTCACTGGCTCAAAATCCTGCTGGTCGGCTCGGCCTCCAACCGCGAAGGACTCGGCGCCACGGTCCGCGTCTTCGCCGGCGGCCAAACCTACACCAAGTGGAACGACGGCAAATCTGGCTACCTCTCGCAAAGCGATCTGCCGCTCTATTTCGGCCTGGGCGACGCCTCCCGCATCGACCGCGTCGAGGTTGACTGGCCCTCCGGCCGCAAGCAAGTCGTCACCACCGGCCTCGCGGAGAACCAAACCCTCCGCATCCCCGAGCCGCAATAATCGCGCTCCACCTTCCATTTCCTCTGGCAACCACACGGTGCCCAGAGCACAGCGTGGATGAACTGCGCTTTGACAAGGGCTTATCTTTTATCCATGGCCACCCGCCGGTTACTTCAACTCATGCGGGGCGTCCAAATCTCTCCGTGTCTTTCTGGCCGCCAATTCGCTGGTCTATGCCCTTCAACTGGTGCCGCGCCCATTCGCGCAGCGACAGGTTATTCGGCGTGGACGTTTTTTCCCGCACCTCGCGCATCATGCGAAGAAATGTGTCCGGGGTCATCCGCAGATCGTTGCAGACCTGCCTGTCGGTCTTCCCAGCGGCGAGAGCGCGCAATACGATCGCCTCTTCACTGGTTAACGTGGGGTCCAACCGAAGACTCGGAGTTCGTTTGATGCTGATCACCTTGGGGTCCTCTTTCATATTGGGCCTCCTCTGGGCGCTGTACGTATTGCGGCTTCGCTGGTCGTTGAATCGCGAGTACGCGCACGGTCTTTCATTTGCAAAGGCGGCGCGCCGCCAATCCAATCGTTGTGCAGACGCAGTTTTGTCACGTCCGCGCTTTCACGGCCTTGCGCTGCACAGACCAGTATCAGATCGCTGGCCCCGTATCCCGGCCTTTCTTCAATCGGAAGAAGTTACCGGACCGCCGTCAAGGGTCGCTCCCTCACCGATCGTTTGGAAGGTTTCTCTCTAGCCCATCTTGCCGGCGCTCGTCGCCTTACGGCGGAGCCCTCCAGTTCTTATTCGGGTGCCCTCCGGAAGCCTGTGTATTTTGTCCTTCATCCCGTACAACGCCACGTCCGCCGCGCTCAAAAGGGATTCGAGTTTTCCCCCGTCTTTGGGAAAAACCGCCACTCCCACACTGACGGATAGCTTTGGCTTCCTGCCGTCATTCGCAAAACTCTCGCAGATGCGCTGGGCCACCACGTGGGCTGGCTCGCTGCCCGTCTCCGGCAAGATAAGCGCAAACTCGTCTCCGCCAAATCGAGCCGCTGTATCGATGTCCCGGCAACCAATACACAACACATCGGCCAGTCGGCAAAGCGCCTCGCTCCCGGTCATGTGGCCGTATCGGTCGTTGATCTCCTTCAATCCGTCCAAATCGAATAACAGCAGAGCGAACTCTCGTTGCGTGCGCTCCGATCGCTTGATTTCGGCGTCGAGCACCTCCACAAGATGGCGGTAGTTCGCCAAGCCAGTCAGCGGATCCTTGGCCGCCTGCTGCCTTAAATGATTCTCCAGTTTGCGCTGTTGCGTCACGTCCTCCACGATGAGCTCGTAACCCTCCAACCCGCCTCCCTCGCTTTTGACCTCTCGCCCGCTAAGCCGGACCTTCACGGCTGTGCCGTCTTTTCGCTTCCAGTCGATTTCCAGGGGAGTGCGGTCATCTTCTTCCTGTGCGTGCCCCAACAACCGCGCTCGCTGCGATGGGTCACAAAGGATCTTGCTGGTACCGTCCACTGCCCGAAGTTCCTCTCGGGATGCATAACCGAGCATGGTCAGCAGCGCCTGATTCACGTCCAAGTACTTGCCTTCAACGCTGCAGCGGCACATCCCGTAGGTCAAATTCCCTACCAGCGCGCGGTAGCGCGCCTCCGAATGGTGCAGCATTTTCTCCGTCTGATCGAGCTCTTCCCGCAGAATACCCTCGCTCAGAGCTCGTCGAACAGCCCCCGGGAGACGCCCCACGAAGCTCATTTCCACGCACTCGGCCGCGCCTTCCGAAACGAGCTTCGCGACGGTTTCTAGCGGTATGTTCTTGCTTACAAAGATGAGGGGGGTTTTCCTTTTCAACTGATGCAGGATTTTCAGCGCCGGCATTCCCTCCCCGTGCGGGGTGGGGTATTCGGCCACAATGATGTCATAGAACTTTGTGTTCAGCCGCTTGGCAAGCTCCCCCGAGCTTGCAGCTACGTCTGCGCTGACTTTAAATTGTGCCCTCTTCAGCTCGCGCATGCAGTGATTTACATCCGCCACGCGGCTGTGTACGAACAGGACGCGCAGGGGTCGCCCTCTGCCTCCCGGTCCACTCAAGACCGGCTCCAGCCCCGTTCCCCTTGCGCCAACTCGTGCGAGAGAAGTCATCCCATGCCCAACCAGATTCTCGGGAGCCGGCCCCTTCGCGGGCTGGCCCCCGGACCTGGTTCCTGCCAACCCACCAAGAGCGTATTGGCATATTGGAAATTACACCTGTTCAAAACGGCACACTTCATATCAGGGAGTTAACTGCTTGGACACATCAGCGGCGCATACGTCACAGACACTCAACTCGATAAGAATGTGCGAATTAGGCTCAGAAACACAGGATCAGTATCTGCATTCCCGCCCGCAGGACACCGAGCGCCTCCCGAGATGGACCATTCCACGGAACTGTGGGCCCTTAAAGGCGGGACGGGCGGGTGGCCAAGCCTTTCATCCCGCATCATAATTAACATTGGAGCGCCACCGAAGAACTCTACAACAGCGGTAGACTAGCGAGTTCTCGTATCCGCTCGGGGTGCCCGCCCCTTCGGTTTTCAAGGGTCGGAGGGTTTTCTCGAACCAAGAACCGCCTCGTGCGCCGCTACGGTTCCGGCCAACTGATTTTTCCCACTTGGCGGGTGCCCCCTCTCGCGGTTCAGCGCGGTTCAGTCTTCTGCCGCCATTCGCATCGAAGCCAAACACATGCCTGCCGCAAGAGCAGAGCTCACCGTGCGAGCCGCACTGTCCTTTTTCTATACTTTCGTACAGGTCAATTTCCGCTCTCTCCCTGCTAACCTCGATCTCGCAAGACGAAGTTCACAACTCAACGCGATATGTAGTTCCCGCAGCCCCGGCTTCTTTTCGAGCCCGCCGGACGATCGTTTCAAGGTCCCGCCCGGCAGCGCTTCCGTAGCAAGCCACTCTAGCCGCCCGCAGCCAAGCGCTAGCCGTTGCAGTCCTGATCGCTACACACTGGGAAACAGAAGATGAAGCAGCTCATTGAAAACAAAGGGAAGGAGAGAATTCTGATGGCACCGCATGGGCGTGTTCTTGGACATCTCCAGTGCCCCCTTGTCTGCCTAAACCCTACACCCAACACCCCACACCCCGTATTTGTGACCGCAACACTCAGAGAAACAGAATCGCTCGTAAGTCATAGAAAACAAACGACCGGACCCCTTTGTGACCGCAACACTTTGCCCTATTTTGATTTTCGCCCTTCCTTCGCTTTCCGGCCACGGGACGCTCATAACCGCCCAGTTCACAAGTATTACCGGGTTCACACTACCAATTACTATTCACCAATCACCAGTCACCGCACTTCTAATCGCAACCAGGGTATATTAGAAATGCCCGTAAGTTATAGAAAACAAAGGGCCGGCACACGTTCTAATCGCAACAAAATACGGGGGTGCGCGTGCGTCCCGGTGCGCTTGAGACCCTGCCCCCCGCGGGTCTCTTGGCGGACCAAACGCCTATATCGCGAGGGACGTCGCCCATAGTCCAATGCCAATTCCCGAATTGGAACGCGCCCTCAGTCACTCGAAAACAGGACATGATCAACATAACTTCAACCGAAGGAATCGGATACACAGGGGCCATTCCTGTGAAAAACATTGCACTACCAAAGCCGGACCATTTTAATGGGCGCTGCTAGCACACTGATTCTACAGGGTTTATTTTACGCATCGAACCTCGCTCTTTGGCATGCGGGGTGCAAGGCACATGCCGGGTGATAGTGCGCGGAGGCGCAGACATGAGACTATATAGAGCCCTACCGTTCGCCGCGATGTTCCTGTTAGCTGTCAGCACCGCCTTCGCGGACGGAGGTGGCGATGGTGCACCAAAGATGGGTGCCGGAGGACCCGGCAGTCCCTCATGCAGCACCTTCCAGTCCTCGGCTGACTCTAATGGCGACATTAACGCCGAGTGCACGGTCACTGGCGATGTGCCGGAGACGACCATTATCTTCGCCGCTCCTGCTAATGAAACCAGTTCGAACCCGGATACCCTGGGCCTTTCCTGCACTGCGCCGCTTTTGACCGCCATCGGCTGGACACAGAATCCGAATCAGCAAGTCACGATTAATGGCACGGTGGTGGACGAGTGCTCTTTCACGGCCCCGACTCTTAAGACGGTTACGTTATCGGATGTCGCCAATGCGGCTTGGGAAAGCATAGCGGACAATACGGGCGACTGTAATTGCAATTGGGCCGACTTTATTCTTGGCATCCCCGTTGGCTGCGACGTTACCGTGACAACCCAGGGCGATCCCAGCACCGAGCTCTTCGCAGCGAACGCTGCTTTCGATGTTGCGCCGACGCAATCTGACGTGCTCCCCTTCCCGGAGCCCGGGACGCTGTGGCTTCTTGCATTCGGAGTAGTGGCGCTTGTGCTTTTCCAACGCCGGCAAGCGAAGCGCGCGCTGGCATAACTTCAGTTTCGCTTCTTCCTGCGATGCCGCCTTCGAGGGAATTCTTCGGGGCGGCTCTCTTTTTTTCCCCTCAAACTTCCGTTTAGTGGGTGGCTTTGCTGGAGAATTCTTTCACCACGGCCTGAAAGTCCGGCCGATTCTGCAAGTTTTGTAGTTCAGGATCTCTCTCCGCGTCATTCACTGAAGATCCCTTGCTGAGCGCTTCACGAAGCGTCTTGACGGCATCCGAGGGTTTCCCGCTCAGGTTTTCCACGACGGCCTGGTCGTAAAGGAGTGTCAAATCCACTTTATCTATGGCGCGGGCACGCTGAATGAATTCCGTGGCATGCTTGGAGTCGCCCTTTTTCGCATAGTAGAGAGCGAGATCGCCCATCGTTTCGGCGCTCTGTGGATTCACCTGGAGATCGTGGTATGCCAAGGCGATAGCTTTGTCGTAGTCCGCGCTGGCCTTGTCCATCTGGCCGGAATAGCGGTACGCATCCGCCAAGTTTCCGTAGGCATCCTCCTGATTGGGACCCAACTCGACCGCCTTTTCCAGCGCCTGAATCGCCTGCGGATATTGCTTCAAGATCGTGTAAACGGAGCCGAGGTTCATGTAAGCGAGCGGCGTAGGCGACAGCTCAATGGATTTCTGATATGCCTGGATCGTCTCCTGATACTTTCCCATGCGTTCGTAGGCGGTACCCACGTTCGACCAACCCTCCGCGTTTTCTGGCTGAAGTTGGGTAACTTGCAGGAGTTCCGCGAGGGCTTTCTCGTTTTCACCGTCCGAGTAATAGACGATACCGAGATCCCGATGAAGAACCCAATAGTAGGGATTGACCTCGATGGCCTTCCGAAAGGCAGCAATGGCTTCTTCTTTTTGACCACTCTCTGAGTAGGCATTGCCCAAGCGCACGTATCCTTGGTCCGAATTGGGAGCGAGCTGGAGACCGCGTTTCAATTCAGCGATGGCTTGAGCCGACTTCCCCGTAGCCAGATACGCGCTGCCCAACGAGAAGTGAACTTCCGGCAAATCATCCTTGAGCTGTTCGGCGCGCTGCGCGGCACCGAGAGCCTTCTCCGCCCAAATACTGTCCTTCTTCTGGGAGTACATATAGAGCGAAGCGTCCGCAAGACCGGTATAGGCAAGGGCAAAACGGGGATCCTTTTGGACTGCCTGTTGATAATAATCCATGGCGGTCTGCGCACCCTTGATGCTGTCGCGGCCGCGGTAGGCCTGACGGCCGCGCAAATAAAGGTCATAAGCATCCTCGCTGTCGGTGGGCCGCTCGGTTGTGCGGGCCAGCTCTTCATTCGTGGGCTTCACATTCAGGGCGCTGACGAGTTGACCCGAAATCTGGTCCTCGATCGAGAGGAGATCTTTCGGTACGCCGGAAAACTGTTGGCTCCATACCCGCTTGCTGTCTGGAATGTCCTCCAGGTTGACAATAACGGACATCTTCTCGGCATCGCCCTGAATCGTGCCCTGCACGATGAGATTCACGCCGAGGTTGCGGGCCGTTTTCTCGAGAGGATCTTTGCTGGATACTCGTGAAACAGCGACGTCGGAAGCCAAATGAAGATCTTTCAACTGAAACATTTTTGCCGAGAGGGCGTCGTTCAGACCTTCCGCGACGTACCCGAGCGATTGCTGGTCGCCCAAAATACGGAAGGGCAAGATGGCGACAAACTTTCCCTTATCCAGCGAAGGAACCCCCGAGATGCCCGAACTTTCCTTTCCCCCACCGCCCAAAACCAAGTGGCGCACGGGAGGAATCGCGAACGCAAGCAGGAGCAGTGCAACGGCTCCGGCAACATACCAAACCCAACGATGCTCGGTGAATTCCGGGAGCTGGATCTGAACCGTGCGGGAGCCGCTGGCCGACTTTGCACCCTGGAGGTCCGCGAGGATTTCATAAGCGCTCTGGTAGCGCGCTTCGGGAGCTCGTTCGAGGCAATGCAAAATGACGCGCACAAGCCAATTCGGGAGAGAAGGATTGCTGATTTTTGGGCTCTTGGGCTTCTCCTGGATGCGTTGATACATCACCTTCAGGGTGGATTCACCGGTGAAAGGAACATCGCCCGTGACCATTTCATAGAGGATCAGGCCGTAAGCATAAAGATCGGCGCGTTGATCGGCGGGCTTACCTTCCACCTGTTCGGGAGACATGTAGCGAGGGGTGCCCATGAAGGCGCCGGTGCGCGTCATGCCGACGGCGCCCTCCTGGAAAGACTTCGCCAGACCGAAATCGGAGACGAAGATTTGATCGTCTTTATTGACGAGAATGTTCTGGGGCTTGAGGTCCCGGTGGACCACGCCCTCGGCATGAGCGGCGGCGAGCGCTTCGGCCAATTGGCGCGCGAAATTGAGGACGCGCTCGAGCGGCATTTTGGGATTGTCTTTGAGGATGTGAAACAGGTCCTGGCCTTCGACGTAGGCCATAGAGATGAACTTCACGCCTCCGACTTCCCCCATGTCGTGGATTCGGAGAATATTCTTGTGAGAAATCTTGCTGGCAAGAAGGAGTTCCTGCTTGAAACGCTTGAGGGCGTCGCCCTCCGCCATTACTCCCTGGCGAACGACCTTGATGGCGACCAGGCGGTCTAGGTCCTTGTCCAAGGCCTTATAAACGCGGCCCATGCCACCCTGTCCGAGGAGCGCTTCAATGCGGTAACGCGGGCCGAAATCGCTGCCGGGAGAAAGCGCAGAGGCATCCATGACCTGAATGGTCTCGGATTCTCCGATGGGGATCGGAGTGCCGCAGCGAGTGCAGGTTTCGGCAAATTCGGGAACGACGCTGCTGCAGTGAGGACAATTCATCGCGGTTGCCGCCCACACGGCACGATGCTGCCCTTGCCAATGAATGAATTATCCGGCAAGCGCCGAAAGGGCGCAATCAGGAACTCAACAATCCCAAACGGCTTTGCGCGCTGGAGCCGAGAGAACAGACTCGACCGGGCTCCGAGGATTGCGAGACTCCCGTGGCCAGGACGCGAGATCATGAAAGATTCAGGACCAGGATGCGCGATTCCGTCATTTCCTCGATGGCGTAGCGCAGGCCTTCGCGGCCCATGCCCGAGTCCTTCACACCTCCATACGGCATGTGGTCGATCCGCCAAGACGGGATATCTCCGGCGATGAGGCCGCCGACTTCGAGTTCCTCGTATGCCGTGAAAAGCAATTTGGCGTCGCGCGTGAAGACTCCCGCTTGGAGGCCGTACGGCGAATCATTCACGCGCTGAATCGCATCCGCAAAATCATCGTAGGGCTCGACGACCACGACAGGAGCAAATACCTCTTCGCAGTTGACCTTCATCTTTGGCTGCGTGTGGGAAAGAACGGTGGGCTCCAGAACCGGCCCCACGCGCTTCCCTCCAGCCAGTATTTGAGCGCCGCCGGCAGCCGCCTCGTTAATCCAAGACTCCGCGCGCCGCGCAGCTTCCTCGCTGATCATAGGACCCACATCGGTGGACTCGTCGAGAGGGTCGCCGGTCTTCAGCTTCTGGGCCTCTGCCAGCAGGGCAGCGAGGAATTTGCTTTCGACCGCGCGCTGGACAAAGATGCGCTGGACGGAAATGCAGCTCTGGCCGGCGTAAGAGAATCCTCCCTGGGTGCAGCGACGCGCGGCTTGCTCGAGATCGGCATCGGAATGAACGATCACGCCTGCATTGCCGCCGAGTTCGAGGACGACTTTCTTCTTCCCAGCCTTCTGTTTGAGCGCCCAACCGACCGAACCGCTCCCGGTGAAGGAAAGAAGCTTCAAACGATCGTCGGTGACCAGGCGCTCGGCATCGGGATTCGTCAGCGGCAGAACGCTTAGAGCGCCGGCAGGCCAACTGGCCTTTTCGATGACTTCGGCCAGCAGAAGCGCCGAGAGCGGAGTCTTCGGAGCGGGCTTGAGCACGATCGTGCAACCGGCGGCAATCGCAGGAGCGACTTTATGCGCGACGAGGTTCAGTGGGAAATTGAATGGCGTGATGGCGAGAATCGGGCCCAGCGCGAAACGGCGTACGATGGCTGCACGTCCCGCGGACGATGGTTGCCAATCGAGCGGCAGCCATTCGCCTCCGATGCGCAGCGATTCTTCAGCGGCGACCTGGAATGTGAAAACCGCGCGATCCACTTCCATGCGAGCGGTGCGAATCGGCTTTCCGGCTTCGAGCGCGATCAGGCGGGAAAATTCCTCGTGGTGAACTCGAATACTTTCTGAGATTTCCTGCAGAATTCGTTTGCGTTCGTAGGAAGGCAGCTTGCGCGTGACTGAAAAGGCGCGCTGGGCTGCCACGACGGCGGCTTCTGCGTGGGCCGCGGTGGCTCGAAAAGAAGACCCGACCACAGAGTGGTCATAAGGGGAAAGGACTTCGAAGGGCTCACCCTCCGAGACCCATTTGCCGTCGAGGAGATAGCCCCAGGTTCTTGCAGGCGACTTGGTCAGAGTTGCCATGGCCGATTCCCTAAATCTAAGTTGTGACGGAATCCCAACAAACGTTTCATTATCCCCCCAAAGACTACGGCGTATTGAACCGAGGGTGTCGAATGCGCAATTCCCTGCCTCATTTACGCAGGCCGAGGAGCTGCTTCAACACGCGCCTCGACGACTGCCGAAATTGCCGATTCGAGGATGGCGAAGCCCTCGTCCAATTGTTCGTCCGTGACAATCAGCGGGACGAGTATGCGCAAGACATTGCCGTAGCTTCCGGCAGAAAGGACTATCAAGCCATGCTCATGACAAAAGCGCAGGACCTGCTCGGTCTCTTCCTTGGCCGGCTGGCGTGCTTCGCCGGGGCGAACGAATTCAATGGCGCGCATGGCTCCGAGGCCACGGACGTCGCCCACCATCGGCCAGCGCTTCTTCCACCCGAGGGCGCGGGATTCGAAGCGCTGCCCAATCTTCTCCGCGCGCGCCGAAAGGTTTTCGCGTTCGAGGATCTCGATAGCCGCGAGAGCGGAGGCGCACGCAAGGGGATTTCCAGCGTACGTTCCACCCAGCCCGCCGACGCCGGGCGTGTCCATAATTTCCGCGCGGCCCGTGATAGCAGCGAGCGGCAACCCTCCGGCGATTGACTTGGCGGAGACGAAAATATCGGGAGCGATGCCATAACGGTCGCAGGCAAACATAGCGCCGGTGCGTCCGAAGCCCGTCTGAACTTCATCGGCAATAAAGAGAATTTCATGGCGGCGGCAAATTTCCTGGATGACGGCGAAAAACTCCGGCGGGGGAGCCACGAAGCCACCTTCGCCGAGGACAGGCTCGACGACCACGGCGGCAACGGATTCAGCAGCGACCAGACGTTTGAATGCGTCTTCGAGATGGCGAGCGCAAAAGACATCGCACGAGGGATATTTCAGAGAATAGGAGCAGCGATAGCAGTAAGCGTAAGGGATGCGGTAGATGTCTGAGGCAAAAGGCTCAAAACCTGCCTTATAGGGATGCGTCTTGCTGGTGAGCGACATGGTCAGCATGGTGCGTCCATGAAAGGCGTCCTCAAAGCAGATGATGGCGGGGCGGCGGGTGTAGGAACGCGCAATTTTGACGGCATTCTCGATGGCTTCGGCACCGCTATTGACGAGCATCGTCTTCTTAGCGAACTTGCCTGGCGTGATGGCGTTGAGCTTCTCGGCGACCGCGATGTATTTCTCGTAAGGCGCGACACTGAAGCAGGTATGTATGAAGGCGTCGAGCTGCTGGCGGATGGCAGAGACCACACTAGGAGCGCGATGGCCCACGTTGATGCAGCCAATGCCGCCGGCGAAATCGAGGTAGCGATTGCCGTCCACGTCCTCAATCATGGCGCCTTCGGCGCGCGCGGCGAAAATCTGCGTGGCGTGCCAGACTCCGCGCGGAACAGCGGCTTGACGGCGGCGAAGGAGATCGAGCGACTTGGGACCCGGGACTGCGGTGCGCAATTGTATTGTGGGCATATCAGTACCATCCAATAGGCTGTTCGTTGAGATTGATGTGGACTTGCTTGGTCTCCAGATACTCCTCGATGCCCCAAGGACCAAGCTCGCGGCCGAAGCCGGACTGCTTGTAGCCGCCCCACGGGGCCTCGACGTAGGTGGGCTGCATGTGATTCACCCAAACAATTCCGGCACGAAGGGCCTTCACGACGCGGAAGGCCTTGAAGATGTCGCGGGACCACACGGCAGCGGCGAGCCCATAAGGAGTCGCGTTGGCGATGCGGATTGCTTCGGCTTCGTCGGCGAAGGGAATAACGGAAGCGACAGGACCGAAAATTTCTTCCTGCGCGATGCGGGACGAATTGTCCACATCGTAAAAGATGGTGGGCTCCACGTAGTAGCCCTTCGCGAAGGAGGTGGCGCGACCGCCACCGGAAGCGAGCTTGGCTTCTTTTTTGCCAAGTTCTTGATAAGAGCGAACGCGGTCGAATTGCTCCTTGCTGACGAGAGGGCCCATTTTCGTTTCGCGTTCGAGGGGAGGGCCGAGGCGGATCGTCTTCGCCTTTGCCGTCATAGCGTCGAGAAATTTCGGGTAGATGGCCTTATCTACGAGGATGCGGCTGCCCGCGGAGCAGACTTCGCCCTGGTTGATGAACACGCCAAAGAGAGCGCCGTCGATCGCGGATTCGAAATCGGCGTCGGCGAAAAAGATGTTGGGAGACTTACCGCCCAGCTCGAGGGTGACGCGCTTTACGGTGTCCGCGGCCATCTTGACGATGGCTTTGCCCACGGCAGCGCTGCCGGTGAAGGCAACTTTGTTCACCTCGGCATGTTTGACCAGCGGCGCACCGGCAGATTCTCCGAAGCCCGTGACGATGTTGACGACTCCAGGAGGGAGTCCGGCATCGGCGAGGAAATGCGCAAACTCGAGGGCCGTGAGGGGAGTTTGCTCTGCGGGTTTCAGGATGCAGGTGCAGCCTGCGGCAATAGCCGGCGCAAGCTTCCAGGCAGCCATCAGAAGTGGATAGTTCCAGGGAATGATCTGTGCGGCGACGCCAATCGGTTCGCGCAGGGAAAGGCTCAAGGCGTTATCAGGAACCGGATTGACGTGGCCGAGAACTTTCGTGGCGAGACCGCCATAGTATTCGAGACAGGTGGCAACGTCGGCGACATCGTACTCGGCCTCGACGATGGGCTTGCCGGAATTGCGCGCTTCGAGTTCGGCGAGGCGGGCGGATTCCTTGCGAATGCGCTCGGCGAGGCGAAGAAGGATGCGGCCGCGCTCCTGCGCGGTGGTCTGCGGCCAGGCGCCGGAATCGAATGCGGCACGGGCGGCGGCGACGGCGCGGTTGACGTCGGACTCATCGGCGTCGGGGACTTCGGCGATGACTTCTTCGGTGGAGGGATCGATTACCGGAATATACGAGGTGCGGTGAGAGTCCACGAACTCGCCGTTTACGTACATCTGATACTTGCGAATAGCGGATTTGGCTTCGCTGGCCATAAAAACCTCCTGCAGACAATTGCCGCTACACGATCGACGCAGCGGCGCGGGCCGTTTTGCGCCGGCCGTACACATAAAAGAAAAAAACAGCCAAGCCGATGAACGAGGCGGTGCCTCCGAACATCCAGGCTTCGTACGAATACAGCGAGGTAATCTGCTTCGCCGGAGAGAAAGCGAAAACCATGCCGAGGGTGGTCATCAGCAGGCCGCTGGAACCGGCGAAGAGTAAAGTCCCGCGCGTGTAGTGACCCTTCCCTGCCGCCGGGTCGAGAGCGATTTTTAATAGCGCGCCGAACATATAGAGAAAGGGGAGCAGTTGAAGGACCACGGCGAGCGAGAGGAGGCGCTGGAAGGTCTCCTGAACGCCGGACCCCAGAAAACTGATCAGGACAAGAATCGTCGAGACGGTGAAGTGGACGATTAAAGCGGCGTATGGGGTGCCGTAACGAGGATGAACTTTCCCCATCCAACTGGGAAGATAGGAATCCAGCCCCGCGACGAACGGGATGCGCGCCGATCCTGCAAGCCACGCGGATCCGATTCCGGCAATGGAAATGCTGAGCATCAAAGCGAAGGGCGCAACAATCCATAAGACGCCTACGCGTTTGGCCATGTCGCTGACGGCTTGCACGATTCCTTGGAGGACGTTGATGTTCTCCTTGCTGATGGCGACCAGAAGGGTGAGGGTTGTCGCGATATAAAGCAGTCCCGATAGGACGCCGCCCCAGGCGACCGCACCGGGCAAATTCTTTTGCGGATCTTTGATTTCGTCGCCCATGACAGAGGCGAGTTCGAGGCCGACGAGGCCGAAGCAAATCACGCCAAATGCGTTGAGCATGAAGCGCGGATTCGCGGGAATGTGAAAGTCAGCGGCGGAGAGCGCGGTGCCGAAGCGGAACCACACAATAACGCCCAGGCCCACCAAGACGGCCGCGGCAACGGCGGTGCCTATGCTGCCAACGTTGTTGATCCATTTCCCCACGCCGAGGCCGACGATGTTGAGGACCACGAGGATGGCGAGAAGCGAAAGAGAGGCGGCGACCGCAAAGGTGCGGCTATCCGCAAGCGACTCATGGCCGGGAAAAACAAACACGGAAACGCCGACGAAATAGAGCATGACGGTGGGAACGTACATCATATTGTTCGTCCAATAGCACCAGCCGGACAGGAAGCCGTGAAAGTCGCCGAAGACTTCCTTCGCCCAAAGGTACACGCCACCTTCGCCGGGATAGCGATGAGCCAGCTCAATCACGGCAATTCCTTGCGGCCAGAAAAAGAGCGTCAGGCAAAGCAGCCAGAGCCAAACCGTGACGCCGCCGTTCGCCGCAATGCTGGGCACAACATTGAGATTGAAGACCGCTACGACGAAGAGCGCGACGAGATCCCAGCGACCCAGGGCCCGCTTGAGATTAGCGGTGGCATTCTGCGCAACGGCTTGCTCGGCCAAGCAGTCTCCCCTCTTCAAGAACGGAAGCAGAAAATCTGGGCCCGCCGGGTGAAGGCCGTGCCGCGCGGTCTTTAATGACCGTTAATGCGCGGCAGTGACGGCGCGCGGCTCTTTTTGCGCCTGCGCGAGAGCGGGCGCGACCTCGGAGAAAGCGGCCAAATGGCGGTCGATGTCCGCATCGGTGTGAGCAACAGAGACGGTCCACTGTTCATCCCACCAGTACGGCTGCGCCATAACGCCCCGATTGACCATCCCGAACCAATAGTGGCGCCAGAGATCGCTATCAATCGTCAGCCAGTCACGATAGTTGTGAATCGGCTTCGGGAAAAACATGAGCGCGCCATTTGAACCCGCTGCGACGACATAAGCGTGTAATCCGGACTTCTTAAGTTCAATGTTGTAGCCGTCGACAAGTTTTTTGTTGAGCCGCGTGACATGCTCATAGGCGGCGGGAGTGAGGACTTCTCGAAACGTGGCGAGCCCGGCAGCCATGGCAACCGGGTTTGTGTTGTACGTGCCTCCGTGAAACACGCGATGGGCCGAAATCAAGCCCATCACTTCCCGCGTGGAAGCAAACGCGGCGAGCGAGAATCCGCCACCGATGGATTTTGCCAGGGTGATGAGGTCCGGCTTGACTTGAAAATACTCGCAAGCCCCGCCGCGCGCGAGTTTCGCGCCTGTCTTCACCTCGTCGAAAATCAGCAATGCGCCGTTCTTCTTCGTAATCTCGCGAAGCGCTTGATGATAGCCGGGATCGGGCATCAGGATGCCCACGTTCATCATGATGGGCTCGACGATGACAGCCGCGATTTCGCCAGGATATTTGGCGAACAGGCGCTCGACGGCGGACGGATCATTGAATTGGGCGATCAGTGTGTTCTGGAGCGTTCCCTTTGGGATACCTTCACCACCCGGAACTGCATTGGGCGAGTTCGGATCGCCCACCTCGCTAGCTTTGGGTTTGAGGGAGACGAGGACGGAATCGTGGAGGCCATGATAGCCGCCTTCCATTTTGATGATACGCTCGCGGCCCGTAGCGGCGCGGGCAAGACGCACTGCGTGCATGGTCGCTTCAGTACCGCTGTTGCTGAATCGAATCATTTCGACCGGGAAGCGGCTGCAGATTTCCTCGGCCAACTCCCATTCCAGGTCGTGCGGCATGCCGAACATCGTCCCGGTCGAGAGCTTCTGCTGGACCGCCTTGACTACGGCGGGATGGCAATGGCCCGCCATCAGGGCGCCGAAGCATAGATTGAAATCGATGTACTCGTTGCCGTCGACATCATGGATGTGGCCGCCTTTGCCGTCGCGGACAAAAATCGGATATGGATCGTAAGCGCGGTAGTTGCTGGCTACGCCCAGGGGAATGCGAGCGGATGCCCGTGCGTGCGCTGCCTTGGAGCGTGGCGTCCGCTTTTCATATGCTGCGAGTTCTCTTGCAAGACCTTCGTGCATGGAATCCTCCGCGATCAAATTCGTTCAGGCCGCCATCGAGCGGCGAAGCAAGCCAAGTCCAAGCCTCCATGCAGCGGAGTGATCGGGCGCTGGCAGCAGGCGCCCTTGCCCGCGCGTTCGCTCAATCTCCTCAGAAGAGAAACTTCAAAGCGAACTGAATCAGGCGCGGCCCTTCGCGCGTCTTGAGAACCTGGCCGAATGTAGAATCCGCGAAGTTGCCATCGGGGTTGTTGAATTGCGTGTGATTCCCCGCGTTGTAGAATTCAGCGCGGAATTCGGTATCCCATGTCTCGTTGATCCGTGTCTTCTTGTTGAGGACGAGATCGGTATTGCTGATCGCCGGACCGCAACAGAGGGCATGCGGAACGTTGCCAAAGGTTCCCGGGTTAGGGTCCGAAAACGCGCCCGTAAAATAGATATTTTTCGGGTTGTTCGCACTTGTCTTCGGGCTCATGAATTGAATCGGTCCCGTGACCTCCGGCGTATTCGCGCCCTCGAAGAAGGCTACGCTGCCCTGCAGTTCATCGTCGTTGGGATTTTGAATGCGGATTGGGAATCCGCTCTGGTAAGTGATGATGGCGGATGCTCCCCAACCGTCCATGGCTTTCCCTTTGAAGCCCTCATACTTCGGAACGGGAATCTGCCAAACGGGACTGAAGACGAAGCGATTCTTTGCATCCAAGAGCGAAAGGCCTCGCGTAAAGTTAAAGTCGAGCGGGTCGAGCTCGTTTTCAAAGGATGCGGCTTGATCGATCGCTTTGCTCAATGTGTAGGACGCCTGGAAAAGCAACCCGTGCGAGTAACTCTTTTCCACCGACAGTTGAAGAGCGTTGTAGTCTGAATTGGCAATCGTGCCTTCCGCGTAGATACTGCTGAAGACTGGAACGCCATCCGCCGGACAGCCCGTCATAGCCGTTCCACTCAATGGCTGGCAATTCGGCGAGGAGTACCCGCGGGTACCAACAAGGACGATGCCGTTGGGAGCAGCACCGCTGACAGGGCCGGCCGGGACGACGGTCGGGTTGCCGCCAGGAGTCCCGTTGTAGGGCAATTGAAATCCTCCGGCGGGAATCACGGCGGTCGGAGGAATGTAATACTCCAAGTCTTCATTCCCATTTGTGCACTGTAACGGACTTCCTCCTGGAGCGCTCAAGACCCAGTTGTTATTCGTATTATAGAGATTCTGGAGATCGAGGCAGGTCTGCGGATTACCATGGTCCAAATCGTAGGAGGCCAGCAGATGGTGCGCCTCGGTGCCCACGTACGCCACGCGCAAGAGCATGTCTTTGGTTAACTGCCGCTCGATCGTCAGATTGTATTGTTCGGAATACTGCGATTTCAAGTTGGGCTGAAACTCGCCAAACAGCAGCATCGGCCGGAACGCCGACCAATCCACACAACCATTCGGGCCGGAAGGATCGTACGAACACGGCGTCTGCGGAGTTTGGTTGATGATGCCTTGAAAGACGTTGGGGTAGTTGCCTCCGGATTGCGCCTCGAACGGAAGGTTGAAAAGCGTGTCGGACAGCGAGACGCTGCCACCGAAAGGAGGCTCACCACTGTACTGTTCCATAACCAATGCTTCGATCGGGTTGTAGAACAATCCAAACCCGGCGCGGATGCTCGAGTTCCCGGGACCGCCAGTCAGCTTCGCAAGCCAGCCGTCCGTCCAGTTGGGACTCCAGGCAATACCGATGCGCGGAGCAAATTCCTTGTAATAAGTCTGTGTCAAACCACGTTGGACACCTTTATCTCCCGGAAAAACAAGGCCCAGAGGAAAAATAGCACCCGCTGGCCCAGTTTCGCTGCAGTCAGTACTCCCATAGGCATCATATAAGGCAGTGGCGCTTGGATTTGCGGGATTGTTGGGGTTCAATACGCAGGGGTATTGGGTGCTTGCCACCCCCGGTCGGTAGGTCTGGAGGCGGTTGCCAAGATCGTAGAAGGGCGTATTCAGTTCCCAGCGCAAACCATAATTAAGCGTCAGATTCGGCTTCAACTTAAAGCTGTCTTGGGCGAAAGTATATACGGCGCTGTTCCGGAGATCCTCTCCCTGAGCGGCCCCCTGCGCGTAGAGGTACGTGGCACCCAGGAAGTAATTCGGATAACCAGGGTAGGTTGAGTCGCTCACGATCAGGTCACCGGAGGACACATTGTTCGAGATCGTATAGAACCCGTTGATGTTGTAGTAGGCGAAAAGGTTGAAGCGCTGACGACGAACGTCGCCCCCGAACTTGATCGTGTGGTTCCCGACAGTCTTTGTGTAGTTGTCGCTCCACTGGAAAGTGTTTCCTACCTGCGGAATCTCACCATTGTAGTTATTGCCGATCGTGAAGCCGCCGCTCACATTGATCAGCGGCACACCCACTCGCCCCGGAATGTTGGTTGTAATTCCCGCCGTGGGGTTATTGGGATCCGTAAAACAGGTGGCGGTCAGGTTCGGTCCACAGGCATCTTGAACGCTCTGCAGCGTGTTCAGAGGATGGTTGAGGTCACCTTCCCCTTCGCGAAAATAATTGAAGCGAAATTCATTTACGGCCGAGGATCCAATCGTCCATGTGTGGCTCAAGTTCCACTGTTGATTGCGGGACTTGAATAGCCCTCCAAAACCCGGAACGTTGGCGCCGGAAGACTGAAAGTTCGTGATCGCGTTTGTGGTGTCGTCGTCGTTAAAGTAGTAGTAGGCGGAGAATTGCTGGGCGCTGTTGATCTTGTGGTCAAAGCGAACCGTGAACTGGTCCTCCCGGTCGGTATCATTCGGGACGCCGGTGAAAGTGCCGGTACCGAATGGCGCGACCCACTTGTTGTACAAAGCCACCGCCGTGGGGTCGAAGCATTCCGTGGGAATCACGTTGTTAGGAAAGATTTGGGAATAACTGTCGCCAACCGCGTTCGTCACGCCGACGACCGGCACCTCAGCATTCAGTTGTTCCGCGCTTGCAGCGGCGTCGCACGTCGTGCCGTTGGTACTACCCGTCGTCCTCGCTCCCAATACATTGGCAAAATTCTGATCGACCAACGTGCCCTGAAACGGTGCAGCGTTGCCTCCTTCCGAGAAATCACCTCCGACTTCGTTCGTAGTCGGCAGTTGAACTTTTCCGGAAGAGACGCCTTGAACCAACCGGTTCCCTTCATAAGACCCGAAGATAAAGGTGCGATCTTTTTTGACAGGACCACCAATTGTGGCCCCGAATTGATTCTGCTTATAGTCTGCGACCGCGGGATCGAAGTAACCGCGGGTGTTGTAGGCATTGTTGCGGTTGAACTCATAAAAGTCCCCATGGACATTGTTGGTGCCGGACTTCGTAACCACATTGACGATGGAGCCCGAGTTGCGTCCATATTCCGCGTCAAACGTATTCGTCAGGACGCGAAATTCCTCAATCGAATCCGGAGAGGGCTGAACGGCGGGCGAGTTGACGAACATATCGTTTCCGTCGCCGCCGTTGACCATGTAATTATTCGATCGCCCGCGGCCGCCGTTCACCGATACGACGCCCGCGTTGCTGCTGCCATAGAACAAGTCCGCGCCCAATTGAGACTGCACGCCGGGCTGTAGCTGAAGTAGCTGGTACGTATTCCGCGTGCTCAGAGGCAGCTCGCTGATCGATTGGTCGGTCATGACGGCGCCGAGTTGCGTGCTCGTGGTCTCGACCTGGACCGCGTTAGCTTCCACGGTGACGGTCTGCGCCGAACCGCCCACTTGCAAAGTCGCGGTCACCACAGCCACGTGGCCGATGCTGACCACAATGTCCTTGGCGACGAACCTCTTGAAGCCCTGCGCTTCGATCGCGATCGAATAGGTGCCGACCGCAAGTTCTGGGATGTCGAAACTGCCGTCTTGACCGCTTGAGACTTTGCGCGTTGAATCCGTTCCTACCAGGGTGGCGACCACGGTCGCACCCGGAACCACGGCGCCCGTAGAATCCTGCACGCTTCCCCGGATTCCCCCGGTCGTCTGCCCCCACGCCGAACTGCCGAGGAGGAACCCGGCGCAAAAGAGCAACCAAACCTGCCCCCACCGCTTGAAGTTCATATCCTCTCCTTTGGGAAAGCTGGCGCCACCCCGACGCCTCCGCCTGAGTTTTTGGTTGCAGCCCTGGAAACAACCTTACTATAATCCGCGAACGTTAGAAGATGGCCTGAGTGATGTCAAGAGGAAACTCGTGATGGGAGCGATTCGAAAACGCGTGAATCCGGCCGCTCGCTCGCATGGGTATCTGCGCATCAGTGATGTGGCGCGTATCGTCGGAGTTTCACCCTCGATCCTGCGCTCGTGGGAACACCTGGGGCTGATCTCACCGGTGCGAACGCAAAGTCATTACCGGTTGTACACGCATGCGGACGTCCGGCTGCTGAAGCGGGCGCAATTCCTTCGGAAAACGCGCGGCATGAATGCTCCTGCGATCGTCCACCTCCTGAAGTCGCAAGGACTTTTGCGCGCGGGAGTCCATCATGCAAAAGGGAGCCCTCTCGGGGCGCGGCTGAGGAACTTGCGACTGAGCCATGGTTACTCACTGGCGCGCGTGGCCCATGCGGCGGGACTATCGGTGGGATTCCTCAGCGCGCTGGAACGCGGGCATATGAGCGCCTCGGTGGCTACGCTGCGAAGGCTCGCACGATTTTACCGGCTCAACATTCTGGCGCTCTTCGATCCATCGCAGTCAAATCCCGGGCGCGTCGGGCCGGCGGAGCGTAAGGTGCTCGAGGCTGGGCCGGGAGTCAGGATGGAATTGCTGTCTTGGGGCAACACCGTAATGGAGCCCCACCTGTTCCGCATCGCGCCTTCGGCAGGAAGCGGCGAAAGCTACGAACATGAGGGCGAAGAGTTCCTTTATATTCTGAAGGGGAGCATCGAGATTGAACTCGATGGTGGCGAAAGAGCAACGGTTAGAGGAAGGCGATAGCTTCTATTTCGAGAGCAGCACGCAGCATCGCTGGCAAAACCCGGGGAAGAAGGAAGCGTGGGTGCTGTGGGTGAACACGCCGCCTACGTTCTAATCGAGGGAGAGATTCCCAACTATGAGGAAAATTGCCTCACTGTGCGCCGCCGCGTTGTTGACTGTGTTTGCCGCTGGTTGCGGCGAGAAAACGACGACGCTGAGTTTGCTGGTGTGGGAAGGTTATGCAGACCCCTCCTACATCCACGCCTTCGAGGATTCGCACCATTGCAGAATCAGCGCTGCCTACATGGGCTCGAGCGACGAGTTGGTCGCCAAGCTGCGCGGCGGAAGCGCCAGCAATTACGACGTAATATCACCTTCCAGTGACGTCGCGACGATGATCGCTTCCAGCGGCCTCGCCGCGCCGCTCGACCTTTCCAAGATTCCCTCCTATACGCAGCTCTCGGAGAGACTCCGTACCCTACCTCTTGTACGGGTCAACGGAAATGTATACGGCGTGCCTTTCACGTGGGGGCCGAATCCGTTGCTGTACGACACAACCGCATTCCCACAGGCACCCGATAGCTGGGCGGTACTGTGGGACCTGAACCTCAAAGGCAGAGTTTCCGCCTGGGACGAGCTCTCCACAATTGACATGGCGGCGCAACTTCTAGGCTACGACAAGCCGGACCCCAACCACCTCTTTAATCTGAGCGACGCGGAACTTGAAAACGTGAAGAAGAAGCTCCTGGAATTGAAGCCTAACATCCGCAAGTTCTGGACGACGGGCGGCGAACTTACGAACCTGTTCGAAAACCACGAAATCGTCGCCGCCATGGGATGGCCGCTGATGACCAATCAACTCCGAAAAGCGAATTTCCCGATCGGCGAGACGATTCCCAAGGAAAACACGACCGGATGGATCGATCACCTGATGATTACGGCTGCGAGTGAACACAAAGACCTCGCTACCGAATTCCTGGAGTACATGATCCAGGCGAAAACTCAGAAAGCAGTTGCGGACGTGACCGGCTATGATCCGGCCAATCCACAGGCAGCGCAGTTCATGACCGACGAGCAAAAGAAATCGCTGCACCTCGACAACGTCGAAGAGTACATGACGCACATCTATTTCTGGGAACAATACCCGCGGCGCGAGAAATACAACGAGATTTGGAATGAAGTGAAGGCCGCCCAGTGATTCAGACCTCTTCGCCCGTGCCCGCGCTTCTTTCGATCCGCGACGTCCGGAAAAGCTTTGGGCAACGCCCCGTCCTGCGTGGGATATCCCTGGATGTGACGGAAGGCGAATTCCTAACCGTCCTGGGAGAAAGCGGCTCCGGGAAAACGACGTTGCTTCGACTGATCGCCGGATTCGAACAATTGGACATGGGCGAAATTCGGATGGCCGGCGAACGCCTGGATCAAATCCCTGCGTACCAGCGGCAGGTGAACACCGTTTTTCAGAGCTACGCAATTTTTCCGCATCTCAGCGTCTTTGAAAATGTGGCGTACGGACTACGCGCGAAGAAAGTCGCACAGAGCGATATCCCGGCGCGCGTGAATCAGGCGCTTGCAATGGTCAAGATGGGAGAATTCACTCGGTCCGCCCCCGCGCGTCTCAGCGGCGGGCAACAGCAGCGCGTTGCGCTCGCGCGGGCGCTTGTAAACCGGCCGAAAGTGCTCCTTCTCGATGAGCCGCTCTCCGCGCTCGATGCGAACCTGCGAAAACAGATGCAGACGGAATTGAAATCCCTGCAGCGGGAGGTCGGGACCACATTCATATTCGTGACACACGATCAGGAGGAGGCGATGGCGCTCTCCGACCGCGTAGCCCTTTTGCGCGAAGGATTGGTTGAGCAAGTCGCTGAGCCTCGGGAGATATACGGCCGCCCGGCGACTGCGTACGTGGCCCAATTTATAGGGCAGACAAACTTGTTGCGTGTCGAAGTCCGCGACGGGGTGGCGCGAGCCGGAGCTCTTGCGTGGCGGACGACGGAGGAGACAGGAAACGCGGCTTATTCCCTTCGCCCGGAGTCCATTCGCATCGCGGGATCCGTCGATGGGGCCGCTCGAAACGCAGCGCGGGATCCTGCTGCGAAGTTTCGGGGACGTGTTGTAAATCAAACATTTGGTGGGGCAACCGACATTCTCGAAATTGATTGCGGCAATTCACAGCGCATCCGGGCGCGGATTGCGAGCATCGGGCGCGTAGAGGGTGACCTGGATTTTGAATTCCTTCCTGCTGACGCGGTGCGAGTTCGAGAAACGGCCGAGGGCTAACTATGTATTCGCGCGCCTACAAATCGAGCGTGACGATTCCCCCGGTTCTGTGGATTGTGTCCTTTCTGCTTCTGCCCTACGCCATTCTGTTTTGCTTCAGCTTTTGGTCTCTCTCACCGCAGCAAGAGATCATCCATCATTGGAATCTGCAAAACTATGCCGAACTCATGCGCAACCCGATGTACCTTGCTGTGCTCTTCAGGTCGATGCGCATTGCAGGCTCTGTCACGATTTTGGCCCTGTTGCTCGGCTATCCGCTTGCCTATTTCGTTTCCTTTCATACGGCGAAACGAAAGAACTTGCTTTATCAGCTTGTAATCATTCCGCTTTGGGCAAGCTATCTGGTACGTGGTTACGCCTGGAAAACCATCCTCGGCAGCGACGGCGTGTTCAACGGTTTTCTGCAATACGTTCACCTCACTCACCGGCCCGTGGAATTTTTCCTATACAGCCCGTTCGCGGTCATCCTGACGCTGACACACATCTACACCCCATTCGTCTTTTTGCCTGTGTACGCGGCACTCGAACACGTGCCCCGGAATCTTGTAGAGGCTTCGCACGATCTGGGCGCTTCGCCGTGGTCGACGTTTCGGCGGGTGATCTTGCCGCTCTCTCTGCCGGGCGTCCTGGCAGGGGCGACGTTTGCGTTCGTCCTCACTCTTGGAGACTTTCTCGCACCTCTGTTAGTGGGCGGTCCAAGCGGCATCATGATCTCGAATATTGTCGTCAGCCTGTTTGGCGCCGCCTACAACTGGCCGCTGGGCGCCGCGCTCTCGTTGTGCATGCTCCTGCTAGTGGTGGGCCTCCTGTTTGCCACGGAGAGAATTGAGAAGAGGCTGACGCTTTCATGAGCGCCTTATCCCCATCCAATCGTGCCCCTGTCCTCTCGGCGTATGCCTGTTTTGTCTACGCGTTTCTGTATCTGCCCATTATTGTGTTGATTGTCTATTCGTTCAGTGGCTCCGGAGTGGGAGGATTTCCACCTTCGGGATGGACTATGGATTGGTACCGGCAGCTATTTGCCGATGCCCCTTTGTGGGAATCGGTCCTCAATAGCCTAATCGTAGCCGCCGCTGCCGCCGCAATTTCGCTCAGCCTTGGATTGCCAGCGGCGCTGGCGCTCGATCGGTCGGATTTCCCCGGGAAAGCGGCCTTTCGGCGCCTCGTCCTCTTACCCCTCATCCTGCCGGGAATCATCACGGGGTTATCGCTCTTGATGCTGTTCGTTGGCATTGGGATGAAGCTCAGCCTCCTAACTGTCACTCTGGGGCATGGAACTGCATTGATTTCGGTCGCCACTACAGAAATCTTCGCCGGCCTGCAGAAGTTTGACCGGGCCCAGGAAGAGGCATCGCTCGATCTCGGCGCGAATCATTGGAGGACGTTCTGGCGAGTCACTTTGCCGAATCTGAAGGTGTCTCTTATAGCTGCGGCGCTTTTGATCTTCACTTTGTCGCTCGATGAAATCGCCGTGAGTTTCTTCTTGATCGGCCGGGACAACACCCTACCGCTCGAAATATGGTCGCGCCTGCGGCGCGGGATCACGCCGGAGATCAATGCCATCTCGACGCTGATCCTGCTGTTTTCTATCGGCATGATACTGATCTGGTATCGTCTACGCACTCGGAGTGAGCGTGCGACAGAAGACGCGGCCGCGTCATTGTTGGCTTCCACGATCGAAGGAGAGCATGCATGAAACTTGGACGCAGGGACTTCATAAAATTCGTCGTATCCGGCTCAGTCGCCGCAGGGTGCCCGTTTGACCTACGCCTGCTCGCCGCCCCGGCCGAACCCGCGCCCGCCGTGGAGGGTGAACATTACGAAATCTGCCACCAAGTTCGAGATGGGCGCGTGTTTCCGCACGCGTCGGTTTCAAAACGTTGCGACGTCGTGATCGTCGGTGGAGGAGTGAGCGGACTGAGCGCTGCGTATTTCATGCGCCAGCACGATTTCCTCCTGCTGGAAAAAGAAACTCACTGGGGAGGAAATGCTTCTCTGGAGGAATTTGAGGGCCAGGCCTTCGCGACGGGCTCCGCTTTTGACGAGAAGGGCTCGGAAAGCTACCAGCTCGCAAGCGCACTCGGACTCGAGTTGCTACCTATTCTTTCGCCCGACCCTACCATCGTCAACGGCAAATGGGTGGATGACACCTGGGGTGCGGGGCTCGATGCACTTCCCTACTCTCTGGAGGTCCGCGAAAGCTTTAAGAAATTCCGGAAGGAAATCACGGCACTCGAAGTTGAAAGCAAGCCGCAAGAGTTCGACGGTGTGCCACTCACCAAATACTTGAAGGGCTATGCGGCAGAGATCAAGCAGTGGTGGGACGCCTATGGACCCTCCAACTGGGGTGCCCAGTCGGCGGACACATCCGCTTTTGTGGGCCTCACAGAGCTGCAGTACCTTGCGAAGCTGCAGAAAGACGACCCCCGAGTGACGTTGCCAGGCGGCAATGGCGTATTGGCGCAACGGCTGGCGGAGACGCTTGCAACGGAACACAGAGAGCAAATGGTGGGCGGAGCGACCGTCGTCGGGGTTGAGCCGCAAAGAGATGAGGTCCTTGTTACGTTCGTGCAGGATGGTCAGGTTCGCACATTGGCCGGCAAGTTCGTCGTGATGGCAACGCCCAAATTCATCACAGCCCGCCTCGTCTCCGGGTTGCCGGACGACCAGCACGAAGCCATGTCATCGATACACTATTGCCCGTATGCCGTCATCAACATGGTCTTCGAGAAGCCGGTCTACAATCGCGCCTACGACACTTGGTGCCCGGGAAAGTCCTTCACTGATTTCGTTGTTGCGGATTGGGTGATGCAGAGGCAACCCGGATTCAAACAAAAGAAGAATATTCTGACCTTTTACACTCCGATTTCAGAAGTAAATCGCCAGAAGCTGCTCAGCGTGGACGGATGTCGCGAAATCGCCATGAATGTCTTGCACGATTTCAAGAAGCTACTCCCCCAGTTTGACGTGGATCCAATCGAAATCCACTTATACCGGCGAGGGCATCCCTTATTCTCGTCAACACCTGGAACCTTTACGCGGACGATTCCAGTTGCAAGCCGGCCGATGGACCGTATCTTTTTTGCGAATACCGATTCGATAGGTCCGGTCTCGGACCTGCCGAATGCCGTCCTAGCATCCCGGCGGGCTGTCGAGTGGGTTGAAAAGCGAATGGCCGGATCATCGGCAGCCGATGGGGCGATCCGGATGGGATTCCCGGCATAGGCGCGGGCGCCACTTTCTCCAATAACTTAGCCAGATGGCTCGGCAGAGGCCAAGCCGCACCAAGACAAAGAGGACACTCAGGCGAAGAGCCCGAGTGTCCATTTACGATTCTTGCGCCAGGAGAGAGAATTTCTTAGAAAGGCCGTGAGGAACGACTTAGTGCAAACGTCTCGAAACCCCAAGATTGTGCGCGCCGGAAAACAGGTACGCGCCGGTTGACATCGTTTGCGGCACCCACCACATGCGGCGAACCAAGCTAAATTCGCTGTGTTGCATTCGCCGGGAAACAAAATCCAGCAGGACCGGCCCCGCCTGAATCGCGCCGTAGATCGCCGGAGAACTCGCAAAGGGCCGCATCATGGGATCGTCCTCAACCGCACCCTTTGATATCGCCTGCCGTGTGGAGTAGGCGTCGAAAAACGCCGCACTGTGCTGCACGACTGACAATGCGACCCAAGCCCGATGGGAGGGGTAGGCCTCGGCAGAGGTGATACCGATCTGCTTTGGCGCTTTGGGGTCGGGGATGCGGATCGTTGAAAACGATGGGGAGTTCTGTGCAGTGTCCAAAGAAACGGCATTCAAGGAATACGTGCGAGTGGTCTTCGATTCGCCCGCGTCCAGCTTCACCGATTTCAAGTCCAATTTGACGACTGCAGTGTCGTCTTCTGTAGTTTTAGGAGTCGCTTCCGGAGGCATCGGACTGGCCGCGGGAGCAGTTGCTTCAGTCGGTCTTGGCGTTGACGACGCGTCGGGGCTTGTGCCAATAGCGACGGTCGGTACAGGGAAGTTGCCAGGAACAGACTGTGGAGCAGGTGACGCTTGAAGGAGCAACGCTACGATGGCCAAAACCATATTTACAAGGTCTCCCAAGCAAAATCCGGATATTCGAGAAGCACGGCTAGTACCATCTCCGGCCATGCATTAACATCTTATGGGTGAATGAGTTGCGGGGATATGCAGTTTCGGAAAGGAAGAACTATGCCATTGGAGTCCAACGATTACAGAAACCAATTTCCACTATTTGCCATTTTTGGTTCCTTTCGATACAGCGCACTCCAAGTTTCCCTAAGCCTTTCAATCATTGCATCTTGACACCAGTTCTCCGGAGCCCCAAGGACGGAAAGATTCCTGGTGGGGTCAGGCCTGCAAGACACAGCTTTGGACGCAGACAAACGGCAACGAGTGCCTCTTCCACAAATTGGAGGTAGAATCGCCGCGCAATCGAGAGGGGTAAAGGAGGGATGATGCGACGAATCACTCTCATCGGATTACTGGCAGCTCTTGGTGTGGCTGGAGCGATATTCGATACACAAGTCTCAGGCGCAGGCACGTCGGATACATACGTCCGAGCCGGAAGGCTACTCGATGTACGAACCGGTAAAATCCTCACGGACCAAGTGATCGTAATTCGAGGCGATAAAATCGATCGAGTGGCCCCGTCGAGCGACATTTCGATCCCCTCCGGAGCGACAGTCGTCGATTTGAGCCATGCCATTGTATTGCCCGGCTTGATTGACGCCCATGAACATATTTTTCTAACGGGTGAAGACAATGGGCGGTACGACGAGCAACTGCTAAAGGAATCCTGGCAGTACCGCACCATTGAAGCCACACTGAACGCGAAGCGTGACCTCGAGGCAGGCTTCACGTCCATGCGGGATCTCGAGACCGAAGGCGCCATGTATAGCGACGTGGACGTGCGCAATGCCATCAATCGAGGCCTGATTCCGGGGCCTCGTCTTGAAGTGGTTACGCGCGCGCTGTCCACCACGGGCGGATATCCCCTCGAAGGATACTCACCGGAAGTGCTCGTCCCCTCCGGCGTCGAGATCGCGGACGGCCCCGATGACGCGCGCAAGGCGGTCCGGGAACAAATCAAATACGGCGCTGACTTAATCAAGATCTACGGTACCCACAAGTTTCGATTTACTCCGGACGGAAGGATGATCAGTGTACCGACCTTTACGCTCGAGGAAGTGCGCGCCATTGTGGACGAGGCCCATCGCGAAGGTGAAAAGGTCGCCTGCCACGCCTATGGTGGTGAAGGGCTTCACAACTGCATTGACGGCGGCGTCGATTCGATTGAGCACGGACTGGACCTCGACGACTCTGCAGTTCACAAAATGGTGGAAAAAGGGACTTGGCTCGTTCCGACCTTATACGTCTATGAGGGTACGACCCGTCAAGAAGATGAGGCGATGAGCGGTGGAAAAGTGAGCCGGGCAAGCCTGCACGAAGTGAGCTTTCGGAAGGCCGTTGCTGCGGGCGTGAAGATTGCCTTCGGGACAGATGCTGGACCGTTCCCGCACGGCACGCAGACCAAGGAGTTCGAGTACATGACGAAGTTTGGCATGACCCCGCTGGCCGCCATTCAAGCCGCCACGATTCGGGCGGCAGAACTGATGGGGTGGTCCGACCGCGTGGGAGCAGTCGAGCCGGGAAAGTTTGCGGACATCATTGCGGTCGAAGGCAGCCCGCTCGACGATATCACGCAGCTCGAGCACGTAAGATTCGTGATGAAGGGTGGCCAGGTGGTGCGCAACGATTTGGGAAAGTAGGGTACCCTATTCAAATGCGCACTGGTCGGGCTATGCAAGTGCTCGGAATGATGTCCGGGACGTCCGCGGATGGCATCGACGTAGCGCTCGCGAGAATCTCAGGCGCTCCTCCGCGCATCTCGGCCCAATTCCGGCGTAATTATCATTTCAAATTTTCCGCGCGGACGCGTGAAACAGTCCTCCGCATCGCCGACGGCGTCACAACCTCGACGGCCGAAATCAGCCAACTAAATTTTGAACTGGGAGAGGAATTTGCCCTCGCCGCAATTAAAGCCTGCAAGACGTGGCGCCTACCTCTCTCAAAAATCGATCTCATTGGCTCGCACGGGCAAACGGTCTTTCATCACGGACAAGCAACACGAACCCGTGGCGCGCGCCAAATTGCGTCTACGCTCCAACTGGGTGAGCCGAGCATCATTGCCAAACGCACTCGCGTTACTACGATCGCCGATTTTCGCCCGGCGGACATCGCCGCGGGAGGACAGGGAGCACCGCTGGTTCCCTTCGTTGATTTCTTGTTGTACCGCGACGCGCGCCGAGGCCGGGTCGCCCTCAACGTGGGCGGAATTGCCAACGTCTCGGTGATCCCTGCAGGCGCGCGCTCCAAAGACGTCTTCGCCTTTGACACTGGGCCGGGAAACATGGTCGTGGACGCCTTGATGAAGCATTTTACTCACGGGAAATTTCATTACGACCGCGATGCGCAATTCGCGCTCACGGGCCACACCATACCCGGATTACTCGCGCGGCTTATGAGGGACGCGTACCTGACAAAGAAGCCTCCAAAAACTGCAGGACGCGAGGAATTCGGCCGCGCGTACACGCAACGGCTGATCGATTGGGGGAAAAAGCACCGCGCGCGCCCGGCAGATCTCGTCCGCACCGCAACCGTGTTCACTTCCCTATCGATCGCCGACGCCTTCCACCGGTTCATCCTGCCGCGAGTGCGCGTGGATGACCTCATTGTCGCAGGTGGAGGTGCAAGAAATCCTCTGATGATGGCGCAACTCGCGGCAACTCTCCCGCGGATCACGATCGTCTCCGCGGACAAATGGGGTGTTCCAGCCGAAGCGAAGGAGGCCTTCGCCTTTGCTGTTCTCGCTTATGAGGCGTATCACCAAAGAGCGAACAACCTTCCCACCGCCACAGGCGCCAGACATTCGGTGGTCATGGGCAAAGTGGTGTATGGTCGCCCGCGCTAGCATTCAAAGAAGAGCGATTCGGTTTGTGGTCGCAACGGCCATGGTTCTCGCGAGCTGTTCCTCTCGTCATCCCGCCGGCCAGCCCGGAACCGTAAATTTCCTGATTGAGTCAATGCCCGCGAACCTCGACCCACGAATCGGCACAGATGCTTTTTCCGCGCACATCGATGGCATGATCTTCTCAAGCCTTCTGGCACATGACGCCCGCATGAACATAGTTCCAGACCTTGCCGAAAGCTGGGAGACGCCCGATCCGCTGACCTACGTGTTCCATTTGCGCCGCGGCGTCAAATTCCACGACGGCCGGACCTTGACCTCCGCCGACGTGAAATTCACCTTTGATTCCATCATGTCGGGCGCCGTGAAAACCCCAAAGCGCGGCTCTTTTTCGTTGGTCTCTTCCATCGCCGCTCCGGATGAGTACACCGTCGTATTTCATATGAAAGAGCCGTATGCATCCTTTCTCTGGAATCTCACCAGGCCCGGCGTGGGAATCGTGCCGCGCGGTTCGGGTGACGATGTGGCGCGGCATCCTGTGGGGACCGGGCCCTTTCGCTTCGTCAGCATGCAAGCGGATGAAGAGATCCTTCTCGACCGGAACTCCAGTTATTTTGGCGATACTTCCACAAGTGACGTCAAGACTCCTTCGCAATCCAACCCGGGAACACCCATTGAGCAAATCCGATTTCGCATTGTCCCCGATGCCATCGTCCGGGCTCTCGAACTGCGAAAAGGCACTGCAGACGGTGAGATCAATTCCTTGACGCCGGACATGGTGACGACTCTGGCGAAGGAGCCGGGCATGGAAGTGACCGACCAACCGGGCACCGTGCTCGCCTATATCGCCATGAATTTCAACGACCCGATCCTCGCACACCGGGAAGTCCGGCAGGCCCTCGCCTACGCTACGGATCGTGAGACGCTTATCAAGTACTTGCTGCGCGGCGAGGCGCGGCCGGCCGCAAGCCTTCTCCCGCCGAATCACTGGGCGTATGAGCCGAACGTGAAGCAGTATAACTATGACCCCGCACGCGCCGAACAACTCCTGGATGCCGTGGGTTTCCCGCGCCTGCCGGGTGGCGTTCGATTCCATTTGACTCTGAAGACTTCCACCGAGGAGTCCACGCGCCTCTTGGCAGAAGCGTTGGCTGATGAATGGAAGCGGGTGGGAGTCGCACTCGACCTTAGGCCTCTCGAATTCGCCACATTCTATTCCGACATCACGCACGGAAGTTTTCAGCTCTACACGTATCGCTGGATAGGCGGCAACAATGATCCGGATATATTTGAATTTGTCTTCAGCTCCAAGAAATTCCCGCCCAATGGAGCCAATCGCGGCCACTACAGCAACCCCGCGCTCGATGCGTTGATTGACCAGGAGCGCGTGGAGATGAATCAGGCGAAGCGCAACGCAATCCTCTCCGAGATTCAGAAAACCGTCGCCGAGGACGAGCCTTACATCAATCTGTGGTATCTCGATAATGAATGCGTCCACCGCCAACGGCTGACCAACGTGATCATTCCACCCGGCGGTGATTACGAGTTTCTGAATGAAGCACGGCTCCAATGAGCGTTTGCGCCGGCACGCGCCCCTTCCCCGCGTCCCTGTTTCCTCCAGCCCATCCCCTGAATTGACACTGCCAGCGCGCCGACGTAACCTCAATTCAGGCGCATATCCATGGATCTCTTCGAAGAAATCGTGCGGATGCGGCGGGCGGGGCAGCGCGGCGCCCTCGCGACCATCGTGCACACCAACGGCTCGATTCCCAGCTATGAAAGCTCCCGGATGTTGGTTCGCGACGACGGCACTTTCGCTGGGACGGTCGGCGGCGGATGCGTGGAGGCCGAGGTGTGGGCGGCCGCCAAGGAAGTAATCGCCAGCGAGCAACCGCGCAAGATGACCTTTAATCTCAATCACGACGCCGCCTACGACGCCGGGCTGATCTGTGGGGGAACGCTTGAGATTTTTGTCGAACCGATTCTCCCCCAGCCGATGCTTTACCTTTTCGGCGGCGGACACGTTTCCACGGCGACTGCGCGCGCGGCGCATCAGGCGGGTTTCGCCATCGGAGTGGTGGACGATCGCGAGACCTTTGCGAACTCCGAGCGGTTTCCCATGGCTTCCGAGGTCTACGCATCTTATGCGGAAGCTTTTGGGAAAATCCGCCCCAATTCCTCGACCTTTCTGGTCATCGTGACGCGGGGGCACAAAGACGACATGCGCGTGCTGGCCTGGGCTGTAGACACAGATGCCCGCTACGTCGGCATGATCGGGAGCAAACGGAAGGTTATAGCCGTATACAAGGCGCTCGAAAAGGAAGGATTTGCGCCAGAAAAGTTCGAGCGCGTGCACGCTCCCATAGGGCTCGATATCGGCGCACTCACGCCGGAGGAAATCGCGGTCAGTATCGTGGCGGAGTTAATCGCCGTGCGGCGGAACGCTCAGAATCTGCCTCATAAGTCCGTGCGCCTTGCAGAAAGCCCAGATTTTCACCGGGACTAATCGATAATGCTCGCTGCTGCAATTCTTGCCGCGGGTGAATCCCGCCGCATGGGCACGCCCAAAGCCCTCGTCTCTTTTCGCGGGAAAACTTTCGTCGAGCTTTTGTTGGAGGCAACCCGCCACCCTCGCATCGGAGTCACGCGCGTTGTCTTGGGGGCCGCGGCTGACCAGATTCAGCTCAAGCTGCCAATCGATGCCTCAAACTTCGTCGTCAACTCGAATTGGCAACAGGGACAGCTCTCTTCGATTCACACCGCCATTCGAAGCCTGCCCGAGCGGGCGACCGAAGGCCTGTTGCTCTGCCCGGTTGACCATCCGTTGATTTCATCGCAACTCGTCGCCCGCCTTATCGAGGAATTCGATTCCAGCGGGAAGCAAATCGTTATGCCGGTATTTCACGGTCACCGCGGCCATCCTGTGATCTTTCACGCTGAACTTTACCCGGAATTATTGGCTGCTTCGCCGGAAGTCGGCGCAAGGCAGGTGGTTTGGGCCCATGGAGAAGACGTCGCCAAAGTCGACACGGAAGAAGAGAGCGTGACCCTAAATCTGGACGACCCGGATGCGCTGCAGAAAGCGCTCGGTATGAGCCCCTCGAACCCAGCAAGCTGAAATCACATGCGGATTCGCCCAGCTTCGAATCGCCCGCGCGTCTGAGCAAACCAAACAACTCGCTTCAGCCAACCTCTCGAAGGGTTGCCAAAATCGCATCGGCACACAACTGAGCGGCATGAAAGGTCGCGGGAGGCAATCCACCCAAGGCCTCTGAAATTGCCACAGCCGTAGTCGCGCGCGCCTCCTCGGGCGATTTGCCGACGAGCAGATCTGTGAGCATCGAACTCGCGGCGATCGCCGCGACGCAGCCTTGCGTCTTGAAGCGCGCGGCCATGATGCGGCCTCCTTCCACGCGCACCGCCAGTCGCAAGACGTCTCCACACACGGGATTTACAACCTCGGCTGTAGCCGAAGCATCCGACAAGTCACCCGCGTTGTGTGGATTGCGAAAATGACTGAGTACGATGTCGTTGAACATGCCAGAAGAGTATAGGCCCACATTTCCGATCGGTGTTAAGCCGCCTCGCAAGACACGAAGACACCTGCGCGCCTGGCAGCTTTACCATGATCGCACGCTCCGCGGATCGGGCAGCACGGGCATGGGCTATGACGAGGGATGTGAAATCAGCGATCCTTCGGCAATAGGGCTAGCCCATAGCCGCCGGCGCCCGCAAGAGGGCCCAAAAGGTGGCCGTTTGTCCCAATGGGTACGGCTCATGAAATTTGCGCTTCCCGCGAGACAAATTCTCGCCATCCGGGTTGATATTCGCCAGAATACAATCCGGCAGTCGCAAGGAGATCATCCCATGAGCTCCCTTCGTCCCTTGTTTTTCTCGGGCGCAGCAATCGGTCTAAGCGCGCTTCTGCTCAGCCTCAGCGCTTGCAATACATCGCCAGCATCGCCACCGGGCCCGCCCAGCTACACCCTGTCTGCCGCAGCGTTGAACCCCGGGTCTGTCACCGCAGGAAACGCGGCCACTTCCATTATCACAGTCACCCCGGCAAATGGTTATAGCGGCAGCGTCAGCCTTTCGTGCAGCATGATCACTGGCGGCACTCCGGCTCCCAGTTGTTCCTTCAGCACCTCCCCGGTGACGATCAGCGGCGCCACTCCCGGCACTTCCACGCTGACGGTATCCACATCGAGTAGCACGCCCGGCGGCAGCTACGCCATCACCGTCGCCGGAATCGACGCCAATAATCTAGCACCCAGCAACGGCCCTCAGACTCTATCCATGACAACGGCTGCGGTGATCCAGCACGTTGTCGTCATCTTTCAGGAGAACCGCACCCCAGACAATCTGTTCCAGGATCCCAAACTCATTGCCGAGGGCGCTGACATCGCCAGTAGCGGCTTGAATTCGTTTGGCCAGACCATTCCGCTCAGCCCCATCGACTTGGGCACAGCTGGTTCCAACCCCCAGAATTACGACCTCAGCCACGCCAATGCCGCCTTCGTTTCTATGTACGACGGCGGCAAGATGGACGGGGCTAATCTGATCCCTTGTTCTCCGGCCGCCAATTGCCCTCCGAAAGCGCATCCTAACCCGCAATACATGTACGTCATGCCCTCCGACGTTCAGCCCTATTTCACGATGGCCGAGCAATACACTTTCGGCGACCGCATGTTTCAGACCAACGAGGGTCCCAGCTTCCCGGCACACCAGTTCATCATTTCCGGGACTTCGGCTCCCTCTACGACCAGCGTCCTCTTCGCTGCCGAAAATCCCAACCAGGGCCCCGCCGGATGTATCGCTCCGTTGACAGAGACTGTTTTCATGATCGACCCCACCGGGAGCGAAACTAACCAGCCGGCCGAGTATCCTTGCTTCGACCATCCCACATTGACCGACCTCCTCGATTCCAAAGGCGTTACCTGGCGCTACTACGCCCCTTCCGCCGGTTCTATCTGGACGGGGCCCGACGCCATCGAGCACATTTGCCAGCAACAGACCGTCAACGGCACGCTCACTTGCACCGGCCCGGATTGGACCAACAATGTGATCATCCCGGAAACGCAAGTCTTAGTGGACATTGCCAACCGACAACTCCCGCAAGTGACCTGGGTCATTCCCGATGGCAACACATCCGACCACGCCGCCAGCAACAACGGCACTGGCCCGTCCTGGGTAGCCTCTATTGTCAACTCCATTGGCAATAGCCCCTATTGGGCAAACACTGCCATCATCATCACCTGGGACGATTGGGGAGGCTGGTACGATCACGTCGCGCCCAAAGTCATCAACGACGGCGTAAGCTGGGGATCGGGATATGTCTACGGCTTCCGCGTTCCCCTTATTGTCGTCTCACCCTACGCCAAAGCCGCCTACATTTCTCATACCACACACGATTTCGGCAGCATCCTCAAGTTCATCGAGACGACTTTCGACTTGCCCTCGCTCAACTACGCTGACGCTCCGGCGGACGACCTTTCGGATTGTTTCATCCTTACGCAGGCGCCCCGCACTTTTCAGATGATTCCCGCGGCGCTGAAAGCCGAGCACTTCATCAACGACAAAAGCCCTCACACTGACCCCGATGATGACTAGTGCGCGTTCGGAAGGTAACTACTGCCCGTGATAGTTTCTAGAATCGCTGTAAATGGGCTCCGAGGGGCAGCGGCATGAAGAAGCTGAGCAGCTCAAACGTGGGCTTTTCGGCCCCCAGTGGTTTCGCCCGACGCAATCGAGCGTATACATCACACCTTATCGGGCGCTTGGGCATTCGAGATTCAGCTCGTATGGAGCATTGGGGGCCTGCGGACGTTGACTACCCTGAGACATGAATGTTTGTGTGGTCAAACAACTTGGGTTAAAATAATAGGTAGATTTGTGCCGGACGCTCCACAGTAGGCCGCAGTTTCGAGGAGCGCAAGGCGATTGTCCCCGCCGCTGCGGCACGTCTCCCAGCCCGTAGAAACGGAACCGAGTAGCCGACTCTGGGATACCTTCCCACGGATGATAAAAATGTGTCGACGGTTAATGGCAATCGTTGCACAGTCGTTGATTCTGGCATCTGCACTGGCCGTGCTCGCGGCCTGCGGAGGAACCTCGACGGGCAGCCCCCCTCCCGTCCTGAACTCGGTGACGGTCGCACCGCTGCAGGGTTCCGTTCGCGTGGGCTCTACGCAGCAATTTACAGCAACAGGGAAATATAGCGACGGCTCGACGAATGACCTCACAGATTCAGCCTCATGGTCCTCCTCGAATTCCTCCCAGGCTTCGATCCAAACTTCGGGAGGCGTAAACCCTGGTCTTGCTTCGGGCATCGCAGCGGGAACGGTGACGATTACAGCCACCTCCGCCGGCATCAGCGGCACGGCCCAACTCACTGTCACCACAACCGGGACGATTTCATCCATTACCCTCAATCCGTCCAGCCTCACCCTTGCGGTCAACGTCACGCAGCAATTCGACGCCGTTGCCCTTTACACCGATGGCACCACTCAGGATGTCACCACGGCCGCGGATTGGACTTCCTCGACGAATTCCGCGACGGTGGAAACTTCGGGAGCCTCGCAGCCGGGCTTAGCTACAGGTGTGGCCAGCGGCTCCACAACAATCCGCGCTTCGTTCGATGGAGTCACTGGAACCGCGCCTGTAAGTGTAACCGACGCTCCGGGCAGCACCACCATGATCCCGCTGATGGATATGACGGCATCGCAAAACTATTTGAATTTCCCGGGCGGCCTGTACGAAAACAGCAGTGATAATGCCCCCGCCGATCATGACGCCGACGGCAAGGCGGCAGCCGCCGCCATTCAGCCGCTTGATACAAATGGCAATCCCAGTTCGAGCGGTATGGTGGTTTTTGTCTCGTTCGGCATGTCCAATGCCTTGATCGAGTTTTCTTCTTTCGTGGAGACCGCGAATGGCTCGTCCAGCGTGAATCACACAACCCTGTACATCTCTGATGGCGCGGCCAGCGACCAAGACGCCTGCTATTGGTTCCCAGCCGAAGGGCCGCCATCGTGCAACTCGACTGTCGAAAATGAGTACGATCGCATCACCGGCGACCTTTCCAGCGCGGGTCTGACCCCAGCTCAGGTTCAGGTCGCCTGGATCGACAACGCCAACGGGCGTGTACACACCGAAAATCGCGGATGCGTGCCGCTCGGCACACTTTGTCTTCCCCTGTGCGCCCCCACAATCGCAGGTTGCGCGAACAACGAGAACACTACCAACCCTCCGAACGAGGAAGAGGAATTTGGCGAGACGCTTCGCGCCGCGAAGCAGAGGTTCCCCAATCTGAAGATGGTTTTCTTTTCAAGCCGCGTCTATGGAGGTTACGCGCAGCCCACGGATGCTGATCCAGAGCCGTTCGCGTATCAGACTGGTTACGCGATCAAGCCCTTGATCCAGGCGCAAATCAATCAGATTCGCACCGGGATCGTGGATCCGGTGGCTGGCGATCTTAGCTATTCCGTCTCTCCCTGGATTGGCTGGGGCCCCTACTTCTGGGCGAACGGAGATATTCCACGCTCGGACGGCCTGGTTTGGTGCAACGGGCAGACAGGGTCTCCTTGCAATGGCGAGATGGATTTTGGACCCGGCGGGTTGCACCTGAGTACCGTAGGAGGCCAAAAGGCCGCGAACCTGCTCATGAACTTTTTCTTGAAATCTCCTTACTCGGTGAGCTGGTTCGCCGCTTCGCCATGATCGATCTTGACTCCCTGGGTGAAAGCAAAGTCCCGGCGCGCAGAAAACGCGCTGCCGAGTGACAGTATCCCGCGAATCGACGAATCGCTCACGAAGAGGTCGCTCACTCTCATCTGCCCTCCCAGCCACGTCTTGGTCTTTGTAGCAGAATTTGCGTCCAGCGAAATTTGGCATTGTCCTACGATGGTAAGTGCCGATTATCATTACTCACGCTGAATACAAATCTCTCCGGCGCAATCTTGCAAACGCTCCATGAAAATCCTTTCTTGGGAGACGTTCGCTTTTTGTTTGAATCTCATTGACAGAAGGAGGGTTACACCTATATTGTAAGCAGTCCTAGCCAATACTCTTCCGTCTGGGCGCGGGGGAGCTATCGAGTACTTAATCCGCCTACAAAGAATTCAGGAGAAATGCAGATGCGACGATTTGGATATATCTTCGTTCTGGCACTGGCACTCGCGCTGAGCGCGACCGCTGGGTTCGCACAGGAGGGAAAGCTTAAGGTCAAAGCGACGCCGAAACAGGCGGACGTTTTTGTCGATGGACAGGCCCAGCCCCAGGGAGTTTATCCGATCAAGTTGAGCGCGGGCAAACACATCCTGGCCGTCGTCAACTACGGTTACAAAATACACACCGAGGACGTCAACATTGAAGCTGGCAAGACCACCGACGTCACCGTGGCTCTCGAGGCTTACGGCGGCACGGTGAATGGGCCCTTTGGCGACATCGAATTCGTAGGAGGCTCCCCACGCGCTGCCGTCCTCTCTAACGGCACGACCCCTGCCTTTTTCGTCGGCCATGTGGATGAATTCGATTGGGACTGGATTTGGCACGAGGACCTGCTTCTCCCCGTCGGAACACATCACATCACCGTTACCTTGAAGGGAACCACGGTTTGGTCCGGCGACGTTACTGTTGTGGCTGGCAAAAAGGTGATCGTTGATCTGGGCAAGAACGGCTCGCAAAAGACCGTCAACTGGGATCGCGGCAACAAGCTCCCAGCTCAGGCGCGTTTCAAGGCCGGTACGGCCAGCGCCACCATTTCGGTCGCTCCGGTTACCATCGGCGGCTTCTCTGCTTCGGCCACCAACATCAATTGCGGACAATCATCCACGCTGACCTGGCAATCGTCCGAAACGGTTGACGCCAACATCAGCGGTATCGGCACGGTCGCAACGTCCGGAACTCAATCCGTTTCTCCGCACGCGACCACGACCTACGACTTCACCGCCTCCGGCCCCGGCGGCTCCGGTAAGGGCAGCGCCACGGTTGATGTCAACACCAAGGTGGACGCCAGCATCTCCGCCAACCCGGCCGAAGTGCATTACCGCAAGATCGGCGACAAAGTCCTGACGCAGGATTCATCGACCATTACTTGGACCACTTCGAACGCCGACAGCATCACCGTTGACGGCAATAAAGTCGATCCGAGTGGCAGTGAAACCGTCAAGGCTGAGCCGGCCGACTCAAGTTCGATTCCCGAGGGTGGCCAGCCGCGCACCATAGACGAATCAAAGTCCTTTAACTTGAGCGCCACCAATGTCTGCGGCGGCTCTTCCACACAGACCGCGGCGCTTCACATCACCGGCTCCGTCGAGCCGATTCCGCAGGTCGTCTTGCAGAGCGTCTTCTATCCCACTGATTATCCTGATAGAAAGAATCCCCAAGTGGGCCTCGTGAAGAGCCAGCAACTCGAACTGGCAACCCTCTCGGCCGGATTCAAGAAGTATCTGGAATACGATCCGGATGCGAAACTGTCGGTGGAAGCCTACGCCGACATCCGCGGCTCTAAGCAGTTCAACCAGGAGTTGAGCGAACGCCGCGTCGAGCGGATCAAGCAGTATCTCGTTGACCAAGGCATTTCCGCCGACAAGGTCCAGACTGCCGCATACGGCAAAGACCACCCGCTCGACAAGAAGACGGTAAAGGACCTGGATGAGGCGAACCCGAACAAGGCACCCAAGGCGCGGGCCAAGAACTTCACGGGCAACTGGTACGCATACAACCGCCGCGCCGATATCGTGCTCCTGCCTTCCGGCAAGAAGTCGGCTCAATACTTCCCGCACAATGCCGATGACTCCGGTATTATCTGGCAGATTCCGAAGCCGTCTTTGAAGAAAGTGGAAGCGGATCAGTAAAAACAATCCTAACTACAGAAATGCGCCGGGGAGCCTTGGCTCCTCGGCGCATTCTTATTTGAGTCGAAGCTTTTTCCTGAGACTACCGGCCTGTCGCGGCGCTTGCCGTCGTCGTGACTGGCCGATAGCCGCTGTCGGCGGCTTTCCTGAGCGCGTCGATTCCTTCCGCCGTGCTCATCAGAGGAGTTGTCTTGATGGCTTTGCACGCGCCGCCTGCTGCGAATGCAATGGCGATCGCTGCGGCGGCGATGTTGTCGGGCATTTCCATGATGGCGACAATATCGTAGTCGCCGAACGCAAAGTATCCATGGATGACCCTTCCGCCAAGTTTCTCGATGGCAGGGCGGATCGCCTCGATCCGGTCTTGTGGATTCTTGAGCAACGATTGCCAGGCTTCCTGTGTGTAAGCGACTTGGGTCAAATACAGTGGCACGGGATCCTCCTTGACCAAAAGGTGGGAAAAGCTGCGCGCATATTCGCAAACCGGCGCACAAAGGTCAAGCGGATTGGATCTGAGGCCTCTCTGCAGCTGGGAATGCGATACCCGATCTGCCTCCCCGGTCCTTTGGCGAGATCAAATCGAAACCAGCCTTCTAGCCAGCCTAGTGAATTGCATCTCACGTCCTCGTACAATTGAACTCTATGCGCGCCAAAGCCGGCATCGCGCAACAGAGAATCGTTTCGCTCGCGCCCAGCGTAACCTCGATCCTGTTGGCGCTTGGGGCGCAGCGTGAACTTGTCGGCGTCAGCAAATGGTGCAAGGAGGTCGCGCCGATCGGCCGCCGGACTCAGGTTGGCGACTGCTGGAAGCTCGACAGCAGCGAAGTGATGCGCCTTAAGCCTACCCTTCTGATTGGTTCGGTTCCCTTCTCCCCTGACGCTGTCGCGCAGATCCTGAATCAGCCGGTCGCATTCCTCGCGATCAATCCGCGTTCGCTTGCCGATATAGAGAACGATATTCGGCTGCTCGGACGCCTCGTGAATCGCGCGTCGGCCGCTACGGCTCTCATTCGAGGGATGCGTAGCGCTTTCGCACATGTCGCGCGGCAGGCTGCGCGCATTCGACACGGTTCTAAAAGTCCCCGCGTCTATTGCGAGGCTTGGCCAAACCCGCGAATCAGTTCTCCGCCCTGGGTTGCGGAACTCGTCAGGATTGCAGGCGGCCGCATGGTCTTGGCTCCCGGCTCTCGTGTTTCGGACGAAGAGGTGGCTCGCGCAAAGCCGGACGTCATCGTGCTCGCATGGACGGCTACCGGAGATCGCGCAAAACCGGAACGCGCCCTCCAGAATTCCGCATGGAAGAAAGTTCCAGCGGTCCAATCGCGCCGCGTCGTTGTGATTCGCGATGAATTGCTGAATACGCCGGGCCCTCCGTTGATGCGAGGCGCGCAGGAACTCCTGCGCGCGATCCATGAACCTGGCATAAAAGGATCTCAATGCTGACTGTCGTTGCAGCTTTGATTGAATCCGAAGGCAAGCTGCTCGTTTGCCAGCGCCGCCGCGGCGACGCCTTCGAATTGATGTGGGAATTCCCCGGCGGTAAAACGAAGCCCGGCGAAACACTTCCTCAAGCGCTCGCGCGCGAACTCGCCGAGGAGCTCGCCGCCTCCGCCGTCATCGGCCCTGAGGTCTATCGCACTCGACACCAATACGCGGAAATGAGAGAACCGATTGAGTTGGCCTTCTTTGCCGCCCGCATCGCTCCGCGTGACGTCAGGAATCTTGTCTTCGAGCAGATCCTATGGTGCGACCCTCCGTCGTTGCCCCAGCTAAATTTCCTCCCCGCCGACCGCGAACTCATTGAAATGCTCGCCTCGGGCACTATACGCCTACCGATTTTCTAAATATCTTGATGGACTGGCAGCCGTTTTTGCATTTACCGCATGCTTCGATGTGCGCAAATCACCGTTGCGGTGTATTCTAGTAGCGACTGGGGAATGGACGCGTCTTCTCGTAGGAGCGCGTTCGTTTCGTTTCCCGCAGGGTAGGGGGCCAGAGCGAGGACATGGACAAGGATACGTTTGCGCCATTGCAGGGTTTGGATGATGTGGAAATTCAGGAGTGGCTCGAGTCGCTTGACTCCGTCCTCCAATCCAGCGGCCGGGACGTCGCACTCGAGATTCTAGAGCGCCTCCGTGCCCACGCCACCGTTTCCGGCGTGGATCTTCCCTTCTCCGCCAACACTCCTTATGCCAACTCGATCCCCCTTTCGCTCCAGCCGCCTTTTCCCGGTGACCAGCAACTCGAGCGCCGCATCAAGAGCCTGGTTCGCTGGAATGCCCTTGCGATGGTCGTTCGTGCCAACCGGCTCGAGCACAACATCGGCGGCCACATTTCCACCTATGCTTCCGCCGCTACTCTTTACGAAGTCGGCTTCAATCATTTCTTCCGCGCGCGATCCGACCACTTTGAGGGCGACACCGTCTACTTCCAGGGCCACGCAGCTCCCGGAATCTATGCCCGCGCCTTTCTAGAAGGGCGCCTCTCTCCGCAGAAGTTGGAAAATTTCCGTCGCGAGTTGAAGCCCGGGGGAGGCTTGTCCTCCTACCCGCACCCCTGGCTCATGCCCGATTTTTGGGAATACCCCACCGTTTCGATGGGGCTCAGTCCGATGATGTCCATTTACCAGGCGCGCTTCAGCCGCTATCTCGAGGACCGCGGCCTCAAGCCGGCCACCGACGCGAAAGTCTGGGCGTTCCTTGGCGACGGTGAAACCGACGAACCCGAATCTCTCGGCGCCATCACTCTCGCAGCCCGCGAGAAGCTCGACAATCTTATCTTCGTCGTCAACTGCAATCTTCAGCGACTCGATGGCCCTGTCCGCGGGAACGGCCAGATCATTCAAGAGCTCGAATCCGCATTTCGTGGCGCCGGCTGGAACGTCATCAAGGTTCTTTGGGGCAGCGAATGGGATCCCATTCTCGCCCGTGATTCGGAAGGCTTGCTCGTGAAGCGCATGGGTGAAATGGTCGATGGCGAGTACCAGAAACTCGTCGTCTCTTCCGGCTCTTACGTCCGCGAGCACTTCTTCGGCTCCGACCCGCGCCTGCTACAGCTCGTTGAGCCGCTCTCCGATGAAGAGCTCCGCCGCCTCCGGCTTGGCGGTCACGACCCGCGCAAGGTTTACGCCGCTTACAAAGCGGCCGTGGACCATCGCGGCACGCCCACCGTCATTCTCGCGCGCACCATCAAGGGCTACGGACTCGGCGAAGCCGGCGAGGGTAAGAACGTCACCCACCAGCAGAAAAAGCTGAACGAAGACGAGCTCCGTGAGTTTCGCTCCCGCTTCGAAATCCCTCTCACCGACGAGCAAATCCACGATGTTCCCTTCTACCGGCCTGACGAAGATAGTGAGGAAATCCAGTATCTCCGCGCTCGCCGCGCCGAACTCGGCGGCTACACGCCGCAGCGCAGTGTCCGCTCTAAGCCTATCGTCGCCGAGCATGACGAGCTCTTCGCGGAATTTCTCGCCGGCAGCGAAGGCCGTGAAGTTTCCACCACTATGGCTTTTGTCGTCATGCTGCGCAAGATGCTTCGCGATCAGGAGATCGGCCAACTCGTGGTTCCCATCGTCCCCGACGAAGCCCGCACCTTCGGCATGGAATCGCTCTTCCGCCTGGTCGGCATCTATTCCCGCGTCGGCCAGCGTTATGAACCCGTCGACGTCAATACGCTCCTGTACTACAAGGAAGCCAAGGACGGCCAGATTCTCGAGGAAGGCATCACCGAAGCCGGTTCCATGTGCTCGTTCATCGCCGCGGGTTCGGCGTACTCCACTTACGGGATCAACACGATTCCCTTTTTCATTTACTATTCCATGTTCGGCTTCCAACGCATCGGCGATTTCATTTGGGCTGCCGCCGACACGCGCACGCGTGGCTTCTTGCTCGGAGGTACTTCTGGGCGCACCACTCTTTCTGGTGAGGGCCTCCAACATCAGGACGGCAATAGCCACGTCCTTGCTCTCTCCGTACCCAACCTTCGCGCGTACGATCCGGCCTTCGCCTACGAAATCGCTGTCATCATCCAGGACGGCATTCGCCGCATGTACAAAGACGGCGAAAGCATTTTCTACTACATCACCGTCATGAATGAGCCGTACGTGATGCCGCCCATGCCCGGCGACGCCCGCGAGGGAATTCTTAAAGGCATGTACTGCTTCCGCCCTGCTGCCAATCCTGATTCCCCGCTTCGCGCTCAGCTTTTCGGGAGCGGCTCAATTCTGAATGAAGCCCTCAAAGCTCAGGAAATTCTCGGAGAGAAATACGGTGTCGCCGCCGACGTTTGGAGCGTCACCAGTTACAAGGCCCTCTACACCGATGGTAACGAAGTCGACCGATGGAACCGCCTGCATCCGGCCGAAAAGCCGCGTGTCCCTTATGTCACGCAATGCCTCGCCGATGCGCCCGGCGTTCTAGTCGCCGCCACGGACTACCTGAAGACGCTCCCCAACATGGTCAGCAAATGGATGCCCCGCCGCCTCGCCTCGCTCGGCACCGACGGATTCGGCCGCAGCGAAGGCCGCGCCTCACTTCGCGATTTCTTCGAGGTCGACTCTCGCTTCATCGCTCTCGCGACGCTCCACGAGCTGTACGCGGATGGCAAAATCGACCGCTGTATCCTCGACAAGGCCATCTCCGATCTCGGCATCAACCCCGAAACGCCGAATCCTGTCGTCTCGTAGAGCGCACGTCTGGGGTCCAGCGGGCATTCTCTTTCGAATTGTCCTCAAACGAGCGCACGTCCCCCGTCCACCACAAGTACCTGCCCGGTGACAAATTCCGCAGTCGCCAAATACGCCACCGCCCCCGCAATATCCTCCCCTGTCCCCGTCCGGTGCAAAGGAACGCGCTGAATGTAATCTTCATCCGGCGCCTCGCCTGGAAACTGAATCGTCCCCGGCGCCACGCTGTTCACCAAAATCTCGGGCCCCAGCGCCCGCGCCAGGCACCGCGTCAGCATGATCACTCCCGCCTTCGACACGCAGTAATGCGTGAACGCCGGCCACGCCAGCATCCCGCCGAGCGACGACAGATTGATAATTCGCCCGCGCCCCTGTCGTTTCATAATCGGTGCCGCCGCCTGCGCGCACAGAAATTGCGATTTCAGGTTCGCCGCGAGGATCCCGTCCCACTGTTCGTCCGTCAGCTCTTCGAATTTCGCCGCAAAGAACTTCCCCGCGTTGTTCACCAGAATATCGAGCCGCCCCAATTGTGCTTCGACTTCTGCAAAAAGCCTCTGAACATCCCCACGCCTTGAAACATCCGCTTGTATCGCGGCAGACCTGCGCCCACCGGCCTCGATTTCGTGCACCACGTCCTCCGCCTCGCGCTTCGACGTCGCATAATTCACCACCACGTCCGCGCCGTCCGCCGCCAACCGCAGCGCAATGCTGCGTCCGATGCGTTTCCCCGCTCCCGTCACAAGTGCCACCTGGCCTTTCAGCGGATTTTCGCCCATGTGCTCCCTCCCTCTGTAGGAAACCCACCATAGCACCAGACGTGCTATCCAGAAAACGTGCCCCACCGGAGGTCACCCCTGCAAGCCTCCTCAACCTAGATGAATCAGTTACGCCGGGCGGTGGTAAAATCAAATTGCTTGGAGGAACTTACCCGAAATGAATTCACCTTGGTGCAGAATCGGCCTGCTTACCGTATTCCTTTGCGCCCTCCGCCCGGCAATATCTCAAGAGAATGGCCAGACCGGATCGGCGTCCGCCCCAAATCGCACGCCCGTCCTCGTGGAGCTATTTACGTCCGAAGGTTGCTCCTCCTGCCCTCCCGCGGATGACTTTCTTTCCAGGCTCGAACACCAACAGCCCTTTGGCTCGGTGGAAATCGTTGCGATGGAAGAGCACGTGGACTATTTCAACCACGATGGGTGGATCGATCCCTTCTCTTCTGCAGAATGGACGCAGCGGCAGTTTTCCTACGACGCCGCTCTTCACGCAGGCACCCCGGCCACGCCCCAGATGGTGGTGGATGGCCAGAGCCAATTCGCCGGCGGTCAGATTAACGATGTTCAGAACGCGATCCGCGAAGCGGCCCAAAAACCGCGAACCGATGTTGCGCTTAGTTGGAAAACGTCGGTTGCGGACGGCACGCCGCAACTCGATGTCTCCGTAGGCAAGCTCGTCGGCGCCGGAGAAAAAGACACGCCGGAAGTTTGGCTCGTGATCACTGAGAGCGGTCTGCACTCGGCCGTGGACCGCGGAGAAAACGCGGGGCACGACCTGCATCACGCCTCCGTCGTGCGCTCGTTCCAGAAAATCGGCGTCGCCAAGGCCGCCACGGACTCACAGTCATTCACGGGCGAGGTTGCGATCAAGCTGAAAGCTTCGTGGAAGCGTGAGAACCTCCGCGCTGTGGCCATCGTTCAGGAGAAAAGGAGCCGTCGAATCCTCGGTGCGGCGGCAATTCCTATCACGGATTAGCTTACTCGCCCCGTTCGCGGCGTAATGTTCCGCGCGATGACCCGGCTGTCTCGCGTTACCTTTTCACCGCCCAATGCAGCCCGATGCCCCCAAAAATAAACGACCGCGCATCCACGCGGTCGTACCCCATCTTTGTCAGCAGCGCGGAAAACTCCTCCAGCGATACAAAGCTCCTCAGCGAATCCGGTATGTAGGTGTACGTGCGTGGCCGCCCGTGCAGCACCAGTCCCCAAAAGGCCCCCTGCGCATACAAATACGCAAGGTATATCCGCCGCAGCGCGGCGTTTCGAGGCAGGAAAAAATCCAGCGCTACCATCATCCCGCCCGGCCGCGTCACTCGTTCAATTTCACGTAGCGCTGTCGCAAGGCAGGGAAAATTCCGTAAGCCGTATCCGACGAACACGCAATCAAACGACCCATCCGCAAACGGCAAAGCCGTCGCGTCCGCGCAGGCCGTCTCCTTCAACCCACGCGTCCGCGCAAGCCGAAGCATCGGCTCCGTCAAGTCCACCGCCACCGCCCGCGCCCGCGGCAGCCGCCGGAGCAACAACTCCGAAAAGTCGCCCGTCCCCGCCGCCAGGTCCAACGCCACAGCGTTATCTGGCAGCGGCGCGTTCTCCACCCCCAGCCGCTTCCATCGGCGGTCCATCCCGTATGAAAGGACGCGTGTGATGAAATCGTACCGCGGCGCGATCTCGCTGAACATCTCGCGCATCAGATTCGTGTTCTGTTTTTCGGCCGGCGGCTTCATTCCGTGCCGCGAATCTTATCATCCTTTGATTCTCCAGGATTGTGCGTGTACTCGTCCACATGATTAGTGACACTCGGCTTTCTTTTGTTGAGATTTCCAGCGCTCGAGGAATTCGAGCGGGGTGAGGTAGCGGAGCGCCTGGTGAGGGCGCACGGTGTTGTAGATGTGTTCCCGGCGACGAAGCTGAGGATTGAGTTGCGCAACGTTCCAGCTCTGCGGGATCACCTGGTAGAACTCCTCGTGATGAGTGCGATGAGACCGTTCGACCTGACCGTTGAGTTTTGGAGAGCGCGGCGGGAGCACGAAGAGCGGCAAGTTTCGTTGCTGGCAAGCCAACTCGAATTCAGCAGCGAATTCGCTGCCGCCATCCACCTGCAGAGCGGCGATGGGGAAGGGCATGCGATCAACCAGCGTGTCCAGGAAGTGCGCCGCGGCGAGTGAGGTAGCGCGTTCATGCACTTCGAGCACATCCCAACGAGTGATCATATCGCGAGCCGAGAAGTGTTTCAGCACCACTCCGCGCGCGGGTCGCACCTCTTTGGTGTCGAGTTGGACCAGATCCCCCGGCTGTCGAACGGGCCAAAAACGGGGCTTTCGCCGGGCCCAGGGACGGCCGCGCATCTTGCGGCGACGGGTTGGTACCTTCCAGGGAGTTTCCACCAGCACGCCACGACGTTTCAGATCGCTCAGGATCCGGCCCACCATGGAGGTGGAGAGCCGGAGATTCTTGCGGCGGAGCAACACGACCAGTTTGTCCTTTCCCCAGCGGGGATACTCGCGCCGCAGAGCCAGCACGGCTTCACTCTGCGAGGCGGTCCAGGTCGGCTGGCGCCGCCGATGCGGACGGTGCGAGCGGTCTTCCAAGCTGGTGAGATTGTGAGGGTCGTAGCGGCGCCACCAGCGATAGAACGTCTGCCGGCTGATCCCGAAGTGACGGCAGGTGAACGCCGCCTTGCGACCGTGGCGGAGATAGTGACTCATCCAGACCAACCGGAGCTGGGCGGTCCGGCTCAGCTCGTACCCAAAGCGCGAGAGCTCTCGCGCTTTGGGTACCCTTCCCCCATGTATTTGCATGGCGACACTCTATCGAGTGTCACCAATCATTCTGAACGAGAACAGTGCGCCCTGTTCGGCTGCTCTTCAGAGTCGTGCTCTGCACCGACCCACTCAAGCCTCCGCTCCAGGCAGGCGGTACCGATTCTCACGCCGACTCCGCCTTGTCCCGAGCCACTCGATCCTGGCAACCATAGAATGGTGCGTTCAGACCTCACAAAAGGCGTATGCTGTGAGGCGTGGGGATTTAAAAGTAGCAATTCCGGTACACAGGCCAAACCGGGCGGCAACAGAAATTGGATCACTACCTGAACGGTGATACACCAGGCCAGTTTTCACTTCTTATTGAGGAGGAACCTATGAACGCTCTGTCTCGTTCGATTTCCGGGTTGATTCTGGCCGGAGTGGCGCTGGCGTCCGGCCTCGTCATGAGTCCCGCCGCACACGCTCAGCAAGCATCACAAAGCAAGCCCATCACTGCTCAAGTTCGGGTCAGCAAGGGCGGAATGTTCACCACGGTCAAGGGCTACGTCATCGACTCGTCCTGCACCTTTAGGAACGACCTCAAGAAGCCGGTCAGCGTGGAATGCGCGCAGGCGTGCGCCAAGGCCGGTTCCACTCTCGTGATCCAAACGGAAGATGGCAGCATCTACTGGCCCATCTCCCCCGACATGCCGGCGACCAGCCAGAACGACAAGCTGATGAGCTACGCCGGGAAAATGGTAACCGTCACCGGCACGCCCTACTCCAAGGGCGGCTCCAAAGCGATCGTGATTGAAAAGATCGAGGCCGTCGAAGCTTCGAAGTAGACCTTTCCGGCTCGGATCTCCCCACGACCTTATGGTCGCTCAACAAATCGTCCGCGAACCTCGATGGCCCGCGTTCGTGGCGATGCTTGCCGCCGGCTGCGTATATTTGGCCTTGCCCGAACCGCTTTCCCTGGGCCCCAGTTGGCTGTTGTTCGTGATCGTCCTTGTTTTATTGATCCCGATTGTGGTGTCGAACAATCGCGGTCATTTCAACGTCGCGCGGATCCTCACCTTCGCCGCCAACGGCGTGATCACGTTCGCCATGATCGCTTCCATCTTTATTTTGATTCGAGATTTGCCGCTGCATCGCGAGCCTCCGAACATTCTGCTGCGTTCCGCCGCCGCGCTTTGGTTCACCAACGTTCTGGTGTTCGCGCTCTGGTACTGGAAGCTCGACGCCGGCGGCCCGCTCCAGCGCGACCGAACACGCGGCCGCCTCGACAGCTCGTTTCTCTTCCCGCAGATGTTGAGTCAGGATAGCCGTAACGCCTCGGGCGCTCGCGGTAGCAGCGATAGCCCCAAGGCCCACGGTGACGAAGACCCGCCGTGGTCCCCCCATTTCATGGACTATCTATTTCTCGCCTTCAATACCAGCACGGCCTTCTCCCCGACCGACACTGCCGCCCTCTCGCGCTGGGCAAAAGCCGGCATGATGCTCCAGTCCCTCATTTCCCTTACGATCGTCGCTCTCCTCGCCGCCCGCGCCGTCAACATCCTCTAAGTTTCCTCCCGCCTCAAAATCATCTGCCTCCGTTAACCCCTACTCTTCTCCAGTCGTTCACTTCCCTCGCCTCAGCGTCGTGCCACCAAGCGCCGGCCATTTTGAGCCTTTCTGCCTAGCTTCCTCGGGCATCGGTCATCCCCAGGGGTCTTTTCCGCGTCAATACCACCTCTATTCCCTACGCGCCATTGCTGCCTGCAGATTCAGACCGCAACTCCGAGAGCAACCCATATTAACGACACTTCGTGCGTTGCTCTTTATGCGTAGCGCTCCGTTCTCGGTTGCAATTTCTGGGCAACGCGGACCTTTACCCGGCGCATCTTGATAAGTAACAGGTGCGGAGTTTGATCATCTGAGAGGTGGGAAGATGCGAAAACTCTTGTTGAGCCTCATGGTCCCTTGCTTCATTTCCTTATACCGCGTTTATGAGGTTGTGTAGGTCACTCTTACATTGCCCGCGTCAAGACTATGCAGGAAGCGTTGGACCTGCTGATATCGAAGCAGTTCCGGGCGCCCAGCTTTCACCCTCATGCAGGATTACCACTTCCACTTCCAGACCTGCCAGGCGTGTGCGCTCCCGAAAGCCCTCCGGCGTCTGTCTGGTCCGCATGAGCGGCAAGCGTGGCCTGATCCCCAAGTGAATAGGAATCACAACTCGGGGCGATAGCAATCGCACAGCGTGAACCGCCTGCGGCTCTCCCATAGTCATGGGAATACGAAACGTGGTGACAGGCATCAAGGCCACATCCGGCCGCAATTCGCGCCCAATCTTCTCCATAAAGCTGCCCAAATAAGTGTCTCCCGCGAAGTAAATTCGTTGGCTTTCGGCCTCGATAATATAGCCCACCGTAAAAGTGATGTGGTTTGCCGGAACCGCAATGATCAACACGCCGTCGAATTCCCTGCGTTGCCATGCCCTGATGCCGGCCACGTTGCGCCCTCCTTTCAAGCGGGTCATCCAAGCGGAGGCTGCGGGAGCCAACACCGGCACGGTTCCGGGCAGCAAGCGCAGGAATTTTCGGTCGATGTGGTCAAAGTGGTTGTGAGAAATCAGGATGAGATCGACGTTACGCAGCTCCTCCCGCGACCGCCCCGGTGGCTGCACGCGACCGTAAGCGGGATTGCCGTGCATGCCGAAATATGGGTCGGTGAGGATACGTTTCCCGCCAGCTTCGATCAGCACCGTGCTGTGGCCGATCATCGATATCTTCATGATGCTTTGTACCGGGAATTCCCCATTAACTTCGGAAACTGCAAGGATTCTACTCCCGTTCTGCACTCCAGCATGTTGGTTAAATCTTCTTCCATCCGTGCCGCTCCAAAAGTTCTGTGATCCGCACCAGTGCTGCCACCGGCAGCCTTGCGCCACCCAGGAAGCCTATCCAGACGAACCATCCGCGCAAGAATTCGGGTGGAATGGATTCTGATAAACGGTTAAAGTAGGCGCGCCTTGGGGCCGGCGCGAAAACACTGAGGAGGGTCTATATGCGTATCAATCGGATGTTGGTGCTTGTATTTTGCCTCATTGTCGCCGGAACCGCGGCGGCGCAGACGCAGGACACGGACATTCCGTACACCAGATTCGTCCTCGACAATGGGTTGACCTTGATCGTTCACGAAGACCATAAAGCGCCAATCGTCGCCGTGAACCTCTGGTACCACGTCGGCTCGAAGAACGAAAAGGCCGGCAGGACCGGCTTTGCGCACCTGTTCGAGCACCTGATGTTCGGCGGCAGCGAGCACGCCAAAGGAAGTTACATCAAGGCGCTGGAGTCCGTCGGCGCGACGGATATGAACGGGACCACTGCTTTCGACCGCACCAACTATTTCGAAAATGTCCCCACCTCGGCCCTTGATTTCACTTTGTGGATGGAAGCGGACCGCATGGCGTACCTCGACCTCACCCAGAAGACCCTGGACCTCCAGCGTGGCGTGGTCGAGAACGAAAAACGCCAAGACGAAAACCAGCCGTACGACCTTACGGAGGAGCATTTCCCCGAAAATACCTTTCCGGCGCGGCATCCCTACTCCTGGGACGTCATCGGCGATATGAATGACCTCGACGCGGCGTCGTTCAAGGACGTGCAGGAATGGTTTCGCACCTATTACGGCCCTTCCAACGTCGTGCTCGTCCTGTCGGGAGATATCGACGCGAAGACCGCCAAAGAAAAAGTGGAAAAGTATTTCGGCGACATTCCGCCGGGCCCTCCGGTGACGCACCAGCAGGTGTGGATCGCCAAGATGACCGGTACGCACCGCGAAATCACCCAGGACCGCGTCCCGCTCCCGCGCCTCTACGAAATCTGGAACGTGCCGCAGTTTGCCAGCGCCGATGCCGATTACCTTGACTTGGTGAGTTCCTGCCTCGGCAATGGGAAAACTTCCCGTCTCTACAAGCGCCTGGTGTACGACGATCAGATTGCCAGCGACGTGACGGTCTATAACGATTCACGCGAGATCGCCGGCCAATTCGTCATTCAAGTGACCGCTGCTCCCGGTCACAATCTCGACGAGATCGAGAAGGCCGTGGACGAGGAGATGGCACGGTTCCTGAAGGACGGGCCCACCCCCGCCGAGTTGCAGCGCGTCCAGACCCAATACCTGGCCGGCTTCCTTCGCGGCATCGAGCGCATTGGCGGCTTTGGCGGGACATCGGACCGCCTCGCTCAGTATGCGGTCTACACGGGAGACCCCGGCGCATATAAAATCACTCTCAAGCGTGTGCGCGCGGCCTCCGCGGAAGATTTGAGGTCCACTGCAAATCGCTGGCTCTCCGATGGCGTGTTTATCGCCGAAGCAATGCCGTTCCCGGACTACAAAGCGGAGTCAGCGACCGATCATTCAAGGACGCCGGCTCTTGGCACACCGCCCGAGCTGAAGCTTCCGAAGCTGCAGCGCACGACACTTTCGAACGGCCTCAAGGTAATACTGGCGGAGCGGCCGGGCGCTGGGCTCGTGGACATGTGGATGATGGCGGACGCAGGCTCTGCGGCAGATCAGTTTGGCGCTCCGGGGACGGCCAAGCTCGCGTCGGCATTGCTCACGGACGGCACCAGCACGCGCAATGCACTGGAGATCAACGATCAGACGGCGTTGCTCGGTGCGGAATTGGGGAGCTATACCGATCTGGACTTCTCGTATGTCCGCCTTTCGGCCCTGAAAGCCAACCTCGATCCGTCACTCGATCTCTTCAGCGACGTGATTCTGCGTCCGTCGTTCCCCGAGGCGGATTTCAAGCGCGAGCAGAAGCTCCAACTGGACGCGATTCAGCAGGAGCAAGATCAGCCGATCTATATGGCTCTCCGGGTGTTCCCGCGGTTCTTGTATGGCGCCGGTCACGCCTACGGCAATCCGCTCACAGGCTCGGGAACAGCCGCCAGCGTTCAAAAAATCACGCGGGCGGACCTGGTGAAGTTCCACGAAGTTTGGTTCCGGCCAAATAATGCGACGCTGGTAGTGACGGGCGACACCACTCTCGCGGAAATCACGCCGAAATTGGAGAAGGCCTTCGCCGGTTGGAAATCAGGCCAGGTCCCGGCAAAGAACATCGCCACCGTGCAACTGCCTCCCAAGCCGGCCGTTTACATCGTGGACAAGCCAAATGCCGGACAATCCGTGATTCTGGCGGGCAACGTCGCGACGCTCCCCAACACGCCGCAGGAAATCGCCACCCAGGCCATGAACGACGATATCGGCGGTGCGTTCAGCTCGCGTTTGAATATGAATCTCCGCGAGGATAAGCACTGGGCGTACGGCGCAGGCAGTCTCTTGTGGGGCGCCCGCGGGCAGCGGCCCTATCTGGTTTATGCTCCGGTGCAGACGGACAAAACGAAGGAGTCAATGGTGGAAGTGAATAAGGAGCTGCGGGGTTTTCTCACGGACCGTCCGGTGACGCCGGAAGAGCTCGCGCGCATCCAGGCGAATGAAACGCTCAGCTTGCCGGGCTCGCGCGAAACCCTCGACGCCGTCGGCAACTCCATCACCAGCATGGTGGAATATCGCTGGCCCGACGACTACTACGACACCATGTCGGGCCGCATTCGCGCGCTCAAGGCAGGTGATCTCGATGCTGCCGCCAAGCAGGTCATCTACCCGGATCATCTGGTGTGGGTGGTGGTCGGTGATCGCGCCAAGATCGAGCCCGGTATTCGCGAGTTGGGATACGGCGAAATCCGGATCATTGACGCGGACGGCAATCCGAAATGAGCGTCGAGCGCGCCGTGTGCCGCACGCACGAGGCGGCAGGCAGCCGCTTGAGTCGCAGAGTGCTCCAAGGCCGCAATGCCCATTACAGGGCCTCGCACGCGCTTAACGAAAATATGTGGTACATTCATTCCGAGGATGGGGGGGCTAATCATGATAAAAACAAGCAAGCGCGTTGCCGTGGTCTTCGCACTCGCAGTTTCCTCGTTCCTGGTCATTCCCAGAGCCGCCTTCGCGGCGGATGAAGGTGCGGACCTCTTCAAGGCCAAGTGTGCCATGTGTCACGGAGCCGATGGGACCGGCAAGCCTGCGATCAAGGCTCCCAGCTTGGTCTCCGACGATGCCAAGAAAATGTCCGATGAGGATCTGACGGACATGATTGCCAATGGCGGCAAAGCCAAGAAGGCCTCCCATGCGTTCTCGCAGAAGGGGCTCACCGCCGATCAGATTAAGTCACTCGTAGCCTACATTCGCACCCTTCAAAAGAAGTAGCGCGAATTTGTCGAACCGGAGTATGCATCCGGTAAGACCGTGATTCCTGTGCCCACAGCGCGCCGCGAAACCACGCCGCCTAAATCGAAAACAATCATTTATTCACATATACAGTTCGACCGAACATGTGATATACGTCACCGAGTTTTATAGATACTCCTTTACGAGATCGCGCATTCTAGTCGCTAGAAGGAGCTGAGGATTTGCGGCGCTTCCTGCTATTCCTAGCTTTGGGCGCGGCCTTCGGAGCATCCCTTCTTCTTTCCTCGCACTCCTCGTTAGCCCAGAAAAAGACCAGCTATTGGGGAATAGCGGGGTTCGCCAAGTACGTCACGATTCCGGGCGCTAAACCTGTGGGCTCAGAGGCCTGTGCGGCGTGCCATTCCGACCTCAGCAATAATTTTCGCCACGCCTTTCACTCCCAACAGGGACTTGCCTGCGAAGATTGCCACGGGGCCGGCAGCTTGCATGTGGAGGGCGGCGGTGACGTGTCTAAAATCGTCAGTTATCGCCGCCGTTCACCCTCGGAAGCCAACGGCGCCTGCCTGAGCTGTCACGCGGAAGACGAGAAGATTCGGAATTGGATCGCCGGCAAGCACACTTCGAGTGGTGTTCGATGCACCGATTGTCACCAGATTCATGGGCAGCAGGGCAAAGGCAACGATTCCCCGCGCATGACTTTCGACACCTCCAGCCTGGGACGCGTCAAGGCTGTGGAAGACTTGGTCCCGGAAAGCAAAGTGATGATGGAGCCCCGGTGGCAGAAAAATGACTCTTGTTTGCGGTGCCATCAAACGCAGCGCGCGGAGATGAGCCTGCCTTACCATCACCCGCTCCGTGAGGGGAAAGTGACGTGTTTGGACTGCCATGATCCACACGGTGGCCCCGGGGGAAACAATCTCCGAACCGCGAATATCAATCAGCTCTGCCTGGGCTGTCACGCCCAATACCGCGGCCCATTCACATATCAGCATCCTCCCGTGGCCGAGAACTGTCTGACCTGCCATTCCCCTCACGGCTCGCCAAATACCAATCTGTTGTCCGTGAGCATGCCCGCCCTGTGTTTGCAGTGCCATTCTGACCATCACAATGGCGCCAATCTGCCGCTGGCCGATCGCTGCACGAACTGCCACATCTCCATCCATGGAAGCGATATACCCAGTGCCACCGGCGGCAGCGTATTCATCGACAAGGGGCCCTTCAACGCTCCGGGCTCCCTGACGGGCGCGGCACAGACAAGAATGCCTGTCGGCCATCCTTCCGTCTCCGCTGCCGCTTCTCCGGCCGCCGCGCCGATCGGCGGTGCAGCACTCGGCGGAGCAATGGCAGGCATGCTGGGCGGCGTTCTCCCCATGATGCCGGTCAGTTCCTCAGACCAGGAAACCACCGCATCACAGGACTCATATCTCGACTTTTCCTTTTCTCCTGCAGCGTACCGCGTCATTGACAAGTCGGGATACGCCGGTCGCGTGGGCGAGTACGACAGCCTTCAGCAATCCGCCGGTGGCGATGCCGAAGCCGCCTACGTCTCCGTACCGCGCAAGCTGACGCTGCTGACCCGTGCGAATGTTACGACCGGAGACGACTATCACGTTGCGTCGCAGTTCACCTCCGGCGAGACCGTCCAAGTTTGGTTCGACCTGCGCAGCTTTTTTCAACAGCAGGATAATTACCCCTTTTACGGAACCACGATTTCCCCAGACATCGTTCAGTCCATCAACATTCCCCCCGGCTCCGTCTTCGGAATGAAGAGGAGGCTCGGAGATGCTTCCGCCCGCGTGAAACTTCCCAAATTGCCGGTCCACTTATTCGTTAAGGGAAACTGGCAGGCGCGAGTCGGGGAACAGCAATTGGCGTGGTACGACATGGGCGGTGACGTCGGCTGCAACTTCTGCCATTTCACTTCACAGTTCCAGCAAGCGAACTATACGACGCGCAACGTCGGCGGAGGCGCTGAGGTGAAGTTGGGGCGTGTCGCCGTCACTTGGGAGCATGACTTCAGCAGCTTCAATGACCGGCTTCAGTTCCCCTCTGGCTCTTACGGTGGGACGATTGGTTCACCGAACGACATGCTGCCCGCCGGAGTACCCAACACGCCTGCAGGGACCTATGCCCTCGACGTGCCGGCCCCCAACCAGTCTTCCGCAGATACGGTCAGGGTGAACTGGGCCGCTTCGCCACAACTCATCTTCAATGGCGACTTGGCTTATACGCGCCTGCGGGACCTTCTCACGCAAAATCCCCAAAACTCCTTCGACTCCAACGCGACTGCCACGTGGCGCCCGCTCGAACGCTTGCGTTTTATCGCCGACTACCACCAGCAAAACGTGCTCAACGATTTCACCCCGTTCTACTCGCTCTACGGCGACGTTTCCTATCACCGCCATACGGCTGGCGTCCGAGCCGAATACGATTTGACGAGCCACTTGGACGTCGAGACGCGTTATGAGCGCGGCTCCATCACCCGCTCGAATTCCTCGCTTTGGCCCCAGTTTTATTCGCCGGACAATACCGACTTGGTCTACGTCGTCCCTTCTTCCTTCAGCAACACCACGGGTCTTTCCCTGCGCTATCACGGCGGCGAGCACTGGAGTGCCCGCGCCGGATACGAATGGACGGGAACGCACAATCCCGGTTATCTAACCGTCCCCCAAAGCGACAATCGCGTGTTCACCAACGTCATTCTCCTCCCGACAAATTGGCTGACTTTGTCGAATGACACGAACGTCGTCGTGCAGAACGCGTTTCCCTCCATTGCGCTCCCGAATACCCCTGGCGAGGCGCCGGGATTCGGCGCGGACGTCGCCGGCTTGCCTCCCGATTTTCAGCGGCGATACCGTTTCTATTCGGAAACGTTTGTTGCCACCCTGCGCCCGCTATCGTACTGGGAATTAGAACTTGGCTATTCGTATCAGCAAAATAATCTGAACACGTACACGGCGCTGCAGAACGATTCGAGCGTGGGATATGTCATTGACGCCCCTCTGCTGCCATACGAACAGCTCGCTCAGACCTATTGGTTACAGTCCGGTTCCCGCTTGCTCCGGGACCGCCTGGGCTTCAATGCGCGGTTCACTTACAATTCCGCCCGCAGCGGCATGCGCCCCGATCTTCTTCACAGCGATCCAGCCCTGCTCGGCAATGCGTCCCTCATCCAGCAGGGGCTCTTTGACCCCGTCCTCTTCCAACAGGCCATGGGCGTTTTCAATTTAGCCGCCACGCAAATTTCTCAGGTCATCGTCCCTGAGTTTACGGGCCAAGCCAAGCTCTATTATGTCCTGCCGCGCAAGTTTGACAGCGGCGTACTCTTCTCTTACGGCAGCTACCGCGACGAAGTGAATCCCAACCTGAACGGAGTCTTGCGTACCTTCAGCTTCTACGTCGGCCGCTCCTGGTAGTTCCGCACCATTCCTTGCAGGTTAAGCTGGCGGGGACGGCGCGTTCCGCTGGCTGCATCTTGGCTCTGCGCACATCGTTGCATGTGCCTTTGCGCCCCCTCTCCTTTTTCACGGAGACACACTCTTGCATCTCGAATTCCTCGTGGTACCGTAAACTTGTAGCTGCGAGGCGCGCCTTCACGCCTCCCACGGGAGTCGGAATGGCTCCCCAGATGCGAAAGGAGCCTACGAGTTGGCAACGCACCGCTGTCTGGACATAAAGCCATCTCGGTGCCTTCTATGAAACTCGACCTCCTTGCAATCGGTCCTCATCCCGACGACGTCGAGCTCACCTCCGGCGGCACCCTCCTCAAGATGGCCCAGGCGGGCTACCGCACCGGCATTCTGGATCTCACCCAAGGCGAAATGGGCACTCGCGGCACACCCGAAACGCGCCTGCGCGAAGCCGCCCGCGCCGCCAAAATTCTAGGCGTTAAAGTCCGCCGCAACCTGGGTTTGCCGGACGCGCGTTTGCAAGTCACCGAAGACTACAAGATTGTCATCGCTGAGATGATTCGCGAATTCGAGCCCCGCGCCGTGATTCTCCCCTACTGGGAAGGGCGCCACCCGGATCACTACACTACTGCCACTCTAGGTTATGAAGCCTGTTTCATCGCCGGATTGAAAAATTTCTCCTTGGGTGGCCAGCCTTTCCGTCCCTTCAAAATACTCTACGCCGCAGCCTACGCCGACGTCCGGCCCACCATCGCCGTGGATATCACGCGCCAATACGCCCGTCGCCGCCGCGCCATTCTGGCCTACGCCTCGCAGTTCCGCCCGCCGAAGAAGGCGAGAAAATCGCGCGTCGTCATTCCCCTTGACACTCTCGAGGAACGCATGAGCCTGCAAGCCAGGCTCTACGGCCGCATGATTGGCGTCCAGTACGCGGAAGGTTTCGTGGTGAAAGAAGTGGCGCAAATCGACGACGTCGTGAACATGCCCGTCCGCTCCATCTGAATACCAACGGACGCCGCAGCAGTGACAAATCAGAGCGGAATTCGAAGCAGCCAACTTCCCAGCGCTAACCGCGTGGGGTCCGCTCCAGTTGCGGTAATCCCCTGAGCAGCGGCCTTACTTCTGCTGCAGCGTTTCCAGATAATGTGTCAGGTTCGTGATGCGCTGCGCCACCACCGCGTCGTCTTGTTTGTTCATCGAACGGAACAACGGGCCCCAGATGGGCATATCGCTCGACCCGTGCGCCGCCAGCGTGGTCCCGGATCGCAGCACGCTCGCCACATGCGCATCCGGGAATTTGCCCCCGTTGTACTTCGCCAGCGTGGTCAGATCGGGCGTCACGACTTTCAGCGCGGAAGCCGCTGGCCCATTCCCCTTGCCGTCCACTCCGTGGCACACCGCGCAGTACTCCTGGTACATTTGCTTCCCGGAAGCTGGCGAAGTGTTCTTCAACGGTGTCTTTTCCATCTTGGTTTGTTGCGCCGCCCCGATACAAAGGAATGCGAACAGCAATCCGGCACAGAAAACCACTCCGCGTGCAAAGAGTTTTGTCATGGCGAGCCTCCTGGTCCCCTCAGTATTCGTGCTCCAGACGGAATGGCGGAAATGCAGTTGCGGACCTTCCCTACCCACAGCAGACTTACTCCCGTCCACGAACCTTGTCAATATCAACAATCTGGTAGGCCGTCGGCGAGGCCGGAAACCTAGAACTCGTCGGTTTGCTGGGCGTAGGAGAAGCCGGGGATGAACGGCGTCGTGCCCTTATGCGATACCTTGACCCTGATCGGGGGGTCCGCCTCGGCACCGGTCTTTCGCAGGACCGCAAAAGTGGTCAGCGCCTCGTTGTAAACCTTAGTAACCAAATAGGATTCCCCCGTATCTTCCTTCTTCCAGACCTGCCCGACCTGGATCCTATGAAGCGGCACAACACGAATGTAGACACAATCGTGGAGTGCGTCAATACGTGAAAACCCTGTTGATTCGGGTGGAGAAACCGCTGCGGGGGGGCCCTATTATGACCCCATCCGCCGTCTGCCGGACTTCGTCCCCCTTCGGTCAGCCCCCGGGAGGGGGTTCCAGCCAGATTTCGTATACGGCAAGGAAACTATTTAACGAGAAGGGCCATCGAACGTAGTGGACATGTGGAGAGCCCGTGTCGGGTGTATAATGTTTCGACGGCGCCTGGAGGTACCCATGAAAAGGTCATTCGCGGTGCAAGGCCTGGCGGCAATTCTGGCGACAGCCATGGTTGGGATTCCTGTCTATCCCGCCCCCATGCAGCAGGGACAGCAGCAAACGTCCACTCCTTCTAGCCAACAAGGCCAGGACCAGCAGCAATCGTCTACCCCTGCCACCCAAGCTCAGGGTCAGGATCAGCAGCCCGTTGCGCAACAGACCGACCCCAACGTCAAGCCCGGCAGCAAGGAGGACGTCAACGCTATTGGCAACCGCAACGTCGGCAAGGGTCTGGATTTCTATTCGCTCGAGCACGAGATCGCGCTCGGCAAACAGTTGGCGCAGGAAGTGGACCGCTCGGCGACATTCATCACCGATCCCGTCGTGAATGAATACGTGAATCGCATCGGCCAGAACCTGGTGCGCAATTCCGACGCGCGCGTGCCCTTCACCATCAAGGTGATTGATTCCGACGTGGTGAACGCCTTCGCGCTGCCCGGCGGTTTCTTCTATGTGAATAGCGGCCTGATTCTCCACGCCGATGAAGAATCTGAACTCGCCGGCGTAATGGCCCATGAGATCGCCCACGTCTGCGCCCGCCACGGCACCAAACAGGCAACCAAGGGTGAAATCACCCAGCTCGCCATGATTCCCGCGATGATTTTCATCCCGTATACCTGGGCCGGCTACGCCATCTATCAGGGCATGAATTTCATGATTCCGCTGACCTTCTTGAAATTCACGCGTGATGAAGAGCGCGAAGCGGACTATCTCGGGTTGCAGTATATGTACCGGGCCGGGTATGACCCCAATTCCTTCGTGGCCTTCTTCGAAAAGGTGGAAGCTCTCGAGAAGAAGGAGCCCGGAACCATCCCCAAGGTTTTCGCCACTCATCCGCCGACGCCGGACCGCATCGAAGCCGCCCAGAAAGAAATCGCTACGATTCTTCCGGCGCGCTCTGAGTACATCGTCTCGACCTCGGAATTCGACACCGTCAAGCGCCGCCTGCAAATGATCGAATCCAATGTCAAGCTGAACGACAAGGGATCCAACAAGCCTACGCTGCGCAAGCGCACCGATCAGAACAAGGGCGGCTCCACCTCGGGCGATCAGACCGGAACTTCGACCACCGACGACAGCGACCGCCCGACGCTGAAGCGGCGCCCGGACGACGGGACCACGCAGCCGCAGCAGTAACCACGCGGCGCGCTGCCATCGCGCAAAACAATAGGGGCATTCGAAACCGAATGCCCCTTTTCCTTTTTCCGTTGAACGTTCGAATCAGTGGGCGTGAACTTCCGCAACCCCCAGGCGTTTGAGCCCCTCGGAGTAATATTTACGGTAGAGGATGTCCCACTCTTCGCTGCCTTCGAGGATCTCTTTCTTCTGCGAGGCAATCTTCGCGCGCACTTCCGTATCCACTTGTTCCTCGAGCTTCAGCAACGACGTGAGAATGTTGACCACCTCCAGGCGGATGGAGTCGCGGTCCTCGATGAAATCCACGTTGGGGTCCGAGACGAGATAATCGATGATGCGGTGAGAAAGCCGGACCGTCTTTTCGCGGCTCAGGCGCATATCAGCGAAGGATCAGTTTCCTTTCGCGGGCGAGCTGGCCCTTTACTTTCTTGAACATTTCTTGGTACGAAACGCCGGTGCGCTTCATCTCGTCGGAGTAGCGCGCCAGAATTTCGCGCACCTCCTCGTTCACGCGGTCCTCGATCGTGACCTCCTCGGCCATGACCTGGCGGACTTGTTGCGTCAGGGCGTCGGTGTTCTTCGTTTCGATCATCTTACCGGCAACCAGGCGCTTGACCACTTCTTTCGCCATGTAGCCGACGTAATCCCGAGAGAGAAGCATTCTCTTGCGCTCCGCAATCCAACTCCGAGCATTTCAGTTTAATGGTTGCGTCAGAAGAGGTCAAGGCGATGTACTCGTCCACATGATTAGTGACACTCGGCTTTCTTTTGTTGAGATTTCCAGCGCTCGAGGAATTCGAGCGGGGTGAGATAGCGGAGCGCCTGGTGAGGGCGCACGGTGTTGTAGATGTGTTCCCAGCGACGAAGCTGAGGATTGAGTTGCGCAACGTTCCAGCTCTGCGGGATCACCTGGTAGAACTCCTCGTGATGAGTGCGATGAGACCGTTCGACCTGACCGTTGAGTTTTGGAGAGCGCGGCGGGAGCACGAAGAGCGGCAAGTTTCGTTGCTGGCAAGCCAACTCGAATTCAGCAGCGAATTCGCTGCCGCCATCCACCTGCAGAGCGGCGATGGGGAAGGGCATGCGATCAACCAGCGTGTCCAGGAAGTGCGCCGCGGCGAGTGAGGTAGCGCGTTCATGCACTTCGAGCACATCCCAACGAGTGATCATATCGCGAGCCGAGAAGTGTTTCAGCACCACTCCGCGCGCGGGTCGCACCTCTTTGGTGTCGAGTTGGACCAGATCCCCCGGCTGTCGAACGGGCCAAAACGGGGCTTTCGCCGGGCCCAGGGACGGCCGCGCATCTTGCGGCGACGGGTTGGTACCTTCCAGGGAGTTTCCACCAGCACGCCACGACGTTTCAGATCGCTCAGGATCCGGCCCACCATGGAGGTGGAGAGCCGGAGATTCTTGCGGCGGAGCAACACGACCAGTTTGTCCTTTCCCCAGCGGGGATACTCGCGCCGCAGAGCCAGCACGGCTTCACTCTGCGAGGCGGTCCAGGTCGGCTGGCGCCGCCGATGCGGACGGTGCGAGCGGTCTTCCAAGCTGGTGAGATTGTGAGGGTCGTAGCGGCGCCACCAGCGATAGAACGTCTGCCGGCTGATCCCGAAGTGACGGCAGGTGAACGCCGCCTTGCGACCGTGGCGGAGATAGTGACTCATCCAGACCAACCGGAGCTGGGCGGTCCGGCTCAGCTCGTACCCAAAGCGCGAGAGCTCTCGCGCTTTGGGTACCCTTCCCCCATGTATTTGCATGGCGACACTCTATCGAGTGTCACCAATCATTCTGAACGAGAACAGGCGAGCGCATGAGTAGGATGTCCCATTTCTGGGGCGGAGTCGCGCCGCGGCGGGAACTCTGGTATTCTGAAGCGCTGCCGAGAGAAATAGAAGCCGCAGCGGAACGCATCTCAATAAAAAGGAATCGTCGAACGTGAATCCCACCACATCGGCTGGACGCAGCACAAAACGTGTGTTCAATTTTAACGCCGGGCCGGGAACTCTTCCTCTGAGCGTGTTGGAGCAGATCCGCGAAGAGCTGCTCGATTACCGCGGCACCGGAATGTCCGTAATGGAAATGAGCCACCGCTCGCCGGAGTTCGAGGCCATCAACGCAAAGGCTGAGCAAGACCTGCGGCGCCTGATGAGCATTCCGGAGGAATACGCCGTGATCTTCGTGCAAGGCGGCGGAAGCATGCAGTTTACGCAGGTGCCGATGAATTTGTACCTGCCCGGAAAGCCCGTGGACGTCCTGCACACCGGGATGTGGACAGCCAAAGCGATCGCGGAGCTTAAGAAAGGCACGCCCTATCGCCTGGCTGCCTCGACCGAGGCAGAAATATTCACGCGCGTGCCACGCCAGGAAGAGATATCGCTGGCTGCGGATGCTTCGTATGTTTACATGTGCACGAACAACACCATCGAAGGAACCCAATGGCACGAACCGCCCGAAACGGGCGAGGTTCCTCTGGTCGCGGACATGTCTTCGGACATCCTTTCGCGGAAGACAGACGTGCGCCGATTTGGCCTGATTTTCGCGGGCGCGCAAAAGAACCTGGGGCCATCGGGAGTGACGGTCGTCATCGTGCGGAACGACTTGGCCGAACGTGCGGACCCGAAACTTCCTACGCTGCTGCAGTACCGGAGCGAGATCAAAGAGAAATCCTTGTATCACACGCCTCCGACCTTTGCCGTTTACGTCGTAGGGCTCGTCCTCGAATGGGTGGAAGCCAAAGGCGGAGTCGCGGGCATCGAGAAACTCAACGAAACAAAGGCCAAGCTGCTTTACGACGTTATTGACGCAGGCGGATATTACCGCTGCCCGGTGGAGAAGGCCTCGCGGTCGCGGATGAACGTGGTCTTTCGCGTGGCCGGCGGGGACGAAGCCGTCGAGAAGCAATTCGCCAAGGAAGCAGAGGCAGCAGGCATCGCCGGAATCAAAGGGCACCGGTCGGTGGGTGGAATGCGCGTCTCCCTCTACAATGCGGTGACCATTGAGGCTGTCCAAGCGCTGGTCGCGTTTATGCGCGAATTCGAACGCAAGCGCGGATAACACCTAGGGGCAGCCCGTCCAGGTGGTAGCCGTGGCAACGCCACACGATACGAAAAACCACACAGGTGTGGCAATCGCGCAACACCCGTGCTTGACTCTTTTTCCACACACGGCTATCTTGGCATTTCAATGCCAATTCTTAACGAAGAGGCTCCAACCGCACTCGGCCATGCGCAGTCCGAGGGACGGCAAACAGTCCGGCCTGCGTCAGGACTGATTATCAGACCGCGGCGGCCGGAGGTTTCCCCGCGTTTCCAAAGCGGGCACGAGGTACAACCCCCGCTGGATGAATACTTTAACTCCCTCTTCACAAGACTTGGACCGCAACATTGGTGGCCCGGTAAGACGAAATTCGAAGTGATTGTCGGGGCGATTTTGACGCAAAACACTGCTTGGGCAAACGTGGAGCGGGCCATCGCAAATCTGCGCCAGGCGGGACTCTTGACGCCCAAGGCCATGCGAAAAGTGGCGCTGAATCGCCTTGAGCGTCTTATCCGCCCATCCGGTTACTTTCGCCAGAAGGCGCGAAAGCTCAAGGCCTTTTGTGAATTCCTGGCCAGGGAACACAGAGGGTCGCTGCGAAAGATGTTCGATACGCCGACGATGATTCTGCGTGAAAAGCTCCTGGGAGTTTTCGGAATCGGGCCGGAGACGGCCGATTCGATTTTGTTGTACGCGGGCGAGCATGCTGTGTTCGTGGTAGACGCGTACACGAAACGGATCCTTTCCCGGCATGGGTGGGTGGACGAGAAATCAAAATACGACGATATCCGGTGGATGTTCGAGAGGCAGTTCCCCGGAGACGTAAAGCGCTTCAATGAATTTCACGCTCTGATCGTAAATGCCGGAAAGAATTATTGCCGGACGCAAAAGCCATTGTGCGAGCAATGCCCCCTGGGTCGCTACCTAGAGGAGGGGCGATAGAAGTGAAACAGACGGCGTGGAAGAAGCAACTTTGGCTGACGGTGGGCGGCGTGGTGGTAACGCTGTTGGCGGCGGCCGTGTTCACACTGGGTTCGCTCAACGTTCCGCTGCTGCATCCGGAGCAAGGAAACGCGTATGTAATCCTGTTCGCGCTGTCGACATTTATCGTGGCGGCCCTGCTGGTCTTCACGCTGATCCTGATCCGCACACTGCTGAGGACGTGGACGGAGCGGCGCGGCGGACAGATGGGCTCGCGCTTCAAGGTGAAGATGCTGCTCGGCGCCATGAGCATTTCCCTGCTGCCGGTCGTGTTCCTGTTCTTCTTCAGCTACGCACTGGTGAACCGCACATTGGGGACCTGGTTTCCCAAGCCGCTGGAAATTGCCAATGGCGAGTACCAAACCTTGCTTGGCGATTTCGGAAGTGCCGAGTTTCGGCGGTTGAGCGGACTGGCTGCCGAAGCCGCGTCGCAGAATATGCCGAACGAAGGATTCCTGGCGCTAAGCCGCGCCGTGGATGCCACTTGGACAACGGATGTAAACGGAAACATCGCGGCCGGTGTGGACTTCCCGAAGGCATGGCAATTCGGCCCGGGCAACGCGAAATCGAGCGCGCCCCAACTGGTCCGGACCATCCGGAGCGGCGCGGAAGTCTGGAAATCGGGCGACCAACTTTATCTGGCGGGGAAAGCACCCTTCCACGGGGGTGCCCTGTATGCAGCGCGACACCTGCCGAGCGATTTCCTGGACCATTACGAACAGATCGAAGCGCAGACCAAAACGTACGAGCAGCAGAAACAGCAGTTACGCGCTTATAAGCGCCAGATTCTACTTGCGCTGATGCTGATCACACTGCTGTTGCTTTCGACGACGACCTGGGTAGCGCTATTCCTATCGAAGCAAGTAACAATTCCGATTCAGGCGCTGGCGGAGGCCACGCGGGAAATCTCGCGCGGAAATTTCGACTACCACATCGAAGTGCAGGCGCAAGACGAATTGGGCACGCTGGTGCGGTCGTTCAACCGCATGACCGAGCAACTGGGAGAAGGCCGGCGTCAAATCAACGAATTTACACAAAGCCTGGAGCAAGCCATCGAAGAGCGGGAACGGCGGCGAAAATTGATGGAAGCGATCCTGGAGAATATTCCCACCGGAGTTGTTTCACTGACCGCATCGGGCGAAGTGGCGCGCGTAAATACGGCCGTGGCGACGATTTTGGGCGAGTATGCGCGAAGCGCCCACACGCTGACCGAACTGCTCGGCGAGGAGGCCGCGCGAGCCGTGCTGCACTTGATGCGGCGATCGTTACGCATGGGAGCTGCCTCGCGCGAGATCGAAATCGCAACTGGCGGGCGCCTGGTGCGCACGGCCGTAACGGTCAGTTCGCTGGGCCCGCGGCGGTCGAATCCCGGATTCGTCGTGGTGATCGACGATCTGACCGATCTGCTGCGCGCGCAGAAGGCTGCGGCGTGGCAGGAAGTGGCCCAGCGAATCGCGCACGAGATCAAGAATCCTCTCACGCCGATCCAGCTTTCGGCGCAGCGGCTGACGCGGCACCTTGAACGTGCGTCCACAGGGATAGCGGCTGGTTCGCGGACGGAATTCGAGAAGCTCGTGGCGGAATGCGCGGGACTGATTGAACGCGAAGCGCAAACGCTGAAATCGCTCGTTGACGAGTTCTCGACCTTCGCGCGATTCCCCGCAGCCAAGCTGGCGCCGTCGGACATGAATTCAATTGTGGCCGGCGCGCTCGATCTATTTCAAGGGCGTCTCGAGGGAATCACGGTGCGGCGCGAGCTGGCGGCTACGCTTCCGCCCGTGAAGGCCGACCCCGAGTTGATGCGCCGCGTGGTCGCGAACCTGATTGACAACGCCGCCGAGGCAATGGAGGGATCCTCCATTCGGCAATTACGCGTAGCCACGCGCGTAGAAGGCGACGGCGACGCCGTGGAGATCGAGATATCCGATAGCGGCCATGGAATCTCGCCGGAGGACAAAGAAAAGCTCTTCCTGCCGCATTTCTCGACGAAGGAGCGCGGTACGGGACTCGGGCTGGCGATCGCCAGCCGGATTGTCGCCGAGCACAATGGAACGATTCGCGTAGAGGACAACCTGCCCACGGGGACGATGTTTTTGATCCGCTTCCCGGCCGCGGAAATAGTCGCTTCGCAGCCTCAGGCGGGAAGTCCAGCGGCGTGAGGACCTTCGATCGTCAAACGAAGTTCCCCATCCGCGCAGCCTGAAAGGAACCAGAAACGGAATGCCTGCAAGCATCCTCATCGTAGACGACGAACAAGGTATTCGAGAATCGCTCGGCGCATTGCTACGTGATGAAGGCTATGAAACCGAGACCGTCGCGTCCGGAGAAGAATGCCTGGAGCGGCTGGAAAAGCGCCGCTTCGACCTGATGCTGCTGGATGTATGGCTCCCCAAGATTGACGGCATCGAGACGCTCGAGCGGATTCAGGCGCAGGATGGAGCGCCCATGGTGGTGATGATCTCCGGCCACGGCAACATCGAAACGGCGGTGCGGGCCACGAAGCTGGGGGCGTTCGATTTCGTGGAAAAGCCCCTCTCGCTCGAAAAAACCATGTTGGTGGTCCGCAATGCGCTCGAATACGTCCGCCTGGAGGAAGAAAACCGCCGGCTTCGCGCGGAGCTCGAAGAACGTCACCAAATATTCGGTTCCAGCGTCCCGATGAAAGCCCTGCGGCAACAGATCGCGCTGACGGCGCCGACGAACGGGCGCGTCTTGATTTACGGCGAAAGTGGCACGGGCAAAGAGCTGGTGGCGCGCGCGCTGCACGCCAGCAGTTCGCGTAGTTCGATGCCGTTTGTGGAGGTCAACTGCGCCGCCATCCCCGAGGAACTCATCGAATCCGAGCTGTTTGGCCACCGCAAAGGCAGCTTCACCGGTGCCAGTGAGGACAAGGCTGGAAAATTCCAGAAGGCGGACGGCGGAACGCTGTTCCTCGACGAAGTCGGCGACATGAGTTTGAAAACTCAATCGAAAGTGCTGCGCGTGCTCGAAGAGGGGCGCGTCGAACCGCTGGGGTCGAACCAGGCGGTGACGGTGGACGCGCGCGTGATCGCCGCCACAAACAAAAAGCTGGAGGAAGAAATCGCGCGCAATCTTTTCCGCGAAGACCTCTTTTACCGCCTGAACGTAATTCCCTTCTACGTACCCGCCCTGCGCGAACGCACCGAAGATATTCCGATTCTGGCAGCACATTTCGTGATGACGTTTTGTGAGGCCTATGGAAAGAAGCCCAAGGATTTCAGCGCTCCGGCAATGGAAGTGTTGATGAGCTATCCGTGGCCGGGAAATGTGCGGGAACTGAAAAACTTAGTCGAGCGGCTGGTAATCATGTGCCCCTCGCCGCGGATCGAACCGCATCATTTGCCTCCCGAAATCTTTCGCGGCGCTTCGAAAAGCCCGCAAAAGCCGTACGAGAGCTTGCAAGAGGCGCGGTCCGCCTACGAGCGGGACTTCGTCCTTCGGAAGCTCGAGGAAAACCGCTGGAACATGACCAAGGCCGCGCACGCATTGGGCCTCGAGCGCAGCCATCTCTACCGCAAGATGCGCTCGCTGGGCATTGCTCCCTCCAGGGCGGAGTGAAGTCGGCTACGGCGATTCTTCCTGCGATTCGGCCAGCAGCTCGAGCTGGCGGTGCCAATCAAGCTGGCGGATCAGAGTAGAATTCTGACGCCAGTTGGTCCGCACATTGACGTTGAGCTCGAGAAAAATATGCGCTCCGAGGATGGACTCGAGCTCCCGCCGCGCTTCCGTTCCGATTTTCTTGATGGTCTCGCCGCCCTTGCCGATCAGAATTCCCTTCTGCCCTTCCCGCTCCACGTAGATCGTCGCGCGAATGCGAAGCACATCCTTCCCTTCTTCGAAGCTGTCGACCAGCACGGCAATCGCGTGGGGAACTTCCTGTCGAGTGACGTCAATTGCTTTCTCTCGGACGATCTCCGCAGCCAAAAAGCGCTCGGGCTGATCCGTGAACTGGTCGGAAGGAAAATAGGCCGGGGCTTCCGGCAGGTGTCCGAGCCATGAGTTCACCAGATCGAGACACCCTTCGCCGGTCAGCGCGGAAATAGGAAAGATTTCGGCGAACTCATATTCCCGGCGATACCGGTCGATCAGCGGGAGAAGATGCAACTTGCGGACGCGGTCGATTTTGTTGAATAGCAGAAACACGGGCCCGTGGAAGCGCCGGATCCATTCCAGTGAGAAGCGGTCACCCGCGCCGAAATCCATCGCGGCGTCGGCAATCAGCGAAAGCACGTCAATGCCTTCCAGCGCATGTTGGAGCTCGTCCATCATCATGCGGCTGAGAACATTTTCGGGCTTGTGAATTCCCGGCGTATCAATGAGAACGATTTGCGCGTCTTCGCGGTTCAGGATTCCCTGGATTCGATTCCGCGTCGTTTGCGGCTTCGGAGTGACGATGGAGACCTTGCGTCCGACAAGCGTATTCACCAGCGTCGATTTTCCGGCGTTGGGACGGCCTACGATCGCGACAAATCCAGCCTTGAATGGCATGCGGAAATTGTACGCGGTAAGGCGACGCCAGTCGACTGCTCACAATGGCGAAACGGTGAAATGAGTCAGGGTGTCAGCTTGTTGGTATGCAGATAATCCTGGGAAGGTACACCGAAGGCGTCGGCCACGCGATTGAAGAACGCGAACATGGCGGTCACGTAGACGGCCTCGGCGATCTGATCTTCGGTCCAGCCCGCATCGCGGAGTTGCTGGACATCCGCATGAGTTGTGCCTGAGGCGTCGACGGTAACCTTCCGAACGTAATCCAACAGCTCTCGCTCGGCCGGCGTCAACCCCGCCTCGTCGAGCTTACCCTCTAGGATTGCCTCGACGCATTGTTCGGTGGCTCCCTGAACACGCAGGAAGTACGCGTGGGAGTCCAGTCAATACTCGCACCGGTTCAGAAAGGAGACGTAGCTGGCGATCATCTCCTTGTGCCGTCGCTTCAGGTGGCCATCGCTGAAGTGTACTGCGTTCGAAAACTGAATCACCTGTCGGAGAAAGTCAGGCCGCGCCCCGAAGCACTTGATGATGCCGGGAACCTGCCGTCGGCCCGAACCCTTGCGCCAAAAATCATACGCGGCGGCCACATCGCCTGACGCTTCTACATCTTCGGCAATCCGGATCTTGGTCGCCGACGCCCCAGTGGGCGCGTTGCCCGTGCTCGCTGGCTTCTTGTCGTCATGTGGCGCCATTTCGGACCCTCCTGGAAACAATGGGAATCACTCCGCAATCTTCCGCCGAGCATTGAACACATGATAGACAGGTACGCCTGCAAGAACAACAGCGGAACCCAGGGCCGCTTCACGCGGCGAGTGCAGAGCGAGCAGCAGAAGAAGAACCAGAACCATCGTGAGAAACACGATGGGAGTGAACGGGTAGCCGAACGTAAGAACGGGCGGAGCGGCGGACGGGCGGCGCCGAAGAACGAACAATCCCGCAACGCTAAGTCCCAGGAAAAACACAGCGACGAAGATGAAATATGCGATGACTTGCTGAAAAGTGCCTAGCGCAACCAGGACCGTTGCCACGATTCCCTGCACCGCGATGGCCCGCGACGGTGTGCCAAAGCGCGGGTGCACCCGTGCGACAGAGTGCAGAAAGATGCCATCCCCAGCCATGGCGAAGAACACGCGCGGAGCAACCATGGTCAAGGCTGCGAGGCTGCCCAGAATGCAGAGAATCACGATGGCGGAGAAAATGACGCCACCCGCTGGACCGAACAGGATGTGGCCGGCCTGGGCGACAAACGTCTCGTCCGAGGTAACCTTCTCAAGCGGTACCAGGTAGAGAAAAACGCCGCTCACCAGGATGTAAACGACCGTCACCGCAATCACGCCCAGTACAAGTGCGCGAGGGAGTGTTCGAGCGGGATCGCGAACCTCGCCGCCGATTTTGCTGACGTCCCACCAGCCGCCAAATGAGAAAAATGCTGCGACCATGCCAGCGCTCAATGCGTGAGCCAGCGGAAGCGACCCAGGACGTTGCGTTACAAAGGGGACGAAATTCGACCAATCACCCAGCCGAAACGCAATCGCCCAGCCGACGATCAGTGCGAGGACTCCCAACTTGACCCACGTGAGCCAGCGAAGAAACCCTGCGCTCAAGCGAGTGCTCCGCATGTTGATGAGGCATAGTATCCAGATAAGAGCGATCGCCAGAAGTTTGATTCCCCCAGGCGGCAACCGAACGATGAATGCACAGTAAGCGCCTATCCCCGTGGCCAGCACCGCTGTCAGGCCCGGGTCGAGCACCAGGAGAGACATCCAGCCGTAGAGAAACGCGGCGCCCGGGCCGAAGATGTCGTGAAGATATACGTACGGTCCGCCCGCCCGCGGAAAGCGGGCCGTGAGTTCGCAGTAACACAGCGCTCCGGAAAGTGTCATCACGCCGATCAAAAGCCAGACCACCAGGAGCCAGAAAGGAGACCCCAGAGCGCGCGCCATGCCCGCAGGTGTCAGGAATATCCCCACAGCGATGCATTCGCCGGCCACGGCGGCTGTAGCGGAACCCAAGCCAAGCTCGCGGCGAAGAGTCGCCGTGGGATTGATATGTTCGTGGGCCGAAGACATCGTAAAGCCGCACCTCGTTCGCCGCCTGGGCCCGCGAATAGTAACACTGGAAGGATTACAACCGGCAACGAAGCCGAGGAAATTGCGATCCTAATTAAGAAACGCTATTGAAAAGTAGGTGCATTCATGGGGGCGCGGCACCTAGACGGTGCGCGCGGAAGCAGCCGCGCTCGAGGCGAGGCGGCGCGCGCGGACGCGCAGAACTTTGCGCTGGTTGGCTTCCAGCACGTCGAAACGGATTCCCCCGGATTCAATCACCTCGCCGGCGCGAGGAACGTGGCCCGCGATCGAGTTCAGAAGGCCGCCAATCGTAGAAGCATTGGATTCTGGAAGCGCGGCATCCAACGGCACGCCGAGCAGCTCGCCGGCCTTGTCCAGGGGGACGCTGCCCCGAAGAACGAGCGTCCCGCCCGATTCTCGGACCACATCGGGCGCGGGACGCCGGTCCTCTTCGCCGATCTCGCCGACGATTTCCTCCACCAGATCCTCGATGGTCACAACGCCCGCCATCAAGCCGTATTCGTCAATCACGATGGCCATCTGCTGATTCTTGTGCTGCAGTTCCTTCAGCAGGTCGGAGCCGAATTTCGTTTCTGGGACGAACAGTGCCGAGCGCACCAGCTCGCGCACCCTGCGATGGGCTGCTTCGCGCTCCGGGACCTCGAGAATATCGCGGGACATTACGATGCCGAGAATATCGTCGAGCGATTTCTCGAAAACCGGCAGGCGCGAAAACTTGGTCTCCACAACCAGATCCCGCAGATCGTCGAGCGTTGCATCCGCCCGAATGGCTACAACGTCCGGGCGCGGGGTCATCACATCGCGGACGCGCTTGTCGCCGAACTCGATCACCTGTTCGATCAGGCGCGCATCGTCCTGCTCGATAATTCCCTCTTCCGTCGCCGCATCCACCAGAGCTTCTATAGCCTGTTGGTCCGCCACGGGAGCGCCCGGCTCTTCATCCGAGAGATGCAGCACGGAAATATTGAATTCCAGTACCGCTTGGATGGGCCACACAATCCACACCAGCAGCCGGACAAACGGGACGAATGGCGCAACCCAATTCCCCGGCAGACCTGCCAGCAACAAGGAAGGTAGAAACTGCATGGCGATCACGACTTCGGCGGACAGAAAAACCACCATCTCGAGTGCGGCTTCCCACGTTCCGGGAACAAAAAAAATCACGCCTCGGGCCGTAATGGCGGCGACCAGGACGAGCCACAGGCGCGCCAGCAGGCTGAACGCCAACGCGCCGCGCCGCCGATCCATACGGAAACGCGGCTCGATCTCCGATTCAAACGTCTCGAGATGGGTGTGCGTCCGGCCGGTCGAAACTCGGCCAAGTTCGCGATAGACGCGATCCAGATAGGAAAAAACCACGAGCCCGGCGGCCAGTGCCAGGACACCAATCGTATAAAGCAGGCTGGGCATGCGCTAGGCCAATCTCAGCGCCCGGCGAAGGCGCTGCTCACGGCGATCCATTTGTCCGGTGTCTGACTCGTGATCGTATCCTAGCAGATGGAGGACGCCGTGGAGAATCAAGATGCGAATCTCGTTCTCCAGCGTGCGCCCATATCGCCGCGCATTCCGGAGCGCGACCGCCGGAGCAATGGCAATATCTCCGAGATAGGAATTGGAACTCCCCGCGTATTTACGTCGTTCCTTCCGCGTTCTTTGATGATTTCGGCGCCCCCGGTCATCGGCTGGAAACGACAACACATCCGTAGCGCGTTTTTCCCCGCGATACCGAAGATTCCACCGGGCGATGGTGGCGTCCGTCACAAAGCAGACGCCAAACGCATCCGCAGGCAGGTGTAAAGCGCGCCGCGCCCGCGCAAGAAACCCTTCGAGATTCGGTATGCCAATGGGAACGCGGCGCTGGCGATTCAGGATCATTGCGCGAGGCCTATTCGCGCCGGTTGCTTTCGCGGTGGTTGGCGGCTCCCGGCGCTCCGGCCGCGTTCGAACCGCGGCCGTTCCCGCTGGGTTGCCCGCCCTCGTATTCATCGTAGGCCTTGATGATCCGCTGCACCAGGTTGTGGCGGACCACATCGCGTTCATCGAAATAGACCAGCGCGATGCCCTCGATCTTCCCGACCACGTCAATTGCTTCGATCAGCCCGGAGCGCCGCGAGTCCGGAAGATCGATCTGCGTGATGTCGCCGGTAATGACGGCCTTGGAGTTGAATCCCAGTCGCGTGAGGAACATCTTCATTTGTTCGCTTGTGGTGTTTTGCGCCTCGTCAAGGATGACGAAAGAATCGTTGAGCGTCCGCCCGCGCATGAATGCCAGCGGAGCAACTTCGATGATGTCCTTTTCCAGAAAACGTTCCAGCTTGTCGGCCTCCAGCAAATCATGCAACGCGTCATAGAGCGGCCGCATATACGGATCCACTTTCTCCTGGATCGTGCCGGGGAGAAATCCCAGGCGCTCTCCAGCTTCGACGGCTGGGCGCGCCAGAATAATTCGATTGACCTGCTTCGACAACAGCGCGGACACGGCCATGGCCACGGCCAGGTATGTTTTCCCCGTACCTCCCGGACCAATCGCGAATACCATGTCGTAGGTTTCCAAGGCTTCGATATACCGCTTTTGATTCGCGCTCTTGGGCGCCACGGTCTTCTTGCCCAGCGTCCGCGTGCGCGCTGGAGAGAAAGCCCCTCGCAATCCCGCCACGGATTCCTCTGTCGCCACGCGGAGAAGGGCCTTCACTTCCTGGCTGTCCGGCACTCGGCCTGCCATCACGCGGTCGTTGTATTCGTCGATGATGCGCGCGGCGCGCTGCACCTGTTCGGGAGCGCCTTCGATTTCAAGCTCGCGGTCTCTGAGCTGCGTGGTGACTTGCAGGGCGGATTCGAACAGCTTCAAATTCTCGTCGAGGGTCCCGAAGAACTCATTGATTCCCCCAACCATTCGGACGGTTTGTTTCATCAAGTTGGGCGCCCACAACCCCTTCGCAGGCGCAATCCACGCTCCGTACAACTAGCCTAGCGCGCCGGCTGGACCCGGTCAAGACGCTCGGGCCAGGATTCATCGCAGTGTAACAATCCCATTGGTCCCGCGAACCGTCGCACGCCGGCGGGGCCGTTCCGGTCGCCCCACAAGCGCCAAAACCACTAGAAGCCATCTCATAAATACCTCAGGAGGATAACGGCACAAGCAAGCTGGACCATCCCGAGGAAATTTTCTGGGTAGTATTCCCAGCGAATGACGATGCGACGAAAATTGTGAAGCCATGCGAACAATCGCTCGATCTTCCAGCGACGCCGATAGCGTCGAAGGACGCGGCCATCTTGCGTGGCTTTACGGCTGCGCGTCGAATGGTGCGGGGCAACCAACTGCACGTCGAAGCGTTCGCGAATCTGCACATCCAGCGGATCGCTATCGTAAGCGCGGTCGCCGATCAAACGCTCGGGAGTTTCCGCAAGGAAGCGTCGCTGGAGCGTGGGTTCGACGAGCTTTGTTTCATGAGGCGAAGCGCTGGCCACGTGCACGGCGAGAGGAAGACCATGGCCGTCGCTGATCGCCATGATTTTGCTGCCTTTGCCGCGGCGAGTAGGGCCGACAGCAGAGCCCCTTTTTTCGCCGAGCTGAAGCTGGCGTCGATGAACGACTCGCTCAGATCCAGCTTCCCGCGGTCGCGTAAGTCTTCCGCCAGTTTCTGCAGCAGTTTGGTGAGCAGCCCCGAGCGCTGCCACTGCTGAAAGCGGCGATGACAGGTTGGATAGGGAGGATAACGACGTGGCAGATCGTGCCAGGGGGCGCCGGTGCGCAGGACCCAAAAGACGCCGTTCAGCACCGCGCGCGTATCCTGCCACGGGCGACCACGCCCGTCCTCCCGACGTTTCGGACGAAAAAGCGGTTCCAGCACCGCCCACTGGGCGTCGGTGAGATCCATGCCCTTGATTTACGTCATTCGCCATAACTTTCAACCGATCAGTACCTTGAAAGTGTTTATGAGATAACTTCTAGTTCTCGGGAACGGTTACCACAGTTTCCGGTTCAATCTTTCGATCTTTTCTGCGGCGGCGTCTTCGTGACGCCTTCCTCTGGCTCGCCTGACGGGAGTTGATGACATCCTGAACCACATAGCGGATCCTCTTATCCAACTGCGCGACACTTTCCTTGCACGCCTTGCGCCCTTCTACCACGATCGCGGCCGTCCGGTCCGCGGCCTGCCGTGCGACGTCCTTCGCCACCTCTTCCGCCAAGTTTAGCGCCAAAGACTTGACCGATTCCCCGATAGAATCCGGGAGCTGCGCCTCCAGCCGCTCGCGCAGCCGCGGGATTTCCGGCGCCATCATTGCTTCCACGGCGCGCATCACCAGTTCGCGTGCCGCCGCGAGTTCCGCTTCGTTCGTCGGCGGAACATGCTGCATCGCAAACGGGCTGCGCACTTCGGGGAGGGCCAAAGTCTCCGCGCGCGCCCGCGCGATAACTGTTTCATTCACCGCTGGCGGCGCCGTTGCCTCCACTCTTGCGTCGCCATTTCCGGCTGCCGGCGCTCCGGAAGCCTCGCTTTCCGCGCCATCGGCGGAAACGGGAATCTCCAGCCCCACATCATCCGGATGCGGATACCAATCCTCCGGCGGAGCATCGATCCCCCAGAGGTTTCCCGCCACTTCGAACTCCAGCGCCACATGAATCACTTCCCGAAATGTCTGCGGCCGCTGCACCCAGACCACTCGCGACGGAACGATCCGCGGCGGCGCTCCCTGCCGCAACGCGCGGATTTCCACCGTGACCCTCGAATCCTTCGGCACGTAGTGCCTCGACCGGTATTTGCACCCGTTGCAGTTCACCATCACCGTCGAAGTCACTTCCTTGAACGGCTGGCCGAGCGCGTCCATCCCGTGCACGATGATGGGGATGGCCTGCACCACGCGCGTCGTGCGGCGCTTGTCGACGCCGGTCTCGGTCGGGTTGGAAGACACGTCCACGCGGCCCTCCAGGGGCTCAACCTATAAGGTTAGCACCCTGTTTGGGGCGCAACGGATGCGTCTTCGGTAGCTATGCGAAAGGGTAAAGAACTTCGGTGGAAATGCCGCGCTGCCGAACTCTCTCGCGGACGCGGGCCTCAGCGCGCCTCACGAATTCGGATCGGCGGCGGGAACGTGCGCCCCGGCGGAAAGCCCCACGCGGGTGCGCCGGTTTTCCAGGCTCGCGCGAATGAACGCAGCAAACAACGGATGCGGCGCCAGCGGCTTCGACTTGAATTCCGGATGGAACTGGCAGCCGAGGAACCACGGGTGGTCGGGAATCTCGACGATTTCGACGTACACGCCGTCCGGCGTGCGCCCCGTAATTCTGAATCCCGCGCGAACCAGGCCTTGCTCGAACTCGCAATTGAATTCGTAGCGGTGGCGGTGCCGCTCGGAAATTTCGGTCGTGCCGTAGGCCTTGGCGGCAAACGATCCCGGCTCGAGCCGGCAAGGCCACGCGCCCAGCCGCATCGTCCCGCCCATTTCGTCCACGCCGAGCAACTCGCGCAATTTATAAATCACGCGATTCGGCGTCGAAGGATCGAACTCCGTGCTATCCGCCGTCGGGATGCCCGCCATTTGCCGCGCGTACTCGATCGTGGCGCACTGCATGCCCAGGCAAATGCCAAAAAACGGAATCTTGTTCGCGCGCGCGTACGTAATCGCATGAACCATCCCGGCGATGCCGCGCTTGCCGAATCCGCCCGGGACCAGGATGCCGTCCACGTGCCGCAAATGCCGCTCCGCGGTCGCCGCGGAATCGATCTCCTCCGCTTCCACCCACTCGATCACCACGCGCTGGCGATTCGCCAAGCCGCCGTGGACCAGCGCTTCGCGCAGACTCTTGTACGCGTCCTCGAGCTGGACGTACTTCCCCACCACGCCAATCCGCACCTCGCCCTGCGGATGCTCCAGCGTTTCCAGCATGGCCAGCCAGCGGCTCAAGTCTCGTGGCGGCGCTTCCAAACGCAACAAGCGCAAAATCTGCTCGTCCAGTCCCTCCGACGCGAGCGACATCGGCACTTCGTAAATATTCCCCACGTCCGGCGCGGAAATCACGGACGCCTCGGCCACGTTGCAGAAGAGCGCGATCTTGGCCTTCAGATCGCTTCCCAGCGGGCGATCGCTGCGGCAAATCAGGATGTCCGGCTGGATTCCGATGCTCAACAGTTCCTTGACGCTGTGCTGCGTCGGCTTGGTTTTCAACTCGCCCGCCGTGGCGATAAACGGCACCAACGTCAAATGCGCGAAGACCACGTTTTCCGGCCCCAGCTCCAACCGCATCTGCCGGATGGCCTCCATAAACGGCAGCGATTCGATATCGCCCACCGTCCCGCCAATTTCCACGATCACCACGTCCACACCGTCCGCCACTTTCCGGAACGCGGCCTTGATTTCGTCCGTCACGTGCGGAATCACCTGGACGGTCTTCCCCAAATAATCCCCGCGGCGTTCTTTGGCGATGATCGATTCGTAGATGCGTCCCGTGGTCCAATTGTGGTCGCGGGTCAGCTTCGCGGAGGTGAAGCGCTCGTAATGCCCCAGGTCCAGATCCGTCTCCGCCCCGTCGTCGGTCACAAACACTTCGCCGTGCTGATAGGGAGACATCGTTCCGGGATCGACGTTCAGGTAGGGATCGCACTTCTGGAGGGTTACCCGGAGTCCGCGGCTTTCCAGCAGACATCCCATCGAAGCCGCTGCCACGCCCTTGCCCAGGGAAGAAACTACGCCGCCCGTCACAAAGATATACTTCGGGCCGCTTCGCAAGGCGCTCGATTTCCTCCGGGAGTATCGAGGTACTCCGCATTATCGTCGGAATCCCCGCGCGTGTCAAACGGCGAATGCGAGACGAAATGCGGTGATTGGTGATTAGTGAGTTGTGATTCGTGAGAAGCGCCAACACGCAGGCGGACCGCGAGACGTTGCGCGAGTGAATCAGCGCGCGTTCGACAGGCTCAGGGCAAGCAAGAGGTTTGGGTGCGGCGAATGTCTCTACGGCGGGGTCGGCGAGAAATCCGCCGAGAGGTACGCGCAACCCGCCAAAAAGCAAGGCGGCGGGCAGGGGCGCGTGGCTAGTGGAGAGACGGAGTACATGCTGCGATAGGTGCTGCGCAAAGGTTGTGGGTTGCGGTGCTGCCGCGACCCAGCGCTTCCGCGCTGGGCTAAGTTCTGTTGCGCCGACGGCGCTGGGGACCACGGTGGGCGCGAGGGACGGCTCGTGCACGTGTACCGCTCGCGCTGGTTCTATTGCGCGACCTCGCGCGCCGTTCTTAGGCGCGAGAGCTAATAAAGATCGAACGCGGGGGTGCTCCAATAAGTTGCGATTAGAAAAAATTAGAGGGCTTTGTTTGCAACAGGTTAGCTCGATTTCTAATCCATAGTAGTTGCGATTAGAAGTGCGGTGACTGGCCCGCCTGCCGGACGGGCAGGTGATTGGTGAAGAGTGATTGGTGGCGGGACGGAGTACATGCTGCGATAGAGGCAGCGCAAAGGTTGTGGGTCGCGCGGCTGGCGCGACCCGACGCTTCCGCATTGGGCTAGCTACTGACGCGTCCCGCAGGACCGTCCGGGACACAAAAAACGTGCCGACGGCGCTGGGAACCAAGGTGGGCGCGAGGGACGGCTCGCGCACATTTACCGCTCGCGCTGGTTCTATTGCGCGACCTCTCGCGCCGTTTTTAGGCGCGAGAGCGAATAAAGATCGAACGCGGGGGTGCCTCAATAAGTTGCGATTAGAAAAAATTAGAGGGCTTTGTTTGCAACAACTTAGCTCCATTTCTAATATACCCTGGTTGCGATTAGAGATGCAGTGGCGAGTGGCCCTTCGACTTCGCTCAGGGCGAGCGAGTGGCGAAGAGGGAGGCAGAGAAGCAGGGAGGCAAGGAAGCAGAAACCGCAGATCCAGCACGGAAGACCGCCTGTTCTTGTTGCGGTTAGAAAATGTTTTCTCCTTTTGCGTCAGTGAGTTAAGACCGATTTCTAATCGCGGCGGTGTTGCGGTTAGGTTCTGGAAGCTTGAGGCTGGTAGCTTGACGCTGGAGTGATGCTGGAGGATTAAAACCGCGTTCTTTGCGCGGGTGACTGCGTGGCCCCGGATTGGAGTACCGTCCTGCATGTCCTTTCCTCAGTTAGACTTAATAAAAGCCCGACCAATGATAACACAAGAGGTACGGTAAGTCAATGGTATCTTTGCGGTCGGCAAGCGGAACAAGATAAAGGGTTTAGGGGGTAGGGTTTTGGGTGTGGGGACGTCAGGGCGTGGCGTGGGTTTTCCCGAAATGGGAATCGCGTGAGGCCAGTCTGAGGGTCGGGTAAGTGACAGTCGTGGAAGCGAGGGAGAGCACGGAGTGCGGGGCGTGACACTCCTTCGGACGCTGGGACAAGTCAGTGCGATTGCGAAGGACTCAGATTTTGGATTCCGGGCTCTTTGAGCCCAAGAAGGTCACAACATCAATGCAGAGAGACCAAAATATCGTTAACAGTACAAATAGCGTCCCAGCAATCACAGAGAAGTGACCGAGCAGGGCAGCGATACCAGCTAGGCTAGGAAGTAGGCCCATCAAGGCTGCAAGGCCGCGAGAGGAGCTACCTCTCCTGCCCTGTCGCACGAGAACAGTGAAGTTGAGCATGCTCCATGCAACGAGAGAGGGCAGCGATACCGCGAGTAGCGAAATTACGATCCAGGACCGCCGAAATTCGTCGCTTTTCGCGATCGTCGCAATTAGGAGCGCGGCTACAAACGCAGTATAGCCGCCAATCAATTTTGCCCCGCGTTCATGTTCTTCCTTGCGTAATTGGCGGGTGTCCTGGTTAGGGTCGTCCATGACTATCTGTCCTTCGACCGAATCTAAGGCGATGGAGACGGAGGATACCACAATAAAACGCGGGATTGGATGTATCAGACGACTCTTGGTGCGCACCACCGGTTCAGGGGGTCATGGTCTAAGGCCAAGAGCTTCTGTGGGTGCGAATGATGGTGGAGTCGGAAAGCCGAGGGCTGTGACACGTTAGTCCCGAAGATGTCTAGAGCAGGCCCTTTCGCTTCATATGATTTCGCAAGCTCTGATGTACACGATGGAGTAGCCAAGAGCTTGCCACATCGAAAATCTCGTAGGCGACACCGTAGACTCCCTTTGTGAATTTCATTGTGTCCGGCCGTTCAGGCGCCCAGACTCCGGGATGGACGTAATTTCTTAACTTCCGAAGCTCGTGCGCGAAGCCGGCAAGGGTCGTCCTCTTGCCCCATGTGATTCGTTTGGGCGGGAACCAGGAAAGCTCGTCAGCGATATTAATCAATTCGTGGTATTTGAAATCGAGCGCCTTGTTTCTTTTTCTCCGGAACCTCTTTTTCTGGTAGACCGTGGTTTTCTTGACGCGCTCCGGATATAGGAAGCACATCGCTTGCAATGCAGCCTCCAGGGCTGCGCCCTGCATGACGCAGGCTGCAAGATAGGCACGTGCGCGCACGCACCTACGTGCTTCCAGGTCGTAAAAGCCTGCTAGTTTGCCAAGACGATCAGAGATTTCCATTACGCCTACGATCATCACATAGGCCGTGGTGAGTCACCACAGGCGATGTGGGGTATGTCCGGGAATTCGGACGAGCGGAATTATTGACGCGCGCCCGTTGTCGACGATGAAAGACGCCTCATCGAGGTCGGGAGCGTCATGGGCTTATCGAATCATTGGGTTCCTGGTTTGCGCTAACGGTCTGGGGAACGTAGTACGGTCATAGCTTTGGGAGGGCCGTGCGTCCCCGTGGGAGGAGAGTTCCGTCTAGGAGGTCTAGGTTGGTGAAAGGGTCGTTAGAGAACATCTCAAAATGGACATTTGGAGGGACCTTGCCCGTCGCTTCGAGTCGTTTCCTGTAGTTTCTGAGGCAATTAGAGAATAGCGAAGCTAGGAATTTTGCTGGAAACTCGACTAGCTGGAACGGACCGTAGAACTTCGAACGCAATGGCTTCCAGTACGGCTTTCTCTCAGAGAAGAATCTAGACTCCTCGATGAGGACTCGGCCTCCGTGAATGGCTTCACACCGAAACCTTTGGTACAAAATTCGGCCGAGTGTCTTGGAGCTGATCAAAGGGTTGATGGCCTTCTCGAGTGCCTGTGGTAGGGGGCCGCTGCGGCTTCCGCTAAACTCGTCTTGGACGGCCTGCACTATTTGGTTGGCGGACGCCAGCGGTCGCTTTGTCCGGGGTTGATTAGGCGTCGCGCGGAAATGTCTGCGCAGGGCCCGTAGTATTCGTTTCATGAGGCGTTGTGCCTCTTCCTGGGTTAAGGCTATTTCGCTGTCCACGAGGAGCCTCAGGATTGGCTCATTGAGGCGTGAAAAGATCCGAATGCGCCCTGCCTTTTCGAGGATGCCGGGCAGCATCCAGAGGTGATAATCCAATTCGTAATACAGATCGCCAACGCTGACGCTATCGAATAGCTTTGAACAGCCACTGTAAATTGTCACAAACCTTGTGAATGATCTTCCGCTGGGTTCGTCCTCGCTCGCGGCGCTGGAGGCCAAAGCGTCGATGCGAGAACAAAGGAGTATCAAGATTTCTTGGGGATGAGACTTAGCCCTGATCAGGCTGTCGACAAGCCCTCGGGTAGAAGAGTATTGATCGAAGAAGCGGCTTAGTCCTTCGGTGAAAGCTTGGTTCATGGCTCGCAGTCTGCGCGGCCCGGTATCACTTTCGGGAAATCGTTTCTCGCGAATTTAGCCGGTTCCCCGATTTCGGACAAGGGGTTATCATAGTGAATGAACTGAACGGCCTCAGCTGAGCCCAACGATAGGGCACCTTTCTGGGAGAGTTTTCGTGGAGATTGCCATACTGAATTCGCGTACTAGGGTCTGGCGTTGAGTCTCCAATCCGACCAGCTCGTCTTGAAGGTTGGGCAAGAGTTTCCCTTCTGATTCAATCAAGATCTCGATCATGTCCAGCAATTTGTTCATTTGCTCATTCGTGCCAGTCGCGTAATTTCTCGCGTCGCCTGTAAGTGATGACAGCTTAGGATGGCCCTCACTTCTGACATTCAGCTGGGAGCCACCTCTTCGCATGAACCTCTCGTACACGAACATAGCTAAGGCTAGGTGCATCACGTACGGGGCATTCGTCCCCGTTGGGTGAGGTGGCAAGCGCGACTCGCTCAGAATGAGGCCGGCCATATTCTCGATCCACTCCTGACGTCGGTTCTTGTGAGCGGTCCATGATATCCTGAATGATTCCCAGCTAGCCATGAGGTCGCGGTAGTGATTTTTCTTCGCGTCCTCAAGGAGTGCGATGTCTAAGGCACCATCCGCATTCTCCCCAGGGTCTGGCGCTTGAAGATATGCGCCGGCGCTGATGGGACTCTTCCACGCTGGCGCGCCTGGGTCGTAATGTTGATCTGGCGAGACTTCGGCCGAGAACCTTGGCTCTCCGTAACTCGACTCAAGCAGGCGTCGCAGTGGTTCCAAAACCTTTTCGTTCAATTCGACTCTGTGGGCTTCGAGCGGGGCGCGCTCATATTGCTCTTTGGCGAGGTCGAGTGCTCGCTTCTGCTCGTTGACCTGCTGGCGCAAGGCTCGCAGTTGATCTCTCGACAATTCCAGTGCCCCTTCTGTTGCTTCCACGTAGCGGTGGGTAGACCGAACAAGGCGCCAGGTGAGAATTACGATCACAATCGCGGAAAGGGCCTGAATCGCGGCTGCGTATGATTGTGTCCAGTTCATGGCGTGATTCACCCATGCATGGACGTGATGGAACGCGCCGACAATTAGAGTGTGAATTTCGCGTCGCACGGCAGGGCTCTACCCTTTGGTATATATCAGAACCTCTTCCGCAGTGCCATCGCAGTTACTGGTGGGGCGGGTGAAGTTCTGGGCGGGCGTTCACGGGTTGGGGGCGGCGTCGCGGGCTAAAGGCCAGCTCTTGGGTAATTTTAGGGCGAACGCGAGGGTAGTCCTCCTTCGGCGGATCTTCGACAGTCCTACGGCGTGTCTTCGACGGGGAAAATACGAGACGGTACGAAACCCTACCGCTCCTCCTGCGGGGGATCTACGACCCTTCAGCGGCGGGGCTTCGACCGTCACGGAGGAGCTTTTCGACGCGCTCGATATCAGCGGGAACGTCCACGCTTACGGCGTCGTAATCGGTTTCGACGACGCGGATGCGGAGGCCGTTTTCGAGCCAGCGAAGCTGTTCGAGCTTTTCCAGGCGTTCGAGTTCGCCGGGAGGAAGCGTGGCGATTTCCAGGAGCGCTTCGCGGCGGAAGGCGTAGATGCCGATATGCTTCCAGTGGCGGGCGGTGACGGCGTCGCCCGTGTCGCGCACCCAAGGGATGGGCGCGTGGGAGAAGTAGAGGCCGTTGCCTTCGAAATCGCGGACGACTTTGGTGATGTTGGGGTCCATGATGTCGGCGGGGCGGAGGATGGCGGAGCAAGGCGTGGCGATCTGGATTTCGTCGTCATCGAGCATGGCGGAGACGACGGCGTCCACCGTGGCGGGGTCAACCAGCGGCTCGTCGCCCTGCACGTTGACGTAGATGGCCGCGGGGATGTGCGTGGCGACTTCGGTGACGCGGTCGGTGCCGGTGAGATGGTCGGAGCGCGTGAGGACCGCTTCCCCGCCGAAGCCGGCCACGGCGGAGAGGATGCGCTCGTCGTCGGTGGCGACCACGACGCGCGAGACGAGTTGGGCGCGGCGCACGCGTTCGACGACGTGCTGGATCATGGGACGCCCAGCGATCAGGGCGAGCGGCTTCCCCGGCAGGCGCGTGGAGGCGTAGCGCGCGGGGATGACGGCCAGGACTATCTTGCTATCGGATTTTTCCGCCAGAGATGCCTCCGAATCGCAGCGGACGTATCCGCCACGGCGGATGCCACTAAAAAGAGAAATTGGCATCTTAGCATGGCGATGGGAGCGCGGAGGCTAAAGAACCAGCCGTGGAGGCCGATGAAGAGCGGGGACGGCGAAGGCAGCAGGCCTCGGTGCCTATTGACCGATTGTCTCTAATTTGTAAAACGTGCATTCCGGCCCTTGATTTGGACTTGACGAGTGCTACAATCATGGGAAGTGATGGCAGTGCTGCCGTACGGCCCACGGCAGTATTGGGGGACAAGGTGAAGTACTTCCTGACGCGTCAGGGACGCAGATGGGTAGTACGGGCTGTGTGCGCCAGTATTGCGCTGCTGGTCTCTTCCTTCCTTTTCGCTTCCAACGTTACCGCACAAGTAGTTCCTACAGGTCCTCTGCCGGACGCCACCGGCCAGAAAATTCAGAAGGGCAAGGCGCTTAAGACCGAGACGGACATGACGCTGGTGAACGTCACGGTGACGGACCCGTATGGGCGGCTGGTGACGGGCCTGGAGCAGAACAACTTCCGGGTGTTCGAAGACGGCGTGGAGCAAGAAGTGGTGCGGTTTTCGAGCGAGGATGTGCCGATCTCGATCGGCGTGATTTTCGACATGAGCGGGAGCATGTCGGACAAAATCGACAAATCGCGGCTGGCGGCGGTGCAATTCTTCCGCACGGCCAATCCGCAGGACGAATTTTTCCTGATTAATTTCAACGATCGCGCGCAACTGGTGAGCCCTTTCACTGCCAGCGTGGACGAATTGCAGAACCGGCTGATGTTTACGTCCGCGCACGGCATGACGGCGATGCTGGACGGAATTTACCTCGGATTGAGCCAGATGAAAGGAGCACACAACGCAAAGAAAGCTTTGCTCATCATATCCGATGGAGGCGATAATCATAGCCGGTACTCGGAGACGGACATTCGCAAGTACGTGCAGGAAGCGGACGTCCAGATCTATGCCATCGGATTGTACGAGCCGGATGGTGGTTATTCGCCGGAGGAAATCGCGGGGCCCGGCCTATTGAACGATTTAACGCAAATGACCGGCGGCCGCACCTTCACGGTGCACAGCTTGAGCGACCTGCCGGACATTGCCACCAAGATCAGCATGGAGCTGCGCAACCAGTATGTGGTTGGATACAGGCCTTCGAACCGGGCGCAGGACGGCAAGTGGCGCAAGATCAAAGTCAAATTGCGCCCGCCGCGCGGTCTTCCACCTCTTACCTCATATGCGAGGAGCGGATATTTCGCGCCGGGCCGCTAAGCGTCTTTTTTACGGCTATCTCTCGCTACTGCTTGCGGTCATTTTCCTGAGTCCGTGCCTGCTCGCACAGAATCCTGTTCCAACTGCGCCCGTACCCAATCCGCCGCCCCCGCCGGGGTACGCCGCGCCGGGCCAAGAGAGCACCCCAAGGCAGAAAATTGTCGTCCCGACGGACATGGTGGCTTTGCATGTGACGGTCACCGACGACAAGGGCCAGTTCGTTTCCGACTTGCAGGCGGATAACTTCCGCGTTTTTGAGGACAAGATCGAGCAGAAGGTTTCCGTCTTCTCGCGCACGGACATTCCCGTGACGATGGGCTTGGTGATCGACAATAGCGGGAGCATGCGGGAAAAACGCGCGCAGGTGAACGCCGCCGCTTTGACGTTCGTCAAGACCAGCAATCCGCAAGATGAGGCGTTCGTCGTCAACTTCAACGATGAGTATTACCTGGACACGAATGAGGACTTCACCAGCGACCCTCAGGAATTGAACGAAGCGCTTTCGCGGATTGATACGCGGGGCAGCACGGCGCTCTACGACGCCCTTGTCGGCTCGCTCGATCACCTGAAGAAGGGCCACAAGGACAAGAAGGTGCTGCTGGTCATCACCGACGGCGACGACGACGCGAGCCGATTGACACTGGAACAAACCATGAAGGCCGCGGAGCAATCCGACGCCGCCATCTACGCCATTGGAGTCTTCAGCGACGATGACCGGAAAAACGAAAAGCGAATGGTCCGGCACTCCAAGAAAGTCCTGGCGGAAATCGCGGAAGCTACCGGCGGATTGGCTTTCTTTCCGGACAACCTCGACGAGGTGGAACAGGTTTGCACCGACGTGGCGCGCGACATCCGCAACCAGTACACCATCGGATACTATCCCTCGAATACGACCAAAGACGGGACGTTCCGCTCCGTCCTAGTGCAATTGGTTCCGCCGCACGGGCGCGGGAAGTTGGCGGCCCGCACGCGGACCGGTTACTTCGCTCCGAAGACTGCCGAAGGCGACTGAACGCTCTCTCTCGATTTACTTCCCTTGCAGCGCTCCCAGAAAGCTTCTGCCGTGCGGAATCGTCGCGCCGAAATTTTGCGCAACCGTTTGTCCCATGTCGGCAAGAGTCGAACGAATGCCTAAGTTTGCGCCAGCGGAAACTGCCGGAGTGTAAGCGAGGATCGGAACGTATTCCCTGGAATGGTCGGTGGTTGGATTCACGGGGTCGGGATCGCAGCCATGGTCCGCGGTAATCATCAGCAGATCCGAGGGCCGCAGCAAATCGAGGAACGGACCGAGCATCTCGTCGAATTCCTCGAGCGAGCGCGCGAATCCTTCCACATCCTTGCGGTGCCCGTATAGCATGTCGAAATCCACGAGGTTTGCGAAGATCAGTCCGCTCGATTGCATTGCCAGAGCGTCGCTGAGTTTTGCCATGCCGTCAGAATTATTCTTGGTCGTCGCGAATTTTTCGACGCCTCGCCCATTGTAGATGTCGTGAATTTTGCCCACGCCGAATATGGGAATGCCGCGCTCGGCGAGCACATCCAGCAGCATCGGCCGAGGCGGTTCAACTGCATAATCGTGGCGCCGCTCGGTCCGCAGGAAATTTCCCGGCGTGCCCGTAAACGGACGCGCGATCACGCGTCCCACGCGATTCGGTCCATCCAATAGCTTCCGCGCAATCTCGCACATGCGATACAGCTCACCGATGGGAATCACGTCTTCATGTGCCGCGATCTGAAAAACGCTGTCTCCGGACGTGTACACGATTGGGAATCCGGTGCGCACGTGCTCTTCGCCCAATTCTCTGATTATTTCCGTGCCGGAGGCGGGTTTGTTTCCGAGCGTGCGGCGGCCGATCTGCCGTTCGAATTCCGCGATTAGCGATTTCGGAAAACCGTGCGGATAGACTGGGAACGCCTGATCGAGCCAGATTCCCGCCATTTCCCAATGGCCTGTCGTGGTGTCTTTCCCGGGCGAGACGGTCGCACCTTTCCCGTAACTTCCGGCTGGGTTCGACGCCGCCGGCAGATGAGCGAGGGGCTTGATATTGCCCAATCCAAGCCGGAGAAGATTCGGCAGCCGAAGTGGCCGCGACCGGGCGATGTGTCCCAGCGTGTCGCGGCCTACGTCGCCATATTGCGCAGCGTCTGGAAGCTCGCCGATGCCGACGCTATCGAGGACGATCCAGACGACGCGATCGAAGTGTGAGCTTCCCGCGGGCATTCCACCTACTTTGGAGGGGCGCAGACGAAGCTTGCGGCATCGTTCGAATCGCCCGTGCCCTTATATTGCGCAGCTTGCGGATACGGGCAGAGCGGGCGAGTCATCTGGACCTTGTTCGCGGGATCACCTCCGACGAACTTCGTGGCGACAATCGAGGATGGCGCGTCGCCTTTTTCGACCCAATCTTCGAGCGCGAGTTGAAAGCTGTGCTGATCGTCATTTTGGGCCGCCATCCTCAAGGAAGCGAGCGGACCGAACGGCTCAGGCCCCGGGCCGCCGCTGCAATGCTGGATTCCAGGCATCATGTAAAGCCGCAGAAACGAATCGACGCCGGTTTCACCCATCGAATGCACCACGCTTTCGTAGTAGTTGACCGAGTTGAGCGCGGAGATCGCGGGATCATTCCAGCCGTGGTAGAGAATCAGCTTGCCGCCGCGCGCGCGAAATGGCGCGAGATTCGGATCCGTGGCATTCAAGAGCGACGCCATCTTCTCGTCGGCAGCTTTCACGGCGTCATCGATTTTCGCGTCTTTGTAATTCCAATCCGCTTGCGAATAGAGCATGTCGGCGAAGAATCCGTTGCCAAAAAGGAAGAGCAAACTCTTGCCGGGAGCCTGGCCGGTAATCCAAGGCGCCCAGCCGCCCTCGCCGGTTTCCGCGCCAGGCAAATAGCCGGGAAACACCGACTTGCCGTGAGAATCGTGCGCGCCGTCGTAGAGCTTCTTGAGCGCGGCGACTTGCGGCGCGGTGAGGCATGCGTCGGAATCATCGTGCTTGCATAGCAAGATCGCGGGATCGAAATGGCATTTGCGCGGATCGTTGATGATGCCGTCTGAGACGCCGGCTTGAGCGTCGCAGGATTCGTTCACGGCTTTGGCGATCGCGGGCAGTTTGCTAGAGGGAATGTAACTGCCGGGCTCAAGGGTGAGCGCTTGCGCGTTCCAAAGAGCGTTGGTGAGAAGGTGCGTCCAGTAGTTCGCGGGAGCGCCGGCGATGATGCCGTCGTAATCCTCGGGAAAGCGTTGCGCTTCCATGAGCGCTTCGCGACCGCCATTGGAGCAACTGGTGAAGTAAGAGTAGTGCGGCGCCGAGCCATAGAACGCCTGGATAACGGCTTTCGCGGCTTGCGTCATTTCGTGGATGGCGCGGTAGCCGAAATCGACGATTTTCTCGGGGTGGTTCAGCGCCCAACGCGCATCGGTGGCGTCGCCGGAGTGACCGGTGTCGGTGCCCGCGGTTGCGTAGCCCTTCATGACCGCGACCGCCATTCCCGCATATCCAATCTCGCCGGCGAACCCGCCATTGCCCTGCGCCTGGAACTTGCCGTTCCAACCAGCGGCGGGGAGCCAAATTTCGATTTTGATGTCGGAGTCCGCGGTGGGCGCGGATTCGATGGCAACCCGGCAGAACGCCGGCGCGGCCTTGAAGAGGGGCCCCTGCGCGAATGCGCCCGCGGGGACAATTTGCGCCATGGTGATTTTCGCGTGCGGCAGGGACAGATTCGCCAGGCTTTCGCACGATTGGGATTCGGGAGCAGCCGACGCGCTTGCAGTGGCAGCGGGCTGAGCTTGGCCGCGGGCCGCGAACGGGAACGTGCAGATTGCCCCAAGTAGAATTAGGAAAGGCTTTTTCACGCGCACGCTCCTCCGTTTACCCATTTTGGAATTTCTAGCGGCAATCGCCGACGCGCTTGCCTTGAAAATTGTAGGTGACTCGCGTTGCGGCGCCCGGACGCGGCTTCACGGTGCGGCTGCCCTTGAACGAATCGCCGGAGAGCGTAGCCTCGATGTGAACGAATGCACGGGGACACTGGAGGTCGTAGGAAATCACGTCGCCATTGCGGGAGAAATTCGTGACGTGGCAGGTATCGTTCTTGCGCGAGGTGGCGTGAACGGCGGGGTCGAAGACGTTTTCGGGATCTTTCATGTCGGCGGCGGAGATGCAATGCTCGCCGGAGGTGCCGGGCCCGGCGGGTTGCCCCGGCGACTGTGAAGTAGAGGTGATCGAGTAGCGGCCCGGACGAAGGGCCACGCCGGTCTCCTGGGCGATGGCTTGGACCATGGCTGCGAGGGCGAGCGCAGCGACGGCGCAAACGATGAAAAGAGATTTCATGTGGATCTCCTGCGTAGCAGCGTGGCTCGGCAGGAGCCGACAGGACGCTGCGCGTGGCGGGAGAAAACATACCGCAACGAACGCTGCCTGACCATAGGAATCTGGCGGCGCGAGGCGGCTAACGGGCGGCCGATTTGGAAGTCTATCTGTTAGTATATCCGCCGGATTTCAGCCTGTGTGGGAGGGGGGACCGTGCAAACACTCTGGCAGGACTTGCGCTACGGGCTTCGAATGCTGGCGAACGCGCCGGGGTTCACAGCGGTCGCCGTGTTGACGCTGGCCTTGGGGATCGGCGCGAACACGGCGATTTTCAGCCTAATTGACGCGGTGATGCTGCGCTCGCTTCCCGTCGAGAAACCATCGCAGCTGATGATGCTGAATTGGAGCGCGCGCAATTCGCCGAAAATTCACGGTTACATGTCCTCGGGCGATTGCGCCTCCAATCTCCGCTTCGGCGCCGCAAACCCCTCCGGCTGCTCGTTTTCCGAACCGATGCTTCGCGAGATTGCGCAAGCGAATGCTTTCTCGGGAGTGGCCGCGTTTGCCAACTCTGGCCGCCTGGATCTGACGGGCAATGGCCCCGCAACCGTCATCTCTGGCCAAGTGGTTTCCGGAGATTTCTTCCGGACGCTCGGAGTGAAGGCCTCCGTGGGCCGCGTCATCGAGACGAGCGACGATTCGCGCTCGGCAGCTCCCGTTGCCGTACTCAATTACGGCTACTGGCAAAGCGCTTTTGGAGGCTCCCGCGACGTGCTGGGCCGCACGATTCAATTGAACGGGGTCCCGTTCACGATCGTCGGCGTGGCCGAACCGCGATTCATCGGGCTTTCGCCCGGAAGCGACTATGACGTTTGGTTGCCGCTTTCCGACGCGCAACGGATCACCAGCGATGCCTTCTGGCAGAACCGCCAGGATGACGTCACTTATTGGTGGCTGACGATTGTCGGGCGCCTGAAACCGGGAATGACGCTCCCGCATGCGCAGGCAGAGATCACTGGAATCTTTAGCAACGAAATGCTGCACGGATCTATCCCCATGTTCGAGGTCGGGAGCGGAATGCCCGGGCCCCACGGACCAGCGGCGGGGGGTGGCATGGTCCGAAGAGAAATGGTGATGGGCGGGGGTCCGCCGCCCGGTGGAGCGGGAGCGGTGAGGCCAGCACCGTCCGGCGGTCCAAATGGCCCAGGCGCGGCACCCGGTCCAATGATTGCGCTCGCGCCTCCTTCCGGCGGGGGCAAGCAGGCGGCGAAGACTCCAGCGCCCCAGGCGCCGACAACGAAAACAGCGCAAGGCCCGACGCCGAGTGGTGGACCGGGCGAGGAGACGACATTGTCCAAACCGGCCGATGAGCCGGCGGTGACGCTGGTGCCCGCGCAGACCGGGTTGACCGGCTCGCGCAGACAATACGAAAATCCCTTGTACGTATTGATGCTCGCAGTCGGAATTATTTTGTTGATTGCGTGCGCCAATGTGGCGGGACTGATGCTGGCGCGTTCGGCGGCGCGACGCAAGGAAATGGCGGTGCGGTTGGCGTTGGGCGCAGGCCGCGCGCGGATCGTGCGCCAACTGGTGACCGAAAGCGTGCTGCTTTCGGCGCTGAGCGGCGCGCTGGGGATTCCTCTCGCCTATTGGGGCACCCACGTGATCGTGTCCTTTGTGTCGAGCAATCAAATACGGCCGCTGGGCTTTGCTACAGGCGTGGACATGCGCGTGTTGGGATTCACGGCGGCGGTTTCGATTCTTACGGGGATTATCTTCGGCATGGCACCGGCGTTTCGCGGCGCGCGCGTGGATCTGACGCCTGCGCTGAAGGAAGGCTTCGGCGTTTCGTCGGGCAGCGGGCATGCCCGAGGGAGATGGTTCAGCGCCGGGAACGCGCTGGTGGTCGCGCAAGTGGCGCTGGCGATCGTGGTGCTGGTGGGCGCGGGGTTGCTGGTGCGCACGCTGCAAAACTTGCGGAGCCTTGACGTGGGATTCGACGCGCACAACATCGTGGTCTTCAGCATTGACCCGACGCTCGCGGGTTATAAGGACGCACAGATTGACAGTTTCTATCGCGATTTGCAGGGCCGGCTGTCGGAAACACCCGGCGTACGCTCGGCAAGCTACTCGATGATGCCGCTCCTGAGCGGCGGCATGATGATGACGATGTTCCATTGGCCCGGCACGCCGCAAGACCGCGACTCGGAATCGAATGTTCTGCCCGTCGGGCCGGATTTCTTTCGAACGATGCAAATTCCGTTCCTTATAGGCCGCGATTTCAATGCCTCAGACTATGCGCTGGCGGCCGCCAACGGCGCCTCCACGCCGACTAGGGCGCCGACTCCGGTGATTGTGAATCAGGCGTTCGTCGCGAAGTATCTGGGCAAAGAGAGCCCCCTCGGAAAACAATTTGGCGAATCGGCCGGAGACGAGAACGGCCCCCCGAGCCCCGGCTACGAAATCATCGGCGTGGTCCGCGATGCGAAGTACAGCAGCCTGCGCCAGGATATCAGCCCGACGATGTACCAGCCGCAGAGGGGCATGGGCGCATCCTTCGAGCTACGCACAGCCGCCGACCCGCAGGCTTTGCTCCCATCGATTCGGCGCGTGGTCGCCCAACTCAATCCGAATTTGCCGCTCTTTAACGTCACAACTGAATCCGAGCAGATCGACCGGCTGCTGTTTCAGGAGCGGCTCATCGCACGCGTCTCGGGCTTTTTCGGATTGCTGGCGCTGGTGCTGGCGTGCATCGGCCTATACGGCCTGTTGTCGTATGAAGTCGCGCGGCGGACGCGCGAAATCGGCATTCGCATGGCGCTTGGCGCGCAAGGAGGCGACGTGCTGCGGCTGGTGGTGAAGCAGGGCCTTGTGCTGGCGCTCGTCGGCGCGGCCGTGGGCATCGGCGTGGCGCTGGGAGTGACGCGCTATCTGTCGTCCATGCTGTACGACGTGCGAGCCAACGATCCTATGACCATTGTCACGGTTGCCATGCTCTTGGCGCTGGTGGCGCTCGCCGCCTGCTACATTCCCGCGCGCCGCGCCACGCGCGTGGACCCTCTCGTGGCGTTGCGCTACGAATAGACCCCCTCACATTTCTCACATTTGCGCTCATTTAACGGAGCTGGACAGGTAGAACCGTCCCGCCGTCGTTGCGGGAGGTTGGCAACTCCCGTGGCACGTGCAGTGGATTCCGGGCGGATTGTGGCGCTGTGAGAAGCTGATTCACGAATGCCGCGTTCGAGACGCCCCCTCAATGAAGTGTGTGGCCACGAGGGAAGGCAATTTGCGTGGGTTGGCGGGGCGGCGTATAATTTTTTATTTGCACTCATGCCGATGAAACCCACAGAGAACAGTGCTCCCCCACTGGAGGGGAAAGTGGCCGGTGTGGCAGGCCCTTCCTCGGTTCCTGCGGATGTTGAGGAGATAAACGTTCGGGGCGCGCGCGTCCACAACCTGAAAAATATTGACTTTACGATCCCGCACAACGCCATCACCGTGGTTACGGGCGTATCTGGCTCGGGCAAGTCCAGCCTGGCGTTCGACACGCTCTACGCCGAAGGACAGCGCCGCTACATCGAATCGCTTTCGGCCTATGCCCGACAGTTCCTGGAGCGCATTGAAAAACCAGACGTGGACGAAATCTCCGGCATCGCGCCGGCCATATCGATCCGCCAGAAGAATTCGACGCGCAACCCGCGTTCGACCGTCGCCACGGCCACGGAGATTTACGATTACCTGCGCCTGCTCTTTGCGCGCGTGGGACGCACCTTCTGCCTGCGGTGCGGCGAGCAGGTCCGCAAGGACTCGCTCGATGAAATTGCAGCGCGCGTGCTGGCGCTGCCCGCCGGCCGCCGGTTTTACGTCCTCTACGAATTGAGGCTTGCGCCCGATTCGCCCGCGAGTGCGGCGCGCGCAAAGAAGCCCGCTCGCCCGACGCCGGAAGCCATCCGCCTGGGGCTCACCAGCCTGCGCAAGCGCGGCTTCAATCGAATTTATCAGGCAGGCCGCGTATTCGAGTTTTCCACCCCGGAAGAATTGCTGGATTTGGATTTTGCGAAGACGGTTTACGTGCTGGTGGACCGCCTGGCTCTTTCGCCGGAGATTCGTTCGCGGCTGATGGACTCGATCGAGATCTGCTATCGCGAGGGGCAGGGCGAGGCGATCTTGGAATTCGTGCCCGATGACCCCGGGAGTCCGCCGGAGCGCCTGGTTTTCAACGAGCGCTTCGATTGCAAGAAATGCGGCGCCGTGTATCAAGAGCCGGAGCCGCGCCTGTTTTCCTTCAACAGCCCTTATGGCGCCTGCTCACGCTGCCAGGGTTTCGGGAATACGATTGACTTCGATCTCGACCGCGTGATCCCCGACAAAGGGAAGACACTGGCGGAGGGCGCCATCGAGCCGTGGACCAAGCCGCGATACCGTCCGCTGGCGATGGAGATGAAGAAGTTCGCGCGCGCGAGAGACATCCCCATGGATGTGCCCTTCCGGGATCTCACGGCCGCGCAGCGCGACGCCATTCTGGACGGGGCACCCAAGGAAGACTATCCCGGCATCAAGGGCTTTTTCACATGGCTGGAGCGCAAGAAGTACAAGCTCCACGTGCGCGTTTTTTTGAGCCGCTACCGCGGCTACGCGATTTGTCCCGAGTGCAACGGCACACGCCTGCGAGCGGACGCCCGTGCAGTGAAAATCGCGGGCCGCTCAATTACCGAAGTGTGCCAGATGACGGTGAAAGAGGTGCGGCCGTTCTTCCATACGCTGGTGCTGAGCCCGTCGGAAGCGGGCATCGCCGAAAAGGTGCTGGAGGAGATTCAGCAACGGCTCAAGTTTCTCGATGAAGTGGGCCTCGATTATCTGACTCTCGACCGGCTTACCTCCACGCTTTCGGGAGGCGAAGCGCAGCGCATCCAGCTCGCCACGTCGCTGGGCTCGCATCTGGTGGGCGCCCTGTACGTTCTCGACGAGCCTTCCATCGGGCTGCATCCGCGCGATACGGGCCGTCTGATTGAAATACTGAAAGGCCTGCGCGACTTGGGCAATACGCTCCTGGTGGTGGAGCACGATCCCGATACCATCCTCGCCGCGGACAAGATACTCGATCTCGGCCCGGGAGCCGGCGAGCATGGTGGCAAGTTGATGTTTTCCGGCACGCGCGAGCAATTGCTGGCGGACACCCATTCGCTGACCGGGCGGTACCTCCGCGGTGAAATGAGGATTGCCGTGCCTGCCATGCGCCGGAAGCCACGCGGAAGGCTATTGAAAATTCACGGCGCGCGCAGCCATAACTTGCAGGGGACCGACGTCATGATCCCGATGGGAATGCTCGTGGCCATTACGGGCGTTTCCGGTTCTGGAAAATCCACGCTCGTCTACGACGTGCTCTACAAGGCGCTGCAAGCCAAGCGGACAGGCGGAAATTGGCACGATTGCTGCGACCGGCTAGAAGGGGACGACACGCTCGCGGCTGTGGAAATGGTGGATCAGTCGCCGATTGGCCGCACGCCGCGGTCGAATCCCGCTACTTACTTGAAGGCGTTCGATTCCATCCGCGATGTGTTTGCTTCCACGCCGGAGGCAAAGAAGCGCGGGCTTGGACCTGGTCATTTTTCGTTCAACATTCCCGGCGGGCGCTGCGAGGCGTGCCAGGGCGATGGCACCGTCACTGTCGAGATGCGCTTCTTGGCGGATGTGGAACTCGTCTGCGAAGAGTGCCGCGGCACGCGCTACAAGAGCAGCGTGCTGGATGTGCACTACAAGGAGAAAAACGTTCACGAAGTCTTGCAAATGACGGTGCGCGAGGCTCTGGCCTTCTTTGCCGCGCATCCGAAGGTCACCGAGCGGCTCCGCGTGCTCGAGGAGGTCGGACTCGGCTATCTGCGGCTCGGGCAATCCGGGACGACCCTTTCCGGCGGCGAGGCGCAACGCTTGAAACTCGCCGCGCATCTCACCCGGCAGGAGAACGAGGGGATTCTGTATATCTTCGATGAGCCGACTACCGGCCTTCACTTCGACGATATCCAGAAACTCCTGACTGCTTTCCGCAAGCTGATCGAGGGGGGCGCGTCCGTGCTGATCATCGAGCACAACCTCGACGTGATCAAATCCGCAGACTGGGTGGTCGATCTCGGCCCGGAGGGCGGCGATGAGGGAGGCCGTGTGGTGGCCGCCGGGACACCGGAGCAAGTTGCCCGGAACCCGCAGTCTCACACCGGCAAATATCTGGCGCGAGTCCTGAACGTCCGAAACGGGGCGAACCACGCCAAACATTCCGAGCCCGCCAAGGCCAACGGGGTGACCGCCGCCCCGGCCAACTCGCCGGATGTCCCATGAGACATTGGACAAGAGCGGTTCCTTGCTGGCTGCTGGGCGCGGTCCTTGCCGGCGCTCCGGCTGCCGCCGCGCAATCCCAAGACTCCGGAAAGAAACATGTTGTCCGAGACCCGGAGGCAGCCGCTTTGTACGCCCTACTCACCGAAGCGCAAAAAGCGATGGACCAGCAGGATTATCAAACGGCCGCGAAAGCGTATCAGGATTACATTGCAAAAAAGCCGGACGATGCAATGGCGCATTTCCAGCTCGGCTACGCCTACACGGCGCTTCAGAAAACAGACGACGCAAAGGCGCAATACGAAAAAGCCATTGAGCTCGATCCGAAAATGGACGCAGCCTACCTGAACCTTGGACTCACGCTACTGGATTCGGATCCCGGGGCGGCCGTCGAACCATTAGCCAAAGCCGCCGAGTTGAAGCCCGATCAAGCGCGTCCAAAGTTCTTGTTGGGATGGGCCTACGAACGGACGAGCAGGCTCCCGCAAGCGATCGAGCAATATCAAGCCGCAGAAAAACTTGACGCAAAGAATTTCGACATTCATTTTGCGCTCGCCCGGACGTTGCTAAGTTCCAATCGCGCCGTGGATGCCGAGCCTGAGTTTCGAGCGGCGCTGGCATTGAAGCCTGATTCCGCGACCGCGCACCTCGGCCTGGCACAGAGCCTGCTGGTGGAAAAGAAGCTCGATGCCGGCGAGCCGGAGCTTGCGGCGTATCTTGCGGAGCAGCCAAACGACGCGCAGGCGCGGATTGACCACGCTTCCGTCCTCGCCGACCTGGGGAAGTACCCCGAAGCGGTTGCGGAACTCGATAAAGCGGCCGCGGCAGGGCCGGAGAGCCTTCGCGCGCTGAAACTGCGCTCCGAGGCGTACTTCGAGATGAAACGCTACGACGACGCTATACCCGTCCTCGAAAAAGCCGCTGCCATGGCGCCGCAGGACTCGGAGGTGCCGGCCCGGTTGGGGCACCTGTACCTGGAGAAAAAGGATTACACCGACGCCTTGAAGGAGCTTCTCGTGTCCTTCAAGTTGGATCCGAGTTCGAACGATGTGCTCGCGGACATCGTCGCGGCAAATTATCTAAACAAGAATTGGCCGGCTGCCCTGCAGGCGATCGAGTTGTTATCGCAACGCAAACCCTTGCCGATTGGAAGCATCTTCATTCGCGCTACCTGCTACGATAGGCTGGGCCAAACGAAGATGGCGCTCGACTCGTACCAGGAATTCCTGCGGTTGAACAAGGACGAAACGAGTGACATGTATTTCGAGGCGACCGCGCGCGCGCGCACGTTGACGCGCGAATTGAACGAGAAGAAGAGGTAGGACGTTGCTAGGCACTCTGCGCATCGGAAAAGCCGTGCTGGCTGGGGCTCTATTGTTGTTCCCTCTCGCGCAAACCCGCACGGATGAATACCTGAGCAAATTTGCGCACGAATCCAATCCCGTGCGTCGCGCGAAGCTGATGCCGAAGCTCGGCGACTCCGAGTTCGGGGACATCGAGAAAGACGTCACCGGCGGAAACCTGGACGCTGCCGTCCTCACGCTTCGGCAATACCGCGACCAGGCAGAAGCCTGCATGAAAGACTTGGATGCGCACGACGCAGACGCAGAGAGGCACCCCTCGGGCTTCAAGGAATTGCAAATCTCGTTGCGGGAATCCCTGCGCCGCCTCGACAACGTGCTGCCGAATCTGACAGGCGACGAGCAAAAGCCATTCCTCGACTTGCGCAAGGATATTGACCAGATGAACCGGCATGTGATTCAAGAGCTCTTTCCCAGGCACCCCGACACTGGCGGCGGACCCGTGAAACCAAAGAGCTAGGAGTTGAGTATGAGGAATCGCAAAACCATCCCTTTGATTGCGGCTGGAATGCTAATCCCCCTCCTCGCAGTTGCGCGCGTCCCCAAAGTCCCGCAGGACAAAAAGGACTATTTGACCGAATCGGAAGCGGACAAAATCCGCGATGCCTACGAGCCGGGGGAGCGCATCAAGCTCTATATGTCGTTCGCGGACGACCGCTTGAAGAAATTCCAGTACGAGCTCACACGGCAGGCCCCGGACCCGCGGCATGACGAAATGCTGAACAGCCTGATGAATGCCTACGCCGGGTGCATGGACGACGCCGCAGACCAGATCGAAGTCGCAAAAGAGAGACAAGTGGATATTCACGCCGCGCTAAAACTCATGGAGACCAAAGGGAAAGAGTTTCTCGAGATTATCGAAAAGCTGGATAAGGGCAGCGGGCCGGATTTCGAGTCTTACCAGGACACGCTGGAAGACGCCATCGAGGGAACGAAGGACGCGCTGGCAGCCGTAGCGAAGGCGCAAAAGGAGATGCTGCCTCCGCCGGTGCGCCGGAAGCAATCGTGAAGAGACCCCTCCATCGCGGAAAAGCCGTCCCCGGCGGCGAGCGGCTATTTCAACGGATCTATACGCGGCTCGGCTGCGAAGGGCGTCCGCCGCATTTCGTAGTGGAATATCATCCATACGCCGATCTGACGCACACCATCCGTCTGTGGCAAGATCGGGCGCAGGTACGGCTTTCCGACGTGCTGCGCGAGGCGCCACAACGTGTCGTCGAAGCAGCGGCAGCGATCTTGTTGGGGCGGCTTTACCGGCGAAGGGTTGCGGAGGAATCGCTCGAAGCATACCGCCAGTTTTCGTATGCCCGTTCGACTCGCCGGAAGCTGCTGCTACTGCGGCAGCGCCGCGCGCGGCGCGTCGATCACCAGCCAGTTGGCGCGCATCACGACCTTGCGCCGCTGTTCGATCGCCTCAACCACAGCTACTTTGAGGATCGTCTTTCCCGGCCACGCTTGGGCTGGAGCCGGAGAGCCTGGCGGACACAGCTCGGTTGCTTTGACCCCGCGCTCGGCCAAATCGTGATCAATTGCCAGCTCGACCGAGCCGGCGTGCCGGAGTATGTCGTGGCCTACGTGCTTTACCACGAGATGTTGCACCTGAAGCACCCCATCCGCTTCGCGCACTGCCGGAGAGAGTCTCACTCCGCGGAATTTCGAAAAGAGGAAAAGAAGTTTGCGCAATATCAGCAGGCCATGCGATTCCTCGAACGCTTCCCCGCTCCGTAAGAGCTTTCTACTCGCAGCTACCGGCTCGACAACTTCTCGATTTTCTTTTCGATCGCCTTTCGATCGGGAGCGTCCGGGAATACCTTGAGGTATTCCTGATAGTATTTCAAGGCCTTCGCCGGATCATGCTTCTTCTCGTAACACTCGGCAAGGAGAAGACGAGGCTTGGCAAAATTCGACCGCAGGCGAATGGCATCCTCGAAGCGCGGGATGGCGGCGTCGATGTCACCTTTGTGCATATAAAAGGTTCCAATCTCGATGTCCTGCTCCGCATGAAAAGGATCGTATGTGGAGTTGTCCTTCTGCGGTGCGGGCGTGCTCTGTGTTTGGTCGGATGATTTTGTAGCGGGCGGCTTCTGATCCTGCGCCTTCGAGGGCTGCGACGGAGGAGCATCCTGCTGTTGTTGTGCCGCGCGGGAAATAGAGATTGAGCCAGCCAAAAAAAGACAGAGCGCAGCGAAATGGAGGACTGTCCGTCGCACAGGGCCTTCCCGTCGTGTTTCGATGGCTTTTGCTATGATGGAGTTGCCCTCCGGCCGCGACCGGGAAATGTTGCCACATCCATTGTAACGCGCCTCGATGGAAACCCGCGAAAAAGCCGCAAACCTGCCCACGCAACCGGGCGTGTACCTGTTTCGAGACGCCGCGGGGAAGATTCTCTATGTCGGCAAGGCGCGTTCCCTACGCAGCCGCGTGAAATCCTACTTTCTCGAATCGCGATGGCAGGATGCGAAGACGTGTTCTCTGGTCCGCGAGATCGCAGATCTCGACTACATCGTGGTGGACAATGAGAAAGAGGCGCTGGCGCTCGAAAACAATCTCATCAAGCAGCACAGCCCAAAATTCAACGTTTTGCTGCGCGACGACAAGACCTATCCCTACATAAAGTACACCGCGTTTGAGAAATATCCGCGCGTGTACGTCACCCGGCGCCTGAAGAAGGACGGCTCCATTTATTTTGGGCCGTACTTTCCGGCGAGCCTTGCCTACCGGCTGGTGCACCTGATTCACAAGCATTTTCTGGTGCCGTCGTGCACGGTAGACCTGACGCGCCGGCATCCCAGGCCCTGCTTGCAATACTACATTCACCGCTGCCTGGGCCCTTGCGTGGAGGGGCTAGTGGCGGACACACGCTACGCCGAAGCCGCGCGCGACTGCCGGCTGTTCTTGGAAGGACGCCGCCATGATCTCTTGAAGAGCCTGGAAGAGCGCATGCAACGGGCTTCGGACGAACAACACTACGAACAAGCCGCTAGTTATCGCGACCTGATTCGCACTCTTACGGAGATGGAAGAGCGGCAGAAAATGGCCGCCGCATCCGGCGACGACACGGATGTGATCGCCTGGTATGCTGAGCCGCCTCAGGTTGCCGTGAATCTGTTCCATCTGCGCGGAGGCCAGGTGGTAGACCGGCGGGACTTTTACTGGGAAGACCTGGAAGAATTCGAACCCGGGGAATTTCTTCCTTCGCTCCTGAAACAGCTCTATCTGGACGCCGCGTACCTGCCGCGCTACATCCACACTCCGATTGATTTCGACGACCGCGCCCTGCTCGAGGAAGTAGTAACGGAAGCGAGCGGACACCGCGTTGAGATTCTGAATCCTCAGCGCGGCCAGAAGCACGCTTTCCTGGAACTGGTGGAAAACAATGCGAAGCATTCCTTCGTACAACGGTTCCGCGTCCTTCGCCCCAATTCCAAAACGATCGCCGAGGCGCTGGAATCCGCGCTGGCACTGCCGGAGCCGCCGAAGCGAATCGAGTGCTTCGATATCTCGCACATTCAAGGGTCCGACACCGTCGCTTCGATGGTCGTCTGGGAAGACGGGCGGATGAAGAAGTCCGATTACAGGAAATTCATCATTCGGGGAGAAGCCATGCCGGAAGGCGCGGACAAGAGCGCGGGCGTTCTCCGCGATGATTTTGCCAGCATGCGCGAAGCTGTGGAGCGGAGATACCGCCGATTACAAGACGAAGGTAAAAAGCTGCCCAGCCTGATTCTGATCGACGGCGGGATCGGGCAATTGCACGCTGCGGCTCAGGCTTTGGAGAAGCTTGAAATCATTAATCAGCCGTTGGCCAGCATCGCGAAGAAAGAGGAAATTCTTTACTTGCTGGGCCGAGAGGACGAACCGATCGTGCTCGAGCGCCATTCCCCGATCTTGCACTTAATCCAGCAAATCCGCGACGAGACCCACCGCTTTGCCGTGACCTTTCACCGCCAGCGACGTTCGAACAGCCGCTTGCGCACAGCTCTGACGGAGATTCCCGGCGTGGGTGAACGCACCGCGCAGAAGCTATTGAGGCGGTTCGGCAGTGTGACGCGGCTGCGCAATCTGCGTATAGAGGAACTGGCGGCGGAGCTGCCTCGCAGTCTGGCACGGAGGGTATACGAGGGATTGCACAAAGAAAGCGTGCCAAGCGCAGAGGAACGCCCAACAATAGCGAATGGAGGATCGAAAGAGCCCTAGGCGTACGGCCAACTCGTCCAGTTAGCCGCGCCCCCCCTCACGAATGAGGAGCAAAGTAGCCTACAATCAGCAGCTTTCGTACCGGGTCTTCCATTGACGAGCACCCAGCATCGCTTGCCTGTACTGGGAGTGCTATGCTAGTGTCACTTATGGAGGTGCCAGATGAGTGACAACGTAGGCTCCAAAGTCAGCTTCTTTCTCGTAGGGTTGGGCATCGGGGCGCTGATCGGAATCCTTTTTGCGCCCAAATCTGGCGAGGAAACGCGTGAATACCTGTCCTCCAAGGCCGACGAAGGACGCGAGTACGCCCAGAGGAAAGCGCGCGAGCTTCGCGAACGCGCCGAAGATTTGATCGAACGCAGCAAGGAAATCATGGCCAAGCAGAAGGAAGCGATCACCTCTGCCGTGGAAGCAGGCAAAGAAACCTACAAGCGCGAGTCGAAGATTTCCTGAGCTCCGTGAAGGACTCTCATGTCCGGCTGGATTGAAGCGTTTATCGTGTTGGCGGCGGTCGCCATCGTGGTTCAGATGGGGATTCTGTTGGCGATGTTTTTCCAGATGCGGACCGCCATCCAGCAATTCACGCGTATCTCGAACGATTTCCACACCCGCGTGAATCCCATCCTCCACCGGATCAATCGCATCCTGGAGGATTCCGAGGACCGCATCGCCAGCATCATGAGCGATGCCTCCGAAATGACCCGCGTCGCCCGCAGCCAGGCACAGAAAGTGGACCGCGTCTTCACCGATGCCGTCGAGCGTCTGCGCATCCAGGTGGTGCGCGCTGACCATATTCTTACCGGCGCGCTGGAAGTGATCGAGGAGGCGGGATCGAAATTCCGCACCAACCTCTGGGGCCCTGTCCAAAAGGCTTCCGCTATACTGAAGGGCTTGAAGGTCGGCCTCGACTACATTCGCGGCGTGCAGCGCCGCCCCGAGCCGGATTCCGCTCCGCAAGACGAAGAACTGTTTATCTGACGCGGCTGTTTCTTGGGAGCGTGTGACTCAATGGCGTCACGCTTCTCAATCCCCAAGTGCTTATCGCCCCCTCTGCATTTGTTCTCATCGCTGAATAGAATCTGCGTACTGATGTTCGCGTTAGTGGCCGCGACCAATGCACAATCCGCCGGACAAGCGAGCGCGTCGTCCACTTCTTCGCAGCAGGAGCTTCTCCAAAGGCTGGTCGCCGCAGCAATCGAGCAGACGCATCATGTGGTTCGCTATGATCCTTCCTACGTGCGAATTCCCTACCCGGGCGGCGATGTTCCGCCCGACACGGGAGTTTGCGCAGATGTGGTGATCCGCGCCTATCGATCGCTGAGAATTGATCTGCAAAAGGAGGTCCACGAGGATATAACGCGAAATTTTTCGGCTTATCCTGATAAGTCGATATGGTCCATGTCTCATCCGGACACGAACATCGATCACCGACGTGTTCCCAACTTGATCGTGTTTTTCAAGCGCAAGGGTGAAACGCTGCCGGTAACGACTCGCGCGGAAGGCTATGCACCGGGGGACTTGGTCACCTGGGATCTCGGCGGTGGCGTGCCGCACATCGGAATCGTCACGGACCAAAAGTCGGCGCAAAGCGGACGATACATGGTGGTTCACAACATCGGAGAGGGACCCAGGATGGAGGACGTGCTTTTCAATTGGAAGATAACGGGGCACTTTCGGTACTTCGGGCCGGCCACGCAATAACTCCCTCGCGAACCGCCATCAGCAAATCCAGCCGCCGCCCAGAACGTGTTCGCCCGAATAGAACACGGCGGCCTGTCCCGGAGTGATCGCGCGCTGCGCCTCGCGGAACGTCACGCGCGCCTTGTTGACATCCAAGGCATGAATTTCCGCTTCCGCTGGCTCGTGGCGATTCCGAATTCGCACGTGAGCCCTCACGGGCCCCGGCGGAAACGCAAACGGAATCCAGTTGACCTCGCGCACCTCGCACGTGGTCCGGCGCAATTCCGCGTCTTCGCCAACCACGAGCCGATTGCTGGCTCGATCTAGCTCGACCACATACACTGGACGCCCTGCCGCGACGCCTAGCCCCCGGCGCTGCCCGACCGTATACTGGTGCAATCCGCTGTGCTGCCCGAGGACTTCTCCTGATGTCGTCACGATTTCGCCGGAGCCCCGCGGCCGCGCACTTCCTTGCTCCTGCAAGTAGCCCTCGATAAATTGCACGTAATTGCCCGTGGGAACGAAGCAAATCTCCTGACTCTCGGGCTTCTCAGCCACCGGCACGGCGAGCCGCCGCGCGATTTCGCGCACTTCCTGCTTGGTCAGCTCTCCAAGCGGAAACTCCGCACGCGCCAACTGCTCCTGCGTCAGGCCAAAAAGAAAGTACGACTGGTCCTTCGACTCGTCCACAGCGCGCAGCAATTCGTAGCGACCGGTGGCCGGATTCTGCCGCACGCGGGCGTAATGGCCGGTGGCGAGGCGCTCGGCGCCGATTTGCCGCGCCGTGATCAACAATTGATCGAACTTCACGTCGTTGTTGCAATGCGTGCAGGGAATCGGCGTCCGGCCCTCCAGATAATCCTCCACGAACGGACGGATCACGCTCTGCTCGAATTCGCGCTCGAAATTGATCACGTAGAAGGGAACGCCGAGATGCTCGGCAACCCGCCGCGCGTCATAGACATCGTCGAGCGAACAGCAGCGATGGTGGACCGGTCCGTCGCTCTGAAGTTGCGGCAAACGACGCTGATTCCAGAGCTGCATCGTCAAGCCGATGATCGGCCGGCCGCGCTCGCGCAGCATGGCAGCCACGGTCGAGCTGTCCACGCCGCCGCTCATGGCTACAGCGACGGTGTTCATGGCTGGCGCTAGAGCGCCGTGCAGAGCTTCGTTGGAGGCTTGTGGCTGCATGATGGATTCCTGCGATTTCACCGCGCGGCTACCTGAATCGGAGAAAGCGCGCGCAGGCGCGCGACCACGCCGGGAACGATCGGCCGCGCGTAATCGATTTCCTCTGCCGTGGTCGTGCGGCCCAGGCTGAATCGCAGGCTTGAGCGCGCTTCGTCTTGCGAGAGGCCGATGGCGAGAAGCACGTGGGATGGCTCGACGGCTCCCGAGGAACAAGCGGCCCCGGTGGAGCAAGCGATGCCTTGCAAATCGAGGGCGATAAGCAGCGCCTCGCCGCCTGCTCCCGCAAACGTCAAATTCGTCGTGTTCGCCGCCCGCCGCGTCCGATCGCCATTGACGCGCAACGCCGAAATTGTCTTCAATAGCGAATCTTCAAAGCGATCGCGCAGCGCAGCAATGCGGATTTCGTCTGTCGCCAAGCGCAGCCGCCCCAGCTCGGCCGCCTTTCCCAGGCCCACGATTCCCGCGACGTTTTCGGTGCCCGGCCGGAGGTCGCGCTCGTGATGGCCGCCGTGAAACTGCGGCTCCAGCGGCGTGCCGGAACGCACGTAAAGCGCGCCGGCGCCCTTCGGCCCGTAAATTTTGTGCGCGGAAAGCGATAGCAAGTTCACCCGAAGGCGGTTCACGTCGATGGGCAGCTTCCCGGCCGATTGAACCGCGTCGCAATGAAAGCAAACTTCCGCTTCTGCCGCGATGGCCCCGATTTCTTCAATGGGCTGGATGGTCCCAAGCTCGTTGTTCACGTGCATCACGCTGATGAGAACCGTTTCCGGACGCAAAGCGCGGCGAATGTCGCCCGGATCCACGACTCCGCCACTGCCTACAGGAACATAGCTTGCTTCGATGCCCTGCTTTTCGAGCGCCTGGCAGGCATTCAGGACCGCGGGATGCTCGATTGTTGTCGTGATGATGTGCTTCCCTGCCAGTGGCGACGCCGCGACAACGCCGAAAACTGCCAGGTTGTCAGCTTCCGTTCCGCCGCTGGTAAATACTATCTCGGAGGAATTGGCCCCAATCAACTTGGCAACCGACTCGCGTGCCGCGTCCACGGCCGCGCGGGCGTGCTGTCCGTCTGAATGGATCGAGCTCGCGTTGCCGTAATTCGCCGTGAGATATGGCATCATCCGAGCCAGGACCTCGGGGTCCACAGGCGTCGTCGCGTTGTAGTCGAGGTATACGCGCATTCTCTTAATCCATCAACTTCCAGAATAGCGGGAGCATCAAGAGGGGTCAAGGCAAGTCAAAAGCAGGTGGTGGGCCAGCTTCCGAGTGGGCGGCATTCCGTCCGGAATCTCTTCTGCGAATCTCGAGGGCCGTATCTGGGGACCCGAGCCGACTTCTCCGGTTATCCGGCTTATCAGGCACTTGAAGGCGAGTAGCTACTGGGAAGGCGCTACAGCAAATCACTCTCTCGCCATACTTACTGCGCTTTGTAATAGCCATCGATAAGGCTGAAGCGTCGAACCCGCTTCGTTGCTCCTGAGACTGAGTCACGCTCCCATCCCGTTGCCAAGATTTCCATTTGTGTCCCGCTTCGTGATGGGACAAGTCGGGTCTTGATGGCGACAATCGGACATGCTGCGTTGTCCGAAAGGTAGTAGAAGTTCTTGCAGTCCGTCTGGCGAGTTATTTCTCTACCCGTTACATCAAATGCGACGACACCCACCGCATATCCAAATCGAGCGGAATCTTCCGGAAAGTCATAATCAAGTTTAGATGGCCAGATTAGAATCTCAGCCGTGCCGTCCCCGTTTAGGTCGCGATACGAAATCCAGCTTGGCGGAGCGAAGAGAAGTGGAGAGTCCCACAACATTTCGTATTTGCCATTTTTGATCTCCCCGTAAATGAGCCGAGTCATATCGCTGATGTAGCCTGGGGGGCGGTCTAAACGCTCCCCCGGGCAGTCGGAGACTCGAAGAAATGAAATGATTGATTCTGGGCCCTCCTTGCTCAGGCGGTGTGCTTCAATTTTGAGCTGAACTTCGATCTGTCCAAAGCAAGGCGGATCCTGAATATCCCAAAGAACCTCCACTCCTCTGGTTTTTCCTAGAACTTTCTTTGAAATTGTCTGGAGCTCGTGTTCGGACAATTGGCGGTTCGAACCTTCTCCTTTGCTGACGTCCAAGTCTACTTTGAACGGTGGCGTTCCACCGTCGTAGATGGGAGAACTCCCCAGTCCAGCCGTAGGGATCCCATGCACAACGAGGAAGGCAAACCCATCGTCCTCCAGGGTTAAGATTCCGGCATTCTCTTGAAGTAGTCTTATGAATTCTTCGCGCGATGCCGGGCATGGGACTCGCGACACGGGGCTAGCGCCGACTTCCGCGTTGTCGAAGATGCGATTCCAAAGAACCGTCTTGCCCAATACCTGTTGTGCACACAATAGGAACTCCTGCTCCGGCGTCATCCCAATATGCTGAACCTGTCCTTGGGCCACGAACGTTAGCGTGGAGAGAAACGGCAATAAAGTAAGAGGCCTCAGGAATCTCATCTAAAACGTCCTGTGTCCTTCCGACAATGGCTACCCAGGCTACCGAATGCTAAGCCCGCCATCATCTGCAGTCCATTCTAGTCCTTTGTCGTCGCTCACAACTCGTAACCATCGGGAGGCAGTTGGGCATTGGTCAGTTCGGGCTAAGGCCTGATAAACGCGGTGGTCTCAATGGGTCGACGCAACACTCAAGTCGAACCCGACTTGCATTGAAAACAAAGGCCAAATCGCTCGCTAGGGTTAGAGCAGCCGGAACACTACCCTGGCTAGGTTTTGACCGAGGACAGCCAAACAGATCACTTCTCCCGGGGAAGCATTGTCGAATCAACGCATTAGATGGTGTTGCATCGACCGGTTGAGCTGGCAGCGCTTTCCGGAAAAGTGGAGTAATGGTACGGCAGATGTCCGGTTATCCGACTAATCAGGCCCTAAACAAAAATTCGTCTCCCCCACCCGCTTAGGCCTTGACAAAATAAGTCGGATTCCGATATATCGGAGTGCGACTATGAAAGACGACCTTAGAGGATTCCTCCCGCTATCCCCTGCCATTTTCTACATCCTGCTTGCTCTGTCTGATGAAGATCGCCACGGCTACGGAATCATGCAAGAGGTTGCACGCCAGTCAGAAGGCAGGTACAAGCTCGGTCCCGGCACGTTATACGACAATCTGGAAAAGCTCTTGAATCAAGGCATCGTCGAAGAATCTACGCGACGCTCTTTAGCCGATGATCCCAGACGTCGCTATTACCGGTTAACAGCATTCGGCCGCCGCCTGCTGGTGACGGAGATCACGAGGCTCGAAGGTGTGGTTCGCAAAGCGAGGTCGCACTTGCGAGTTCGGCCTGAGAAGGCGTGATGATGAGGCGAGTATATCGCTGTCTACTTTGGTTGCATCCTGCGGCGTTTCGGCGGCAGTTCGAGGAAGAAATGCTATGGATCTTCGACGAAGCCGCGGATGCCTGCGGCGCGGCATCGCTCTTTTCCGACGCCAGTGTCTCTCTCGTTCGGCAGTGGCTACTGCGCTCAGGACTATGGGTGTGGTTGGTCGCGGGCATCGCCGGAATGATCCCGTTAATCATTGCATTCGGAAGTTTTTTACCGTGGGACAGACCCCTGGGTCGTTGACCCTCCCAACGCACTGCGCTCACGGGCTGTCAGGAAGGAGGAATTCTTGTTGAAGCGGTGGCTGAAGATTGCTTTTAAGAGTCTAACAGTTTTGATAGCGCTAGTCCTCGTTGCGGGCATCGTCTACGAGCAAATAGGACGCAGGCGTGACCGAGCGCGGTTTCCACAAATCGGCAGGTCCGTCGACATTGGCGGCAGGACTCTCAATATCTTCTGCTCGGGAGCAGGTGCGCCTCCAGTGATCTTCGAGTCTGGCGGACCCGGCCCCGGCCTCGAATGGGAGGCGTTTCAGCGGGAAGCCGCCAAGTTCACACAAGCCTGCTGGTACGATCGCGCGGGCGAGGGTTGGAGCGATCCCGGTCCCTTCCCGCGAACCAGCAATGCAATTGCTAAGGATCTTCATGAGCTCTTGAAACGAGCAGGCGTGCCGGCGCCCTACGTGTTCGCCGGTGCGTCCATTGGCGGTCTTAACTCGCGGGTTTATGGGGGCCTTTACCCGAATGAAGTAGCTGGGATGATACTCATTGACTCCGCACACGAAGACGAACTACGGCGCGCACCCAAGTTCTTTCTGGGCCGCACGGCGCCGCGATTCCTCTGGCACCCACTTCAGATGGCATTCGAGGCCGCGGCTTTCGTTGGCTTACTGCGACTAACGCAATCGTCTCCGACGCAGGGCAAGGATCCCTCGCAAATGACCCGCGAAGAGATCATTGAGGCCCTGAGGCAACGGCCAAAGTCGTTTGTAGGAAACGTCTCGGCGGGGATCGTCCTGCCAGAGAGCTTTGCCGAAGGATCGTCTGTGACGAGGATTGGAGACTTTCCCTTAATTGTGCTGACGGCGGGTCAGTCGCTCGATTTCGGAGATGCCGAACTAAATCGAGAGGCTGCGGCATATCAGCAAGTGTGGATTCACGAAATACAACCGAAGCTCGTGGGGCTTTCTACGCACGGGCGGCAAATCGTTGTCCCGAACGCGAACCATGGATCGATCCCGCAGGAATTGATCATCAGCTCCATCCACGAGGTCGTAATGGAAGTTCGCGGCGGGACCGCGACTCATTAGCTAGGTAAGCTGGGCCTGTCCAAACGATCCCTTAATTGCGCGGTGGTCGACAAGATCAGAGTGGCGAACGTTCGACGGGCCGACTACACTGCTAAAGTCGTCATTAACCCGGTAACCCGACAAGTCGAAGCACCCCTAACGGCTCGGAAGTCTGGCTCTGTAAGGTTGACCGCAAATACCAGTGGCGGTTGCGGACGGGTAACGCCATCCTCGCAAAGCGCCCCCTACAGTAAAAGCAGCACCTGAAACGAAGAAACAACAAGCTGAAGACAAACGCTGCCGCCTGGACCGGACTACCAGCCTGAGAAACGAAACATTTCCGCAGAGGCAAGCGTACTAACAAGCAAGAGAGGTGTGCGATGGGAAATGACCGCAATATCAGGCGTGCGTCGATTAGCGGCGCGCTTTTCTTGATCGCTCTGGGCGTCTTTTTCCTGATCTTGAATCTGCACCCGAACGTGGATTTTTGGCCGATCCTGTTCCGCTATTGGCCGCTCATCTTGATTTTCATCGGCGTGGGCAAGATATTGGACGGGTTTCTGGCTCGCCGCGACCCGGAACACACGGGAGAAAGATGGTTCTCCGGAGTGTCGCTTACGGTTCTGGTGTTGATCCTGCTCTTCGGCTTGGCCGTCTGGCGCGGACGCTCCGTGAAATTTGCCGAAATTCACGAAACCAAAACGGTGGAGCTGCAGGGTGCCAAGACTGTCAGCGCCACGATTGAAATGCCCGCCGGCACTCTCGATTTGGGCGGGGGTTCGTCGCGGCTCCTCGACGCGGATTTCAAATACAACGAGGGAACGGGAACGCCCCAGTTGAACTATAGCGTTTCCGACGGCCACGGCTCGCTCGACCTTTCCGAGGAAGACCGCGAGCACCTCCACCTCCACTTCCGCACGACCCACGACGAATGGCGTCTGCGTTTCGGCAATGACGTTCCCCTGGACCTCAAGATCAACATGGGGGCGGGCGAAAGCGAAATGCACCTGAACGGCGTGAATGTCACCCACCTGGAGCTCAATATTGGCGCCGGCGAATTGAATGCGGACTTCACCGGCAAACGGCAATCCGATTTGGACGCGTACATTAACGGAGGAGTTGGCTCCGCAACGATCCGCCTGCCGAAAGACGTAGGCGTCGAGGTGCAAGCCTCCGGCGGCATCGGCTCGGTCAGCACCGACGGGCTGCGGAGAGAGGGCGACTCTTACGTCAACGACGCGTACGGAAAATCGCACAACACCATCCGGTTGACGATCAAAGGCGGCGTCGGCGAAATCAATCTGGAACAAGAGCCTTAATCGGATGAGGCAGGCAGGCCGCCCGCTGCTCCCATTGGAATTCCCTGCCCGTTACTTCGCGTACCGCACTCGCGCAGGTTGCCTTGACATACTGATAGCCCTCCGCTAGCGTCAATGAGGGCGCGAGATCATCGCTTTGCGCCCTTGAAGCCCCAGGAGCGGACTTTGACGCGGCCAATCATCACGTTGACCACCGACTACGGCACGGGCGACCACCTAGTCGGAGTCATTAAAGGCGTGATCCTCAGCATCAACCCGGACGTGAACATCATTGACATCACGCACAATGTTCTCCCGCACGACCTGCTCGACGGAGCGCTGACGGTGGGGCAAGCGTACAAACTGTTTCCATCGAAGACGATTCACATTGTTGTGGTGGATCCCGGAGTCGGAACGGCGCGCCGTCCGATCCTGGTGGCCGCAGATCAGCAGTATCTGGTGGCTCCCGATAATGGCGTGCTCTCCTCCGTTTACGATCAGTCGGAGGCACTTTACGTGTGGAACATCATCTCCGAGCACTATTTCCGACATCCCGTAAGCAATACGTTTCACGGGCGCGATATCTTTGCGCCGGTGGCAGCGTGGCTTTCCAAGTCGTGGCAAACGTCAAGCTTCGGGGAACCCATCACCGATTTCGTCCGCTTCGCGATGCCGAAACCAAAGGTCAACGGCAATACGATCAAGGGCGTGGTGCTCAAGATGGATCATTTCGGCAACTTGATTACGAATTTGACCGCGGCCGACGCGCCCGCGCTCACGGCGCCGGACGGCAAGTTTACGATCCGGATCGGAAACGGCCAGGTGACGAAAATGGTCCCGACCTTCGCGCAGGGCGGGGCGGGTGAACCCGTTGCGGTGATTGGTTCAAGCGGTTATGTCGAAATCGCGGTGAACAAAGGCAGCGCCGCAAAAGCGCTGGGCGCGACCCGCGGTGTGGAAGTCACCGTCGAGCTCGGCTGATTTCCTTCCCGATCTGGCCTCCTCCTTTCTGGTTATCTTGCGAGCGAAGTCACGATCAAATATGACCGCATGCGCGGGTCCATCCAGTCGCGCAGCGCGTCGCCCAACAGATTGAACGCTAGGACCGCGGCCATCACGGCGAGCGCGGGGAAAATTACCATATGCGGAGCGTCGAACAAGTGGCTGCGCGCGTCGTTGAGCATGGAGCCCCAACTCGGCATGGGCGCCAGGACGCCTAATCCCAGAAAACTGAGCGTGGATTCGGCCAGAATCGCGCCGGCCATGGCTATCGTCGCCTGCACCAGCACGGGCTGCAGAATATTCGGCAGCAGATGACGAATCAGGATGCGCGCGTGCGAAGCTCCCAGCGAGCGGGCGGCCAGAACGTATTCCATTTCCTTGGCCTGAAGAATTTGCGCGCGCGCGAGCCGCGCGTAACCCGCCCAGCCTGTAATAATCAGCGCGAAAATCACTTTTGAAATTCCCGGACCGAGAAACGCGCTGAAGGCAATCGCGAGAAGGATACCGGGAAATGAGAGAAATGCGTTGATCAGGACGGTGTTGATCAGCCGGTCGAACCAGCCTCCGAAATAACCCGCCAGCGAGCCAATCGCCAATCCGACGATCCCCGCTCCCAGCACGACGCTGATGCTGACCGACAGGGAGACCCGTGCACCAAAGAGAATCCGGGAAAGAATGTCACGACCGAGCTCGTCGGTGCCCATCCAGTGCGCGGCGCTGGGACTCGCAAGGCGGATGGGGAGATTCTGAGCGGTGGGATCCGCAGGGGCAAGCCATGGCGCGGCCAATGCTAGAAAGACGAGCAGGACCGTCAAGGCAAAGCCCCAGCGACCCGGGCCATTCTGGCGAAGAAAATCGCGGAGCGCTTTCATTCCAGGCGCACCCGGGGATCAGCCAGCGCGTACACCAGATCCGTCAAAAGATTCACGGCCACGTAGGAAACAGCGATCAGAAGAATGCAGCCCTGCAGCAACGGATAGTCGCGCGCGTTAATCGCTTGCACCGCGAGACGCCCGATACCGGGCCAGGAAAAAATTGTCTCGGTGACGATGGTCCCAGCCAGAAGCGTGCCGAACTGCAGACCCAGGATTGTAAGAATCGGAATTAAGGCGTTGCGAAATGCGTGGCGGAACAAAACCGCCGATTCGGACAACCCCTTGGATCGCGCCGTGCGGACGTAGTCGCTCGACAGTTCCTCGATCACGGCGGTGCGGACCATGCGCGTGAGGATGGCGGCAAGCGCGGCGCCCAACGTGATGGCAGGAAGTATCAGATGCGAAATTCCGCCGCGGCCGGAAACCGGAAGCCAACCGATGAGTACGGAAAACAGGAGGATCAATACTGGACCGAGCGCAAAGTTCGGAACCGAAAGGCCGAAGAGAGTGAACACGCCAATGGCGTGATCGGTAGGCGTGCCGCGGCGCTGGGCCGCCAGGAGCCCTGCTGGAATGCCGATCGCAGCGCAGACCAGCAAGGCGACGAACGCGAGTTCGAGTGTGGCCGGGTAGTGCGAGAGGATGACTCTCGTGACTGGCTGCTGAAATCGGAAGGACTCGCCCAGATCGCCGCGCACCACATGGGCGAGGTATTTGCCATACTGCTCCGGGAGTGGCAAGTCCAGTCCGAGCGTGTGGCGAAGCTGCTGCAAATCCTCGAGACGTGCCCCCTCTCCGAGCATTTGCTGCACCGGATCCCCGGGCACGATATGGGCGAGAAGAAATACCATCGTGACGATCAACCAGACCGCCGGAAGAGCCAGCAGCACGCGAAGGGAAATGAATCGCGTCATTTGTTCCGCCGCCCTCTCCCGGAGGATTTGGTGTGACGCTTCGACTTGGGCGTCTCGCCCGCACCGGCATCTCCCGCGGCGACCGGCGCCTCGGTGGCGGAAGACTCGGCCGCGGGTTCGGATGGCGGAGGCGCAACAACCGGGAGCGGCTTGATCTTCACGCGCGAAACGCGCCGCCGGTCCATGTCCATGACCGTGAAACGGTAGCCGTCCGCTTCAAAGCTTTCTCCACCGCGGGGGATGAATCCCAGGCGATTCAGGACGAACCCACCGACCGTCTCGTAGGAGGAATCGTCAGGCAGCGCAATGCTGTACTGAGTTTCCAGGTCGCGGACTTTCATGGCCGCATCGAAAATCATTCCTCCGTCGGGCAGGACGAGCGGGCGTTCCACGACATCGAATTCGTCGTGAATTTCGCCGACCATCTGTTCGAGGATGTCTTCCAGAGTGGCAAGTCCGAGGATGCTTCCGAATTCGTCCACGACCATGGCCAGGCCGGTGCGGCGCGAGCGAAATTCGATCAGAAGCTCGCTCGCGGGCTTTGATTCCGGGACAATGAGGACGTCGCGCAGCAGGCGGCGCAATTGAAAATCGGGAGCTGGCAAGCGATCCTCGGCGCGGCGGGCACGGTCAAGAAGGACCCAAATCATGTCCTTGATATGGACGAAGCCGAGAATGTGGTCGAGCGAGCCTTCGTAAATTGGAATGCGCGAGCGCTGCGTGGTGGCAAACATTTTCATCGTGTCTTCCAGGCTGGCATTCGCGGGCAAGGCATGCACGTCGGGGCGTGGGACCATCACTTCGCGCACTTGCACCTGGCCAAGCTCCATTGCGCTCTGAATGAATTTCACCTCCGCGGCGGGAAGCAGACCCCGATCGTGGGCCTGCTGGACCATCACCTGAAGCTCCTCGGCGGAGCGCACCAGCGTGTGGCTGTGGGGCGCAACAATTCCCAGCACGCCGACGATTTTTTCGGCGGCGCCGTCGAGAAAATCAATCCCCCACCGGAAGGTATTCAGAAACCAATGAAAGGGCCGCGCAACCAGCAACGCGACGCGTTCGGCCCGCGCGAGGCTCAGGCTCTTGGGCACCAGCTCGCCCAGCACCACCTGCAGCATGGTGAGCAAACCAAACGCGAGGACCAGAGCCACGCTGTGCGCGATCACAGCCGCCCACGGGCGCGGAATCGCTTCCACAAGGGGCCTGAGGATGCCTGCCAGCGTGACTTCACCGATGTAGCCAAGCGACAGGCTGGCGATGGTAATGCCCACCTGTACGCCCGAAACGACGCGGCCGAGGTCGCTGAGGAGAGATTCGACGATCTTGGCACGGGGGTCCCCCTTCTCGACGAGTTGGCGGACGCGTGAGAGACGCACGGCCACCAGGGAGAACTCCGTGGCGGCGAAGAAGGCGTTAAAACCCACGAGGAGAAGCACGGCAAGGAGTTGGAGGGCGATCATCGGCTGGATGGCCTCCGACTCGGCAAAGCGCCTTTGATGGTGCGTGAGAGGGCTAATGTGACTTGACGGGAGTGCGCAGATTTGTTGCGATTAGACTCGATACCTGTCCTTTGTTTCCAACAACTTAGGCAGATTGCTAATCTACCCTTGTTGCGATTAGAAATGCACTCAAAGCGATGAAAAAGCGAAATACACATTAGCTCGCCTAGCTGGGCTGCGAGCCCCTCCGAAAGCGGATTACTCCAGCGCGAAGGGCATGCCGGCCAGAACCAAGGCGGCTGGCGATTAGCAAGCCATTGGGCGCATGGGCGCCCCCTTTGACGCTCTGAGGCCAAACCGGAGGGTGGAGGCGCAGTGGTGCGCGTATTCCCTTCGGCCTTCGCCGATAAGGCTTCGATCCCCGCGCCGAATTGGATTCTGCCGTCCATCGCCTCCATCCTAGACTACAGAATTCGGATTGCAAGTGTGCGTCCCTGTGGACAATGGTCACCGGTTGACGGTGGTCGGAGTAGGACGGCGGGCAAAGTTGCACGCGCGGAGCGGGGTGGGCTAGACTTTGCCGCTGCTTTCGGGCGAACTGGATGAAACAAGCCACGCGTATCGCGCGCAATATACTGGCGGGAATTCTCTTTCTCGCGGTGATTGGTTTGCTCGCGGCCTGGTGGATTGCCTGGCGACCGCTTCCGAAGCTGGACGGGAGCCTAACGGTTCGAGGGCTGAAGGCGGGAGTGACTGTGGACCGCGACCAATGGGGGCGGCCGTGGATTCGCGCGAACTCGGTGGACGACCTGGTTCTAGCGCAAGGATACGTGATGGCGCAGGACCGCATGTGGCAGATGGACTTGCTGCGCCGGGCTTCGGCGGGAGAACTTTCCGAGATATTTGGCAACGTGGCGCTCGAATACGACAAGGAAAACCGGACGCTCGGAATGCGGGAGGCGGCGGAGCGGGCTGTTGGGGATTCTTCGCCAGAAATTCGCGGACTGCTGGAAGCCTACGCGCGCGGCGTGAACGAGTACATAGCGCAGCAGCAAGATCGCCTGCCGCTTGAGTTCACGCTGCTGCGCTACAAACCGAAGCCGTGGACGCCGGCGGATACGTACCTGATCAGCTTGTACATGTATAAGACGCTGACGACGACCTGGAAAGAAAAGCTGAACCGGCAATGGATTACCGAAAAGGTGGGGCCGGAGCGGGCGCGCACGCTGTTTTACAGCGATTCAGAGCTGGACATACCGGTCATGGGCTTTTATCCCGTGAAGTTGACCGAGCCACCGAAAACCCGCGCACGTCCATCCCCGCCGGGAGGAACCGATGTGGAACAAACCAGCTTGCGCGAATCGGCCGGGGGCGAGGCGCCTCCGTTTGCAACAGGCGGATGGAATTCGGCGCGCGACATTTTCGGGCATTTCGAGGATGAATCGCGCGAAATCATTGGGAGCAACAATTTCGTGGTCAGCGGAGCGCACACAGCTTCCGGAAAACCGTTGCTGGCGAACGACACGCACCTGGCGCTCGGAGCGCCGTGTATCTGGTACCAGGTGCATCTGACGGCGCCGAGCTGGAACGTGGAAGGCTTTGCGTTGCCTGGCGCGCCGCTGGTAATCATCGGCCACAACGATCGAATCGCCTGGGGATTCACGAACAGCAACGCGGACGTCGAGGACCTGTACGTCGAAACTTTCGACCCGCAGAACGGGCTCGCCTATCGAGCGAAGGGAAAATGGCTGACGGCCGAGGTGCGGCACGAAACAATCCACGTGAAAGGAGGAGCAGACGCCGGGCTCGACGTGGTGGTGACGCGACACGGGCCCATCGTGCGCCGCGATCCACCCGACGAAGGAGGGCGCGCGTACGCGGTGCGATGGACCGCGCTCGAACCCGGGGGGCTCGATTTTGGATTTCCTCTGCTTGGGCGGGCGCAAAACTGGAATGAACTTATCGAGACCACGCGGCAAATTGCGGGACCGGGGCAGAATACGATCTACGCAGACGTGGACGGCAATATCGGCTTTACGATTCCGGCCAAGATTCCGATCCGGGCAAACGGAAACGGCGCGCTGCCCGTGCCGGGAGACACGGACGAATACGAATGGAAGGGTTACATCCCGTTCGACGAATTACCCAGAATTGAGAATCCTCCCGGTGGAATCATCGCCACGGCTAATGCGATGACGGTGGGACACGCGTACAAGTATTATCTGACGGACCGGTGGGCGGCGCCCTACCGCACGAATCGCATTTACCGATTGCTTCTGGATGGCACCAATCTGAAACCTGCCGATTGCAACGCGATTCAGAACGACATTTTCAGCATCCCTAATGATTTTCTGGCAAAACAGCTTGTGGCCGCACAAAGCACCAAACAGCCGAAGGACCCGCGCGCACGGGCGTTGATCGGATTCCTAAACGACTGGGAAGCGCGCGCGACACCCGATTCGCTGTTAACGAGCTTCATGGAGTACACGCGGCATGCGCTGTTTCGCCACTTGCTCGCGCCCTATCTGGGCGAGGGAGTAACGAAATACGAGCTGTGGGAGCCGGTGAGCGTTTATGAAAGCGTGTGGTGGCGGGACAAAGAATTTCTCGCGTTCGTCCTGCGGCAGCGCCCGCCGGAGTGGCTGCCGAGCGGCTTTGCGAGTTACGACGACCTGTTGCTTGCGAGCGCGGATGATGCCGTCGGAGAACTGGAGAAAGAAACGAACGATCACGAAACGGCGGATTGGAACTGGGGCCGGCTGCACCCGCTCGACATGGTTCACCCGCTCGGGAGGTCTGGTCTTCTGCATTGGCTGCTGAGCATCGGGCCATACGAGCAGGGCGGAACGGTGGACACGGTGCGGGCGATGGGACGGGGGCACGGACCGGCGATGCGGGTTGTGGACGACCTGGCGAATTTCGACAACTCGCTAATGGAAATCACGACCGGGGAATCGGGCGAGTCCCCAAGCCCCTATTACCGCGATGAATTTCCGGAATGGTTTGCGGGGCGCGGGATCGCGGCTCCGTTTACGCAGGGTGCCGAGGAAAAAGCGCGGGTACACCATTTAGAGCTGGTTCCAGCCACGCAATAGATTTTCCCAAGAAGATTTTCCACCGTCGCAGAATCGTTAACGCTGGGAGGCCAAGCCCTTTCCTACGCGCGCGTTGAAGTCCGTGGACTTCCCGCGGGGAATCGTGAGCGAGGTCCAACGACTGCCTGAGAAATGCTTCGCAAGATACACGATTTGGCCGATGTGATAGGAGTAGTGGGCGATCTGGCGGTTGATCGCCTGCATTACGGAATGGCGCTCACCGCGAATGAGGACGGTGCGCCCGAGGTCCTCATCCGTCAGAGGGGCAAGGGCTTCGAAGACGATCTTCCAGGCTGCTTCCCACTGGGCCAAAATTTCCGCGCGCGTTTGGGGCGGCGATTCGAACTCGGTATCGCGATTGCGGTTGGGTTTCTCGCCGTCGGAGGTGAGGAAGTCGGTCCAGCGAGAGATCATGTTACCCGCCATATGCTTGACGATGACGGCGATGGAATTTGATTCTGGGTCGAGCGTGGCGGTGAGGGCCTCGTCCGGGACCTGCGCGAAGGCCCGCTCGGCGAGTTTTTTGTAATAGAGCAGGATATCGGTGGAATCCTTTACATATGATGTGGTGAATTCAAGCGGCATAGGCCAATTGTGCATCCGACCGTTTTGCGGCGCAAGCGGCGAGCGGCCAACCGGCTGACACTGGTGGAGTCGCGTCGGCTGCAGAAGGCCATTGTTGAGGTTCTGCGACGTGCGCTAGAATGCTGCCACGATCCGGCGCCTACCGTGGGGAGAGCCGATCCGAAGGATGGAGCTGGGCGGACGGTCCCCATTTTGTAGCGCGCAATGCCGCCGGTAGCGCCGAACGAGACGGAATGAATCCAGCACCCAACAAAGCGGCCGAGCCCCCGCGCAAGGGCGATTTCGAAAAATCGCTCACGCGGCTGGAAGAAGTGGTGAAACGGCTGGAGGGCACAGACTTGTCGCTGGACGAGGCGATGAAGCTGTTCGAGGAGGGCGTGAAGCTTTCGCGCGATTGCCAGAAGCAGCTCGAGGAGGCGGAGGGCCGCGTGGAAATCCTGCTGAAGAAAGCGGACGGCAAGATCGCCGCAGAACCGTTTGAGCCACAAGATGAGCCTTCCTAGCGTGCGATCCGCTCTTGATTTTTCCCCACTGATTACACAATGGGCCCCACCGCAAGCATGAAGCTCGACGATTTTTTCGAGGCGGACCGCGCGCTGATCGAAGCGGCGCTGGAGAAGACTCTGCCGCCGGAGGACGCGCCGCCGCAGACGATTCACCGGGCCATGCGGTACAGCGTGTTCGCGGGCGGCAAGCGAATCCGCCCGATTTTGTGCTACGAAGCGGCGCGCCTATTCGACGAAAATCCGGATGGCGCGATCCCGGTGGGCTGCGCGCTGGAATTCATCCATACCTATTCGCTGATCCACGACGATTTGCCCGCGCTCGATAACGACGACTTGCGCCGCGGGAAGCCAACGAACCACAAAGTTTTTGGTGAGGCGATGGCGATCCTGGCGGGAGACGCGTTGCTGACTCTGGCGTTTGAAACGCTGGCGAAGTCGCCGATCGAGCCATCGCGACGCGTGCGTGTGATCGCGGAAATCGGCGCCGCGGCCGGCAGCGTAAACGGGATGGTTGGAGGACAGGTGGCGGACGTCGAAGCCGGCGGAAAACCGGTTGACGCGGCGACCCTAGAGTACATTCACCGGTCGAAGACGGCGGCGCTGATTCGCGGCTCCATCGTGGCAGGCGCGATCGCCGGGGGCGCGGCGGATGAGGACGTGGAACGGCTGCGGGAGTTCGGAGAAAACATCGGATGGGCGTTTCAAGTGGTGGACGACATCCTGGACGTCTCGGAATCGTCCGCGGCGCTGGGAAAAACCGCGGGCAAAGATCAGGCGCAGCAGAAGGCGACGTATCCGGCGCTCTACGGACTCGAGAAGTCGCGGGCGATCGCGGCGGATCTGGAAGCCAGGGCGCTACGGCTGCTGGATTGCTACGGCGAACGTGCTGCGCGATTGCAGGCGCTGGGGGGCTTTCTTGTGGCACGGCGGTCGTAGGCAGCGGGCTGACATTTTCCCGGATGAGACCTAAGACGACACCTCACGGCGATTCCACCGACAATCCCCGGAAGATTACGAAGCCCAACAAAGCGCGCCTCGATGTGCTGTTGGTCGAGCGCGGATTGGCGCCTTCTCGGGAGAGGGCGCAGGCGCTGCTGCTCGCGGGACAAGTTCGCGTCAATGGAGAACGCGCCGAGAAGGCCGGTGCACAGGTGGCAACCGATTCGCGGATCGAAATTGCGGGCGAGGCGCTGCGGTATTCGAGCCGGGGCGGACTGAAGCTGGAGGGGGCGCTGGAAGATTTCGGCGTTTCACCGACGGGAAAGACCTGTCTTGATACGGGCAGCTCGACGGGCGGATTCACGGATTGCCTGCTGCAGCACGGAGCACGCAAGGTGTACGCCGTGGACGTCACGGTGAATCAGCTTGACTGGAAGCTGCAGCAAGACAAACGAGTGGTCATGGTCGAGCGGAATGCGCGGTATTTGCAGCGCGCGGACATCGAAGAGCCGATTGATCTCGTTGTAGTGGATGTCTCGTTCATTTCCGTGAGCAAGATTCTTCCCGCAATCGTGCCGCTGGCAGCGCCGGGCGCGGAGTTCCTGATCCTCGTAAAGCCGCAATTCGAGCTGGAAAAGGGCGACGTGGGCAAGGGAGGGATCGTGCGCGAGGCTGCTCTGCACGAGAGAGCCATCGAGCGAGTCAGGATTGCGGCAACGGAAGCGAAGCTCGAGATTATCGGCGTGAAACCCGGCCGTTTACCGGGCGCCGAAGGAAACCAGGAGTTTTTTCTCCATGCCCGCCGCCGAGGGTAGAGTAGAATTCAGCCACCCTATGAGGATTGAATCCGTAGGCATCATTTGCAAGCCGATCAAGGACGTTGTTCGGTCGGTGGTCCCGCCGCTGATCGAATGGCTGCAGACGCGCAAAATCAAAGTCTACATTGACGAGGAAACCCAGGCGTGCATTGACCCGAGCGTAGCATCGCTCGCGCGAGACGATCTGGGCGATAAGATAAATCTGCTGATCGTGCTCGGCGGAGACGGGACGCTGCTTTCGGGAGCACGCGCGCTGCGAGGGCGAAAAGTACCAATCCTAGCCGTCAACCTGGGCGGACTGGGTTTCCTGACGAGCGTGACGCTCGAAGAACTCTATCCGCTGCTCGAGCAAGTGACCGCCGGGTCTTTTCAATCGAGTGAACGAATGATGCTCGACGCGGAGATTTACCGCGGCGGGAAAGCACGCGAAAGAGAATCGGCGCTGAATGACGCCGTCGCGAACAAGGCCGCCCGGGCGCGCATGCTCGATTTCGATGTCTCTGTGGACGGAAATACGGTGGGGCGATACCGCGCGGACGGCCTGATCGTCTCGACGCCGACCGGTTCGACGGCATATTCGCTGGCGGCCGGCGGGCCCATAATTTATCCGGACCTCGATTGTTTCCTGATCTCGCCGATTTGCCCTCATATGCTCACCAACCGGCCGCTTTTGATTTCCGGTTCCTCGCGAATCGAAATCGATTTCGCGCCGGCGGACGAGCCCGTCTACCTGACGCTCGACGGACAAGTGGGATTTCAGCTCGAACCGAAAGACCGAGTGACCATCACGAAGTCGTCCAACAAGGTCCTGCTGATCCGCCCGCCACAAAAGACGTACTTCGAAGTGCTGCGAAGCAAGCTGAAATGGGGAGAACGGTAGGCCGCAAGCGCCGATCACCAGAAAGTCAGCCTGAAGCGCACGGTTTCCGTCTATTCGCGACAGCCTGGATAGTCCGAAGTAACTCCATGAAGTGACGTCAACGAACCTTCAGGACCACGAGTGTGCGGTCATCGAAGGGATGACGGCCGCCCGAGAAGGCGTCCACCTGCTCGAGAACGTGATCGGCGATGGCATCCGCGCTGAGGTGCTGCTTTTCCAGAATGATTTTGGCGAGGCGGTCGTGGCCGAAAAACTCGGCCGCGGGATTTTGCGTGTCGCCAATGCCGTCGGAATGCAGCACGACGATATCGCCGGGGTCGAGGACGATGCTGCGCTCATCGTAGGTCACGTCTTCAAACATTCCGAGCGGAAAACCGGCCAAGCGGATTTTCTCGCAACGGCCGCCATGCAAAAGGAACGGTTGTTCCTGGCCCGCATTGGAGATGCGCAGCCGGCGGCGGCCGCGGTGCCAAGTGGCGAAGCAGAGAGTCATGAAACGGCCTTCGATTTGCCGCTCGGTGAGAAAGCCATTGATAGCGCGCAACATGTTTGCGGGACGCGGCTTTTGCGAACCCAAGCTGCGCATGGTGCCAATTCCCACGGCACCATAAAGAGCCGCGGCACTTCCCTTCCCGCTTACGTCGCCCAAGGCCACACCCAGTTCCTGCGGGCCGTAGCGGAGAAAATCGTACATGTCGCCGCTAAGCTCGCGGGAAGAAACGACTCGCGCGGCAATGTCCAGGCCGAATTCGGGGCCGGGAAGCCGGGGAAGCAGAGCTCCCTGAATGCGGCGAGCGGCATTCAGGTCGCGTTCCATGCGGGTCTCATCGCGCGCCACCTGCTCGTAGAGATGCGCGTTTTCAATCGAGACCGCCAAATGGCCGGCGAGGATGGACAGGACCTGGACGTGGTCCGGGGTGAAGTAATTCAACTGCGGACTCTCCAGGTCCATCACGCCCACCACGCGATTCTGATAAATCATTGGAACGGCCAATTCCGAACGCGTCTCCGGATTCAACATGATGTAGCGCGGGTCGAGGCGGACGTCCGGCACGACGATGGCGCGACGAAGCGAAGCGGCGGCGCCGACAATGCCTTCGTGCGCCGGGACAGTGAATTTTTCCTGGATGCGCTGCCCGAATTTCACGGTGACGCGATGGTGAAAGACGTGGTCGGCGGAATCGTAGAGGAGAATGCTGAAAATCTGGTAGTCGATCAGGCGCTTGGTCAACTCGGCGGAGCGTCGGAGAATTTCCTCGACTTGAAGCGAGGAATTAGCCTCCCGACCGATCTCGTTGAGCAGGAGCAGCGTTTCGGCCTGGTTACGGGCGTTCTCGAAAAGGCGCGCGTTTTCTATGGCCGTTCCGATGCGGCTGGCGACGAGCGTCAAGATATTCTGTTGATCGGGAGTGAAATAGTTGGGCTGGCTGCTTTCGATATCGAGGGCTCCAATCACGCGCCCGCGAACAATCAGCGGCACGGCCAATTCCGAGCGGACCGAATCGACGGCGTTCAAATAGCGCGGATCGTTGCGGACGTCTCCGACTCGGATGGCCTGCCCCGTGGCTACCGCAGCTCCGATGATGCCATCGCCGATGGGGACGCGCCAATGCTCTACCACTTCGGGACGGTGCCCAATGGCAAAGCGGAAATACAGCTCTTGCGCCCCTTCCACGGGAAGCAGGACGGCAAAAATCTCGTAGTCCACAAGACGCTTGATCTGTGCCGCGGCATGCGCCAGCACTTCGTCCAGATCCAGGGACGCGTTGATTTCCTGGCTGATCTCCGCCAAGACGGCCAGCGTCTCGGCAGGCATCTCCAACTTCGAATTGAGTTCAATCGAGCTCATTTCATGCCAGAAACAGCTCCCAAAGATTTTCCAGGAAGCGGAATTCGAAACGTGCGGAATGCAAAGGCGTTGTCGTCGCGCAAGAAATCATTCAACCCATTATAGCAGGCGCGGAATGAGCGACTGGGAATCAGATGAATTGAGTGCGAAAAGGACTCTGGCTTAAGCGAATTGTGTCAATAGTTTCCGGCAGGGACGGCTGCTTCCGCCGGGGCTGTGGCGCTGCCGGCCTTGGCTTGTTCGAGGATTTTGACGCTGGCGCTGGCGCCGATGCGCGTGGCGCCGGCCTCGACCATCTTCTGCAAATCCTCGAGGCTGCGCACGCCGCCGGCGGCCTTGATCCCGATTTCGCCGCCTACCACGGCGCGCATCAGGCGAACGTCTTCTGCAGTTGCGCCTCCGGGTCCAAATCCAGTAGAGGTCTTTACGAAATCGGCGCCCGCATTCTTGGCGGCCAGCGAGCCGCGCACTTTTTCCTCGGTGGTGAGCAGTGCGGTCTCCAGGATGACCTTGCAGATCGCTCCCCCGCGATGGCTGGCCTCGACGACCCCGCGAATATCGGCTTCCACCGCGTCGTCCAGCCTTGACTTCAACGCGCCGACGTTGATCACCATGTCGATTTCCTGGGCGCCCTGGTTGATGGCTTCTTCCGTCTCGAACAGCTTCACCCTCGGCAGGGTGGCGCCCAGCGGAAATCCGACGACCGTGCAGACGCGCACCGGACTTCCTCGGAGAATTTCCGCAGATTGCGAAACATTCCAGGGATTCACGCAGACCGAGGCGAAGCCGTATTTCAAGGCCTCCTGGCAGAGTTTCTGAATGTCCGCGCGCGAGGCTTCCGGCTTCAGCAAGGTATGGTCAATCAAGCGGGCTATATCGGATTCGAGCGGACCGATGGAAGCGCCTGCGGAGATTCGCGCGGCTCCGGCTTCGACCACCTTGCGCGTCTTGCGGGCGCACCGCTCGGCGCAGAGCTGGTCGCAGCCGGGACAAACCAGCGAGTCAATCTCCAGACCGCAGAGCTCCCCGGGTTGCCCTGTTCCGAGATAGCCGAGGATTTCCTCGGTAATCGCCTGGATGATTTGTTCCAGTTCCTGCGGATCCACCCGCGACGCTCCCCTTTGCCGCTTTCTTTCGTCCCGGTGCGACGCCGCCCGCTACGCCGCTAGGATAGTCAGGTAGCTTCAGGTCTTGCGGTGGCGCGCCTCGATGGCGTTGATTTTTTCCACGCGCCGTAGGTGCCGCCCGCCCGCGAAGCCGGTCTCCAGCCATACGGCCAGAATCTCGCGGGCGTCATTGGCCGGAATCAAGCGAGCCCCGAGCGAGAGAATGTTTGCATCGTTGTGCTCTCGGCTGCTTCGCGCGGTGGCCCTATCATAGCATACGGCTGCGCGCGCCCCTGGGACCTTGTTGGCTGCAATGGAAGAACCGATTCCGACGCTATCGATCACCACGCCGCGCCAGGCATCGCCGCGCGCAATGGCATTGGCAACCGCTTCGGCAAAATCGGGATAGTCCACGGCTTCCGAGCTGGAAGTGCCCAAATCGAGCACCACGTAGCCCCATTGCTGCAGGTAGGCCTTCAACTGTTCCTTCAGTTCATATCCGCCATGATCTGCGCCAAGGGCTACTGTGCGGGCGGCGGGTTTCGAGGAGGCTTTACTATCAGCTCGATTCCCGCTGGATATGTCCCCGTCGTCAACTCGAATCGTGATTCCGCGGGTTTCGGCTTCGTCGCGGGCCAGCGGCGTGATGATAGTCCCATGCGGGACGACAATTTCACCACCATTCGCCACTGCCTCCAAATCGCGCACCGTTAGGACGTTTTTCGCCACGATTATTCCGGAGGAAGGCTGAGGATGCACACATCTTTCAAGTTGCGAAACCGCTCGGAGTAATCCAGACCGTAGCCGACAACGAACTCGTTCGGAATGGTAAAGCCGACGTAATCGCCCTTCACGTCCTTCACGCGCCGCGAAGGTTTGTCGAGCAACGCCGCCACGCGCAATGCCTTCGGTTTGCGCTGATGGAGAATCCTCAAGAGGTAACTCAGCGTAAGTCCTGTGTCCAGGATGTCTTCGACGAGGATCACGTTGAGCCCCTGGATACTGCTGTCGAGATCCTTCAGCACGCGCACCTGCCCGGACGTCTCCTTCCCCTTGCCGTAGCTGGAGACGGCGATGAAATCAATGGAAGTCTCCAAATTGATTTCGCGGACCAAATCGGAGAGAAAAATGCACGCGCCCTTCAATACGCCAATCAGGTGGATGCGCTGACCCTGGAAATCCCTGGTGATTTGGCGCGCCACTTCGCGGACGCGGTTCCGAATCGCGGTGCGCCGAATCAGAATCTTCAACTTTTCCCGGCCTGTGCCAGGCATGCTCGGTGTGCCCCCGCAAGGAAGGCGGCTACTCTATCCCACCGAACCCCGGTTGACAAGTCAGCGTGCGCCACTCAGATTTTCCGGTTTGGCCGAAACGGTTCAATCCCTCTGTTTCTCTCCGGGAGAGGACCCGCTTGCTGACAAAGGTACAGCGATCGGTCCGCAGCTGACTAAGCCCTGACACCGGACGTTGTATTTGAATCCGAGACAGCTTCGTGCCGCTCAGTGGGCTCAAAACTGACCTTACCTCACACGAAGATCATCCAGACAATCCGCGACGAGATACAATCTTGCATTCGCTCTCGCTTCGTGACAGCTTGAAGGCGCCCCTGAACCTGCACCGCAGGAGCGCGATTCAGTCAATTGCGGGCGAGGGCGAATGATGACGAACCCGAAGCTGCCGGAGAATTTGAAGGCGGGTTTTCTCCGGCCGTATAACCGCAGATATCAATCCCACCGGTCAAGGGTGACCGAATCCTGCTGCTATTCCATCCTAGAGGCCAACGAATGAAGAACTGGACCAGACGAGATATCCTGAAAATGGGGGTCGCTGCCCCGGCAGCCATCGGCGCACTGGGGTTGCAGTCCGCGGGCCAACCCACCACCGCGAATGAACTCGCACAAGAGAAGGACGCTCGCTCGGCTGTGTCGCCACGCGACCGCCTGCTTTTCGATTTTGGGTGGCGATTTCACTTCGGCGATGCCGACGATCCCTCAGCGGATTTTGGATATGGCGATCAAAGCGAATTTGCGAAGTCGGGCTACTTGTTTGAAGCGTCGCGGCTGAAATTCGACGACAGTCAATGGCGAGCGATTGACCTTCCGCACGATTTTGCCGTCGAGCTACCGATTCAAGAGAACGTGTCAAGCCTGATCGACCATGGATCCAGGCCGCTCGGGCGCGCGTACCCGAAAACGAGCATCGGATGGTATCGCCGCGTCTTTGAGATTCCAGCGAGCGACCTCGGGCGGAGGCTTTCGATTGAATTCGACGGAGTCTTTCGGGATTGCATGGTTGCCGTCAACGGGTTCTATCTCGGGCGCAACCTGAGCGGGTACGCTCCCTTCCGGTACGACATCACGGACTTCGTCAATTACGGAGGCAAAAATATCGTCGTCGTGCGTGTGGACGCCACGGAGTATGAAGGCTGGTTCTACGAAGGCGCCGGGATTTACCGCCATGTGTGGCTGGTGAAGACCAACGCCGTTCACGTCGCCCAATGGGGCACGTACGTCACCAGCGAAGTCCGGCCGGGCGCTGCCACTGTGAACATCTCGACCGAGCTTGAGAATGAGAGCGACGCGGTGAAAGTCTCGCGCGTGACATCCACGATTTTTGACGGCAATGGGAAACAAGTGGGGACGATCCATTCCGCTCCCTCAGCCGTTCCGTCGCTGGGGCCGGCGCGTGTTCAAGCACCCCATCGTCCTGGAGAACCCAGCACTCTGGTCTGTGGACGAGCCGAACATGTATCGCCTGGTGACCTCCATCGATTCCCAAAACGGCGAGCCGCTGGACCAGTATGAGACTCCGTTTGGGATTCGAACCATCCGGTTCGATAAGGACAAGGGATTTTTATTGAACGACAAGCTTGTGAAAATCAAGGGCACCTGCAATCACCAGGACCACGCGGGTGTGGGTTCGGCCCTTCCCGACCGCATTCAGTATTACCGCATCGAAAAGCTAAGAGAGTGTGGCTCCAACGGCTATCGCACGTCCCACAACCCTCCCACGCCGGAACTTCTGGATGCCTGTGACCGCCTGGGAATGCTGGTGATGGACGAGACCCGTATGATGTCTTCCGATTCCGAGGGACTCAGCCAGCTGGAGCGCATGATTCGCCGCGACCGCAACCATCCGAGCGTCATTTTGTGGTCGCTGGGGAACGAGGAGCCAATCCAGGGCACCGACCGCGGCCAGCGCATCACTTCTACTATGAAGCGCTTAGTGAAGTCGCTCGATCCCACGCGACCCGTTACCGCAGCAATGAACGGCGGGTGGGGCAAGGGCGTCTCGAATGTGGTGGACGTTCAGGGATTCAATTACCTCCACAATGGAGGAGTGGACGAATTCCGTGCGAAATTTCCGGACAAACCCGCGATCGGAAGCGAAGAAGCGAGTGCTTACAGTACCCGGGGCGTCTACGAGAACGACAAAACCAAAGGCTGGCTCTCGGCATACGACGTAAATAAACCGGACTACGGAACCACCGCCGAGGAATGGTGGAACTATTACATGGCTCGCCCGTTTGTTGCGGGAGCCTTCGCTTGGACAGGCTTCGACTACCGCGGCGAGCCATCGCCGTATGATTGGCCCACGGTGAACTCGCAATTCGGATTCATCGACAGCTGCGGCTTTCCCAAAGATACTTTCTATTATTACAAGGCTTGGTGGACCGAGAAGCCTGTCCTGCACGTGTTTCCTCATTGGAATTGGGCTGGAAAAGAAGGCCAGGAAATCAGCGTGTGGGTCCACAGCAACTGCGACGAAGTGGAATTGTCTCTGAATGGCAAAAGCCTGGGGAAAAAGCCGGTGCCGCGACTTTCGCACCTTGAGTGGAAAGTGAAGTTCGAACCCGGCACGCTCTCCGCCAAAGGCTTCCGTGACGGGAAAGCAGTAGCGGAAGATAAAGTGGAAACCACCGGCGCCGCTGCGGCGATTAAATTGATCCCGGACCGTTCGAAAATTGACGCCGACGGTGAGGATGTCTCGTTGGTGACGGTCGCCGTCATGGACGCGCAGGGGCGCGTCATCCCCACCGCGGACAACGAAGTGAGTTTCTCGCTCGACGGCGTGGGCCAAATCATAGGCGTCGGAAACGGCGATCCGAGCAGCCATGAGCCGGACAAAGCTTCGAAACGCAAAGCCTTCAATGGGCTCGCTTTGGTGATCGTACAGTCAAGCAAGAAAGCTGGGGAGCTCCGACTGTCTGCCAGCTCTGTAGGCCTATCTTCCGCAACAATAACGATCAACTCCCAGGAGTGCCCGCTGCGCCCAGCAGTGCCCGAACTGAAATCGTAAGGGACACACTGGGTGGTCCTGATCGCGCATTCCAATCTCGATTGGTGCAACAGACATCTCTCTATGGCTGGCCTACGCCTACCTCGAGGTTCGGATTCATCGCTCGCTTCGGTTTTCCGGATATACGATTAGCGAAGGATTGAATTGAGCGGGCGAAGCAGGCGCCGAAAGGTCGTACGTGAGCGGAGTGACCCCGAAAAGCCTCGACAAATGAACCGCTTAAACCTGAAAAAGAGGGGTGAGCTTTGGCCCACCCCTCTCCAGGAGGAGATGCGCTACACGAGCCCTTGGTCGAGCATCGCGTCCGCAACCTTGACAAAGCCAGCGATGTTGGCGCCAGTGACCAGATTGCCCGGAACGCCGTACTTCTCGGCGGTCTCAAAGGCATTCTTGTGAATGGCGATCATGATCTGGTGCAGGCGATTGTCCACTTCCTCGCGGGACCAGTTGAGACGAATGGAATTCTGAACCATTTCGAGTCCACTGGTGGCGACTCCGCCGGCGTTGGCTGCCTTGGCGGGGCCGTAGAGGATGTTGGCCTGCAGGAACATTTTGGTGGCGTCGAGAGTGCTGGGCATGTTGGCGCCCTCGGCAACGAGTTGGCAGCCGTTCAAGAGCAGGTTTGCGGCATCCTTAGCGTTGATTTCATTTTGAGTAGCGCTGGGGAAGGCGCAATCGGTCTTGATGGCCCAAAGCGGGTTGTAGTCCAGATTCGGATCGAACGGAATGAATTTGGCGGTCTTGAAAGTTTCGGCATATTCCTTGATGCGGCCGCGGCGAACGTTCTTGAGGTCCATGAGCCACGAGAGTTTCTCGCGGGTGATGCCGGAGGGGTCATGAATCACACCACCGGAATCGGACATGGCGATAACTTTGGCGCCGAAGTCGAGGAGTTTCTCGACGGTGTACTGGGAAACGTTGCCGCTCCCGGAGACGGTGCAGAGTTTGCCCTCAAACGTCTTCTTGCGCGTCTTGAGCATTTCGAGAGCGAAATAGACGCAGCCGTACCCCGTGGCTTCCGGCCGGATCAGTGAGCCGCCCCAATTCAGACCCTTGCCAGTCAACACGCCAGTGAAAAGATTGGCGAGGCGCTTGTATTGGCCAAAGAGGAAACCGATTTCGCGGCCGCCGACGCCGATGTCGCCCGCCGGAACGTCCGTGTGTGCGCCGATGTGGCGGTAGAGTTCGCTCATGAAGCTCTGGCAGAAGCGCATCACTTCATTGTCGCTCTTCCCCTTGGGATCAAAATCAGAGCCGCCCTTTCCGCCACCCATGGGAAGGGTGGTGAGGGCATTCTTGAGTACCTGCTCGAAGGCCAGGAATTTCAGGATGCCCAGGTTGACGCTGGGATGGAAGCGGAGACCGCCCTTATAAGGGCCGATAGCGCTGTTCATTTCGATACGGAAACCGCGATTGACTTGAATGCGCCCCGCGTCGTCAGACCAAGGAACGCGGAATATGATGACGCGTTCGGGTTCGACGAGCCGCTCGAGGATGAGCGCGTTTTGATATTCGGGATGTTTTGCGAGAGCGGGAGTGAGTGTTTCGAGAACTTCCTCCACGGCCTGATGGAATTCAGCTTCGGACGGGTTCTTGGCCCGAACGAGAGAAATTACGTTCTTGATGTACTCCGCCGGTGTTTGAGTAGACGGAGGAGTAAGCGTAAGGGTGCCCATGAGTGGTTCCTCCTTGGTGTTTCTGTGTAACGTAAAGGCATGACAACTGCCGCCGATGTGACGGGCGAGCCTGCCTGAATACGGATGCAGTATTACTCCCTGTGGGGGTGGATTCCCGTGACGTGGGTCACACGCAACTGTGCTGCCCATCCTCGCTATCACAAGGGCACAGCGGGACAGTAGACAGCGTAGGTAGGGCCTGGGCAGGCAGGGCATAGGCTAGGAACGACTGGAAGGGGCGGTTGCTGAGCCGTTGGCACTGTGTAACCTCCGCAGGACCGGGCTGGATGAGACCATTGCCGGAGATGAAATGCCGGTGATCGAGAAGGGCTACTCCTATGAATAACGTCAAAGTGTATTTTGTGGATGCGGCCAACGCGGAGCCGGACCGGCTGGATCCGAAAACGCAGCATATCCTCTGCACGGCCGATGTTGTGCTCCATGACGCGTCCGCCTCGCCGGCCGTCCTTGCGCTGATCAGGCCCTCGGCAGGCCAGCACAACGTGGGAGTGGCTGGCAGCTTGGCGAGCATGACCCAACAGGAAATCTGCGCGCGCATGGTGACCTACGCGACAGAGGGCTTCATGGTGGTGCGCCTGAAGGGCGATGATGCGCCCAGCTCCATCGGCACGATGGAGGAGACGGGCGTGCTGCGCGCTTGCGGAATCGAATATGAAGTCCTGCCCGCCCACGCCGCATCGGAGCAGCCGGCTTGTGAAACCGTGGGTGCCGGGGTTTAATCCCGCCGCACCACGAACCCATCAGCCAATCGGAACAGGGCCGCGGGCGGTCAGCGGCCCTGTTTCATTTTTGCGGTTCCTCCAGCAACTCCTTCAAATACTGCTGCCAGAAGACCGGCCATGTATGCGTCCCATGCCCATGCGTCTCGTCCGACGCAGGTATGAGGACAAACTTACCGCGTTGCACCTTCTTGATTTCACGCTCGGCAATACCCAGCTCAGGCGGATTGATGAAGTCGTCGGCTGAATTGACAAACATCACCGGAGCGATGATTTTGCCTAGGCCCGGCGACGGGTCGTAGTTTCGCGAAGAATTGAACTGGTAGAGAATGTCGTTCGCGTCGAGCCCTGTGAGACTTCTGCTCATATACTTGTCCAGGAACTCATCGGCGGCATCGCGCGTAGGGAAAGTCTTCTGCATCGAAAGCGGTGCGCTTCCCGCGATTAGAATTAGATAGCGAGACGCTCGCATTCCGGCGAGCGGTTCGGTGGTGTAGTCGCCGTTCTTCCAATCCGGATCGTCGCGGATGGAGTCCATTAGCATCTTGCGCCACAGGCGGTTGCGCCCGGCAATCTGCACCGGTTGGCACGCCAGCGGCATCAGGGCGTCCATGAATTCTGGGTACGTCTCGCCCCATACCCAGGAGTGCATGCAGCCCATCGAGGTGCCCATCACGAGCCGCAGATGGTTGACGCCGAGGCCCTTCTCCAACAGCTCGTGCTGCGCCGCGACCATATCGTCGTAATCGTACTGCGGGAAGCGCATGCGCATCCCGTCGCTGGGCTTGCTGGATTTTCCGTGGCCGACACTGTCGGGGAGAATGATGAAGTAGCGGTTCGCATCCAGGAGCTGGCCCGGCCCAAACAGCACGCCGGCAAACTGCGGCGCCAAGAACTGCCTGCCGGTGCCTCCCGTCCCGTGGAGGACCAAGACGGCGTTCGTCGTGCGTCCGCCCGCGTCGCGGACTGGTTTGCCAAACGTCAGATAGTGCAAGCGCAGCTCGGCGAGCGTTTCGCCCGATTTGAAGTGAAAGTCGTGGGCGATGTAATCGCCTTCCTGGGGCGTCAGAGCCTGCGGCAACACGGAATCTTGGCCCCGAAGGGGGATTCCAAAGCAAAATAGAATGGCTACAATTCCAAGAAATACGAACTTCCTCACATTAGACAAATTCGCACCTCCCGGAGCGAAACTCTAACACAGGTTGCAACCGGCACACCCACATCGGCAGGCGCTTCCACGCCAGTTTGAGCGCTGGTTTATTGAAATCAGGCATTCTGGTGGTAGCGGAGTGTATTACACTTCACGCCCGCCGGGGACTTTGGGAGGAATATTCAAACCATGCTGGATCGCCGCCGATTTCTCGCCACGTGTTCGAGTCTGGGGGTGGGCTCTACACTACTGCCGGGAGTGCTGTGGGCTCTGGCCGAAGATAAGGACAAGATCACGCTCGACATGATTGATAAAGCCGCCGCAATCGCCGACGTGGTGATTCCGGAAGAAGACCGCCAGATGATGTTGGATAGCCTGAACGAACATGCCAAGGGGTACGAGGAAATCTACAAGTTGCATATCCCCAATAGCGTTGCCCCGGCGCTGGTTTTCGACCCCGTCCTGGCCTCGACAGAATTCGAGACGACGAAACGACCGATGCGGATTTCCGCCGCGCCGGCGGTTGCGGGGCGAGGCGTTCCTAAGAACTTGGAGGAAGTGTGTTTCTGGAGTGCTCGCGATTTGGGAGAGCTGATTCGATCCAAGAAGGTTTCACCCACCGCGCTGACCGAAATGTACCTCGAACGCTTGAAACGCTACGATCCCCTGCTCCATTTCGTGATCACATTGACCGAAGACCGCGCCCAAGCGAAAGCGAAGGAGGCGGATCGCGAGATCGCAGCAGGAAAATACCGGGGGCCACTGCACGGGTTGCCATGGGGAGCGAAGGATCTGCTGGCAGTTGCCGGGTATCGCACCACATGGGGCGCAGGGGGATTCGAGAGCCAGGAATTCAACGAGGATGCGACGGTGGTAAAACGGTTGGACGCGGCGGGGGCGGTATTGCTGGCCAAGTTCAGCCTGGGCGCGCTGGCGATGGACGATAAATGGTTTGGCGGGAAGACGCGTAATCCGTGGAATCCGGCGCAGGGCTCGAGCGGTTCTTCGGCCGGGTCATCGTCGGCGACGGCGGCGGGTTGCGCGGCATTCTCGATTGGATCAGAGACGCTGGGATCAATATCGTCGCCCAGCACCCGTTGCGGGTGTACGGGACTGCGCCCAACATTTGGACTGGTGCCGCGGACGGGTGCAATGGCGCTCTCCTGGAGCATGGACAAACTGGGGCCTATATGCCGTACTGTGGAAGATTGCGCGATAGTTTTGCACGCGATTTATGGGCCGGATGGCGCAGACCGCAGCGTCCAGCCCGCTGCGTTCAATTGGGATGCAGAACTCGATTGGCGGAAACTGCGAATCGGGTACCTGAAGGCGGATTTCGAACCGCGAAAGGAACCGCCGACAGCTCCCGCTAAACCAGAATCGGAGCTGACGCCGGAAGAAAAGAAGAAGTTAGAGGAACAGAAACAGCGGCAAGAACAATTTCGGGCGCACGTCGCCTACGACCGGAAATTCAATGAAGCCGCGATTGCCGCGCTGGACAAAATGGGAGCGAAACTAATTCCCGTCGAGCTGCCGAAATTCCCATACGACGCGATCACCCCACTGCTGGATGCAGAGGCAGCCGCCGCATTCGACGATCTGACACGCTCCGGGCGTGACAAGCTATTGACCGGCCAGGGTCCGGGGGATTGGCCCAATACGTTCCGAACCGCGCGGTTCATTCCCGCAGTCGAATACATCCAGGCGAACCGCGCGCGGTTGCTGGCGATGGAGGCAGTGGCAAAGGCGTTCGAAGGCTTCGACGTAATTGTGGCGCCCACGAACAGTCAGCAGTTGGTGGTGACGAACTTGACGGGGCAACCGGCAGTCATTCTCCCCAATGGCTTCCGCGGGGACGACGCACCCCCCGCGAACAAGAACGACAAAGGCGAAGTCGAGGGCGATTACGGCGGACCTGGGACCCCCGTGAGCCTGACGTTTCTCGGGCAACTTTACGGCGAGGGGAAAATGTTGGCATTTGCCCGCGCGTATCAAGAGGCCACTGGCTTCCACTTGCACCACCCAAAACTGGGAAGTCCGGCAAGCAGTTAGGGACTCCCCGGCCCTTGGACATGCCATTGCTAATTGGAAGCCGACTCGGCCGGCCCAGGCGTGGCCGCTTGATTCCAGTGCGGCGGCACGATTCCAAGAAGATGCTCGACGAAGAAGTCGTATCTCTTGTGGTCGCCGTAGTCCGCATATTGATCGCCACGCGCGGCCGGGTGGTTGGCTCCCGGAACAACAAGCAGGTCGAAATCCTTATTGTGTTTCAATAGCTGATGCACGACCTGCATGGTTGAGGAGGGATCGACGTTCGTGTCGAGCTCCCCGACGATGAGCAATAGATCACCCTGAAGGCGATAAGCATTGTCGACGTTGGAGGAAGCGGAATACTGCGGGCCGATCGGCCAACCCATCCACTGTTCGTTCCACCAGAGCTTGTCCATGCGGTTGTCGTGACAACCCGCGTAGGAAACGGCGGCTTTGTAAAACTCCGGATGAAAGAGGAGGCCACCGAGGGAATTCTGCCCGCCGGCGGAGCCGCCGTAGATTCCGACGCGAGAAACGTCGTACCACGGATACTTGGCGGCCACAGCCTTGTGCCAAACAATGCGGTCAGGGAAACCGGCGTTGGCGAGATCCTTCCAAGCGGTGTCCTGAAAGGCCTTGGAACGATTCGACGTCCCCATGCCGTCAATTTGCGTGACGATGAAGCCGATTTCCGCTTGAGACATCATCGAGGAATAAACGAGAAAGGACTTGGGAACGAAAGAGCCTTGCGGTCCGGCATAGATGTTTTCGATGACGGGATATTTCTTCGAGGGATCGAAGTTCGTCGGACGGATCAGAATACCCCAAATATCGGTCTTGCTGTCTCGTCCCTTAGCCGTAAAAACCTCCGGCGGTTTCCAGCCGACCTTGACAAGCTCGGTCATGTCGCCACGCTCAAGGGTTGCGAGAACGGAATTGTCAGAGGTCCGGCGCAACTCCAGTACCGGCGGCAGGTCGAGGCGCGAGTACGTGTCGACGAAGAATTGTCCGTCATGCGAATAAGAACCCGTGTGATTCGCCTCTTCGGGCGTGAGACGCGTTAGGTCCGTGCCGTCGAAGTTGATCCGATAGTAGTATGCGAAATACGGATCCTGGCCCGGATACATCCCTCCGGCGCTGAAATAGATCTGGCGCTTGGATTCGTCCACGCGCTGGACGCCTCGAACCACCCAATCGCCCTTGGTGATCTGGTTGATTACCGCACCGGTGACACCGTTGTAGAGGTACAGGTGATTCCAGCCGTCGCGCTCGGACATCCAGATGACTTCCCTGCCGTCGTCAATGTCGTAGCGATATTTCTTGCCCGAGTCGAATTGTGTGCCGTTTGCTTCCCGGTAGTTGAAGAAGGTTTTTGGCTCTTCGGAAATGACGGCGCGCGGCTTGGCGGTAGCGGCGTCCACCTCGATGACGCGGCACGCTTGATGTCCACGCTGGTTGTACTCGAAGGTGAAGGCGCGGCTGTCCTTCCTCCAATTTAGAGCCGACAGCGCGTACGGATTCTGGAAAAGCGAGTTGTCGATGTTGAATTGCTTCTTTCCGGCCACGTCGAAAAGGACCGGCTGGTCGAGGTCAAGCACGTCACCGGGCTTGGTATAAGGGATGGAAAAGGTCTTGGGCTGGAGCTGGTCCTCAGGCGACGATTCAACGTAGTGGACTTCGCGGTGATAGCCGGGTTTTACACGATAGGCGGCGATTTTCTTCGAGTCGGGAGACCAGACGATGGAGGAAAGTTCGTAGTAATTGTCCTCCGACCCGTCCATGCTGAGGGGAATGAGGTGATGCGATCCGGTGACGCGAATCGCGACATTGAAATTGTTGATAACAGCTTCCCATTTGCCATCCGGGGAGACGCGCGGCCCTTCTTCGGCGCGGCGGCGGCCTTCGATTTCGCCCCCTCCTCGCATTAAGTCTTCATTCTTCTTGCAAACTGAATCCGCGATGGTGCAGCGCACCGGGGTGCCATCTACGGATGCAAGAAACGACTCCCCGCCGGGATCGAAGCGAATAAAGGCAAAGGAGAGATGACTCGCATTGTAGGTGTTTCCAAGGGCGGCTGACAGCGACGCAGCGATCTTCTCTTGATCAAATGCCGGGCTCTTCTGGAGTGTATCGGCGTCAACGATGATGAATTCGGTCGCTCCCCGATTAAGCTTTTGGTACCAGAACTTATGTGTGTTGCCGATCCAGGTTGCTTGACCGGCGATGTCGATAGACGCTCCTTCGTATTTATCTTTCAGTCCGTTGGCGCGCTCGTAGTCTGCCGACGTCCCTTGGGCGCGGGCGGCTGGCGGAAGAAACAACACCGTCGCCGCTATGAAGAAGGTCCAACGCGTCCGTGGAAAAATTGATCCCCTCATATGTTCCCTCTCCTCCAATACTGTATTTCTTCCAAGCTGCCGATGACCGAAACCGTCCGGTGAGCTGAGGGCAAATTGGCCGGCACCTCGATCACGTGGGCATAAGGAGGTCGTATTCTATATCCACTTTCCCATTCCCGCCTTGGAAGTTTCGGAAAATGAGGAGTTTAGGGCGAACATCTCGATGGGAACTTTTGAAGTGACTCACGCACTGGAGCCAGCGGCGCTAGGGACGCAAAAACCATTGTCGCGTGTACGTGGAGGTGCTGAAGAAATTCCACAGCAGAGCCGCGACCTTGCGCTGGCCGGTAGGGTTCGGATGCAAGTCATCGGGCGCAAAATCCTGTTCGCTGGAACAGGGCGGATTCGGCGTTAGAGGTCCGCCGCACCACACCAGGCCATCCGAACGAGCGGAGCCTCCATTGGCCCACAGATAAGGACCCCAGGCGATCCAGGGTGCCACGGAGTAGCTCAGGTCGCCCGTTATGGAATTCGCGGGCTTGCCTCGTTCCGCCTGATCAATCTGCGCTTGAATCGCCCATTTCACGGAGAAGCCATATTCGTAGGCATAGGGCTCATGGTTCTTCGATTCCTGATTCAGGCCGCCATAGATTCGGGAGGAAAGAAATGCCAGCTTCACATTCGGGTAGCGCACTTTAATCGCGCGCAACATGCCGCCAATGTATCCTTCGTAGGCGTAAGCATCCGCTTTGGGATTCGGGAGCGTCGGGGGCGCAGACAACTGCACGGAGGTGGCAAGCGCCTCCTTGATCCACACAACCTCCACTTGGCTTTCGTTCACGCCGGCGCGGGCAAAACGGCTGAGAACGAAATCAAAAGGATTCGGCGCGTTCCCGCCACAACGGTCGTGGGGCGAACCGTGCGGGACGGTCCAGGCACACGGACCGATCCCTCCAAATGCGCCATTCACAAACACGACGTGGCCGCTGAGCGCCGGATTCTGTTGATAGGTGTGCAGGAAGAAGCCAAATTCATCCATCGCGTTGGACATGCCAATGGAGAGTAAAACGACCTTCCCGTCAATCGGCGCCACTTGCGCGGCGAATTTCTTCCCTGCTGCATCATGGTCCTTGGGAACCACGTTCGTGCCGTTTTCGTAGAGTCCACCTTGAAACTGACCCAGATACATATCCTTGCCGAGATCGTTGAGGGGAACGTAGCGGGGCAATTGTCCGGCGGTGACAGCGGCCAAAAGGAAGCAACCAAAAAGGACGAGCGATCGTTTCACTTGCTTCCCCCGTTGGCGCGATCCGACGAACTAAGAGGATATTCGCGCGTTTCAAATCGGCACGATTTTATCATGCGAATCTTCCACAGGGACATCTTCCGCGTACGGCGAAATTCCCCGCTCCCGGGTGCGGCTGAGTCTTAAGGGATCGCTCCGATTATCGTTCGGAGGATGGGAATGGGCTTGGATGGCCGACTTACTCCTTTGGATTATTCGAGTTATGAGAGGCAAAGGCCGAAAATTGTTGCTTTTGGGATTCACTGCTATAAGGTACAGGTTTCGACCGGGCCGAATCCTGTACCCCAGGACAGTTGCATGCGCTTTGGAATCCGGGCATATTTCGTATTTGAAGTCGGGGGAATGAAGCGTAGCGCTAAAGCGGGACCCTAGCGAGTGGACCCCGGAATGCTCGCGTTTCGCTGGTGGTCGCAACTTTCTGCTAATAGTCGTGTTTTAGGCGTTTTTGGCTCCCTTCATATTCAAGTATTCCGGCCTTCCTGCAGGCAGCCCAGCCGCGAGGAGGATGAAACGTGAGCAAGGCCAGCCGTCCGCGTGATTGGAGCAGTTGCGGCAAACTCTTGCCGTCTATCCTTTTGATTTTCCTAAGCTTGGGATCAACGATCGTCGCAAGTTGCGCAAAGACTACAGCTGCAACAAATCCCGGCGGGACGACACTGACCACGATCGCCGTCACTCCGGCAAGCCCCTCGATTAATTCCGGATCCTCGCAAGCCTTTACGGCGACAGGCACGTATAGCGACGGGTCGACGCAAAATATCACGACGTCGGCGGGTTGGACTTCGTCGAACAGCGCGATCGCGACTGTTCAAACCACAGGTCAAGCAAGCCCAGGCCTTGCCGCCGGAATAGCCGCCGGAAAAGTGACCATCACGGCCACGATGAACGGCATAAGCGGAACCGCTGCACTAACGGTCTCCGGCAGTAGTGCAACATTAAGCTCGATAACCCTGCAGCCCGCCAGCATCGCGATCGCCGTTGGCGGAACAACGCAATTTGACGCGATGGGCCTCTACAGCAATGGCACAAACCAGGATTTGACGACGACTGCAGTTTGGACTTCATCGAATCCGTCGGTCGCGAGCATTCGAAGCACCGGCCAGGCGAATCCCGGGCTGGCCACGGCCGTCGCCAGTGGAACGGTGACGATCACTGCAACCATGAGTGGCGTGACCGGCACTGCGACCCTTACGGTCACGAGTTCAACGGCAACCATCACATCCATCAGCGTCGATCCGGTGAATCCATCTATCTCAGCCGGCGTGACTCAGCAGTTCTTTGCGACGGCCACTTTCAGCGATCAAACGACGCAGGACATTACGAGCACGGCAACCTGGTCATCGTCGAACACCATTGATGCGACGGTGCAAACCGCCGGACAAGCCCAGCCGGGACTGGCGACGGGCGTGGCCGCTGGAACCGTGACGATTTCTGCTGCGTCGGGGGGCAAAACGGGCACCACCTCCCTCACGGTGACCAGTTCGGGAGGCAACGCTGCCAAGATCCCCTTGATGGATATGACTGCGTCGCAAAATTATCTGAATTTCGCGGGCGGGTTATATGAAAACAGCAGCGATACGGTCCCGTCTGACCACGATGCGGCGGGGAAATCCATCGCGGCTACGATTCAGCCGCTCGATGCAAGTGGCAATTCCAGCGCCACCGGGAAGATCGTGTTCACATCCATTGGCATGTCCAACGCCGCGGATGAATTCGGCCAATTTATCGGACAAGCGACAGCCAGTACGAGCGTGAATCACACCACGCTGGTGCTGGCGAATGGAGCGCACGGCGGCATTACTGCTTGTTATTGGGTTGTGCCCACCGGCCCTCCGCCCTGCAGCCTGCATACCGAGAATCAGTTCGACCGTGTCCTTTCGGACGTACTCACGCCGCTGGGCGTCACTGAACAGCAGGTTCAGGTGGTGTGGCTCAAGGAAGCGAATGGAGGACCTGGCGTCCAAGGATGCGGCAGCAACGGTGGACAGCCCTGCCAATCGCTTTGCGATCCAAGCGTCACCGGATGCAGCAACACCGTCACCGGCACGGAAGCGCTTCGATTTGAATCGCAGATGGGTGAAATTCTGCGTGCCGCCAAGACGCGCTGGCCAAACCTGAAGCTGGCGTTCATAAGCACACGAATCTACGCAGGATACGCGACGGTGGACATCAATCCCGAACCATACGCGTATGAATATGGGTTCTCCGCAAAATGGTTCATTGAAGCGCAAATCAATCAGATTCGAACCAGCACAGTGGATCCAACGGCCGGCGACTTGAACTACAACGACGGGACAGCGCCCTGGATCGCGTGGAGCGCCTACATCTGGGCGAATGGAGACGTGCCGCGCTCAGATGGATTGATCTGGTGCGATGGCCAGTCGAAGGCGCCCTGCAATGGAGAAGTGGATTTTCAGAGCGACGGTACCCATCCGGACACCACGGGGCAGCAAAAAGTCGCGACCATGCTAGTGACTTTCTTTCTGAATTCTCCTTACACGACGGGATGGTTCAAAGCGCCGTAGGAGCTGCTTCGCTGCAAATAGCATTCCGCTCCAATTGGAAGTCTGCCGCTCGATTTGAACACTCACCCGTTTCGGAATATAAACTTCCGCCCGTGCGATCCATCGTGGAGCAGCGGTCTCGCTGACCCACATCTTCAAATCAAAGTAATCGCAAGGGAATACGATATCGTGGGAATGACGCACTAATCGCCATTTCTCTGTATCGCGAATCAAGATATTCGTTGCTCTTCACAATGCGCGGCCAAGGAAGTCGCTGCAATTGTCTTGCAATGTTTGTCACAACGTCCGGGACGATGAGCTCTATATCCGCAAGGACATTCGGGGCTGATTTTATGAATCAAATTCGCAACAGGAAGGGAGTCCAGGCGTTTCCAGAATTTGATTAAGAGTCCAGAACCATATCATACGGACAATGCCACGTTTTCGTCCGCTACGGGTCAATCCCGAGAACCACTTCATACCCGATTTACGCTTCTGAATGACCATTAATGGAAAAACATCATCGATGCTCGGAGTTTTCGTGCACGTTGTGGGCTTCTGGGACAGGAAGTAGCGGCTACTGGCCCCATTGCATTCGAAGCGGCCGCGCTCTATTGCAGGTTTATCGTATAGACGTGCACGTCGTAGCCGTTAAAATTGTCGGTGAAGGTTGACCCGGGATTTAGAGGCACGGTGCGCGATTCGCTGTAAACCGTCACGGGGGCAGCCGCAGCGGTCACCGAAGACAGCGTAAAAGTGACGTTCCCGATCGGCTGGTCTGAAAAATTGCTCGCGAAGATTACGATTTGGCTCGAGTTTTCCTTCACAAGGTATTCGATCCGGCTATCGGATACCGACGACAGCAACTGCTGTTGCGGAGGCAGGATCAAGAACGGCTCGAGACCCATCACTTCCTGGGAGATGCGCTTGAAATCGAAATAGGGCTGCTGATTTCCGACCACGTACCATTCGTACTCGATTCCTTTTTCGCTGACAAATCCCCACCACAAAATGCCGTTCGCGCCATTGATGATGGCCTTGTAGGCCTGCGTTTTCATCTGCGCGTAGGTGGGAAACTGCCCGTTCAGATCGTAGAGCTGAAGCACCATCCACACCGGGCGGCTCGCGTAAACCTGTTGCACGGTTGCACTCGTCCAAATGGACGTGCGCATCATGGGCGGCGACAGCGTCGCGCCTTCCGCTGTTTCGTCCAGGGCCGGGACGTTGCCGACGGGATATGGATCGCAGCTGAGTACATCGCTCATGTCGCGCCAGCGGAAGGTCGAATGTGGGCTGATCAACGTGCCGAATTCCACGGTTCCGGGGCCGCTCAAGCTTGGATACTGGTCGGAAACTATCGGAAGCAGGAAGTCGGGCGGTTCATCGTAAGTATAGAAACCGAGCCCGCCGGGTTTTCCGTTCATGATTGGGGCAGCGACCTGCCATGCCTGCTGGCTGGTCATGTCCGTCGTCCAGATCGGATAGCTCGGCGAGCCCCAAACCCAGTTGTTCACGATTTGCAGATGGCCTACGCCGACGCTATCGACTGCTTCGAGCCATGGCGTGAGCTGGTCATTGGGCGGAATAATATTCACGCCTGAAAATGGATTGATATTCATTTCAGCGTTTAGCAAGGTATCGGCATAGTTTTCGACCGTCGTTAAGCCGTTGAATCCAGGTATCTGCAAATAGCCGCTTTCATTCGTGAACACACATTGGTTGCAGCGATGCGAGCTCCAGCGGTCGTATACGCCCCAAACGAAATGCTTCGTCCCATTGCGGACCAAGAAGTTGTCCGTGTCGATGTAATTGATCAGCGAGGCTTGCAGGGTTGGCGATACCTTCACAACCTGATACGCCGGATACGTGGCCACGGTCTGACCGCTCGAATTGATGAGGGAAGTTTGAATCAAATAAGAATCGGCGGCCAACGACGAGGCGTCGAAATCGATTTCTCGAGTCGCTTGCGCAGGAACAGTGGAATTCGAAATGGTGGCGCCGCTGGACGATTGCAATGATTCGGAAACGCTCATACCGGCAGGCTGCGGGACCTCCACTTCCATGCGAATCGTCTGCGGGCCATTGCCCCACAGAATTCCTTTGTAGTTCGGGTACAACAGAAAACTCGAAACGGGCAGCGGTAATTGCTCGATGAGCTGGACATCGTCGGTCCATACAGTGCCTGTCGTTCCCTGCGCGACCACTTGCACTGAAAGAGTGTCTCCGTCGTGAATCGGCAGAAGATCGATGTTCGTTTGTTGGAGGAACTGCCAGCTCGTGCCCGGAACGATGAAATAGGTTTCGCCGACCACGTCGCCGCCGTCGGTTTCATCGTGAATGGAGAGCTTTATCTGCGCGTCCGTTCCCGCGGTAGCTTGCACCCATCCCTGAATCGTGTACGAGCGAGCTGCTCCGGCAGCGCGCGTCACAATTGTGCTGGCGGCCGCAGGAACGCCGCAGGCCGATGCAGCGTTGTAGCGTAACGAATGAGAGCCCGTATGAGCCACTGTTGAATCAATCGAAAAGCAGCTAGGAAGATTCCACGTAGTTCCGCCATTTTCGAAACTGGGGTCTGACACTTGATTCATTCCGAGAGGCTGGCTGGGCGGTATCGCCGTAATCCCTCCTACTGCCGGTAGGGGATCGGCGAAACCTATCACCGAGAGCTGGATGGACGCAGTCTGTCCGCTCATGGAGGCAGTGATCGTCGTTGTGCCTGCGGCAATTCCGACGGCGAGCCCCGGGTTATCCTGCCCCGAGTTCTGAATGGACGCTTTCGTCGAATCGGAGGAAGTCCACATGGCATTGGCGGTGATGTCTTCTTGCGTGCCATCGCTGAAGGTTCCGGTGGCGGCAAATTGCTGCAAAGATGCCGCCCCGATGGAAAGGCTGCCTGGAGTAATGGCGATGGATGTCAACGGTGTTCCGTCCGGCGGAGTACCACTCACATTCAAGGTTGCAGTGCCGGTCACCCCAGTCATAGAGGCAGAGATGACTATGCTTCCAGCCGAATCGCCGGTGGCAAGTCCAGGGTTGGCTTGTCCCGACGTTTCAATCGTGGCTTCAGTTGGGCTCGCGCTACTCCACGCCACTGAATTTGTAATGGTCTGGGTGGTTCCATCGCTATAATTGCCTGTAGCCGCAAATTGCTGTTGCGCGCCGACCGCGATGGATGAAGGGTTTGGGGTGATCGTTATGGAAGAGAGGGTGGTTTGCCCAGGGTTACCGGGGTTCCCGCCACCCGGATGGGGAGTGCCGCTAAACCCGCATGCCGCCAACCCAATAGACCCTGAAGTGAGTATCCACGCAATTGTCGCAAGCCGCTGATAATACAGGGCTTGCCAACTCCTGGAGCCCCCAGATGCATTCATGCCCAATCTCCGATGGAGGGCCGGGCATGCCGACGATACTTAGACCGCAAATTGGGCCCGGACTCTCCACTAGAGAGCCTAAGGACTGGAAATGTGGGTAGCTACTGGTCAAAGGGCCAGGTTTAGAGCAGCTGTTCGAATGTTCCATGGCCAGGTCCTGCCTGCGAATGGTTTCCTGCATAAGTCGCCTTCTGTATGGAGGCCCTGGTCATAACCAACTAGCCTGTCTAGTTTTAGAGGTGAGCACTGCATCAATCTAAGGTAATTAGTTTCCCCTCAAATGCAATTCGTTTCTCTTCGGAACTAGGGCTTACGCCGAAAGTCGCTCTTAAAAGGGCCGTAACTATGCATCGGGACAAGCCCTGACTTTTGAGTTTCAAGTGAGAAACACACATTCGAAAGGGCCTACAAACCTCAATAGTGGAAATGGTTTGCTCATTAGTTGGAGAGTCTTGGACTACGGGCCGGTGGCCTTCTAGTCTCATACGCACTAGGGAAGAAGGCCTAGAAATGGAAATCCACGTGCAAACGTGACAAGCAAGAGCCGCCGGATTGCACTCGAAATTCATGGCCGGTAGGAGCGACTGGATGCGGGTGTGCGCTCACGCGCGTGGGACTGAGAAAGGCGGAGCTGTGCCTGAAGGCATCGTGCAGGATGTGGCGGCGGGACCTCCCGTATCATGCTTGACTAGAGATGATCGGGCGAGATGGTACTCCATCCAGACACGACCTCGGCATGAGAAGAAGGTCAATGAGGACTTGCGGTCGCTGGGCTTCTCGACGTTTCTCCCGCTGATGGGTCAGATCCATCAATGGAGTGACCGGCGGCAGGCGGTGGAAGTCCCCCTATTTCCGCGATACCTGTTCCTGCGGTCCGAGTACACCCCTCAGGTGCACCACGCTGTGATCCGCCGTTGGGGAGTGAACCAGTTTGTCGGAATCCGAGGGAAAGCCCTTCCCATACCCGATCACGAGATCGCAAACATTGAGCTCCTCCTAAGACGCCGAGTTCCTGTGGAGCCCTACCCGTTCCTGAAGGTTGGAGAGCGAGTCCGATGTAAAGGGGGCGCCCTGGACGGCCTCGAAGGGATTCTGGCTGCCAAGAACAAAGACTACAGCTTGGTGGTTTCTATCGAGCTGCTTCAGCGTTCTTTGGCAGTTCGCATTGAGGGTTACAACGTGGAGTTAGTGCGGCAATAAGGCCCATGCACGCAAATGGATGCAGTGTCGCACGGTTGACTTCATCGCCTCAAAGCGATTGGACTGAGAACCAAAAATTTAATCCTTGCCCCAAGAAATCCACTGGACGTTCGGTGGCAAAAATCAACGGCAAGGTAGGTGAGCGTGCAATGACTTCACAATCAGTTAGTTCGTTCGGTGTCGATTGCAATTCGCGCGCGAGGTTGTCCATTCGTCCAGCGACTGCAATCCTCGCTGCAGTCTTAGCCATGACGCTGCTCCCGTCACGGGCATTATCCCAACAAATAGTGAGCGCGGCCAGACCGAACGAAAAGAACTCCGGAAAGGCCGCAGCGGGTTCACTTCAGACGCCGCCGGCCGACTATGTCATCGGACCAACCGACGTTCTCGACGTAAGCGTCTGGAAGGAGCCGGATATATCACGAACGGTCACAGTGCGACCGGACGGCAAAATTTCTCTGCCCCTGGTGGGCGAACTAGAGGCTTCCGGTCAGACTCCGGTTCAGCTACAGGCTGTAATCCGGGAAAAACTTGCGGCGTACATCACCAGCCCAGAAGTCACCATCCTTATGCACGATGTACGCAGCGGAGCGGTAAGCATCTTTGGGAAAGTGGCGAAAGCAGGATCTTATCCACTCACCAAGCAAATGACTGTTCTGGACGTCATCGCTGCCGCAGGAGGGTTTAAGGATTACGCCAAGGTGACCAAGATCTATGTGTTGCGTGTCCAGGCTGATGGGACTACAACCCGGTACAAGTTTAATTTCAAAGAGGTCATCAAGGGTCAGAACCTGTCGCAGAATATCCAAATCGAGCCACGCGATACCATTTACGTCCCTTAGCAGCCGAACCAGCGAGCCCGAGAAGCGGCCTCGCGGGTCCTTTATGAGAGAGAGCGCATGAAGTGCAAATTGATTCTGGGAGTGCTGGTGCCGGTGCTGGTCGCCTCAACATCCATCCGGGCCCAATCCACCACGACGGGAGCAGTGGGAATTACTCCTAGCATGGGACTGGCGTCCCAAACGGAGGGCGCGGGTGATTATATCGGCGGCTCGCTGAGTCTAGCGACGAGTTTCACGGATAACGTCCTGCTCAGCAGCGTTCATCCGGTCAGCGATGTGGACTACGCGATCCAGCCGGGGTTTTCCTTCGCCAAAACGCTGGGCTGGCTGAGCACCACTTGGGACTTCAGTCCAGCATTGGTGAAGTATCAGAAGATTGACCAGCGGGACCGTCTGACGGGCGCGATAGTAACCGATATCGCCGCTCAGCCCTGGGAACATTTTACGATTCGGATACACAACAACTACCGAGTCCGCACCAATCCTCCATTTGACACATTTGCCACCGAGCCTTCCTCCACTTACTTCGGTGATGAGGGAGGCGGAACGATACTTCCGCTCGCCGAGCAAACTTCGGAAGAAGGCACCGTGGACATGACTTACCAGCCCACGGCCGACACCACAATACAAATGAGCGGATTCTTTCGTGATTATATTTACCACCCGATTCAAGGGCTGGATAACGTAAGTCTGGTGAATTCTGAATCCGAAGCCGGGCGGGTGCAGGTCTACAGGCGTCTATCGGAGCGGGCGTACTTGGGAGCTGCCTACAGTCTGGATAACATTAATTTCTCATTCAAGAATCACGGCGCCGGCGTCCTTAGCCACAGTCTGGTGGGCGTTACGACGCTTGATATCACCCCCAGCATGCAACTCCAGGTCTTCGCGGGACCTGAATACTCCATTGTTAACAATCAGATCCTCGTCAATCTCGGCCTGGTGAATGTCTTCATCCCTGTGACTGAAAACGTACTTTCCGCCACCGGAGGCATGATTTACACGTTGCACAAGGATCGCACCAGCTTTCAGTTGGCGGGAGTGCGCCAAGTCAGTGGCGGAACCGGTTTGGTCGCTGGGGCGCACAGTACCAAGGTGGATCTTACGGTCCGCAGGGAGTTGGGTTCTCATTGGTATGTCGACCTGAGCGGCGAATATGGTCTATTTACACCCCTCGGCGATTCCACGACCAGCTTCGACATTCACGCGATATCAGCGCGGGCAGCGATAAACCACCGACTTACCGAAAAGCTCTCGATTGAAGCCGATTATTCACACGGGCACCAGCAGCAGTCCTCCGACGCGCTCCGCAGGCTGGTGGACGTAGACTTCGCAATGATCTCCCTTAAGTACAACATCAAGCATCCGCTTTGACGGGGAGCCTAGCTCCTGGCTGCCAATCCCCATGCGCAGCCAGGGAGGATAAATTTTGACGGCGGTGCCAAAACGGACGTTCATGGGCTGCGCCGAAAAATGACTGAAGCAGAAACTAAGCATCCGATAGGTGAAACCACATGATTGAAAACACGACAAAAGATCCGTTCGCTACAACATCGATCAATTACTGGGCAATTATTTGCCGACGACGCTGGTGGTTGTTGTTGAGTTTAGTGGCGGGCTCGGTCGTGGCGTTTTTCGTGTCGCACGTGATACCTCCCGTGTACACGTCCCGCGCCATCGTCTTGGTCTCGCATAGCGGTGTACCCGACAACTATGTGGAACTGAACTTCAAGTCTGATCTGGCCGAGCGGATGCGGAACATCTCAGAGCGTGTGTTCGACTACACACATCTGGAAAAGATCATCGAGGAATTTCACCTCTATCCGAATCTGTCGGCACGCAAAGATCCCGAGCAGGTCGTCAATGCCATGCGGCACGACATCCAGATTGACCCGCTGCCCGCTGACGACGCCGCGAGCCCGGAACAGGCTGGAAATGAGGACCCCGCTCAGGCAGCCCGGCGGGCGCTGGTGCCCCAGAATGGCAAGACCCCTGACTCGATTGCCTTGCGATTGTCTTACTCGGCTCGGGACCGCGTCGTGGCGCAGCAGGTTACCAGCGAGTTGCTTTCCCTGATGATCGAAGAGAATATGCAGGATCGGCGGAAGCAGTCAGAAATCACGACGAATTTCTTGCAGAGCCAGGCAACGCAAGCGTTGGATCAACTAAACCTCCAGCAAGCTCGCATCCAGGAGTTCAAGACCCGTTACATGGGTCAAACGCCCGACGATAAAGAGAGCAACATTCAGGCCCTTTCACAGTTGGAGAGTCGCCTACAGTCGGCCAACGACGCGTTGGACCGTGCGAGGCAGCAGAAAATCTATCTGAACTCCCTGTATGCCCAATACACGGAACTTCAGAAGGGGCTAACCAGTGACAAAGCCGACCCCGGGACGCCAGAGGCCGCAGCCCAGCAAATGGAGAAACTTCAGAAACAACTCGACGACCTCGAGGGCCGCTATACGGAGCGTTATCCTGACATCGGCCCATTGCAGAGAGAGATCAACCGGCTTAAGGCATTGAAGGCTCAGTCCACAACTGACGCGGATGCAAATCCCAAACAACAGCCTGCTGCGGATCCACCGTCCTCACTTCCGCACCCCAAGACTTATTCCGAATTCCAAGCACTTACGCCCATCCTGCAGATCAAAAGCCAACTCGAGTCCAATGAGTCCGAAATTGAAAACCGCGAAAAAGAAGTCAATGACACCAAGAGTGCAATCGCCAACTACGTGAAGCTGTTGGACGCAATGCCGTTGCGCGACCAACAGTTGCAGGAGCTGACTCAGACCTACAACGATCTAAAAGCGACCTATGATTCCCTGGCTACAAAGGCAAGTCAGTCAAACCTAGCCACCGACCTCGAGAAGCATCAGCAGGGCGAACAATGGGAAATCCTCGCCCCTCCTGAGGCTCCCAGGAAGCCGAGCTTTCCCGACCGTTTCATGTTCAGTTTGGCTGGTTTGGGGGTCGGTCTGGTTGTCGGGATTGGATTGGTTGTTTTCAAGGAATTGACCGACGACCGAATTTTTGACGAAGATGCCCTGAAAGGGGTCGGACGGGACAACGTTCCGGTCCTAGGCAAAATTCCGCCATTGCATACGGAGCCGGAGAAGCAGTTGAGGCGCCGGAAACTCGCCTTGCAATGGGCAGGTGGGACGGCAGTGATTATTGTCGTGGCCGCAATCACTGCCTTTTCTTTTCTCCGTGGCTGAGGCCGTTGGCAGGCTATCTACCTGTACGAGCATGATTCAGACCTGCACGGAAGCGCTTCGACAGCGTTAGTCAAATTCAAAGCTTTCGCCAATTAAGGAGCATTGCGTATGGACAACCTAGAGCAGCTCGGTGGGCACTCTCTGGCGCAAAACGTTGAGGATGTGTCGTTAGTGGAAGCTCAACTAATTGTGGCCAGTTCCCCACGTGCAGGCGGAATTGCTGGTCTCGAACGCGTTGTAAGTTCCCTCCTGACGCCGAAACCCGAGGCCCGTCTCGTCACCCTGGACTTCAAACACCCTGCTGCGGCTGAATTTCGTTTGCTGGCCGCCCGCCTGAGCAGGCTTAAGATCCAACACCAGGTTAAGCGAGTTCTGGTGGCGGGATGCAATGCGGGCAGTGGCTCCAGCCTTATTTGTGCCAACCTTGCACTGGCGCTTGCCCAGAATCCAGCCCAAAGGGTGCTCTTGCTTGATGGGAACCTGGAACATCCGAGCATGGATTCGCGATTGGGGATCCAGGCACGGGAAGGGCTGTGGGAGTACTTGCAAGGTAGCCATTCAATCGAGAGCGTCGTTCACTATCTAAGTCCCGGTGGGCTATGGTTCCTGCCCGCCGGAACTGCGCCACGCACCCAAGAGCAACGAATCCAGCTCCTTCGTTCTCCAAAATTACCCTCCCTGTTCCGTCAGGAAGCGAATTGGTTTGACTGGATCGTCGTAGACTCTCCGCCCCTTAATGCATGGGGAAATGCTGGGGCCCTTACGCAGGTCTGTGATGGTCTCTTGGTCGTGATCCGCAAGGGTCACACAAGCAAGAGTCTCTTACGGCGGAGCTTGGAAACTCTGGATGGAGTGCCTGTCCTTGGCTACGCCTTTAACGAATTGGCACCCTAGAAAGAGTTGGCTGCGCGACCCTCGCAGAAGGGCGAAACGCCCGACGGGCCGGCAAGTTGGAGATGCGAAATTTGCGCAGAGTGTTGAATGCGTTCTTTCCCGGGTACAGTTTGATGCTGGGAGCATCGGACGCCTTCCTGGTGTCTGCGGCGCTCGCCCTGGCGGCCTTTCTAACATTTGGCAGCGACGCCGGCCTTTTCTTCACTTACTACTCCGGTTCGCTGAGGATCGCCGCAGCTACCGCGCTCTTTCTCGTGGCAACGTACTACGTGGGCTTGTTCGAAGTTGAGAGCCATGCCAGTTACCGCGAAGTCTGGAACGCGCTGATCCAGTCCCTGGGACTGTGGATTCTGATCTTGGCGGTCTTGAACTACGCCCGGCCCCAACTGATACCGGCGCTCAGAATCCTCTTGGTAGGAGTGAGCTTGGCAGCCCCACTCCTGTTCCTGTGGCACCACATCTTTCTAGGCGCGGTGCGAAGTCGACACCTCACGGAGCGGGCTATCGTCCTGGGGGGTGGCCGATGGGCAGCGGACTTGGCCCACGAGTTACAAAGGCGGCGCGACGTAGGAATCAACTTGGTGGGTTACGTGGCCCCCACAGAACTCTCTTCTCGCAACGGCTTGCGGTATCTGGGGGTACCGGACCAACTCCCGGAACTGGTTACACGCGAGTCCGTCGAGCAGATAATCATCGCAATGTCTGAACGCCGGGGCCTGCTTCCTGTCGAGCAATTATTAACATGTAAGAAGAAAGGCGTTCGGGTTGTGGATGGAGCGGATCTGTATGAAAGTGCCATGGGCAAAGTACCCGTGCAATGGCTTAAGGCAAGCTGGTTGTTGTTCTCGCCGGGGTTCTGTGTATCGCGCGCGACGCTCATCTACAAAAGGGCAGCATCAATGCTGATGTCCGTCGTGGGCTTGATTCTGACCGCCCCCCTCATGGCCCTGGTAGCCATCGCGGTCAGGCTGGATTCGCCTGGACCAGTTTTGTTGCGCCAAGATCGGGTGGGATATAACGCTAAGATCTTCAAGTTGTTCAAATTCAGGACGATGTATGTCGGCGCAGAAAAGGACCGCAGCTTTTCCCCGGCCCAGGAGCGGGACCCTCGGGTCACGCGCGTGGGATGGTGGCTGCGCCGTACGCGCATCGACGAGCTGCCACAGCTCTACAATATTTTGCGAGGCGACATGTACATCGTCGGCCCTCGCCCTTTCGTCCCCTGGCAGGAGGACATTTTAGTCAAACAAATCCCATTCTACAGCCAGCGCTGGGCAGTTAAACCGGGTGCCACCGGGTGGGCCCAGGTAAGCCGCAGCTACTGTGCGACCGTAGAGGATAACGTTGAAAAGCTTGCGTATGATCTCTTCTATATCAAGAACTTGTCCTTCGCCCTCGACCTTTTGATTCTTTGCAAGACGACTAAAATCCTACTCTTGGGGCGCGGCGCTCAATAGCCGCATCCAGGCTATTTCATTCATACCGCGGCGCAGAATCTTTATTTCGAAGGCAAATAATGACAAGTCAAACCGGGAGAGAGTCCGGCATCTATCTAAGTCATTGCAAGCGAATGCCTTACGAGATTTTCCACTTCCGCCGATCACGGATTGAGAATGGTCAGAAGTTGAGTCACCTACTATGTTCCGTTAGAGAATTGTTTCCTTTTTGCATTGAGTAAAATGGTGGTTTCGACCTACTACTTCCTTAATCTTGCGGGTTCGATTGCATCGTTTATCCTAACCCCATTGTCTAGTGTGACGGGTTCTTGGGCGACTGGGCCTTAATTCCAAAGGAAGTCGAGTATTGCTACGAAGCGCTTCGCTGGTTTGGCTATCTTGAGCCAATCAGCATGCCGGAGCTGCTTTCGAGCTGTTTGGGTTAGGCCACAAAAGGAGACACTTGCATGAGACACAGTAAAATGGCGGTTGGTGCGCTGCTGCTGGCCGCGCTTTTGCTAACTGTCGGGACTGCAAAGGCCCAGACTCAGATCACTCTCGGCTCAGCATCGCAAGAGATCACCTTCACAGGAATGGGTCCGTCGGATACCAATCAAGAATCCATTACTCTCGGCCAGTGCGTGAAAGGCACTTGCGCCTTGAGCGGGATGGCCTCCGGCACTGGCGCATTGAGCTCCGGGCCGGCGCGGTATTCAATCACCTCCGCTTTTGGGAGTATCGTTGCCACGCTTGCAAATGCAGCCTTGGGCCAATGGACGATTTCCCAGACAGGTCCCGCTCTTTTCAGTTACGGTGCAGGTGGCAGCCTATTGACGGGCGATCTGAATCTGCTGACGTTCCAGGAAGCGCCTGGATCTACGGCGGGCGCCTTCAACTACGAAGGAATGGCCAACCTGGTCATCACCGGCGGATCGCTGGCAGCCGCGCTTGGCGACGCTGGGGTTGTCGACTTGACGGTCACCTATACTTTCAAGCAGTACACCTCCACCGATAAAAATGTTATGAGCCTGCTGGGCACGACAAACTCAATTACGGGCCGCATGGACGGCGGTGAACTGCTCCCCACGCCCGAGCCGAGCTCGTTCGCGATCTTTGTACTCGGGTCAGTGCTGCTGCTCCTTGGGAGCGCTGGAAAGTTCTTTCAAGGGTCGCGCAGCTAACAGAACTCCTACCGGTCTTATGATCTAAGGCGTGGAGGAGTCCGGACACTGATCTGAGAGAGCTTCTCCGCAGTTAGAACTTGTCCTCGAAAAGGCCTGTTCATGGGCCGCTTGTAAGTCCTAAGTCACTTAGTTCGTTATCGTTAATCTGATTTACCCCTCACTCCCCGCGGGGTTTTCCAAGTGTCGGCGTTCGCTGATTGCTCTAAAGTGTAATTCGGACGTTCGCGTCTCGCTGACTCTCCAGCGGACTTCTAAGACTCAATCGTTATTTCCTCGTCACGCCAAGGAAAACAACCATGAAGAAGGTTTCCATAGCGCTGCTTCTAGTGGCTGTAATTGCCGTGGCGGGTTTCACCCTTGTGCGGCGTAGTCCTCAGGAAAATAGGCAGCGATTTATGGAAAGCGGCCGCCGTTACTACGATAAAGGAGAGTACGAAAAGGCCTCCATCCAGTTTCGCAACGCTCTCCAAAACGACCCCGACTCCGCGGACGCATACTACGAGTTGGCCCTGAGCTATCTCCACTTGCGACGCTGGCCCGAAGCTTACAGAGCATTGGTGAGCGCTAATAATTTATTTGACTCCAAGAACCCCAGTGTCCACATGGAGCTGGCAGAACTGTACTTTGCCGCTCACGATTTTGACAATGCCGAAAAGGAAGCCACGTTTGTCCTGAATAGCCAGGCCAATTACGCTCCCGCGTTTCAAGTGCTGGGCGCTCTTTTAGTGGGACGCAACCAACAGGAAAAAGCTCTCGAAGCGTTCAAGAAGATCGTCGACTTGCGGCAGAACGACCCTGTGGCTTACACAAACCTGGCACTGGTTGAAATCGGCGCACACGACTTGGATAACGCAGAAAAGCATCTGCGGAAGGCCATCGCCGTCGATCCGGCGTACGCTGTGGGTTTTCTCAACCTGGCCAACTTCTATCGTCTACAGGGGCGCATGCCGGAAGCTGAGCTGGTCCTGAAACAAGGCGCGGAGCAAAATCCCGCCAGCATCGAAGCCTCTCTCAATCTCGCCACAGCCCTTTACGAGGATGGAAAGGCGGACGGCGCGGAGGCAGTCTTGACCGAACTCCGCACCCACAACACGAACACCGTGGACACGGCGATCGCGATTGGGGATCTCTACTTCCAGCAGAAGGACCTGAATCGGGCCGAATCCGAATACCGGCGCGGCCTGGTTGCTGCTCCGAAGAACATGGACCTTGAGGAGCGGATCGTGGAAGTGCTCCTCGATACCGGGCGACTCAGTGAAGGACAGGCACTGGACGAGAGACTTCTTAAGGAATCTCCCAGCAACCTAACCCTACACTTGGCGAGGGGCCGAATCCTGATGGCCCAAGGGAAACGCGAGGAGGCTATCTCGGAGCTTCGCCGGCAAACCGTGCAGTCGCCAGATTCCGCGCAAGCCCACCAATTCCTGGGCTGGGCGATCTGGCAAAACGGCGATCTTGCCTCTGGCGAAGACGAGATGAAGCGAGCGTTGAACCTGGACCCCAATCTACTAGAGGATCTCCAAACGCTGGCCCAAGTTTCTTTGGCGCACGGAGAATTCGGAGCTGCCGTCGATTACGCGACGCGTGCCCTTCGCATCCAACCGAATGACCCAGCGCAGCACTCCATTCTCGGAATTGCCTATCTCCGTCTGGGGCAATCAGAAAAAGCAGGCCAACAAATGTTAGCTGCGCAGGCCATTGACCCGAAGAACCCCATTTACCACGTCGAACTAGCGGCAATATATGCCGCACAGGGGAAAAAGACGGAAGCCGACGGCGAACTGAATACTGCCCTCCAATCTGGCCGTGACTCCACGGACATCCTCGGCCAGGTGGAGGATTTGCGCGTGAGCCTGCATGATCGAGCTAAGGCCATCGGTGACGTCCGTCAGTTCATCAACACCCATCCTCAGAGTGGGGACGCCCACCGGATCCTGGCTGCACTCTACGCTGATGGAGAGGAATATTCGGCTGCCAAACAAGAACTCGCTCGCGCACTTGAACTTGATCCCAAGCTGCTGCTGGCTTACTTGCAACTGGGGAAGGCGTGCCAAGCGGAAAAGGATGATGATTGTGCTGTAAGCAATTACGAAAAAGCTCTCGAATTGCAGCCCCAATTTCCTCCCCTCTTGACGCTCCTTGGCAACTTGTATATCGCCAAGGGGGATTTGGCCAAAGCGGAGAACGATTTTGAACAGGCTCTGGCTGTGGACCCCAACGCAGGTGTCGCCGCGAGCAATCTCGCATGGGTTTTAGCAAGGCAGAACCGCAACCTACAGCGAGCGTTAGTCTTGGCCCGACTGGCAAGCCAACAGTTCCCAAATGTTGATTCCATTGCAGATACACTGGGTTGGGTCGAGTACGTATCTGGAAATACGCCCGAGGCAGCGTCCGATCTCCGGGAATGCACAAGAAATCACCCGGACTATGCATCCTGCCACTACCATTTGGGCGTGGTTCTCGTAGCCAGCGGCAAGAAGCCAGAGGGCAGGAAAGAACTAGACACGGCACTTAGCCTGAACCTGAAAGGTGACGATGCCCAAGACGCCCGCCGGGTCATTGCACAGGTTCGTCAGTCGATTCCCCAGAAGGCAGTTCTTCAGTAAAAGTGCAATCCGATAGCCCTCAGAGTTTTGGCCCGTCTCACTGGTCCTCGCCCCCGGGCTTCTGTCACGAACGACCACAACGAACTGAACATACGGCCCCGAGGGACCGGCGCGAAAATACGGCTATGGCAAAGGTCGGCTTGGTTGCACTCATTGACGCTCTGGGTTGGTCCTATCTCAAGGACCGCGAATTCCTGCCGGATATCCTCAAGTTCCGCACGGAAGTGCGCACGGTCTTGGGATTTAGTTGTGGAGCGATCCCCACACTCCTGAGTGGTCTCTCTCCCGCTCAGTCAGGACACTGGAACCTTTTCTACTATTGTCCCGAGAAATCACCGTTTGGCTGGGTTCGTAAATTCTCAGGTCTGCCGAGTTGGCTCCTGAACAACCGCGTGGTCAGACGCGGCGTGCGATTCATTTCGCAACGTGTTAGCCGATTTGGTGGTTACTTCCAGATTTATGGCGTTCCCACGGAGTTGCTTCCCTATTTTGACATTTGCGAGAAGCAGGACATCTACAAGCCCGGTGGTGTCCCGGGGTCGATCTTCGATCAACTGAAAGAGGCGAATATTTCATTCCGTTCGTATTCGTATCACGAACTCTCTGATGAGCAAATCATCCAGCAAGCCCGCCAGGATCTGAAGGCACAGAAGTACGATTTCTATTTCGTTTACCTGTCGGAACTCGATGCCGTTCTTCATGACTCATGCAGCGACAAACAGCGCATCAACCAGGCGATCGACCGCTACGCGAAGTGGCTTGGGGATTTGTACGCCACAGCCGTTCAAAGTGGCGAGGAAGTGGATTTCATTGTCCTCTCCGACCATGGGATGACCCCCAAACGCGAGGGCTGCGATCTAATCAAGGAAGTCAACGGCCTGGGACTGTCGGTGCCACGGGATTACATCGCATTGTATGACTCCACGATGGCGCGTTTCTGGTTCTTCAACGAGACGGCACGGACGCGTATCACCGACAAGCTGCGGGAACTGGATCACGGCCATATCCTGGACGCGGAAGAGAAGAAACGATTTGGCATCAACTTCGCCGACAATCGCTTCGGAGAGTGCATCTTCCTGATGAAGCCCGGAGTGGTAATTGAACCGAGCTTCTGGGGCAAGCTCGGTCCCGAGGGCATGCATGGCTTTGATCCAGAGGTTGACCCGCACGCCTCAGCTATTTTCTTTTCCAACAAGGAACCGGAACATCCTGTCCGCTCTCTATATGACGTCAATGCCGTAATCGTTGACTGGATCAATTCTCACCCTTCTCGCACGGCGGTCGGTTGTGCACAATAAACGTCTAATCAGGGTTGCGCAATTTTCCAACGCCACGGTTAGAGCTGGCGCCGAAGAAGTGGCCTTGGAGCTGTTCCGTGGATTGAATCCTGAAAGGTTCCGCACCTACTTGGTTTGTCCCACTCCCCTGCTGGAGGCGTTCGGCGAAACAAAGCGCGATGGACGTGTCTTGGGCTTGGATCTTCAAAACCCGTGGCAATGGCCCCAAAACCGAGAGTTCATGAAGTTTCTGAAGGCGGAGCGCATTGACATACTCCACGCGCACATGACTCGTGCCGCTCTGGCAACTGTCCCGTTGGCTCGATTCGCCGGAGTACCTGTGGTCGTGCAAACTTGCCACGGCCGCGAAGCCTGGCGACAAAGTTGGGCATCACGACAGTTCTGGGTTGATCGCCGCATTGCCGCGTGGGCGGACGCGACTATCGCCGTGTCGGAAGCTGCGAAGAATTATTTGGTCACCGAAAAAAGACTTGAGCCCGACACGATTACCGTAATTCCGAATGGCCGCAGCACAGCCGGATGTCGATTGGAGCCGGCATACGCGGAGCGTCTTTTAGCGGAATTGGGAGTGGCCAAAGGCAGTCCCATACTGGGAGTCTTTGCGAGGTTGGAAGAACAGAAGGGACATCGATTCCTCCTGGAAGCCCTGTCAGCGGTTAAAGCCCGCGTGGGAGCCGTGACCGTACTCCTGGTGGGCGAAGGTGTTTTGCGTCTGTCGCTGGAAAAGCGCGCCGCAGAGTTGGGGCTGGCAGAGAGTGTAGTCTTCACGGGCTTTCGAAAGGACGCCGTCCAACTAATGTCGCTCTGTGATCTTGTGGTTTTGCCGTCCTTATACGAGGGAATGCCTTTGGTGCCGATTGAAGCGGCGGCGCTGGGGAAAGCCGTCGTCGCCACGTCTGTGGACGGCACGCCTGAGGTTATCGTGGACAAAGTCACAGGAGTGCTCGTCCCGCCTCGCGATTCCGCAGCGCTGGCGGAGGGCATTATCCAGCTGATACTCGACCCTGGCCTGCGGCACGCATTGGGCGAACGAGCCCGTGTTCGCGCTAGGGAGCTATTTTCGCAGGAACGCCATCTCAGAGACTCAGCGGCCTGTTACGAACGCTTATTGGAACAACGATCTGGTCGGTCGTGGAGGATTGCTGCCTAGCCATGCCATTCGTCTACTTCCTGATATTCTCAATGCCCTTTTTCCGGCACCCGATCATCAATGCGGGCTCAGGCATGCTGACGGTGCCGAAGCTGGCCGGAGCCCTCGGACTCGTTTTTGCTTGTGTCCACATTGGGCAACACGGTTTTCCCAACTTTTTCGGGACGCGTCAGGGCAAGCTGTTTCTCGCTATTTTTGCGTGGGCGATGCTTTCATTCGCACGCCAAGGCCGTCCTCCCCGGGTGGATGTAGGCGACCCGTCGCTGCTTTACGTTTCCTTGTTCATCTTCTTCATTCTCATCGTGACGCTGATCGATACGCCGAAGAAAATCCAATGGTCTTTTCTCATAGCTTTGGCGTCGATCGCCTTCGCCTCCTTCTACATTTTGCGCGAGTATCAGGTTTATCATTTTTCATTTGCCAACTTTCGGCCGGAAGCGAAAATTCTCGGTGATGCGAATTACTTTAGCATGGCGGCCATGCTGGCCCTTCCCATCGGCTTCTATTGGTTCTTGATTGAAACTCGCCGGGCCTATCGGATCCTTCTTCTGGCGTTGCTGCTGCCGAACGCCGCGGGAATCGCCGTATCGGGCTCGCGAGGAGGCCTGTTGGCCTTGATGGTTTTCATGTTGTTTGCTGCGTGGCGTTCACGCAAGGTGACGCAGCTCGTGCTCTTGTTCGCCCTGCTGGTTCCACCAATGCTGCTGATTCCTCGGAACCCCATTACGCGCATGATGCACCCCGACACTGCGGACAAACAGGCTGCGCTGGTTCGCCTCGAAACATGGAAGGCAGGACTGAGGATGAGTTTTCAACATCCGATTACGGGAATAGGTTTGGGTCAGTTCAAGCCCAAGCTTGCTGATTACACTGGCAGACCGAACCTGGCGAAACTGGCACACAATACCTACCTGGAAATAGCGGCTGAACTCGGCATTCCATGCCTTCTTCTCTATTTGTGGCTCTTGTGGGAAACGTATCGCGGGTTCGAACGGGTCCGCCGCGTAGCCTCCCAATTGGATGACCATCTTACATTTAACTTTGCTACAGGTCTTCAGGGGGGATTACTTGGGTACCTCGTCAGCAGCTTTTTCCTCTCCTCCGAGTACGTGAAGTTCTTCTGGTTCTATGTCTTCATGAGCATCGCTATGAGCAGGGTCATGCAAGTGGTCCTAGTGTTTAAGACCCAGACCGAATCGACACCGGACCAGCCGCCGCAATGGCCACAAGGCGTTCCACTAGGTCCTGAACCTGTGACTCCTCTCGGTGTCGTTCATCCTTAGAGGGCTCCCCAAGCACACGTTACGGCAGCTGGTTTTCTCTGCCTGAACGTCACGCAAGTGGATTTATAACCACCGTTTTCTATGCTGACAAATCTAGCTTTCCTGATCTTCATCGTAGGAGTCGGCTGGCTATTGTATGTGTACGGTGGTTACGCGATTTGCCTGTGGGCACTTGGCTTGTTTAGAAGAGTTCATCCAAGAACAGATCCCGATTTTCTCCCCACTGTGTCTGTAGTCATCTCTGCTCGAAACGAAGAGCGTGATATCGCCTGGAAGGTCAGAGAAACGCTTGCTTGGGACTACCCACCCGACCGATTGCAGCTTCTGGTAGCGTCGGACGCTTCGGAGGACCGCACGGACGAAATTCTGCGGGGCTTTAGTGAACCGCGCTTGCAATATGTGCGCATGCCGACCCGCGTGGGGAAGAATGCCGCGCTGAACCGGTTAGTGAAGCTAGCGGCCAGCGATCTGCTGCTTTTTACGGACGCGAACTCTCACATTGCGGCCGATTGCCTTCGCAAGCTCGTACGGCACTTCGCGGACGAGCGGGTCGGATGTGTGACCGGAGTAGAAGAGAACGCGCCGGAAGATAATAGAGAGATGGTCGCAGCGGGGGGGAAGGCGTTTCTTAATTATGAGGAAATGGTCAAAAGTCTGGAAGGACGGCTCGGTTCCGTGCTGATCTGTGACGGCGCAATCTTCATGCTGCGCCGCTCGCTCTTCGTGGATCTCCACCCCGAATTGGCCAACGATCTGGAGCTTCCCCTTTATGCCGGCGCCGCAGGGAAATGGATTCTCTGCGAACTCGGCGCACGCTCACTTGAGAGAGCAACACGATCGGCTCGCGAAGAATTCGCTCGGCGACGTCGCATCGCGGCTCAAGGCATCCTGGGAATGTGGAAACTGCGCGATTGTTTGCGGGGGCTGCGCGCCTGGCAATTCGTATCTCACAAGTTGCTAAGGTGGCTCACGCTGGTACCACTTGGTTTGGTTCTTGCCTCTAATATCTTCCTGATTCATTCCGGATTGTTTGCCTGGGCTTTGGGCCTCCAAGTGTTCTTTTACACGGCGGTCTTTGCAGGATGGCTGTTGGACCGCACCAGGTTCCGCGGGTTCCCTCCCCTCGCCATGCCTTACTATTTCGTGCTGGCTAACGTCGCTGCACTGAGGGGACTTCTTGATGCGTGCACTGGACGCCGGTTCAGCACTTGGGAGATTGCCTCGCTTTCCCGAGGTCAAAGGCAGGCAGAACGATAAGAAAGACTGGCAGGAGGTAGTCTCCGCGGTCGCGGGCGATGATATAAGGAGACCACGTAAAGATGGGTTCGCACAACAAGGTTGCTGTCATCGGTCTTGACTGCGCTGCGCCCGAATTGGTTTTTGAGCAATGGCGCGACGAACTTCCCTGCCTCAGGTCCATTATGGAAGGTGGGGCTTGGGGAAAGCTCGAGAGCGTAACGCCGCCCATTACGGTGCCGGCTTGGTCCTGCATGATGAGCGGAAAAGATCCGGGGGAATTGGGAATCTATGGCTTCCGCAACCGGAAAGACTACAGCTACGATGGGATGAGCATCGCAGACTCTACTGCCGTGCGCGAACGGCGGGTGTGGGACATTCTTGGTGATGCAGGCAAGAAATGCATCGTTCTTTCCGTGCCTGGCACCTATCCTCCTAAGCCGATCAACGGATCGCTCGTGTCCTGCTTTTTGACCCCCAACGCCGATTCTGCGTATACGTATCCTCCCGGGCTCAAACAGGAAATCGAAAGCCGTTTCGGACCCTACCTCATGGACGTGAAAGGCTTCCGTTCCGATAATAAGGACGAAATCCTGGCACAGATTTACCAAATGACGGAACAGCACTTTGCAATGGCTCAGTACATGCTCACGACCCAGCCCTGGGATTTTTTCATGATGGTGGAAATGGGCGTGGACAGGATTCACCATGCGTTCTGGAAATTCCACGACCGCACCCATCGCAAATTTGAGCCCGGAAATCGCTACGAGCACGCGATCCGAGATTACTACCGATACGTCGACAAAAAGATTGGCGAACTGCTGCCAATTCTCGGCGACGACACAACTGTCCTAGTGGTTTCCGATCACGGCGCAAAAACGATGGACGGCGGCATCTGCGTGAACGAATGGCTCCTGCGCGAGGGTTACCTGACCCTGGCGGAGCCCGTCAGCGGCCCGACTCCGATTGGAAAAGCCAAAATCGATTGGTCAAAAACCAAGGTGTGGGGCGAGGGTGGCTACTACGCGCGCGTCTTTATGAACGTGAAGAACCGCGAGCCGCACGGGATCATCCCCACCGCAGAATACGAGCCGCTGCGCAATGAATTGAAAGCCAAACTCGAGGCGATGGTCGATGATCAAGGACGGCCGCTCGGTAATAAAGTCTTCAAGCCCCAGGATGTCTATCACGCTGTGAGAGGTGTGCCGCCAGACCTAATTGTTTATTTTGGCGGACTCAACTGGCGGTCGGTCGGTTCACTTGGATTTGACTCTATCTACACCTTTGAGAACGACACGGGTCCCGATGATGCGAATCACGCTGAATACGGAATCGTTATGATTCGCGAAAAGAACGGCACGCGTGGCAAGGCGATGCAAGGAGCGAAGATCTTCGATATTTCTGCGACGATCCTCGACCGCCTTGGACTGCCTGTTCCAGCCGACATGCATGGCAAACCGCTTCATGCATCGTAACGTAGACCACTTCTCCTTCCGGGGGCATCCCTCGGGACTCGGAAACAAAGTGAGATATCGTAGATGAACAGCGCGGGAATCAGACGTCAAATTCGGAGGCGTCTGTGGTGGGTCAAAGAGGCCCGGTATGAAGGCCAAAGGTGCTCGTTCTTAGCCGATCGGGCGTTGAATCGCCGGGCTCGATCTAAGCACGATGCACCCAACGTGTTGGTTGTGTCGCTTGACTCCGTCGGTGCCGCCCATCTCGGCTGCTACGGTTACGGCAAGGCAACCTCACCCAACATCGACCGCCTAGCCGAAAAAGGTATCGTCTTCGAAAATATCAGAACTCAGGCCAATTGGACGAAGCCCGCCCTGGCTTCCCTGCTCACCTCCCTGTATCCGTCCGTACATCGGACGGATTCGCAAGGCGAGACGGGTGATCGCGTTGACGACTCAGTTGACCAAAAAGCGAACGTTCTGGATACCCGTTTCCGAACAGCCGCCCAGGACTTTCACGATGCGGGGTACGCTACGGCAGGGATTTCGGACGGGGGCTACACTCATTCATTCTTCGGCTTCGCACGGGGATTTGACTATTACGAAAACCGGGGAGGAGGGCTGAAGTCGTGCGTGTATCGCCTTCTCCGCTGGACTCTCCAGCATCCTGAAGCCCCCTTCTTTGGCTGGATCCACGCCTGGGACGCGCATTTTCCCTACATGGATCGCCCGCCCTATAACCGGATGTTCGTGGACCACCGGTCGAACCTGGTATTGAATTCGACCACGCGGCATGAAATCAACAAAGGCCAACGGACGCTACAGACTGCCGACGTGGAGTTCCAGAAGGGCCTATTCGACGGAGCAATCAACTATTTGGATAAGCAAATTGGGTCGTTGGTGCGGGAACTTGAGCGCCTGGATCTTCTCGCCAACACCATCCTGGTGATCACGGCGGACCATGGCGAAGCCTTCATGGAACACCAGCTCGTGGAACACACTGAGTGCCTCTACGACGAGGTCCTGCGCGTGCCATTGATCTTTTTCGGTCCCGGCCTGACGGGGGGCCGGCGCGTTCGCGAGCAAGTCAGATCCATTGACATTATGCCGACCCTCCTTGACTTGTGTGGTCTTAGTCCAAAGTCCGAAATCCAGGGTGTGTCGTTGGTGCCGTGGTTCCAAGGCGGGGTCTCCGACAGCTTATTGGCGGCGAGCGAAACGGAGAGGGGTGGAGGGCAAACGGCAATCTGTGACGGCCGGTTCAAACTCATAGTCAGGAAATCCGATCATCGAACGGAGCTTTACGACCTAGAACGCGACCCAGGCGAAGTTGATAACCTGGCCCTCTCTCGCCCCGACCTAAGAGGGATCGTGGAAGCGCAGATGGCGAGTTGGGAAAGCCAAACTGTCGGCTGCGCGCAGCGCTATTGGCAGGAGGCCACGGAGCAAAGCGTCGAGCTCAACGCTGAGGTCGTGGGCCGGCTAACTGACTTGGGCTACTTGGAGTGACGGCGGCTGAAGAGGCGCTTGTGAAATAAGCGCACGGCCACTCACCGTTGCTACTCGGTTTCGAAGGGTTAGGCGCGAATGGAAATCGTACTTTGCCAAAAGAGCGAGGACGCCAGACAATGGGACGATTTCGTCGAGAATCACTCCGACTGTACGAATTACCACCGCTGGAACTGGAAGCGCGTCCTCGAAAGGGCTTTTAATTGGCCGACCTTCTACCTAATGGCTAAGGAGGAGGGGCGAGTGCGGGGCATCCTCCCGCTTGCTTGGCAGAAGAGCTGGATTTTTCACGGCTGCGTCTCCTCACTCCCCGTCCTCAGCACCGGGGGAATCGTCGCGGAGACAAGAGCAGCGGCAGAAGAGTTGGAGGAAGAGGCCAAGAGAATTACAACTCGAGTGGGGGCGCAGTTTCTGGAGTTGCGCTATCGCGACGAGCAGGTTGATCGCTTACAGGTGAGAAATGACAAGGTAACTGTATGGCGGCCCATCTCGCCTGACAGCGAACAAATGTGGGAAGAACTGGGCACAAAAATCCGAACGAAGATTCGGAAGGCCATCCATGCCGGGATGACCGCTGAGTTTGGGGGAGCCGAGTTTCTAGACGAGTTCTACACATTGTTTTGTGAGAATATGCGCGACCTCGGAACACCTGTTTATGGCCGCTCACTATTCTGCGAAATACTCAAGGCCTTCCCTCAGCACACACATATTTGCATCGTCCGTCTCGAGGGAAAGCCGATCGCCGCGTCATTTTTGACCGGCTTCCGCGATACCATTGAAGCAAAGTGGAGTGCCTCGGACGCGCGATATCTTTCGCTGAAGTCGAATATGTTCCTGTACTGGAATTTGTTCTGCTTCGCAGGTCAGCAGGGATACAAGGTGTTTGACTTTGGCCGGTCCACACCGAGTTCGGGCACACACGTCTTCAAGATGCAATGGGGGTCGCAAACGATACCTCTGCATTGGGCTTATTGGCTGCCTGCTGGCCGCGAACTTCCGCAGGTGAATTCTCGAAACCCCAAGTTCGAAAGGGCTGTCCGGATTTGGCAGAAACTGCCAGTTTCGTTGACTCGAGTTATCGGTCCCACTCTGGTTCGACACTTGCCGTCTTAGAGGCTGCTGCCTAGGCATCACAGGAGCGAGGAAGCTTTCGCAACCCCATGTACCGGATGCATTCACGATCGATGACAGGTCCTGAGATTCCGCGTGCGACGCCTGCCCCCGTGGGGACTGTGCCGCCAGGTCAACTATCTCGACCTATGGCCGAGGCTTTCGAATACGCTCAAGATGCCGCGGTCAATTCGCGGATCAAGCAGGCCCTCCCCGAAATCGGCAAGCAAGTCGCCGCGAGTCTTTCCCGGAAGCCTCTTGCCGTGCTGCTGACGGGAAGCTTCGCAAGAGGAGAAGGTTCGGCTCTCCTGATTGGAAAGCGTTTGAAGTCGCTCAGCGACATGGAATTCCTGGTCCTGTGCCCTCCCGGTTCCGATCTCCGGAGCGTTCAACAGGCGCTGGACAATCAGGCTCGTTGCCTTGCGAATTGGCTGGCTTCGCGTGATATCGAGTGCGAACTCGAGTTCAATGCTGTTGACGGAGAGTATCTGCGCCGGATTCGCCCACACATCTTCGGCTACGAACTGCTCACGCACGCGCGAACTGTGTGGGGCGATGAAAGCATTCTTGCCAGTGCACCGCGTTTTCCAGCTTCTGCGATACCGCGCTGGGACGCATGGCGGATGCTGAACAATCGGATGCTCGAGCAGCTACAGTGGGCGGAGGTTTCCGAACGGTGCGACTCGGCGTGGCTACAGTCGGCCTCATATCACATCCTTAAGTGCTATCTTGACCTCGCAACCATCGTCCTTATACTCGAGGGCCGATACCGAAGTAAATATGTCGAGCGAGCTATAGTCCTGGCAGAGTGGGCCAGTGTAGCGTCCCAAGATGGCGTGGCGTTTGCTGTAGCCTTGGCTGACCTCGTGGCTGAGTGTACGAAGTTCAAGCTGCATCCGGACGCTAGAAGGCTTCCGCTGGGTATCAACCTGGATCAAGATCCGCGGCAACTCTCGGCCGAAATTCGATGTGCCATGATCGACTTGGTATGTTTGACTCACCAAGTTTGGCAATGGGCCGCTATCCGTTTTGCTGGTCTAGCACGTGAATCCCGACCGGGAGACGAAACGCTGAGAGAGGCCGTGTTGCGGATACAACCACTCAGGGAGAAGCTCCACGGTTGGGCCAAGATCACCCTGATGCCGGAAGTTCGAAAACAGCCAGGATTCTCGCGGCGCGTGGGCAAACTGCTCTTCAAAGCTAGCCCTCGCCATTTGATTTACAGTGTGGCTTCGAGCCTGTACTTCCAACTGCCGGAAGCCATCATGGGTAAGGCGCCAGAAGTCGCGGATCAAGAAAACCTGTTACCCGTCTGTTTTGTTCGGCACGCCAACGAAAGTCGTCCCTGGTGGCGGTTGCGGGCTGATGTTCTCTTGAGTTGGAATCTCTTCCTGAGAAATCATTGGGCATAGACATGGACCAGGATTTGGTCAGTGTGGCGATACTGAGCTACAAGAGGATGGAGGCGCTTGCCCAGACGCTCGCCTCTGTGCAGACGCAATCGTACAAGCCACGCGAAATCATTGTGGTCGACAACGGCTCCGAGGACGGCATTGAAGACTTCCTAAATCAGCATTTTCCCGGTGTCCGCCTCGTGGCTCTCCCGAAGAACATCGGCACGGTAGCCCGCAATCGAGGAGTGGAACAGGCGAGAGGCGGCATCGTCGTGGCGCTGGATAACGACGTGTCGTTCGATTCCGCGTTTGAGCTCCAGAGGATCGTCAATGCGTTTTCGAATCACCCTGAGGCGGACTGTATTGCCTTCAAGGTGCTGGATGTAACCGGCCAACAGCTTCACGTGCGAGACTGGTGCCATCCGCGCAGCTACCTGCGTTATCAGGACGCTGAATTTGAAACACCCTACATTACCGAGGGGGCTTGCGCTTTCCGGAGAGAGGCGTTCCTGCGGATCGGTGGTTACTACGAACCGCTTTTCATTGGGCATGAGGGCTGGGATCTTGCACTCCGCTTGCTCGACCAGGGGGGGCACATCATCTACAACCCCGCGGTGCGAGTTCGTCACGCCGCGCTGAAGGATTCGACCAGGAGCGATTCACGCCCCTACTACTATTACACCAGAAATTATATCTGGATCGCAGCCCGCAACTATCGGTTGAGTCCGGCCATCCCATTTTTATTGAGATATCTTGGGATGATGGCCTACTTCTCGATCAGAGTGGGCCACGTCGCAGCGTTTGCTCGTGGTATGCGCGACGGATTGGCCGGATTACCCACGGTATGGCGCACTAGAAAGGCTTTCTCGAAGGCGACCGGAAAACAACTAAGAGATTTGAGTCGTGAACGGCCTGGATTGATCGCCGCCTGGCGCCGTCATCGTGAACGACCGCAGATTTAGCCGGATTCCAGCCCGGTTGAACCCAGCAACCTTTTGAGCTGGGATTCCACTTTAAATGTACTAATCGCTTCGGACCAAAGCGCTGAAACGGAATCTCGCAAGTCGGCCGCGTGGGCGGACGTCATGGACTATCCGTTGACCCCAAAGAAACACATCTCGACCAACTCCATAACGCAGGGTGCATCGGTGTTTACAGTGGATGTCGAGGACTGGTTTCATATCCTCGATATTCCGTCCAGCCCACCGTTGGCAAACTGGGCGTCTCTTCCGTCGCGGGTGGAAAGGAATTTCATTCGGTTGCTGGACCTCTTCAGCGAGAAACAGGTGCATGTGACGTGTTTCTTCTTGGGCTGGATAGCAGATCAGTTTCCCCATTTGGTCAAGCAAGCGGTGCGAAGGGGACACGAAGTTGCGTCCCATGGATACGCCCACAAGCTGGTCAATGCGATGAGCCGCAGGGAATTCCGTGACGACATCGTTCGCGCTAAGAACCTGCTGGAAGATATCGGGGGCAAGCCTGTTCTCGGATACCGGGCTCCGGGTTTTTCCCTCACGCGCGAAACGTCATGGCTGTTCGATGAGCTCATTGCGGCTGGCTATCTATACGATTCATCCGTATTTCCCGCGGTGCGCGGGCACGGCGGTGATACGAGCTTCTCTCGCAAGCCCACCGTGTGGGGCGATTCGGATCGAAGCTTGGTCGAGTTCCCCGTTACCGTGACGGACTTGGGACGATACCCTGTCTGTCTTTTTGGGGGGGGATACCTGCGCTTCTTCCCCTACTCTCTCATTCGTCGCAAGGCCAACGAAGTGCTCAGGACCGGGCAACCAGTTGTGTTTTACATTCATCCACGCGAGATCGACCCCACGCATCCGCGTCTACCGATGAACGCGTACCGGAGCTTCAAGAGTTACTTCAACCTGAAGTCTGCGCTGCCCAAGGTGACGCGAATTCTGGACGACTTCAGATTTAGCACCTTTCGAGATTTGCTTGCAGCGCAGGGTCCCCGGACGGCAGCTTCAACAGTACCCACTCAAACCGCACTGGGACCCGTGGAGGTCGAACAATGACCAAGGGCATTCAAAGACTTCAGCCTGTCTTGACGCTTTGCTTGCTCCTGAGTATCACCCAGGCGGCATTTGGCCAACACAGTCAGATTCAACAGAGCTCTCACGTGTCGCGTCAGACGCTGGAGAGGAATTCCGCTATGCGCCTACAACAACGGGGAGCCTCACATCCAATCAGTTCGACCGTTCGCCAGAAGCAATCAAATAGCGCAGTTCATGCCCAGTCTCTCCTTCCTTCCCAACGGCAGAGACACGTAGCCCAGTCTTCCGTTCATGTCAGGCCCATCCCCGTCATCAACGCCGGTGAGAGGTCGGGCACGCATGATTTCAATCATGGCATGGGAATGCAGATGCAAGATCCCTCGGCAGGTCGCGCCGGAGCCTTCCACGGCATACAGGCAATGGGACCGCAGAGCCACAGAAGTGGTCAGCAGGCAAGACAGCACTTGGCCGATCAATCGGCGTCCGCTGGCCGGGATCACCCCGATTTGCAAGCGGGACGTGGAGGACATAGGTCAGGCCAACAACAAGCGACAGGTTCCTCGGACGGGCGCGCAAGGCCGGACACGAACTCCCAGTCCGGCACCAGGCAGAGGAGAAATCCTTGAGCGTGGAGCAAGGGTTGTCACAATCCGCCGAGACGGCGGGCAGCGGTCCGAAGTCCTCCGGTCCAACGTTGACACGAAGTATTTTTTCAAATTACGCCGGGATGTTGATCAGCACCGTCGTTTCCTTCGTGTTGACTCCGATCCTGATTCACGGCCTGGGCGATTTCCATTACGGCATGTGGGTCTTGGTCGCCACCCTGGTGGATTATTACGGTCTATTGGATCTGGGCGTCAGGTTCACTCTGCAACGCTACGTCGCGCGCTCGAAGGGAGCTGATGAACGCGAGGCTTTGAATGGCACTTCGGTGTCGGCATTGGTGATCGCCTTGGGGATGATGGCGATCATCATTCCATCGATTGTCGGCTTGGCGCGTTACTTGCCTCGAGTCTTTCAAGTCCCTGTTCCCGAACAAGCCTTGTTCGTGCGAGTTCTGATCTTGCTAGGCATCGGATTCGCGGTTTCCCTACCAGCCAAAGTATTGGGGGCGTACCTGTGCGGGCTTCAACGCTTCGATCTTTACAATGTGGCAGGCTCGGGGAATACGATCGTGCAGGCGATCCTGCTGGTATTCGTGTTGCACCGCGGTTATGGAATCGAGGGTTGTGCGGCCGTCAGCGTGGGAACAGCGGCGCTTTCTCTCGTCGTCCAGGTGTGGATGGTGCGTTTTGCTGACCCGGAAGTGTCCTTCGACCTGCGCCGCGCACGCTGGAGCGAGGTGCGCGAGCTGTTGAATTTTGGCTTTTATATCTTCCTCAATCAAGTGGGCGATGTGTTCCGATTCCGGCTCGATTCGGTAGTGATTGCCCGCTGGCTGGGTATCGCGCTGGTAACGCCGTTTAATGTGGCAGCGCGGCTCATCGAATACTTCCGTTACATCATTGCGGCCATTACGGGACCCTTAATCACGGAAATGAGCACCCTGGAAGGGAAATCCCATCACGAGGGCATGCGACGTTTGTTCCTGCGCTCGACCAAGATGACAGCTCTCGTTTGTCTGCCAGTAGGCATTCTCCTGTGCGTTGATGGAAGGGCTCTTCTTCATCTCTGGGTCGGTCAGGGTCTTGCAGCCAGCAGCTTTGCGGTCTTGGTGATCCTGGCCGTTGGGCGCACCGCCAGCACGATTCAGACTCCCTCGATGGCTCTTTTGCTCGCGTGCGGGCATAAGAAGGCGCTGGGCTGGTGGGCCCTCTCGGAGGGTGTTGCCAACCTTGCCTTGAGCATTTACTGGGCTCCCAAATACGGAATCGTGGGAGTGGCGCTGGGCACAATGGTGCCGATGCTCGTTGTGAAGGGACTCCTACAACCGCTGTACACGCTGTGGATGGGGAAAATATCGCTGCACGATTACCTCGTCGAGTCTATGGCTCGACCACTGGTGGTCTCTGTGGTCTACGTTTTGGTTGCCCGTAGTCTTCTTTCGATCTTTCACAATGTTGGCCTGATACCCTTCCTGTCCGCGGGAATTTTGCAACTAGTTGCCTATGCGGCCCTCGTTTACATGCTCGGGCTCAGTTCTGGAGAACGCGGCCAAATGAAAGCACGCGTCATGAAGCTCGCTTTTGCAACGGGTCTAGCTCAGTCCACATAGTACGGATGATTCTCCAGTGGCGAATCACGCTTCAGCCAATACGTGGTCAAACCAGAGTGCGCATGCGAACCGAGCGCCGATGGCTGTGCACATGGGACCTTTAACGCTTCTGCCACCTGCCGGTGCAGCGGTGGGGATCACTCCTCTCTTGAGGGGATGCAAATCCTGGATCTTTCAACGCGCGGACAGCGGCGCCGAACTTGGCTTTTTTGCCGATTACATGGGTATGCGCCACGCTCTGGGGGTATCGTCGGGCCGAGCCGCGCTATGCGTGATCCTAAACGGACTTCAAAGCCTGCGTCCAGGTCGCAACGTAGTGGCCTTGCCCGCTTATACCTGCTTCTCAGTCGCAGCATCGATCGTTCGGGCAGGCCTTAAACTTTATCCCGTAGAGATTGACTCGCAGACACTGGATTACGACTATGAGCAACTTAGAAAGGTTCCGTCCGACGAGCTACTTTGCATCTTGACGTCCAACCTCTTCGGGTTCGTGAATGATGTTGGAAGACTGCGCGAAATCGCCAGGGAGAAAGGCGCGTTTGTGGTGGATGACGCGGCTCAGTCGTTGGGAGCATCGCGGAACGAAAAACTATCTGGGGCAATCAGTGATGTAGGTTTTTTTAGTCTGGGGCGCGGCAAACCTTTGCCTGCCGGCGAGGGCGGCATCGTCGTAACCGATTCTGACGAGATCGCTGAAGCCACTCGGGAGCAACTCACGCGACTGGCCGCTTCGTCCTGGAGGGACAACGCAGTGCTTTTTGCCAAGGGCCTCATGACCTCGGTGTTCATCAACCGCCATGTTTACTGGATTCCGGATTCTCTGCCGTTCTTAAAGCTGGGCACGACACCCTTCGAGCCATCATTCCCGATGAAGAAGCTGCCGTCACTTTCGCGAGCGCTTGTGTACGACCTTCTGGGGACTTTGGCAGGGCTTAACGAAGGACGCCGCACAAGGGCCGCGTGGATTGCCCAAGCGATTGGTGAGAACGACAGCCTTACAATTCCTAGCCCACCACCAGGGTGTAATCCGACTTATCTACGATTCCCGCTTCTGGCAAAGAACCGGGAACTACGACGCCTGGCATTAAGGGAACTGCGACGCGCGGGAATCGGCGCCAGTCCCTTTTATCCCAGCGCGATTTGCGACATTCCGGGTATCGGCAAGTTTACCAGCGGACAACAAATCCGTCGCTCCAAAGCGGACGATCTCGCGTCACGGCTGCTTACGCTGCCAACGCATTCTCAAGTTCGTAAGGAAGACGCGGAACGGATGGGTTTCGTCCTAACGCACCTTCCGAAAACCGCGTGAAAGCACTTACAAGGGAAAACCAATATGTTTGCGAATCTTCGCGCTGATCTTGAACAAGCTCGCAAAATCAATGTCGGTCCGAGCTGGGCTAACCAGTACCTGAAGATCCTGATCCAGCCGACGACTCTTGCCGTCGTCGTGTACCGCTTCGGCCGTTCCGTAAGACGCTGCCCTGTCCCAATCGTGCGTCACATCCTTCTTCTCGCAAACGCCATCGTCAGGTTCATAACGGAAATTATAACGGGCATCATCATCTCACCCGGTGCTGACATTGGGCCAGGGTTGGTGGTCCACACACCGTATGGAGTTTTTGTGGGACCCACACGCATTGGCAAGAACTGCGTCGTGCAGCACGGCGTCGTCATTTCTTATGGCGTGCGGCGAGTGGGCGACAACGTCTTCTTCGGTCCGGGCGCCAAGGTCATCGGGATTGCCAAGATCGGAGACAACGTCCTTGTCGCAGCGAACAGCCTTGTGATGACAGACGTGCCCGATAACACCACTGTGGTCGGTGTTCCCGCCAGGATACGCTTGCCACGTGGCACCACCATGAAATTCCGCAGCCGAGCCGAACGCGGGAATGGATTTGAGAACAAAGTTCCAAAAGACCTGCTAACGAAGAGCTAAGGGGGACTTAACCTTTGGAGTTCGCTTGGAATGACGAACAAAAAGCCATGCGGGACGAGATCATCCGATTTGCCCGCCAGGAGCTGAACGACAAGATATTGGAGCGCGACCACTGCGAGGAGTTCTCCCGCGAGGGGTGGCTGAAATGCGCGCGCATGGGAATCCAAGGGTTGCCGATTCCCGCAGAGTACGGTGGGGGAGGCAGTGACATCCTTACCACAGTGTGCGCCCTCGAGGCGTTGGGATATGGGTGCCGTGACAACGGTCTGCTCTTTTCGATTAACGCCCACATGTGGACCTCCGAAATTCCGATTCTGTTGTTCGGTACAGACGCACAGAAGCGCAAGTACCTGCCGAAACTTGTTAATGGCGAGTGGGTGGGTAACAACGCCATGTCGGAACCCATGTCGGGTTCGGATGCTTACAGCCTTCGGACGCGCGCGGAACGCAAGGGTGATCGCTACGTATTGAATGGCTCGAAGACTTTTGTCAGCAACGCTCCGATCGCCGATGTGCTGATCGTTTTCGCTACCGTGGATCCCTCGAAGGGACCTGCCGGCGTCAGTGCCTTTCTCGTGGAAAAGGGTGCGCCAGGCTTCTCCATCAGCCGCAAACTCCAGAAGATGGGCCTTCGCACTTCCCCGATGGCTGAGCTTTCTTTTGTCGATTGTGAAGTGCCGGCCGAGAATCTTCTTGGCCAGGAGGGCTCGGGGCAGGCCGTTTTTACGGCTTCTATGGAATGGGAGCGTACTTGCATCCTGGCGAGCCATCTCGGTGGAATGCAGCGAATCCTCGAAAAGTGCGCGAGTTATGCTCGCGAACGCAAACAGTTCGGCCAAGCCATCGGAAAGTTCCAATCGATCTCCAACAAGATTGCGGAGATGGAAGTGAGACTCGAATCGTCGCGGTTGTTGCTGTACAAAGCGGCTTGGCTTAAGAAACAGGGCAGGCATGCCCTTCGCGAGGCCGCAATCGCGAAGCTCCACGTCAGTGAGGCCTGCATCCAGACGTGCCTGGACGCCATTCAGATCCACGGCGGCTATGGCTATATGACGGAATTCGAATTCGAGCGGGAGTTGCGGGATGCTGTAGGCGGAACTCTTTATTCTGGAACTTCTGAGGTTCAGAAACTGATCATTGCGGGTTTCCGCGGCCTCTAACAGGCCCACCGGAGGAAGCAATGGCTTATCTTTTGCAGCAACTTCTGTTGCGCCCCTTAAATCAATCTCCTGAAAAGACGGCTGTCTGGGCGCGGGGCAACAGCCTGACCTATCGCCAGCTCGAAGAGCAATCGAATCAGTTGGCATGCTTCCTGCGAGCCCGGGGGATTCGGAAAGGCGATCGCATCGGGATGTATTTCCCCAAAGGCGTCGAATCCATCGTGAGCATGCTGGGGATCTTGAAGGCTGGGGCTGTTTACGTACCGCTTGACCCGCAGGCGCCGGTGAAGAGAATTTCCTACATCATCGCGAATTGTGGGATGCGCGGCCTGGTAACCACCAGCGCCAAATTGCGCGGGCTCGACCTCGGTCTGACACCGTCGGTGGAGTTCAGCCTGCTCGTTGATCAAGGGTCATGTTCTAACGGCGCCGGCGATAAGTCGGGCTGGGGAGATCTGACCGCGCTGCCCACCGCTCCCCTGGAAACCATCTCCGTTGAGACGGATCTTGCCTACATCCTTTACACCTCGGGTTCGACCGGCGATCCGAAGGGTGTGATGATTTCTCACCGGAATGCTCTCACGTTCGTCGATTGGTGCGCCAATACCTTCCGGCCGCGGCCGGAGGACCGTTTTTCCAATCATGCGCCGTTGCACTTCGATTTGTCGGTATTTGATGTGTACAACAGCATCGAAGCCGGAGCTACTGTATACCTGCTGGATCATGAAACGACATTGTTCCCCTCTTCGGTGGCCAGCTTCATCGAAAAACACCAGCTTTCGGTGTGGTACTCGGTTCCATCGGCTCTCACTTCCCTGCTGCTCCACGGGAATTTGGGCGCACACAATCTTGAACGGTTGCGCTTGATATTGTTTGCCGGAGAAGTGTTTCCCATGAAATACCTCCGGCAGGCCCTGGAAGCGTTTCCCCATGCGGAGTTCCACAACCTCTACGGACCGACGGAAACCAACGTGTGCACGTACTTTCCGGTTGATCGAACTCAGGCAGCTACGCTTGATCGGCTCCCGATCGGCAGGGCGTGTGCAAATACCGAAGCGTTTGCGGTCGACGATTCCAATCAAATCATCGGCCCGGGAGGAACCGGAGAACTCTACGTGCGCGGGCCTTCGGTTGCGATGGGGTATTGGGGGGATCCCGAAAAGACTCGCCGATCAATGCTTCCGAATCATTTCCAGCGAAACTTTGAGGAACGCATATACCGGACCGGGGATTTGGTTTCCCTGGATGACGACGGAACCTTCTGGTTCCTCGGCCGCCGCGACAACATGGTCAAGAGCCGTGGTTATCGAATTGAGCTCGGCGAGATTGAAACTGCACTGTACAGTCATCCCGCCGTCAGGGAGGCTGCCGTGATAGCCATTCCTGACGAATTGGTCGGGAACATCCTCAAGGCTGTCGTAGTTCTGGACGGGTCGGCGCCGCTGTCGGCCACGGATATTCAACGGCACTGCGCCATGCGGATTCCAAGTTACATGATTCCGGAGCCGGTGGTGTTCCTGGACAGCTTGCCCAAGACTTCTACCGGCAAAGTTGATCGCCGGAAACTCGCAAAGGAGAACTGAAATGCCCGGAACATCAGCGAATGGCAACTTTGAGGACCTAAAGACCAAAATTCGAGCGTTCATCCTCTCGAATCTTGCTGAACGGAAAGGAGTGACATTCATCGGTGACGATGACTCGCTCCTCGAAACCGGAGTGGTCGATTCTTTGGGGATTTTTCTGATCGTCACGTTTCTTGAGGAAAACTTCCACGTCGGGGTCGCGGACGATGAAATTACGCCTGAAAACTTTCGCACTTTGGATGTGATTTCAAGAATGGTTGAGAGCAAAATGTCGCGCCAAGAGGCCGGGTCTGGAAACTAGGAATGCGTGGAAGGAAGTGGTTCCTAACTGCTGTGGTGTTGGGGATATGTTTCTGTAGTCTTGGGTTCTTCCCCAGACCCTTGGCCGAAAAGCTCGGGCGCTCGCCGGCCGCGGCAGACGACACCATTGCCGGGGGTTTACTTCAGGCACCTCCCACTCAATCCCTCGGTCGGAACCAAATCAGCAACTCCACGTTCGAAGGCGGCGGTGCGGACTGGAATCTTCCTCCTTGCTGGTCCATCGACGAAAGCGTTGCACATGAAGGGCAGAAATCGCTGCGATTCGAGGCAGGTGGAGGATGCCAACCCCGGCCTGCGCAGATCGGCGTCAACCGCGGTCCAAACGCAGCGCGGTCTTACACTCTCAGAGCTTGGGTAAGAACCAGTGAGGGAAGCGACCTCCGCGTCCGGGTGGGCTTGCACGACAGCCGGGACCAAAGCTTTATCGTGGGGGAAACCGATTTTGCAAGTCCAGGACCTACGTGGCAACTTGTGGAGAGAAAGGACATTGATCTTCTGCCTGTGCACGACGAACACCCCTTGGCGGTCACAGCTGTTGCCCAGGGAACTGTCGGCACGGCGTGGTTCGATGATGTCGAGCTCGCAGAGGAAGACCCCCTTCCGCTTTCTGTTTTTCTTCTTTATCCCAATTTTCACGGCTATCTATGGAGCGATGGACCGCAGAAGGTTCGGTTTCGCGTTGACGTGGGCGCGCCAAACGCGTCTTCGACCTTAATTCGGGCCTCGCTCAAAAATTGGCGCGGTGAGACAGTCAAGTCGCTGGAGCAAGAAGCGAGTGCCAGCCAGGAGGTGGGTTTTGAGGGGTCAACGTTGGCGCAAGGGCCTTACCAGCTCGCCGTAGAGCTGGTGGATCACGGTAGCGGAAAAAAACTAGCCGACTATCCGGCCTACCGCATCACCAAAGTCAGCAAGGATTTTCAGAACCACCTTGTAAACTATATTGCTCCCGACAACTATTTGGTCCATGAGGGCAAGAAACGATTCGTCTGGGGAGTCTATGACCGCTTTAGTGCTCGCTTTCGTTGCCGCGACTGTGTCTTCACCAAGGAACAGGACTATCTCGAGATTCCAGGGTTCGATGGAAAGACCACTCTCGATAATTACGCCGAAACCAAGCTCAATGCTGAAATGAATATCCTGCCTTTTGCTGGAGTCCGCGTTGAGCCGCTTCGGAACCAATTGACTCCCTGGCTGGAGGCCTTGGATAGCAAGGGCGTGGGCCATTTGCAAATCGTCAACAATTGGATGCAAGACAGCCGCGCACGTCCGCAGTGGGCGAAGGAAATGTCCGACTCCGAGCTCTGGAACCACGTGACTTCGACGATGAAGGGTAAGCCCGGCGGACTCGGTTATTACACCTACGACGAGCCGCACTCGGACAAAATCCAGGCAGTCTTCGAGCAGTACAAGATGTTGCGCGAACGCGATCCAGGTTCTGTAGATTATGGGGTATTGGCGAACGCCAGCCAGATCTTCCGTTGGCGCGACGTGAGTGATGTGTTGGGTTGCGATCCTTACCCAGTCAATGGCATCGTCAACACCGACGATGTCGCATATGGAGCCACATCTCCCCCAGCCATGCTGTTGACTTCGGCATGGACACATGCTGCGGTTAGCCAAGTCTACGATAGCCGCCCCATCTGGATGGTTCTGCAACTCTTCCGCATGGGTCGCTTCTTCCCTAGCTACGAGCAGATGAGAATGCAGGCCTACAAGGCGATCATCAATGGCGCCACGGGGATTCTCTGGTGGGGATTTGTCAGCGAAAAAGGTCTCGAGGCGGAATGGTTCCGGGAAAATGATCACCAGGCTTACTTCGATTTTCGGCGCCTTTCGCAGGAAGTCATGGCCTTGGAGCCTGCGTTGATTGCTCCACCTCGGCCGGACTTGCTGGCTTCGGTTTCGAATCCCCACATCGAAACCTTGCTGAAGTTACAGGACAACCGCGTGGTGATCTTCGCCAGCAATTTCCTGCCGGAGGCGGCGGAAAACGTGAGGTTTACTCTCGCCTCTAACTCGGGGCTGGCCAGAGCCGCCTCAAATGTCGAGGTCTATAGCGAAAACCGCACGGTTGCGCTGGATAAAACTAAGAATGCGCCGGCGTTTTCAGACTCGTTTGGACCGTACGAAGTGCACGTTTACATCTTGGGCGCTGATGCTAACAACCACTCGTCCTTGTCGCCTCGGATGAAACCTAAGAAGCCGACTTCACCCTGAAGAGTTTTGCCAAGTCCTGCTATCTGTCGCCAGGCTATACCTACGGTTGCCAGTCCGAGCGGCAGCATCCAAGAATTCAGACCAGATCCTCGGGAAGGACGGCACAAAGCAGTGGACCGAGCTAACGACGCTCCGTTCGCACTCAAGAGACGGTTGATCATCTCATTTTTGGCGATTCTTTCAGTCTCCTCGTGCGGTGGATCGTATTCCTCCGGGCAATCCGGGACGGTGGTCAGCGTCAGCGTCAGTCCACCCACCCCATCGGTTTTGCTGACGACCACTCAGTTATTCACAGCCTCCGTAACGGGAACCACAAATACTGCGGTCACGTGGAGTGTAAACGGTGTTACGGGTGGAAGTCAGGCTCTCGGCACAATATCGAGTTCCGGAGTCTACGCGGCTCCTCAGACTTTGCCATCACAAAATCCCGTGACCATCACCGCAACGAGCCAGGCAGATTCAAGTCAGTCGGCGACGGCCGCAGTTACACTCACCACTCCTGTGGTGATTACGGTCACTCCGGTGCTGGTCACATTGACAACCAACCAGACGCAGCAGTTCACCGCCAACGTTACAGGGAGTTCGAACACTTCCGTGACCTGGAGCGTCAATGGCACGGGCACGATTTCTAGCTCGGGACTCTATACGGCGCCAGGCAACATTCCTCCTGGTGCGGCTGTGAGCGTGACCGCCACCAGCCAGGAGAATCCGCTGCAATCGGCAGTCGCAGTGGTCACCTTCGTCGGAGCAGGCACAACATTACCGGGAGGCTCGCTCGCTGTCCCTCCCAACGAGTCTCTAGGCAACAATCAAGTAGCAAATCCGGGCTTCGAAATCGGCGCCACAGGGTGGACATTGGGGAGTTGCTTCTCAATCGATAATTCCATTTCCCATTCGGGGAAGAGCTCCCTAGCTTTTTCTCCCGGTTCAGCCTGCGTATATCCTGACGCGACCGCGACCCAGATTCCGCGCGGCCCGACCTCTGCTCGGTCCTACACCTTGCAAGGTTGGGTTATGGGAAGCGCGGGGACCGACATTCAAGTAAAGCTCTCTGTCCACGACCTTACGGACGACGATACTGTTGTCGGTGAAACCGCTGTCGTGAATCCCGGGACTACATGGCAACAGCTCCAGCAGGTCGATATCGACCTATTGCCAATACATGATGGCGATACTCTGGATGTCGAAGCAGTGGTGACAGCAGGAACGACTGGAACCGTCTGGTTCGACGATATTCAGCTTGTTGAACAGTTGCCGCCACCCATATCGGCATTTCTGCTCTATCCGAACTTCCGGGGCTATCTGTGGAGCGACGGTCCACAAACCATTCGCCTGAACGTCGAAGTCCCACAACCCACCGGCATGACTGTTCAGGCCGTCCTTCAAGCTGAAGGAGGGAGCGCGGTTTCGACGGTAAGCCAAGCTGCCAGTACAACGCAGGAACTGGACTTTGACGGGTCAGCTCTTACATCCGGCTCTTATTTGCTTCAGGCGACCTTGGTCAATGGTTCGGGGCAGATGGTAGCCAGCTACCCTGGCTATCGGGTCACGGTGGTCGACACTACTTTCAAGAATTCGCTGGTCAATTACATTGATACCGACAACTTCTTGGTCCGCAACGGCCAGAAGCGCTTTGTTTGGGGCGTTTACGACCGATGGAGTTCGCACCGGTGCATCACGTGTCTGTTCACGAACGAAACTTCCTACCTGCAGATTCCGGGGTTCAACAATCTCTCGACAGTCGGCAGTTATCAGGATACGCAGCTCGACGCGGAAATGAACATTCTGCCCTTCGCCGGTGTCGACATCATACCGCCCAACGATCAATTGACCCCGTGGCTTCAGGCCGTTGACTCCGTCGGTGTAGGTCACCTTCAGATTGTTAACAACTGGGTCCAAGGGAACGCTGCGCGTCCCGTGTGGGCGGCTGGTTTGTCCGACGTGGATTTGTGGCAACTCGCGGCGAGTGCGATGAATGGACAGCCGGGTGGGCTTGGTTATTACCCGTATGACGAACCGGACCCCAGCCAGATTCCCACGGTTTTTTCGCAATCTCAGGTGCTGCAGCCCGGAAATCCCGGAAGTGTCAACTTCGGAACTTTGGCTGACACCGCGCAAGTCTTCCGGTGGCGAGATGTGAGCGACGTACTCAGTTGCGATCCATATCCGGTGGGCGACGTCCCGGGCTTGGATGAGAAACACCACGGCGCTACCTTGTCCCCGCCGATGATGCGCACTTCAATTTCGACCAAAGCTACGGTGCAACAAGTCTTTGGCAGCCGCCCCGTATGGATGGTTCTGCAGGTCTTTGACCTCAACAATCAGTTCCCAACCTACCAGCAAATGAAGCAACAGGCGTACAAAGCCATCATCAATGGCGCCACAGGACTTATGTGGTGGGGCTTCGTCAGTGAGAAGGGTATCGAGTACGAATGGTACGTCGAGAACAACCAGCAGCCTTATTTTGACTTCAAGCAGCTGGCCGGTGAAGTCATGGGACTCGAACCCTTTCTGATCTCCCCGCCCCAACCAAGCCTGGTGCAGTCCGTCTCCAACGCGAATATCGAATATCTAGTGAAGGCCAACTCCAGTCAGATAGTCATATTTGCCAGCAACTTCTGGGAGGACTCGCTGGGAAGCGTGACATTCACGCTGCCATCCTCGGTAAACATTTCTGGGACGACCGTGCAAGTGTATAGTGAAAACCGCACGGTGCCTCTCAGTGGCGGCACCTTTGCAGACAACTTTAACGGTTACGATGTCCATGTTTATATCGTCAGCTTGCAATGAGCTCTAATTCCCTAGACAGAGAATTACTTGGCCAAAAGTCGCATCAGGGCGCCTCACATGGGTTGTCAATTCTGCCTTATACCTCCGCGCCCATGTGCTCGTAGGAATTCCTAAGAATCTCAATCGCACCGCATAGTTCCAAGGCTTGCCGCGTGCCACGCAGTGGTCGGCAGGCCGCGGTTCTAATCGACGACGCTTATCAATGAGGCAAAACATGGAAGGCAGTTGGGAGAAAACCAAGCCGCTTGATACCCCACAGCGCAAAACTCTCAAGAAACTAGTCTGGGGAGCTAAGTGGCTGCTCGGCAAAAGTCGAGGCGGGCGGAATTTTGGAATCTATCCGGATGATACATTCCTTGTGTCGTACCCAAAGTCCGGCAACACTTGGGCTCGCTTCCTTCTTGCCAATTTGATCTACTGCGAGGAGGCGATGACCTTCTCAAATCTCGAAGGCAGAATACCGGACGTCTACAAGGTCACGCAGAATGAATTGCGTCGCGTACCCAGGCCGCGAATCTTAAAAAGCCATGAGTACTTCGATCCACGATACAAGAAGGTGGTTTACATCGTCCGCGACCCTCGCGATGTAGTGATTTCTTACTATCACTTTCACTTGAAGAAAGGGATCATCCCCGATGGCTATCCGCTGGATCGCTACTTAACCCGCTTCGTGGCAGGTGACGTGGACGCCTACGGATCCTGGCGGGAAAACGTTGCGAGTTGGCTGGCGACTCGCTATGGAACGGGAAGCTTTCTCCTTCTCCGCTATGAGGACATGCTGGAAGAGACTGCCCGCGAATTAGCAAAGATGGCAGCCTTCTTGGGGATCGAACACAATGACGAAGCGATCTTCAAGGCCGTCTCACTCAGTTCCGCAGATCGCATGAGAGAGTTGGAGAGCAACGAAACCGACATTTGGGTCAACACGAAGAAGAGCCGCAAGGACATACCCTTTGTTCGATCAGCGACCTCGGGTCAGTGGAAGGCGGTCTTATCGGAGAATATGGTTGCCGATATCGAGTCTGCTTGGGGAGACATGATGCGCCTTCTAGGATATAGCACCGTCACGAACGCTGGCGCCGTGGCACCCGATGGTGACCTGAATGCTCAAGATAGATTTCTTCCGACACTTTAGTTAACGGGAATCCGTGGCCACCTTGACCATCGATTGCGAAGCATGAACATCGCCTGGGTTTCCTCGTCTCCGCCGCACTGGCCAGCCACAGGAGGATTCAGTCTCATTGGGGGTAATCTGATTCCCTTGCTGGCACGGCGCCATACAGTGGACTTGGTCACGCTCGTCCGCCCGGGCGAGGAGGTGCACCTGGACTGGGCGCGTCAGCACTGCGCATCGATAGAGACAATACCGGCAGACCGGCACAGCCTCCCGCTGCGCCTTGGCAACTTTCTTTCGGGCTTTCTATGGGGCAAGAACCTGATTCATAGAAACGAGATGGAAGCAATTCTCCGCGCTGGACTGAGGCAGAGGCACTGGGACATCCTTCACGTCGAAGGAGGATTCGTCGCCGGACTCATTCCGGAAGACTTGCCCATTCCCAAAGTCTTGGCAGTGCATGACGCAGAAGTGCTCCGTGCCCAGGAAATGCTCCAGTGCAAACTCAGTCTTCGAGCCAGGATGGACTACACGGCTCGCAGGTACCGCGAGCCTCGCTATGAACGTCTCGTCTACCCGAAGTTTGCACAGTGCATCATGCTTTCCGAACGTGACGTGGCCTTCAACAGGAAACTCGTTCCTCTGGCGAAATTTTGCGCTATCCCCAACGGAATAGACTGCAAGTACTATCACCCGCTCTCGGTTGAGAAGGACCCCTTGAGCGTGGCCTTTCATGGGAATCTCAGTTACGCGCCGAATGTGGACGCTGCAATGGAATTCGCGGATCATATCTTGCCGCTCATCCGACGCGCGCAGCCAGCCGTCACCCTGCACCTGGTGGGAGCCACTCCGGCACGGGAGGTTGAGAAGTTGGCCTTGCAACCGGGCATCAGGCTTTCTGCTAACCTGCCAGACCTTCGTTCCGCTCTCTGCTCGTCGATGATTTACGTATCAGCGCTGAGGCATGGCACGGGTATCAAGAACAAGATTCTGGAAGCCCTGGCCATGGAGTTGCCCATCGTTTGCTACGAGGCATCCACGGCCGGAATTGGCTGTACCCCTGGCAAACATCTTCTGGTAGCAGAGAATGAAACGGATTTCGCTGCGAAGGTCTTGGAACTCCTCCGAAATCCCCAGCGCGCTCGAGAAATCGCCCGCGCGGGGCGCGAGTTTGTGGTTGAAAACTATAGCTGGGAATCAAGAGCTGCTGCGTACGAGCAAATTTACCAGCGTGTGGCCGCCGGCTACCGGCCAGTCACAGCTCTCAGCAATGCAGAGTGCTTAAACTAGCAGGATGAATCACTTCCAAGTGCGGTTGTCCTCGTAAACTTCTGAATCATTAGTGTTGAGGGAAGTCGGCAGGGCTGATCGCCGCGGCCATTCGTCCCTGGCGCCGATGGTCGTGACACCCCTCTCAACACGTGAGGTTATGAATATGAACACGCGAAGAAATGCAAGCATGGGAAGAACGCAGAAGGCTATAGCCGGATTGGGGCTCACGCTGATACTTGCCCTCACGGGTTGCCCCGGTGGAGGATCGGGCACCACACCCGGCTCCAACGCCACACTGAGCTCGATCGCGGTGACTCCCGCCAATCCTTCTATTGGCGTCGGCGCCGTTCAGAACTTCAATGCCACGGGCACCTACAGCGACGGCTCCACCCAAAACTTGACCAGCTCCGCGGTGTGGAGTTCCTCGGCAGCCACGGTCGTCGCCATCCAGACTGGCAAAACTAATCCCGGTGTAGCCACGGGCGTCACTGCGGGTTCGGCTATGATCACTGCGACGGACGGGAGTGTGTCCGGAAGCACCCCTGTGACTGTGGCCGTCAAAACGTCTGCCGTGACCTCAATCGCGGTAACCCCAGCCCCGGCCACAGTCGCGGTCGGAGACACCCGCCAATTCACAGCGACGGGGACAGAAAGCAATGGCTCGAAGACGGACATCACCAGTTTCGTGACTTGGACGTCATCGAACACCACAAATGCCACGATTCAAACGACGGGACAAACTGCTCCAGGGGCAGCCAAAGGCGTTGCGGTCGGCAATGTCACAATCACCGCCACCGCGAGCGATGGCGTATCCGGAACGGCAACTTTGACCGTATCGGCCGCGCCCCCTCCTCTGGTATCAATCCTAGTGGGCCCACCTAGCACATATTTGGCTGTGGGTTCGACGGCGCAGTTCACAGCCGTCGGCACCTACAGTGATGGATCAAGTAAGGACGTTACGAGCACAGCGGGCTGGACTTCCTCCAACACCGAGATAGCTACAGTCGAGACTACGGGGGCCATCAAGCCTGGCCAGGCCACCGCGGTTGCCATGGGCTCGGTAACGATTACCGGGTCCCTCAGTGGTCTTTCTAGTTCGGCCACGTTAACCATTACCAACACCGGTGTATTCACAGCTACTCCGCTCATGGATATGGTTGTTTCTAACGGGCCCTGCGCGACCTACAAGAGCTTTCCCGGCGGCCTCTATGAGAACTGTTCAAATACGATTCCAGCAGATCATGGCGCAGACGGTCAAGCCATCGCATCCCAGGTGGTCCCGCTCGACGCCAATGGCAATCCCAACGCCAACGGCGAGATAGTATTTACATCCATCGGGATGTCGGCAGCTCTGGCCGAATTTGCGCCGTTCATCACGATGGCGGAAGTTAGCCCCAGCGTCAATAACGCTACCGTGGCTATCTTCAATGGGTCGGCAAGCCTCCAGGATGCCTGCGATTGGTTTCCCGCTGAGGGTCCCCCTACTTGCGATTCCACTGATCAGAACAATTACGACCGTATAGCCTCGAGTATGGCGACCGGCGGCCGGGACCTCACCGCTCTGCAAATACAAGTGGCTTGGATCGATGAGGAAAACGGGCGCGTCCATGTACAAGAAAGGGGCTGTCAACCTTTGGGAACAGAGTGCGTTCCTCTGTGCGATGAGACGATCTCAGGCTGCAGCAATACGCCGGAAACTACGGATGCGCTGAATCTGGAACAAGAACTCGGCAACATCTTGCGGGCCTCCAAGCAGCGCTGGCCAAACCTGAAACTTGTATTTTTCAACAGCCGCATCTACGGCGGATACGCCATCAACGGTTCCGCTAGCGCCAGTCCTGAGCCCTTCGCCTATGAATCTGGGTTCGCGGTCAAGTGGTTGATCGAGGCACAGATCAACCAAATCCGGACAGGAACAATCGACCCTATAGCAGGCGACCTGAGCTACGCCAATGCACCGTGGATTGCGTGGGGACCTTACACGTGGGCCAGTGGTCCAATCCCGCGTTCCGATGGGTTGGTCTGGTGTGACGGCCAAGCCACCGCGCCTTGCTCCGGGGAACTCGACTTCGATCCCGATGGTGTGCATCCGAACGTGACCGGAGCAACCAAGGTTGCGAATATGCTGATGAGTTTCTTCTTGAACTCACCGTTCACGCAATCCTGGTTCGCGGCACAGTGAACTCCGTGTGCTCCAGCGACACCGAATTTCTCTTGGAAGTCCAACGGAAGACGTCTTGCGCAAGTGCGGGAGAGGCCTTTGATGCTCACGTTGTCGGAGAGTCGTCCTATCGCTGGCCACTTGTCTTTCAACAATAGGGTGGAATTGCGCTTCGTTTCCAACTGACGTTTGAATCCATGAAGACCACACCGGTAAGTTCTTCATATGTCCCGGCGCAGTCCGATTCTGGGTCACAAGTTGTTTCAAGTACCTCGGAGGTGTTGGCAGAATTGGTTACGGCCCTCAAAACTCTAATCTATCAATCACTACTATTCCTGGTAGCCCTCTTGCCCACACGCTTGGCTTATCGGGTAGCGTGCGCCATGGGGCGTGATCGTTGCCGCCGGCAAGAGAAAGTCCGGCATCGACTCGCCCAAGCAATGCAGTCCGGAATTAAAGCAAGTCCGCAAGATGCAGAGAAATGGGTGCGTAAGTACTTCGAACTCAAGTCCTGGGATGAAGTCGAGACGTGGCATAGTCGCCGCGCCGGACCTGGCAAGATCGACACGTTAATCGAATATCAGGGTCTCGAGAATCTAGATGGCGCCCTGGCGGCCGGGAAAGGGGCCGTCCTATGCGCGGGCCATGTTCGGGGCTTGTTCGTCCTGATGCTCGGATTGGCCGCGCGTGGTTACAAGCTAAACGCTATCCGCCGCAAACCCTTGGGGCTGCAAAACAGAATCGGACGCTGGTTCAACGAGCAGACCACGCTCGTTCGGCATGGAGCCTGCAACTTTCTTTGGATGGAACCCAATAACTTAAAAGCGGCTACCCGAGCCGGCGCAGCCCTCCGGAATAACGAAGTACTTTTGGTCCTGATCGATGGCCGATTTCCGGCACAGAGTGTCGACGTGAAGCTTTTGGGGCGGACCGTGCAGATTCCTTCGGGCCCTTTCATCATTGCCCAGACCACGGGCACGCCTTTGCTCAACCTATCTCTCCATTTTGAGGAACGCGGGCACCTGCACCATGTCGCCAAGATTGGGCGCCCTTTCTACTCTTCGTCAGACGTTGCGGCCGCAGTTCAGCATTGCGTGTCTATGTTGGAAGAGGATATCGTCTCCGGGCCCGCGAATTGGACGTGGTTTGAAGAACGAGCCGTATGGGACGGCCATCAAAAGTAGTTTTGCGCGCACCCAACACATGTTCGGGAGGTTTTTCGTTATGAACCCTCGCGCAGTGAAATCCCAGGTGCCTTGAGCGGCGAGGTCTCTCAGGCCACAAATCAGACGCCGCGCTCTATCCGGCCGGCCGTCCGCTCTAACAGTAGGGACTTAAGGGGAGGCGGCAAACCAAGCCATCGTATAGGGAGAATTCAAGAAGAAATACAAAAGGTTCTGCACCGAGCCCGGCGTGTTGGCTCCGTATGCCACCTTCTCCATCCCCAGAGTATCAGGGTGGGTGCCGTCGTTCTGAAAGTCTTCCTCGCCGTTGCAGGGGGCGCTCGTTTGATTGTTGCACCAGATCAATCCATCGGAACGCGGAATGTCACCGTCTGCCCATATATAGGGGCCCCACGCCACCCAGGGAGCCGAGCCGTCCTTGTAGCTGATATCTCCCGCGACGGGATCAATCGTGCCGTTTCGAATTTGATTGATCTGAGCTTCAATAAACCACTTGACTGAAAATCCGTATTCATAGGCGTAGGGTTCGGGATTGATGTCCACTGTGGCATAGCCGCCGTAAATCCGGCTGGTAAGGAACGCGACTTTGAGGTTGGGCCAACGAGTCTTGGCAGCCCGTACGATCTCGCCCAATTGCAATTCGTAACGGAGCGCTTCAGTCGTCGTAGCAGTGTTTGAGCAACCTGCGGTCGCGGGGTCGCAAAGGGAGTCGCAGGGTTGGCCTCCTCCAGAACCGCAACCTTGGACACCCGGGCCTCCGTTGGCTTCTTTGATCCAAGCGGCCTGAACTTGCTGCTCCGTCACGCCTAGCGGAGTCAGGACGTCGTCGCGAACACGGTCATATTGGTTTCCCGTATTGATGCTGCAGGGTGGTGCACCGGTGGCGACAACCCAGTAGCACGCGGTGATCCCGCCCTTGGCGCCATTTGCGATGACCAGGGTGGTGTGATTGACGCTCGAACTGGCGGACGCCGTCTGATTGAATACGCCGAACTCGTCCGCCGCGTTGGACATTCCGATGGACACCAAGACCACTTTGCCGGAAGCGCTCGGGTTCCCGCTGGAGTCAAGCGGCTGAATGCTGCTCACGATTGTCCGGCCGTCGCTATCGTGGTCGGAGGGGACGGTATCACTGCTGTTCTCGTAGAGTCCTCCGGGAAAACTCAAATAATTCTGCGAGGGATTGGTCATGTCCATTACGGGCACCATGGACGTGTTCGAGGAAGTGGATACAGTAAGCGCTGCAGTGCCGGGAAGACCATTGTAGGTCGCCGTGATCGTTACTGAGCCGGCGGCCACACCGCTTGCCAGGCCCGGATTAGCTTGGCCCGAACTCTCAACGGTAGCCTCTGCGGTGTCGGACGATGTCCATGTGGCGGAACTCGTAACATTTTGCGTAGTGCCGTCGCTGTAATTAGCGTTGGCGGTGAATTGTGCGGTGGTCCCGACTGTGATAGTTGATTTGGCTGGCGATACAAAAACCGATGTCAGAGTCGCGGTTGTCACGGTCAGAAGTGTCGTCCCAAGCACACCGCTGACTGTCGCCGTGATCGTTGCAGGCCCCGCAGCGACGCCCGTTGCCAGCCCCGGGGTAGCTTGCCCGGCACTTTGAATAGTGGCCGTGCCGGTAGCCGAGGAAGACCACGCTGCGGAGCTTGTCAGATTCTGCGTGGTCCCATCGCTGTAAGTTCCAGTGGCCGTGAACTGTTCGGTGCTGCCGGTGGGAATGGAGGGATTTACGGGGGTCACACTGATCGAGGATAAAGTGCGAGCTGGTGCCTGCGAGCTACTCGATTTGCCGCAACTGGTTGAAGCGACCAGCACCGCCAAAAATATTCCCGCTATGGCCCTCTCAATTCCTTTTTTTCTTTCGAATGATTTCATCAACGAGATTACCTCCACTCCTATTCGATCGGAGCCGGAAACGCAAAACGCACACTTACCAAGTGGAAACGTAAAAGCTCATCCGCGGGAACGGTTGGCTGGGATACGAGACAAACAAGTATAGCCCCATACTACGGACTCGCCCCTTAAGAATTTGATGCTCGCCGAATTCAAATCGGTTGCCAACAATCCTCTCATTGCGCTGCTCGACTGATGCGCGGCTGCAACGAGAAAACACCAACCCTTAGTTCAGGAACAAACACAGTAGAGCAGAGAATGTCTCGGCCAATGTACCGATTGCCGGCCAAGCAAGGCAGAGACGATTTTCCAGCCGGATGTATTCCATCCGAACATGCTGGGCTAGAGAGAAGTGGCTCATATTCCTAAGGACTTCTTTCTCCAACCAACTTTTACCTCACCCTGTCTGTAAGGATCAGGAGCGACTGGCTAATGAGTCGTCTTCTCGCAAGGCGCGTAGGTCATTCGAGATACTCAGACCCCTTGTTTCATTGGTTTACAGTTTGAATGGTGCGACGTTGTCGTCTCCGGTCACATCCTCCGCGGCGCGATTCGTCCGCTTCAACTTGCGCCTGAAGGTATGGAAATTAGCCACGCTTCCCGAATTCTTATCTCCATCGGGCGGCCTTCAACTCGAACCCATCGCAATAGAAAGATCACCTATCTAGGTGCTATGCCTGGAGGTTCCTCCCATGGTTTCTCTTGCTCCGATGTCGAACAGAATTGAGCCCATTAAGGTCCTGGTTACGGACAACACTCCAATGGGAGCGGAGTTGCTCGCCGAGACATTGAAGCGAGATCGCCGCTTTCACGTAATCGGAACCGTCTCGACGCCCGATGAAATCCTGTCGGCCGCGCGTCAGCATCTGCCCGACATCGTGATCCTGACCCATCTCGACGAGGACTCGCCGGTGAGGTTCAGGACCGCACGCGAGGTCCGCGCATCTTTGCCGAATCTGCGCCTGGTGATTATCCTCGACTCCTCCGAACGTCAGTTGGTGGTCGAGGCCTTCCGCGCAGGCGCTCGGGGCATTCTCTGCCGTAACATGTCGGTCAAATCGCTAGGGAAATGCCTGGAGTGTGTGCACCAAAGTCAGATCTGGGCGACCTGCTTGGAGATGCAGTATGTAATAGAAGCATTGGTTGAATCCCCGCCCATCCGTTTAACCGATTCCAAGGGTGCCCCCTTGCTGACCAAACAGGAGCAAGCCGTGGTTCACTGGATGACCGATGGTCTTTCCAATCGCGAAATTGCAGCGCAATTGAAGCTCAGCGAACACACCGTAAAGAACTATATCTTCAGAATTTTCGACAAGTTGGGGGTTTCCAAACGCGTTGAAGTCATTCTCTACGCTCTCAATCAGCGTGAGACGGCAAAAGCAACTAGTTCCTCTCGCGAGGATAATTCCAGCATAGAAGATCGCTTGCTCTTCCAATGGTGCCGAAGCCATGCGGAACAGGGGGCTGCCGCGGCTGGGTTCATGCTGGGCCAGATGTACAGGGATGGGCGCGGAACTGCGCAGGACTATGTGTCCGCCTACGCCTGGCTCCTGTCCGCCCAAATTGGCTCCGAAGAGTTCCGGGAGGCGGGTCGCAGCGCTTGCGAACTTCTGGCCAAAAAGATGACCCAGCAGCAGATCACGACGGCCTTGTCTCGTGTGGCCGATCTGCGCGGAGTGCATCTAGCCGAGCCGATTGCACATGCGATGGCGCGTCCCGTTGATTTGCAAGTGGAGGAAATCGACCGCGTTGTGGGGGGGAACGGAAAAAACAAGGGAGTTCCCGATGATGTGCGCGAAGTCGGGTAATCCGATCCTGACGGGAATCGCTTTCAGCTCATCGCCGTCTCCCGGAAATACGTGCTGTTGGTCTCATGCGCCCGCATGATCCACGTACCGGTGCTGCCATTTGATCGCCGTCACCCGCCCACATTAGCTTCTCCACACGAAGACTTGCATTAACTTGTACCAATGTGCTTGTTGCCTTAACTCTTAGTTTCGGGCACAATGCAAATCGACGGCAATGCAACCTGCGGTCGCGAACAACACATTAGAGGTGCCGACAATCCCCGCCCGTTGGGAAAAACGAGATCGGCTCCAAGCCGAAGCACTTGCCGTTTTGGTGGCAATTCTCTACTTCCCCGTTCTAATCAAGCTTGTAGCCGCTTGGTGGGGCGACCCCAATTTCTCACACGGGTTTTTCGTTCCGCTTTTTTCCGGCCTGGTCGTTTGGATCAATCGCAAGCGGCTGGCCGCCATCCCTCGTGAGCCCTCCTCGAGTGGCCTCGTCGTCATAGTGTTAGCGCTCTGCGCCCTCGTAGTCGGAATGCTGGGCGCGGAGTTCTTCCTCTCCCGGTGTTCGCTGGTTCTGATGATTGCCGGCGTCTTGGTTTACCTCCGTGGTTGGCGCTTCTTTAAGGCTGTTCTCTTCCCCTGGTTATGCCTCTTCCTGATGATTCCCATCCCCACTCTCATGCTCAACCAGATAACTTTCCCCCTGCAGTTGTTTGCCACAATGTTTGCACATTGGATGCTGGTTCTATTCGGCATTCCCGTCTTGCGCGAAGGGAATGTCCTCCGGCTCCCTTCCATGTCCGTGGAAGTGGCGCAAGCCTGCAGCGGTATTCGATCGTTCATGACCCTGATTGCCTTGGCGGTCTTTTACGGCTATTTCGTGGAGCGCACCGTGCTTCGCCGCGTCGTCCTCTTATTGGCCGCTGCCCCGGTAGCCATCCTAGCGAACGGTCTGCGCATCGTAGCCACGTGTGTATCGGTGCAGTATTGGGGCCCCGCAGTGGCCGTCGCGTTCTTTCATAACATTGAGGGCTTATTCATCGTTGGCGTCGCCATGCTCATGTTCCTTCTCGTGCATCGTCTGATGCTTTGGTACTCGCCATTGACAAAGAGTTTGCCGGGGGGGGAAGGCCGATTCCCGGCCCAGAACGGTCTTCGCGCTGAAGTTTATTCACTGTCCATCACGGCTGAGCCGGCTCCGTGGTCGCGGCTTCTTTTTCCCGTCGTGCTGTTGCTTGCCACGGGGGCCTTCCTGTACTCGCGAAGCCGGCCGGAACGGCTTCCTCCTTATCTGCCTCTCGACGCCTTTCCCACGCAGGTTGGAGATTGGCGCGGAGTAGATGTTCCTTTATCGGACGACTTCAAGGAGTCCCTTGGCAACGGCGAATTCGACGAATGGAGCTTCTCACGGTCTCAGGCGGAATCCCCCGTTGAGCTCTTTCTGGCGTTTTACCCCACGCAGAGAACCGGCGACTCGGTTCATTCTCCCCAGCATTGTTTGCCGGGGGCAGGCTGGTCGGTGGTTAAGCACGATTTCCTGCCGTTGCCTCAGCCCGGCGGCGGGACGCGCCTGGTGAATCGCTACGTCGTGGGCAAAGGGGGCGATCTGCGACTCGTATTGTATTGGTACCAGTCCCACGGCCGCGTCATCGCCAGCGAATACACAGGTAAGATCTATCTGGTTTTCGATGCGATTACTATGAATCGCTCCGATGGGGGGCTGGTCCGTATCGACACTCCCATAACCCCACAGGAAGGCCTTCCCCAGGCACAGGAAAGAGCTGTTGCCTTTGCTGAGCAAATCCTTCCGAAACTCAGCGCTTACATTCCCAACTGAAATTTGTTTGTGAGCCTGCCTCTCTCCTTCCGCCACCGCTTCCCTTCCGCATAGATTTCTCCCAGCCTCTCCTCCAGCCCCAGACGCTTCTCCGAAACAAACACCAGCGCGCCCTCCGTGTCGCGAGCGAAGTCGAAGGGCCCGGCAAGCTACGGTACCTCCTCGCTTCCCCTCCGCCACCGGCGCTCGCCTCTTAAACTGTCGTCCCGCCAGTCGCCATGCCCGACGACACCCTCACTGTTTGGCGCGCAATACACACGGAAGCCTCATGCACCCGACTATCATCCGTGCTTCTGAAAATCATCAGTTGAACTGAATCATTAGCCTTATCTGACCCTTGGTGCCGCGGCGCGTTTTTTGTAAGTGCCCAACCATCAGGCAGATGATTGGTAGGGGCGGTGGGGATCGAAATTACCCTTTCCAGTGTTCTCAAGGACTTGCGAAACATTCTACGGAACAGAAAGAAACAACTTAACAGTTTGGGGAACGCTTATTGCTGCCCTAAAGCTGCCTCGTTTTTCTCATCCCGCCTTCCGCCTCGGCAACAACATTTCCACTACTTTACCGTGTGCTTCCCGCATCGCTTGTGGGACCGCCTGCGTGTAGATGTTCATGGTTGTCCGAATGTCAGCGTGGCGTAGCAATTCTTGCTGCACCTTCACGTCCACACCGAACGCTCGGAGAAGAGTCGAATACGTGTGACGAAATGTGTGCCAACCAATGCGCCCGATCTTGGCCGCTTTTCCCGCCGGAACTAGATGATGTTCCTGCAGGCGTCCGGGCCAGTACGGTTTTCCAGTCTCCGGATTGACAAAGACCCAATCGGTGTTGTTCGCTCCGGTAGCTGTCCTCTCCTTGTGTTGCAACAGTAGCTCCGCAAGGATCGGATCAACTGGCATCCATTTCTTCGAATACAGAGTCTTTACGTCGTCTTCGACTCCAGCAACCCATGACCGTTGGATTTTGACCCGCAGATCATCCCAATCAAAATCGCCCCACTTCAGTCCTAGTGTTTCGCTCACACGGAGCCCGAGACAAGCGGTCACGATACACATTGTCCGAAAAGGTTCCGACAAGTGTTCTATGAATCGGCGAAACTCCTCGATAGTCAATGTCCGAGGTTCGCGCTCGCGCTTGGACGAGCCCTTTATGTGAACGAGGTTCATGGGGTTAATTTGAAATGGGATCAGCTCCCACCGCATTGCCCAATTGAAGAGAACGTGCATCATGCTGCGCACGTGCCCTCTACTCTTTGGGGCGAGGTTGAGGGTCTCAATCCATTTCTCAACAGAAAGAGGTTTAACGTTCGCGAGAGAAACATTTCCCCAATGAGGCTTGATGTGGTTCTTGAGCCAAGATCGATAGCGGCTCTGTGTCACACGTCGCTTGGGAATCGCTTCACGAATGTAGCGGTCTATCACCGCTCCGAAAGTTATCTCTTCCGCCGGACTTGGATTGTTAATCGACAGACGGAGTCCTTCAGCGGCCTTCCAGGCATCGGCTTCTGAGGGATATTGCTGTACGCTTCCCACAATCACCGAGTTTTCCTTCCGCTTTCCGACTGGCGTAGTTGACCGATAAACCCACACCCAAACATCTGGACCTCGCTTGCGAGATTTCCTACGTAACCATCCAAACTGATACCGCGTCCGCTTGAACATTCGCAATGCCTCCTAGTTCGAGCGGCACGGATGGCAAGACGAATTTATCCGAGATCGCAGCCACGCGTCCAGTTCTGTTGCGCGAAAATACCAGTGCCCGGCCACGCGGTAGCCTGGCAGCGTTCCCCTGCGTGCATAGCGTTGCAATGTCTTGACGTGGATGTTGCCTAGCAGTTTGGCGGCGTCTTCGCATCCAATCAATGGTTCGAATACCTGCTTCGACTCATTGGCAGCGACAACCGTCGCCGGAGCGGAAAAGGTTTCGACACTGTCTCCCTTTTCTCCCCCTGTGGCCGCGTCCAGCGGCTTGGTAGTGACTGACTCGCCCGGCTCGCTTGCGCGGGATGCCATGACTGGTGTTGGCTCTCGATGTTGCAAACCTCTCGGGAGAGTCTCGGACATCGACGGCAACGAATTTACTGGTAGGCGCGGGGCATGCCGTCTTGAGGACGCTGTATTCTCGCGCACTGCGAATTGGGTTGAACGAGGCTTCATGGTTGTTACGCGGTCTTCGTAAGAACGTCTCCTCTGATTTGTTCTTGGTTGATGTTGGTCGGATGTTCGCTCAGCCAACGCTTGAACTCGTCGTCCCGCTTGAAAAGCAGCTTGAGTGCTTCGCTGACGACGTAGGACGCATTTGCGCCGATGAACTCAGCGTATCGGTCCAGGTTGTGTCTCACTTCTTCCTCCATGCGAACCTGAAGGGTTGTAGTCTTTGGTTGTTTCGATGGTGCTTTCAGTAGTGGCAATTTCTGCTCCTCCTTTTCTCGTCCGATATGTAGTACAGCCTGCATTACAAAATGTCCGCTCCGATCTCTGCACGCGGACAAAACACGGCCCCGAGCGGCTCGGGGCGGGCGGGAGCGACCCCACGACGTTTTGGGCGGCTGAAAGCCGCACAAAGTGGGGTCGCTCCCGCCCATCCTAGTGTTTTGTCCGCGTGCAGATGTCACCTGTTTCATTTACGCATCCGCCGTTCTTTCAGGAATCTGCGGTTGGGCTGTGGGTGACTTTGGAACTGAAGTCGCACCTGAAGCACTGCGTATTTGCCAGCCGTCACCCCATCTCTTGCTGCTGTCCCCGAATACCGCTTCATGGCCTGGCACGGTGACGGCTCGGAATAGGACTTTTTGCTGTTTCGTTGTGGTCGCCACCGATTGAGCCCGCAAATCATTCGGCAACTGGTTTCGCCTCCACAGTCGAGCACCAGCACGATATCGCTCGCGACGGCGCCCAGGTCGTTGAGCAGCGCGGTAAGCACCGTTTCGATCGGGGGGCGGGGCTGGGGCGTATGCAGGAGGGCCAGCGCACTCTCGCCGACCCCGGATGCCACCGTCCGCAATGCGGCGATCACATAGGTCCAGAAGGACGCGGGATCGTTGTCACCCCGATCGAGCGACAGCCACGCGGCCAGCCGCTCATCGGCCGACGCGGCCGGTCCCGCCGCAAGCCACTCGGTGAGCAGCGTTGTCTTGCCGAAGCCAGCCGGTGCAGAGACGAGCATCAACTTCGACGCGGTCCCGCGGTCCAGCCGCTCGCTCAATCGCGGACGCGGCACCAGACCAGGCCGCGACCTCGGGACGTAAAACTTCGTCTCAAGTAGCGGGGTTGGCACCAGACCGTCTCCAATGCGAACGCGTCAGCCAGAGAATTCTTTAGGTTCTTTCTGAGCCTGTTCCTCCGTAGCCAACTACGGGGTGGATTGACCTGCGTGGTCGTCGGGGCCTGATGGGGTAGGGTTCGCGGTCGTGGAGTCCGCTGCTGGGCAGGTGTCGCCGACCGGGGAGTCGGTCGCCGAGCTGCTGGCGCGGATCGGGCGTCAGGCCGCGTTGATCGGGGAGTACCGGGATCGCGAGGCGGCGAAGGACGCCGTGATCGAGTCGCTGCAGGAGCGGGCCGTGGCGCAGGACGCGAAGATCGAGGCGCTTGACCTGCTGGTCGCGGATCTGATCGCGAAGACGGGCCGGGATTCTCAGAACTCCTCCAAGCCGCCGTCCTCGGACGGGCCGGGTACGCGGGCGGACCGGCGCCGGGCGCAGCGGGAGCGGCGCAAGAACGAGTCGGCCGAGGGCCCGGAGCCGGAGAGGAAGAAGCGCGGCGGGCAGAGCGGGCATCGGGGCGGAGGGCTTGCGTTCTCGCGCACCCCGGACGCGGCCCTGGTCCTGGAGCCGGATGCGTGCCGGGGCTGCGGGTCGGATCTGTCCGGGGCCGCGCAGACCGCGTCCGAGGTGCTGCAGGTCGTGGACATCCCCGGGATCAGGGCTCTGGTCACTGAGTACCTGCTGGTCTCGCGGCGGTGCGGGTGCGGGACGGTGACCAAGGCTGATGCGCCGGAGGGCGCGATCGGCGGGCCGGTGTGCTACGGGCCGAACCTGACGGCCGCGGCGCTGCTGTGCCACGCCTTCGGGCAGCTCGGCCAGGAGCGCACCGCCGAGGTCGTCAACGGCCTGTTCGGCACCGGCGTGTCGACCGGGTGGATCAGCAAGATAGCCGCGCGGCTGGCCGGGAACCTGCACGGGTTCGAAGACGACGTCAAGACCGCGCTGCTGGCCGAGCCGGTCACGCTGGCCGACGAGACCCCGGTCAACACCATCGAGGACGCTCCCGGGGCCGACGGCCAGACCGGATCGGACCGGGCGTTCCACCCGCACGTGTTCACCCTCCGCTCGAAGGACCTGGTGTGGCTGGGCGCCGGGCACACCCGCGGGCACGGCGCCCTGGACCTGTTCGGCCTGTTCGAGCGGTACACCGGCACCCTGGTCTCGGACGACTACAACGGCTACGCCAAGTACCAGGCGATCCTGACGGCCAGGCAGCTGTGCAACGCGCACCTGATCCGCTCGGCGACCGGCGTCGTCGAGGCCGAACCCGCCGCCAGGCATGGGCGACCGCGATGATCGAGGTGCTGCGCGCCGGCCGCAAGGCCGTCAAGGACGCGACCGGCGCCCGCCGCGACGCCCTGACCAGCCAGGAGATCGAGCAGATCCGGGCCGCCTACCGGGAACAGGCCCAGATCGGGATCACCGCCAACTACGGACGGCGCACCGGCAAGGGCGGCAAGCACCCGGCCTGGGTCCTGGCACAGCGCTTCCTGGACAAGATCGACATGGTGCTGCACCACCTGACCGACTTCACCGTGCCCTGGACGTCCAACCTGGCCGAACAGGCGCTGCGCCACGTCAAGATCCACCTGAAGATCTCCGGCTGCTTCCGCTCCCTGATCACGACCAGGGCCTACTGCCGGATCCATTCCTACCTGATCACCATCAGGCTCAACGCCGTCCCGCCCATGCAGGCCATCTGCGAAGCCCTCGCCGGACACGCCCGGACACCGCTACGTGCCCTACACCGGCCTGACCCTGTAGTTGGTTACTTTCCTCCCCAACCGACGACGGATAAGTCCCGTCATGAGCACGGCTTCCCGCCAGCTACGCGCGTGCGCCGTCGGCGCGGTCGGCCGGCGACTACGTTGGCGCACTTGACAGCGATGTGAGCGTGGACGACGGACCGCGAGCCTCCGGCCGACCTCATCGTGAAGGCGAGCACCAATTCACCGTGTCGCCGCCAGCGCAAACTCAGTCGACAGGCAGTATTGGCTTTTTGGTGCACTCGGTCCTCGGACACAGAAACCGGTCCTGCCTGATGCGGTCGTAGGTGCGGTGGGCCCGGCGTGGCGGGCGCTGGCGCCGTAGTGTGGATGATCACGTAATTTCGTGATCGTCCACACGCGATCGCCATGGTCTCAGTTCCCATGATCGCGATCCCGGTTGTGACCACTATCCCTCGGGCAGTCTGCGGTGAGTGCCGCGGTCATGGCCTTCGGGATCCGGGCCGGCTGGCTGCCCCCAGTACCTTCCCGGCAACCTGTTCCCCGCTCTCGGAGGTCGCGTCCCAACACCCGGCCGCCAGGGCCGGGACCCCGCCACCATGGAGTTCGTCCTCCGCTTCACCTGGACGCCGACCTGGACGAGGTCATCGAGGTCGCGTCCCGGCACCCGGCACCCGGCCGCCAAGGCCGGGACGTTCGCGCTGCGGCCTGCTGGAAGAGGCCGGGCTTGGCATGACGGCTGGCGGGTTTGCGACAATGGCAGTGGCCGGCACCGGATCAGCGCCGGTCCGCGATGTGAGCGCCGGCCGAGATGGCAGCGCCGAGCCCTGCGGGAGGCGCCCGTGCAGCATATTCTCGCCCTGTCGCGCACGGCGGTCATCGTCCGGCACTGGTTCGAGATTGACCTGGCTGATGCCGGCCATGGAGCACGGCGTCCGGATCGAGCTGAGGGAGCTGGCGGCACATCCGCGCCGGGGCAGCGAGTCGGCCGCGCAGCTGGTGGCCGTGGACCGGCCGTTGTGGCGGGCCGACCTGTTTGATCGTCTGGCCGACGCGCCGGGGACGTTCGGGGCCGCGCACTACCATCCGCGGTTCCTGGGTGATGAGCCCTGCCCGCGGGTCTGGGATGCGACGCTGACCGCCGATCCGTGGCGCTGGCTCGGGGACCAGTTCGCTCAGCTGGGCGCGGCGGGCGGAACGGAGCCGTGGCCGGTTCACCCGGCGGATGGCCCGGAGCTCAGCCGGCTCTCGGCCGGGATCGTGTCGCTGGCCCGGCCGCTCGGACCCGATCGCTGCCGGTCCGCAGCCCGGTGTTATGAGCTGACCCGGGACGCGGCTGAATCGGTCCGGCTGATGATCGGGTCCCTGCGCCGGCCAGACCTGCTCGATCAGGAGCGGGTCGCCCCATGGCGAGGGACAGGCGTGCAGGATGCGGCTCCGTCTGAGCAGGAGACGGCGCCGAACTGACGGAGACCCCTCATCACCACCATCACCATTACCGCGCCCTGGCACCCCAGGCCCCTGGCGTTACTGCCTGATCGCTGACCGTGCCGTTTCCTGTCAACCGGGCGCCTGCGCGGCGCGTCCTATTCCTCACGCAGTGCCCGTCGCAACCCATCCCGCAAAGGACGAACCGATTCAGATGACAGCTACCGAACGGGGACTACCAGCCAGCGTCACCGAAAATCCCCTCGGGCCTGGCTGCCCGGATGGCCGCGTCCTCGCGCTCAGGTGCCTGGGCATCCCTCAGGTGATCACGCAGGCGCCGGTGAGCAGGCGCCGCGGGTTCGCGCGCAAGCTGCTCGCATTCTGCGCCCGGATCCGGCCGGGTAACACCGCTGAGCTCGCGTCATTGGTCCTGTACATGGGGGAGGAAATCGACCGGCGCGAACGGATGCTCGATGCCGCACTGCGTGCCACGGCCGAAGTTCCCGGCGAGCGCGCCAAGGAGGCGTACTCCGAGCGCGTTGCCTGACGAATGCCCCACCGCGGCGGGCCCGCAGAGTGGCGACGCGGGCAGGCATCTCGAGGCTTGTGGCCGCTCCGAACACGGACTAGCGCTAGCTGTCAATTAGGGAGGGCAGCGCCAGCTGGACGACTGAGGTCTTGGGCCGAGGGACCACAGACCGTTATTGGTTATGGTGCTTGCGGCCAGGGAAGGCGCGGCGGTAGCCTGCGCGGACCGCGACGCGGGCACCGCGGAAGTGACCGCGACCCTGGTCCGTAACGAAGGACAGATCGCCGCGGTCGTGCTGGCCGACGTGACGTCACCGGAGGCTTGCGCGTCGGTGGTCGCGGAGTCATGGCCCGGGGAATCCGGGCTAACCTCGTGGTGCCGAGCCTGGTGGACGCGCCGCTCGGGCGGGAAGCGTCGCGGCTCAACCCGGGCCGCACCGCGCGGAGCCTGCCATTCGGCAGACAGGCGACGGCCTGGGAAGTGGCCTACGCCACGGTGTGGCTGCTGTCCGAAGAATCCAGCTACGTCAACGCGCATCCGCTGGTACTTGACGGCGGCGCGACCAGCTTCGGATTACCGCCCTGGCGGTGCGTCCCTGATCCTGCCGACAGCACCCCGCGCGGGTGGCTGCCGTCAACGTACCCCACGAACGGCGGGTAGATGTTGTAGCCGAGCAGTTCCTGCAGCCGTTCCGGTAGCTCACGGGCGATGTCACGGGGCACCGCCAGGCAGTGGTTCTCCTGCTGCCGCAGCCAGCCGGCCGCGTACTCCAGGATCACGCCGAGTCGGGGCCGGGTGGTCTGGTTCGCGCCGCCTCCGTGCCAGAGGCTGCCCAGGTAAAACAGGGCCGATCCGGGTGACATCACGGCCGTCTCCACCGGATCGTCCGGGCCTGGCTGCCGGCCCGGCTCCCACCGGTGGCTGCCGGGGACGAACCTGGTGGCGCCATTCTCCGCGGTGAACTCATCGAGCGGCCACATGGTGTTGACCACCAGCGGCGGATGCGGCTCGGGCACCGGGTAGATGGCGTCGTCCCGGTGCAGGATCTGCGCCTTCTCGCCAGGCCCGATGCAAATGCCGACCGGGGCGCTGAGCTGGTAATGGCCGAGCACCTGGTCGAGGACGTCGAGCAGCAGCGGGTCGGTGGCGAGCGCGTCGAACGTGCGGGTCTTGGCGAACAGGGCGTAGATCCGCTGCGTGTCGAAGCCCTCGAAGGAGTTCCGCCCGGTCCGGGTGGTTCGCAGCACCCGGTCCAGATCAGCGCGGGCGGCCTGCGCTCCGGGTGGCGTCAGCATGCCGGTCACGACCACGTAGCCGTCGTCCATCAGTCGCCGGGCCACGTCCTGGCCGGCCGAGGTGGCGGACATCGTTGCCATCATCAGCCTGAGATTAGGCGGCCGGGCGCCTGCCGTCCAACGATCCTTTGGGGCCGACGACTTTGCCAGTTGAGCCGACAAACGTCCCGTGCCTTCTTCATCGGGCTCCGGTGACCGACGTCTCAGCTGCCCACGATGCCGATAACGCCGTCGACGATGAGGAAGACGCCGACCGCAGCGGACACGATCGCAAAGACCGCAGGACCGGCCCGTACCAGCCGATCCCTCAGGTCGGACAAGTGTGCTTCGGCTTCCCCGGGACGCCGGGCGAAGTACAAGAAGATCAGGCCGACGGTGGCCGTCGAGAGGAGGGCGAAGGCCAAGAAGGCGAAGACGACGATGGGGAACGCCGAATGGTGACGCACCAGAACCACGGCGGCGGCGGCGGTCAGGGTCCACGGCTGCTTGAGGATCCCGACGGTGGCTGCTTCCCACGGATTGAGCTGCTTCAGGCGGGCCGTGAACTTGCTGGTGCCCCCTGAGTTAGCTCTGGGCTGGTCCCGGCGCCTCCATTGCCGCGCGGCAAGAACGGCGAGGGCGACACCGAGCAGGATCTCGATGACCTCCACCGCGGTGCTGCCGCTGCCGTGCTGGGTGGCGCGGGCTCCCCCGACCGCATAGCTCACGGCGAACACGATGATCAGCGAGACGCTCCACCCGATCAAGAAGGCGGCCGCGTTGAGGTGTGCCCTGGCGGTGGTGAGCAACAGGATGAACACGACGATCGTGCTCGGGGACACGCTGGCCAGGAGACCAAGCAGCGCTATGGTGATCAGCAGGCCCATGACGTGCCCCGGCGTCCGGCCCGGCGCCTCACTATCGCCTTCCGGCCACTGGCGGGTCCGGCAGGAGTGACCACCAGGGCATCGACGGCGTGGCGTCGGTGCCGGCGCGGGGACGCCGTCGCCTGGTGCCGTCTCTGCGGCGGTGGGTCCTTCGGCCCGGGCCGGCCGGACGACGTGACGGCTGGGGCCACGACGCCTGTCTTGCGGGCGGACTGCTGAAGGACGCGCATCAGAGAGTGTTCCTGTACGTGGGCTGTTGCTAAGAACGCTACCGGCTGACCGGCCGTATCGCCGGGTCCGCTGGCCGTTAGTCTTGCATTCCTTGCCGCGGGCATCTTTTCCCTCTGTGGCCGCAGGCGGCTCCCAGGGCAGGTTTGTACCTCGCATCCGGCGGAGTCATCGCCAGCCACCGGGCTGGCAGGAGTCCGCCGCGATCAGGATCCGTATCGGGGCCGGTGCTCGCTAGCGCGTACCAACCTGGCTGCTCGTCGCCGCCAGGCGGGAGGACGGCAGCCCGAGCTTGTCCCTGATGGCCTGCTGGACCTGCTCCCTGGGTGGCCGGGAGTCCACCGTGATCACGTACTCCTTGCGGCGGAAGATGTCCAGCACGGGATTGGTCTTGGCGTGGTACTCGCGGAGCCGGACGGCGAGCGCCTCCTCGGTGTCGTCCTCGCGCCTGATCAGCTCACCGCCGCAGGCATCGCACCTGCCCGTCGCTGGACGGGCTGTTGTCGATCAGGCTGTAGTCCAGCCCGCAGCCCGCGCACAGCCGCCGGGCGAGCACCCGGCGCGCCACCTCGCTGTCGGGCAGGTCCAGGTGGATCACCCCGTCCAGGTCGTAGCTTTCCAGGAAGAACTCCGCCTGCCGCTCGTTGCGCGGGAAGCCGTCGATGATGAAGCCGTAGTTCCAGTCGTGCTCGCTGAGCCGTACCCCCACGACGGCCTCGACCAGGTCGTCGCCGACCAGCAAGCCCGCCGCCATCGTCCGCCTGACCTGCGCGCCGAGCTTCGTGTGATGCTGGACATTCCACCGGAAGATGTCCCCGACGGCGATGTGCTCGAGGTCGAAGTCCCCGGCGAGCATTTTCGCGTGAGTTCCCTTGCCGCTGCCCTGGATGCCCATGATGACGTATTTCCGCATACCAGCCACTTTCGCACGGAAGCAGGCCGCTGGCTCCTGGCCACATGGCTATGCCGCTGCCCGGGGTGACATCGCTCTCCACGACACTGGCCCGATTCTGACGTGCTGGCCCTACTCCGCCGGCTACGAGCGCTATCGCCATCTCGACGAGGGAGCGTCGCCGAGCTACATTTCCTTGGGCATGAGGAGGCACGCCGGAAACTAGGAGTCAACAGCACTGGCCTGCCCTTCAACTCGGTGAGGCCATCGAGCTCAACGACCGATCGAGCGATCCCGAACTCGATGGTCGACGCGCAGGCGCCATGGCCACCACAAGCCTTGCCTCGGCTCCCACTGCTAGCTTGCTTTTACCGCATCCGTGTTCGATCCTGTCCAGGTGAATCAAGATCGCCTGGGGCCTGACCCGGACCGGATCCTCATCGCTCAGATCACCGGCACGGCACGGCATCATGCCAGGTGGCGTGAGCTGACCGGGGACGAGGAGGCCGCCGCGGTGGCCAAGCTCCGCGAGCTCGCGGCCGGCCGGGCCGACCTGCTGGCCGAGGTCGCCGGGATCTTCGTGGGTACGTCCGAGGGAGAGCTCGACGAGCCGCTAGCCAGGCAGGCCGCGGGGCTGTGCCGCCTGGCGGGAGCCGACAAGGACCTCATCCCGGAGTGGGTAGCAGAGGGGCGGCGCCGGGCCGAGAGCGCCCGCAAAATGCCGCACAGCGGGCTGCCCCCTGGATATCGCTAGCCCGGCGAACCGCGGATGCATTGCCAGTGCCGCGAGCGGCTATCACTCCAGTGCCGGACAGCGCAGAACTGGAGGACAGCACAGAACTGGAGGACTGATGACCGGACCCGATCACTACGCCGAGGCCGAGCGCCTGCTGGCGCTCGCCGGACGGCACAGCAAGGGCGCCACTTACGGGCAGGAATGGACGCTGACCCTGGCCGCCGCGCAGATCCACGCCACCCTTGCGGTCGCCGCCGCCACCGCGGTGGGCACGGCCGGACCGGACGGCCGCGCATGGGCCGACGTTGCCGCCACCAAGCCGGGCGCCAGCGAGCCGGAAGCCCCTGATACCAGGGTCCCGGGATCCGCTCCCCCACCGCGACGGCCCCCACCCCTCTTCCCGTCCTAGCCTCCCGGCGACAACACGGTCTGCGGGCTCGCTACGGCATCGAGTCCGCCATCACGATCTCCAGGCTGCGGTCGCGCAGGCGCTACCTCGGCCACCCGCCGCGCTGGGGTTCTCAACCCGCTCAATGCCGCCGCCGCGATGGCGTTCAGCTCCGTGTTCGTCGTGTCCAACAGCCTGCGGCTGCGTCGCTTCCAGCCCATGCGGTAACCCCTTTCCGCCGCAAGAAAAGCGGCGGAAAGGTCGAACCTGTGCGCCCTGGCCGCGAGCTTAGGTGACCGTAATAATTCCGTGATATTCGCGCGAACCGGTTGAACCGCTGCGTTCCGTTTCACTACCGTGACGTCAGGTTTCCGGCCGGGTCGGAACACCGTCACCGTCTCGGTGGCGGTGACCAGCAGTCGCCGTCTCGGCGTCCGGCGGAGCGCGGGAAAGGGAGCGTGGGCGACACGGTGAGGATGCGATTTGGTGCTGGAGGGTTCCGGTTTCGCCGCAGTGCGGCAATCGCGACAGGGCTCATTGCCGTGGGCGGGCTTTCGGTCTTCGCCGCTGGCGCTGGCGCTGCTCCCCAGCCGACTGTTGACCAGGTGCAGGCCCGGATCAACCAGCTCACGTCGCAGTTCGACAACGTCAGTGAGCAGTTCGACCAGGCCAGTCAGCAGCTTTCCGGCGCGCAGTCGAGGCTGTCCCAGGTGCGCGTGAGCCTCAGCCACGCCAACGTCCAGTTCCAGGCGGCACAGGCCAACGTGGCGCAAAACGCTGCCGCCGCGTTCGAGGACACCGGGGCGACGTCCGTCGCGGGCGTGCTGACCTCGGGCGACCCCTCGGTCGTGCTGCAGCAAGGGTCGCTGCTGATGGAGCTGTCCGGCAGCCGGAACGCCGAGACGCAGCAGTTGCTCACCGACGCCAGCCGGCTGGCCGCCGTCGAGCAGGAGGCGCAGCGGACCGAGAGCGGGATCGCGACCCTCAAGAGCCAGCTGGCCGACCACAAGAACTCCCTGGGCGAGCTCATCTCGACCGAGAAGGCCACGCTGGCCAGCCTGACCGTGCCGCAACAGCAGACGGTGCAGGGCAACTCGATCGGCGCCGACGGCAGCTCAGCGCCGCAGCAATACACCGGGCCGACCTTCACCCAGGCCGGGAAGGCCCTCGCCTTCACCTACGCGCAGCTCGGCAAGCCGTACCAGTGGGGCGCGACCGGTCCCGGGTCTTTTGACTGCTCCGGGCTGGTCCAGGCCGCCTGGGCCGCGGCCGGGGTGGCGATCCCGCGTGACACCTACGAGCAGTGGGCGGCCCTGCCGCATATCGCCACCTCCGCCATCCAGCCCGGGGACCTGCTGTACTACGACGGCGAAGGTCACGTCGCCATGTACGTGGGCGGCGGCTACATCATCGACGCGCCGCAGACCGGCTTGAACGTCGAGAAAATCCCCATGAACACGAGCTGGTACGCAGCGACCTTCGACGGCGCCGTCCGGCCGTAGCGACGCCGGCGGCGCTGACTCAGCACCTCAGTCCGCTGGCGCGTCCGGGCGGGCAAGGTATTTTGCCGAGGATGGCTGAACTCCAGACGAGGAGCACGATCATGACGCAGCCCGTGAAGTTCGGACTCAACGTCGATCCCAACACCGGCGGCCTGCCCATCGCCGAGCGGATCACCGCGATCGCGGACGCCAGCGGCCTGGACCTGGTCGGCATCCAGGACCATCCCTACAACGACGGCTTCACCGACACGCTCACCCTGATCACCTGGCTGGCCGCCAGGACCAGGCATGTGCACCTGTTCCCCAACGTCGCCAACCTGCCACTGCGCCCGCCCGCCATGCTCGCCAAGCAGGCCGCCACCATCGACGTGCTCAGCTGCAGGCCGCTTCGAACTCGGCCTCGGCGCGGGAGCGTTCGCCGACGGGATCGCCGGGATGGGCGGTCCCCGCCGCAGCGCCGGCCAGGCACGCGACGCGCTCAGCGAGGCCACGGCAATCCCGCCTGTTCGCCGAGCAGGTCGTGCCCGCCGCACGCGAATCCCTTGCCCGCCACGCACCGCAACCCTGAGCAGGCGCCACCGCGAAGACAGGCACCGAGGACCGTTCGGCATGAAAATCATTTTTCCCGAACGGCCAGGGTCAGGGCCGCGGGTGACGGCACCCGGGCAGGACCTCAAGTCTCCCGCATGACCTCGACCTCGGTGGTCTGGGGGGCGGCCTGCTTGAACCATCGAGTCGGCGTGTCCTCGATGAATGCGACCATGGCCTCGATCCCCATGAAGTCGGACTCGATCCTGGACACCAGCATTTCCTGTCCGCTCGCCAGCCGAACACGGTCACCTGGCCGCACGTCCGCTACGCGCATGGTCGTCCACGATTCAGTCATGCCATCATCCTGCCAGCCGGCTGCCTGAATCGATCCGCCACCGGGATCCTGGGCCTCACCCGGACACGCGGACCTCATACCAGAGGCCGCCGTTGAGGTTGAGGTTGTTGCCCTGCGCTTGGCCCGGGCCGTTGTCGCCGATATAGGTGTACAGAGGATGGCCGTCGTAGGTCGCCTGCAGACCGCCGCCGGGCCTTTTGATGGTGCCGAGCTTGCCCGTGATGCCCGGCCCGGCCTTGGGATTACCGCCAACCGGCGGCCAGTAGGCGGTACACGACCCGGTGCATTTGGAGGTCGCCGAGGTGTCAGGGGCGAACCAGTACAGAGTCAGGCCGTTGGTGTTGGTGAGCACGGTGATACCACTGATCTTCGCGGTCTTCAAGGTAACCCCGGCGCCGGCCGCGGCCGCAGGCGGGCCGCTCGCGTTGGCTACCGCGACGCCGAGCAAGGTCAAGGCGGCCACCGAGACGGCGCCGACCGCGGGAATCACCACCGCCACCGCTGCCTGCACCCGCGCCAGCAGCCGGGCGTCCGGGCTGACCGGCCCGTCGGCCTGACGCACGGGACCCGCGGCGATCGCGGCCAGGGCCAGCACTGCGAAGGCAGCCACCTCGATCAGCCCAGCGGCGATCCCCGCCCTCGTGCGGACCTCCTTGAACCCGAACAGCCCGATCCACACCGCCAGCAGGTAGGCGCTGAGCGTGGACAACGCGAACACCGCACTCGCGGCAGCGGCCAGCCAGCTGCGTGTCACCAGCGCCGCGGCCGCCAGGCCGAATCCCACGACGACCTGCAGCAGGAACAGCCAGCCGATCGTGGGGATCGACCGGTATCCGGTCAGGTACAGGTCCAGGTGGATACTGGCGGACACGGCAAGCAGTACCGCTCCCGCGATCCGCAGTCTTAGCTGCAGCCAGCTGCTCGTCTTGCCCAGCCGATGCTTGCCCACGACCATCACGTCCCTCTCCGGCGCTCCATCGCATTCCGGCTGTGCTGTCTCCTGTCACCCAGTACGCACCGCAGCCCGCTCCGGTTCAGAGATAACCGTGTATCGCACGGCGTACCGCACCGTCAACGTCGACGGTCTGTCCGTCTTCTATCGCGAGGCTAGCTCGCACGACGCGGCCACGATCCTGCTGCTGCACGGCAAGTACCACCGCTCGTTCGGATAAAATTCATAATCCTTTTACCGAACGGACGCCGGTACCTGCCCCGGCCACCCCGGGACCGCCGCCGATCCTGCTCATCGCGGTCGGCACCGACGCCTGGTCACGGCTGCGGACGCGCTAGCGGCGCTGGTTAAGCTCCGCTTCGGTCGGCCGGCGTCTCGGGCACGCCCTTGGGAGCCTGTTGCTTCATGGCGCGGTCGGCGGCGTCACAGCACAGCCGGTTGGCCACGAAGTTGCACATGGGAACCTTGTCGGACTGGGACAACGGCCCGTACTGATCCATGCCCCACGCGGTCTTGTGGATGAGCGCCCTGAGCATCTCGCACTGCGTCTGCAACTCGACCAGCGGGAACTGGATCGCCTGGTTGCTCGCGAGCGGCTGGCCGAACGGGGCTCTGGTCTTGGCGTACGCCACCGAGCGGTCGATGCAGAACTGCGCGGCGCCCAGGCTCGACGCGGCCTGGCGGATGCGGTTCTCGTTGAAGAAATGCTGGACCACCGCCAGGCCCCGGCCCTCGCCGCCGAGTATGGCGGCGTCGGGGACCCGCACGCCGGTGAGCGAGACATGCGCGTGGTCGGTGGGCATGTTGAAGGTCCAGAGGTACTCCTTGACTGTGAAGCCGGCCGGCGTCGACACGGCACGCGAAACACCGTCGTCCCGGCCAACGGTGTCCGTCCAGCGGGGTCCGCGACCTGACAATGGCGCGGCGTGGCCCAGCGCGAGCCAGGACGTCGTGTTCCTGCTCGCATACGCGGCGGCCGAGCACGGCGAGCTCGATCGAAGGCTCGGAGTCCGAGAGGTACCGCGCGGCCTGCTCGACGGCACAGCAGAGCCCACCGCACGGTGCCGTACAGCTCCCACCACCGCTGGGTGGCCTCGTCCGGGGGGATGCCGCCGCCTTCGGCGTAGCCCGGCCATCGGGTCACGGAGCAGGATGAGGCGATGCTCCGCGCCGTCGGCCATCCGGGCCTGAACGCCCCAGCTCTCCCGGCTCGCGCCACCCGGCAGCCGCTGGATGCCGGTGATCTCGGCGGCCGCCCCCCACACCGCCCGCAGACGCGACGCCAGCAGCTGGGCCAGCCGCGCAGTCTCCGTCATGAACCAGCGGCCTCCTCCGTCTCCTGGACCAACGATCCCGGCCCGGTCCACGATCGTCAGGATGCTCCCGGGCCGCGTCCGTCAGCTTATCCCAGCGGGGACGTCTACTTGATGAGCGGGTCACGGGGGAGGGCGAATCGCCGGCTATCTGGTTCCGCTTGATCTCCGACGTGCCGCCGGTGATCGACATGGCCCGGTTCATCAGCACGAGCGTGGCCGCCATCGCGCCCTTACCGTCCAGGAACGCCGCGTCCGGCCCGGCGAGCTCCGCCATGATCGCGGCTCGCTCATGGCCGATCTCAGACAGCAGCAGCTTAGCGATGTTGCCCTCCGGCCCCGGGCCATGTCGGCTTCACCGGCGCCCGCCACCG
>CAWBGC010000016.1:0-247910 GCA_963788255.1 uncultured Acidobacteriota bacterium
ATGTTGTGCGTACCTTGACCGTTGCGTATTGCTCGTTGGCGATTACTTCCGTGTCTTCCGGTATCAGGGCACGCAACACGAAACGGCTTATCAGACTCCGCGCTATTCCTTCGATGCCGATACGGGCATGTCGGTCCCGGACGCCGGAATCTACGGCTTCGGAGTCGTGCCCAAGAAATGGGATTGGACCAACGTCCCGCGGGAAGTCCTGGGAGAGGGGATCGTCCTCCGAACGGGGCCGAACTCTTCGACCGTCCTGCTCACGTTCACGCTGCGGGAAGTTTACTCCGGCGACTACGTGGAACTCGAATAGTCGCCTTTCAACCCGGCTGCGGAGTGTGGGCATCCGTCTCGCCGGTACGAAAATCCGCCTCGCTGAATACCTCGGCGGTAAACGATTGAATTCGGGTCCCCGGATCCTTCCAGGCATCCCTCTCGAGCCCCGCCTTCACGCAAGTCTCTTCGAGAAACCTCGCTGCGTCCCAGTGGAATTGTGAAGCGACCTGCGGCAGCAAAACGCCACGTTGCCAGCCGCGGCTCACCAGAAGGCCGTGTTTTCCGGCCTCGATCATTTCGAGGAGTGTATCTTCGAGGGGCGACAAAATCGAAAGCTCGATTTCGGTATCGCAGAGTTCGTCGGGGCGGACGGGCTCGAAGCGCGGGTCCTCCAGCGCCGCCGACTTCGCGCATTCGGCCACGACGCGAATCAGCGGCTCATCCGACGGCAAATGGCCAATACAGCCGCGCAGGCGGCCGCGCCAGTGCAACGTGACGAACGCCCCGCCGTTCTGTTCGAGCTCGGAGCCATCGGGAAATTCCTTCAAGGATTCGCCGGTCTTGACTGCGAGATCGAGGGCGCGCCGGGCCACTTCGAGCAAGGCCCGCCGCTCGCGGTTTGTAAGCGGCCGATTTTTGGAATGGATCAGAGGCATCGGCTTCAACCAAGGATCTGCGATGCGGGAGCAACTGCGCACCTGCGGTGGCCCGCAGTCCGCAGAAAAAGAGCTAGTGAGTCGGGACGTCCTGCGGTTTGTCTTTGGGCTCGACCAGCATCGAACTTCGCCGCCGCTGCTGCACGCGGGAATTGATCTGGCTCCAGAACATATGGAAGTAGTGAATCGCGGAGGCCACCGCGCTGAGCACTACCAACCACACCAGCGTGGTACCGAGGGTCTTCAGCGCCGGATGATTCGCGGTCAAAATCACAATGATGCCCGCCAGAACCTGCAAAATCATTTTTGTCTTGCCGAGCGCCGAGGCGGGAATAATCAGGCCCTCGACCGAAGCAATCTCCCGCAGGCCCATCACGATGAATTCCCGGCCGATGATGACCACCACCATCCACGCCTGAATCAATCCCAGTTCCACCAGTGAAATGAACGCGGCGGAGATCAACAGCTTGTCCGCAATGGGATCGAGCAGAATTCCCAGCGTTGTAATTTCGCGGCGCCTCCGCGCGATGTAGCCGTCCATCACGTCCGTGATGGCCGCCGCGGACAAGATCAGAACTCCCCACACCTCGAAGTGGAACGGCAGCCCCCAAAAATTCCAATTCGGCTGGCGCGTGAGCAAAACGACCACAAGCAGAGGCACAAAAAAGATGCGGAGGGTCGTCAAGCTGTTCGGCAGGTTCATCGCATTCTCGGAAAATGCTCTGGGGCCGCTCGCCAGCGCGTCCGCCGGGGATCCCAGCCAATATAGTCCTGCGTATGGTGCGAGTCAACGGTGCAATCCGGCCAACCGCGAGGCCGCCCGGTGACTGCGAAAGGCGGGCATGCACTATGTGGCAAATCCTGTTTGTAGTAACTCTTAGCCCACAGACTGCTGCAAACCTGTGCAAAAACCCGGAGACCGAAAAAGCGAAAGAGAACAGGCAAAGGCCCGGCAAAAGTGGCGGTGGAACTCTTGTAAACGCCTGAAAATGGGATGGATATGGAGCATGAAGACAGGAGGCGTCCTAATCTCGGTTGTCGGGCGTCGAGGATTTTAGTGCCTCCGGGGCCGCATTTTTCCACAGGCTTTTCCTCAGATACCATTGAAAATATGACGGTTGTGGCAAGGCTGGGACCGGCGAAATGACCCACCCGATGGGGGCATTTCTCGGGTTGTTGAAGGCGGCTGTCATGTTTCAGGTTCCCCCTCCCTGGACGCTTTCGGCGGCGATGGCGAGGCGAAATCCTCGAGGCGGCGCATCAGCGATTCGGGCAACTCGGCATCGAGAAGAAAATTTCCTTCCACAATCTCCGAATGCAAGATGCGCCCGCAGGCATAAACGAGCGAAAGACTTCGCCCGTCGGATACGGGAATGCGCAACCGCTGCCGCACAAGCGGGTCAACGGGCATGGCCGAGTCCATCCGCTCGAGCAAATCGCCGAGGCCTTCGCCGGTGGTCGCGGAGACGAAGACGGATCGCGGGTGGTTCTCATTGGCCTTCCTCAGAGCTAAGACTTCTTCTTCGCCGAGCCGGTCGATTTTATTCAGCACGTGCAAGCGCGGGCGGTCCTCAACGCCCAGATCGGCGAGAACTTTCACGACCTCGGCATCCTGCTCGGCGTGGTGCGGATTGGAAATGTCGGTGACTTGCACGATCAGCGCCGCTTCCTGCGCCTCTTCGAGCGTGGCGCGGAAGGCAGCAATCAAATCCGGGGGCAAGTCGCGGAGAAATCCGACTGTGTCGGAGAGAAGGACGCGGCGGCGCGATGGCAGCCGGACGGCGCGGATGGTGGGATCGAGCGTGGCGAACATTTTTGAGGACGTCAACACTTCGGCTTTCGTGAGCGCGTTGAACAATGTAGATTTCCCGGCGTTGGTGTAGCCGACGAGAGCGATCATGCCGAGCGGGACGGCCTGGCGGGCGCGGCGGCGCGTGGTCCGCTGGCGGCGGACGGTTTCGATGGACCGCTGGATTTTCCCGACGCGGTCGCGGATGCGTCGCCGGTCGGTTTCGAGTTTTTGCTCGCCGGGCCCGCGCGTCCCGATGCCGCCGCCGAGACGCGAGAGCTCCTCGCCGCGGCCGGTCAGACGCGGGAGCAAGTAGTTCAGTTGCGCGAGCTCAACCTGGAGCTGGCCCTCGCGGGTGCGCGCGTGAGTGGCGAAAATATCGAGGATGAGCTGCGTGCGGTCGATAACGCGACAGCCGATTCCCTTCTCCATGTTACGGAGCTGGACGGGGGAGAGATCGTGGTCGACGATGACGAGCGGGACGTGGCGCAGCTCGGCCTCGATGCGAATCTCATCGAGCTTGCCGCGGCCGACCAGCGTCGCGGCATCGAGCCCGTCGCGCACCTGAATCAGGCTGCCCTCGATTTTCGCGCCGGCGCTGACGGCGAGCTCTTCCAGTTCTTCTAGCGAATCGCGGGCTGCGGCGGAGGGATCGCCGGCGCGCCCGCGGGGCGATTTTTTCAAGCCCACACCGACCAGCAACACGCGCTCGCGATTATCAACTGATTGCGTTTTTTTCATGCGAGCGAAAGGAAGCGCGCCGGCCGGGAATGGCGAGGAATCACGGTCATCTGAAGGGAGATTATACGCTCGTCGCGGCGTCAGGGAAAACGCTTCGGAGACCTGCCTTTCCCAGGATTGTGTGGAGGCGTTGGGGAGGGCCGGAGAGAGACGCTGCGTCCCGCAGGAACGTCCGACGACGCAGAATACGCGTCTGATGAAGTCTCCGTTTCCGATCAGTGCGATTGTCAGGTATCGAGTAGGTGAGAACTCTTCAATGTATTTCCATGCAAAATCGTGATTTCCCAAAGACCATGTTGACTGTTCGGCGCACCAACTTCGCCGTGACGGCGAGTCTCCGTCTCAACCTGCGCGAGAATAACTGTGCGAGCTCTCATCGCTTACGCGGAAGGTCGGGGATGGCCGAATACAACATACAGTTGCGAGGTTGGCACGCGCTCGTCGGAATCGGTGCGCTGCTTGCGTTTGTGAGCGTCCAGATCTATCTGCGGGTCCGTACGGTGGACGACGGCATGCGAGAAGCCGTGCGTGAGAGACTCCTCAACGAGTACTCCGGGCGAGGCCCGAAGGACGTCGCGCGGATCGTGGCGGAGGCTCGCGAAGGCTCGCCAATCGAACCCGTGCCGGAGGTGGTTCAGCGGGATGTGGAGTTCACGTCGATAGCAGCGCACGGCAGGATGGGCGCACCGGAAACTTTAGTTCGAGCCGAAGTCACAGTGGATGGAGGTCCGCCGCCCGACGGCCGCTCGGTTCGCTATTTCCGCGTGTCGCGTAAGTTCATGGGCGATGGGTGGATGGTGGTTGGCGAAAGCAATTCCTACCTCTATTACCGCGAACTGGCACCCTGACTCGCCCTCCGTTCCTTCAGCTAGCGCAGGTGACGGTACACAACCGCGACTCGATCTTCAAAACGATGCTAGCTTCTGATTAGTCGCAGCTTCGAAATGAGAAGCCCACTTTTTCGGTATCCGCGTTTACAAGGCACTAGAAGCCATCTCATAAATACCTCAGAAGGATAACGGCACAAGCAAGCTGGACCATCCCGAGGAAATTTTCTGGGTAGTATTCCCAGCGAATGACGATGCGACGAAAATTGTGAAGCCATGCGAACAATCGCTCGATCTTCCAGCGACGCCGATAGCGTCGAAGGACGCGGCCATCTTGCGTGGCTTTACGGCTGCGCGTCGAATGGTGCGGGGCAACCAACTGCACGTCGAAGCGTTCGCGAATCTGCACATCCAGCGGATCGCTATCGTAAGCGCGGTCGCCGATCAAACGCTCGGGAGTTTCCGCAAGGAAGCGTCGCTGGAGCGTGGGTTCGACGAGCTTTGTTTCATGAGGCGAAGCGCTGGCCACGTGCACGGCGAGAGGAAGACCATGGCCGTCGCTGATCGCCATGATTTTGCTGCCTTTGCCGCGGCGAGTAGGGCCGACAGCAGAGCCCCTTTTTTCGCCGAGCTGAAGCTGGCGTCGATGAACGACTCGCTCAGATCCAGCTTCCCGCGGTCGCGTAAGTCTTCCGCCAGTTTCTGCAGCAGTTTGGTGAGCAGCCCCGAGCGCTGCCACTGCTGAAAGCGGCGATGACAGGTTGGATAGGGAGGATAACGACGTGGCAGATCGTGCCAGGGGGCGCCGGTGCGCAGGACCCAAAAGACGCCGTTCAGCACCACGCGCGTATCCTGCCACGGGCGACCACGCCCGTCCTCCCGACGTTTCGGACGAAAAAGCGGTTCCAGCACCGCCCACTGGGCGTTGGTGAGATCCATGCCCTTGATTTACGTCATTCGCCATAACTTTCAACCGATCAGTACCTTGAAAGTGTTTATGAGATAACTTCTAGTCGTTCAGGCGCGAACGAAACGCCATCTTAAGTTTCCCTCGCCCTCCTAGGGTGGTAGGCTTCGCAGCATGAGAAAAACCAGTTCCATGCCCCTCGCGTGCATGGTCGGGACGGTGGATCGATGGGGCGGCCCAGATTGAAATCCGGCCAGGCAATGAGGTATACGCGAGTAGAATGCTTCCCATTTTCGAGGTCAAAAGGGAAATCTCGGCTTGATCCTTACACAGCGGGCCACAAGGCGGAGAAACATGGAAAACGCGGTCGGTTTAGTGATGACAGGCGGGGGTGCTCGCGGTGCGTATCAAGTCGGCATTCTTAAACGCATTGGCGAGATAAAACGGGTTCAAACGCACGGCAATCCGTTTCCTATCATAGGAGGTTCTTCCGCCGGAGCGATTAATGGTTCTGCCCTTGCGGCGGGTAGCGACGATTTTGCGTTGGCGACCAAAGTTCTCGCGCGGGTTTGGTCGGAGCTCAGGCCTTCGGATATCTTTCGCTGCGATGTTTTGTCCCAGGCCCATAATTCCCTTACCTGGATACTGGATCTCTCCTTTGGAGCAATTCTTGGAGGAGGTAAAGCCCGATCTTTATTAGACGCGACTCCTTTAAGGCACTTTCTCAACACACACCTCCATTGCGACCGAATCCACAGCAATATCAAGCGTGGGCATCTCTACGCGCTCACTATTTCCGCGACTAACTACAACTCCGGGAAAGGTTATCTCTTCATTGAAGGAATGAAAGGCCACCCTGTGTGGAACAGAAGCCGACGAGTGACACTGGCAACAAGGATTACTGTCGAACATGTCTGCGCGTCGGCTGCCATTCCTTTGGTCTTTCAACCCGTGAGACTCAAGACAGCGCGAGGAACGGCTTTTTTCGGCGATGGTTGTGTGCGCCTTCAACAACCTCTCAGCCCGGTCATACGCCTGGGGGCAAAAAGGGTTTTTGCGATCGCTGTCCGCGGCGATAAGCTCGAGCATCAAAAAGAACCGGAGGATCAGAAAGAGCCTTCGCTAGCGCAGATCATGGGAGTTCTCTTTAATGTTATGTTTTTGGATCACCTAGCGACTGACATCGAGCACCTGGAGCGGTTGAATCAGCTGCTCGACGGTGGCCGAATCAGCCAATCTGGTATCGAAGGATGTGAAAAAATGCGGCCTTTGGAATCATTTCACATGACGCCTTCGGTCGATTTGTCACAACTGGCCGAGAAACACCAGAGAGACATGCCTTATCTTATCCAGTACTTTGTAAATAGTTTGGGACGAGATGCTGCTTCGTGCGCAGATCTGATGAGTTATTTGCTGTTCACATCAAAGTACACGAGCGCTCTCATTGACATTGGTTATCATGACGCCAGCAAACGAATCGATGAGATCGAAAGTTTTCTCTATTCTTCTGATAAGGCTAAATCGCTAGTCCCAGAGCAAAGGGAGCACAAGGGCTAGAGTCACTCTTTTGAGTGACCGTCGGCTAACTGCTGATAAGGCGAATTAGTGGAGATCTGAAGTCGCACTTCACTTTCCCGATTACCAAATCCTAGCGATGGCGCGGGGCTAGCTGCTGACGCGACCCGAAGAAACATTCGAGGATGAGGCGGGCAGGGAGATGCGCGGCGAGAGGCTTAGCGGCATTGGTGCTCAAAATATTTTAGATGTGGCGCATTCATTCTTTGAATGAACCGGAGCCAGGCGGGTGTGCTTAGATTGGCGAAATCCGGGATGGGGTCCGTAAGGCACATCCCGGCCAACTTCTATCTGATGCTGCAGGGCGGAGCGTGATGCCCCGCGGCGTCAGGCCAAGGAGCCAATCATGCGGGGGCGAATCAAGAGCGTGGGTGGGATCGCGATCGTGGCAGTGTTGGCGGCAGGCGCGGCCATGGTAGGGACGGCGGTGGCACAAAAGGTGACTCCGAAGCCGCAAGACAAACTGGCAATCGGAGAGAACGAGGTCAGGCAACTGCTGCTCCTGATGGATACCGACCAGCAGGGCAAGGTCTCCAAGCAGGAATACATGAAGTTCATGGAAGCAGAATTCGAAAGATTGGATAAGGGCAAGAGCGGAGAGCTGGACGTCAAAGAACTGACGCAATCGAATTTGATGTCAAGCCGGCTGGTCGGGAAGTAACGGCACGTTAAGCTTTTTGACGGGGTTCCGATGCCGCGTTGTACGGCCGTGGGCGGTTGTCCTTAATTACGTGTGAGAAGGGGATTTATCGACAGCCATCCGGCTGGGATAACAACGTCCCATCCTGTATGCCAAACCTAATTCCTGACTTATCGTCCTATTGGTGTGCCCTCACAGATTGCTACCAGAGTACCCTCTGTCACTCGGATATGTGACCCCGGTCACAGTGGCTTTGGCAAGCTGAGGCACAAGCTACGCCCACGCATTCTTTGCGACGGGGTACAACGATGCTTGAGAACAATTGCAAGAGCTTCAATACCCTTCAACGCGCCTGGCGAGAGGTCAAAGCCAGCCTTATCCAAGACGTGACGGAAGAAAACGCAGTATGCGAATTTGATTGCCGCAAGTGGAGCTGCTCCGTCGCGGAGTGGAAGGCGTGCGAGCGGCGAACCCGGCGAGCGGTGACGGGCGATCTGGACCTGCGGAAGGCCTAGCCGAGACTGTCCGGCGCCAGACCCGGCGAAACCAGTGCGGGAGACCGCGGCGGCGTATTGCGGAACGCAACGGCGGGGGCAAAAACTGTACCCGTCCATCGGCAAAACACATCTATGTATGCAGAGCCGGGCGGCCTGCGACAGGATGAGCCATGGTGGATGAGGCGATACGGCCAAATAGAGATTGACTCGGAAGTCTGGTCGCGAGCGCTGGGGCGATAAAAACAGATCGTTTGAACGATGCGCATGGGGATCCAACGGCGGCGTGTCAGCGGCCAATAGGCCGGAGGAAGGATAGAGATGAGACTGCGAGGACTTGCGATGTGTGTGGCACTGGGCGCTCTCTTGGTTTCCGGATCGCCTGCGCAGACGCGGAAGCCGCTTACGAACGAAGATATCGTCAACATGACGAAGCAGGGGTTCGATCCGACGTTAATCGTGAAAGCAATTCAGACGAGCGAAGCGAGTTTCGACGTTTCGGCACAGGCGCTGGTGGAACTGAAGAATGCGGGCGTGGACCAATCGGTGATGGAGGCGATGCTCACGGCTCAGGCTGCGAAGCCTTCCGGCGCCCCAGACGCGGCCCAGGGAGCAGCGCCTGCACCTGCACCGGCGGCTAACGCGCCGGGGAGCGCGCCGGTTGGCGCTTCGGCGGACACTTCGAAGCCGCGATGCAATGAAACCAGCGGCTGCCTGCTGCGGGAAGGCGATGAAGTCAGCCTAAAATTCGCGAACGATATAACGTCGAAGACAGCCGTGGAAGGCGATCCGGTGGAATTCCTTCTCGACAGCGATTTGAAGGTGGGAGATGCAATCGTAGTTGCCAAGGGCGCTCATGCAACTGCGACTGTGTCGAATGCCAAGAAGGCGGGAATGATGGGCAAGCCCGGGGAACTGAGCGTTCAATTGCAATACCTGGTGGCGGGCGACAATCGCGTCCGGATTCGCGGCACGAAGGGACGCGAGGGCCAGAGTAAGACAGGAGCGGCCGTCGCGTTGACGGTCCTGTTTGGCCCCATCGGACTGATCAAACATGGCAAGAACGTGGAAATCCCCGCCGGGACGCCGCTGGTGGCGTACGTTGACCAGGATATCTGGCTACCACCTGTCCAGTAGCACGTTGCGGCGCGATTGAGATTCTGAAAGTGATGCATCATCTTCTGTCGAACAGGGCGTAGTGCACCAGCGCAAACGCGAAAACTAGAAGCCATCTCATAAATACCTCAGAAGGATAACGGCACAAGCAAGCTGGACCATCCCGAGGAAATTTTCTGGGTAGTATTCCCAGCGAATGACGATGCGACGAAAATTGTGAAGCCATGCGAACAATCGCTCGATCTTCCAGCGACGCCGATAGCGTCGAAGGACGCGGCCATCTTGCGTGGCTTTACGGCTGCGCGTCGAATGGTGCGGGGCAACCAACTGCACGTCGAAGCGTTCGCGAATCTGCACATCCAGCGGATCGCTATCGTAAGCGCGGTCGCCGATCAAACGCTCGGGAGTTTCCGCAAGGAAGCGTCGCTGGAGCGTGGGTTCGACGAGCTTTGTTTCATGAGGCGAAGCGCTGGCCACGTGCACGGCGAGAGGAAGACCATGGCCGTCGCTGATCGCCATGATTTTGCTGCCTTTGCCGCGGCGAGTAGGGCCGACAGCAGAGCCCCTTTTTTCGCCGAGCTGAAGCTGGCGTCGATGAACGACTCGCTCAGATCCAGCTTCCCGCGGTCGCGTAAGTCTTCCGCCAGTTTCTGCAGCAGTTTGGTGAGCAGCCCCGAGCGCTGCCACTGCTGAAAGCGGCGATGACAGGTTGGATAGGGAGGATAACGACGTGGCAGATCGTGCCAGGGGGCGCCGGTGCGCAGGACCCAAAAGACGCCGTTCAGCACCGCGCGCGTATCCTGCCACGGGCGACCACGCCCGTCCTCCCGACGTTTCGGACGAAAAAGCGGTTCCAGCACCGCCCACTGGGCGTCGGTGAGATCTATGCCCTTGATTTACGTCATTCGCCATAACTTTCAACCGATCAGTACCTTGAAAGTGTTTATGAGATAACTTCTAGTAAGAAAAAGCCGCGAAGAGGCGGCGCCCGCTCTGACAACTTCCCTTTGAAACCTTCCACTTGCTTACCGAGGGGAACGGGTGTACCTTGCCTCGGTAACCGAGGAGAACGCGTGAGCAAACCATCCGATTTGGTGCAAGGAACGCTGGACTTGCTGATCCTGAAAATCCTGGCGCTCGAGCCGCTCAACGGCTTCGCTGTGAGCCAGCGGTTGAAGCTGGTGTCCGGGGACGTGCTGCAAGTGAGCGACGGCTCGCTTTACCCGGCGCTGCACAAGCTGGAACAGGAGGGCTGGATCCGGGCCGAGTGGAAGGCGAGCGAGAACAACCGGCGCGCGAAATTCTATTCCCTGACGCGGCTGGGACGAAGGCATCTGGAGCGGGAAGCCGAGAATTGGGACCGGTTGTCGGCGGCGATTTCCCATGTGGTGAAGCTCGGGGAGGCGTAGGAGCGGCGGGCATCGCATAGGCTTGCTTGCGGCACGCCGCGAGAGTTCGGGAGGAGCAATGATGCGGCCGGAACATTGGTTTTACAAGGGGATCTACACTGTGCCGCTGCGGTTGCGCTCGCTCTTCCGGCGGCGGAAGGTCGATGAAGAATTAGATGAAGAATTGGGGTATCACCTGGAACGGAAAACGCAGGAATACATCGCCAAAGGGTTGGACGCGGACGAGGCACGCATTGCCGCCCTGCGCGATCTGCACGGGCTGGACCAGCTTAGAGAGGAGTGCCACGACATGCGCAAAGTGAACTTCATCGAGAATCTGGCGCAGGACATTCGATACGCCGTTCGCATGCTACTACGAAGCCCGGGGTTTACGGCGACGGCGATCCTGGCGCTGGCGCTGGGGATCGGCGCGAACACGGCGATATTTTCGGTGGTGAACACGGTGCTGCTGCAGCCGCTGTCGTATCCCGCGCCGGACCGGCTGGTAGAGCTGGAATTGAGCAGTCCGCAGGGAAACGGAGATATCACGTCTATTCCGAAGTTCAATGTGTGGAAGGAGCAAACGCAGGTATTCGAAGCTGTCACGGCCTATGGCGGGCAAGGGCCGGGGATAAACCTGACGGGAGGCGACAGGCCGGAACAATTGCGGGGCATTCGGGCTTCTGCAGATTTCTTCCAAGTGTTCGGCGTTCCGATGGAAATAGGCCGGGCGTATACGAAAGAGGATGATGTGCCGGGCGGACCGAAGCTGGCGGTGCTGTCGTACAGCCTGTGGCGCAATCAATTTGGCGGCGATCCGAAGATTGTGGGAAAGACAATCGAACTGGGAGGCGAGGCGTACGTAGTTTCGGGCGTGATCGGACCGTCATTTAATTCGTACCTGGCGATGGATATTTACCTTCCGCTGGAGGCCGATCCGAACAGCACGGACCAATCGCATTACTTGTCGTGCACGGCGCGGTTGAAGCCAGGTGTGACGGTCGGGATGGCGCAAGCAGCGATGAAGGTGGCCGCGGAGGAATACCAGCGAAAGTTTCCGGGGGCGATGGGTCCGCAGGAGGGATTCACGGCCGAGCCGCTGCGCGATACGGTGGTGGGAGACGTGCGGGTATCACTGCTTGTCTTGTTGGGAGCGGTCGGGTGCGTGCTGCTGATTGCGTGCGCGAATGTGGCGAACCTGCTGTTGGCGCGGGCGACGATCCGAAGGCGGGAAATTGCGATTCGCGCGGCGCTGGGAGCCGGACGGCGGCGAATCATATCTCAATTGCTGACGGAAAGCGTCCTGCTGTCGCTGGCCGGGGGAGCATTGGGACTCGTGCTCGGATATGTCGGCGTGAGGGCACTGCTGGTGATAAATCCGGGGAATATTCCTCGGATTGGCGAGCACGGCGCGGATGTGACGATGGATTGGCGGGTGCTGGGATTCACGCTGCTGATTTCGATTCTGACGGGGATTCTGTTCGGGCTGATTCCGGCGCTTAGCGCTTCGCGGTCCGATTTGAGCAGTGCGCTGCGGGAAAGCGGGACGCGCTCGGGCAGCGGGCTGAGGCAAAACAAGGCGCGGTCGGTGCTGGTGATCACGGAAATGGCGCTGGCGGTGATTCTGCTGGTAGGGGCTGCGCTGCTGATCCGCACGTTTGCCGCGCTGCGAAGCGTGGATCCGGGATTCAACACGCACAACATCTTGACGATGAATATGTCGCTGACGGGGCCGCGATTTGCGAAGACGGCGGGCGTAGCACAACTGGTGGAGGAGGCGCGACAACGAGTGGAGGCGGTGCCAGGCGTAGAAGCGATGGCGACCACCTGCTGCCTGCCCCTAGAGGGCGGATTGGGCCTGCCATTTACGATCGAGGGAAGACCGCTGGAGAAAGGGCCGTATCACGGCGGGGCGGGGTACGACATTGTCTCGCCGGAATATTTCACGGTTTTCCGGATGCCGCTGCTACGTGGGCGAATGTTCACGGTCCGCGACGACGGGGGAGCGCCCGGCGTGGTGTTGATCAGCGAGACGATGGCGAAGACTTTCTGGCCGAAGGGCGATGCGTTGGGGGCGCGCATCACGATCGGCAAGGGAGTGGGGCCAGAGTTCGCAGAGCCGCCGCGGCAGATCATAGGAATCGTAGGTGACGCGAGGAACGGTGGGCTCGACAACGATCCCTTCCCGATCATGTACATTCCGGTGGCGCAGGTGCCCGACGGAGTGACGGCGCTGAACGCACGAATTACGCCGCTCCAGTTCACCATTCGAACGAGAGTGAATCCCTTTTCGCTGAGCGCGGACATCCAAAAAGTCCTGCGCGAGGCCAGCGGCGGGCTTCCCGTGGCGCACATCCGGTCCATGGACCAGGTGGAGGCGGAATCCATTGCCAGAAGCAATTTCAATATGACGCTGCTGACAATCTTCGCCTCGGCGGCGCTGCTGCTGGCGGCGATCGGAATTTATGGGTTGATGGCCTATTCGGTTCAACAGAGGACGCAGGAGATCGGCATTCGGATGGCGCTGGGTGCGAGTCCCGAGCGCGTGAGAAGAATGGTGGTGCTGCAAGGCATGCGGCTGGTGCTGGTGGGAGTGATCATCGGGGTAGGGGCGGCATTGGCACTGGCGCGATACATGACCTCGCTGGTGTTCGGCGTAAAGACGCGGGATCCGGCGATTTTCGTGACTGTGGTTATCTTATTGAGCGTGGTGGCGTTGGTGGCCACGTATGTGCCGGCGCTTCGCGCTTCGCGCGTGGATCCGATGGAATCGCTGCGATACGAATAAGGCGCGAGACGGTTCGGTCAGCGATGGACCGAGGGGGATTGGGCCGAAGCGGCGAGGATAAGTTGCGAGAGGAAGTCGTTCAAGCCGCGGCTGTCTTTCGGGAATTGGCTGTCGCGAGTGGCGCGATCGAGCCATCCGATGGAGGCTAACTGGACAATCTCCGCCCAAGTTTCGGCTGCAACAGGCGCCAAGCCTACATCGCGCAGGACATCCGCAATGAATCGGGCCTTTCTCACTTCGAGTGCCGCAATTTTGCTGGCCACGTCAGCGTCGCGCCGCGCCCAGGAGTGAAGCGCGGCTTGCAGACGGGCGCGATCGGTTTGCGCGGTGCGCTCGACGAACCGGGCCCAGCGCGCCGCCGCGCCGTGCTTGGCGGATGAAGCGGCCTCCAGCCATTCAACTTCTTCCGCTTCCCAACGTGCGAGCATCTTGGCAAGCAGGTCTTCGCGGTCGTGGAAATGCCAATAAAAGCTCCCTTTGCTAACAGCGAGGTCGCGGGCGAGCACCTCGACACGGACTGAATCAATGCCCTCGGCGGACAGGCGGGATGAGGCCGCGAGGATCCAGTCCAGCGGCTGAAGAGAGGCGGCTTTGACAGGGGCTGGGGATGCCATACGCTACCGTATGTTCGGACAGAAAGTACCTGACAACGTGCGGGAAGTCAAGTGGCTACGGAGAGGCTGTCGGGACGGCGTCCAGAGCGGCAGAGAAAATCAATGGGTCATCCCCGAAGCCGGAAAGCCAGAGAACGTCCTTCTCCCTGCGAAACCAGGTGATCTGGCGCTTGGCGAATTGCCGGGTGGCTTGCTTGATTTTTCGGGCTGCCTCGGTCAACGGAAGGCGACCCGAAAGGTGTTCGCGTAGGTCGGAATAACCAATGAATTGAAACGGCTTGGCGTCCGGGGGCACGCCGGCGGCAATCAATGCGCGGACTTCCTCGAGCCATCTGGCAGCGAGCATCGCTTCGACGCGCGCGTCGATCCGGGCATAGAGCGCAGGGCGCGGCGGCAGGAGGCCGATCTTAATGATCTGGTAGCCTTCGAGTGCAGCGCGGCCGCTGCGGTGGATTTCCCCGACCGGCTTGCCGGTCAAAAGCCTCATCTCCATAGCTCGGATGATTTTCTGCGAATCGCGCGGGGCGATGCGGGCGGCGGCCTCTCGGTCGAGACGGAGGAGCAGGCGGTGCAAGTGCTCGGGGCCGCGGAGGCCGGCCTTCCGGCGAAGGCGCGCGCGCAGTTCCTCAGAGCGGGTGGGCGCATCGGCGAGGCCTTCGAGCAGCGCGCCGAGATAGAGGCCCGTGCCCGCTGTCAGGATCGGAAGCTTGCCTCGGCAGCGCAGATCGTGAAGGGCTTCGATGGCGCGGCGGCGAAATTCTCCGGCTGTAAAAACTTCGGCGGGTTCGACCAAATCCACTAGGTGATGCGGAATGCCGCGCTGTTCCGCGACAGGAACCTTCGCCGTGCCGATGTCGAAATGGCGGTAGACCTGGGTCGAGTCGCAGACCAGAATTTCACCGCGTTGTTTCACGGCGAGAGCGATCCCGAGCGCAGACTTACCGGAAGCCGTGGGGCCAAGAATCACGATGAGCCGCGGAAGCGCGCTCATCCGAAGAATTTCCAATAGCGCAGCAGGAGCCCCAAGAGGACGAGGGCAGCGAGGAGAAGTGCTCCCAAGACTTGCGTGCGATTGAGCTTCACGGGGACATCACTGAGCTATATTAGGCGGAATATTATAGAAGAAGATGAACCGCAACTCGATGTAGGGCCCCTTGAACTGGGGTGGCAATGGTTCAAAGGGACTCGAGGCGCGAATAGAGGACATCGCCGCGTTGTCGAGCGGGTCCTTGCCGGAGGTACGCTCGAGAAGGGGATCGGGCTGAGGGACGACCCCGTCCCGTGTGATTTTAAAGGTGAGCATGACGACGCCTTTGTCGCCCATCCAGGCTGACTCGGGCATGACGGCATACCAATTGCGCTTAACGCTGGCAACCACGCGCTTGAGATAGCTGTCGAAATCGACGCCTTCGGTCGGCGTCAAAATCGAAACGCCACCCTGCATCCCCGGCCCCAGGCCACCTCCCCCCATCCCCCGAGGACTACCGCTGCTCGGAGGAACATATACGCGGCTTCCGCCCTGGCGAGCGGCTTCGTCAATCTGATCCTGCAACATTTTCCCGGGCGAAGATTGCGAAAGCCCGAGATTCAAGTGGCCCGAATTGGGCTTGGGGGGTTGGATTGGCTCCAGGCGCGAGGGCGCAGGAGCAACTGGCTGGGTTGGCTGTGGGTTGACGGGCGGCTGCACTTGCGGCTTGGGCGCTTCCGGCAAGTCCTTGGGCTCGGGCTGCGGCGCTGGCTGCGGAACAGGAGGCAGAGGCGATTCGACACGCGGCGGCGCGACACTGTTCAGCGTTTTGGGAGTTATGTGTATTTTCGGGACGGGCGGCGCAGGAGTTCGCGGGCCTTCCGGAGGCATGTAAATAAAGGGCAACTCCCTGCGAGCCATTTCTATTTCCTCTTGCGTAGGAACGTGCGCGGGAAAAATCTTGGGGAGAAAAATAATAAAGATCACCAAACCGATATGGACGGCCACGGAGATGGTGCGAACCGCGGCATCCGACGCCGCATTTCGCTTGTCTTCGGGTTCCATCAAGAGATTGGCGTCGCCGGTGATGAAAATGTCCGGCTCGACCATTTCGCGCAACTCGGCAGTCATCTGCGGCGCGTGCTCGTACTCTTTCAATTCTTCGGGAGCAGGCGTCTCGACGTAAGCGGGGACGACCACGCGCGAATCAAGAATGGCGAGCGGGAATTGCTCCGTTGCAGGGCGCGCATTGTCAAACGGCTTGACGGGCATCCCACGCTGGACGAGGGTGCGGTCAATCAAAACTCCCAGCGGCAAATGAGCGGGGATGGTCGTTTTTCCATCGAGCGGCGGAGCGTCGGACAGCACCATCGGGACGACCGTGCGATCGTCCATGTAGGTGGTGAGGCGGCGGGCAGGCTTGCGCGCCTCATCCGGAGAAACCGGACGCACATCCCTCGGGACTAGGGTGCGGGGGATCATCGAGCTTCCTGCGGGGAGAACGCACTCAATTGGACGCGCCGCGCGTGGTCGAGGATGCCTGCCATCACGCGGTCGGCCAATTCGAGAGCGCGGCGCCCGGCGGCGCCATCAACAACCGGATTCTTGCGTGAGCGAACGCAATCGGCAAAAGAACGCAGTTCGGCGCGCAGCGGCTCTTCGGGCGAGGTGGGGACCTTCTCGAAAGCGATTCCTGGCTGCGGGCTGCCCGGTTGAACGCGCACTCGAAGGACATCCTGCCGGGTGAAATCGAGCGAGACGTATTCGTGCTCCTGAAAAAACCGCAGCTTGCGGACACGCTCGGTGGAAACGCGGCTGGCTGTGAGATTTGCCACCGTGCCATTGGCGAATTCGAGGCGGGCGTGGGCGATGTCCACCTTATCGGTGATGACCGGGATGCCGACGGCCTTCAAGTCCTCGACCGGCGCGCTGACGAGCGCCAGGAGAATGTCGAGGTCGTGGATCATCACGTCGTAAACCACGTCGATATCGAGGCTCCGGGGAGTGAAGATGCCGAGGCGATGAACCTCAAAAAACATGGGCTTGGAAACGATCCCCTGAACCGCTGTGACGGCGGGATTGAAGCGCTCGACATGCCCGACTTGCAAGATACGGCCCGCGCGTTTGGCGGAAGCGATCAAGCGATCGGCTTCATCGAGCGATGCGGCGATCGGCTTCTCCACCAGCACATCATGGCCTGCCTCCAGAAGCTGACAGCCGATTCGCGCATGATCCTTTGTTGGCACAGCGAGGCTGACGGCGTCAACCCGTTCCGGCGCAAGGGCGTCGAGGCCGGAAAGAACGCGGGTTTTGAATTCGGAGGCGATTTCCTGGGCGCGCGCAGGATTCGTGTCCACAATTCCCGCAAGTTCGACACCTTCTAGCTCGCTCCACACGCGGACGTGGTTGCGGCCGAATTCGCCAGTTCCGACAACTGCGACGCGGATAGGGCGTTCGCTCACGAATTCCTCTTGTTTTCCGGCTCAGGCCTTCCGGCAGCAGGCGATTCAGGGTGAAAGGCCTGGATGGAGATGCCCGCATCGTCCGCGGCGCGAATCAAGGCCTCGCGATCAAATAGCAACGTGCGCCCGGCATCGATGGCCAAGGCCGTGGCGTTCGAGCGGCGCATGACTTCGATCGTTGGAACGCCGATGACCGGAACGTCGAAGCGCATATCCTGCTGCGGCTTGCTGACTTTCACGACCGTGATCCTTAGCCCGCCCGTGAGTCGGGCGGCGCGCTCGATGGTTTCGTCGGTTCCTTCCATGGCTTCGATGGCCACGCAAGCGCAATCGCGCACGACGACCGTTTGACCCAAATCCAGGCCGGCAATCTGGCGGGCAATCCGGCGGCCATAAGCGATGTCCGCCGCTTCGGCATCATCCGGGGCTCGGCGCGTGAGCACTCCCTCCGGGGGCAAGAGCGAGCCCAGGAATTCGGCGGAATTCACGAGCTGGATGCCTTCGTCCGCGAGCACCCTGGCCACCGCGCCGATCAGCGAATCCGTGTTCTTTGCGGAAAGAGAAAACAACAATTTCGCGAGGCGCCAGTCCGGACGGATGGCGCTGAAAATTTTGTTGTGTTTCACCTGGCCAGCCATCACGGCGCGGTTTACGCCCTCCTGGTGGAGCAATTCGATCGTGCGGTTCAGCTCGCCGAGGCTCACCCAATGCAGCCGCTTCGCGGCGCGCTCCAGAGCGGGAGAAGCTTCTTCGCGAATGGCGATTACGGCCATCTCAATACCGCGGCTGCGCGCTCCTTCGAGGACGAGAAATGGGAAGTCGCCATTCCCGGCAATTAGTCCCCAGTGATCGGAAGTGTTTTGGCTCGTGGCGGCCACCGCTGCCCCTATTTGGTCAAGCCGCGTTCGGCCGACTCGATAAACCGGATCAATGTTAAGACGTCCTCAGAGTGGGAGAGGGTTCCACGCATTTTTTCAAGCGCCTGCGTGGTGTTGAGCTTGGAGCGAAGGAGCAGGCGGTAAGCCTTTTCGATGGCCTCGATGCGCTCAGGGGAAAACCCGTGGCGAGAGAGGCCGACGGAATTTACGCCGTAGCAGCGAGTTTCGCGGGGCGAGACGGTTTTCGAGAACGGGGGAACGTCTTGCGTGATGACTGTGTGAGCGCCGATATAGGCATGCTGGCCGATGCGGCAGAACTGCTGGACGGGCGAGAAATTGCCGATCGTCGCGTAGTCTTCGACCGTGACATGGCCTGCGAGAGTGGCCCCGTTGACGAAGATGGTGTGGCTGCCCACAAGGCAGTCGTGCCCGATGTGGGCGTAAGCCATGATCAGATTCTGGCTGCCGATGCGGGTGACGCCGCCGCCCTTCTTCGTGCCGCGGCTGACAGTACAGAATTCGCGAAAATCGTTGCGATCCTCGACCTCGAGTGACACGCGCTCGCCCGTGTAAGTCAAGTCTTGCGGGTCGCACCCAACCGCGCAGAAAGCGTGAAAATGATTTTCGCAGCCGAAGCGAGCGGGACCCTGAACCACGGCATGGTGATCGAGAAGGCAGCCGCAGCCGAGCTCGACATCGTCGCCCACAACGGCATAGGCGCCGATCTTTGCGTCCTTCCCGATACGCGCGGAGGGGGAAATGATGGCGCGCGGATCAATCTGGCTCATCGGGCCTTCTCGACCGAATTGCCGGGAATCGTGCCGTCGGGTTGCGGCGCATTGATATCTACCATCATGCACATCATGGTCGCTTCGGCGGCCAGATCCTGCTTGACGTAGGCGCGCCCCTTGATTTTGCAAAACGTGGTACCGCGCCATGCAATCACTTCCACGACGACCCGAAGCTGATCTCCCGGCACGACCGGACGCCGGAAGCGCGCGTTATCGATGGCGACGAAGTAGAGCAGCTTGTTCTCACGATCCTCGACCTCTTGCAAGAGAAGGAGGCCACCCGTCTGGGCCATCGATTCAATAATCAACACGCCCGGCATGACCGGCTTGGCCGGGAAATGGCCCTGGAAATAGGGCTCGTTGATGGAGACATTCTTGATTCCGACAATGCGCTTCTTGGGTTCCACTTCCTCAATGGCATCCACCATGAGAAAAGGGTAGCGATGCGGCAGAATCTTCTGGATCCCGTTGATGTCGAGAATCATTTCGTGTCCTCTGTTTTGCGACTCAAAATGGCACCGGGCGCGACAGACTTCCGATTTCCACCCAAACAATCCACCAATTCTATACGAAACTCCGGCGTGGGGGAAACGGCGTTGCCGGGCACGAGTGCGACTGTTAGCATAGGCGCCCGATGAACGAAACCCAGCCATTGATGCGAGGCTTGTTGAGCGAACTGCGAGGACGCAGGAATGGAATGCTACGTCTGCTGGGCGAATTTGTGCGGTGCGAATCACCGAGCGATGAAAAGGAGGCGGTGGACCGCTTCGGGCGAATCGTCGCGCGGGAATGGCGGCGGCGCGGGGCGAAAGTTCGCATCTATCGCCAATCCACGCGCGGAGACATTATTCGCGCCGAAGTGTGGCTCGGCAAGGGGCGTCCGGCTGGACAGATCATGGTGCTCGGTCATCTGGATACCGTGTATCCGCTGGGGACAATCCCAAAAATGCCGTTTCGAATTTCGCGCGGGCGGGCCTGGGGACCGGGAACATTCGACATGAAGGGCGGACTGGTGATGGCGCTCGCGGCCGTGGATGCGATGCAAGCATTGCGCGTGCGGCCGGCGAAACGCATGGTGTTTTTCTGGAGCTCGGATGAAGAAATTGGAAGCGAGAGTTCGCGGCGATTGATCGAGCGCGAAGCATCACAAAGCGACGCAGTTCTGGTGTTGGAGCCATCCTATGGCCCCGACGGACGGTTAAAGACCCAGCGCAAAGGCGTCGGTGGAGCAGAAATTGTGGTCAAGGGCCGGTCGGCCCATGCGGGGATCGATCCCGAAAACGGAGTGAACGCGGTGCACGAACTGGCGCTGCAAATCGCACGGCTGATGAAGTTGAACGATTCGCGACGGGGAATTGCGGTGCAAACTACGGTCGTTTCCGGGGGAACGTTCCCGAATGTGGTGCCGGACGAGGCTCGCGCGAAGATAGACATTCGGTATGCGCGGACTGCCGACGCGCGGCGAATTGACCGAGAATTGCGCGAATTGCGCCCGGTGCTGAAGGGGGCGCGCGTGGAGCTGCGTCAAGGCTCGCACCGCCCGCCGATGGAACGCACCGCAGCCGTGCGGGCGCTTTTTCGCAGGGCGCGATCCTTGATGGGAGACGTGGGTCTGCCACTCGGCGAGGCGGCGACGGGCGGTGGGTCGGACGGGAATTTCACGGCCGCGCTCGGTGTGCCCACGCTCGATGGACTTGGCGCTGTGGGGGATGGCGCGCACAGCCCGCGCGAGCATATCCGCATTCGAGCGCTTCCCGAGCGTGCCGCGCTGCTCGCTGGGTTGCTCGCGTCGCTGTAGCGTGATGGACCTAGCGGGTGTATGCGCGCTTGAGGTAGGCGATCGTTTGCTGCTGCAGGTCCGAATAGTCCGAGCGCAAAATCTCGCGGCAGGCTGTTTCTGTGGATGGAGCCGTGGCCACGCGGTCGAGCAGGCGGCTGAGGTCGCTCACACCGCCCTGCTGCACTATTGATTCGACCACTGCCAGGGACCAGGCATAGGCAAAAGCGACAGAGTTCTCCGGCAGCCCCATCCAAGAACCCTCGAGCTCAGAGAGCGGCGGTGCGCCGCCTTGAGCGGCGGCGTCCACTAAGGCAGCAGCGTCCGACGCGCTTCGCCGGCCTTCCATAAATTGCGCGATTCCCTCCTGCAGCCAAGTGGGCGCCCGGCCGTGCGATTTCTGGCCGACGAAACTGTGCGTCAACTCGTGTTTCAGAACATGCGCCAATTCCGGCGTCACCGACGTCAATCCCTGTACGGGAATGCGAAGACGGCCGTCGTTAAGCGCCCCCACCCAGCCGGGGGCGCGCGTAATGTCGCCGAACGCCTGTTCTGTATAGAGAATCACGCTGATGGGTTCCGGAGGGGTGTAGTCGAGCTGAGATTCAAGATCGCGGAAATCGTCTTCAAGCGCGCGGAGGATTTCGTGGGCGAGCCCAGGTGCGGCGCCACCGTAGTATTTCAGATTGAAATGGGCCGTCTCGCCTTCGCGATAGCTTTCTTCCTCGGCTTGATCCCGCTGCGCCTTTTCCAGCGCCTGCTCTACTTCCGCGTCTGGATGCAGTTGTTCGGAACGCTTCCATTCTTCGATGGCGCGGTCCATTTTGTTGGCGCCGTAGTAGGCCCAGCCTTCCAGCTTCGCGATGTCGGCGGCAGCGGGAGCAGTGTCCGGCGTGATTTGGCGCGCGTGTTCGAGCGGATCGAGTGCTGCCGTGAACTGGCTTTCCCGCAGATAGAGGACAGCAAGATTGAGCAGCAGGCCTGTATTCTCGGGCGCAAAGACCAGAGCTTGGCGATAGTGATCGATGGCGGCGTTGGTGTCACCCTTGGCAAGAAGAAACTCGGCGGCGGCGTAGTGGGCGGCGGCAACGCGATCGATGGCGGATTTTCCGCCGGACCGCGCGTCCGATTCGAGCCTGGCGAGGTAGCCGAAATCGATCGAATCGTCATGAACCGTGAGACGCATGACGTCATCGAAACCGCGGAGCGGTTCAACGGGAGGGGCGGAAACAGGTGGCTGGGTGTCCGCGCGAGAGGCCGAAGAGTAAGTCAGATTGTCCCGTTCGATCCGCAAAACGGCGGATTTGGGGACGGACATTTCGCCGGCCGGAGTCTCGTAAGTGACATGGGTGGCATCTTCCGTGACATTGGACGCCACGATCCGGCGACCGTTCTTTAAGACGATGGTGTCCGCAAACGCCGCGGAGGAAACGGCGAGGAAAAACAACGACAAAACGAGAGGCGCCCGGTGTTGCACATATAGATTTTAGCAAGGGGGCTCTTCACGCCCGGAACGCGAGTTGTCGCCCCTTGCCTAAAGTTGTACATTGAGTTTATGCGGCGCTTCGCACGAGTTTCGACGGGTGCTGCTCTTCTGGCAGGACTTGCAGCGATCACCGCTTCCTCACTTCACTCCTCAGCGCAACAGACAAGCGACACTAACGCGGGGGGTGCTCAAAGTACTCCGCTCTCGGCCGAGCCGCGAGCCCTCTACCAGTCACTGAACGCACTTCGCCCCGATCCAGAGAAGGTGTATTACGTGAAGAACTTGAATTTGCATCGCGACGTGGTCCATCTGACGCTCGTCGAGGGCAAACTTGCCTTCTTCGAGGTCCTCGACGGGCGCGTCACCGGCGCAGTCTTTATCGGCCGCGGACATGTGATTGCCACGCCGAGGGAAGCGGGGGAGAGGAGATCGCTCGCCCAGTTTCTAGGCGTGCCGATCCTGGATCAGACTTTTTCGCGCGCCTATTTGCGATTCGACGACGACACGGCTGCTGACCTTCAGCGGCAAATCCAGAATAGCGGCACGGAAGCCACTACCGATCGGGAATTCGCCGATAGCTGGGGTCCCGTGATTGCCAATCTGAATCCGTGGCATTCCTTGCGCCTCATGACGGATTGGCTCTCGGCGGACCCTTTGCCGTATTTCTACACGGCGCTGGCGGGTGACACGGCCGGCCCCTTCGATGTGCTGGTGGACGCGCGGCGCGACGAGCAGGTGCTCTTCGGCCAGCCACGAAATGAGAATGGAGTGCAGTTTTATGACGTATGGGCTTCGTTTCGTGCCACGACCAGTGAGCCGAAGGAGGCTGGCAACGCTTTTGTCCCCTTGGATTATCGCGTGGACACGACACTGGCAGACGATCTCTCGCTCGAGGGAAAGACGCTCCTTCAACTGAAAGCCCAGCGCGCCGGGGAGCGCGTTGTTCCACTGGAGCTTTCACGAAACCTCGCGGTGGAGGAGATCAAAGGACAGGACGGGACGCCGCTCGTGTACTTCCAGAACGAGGACATGAGCCGCCGCGAAGTCCTGCGCCGCGGGAATGACACGGTACTGGTCATTCTGCCCGCACCGGCTCCTAAGGGAGCTGAAATCAACCTGGAGGTGTCTTACCACGGAAGTGTAATTACCGATGCTGGAAACGGCGTCGAGTTTGTCGGCGAACGTGGCACTTGGTACGCACACGTGGCAGGAGAGAATTTCGTCCCCTTCGATCTGACCTTCCGCTGGCCAAAGCGCTTCACTTTGGTCGCGACGGGAACTGAAACAGAATCACACGAAGACTCCAACTCGAAGACAGGACGCTGGAAATCCCAGGTCCCGCTAGCCGTGGCGGGATTCAACCTTGGTGAGTACGAATTGGAAACAGCCGCAACCGGGAATCCAAGAATTCAATTGTTCGCGAATCGTCAGCTTGAAAATGCGATTGTCGCCCGTCTGCAGCAAAATAGTGAAACTCCGGAGGCGGTCTTGCCCCCTCTGCTCCAGCCTCCGCCGGGCTCCCCGCTGCCGCCAATCAACCCTCCTGCTCCTCCCTTGCCCAACCCAGCATCCGTGCTGAAAAGTCTAGGGGGCGGTGTCCTGGACGCGATCCACTATTTCGAGGGCCTGAATGGGCCGTTTCCGTTCGATCAACTGGAAATCTCCCAGATTCCGGGGTCATTTGGACAGGGCTGGCCGGGACTCGTCTATCTCTCCACGCTTGCATTCCTGCCGCCGGAAGCCCAGGAGCAGGCGGGGATTAGGCCGATGGAACAGGAAGAAGCAACCGAGCTCATGCCATTTCATGAAGTGGCGCATCAATGGTGGGGCAATGTGACAGGTTCGGCCAGCTATCGCGATGACTGGATCCAGGAGGGGATGGCCAATTACTTGGCAATCCTCTATTCCAACAGCAGGAATCCGGGAAAACACCGACTGAATACATGGCTCGAACGATACCGCGCTGCTTTGCTCGCGAAGGCGCCTGGCTCCCAGGATATAGCGGACGAAGCAGGGCCTCTTGAATTGGGAATTCGCATCAGCTCGTCGAAGATGCCGAATGCATACGTAACGGTGATCTACGATAAGGGGACGTGGGTAATTCATATGCTGCACGAGATGTTGCGCGACCCCGCTGCCAAGGACCCAGACGAGCGATTCCGGGAACTTCTGCAGTCAATTCTCCGCGACTACCGTTTCCGAGCGCTTTCCACGGCGGATTTTCAAAGGGCCGTCGAGCGCGTCATGACCCCGTCCATGGATCTCGAGGGAAACCGGTCGATGAATTGGTATTTCGACGAATGGGTGCGCGGGACGGGGATCCCGCGCTACTCGCTCCAATTTCAGACGAAGGCCAACAAGCAGGAATTCGTAGTCACGGGGAAATTGGAGCAAAGTGAAGTGAGCGAGGATTTCACGGCCCCGGTTCCGATTTATGCCATTCGCGGCGGCGAGAAGCCGGACCTTCTCGGCGTCGTCGTAACGACAGGCACGGAAACTCACTTCCGGTTTGTCGCGCGGTTCCGGCCGTCTCGGCTGCTGATAGACCCGCAACTCACGTTGTTGCGGCGCACAAATTGATCGTTTCGCTGGAGCGTTCTAGTTCAAACCTCTTTTTCGCGATGAAAGACCTTCCTATTCCCGAACGGAAGGATACGAAATATCTCATTCCTGAGAATCGGGATCTCGGTTTCGCGCGTCCGGAGGGAGTTTCTCCCGCGAAATGTTATTCGGCTCTCTAACTTATTTTATTCTGATCGTTCGACTTAGAAAAAATTTTTGATTACATCTTGCGTCTCTGCTTCGGGAGTCTTATTATGTCGAGTCCCAAGTGAGCCTGTCGGGGCAATGGTAGAGCAGCCTCGGCCTAAAGGCGCAGAAGAATCGCGCTCCTTTTATGAAAACAGGGTCACTCCGGACCAGGAATCGCCGCATTCATAGGGGTATGGGGCGGCTGATTCCAAACCTAACGATGCCCCTTTTTGAAATGCGCAGTCATCAGATTTGCTGAGTGCTGGGGACACCGAGTGGATTCTGGGGATTCTCAAAACACAGGCAAAGCAGGCCAGCCTGAGCCGCTGATCGGGCCTGGCCACACGCTGGCAACCGTAACCGACAAAATCAGCTCCATCGTGCTGACGCGCGGCACGACCAAGGGGTGGATGATCGGTTTCGTAATTGCCTTCTCCCTCCTGATGTTGTTGAACTACGTCGTTTCCCTGCTGATGGTGAGGGGCGTGGGAATTTGGGGCATCAATATCCCTGTCGGCTGGGCTTTTGCCATTACGAACTTCGTGTGGTGGATCGGAATTGGACACGCCGGGACGCTGATTTCCGCATTTCTTCTCCTGATGCATCAACGATGGCGGACCTCGATCAACCGCTTTGCCGAGGCAATGACGATCTTTGCGGTGATGTGCGCGGGCATGTTCCCGTTGCTGCACATGGGGCGTCCTTGGCTCTTCTTCTACCTGATGCCGTATCCCAACCCCATGTGGCTGTGGCCCCAGTTTCGTAGTCCGCTGGTCTGGGACGTTTTCGCGGTTTCCACCTATTTCACGGTTTCGCTCTTATTCTGGTTCGTGGGGCTGATCCCGGATTTGGCGACATTGCGCGACCGCGCCAAGAACCGGCTGGCGAAGATTCTGTACGGGATTTTCTCATTGGGCTGGCGCGGGTCGGCCGTCCACTGGCACCGCTATGAATTCGCTTCCTTGCTGCTGGCAGGCTTGGCCACGCCGCTGGTTGTCTCCGTGCACACGGTGGTGAGCTTCGACTTCGCGGTAGCCATCGTACCGGGCTGGCACAGCACGATTTTCCCGCCGTATTTCGTGGCGGGCGCGATTTATTCCGGATTTGCGATGGTGCTGACGCTGGCCATTCCGCTCCGCAAGTTTTACCACCTAGAAGATCTGGTCACGATGAAGCACCTGGACATCATGGGTAAGGTTATGCTCGCGACGGGTGTGATCGTTGCCTACAGCTACATCGTTGAGACCTTCATGGCGTTTTACAGCGGAAATCCCTACGACCGGTACATGATGATGAACCGGATGTTCGGACCGTACGTGATTGTGTTTTGGGCGCTGATTGCCTGCAACCTGGTGATACCGCAGATCTTGTGGTTTCGCAAGGTTCGACGCAGCACGCTCATGCTGTTCCTGGTCGCTGTGGTCATAAACATCGGTATGTGGCTGGAACGGTTCGTAATTATCGTTGTGAGCCTGTCCCGCGACTACACACCGTCGAAGTGGGACATGTTCTACCCAACGCGGTGGGATTGGGCGACGCTGATTGGCGTCTTCGGTCTTTTTGGAACCTTGTTCTATCTGTTCGTCCGTTTCTTGCCCATGATATCGATCGTAGAAGTACGGGCGCTGGTGCACGAGACGCGGCGGGAAAAACCGAATTCATAGAAAGAGCGTTCAAAGGCAACGATGTCTCAGATCTTTCATCGCAGCACAAACCTGATCTCGCGGCTGAGCATTTATGGCGGGCTGGCCCTGGTTGGTGTGCTCAGTTTTGCGCTGTATGACATCGCGCTGTCTCCCTGGTACACGCAGGTGCATGTCGCTCCCGTCCAACCGGTCCCGTTCAGCCACCGCCATCATGCCGGCGAGCTCGGGATCGATTGCCGTTACTGCCACACGTCGGTTGAGAAATCCTCCTTTGCGGGTGTTCCGCCCACACAGACCTGCATGACCTGCCATTCGCAGATCTGGACGAATGCCTCAATGCTCGAACCGGTGCGTGAAAGTTACCGCACGGATCAGTCTCTGGCCTGGACGCGGGTGAACGCGCTGCCGCAGTTCGTATATTTCGACCACAGCATCCACGTCTCGAAAGGAATCGGATGCACTACGTGCCACGGCCCGATCGCGGAAATGCCGCTGACGTACCGGGAGGGCACGCTGTATATGTCCTGGTGCTTGAATTGTCACCGGCAACCGGAGGAATACGTCCGGCAGAGGTCGGATGTCTTTAATCCGTTCTACGAGCCGCCGAAGGACCAGCTCGAAAAGGGACGAAAACTCGTAGCCGAATACAAGATCCAGAGTTTGCAGAACTGTTCGACGTGTCACCGATGAAAGCGGGAAAATGAATCAAGACCCCAACGCGAAGAATTCGCCTCAGGACTCGATCGATATCGCCGCGGCCCGCACCCGGCTGGAGCGGGAAGGCGGCAAGCGTTTCTGGCAGAGCCTTCAGCAACTGTCGGACACAAAGGACTTCCACGACTTCCTGGAGAACGAGTTCCCCGCGAATGCCGAAGAGAAAAATTCGAAATGGATTGACCGCCGGGACGTTCTGAAGCTCATGGCCGCTTCGACCGCGCTGGCCGGTCTGAGCGCCTGCACCAAACTTCCCACGGAAAAGATTGTTCCTTACGTGAAGCCGCCCGAGGAGATTATTCCGGGCAAACCGCTTTTCTATGCCACTTCGATGCCGCAAGCCGGCGGCGCGGCGGGCTTGCTGGTCGAAAGCAACATGGGCCGGCCCACGAAGATCGAAGGAAATCCCGAACACCCGGGGAGCCTGGGCGGATCGGATGCCTTTGCGCAGGCTTCCATCTTGGACCTCTATGATCCCGACCGTTCCCAGACGGTGCTGAAGGACGGACGCATCAGCAACTGGGCTGCGTTCGTGGCCGCCATGGGCGACGTCCGCACGCAAGTTTCGCCGAAGGGTTCCGGGGTCCGGATCCTCACCGAGACTGTGACTTCGTCTACGCTCGCAGCTCAGATCCGCGGCCTTCTGGCTCAATTTCCCGAGGCAAAGTGGCACCAGTATGAATCATGCGGCGGCGACAACGTCCGCCAGGGAACGCAACTGGCATTCGGGAGATCACTTAATCCCGTTTACCATGTGGATCGCGCGGATGTGATTGTTGCACTGGCCGCGGACTTCCTTACGACCGGTGCGGGCCACGTGCGGTATGCGCGAGAGTTCTCCTCGCGCCGCGCCCTGGCCGAGGGCGCTGCTTCCAACCCGAATCGCCTGTATGTTTTTGAGAGCATGCCGACGAACACCGGAGTCGTTGCGGACCATCGCTTGGCGTTGCGTTCAAGCGAGGTCGAGTCTTTGGCGCGCGAGCTTGCAACGGCCGTGGGAGTCTCTCTCTCAGCAGGAGGAGTTGCGCCTTCGAGCAAAGCCGCTGCCTGGGTCGGTCCCGTCGGGCGCGACCTAACATCACACCGAGGCGCGTGCCTGGTGATTGCGGGCGAGCAACAGCCGCCAGCAGTCCACGCGTTGGCGCATGCAATGAATGCCGCGCTCGGCAATATCGGCAAGACAGTCGAATACACGGTGCCGTTGGAACCCAATCCGGAGATCGAAATCGATTCCCTTCGGGAACTGGTGGCCGAGTTGAATGCCGGAAAGGTGGAATTCCTGCTCATTCTGGGTGGGAATCCCGTTTACGACGCGCCCGCGGACTTCGATTTCGCCTCGGCTGTTTTGAAGGCGAAGCTTCGCGTGCACTCCGGGCTTTACAACGATGAGACGGCCGAGTTGTGCCACTGGCACGTCCCGGCAGCGCACTACCTGGAATCCTGGAGCGACACGCGGGCGTATGACGGCACGATCGGCATCGTTCAGCCGCTGATTTTGCCCCTCTACGACGGACATTCGGGTCACGACATCGTTGCGGTGCTTTCCGGCGACGCGGGCAAATCCGGCCACGACATTGTGCGCGATTACTGGCAAAGCCAGCGTCCGGAGAAAGGCGCGGCTTTTGAAGCCCTATGGGAACGGTCGTTGCACGACGGATTGATTGCCGGGACGGCACTGCCCACCGTGCCCGTATCTCTGCGCTCGGACTTTGCGCACCAATTGCCCGCGCAAGCGGCGAACAATGATGCCAGTACGGTTGAAATCGCGTTCTTCCCTGATCCGACAATTGGTGACGGCCGCTACGCGAACAATGGCTGGCTTCAGGAGTTGCCGAAGCCAATTACCCGGACAACTTGGGACAACGCGGCGCTGATCGGCCCCCGAACGGCTCAGCAATTGGGTCTCAACCAGAATGACTATGTGACAGTTGAGCTCGCCGGGCGAAAAGTGGACGCGGGGATTTTCCTCGTTCCCGGCCATGCAGATAATTGCGTCACGTTGCACCTGGGCTACGGCCGGCGTCGCGTGGGGAACGTAGGGAACGATTGCGGATTCAACGCAAACCTAATCCGCACGTCCTCCGCTCTGTGGATGGCGCGGGGCGTGCGTCTCACCAAAACCGGCAAGCAGTATTCATTTGCTTCGGTCCAACACCAGTACACGATCGATTTCGAAGGTCATCCGGGCGAAAAGGCGGACGATGAAAGCGTCAACGCCATTGACCGGCGCGACTTGGTACAGATAGCCACGCTCGACGAGTTCCGCAAGGACCCTGCTTTCGCGCAGAGGGCCGACGGCGCGAACCCCGCGCCCGGGCTTTCCATCTATCCCGGCTTCAAGTCCGACGGCTACGCTTGGGGCATGGCCATTGATTTGAACCGCTGCGTGGGCTGCAACGCTTGCGTCGTGGCTTGCCAATCGGAGAACAACATTGCGGTGGTCGGCAAGGACCAGGTGGAGCGCGGCCGCTCCATGCACTGGATCCGCATCGATACGTATTTCCGCGGCGACCTGGACAATCCGGAGATGTATTACGAGCCGCTGCCGTGCATGCAGTGCGAAAACGCCCCCTGCGAGTACGTCTGTCCTGTCGGCGCCACCACGCACAGTATCGAGGGGCTCAACGAGATGACCTACAACCGCTGCGTCGGCACGCGGTACTGCTCGAACAACTGCCCCTACAAAGTCCGGCGGTTCAATTTTTACCTTTACTCCGATTGGGACACGCCGAGCCTGTACGGCATGCGCAATCCGAACGTCACGGTGCGGAGCCGGGGAGTGATGGAGAAGTGCACATACTGCGTGCAGCGCATCAATGAAGCCAAGATCCGCTCTGAAGAGGAGAACCGTACCGTACGCGACGGCGAGATCGTCACCGCCTGCCAGGGCGCTTGCCCGGCGGAAGCCATTGTGTTCGGCAACATCAACGATCCGTTGAGCCGCGTTTCCAAGCTCAAGGCGCAATCGCGGAATTATGGTTTGCTCGAGGATTTGAACACGCGGCCGCGGACGACGTATCTCGCGCGCGTGCGGAACCCCAACCCGGAGATTCGCGGCTAACGCCGCCCGGGCGGGTCAAGGAATTGGGTTGCAGTGAGGCGATGGGAAGCTTCAATTGTGAAGCCTCCCGCAGCTAAGCTTTTGCGAATATGCGAGGAGCGGCCCGGCACGAACCGGGCTGGGACGATACGAAAACAATGAAGCGCAGGGCCATCTACGGATTGCTGGCGGAGTTCGAGACTCCCGAAGAGCTGCTTGCCGCTGCTCATCGCACGAGGCAGGCGGGCTACAAGAGCATTGACGCCTTCACACCCATTCCGGTGGAAGGTCTGGCGGAGGCGGTCGGGTTCGATTGGACCAGCCTCCCCATAATCGTGTTGATTGGCGGGATCCTGGGAGGGTTGACCGGGTTCAGCATGTGTTACTACGCCAACGTGATCAGTTTTCCGCTCATCATCGGCGGGAAACCCTTTAACACTTGGCCCATGTGGATTCCCATCACGTTTGAGCTGACAATCCTCGGCGCCGCACTCACGGCAACGTTCGGAATGCTGGCGATGAACGGCCTCCCGACTCCCTATCATCCCCTTTTTAACGTGGAACGCTTCGCGCTGGCTTCGCGAGACCGGTTCTTCCTTTGCATCAAGGCTCGCGACAAGAAATTCGACCTGAAGAATACGAAAGCATTCATGGACAGCTTGAAATCGCATGGAGTATTTGAAATTGAGGTCTGAAATAAAAAACGACAACGACGGCAGCCGCTCTCGGCTCGCGGGCTTGCGCTGCTTCGCCTATCTCGCCGGAATCGCCGTGCTTTTGGCGGGTTGCCGGCTTGATATGCACGTTCAGCCGAAATATTTGCCATACAACGCGACGAATTTCTTCGGCGATGGGCGATCGGAGCGGCCGCCGGTACCCGGGACTGTGGCGCGCGGCCAACTGCGCAGCGATGAGCTACTTTACACCGGCAAGGAGAACGGAGTTGTCGCGGACGAGTTCCCTTTCCCCATCACTCCCGCGGATCTCGAACGAGGGCGCGAGCAGTTCAACATTTACTGCACACCGTGCCATGACTACACCGGCAGCGGGAATGGGATGATCGTCCGGCGAGGCTTTCCACAACCGCCGTCCTACCACATTGACCGTCTGCACCAAGCGCCGGTCGGCCATTTTTTTGAGGTCATGACGAATGGCTTCGGACGGATGTACAGCTATGCAGCGCGCGTCAGCCCGGAAGACCGCTGGCGGATCGCGGCGTACATTCGCGTCCTGCAGTTGAGCCAGCACGCCACGCTCGAGGATGTTCCACCTGCCGAGCGGGCCAATCTCACCAAGCAGGGTGCCGGAGATTCGGCGGGACAATCGCAATGAACTCGCAGGACACATTTCGGCCGCAACTCGATCGCGTGGAAAGGCAAGCGCTCCTCTGGGGCGTTGTGGGGCTGGCGCTTTGCGTCATTTTCTTCTTCCGGGATCGCAATCAGTTTTTTCAATCCTATCTTATGGCTTATATTTACTGGGTCGCGATCCCACTCGGCAGCTTGGCCATTTTGATGTTGCACCATATGACCGGCGGCTGGTGGGGATACCCCCTGCGACGGATTCTGGAAGCAAGCTCTCGAACATTTTGGGTAATGGTCGCCTTCTATATCCCGTTGTGGTTCGGGATGTCGCGCCTGTATGCGTGGACGAAGCCGGACGCAATCCCAGACGATAGCCTGCATCATTTCAAGAAGGTCTACTTGACCTCCGGCTTTTTCACGGCTCGCACCGTGATTTACTTCGTGATCTTGCTCGCGCTCGTCTATGTCCTTAATAAGCGCTCCATGGACCAGGACCGCACGGGCGACCCCAATATCCAAGCCAAGCTGGGAACGCTTTGCGGTCCCGGCATTATTCTTTGGGGATTAATCGTGAGCGCCGCGGCATTCGATTGGGTGATGTCTCTGGAGCCGGAGTGGTTTTCGACGATTTATGGATTGATTTTCATCGTGCTTGAGGCGCTCGTGGCATTGTCCTTCACGCTTTTTGTACTGGGAAGGCTTTCGGACCGCGAGCCATTAAAGGACGTGATACGGCCGTCCGACTATAACGACCTCGGGAACCTGATGCTGGCATTCCTGATGCTGCTGACTTACCTTTCGTTCGATCAGTTCCTGCTCATTTACTCGGGGAATTTGAGGGATGAAATCCCCTGGTATTTGACGCGCCAGTTCGGCGGGTGGGGGTACGTGGCATCCTTCCTCCTCGTATTCCATTTTTTTGTGCCTTTCCTCCTGTTGTTGCAACGATCCATCAAGCGCAATTTGCGCTTGCTTTCCCGTGTGGCGGCTTTCCTGATCGTCTTGACGCTTGTGGACGTTTACTGGCTGGTGGTTCCTTCGCTGGAAAAGACGGGACCGCATTTCCACTTCATGGACCTGTTTGCCCTGGTCGGAATCGGCGGGATTTGGGTCGCCGCCTTCGCGAGGCAGCTCAAGAGACTGCCGATCCTGCCGCTGCACGATCCGAGATTTGAAGGAGTGCTCCTGCATGAGCATGGAGACTAATAAGCCGCCGAAGGATTCACATGGCGCCGGTGAGCCGCGCTACGAAAAGCGCGATGCCAATATTCCAGGGCTGTTGCAGTTTGCCTTCTGGCTGGCCCTGCTTCTGGTAGTCACGTTCTTCGGAATGAAATGGACGCTGGACTACTTCCAGAGGAGCCAGCCGCTGGGACCGCCGGCGTCACCGATTGAGAATGCGCGCGTTCTTCCGCCTGGTCCGCGCCTGCAAGCTCGCCCGCACCAGGAACTGGTTGACTACTGCACAGAGCAGCAGAAGAAACTGACGACCTACAGTTGGGTCGATCAGCAGGCCGGGATCGTGCGCATACCAATTGACCGCGCGATGGAACTGGTGCTCGAACGCGGGTTGCCCATCCGCCCGGCAAAGGATGCGCCGGCCGGTTCGGGAGAACCGCACCAGGTGGGCACGGTGGACGCCCCGCTGCCGATGGGCGTCGAGGGACCTTGCGGGTACGTGGTTGAATCGAATCAGGAAGCAGTGCCGCACGAAGAATCGAAGCAGTAAAGGCGGGATAAGCGAAGTGGTGACCGACGTGAGAAGAGAAGGTGAAGTGTCCGGTAAGCTTCGGGCCGGCCTGCCACGTTTGATGTTGGCAGGCGCCACACTGGTGTCCGCATGGCTGTGTTTCCCTGCGGCCGCGCGGGCACAATTTGCCGATCCGACGCAGAATATCGGCGTCCGGCCGGAACTGCTGAAGCAAGTGGGGATAGACCAGAAACTGAATGACCAGATTCCGCTGGACCTCACGTTCCGGGATGAACATAGTAACCCCGTCCAGTTGCGGCAATACTTTGGGCAAAAGCCCGTGATTCTTTCGCTCGTGTATTTCACCTGCCCGATGCTTTGCACGCAGGTCCTCAACGGATTGGAACGCAGCCTCGAACTTCAGACGCTCGATATCGGCAAGGATTTCAACGTGTTGACGGTCAGCATTGATCCCACGGACACGGCGAGAGTCGCCGAGGCAAAACAGGAGCTTTACACCGGAATGTACAGACGTCCGGGCGCCGCGCAGGGCTGGCATTTCTTGACGGGCCAGGACACTCAGATCAAGCAGCTCGCGAATGCGGTGGGCTTCCGGTACGCCTACGATCCGGATTCGAAACAATATGCACACGCCAGCGTCATCATCCTAGTGACGCCGGAAGGAAAGATTTCGAGCTATTTGTTCGGCATCCAATATCCACATCGCGATTTGCGCCTGGCTTTGACGGAGGCTTCGGAAGGAAAGATCGGATCACCGGTCGCCGATGCCATCCTGCTGTTTTGCTATCACTACGATCCGCACACCGGCAAGTACGGCCTTGTGATCTCGCATGTAATTCAGGCAGCCGGCTGTGCGACGGTGCTTGCGATGGGCATTTTGATTGCTTTTCTGTCTCTGAAGGAGCGTTACGCGCTGCCGCCTCACAAGGCTTGAACCAGGCGTTGTGGGCTAACCACGCGGCGACGGGAGTTCTTTACGGAAGGATCATGACGGGTCTCATACAAACTGGATGGAATTTCATCGCGGCGCTGGCGTTTATCCCCCTGCGTCCGCCGGCTGCATCCTCGATTGCCGACGACGTGGACCAACTCCACTATTTCCTCACGGCGATCACTCTGGTCTTCACGGTATTAATTTTCGGATTGATTTTTTATTTCATGATCCGGTACCGCCGCCGGGCGCCGGATGAAGAGCCTGTGGAAACCGAAGAACATCTACCGCTGGAGATCGCCTGGACGGTGATTCCGACGCTAATCTGCGTCGTCATTTTTGTATGGGCTTCCAGTTTGTACGTCCGAAACGCGCGGCCGCCCGCGGCATCCACCGAGATTTTTGTCATCGGAAAGCAATGGATGTGGCACGTTCAACATCCCGAAGGGCCTCGTGAGATCAACGAGCTCCACGTGCCTGTGGATGTGCCAATAAAACTGACCATGACCTCACAGGATGTAATCCATGACTTCTACATCCCAGCGTTTCGCGTCAAGAAGGACGTCCTACCGGGCCGCTACAGCTCCCTGTGGTTCCAGGCCACCAAGACGGGAACGTTTCACCTATATTGCGCGCAGTATTGCGGCGCTGGACACTCCCAAATGATCGGTTGGGTGTATGTGATGACGCCTTCCGATTACGCGGCATGGCTCGCCGGTGGCTCGATAAACGAATCGATGGTGGATCTAGGCCAGCGGCTGTTCACGCAGCTCGGCTGTTCGAATTGCCATGTCTCCGACGGCACCGGGCGCGCTCCCTCGCTCGTCGGCCGCTACGGAAAGGAAGAAAGGTTAAAGGACGGCTCGACGCGGATGGTGGATGATGCCCTGATCCGCGAGGCGATTGTGAACCCGAACTCCGTCGTTCTGCCCAATTACCCGCCGATCATGCCCACTTTCAAAGGCCTGGTGGACGAAGAGCAGGTTTTGCAGTTGATCGCCTACGTGAAGTCGCTTGGATCGCAAGAAAGGACCAACGGGAAATGAGCACGGCCCAGGAAATTCCGGCCGAGTCGAGCGTGAATTACTTAAACGCGAGCTACGGGATTAAATCGTGGCTACTGACCACCGACCACAAGCGCATCGGGCTCCTCTACCTTGCCTCGATCACCTTTATGTTTATGGTCGGCGGCATTGCGGCCACCTTGATGCGCATCCATCTGATTGAGCCCCAAGGCGCGTTGTTGCAGCCGGAGACGTACAACCGGCTGTTCTCCATCCACGGTATTGTCATGGTCTTTTTCTTCCTGGTCCCTTCGATTCCGGCGACGCTCGGGAACTTCCTGATCCCGATCATGATCGGAGCGAAGGACGTAGCCTTCCCGAAACTCAACCTGCTTAGCTGGTACATTTTCATTACCGGGTCCTGCTTCACCCTGTATGCCATCATTTCCGGCGGAGTAGATACCGGCTGGACGTTTTACACGCCGTACAGCAGCACGTATTCGCACACGCATGTGGTGGCGGCGGCGCTCGGAGTTTTCATCGCCGGCTTTTCCTCGATCCTGACGGGGCTCAATTTTGTGGTGACCATCCACAAGATGCGCGCCCCGGGTATGACCTGGTTCCGCTTGCCGCTCTTCATTTGGGCGCTGTATGCCACGAGCCTGATCTTCATTCTCGGAACCCCGGTCATCGCCATCACGCTTTTCTTGCTTGCTCTCGAGCGCCTCTTCCACGTCGGCATTTTTGACCCGGCCCTCGGCGGCGACCCGCTGCTCTTCCAGCACATGTTCTGGTTCTATTCGCACCCGGCCGTGTACATCATGATTCTCCCGGGGATGGGCGTGGTCAGCGAACTGATCGCCGCATTTTCGCGGAAGCGAATTTTCGGGTATGCCTTCGTCGCGTTTTCCAGCATGGCGATCGCGGTGATCAGCTTCCTGGTCTGGGGCCATCACATGTTTGTCACCGGCCAGTCGGTTTATGCGGGCCTGATCTTCTCCGTGCTCAGTTTCCTGGTTGCCATACCCTCCGCGGTCAAAGTGTTCAATTGGACCGCGACGCTCTACAAGGGCTCGATCTCTTACCAGGCGCCGATGCTCTACGCCCTCGGCTTCATCGGTCTCTTCACAATGGGAGGCCTCACTGGTTTGTTCCTGGCCTCGCTGGCCACCGACGTGCACCTGAACGGCACGTATTTCATCGTCGCCCACTTCCACTACATCATGGTGGGCGGCGCCGTAATGGCCTATCTGGGCGGGATTCATTATTGGTGGCCGAAAATCTCCGGAAGGCTGTACCCGGATTATTGGGCGCGGATTGCCGCGGGCCTGGTTTTCATCGGATTCAACCTAACGTTCTTCCCGCAATTCGTCATGGGCTACCTCGGCATGCCCCGGCGCTATGCGGTTTATCCCGCGGAGTTTCAGGTGCTCAACGTGATGTCGTCCGCCGGGGCCTCGATCCTTGCCGTTGGCTACGTCATTCCGCTGATTTATCTGATTTGGTCGATGCGCTACGGCCCGCCGGCGGGGCCGAATCCCTGGGGCGCGAAGGGGCTGGAATGGACGATCCCGTCGCCGCCGCCGACTGAAAATTTCGAGGAGATTCCGATCGTGACTGAGGAAGCTTACAACTACGTGGGCGCTGAGGCGGCCCATGGCTGATATGACTGCTCCGGGAGCCGTCCACGCCGCTCACGCGGACGGGCTGGTCCACCAATTCGAAGAAATTCAACAGCAGCGGGATGCCGGACGCCTCGGCATGTGGCTGTTTCTCGCCACGGAGATTCTATTCTTCGGCGGGATGTTCACGGCGTACACGATCTATCGCCAACTCCACCTCGATGCTTTCATCAAGGGCAGCCACCTGCTCGAAGTCCAATTCGGCGCCACCAACACAGCAGTCCTCATCTGCAGCAGCTTGACTATGGCGCTCGCTATTCGCTCGGCGCAGACCGCCAAGAGCCGCGGCACCATCATCTTCTGGCTGATCCTGACGATGATCCTCGGCGCCACGTTCTTGGGTCTGAAGTTCCGCTTTGAGTGGTACCACGACTACATCGAGCACATCGTTCCCGCATTCGGCTTTCAGTACCGCCCGGAATGGGGCGCTTCCGCTCCCGGCGTTCAGCTGTTCATGTGTTTCTACTTTTTCATGACAGGCATGCACGCTCTGCACATGATCGTCGGACTTGGAATCCTGACCGTTCTGGTCATCATGACGGCCCGCAACCGCTTCTCGTCCCAATACTATGCTCCACTTGAAATCAGCGGTCTGTACTGGCACTTCGTCGATATCGTCTGGATTTTCCTGTTCCCGCTGCTGTACCTGATCGGCGGGCGGTACCCGCAATAGAAGGGAGAGGCAGGTAGATGTCCGACCATTCCGAACACGTCGTGCCGGTCGTAGTTTATGTGGGCGTCTTTCTGGCGCTGATGGTTCTGACGGCGCTCACCACGGGCGTTGCCTACATTGACCTGGGCACCTTCAACACTGTCGCGGCGCTGATCATCGCTGTCATCAAGATGACGCTCGTCGTCCTTTTCTTCATGCACATGAGATACAACAAGGGCCTCACTCGCATTGTCATCATCGGCGCCTTTTTCTGGCTTGGAATCATGATGTCGATCATGCTTGCGGACGAGCTGAGCCGAAGTTGGACTCCCACCGTATCCGGATGGAGCGTGATTCTTCCATTTTTTAGCCACTTGTTCTAACCGCCCACTCCCGGAGCTTTCCAGACTGGCGCCAAACTGGATTCGTACCCTTTATGCTCAATTAGCCGGATTGTGCCCACTCGGCAGTTGCAAGCATCAGCCCTGCGTGACACAGGGTGCCGGATTAGTGCGCGACGGTACGGAAGGCCAGGACGGCGTTCAACCCGCCGAACGCGAAGGAGTTTGAAAGCGCCGCCGACACCTGCTGCGTTCGCGCCTGATTCGGAATGTAATCGAGGTCGCATTCTGGGTCGCGTTCGCTGTAATTCGCCGTAGGGGGCAAAATGCCATGGTGGAGCGCCAGGATTGTGGCGACCGCTTCTAGCGCGCCTGCCGCTCCCAGCGCGTGGCCGTGCATCGATTTCGTCGAGCTGACCCCAATTTTGTCCGCGTGCGCGCCAAAGACCGCCCGGATGGCGCGAGACTCCACGGGGTCGTTGCCCGGTGTGCCCGTCCCGTGGGCGTTGATATATCCAATTTCTTCCGGCGCCAACCCTGCCTCGCGTAGGGCGCCACGCATCGCGCGCGCGGGCCCGCCGACGGCTGGCTGTGTCAGGTGGTGCGCATCGGAGGTCATGCCAAAGCCGCAGAGTTCGGCATAAATCTTTGCGCCGCGTCCCCGAGCGGCTTCCAGCGGTTCCAAGACCAGCATCGCGCCGCCTTCCCCGAGGATCATCCCGCGGCGGTCTTTACTGAACGGTCTGCACGTGTCCGGAGCGATCACGCGCATCGCTTCCCAGGCCTTCAGCATCCCGATCGTGAACATCGCTTCGCTTCCGCCGGTCAGCGCGAGGTCCGCTTCCCCATCTCGCACCAGGCGAAACGCCTGGCCCATCGCATGGTTCGCCGACGAGCAAGCAGTCGAGACGGTGTACGCCGGGCCGCTCAATCCCAGGTCCATCGAAATATGGCTTGCGCCGGCATTCGACATCGTCTTCGGAATCGTAAGGGGATGCACGCGCCCGCGATCGGTGACGTACAGATCTTCAAATCCAGTTTCGATCGCAGACTGCCCGCCCACCGCCGACCCGCATACGATCGCGGACCGCTCGCATAATTCGGGCGTGAGTTGGATTCCCGAATCCCGTACGGCATCGCGCGCCGCGACCACGGAAAACTGGGCGAACCGGTCGATGTAGTCTTCCTTGCCGGGTTCGAAATGCTTGGTGGCGTCGAAGCCGCGCACCTGAGCGGCGTTGGAAAACCGCAACACGAGCGAGTGGTAATCCACGCCCTGAATGGGCCCGATCGCCGAGCGCCCCTGGCGGAGCGATTCCCATGTCTCCGCGAGCGTTTGCCCCAGGGGACAGATAATTCCCATGCCGGTAACGGCCACTCGGCGCGCTCCCATCGCTTATTCTCGCCCTCCCCTCTTTGATCGGTCGTTCGCGTAGCGTGCGGGCGCTTTCGGCCGCGCATCGGCCCTCACGCTCACTTGCGCCACGGAAGACATAACAGTCTTAAGGCGGATTATCAAGATTGATTGGCTTCAATTCGCCGGCGTAGGTGAGCTGACGGAAGCGTCGGGCGGCGCGGCTGCAATCAGTTTCTTGACGCCCTCGACGATGTCGCTCACGGTGCGGATCGAACGCACATCGTCATCGGGAATGGAGATTTTGAAGGCGTTCTCCAGCTCGAAAAGAAGCGTAAAAACATCGAGAGAATCGATGCCCAGTTCCTGCAAATTTGTATCCAGATTGATCTTTTCCGCCGGAATCCGCTTTACGGACGCCAGCGTCGCGATCACTTTTTCCGCCACTGCATCAGACATCAATCTTTCCCCCGTTGGTAAAGTGGTTCTTAAAAATGATTTTCTGGACCAGCGCGAAGTATCGTCCTTAACCCGGGCCGGCTGAAAAGGTTGCGGTCACGCACCCTTTCAAAACGTATCGCATCGCGCGCGAGAAATCAAATCCCAGTGGAATGAATTGTTTGCGTGTACGTAGCTCCAGCGCGCGGCACGACGCGACCTCCGCCGTCAATTTCCCGCGAGTTTCCCGGCCAGCCGGTCGGAGGCCCTCAGCGCGGAGCCGGCGCAGGCGCTTCGAATATCTTCAAAGCCGTAGGAGGCAGTTTTTGGATGTTGCTCAGAAACGTCACGAGCTGCCAGACCTGCGCATCGCTCAGCGTCTGGTTCCACGCCGGCATTCCCGTCCAGCGGATTCCGTGCTCAATGATGTAGAAATTTTGGTTTTCCGCCATGTCCGGGGCGTCCTGGAAGAATCCCGGCACCGGCGGATAAAAGGAATGCCCAAACTGGCTGTCGCGGTTCGACGGCACGCCGTGGCAACCGGCGCAGTGGTTCAGGTAAAGCTGCGCGCCTGCCACCAGATTTTCCTCCGTCGGGGAATCTGGATTTTTGACGTCGGGAGCGTGCCGGTCTGCCGAGGCATCCATGGCCGACATCGCCATCTTCCGTTCCAGAAACGATGGCTGCTGGTCCGCCCGCATATCTACGTAACCCCTCTCTGCAAACCAAAGCCCTCCCACCAGGAGAACGATCAATGTGAAGACAATCCCAAACAGGAAGTTCTTCATGCGGCAGTTCCCTCCGGGGATCTGGATTCTTGCTGCGGACTCAGCGTTGTTTCGTTTCAGCGAGCCGATTGTATTTCCTGAGTACCTCGCGAAGCTTGTCGTGCGGCAACGCCTCGACGGTGTGGTTTTCGGCGCCCGTCATGGTCTTCGCCGCGACCATTGCATTCACCACAGCTTCCTCCGTCGCTTGCACCGTTGCCTCGAACAGCGCATCCATACGGTCGTTTGGCAGCATCTGGATGGCAACCGGATTCTTCTGCTCCAATCCTGCTCCGGCATTCGCCGTTGAAAACGCGATGAAAATGTCGCCGGATCCGTCGCCCGAAACGCTTCCCAGCCGCCCCAGCCCCAGCGTGACGCGCTTTGCAATGCGCTTGAGCTGTGTCGGCAGCAGCGGCACATCCGTGGCTACCACCACAATGATCGACCCGGTGTCCTCATCCCAAACCGGCCTTCCGTGAATCTCGTATCCCACGGGAGTCCCGGCGATGCGCAGCAAGTGCCGCGTCCCGAAATTGCATTGCACCAAGACGCCTACGGTGTACCCGCCCAGCCGGTCCGGCAGCTTTCGCGACGCCGTGCCCGTGCCGCCTTTGAATTCAAAGCAAACCATGCCCGTCCCGCCGCCGACGTTTCCTTCTTCTACCGCGCCTACATGCGCGTCCTCCATCGCCGCGAACGCATCCTCCTGTTTCACGTGAAACCCATTGATGTCGTTCAGGTAGCCGTCCCAGGTCTCGGCAACCACGGGCAGCGACCACCAATCTTCAACCGGGATCGGGGTGCCGTGCTTCAATTGCCACGCAATCACCGCGTCGCGCACCACGCCGACGCTGTGCGTGTTCGTAATCATCACCGGGCCATACAGAAATCCCGATTCTTCCACCCACGTCGTGCCCGTCATCTCGCCGTTGCCGTTCTCCGTAAACCATCCGGCAAACACCGGATCTACGGCGCTCTTGCCGCGCGGGAAAATCGCCGTCACGCCGGTACGCACAGGTCCCACGCCTACCTGCAGCTTCTCTTCCCCCGAAATCAAAGTTCGAAATCCCACCTCCACGCCTTTCACGTCCGTAATGGCGTTGAGCGGTCCTGGAGTCCCTTCGAATGGCACACCCAGATCCCGCGCGCGCGGGCTTGTCTGCGCTGTGGCAGGGAGGATGGCCACAAATAGGTACGCGAAAAGGACGGCGCCAGATTTCATTCCGGGTGGTCCACCTCCGACATGGAATCGATCTCCTGTCTCGTTCGTCGCAGCAGTTCCGTGTTTTTCTTCAACTCTTCTTCGATGATTCTTGCTTGCTCTCCCGCACGCTTCCAATCGCCCGCTTCGGCGGCTTCGGTCAGGCCGGGCAATTCCAGGTGGTCGTAGGTGTATCGCGCGCCGTAGAGCGAATGTTTGAACCAGGGCCGCCCGGGAATTCCCTCCGGATTGCACCAATTTCGCTCGACCTGCATCAACGCTTGATTCACGCGCGTCGCCCCGGCCGGTTGAAATCGTCCGGATGCGACCGCCTGCGCGATGCTCTGCTTCAGCTCCTGCCCGGCAGAGCGGAATTCTGTCACTGCCTCATCGAGCGCGGGGAACTCGATGTGCGCGCTCACGTGCGAAGCCTCATCGAGCGTCCGCACAAACTCCCGGATGCTGTCTCCGTATGTCGCGAAATCGTAGGGCAGAATTTCCGCATTGGCGAGCCGCAGCCCCAATACGCCCCACAGTTGCGCCATCAGCGCATGATAGTGGTAACCCGGGTCGCCGAAATGGTTCATCCAGTAGAAATCGTCGTACATCGAATGGTAAACGCCGTAGGGCCCCACGAACGTAAGCCCCATCACAGGAATCCCGAGATAGTTCAGAAATACGGTGTGGTCAGACCCGCTGCCGATGCGTGTATCCGCCAGTTCGGAATCCGGCGGGGCCTGCGTCTGGCGCAACTCCGCCTGCCTCGTGATTTTCCATTCGTCGTAGAGTGACTTGCCTGTGGGTGCCGTCAAGGTGCGGCTCACCTCCACCAGCAACGGCGCCAGCGACCCCACCGCGTCACCTTGAAAAGTGCTTCCCGAGGTCGCCTCATCCACGTTCAGGTACGCTACGGCTTTTTTCTTCAGCTCGTCCGTGTATTGCTCGCCCCATTCGGTCGAGCCCGTCAGTGCGTATTCCTCGCCGTCCCAACTGCAGAAGACCATCGTGCGTTTCGGCCGGATTCCTTGGCGCAACAATGCGCCCAGATTGCGCGTCATCTCCAGCATTGCGGCCGTCCCGCTCGATGGGTCCACAGCGCCGAACACCCACGCGTCGCGGTGATTCCCCAGGATCACCCACTCGTCGGGGTCCTCCGACCCGCGAATGCGAGCTTCCGTCACGTAGTACGGCTGCACGCGCGTGTCCATGTCCACCTTCAGATGCACGCGCACCCGTTTTCCGCCGAGGCGGTACTTCAACGGCAAGCCCCCTTGCCAGGAAGCCGGCGCCTCCGGGCCGTCGAGGTTTTCCAGCAACGGCCTGGCATCGTGCCAGGAAAGTGGAACGCCGATGATTTTCGGCAGCGAGACGGCTTCCTCCGGCGCGATTCGCTTCGCGCCCGGCACGGAAGCCCACCCCGGCGTCAGCGGATCGCCCGGCTCGATAAAGTCATACGTAATCGCACCCCGCTGGATGTGGCTCTCCGGCCCCCACGGTCCGTAAGGAAACACTTTGCCCTGCGCGTATCCATCTTCCGCAGGGTCCGAATAAATCAGGATCGCCGCCGCGCCCTCGCGCTGCGCCGTCAGCGCCTTGAACCCGCGATAGCTATACGGATTGGAGTAGCGCACCAGCACGATTTTCCCGCGCACATCGATTCCCTGTTTGTGCAGATATTCGTAATCGGCGGGATTACCGCTATGCGCGTACACCACCGGCGCCGTCACTTCCCCCGAAGCCGAATAGCCCAGATATGCGCCGGCCACATTGGGATTCTTCGTGTCCGGATCCACATCGTAGGCCTCCTCGCGCAAGGTGGCCCTGTAATGTTTTGGATGGATCATCTCGAGCGAGATTTCGCGCGGCGAAGAATTCAGCACGTCGTATTCATGGATCGTAACGTCTTCCATGCCCTGCTCGCGCCACTGGTCCGCCACCCAGCGCGCCAGGTCGTTGTTCCGCGGCGAGCCGGCCGTATGGGGCTCCGCCGTAAAGTAACGGTGGTACTTCATGATCTGATCCGTCGAAACCAGCGCACGATAGCGCTGTTCGATGCCGTTTTCCTCAGCGGCAGCGCGCGCCGGAAAACCTGTCATCGTGGGAGTATTGGGAGCGCCGCCGAAAGCGGCGATGCCCAGCAGCGCGAGCAACACGCCGAATGCGAGCGCTCCAGAGAGTTTGTTGTCAGGCCAGCGCAGAAGACCCTCCCCTGCCCGCGACTCGCGACTTCTCGAGATCTTCAATCGCGCGCTCCAGCGCTGAGGCCAGCATTTGAATCATTCCCGAGGTAATCGTGAACGGCGGCGCCAGAAGGATGTGGTCTCCGCGCTCTCCGTCCGCGCACCCTTGAATCGGATAGGTCATCACGCCGCCTTCGAGCACGTCTTCCTGAACTCGCTGCGCGATGCGCGCATCCGCCGGGTAGGCCTCGCGCGTCTTCGCGTCGCGCACCAGCTCGACTCCGCAGAGCAATCCCATCCCGCGCACATCGCCCACCACCGAAAATCGACGCAATGGCTCGAGCGCGGTCCGCAACTCTCGACCCATCGGCTCCACGCGCGCAAACAGATTCTCGCGCTCGATGTAGTCGAGCACGGCATTCCCGGCCGCCGCCGCCACCGGGTGCGCGTTGTAAGTAAAGCCGTGCAGAAATGTACCCGTGCCGCGCGAAATCGCCTCGGCCACGTGCCCCGCCGCGATCACCGCGCCCAACGGCGCATAACCGCTCGCGATCCCCTTGCCCACCAGAATCATGTCCGGCGCCACGCCCCAATGTTCCACCGCAAACGGTTTGCCGGTTCTTCCCATCCCGCTCATCACTTCATCCGCGATCAGGAGTATCCCGTGCCGCTTGCAAATATCTGCGATCCGCTGGACGTATCCATCCGGCGGCGCCACCGCGCCGAGCGTCGCGCCGGAAACCGGCTCGAAGATGAATGCGGCCACGTCCACCGAGCCGTCGCGCATCAGCAGCCGCTCAAGCTCATCCGCGCAATCCACATTGCATTCGGGGTACTTCAACCCCAGCGGGCAACGGTAACAAAAGCACGGCGCAATGTGCCCCCATTCCGGAACCATCGCTGCAAACGGCGCGCGCCGCCGCACGTTTCCCGAAACTCCCAGCGCGCCGAGCGTGGCCCCGTGATAGCTTTGCAGCCGCGAAATCACGCGCACGCGCTTTTTTTCACCGCGCTCGATCCAGAATTGTCGCGCCAGCTTGATGGCCGTCTCGGTGGCTTCCGACCCGCCCGAAGTGAAAAACACGCGCCCGCTCTCGCGCATCTCCGCGGGCGCCAGCGCCAGAATCCGCTTGGCCAGCTTTTCGGCGGCCGCGGTGTGAAATTGTGAAGAATGGACAAAAGCCAGCCGCCCGGCTTGCTCCGCCATCGCTCGGGCCACTTCTTCGACTCCGTGTCCGATCGTCACCACCGCCGCGCCCCCCGAAGCATCCAGGTACCGACGTCCCTCCACCGTAAACACAAAGCATCCCTCGCCCCGCACCGCCTGGGGATACGCCTTCAAGAAATTCCGGGGAAAGAGAGCTTCATCCATGGATTGTTGCCGGGTTGCGGCGATGGTTTGGCGCGATCCAGGAATCGAGGCCCGCGCGTGCCGCTCAGTGCCGAGCGATTCTAACAGAAATCGCTCGCCAGAAACGTAGCCTCATCGCCACTTCAGCTTTCTCACGTCGATTGTAGCTGGAGGAAGTTTAATGTCTTTAGGGGGTCGGAGCTTTAGCTCCGACATGAAGCATCAAGGATGAATAGAGCTTTAGAGTCTGTCTGACAACTCAATTCCGACCCCTTCAGCGGGCGTGGAAATTGAGGACGACATTGTGCTGAGCGGCCCGGGAAATGTCTGTGGGAGCCCCCTGCTTCAGCAGGGGGAGCTGGACTTCAGTCCAGCGGAAGAAAGTCCGGCTCTAAATCGGCTTCAGCCGCGGGATTTCTCGATGACCGACGCTGAAGGGCGCCTTCCATAGATGGCCGCACCGATCCTGAGGCGACTTCTCCCTCAAACTCGCTAACCTCTAAGGAGACTCACGCTCCCGGTATGGAAACTCACCGGTTGCGTGAGAATTCTCTAACGCCACTTCAGCTTTCTCACGTCAATGGTCGGCGGGGGGAATTTCATGTTCAGGCCTTCGAGCGTCTCTATGATGATCTGCGAAACGGCCAGGTTCCGGAACCATTTCTTGTTAGCCGGAACGACGTACCACGGCGCCACGTCCGTGCTGCACCGCTCGAGCGCGTCTTCATACGCCTTCGTGTAGTCGTCCCAGAATTTCCGCTCGTTGAAATCTGCCTCCGAAATCTTCCATCGCTTGTCCGGGTCGTCGATGCGCTGCATGAAGCGCTTCTTCTGCTCGTCTTTGCTAATGTGCAGAAAGAATTTCAGAACCTTCACGTTGTTTTCTTCCAGCAGCGCCTCGAACCGGTTGATCTGGTCGTAACGCCGCGACCACACTTCCTTCGGCACGATGTTGTGGACGCGCACCACCAGCACGTCCTCGTAGTGCGAGCGATTGAAAATCCCAATATCTCCGTAATTGGGGACGGCCTGGTGGATGCGCCACAGGAAATCGTGCGCCGCCTCCTCCGCCGAAGGCACCTTGAACGACGTGACGCGGCATCCCTGCGGATTCACTCCGCTCATCACGCTCCGGATCGTGCCGTCCTTCCCCGCCGCATCGAGCCCCTGAAAAACTATCAGCAAGGCCCGCTTTCGCTCCGCATACAGCAGGTACTGCAGGCTGTCGAGCTTCTCGCGCGCCTTCTCCAGGCTCGCCTTCGTCTTGTTCCCTTTATCCCAGCCCAGCGTGTGGTCCGGATCGTAATCCTTCAACCGGACCTTCTTCCCCGGCTTCACCTTCATTTCCTTGCTGAAATTGGTGGCCATCGGTGTTCTTTCTCCCGGTCGCTTCGCAAGCCATCACTTAAATACGTGAGGATACCGCGTTTCCCTCCTTGTGCGTTACCCAGCCATGCTGAGGGACTGGCTCGCTCTCAGCTGTGCCGGCTACTGATCGTAGCAGGTGATAACGACACTTCCCAAAAGTTCTGAGAGGTCGAATGCACTCGACGGCTTGACGGGCTGTGGGCAGCGAGTATGATTCGTCTGGCATTTTGAACCACATCTTGTCATTTCCGATTTTTCGCTCCGAAGGTTGCGATGAGTTATGTAACGAAGAATCTCGTTCCGGGAGAGACGCTCCTGTTCGAGACGCGGCACCACTGGGTCGTCTTGCTCGGGCCATTGCTCGCTAGTTTATTGCTGGGCGTGCCGGGTGTGGCGCTTCTGGCAAACGCGCTCGCGCCCACAACCGGCAAAGACGCATCCGCCCTTCGCACAGCAACTGGTCCGGAAGGATTGACTGTCATTGGTGCGGTCCTCTTATTGGTTGCGCTGATCCTATTCGCCTACGGGCTTGCAAAGCGAAATGCCACCGAAATGGCTGTGACCAACAAGCGTGTGCTGATCAAGACCGGCATCGCCAGCCGCAGAACCCTCGACTTGATGCTTGCTAAGGTGGAAAGCATCGGCGTTGAGGAAACGTTTCTTGGCAGGATACTCGGGTATGGATCCGTCATGGTGCGCGGAACGGGTGGCACCCCGGAATCTTTCCTCATGATTGCGCATCCCCAGGAGTTCCGACGGAATGTTCAAGAGCAAATCGGAGCGCGTTAATTCGATTCTATCCCGAACGGGTCATCTCCACTTTGCTCCGCACGGCTCTGGTTCCACTCCGCATTGGAGGCGATGCAAAGCAATTGAATGTGCCACATCTAAGCCGTTGAGCTTGCCGCGGTAGGAGTTGGACTTCTCGGGAGAAGGGCCCGGCCGCAATCGGGCCACGCGACTTGGGCGCAGTCAAGCAGCCTGGATTATTTGCCCTTTGTGTTCTTCGTTCTAGGGTGGTCAGCGCAAACATGGGCTGCAAAATCTTTATCGCGCCACTGCTCGAAGTTCTGCTTCATTTCATCCAGCGACTTGCCTGTGGGTGACCCCGAAGGATTGAACACCCATGCGCATTCGGAGCAACCCCAGCCCCAAAAACGCTGTTCTTCGATCCATACCAGTTGGCGGCGCATGGCTTCCCTAGCACACCTCGCAATTTGGTGCCGTTATGTTCTTACGAGAGACGGCATAGCATCGGTTTTCGCGCGCAACTGCAACGACAAGGCCTTTTTCCCCATTGACCTGAGCGAGGTTCTGCCCAAGTCACGGCTTTTCAACACACATCAAGACCGAAGTGAATACACAAGGCGTGGACATTAGCTATAGAAAGAGGCTGCTGTCTGTGGGGTATCCAACACTGACAGGAATTGCTATCTCAACCCGAGGTCATTCTCGAACTGTTGAATGACATCGTAACACTCACATGCGGATTTCTGGAGTTTCCTGCGGTTCACAATCTTCACCGCACCTCGCACGTATTCTATAATTCCTCTTTTTTGCAGCGCTGACGCTGCCAGGCTCACAGTGGCTCGGTCGGTGCCCATCATGGTTGCAATGAAATCGTGAGTGATTGGAAGCACTCCGGAATCCACCCGGTCCTGAGTCATCAGTAGCCACCTCGAGAGACGCTGCTGTATATCGTGCAGCCGATTGCACGCCGCGGTCTGAGCGACTTGCATTCCCTGAAGACCCGTATGCCTGTTCAATATCATCTGTAACTGGGGGGCCGATCGCAGAATGCGTTCTAGCGCATTCCCCATCATTCGGAAGCCATCGCCAGCGATTTGGATTATTTCGCGCACTGAACTTCTGCTCAAGCCAACTGCCAATCCTGCCCCGACGTAGCCCTCCTTACCCACTACACCCACTTCCACGGTTCGACCGTCCTTGGTCACTACGACTTGTGAAACCATTCCTCGGTTCGGGAAATAGACGAACTCGATATTTTGCGTCGGCTCATGAAGGCTGAGATGATGCGGCAGGTCGATATACTTCAAGTCAGAACGCATCAACTCGTATTCATTATCGGGCGTTGCCAACAGTACTTTGTTCCTTACTGGTTTTCCGTCGGCGTTGGTCCGCTCGCCTGCCCTTACGACTCGAAAGTTTTTCCCACTCATGTCAATCCTGAGCGATACCGAAGTGCTTGGCATTCATTAAGTGAAAATTCATGGCTCTGAGATTCCATGCCAATTCAACCAAAAGAGGGGCCTAACAATCTGTGCAAAAGGGGACAGCTCTCCAGGCTAGCGCGGAATGTTTTGGACGATGTGGATCTGCGTCGCCATCCTTGCCGAGGGCGCCTTTCAGCCCTTAAGAACGGGACGAGTGCAGCTTTGCAAACGGGAATCACTCAAGTTGCAACCGTAAGGCGGACGGATCATGCCGCAGACCGACGGGCGATGGCCGAGCAACTCGGTGCCTCTGCTGAACCGGCTCATTGGTCCTGTAGTCGCGAACACGGATACTATCGTGGACATGCAGGCTCTGCCGTCGGACCGTTGGAATCGTACCCAACGGCCCCTATGTCATTCCCCCGTAACACTTTTTTCATCCCGCATTCAACGTTCCGAAGTATGATAACTTGTTCCTTCTTAGTGTGCTCCCAATGGCCACGGTTATCCCGGACATCCCAGCCGCCGCTGCTTCCGCGCCCGATAAGGCGCCTGCGCCCAAACGCGAATATCCTGGCGCACTCGTGGTTGTCGAGGGCATCGACGGCTCCGGCAAGAGCACGCAGCTCTATCTTCTGAAGCGTTGGCTCGAAATCAGCGGCTACCGCATCCATTTCACCGAATGGAACTCCTCGCCGCTGGTGAAATCCGCCACGCGCCGCGGCAAGCAGCGCCGGCTCCTGACCGCGGTGACGTTCTCCCTTCTCCATGCCGCCGATTTTGCCGACCGCTGCGAGCGCCAGATCATGCCCCTGCTCCACGGCGGCTATCTGGTCCTCGCCGACCGCTACATCTACACCGCGTTCGCCCGCGACGCCGCCCGCGGCTGTTCGCCCCGCTGGCTCCGCAATCTCTATAGCTTCGCGCCCATTCCGGACATCACCTTCTATTTTCGCGCTCCGCTCGATGTCGCCGTCAATCGCATTGTTGCCGGCCGCCCCAAGCTGAAATATTACGAGGCCGGCATGGACCTCGGCATTTCGCTCGACCGCTCCGAAAGCTTCCGCATTTTTCAGGAGCGCATCCTGGGTAATTACGACCAGATGATCGAAACGGACCGTTTCGTCCTTATGGATGGCACCGTCCGCGTCAATAAGCTCCAGAAACTGATGCGCCAGATCGTCGGCGAGAAGATCGATCTCGCCAAATTCGCGCCCAAGAAGAAATGACGCCTGCGAACAAAAAACGTGCCGGCAAAAACGCAATCGAGGATAGCGCCGCCGCACTCGCATCCCACGATGGCCGCCCGGCGAAATCCGCAAAGGCTGGGAAGAACGGCCGCGCCGAGGTCCCCTCGCGCTTCTACGGCATCCCGCTCCCCGGCGTGAACGTCGAAGAGCTCAGCGGTTCGCTCATCGTTCTCGAAGGCTCCGACGGCTCCGGCCGCTCCACCCAAATCTCCCTTCTGACCGAATGGCTGGAATCGGAAGGCTTCGCGGTCCAGACAATGGGCCTGCGCCGCTCGTTCCTGGTGGGCGAAGACATTGACGCGCTGATGGCCGAGAATGCCGTCACGCGCACCACCCTCGCTCTGATGTACAGCACCGACTTTTTCGACCAGCTTGAGCGCCGCATCCTTCCCGCGCTGCGCTCCGGGCTCGTCGTTCTCGCCGACCGCTACATCTTTACGCTGATCGCCCGCTCCGCCGTGCGCGGCATGAGCCGCGATTATCTTCACGGCATCTACGAAATGGCCCTCCGCCCCGACCTCACGTTCTGGCTCAACGTCCGGCCGGAGGTCGCCTTTGACCGCGAATTCAAGAAAGCGCACACGATCAGCTATTGGGAGTCCGGCCGCGACATGTCTCTTTCGAACGATCTTTTCCAATCGTTCATTCGGTATCAATCCATGATCAAGCGTGAATTCGAGTACCTCTCGAAGCGGCACGGTTTCGTGGAAATCGACGGCGAAAGCAGCGTCTCCGAAGTGAATCGCGTCCTGCGCAAGCGCATCGCCGCGCAGCTCGGCATTCGGAGTATGCACTACCAGCCTTCGCACGCCTTGTCGCACCTCTGGCGCTGAGCGTGGCCGCCCCGGTCCATCTGGCAGCGATCGACGCCGGCTCCAACGCAATCCGTCTCGTCATCGCCCGCGCCACTTCACCCCGGCACATTGAGATTCTCGAAACCGAACGCGCTGCCGTCCGCCTTGGCCACAACGCCTTCACGCGCCGCCTGATCGACGGCGACACAATCTCCCGCGCCGTGGACGCTTTTCGCCAGTTCCGCGCCCGCATGGACCACCATCACGTCTCCGCCTACCGCGCCGTCGCCACCGCCGCCGCCCGCGAAGCCCGGAATTATCGCCGCCTGATGGAGCGCATCCAGCGAAAAACCGGCATCGAGCTCGAAGTCATCACCAGCGAGGAAGAGGCCCGGCTCGTCTGCTCGGCCGTACACTGGGCGCTCGGCGATCGCGTCCAGCCGCGCCTCATCTTTGATCTCGGCGGCGGCAGCCTGGAAATGAATTTCTTCCAGGATGGAGTGCTCGAGCGCCGCGTCGCGCTCCCGCTCGGCACCATCCGCCTCATGGAGACATTTTCCATCGAGGGCGCCATTGACGAGGACAACGCCGCGCGCCTGCGCCACCACATCTTGTCCCTCTTGCGCAGCGCGCTTCCGGCGCCCCCGAAACTCTCCCGCGCCATGGCCGTCGCCTGCGGCGGCAATGCCGAAGCGCTCGTCCGCCTTGCTTCCGGGCCCTTCGCCGGCCGAACACCCACGATCAACGTCCGCCTGCTCCAAGATCAGACCTGGCGGCTGCTCAGCCTAGACGTTCCTGGCCGCGTGCGCGTCTTCCGCGTCCGCAAGGACCGCGCCGAGGTGATGGGCATCGCCGCGATCATCATCACCACGGTCGCCAAGTGGCTCGACCTGCGCTCGCTGCTCGTTCCCGGCGTTGGCGTCCGCGAAGGCATTCTGCTCGATCTCGTCGCGGCGCAGTATTTCGCCGAAGCCGCTTCCGAGGAAGAAAAGGTCCGCGCCGCGGAAATGCTCGCCGGAGCGCGATGGTTCGCCCGCCGCGTGGACTACAATGCGCAGCACGCCGAACAGGTTGCGCGCCTCGCCCTCTCGCTCTTCGATCAATTGCGCCCGCTGCATCAATTGGGCGCGGACCTTCGCCTGGTCCTCGAAATCGGCGCTCTCCTCCACGATACCGGCCATTTCATCCATCGCAAAGCGCATCACCGCCACGGCGAATACCTGATCCGCAACTCCGAAATTCCGTCCCTGCGCGGCTGGCGGTGCGACATGGTCGCGGCCTTGGTCCGCTACCACAACTGCAAATCCGAACCGCAGCTCGAGCACGCCTCTTACGCCGCGCTCGATGGTCCTCGCCGCCGCCAGGTCCGGCAGCTGAGTTCCCTCCTGCGCGTCGCGGAGAAGCTCGAGTCCGAGCACTCGCAGCGCGTCGCTGGCGTGGACGTCCAGATCGCCGGCCACAAAGCCATCTTTGTCATCCGCGCCGCGGAGGGCACGCGCCTTGACCTCGCCGGCCTCGCGCGCAAAGCCGAACTCTTCGAGCGCGAGTTTCACCTCCGCGCGGAATTCCGCCGCGCGCAAAGGAAAGAGCAGGTTGCCTAAGCCATGATCCTCTACATCGTTCGCCACGGCATCGCAGTCGACCGCGCCGATCCGAAGTCTCCGCCTGAGCCCGAGCGGCCGCTCACCGCCGAAGGCGTGAAGAAGACTCGCTCGGCAGCGCTTGGCCTCCGCGCGCTCGGCGCGAAGCCCGACGTGATGATCACCAGCCCCTACGTCCGCGCTGCGCAGACCGCCGAAATTTTTGCTGAAGCTCTCGGATTCCCGCTCGAAAAGATCCGTTCCAGCGAGGCTCTGAAGCCCTCCGGAAATCCTGCGGAATTTTTGAAGGAAGTGGCGCATCTGCGTGCGAAGGAAGCGATGTGCTTCGGCCATGCCCCGCATCTCGATCAGTTGATTTCTCAATTGACCGGAGCGCGCGGCGTCTTCACCGAGTTGCGCAAGGCGGGCGTAGCCTGCTTCGAGCGCGCCGCAAGCGGCGGCCGTTGGGACCTCCTCTGGCTCCTGACGCCGAAGGTCCTGCGTCAACTCGCGAAGTAACCGCCAGCTCTTCTCCCCCGAATCGAGAGCCTGGAGCGACCTCCCGAGAATTATGTGTTATTCTGAACATTCGGGGCTGAAAAGGGTCACATGCATAAAATGCAATCGCAGGGCCGCGGTGTGGTTCTCCTGGTGGTCGTCCTGGCCGCCTCCGCCGTCCTTGGAGGCATGTACGGGCCGTCAGTCCGCGCCACGGCTGCCGAGGCGAACACCCTCCAGGATTCGGTCAAGAGTTTTTCGCGCGTCCTGGCCGTCGTCCAACGCAATTATGCCGACCCGGTGGATATGGATAAGGCCATCTATGATGGCGCCATCCCAGGCATGCTCCACGTTCTTGACCCCCATTCGAATTTCTTCGATCCCCAGGCATTTGCCAAGTTCCGGGAAGACCAGCAGGGCAAATACTTTGGAGTGGGCATGCAGATCGGTCAGCGCGGCAATCAAGTTGTCGTGGTCGCGCCCTTCGTTGGTTCACCGGCGTTCAAGGCCGGCATTCGCCCCGCCGACGTGATCCTCAAGGTGGACGCCAAGGACTGCAACGGTCTCACGACCGACGACGTGGCTTCCCTGCTCAAGGGCACTCGCGGAACTTCCGTCCAGATCTCGCTCGGCCGCGTCGGATGGGAAAATCCCATCGAAGTCACCGTGGTGCGGGATGAAATCGCCCACCCCGCCGTCGAGTACTTCACGCTCATCAAGCCGGGCATCGGTTACGTCCGCGTCACCACGTTCAACAACCAGACGACCGATAGCGACCTTGCCGCCGCGCTGAGCCAGCTCGATTACCCCAAGCTCGACGGTCTCGTCCTTGACCTGCGCGACAACGGCGGCGGCCTGCTCAACCAGGCTGTCGGCATGGCCGACATGTTCCTCGACCGCAACGAGCTCGTCGTCTCGCAGCATGGCCGCTCGTCGCCCGAGCAGCGCTTCTACGCCGTGCACGGCAACCAGGGCATCGCCGTTCCGGTTGTCGTCCTCGTGAACAGCGGCACTGCCTCTGCCTCCGAGATTGTGGCCGGCGCGATCCAGGATCACGACCGCGGGCTCATCGTCGGCGAAACCAGCTTCGGCAAGGGCCTCGTGCAAACACCCTTCCCGCTCACGGAAGACACGCTGCTCCTACTTACTTCCGCGCGCTACTACACGCCGAGCGGACGCTCCATCCAGCGGGACTACAAAAACGTCTCCCTCTTCGACTACCACTACAATCCGCAGCGGCCGCACGCGCCCGAAGTGAAGCTCACCGACAGCGGGCGCCAAGTCTATGGCGAAGGCGGCATCACGCCCGACGTGGCCGTCCCCGATCCCAAGTTGAACGCGTTCGAGGAATTCCTCGAGCGCCGCGGCGTCTTCTATCCCTTCCCGAATGGCGTGGGAGATTTCGTCCGGGCTTATCTGGGCGGGAAGCCGGCGATCACAAGAGATTTCGTGGTGAACGACGCGGTGATCGAGCAGTTCCGCAAGTATCTCGACAGCCAGCACATTAAATTCACCGAGGATGAAATTTCAGACAACCTCGGCTGGCTGAAGTGGAGGATTAAGCGCGAAGTTTTCACCACCGTCTTCGGCCTCAACGACGGCTTCAAGGTCGCGCTGGACCAAGATCCGCAGCTCGACAAGGCCGTCGAGCTGATCCCGCAGGCCCGCGCGCTTTACCAGAATGCCCGCAAAGTCCTGGCCCTACGCGAAACCACGCCGGCGGAACGTCCGTAGCACTTGCTGCGGGCAAAAAAACCACCTGCTGAGAACCACGCCTAAAATATTTTCTCGAGGACACGCGTAGTCTTAAGCGACGCCGCGATCACCGCGCGCCGCAAACTCCGCTTTAGCCTCAGGCGATTCGCTCTTTTGCGTCATCCGCGGCGCGGAGCGCGTGGCCCCACTGAAATCCCGCGCGCCAGACAAGCCAAAGAGACTCCTTGTCGGCGGTTTTCGCGCGAAATTCCTCGAGGCGCGTCTTGCGTTCGCTTTCGATGCGCTCGTACCATCGCGCGACGATGGCGGCATCGAATCCCGCGGCGTGGCGGCGAATCACGCCGCGCAGTACATCCAAGTCGTGGACTTCGCCGAGCAGATCTTGCAGGCGCTTCAAGTCCTCGGCCCACACCTCGTAACGCTGCGGCAGAAAATTTTCGACGATGTAACGGAAATGCTTGATGGCGATGCGCAAGCGGTGCCAAGCGATGCGGCTGCGCGATTTTCGCGCGCGCTGATGAAGTGCCACGGCGTCGTTCAACTTCGCGAGCGCCTGCCGCTGGAATACGACGCTTTCAAGCGGGAAAAATTGCGCCTTGGCAGGCAGTTTCCGCGACCATTTGCGCCAGCTCTTGCGGTCAAACCGGTGGAGCGCACGCTCCGCATCGGCGCGATCCTTTTTTTCCTGGCGCGCCAGCAGACGCAGGAGATTCTTGCGCAGCGGATCGCCTGCGGGGCTAAGCCGCTTCACCCATTCGCGCTCGACTTGCGTGTCGCGGAGCTCGCCGAGCGCGTCGAAAAGATCGCGGCTGGCCTTTTTCATTTTGCGCCAACCGGAATCGGGATTCACTTCGCTCAAGGCATCGGCCATGGTGCGGCAGCGGCGCAGCGCGACGCGCAGGTCGTGGACATCCTCGGCGCCCCAACCATCGCGCACTCGCTCCGCCAGCTCGAGGACGCGCCCCATCCACACATCCAGCCCCACGCGTTTCGCAGGGACGCTCGCGAGAATGGGAACTGCATGTGCCATGGTTATTCCGGTCCGTCCGAGGGCAGAGAGGCGGCACCCATGGTACCTCTGCGGCAGGCTCATTTCCAGCGCGGGAGTCACAGGTTTTGGGAGCCTGTGGAAAACTCCGGGGCGAGCTGGATGGATGGGTGGGTTGGGCTTGGGTGGGAGCGGCGGAGAAGAATCGAGCCAGCCGGAGGGAAGGCGAAGAAATGGCGCAAAGGGGGTGCGCAGTTTTGTTGCGATTAGAAAAAATTAGATCCCTTTTTTTACAACAAGTTAGGTCGATTTCTAATATACCCTGGTTGCGATTAGGAATGCGGTGACTGGTGATTGGTGAATAGTGATTGGTGGTGTGAACAAGGAAATACATGTGTTCTGGGCGGTCATGAGCGTCCAGCGACCTTAAATTGAAGGCAGGGCGAAAATAAAAATAGGGCAAAGTGTTGCGGTCAGGTTCTAGAAGTTGGAGGCTAGAGGTTGGAGGCTGGACACTGCCACGCACCGCTGCTTGCAAGGCCGCCCCTACATGGGCAAGACGGGGCGAATAAACTGCGAAGCCCGGAGGCCCGTTTCTTGTTGCGATTAGAATTGGGCCGGTCATTTGTTTTCTGTAACTTACGGCGATTTCTAATCGCGGGACTGTTGCGGTTAGAAATGCAGTGGCCCTTCGGCTTCGCTCAGGGCAGGCAAGCAGGACAAGCAAGTGGCTAGGGGTAGAGCGCATCCGTTTGCGGCTCGTTCCGTGCATTTCCGTTTCACCCTTTCCGGCGCCCGTCGGGGCACACAATTAGCGCAGGCCCAAAACGAAAGGGCGCGCAAAATCAATTATTATCTATTGTCAATTGGGAAGGCACAGTATACATGAGTTATAGAATTTGTCAAGGGGGTCGAGAAATAAATTTGCGGACGCAAAAAGGACAAGGCAAAGGACTTACCACAGAGGGCACGAAGGAGTCACGGAGATCGCAGAGAAAGGCGAGGACGGCTTTGCTGGCCGCGCGGCGGGGATGGGGCCTGTCTTTGGGGCGGGCGAGCCCTCCATCCGCTTATTTGATGGAGCGAACGTCGTTGGGAGGAATCAGGACGAAGACACACCCAGGAAGTTCTGGTTCGCAGTCGAGGATGCCGCGCCGAAGGATTTGAGTGGGATTGTCATCGGGAAAGGGAACGTCAAACTTGGCGGCAGAGAGTGCCTTACCCGCGCCGCGCAGCTCCTCCGCGCCGCTGATGAATTTCACGCCTTCGACCTTCGACCCGTTAGAAAAGAGAACGAAGAATTCCGCATGAACGTGTTTCGCGGCAACAAGCTTCCCGAGCTTTACCGTCCGCGCGTCCTGGAGAGCGAGTTTATCCCACGCCATGCCGTTTCTTTTTGCCATCTTGTCGTACACCTGTTGCAAGTGGTCCCCTACGGTCTGATCCTGGGAAAGACTCCAAGCCGCGTGCAGATATTTTTCAGCCAATTCAAGATGTCCCAGGCGGAAATGTACCCACCCCAGGGTGTCCCAATACGCGGACAGCTCCGGCATCATTTGAATATCCTGGAGTTCTAGATCGTCCAGACCGATACTGAGCGTCTTGTCGTCAATGTCGTTCACGGCTTTTTGGGCGTACTGGAGTGCATCCTGCAACATGACGTTGTTGTCCGCGAGGGTGTACGCCGCATCATTCCACGTCAAGGCGTTCGGGGACTTGTCTATAGCCTCATGTAGAACAGCAACAGCCTTAACTTTGTCGCCGGCGTGAAAATAGACATCGCCCAACTGCAAGAGGAGATTCGCATCGTCCGGGCTGCTCTTGACGGCGGATTCGAGTTCGGGGAGAGCTTCGGAGTAGCGCTTTTGTTTGAGCAAAATGGAAACGATGTTCCTCACAGCGTCCGTATCTGAGGGGCTTTGCTTCTCCAGTTGTATCCAGACCTGAAGAGCGTCATCCTCGCGACGAAAAGCCATCAGCGTGGAAGCGAGGAACTTGTAGCTGGAGATTTGCGCGGGATCCAGCGCGATGGACTTCTTCATTTCGTCTATTCCATCGTCCACATCGCCGGAATAGACATGCGCAGCACCGAGCCATAACCAGGCCTGAGCGAACTTGGGGTCTTTGTCCACGGCCTTCTGGAAGGCATCGGCGGCGGCACGCATGTTCCGCTGCTGCCAAGCTTCGCTGCCCTGCTGATAGAAGACTCGCGCCTCGGGAGTTCCTGCAAACTCGGGCGACGGGGTCTCTTCACCAGCAAGAGAAATAAAGGTAGTGGTGTCGTCAACGATGGCTTTCACAAACTTGCGATAGGCTTCGATTTGCGCGGGAGCGACCTCCCGGGCCTTTGTGGTGAGGCGCCGTACGAAATGGAGGGAGCCGTTGGAAAAAGTGTAGGAGGAATGGTAATCGGCGAAGGGTTCTTGAAGGTCGATGGTTGCCGGAGAATTCGGATGAGAATTTGCGGGAAGCCTGATCGACCCCTCATACAGTAATTCCACAGGAGTGCCCAGTTTAACAGGCATCGGTTTATCGTCCTTGTCAGGTGCAGGGGGCACAAAAACCGGCGGAAAAGGAGAAATAGTGTGGCGATTCTCCCAATCGCCGTAATCCTTTCGGGTGTAGGCGTAATCGATTTGGAAGGGCGCGTCGGTCGCGTCGGGAGCGGAGATGGTGACGTCGCTGACCGTTCCGCCGAAACCGAGGTTCGAGGAAATCCGTTGCATGACATCGTTCCATTGCGGCTGACCCGCATTGCGAAATGCCAACCGATAAGCCAGCTCAGCATCACCGCGCAGGGACATCTGCATTTTGCCTTCGAAAGTTCCTTTGTCGTCCAGGGCGCCGTCAGCTTGAAAATGGAAAAACGATTTGAACGGCGGGTCATCCGGCGTTTTGACGAGTGTGGAAGGACCGGAGTCAGGAACCACGAGCACTTGCTTGCCTCGCACGGCCTCGACCAGGAACCCGAACGGACCGACTTCCGGGGTCGTATCCAGGAAGAGAAAACCATCTGCCTGTGGAATGGCCGTGATCATGTGGTCGAATTGCGAGGGAGACGGCATGGCGGAGTCGATCTCGCTGGTGCTGCTCACGAGCGCTGGGTAGGCGTTGATGTGCTCGGCGGCAAGCAGCGCGGCGAAGAGCGTGTGCTTGTCCTTGCAATCACCGTAGTCGTTGCTCAAGACGTCTGCAGCGGCGTGTGGCTGATAGCGCCCGATGCCCAATGAAATTCCGATGTAGCGGAAATTTTTGGAGACATAGTTGTAAAGGGCTTGAATCTTTTCGGAATCGGTCCTCTCGTTGCGAGTTAGTTCGTCCGCTTTGGCTTGAATGGGAGGGGTGGGCACGATGCGAGGCACCACAAGGCTCCGGAACCATTGTCCGAGTTCGTCCCAGTCGCGGAAAGACGTGATTTGAACAGAAGGACGCGAGGGCTCATCAGAATCCGCAGACTTCGAGTCTTTTTTATCCGCGTCGCTTTCCAAATGAGAAGTCTTCCAGGTGTAGACCGTATAAGCACCCTGTTCCGCCGTCGTGGGCGAGAGTTTCGGGCTCTCCACTTTGACGTATCGGCCACGGGGAATGCTGACCTGCCAAGTCTCTTCGAGACAAATCCCCATTTGCTCGAAATTGAAGGAAAGCCAAAACTGTCCCGGCGCCAGCGGGTTTTTCACTGAATTGCGGTACTCGTATTCGAGGATGTCACCGATTTCCAGACCCTTCACCGCAACCTGCTTTTCTTTGAGATCGCTATAGAAGGGTGCTTCCCGCGTGATATCGGCAGGCATGTCCAGGACATTTTCGGCGGGCGTCTCGACGACCCGATTGTCGGGCTTGGTTACGCGAACGTAAACGATGTCCAGTGTGGAAGTGGCTGACGCGTATGGAAATGTGATCATCCCGAACTGCTTCACGCCGGCCTGCGACTGGATCCGCATCCTGGCCGTTGTTGCCGATGTGTACGTGCCGTCATTCTCGACAACGATCTTGGTAACGACCTTTTCGAGGACGAAAGGTTCCTTCGAGTAGTCGGCAGCCTTCGCGACCTGACCCGAAGGCCTCCCGATTGCGACGGAAGCGGGCAGAGCGAGAAAAAACAGCAGGGTGAAGAACAGCGCGCATCTTGTTTTCGTGGCGTGCATGAATTGCCCGGTCCCGCCGAAGATGGCGTACAAATGCGTGTGCATTGTAGCTGCAAGAATAAAGCGTTCCAAGATAATCCGCAAATCACATCAAAGGAGAGTTACCTGCGGTGGATTCTGGGGCTGCAACCACACAGCCGGCGGGTCGCCGGCGCTACAACGCCGCGGAGTGGCGCGGCGGGATCAGACTTCTTGGGCGACGGGGGACTCGACGGGCGATTCGGCCGCGGCTTTCGCGGCACGGGCGAGGGTGAGGCGCGTGAGCCGCTCGAAGTGGTAGCCCATGATGGCGAGGCGAATCGCCGCGGCGAACGACCGGCGATAGCGCGTGCTGGCGGCGAGAAACAGCCTCCAATAGGAGGGCGCGTGGCGGCTGAAAATCCCCTGGCGGAGAATCGAGCGGGCCAGAGCGCGGCAATCCCCCAGACTGAGCGGCCGCCTCCGCGGATTCGGCTGGTACTGCGCCAGAAAATGGCGCACCCGCGCGTAATAGTTCTTCGGATTGTAAATGCGCTGCAAAATCGAGCGGAAGCCATCCAGCAATTCCTGCGAGTCCATGCGCGGGATGAAACTGAGGCGAAATTCCATATTGTTCCCGTTGGCGGCGTGGACGAGGCGGCCCTCTTTTTGCAGCCGGCGGTAGAGTTGCGTTCCCGGGAGCGCCTGCAATAGTCCCACCATGGCGAGCGGAATCGCGCTCTCCTGAATGAATTGCACCTGGCGGTCGAAAATGTCCGCAGGATCGCTGTCGAAGCCCACGATGAATCCGGCCATCACTTCCATGCCATAGGTCTGGATGCGGTGGACGCTTTCGAGAAGGCTGCGGCGCGTGTTCTGCATCTTCTGCGCTTCTTTCAAGCTCTCCTGGGACGGCGTCTCGATGCCCAGAAATACGCGGTCGAAGTTCGAGTCCTTCATCATTTGCAGCAGCTCGGCGTCGTCCGCCAGGTTGACCGAGGCTTCGGTATAGAAGCTGAAGGGGCGGCGGTGGCGCACGTTCCATTCCGCCATTACCGGCAGGAGCTCCTTCACCTTGCGCTTGTTGCCGATGAAGTTGTCGTCCACGATGAAAATCGAGCCGCGCCATTTGCGCGCCAGGAGCTGTTCGAGCTCCGCCACGACCTGGGCAGGGGTCTTCGTCCGCGGCTTGCGGCCGTAGATTTCGATGATGTCGCAGAATTCGCAGTTGAAGGGGCAGCCGCGCGAGGACTGGATGGCCATGGAGCTGTAATGCTTGGGATTGATCAGGTCGAGATCCGGCAGCGGCGTGCGGTCGAGTCCGGGAAGTTGCGCTGCCTTGTACATCGGCTTGGCGTCGCCGCGCTCAAGGGCGGCGGCCAGATCGGGGACGATCTCCTCCGCTTCGCCCACCACGACGTGGTCCGCGTATAGCGAGAGGTCATCCATGCAGCTCGAGATCGGCCCGCCCACGACGGTGCGAAGGCCGCGCGCGCGGCAGCGGGCCAGAATCTTCAGCATGCCCTCGCGCTGGACGAGCATGGCGCTGACCATCACGATATCGGCCCAGGCCAGATCGGCGTCCTTCACTTTGCGCACGTTGATGTCCACCAGGCGCTTTTCCCACGACTTCGGCAGCATGGAAGAGACGGTCAGCAGGCCCAGCGGGGGAAAAACCGATCGCTTGCCTTCAAACGGAAGAGCGTGTTTGAAGCTCCAATAGGTGTCCGGCCATTCGGGGTATACGAGGAGAGCTTTCATTCATCTCACTAGCTCTGACCTTGGGATGCGGGTACAGGTCCCAAGCCCGGCAAGATGATAGTCCCTTAACCGCGGGCGGGCAACTGAATAGATTTGCCCGGCAGGCGATTGACACGATTGGTTAGGCGAGGACCGTGGCCATCGCGCCGAAAGGCCGGACGGAGCGCGGGAGCCGGGTGATGGCCGGGTTTGCCGCCGACCGGTTTGAGGGATGCGGCGCTGGGTCAGCTGCGGTGGCGCGATGGGGGAGCGTCGTGCGCCTCGAAGGAGGCGAGCTCCTCCTTCCAGGAGTGATGCGGGGATTGCAGGAGGCGGACGCAGCGGTTCCAGCGGAGAATGGAGTCATCGTTGCCCTTGGGGCGGATTTTTTCGGCTTCGCCGAAGCATTCGAGGGCGCGCTCGAAGAGCGGAAGCAGGGTGTGGGGAGGCTGGCCGGAGACGAGCTGGGCCTTGGCGCGGCGTTCGTAGAGAATTCCGGTGTAGTAGAAGCGCTCGTAGGCGTCGGTGAGCCGCTGGAAGATTTCGGCGGCTTCGCGATAGCGGTCCGAGGCGCTTCCGGTGAATTGGTCGGTGATGCTGAGGCCGAGCAAACGGAGGGCGAGCTGATGATGGGCCTCGACGGCGAGGATGTCGCGACAGATGGATTCGGCTTCCTCGGGCTCGTTGAGGTAACGGTAGAGCTCGACTTTGGCGGTGGCCTCCGGGATGCCCGCTTTCGAAATCGATTTCAGATGGTATTCCATCGCGCGACCTCCAGGGCGGCGACGCCCTCCACTGCCCTCTATATCAGAGGGAGCGGCCTTCCTGCTAGGTTGAATTGGCGCCGCGGATTTTGCGGACAAGCATGAGCAGGGGATCGTAGAACTCGTCGACCACGCGTTCCTTCAACGGGATGATGGCGTTGTCGGTGATATGGATTTCCTCGGGGCAGACTTCGGTGCAGCACTTGGTGATGTTGCAAAAACCGATGCCGAGCTGCTCCTTGGCGATGCGCGTGCGGGAAAGGCCGTCGAGCGGGTGCATGTCAAGCGCGGCGGTGCGCACGAAAAAGCGCGGGCCGCCGAATTTGTCGTGGTGGTGATGCTCGCGGAGGACGTGGCAGACGTCCTGACAGAGGAAGCATTCGATGCACTTGCGGAATTCCTGGACACGGTCGACGTCGCGCTGGTGCATGTTCCAATCGACGCCGGGACGCGGCTGAAACGCGGGGATTTTGCGGTTGACCTCGTAGTTCCAGGAAACGTCGGTGACCAGATCCTTGATCAGCGGAAAGGATTTCATGGGGTAGACGGTGATGGGCTGGTCCAGAGGGAGCGAGTCCATGCGCGTCTTGCAGGCGAGGCGGGGACGGCCATTCACTTCGGCGGAGCAGGAGCCGCACTTGCCGACCTTGCAATTCCAGCGCACGGCGAGGTCGGGAGCCTGGTGAGCCTGGATGGAGTGAAGCGCGTCGAGGACGACCATGCCGGGGGCGAGCGGGACGCTGTAGTCGGCGGGCGCGCCGCCATTGCGGTCGCCGCGAAAAACGCGCAGGGTCGCTTCGGCCATCGGTTTCCTCCGCTACTTTTTATCCGCGAGGATCTGCTTCAAATCCTCGGGCATTTCCCGCACGGGAGTCTGGAACAGGGACATCGTGTCTCCCTTTTTGACGATGCAATTGTTCTGCTTGCCCCAGGAGTCGTCGAGCTTTGCAAAATCAATGCGGCTGTGGGCGCCACGGCTTTCGCGGCGCGCGAGCGCGGCCCGCGCGACTCCTTCGGTGACGATTAGCATGCACTGGAGATCGCGCGAGAGGTGCCAGCCGGGATTGAAGAGGCGCGAGCCATCGACGTGTACGCGGGCGGCGCGGGCCTTCAATTTCTCGAGCTCGTCCAAGGCGCGCCGCAGGTCTTCCTCGTTGCGATAGATGCCGACCAGACTCTGCATCACGTCCTGAAGATCGTGGTGAATGGCGTAGGGGCTTTCGCCCGCGGGACGCTCGAAGGGCGCGAGCATCTGGCGCGCGGCGTCCTCGACTTGCGCGGAATCGAGCGAGGGCGCGGGAGCTTTCTTCGCGAATTCGGCGGCGGCCAAGCCTGCGCGGCGCCCGAAGACGAGCAAATCCGAGAGCGAGTTGCCGCCGAGGCGGTTCGCGCCGTGCAGGCCGGCGGCGGCTTCTCCAGCGGCGAAAAGGCCGGGGATGGTGGACTGGGCCGTCTCGGCGTCCGCACGAATGCCGCCCATCATGTAATGGCAAGTGGGCCCGACTTCCATGGGGCCCTTGGTGATATCCACGTCGGCGAGCTCCTTGAACTGGTGATACATGCTGGGGAGCTTGCGCTTCACGTACTCGGCAGGCTTGTGCGAAATGTCGAGGTAGGCGCCGCCGTGCTCGCTGCCACGGCCTTCCTTGACTTCGGTGTAGATGGAGCGCGCTACGACATCGCGGGTGGAAAGCTCCATGCGATCCGGATCGTAGCGCTTCATAAAACGCTCGCCGAGCTTATTCTTGAGCAGGCCGCCTTCGCCGCGAACCGCTTCGGTGACGAGAATCCCCTGCACGCCCGGAGGCCAGACCATGCCGGTGGGATGGAATTGGACAAACTCCATGTCGAGAAGTTCGGCGCCGGCTTCGTAGGCGAGCGCGATGCCGTCGCCCGTGCAATCCCAGGAATTCGAGGTGATCTTCCACGCCTTGCCGATACCGCCCGTGGCGAGGACGATGGACTTGGCCTTGAACAGGACAAAGCGGCCGTTCTCGCGCCAGTAGCCGAAGGCGCCGGCGATGCGGCCCCCGTCCAGGAGCAGGCGCGTGATGGTGCATTCCATGTAGACGTCGATGCCGAGATTCACACCGCGGTCCTGCAGCGTGCGAATCATCTCGAGGCCGGTGCGGTCACCGACGTGGCAGAGGCGGCGGAAGGTGTGACCGCCGAAAGCGCGCTGGAGAATGGCGCCGCCGTCGGTGCGGTCGAAAAGGGCGCCCCATTGCTCGAGCTCGCGGACGCGGTCGGGGGATTCCTGGGCGTGAAGCTGGGCCATGCGCCAGTTGTTGAGGAATTTCCCGCCGCGCATGGTGTCGCGGAAATGGGTGCGCCAATCGTCGGACTGGTCCACGTTGGCCATGGCGGCGGCGATGCCACCCTCGGCCATTACCGTGTGAGCCTTGCCGAGCAGGCACTTGCAGACGACGCCGACGCGGACACCCTGCGCCAAGGCTTCGATCGCAGCGCGGAGCCCCGCGCCGCCCGAGCCGATGATGAGGACGTCCTGTTCGTGGGTCTCGTAGGAGGAATTCACAGGAGCCGGATGTCCTTCAGCGCGCCGGATGCTACTAGGCGGATGTAGAGATCGGTGAGGCCCACGGAAATCATGCTGGCCCAGGCCCACAACATGTGATGCTCGTTGAGTCGGGACACCCAGCCCCAGACGGTATGGCGCGGCGGGCCGAACGTGGTGCAGGAAAAGCAGTCGAGTTTTCCACCGGCGAGATGACGAAGCGAGTGGCAAGAAAACGTGTACGTGGTAAGCAGAAGGATGTTCGCCAGCATGATCACCGTGCCGACGCCGATGCCGAAACCGCCGGGGAAGAAGAAGGCGCGGATCGCGTCGTACCAAAGAAAAGCGATGAAGACCAGCGCGAGATAGAAAAAGTAGCGATGAACGTTTTGCAGGATGAAGGGGAAAGACGTTTCGCCGCGGTACTTGCGCTTGCCGGATTCGCCGACCGCGCAGCCCGGAGGATCGAGAAAGAACGCGCGGTAATACGCCTTGCGATAGTAATAGCAGGTCATGCGGAAGCCGAGAGGCCCGCCCAGAATGAGAATGGCTGGGGAAAACGGCCACCAGCGATGCCCGGGATCAATCAACGGAGAATAAAAGGGCGAAAGATAAGGAGGTGTCCAATAGAATTTGCCTTCGAAGGCGCGCCAGGTGGTGTAAATGGCGAAGGCGCCGAGGACGATGATGAAGGGTAGGTTTTCCACCCACCAGGCGTCCTTGCGCAACGTTGCGCCAAACCCTCCAACCTCCCCAATTGTGGGTGAGCCGGCCGTGATGTCACCTCCTGGAACGGCATAGAGTAATCAGAAAATGCGTTTTTGCAAACCGGAATCTTACAATCAGACGTAGCACTTTTTCGGACCAAGGTCACTTCAGCTTGGCGTATTCGGCTTTCGCAGCGATGAGGATGGGAATGTCGGGGTCGGCGTCTTTCCAGAGCGTGAGGAAATCCTGATATGCCGCCTTGGCCTTGGCGGTGTCGCCTTGCATCGCGTAGGCGCGAGCGAGGCCGAGATGCGCCAGTGCCCCGATGGGTTCGTTGAGCACAACCCCGCGATGGTCAAGGATTTTCTGGAATTCGGCGGCGGCTTCACTGCCCTGATGCGCGGCCAGATACGCTTCGCCGCGCACAACAATGGGGTACAAGGCGGTCCATGCGTAAACGCTAGAGGTCGACGCTCCTAGTTCATATGGGGTGGCGGCTTTGAGAGTCTCGAGAGCCTCGGAAGCGTTTCCCTTGTTGAGCGCAAGCTTGGCGCGGAGGGTTGGGAGGTAATTGAACTGCATGATTGTGTCTTCTGGGAATCTCTTGGCCAAATCGCCAGCCACTGCTTGGGCCCGAGCGTCGTCCCCCGCGTACGCGAAGGCGAGCGCAGAGCCGTATTGCACATCGCGGCCTTCCGAGCGCCCCATTGCCAGAGTGGCACGCCGCCGTGCTTCGTCAGCGTTGCCGAATAATGATTCGCGCAGACCGGAAATGGCAGAGTATGTTGCAGCACTTTCCTTTTCATCTGCGCGTTGGGCGGAATCCATCGCCTGACGGGAAAACTCCCGCGCCTTTCTGAGCCGCCCCGAATAGGCGACGGTATCGGCTTCCATGCCCAGCAGTTCGTCCTCAATTGCCGGCTTGCCCTCCGACCACTCTACCTCCCGCGCCATTCCCGCCGCGTCGTTCTGCAAAAAAGCAATCTGATATAGGCCAATATGAGAGGTAGGGTCATTCAGGTTGTGCGAGAGAGCCTGCCCGTTCGTTGCCTTCGCTTCATCGAGACGATTCAGAGCGATGTAAGCGAACAGGAGAACAGAGTAGGGGATGGGGCGGTTCGGAAACATATGGACCGCTTCCTCGCCTGTTTCAACGGCTTTCTCATATTGCCCTAAGACCGGGTAAATTATCCCGGGCAAGAAAGTACGCGGAAACTCCGCCCGGGGATAAGCCTGAATCCAAAGTTCGCAGGTTTGTTCGGCCTTTTCCATGTTCCCTGTTAGCTCGATATGGAAGGAGGCCGAGATGAAATACTTCTCTGCCTCGCTGGTTCCTTCGCGGAGTTCATAAGCTTTTTGAGTATTGTCGGCAGCGAGGCTGGATTCCCCAATATCCCCATACATGCGGCCCAACCATGCATAGGCGAGCGCAAATTTCGAGTCGAGTTCAATGGCATGCTTAAGAAACGGAATCGCTGCGGCTGACCCTGTTGTGGTCAGAACTCGACGACCCGAGCTGAAGGCTTTAAGAGCTTCCAGCGACGGCGTTGTGGCCTGCTCAAGTGGAGTATCGAATTTCTGCACCGTGCTCAGCGACTCGCCCAGTTTGTTCCGAATCTCCGAAGCTGTCTCTCCCAAAGCGTCGAACACGTGATTTTTGTCGCTGGCTTGAGCTTCGGCGCTCGCGAGCGATTCGCCGCTTTCGCAGTTGACGGCTTTGAGGGTCAGCAGGTATTGCGTGCCAATCTGCGCAATCGAACCGTCGAGGACGGCAGCGCTTGCCGTCCGCTGGCAGAGTTGGCGCGCGATTTCGGGCGTGAGCTTCGAATCCAGCTTCTGGTCCATCATTTGCAGGGTCTGCTGGACTTGATCGTCAGAAATGATGCTCAGGAAGGGCGATTGTTCGAGTTGGACGGAAAGCCCCTGGCGGAGCGTGCCGTCGAATACTGGGTCCCCAGTCGAGTTGGCGAAGTCGGCTAGGACGATGGTGTCCTTTTCGGTCAGCGCGTGAACATGGCGCGAGAAGAACAGCCAGCCAGCCGCAATGAGGGCGAGGAGTAGAATTGCCGCGGCCGAGGCCACGATCCAGCGAAATTTTTTGGTACTTGCGGCGAATTTCGGTTCAACATGTTTAGTCGCGGCGATCGCAACGGTTGAATCTGAATCGCGCTGAGCAACTGCGACCGGAGCGCTCGAGTCGCGCTTCAGCCGCTGCAAATCCGCGCGAATATCTGCGGCGCTTTGGTAGCGCAGCTTGCGGTCTTTCTCCAGCGCCTTGTGGATGACCTCTTCGAGCTTTGGGGAAACGTCGGGATTCAGACGTGCCAGCGCAACCGGGGCGCGATTCAGAATCGCTTCCGCAATCACGCCAGAGGTCTCGCCACGGAAAGGCAGAACCCCCGTCACCATCTCGTAGAGCACTGCACCAAACGAGAACAAATCCGTGCGTGCATCCAACTCTTCGCCCCGCACCTGTTCAGGCGACATGTACGTGATGGTGCCTATTGCCGTGCCCGGACGAGTGAGCATTTCTGGCTCGCTGGCGGTGGGCATTACTGAAAGATTCGTGGAACCGCCCGCCGGTGCCAGCTTGGCTAAGCCGAAATCCAAGATCTTGATGCGTCCGCGCTCGGTGACAAAAATGTTGGCCGGCTTGATATCGCGGTGAACGATTCCTTTGGCGTGCGCCGCATCCAGCGCATCCGCAGTCTCAATCCCCCATTCCAGCACTTGCTCCAACGGCAGCGGCTTGCCGGAAATGCGTTCTTTGAGCGTCTGGCCGTCGAGAAACTCCATGACAATGAATTGCTGGCCGTCTTGCTCGCCGATGTCGTGAATCGTGCAAATATTTGGGTGATTTAACGCCGATGCTGCCTGCGCTTCCCGCCGGAACCGCTCGAGAGCGGCGGAGTCGTGGGACATCTCGCTCGGGAGGAATTTCAAACTGACTGCGCGATGCAACCGCGTATCCTCAGCTTTATAGACGACGCCCATGCCACCGCTACCGAGCTTTTCGACGATGCGATAATGCGAGATGATTTGGCCAATCATGGGCAGCGACCGACGCAATCTTAGGGTTCACCGTCAGCCAAGTCAACGAAACCCGTTGGGCTGTGTCTGGCGCGGTCTTGCCGACCTTCAGACCAGGTTGCATTCCGCTTTCATCTGACTGTAACAGACGCTGTGCACACTAGCTGGTTCGATAGGTTCAATTCCCCTGCGATGATCCAAAGGATGCGGGAGTAGTCGTGCGAGTGCCTTGCCTCCAACTTTGTGCGATGGTGGCGATGGTGCTTGCGCCAATGTGGGCGCAGGCGCAATCGCGCGCGGCAGAGGTGTGTCCGCGTCCCGCGCCAGGAAGCGTCATTGCCGAGCCGGAGGATTTGCGGAGCGAGAACGGCGTCCTGAAGGTGGAGCTGGCCTACCGGAACTACCTCGATGCAAACGGCCAGATGCGCTACTGCTATGTTGCTGGAGATGGCGCTCAAGCGCCGACCCTGCGCGTGAATCCGGGAGACATGGTCATTCTCACGCTGAAGAGTGAATTGACCGTGGCGGCGCAACCGATGGGCATGGCAATGGCAGCAAGTGGAGATTCCGCTGGCAGTGGTTGCGCGGGTGAGCAAATGACTACCGCTTCCACGAACTTGCATTTCCACGGTCTGACGATTCCACCCGCTTGCCACGAGGATGACGTGCTGCGGACGTGGATTCAGCCGGGAGTTGCGCCGTTCGAGTACCGCTTTCGCATCCCGCTGGACCAGCCGCCGGGATTGTATTGGTATCACCCGCACATTCACGGATTCACGAAGGCGCAAGTTCTGGGCGGCGCTTCCGGCGCTCTAATTGTTGAAGGTGTTGAACGAGCGGACAAAGAGCTGGCCGGTCTTCCAGAGCGGGTGTTGATCGTCCGCGATCAGGACTTGTTGAACCCGAACGCGCAGCCAGTGTCGAGTGATGAAGCGCCGCCTCCGGTGGTGCTCGACCGCGATGGCGACATTATGAATACCGGCACAGGGACGGGGAAGCCCGCCAAGGACCTGTCGCTGAATTTTGTACCAGTACCTTTTCCGGATTACCCATCAGCCGTGATTCGAATGCGGCCTTCGGAGCGACAACTTTGGCGCGTGTTGAACGCTTCGGCGATCACGTACCTGAACCTACAGGTACTGTACAACGAGGTCCCCCAGATGTTGGGAGTTGTGGCGCTGGACGGCGAGCCAATCCATGAGAACGGCCAAAATGGAAGCGGCGTTCTTTGGCAGAATCATCTGGGGCTGGCGCCTGGCGCAAGGATCGAATTCATCGTGAACGGTCCGCCAGCGGGGGTCCCGGCAACACTCATTACGCGCAGCGTCAATACCGGTCCGGCGGGGGAGAATGATCCCACGCGAGCTTTGGCGACGATTGTAGTGTCCGACGATGCACCGGCGCCGCGCTCGAGGCTGGCGGCTTCTCCGGTGCCCTTGGCGCCAGAGAAGCTGGCTTGGCTGGGAAACGTTCAGCCAGTGCGCACGCGGAAGCTCTTCTTCACCGAAGTGCCGCAAGACGCCAGGGACGCGAACAGCCCGACCGTGTTCATGCTGACCGTCGAAGGGCAGACGCCGAAGCCATTCGACGTGCGCTCGACCGAGCCGAATATCGTGGTTCACCAAGGGGATGTCGAAGATTGGATCATCGAAAACCGCACCCAGGAGGTGCACGCGTTTCATATCCACCAGTTACATTTCCTTCTGCTCGATTGGTTTGGGCTGCCCGTAAACGAGCCGTTTCTCCGCGACATCGTGAACGTGCCGTTCTGGGATGGGAAAAGCCCGGTGTATCCCAACGTCAAGCTGCGCATGGACTTCCGCAACCCGGAAATCGCCGGGACCTTCGTCTACCACTGCCACCTGCTGGAACATGAGGACGGCGGGATGATGGGCACAATCCGCGTGGACCCTGCGCCGGGCGTTGAGGCCCGCAAGAGCCGGAGCGTCCAACGCCCGGGCCCACGAGACGGAACCGAATAATTTTACAATCGCGGAGCCAGTTTTTACGCGACTTTCATCTGGCAATAACAAGCGGCGCGTATCCACTTCTGGACGCGTTTGATTCCAATTGGCTGCCGACACGCTCCCTTTGAGGCCACTCAATCCAGGTGCGGGCGGCAAGGAATCAGACCCGACGTAATCTGAAAAAGGAGATCTCATGATTCGGAACAACCTTCGCTGGATGGCAGCGATCGCGCTTTGTGTGAACCTGGCCATTGCAACAACGCCCGTAAGCTTGTTGGCGGGACAAGGTGCCGGAACTCAGGATCAGGCGGCGTCATTTCCGACCACGACGCCGATCAAGCACGTCGTCGTAATCTTTCAGGAAAATGTTTCGTTCGACCACTACTTCGGGACGTACCCCGTCGCGACGAATCCCGCCGGAGAAACCGCCTTCCAGGCGGCGCCGGGAACTCCCTCGGTGAACGGTCTTACGCCCGGATTGATGAGCAACAATCCGAACGGACCGACCTACTCTCCCGTTCGCCTGGACCCCATCACGCAGAACTATACCTGCGACCAGGATCACGATTACATGCCCGAACAGCAGGCCTTCGACAGCGGGCTGATGGATAAGTTTCCGGAATTCACCTCGACGATTTGCTCTTCCACGACGTATCCGAACGTCGCTCCGCTGGGGCTGGGCATCGTGATGGGCTATTACGATGGGAACACCGTCAGCGCGGTTTGGAACTATGCGCAGAACTACGCGTTGAACCAATCGTTCTTCGGGACAAATTTCGGGCCGTCCACGCCGGGCGCCTTGAATGTGGTGTCCGGAATGACGGGAAATGCCGACCTGAAGCACTCGATTGACGATTCCTCCGGCGACCTCGAATCGGATGTCGTCAACGACAGCGTGATCGGAGATGCCGACCCCTACTACGACGATTGCGGCTCACCCGATCAGACGTCGGTGAAAGGGAAGAACATCGGCAACCTGTTGAATGAGAAACATATTACCTGGGGATGGTTCCAGGGCGGATTTACTCCTTCGGCGGTCGTGAATGGCAAGGCGCAGTGCAAAACTACCACGAACCGCTTGGACGGCACACCCGAGACGGCATACAGCCCGCATCATAACCCGTTTGAGTATTACGCCAGCACAGCAAACATCCACCACACGCCCCCCTCCAGCCTTGCTGAAATCGGACACGGTGGACCGGCGAATCATCTATACGACCTGAGCTACTTCATGGCAGCGGCGTCGGCGGGAAACCTGCCGGCGGTGAGCTACCTGAAAGCCAACCGGGCGCAGGACGGACATCCGGGCAATTCTTCGCCTCTCGATGAACAAGTATTTCTCGTGAGCATCATTAATTTCCTACAGTCCCTTCCGGAGTGGAACAGCACGGCAGTGTTCATCACCTGGGACGACTCGGACGGCTGGTACGATCATGTGATCGGGCCAATCGTCAACCAGTCGACGTCTATCAAAGATGCGCTCACCGGCGAAGGCGCTTGCGGCATTGGTACGAATTCGCTGGCCGGTCTGCAGTCGCGCTGCGGGTATGGCCCGCGGATTCCATTGCTGGTGATCTCGCCGTACGCGAAGGCAAACTTCGTGGACAGCACGGTAACGGATCAGAGCTCCATCCCCCGGTTTATCGAGGACAACTGGAGCCTGGGTCAGATCGGCGACGGGTCGTTCGATGTAATTGCCGGGCCGGTCACGAACATGTTCGACTTCAACGTCCTGCGCACCGACCAGCTCGTCCTGGATCCCCACACCGGGATGGTGGCAAAGGCTCCCAAGGAGTAGATATCTGACGAATCTTCCGTAGTATCCCACCACGCAACGCCCCCCTGGCTCGGGCCGGTTCCACGGCCCGGGCCAGACCCGTTTTTGGCGTCGCGCTCGGCTGTTTAGGAATCGCGCGCGGCGGCCACTCGGATGTATTCTGAGTGGCCCGCGGCGCACGCCGTTCGCGTCGAGCAGGGCACCTGGCACATGGCACGAAAGCCTCGTAACCTCGATCTGACGCAAGTCTCGGAATGGGACGACGGCAAGGTCCGCCGTAAGCAGGATTATCTCGCCGCCGAGGAGCCTCTTGAGATTCGCGTGGGCCAGGAGCCGCTGAGCGTCACAATGCGCACGCCGGGTCACGACCTCGAGCTGGCTGCCGGCTTTCTCTTCACCGAAGGAATTGTGCAGCGGCGCGAGCAGATCGTGTCGCTCGAGTGCAATCCGGAAGAGAGCGGAGAGAACCGCGGGAATTTGGTGCAGGCGGTCCTCGCGCCGGAATCATCGCCGGACTTCGAAGCCATGCGGCGGCATTTCTTCGCGGCCTCGAGCTGTGGAATTTGCGGGAAGGCTTCGATCGATGCGATTCGCTCGCAAACGCTGCAAGCGCCGAATCCTGATTTCCGGCTCGACCCGGAGATTCTGGTGCGCCTTCCCGAAGCATTGCGTGCTTCGCAGGCCGTCTTCGGCCGGACCGGTGGCTTGCACGCGGCTGCGCTCTTCGATCCGCGCGGCGAATTGCTCGTCTTGCGGGAGGATATTGGGCGGCACAACGCAGTGGACAAAGTGATCGGCTGGGCCCTGCTGGAGAAGCGTATCCCGTTGGCGGAAGCAGTGCTATTGGTCAGCGGACGCGGTGGCTTCGAGATCGTGCAGAAAGCAATCGCGGCAGGCGTGCCGGTGGTGGCGTCCGTGTCGGCGCCTTCGAGCCTGGCCGTGCAACTGGCGCGCGAGCTTCAGCTCACCTTGATTGGTTTTCTGCGCGGCCGGCGGTTCGTAATCTATTCCGGCGAGGAGAGGATCGGCGCATAGGCGCGATCAATGGGCAGCCTTGCCTGCACGGTTCGGCGGGCGCGCGCCATCGCCGGTGCGAATCATCGTGCAGAAAGCGTCGAGCAATTGGCGGTCCCACCAGCCTTGCGACGCTTCGTTGTCCATGATCCCAAGCGCGGCCTCCGACGGATCTGACTTGCGATACGGCCGGTCGGTCGTCAGCGCGTCGTAGACGTCCGCGAGCTGGAGGATGCGCGCCGTCAGCGGAATCTTCTCCCCGCGCAAGCCATCCGGATAGCCGGAGCCGTCGTAGCGTTCGTGATGATGCCGGATAATCGGGAGGACCGGCCCGAAAGTTCGCAGCGGCGCGCAAATCTGTTCTCCCACCACCGGATGTCTCCGCATGATGGCGGTCTCTTCGGTGGAAAGCGGCCCGGGCTTCAGGAGAATCGCATCCGGAACCACCACTTTCCCGATGTCGTGGACAATCCCAGCCCGCCGCAGCGCTGAAATGTCCTCCTCGGAAATGCCGAGGCGTTCCCCCAGGCGCGCTGACATTTGCGCGAGGCGTTCGCAATGCCCGCGCGTGTAGGGGTCGCGCGCTTCGATGGCGAATGCCAGGCTCCAGAGCACGGACTCGGCGTTCTCGAGCTCATCGGTGTACTGTTTCAGGCGCAGCAGCGAACGCGTCCGCGCCAGAAGCTCGTTGAAATCGATCGGCTTGCTCAGGAAATCGTCCGCGCCGGCGTTAATACCCTTAATGCGGTTTTCGGTGTCGCTCAGCCCGGTGATCAGCACCACGGGCGTCAATCGCGTTTCCGGCGTGGCCTTGATTCGCCGGCATACCTCGTAGCCATCCATTCCGGGCATCAGGATATCGAGCAGAATCAGGTCAGGGCGAAACGATGCGCATTCCGCAAGGGCAGTCTCTCCGTCGGAGGCAATGCGCAGTTCGAAGCCTTCACGGCGCAGCAGTGTTTCCAGCGCAATTACCGCGGCCGTTTCATCGTCGACAATTAGAATTCGTCCAGACAATCGAATTTCCTCGTCATCTCCCTGTAATTCTCCCGGCAAGCCGCCAATGCGAAGCAGGGACCAGGGATTCGGTTCCCATTATTTATGAATCGGCGGTGGATACTGCGCGCCCTGATGAAATAAATGTATCCTGTCCCACATTTTCGGACAACTACGGTTTCCGATGCTTGCAATCCGAAGCAGCGAATCGCGAACGGGCGCAAAGCTATTCTCTTCGCAGCGTTGCCTCGGTGACGGCGTGGGGATCATCCATCGGCAGAAAAACTTCCGAGGGATTGTCCATTCCGAAAGCAGTGAGATCCGCCAAGTTGTAATGCCGGTGAGACAGCGCGAGGTGGATTTCGCGAATGGGATCGAAGTTGGCGAGGACGGCCTCGCCCATCGCGTAAAGGGCGTGCTGGAGCGAGCGGCTGTCGTGTTCGGCAAACGTCTCGACCAGCGTCTGCCGGACCCCGTGCCAGACGGGGCCGTATTCGATCTCGCTGCCGTCGTACAGCCAGTCCGCGCGAATCGAAGTGGAAAGAATTTGGTCGTGGTCGTCTTTCGCAGTGGTGTATGGGTCGCGCAGAAACCCTTCGAAGCCCGACTTCGTCGTCTTCAACACCACCAGGTCTTCGATTCCCGCTCGAACCGTCACACCCTCGCGCGAGCCCGCGAGCATCGCCGTCCGCCTCTCGGCGCTGCTTCGCGTGAACGCGGTTGCGTGCGGCTTTCCGCCGTGTGGAATCCGCGCCCAGATATTTTCCGCCGCCTCCAACCGGACGCGCGTGACCTGCGGGTTGTAGGTGAGGAAATGTTCCATCAAGTGCGAGCAGAATTCCTCGATGGCCTCCACCGGATACTGCCGCGCGAGGGCGTACACGGTATTCTTCATCGTGTCGGCCGGCAAAATCTGGCGGTTGTCGCCTTTCGTGTGGGCCGCTTCGAAGCCACCTACGAAGTTGATCCCGAGCGTCACCTCCTTGACGTCGTGGCGGCCCTCCTGGCGCACCACGCGGAGCAGCCGCACGCGCGTCTCGCCGTAACTGTTTTCGCCAAGCTGGATTGCCATCGGTCAGATTCCGAGATCGGCGCGGGTCCCCCACAGCGCCACCGGACCAACTCGGTCACAGCATAGCTGCGAGAACATACCCACGTCCACACCGACGCCTTAGTACGGAGTCTTGTCGGGTTTTTCTTCCCAGGCGCGGAATGCCGCCAGCGCTTCTTCCCGCATCAGCGGCTCCATGGGTATCTTGCGGTCACCGGGCAGTCGCGAAATCTCGCTGTAAATGAACGCGTCGTCGAAACCAGCATGCGACGCGTCCGCCGCCGTCCCGCCAAAATAAACACGCGCCGGGCGCGCCCAGTAGATCGCGCCCAGGCACATCGGGCACGGCTCGCAGCTGGAATAAATTTCGCAGTCATTCAGCTCGAAGGTTCCAAGCTTTTGGCAAGCCTCGCGGATGGCCATCACCTCGGCGTGTGCCGTGGGATCGTTTGTCCGGGTCACGCTGTTCACACCCTCCGCGATGATTTTCCCGTCTTTCACGATTACGGCTGCAAATGGTCCGCCCTGTCCGGTGCGGACGTTTGCAATCGAGAGCTCAATTGCGCGAACCATGAATTCGTTGCGCACGCCGTATTTCTCGTCTCCTGCTTCTGCCCGGGGCAATCCCATTGATGCAGGACTCGCGTGCGGGCCTTACCCGAGCGATTGTAGCAATCTTTCGCGCTAGTGAACCGAGACGCGTGTCTTCTGCGGCCGAATTTTCTTCATCAGGAACATCAGCGGGATGACGCCCAGGCATATCATTCCCATCAACCAGAAGTTGTCCACAAACGAAAGCATCGTGGCCTGGCGCTGCATTTGCCCATACAGCATTCCCTGCGCTTGAACCATGGCATGCGCCGAGTCCAATCCGCGCCCGGTCAGCAAATGAGCCAAATGGTGCAGCGCACCCTGATACAGCCGGTTCCCCGGCTGCAGATTTCCCGCCAGAATGTTCTGATGGAACTGCGCGCGGCGGTCGAGCCACGTGGTCACGAACGAGATCCCCATGCTGCCGCCGATGTTGCGCGCCAGATTGATCAGTCCCGTGGCGTTGTTAATTTTTTCTTTGGGGACGAAGTAGAAAGCCATCACGTTGATGGGCACGAACAAAAATGCCACGCCGGCGCGCGAAATCACCCAATCCCACACCGGCGTGCTCATCCCCACGTCCAGGTTGAATTTCGAGAGCTGGAAAAGCCCCAGCGCCGTGACCACCAGCCCGAACACCACCATCCACCGTGGTTCCACTTGGCTCAGCAGCCGGCCCACCAAAGGCAAAATAAGCAGCAGGGCGCACCCGCCCGGCAGCAGCACGAGTCCGCTCTGCATGGCCGTGTATCCCATCAGCGTCTGCATCAGGATCGGCAGCAGCACCGTCGTTCCGTACAGCACCACTCCCAGCACGAACATCATCGTCGTCGCAATCACGAAATTCCGTTCCTTCAGCAAATGCAGCTCGATCACGGGGTCGTCCGTGTGCAGCTCCCAGAACACCATGGCCGCCAGCGCCACAACGGCAACCACAGTCGCCCACACAATGAAGTGCGAGCCGAACCAATCGTCCCGCTCTCCTTTATCGAGCACGATCTGCGCGAACCCCAGCCCCACACTCAACAATCCCAATCCGATGAAATCGATCTTCAGCCCCTGCTTGAACGTCTTCCGGATCAGGTGCGCCGGATCGGAGATCAACAGCGACGTCATCATCACCGCGAGGATGCCGATGGGCACGTTCAGGAAGAAAATCCACCGCCAGGAAAAGCTGTCCGTGATCCAGCCGCCTAGCGTCGGCCCGATTGTGGGCGCCACCACCACGCCCATGCCGTAGACTGCCATCGCTATTCCCTGCTTCTCGCGCGGGAAGCTGTCCACCAGGATGGCCTGCGAAATCGGCTGCAACCCTCCTCCGCCCGCTCCTTGAATCACGCGAAAAACCACCAGCAGCGGCAACGAGGGGGCCAGTCCGCACAGAAACGAGCTGATCGTGAATAGCACGACGCAGGCTATGTAAAATCTCTTGCGGCCAAAAAGCGTGGAAAACCATCCGGTCAGCGGCAGCACCACCGCGTTCGATACCAGGTAGGACGTCAGGACCCACGTGCTTTCATCCACGCTCGCCGAAAGGTTTCCGGCAATGTGCGGCAGCGCCACGTTTGCGACGCTCGTGTCCAGCACTTCCATGAACGTCGCCAGCATCACCGTGACGGCGATGAGCCATGGGTTTACTTCTGGTAAGGGCTGAATTCGCTCGGCAACGGTCGCCATCGATCCTTGAACCACACCTCGTTTCTATTCTGCGCGCGCCGGGAAATCCGCAAAGCCCACAAAAAAGGATTTCCCCGCGCTAATTCATCGCAACCAGCATTAGACGCTTCGGCCATCGGCAAAGCTTCGGACCTTCAACTAACCACCGGATACGCAACTCCGCTGGCACCAAACGTGCGCTCCTTGCGCCGCCAGAAATATAGCAGCGCGACGCCAATCAGAATCAACGCCACGCACAGCCCGGTCCACATTCCCGGCGCTCCCCAGCCCGCCCCGAAGCAAAGGTAGGTGCCCAGCGGCAGCCCCAGCAGCCAGTAGAAAACCAAGTGACAGGTCATGGGCGTCCGCGTATCGCCCGCGCCTCGCAGCGCTCCGGTCGCCACCGTCTGCAATCCGTCGAACAATTGAAAGAACGCCGCTACGAACAGCAGCGCGCTCGCCGCATGGATCACCTGCGGCGCCGGCGTGTACACGCGCACGATGTAACGCGGCAGCGTCCAGAATGCGGCTGCCATCAGGATCATAAAGCTCGCCCCCAGCGCCATTGCCGTCCATCCCGCCCGGCTCGCCCCATGTCCATCCCCTCGCCCGAGCGCCTGGCCCACGCGCACTGCCGCCGCCGAGCTGATCCCCAGCGGTACCATGTACGTGAAGCTCGCCGTGTTCAACGCAATCTGGTGGCTCGCCAGCGGAACCGCTCCCAGCTTCCCGATCATCGTCGTGGCCACGGCGAAGACACCCACTTCCAGCCCATATTGCATCGCCGCCGGAAATCCCAAGCTCACAAGCCTCCACACGCGCGGGAAATGCGGCGCCCGCGAAGCCTCGCGCAGGCCCGTCTTGTACCGCCGGTCGTAATAAACGCAGTACACCATCAGCACCGCCGCCATATACGCCCTCGCGATGCACGTGGACCATCCCGACCCCACCGTCCCCATCGCGTGAACTCCCAGGTGCCCGAAAACGAATGACCAGTTCCCCACCAGGTTCACCAAATTCGCCGACACCAGCGCGAACATCACCGGCCTCACCAGGTTGATCCCCTGCAGATACCGCCGGAACACAAAATAGAGCAGCAGCGGCAGCGTGCTCCAGTTCAGCGTCCGTAAATACGGTATCGCCTGGCTCATCACCGACGGGTCAATATTCACCCGGTGCAGGATCGGCTCCCACAGCCACACGATCCCCATCAGCACCGGCGCCAGCCCCAGGCTCAGGTACACTCCATTCACAAGCGACCGGTGGCAATCCTCCACGTCTCCCGCTCCGTAGGAATGCGACACCAGGGTATCCAGCCCCAGCATCAACCCGGTCCCGAAGATCGCCACGGCATAGTAAAGGATGCTCCCCAGGCTGACCGCCCCGATCGCCACCGCGCTCGCCGCCTGACGCCCCACCATCATCGTGTCCACGATGCCCATCGCCATCCAGCCAAGCTCCGCCAGCACCAGCGGGACCGCCAGTTCCAGCATCGGCCGGACTTCCTCCGCGATGTAATACGCAAATAACCGCCGCAACATGAAAAGAGCCTCTTGCGTTCTGGTGATGGGACCCAAAATCGCGTTCAGGCAGAATAAAGCGCGTTCTGCGGCAAGTCCATGAAATCCGGAGGCCTGGCGACCCCCGCCGGAATGCTCACCGGTCGCGAAACGCCCGCCCACCAATCATCACTATTGTTCAAGCTCGAGGGACCCTTTATTCTATAAGTCCCGCCCTCCCTCGAGCCAAGGGACAAACACCCAGCCCGGGCGCCCATCCCAGCGCCCAGAAGGAGGAAGCAATGCCATCTCAGAAGAATCGCGTGGAACTTCGAGCCAGCGCCCGCGCTCCCATGCACGGCGCCCGCAAAATCGGCCCCGCCGACCCCAACGAAGTTATCCCGGTCACTCTGTTTCTTCGCCGGGGTTCCGATCCCAGCGAGTTTCCCTCGCTCGATGAGCTCGGCTCGCGTCTGCCCGGCGACCGCGTTCACCTCTCCTGCGAAGAATTCGCTGCCAAGCACGGCGCCCGCTCCGCCGACATCGCCCAGGTGCGTTCCTTCGCCGCCGAATTCGGCCTGACTATCGTCCGCGAGGACCCCGCTCGCCGTTCCGTCCTTCTCGCCGGGACTGTCGCCGCCTTTTCCCAGGCCTTCGACGTCGAGCTCAGCCGCTACGAGCACCCCTCCGGCGCCTATCGCGGCCGCACCGGCACGCTCACGATTCCCGCCGCGCTCGATGGCATCATCGAAGGTGTCTTCGGCCTCGACAATCGGCCCCAGGCCAAGCCGCATTTCCGCCTCAAGAAAAAGAAGACTCCCGCCGACGTCGGCTACTCTCCTCTTCAGGTCGCACAGGCCTACGACTTCCCGCCCGGGACCAACGGCGCCGGCCAAGCCATCGCCATCCTGGAATTGGGCGGCGGCTATAAGACCGCGGACCTGAATTCTTTCTTCAACAGCCTGGGAATCACGCCTCCCAGCGTCACCGCCGTTCCTGTTGACGGTGGCTCGAATTCCCCCACCGGCGATCCCAGCGGCCCCGACGGCGAAGTCGAGCTCGACATCGAAGTCGCCGGGGCCGTTGCGCCGGGCGCGAAGATCGCCGTCTACTTCACGCCCAACACCGACCAGGGCTTCCTCGATGCCCTCACCACCGCCGTCCACGACACCACCTTCCGCCCCTCCGTCGTCTCCATCAGTTGGGGCGGGCCGGAAAATTCCTGGACACAGCAAGCCCTCTACGCATTCAATTCCGCATGTCAAGACGCGGCCACCATGGGCGTCACCATCCTGGTCGCTTCCGGCGACAACGGCGCCACCGACGGCTCTTCCAATAACCAGCTCACCGTGGACTTCCCTGCCTCCAGCCCCTACGTCATCGGCTGCGGCGGCACCAAGCTGACTCTTTCGGGAAATTCTATCTCCAGCGAGCAGGCTTGGAATGAACTATCCAACAACGAAGGCGCCACCGGCGGAGGTGTCAGCCAATTTTTTGCGCTGCCTACCTATCAACAAAACGCCGGCGTCCCTAAGGCGCCCAACAACTTCGTCGGCCGCGGAGTTCCCGACGTCTCTGGCGACGCCGATCCCACCACCGGTTACGACATTGTCGTCGACGGCCAGCCATCCACCATCGGCGGCACCAGCGCCGTCGCTCCGCTCTGGGCCGGGCTGCTGGCGCGCATCAACCAATCGCTGGGCACAAGCGTCGGCTATCTCAACCCGCTGCTTTATTCCGCTGGAGTCGAGTCAACCCTTCACGACATCACGGTGGGCAGCAACGGAGGCTACAACGCAGGAAAAGGCTGGGATCCTTGCACTGGGCTCGGTACTCCGGACGGCGCCGCGCTCCTGGGCGCCCTTCGCGGCGCGCCCCAGGCTCACGGCACTGCACCGCCGCAAGGCCGCGCCGCCGCGCGTCCCTAATTTACGCCGGAAGCGCTGTGCAAGTTCGAGAGGTGCGGGAAGGGACTCCTTCCCGCGCCTTTCAATCTTCGCCGCCTTACTTCTTCCGCGGCTTGTAAATCCGCACGATATCGTCCTTCACTTCCACGACGCTTCCCGGATATTCCCGCGCGGCATGCTCACGCAAATCCTCGACTGACAGATAATCCCCGCGCCCGTCGAAATACCGCGCATCATCAATCAACAGGACGTGTTCCCGCACCGGATGCCGGTAAATGCACTCCAGCTCCTGCTTGATCGGCGCCGAAATATCTCCCCAATGCGCGTCGAGCCAGAATAGGCACGGCTCCTTCAGCAGCGGCAGGATCTCCGGCAGGACCTTTCCGCTGTCGCCCTGGTACAGATGAATGTTCGGCCAGCGCGCGAATTTCCGTTTCGCCCGGGCCGCCAGCCATACGTCCAGCTCGATCGAATAGATCTCGCGGAACCGCTCCCTCTGCGCGTGGATCATGTGCCCCAAATTCGTGCCTGTCTCGACCATCACCTCCAGGCCAAACCGCTCCGCGAATTCCGCCAGTGTCCGTTGTTTGACCACGTGAGGCACCTTCGGCCCCGGCGACCCGCGCAGCCGCCACCACACGTACTCGCCCCGGAACGATATTTTCTTGTACGGCTCGAAAAATACGCTGTCCCGGAACGCCTTGTCCGTAATCTCCCGCGTCTCGTTGATATCGCTCTTTTTCCCCATGCGTGCTCGATCATAATCAGCCCCACGGAATTTGTGTAGCGATTTGTCCCGCTCGACGCTGCCTAAGCTCTGCGTGTGCCCGCAACACTTTGCCCTATTTTTGTTTTCGCCCTACCTTCGCTTCCCACGCCAACGAGTTTCACGGGCCATGGATCACAGGTCGCGGATCGCGGCAAATTCAGGCGAGGGACTTCACACGCACGTTCTCAGGAAAAAAGCAGCGAATTCGCGGAGCGCAACGCTTACAGCTTGTCGATTTTTGCGGCGAGGATGAAATCGCTTTCGGTGAGACCGTTGATCTTGTGCGTCCAAGTGGTGACTTCGGCTTTGCCCCAGGAAAGCAGGATGTCCGGATGGTGCCCTTGTCCTTCGGCGATCTCGCCCACTTTATTCGTGAACGCGAGTGCTTGGCAAAAATCCGGGAACGTAAACGCGCGCGTGATGTGGTGCCCGTCGACGACTTTCCATTGCGGCACCTGCTTCGCCAGCGCTTCGAGCTCCTTCCCGGCCAGCGGCGGCACGCCTCCCCGGCACGGCACGCACGTCTTGCTCGCGAGTTCGCTCATCGGATTCCGCCTCCTCGATGCTGATTCAAGCCCCAATTCTACCGGATTTCGGGGAGCGATGGCGGTGCAAGACCGTGCGGAATACGGGCGAAAGGAAAGAGGCGCTCTCAATTGCGGGGCGCAAACTTCGCGGGGATTAGTTGCAGGGGGGCTGGTAGTCGCTGACCGATTCCGCGCACCACAGGAAAAACCCCGCCAGGGCCGCGGCGCCCACTATGACCACTTTCACCACCAGCTTGTCGTTGTAGGCTTGCGTCACCCCGTACTTCTGCGGCGGTGGCTCCGCCGGCAGCGCCATGTCGTACGTCTTGCCTTCCTCGATCACGTACTCTTCGCCCTCGCGCTCCACCACCAGCGTCCCCGTGTACGACGTCACGATGATTTCCCGCGGCCCCCGCAGCATCACCTGCCCGAACGCCCGCTGCCCGTCCGCCGCACGCACCGTCCCCACCGGCGTCTCGATCTCGATTCCGTCCGCGGCCGCCGCCGAAAATCCTATCGTCCCCCGCGTCAGCTTCGCGTGTACTTTCTTTATCTCCGGCGCCAACTCCGCCGCGCTCTCGCTCAACAAGTACAACTGCCCCGAGCCCACTTTCAGCCGCAGCGTCCCGCCGCTCGCCGTGTCCAGCACGTCCCCGCCATAGACGTTCGCTCCCATCGCTGCATCCGCGCTGTCCAGGTGCGCGTTCGTCGCCAGCACTACCATCCCCAGCGGCTTTTCATTCGCCGCCCACAGAGGATAGTTCACCATCCCCACCGCCAGCGCCACCACCAGGCAGCCTCGAGCCATCGATCGCACGGGTTCCTCCTCCCCAACACCGACTCCGCCAATGTAGGCGCAGTTTTAGCTCGTGTCAACCACTGCGATTCAGTTTCTCGCGGGCGCGCCGAAGCGTTTTGGCGTGCGTCCTCGTGTCGCCGTGCGCACCGAAGCGCTGCGGCCGAACTCTTCTGCGCTAGAATGAACCTCTGCTGCAGGGGGACGCATGATTCATCGCTTCGTGTCGCACAACGGACGGCTGCTGCCCGTCGAGCAGGTGCGGCTTTCGCCCGGCCAGGCGGGCTTGCTCAGCGGCTGGGGGCTGTTCACCACCATGCGCGTGGTCGAAGGCATTCCGTTTGCCTTCGAGCGGCACTGGCAGCGGCTGGCGCGCGACGCCCAACGGACGCATTGCCCATTCGCGTTCCGCGAGGAGACGGTGCGCGGGCAACTGGACGAAGTACTGCGCGCGAATCAGGTGCGCGAGGGATGCGCGCGGATCTACGTGGTGTACAACCAGGCGGGATTCTGGCGCAGCGAGGAGGAATTTCCTCTGGCGGACCTGCTGCTGTATTCGGCGGGGCTGCCGGCGTACCGCGAGCCGGCGCGCCTGGGCCTGCGCGAGCACGGACGGCATGCCGCGTCGCCGCTGGCGGGCGTGAAGACCACCGCGTGGCTGAACAACGTGTGGAATTTGTACGAGGCGCAGCAGGCGGGCTACGACGAAGTGGTGCTGCTGAACGAGCGCGGCGAAGTGGCGGAATGCACGGCGGCGAACATCTTCTGTGCGCGCGGGGGACGCGTGTGGACCCCGCCGCTGGCTTCGGGATGCCTGGAGGGCGTGACGCGCGGCGTGCTGCTGGAAATCGGCGCAGCGGCGGGCGTGCCGGTGGAGGAGCGCACACTGGTGCCCGAAGATCTTTACGCGGCGGACGAAGTGTTCTTGTCGTCAACGAACCGCAATCTGCTGGCGGTGGGCGAAATCGCAGGGCGGAAGATCACGCAGGCGCCCGGTCCAATCGTCGCCAAGCTCGAACAAGTCTTCTCCTCCTACGTCCGCGACTACATCCACTCCCACTCCGCACCCTCCCCCCGCTGACCCTTAAAAACCACACCGGGAGGGCGCCCGGCAGAAGTACGAAGATTTTCGTTGACACTACGAATGTCTTCGTAGTATGGTGCCGCGCATGGCTAACAAACCCCTTCCGAAGCCGACCGCTTCCGAGCTGGAAATCCTGCGCGTCCTGTGGGAGCGCGGGCCCTCGACGGTCCGGGATGTTTACGAATCGCTGAGCCAGAAAAAACCGACGGGATACACGACCGTGCTGAAACTGCTGCAAATCATGACGGCCAAAGGATCAGTCCGCCGCAACGAGTCCGAGCGCGCCCACGTGTACGAAGCCTGCGTGCCGGCCGAGAAGACGAAGCGGCAACTGGCCGGCGACGTTTTGCAGCGCGTGTTCGAGGGATCGGCGAGCCAGTTAATGCTGCACGCGCTTGCGGGACACAAGACGTCGCGGAAAGAAATTGAAGAATTGCGCCGCCTGTTGGATGAGCACGAAAGGACAATGCGATGACAACCCTTTCAAACTGGTTCTCGCCGGACGTGATGAGACCGCTGGGCTGGGCACTGGTGCACTTCCTCTGGGAGGGGCTTGCCCTGGCTGCACTGCTTTCGGCCGCCATGGCGCTTTGCCGGAGCGCGCGCGTTCGATACGCATTGGCGGTGGGAACGCTGGCTCTTATGATGGCAGCGCCCCTCGCGACGTTCATCGTGATGCGGGGCGCCGATACGAGCGGCGCAGCGGCGGTGATGAACACCGCTGTTCCCACTGGAGAAGCAGCGCAAAATGCGGCTGCGCTTGTCCCTGCCGGCGCACCTGCGCTGGCGGCGGGACATTCGGTGCAGCCCGACGCCCCGCTCTGGTTTGTGGAAGCATGGTTAGTGGGCGTCCTCTTCCTCAGCTTGCGCAACGTAGGTGGGCTGCTGCTGATCGAGCGGCTGCGGCGCAAGGAAAGCAAGGCCGTGAGCGCCATGTTGCTCGAGAAATGCCAGGCGTTGCAGCGGCGTCTGGGACTGGACCGCGTGATTCGCTATTGCGAATGCCAGCGGCTTGAGGCTCCGGCGGTAATTGGATGGTTTCGACCCGTGGTCCTTTTGCCGGTGACGGCGCTGACGGGACTTTCGGAAGATCAACTCGCCGCGGTCATCGCGCACGAATTGGCGCATATCCAGCGGCTGGATAGTTTTGTGAATCTCTTCCAAGTCGCGGTGGAGACTCTGCTCTTTTACCATCCCGCGGTCTGGTGGGTGAGCAAGCGGATCCGCGCGGAGCGGGAAAATTGCTGCGACGACGCGGCCCTTTCCGTGTGCGGCGATGCGGTGAATTACGCGCGAGCTCTGACGCTTATGGCAGAGCGGCGAGTAGCTCCTTCGCTGGCGATGGCCTTAAACCAAAGTCCTCTGGAGGCACGGGTTATGAGACTGCTGGGAATGGGAAATTTTCGAAGCGGAATCCGCACGGCGGGGTTCACGGCCGGCTTTCTGTGCCTCGCGGGAGCTCTTTTTGCGGGGAACGCGTTTCTGGGCACTGTCCACAATAACTTTGATTCGACTGCAGTGAGTGAATTGGCGACTCAAGCTGCGGTGAATTCCGGAGCACCCGTTTCTGCCGCGCCTCAACGCACGTCCGCAAGTCGCGCGGCCGTGCAAGCGGCGACGACCACTGCAGCACCGGCCACGGCAATCGCTCCCCCTCCGCAATCCGAGCCGGCAGCAAGCAGCCCTGAATCTCAAGAAAATGCCGCGCAACAAACGCAGAACGAGACCCAGAATTCGAAGGAGTCCTACATCGAAAGCATGAAGGCCGCGGGTCTTGGGAATCTCACCGTGGACCAGATCATCGCGCTCAAAGTGCAAGGGGTCACGGCGGAATACGTTCGGGGCATGATCGCCTTAAACGTGAAAGCCACTGTGGACGAGATTATCGCGATGAAAGTCCAGGGCATTACACCTGAATACGTGATGGGAGTCCACGATTTGGGATTCAAGCCAGACGCAGACGGACTCGTAGGGATGAAGGTGCAAGGTGTGACGTCGGAATACATTCGCGAGATGCGCGCCAGCGGCGTCGACGGCAACGCGGACGAATTCGTGGCCATGAAGGTCCAGGGCATCACGCCGGAGTACGTGAAGGCAGTCCACGATCTGGGATGGAAGCCCGACGCTGACGGGTTGATTGCGCTGAAGGTGCAAGGAGTAACTCCGGAATATATTCGCGACATGCGCGCGAACGGCCTGGACGGGGATGTGGACGCGTTCGTCGCCATGAAAGTGCAAGGCATCACGCCCGAGTACGTGAAGGGACTCCACGATCTGGGATTCAAGCCCGACGCCGACGAAATCGTGGGAATGAAAGTGCAAGGCGTGACGCCGGAATACATTCGCGCCATTCGAGCGGCCGGTTTGAACCCCAACGAGGACGAAATCGTGGGAATGAAGGTGCAGGGTGTGACGCCGGAGTACATTCGCTCGCTGCAGGCGGCCGGATTGAAGGACATGAAGGCCGACGACTATATCGCCGCCAAGGTCCAGAGAATCACGCCGGAGTTCATCGAAGAGGCGCACAAGCATGGATTCCAGGGGCTCGATCTGGAGAAACTGATTGCATTGAAGCACGCCGGCGTTTTCTGAGACCGCAACAAGCGTCGGGAGGAGGCGAATCCCATGAAATTTCTCGAAGGAATGGGAGGTATCGCGCTGGCGGGGTGCGTCGTCTGCGGGCTGATGCTGGCGCGCGCGGCGGAAACACAGAGCGGCACGTGGGCAATCACGCATTCGGATGCCGCGGGGATGGTTCAATTCTCCCTGATGGAATCGCACAAGGGAGGGCATTCCAATTATGAGTCCGACTGGCCCTTGACCGCGTTCCAGGGATTGGACATCTCCAAGCCAGGGCGTCAGGACGTCCGGTTCACGATTTCGCGCGACGCCGGAAAATTCGAATGCGAAGGCTTCCTCGAGAAGGGAGAAGGCGCGGGGCTGTTTCACTTCACTCCCGATCCAAAGTACGCGCAGGAGATGGAATCGCTTGGCTACGGCGGGATCGACGGCGATAAGCAATTCAGCATGGCGGCAGAGGACGTCAACCTGAAATTCGCGCGGGAAATGAAGGACGAGCGTTTGAGCGGATTGGACACGGACAAATTGATCGCCTTTCGGATTTTTGGTGTGGACTCCGCGTTTATCGGCGACCTGCGCGCGGCCGGACTCGCCATCTCCGACAGCGATAAGCTCGTCGCGTTTCGCATCCACGGCGTCACTCCGGAAATGATCCGCCAGTTGCACCAATCCGGATATAAGCCGGACGAAAACACGCTGATTGCCATGAGGATTCACGGGGCCACACCGGAATGGATCGAGCAATTGCGCAAGCGTGGCTACGATCATGTGGATCTGGAAAAGCTGATCGCGTTTCGCATTCACGGCGTAACGCCGGAGTTCATCGAAAAGCTGCAGGGACTCGGATACGCGCATCCCGATCCGGACCAGTTGATCGCCATGCGGATTCATGGCGTGACGCCGGAATACATCGCAGGGATGCGCTCGCGCGGCATGCAGAACGTCACGATCGACCAGTTGATCAGCCTGCGCATTCAAGGCATCGATTAGCCGCGCTGATTTTCGGACATTTCCCAATTCTTGCCGGGACGATCCGGCGTCATCCCGCACAACCTGCTCCGCTCCGGCGGATCCGTTTCCATTCCAGATCCAATTCCTGTCTCCGATCCGGCTAATTCGTAACGGGAGCCGCCAAGTGGCAGTCGGGCGAAGAAATTTGTTATCCTCTTGCGCACGCATGCGACCCCCTTTCCGAAACGAGGATTCCCGATGCCGGATGAATTGAACGAACTGCAGGAGAATGCCGAACACGGCGCGCGCGAGCGGAGCCTGGCGCCTGTAACGATCACGATGGCGGTCCTCGCGGTGCTCGTCGCGAGCATTTCGCTGCTCGGGCACCGCGCTCACACCGAAGAGATTATTCTGCAGACAAAATCCACGGACCACTGGGCCTATTACCAGGCCAAGGACATTCGCCGCCGCAGCTACGAAACTTTCCTCGACCAGCTCACCGTATTCACGCTTCAGAATGCCGACCAGGCAGATAAGCTCAAGCAAAAGTATGAAAAGGAAGTGGAACGCTACGGCGGGGAGCTGAAGGAAATCGAAGCCGATGCCAGAAAAGACGAAAATGAGTTTTCGGTCCAGGAGCATCGAGCGGATCGCTTCGATTTGGGAGAAGTGTTGCTCGAGGCCGCGCTGGTGATTTGCTCGATCACGCTGCTGACCCGCAAGCGTTTGTACTGGCTATTCGGAACGCTCCTCGGGCTTGCGGGAGTCGCCGTCGGCGTGACGGGGTTCTTCATCCGTTGAGGAGCAAGCGGGCCGGTCCATAGCGCCGCGCTGCATTCAACCTGCCTTTGCGGACCCGGAATCGATTGGCTCAGTTACATGCACCGAAAAGGATGGCGGCGATTGTCCCCGCCTGAATCGTGCGCCTGCCACTCTTCTATTGCATTCCCATAGGAAAAAAGTTAGCCTCTTATTGCTATCCCATAGGAGATCCATGAACGATAAGACAGACGTCTGGCAGGGAACGCTGGCTTTGATGGTGCTGAAGACTCTGGAATCGATGGGGCCGCTGCACGGCTACGGGATCGCGCGGCGGATCGAGCAGACGAGCGGGAACCGACTGTCCCTTAATTATGGGACGTTGTATCCGGCCCTTCTGAAGCTGGAACAGGAGGGCTATATCGCTTCGGAGTGGGGCGTTTCCGATAACAACCGCAAAGCCAAATTTTACAAGCTCACGCGCGTGGGGCGGAAGCATTTGGAACGCGAAGCAAAGGAGTGGTCGCAAGCCACCGCGATCATCGCGCGATTCTTTGCGCCGGGGGAGGAACATTCATGAGAGGGCTCCGGGCGTGGTTCCTGCGGATAGGCGGATTGTTTCGCAAAGATCTGCGCGACCACGAATTGGCGCAAGAGCTGGAAAGCCACCTCGAGATGCATATCGAGGACAACGTCCGCGCCGGGATGACGCGCGCGGAGGCTCGCCGCCAGGCGCTGCTGAAGCTCGGCGGCATCGAGCAAACCAAAGAGAAATATCGCGACCGCCGAGGCATCCCCGCGCTCGAAACGTTCTGGCAGGACTTTCGTTTCGCCACGCGTATCTTGCGCAAGAATCCGATGTTTGCCGCTGTGGCCGTTTTTACGATCGCCCTTGGAGTCGGCGCGAACACCGCAATCTTCACAGTTGTCCACGCGGTCTTACTGAACCCGCTTCCCTATCCGCATTCAGACCGACTCGCGATTATCTGGTCCGGTCTCGGAAGCGAGTCCCGCGCGGTGGCTTCCGGATACGAGCTGGTGCAGATTCGCCAACGATCGAGCCTCTTCGAGCAGATCGCTGGGATTTGGGTCACCAATTCGGCTGTTCCCGGCGATGGTGAACCCGAGCAGGTCAAGCTTGGAATGGTTACGGACAATTTTCTGTCGCTGTTATGCGCCAGGCCTGCGCAGGGCCGTTTGTTTAGGGCCGAAGACTCACAGGCCAAAAGCGCTGTGGCGCTCGTTATTTCCTATGGTCTGTGGCAACGCAGATTTGGCGGCGACCCGAACGTAATCGGGCGCGCGCTGCGCGCCGGCCAATACTCGGTCACAGTCGTTGGTGTGCTGCCCCAGGATTTCCGTTTGATTTTTCCGGTTGGCACGAACGCGCCACCGAACGTGGACCTTTTCGTCCCACTCCAGGGCGATTTCGCCGCGCCAGGCGGGCCCGCATTTCTCCTCACGATCGGCCGGCTGCGTCGGGGGGCGAATTTCGCGCAGGCACAATCGGAAGCCGACGGTATTGCCGCTCAGCTTCGCCATCTCGCTCCGGATTTTGACGCCTCCAATCTTTCGCTCCATGTTGTGCCCTTGCATCAGGACGATGTGCGAACGGTTCGCCGCACCCTCGTACTTCTTTTCGGAGGTGTCGCGTTCGTCCTGCTGATTGCCTGCGCGAACGTCGCCAACCTCTTGCTGGCGCGCTTGGGTTCCCGGTCCCGCGAAATGACCCTGCGCACGGCCCTCGGCGCCTCGCGCAGCCGCACGATTCGCCAACTCCTTACCGAAAGCATCGTCCTCGGCCTTGCCGGTGGAATCGCAGCACTCGCGATCGGCTGGGGCGCACTGCAAGGGTTGCTGGCTTTGCGCCCGGAATCGCTTGTGCGGCTGGGGGCCATCCGGCTAGACGCGACCGCGCTCAATTACACGCTGTCGATCTCCGTGCTCAGCGGCATCATTTTTGGCCTTGTGCCGGCACTGGCGGCGAGCCGCGTGGATATGACCGCTGCGCTCAAGAGCGGTTCACACGGTGCCATGGGGACCAGGCAGCTTTCGCGCACCGTTTTAATAGCAGCTGAAATCGCACTTAGTTTCACCCTTCTCATCGGTACGGGGTTGTTGGTCCGCTCATTCCTGGGCGTGCTCCGCGTGGATCCGGGATTCAGGCCGGAAAATGTTCTGACGTTTGCTACATCATTGGGCGACTACGATTTCGTCCACCGGCTCCAACAGAATCTTCTGACCATTCCAGGCGTACGATCAGCGTCGGCTGTCTCACATCTCCCTCTGGATGACACCTATGGAAACTGGTACGACGCTTACTATCCCGAGGGAACACCACTCGAGCAGCAATCCAGCAACATGGCGGACTGCCGGTCGATTCTTCCCGGTTACTTCCGGACTATCGGCGGCACATTCGTCGAAGGTCGCGACATCACCGAACTCGACGACGCCGCGCATCAACACGTCGCAATCATCGACGAGGAGCTCGCGCGCCAAACCTGGCCCGGCCAGGATCCATTAGGCAAGAAACTCAACGTCTCCGACTCGCCGAAGGGCCCGTACCAGTTCGAGCGCGACTGGCTCGTCGTGGTGGGTGTGGTCAAGCATGTGCAATATCATTCGCTCACCGTGATGGTGCGTCCGCAAATCTATGCGCCTTTCCAGCTTGCGCCCCGCCCGGTCTCATTCGTCGTGCTCGCATCCGGACCTCTCGACGGGCTGACGCCTGAAATCCGTGAACAAGTTTCCAAGCTCGACCGGAGCGCCCCCGTGGCGCGAGTCATGCCGCTAACCGGGCTGGTTGATCAGGCGCGCGCACAGAGCCGCTTCGTCGCATTTCTGACGGTCGCGCTCGCCGGAATCGCGTTGCTTCTCGCATGCGTCGGCGTCGCCGGAGTCACCTCCTACTCCGTCGCTCAGCGTACGAGCGAAATCGGGATTCGCATGACGCTCGGCGCCGGCCCTGACGAAATCCTCCGAATGATTCTGAGGCAGAACATCCGCCCGGTGATTGGAGGGGTCGTCGCTGGATTGGCACTTTCTCTCGCGCTGACGCCGCTGCTGACAAATCTCCTGTTCGGCGTGAAGCCGGGTGACCCGCTCACCTTTGCCTCGATCTCGCTATTTTTGCTGTTGGTTGCAGTCTTGGCGTGCTATCTGCCTGCACGTCGCGCGACGCGGATCGAGCCCAACATCGCCTTGCGCTATGAGTAGCCCACGTAACGTGTCAAGGGAGGTGGGACTACCGTGAGAACACTCCGGGCTTGGTTCCTGCGGCTGACGGGGCTGTTCCGTAAGGAGCGGCGCGACCGCGAATTTGCGCAGGAGCTGGAAAGCCACCTCGAGATGCACATCGAGGACAACGTGCGCGCCGGGATGACTTTGCGCGAAGCGCGGCGGCAGGCGCTGCTGAAGCTCGGCGGCATCGAGCAAACCAAGGAGAAGTATCGCGACCGCCGCGGCGTCCCCTTTCTAGAGACGCTGGCGCAGGACATCCGCTTCGGCCTGCGCATGCTCCGCAAAAACCCCGGCTTCACCGCGGTCGCCGCGCTGACGCTTGCCCTGGGCATCGGCGCGAACACCTATATTTTTAGCGTCGTGGACGCGACGATCTTTCGACCGCTGGACCTCTCCGATCCCGGCCGTCTCATCGCGCTCTGGGAGCGAGTGCCAAGCAACGGCCTCGACCGCAACGAACTCTCTCCTGCAAATTTCATTGATTGGAAGGCGCAGAATGACGTCTTCGACCATATCGCGGCGCAAAGCTGGTGGGACGCCAACCTGGGCGGCGTCGACCATCCGGAGCACCTTCATGGATTTCTCGTGACGCCCGATTTCTTCGCGGCGCTCGGAGCGCAGCCAATGCTGGGCCGCTCATTTCTCCCGGAGGAAGGCGCGCCAGGGAAGGACCACGTCGCGATGCTGAGTTACGCGCTTTGGCGCGACAACTTCGCCGCCGACCCTTCCATTGTGGGCAAGACCATATTGTTGAATGGAATCGACTACACCGTGGCGGGCGTCATGGGTCTGGACTTCAACTACCCGTCCGGCGCTCAGATTTGGGCCGCCCTGGCGTTCCCGCCGCAGTTGGCATCGAACCGCACGGCTCATTACTTGCATGGCGTTGCGCATCTGGCCGCGGGAATCAGTCGCGAACAGGCGCAGGCGGAAATGAGCTCGATTGCCTCGCGTCTCGCGCGCCAGTATCCGGAAACCAATGCCGGGCGCGACGTGAATGTGATGCCGCTCATGGAAAGCGAAGTCGGCCAGGCACGGGCGCCGCTCTTCCTCCTGCTCGCGGCGGTCGGGTTGGTTCTCTTGATCGCCTGCGCCAATATTTCCAATTTATTGCTGGCGCGCGCGAGCAACCGCCAGCGCGAGACGGCCATTCGCGCTGCTTTGGGCGCCACGCGCCGCCGCTTGATCCGCCAATGGCTTGTGGAAAGCATGCTTTTGGGATTGCTGGGCGGCGGCCTGGGCATTCTGCTCGCTTACTTTTGCTTGAAAGTGCAGATCATCCGGATCCCCCCGGACTTCGCGCGCATGATCCCCGGTTGGAGCAAGATCGCGATCAATACTCCGGTGCTGCTGTTCACGTCGGTAGTCTCCGTGGTCACCGGCTTGGTCTTCGGATTTCTGCCGGCGCTGCGCGCTTCGCGGCTCAACGTGAACGACACGCTGAAAGAGGGCTCGCAGTCTGCCGGACTCGGTCGACGCCGCGGCCTGCTCCTCAATACGCTGATTGTCTCGGAAGTGGGGCTCTCGCTGGTGCTGCTCACCACCGCCGGGCTCATGATGAAAAGCTTCGTCCACCTCGAACGCGTTTCTCCCGGCTTCAATCCTGATCATGTGTTGACAATGTTTCTCGCCCTGCCCGACGCGCGATACACCTCCGATCAGCAGACCGCCAATTTCTATGAACAGCTCATCGACCGCGCCCAAAATCTCCCCGGCGTACAAAATGCCGCAGCCGCAAACATGCTCCCCCTGGGCGGATGGAACACGACCTCAACCATTCGGATTGAGGGCCGGCCGGAACCAAAGCCAGGAGAGGAACCCGAAGCGAATTTCCGCACCGTCAGCGGTTCCTATTTCCAGACGATGCAAATCCCCATTCGTCGCGGCCGCGACTTCACCAGCCAGGACTCCGCCAATAGCCAGCCCGTCCTTGCCGTCAACGAAGCCTTTGCCGCGCGCTTTTGGCCGGGCGAAGACGTGATCGGGAAGCGCATGCGCTTCAGCGGCCCGCTGGCAGACCATCCATGGCGCACCGTCGTGGCCGTCGTCGGCAACGTCCGAAACAAGTTGGATGTCCCCGCGCCCGCTGAAATGTATTTCCCGTTCCGCCAGCAGACGCAGAACACCATGGCGCTCGTCGTGCGGACTTCGCCCGATCCGCGCAGCCTGGAAGCCACTGTGCGCGCGCAAGTCGCTGCGCTCGATCGCGACCAGCCGGTATTCGATGTCAGGACGATGGACGATTTGCGCTCCATTTCCGTCATCCCTCAAAGGCTCGGCGGCACGCTCATGTCCGCCTTCGCCGGATTTGCGCTGGTGCTGGCCGGGGTGGGGCTCTTCGGTGTGATAGCGTACGCCGTGAGCGAGCGCACCCACGAAATCGGCATCCGCATGGCTCTCGGAGCCAAGCCACAACAAATTTTCCGGCTGATCGTCGGCCAGGCAATGGTGCTCGCCGTGATCGGTCTGCTGATCGGGTTGCCGCTCGGCCTGGGAATGGGCCGCGCCGTCGGCGGCCTGCTCTATGGGGTTGCGCCCAATGACTTCGCCACGTTTGCCGGCGTCGCCGCTATTCTGGCGGGCGTTGCGCTCGTCGCGTGTTACGTCCCGGCGCGACGCGCTATGCGCGTCGATCCCATGGTGGCCTTGCGCCATGAATAGCGCGCGGATTACTCACTCATATCGCAGCGCGACGATGGGATCCACCCGCGTGGCTCGCACCGCGGGAAGAAAGCAGGCGAGCAGCGCGACTGCAATCAGCACCAAGCTCGTCCAAAGGAACGTCGCGGGATCAAAAGCGCTGACCTCAAACAGTTGGCTCCGGAGGAAGCGCACCACGAGCGATGCCGCCACCGCTCCCACCAGCACACCGGCCAGCGCCAGCCGCATTCCGTCGCCGAGAACCAGCCGCCAAAGTTGCCTCCTCTCGGCTCCCAGCGCCATGCGGATTCCAATCTCGCGGGTCCGCTGCGCGACGTTGTAACTGATCACTCCGTAGAGCCCCAGTGAAGCGAGGAAGAGGGCGAGGATTGAAAAGGCTCCCAGTAAGGACACAGCGATCTGTTGCGGCCCGAGCGAACTCGTGACGTACTCCTCCATCGTCTGCAAGTTCGCCACGGATTGCCCCGGATCCACCGCCGCGACAGCCGCGCGCATCGAGTTTCCCAATTGTGCCGGGTCCGTTTTGGTCCTCACGATGAGAAACGCCTGCGAAATCGGCTGCTGCAAAATGGGGTAGAAGCAGACGCCCTTGCCCGAGTCTCCCGCAAGGGCCGTCTGCATCACGTGGCCGACGACGCCCACGATGGTTGCCCATGGGGCCTGCGTCCCCCGGCGCAAGCGTCGGCCGATGGGATTCTGATTCGGCCAGTATTGTCGCGCCAGGTTTTCGTCGATCATAACCACGGGTTGAGTGCCCATGCCGTCTTGATCGGTGAAAAAACGTCCCTTGAGCAGCGGAATCCGCATCGCATCGAAGTATCCGGGCGAAACCCAGTCCAAATCGCTGTGTGGCCCCGGATCTCCTGGGCCAAGCGGCCGATCTTCAATGTTGAAGGAAGAAGAAGGAGTGATCCCGCTAAAGGGAAGCGAGACGGTTACCGCGGCGGATTCCGCTCCGGGAAGGGCGGCCAGCCTCTCGATCACGCCTCGATAAAACACGGATTGCTTTTCATCGTTATCATACTGTCCCTCGGGAAGTTGTACCGACGCCGTCATCACGCCTTTCGGAACGAACCCTGGATCCACCTGAGCCAAGCGGGTAAGGCTCTTCAGCAGCAGCCCTGCTCCCACAAGGAGGACGAGAGCCAGCGCCACTTGTCCCACCACCAGGAATTCCCGCAGACGCGTCCGGCCTCGTCCGGTTGTGACCGATCTGGCCTCAACCTTCAGAGCTTCCGATTGCTCCTGGCTGAAAACCTGGCCGACCGGCACGACCCCCAAGAAGATTCCTGCCAAGACGCTCAATGCGACAGCGAACGCCAAAACGTGCCCGTCAATCCCAACGATGAGCCTGGAAGGAAGCTGGCTCGGCGCGAGCTGCAGCAAGGTCCCCAGGCCTTCGTAAGCTGCTGCGACGCCCAGAATCGCGCCGACCGTTGTCAGCAGGAAACCTTCGGTCAATGCCTGGCGCAGCAGGTCTCCTCTTCCCGCGCCCAATGCCACGCGAATGGCAAACTCCTTGGTGCGCGCAGACGCCCGGGCCAGAATCAAGCCGCCTATGTTGGAGCAAGCAATCAGCAGCACGAATCCTACGGCACCCGTCAGGATGAGCATCGGCGTGCGAAGATCGCCGGCGGTATATTCGGTGAACGGAACAGCAAACATCCCCCAGCCGGAATCCTTGGGATAGGAGCTTTCCGGGTGCGCTGCGATCATTCGTTGCGTCAACACCCGAACGAACGCTTCAGCCTTGCTCGGCGAAACGTCCGGCCGGGCGCGAGCTACCACGAAATAATCCTCATTGAAGTAATTGTCCGGCGCATATTCGCCCGGCGGCAATCCCAGCGGGATCCACACTTCGGAACGCCGGGGCCAGTCGAAATCCGGCCCCATCACGCCGACGATGCGATAGTCCTGGTGATTCAACTGGATACTCTTGCCGAGGATCGCCGGGTCGCCTCCAAACAGGTTCTGCCACGTGCCGTACGCGAGGACGGCAACTTGATTGGCATGGGGCTGGTCCTCTTCTGGCTGGAATACTCGGCCCAGGAGTGGCCGGGCTCCGAAGACGTTGAACCACTCCCAGGTGATCTTGGCTGCCATCATCCGCTGCGGCCCATCCGGGGCAAGATAGTTGAGGCCCTCTTCGTTTTCGGCAGCGGTCGAAGAGAAGATCTCCCTGCTATTTCGCACATCCGCGAAGTCCGGAGCCGAGATGACAATGCTCTTCAGATTCAGCGTGTCGTACTTTACTCGGATGGCAAACACATGCGCGGGATCCTCGATCCCGGCAGGGTGCAGGAATAACCCGTTGATGGCGCTGAAAATCACGGTGTTGGCGCCGATGCCCAGCGCCAGCGTCACCACCGCCACGGCTGTGAATCCGGGATTCTTTGCCAACAGGCGCGCGCCGAAGCGCAGATCCCGCAAGAAATGTTCTAGGCGGCGCCATCCCCACACGTCGCGCACGACTTCGCGAATCAGATCCGCGTTGCCAAGTTCACGCCGCGCATTCGTCGCCGCGTCCTCCGGCGATTCACCGCGCTCGATGCGCTCGCGAATCGCCATTTGCAGATGGCTCTCGATTTCTTCGTCCAGTTCCTCTCGCTTTCGTCGCCACAGCGGAAATCTCATGCCTCGTTCTCCTCCCCGGCGGGATTCAGGACGCCCGCGATCGCGTCCGAAATCTGCGCCCAGCGAGATCGCTCCGACGCAAGCTGCTTTCTTCCCGCCGCCGTCAGGCGATACACCCGCACGCGTTGATTGTTCTCAGAAACTTTCCACGAAGCGGCGATCCACCCTTCGCGCTCCAGACGGTGCAGCGCCGGATAGAGCGATCCGGTGTCGACCTGCAACACATCGCCGGAGCGCGCCCGGATGGCTTGGCTGACGCCGTAGCCGTGCTGCGGGCCCCACAAGAGAGTTTGTAGAACCAAGAGATCGAGCGTCCCCTGCAGCAGCTCGATCCGGTTTTGGTAGCGCTCTTTCATGTTTCCCTCGGGAGGTAGATTCTCTACACCCTTCGCATGTAGAGCGTCTACACCCTCCCGCCACTGCATGTCAATTGCCGATTTTGATTTCGCTCTAATTGCTTGAACCGAAAGCCCTTGGACGGATTTGAGAGGATGCGCGACGTTCCGGGGTGACCGCTAGCGGGATGCCCTGTCGCTAAATCGGACAATCAAAAATGGAGGCCCCAAGATATCAGCCTCAGCGGGGGGTATACGCGGAGGCGGAGTGGGAGTGGATGTAGTCGCGGACGTAGGAGGAGAAGACTTGGTCGAGCTTGGCGACGATTGGGCCGGGCGCCGCCGCGATCTTACGCCCTGCGATTTCGCCCACTGCCAGCAGGTTGCGGTTGGTCGAGGACAGGAACACTTCGTCCGCCGCGTAAAGATCTTCGGGCACCAGTGTGCGTTCCTCCACCGGCACGCCCGCCGCTGCGCCGATTTCCAGCAGCACGCCGCGCGTCACGCCCTCCAGACATCCCGAAGCCAGCGGCGGGGTCCACACGCGTCCCCCGCGCGCGCAGAAGAGGTTCGCCGCCGTGCATTCCGCCACTTCGCCGCGCTCGTTCAGCAGCACCACTTCGTCGTAGCCCGCCTGCTGCGCCTCGTACAAATTCCACACGTTGTTCAGCCATGCGGTGGTCTTCACGCCCGCCAGCGGCGACGCCGCATGCCGCCCGTGCTCGCGCAGTCCGACCCGCGCCGGCTCGCGGTACGTCGGCAGCCCCGCCGAATACAGCAGCAGGTCCGCCAGAGGAAATTCCTCCTCGCTGCGCCAGAATCCCGCCTGGTTGTACACCACGTAGATCCGCGCGCATCCCTCGCGCACCTGATTCGCGCGCAGTACTTCGTCCAGTTGCCCGCGCACCGTCTCCTCGCGGAACGCGAATGGGCAATGCGTCCGTTGGGCGTCGCGCGCCAGCCGCTGCCAGTGCCGCTCGAAGGCAAACGGAATGCCTTCGACCACGCGCATGGTGGTGAACAGCCCCCAGCCGCTGAGCAAGCCCGCCTGGCCGGGCGAAAGCCGCACCTGCTCGACGGGCAGCAGCCGTCCGTTGTGCGACACGAAGCGATGAATCATGCGTCCCCCTGCAGCAGAGGTTCATTCTAGCGCAGAAGAGTTCGGCCGCAGCGCTTCGGTGCGCACGGCGACACGAGGACGCACGCCAAAACGCTTCGGCGCGCCCGCGAGAAACTGAATCGCAGTGGTTGACACGAGCTAAAACTGCGCCTACATTGGCGGAGTCGGTGTTGGGGAGGAGGAACCCGTGCGATCGATGGCTCGAGGCTGCCTGGTGGTGGCGCTGGCGGTGGGGATGGTGAACTATCCTCTGTGGGCGGCGAATGAAAAGCCGCTGGGGATGGTAGTGCTGGCGACGAACGCGCACCTGGACAGCGCGGATGCAGCGATGGGAGCGAACGTCTATGGCGGGGACGTGCTGGACACGGCGAGCGGCGGGACGCTGCGGCTGAAAGTGGGCTCGGGGCAGTTGTACTTGTTGAGCGAGAGCGCGGCGGAGTTGGCGCCGGAGATAAAGAAAGTACACGCGAAGCTGACGCGGGGGACGATAGGATTTTCGGCGGCGGCCGCGGACGGAATCGAGATCGAGACGCCGGTGGGGACGGTGCGTGCGGCGGACGGGCAGCGGGCGTTCGGGCAGGTGATGCTGCGGGGGCCGCGGGAAATCATCGTGACGTCGTACACGGGGACGCTGGTGGTGGAGCGCGAGGGCGAAGAGTACGTGATCGAGGAAGGCAAGACGTACGACATGGCGCTGCCGGCGGAGCCACCGCCGCAGAAGTACGGGGTGACGCAAGCCTACAACGACAAGCTGGTGGTGAAAGTGGTCATAGTGGGCGCCGCGGCCCTGGCGGGATTTTTCCTGTGGTGCGCGGAATCGGTCAGCGACTACCAGCCCCCCTGCAACTAACCCCTGCGCCGATTGCACCCCGCAATTAATAGGATTCCCAGGTCCGATACGCTCGCGCGGGGCACCGTTCTACATCCTTCAAGATGAGGGCAAGTGGCAGGACCGAATCCCCTGCTTTTCGAAATACTGCTGGTGATATTCTTCGGCGCGATAGAGTGCCGAAGCGGGGGTGATTTCCGTAACGATGGGCCGTTTGAAGATTCCCTCCCGCTCAAGCATGGCCTTTGAATCGCGCGCCGCCGCTTCCTGTTCGGCGTCGTGGTAGAAAATGCCAGACCGGTACTGCGTGCCCACGTCCGGGCCCTGGCGGTTGATCGTGGTCGGGTCGTGGCTCTTCCAGAAGACGGCGAGGAGCTCGAGGTAGGAGACCTGAGCCGGGTCGAATTCGACCTCCACTGCTTCCGCATGGCCGGTCCTGCCTGTGCACACATCCTTGTAAGAAGGATTCTTGGTAGTGCCGCCGGTGTAGCCGACTGTGGTGGAAACTACACCTTTCACTTGGCGAAACGCATCTTCGACGCCCCAAAAACATCCTGCCGCAAAAGTTGCCTTAGCCATGGATGGAAACCCCTGTTGCCTCGCGCGAATTTGATATGCGAACAATTATGTTGCCACAATGAAGCGCTGCGGTCGAGCAGCAACGGGAAGCCGCTCGGCTTCGAATAGCGGCGCGCGGCTCATGTCGAAATGAGGCGGGGGAAGAAGGACGGAAGTCAGCGATGCAATCGCAGGGCATGCTCCCAGGTTTCTTCGCGCAGTATTGATGTCCGAACTGGAAAGCGATCAGGACTTTGCGATAAGAGGAGGCGAGGAGTCGAGTGCATTGCTGGCGCGAATGCGGGAGTCGACGGCGTTCTCCGTAGCGGACTCTTGGGCAAGTGTGAGCATTTTCTCGAGCATCCCGGGAATTTCGAAGACGGCGCGATTCTGGAGCGTGGCGGCATTCGCGCGATAGCGCGCAAGAGTGGTGGAGGCGATTAACTGCGCGACCGCACCATGGATCTCTCGAAAGCTGCGCAACACCAATCCTACTTCCTTTTCGAGTACCCACTCGGCGTTATAGCGCTCCTGCGGGAGCGTCCAGGCGTTGCACTCGACGATCACCGGCAGGCGCATCGCCAGTGCTTCGCTGATGCTCCCAGGCCCCGGCTTGCCGATGAAGAAATCGGCGAGTTGCATGTAGTAATTCACCTGCGACGTGAAGCCCTCGACGAATCGCGGCAGCCTCGATTTCCTCGTACGGAGCGCGTTCGCCAATTTTTCGTTGCGACCGCAAACAAAAATCAGCTGCAGATCGAGCGACGAGCCGTCCAGACGTTCGGCGATTTCGAGCATCACTTGCGAGCCGTGGCCGCCGAAAAGCACGACCGCCGTGGGAAGATCCCGGCGCAAGCCCAGACGCTCGCGCTCGGCGAGGCGATCTTTCACGGGCGGTTCATAGAAGCGTGGATGAAGAATCATTCCGGAAGCGCGGAAGATACGTTCCGCAGGGTGGCCTATCATGCGCGCCTGGACAGCCGCGCGCTCGGAGCCGCAAACAAAGTATTGCGGCTGGCGCTCGATCCAGAAATGAGGCGGAAAATCGGCGATGTCGGTGAGTACCGTGACATACGGACGTCCTGGATACGCGCGCGCAAAACTCTCTCCCAGCGCGCGATTGAAGTGCGGCACGAAGGATACGACCATGTCCGGCCGCGATTCACTCCAGTGCGCTTCCAGCATGCGGACCATCGGACGATGGTACGCGCGGATCGCAAGCTGCAGCACTTTCATTAGCTGCGCGCTTCCCAGAGTCCATCCACTGCGAAGCATCCAGTTGTAGAAGTCCTGGATCCGTATTCCGGCGTATTTTTTCAGAATGTCCAGCTCGTCGAGTAACTCCTGCAGATTCATCAGGCGGATTTCCCAGGGGAGGTTTTGTGTCCGCATGGACATTTCCAGGGCAGTCGCGGCTGCCCGATGCCCACCGCCGGCGTCGAAGAAGGCGAACTCGATTCGTTGCATGCGGGGTGGGATTTTGGCATTCCAAGGACCGCGAAATGCTACAGCAATGTTAATTGTGGAAAATTTGTGTCCTACTAGTTAAGTGTCTTTATTTTCAGAACTTTAGCGCGCATGTCATCGGCCTGTAATGTGGAAAACCTATGTTCGGAGGCGTGAAGTGCGACATGCATGTCCACTCATACTTTTCCGGGCTCTGTACCACCCCATTTGCACGCCGCTTTTGCCGCGAGAGTTATAGCGATCCCGAAGAGGTCTACGCGACGCTCCGCCAGCGTGGCATGAACCTGTTCACGCTGACGGACCATGATTCGATCGATGGGTCGGAGACGCTGCGGCAGCATCCCAATTTTTTCTTGAGCGAGGAGCTGACGTGCCGGATGCCCAGCGGTACGGAAGTCCACGTCGGCGTGTACGACTTCCATGAGCGGCAGCACGCGCAGCTCCAACAGCGGCGGAACGATTTGGTCGCGTTGCTGATGTACCTCACCGAGCGGCGCCTTTTCTTCAGCATCAACCACGTCTTCTCAGGCCTCACCGGGGCGCGTGAGCGCGAAGACTTCGCATGGTTTCAGAATTATTTTCCGGCGGTTGAGACGCGCAATGGGCACATGCTCGAAGCGGCGAACGCTCGCGCCGGCGAATTCGCGGCGCAGTGGGAGAAGATAGGCATCGGCGGCAGCGACGCGCATGCGCTGCCATCCGTCGGGTTGACGTTCACGGAAGTTCCCGGCGCGCGCGACAAAGACGAATTCTTCGCCGGCCTGCGCAACGGTCTGGGCCAGGTGCGCGGCGAATCCGGACATTACGCGAAGCTGACGCGCGACGTCCTGGTGATCGCGTACGAATTGATGCGCGAAAAATGCTGGACACGCCTTCTGGCGCCCCTGGTGCTCCTCATCCCGGCGATCACCTTCCTGAATTACTATGACGAAAAGAAGTTTCACCGCCGCTGGGCGGAACAGATTCTTGGCCAATCGGAAGCTCGCAAACGCCCTCGCTGGATCTCCGTACCGCAACCGGCTCCGCAAACTCCGATAGGAGAGTGGATATGACGGTAGCCAGAGCAGTCTGGAATCAGATCCAATCGAACGATTACCGCCTGATGCGTCGAGTGCATCGCTGGCGTGCGCCGCGCTGGTTCCGCATTCTGATGATTGCGGCAACGCGGGGCGGAGATGGCTGGCTGTGGTACGCCCTGGGATTGATTCTATTCTTCTACGGAGGCGGGCACCGCTACCAGGCCATCGCGGCGGCGGGCGCGGCGGCGCTTGCAGGAATTTTCCTGTTTCGCGCGCTGAAACACACCAGCAGGCGGAAGCGCCCCTGCGAAATCGAGCCCCACTGCTGGTCTGCGATCCTGCCGCCCGACAAGTATTCGTTCCCTTCCGGCCACTCGATCACGGCATTCGCCGTCGCGCTATCGGTAGGGCTATTCTATCCGGAGCTGCAAGGCTGCCTGCTCACTGTGGCGTTCCTGATTGCCGGGTCGCGCATCATTCTTGGAATGCACTTCCTGAGCGACGTGCTAGTGGGGTCGGCGATCGGAGTCCTGCTTGGTGTGACGAGCTTCTACACCTTTAGCCTGATCTGAATTCCCGGATCCGCCGCGAGCCGCGCGTTGCCTTCCTCTGCAGCTGCACGCCCGAAATAGATTCTTCGCTTCAGTTGTAGTCGGGTCTAAAGAGCGTGTGTGAAAACCGACGTTTCTCGTCAGGGCACGACTTCAGCTGTGCCGTTATTCCTTTGTCGGCTTTCCTCCGGCAGGGCCGCTTGGCAGCGAGCCGCCCTTGGGCTCGCCAGGCTTACTGCTCGCTGCTCCTGCTCCCGCGCCGCCATTTCCCGCCAGATAATGCATTGCAGTGGCCGCCAGACCATCGAACGCCCCGCCGCCATTCGCTCCGCTGGTGACGAGTATGTCCGGCACAAACTTCGACGTGCCTACCGAAAGCGCCGTAACGACGTTCACCAGCGCCGTGGCATTCGACCCCAGCGCGCGCACCTGCGCCTCATACCCGCGTGCGCGTGCCAACCCCACCGCCTCCACCTCCGCGCCGCGCGCCGTGCCCGTTTGGCGGATGTACTCCGCTTCGCCCCTCGCTTCCTCGGTCCGCGCATTCGCGTTGTTGGTCTTGATGTCCACACCCACCTTCGATTTCGCCAGGTCCGCCTGCATCTCCGCCGTCCCTTTGGAATTTTCCATGGCGATGCGCTCTTCCTGCGCCGAGCGCTGCTTGCGGTAGGTTTCGATCTCCTGGTTCGCGATTTCGCGCTCCGTCAGCACCTTCACCAGGTCCTGTGGCAGGACCACGTCCTGAATATATACGCCCCGTGTTTCCACGCGGTATTGGTCGAGCTGATCCTTGATGTGCTTGAAAGCCTCTTCCTGCACCTGCTGCCGCGTTTCGATAAACCGGATCGCCGGCATACTTTGCAGCTTGTCGCGGAAATGATTCCCCACCGCGGCCTGCAGCACTTCATTCACCAAGTTCATCATGGTCCCGACCATCGAGATCACGCGCGGCGCATTCGTATCCGGCACGTGGATCTGCACCTGCAGGTCAATCCGGAAGACGAACCCTTCGTTGCTCTTCGCCACGATCTGCGAGAGCTGCGCGTCCAGGTTGTGTGCTTGCGACACCGCGTCGGCCCAGTTCAGCGTCAAAATGGACGTGGGCACGATCTCCGCCTGGTAGCACCTCGGATTCAGCGGATACTTCCCCGTCCGCAGCGGCTCCTCCCAGATTCCTCGGTGCCCCGGACGCACCAGCGAGCCGAATTTGAATTCGGAGCCGGAAGTGTCTTGCGTGGGCAGTCCCACGTAGGCCTTGATCACCGCCACCTGCCCTTGCTGCACAACGAGCATCCACACCAACTCCACCGATACAAGAAACGGATTCAGCGCGTACGCGCCATAGAGCAGCGGATCGTGCTGCAACCCGATGCGCCCGCCGTTGTCGAGGAACGCCTGAAAATCCTGATAGTTGTTGTGCAGGTTGTTCTTGTTTCCCAGCAGCATCTCGATGATTTCGCCGTCCACGGCTTTGGCCTTTTCCATTTTGTCCACGTCGGCGAATCCGCCCAGTCGGCTGGCGATGTCGCCCGAAGGCAGTGGATCGCCTTCGTACGTGGTCACGATGCCGACCATATCCAGCATGGACCCGTCTTGGCCGCAAGGTTTCGGCTCGATGCGCAGCAGTTCGAGTTGCTGCGGGCGCAGACCGAAAGCTTCCGGCGTCAGCCGCCCCGATTTTCCGGCCCGTTCGCGCATTTGCGGCGAAAGCGGAAGCCCGTATGCCTGGCTTTTCGTTACCACGAGGAATCCCACGGGATGGATGGGCGCGAGCGTCCCAGGAGGAAATACCGGCCGCTGGACGCCCTTCTGCCCGCCCCCGATCACAAACGAACGCAGGTCCGAAAAATTTCCGAACGCCTTCTTGTAAACCGCCGATTTTGCGCCGATGGGCAATGGTCCGCCCACCTGCGATATCACCACGCCGATTTCGCCCGCCGGAACCTGCACCCACGGAAACTTCTCGACTTCGTAGAGCAGCCAGGGCTTCCAACGCAGTCCCGGCATCAGCAGGTCGGCCTGGTATCCCGACTCGCCGTTGAAAGCGATTGCATTGTCTTGCGACAGTTTCTTCAGCCCAACGCGCTTCAGCACCAGTCCCACTTCCGACGGCCCCACGCGCCGGATGGACATCAATATGTACAACACAACGACCAGAACGCACGCGATCACCCACATTTGAATCGAAATATTTGGCAACATGGCAGGTACTCCAATCAACATTCAGCTTTCATCGGCAATGCTGCGCTTGCCTCGCCTGTCCTGTCAAGCCAACGCGTCGCAGCTCCGCATTGCGCCGCACGACGAATGCATTCTTATCAATTCAGTGGGCGCGCTGCAGAGCGATGGAATCCAGGTTTTGCACCCATCGGGCGGGGCGCTTGTCTTCGGGGACGATTAGTTGAAAGGGGCAGGTCGTCCCCAGCGGCTGCCCGTCGCGGGCGTCGGCCACCAGCACTTGACCACCATGAAAGCTGGGATCAACTTCGGCCAAAGATAACACCACGGAGTATCCATCGGTGCCCGTCGCGACCAAATAATTCGTCATCGCTTCTCCGCGCAAATCCTTTCCCAGGGGCGCGTTGACCACGGCGAGCAAAGTCCCGAGCGGGACGCCGTTGTACGTTTCGTCCGCAATGATATGCGCGTTGTGTACTTTCACTGTGACGTGCGGCAGTGCGCGAAAATCCGCAGCCGAAAGCACCACAGGCGCGGGGGTTGGGAAAGCCAATCAGCATCAATGTGTCCTTCGGATGGGCCAAGGAATACACCGGCAACCCACTCCCTTGGGCGACCTGCAGCACCAGAGGCACCATTTGGCTGACGCCAGCCTGACCCTCCGTCGGGGCCACATCGAAGTGCAGCGCGCCTTCCTCGAATCCTGGCACGGACACGAACACCTCGTAGCCTCCCGGCTTCAAATTCAAGGCCAGGTGCCCTTGGCCGTCAGTCTCCCGGGTCGAGTGAGAAGCATCATGCATGGGAATCAGATGGACGCGCGCGTGCGCGATCCCCGCTCCCGTCGCATCGTTCACGCTGATTGTCACAGGCCGGGTCGCCGCTTGCTGCGCCCAAACAGCACACGGAGTAAGCAACGCGGCTCCCAGCAGTCCGATGCACGCCATTTGTAATCGCATTGCAGAATCATAACGCGGAAGCATATTGGTGTCAGCATCAGGACCTGACGCGCAAGCGCTTCCACGACGACAGCTCAAGCCTTGGCGGCCGGTGGCACAGACAATCCTGTCTGTGCGCATTCGACCCAGCCCGCGCCAGAGACAATGTCGGAAGGGATCTCCTTCCGCGGCCCGCCGCCTCACATTTCCAACGGGCACACGCCCGAAGGCAACGGCTGTCTTTGCGATTGCGAATTCCCGCACCCGGGTTAGCTTCCCCTGCTCAATCGGGGTAGTATTCATCTCTCCGGGGAAATACCTCCATAGGCGCAAGGTGAAAAAGCAGAGCCACAAACTCGAACCGCTCGGGCCGACCACGCAAGAGCGCATGGCGGCGGGAAAGGCGCTGCGCGAAAAGGTGCCGCGAGGGTCGCACGCAAAGTGGAAGGCCGCGGCGAACCGGCCCAACCCGATCGAGATGCTGAAGCGCGCGGACCGCGGCCGAGTCGCAGAGCTGCTGCCCATTCGTTACGCCCGCATGCAGCAATCGCCTTTCGCGTTCCTGCGCGGCGCTGCAGCGCTTATGGCGCTCGATCTATCGGGAACCCCTACGACCGGCATTCGCGTGCAGGCGTGCGGCGATTGCCACGCGGCCAATTTCGGCGGCTTCGGCAGCCCTGAACGCCGGCTCGTCTTCGACGTCAACGATTTCGACGAGACGCTTCCCGCCCCGTGGGAATGGGACGTGAAGCGGCTGGCGGCGAGCTTCGTCCTGGCATGCCGCGAAGCAGGCCTGCGCGAGGGGGATTGCGCCGGGGCGGCACGTGCGGCCGTCGAGTCGTACCGAAAGCAAATGCAGAAATACGCGGGGATGCCCGCCCTCGAAGTCTGGTACTCGCATCTCGACGCCGAGATTTTGGTGGAGCGCGCAAAAACTCCGAAAACGAAAGAGTATTGGCGGCAGGCCGAGCGTGACGCGAGGTTGCAGACGGCGGAGCATATTTTCCCCCACATCACGGACGTCAAAAACGGCCGGCGGCGAATCATCGACCATCCTCCCCTCATCTATCACCCGCATCAGATCGAAAGAATCCGCAAGCATGTGTGGGAAATGTTCCGCCGTTACCGCCAGACGTTGCCGGAGGAGCGGCGCGTGATTCTCCGCCGCTATCAAGTTGTCGACATCGCGCGGAAGGTAGTCGGAATCGGAAGCGTGGGAACGCGCTGCGCCGTCGCGTTGCTGATGGCCGGGGAAAAAGATCCGCTGTTCCTGCAATTCAAGGAAGCGGACGCTTCGGTGCTCGAGCCGTACGCGGGCAAGAGCCGGTACTTGAATCACGGCGAACGCGTGGTAACGGGCCAGCGGATGCTGCAATCCGCCAGCGACGTCTTTCTCGGATGGACGCGCGACGACGACGGCCACGATTATTATTTCCGGCAGCTCCGCGACATGAAGATGAAAATCGATCTCGACGAAATGTCGAAACCGGAATGGATGGAATATGCAGGAATCTGCGGATGGGCGCTGGCGCGCGCTCACGCACGCACGGGAGATCCGGCGAAAATTGCAGGATACTTGGGAAAGAGTGGGCGATTCGATGAAGCGATGGAAAAGTTTGCGGTCGCCTACGCAGAACAGACCGAGCGCGACCACGCCGCTCTGGTCAAAGCGATCCGCGCGAGGAAGCTGCCGGCGCGGACCGACGCGCCCGGATGATTCACAGGTCGAGTGGAAGAGGGTTCTTCCCCGTGATCAGGCGGGCCGAGCGGTCGTAGGTTAAATAGAGCCACGCCCATTGCAGCATGATGAGCAGGCGATTCTGAAATTCGACGATGTAGAGCAGGTGAACGAATATCCAAATGAGCCACGCGGGGAAGCCGGAAAGGCGCAGCCAATTCAGATCGGCCACCGCGGCGGCGCGGCCGATCACGGCGAGGTTTCCCTTGTCCCGGTATCGAAACGCTTCTGTTTTTTCTCCGCGCAGGCGCCGCTCGATCTCCCGCGCAACGTAACGGCCCTCTTGAATTGCGGGCTGCGCCACGCCGGGCAGCGGCTTCCCCGTTTGATGGCTGAAGCTGGCCAGGTCCCCAATCACGAAAATTTCGGGGTGGCCCGGAATCGTGAGGTCGGGCTCGACCACGACCCGGCCTGACTTGTCGAGCGCCGCGCCAGCCTCTTGGGAAAGAACGCGGCCGAGCGGCGAGCCAAGCACTCCGGCGGCCCAAAGGATGGTACGCGCGGGAATCGTTTCCACGCGATCTCCTTCCTTGATCGTGACGCATCCTTCCTGGATGCCGGTGACGACTGCGCCAGTCCTAACGGTGACGCCGAGCCGCGCGAGCATTTTGCTCGCAGCAGCGGAGAGTTTCGGTGGATAGGGCGGCAGCACGCGGTCAGTCCCCTCGACGAGGAGAATGCGCGCCTCGGAGGGATTGATGCGGCGGAAATCGCGAAGCAGAGTGTCGTGAGCGATTTCGCCGAGCGCGCCGGCGAGCTCGACGCCCGTGGGACCCGCCCCGACGATCACGAAGGTCAGCCAGGCGCGCACTTTTTCGGGATCGCGCTCGCGTTCGGCAGCTTCAAAAGCCAGCAGAATGCGGCGGCGCATGGCGGTGGCGTCTTCGATGGTTTTCAGGCCGGGAGCGAAATTCTCCCAATCGGCGTGGCCGAAATACTGATGGCTGGCGCCGGTGGCGACGACGAGCGTGTCGTATTCGACGGCGCCGTCGCTCAAAATCAAGCGGCGATTTGTAGGGTCGATATGGACGGCTTCGGCCAAAAGGACTTGCACGTTTTTTTGGCGCTTCAGGACCGTGCGCAGGGGCGCGGCAATATTGGCGGGAGATAGAGAACCGGTGGCCACCTGATAGAGCAACGGCTGAAACAAGTGGTAATTGCAGCGGTCGATGAGCGTGATTTGAACGGGCGCGCGGCGGAGGCTCTGAGCGGCACCCAGGCCCCCGAAACCACCGCCGATAATTACCACGCGGTGCTGCTCCGCCATCAATGGCCTTTCGCGGCATGAGCCCTTGGAAGCGCCCTGTCGGGCCCAATTTATTCGATGTGCAGAGTTCTGGAAAGTAGCAACAAAGTTCGGGGTCCTGGAAGGGTCTAACGAGAAATAAGTCCATGTTGATCTATCGCCCCCGGCAGATGGGAAGAGCCGTTCGAACATCCTTCCGGGCCGGGAAATGAGCATTTATGAAATCTTTATGCCGCGCTTATTCCTTCTTGATGCGCGAGTTGTAGGCTGGCGAGCGGCTTGCGTGAGTGCGCGGGCAGGTCGCGAATCGTAGGCGGCCTTGAGGTGGAGTTCGATGGGATTCCTGGTTGCCGTAACGGCCGGCTTTGCTTGCATATTCTAACTCTACGTTCTCGTTCAGTTTCGGCGTGATCAATCCAACCCGAAGCGCGGACGGGTGGAACCTCCAGGGCGTGTCCTGCAATTTCGCAAGGCGGTACCTGACCGCCGAGGCGTCAACCGGCTCACCGCGTAGCAACTCAGACGGGCGGAAGCGCAGATCGTTGGGCAATCCCAAAATAGCGGGTGCGAGAGAAGCGGTCAGCCAAATCACGGCGCGGCAGGAAAACAGGAGCGGCCAACTGGACTTGAATATAGAATCCGCGCCAAGGGCGACAAGAGATCTTAGAGAGGAGAAGGCTTCGATGTCGAAGATCCTGAGACAGTGCAAGTGGACGTTGGGTTTTCTGGCCCTCGCAATGACGCTGGGTCTGCATCCTTGTTACGCGCAAAGCGGCGGCGAATCTGCGACTTCGCAACCGAATGCGGACGATCAACCGATTCCGCCCGCGGTCGCGAAAAAGCTCGACGAGATGAGCAAGCGCATCGAACAACTGGAAGCGGAACTGAAGGACAAGAAGGCACAGGAGCAGCCGAGCGCGGCTGCAGCGCCTGCTGCCCCAACTGGAGCCGCAAGCGCGACGAATTCCGCAACGTCGGCGAGCGTGGCAAACGCGCCGAACGCAGCGGACGCGGCCAGCTCTTCGAGCGCTTCCGTCGAAGTGGCGGGAGCGAAGAGCACCGCAACTGCCGAGAAGAAGCCGGCGAAAGTGGCGCCTTTTTCGGATTGGGATTGGACTTGGCTGAACGGGAACCCGCGCACAAAGACTCCGGCTTTCGACTCCACTTTCTTTACGCCAGAGATCAGGGCGGACACCACCTATACGTTCGACTTCAATCATCCAGCGGACCATTCGATCGGGGGATCGAGCGAAATCTTCCGGTCGCAGGAAGTGCAATTGGAGCAGCTCGGAGTCGGCGGAGACTTCCATTACGACAACGTGCGCGCCAGACTGATGACGCAGTTCGGCATGTATTCCGTCACGACCCCAAGGAATGATCCCAGCCCCGGACACGGCCAATGGGATCTTGCCGATGCGTACCGCTACGTATCGGAGGCGTACGGCGGATATCACTTCGATGTGCTGCACGGAATCAACGTGGACGCGGGAATCTTCATGTCGTATATCGGCCTCTTTAGTTACTACAACTTCGACAATTGGGCGTACCAGCCATCGTACGTTTCGTCGAACACGCCGTGGTTTTTCCAGGGCGTGCGAGTCCAGATATTCCCAACGGCGCATTTGAAGATCGAGCCGTGGTTCATCAACGGATGGCAATCGTATGCCTCGGCGAACCACAGGCCGGGCATCGGAGGACAGATTAAGTGGACTCCGGTAAGCTGGATCAATGTGATTTCCAACAACTACGGGCTGGGTCAGGATGACCTGTTCACCCCGGGCCGCAAGCGCATTCACACAGACGACAGCATTGAGGTCAAGTACTACGACAGACCGGACGTGACACTCGACAAGATGGCGTTCACCGTCACCGCCGATATGGGTTGTGAATATGGAGGAGGCGTGAGTTGCCACGGTGATGGCAAGGGCGGTCCCAAGCAAAGCTTTCTAGGCTACATGGGCTACAACCGCTTCTGGTTCCACAATGACCTGTTCGGACTGACACTCGGGGCCGGCCAGATCAACAATCCGGGGCGGTATCTGGTACTGCTGCCGCCGATCAATGGCGAAGGCGCCATTTCCGCGGCGACAAATTCACCATATTTCACAGAAAATCCTGGGGATCCGTTTAAGGCATGGGATTCCTCGGTCACGTTTGACTACATGCCCAAGCAATACGTGACTTTCCGGTGGGAGTATGATTATCGTCATGCGAGCGTGCCGTATTGGTCCGGCCGGGGAGGAATTACGCCTCCCGGCGGAAATACGGGCTTCCCCACGCAGTACGTCTGCAGCAATGGCGTAACGTCGGGGCAAACCACTTTGGGGCCCGCGGAGTCTAGCTGCAATGCTATTGAAGGCATCACCGGGCCACCGACCGCCAGCAGCCTGTGGTTCCCGGACCTTCGCAGAGACGAATCATTTATCGATATCGATATAATGGTGAAATTCTAGTTTTTGCAGGCTGGATTTTCGTGCAGTGACTCGATGAAAACGTCCATTCTCTTTTGCGGCGAGGAGTAACAGGTATGCAAGATGTGATTTTCGTGGCATGTACGATCGTTTTTTTCGCTTTGGCGATTGGGTATGTGTGGGGCTGTGAAAAGCTGAAGTAGGGAGCGACAGCAATGCTAGGGAACGTTATTTTGCTCGGAGTGTGCGTGCTTTTGTTGATCTATTTGACCGCAGCACTGCTGTGGCCGGAGAAATTCTAACCATGACCGCGAATGGCTGGCTGCAAATCGTTGTCTTCCTGCTGATCATCCTAGCGCTGACGAAGCCGATGGGGATCTTCATGGCCAACGTGTTCTCCGGCAAGCGGACATTCCTCGATCCGGTCGTGCGGCCCATCGAGCGGCTGATTTACCGACTCACTCGCGTGGATGAAAAGCACGAGATGCGATGGACCGAATATGCGGTGGCGATGCTGCTGTTCAGCGGTGTCTCCATGCTGCTGCTGTACCTGATCGAGCGGGCGCAACACTGGCTGCTGTGGAATCCGCAGGGCATGGCCAACGTGGCGCCGGATCTGGCGTTCAATACCGCGGCTTCGTTCACCACAAACACCAATTGGCAAAACTATTCGGGCGAGGCCGTGATGAGCTATCTGACGCAGATGGCGGGGCTCGCCTATCACAACTTCTTGTCCGCGGCGGCGGGAATCGCCATGGCCATCGCGGTGGTGCGGGGAATCGCGCGGCGGGAATCCGAGACGATAGGAAATTTCTGGGTGGACTTGACGCGGACGATCCTGTGGGTGTTGCTGCCTGTTTGCATGGTGGTTTCGCTGTTTTTCGTATCGCAAGGCGCGATCCAGAATTTGAAGCCGTACACGAAGGCCGAGCTCGTGGATCCGCAGACCGTGCAAGTGACGGGGCCGGATGGAAAGACAACGACGCAACGCGTCACCGAGCAACTAATCCCCATGGGGCCCGTGGCGTCGCAAGAAGTGATTAAGATGTACGGGACCAACGGCGGCGGATTCTTCAATGCCAATAGCGCGCATCCCTACGAGAATCCCACGCCGCTGACGGACTATCTGCAGATAATCCTGATTTTTGCCATCCCCTCCGGGCTTACATACACGTTGGGGCGCATGACGGGATCGCAGCGGCACGGCTGGGCCGTCTGGGGGGCCATGGCCGCGCTGTTCCTGGCAGGAGCCGCCCTGGCGTATACGGCCGAATCGAAGGGTAATCCTCTGCTACACGGCGTCAACCAGACGGCGAGCGTCACGCAGCCGGGTGGGAACATGGAAGGAAAAGAGGTGCGCTTCGGGATCGCCGACTCGGCGCTGTTCGCAACGGTGACGACCGACGCGAGTTGCGGCGCCGTGAACGGAGTGCACGACTCGTACACGCCGCTGGGCGGGATGATTCCCCTGATCAACATCATGTTGGGTGAAGTCGTGTTCGGCGGTGTGGGGGCCGGGCTTTATGGCGTGATCGTATTCGTGATCCTGGCGGTATTCATCGCCGGGCTGATGGTGGGCCGTACGCCGGAATACCTGGGGAAGAAAATCGAGGCGTACGACGTGAAGATGGCCATGCTCACAGTCTTGATTTTCTGCCTGGTGATCCTGGTCTTTACGGCGATTTCGGTGGTCAGCCGGTTTGGCACGTCGTCCATAACGAATCCGGGACCGCACGGGCTTACACAGATCCTATATGCGTATGCGTCCACTGCAGCAAATAACGGTTCGGCATTCGCTGGGCTGAATGGGGCGACGCTTTGGTACAACGTCAGTCTTGGATTCAACACGCTGCTGGGACGATTCTTCATGGTCATTCCCGTATTGGCGATCGCGGGGAGTCTGGCGAGGAAGAAGATCGTGCCCGAGTCCGCCGGGACGTTCCCGGTGACGACGCCGCTCTTCAGCGTGCTGCTGGTTTCCGTCGTTCTAATTGTAGGCGCACTTACTTTCTTTCCGGCGCTGAGCTTGGGGCCCATCCTGGAGCACTTGCTGATGCACACCGGAAGGACTTTCTGAGGCCACGATGAGCAAGCAATCGCGAGAAGCAAAGAAATCTCTTTGGTCCGGGGGAATTGTGGCAAGGGCGTTGTGGGATTCCCTGGTGAAACTGAATCCGCGGACGCTGATGAAGAACCCGGTGATGTTCGTTGTGGAAGTGGGCGCAGTGATCACGACGGTGGAGCTTTTTTTCCCCCGGAACGCGGGCGAACTTGGATTCGAGCTGCAGATTACGCTGTGGCTGTGGTTCACGGTGCTCTTCGCGAATTTTGCCGAGGCCATGGCCGAGGGGCGTGGAAAAGCACAAGCGGATACATTGCGAAAGGCGCGAGCGGAGACGATGGCAAGACGCCTGCGGCCGGACGGCCGCACCGACGAATTGCCGGGATCGAAATTGCGTGCCGGCGATTTGGTGCTGGTGTCCGCGGGTGAATTCGTCCCGGGAGACGGCGAAGTGGTGGAAGGTGTGGCTTCCGTGGACGAGTCGGCGATCACGGGAGAGTCCGCGCCGGTAATCCGCGAGTCCGGAGGAGACCGCTCGGCAGTGACCGGGGGTACGCGGGTGCTCTCCGACGAAATCAAAGTGAAAATCACGTCGAACCCGGGCGAGACGTTCCTGGACCGGATGATCAAGCTGGTGGAGGGAGCCGAGCGGCAGAAGACACCAAATGAAATTGCGCTCAACATTCTGCTCGCCGGGCTGACGATCATTTTCCTGCTGGCGGTCGTGACGTTGCAGCCCATGGCGATTTATTCTGGCTCGCCGCAGTCGGTCTTCGTGCTGATCTCGCTGCTGGTGTGCCTGATTCCGACCACGATTGGAGGATTGCTCTCCGCGATTGGAATTGCGGGAATGGACCGCGTGGTGCAACGGAACGTCCTGGCCATGTCGGGGCGCGCGGTGGAAGCAGCTGGTGACGTGGATACGCTGTTGCTGGATAAGACGGGCACGATCACGCTGGGCAATCGCCGGGCGACGGAGCTCATCCCTTCCCCGGGTGTTTCGGAGGCAGACCTGGCGGACGCGGCGCAGCTTGCGTCGCTGGCGGACGAGACGCCGGAAGGGCGCTCGATCGTCGTGCTGGCGAAGGAACGATACAACCTGCGCGGGCGCGAGCTATCGCCGTACGCGGCGACGTTCATTCCGTTTTCCGCGGTGACGCGAATGTCCGGGGTGGATCTCGACGGGCGCGAGATTCGCAAGGGCGCTCCCGACGCGATCGCGCAATACGCCCTGCAGGGAGGAAATCACGTTCCCGCAGAGGTCGACGAAGCCGTGAAGGCGATTGCCAACTCGGGCGGCACGCCCCTGCTGGTGTCGGAAGATCGCCGCATTCTCGGAACCATCCATCTGAAAGATATTATTAAGGGGGGGATGCGCGAGCGATTCGACCAGTTGCGTGCGATGGGAATCCGCACCGTGATGATTACGGGAGACAACCCGCTGACGGCCGCCGCGATTGCGCGCGAGGCGGGCGTGGATGATTTCCTGGCGCAGGCAAAGCCCGAAGACAAGCTGGCATTGATCCGGAGCGAACAGGCGAAGGGCAAACTTGTGGCCATGACTGGCGACGGTACGAACGACGCACCGGCTCTGGCGCAAGCGGACGTCGGCCTGGCGATGAACGCGGGAACGCAAGCAGCGAAAGAAGCCGGCAACATGGTGGACCTGGATTCGAATCCGACAAAACTGATTGAAATCGTCGAGATCGGAAAGCAGCTGCTGATCACACGCGGGTCCTTGACCACGTTCTCGGTGGCCAACGACGTGGCTAAGTATTTCGCGATTATTCCCGCAATGTTTGCGGGCGCATTCCCGGTGTTGAACGTCCTGAACGTCATGGGATTGAAGACGCCGCAATCGGCGGTGCTTTCGGCCGTGATTTTCAATGCCGTGATCATCATTGCGCTGGTCCCGCTGGCGTTGCGCGGCGTACGGTACCGCCCGATCGGAGCGGAAGCGCTGCTGCGGTGGAACCTATTCATCTACGGGCTGGGCGGCATCATCGCGCCTTTTCTCGGTATCAAGCTGATCGACCTGATCATTACGCACATCGGCCTGGCGTGAGGAAGACATGAAGAAAAATCTGTGGATTTCGATTTGGATGACGCTGGCAACTACAGTGCTTCTCGGAATTTTGTACCCGCTAGCGGTGACCGGGCTCTCGCAATTGTTTTTTCCGCGGCAAGCGAATGGGGGGCTGATTCGGGCGGGCGGAAATGTGATCGGTTCGCGATTGATCGCGCAGGCATTCACTTCGCCGGGATACTTCTATCCAAGGCCTTCCGGAGCGGGCCCGTCTGGGTACGATCCGACGCAATCCAGCGGATCGAATCTCGGTCCGACGAATCAGGCTTTGGTTGCGCGCGTCGAGGCGTCGGTGAAGCAAATGCACGCCGACAATCCGGGCGTTCCCATCCCTGTGGATTTGGTAACGGCCTCGGGCTCCGGCCTCGACCCAGATATTTCTCCGGCGGCAGCGGAGTTTCAGGTGCCGCGTGTGGCTCGTGAACGCGGCATGACGCAGGATGAGGTGCGCACTCTGGTGAAGAGACACACAGAGGGACGTCAGCTTGGGTTTTTGGGCGAGCCGCGCGTGAACGTCCTGGAGCTGAACCTCGACCTAGATGCGGTTCATCCGAAACATTAGGACTCGGATGGCGCAATTACTTTTCTGAGCGCGCGGCCCGAGTTTTTTCGTGCGGCGCCTCGAAGCGATAACCAATCCAAGGCTCCGTGTGAATGTAGCGCGGATGACGCGGCTGTGGTTCGATCTTCTTGCGCAACTGGTTGATAAAGACCCGCAGATACTCCGTCTCATCGCCATAATCCGGCCCCCAGACGGCTTGCAGCAAACGGCGATGAGCCAGCGCCTTCCCCTGATTCGCCACGAGATGGCGCAATAATTCAAACTCCTTCGGGGTGAGGCGCACCGGCTGGCCTTTCACGGTCACGACGCGCCGTTCGAAATCGATCTTCAAATCGCCTGAGGCAAACGCCGGAAGAGATTCGGCGGGTGCGGCGCGGCGCAAAGCCGCCCGGATGCGAGCCATCAACTCGTCGGCGCCAAAGGGCTTCACAACGTAGTCATCCGCACCTGCATCGAGGGCATGTACCTTGTCGCGTTCTGAGTTGCGAACCGTGAGCATGATGATGGGTATATCCACCGAATGTCGGATTTCGCGACAGGTGTCGAGACCCGATATCCCGGGCAGGTTCACATCGAGGAGAATCAGATCGGTCCGCGCGGCGCGGACTTGCTCGAGCGCTTCTTCGCCAGTGCGAGCTTCGACGACGGTGTAGCCTTGAGAGGATAGAGTTGTCCGCAGGACGCGCCGGATCTGCGGCTCGTCATCAACGATCAAGATGGTGGCTGGAATCACGAATGCCCCGGACGGGAATGGTCGATCGGCAAGGTGAACGAAAACACAGAGCCACGGCCGTGCTGGCTGGTCAAACTTATCGAGCCACCGTGCGCCTCGATGATGGCCTTGGCGATCGGCAGGCCCATTCCGGTTCCTTGGACAGAGTAGCGCTGATCCTTGCCGCGGTAAAATTTTTCAAAGATGAGGCCCTGCTCGGGATCGTCAATGCCGTTTCCGCGGTCCGCCACGCTCGTGGTCACGGAATCGCCGTTGGATTCGGCTGTGATGGTGATGGGCTGATTCGCCGGCGAGTACTGGTTGGCATTCTCAATGAGATGGACGAGGGCTTCGCGGACACGAGCCAAGTCCGCGCGGACGCGTGGCACGCCATCCGCGATCTGCACTTTCACGACCCGGTTCCCGAGCGCCGTTTTGCACTGGGTGAGGGAGGCGGCAATCACATCCTCGATTTTTACGGACTCGATCTTCAGCTCCACCTCGCCGGCATCGAGGCGAGCCATCTCTGCAGCTTCGCCGACCAGCCGGTTCAGGCGGTCTGCCTCCTCGTTAATGATTGTGAGAAGTTCCTGCTTCTGAGAATTGTTCAAGCCGGGGTTAGAAAGCAGATTCGTGACGGAAGCTTTGATCGAAGTAAGCGGAGTGCGAAGCCCATGGGTGACAGCGTCAAGCAATGCAGTCCGAAGGCGCTCGCCCTCACGGGCTGCTTCCGTCTGGCCGAGCTGTTCCACGGCGCGCGCCCGCTCCATGGCGGTGGCAATTAAGGTGCCGATGGCCTCCAGTGTGTACGGCGAAAGGGCCGTGCCGGATATCCCGAGGCTGCCGATGGGGCGAAGGCCTAAGCGGACCGGGACAAAGCAGAGTCCCGCGGCATCGTCGATGACCGGCTCTTCGCGGGCCACAACCGCTTTCAGGCTTTCGAGGTCGAGATGAGGCACGACGGGGCCAGAGCGGTAGATCTTCTGCTTCTCGGCCAGCAGGAGAGCGGCCGCGCCCACTTCCCAGGTGTTCACGATCTGGGCCGGGATGGCGTTCAGCAGCTGAATGACGTTGCCGGACTCGAGCAATCCACGGCTGAATGTATATAGCTTTTCGATGTCGCGGCGGCGCGCGGAGGCATCCGCGGCCTGCTGGCGCGCCCGCGTGGATAGATGGCTGGCGAGCACGGAAACGACCAAAAACGCAAAGAGCGCCACCCAATTCTGGGGATCTGCAACCGTCAGAGCGCCAACCCGGGGAAGAAAAAAGTAGTTGAACGCAACCATCGCCACGATGGACATGAATACAGAAACCACAATGCCCCAAACCGCGGAGACAACAAGTATTGCAAGGAGAAAAGTGAGCGCGACGGTGGTAGGATTCGCCGTCTCCACCTTGCGGTAGAAAAGCGTGATCCCCATAATAATGGCGACAACGGCCACAAACCGCAGAATGCGAATGATTACAGACGCGCGCATGATCCTATTCTACCGTAGCTTTCCAAGCGCCCATAAAAGAGAATAAACGAGTGCCAAAGACGCCTGAACAGTGGCTGGCTGTGTCGAGCCCCCCGGAGAAAACGAAGGGCATCCTGAAGCTGTTCTTGGGGTATGCGCCGGGCGTGGGAAAGACTTACGGAATGCTGAGCGAAGCCATCCGACGGAACAGCCGTGGCGAGGATGTGGTCGTTGGGCTGGTGGAAACGCACGGAAGAAAAGGTATCGCGGATCTGGTGGGGCAACTCGAGATTATTCCGCGGCGCAAGATCGATTACAAGGGCACCCTGTTCGAAGAGATGGACATCGACGCTATCCTGACCCGGCGGCCGCAAGTTGTCCTGGTGGATGAGCTAGCCCACACGAACATTCCCGGCAGCAGGCACCGCAAGCGGTACGAGGATGTGCTGGACCTCCTCGACGCAAAGATCGACGTGATTTCGACGGTGAATATTCAGCACATCGAGAGCATCGCTCCCACGGTCCGGTCCATTACCGGGATTGCCGTCCGTGAGACCGTGCCCGATTGGGTGCTTCAGATTGCGGATGAAACCGTTATGGTGGACCTGACGCCCGAAGCGCTGCAGAACCGCATGAGGCGCGGGGACATTTACGGCAAGGAAAAGGTCGAGCAGTCGCTGAAGAACTTCTTCCGGCGAGGAAATTTGATTGCCTTGCGCGAACTGGCTCTTCGCCAGGTCGCGGATCAGGTCGACCGCAGCCTCGAGTCCTACATGGACGAGAAGGAAATTCAGGGGAGCTGGCCCGTCCGGGAACGAATCGTCGTATGCATCAGCTCACATCCGAGAGCCCAATTCCTGGTGGCTCGGGCCGCCCGCATGGCCCGGCGCATGGACGCGGAACTTTACGCATTACACGTGGATGTGGATGGCGAGGATGAGCAAGACCAGAAGGCGCTCGAAGCCAATCTGCAATTTGCGGAAAGCCTGGGAGCCAAATCCGTGCGCTTGAGGAGTAAGGTTGTGTCGAAGGCGGTCGCGCATTTTGTTCGCGAAAAGCACATCACGCAGGTGATTTTCGGCAGGGCTGCCGTGGAGGGTTGGCAAAAGATGCTTTATCTAAATGCAATCAACCGCTTTCTACGCGATGCGCCGGCCGTGGACGTCCACATCGTTACTCAGGAACCCGACTGAAACCATCTCGGAATCTTTGGCTTTCGAGCAGCGCAAGACCTTCAGGGAAGTACTTCTCGGTACGGTCAGTTCTTGGGGAAGACCGGCGGTTCCGGCTTCGTTCGCGTCCACGGGCAAAACTCTGACGAGCGAAGTCATTGGAAACTCCACGAACGACTTCCCTTTCTGGAGCAAACTATGGCTCGGCAGTCGCCAGCTCGCACCCAGCGGTAACGGCGCCGAGCGCCAGCAGCGATGGAAATCCCATTTCTGTCAACGAGGTTTTCCGGCGGGTTGTGGCACAGCGGGGAGTTTGCGTTCCGCGGGATTCCAATCCGTGGGCGGGAATGCAATTCGCCAGAAGTGCGGCGACGGCTGAGCGAATTCCACGCCCACCTCGACCTTTCCTGCCTTACTCTGCCCAAGAAACATCACCCGGCAGAGGAGCTCTCCTTCTGTCTTGGGGTTGATGAGGGAGAGCTCCTGGGCCTTTTCAACTGGCGTGCGGAGCCGTACGAGGCACCCGTTGGCGTTGACCGAAACGGTGCTCGTTTCTTCTTCGAACGCCCGATCTGGGTCCTTCCCGCGAACAATGACGGGAATAGCCATTTGAACGCGCTGGCTGCGCCGCCGCTCCCTGTGGTCCTCTCCAACTCCGCCTGCGGCTGGATTTTTCAGCTCTTCCATCAGAATCTCTCATTCATCCCGCTATACATCTAAAGCTATTGGTTCATTGTGACACAAGTGATAGCAATCGCCTAAGCTTTATACTCCAATCTGAAGCACGCAATTTGACAGCCACAACTCCATATAAGGTCAACCAAACCGTCCCTACCAGAAGATCGAAGTGCCTGGATAAGGCCCGAACTCTATTGAAACAATCGTCTCTGGAAGGGAAAAGTTTAGGAGAGGCTGGCCTTTACCCGTCCCTCAGGGTCCACGTCGAACACTGGACGGTGGCCTGCCCTGCTACGCTTCGTCCGGGGGAACCTCGAATTGGACCAGGTCGGCTTGAAAGCCCTTCGTCTTCACTGCGCCGTAAGCGATTCCGACAGCCATCCACACGCCGCCCAGAATTTTTGCCGGCAGGCTCAGATTCAGCCAGATAAAGAAACAAATGAAAACCCCCAGGAGGGGTGCCACGAAATTCGTCCAGCGCTTTTCAGGGGCCCGCCAGAAGTAGAGGACAAAGGCGGCCGCATTCACTCCCATGAACGCAATCAGCGCTCCGAAATTCAACAGCTCCGCGCCACGCTCGTAGCTAATCAGGAAGGCTCCGATCATCGCGATCGCTCCCACGAAAATCACATTGTTCCGCGGGATATGGTTCTTCGGCTCTATGGCCCCAAAAAACTTCTTCGGAATCCCGTTGCTGCGCCCCATCCCGTAAAGCAAGCGCGCCGCGCCGAGTTGCGAGCCCATTCCTGACCCGATGTTGGCAATCAAGATGGTGAAGTTCAAGAGATGGAAGAGAAAAAAGCCGCCCACCTGGCGCGCGACCATGGGAAATGCAGATACGACCATGTCCGTTGGGAATGGCTTGGCGCCCCAGATGAGCTGCGCCGCGTAGACTTCCAGCGACGACAGTACGCCGGTGATTACGCAAACCAACACGGTGGCCAGCAGGATGTTCCGCCGCGGATTTTCAACCTCCTCGGAGAACGTCGAAATGGCGTCGAAACCGATGTACGTAAGAACTGCGATGGAAGTGCCGTGGAAGACGCCTCGAAAGCTGAATGTCTGCGGGTTGTAGAACGGCTGCGTGAAGAAGCCTGGTCCGAAATGGTGCATTCCCCAAAGTGTGCGGATCACAAATGCGAAAAAGATCACCACGACGATCATCATCCCCGCCGCCAACACATCGTTGATCCGCGCCGATGTCTTCACGGCGCGCAAGTTCAGCACCGTGAAGGCCGATGCATACCCAATCGCCAGAACCGCGTAGGGCACACCCGGCAGAATATTCTGCGTCAGCTGGCTGCAAATCACCGTACAGATGAGCGGATTCAGGATGTAGTCCATCACCATCGCCCATCCGGTCACGTAACCCAGTGAGGGGTGGAGTTCCCGCCCCACGTAGGTGTATGCCGATCCGGCGCTGGGATACGCGCGCGCCATTCGGCCGTAGCTGATGGCCGTGAACATCATGGCCACCATGGCAATCAGGATGGTCGTGACTACATGTCCGCCCGCCGCGTTACTGATTACGCCGAATATCCCCATCGGCGCGATCGGCTGGATGATGACAATGCCAATGATGATCAGGTCCCACAGACCAAGTGCTCGTTTGAGCCGGACAGGAGAGGCTGCGTTGGCCATCGATTCGGCGGCCATCATTGGCCCCGGATCGCGCCCTCGAAAAAATGCCGAGGGCTCATTCGGTTATGACAGCCTTTACCAGATTTCGCGGGTTATCCACGTCGTGGCCGTTCAGGACGGCGAAATGATAGGCAAATAGCTGGAGTGGCACCACTTCCAGAAGAGGCAGCAGCAACTCCGGGGCCGCGGGCACAAACATCACGCGGTCCGTCAGAGCCGCAATTTCCCGGTCTCCTTCCGTGGCAATCGCAATCGTCTTTCCTCCGTGCACCTTCACATACTCGAGCACGCTCAAAGTTTTTTGGTAACGCAGCAACGAATCCGGATCGGAAGCATCGCGCGTGGCGATCGCCATAACCGCCAGTTTGTCGTTCACCAAGGCGTTTGGCCCGTGGCGGAGTTCGCCCGCCGGAAGACCTTCCGCCTGCACGTAGGAAACCTCTTTCAGTTTCAGCGCGCCTTCGCGCGCGATCGCATAGTGCACGCCCCGGCCCAAGAACAGGAAGGCCCCCGCTTGTTGGTATGCACGCGCATAACTGGCTCCCTGCGCGTCCCAGGTCCCCAGAAACTTCTCCATCGCGGCTGGAACATCGGCCAATTGCTTCAAATGCGTGCGAATCACTTCGGAGGTCATCCGGCCCCTCCGGCGCGCCAGAAACAGGGCGAACAAGTAGAGGATGGTCAACTGCGCGGTAAAGCTTTTCGTGGCCGGGATGGCTTTCTCGAGGCCGGCAAAGGTGTGCAGAGCCGCGCTGGCTTCGCGAGCGATCGTGGATTCGGCCACGTTCGAAACGGCAATCGTTTCGGCGCCGCGATTCAGAGCCTCGCGCTGGGCCGCAATCGTATCCGCCGTTTCGCCCGACTGCGTAATTACGATCACGATGGGGTCGGCGCCTGCGTGCGTCGAGCGATGGCAATATTCGCTCGCGTATTCCACGTCCACCGCGACCCCGGCCAGGTCCTCCATCATAATTTCGCCCGCCAGGCCCGCATGCCGGCTCGATCCGCTTGCCGCAATAATGATTTTCTTGAACGCCAGCAGCGCCGGCTCCATCGGCTGGAGCGCGCGGGGGAACAGCGTGTCATCTTCCACATTCCGCCGGATTGTCTCCCGGATGGCTTCCGGCTGCTCGTAGATCTCCTGCAGCATGATGTGCGGGAATCGGCGGGGCGCTGCAGTTTGCGGCGACTCGGAACCTTGGGGCATCAATTCCCCCCGCTGGACGATGCAGCGGCCGGCTTCGACTCGCTGAGAGGAACCGTAACCGTTCTTAGATTCCAGCCCGCCACCGTCAGCTCCGCCTCGCCCTCCAGCGCGCCACGCTTCAAATACCGAGCCGTGATGGTGCGCGACTCGCCGGGCATGAGTTCGATGTAGTTATCGCTCCAGAGAACGGGCAATATCTCCATCTCTTCATTCTTCCGGCGAATCCCCAGGTTTACTTGAAACGCCAGATGTCCACTAGGGTTGTGAATCTTTACATGGACTGCGGAGCCTTCGCCTTCCTGTTCCACCTCGGCGTCGACATGGATCGGGCCTGCCTCCGGGAGCGTTTGAAGGGCGGTCATGTCTTCATACGAGGAGACGGGTGTGTATCGGTAGGACGTCTTCTCCCAATCGTAAGTATTCTTCTTGGCTGACAGCCAGTAGAAATTCGTGCTGACCGTCTTTCCCTCGCTGTTCTCGAGCACCAGCCTAACGAAATACACGGGCGAAGCAGGTTGGAAAGCAGTGTCGGGAATGCTCAGCACATGCGCGACGCCGTCGGCGTCTACCTCTGTTTTTTCGCGCCGGGAAAACTTCTCTTCCAGATTGGCATCGAAGAGCTTGGCCGTCACGGTCAGACCTTCGGCCCTCTCGTACCGGCTGTTCACGACCTCCACGCTGCGGTCGTCGTAGGAATACTGGACGTGCAGCGGTTCGCACGCTTTCTTGGTGCCGAAGTACCCGCCGGCGGGCTGCAGATAGTAATCGTAAAGGTGCCAGATCAGGGAAGGCCAGGCGTTATTAAGCATCCACTGAATGACGCCGGTGGAGGTGTACTTGTTGCGCGAGTAAGCCTCGAACATGGCGCGCTCGCCGTCGTAAGCCATCGCTTGTGCCTTCTTCTCATAGTCCGTTATGTCCGAAGGGTGCCCGTAGATTGCGTTCATCGCCTTTTCAAAATGGCTCAAGTCCTTGAAGCCTTCTGACCCGGCGTGATAATTCCAGATTGGGTCATCCGGCTGATCATGCCCTGCGGGCAGCATTTTTCTCAGGCAGCTCACTGGCAGAACTGCCGGGCCAGGGCCCGTCTCCGTGTTGAAACCGTAGGCTCCCCCGAACTTTCCCGTGTCGGTGAGCCAGTAGTCGGGTGGCACGTAATCGTACGGGCCGGTCATCTTCACGCCCGAAGGTCCCGTAACACTGGTGGGCTCCTGCGAGGCGGAAGAAATGTAAGGATTCGGCCAATCCGCGTTCTGAAGAACTTGGATGTAAGCCTTCTCCACGTCTGCCGGCGGCGGATTATCGCTTCCATTCAGCCATACCAGCATGCTCGGATGGCTGCGCATACGCAAAATCTGCGAGTGCAGCGAGGCCGTGGCAATTTCCAGATCGCCCGGCTGCCAGCTTTTCCACCGCTCCCAGTGGTCGCAACAGCACCACCCCGCCATGATCAGCACGCCCTCTTCGTCCGCCAGGTTGTAGAAAGTGTCCGACTCCAGCTTGCCCTCCAAGCGAATAGTGTTCAGATTCATGTCGCGCACATACTGAAACTGCGTCTCCAGGCGCTCGCGGGATTCGCGCAAGAGCATGTCGGGCGACCAGCCCCCGCCACGAATCAGGATTCTCTTTCCATTTACTCGAAAGAATCGATGATTTTGCGCGTCCAGCTCCGACGTAATTTCCCGGATTCCGAATCGGACATTCTGCTCATCGGAGGGTTCATTTCCAATCAGGAAACGCATCGAGAGCTTGTGTAACGCAGGCTCACCCATCTGCCGCGGCCACCATACCTTTGGATTCTTCACCTGGAGCTGTGAAAACTTCTCCGGAGCGAACCGCACCGATTGGACTTGCCCAGCTGCCAAAGTCACATCTTGGCTGAAATGGATCTCCCCGATGCGGCCCTCGAGCGTGCCGGTAACTTCCTTGTCCGAGGCGTTATGCAATTCGGCTTCGACCGTCAGGTCGGCCCGTTCGAGCGATGCATCCGAAAAATGTGTGCTCACCATCGGGTATCGAACCGCAACCGGGCCGCTGGCCTCGAGGTACACTTCGCGCCAAAGCCCCATGTCCTTGTCCGGCGGCGCGGGGTTCCAATCCACCCAGTTGATTCCGAGGTCTTTTTCGGACTGGGCGATAGCTTCAACAGCCAGCACATTCTCGCCGGCGTGCTCCACCGAAGCTGTGACGTCAAATTCATAGGTCCGATACGCTCCGGCGACGTCCTTTCCGCCCGCGATTTGATGCCCGTTCAGCCAGATGTTGGCGTGGTTGTTGATGCCGCCGAAGTTCAGCCAGACGTGCCGTCTCTCGAAATGCTTTGGCAGGCGGAACTCCGTGCGGTACCACCACGAACAATGGAAGGGGCTGTCTTTGGGAATGGGCATTCCGGAAAAATTCTTGCCGATGGGATAAGTGGTTCCGGGAATCGCACGCAGGTTCTCGCCAAAATCGGGGTCTGGATAGGTCTTGTCGTCCACGAGCGCAGCGACAACCGTTGCGGGCACGTCGGTCTTATGCCAGCCCTTCGTATCGAAGCCGACGACGGAGATCTTGTCGCCCGTCGCGTTTACGCTGCAGGAGGATTGCAGCATCCAGCCGGTATGAAGAGTCAGTTTCGCTCCTGCTTCTTCAGGAGCATTCGCGCGGGCGCTGGGAGTCAAAAGCGTCAGCGCTGCAACCACGGACAGTGAAAGCCACCAATGGGACATCCTTCCGGAATTAGAAATCATGTTACTCCCCACGAGGAGATTTGCCGGCACGCCCCCGCCTGCCTTCTCCTCCACAATTGCTTCATTAAACTTTATTAAAACACACTATGCTTTTCCACTTATCCCCAGTCAAGACCAAAATCCGGAGATAAATGGGATCCCTCATGCCCAAGATACCGCCCGCGTCGATTCACGCACCACCAGCTCCGGCGCGAGCTTTCGCCGGACGGCCGTGAATTCCCTTTCCTCGGTCACTGCGTCGATTCCTTCCATGACGATTTCCACGGCGGCGCTTCCTAGTGCCTCCATGGGCTGGCGCACGGTTGTCAGAGATGGGACCGAAAGGCCGGCCGGTATCACGTCGTCAAATCCAACGACGGAGCAGTCATCAGGGACCTTCAGTCCGGCCCGCGCCAAGCCCCGCACCGCTCCAAACGCCGTCATATCGTCGAAGGCCATCACCGCGGTGAAGCGTTTCTTGCGTTTCATCAGTTCTTCGGTGAGCTTGAAGCCGCCCTCGAATCCGGAATTAGGGTCCAGCGAATCCGGCAGATCAACCACCAGGCTCGGGTCGATCTCCAGTCCCACCGAACGCGCGAAGGATCGGACTCCTCGCCACCGCGGTGCGCTGTCCGCCAACATCTTGGGGCCACGGATAAAAGCGATCTTGCGGTGGCCGAGCGAGTAAATGTGCTCCATCGCGAGGTGCGCGCCCGCTTCATTGTCCACCATCACCGAACTGATCGAGCCGGTGCTCAGGTCGCGCCCGATCATCACCGCCGGAATGTTTCGCTTTTCCAAGTCCGCCAGCAGCTCGATATCCACGAACAGCCAATTGGCCACGATGACCAGCCCTTCCACCGGACGCGCGAGCAGCATTTCCAGGTACCGCTCGAAGCGCCCTCGCTGGTTGTGCGCGTCGGTAAAAAGCGGAAGGAACGACGCTTGATAGAGGGAGTTCTCGATGCCCCTCAGGATCAAGGTGCAAAAGGGATCAGTGAGGTCGAACACCATCACGCCCACCGTGTGATTGCGTTTCGCGCTCTGGAAGCGGGAAACCAACTTGGGCCGATATCCCAGTTTTCGCGCGGCTCTTTCGATGCGGTCCTTGGTCGGCGGAGGAATGTACCGGGCGAGGGGAGCGTTGTTGAGCACGATCGAAACTGTGGCAGTGGAGACGCCGCTGGCGTGAGCCACATCGCGGAGTGTCACGTTCTGCGCTTTTCCCCTGCGGCGATTCACAGAATCTCCTCCGCTAGCAGGCCTCGAAGAAGTCGCTGCCCGGCTGCGTGCCCATGTTTATCATAGACGAAGGTGCCGGGCCAGCGGCGACCCCTCCGCTAGGGAGCGCCCGATTCAATACCCGGCCTGTTAGTGATGAATCAGACCGTGGGAATTTTACTGACGTTCCATCCGCCGCCGATCGCTTTGACGAGCAGGACGCTGGCCTCCATCCGCCGTGTCAGAATGTCCACTGCGGCGCGCTCGTCGGTAAGTGCAGCGCTCTGGGCCGTGGTAACTTCGAGGTAATTGGCCACTCCGCCTTTGTAACGGCTGTTGGAAAGCGAGAGCGAGTGTTCCGCTGCGGTGACCGCGGCGTCCTCTGTCTTCGCTTCGTCTTGCAGGATGCGGAGCGCGGCGAGATTGTCCTCCACTTCCTGGAAAGCGGTCAGCACTGTCTCGCGGTAGTTATCAACAGACTGATCGAAGGAGGCTTTCGCTTGCTCCGTGACGCCGCGCCGCTGCCCCGCATCGAACAGCGTTTCTGCTGCCGCGCCCGCCAGTGACCAGAAACCGCTGGGCCCTTGCAGCAAAGTGCCCGCCGCCGCGCTTTCGAATCCTCCCGATCCGCCAAGCGTGATGAGCGGGAAATAGGCCGCGCGCGCCACGCCGATATTTGCATTCGCTTCTTGCACGCGCCGCTCGGCAGCGGCAATGTCCGGGCGGCGTTGGAGCAAGTCCGAAGGCAATCCGGGCGGAACGTCCGGAGGTGCATTTAGGAGTGGCAAGGGTGGCAATCGGAAATTGGCGGCAGGTTGGCCCGTCAGGACAGCAATGGCATGCTCGTCGGCCGAGCGCTGCACCTCCACGTCCACCGCCTGTGCGCGCGTCGTTTCGAGTTGCGTTTGAGCCTGGGCGACATCCACGGCGGAGGAAAGACCGCCGTGGTAGCGACTCTGCGTGAGTTCGAGCGCTTTTTCGTAGGAAACCACTGTCGAATCCAGAAGCTGCTTCTGCGCGTCCAACCCGCGCAGTTCGAAATAGTCCAGCGCGAGCTCGGCGTGCAGGCTCAGGTCGACGGAGGCTAGATCGGCGGCGGTGGCTTGAGCCTCGGAGCGGCTCGCTTCCACCGTGCGGCGCACGCGGCCCCACACGTCCGGCTCATACGAAACGTCTACGGGAAGCAGAAAGTCGTTGTAGTCCTTTTGTTCGGTGGAGGAAAAGAGCGGTTTATTCTGGGATTGGCCCGTGCGCGATATCGAAAGCGAACCCGTCACATTGGGGAAAAGTGCCGAGCGGGAGACGCGCACGGCGGCGCGCGCGGCCAGGAATTGCGCCTGCGCTGCCTTCAGGCTCTGGTTGGAAACGTTGACCTGCTCTTCGAGCGAGTTAAGCTGCGAGTCCTGATAAACCTCCCACCACTTTCCTTTGGAGAACTGATCGGCGGGCTGAGCCGGCGTGAAGTTACTGGCTTCCTTGTAGTTTTTTGGGACTTCAGCAGTGGGACGAACGTATTTGGGACCGACCATGCAGCCGCCCACTAAAAGAGCCGAAACCGCCAGGACGCCCACCAGAAGCGTTCCGGCGGTCTGCAAACTCGAGTTTTGTCGTCCGTTCATTCGGCCCGAGTTCTTAATGCCTATCTGCCCTCATTATTCCAGTGAAATCCAAAGTTCCGCGGCGCTCGCCCCGATACTCCCCGCAAGCGCATGGGCAGTTACTACCGCTGGCCACTGTGGGCTGCCCTAGGGTGCGTTTGGGGCGGGGAGTACCACTCGAACCGTTTCTCCCTCCACCACCGAGTCCGGGGGATTCACGATCACGAAATCATCAGCCTTCAATCCAGAAACAACCTCGACCTCCGACCCAAAATCGCGGCCAAGCGTGATGGGGACAAGCGCCACCTTGTTCCCATTCACCACCGTTGCCACTTGCAAGCCGGCCGTGCGGAAGATCAGCGCCTCCACCGTCAGGAGAAAGGTCGGCGTCTCCTCGGGCAGCTTCAAGTGAACCTCCGTGTAAGCTCCAGGGAGCAATTCGCCGGTTGGGTTATCCACATCCACCTCGACAAGCAGAGTGCGGGAGGCAGCGTCAATCGAGTTCGACGTGCGGACGAGTTTCCCCGGGAACTGGCGGCCGGGGAATTCCGGAAGCGTCAAATCCGCGGACAGGCCTGGCCGGGCGGCGGGAGAATACTGCTGCGGGACATTCACGAACACGCGCAGAGTTCGCAGCGCCGCCATATGAAATAATTCGGTGGCCGCACCGCCGCTGGAGCCGGAATCGATCAGGTGGCCGATGTCGGTATTCCGCGCTGTGATGACTCCATCGAACGGCGCGTAAATCTTCTCGAAGGACTGCAGTTGCTCGAGGCGTTTCACATTGGATTCCGCAGAAGACACCATGGCCTTCTTGGCTTCGAAATCCCCCGTGGCGTTGTCCACATCCTGTTTCGAGACCGAATCGGTTTTCAGCAGATCCTGATAGCGCGCGGCCGTAATCTCCGAAAGGCGGAAATTTGCGCGGGCGGTATTCAAATCGGCGCGGGCCTGATCGAGCTGCTGATCCACTTCCGGGGTTTCAATTTCCGCCAGCAACTGTCCGGCCTTCACGCGGGCGCCGATATCGAAGTACCACTTCTTTAGATAACCGTTCGTGCGGGCGTAGATAGCGGAATCGCTGAAGGCCTGCATATTGCCGGGGAGGATGATCTCCTGCCGGGGAGCGCCCCGCTTGGGGTGAATCGCGGTTACGGTTGGAATAGCCAAGTCATAGGTTTCGGCCTTCAGGGCTGCGCGAGCCTTCAGCCGGGGTACGATGCCCGCGACCACCACGGCGGCAACGATCAATAGCACAAGTACAATGATCCACAGCCCGCGGGCTTGCCCGGAGCTTCCCGGACCGGCTTGCATTCCACTGCCGCCCTGCGCTGCAGAATCTGTGTTCCCCGTCATGCACTCCCCTTCCTCAAAACGTGCATACTGAATAGATGGATGCCGCCCCGCGTAAGTTTCAGGATCAGGCCCGCATCGTCTTTTTCTCCCTCCGGCCATGAACGATACTGAAAAAAACCGGCACAAAGAATAGCGTAGCAATCGTAGCGAGCAGCAACCCACCGATCACCGCGCGCCCCAACGGGGCGTTCTGTTCCCCGCCTTCGCCGACGCCCAGCGACATCGGAAGCATTCCCATAATCATTGCCAGAGCGGTCATGATCACGGGCCGGAAGCGTGTGAACCCAGAATCGAGCGCGGCCTCCGCGGCGTCCAGCCCCTCGTGCAGCCGCTCCTTTGCAAAGCTCACCACGAGAATGCTGTTGGCGGTGCCCACGCCCATGCACATGATCGCGCCTGTCAACGCGGGAACGCTGATCGTCGTGGACACGATGAACAACATCCAAACGATTCCCGCCAGGGCCGCAGGAAGAGCCATCAATATGATCAACGGATCCAGCCACGACTGGAAGTTAATGACGATCAATAGATACACGAGGACGATCGAAAAGACGAGTCCCGCCAGAAGTCCCGCAAACGAAGAGTTCATCGTCTGAATCTCGCCGCGAACGATCAGCCGCGACCCGCGGGGCAAATCCTTTTTGCTGGTCTCGATGATGGGGCCGATGTCGCGCGCCACTCCGCCCAGGTCGCGCCCCTCGGCCGTGCCGAAGATATCGATCACCTGTTCGACGTCGTAATGTGAAACCAGCCCCATTTCCGCGGAGCGCTGGAAGGAAGCAAGACTCGCCAGAATCTCCGGCTGCTTGCCAGTGGGTCCGGTGATGGGGATGTTCTCGAGATCTTGCATCGAATCGGCGCGGTATTGAGGCGTCTGAATGTTGACGTTGTAACTGACGCCTGTCTTGGTGTCGAGCCAGAAAGTCGGTGCGGTCTGGAAGCTCCCGCTCAAAGAAATCAGTAGATTCTGGGCGACATCGGTCTCGGAATATCCCGCCTGCTGCGCCCGGGTTCGGTCGACGTCGATGTGCAATTTAGGTTGGTCAAAAACCTGTTGGATGCGCAGGTCCGCCGTTCCAGGAACGAATTTCAGCTTTTCGAGGAGTTGATCGGCAAAAACGCGGTTGGCATACAAATTTCTTCCCACCACCTGGACATCAATGGGAGCCGGAAGCCCGAAATCGAGGATCTGGCTCACGATATCTGCGGGAATGAAATAGAACGTGACCCCCGGGAAATCGCGGGCCAACTGCAACCGCAGATCGTGGACGTAACGCGCGGTCGGATGATGGTTGTGGGCAAGCTCCACTTGGATATCGGCGTCCGCGGTGCCCACCGGGGCCGATGTGCTGTACGAGAGATTGATGCTGCTGTAGGGGAGCCCGATGTCGTCGATGATGCCCGCGAGCTCGGCGGGAGGGATGAGGTGCCGAATCTCGTTTTCCACGTGGTCGCAGAGCGCGGCGGTCTCTTCGATTCTCATGCCGGTCGAGGCGCGCAGGTGAAGCTTGAATTCGCCGCTATCGACGCTAGGGAAGAAGTCCTCTCCGATCCAGGGAAGGAGTGCAAACGAGAGAATGCAAGCCGAAAAAAAGCAGATCGTGAAAAACCGTCGGTGGCGAATGCAAGCACCGAGCCAGCGGTGATAGCGATCGCGCAGCCGTTCGAATCCCGCTTCAAAACGGAGTTGCATTCGCACGAAGGGATTTCGCGACTTCCTAGCTCTTTCGGTTCCCTGCCCGGTTTGCGCGATCAGCAGGTATCGCGCCATGGTGGGTACCAGCGTCCGCGACAGCAGATACGAGGCCAGCATGGCGAACGAAACCGCTTCCGCGAGCGGCACGAATAGGTAGCGCGCCACCCCGGTCAGGAAAAACATGGGCACGAAGACGATGCAGATGGAAAGCGTGGACACCAGGGCCGGCACGGCGATCTGGGAGGCGCCGTCGAGGATGGCCTGGATGATTTCCTTGCCCTGACCGATGTTCCGGTTGATGTTTTCAATTTCCACAGTGGCGTCGTCCACCAAGATCCCCACCGCCAGCGCCAATCCGCCCAGCGTCATGATGTTGATCGTTTGCCCCAGGGCGCTCAGGACGATTAGCGAGGTGAGGATCGATAGAGGGATCGAGACGGCAATGATCAGCGTGCTGCGCCAGCTCCCCAGGAAGAGGAGGATCATCAGACCGGTCAGGCCCGCGGCAATCACGCCTTCGCGGACCACCCCTCGAATCGAAGCCTTGACAAACAGCGACTGGTCCGAGACCGGCGCGATTTTCAACTGCGGTGGCAACCCGGCGGCGATCACTGGGATTTTTTGCTTCACCGTCGAGATGATATCGAGCGTGGAAGCGTCGCCCGTCTTCATCACTACCATCAGCACGGACCGCTGGCCATCCACGCGCACGATGTTGGTCTGCGGCGGATAGCCATTGCGGACATGCGCGACGTCCTTGATGTAAATAGTCGAGTTCCCGACCGTTTTGATGGGGATATCATTCAATTCTTGAATGGTCTCGGGAGCGCCGTTCATATCCACCTGATACTCGATACTCCCGATTTTGGCGGTGCCGGCCGGAAGAATTAGGTTCTGCAACCCGATAGCAGTGGACACGTCGGCTGGCGAGAGCCCCTTGGATTGTAAGGCGTTCTGGTCCAGGTCCACCTGTACTTGGGGCATCTTGCCGCCAAAGGGATAGGGAATGGCCACGCCGGGGGTCGTCACAAGTCCGGTGCGCAGAAAATTTACGCCCAGATCGAACAGTTGCTGCTCGTTGAGCCCCTGTCCCGAGAGAGCCAATTGGATCACGGGGACGGACGACGCGTTGTATTGAATGATGAACGGAGGAAACGTTCCGGGAGGCATCGAATGGATCGCGGGCTGCGATGCCGCATTGACCTGGGCGACGGCGCTCCCGATATTCACTCCCGGATGAAAGAAAATCTTTACGATCGCGCGCCCGCTCCAGGAATTGGATTCGATGTGGTCGATATCGTTGACGGCCGTGGTCAGAATGCGCTCGTAATTGAATACGATCCGGTTCGACATTTCCTCCGGCGACAGCCCGTTGTAATTCCACAGGACGCTCACCACCGGGATGTCGATGTTCGGGAAAATGTCCGTGGGAGTGCGCAGGATGGCTACCGGACCCAGGATCAGCAGCAGGATCGAGGCCACGATAAACGTATAAGGACGGCGTAAAGCAAGTCGGACAATCCACATAGGTCGGTAGTTCTAAAGACGCTTACGGGGTCTGCGAGGTTTCGTGCGGCCTACCCGGTCAAGCGCGTTTGAGTCCCGCGAGCATTATCTCATGCAGGAATGCAAATCGAAATCCATGGGCGTTGGACCCAACGCGCGTTCCATCACTTGGGAAACGGAGCGCGAGCAGGCCCGCCAATCGGCCTCACGCGGTCAAACGCCCAGCCTAAAAACGTTCTAACGTGCGTTCCATGGGTATAGGACCAAAGTACTATTCCCGTCTCGCGGGCTTGCAAGTGGCCCGCGGCAGCGCAGCCGCGGAGAGAATCCATTGCACATTTAGGACAAAACAACTCTTCCCGGCGAGCCTTAATCGCGTCTCTGCAAGCCCGCAGCCTGAGCAGAATCAACAAATGACAGTTGGCAAAGAACTTGCGATGAAATACGAGGGGCAGCGTGAGAGTCTTGCTTGGGCTTTGAAATGATTCGGGGGAGGTTGGCAGACATCGGCAGGCGGTTTACGGGTTGCGTCCCTCTGGGCGACCCGACAGCACTGGCCGCGACTGTTGCCCTTGTCATCCTCGCCTTCCTTCCGGTAGCCCCCACGCAGCGCAACCAACCCGTCCCAGGTCGCGAACTTGACGCGACGTCCGGTGCGGCTCCGCAATTTCAATGGGACCGATTCCCAGTCGCTCCAATCGAGGCCCTTCCAACCGCACGGCCCCTTTACCCATTCTCTGTCATTCCTGGTGGGGCTGTCAGCCCAAAGGAATTGAAGGCCGCGATTGCACATGACCCGATTGTGGCAGAGCACTATTCGGGATTCGACGTGGCCAAGGCTCACAAGGTCAAGGCGGACAAAGCGCGCCTTGTTTTCGTTTCGTACCGGCTGGGCAACGAGGTCTTTTGGACCAAGCGGCCGCTGAAGATCTCACGCGGCGAGACATTGATCACGGACGGCAAGAACGAAGCCAGAACTCGTTGTGGCAACCGGCTGTCGGCGACCCCTGCTGGCCCGGTATCGCCGAAAGAACCGCCGCCGGAAGCTCTCGAGGCGAATCCGACGCCCGAAATCTTTGCGGTTGTGAATCCTCCTCTCGATTTACCCCTCACTCCGCCTCCACCCTCGACCATCCAGCCGCCCGAGCATGGACGAATCTACTTTCCCCCGATTATTCCCATCTGGTGGGGGTCAGGCCAGCCAAGCGTCCCGGTAACTCCGGTGACTCCCGTTCCGCCGGTACAGACTCCCGAGCCGGGAAGTCTAGTGCTGCTCGCAGCGGGGGCATCGGCATTGTGGTTGGCGCGGAGAAAACTACTTCGGCGGCCTCGACAGAACTGATCGCGTCATCCCGGCCGCGCAGAGCATCGAAAAAAATACGGTCCATCGAAATCCGGCAAGAAATTATCTGCGGGAGCGTTTTTCCGTGACGGCCAGGCCTTCCTGTGCGGCTTCGAGTTTGCGAATCGATGCGGAGACGCCGTGCCGCTCGAAATGGCCTGCGATGGTCTTGCCGATTTCATCGTAGCGGTCGGTGGCAAGAGCGACGACACTGGGACCAGCGCCGCTCAAGGCAAGACCGAGCAGGCCGGGAAGGCGAGACATGGCGAGAATTTCCGCAAGACCCGGGATGAGTTGCTGGCGGTGGGCTTGGTGCAGGCGGTCTTGCATGGCGTCCCAGATGAGATCGTAGCGGCGCTCTTCAATGGCGGCGACAAACAGAGCGACGCGCTGGAGATTGTGGACCGCGTCGGCAAACGGAACCGAGGCCGGCAGGACGGCGCGGGATTTCCGCGTTTCCAAGGCGAGTGCGGGAGTGACGGCGATCAGCCGGATCATCTTTGGCCAGCGCTTTTGAAGCGCCACGGTCGTTCCATTGGAGAGCGGAAGCGTCACCACGAGCCCGCCGAAAATCGAGGCAGCCACGTTGTCGGCGTGGCCTTCCATTTCGGCAGCGCGGCGCAGCACCGATTCGCGCGAGAACAATCGTCCGCCGATGCGGAAGGCCAAAGCGACACCCGCGGCGGCGGCCGCTGCGCTGCTGCCAAGTCCGCTGGCCATCGGAATCTGGTTTTGTACGGCTAGACGTAAGGGCGGCAATTCGAAGCCTTCCCGCTCCGACGTGTGGCGCATGGCGCGCAGAATCAAGTTTTCCTCGGGTGCGGTGGGAAGCTGGGAGCTGCCGCGAATACCGCTGGTGCGAGCCAGGGTGCGGGCCCCAGGTTTGGAGAGCACCGTGGCGCGGACGTTAAGATAGAGCTCCAGGGCCAGGCCGAGGCAATCGAATCCAGCGCCGAGATTCGCGGTGGAAGCGGGGACGCGGACTTCGAAGGAGTTGGAAACCAGCTGGGTCATTGAAATTTTCTCAAATACGAAACCGTCCGCACGGCACAAAGCTCTTGCCGGTCGAGGATTTTTCGTAAAGGCCGGTGCCCGGTCATATCTTGCGATGCAAGCGTTCCAGGATGGCCGCCTTTGTAGCGGCGACGCGTTCGGGAGCGTTCCGGAATGCGCCAGGGAGCAGTTGCCCTGGGGAAGATTTCCCCTCCGCATCGGCGAGAAGCGAAAGCGTCCCGCGATGATAATGGCTTACATAGTCGGGGTCTTTCAGCACGTGGCCAGTCAGTACTGCCACGACAGTTTCCGAGCGGCGAATGTGGCCAGAAGCTGCGAGTTTACGAATTCCCGCGACGGTGGTGGCGGAAGCGGGCTCGCAGCCGATGCCGTCTCGGCCGACCATGGCTTTGGCGTCGGCGATTTCCTGCTCGCTGACGGTGATGATCTGGCCGTGTGATTCCAGGACGGCGCGCAATGCTTTTCTCCATGAAACGGGCGCGCCAATTTTGATCGCGGTGGCAAGAGTTTGGGGCGAGGCAACTGGTTCGAGTGAGTTCGGCAGACATTCGCCGCCGGCGGCGTGCGCCTGATCCATGCGCGCGAACAGATGCGCAAGCGGCGCGGAGCCTTCCGCCTGAATCACGCTGAGCTTCGGCAAACGGTCAATCAGGCCGAGGCGCAACAACTCCGCGAATCCTTTGCCCAGCGCCGAGCTATTGCCCATGTTCCCGCCGGGAACGACGACGTGGTCCGGCAACTGCCCGCCGCATTGCAGCAATAGTTCGAAGGCGACGGTCTTCTGTCCCTCGATGCGAAACGGATTGATGGAATTGGCCACATAAATCGTGGGATCGGTGCCCAGCTCTTCAATCAGTCGCATGCAATCGTCGAAATTTCCGTCCAGCTCGAAAACAGCGGCGCCGTAGTCCATGCTTTGCGCGAGCTTCGCGGGGGTGATCTGGCCGCGGGGAACCAGAATGGCGCATTGCAAGTCTGCCCGGGCGGAGTAGGCGGCCAGGCTGGCGGCGGTGTTTCCCGTGCTGGCGCAGACGGTGGTGCTTGCGCCGAGCAGGACGGCCTGGGTGACGGCAGCCGTCATGCCGGTATCCTTGAACGAGCCGGTCGGATTGCACCCCTGATGCTTCAGGCGCAGGGCGTCCAGGCTGCAATATTGCGCGCAGCGGGGCGCGTCATAGAGGGGCGTATTGCCTTCGAATAGCGTGACGACCGGAGCGGCGGCATCGAAGGGGAGGAGTTCGCGATAACGCCAGACACCGCTGCAATCGCGCGGATCGGGCGAAGCGGCGCGAGCCTGCCACCGGCTGCGGAGGGATTGCGGCTCAGCGATGCCCTCGAGCCGGCACTCAATTTCGAGCGGGCCGCTGCAGCGCGGGCAGACGTAAATGCGTTCGCGGAGGCCGTAGGAAGCCCCGCATCCCGGAAGGAAGCAGCGCTGCACGGCATTTTCCGACACCGTTTCCGTTTTTCCGTTGCGTGCCATGGCCGCCTTTTCAATCATGGTTTGCGCTCGTGGCAAGCGATCGCGCCGCGCTGGGCGCGCCGAGCCCAAATTCCCGGTGCGTAGCGGTCAGCGCCGCCTTCACGTCCTTTTCCGCAACGACAAACGAGATGTTGCACTCGGAGGAGCCCTGCGCGATGGCAATGATGTTCACATTTTCGCGTCCAAGAGCACTGAACGTGCGCCCCGCGACACCGGGAATTCCGCGCATGTTTTCTCCAACGACGGCGACGATGGCGATCGAAGGATCGAGCGTGATGTGCTCAACTTTCTCATGCGCCACGTCGCGCGCAAATTCATTACGCAGCGCCTCAACGGTGCGCCGGGCATCGGAGGAAGCCACGATAAAGCAGATGTCGTTCTGCGACGAGGATTGCGAAATCAGGAGAACATTGGCCCGGACTTCCGCGGTGGTGGAGAAGGTGCGTCCCACGACGTCCGGGACGCCGACAATTCCCGGCCCGCCGACGGCAATCAGCGAAACATCACGGATGGCGGTGAGGGCCTTCACGCCGCCGCCATTGCTGCGTCCCCGGGGCGTGATTTTCGTGCCGATGCGCCCGGGCGCAAAACTATTGCGGATCCAGACGGGAATTCCCGCGCGCACGACGGCGTGAAGCGTCTTCGGGTGCAGCACTTTGGCGCCGAAATAGGCGAGCTCGGCCGCCTCGCGATATGAAATTTCCGGGATCGTGCGCGCGTCGGGCAGGAGCCGCGGGTCAGCCGTCAACACGCCATCCACATCCGTCCAGATGATGATTTCGTCCGCGCCCAGAGCCGCGCCCAAAATGGTGGCGGAGTAATCGGAGCCGCCGCGGCCGAGAGTAGTGAGCACGCCTTCTTCCGTGGCGCCGATGAAACCCGTGACCACGGGAACGACGCCGCGTTCGAGGAGCGGGCGAAGCCGCGCTTCGGAACGCGCGCGCGTGGGATCCATCAACGGCTCCGCGCCACCGTGAAAGGAATCCGTAACGATCAATTCCGTGGCGTCCACGGGTTCGCTGGTCACGCCGAGTCCGCCCAGCGCGGCGGAGACCATCGGTGCGGAAAGACGCTCGCCGAGGCTCGAAACCGCATCGCGCGTGCGAGGGGTCAGCTCGCGGAGTAGGGCGGTTCCTTCGCAGAGCCGCTCGCCTTCGCGAAAGATGTTTCCAAGGGAGGCAGACAAACGCGAGCGATCAGCGTCATTAGGGAGGATTGCAGCGAGCGCGGCGTCGTGCTGCTTGCGAAGGGCGGCGAAGAGTTCGGCGACCTGTTCGCGATTGGCGGCTTCCGCTCTTTCAGCCGCAGCAATCAGGAGGTTGGTCACACCGCTCATGGCGGAGACGACCGCGACGACGGAGCCTTCCCGCGAGGCGTCGCGGAGAATCTGGGCGACGCGCTGCATGCAAGAAGCATCGCCTACAGAAGTTCCGCCGAATTTCATGACTCGCAATGGTTTTTTCATTTTCGATCAGGGCCGGCCCGAGATGTTTCGAGGAGGCCTGGAATGCGACGATTTCAGGGTATCCGGCAGGCCGGGCCTTCGTCAGTTAAATGTTAGGCCCTGTAAATAACTATACACCATCAAAAAGAATTTGAGGGAAAGCGGCGAAAACGACGAGCGGAGATCCGGCCCACGATTCGACCGCTGCTGCGAAGCACCCCGGAAAAGGTCACGAAAAACTAGTGATCGAGTGCGTCAGCCCCCGAGGACTCGGACTGACGAGCAAGGAACGCGAGATCTTAGAGAAGCCAATGGCCTTAGGGGGGCATCACACGGAATGTAAAATGATTCGGCGCCGGGGACGAGCGGCGCGAGAAGTGTCGTAGAATGCGAAGAGGATGAAACTTGGGCTGCCATGGCGTTGGCTGGGTTTGACCGGCCTCTTGCTGGCCGTGGCCATTGCGGCATTCGCACAGGATCCGTCCGGCACGCCGAAGGAAAGCCCGGCGCGCAGCCAAGTGGAACAACTGATCGAGCAGGCCCGCGCGGACGTCTCCGTGGCGTTCCGGTCGCTCGACGGCAAACAGCAGCTATTCATCAAGCCAGACGAGGAGTTTCCCGCCGCTCCTGCCGTGATCCAGCTTCCGATCATGATCGAGCTTTTCGCGGAAGCTCGGGCAGGCGAGTTGCAACTGACCGACACCATGACTGTCCGCAACAGTTTCGCGAGCATACTCCCCGGCACCATCTATCACCTCGATCCGAAGACCGACCCGGACCAGGATCTCTACAAAGCAATCGGCAAGGCGATGACGCTGCGCGATCTGTGCGAGCACATGGTGGCGCGCAACAGCAGCCTGGCCGCCGACCTGCTTATCGAAAAACTCGGCGCCGAGCGAATCCGGCAGCGGGTCAAAGTGCTTCACGCCGAAGGCATCCAACTGAATCGCGGGATCGAGCCCAGCGACCCGAACGACACGAGACCGGACAATACAGCCTCGGCGCGCGGCATGTTTGCGTCGCTTTGGATGCTAGCAAAGAGGCAGGAGGAGGGCGACGCAGCCAGCACAGAAATGATCGGGATGATGGCACGAACGGCCTTGTCTCAACTGCCGACGGCCGGAATACCGCCGGACCCACGCGCGGCGCAATCCACCCGGCTCGCCGGGATGGACGAGAACGCAATGATCGTGTACGGGCCGCATCCGTTTGTCGTGGTGATTGTGATACGCGGGGTCATGAACCCGGAAACGAGAGCCGAGTTGACGGCGCAGATCGAGCACGCGCTTGCAGCAGGCCTTGACGCCTCATCCTGAATTGCGCTGTCGCCTCGTATTTCTTCCTTAGCTTCGCAATTCTCCGAAGTGGGCTTTGACCGTGAATTCCAATTGAAAATTTCTGATTTCAAATGGGCTACGCGGAGTTATTGCGAAGCGGTTTGCTTCAGGATCCAGCCAGTGATTTTATCCAGTGCGATGGGGGAGATGGTTTCCTCGATTTGGGAGTACTCGGAGAGGGCGCCGGTCTTGGCGGTCTGGAAGAGATGGTTCAGGCCGGGCAGTTCGTCGACTTCGAAATTTTGGTTGCCAGAGGCTTCCAGGGCTTTGCGGATCGCGGGCAGATTCTGGTCGGCGGGAACCTGGATATCTTTTTCACCAATCAAGGCGAGGACCGGGCAGGTGACTTTCAAGAGCGCCGTTGCCGGGTCGTACTGGAGGAAAGCACGGTACCAAGGCGAAGAAAGGATCCTGATCTGCGAGTCAATAAGGCCTTCCGCACCCTGGCCGGCGAATTCCGCCTGTCCGGCGAACTCTGCGCGCAACTGCTTGGCGAGTTCGGCGTCGTCTTTCTGTTGCTCGACCATAGTGACAACCTTGCGCTCCTCGGCGGCGGCTCTTTCCGCCTGCTCGTGACTCATCCCGCTGGCTTCGGCGATGCGCAGGGATTGTTCGACGATGAGGTCGTCGCCGGGCACGCCGGAGCCGGCCATCATCACGATGAACGCGACCATGGGATCGTGGGAAGCAACCATGGGCGCGATGACGCCGCCTTCACTGTGACCAATCAGGCCGATTTTGCGGTGGTCAACCTCCGGACGAGTCACAAGGTAGGCGACGCCGGCTTCGGCGTCGGAGCCGAAGTCGGCCGTGGTTGCGGTGGCGTAGTCGCCGCCGGATTTGCCGATGCCGCGCTTATCGGCGCGGAGAACGACGATGCCCTTGCGAGTGAGATAGTCGGAGAGAACGAGAAAGGGACGGTGGCCCATCACGGCTTCGTCGCGGTCGTGAGGGCCCGAGCCGACAATCAAAAGGACCGCGGGAAACGGTCCTTTTCCGGGGGGGATCGTGAGGGTGGCGGCGAGCGTGATGCCCGCCGCTTTGTTGTCGTAGGAGACGTCCTCATCGCGATAGGGATAGGGCTTCACAGGATTCTGCGGGCGGGGGGGCTCGAGCACGGCAGAGTCCTTGGTGCGTTTCAGGACCAGAGGTAGGGAAGCGCCGCCTTGCGACCAGGTGCCGTCGATCGTGGTGAGGTCCTTGTCAATCTTGCCTTCGTAGACGCCGCGGGCCAGCTTTATTTCCAGCTTGAGAGACGAACCATCGCGCGTGACTGTGGTGACGGGAATGCCGTTGGCACCCTGGTCGGGGCTATCCATGGTGGCGGTGAGGCCTTCGTCAGTGTTCTTAATGTGGAACACGACGCGCAGCTTGCCGCCTCCGGTGTCAAGAGTGCCCATCCAGGTGCCGTCAATGTCGGAGGGCTTGACCGCGGCGTGCTGCTTGGGCGGGGCGGCGCGCTCGAGGTCGAGAGGCAGCGGATTGCCCTGCGTCCAGGTGCCATGAATCGCGGAGAGGTCTTTATTGGCTTCCCCTTCATAGGAGCCGTGGACGGCCTCGGAAGTGAAAGAGAGCTTCGAATCCTTAAAGGTGATGGAGGAGACAAGAATTCCATTGGCGCCCTGATCGGGGCTATCCATGGTGGCGTGGAGGCTGCCATCGTCCGCTTTGGTAATGTGGAGGACGAGGCGCAGTTCCGTGGAGCCGGCCTTCAACGTACCCTGCCAGTCTCCAGCGATGCTCTGCGCATTCGAGGCGCTGGCCAGGCCGAGACAGAGCGCAGCGAAGAGAAATGTTCTTTTCATGTGGTAGTGCCTTTCTCGTGGGACGGTTCGAGGTTTCCCTCAGGTGTCCGACGGGATGGATTGTACACTACTTCTATACAATAGAGCAAGACCCAACGGCGGGCAGGGGGAGCAGGGATGCCTCAGGGGGCCAAGAATCCGAGGGAGGAGCCACGCGACTCACTGTCGGTGGCGTCCCGGTCAAGACCACCGGGACGCCAGCCCCGCCCGCGCATTGACGAGTCGACTTCTAGTGGGCGACGAGCGAGGAAATGATAGCGACGGCTTGAGGAGTGCCGAGGCCGGTTACGTAGTCGTAGCCCGGCATGGCGGTGCAAAGGGTGCCGCAGGAGCCGTTCGTGCCCTGGGTCACGGCGTGGAAATTGGAGGCGGCGCCGGACTTGGCGACAGAATAGAGAATGGTGTCCGCGCCGGCGAGGTTGGTCTTGCGCGCGGCGACGCGCATCGAGTTGGCAATGGCCACCAGGGCGGCCCACTGCGGAGAAGCGGCACTGGTGCCACCAACTTGAAACCAACCGGCGGCTCCATTGATGCCGTAAGAATCGTAGACGGCGTAGCCGGTGCCGGGATTGGCGTTGTAAGAGACGTCGGGAGCGCCCCGGCGGCCCTTGGAATCATCGGGAATAGCGAATTCCTCCTGAAAGAGCGGTTCATGTTCGTAGGCGCTCAAGCCGCCGCCGCTGCCGCTCCATGCGGTTTCGCTATTGTAATTTCCGTGCGCATCGAGGGTGAGAGAGGTGCCTCCCACGCCAACAACGAAGGGAGAAGCCGCCGGGTAGGCGACGCCCGTGCCACTGTCGCCCGAGGCCGCGAAAAACGTGACGGTATTGGAGACGAAGTGATTGTCCAGACCGGCTTCGCTGGAGAATTCGTAGGCGGTCCAGCTCATGGAGACGACCGAAGCGCCGTCGCGGACGGCAACGTCCACGCCATTGAGCAGGTCGCCCAGGCTATTGGATTTGGCTTCGACCAATAGAATGGTGGCTTGCGGAGCTATTGCATGCGCCCACTGGACATCGAGCGAAATCTCGACGGCCCAGTTGGGGTTCGCCACAGGCTGGCCGCTGGCGAAGACTTTGCGAAAGCATCCATTTGCGGTGGTGCAGGCGGGCAAACCATACTGCTTGCTGAAAACGCCCAGATCGGCTTCGGCCTTGGGGTCGTCATAGGCATCCACAATTCCGATCACCTGGCGGGCGCCTTCATTGCTGACCCGGTCAAAGCCGTAGGCACGGCGAATCTGCGCCGGCGCGAAGGCAGTCGTGGGAGGCGAAGCGAGATTGCTATCGGTGGTTTGGTGGAGCACGTAGTGCGGGCGCATGAAAGCAATGGGATCGCCGTCGTTGGCGTTCCACGGCGGAAGCATGGTGAAGGCGCGCTGTGCGAAAAGTGGTCGGCAGAATAACAGGAGTGCGGACAGAAGCAAGAGTTTGCGCGCGGAGTTTCCAATTCCCTCAGTTCTCATTTTGTGTCCCCTCAGACTGGAAGGCGCCCCCTGCGGGCGCCGGATGTACAAGTCTTGCAACGAAAGGAAGTGTAGCTTCCCATCGAGTACTGCGGCCATAGTCCCGAAGCATCAAAAAATTGGTACGAAAGTCACACGCTGACGAGTGTGCTGAAATGGAGCAAGCTGCAAAGGCCATGTTTGGCGGTGGTTTTTAGGCTGATGGCCGGCAGATTTCGCGCGGGCTCGGTTCGATAGGAGCTGGGGAGAGACAAATTTGAGACGGTGCGAGGCGGTTTCGTCTGAGTTGACGATCGCGCAGGAATCTCTGAACTAAGCTGTGGCGCGATTTAGGGCGGGGATAGACGCGTGGATTAACTCAAGCGAAGCCCCGTGATCTTGCTTGCGAGCCGGCCTCGATAAATGGCCATCCCGACTGCGGCGTGCATGCCTATCTTTTCGAGGGCGCGCACCTCTCTCATACTGTGGATTCCGCCCGCGGCCGTGACAGGCAGCCGCGTCAAGCGGCGCAGGCTTCGAAACCAGGCGAGGTTTGTGCCGCGCATGGTTCCCTCGTTGTCGACATACGTGGAAAGAAATCCGGCGCAAAATGGCTCGAGCTGCGGGATCACATCGTCCACCCGCAATGCGAGCCGCTGGCGCCAGCCGTGGGTGACGATTTTCCCGCCCTGCGTATCGAGCGCGATGATGATGTACCTTTTCCCCACGCGGGCCGCCAATTCGCACAGGAATTGAGTGGCGATGGCTCCGTTCCTGAACACCGCGCTGCCCAAGATAATTTTTTCCGCGCCCCAAGAGAGAATTTTGATCCCCAACCGCGCCAGCCGCTCCAAGTTTCCGGGCGTCGCAGAGGGAGTATTGAATTCCACAGCCACGCCGATACCGGCCCCATTTGCTCGATCAGGCGCCCCATTTTTCCTTAGCCGATGATCGCGAGGTTCAGGCTCTTCGACCGTCTCTGCAAGCGGTTCCGCGCTTCCCTGGAATCACGCGCATGCCTCCGCGAGCAGCCGCCGAACCATCTGGAAATAAATTTCCACGGCGCCGGTGAGCTCGCGTTTCAGCACTCGTTCTTCCGCCGTGTGCGCCACACGGATGCTTCCGGGCCCAATCAGAATCGGCTTGCCCCAAGCCGGGCAAAGCGACGGCACATCGGTCGTATAGGAAACAACCGTCGTCGGAAGGCCATCCATACGCTCGAACCAAACGACCGGCACAGCGAGGATCTCCTTGCATTCAGCGCGGCCCGAGATGGCGGTAGCGATGGCATCGCGGACGGGAGCGGCGTCGCCGGCCAGCCGTATCAGGATTTCCGCTTGAGCCGCATCGGCTACCACGTTGGGCGCGCGTCCTCCGGCAATGGTCCCGATGTTCAACGTGCTCGGTCCCAGGAGTGGATCTTGAGGCAAAGGTATCCGCCGCACCGATTCCAAGACATCCAGGAGCGTATCGATCGCTGATTTGCCGAGTTCGGGATACGCCGAATGCGCCATCTGTCCGCGAGCGACGATTTCCAACCGCAGCGCGCCCTTCGAGGCGAGCACCAACTTGTTTTCGGTGGGCTCTCCATTGATCAGATAGCGCGAGCCCCGTGGCGTCTTCGCGGCCGCGAGCGCCCCCGAGCTGTTGCGTTCCTCTCCCACGACGAACAGCAGGCCGAAATCGGTTGCGCCTCCGGCGAGGAGCTTTTCCGCAGCGCCGATCATTGAAGCGAGGATGCCTTTGGCATCGCAAGCCCCACGTCCCCAAATGAAATCTTCGTCCTCTCGCGAAGGAAAGAACGGTGGCACCGTGTCCGTGTGGGTCGAGAGGGTCGCGATCGGTTGGCCCCAATACGCAAACACGTTAAACCGTCGCTCCTCAACCTCCATCCGCTCCACGCGGCCTCCGGTCGTGGAGGCAAGTTTCGAGAGGTAATCATAAATGAACGATGCGGCCGCCCATTCGTTGCCGCTGGTGGACTCGATATCCACCAGCGCTCGTGTCAGCTCAAAGACATTCATGAGTGTGCCTGCCTGGATCGGGGGAGAAGGAAGGATCGGCATGAGATGCGGCTCGGAACGCGCGACCCGGCTACTATTGGCCTCCGCACCGCTACCAAGAAAAAACGAGTCTATCTTGCGGCAAAAGCAGAAGTCAACAAATGATGCCTCGGGCATAGATTTTCCGCAGAAAGTTTGTAAGATGCTTCCCTGATGATTCGCCATGCCAAGGCTGCGCGCCGATTTGTTCCGCGATGAAATCTAAATCCAATTCCGCGCATCGCGTTGCCCTGGCGGGCTCCTCGGACCCGACGCAATACACTTCCTGTTTCTCGTATCGGCCCGCTGGAATCGGCGCGACGCGCTTGGAAACCCTGCAATGCGAAGGCGTGGCGCTCCAGCGGATTGCGGAAGCTGTGGGAACACCGGCTTTCGTGTACAGCCGCAGCAGCCTCGAATCGGCGTACCGCCGGCTCGACCATGCGTTTGGAGCGTATCCGCACACTCTCTGCTATTCGCTCAAAGCCAACCCGAATCTCTCCGTATTGCGCGTGTTGGCCCGCCTGGGGAGCAGCTTCGATATCGTTTCCGGCGGTGAACTCGATCGCCTGAAGCGCATCGGCGCACCGGGCCGAAAGATCGTGTTCTCAGGCGTTGGAAAAACGCGGGATGAAATTCGCCAGGCGATCCAGTATCCCGGCAGCGGGCGCCACCGCGGAATTCTTCTCTTCAACGTCGAGTCCGCTGCGGAACTCGAACTGCTTGCCGACGAGGCGGCGCGCCACGTGCGAGGCGGCGGCCAGCGCCCTTCCGTTGCCATTCGCGTCAACCCCGACGTCATGGCTGGAGGCCATCCGCACATCTCGACGGGCCATCACCATCACAAATTCGGCATAGACTGGGAGGAAGCGCGACGCCTCTATCTCGCGCACCGGGAATCGCGATGGATCGCGTGGCGCGGGATCAGCGCGCACATTGGGTCGCAAATCCTGACGGCGTCGCCGTATCGCCGGGCGCTGGCCTTCCTGGCATCCCACGTCCGCGAGCTCGCACGAAATGGAATTCGCCTGGATTATCTCGACATCGGAGGCGGGCTCGGCATTCGCTACACGAACGAGAGATTGCTCGATCCGGCCGCCTATGCCAGGACGGTGCTCGAGGCTGTCCGCCCGCTCGGCTGCCATCTTCTCCTCGAACCCGGACGCACGCTGATCGGGCCTGCCGGCGTGCTCTTGACGCGTGTTCTTTACTTGAAGCAGAACCACGGCAAGACGTTCGTCATCGTGGATGCGGCCATGAACGATCTGATTCGCCCGGTTCTCTACCATGCCGCACACCCCATCAGCAAGGCGCTGCGCGAACCCGCCGATGCTTCGAGAAAGCGAAAGGTGGACGTGGTCGGGCCGGTATGCGAATCCGGGGATTTTCTGGCGCGCGACCGGCTGCTGGAACCCGTGCGGGCGGGCGACCTGCTGGTAGTGTGGGCGGCGGGAGCTTATGGCCGTGTGCAGTCGTCGAATTACAACGCGCGGCCTCGAGCTGCGGAAGTCTTAGTCGAAGGTCAGAGGTTTCGCGTTGTGCGTGCACGAGAGAAGCTGGCGGACCTAGTACGCGGAGAGGCCTGATCGCATCGTCATTTTCCGCCGGATTCCGTCGCAGCCTTTGCTTCGTCGTACGTCCCCAACTTCTTTGCTACTTCCTTGAGCGTCGGGTAGAACTGGACGAAGGTGTTATCCACGGCGGCATGTTCCCTGTGGCATTGCCAGCAAGCGCCTCGCGGATTGGCGCTCGCCGTCTGGGCAACGCTGTCAAAGGAGAAATAGGCCCATTTCTCCTCGAATCGCTTTTCGTCTTTCACGGAGACGGCAAGCCCTACCAGATCCGACTGGTAATGCCCTCCTTTATTGATCGATCCCCGGCTTGAGGCCGCGCGCTCCTCCAGAACGAATATCGTCTTGTCGGGCCATTTACCGGTTGCGAGGAACGCGTGGTATACAGCGGGCGCGACGAAAACATTTGTGAAGGTCCCTGGCCAGCCGCCGCGGTCGCTATAGGACATTCCGAGTCCCGTCGAAAGATAAATCCATTCCCGGTAGTTTTGCGGCCGAACGAGCTGATTGTCCTTTGTGAATTGAGGCGAATCCAAATCGCTCTGCGCACCAACAGCGGGAAGAAGCGCAAGGCAAGCCAAAATACAAAGGGTCAGGGTTGTCGCTGCCGGTGGTCTCATCCAGATTCCCCTCTCCGCGCCCCGCGCCATGAAGTATACGCCTCTCTCAAGCAGTCCTAACCGTTCGCCGTCCCGCTGAATCGCAAGACCTCATTGACCGCACGATAAGCCTGATCGATCGCAGCGTTCGTGTAGGCCAGCGCCTCGGCGTCCGAATTTGCGATCGACATCCGGCCGAAGGGTTGGCGTCCGATCGCACAAGGCTGTTGATCCTCGGGCCAGTCGGGATCATAGAGCGAGTTGTATTCATAAGCATACCCGTGCGGCCAGCGATTGACCGTGATCGCGCGGATATCGCGAGCCGGATCGAACCCTCCGCCGGAAAGTATGCGCCCGAGCTGATCCCGGATATTCCATTCGAAGGTTTCGAAGGGCGTTGTCAGTAATTCCATGCGTCCCGCCCGCTGCTGATCGCGCGCGGGAAGGCCCGGCTTGCATGGGACGCGCTCGAGGTGCAGCACGCAAGGCTCCTCCGGCTTATCTGGAAAGTGATAGCTTCCCATGCTCACCGGATAATCCAGCGACACCTCTTCGAAGTAGCTCCCGGGACAATTTACCGTGCTGATTCTCAGCTTTCGAAATGCCTGCCAGTTCCGAATCAGTACGTTCGCGTACACGATGGGGACCTTCACTCCATACTCCAGCGCTTCCTTCTGCTTCTCCGGCAATTGCGGGCACATATGCGGGATCACCATGTTCCAACAGGCCAGAATGCACACGGCACCTCGAACCGAATGCGCTTCGCCGCCTCGAACGTACGTAACCTCCACTTCCTTGGCCGACGCAGGCTCGCCCATGTTTTGCGCGTGGATCGCTGTGCTGTTCAGCCGGATGCGCACCGGCGACTCGGGATCGTCGAGGCGCATGTAATCCATTTTCGCCGTGACGATGTCCTCCATCGTGTTCCCTGGCGCCGAGAATGGAATCAATGCGCGCACCAGGAGCCGCGCAATCGAAGCGCCTCCGTCCGGGAAGTGAAAAATGTATGGCGCATGGATGTCTTGCTTCGTGATTTCCACTCCCAAACCGGGTCCGGGAGGCCCGGTCAAATCCATGCCTTGAAATCCCGGATATCCGAGCCCCGCCATATCACCGGCGGGAACTGCTTCGGGTCCCACGCCGTAAAGCCCATAGGTCTCCTTCTGCATGAACTTGATCACGTCGGGATGGACTTTGACGTATGTGACCAGAAAATCCTTATAACTCGTCTTGGCCAGAAGAACTTTCTTCTCCCACGACGTCATTCCTGGCAGGTAGTCCGTCTTTTCCGTGTACAGGCGCAGGACGTCGTCCTGTGCTTGTTTCGCGAGCGGCGTCTGCGCCAAGAATTCCGGCGAGGGAGGTTGATCCTGGCCGGGAACAAGCCGGTCCGTTCCGAAGGTCTCTTTGTCAAAGAAAACGCCGCGAGAAAGTCCGTTGGATTCCTCAAACTTTCGGTCGAAGTATTTGTAGAAGCGGTCCACGTCCACAGCATGGTCGGTCAGGAGGCCCATCGCTTCCTTGCTGTACCGCTTGGGACCGGCGATCGACTGCGTCCCGCCATATCCCAGAATCATCCTCCCGCCGATGTGAAATTCGTTTCGCCGGGCGTGCCCGCCGAAGTCGTCGTGATTCTCCAGGATGAGCACGCGAGCCTTGGGACCCACAGCTTTTCGAAAGAAATATGCAGCGGAGAGCCCGCTGATTCCCCCGCCGACAACGATCAAGTCGTATGTTTCCTTATCCGGTTTCTGACTGCCCCAGGATTTTCCGTCCCGCAGTGCGTGGCCCACGCTCATCACCGCATCGGTACTCCCGCGCATGCCGGTCAAAGCGGGAGGATAGTAATTGGGATTTTTTTCAGGTGCCAGGTGTGACTGAGGAGTGCCGAACAGGTCCGACCACGTGTGTTCCGGGGAAAAAAGTGACCCACCGACCGCGACGCTGAATCCGTTCAGAAAATCGCGCCGCGTGATGCGGCGGCCCATTCCCAGTTCCTTATCCCGTTTTCCATACTTCACGATCTCCCCCAAGAGATTTGACCACCGGGAAACTGGAGCCGCTCCATATTCATCCCGGCTTTAGATTTGGATGAACAGAGCATACCCCAGCGAATCAATATTGAAGGGGATTAATTTTCGCCGCAATCAGCCACAGCCCAAAGCAGGACCAAAAAACTCGCGCCGCACCGGAACCTTTGAGTCCCCGATGCGGCGCAACTCTATTTGCGCAGAAAACCTGCTCGATCTGCTAGAACGGCCGCTGCGGCGCGGGTGATGGCATCGGCTTCCGCGGGATCATTTCCTCGCGGTTCGCAGTCAAATAGACGAACGACGCCACGATCACGGCCATCTGTCTCATGTCCGGCTCCTGGATCCGTTCGTAGAGGTCCATATTCGTGTGGTGTGTGCGTGATTCGTAGTCAATCTCGTCCTGGATGAACTGGAATCCGGGAATCCCCACGGAATTGAAGGAAAGGTGATCCGTCCCGCCCGTGTTCCGGATCGTGAGCGTATTCATGCGCAGATTGTTGAACGGCTTCATCCATTCCGCGAAGATCGGCGCCACCGCTTCGTTCCCTTGCAGATAAACGCCGCGGATTTTTCCAGTCCCGTTGTCGATGTTGTAGTAAGCGTCGAGCTTCGCCTGTTCCGGCTTGATCGTCCACGTCTTTCCATCCGAGGAGGGCTCCGCAAAGTGCTGCTTCACATAGGCGCGCGAGCCGAGCAATCCTTCCTCTTCACCCGTCCACAAGCCGATGCGCACGGTCCGCCGCATTTTGAGGCCGCTCGCCTTCAGAATGCGGATCGCTTCCAGCATCACCCCCGAACCCGCGCCGTTGTCGGTCGCGCCGGTGCCCGCATGCCAGGAATCGAAGTGCCCCCCGATCATCACCACCTCGTCGGCTTTGGCCTTGTCCGAACCCGGAATCTCACCGATGATGTTGAACGAATTCAAATCATCGTCGTAGAACTTGTTTTCGTCATCAATCTGCAGCGTGACGGGAATTTTCTTCTCCAGCAGCCTGTAGATCCGGCCGTAGTGTTCGCTGGCGAGCACGATGCGCGGCGGCACCGGCGGGTCCTTCGCGTCGCGCGAGCCACCCGACTGCACCGTCACGGTACCGTCATCGTGCGGCGAAGGCTCGAGCCACGCCGCCACACCCTCATCCACCAGGAATTTCTGTACCTTGACGTTCAGCTCGCGCATGGCCCGGAATTGCGCAAACCGGTCTCCCGCGGCATTCCGCCCGCCCGGAACCGGTTGGCTGGCCAGATCCGCCAACTCCGCATCCGTATACCGGTGCGCGTCCGCATCGAAGTGTGCCGGGTCATCCCGCATAGGCGCCGTTAGCACGAACTTGCCTTTGAGCTGCCCTTTGAATTCAGCTTGTGCCTTCGCAAAGTCATCGTCGTTCTGAATGAGCATTAGAACGGCGTCGGCCGTCACAGGCCCGTTTGTCCCCGGTGTCCACGCCAACGGATACGCGATCAGGATGAAAGGCCGCGGCGCAGTCATCTGCGCCGAAAACCGCTCGTTCGACCATCCGCGCCCGAAGGGTCCCCACGTCTCTTCGTGAACGTTAGCGAGCTGCCATTCCTTCATTTTGTCCATGGTCCAATCCGCAGCCGCTTTAACGTTGGGTGAATTGGTCAACCGCGGGCCGTAGACGTCGGACAAGTAGCTCATGATGTCCATCACCTGCGAATGGGTGAAGCCCTCATCCTTGATTTTATAGATAGCGTCCAGGTCCGACTGGCTGGGCGCCTGCGCAGCCACCGGCAGCGTCGCCGACAAGAACACGATCAATGCCAACAAAAATCCGAGTTTTCGCACTGTTTCCCCCGACAGAGAATTTGAATAGATCGAACGGTCCCGAGATGGGAAGCCCCCACTGCACCGAGTTGGACGGCGGTCACCGCCGCTGCGTTTCAACACAGGGTCTCGAAACAACCGGGCGCCATAATACTCGAGCTTTCCGGGCAGGGACGCGAAAGCGCGGCAGGCCTGGTCACGCGAAGTTCTACCTGTACGAAGGTACAGTTTCCGAAGGGAACACCACACTTTCGATTAGGAATTGTCTACCTCCGCGCCACCAGCTTAGAGTGATTGCACGGTCATTCAGCGCGACCAAGCCCTGCATGGCATCGAAAAACGGAGGCACCATGTGGAACAGCAAGCAGCAAAATGATTTTCCATCGTCATCCCCGGCGCAGGCGCCGGCATCTCCGGCAGCGTCATTCAATCCAAACCCTGCGGCGCGCCCCAGCGTTCCCACCGCGCGCAATCTGTCTTGCCTGGGTTCGTCCCTAGAAATTAAGGGCCAGATATCGGGCGACGAAGATTTGCAGGTCGACGGCAAAATCACCGGCCCTGTCTCGCTCGGCGGCCAGAAGCTCACCGTCGGACGAACTGGCCAGCTCAATTCCGAAGTCTCCGCCCGTGAAATCGTCGTGTATGGCAAAGTCACCGGCAATCTCCGCGCGCGCGATCGCGTCGAGATCAAGAAGGACGGCTCGGTGGTCGGCGACATCACCACGGCGCGCATCAGCGTGGAAGATGGCGCATATTTCAAGGGCCGCATCGAAATCGATCGCCCCAAGCAGCAAGTTGTCGCGGAGCCCGAGCACGAGGAAGTTCCGGTCGGCGCCGCAGCCAACTGAGGAAATTCTCCGGCCGTTACCAGGGGGGCGGGCGCCACGGTGCCGGCGTCCGCCTCCTCAAATAGATTTGTGTGCTCTGATCTAATTCAGTGGTAGGTGGATCGTCTTCCCGCTCGCCGCTGATTCCCGCGCCGCGTCCAGAATCTCCGTCACAACCATATTGATTTCCAGCGACGTCGGGCCTTCGGCCTTTCTCTTGTCCACAACGACGGCTCTCAGGTAGCGGATCGGATCGTCATCGGGAGCCGCGATCGGCCGGCTCGTCTGTTCCGCTTCCTGGCGCTCCCCGGCGCGCCGCACGAGAACGTGGTCGCGTCGTACCGTCTTGACGTATCCCGACTGCCCATACACTTCAATGTCCTTCCGGTCAAACGGCCAGTTCCACGAAGCCTGCAAAATGGCCTGCGCCTTCGGATACGTCAGAATAATCGTCGCCTCGTCATCCACGTTCGGGTAGATGTCGGGTTTGATCTGTTGCGTCACAGCCGTAACGGTTCGGGGAGCTTCGCCATCCATCATCCAGGTCACCAGGTCCGCGCCATAGCAGCCGAAATCGTAGAGCGCCCCTGCGCCGTCAAGTTTCGGATCGGTGAGCCACTTCAAAAAATCGGGCCCCACGCCGATTTCCTTCGGCCCACTGTGGCCGTCGTGTGCCACGAATTTGCGCATTGCGCCAAGGGCGTGCTGGTGCAGCAAATCGTAGGCGGCCTGGTTGCTGGGATACCATGTCGTCTCGTAGTTCACCATCACCTGAATCCCGCCTTCCTTGGCGGCTTTCTCGATGGCCCGCGCGTCCATATAGCTGACGGCCAGCGGCTTCTCCATCATGACGTCAATATGATGTCGCGCGCATATCTCGACTACCTTGCGATGGTCGAACGTATCCGTGTACGTCACCACAGCCTGCGGATGCGCTCTTTCCAGCATCTCATCTAGGCTCTCGTAAAAGAGGCTTTTGTCCAGCCCATACTCCTTTGCGATACGCGACGCCAAGTCCTGATCCGGCTCGGCGATTCCCACAATTTGAATCGCCGGACTATGCAGGTACGTCTGAAAGAATCCAAACACATGTCCGTGGACGAGCCCTGCGATCCCGATGCGAAGCGGCGCGGCCTGCGCACTCGCCTCCTGCGGAACCCACCCATAAGTCTCGGACGAAGTGGGTAACGCCAAAGCTGCGAGTGCAACCGCCAAAAAGCTCCGTAGGATTTTCTCCGGGAAATTATTCATAACTCCTCTTTTGTGTCGGAGTGGTTCGTCTATTTCTGCGGCCGCGCGGCAGGCAGCAAACCATACACGTCCACCTCGCTCTTTGCACCCACATACACACGCCCGTTCGCAACCGTGGGGATCGTGAACCGCAGGCACAATCCAGCGCGATCGCGATCCATATTCTGGTTGCTGTTGTAAAGCTCGTGCGCCACGTTCGCGGCGTCGTAGGCGTGAAGCACCGCAGAGGTGTCCGGCGATTGCCACCCCTTCGTTTCAATCACCCAGACGATTCCATCCTTCGTCCCGCTCGAAGAAATCGTGGGTGTGGCGCCCGGGTCGATGAACTTCCGGCTCGCCTGCGCCACAGGCTGCGCGGAAAGCCGCCCGTCTTGGACGGCGTAATCCTTCAGCACGTCGTTGCTGGCCAGGATAAACACGTGCTGGTTGCAATACGCCGGAGCGCCGAAGATGCCGTCCGCCACGGGAATTTCCTGCACGATCTGGCTGTCGCTGCCCGCATGAAAATTTCCCATCCGGTCGCGATCGACCACATACAGCACAGCTCCTTTTCCTCCAACGATCAGCTCGTGCCGGTGCGGTCCCTGCTGATCGGCCAACAGGACCGGGCCACCCGACCCGAGATCCAGATCCGCCTGGTTCAATTTTGCTTCGTCGAAGGGCGTGAAGTAATCGCGCACCGCCAGGCCGTCTGCGCCGAGCGAAAGTTTCAGCACGCTGTCCCCAAAGTCGCGCCCGCCTTTGCTCGCCGCGTCGAACTTCCCGTTCCCGGTGGCGACGAAGACGTTTCCGTCCTCATCGGCGGCTGGGCCCGCATCTCCTGCCCAGATTCCGCTCTGGTCTTCATCCGGAGAAGCATTGAACACGCCTTCCTGACGTAGCGTCTGAGCGTCATAGGCCATCATCCAGCCATGGTAGTCGCCCACATCGCAGGAAGACGCCCAGGACAAATAGACCTTGCCCTTCGAGAGCAGGAGCGCAGTGCGCGGATTTTCTCGCAACGGGTCGAATGAGACTTCGCTGGAAAAGAGGCCCCAAGTCTTGCGCGTCACAGACGCCCGGATGACGACCGGCCCGCCGAACTTTTCCACTCCTGTCGTGATGGCCAATGCGTGCAGCTTCTGAACGAATTCTCCGCGCTCCCGCGTCCGCGCGAGGAGGTAAAGGGTTCCCGTGTTCGTGTCAATCACCGGAGTCGAAGTGATCCCCACGACTGGATCGATGAACGGACACTCGACGTCGCTCGCGGATGGAACATCAATTCCCTTCTGTGGATCTAGTAAGCTCACATGCCAGAGCGGCTCGATGGATTTTCCGTCGGCATCGAAGGCATACACGCTGTCGCGTTCTGTGGCGACAAACACTACGTGGTGCGTTCCCTTACCCGGAATCTCAACGCCGGGCAGGTACAGCGGCTGGGCGTAGATATCGCCTTCGGCTCGCAGCGTGAGCACCTTTCCAAATTGTTTGGCGTTTACGTTGCGGGGATTCAGGATTGTTTCTCTCGGGTTGGCTCCGGTGCGCGCGTTGTTGTATTGCGAGGTCGTAACTTGGCCGTACGACGAACGCGGGGATGCTGCCGCAATCGCAAGGAGGAATCCAAAAATCGCCCGGCTCGAAAGCCGCGATGCCCCCCGGGCAGGAAACTGGTCGCGGAGCTTCATGCGTGTCTCCTGGCATCCCATCGAGGTCAGGCGCGCTGATTCTGGGCCCTGCATTCCTTACCTCAGACGCCCCGCGCCCCTTGTTCGTTAGCGGAGCTCTCGATTCAGGACCGGCTGAAAAGAAGCGGCGCGCCCAGCTTCGAAGCGTAATTGGGCCGGTAGCGTTCCGTATTGTAGAGCTTCGCCACGTCCACCTTCCGGGCCCCCAGCGAGGAATTTGGCAGGGGAGCCGCCGCGTAACATCCGTTTTGAATCCCCACCATGCGCCCGGCGACGCCGTCGCGAATCAAGTCCAGAGCGATATTCGCATAGGTGATCGCCACGATTTGATCGATCGCGTCCGGCTCGCCGCTCCGCAGATCGTAGGTCAAGTCGCTCACCATCATTTCCTGTTTCGTTCGCACGCGCACTTCCTCCGCCAGGGCGTGGCCGATGTCGGCTTTTTTCCGGTGGCCGTACGCGTCCGCCTCCCCGAGTTCAGCCACGGTTCCTTGCGTCCACATCGCTCCTTCGGAAACTACAATCAGCGAATAGTTGCTCGGATTGTAGCGTTTATCCTCCATCAGGAGGTTGCACACGCGTTCCAGGTCAAACGGATACTCGGGAATCAGGCAGCGCGCCGACGTCACGTAGGCCACATACAGCGCCGTGAATCCTGCATCGCGCCCGAAAATCCGGAAGATCCCGATGCGTTCGTGCGACCCCAGCGTGGTCCGCTGCCGCGTGATGGATTCCTTCGCGCGCGTGATGGCGGTCGAGAATCCGATGCAGTATTCGGTCCCCTGGACGTCGTTGTCCATCGTCTTGGGAATGGCAACCAGCGGAAATCCAGCAGCCGATAGCGCCGAGGCAAAGCTCAGCGTATCGTCTCCGCCGATGGCGATCAGGCAGCCAATCCCCAACCGCTCCAGATTGTCCAGAACCACTGCGGTTAAGTCGTAATATTTTCCGTCGAACGGCAGCTTCCGCAATTGTTCTTGCGAGATGGTCGGCGGCAGCTTGTCGGCCGAAAATCGCCGGGGGTTTGTCCGCGACGTGTGCAGCACGGTGCCTCCGGTCCGGTCAATCGTCCGCGTATTCTCGCGCGTAAGCGGACGTATGTACGTGGGATCGCTATCGACATTCGGGTTGACATTCGTCAGCCCTTCCCACCCCCGGCGAATCCCCACCACTTCCCAGCCAATTTCGCTCGCCCGGTACACGGCGGACTTGATCACTGGATTCAGTCCCGGCACGTCGCCGCCGCCCGTCAGAATCCCGATCCTCTTACTCGCGGCCATCTCTTCCTATCTCCTTCTTGCGTTTATCTTCGCGCGCCTTTACCTGCATGCAATATGAATCGTTCGCCGGCCAAGGCCCCATGAGGCAGTTATATTCGCATGCGTGGACCGTCTGTGCACGCCTGATTTTGTTTTGTCGCGTCCGTCCATCGCTGCAAATCGCCCGAGCGGACGCACGATCCGGCTGGAAGACTTTGCCACCGGAAGTCCGACTCATGGTACATCTGTTGTGCCGGTCCAGACTGCGTCCACGGGAGAATCGCTTACAATGCCGCGCAAAACCCATCCTCGACGCCGCAGCACGCGGAAGTCTTCCGCCGTCAGGCTGCGCGAGGTTCTCGACAGGAGCACAGAGCTTCTGCTGCGAGGCGCGCATACAAAAGCCCTCAAGATTCTGAGTGCCGCGATTGTCCAGTACCCGGGTAACGCCGCCATCGTCACGCGTCATGCCGACGCCCTCTATCTAGGCGGCCGAATCGCGGAGGCCAGGGATGCCTACCGCCGCGCTTGCGCCCTCGACGACACGGAATTCCAGGCTTGGTATGGGTGCGGTTGTGCGGAATTCTCCTGCGAGGCCTACGCACCAGCAATTGCCTGTTTCCGGCGTGCTCTCGCGCTTCAGCCTCGGGATATTGACGCACATCATTACCTCGCGGAGTCTCTTTTTTACCTCGGTCAGGTCGATCCGGCGATCAAGCATCTCCTCATCGTGGCGGAAAATGGGGATGCCGGTGCGCGTCGGCGGGCCCTGCTGCAAATCGCCGTGATCGTTCCCGGAAGCCCGCTCCGTGGTAATGCCCCGATCTTCAAAGCACGCCGTGAATGGGCCGCAGTCGAAGAATCGTTCGAGCGGCCTCGAAAATCCCCGTCTCGTCAAAAGCACCCGCCCGGGAAGAAGCTGCGAATCGGTTACGTCTCGGCGTTCTTCAATTCCCGCAATTGGATGAAACCCGTCTGGGGAACCCTCAACCACCACGACCGCTCGGCCTTTGAGATCCACCTCTTCCTCGATGGCGATCCTCCGGCCTCCGATAGCGGCTATCAACGCCATCCGGACGACTCCATCCACGTCATCAGCGATCTTTCGAACCAGACGGCGGCCGAGCGAGTCGCCGCGGCGGGGATCGATGTTCTGGTGGACTTGAACGGCTACAGCGCCCCGAAGCGATTGGGGCTATTCATGAGGAAGCCTGCGCCGGTTGTCGCCGCATGGTTCAATATGTTCGCAACAACCGGAATTCGCGCCTTCGATTACATTATTGGGGATGCCGAGGTGATTCCTCCGGAAGAGGAACGGTACTACAGCGAACGCGTCCTGCGCGTTTCGGGCTCCTACCTGGCTTTTTCTGCGTTGTATCCGGTTCCCCCGGTTGAGCCGCCGCCCTGCCTTCGCACAGGCCAGCTCACCTTCGGATGCCTTGCGCCACATTACAAGCTCACCGACAACGTGATCTTGGCCTGGACAGAGATTCTGGACGCCGCTCCCCATGTGCGGCTCTTCCTGAAGAACTCGTCCCTGGGCAATCCTTCGAATCAGTCCGCGCTGCGCGAGCGTTTCGCACATTTTGGCATCGCGCAGGATCGGTTGGTCTTTGAAGGGCCGGCGGAGCACTACGAGTTTCTCAAGACCTACAACCAGGTGGACATCGCTCTCGACACTTTTCCTTACAACGGGGGCACAACCACGGCGGAGGCACTCTGGCAGGGGGTGCCGGTATTGACGTTCCACGGCGACCGTTGGGTTGAACGCATCAGCCGCTCGATCTTGCTCGCCGCCGGACTCGGGGATTGGGTCACGGCGTCATTCGATGCATACATCCAGCGCGCCATTGCTCTTGCTCTTTCGCCTGAAACGCCCGCTCTGCTGGCCGTTCTTCGCGCCCGCATGCGCGAGCACCTTCTCGCCTCACCCGCCTGTGATTCAGCCGCGCTTTGCCGGGAACTGGAGGCTCTTTACCGCTCAATGGCGAGGCTGGGCGGAGCCAATGCCCGCAACCGACGAGCACGAACTCAACCCAGCCATCAGGATCACCTGTGACGATGTATTTGCGTTGCGCCTACTTGAAATTGATCCACTTCTCAGCGACGACTGAAAGCGTCTTGACCGGCTTGAGCCCGACTCTTTTCAGCTTCGACTTGGAACTTCCCGATTTCTTTGCTTTCTTCTTGGCTGCCATATTGTTCTCCTGTCGTTGGGTAGTTTTTTTCGTGCCCGGTAGATCGAAAGGCCGGGCAAAACTACACCCGCCGGGCGGGGCTGTCAACGACGGCCCCCTTGCGTCCATATCAGTGCAAATCGTGGGCCATACCCAGACATCCCGCAACGATTTTCGAAGTCTTTATTTATCTGTGGGTTGAGGGTGTCGCGGCCCGGGCGACGGAGGGCGGATGCGAGTGTATGTGCTGACTTATTCAACGTTTATTGAAATATTCAACGAACTGTGCTTTGTTCTGTTCGCCGCCGTTACCGGGCGTCCATGCCGAACTACTTCAAGCGGCGCCGCTGGAAAGCGCCTGCCCTCCGCTGCGAACTCTGCTGCTTCGCTATCTTCCACTGTTCGGCGCTTAGGTTGATTGTTCCCCGGCACTTCGCCGAGCCGCAGCGGCAAATCATTCGCGGGCTATTGGGATGGAACCTGTAATCCAGCGTAAGTTCCTCCCCTCTTCGAATTCGCCGCTTGCTGTAAAGCAGTAAGTGCTTCTCCCTCATCCGCCCGGACAGATTGGGGTCGCAACTGTGGTTGATGCGCTCAGCCCCGCTACCGCCCATCTCGCCATCCAATCGCCAGTACCTATTCAGGCGAATCACGTAGCGCGGCAATCTTCCCCGGCGCTTGAGTGCTTCCTCGATCCGAGCGCGCATCTGTTGCGGGCTGAAAAGCGTGCCCGTATATTCGATTACTTCCCGCCCGGCTGGTATCGTCTCGCCGGCGAACACACCCCATCCCTGAATGGCCGAGCGCTGAATCAGCAGCCGGTACTTCGCAGCATGCTTGTCTATCTCCGCCGGCTTCCTCAGTTTTGGTTTGGATCTCATGGATTGGGGATCGCTTGTGCCAGAGCGCCAACGGTTTTGCCCCTAGCCGTAAACCGTCTTCGCAGCCCCCTCTCTGTACTTTACCCTTTCGCGACCCGTCAAGGGTCGGCATCCCGAGGCAGTCGAATTCAGACTGCCCCGAGGACTCTCCCCACGACCCGGCGCCGGTCGTCGTCCCGAACCCAGCCATGACCCTGGTTACGGAATGACGTAGCGCAGGTCTACGTACTCGATGAACGCGTGAGCGTTTCTCGGCCCCCCCGCGGCAACGTACCACGGAGCGCGGACCGCGTACGAAGACTGCGTGATGAATTGCAGCTTCCCGAAATTCGGGTTCGACCAAAACGTCTTGGTGAAACCGAAAGTGACTTCCTGAATCGACCGGTTGTTCGTGTTCGCCGAGCCCTGGAATCCATAGCCCACGCAGGTGAAGCCGGAAACGCCGTCGCAAGAGGGAGTGGGCGTAGCGGTGGAGGCCAAGAGGCCAAAGTCGCGTGCGAAGTACGCGCCGCTGTAGTACCCGTCGAACAAGAAACTCGGCGTCACTTGATATTCGAAGCCGCCGATACCAGATCCCGAGTGAACGCCCGAAATCGTTCCATCCGGTCTCACGATCACGTCCGGCCCGAGCCCACCGATGTAGCGGCCGCCGCCGTCGCCGTAAAACGAGTCGAAAATCAAGTGGAAGTGGTCAAACAGCTCAAGGTTGGCGTTCAGCGCCCCCGCGCCGCCCGTGGTCGTGGACGTTGCATTGGGCGTAACCAGATTGTTGAATACCTTGAAGCTGCGAATCAGACCAGCTTCTTCGAGATGCCACGCGCGGCCGCCGACTTTCCAGTCAAACGCGCTCTTCACGATGATATCGGGGTGCAGGTTGGGAATGGCAGGATTGCTGGTGGCGCTTCCGGCGTTTGTGGCGCCGCTGCCGTTGTCAAATTGCCCCGCAAAGTAACCCGAAGTGCCGGGAAATACTACGGAGCTGGGCACATACTGCTGCGCGTTTTCCAAAGCAAGACCCAGGGCCCACCAGTCCGTCGGGTGATAAACCACGCGAAATCCCGCTTGGCGTGCGTAGGTCAAACCGGCAACATAGTTTGTGTCCAAACGAGCCGTCGAGAAGACGTCCGCAGGCAATTCGGAGAGACCCACGCGGTTGGGAGTAAGAAGCGACCAGGACTGGCCGCCGAAGATCTCCCACTTATCGTGCCGGACATTGCCCCAGAAGAGGCGCAGGCGAAACGTACCGCTGTTCGTGCTGACGTAGGCGTTCGGTGGCTGGAATCCGTTGAAGTCGGATTCGATGTAAGCAGTCACATGCGTCGAGTCGTTGACTGGGGCATCCACTTTCATCGTCAGGCGCGAGGTCTGGGCGGTGAAGCGGAATTCGGACAGCGCCGCCTGCGGGAGCGTCGTGTTGAAAGGTATGGATTGAAAAGTCGTGCCGGTTCCGCTGCCAATATCGGTGCTGCGGAAAATCCCGGTAATGTCTGCCCAGCCACCGGGCGTGAAATCGGCGGAACCAATCTTGAAGGAAATAGGAGATTTCCCTTGGTCGCCACTCAGGGCCGTACCGCCTGTCTGCGGGGCGGCCGGTTGGATACTGCCGCCGGCCGCAGGCGCCGCCACGGGGCCGCCGATCGCGGGTCCGGCGGTGGAAGCCGAAACCGAAGCTGCCGGCCCAGCAGGTGCAGTGTCGATCTGCGATTCGAGGTAGCTGATTCTTTCCTGCTGCGCTTGAAGGGTCGCTTGCTGTGCGGCGAGCGCGTCCCTCAATTGCTGAAGTTCGGTTTCGACTGCGGTGCCCGGGTCTTTGGTAGCAGTCTTTTCCTTTGCGGAAGCCGGCGCGGCCGTAGTGTCCGTCTTAGCGGTGTCCGCCGTTTTCTTGTCGGTGCCGTTATCGGCTGCCGGCCGTGCGGCCGGAGCAAGTAGAAACATCACGAATGTCACTGCCGCTGCTGTCACCGCTCTCTTCGTAAGCATGCCAATCTCCTGTTGTTTTTTGGCTGCGAACTTCCAGGAGACTGGTCAGTCGGCCACGATTTTGCGATTCCCTTCCCTTGGCAGGGACAGGCGAAACTCCAATCTTTTACGTGGGGGATTTCCTCCGGATCTTCTCGGTCTTTTGAATCTCGACAAGGCGTCCGTCGTGAACCGTGAGCGAAATCGACCCAAAGCGGATCGTGCGCAGGGCGCGCAACATCTCCTGCATCAGGTCTCGCTCGTCGCCGGAAAGAACGCCGGCGGCGAAGAGATCTGTCCCCTTGGTTCGCGAATCCTCGCGGGGAGCCACAATGCTTGGTCCAGTATGTCCATTACCCATATGAACTCTATCGAATTACTAGACAATCAGCCGGGATTCTAGCACGGCTCGTGCCAATCGCAAGCTCGTCGGGCACCAGAGAAGGAAGTCCAGCCGCAAAGGGAGAGGCTTTGTATCTACGTGAAAAGGAAAGGGTTTCGCGCGGAACCACGCGATCTGGCAAGACCCGCCCGTGTCACGTCAGACCGCCCAAACAGAACAAGTGTAAGAGTTTGCGGAGGTTGGGTAAGACCATTCCGGTCTTACTGTCACACTGGCGCCACGATTGGTAGGCCACTCGCGCCAGCAGGCTTGCAATCGGTCTGGCAGGCCTATGCGCCGAATACTCACGATGCGGGCGACTGGCTTCCTTCCGCTCGCTTCGCCGTCAACTCTTCCACGGGCGGAAAGGATACGGGAGCCGTCAATACAAGCTCCGGCGGGTGCGCGCCGGTTTGAAATGCCTGCACCAATTTTTCCATCGCCAGAGCCGTGATCGGCGGGATAACGACCGTGGCTGCGAGCAAGTTGCTCCGGACGTACTTTTGCCCGGTGTTGGGAAGGCCGTCGCAGCCGGTGAATGCCAGAGTAGAAAACTTGTCCTGCGCGATTTGATTGGTCAATTCGCGGAGCGCCTTTCGGGCGCCCATCGCCATGTCGTCATTCTGGCAGATGACCGCGTCGACGGGCAGTTTTTGGGATGTGGATAAGTGCATCCAGGATGAAACGGCCTTGTAGGCGCTATCCTCGGTCCACTGACCCTTCAATGAAATGAGCTTGACGTTGTTCGGTTTGGATTGCTCCATTCCGAGTGTCCTGAGTCTTGAGACCGAACTGGTGGAGGGGCCCTGCACATAGAGTGCGGTCCCACCTCCGGGCAGAAGAGCCGCGAGATGCTGCGCCTGGATGCGGCCAATTTCCTGATGATCGGCGCTCACAGAGAAAGCCGGAACGCGGCTGCTTCGCCGCAATTCCGACAGATAATCTGCCTCACGGTTCAGGACGACCCACCCGATTCCGGCGGCCACGCTGGCAGTCGCCACGTGAGGAAGCGCGGTCCCGCCCACCGGCTCGAAAATAATGGCGTCGGGGTGGGGCGTGTCCGAAGATTGAATCACTTTCAGGAGCTGCTGGCTCTGGTTGATGGCATCGTTGCCGGCGTAAATCACTTGAACGCTAACGCCCAGGCGCCGACCAGATTCTTCTGCTGCGGTTGCCTGCTCGACTTGATAGTCGTTGTCGTCGGTTATGAGCGCGACCAGGAAACTAAGCTTTTTCATGCCTGCCAGCCTCCCCGGATGACCTCCCCATTACCTACACAATAGAAGGATTGAGCGCTGTAGGAAGCTCCGCAATCACCGGAGTTGTCCAACCATGACATCCGTCCCCCGGGCGCCGATGGCAGGCCCGGCTAACTGAATTGAGCGGCAACAACAAAGTGCTTTTCGCTTCCTGCCGGTACGATCACGACGTCGTTGTGCAAGCCTCCGATTTTTTGCGGGCGGCCATTCACCGTGGCGGATTGTAGTTTGGCGTTGGCCGGCAAGCGCAGCTTCAATTGGATCTCTTTTGGAGATCCAGCGCGTGCGAGGTCAATGGTGCCGGCGATCGTTTTCGCCGAAAGATCGGCCACCATCTGAAAGCTGACTCTTCCCCAGCGCGTGGGCGCCTGGCTGATCCCGATCTTCTTTCCTGATACGACCCAATCGCGCGGGACGCCCTTCGCGAGATACAACTTGTCTTCATCGGAATCCTCGAGCACAAGCATCCAGCGAACCAGCAGCGGAATGGTCTGCTGGGCGGGTATGCAGAAAATAGCGGTGTCGCCATCGATGCCCGTGACTTCGCCGGCCGTCCAACTGCCGCGCGTGTGGTCGTGGTAGCGGTGGGAGTAGAGAAACAAAAGATATTCCTCGATGCGGTCCAAGCGCAGGAGCATTTGTGCGTAGCCGTAGGAGATGAAGCCGAGAATGTCGCGCCCCTGAGGATGGGCAGGCTCGACATTGGCAACGACGCCGAGTGTGGTGCCGCCGTAGGCCCGCATGCAATCGATGACCAAGTTGGCGAGATCGGCAGGCAGCATGTCGGCTTGCAACAGCTCGGCGAAACCGCGATGCGGCCACTGCTGCGGGCTGGGGCGCTCCTTCTGTAGTGATTCGCGGAACGTGAGCGTAGTGCCGGGGAATGTGCCGATGTACGGAGGATTCATGTCCTGGCGGACGTTTTTCCGCATGCTGGCGACGACGGAATCCTGAAGAATCTTGCTGCGCTTGAGCCAATCCGCAGCGGCTTTTCCGGCAGTAGATGAACCCTGCGATGCATGAATGGCGGGCCAGGCGCGGGCGATGTCTTTCAGCCCGCGGGCGGCGAAGGCGTTGTTGGCGAAATAGGGGAGCCACCAGGTCATGGGTTTGGGACTCAAGCAGGAATCGGATTCGCTCCAACCGTGAATCAGGCCGTAGCCGGGATCGTCCTGGGGCAGTTTCAAGCTTTCCTCGTGCAGTTCGGAGAGAAGAGCCGCTGTGGCTTCAATTCTCTCACGGTGCTTCAGGAGCAATGCTGCTTCGCGCGTGTAATTAAAATAGCGGGCCAGCAGGGAGAGGGTCATGCCGAATTGCGCCGTCTCCGGGCCGCGCATGTTGATCATGCCCTTCGAGTCCGTGTTCTCAGTGAGATAGTTGTCGATCACGCTGCGGGCCATTTCGAATCGCCCGCATTCGAGATTGGCATAGAGCGACATCGTGAAAATGTCCTGGAAACCGTCGTATTCCGAGCCGTAGTAGTCGCGGTCGACGGCGCCGTATTTGGGATACACGCCTCCGGGACGGACCATCAGCTCTTTTGCGAAAGCGTGCTTGGACATATCGACCCACACGTTTTGCGGAAGTGAGGTGGGCGCAAAATCGTGCAATTGCTTGTCCCAATACGAAGAAAAGACGAGCAGGGCGCGGTAAAAATCTTCCGCTTTCGGTTCGACGCGCCGCGGCGGAAAATCCGGATAGCTGTAGCCGTACACTACGTTGACGATTTTTCCGTTTTCGATTTGCGCGGTGCGGTGCCAGGTCTGCACGATGAATTTGTCGCGGGCATCGACGTCGCCAAAAACTACGGCTTCCACGTAAGCCGTGTCAGAAATGGGGATGACTTTGCGGACCGCAGGCATCCAGCCGCCAATCAGCCCGTCGAAGCGCTTCCGGACGGCCGCGCCGTTGAGCCCGGGAAAAGACTGGCCGGGATGATAGGTTCGAGTGCTGCCGCTGGGCATCACGGGCATCGTGTCGAAACATTCCTTCGTCCCGACGAAGGTGTCCCAAGGAAGCCGCCACCCGCCGCGATCCTGTCCGTGTGGTCCGAGCGGCGGAGCCGCGGCCTTCACCATCTCCGGATCGGGATCTCCGCCGCCCTCGAGAAGCTTGTCGGCCAGCAGATCGCGGTCGGCCATGCCGATATCCTTCAACTGCAATCCAAGATAGGGGGTGGCCTCTTCCGGGAAGGAAGCCTCCGCGCTCTTGGGCAGCACGCGCGCAGCGCCGCTGGAGGAGAGGAAGGTGAGCGACCCGTCGCGCGTGCGCAGGTCTTCGTAAACCTTCCAGGAAGCCGTGCCGGACTTGAACTCGCAGAGGAAGGTATGGCCTTCGATGTCCGGTGCCGCCCCCGTGGTCGTGTCGTCCAGGGCGTCGTGGCCTGCCTCACGCAATTCGTCTTCGGGTGTAGCCGCTTTCCCGGCGCCTGTGAAGTAAGGAATGGCCGCAGTGGTAACCGCCAAATCTCGCAGAAAGCGTCGTCGATCCATGATGCCTCCTAGTTCGCTGCACTAGCGCCGTGAGTACAAATCTCCGAGCGGAGCCGGTTGAATCAAAACTTGACTTCGACCGGATGGCCCTCGAAAACGACCGGCTTGGTTGTTTGATCGAGTTTTACCTCGAGCTTGCGCCGAAGCGGCGGCAGCATGCGCGATGCGGGCACGAGTTGAAGTTTCAGAGTGCGTCCCGCTTCATTCCACGACATTTGCACGCCCATCCAGTCGCCCTTGCGATAGTTGAAGGAGCGGCCATCGTCTTCATAGAGTTGGAACAAGGCATTCGCGCCGGGATAAATCGTGAGAGAGAGCGGCTCATCCACCTTCTCATCCACATATTGCTTCACCGGGCCGAGCGGAAGGATCGAGCCCGCGCGAACGAAGAGAGGCATGGTTTCGAGGTCCACGGCGCGGGTGAGTTCGCGGCCGCCTTCGAGGCGCTCGCCGGTCCAGAAGTCGTACCACGCACCGCGAGGAAGATAGACTTGGCGCGATGTGGCGCCCTGTTCTACAACCGGCGCAACTAAGATGTCGCGTCCCCACAGATATTCATCGCCCCGCGCGACCGCGACGGGATCGTCCGGATAGTGCAGCCACAAAGCGCGCATGATGGGTAGGCCCGTAGCCGCGCACTCGCGCACCGCGCTGTAGAGGTAAGGCAACAAGCGATAGCGCAGTTCGAGGTACTTGCGGCAAATGGGTTCGACCTGAGCGTTGTGAAGCTCGCTCGGGTCAGGAAGAGCCGATCCTCCGTAGCCGCTGATTTCAGTGGGACCGGTCTCGCCCGTGTTCCATCCCCAGGGCAAGCGGAGTTTCCAGGCGCGGCCGTGGCAACGGAACAGAGTGCAAAAAGACCCGAACTGAAACCAGCGCAGGTAAAGCTCCGCGGTGAATTCCTTCGTAGGGACGAAACCGCCGATGTCTGTGCCCCAATAAGGAATGCCCGTGAGCGATGTATTGATCGCGTTGGGAATATGGGTCTTCAGGGTCTCCCACCTGGAATAAACATCACCGGACCAAAGGAAGGAGGCATAACGCTGCATGCCCGCGTAACCATTGCGATGCAGGGCGTAGGGGCGCTCGTTGGGGCGATCGATCTGCGGGCCCTCCCAATACATGCGATTGCGCACGAGGCGCGATTCGATGTCGAGCGGATCTCCCTCGTCGGGCCACCAGCCGTCGACGCCCAGCGCGAAATCCTTGCGGTGCGCATCCCAATAGCAGGAGGCATCCTCTTCGTCGAAGCGCGCGGGATCGCAGGGATCGTGAACCGTCCCGTGGAGTCTGCGAGACAGTATCACCACATGAGGCACGACGTGGAAATGATCCTGGTGAAATTGATCGATGATTTCCTTTGGATTGTCGAAGACGTGGGAATTCCAAGAGAAGGAACCGTTTTCGGTATTCCAGCCGGAGGGGCAAAAGCCGGTGCCGAGGTAAATCAGTGCATCGCAGGGAAGCTTCTTCTCGCGGAATGTCTTCGCCTCGGACAGAATTTCCTCACGGCTGGCGATCGTCCGATGCGATTGCTGATAGCCGAAGCTCCACAGTGGCGGCATTTCAGCGTAGCCAGTCAGGCGGGCATATTCGGCCATGATGGTCGCCGGCTCACGCGCCGTAACAACGAAAATGTCGAGGGGGAGCGCGGATTCGGGCCCCGCGGGCAAGAACTTGCTTGTGGGACCGGTGAAATCAAATGTGCCGAATGGTTGATGGAAGAAGATGGCCCATCCGGCCGTCCCGATGATCCAGGGAACGGGGACGCGGCCCCCGTGCGTGCCGAGTTCGTAGCCGCCCTGGCCGCTGCGCATGCGGTCGGACGACCCACGGCGATCGAATTGAGGGCCTCCCTCGCCGAGGCCGAGGAGCGGCGAGTCTCCGGTGGGAAAGGAAACGGCGCCGGTGGCGGAGTCAAGCGTGAGTTGCTGAATGGCTTCGTTGTCCGGCGTGCCAACTGTGAAAGCAAGCGGGTCTGCTGAGAACTTCACAGTCAAGTTGCCGCATTTGAAGGTTTGATTGCCTGCCTCCCCGCGCAACTTGGCAATGGGAGCACCCCAAGAAGAGCGAACCAGCGAGCCGTTCTTCGGCACAGAACCCAACTTGCCATCTTGAACGGGGAGAATTGTCAAGCGCAGGGTGTGCGTGCTGACTGTCGCAATTTGAACCTCGACGTCCTGGCCTGCAATGCGAAGTCCCGGCGCCGCAGCTCCCACTTGACGCGGCAAGAGAGCCGCGGCACAAGCAGCGCCCACGCCCTTCAACACTTCCCTGCGATGAATTCGTTTACTCATGCATTCGCTCCCGGTCTAACTGGCAGAAGATCCAATACGCGTGATGGTGACGCGCGCTCCGCTGGTAGCGACGGGAATCAACACCTGCTCCTGAGCGCCATTCTTGCTTTCCACCTTCTGGACAGAATGATTTCCGGCCGTGATCTGATAGGTGCCGTCGGGCAAGCCGGCGAGGCTAATCGCCGTCTGGTGGCTCGAAGAGGCGCGGTTTTCGAGAGTGAACGATATTTTGCGGAGCGCGTCATCGAAAGTGACCGGCTGATTCTTCGCGAAGCCGTCGCGTTCGAGAAGAATGTGCACGCGCTGGGAGCCGCGGAGAATGTGGAAGCGGGAGCGCAATCCATCCATGGGGATGACTTCCGTAAGCGTGCTTTTCCTCTGGAGATCGCCGCCGTAGGCAAACAATCCGAAGATGGGATCGTCCACCACCACGGTGGCCGCGGTGCGCAAGGCCCCGCTGAAACCGAGGTCGATTTCGCCGTCGTACCACCACGCGCCGCGGCCCATTTCCTTATTGCCGAGCCAGGCGCGTCCCCAGGGACGCGGCTCGAAGCCGCCGCTCGCGCCGCCGTCGTTATCCTTGCCGGGATACCAATAGCCGTAGTCGGATTCCGGCGTGCCGGAATTCAGAAGCGCCCAGGAGCTCAGATACGAAGCATATCCAAGCCGCATGTAAGTGACAGGATCCTGCGCAAAATAGAGCGCGTAGTCGAAAACGCCCCAGCCTCCCATCTGCGCCATGTAGCTGAGCGTATAACTGGAATTGCCGGAGGCGCGGTAATCGCTGCCCAGATCGAAGTAAGCGGTTTCCAGCCAGCCGCGGCACGCGATATTCAATTTCATCTGCTCGTTCAGGAACGACAAAGCGTCCTCATATTTCACCGCGCGGCGGAAGTCGTCCGCGGGAGCATCCGCGGGAAGAGCTTGCCCGGGCAGCAGAACGTGATTCATCGCGTATTTGGCGAAGGCGTGCGTGGATTCGAAGCCGGTGGAATCAAAGGGATATTCCGAGCCGAAAAGATACGGATGATCGTTGATGAAGTGTTCGACCTTCTTCTCCCACGCGGCACGCAGCCACGCGGCTTGGTCCTTGTGTCCGTTTTCGTCGAGCGCCTGAATTAAGTTCGGGATTACGACCTCGTTGTAGGTTCCGGTTTCATAAGCGGACCATTTGACGATTTCAAAAGGGACCGTGAAGAAGGCTTTCGCCGTGCCGAAGGCACGTTCCAGGTAGCCGTCGGCATCGAGATACTTGGTCATGTCTGGATAAAGTTTCGCAACGCGGAACATGCTGTAGTAAAGCAGGACGACGTGCGGGTAATCGTAAATTCTCCAGATATGCTTCTTGCCGGAAGGGTCGTCTTTGGGACTATCGCGATTTACCTTCCAGTTCGGGATTCCGTAGATCGCGTAGGGATAAGGCTCCTTGTCGGTCTGTTGCAAGCCGCCCCAGACGTAATTCTTGATGTAGTATTCGACGGCCTCGATCTGGGGCTGGGAAGGATAGTAAACGTTTACCGTAGCTATATACGGAGCTTTGCCCAAGGCCGGATCATCGCACGCCACGGCATACGATTGCAGGCCATCCAAGTCGTCCGGGCTGCGCAGGATCTGATGCTTCATGTCCCACTGCGAGAAAAGCCCGTTGAACCATTTGGCGGGATCGCGATGCTGCTCGTGCGCGACCATGAACGACGCGCGCTTCTTGAACAACGTTTCGAGCGGCTCGGTGACGAAAAATTCGAGCGAAAGATAGCGGCCGTTGCCGTAATCCACTTTGAGAAGATTTTCGCCAAGTTTCGAGAAGCGGACTTTGTAGACCCTGACGTCCTTCTCCGGTTCTCCGACATAATCCACTTTCGTCTTGTCGGGAAATTCCGGCACGACGGACTCGATCGCATTCCGCGTGTGCAGAGAGAACATGGCCGTCAGGTCCGTCGGGATGGTCATGCCGGGGACGACATTCACGTCGAAAAGGCCTTCCTGATAGAGAACGCTGCGCACGCCGGCGTAATCTTCCGCCCAACGGAAGCGAAAGCCATAATTTGCGGAGTCGCCGGATTGCCCTTGGGGCGCGAGTGTTCGATTCGTGTTCGGCAGACGCCACGTTCCGCCCTTGGCGCGCAATTCCTCGCCGCTGGCCGCTGAGTGAATGTAAGCCGTATAGCCTCGGTCGAACCGCGATGCATCGAAGTATTCAAGCGACGTATTCGCCTGTGGCGCCATCACCAGATACGGGCCTTCCGCGTTGGTGCGCATCCAGAAAATGAACGACCCATTTCCGCCAATGAAGCTATGCGGAATCACGCGCTTCGTGTAGGTCTCGGTCTTGTCCCACACATACTGCGTGTTGAATTTCAGCGGCAGGCCTAGATCGCCAACTTCAATCGGGTGATCCGTGTTATTGCGAAGCGCGATCGCCCAAACCAGCGCATCGCCCTGCAATTGGAAATTTTCCCGGATTTGCAGGTCCTGCGTCGGCGTAACCTTTCGGGTTTCGTTGTTGACGCGCCATTGCAAGATGCCGGCGGTGGCCTTGTCGTCTAGCTGGGCCTCGAGACGCAGCGCCGAAGTGGTGACAGGCGTGAAATTCACATCGTTGTATCTGTCCGCGGCGACGGAATACCCGCTGGGCGCGCCCACTTCTTTCCAAGCATCGCCCTCGCGATAGAGCACGCGCCAGCTCTTGGGAAGCTTGCAGGGATTGTCAGGATCGTCTTCGAGCGCCCAATAGACCTGTACCGAAGAAACCTCGTGCGGTTCCGCAAACGTGTACTGAACCCATTCAAGCGTCCCCTTCTTTTCGCGCCAGACGAATCGCGGCACACCGGCTTCAAGCGAATTCTTCGGCTCGATTTGATCGCGCAACGCAAAGACTTCAAATGACCGGATGGAAGCCGAAGGCGCGCTCGTGGTTGCGATCGTCGGGACTGGCACACCCACCGTGAAGGTGGCCGAAGCTTGCCCGGCAGCGACAGCGCCTTCCATCGCGGCCGCGGACGCCTGCTTCCAATCCTTTTCGCCGGCAGCTCGATAGCGGATCACGAGATCGCCCAACGCGCGGCCTGCAGCGATGTAGTCGGTGTCGTACTTGTCGTGCACGTGTTTCAAGCTGGCGAGGCCTGCAGGCGAATATTCGATTTGGAATTGATCGTTGGAGTAAGTCTGTCCGCTGACGGCCTGGGAGTGCATGCAAACTGCGGTTAAAACGATAAGTGCGCCTCTAAAGAAATGCGACAACTAGCCCTCCCACAAATGAAAGCAACGGGGAATGTATACAATATATGTGGACTTTTGGGAATGAAAGTCTCACGATTCCGCGCCATGGGCGCTGACTCACCCAATCAACCAATTCTCGTGGAATCTCTAGAAGGAGACCCTTATGCGATGGCTATCCAGGCGTGTTGCTGTGTTTTTCTTGTTGCTGCTACCCGCCGCTGCCGGTGCGCAGCAAATTTCGTCGCGATCGATGGATGATCTGAACTGGAAGGAATTCAAGCAGTTCGTGCCGGCGAAAATTAACACCGTCATTCTCACGGTTGGGACGCTCGAGGCGCATGGCTTTATCAACAGCGGCGCGGACAACACGGTACCCGCCGCCATCGCGCAAGCCATCGCACCAGACGTGAATGCCCTCATAGCCCCGCACATTCCCTACGGCGTGACAGGCATCCTGTCGCCTTACCCCGGCAGCCTGCATATTCCTCCGGAGCCGTTCCGTGAGTATGTGCGCGCCGTGCTGCTGGGGCTTGTGGGTAATGGGTTCCGCAACATCATCATCCTCAACGGCCACGGTCCGCAGGTCGGAATCCTGCAAGACTTGGCCGACGATATCGCTCGCCAATACAAGGTGAACACGCTCGTGATCAATTGGTGGATTCTGGCGAACGATATCACCCACGAGGTCTTCGGCGAAAATGGCGGGCACGCTACGAACGATGAAACAGCCATGGTGCAGGCCGTCAATCCGAAATTGGTCCATTGGGAACTCTTCACCGGCAAGGACATGGCATCGGGGCTGCCGACGCCGCCCGACGCTTGGTCGGCCACGCCGTTTCCTGCGACGATTCTCGAATACACGGAAGGGCAAGGCCTGCCGAAAGACCGCAGCCAAGCCAAGGCGGAAGAGTATTACAACAAGGTCGTAGCCCGAGTGAAAGCGCTGGTGCTGGACACACTGAACAGATGGAAAATGGCGGGATTTGAGTGACCCCGCTGTTTTGCGAAGGTCAGCCGGCCTAACGAAGCCGAAGGAACAGAGTCAGTCGTTGCCCTTCGACTTGGTAGACGAAACGTGCGTTGCCTGATCGACCACGCGAATATCGTCGTCCAGTCCCAGGTGCTCCCAGCGCAAGAGCGCGATGGGCACATTGCCGTTCTTCCAAAGATAATCGTGGAAGGCCCGGAGGTTGAACGACGGCCCTTGCGTCAATTTCGCGTCGGCCAGAAACCGCAGGACCTGAATTTTTCCAATCTGGTAGGTAATGGCCTGCCCCGGCCCCGTGGCGAATGACGCGGCTTCATGCTCCGCAGTGGCTCGATCCATCGGAACGTACCGGGCCAGGTAGTCGGCAGCCTCGGCGATTGTGAAAGTACCCAGCGCCAGTCTCACGTCCACTTCCACGCGAAGCGCTCGCAGCCGCATGAAGTTGTAGATGATCTCGCGTGACCGCGGACTGTTGTCGAAGAGCCCGAATTGGAGCATCAACTCCTCGGCGTAGAATCCGATCCCCTCGATGGGCCCCGAATCGTAGAAACAACGGCGAATCGGATCTTCGTGCTTCCAGGATAAGCACATCTGCAGAAAATGCCCGGGCACTCCTTCGTGGACCATGTCGGGGCGCGGATCCTTGGCCGTGGCCAGCCAGAAGTAACCAAGATTCGGCGATGGCGGGTCCACATATCGAACGGCGTTTTCTCCCAAATGGGAAAGCCCGCCGAACCAGTCTAATTCTCCATAGCTCGGCAGAACGCTCAGATAAGGGGGAACGAGTTGGATCGTATAGTGCCCCATCCAGGAAGGCACGGTGAGTATTCCTTTGGATTCGAGAAAATCGCGGATGGCGAGCTCGTCACGCACACTGTTGCGAATCTGGTCCTCAATACTTGCGGCATGCTGCAGTTCCGGCAAGCCTCGATTGCGTTGCGCTTCGCAGGCCTCGAACGCGACAGCGCGCTCCCACTCCTGGCGGCTCATCGCAAGAAGCTCTTCGGGACTGTAGGGAAGCAGCGCAACTTGGTTCAGAAAGAATTGATAGGCGGCGCGCCCGACGGCTGACTCTTGCGGAAACTTGGAAAGCCGTTCCTCGAGACTCGCGCGATAGGTTTCCAGGGCGGCGATGGCCTTTTCCGTAGCCGCATGAAATGCCGCGGCAATTTCGCCTGAACCTGACCGATCCTCTCGAAGCAGCGGAGCTGCTGCGCGCCCCACTTGTGATAGCTGCGCCCGGATTTCCCCGAGCGTATCGATCGCCAATTGCGCGAAGGGGCGTACCGGCCGAAGATTTGCCAGCCCATCCTTGAGAATCTTGGGAATCTCCTGCATCCGCCCAAGAATTTCGCGGCTGCGGTCCGCATCAAAGGGAGGCGGCTGGACAAGCGCTTCGAGCAAGGCCGTGAGCGTCTGATCCAGATAGAACGTCGGGTCGCGCTCCCACCGGCGGTTCACGTCCAATTCCCATCGCACGCGCGCCAGCGCGGAACCAATCAACCGATAATCAACCTGCTGAGCGATGGACCACTTCGCGGCATCGATGGCCTTCCAGCGCGCTTCAAAATCGGCGAGAGTTGCCCGCATGCCGCGGATCGAGGAGGCTGACCAATCGCGCTCGCATTCGGGACGGTCGATTCGGGGGATGTCGTCCTTCAAAAACGGCTGGGTGCGGACCCGCCAGGCCCAGAATTCGTTCCCGATTTCTTCGATGGAAACCGCAGGGGCTCCAGGCATCTAGATCCACTCTCTCAACTTCGTTCACCTCTGAAAAAACTCTAGCGGATGGGCGGGCGTTGCCTGTGCCATTCCGTCTGGCTTTGGAAGGTCCGCGCCGCATCGATTACGGCATGATCGTCGAGCGCTCGGCCCATGAATTGTATACCGAGGGGGAGCTTGGCCTTGCTGAACCCGCAGGGAACGGTGATGGCAGGCAATCCGCACAAGCTCGATACGCCATCCGGCGCTCGCCTTTCAAAGGGGCCTTCAGAATCCTCCTCCGGAGGCGCGCTCAAGGGAGAAGCTGTGTCTGATTCGCCGGCGGTCGCGAGGACGTCGTAGTCGTCGAAAACATGGTCTACCTGCTCTTGCAGAAACGTGCGCACCCGCTGCGCTTGAAGGTAATCCGCAGCGGAAAATTCGCGGCTGGCATAGCCATTGATTTGTCCGACCGAGTCGATCAGCTCCGCGCAACGGCCGGATTCAATCAGATCCTGAAACGACGAGGCCGCTTCGATCAAGATCGTGAGCTCGGCGACTTCCTCGTAAGGGCCGTCCGGCAACGCCACGTCTGTCACCTTCGCGCCGCTGCGCTCCATCACCTTCAGAGCGTCGGAGACGGCCTGCTCCAATCCCGGCTCCATTTCGTTCCACACATTCGTCAAACGCCCGATGCGCAGTGGCTTTGAGGATTCCCGGGCCGTGTCTGCCCAGTGAAAATCCGCAAGCTCCGCAGGAAGCGAGTCATAATCCTGCGGATCATGGCCGGCGATCACGGAGAGAATCAATCCGATATCGTCCGCCGTGCGTCCCATGGGGCACAGTTTGTCCATCGTCCAGGCGATGGCCATCGCGCCGTAGCGGCTCACGCGTCCGAAGCTGGGCCGCATCCCCGCGATGCCGCACCAAGCTCCCGGACAGATGGTTGAGCCGCGAGTGTCGGAACCGATTGCCCACGGTGCCAGCGCTGCGGAGACAACCGCTCCGGAACCGCTGGAAGATCCGCACGTCCAACGATCCATGTTCCAGGGATTCCTGGAGGGGCCGGTGAGCGACGCGTCGCCTGCGGAATACCCCAGGCCTCCTGCAAGTTCGATCATCGCCGCTTTGCCCACCAAAACCGATCCTGCGTTGTTCAGGCGTTCGATCACCGTCGCGTTGTAGTCGAAAGTCTGCTTGGCAAACGGCCGTGCGCCCCAGGTGGTCGGATATCCTTTGACGGCCACCAGATCTTTTGCCGCATAAGGAATCCCGTGCAAGGGGCCGCGATAATGGCCAGCCGCAATCTCCTTTTCAGCGGCCTGCGCTTGTTTGAGCGCCAGTTCGCGCGTCAGTGTGGCGTATGCGTTCAGTTTAGGGCCGAGAGTGGCGCTCCGATCGAGATAGCTTTCGGCTAGCTCCACGGGAGAGAGCTTGTGCGTTCGAACCCTTTCGCCAAGCTCGCGAATGGGAAGGTAGAGGATGTCTTCGCTCAGCATGGGTTAGCTCGCATCCACTTCCGGTCTGACGTTACCTCTCCCAGACTTCGCTGAACTCATCCCTCCAGAATCGGCGCGGCGAGATTGTTTCCCGGTGGCGAGCTTCAAGACGCTGGCGGGCGCGTCGCTGTTCTTCAGCGGAAAGGAGCGAATCGCAGTAAGGAGCTTCTCGTTGTACGTGAGGATCCGGCGCAAATGCTGCCGCTGATCTTCCGAGAGCCGGTCGCCATACTTGCGAACGACGTTCGCCAGCCGTGCTTCCACCTCTTGCGTTTGCTCCGGAGTCAGGCCTGACTTCGCGGCTTGCTCTGCTGCCGGCGGCCGTGCTAGCGGCGCAGAGCGAGCAGGCATCGTAAATATGGTCGCTGGAGCGAGTGACGCGGCCGCTGCCGCGGCTGCCTTCTGGGCAAACTGTCGCCGAGAGATTCGCCTCGGCTGGCAAGTCTCGCCAGAGTGTCCTTCAAGGTTTGGAGTCGCGGGATCCGGGTCGGATGTAGAATGGGTGCTCACGGTGGCGGATATAATATACAATCACCGTCGCTCTTGCCCTTGATTTTTTCAACTGCCCGAGCGATCTGAATTTTCTTGGCCATTACACTGCCGCGGGCTCTTTCTACTGCCCGAACGTCACATGGGGAAATAAAATGATGAAAACCGAAATCGCGTATCTTCAAAGAACCTCTCATTACCGGCTGCGGCTGGGAGCATCTCTCTTCTGTCTTTCATTTTTGTTGCTCGGCGCATTGCCCGCAACCGCCCAATCCCCCCAGGCTGCCGATCTTCTGCGCCGTGCGTTTGCGAACCGGGAATTCTCGGGCAAGTTCTTTGGACCGGCGCGCTGGCTCGAAGGCGGAAAGGCCTACACCACTCTGGAGCCCTCCGCTGCGTTGAAGGGTGCAAGAGACGTGGTGCGCTACGACACGGCAACGGGAAAGCGCGAAATCTTGATCGCCGCGTCCGAGCTGATTCCGCCGGACGCGAAAGAACCGCTTGAAATCCAAAACTACGATTGGTCCGCCGATATGACCCGCGTACTCATCTACACGAATTCGCGCCGCGTTTGGCGCGCGAACACGCGCGGCGATTACTGGCTCTACGATCGCAGCGCGAAGACCCTGCGAAAGTTGGGAAGCGACGTCCCACCCTCGACACTCATGTTTGCGAAGTTTTCGCCCGATGGTTCGCGCATCGCATACGTCCACGCAAACAATCTGTACGTAGAGGATGCGCAGACCGGAGCGGTCACCCAACTGACCCACGACGGTTCCGCGACGGTGATCAATGGAACTTCGGATTGGGTGTACGAAGAGGAGCTCGACATCCGGGATGGCTATCGCTGGAGTCCGGACGGGAAACACATCGCCTATTGGCAATTCAACACCGCGGGCGTGCGGGATTTCGCGCTGATCTACGACGTCGGCGCTCCCTATCAGGTGGTGACGCACATTCCCTATCCGGAATACGGCGTGTATCCCGTGGTGAAGGAAATTCCCTACCCCGAGCCCGGAACACCGAATTCTGCTGCCCGCGTGGGCGTGGTTCCGGCCGCGGGCGGTGAAACCCGTTGGATGCAGGTCCCCGGAGATCCGGCGAACAACTACATCGCTCGCATGGAATGGGCCGATAACTCGGATTCTCTGGTCCTGCAACACATAAACCGCCGGCAGGACACAAACGACGTATTGCTGGCCGATGCCGCCTCCGGCGCGGTCACTTTGGTTCATAGTGACCACGATGACGCGTGGGTAGACGTCGTCAACGATCTCCAGTGGCTTCACGACGGCAAGGATTTTGTCTGGGTCAGCGAGCGGGACGGTTGGCGGCATGTCTATACGATTTCGCGCGATGGGAAGCAAGTCCGGCTTGTGACTTCCGGCGCATTCGACGCAACGGAAGTGCTCGGCGTTGATTCGCAGGAGGAATGGCTTTACTACATCGCCTCCCCGGAGAATGCCGCCCAGCGTTTCCTCTATCGCACGCGGCTCGACGGCTCCGGCACGCCCGTGCGCCTGACCCCCGCGAACGAGTCCGGATGGCATTCCTACGATATCTCTCCGGATTTTCAATGGGCGCTCCACAACTACTCCACTTTTGACACTCCTCCGGTCACCGAATTGGTGCGTCTCCCGGACCATCAAGTGGCGCGCATTCTGGAAGACAACGCCGCCCTGCGCGCAAAGGCCAAGGAACTGACCCAGCACCCGGTGGAGTTTTTCCCTGTGGATGTCGGCGGCGGCGTGATCCTCGACGCCTGGATGATCAAACCCAAAGATTTCGATCCCACGAAGAAATATCCCGTACTCGTCTACATCTACGGTGAGCCCGCCGGTCAGACGGTGGAGGATCGTTGGGGCTCCGAAACCTGGCTGTTCCATCGCATTCTGGCGCAAGAAGGCTATGTGGTTGTGAGTATCGATAACCGCGGCACCCCCGCGCCCAAGGGCCGCGCCTGGCGCAAGATTGTTTACGGCAGCGTGGGAGTGCTCTCATCCAAGGAGCAAGCAGCCGCTCTCCAGGCGCTCGAACGCACCGATTCGTTCATTGATTCTTCGCGAGTCGCCGTTTGGGGCTGGAGCGGAGGCGGGACCAACACGTTGAATCTCATGTTCCGCTCACCTGAGCTTTATAAGGTCGGAATGAGCGTGGCCCCGGTCGCCGATCAGCGCCTGTACGACTCGATTTATCAGGAGCGGTTTATGGGATTGCCGAAGGACAACCCCGATGGCTACAAGGCCAGCTCCGTCATCAACTTTGCCGAAGGCCTCCGCGGCCATCTGCTGATCGTCCACAGCGAAGGCGACGACAACGTCCACTATCAAGGCACCGAATTGCTCATCAATCGCCTGGTCGAGTTGGGGAAACCGTTCGACTTAATGGAGTATCCCGGCCGGACGCATTCCCTATCGGAAGGGCCCGGCACTCACTACCACTTGTATTCGCTGCTTACCAGATATCTGGAGGAACACTTGACTCCCGGCCCCGTGGCGCCGTGAGTCCGCCGAGCAAGTTGCCACGATTGCCTCCATTCGAACAGCGAGAGCCGTCTGAAAAATGATGAAGAGGAAATTGGGGACAAACGGGCCCGAGGTCAGCGCGCTCGGGCTGGGCTGCTATGGGATGTCTCACGGCTACGGCTCTGCGAGCGAAAGCGAATCAATCGCCACGATCCACCACGCTCTCGATCTCGGATGCAACTTTCTCGATACCGCAGACGAATACGGGGCCGGTCACAACGAAACTCTCCTCGGCAAGGCGCTCACCGGCAGACGCCATCAGGCTGTGCTCGCCACGAAGTTTGGGTTTGTTTTCGATGCCCTGGGCGCTGTTACGGGGCGCGATGGAAACCCCGCCCATGTCTGCCGCGCCTGCGAAGCAAGTCTGCGCCGCCTGCGAACTGATTTCATAGATATCTATTATCTGCATCGCGTTGATCCGGCCGTGCCGATCGAAGATACCGTCGGCGCGATGGCCGAACTCGTAGTGCAGGGCAAAGTCCGCAACCTGGGACTCTCAGAAGCCGGACCGGAGATTCTGCGCCGCGCGAACGCCGTTCATCGCATCTCGGCTTTGCAATCGGAATACTCGCTTTGGACGCGCGGCCCGGAACGCGAAGTAATCCCTCTGTGCCGTGAACTGGGAATCGGTTTCGTCGCCTTTTGTCCATTGGGGAGAGGATTCTTCACCGGCAGATTCCGCCGCGAATCGATTGACGCGAAAGACTTCCGCAAATCTCTTCCACGCTTTCAACCCGAAAACCTCGTTCGCAACCTTCAGCGATTCGCCGCAATCGAAGACCTCTCGCGGCAGAAGCGCTGTTCTCCCGCTCAGCTAGCGCTCGCATGGGTGTTGGCTCGCGGCGAGCACATCACAGCCATTCCCGGCACCACGCGCATCGCGCACCTGGAGGAGAACCTCGCGGCGCTCGATGTGGAGCTTACGCCGGCCGAATTGCGCCAACTCGACGAGGCACTGCCGCCAGACTCCTTCGCCGGTGAGCGCTATTCGGAAACATCCTTGTTCAAGCCGGACCTCTGACCACCCGCGTGGCCTCAATATCCTGTTGACGAGTAAACGTTTTCATCCTACAAACTCTGAGTCCTATTATCTTGCTGCGAATTGCGGAGGAACTTCCATGACCGTCAGACGACTTGCCCGGCGCGACTTTCTACGAAACGGAGTGGCTGCGGCGCTGGGAGCGTCTGTTGCCCCCCTGGCCACTCCGGCCCTCAGCTTCGGGAAGCAAACCGCCGCGTCTTCCCCCGCATCGGGTCCCCGCATCAAGATCGACTTCGACCGTCAGATCGGTGAGATCGACCGCAACATCTACGGCAATTTCATCGAGCACCTTGGCCGCTGCATCTACGGCGGAATTTACGACGAGGGCTCTCCGCTTTCCGATAGCGATGGCTTTCGCAAGGACGTCCTCGAAGCCGTTCGCGGCCTGCATCTTCCCATCCTGCGTTGGCCGGGCGGCAATTTTGCCTCCGGTTATAGTTGGAAAGACGGCATCGGCCCGAAAGACTCCCGCCCGCGCCGTTGGGACACCGCCTGGCAAGCTGAGGAATCCAATCGCTTCGGCACCGACGAATTCATCCAATATTGCCGCAAGATCGGGGCCGAGCCTTACATCACCGTAAACATGGGGACCGGCACGATGCAGGATGCCGCCGATTGGGTCGAGTATTGCAACGAGACTTCCAACACCTACTGGGCCAACCTTCGCAAGAAAAACGGCCACCCCGAACCCTACAACGTCAAGTATTGGGGCCTCGGAAACGAAATCTACGGAACCTGGCAAGCGGGCCACAAGAGCGCTGCCGAATACGGTCCCCTCGCTTTGGAATTCGCCAAGATGATGCGCTGGATCGATCCAGATATCAAACTGGTGGCGTGCGGCGGCGACACAGTGGAATGGAACCGTGAGGCCCTGCAAAACCTCGTCGAAGTGGTGGACTACATCTCGCTGCATCACTATGGCGGCAGCTTGGACAACGCCAAGGAAGCTCACGACGACACCGGCCTCGAACGCCAGATTCAGGTCCTCGACGCCGTTATCACCACCGTTATGGCCCACACGGACAAAAAAGACCGCGTCAAGATTGCTGCCGACGAATGGAACATCTGGTTCCGCTCGGGGTTCAAGCGCAACGACGATCACAAGCTGGAAGAGGTCTACAACCTGCGCGATGCCCTCTGGGTGGGTTGCGCACTCAACATCTTTCATCGAGCCTGCCGCACGGTAAAGTTGGCCGATCTAGCTCAACTGGTGAACGTGATTGCGCCCATCATGGCCAACTCCAGCGGGATCGTCTTGCAGACCACGTATCATCCCCTGAAGCTCTACGCGGAACATTGCGGCAGCGTGGCGCTCGATGCGCTCGTCCGCTCCGACTCCTTCCCCGAATATCCCGATACGCCTTACCTCGACGTCTCCGCCACCACCGACGCGAAGAATCAAAAATTGACCCTCGCGGTCGTCAACCGTCATCCGACCTCTGATCTCGCAGTGGATATTTTAATCGAAGGATTCAAGCCGCAAAGTGCAGGGGATCTCTACGAGGTGAACGGCCCGAGCCTGGATTCCACCAACAGCTTTGCTGAGCCGAACAACGTGACCGTGAAGAAAAGGAGCGTTACGGGAGCGGGAGCCGCGTTCCGCCAGACGTTCACAGCTCATTCTCTGAGTGTGCTGACGCTCGAGGCTTAGCATTAGCACGGCGCGGAACCTCGCCGCGCGATTCCTGAATTCGCCTAGGTCCTCGACGGAAGCGACAAGGTCAGTTTGCCATTCCGGATCTTGGGTGTGTTCAGTTTGATGTCCGCGCAATCATCCACGATCCAGTCCGCTCCCGCTCGGAGGAGTTCATCATCGCCCGCCGTTGTTCGGAAGGCGATGACCCGGGCTCCGGCGGCTTTGCCGGACTGCACTCCGGCCGGCGCATCTTCCACCACCACACAATCCGCCGCCTGAAACTCCAGCATCTCTGCAGCTTTGCGATAGGGGTCCGGCGCGGGCTTGCCGTTCTTGATATCGTTGGAACTGACAAAAATCTTCGGCCGCGGCAATCCAGCCGCCCGAACCCGCACCTCGGCCAGCGGCCGCGTGCAGGAGGTAACGATCGCCCATCGCTCCGCCGGAAGCTCCGCAAGCAATTCGGCAGCGCCCTTCAAGGGCACCACGCCTTCCAGGTCCTCAATTTCCCGCTGCTCGATGACGCGATTCTCGGCCTCATGATCCCCATTCGGTAGATACTCGCGCACCGTCGTCAGACTGGGTCGCCCGTGCGCCCGGCGAACCGCCTCTTCCGGCTCGAATCCATGCTCGATCGCCCACTGCCTCCACACACGTTCTACGGCCGGCGTCGAGTCCACCAGTACGCCGTCCAAATCGAACAAGATCGCGCTGCAAGCGATCCGAATCATGCCGCGCTTCCCTTCTTGGTTGCCGTCCAAGATTCTTGCACACCAACTCTCCCTAAATTGGTCTTACCCTTGGATGCTGCGGCCCTATGGTCGGACTGCAAAGTTTTGGACTGTGATTCTTACGATCCTGAAGTGCTTTTCTGAGCCTGCTCGGAAGAAATTCGAATCAGGGCGGGCAATACATCGCCGAAGCTTGTGCCCTTCGCTTGGCCCAAATCGAAGTAGAGCCTCTTATAGAGCCCGTACAATTCGTCGTAGACCTTCTTGGCTTCCGGCTGAGGTTGATAAACGATGTGAGGTGGACAAATCTTGCTTTGCGCCTCTTCGTATGTCTTGAAAGTTCCTGCCGCGTGGAATGCGAAGATCGCGGACCCGAGGCTCGTAACCTTACGGCTCGGCACCAACACCGGCCGTCCTAGCACACTGGCATAAACCTGATTGAGCACCTTGTTGCTCGTGGGAATGCCTCCGGCGTTGATCACCCGCTCCATGCAAGCGCCGTATTCGGCCATCCGGTCCAGAATCACGCGCGTGTGAAACGCGGTGCCCTCGATCGCCGCGAACAACTCGTCCTGCGCGGTGTGCTGGAGGTTCCAGCCCAGTGTCACGCCTCGGAGGTTCGGATTCACCAGCACAGTCCGGTCGCCGTTGTCCCACGACATCCGCAACAATCCCGTCTGTCCCGGCCGGTACTTCTCCAGGCCCGCGCTCAATTCGGCTATGCTCGTTTTCGCGCGCCGCGCGATCGCGTCGAAAATGTCCCCCGTGGCGGAAAGCCCCGCTTCGATGCCGGTATAATTTGGGTGCACGCTCCCTTTCACCACCCCGCAGACGCCCGGTACCAATTGCGATTGGCTGCAGATTCCGATGATGCAAGTGGACGTTCCCACCACATTGACGATGTCGTTGAGCTGAAGGCCCGCGCCGATCGCATCCCAATGCGCGTCAAACGCGCCCACGGGTATCGGAATCCCGGCGCGCAATCCCAGCTTCTCCGCCCAATAGGGCGCAAGCGTTCCGGCAATCTTGTCCGAGGTCTCATACGTACCTTGCAGCTTCTGCCGCACGCCCGCCAGCAACGGGTCCACTTTCGTCAGGAATTCTTCAGGTGGCAGCCCTCCCAGGTCCGGGTGCCACATCCACTTGTGCCCCATCGCGCAGACGCTGCGCTTGGCCTTCGCTGGCTCAGTGACGCCGCAAAGCGTTGCCGCCACCATGTCACAGTGTTCGAATGCGCTTCCGAATTGGGCGCGCTTTGCCGGATTGTGCCGCAGCCAATGCAGCAGCTTCGCGAATCCCCATTCCGACGAATAGACGCCGCCGCACCACTTGATGGCTTCGAGTTTCTCCCGATGGGCCATCTCCGTGATTTCGGCCGCTTCCGACTTGGCCCGGTGATCGCACCATAGGTAATAGTCGTCAATCGGCGCCATCTTCGAATCCACGGGCACCACCGACGAACCCGTTGTGTCCAGTGCGATCGCTTCCACTTTGTCGCCGGCCACGCCCGCTTGCTTTAAGGCTTGGCGCGTCGCCGCCGCAAGCCCTCGCATGTGATCCTCATGCGACTGCGTCGCGAATTCCGGATCCTCGCGTTTTCTGTGCAGGGGATATTCGGCGACAGCGGAATCCAGGATCCCTTTTTGGCTGTCCACGATCGACACGCGGACGCTCAGGGTTCCGAAATCCACGCCCGCTACGATGGCCATAGGTAACGGCGCTCCTGGCTCTTAATTTTCGTGCCGGTAGGTTTTCCAGCCGAGGTACCGGACGGCAGCCTCGTGCACCGCGGGCGCGACAGAGGAAAAGTTTGCTGCCACGTGGTGTTCGAAACCGTTCTCGCAGATGTAGTGCAAGAGCTTTTGCATCGCGGGAATTTCCACCACTCCCGCGCCTCCAAACGTCTCCAGCGGATCATCCGTAAACCGTCCGCTGCCGACGTAACCCCGCACGACGCCCGCCGTGTCGTCGGTCGAAAAGCGCGCAAACGACATCGGCCCGGACTTCACCTGCCCCACGATCGTCCCGAACGTGTTTTGCATTCCCACGGTTCCGGCGATGATCGCTTGGTAGTCCATTTTCGTGCTCTTGAAGAAATGCTTCGGAAGGTTGCTGCAATGGAAGCAGACTGCTTTATTCGGGTTCTCTCCGTAGTTGTTGTTCCAATCCAGCAGCGCGCTCGGCGTTTGGGAGGCCAGCCGCAGCATGTGCATGCTCAGCACGCCGCATATATCCACTTCGCAAGCGCTCGACATCAGGTCGTCGCTCATCATGCTCATCACCGTGCACGGCACCACGCCCAGGTTCTCCTCGATCGAAGTCCAGCACTGCACGGCGCTGATCGTCACGGCGGTCTGCTTCATCCAGTGGTCGATCACCGCGCCGAGCTTCGCCATCTTGATCAACGAAGCCTTTGGCACGTCGTTGGTCGTGACGTATTTTTCGATCGCCTTCAGTTTTGCCTGCGCCGCGTCGTCCGTATCCTTCATCCGCTCGATCCGCCCCAGCACTTCGGAAAGATCCAGCGTCTCCACGGAAATGCCCTGCGACTCCAGGATCCTCTCGCTGTAGCGCACCGTGTTGAACGCTGTCGGGCGCGCCCCGATGCTCCCGATCCTCAGATTCCGCAAACCCTTCACAACGCGGCAGATTCCCGCAAACCACTCCAGGTCCTTCTTGAATTCATCCGAGTCGGGTGTGACGGTGTGCGACGTCGTCAGCGAGTACGGGATTCCGTACTGCCTCAGGTTGTTGCACGCGCTCATCTTGCCGCAAAAGCTGTCGCGCCGGTGAGCGATGGTCATCTTCGCCGGCGCGTCCGGGGTCGCTTGTACCAGCACCGGAACCCGCAGCCCGGACAATCGCATCGTGTCCGCAATCGCGCGCTCGTCCCCGAAATTCGGCAGCGTGACGATCACCCCGTCGATCCGGCCTCCATTTGCCCGAAAGAGTTCAGCGCACCGCTTCGCTTCTTCGTAGGTTTCCACCGCTCCATACGCGCTTTGCCCCACCTCCAGCGCCACAACGTCCATGCCCGCCTGTTGCAGCACCTGGATCATCTCCTTCCGGCCGGTCTCCGCCAGATGGCCGGGGAAGAATCCACGGTTCCCTACGATCAATCCCATCGTCATTTTTTTCATCTGTGACATTCCGCGCCCCGTGGATAGATCCTGTGGCTAAGCTTCCAAAACTCTTCGCTCTTCACCCAGCGTACGCCGGATTCACTTCTTCCCCGCCACCTGTCCATAATAAGCGGTGTTGCCGTGCTTTCTCAGAAAGTGTTTATCATGAAGCGCGGTGGGAAGTGGCTCCAGATTTTCGGTCAAGCCCGCCGTCAGATACGCCATCTTCGCGATCGCTTCCAGGATCACGGAATGGTGCGCTGCCGAAGCAGCATCCGCTCCCCAGCAAAACGGCCCATGTCCTCGCACCAGCACGCCCGGACTGCTCTCCGGGTCTAGCTTCGCAAACCTCCTCACAATCGCGTGCCCCGTATTCGCTTCGTAATCGGAGTCGATTTCCTGCTTCGTCAGCTCCTCGGTCACCGGCACCGGCCCGTGAAAATAATCCGCATGCGTCGTTCCCAGGCTCGGAATCTCCCGGCCCGCTTGGGCCCACGCGGTGGCATATTCGGAATGGGTGTGCGCAACTCCGCCGATCGTGGAAAAATTCTGGTACAGGATCACGTGCGTTGCCAAGTCGGACGAGGGTCGAAGCTCGCCTTCCACAACCTTCCCCGTCAGGTCCGTGATGACCATATGCTCCGGCTTCAATTTCTCGTAGGGGACCCCGCTCGGCTTGATCACCACCAGCCCTTCTTCCCGCGCGATCCCGCTGGCATTCCCGAATGTGTACAGCACCAGGCCCCGGCGCACCAGCTCCAGGTTCGCTTCCAGTACCGCCTCGCGCAGGCGCATTAGCCGCATGGGCCGACCCTTTGCCGTCTTCCGCCGAGTGCGGAGTTCCAGCAAACGTTTTCTGAAAACGCCAAGCCTACTGAATCCTTCTTCCGCCTGTCAATCAGTATTCCCGCTGGATTAGGGCGTTTGCGTGCCATCTTCATTCGCCGCTTTCTTCCGTGCGACGGACTGCCCGAGCCTGGCATTCACTGCTCCGGGAGCCAACGCGGTTGAATGGCGCAGCACCAGGCTCGTCCGAAGGATGTACTCGCTTCCGTTGGGAGAGGGAGTCTTTCGCTGGACATCTGTGAGCAGCGCATGGAACGCCAGGTGCGCAATTTCTGTTTGCGACATCTTGACGGTTGTCAGCGGAGGGATCACGAATTGCGCCAGCCGGATGTCGTCGAATCCGATTACGGAAAGATCGCGGGGAATATGGACCCCCAAATCGTAGCTCTCTCTCATCACGCCGATTGCCGTCATGTCATTTGAGCACATCACCGCCGTGGGCCTCTTCGCCAGTGCCATCAATTCCTTCATGGCCGCGATGCCGCCTTCCATGGTGTGGTTCCCTTCGATCATCAACTTCGCATCCACCGGCAATCCAATTTCCTCCATCGATTGCGTGAAGGCGCGCTGCCGCGCCACGGCGGATTTCAATGTCAGCGGCCCCGATATGAACGCGATCCGCTCGTGCCGCAGCGCCGCCAGGTGCTGCACCGCCTGCCGGATCCCGTGCAGATAGTCGATCCGGATGTTGCTGATCCGCGGCAACGGCGGCCCCACGTCGATGAACACCAACGGGACGTTGCGCGACTTCAAGTCGTCGAACAGCTCTTCTTCCAATCCGAACGTCACCACCGCCACCCCGTCCACGCGTCTCTCGATCATCCGCCGCACCGACAGCGCCATCCGCTTCGGATCGTACACCGTCGACGTCGTCAGAATCTCGTAGTTGTGCTGCACCGCGGTGTTTTCGAACTCCTGCACAATCTCGGGAAAGAACGGGTTCGTTATCTCGGAAACCACCAGCCCGAAGATCCGGCTGCGCCCGGAGACCAGCGCGCGCGCCTGCGTGTTCGGGTAATACCCCAGCTCCTCGACCACTTTCCAGACGCGCTTGGAAAGGTGCGGGGCTACGGTCGGCACGCCGTTGATCGTCCGCGACACGGTGGCGATCGATACTTTCGCCTTTCTCGCGACTTCGTGAATGTTCAAAGCTCTCTCCGAATTCTCCCGTCGCTCGGTCTCGCTTTCGGAAGAAACCTGCGGAATTGCGAAGCCTTCCTCTTCAGGAGCCTCTCCGGCATTGCATGCGCGCAACGATCGGAGGTGAAGGCTTGAAGCCCTTCAGTCGAAACCCCTCTCCCCGCCAAATACTCCTCGCCTCATGTCCTGGCGTGATTCCGGGGGAATTGGGCTCCGTGATTGTGCGAAGGCCCGGTCACTTTGTCAACTGTCCAGCCAATTGCAAATCGATTTTCCGGTTTCTCCCAGTTGCCAACGGCGAACGGAGCGGATTCGTGTCTCTTATGCATTCAAGCCGCGGCGGATCCTGACATTGTGCGCTTCTTAATCTTCGGGCTTGTACGCGTTCCGCCCTTCCGGTGCCACACCACGCAGGCCCATTGTTCCTCCAGCGCCGCGAGGCCGTCCTTGCTAACTTCGGCCGACCTTCCAGTAGATCGCGTACCGCTCGTCAAACACTTGATTGAACGGTACGAGCGTCGTGCTCTCCTTCTGCCCCACCGTCTCGAACGTCAAAGTCTGCCCCTTCACCGGCTGCACCCATTCGTCCGGCTTCCCTTCTTCATTCTGCTTCACCGTAATTTCCGCCGTTCCCACCGGCCTGGCTCGCGGAGACAACTGCGTCTCCCCGTGATCCACGTCATACTCCATGGCACTGGTCAGATCCGCGCTTCCCAATTTTCCCGCCAGCACCAGCGGCCCATACATCGCCGCCTGTTGCGTCGGATCGCCCAGCAGCCCCTCGGTCCGCAACCGCATTGGCAATTTCACGTCCAGTCGGTCCCCATTCGCCCAAGTGCGCTTGATCTCCAAATAGCTCCCAGGATTGGACCACACAGCCACCGGCTTCCCGTTCAGCTCCACCGATCCCCCCGCGTCCGCCCACGCAGGAATCCGGATGTTGATGCTCGCATCCACGGGCTTCGCCGCTTTTACCGTGATTTGCGTCCCTTCCTGCTCCGGGAATTTCGTATCCTGCCGGATCGTCAAGTCCTTCTCCGGCCAGCGCACTTCCGAAGCAATGAACAGATTCACGAACACGTCGCGCCCGTTGTGGAAATAGATCGAGTCCCCGAATTTCGAAAACTCCTCCGCCCCCGTTCCCGTGCAGCACCAGAACGAGTTGTTATCCGAGTTGAAGTACTTGAAATAGCCCGTCTCCAGCGGCAGGTAGTACATCTTCCGCCCGTTTTCCGGGTGTTGCGTCCCGAGCCTTGAATTGAACAGCGTCCGCTCGTAATAATCGAAATATCGCGGATCGGCCGTCCACTGATACACGTGCCGCGTCAGCTTCAGCATGTTGTATCCGCAGCAGCACTCCTCCGACCACAAGCTCAGCGCCTTCGATAGGTCGCCCGGATCGGTGTCCCAACCCTCTCCGTTGCTCGTGCCCCCGGTTGCGTACGCTCGCTCCTGAGTCACTTCGTCCAGGAAATACTTGGCCACTTCGTGGTAGTAAGGATCGCCCGTCATTTCATACCGTCGCGCCGCCCCGATCACTTGCGGGATGTGCGTGTTCGTGTGCAAACCCTTCAGTTCATCACGGTGCTGCGACAGCGGGTTGAAGAACCACGGCTTTTCGAATCTTCCCGCCGTCTCGAAATACCGCTCCTCACCCGTGATCGCTCCCAGGTTCCACAGCGACTCCTCCATCCCGCCGAATTCGGTCTTCAGGATTCGCTGCATGTGCGCGTCGCTGATCCCGGTCGTCCAGTGTCCCGTCCACCGCGCCATTCCTTCTGCCACCTTCAGCGCCTGCTCGTTCCCGCAATACGTGTACATGTCCAGACATCCCGCCATGATCTTGTGCAGCGTATAGAACGGCGCCCACACTCCCTTTCCCGCTTGCAGCCGGTCGAAGAAACTCTCCGGAAATGCGCTCAAGTAGCCGTTCCCGGACTTCTCCTGGCATTTCGCCAGGTCCGCGACGATCGCATCTCCCCTGGCCTTCACCGTCTGGTCTCCCGTGCTCGCGTAGAGCAATCCGCACGCGGAAAGATAGTGCCCCGTAAAATGTCCCCGCAATTCCACGTTAGGCGACTCCCAGCCGCCCAGCGGCTCCGCCGTGCTCGGCAGCCCCGCATTCACCCGGAAGTTGTGGACCAGCCGATCCTCGGACAGGGAGGCCAGATACTGGTGGTTGGTTTTCATCGCTTCCAGGAACGGACCATCCAACAGCCGCACCTGCTCCATCGGAAATGGAATCGCGAGGAACTCAATCCGCTCGCGGATTCCTTGCGGGCGCCCTTGTGGCATCGCCAGCCCGTTCAATCCCGGCCCCGCCAGCGCCGTGACGCTCCTCGGAATGCACACCACCGCCGCCGACGTCAGCGCACCCGCCACAAATCTCCGCCGCGAAATGCTCTTATGAGTCCTCATGCTCGCCCTCGATTCATTGCCGGGAATTCTGAAGGAATTGCCACAATTTGGGCCTTGAAAACGTTTTCTCGGAACCCTTTATCTTACACCCTCTTGCTTGGTCCGGCCTCGTTGCCACGCGTCGGCGGAAAGTGGTAGCAGTAGATCAGCCCAATCACCAGCAGCAGCGCTCCCCACCAGATGCTGGGGTGCAGCTCGAACAGCACAGGCGGATTCGAGGGCGGATACACCAGCTCGTACAGTCCTGCACCCAGAATGAGCGCGCCGTTCACGGTCAGCGATATCCCGATAAAAAACCAGATCGAAATGGATCCGCCTTCTTTCATCGCCTCACCAGAAGATTATGTTCAGCGCCACGAACACGATTCCCACCACCGTCGCCCAAAACGCAGGCCGGTGGAACACCGACACGCGTTCCTCGTGCGGGATCTGTGTCGCTCCGTATACCAGCCCGTTCAATTCGCTAACCGGCTTCGGCTGCGTCAACAAGCTAACCACCACCGTCACCACCACGCAAATGATCCACGACCACAACGCCCGGTACATGTCCGCCGCCATCGGCCGCGCGTGCGGCGAGAGCGCCACATACCGCACCGCCAAGGGATTCCACTCCACCCAAAGGAACATAGCAGCCGCCGACACCGTTCCCGACAGCAATCCCCAGAATCCGCCCGCTGAAGTCGTCCTCTTCCACAGCATCCCTAGGATCACCGTGCCGAAGAGCGGCGCCACAAATATACTGAACAGCGCTTGCACGTAATCCATGATGCTCAGGAACTGCATTACGAAGTACGCTGTCCCGATGCTGATCAACACTCCCAGGATCGTGCACCACCGCCCCATCTGCACGTAATGCTTGTCAGAGGCGTCCTTTTTGATCAGCGCGCGGTAAATATCGTACGTCCACACCGTCGCAAACGCGCTCACGTTTCCCGCCATCCCCGACATGAACCCCGCGATCAGCGCCGTTATCCCCAGCCCCAGCAAACCGGGTCCGCAGTAGCGCCCCAGCAGCAGCGGGAGCACTTCGTTGTAATTGTGCCCACCTCCCGCCACGCTCGCCCCTGTCAGCTTCATCGGCAGCACTGCCAGCCCCAGCAATCCCGGCAGGATCACGATGAACGGCACGAACATCTTGAATCCCGCGCCGATGATTGGAGCCATCTTGGCCGCCCGCAAATCCTTCGCTGCCAGCAACCGTTGCACCACCAGAAAATCCGTCGTCCAGTACCCGAACGATATCACCAGCCCTTGCCCGAACAGCACTCCGGTCCAGTGAATCCCCTCCGGGTTGTTGAACGTCCCCAGATAGCGCCACAAATGCATGTACTGCACCGACGAGTTGTGGATGATCTGCGCCTTCAGCGGCCCCCATCCTCCCACCTCGATCAATCCCAGGATCGGGATCAGCAGCGCACCCGCCCAGATCAGCACGAACTGCAGCACCTCGTTGAAAATCGCCGATCGCAACCCGCCCAGCGCGACGTAGATCGCCACCGTGATCGCTGAAATCCAGATGCTGAAGCTCATGTTCCAGCCCAGCACGATATTCATGATCAGCGCCATCGAGTACATGTTGATCCCGCTCATCAGCACCGTCATGAACGCGAAACACACTGCCGAAAGCACCCGGCTCGGTTCCCCGAACCTCAGCTTCAGGTACCCTGGCACCGAATGGGTTCTGGAAATGTAATAGAACGGCATCATGAAGATGCCGAGGAACAGCATCGCGGGGATCGCCGCAATCCAATACGCATGCGTGGCCAGGATGCCGTATTCGTACGCTGCCCCGGCCCAGCCCATCAATTCCAGCGCGCCCAGGTTCGCGGAAAGGAAGCTCAGCCCCGCGATCCACGCCGTCATCTCCCGCCCGGCCATGAAAAAATCTTCGCCGGTCTTGGCCTTTTCTTTCAGGTAAAACCCTATGGCGAGAACCAGGAAAAAATAGAATCCGACGATAATCATGTCCACCGGCGTCAGCCGGACCAGCCGTGGTCCCGCGAATATCGTCAGGGCTGCCGTCATCGCTCTTCCTGCCGCCTATCCCTGCGCCTCACGTGATGTGTCTCACAAACGGCGGCGATTCTAACAGAAAACGTTTACGTCGGCCCCTCCCAATCTTTAACAGAATCTGCCGCCGCATGGTCTACCATCCCTCCCCTCTTCTTCGCCATGGCGCTGCCGCTCCCGACCCGTCCGATGAACTGGCCAATTGCTCTTGACCTCACCAGAATTCCGTGTGGAGTAAGTGCAATATAATCAGCCACTTAGAAGCAAAAGATTCCTCTTGACCACGCTTGTTTACTCTGTTATACTTTGGATTCCAAATTAACAATGAATATAATTGATTTTGTGTGCCCCTGCGTTTTCGGGGCTGCGTTCGTGGTGTGCCCGGACAAGCCGGATGGGTACACATTGTGAAGAGCTATCCGGAACTCTATTTGAAGGGAGGCATTTGGGATGCACTGGCCATCACGGGTCACTGATGGACCACAAACCTCTCGAGTTCCCTCGCGATTCGCCTTATTTCTGGTCGCAACACTCGCGGAAACAGAACTTCCCGTAAGTTATAGAAAACAAACGACCGGACCTCAAAGTGACCGCAACACTTTGCACTATTTTTGTTTTCGCCCTACCTTCGCCTGCCACTTGCGTCCCTTTCAGGAGGCGGTGCGCAGTGTGTGCGTCGCGGACGGTCCTGCGGAAAGAGATCTGCTTCCCGCAGTCGACTGCCCTTCAACTGCCGGTCGCGTCCAGCCGCGAGCTAAGAATTTTGCTACCGGCTGCATTTCTAATCGCAACCAGGGTATATTAGAAATCGACCTAACTTGTGGCAAACAAAGCCCTCTAATTTTTCCTAATCGCAACAAATGGGGGCCCTCCTCCTTCGATGTTTATTCTCCCCGGTGGGGATCGTCGCCCCGAGTGAATTCGCCACGGGGAATTTGCGGGACGCCACATCTTTGCGATCCCTTCCGCAAAGCGCTCGTGCTCCGGCACACCAATCAGACGCCCGCAAAACCCGCTTGCAATCTCCCACGTTGCATATATTATGCAAACCGACTTGACCGCCTACTCGTGACGGCTCACCCATGAACCCCTCACCTCAATCCGCCCCCAAGCCCTCCCCCAAGCCGGGCTCGACCACCTTTGCTCGGGGACTGGGCCTTTTCGATTCCGTCATGGTCGTCGTCGGCGTCATGATCGGGTCCGGCATCTTCATCGTCTCCGCTGAAATGGCGCGCCAAATCGGAAGCGCCGGATGGCTGCTCGTTGCCTGGCTCTTTGCCGGTGTGCTGACGATTGCCGGTGCGGTTTGCTACGGGGAGTTGGCCGCCATGCTTCCCCACGCTGGCGGCATGTACATTTATTTGCGCGAGGCGTTCTCTCCTCTATGGGGCTTCCTCTACGGCTGGACTCTTTACACCGTCATTCAGACCGGCACGATCGCCGCCGTTGCCATCGCTTTTGCGCGCTTTTCCGGCGTCCTCTTCCCCTGGATCTCAGAGGAACACTACTTGATCGCACCGGTTCACATTTCCAGCGGTTACGCCTTTTCGCTTTCCACGGCACAGTTGGTCGCCATCGGTTTGATCTTGATACTCACCTGGACGAACAGCCGCGGCCTGGAATACGGCAAGGTTGTTCAAAACGTTTTCACCGTCGCCAAGACGGCTGCGCTCCTCGCTTTGATCGTTCTCGGCCTGACGCTCGGCTGGAATTGGCAGGTGGTCCGCGAAAACTTCAGCCACGCCTGGACGGCGCACGGAGTCAGCCCGCTCGCCGCAGGGCTCGATGCCACCACGGCCTTCGGGCTTCTGGTAGCCATCTGCGTGGCCCAGACGGGCTCTCTTTTTTCCGCCGACTCCTGGCACGACATCACCTTCACGGCCAGCGAAGTCAAGGATCCCCGGCGCACGCTTCCTCGCGCTCTGGCCATCGGCACGATCATCGTCATCGCTCTCTACATGCTCGCAAACGTCGCCTATCTGGTCGTGCTCCCGCTTTCGGCTATCCAGCACGCGGCCTCCGACCGCGTGGCCACCGCGATGCTCCAGCGGATGTTCCCAGCTCTCGGCGCGCCCCTGATGGCTGCCGCGATCATGGTTTCCACTATCGGCACGGTGAACGCTCTCACGCTGGCCGGAGCCCGCACCTACTATGCCATGGCGCGCGATGGCCTGTTTTTCCCCCGTGCGGGCCGGTTGAGTTCCGCACGCGTACCCGCCCACGCGTTGATGATGCAGTGTGTCTGGTCGGTGGTTTTGGTTTTTCCGCGCACGTATGATTCCGCGACGCACACGTATGGAAACCTCTATAGCAACCTGCTGAACTACATCATCTCCGCGGCACTGATCTTCTACATTCTCACGATCTGCGCCGTTTTTCGCCTGCGGAAGAAGCAGCCGGACGCGGAGCGTCCCTATCGCGCCTTCGGTTATCCCGTCGTCCCAGTGCTCTATATCATCGGCGCCGCGGCGATCCTCGCGGCGCTTTTCACGTACCAGGCTCCCACCACTTGGCCGGGCCTGGTGATTGTCATCGCGGGAGTCCCAATCTATTGGCTCCTGTCTCGCTCCGCTCATAGCCGCCGGGTGGTTGACGACGAATCTTCTTAGGGCCACTCATGCAGCGCAAAAAACGAACTCCTAAGCGCTCTCGCAGGGCCTTTCGGCCTTTTCGAGGGAGAATTCCGCGCGGCTTTCGCATCATCACGGCGGTCGACGCGCATGCCTGCGGCGAGCCGGGACGCGTCATCGTCGCGGGCGTTCCGGACGTCCCCGGCAAGACCATGTTCGAGAAAATGAAGTACCTCGAAACGCGCGGCGACGACTTGCGGAAGCTGATGCTGCGCGAGCCGCGCGGTTATCCCGCTTCCAATTGCAATTTGATTCTGCCACCTACGCATCCCGAGGCCGACGCCGGGTTCGTCATCATGGAGCAAGTCGAATATCCGCCGATGTCGGGCACGAACACGATCTGCGTTGTCACCGTCCTCCTCGAGACAGGCATGATCCCGGTTCGCGGGCGCGTCATGAAGGTCCGCTTGGACACGCCCGCGGGACTTGTCGACGCTGAGGCCCAGGTGGAGAAAGGAAAAGTAAGGAGCGTCACCTTTCGAAATGTCCCGGCTTTCGCCGTCCATCTCGATGCGCCCGTGGAAGTGCCACAACTGGGAACTGTCAAAGTGGATGTGGCCTACGGTGGAATGTTCTACGTGATTGCGGACGCGGAACCTCTCGGATTGCGCCTCACGCCAGATGAAGCGCGCGACATTGTGCGCATCGGCGAAATGATCAAGGCCGCGGCGCAGGAGCAACTGCCGGTCGTGCATCCCGAAAATCCCGCCATCTCAGGAATCACGATCGCGCAACTTTCCGGGCCTCCGGAAAATCCCGGCTCTCATCGCCGCAATACGGTCGTCGTTTCCACAGGAAAGCTCGATTGGAACCGGCCTTCCACGTGGACGGGCGCCTTGGATCGCTCCCCCTGCGGCACGGGAACCTGCGCGAAAATGGCGGCGCTCCATGCCAAGGGCTTGCTGGCTTTGAATCAGGACTTCGTGCACGAGGGAATTCTCGGCACCACGTTCACGGGGAGGCTCGTCGCGGAAACGCGCGTGGGGCGGCACGCGGCGGTGATTCCCACCCTCAGCGGCCGCGCCTGGATCACGGGCTTCGCCAATTACGTGTTGGACCCCGAGGACCCGTTTCCCAGCGGCTACAGGGTGGGCGACATCTGGGGAAATTCAAACTGATGCGCCGAAAAACTCCATGCGGTCGAATTTTCCTCCTGCTTCGCCACGAGCAGACGTGCATAGATGCGGCAAACCCCGGCCGTCGCGGGCGCCGCAATGGCAAGGCGCGGGCGCGGCACATGAAGCGATAGCTGTGAGCTTCGGGGTTATCGGCGGCGGCGGAAGCGCGCCGGAATGGGCATCCTCTCCTCATGAATCTCGAAACCGGCGGGAGGAGTAACGCCCAGCAAATACTGCACGAAATAATCCCAGCGGCGGCGCGAAACATACGACGCATGGGGACCGCTATCGCCGTGGTACATGTTGGGAACGTAGAGCATGTCGAATTCTTTGTTCGCGCTCATCAGGGCATCCACAAAGCGCATCGTCTCGACAGGATTCACGTTGTCGTCGATATCGCCGTGGATCAGAAGCAAATGCCCCTTGAGCTTGCCTGCCATCGTCACGTTGGACTGTTCGGCGTAATCGTCTCCCACCGGGTAGCCCTGATACTGTTCGTTCCACCAAGCCTTGTCGAGCCGTGCGTCGTGGTCGCCGGAAGTTGAGACGCAAACTTTGTAAAAGTCCGGAAACGCAAGTATGGCGTGAGCGGAGCCGTAACCTCCGGCAGAGGTGCCGTAGATTCCGACGCGCGTGATGTCCATGTAGGGATACTTCTCGGCCATTTCCTTAATCATGGTCACGTGGTCTTCGAACGAGCCCCCCAAGTTGTGGTACGAGAATTCGTGGAAGGCGCGCGACCGCCCGGTGGTGCCCCGGCCATCGACCATAACGACGACGAAGCCAAGCTCGGCCATGGATTGCAGGCGCAGGCTGCTGGCGAAAGTCTTGGGCACAAAGAATCCCTGCGGGCCGGTGTAGACCTGTTCGATGATCGGGTATTTCTTTGAGGCATCGAAATTCGAGGGACGCCAGATAAGACCGTAAAGGTCGGTCTTTCCATCAGTGGCTTTCCCGGCGAACGGCTCCGCCGGTTTCCAGCCGGTCGCTTGCAGACCCGTGACGTCCGCCTTCTCGAGCTCGCGCACCACGGACCCGTCCTTGGAGCGCCGGAGTACGGATTCACCCGGCAAATCGGGGCGGGAGGAATTGTCGACGAAGTATTGGCCATCAGAGGAGAAGTCCGCGGTGTGGTTGGCATCGCCAGGCGTGAGCAGCTCCAGGCCGGAGCCGTCGAAATTCGCGCGATAGATGTGCGTTTCGTAAGGATCTTCATTCTTTTCACGGCCGCTGGCGAGGAAATAAACCTGATGCGCCTTGGCATCCACGAATTCGATTTCGCGGACAACCCACGGTCCCTTGGTGATCTGGTTCTGGAGCTGCCCTTTATCGTTGTAATAATAAAGATGATTCCAGCCATCGCGCTCCGACGACCAGAGAACTCCGCCGCCATCCGCAACGATGCGGAGGAAATGCTCGCCGGGATCGATGTACAGTCCGTCTTGCTCGCTGATCAAGACTTTCTGTTCTCCCGTTTCGGCGTTTACGACGCGCAATTCGGTTTCCTTGTTTCCGCGGGTACCGTGCTCGTAATAGAAGTTCTTGTTATCGGGAAACCAATCGAAGAAGCCCGGACCGCCCTGGAAGGGAATCTCGAGCGGGTCCGTCTTGACGTCCACGCGCTTGCCCGACAGCACATCGAAAACCATGACTTCGGTGCTGGGAAGAACTTCGCCCGGCAGGGGATAAACATAGTCGTAGGCTTTCGGACGGAGCTGGCCCGGAGGAACAAACTGAAGGGTGGTGAAGCGCCCGGCATTGCGCGAATCGATCCGGAAAGTCACCAACTTCGAGGAATCCGGCGACCAAAACGCGTCGGGGCGGTCCCGAACGTCCTCTCCTTTTTCGACTCCCTGGGTGATAAGCGAGCGAAGTTCGGGAAGCGAAGTCGCGTAGTCGTAGCCGGGGATGCCGTCGCGCGTCAATTGGATCACAGTGCCCGTCGAGGTGTCGCGCACGAAAAGATTGTGTTCTTTTACAAAAGCAGCCCACCGGTGGTTGGGAGATTCGTTCTCATTCTGCTCGGCCGCGCCGGGACCCGCTTGGGCGCCGGGTCCACCTTCCGCCGCCGCGCCGCCTGGGCGCGAAGGCCGGCACTCGTAACTGGAGAGCTGACAGGTCCATTGAGTGTTTTCAACATCGAAGCGGATGGCTTTCCCATCCTCGACGAAATCGAAACTGTCAAACGGGAGGTCGGTGGCCTGATAAGTGTGATGGGCCGCACGAGAGAGCCCCTCGGCCAGTTTCTCGTGGTCGAAAGCGGGCGCGCTGGTGTTCTGCGCGGCGTCTACAAGAACGAATTCCGAACCCTTGGGGCCGGTGCTTCGATACCAGAAGCGGTCCGTCTTTTCAATCCAATTGGGGTATACATCCGCGGTGAAGACCATGTGGCGCATGTTGCCGGGAAGAAAGCGGACGGCCCGCTGATAATCCTCGAGAGTGCCCTGAGCCGCCAGAGGAAGCGCGGCGAGAGAAAGAAGTGCCACGAGCAAGAGCCACGAACGAAAAGTCCAACGCATTTGTATTCCTCCTGAGAGAATCGAATGCGCAAAAGAACGGGGCCAATGTACTATGATCCGCCGGGAAAGAAAACGTTTACGCCATATCTCCGAATAGGTCCGCCGCGTCCGTTCCCTGGCCAGATTGCCGGGGATGATAATCGCAGTCTTGGACCGGTCTGAGAGGCGAGCGGTTCGAGCGAGAAGTGAAGAAGGAGAGGGCGAAATCGCACTCCCCTGCCCGAATAGCCGCTGTTGACTCTCGGTTGTTTCAAACCAACTGCGTGCAACGATCCGATCGCCTAAGCGAATTCCTAGAACTGCAACTGCAAACGGAACTGGATCTGCCGGTTCCCGTTCTGGCCCACGGTTCCGGGAGCGTACGGCGCGCTGTTCACGAGCAGATACTGCGCCGGGTTGTTGGTTCCGAACGAATAACTGTCGATGAAGTTAAAGCTTGGGTGGTTGAAGGCGTTGAGAAATTCCGCGTAGAAGTTGAAGCGTAGGCGTTCCCAGATGCCGATAGTCTTAATGACGGAAAGGTCCACATTGACGAGATGCGGTCCTTTCAAGAAGACGTTCTGGCCGAGGACTCCGGGAGTTGATTCCGGCTGAATCGCGCCGCCAGGACCGAAAAGACTGGTCGGAAGGATGGAAACCGGCGAGAACGCGTTCCCCGTGAAGTAAACGCCAACCTGATTTTGAATTTGAGAAACGCTCATGCCATTGAGCACCACGCCGGAATCGTTTTCGTTCGGTACGTAGTTGAGAATTCCCGCCGGAGTCCCATTGGCATTCGCCGGGCTGGGGCCGTCAAAGTAGTTGTAGGTATTTTGACCGCCCGCCAATTTGAAGTTGCGGCCGGTTTGGGCGTACATGTTGGTTCCGAGCGTCCATCCGCCGATGACCTTGTCAAGCAGCGGGTTGTCGTTCGAAAAGAACTGCCTGCCCTTTCCGAACGGAAGGTCATAGGTGAAATAAGTTCGGAACGTGTGCCGCAGGTCGTACGGTGAAGGAACGCGATTGTAGCCGGGATTGCGGAGTGTGTTGAAATCGATGAGCGCCCCATCAGCCTGGAAGTAGTCGCCCAGGTAGCGGTTGGTGAACGAATGGCTATAGGCATAGTTCGCCATGAAGTTCAAGCCGTGCCCGAACGGGTGCTTCACCTGCAGTTGCAACCCGTTGTATGACTCGCTGCCGGGGTCGGAGAGCAACGTTAGCGCCTGGCCTCCGGAGTAAGGATTGACCTGGAAGAAATTGATGGGATAGGCGAGCGGCGTGGGCGCGTTGGAGTTGTAGCCCTGCGTGACGCACGGTGAGAACGTGCTGCCCACCAGATTGCAGAAGAAGGTGGGGTTCTGCGTGATCATGCCCGCGAGCGCGCCGGCCTGTCCGGTCTGCACGAGGAAGATGTTGCTCGGGTTTTGGAAAGTGGTGCTGACAGGCTGGCCGGCAAAAGCCTGAGTAAGGATTGGCGTCGGGTTGGGTCCCTGGAAGGTCGTCCCGCCGCTGGCGGTGAGGTTCAGTTGAGCGTTTTGGAAGTCCTGAAGGAAGGAGTCGAGACCGCTGACGTTCTGGAAAATGTTCACTTCATTCAGATCGTAAGCGGCCCACATGTGAACGGAGTGGTTGCCGACATAGTTCGCTTCGACGGCCCAGTTGCCCCCCAGCTTGCGTTGAATTCCGATCGTCCAGTTCTCGATGTAGGGATTCCGGATGTTCGGGTCGACGGTGCTGAAGACGCCATCTCGAGTGAATGTAAGGGCGGCTTCCGGCATCGGCAATTGGAAGCCGTTCACGGGGACGGTGTTCGGAGGGACGGGGAAAGTCCCGCCCGTGGGATCAAAAGTTACAGTTCCAGGCGTGAATTGTCCGGGATTGAGGTAGACGGATTCATTCGAAAGAGAACCCGTGGCAACGTTTTCCCACGGAATCCAGCCTTCATCATAATGGTTAATCGCGATGCCGCCGCGGATGACGGTGTTGCCGCCTCCGAAGAGTTTGCCGAGAATCCCATTCTCAAAATCGGGGTTCCACGCAAAGCCGAAGTTCGGAGAGGGCTGTTTGAAGTCGCCGTTGTAGGTTTTCGGACGGAGCTGGAGCATCGGGTTGGCCATGCCGTTCAATTGGCCCGGCTGGAAAAGCGCGGTCGAGGGGCCGTAGAAGTCAGCCAGATCGGGGCTGGTGAAATAGTCGTCCGTGTTTACGAGGGCGGCGGTGAGCTGCCAACGCAAGCCATAGTTCAAAGCGAGGTGAGGAGTTACCTTCCACGCGTCCTGAACATAGAAGCCGCCGACTTCCTGCTTTTCCTTGATATTCGTGATCCCCCCGGATAGATACCCGTAGGGCTGCTTGGCAGTATTCAACGGGAGGAACCCGTTGATGGAAGAAACGCGGCCCGTGAGAGTGGTATACAGAGCTTCCGCATCCACTAGAGCTTCGTTGTTGTTTGCAGCGGAGAGTCCCCCAGGGAAACAGCCTTGAGAGACATCCGTACAGGGACCGCCGCCGGGCGCGACATTGGCGTTATTGAACATGGCGGCGGCGGGATCGTTGCCAGAAATTCCGAGGTTTTCCGCAATGGGGGGCTGGGTGTTTACGTCGTGCTGATTGGAATAGCGGAAATCGCCACCGAATGTGAAGGTGTGGTTGCCGCGAGTATATGTGACGTTGTCCGTGAGATCCCAGACTGGGTTATTTCGAGGCTCGGGAAGAATACTGCTGTTGTCCGGAACCGGAGGAGTGAAAGCGCCGACGCCATTGACGGCGAAGTTGGAGGCTACCGGGAGATAAGCGATGCCCTGGAACGCATTAAACGAAGCGCCCGGCTGCGCGCGCTCCTGCGTATTGAGGATTCCGAAATTGGCCTGGTTGACAAGATGCGGGTTGATCGTCCAATCCACGCCGGTTGCGAAAGTTGAATAGGAAGACTGGAAACCGCCGATTTGCACCGAATCGCCCGGATAGACAGGAGTCCTCGGATACGTCCGCCAATAGAGGTCGTAAGACGTATGCCAGAGGATATTGTGTGTAACGTTGTAATCGATGCGGCCGGTGGGCCAGCGCTGCTTGGTGTTCTGGGGCGCGGTGAAGCTCATCGTTTGCTGCAAAGTCTGCAAATAGTTGTCCGTCGTGTTCGGCGTGAGGGTTCCGCCGGCAGCAAGGGTGTTTATATTGCCGAGTAGCTGCGTGATGTTGGCTGGAACGGCGGAAGGGTAGGGACCTCCGATCGAAGAGGGTGCATTGGCTGCGATCGACAACAAATTAACGGTGTTCTGAGTCACGCCGTCCGCTTCGGTGTATGTAAAACTACCAGCCTGGGCGGCTGGCGTAAGGACGCCTTCGGTAAAGATTCCCGTCGCGGGTTGATTTTCAAGCTCATAGTTAAAGAAGAAGAAGAGCTTATTCTTGAGAATGGGCCCTCCAATATTGCCGCCGTAATCGTTGGTGTGGAAGGGCTGCTTTCGACCCAGACTAGTGAGGCCAGCCGCCAAGTAGGCGTCATTCTGAAAACTGTTGGCGTTGAAGGCGCTGTTGTAGGCCTCCCAGACGCCGCTTCCGTGAAACTGGTTTGTCCCGTGCTTGGTGGTGAAGCGGAGAGTGACGCCGCCTTCGGCGCCGGCATCGGCGGTCAGGTCGCTGGTGGAGACGGTGACTTCATCAATCGCACCCAGGCGAAGCGCGGCGGCTTCGAAGAATCCCGTGGTGGAGGTGCGGAAGCGCTGGAAGTTGTTGTTGGTGCCATCCACGCTGATGTTGATTGCGCCATTGGGCATCGAGTTGTAGGTGGTGAAGCGCAGATCGCCGCCGACTTGCGCGCCGGGCACGATTTGGGCCAAAGGAAGGATGTCGCGGCCGTTGAGGGGAAGATCCTGAATCGAATCCGGATTGACGGTAGTAGCCAGTGTGTTCGTGCTGGTCTCGAGGACCTCTCCGACAGCGGAAACTTCCACCGTCTGCGTGACACCGCCGACTTGGAGGGAGACTTTCAAATCGGTCGTGCGAGCCGCATCCACCGTCACTTCGTCGAAGACGGCCATCGCGAAGCCCTTGACCTCCACGGTCAATTTGTATTTGCCAGGAAGGAGGTTAGGGAAAACAAAGGCCCCCGTTTCGTTGGTGTGGGTCGAGGTCGAGAAGCCAACAGATTGCTGGGTGAGCGTCAAGGTGGCGCCGGGAACAGCCGCACCCGACGGGTCCACGACAGTGCCGGAAATTTGTCCCTCGACTCGCTGGGCTCGAGCGATTCCCGGCACGAGAAGTACCAAAGTGAAAAGGAATAATGATATGCCCCGCCGCCAACGGTTTGACATCGCGTCCTCCTTATACGGGCAGAATTTGAGAAGGTGTGCCGGAAAAGGTTAAGGAGGCCCAATCCCCCCGAAAAAATGGAACGATACTGCACTGGGGCCACCCCGAATCCTCTGGCCGGGGCACCGTATACAACATACGTTATACGATGTCAAGCCGTCTTTTGAATACCTAAGTGTCTTATTTCAAATAACTTGCATGAGGTGGAAAGACGCGTATTGGCGTCGCAGCAAATACGGCTACGATTGGCGATGAGGATCAACCAGGCAAGATAGGGAGTTTCACGGCAGGTGATGTTCTCTGAATGAACAATGGCGGTGGATCGTGGAAGAATTGGGAACGGGGTAAAAAAAAGAGGAGGACGCGAGCGTCCTCCTCTTTCAAGCTTTCAGCGTGTTGTCTTTCGTCCGCCACCTAACCCTCGAGACGAGCGCACCACACGTTCCTTAGAACACCAATTGCACGCGGAACTGAATGACCCGGTTTCCGCCCTGGCCAACGGTCAACGGTGAATACGGGGCGGAATTCACGAACAGGTACTGTGCTGGATTGTTTGTGCTGTACGAATAGCCATCGGTGTAGTTGAAACTGGGGTGGTTGAACACATTGATGAACTCGGCGTGAATATCCAGTCCCAATCGCTCCCAAATCGCGATGTGCCTCGTAATAGACAGGTCCGTGTTAACAAACATGGGACCATGAAGGAATATCGGCGGTGCAATCACCCCCGGCGTTTCCTCCGGCTGGACCGGCCCGCCGGGCCCAAAATCGCTCGATGGGAACATCACAACCGGGACAAAGGGATCGAAGGAATTCGCCGGCGCAAGATGCAATCCAACCTGGCTCTGCAACTGCGAAACGGTGATACCGTTCAGGACCACGCCTGAATCGTTCGGGTCTGGCGGGTATCCGAAGGCATTATTGACGTTGTAGGTGTCGTACCAATTGTACGTATCCTGTCCGCCCGCCAGCTTGAAGTTACGGCCAATCTGCCACGTGAAGATTGATCCGACCGTCCACCCGCCAATCACCTTATTGACCAGCGAGTTTCCAGTCTTGAAGGCCTTGCCGGGGCCGAAAGGAAGATCATAGGTCAAGTAAGCATTGAACGTGTGGCGCAGATCATAAGGCGACGGAACGTGGTTGAGCCCCGGATCGCGAAGGGTGTAGAAATCGGCGAGCGCCGAATCCGCCGAGAAGTAGTCGCCTAAATAGCGATTGGTGAAAGCGTGGCTATAGGCATAGTTGGCCATGAAATTCAGGCCATGGCCGACGGGGTGCTTCACGACGACTTGAAGACCATTGTAGTTCTCGCTCCCCGGATCAGACAGAAGCTCGAGTCCATTCCCACCACTATACGGGTTTACCTGGAAGAAGTTGATGGGATAGGCCAGTGGTGTGGGCGTTTGACCAGACCCCACATAACCCTGGGTCACGCACGGCTGGAAGGTGTTTCCAACAAGGTTGCAAAAGTAAGCCGGATTCTGCGTGATGGCACCGGCCAATGCTCCGGCCTGTCCAGTCTGAACCAGAAACAAATTAGTCGGGTTCGTGAAGCCCCCACCGCTGGGTCCTCCGAAAGCCTGCGTCAGAATGGGAGTTGGGCTGGAACCCGAAAACGTTGTCCCACCGCTTGCGGCAAAGTTCGCCTGCGCATTCTGGAAATCCGTGAGGAAGGAGTCGAATCCGGGAGCGTTCTGGAAAATGTTCACTTCATTCAGGTCGTAGGAATCCCACATGTGGACCGCATGATTCCCCACGTAATTGAGTTCGACGACCCAGTTGCCCGGCAATTCGCGCTGAATTCCGAACGACCAGTTCTGGATGTAAGGGGGTCGAATTTTTGGATCAACCGTGCTGAACGATCCGAGCCCCGTGAATGTGAAATCCGACTCCGGAAGCGGCGTCACGAACTGGCCATTCGTATTTGGGAATGAATTGATCGAACTTACCGACGGATTCGCGGGGTCGAATGAAAAGGTGCCTGGATTAAAGAAACCCGCGGTACCGCACTGTGCCCCTTGGTAGCAGAAAAACGACTCGCTGGCGAGCCCACCTGCGGCAACGTTCTCCCAGGGGATCGTCCCTTCATCGTAGCGGTTGATCGCGTACCCACCACGGATGACCGTCTTGCTACCGCCCGCCAGTTTGCCCAAAAACCCGTTCTCAAAATCAGGATTCCAAGCAAAACCGAGCCGCGGCGCGGGCTGCTTATAATCGCCGTTGTAAGGTTGCGGCCGCAGCGTGATTTGGGGATTCGCCACTCCATTCAGCGTACCGGGTTGGAAGAGAGCGGACGAGGGGCCAAGCAAGTCCGCATATGTCGGACCCGTGAAGTAGTTGTTTGTATTGGTAAGCGGCCCGGTGAACTGGAAACGCAGTCCGTAGTTGAGCGACAGATGCGGCGTTACCTTCCACGCATCCTGCACATAGAAGCCGCCCTCTTTATACTCCTCCTCCAATTTTGTTTGTCCACCTTGTGCGCTTGGCGTATAGGTATATGGCTTCTTCAGGGTATTCAGTTGTACGTTCCCGGAGATCGACGAGACACGGCCCGTCAAAAGGGAGTACAGTGCTTCCGCATCTGCTAACGCCTCGTTGTTATTTGCCGTACCTAAACCACCGGGAAAGCACCCTTGTGTATCCGAAGTGCAGCCGGAAACCGCACTCGTGTTGAACATGCCGGCCGCCGGATCGATGCTGGTGATTCCCAAGTTCTGAGCGATCGGCGGATAAGTCCCTGTGTCGAACGCGCTCGCGTACCGGAATTCACCACCAAACGTGATCGTATGTCTCCCGCGAGTCCACGTTATATTATCCGTTACGTTCCGTACGGGAGAATTCCGCGGCTCCGGGAGAATGCTGCCGGAGTCCGGGATGGGTGGCGTAAACAGCGAGCCGCCGGGGCCGCCCAGACCGCTGGGAGCGGGCAGATAGGTGATGCCTTCAAACGCGTTGAACGAATTGCCGTGCTGGAATTCTTCCTGCTCGTTTAATACGCCGAAGTTAATCTGATTGACAAGAGTCGGCTTGATCGTCCAGTCCAGTCCCGTCGCGAACGTCGAGTACGTCGACTGAAACGAACTCTCCAGGACTGAATCGCCCGGATAAATGGGGGCCCCTGCGTATGTTCGCCAATACATGTTATAGGACGTGTGCCAGGTGATGTTTGGCTTGACGAGATAATCGACGCGGACCGTGGGCCAAACTTGCGTGTACGAGTTATCGTAAGGAAAGGAAAGGTTGTTTATTAGCGAACTAAGCTGAGGATCCGTTCCATTTGGCGTCAGGGTTCCCTTTGAAGTGTAGCCGTTCGCAGTGGTGAACAGTGACTGAATGTTTGTGTTTATGGCGGACGGGAACCCATTGGCAGCTGCGATGGTGTAGAGGTTTACAGTCTCCGGGTTTCCGCTTGCATCGGTATAGGAGAAATTGCCATTCTGCGCGGCCGGATTCAGGATCTCCGTTGTCGCCAGGGAGGTTTGCGGCACATGCTCGCGCTCATAGTTAACAAAGAAGAACAGCTTGTTCTTAAGAATTGGCCCCCCAACGCTCCCGCCATAATCGTTTACGTGGAAGGGCTGTTTTCTCCCCAGTGAGGCGTATTGGGGGCCAGCGGCCAAGAATGCGTCGTTCCCGAAACTGTTGGCATCAAAGGCGCTGTTGTAGGCTTCCCAGAAACCGTTGCCGTGGAACTGGTTTGTTCCACGCTTGGTCGTCACATTAATCGTTACCGCGCCTTCTGCAGCCGCATCGGCGCCAAGTTGATCCGTCGAAACCGTCATTTCGTCTACGGCGCCGATCCGCAGGCCCGCGCCGGTGAAAAATCCGGTCGTCGACGTACGGAATCGTGAGAAATTGTCGTTCGTGCCATCAATGCTGATGTTGATCGCGCCGTTGGGCATCGCGTCGTAGGTTGTGAAGCGCTCATCACCACCTACCTGGGCGCCAGGCATGAGTTGCGCAAAAGGCAGAGCGTCGCGGCCGTTGAGCGGCAAGTCCTGAATGGAGTCGCCGCTAACCGTTGTGGCCAGTGTATTCGAAGACGTCTCGAGCACCTCGGCCGCAGCCGAGACCTCAACCGTCTCCGTGGTTGTGCCGACCTTGATAGTGACCTTTAGATCCGTTGCGCGGCCGGCGTAAATGAAAACTTCATTGTAAACGGCGGGCGCAAAATTCTTGGCGTTCGCGGTCACCGTGTACGTTCCGGGTAAAAGGTCCGGAAACACAAAGGCCCCGGCGTCGTTGGACGTCATGGTCCTAGTAAAACCAGTGGATGGCTGATTGAGAGTAATCGTGGCTCCCGGCACCACGGCCCCAGAGGGGTCCGTCACCGTCCCAGAAAGTTGACCTTCGATACGCGCCTGTCCATAGGTTGAGACAGGTATCAGCAGCACACATACGAACATCAGGAATAGCAGGCTGCGCAATGATCGATATGCCATCGTAATCTCCTCGTCCGCGCGAAACCCGTAAGTGGTGAATCTTATGAGGTCGGGGAGTTGCAGCAATCACGAAAAGACAAACGTGTCACGATGAAACCACCCCGAGCCCACTGGCTGAGGCGAGCGTATACAACATACGATATACTGTGTCAAGTTGTATTTTACGTCTTTATTTCAGCAATTCTGAAGGAAATTGGAAAAGCCCGCTGAGTTACTCGAGCAGGCAAGTAAATACGAAACTGCTTGTTGTGGGCAGATACGCATGGGCAGCCACGCTCACAGCCGATTCCCAGGCGAAGGCGAGCCGATAGGGTGTTGCCTCTGATTCGCCGGGCGCGTCGCAAACCATCCGGAGTTTACCAACCTTTGATCAACACTCGCGGTTGTTGTTTAGGGTGTTCCGCTCTCCTCCTCGGTTTCTGACGCGGGAGCATAGGCTGTGAGCGGCACGATGCCACGTTCGGCGAGCGAATGATTGAACGCGGGCAAGTCCTTCTCGAGCAGCGAGTGATAATCCGCCTGCGCTGCTGCGAGATCTTTTTCGATCGATTGCAGGACTGCCAGGTCCGTATCCGTGGGAGCAAAGCCAGCGCCGCCGGCCACATCGCCCGCGCCTGTGCCGACTTCACCATTGAGCCAGATCAAATTGAGGTAGACCTTGTAGCCAGAAACGTAATACTTGTCATCGCTATTGGCCTGGTCCTTGGACAGGAATTTGCACTCCACGTCTTGCAGCTTCTGATCCATTTGCTCGACTGACTTCAACAGATCACCGTTATCGTTTTCTTTGCTTTTCTCGCCGGTCTTTGCCTTCTCTGACTTGAGCATTCCCTCGACAACACTGAGTTGCTTCCGCATCCACTCGATCTGATTCACCGCGTCGGAGACAGAGCTGATATCGTCGCGGATACGCAAGGAGGTTTTCAGCGACGAATCCAGATCAGCATCCGAGCCCGGGGTGTGCGGATCCTTCAGGATGGTGAGGGGCTGGGTGAAGCTTTTCCCGTCGACCGTCAAGCGGACGGTGTACTTTCCAGGGATCGCAAGAGGACCGACCTCAGCTTCCTGAATGCCCCAGTGCGTAATGGGCCGCGAGTCGGCGCCGCGGAAGCGGCGCTCCTCCCAGATGTGCGAATTATCCGGGGCGGCCGTGCGCAGCGCCACCAACCGCGGCGCCTCGTAGTGGAGGTCCCACTCCGTCCGATTCAAGCCCTCACGTCCCGGTGCATTCAACTTTCGAACAACGGCCCCGCCGGCGTCGAGGATTTCAATTTGTACGGGATCTTTCGGCGCAGTCTTTAGGGAGAAATTTAGAAATGCACCGCCGCCGCGAATGAAGCGGTAGGTGGAACGCGGCTCGAATAGCCGCACAGGAGCATCCGACGCGCCTTGCGCCATCTGTTCGAGCGGGGTGATGTCGTCCAAAATATAGATTCCGCGACCGTAGGTGGAGACCACAAGGTCGTGAAACTGCTTTTGGACGACAGCCCATGACGCGGGGGCATGCGGCAAGCCGTCATCGAGCGCCGTCCAGTGCCCACCATCATCGAGGGAATAGTAGACATCGTTCCCGGTGCCGGCAAAGAGGAGGCCCTTGCAGTTAGGGTCCTCTGTTACGACGCGAATGTAGGACAGCTCGCTCTTCGGGAGCCCGCCGCTGATCGAAGTCCAAGTCTTCCCGTAATCTGTCGTCTTGTAGATAAACGGATCGCGGTTGTCCACCAGGTGGAAGTCAACGCTGACGTAGGCGGTGCCTGCTTCGAAGTGGGAAGGCTCGATGCTGGTGACGCTTCCCCACGCTGGAATTCCAGCGCTGTTCTTCGTCACATTCGTCCAATGGTCGCCGGCGTCCTTTGTGTACCAAATCTGGCCGTCGTTCGTGCCGGCCCAAATCAATCCCTTCTGGAGGGGCGAAGGTGCAATCGCGAACACGACTTCCCCATAGAATTGACCCAGATTATCGCCCACCAAGCCGCCGGAAGAAACGAGATGGGATGGATCCTGCGTTGTGAGGTCCGGGCTGATGACGCTCCAGCTTTGGCCAGCATCGGAGGTCTTGAAGATGACCTGGCAGCCGTAATACACGGTGTTGTGATCGAAAGGATCAATCGCAAGCGGCGGAGTCCAATGGCAGCGATATTTTGTTTCGTTGGGAGCCGAGTCCAGCGTGTGCATCCAGGGACTGACCGAGCGTGCGAGTTTCGTCTTCGCATCCCAGCGTGTGACTTCGTTCCCATAACAGGTAGCCCACACGATGTCCGGGTCGGTGGGATCGGGAATTGTGAATCCGGACTCGCAGCCTCCCATTCCATGATCCCAGCCCACTTCACCGAAGCGGCCAAAGCCGCCGAAGGAAGTCTCCGGGCCGCGCATGTTCCCGTCGTCCTGCATGTTGGTGTAGAAATCGTAGGGAACCTGGTTGTCCACAGCGACGTGATACATCTGTCCGATCGGCAGCGTGACGCGGTTGAATCCGCGTCCGTGAACGGTGGAAATGTTGATCCCCCCATCGTCGGTGACCACAATGCGATCGGGATTCATCGGGTCCACCCAGATGTCGTGGTTGTCGCCACCCCAAGGGACTTCGCGAAACGTCTCGCCGGCGTCGAGCGACTCAGCGAAGGAACTGTTGGCCACGTATACTTCATTGTCATTCCCAGTGGAGACCGCGATGCGAATGTAATAGCCGGCGCGGCCAATCAGAGCTCGTTCGTAATTCACAACGTGCCAATTCTCGCCGCCGTCGTCCGAACGCCAAACGGAGCCCTGATCTTTGGTCTGAATCAGAGCGAAGACGCGACTGGAATTCGTCGGCGCCACAGCGACGTCAATTTTTCCGACCGGCGGCTTGGGAAGACCATGCCCTTCGATGCGCGTCCATTTGGTGCCGCCATCGTTCGAGACGTACACGCCGCTGCCCGGGCCGCCGCTGAACTCGCCCCAGGTGTGCATTTCCGCTTGCCACGTGCCCGCGAATATCACGCGCGAATTATGCGGATCCATGGATAGTCCGGAGCAGCCGGTGTTTTCATCCACAAAAAGCACGCGTTCCCAATTTTTGCCGCCATCGGTTGTGCGGTAAACCCCCCGATCCTGCTGCGGCCCGGTCATGCGCCCCAGCGCGCAAACGAACGCGGTATCTGGATTCTGCGGATCGACAACGATTCGGCCGATGCGGCCCGTGTGATCCAGACCGACATGCGCCCAAGTTTTCCCGGCATCGGTGGATCGATAGACTCCGTTTCCCATCACGTCTGAATCGCGGATGGCCCAGGCTTCGCCCGTCCCCACCCAGACGACATTCGGATCCGAGGGCGCCACGGCCAAGGCTCCAATTGCGGCGACGGGTTCCTTGTCGAAGATGGGGACCCAACGATTTCCACCATCGGTGGATTTCCAAATCCCGCCTGACGCCGCCCCGGCGTAATACGTGCTTGGGTCGCCCGGAATCGCGCCGACCGCCGAAACGCGGTTCCCTTCGCTGGGCCCAACAAATCGGAAGTGAAGCGTTCCCTCTTCTCCGCGTGCCATGCGCCTTTGAGCGGAGAGTGGCGCCGCCAAGACGATAATTCCTAATGCTGCTAAAAGGAGACCGGCTAGATAGCTAAGAATGGATTTCACTTGTGAACCTCCAAGGTAAGGTGGAAGGAAGGAGAACTATAGCCCTTTGGATAATGTATGCAAGCGTTTTCGACGAATTAACCACCGCGCCGTGAATTCAGAGCCCTTAAATCCGCAGCCTGAATAATTGCCCTCTTTGGATTCTTACGAGCCTTACTCCCTGCTTGTTACGAATTCCTTGCCATCACGAGATCGTGACGGTAACACATCCTGCGGCACTCGGGGCGAGCAGGGCAAAAAAAATCGCCGGAAGCCATTGCTGGCTCCCGGCGAGGGTGGGTGAGGTTTCGCCGCGCGAGATCAGAATTCGATATTCGCTCGCAGTTCAATGACGCGTCCGAACTCACCACCTGGACCGCCCGTGAGTCCGAACCCGCCATAGTTTACAGCGGAGTTCGGATTGCCAAAGACCGGGTGATTGAAGATATTCAGGAACTCACCCTGCAGGCTGAACCGGAGGTTTTCACGGATGGGAACGGCCTTGGTAACCGCCACGTCATCACTCCAACTGTGCGGTCCGTAGAGGTAGATTGGCGTGAGCAGCTTTCCCGGACTCATATTCGCATAGGCGATTGCACTCGTCGTGCCCTGATTGGCAAGCCCGCCCTGAAGAGTTGCCCCCTGGATAATCGAGGGCGGGAGATCGGAGACGAATGTCGGTGCGCAAGTCGTGCAACCGTTAGCCGATTGGTAGGCCTGCAGGTTCACCCGGTAAACGCCAATCATGTTCTGCAACTGCGACCGAGTTATGCCATTGAGGACCACGCCGCCATCCGCATAATCGTTGTAGGTGTTGTACCCACCGTATAGACTGAACGGCGCCCCAGACTGGTAGCGAAAGACAGTCCCCACCGTCCAGCCGCCAACCGCCCGGTCGAGCAATGCGTTGCGATTCAGGAACTGCTTTCCCTTGCCAAAAGGTAGATCGTACGTTCCATTGGCGTGGATAACATGGTGAAAATCGAAGCCCGTAGGTTGGTAAGCATAATGCGTGTCCCGGAGAGTCAATTCGGGATTACCCGCCAGCCAGTTTCCGTTTACCCCCGACATTCCAAGACTCTTGCTCCACGTGTAGTTCACGTCGAACTGCATGCCGTGCCATTGCTTCTGCCGGAAGTCAACCTGAAGACCGTTGTAGGTTGAGTCTCCGCCCGCAGTCATAAACCCGCTACCTTCCCCCGTATAGTAAGGATCCGCCTGGAAGTAATTGATCGGATATCCTGCCCCGGCGCCCACATACCCGAGCGTCGTTCCGCACGGATAAAAGGACTGACCCACGAGGTTACAGAAGAAATTAGCTCCGCCCTGGCCGCCGCCTGATTGCGCCAAGGCGTTCGCCATTGCTCCGGCCTGCCCCTGCTGCAAATATCTAATGAACGTGCCATAGCTGTAGTCCGCAGCAACCGGTCCTCCTTCACCTGGTCCCTGGAACGCACCGGCGAAGATGGGCGTCGCGGCCTCACCGACAACAGCGGGGTTATAAGCAAATGTTCCGTAATATGGGCTGCTCGTTGGCAGTGTGTTATTGAGTTGAAGGTTCTGCTGCGCTTGCTGGAACTGGTTCAGGAAGGTAGTTCCGCCGTAACTGCCGAAGATATTCACTTCATTCGTGTCTAGGAGGACCCACTGATGGTTGGACCGGTTTCCGTGATAGCTGATCTCGATCGCATTGTTCCTGCCAAGTTGCCGCTGAATGCCGAGGTTCCACTCCTCGACGTACGGCTGTGCGATGTCTGGATTGAGGCCATTCAATCCGTTATTTCCCGGCACGAACCTGTTGATCGCTTCCTGCGTGTAGCTCGCCTGGTACGTGGTCGGCACAAAGCTCAACTGGTACGGCGATGGGATGGCATAGTTGGGTTGCAGCGCCCAGCTTCCAGACGGAAAGTACCCTACACTGGTAGGGCCGCCGCCGCCATAGCAGGATGTGCATCCATACATGGCGTCGTTCCGGAAATATCCGAATCCGAAGTTGGTGGCAGCGTCCCAGAAATATTGCTGAGGCTCGGTGTAGTACCGCATACCAAAGCCGGCGCGAATGACTGTGTTACTTCCTCCGCCCGTCAGTTTGCCCAAAAGGCCTTCCGTGAAATCCGGCATCCAGGCAACGCCGACTTGCGGCTGCGGGGCGATATGCCAAGGCTTGTACTGATGCTCCGACTCAGTAAACGCCCCCCCAAGGGGGTTGCCATTCAGCGTGCCGGGACTGAACAGGCCGGTTAGACCCGAAGGGCCGAACAAGTCGCTCGCACTGGAGGCCCCGTAATAAATGTCCGTAAGATCGTGATCGTCCGAAGTGAAGTCCCACCGCAGCGAGTAGTTTACGGTAAGGTTGGGCCTGAGGCGATAGGAGTCCGCCGCGAAAAGCCCCCACGCCCCCATCAACTCGTCGAGGGTGTATGAAGCAACGGTGTTGTAGTATTGGCCCGTTTTCTTATCAATGGCAAAGCCCTCATACGTGCCCATACCTGCGACCCTTCCCTCCAGGGTGGCATATAGATTGCCAAGATCGCCGATATTGCCGTTTGTCGCGTTGGGAATGCCCGGATTGGAGAGCTGGAAGATTTGGGCTGCCGGGTCGTCGCCGTTTATTCCAAGGTATTGATATTGCACGCCGGCAGGAGGATTGTAGTAGTGGTCCTGCTCGCGCCACCAGGAAACCCCGTAACTGAGCGTATGGGCACCGTGTTGCCAAGTCATCGTGTCGGAGAAGTTAAAGAGCGGATAATAGCTCCCAGAGGCCAAAGCGTACTGCTGTGGGCTCGTGCCAATCCCCCAGAACACCTGAGGAGCAGTTCCTCCATACGCCGCAGAATCAGCACCCGGCTTAAAATTCGATGAGTTTGCATAGGTTGCCGCGTTGTAAAGGAACCCGCCGCGGAACGCATTGATCAGGGTCGGACTGATCGTCCAATCAAGCCCCAGCGCCGTCGTATAATTCTTTACCTGGTAGTCTGTTGTCGGGGTCGTGGGCAGCCACCCGTAGCTGTACGGTGTTGGAGGAGTCTTGGACATGTTCCAAGCGAAATTCACCCGCAGATTTTGGGACATGTGATAGTCCACGCGAACCGCGGGGAAATACTGGGTAAAGGAGCCCGGCACGGTCCAGTTCACATAAGGGACGCTCGGCTCACCCGAATTCTGCGTCACGCTTACCCCCTTGGCCACATATGCGTTGGCTGTGCCTATGTCGGTATTCATTTGGGAGCTTATGCCCGGCCAAGTGGGAAGGTTCGCACCAGGATGGGCAGCATTATAAGCGTCCACGAGGCCCGTACCTTCGTTGGGGCAAGTAGCCGTGAACAGGCAAACCGTCTGATTGTTTCCTAGACTGTTGATATACGTGAAAACCCCTTGTTGGGCCGCGGGATTAAGGAACGTCGCGGACTGAGTAACAGTATTCGGGGTCTTGATTTCCGAGAAATCCCCGAAGAAAAAGAGTTTGTTTTTAATAATTGGCCCACCCACGTTGCCGCCGAAGTCGTTCAACTCCTCATGACCCTTGGGGATGCCTGCAGCGTCGTTATACCAACTGTTGGCATTCAAATAAGAGTTCTGAAAGTCCTCGAACGCGCGCCCGTGATACGAATTCGTTCCGCTGCGCGTGATGAAATTGAGTTCCATAGGAGCTTGACCAAAGCCCTCGTTCGAGTTCATCTGGTCCGTCTCGACCGTCATTTCCTGGATGTTTTCAATGCGCGGAGACACCGCCGGGTAAGCATCGCCGTTAAACTTCATGCGGCTCGTGCTCGCGATGATGCCGTCAATATTATTGGTCTGCGCGATCACCGGGAGCCCGTTCCATGTCCCGTTGAACCCCGGTACCAAGAAGGCGAGTTGGGTGATGTCCCGGCCTTGTAGCGGCAGGTCTTCAATTTGCTTCATGTCGATGGTCGTGCTGATTGCGTTGGAAGTCGTCTCAATTAGCGGCGTTTCGCTCTCATGAACCTCGACCGTCTCGGTGGTCACACCAACCTTCAAGCTGACGCTCACGTCGGTGACCTGGGCCGCATGGACGATTACCGAGTCGAACACTTCCAATTGGAAGCCTGTCTTCGACACGGTCAGCTTGTAAGTCCCCAGTGCAAGGCTCACGAAGCTGTAGATTCCGTGATCCTGTGTCGTGGCAGTGCGCGTGTCGTTCGTGGCAAGGGCCACGAGCGTCAGGTCCGCTCCGGGGACGGCACGGCCGTCCGGATCCAGCACCGTGACGGTGATCGTGCCCTGGCTAGTCGCTTGACCCCTGGCAGGGGAAACATTCAAAACGAGCAGGGTCAAAGCACACAGAAGCACACCAGCAAAGAGACTTCGAGTAAAGCTGCGCGACATAGCTCCTCCTTTTGCACGGGAAAAAGTTCTTGGCGTTTTGCCGATTTCAGATCGAGCGGTCATCCTTCCGCCCCTTCCAGTGACTTCATGAATGCCGATTAAATGGAAAGAAGACATCAACGCGTTCACAATCACCTCACAATCCTTGCGTGAGCGAAGGCATCCAGTCAGACTGCCGGATTCGATAGCTGACCTCACTGCCGACCACGAGCGAATTGGAATGTGCCGAGGAAGAGGGACTTGGGACAGCAGGGTGACACGAAAAATTAGAAACCCCACGGCTCAAGTGAATGAATCCATGGAAGCATGAGATTGCAGGAAGTAAACGTTTACTCATCCCCTAACCAGCACCCCCAACAAAAACCTCTTCAAGAAACTTAAAGTGTGCCCGACTTTTATAATGTATTTGGAACGCTGTCAAGGCTAATTTTGTAATTTCTTTCACTTGAACGGTTCAGAGCTTTATCGGCATGGTCTGCCTGACCTTGAGGACCTTGTCAGGACAATGCCGGACCTGAGCGGGCTCTGCCTTGCCTCAATTCTGGCACTATGCCCAATTCGTATCCCCTTCGGTAATCGTGATATACCGGTCGACGGGGAGGTCAGTGTACCGCGAGGTCAAACCGCTCGGCTGTGGCCATTTCACCTCCAACCAATCAATTTTTGTCCGCTGGCCGAGCCCTAATACGATGCGGGGATCGTGAGCTGAGAGGTAGCTGCCCCCTCCGACCTTGAAACGATGGTGCATTAGGTCACCGGAACGATAGGTGATTCTCGCCCCGATTCCATCAATATTGGCCTTCTTTCCGATCAGCCGGACGCCTAGCCAGTGATTCAGACGTGCTGTGTTATTCCGGAGCAGGACGGGCGCACCGTTGTTCACCATCACCAGGACGTCCACCGCGCCATTGTTGTTGAAATCTCCGAGCGCCATGCCCCGCCCGGCAAACACTTTTGAAAATACCGGTCCGCTTTCCTTGCTCACATTCTGAAATCCCTTGCCGGTGTTGCGGAAGAGCAATAATGGTTCGTTGTACTTCACTTCCGCCGTCCGCCTCTCCACCATCAGGTCTGGGTACCCGTTGCAAAGCAGAAGATCTAGTTCGCCGTCGTTATCGTAGTCGAAGAATTTCAGACCCCACCCGCTCATGAGCCGGGTCGTGGAGCCGATTCCGGTCGGGATTGCCATGTCAGTAAACGTTTCGTCCTTGTTGTTGTGGTAGAGCGAATACATTTCGTGATCCACGTTCGCCACAAACAGGTCAATCCAACCGTCCTGATCGTAATCGGCCGCGTCCACTCCCATTCCCGACCGCGCCAGGCCGAAGCTGTTGTAACCAACGCCCGCCAGCAAGCCGTTCTCCTCGAACCGGCCTTTCCCCCGGTTCATGAAAAGAAAGTTAGGTACGGTGTCGTTGCTCACAAAGAGGTCCATCCAATCGTCATTATTAATGTCCGCCGCCACCACCCCCCAAGCTTTCGCCAAGGACCCCGCAATCCCCGATTCTTTGCTCACATCCTTGAACGTGCCGTCCCCGTTGTTGTGGAAGAGCCAGCATGGCATCGGGTCGTAGACGTTCGGTTTGCAATACCATTGCTCCCCGGTGACCTTGTTCCCGCAGAATTTATTCTTCGCTTTGTCGAAGTCCACAAACCGGCACACGAACAAGTCCAGGCGCCCGTCGTTGTCGTAGTCGAACCAAGCTGCACTGGTGCTCCATCCAGCAGCGGCAACTCCCGCCCTCGCCGTCACGTCGGAGAATGTCCCATCGCCGTTGTTGCGGTAGAGTATGTTGCGCGGATACTGAGTAACGTACAAGTCGGGGAGCCCGTCTCCATCATAGTCGGCGACAGCTACCCCCATGCCGTAGGCATTTCCCAGTACGCCTGCCTTTTCCGTTACGTCTGTGAATGTGCCGTCCCGGTTGTTCCGATACAATGCGTTGCGCAGTGGTTTGGGCGGGCTATAGAAATCGCAGGGGCCGCTATTCACTAGGTAGATGTCCATCCAGCCGTCGTTGTCATAGTCCAGGAATCCGCAGCCGGGCCCGCTTGTTTCTGGCACATACATCTCTGGAGATAGCCCCGCCACATGGACCCAGGAGATACCACTGACCGACGGAGGTACCTCTTCGAAGCCATGGGGAGAATTATCCGAAAGCGTCCTTCGAGATGGGCCGCTCCGTAGTACCGCATTTCTTATCCCGCTCCCGAGCCCCGCCCAACCGAGCATTCGCAAAAAATCGCGTCGAGAAAACATAGTCCGTCCCTGACGTATGCTCATATTCGTACGCTGACCTTGACACTGTTCCCCACTTCAATACCGCAACCCAGACCCTGCCTGCACCGGTAAAGGCTATCATGACGTTTAGCGCCGAGGGCGAATTCCGCCTCCCGCACCATATATCAGCCAGAATATCAACAAAAAATGCAAATGCTCCTGATGATCAACCGCACCTCCCTCAGATTTTCTCCAGTCCCTCCCTGTTCGATTTGGCTATTCGTGGTGGGATATTCGTGACGTAAGGAAAACCCGTTGTTCTCCTTGTTCCTGCGGTTGGTGGAAAAGGTCCTTACTCAGATCTGGCAAATTACTGTTGCGGGAGGACTTTTCCGGGAGCTCTCTGCGCGCCCTGGACAACCTTCGCCTCAGCTTCGCGCTGGAGCGCCATCTGCCGGTCGGCATCTTCCTTTCGCCCGGTGCGCGAGTAGGCAATTGCGAGTTGATAGTGGCCTGCGGGATCGGGCGGCTCCAATCTGACGTATTTCTCCAAGGGCGCGACCGCTTCCGGGTATTTCCCCAGCGCATTTAGCGACATCCCGAGACCCAAAAACGCCTCGAGAAATCCCTGGTCAAGTTTTGTCGCTTTCAAATAGTGTGCTTCCGCCTGGTCCCACTGTTGGGCTTGCCGCGCGATCTCACCGAGCGCGTAATCGGCCGAGGCATTGGTCGGGTCAATTTGGAGTTCCGCTTCGAATTCCCTCTTGGCATCCTCGACAGTCGTAGACGTCGCCGGCCTCACCAGTAGAATGCGCCCCAGACGGTAATGGATGCCGGGCAAATTCGGGTTCTTCTCCAGAATCTGGTTGTATTCGGCGGTCGCTTCGTCCCATTTCCCTTGTGATTCAAATGCTTCCGCATCCAGCTCATGGGCCTGGTAGGAAGTGGGCGCTGTAGAGGCAATCTCTTCCGAAGCACGGTCGGCGAGCTCCGAAAAAAAGTGTGCTGTGATATAGAGAACTTCCGGATCGTGCTGATACTCACGGTTGAGCCGCAGCAGTCCCTCCACTGCTGTCTCCACGTCATTGATGCTCATCGCGCATCGTACGCTAGCCATTTCGGCCGAGTATCTCAGTTGCTTGTCGGCGACATGCGGAATGGCCTTCTTCAAAACCACCATCGCTTCCTTGCAGTTCCCCTTGCTGACTAGATCGATCCCTTGTTGAGCCGAGGCCGCGGCATTTGTTTCCACCGCTTTCTGCGAGGTCTGCGCAAAGGACGATCCGGCGAGCACTCCACTCAGAAGGATCGAAGTCAGGTACGCTGATGCACGTCGAATCATATAGGCTATTTGAAGATCTGTTCTCGCTCCTCAACATTATATTATGTCGTGGTTTGGTGTTAGAAAGACTTCTTCCGTCCCGGCAATTCGATTCGCCATTGCTCCAACCGCTCATCCGGCTGGGTGCTCGACTTGGATTCAGTCTGGTATTCCCTCGCTTTGAGGAGCCGGGCTCATTCTTCCTAAGTACCCCACGGTTTCAAAAAGGGCTAAGATACGCCTTCAGGCGATTCGCTAGAATCACAGGTCGCGTTCAGGATCGTCGAATGTCTCGTCGTAGCGGCCATCTGGCACAGATGCAAAGTATTCTTGCTTCGATCGCGGTCCGTTTGACCTTTGCTGCAATGATCTTTGCGCTTGTGTGTCTCAGCCTCTCTCTTCAGGCTCAGGCAAGACCCGCGGCCTCGCCAACACAACCAGCTCAGCAGGCACGAAGTTCGCAGGGACCTGAAGAGGAACTTCAGACGGGCATCGCTCTCACTCGCCAAGGCCGGTTCCGCGATGCCATTCCTCATTTCCTGATCGCGCAGGGCCGCGTTTCGGAAGATTATGCGGAGAATTTTAATCTTGCTCTCTGCTACGTTGCGACCAATCAGGACAAACCCGCCATTCTGATTCTGACTGCCTTGCGCGACAGCGGCCACGCCACGGCGGAGGTGGATAATCTCCTTGCTCAGGCCTATGTCGGAGACGGTCAACCGGAGCAAGCATTTGATGTTCTGCAGCAGGCCTCTGTTCTCACGCCAAAGAACGAAAAACTCTACCTCTTCGTCGCGGATGCTTGCATGGAAAATAAGTCTTACGCTCTCGGCCTGAAGGTGCTGGATCTCGGGCTTCTCAACTTTCCGAGCTCACCACTTATGCACTACGAACGGGGACTTTTTCTCACCAACATTGATCGCTACGATCTCGCGAAAAGCGATTTTGATCTTTCAAGGCAGCTCGCACCGGGGAGCGATATCTCCTACTGGTCGGCGGCGCAAGAAAACATGCTGGAAGGAAATGTCCCTGAATCGATCCGCGTGACTCGAGAAGGTGTTCGGCAATATCCGAATAACTACATCTTGCTTCAACTCTTGGGTGAGTCCTTAATCCATTCCGGACTTACTCCCGGACAACCGGATTTCAACGAGGCTCGCACCGCATTGGAGAAATCCGTCTCATTGCACCCTGATTATTCGCGCTCCCAGATTGCTCTCGGCAAATTATATCTGATGGAAAATCGCCTTGATGACGCCATCGCGCATCTGGAGGCTGCCAGACAACTCGACCCCAGTGACACGTCCGTGTACTCACACTTGGCGACGGCCTACCGAAGGAAGGGGAACCCTCAGGAAGCTCAGAAGATGCTCTCTATTTTGGCAACCCTTAACGACGCCCAGGCTGACAAAATCCGCGCCGGCCCCCCGAGCCGAGCCGGGAGCGTCGCATCCCCAAAGGTGGAGTGAAAGGCGGGAGGATCGCTCGGTCCTCTAATCGACATTTGGTGGCTACGTATCTCGGGGAATTGTCCACGTCGGGCAAGCGAATGCTGCTGCCCACTCCTTCGTGGACCGTGCCTTCATTCCCCCCGCCTGAGGTCGGTGGGTTCGTTTTGTATTTCTTAATTGTTGTGGACCACTGTCAGAGACTGCCGCCGAGCTGAAGGATGCCACATCGGGTGCGGGGGGGGTCAGCGCTGTTGATTGTAAACTGCTTGACAAACAATGGGTTATTTAGCATTATGACCAGTCAGACTAGTCATATTCAATAGGAGGAGTTGTGCCAAAACCCCGCAACGAACCTAGTCGAGTGGCCTCACCCGACAAGACCAGTGGTCTAAGGGTTGCCGGACCTTCCTGGCAGGTTCAGACAGCCAAGGCTCGATTTAGCGAAGTGTTTCGACGAGCCCGAACCGAGGGGCCACAACTCATCACCCGGCAGGGCAAGGAAGGCGTGGTCATGATTTCGGACGTGCAATACGACCAGCTTGTGGGCAGGTCGCACCAACCGAAGAATATTGTGCAGTTTTTCCGGGAGTCACCGCTGGTGGGTGTCGAGCTCGATCTCGCTCGACAGAAAGATGAGGGGCGCGAAATTGAACTATGAGTGGCTTCTTGCTGGATACAAATTGCATTTCTGAGCTTGTGCGCGTCCATCCCGAACCGCGCGTGCTGAGTTGGTTGGGAGCGACTGAGGAATCCTTGCTGTACCTGAGCGTCCTCACCCTGGGAGAGATTCGGAAAGATGTGGCAGCTCTGACGCAGGGTAAACGGCGCACGCTTTTGGAAACCTGGCTGGCTGTAGAACTGCAAGCGCGCTTTACAGGAAGAATTCTGTCCATTGACGCGGCTGTCGCCGACCGATGGGGCGTGCTTGCCGCCGGCGTAAAGGCCAAGGGAGCGGCTTTATCAACCATAGACGGCTTGCTGGCCGCGACGGCGCTTCATCACAATCTCACAATTGTCTCACGCAACGTCGCAGATTTTGCGAACACACAAGTTCCGGTGTTGAATCCATGGGAAGCATAAGGAGACGAGTCGCGGCGACGAGCAACAACCCATTCCCGCTGCGTCTGAGGATCGGCCGAGCAAACGCACTTTACAGCCGGTTCGGAAGTCAACGAAGACGTATTTCGATTCCGGGCTTTCGAGGAAACGCGCTCGCCGGAGGCAGGTTCCCACCGATCAGCGAGCGCACGAGGAGAGTCACGCGACAGGCGCTGTGGCCTCGCCTGTCCACAGGGTAAGGCACCCCCGCGACTACATTTAGCGGGGGAAATGCCTTCGACGTTTCAGGGTTGTGAGTGCTTCTTCCAGGCTAACCCACCTAGGAAGCCTTCGAATTAACGGTTAGATCCACATCGATAGTCGCAGGGACCGGAACGGTGACGCCGGACCTGGCCGCTTGGAGTCGCTGAAGTTCGTGGAGAGTCCGGAACAAAGACCGTTCAAGACCGCTCTCGTATCGAGCCACTTTGTCTAGGACATCCGGCTCCAAGAGCATTCGACGACGGCTTTCCTGCTCTAATCGCAACTCCCATTGCTTCCCTCGCTCCAGCAGGTCACGTTCTTCTTCTTGCGCCACCTCACGTTTCTTACAAGCGGACGCGATGGCTTCGCTAATGAGGGTCTCGGTGCTCATTCCTCCCGCCGTAGCGTAGGCTTTGACAGCCTTACGAAGAAGACCCGCCGTCCAACGGTCGAAAGCGTTGAACTCCGCGTCATCATCCGGAATTCCGGGAACGGATATGTCGTCCGTCTCCTCAGGGAGTTCCTTCCAAAGAGCCCACAGTGCGGCTACGGCGACCACGGTGTCGAGCCTCGGCACGCAGATGGACTTGCCGATGGCACGCGCTGCAAAGGGTGATGAGGTTTTCTTCGACATCGCCTCCCAGGAGGCTGCGCGGCTGCCGATGATGGACCTGCAGATCTTGGGATCTTCCACATCCTTGGCATCGCCAGCCATCGCGTTCCAGCACTTGTTGGCAAAGTTCCCGATAAGAATCCGGGTCCAACCGAAGCCTGGGTTGTCTGGGGACGGGTGAATTCATGACGCCTTTGGGATGCGCCGCAAGAACTCCTGCCTCTGTGTGTTCGGGAGCAGCAGGTAGGTTCGACTGAGCGCCAAGAGCAGGGAGTCCGAGCTGCCGGGGGCATCCAGGCTTGCGCCGGCCAGAAAATCCGCGCAGATCATCTCCAGACAATAGCCACGCGCCTTTTGACCACCCAGCATCAACGAGGCAGTCTCTAACGCCTGTTCGATGACCGCCAGTTGGCTCTTGTACACCTTGAAGTAGAGCATCTCCCACGGCTCGGTCTCCTTGCCCGTCAGATGCCTCTCCACCTCCCGCTTGAATTGCTCCTTCGGCATCTGCTTGGCTTTGTGCAACCAGGTTGCACGATCGAACCGCGACCCCTCCCGCCGAGCGATCTTGGCGAGGTCGGTGGCCTTGGCCCATCCCACCTCTTTCAGGTCACGATGGATCTGCCGTGGCAGCTGCTCATGGATGGCCATCAGGTAATACGCCTTGCGCCGGGACTCCGGAAACTTCCGTTCCAGAAACTCATCAAAGGACTTCAGGTTCTCAACCCGCCAGTACTGTCCCGCCCGCACCTCACACAGGTAACGCCCGAGTTCGATGAAGCGGGTATCGCGCTCCCGATCCGCCACCCGTTCCAGTTCCAAGATCTCCTCGATCTTTCCCAGAACGAACAAGGCGCGACGGTGATCGAGTTTCGGTGCCACCAGGGACCGTCCGTTACTCCTCAAGCTGGTCAAGCCAATCAAGGTCGCTAGCTCCGGGACGACGAATGAGCTTGGCATCGATCAGTTCTTGTTTCCCCAGGCAGAGGCCCAGGTGCGAACAGCTGGTGCAGCCATTCATGGGAAAGCGAATGCCGCTATGCCTCAGGAACTGACCCGCTTCGATTTGGCCGATCGTCGCTTCCATCAACTCGCCAAATTCCTTGTGCTGGCCTTCGCTGATCGAAGCCTTTAGGTATTGAATCTCCGGATTGTGTTTGCGCACGAACACGACCAGAGCAACCTCGCGAATCCCGCTGATCCAGGAGTAACAGACCAGTTGCGGATCGAGCGACAGCAGCCCTGCGGGCTCTTCCGGATAGCGGCTGGTGGTCGTTTTCCAGTCGATTAGATGACGCTCACCGTCGATCTCTCCAAGGGCGTCGATATAGGCCACAAACTCGCTGCCGTTGGGAAACGAGCGCAGCATCTTCAACTGCAGATTCTCCTGGGGACGACGGATGCGGATGCGATCATCCTGGGCCAGCTTGTGAAGCAGGTGGACCCCTTGATGAACGAGCTTGTCCCAAGTGTCGCCTTTGCCGTAATCCAGTGGCACATCGCGGTACGTTCCCCATTCTTGGAACAGCACGGCCGCGCTGTCCTCCCGGCAGAAATAGGCGGCCAAGGCCTTCTCAAAGCAACGTCCAAAGATCATGGCCGCCCGGAGGTCCTTTTCCCTCCAGCCATCCAGATAGCGGTGGCGATAGCTGCGCGGGCAGCGCAAGTACTGGCTGATTTGGCTGTAGCTATAGACCATGGCCATTCCCCTGATTGGGTTCGTTTGGGATCGTTGGGACGGCAAACTCCTCCCACTCCCCTGCCGGTGCGAAGGCCTCGAGGTTCTGGAAGGCACGGCCTCCGCGTACGGTGCGAGAAGTCCGCAGCACTCCCCGCAACCCCAGGAGGGCCTTCTCTTCCACCTCGTCCCGCGTGAAGAGATCGTGGTCATAGCCAAAATCCCGCAGGAACCAATTCAGTTTCCACAACGCCTTCGGTGTGCAATAGAGCCGGCCAGAGATGAACTGTCCCAGCTGCTCGGGGGGCTCGAGGACCGAAAACCGGAGCGCAAAGAATGGTTTCTGGGGGTGCCAGCGGTAGAAGGCACGGTCAACCCGGACCAGGAACGATCCTTCGAGAAGGCCGTTGCCGTTCTTCGATTCCAAGTGCAGGCCCGGGAAATGACGTTTCATGGCTTCACCTCCTGGGGAGTTGCATAGCTCTGGAGCTTGCACAGAAGGCCCGCGCGGTCTCGGGCGACCCATTCGGAGAGATGGGTGACAAAGGACTCGACCAGATCCCGGCTGGCTTCGCGGAGCTCTTGGGTACCGCAGAACTCAGCGGCATAGAGCTTCACCAGGCTGGGATCGAGCTGATGCTGGCGGATCAGCAGGCAGAGTCGGTCACGCAGGCGAGGCTGGCCATTGCCAGAACCATTCCCATTGGAAGGAACAGGAGCACTTCCCTTCTTCTCGGCGGGCTCAGAACGTGAATACAAATGTCCGAGCTCTTCAACGGAGCAAAGCCCGATTCCGTAGGCTTTACGCAAGGCCCGGTTGACGGCTCGCGTTTCGGCCACACGCAATTCGGCCCCGCGAACCAGCGGAGAGACATTCGAGGGCTCAGCGTCTCCGAAGCCGGCAAAACCCCTTGACCCGGGGGCCTTGTATACATTCGCTTTGAACACCCATCGGCCTGCACCAGGGTCACAGAACTGATGGACCGGAAAAACGTTGATGGCAGAACAGTGACGACGTATGGCCAACCTCAACAGGCCGGCATGAGTGACATACCAATTGCCATTCAGCAACTGAACATCGCCACACCCAACAGAGAAGCTGAATCTTTCGGTAAGTTCCCGAAGTGCTTGCAGGTGTCGCCGATCCATTTCATTCCCCCAGAATTGATTGGCTAAGCGAGAATTAGCGTGAACCAAGGATCGCATTGTCTGGCCTCCGTTCTACAATATGCACACATTGTATGTACATTACACACAGTCTGTCAAGTAATTTTTGCTCGCAAATGGCATGCGCATGAATACAATGTGAGTGCTATGAGAAAGGATACGGCTCTGTCTTTTCGTGTGCCGCGTCGGCTAAAGGCGGAGCTCCAAAAAGTCGCGTCAATAGAGGGGCGGAGTCTTGCACAAGTTTGTGAAGCACTTTTGTGCGGAGGCCTCGAAATTTACAGGGCGGACGGTCCCAAGTATGTTCAACGATTATTGTCTCGCCAGAAGAAAGAAGCCTCAGAATAGTTTTGGGTTCATGGACCCAGTCATGGCGTTCCTAATCTGAAACAAGACCTACACGACTCGTGCTTCAAGAACGTGCGAAGACTTCTAAGAGCATCAGAGTTCTCCTAGTTTTCGCGATCGGATGAGGATGGAAATCCAAACATTCTTGTCCGTCAGGTGCAAGAAAGTGTCCCGTGCATTGTTGAACATGGCGGCCCTCGTCACCGACCCGGCGCTTTGCAAGGCTAGTCGCCACACGCTTCGCGAACACAGGGACCTCCAGGGCGAAAAATCAGTTGAGAATAACTTTTGCACATTCCCCAAGCATGCGCGGCACACTGAAGATGAGGATGTCCGATTGATCGTTTGCGTTGCCGGAGAGCTACTTTCTACAGCGTAGTCTTGTTGGCCAACGGAATGTCGCACATATCGGCTCGGCGCGTGATATCAAAAGCCGCGGGGGAGAGTTGCTTTTGCCACTCGCGATCGGACTTCACCACCTCCGGTACTTCTACAACGCCCTGTCGTACGCCCGAGGCGGAAAACGCAACGATAAAGACCATCTTGGGTGGTCCGGTTTGACCGGCACCGGCTTCAACCGGCATAGATTCCCTGCAATAGTAAAGGGCGACGCCGGCAATCGCGGCGCCAGCCGTGGACAGGAAAACCCTCCTGTTCATAACCCTCCGCGAGATTTTGTCCTCGAAGATGCTTTCGAACATCTCAGCCTCGCACCCCGCCGCCAATAATACGCAATCACTTCCCTGCCAGATTGCCGCCCATTCGAATCATTCCAAACCCTCAAAAACTGTTGTGAATAAAACCCCACGCGGTCCCCCTCAAATCGAGGAGACGCGAGGAAACGGGCGCTTCACCACGCCTTCACCTTCCCTGACCGCAAGGATCTGATCACTCTTCAAGTTCGCAAGCTTGGTCACTGCACCGCTCGGCCAGAGAATCTCCAACGCATCCACTCCAGTTTGCTGCCCCAGGCCAAAATGAAGTCGTGGGTCCTGCGCCGACTGATAGCTCATCCCTCCTTTCCTCTGGTCGTATAGCACCATGTCTCCGGCCGTGATTTTCACGCGCGCCCCCACACCGTCCCGGTTTGATTTCGCCCCGATCAGGAAAATTTCCAGCCAGTGATTTACATTCCCTCCGTCATTGCGCAGCAATTGCGCCGGTTGCCCGTTGTTGTTCACTAGAATGTCCAGGTCTCCGTCGTTGTCAAAATCAGCGATGGCAGCGCCGCGGCTCACACGCGGCAGCCGGAAATCGGAACCAAGTTGCTCGCTCACGTTCTCAAATACTCCTCGCCCCGTATTGCGAAACATCAGCTTCGGCTCGGCGTAATGCACGTCCGCATGATAACGCTCGACGTTGTCGAGTATGTGGCCGTTGGCCATGAAGACGTCTCGAGCGCCGTCATTGTCGTAATCCATCAGGCGTGTGCCAAAGCCGCTAATGTGAAATGTCGCGTACGCCATCTTCGAACGCAGCGTCACATCGTCAAAAGTCTGGTCTCCCAGGTTTTGGTAGAGCCGCGCCAACTGCTGATCCAAATGCGTGACAAACAGGTCCATCCGGCCGTCCCCTGTGATGTCCGCTGCGTCAGTTCCCATTCCCGCCTCGGGCGTGCCATCCATGCTGACCGCCACTCCCGCCGCGTATCCGACTTCGCGGAATGTTCCGTCCCGGTTGTTATGAAACAGAAAATTCGGAAGGGAATCATTCGCGATGAAAATGTCTTGCCATCCGTCGTTGTCGTAATCGAACGTCACCACGCCCAGGCCGTTCCCCGCCTTGAGGCCCACTCCCGTAGCCTTGCTGACATCCGAAAACGTGCCGTCGCCATTGTTGTGGTAGAGCCTCGGCGGCTCGCCCTGGTAATTATCCGGATGGCAGTAGCTCCGCAGCCCGGGGCCGTGTTCGCCGCACCAGAAATTCTTGTCGGGCGACCAGTCCACGTAGTTCGCGATCACCACGTCGAGCCGCCCGTCATTATCGTAATCAAACCATGCGCCGCTCGAGGCCCACCGTCCCGTGTTCGCAACTCCCGCTTTCACCGTCACGTCGGTGAACGTGCCGTCCCCGTTGTTGTGATAGAGGATGCACCGCCCATATCCGAGAACGAGCAGGTCCGGAAACCCATCGTTGTCGTAATCTCCCACGGCTACGCCCATGCCAAACAGCCCTTCGGCGCCCACGCCGGCTTTCTCCGTAACATCCGTGAATGTCCCATCGCCGTTGTTGCGGTAGAGCGCGCTGCGCAGCGGATTCTTTGGTGTGTATAGGCGAGTCGCTGCTCCATTCACCAGATAAAGATCGAGCAATCCGTTCTGGTCATAATCGATCCAGCCGCAACCTGAACCCATCGTCTCGATCAGATACTTCTCGGAGGATGCGGCGTTGTCATGCTGAAACGTAATGCCCGCGGCATGCGCCACGTCCACGAACTTAACTGGATTGGCCTCCGCTGGAAACTTCAGGGCCAGTGGAGCAAATGCGAATGCCCCGCCCAGGGTTTGCAGCAACTCGCGCCGGGAAATTTGAGAGAATCGTTTCACCGTAAAGTCTCGGAACTCCGATTGGTCACAAGATTTGTAGCGTACATTACTGTGGATGGCGCAGGGCAACGATTTTTCTCTCTTTGCTCTGGATGCGAAGTTATAAGATTCAACCGGAACGAAATGCTCTTGATCACGGACTCCAAAACGGCTTCGATTTTGCTGGCCTTCCCATTGTGTGTTCTCGCAAGTGTGGTGCCGTTCGCGCAAAAGCCGGTGACTCCAACGGCTTCACAGGCCATGCCTGCCGTCCCGCCCAGAATCAATTTTGTCGATTTGGCCGAACGTGCTGGTCTGACCACCAAAACAGTGTTCGGCGGCGAACGCGTCAAGAAGTACATCATCGAAAGCACGGGTAGCGGCGCGGCCGCTTTCGACTATGACGGTGACGGTTGGCCCGACATTTTTCTCGTGAATGGCTCGACGCTCGAAGGATTCCCCAAGGGCCAGGAACCCACTAGCCACCTCTATCGCAACAATCGCGACGGAACCTTCACCGACGTCACGCAAAAGGCGGGCGTCGCGCTGACCGGCTGGGGCCAGGGAGTCTGCGCGGGCGATTACGACAACGACGGATACACGGACCTATTCGTCACCTATTGGGGCCACAACGTCCTGCTTCACAACAATGGGAACGGCACTTTCACGGATGTCACGAAGAAAGCTGGGCTTTGGCACGACGACGTGCGCTGGAGCACCGGGTGCGCCTTCGTGGACTACGACCGCGACGGACATGTCGATCTTTTCGTCGCCCGATATGTCGATTTCGATGCGAGCGATTTGAAAAACCCGGCGAGCGCTTCGGCGTGCGATTGGCAGGGCATCCCGGTGTTCTGTGGCCCTCTGGGCCTGAAGGGCACGCGAAGCGAGCTCTACCACAACAATGGCGACGGCACGTTCACGGATGTGAGCAAGAAATCCGGCGTCACCAATACCGGCGCCTATTATTGTTTCACGCCTCTCACCGGCGATTTCGACAACGACGGCTGGCCGGACATTTACGTCTCTTGCGATTCCACCGCAAGCATGCTGTTTCACAATAATCACGATGGGACGTTTACTGAAACTGCCCTCGCGGCCGGCGTCGCCTACAATGAAGACGGACACACGCAGGCTGGCATGGGCGTAGACGCCGCCGACTACGATGGCGACGGCTGGCTCGATATCATCAAGACGAATTTCTCAGGCGACACTCCCACGCTTTACCACAACAGCCAGGACGGTACCTTCGCGGATGTCACTCTTCAGGCGGGCCTTGGCAGCAACACTCATTTCCTCGGCTGGGGCGCACTTTTTCTGGATATTGATGACGACGGCTGGCCGGATATCTTCATGGCTAATGGTCACGTTTATCCCGAAATCGACGGCAAGGGCCTGAACAGCACGTTCCGAGAGCGCAAGGTCGTCTACTGGAATGAGCGCGACGGCAAGTTCAAGGACGTTTCGCTGGATGCGGGTTCTGGAATCACGACGCCGTTCAACAGTCATGGCGTGGCCGCCGCTGATTTCGGGAACGACGGCGCCGTAGAAATTCTGGTCAACAATAGTTACGATCGCCCCAGTCTGCTAAAGAACTTAGGCGACCGGGGAAACTGGATCTTGATAAAACTGCTTGGGACCAAATCCAATCGCGACGCGATTGGCGCTCGCGTCATTCTCCGCGCGGCTGGCCACGAGCAATTGCAGGAAGTGCGCAGCGGCGGCAGCTATATCTCGCAGAGCGATTTCCGCCTGCACTTCGGTTTGGGGCACGCCAAAAACGTCGATTCTCTGCAGATTCGGTGGCCCAGCGGATCAGTTGAGACGCTCGAAAACGTTCCTGCCAACCAAATCCTCACGATCCGCGAAGGCGCCGGAATCGTTTCGCGGCCCTAGCGTCCTTGGTCAACCGGAACGAACGGCTGTCAAACTAGCACGAGTGCGACGAAAAGATGTATTCTGCTGGCCGAATCGCCGGATGTAATCGGGGGCGGATGGAAAGTAGAAAATATGGATGGGGTGAAGAGAAGCCAGCACAGCATCACCGCCACTGCTCCCCTAAGAATTCACTACCAGCGGATGCGAAAAGATTTGCCCGCCATATATCACAAAAGCCTTTTCAATCCGCGCCGCCCGGTCCATAATGTGCGCGTAAACGTTTACTATGCGGCCTTCGGGGGACGGCCACATGTATGCGTCGCATGATGTCGCTCTACCGAATTCCGTATTGAAGTCAAAGATTTAGGGTTTGGCAGAATCTTCTAAAGACGTATAATGTATGCAAGCTTGCGGTGCAAGTTTGCTTGGCTTTAGTTTTACCTGTTAATGGATTATCCAGGGGGTTCGCATGTTTTCCCCCGGCATGCGGTACTTGGTTTATTCTGGAGATCTTGGGAGTTCACCCATTCGAATCCTCCGCCATGAGACTTTATTCCGCATGATTGAACCTGAGTAATCGGTTGGCGGAGCCGGGTCCGGACAGTGGAGGCGCCAGGCCGCGCGGCGCGTTTTCAATGCAGATGGCCCCACAGGACCGCGAGGGAGGCCTCGTAGATTGACATGTTAGAGAAAGCCGAACGCCTGCATGTTGTCGATTCACACACGGGCGGCGAGCCGACGAGAATTATTGTAAGCGGCGGGCCCGACCTGAATTCGGGATCCATGGCCAAGCGTTTGGAACTGTTTCGCAGCGGTTACGATCACTTGCGAAGGGCTGCCGTCAACGAGCCGCGCGGATCGGATGTTGTCGTCGGCGCAATGCTGTGCGAGCCAATCGATCCTGCGAACACGGTCGGTGTAATTTTCTTCAATAATGTCGGCTACTTGGGAATGTGTGTCCACGGGACGATCGGCTTGATGGTCACGCTCGCCTACCTGGGAAAAATCGGAGTGGGCGATCACCGGATTGAGACACCGGTAGGAACGGTCACGGCGACATTGCACGAATCCGGAGAGGTGACCGTTGTCAACGTTCCCTGCTATCGCAGCAGAGCGAACGTGCCGGTCGAGGTGCCGGGCTATGGAACCGTTTGCGGCGACGTCGCGTGGGGCGGGAACTGGTTCTTCCTGGTGAACGACCACGAAATGGAGATCACGCTCGACAACATTGAGGAATTGACGGATTTTGCTTGGGCCATCCGCCAAGCCTTGACGAAAAACAAAATCACCGGATCGGACGGCGCAGAGATCGATCACATCGAGTTGTACGGCCCTTCGCGCCTGGCGAACGTCCACAGCAAGAATTTCGTTCTCTGCCCCGGAAAAGCATACGACCGCTCCCCCTGCGGCACGGGGACTAGCGCGAAGCTCGCCTGCTTGTATGCCGACGGACACTTGCGGCCCGGAGATATTTGGCGACAGGAAAGTATTGTCGGCAGTGTTTTCGAAGGAACTGTCCGGGTCGAATCGGATCGAATCCTGCCCATCATCAAAGGCTCCGCTTTTGTTACCGCGGAGGCCGATCTCCTCATGGACCCGCGGGATCCCTTTCGCGCCGGAATTCGTGCATGAGCCTCACCTGCGACGTGGTAGTCGTGGGCGCGGGCATCGTCGGAGCTGCATGCGCCCTCGAACTCTCAAGCGAAGGCCTACGCGTCGCGGTGATCGACAAGGGACCTGTCGGCGCTGGAGCCACTGGCGCCTCGATGGGTCACATCGTCGTCATGGACGACTCCGAAGCGCAGTTCGCTCTCACCCGCTATTCGCAGATTCTCTGGGAAGAACTCCAGCCGGAATTGCCGGACGACGTCGAATATGAACGCTGCGGAACCATTTGGGTTGCCACCGACGCCCAAGAAATGGCGGAAGTCCGCCGAAAATATTCCTATTATCAGGATCGCGCGGTCGACGTGGAAATATTAGATTCGCAGTTGCTTTCCCATGCGGAGCCGCATCTGCGCCCCCAGCTCGCCGGAGGGCTCTTGGTTCACGGGGATTGCGTCCTTTATCCGCCGCGCGCCGCGTCCTACTTACTCGGCAGGGCGCAATCCAACGGGGCCGAAGTTCACCTGGGAAAACCCGTGATTGCGATCGGCCAGGGGAGCGCTCGATTGAGCGATGGCACCATTTTCCAGGCCAAGTACCTGATTAACGCTGCCGGCCAGCTTGCTCCCAGGCTTACTCCAGGCATCGCTATCAAGCCAAGGAAAGGCCATTTGGTTATAACGGACCGCTATCCCGGCTACGTGAGGCACCAACTGGTTGAACTCCGATACCTGAAGAGCGCGCATTCCTTGACCGAAGATTCGGTGGCCTTCAACATTCAGCCGCGCAAGACCGGGCAGTTGCTCATTGGATCTTCGCGCCAGTACGGATCCGAGGATCCTCGCGCCGAATCCGAAATGATTGTGCAGATGCTGAACCGCGCCGCGGAGTATGTCCCGGGAGTGGCATCCCTTTCCGCGACTCGTGTCTGGACGGGGTTTCGTCCCGCTACTCCAGACAAGCTGCCTTTGATTGGACCTTGGCCGGAAGATCCGACCGTGTTTTTGGCTGCGGGGCACGAAGGCTTGGGGATTACCACCTCACTTGCGACCGGAAAAATCGTTTGCGGCCAGATTTTGGGCCGGCGTTCTGCAATTCCCGTCGAACCTTATCTTCCCTCTCGGGAAATGACTGTGCAGTCTCATGCCTAAAATCGTTACGGTTCGCGTGAACGGAAGCTCCGTGAATGTGCCGGCCGGAGCGACAGCCGCCGTTGCAGTCCTGGTATCCGGCGCTACTTGCCGTACTTCCGTAACTGGCCAGCAGCGGACTCCCTTATGTGGCATGGGCACGTGTTTTGAATGTCGCGTGACGATCGACGGTGAAGCGCATCGCCGCAGTTGCCAGGTGGTTTGCGAACCAGGAATGGAAATCAAGACCAATGAATAGGGGAACCAATCCGGCCTTTGACGTCGCCATCATTGGCGCTGGCCCCGCGGGCATCGCCGCCGCGGTTAGCGCCGCGGAGTCCGGAGCTACAGTGGCGCTCCTGGATGATAATCCTCGGCCCGGCGGACAGATTTGGAGAGGTGGGCCGGGCGCGGCGCACAAACCCGAAGCGGTGCGTTGGTTCGACCGCCTCCAGAAATCCCCCGTGAAGGTTTTTTATGGCGCACGCGTATTTTATTTGGAGGGACGTGATTTGTCGGCTGAATCGGGCGACGCAGTCCTGGACATCACTTTTCGGGACTTGATCCTGGCCACCGGCGCTCGCGAACTCTTCCTGCCCTTTCCAGGCTGGACGTTGCCCAACGTCGTTGGCGCGGGCGGCTTGCAAGCTTTGGTGAAGTCCGGTCTACCCATTCGGGACAAGCGCGTTCTCGTCGCTGGAACCGGCCCGCTCCTGCTCGCAGTTGCCACGTACTTGCGGCAGGCCAGGGCCAAAGTGGTTGCGCTGTGTGAACAAACCTCCTTCTCTCGCTTTGCGCGCTTTGGTTTGGGAATGTCGCGAGTGCCGGGAAAATTGCGCGAAGCTGTGCATATGTTCTATGAATTGGCAGGCATTCCTCTTTGGACCAATTGCTGGCCTCTCGCCGCTAAGGGGAAGGATCGTCTGGCTTCGGTTCAGCTTTCGCATCGAGGACGCATTCGCGAAGTGGAATGCGATTACCTGGCTTGTGGTTTTCATTTGGTCCCCAATGTGGAGCTGGCTCGCATGATTGGCTGCCGCACACGTGATGGATTCGTGGAGGTGGACGAATTCCAGCAGACTTCTACGGCCCATGTGTTTTGCGCTGGTGAGCCCACGGGAATCGGAGGGCTTGAGCTTTCCTTGCTCGAGGGGCAGATCGCTGGGCACGCCGCGGCCCGTTCTGAAGATGCGGCAAGCAGATTTTTCGGCCGGCGCGCAACTTACAGAAAGGCCGTCGGCTTGCTGAAGGATGCTTTCGCTCTGCGCCCGGAATTGAAAGCGGCTGCGCAGCCCGACACGCTCGTCTGCCGCTGCGAAGACGTTTCGCTCCAGCGCCTGCTCGAATACGATTCCTGGCGCTCGGCAAAACTGCAAACGCGTTGCGGCATGGGCCCGTGCCAGGGCCGCGTCTGCGGCGCTGCGGCGCAATTCTTGTTCGGTTGGGAAATCGACTCAGTTCGCCCCCCCGTGTTTCCCGTAAAGTGCTCGAGCCTGGCGGCCATATCCGCAGGGGGAGAAGCAACTCATTTGACTGGAGGTTCCTGATGAAGTGGAAAGGCGTCATGCCTGCGATCACCACCTGTTTCGACCAGAATGACCAGGTCGATCATGTGTTTTTGGAGAACCACTGCCGCTGGCTGGTCGAAAATGGCTGCAGCGGGATCGTTGCTCTCGGCTCGCTCGGAGAGGGAGCGACGCTTTCCTTCCCTGAAAAAGTCGCCATTCTTCAGACATGCGCTAAGACGCTGAAGGGTCGCGCGCCGGTGGTGGCTTCGATTTCTTCCTTGACCACATCGGAAGCAGTGGCGTTGGCGAAGGCTGCGGAATCCGCCGGGTGCGGCGCGGTGATGATTCTTCCACCCTACGTCTATCGGGGCGACTGGAGAGAAATGAAGGCGCATGTCACGAGTGTCCTCCAGGCCACGCGCCTCCCCGCCATGCTCTACAACAATCCGATCTCCTACGGAACCGATTTTCTGCCCGAGCAAATCCAGGAATTGGCAAACGAACATTCGAACCTTCATTCCGTGAAGGAATCCAGTGCCGACGTGCGGCGCGTCAGCGCGATTCGATCCTTGGTCGGAGATCGCCTCGAGGTATTCATCGGTGTGGATGATGCCATCGTGGAAGGAATCGGCGCTGGTGCCACCGGGTGGATTGCGGGATTGGCCAACGCGCTCCCTCGCGAATCGGTGGATCTTTTCAACTACGCGAGGGATGGAAAGGCGGAGAAGGCCTTCGAGCTCTATCGCTGGTTCCTGCCGCTGCTTCGGCTAGATACCGTGCCCAAGTTTGTACAGTTGATCAAACTCATGCAGCAGGAACTCGGCGTGGGCAGCGCGCGCGTTCGGCCACCCAAGCTCGAAATTACCGGGGCGGAATTGGAATCCACGCGCAAGCTGATTCGCGAGGCCGTGAAGACCCGTCCAAAATCGTCCAGCTCTCCGCTGCATCTAAAAAAGAGGTAGGTGGAACATGATCACCATGGAATTCACGGGAAAATCGCTCATCGGATTTCGCGAAGGGGCACCGGGAAGCAAGACGTTTCATGCCTTCAATCCCGCAACGGGCGAAGCCCTCGAGCCCGAATTTCACGAGGCGACACCTGAACAGATCGATCTCGCCACTCGATTGGCCGCCGAGGCATTCTCCATTTACGCCCAGGTCTCCAGGGAAAAAAAGGCCGCCTTCTTGAATGCGATCGCCGCCAATATCGAAGCGAATGCGGAGACGATTATCGAGCGGTGCAATCTGGAAACCGCGCTGGCCAAGCCGCGTCTTCAAGTCGAAACCGCCCGCACCGTGAATCAACTACGCCTGTTTGCGAAGGTGGTCGCTGAAGGATCGTGGACGATGGCGCGCATCGACCGCCCTGATCCGAACCGCAAGCCTGCCCCCAAGCCGGACATCCGCTCCGTGCTTCGTCCTCTGGGCCCCGTCGTCGTTTTTTCAGCCAGCAATTTCCCGATGGCTTTTTCTGTGGCGGGAGGCGACACCGCCTCGGCGCTCGCCGCGGGAAACCCCGTGATTGTAAAAGCCCATTCGGCTCATCCCGGAACCAGCGAGTTGGTCGGCGAAGCCGTCCGGAAAGCGGTCCGTAGCTGCGGCTTGCCCGAGGGCGTCTTCTCGCTCATCTTTGGCGCCGGCACCACCGTTGGAACGCGCCTTGTCCAGCATCCGCAAATCAAAGCCGGAGGATTCACGGGCTCCACAGGCGCCGGCCGCGCGCTCATGAACTTGGCGGCTGCCCGTCCGGAGCCGATTCCTTTCTATGGAGAGCTGGGCAGCACGAACCCTGTTTTTCTTCTACCGGGCGCAATGAAAGCTCGCTGCGCTCAGATCGCCACGGGTCTCTTCGGATCATTCACGCTGGGAGCGGGCCAGTTCTGCACCAAGCCCGGAATGATTTTCATGTCCGAAGGTGGGCCGTCGGAAAGTTTTGTAAGCGAGCTCAAGGGCAAGGTGACGGAAGCTCCGCAGTTTGCCCTGCTCACAAAGGGAATCAGCGCCGATTACGACAAAGAGGCACGAAATCGGAAGGTGAGGAAGGATCTGACTGTCGTTGCCGAAGGCGCGCCGGCATCGGGCACGCCTTTTGCAGCCCGGGCTGCGCTCTATCAAACCGATCTTTCATCCTTCCTGGCGAGCCCGGAACTTTCCGAGGAACACTTCGGCCCCTCCACTCTTTTGATCCGCTATTCGAGTAAGGAACAGATTCTGGAGGCGGCGCGGCGCTTGGAAGGCCATCTCACCGCAACCATCCACGGCACGGAGGAGGATCTCCGAGAATTCTCCGAGCTGATTGCCATCCTCGAAACGAAAGTCGGACGAATTGTTTTCAACGGCTTTCCCACCGGCGTGGAAGTTTGCCACGCCATGGTCCACGGAGGGCCGTACCCCGCGAGCACAGACAGCCGCACGACCTCCGTGGGAACGCAGGCGATTTTCCGGTTCGTGCGCCCCGTTTGTTACCAGGACATTCCCGACTCCGCTCTGCCGCTGGAGCTGAAAAATGCCAATCCCCTTGGCATCTGGAGAATGGCGGATGGAGAATTGACAAGAGCGCCATTGTGATAGATTATCCAGTTCCGGAAGCCGTCTCCGCGAAAGCACGTAGGACGATTTAGCTTTCCAGAGGGCGAGCGTAACGAGGAACACTTCGGAAGACGCTCATAGTGAGTCCGGTAATCGTCAATGCGGTCCTCAATGGCAAAACGTCAAACAAAATCCCCGGCTGAATCGTTGCGTGTTTCGGCCGGCGCTGTGAACCCATCCGCTGCAAAGAAATCTGCGCCGATTCCACGGCAATCGCTCGCTGCGGCTGTAGTCGAACGGCTTCGAGCAAAAATCATCGATGGCGAGTTGCGTGAAGGAGAGCAACTGCGCCAGGACGCCATCGCCGAGGAATTCCAAATCAGCCGGATTCCCGTGCGCGAGGCGCTCAGCCATCTGGCGGCGGAGGGATTGATCACCATCGTCGCCAACCGCGGCGCCGTGGTTTCCGCGCTTTCCCCCGAAGAGATCGTGGAGATATTCGAGACCCGCGCGGTGCTGGAATGCTACATGCTCCGCCTGGCGATTCCGAATTTCAAAGAAGAGGATTTTCAGCGCGCGGAGGATATTCTCCGGCAATACGAGCGCTCGCTGGAGAACGATTCCGAAATCAAGCGCTGGGGCGAATGGAACTGGAGTTTTCATTCGGCGTTGTACGCACCCGCCAATCGCCCGGTGATGATGTCGTTCCTGAAAACGCTCAACAACAATTGCGACCGCTACACGCGGCTGCACCTGCTGGTGACGCGCGACCAGCACCGGGCCGGCGAAGCCCACCGCGAACTCCTGAAAGCCTGCCGCACCCGCGATCCCGAAAAAGCTTCTGCGGCTTTGTGGACTCACATCACCGATGCCGGCGAGTACTTGAAGGTATTCATCAAGCGGCATCGCGAGCAGCATTCCTAATTCCCTTCGCGCCGTCCGTCCCGTTCCGAATCGCTCCCGGGCTTATTCCCCCGGCGTGAACAATTCCAAGCGAATGTGCCAGGCGACGGAGTCGCCGGGTTTCACCCGGACCATCCCCGTGTCGCGATCTCCCCAAATCTTCTTGTTGTAGGGGTCGGCCAGATTGAATTGCGGCTCGACGGCGATGAATTGCTTGTCGGGCGGCGCGTAGACCTGGATGGACTTAATGTGAGGCGATAAGGCAAGGATGCGCATTCCGTAATTTGCTTTCGGATCAGTGATTTCGATCGTGGCGCTGCCATCCTTATTCCGTTGCAGGTCCGTGAAGCAATCGTCCATGAAGAGCGATCCGAGCGCAGCGCCCTTGGGAGCCGTGAAGTCGTACGGCGTGCCCTTCACCGGAACAATTTTGCCTGTGGGAAACACGTCGTCGTAGTTGTTCACCAAAGCGCGCTCCACCCCGGTCAGGTGCAGGCGGGCTTGCGTGCGGTCGCCGCTGAGAATGTTGTAATAAGGATGGATGGTGATGGCGACGGGGTCCACTTCGTCCCCGACGTTTTTCGCCGTCACGTACAGGTCGAGCGCGTTGTCTTTCAGAACGGCGCGGATGCTAACGTCCGTTTTCGAAAGCCAGTGGCCGCCGAAATTCCCACCGTGAAAGATGGCGGAAGCGGTGGATTCAGCCACGCCATTGCTCGACTTCACGTCCTGAAACTTGGCTGAAAGGATCAACCCGTGCATGGCATGGACTTCCGCTCCGGGATTCTTCCCTTTCCAGTTGGCCGGGAGCGACAGCATCTTGCCGGCAATCGTGGTTTCCAGCGTCTTGCCATCGGGCGAGAGTTTCCCGCGAATGCGGTTGACGTAAGGCACCAGGAAGGCGCCACCGATCTTGAAGCTCTCGTTTCCAAACTCGTCGTTCTCTTTTTCGAAGAGCTCCTTGGCCTCCGGCAGGCTGGGCGCGGTGATGAGGTCAACTTCACCCTTGCCGGGAATGTAGGCCTTCACTTGGAGAAGGTTCATGCCCATGCCCGGGAGCAGCGTGGCTTCTAGGAATTGCGGCTTGTCAGAACCGGATGCCCGCGGACGCACCAGGGTGACGACGGGCTCGTCGCCGATAGTGATGTTTTGATCCTGCGCCGCAGCGGCCTTCGACGCGCTTGCGGATCGGTTCTTGGACAATTTGCCCATGGACGTGGAGACTCCTATAAGCGGCAAAACCGCCGCGATTATAATGTACAACCTGCATTTCCTCATCGACTGACTCCTATGCTTTCTTCAGAGAAAACGTTTCCCCCGAGGCGGCTGGGCGGCCCATCGGGCTGCCGGAACAAGGGTTAGGTTCCAGAGAAGTCTTATACTGGCATTCCACGCCGCCAAGCAAGCTATATTCATTATGAGGATTGAGGATTCCTGTGATTTCGAAATGAAGGGTGTGACGCCAATGATGAGTGGTTCGTGAAGAGCGAACCGCGGAAAAATTCGGGCAGAATATCAAGAGAGAGCAAAGATGAACGTGACCGGGGATGCGCAGATTTGTTGCGATTAGAAAAATTTAGATCCCTTTGTTTACAACAAGTTAGGTCGATTTCTAATCCATGGTAGTTGCGATTAGAAACGCAGTGGTGCGTGTCGGCCCTGTCTTACCCCTACGGAAAAAACCACGGGGGATCGCGGCAGTTCGTAAATTTCCGGCAGCACTCAGGCGGTGTGGGGGTGGGCCTGGTAGTGCTGGCGGAGGAGGTCTTTGCCGTAGTCGTTGCCATTCGGCGTGCGGACGACGCAGTGGATGTGCTGCTGCGTGGGCTTCTGGGGATCGGCGGCGAAGCGCGCGAGGTTTGCCGGGCGCTGGTGGTCGAACTCGATCAGGATCACGGGGCTGTGGACGCGGTAGTAGAAGACGCTGTCCGCAGCGGTGCCGCCAATCCAGGCGAAATATGTATTGTCGAGGTGACGCGTGACTTCGTCCATTTTCACGCGCGCGTGCCCGTCGTCCATGTTGCTCGCGTACAGGTGCACGAGATCGACCAGGCGGCCACGCTCCTGATCCGGCATGTCGGCGGCGCGCAAGCCGGCGTAGTCGAGAACGACGTTGTCCTTGAAGGCCTCGGTCAAATTGTTGTTGCCGGTCTTCGAGAAATTCAGAATTGCCTTCTGGCGCTGCGCGTCGGGAAGCGCGTGCAGCACGTCCAAAGCATCGTTTTGTTCCTGCTGAAGGATCACGAGACCTTTGTACTTGCCTGAGGTCGCGCGCACCGGCACCGAGCCCATGAAGTGCGGAGTCATGACCACCTGATCTCCGAGAACGAAATAGTTGATAATTGCGTGGTGGCCGTCGAGCCGCCAGCCCCACGGTTCCGTGGCGGAAGGCCTGCCCATGATCGTGATGAAGTAGAGGCCTTCGCCGAGAAAGTCATGATCGCCGCTCAGTTCGGCGAGCGTCTCGTTCAAGCGCATGATGTTGCGCGTCAATTCGAGGCCGCGCGCGCTAAGCGAGACGCGCATCAGGCCGAGCGCGGCTTCGCGTTGTGCGTCCGTCATTTCCTGGAAGCTGACGCCCTGGCGGGCGTAGAAGTGTTGGTTCATCCATTTGCGCCATTCGATGTCGTCGACGGGATACATCGTGCGCGAGAGCTGCACGCTTGTGAGCGACGCAATGAATTTCGCGGCGGCGTTACGGACGGGCTCGGTGGAGACGCCCGTGGGAGAGATCTCGAACAGGCCGGAGAGGACGGTGCCATTCGTCGTGATTCCCTTGAAGGGTTCGGCGAGGCCTTCGCGCTCGAAATCCTCGGACATTTTGCGAAAGCGCTCGGCGGTGTCGGCCGGAGTTTGTTCCTGGCCGAAAGCGGCCGGGGCGAGAACGGCCGCCGAGATCAGCGACGAAAGAAAGGCGCGGCGTGAGGCAAGCTCCGGCTTTGGATGCGAATGAGTATGAGCTGGGTGATGGAGATGGTGTCCCATGTTTTCCTCCGGTGTCGGAACGTTGCGCGCGAAGTCCGCGGCCGCGAAAGCGGGTCGAAGATAAGCCAACCGCCCAGCGGATGCAAGCAACAGCCTGGGGGTGGGTAGCGTCCTAAATTGGGACCTGAAGCGCCCTGCTTGAGGGATTTAGTAGAGCGCGAAATTTTCAGAACCGGTCGGAGGGCCTTTTTTTCTAAACTTCTGAACCGAAACAAAGCCCCAATCCTTGGTCCCAGTTCACTCATGGAAAATCAAGATGTTAGGCGAGCGGGGAGAGGACGCTGAGATTCTAGGGACGGCCGAGTGTAGCAAAAACGTAGTAGTCTATTATCGTGGGGCTGTAGCTCAGATGGATAGAGCAGCAGTTTCCTAAACTTCTGCCCCGAAGGAAAGCCTTGCTTCTAGTACCCCGCTAAACCTTTGCAATTCAATGGATTCGACGAGTGAGCGTAGTCGGTCATATTCCGGAGAGCGGTCAACTGTAGTAAAAACGTAGTAGCCTATCGTGCGTCCTCGATCAAAACCCAGGGATACGATGATTGCAATTCGGGTTTGGGTGCTATCCACTTTCGGGCTTCCTTGGTGAAGGTCGAGAAGGATGCCGATTCGCTGCATGGCGACGATGAGGAATGAGACACCGTTCCTTCAGGGGCACGTCTGGCGCATGGACTTCGTTTTGGGATAGATTCCGTTCGGAGGCATTTGAATGGACCTTCTAGCTGCAATTAAACGCGAGGAACGAAAACTCGAAAAGCAGTTGGGCAAGTTGCAGCACCAGTTGGACGGGGCAAGAGCGGCAGCGCAGGCACTGGGACGCCAAACGGTCGACGGGCTAAACACAGCCAAGAAACGAGTCCTCTCAGCGGCGGGTAGACAAAAGATTTCCAATGCTGCTAAAAGGCGATGGGCTAAAGTGAGAGCCGGGGCGAAAAAAGCCGTGAGCTAGAACGAGCAAGGCGAACACCGACAGTCCGCCAGTCCGCAGCAATGGAGGGAATAATGCACTGGTATCTCTACGTCGCTTACTTCTTCGGGGGCGCTTTCCTCGTCAATGCCGTTCCGCACTTCGTCAACGGCGTGTCCGGGCGGTCGTTCCCCAGCCCGTTCGCTTCCCCGCCCGGCAAGGGCGAATCTTCGCCAACGGTCAACGTGCTCTGGGGTTCCGCAAATGTCGTGGTTGGGTACTTGCTTGTGTGCCACGTCGGAGAGTTCCACGTCCGTCGCATCCCCGACGTGCTCGTTTTGGGAGCCGGGGGCCTGCTGATTGCGGTCATGCTGTCTCGGGCGTTCGGGCGTCTCTACAGCGGTCAATAGGACGGCGAGTTGAAGGGGCTGGTCGCAGCAGAAGCGCACCTTAGACTCAGCATTTTCCTAAACCGCGAGACTGTCCTCATCGACTCCCGCTCTGCTCCTCTGTGGCTGGTGCGCTGCGGCTCACCCCCATCCACGCTTTGGATAGGAATGACCAACCGGTGGTAGACTGCGCGTATGGCTACCAAAAATAAAACCAAGAAAAAGCAGACGAAATCGAAGAGAACTGCGGGCAAGAAGGCGGTTCGGAAGAATCTAGCTAAGAAGAGGGTAACTCCCAAGAAGAATTTGGCGAAGAGGAAGGTCGCACCGAAAAAGGCGGAGGTGAAAACGAAGGCCGGCGGCAAGAAAACAACCGGCGGGAAAACTGCGGGCGCACTTAAGAAGCAGGCTCGGAGGAAAAGCCAAAGCGTGGATACGTTGGCATTCGCACTGGAGAGGCTGGGAGCGCGGGCAGGCGAGCAATCGGGAGATTTACAGGGATTGTCCAACGTCCAAGGTGCGGATTCGGAGAGTGTGGACGAGTTGCTTGAAGAAGGAAACGCGTTCGAGGCCGATGTGGTGAAGGGCGTGGAAGACGCCGGGGACACCGACGAGGGGGAAGTTCGCACGCATGAGGTGCCGCAGGATGATGTTCTCGGCGAGAATCTGGATAAAGAGTAGTGAGTGAGCAGACCATGCCGGTGCGGAACGTTTCCGGTAACATGCTAAGATCTCCGTCAGCGGGCCTGTAGCTCAGATGGATAGAGCAATGGTTTCCTAAACCATTGGTCGGGAGTTCGACTCTCCCCAGGCCCACCATTCATCATGCGCGGCAGGTCTTGCAGGGCTAGGAAACAGGATTCGAGGTATTTGGAAAAAAGATCCGCCCCTCTTCGACAGCATGGACATACAGCAATTGTCAGAGCCCGGCTCGCAATTACCTCTAGACGGCGGCATGTGCAGCGGTTTGGGCGGCTTCGCTCAGTGCGCGCTTGTACACGCTTCGCCGAAAGATGAAGGTCCAAACAAAGAACACAGAAAGGAGGAGCGTAAACAGGGCGGCACCGACACTGCCACTTGACACGAAAGCGATGAAAAGTAGCGCGGAGAAGATGCCTCCCACCACGAGTCCGGGCAGAGGGGCGAAATCTAACGTGGGCAGACCCGTGATCGGAACTAATTGGCCAGTTTCGAGACTTTCAGTAACGAACGGTGTCCAGTTTTCCAATTTGAAATCTCCTTGCTTAGACGGCCTGCGAAGTCCTCCTTTGACAAAATATACCCGAAGCCGCTCGCCTTGTTGGATCGACAGAGTTACTGGGAACGGGAGACTGTAGTTGAGAAACGATCTTACGCCAGTCGGGTCTTCTAGCTTGATTTGAATATCTGTTCTGAATGTATTCACGCTGCTCTGGCTCATTGATCCAACGCCCCCAAAAACGCCCCACCCCCCGATTGCCCGGTCTAATCCGGCAAACTGGACGGTGCCTTTCGCCTGCGATCCGATATTGAATGACTGGACGATGGCAGACTTAACGGTCATATCTCGGGCTGCGAAGGCCAGACCATCGCGCTGTACGGGAGTGAGGTGCGACGAAAGAATCGATGGGAGCTGGTCGGCCCGGACGCGCAGCAATGGCGTAAAGGGCAAGCTAAGACCGCTACCGCAGTTCTTGCAACTCTGTTCAGAATCCGCATTGAGGGCACCGCAGCGAGTGCAGTACATTGTGCGATCTCCCCATCACTCCACTTTAGAGGTGGAGCCTACAGTAGGGCGGAACGAAATTCAACGGAGTTTGTCGGGCATTCCGGGGAGAAAGCACCCCCTTTGCGCCGGGGAAGTACTCGTTGCCAAAAGGGGACGGTTAACAAGCAGGCCGAACTGTTGACCATCCAAGGCGAGTTGAGTAGTCTGAATTCTGTGTCCCCCCTTCAACCGAATGATGCAGTCAGAATCCTTATTGACAGCACGCCCAAAGCACGTGAACTCATTAATGCCTTTTCAAAATCCGTCCTTTCTATTCGAGGTGGCCGCGTCGGCAGTGGAATGGGGACTCTCCTTGAAGCACTTTGGGGCTTCTACATGAATGAGGTGCTGAAAGAAGCCGGTGTTCCAGTCGAAATTGGCTGGCTTTCAGACCAGGAATACAACGACTTTGCATGCATTGTTCGAGATGCGCCGTGGAAACCAACGACGCGGGAGGGGGAATTGCTCCGCATCGAAGCAAAATCAATGAACTCAAGTGCAGACGAGTCAAAGAGGCATTTCGATGAGCTTCAAAGGAATTTGGGCAAGAGCGACTTGCTACTTGTTCTTGTGTGGGCTTGGGAGCCATTGGACGCGGTTCGCGTATTTGCCAGGATTCAGGACAGTTATATCGGTCTTGCGATAAATATTGCTAACCTTCGTGATGCGTTGCACGTTGCAAGAGGCGGAACCTTTGTCACTGACAAGCAGTGTCCGGACGGGTGTAGGCCGTTGCCTTGTCGTCACGCGGGGGAGCCTTTGAACGCTAATGGGAAGCGGGAACGCCTTTCCGGTCCAAATTCTCGCCGCGTGAGCAACTCCGTTTCATATGCGGCCAACTTTGGAGGTCTCGTCCGGATGATGAAAACAAATTCTGAAGCGGCACGTGATGTCTTTCGGAGGCTGAGAGCGGAAGATGAAGCCGCCCACGACTACATATCTTTCCTGCACAGGAACTTTCCAGATGAAGAGGAATCAAGTTACTTGCGTGCGGACTGGGTGAAGATTGCAAACCAAATTGGTATTCAAGCGGGACCAGGCGTTGCGATCGAAAACGTGGTCCGCCAAATTCGTAATGCCGACGCGAACTACATGAATCGACTTCGCGGTTTAGCCCACCGGAATGGCTAACGGTTAGAGAATCGTAGATGTGGCGCTCGCTGCTCGTCGCCGTGTCCCAAATAGACCATCGGGAAGGCCCAAAGCCGCATACTGAGCAACCTCTGCCCCTTCGATAAAAACTGGCGAACGTCCACCGGCTAACGCTGCTTCAAACGCCGCCATGGGTTGTGACGCTAAATGCTTTGTCAACTGTTTGGCACTTCGCCTTTCTATTTCCGTTCTCCGAAGCATCTCTACGAACTGGTCTTGCATATCTAGCGGGGGCACAGGAATCTCAAGATTTAGCAGGTCGTCAACGCACCTCGGCACCCTGATCTTTCGTGACGAGGACACGACGAATCGCTACTGGGACGCTGCATCGTTGGCAGTTGCCTGTCAGATTTGGCACCCCGTCCTGAAATGGCTCAGGACCTGCGAGCGATTGACCCCGCAACATTGGGCGGAATTCGTCATCCACCTCTGGCCGAAGCTCTCCTGGTTGACGGCCCACGGGCCGTGCCCCCCGGATGTCGCAGCACGTCTACCCAGAGCGCCCGGCGCTGAAAGAACTCACGCTCGTGGGGGGTCGGGTCGATGCCGCCGTCGCCCGCACTAACTCGCGGCGCGTGGCAGCGTCTTCGAGGTCTGGCGTTGGAGCGGTGCGGCATTGACAACCCGGCGGTGCTGACTTCGCTTGTGGCCTCGCCGTGGTGGGCGAGGTTCCGCTCCCTGTCGCTGCGCAGAACCCGCTGGACGAGGAAGGCGCCCGGGCACTGCTGCCACGCCTGCGGATCGGCTCGAGGACCTGGATCTGGCGGATTGCTGCATCGACAACATCGGGGCCCTGCGAGCCTGTCCGGCGTCCGTGCGGGCGGGACTGCGTTCCCTCGTGCTGACCGGTAATGAAGGAGCGACCGGATCCAGCCCGTCGGAGGTGCTTGATTGTTTCCCAAGTAGACGATTGGCGATGGAGGGCTACTGCCAAGTCACCGCCGAGGCGATCCGAACCCTTGCCCAGGATCCGCGCTGGCGCAGGTGGAAGAATTGTCGCTCTTCACGCATACAGCCTCCCCCGAGGCTTTCCTGGCACTGCTCGGCTCCCCGCACCTGTCGTCAGAGGTTCGGCAGAAGCTCGATGACAACCTACAACGGATTGGGTCGAGCGGGTGGAAGTAGCATGCACGGTCGGCGGATTACGCCTCCAAAGGCCGAGCGCTGTCGGGCGGACCAGCCCTGACGTCCTATGGTGATCACCTGCACAGGCTGTTTCGCGGTGCTGATCAACGGGCATGCGGTGGAGCAGGTGACCTCTTTGGGACACGTCGAGTCGCACCATGGGGAAGGGATGAGCAGGTGCGACTCACGATCCCAACTCGTCCAGACGACGCCACACGGGGGCAGGCAGCAGCGTGTTATCTTTCCGTTGACGCACCATGCCCCAGAAGCGGAGCGGCGGTTTTTCCTTGTGGAACATACCCAACGCCGCGGCCGCCGCCTGCCGCACCCGCCGGTCGCCGTCCCGGAGCAGGTCCGCCAGGCGGTCGAGGATGGCCTCAGTCGCCGCCGCCGCCCCAGTTCGCCCACCGCCTCGGCCGCCGCCCGCCGCACGTGCTCCTCGGTGTCTCGGAGCAGGCCCGCCAGGCGGTCGAGGATGGCCTCGGTCGCCGCCGCCGCCCCCAGACGGCCCAACGCCCGCCACCACCCCCGCACCCGCCAATCGCCGTAGCGGGGCCAGGCCGGCCAGGCGGTCGAGGATGGCCTCGGTCGTCGCCGCCGTCCTCAACCGGCCCACCGCCTCTAGCGCCGCGGAGCGGGTATGCCGGTCTCCGTCCTGGAGCAGGCCGGCCAGGCGGTCGAGGATGGCCTCGGTCGCCGCCGCCGCCCCGAGTTCGCCCACCGCCTCGGCCGCCGCCCGCACGTGCTCCTCGGTGTCTCGGAGCAGGTCCGCCGGCGGTCGAGGATGGCCTCGGTCGCCGCCGCCGCCCCCAGACGGCCCAACGCCGCGGCCGCCGCCGGAGCGGGTATGCCGGTCGCCGTCCTGGAGCAGGTCGGCCAGGCGGTCGAGGAACCCCTTGGTCGTCGCCACCGTCCTCAACCGGCCCACCGCCTCTAGCGCCGCGGAGCGGGTATGCCGGTCTCCGTCCTGGAGCAGGCCGGCCAGGCGGTCGAGGATGGCCTCGGTCGCCGCCGCCGCCCCAGTTGGCCCACCGCCTCGGCCACGACCCGCCCGCACGTGCTCCTCGGTGTCTCGGAGCAGGTCCGCCAGGCGGTCGAGGATGGCCTCGGTCGCCGCCGCCGCCCCCAGACGGCCCAACGCCGCGGCCGCCGCCTGCACCCGCCGGTCGCCGTACGGAGCAGGCCCGCCAGGCGGTCGAGGATGGCCTCGGTCGCCGCCGCCGCCAGACGGCCCAACGCCTCCGCCGCCGCCTGCCGCACCGACCAGTCGCCGTCCTGGAGCGGGCCGGCCAGGCGGTCGAGGATGGCCTCAGTCGCCGCCGCCGCCCCCAGACGGCCCAACGCTCCGCCGCCGCCTGCCGCACCGACCAGTCGCCGTCTCGCAGCAGGTCCGCCACGCGGTAGAGGATGGCCGCGGTTGCCGCCGCCGCCCCCAGGCGGCCCAACGCTCTCGCGCCGCGGAGCGGGTATGCCGGTCGCCGTCCTGGAGCAGGCCGGCCAGGCGGTCGAGGATGGTTTCGGTCGCCGCCGCCGCCCCCAGACAGCCCAACGCCTCCGCCGCCGCCGACTGCACCCGCCGGTCGCCGTCTCGGAGCAGGCCAGCCAGGCGGTCGAGGATGGTTTCGAGTTCGCCGCCGCCGCCCCCAACTCGCCCACCGCCTCGACCGCTGCGGAGCGGGTATGCCGGTCGCCGTCCTGGAGCAGGTCGGCCAGGCGGTCGAGGATGGTTTCGGTCGCCGCCGCCCCCCAGACGGCCCAACGCCTTTAGTGCTGCGGAGCGGACATGCCGGCCGCCGTCTTGGAACAGGTCTGCCAGGCGGTCGATAATGGCCGCGGTCGCCGCCGCCGACGGCCCACCGCCTCCCACGCCGCGGGGCCGGCATACCGATCACCGTGCCGGAGCAAGCCGGCCAGGCGGTCGAGGATGGCCTCGGTCGCCGCCGCCGCCCCCAACTCGCCCACCGCCTCGGCCGCCGACCGCCGTACGTTCTCGTGGCTGTCCTGGAGCAGGTCCGCCAGCCGGGCGAACCAGGGGGGGTCGCTGGGCAATCGCCGGTTGAGTAGCGCGAGAGAAGGCAAGGTGGCAGACAACGCCTCTGCACATTCAGCGTGCCGTTCTTCCTGTGGGACCAGTACAGATCAAAGTGCGCTCGGGTGATGTCTTCGACCATCCGGCCAAGGCCCATCAACTCGCGTTGTCGAACCTCTGCGAGGGTGCGCAACAACGCCAGCGCCAGGCGGTGGCGGAAGTCGTCGTCCTTCGTCTCATCGGTCAGTAGTTCAATCATCGGGCGGGGACGAGCCAGCAAGCCGCCGAGAAACGTGATAACCTCGTGCCAGCCCGGCAACCACGCCTTGTGGTCGATCAGGTCGGTGATTAGTCGCTCTTGTCCATCGACCCACGGCAGCGTCGCCTTCTCCCAGCCCGCCTCCTTGACGCACCATGCCAGGTAGCGTGCCGTCAGGAACTCGGCGATCGTCCTATGGCCAAACATCACCGCGGCGCCACGCGAGCCGACACGGACTAGTAGCAGCCGCTCTTCAGCAACTCATCTAATAGTGCGATGGCGTCTTCCTGCGTTGTCTCACACGTGAGGGGGGGGGGGCGGCCCTCCCTCGGTGGACTCTTGCCCGACTCGCGAAGGAAATCGAGGAGATCGACCGCGGAGATGAGAGGATCCTTGTCATCGTGGACGAACAATCGCCGGGCCAACTCCGCAGTCCCCGCTTCCCCCACTGAGCCGCGCGCGTGGTCCGCGCAGGATGCGGATAAGAGCCCCCTCATAGAGTTCCGTGTGTGTCACGTCGTCAGCGATCTCGCCTTCTTCTGCAATGCCGCACAGAAGCGACAGCAGAAAGGCATTTTGTGCCATCGCCTGGGCCGCCGGGCTGCGGGCGAGCACCCCCTGATGCGCTCACGTCCCGCTCCGGCGAGTCCGGCGATACGAACCACTTGCCGATCAGTTCTTGCTGCCTGCCCGGGGGACAGCTCTCCGAGCCGGAACAGCGTGAGGCGGTCGAGCTTCATTGCCTTCGCGTCATACCCGTAGGGGCGAGTCGTGATGAGCACCCTGCACTGCCACTGCTCCCGATTGAGGAGGCGGAAGAGGGCGTCCCGGGCGCGGTCGTCGCTGACCTCGTCGAGGGCGTCCAGGATCATGGATCGTCTTCCTTCACCCGACGCAGCGCTCCGTCGTCGAGCGGACCTTTAACGGACCAGCGCGGGTCACAGGTTCCGCAGGGACGGGAAAGTCCGTCGTCGCGCTTCATCGTGCAGCCTGGTTGGCAAGGCGAAAATGCGAAGGCCCGAATACTGCTGGCTTCGGTTCTTCGAAGACGCTGGCGACTCGACTGGGCCAGAATGCCGACATTCTGCTCGGCAAATCTTCGGAACGAAAACAGATTGAAATTGAACACCTCCACAGGGTTGCTCATGATGTCGGTCAGAAAGTGCGCGCCCATTCTCGCGGTGACCACACGACGGCTCACGGCACTTCTCGAAGCTGCCCAAGCGAAGGTCGATGGCGGTACCCAATTCTCGATGGCGTTTCTTCGGGCCGAGTTCGAGACCGTTGTCGATGCCGCTGGACTGACAACGTGGGACCAAGTACAAAGCCGCGTCGAGCCAATCGCGGGACGCCCCTTGGCGCCCGCCAGAAATTGACCATATGGCGCGTGTTTGAGAATCTTCTTCAGCTCCTGGAAAAAGAATCTCCAAACATGGAACTCGCTCTGCTATCAAACCGCGCAGTCGTTGAGCCAGCCGATCTACGATCACGTCA
>CAWBGC010000017.1:0-66981 GCA_963788255.1 uncultured Acidobacteriota bacterium
CTCGAAAGCGCGATTGTGTTCCAGGCGGAATTTGGGTACCAGGGAGATTGCCCTTTGACCTTCACACTAAAAATTGCGCCCCGTTGGAGAAGGCTGTAAACCATAACGCGGTCGTCTGCGGGGAATGGATACATGTCTAGAGGTTCGCTACGAAGCCCCCTCGATCTGTCCAGAATTACGGCAAACCTTTCTCCTCCTGCCGAAATTGCTGATTTTGGCCATGAGTAAAAGAACAAGCCAGCCTTGGGAAACTCTTGTCTGAATAGCTCTGTCCCGCCGATTGTCTCAACAACCAGTTCATGTCCGAGGAGCCTCACTAACGTATCGTTGTTCAAGAATTCGTAAGTGCGGATTGTCTCTGGGTGAGAGTCACCGACCTGCGACGAAAGTGGATTCCAACTCTTACCTACTTCTCGAATGAACAACTGTAGCGGCTTTCCAGTCTGGGCCAAGATAAAACGGTCCGAGTACTTGAAGAACCCCTCGACAAATCTACTGTCATCCCAAGAATCCAAAACCTCGAAAGTGGCCGAATTCCGCAGTTGTCGAGACCATGCATTGGGAGAAACAGAGATGGATAGGAGAAACGTACGGCCACTTGGCGACACAAAGTTGCCAGGCCGAGTTCTGACACTCTCCAAGCCCCTTATCTTCTCGAACGAGGAGGAAAATAAAGTGACCGATTCGTCGCTGGAAAGGAGCCACTGGCCGGATGCGGTATACGCAAGGTTTACGCCCGACGAGGAACATGCCCATTCGTAGTTCGAGATCTGCTGACCAGTCTTGGCATCGAGAATTGAAAGATGCAAATGGGATGGCAGATCAATTGGACGTGTAACTGGTTTCTTCACACCGTGATCTGGAGTTAGCCAAGCCAGCGCAAGGCGCTGGGGGTCTAGAAATTGAACTCTTACGACGTCGCCCCCAATGCGAGGGTGGTAGGGGTGGGATGTTGAAAAGGAAAATGCGTTGTGCAGCAACTCGTTGTAGCCAACTTGCAGAGGACTGACTGACCAAAGCGGATTCTCCTGCGTGAGGGAGGATGATACATCGTCGTTGGGAAGCTGCGGGGCAGCCTCGGTACCACTGATCGTGAGCGCCGACAGAAGAGCAACGCAAATCAGTCTTGGCCGAACCATACACTCCTTCTAGCATTAATCAACGGAAGTCCTCCTTGCAATTTTCAGACCGCATTCGTCGGAATCTGTGGGCATTCAGGATGCAGGACTTCGAGCTCGGCTGGGCGGCCCACCCCGAATCGAAGCTGCCTTTGCCATTCGCATGTGGAGGGGCGACCCTCCATCTATCGAACCCGAACTAGTGGTAACTCCTGGTAAACGCGCAAACCGGACAAATGGATTTCGCCCCCTGTTTTCGGACAGCCCATTTGATTTCTGGCGCTGACGGCGGTGACCGCTCGCAAAATGCGAAATCGAAAGAATGTGAAATCCCGCGCACAAAGCCCGCGCAAGATTTAATGATTGGTCCGATTTGCCGCATGTCACTGCAAACAGGAGAGATAGGAAATCGCTCTCGGGAGAGTAATGTTCTCCCAATTCAAAAATTGGTGATCCCGTTTTATCTCGTTAAACGAAGCTGCTCGCTGTGAAATCTCCGTCGGAATTTTAATTCCGTTAAAATGCCCGCCGCCCGTCCGCCGCCAATAGCGATTGCACCACAATTGTGCAAAAAGGGCAGTTTCGCTCCCGCCTATCTCCTATCCCGTCAACGCGTGGAAGAGATGGCGGAGCCAAGGAGAACGGAGCCTTGCGGACCAAATTCCCAGTTCGCTTGTGAGCGGATTCGATTTGCCGGGCTTCCTCAAGCGCTCGTTGAATACCCGCCGAGTGTCGGCGCGACCTTGCGTTCTCCGCATTCCAAATCGAATTAATAAAAACTTTGAATTGGAGTTAATAAATTCCTTATGGCTAATTTACAACTCCCTTACGGGGGCTTCGCTAGCGTCATTGTTCATGGGGGGTGTAACGATGAAAAAGTTCTGCCGACTTCCTGGATTGGCCGTTCTTGCGTTGCTTGCGCTTTCAACGCAGTGGGCCATGCGTCTTGACGCGCAGTCCACTTTCGGAAGCCTGCGAGGGTTGACGATAGATTCTACCGGGTCGGCTGTGCCGGCTGCAGAGATTACAGTCCAAGGTCTGGATGACAACAGCGAGCACAAGGTGGTTACGGGCGACGATGGCGTTTTTGAGATTGAAAACCTGAAGCCCGGGAACTACCGCGTGGTTGGCCACAAACCGGGGTTTGCGGATGCGCTTGTCCCGCAGTTCGCACTGGAAGCCCGCCAGGACCTTCGCGTGACTCTGACGTTTACTGTCGCGAGTCAAGCCCAGACGGTCGAGGTGAGTGCCGCCGCCGAACAAATCAACACCGAGAACGGCACCATCGCCGCCAGTTTGGAAAATCAACAGCTCACTCAACTTCCGCTCAACTCCCGGGCGGTTTCCACGAGCCCGCTGGCAGCGCTGGCACTTTCGCCGGAGGTTCAGTACGACTCGCAGGGAAACATCTCTGTAGGAGGAGCGAACTCCTCGATGGTGGGTTATTCCGTGGATGGCGTCTCGACGGCAAACGTGCGGCAGAATGGAGCCCTCCAGGATGCCTACCCTTCCTCCGAAGGAATCGAGGAACTCAAGATCACCGCGTTCAACAACAACGCCGAATTCGCGCAGGTTGGCGATGTAACCTTCACGACCAAAAGCGGCACCAATAAGTTTCACGGCGGGATCTTCGAATATTTGCAAAACGATGCCTTCGACGCCAAGCCGCTCAATTTTGACGAGAAAGCGCCCAAGCGTTTCAACACGTTCGGCGGCAGCCTGGGCGGCCCCGTGACCATTCCCAAGCTCTTCCATGGCGGCGATAAGACGTTTTTCTTTTTCGACTATGAAGGGAATCGCAAGAGCATCTCCGCTACCGAGCAGTATCTGGTGCCGACCCAGGCGGAAAGGAACGGCGATCTGAATGGGTTCGTCACTGCGAGCGATCCGACGCCCTTCACGAATCCCACGACGGGGCAGCCCTCCGCTGCTTTAATCGATCCGACAACCGGCCTGCAGTTCATGGGCTGTAATGGCGGCCAGCCGAACGTGATTTGCAACTCGGGCACCGGCAACCGAATCAGCGCGGTGACCCAGAGTCTGTTGAATTACTATCCGCTGCCAAATGCGAACCTGAACGTGGCCAATCCTTCCTTCAATTACGAAACGCTCGTGCCCACTCCTGCTGAAACGAATGGTTGGGACCTCAGGCTCGACCGGAACCTTACCGCTAAGCAGCAGATCTTCGCCCGCTTCAGTTGGAAGAATCTGCTGACCGACGCTGCCAATCCTCTTCTGCCCAATGATGTAGACACCGAGCACAATCGCAGCCTCCTTGCTTCGTACAACTACGCGATTAGTCCCAAATGGGTGAATGAATTCCGCTTCGGGTTCACCAATGCTCTGACGAGCGTGGACTTTCCGATTCTCGGAAGCGCCGCGATCTCTCAGCTTGGCTTGCAAGGAATCGATATAAGCCAGCACCCAACGGGGGAGGCCTTCCCAACGTTCAATTTCAGCGACGGTAGCGGGTTCACCCCGATCGGGCGAGACAGAACAGGAATCACGCAGTCCGAAACGCTCGAGTTTACAGATAACCTGACTCGTCAGATGGGCAAGCACGCCCTGCGTTTCGGCGTGGATATACGCCGGGTCAACTACCAGGACCTGATGTTCTTCCTGCCATCGGATGACTTTGGCTTGTTCACATTCAATCAGGGCGTGTTCACCGGAAGTTCTTTCGGTGACGCACTTTTGGGGATGCCGAACACATCGTTTTTCGCCATCACCAGCCCTCAGGTGAACGCTCGGGCGTTCCAATACGGCGTATACGCCCAGGACGAATGGCAGGTCAACGACCGCATCACTTTGAATTTCGGGCTCCGATGGGAACTGCTTCCGCCCTTTGTGGAAAATGTGGGAGATTTGGGCAGCTTCGATCCACGCAACAACAGCGTTTTAGTCCCTGATCTTTTGTCGAAGACTCTCGCGAATTCGCCCGCCTACCAGCAGGTGTACGAAGGATTTCTGGAGTCGTTCAATGCCTGCTCGCTGGGACAAGGCGGCCCATGCTCCAACGTGCTGACCGCCAGCCAGGATCATCTGCCTCAGGGGCTCCGGCAGTTGTATCTGCGTGATTTCGATCCGCGAGTCAGCCTGGCGTTCCGTCCGTTTCGCGACAACAAGACCGTCCTGCGCGCGGGGTTCGGCATCTTCACGATCTCCACGCTCGGTCCCATGTCGTTCAATAACGCGGGCAACCCGCTCTCTGTGGTGCACACGTATACGAACAACGTGAGCGGGCAGCCGCAATTCCAATTTCCTGCCACGGCGCCTTCGACCCAAACTGTCGTCTACGGCGGAGGCACGCTGGACCAAGCCAACGATCCGCTTTTCCGGGATCCCCAAGCGGCGCAATGGAATGTCACCCTCGAGCGCCAAGTGAGCGAGAGCACGCTGCTGCGCGTCAGTTACGTGGGAATGAACTCGTACCGGCTGGCGGTGACCGAGGACCTGAACCAAGTCCATCCCAGCACCACGCCGTATGCGGCAAGCAATACGCCCTATCCCAACTGGTTTACGTTGCTCTCCACCGAAAATGCGGGCTTCGCGAATTATCAAGCAGTCCAAGTGGAAGCAAATCACAAAATGGGGAAGGGAGTATTCTTCCAGGCGAATTACACGCTGGCCAGAAATCTGAGCGACGCGCAAGGCGATGCTCCCAGCGGGTTTGCCAGCGAGGTAGCCTACGGACTCGCGGTTTCGAATCGCTTCGATCTCGCCGCGGACCGCGGCAACGTGGAGGGGACGCCGCGTCATCGCCTGCAACTCAACGGAATCTACCAGATTCCCGTGGGATCGGGCCGCAAGTGGCTCAACGGCTCGGGGTGGCAGAACCTGCTGATCGGGGGCTGGGAAGCCAGCACTGTCACCCTGCTGCAAACAGGGCCGTGGCTTACGCCCACAATCAGTCCGGCGCTCGACCAATCCAATACGGACATCGCCAACCGAGGCACGTTGCTCCGGCCGGATTGCGTCGGAAACCCGATCCCGGCGCAACGGACCACCGCCGAGTATTTCAACATCAACGCTTTTGCTCCGACGCCCACGAACGCGGGACGCATCGGAAACTGCGGAGTGGGGATATTGGAAGGTCCGGGCACAATCGCGGTCTCGGCCGGTTTGCAGAAGTCGTTCGCTCTGGGCGAAAAGGTGAAGCTGCGGTTCGAATCGACCTTCACAAACGTCCTGAACCACACGAACTACGCCCCGCCTGCGGTGGACATCAGCAACCCGCAGACTTTTGGCGCGCTGCAATCCAATCAAACGTCGGCCAACGCAGGACCGCGAACCGGACAAGTGGCCCTGCGCCTGGATTTTTGAATCACGGTAATTCACGATTTGCGGCGGACTGGGATCTTATCGTGCGAGCGGACTCCTCACGAAAACAGTTTGCCGGTTATCCGGCTCGGCGGAAACGGCCCCACTGACGGTACAGCCGCTCAGGGATTCTCTGGGGAAAGCTTGAAGGAGCCGAAGAACCTCTGCGTGTCCGCATCGTCTTCTTCCGCGGGACGGGCGACAGCGAGTATGTAGAGCCGCCGGCCGATGATGAAGATCCTGCCCTCCATAAGGCCGTCGTCGCTGGTGGTGGACTTGAAGGTTTGTGTGTACTGACCGGCCGACTTAGAAGCCTGTGAGCTCAGCAATTTTCCATCAGCCTGATCAATGAGGCCGTCGCGGCTTCCAGCCATCGTCATCTGTGCATCCTCTTCGTCCGCAGGCGTGTAGCTGAGATCCCAGTAATCGCAGAAGAAGTAGGAGGTCGGGCTTTTCGCGGTCGCGAAATGAAAAGTAGTCGGAGGCTTGCCAGTTTCCGATACCGCATCATGCTCCTCGAGATCCGGTTCGACGGGCATGAGAATGGTGAAACTGCCGTCCGGGGCGGAGAATTTAATCCACCCGGATCCAGGCGCCCAGGCGCGGTAACCGAGCAAGCCGACGATGCTAAGGAGGACCAGTCCCCCGACGGTCGCCGCGAATCGCGCAGGCTTTGCCATAAATCAATTGTATGGGACCGTGCCGCGGCCGGCGGTGCGGCGAGCGTAGTAGTTGACCAATCGGGAAACCGGGGCGGGCCGGTTGGAAGCGTCCGGACGGTGTAGGATAGCGGGTGCCGAATAGGAGTGAGGCACCGATGAACGTGGACGACTTCCGACGGATTGCACTTAGCTTTGAGGGCGCCGAAGAGAGTTCGCACATGGGCCAGCCCGACTTCCGTGTGGGCGGCAGAATTTTTGCGACGCTGGCCTCCGCAAAGCAAGGCTACGGGAACTTGAGGCTCACACTGGAGCAGCAGGCGGCGTTCGTGGAAGAACTCCCGGAAGTCTTTCTTCCCATCGCGGGCGGCTGGGGACGCATGGGAATGACGCATATCCGGCTGGCCGCAGCGGGAGAGGATGTGTTGACCGGCGCACTGCACACGGCATGGAAGCTGCGCGTGGAGAAGAACGCAAAGTCGGGGCGGAAGAAGGGCGGCGCAATGAAGCGGATGCGTGCCGCGAAGACACGCCGCAAGAAGCGGTGACGGACTCCCGCAGAGTCTTTTCTGCAAGAAATCCGAATTAGCCTAGCTGCTCTCGAAGCCGGAGTCTTGCACCACGCTTATTGGCCGGCTGAGGCGGAGACGGGCTGTTCCGGGTAGTAGCCGTCGCGGGCTTGAACGGCCAAGTCTTTCTGCTTGGTTGTGAGATGAATCTTGCGGTAGTCGGCGCTATTGGGGGATTTGTCGGGGACGTAGCCGAGAATATATTGGTCGCGCAATGCCTGTTCGATTTGAGAGTAAATCTGATCGACCGGCAGCTTTTTGGAGACTTCGTATAGGCGGCCGCCTGTTTCCCTGGAGATCCGGTCGAGGATTTTCTTGCCGTCGGGACGCTCTTCTTGCTGCGGGTATCGGTGCCCACCTCCGCCACCGTGGCCGCCCCAACCGCCGTGACCTCCGTGCCCGCCGTAGGGTTCGTCGCTCTTGAACAGGATGGAATAGACGACCGTGTTGGCGCGCTGGGCGGATTCGATGGCGCTCGAGACAGTTTCCTTGCTACCCCGGTCGACTCCATCGGAAAGAATAATCAGTGCTTTCCGGCCCTGCTGCTTTTTCATGAGTTCGTCGGAGGCGAGATAAACCGCGTCGTAGAGCAGCGTGCCGGCGCCGTGGTGATGTCCGCCGCCTTCGCTTGCATCCTCCAGCTCCGGGGTTTGCAGCAGGTCGAGAGCGGATTCCAGTTTCTTTCGGGATGAGGTGAGATTTTGCAGTAGCTCGACCTCATGGTCGAAGTGAATCAGGAAAGCCTGGTCTTTCTTGTCTTCACGCAGCGTGTGATCGACAAAACTCGAGCTCGCGCTGCGTTCCTGATCGAGAACACGCCGCTGGCTGAGGCTGGTATCCACCAGCAAGCCCACGGTGAGCGGGAGGTCATTTTCGCGTGCGAAGTAAGTGATGGCCTGCGGGCGGCCGTCTTCGTCGAGCGAGAAATCGTCTTTCGTCAAATTCGAGACGATTTGGGCGTGCTTGTCGCGGACGGTGGCAAACACGGTCACCAAGTTCGTTACGACGGATATCTGTGGCTGTTGCTGGGCGAAGATGGGCGCGGCCGGCACAAGCGCCAGCACCGCCGCTAGCAGGAGCGAAAGCGTGCGCGCCAGCTTCGACGGCGACTTTCCCGCGCGGATTTCAGCAACCCAGTTCATGCCCAGACTAACCAACACCCAATAATGATTCCATTTCGCCAGGGCGAGAGTTCCCAAATCTGAAGCCAGTGATATGATGCGCGCTCCGCTCGCTGTGATCGACGGCACACGAGCAACGCGCGCGCCCTTTCCAGAAGAGAAGAACGGAAAGGATGCGGGAGCCTGTAGATCAAATTCGAGCAGATGGAGAGCTTTCCGGAGGGGACACCGATGAGACTTCGCATGTTGGCGGGAGCACTGGCGGTGGCGTTGGTCGCGAGCGTGGCCGCGGCTCAGGATCAGACGCCGCGCGTGGTCAAGTACGAGCCGACGTTTGCGACCGTGAAGTTTGATTTTGGGCCGGGCGAGCCGGTGGCGCGAGTCGGCTCGGGGGAAGTTCTCGAAACCGACACGCTGAATTGTACGGCTCACTGTGCAGGAATCCCGGCGGACAAGCTGGAACTGGCGCGAAACTCAAACCTGCTGACCGGGCCGTTCTACGTCGAGGGCGCGCAGCCGGGCGACGCGCTGGCCATCGAGTTCCTGGAGATGCACCCGAACGGGGACGGAGAGGGCGGGATTGCGCCGGGCTTTGGCGCGATCAGCTCGAGCAACTACACGCCGATGCTGAACCCGCCGTTGGCGAGGCGAAGCTGGGCCTATCCGATCCATCTTGATGAGGGGACGGCAACCTACACTGCGCACGATTCGGATTTTTCGGTAAAGATTCCGCTGCGCCCGTTTCTGGGTTGTGTGGGGGTGGCGCCCGCACTGGACGAAACGCGGGACTCGCTGGTGCCGGCGGAATTCGGCGGAAACATGGACGCGTCGGAATCGAGCGTGGGGAACACACTGTATTTGCCCGTAAACGTACCGGGGGCGCTGCTCTACTTGGGCGACGGACACGCGGCCATGGGAGACGGCGAAATCGGCGGTACCGCGATCGAGGTGCCCATGCACGTGCGCGTGCGGTTGCGCCTGATCAAGGGACGGAAGATCGAGTGGCCGCGCTGGGAAAACCAAAACGAGCTGATGGCGGCGGGCATCTACCGGCCGCTCGACGACTGCCTGCGGATCGCGTTTACGCAATTGGTTCACTGGATTCACACCGATTACGGCCTGTCGGAACTGGATGCGTACGAGCTGCTTTCAAAAGTGGCGACGATTCACGTGGCGGAAATGGTGGACCCGAATTACGTGGTGGTGGCCAAGATTGACAAGAAGTACCTGCCGGCTAAGAAGGATTGAGGCAATTCACTTGCCGAATGGGAAAAGCCTAGCGAGATGAACGGGACACAGGCTACCAAATGCGGCGCACGCCGTAGTCGTCGAAGAGTTTGTCCTTGCTGATGACGGCCAGATTCTCAGCCTGCGCTTGGGCGGCGAGCATGCGATCGAACGGGTCTTTGTGCGGCCCCTTCAGAAGACCCGCGCGGATGGCGTGGTCCGCGGAGATCGGTAGCTCAGAGAATCCTTCCTCCTTCAATTCGTAGCAAAAATCCGCAACAAGAGGGCCTGCCTCAAGCTTGCCCGCTCTGGCCTTAATGGCAATCTCCCAGGCGGAAGCGGCTGAGACGAGCACGGTGGTTTCCTGGTTTTGTATGGCGTTGCGCGCCCGGCGCGACAATTTGGATTCTCCCGCGAGCCACCAAAGCAAAGCGTGGGTATCGAGAAGGACCTTCACTCGATGCCCCATTTCGCCAATTCCGCTTTGGACATGGGTTCGAAGAAGGCGCGCGGGACGCGGATCTTTCCTTTCAGCCGACCGGAGACGCGCTTCTTGCGCGACGTGGCCAACGGGACGAGCCTGGCGACCGGCTGTTTGCCGCGAGCGATGACCACGTCGCCGCCCTCGCAGGCTTCTTCAATCAAACGGGAGAGGTTCGTCTTGGCCTTATGAATCGTGTACATAATTAGCTAAGTATATTAGCTAAGCCAGGCAGCGTCAAGAGGGCTACTGAGGCTTCGCGTTCGCGCGCATCCAGGCAGCGAAGGCGATTTCATCAAGGGTTCCGGCGGCGAGACTCAGGATGGCTTGTGCGGCATCTTCTTCAGTGGCCGTGAAACGATAGCCGTTCATCTCGAGGAAGAGCACGCCGAGGAGGAAGCCAACGCGTTTGTTTCCATCGAGAAAGGGATGATTGCGGATAATGCCGACGGTGTAGGCAGCAGCCAATTCGATGATGCCGACGTCATCGCGATCAGCGTGGAGTTGCCGCGGCCGGGCCAGGGCGGATTCAAGCAGGCCCGGATCGCGCACACCCGCCGCGCCGCCATCGATGCCGAGCAGACGCTGATGCAGGGCGAGGGCATCGCGCTCCTCGATCCAGACGGGATCTCTCACTTGGAAAGCGCGTGCAGGGTGTTGCGGTAGCGGCTGATGATGTCCTCGGCCTTTTCCATCTTGCTTTTGAAAGCGGGATCGTAGGGCGTGAGTTGATAGGCGCCGTCCGGTGCTTCGATCAAGTAAAGGCGGTCGCCTTCGCCTGCACGCAGGCGCGTCGCGGCCTCTTTGGGTAAAACGACGCCGAGCGAATTGCCGATCTTGCGAACCTTGAGTTCCAGCAAATGGATCTCCTTTCTGTTATAACAATTGTAGCAACGTGCGGCTGATCGCGCAAGTCACTTCGCGAGAATCAGCTACACCAAATGGCGAGCAGCACGAGCGGGAGGGGGGCTGATGCCACACGCGCCCGCCTGCGCACGTCGGGCAGAAGCGTTGACACCTCTCGGCGCGACCGTATAATCGTTTGTTGGCCCAGTCCCCGCCCGCACCCCCCGAGCGGCCCGAAAGTTGGAGGCACGCACAGCTTGAATTGGATTTACACCTTTGCCGTGTGGGTCACGACGCTGGATGGTCCACTGTCGAATTACTGGCGGAGGCTGACCGACCGCACCTTTTCGGGCGTCTACCAAGCCAATGCGTTCGATCTGGCCATCATGCTGCCGTATTTCCTGGTGATGGCGATCCTGGCGACCTACGGAATCCATCGCTACGCGCTGGTCTACAACTATTTCAAGAATCGCAAAAACGTTCCCGGGCCGCTGCCGGAAATCCATGAATGGCCGCGGGTGACGGTGCAACTGCCGATATACAACGAACGATACGTGATCGAGAGGCTGGTGGAATGCGTGGCGCAGTTCGACTACCCGCGCGAGCTGCTGGATATTCAGGTGCTCGACGATTCGACGGACGAGACGCAGCAGGTGGCGCGAGATTGCGTCGAGCGGTACGAGGCGCTGGGCGTGCCGATTTCGTACATCCATCGCGACAACCGCGAGGGGTTCAAGGCCGGGGCGCTGCAGGAAGGATTGAAGTCGGCGAAAGGAGAATTCGTCGCGATCTTCGACGCGGACTTCATGCCCCCGGCGGACTTCCTGCGGCGCACAGTGCCCTATTTCACGGAGCCGAAGCTGGCGATGGTCCAGACGCGGTGGAGCTACGTCAACCGGAACTATTCGGCGCTCACGGAAGTGGAAGCGATCTTACTGGACGGGCATTTCGCGATTGAGCATTGTTCGAGGTACCGCAGCGGGCTGTTTTTCAATTTCAACGGGACGGGCGGCATCTGGAGGCGCAGTGCGATCGAAGACGCCGGCGGTTGGCAGCACGATACGCTGACCGAAGACACCGACCTTTCCTATCGCGCGCAGATGCGGGGCTGGCAGTTTCTTTACCTGCCAGACATCGAGTGCCCCTCGGAATTGCCGGTGGAGATGAACGCGTTCAAGTCGCAGCAGGCGCGATGGGCCAAGGGGCTGATGCAGACGGCGAAGAAAATTCTGCCGCAGGTGATGCGGTCGAAGGTGTCGAGCGAAGTAAAGGCGGAGGCGTTCTTCCACCTGACGGCAAACATCAGCTACCCACTGATGGTGTTTCTGTCCATCATACTGCTGCCGGCGATGATCGTGCGGTTCTACCAAGGCTGGCTGCAGGTGATGGTGATCGACCTGCCGCTGTTCCTGGCGTCAACGTGCTCGATTTCGTCGTTTTACCTGGCGGCCGAGCGCGCGCTGTATCCGAAGACATGGAAACGGACGTTTCTGTATCTTCCGTTCGTGATGGCAGTGGGCATCGGGCTTTCCGTGCGGAACGCGATGGCGGTGCTGGAAGCGATTTTCGGCGTGAAATCGGAATTCGTGCGCACGCCGAAATACCGCGTCGAAGGGAAGACGAAGCAAGAGACGTCGTGGGCGAAGAAAACCTACCGGAAGAAGGCGGGCTGGATGCCGTTCGCCGAGGTGATGCTGGGGCTTTACTTCGTGGCCACCGTCGCTTATGCGTTTCAAAACGAAAACTACGCGACGATGCCGTTTCTTCTGCTGTTCGTTTGGGGCTACCTCTACACGGGGCTGATGTCGTTGGCGCAGACGTACCTGGAGCGGCTGAGGTTCAGCGCCGAACCGGGGGAAGTCCGGCCCGCCTCGACCGGGGTGCCGGGGTTTTAGCGGCCGCACCCGCATGCGTCAGTTATTACTCCCTCCGATTGCGTCGAATCATTCCAAGGAGCATTCCATGAGACTTCGGAGTCTGGGGGTGTGGTGCGGATTGTTGCTAGTGGGGAGCGCGTTTGCGGCGGTGGTGGCACACGCGCGGTTCCCGCAGCCGAAGGAGGAATATCAGGCTCGACGCGCGAAGTTGCGCGCGACCGTGGATGGGCCGATCGTGCTCTTCGGCTACACCGGGCAGGAGGATGCTTCCGAAGTCGCCGTGTTCTTTCAGGAGCCGAATTTCTATTACTTGAGCGGCCATGACGAGCCGGGAGCGGCTTTGGTCTTAATACCCGATGCGCCCGCGGGGAAAGCGTACGAAGGACCGCATGAGATTCTATATCTGCCCGCGCGCAACCTGAGCCACGAACAGTGGGAAGGGCCGAAAATTGGGCCGGAAGATCCAGGGGTCGCGGGCAAGACCGGCTTCGAAGCAGTCGAGCCGTTAAAGAATCTGAAGGGCAATCTGCAAAAGCTCGCCAAGACGTATTCGAATTTTTACACCGTGCTGCCTCCTGGGCACGAAGGGGGCTATCCGCACTTCACGGAATCGGCGGCGACGATTCGCGCCGCGCTGCCGAAGATGAAATTGAAGGATATCGCTCCAGCGATTTACGCCATGCGCCAGGTGAAGTCCGCAGGCGAGCTGGCGCTGTTGCAAAAGGCCATCGATCTATCGGTGGACGCGCACCTGGATGCGATGAAACAGATGCGCCCGGGTTTGTTTGAATATCAGATCGCCGCGCGGATGAAGGAAATCCACGAATGGGGTGGCTGCGCGCGGGAAGCGTATGCGCCAATCGTGGGCGCGGGATTGAATTCCACCGTCCTGCACTACAGTGCGCTGGACAGCGAAATCCAGGACGGGGACGTGGTGGTGATTGACGTTGGCGGGGAATATGGCGGGTACGCTGCGGACATCACCCGCACGCTGCCCGCAAACGGAAAATTCTCGGAGCGGCAGCGTGAGATCTACGAAATCGTCCTGGGAGCGCAGAATGCGGCCATCGCGGCGATCAAGCCCGGCGCAAAATTGTACGACGGCCCCGGCAGCTTGATGCAAATCAGCTACAACTACATCAACACGCACGGGCGGGATCAGCAGGGAGAGCCGCTCGGGAAATATTACATTCACGGCGTGAGCCACCATCTGGGCCTGGACGTGCATGATCCAGGAGACCGCAACCGTCCACTGGAGGCGGGGATGGTGGTGACCGTCGAGCCGGGGATCTATATTCCCGAGGAAAAATTGGGTGTGCGGATCGAGGACGACGTGCTGGTCACGCAGGACGGTTCGCAGATTCTGACGGCGCGGCTGCCGCGCAACGTGGACGAGATTGAAAAGCTAATGGCTGAGGGACGTACGAATCCTACGCAATAGTGACTCAGGCGCGGAATTCGGCTACATCGGGAGTTGTTCTCGTTCAGAATGATTGGTGACACTCGATAGAGTGTCGCCATGCAAATACATGGGGGAAGGGTACCCAAAGCGCGAGAGCTCTCGCGCTTTGGGTACGAGCTGAGCCGGACCGCCCAGCTCCGGTTGGTCTGGATGAGTCACTATCTCCGCCACGGTCGCAAGGCGGCGTTCACCTGCCGTCACTTCGGGATCAGCCGGCAGACGTTCTATCGCTGGTGGCGCCGCTACGACCCTCACAATCTCACCAGCTTGGAAGACCGCTCGCACCGTCCGCATCGGCGGCGCCAGCCGACCTGGACCGCCTCGCAGAGTGAAGCCGTGCTGGCTCTGCGGCGCGAGTATCCCCGCTGGGGAAAGGACAAACTGGTCGTGTTGCTCCGCCGCAAGAATCTCCGGCTCTCCACCTCCATGGTGGGCCGGATCCTGAGCGATCTGAAACGTCGTGGCGTGCTGGTGGAAACTCCCTGGAAGGTACCAACCCGTCGCCGCAAGATGCGCGGCCGTCCCTGGGCCCGGCGAAAGCCCCGTTTTTGGCCCATTCGACAGCCGGGGGATCTGGTCCAACTCGACACCAAAGAGGTGCGACCCGCGCGCGGAGTGGTGCTGAAACACTTCTCGGCTCGCGATATGATCACTCGTTGGGATGTGCTCGAAGTGCATGAACGCGCTACCTCACTCGCCGCGGCGCACTTCCTGGACACGCTGGTTGATCGCATGCCCTTCCCCATCGCCGCTCTGCAGGTGGATGGCGGCAGCGAATTCGCTGCTGAATTCGAGTTGGCTTGCCAGCAACGAAACTTGCCGCTCTTCGTGCTCCCGCCGCGCTCTCCAAAACTCAACGGTCAGGTCGAACGGTCTCATCGCACTCATCACGAGGAGTTCTACCAGGTGATCCCGCAGAGCTGGAACGTTGCGCAACTCAATCCTCAGCTTCGTCGCTGGGAACACATCTACAACACCGTGCGCCCTCACCAGGCGCTCCGCTACCTCACCCCGCTCGAATTCCTCGAGCGCTGGAAATCTCAACAAAAGAAAGCCGAGTGTCACTAATCATGTGGACGAGTACAGGGGTTTGACCGGGTGCGCGGAGGGCCGATATAATGGGTGTTTGCGCTTGGTGCGAAGGGCGAGCTGAGCGAGGCGCCCGCAGCTTTTGACGCCGAAGAAAGTCCTCCGGGAACACCCCGAGAAGAGTTCAGGAGCAGGCCGTGATTAAAGCAACCCTTTTGCGCGCGGGAATGATCATCAAGCACGAAGGCGATCTCTTCGTGGTCTACAGCGTGGACCACCGCACGCCGGGCAACAAGCGCGCCGCCATGCAAACAAAGATGCGCAACATCCGTACCGGCTCGATGATCGATTACCGCTTCCGCGCCGAGGAAACCATCGATAAAGTCACCGTGGACGAAATCAAGTTCGAGTACCTCTACAGCGACGGCGAAGGCCACCATTTCATGAACACGGAAAATTACGAGCAGTTGGCGCTGCAGAACGACATCGTGGGTGACGCGAAGGACTACCTGATTCCCAACATGCCCGTGAGCATCGAGTATTACGACAACAAGCCGATCGGCGTGCTGGTGCCGGATACTGTCGATCTGACCGTGGTCGAAACCGAGCCGAGCATCCAGAAGGCGACGGCGAGCGCCGTGATGAAGCCGGCGAAGCTCGAGACCGGGCTGGTGGTGAACGTCCCGCCGTTCGTCGGCACGGGCGACAAAATCAAAGTGGATACTTCGGAAGCGCGCTACATCCAGCGCGTACAGTAGCAGTTTCCACGCTTTCAACCACCCCGTTGCCTCGCCTCAGTAGTGACTCGCGTATTCGTACAGCAGGATGCTAATGGGCGGCGGAGGATTTTGCGCCGAAGACGCGCCGGAAGATAGCGTCAACGGCGCACAACTGGCGCTGCAGATCGAATGTGTGCGCGAGGGCTTTTTCGTCAAGGAATTTGCGGATGGAAGTGTCGGCGGAGACGCGGTCTTGGAAACTGGTTTCCGATTCCCAGGCCGCCATGGCGTGCGCCTGCACCCACTTGTAGGCGTCCTCGCGGGGCGCGCCCTGCTCCACAAGATCCTGCAAAAGCTGGCCGGAAAAAACCAGGCCGTGCGTGGCATTCAAATTCCGCAGCATGCGTTCGGGGAACACGCGCATGTTGGCGACGATCTCCGTGGTGCGGTGGAGCATGTAGTGCGTAAGGATCGTGGAATCGGGGAGAATCACGCGCTCGACGGAGCTGTGCGAGATATCGCGCTCGTGCCAGAGCGCGATGTTTTCGAACGACGCGGTGGCATTGGCGCGGACCACACGGGCGAGGCCGCAGATCTGCTCGCTGGATACGGGATTGCGCTTGTGAGGCATGGCGGAGCTGCCGCGTTGTTCGCCGCCGAAGGGCTCCTCGACCTCGCGGACTTCGGTGCGCTGGAGATGCCGAATCTCCAGAGCGACGCGCTCGAGCGAAGCAGCGACGATGGCGAGCGCGGAAAGATACTGCGCGTGGCGGTCGCGCTCGATGACTTGGGAAGTGATGGGCGCAGTGGCAAGCCCGAGGCGCTGGCAGATTTTCTGCTCGATTTCGGGGCCGAGATGCGTGCAAGTGCCGACGGCACCGGAGATTTTTCCCACGGCCATTTCGCCCGCAGCGGATTGGAACCGCACGGCATCGCGGCGGTTTTCAGCGTACCAATTGGCGATTTTTAGGCCGAAGGTGATCGGCTCGGCATGAATTCCGTGCGTGCGGCCGATTTCGGGCGTGTCCTTGAACTCCCAGGCGCGTTTTTCGAGGACTTCGCCGAAGCGTTCTATGGCTTTTTCGATCAGCGCGGAGGCTTCGCGGACGATCAGCGCCTGCGCGGTGTCGACAACGTCGTTGGAGGTGAGGCCGTAGTGCAGCCAGCGCGCGGCTTCAGGATCCCCGACGGATTCCTGCACGGCGATGGTGAAGGCGATGACGTCGTGGCGGACCTTGGCCTCCAGGTCGTTGATGCGCGCTACGTCGACGCGGGCGTGTTCGCGCAGCTTCGCGGCCGCTTCGCGCGGAACGATGCCGGCTTCCGCGAGCGTTTCCGTGGCGGCCAGCTCGACTTCGAGCCACTTCTGGAATTTGTTCTCCTCGCTCCAGACGCGGCCCATTTCCGGGCGGGTGTAGCGGACGATCAAGATCGGCTCCTCGGGTCTACTTCTTGAAAGCAGCAGGGAACTTACCTACTCCATGATACCTGAAATATGGCTGCCTTCCCGGCCGAATGAAGGCTTGGACGCTGGTTGCAAGCTCAAGAACCGTCCTTGCGGAGGGCGAGCCAGGCCGCGGTGGCACGGTTCAAGCCCTTCGGCGGCGGGACTGGCCTTCCATGGCGGCTCGGAGGAGCTTGTTGATGCGGGTCTGGTAGCCGCGGCCTTGGGATTTCAGCCAAGCGAGCAGGTCGGCGTCCAGCCGAATGGTGAGAGATTTCTTGATGGGGCGATAGTATTTGCCGATCACGGCGCGGCTCCAATCGCGTACCTCCGGGATGTCGGAGAAATCGATTTGGCCGTCGCGCAGCGCGGCCAGTGCGCGGAGTTCCTTTTTTAGTTTCTTAGATGGCTTGGTCATAGGCTTTTCTCTCCCGGGGTGTCGCTTTTCGCGCGGAGATGATACGGATCACTTCTTCGCCGTCCTCTTCGTGCGCAGTGTGGGCCACCAGAAGAATCGCAATCCCGCCTGCAAGCCCGATTGTGTGCCAGCGCTCCTCCCCGTCCACGATCCGATCCAGTTGGCTGAGAGCGTGGGGATCATCAAATACGAGCATTGCGGCGTCGAAGCTGATGCGATGCTTGGCAAGATTGCGGCGGCTCTTTTCCTCGTCCCAAACGAATCTCATTTTCGCAACTACATTACGATAGCTACATATTAGTATGTATGAATGGAAAAAGCAAGAGCCGCCCAGCAATGAGGAAGGCGCTCATGGCAACGATAGGCGGGGCGGCCTACAGCTCAAACGGGCCGAGGGGAACGTGCTGGGAGGCGATGTGGAGCGAGCCGCGGAAGGCGCAATCGGAGGCGCGGCGGCCGAGGGCTTCTTCGGCGGAGATGCGCGCGAGGTCGGGCGTGTTGTTCTGCTCCGAGAGATGCGCGAGGACGAGGTGGCGCGCGCGGGCATCGAAAACATCCGCGTCGGCGAGGAATTCGCTGACGATCGTGTTGGAAAGATGTCCGGTGCGGCTCATGACGCGCTGCTTGATGTACCAGGGGTACGGGCCGACCTTGAGCATCTCGAGATCGTGATTCGATTCGAGGACCAGGAAATCGGCTTCGCGGAGGTGGACCTTCACAAGCTCGGGAAGATAACCGAGGTCGGTGACGATGGCGACCTTCGTGCCGTTGGCGCGGAAGGAGTAGCCGACCGGGTCGGCAGCGTCGTGCGGGATCGAGAAGGGATTGACTTCGATGTCGCCGATTTCAAAGCGCAAGCCAGGACGGATGTACTGAACGCGCGCGGGATGTTTTGCGGGCGTGTCCGCATACATTTTGATTATTTCGCGGTGGGTGGGCTCGGTGAGGTAGGCGGTGCAATCCCAGTGTCGCGCCATTTGCGCAAGGCCGCTGGAATGGTCCGAGTGTTCGTGGGTGATGAGGATGGCGTCCACATGCTCGGGATGATTGCGGCCAAGCGCCTCAAAGCGGCGCCACATTTCTTTGCGGCCCAGACCGGCGTCGATGAGGAGAGTGGTGCGCCCGGTTTCGAGCAACGTGGAGTTGCCCGCGCTGCCCGAGGCGAGAATGGAGATACGGAACGAGATGCGGCGGCTCTCCGACTACCGCGAAGGATGATGGCAAACTGGCGCGGCGGCGTCAAAGGAAAAAAGGTGGGCTACAGAAAAAATGAAGCAAGGAACAGTGCACAAAAGAGTGAGCCGGGACGGGGACGCGCCCGACGAGGTATCTCAGGATCCTCTGGAGGTTGCTAAAGCGTAAGGTTTTCGCGGGTGAGCTGGAAGCCGTCGAGATTGCCGACAACAGAGGCGGCGATCCGATTCGGCTGGAAGAATTCCCGGGCGACTTGCTGGACGTCTTCCGGGGTGACTTTTTCGAGCAGGGCGATCAATTCCTTCGGTGTGAAATGACGGTTGAAGTAAATGTGATAGCGGGCGAGGCTGTTCATGCGCTGGCCTGTGCCCTCGAGCGCCAGCAGCGTGGCGCCCTTCAGGTGATCCATTGCGCGGCGCAGTTCTTCGGCGTCGAGCGGCTCATCACGCATCAAGCGAAATTCATCCAGAATCGACCGGACCACTTGCGCGGCGGTTTCGAGCGAAGTTCCGGCGTAGACCGACAACATCCCCGTATCGCGATAGGAATTCATCTCGCTGAAAATCGCGTAGGCCAATCCCTGGCGCTCGCGAATGTTCTGGAACAGACGCGAGGACATCCCGCCGCCCAGAATGTTGTTGAGCACGGAGACGGCAAAGCGGCGGTGATCCGTCATGGGCAGAGCGGGCACGCCGATACAAATGTGAACTTGTTCGAGTTCGTGCTTGGTGCGCAGCGTGACATGCGGGACGGCATGCGGTTGAGGATCGGCGAGGCCGTCCTCAGCGGGCGCGAGTTTCGCGAAGCGGTCAGTGACAAGGTCAAGTAACTGCGCGTGGGTCAAGTGGCCGGCCGCTGTGACGACCAGGTTGTTCGGCGCGTACCATTTTCGGAACCACGATTCGAGCGTCTTGCGATCGAACGCCGACACGGTCTCCGGCGTGCCGAGGATGGGCTTGCCGAGCGAATGCGAGTTCCAGAAATTCTGCGTGAAGAGTTCGTGGACAAGGTCTTCGGGATTGTCCTGAGTCATGCGAATTTCTTCGAGGATGACGGATTGTTCGCGTTCGATGTCCTCGGGAGCAAACTTAGGCTCGAGGACCATATCCGCGAGGACGTCAAAGGCTTTCGAGAGGTGTTCGTCGAGTACACGCGTGTTGAAGCAGACCATTTCCTTCGAGGTGAAAGCATCGAGCATTCCCCCGACACGGTCCACTTCGCGCGCGATGTCTTCGGCGGTCCGGCGGCGCGTGCCCTTGAAAACCATGTGCTCGATGAAGTGCGAAATGCCGTTGAGCTCGGCGGGCTCGCGACGGGAACCCGAGCGCAGCCAAATCCCCACGGAGACGGAGTGAACGTGCTCCATCGGCTCCGTAATGACCACGAGGCCATTGGGAAGAGTTTCCTTCTGCACGTTGTGTGGGATTTCCGCCATGACTTCTCTATTTTCGCACGCGCGCACGGAAAATGAAATTTCCGGCGCGGCGAGAGTTTCCAAAGCTTTCGAAAGCAAACGCAGCCGCGAGACCGCTACATCAGCTTTTCATTCGGGGAGAGCTTGCCATATTCGCTCGAGTAGCTCAGCGGAACGTCGGAATAGGCGCCTTTTTCGAGAAGATAGACCTCGCAGCTCGAATAAGGGTAAGAATAAATGTGCAGGCTCGTGGCGCGCTGGCCGAACTCGGCGAGATTCTGCACCTGATGGACCGGCTCTTCGGGCTGAACCACGCCGGGTTGATCGGGATCCATGTCGTAGAAGTCGGTGGGAACGAGCTTGCAGGTGCCGCGCGCTGCGTCGCGAGACTCCACGTGGAAATTCTGCACGCGCAGGCGGCCAATGGGTGTGGTCATCCAGCAATTCTGGCCGCGGTGATTGTGGACGCGGCTGACCTGCCCGACTTCCCAGCAAATGGCCATGACCTCGAAGAGTTCGCATTTGAAGATGAGGTTCCGCGTGTAATGGCTCTTGGCATAGAAAAGATAAGGCGCGAGCGTCTCCGGGCGGACAGCTTTTTGCTGCGTGAATTCGAAGACGCGCGGGATCTTGAATTCGTTCTTGGGGATCGCCGAAAGCTGTTTCACCCAATCATCGATTGAAAGTACTTCCACCGGCGCGCCTCCTTCCGTATGTGAAGATCGGTTCAAAACAGCCCATTATAACGCGCCGGGATTGGACGGACGGTGAAAAATGGAGTCGCGCGAGCGTGCTATGATGGAATGCAAGATGGTCCCGCAGAAATCCAGCACGGCTGCCAATCTGCTTGGAAAATCGGTCGGTGAGCTGCGCGCGTATCTCGAATCGCTCGGCGAGCCAGCGTACCGCGGCGCTCAGATTTATCACGTGCTTTACGCCGAGCGGCGATTTGAACTCGCTGCGATGACGAATCTGCCGGCTGCGTTGCGAGAGCGGCTGGCGCGAGGGGCGTCGATAGCGCTGCCAGAGATCGTCCGGCGCTACCAGTCGTCGGACGGGACCATTCGATATGTGCTGGCGCTCGCGCCGGGGGAACTCGCGCACGGAGCGAGCGCCGCAAAGCCCGCCACGATTGAGGCTGTTTTCATGCCGGAGGAAAAGCGGCAAACGATTTGCATTTCAACGCAAGCAGGCTGCGCCGTGGATTGCCATTTCTGCCTGACGGCCACGTTGGGCCTGATTCGCAACCTCACAGCAGGCGAGATTCTCGGAGAAGCGCTGGTTGCGTTGGATGAAAATCGCGCCGGGCTGAAGCCGCAAACAAACGTGGTGCTCATGGGCCAGGGAGAACCGCTGTTGAACTACGATGCGGTGCTGGCGGCGCTGCGAATCCTGATGGACCCGGAGGGAATGGGCATTTCGCCGAAGCACGTCACGCTTTCGACCAGTGGGATTGTGCCGGGCATCGAACGCCTCGGACAAGAAAAGGTGCGGCCGAAGCTGGCGATTTCTCTGAATGCTTCCTCGAACGAGCAGCGAGACCAGATCATGCCAATCAATCGCAAATACCCGCTGGAGAAGCTGCTCGATGCGTGCCGGAATTACCCGCTGCGGCCATGGGAGCGGCTAACATTTGAGTACGTGGTGCTCGGTGGTTTCAACGACACGGCGGAGGACGCGCGGCGCGTAGTGAGATTGCTCGCGAATTTGCGCGCGAAAGTAAATCTGATTCCATGGAACCCAGGTGAACTTCCGTATGAAAGGCCGGAGGCGGCGCGTGTGGAGGAATTCCGGAGGATTCTGGCCGATAAAGGCCTGCCCGTCTTTATAAGATATTCGCGCGGGCAAGACGTGATGGCGGCGTGCGGGCAGTTGGCACTGGCGGAGCTTGCTGCGCCGCCGATCGCTCAAATTTCGCCCGCATTGTAGAGGGAGGGATGCAGAGAGGCGCGCTCCCACGAATTCATCTCACGGTTTGATTCCGATAACGGCCATCATGCGGCCCGTGGCGCGTTCGCGGCGATAGCTGAAAAACAGATCGGTACGGCAGGCGGTGCAGTAGCTGGAAGAGGAAATGTTTTCGGGCGCGACGCCGGCGCCAACAAGGATTGCACGATTGGCGGCGATGAGATCGAGTTGAACTCGCGGCGGCGGAGACGCGTGCCCCGGCGGCTTCATCGTGAGCCAGGGAAGCCAGTTTGGATCGGCATCGCGGGGATCGTCTGAGGTGAGGGCATCGAATGGCCCGTCGAACCAATCGCGCGCGGCGGGAAATTGGCCAGCAAATTCCTTCACCACGTCAGGGCCGACTTCATAGCAACAGCGGCCAATGCCCGGGCCGAGCGCGGCAATCACATCTTGCGGCTGTGTCCCGAACTCCATATGCATTCGCCCGAGGGTTTTCTCCGTGATGCGACGGATCGTGCCGCGCCAGCCGGCATGGACGGCAGCGACGGCGCGATGCTTCGCGTCAGCCAGGAGGATGGGAATGCAGTCGGCAGTTTGCACGGCCAGGAGGATGCCGGGCTGGCGTGTGAGGAGGGCGTCGCCTTGCAGCGGGGTCTCGTGAGACGAGGCCGGCGAGGAATCTACGCGGTGAATAATATCCGAATGAATCTGCCGCAATACGACCACTCGCATTTTCTCTCTGCCAATGGCGCGAGTAAATTTCAGTCGGTTGGCGAGCACGGAATCGCGAAGGTCCCAATCGGTGAACCCTAGGTTCAAGACCCTCTCGCTGCCTTTTTTTCCCTCGCGGACTGCCTCCAGCTTACTTTCGCCGCCGGGGCGCGTGCTGAATCCGTGGATAAGCCAAGGGAGGCGAGCCGGCGCAGGCGCCTGAAGGATTTTCAGGCCGCCCGCGCGCCGAAATTTCCATTTTGCCGGCGCGGTCGCCCGGGGACGCGTGGCGACGCGCCTCCGAGTCACCGATTTTCTCTTTGTACCGGTCGTAGCCATATCAAAATTCAATTCAATGATAGGGCAAGGATGTATGCAAGTAGGGAGATTCTTCAATTGTCGCGTAGCCGCGGCTACGACCCTGTCTTCGCGCGATGCACTCCACGGATGACACCGTTCGCCGCGTCGTCAGGTATAATCCGGATTCCTCGCGGTTCCGCGACAACCAGAAATCTCAGCATGGCGCCGCGCAAGCGGCTGGGGGCCGAGTGATCGTCGGATTGGGACTAGACATCGCCGAAGTCGAACGAATCGAGGCCGCGATAAAGCGGCACGGCGCGCCATTCCTCGAGCGGCTCTACACGCCCGAAGAAATGGCGTATTGCGAGAAGCACCGGAACAAGTACGAGCGCTACGCCGCGCGCTTCGCGGCAAAAGAAGCAGCCATGAAAGCCTTGGGGACAGGCTGGAGCGGCGGGGTGCGGTGGCGGGATATTGAGGTTGTACGCGCTACAAGCGGCAAACCTTCGCTGCAACTGCATGGTGAAGCACACAATATGGCCATGAAACTCGGCGTGAAGAACATCGCGCTGACCATCACGCACAGCGGGAACCTGGCACTCGCGGAGGTCATTTTTGAGGATTAGGCCACACCGCCATCCCCCTCGATTCCCGTAACTCGGCTTGCCTATGATCAGGGCCGCACAGATCTTGTGTCCGAATCGGAGACGTGCTTGTCCCAAATCCGCGCAGTGAAGTCTCTGAAAGAATGGCCACACTCTCGATAAGTTATTTAGGCGTAAGAAGTTAAGCTGAGTTTCCCGGAAGGAATCCCACTTGCGCAAAGGCACGAGATATCTCCCACTGAGGTGCCTAGATGGCTAGCCTGTGGCAGGACCTGCGTTACGGCTTTCGAACGCTCGCGAAGAGCCCTGGATTCACGATAATTGCCGCAGTGATGCTGGCGCTCGGCATGGGCGCAAACACTGCCATTTTCAGCGTCGTGCATGCCGCGCTTCTGACTCCCGTGCGCATTCCCGATCCCGACCGAGTGGTGATGGTGTGGACGGAAAACGCGGAACGCGGATGGCACCACCTACCCGCGTCTGTTCCGGATTACTTGGATTGGAAAAATGACAGCGGAGTTTTTTCGAAACTCGGAGCTTTCGTTGACGCCGGATTCAACGTGGGTTTACCGGATCACGCGGAGCGAATCAGCGGGATATCCGGCAACAGCGATCTCTTCGAGGTGCTGAAGGTGAAGCCGCTGCTCGGGCGGCTTTTTCAAGCAGACGACACTCAACCAGGCCATGAGAATGTGGCGATTTTGACTTACGGGCTTTGGAATGGGTCATTTAGCGCCGATCGCGGAATCATCGGCCGAAGCGTGCTGATAGACGGAACGCCGCACACGATTATCGGCGTGTTGCCCAAGGATTTTCCAAAGTTCGGCGACGAGAAGATTTTTTGCCCATTGGTTTTTGCACTGGACCGCGTCAACGATCGCGGCAGCCGCTATTTCGGCGTCATTGGCAGACTCCAGCCGGATATCAGCGTCGCGGGCGCCCAGAATAGAATGGCGGAGCTGAGCGACCGCCTCGCAAAGCAATTTCCCGTAGAGGATGCGGGAGGTTCCGTGCGGCTTCAGCCGCTTGAAGAGGCCTATGTGGAAGACGTGCAAGCCTTGCTGCTCATACTGTTCGGCGTGGTTGGGTTTGTGCTGCTGATTGCCTGCGCAAACGTGGCGAACCTGCTTCTCGCGCGCGGCACATCGCGCGAGAAAGAAATGGCCATCCGAGCGGCGCTGGGAGCGTCCCGCTGGGCTCTCGCCCGCCAGACCATTTCCGAAAGCGTTCTGCTGGCGCTGATGGGTGGCGCCCTGGGAATCCTGCCTGCGGGATGGGGCATGGAATTTGTTTCCTCGTTCGGATTGGACCTGCCCAATGCAGACCTCATCCGGCTCGACGCGCCCGTTCTTGGGTTTGCGGTGCTTCTGTCGGTCTTGACGGGAGTGCTATTTGGGCTCGCGCCAGCGTGGAAGGCGTGGAAGACAGACTTGAATGACGCTCTGAAATCAGGCGCAGCGTTTATAGGTCTGCCCTCACGCCAAAGGTTGCGGGGGATTTTCGTTGTAAGCCAAATCGCATTGACCTTGGTGCTGCTCGTCGGAGCAGGCTTGATGTTGCAAAGCTTTTTCCGGCTGCAGAATTCTTCCTCTGGCTTTGGGACTCGCAACGCTTTCGCGATGACAATCGCTCTTTCCGAGCGGCAATACTCGACGCCGGAAAGGCAGCAGGGGTTCCTGGAACAGGTGCTTCAGCGCGCGCAAGTAGTGCCCGGAGTGCAGGTCGTGGGCGCTACGGACGCTCTCCCAACGAGCGATGACGTCCATGGCACGGGACTGCATTTTCCGGACCGCCCGAAGCCGGCTCCCAGCGACGTTCCCATTGTGCTTCGCGATTCCGTTACGCCCGGTTACTTCCGCGCCATGCAAATCCCACTGCTGCGCGGCCGTGAATTCAATGATGCGGACAAGAAGGATTCTCCCCGCGTGGCCATCGTGGATCAGTGGGCGGCCCAAAAATACTGGCCGAACGACAACCCAGTCGGAAAATTGATCAAGCTGGAAGAAAAGGAGCCGCCGTTTGAAATCGTGGGGGTCGTCGGTAGCGTCGAGCGCGGGATCGTCATCAAGCTGTTGATCGGCGAAGTCGGGCAGGTCTACCTCCCCTTCGCGCAAATACCGAAGCCCATGATTTCGCTGGTGGTGCGATCCGGCATGAATCCGGACGCTCTGATACCTTCGGTCCGAGATGCCGTGAACGGCGTGGACAACAGCCAGCCAATCTTCGACGTGCAGACCCTGGCCGCAGCGCGCAAGGCCAACGAGGTTCCACAGCGCCTGGCTGCTTTGGTTCTGAGCGGCTTTGGGTTTGTGGCTCTCTTGCTGGCGACGATTGGAATTTACGGCGTGGTGGCCTATACGGTGGGCCAGCGGACCCGAGAAATCGGAATCCGCGTGGCGCTCGGAGCGCAAGCGCGCGACGTCTTGGGACTGGTCTTAAGGCAAGGGCTTGTCTTAACGGGTGTGGGAGTGGTCATCGGATTGGTGGGGGCGTTGCTGCTGACGCGCGTCCTTTCCAGCCTGCACTTTGGAGTTCAAGCGAGCGACCCCGCAGTCTATCTGCTGGTCGTTGCACTATTTGTGACGGTATCGCTGCTGGCGACTTGGATACCCGCGCGGCGCGCAATGCGCGTTGACCCGCTGGTCGCACTGCGCTATGAGTGAACGGGAATCGCCGCAGGCGGCGAGTCATTGCGGAGCGTAGCGAAGTCCTCCTCGGCCTTTTCTTGGGAATCTGCGGTGAGCCGAATCTCGCACCACTGGTTCGCGGGAAGCCGGCCTGGGATGCGCGTCTTCAGGTAGTTTCCCGTCAACCCCTCTGTCCAATCCGGTCCGTATCGTGCCAGCGTGAGCGCGCGAAACGTCTGGCCTGCGAGCGAGGCGCGAAAGCTCTCCACCTTTTTCTGACCGAGTGCCCGCAGGGAGCGTGCACGCTCGCGGATCGCTTGCGCGGGAACCGAAGCGCCGAGACTCGCCGCTTTCGTCCCGGGACGAGCGGAAAAAGAGAAAACGTGCAAGTAGGTGAAGGGGAGTCCCTCAATGAATTCCAGCGTCGTCCGAAACTCTTGGTCCGTCTCGCCCGGGAAGCCGACAATAATATCTGCGCCTATCGCTGCGTCGGGCAGCAAGTGGCGGATCACGCCGATGCGTTCGGCGTAATGTTCGGCGCGGTACCAGCGATGCATGGCGCGTAGAATCCGGTCTGATCCCGATTGCAGCGGGACGTGGAAATGGCGAGCCAGCCGCCGGGAAGAAGCCACAAGTGAGACGAATTCGCGAGTGATATCCTGCGGCTCGATCGAACTGAAACGCAATTGCTCGAGCCTCGTTTCGTTTAGAATCCGTTGCACAAGTCTCTCAAGCTCCACACGCGGCTTCAAATCCCTCCCATAACTGCCCAGGTTAATCCCGCTGAGCACAATTTCCTTCGACCCCGCCTCGACGAGGGCTTGCACTTCTGCGACGACGGCGTCGGGAGGAAGGCTTCGACTGCGGCCGCGAACCAAGGGGATCACGCAGTAGGCGCAACGATTATCGCAGCCGTCCTGGATCTTCAAGATCGGCCGGGTGCGATCCGCAGCTCCCAAAGACGCCTGCACAACCGGCATAGTCGTTTGAGCCAGGATGTCACCGGTCAGGATTTTTGCGGGGCCGCGCTCCAGCGACAGGGAATCACAATTGAGTCGGGCGAGAGGCACAAAATCCCGAGCTTCTGAATCGACGGCCTGCGTCGCGATTTCGCGGAGCATTTCCGGAATATCAGTCTGATGTGAATTTCCGACGACCCAGGCCACGCCTTTCAGAGCCGCCAGTTCTTCCGGAGCCCGCTGCGCATAGCAGCCGGTGACAAGTATTCGTGCCTCCGGATTGGCCCGGTGAATTTTCCGCACCACCTCGCGCGCCTGTGAATCCGCCGCGGCAGTAACGGTGCAAGTGTTCAGCACCACGACGTCGGCGCAAGTATGGGCAGGGGAGAGCGCCCACCCGCCTGCCAGCAATTGGCCGCGAAGGGCGGCGGCGTCAGCCTCGGTGGCGCGACAGCCGAAATTCTCGATGGAGAAAGTTCTCATTTTGTGAAGATGGTTCCCCGGCACTTGCGGTGCGAAACCGAAATTATAGCAGCGGTTGGCGTGCAATTTGAGGATGCAACAACAAATCCAGGGGGCGCTGCGTCATCCGGAGTTCAATCCCCGCGGTGGCGCTGGTAACAGAGGAGAATCAAGTCGGCTCGCCGCCGAACGCCGAATTTGGCGAGCAAATTGGAGACATGAAATTTCACCGTGCGCTCCGATATATTCAGCCTGTCGGCGACTTCCTTGTTCGCCAGATTCTCGAGCAAACCACTCAAAACTTCCTGCTCGCGACGGCTGAGTTCGCTGGGGGAATCGGCTCGCAGGCGGCGTCCCTGCGTCGTGCTCAGAATGGAGTCAACGAAGCGGGAGAGAACGTTGCGCGCGACCCAGATTCCTCCCGCGGCTACCTGCGGCAGAGCGCGGGCAAGTTGCAGGCGCGCCTCCTCGTAGGTCAGGATTCCTTTCACTCCCTGACGAAGCAGGGCGTAGCTCTCCTGTTCCTTGAGCGCGTCCCCGACGACCAGAATGCGGGCGTTCTCGTTGCTGTCGAGGATATTGCCTAATAGCGCCCCCGTGGCTTGGCGCGCCGCGTGGGCGTCCACGACGTAGACGGTCGCACGCGGTACCTGCAAATTGCGTAAGTCCGGCGCCAGCATGGAATCGAGCTGCTTTGAAGAAATAGCGAAGCCCGAATCCTCAAGCAAACGATGGAATTCGTCCAGCACCATCGGATGCGGCGAGAGGAGGCAGACCTTCAGGCTCGTTTTCACAGGCGCCTTTGCCATCGTAAAATAGGCTAGCGGAATTGGTTCCCAGGGGCAAGGAAGACGAAAGGTTTGATTTCATACCAGATACGGGCACAAGGTGAGGAAGGTACAAGGCCAGAAGGCGCCAAGTGAGCAAGAGGTTCGGCGCAGGCAGCTTTCCCGCGCCTCTCCGGCCAGATCAAATCCTTTTGGTGCCAATTAAGCCGGATCCTGCTGCGTCCGCGCGGCGGTCGCTTTGCACCGCAAGGGCCTCGGCTTCCTGGCTCTTGGCTTGCTCGCATTCATCACATTTTAGAAACACGGGAGAGGCGTAGTTACCACGTCGATTTCTGGAATTGTGAACAGAATGGGAGGCCGAACTTCTAGTCTGCCTGCGAGGCGGATCGCAACGGGACGCCGGTGCTTGGCTCGGCCTTTTGTTGTGGGCGCCGCGCGGGAAGGCCAGCTTGGCGAACCTTATAGAGCAAAGCACGATAGCTGATCTTCAAGACCTCCGCGGTTTTGCGGCGATTCCAATGATTGGCTTGGAGAACTTTCAGAATCACATCATGCTCCATCCGGCGTGTCACCTGTTGCGCGATCCGCTTCAGAGGGATATTGCCCTCTTCGTTCGCTTCATAGGAAATGCTGACAGGTCTCTTCTCGGGACGGTCGCTATAGAAGGCCTCCTCCGAGCCCAGGATCACGTAACGAGCCATGCAGTTCTCCAGCTCACGCACATTGCCCGGCCAATCTCGCTGTTGGAGGATCTGGACCGTTTCCCGGGAGGGTGGTGGTGCGTCGCACTTGAAGCGGCGGTTGAACTGCAGCCGCAGGTACTCAACCAGGTAGGGAATGTCTTCCCGGCGATCGCGAAGCGCCGGGAGCGAAATGCTGATCACGTTGATTCGGTAAAAGAGATCGGAGCGAAATCTGCCGGTTTGGATTTCGTGGGGAAGTTGCCGGTTGGTTGCGCAGACGACGCGCGCGTCCATGAGCTTTTCTTCATGATCACCAATGCGCGTGTAGTGGCCATCTTGCAGAACATGGAGGAGCTTGGCTTGCAGGCTTGCATCGAGTTCCGCAATCTCATCCATGAAGAGAGTCCCGCCGGACGCAAATTCCATACGGCCAGGCTTCGCCGTGTTCGCGCCCGTGAATGCCCCCTTCTGGTATCCGAACAATTCGCTCTCAAGCAGCGTGCCTGGGATTGCGGGGCAATTGACCTTCACAAATGGCCCGGTGCACCACGGGGAACGCTGATGGATGAAGCGGGCCAGAACCTCTTTTCCCGTCCCGCTTTCACCAAGGATCAAGATGGGTACATTCAGGCCCGCCGCTCGTTCCACGCGTTGACGCACCAATTGCATCAACTCGGAAGGCCCGAAATAAATATCGTCGGGCGGAAGTTCCGCGCCGTTAGCCGACGTTCCAAATCTAGCTTCAGGTAATGAGGCCATAAAGGGTCAAGGCGAAGTCCCGAATTCCAAAGAACTCCTGACAATTACTTTGCACATGGCCCGCCAAACGAATTGGCCAACGGCTTTCCTAAGTTCTCTATGTGCAGAGACCTGCTTCTGGATAACTCATTTATTTTCATATGTATATAACCGCCTTGTGAGGTAGTACTACAAACCCGAGAATGAATTGGTGTTTTTCTATTCCTGCAAAGGACCAGAAAATGATTGGCACTTTTCGGAAGGTCATTTCCCTACGTTATGCCAGCGGGGCTCACTATGCGGACTCCCTTTACAATTTGAGTTCAGGCACGGAAATGCCAGTCGCTTGCACCCTGGAGATCACCTGCAGCGTTGAGTGATTCGAGAAAACAGCATGCGTTGCACCCCTCGTTCGTCCCGTTTGGGATAGGGTAGGAAGGTACATCCAGTCCACCTTCCAAGAGTGGACGTGCATCGTCTAGCCCTTATGAAATCTCAATAGGGCATGAACATGATGGGATAAATTGAAGTAAGCCTGAAAGGGAAATGGGGAGAGGGAAGTGATCCGAGGGCCGATTCCGAATGAAAGAGACAGCCCCCGGTTAAGAACGCTTTTACGTCACCGGGACGTTAAACGCGTGACGCCTCGCCGCGAATAATGTCGTATCGCTCGATAACCGCAGCAACTCCGATGGATTCGTGTTCTTCATCTTGTTGCTTATCGATGCGAACAACACGCCCGTGGGCACGGACAAAAACTTCTGTTCCACGCGTAATCTCTGCCGGCAGTGTGAGTGTGAAATCCACTTCCGTGCCGGGAGCGAGTTCCTTCTGCATGGTGAAATAGACGCCGCGTGTCGAGATGTCCCGAGTCTGACCGCTGTGGGCCCCGGGTTCTCGGTTGATTGGCAGGCGGACATTCACGGGTAGTGACAGGTCGTACCGGCGGGCCATTCGACGCTCCGTCATTCCCGATGCCCCATCAAGACAGGATTGAAGTTCACAGCTTCCCCCTCAGGGTATTTAGCAATCCCTCTTCCAAAGATACACGCCCTTCATGCCTGATGGCCCGCCTCAAGTATTGCTTGAGGCCTCGCGCGATCCTGTACTGCCAAAAAACGGCATGCCAAACAACTCCTTTGAAAACAGCAACAAACGTTTCATTTCAATCTTGTTTGGCAGGATCAAGGGCCGTTCCTCATTCGAGGAACTTCGCGGTGCGCCCTGTACCGGGGCGGAATACTAGTCTAAGCCAAGTGTTATGGGTAGTGGTATTTCGCTGGATGTGCTCTAGTTATGCAACTCTTTGCAGAGGTCTAGAACTCCGAAAACTTTGGCGTACTCCTTAGGTGGCTGATAGCGGAACCTCACCCACTGGTCTGTTAGGAGTGCCGAGTCTCGGAACCAAGTCAATTCAAAAACAGCGGCCCCAGCGCCAAGCCTGGTTCAGGAACTCCGGATTGCCGAAGGAGCGGCATCTTTCGGAGTAGCTTTTTCAGCCTGCTCCTTTTCCGCAGCCGCCAATTTCGCCGCTTGCTTTGCTGCAGCAGAGCGGGAGCCGCGTCCGGAATCAAGATTGAATTGTCGCATTTTGTAGAGCAATGCTTTGTAACTGATCCCCAGCATGCGCGCGGCATCTTTGCGGCACCAGTTTGTTTTCTCCAATGCGTCCGCGATTGCCTCCATCTCTGCTTCATCTTTCAAGCCGCGGACAAGTGCCTTGAGGCCCTGTTCTTTCGGGGCCGGAGTTTCCTCGCGAGGGGCCATCCGTTGCTGCTGCCCGGTCATTTCCAGAAGCTCGCGGAAGCTGCCCTCATCATCTTCCAGAATCACATACCGTTTGACAAAGTTTTCGAGCTCCCGGAGGTTTCCGGGCCACGGATAGCGCAGGGCTGCCTCCAGGAGATGCTTGGAGGGGTCGGGGGCCGCCTTCTGGTATTTCTCGCTGTACTTCACCAGAAAATGGCGGAACAGGAGCGGAATTTCCGTTGTCCGCTCGCGCAGCGGTGGAATGTGAAGGGAAAGCACGTTCAAGCGATAGTAAAGATCCTCACGGAATCGGCCGGAGCGCATCGCTTCCTTCACGTCCATGTTCGTTGCCGCAAGAACGCGAACGTCCACGTTTACCACCGCACGCGCTCCCAGGCGGGAATATTGGCCATCCTGGAGAACGTGCAAGAGCTTGGCCTGCAAGTGCGGGCTCATTTCCGCAATCTCATCCAGAAAAATCGTCCCCTTATTCGCCAGCTCGAACTTGCCGGGTTTCGAGCGTACGGCCCCGGTGAACGCGCCTTGCTCGTAACCAAAAAGTTCCGATTCCAGCAGTTCTCCCGGGAGAGCGGCGCAGTTCACTTTGGTGAAGGCCTGTTGGCGGCGCGTCGAACGGAGATGAATCATGCGCGCGACCACTTCCTTGCCGACGCCGCTTTCGCCGCTGATGAATACCGGCACATCCACGGGAGCGATTTGCAGAATCTGTTGCCGGATTTTCAGCATCTGCGGGCTGGCGGCAAGAAAGGAAAGATCCTCGGTCAATGCTTCGCAATACTCGCGCAGCGCCTGGTTCTCCGAACGAAGCTGTTGTTTCTGGCGGCACTTCAGGAAAGCTGCGTCGAGTTCCGGCTTCTCGAACGGTTTCGTAAGGTAATCCAGTGCCCCCAGCCGGATCGCCTCCACAACCGTGGTCACTTCATTCGAGCAGGAAAGCATAATCACATTCAGCGTGCGATCGATCTGCATCAGTTGCCGCAGCGTTTCCAATCCGTCGATCTCAGGCATCAGCACGTCGAGGACGATGAAATTAGGTCGTTCGCCTGCGCCCACGCGTCCCAAGGCTTCCTTGCCGCTCGCCACCGTCTCGACGTCGAAGCCATCCACCTCGAGCAGCGTCTGCAGGTACTTGCGAATGCTCGGTTCGTCATCGACTACAAGAATTTTTTCTTTGTCCGCCATCTTTTTTCCTAGGGAGCGGAAATGGTCCGCTCATGACTATTCGAGGTTGATCGGTAGGAGAAAGGAGAATGAGCTCCCGCGTCCCACTTCGCTGTCGACCCATACTTTTCCGCGATGCGCTTGAATCAACCGTTTCGTGATGGCCAATCCCAACCCCATCCCGGAGGAGGAGGGATCCACCCGCACAAACTCTTCAAATATTTCCTGATGAAATTCTGCCGCGATCCCGCTCCCTGTATCGGTCACGGACACCAACACGCTGTTGACACGCGGGGTGATATCACGGCGTCGCTCCTCGGAAGCCGGAGCTTCCGATGTGCGCCTTTCCCAAAAATGTGGTTGCGCCAGCAATGTGATGCTGCCCCCCGCAGGAGTGTGCTTCAGCGCATTATCCAGCAAGTTGGCCATGCATTGTTGCACTTTCTGGTAGTCGAATTTGATTTGCGGCAATTCCGGATGCAACTTGACATCCAAGCGGACTTTGGCGCGCTGAAAGGTATCTTGCCAGCGGCAGGTCAAGTCGTTGATGCAGTCTCGGAGATCATTTTCGCGTAACTGCAGAACCAGCTTTCCGCTCTCCAACGCTGAATAATTCAAAAACATCGAGACAAGCCGCACCAGACGGTCGCAACTCTCCTTGGATTCTTGCAGGATTTCCCGCTGGCGTTCGCTGACCTTCCCCAAAGACCCGGAAAGCAACAATTCGTAATAGCCCTTCATCACGGCAAGGGGAGTTTTCAATTCATGGGCGGCCGACGCAAGAAACACGGTCTTCTGGCGATTCACTTCCTGCAAACGGAGATATGCGGCCAGCAGGTTCCGGTAGGTAATTTCCCGTTCCTGCATCAACTCCTGAACCGTCTGGCGCATTTCCGCCTCGTCGGCAGGGACTTCCGGGGGCAAGGGTTCGACGTAGACGACCAGCCAATCAGGTTCCGGAAGCCATCGGATTCGCGCGCGACTTTTTCCTTCCGCGTTGTCGAGCGGTAAGATCACTTCCTGGTCCCCGCTCTCCAGTTGACGCAGGATTTCCTCGCGTTCCGCGTGCAGGATGTCTGGGAAGAGATTCGCCTTTGGCTGCGAGTCCAGCGCCTGCGCATGTAATTTGTCTTGCGCGTGCAGATTTGTGAACAGGAGCCGCCCCGCCCGATCGGACACAATCATGGGACGTTCGAGAGCATCCAGCAGGCTGGCGACCAGTTGGAAAACCGCCTGACTGTTGGTTTGCTGATCGGTTGTCATAGTCTTCTGCAACGGCCGCTCCCCGGAGCCACAAAGACGAACATAGAGACACCCATCTCCTGTTCTTTCAAGAACCTGAGTCTGGGATGCGCTCGAAGAAGGGGTATGCTCGCAAAGGGAACAATAAGTGTCAATGGTAAATGCGTCCTAGGTTTGCACAATCCGGGAAGTGCATTGGAGTAATTTTGCACAAGAAGAATCAACGCATCCCAATTTCTCATTTTTAGACCATCCTAATGCATTGCTGCAATTGGACTTAAATAATTTCGACCGTAACCATCCGACTTGCAATGAAATTGCGAACCTATTTGAGTACTATAACTGGGGTACTGATGGGAGCTCGAGAAAACCCGATCTACCGCCGGCTGGCCATGCAATCCCTTCATGACGAGCGCAGAAGGTTCCAGCGGATGCACCTCCAGGTCCCTCTGTTCATCCGCGGCAGGGACGCGCATGGTGAGCAGTTCCTGGAGCTCGCTAAGACCCTGGATATAAGTGGGTTAGGAGCGTTCCTGACCTGTCCCAGAGCCCTTGCTGTCAACGAGGTAGTCACGCTTACGATTCCGGCCCCCTCCATCACCTCATCTGCCTTGATACCTGCGGGGATGCCGCCCATTCAGGCTCGCGTGAAGAGGCAACAAGAGGCCGGCGACGTCCACCTGGTCGGTGTTGAATTCCTCAAGCCCATCGGATAGGTGGTTACCTGCCCTGTCTGCCCTGCTGCATACAGGTGAACATAAAGTGGAATCCGTTTTCCCCCTGTTTCGACGCCAGCCACCACTGCCCGGTTTACTTTCGCTCCAAATAGTGTAATTTTATGTCTCGCAGTAAGTTACAGGATTTCCCGCGGGTGCATTCTTGTCTGGGATTGGACTGTCCCTTGCTCTGGGTAAAGTACCCCGCAGGTGCCCCTGATTTCAGGGTCATATAGAATCTATTCGGAACCCATTGATGCCCCAGTCCGGCGAAGTTTCTCAGCCGCAGCCCTCGGCCGAAGATTCCTTCCTCGATCTGTTGGTCGAGACCCTGGAAGGGCTTGACGAATCTGTCCGCGGACAGTTCCTGCGGCAATTCTTCCGCACGATCGCGCAAATCGATCTCACCGACGCGCAAAGCAACGAATACTGGAGCCGCATCCTTCAGCGCCGCAACGAGCTCACGGAAAGCCTCAAGAGAAAAATCTCGCTGAAGACGGCCATGCTGGACGTGCTGGCATCCACCAGCTTCCTTCGCGTTCCCATCCTCATGGAGTACGACGATTTCAAGAAGCTGCAAATCAATGCAGCTACGGACGCGCTTACGGGGCTCTACAATCGCCGCCTCTTCGACGAATATTTCGACAAGGAAATGAACCGCGCCAAACGCTACGGCCAGCACCTCGCCGTGGTGATTCTCGACCTGCACAAGCTGAAGGAAGTGAACGACCGCCGGGGCCACTTGCAGGGCGACCAGGTGCTGCAGCTTGCCGCCACCACGCTTCGCAAGACGCTCCGCGCTTCTGACTTCGCCTTTCGCATCGGCGGCGATGAATTCGCGCTGCTCCTGCCGCAGACCGACCCAGAACAGGCCGTCACTTTGTGCCGCCGCGTGCGCGCGCAGTACGAATCCGAAATCCGCCCGCTCAAGCTCGAAGTGGGCGTGACGCTCGATTTCGGCGTCGCCGTCCATCCGCAGGATGGAGAGGAAAAGAGCGCCCTGATAGATTTGGCGGACAAGCGGCTATACGAATTGAAACTCGCCGGCCGCGCTTCCTCTCGTGTCATCGCGCTCGAACCGCCTGCCGCCCGCGAAGCCGCCGCGCCCGTCCCTCGAGAAATTGTTCCTCCCCGTGAAGCGCCGAAGCCCATCGCCGCCGTTCCGCCGGCCACCAGCGCCATCCCACAGCCGGCGCCCTACGCTGAACAGCGGAAATGGGAAAGGGTTTCGCTTGTGGGTACGAAGGCCTACGCCATCCTCGGCGATGCCGCCCAGAAAAACGCGCGCGTGATCGATCTCAGCTACGGCGGCGTCGCCGTCCTGCTCGACAAGCCCGAAGAGTTCCCCGAGCAGTTCAACGCCGTGCTGCACGTCCCGATTCTGCCGCCCGTGCGCGTGGTGCTGCGCAAGGCCTACGTTATGTTGACCGAAGGCGGGCGCACCCGCGTCGGCTGCTCGTTCGTTTCCTGAATTTTTCCCCGCCCCACGACAATCCAGACATAGAAACTTGGGTAGAGAGAGCCCCTCAATCAGGCCGATTCTCAGCGGTGACGACCATGGCGGCGAATAAATTCCGAAGGAGGGGGCCCTCCATTTGTTGCGATTAGAACGAGCGCCGGCCTTTTGTATTCTATAACTTACGCGCATTTCTAATATACCCTGGTTGCGATTAGAAATGGCGCGACCCGCGAATCGTGGCACGCGACCCGTGACCGCGATAGGCGGTAAGCGGAGTACATGCTGCAATAAAGTCAGCGCAAAGGAAGGCCCGCCAGCCGTCGTTATGGGGCGGGCAAGTTCGCCGGTAGACGGCGAAGCGGTCCGGCACGACTGCGGCATGGTGGGGTGACCGCGCGGCACCGGCGGAAATCGGCCGAGTTGAAATGCGCCGTACATGTTGCAGAGAAAATGGTAGAGGAAGGCGAAAAAAAAATTGAACTGTACGAAAGGACAAGAGAAGTACAAGGACCAGTACCCTGTACCAAATGCGGAGGAGAGGCGACGGCGAAAGTGGAAAAGTGAAACTGGAAAATGGAAAAGGCGCGGAGGGCGGACGCATGAAGCGTGGAAGACGCATTGTGCGATTTTGGGTGCGCGGGTTTGCTGAGAGCTTGCCAAGAGCTGTCGTAGCACGTAAAACGGGACAGAGCGTGGACGCGTGCAAACCATGAAGAAGATCACGTTAAGACTCGACGCGGATGTTTTGCGGAAAGCTCGCATTCTGGCGGCCGAAGAAGGCACTTCGGTCAGCGGCTTGCTGGCCGCAAAGTTGGATGAATTGGTGCGACAGCGCAAGGGATACGACCGCTCGCGAAGGCGCGCCGTTGCGCGGCTCCGCAAAGGATTCGATCTCGGCTGGAGACGCCCTGGTTCACGCGACGAACTTCATGAGCGATAGGTTCTTCGTGGACACGAACATTCTGGTGTACGCACACGACCGGGCGGCAGGGGCGCGAAGGGTCGGACACGTTGTGCGGGAAGAGGGCGGACGCAAAAGGCGCGAAAACGTGGAAGACGTGTTTCGTGGGTTTGGGCTCGCTGCGGGCGGGGCGGTTTCACGGGGGGGCGAAATCCACTATCCCTCGAAAAGCGCAGGAGTGGTGCGCCAGCCTAAACTGTAGTCCATCGCCAGTTAGATCGGTAGATTACTCGGTTGTTCCACGTAACAGCCTCCCACATATCTCTTCCATTCGTTGTTTTGACCGGGTCGAGCATTGCCTGAAAGACTTGAGGTGTGATGTATGTTGGATATGCGGGTGGAAGCGTCGCGAGTTTTGCCGCGTAATTCGCGGCACGGCCAACCCAGACGAGGTCGTTGGAGCCTCGGATGCCCGTTCTCGCCACAAATAGCTTGCTCGTGTCGATGCCGACGACGTGGCTTGGCGCGTAGGCCGTTTGTGGATATTGCTTTCGCAGGGCGGGAATAATGATCTCCTGTCTGGCGAAATTGATTTTCAATGCGCTTCGAACCGCCGCGGTGTTTTTGGCTCCTTCAATGTAGACCGCCATTATCCGATCGCCATCGTACGCAGTGATGACGCCGCCCTCGGAGGCTATGACCTTGGCCGCGCAGTGCAGGTAGGTCTTATAGATTTCGGCCGCAAACGTGTTCTTGTGTCCGTCAACTAGTCCTGTCGAATCGGCCATATCCGCGTATAGCACTGTCCCGTCGAGATTCACGGCGTCGTTGGAGAGCTTGATGCTCTCGTCGTCAGGTACCACGTTTCCGTCGCGCTCTGTCCAGACACTTCTAAAGATGAGGGAAACTTCGCTCTGGAGGTCTTCTTTCAGGCCCATGTGTGACTCCACTCCTTTGGTCTTGCGGGTAAACGGGTGCTGCTAACTGCCCCTCCCGAATATAGGAGTATAATCTCTTCGGATTCGGGCAAGGAATGCTGAGTCGGGCAAGGGTATGAACTGGCCGGACGGGTACAAGCTTTCGTGAACGAAGACGAGAAGGTTCGGATTGCTGAATTGAACCTTAGCCGGCTCTTGGACTGGGTTGGTCGAATAGACGCGAAATCATCCGTCGTCCTAGGAATTAATACGGCGATGCTCGGAGTGCTGGCGGGATTGGCTCCGAGGTCGCGCATTTGGGAAGGAGGGACCATTCTATTGGCGGCGATTAGTCTGCTTTTTCAATCTGCGAGTCTATTTTGCGTTTACCTTGTGAACTATCCGCAGACGAAGGGGCCAGCAACGTCTCTCAATTTCTTTGGCGGGATCGCCAATCGTACTTTTCGGGAATACAACGCCGCATTCATGAAACTTTCCGGTTCGGATTACTTAAGTGATTTGCTGGAGCAGTGTCATCGCAACGCCGAAATAGTGAGCCGAAAGTTCTCTGCGTTGAAATGGGCCTACCGATTCTTGCTGGTTGGTGTCGTCCCTTGGGTGCTCTGCCTTTATTACTTTAGAGGTGTTACCCATTCGAGCTGAATTTGGCAACAAGGGCGTGCATGGACATGAGTAAGTGATACTACGCATTGGAAATGAATCTGCGGCGGTCGTCCAAGGTTGTTTGGGTTGGTCGTTTTTTTTCGCCCAGCTGGTCCGGTACCTGCCTGACAAATCCTCCTACAGTTGCCCCAACGTGCGTTTTAATTCATCAAGAAGGCGTAATTGAGCGGCTGAGAAATCTGCGGGGCCGCATTCAGCCACGGACGGCTTGCCAACATACTTTCTGAGTATCGATGCGCCGCGGCGTCGCTTCTTTGCGGCTTCACGCGCGTCGCCGTGATCTAGGTCGTGGCGCAGATGGTTCCGAAGGAACTTTACGTCCATTGCAAGAGGTGGGGGAGGGGATGGGAGCCGGTTGCAGTCTCCGGTCCCTTCGTAGACGATGAAATAAAGAGAATCGACGAGGTCGCCAAAATCCTTGCCGCTCCTGCAGACCGAAGCGAGCTTCTTAATCGCGCGCGCTGACTTGTTCGTCAGTTTGAACGTGTCTTCGCCCGTTTTCGAACTCGATCGCTCATTCACAGCGTAGATCAGCGAGCTTATCTCCTCTGCCGTGTTATCGAGGGCGCTGGAGTTAGTGCCCGTGTTCGATTCTGCGCGAAGTACAGCATTAAAACCGGGGTCAAATGTGACCAGACGCTGGCTCAAAATGCTGAGCCGTTTGCCAATCGAGTCGCCACCTGTGGAACCGTAGCTGATTGCCTCCTGGTAGGCCAGGAGATCTGTGTTGGTCGCCTGCGCTCCCTTTTCGACCTCTGTCGTGAGGTCCTCAAAGAACTTACGTATGAAAGCGCCGAATAGTGGGGCTGTCGCGCGTGGGACATTGGCCTCAACGACTCTGGCGGCGAGCATGCATACTGAGAGGACACTCGCGCGGTTGCGTAGTTCAGCGGCTTCTTTGGGGAGTGCGAAGTCCAGGTACCTAAGTGCAGATTTGATGCGCTTACCTATCGCGCTAGCGGAATCGAATGTTCGGTTGTCACGTAGGAATGCTTCAAGTTGCGAAAAACGCATTTGAGGCTGCACTCCCCGGGCCTCGATAAATAGCCACTTGGTGGCAATGTCGAAGTGCGCATACCTCGTGTCGCGGACTCCAATTTTTCTTCGAAAGTAGGGCTGGTCGGCAATCCAATGAGAGAAGTCGCGGGCCTCGCCCCCAAGGGCGTTGAGTTTCTCGGCCGTGGTGAGGGGCGTGCCAAGCTGGAGGCGGACAAAAAGGTCCTCAAGTTCGTCGTCCGTTGCGTCTTCGATTTCTTCGATATCGATTTCAAAATCATCGAAGGCGTCGGAGTAGTCTGGCTTTAGCTTGGGGTAGGTCGCACCGCCGTACCTGCGGGCGACAGAGGATTCCAGAGTAAGCTTTCCGTCATAAAACTCGAATATTGCGGCCAGCCTTTGCTGGCCATCCACGCATTCGAAGGAACTTTCGTCGACTCTTCGAAAGTAGAATTTGGGAAGATGCCAGCCCTTCAGAATCGTGTCGATGAGCTTTCGTTTTTGCTCTTCCGTCCAAACCTCCTCTCGCTGGAAGTCTGGGGTGTCGATGCGGTCGCGGCGCTTATAAATCTTGTCGAGCGCACGGCGTCTTAGTTCCATCTTCATACTGTTTTGAGGATAACATAACTGCACCGTAAGCTATGAAACTGCAGCTCGATATTGAACGCCCTGGATTGGGGCGGGGGAGTGCGGCTGCCCCTTCCGAGACGAGCGTTCCTTTCCTTGCGTCATGGCGCGTTCGTCCGGTGCAGCTGACTCTGTGCAAGCAAGCGGGACAACGGCGGGGAAGGAGCCCCTCGACTTCGGTCGAGACACATTCGTTGGGTGCGGATTCGCAGCGTGAATCGTTTGCGGGGCTGGGGGAATCTAAGTGGGCGAGCCAAGGAAAATGCGGTATCATGAAAGTTTGGCGCTGGCCTAGCGACGCGAGCGTGCCGAGCTACAACGATTCACGAGACGAAAGCGGCAATCGCGCAGACCGGCCGGCCGACAGGAGCCTCACGTGAAAGAAGGAATTCACCCCGATTATCATGCCGTGAAGGTGCACTGCGCCTGCGGCAACGTCTTCGATACGCGCTCGACGTTCAAGGGCAGCATGATCCGCGTGGAAATCTGCTCGAACTGCCACCCGTTTTTCACCGGGAAGCAGAAGCTGATTGACACGGCGGGCCGCGTGGAGCGCTTCCAGAAGAAGTACGCCGACAAAGCCGCTTCGATGAAGAAGAAGTAGCGGCGAAGCGGACCCGGAATCTAGACCCGAGCGTGCTGTCCCGCAAATAGATGGCAAGTGTATTTTGGCCTCAGGGGCTGAAGCCCCATTGCATTCGCGGCATTCATGTCGGAGCTGAAGCTCCGACCCCCTAAGAACAATTGCAGCAAATTTGCGGGGCATAGCAGTAGAGCGCCTGAATGGCGCTAGCGGAGGAGTGTGCGCGGCGACGCAAACACCGATGCGCTGCGCGGCGCACAAGACGGTGTACAATGCGTGGAAGCAAATGGCCACGCAATTGTCTCCTTCAGCGGACACGCCGCCTGGAACGCAAGTAGAGAGCGCCGCGCCGCGCGTCACGCTGCGGAATCATTTTGCGCATCCTTTTGATTCCGCGATCGCGGCGGCCCGCACGTGCTACTCGCCGCGGCTGATCGGCCCCGAGGAAATCACCGAAAAGCAGCGCGTGACGGTGGGCTCGGCGACATATTACGGCGGGCATCACACCGTCTTCCAGCACGCGCACTTTGAATTTGGGCTCGAAAATGTGAGCCGGCAGTTTGTGTGGTCGTTCCTGCACGCGCATCCCTTCTACAATTCCGAACAGCAGAGCCAGCGTTACGTGCGGCTGGACCGCCCGCAAGCGTACGTCCCGCCCGAGAGCGCGGAATTCGGAGCCGGCGAGCGGGCGATTTACGAGAAAGCGATCGCGCGCGCGTGGGAGGATTACCGCGAGCTGACGCGCGTGCTCGAGCCGGCGGCGCGCGAAATCCTGGGCGATATCTGGCACGTCAGCGAGATGTCGCACCCGAAGCGGACACAGAAAGTGGCACGGCAATCGGAGAAGCGGGCGATCGAGGTGGCACGCTACGTCCTGCCGGTGGCGGCGTTTACGACGATGGTACACACGCTTTCCGGGATCGTGCTGCACCGGCTGTGGCGGATGCAGGCGGCGAGCGACACGCCATCGGAGGCGCGGCTGGTGGTGGGAGAGATGGTCGCGCGCGTCCGCGAAGTGGACCCACAGTTTTTCGACCGCTTCCAGAACGAGCCGATGGAGGAGCCTCCCGAATGGCAGCGGGCAGCGCGCGACGGAGAATCGTTCGCCCGGGAATTCGACGCGCGGCTGGCGGGGTTGACCTCGCGGCTCATCGATTATTCTCCGCGCGCGATTGCGTCGATGGCGGAGGCGTATCGAGCGGTTGTGGGCGCGACGGCGGCGGAATGTCCGGACGGCGAAGCGCTGGACGTGCTGCTGAATCCGGCGCGCAATCCCTATCGCCGGGAAACGCTGGACATCGGCGTACACGCACCGCTGATGCGCGCGCTGCAGCACGCGAATTTCACGTTTGCAAAGCGAATCAGCCACACGGCGGACAGCCAGGATCAGCGGCACCGCATGGTGCCCGGTTCGCGGCCGCTTTTGACGCTGGCGGATACGCGCTCGCCCGACTTCATCACGCCGATGCTGATTCGGGACAATCCGCGCGCACTGGAAATCTACGAGCAAGCGATGAAGGAAGCCTGGGACGCAAAGAATGAATTGCTGGCTCGTGGCGTGCCACTGGAATTTGCGCTGTATTTGCTGCCGAACGCCAAGGCCATTCGGCTGGTGGAATCGGGATCGCTGCTGCACCTGCTGCACAAATGGACAATGCGAACCTGCTTCAACGCGCAAGAGGAAATTTATCAAGCTTCGATCGAAGAGGTGGAACAGGTGCGCGGCGTATTCCCCGAGCTGGCGCGCTACATCGGGCCGCCGTGCTATCTGCGCGCGGGGATCTCGACGCCGATTTGCACGGAAGGCTCGCACTTTTGCGGCGTGAAGGTGTGGGTGGATTTTCCGAACGTGCAGCGGCGGATATGAACACGAGCCGGGCTAGCGCTTGAAGACGTGCGTGATGTTGGGCGAGACGAGCTCGTAACGGATGCCGCGCCATCGGATCTGCTTCGTCAGAAGCGACGCAATAAAATTCCACGAATATAGAAAAGGTACGACGGGCGCGAGCACGGTCCACACCCAGCTCCATTCCTGGAGCTTGGCTTTCCATTCGGGGAGCAACTCGTTGAGGGCGATGGTCCGCATGGCACCCTTCATGGCTGCCAGCAAGGGAATCGCGAGCGCCATCAATACGAGTTGGAACCAGGGATCACCCGAGACCATGGATGCGATGATGACGATCGCTGCGTAGATCAGCGTGAGCGAGTACCCCAGGTGCGCGGCGGCGCCGAGCATCCATCGCCGCGGCGAATAGACGCGCGTGATCAGGATTTGGCGGTTGGTGAACTCGAGCAGGGCGCTGCCGGTCCAGGGATGAAGCGTGACGGCAAGGCATTCGGGGCAGAAGACAATTGACTTGCCCGCTTGCTCGAGCGCATGAGTCATCGCGAAATCATCGCTGGCCGCCCCATGCCAAGCTTCGAGGACATTGACATCGGCGAATGTCTTCCGCCGGATGGCCGTGCCGCCGCCCCAGCAGAAATTTTCGCGTGGGCGTCCCAACATCGTCGCGATGGCGGCGTTCCACGCCGATGCGAGAGCACTGGAAAGTCCGCCGGCGCCGATGCTGCGGCTGGGGATGAACCAGCGGTACGTGGTTGTGGCGCCGATGCGACCATCCTGGAGCGGAGCGATCAGTTTGGTGAGCCAGCCGTGAGGCAGTCGCACGTCCGAATCCGTGAATACGAGGGCTTCGAATTTTTCGGGAAGCGATTCGACGGCGCGCCGCAGGTTGAAAACCTTCTCGCTGCAATCCTCCGGCGGCCCGGCGATTACGATGTGGACCGGCCGCTGCGTCGCCGCCTTGACGCGTTCGATGATTTTCAATGCAGGATCGAGGCTCGTCGCCAACGAGAAATAGATCTCGTAGTTCGGATAATCAAATTTTGTGAGCGCCGTGAGGTTGTCTTCAAGCCCCAACTCGACGCCCTTGCACGGACAAATGACGGCCGCTACGGGCGCGTAAAAGCCTGCGTGCGACCCGAGCCTTCTGCGCACCATGCGGAGCCACTCAAAGCCTTCCCACAGCGAATAAAGCCCGAGTGCGATTTGGAGGATGACGAGAAGATAGAAGATAGAGTCCACGGGAGCGAGGTTAGCAAAAAGCGTCCCGAAGCGGCACAGCGAAGCGTGTTGACTTGCCGAACTCGCAACGGTAGACTCCCTCGCAATTCTCAAGGCTTTTTCCCAATGCTTGCTTAACCTGGAGGGATCACATGTCCACCACCGCGCCTCAACCCATCAATCAGGCCAAATTGCACGAATTCGTGATGAAAGCAGTGGGAGAGATGGGAGCCGCTATGAATGCGGCGCTCATCTTAATTGGGGACAAACTCGGGCTGTACAAGGCGATGTCCGGGGCCGGGCCGATGACGTCGGCGGAGCTCGCTGCAAAAACGAAGACGGCAGAGCGATACGTCCGTGAGTGGCTGGCCGCACAGGCGGCCGGTGGATTCGTCGCCTACGACGCGTCGACCGGGCGTTATACGCTGCCGCCTGAACAGGCGATGGCACTGGCCGACGAACACAGTCCCGTCTTTCTGCCAGGCTTCTTCGACATCGTTGCCGCCTGCGTGAAAGATGAGCCAAGAATCACCGAAGCATTCCGCACCGGAAAAGGAGTTGGCTGGCACGAACACGACCAGAGCCTCTTCGCCGGGACGGAGAGATTCTTTCGCCCGAACTATCGTGCACACTTGGTGGGCGAGTGGATTCCCGCGCTGCACGACGTCGAACCCAAATTGAAGGCCGGCGTGCGCGTGGCCGACGTGGGCTGCGGACTGGGAACTTCGACGATCCTGATGGCACAAGCGTACCCGAGGTCCAGCTTTGTGGGATTTGATTACCATCCCCGTTCCATCGAGATGGCGCGCGAGGCTGCGGCGAGGGAGAACTTGTCGGATCGCGTCCAGTTTGAAGTATCGACTGCAAGACACTATCCCGGCACCGGCTATCAGTTCGTTGCGTTCTTCGATTGCCTGCACGACATGGGCGATCCGGAAGGTGCGGCGCGGCACGTTCGTGAAACGCTGGATCCACAGGGAGCGTGGATGATCGTGGAGCCTTTCGCGCACGACAAACTGGAAGACAATCTGAATCCCATCGGGCGCGTCTTTTATGCGGCCTCGACCATGCTCTGCACACCCGCCTCGCTTTCGCAAGAGGTGGCCCTGGGACTCGGAGCACAGGCGGGCGAGGGCCGGCTTGCAACGCTGCTCCGCTCCGCAGGATTCACACGCGTGCGGCGCGCTGCCGAAACACCCTTCAACATCGTTCTGGAAGCAAGGCCGTAGGAGACCGGCAGGCCTGGGATCAGTTGGCGCGGCGGCGAGAGAAAACCGTCCGCAGGACGCGGTCGGCGGCAGCGTTGAGTTCGAGTTGGAATCTCCCGGCCGCGCGGCGGGCTTGCTCCATCAGCGAGGGATCCAACAACAGCGCCACGCGATCCACAAAGGGACCGGAGGCTCCCGCTTGCGGCCGGTGCGCCGCCGGGCGCCGGGGTTGGGACCCCGCCAGCTTTTCGTACACATCGAGGTCGCGCCAGAATTCCCGCGCGTCATCATCGGTCCAGTCCAGCGCCTGACCGAGGGCTACGAAGAACTCTTCGCGGAAGAGGTCGAGTAGAGGGATCGCGAGGTCCCAGGAAGCCTTCCTGGCCGTATTCTTTTTCTTCTTTCCACGCGCCTTCTTCCCGCGCTTTTTCGGCCGCTTTGGTTTCCGGGAGAGTCCCACGGTCACGCGCACCTTCAATCGTTTCGGAAGCGCACCTTCAATCCGCAGAACCATTGCCAGGATTGCTTCGCGGCGGATGGTCTGAAGCTGTTCGCGATAATGGGAGGGCTGGTCAGCGCGCCCGGGACGGCGGTACTCGGCAGCGTACATGTCGAGGAAGCGCGGAACCAATTCGTCGCGGTCCAGCCGCGACAACAGCACTGCCGCGGCTTCCCGCGCGCGTATGACGAGTTCTCGTGGCCGATAGGGCATCGGAGAATTTCTAGCTGTACTTGAATCCGGCGCGCGCCGCAACGGGAAACCTTGCGTTTGCTACCAAAGAAAAAGGCCCGGAAGATTTCTCCCGGGCCTCATGGCAGTTCTTGCTTCTCAAACTTCTGAGCTTTAGTGAACGGGTCCCACCACGGGACGGTCTTCTCCCAACTGGCCGCCCGGCGCGGGCCTCGCGGGTTTCCTCTCGAATTTGCCGAGCGCAATTTCAAGCGCCTGCTCTGCCGTGCGCACGAAGTGAACTTGCACTCCCTCGAGCATGTGTGGCGGCAGGTCTTCCTTCACGTTCGGCTCATTTTCCGAAGGCAGGATGACCTCACGGATTCCGGCGCGTTTTGCTCCGAGCACCTTTTCCTTGATTCCTCCCACCGGCAGCACGATTCCGGAGAGCGAGATTTCTCCGGTCATTGCAACGCGCGGCCGCACGGCACGACCCGTCAGGAGGCTGACCAGCGCCGTGACCATCGCTATGCCCGCCGAGGGGCCGTCTTTCGGAACCGCGCCCGAAGGGACGTGGACGTGCAGATCGTGTTTGCGGAAGAAGTCCGGGTCGATGCCATAGCGGTCGGCGTTGGCTCGAACCCAGGAAAGTGCGGCGCGCATGGACTCCTGCATGACTTCGCCAAGATGGCCCGTCATGGTGAACGACTTTCCGCCCCGCATTTTGGTGGCTTCGATGAAGACGATATCGCCGCCGACGGGCGTCCACACAAGCCCCACGGAGACACCGGGCTGCTGGACGCGCTCCTCCACCTCTTTTTCGAGGTGGACCTTAGGGATGCCGAGCGCTTCACGGATCACCTCGGGCGTCACGACGAGTTTTTCCAGCTTGCCCTCCGCCAGACGCCGCGCTTGTTTGCGCACCAGCGTGCCGATTTCCCGCTCGAGGTTCCGGACGCCTGCCTCGCGCGTGTAGTGGCGTATCAGGTCGTGCAGGGCCTCGTCCGTGAATTCGATCTGCTCGCCGAGCTTGATACCGTGTTCCTTCGTCTGGCGCTCGATGAGAAACCGCTTGGCAATGTGAATCTTCTCTTCCTCGGTGTAGCCGGGGAGTTCGATGATCTCCATGCGGTCGCGCAGCGGATCCGGGATGGGATCCAGCCAATTCGCCGTGGTGATGAACAGCACCTTGGAGAGATCAAACGGAACGTCAAGATAGTGGTCGCGAAACGTCGAGTTTTGCTCGGGGTCAAGCACTTCCATGAGCGCCGCCGCCGGATCGCCGCGGAAGTCGCGGCCGAGCTTGTCAACCTCGTCCAGCATCAAGACCGGGTCCATCGTCTCGGCACGGCGCAGACCTTGAATGATTTGTCCCGGCAATGCGCCGATGTAGGTGCGCCGATGGCCGCGGATTTCGGCTTCATCGTGCATTCCGCCGAGCGAGATGCGATGGAATTTGCGTCCCAGCGCACGCGCGATCGATTTTCCGAGCGACGTCTTGCCCACTCCGGGGGGACCCACGAAGCAAAGGATCGGACCTTTCATCCCCGGCTGGAGCTTTTTCACCGCCAGGAAATCGAGGATGCGCTCCTTCACTTTTTCCAGGTCGTAGTGATCCTCATCGAGGATCGCCTGCGCTTTTGCGATGTTGATTTCTTCGATGCCGGAGACCTTGTTCCAGGGCAGCGAGGTCATCCATTCCAAGTACGTGCGCGAGACCATGTACTCGGCCGATGCCGGGGTCATCTTCGCCAGCCGCTTCAGCTCGCGGTCACATTCCTTTTTCGCGTCGGCGGACATTCCCGACTCTTCGACCTTCTTGCGCAGCTCTTCCACCTCCGTGGCGCTATCCTCGGATTCTCCCAGCTCCTTTTGAATCACCTTCATCTGCTCGCGGAGGAGATATTCCCGCTGGCTCTGGCTGACCTGCTCCTGCACCTGGTCGTGGATCTTGTTGCGCAGTTCGAGGACTTCTTTCTCTTTCGAGAGTTCGTTGATCAGGATTTCGAGCCTCTTCCTCACGCTGAAGGTTTCGAGCAGCTCCTGGCGGACGATCGAATTGAGCGACGGCAACGTGGAGGCGACAAAATCGGCCAGCCGCGCCGGCGAATCCTGGTTCATGACTTCGGCTTGCAAGTCGTCGGAAAGCTGAGGGGAACGCGCCACCACTTCGCGGAACAACTCTTGAACGTTGCGCTCCAGCGCGGTTAGTTCCGTGTCGTGCTGATCTTCCAGATTGGGCTGCTCCTCGATGCGCGCGCGGAGAAATGGCTTGAACCCGACAACCTCCACGACGCGTATGCGGGCCACTCCCTCCAGGAACGCCACCACGGTTCCGTTCGGTGTGCGAACCATTTTGTGAACTTTCGCCAACGTTCCGACGCTGTGCAAATCTGTCCCGGTGGGAACCTCTACGCGTGGATCCAACTGCGCGACGACTCCCAACATCCTGTCAGGGCCCTGGAGAGAATCCAAAAGGGCAAGGGAACTTTCGCGACCCACGGGCAGGGGCATGACTTGCCCCGGAAAAAGCACGGTGTCGCGCACGGGAAGTATAGGAAGCTCTTGTGGTTCAACTTTAAGCTGTCTAGCCAAATTGACCCCCTTAGCTGGCCAGTGCAAGTGAGACCTTCAATCACCGTATCGGCTGGCTGCCCGGTTAGATGCGAGAAGGGCGCAAAAGGATTTGCAACTATTCGTACTCTACTATAAGACAACATGAGTATATTACACTAATATTCTGTTTTCAACTTTAATTGGACTGCCCTTGTGCAATCCTGCTATACGGGTAGCGATGTTCATGCAGTCGCCTTGCCGTCATAATATTATGAAAATAAAGGCTATATTGCTACTTTGGGGAAGTGAAGTTCGCACGAATCAATTCGACAGCGTCTGCGTGGGTCTTGATACTCCCCTCCAACTGGGCCTCCTCTATAGCCTCCAGCATTTGCTTGAAACCTGGGCCAGGTACGAATCCGAGGCCTTTCAAGTCGTCCCCAGTTAGCAGCCTGGGAGGGTGAATCACCTCGGGAGGGGTCTCCGCGATGAAGCGCCGAACGAGCTCATAGTTTTCGAGATTGCGATGGCTTGAAAGGCAGTCCAGCCGGTGCAGTTCCAGGTGTTCTTCGAATCGGGTCAGGCGGACGAACCGTTTCAGAGTGGAAATCTTCATCCGCGGCACATCCTTGAAGCGCAGGTGGTTTGCCACCAGCGCGGCGATCTGCTCGGTGTCCTCGTTGGAGAAGCGCAACCTGCGGCAAATGGCCTCCGCCATTCGCACGCCAACCTCCACATGCTGGTCGAAACGGATGCGGCCATCGGGGCCGTCCGGAGGCGTGAAGGTTGGCGGCTTCCCCACGTCATGCAGGAGAACACCCCACGCCAGCGTCGGCGAACAGCCCGGAGAGAGCGCCTCCAGCATCAGCAAAGTATGAGCCCAAACATCGCCTTCGGGATGGAACTGAGGTGGCTGTTCCACGCCTTTCAATTGCGAAATCTCCGGCAAGACTTCCTGCAAGAGACCCGCCTCATCGAGAAGTTCAAATCCGCGGCGTGCCGCTCCCTCGGTGAGTATCTTCGTCAATTCATCGCGGATGCGTTCCGCGGAAACCTGGCAGATATCTGGGGCCAACGTACGAATAGCCTCAAACGTGGCGGCATGAATCGCGTACCGAAAGCGCGCCGCAAAACGCACGGCTCGAAGCATGCGCAGCTTGTCCTCTCGAAACCGCTCTTCCGGCCGGCCGATGGCGCGAACGATCCCGGCTCGCAAATCGTCTCGCCCGCCCACGAAATCCAGCACTTCGTTCGATTCGGGGTCCAGAAGAAGAGCGTTGATCGTGAAATCGCGCCGGAGAACGTCTTCTTGCGCCGTTTTCGAAAAGGCGACATGGTCCGGGTGGCGCCCGTCGGAATAGCCCAAGTCAGCGCGAAACGTGGCGACTTCCACCTGCGCGGATTCATTGGCATCGGCACCGCCGGGGAACGACTCCTGCGTAACAAGAATGACTCCGAATTGCGCGCCGACGGCGAGGCTGTGTTGGAAGAGCTGCTGCACGCGATCCGGAGTCGCATCCGTTGCAACGTCGTAATCCGCGGGCTCGCGCCCGAGCAGAATATCGCGGGCACATCCGCCGACGAGGTAGGCTTGGTGGCCGGCCTGGCGCAACTTGCGGCAGATTCGATCGGCGAGTTGCCGCGGGTTCATATGCGGATTATGCGGGAAAAGAGCGAGCGTGGGAAGTTGGGGGTGCGGCGAGCTATCCGGAACCGCACAACGGCTCGCGCTCTCAGGCTACGCGCCCACACGCAGGACAAGGCAGGTGATGTCGTCGTGCTGGCGCGCATAGCCGACGAAGGAATTGACTTCCGTCATTACGCGCTTCAGCATTTCATCCGCGCTTTCCGGTGGCGACGTTTGTATGCACGGAATCAGCCGCTTCTCTCCATATTCTTCACCATGGTCATCCACCGCTTCCACCACTCCGTCGGTGAAAATGAAGAGCAAATCGCCGGGCTGAAACTGAGCGCGGCCGGACGGAAAAGACAACTCGCTTTCCGTAAAGAGCGGCAATCCGAGCGGCGGGCCCCCCGTAGATAACCGCTCGATGGACCCTGTAGAGCGGCGGAGGATTGGATCGTTGTGTCCCGCGTTGACGTAGCGCATTTCACGCGTTTGCGGATTGACCTCCGCCAAAAACGCCGTGGTGAATCGGCGTCCATCCAGGCTGTGCGCCCGGCAATAGCGGTCCAGGCCAATCACCAACTCCTCGAGGGTAGCGGTGGTGGCCGTCAAGGCCCGCAGGCTCGCCTGAAACGTTGCCATCAGAAGAGCCGCTGGGACGCTCTTTCCGGCCACGTCCGCGACCACTAGGAACAGCGGCTTCGCGTCCGAATCATGCGGCGGCAGAGGGCGAAGGAATGCGTCGTAATAGTCGCCCGCCACCGTGTTTTGTGGCCGTGTGGCAAAGGCGATGTCCATTCCCGAAAGGTGCGGCGGATGATCGGGGACGAGCCACTGCTGAATCTCCCGCGCAATTTCCAGATCCCGCTTCATCGTCACGCGGTCCGCGAGCTCGAGGGCTAAGAGGACAAATAATAGAAGTGCGCCGAGGCCGCCGAGCTGCATGCTGAATTCCCCGCCGCCCCAATGCACGTCGGGCTGCAGGAGCAGCAAGACGATGGCGACCAGAAGAACCACGCGCCGAGCCGGCGTGAGTTTCATGAGCAAGGCTTGAAACAACGCCGACGCGCCCAGCAAGATTCTCTTGAATTTGCTTTTTTCGCGCCCGATCTCGTCCCAATTCACATCTTTGGAATATAGTCCGTAGCTCACCTTCGCTTCGGACAAGAATTGCCCCCAGAGCTGCTGCATTTCGAGGCCTTCGGTGATTCGCGTCCAGAAACCTCGCAAGCGCCGGCCGGCATGATTCGCAGCTTGTTGCGCGGGATTGGGTGTAGCGGACATTAGCACCGAGATTATACGGCAGGTTGGCAGCTCGACGACGGCGTCAGTCGCGATGATCGCGCAACGGCAGCGATCCGCCAAGTTGCACCTTCGAGAACCCGAAACGGTCGCGCAGCGAATCGGTGGCCTTGGCAAGACGTTCGAGCTTGTCCCGCCGGCCGGGATCGAGCAGTTCAAGCTGTCCGGACCCTGCTGAAAAAGAAGAAAGCGCAACGCCCACCAGCCGCATCATTGCGGCAGCATCCCAGGCTCGTGAAAATAATTCCCGGATGGCTTTCAGGAAGATCTCGTCGAGATCCGAAGGTGCGCTCAAAGTCTGACTTCGCGTGATGGTCGCGAAATTTGCGTAGCGCAACGTGAGCGTCACGGTGCGCGCATGCAGGCCTGCATCACGCAGGCGCTTGGAAGCTTTCTGGCAAAGATAACTGAGAGTGGCTTCCAGGCGAACGCGGTCGTTTGTGTCCTCGCCGAAAGTCTGATTGTGCGAGATCGACTTCGGCTCCGCGTCAACGAAAAATTCGTAGGAATCAATGCCGCGCGCCTTGCGGAACAGCGCCGTTCCCCAGCGTCCAAAGGTTTCTTCCAAGCGCTCGAGCGGAACTTCCTGCAAGCGCGCCACGGTTTCAATGCCGAGATTCTTCAGCGCCGCTTCGGTCACGCGGCCGATTCCGGGTATTCGTCGGACGCTGAGCGGGGCCAGAAAAGCCGATTCGCTTCCCGGTGCAACCCAAACGAGCCCGCGCGGTTTCGCCTGCTCGCTTGCCACCTTCGCGATCAGCCTCGTCGTGCCGAGGCCTCCCGAACAAGGCAGGCTTGTATTCGCAGTGATTTCGCGCAGCAGATTGTGCGCGGCGGCAAACGGAGGGCCATGCAAGCGCTCCGTACCGGCCAGATCGAGATACGCTTCATCAATCGAAGCCATCTCGACGATGGGAGAATACTTCGCCAAGATGGAAGCCACGCGGTCGCTCCAATGTCCGTAAAGCTCGTGATGGCCATCGAGGAACACCGCCTGCGGGCACAATTTTGCCGCAGTCCGCAGCGGCATCGCTGAATGAATCCCGTAGCGCCGCGCTTCGTAGCTTGCCGAAGAAACCACGCCGCGCTGGTCGCGTTGCCCGCCCACGACCACGGGCAACCCTTTGAGGTCCGGCCGCGCCAGCAGCTCGACGGAAACAAAGAACGCGTCCATGTCGACGTGAAGGATCGAAGCGGTGGAATTTTCGATGGCGTCCACCGTGGGGTCGCGCTTGGCGCGGAACTGGGCCAGCTTGGGCATCGGGATTTGCCGTCAACTATACAACGAGAGCGTCCGTGGTTTGGAATCGCGAGCCATCGCAAAATCGTTCGATTCGCTCCGGTTCGCCAGTTGCGCTTAGACCGCAGCAATCCCCGTGGCCCATAGCAAGGCCGAATATGGCCTCGCTGCTTCTTGTAGGACTGATTTTGATTGATTGTTGGTTGCCGGGAGCTGCTAGCTAGTCCCGAGGTACATCACGTGAACGTAAGTACCGAGCCTCACGTTATAGGCGAGGTACCAGCCGACGTGATCCGGGTCCTCATAGATCACGATCTGATCGGAGTCCCAGAGCCAGTCGCTGCAGAAACCCACGTCGAAGTCGGCGACGTTGAAGAAGAAACCGCCGAACCAGAAACGGCTCGGGCCGCCTCCCACAAGTCTCCAGACATGGCCGCGGCCAAATCCGCCCGTGAAACGTCCATGTTCCCAAGGGTGGTCCAGATGGTAGTGGGGATCGTTCGGGCCGGTATCATGTCCGATCCATTTGCCATTCGAATGAACGTGAGGGACGTTGGGGTGTCCGGCCTTGTCGCTGAAGTTGCGGGGTTCCGCGGGAGGTTTTTTCGTAGCTCGAACGGGAGCAGGTCCATGAGCGGGAATTTTTCCGCCAACATCATGGGCGCTCTCGTGCTTTGCCTGTGCCGATGCCGGAAATGCAAAAAGCAAAAGCCCGACAGCGAGTCCGAAGAGCTTTTTCATGGCAGCCTCCGCGCATAATCTAGCACATACACGTGACTTTTTCGCCGGACGGGTTTTGGTATGAAATTGTGTGGCCGAGCCTCAGGGGCCCTTCGCCAGATATTCATGGAGCGCGTTGTGGGCGGGCATTTGCTCGGAAGAAAGCCGCGGAGCGCTCGACAGTTCGGGCTATACGCGCTGGGCAGAAAGGACGCGGGGGATGCCTGCGAGGTCATTTGTGATTCTTAGGTTCGCCCAACCTGACTGCGCCAAGAAAATTTTACGGACGTATTCAGCCGAATCGTAGCCGAGCTCGAGCACTAATATTCCGCCGGGACTGGGCTTCGCGCCATCCGATACATGACGCAACAGTGTTCCTGCCTGTTCGATCAGGCGTGCATAGATTTCAATGCCTGTGAGCCCGCCGAAAAGTGCCGCGTGCGGCTCGTGGTCCCGGACTTCGCGCGGAAGCTCGCCCGCTTCGCTCCGCGCCACGTAGGGCGGGTTGCTGACGATCAGATCGAATGGACACGCATCTTGATCCGCGGCACTTGCTGCGCGACGAACAGGTTCCAGCAAATCACCTTGGGCAAATTGAATGCGGTCCGCTACGCCATGACGCGCGGCATTGCGGCGTGCCACCTCAAGCGCCTCTGCCGAAATATCCGTCGCGACAATTTCCGCGTGGGGCAATTCATGCGCCAGGGCCACGGCCAGGCACCCCGAGCCTGTGCCCACGTCCGCCACGCGCAGCGGCGGACTCGGCGCTCCCGTTGCGAGATCGACTTGGATTCCACGCTCGCCCAGCCGCTCAAGCGCCACCTCGATCACGTGCTCCGTCTCCGGCCTCGGGATCAGCACGGCTGGAGCGACCTCGAATTCAAGGCCCCAGAATTCCTGCTTGCCTGTAAGGTATTGCACCGGCTCGCCGGCCGACCGGCGTGCGACAAGCACGAAGTATTTCTCGCATTCTCCCGGCCCCAGTTCGGCCTCGGGATGCGCGTAAATCCAGGTGCGATCTCGCCCCATCGCGTGCATCAGCAAAAGCTCGGCGGCAAGCGTATGCGAGGGGACATTTGCAGCGCGCAGCCGAGCCATCCCCTCCTTCAGCGCCGCGCGGATATCGCCGGCTTGCATCGCAATTTTTTCTGTCTGCGTCATTTTCAGGCTCGTTGCCGTTCCGGCCCCGGACGCTCTCGCTCCCGCGCCTTGCAACTCACACCTCCACAAGCTCCTGATTCAACCGCTCCGACTCGAAATGCGTGACCAGTGCGTCCACCAATGGCCCGAGCTTTCCTTCCATCACTTGGTCGAGCTGATGCAATGTGAAATTGATGCGGTGGTCTGTCACCCGGTTCTGGGGGAAATTGTACGTGCGGATTTTCTCGGAGCGGTCGCCCGTCTTGATCTGCCCGCGCCGCTCGGCGGCGATCGCCTCGTGCTGCTTCGACTGCTCCATCTCGTAAAGCCTTGCGCGCAGCACGCGCATGGCCTTGGCGCGATTTTTGATCTGCGATTTTTCGTCCTGCTGCGACACCACCAGCCCGCTCGGAATGTGGGTGATGCGCACCGCCGAGTACGTCGTGTTCACCGATTGTCCGCCGGGGCCGGACGAACAAAACGTGTCGATGCGCAAGTCCTTTGCCTCGATCTTGATGTCGATGTCGTCCGCTTCTGGCAGCACGGCCACGGTGGCCGCCGAAGTGTGAATGCGCCCCTGCTGCTCCGTCGCAGGAACGCGTTGCACGCGATGCACTCCGCTCTCGTATTTCAGCTTCGAATACACCTTGTTCCCCTGAATCGCCGCGACGATTTCCTTCACCCCGCCGATCGAGGAAGCCGAGCTCTCCAACACTTCCACGCGCCAGCCCTGCGATTCGGCGTAGCGCGAGTACATTCGGAAAAGCTCGCCGGCGAAAAGGGAAGCCTCGTCGCCGCCGGTTCCCGCGCGAATTTCGACGATCACGTTTTTCTCGTCGTTCGGGTCTTTGGGCACCAGCAGCAGCTTCAATTCGCGCTCCACGGTTTCGCGACGCGTTTCGAGTGTGTGCTCTTCGTCCCGCGCCATCTGTTTCATCTCGGCATCGTCCGATTCGGCCAGCAGTTGCTTCGCGCCCTGCAGCCCCTTCTCGATTTCCTTCCATTCGCGGTATTTGGCCACGATTTCGCCCAACTCGGAGTGCGCCTTTGCGAGCTTCTGGTAGCGCCCTGAATCGGCGTGCGCTTCGGGCGAGGAAAGCTGTTGCGTCATCTCTTCGTACCGCGATTCGATCTGGTTGAGTTTTTCAAAAAGCGTCAAATTCGCCATGGCAAAGCCTCAAAAGAGCAGAGAATCGAAAAGGGAAATCGGAAAATGGAAACAACTCGGAGGCAGCATCGCCCGGTCCGGGCGGGAGAGCAATCGCTAATAAAACGCAGCGTACATCGCGCCCATTAGAATAGCCGCAAACCTGACTAAAAGTCAAAAGGCCGCGGCCTATTCGAGAATCCACCCACCGAGACATAATTGCTACAACATACACAAAATAATGGACAATACCTATATAACAGGTTATGATATATGACTTGCCTGAAGGAGAGCGTAAAGCCATGCCCGTATCCTCAGACTCCAAAGTCAAAGTTGCCGACGAAGTTTGGATCGCCACCGCTTTGCTCCACCGTGAGCATCCCAAGCGCGCGGATTTTCTCGTTTACGAAATCGTTGAACGCGCCGCAAAAGAATCGCTTGCCGGAAGCAATCGGCCGGGAGTGTACGTGCACGTGATTCAGCACTGCGTTGCGAACCGCGCGCCGAACCCAGGCCGCTATCGGATGTTGTTCGAAACAGCCCCTGGGAGACGGCGCTTGTTTCGCAGAGGCGATCCGTATGATCCCGCGCGCGAGGGCGCAAAGATCACACCAAATCCCCAGGACGTGCCACATGGCTACGAGGGTCTACTGAGTTGGTACAGCGATTGGAGCAATGCGGCGACCCGCGCAACGCGGGAGAAGGATCCATTGTTGGCGATGGCTGGGTCCGGAAAGCAACTCTGGTCCGACGAGCACGCAGATAACTACGTGCGCCGTCTGCGCGACGGTTGGCAATGAGCAGGATTTTCTGGGACACAAATCTGTTCATTTATCTCTTCGAGGGCCAAGGCCCGCTTCATGCTCGAACGATTGGATTGCGGCAAGCCATGCTGGACCGGGGCGACCAACTGGTGACTTCTGCGCTTACGCTCGGCGAGATTCTGGTGAAACCGGTCGAGCGCGGAAACCTGGAACTCGCGAGAGAATACGAGGAAGCGATCACGTCGACATCCTTAATGATCTCCTTCGATATCCGGGCGGCGAGGATATACGCGTCGCTGCGCTGCGATCGTTCGATTCGGGCACCCGATGCCGTGCAACTCGCCTGTGCGGCTGCCGCAGGCGTCGACCTTTTCATTACGAACGATGAGCGGCTGGGCACCAAGCAGGTCGATGGTATCCAATTCATCGTGCCGCTCGAACGAGCGCCACTTTGAGCATCGCCTGAGCGAAACCCAAGTGTCACCGGTGTGGCTCTTTGCGGGATGGGCGGCGGTGTACTACGATGAGCCTCACGATGGCTGATGCGACAACCTCCAACGCGAAAAACGGTGCGGGCGAAATGCTCTGGGGCTTCTGGTATCCCGCGCTGCGCAGCGACCAACTCCACGGCCGCAAGCTCGCGCGCGCATTGCTCCTCGGGGTTCCGCTCGTCCTCGGCCGCGACACGCATGGCAAACCCTTCGCGCTTCGTGACGTTTGTCCTCATCGCGCCTTTCCGCTCTCCTTTGGCCAATTCGATGGCGCAAACGTCGAGTGCGCCTATCACGGATGGCAATTCGACGCACACTCGGGCCAGTGCCGCGCGATCCCTTCGCTGACGCCTGATTCCAAGCTCCGCTGCGACCGCATCTACGCCGGCGCCTTTCCTTGCGAAGAGCGCGACGGCCACATCTGGGTTTTCGTGGCAAATCCCGAAGGCCGCGCTCCGGAAACTCCCCCGCCGCCTGCTCCCGAGCTGCCCACCTTCAGCCCGCACTACCGCATCGCGCATCTTTGGGCCGATCTTCCTTGCGGCGTGGACCAGGCCATCATCGGCCTGATGGATCCCGCGCACGGCCCTTTCGTCCATCAAGCGTGGTGGTGGCGTTCGCGCCACAGCATCCGCGAAAAATCCAAGCAGTTCGAGCCGATCCCCAACGGTTTTCGCATGAGCCCGCACGCGCCCTCGGCCAATAGCGCTCCCTACAAGATCCTGAAACTCATCACCGGCGCGCCCGCCACCACCATGATCGATTTCGTCCTCCCCAACATGCGCTTCGAGCAGATTCGCGCGGGGCGATACTGGCTCTCCAGCCGTACCACTGTGACGCCGATCCGCGGCGATTTCTGCCGACTTGATTTCGTCGCCGCCTGGAATATTCTCCCGTGGTTCCCCATCATCTCGCTCATCATTCACGTGCTCGGCCCGCGCTTCATCCGCCAGGACACCGAGGTCATCAAGAAGCAGGCGCTGGGGCTGCAATACGAGGACCGCATGATGCTGGTGGACGACGCCGATCGCCAGGCCCGCTGGTACTTCGAATTGAAGGCCGCCCACATGGAATCCGAGCGCACCGGCACGCCTCTTCGCCACCCCCTGACCGGCCCTGTCACCCTCCGATGGCGGTCCTGAAACCCCGGACGACCTTTCGTACCTTTCGCCCCTGAACCAAACTTGTACTTTCGGCCAGTTGTACCTCCGCCCCTTCGCGGCGCATATTCGCTTCAGCTTGCAGCATCCTTCTCGGGCGATGGACGGGGGCGTTGCCTTAGGCGGCTTGTCCCTCTCGCCTCGCAGAAGAACAGTGCGCCCAACCCAGCGCGCCACTGAAGCTTTTCAGGCTTGGGAGGCAAAATGGGCATGCGAATGCGGTTTCTTCCTGTGGTTCCCCTTTTTCTCGGTGGTCTGAGTTTCGCGCCGCTTGTCTCCGCTGCGGGGACTACTCCGGTGGAGTGCGCTGCGAACGACAATCGCGTCTGGGTCTACGACTCGTTGACGAGTTTCAGCGTGATCCTGCGCCTGCCCTGTGGCGAACAGGTCGAGATCATCAGCCGCGTGAAGGGTTACGTCAAGATTCGCACGGCCGACGGCAAGGAAGGCTACGTCCCTGACAGCGCCTTCCCGGATCTACCTCCCTACATCGATCCCAACAGCAATAATCCCACCGAAGGCCTCGCGAGCTTGATTCGATCCAGACAAAAGATAGCCGCGCACCCTGTCGTCGCTGTGTCCGCTCCGGCGAGCGCACCCAACAGTCCGGTGACGTCCGCTGCGATCGTGGCCAATCCGCCTGAATCTTCTCCAGCCGCGCCGCCTGCCATCGCGGCAAGCGCGTCTCCCGTGTCGGAACCAGCAAGCTCAATAGCTGTCCCCGTTCGCACTCCTGCGGTGGCTTCGGCATCCGCGCCGTCCAATGCGAGCATTCCCGCTGCGGCAGATTCTACGACCGCCGCTGTGCGCGTGAAGCCTGTTTCCGTCGCACCGAAGAAAGTGAAACCGGCCGCCAAGAAGCCCAGCACGCAGCAGCCTCCGGAGGCGCCGAGCGTTACGCCTTCCATCGCTTCGTCTGACTCGCCTGCCTCGGTGAACCACTCGCAGGCCAGGTCCGTCGCCGCGCGGTCCAACACTTCAAAGGCTTCGGACAACAATGACGTTCAAGTGGTCGTCCTCTCCTCCGGTCCGGTGAACACGACTCCGCGAATCGAATCGGCCGTGGAAACGAAACCCGCGGCGGTTGAAGCGAACGCAAAACAACCCATGGCAACTGCAGCTCTCCGTCCCGTTGCCGATTCGTCCGATTCCGATTCGGAGGACTATCCGGAAATCCGGCCGGAAGACCAAAGCGCCGACCCAGCCTGCCAGATATTCTTCTCCGCTTACGGTCTGGCTCCGGCTCAGGCCCGCTGGATCGCCCAGGAGCGCAAGAAGAAGTATCCGGGGATTTGCCCCGCTGCGTCTCCCGCCAAGGTGGATTTCGTGATGATCTTCACGCACGACGTGGATATTTATAACTCCACGCTGCCGGACCCCGTTCACGTGGACAAAAACGGCTTTTCAGATTTCAATCCGGTAACCACTGTGGATACGGCCTTGATGCCCCAGGCCGCGGCGGACAAGGCCCATCACCAGTTTGTCTGGGTCTTCCGCACAAAGCGCGGCGCCTTTGACCCGTCTCGGTTCTCGCCGCGACGCCGTCCACAATTCACCAAGGACGAAGCGAATTCTTTGACTGCTTCGCACGCGGCCGACCGCAGCATCGAGGATGCCTTCCAGTTTATGGAGGAGCAAGGCACCACGAGATAGCAGCGCCGGTTGCTGCCGCTCAGGCCTAAGAAGTTATTGTGATGATTCCAGTGCGTCGCGCGAGTGGCGCTAACGGAGCCTGGCCAGATTGAACGTTGTTTCCACGTGTTGGCCGTCCGCCGTGTCCACTTTGATCGTCGCCGGCGCGGAGTCAATTTTCTTCGGGTCGTAACGCAGCTCCAGGATCGCTCCCGCCAGTCCAAAGACATTCGCGGATGCATCCGAATAAATCAGATAAACGCTGTGCGACTTTGCTGGAATTGTCTTGTCCTGGTCCAACTGAACGTGGAAGTCCTGCCACCAATCGGGGACCGGCTGAATGGTCAGCGTCGGGCCGGCCGGACCGGGCTCAGGATACGTCGCCGTAAAATCGATCTGAACGCGCACCATGAAATCGAGGGGTTTCCCCAGGAATTCCTGCTCGGCCTCCTGAGCGTAATAGCCGGCCTGCCCGCCGCGCTCCACAACCTGACTGAAAGGAGTTGACACGCTGACCACTGCCACATGCGGTCCTTTTTTCGGCATCGGCAGGCTATGGCTGTAGGGAAGGAAAAAATCTGCAGTCTGCTCGTCGTTCCGTGCGCCGATAAAATAGGCCTCGCGGATACTGGTTGACGAAAGCGGATAAAGAAGCGCCATGGCGGGCAGCGCAACTGCCGCCACGAGCAAAACCAAGAATCCGATTCGAGCTTTTGTCCTCATCGCGGCCTTCCACCCTTATGTTTTTAGACGCGGGGAAGGCTGCCGGGTTACCGTCCCAGCTCAGCCCGCAAGGCCGATCAAGAACGGATAGTGCTCCGCGGCACCCATGAAGAACAGCATCGGAAACGACAGCCAGAATCCCACGCGCGAGGCCAGAAAACTCCAGCGCGCCAGCCGCTCTGCTTCCGTCGGCATCGGCGTTCCATCCGCAGCGCTCGCGCGCGTCCAGGCGATCAGGCGTTTCTGCGCGCGCCACACCACGCCCCAGGTATTCAGCAGCATCAGCAAGCCGATTCCGCCGCCCACGCCGATGGCCTGATGCGCGTTCGAGGATTGTGCGCCGGACGCCAAATCGAGCACCACCCAAGAAGCAGCAACGACGATGATCGCGATGGCGATTGCACGCACCCACGGATTGTTGAGAATTCCACTGCTCGGAATCTGAAATGGATAAATCAGCGCGTAGGCGGCAAGCCAGACCAGCGTCCACCATCCAAACCAGTGGACGGTGAGCGACGGGTTCCCGGCATTCCGTGCGTCGTCGGAAAGAATGATGGCAAAATAGCGCAGCCCCACGAGCACCGTGATCAGCGCCGACCAGCGGAACCACCACATCGCCCGCTCCATCAGCAGGGGATAAATCTTTCCGCGCACGGACGCATCGAGCTGCTTCATCATGGGGAAGCCGACCAGGTTGAAAAAATAGAGCAGCCCGATCCAGATGAATCCCGCCACAAGATGAATCCAGCGCAGCACGATCTGCTCGTTCATCGCCGCACTGCTGGAAAAGTTGATCTGCGGCGCAAGGCCATGAAGAAAAACCGACGCGTGAGTGATCATCATTTTTCGGATGCCTCCTGCGCTGCAAAGACTCCGGCGGCGCTACGCTATGCGAAGCAAACGCCGGAAGTCAATCCGAAGCGTGCAGCCGCGCCAGGGCCCAGCGGGCGTGCTCGGCGATGAGCGCGTCTTCCGAAGAAACGAGACGCTCGAGCAAGGCGACGACGCGCGCCCCCGCCGGGGATTCGGCCGCAATCCTCGAATTTCCCAGCGCGACACACGCGTTGCGGACAATCCCGTGCCACTTCGCCCGCTTCACTGCGCTTCCACGGAATGCTTCGCTGAGTTCCTTTTGATCGAGCGATGCCAGCCACTCCAGCTCCGGCGCGAAAAGCGATTTGCTGCTTTCCTGTGCCTCCGTTTGATTTTTCCGCGCGGCAGCGAATTCGCGCGGTTGAAATTCCGCGAGGCGAGTTACGGGCGCCTTGCGATTCCACGGGCAGACGTCCTGGCAGATATCGCAACCGAAGGCATGGGCGCCGATTTGTGGACGAAGTTCCTCGGGAATCGCGCCGCGCAGCTCGATCGTGAGATAGGAGATGCAGCGGCGCGCGTCGAGCACGTAGGGTTCGGGGAACGCCTGCGTGGGGCACGCATCGAGGCAGCGCGTGCAGCTTCCGCACAGGTCGGGCGGCGGTGCCTCGCCCGGCGCAATGCTCGGCGCGAGCTCCAGCGTCGGGAGGATGACTCCGAGAAACAGCCACGAGCCAAGCTGCTGGTTGATCAGGCATGTATTCTTCGCAAGCCAGCCGAGGCCGGCATGTTTCGCGGCGACGCGTTCGAGAATCGGGCCCGTGTCCACGTACACGCGGGCTTCGAACGGCTCTTGGAACTCCGCGCGCATGGCTGCGACAAGCGCGTTGAGTTTCTCGCAGAGGACATCGTGGTAATCGTCGCCCCAGGCGTAGCGCGAAATCCAGCCACGCGGATTTTCGCGGTTCGGAGCCGCGGCCGCTTCGGTCGAGTAGGGCTGCGGCGAGTTGTAATTCAGCGCGACGACGATCAGGCTGCGCGCGCCTTCCAGGACGAGCCGCGGATCTCGCCGGCGAGGATCGTGCAGGTACTTCATCTCTCCCGCGTATCCGCGCGCGAGCCATTCCGGAAGATGGGCGAGATCCTCGAGCGCGCCGGCAGACGCGACGCCGCTCAAATCGAATCCGAGCGCGCGTGCCCGCTCGGCGATCCAGCGGGACCGTTCCGCGGGAGTCTTGCAGATGCCTGCGCCGTCCTCGCGATTTGTCCGTTCACCTTGCAAATCCCTTCCTCCATTGGCCTATCTGCCGCGCGACTGTTACAATGATTCGCCATGGCAGACTGGCGGCAAATCCAGGCGCGCATCCGCAAGGCGAAAAACGCTCCGGACGCGCATGCAAAACTATCCGAACTCTACCAGCGCACGCGCGACGCGATGGTGGCGTGGGAGCTGGCGCTGCTCGAAGAGAAGGCGCTCGTCCAGAGTGAAGCAGTGAAATGGTACACCATCGCCGCGCAGCGATTCCGCCGCGCCGAATGGAAAAAGAAGGCTGAGGAGGCGCTGACACGCCTGGGAGCGGAGCTGCCGGTTGCCGCGACGGACCATCCGCCCATCGCGGAAGAGAAACCACAGGCACCGAATTTCCCGGCACAGGAAGAGGGCGAAACGCCTGCGCAGCTCGCACTCGGTGAAATTTCGGAAGACCATGCGGCCGCTGCGCCATCGGAAACGGAATCCATCGCTTCAGTAGGCGCGGCAGGCGACGCCTTGCACAAGAAGCGGCGTCGCGGGCGCCGCGGAGGACGCGGCCGGCGGCGCAAAGGTCCTGGAGGCGCGACCGGGCTTCCCTCGCAGGCTTTCGCGGAATCAGCAGCGCCATCGCACCAGCCGCCCCGCCACGAAGCGCCCAAGCCAGCGGCATTCGAGCGGCCTGCTGTCGAATCGCGCACAGTTCATGAGGCGCCGGCCTTGCAGTTACCCTCCGAGCGCACGGCGCACGGACGCGCCGGGGATCCCGCGCTGGCCTCGCGGATGGCGCAACTTGAATCCATGCTGCGCCGCCTGCTCTCGAGCCCGCTGCATCGGCTGGACCAAAGCGACGAGGCGCCTGCCGGTCCGGGAGTGTTCCTGCTTTCGGACTCCGATCAAATTACGTCGTACTACATCGAGGCTTGCCAGACGCTCCGCATCGGCCTGGGGAATCTCGCGCGCGGAGGCCGCGGCAGCGCGAAATCGGGCCGCGGTGGCCGAAGCTACTCCGATAGCGGCCTGAAAGCCAAGCTGGCCGAACATTTGGGAATCAACGAAACCAAGGTATCGCAGTATTTGAAGGACCACTGCGTTGTCCGGTGGATTCAGCTCGACGACGACGCCCCGCTGCTGGCGCACTTCGCCATCAGCGTCCTGCGCACGCCCCTCAATCTTGACTAGCCCGTTGGATTCTTCCAGAACTTTTGTTGACGGCTTCCCGCCGCCATTCTAGTCGTCGGGAATGCAAGCATACGCCGCACTGAAGGCGTCTAAGAATTCCTTTGAAATGCCGCAAAAAAGGGCGTCCGAAAATTGCCGGACGCCCCTCTTGCGAGAGCGATTCGCGAAACTAGAACGTCAGGTGCAACTGCAACATCAGGAACCGCGGGCTCCCAATCGTATGTTGAATCAGTCCCAAGCTGCCCTGGGGCGGGATCGAAGGCGGACCCTCATAGTACGGGAAGAAATCCACGTCGTTGTTGGGCGTGTCGAAATCGGGATGGTTGAAGATGTTGAACGCGTCAGCTTCGAAGCGCAGGCCGAAGCGCTCCGTGAGAGTGAACTGCTTGGCCAGACTCATATCGAACCGCACCTGGAAAGGACCCCGGAACGTGTTCCGGCCCGTGGTTCCATAGAGTGACTCGTAGAGGTCGCATCCCGTCGAGTCACAGGGAGGCACTCCGTTCGTGCCGGGGGCGACAAACTGCGGCAGAAAATCGTTGGCATTGAGCACAGGGTTGTTCGCGTTAACGCCGGTGGTTCCCTGCAGTTCCGCCTGCTTGGGAGTTACGCCGGGGGCGAGAGGGACGATGGGGTTCCCAATCTCGTCGAGGGTTCCAAAATACAGGCTGCCCACCGAACTCGGGCAGGGGCGCATCGAAATCCTTACGGGTCACTCGAGCCTGCCGCGCCAAAATCCCGGCCGGCGCGGCTCCTCGCGTGACGGCAGCGGAACGAGCCGGGCGCGCGGCGTGCCGGCCTTGGCAATGACGATCTCCTCGCCCGCCGCCGCGAGCGCCAGATGCGAGAGCTGGGTCTTGGCCTCGTAGATGTTGACTGTCTGCGCCATGCGATTCACTGGTCAATTTGGTCAAGATACGTCGGGATGGATATTTAGTCAAGTTAGTCAAATATAGCCGCAAGGGTCGGGCTGACCCGCACAAAAAGGCGCGGCCAGCCGAGCAGGCGGACCAAAACGAAGAAAGCCGGGCGTCATGCCCGGCTTCCCTCAGAATTGCTTGAGCTTGCGACAGGGCAATCCGCGGACCGCCCGCCGAGCTCGCCTTACGGCTGGAAGGTAAGGCTGATGGCGCCGATGCCTGCGGCGACGTTCACGCCCTGCATGCCCTCGAGGCTTACGGGCTGCAAGGTGAACGAATTGCCGGAGCCACCCACCAACGCATTCGCGGCGGCGCCGGCACCGACGGATGCGCCGGCGGTCGCGCCGACATACTCGCCGGCGAGGGAGCCGGGCGCGATGGCGGCGGTGGGCGCGAACACCGCCCAAACGATCACGCCGCCTTCCTGGTAGCCGATGTCGACGCCGTACTTGTTGATGACGCCGGCATAATGCTCGCCGCGATGCCCGGTCGGGCTGAAATTGCAGCGAGCTGCGGCCGGGGAAGGTCGCGGTACGGCGCGGTCCGCAGCGGCTTCCCGGCGGATGCCAGGTACCTGACCTGAAGGCCGTCGCAGGCCGGGACGGCGGACGGGCGGCGGGCCGAGTTGGTCGCGAAGATCACCACGCGCACCGACGGGACCGTCCTGACGTCGCCGAGGATGCGCGCGATGCCCTGGTCAAGTGATTCCTGGCTGCCGTGCCAGGGCGCGACCAGTGGTTCCACGTCGAAAATCATCGTCCTGACCGACAGCTCCCTGGCCTCGGCGAACAGGCCAGCCAGCCCGGTCACGCGCACATAGTTGCTCGTCACCGGATCCCGCCCCGGAACCCGGCGATCGGCAGCCCGGCGGGCCAGGCAGCGGCGTCCCCGCCGACGTGGCCACCCAGGCTGCGGGCCCGGACCGTACCGAGGGCCGCCTGGCGGTCCGCGGCCCAGAACGCCACGCCGCGATCCATGACCTGCTCGCGCAGGGCAAGAACTACACCCAGATCTCCCAGATGCTGGGCCTGACGCGGCACACCGTCCGCCAGTTCGCCCGCGCCGCCACCCCCGGCCAAATGATCGTCGGCCCGCGCCCGCGCTCCAGCGGCCAGGACCATTTCGCCGCCGACCTGCAGCAGCGCTGGAACCAGGGCTGCACCGACGCCGCCCTGCTGCACGCCGAGATCGCCGCGCAGGGCTACCAGGGCAGCAAGCGACCGGTGCGGCGCTACCGGCAGCCTCTGCGCGCCACGCTTACCGCTCCGGCGCTCCCGCTGCCCCCGCCGACCGTCCGGGGAAGTCACCCGGTGGATCACCAGCCACCCCGGCCACCTCACCGAGGACAAGACAGCCAAGCTGGCAAAGATCAAGGCCCGCAGCCCGCAGCTGAACGCCACCGCCGGCCACGTCACCGCCTTCGCCGAGATGATGACCGGCCGCCACCACGAGCGCCTGCCCGCGTGGATCACCGCAGTCGAACGCGACGACCTGCCCTGCCTGCATGCCTTCACCTGGGGGCATCCGTCGCGACCAGCCCGCCGTCGCCAACGGGCTCACCCTCGTCTACAGCAGCGGCACCGCCGAGGGCACCATCTGCCGCGTCAAAGCCCTCAAACGCCAGATGTCCGGCCGCGCCAACCTCGACCTCCTGCGAAAGAGAATCCTGCTCAGCACATAGGCACCACATACAGTCACCAGTTCACGATCTTTGTGCCAGAGCCAGTTCTTAATGTCCGTTGACAGCTGTTGATGGCAGTTCGGGGGCACGCGGTCAGCGGGGCCTGCCAGGGGCCTGCCTAGGAGGTTTGGGGATGGAACTCCGGCGGGACGGTAAACCCCAACCGCATTACACCCTTGAATGAGGAGAGTTTCAACCTGCTTGCAGTGTTCTGGGCCAGTCATCGACTGCTCCTCTCTTGCGATACCGTTCAGCAACAATGGCGGTCTACCCCGGCATGCGGCCTGACCTGCGGCTGAGGCCTCAGCACTTCCTATCGTTTCAGGCCAGGCCGTGGAGTGATGCGTGTCGATCTACCCCGCCGATCCTGGAGTTGGGCTGTGACTCGTACCGCAGGGCACAGTACGATCATGATGCTTGCGTTCACCACCGGGACGACATGTCCCGGCGCTACGCAGGCGCCCTGCTCGTTAAGGGAGAGGTCATGCTGCTTGCCAGTTCCTACAACTATCCGGCGCTTGATATATTCTGGACGATCATCGAGATCATCCTGTGGGTGATCTGGATCTGGATCTTGATCTACGTATTCATCGACATCTTCCGCAGCCGTGACCTGAGCGGCTGGGCCAAGGCCCTCTGGTTCCTGTTCGTGCTCCTCATCCCGCTGATCGGTGTCCTCGTTTACCTGATCGTCCGCGGCAGCAGCATGCACGAGCGGTCGGCGCAGCAGGCGCAACAGCAGGACCGCGAATTGCGCGCCTACGTCCAAGAGGCTGCGGGTCCGCAAACCAGCACGGCGGACCAGCTGGCCAAGCTCGCCGACCTGCGCGACCGGGGCGTCATCACGCCCGAGGAGTTCGAACGCGAGAAGGCCAAGATCATGGCCTGAACGAGGACGCAATCGGCTGATAGCCCGAGCATCCTGTGAGGTTGTCCTCAGACTAGGCCGCACATCAG
>CAWBGC010000018.1:0-348588 GCA_963788255.1 uncultured Acidobacteriota bacterium
AAGTGGACGACCGCAGCCACCTCCTCGCTGCGGCCCGTGCGCGCGAGGGGAATACGGGAAACCATGTAGTCGATGGTGCTCTGCGGCAACTGGTCGAGAAGCGGTGTGATAATGGTGGCTGGACTGACCGCGTTGATCGTGAGATCGCCCTTGCCCGCCACTTCTTTGGCAAGCGACTTCGTCAGCCCGATCAGAGCCGCCTTGCTCGCCGAGTACGGGCCAAGCATCGGATTGCCTTCCTTGCCAGCTATGGAGGCAATGTTGATGATGCGGCCAAAGCCGCGCCTGAGCATGCTCGGAATGACCGCACGGCACCAAAGGAACGGTCCCACCAAATTCACCGCCAGGACATTCTCCAGGTCGGATTTGGACTGTTCCCAAATCGGCCCTGCCTTGCCGGTGATTCCCGCATTGTTGACCAGAATATCCACCTCGCCCAGCTTCTCCTGAATGGCTGCCAAAGCACGCGCGATGTCACTCTCCGAACAGACATCGCCGGCGATCGCGAGCCCGGCCAGGGAATCGGCGACGCGTTGGGCTCGGGCCGCGTCCCGATCAAAAACCGCCACCCTGGCGCCGGCGTCCGCGAAACGCCGGCAGATCGCTTCGCCAATGCCTTGACCGCCGCCGGTCACCACTGCTACCTTGGGATCGAGCCGGAAAAACGATTCATGGGACACCATGGCACGGCCTCACACAATTTTGGGAGAGAAAGGGGCGACTGAGCTTGTTTTCTTCGGGCAAGCGGGTATACTCACAAACGTACACATTGATTGAAACACTGGATGGCAAAACGGTGGCGGGCGCATGGGTCTTCCCCTCAGGCAAAGCGGGACCCGGTTGAGCGATTTGCCCTTCCCACTTCCCTCTGGAACGTATTTTATTGATCAGCAAGGAGAAACCATGGCGGACCAAGCGCTGGACCGAGAATTGAAGAATGCCCTGGCGCAGATCGAAAAGCAGTTCGGCAAGGGCGCCATCATGCAATTGGGCGCCAGCACGGCCCTTGATGTGCAAGGTGTTTCGACGGGGGCGTTGAGCCTGGACATTGCGCTGGGGGACGCGGTCTACCTCGCGGACGGATCATCGAAATCTTTGGACCGGAATCGAGCGGCAAGACCACGGTGGCTTTACGACGCCGTGGCATCGCGCAAAGCTAGGCGGCATCGCGGCTTTTATCGATGCGGAGCACGCCCTGGATCCGAGCTGGGCCCGGCGCGTCGGCGTCGATTTGGAGAGCCTGCTGATAAGCCAGCCGTCCTCCGCGGAGGAAGCGCTCAAGATTGCCGAAATGCTCATCAAGTCCAATGCCGTGGATATGATCGTGATTGATTCCGTGGCCGCCTTGGTACCGCGTTCGGAGGTGGAGGGCGAAATTGGTGACCAGCACGTCGGTTTGCAGGCCCGTTTGATGAGCCAAGCGCTCCGGATCCTCAACCCGGCCATCTCGGCACCAGGACGTGCATGATCTTTATTAACCAGATCCGCCAGAAGATCGGCGTCATGTTCGGCAACCCCGAGACGACTTCGGGCGGCTTGGCGCTGAAGTTTTACAGCTCGGTCCGTCTGGACATTCGCAAGGTGACCAGCGTCAAGGATGGCGACGAGACCGTTGGGTCCCGCGTCAAGGTCCGCGTGGTCAAGAACAAAGTCGCTCCGCCTTTCAAGCAGGCGGAATTCGATTTGATGCACGATCATGGGATCAGCCAGGAAGGCGACCTGCTCGATTTGGGCCTCGAAGATAAGATCATCGATAAAAGCGGTGCCTGGATCAGCTACGGTGACGTGCGGCTGGGTCAGGGCCGGGAGAATGCCAAGCAGTATCTGCGTGACAATCCGGCATTGGTGGAGGAAATCACCCGCAAAGTCCTGGAGAAACGCGGGCTGGTCAGCGGGCCTGCGCCGGCCGCGGAAAAGCAACGGTGAGGTCACGCCGGCCGCCAAGCCGGAAACCACGCGGAAAGAAGCGGGCGGCCGCCGTCCGACAGCCGTGGCCGAGTAAGGGCGCATTCGCCGCTTGCGGCTTGACGCGCCTTCGGGAACGCGAAGCCGCAAGCGGCGAGTTCAATGGCCCGGCGTCTCGGGGTCCGCATCAAAGGTTACGCGGGATCCGCCAAGGCGGCGGCCAAATCAGCATGCGCTTGCTGAAACTCGTAGAGGGCATCGAGATAGCCGCTGCGGGCGGTCAGTAGCCTTCGACGCACCTCTATGACTCTCAGGGCGTCCACCGCCGCGCGATTGAATAGGGTCTCCATCTGTTGGAGAGCCGTCTCCAAATGGGGCACGGTCTGCGTCTGGTACATTTCCACGGTGGCACGGGCTCCACTTAGCCGATTCAGAGCCGCGTACACCTGCTGCTGGATGGCCACCTCGACGCCACGAAGGGCCAGGGCCGCGCGGGAAAGCTCGGCCTGGCGTTGCAGAATATCGCCGCGGTGCGTATTCAGCACCGGCAGCGGGACAACCATTTGTGCGCCGATGAAGTTTACCGACGTCTCGTTGTATTCATAGTCGGGGCCGATGTCGGGATTGCCGTAGCGGTCAGCTCGGGCCAGACGGAGGCGTCCCTCGGCTTCACGCACGGCCGCTTGACTAGCCCGCAGTTCGGGCCGCTGCTCCAGAGCCGCCGTCAGCAAGGGCTGCGCATCCTCCGGCACCGGGGTCGGGGTCAGCGTTCCCGAAACCTTGACCGCCTCGCCCGTCAGACCCAAGACCGCACGCAGGTCGGCTTCCGCTTTCGCTTGCGCGAGCCTACCGTGGACACGCGCGATGCGGGAAGCATCGATGTCGCTCTGGGCCAGGATCGGCGCGTCCGGGGTGCGACAGCCCCGCACGAGCAAGCTTTTGCACTTGCTCGGCTGCTTCCTGCTGCAGGCGCAGGACTTCTTCTGCCAGTTGCAGCTTGGCCTGCTGGTAGACCGCGTTATCAAAAGCCCGGACCACGCGGATGGCGAGCAGGAGCTCCTGGGTGGCGATTTCCCAGTCGGTGCGGTTCAGGGCGGCGCAGGCTGCCTGACGCCGGTAGCGGCCTTGGCCGCGGACTTCCAGGGCCATCGACACGCGCGGTTCCATCGCCACGCGGTTGGTAATCCCGGCGGAGGCGGGGCCGTTCGCGGCGAACAGCTTGTTCGTCCAGACTGGGTTAAAGGGGTAGGTTTGGGCAATGACGACGCCGGCGGCGGCGAAGCCGTGCTGCTGGCGCGAGCGCCGCCAGATCGGGGTTGTTCCGCAACGCCCAGCCGATAGCGGTGGCCCGGGTGAAGACTTCGGGGACCGGTTCACCGGCAGCGTGCGACGATTCGGCCTGCACCGCCGTCTCGGCAGGAGCGGGCGCTGCCACAGGCGGGTCGGCCTCAACTTTGCCTGAATGCAGTACGGCACTGGTGAGAACGCACAGCAAGCCAACGATCCAACCTCGAAGCGGTCGGCGATGAACGGGGGTCGGCAGCATGGTACTGCACTTTTCAAAACAGGTAATTTGCGGAAACGCGGACGGAATCTCGCTACGCCGCGGTGGCCAGCCTTCCGTTTCCCCCGTCTACGGGTTGTCTAAGGTATCGACGGATCCCGAGACAGAAATCAGGTTTTATGAGTGCGTGCTGCGGGCGCGAGACGTAAATAGGGCTCTCTCGTTTCTAGGTGTGGCCCTGGGCGAAAAGCTGGGTTTCGATGATCGAGCGGGCAGCGGAGCACCAGCCGAACAGATCGAGACCGTGGATCGGATCGTGAAGAACCGCATCCGGGACGCCAAGGCCAAGCAGGTCGGATGCGCAGTGCCCGATCGAACGCCTGGGCAGGGACGCGATCAGCCTGCGGAAAGGCCCTTAGGGCGACGCAACGATTCGGACGGACTTGACCGATCCTTCGCGGCCGGAAATCTGGGCTAGGGCCAAGGGTCGCGATGAAGCCGGCAGCCCAGGCGTGCTGGGAGGGGTTGACGCCGGCGCAGCGGGACGCGGTTCCGTTCCATCCCACGGACAGGGTGGGGCCGCCTTCTGGTCGGCCTGCGCAGCGGGCGTGCAGAACAGCAAGTCGGTGCTCGATCGCTTCCACGTAGCCAACAAACGCGGAGAAGCGAAGACCAAGTCCGCGGCCGCCTTATGGACAGCCCTGTCTGGGGTGCTCGTCTTGATCTGCTTCGGTCCTGTGAGCGTGAACAAGCTATCGGCCGAGGGTCGGCCGATCCGGTTGTGGGCAGCCATCCCGTTCTTTGGGAATACCTTGCTGGGCGACGTGATCTACACCGTGTTGCTATTTGGCGGACCGGCGCTGGCCGAAAAATGGATGCGTGCCTTGCGGGAGTCAAGCTCCGGCGCGATGGGGAGGGCAACGCTCAGGGCTTGATAATCATACTGCGGAAATCCTTGCAATCGCACCTTTGGGCTGCGATATATTCGAGCCATCGCCGCCGAAGGCAGGCCATCTGAGACAGATCGTGTTCCAGGCGAGCGTCGAAGCATCGGTCTCATGATGTTCTCGATCCAGGGCTCAATGAACAACTCGCCGGTGGATTCATTGTGAGACGTAACGCATGTGGAAATCGAGATGGAGCCGTTCCAACAACCTCCAGTCCCAAACGCAAACGGCCGCCTTGTCGGCCTTTTCTCGAGCTACTCGAGGATCGTCGCCTGCTCGCGACGAATATCACGCAATACCACGTTGACTCCCAGTCGACCGGGGCCAACCTGACCGAGACGCAATTGACGTCGTCGAACGTCAACGCGGCCGATTTCGGCCAACTCTACAACACCCCGCTGGACGGCCAGGTCTATGCCGAGCCGCTGGTTCTGACCAACGTCACCATTGCTGCCGGCCCGAACACGGTCGGCACGCCCGGCACCTACAATTCGGTCGTTTTTGTCGCCACGGAAAACGACTCCCTGTACGCCATCAACGCCGCCAACGGCGCCATCCTCTGGCAGCGCACGTTCCTGGATACCACCAACCCCAATGACTATCTCCCCGGCGCTACTTCCGTCACCACCATTCCGAGCGACGACACGAGTTCGGGTGACATCAACCCGGAGATCGGCATCACCGGCACCCCGGTCATCGACCCGTCCACGAACATCATCTACGTCCTGTCGCCAATACCAAGGAAATCGTCGGCGGCTAACGACCTATTACGTCCAGCGGCTCCACGCCATCAACCTCGGCGATGGCACCGACGCCGCCCCTTCTTTCGTCATCGGCACCACCACCAACGGCAACACCAATAACACACCGATCTACGTCAGCGGCACGGGCGACGGCAACGTCGGCGGCGTGGTTCAGTTCAACGCCTTGCGCGAGGCCAACCGCCCCGCCCTGAGCCTGGTGAACGGCATCGTCTACGCCGAATGGGCTTCGCACGGCGACAACGGCCCCTATCATGGCTGGGTCGTCGCATGGAACGTCACCAACCTGTCAACGCAGGGGATGGTTCTTTCCGGGGTCCTGTGCACCGACCCCAATGGCGGCGAGGGAGGCATCTGGGGCGGCGGCGGCGGCCTGACCTTCGATCCGGACGAAACCTTCAATGGGCAACCCGCCTTCTACTTTGAAACCGGCAACGGCGACCCCCGCGGCGGCCCTCCGCCCCTCGATGCCAACGGCTTCCCCGCCGACGATGACTATTACGAATCCCTGGTCAAGGTCGAGGCCGACCCGACCACCACCGCGACCAACCAGAATTCCAATGGCTGGGGCCTGAAAATCGTCGATTACTTCACACCCTACAACGTCAACGCGCTCGACGACGCCGACGAGGATTTCGGCTCCGGCTCGCCCCTGGTGCTGCCCGACTCGGCCGGCATCCCCGGCCATCCGCACCTCATCGTGGCCGCCGGCAAGGAAGGCACGATCTACCTGCTCGACCGCGACAACCTGGGGAAGTTCAACGTCAATGACGACAACGTCCTGAACTCGGTTTACAACCCCAGCACCGGCATAACCACCCCGCCGGTGCTGATCAACGGGTCCCTGAGCACCCCGGCCTACTACCATGGCACGCTTTATTGGGTCGCGGGCTACAACAGCAATGCCTGGTCCTACGTTGTGGCCCCCAACCCGGCGCCGGACCCTCCCACCGTCCCCGTCGCCACGCTCGAGCCAACCTCGGAAACAGCCAACAACGACTTCGGCTATCTCCCCGGTTCGGTGATGATTTCGGCCGACGGCAGCGAGGACCCTGCCGGCGGCATTGTCTGGATCATGGACACCAACAACGACGAGCTCCATGCCTACAGTGCCTTGTCACTCAGCACCGAATTGTGGAACAGCGGCCCGGGCAGCATCGCAACGGTCAAGTTCGCGGTGCCGACCGTGGCCAACGGCCAGGTTTTCGTCGGCACGCAGAACAGCCTGCAGGTCTTCGGGCTCACCGGAGCGAGTACGCCGGCCCAGGCGCCCAACGCTCCGGCCAACGTCAGCGCCCAGGCGCTATCGGGTTCGGCCGTCGAACTGAACTGGACCGACAGCACGGTATCGCCGAACTTCGCCACCAACTACGCCATTCAGGAATCCACGGATGGAGTGAATTTCACGACGGTGGCCAATGCCGGCCAGGAGTCGACGAGCTACACGGTCACCGGCCTGAACCAGAGCACGACTTATTATTTCCAGATTGTGGGCAGCAATTCGGCCGGTTCCTCCGGCCCCTCCAACATTGCCACTGCCACGACGACCAACCAGACGGGCCAGACCCCGACTGCCCCCCAGGGCCTGGGCGCCACGCCGGCCAGCGGTTCGGAAGTCTACCTGACCTGGACCAACACGGCCGACCAACGAGACCGGTTTCACCCTCACGCGCGCGACGGACAGCCTGTTCACCCAGAACGTCGTCACCGAGACGCTCGCCTCCGCGCCCTATTATTACACGGACGGGGCCGCCGGCCTGAGCCCCGGCAACACCTATTACTACAAGTTGCAAGCGACCAACTCCTCCGGTTTGTCGAGCAGCTCGAACACGGCGTCCGTGAACATCCCCAATGTGCCGCCGGCGCCGACCAACGCCGCGGCCGTTCAAAGCGGCAATCAGAGTCGTGGTGAGCTGGACCGACCACGCCGGACCTTTTGCTCTCGGTTACCAGATTTCCCGATCCGTCGATGGGGGGCCCTATGCCATCTATGCCGATCGGCCCGAGACCAGCGATTCCCCTCCCTCGACCCAAACTTTCACGGATACCAATGTCCCCGTGGGCCACACCTACAGCTTACGAGATCGTGGCGGAAAACGTTTCCGGTTTCAGCGCTCCCGCCTACGCCACCGTGAGCGTGCTCGGAGCCGCCACCCTGTCCCTCGATAACGCGGGCAACCTGGCTTTTACCGTTTCTCCGGGCGTTCCAGACCGGCTCAGCGTCCAGCTCGCGGCGGGCATCTACACGCTGACGGACCCCGCGGTGACCATTGCCGTGACCGGCGCGGGGGCGGGATTCGTCACCGGGGCCGGCACCTCCACGGTGACCATCCCGGCCGCCGATGTGTCGGCCATGACCCTGGACACCTCCGATAACACGGACACCATCACGTATCATTTCCGACGCGGTCCCAATCACCATCACTGCCGATTCCGGCGGCGGCGACCCCACCATCAACCTCGGCGACCCGACGAACAATGAAATCATCAGCGGCACCATCACCAACGCCAGCAATGGCACTCTGTCGATCTCGGGCTCCGGCACCACCACCATCACCGGCAATCTCACCCTCGACGGCTCCGGCGGGCTGGCGATTACCGGTTCGGGCCCGGCTGGAGGCGCGTCTTCCGCTTGTTTGTCGAAAATCATCTTGATGGCCGAAGCAAGAGAATCCTTCTGTAGTACAAAGGTGAGGAAAGAGCATTGTATAACTGTGGCAAAGTATGCAGCTTGCTCCGGGGCAAGTGCGCGGAGAGTCGTTGGACCAGGCCCATGCTCTAGAGAAATGCCGTCGCAAAGCTTGCTGGTAGCACTCTTTGCAACGATGTTTCTAAAGGTGGAAGCCATTTGTGGCTCAATGCGCGATCGACCAAAGATCTCTGCCAAGTCTGCTTCAACAACAATGTCTGAACCTGAGCTCTGTGATTCAAGGTCTTAGCATGCAGCTCAGGCGTAGGTGGGACAAGACTACCTGTAGATCCCGTGCCAGGCTCATCACTGCCTCCGCTGCCTTCGAAGCTGCTGTAAGACTAAGAGGTATGAGCCTTGTGAGTTCCAAGGACAGTGAAAATTGGTTCGGAAACGCCATAATTAGCAAATGGATGGTTGTTGATTCGTATCAATATCAAATAAGGCTGAAGAACGTCAAGATAAATAAACTAGACAGTGATTAAAGATACTACGTTAGATTAGACAGAACGCTAGTAAGGCTAAGGTGTAACCCAGTCGATATTCAGTGGACGCAAGTATCTGTAAAGGTGATGATGTGTTTCCAGTCATTGCTTGTGGGGATATTATCCTGCGAGGCTAAGAACAAGCCTAGAGCTTCTCCGACTCAATGTCGGCTATACAACTATCCCTTTGCAGGTGAATTTTCGAAGATGTGACATCCCTGTAAAAACTAAGCTACTTTCGGTAAATTTTGAGCTTGGACCATTGCAGATATGCTGGAAGTTTAGCGACCCTTAGCGAACATTCATCACTGAATATGCTGAAGCGATCTACTACAGAACTTAAAGTTCCAGCGTACCTAAGTCGCTAAAAACGCCACATGACAGGGATGTCACATCTTCGAAAATTCACCTGCAAAGGGATATGGACAGCGTCCCAACCTAAGGCATCCAGTTACAGTTGGTTCCCAACTTTTGACAGGGATTGTATTCTTACGATGCCCATCACGTGCTAGCAGCGGGCCACAGTTAGCCCGTGACAATGCCGACATACCGCCAACAATGATGGTTAAGCTTCTCTGCAGCATCAGCCTCCCATTTGTGTGGAGTTATGCTTCGGGGAGACTTCGCTGTCGCTACAGGCTGACTCTGAAGAGAGCCTGTCGCTGGACGGTGAGCAGTGGTGAGTAGAATGGGGCGTTCCGGAGGCTGATTCGGAGGCTCTTTCAAAAGCCCAGGAACGCCCCACTCAGGTCACCGCTACTCATTGTGGAATGACATGTTCATGAGCAGCTTAGAACGTCTAGATGATAGCGACATCGCTATCCTTCCAGATGTCCTGAATGTTGCTAGAAGCCCATATATATCGGACTCCTACCGTACATAGGTGTAGTTAGCTATCAATTCAATTCATCATGGAGCCCATCTTAACTTCTCTTGCCTCTTCCAGCACCTTGACCCTACTGAGGGGTGATTTCTAATGGCTAAATCTCAGCTTGCCTCCATACCCAAGGTATCGGTCCGGGAGCACACACATGTGACAAGTTATTGACCAATTGGCCAAATTGGTCAATTAGACGCCTCAAACGCCAATTTTGTGGTATTTACCAACAAGTCGGATTATTGCTCAATGCCACAGATAGTACAGTTTTAGCGTCCGAATTGGCCAATTTGGCGTGGTTGTGGCTAATTGATGCCTGAAACAAGGAAGAGTATAACGCGCTGAAGGATTACACCACTGTAGTGCTAGTTTAGTGGATCCCAGCGGTATTCATTCGCTAAACTCACTGAAGAGGACCCCTAATTTCGCTAAGCAGGGTATCTATTTTAGCGGGCGGCAACGCTATAAGCACTAAATCAATAGCGAAATTAGCACTAATCCTCAACTCGTAGTTAGTCAAACTGAGAATCAGGCATCAATTAGTGTTTAGTACGCCGAATTGATCACTAAAGGGCTAGTTGTGGCGTTGATCAATAATCCAACTTAATGGTGAATAACGCAAAATTGGCGTTTGAGGCGTCTAATTGACCAATTTGGCCAATTGATCTGTTACAATTTAATGGCCAATTGGCCGAATTGGTCAATAAAACGGCTCAACCACCAATTTTGCGTTGTTCACCAATAACTCGAGTTATTGCTCAACACCACAACTAGTGCTTTAGTGGTCAATTCAGTGGTTTACTCGTCAATTGATGCCTGATCTGTATAGTCAGTGTTGAACTGTAATTTTTTAGGGCCTTGTAGGCTGTTTCTGGTGGTGTTGAACCACTACACTCGCTGGAAAACTAAGTACAGAACTACTAAAAGCACTGAAAGCACTGATTAAATGCGCTGAACTGCACTGAACTGCGCTGAACCCACTAAAAAAAAATCGCAGAGACTACTAAAAGCACTAAAAAGCACTGATTAAATGCGCTGAACTGCGCTGAAACCACTGGAAAAAAAAATCACACGGGGGCGACAAACTGCGGCAGAAAATCGTTGGCATTGAGCACAGGGTTGTTCGCGTTAACGCCGGTGGTTCCCTGCAGTTCCGCCTGCTTGGGAGTTACGCCGGGGGCGAGAGGGACGATGGGGTTCCCAATCTCGTCGAGGGTTCCAAAATACAGGCTGCCCACCGAACCCGAGTAGTCGTACACGCTGTACGGCTGGCCGCTTTGGGCTACTGTCTGCCCGCCGATGGTCCAGCCATTTACTGCCTCGCCCAGCGCCTTGCTCTTCACGAAGTTGGGAGTCGTGTAGCTGTAGTTGACGAGAAAAGTGTGGGTTTGATCGAAGTCCGCCGTCGCATAGTTGTCTCTCGGAACGAGTGGATTATCCCCAGTGACGAACAAACCGAGGCCGCTCTGCTCGTCGAGCGCGTGGGACCAGGTATATGACCCCGTGAGTTGGAACCCGTGTGACATGCGCTTGTGCACCTGAACTTGGAGGGCGTTGTAGTCGGATATACCGATCGCCTCGTACTGGACCGAGTTCATGTCGTAACCGACGTAGGGCACACGAACAGGCGCATTGCCGGAATACTCGTTCGTATAAATCGGCTCGAGATCGAGTGGAACGCAGCTTCCGTAGCAGTTCGCCGCTTGCAAGGGGCTGGTGCCGCCATAGGAATAAATCTGGCCATTCACTGGATTCTGCGGCGTGGCAATCAACGGCTGGTTAAAGGGAACCGGCAGCACTTCATGCAAGCCGCGGTTGCCCACATATCCGATGTCGAGTAGCCAGTCGTTCGCGATTTGGTACTGAAAGTCGAGGGTCCAGTTTTGCGTGTAAGGCAGTTTGTTGTTGATCCCGTACCCACCAAACAAGAACGGACCAAACAGATTGCCCGCCGGCCAGTTCCCAGACTCCGTCTCTGCAATGTTCGGCAGCAAAGCGAGGAATCCTGCCGCGGTACCGGGCGGCGGAGGCGGCTCCGTCGAGCCAAATGGTTGGGAGAGGTTGGCGCCGAACTGTGCTGCGATCGGCTCGACGAACGGCGGGGCCAGGGTCACACCGAAGGGACCGTTATAACCAGAGCCGGCGCTGGGTGAAAAGTAACTGAAGAGCTCGCCACGGTCATAGTAAATGCCGTAACCGGCGCGCACCGTCATTTTCGTAAACGGCTCCCAAGCGATGCCAATACGCGGCGCGAACCCCCATTGGCGTTGGTTCATGAGCGAGTCGCTGACGCCGGAGCTGGCGGCTGTCGGGTTGTTCCCCGCAACCTCCAAGCCGGAGTTCGTGATTGTGTCGCTGGCTGCATCATAAGCGTAGAGGCTTGGGTTGAATCCCGTCAGCTTCCCGTACTTCTCCGAGAGGGGGCCGTCGAAATCCCAGCGCAGACCGGCGGTGATAGTCAGGTTACTGCGGAGCTTAAAGTTGTCGTTGACAAACGCTCCTACGGTATTGGACCTGTAATACCGGTTCGCCGAACCCTCAAATGCGTCGCCGCCACGCACACTTCCTTCGAGGAAGGAGAGGAACGTGGAGAAGTCGAGCGTATCCGTGTTGGTGTTGTTGTTTATCACGTTGAGCTGGGTGTGGTCCCACTGCAAACCGGTACTAATCGTGTGCTTTCCTTTCACCCAATTCAGCGAGGTTCCGTATTCCCATTGATTCTGGTACATACCGGCATCGCCAAAGCTGGCGCTGGGGCCAAACTCCAGTCCATAACCAATATTCGGATCCGCAGTGGAGATATCGAATTGGGGGAAGGTGGCCGAGCCTAGCAGGCTAATATTCATTTGGGATGGCGTAAAATCCTGTTGTGTCTGGGCATAAGCCCGCAGCCGCGTGAAGCCGAAATTTTGTGCCCACGTTAGGTTTGGCGATACAAGCAGAGTGTTGTTGAGTGAAAATACATCACTGCCTGCGGCAAGTTGCTGAGCGAACCCCAGGAGCGACCCGACGGCACCGAACGGGTTCGTCGTCGGATTGTCCTGAATGTAAAACTTTCCGGAGATGTGGTCTTTGGAGTTCACCGCATAGTCCACACCGGCGATTCCTTGATTGACAGTAGAAAGCGAGTTGGGGCCTTGCACAATCGCATCGTAGCCGAGATTCTGAGCCGTCGTGTATCCATTCGGTTGACTAGTGAAAAACGAGCTCGGAGTCGGAATCAAATAATGGCCATTTGGGAGCTTTGCGTTCAAAAGGGTCATGGCCGCCTGATTAATTTGGCTCGCCTGGAAGCAAGTTCCGCCCGTAGAGCATTTCGGGAAGTACCCCTGCTGCGGGTTGTTCATCATGTTGACGATGCCCTGGGTACTGCGATCGTCAGTCAAGTAATACGGGACGATCACATCCTTCTGAGAGGTCTCCTCATCGGAGATGCGAACCCCCTGGTAAGACAGGAAGTAAAACAGCTTGTCCTTCTTGATCGGCCCACCGAGCGTGGCGCCAAATTGGTTTCGATTGAGAAATGGGGTCGCAAGCCCAACCGAATTGTAGAAGTACGGCGTGGCGTTCATGTCGCTGTTCTGGAACATCTCCCAGACCGATCCATGCAAAGAGTTTGTGCCTGATTTCGTGATTACGCTGATGTGAGCGCCGCTGTTGTTGCCTTGGGAGGCGTCGTACATGGAGGAATTCACGTCTATTTCTTGAATCGTGTCAGGCGGCGGAGTAGGCAGGGCCTGGCCGATCGCGCCATAAACCGATGTGCTGGTCTGAATCTGGCCGCCGGCCCCGAAATTCTCACCTGTATTCAGGACGAAGCGGTTCTCACCTACTTGGCTGGTAGAGTTCCCGTTAAACAGGTTGTTCGTACTGGTGCCGTTTAAGGAGAAGCTGTTGCTGGTGTCCCGGTTTCCCGTGGAGAAAATCGCCTGGTTGCCAAGGCCCGTGTTCGAGCCGGAACCGCCCAGGAAATCCGCGTGCACTCCGGGACTTAGAATCGCGAGCTGCGTGAAGCTGCCGGTGCCCAGCGGCGTGTCCTGAATGGTCATTTGATCCACAACGTAGCCGTTGGTGGTGTCCGTCTGGTTCATCAGCGGGGTGGCGGTGACCGTCACCTGGGTGCTGATGGAGCCGGCCTGGAGTTGAGCGTTTATCGTCGAGGTGCGATTTCCCTGGACGAGAATCGCGGAATGAACCTCGGTCTTGAAGCCTTGCTTCGAGAAGGTGACTTCGTAGTTGCCGATGGGCAAATCGACAACGCTGAACGAGCCGTCGCCCTTGGAATGGGCGGTCACCTCGAGGTTCGTGCCCGTGTTACGGATCTTGATGGAAGCATCTTGCACAACGGCCCCAGTGCTGTCGGTCACCGTGCCATTGATGGCGCCGAGAGTTTGTTGCGCGCGAACCGGAAGGGAAACGAGAGCCAGAAACACAACCGCGAGCGCCAGGATGACGCACTTCGTAAGTTTTTCCACGACCCACCCTCCTGAGAAAGAGTCCTACGGCCTTTTACTCCCCGCATGGGGAAGAGTCAAGGCGTTCCTGTGGATAACTCCGATCGGCGAAAGTGTTACGGAAATTTTGTAAATCCTTCGTGTGAAGCTTGGAAGAACCGAACTTGAATGGCGTGTGAATATCACGAATCATATGCATTACGGGAGGTTCCACGGCGGCTTCGGGATTGTTTCACGTGAAACATTTTGGCTGTAGTTCCGAGCCAGGGGTCCTGTCGGCTGGGTTAGCGCATCCGGAGGAGGTGGATTGCGGAATCCAGGCCATCCCCATGTTCCCATTGGGTGCACCGGGGCGCCATTCAGCCCCCCATTTGTACATTTGGGCGCAGGAGGCTAGACTGGAGGTTGGAAACGGGTCAAACTCTGGTAGTGTAACCCATTGCGGATGTAGCACATCCCATTGGGGTCAGGCCTCCGGGGGATTCAAGCGGGGATTTGGCGACGCAATCATTCAGGGGAGGTGGAGAATTATGCCCATGACATTTGGCAACCGGCTATGGAAATCGTTTGACTGGGTGGTCTGTAAGACGGCTGGAGCCACGTTTGACACAATCCAGTTCTTCAACAAGTACCGCCCGAATCCTTCCTTTACTCCGAAATGGTCCGATAAGCCGCTCTTGAAGTCCTGGGAGAAATCGAAGCCCACGCTGGGATGGCCGCGCACAACGGATTCGCTGTGCCCGGAATGCGTGAAAGAAGCGCGCAACGCGATCCTGAACGGCACAAAAGATTGGACCGACCTGGTGCACGAGAAAGTCGGCGAGATTAAGGCGCAAATCATCGAACGCGACGGGCAGGTCTGGATGGTGAAGGAATGCCCGACGCATGGTAAGTGTGAAGACTTGATGGCAGTGGATGCGAAGTTCCTGCAGTGGATCGAAGGGAACTTCCCGGGACGCGACATTCCGGCGCACAACGATGAGACCTTGCACCGGCATGGGTCGAGCACGGTGCGGTACGGGCGCGGGTCGGTGCTGACCGTGGACCTGACGAACCGCTGCAACATGATGTGCGACCCCTGCTTCATGGACGCGAACCAGGTGGGGTACGTTCACGAATTGAGCTGGGAAGAAATCCAGGAAATCCTGGAGAACGCCACGAAGATCAAGCCGCGCCGGCAGATGTCCGTACAGTTTTCAGGCGGCGAGCCGACGATGCATCCCTACTTCCTGGACGCGGTGCGGTACGCGCGGAAAGTGGGATACAACAGCGTGCAGGCCGCCACGAACGGCATCGAGTTTGCCAAGAGCAAGGAGTTCTCGCGCAAGGCGTTCGAAGCCGGGCTGCGCTACGCCTACCTGCAATTCGACGGCATCGGAAACGACGCGAACAGCCACCGCCAGGTGGGTAACCTGTTCGACGTGAAGCTGCGCGCGATCGAAAACATGCACGAAGCGGGGATCGAAATCGTGCTGGTGACGACGATCGTCAACAACGTGAACAACGATCAAGTGGGGCCGATCGTGAAGTTCGCGATGGAGAATCCGAAGAAGATATCATTCGTTTCGTTCCAGCCGGTTTCGTTTACGGGGCGCGATGAGGACATCACGCCGGAGCGGCGGATGCGGCAACGCTATACGCTGTCGCACCTGGCGAAAGACGTCAGCGCACAGGTGGGGAAAGTGGAGCCGACGCGCGATTGGTTCCCGATTTCGTATATCGCGACGTTCGCAGGGTTTTCGGACCTGTCGCACGGGCCGGATTCGCAGTGGGGCTCGCTTTCGTGCGGCTGCCACCCGAATTGCGGCGTGGGGACGGCTCTGATGATCAACAAGGAAACGAAAGAGTGGGCGCCGGTGCCGCGGTTCCTGGATGCACCGAGCCTGACGAAGGACGTTACGTCCATCACCGATGCGGCCCGCCGCAAGGGTTTTTCAAACTTCATGATGGCCATGGCGCTGCTGAAGAATTACAAGCCGTTCCAAGCGCCGCCCAGCCTGAAGCTGAAGGACTTGTGGATGAAATTCGATAAAACGTGGGCGCTTTCGAAGGACGCCGATAAGAAATACGGAAAGGTGAATCCCGACCGCACGTACGAAGACGCGATAAAGCGCCGCCAAGAAGACCCGTGGAATTTTCTGTTCATCGCCGGGATGTGGTTCCAGGACCTCTTCAACTATGATTTCCGGCGCACCGAGATGTGCATCATTCCTTATGCGACGCAGCAGGGCGAAATTTCCTTCTGCGCGTATAACACCGGCATCGGCTGGCGGAAGATCATCGAGAATATGTACAAGAATGCGACCGTCGCGCAGTGGTACAAGACGCACGGCAAGCACGAGATTTACGCCAAGGGCAAAAAGGTCGATCTGACCAGCTACGAGCATTCGCTGCGGATTGACGCCGAAGATGCCTCACGCGTGCGCCACTTGGAGCACGATATTCCATTGACTGCCGCTGAAGAAGACCGCATCCGCCGCAAGAAGGCGCTGGAAGAAGCGGCCAAGGTGCGCAAGATTTACGAGGAGCTGGTGCTGAAGAAGCCCCAGGAAAACGTCGTGCAGATCGGGACGATCCAGCAGATTCAGACGGCGGTTCCGGGCGCTCCCGTGAAACCCGTGCAAATTGCAGGCGCGAACGGCAACGGCCACTCGAACGGGAATGGACACGGCAACGGAAACGGTGCGCCGACGGTAGAGAAGACCGACGCAGCCGAAGCCGCCGTCGCCGGCGACTAAATCCCATCTCCGCAAACCGTTTCACTCGCACAGCCCCGGATCAAACCGGGGCTGTTGCTTTTGGGAGCCGCGGATATCCATAATAGAAAGGTAGGACTTTGAATCATGCCGATCTACGAATACATTTGCGATGATTGCGGCGAGCACTACGAGCGCATCGTGTTCAACCAGAAAACTGCTGTGACCTGTCCGAAATGCTCAAGCGGGAAGCACACAATTCAACTCTCCGTGTTTGCGTCGCCTTCGAACGGCAGCAAGGCGGGCGGCGGTTCCTCACCGATGTCCGGCTCCGGCGGCGGTTGCTGCGGCGGCGGTTGCGGCTGCAATTAAGGGTTCGCCGCGGACTGCGGCTGATTTGCAGAATTGGCCCCGTCAGTTTCCTTTTGACCTACCCAGGCAAAGCTATCTGTGCGAAGCGGCGGCGCGATGGTGCGAGAAGAGCCAATCCACCAGCGCGGGGTCGGAAAATGCGACGTCCCAGACGTTGTGTCCGATGCCCGGATACTCGGAATATTTGGGGGTTCCACCTGCTTTGCGTAATTCCGCCACCCACTGGCGGGCGCGGCTGTAATCAACGACCGGATCATCATCCCCCTGAAAAACCCATGCGGGGACCTTAGCCACTTTGGGAATCTCCCACGCGTCGCCATACCCGCACATCGCAATGGCCGCCGCGAATCGGTGGGGATCGGCCGCGATCGCGCGCCAGACTCCTTCGCCGCCCATGGATTCTCCGGCAACGTACACACGGTTCGGGTCGATGTTGTACTTCTTTTCGACCGTGCCCAGGATTTCTAGCGCCAGGCGGATGGCGACGGGCGGCGTGCTGCCGCGCGGACGCGCCCAACCTTTCGTGTCCGACACCTGTGGCGCCAGGACGAACGCGTGGTGTTTTTCCAGGTTGTCGCCGTTGGTCCAGATGTGCGTGCCGAAATAATTGGTGCCTGCGATTTGCTTCCGATTGTCCGAGCCGCGTGCACCTACATCGTGCAGCCAAAGAACGAGTGGATACGCTTGCACCGGGTCGTAGCCAGGGGGAACGAAGAGCCGGTATTGCATCGTTTCGCCGGTCTTGCTGTGGTAGGAACCGGCCCTAAATCCATCCACGACTTCTTTGGGCGCCTCTTGCGCCGCAAGGGCGCGCGGGGCGGACGGAATCAGCAAGAGAAATCCACAAGCGAAGCGGAGCAGGGTGCGCATCGGACCAACTATGTTCGCACGGCTGCTCCGGCGCGGCCGGAAAATCCTAGCGCGAGTATTTCAACAAGTACTCCGGCGCGCGGAGGCCTGGAATGAGGCGCGGATCGTCCACCGGAGCGCCGGGCTTGACCGGCAGCGGCAGCAGCCCAGCCCAGATCGGAAGCTTGTAATCCTCTTCATCATCCTTCGGGGGGCCCGAGCGGACTTTCGCAGAAACTTCGGCAAGCGGGAGTGCGAGCACGGTCGTCGCTTTCAGCTCGAGGTCCGTCGGGTGACGAATGTCTTTCCAACGTCCTGGAACGACGTGTTCGGTAAACGCTTCGAGCGCGCGCAGCTTTTCTTCCGGTGACTCGACCAGCGTGGCTTTCCCCAGGATCACCACCGAACGGTAATTCACCGAATGGTGAAACGCGGAGCGCGCCAGAACCAATCCGTCCACCAGCGTCACAGTGACGCAGACCTGCACGCCCCCGCCAAGCGTCTTGAGCATCCGGCTGGCCGACGAGCCGTGAAGATACACGGTGTTCTCTACACGGGCGTAATTCGTGGGGATGACGAACGGTTGCTCGCTGGCCACAAACCCCACGTGGCAGACGAAGCCTTCATCGAGAATTTTGTGGACCGTTTCGAAGTCGTACTTTCCGCGATCGGGCAGCCGCTTTACTCGCGTGCGTTCGGTTGGGGTGTATTCGCTCATGCGGGAAGCCTAGAGCCGGAGCGTGCTTACCGCAAGTGCCAATCTGGACTGGATGTGTTGAGTGCGGAGGCGGATTTCAATGGCGCGGCCAGGTCGGAACGGGCCGCACGTCTGTGTGACGCGGACTTTCTGAGGCGCGAAGCGTGCTAGTGGAGGCCGAGGCGGATGTGCCGCTCGCCGGAACGCGGCGATTTCCCTCCTTGTCACCATCGCTTAGAAAAGTCGAGTAGCCTTATTCAATGAGCAGGCCGAGGATTGCATTGCCGTCTAGGAATTCGACTTGGCGTGGTTATAAACCCCATCCGGGGCTTTGGGGACTCTCAATTCGTAAATGTACCAGTTTGGTCCGCGCTTTTTGAGATCGAAGGTATAGATCATACTGGTCGATTCGGTGCTGGTAGGAGAAGGACTTACGGACACCGAAACCTTGACTGTCGCGGAATCCCCATTCGTTTGCTGGTCGGTCACGCTGGGAGACTCCGTCAAATTTCCGGTTATGTAATAGCAGATGATTCCGCTGCGCCGCGTATCCCAGAACAACTGGGCAAACACTTGTTCCTCCGGGGTCATGTCCTTTCCCGAAAAAAGGTGGACCTCATTAAACCGATCAACTACGGGGGGCTCCGAAGTGTCCGGATCAGGTGCTGGATACATCATCTGGAACATGGACTCGACCGTTGCCTGAGGCGTTGCCTGATTCTCTCTCGCGGGCTCGGAAGCGCTCGGCGCCGGCGCCGAAATCCAAATCGTAAGTCTCGGGACAACCATCCAGGCGATGGAAGCAAGGCACAGAGGCACGATAATCCAGGCCAGCTTGATCTTCATAAGCGAATTCTATACCTCAACCGCCATTCGCTCGGAGGCGTCGGCATACTGCTTGCTACGTATGCGTCACGGTGAGGCCATGGCCGGACCAAGTTTTCGTACCGCATTCATTCAGATGTTCGGTCTCGTTTATTGCGCGTCCCATAATCGGACGGCAGCGCTCGATTGGGTACAGGGTAATCCTGCTAAGCGGTGCGCCAGCATTCGCTTAGAGGAGACCTTGGATGGGCAGGGACATGCTCTGAATCAGTCCGACATGCCCTTGGAGGCGCGCGGATGACCTCATTTTGGCAAGACGTGCGGTACAGCCTGCGGATGATCGCGAAGGCACCGGGGTTTGCGGCCATCGCCGTCCTGACGCTTGCGCTGGGGATTGGCGCCAACACCACGATTTTCAGTTGGATCAACTCAGCATTGCTGAACCCGGTTCCCGGGCTGGCCAGCCCGAGCGAGGTGGTGGCCATGTCGCTGAACAAGCCCGGGGACAACCCGTTCCCGTTTACCTATCCTGACGTGGAGGCCATGCGCGACGGGCAGAAGAGTTTTACGGGCATCACGGCGTGCAACATCGTTCCGATGAGCCTGACGGGCAAAGGCAAACCGGAGCGCGTCTGGGGCATGGTAGCCTCTGCGAATTATTTCGATGTACTGGGCGTGCGGCCGATTCTGGGGCGAGGGTTCCTGCCAGCGGAGGACGAAAAGCCGGGAGGCGCGCCCGTGGCGGTGATCAGCTACCGGCTGTGGCAAACGCATTTCGGCGCGAACCCGGACGTGCTGAGGCAGACGATTGAAATCAATCAGCATCGGTACACGATTGTGGGCGTAACGCCGGCAGTATTTCAGGGGAGTCAGACGGGGGTGCGAACGGAGATCTGGCTTCCGATCATGATGGACGCGCAAGTGATGCCGCAGGGTTCCCTGCTTCATGACCACCACTATTTCTGGCTGTTCGTGTTTGGGCGGTTGAAGCAGGGCGTCAAGCCGGAGCAGGCACAAGAGGAAATGACGGTGCTGCTGAAGCGGGAGGTGAAGAATTATCCGGAGGAGCACAGAGGGCACGAAAGTGTGACGGTGTATCCGCTGTGGCGCAGTCCGTTTGGCTTGAATGTGTTTCTCTACTTGTTGCTGCCGATGCTGATGACTATCGCGGGCCTGGTGCTGCTGTTGGCGTGCGCGAACGTAGCGAATCTGATGCTGGTTCGGGCGGTGGGGCGGCGGCGCGAAATCGCCATTCGAATGTCGCTGGGTGCGAGCCGGTGGCGACTGGTACGGCAGCTGCTGGTGGAAAGCCTGGTACTGGCGCTGGCGGGAGGCGCGGTTGCGTTGTTGATCACGCTCTGGACCGCGGGAACATTCATGAAATTCATACCGGAGACGGGTTTCCCGATCTCGCTCACCGTCCGGGCGGACCGCACGGTGTTGCTTGCCACGCTGGTGATTTCGGTGCTCACCGGCGTGATTTTCGGGATTTTGCCGGCGTTGCGGGCTTCGAGTGAAGCGCCGGCGGCGGTGCTAAAAGAGGACACGGGGAGCGCGTCGGGTGGACTCAAGAAGGCGCGCCTCGCGAGCGGGTTGGTGGTGGCGCAGATTTCGCTGTCGCTCTTGCTACTGATTTGCGCGGGATTATTCATTCGCAGCTTCATGAGCGCGCAGCAAATCAATCCGGGATTCGATTCCCATAACGTGCTGATCGCTTCGTACGATCTGTTTACCGCGGGATATTCGGATGAAAAGGGCGCGGAGTTCGATCGCGAGCTGGCCGCAAGACTGGAAGCGCTCCCGGGCATCCAGTCGGTGACCCTGTCGAGCCGCGCACCGCTGGGATTCGGCGGCTCAACGAGCGTGAAGCCCGAGGGGTACGTGCCGCAGGCAAACGAATCCATGGAGACGCAGATGGCCCTCATCGCGCCGAACTATTTCCGGACCCTGCAGATTCCCATTGTGAAGGGGCGCGACTTCACGCTGCAGGACACGATGAGCTCGCAGCGCGTGGTGATCGTGAGTGAAACTTTTGTGAATCAATACTGGCCGCATCAGGAAGCGTTGGGCAAGCAGCTCAATTCGGACCTGACGCACGAATGGTTCACGGTGGTCGGCGTGGCGCGCGACTGCAAAGTAACCGGCCTGAATGAGAAGCCGACGCCATTCGTATATTTGCCGCAGTACCAGGTTCACCGGTCGACCATGCCCGGCATTTCTGGCGCGATTATCATTGCACGGACGGCTGGAGATCCACTGGCTTTCGGCAACACGGTGGAAAGAACCATCCATGAAATGAATGCCGACCTGGTTGTGTTCAATGTGACCACGCTCGAATTAAACGAGCAAATTCTCAATTTCCCCCTGCGCATTGCGGGGACTTTTGTGGGCGCATTCGGGCTGCTCGCTCTGGTTCTCGCCGCGGTGGGAATTTACGGCGTCACGGCCTACACCACGCGACAGAGGACACATGAAATCGGCATCCGCATGGTTCTGGGCGCCAGCAAGCAGGACATTCTGCGGCTGGTGCTCGGGCATGGATTGCGGCTGACTCTGGCCGGCGTTGGACTGGGCCTGGCGGCATCGTTTGCACTGACTCGCTTTCTGAGCAGCTTGCTGCTGGGTGTGACCAGCACCGATGCGCTGACCTTTTCGTGCGTGGCGATACTGCTTTGCGCCGTGGCGCTCTTCGCGTGCTTCATTCCCGCGCGGCGCGCGATTCGCGTGGACCCGATGATCGCGCTGCGCTACGAGTGAATTGTCCGGCGCGAATGCTCGCAGCGCTATTTCGATTTGGGCGCGCCGTGCACGACGCGGAAGCCCGTGTACGCGAGATCGGCGGGCCGGTAACGCGCCTTCGCGTCCGAACGCGCGGTCGGCGCTGCCACCCATCGTCTTGCCCGTGCCGTCCGCACCGATCACCCATTCCGCCACGTTGCCGCCGAGGTCGAATACGAGCTGCTCGCCCTCTTCGCCCTGACCGGAAAAACTGCCTACTTCGCGCAATAAGGGCGCATTGCCCGGCAACTCCTTGACCTTGTCTTCGAGCCGCTGCGAGTCTTCGGGATCCACGGCATAGCCTGCCCAGTAGTCGAGCGTGTTTTCCCCGGCGCGGTCCTTGTAGAGGTCGGCGACTTCGCTTTCATTCGGCAGCCGATAGGTCTCGCCCGTCGTTTTCGACAGCCACTCGCAATACGCCTTGGCCTGCTCAAACGTGATCCCATTCGCCGGGTAATTACCCATGCCCGGGTCGTACGCATATTTCTCATCGAACGAAGCGTACTGAGCTCGGGTGATTTCGAAGCGGCCAATTTCCATTTCGCCGTGTCTTACAGTTTCGGGGATCAACACCTTGGTGACCACCTTCACCCTTATTGCAGCGGTGCCTCTAGACGAGGAGGCACCGAGGGCCTCCACGCCATACAGGACGCCAACCTTTTTGATGGATTGCCGCCGCAGCGCCATGTCGAGCGGCGATCCTTTCTTGAACGCTTCGTTTTCCGGCGGATTTGCGTGGAATAAATATTTGTCGAACCACGCCATCTCTTCCGTCACTTTGCGCATTTGGTGGGAAAGCTTTCGCGGTCCGTGCGCTTCTCCGGGGAACAGCACGAGCTTGACCGGCACTTTATTGAGCCAGTAAAGCACGCGGTAGTAGGTCCAGCTCTGCGCTGTCGGCACCTGGCGGTCAATCGTTCCGTGAAAAATCAGCGTCGGCGTCTTCACGCGGTTCATTTTGAAGATGGGGGACTTCTCGATGTAGAGCTGCGGGTCTTCGATGGGCGATTTGCCGAAGTAATAGTGGTCGAAGGACTCGCCGAAATCCACGTTGGCCCAGTCGCTGATCCACTCCACGTCGCCGGCGCCGACGGAAGCGGCCTTGTAACGGTCCGGGTCGGTGACCGTCAATTGAATCGAAAGGATGGAGCCGTTGGACCAGCCGAGGGCTCCGATCTTGTCGGGATCGATCAGGCCCTTGGTGATCAGGTTGTCGACTCCCTTCTCGATGTCCGGGATTTCCAGGTCGTAGTAATGCCCGCAGCAGATCGACGTCACCCACTTCAATCCGTAATCGGAGCTGCCGTGGTAATTCGTCTTCAGAAGAAACGCTCCGCGCTGGGTGAGCAGGTTCTGGGAGTAAGCCCAGTTCTCATCCCAGGCATCATGATCGGCGCCCGCCGGCCCGCCGTGCGTTGCCGTGATCAGCGGATATTTCTTCCCCGGCTCGTAATTGTCGGGGTAGTAGAGAATCCCTTCCACGTCGTCGTCGTTCGCGCCTTTCCAGTGCAGCACTTCCGTTTTCGCGATGGTTCGGTTCTTGTACTGCGGGTTGAGGTCCGTCAGTTGAACGGGCGATTCGACTTTGGCGCCGTTGAGTTGCGCCCGATACCATTGCGTGGGGATGCTCGCCGTCGAGTATTCATAAAGCAGCGTATGGCTGTCTTTTCCGAGAACGACATCGTAATAGTTCGTCGCGTTCTCGCCCGCGATCCATTCGCGCGACCATGTGGACCCATGCCGCGTATACCGCGCGGGCTTGGAACGCGCGCCGTCGGCGAGCAGGGCGATGAAGCCGTCGTCCGTCACTTCCAGGCCGAAGCCCAGATAACGGTCCCAGTCGAGGTTCACTTCTGTCGTCGTGGAGGAGCCCACGTCGTAAAAGTAGAGCTTGGTGACGGTCGCCGTGTAAAAGACCGGATCGCTCGAAAACGGTGCCGCAGCGTAAAATCCCGAGTTGTCGTGGGCCCACTCGAAGGCGTACGGCCGAATCTTTCCGTCCGTGAAAATCTGCGTCCGCTGGCCCGTCGCCACGTCCACTAGGTAGACAACCGGCGGAACCTTGTTGTCCCACTCATAGCTCAACTCGCGCTCCGCCACGGCCACGGCCCGCTTCCCATCGTGCGAAACGGCGAAATTACGGATCCAGTCTGTATTGTCCGTCACGCGCGTGACTTTTTTGTCCTTCACGGAAAATTTGAAGAGGCGCACCGGCGGAGTGTGCGCCGCGTCGTCGATCACGTCCGAGTCGTCCTTGCGCTCCTTCGTATCGCGTTCGTAAAGAGTGGGGTCCTCCTCCGCGCTGAAGAGAATGGTGTCGTTGTCAATCCACTCGTAGGCCTGGATCCCATGCTCGAAATCCGTGACGGACCAGGGTTCGCCGCCCGCCGTGTTAAGCAGCCAGAGTTGCATGGACGCCGCGTCGGGCTTGGGCTTCGGCAGAGCGCGGCTGCTCAGGAAAGCGATGGTGTCGCCCGCGGGCGACCACCGCGGCCGCGACACATTGTCGGTGCCGCGCGTGAGTTGGATTTCCTTCTTCTCGGTGAGGCTCGAAAGGTAGAGGTTGCTGATGCGGCCGTCTTTCTCTTTGTCCGCCGTGTTTTTCACCCAAACGGCCCATTTGCCGTCCGGCGAAACGCGGAATTGTCCCGCGATTTCCTCGAAGACCACGTCGTCAGGCTTCCAAGGTGTCTTCTTCGCCGTCGCGGACGCTTTCGTCTCGTCTTTCTGGTCATCCTTTTGAGCATCTTTCTGTCCGTGGGCAGCGCTTGCGATGCCGCCAACGAAGCCGACCAGGACGATCCCAATGAAAATACGCAGAGACTTCGCGTTCATAGTTGCACCCCCCCGAGCTACTCAACCCATTGCGCAGCGGAAAATATCACAGCGGCTCTATTCCGCAAGACCCCATTGATTCGGACTCATCCAACTACGGGTTGTAGCGTGCGAGCCACGCCGCAATCTCGCGGAAGACGTCGCGCCGCTGTTCCCACAGCCGCGGGAAGTGCGGCGAGCCGGGATAGGTCACCATGCGGACCGTTTTCCCCCGCGCCGCAAGCGCCAGGTAGTACTCGCGTCCTTGAAACGTGGGAACGCGCAAATCGGACGCTCCGTGCAAAATCAGCAGTGGAGTCGTGACGTCCGCGGCATGCATCACGGCGGAAAACTGCATCACGGGTTTCGGATCTTCCTCCGGCCAGCGCGCGTCGTAATCAATCTGCTGGACGTCGCTGGTGAAGATGAAGCTCATCCAATCCGTGATGCCCGCACCTTCGATCGCCGCGCGGTAGCGGTGCGTCTGCGTCACGGTCCAGCTCGTCATGAATCCGCCGGCGCTCCACCCGAAGATGGCCAGGCGGTTCGGATCGGCCCAGCCCTGCTCGATCGCGTAGTCCGTGGCGCTATCCACGTCGCGATACGCGCGATCGCCGAAATGCTGGTAGATGGCTTCGAGAAAATCCGTGCCGTAGCCCGTGGATCCGCGGTACTCCGGCTGCAGGACCACATATCCGAGTCCCGCAATTTGCCGGGCAAACGCATCGAGAACCAAATCGTCGTTCGCCTCGGGTCCGCCGTGCGGGAACACGAGAAACGGGTATTTCTTTCCCGAATCGTATCCCGCGGGGAATGTCGCGATCCCCTCCAAATGAATTCCTTCTTTCGACGTCCAATGGACCACCTTGACGGGCCCAAGATCCACGGATGCGAGCGAGTCGTCACCTTCGTTCGTGATTTTCTTCAACTCGTTTCCATTGGCCACGGCAACGTTGGATGCGTGCTCCGGATCTCCGACAGTAAACGCCAGCGTGTCCGGCGCCGCCGCAAGGTCCGGAGAAACGGGTGGGCCGCCGATCGTTCCGCCCGGCCACTCATAAGATTTCTTCAAGGTGTTGTCTTCGAATCTGTCCACTTCCTCGCGCACCCCTCGCGCCACGATCACCCACGTGCGGCCGTGAGCGTCTTCGAAGATTCCCATCACCGAGCCTTCCAGGTTGGCAGTGCGGTCCACGGGCGTCCCGCCCGCAGCGGGAACGGTCCAGACGTGGTCCGGCGTCAGCGTGTGCGACGTGGTGCTCAGAAACGCGAGCGTGCGCCCGCCGTCTGTCCACGCGATCCCACCCGATCCGTTCGCCACTTCACTCGCCGCCGAATTGGCAATGTCCGCGACATGGTGCACACCCGATGCCGAGCAAACGTCAATGCTGCTGCGAACGTAGTGATATCCGATCATCGGCGTCTGAGACACCACCGCGATGGAAGTTCCGTCCTGCGACCACGCAAGCCCTGCAACCTGCGTCAGCGACGGACACCACCACGCGCCACCCGTTCCGTCCGCGTTCACCACGTAGAGGCTTGAAAGCTCCGCTTCGACCACATTATGAATTTCCCCCAGCGGGTCCGCCGTCCTCGGGTTAGCCACGGCGACGAACCGCGCGCCATCCGGCGACATGGCCGCCGCACCCACGCCGGAAGGAACTCCAGTCAGGACAATCGGATTTGCTTCAGGAATATCCAGTAAGACGATTACAAGCTGGCTCGTTTTTTCGGCTTCCATCGTTCCGTACAATCCCTTTCCATCGCGCGTGAATCCGAGGGGAGAAAAATGTTCCGGCAGCTTCAGCTCGCGCGAGTTCGTCCCGTCTGATCCGATCATCCGCCATTCTTCCTTCGTCGGGCCCTTTAGGACTCCGGAATTAACTAGATAGAGGATGGACCGTCCGTCGGGCGAGACGGCGATGGCGTGTGCGCTGCGAATTTTGGCCCAGTCGTCGCTATTGAAGGGATGCTTCTCCGCCGCTCGCGCGCAAAAACACAGCAATGCGAGCGCGGCGCAACATGCGCTATACTTTTTCATCCGGCACCTCGTACTTTTCCGGGAAGCGGCCGTCGCCGCTGCCGGAAAATCTCTTGCGGCCGGTGAAGATAGCACAGTCCGATGAAACAGACGCCGGTTTTTGCCGCGGACACAATTCGATTCTTCCGGCATCTCGCGCGCAACAACAACAAGGCTTGGATGGATGCCAACCGCGAGCGCTACCGCAAAGCGGTCGTCGAGCCGTTTCGAGTTTTACTCGACCGCTTGGCTCCCGCGGCTCAAAAATTGAATCCTCAATTTGTCATCACTGGGCGCACCGGCGACAATTTCTCCCGCATCAATCGCGATATTCGCTTCGCCCGCGACAAGACGCCGTACCGTGCGCAGATGTACCTTCACTTCACCGAATCCGGCGGAGAAGGCGGGCAGCTTTACGTCGGCGTCTCTGCCGATAGCGTCACTGCCGGATTCCGCATCTACGGAGGGGAGAAGACTTCCCGGTTGGTTCAGTTGGCCCGCCCTCGCGGCCGGGAACACTCTAAATGGATCGAACGGCAGTTCCGCCGCCTCGGCCGGCAATACGACAGCTACTGGTATTCGTCCGAAAAAGGCGAGTGGACAAAGCACAACGGTTGGCCCACCGATCCCGAAGCGTGGAAAAAGCTGCAAGGATGGATCGTTCGCAAGAAATTTACGCTCAAAGCAATCTCGCGGCCGGGGTTTGAGGTCGAGGCCGTGAAAGTGTTTCGAGACGTTTATCCGCTATACCAATTTACGAGCTCGCCCCAATGGAAATCGAAGTAGGAAGGGAACAACCGCCGTGGCCATGAGCAGGGAACAAGCGCGCAGCGAACATTCCGCCAAAATGGCGGGTCACGACCAATTCACCGAGACCATTTACGGCGTCGTTTGCGCCGCATGCCACAACTACGTCCTCATCGACAAAACCAATTGCCCGCCAACCTGCCGGGAACATGAAACCTGCCGTCAGGCGTATTCATGACCCGCGCAGGAATTTAATCACCGCTCAATTCCCGCCCGTCTGGCGCGCGGACCACGCCGTACTCCAACGCGATATGTCAGACGCGGGGACGCGCCGGTTGTAGAATACGGCCAAATGACTGGCCGTGCGATTTCCGCAGGATGGCGATGCGTGGCTCCGGTTGCGTTCGCGCTTGTTTTGGTGTCGCTGCCAGGAGCGCACGCCGCGGATTTGCCCGCTGGCTTCTCGCCTCCACGCCAGGGACCCGAAACCTACCACTTGACGGTCACGGTCAAGGACGAAACTGGAGTCGTAGTCACCTCCGCCCGCGTGACGCTCACACCTCCCGGTTCGCAGACTCCAATCCAGGCTTCCACCGATTTCGCCGGCCGCGCGGAATTCACTGGCCTTGCTGCCGGCGCTTATTCGCTTTCCGTCGAAAAGGAAGGCTTCTACGCCCAGTTGAATACTGCCGTGCAAGTGGGACAAACGGAATCTGTTGACGTCACGCTCCCTCATCAGCAGGAATACAAGGAAAACGTCCAAGTGAATTATTCCGCTCCGGCGATTGACCCGGCCCAGGCCTCCGCCTCCCAGCAATTGACCGGGCAAGAAATTATCCAGCTCCCTTATCCCACCACGCGCGACATTCGCAACGCCTTGCCGCTCCTGCCTGGCGTTTTGCCGGACAACACCACAGCGGGCCAGGTCCACGTCGCTGGGGCCGCCAGCAATCAAACTCTCTATAGCCTCGACGGCTTTGACATCAGCCAGCCCGTCAGCGGCCTTCTGGATCTTCGCGTCAGCACCGACGCTGTGCGCTCCGCCGACGTTCTCTCCAGCCGTTATTCCGCCGCCTCCGGTTGGGGTTCCGGCGGCGTCTTAAGCCTCGAGACGGGAATGGGCGACGATCACTTCCGCTTCTTCGCCACTGATTTCGTTCCCTCTTTTCAAGATCGCCGCGGATTTCATCTCGATAACACCACTCCGCGATTCACTTTTTCCGGGCCGCTCTTCAAAGGGAAAGCCTGGTTTTACGAAGCCGTCGAGGGCGAATACGACTTCAATATTTTCACGGAACTTCCTCCCGGCCAGGATACCGACCATTACTGGCGCTACAGCAACTTGACCCGCGCGCAGGTCAATCTCACGCAGGGCAATCGCCTCACCGGGAGTTACCTCTACAATCATTCGAACGAAGACCACGCCGGGCTTTCGCTCATTCAGCCGCTTTCCACCACTACCAGCCAGATCAAATCCGCCGATCTCGTCGACGTGAAAGATCAAAACACCTGGTCCAACGGCATGTTGTTCGAAGCAGGTTTCGGTTTCCTTCAGTTCAATTCCAATGCGCTCCCGCTCGGAGCTCTACCCTACGTTCAGCTTCCCGGCAGCGCCTCGGGCAATTACTACCTCACTTCTTCGAGCACCGTCCGCCGCTACGAAGGCCTCGCGGACCTTTACCTTCCTCCAATCGAATGGCACGGCCGCCATGAATTCACTCTCGGCGCTGCCTTCGAGCGCACCAACGACACACAATTTGCCACGCGACAGCCCTTCACGATTGAAACCGCCACTGACGTCCTGGTCCGCTCCGTCAGCTTCACCGGCAGCCCCTCCTTCGACCAAGATCTATTTGCCGGCAGCGCCTTCTTGCAGGACCGCTGGTCGCCAATTTCATCCCTACTGCTCGAACTCGGCGTCCGTTTCGACGAGGATGACCTGCTTCACCGCGCGCTCGTCTCCCCGCGCTTTTCCGCCACCTGGATGCTCACACGCGACAATCAAACAAAACTCTCGGTCGGCGTCGGCCTCTACTACGACCGCACCGACCTCGACAAGCTCACGCGCCCGCTTGCCGGCAGCCGCCAGGACGTCTTCTACGCGCCCGATGGCGTCACCCCGCTCGGCCCAGGAGTCACCACGACGTTCCAAGCCGACCCTGGCGCGCTTCGCGCCCCGCGCTCATTAAATTGGAGCCTTGCATTGGAGCGCCGGCTTCCCGCCGCGATTTATTTCAAGGCCGAGTTCCTCGAGAAACGCGGCTACGATGGTTTTGACTACGTGGATGAAGGTCTGGTGATCAGCCCCAGCGGGCTTCCCAGCAGCGGATTGTTCACCCTGCAAAATGGCCGTCAGGACAAATATGACGCGGGCACGCTCACCTTCCGCCACACCTTCCACGAGCAATACCCTCTGTTTTTTTCCTACACACGTTCGAAGGCCCATTCGAACGCAGTCTTGGATTCCACTCTCGATGTGCCTTTTTTCAGCCCGCAGCTTTCGGGCGTCCTTCCTTGGGATTCGCCGAATCGTGTCCAATCCTGGGGCGCCGCGCCGTTCCGCTTGCCCTGGATCCACGCGCTCGAATTCGACTATTCCTTCGACTGGCGCACCGGCTATCCCTACAACGTCATAAATCTCGAGCAGGAGTTGGTTGGGCTGCCCGGACAGGTTCGCTTCCCCGATTACGCCTCATTGAATCTCCACGTGGAGAAACGATTTCATCTTTTCGGATTCGAATGGGCCTTGCGCGCCGGCTTCAACAACATCACTAATCGCCAGGACCCCATCATCGTCGACAACAACATCGATTCCCCCACCTTCGGTGCTTTCGGCGATTTCGAGCATCGCGCCTTCACCGGCCGCATCCGTTTCCTGGGTCGGAAGTAAGCCGGCTTCTTCGCCTGCCCGCGCGAGGGCGTGGGCCTTGGCTAACGACGACAGGGCTGTGCATCACGTTGCTCTACCCAGGCTCCTGGATTATCATTCCTGACAAGGAGGGCGCAAATGACCGCAAAGAAAGGTGTCCAGAGAATCTACCTCCTCGCCAAGCGCATCATGATTTTCGGCCCAATATTGGGCGCGGTGCTCTGGGTTTTAACGTATTACGCGCTTGGCCACGAGAGCATTTTTGAGCTCATCATGCTCCTCGCCATTCCTTTCGTGGCGGGTGGCAGCCTCTGGTTACTCGCCTGGATTGTCGACGGGTTTGTCTCGCCCTTGCGCGCTAGCGAACCGCACCCTCCCAACTGACGCATCACCTCGGTGACTCCGTCGTTGACGCAGCCGCTGCGAACCCTCTATAATTAAAGTTTGTCAAGAGCCCTGGGAGGCAGCATGTACGCGGTGATTCGCAGTGGCGGAAAACAGTATCGTGTCGAGCCGGGCGCGACGATCCAGGTCGAACGGCTCGAGGGAAAAGTCGGCGGCAAAGTGACGTTTGAGGATGTTCTCGCCGTCCGCACCGACGACAAGAAAATCGTTGCCGGCGCGCAGGCCTCCAAGGCCAAAGTCACCGGCAAGATCGTCAAGCACGTTCGCGGCCCTAAGCTCCGCGTCACGAAGTACAAGACGGGCGGACAGTATCAAATTCAGCGCGGCCACCGGCAGGGCTATACGGCCGTGGAAGTCAGCGATATTCAAGTCGCGTAGGGGTTCTTCATGGCACACAAAAAAGGTGGCGGCTCTTCCGTAAACGGGCGCGACTCGCAAGGGCAGCGGCTCGGTATCAAGCGCTTTGGTGGGCAGGTGGTCACCGGCGGAAGCATTCTGATCCGCCAGCGCGGCACGCGCTATAAGCCCGGCAAGAATGTCGGCCGCGCCAAGGATGATTCGTTGTTCGCGCGTATCACCGGCGTCGTGCGCTTTGAAGACAAGGGCCAGCTCGGCCGCTTCATAAGCGTTCTGCCGGTCGAGTCACTCGCCTCCAGCGCCGCGGACGCCAAACCCGCCGCGCCGGCTTCCGCAAACTGATTTTTCGGATGCCCCATACGCGTCCTCCAATTCCGGGCGCGTATTTTTGTTTTTTCTCTCCGGCGTGGCGTATGCTTTCTCCCGGCATTCTCACAAAGCGGGCGAATCATGTTTGTTGACGAGGCCAAAATCCTGGTGAAGGGCGGCGAAGGCGGCAATGGTTGCCTCGCTTTCCGCAGGGAGAAGTATGTCCCGCGCGGGGGCCCTTCCGGCGGCGACGGCGGTCATGGCGGCGATGTCTGGCTCGAGTCCAATATCCACGACAACACGCTCCTGCGCTACCGCTACAACCGCGAGTTTCGCGCCGACCGTGGACGCCACGGCGAAGGTTCGAACTGCCACGGCCGCTCCGGCGGCGATACCATCCTCGCAGTTCCCATCGGCACCGTCGTCTATGACGCGGACTCTGGCGAGCAGCTCTTCGATTTCACCGTGCCGGGCCAGCGCTTTCGCGCCGCTCGCGGCGGACGCGGCGGACGCGGCAACGGCAATCCGCATTTCGTTCGTCCCTGGCATCAAGCCCCGCGCGAACATGAAGACGGCCAGCCGGGCGAAGAGCGACATCTTCGCCTCGAATTGAAGCTGCTGGCAGACGTCGGGCTGGTTGGTTTTCCTAACGCCGGAAAATCCACGCTCATCTCGCGTATTTCCGCCGCGCGCCCGAAAATTGCGGCGTATCCCTTCACGACGCTCGAGCCGCATCTCGGCGTCGTCTCCGCCGATCCCGATGCGGCTCCCGGCGCGGGACGCACCTTCGTCGTCGCCGACGTTCCCGGCTTGATCGAAGGCGCACATGAAGGCGCGGGCCTCGGCACGCGTTTCCTGAAGCACATCGAGCGCACCCGGCTCATCGCGCATTTGGTGGACACCAGCGACGCCAACCCGCGCGACCCCGTCCACGACTTCGAGATCATCGTGCGCGAGCTTGCCTCCTTCAGCCCCGCGCTTGCCGAAAAGCCCATGATCGTCGTTGCTACGAAGCTCGACGCCACCACCGATCCCTCTCATCTCGAAGAGCTCCGCGCTTTCGCTGCCCGCCGCGGCCTCGAATTCCACGCCATCTCTTCCGCCACGGGAGAGGGCATCACTCCGCTGGTGCGCGCGATGGCCGACGCGCTCGACCGCATCCCCAAGCCCGCCATCCCCGCTGCCTCGCTAGACGTCGAACCGCCCAATCCGCCGCCTGATTCCGGCATTCACGCCGCCGCACCCCCTCGGGAGGAGCGTTGACCTCTCACTCCGCGCAAAAATCGCACCCGGCAGCGCACCGCCGCGCTGTGGCCGTTTTTGGCGGTACGTTCGACCCCGTTCACGCCGGACACATCGCCGTGGCGCAAGCGGCCCAGCGCCGCTTCCATCTCGACGCGATCCATTTCGTCACCTCTTCCCGCCCGCCGCACAAATCCAAGCCCGCTCTCACGCCTTTCATTCATCGTTACGCGATGGTTTCTCTTGCCTGCGCGGGACACCTCGGTTTCCTCCCCTCGCTCGCCGAAGCCCCTCTGGACGGCGCATCCGCCCATCCGTTTTTCACCATTGACACCGTCCGCCGCTTCCGCCGCGAACATCCCGATGATCGCCTGTATTTCATCCTTGGCGCCGACCAGTTTCTCGAGATCCCCACGTGGCGGCATTACGAAGCCTTGCTCGATTCCTGCGATTTCATCATCGCCAGCCGCCCTGGATTTCGTTTGGAAGCTCTTCGCCTCGTCATTCCGCCCGAAAAGCTCGGCCGCGCCCCAGCTCCGGTGAACGATGACCCGCAGAGAATCATCTTGCGCAAGTCGGTAGTCCACTTGCTCACCACCGTCTCCAGCCACGTTTCTTCCACCGAGGTCCGCCATCGCCTCCAGAAACACCAATCCATCCACGGTCTTGTGCCCGCGCCTGTGGAGGAATACATTCTTGGGCAGGCTCTGTACCGGTGACCATCACTTCTCTTCGCTCCGAAGTCCTCATGGCCGTGGAAGCGGCCCAGGACAAGCAGGCCGTGGACGTCACGGTGCTGAAGCTCTCCGGCCTTCGCGCCTTCGCCGAATATTTCCTTCTCTGTTCCGGCCAAAGCCAGCCGCAAATTCAGGCCATCGCCGAGGCCATCGAGGAGCGCCTCCGCCGCCAGGGCATTCGCACCGCTCATCGCGAAGGGAAGCCCGGTGCGGAATGGGTCCTGCTGGATTACGGCGATTTCGTCGTGCACATTTTCAGCGAACGCGCCCGCGAATACTACGATCTCGAGCGCCTCTGGCGCGCCGCCGAGCGCATCAATTTTCCTGCCCCGGGCAGGCCCGCCGAATCGCGCGGCGAATCGGGAACCGGCGCGGCCCAGCAATGAGCGAAACGAATCTCGTTTGGGTGGCAGACGATCCGGTTTCGCTCCGCGTCTTGGAAGTTGCGGAAAAACTCGCCGCCACAGCCACCACGCTCCTCATCACTGGCGAAAGCGGCACCGGCAAGGATCAGCTCGCGCGCTGGATCCATCAACGCGGCACCCGCCGCGACGCTCCCTTCTTGAAAATTGATTGCTCCAGCTTGCCTGCCGAGCTGGTCGAATCCGAGCTCTTCGGGCACGAGCGTGGCGCTTTCACCGGCGCCGTCGACCGCAAGCCCGGCCGCCTGGAAATGGCCCAGGGCGGCACCATCGTCCTCGACGAAGTCGCTTCGCTGGCCCCCGGCATGCAGTCGAAACTTCTTCGCGTCCTCGAAGAGCGCACCTTCGAGCGCCTGGGCGGCACCGAAACCCTCAGGATGGACGCGCGCCTGATGGCGCTCACCAATACAGACCTCACCAAGGCCGTCGCCACCGGCCGCTTCCGCGAGGACCTTTACTTTCGCCTCAACGTCCTCGCCATCGCCGTCCCGCCCTTGCGTGAGCGTCGCGGCGATATCCCGCTCCTCGCGCAACATTTCCTCGCCCGCCTTGGCCCGGTCCATGGACGGCCCGACGCAGTGTTGGACCCCGCCGCGCTGCAGTTGCTCGAAACCTATTCGTGGCCTGGAAACGCGCGCGAGCTGAAAAATGCCATCGAGCACGCGCTTGTCTTCGCCAATCAGCCGCTGCTCGCGCCGCGCGACTTTCCTGAAATTCTTCGCGCCGCCGGTGAGCCGCGCGGTCCCCTGGGCTCGCTGCGCTCGCTCGCCGATCTCGAACGCGATGCGATCCGCGTGACTCTCGAAGCCACGCATTACAAAATTGGACAGGCGGCGCAAATTCTCGGCATCAGCCGCAAGACGCTCCTCGAAAAGCGCAAAAAGTTCGGCCTGCTTTGATGCACGCGCTGCGCGCAGCCCCATAGCATTGGAAAATCCGAATGAAGATCCGCCTCATCCTGCTCGGCAAAACCCGCCGCGAGGAATTCCGCGCGCTGCTCGATGACTACGTCCGCCGCATCCAGAAGTACGCGCCCATCACCGTCCACGAGCTCCGCGACTCCTCCGCCGCTGGATTCCGCAAACTCAAGCTCGACCCCGCCTCGACCGTCGTCCTCCTCGACGCCGGCGGAATACAATTCACCTCCGCGCAATTCGCCCATTGGCTCGGCGATCTCCGCGACCGCGGCGCCCGCGAATTGGTTTTCCTCTGCGGCGATGACAAGGGTTTTCCTGAACATCTTCGCGCTGCTGCCAGCCAGAAAATTTCGCTCTCCACTCTCACCATGCCCCACGAATTCGCCCGCGTCGTCCTCGCCGAACAGATTTACCGCGCCTTCGCCATTCTCGCCGGCCACCCCTACCCAAAATAGCTGCCCTTCTGTACCCTTACGAATGCCATGTCTATCAAGATTGCGCACGATCCCGGCGCGCCCACCGCGTCCATCGAGCTGATGATTACGCGCCCGCTCCCCGATTACGATCTCGAGGAAGTCGAAGCCCGCATCCCGCGCGACGTGGACCCCATCCTCGCCTCGCAAGGCTTCAAGGATCTCCTCGACGAAGTCCGCTCGATCCTCGACCGCGAGCTTTCCGGCGGCTCGCTCGAGATCGCCCAGCTCACCGGCGCCATCTGCCGTGACGCCAACGTGCACCGCCCCGGCATCTGGCTCGTTTTGCGCGAGAGCGGCCTTGCCCACGAAATGTCTCCTGCTGCCCGCCAGCGCGTCGCCGCCATCGCGGAAACTGTCCGCAGGAATTTGCAGCTCTCATGATTCCGCGTTCTCTCCTGTCCCGTCCGTCTCTGCTTTCCGAAGTCTCCGCACAATGCCTTGTCTTGCTCCCCCTCCTGCGATAGTCTTCCGGTCGACCCCCCGGGAAATTTCGCCATCGCTTAGGAACCGCATGCGAGTCGAATGTTTCGCGGCCACCCGGCCGCAACAGGGCCGCTCCGATCGCGATAACGAGGACGCTTTCCTTCTCAGCCACGACGATCCTCCCTTTGCCGTCTTGTGCGATGGCGGTGGCAACGCCCAGCGTGTTGCCAAAAAAATCCTGCAGATGTTTCAGAGGCTTTGCCGCGAAACCACCTCGCGTATGCTCGCCGAAGACGCCACTTGGGCCGCTTGGATTCAATCCTTCGACGCCGCTCTCCTCAAAGGCCCTCCTTCCACGTTTCTCGGCGTCGTCCTTCTGGACGGCCTCGCCGTCGGCGCCTGCGTCGGCGATTCTCGCGCGTATTTGGTCGATCGCGCGGGCGAGTGCCGTCTCCTCACCGAAGGCGCCGGCAAGCAACAACTCGGCACGTGCAAGGCCGTCGCATTCCCCATCCGCCACCCCTTGAAACCCGGCGAAACGCTCCTGCTCCTCTCCGATGGCGCCTGGGCACATTTGAGTCCCGATCGCCTGATCCAGGCTGTCTCGACCGCCCCCAGTCACCTTTTTTCGGAAGTCCCACGCGCCATCCTCGACGCCGCCAGCCGCCACGGCTGCCTCGACGACATGACCGCCATCGCCATCCGCCTCGCCCCTTGACCGGCCGTGCACCATCTTTCAACCATGTTCGCCTCAAAGAAAAAGTCGCCCGCGATCGACCCGCGCTTCGCCTGCTTCCGCATGCGCACCGGCGCCTCTCGCATTCAGGGTACAGGCGTCTTCGCGGTCGAGCGTGTACCGTCGGGCCGCAAAGTCATCGAGTACACCGGCGAGCGGATCAGCCGGAAGGAAGCCCTTGCGCGCAGCCGGAAAATCTGGAGCTCCCGCGGACCCAAGCGAATCTGCGTCTTCCACCTCAACCGCTATTGGTGTGTGGATGGGGCCGTCGGTGGCAGCGGCGCCGAGCTGATCAATCACTGTTGCGATCCCAATCTCGCCACGCGAAAAATCTACGGCCATATTCTTTACTTCAGCCGCCGCCGGATTCGTCCCGGCGAAGAGCTCACCGTCGACTATCGCTTTTCGCCCAAGGCCCGTAAGTTCCCGTGCAAGTGCGGTTCTCCCAAGTGCCGCGGCTTCATGAACCGCGTCTGACGCATCCTCCCCTTTCCGAAGCAAGCTCCCGAACCTGCGACGATTCGCCCAGAACCCGCAGGCCGCGAACGGCACTTCTCGGAGAAGCGCGCTTCATGGCAAGTGTGGCGAAACAGCCTACAATTCAGGTGTTCGATTCCGTGACACTGCGTCTCGCTTTCGCTCACCGGACGCGCTGGTAACGCAGCCCCGGCCGTCGTAAGTTGCCATTTAACATATAGATAGCTAACGTCGGCTTAGGGGTAGAGACGTGCTTGTCTATCACCGACCGAAGGGGGAAACCTTCATGGCCACGCTCTGGCAGGACACACGTTACGCCATCAGGATGCTCGCGAAGTCGCCCACGCTGACTCTGATTGTGGTCCTCACCCTGGCGCTCGGCATCGGGGCCAACACGGCGATCTTCGGGATCGTCAATGGGTTTTTGCTGCGTCCCTTGCCGGTGAAATCGCCAGAACAAATCATGGTGCTCGCCGGGAAGCTGCAGGGCGACACCCTCGGGATTTTCACGCTTTCCTACCCCCAGCTCACTGATTTCCGCAAGCAAGCGGACGCATTTTCCGACATCTTTGCCTACCAGGTCGATATCGGCGGGCTCAGCTTCAGCGGCACAGCGAACCAATTTGTCTACAGCCGTGTAACCGGAAATTATTTTTCAACCTTAGGGTTGCAGCCCGCGCTGGGGCGCCTTTTCCTTCCGTCGGAGGGCGAGGCAGGCGGCAAGGACCCTTACATTGTGCTGGGTTATTCCTTCTGGCAAAAAAAGTTTGGCGGCGATCCCTCCATCGTCGGGAAGCAGGCATTGATCGATGGCCAGGAAGCCACAATCATCGGCGTGGCGCCCAAGGGATTTCATGGCACAAATTTCGCCCTGGATTTTGACGGCTATCTCCCGCTCAACATGATGCCGGCGGAAGATGCGGCCAAGTTCTGGACCGACCGCATGGCCCGCGGCTTGGTCGTGATGGGAAGGCTGAAACCCGGCGTCAGCCTCCGGCAAGCGCAAAGTTCGGTGAATCTGGTGGCGCAGCGCCTGGCGGAACAATATCCTGCGACGGACAAGGGTGTCACGGTTGGCGTGATTCCGGAGAGATTGGCGCGGCCGCAACCGTATACCATCAATATTGTTCCCTTTATCGCCGCCTTATTCTTGGTGCTGGCAGCGCTGGTTCTCCTGCTGGCGTGCATGAACGTCGCGAATATTCTGCTGGTGCGCGCCACGATCCGCCAACGCGAGATGGCGATTCGTGCGGCACTCGGAGCAAGCCGCGCACGCCTGATCCGTCAACTCCTGACGGAGAGCATCCTGCTCGCGCTATTCGGCGCCGTCGGCGGACTCCTCCTGGGGCAGTGGGCCAGCGGGGCGGTCGCCTCGCTTCTCCCGGATTCAAAACTTCCCGTTCAACTGGATTTCACTTTTGATTGGCGCGTGTTTGCATACGCTCTGGTGGCAGCTCTCTTGGCCGGTACGATGGTGGGCGTGTGGCCGGCGTTGCGCGCGGGTGGCGCAAACGTGAGCGGCGTGCTGCATGGAGGCGGCAGGAGCGACACGGGCGGAGTGGGCCGTCACCGCGTCCGCAACGTTTTGGTTGTGGCGCAGGTATGCGGCTCGCTGGTGCTATTGATTGTCGCCGGACTATTCGTTCGCAGCTTGATGCGCGCGCAACGCGCGTATCTCGGATTCGACCCCGACCATGTGCTGAATGTGACCCTGGACCCGAAAGAAGTGGGATACGACGATGCCCGGGCAAAGAGTTTTTATCGGGACCTCGAAGCCAGGGTCCGCGCGCTGCCCGGAGTCCAATCAACCACGTCGGCCTTCAGTGTGCCGATGGGGACGGTGAATGACGGGGGCTCGATTTACATCGAAGGGGGTACGCTCGCTCCCGGCCAGCAGCCTCCCGTGATCGTGTACAACCACGTCGATCCGTCCTATTTCGATACGATGCGCGTTCCGCTCCTGCGTGGTCGTGCTTTCCAAGAGAGTGACGATGAAAAGGCTCCGCTCGTCGCCATCGTGAATCAGTCCATGGCGCAACAGTTTTGGCCCAACGAAGACCCCATCGGGAAGCGATTCAGTCTGAAGAGCGCCACGGGACCTTTCGTCGAAATCGTGGGGCTGACGGGGAATGGGAAGTATGTGTTCATCGGATGGGACAAGGAATCTTATTTCTACGTTCCCGAGGCGCAGAATTTCACGTCCTACAGAACTCTGCAGGTTCGCTCCTCAGTGCCGCCGGAGACCCTGATCACGCAGGTGCAGAGCGAAGTCCGCGCCCTGGATCCCACCATGCCGATTTCAGACGTTCGCACCATGAGGGAGTCTCTCTCGGGAGGAAATGGGTTTTTTATCTTCAAGGTGGGCGCGGTCCTGGCTGCGTCCCTCGGGATTCTGGGACTTACGCTGGCGGTGGTCGGCGTGTACGGTGTGGTTTCCTTCGCCGCCAGCCAGCGAACACACGAAATCGGAATTCGTATGGCGCTGGGCGCGGAAAGGCGCCACATCCTGTGGCTGGTTTTGCGCCAGGGATTGGTCCTGGTGATGGGAGGCGTGCTCTCCGGCGTGCTGCTTGCGTGGCTCCTGACGCGCTCGATGGCCACGCTTCTCGTAGGAGTGAGCCCCACCGATGCCCTCACGTTTGTGACGGCAACGCTCTTGCTCGCCGGAATTGGCCTGTGGGCCTGCTACGCGCCTGCCCGCCGCGCAATGCGTCTGGACCCCATGGTAGCCCTGCGCTACGAGTAAGTACGCGGGGGGCAGCGCGGCCTCCGGCGGGCCGAACGTTCGTATCGCGAAGGAGCTGCACTTTTCTGTCCATGGAAGTTTCTCGGGACGCGCCACAGTCCAGCCGACTTGTTCCCGGCGCAGAAACGCTCTGCAGAATACTTGTGAGTTAACGGGCATTCGCCCAGAACCTCATTTTTCGCTTCCAACAACCCCGTTTATCGCGCGGATCCTGCGAAGTTGGGCAAGGCAGTGTCCCAAACGCGTTCCTCATTCCGGATGGGTGAGCCGGATTTCGGCATATGTCCGCTCTCGCCTTTTTCACCAAGACTCATTCATTTGGCCCGCTCCCGCTTGACGTTTCCTCTCCCTGCATCCACTATTGTGAATCTGTTCGCGGGGCGCGCGCATGCCGGAAGGAAAAGGGCTTCTCATCGTTTACACCGGCCCGGGCAAAGGCAAGACCACCTGCGCCCTGGGCACAGCGTTCCGCGCCGTCGGACAGGGCTTGCGCGTCCTGATGGTGCAATTCATCAAGGGCTCGTGGCACTATGGGGAACTCGATGCGGCCAAGATGCTCGGCGACGACAAATTCGAAATCCGTCCCATGGGGCGCGGCTTCGTAAAGGTCGGCGGCGCGGAGACGGACCCGGAGGACGTCCGGCTTTGCGAGCAAGCCTGGGAATTTGGCCGCGAACAGATTTACAGCGAGCGATACGATCTGGTGGTGCTCGACGAAATCAACTACGTCATCAGCTACAAGATGCTCGACGCGGAACTCGTCGTGGATTCGCTCGGCAAGCGCCCCGAGCGCGTCCACGTGATTTGCACAGGCCGCAACGCGCATCCGCGGCTCGTCGAGGCTGCCGACCTCGTCACTGAAATGCGCGAGGTCAAGCATCCGTACACGAAAGGCATCCTCGCGCAGCGGGGAATCGACTATTAGGCTTTCTGTTTTCGCTTTCGACTTTCAACTATGAACTTTTAACTTGGTCTTCTATGGCTTGGTTCAAGAGAGAGAAAAAACCGATCGAGAATCCGACGCCCGTTGACGAGCGCCGCGTCCGTACCGAAGGCCTGTGGACCAAGTGCAATGCATGCCGCGCCATCATCTGGAAGAAGGATCTCGAGTCCAACTGGGAAGTTTGCCCCAAGTGCGAACACCATTTCCGATTGGGCGCCCGCCGGCGCCTCGAGCTGCTGCTCGACGACGAAGCCTGGACCGAGCACGACGCGGATCTCGCTTCCAGCGACCCGCTCCAGTTTTCCGACACGAAACCCTACGCGCAGCGTCTCCGCGAAGCGCAGCACAAGCTGGGCATGATGGATGCCATCCTTACTGCTGAAGGCCGCCTGCAAGGCCGCGCGGTGATCTGCTGCTCGATGGAATTCAATTTCATCGGCGGCTCGATGGGTGCGGTGGTGGGGGAAAAAGTCGCACGCGCCATCGAACGCTCGGTCGCGCAAAAGCTGCCTTTGATTATCGTCTCCTGCTCTGGCGGCGCCCGCATGATGGAGGGCGCCATCAGCCTGATGCAACTCGCCAAGGTTTCCGCCACGCTGGCGCGCCTCGACGAGGCGCGCGTCCCGTTCATTTCCATCCTTACGGACCCAACCACCGGCGGCGTGACCGCGAGTTACGCGATGCTCGGCGATTTGAATATTTCCGAGCCCGGCGCGCTGATTGGCTTTGCCGGTCCGCGCGTGATCGAGCAGACCATTCGCCAAAAGCTCCCCGAAGGATTCCAGACCGCCGAGTTTCTCCTCGAACACGGCTTCCTTGACGCCGTGGTCTCCCGCAAGGATTTGATATCCTACGTCGCGCAGGCCCTCAGCTTCTTTCTCGATTCCGCATGAACTACGAAGAATCCGTACGCGCGCTGTTGGCGCTGGGCCGCGAGCTCGGCGCCCCGCGGCAGGCTGCCTTGAGCGGCGCCGCCGGCGCGCGCGTTCAGAAATTCGGGCTCGACAACATCACGGCACTTTCGGCCGGTCTTGGCAATCCGCAGCGCTCCGTCCCGTGCGCCCACATCGCCGGCACCAACGGCAAAGGCTCGACGGCCGCGATGCTCGAATCCATCTTGCGCGCCGCCGGCCTGCGCACCGGCCTATACACTTCGCCGCACCTGGAACGCATCAACGAGCGCATCCGCTTCGATGGCGAAAGCATCTCCGACGAGGAATTCGCCGCTACCTGGACCCGCGTGCAATCCTCCATCGAATCGCTGATGGCTTCCGGGAAGCTCGCCGCGCATCCCACGTTCTTTGAATGCGTCACAGCGATGGGCTTCGACGCCACGGCTGCGCACGGCGTGGATTTCGCCATCTACGAAGTGGGCCTCGGCGGGCGGCTGGATGCAACCAACATCGTGGAGCCGGAAGTGGCCGTCATTACTCCCATCGATTTCGACCATGAGAACTTTCTCGGCTATTCGATCGAAGAGATCGCCGGAGAAAAGGCGGGCATCATCAAGCCCGGCTTGTGGGTGGTGAGTTCGGTCGAGCGCCCGGAAGCGCGCGCGGTGATCGCGCGGCGCTGCGCCGATGTGGGCGCGCGGCTTTTCGAGGTGGACGATGCCTGGCGCGTCGAGGACGTGCAGGCATCGGACGGCCTGTACAGCGCCGTCGTGTCCGCGGCGTACACAAGCCGGAACCTGGCTCTGGCGCCGTCGCTTCCGGGACGCTTCCAAATTCGCAACGCGCTGGCCGCAGCGACCGCCGCGCAGCTTCTGGCCCGGCGCGGCTTCCGCGTGGACGACGACGCCATTGCCCGCGGGATCGCCACCGTCCAGTGGCCGTGCCGGCTCGAACGTCTCGGCCAACGCCCCGCCGTCTACCTGGATGGCGCGCATAATCCGGCGGGCGCGCGCGAACTCGCGCGGTTCTGGGAGGAGAATTTTCGCGGCCGCCGCATTCTCCTGGTTTACGGCGCGATGCGCGACAAGGCGGTGGACGAAATTGCAGGCCAGCTATTTCCTCGCGCCGCCACTGTTATCCTCACGGAACCCCGGCAACCCCGCGCCGTTTCCGCTTCGCTGCTTGCGGAAATGACAGGCCATTTTGGCTCGCATGTTTCCGTGGTTCGCGATCCCGCGGAAGCTCTTGAACACGCTCTTTCGCTGGCCTCGCCCGAAGACGCCGTGTTCGCCACAGGTTCTCTCTACCTTGTGGGCGACCTCCGCCGCTACTGGCGCGAGCGAACCGCGCCCGGAAAATCACCCGCGGGCGTTCCCGTTTCCTATCGCAGATCTCGCGCGTTGTAGATTTCTCTTACAATTCGGATACTTCATTATCGGAAGCTGGGAGGTGTGCCGAGAGAGACATTTTTCGTCGAAATAATGCCCGATTTTGCAACAAGCGGGCTGCGTTTTTGTATCGAGTTCGGACAGCAATTCTCGTTTTCGGACAAGCCCTCAAGTCCCTCAAGTATTTACAGATATAGTGAAACAAAAGATAAATTATTTACGTTTATTCTATTGGGCGTTGGCAGCGAATTTCGAAATTCTGCGTCTAATGTTTCTAAAGCAGGAGGATTCCATGCCGCGTGAGGAAAGACGACAGATTCTAGAATCGTTCGGCCGTGCGCCCGCGTTGCTCTCTGCTGCGCTTCGCCAATTCCCGAAGAAAATGTGGCTGTACAAGCCGGCAGCGGACCGTTGGAGCATCCACGAAATCATCCTGCACCTGGCCGACAGCGAAGCGAGCGCCTACGTGCGCTGCCGCCGGTTCATTGCCGAGCCGGGAAGCCCCGTCTCGAGATTCGATGCGGCGCGCTGGGCGGGATCGCTCGGCTACTTCCACCAGAGCACGCGCGAGGCGCTGGAGATCATTCGTCGTCTGCGAAAGATGACCTATCAATTGCTCATTTCGCTTCCGGACCCGGTGTGGTCGCACACGGTGGACCATCCCCGGGACGGGAAAATCAACCTGGAACACTGGGTTGAGCTTCAGGAACGCCACATTCCTCACCACATCGAGCAGATGCGGCACAACTACGCCGTATGGCTGAAGACCCATCCGCCGCGGAAGCCTGCCACGCCCTCGACGCGACAGACCGCCCCCACACGGATGGTCGGATTATCCGCGGGCATCTGCTGAATTTCGCAGCTAAGAACAGCTCACTCTGCTCCGACACGCTAAATTGGTGTCGAATCGCGCGTGTTGCTGGGGCTCTCCGGCGATGGTAGGATATTGCCGGTATGAGCCCTGAGCAAAGCGCCAAGCTCCGCGTCGGCATCCCGTATCGTACACAAAAAGAAGAGGTTGCGGGTCAGCGGGAGAAGTTCGATAACTACGTTGCCGCAGTCCGGAGTGCGGGCGGTGAGGCTGTCGAAATCTCCCTGCAGATGACGCCCCAGCAAATGGCGGCTAAGTTCCGGGAACTGGACGCCATTATCCTGCCGGGCAGTCCCGCCGATGTGCATCCCGCACTGTATCAGAGCAAACCTCATCCCAAGTGCAGCTTTTCGGACCCTCGCCGGGAGGTGACTGATTTTGCGCTGCTGGATTTCGCATTTTCCGAGCGCATTCCCGTCCTGGCGATTTGCTATGGCATCCAATCGCTGAACGTTTATCTGGGCGGCTCGCTGATCCAGCATATTTCGGCTAAGGATCCCTCGAGCGAAGTGCGGACCAGCATTCCGCACGCGGAAAGCGAGCAGCAGTCCAAAGAGTTCAGCCACGCAATCGATATCGAAGCGGATTCCCGGCTGGCCAAATTGGCAGGAACCACCGAAGTGCAAGTGAACAGCTCGCATCACCAGGCGATTCTCGATCCGGGACGCAATTTGCGGATCGTAGCGCGCGCCCCCGACGGCGTGATCGAAGCGGTGGAATGGACGGGGGATTCGAACTGGGTGATGGGCGTGCAATGGCATCCCGAGCGCATGGTGGAGAAGGATTCGGTTGCCCAGGCGCTCTTCCGGAATCTGATCGCGGCGGCGCGCCGCGAGCCAATCCGAGCGTAGGGGTTACCGGCATCGAGCGCGGCCGTGGATTCGCTTCCCGGAGTGCTTCCCGCTTTTCGCTTTGAATTCTGGATTTTCAACCCTAGACTCTTAGCTCTGACAATTGTGAGGGACACATGATTTCGCTGGCGGGCAAGGCGGCATTGATCACGGGCGGATCGCGCGGCATCGGCGCCGCAACCGTGAAGCTATTCGCGCAGGCAGGGGCGGACGTGGTGTTCAGCTATAACCGCAGCCGCGAGGCAGCCGCCCAAGTGGAGCAAGAGGCGCGGAAACACGGGACGCGCATCGAATCGCTGAAAGCGGATCTAGGGAAAATGGCGGACGCAAAGAAACTGGTGGAATTCACGCGCGAGCGGCTGGGACGGCTGGATATCCTGGTGGCCAACGCCGGGGTCTGGAACGAGAAAGACGCGCCCATCGAGAACCTGACCGAGCGGGAGTGGGACGATATGATGCGCGTAAATCTGAAGAGCGTGTATGCGGTGATCCATTACACCGTGCCGCATATGATCGCCCAGCGCTCCGGCCGGATCGTGGCCGTCAGCTCGACTGCCGGGCAGCGAGGCGAGGCGTATCACACGCACTACGGAGCCTCCAAAGGCGGCGTCATCAGCCTGGTGAAAGGGCTCTCGACGGAGCTGGGCAAGCACGACATCCTGGTGAATTGCGTGGCGCCCGGCTGGGTGGATACGGATATGTCGGCGTCGGTGCTGAGGACGAAGAAGGGACTGAAGGGCGCGCTGGTTCCCATCCCGCTGAAGCGCGTGGCGACGGCGGAAGAAGTGGCCGGCCCGATCCTGTTTGCTGCATCCGACCTGGCAACCTTCATCACCGGAGAAGTAATCAATGTAAACGGAGGATCGGTCCTGTGCGGATAATCCCACGCCTATTGCTGGGGGCAGGCCTGGTGTGCTGCACGTGCCTAGTGGGCGCGCCGCGCGCGGCGGCCCAAGACCAGGATAGCGGCGTCTTGATGCCGGAACAGAGCGCCGAAAAGGCGAAGCAACTACTTCAACAGGCGATTGGGGCGCTCGGCGGCGCGGCGTACCTCAAGCTGCATGACGTCACCTGCACCGGAGAATTCAGCAATTTCGGCCATTCCGGTGAACTGAACGGCTTCGTGAAGTTCATCGATTACGAAATTCCTCCCGACAAGGACCGCTTTGAGAACGCCAAGAAAGGCAACATCATTACCGTCTATAACGGCGACAAGGGATGGACGCTGGACCGGGGCGGCGTCTCCGAGGCTCCGGCCACCGACGTGGCGGAGCAAACAGCGGGCCAGAAGACCGACCTGGACAACGTTTTGCGCCACCGAATTAATGAGCCGGGGATGGTTTTCCGCTACGGCGGACCGGACACGGTGGACCGCCTGCAAGTGGATTGGGTCGAAATGGTGGACAGCGAAAACCGGACGATCCGGATTGCCATCTCGCGCACCACGCACCTGCCGCTGCAGAAAGTGGTCGAGATGCGCGATCCCACGACGCAGATGAAGACCGAAGAGATCGAGTATTACTCGCTCTACCATCCGATCGACGGCATCGAGACCCCCTTTCAGATCTCCCGCGACCGCAACGGGCTGAAGGTGTACCAGGTGTTCTTCGACAAGTGCGAGTACAACACCAATCTTGCCGATTCGTTTTTCACCAAGGAGTCGCTCGAGGAACGCTGGGCAAAGGTCGGGAAGAAATCAAAGCCGAAGAAAGATAAAGACTGACCTGGACCGCTTACCCGCCCCCGAGTTCTCTAATTCTTTCCCGTGTTCCCCTAACGCCGCACCAAATCCCTCTCTCTGCATGCGTTTCTGGTAGACTCGGCGCGTTTCTTTGTCTAGGAGGCTTGTCATGATTCATCGCCGCGAATTCATACGACGCGCGGCCGTTGCGGCCACGCTGTTTGGGATTCCCGTCGCTCGCGCCGAACAGATGCTTTCTGACCGGTCCGAGCCACTGCCGCCGCACGATCTGCTTGCTTCGGATCCGGCGCGCTATTGGGCGAAATTGCGCCGGCAATGGCTGCTGGCGTCGGATCACGTGAACTTGAACTGCGGCTCGGTGGGATGTTCGCCGCTGCCCGTGCTGCGGGCGATGATCGACCACGTCTTGTCGGCAGAGGAATTTCGCGAGCCGGCGTACCCCTGGTTCGGCTACGAAGAAAATACGCGGCTGCACGAGGTGCGCGAAGCGCTGGCCGGCTACCTGCACTGCAAGACGGACGAGCTGGCGTTGGTCCGCAACGCGACCGAGGCCAATAACATGGTGGTGAACGGGCTCGATCTGAAGTCCGGTGAGGAAGCCCTGCTGACCGACCAGGAGCATCCCGGCGGACGCTGTCCGTGGGACCAAAAAGTGGCACGGTTCGGAGTGAAGCTGAATATAGTGGAGATCCCGAGGCCGCCGGCAACGGCAGCGGAGATCGTCGAGCGATTCGAAAAGGCGCTCACGCCGAAGACGCGCATCATCTTTTTCAGCCACATCACGACGACGACCGGAGTAATCCTGCCGGCAAAGGAAATCTGCGCGCTGGCGCGCTCGCGCGGAATCTTGAGCTACGTGGACGGCGCACACGCCATCGGACAGATCCCGCTCGATCTCCACGATATCGGATGCGATTTCTATGGCTCGAGCCCGCATAAGTGGCTGATGGCGCCAAAGGGAACCGGAACGTTGTACGTCCGCGAGGACCGGCTGAAGGATTTGTGGGTCAACATCGCCACGGCAAACTGGAACAACTACGATCTGAAGGCCTATCGCTTGTCGTGGTTCGGTACGTCGAATTTGTCCGTGATGGTGGGACTGAAGGCGGCGCTCGAGTTCCATCAGCAGCTTGGCCCGGACGCCGTGTTCGCGCGCATCCACGAGCTGGCGAAACAGGTGCGCGACCGCGTATCGCAGTATCCGCAACTTCGAATTGTGAACGCGAGCGGCGACGCGTTTTACGGCGGGATGGTGAGCTTCGAACTGATTAAGGAGAAGTCGAGCGGCGATTTGAAGAAGGTGGTCGACGGATGCACGGTGCGCAACATCCGTATTGTGGGTAGCCCGGACCATTTCCGCGTCTCGACGCACATTTTCACGCAGCCGACGGAGCTGGATTTGTTCTACGACGCGCTGCGGGAAGGCTTGGCCTGACATGGGACGAGCGAGTGAAAGGGAATTTTTCGATGATTCCGCGTCGCGGTGGCCGATTGCGCGCTGCGCGGAGTATAATGATCAGATGCGAAGCGAGCGGAAAAGACAACGGATACACGGCACTACGGTCCTGTGCGTGCGCAGGGACAGCAAAGTGGTGCTGGCAGCCGACGGGCAGGTGACGCTCGGCGAAGGCGTGATCAAGCACAGCGCGAAAAAGACGCGACGGCTGTTCAACGACAAAATCCTGGCGGGATTCGCGGGCAGCACGGCCGACGCGCTATCGCTTTTCGCGCGGTTTGAATCGAAGCTGCAGGAATTCCACGGAAACCTGCCGCGCGCGGCGGTGGAGCTGGCGAAGGACTGGCGCACGGACCGCTCACTGCGCCACCTGGACGCGCTGTTGGTGGTGGCGGATGCGAAGAACACATTCCTGCTTTCCGGTAATGGGGACGTAATCGAGCCGGACGACGGCATCACGGCCATCGGTTCCGGAGGCGCCTACGCGCTGGCAGCGGCGCGCGCGCTGGCCAAGAATACAAAACTCGGGGCCAAGGAGATTGCGCAGGAGGCCATGCGCATCGCCAGCGAGATTTGCATCTTCACGAACGCCAATTTCAGCATCGAAGAATTGTGAGCGGGAAGACGGATAAGCCGGAGAAAGACATGGTGATCTACTTGACGGGAGATTCGCAGGCTGCGGAGCCCGAACCACTTCCGTCGTTTGACGAGCTCACGCCCAGGGAAATTGTCCTGGAGCTCGACAAATACATCGTCGGACAGAACGCTGCGAAGAAAGCGGTGGCCATCGCGCTGCGCAACCGCGTTCGGCGGCAAAAGCTGCAGCCTGAGCTCGCTGAAGACATCCTCCCGAAGAACATTCTGATGATCGGACCGACCGGGGTCGGAAAGACGGAGATCGCGCGGCGGCTGGCGCGGCTGGCCGGATGCCCGTTCGTGAAGGTGGAAGCGTCGAAGTACACGGAAGTGGGGTACGTGGGTCGGGACGTTGAGTCGATGGTGCGCGACTTGGTGGAAACTGCGATTGACATGGTGCGCGAGGAAAAGCTCGATGAAGTGGCCGAGCGCGCCGAGCAATCCGCAGAAGAGCGGCTGCTGGACCTGTTGCTGCCCGCGTCGCCGCTGCCGGCCGATTCAAGCCCTGCTGCGGAAGCGCAGCGCCGCGAGCAAGCGCAGCGGACGCGCGAGAAGCTGCGCGCGCAGCTCCGCGAGGGAAAACTCGATCAGCGGCTGGTGGAAGTGGAAGTCCGCGAGCGGAGCATGCCGGCGTTTGAAATCATCACAAACCAGGGCGTGGAAGACATGGACGTCAAGGTCGGGGACATGCTCTCCGGCATTTTCGGCCAGCAGAAAAAGAAGCGGAAGATGACAGTGGCCGAGGCGTTCGACTACCTGATTCAAGAAGAGGAAAACCGGCTGATAGACATGGACCAGGTGACGCGCATCGCGGTGGACCGGGTGGAGCAGATGGGAATCCTCTTCATTGACGAAGTGGACAAAATCGCCGGACGCGAGGCCGGGCATGGACCGGACGTCTCGCGGGAGGGAGTGCAGCGGGACATCCTGCCAATCGTGGAAGGCACGACGGTGAACACGCGCTACGGCATGGTGCGCACCGATCATATCCTGTTTATTGCCGCGGGCGCGTTCCATACGACGAAGCCGTCGGACCTGATCCCGGAGCTGCAGGGCCGCTTCCCCATCCGAGTGGAGCTAAGTTCGCTTTCCGAGGGTGATTTCGTCCGCATTCTTACCGAGCCGAAAAACGCGTTGATCAAGCAGTACGTCGCGCTGTTGGATACCGAGGGACTGAAGTTGTCGTTCAGCGAGGACTCCATCGCAACGATCGCGCGGTTTGCCGCCACGGTAAACGAGCACACGGAGAACATCGGCGCGCGCCGCCTGCACACCATCCTGGAAAAAGTGCTGGAAGAAATCTCGTTCGATGCGCCGGAGATGAAAAAGAAGACCGTGAAGGTGGATGGCGCCTACGTGCAAAAACAACTCGCGAATATCGTCAAAGACCAGGACCTCAGCCGCTACATCCTGTAGAAAACTTAAAATGGAAAAGAGAAATTGGGCCGCCGGGATGCGAATTGCGGGCGCCATCCGGAGAGCGAACCTCCCTTTTCATTTTCTTTGCGCGGTCTTCCTGGCGGCGCTCGGCGCGGGCGGATGCGCTTCGCCAGGCGAACCGCTGGAGCGGAAAGCTCCGGTGCCGACGGCCATCACGGACCTGGCCGCCGGGCAGCAGGGCAATTCCGTGATCCTCACGTTCCACCTGCCGAGAGAGAGCGTCGAGAAGCGTCCCTTGAAAGAACCACCGGAGGTGGAAATCTACCGCGCCTTCGCGCCTTCGCAAGCAGCCGGCGCGCCGGGCGGTGCGCCCTCCAGTTGGCCCGCCCCGGTTCTGCGCGCGACGATTCCCGCAGCGAATGTTGTCCAGTACGCCGCGCGTGGCGCCATCCGCTACGTCGATACGTTGAGCGCGGAGGATTTCGCGCACCACACCGGGTGGATCGCGGAGTACACGGTACGAACGCGGACTTCTTCGAGGAAATCGTCCGCCGAATCCAACTTTGTGGATTTGCCGATCTATCCCGCGCCGGACCCGATTGACGACGTGAAACCGGAAGTCACGCAGTCGGGCGTCGTGCTTCGATGGGCGCCTCCGCAGTCAATGGTGACGGGAGTTCCACCGCGGATTTCGAGCTACCGGATTTATCGCGCCGAGCAGCGTCCGGCCGCCGCGAATCCAAACGCCGGAGCGGAGAAAACCGGAAGTGAGCCGTCGGAAACTCCGCTGGTGAAAATTGGAGAAAGCGAGACTTCTAGTTTTCGCGACGCGCAAGCCGAATTCGGAAAGACTTACACTTATTCCGTTCGAAGCGTCGTGCGATACCCTGGTGAAATGCTGGAATCGGCGGATTCCGCGTTCGCCGTGGTGACGCCGAAGGACGTGTTTCCGCCCTCGGCACCGCAGGGACTGGTCGTGGTGCTCGTTCCTCGGGAGGGTGAGACACCTGCAATTCTGGACCTTTCGTGGGCCATCAGCCCGGAAACCGATGTGGCCGGCTATAACGTCTACCGAAGCGAGCAGGAAGGTGTTGCGGGGACACGATTGAACGCGGAACCCTTGCTTACCCCCGCATTTCGCGATATGAATGCCGTACCCGGCCACCGTTACTTCTACACTGTCACCGCGGTTGACCGTGCTGGCAACGAAAGCCCCGCCAGCACGGCTGTCTCCGGCGGCGTGCCGGCGGAAAATTAGTCGGCGCCATGACAGAAGACACTCCTGCCGAAATCTTGAGCGACGCTGGCCCGAGCCAGGGACACCCAGCTATTTGGACGGGCCTCTACACCGGCGCCTTGCTGGTGATCGTCATGCTTGGCGCGCTGGTGGCGGCCAACCGCATTCCCGGCCTCGAGCGCGTAGCGCTGGAGCGCAATATGGCCTCGTACAGCTTGTTCGTAATATTTATGCTGATACCCATTTGCCGGTTTCTCAGCCGTCCGCTCCTGATGTTTGCCTCGGCGATGATCGGGTGGGCATTGTTCGTCGTGGCCTACGACATCGCCGGGATGGTCTTCCACAACCTGTTTGACGTTTTGCGGCGAACGCCGCTGGAGGCCTTTGTCGAAGGCGCCATCGTGTACGGCGTCTTTGCCGTCGGCTCCTGGGTGGGGGCCATGGTTCTCCAGGCACGCCGACATCCTATCGCGCCCCGGCGCCGGCGCGCAGACGGCGTCGCCCATCACCCGCAATGAAGATTTGCCGTTTCCAGCCGTTCGAATTCGCATCCAGCGACATTAGCCGGATTGCGCGCGAAATGCATCCCGCGGCGCGAACCGGGATTGTGGAGGATCGCGTCGTCCACGAAATTGAAGGAGAGGTGAAGGGTTCGCCCCGGCGCACGGGCCGCGAATGGCCGCTCGACGAAGTGAAATTCCTTCCGCCGTCATCGCCCAGCAAGATCGTCTGCGTCGGGCGGAATTACTTGGCCCATGCAAGGGAGCTCGACAATGAAGTTCCGAAAGAGCCGCTTATATTTCTGAAGCCGCCCTCGGCTGTCATCGCGCCCGAGGAACCCATCGTTCTGCCGCGAATCTCGGAGCGCGTGGATTTCGAAGGCGAGTTGGCGGTGGTCATCGGCCGGCGGTGCTTTCATCTGGGATCAAACGAGGACGTCCGGCCGTACCTGGCTGGTTACACTTGCCTGAACGACGTGACCGCGCGCGATCTCCAGAAGCGCGATGGACAATGGTCGCGCGCCAAGGGCTTCGACACGTTCTGCCCCTTCGGCCCGCTGCTGGAGACCGAAGCCCCAACTGCAGATACAACGATAGAGACCTACGTCAACGGGATCAGGAAACAGTCCGGGCGCGTGGCGGAAATGATCTTTCCCGTTGATGTTATAATCCGCTGGATCGCGCAGGTGATGACGCTAGAACCGGGCGACGTGATCGCTACGGGGACGCCTTCGGGCATTGCGCCGCTTTCCGCGGGCGATGTGGTGGAGGTGAGCGTGAGCGGCATTGGAACGCTGCGCAACCCTGTTGCCGGCCCGGAAGATTGAGTGTTCGCTCCGCTCGTCGCGCGCAACGAATGGCAATGGTGAAAAGATGAAATTGTTTCTCGACACCGCAAGTCTGGAAGCGTTCCTCAAGGATTGGGAGAAGGCGCGCAAACCGCTCGGCGAAATCTCCGAGACGGCCGGTGTGCGCAAAGGCGGGCGTTGAAAGATCTTCTGAGCGATTGGCACAGTCTGTTTGCGGTGGCCGGTCTTGCGGTCCTCGCCATCCTGGGCATTTTTTTCTGGTTGTGGCGTAAGCCGGAAGATTCGGGCGAGTTGGAGCGCGAGCGCCGCGCCTATCTGAACCGCGTCGGGCGCATCGTGGAAGGCCAAGTGCTCGAGATCGCCGAGCATCCTCGAGACCCCAAGGAATCCCGGAGTACCGGCCTTTTTGGCAAGCGTCGACCTGGAGGCGCTCCGAACGGCGCGCAGAAGCTGATTCACTACACCTACTCAATTTCCGGTGTCACCTATGAGACGGCCCAGGACATCACTGGCCTGGAAGAGCGCCTGGTCCTGACCCGCGCCGCCGCCGGGCAAACCGCCAGCGTCAAGTACGACCCCTCGAATCCCTCGAACTCCATCCTCGTCGCCGACGATTGGTCGGGCTTGCACTGAGGTTCACTTTAGGAGAGCCGAATCTAATCCTCCTGACGCAAGCAGTGGTACACTCTTCAGCTTTGGAGGGCCACACAATGGATCGCAGTATTGGCCAGCAATTTTCTCGCACCCGCGGCCAGCGGAGAATGGAACGCGCAAAATGGCTTGCCGGTGCTTTCGCACTAACTCTCATTGGCGCGGCAGCAGCCGTCGTGCCCGCATTCGCGCAGCAGGCCGCAGCGCAAGTCGATCCCAGCCTCTACTCCGCGATGGAGTGGCGCTCGATCGGGCCGTACCGCGCCGGGCGCGTTTCCGCGGTCGCTGGGATTCCTGGCGATCCCACCACGTATTACATGGGCCTTCCGGGCGGCGGCGTGTGGAAGACGACCGACGGCGGAGAAGTCTGGAAACCCATCTTTGACGAAGCGCACGTCGCCTCCGTGGGATTCATCGCTGTGGCCCCTTCGAATCCCAACATCGTCTACGTGGGAACGGGCGAGCAAACCGCGGGCAACGGCATCTACAAATCCACCGACGCTGGCGCCACTTGGACCAACATCGGCTTGAAGGATACGAAATTCATCAGCTCGATTGTGGTTGATCCGCGCAACCCGGACATCATTGTTGTCGGCGTGCTGGGCCACCCCATCCTCGGCGCCGCAGCTCCCAATCCTGCGAAGGGCGTGTTCAAGACCACTGACGGCGGCAAGACCTGGACCAAGGCTTTCTACAAAGACGACATGGCGGGCGTTTCCGACATGGTGGCTGACCCGGGCAACCCACGCGTGCTATACGCCGGCATTTGGCGTCCTCGCGACTTTCGAACAGGTGGCTTCAATGCCGCGGATCTCCGGAAGCAAGACGCCTGGATTTACAAATCCACCGACGAAGGCAGCACCTGGAAGCAAGTCCCCGAATCCGGCCTGCCCACGGAAGCACGAGGCCGCATTGGCGTCTCCGTGTCTCCGGGGGACCACGGCCGACGCGTCTTTGCCATCATGGACGAAGGCCTTTTCCGCTCCGACGACGCCGGGGAATCGTGGCGGAAGATCACCAAGGATCCTCGCATCACCGGCAATCTTTACATCTGCCATGTTTACTCCGATCCTCGCAACGCCGACGTCGTCTACGTGATGCAGACCACCACTTACCGCTCCACCGATGGCGGGGAGACCTTCGTCGCCTATAAAGGAGCTCCGGGCGGCGATGATTACCATGTGCTGTGGATCGATCCGCAGAATGCCCAGCGCATGATTCTTGGCGTCGACCAGGGCGCCACGATCAGCGTTGACGGTGGACGAACCTGGAGCCCTTGGTACAACCAACCTTCCGGCCAGATGTACCACGTCTCCACCAACAATCAATTTCCCTTCGTGGCCTACGCCGCGCAGCAGGATAGCGGCTCCGTTGCCGTCCCTGACCGCAGCGACTATGGTGAGATCAGTTTCCGCGACTGGTTTTCCGCAGGGGGATTCGAATTCTGCTACATCGCGCCCGATCCGTTGAACCCGAACATCGTCTATTCCGGCGGTTGGTATGGCAGCGTCGTCCGCTTCGACAAGTCCACGAATCAGATCACCCACGTCTTTGTACGCAGCGACAAATACCGGACCTCCCAGATGGCCCCGCTCGTTTTCTCGCCCGAAGATCCGCACTCCCTTTATCTCGGGATGCAGTACGTGATGAAGACTGTCAACGGTGGCGATAGTTGGCAAATCATCAGTCCCGACCTCACTGTGAAGCCCGGCTCCTCGGCTGCAAGTAACACTCCCAATGCAGGCCACCAGCCCCTCGATTTCGATGTGGACGCCCGCTCGGACAACAGACTGCGCGATGCATTCGGCGAGGATCCTGAGGACAAGGATTTCCAGGGCGGCCGCATAGGCGGCGCCATTACATCGATTGCGCCGTCTCCTCTGCAGGCCAGCGTGATCTGGGCGGGCACGAGCACTGGCTTGATACAACGCACGCAGGATGGCGGTTTGACCTGGCAGAACGCTTCGCCACAGGGGCTTACGGGATTCAGCCCAATCGTGATCGTGGAAGCTTCCCACTTCGATGTAAGCACGGCTTACGCCGTTGTCGAGGTCTTCCGCGATACGAACCCCTACGTCTACCGCACTCGCGATGGCGGCAAAACGTGGCAGAAAATTACCGAGGGGCTTCCAGCCGATTGGGTTGCTCGCGTTGTCCGCGAAGACCCCGTGCGTAAGGGATTGCTTTATGCCGGAACTGAGAACGCAGTCTACGTTTCGTTCGATGATGGCGACCATTGGCAATCGCTTCAACTGAATCTCCCCGCCACCGACGTCCGCGATCTTGCCGTGAATGGCGACGATCTCGTCGCCGCCACCTACGGCCGCGCCCTTTGGGTGTTGGACGATCTTTCGCCGCTGCGCCAGGCGAGCGCCGAAATTGCCAATTCGGCGGCATATCTCCTTCGCCCCGCCACCGCTGTTCGCGTTCGTTGGGACAACGACCAGGAAACGCCCCTTCCGCCCGAAGTGCCTGCCTCGGCGAATCCTCCGGACGGCGCTATCCTTTACTACTATTTGAAATCCGTTCCGCAGGGCGAACTCACCGTCGAAATTCATGACGCCAAGGGAAACTTGGTCCGCCGCTACACCAGCGCTCGCCCGGCGCCGGATATGACGGTCAAGAACGTCCCGGATTATTGGTTTGGCCCGCTTCCCGCTCTCACGAAGAATTCCGGCTTGAACCGCTTTGTCTGGGACCTCCATTACGATCCTCCGCCGACATTGCCGTATGGATATTTCGGGGGCTTGCTGGATTATGTCGAGTACACTCTCTCCGACCACGCCATTCCCGGCGATACGCCGCGTGAACAGACGCTGGGACCTCTTGCCACGCCGGGGCAGTATGAAGTGGATTTTATCGGCAACGGCGCGCTCGTGAAGCAGACTCTCACCGTCGTGCTCGATCCGCGCGTCCGCGTTTCGCTGGCGGGACTCGACGATCAATTGACCGCCGCGAAGAGTATCGTGGCGGGTCTCAAAGTGAGCACCGATGCCTTCCACGCGGTCGCGCCTTTGCGCGCGGCCATCGCGGATCGAGAGAAGGCTCTCGGCGACAACGCCCAGGCCAAAGAGGCGCTCGACGCGCTGAAATCGCTCGATCAGAAAATCGGTACGTTCCAGGAAGGCAATCCGCGTGTTCCCGGATTTGGCAGCATCAATCGGGATCTCGCCCGCTTGATGTTCATGGTGGAAGTTGGCGATGGCGCGCCGTCGGATTCCGCCCAGGAAGCTCTCGCCGAATCATGTGGAGCGCTCAATAAGGCGCTGGCCGGTTGGCGACAGCTCAGCGGACAGGGCTTCGGGTCGGTTAACACCTTGCTCGACAAATACAAGCTCGCGGCGCTCCCAGCCCCAGGATCCGTCAGTTCCGCTTCGGACGCGTGTTCACCCTGAGCACAGGCGACCATCGCCGATAGACGATGATAGAACACCGAAAGCATGACGACCGGCTCGAAGAGCTGCAACGGCTCAATGCCGAGGCCGAAGCGGGCGGAGGTGCGGAGCGGCGGGAGCGCCAGCACAAGGAAGGCAAGCTCGGCGCACGCGAACGCATCGAGCTGCTGCTCGATGAAGGTTCGTTTGAGGAGCTCGACAAGTTCGTTCGCCACCATTCGCACGATTTTGGGATGGAGGAGCAGCGCCCCCTGGGAGACGGTTTCGTAACCGGGTTTGGGCGCATCGGCGGCCGTCTCGTCTACGTATTCGCGCAGGATTTCACTGTTTTTGGCGGCTCGCTATCGGGGGCAAACGCCGGCAAGATCACGAAGATCATGGACCTCGCCATGCGCCAGGGCGCTCCGGTGATCGGCCTGAACGATTCGGGCGGCGCGCGCATTCAGGAAGGCGTCATGTCGCTTGCGGGCTACGCCGACATTTTTCTCCGCAACACGCTCGCCAGTGGAGTGATCCCTCAAATCAGCGCGGTCCTCGGCCCTTGCGCGGGCGGTGCGGTTTACTCTCCGGCGATCACGGACTTTATTTTCATGACCCGCGAAACTTCCTACATGTTTGTCACGGGCCCGGACGTCATCAAGACCGTCACGCATGAGGAAGTGACGAAGCACGAGCTAGGCGGCGCCATGACTCACAACTCCAAGAGTGGCGTGGCCCATTTCATCGCTCGCGACGATCGCGAATGCCTTGCCATGATCCGTGAATTGCTCGGCTATCTTCCGTCCAACAATCTGGAAGACCCGCCCCGGCGATCTAGCGCCGATCCCTGGGACCGCCCTCATCCGGCGCTCAACACCCTCGTTCCTGAAGATCCTCAGCAGCCCTACGACATCAAGGATGTGATCCATGCCGTGGCGGACGACGGCGAGTTCTTCGAGGTCCACGAGCAGTTCGCAAAGAATCTCGTCGTGGGCTTCACGCGGCTCGACGGACGACCCGTCGGCATCGTCGCGAACCAGCCGGCTTTTCTCGCGGGCGTGCTCGATATCAACGCTTCGGTGAAAGGCGCGCGCTTTGTCCGCTTCTGCGACGCGTTCAACATCCCGCTGATCACTTTCGAAGACGTCCCCGGCTTTCTGCCTGGCACTCAACAGGAGTGGGGCGGCATCATCAAGCACGGCGCGAAATTGCTGTTTGCATTCGCGGAAGCGACGGTCCCCAAAATCACGGTCATCACCCGCAAAGCCTATGGCGGAGCGTATTGCGTCATGGCCTCGAAGCACATCCGTACCGACATGAATTTCGCTTGGCCTACCGCGGAAATCGCCGTAATGGGTCCGGAGGGCGCCGTCAATATTGTTTACAAGCGGGAACTCGAACGCGCTCCGGAAGCAGAACGGGAAAAGTTGCGCCTCGAAAAAGTGGAAGACTTCCGCGCGAGATTCGCCAACCCTTATGTCGCCACCGAGCGTGGGTATATTGACGCGGTCATCGAACCCGCACACACCCGCTCGAAGCTCATCACCGCTCTTCGCTCCTTGGAAAACAAGCGCGACACCAACCCGCGCAAGAAACACGGCAACATCCCTTTGTGAACAGTTCGGCGAAACGGATCTTCCCAAGGCCTCCAGGGCAGCCGGGACATATCGGGCGCTTCACTGGATTCCTTCATTTCAGCGTAGTATTCTTTTTGCGATCCCTCTCGGTGTGGCGGCCCGGCCCGCACCAGGACCGTGGACCGCGTCGCTGACCAGCGACTCCCGGAAACGAATGCACATCCTGAAAACGGTTCAATTCTATTTTCCATTTCAGGACCGAGGAGGCCCGGTATTCAAGGTGCGCTCTCTGGCCCGCGGGCTCGCCCAGCGAGGACACGAGATCACAGTGCTGACCGCTGACCTGGGGATCGGCAATCGCAACGGATCCCAGATGAGCGTTGGAGCCTGCACGTGGGGCTGGCGCGCGGAACAAGACGGAGTCGAGACAATCTATCTCTCGACCCTGGGGCATTATCGTGCACTCACGTTGAATCCCCGTGTGATAGGATTCTGTAGGGCTTCCCTCAGGCGATTCGACTTAGTTCATGTTTACGGCCTCTATGACTTGCTGGGTCCGGCCGTAACTCACTATTGCAGGCGCTGGGGAATTCCTTATCTCGTCGAGCCGATGGGGATGTATCGCCCGATCGTTCGAGCGATCACGTTTAAGAGGGCATATCACCGATTCTTCGGGGGTCGCCTCGTCGGCGGGGCGCAGTACCTGATCGCCACGTCTGAACGGGAGCGGCAAGAACTGATCGAAGGCGGAATATCTGCCTCTCGAATTGTCGTTCGGAGGAATGGGATCGATTTTCCCGAGACCCTCCCAGAGCGCGGTGTGTTCCGGCGGGGCTGGAATATTCGCCCGGATGCGAAACTCATCCTGTTCCTGGGACGTCTAGTGTCGAAGAAAAGTCCCGACCTTCTGCTGGACGCATTCGCAGGCTGGCGCGGAAGGTCCCGTAATGGAAGCGATGCGGTGCTGGTTCTCGCGGGGCCGGAGGAGGGCGACGGTTTCGTGAATCATCTCAGGAAGTTGGCCGGCCAATTGGGATTGGAGCAAAGCGTTCGTTTCACTGGGCCGCTGTACGACGATGCAAAATGGCAAGCCTACCGCGACGCCGATGTGTTCGTCCTCCCCTCGCAAAACGAGAATTTCGGAAATGCCGCGGCGGAATCGGCTGCATGCGGCACGCCCGTGGTCGTGACGGACCGCTGCGGGATTGCGCCATTCGTCGGACAAGCAGGCTTGGTGGTGCGCCACGATCGCGAGGAGTTGGAACGCGCGCTGGCGCAGCTCCTCGACGACCCGTGTATGCATCAACGCCGCCGGGAAGGATGCGCCGAGATGGTGCACGGCCTGTCGTGGTCGGGTCCTTTGGAGCAGAACGAGGATCTTTACAGGCAGTGTCTCGCGGAGAAACACGCGTCATGATGCGCCTGGCGGATCTGCAATTCATCCTCTGGATTCGCCGGCGAACGACCGGCACACCATTTGTAGCCGGTTTGCAGGAGAACGCCATGCGGAGTGCCGTGTGAGCGAGAATCGAATCTTGAGCGCGGCTCCTCATCCCGCTTCTTCTTCTGAGTTCGGTGTATCCCCGGCGTCACGGTCCGTCGAGTCCCTGCCGGTTGTCCGCACATCTGCAAATCGCTGGCGCCGTTCCTTCCTGGTCGCGTGGTACGCGTTGAATTTCGTCCTTGTAGTTGCGACTCTGGCGGCCGCGTCCTGCGTGGTGTGGGAATACTCCACGCGCAGGTACCTGAAGGGATTTTCCGACGCGATCATTCCTTTCACGGCCACTCCGGAGGAAAAGATTGAAGCGATCCTGAATTGGATGGCGAACGGCCCAAATCGCTATACATCCGGCCCGGCCCTCGCTACGACCGATAGAAATCCTACCGACACATTGAATTACAACTCGCTCCTCCAGGTTTGTGGCACAGCCACAAACGCGTTCATCAATCTGGCAGACAGTGGAGGATTGGCGGCGCGGCGGCTGCTCTTGCTGGATTCTCGCCGTACGACGAAACACGTCGTGGCGGAAGTTCTTATCAACGGACGCTGGATTGTTGTTGACCCGGCATTTCGCGCCCTGCTTCGCGGCGCCAACGGCCAGCTTCTGTCAAGCGAGGAACTTGCCGATCCGGCGGTCTTTGCTGCCGCGACGCGCAAGATTCCACACTACGATGCAGATTACACCTTTGATCTGACGTCCCATGTCCGCATGACTCGCTTGCGCTATTTGGGACTTCCGCTCCGCAAGGCCCTCGACCGGCTGCTTCCCGGTTGGGAGGATTCCACGACGATGAGCCTGCTGCTCGAGCGCGAGTCGCTGGCCGCCATGGTCTTCGCCCTCATGGTGGTTTTCATCCTGCTTCTTCTTCGGGTCGGTCTGCGATGGTACGGGGAGAGGCGTATGGGTCTGCGTGCGTTTCGAATTCGAGAACAGCTCCGGCGTGCCGTCTTGGCATTCCTGGATACGGCGAGCTGACGCCATGTGTGGGATTTGTGGCCTGATCGGAAAAGGATCGAAGGAAAGCACCGAGACCGTTGTCCGCCGCATGATGGCCGCTATCGTGCACCGCGGCCCCGACGAACAGGGGATCTTACTAGCTGCGCCGGTCGCCGCCGGGGTCCGGCGGCTCAGCATCATTGACCTACCCGGAGGAAGCCAACCCATCTGGAATGAAGAGCAGACTCTTGCTGTGGTCTTTAACGGCGAAATCTACAATTTCCGTGAGCTTCGGCGCTATCTGGAAGCCCGCGGCCACTGCTTCCGGACGCATTCCGACACCGAAGTAATCGTCCACGCATTCGAAACCTGGGGCGAGAGCTGCCCGAAGCATCTTGAGGGGATGTTCGCATTCGCTGTGGTCGAGATGCCTCAGGGGCCGAACGGCCGCCCCGCGCAAGTCTTCCTGGCTCGCGACCGGCTGGGCATCAAGCCGCTTTACTACGCGGTTAGCGATGACGGGTTTCTTTTCGCCTCGGAAATTCGCGCACTCCTGGCGAGCGGATGCGTTCCCGCGCTTCTTTCGCCGGAGGCGGTCCCTTCGTACTTACTGTTCGGCTCCGTATGCGAACCCCGCACTCTGGTCGAAGGCGTTGCTTCGCTTCCGCCGGGCCATTCGCTAACGATTCCTGCGACCGTTCCCGTGCCAGTGCCCAAGCCCACGCCTTACTGGAATTCTCCGCGGCAGACTTCCGGAGGTTCGGAAGGCGTGCACTCAGCGCGCGAGGTCGAGACGTCACCCGCTCGCCATCTGCGCGCTCTGCTGGAACATGCGGTCCAGAGCCACCTGGTAGCCGATGTCCCGGTCGGCGTCTTCCTCAGTAGCGGCGTCGACTCGACCGCCATTGCTGCACTCGCCTGCCAGGCCCAAAAGGGAATGCACACGTTCACGGTCGCCTTCCCCGACGCGGGATTCAGCGAGGCCGAAATTGCCCGCCGCACAGCGAAGCGTTTGGGCTCGAACCACACCGAAGTCACGCTCTCCGACGGGGATATGCTTGCGCGGCTCGATGATGCCGTGGCCGCTCTCGATCAGCCCAGCATGGACGGCATCAATACTTATTTCGTTTCTCGTGCGGCGCGGGAGGCGGGTTTGAAGGTGGCGCTCTCGGGCCTGGGCAGTGACGAGCTCTTCGGCGGATACACATCGTTCCGCGTCACCGCTCCTCTCGCGCGGCTCACTCGCGCGGCGCGCTTGGTCCCGAGGTCCGTGCGCTCGCTTGCCGCGGGCGCGCTCGAAGGTTCGCGCATGTTTTCAGGCTCCTCCGCCAAGTTTCACAAAGCAGCCGCTGCGTGGCTCGATCCTTCGCTGTTGCCGCATCCTTATTTCTACTCGCGCACACTCTTCACTCCCCAAGCGGTTGCTTCCGCCGCGCGCCAAGATCCGGCTGCCTGGCAGGACATAAGCTGGTGGCAATGGCTGCAGGGGGCATCGCGCCAAGCAGAATCGATGGATCAATTCACGGGAATCTCCTGGCTCGAGCTGCGGTCGTACCTCGCGAACACGCTTCTGCGCGACACGGACTCCATGAGCATGAGCCATTCACTCGAGGTCCGCGTGCCGTTTCTCGACGTGCCGCTCGTCGAGTTCGTGTTTTCTCTCTCCGAGTCCGCCAAGTGGAATCGGGCGCGCCCGAAATCGCTGCTGATCGAGGCGCTGGGCGATCTACTGCCCGGCGAGATCGTCGGGCAGCAAAAACGCACCTTTACGTTCCCTTGGGAAAACTGGCTTCGAGGAAAGCTTCGAGAGCGCGTCGCAGCAGGTTTGTCGGAGTGGTCGCCTGCGCTCACCTCGTTGCTCGATGCGGATTTCGCGCTTGGAGTCTGGAAAGACTTCATCGATGGGCGTACAACCTGGTCGCGGCCTTGGAGCCTTTACGTCTTGAACGAGTGGGTGAAGCGCAATCTCCGCAGCGACGCGGCCGGCAACCGAGATCTTCGGAAGACTGCCGTGGTTTCCGCCGCATGAGATTCCCGGGCGAGTTTGCAGTGCGAACGAAGCACGCTTGATATGATCATTCTTGGGATCAACGCGTACCACGCAAACGCCTCGGCGGCAATCGTCGTGGACGGCCGGCTGGTTGCTGCGGTCGAGGAGGAGCGCCTCAATCGCGTGAAATATGCCGCCGGGCTGCCTTCCCGGGCGATTCAATTCTGCCTCGACCGAGCGGGCGTGAAACTCACGGAAGTAGATCACATCGCCGTCCCGCGCGATCCCTGGGCGCGACTGGGGACGAAGCTGCGGTTCGCGATGCGTATGCCTCGTTTCGCGCTCGATCGCGTTCGCGTGATGAAGCGCTTCGCCGGCATCCGCGAAGACATCGCCGGTGCGTTCGCGCTCGATCCGAAAAGCATTCACGCGCAGTTCCATCGGATCGAGCATCACACCGCTCACCTCGCAAGCTCATTTTTTGTCTCGCCCTTCGATCGAGCCGCGGTCCTCTCCACCGACGGCCTGGGCGATTTTGCCAGCGCCATGTGGGCGTCGGGCGAGGGCCCGCGAATGCGTCCGCTCGGGGAAGTCACCTTTCCGCACTCGCTGGGGATGTACTACACCGCGCTTACGCAATATCTCGGTTTCTGGAAATTCGGCGACGAGTACAAAGTCATGGGCCTTGCTGCGTACGGCGAGCCGGAATACCTCGAGGAATTCCGCCGCATCGTCGGCATCCACGAGCCGCCATCGTTCCGCCTCGGCCTGAAATATTTCACGCACCAGCGGCAGGGCGCGGAAATGACCTGGCGCGACGCCAACAGCACCCCCGTTCTCGGCCGGCTGTTTTCCACGCATCTGGAGAAGCGCCTCGGGCCGTCTCGCCAGGCGGAAGAGCCGCTGACGAAGCGCCACCACAACCTCGCTGCGAGCATGCAGGCCGCGCTGGAAGAAGTCCTGATCGCTCAGTGGAAGGCACTGGCGAAGACCACGGGGCAAAAGGCGCTTTGCCTGGCGGGTGGTGTGGCATTCAATTGCGTCGCCAACGGAAAAATCTTCGATCACACGCCATTTGAACGCGTCTTCGTGCAACCCGCAGCGGGCGATGCGGGACTTTCTGTGGGAGCGGCGTTTGCAGTGAACCATCAGTTTCTTGGCCGCCCGCGCGAATTCTCGATGGACCATGCCTACTGGGGGCCGGAATTTTCGCCGGGCGACATTCGCCGCGCCATCGACGGAGCCGATAATGACCGGGAAGGCGTGCGCGTCGAAGAGTGCGGTGAAGAGCCCCTGCTGCAGTTGACGGCCCATCACATCGCTACCGGAAAAATCGTGGGTTGGTTTCAGGGTGCTGTTGAATGGGGCCCGCGCGCCCTCGGAAACCGCAGTATTCTCGCCGATCCTCGCCGCCCGGAGATGAAGGAGATTCTGAACCGGCGCATCAAGCACCGCGAAACATTCCGGCCGTTCGCGCCCTCGATTCTGGAGGAAGCTGCCGGTGAATACTTCGAGAAAGCGCATGCCTCGCCCTTCATGACATTCGCCTATCCTGTACGGCCGGAGAAGCGCAGCGTGATTCCGGCGCCGACGCACGTGGATGGAACGGCGCGCCTCCAAACGGTCAGCCGGACCGCCAATTCGCTGTATTGGAAACTTATTCGGGCGGTCGGAGATCTCACGGGCGTGCCCGTCGTGTTGAATACTTCGTTCAACGACAACGAACCGATCGTCTGCCGCCCGGAAGAAGCCATCGAATGTTTCCGGCGTACCCAGATGGACGTCCTGGTAATGGACAAGTTTATTTTGGAGAAGAAATCCGCCACGGCGGAAAAGGAAGAGCCTGCGGGCGGTTTTGCCAAAAGTGCAAAATAGGAATGAGTTGACATTCACTTCACCGCGCGCCTCATCCGTGAGCGACGGTTTCGGAGTTCTGCAACTGCTATGCACATTCTGCTTTTGAATGAATACTATCCCCCCGATACGTCCGCGACGGCGAAAATGGCGGCGCAGGTGGCGGAGACGCTAGCGCAGAGCCACGACGTGACAGTCGTCGCGGGGCGCCCGTCGTACGATCCGGATGAGTTTTATCCGTTCGCCTTTTTGCGGCGCGACACGCGGAACCATGTCTGCGTCGAGCGCGTTGGCTCCACGGCGTATCCCCGCCATCAAATGCGGCGGCGCGTCTCGAACTATTTGTCCTATCTCGCGCTCGCGGTCCCGCGCGCGTTGGCCATCCACGCGGACGTCGTCTTGGCGATGACCGACCCCCCCGTGGCGGGGATTGCCGGTGCATTCATCGCGCAGATGGGTCACCGGCCGTTCGTTTACAACATTCGCGATCTCTACCCGGATATGGCCATCGGAGGCGATATTATCCGGCCCAGCTCCTGGGTGGAGCGATGGGAAAAAATGCACCGCCGCGCCCTGCGTCAAGCCGCTCGCGTCATCGTCCTTGGGGAAGACATGCGCGAACGCATCCTCTCCAAGGGAATCGAGCCGGATCGCGTCGTCGTGGTCCGCGACGGCACATCGTTTCCGGCTTTCTTGCCCGCAACGACCGACCCGATCGTGAAAGAAATTCGCAGCGGCTTCGCGTTTGTCGCACTTCACGCCGGCAATCTGGGATTCTATGGTGCGTGGGAGACCCTGCTCGAAGCGGCTAAGATTCTAGGCAACGAAAACACGGGTCTTGTGTTCATAGGTGACGGGGCCAATCGTGCCGCGCTCCAGGCATCTGCAACGAATGTTCCGAATATTCGCTTCCTGCCGTTCCGCCCTGCAGAGCAGGTACCGCATGTAATGATGGCGGGTGATGTCCACATCGTGACCGTGCGGCGAAGCCTGGAAGGCGTTGTGGTTCCGAGCAAGCTCTATTCGATTCTGGCAGCAGGGCGCCCGGTGCTGGCGGTGGCTGCGGCGGAAAGCGATGCGGCGCGGATCGTGCGGGAGTCGGGATGCGGATTGACGGCCGATCCGGACGACCCCGCGGCAGTCGCCGCGGCAATTCGTTCGCTGCGCAGCGATCCCGGACGGCTTGCGGAGATGGGTCGCCGCGCGCGGGAAACTGCAGAGAAATATGCTAGAGTGAATGAATTGGCTCGCTTCGTTAGTATCGTCGAAGAAGCCGCTCAAGAAAACATGGGAGGACGCCATCTGGAATCGTAAGAAAGTTCTCGTCACAGGAGGTGCATCTTTTATCGGGTCGCATCTTGTCGATCAGCTCGTGGAGCGCGGCGCGCAAGTGCGTGTGGTCGATGATCTCACCAGCGGCCGCCTCAGCAACATCGAGCCGCATCTGAAGGCCGGCCGTGTCACCTTCGTCGAAGCCGATTTGCGCGAGCCAGGCGTCACGCGCGCGGCGATGAACGGGATCGAGGTCGTGTTTCACCTCGCTGCCGATCACGGCGGCCGCGGCTATGTGGACCTCCATCAAGCCGGGCCGGCTTCGAATCTTTTTCTCGACGGCCTTGTATTTTGGGAAGCGCTGAAGGCCGGCGTCCAGAAAGTTGTGTACGCCTCTTCGGGCTGCGTCTATCCCAATTACATGCAAACGGATCCGAACAAGGAAGTCTATCTTCGGGAAGGAGACGTTAAGCCGCCTCACGACGCCGACAACATGTACGGCTGGGCCAAACTGATGGCAGAGCTGACCCTTCAGGCCTATCACCGCGAACACAAGCTCGGCGCCGCTTCGCTCCGGTATTTCACCGTGTACGGTCCCCGCGGCGTCGAAAATCACGCCGTGATTGCCATGATCGCCCGCGCGTTCGTCAAGCAGAATCCGTTTGACGTCTGGGGCGACGGCAAGCAAATCCGCAATTGGACCTATGTTGACGACATCGTCAGCGGCACGATGCTGGCTGCCGAAAAAATCAACGACGGCACCGCCGTCAACTTGGGAACCATGGAGCGCGTCCGCGTAATTGATGCGGCGCAGATGGTGTTCGAATATTCCGGCCATCAGCCGCAAATCCGTTTGCGACCCGACATGCCCACGGGGCCTGTCAATCGCGTCGCGGACAACGCGCTGGCTAAAAAACTGCTCGGCTGGGAGCCCAAGACCCCATTCCGTGAAGGCTCGCGCAAGACAATGGATTGGTACTTCGCAAGCAAGCAGCGCGAGGAAGTCCGCGGTGTTCTGGAAAAGATGCTGACTGCCCGCTGAGGGATATGTGACCCGGAGTTCGATCGGAGCTGTTCGCGTGATAACGATCCCTAACGAACTTATCGCCTTCAGCGTGGCGCTGCTTGCTTCTTTAGGTCTTACCGTTCCCGTCCGCGCTCTGGCCTTGCGCTACGGCATGGTGGATCATCCCGGCCCACGTAAGGTCCACGTCAAGCCCATACCCCTTCTCGGCGGCATCGCCATCTATCTCGCGTTTGTTGTAGCGTTGCTGTTCACGCTGCACGGCGCGCCGCAGCAGCAGATCGCGGGCATTCTTGCTGGCGCGACCCTGGTCGCCACCGTTGGTGTTTTGGACGATGGTGGATTGCTGCATCATCAGGTGAAACTCTTCGTCAGCATGCCCATCGCTGCGTTGTTCCTCCTCGCCGCGGGCATTCATGCCGAGTTTTTCTCCATGTTTATCTCTGGGATGGCAGGAAAGATTCTCGATGCCGTCTTTACGGTGGTCTGGGTCGTGGGCATCACCGCCGCATTCAGCATTCTCGATCACATGGACGGTCTCTGCGCCGGCATTGCCGCGGTTGCAGCTGGCTTCTTCACCATCTGCGCAACATTCAATGGCCAGGTGATGGTCCGCGTCTTGGCCGCCGCGGCGCTTGGCGCGGCGCTTGGCTTTCTGCGTTGGAATTTCAATCCCGCCAAAATTTTCATGGGCGATGCGGGGGCTATGTTCCTTGGCTTCCTGATGGCCACGCTTGGGCTGAAGATACGTTCGGACGCGCAATTCCCGGCCAACTGGCTGGTTCCCATTCTGATTCTCGGCGTACCCATCTTCGATACGACGCTCGTCTCCATCTCTCGCGCGCGTCGCGGCCTATTGCCCTTCACTTCTCCCGGCAAAGACCACACGGCGCATCGCTTGTCGAACCTGGGGTTGGGACATCGCGGCGCCGTGCTGGTGATGTATTGCCTGGCCGTGGTCTTTGGTCTGTTCGCATTCTCGATTCCCCGGCTTTCTTCCACTATCGCGTACAGTCTGTCGGGAATCCTTGTCCTCCTGGGCCTCGTCGCCGTATTTTTCCTGGAGTCCGTCCCCTACGAACGCCAGGCGAAACTCCAGAAATCTTCTTCCGCGCCTTGACCGCAGGCCCCTGCCATCCAGCCGCAGCGTCTTTGGAGGATATGTCCGCGTAGGTTATACTTGCCGCCCGAGTATTCCGCGCATCCACGCGGTCGGTGGCTCTCTCCGGACCAGCAAGGGGTATGGCCCGGACCTGGCAGCAGTCCTGGGTTTCCGATTCCGGTACTGTGATTTTGAATTCGGGGGCAGTCTTCACGAACCAATATGCCGCTTCATCAAAGCGACGCCAAGAAAGATTCTATTTCCGCTTCTCGAGCGAATAGCCAGAGTGTTTCGATCGTCGGCGGGTCCGCTGCTGGATTGTTCACGGCTTCCTTGCTGGCTCGGCAGGGCGTGCCCGTCCGCGTCTTTGAGAGGATTGAGACGCTCGATCCTGCCGAGCGGACGCTGATCGTCACGCACCGCATGCGCGGCTTGCTCGGCCGCGCCGCCGAAGGCTGCGTTCTCAATGAAATTCGCCGCTTCGAGCTTTTCACCGACGGCCGTGCCGCCACCATTGCCCTGAAGCACCCCGACCTGATCATCGAGCGCCGCGCTTTGATTCAAGGTCTGGCGGAAGAAGCGCAACGCGCGGGCGCTTCCATTGAACTCGGCCGCCGCTTTCATGCGCTGCACCCCAATGGCCGCGGTCTCGTCCTCGAAGTGGAGCGTTGCTCCGACGGAAGCCGCGAAGAAGTTCACGCCGATACCGTCGTGGGTGGCGATGGTGCTTTGAGCCGCGTCGCCAAAGCCGCCGGCTGGACTCCGCTTGAAACCGTTCCGCTCGTTCAGGCCATCGTCCCGCTGCCGAAAGACATGCCGCCAGACTCCGCGCGCGTCTGGTTCGTTCCCCAGGACACGCCGTATTTTTATTGGCTCGTTCCCGAATCCTCCACGCGCGGCGCCCTCGGCATTATTGGTGTGGCCGGCGCGGAGACAAAGCTCCACCTGGAGCGTTTTCTTGAGAAGCGCAAACTTGAACCGATTGAATTTCAGGGTGCCCGCATCCCGGTCTACTCGCGCTGGATTCCGGTCCGGCGCCAAGTTGGTGCCGGCTCAGTCTACTTGGTCGGCGACGCTGCGGGGCAAGTGAAAGTCACCACGGTCGGCGGAATCGTCACAGGTCTTCGTGGCGCGCTCGGTGTGGCCCAGGCCATTCTGAATGGCGGCTCGAGCCGCGAATTGCGTTCACTCCGCCGCGAGCTTGACGTCCATCTCCTGCTTCGGCGCTCGATGCACGAATTCCAGCAGGCCGATTATAGCCGTCTCGTGGATTTGCTCGACGACGCGGCCAAGCATTCTCTTGCCGAATACTCCCGCGACGAAGCCTGGAAAATCCTCTGGCGCGTCTGCCTCCGCCAGCCTCGACTCGTCCTCCTCGGCCTGCGCGGCCTCCTGATGCAGCGCAAATCGATGAAGCCCTCTCGTCAGACACAAATCTAATACCTGGCGAATACCTTGTATCGGTACGTGATGGTTTTCTTTTCGCCGGCCTTCAAACTCAGGTCCCAGGTCAATTGCGACGCCGGATTGTCCAGCGCAATGCCGCGGGCAATCTTCTCTGCTTTCCCGTCGTCCGTGGACGATATCACTTCGCCTCGCAGCGATTTGTGGATCATCAAATGAATGTCCTTAGTCTTGTAATTCTCCAGTTTCAGCGTTCCTTCCACGATCACGAGATCGTACCGGTAGGGCGGGTGGTGTGGCACGTTCGTTTGACGGTCCACCTCGAGCTCCTGCTGCGACGCGCGGACGTCCGTCGCGATCGTGAGCTTCAGATTCGACGACGCTCCCTTCGGTGTGTACAGCACCGTGTCCTGGGCCAATGGTCTGGTGCCCGAAATCACCATCCCCGGTCCGCTCGTCCACGGGAACTTTGTGGAATTCTTCATTCGCAGCGAATGCCACACGTTATTCATCGCCGCCTGATCCTGCGTATTCTGGTTGTAATCGTTTTGCGCGTTGCCGTAAGCGTCCACTCGCGACGTATCAGGAACCTCCCATTCATAAATGTGTTCGATGCCTACGCTGGCGGAAAACACGTCGTACGTGGCGCGCTCTCCCCGCGCGAGCGTGGTCCCGTTGTGCGAATACAGGAACAAGTCCTCCTCCGGCGCGCCCACCAAATCGCTGACGACGCTGGAAAAGCTCCCCTCTTCGGAAGGTCTCTCCGCATCCATTACGCCCCCGATAACCCCTGCCTGCATCTGGCTGGTCAGAGCGTTCGAGAATGAGACCTGCGGGTTTCCTCGCCTGTTTTCGGCATTGCGCATCATTTCAGCAAGTGATACCTCGAGTGCCATCGGCGACGGGATATCGGCATAAGCAAAATTCGGGACGCCCACTACAAAGAACACGTCTGCGTTGCGGATGTCCTCCACGTCATTCGTCACCACCCCTTGCAGCGTGAGCTCGGCTGTCTTGTCGTCTTTCAGCGAAACGAGATAGGACGGCGTCCACCCAATCCCCTTCTCCAAGCAGCCCATCGTCAGGTTTGCGCTATCTTTTGTTCCCTTCACTTTCATCCGCAGCGCCTTCATCTGCTCGGTTTGATTCACGCGAAGAATGGCATCGGGAGGAAACGAAACAGTCCCCACGCCGCCCAGCGACAGGGCTACAAGCTTGCCCTCCGATTTCAATAGAAGAAATTGCGGCATCGGTTGCTGAGGGATGACTCTCGACGCAGTCTCATTCCCGATGTCTGGTGTCTCCTTCTTCTCCGTGTCGCTCAGGCCGACAATCTCGCCCGTATAATCCTTCTGCCCATACGTCACCGTAACCGTTTTTCCAGGATTCGCTTCCAGGAGCTGCGCCATCGAATCCACGGGGACAGACTTCTCTTCGTCGTAGCGATAAGCCACCAATTCCTCGAGCGATGCGCCAGGATCGTTGGGCCTCACCCACAGCGAGCCCAGCGTCGCCGCGGGCACAAAAGGAATCTTCGCCTCTCCCGACGCGAGCTTCACGCTCCCCTCGCGCACCACGAACGCCAGCCCGTTTTTGAATACCGCGACGGCCACCGGCTTCAGGTCCGTGTCCGAACCTTCCCCTGCAAACGCCGCGATCGTCTCAATCAGGCAAAAAGATAGAATCAAGACCTTTGCTCGTCCTATACGCATGTGGAAGCCTCCGGCAAACGTTTATTTTTCCCGGGAGTGTGGAGCGGCGTTTCCGTCTTGGCCTCTCCGCTCTGTTGAGAATACAATGGCGCGCTCCCTTTCAAGCTTCTAAGGTGCGCATGTTTTCCATACGGATGCCTCGTCCAGTGGCCGCGCGGCTTGCTCCCTCGCAACAAATCCCCTTGCTTCCGCGCGCGGCGATGATAGAAAACCTCTAGCATGCATATTCTGGGTCTTTCGGCGATGGGCCACGATTCCACGGCTGCTCTTCTGGGCGATCGCGGCATCGTCGCAGCAATTGAAGAAGGAAAGCTTGCGCGCACGCGTTCGACCGAAGGCATCCCGCGCGCCGCTATTCAATATTGCCTCCATCACGCCAGAATCCACTGGACCGCCGTCGATCGCGTCGCGGTTGCCAGCCGGCCGGTCCGCGCCTGGAGGCGCGAAGTATTCTTCCGCACGCGCCTCGCACCGCTCGCTCCGGTCTCAAGCAGCTATTTTGTGAACAAGGCTTTTGGGGAATTCGGACGTGAACTGAATAATCTTCGCATCCTTCGGGCCATGGCGGGAAAGCCCGGTAATCGCGTCGAGTCTTTCGATCATCACCTTTGCCACGCCTCCAGCGCTTTTTACGCTTCTCCCTTCGACCGCGCCCTTATCGTGACCCTCGACCAGCAGGGCGATGGCCGCGCCGGATTCGTGGGCCTCGGAGAGGGTACGCTCATCCGCGAACTGAATTCCGTCCCCTTTCCCCATTCCCTCGCCTGGGTATTCACTCAGGTCACGCAACTCCTTGGTTTCCGCTCTCATGGCGACGAGCACAAGACGCAGTGGCTCGGCCTCACCGGCGAACCCGCCTTCGCGCCCCTCTTCCTCGAAATGCTCCGCGCGGGTCCGGGTTCGCCGCCTCGCTTGAACTCAAGATTTTTCTCCCGTGCCTTTTCCTTGGACCATGCCTTCACCGACGAGTTTTACCGCCGCCTCGGAATTCCGCGGCCACACCCCCAACATGGAGCAGCCCACGCAGAAACCTCCGCCGCGCCGCCTCACAAGCCGGCCATCAGCGATTCATTGCGCGCCAATATCGCCGCGAGCCTCCAGCAAGCCTGCGCTACCGTCTTATGCGACTGGCTGGAATCCCTACGCCGTTCGACCAGCGCTCGCGCTCTCTGCCTTGCCGGCGGCTTGTTCTTGAATCCTCTTCTCGTATCTTCTGTCGAGCGCAACACGGGTTTCGAAAAGGTATTTGTCCAGCCCGCGGCCGGAAACGAAGGCACGTCGCTCGGCGCCGCATGGCTCACCTGGCATCACACGCTGAAAAAGCCGCGCCTCGACCCAATGCCCGCGCCTTACTGGGGCCCCGCGTATTCCAACCAGGACATCAAATCCGTCCTAGACAATTGCAAAGCTAACTATAGCTGGTGCGATTCTGAAGGCCGCAAAATTGATGAAGCCCTCCGCCTTCTCGATGCGGGAAAAATCGTGGCTTGGTTTCAAGGCGGCGCCGAATTCGGCCCCCGCGCCTTGGGCAATCGCAGCTTGCTCGCCTCGCCCTGGGCGCCCTACGTAAAGGAGAACCTGAACGATTACGTTAAGCACCGCGAATCCTTCCGTCCCTTCGCTCTTTCGATTCCCTTCGAGGATTCTGCCGAATACTTCGATTGCACTGAAAACGCCCGCTTCATGACCACGATGGCGGTCGCCAAAGACAAAGGAATGAAATTGTTCGAGTCTCTCCCCGACGGCTTCCTCCTGCCGGGAAAACTCGTGCGCCTTCACACGGTATCGGCCGCCGAAAATCCTCTTTTCTGGAAGCTCCTCAAGCGCTCCGGCGAAAGGGGACCGGCCCCAATGCTCGTGAACACCTCCTTTAATTTATTCGCCGAGCCGTTGGTAATTCGCCCGCGCGACGCGGTCCGCAGTTATTTTTGCTCCGGTGCGGATGCTCTTGTAGCTGGAAGTTTTCTCCTTACGAAGGGCTGACCCATGTCACTCCGTGAATCCCAAATCGTCGCACCGGCAAGGAAGCGCTCCATTCTCATGCGCTGGCTTGTGCTCCTCGCCGCCGTCCTCGTGGTCCTGCTTGTGGCCGCTGCAGCATTTCGCGGCGCCGGTCGCTGGCTCGTTCGCCCGAACCCGCCCGAACGTGCCGATGCGATTGTCGTTTTGAGTGGGAGCATGCCCTATCGCGCCGAGGAGGCCGCCAATCTCTATCGCGCGGCGTACGCCCCCGCGGTCTGGATCACTCGGCCCGAGAATCCCGGGGACATGCTCGACCCCATGGGCATTCATTATTTGGGCGAGCAGGACTACAACCGCCAGATTCTCCTTCACGCAGGAGTTCCCGATCAGGCGATCCGCGTCCTTCCGGGAACCATCGTCAATACCGAGCAGGAATTATCCGAAGTTGCGCTTGCCTTACGCCAGGAAGGAAAATCGAGCGTCCTCATCGTCACCTCGCCCGAGCACACCCGCCGAGTCCGCGCGCTTTGGAAAATCCTGGTGGGAAGCAAAATGAAAGCGATTGTCTGTGCCGCGCCGCAGGATCCTTTTGACGCGGATCATTGGTGGCGCAATACGCGGGATGCTTTCGCGGTCGCGCGCGAAATGATGGGTTTGCTCAACGCTTGGCTGGGATTGCCGGTGCGGCCGCCCTCGCATTGAGCTCGGCCAGTCTTCCGCCCTTTGCTTACTTGTGTTCCTCGGCTACGGGAATCGCTGTGGATTCCAGAATCTTCCAGCGTTCCCATTCTGCTTTCTTGCTCAGGTCGCGCACCCAGAGTTGCCATTCCACGCCCAGGCTCTCGTCGCGGTTCGAATAGAACGCCTGCCAGTTGCTGGCGCTGGGCCCGTGGGAAAAAATTGCCGGTCCGTCCGCATGACCGTTCCCGTTTTCTGCGCGGCTCGCCGGATCGAGGCTCCGGAATTCCGCAAGTTGCGCCGTTTCAAGCGGCACGCGCAAGAATACGGGCTCCTCTCCGCCCGGCTTGTTTCCGTTTCCATTCCCCGGCGCGTGCTTCGTTTCTCCGCCCCCGTTGCCGGAAGAGATCGAATGTCCCCGGAGCTCGATATAATTTCCCTGCAGGCTCAATTCCAGCGAAGGCGGTTTCCGCGGCGTGCCGTCCGGCCGTGCGAGTGAAAGGTCCCAGAGCGTGAGCGTTCCGGCCCCGTTGGCCGGATCCGGGTAGAAATCCAGCGTCCGCGTCTGCCATTGCGCGGTCTTGCTTTCCGGGAGCACTTCCGTCACGGTCGCCACCGTGTGGCTCCGCCATCGCTCCATCTTCACCGATCCCACGAAGCTGCCGTGCGTCCGCACGTATTCCCTGTCCTCTTCACTCAGCCGCACAGTTTCTTCCCAGAAATGATCGCTCAATCGGAAGGAAAAATTGTAGACCTGCTCGAGCGGCACTGGCGCGGATTCGCTCAGCCGCCGCCGGAATTCGGGATCGCCCATTTCTTCCAAGTCCCGCACTCGGTCCGTCAGCCGCCGGATCGTCCAAGCCTGATGCCTCAGCAGACGCTGCCAGTGCTGGGCCAGCACGAAGAAGACAAAACAGACGATCACGCAGATGCCCAGCGCTGGCCAGAGAATTTCCATTCCCCCGCTCCGGTTACGCCATCCCCGCCGCCGCTCCCGCCTTGAACCGCGCGCATTCTACTACCATTCTTGCCCTCTGCAATAGCCACCAGCCGCGCCGCGCACCGCTTTGCCCCAATTGCTCCAATCCTCTCTCCGTTTCGATTGACAATCCGCCGTCTTAATGTGAGAGTTGCCGCGTTATGGCGGCCTCTCATGTTCTACTTTTCGCGTTTTTGATCGGCCTTCTTGTCGGGCTGCGTGCGCTGACACCTCCTGCAGCCACTTCCTGGGCCGCGCATTATGGCTGGTTGACTCTGCGCAGTCCGCTTTCATGGCTTGGCACGGCGCCCGCCGCCGCGATTTTCACCGTCCTCGCTCTCGTGGAACTCATCAACGACAAGCGCGCGACCACTCCCGCACGCACCGCGCCTCCCGGCCTGATTGCCCGCATCGTGATGGGCGCATTCACGGGAGCATGCGTGGCGACCGCGGGCGGTCAAGGACTCGCTGTCGGCGCCGTGGTCGGTGTTGTGGGCGCGCTCGCCGGCACATATGGGGGCTACCAGGCGCGCACTCGCTTGGTCAAGGCCCTCGGCTCGCCCGACTGGGTTGTCGCCGTTCTGGAAGACATCATCACCATTGGCGGCTCACTCTTAGTTGTTTCACGTTTCTAATCCTCGCGTTTTGCGCGCATAATCCTTTCTTTCATTGGTGACTCCTATCGCGAGGTCTTCATGGCTTCTCTCGAACATTACGACGCAATCGTCATCGGTTCCGGCCAGGCGGGAACGCCGTTATGCCAGGCCCTCGCTGGCGCGGGTATGCGCACGGCCCTGGTCGAACGCGAGCATGTAGGCGGCACCTGCGTCAACGAGGGCTGCACTCCCACCAAGACGATGATCGCCAGTGGCCGCGTCGCCTATCTGGCCCGTCGCGGCACAGACTTCGGCGTGCACACCTCCGCCCTTCGCATCGCCATGGCCCGCGTCAGGAAGCGCAAGCGCGACATCGTCGCGAGCTTTCGCGGTCGAAATGAGACCGCCATCGCAAAAACTTCCCACCTCGATTTGATTTACGGCCAGGCGGAGTTCACCGCGCCGAATTCCATCAGGGTCCGCCTGCGCAACGCTGGCTCGCGTCTCCTCACCGCCGGCCGCATCTTCATCAACGCTGGATGCCGTCCCGCCGTCCCGCCTCTCGACGGCCTCAACAGAGTGCCTTTTCTCAACAGCACCTCGATCATGGAGCTCGCGGAGGTCCCAAAGCACTTGCTCGTCCTGGGCGGCGGCTACGTCGGCCTGGAATTCGGCCAGTTATTTCGCCGCCTCGGCAGCCGCGTCACCATCGTGCAAAGAGGCCCTCGCTTGCTCGCGGGCGAGGATCAGGACGTCGCCGACGCAGTCGCCCAAATCATGAAGGAAGACGGCATTCATGTTCTCTTGAACGCCGTGGCCGAAGGAGTTTCTGGCGGGCGCTCCAAAATCTCAATGAGGGTCCGTGCAGCCGGCAAATCACGCACGCTCACGGGCACCCATCTGCTCGTCGCCACTGGCCGCGCCCCGAACTCTGATACGCTCCATCTCTCCGCCGCGGGCATCGCCGCCGACGATCGCGGCTACATTCGCGTCAACGAAAAGCTGGAGACCACCGCGGCCGGCGTGTTTGCCCTCGGCGACATCAAGGGTGGCCCCGCGTTCACGCACATTTCCTACGACGATTTCCGCATCATTCGCGCGAACCTCATCGAGAGGGGCAGCGCCTCCACCGCGAATCGCCTGGTCCCTTACACCGTTTACATCGATCCGCAGCTCGGCCGCGTCGGCCTCTCGGAGGAGGAGGCGAAGGCGCAGGGCCGCGCCGTCCGCGTTGCCAAAATGCCCATGAGCTATGTCGCCCGCGCCCTCGAAGTGGACGAAACTCGCGGCTTCATGAAAGTCCTTGTCGACGGCTACTCATCCCGAATCCTGGGCGCTGCCGTCCTCGGCATCGAAGGCGGGGAAATCATGTCCCAAATCCAGCTCGCCATGATGGGGAATTTGCCCTACACCGTCCTGAAGGACGCGGTCTTCGCCCATCCCACTCTCGCCGAGTCCCTGAACAATCTCTTCTCTCACTTCGTGGCCTGACGCCGCATCCCTCCGTCCGGTGCCGCCCTAATCCGGACTCTCGGATAATCAGATTTTGATGGACGCTTAAGGCTACGAAGCCGGTTTCCCTGTGGCTTCCACCCGTTCGCGGAAATAGTCGAAGGTCATGCGCAGGCCATCTTCGAGCTTCACCTTGGGCTCCCATTGAAGGACGCGCCGCGCCTTGGCGATATCCGGGCAGCGCTGCTTGGGATCGTCCTGCGGCAGTGGACGGAACACGATGGGCGAAGGCGCTCCCACCAACGAGCGCACGCGTTCGGCGAATTCCAGGATCGTAATTTCCTGAGGGTTGCCGATGTTGGTGGGCTCGTGTTCGCTCGATTCGAGGAGCCGGTAAATGCCCTCGATCAAGTCCGAGACGTAACAGAAGCTACGCGTCTGCGTCCCGTCGCCATAGACTGTGATTGGCTCGCCGCGCAGCGCCTGGTAGAGAAAATTCGGAAGCGCGCGGCCGTCGTTCAATCGCATTCGCGGCCCATACGTGTTGAAGATCCGCACGATGCGCGTGTCCAGCCCGTGATACCGGTGATAGGCCATGGTCAAGGCCTCCGCGAACCGCTTGGCTTCGTCGTACACGCCGCGCGGCCCGATCGGGTTCACGTGGCCCCAATACGTCTCCGGCTGCGGGCTCACCTGCGGATCGCCGTAGCACTCCGAGGTGGACGCCAGCAAAAATTTCGCCTTCTTGGCGAGCGCCAGCCCGAGCGCGTTGTGTGTTCCCAGCGCGCCGACCTTCATCGTCTGGATGGGAAGCTTTAAATAATCCGGCGGGCTTGCCGGAGAAGCGAAGTGCAGCACCGCATCCACGGGTCCGGGTACTTCGATGTAGCGCGTCACGTCCTGCCGGAAGAATCGGAACATCTGCTTCGAGAGCAGATGCGAGACATTCGATTCGGCGCCCGTGACCAGGTTATCCAGGCAGAGCACCTCCCAGCCTTTTACGAGCATGTATTCGCAAAGGTGAGAGCCGAGAAATCCCGCTCCGCCCGTGATGATGGCTCGCAACTGGGGAACCTCACTCGCAGCAGGCGCGTTCATTCGCGCCTCGCCGTCTCATTATCCCTGAAAAGGCGCGCGCATAGAAGGAATAGAGGTGGTCCAAATGCTTTATCCCATGCGGAGCGCTCGCTTAGTTTGGCTTCGAGGACGCGCCGGCAGCCGTGGCTGCGGGGGCGAAAGCGGTCGTGTGGTCCGCGACGATCCGCCACCCTTCGGGAAACTTGCGGAAATCCAGGGTGAAGATTCCCGACGGATGATCGCTCTCGCGCTCCAAATGGTATTGCCCGATGACGAATGCGGCATCGGCGCACATGAGGTGCACTTCGAAATTCGAAAACGTCAAATGGCCCATGGCTTTGCGGTCGGGATAATTACGCTGATAGCGCTCGAGCACGGCTTGCCATCCGCGCACCAACCCGTTCGCGCCGACGAATACCGTTTCTTCCGACTTCCAATAGCCTTCCATGAAGGTGTCCACGTCGCCGCGATTCCATGCCGCCGCCTGCATATCGAGCCCGGCTCGGATTTGCGCAGCGTCATCCTGCTTTTCCGCTGCTGTGGACTGGCTGAAGCCCGGCGCGCAAAGCGCGGCACACGCCAAGCCAAGAACTATCAGCATCGGGATTCGTCGAATCGGTTGTGGCATTCGGAAGGCTCCTTTTTTCGACCGGCCGCAAGCTCTGGCTTCGTCCAGCCTTGCACATTTATATCATTCCCCGCAAAACCGCAAAGCAATCGCAGCGGGATGGAGCCAGCACTCTGCCGGAGTCGAAAGAAGGGGTGTCGGAAGAACAGTACGGATGGCCTATTGTTGCCTGCGGTTCCAAACGGCAAAATGTTCCCCGGTGAGCGATATGGTGATTTCAGCATTCATCTTCGCGATCTCGGTGGGCGCCATGATTCAGTTCGTGGTGCTGACATGGCGAGCCGGGTTGGTCAGCCTGGCGGCGCAAGGCGTTGCCCCCGGTATCGAGCTGAAAATAAACGACTTCCGGGACGTCGCAGCCTACCAGCAGCTTTCGCCCGACCTAGGATTCGGGTCAGCTCCCAAACTTCGCTCCGTCAGCGCCTATTACCGCATTTTGCAGTTCTTAGCAGGAGCGAAGCCTTCCGGTTGGGCGAGCCGCGAAATGGCCCTCTGCACTCGCTACGCCACGGTCGCGATTTCGCACCAACTGGCCAGCAACCAGGCCCTCGCCGCCGAAATGCGGTCGTATTAATCCCACGTTTTCTAGTTGAAATTCTTGGTCCTCCCGCAAGCGTTCCTGTAGTGACTTTCAATCGCAATGACAGCGCGTTTTCGTTGTCATTGTGCCGACTTCACTAGGTTGATTATTACGCCATTCGCCCCGGTCATTTCCCGCCTGGGGGCACGCTTTCGTGTCTAAATAAAGAGAAACTCATGTGACGAAAAGGGCGAGCCTGCCTGAAGGGGCAGGTGTCCCGCGAGCGAGGGCAGGGGGTTTCTTCGAAGCAGAATAGCGGCGGAAATCACCAGGCGGAGTGGACGTGGAGGAACGGCAATGAAGAAGCAGGGGTCAAACGGCAGTTGGGGCCGAAAGCAAACGGGAATTGCGGCAGGGGCGCTCGTCTTACTTGCGTGCTTCGTGATGATGGCACACGCGACTACTCAGCCGATTTCCACTTCGCGCCAGCCGAAAAATACGCCGATCGTGCAGCACGGGCTCCTCGCGTCCTACGGCAAGCTACCGCTCGTCTTCGAGAAAAATCTCGGCCAGACTGATCCGCGCGTGAAATTCCTGTCGCGTGCCAGCGGCTACACGCTGTTTCTAACCGACCGGGAAGCTGTGCTGCGCCTGGGCGCACCAGAGACGGACGACCCGCCCACGGTGCCTAGCTTCGCGCGCGGCACAACTCGTGGCCGGCGCGCTAGCGCTGGTGCAGTCGTGACCTTCGCTCTCCACGGATCACACACTCCCACGCAGGTGGAAGGATTGGAGGCGCAGCCGGGACACAGCAATTACCTGATCGGCAAGGATCCTTCGCGCTGGGAGCGAAACGTCCCGCTGTATGGCCGCGTGAAGTACCACGACGTTTACGCCGGCATCGACGCGGTTTACTACGGAAATAAAAACCGCCTGGAAACCGACTATATCGTCGCTCCCGGCTCGAACCCCAATCAAATTGCACTCGATGTGAGGGGGGCGAAGAGGCTCCGGCTCAATTCTAACGGAGACTTGGTCCTCGCCAGCGCGGCGGGCGAATTGGTCCTGCGCCGCCCCATCGTCTACCAGGTAATTGAGGGAGCACGCCGCGAGATCGCCGCGAACTACACCGAGCGCGGCATGAATTCGATTGGAGTCCTTCTGGGGCCGTACGATTCGCGCCAACCTCTCGTCGTTGACCCTGTGGTCGACTATTCCACTTACCTCGGCGGGACTGGCGGCGAGTTTTTGTACGCCATTGCTGCGGACTCCAGCGGAAACGCCTACATCACCGGATACACAACGGCCACTAACTTCCCGACCACCACAGGCTCGTATCTGCCGACGTATCCTTCGGGTGCAACCTCGGACGTGTTTGTAACGAAGATGAATCCCACCGGCACCGCCTTAGTCTATTCCACATTTCTAGGCGGCTCCTTGTCGGGATCCGGACACGGAATCGCAGTGGATTCGAGTGGAAACGTGTTCGTGGACGGGTACACGACTTCTTCGGACTTCCCCGTCACAAGCGGGGCGTATGAATCGTTTGCACCAAACGGCGGCGTTTTCCTTTCTGAACTCGACCCAACCGGTTCCTCGTTGTTGTATTCGACGTATCTCGCAGGGAACGGCTCGGATAACGCAGTGGCTCTGGCCCTGGATGCGAATGAAAACGCATACGTTCTTGGGCGCACGACTTCTACAAACTTCCCCAACGTCAACGCCTATCAGACTTCGAACAACACGAATATGGCAAACCCCGATGCCGGGACAGCGTTTCTTTCCCGCATGGACTTTACCCAGTCGCCCCCGCTTCTGAGGTATTCCACATATCTGGGCGGAACGGCTGCGGAGTTCCCCACAAGCGTGGCAGTGGACGCCAACTACAACGCATATTTTACGGGGAGCACGGAATCATCAGACTTTCCGGTTACGCAGAACGCCTACCTGGGGGCGCTCAACAACCAGTACGGGGATGCCTTCATCGCTCACATCGATACCACCCAGGCAGGCGGTTCGTCTTTGGTTTACGCGACCTATTTCGGGGGAAGCAGTAACGGATCTGGAACTACCTTCGATACGGGGGGCGGCATAGCCGTAGCCCCGAACGCGGTAGCAGTGGTTGTGGGGTACACGTATTCAAACGCCTTTCCGTTGACGGGGAACGCGCTCGAACGATCGAGTAACGCGCCGAACGCCAAAGCATTTCTTTCGCGCATGGACACAAGCCTGACCTCATCGCCCGCTACCGCTCTCCTGTACTCGACTTACTGGGGCGGCTCGACTTCCGATCTGGCGTTCGCCGCGACCACGGACTCGACCGGAAACATTTATATGACGGGCGCAACGTCCGATACGGATTTCACCGTCACGCTGGGAGCGCCCATGTCCACGTACCCAGGGCGGGAGAGCGCGTTCCTGACGGAATTTGATCCCGCAGGGACGGCCGTATTGTTCTCGACCTATTGGGGCGGAGGAGTGGGCGCTGGCAACGCGGCTTATGGAGTCGCGGTGGATTCTGCTACTCCGCCGAACGTGTATTTTGACGGCGTCACAGCCACCAATTTCCCTACCACGGCGGGCGCGTTTCAGACGACGTTCAATGCAACGAACGGAGGGTCGGATGGGTTCGTCGTTAAAATGTCTCCGGGGGCGGCAGCGGGCGTGTTCGCCTCTCCGACCAACTTGAGCTTCGGAAATCAAGGCATCAATTCCTCGAGCAGCGCACAAAACGTCTCACTGATCAACAACACGAGCAGCGCGTTGAACAATATCGCCATCACGTTCACCGGCGCGAACCCGGCCGATTTCACGCAGACAAACACGTGCGGAGAGACCAGCACCACGAACGGAACGCTGGCGGCGTTTTCGACTTGCACGATCAGCGTCACCTTCACACCCACCAACACGGGGGCGGACTCTGCAACGATGAACATCGCCGATAGCGCGACAACCAGCCCGCAATTGGTGACGCTATCCGGGACGGGCACGGCTGTGGCCGTTTCGCCCTCGTCTTTGAGTTTCGGCAACCAGACGCAGAATACGGCCAGCGCCGCGCAAACGGTCACGCTGACCAACAACGGCACAACGGCACTCACCATCAACAGTATTTCGATTACGGGAACGAATGCGGGCGATTTCAGCCAGACGAACACTTGCCCGGCATCATTGGCGGGAGGAGGCGGGAATTGCACGATCAGCGTCGTCTTCACGCCCACAACGCAGGCCGCCGAATCGGCGACCCTGACTATCGCAGACACTGATCCAAGCAGCCCTCAAACGGTACCGCTCAGCGGCACCGGGACGAAGCCCGTCTCGGGTGTCTCTGTGAGCCCGACTTCGCTGAGTTTTGGGAACCAATCCGAAGGGACAGCGAGCGTGGCGCAGAACGTTACGCTCTCAAACAGCGGAATGACGACACTGACGGTGAAATCAATTTCATTCACAGGTACAAACGCGGGAGATTTTTCCGAGACGGATACTTGCGGCGCTCCCACGGGAACCCTGACGGGTGGCCAGAGCTGCACGATCAGCGTCACATTCAAACCGACGACGCAGGCGGCCGAATCGGCGAACCTGAGCATTGCCGATAGCGATCCGAGCAGCCCTCAATTGGTTCCGCTCACGGGGACGGGCACCGCGCCGGTGACGGCCTTCACGGTAAGCGTGTCGCCCACCTTCGCTACCATCAAGGCCGGACAAAGCTTTCCAGTGAATGTCACGGTGACCTCCGAAAACTCCTTCAATTCCGCGGTCACGCTGAGCTGCACGGGAAATCCGGGAGATTCCTCGTGCGCCGCTTCGCCAAATCCCGTGACACCACCAGCTAACGGCACGGCGACGTCCACCATTATGTTTATGACCAACCTGACGCCCGCTGCCGGTTCCCCGAGGTTCCAGTTCCCTATTGGCCCGCATCATCCGATGTGGATGTGGACCTTGCTGGGGCTGGCCCTGGCGATGTCCGGCTGGTGGGGCATGCGACGGCGAGGAGTGAAGCGGCTGGCGTGCGGTCTCGCAATGGTCTTTCTAATTGGGCTGGCAAGCTGCACCGGCACACCGAGCACTCCGACGGGCACGTACACAGTGCAGATCAAGGGGACTTCCGGGAATCAGTCGTTCCCGGTGACCTTTACGCTGACGGTTCAATGAGGTTTCCGGGACGGGCGATACCCGGCGATCAGTAGGCCCAGCGCATGAGCACCGCGCCGGTGGTATAGCCCGCGCCGACGGCGATCAGGAGCACGAGGTCGCCCTTGCGCAGCCGCTTTTGCTCCACTGCATCCTGAAGCCCCAGAGGAATCGTCGCGGCGGTGGTATTCCCGAAGCGATCGATGTTGACGACGATCTTCGAATCGTCCACGCCCAGGCGGTCCTGCATGGCGCGAATGATGCGAAGGTTGGCCTGGTGGGGCACGACGAGAGCCAGATCGCGGCTGGAGAAGCCATTGCGCTCCAGGATGTGGCAGGCCAATTCACTCATCCGGCGCACCGCATACTTGAACACCGACTGCCCCTCCTGATGAACGTAGTGCATCCTCTTCTCGACGGTCTCGGGAGACGGCGGATGCAGCGAGCCGCCGGCGGGCATGTAGAGATTGAAGCCGCCCGAGCCGTCCACGTCGTGCGCGAAATCGATAATTCCTTCGGAATCGGATGTGGCCGGCTCGACGAGCACGGCGCCGGCGCCGTCACCGAAAAGCACGCACGTGGAGCGGTCCCTGAAATCGAGGATTGAGGTCATCACATCGCTGCCGATGACCAAGGCCTTTTTGTGCGCGCCTGCGCCGACGAATTGAGCGGCCACGGTCAGCGCGTAAGGGAAACCCGAGCAAGCGGCGGAAAGATCAAACCCCCAGGCTTTTTTCGCGCCGAGGCGGTCCTGTATGAGGCAGGCGGTGGCCGGAAAAAGCATGTCGGGCGTGACCGTGGCGACCACGATCATCTCTATTTCTTCAGGGCGGACCCCTTTCTGCGCCAGCAATTTGCTGGCAGCCTCCGTTCCCAAATGAGAAGCAGCCACGCCGGTGTCAACATAATGGCGTTCGCGAATGCCGGTACGGGTCCGAATCCACTCGTCATTCGTCTCGACGATTTTCTCGAGATCGAAATTCGTAACCACGCGCGGCGGGACGTACCCTGCGACTCCGGTAATCTTCGCCGCAATGCGTTTCCCCATTCAGCTCTCCGTCGTGGCAGGAATAGTTTGCGATTGTATGCAATCACCCGCTGGGGTGACAAGCAAAAGGCGCAGGTTTCTCCCACCAATCAGGACTTCGCAGGCAGAATCTCGTAGCGGTGGGTAATCTTCGCGGTCTTGCCCAACATGGCGGCGACCGAGCAGTATTTCGACTGGCTCAGCTCGATGGCGTCGCGCACCGCCTTATCGTCGAGCTTGCCGGACAGGCGGTAAGCGATCTCGATGCTGGTCCAGACGGCGGGAGGCTCGCTGGCGCGCTCCCCGGAGACAGCCACTTCCAGTGAGGCGAGTTGCTGGCGCTTCTTCGCCAGGATGAGCACCACGTCCACCGAAGTACAGGCGCCTAGCGCGGCCAGGAGCATTTCCATTGGTCCGGGAGCGCTATTGTGCCGCCGGTCGGCGTCGAAGACGACCGCGTGGCCTGAAGGTGTGGCGGAGAGAAATTCCTCGCCCCCCACCCATTTCACAATTGCCGTCTGCATATCGTCCTCTCGGCGCAGAATTCAAGCTGCTGCCGGACACTGTATCGAGAGCAGTGGGAAATTGCGAGGGAATCGTTACAGCGATGGGGAATCGGAACGGGCGGAGGAGGCCGCTACACCCGCTTCGATCGTGGGGCGCGGCGAACGGCGCATCGTCTCGATGAAGATGTGCACCATCTCGGGATCGAACTGGTTGGCGGCGCAGCGCTCGAGTTCAGCGAAGGCGTCTTCGGCCGTGCGGGCTTTCTTGTAGGTCCGCTCGGAGGTGATGGTGTCGTAGGCGTCGGCAATGGCGATGACGCGCGCGCCATTAGGGATCTGCTGGCCCTCAAGGTGGTCGGGATAACCGGTGCCGTCGAAGAACTCGTGATGGTGGCGGACCATTTCTCGAATGCGATTCATGGCCTCGAGAGGCTCCAGAATCTTGGCGCCGAGATGGGTATGGGTTTTCATCGTCTCCCACTCGGAAGCATCAAGCGGGCCGGACTTGTTCAAAATTACCTCGGGAATCCCGACCTTGCCGATGTCATGGAGAAGGCCGGCCAGTCGAATCTCTTCCACTTCTTCCTGCGACATGCCCAACGCCTGAGCGATCATGGCGGCATAGGCGGAAACTTTCTGCGAGTGTCCTTGCGTGTAGTGATCCTTGGCGTCGATGGCCAGGGCGAGAGAGGTAACCGTCTCCACGACCGCGGGCGGCATGCCCATCGGGTGTCCATCGGCGGATTGTTCCGTGAGCGAACGTGTGAACTGTTCGAGACGGCGATAGATTTCCTCGAAAGCCTCCGGGCCAGTGGAAAAGAGGCGCTTGAGCGTGACGCCGAGATAGGCTTCGAGAACGTCCTTCTTCCATTTCTTGCGGTCGGAGGTGTCGCCCTGCTCGCCGCTGGAAACGGAATTTCCTCCCTGGTGCTTCGAGAGGTACATCGAAGAGTCCGCGACCTGAATGAGTTCCTGCGGCGTGGAACCGTGGAGCGGGAAGCCCGCAATGCCGAAACTGGCGGTGATGTTTTTGTCCCGGAGGAGCGGATCGGAAGCGACCCAGCCGCGCAGTTTGCTGGCAAGCTGGCGCGCCTGTTCCACCGTGGTTTCGGGCATCAGAATGACGAATTCGTCGCCGCCGTAGCGCGCGACTACGTCGGAGCGGCGGCAATTTTGCTCCAGAATGTGGCCGACGCGCTGAAGAACGACGTCGCCCTCCAGGTGGCCATAGAAATCGTTCACGAACTTGAAGCGGTCCAGGTCCATGAGGACCAGCGAGAACGGGCGGTTGGCGCGCGTGGAGCGCTTCCATTCCGAAGAGAGCGCTTCCATGAGGAAGCGGTGCGTCTTGACGCCCGTAAGGCCGTCGGTAATCGCTTGCTCTTGAGCCTTCTGGAACGTGAGCGCATTGTGGAGCGCCCCGGCGAACAGGTCCGCGAGGGTGCGCAGCAGGAGAACTTCCTGCTCGGGAAAATCGCACGCCTCGGAAGACTCGACGTAAAGCACGCCCAGCAACTGGTCGGCATAAGAGACGGGAAGGGCGATGGCGGAGACGGAGTTTGGCAGAACGGTGCGGGGCGTGGAAGCATTCGTCTGGCGGACGGACGCCATTTGCCCCGTGCGCGCCACCTGCCCGACGAGGCCCTCCCCGAGCAGAATGCGGCGGCCCACTGCATGGCGGCGGGCGCCTGCCTCGGCTTGGACGACGAGTTCCTTGGCGGAGTAGTCGAGGATGGCGATGCCAATATGATCGTAGGTGAGACCGTTTTCGATTTCGGCGGCAATTTTGCCGAGCATTTCCTCCGGATTGAGCGTGGTGATGGCGTGACTGGACACGTTGTTGATCAGCGTCAGCTGGCGGGACTTTTTCTGCTCCTCGGAAAACAGGCGCGCATTCTCAATGGCGATGCCCGCTTCGCTGGCCAGGACGCGCAGCAACTCGACGTGCCCTTCGTCAAAGGCGCGTTCCTGCGGGCTGTGAACGGCCATCACACCAATGGGGCGGTCGTAGAGGATCAGGGGGACCGCGCAAATGGAGCCGAGCGGGTAAACGGATTCAAAACCCAATCGCTTCGTTTCTTGGTCGAAATGCTCGCGAATCAAGAGCGGCTGGCGCGAGCGCAGCACGTACTCGACCAAGTGGTTCGCTGCGGGGCGTGAGTACTTCTCTTTCCGCACTCCATCATAGACTTTAATTTCGAAACGAACTTCCTGCGTCTTCTGGTCGTAGAAGGCGATGAAGAAACTGCTGACGTCGAGCAAGCGGCGCATTTCCGAATAGATCCGCTCGAATAGGGCGTCCGGCTCGAGCGTCGAGCTGAGCGCGCGGCCGATTTCGTTCAGGATGTGCAACTCTTCGCTGCGACGGGCGGTTTGCTGGATCAGGTAGCTGTTCTCGACCGCCATGCCGATCTGATGGCCGAGCGCCAGAAGCAGGCGCAGCTCCGCGGGAGTGAACCGGCGGCTATCCGGCGTTCCCAGAAGGAGCACGCCAAAGACCCGCTCTTTGGCTTGCAAGCTGATCCCCACGACCGTGCGGAGTCCCTGTTCGAGCAGCAACCGGCGCACTTGGCGGAAAGATTCCTCTTTTTCGAGCGCTTCATACTCGGAATCCGACGCGAGATTTCGCAAGGCCACCAGACCGCCCAGCCGGGCCACGAGATTGATGACGTATTCGTCGAGATTGCCTTCCTGTATTTTCGAGCAGAATTGATCGCCCAACCCAGTGACGACGGCCGATGTCGGGCCGTTGGGTTCGCCATATTGCAGGCAGAGCGCTCCCGCCGGAATACGCACAACGTTCAGGACGCGGTCCAGCGCCTGCGCCAGCATCTTCTGGATTTCGCCGCCGACGAAGCTCGAGGTGGCCAGATTCAAATTCGAGAGCGCCAGCATGTTGCGCTCGACACGCCGCCGCTCTTCTTCGTAGACGGCCATGACCATGAGCACACCGGCAAACAATTGCGGCAGCAAGACCAGCGGGAGCAGGTCCTTCCCCGCGAGCGGACCCAATCGTACCTGCAGAACCACCGTGATATGCAGCAATCCCCACCCGACGAACGTCAAGGCAAGCAACTGGTCCGCGCGGGATTCCTGCTTTTTCCCTTCCTGCCAGAACGTCTGTGCCACGAAGAAAAACACCAGCCCGATCCCCAATCCCAGGGGGGCGCGGAGATAATCATGCGCATAAGCAAGGGCCCAGATGGCGGCGACGCCGGCGGCCGCGATCAGCCCGCGCGCAGCTAAAGTGAGCCGCGCATAGAGCCTACTCGCACTGTAGAAGGCCAAAGCCGCGAGCGCCAATAACCATTCGTTGAGGACATCGAACCAGCGAGGTAGAACGACTGCGGGGCCGAGCAAACGGCTTACAAAATGGAGCGCAATCAGCAGCCAGCCGATGGACCACACCAGCAGGTAATCCTGCCGCTTCTGGCGGTACACGAAGAGGAAGAATGCCGCCAACAGGGAAGCGGTGGAAAAGAGCACAAATCCAGTCATATTGAGGTGACTTAGCAACTCAGCGCCCCGCGTCCAGTTCACTGCGAACTTCCTCCGAGAATAGCAGAAAATGGGCAGTTGTCCGGGGACGTGTCCAGCCGAGTTGCTTGGGGGTCAACCTCTCCGGACACCTATAGAGAGCGGGAAGAGCGACCCAGAGACGGTTGCGTCCGGTTCGTCGGCATAGTTCCTGCCGGATAGAACTATGGATTCAGGGAATGCGCGGGTCAACAGTACCGCAGTACCAACTTCCCTTCCATCAAACAGTTGCACAATAATGGGCGCTTTTTCAGATTGCACTCAGGCTCGATTTCGACGGCTTGTTTCGCTAAGATGGATAATTTCGAGAACCGAAAAGGAACCCAGCTGAATGGCTGCCTCCGGAAAACCGCGTGTCCGCTTTGCTCCATCGCCCACAGGATACCTCCACGTCGGCGGAGCGCGAACGGCGCTCTTCAATTGGCTATTCGCACGCCACGAAGGCGGCACGCTGCTATTGCGAATTGAAGATACGGACGTCGAGCGCAATCGCCCCGAGCTCGTCCAAGGGATCCTCGACGGCCTCCGCTGGCTTGGCGTCGAGTGGGATGAAGGGCCGTTTTACCAGTCACAGCGCTTGGAGATGTATCGCACTGCCGCCGAACGCATTCTCGCCGCGGGCGCGGGCTTTGCGTGCTATTGCAAAGGAGCAGCCTACGCGGGAGGCGATGCCGCGCCCGCTGTGGAGGATCAGGAAGGCGAAGGAGATGACGAAGGCGCCAAGGCATTGAAGGCCCCGGCATGCCCCTGTCGAGACTTGTCAGAAGCCGAGCGCGCCGCAAAAGAAAAGGAGGGAATCGCCCGGGCAATTCGTTTTCGCACTCCCCGCACGGGCACGACAAAATTCGAAGACGCCGTTTTCGGCCCACGCGAAATCCAAAATGCCGAGATCGAGGATTTCGTCCTGCTGCGCTCGAACGGCGTTCCCACGTACCAGCTCAGCGTCGTCGTCGATGATATCGACATGGGAATCACGCATATTATCCGCGGCGCGGACCACCTCTCGAACACACCCAAGCAAGCGCTGATCTATCAGGCGCTCGGCGCCGTTCCGCCCGTCTTTGCTCACGTCCCGCTGATTCTCGGGCCCGACCGGACACGCCTTTCCAAACGCCACGGCGCCACCAGCGTCGGCTCCTACGCAGACGAAGGGTTTTTGCCAGAGGCCTTCCGCAATTTTCTTGCGCTGCTGGGATGGTCGCCCGGAGATGATTCCGAATACGTTCGCACGGCGGACCTGGTCGGCCGGTTTGAGCTCGCGGGAGTCAGCCGCACGAATGCCATCTTCGACCGCGCGAAGCTCGAATGGTTCAATACGCAGTACCTGCAAAAGCTGCCGGTCGAGGAACTGCTTCCTTACGTTGAGTCGGAGCTGAAGCGCGCGAAACTCTGGGAAGGTTCGCAGGCGAGCCATGATGCAGCCTGGTTTTCGCGCGCGGTGGACTTGATTCGTCCGCGCACGCGCCTTCTGGGGGATTTCACCACCTGGGCGCGCGGCTTCTTCGCCGACGATTTCGGCTACGACGCCGAAGCGCGGGAAAAATTCTGGAAGGACGAACGCCTGCCGGCCATCCTCGCGAAACTTGCCGGCGCCCTGGAGGCCTTGCCTGACTGGAACCACGACGCCTGCGATGCAGCGCTCCGCAGCCTCGCCACCGCCGAAGGAGTCAAGGCCGGGCTCCTCATCAACGCCACCCGCGTGGCGATCGTGGGCCGCGCCGTCGCGCCGCCGCTCTTTGAGACTATGGTCGTGCTCGGAAAAGACCGAGTGGTCACCCGCCTTCGCCGCTCCTTACCTGCTCTCAATTCGCACTGATTCGAAATCGCGATTCAGCGGCTTGGATCCTTGCGATTGCCGGATCAGTTTTTTGGAGATTCGGCGGAGAAAATTTCGGGATGCAGGTGGCGCGACTGCGTGCCGGCGGACGCAACTTCAAATTTCACGGTCACGGGTACCTTCACGGGCGGCAGGCAAGTGGTGTCGTTGCAGGCCTGATAGCGCAACGTCGCCGGAATCGACACGGAGCCGAGCGGAGCGTCCGCCTTTGCCGTAAGCTGGAGCCTCAGGGTCATGCTGCCGGTGTAGACATCCAGCGCCTTGTTGGGTGAAAACGAAAACTTCTCCAGATGTCCCGGGGGATAAATCGTGTCGCGCAATTCGATCCCCGCGGGAACCTGCGCGATAATCGTGGTGGGAATCAAGTACGGGTCAGTAGGCTTGTGGGAATTCATGTGGTACCCGCGTTGGATGTCCACCACGATCGCCGCCTGAAATTCCTTGTCGCGTGGGACCGGATCGAGAGAAACAAACACATGCGGTTTTACGATCGTAGCCGCAGGCGGCGGAGTTGAGCTTTCCTGTTCCGAAGCCACAGCCGGGCGCGCACGCGATTCATGCCAGCCGGCCGCGAGAAGAAAAAGAAGTGCGAATAAGGCCGTCGAATGCTTGGAATTCATCGTTCGTCTATACCTCGACTCGCTCGCCCAGTTTCTCGGTCAAAATCCGGCCCATAACCTGGTTCAGCGTTTCACCCGTTTTCTCCAGCACGAACGCCCGCGATGTCTCCGACCAACCCAACTTGAAGCTCGTCGTCAGCGCCGAAATCCAAATCTGCCGCACCGGAGTGTTCGGACTGATGACGAACCGCGTCTCGTCCTCATCCTCGAACTCGATCTCGATTTTTCCGCTGCCGCCTTCCACTTCGAAGTCGTGCGCGTCGCCGATTTCGCTCAGGCGCTTGCTCAACGCTTCGAACGCTTCGTCGCATTTCTTCTGGAATTCGTGTTCGTCCATCATGGCAGGGGCAGGTTACTCCACTTGCGAGCGCCGGAGCAAGAAACCGAATCTCCTTGCAAGGGTCAGAGCAGGTTCTTGATTTCTTGTTCGAAATCGTCGTGGTCGATCAGGCCTATATGTTTCTTCACAATCTTGCCGTCGCGCGAAATCACGAAGTTCGTGGGATAGCCGAACAACCCGCCGAATTCGTCGCCGATGGCGTCACTGCCGATCACAATCGGATAATTCATCGCCATCGAGTGGCCGTCCACGTCGAATTGCGTCTTCTGCACGAACGGCGCGACCGTGGTCTTTCCCTCGTCATCCATCGCTACGCCAACGATTGTGAATCCCTTGGAGGCATACTTCTGCTGAAACTCGATCAACCACGGGATTTCAACTTGGCAAGGTTCGCAATACGTCTGCCAGAAATCCACGACCACCACTTTTCCTTTTAGGCTCGCCAGGGTCACTTTGTTCCCTTGCAGATCCTGGAACGTGACGTCTGGCTCTGGGGCCAGCGCGGCAGTCTTTGAACCATTTTTCGCATTGGCCTGGACGCCGAGTCCGAGTCCGCCCTTGCATCCGGAAAAATCCGTCGTCACGATCCACAGCAAGCTCAAGAACAAGAGTGCGTAAGAAGCTCTCTTCATTCGCAAATCTCCCATCACATCCATTTTGAGAACCTGTTCAGAAATGCCAGTTTACTCGAAAGCCAGGTCAGGCGGTTCAGAAACACCAACCCACCGACCGCCAGCAGTAATACGCCGCTGAAAACCTCGACGGCGTGCAGATGTTTTCGAAACCGTTGATAGAAGCGCAAAAAGCCGCCGATAGCGAGCGCTGTCACCAGAAACGGGATCGCCAATCCCGCCGAATAGCACGCCAGCAGAAAGATTCCTTGGCCGATCGTGTCGCGCGTTGCAGCAATCGCCAGCACTCCGGCCAGAATCGGCCCAATGCACGGCGTCCAGCCGAACGCAAAGGCGAAGCCCATCAGGAACCCGCTGAAGATTCCCGGCTTCCCGCCGAGATTGCGGAAATGAACGTCCCGATTGAGCCAGCGCGTCAGCACCGGGCCGAGCAGTAAAATCAACGCCGCCGCGTAAAACTGAACGGGCTTGATCCGCGCTCCTTCCTCCGGGCCCCACAATTTGAGCGCCACGCCCGCCGCCACGACCAGGATTCCGGCCACGATGCCAACCTTCACCGAGATCTTCGCGAGCGCACCCACCAGGTGCAAGCCGAACATCACGATCAGTGCTCCCGCGACCGGCGCGAGAAGCGTGCGATTCTGCAGCAGGAAACGGCTCACGGCAGTTGCCGACGCCCCAAACGACACGAACACGATCGAGAATCCGATTACGAAAGCCAGCGCGGAAGTCAACAATCCGCCACGGGGCGACTGCCCTTCCTTAAGTTGCTCCACTCCGATGCCGGAAAGCATCGAGATGTATCCCGGCACCAGCGGCAAGACGCACGGTGAGAGAAACGAAACCAGCCCTGCCACAAACGCCGCAAAAATTGATACTTCCATCAGTCCTCGTACGCTTGTTTCCAATCGCTTGGATGTCGCGACCGGACCGGCCGACTTCCCTCAATCAATAATTTTCCCACATCCCTTCGCTGGCCGCTTGTGGATTTTGCTAGTCGCAGCACCTGCAGGAAATCCCGCCATGTGGCGCCGGAATCCTCCGCTGTTCACGGGACTGGAATTTAGCCGGTGCCCGTAATCGGCTCAAAAGACTGCACGTTACGCGCCGTTCGAATTGGCGGTTTGCGTGCCATTCCTCACATCGCGAGCCCGCCCGCTGGAACCGCGAGCGCCCAGTCGATTGGCCGCTTGCGGCGGCGGGCCCGAAAAAGTCTCCAGCGAGGAGGGAGCCATGACACCGAATCAAGTCAGCGTCGCGCGTGTGGCAACGGCATTCGCAGCGGTTGCGTTGTTCACATTTTTCGGCAACGTGCTTGTGGCTGATCTCGCGGCCGTTCTCTTGACGGTTGCAGCCATCGCCCTCGACGGTCTCGATGGATATCTCGCGCGCACTCGCGGGCTGGCCACTCCGCTGGGAGCTCAGCTCGATATTCTCGGCGATCGTGTGGTGGAGAATTTGTTTTTTACGTTCTTCGCCGTCAGCGGATTGGTTTCGCTCTGGGTGCCCGTGGTCTTTTTCGTGCGCGGCGCCCTCACGGATTTCCTTCGCGGCCTCGCCGCCCGCACCGGGCGGAGCGGCTTTGGCCCCAACTCGATGCTCGAAAGTTGGTGGGGACGCGTCCTGGTGGCTTCTCGCGGAAGCCGCGCCGCGTATGCCGCGCTTAAATGTATCTGCTTCTGCTACTTGGGACTGCTGCTTCCGCTGCCGCATGTTTCCGTTGAGTGGATCGGCTTAACGGCTCGGCAGTGGCTGGTGGGCGCGGGACAAATTCTTGTGGCCGCCACCGTGGCGTTCTGCATCCTGCGCGGCATTCCCGTTTTGTGGGAGGGGCGTCGTTATCTTGCCTCCGCAGAGAAGTCTTCCACGGCGGCTGTTCTCGAGGTGACGCGATGAGTCCACCCAAAATGAGTCCTTCGACTAAGATCGGCGCGTTCTTTGACCTTGATGGCACGCTGCTTCCGGCACCCTCGCTCGAGTGGCGGTTCATCTCCTATCTGCTGGCCCACGATGAACTTTCTGGCGCAAATATCGCCCGTTGGTTTGCGCGCTTGCTGAATACCATTCTTCGTGACCCTGCTGAGGCCGTCGAGGGCAATAAGAGCTATCTGGCGGGGCTGCGCGAATCGCTCGTTGCGGATTGGGGGGATTCGCTTACGCCGGATTCGCTGCCATTCTTCGCCGGAGGTTTGGAGCGCCTCCACTGGCATCTCGCGCGACAACATCATGTCTATTTCGTGAGCGGAACGCTCGAGCCGCTTATCCGGATTGTCACGCGACTGCTTCCCGAATCCATCGAGATCTGCGCCTCGAAATTGGAAATCTGCGAAGGAAATTGGACGGGTTTCCTCGCGGGAGAACACATGCGCGGCGAAGCAAAAGCGCGAGCCATCCGCGCCGTCTCCGCTGAGCATGACCTCGATCTGGCGCGCAGCTTTGCGTACGGCGACGCAATTACCGACCTGCCCATGCTCGATGCGGTCGGCCATCCTGTTGCCGTCAACCCATCTTTGCGCCTGGAGCGCGTGGCGCAACTTCGTGGGTGGCCAATCCAAAATTGGCGAAAGTTGCAGGGAGCAACGTTAGGGGAGCAACGAAATGTCGGCCCACAATTCGTATTGCAACGGGTGATTCGATGACGCTCCATCACACATTTCCCGTGGTCGAGTCTTCACGCGAGGAGGCGGTTCCCTGGGCAACCCGCCCGCAGTCCTCGCAGTCAATCCCACTCGCGCAGTGGTTCGTGGAAGCGGGCCGCGCCTGTGGCGCATTCGAGTGGGTCACTTTTGCCTATCTCACGTGGCTGGGAACGATATTCTTCTTATTCCATCGCAATCTCGAGCTCGCTTCGCGCAATTTGTTGATTCACGTCGTGATCGCGTTTGTGATATTTTGGCTCGCTCGAGCCGCATCGACTTCGCAAAACAGATTCCTCCACTTCGCACGCCACTGGTATCCACTCCCGCTCTACATCTTCTTTTTCGAAGAGCTCCAGGGCTTGGTGCATGCCATCTTCCGCGGTTGGTTTGACCGCTGGCTCATCGAATTCGATTACAGCCTCGCGGGAGTTCATCCGTCAGTCTGGTTTGCGCGTTTTGCCAGCCCCGCCCTCAACGATTTCATGCAATTCGCCTACATGACCTACTTTCTCTATCTCGTCATCCTTCCCGCCATTCTGTATTCCCAGCGCGAGCGCCTTGCGTACTGGACGGTCATGGTCTCGACGGCCTTGGCGCATTATTCCGTCTACGTGATCGCGGTCCTGCTTCCCGTGGAGAGCCCGTATTACTCGCTCGATTCGCTCCAGTCAAATCCGCTCGCAGGCGGCGCTTGCACCGCCGTCATCAATCTCATCGAGCATTTTGGGCGCGTACACGGCGCTGCCTTTCCCTCCGCGCACGTCGCGGGTTCGATGGTCGCAATTCTGGCTTCCTGGCGATACCGCCGATGGCTCTTCTGGGTTTGTCTGCCGTTTTTCGCGAGCATGTGCGTGGCGACGGTGTATGGCCGATACCATTACGTCGCGGATGTCCTTGCAGGAATCGTCGTCGGAGGAGTCGCCTTCTTGGTTGGCTCGTGGCTGATGCAGCGCAAGCGCGCGCTTCCCGGTGCGCGGGAATGAATGACAAGCCCTCGCTTAGACCAGGTCCGGCCGCCGCTTGTGCCAATCCGTCGCTTCCTCGTAGGCGAGCGCAATCGCCAGCAATCGCGATTCGCTCCAGCGCGGCCCGATGAGCTGCAACCCGGCCGGCAGGCCGTCGCGCGTGAACCCGCACGGAATGGAAATCGCGGGATGCCCCGTAAAATTCGCGGGCCGGTTCACACGCACCAGCGCCGAGCGCACCGTCTCTTTCTCGCCGCCGACCATCACTTCGATTTCACCTAGGCGGGGTGCAGGAATTGGCGATGCGGGAGCCAGGATCGCATCCACGCGCTCGAACGCATTATCAAATTCCTTGGCAAGCTCGCGTTGAACTGTGAGGGCGCGGAGATAATCCACCGCCCGGACCTTCCCTCCCATTTCCAGCCGGGAACGAACGTCTTCGCCGTAGTCCTGCGCCCGCGCAGGAAAATACCCCTGCGATTGGTGGTAATGGGTCGCTTCGGACAGCGCGATATTCGTGCTCGATTCCACCGATTCGGCAAGCCCTGCGAGCGAGACCTCTTCCATGCGCGCGCCCAGCGATCGAAACGTTTTCACTGCCGCATCGATCCGCTCGCACACTTCCCTGTCTACGCGGTCAAAGAAATATCGGTCCGGCCAGCCCAGACGAATTCGCCTTGGACGAATCCGTGGCAGCTTTCGATAATCCGGCGCTGCACTCGGCGTGGGATATTTGCCTGCAATCGCCTCCAGTAGAATGCACGCATCCGTCACGCTGCGCGCGATTGGTCCCACATGGTCGAGGCTCTCCGCCAGAGGGATCACGCCCGCAACGCTCACCAGTCCGAACGTCGGCTTGAGCCCAACGATTCCGCAGAGAGCCGAGGGGATGCGGATTGAGCCGCCCGTATCGGTCCCGAAAGATCCAAAACACATTCCTGTGGCCACACCCACTGCCGATCCGCCGCTCGAACCTCCGGCCATGCGGTCGCGTGCCCAAGGATTCCGGACAGGCCCGTAATGAGGGTTCTCGGAAGTGATGCCGTATGCAAACTCGTGCATATTGGTCTTGCCCAGAAGAATCGCCCCGACATTCGCCAATCGCGCGGCTACGTCGCTATCGCTTGCCGGCACAAAATCCGCGAGGATTTTCGAACCGGCCGTCGTGCGGATCCCGCGGGTCCAGAAATTATCCTTCAGCGATACCGGAATTCCATGGAGCGGTCCTCGCCAGCCGCCGCGGAAGATTTCCCGCTCGGCAGTTCGCGCATCGCGCCGCGCCCGATCGGCTACCACGGTGAGAAAGGCATTCAGCCCCGGATTCCAGCGCTCGATTCGCGCGAGCGCGGCCTCCGTCAGCTCCACCGGCGAAAGTTTCTTCATCCGCAGTAGCCGCGCGGCCTGCTCGATTGTCAAGTGCGACAACTCGTCTTCGGAATGCGTCTTCATTCGTTCCGCTTCAAAATATTTTTTCTTGCCGTCGCAGGTTCCCCAGAGATCCCAGGTTGGCGATGCGGAACACTCCCATGTACTGGTTTTCGTTTCGGATCGAGCCAAACGAAAACTTGCGGTATTCGAACCCGATCCCGCAGCACGAGCCGTTGTAGCTGACCTCTGCAATCTGGTTCTGGAAGGCCCCCTGCGTGAAATCATAACTCGCTCCGAATGTCGCGTTCCATCCCCGGCGGTTCATGTCCCCATAGCCCCCCAGCGCTCGCAATTGATTTGACCGTTGCTGAAAACACGATTCCGGCTCGCCGGCTACGGTAATGCAAGTACCCGGCGGTGGTGTGACAGGATTCAGCGGAAGATTCAGCGTGGAGAATTGTGCGACTGTGAGAAACGATTCCTGGTAGGGCTTCAGCTTGAGCAACGTTCCGATGACGTTCATTCGATTCCGCTGCGTGTCGTAGTTCAGGATGAACTCCGTGTCGTAATGTTTTCCCGGTTCAATCGTCAGGTCGCTCACGATCGGCGAGAAACGGCGCGGCTCATCGGCAAACGCGAAGGGCGTCAGGGAATCGAGCGATTGAAACACGTTCCGCTGGCCCGGGATCAGCGCGCCCCCGAATGTCGGATCGAAGTAGTATTTCTGCGCGATTTTCCACGTCACGAATTCCTGTGCCTCGCCGTTGCCGCTTCGCCGGAACAGCCGCTGCGTCACCCCGTACTCCACCTCGTTCGTATCCGTCAGCGTTTCGTCTTCATCGAAGCGCACGAAACGCCCAAAATCGTTTACACCGGTCACGTAGTTGTAATTCACATAGGGTTCGATGGTGTGCTTCCATTTTGTCCCGCCCTTGTCCCACACTCGTTCGAGCGTCGGCAGCCGCATGTCGAGCGACACTTCCTCAGTATTCCGGAAGATCCCCTGGGCGGCGTAGGTGCCGTTCACCAGTTGTCCGCCGTAGTAGGTCGACCGGAATGTGAAGTTCGCCGCAGCATCCAGCCACGGCCCCCAATGGAAAGGCAGCGTCACGCTCGGAGCGATTTCACTGCGCTCCACGAACCGCGGCGTTTCAAACGGCGTTACCGTATCGCCTCGGTGTTCCGCCCCCGTGAATGCATCGAAGGAAAAATAAAACGGCAGCCGCTCGAACAGCGGCCGGTCCACAGAACTGAACCGCGCCTCGGGAGCGGTCCGCAGCGTCACCGACGTGGCGGGCGTCGCGCTGAGGAAGTTTTCGTAACTCAGCGCCGCAAAATCCAGGCTGAACCCGTCGAAGTTCTTCGTCAGAAACGCTGTATTGCGCACTTCCGAATTCACCGCCTGTGAAAACGTCTCGAACCATGCCAGCCGGAACGTCAGCGATGTGAGCTGATCCAGGTCCGCCACCGCCCGCCATCCTCCCGGCAATTCCGCCGTGAAGAGCAATTGCGCTTCGTGGCCACCCTGCTTGACCGGCGGCCCGCTCGCTTGTTCCAGACCGCGGTCGATCACGCCGAAATAATTCGCCTGCAGCCGCGCGTTTTCCCACGGTCGCATCCGGATCTCGCCCTTCTGGCTCCAGCCGCGCAAGCTGTAGTACGTGCCGCCGAGCGTCGTATCCACCCAGTCCAGGGGCGCCCAGTAAACCGCGTCGCCCAGGACGTACCCTTTCTGCGAAGTGTGTCCTGGGTCGGGAATCAGGAATCCGGAAGTGCGTGTTTTCTCCGCCGGAAACGTGGCGTAGGGGAAGTAGAGCACCGGCACGGAAAACAGCCGGAAATTCCCGTTCTCCAGGTGCACCGACCTCTGCAGCACCACGGTGGCCTCCGGCGCGTAGAATTTCCAGGTCGGTCGGTCCGGATCGCACACCGTCATCCAGGCATTGCGCACGTGGTACGTGTTTTCGTCGAGCCGGTCCGCCTCTTCCGCTTCGAAATAAAGTGGGTTAGGGCTGATGAGGAGGGTCGGCTCGGCCCGCCGCTGCAGCGCAAACGTCGCGCGTACGCGGTGAAACGTCCCCTTTCCCGTGCGCAGCTCGTAGCGCGCGTCGTCCGCCTCCACATGCTGCGTCATGTAATCGAGCGCGACGTGACCCCGCGCCATGGCCACCTCTGTTTCACCGTTGTATTCCACGTGGTCGGCGTGCAGCCGCGCATTCTCGTAAATCACATCCACGTTGCCGTCGCCGTAGAATATCTTTCCTACCCAGCGCTGATGGTCCGCGCTCAGCGTGGCTTCACCACCGGAGGGGAGCGCCTTAAGTTGTAGTGGAAGGGGGGTTCCTTGCGCGTCCGTGCTGCGCGGCCATGGAAATGAAACCGCAGCCAGCATGATCAGGAGACCGAATCTGCGGAGAGGTGGCAAGACTGTTGCGTTCGGCATCGCCCCGGAGAAACTCGAGAGAAGCCTGCAAAAGAAATTCGAGCCTAACACGCGCCTTTCGCGCCCGCAATCAGGCATCGCTTGAGAACCACCCCATGCGTCGCGGGTTGCCTCATTGGCCGCATCTTCCTTTCACGCCCCGCTGACTCTGTGCTTGCGTCCATGCTATGATGCTCCCGTTCCTTCACTGGAACTACCGCAGCGCAAAACGGACCAGTGATAAGAATCTGCCCGAAGTGCGGCGCTCTTCTGCTTGAGGATACCGGTAATTGTTATTTCTGTGACGTCTCGTTCAGCAAGACCAACGAGACCCGCGAGCCCATGGCTGTCGCCGCGGCCGCCGGCGCATCTTCCTCACACCAAGTTACTACAAACCACAGCCCTGCTCGCGAGCCGGAAGAGCCCGAGTGGCGCCAGGAAGTCGCTCGTCGCCTGGAAGATTATCGCGCCCGGCGCCGGCATCTCCATCCCGACGATTCCCAGTCCGGGCTCCCGTTCCACGAAGAGATTCCGCTCGATGAAGAAGAAGACCATCGCGAAGATCCTCTAGAGCCCCCGCGCCCTCGTCCCACATTGCGCCAGAGGCAAACCGAACGCGTCGAAATCTGCATCCAGCCCGAGCTGGATTTCACCAGGGCCTCGGACGACCGCGCCCACCCGCAATCGCCTCTCGTTCCCGTTGCCGACTTCTCCGCGCGACGCTGGGCCGGTGCCCTCGACGCATTTTTCCTCGCCGTGACCTGCGCGGGATTTTTCGGACTTTTTCGCTCTCTCGGCGGCGAAATGATGCTCGATAAGATAGGCGCGATGGTGTACGCAGCCGTGGCTTTCCTGTTCTACGCCCAGTATTTCTTTCTGTTCACCACATTTGCGGGGGCCACGCCGGGCATGCAGCTTCGCGGCCTCACCATCGTGCGCCTCGACGGCACTTTGCCCGATACGTCCCAGCTCCTGTGGCGCAGCTTCGGCTACGTTCTCTCCGGCGCTACCTTGATGCTCGGGTTCCTCTGGGCGCTGTGGGATGAGGATCACTTCACCTGGCAGGACCGGATTTCGCATACGTACATTACAGCTGCCACTCCTGTGGAGGACTCCGCTGCGCTTCGATTGCCTCCGGGCCGCCGCAGCTTTGCTCACCGCTGACCGGCGCTTCGATTGATTGCGTCTTTGGGTCTGCAAAATGAAACAGCGCTTCATCAACCAAAAACTTGGGAAGCGAACCACTCGTCGCACCGAGCTTCAGAAAGCTAAAGCCCAGCTAGCCAAAGCCGCCTCCCACGCCAACACTCGCCCGGGCCACCGGCCGAACTAACCTACTCCGCCAGAGGATTCGGTGGATTTGCGTTGATCCGTTTCCCCTCTGCATTCCTCATTTATAGCTCAGACTTGTCGTGATGCCGCTGGCTGCGCTGACCGGCAATTGGAGGGCAACAGATTTCCTGTTTCAACTCGCGAACCACCAAATACGCTACCCGGGTAGCAGGCAATGCTATAATAAAAGTTTGGGCCGCGTGGCTCGCAGGCGCGACTAAGCTTGGCCACCGCAAGGCCTACCCGCATCTAACTCTCGCGGGGCACGTCGCGAACTCCGGGGCGGAGAAAAGGAAGGACGCATGAGTTCTCTGGCAAGAAAAATTGTGATCCTGCTTTCGGTGGTCGTGCTCGGCTATGTCACCACCGGCTACGTCCTCGGCCGCTCCTCGGACGATAAAGCCTTCCATGCGCTCACCGTTTATAGCGAGGTCCTCCAGCGCGTCCAGACCGATTACGTTGACGACCCCAACATGCATCAGGTGACGAGCGGCGCCCTTCACGGCCTGCTCGACTCGCTCGATCCACAGTCCGGCTTCCTTAGCCCGCTCGAATATAACGACTACAAGGAAAAGATCGCCCACAAGCCCGCGGCGGAAGCAGGCTTGGCTCTCAGCAAACGGTTTGGCTACGTCGGCGTGATTTCCGTTCTGCCCGACAGCCCCGGCGCCAAGGCAGGCTTGCACATCGGCGACATCTTCGAAAAAATCGCCGGCTTCACCACCGGACAAATGGCTATTGATCAGGCGCAAGTCCTGCTGAGCGGCGATCCCGGAACGGTGGTCAAGCTCTCCGTCATTCGCCGCGGCAAAACCGAGCCACAGGACATGGAAATCACTCTTGCCAAGATCCCGGCTCCGAAGCTCGTCGAAGACAAGCTGGATGGAGATATCGCCTATCTTCGCATCCCGGAATTCAGTGACGGAATCACAAAACAGATTCGCGACAAGCTCGCCGAATTCAAAAGCCAGGGCGACCACAAACTAATCCTCGATCTCCGCGATTGCGCGCTGGGCAATGATCAGGAAGCCATCTCAACGGCCCAGCTTTTCCTTTCCTCCGGCACGATCACCACTCTCAAGGGCCAGACGGTCACCCCTGAGGTTTCCAAGGCCGATCCATCGAAGTTGGCGTGGACGCAGCCTGTGGACGTACTCATCGGCAACGGAACTGCTGGCCCGGCGGAAATCCTGGCGGGCGCCATCGCTGAAAATCACCGCGGCGACGCGATCGGCGACCGCACCTTCGGTACTGCTTCGATGCAAAAGCTGATTCAGCTCGACGACGGCTCCGCGCTGATTCTCACCGTCGCGAACTATTACACGCCGGACGGCAAGGAAATTCCCGCCGAGGGCGTCCCGCCCACGCTCGAAGTCCGGCCCGTGGCCGACGACGTTGCCGCGATGAACGACCTGTATCCTCCCGCTCCAACGAGTTCACCCGATGATCCCGTCGTGAAGAAGGCCATTGAGATTCTGCAAAGCCCCGCCCCCGCGCGAAAGGCCGCCTAGCCCGTCGTGAACGGATCGCGCGGGAGCCTCGTCCCGCTGCATTTGACTTGGCTCCTCTCAGTTGCATTCTTCGTCGCATTTTTTTCACTCGCCGGCTGCGGAAAGAAATCCCTCTCGAAGGCCGAGCTTCGGGGCATCACCTCTGAAATCGTCGCCGCCGCGCAAAAAGCAAACGCCCACAAATCGGAGATCACCATCCGCCCGGAAGTCCAGCGGCCTTTTCCGGGCGGCCCCAGCTACGTCGCCGCGGACAACATCTACGTTTCGCTCGGCGATCCCGCGCAAACCAGCACGCTCCAGCAATCCCTCGCCGCGATCGCTCGCCGTCATCACCTCTCCATTTCGGAAGCGGCATCCCCGGGGCTTGTCCGCTTCGACCTGGCGTTCGACGGCAATCGCACGCACGCGGTTCACGTCGTCACGCCGCTGGCCTCGCCGCCGCGTGCACCGGCCTCGCGCCGCGGGGCTGCGGCGCCGCGTCTCGCGATCATCCTCGACGATCTCGGCTACGACCGCGCCGCGGCGGACTCGCTTCTCGCGCTGAATTTTCCGCTGACCGTTTCCGTGCTGCCGCATCTCCCGCTTTCAGCGGAAGTCGCCGAGGAGGCTCACCGGCGTGGCGACGAAGTGCTGCTGCATCTTCCGATGGAATCCGAAGCGGACGGCGCGAAGCCAGAGGAAATCGAGCTGCGCGTGGGAATGAATGCGGAGCAAGTGGATGCCGCACTCGCCGGAATGCTCGAGACGGTCCCGCATGCGGCCGGCGTAAACAATCATCAAGGCTCGCGCGCGACTGCCGACCCGGCACTGATGGCAGAACTCATGCCCGCCCTCCGCGCGCGAAATCTATTTTTCATTGACAGCCGCACCACCGCTGCGACCGTCGCCTACGATTCCGCCGAACGCGCCGGCGTCCCGGCGGCTTCCCGCAAGGTGTTTCTTGACGATACGCCCACGCGCGAAGCGATTCTCGTGGAACTCGATCTCGCCGCGCGGGACGCCGTGCGCGACGGCTCGGCCATCGCCATCGGCCATCCTCATCCCGCCACGGTCGCCGCCCTCTCCGAGGAAATCCCGCGCCTCGAAGCCCGCGGCATCCGCCTGGTCTTCGCTTCCGGCGTGGTTCGCTGAGCCGCGCGGATCAGTAATCGCCGCCTACGCCCTGGTAGAGCGGCGTGCAAGGTACCGCCTTCGCTCCTGTGCCGTCGTGCACGGCATAGGTGATCGGCTTGTTGTTCCCGTACGACGACCACAACGCCGCCGCGCCGTGCTCGCCGTCCTTATTCAGCGCGTAGAATTGCAGGTCGAACATTTTCAGCCGCGAGAGATCGAAGCGGTAATTCCGCACCACGCGGTTTAGCGCCTCCAGGCACGCATCGGTGGGCGACATTCCCTTGCGCATCATTTCCACGATCGTGTGCCCGCCGGCGATCTTGATATTTTCTTCGCCGCGTCCCGTCGATCCCGCGCCGCCCACGTCTTGATCGAGAAAAAGCCCCGCGCCGATGATCGGAGAATCGCCCACGCGGCCGGAAATTTTCCAGGCGAGGCCCGAAGTGGTGGTCACTCCGGACATTTCGCCCTTTTCGTTTACGGCGAGGCAATTGATCGTGCCCGTGGGAGGATGCGTGATCACTTGCTCGATCCAGGACTGCAGCGCCTGCTTTTCAGGAGTGTCGAGCAACGCCGCGAGGTTCTTTTTGAAATCCGGGCTGTCCAGGCCCGGGCGCCAGTCCTTCGAGCTGGATGCCTTCCAAGCCAGCCAGGCCGTGCGCGAATCGTCGGTGAGCAGGTTCATCGTCTGGAAGCCTTCATCCACCGCGAACTTTTCCGCGCCCGCTCCGACAATAAACGTGTGGTTGGTGCGCTCCATCAGCGCCTTGGCCACCAGCGACGGATTCTTGATTCGTTCGATGGCACCCACCGAACCGCAGCGCCGCGTCGGGCCGTGCATCACGCAGGCGTCCAGTTGCACCACGCCGTCTTCGTTGGGCAGGCCGCCGTAGCCCACCGAATGGTCGTTCGGGTCGTCTTCCACTTGCGTGACCACGGCGAGCACGGCATCGAGCGTGTCGCCGCCGGATTTCAGGATCTGCATGCCGTCGTCCAAGTGCTTCAGGCCGTTATGCGCGGAGATGATGGTCGGGCGCTTGCCCTTCGGCGCGCCTCCCGCTTGATCCTGTAGGCCACTTCCCGCCGCTTCCGGCAGTGTCCCTGCAAACAAGCTGCGCGCGCCGGCCAGCGCCGTTCCCGCCAGCGTCGAGAAAAAGAATTTTCTGCGCGTCCATTTTTCCATTTGCGCCCCTCGCCTATGAATTGAGCCCGTGCGCAGCATAATTCCCGCCGTTGCTTTCGACAAGCGGAGATTCGTTGCGTTTCCGTCCCATCGGCTTGCCTCGCCTGAGTCCGCTGCAGGGCCTCGCAAGGTCGGGCTTCGACGGCCAGAGAGACAAAGGAGCGAAGAAGGGCCTGTCCCCTTTTGTTGCGATTAGAAAAAATTAGCCCCCTTTGTTTGCAACGACTTAGGTCGATTTCTAATATACCCTGGTTGCGATTAGGAATTAGAAGTTGGAGGCGAGACCCTCCTTCGCGATAATACTGCTGCGGCGGGCAGGGGCTACGGCGAGGTTGGACAGGCACAAATGCGGAAAGCAGATTCCTCACCTCCATTCGCCAAAAACGCGGCCCTTCGGCTTCGCTCAGGATGAACTGGGTTCCCTTCGGCAAGCTCAGGACTTCGCGGAATGACGACCTTAAAGCGAAGAGGGGGCGAAAATAAAAATAGGGCAAAGTGTTGCGGTCACTCTGGGGTCCAGTTGTTTGTTTTCTATGACTTACGAGCGATTCAGTTTCTTCGAGTGTTGCGGTCAGAAACGGGACGACTGAAGAGAGGAAATGGGTGATTTCCGCCAATATTTTGGCGGACGCAAAGACCGCGAGCGTGCCACGGAACCGAAACCGCCCGTTCATTCTTCGTTCCTTTCCAGTTCCAAAATGGAACAACAAACAAATCGAGGCGGTGCCGGGCTCAGCTGAGCACACCCCGGGCGCGGCCCACAAAAAGAGTGGGCACACAAACTGATTATATGATTAATAAGGGCAAATAAAGTATACCAGGGGCGACAGAAAAAAGCAAGAAAAAAGAGAGAAGGATGCAAGGTATTACGCATCAAGCGGATACGCGGGGGAAAAATTTCGGCTCGCTCGGGACGGGATTTCTCAAGAGATTGCTCGCACGCTCACAGGCCTCACACTTGTGACAACTTAAGGTTTCCGAAGGTGGCGGGCACCCGCACCAGACGTCGTGTTTCCGCCACGGCACCTTAGTGAGCCAGTGACGGTGGTGAACATCGTGAAGGTGTTTGGGGAATAGCCATAGTCGCTTTTGTCATGCGGAACAAAATGCGAGCCGACACCGCGAAAATACATTGGCTTCCCTTTCAAACAGAGCGAGGGGGCACTAGAATGCTCTAGGGCCGGCGATAGAGCGCCAAAGGCGTTCGGGGGCTCAGCAAAACTCTCCCTTTGACAAACGATTGCAGTGAAGACCAAGGTGAAAGGCACATGGAGGAGAATTTCTGAGTGTGTGAAGACGCCTGGGTCAACTTGCACCTGAGCAGGGCTTGTGCATCTCTCTAGCGCAATTCAATTCGTGTCGTTTGTGGCCATCGTCACCGCTCTGGTGAAGCCTTTGGGCGGGTATGTGGAACGGGTCTTTTCCAGGGAACGGACCGCACTAGATCGATTCTGCCTTCCTGTAGAGCGGCTTCTCTATCGCATTACTGCGGTTGATCCGAATGTAGAGATGACCGGCAAGGAATATGCGACGTGTTTCGTGCTGTTTGGCTGTGCCGGCACGCTGCTGCTGTATGCCATTCTCAGAACGCAGCAGTTTCTGCCCTGGTTCTTTCCCCAGTACCACACGACGCCGTTAACCCCGGACCTGGCCGTGAATACGGCGATCAGTTTCTCGACGACCACAACTTGGCAGGCCTACGCCGGCGAAAACACGATGAGCTATTTCAGCCAGATGGCGGGACTCTGCGCGCAGAATTTCCTGGCCGGGGCTGCGGGGTTAGCCGTGGGTATTGCGTTTATCCGCGGTCTTGCCAGACAACTCTCCCATACGCTCGGCAACTTTTGGGTTGATGTGACACGCGCACTGCTCTGGATTCTGTTGCCGGCAGCATTGATAGGCGCCTTGCTGTTCGTCTGGCAGGGCGTTCCGATGAACTTCCACCACTACGCGGTTGCTACTACCGTCGACGGCGCCCGGCAGGTGATCCCGCAGGGCCCCGTAGCCGCACTAGAGAGCATCAAGAATCTAGGCACGAATGGCGGCGGGTTCTTTAACGCGAATGGAGCTCATCCGTATGAGAACCCCACGCCGCTGACAAACTTCTTGGAAATGTTGGCTATCGTGCTTCTGCCTGCGGCATTGACCAACACCTTCGGCAGGATGGTTGGCCGACCTCGACAGGGGTGGGTTTTCTACTGGGTGATGGTGGTTTTATTCGGATGCGGACTGATCTTCGTACAGCACTTCGAGCAACGGCGGGATCCCCGCCTCAGCCATGTGGATTCCCGGAATAGCGGCGTCCAGTCTGGCGGGAACATGGAAGGGAAGGAGGTGCGCTTCGGCATCAGCGGTTCGACGCTGACGGCTGTGGTTACATCCAACACCGCCACGGGATCATACAACTCCATGCACGACAGCTACACCTCGCTCGGTGGCATGGTGTTGCTAGTTAACATGCTGCTTGGAGAGCTGGTATTTGGAGGTCTGGGGACGGGTCTTTACAGCATGGTGATGGCGGCTGCGATCGCTGTGTTCTTGGCGGGACTCATGGTTGGGCGCACGCCTGAATACCTGGGAAAGAAAATAGGACCCGCGGAAAACAAAATGATCATGCTGTACGCATTGGCCGCGCCGCTGATCATTCTGCCGCTCACCGCGATTGCCGTGAGCACCAGGGCGGGACTCTCCGGGTTGACGATCAACGGCGGCCCGCATGGTTTTACTGAGGTACTGTTTGCCTATGCCTCCTGCTTCGCCAACAATGGCCAAACCTTTGCCAGTCTGAATGCGAACACTCCCTTTTACAACCTCACCACAGCATCGGCAATGATGGTGGGCAGGTTTGGTTTGGCGATTCCTGCACTGGCGTTGGCAGCTCTATTTGGCCGCCAGAGAAGCGCCCCTTCTTCGTCTGGGACGCTTCGGACCGACTCCTTGTTGTTCGGCGTGCTACTTACTGCCTGTTTGATAACGCTTGTTGCGCTGAGCTACCTTCCTGCCTTGGCCCTCGGTCCCGTGCTGGAACGATTGCTCTTCGGGAGATAAAGCTTTTGCGTGACTCGATGGAGCATACCAGGAGAGATTCTGGGACTTGGCCTCAACGATCGGGGAAGCGTCACCCGCGTTAAGGTTTGCTCATCTGAGCGGTTTCCGGGAATTGGAGTGGCAGGCGGTCTCGCCCGAGGAAATACATGGAGCGCAGAGAATTTCTGGCTCTGCTGGGGGCCCCGGCTTACGCCGAGTTGGCACGGCGTCTCGGTTTGCAGGCTGCGCCGGACAATCGCAAGGCCGACGTAACGATTCGCATCTCGCCCGTCGAGTTCGAGGTCGCGCCACGAAAAATGATCAAGACGACGGGATACAACGGTTCGGCGCCTGGCCCAGTCTTGCGCCTGCGCGAGGGCCAACCCGTTACGGTGGACGTGGTCAACGAGACAAAGATTCCGGAGCTGGTTCATTGGCACGGGTTGTTCGTTCCTTCCGACGTGGATGGTTCCGAAGAAGAAGGGACGCCGACGGTGTTGCCGGGTGGGGTCCGGCGGTATTCGTTCGTCCCGCGCCCCTCGGGGACTCGCTGGTATCACAGCCACGTTCATGCCGGGCGGGATATGAAGCGAGCCACTTACACGGGGCAATTCGGATTCCTCTACGTGGAACCGAAAGAAGAGCCGGGTCAGTTCGACGCAGAGGTCATGCTGGCGCTGCACGGGTGGGACCCCTATCTGAGCAGCCAGGGAGATGAGGGCAATCTGGAAGTCACGTATCCGGTGTATTCCATTAATAGCCATGCGCTGGGATCGGGCGAACCGGTCCGCGTGAAAGAAGGCCAGAGAGTACTTTTTCGCATCTTGAATGCCAGCGCCACCGACCAGCACCGCATCGCCTTGACCGGACACAAATTCCAAGTGGTCAGCCTGGACGGGAACGCTGTGCCAGTGCTGCGCGAAGTGGACGCGATCGAAATGGGCCCGGCGGAGCGCGTGGACGCCGTGGTCATGATGAACCAGCCGGGCGTGTGGATTCTGGGCGAGGCGAACGATCGAGCACGGAATGCCGGGCTGGGCATCGTGGTGGAGTATGCGAACCGCAGCGAGGCGCCGCAGTGGACCGCAACAGCGAATACTCCCTGGGATTACACCATTTTTGGACGCGAAGCAGAAACTCCCGAGCCGACGGGCGGCGTGGTGCCACTGGTCTTCCGCAAGAAATTCGCCGGCAACCGCTGGGTGGATAATTGGACCATCAACGGTAAATCCTTTCCGAAGACCGATCCCATTCGAGTCCGTGCCAATTGCCGGTACCGCCTTCGCTTCGATAACCAAAGTGATGAAGCGCATCCGGTCCACCTGCACCGGCACACCTTCGAGCTGACCAAGTTCGCGGGCAAAGCAACGGCGGGCGTCAGGAAAGACGTAATCGTCGTGCCCGCCAGGAAGCAAGTGGAGGTGGATTTTACGGCGGACAATCCCGGTCCGACACTTTTTCACTGCCACCAACAATTGCACATGGACTACGGCTTCATGACGATGGTGCAATACGAGGATTGATGGCGTCCTTACTGACATCGGGATCCACCGAGATCTTTGAGTCGGTCTGGAACAGCCGGACGTCGCGTGTGTCCTTTCCCGACAGGTGGATCGTCTCCGCGCGCGAGGACCGTAGAGTCACTCTTTTGGCGTTCATCAGCTCGATTACGGGCGCCGTGGATGCAGGGGCGGCCTCTACATCCACGCCATCGAATCGCAGATCCTCGACATCTTCCACGGTGAGACCCGATCGCCAGGTGGCGGACCCCGGCTGGTCCCAACGAATCTCGACATCCTTCATGGAGAAATTGCGGGCCTCACGGAGCGCGATCGCGGTGCGGGTGTTTTCGTAAGGCGCCGCCGGGTCATGGGAGACGAACAGCCGGACGTTATCGAGGTGGATGTTCTCGAGCCAACTGTCCGGATGACCGTTGATTGCCGATGTGCCCGTGCCGTGAGCAATTACGTTGGAGATCGAGACGTTCCTGATCTTGCCGGCAGGCGGTTCGTGGTCGCGTTTGGTTCCATCCACCTCGCTGCGGCGCTTGACGTTGAAGTGAATCGGGTCGCCGTCCCCCCACCAGAACCAGTCGAAGCGGCGGGTTTCGATCGAAATGTTGGAGATCACCACGTCTTCCACGACGCCGCCGTCGAACACCATGAACGCCAGGCCGCGATTCGAGTTGGTAATGACGACGTTGTCGATTGTGACTCGGCGGACGGCGTTGGAGTTCCCATCACAGAACTTCAGCGCGCTGGAGGACGAGGAGAGCCGGCAGTTGGTCACCGTCACGTTTTCGGTCGGCAGCGCCGGACCCCAGATGTCGGCCGACCAAAAGACGATTGCGTCGTCGCCGGTCTCGATGGTGGAGTTGGCCACGCGCACATCCTGGCAGCCGTCCACGTCGATGCCATCCGCCCAGACCCCTTCCTTGCCGCTTGAATAGATGTAGACACCATCGATGATTAATCTTTTACAGGCGTACGGGTTGATGGTCCAACTTCGCGATCTGATGAACTTGAGACCCCCGATCCGCACATCTTGGCATCGGAGCAGCAGAACCAAGCGCGGATAGACCGTCTCATTGGGGAATCCGGAAGGAAACGATCGGAGGAGCGGCTTCCCGGCGGCCTCCATCAGGAGCTGGTTGGGGCGAATGTAGAAGTTCGTGAAGTCGTTGGGCCGCCACACGTAGGAAGCTTGACCATCAATCGTCCCGCGGCCTTCCAGGGCGATGTCGTGAAGGTCCTCGCCGATTAGGAGTGCAGATTTGGGAGGCGGATCAAATTGGCGGCCATCGAGCGAAGCAAAGAGAGTGGCACCGGCTTCGAGATACAGGCGCACTCCGGATCGGAGGTGAAGCTGTCCGGAGGTGTACTCGCCGGGTGGAACATACACGGTGCCGCCGCCGGATTCTCCGCAAGCATCGATGGCCCGCTGGAAAGCGGGCCGCGCGTCGTCCTGTCTGCTCCCGGTTGCGCCGTAGTCCTTCACGTTGTACACAGGTTGAGCGGAAAGGTCAGGACGGGACGCGGCAATGCCCGGCCGAGCCGGGAGTTCGCGCGGCTCGGAGGCAGTGCGCGCAAGAAGCTCGCTGCCGAAGAATGACGCGCTTGCGGCACCTGTTGCAGCGGAAGCAAGAAAGCGGCGGCGGTCCAGCAAGGAAACACCTCCCAGCACGATGAAGCGGCGATGCTATCGCCTAAGGGTTTCGTTGACAATAGACGAGCGCGGCCTCTAAGCGCGGTCGTTTGTCTCTGGATACGGTGATCCGAAAAAGGCAACTCAACAGTTCCTTGGCCGCGTTTCCGACTTTCGATGCGTCGGGGGAGGATACTGCAAACTGCTTGGATAACTTCCGGATATGCCGTGACTCACCAAGAATGTCCCCAAATCAGATTCGCGGACTGTCCATGAACGTGGGTGCGGGTGGGCTTCGCAAGCCCGCGCGCGTTTATGAGAGGTTGCCATAAGGAAGGGTTGGCGGTCATTTGTTCGAAGGACTATTCGTGGCGCAGCGCCACCATCGGATCGACCTTGGTCGCTCGACGCGCAGGGAGATAGCAGGCCAATAATCCCACCGCAATAAGCACCAGACATGCGCCACCGAACGCTGCTGCATCCCTTGCGTGCACTTGGAAAAGCATGCTCTCTAACGCGCGTGTCGACACCCAGGCGCCTGCCAGCCCAAATACGACTCCGGTCAGAATCAGGGTGAAGCCCTGTCTCAGGACCATTTCGAACACGTCGCCCCTTTCCGCGCCGAGCGCCATGCGCACTCCGATTTCATGTGTGCGGTGTGCCACCGAGTAGTTGAGGAGCCCATACACTCCCACGGCAGCAAGGGTGATAGCGAGGGCGGCAAACGTCAGCACCAGGAGCATGTAAAAGCGGGGGATCGTAACGGACTTGGCGAGCATGTCCTCGACAGGAGCCAGCCTCTCAATCAAAAGGCTCTTATTCCAGGAACGAATCTCCTTCCGAACCACGCCAGCCATGCTGGAAGGCGGGACGGCTGTCCGTATGACCACGCACACACCGTTGCCCCAATCTGCCTGTTGACGCGAGAAATAGATGTTTGGCATGGGATCGCCATCCACGCCGAATCCCTTCACGTTGCCGGCGACCCCCACGATGGTGTGCCAATGTGGATCCCCATAGCGGATGTGTCTGCCGATCGGATCCTGCCCCTGGAAGTAGCGGTGCGCCAGCGCTTCGTTGATTACGGCCACCGGTGGTGCGGTTGCTGTGTCGCTCGGCGCTATGAAGCGGCCTTCGCGAAGCGCCATGCCGGCAGCCCGGAAATAATCCGGCGTGACAACTGTCGCACCCGCGTGAAGTTCCTCCCCTGGTTCCATAGGCCGAGCTTCGATCTCGAAATCACCGCTCGAGCCAGGCGGCTCATTGGGAAATGTTGTGGCCGCGCCAGCGAATTGGACCCCGGGCAGCCCGCGAAGACGTTCCAATAGTTGATCGATCCGCGAGTTGACCGACCAAGGGAGCTCGACAGCTAAGACTCCCTCCGGCCGAAAGCCCAATGGCACGCTGACGCGTTGTATGAAGCTGCGCAGCAAGAGACCCGCACCGGTCAGGAGGACAATCGATAGCGCGATCTGTGCGATGGCCAGCGCGCCACGGGCCAGGGTGTGAGAGGGTCCGCCGCAATGACGCTCCGAGCCGTCTTTGAGAGTCTCATTCAGATCCGGTCGTGAGGACCGGAAGGCTGGCACCAGGCCGGACAACACGCCCGTCGAGATTGCCACCAGCAGCGCGAATAACAGCATGCTTGGGTTGACCCCGATTTCCTGAATACGCGGCAGCTTGACGGGATCGAACGCCACGAAAGCGCGCACTCCCAAGTACGCTCCACCCACTCCAAGTGCGCCTCCCACCAAGGCCAGCAGGATGCTCTCCGCCAATACAGATCGAATCAATTGCCAACGACTCGCCCCCAGAGCTAGCCGCACCGCAAATTCCCGTCGTCGATCCGTCGCGCGCGCCAACATCAAGTTGGCGACATTCGCACACGCGATGAGCAGCAGACAACCCACCGCGGCCAGCAGTAACAGAAGAGCGCTCCTGACTTCACCAGTGATTTGTTCCTGGAGTGAGACCAGGTTCACACCAACACCGTACCTGCCGTTGTTTTCCGGGTACGCTTGGCGGAGGCGGGCCGCAATCGTGTCCATCTCGCTCTGTGCCTGAGCAAGGCTGACACCCGGTTTCAGCTTGCCCAGCACACGGAAGTTACTGTTGTTTCGATCGTGCCCCAGTGCGTCTTGCGGCAAAGGAAACCAGACGTCCTCGTCGGATGGGAAACTAAACCCTGGCGGCATGATCCCGACTACCGTGTAGGGCTCACGGTCCAACTGCACCGTCTTGCCAATCGGTGTAAGCCCTCCACCGAGCCGGCGCTCCAGCGAATCACTGATGATGACAACTCGGAACCCGTCGTGCTGCTGCTCTTCTTGAGAAAATAGCCGGCCGCGTGCCGGCTTCACACCCAGCGCGTCGAAAAAGTTGGCGGACACCTGCACGCCGGGAATCTCGGAGGGCTCTCCATCCACTGTTATCACGCTGCGGTACCCCTCCATCGTCGTCAGGTGTTCGAGGGTTTTGCTTTGTTCCTTCCAATCGTTGAAGTCCCCGGCAGACACTACGAGACGGTTCTCGCCCCGCCTTTCCCACGTTTCCCACACCATCACCAATCGGCTGGGATCTTTGAAGGGCAATGGACGAAGCAGCACCGAGTAGACGACGCTGAAGATTGCCGTGTTGGCGCCGATACCGAGGGCGAGGGTGAGGACGGCGACGGCGGTAAAACCTGGATTCTTGCGCAGCGATCGAATGCCGTAGCGAACATCCTGCATGGCAAATTCCCTACCGTGGCCAGAACCCGCCGGGCGAGCCCGCTGCTCGCAAACACGAGTATTCTGCGGCGGCACGCGCAGAAGTGCCGTTGACTTACCCAGCCAATATATTCCTCCTCCAGAAGTGTGACGTGATGTGGGTCACTGCACTGGGTGATTTGAAGTTAGCGCGCCAGGTTCCCGGCAGGAGGGGCCTCGCCGCATGACCCACCGAGGGGATTGTCGGCAATCCGGGAGATAACCGGTGGCTTCCGAGTGCGGCGTCACAAGGAAGGAATCGGCAAGGTGCCAGGATTGGCCGTCCGGCCGTTGCAAACAGGCGCTAAACAACGCAGGACGCATTTCCCGGAAGCTGATGGAATCTTAATGCAGCAGCGAGCTGAACTGCGCGCCAAGAAAGTACGGCCACAACAGAAATGCGAGGACACCCTTCCAAAAAGTCAAGTGTAGGAAACCGATGGTGAAGAGCCATGCCCCGAACCATAGGCCTCCCACAAAACTGTGCTGCTCGATCTTTATCTTGTCCATAGTGGGGAGTATATACCCCTTCCAGGAGAAGCTGCGACACGCAATCTGCAAGTGTCCGACTGGGACTTCACTGGGGCGGCATGCGGTGATTGGCTGTGGAGGGGTTGGAAGCGAGATCTCCGGCTTCGTTGAAGGGGACGACTCCGGGGTTTCTGCTACTGGAAACGAGGGTAGAGCGTCTACCCTAGTTAGGGTAGAATGTCTACCATGATCACACCGCGGAAGTCACCCAGCCGGACCGAGCTCCTGCAAGGCACGCTCGATATGCTGATTCTGCGCACTCTGCTTTTCGGGCCCGCTCATGGCCATCAGATCGCAAAGCACATACAGCGCACCACCGAGGACGTGTTGCAGGTGGAGCACGGGTCGCTGTATCCGGCACTGCATCGCATGGAGCGCAAGGGCTGGATCGTGGCGAAGTGGGAGACGGCGAAGGAACGGAATCGCGAATTCAAGTATTACCGGCTAACGCCGGCGGGCAGGAAACAGCTTGTTCGCGCAGAGTCGCGATGGGAACAACTGGCCGCAGCCGTGGCGACGGTGATGAGGCCCGCTCCGGGAGATCCGTCATGAGCGTTTGGAATTGGTTTCGCGCGCGCCTCTCAGGGCAGTGGAAACGCCACGATCGTCAAGGAGGACGTGCGCGCGATCTGGAATGTTGTTTGGCTGGAACGGTTTGCCCGCCATGTGAAATACGGCGCGAGAGCTCTCCGGAAGAGTCCTGGATTTACAGCCGTTGCCGTTCTGACCCTTGCATTGGGCATTGGCGCCAACACAGCTATTTTCACCGCTATGGATGCAGTGATGCTTCGGCCATTGCCGTTCACTGCGGGGGACGAACTCGTGCGCATCTATTCGACGAGAGACGGGACTCCCATTGGCGGGACGAACTCCGCCGGTGGACCATCGCCGATGGACATGCGGGACTTTGCGCAATTAAGCCACAGTTTTCAAAAGATGGTCGCCTACGATACGTGGCGCAAGAACGTGAGCTTCGGGAGTTCCGCGGGCGAGCCGGAGCAGATGCGAGTGGGCTTGGTCCCTGCAGCCTATTTCGAGATCCTCGATATACGTCCCGTGATGGGCCGGCTCTTCACGGAAGAGGAGAATCTGGAAGGCAGGAACTATGTGGCTGCAATCAGCGCCCGGCTATGGAGAAACCGGTTCGCCGGCGATAAAGCGATCCTGGGACGGAAGATCCGCATCAATGACAAGCCATATACCATCGTGGCGGTGATGCCGGATGTGATTCCCGAGTGGATGGAACCGGCGCGCGCTGGGCTGGTTGAGGTGTGGACTCCCTTTGCATTTTCGGCAGTGTGGTTGGAAGGTTCAAGGAGCGACCGAGGTTACTCTGCACTTGCACGGATGAAGCCCGGCGTGTCACTCGAACAGGCCCAGGCAGATCTCGCGACCATAGCGGCTGGACTGGCGGCAGCGCATCCCGTCGATCAAGGCATCGGCGTGGGCGTCAAGAGGCTTTCCGACACCCGCGTGGGAGCTCTGCGGCCCATGCTATTCCTGTTGATGGGTGCGGTGAGTCTGATCTTGTTGATTGCCTGTGTGAACCTGGCGAATTTGCTTTTGGCGCGGAACTCGGCGCGTCAACGAGAACTGTCCGTGCGCGCCGCACTGGGAGCGGGTAGAGGAGAATTGGTCCGGCAGTTGCTTGCCGAAACACTTTTGCTATCGCTGATTGGGGGAGCGGTCGGCTTGGCCCTGGCACAGATTGGACTTGCCAGTCTGACCAGGATGCACCCTGAGGAGCTGGCACAACTGGGTTCGATAGATATCGACTGGCGAGTGCTGACGTTCACTTTATTGGTTTCTATTGTCACGTGTTTGCTTTTTGGGCTTGCCCCGGCGCTCACCGGAACTCGCCTGAACCTCGCAGACGCGTTGAAGCAGGGCGGCCGGTCTGGAACCTCGGGTCGGCCTACTCAGCGTGTTCGCAACTTCCTGGTCGCGACGGAAATGGCTATGTCGTTGATGCTCCTAGTGGGAGCAAGCCTGCTGGTTCGAAGCATCCTACGATTGGAGCATCAGAGTTTGGGGATCCGTCAGGACCATTTGCTGAAAGGTCATATCTATGTGCCCGGTGTGCGCTATCCCAATCCGGGAGCGATCACGCGGTTCTGCGATGAGTTCGGGACGCGGGTCCGCGGATTGCCGGGCGTCGTGGAGGCGAGCGTCACAACCGTCTACCCGCCAAACAACGGATGGACTCAAATGCTGGATATCCAGGGGCATCCAGCGACGCGAATCCAGGATATTCCGTCGGCGCAGTTTGGGGTCGCGGACGCACATTTTCTTAAGACTTTGGGAATTCCATTGATTCGTGGCAGAGATTTTTCCGAATCGGACTCCGCCACGAGTGCGCCCGTGGCCCTCATCAGTGAGGAATTCAAGCGGCGCTTTTTCCCGACAGAGGATCCCATTGGACGGCGGATCCACATAGGACCTCCGCCATTCCTGCACGTCGCGCCCGGCGCGGATATAACGGATGCCGCTGACGTCACGGTGATTGGCGTTATCGGCGACTTTAAGAACGCCGGGCTTGCGCTGCCTCCTCAGCCGCAGATCACCGTTTTGTACTCCCAACATCCTCTAGTGAACTACGGGTTCAAGGATATAGTGATTCGCACAGCGGCCGAGCCGCACTCCCTGACGCCCGAAATAAGGGACCAACTTCACCGGCTGGATCCGGACATGCCTTTTGCCGAGGTGCAAACGATCGACGAACTCGTCGAGGAGCAGACCGGCGGACAGCGATTCACCACCGTACTGCTGTCTTCCTTCGCCGTAGCTGGTTTGGCCCTCGCGGTTGTCGGAATCTACGGCGTGGTTTCGTTTCTGGTGGCACAACGCAGGCAGGAACTCGCGGTGAGGATCGCGCTGGGCGCCACCCGCGCGAACGTTCTTTGGCTCGTGATGAAGCAGGCCCTGGAAATGGCCACGATGGGCGCGGCCATAGGACTCTTCGGCGCATGGGCCGCGCAGCGATTGACGAGTGGGTTTTTGTTCGGCATCTCACCGGACGACCCCGTCACGTTCGCGGGTGGGGCCATCTTCTTGATTGCAGTCGCGGCCATGGCAAGCGCCATCCCCGGCGCACGCGTCATGCGGATCGACCCGGCACAGACACTTCGCCAAGACTAAGACTGCGAAGGATGCAAGGCGGATGGTGGTGCCAACCGAAGCAATCCAAAACGTGCGTGAGGGGCGCGAGGCGGCAAAGGAGACAGGGCGGGTCTGAGACCCGCCCCTACGAACCGAAAGGCGCTGCCGCACTGGGTTGGCTTCTGACGCGTCCCGGAAAAAGATCCGAGTACGCAACCTCGGGACTAAAAGCAGGGGCAGGCAAAGGGATGAGACGCCCCGAAGGTCGAAGGCACCGGCCGCTTATGGGCGAGGGACGGCAGCGGATTGCGTTTGGGTTCTTTCGAGCGCACGTTCCACTTTCTGGCGTGTCGCGCGGACTTGATCGCTGGTGGGGCTATCGGGGACAAGCTTCAGGTAAGCATCGGCATCCTGCAAGACCGAAGAGTAACTGTGCAGGGCGAGGTGGATATTGGTGAGCACGAGGTAAACGAGCGGATAGTCCGGCTTCAAGTCGCGAGCCTTCGCGGCGCTTTCTTCCGCGTCGGCGGGGCGCTTCAAACCGAATTGAGCGCGCGCCAGCTCAAAGTAACCGTGCCAGGAAGCGTTCTCGAGTGCGATGGCCTGGCGGGCGAGGGGCTCGGCATCCGCAAAACGGCCAGTGTTGTTGAAGAGTTCAGCGAGATCGAATATCGCGTAGGTATATTTCCCGGAGCTGAGGTCAATCGATTTTCTGAGCTCGTCCGCGGCCGCCGGGGCATCGCCGAGATAGTAATGCGTGATGCCCAGCTCGGCGTAGGCCTCGTAGTAGGAAGGGTCCTCGCGAACCGCGGATTCAAACTGGGCGAGGGCGCCGCCGTAATCCTTTTTCGAGTTCAACAGGGCCATCCCTTTTTCATACGGTTCGCGAGCCTTAGCGGGGACACTGAGTTGATGCGCTGAAATGGCCTCGCCTGGCCCCGTGGCGGAGGAACCCTCGGGAGCTTGCCGCAGGAGGTCAATGGAAACTTGCGTCTCCTGCCCGGCGCCGATGGAGACTTTTACTTGAGCGGGTACGTATCCGTCCTTGTCGGCCAAAACGTAATAATCAACTTTGCGGCAGTCAAACTGGAATTGACCTTCCGTGCTGGAAGTTGTGGGGGGAGCGGCGAGCTTGTCTCCGCCGACCACCAATCGAACACGAACGCCGGCCAATGGCCCATGCGAAGTCCCATCACGCACCGTACCAACGATAACGTGGTTTCGCTCCTCTATCTGCGCGGCGCTCGGGAGGACCATTATGAAAAACATGAACAAGACGTTCACGCCATGCCGTTTGTGCATGGAACCCTCCAGCAGGATTGATTGGGACGACTATACCAGAACTGGGTTGTGACGGCGTGCACCACGCGCCGGATTATTTCGACGAGGTGGCTGTGGAATTGAGGATGATGCGCAAGGGAGCCACTTGCGGCGGCTTGGAGTAACGATTCACCAGGAATCGCTGGCCGTCTTTGGTTACATCATAGGTGTACAGATCGGTGGAAGAATTCACCGCGCGCAGCGGGCTCTGGAACAGCGGCGTTGGATTCCCCGAAGAGAATGTTCCCTCCGTGCTCACCGGCAGCGCCGTCAACGTACTCCGCGCGCCAATGTAGAAAATCTCTTTGCCGTCTCCCCGCCAACGAGGCTCCATGCCGCCCCCGCGCGACACTTGCCACTTGCCCGCCGCCGTCGGAAACGTCGTCACGTAAATCTCCCACTCGCCAGATTCGTTCGACGCGTACGCCACCCACTTGCCGTCCGGAGAAATCTGCCCGTTGCTCTCGTCGAACTTGCCGGCCTGGAACGGTTCGCTCTTCCCGCCGGACGCTGGAACCACCACCAAACGCGAGCCGCCTGAACTCGGCTGCAACGTACAGAGGAATTTCTGGTTGTCGATGGACCATGAATTCGGAACGATATCGTTCGTCGCCCCTTCCCCTGGTTCAAACGCGAAGATTCCCTTCGCGGCCTGCAACCCCTGCGCCTGCTTCAAGTACATATGCGTGAAGTCTTTTTGCAACGACCGGTAGACGATCGTCGCTCCGTCGCGTGACCAGATTCCCGCCACATCTTCCGACGAGTCAAACGTAAACCGCGAGCTCGTCCCTTTCTTCAAATCGTATATCCAGACGTTGACGCTGTTGGCCCTGGTGTCGGCAACGTCTGCAGCCAGTTGGCTGTTGTCCGGCGAGAGCGTCGGATTCGACAGCACTCCCGCATCGCCCACGCTTCCCAACACCTTGCCCGCTCGGTCATACCACGTCAGTCTCGAGAGCCCGGCTCCGATCGTTGGGTTATAAACCACCGTGCCGTTGCCGGCCACCGTGTACGCTCCCCAGTAGGTCGACGGTTGATATCCCACCCGGTCGGCTACGATTCGTTGCTCCCTCGATGTTGTTCCCTTCGTCGGGTCCATGGCGATCGCGCGCACCGACCTTTTCTCGTCCAGGTAATACAGGTACCCGTCCGTATACTGCGGATTCGATTGCGACATAATTACGAGCCGTCGTTCCTTGCCCGTCAGCGAACTCATGTAGATGGCGTCATCATTGGAATTCGTGAAGCTGCCCGCCAGGAACAGGAACTGCGCCCCGTCCGGCAGAAAAAACGGCCAGCGGTGCGAAGCCTCCTTTTTCTCGTCGAACAGTTTGTCGGTCACGGAAGCCAACCCGCTTCCGTCCGCATTCACTCTCCACAGCCACCCCGAGGCCTGTGGCGAGAAAATGATTACGCCGCCGCGTCCCCAACTTCCTCCGCGCCCCGATGTCGCGCTCGCCAGCACTTGCGGCACTCCGCCCGTGCTTGCCACTTTTTTCAATTTGCCATCCGCGAAGAATCCAACGTAGGCATCGTCCGGCGACCAGAACGGATAACTCGCTCCTTCGGTCCCTGCCAGCACGCTCACTCCCGACGACCCAATCCGTTCCACGCTCACCATGTTCGCGCCCGATTCCTCGTTCGGTGAGACGAACGCCAGCCAGCGCCCATCCGTCGAGAGCGCCAGATGGCTCGTGTCTTCCTCCAGCGGAATCGAAAACTCCAGCCGCTCCGAGCGAGGCGTTGCCGGCCAAAGCAGGAACAAAAGCGCAGCAGCCGCGATGAGAACTACTGCCGCTGCGACCCCTGGGAGCCACAGCCGCTTCTTGGGCAAGGGGACTGAGCGGATGGTTGCGGTGGAGCTCGACCCGGAGAGAGCGCCCAGCGCAAACCCGAGATCGCGCGCGGATTGGAAGCGATTCGCGGGATTCTTCTCCAGGCAGTGGCGGACAATGCGCTCCAGGCCTGGGGAAACCTTCAATTCCACCGAGTCAATCTCCGGAGGGTCGTCCTTGAGAATGGCGTTCATGGTTTCGACGCCGGAGTCGCCCTTGAACGCACGCTTGCCAGTGGCCATTTCGTACAGAATCGCGCCAAAGCTGAAAATGTCCGAGCGGTGGTCCACCGTTTGTCCGCGCACCTGCTCGGGAGACATGTAACCCACAGTTCCCATCACGGTGCCGGTCGCTGTGGGCGCCGGACTGGTGAGAGTGGCGCTCTCTCCGGTGAGGCCGGCGACGGGGCGAGATTGCTTGGCCAGGCCGAAGTCGAGAATCTTCAGGTGGTCATCGTGCGCGATGAAGATGTTTTCCGGCTTCAGATCGCGATGGACGATCGCCTTGTCGTGGGCCGCGGCGAGTCCATTGGCGATCTGGAGCGCGTACTCGATGACTTTGCGCTGAGGGAGCGGGCCAGCGCCCATGCGTTCGCGCAGCGTCTGCCCTTCGAGGAATTCCGAGACGAGGTAGTGGGTTCGCTCCTGCGTGCCGACGTCGTAGATGGCCAGAAGATTGGGGTGGCTCACGGTGCTGAGGACGCGAGCTTCCTGCTCGAACCGTTGGAGGCGGTCGGAATCATTGGCGAGCGATTCGGGGAGAACTTTGACAGCAACGGTGCGATCTAAACGCGTGTCGCGAGCGCGGTACACCTCGCCCATGCCGCCTGCGCCGAGGGGCGAAACAATTTCGTAGGGGCCCAGTTTTGTGCCGGAGGTGAGAGCCATGCGCGGCGGCGATTATACCCTTACCGGGTGGGTTTTCCGGGCAAGAACATGAAGGAAAAACGAGCGCCCAGTGCCGACTTAGAAAAGACACACGACGACCCGCGGGCATCTGGTTATTGGAAATTGGCGATTTATATTCCTCTACAGGAATATTCTCTATGAGGCATATTCAGGTTTGCCATGATGGACGCACTGAGAGCGCTGGGCGAGCCGAACCGTTTTCAAATCGTGGAACTGTTGCGGGACGGGCCACGGCCTGTGGGGGACATGGTGCATCGGCTGGGTCTGCGCCAGCCGCAAGTCTCCAAACATCTGCGGGTGCTCAGCGAGGCGGGGCTGGTGTACGTTCGCGTGGACGCGCAGCGCCGGATTTATGCGTTGCGGCCAACTCCATTCCAGGAGCTTGAGGTGTGGCTGGACAGGTACCGGCGCATCTGGGAGGGTAATTTCCAGCGGCTGGACGCGCTGCTTGTGGAAATGAAGAACAAAGGGTTGAAGACCAAAGGGAAAAAACGCGGACGGACGAAACGATGGGAGAAATTGCCTATGACGCACGCTCTGAAAGTGATGGCACGCGGCGAGCGTGAAGTAGTCATGACGCGCGTCCTGGAAGCGTCGCGTGAGTTGGTCTTTGAGGCCTGGACCAAGCCCGAGTTGCTGAAGCGTTGGCTCCACGGGCCGGAGGATTGGTGCTTGGCGGTCTGCGAGATCGACCTGAGGGTGCGCGGCGCAAAGCTACGACCGGCTTGCGGAGCTTCTGGCATCGACCGCACGACGAGGGGGCTAGCTTGACCGAAGCATTCGAGCGAAGGCGGGGTGCGCCGTGGCGAATTGACTTGCACATGGGCGGAGCCTACGATGTTGGGTAGGCGCGATTGGGATCGAGCCGTGGGAATGGAAGTGGCGGAGGGAACCGATGAACCTCTATGAGATTACCGTACACGGAACAGAAAGCCTCTACGTGCTAGCCCCGGCGAAGTACCGCGCCATCGAGCTGGCGGGAGACTACATCACCGACGCGGGCCAGCCCCATTTGCTGCAAGGAGATCAATTCGTCGTACGGCAGCTCGATCTGGCCGAGGAGCAAATCTTGCGGCCGGAAAAGTGCCGGGCTTGCCCTTTGGGCGAATAGAATCAAACGGCGCGCCGCCCGAAGTTGCCTGGGGTCCCGCAGGCGCGGCCGTGAGAGTTGATGAACCCCTCTGACGCCAAATCACCGGCATGCGTGACAGCGCTCACTGCCAGTTGCGAAAAGAAACAGTAATAGACGTGCAGCGCGAGGGGATTCGTGTATCGCCCCGATAGGCTGAAGTGAAGTATTCGTTGCGTGAAAGCCTGACTGGCCGACTGCGCCACAGGCGGCGAAGTGGATCCAAAGGCCCCACGCCGGAACTGACATAGACTCCGGCCCACCCGGTTGTTCGGAGCGCAATCCCCCTCATTCACAGACTGGCCGATGCTGCGAGGCAATCGGGGAATCCGGAATCGCAAGAAGGAGGCTTACATGGCGGACAAAAAGAAAACCATGACGACGGACGCGGGGCGTCCCGTGGGGGACAACCAGAATTCGCTCACGGCGGGACCGCGCGGACCGGTGGTGTTTGAAGACACACTTCTGTTCGAAAAAATGGCGCACTTCAACCGGGAAAGAATTCCCGAGCGAGTGGTGCACGCCAAGGGATCAGGGGCGTATGGGTATTTGGAGTGCACGAGCCGGGAAATCACAAAGTACACGACCGCGAAACTGTTCTCCGCAGTGGGCAAGAAGACCCCGACGTTCGCGCGATTCTCGACGGTCGGCGGAGAAAAAGGTTCGGCGGACACAGAGCGCGATCCGAGGGGATTTGCGGTGAAGTTCTACACGGAAGAGGGCAACTGGGACATGACGGGGAATAACACGCCGGTGTTCTTCATTCGAGACCCGCTGAAATTCGGGGATTTCATCCATACGCAGAAGCGCGATCCGGAGACGAACCTGAAATCGGCGACAATGATGTGGGATTTCTGGTCGCTCTCACCGGAATCGCTGCACCAAGTGACGATCCTCTTCTCAGACCGGGGCACGCCGGACGGCTACCGGTACATGAACGGATACAGCAGCCATACCTTCAGCCTGATCAACGCAGAGAACGAACTGTTCTACGTGAAATGGCACTTCAAGACGAAACAGGGAATCAAGGATTTCACAGCGGAGCAGGCGGACAAAATGCGGGGCAAGGATCCGGATTACGCGCAGCGGGATTTGTATGAGGCCATTGCGAAGGGCGATTTTCCGAAATGGCGCGTTTGCGTTCAAATCATGCCGGAAAAGGAAGCCGAGACATACGGCATCAACCCATTCGACTTGACCAAAGTGTGGCCGCACGGAGATTACCCCCTGCACGAAGTGGGCGAATTAGTGTTGAACCGGAACCCGGAAAATTATTTTGCAGAGGTGGAACAGTCGGCGTTCGAGCCCCGGAACATCGTGCCGGGATTGGGCTTCTCACCGGACAAGATGCTGCAGGCGCGGCTGATATCCTATCCGGACGCGCACCGCTACCGGCTGGGCACGAACTACAATGAATTGCCGGTGAACAAGCCGCAATGCCCGTATCACACGTATCACCGGGACGGAGCCATGCGATTCGACGGGAATGAAAGGGCGGCGGTGAACTACGAACCGAACAGCTTTGGAGGGCCCACGCAGGATGCGGCGTACCGGGAGCGACCGAAGATGGTCAGCGGTACGGTAGAGCGACACGATCACCGCTCGGACAGCGATTACTACACGCAGCCCGGGAATCTTTTCCGGCTGATGGATGCGGGAGCAAAGAGGCGGCTGATCCAAAACATCGTGGGCAGCCTGAGCCAAGTGCCCAGGAGAATCCAAGAGCTTCAGGTGCAGCACTTCTACAAGGCTGATCCCGCCTACGGGACCGGCGTAGCAGAAGGTTTGGGCATTGAAATCATGGATATTACCGCCCAGATGGCAGCAACCGCAGCGGACTAAGAAGGCAATCAAGCTCTACCGGCGCGGATTAATTCGAAACGCCGGCTGCGGAAACAGACGATTGGAAGTTTGGAAGGGGCGAGCCCGATGAGCTCGCCCCTTTTTGTTTCCGAATGGCGTGGAGCGACGAGACGAGAGTGCGGCGTGCTAGAATCTCGCGGCAGAATGAGGAAATAGCATGTTCCGAAAAATACTGATCGCGAACCGGGGCGAGATAGCGGTGCGCATCCTGCGAGCGTGCCGGGAGTTGGATGTGTGCGGCGTAGCTGTGTATAGCGACGCGGACCGGGCGGCGCTGCACGTCCGGCTGGCAGATGAAGCGTACGGCATTGGCCCCTCGCCTTCCCGGAAGAGCTATCTCGTGATCGAGAAGATTCTCGAAGTGGCGCGGCGGGCCGGATGCGACGCGATCCATCCTGGATACGGATTTCTGGCAGAGAATCCCTCGTTCGCGCGGGCGTGCGCGGGTGCGGGAGTAACCTTCATCGGGCCGACGGCTGCGGCCATGGAAAAGCTCGGCTCGAAGACAGCGGCGCGACATTTGGCGCGGGAGGTGGGCGTGCCCACCGTGCCCGGGACGCTCGACCCGATCGAAAAACCCGAGGCAGCGATCGAGACCGCGCGTGCAATCGGCTACCCGGTAGTGCTGAAGGCGGTTGCGGGCGGCGGCGGGAAAGGGATGCGGCTGGTCGAGCGCGAGGAGGAGTTCGCGGCGGCTTGGCGCGATGCGAGCTCGGAGGCACAAAACGCATTCGGCGATGGGCGGCTCTATCTGGAGAAATACCTTCTGCGGCCACGGCACGTGGAAATACAGGTACTCGGCGACGAGCACGGGCACATGGTTTATTTGGGCGAACGGGAATGCTCGGTGCAGCGAAGATATCAGAAGGTGATTGAAGAGGCGCCCTCGCCGATCCTGACGCCGGAGCTGCGGAAGAGGATGGGAGAAGCGGCCGTAAAGCTCGCACGGGCTGGCGGCTACACGAATGCGGGGACGGTGGAGTTCCTGGTGGACGCGGAACGAAAATTCTATTTTCTGGAGATGAACACACGACTGCAGGTGGAGCATCCGGTGACGGAGATGGTGACGACGCTGGACCTGGTGAAGCTGCAGATTCGCGTTGCCTGCGGCGAGCCGCTTCCCTTCGCGCAAAAGGACGTGGCGCTGCGCGGGCACGCCATCGAGTGCCGCATTTACGCCGAAGATCCATGGAACAATTTCTTTCCGTCGCCCGGGAGAGTGCTGGACCGGCGCACGCCCGCCGGGCCGGGCATTCGCTTGGACGACGGGGTGTACACCGGCTGGACCGTGCCGAACGAGTACGACCCGCTACTGGGGAAACTGATTGCGTGGGGAAGCGACCGCGCGGAAGCGATCGCGCGCCTCCGGCGGGCGCTCGAAGAATATTATGCGAGCGGGATCAAGACGAACGTGACGTTGTTTCAACGCATTCTTGAGTCGCGGGATTTCCAACACGGCGACATCCACACGCGCTGGCTGGACGAGTTTCTGCGAAGGCCGAAAGAGGATGAAAGCGGAGAAACACGAAGAGGGAAAATGGAAGCGACGCGCGCGGAGGATGCCGCGCTGGTGGCTGCAGCACTCCGGTACGTTGCGCAATACGGAAGAGCGGAAAATGCCGCGGAGAATGGAATGAGGTCCGGCGAGTCTCGGTGGAAATTCGAAGGCCGCCGGGAACAATTGGAACGCGAGCCGCAACGATAGCGACGTCTTGGCGGGGGGCGTCAAAAAAAAGGCAGCAATGAAATTTGAGGTGGAACTCGGCGGCAGGACACGCATCGTCGAATGGGCGCATGCGGACGGGCGCGCGCAATGGCGAATTGACGGACGCGTCGTGGACGCCGATGCTGTGGAAGTGGCCACAGGCGTTTACTCGATTCTGATTGATGGGGAGTCCTATGAAGCGAGGGTGGAAGCAGGAGCCGGACAGGGCACAATGCTTCGGGTGATCGTCGCGGGCCGTGAATACGCAGCGGAGGTGCGCGATCCGCGACAGTGGCGGCGGGATCGCGGCGCAGCGCTGGAAGCAGAAGGACGGCAACAGGTGATCGCCCCGATGCCAGGGAAAATCGTCCGAGTGCTGGTGAAGGCGGGGGACACGATTCAGGCGGGCGAGGGAATAATCGTGGTGGAAGCGATGAAGATGCAGAATGAGGTGCGCTCACCGAAATCAGGAAGAGTGGAACGCGTGGTCGTTACGGAAGGGCAGGCGGTCAACGCGGGATCTGTGCTCGCCATCGTGGTTTGAAGTGGAAGTTAGCGACGCACAATACATTTTCGATGTAGGTGGTATTCCATCCTGGAGTTCCCGGTAACGTTTTATTTTGCGGCGGGGAGTTTGCCAGCAGATTCGATAATCTGGCGAGCGAGATAATTGGTGACGTGCGCTTCATCGCGCGCTTCCATCAGATAAGCCGAGCGCAGGAGCTGCTCCTTGCGATTGCGGAGCATGTCGCGTATGCCCTGCTGCACCTGAGGGTCCGACAGTTCTCTCTGGCCGGCGAGTTCCTTGCCAAGGAGTTTCAGAATGATGTAGCCGTTGCCATGAAAAGGCAGGGCGTGCGTTACCTCGCCCGGCTTCAAAGCAAGGACGGCCTTCTTCAGCAGGGGATCGGATTTGTTGAATGCCGATTCCGGTTGAAAGCCGAGATCGCCACCGGAAGACGAGCTGGCGTCCTCGGAATAGTCCATGGCGAGCTGAGCAAAATCGGCGCCCGCGGCGAGCTTTTGTTCCAGCATGGCGGCCTTGCGCCCGGCCTCGGCTTCGTTCGCGGCTTTGTCGTTCTTGCGATTGTGGACCGTGGGGTCGAGATGGGGCGTAATAATAATCTGAGCGATGTGGTATTGGGGCTCGGTGACGTCGAATTGTGCGCGGTTGTTGTTGAAGTAATCCGTGATGTCCTGGTCAGTAATGGTGATTTTTGCGACGACTTCGCGGTTGAGGAGCTTTTGAATGGAGAGCTGGCGGCGGATGTTGCTCTTCAGATCGTCGACGGTGAGGCCGGATTCCTTCAATTTGCGCTGGAATTCGTCCTCGGTGAAGGGGCTCTTCGACTCGGTGAATTTATCCTCGACTTCGGCGTCGCTGGCGACGAGGTTCATTTTGTTGGCGCGCTCGAGGAGGATTTCGCTATTGATCAACTCATCGAGGATGTTCAACTTGAGGGAGAGGGCCTCCTCTTGCGAGGGCGCCGGGCCTTCGGCATTGATGCGGGATCGGAAATTCTTCTCGACTTCGTCGCGGAGAATCTCCTTGCCGTTGACGACGGTCCACACGTCGGGGCCCGGGGCAATATCGCGCTTACACCCGGCGGCCACCGTGCACGCGGCCAGCGCTGCAAGGAGTAGAATCTTGCGCTTCAAAGAGGACTCCTGCCGATGAGTGAACGGTTTCAGGCGGCCTTCTTCACGCGGCCAGCGCGGATGCAGGCGGTGCAAACGCGTACCTTCTTACGCACGCCGTTGATGACAGCCTTCACGCTGCGCAGATTGGGATTCCAGCGGCGGCGGCGGACGTTGTGGGCGTGGCTGATGACATTGCCGAAGCTCGGTTTCTTGCCGCAGATTTCACATGCCAGTGCCATTGGGTCGGTGCTCCAGACGGGGAAAATTTTCGTTTCGTACGATTTTTAATGCTACCAGAGATTCCTCCGCGCGGGAAGCGAATTGGCCGTGGCACAATGCAGATGGGGGCCGGCGGCTAGTGGGGGGAGCCTCGATGTCGAAGCGAATGCTGGTGGAATCGCTCAAGGAAAAGGTGCTGGAGACGATCGAGAGGACCGATCACCTGGTGGGTTTGGTTCCGGCAGGTCGTCTCCAGTGGTTTCCGCAAGTGCCGGGTGGCCAGAACGAGACACTCGATCTGGGGCATCTGCTGGGGCACCTCTTATCCTGCATGGCGGGTTTCTGTGCGGCATTCCACGCGTCGTTCCCTGAGAAGATCAGCGGTCTGGCGGAGTTGCGAATCCTGCCCGTGGATCATTTTTGCACGCCCGGCGAGGCGAGAGAGCGTTTGGCGTCCTACTCGGCTGGCATCCTTCAGGGCTTTGACTACTGTAGCGATGAGGACCTTGAACGCAAGGTGCCGACAGTGTTCGTGCCTAAGGGAGAAACGCTTTTGACGATTCTGTTGGGAAATTTGGAACACTTGGTGAATCACAAATATCAATTGTTCTTCTACTTGAAGCTTCTGGGAGTCAAAGTTGGGACTCATGATCTCTACAAGCTACGTGGGGCGGGTAAACAGGATGATTTCCTGCGGTCATAGCTCCCCCTTTAGCCTAACACTCGACCCGACGGCCACCGCAAGGACATCCTCTTGACCATCCATAGGCACGAAGACTTGCCCATCACACCGAGTTTTCGCTTGTATCTCAACCGCAATTCCTGCCAGCGAAACATTTAGTATTTCTTTGACAATTCGTTGACAACTGGGAAGTTGGCGATGCGCTTAGATGTGTGCGGCTCGACGGACCGAGGGCGCCGCGATGGACTTCCGCTTACACAAACCAATTAGAACGGGGCGACGTGTACCGCAAGCAGGATGGCGCGCCGTGGTGTGGTGCGGAATCGCTTTTGGTTTGTGGTGCCTGCCCGCGCAAGGCCAAACAGCGAACACGCGAGACGACGGTTCGTCAACTCTGGTACGCGAAAACATGGCGCTGGTGTCTGCGTCCAGCTCCGAGATTAAAGCAGTGCTGCTGAAGGATTCCGGGCTGATGGTGGAGCTAAAACGATGGGTGGCGAAGGACGCGGCCGATCACGGCCAGATCGTCACCGAATCAGACCTGACCAACGATGCGATATTCGATCGCCTGGAGACGGACGTGCAGTTCCGGTCCATCGCGACTCTATTGCTCCAAAAGTACGGCTATCTGGTTCCCAAGGTCAATCCTGGGTCAGACGCGGCGAAAGAGCATGAGTTGGTCGTTCAAGAACGAATGAAGCGATTCGAACAGAGGCAGGAGGAAGAGCTCGCGAGTGAGCGCCGGCGGGCAGCGCAGGGCCTGCAGAATACCGAAGAGTGCGAGCCGCAATTTCAGCCCGATTGCAATGCGCCGCAAGGCGGCCGTTCCGATTCGCAGCGTTTGCGACCGGGGGCACAACCTGAGACGCCTCCTACGGGAAATGGCCCCACTGAACCCAGGACTCCCAACAATCCGCAGACGAGCGGGAACACATTGGAGTTCGCTCAGCTTGGGCTGGGCGAAACACAGTACTACGATCCACTCCTGCCATTTTCCGCCGGAGCAGGCATCGGGCTGGAGAAACCGACCGACGGAAGCGGCACAAATGCATCCCCGACAGTAGCGGACCGCATTAATAGTTCGTTCGGCGGTTTGTTGCCGGTTGCAAATTCAGCAAGCCGAAGCGCAGCCGACGGGGCTGCGGTATACAACGTCCCGTTGGATGGCGAAAACCCTCTGCCACAGGGCGCAAACGGGATGAGCGATCGAGCTGGGATTTCAACGTCGAGCAGCGGAAGTGCACCGCTGGCCCCGATGCAGACCGCTAACTGGGCGGACTCGAATCGAGCGCGCCTGGAACCGGCAGAGATGGTTCACACGCCGAACCCGTACGCCGACATTCCTTCACTTTATGACATGTACATGCAGGCGTCGCCCCGGCCAGCAACGCCCAGAAGATTCGGGATGGAGGTATTTGAAAACGGCGCGCGCGATTCTCAAATGATCCCGATGGACCTTCCCGCGGGACCCGATTACGTGGTGGGACCCGGAGACGGCTTGGCGATCGACCTCTGGGGCGGAGTTTCGCAGCGATTGTATCGGACCGTGGACCGCGAGGGCCGGGTCAGCTTGCCCGAGGTGGGCCCGCTTCTTGTGAACGGGAAGACCCTGGCCGAAGTTCAACAAAGCTTGCAGCAGATCCTGCAAACGCAGTACCGGGTTGTGTCGGCCGACGTGTCGTTGGGAAGGCTGCGAACGATTCGCGTGTACGAAGTGGGCGACATTGCAAAACCGGGTGCGTATGACATCAGTTCGCTTTCGATACCACTGAGCGCCTTGTTTTCGGCGGGCGGGCCAACGGTGCGCGGATCGCTGCGAATCGTGAAACATCTTCGCGGGAATCAATTGGTTCAGACCGTTGATTTGTACGATCTGCTGCTTCACGGCGTGAAGGCCGACATTCAGCGACTGGAAAACGGCGACACGGTGCTGGTCCCACCAATCGGGCCGCAGGTGACGGTGGAGGGTATGGTCCGCCGGCCTGCGATCTACGAATTGCGAGATGAGAAGAACTTAGCGGACGTCCTGGAGCTGGCCGGTGGTCTTCTGCCGACGGCGACGCTCCGACACATCGAAGTGCAACGCGTGGTAGTCCACGAAAAGCAGACGATGCTGAGCCTGGATATTCCGGAAGCAAGCGGCGAACCGGAGACTGAAAAACAATTGGAATCATTTGCGATTCGCGATGGAGACCGGATTCGAATCTTTCCTATCGCGCAGTACAACCAAGACGTGGTCTACATAGAAGGTCACGTGCTTCATCCCGGCCGGTATTCCTTCCACGAGAACATGCGCGTCACAGACGTAATCGGAAGCTATAAGGATCTGCTGCCCGAACCTGCACCGCAATACGCGGAGATCATCCGCTTGAACGGACCGGATTTTCATCCGAGCGTGGAAGGCTTCGATCTGGCAGGCGCACTGGCCGATCCCTCGCAAGCGCCATTGCTGCGGCCGATGGATACAGTCCGAGTATTCAGCCGGTACGATTTCGAAAGCCCGCCGGCGGTCTCTGTGCTAGGAGACGTGCGCGCGCCGGGGACCTACCGAACTTCCGGACAGATTCATTTAAGCGACGCGCTGCACCTGGCCGGCGGCCTTTCGCCGGACGCGGAGACGGACGACGCCCAAGTCTTTCGGTATCTTCCGGGCGGCAAACTGAAAGTCCTCAGCGTGCGGCTGAGCCAGGCTCTTGCCAGCGATCCGGCCGAAAACATTCTTCTGGAACCGCGGGATCGCGTCCTAGTTCATCGCAATCCCGACACCCTGGAACCCGCTACCGTTTACATCCAAGGCGAAGTGGGCAAGCCGGGGCGCTACCCGCTGACGGGAAACATGACCGTGGGCGAGCTGATCCGCATCGGTGGGGGGCTAAAACCGAGCGCGGATGCGCAGTCAGCAGATTTGACGCACTACGAAGTGTCGAGCGAGTTCCAGATCAACGCCAAGCATGAAACGATTGCGATTTCCGAAGCGCTGGCCGGTGATACCAAATCCGATCGAACCCTTCACAACGGGGACGTCCTGACAATTCGACAGCTACCCGGCTGGAACGATCTGGGCGCGTCGATCACTGTGAAGGGCGAAGTGAAAAATCCCGGAACGTACGGAATCCGTCCGGGGGAGCGGCTCAGCGCGATTCTTGAAAGGGCAGGCGGGTTCCAGCCGGATGCTTACCCTTATGGGGCGGTCCTGCGAAGAGTGCAGGTCCGAGACCTGGAATCCAAGCAACAAGACGAGATGATCCTGCGGGTAAAGGATCTGCAGGACAATCTCGAACTCCTGCCGGATTCCGACCCGAAACAAAAACAAGCGAAGGAAATGGCGCTCCAACAATATCAGGCTACGCTTACGGAATTGAGCGCCAACCCTCCCGCGGGCCGCATGGCCATCCGCATTTCAACCGACATCGCACATTGGAAGAATACGTCCGCCGATGTCGAGGTCCGCACCGGAGACACGCTCCTGATTCCCAAGCGGCCGGGCTTCGTAATGGTGTCCGGCCAAGTGTTCAATCCCACGGCAGTTTCCTACCGGCCCGGAAAGAGTGCGAAGTGGTATCTGAGCCAGTCGGGCGGCCCCACGACGCTTGCCAACAAGAAGGCGATTTTTGTGATTCGCGCCGACGGGTCAGTGATCGGAACGAGCGAGAGTCTGTGGGGCGGGAATTCGATGAACGCGGTGCTGCAGCCGGGGGATACGGTCGTTGTCCCAGAGAAGGCGGTGGGCGGTGGCATTCAGTGGCAGACCGTTTTCCTGGCAGCGCAGGTGGCTTCTTCCGTGGCCAGTTCCGTCTTTATCGCGTTGCGTTATTAGCGGTATCTGAGAATGACCCGAGGCTGGACACGAATCGTGCTCACTTTCCTCTTGCTCGCGGCTGCGGAAACTCTAGGAGCAGACTGCTACGCAAGCCCGCAGGACCAGAGCGCGAATTCGCCGCAAACGAGCCCATCCGGCCAGGATAAAAGCTCGCAGCCTCCCGACAAGCCAAGCCCGAAAATACAGGACCCGGACACAGAAACAATCAGCGGCGGAAATTCGCTGAGGATGTTGTTCGGGAAGAATCTGTTCTCCGATCAAAAGTCGATATGGACGAGCCCGGCCCACATCCGTTTGGAAGATGCCACCTGGCTGGTTCCGTTTGCTGGATTCACGGCCGGGCTAATTGCGACAGACCGCGAGACGAGCCTGCACCTTTCAAATAATCCGAGCACATTGAGGGATTACAACCGCCTTTCGAATTACGCCGCCGCGTCACTGCTTGCGGGGACGGGCGGACTGTATCTCTTGGGCCAGATGACGCACGACGATCACAAACGCGAGACTGCAATGCTGGCGGGAGAAGCCGCTCTCGACAGCCTAGGAGCGACCTACGCGCTCAAGGCCGCGTTTGACCGGGAGCGCCCGGCTCAGGATAACCATGATGGAAATTTCTGGAGCGGAGGCAATTCGTTTCCTTCGGAGCATGCAGCAGCTGCCTGGTCAATTGCCGGCGTGCTGACACATGAGTATCCGGGCCCATTGACAAAGCTCCTGGCGTACGGCGCCGCGACGGCCGTCACAATCGCACGTGTCCGCGCCAAGCAGCATTTTCCTTCCGACGTGGTTGTGGGAAGCGCAGCCGGATGGCTGATTGCCGAAGAGGTCTATCTGGGGCATCACGACACGAACCTGGGCGGCGGCCCCTGGGAAGCTCCGGCGAGCCGGTTCTTCAGCGATCGGCCGTACCAGCCGAGGAATATGGGCTCGCCCCATGTCCCCATGGACAGTTGGGTTTACCCGGCGCTCGACCGATTGGCTGCACTGGGTTACGCGAAAACCGAGATGGAAGGGATGCGTCCATGGACGCGGATGGAATGCGCGCGTCTGATCCAAGAAGCGGAAGAGAGCGTGGTCCAGGAACAGCCAAACGTTCCGGAAGTGGACGGGCTTTTCGGCGCGCTCGAGAAGGAATTCTCCGGAGAGATTGAGTCGCTTAGTGGAGGAAATAACCTGCGGGCTGAGGTTGAGTCTGTGTACACACGAACGACGACGATTTCCGGGGCACCGCTTCGCGACGGATTCGACTTCGGTCAGACAATCGTTAATGACGATGGCCGGCCGTACGGACAAGGATTCAACGAGGTAGCTGGGGGGTCCACGTGGGCGTCGGATGGTCCGTTCTTCGGCTACGTTCGCGCGGAATACCAACATGCGCCGTCTGTACCTTCTCTGCCCGAATCAGCGCTTCTGGCGATTCAGCAAGCACAGGGAGACCCTTTGGCTCCCACCAGCACGGCGACCGCGACTGTTGACCGGTTCGATTCCTTGCAGGCGTACGGGGGAATGCAATTGGAGAATTGGCAGGTGACGTTTGGGAAGCAGGAGTTATGGTGGGGACCGGACAGAGGCGGGCCGATGCTCTTCAGTACGAACGCTGAGCCCGTCGAAATGCTCCAAATCGATCGGGTGACACCCCTCGAACTGCCAAGCGTCCTCAAGCGCGTAGGTCCCATCCGATATGATTTCTTTATTGGACGGCTTTCCGGCCATCACTTCGTCTTCCAGACGGGATCCGGGTTCACGGGAACATGGGCTGAGCCTCTCGCTGACCAGCCATTCATCGCCGGAGAAAAGGTCAGCTTCAAGCCGCTTCCCAACCTGGAAGTTGGACTTGGCGTTACAACGATGTTTGCCGGGGCTGGCGTCCCATTTACGACGCATAAACTGATAGAGGTGCTGTTTTCACTCAGAAGGGGTCCGCCGGGCAGTCCATCCGATCCGGGTAATCGCCGAACGGGCTTGGACTTCACTTACAGGATTCCGAAGTTACAGAGGTGGCTGACCCTCTACGCGGATGGTTTCACAAAGGATGAGCCATTTCCAGTGTCTGCATTCGACAAGTCGGCGTTTGACGCGGGACTCTACATGCCGCGACTCCCCAAACTCCCAAAACTAGATTTTCGAGTGGAAGGGGTTTACACCGATGCGCCAAGCGGGCTGCCAGTTTTGCAGAATGGTTTTTTTTACAACGATGCGCGCTACGTGAACGGCTACACGAACCTCGGCAATTTGATAGGAAGTTGGATCGGCGGAAAGGGCCAAGGAGCGGAGGCGTGGAGCACATACTGGTTCACGCCGAAAAACAAGTTGCAGCTCCAGTTCCGGCACCAGAAGGTCAGCCGAGATTTCATTCCACAAGGCGGCACGCTGACGGATGCGGGGATCTACGTGGATCTATGGGCTCGGTCTGCGTTCAGCTTTTCGGGCTCCGTTCAATACGAGCGGTGGAATTTTCCGGTGCTGGCTCCGATGGGGCAGTCGAATGTGACGACTTCGATTCAGATTACGTTTTGGCCGAAATCACACGAGGCAAGGACGATGAGGACGGCGCAGCCGAGCGGGTACAATACGAATCCATGAATGAGGACCGGGGTTCCGCGCAATGACGCCAAGAAACACGACAGGTTCGGAGCAATTGATCGGAGAAGAGCTGGAACTTCTCGAGCCTCCTCCTGCGGCAATGAACCGCCGCGTAAGACGCCAGGAAGCCCTCGAGCGGATGCAGCTGATGTGGAGTCAAAGAAGGCATCTCGCTCAAGTGACCGCGATTGGTTTGGTGGTGTCGACACTTATCGCGTTCCTGATTCCGAAAAAGTATCAATCGACAGCTCGCTTGATGCCTCCCGACCCCACGGGTTCGGGAATGGCAATGATGGCGGCGCTGGCGGGCCGCGCCGGCGGCAGTTTCGGAGGGTTGGCGGGAGACCTGCTTGGGCTGCGCAGCACGGGAGTGCTGTTTATCGGAATCCTTGAGAGCCGCACCGTTCAGGATGATCTGATCAACAAGTTCGATCTCCGCAAAGCGTATTCACACCGGCGATGGGAGGACACGCGGGCGGAATTGGCGGCCAACACCGACATCTCGGAAGACCGCAAGAGCGGAATTATCAGTGTGAGCGTCACTGATAAGAGTCCACAGCAGTCCGCGGCCATGGCGCAAGAGTATGTGGACGAACTCAATCGCGTGGTCACGGAACTGAACACCTCGTCCGCACATCGCGAGCGCGTATTCCTGGAGGAGCAGCTGGAGCAAGTAAAACAAGATCTGGAGACGGCTGAGAAGGATTTCAGCGAATTTGCGAGCAAGAACACGGCTATCGACATTAAGGAACAGGGCCGGGCCATGATTGACGCGGCGGCGGCACTGGAAGGCCAGTTGATCGCGGCCCAGACAGAGCTAGAGAGCTTGAAACAGATATACACCGACAACAACGTTCGCGTTCGAGCCACACAAGCGAAAGTGGATGAGCTGCAAAAGCAGCTTCGCAAGCTGGGAGGTTCCGCCGCGCCCACCAGCGCCGCCCCGGACGACCAATCCATGTATCCAACCATTCGGCAGCTTCCCCTGCTGGGAGTTAGCTACGCAGATCTCTATCGGCGGACGCGAGTACAAGAAGCTGTGTTCGAAACCCTGACGCAACAATACGAGCTCGCAAAGGTGGAGGAAGCGAAGGAGACGCCCAGCGTCAAAATCTTGGATCCACCGGATATTCCGGAAAAGAAGTCGAGACCGCATCGCCTGTGGATCATTCTGGCGGGGACTTTGCTTTCGCTTGTCGCAGGAACGACTTGGATTTTCGGGGCGGCGCGATGGAACCAGCTCAACCCGGAAGACCCTGGCAAGGTATTTGCGCTGGAGATTCTTGGCGCTGTTAAAGCACACCTGCCTTCAGTTTCTTCCAACGGCTCCTCGAGAGGCACTCCGCTTGCGGCGGATGTACGGCGAGGCGATGAGCGATCCGAAGGCTCCGAAACATGATTCCGCGGACACAAGCCGCTGAGACTTGGCCGACGATCACAAGCGGAGCCTCCCCGGGCAGAGCGTCGAACGTGAAGTCCGCTCCAGAATCCAGGAGCGGGCCGGACTCCCGACAGCCGCAATTGAGATCGGTCTCTTCAAAAGCCAGCGGGCTAACCAGACCTTCGCAGGCTCATTTTGTCAGAGGAGTCTGGGTTCAGGTCGCCTACGCGCTGATTGATTTCGGATTTGTGGCGTTGAACGGCGTCGCGGCGTTTCTGTTGGTGCACCCGGCGGCTGGGGTGCATCACGTGATGGTCTCTGCTTACAAGGAGGTCGTAACGCACCAACCGCTTTCCGGGTACGGGGGGTTTCTGTTGTTGTACGCCGTGCTGATCTTACTGTTCTGCCAGGGACAGGATCTCTATCGAACACCTCGAACGCGCTCCTTTGCGAAGGAGACTGCGGGAGTCGCGAAAGCCGTCAGCTTTGCCACGTTGCTGGTGGCCGCATTCATCTACCTGACCGGCGTAAATATCGTGGCTCGATCCGTCGTCGTAATCGGATTCCTCGCCAACGCCATTACGCTGTCCATGTGGCGTTACATGAAACGACAGGTGGTGATCCATCGAGTGGAGCAAGGGATCGGCGCGCGCAATGCCGTGATCATCGGTGCAGGCAAGGTCGGACAAGCGTTAGCTTGCCAACTCGAGGAAGACAAGCTGCTGGGTTACCGCTTCAAGGGCTTTCTGGATGAGAACCATTCCGGCGATCCTCGCTTGCTCGGGACAGTGAAGGATCTGCCGCGAGTCGGCCAAGCCGAGTTTGTGGACGACGTATTCATCACGATCCCTTCCGAGCGGGAGCTCGTGAAACGCGTTGCACTGCAAGCGCGCAGCCATGGCCTAAACGTGAAGATCGTGCCGGACTTCTACGATGGATTGGCCTGGAACGTCCCGCTGCGCCACATCGGGGATTTTCCGGTCATGGATGTGTGTTGGAAACCGATACCCACCCTCGGAGTATTTTTCAAGCGCCTATTCGACGTTTCATTCTCGCTGGCAGCGTTGACACTTTCTCTGCCTCTTCTGGCTCTTCTCGGAGTGTTGATCAAACTCGATTCATCGGGCCCGGTTCTATACCGCTCGCGCCGGGTAGGAAGAAAGGGGCGGGTCTTCGTCTGCTTTAAGCTTCGATCCATGGTGGCGAATGCAGACGATTTGAAAGAGGGATTGCGCAATTTGAACGAACGAAGTGGACCGTTTTTTAAGATCAACAATGATCCCCGCATTACCGGTTTTGGCAGATGGTTACGCAAGTACAGCCTGGACGAACTGCCACAGCTCTGGAATGTCCTCAAAGGAGATATGAGCCTCGTTGGGCCTCGCCCCCACCCCCTCGACGATTACGCGCAATACAGTCTGGAACAGTTGCGCCGGTTGGAAATGAGGCCCGGAATGACGGGGTTGTGGCAAGTGAAAGCACGGCAAGAGCCTGCGTTCGAGGCCAGTATGGCCCATGATCTGACATACATCGAGAACTGGAGCCTTTTGCTCGACATGAAATTGATCCTGCAAACGTTTCCCGTTGTGTGCAGGGGGTTGGGCCAATGAATCCTCCGCGCGAGTCTCAGGTGCTGCATGGAATACGCCAAACGCTGACCCGTTATTCCTGGATCGTGCTGGGGTGACCATGTTCACCGCCACAAAGAATCGTTGGCAAAAGCTCCTGAATAGTGCCGGAAGATCCAACGAATTCTCCGCGGTTCTTCTCGATTTACTGGGTGATTCAGCCCAGTACTTTGTCGGGCTTATTCTGATGGGCCTCGCCACCACTATCCTTCTCCCCCTATACATGCGCTTCTTGAATCCGTCGCAGTTTGGTGTCTACGCGCTGATTGAAGTGACTTCGGTGGCTTTGATTTCGATCTCCGTACTTGGCTTCAACACTTCGTATTTGAAATGGTTTGCGGAAACGGATGAGCCGGAGTCCTCGCGCCTCCTGGGTTCCATGACCGCGATCAACGGGTTGGCAGGCATCGCGGCAGGCGTGGCATTCGCCCTTGCTGTAGGAAGCACTGCCGGCGCTCGATTGCTCGGAGGACCGGCAAGACAATATGCATACCTGCTGATGCCTTTGGTTTTCTTCGAAACGCTTTACGGCTCTTTTGAAACGCATTTGCGCGCGCGCAGGCGGCCCACCTCGATATCCATTGCAGCGGTGACCCGATTGATAGCGATAGCCGCGTTCAGCATCTGGCTCATGGCGTTTCAAAAGGGCGGACTTGTCGGGCTATTTCAGGGGCGCGTCCTGGGCGATCTTTTTGGTTTGTGCGTCGCCGCATATTTCTGCAGGCGAGATTTTTCTCTGCGTATTTCTCGCCGCCTATCCTTCGCCATGCTGCGCTACGGATTGCCGCTGGTAGCAATCACTCTGATGATGCTCGGGCTTGACGCGGCGGGCCGCTACCTCCTTAGCACGTATGGCTCGCTGGACCATGTTGGGTTGTACGCTGCCGGAATCAAAATATCCAACCTCATGCGGATTGTATTCGTCGCACCCTTGGGAGCGGCGTGGGGTGGGATGATGTTTCAGATTGCCAAGAAGCCGAATGCGCAGTTCATTTATTCCAAGCTGTTCAGCTATGTTTTCCTGCTTTCCACGACTGTTGCAGTGATAATCACGCTGCTGACTCCGGCGCTCTTCGCCATTTTTTCTGCTCCATCCTATCAATCGGCCTTGCCATTGGTTCCCTGGCTGCTCTTGGTTCAAGTCTTATCGGTCATGCAGTGCCCGATTTCGACCGGCCTCTACGTGGGCAACGTGACCCGATGGCTGATCCCCATCTATGGGGCAGGTCTGACGTTGGATATTGCGCTCGGCAGAGTCTTGATTCCACGGTATGGGATGTATGGCGCTGCATGGGCATGGGCCCTCGGATGGCTCGCGATCTGCTTACTGATGATGAAAACAGGTCAAAGATACTATCCGCTTCGTTTCGAATGGCAACCCATCGTCCTCTCGCTTGGCCTTTGCTCAATCGTCCCGTTGATTCGACACTTGAACGTGATGAACCCGGAGAGAAGGTCAGTGCTGGCACAGTTAGCGTGCTGCGCGGGAGTGATGGCCGCCGTCGCGTCGTACGTATTCCATGACGTCAAGAAATCCCGCGCGGATCTGGATCGAAACTACCACTCGAAGGAAAGGTTGGCTGAACTGGCTGTGGAATCAGACTGAAAGACTCAGCAGGCGCTCGGTGCCCTCGCGAATTCAGGTCGCGAAATGCCTTATGACCATCAAGACCAAATCCGACTCGCCTTCTCAACCGGCGCCGCTGGGAGAACGCGGTTTTGTTGTTCTGTTTCTCGTTCTCTTGACGGGAGCATTTGTGAATCTTTTCATCAGCCCGGAACAAATTCTGGAACCAGGGGAAGGCATGCCGGGCATGCGCTACATGTGGGCCGTGATGTACTTGATCACGCTCGTTCTCTGGCTGCGTCATTGCAAGGGATCCCTGAGGCTCTTGCTGCAAGAGCGCACCATGTTGTTCTTGGTCGCGTTCGCAATCGTTTCGGTGGTTTGGTCGGACTCTCCAGAGACGACACTTCGCCGTGGGATAGCGCTGGTGGGGACGTCGCTGATGGCCTTGTATTTCGCGGCGCGATTCAAATTTCGCGAACAGCTTCAGCTTCTGGTCTGGACGTTTGGAATCTGCATAGTTTTCAGTTTCCTGTTCGGGTGGCTCCATTGGGGGCATTCCGTAGACGATATCGAGGGAGCCTGGTACGGGATCTACACGCAGCGGAACAGCCTGGGCTCGATGATGGTCTTTGGCGCGCTCTTGTTTCTAATTTGGGCACGGGTCCGACATGCGGACAAATGGATTGCCTGGCTTCTTGCCGCGATGTCATTCGTTTTAATCCTGCTGTCCGGCTCGAAGACATCTCTCGTTGCTTTTTCCATATTGCTGCTCTCCATTCCGATGGTTCGGCTGATTCGCACATTTGAGAAAGCCGGCAGCGTAATTCTCGTCGTTGCCGTCCTGCTGTTGGGGCTTGGCTGGTGGGTCGGCACGTCCTTTGATGCGGTGACAGAGGCGATGGGAAGAGATTCCAGCCTGACGGGGCGGACGGAGCTTTGGGGAGCGAGTATCCTGATCGGGATCGAAAGGCCCTGGTTAGGGTACGGATACAACGCCTTCTGGTTGGGCCTGGAGGGGCAATCTGCTGACGTTTGGCAAATTGTGGGCTGGCCTGCTCCCAGCGCGCACAACGGACTCTTGGAAATATGGCTTGACCTGGGACTTGTGGGTCTGGCCGCCGCTGTATTCAGCTTCGGCGCGAGTGTGCGCAAAGCGTTTCATTTGATTCGAGAGACGACGGGTTGGGAGTCTGCGTGGCCTCTGCTTTTCCTGGTGGTCCTGTTTTTGATGAACCTGACAGAGAGCGTATTTTTTGAAGGCAATAGTATCTACTGGTTTCTCTACATGGTGATTGCTCTGGACCTCTGCCGCATTGGGAGGCAGGTGACGACAAGGCAGCCGATGCCCGTCTCTACCTGACATTCATGGGTCGCCGTCTTGTGCTGGCATCGGCGGCCATGGTGGAGGAATTGGGAAAATCCAGGCGGAGTTTGAAGGAGATTCATGGCGGATTCGGCGATGCAGATTGAAACGGAAGTTGGCTCGGAGGCATTCACTCCCGCCCCTCCCTCGTCTGAACTCCTCAGGAAGCGCACGGTGGCAATCTTTGCTGACCCATTGCTTGCACCGACACTGACCTTTATTCCCGCTCAGGGACAAATGATGAGGCGGTTCTCGCCATGCTACGTGGGCCCACAATTGGGAGCGGCAGAAGGACGGAAGCTTTCTCCGGACCGCACCGTGGTTCTTTCTTCTCGACGCACCTTGATGCACCGGCTGCGGGAGATTCCCTTTCGGCTGACCGGCCACTCCCCCACCTTCTTTCGCAGAGTGAAGGAGTTCTGTCCGGCGCTCATCCATGCGCACTTCGGACCGGCGGCGGTCGAGGCATTGGATTTGTCGCGCTGGCTGGGTGTTCCCCTTATCGCAAATTTCCACGGAGGGGACGCCACGTTAAATGAGGAGCATTTGATTCGGTCCGAGCATTACATGCACCGCCGATTCTGGCGGCGTCGCGGGGAATTAATGCGTGATGCCCGGCTGCTTCTTGCATGCTCGGAATTCATTCGATCGGAGTTGATTCGAAAGGGGTTCCCGGAGTCCCGCATCAGGGTGCATTACGTCGGCGTCGATACGCAGTTTTTCGCGCCGAATCGAGCCATTCCACGCGAACCGGTGGTCCTCTACGCCGGGTCCCTAGTTCCGAGTAAGGGGCTGCCTATTCTGATCCGCGCTATGGAAGAAGTGCAGAAGAGAGTGCCGGATGCCGAACTCATCGTAATCGGGGATGGCCCCTTGCGATTGGAGGCAGAGGCACTGGCAAAGCGCCTTTTGCGCAGGCCTCGCTTCTTCGGGTACAAGCCTGCTACTTTTGTGCGCGATTGGATGAATCGCTCGAAAGTCTTCTGCATGCCGAGCCATCGCGCGCCGGATGGAAGCAGTGAAGGGTTTGGGCGTGTCTTTGTCGAAGCGCAAGCTATGGAATTGCCAGTGGTAGGTTTTGCGTCGGGCGGCGTCCCGGAAGCGGTGCGCGACGGAGAAACGGGCATGCTTTGCCGCGAAGGAGATGTCGCGGGCCTGGTTCACAGTCTTACTATGCTGCTGCAAGACGATACTGCTTGGAAAAGGAAGAGCCGCGCTGCGCGAATGCTCGCCTGCCAACAGTTCGACCTGAGGCAATGCACAGACAAGTTGGAAGATTTTTACGAGGGGATTCTCCGCGACAAACCGAAGGCCGCCAGCGGCGATTCGTGAGATGCGACGGGGCACAGTATCGGGGCCGAAACAGATGATTCGAGAGTCACAAATGATTGCATCCGCTATGGGCGACAACGGACATGAGCATTCCGGTCACAGCAAGAGAACTCCGGCTGCTCGCATTGCCTTCGTAACGAACTTCTGCCCCCATTATCGAGTCAAGACTTTCGAGCTGCTGGCAAGATACCTCGACATAGATTTCTTTTTCTACTCGGACGGCAGTGAGTGGTACTGGCAGCGGCGGCATGGAACGCGACGAGGACAATTCCGGCACGAATACCTTTCTGGCTTCGACCTCTTGGGCACGCGAGTTACACCCAGTCTGCCCGCAAGATTGTGGCAGGCGAAGCATGATGCAGTGATCAAATGCATCGACGGGCGGTTCGCGTTGGCGGCCACCTATCTGACGACACGCCTCCGCCGCCGGCCTTTCGTTCTCTGGACAGGTGTTTGGTCCACAATGGAAACTCCGTTCCATCGCCTGGCCGCGCCGCTTACTCGGTACATCTATCGCCATGCGGATGCGATCGTTGCATATGGAGATCACGTCAAGCGATATCTCGTAGGCCTCGGCGTTCCCGATGGAAACATTTTTGTCGCTCCTCACGCAGTGGATAACGAGGCGTATTCTCGCCCGGTTCCCGTTGCAGAAGTCAGACAATTGCGCGAGAAATTCCGCCTTGAAAGTAAGGATCGAGTGATCCTTTATTTCGGTCGCCTGGAGGCAAGCAAAGGGCTGCAATACTTGTTGGAGGCTTTCATTCTGGTCGCGGGGACAACGGTGCTAGTTATAGCCGGCGATGGCAGCCAACGCCAGGCACTCGAAAGAACGGCGATTGAACTCGGACTCAAAGACCGGGTTCGGTTCGCGGGCTATGTCCCACCTGATGAGGCCCTCCCCTATTACGCTATGGCAGAGGCCCTCGTACTGCCCTCTGTCAGCACGAAAAACGGGAAGGAGCCGTGGGGGCTTGTCGTCAACGAAGCGATGAACCAAGGCGTTCCGGTCATTGCAACAGAAGTGGTCGGCGCCGCCGCGGGCGGGTTAGTCCAGAACGGGGAAAATGGTTTCATCGTTCCGGAACGCGACCCGGCGGCTCTTGCGGATGCCATGCATGAAATCCTGCACTCTCCGCGACTCCGTAAGAAATTGAGCGATAACGCTCGGAGCGTCATTTCCCATTGGGGCAACGAGCAAATGGTTTTGGGCTTTCAAAGAGCCTTAGACCACGCGATGCACAACGGTGACCCGCTTTTGACTTCCTAGTGACAACACGACTCGTCAGAAATGGCACAACTAGCCTGGTGCCATCGTGACACCTGTGATCGCTGAAGAGCGAGTGTCCAAACAGAATCCGGCAGTTCACCGCTTGGTCATGACGACGAGTTGGGATGATGGCCATCCTCTCGATTTCCGGGTCGCGGATCTCCTCTCGAAGTATGGGCTAAAGGGCACGTTCTACATTCCCTGCGAGAACGGGCAAAAGGTCATGTCGGGGAGGCAAATCGGCGAGCTTGCCAAATCGTTCGAGATCGGAGCACATACGGTTCATCACGTTGATCTCACGTCTGTGACAGATAGCATTGCACGCGTCGAGATTTCTGAATCCAAGCGCCGCATGGAGGAAGCAAGTGGCGAACCATGCCGCATCTTTTGCTTCCCGAGGGGCCGCTTTGACCGGCGCCATGTGGCGATGCTAGGCGAGGCTGGATTCTGGGCAGCACGGACCGTGGAATTGCTTTCGCTCGAACGGCCAACACAAATGAATGGCGTGGCAATGGTCCCGACGACGGTACAGGCTTATCCGCACTCCACGATGTCTTATTGGAAAAACCTTGCCAAGCGGCTCGCAGTGACGAACCTGCCGCTTCTCTTCAAAATTGGAGCTGCCAATGATTGGGCGGCCGTCGCCATTTCTCTGCTCGAACTTGCACGCAAGCGTGGCGGCGTCTTTCATCTTTGGGGGCACTCCAAAGAAATCGATGAGTCTGGCCAGTGGATGAATGTGGAACGTGTGTTCACTGCGATGAGGGACTTGGGACGAGATGCAAACTGCGTTGGCAATTCCGAGCTCTGCTACTCCGTCACCTGATTGCCGACAACTCGCGGGCCTCCTATTCTGCCCCGAGGACGGAACGCAATTGGAATGTGTGGCGTCGCGCATCGAATGCGGAGCCTGCGGCAGGTGCTTCGTCATTTCGGCGGACAGTGTGATCGACTTGCGCCCACTGTGTCCTGCGGGCCGCGTCGTTCCAGAAAATACGCCTTATTGGCGAGGCTATCTGCAAGAATTTCGCCGGCCGTATACGCCGAATCGACATGTCAACGCGTGGGGGGCGCCAGAAGCGTCCGACACCCGTTGGTTGCGCAAGCGCCTTCGGCAAGTCGTTGCTGTCCGTCCCTTGATCGCCGACGCCAATCTCAGCAGGACGCAAGTCCTCTGCGACCTATCAGCCGGGGCAGGCAATTACACATTTTCATACGCCTCGCTTTTCCGTGCCGTTGTTCATTGCGATTTATCGGTAGACAACCTGAGCTATGCCGCGCAAAAGGCAAACCGTCTGGGAATTCGAAACATGTTTTTCCTTCGCATCGATTACTTTTCGCCGCCATTTCAGAGTTCCCTCGATCGGGTCATTTGCTTCGACACGCTGATACGAGGCGAAAGTCACGACGCTGCTCTTCTTGATTGCATTCGCAGGACTCTAAAGTCGGAGGGGCAAGCGGTCGTGGATTTTCACAATTGGTGGCACAACCCGGTTCGGCGCCTCGGCCTCTTGCCTCAGAATTTTGGCGAGAACCGCAGCTACCGGCGGCCGAGTGCCGCGCATCTTCTTCGAAAGACTGGAATCGTCGACTTTGACTTCTTCCCGTTTCATCAGGAATTCGACCACGGCGCAAAATTACACAATCTCCTGGCCTTCGCGCTGCCTCCGACTCGCATTCTCTACCGGTTCACAGGTAAAGCGGCTCCTTCCAACGCGAGGCAAGGCAATCATAATTCGAAGCTCGAGGCAGATTCATGTGGCTGAATTATGAAGAAGGATATCGAGAGGCAGCAAAGGACTCGTCGTTTCTGCTTTGGAGACAAATTGGCGCGCGCTACAAAGCAAACAACATTATTCGTGTTTGCCAAGGGCTTCCGATTGAGTCCGTCATCGAAATTGGCTGTGGAACGGGCGCCGTCCTTCAGGAATTGGTGAAACAACGATTCGCACGCTCTTATGCCGGCACGGATGTCTCCCCCGCCGCCCTGCGCGTGGCCAGCAAAACACTGGGAAACGAATTCCGGGGAGCGTTCGTGGCAGATGCATGTAGCCTTCCCTTGCCTGCAAATGCCTTTTCCGTCGCAGTTCTTTCTCACGTCCTAGAACACTTGGAGCGGCCTTCGCAGGCGGCGCAAGAAGCCGGCCGGATTTCCGAATTCGTCGCGGCGGAAGTACCCACAGAGAAAGTTTTGACCAATTGGATTCGCAGGAAACTCCTCCGGCGGAGTTACGCTTCCATCGAAAAAGCAGGACACGTTCAGTTCTGGAGCCCGCGGTCCTTCCTTCGATTCCTTCGCAGAGATTGCGGATTTGAGATACTCGGACTCCGACGAGCCGCGATCAGCCTGGACGAGGACTTATATGGAAAGAGCGGGCTGGCGACGTTGAAACCTCTTGCGAAGCACGCGCTGCAAAGTATTTTGCCCTCCCTTATTCGCATCTGGATTTTCACCACGCACACGACTGTGTTGTGCCGCTGCCCAAGGGTGACCGCGGAATCTTCGGTTCAAGGACCTGCCAGAGATTGCATCTCGGAGACTGCTGAAGCGAGGGACTTCGTCGCATGAAAGTGCTTTTCGTTCACAACGAATATCGGAACCGAGGCGGCGAAGACTCCGTTGTAAATGCGGAGATGCAGTTGCTGAACATGGCGGGGCACACCGTGGCCAGTCACTTCAGGTCCAATCTCGATATAACCACGCAATCGTTGGTTCAAAAAACGCGCCTTGGAGCGAGCACGATTTGGAGCGTTGAGAGCTATCGCGCTCTTCGAACGATCATTCGTCGCGAGCGGCCGGACGTCGCGCATTTTCATAACACCTTCCCGCTTATTTCTCCGGCCGCCTATTCCGCATGCCACGAAGCAGGCGTTCCAGTCGTCCAGAGTCTTCACAACTACCGGCTGCTCTGTCCCGGCGCAAATCTGTTACGGGAGGGACGTCCCTGCGAGGATTGCGTCGGAAAATGGTTCGCCTGGCCGGGCGTCCTTCATGGTTGTTATCGCGAAAGCCGCGCTATGACAGGCGTGGTTGCCGCCATGGTCGCGCTGCATCGAGAATTGGACACTTGGCAGGAGCATGTGAATTTCTTTATCGCGCCTTCTGAATTCGCGCGGCAAAAATTCATCCAGGGCGGTTTGCCTGCCGAGAAAATCGCCGTAAAGCCCCATTTTGTATATCCCGACCCGGGCGGCCGGATTTCGCATGGCGAATTCGCCATTTATATCGGGCGGCTTTCCGAAGAGAAGGGGCTGCAAAAACTAATGGAGGCTTGGAAACTCGCGGGCGTCAGGCTCCCGTTGCGGATCGTGGGAGACGGACCCCTCCGCAAAAATCTGCAGCTGGAACGGGACCGACTCGGGCTCCTGAGCGTGCATTTTGACGGGCAACTCGAATCTCACAGGGTGCTGAGCATCTTGAAGGCCGCGCGTTTTCTGGTGTTGCCGAGCAATTGCTATGAAGTGTTTTCAATGGCGATTGCTGAAGCATTCGCATGCGGAGTGCCGGCGATTGCTTCCCGTCACGGAGCGATTGCCGAAATTGTTGAGGACGGGAGCACTGGACTCTTGTTTGATCCATCTGACTCGAAGGACTTGGCGGCAAAAATGGATTGGGCTTGCAGAAATCCCGTTCCGCTCGCGGAGATGGGTCGCGCCGCGCGTGCCAGGTACCTGTCCAAATTCACCGCCGAGCGCAATCTCCCGCAACTCGTCTCGATTTACGAATGCGCTGGCGCAAAAAGAAGTTTCCAAGTCTCCCAAGAAAGAAATTCAACGGTGGCCGGCGAGCGGACCATATCGACAAACTCATCGATTCCTTCCAAGTCTTTTCCTGTTCTTGGCGTGCGCGTACATGCGCTGCAAATCTCGGACGTAATTCAAGAAATGAGGCGATGGATCAAGGAGAGGAGCCGCTGCCGCACCATCGCTGTCACGGGAATGCACGGTGTGATGGAAGCGCAGCACGATATGCGTTTCAGAGAGGTCCTAGCCGCGGCGGATGCCGTCGTTCCTGACGGAATGCCTCTCGTTTGGCTTGGGCGTCTTCGAGGGTTTGCCCTCCCGCGGCGCGTTTACGGACCTGAGCTCATGATGAATTTTTGTGAGCAGACTGCAACAGAAGGGTATCGGCATTTCTTCTATGGAGGGCCACCCGGACTAGCGGAAAGACTCGCAGCGATTCTCGGGCACAAATTCCCGGGCCTCGAAGTCGCGGGTGCATACTCTCCTCCCTTCCGCCCTCTGACTCCACAGGAAGATTCGGAAATTATAGACATGATAAACGCCGCGGCGCCGGATATTCTCTGGGTCGGACTTGGGACACCCAAGCAGGAACGCTGGATGGAAGAGCATCGCAAGCAGTTACGGATTCCAGTCCTTGTGGGTGTGGGCGCCGCGTTTGACTTTCATGCCGGGACAAAGGCGCAGGCACCCTTCTGGATGCGCGAGCACGGACTGGAGTGGCTGTTTCGACTCGTCCAAGAGCCCAGGCGTCTATGGAAGCGCTACTTGGTGTATGGCTCGGAGTTTGTCGTCCGCGTGGGTCTGGAGCTCATCGGGGCGGGCAGAAATGCTCCAGCGAAATAACACCCCTACTTGGAGTCTTGATTCGAGGCTGGTAAAAGACCTAGGAATTTTGCTGTTTCGTCGCCCGCATTCTGTCAAGTTACTGATGGTTCAGGACTTACGGCTACGATGCGAGAGGTGCGCGGAAGTTTCACGTGAAACACTGTCCCTGCGCTGGAGGTTTGCTCCACGTCCACGAGGCCATCATGATCGTGGATGATTTTGTTGACGATCGCAAGACCTAGCCCCGTCCCATTGGGCTTTCCCGAGCTGACGAAGGGATCGAACAATGTGCCTTGAATCGTGGAAGGTATGCCCGTCCCATTGTCGATTATGCGGACCTCAAAGAAATCGCCGTTGGAAGCGATCTCGACACGAATTTCGCCGAGCGGGTTTGGGGTTGCTTCACATGCGTTCAGCACGAGATTGAACAGCGCTCTTTCAATTTTTTTGGGGTCGAACACACCGCTCATTTCGCCGGAAGTTTGGATCACGATCTTTCGGCTTCGCAATTCCGGCCTGCTGAGCACCGCCTCCACGGCGCGCCGGGCTGTTTGATCGAGAGACGCCTGCACGGGAGTTATCGCACTGCCTTCGCGCGCCAATTCACGGAGTGAATCAATGAGATCGGTCATTTGTTCGGAGGCGGTTTTAATCTCTTCGTAGATTTCGTCCCGATTGAGTTTCAGTTTCTCTGCTTCATAGAGAAATTCCGCGTTAGCCACGACTGCGGCCAGGTAGTGGCGAAGGTCGTGAGAGATCGAACTTGCCGCTCTGCCAAGAGCTGCGATTCGTTCGGTCGCGATCCACCGTTGCTGCGAGGCCAGCAGTTCGCCGCGCATTCTGGAGAATGCCTCTCCCAGCTCCGCCACTTCACTGCTGCCGCGCGGCATGATCGAGTAGGCGTAATCGCCTGCAGCGAGTGCTCGAACTCCCGCAACCAGATTGTCCAGAGGGCGTGTGATCGTCCTGGAAACGAAGCTGAGCAACAGCGCGGCTAACACTACGGCTGAAACTCCCAGAATGAAAATCGTGCGATTGAGTTCCTGGAGGAAACTGTTCGCGGGTTGGAGCGACATCAGTACATAACACCGGACCGGCGCCGGCGGTCCACTATGAATTAAGACCGAGGCGACCTGGTATTGGCCCTGACCAAGAACCACCTCTCGCGTGTCGGTATCCGGGGGGACGCCTTCTGCATGGATCCAGCGCTGAAGCTGGTCGTTTTCCGCAGTGGGAAGCGTCGATGCAATCACATTCTCATCGGTGGCAAGAACAATTTGGCTGGCAGTGCCAACGGCCAGATGTTCGGCGACGGTCGAGTCGACCTGGTATCCCACGGCGATAAGTCCAAGCTGTCGAGTGTTGTTCCCCGTTCCACTTAGGATCGGATTGAGAAACACCCAATAAAGCTGGCCATCGGCGAACCACCACGCCGCGTTCTCTCCGCGCTCGATCGACCTCTTCAGGGCGCTCTCTGCCAAGGGTGGATCCCACCCAGGTTTCTTCACGTGGAACCCTACGACCTGACCCTCCGTGTCTGCCAGGACAAACAAGTCGCTACCCGCAAGCTGCCAAAGAGGTTTCGAGGCGTCCTGGATCGTGAGGGCGTCTCCGGAGGTCATCAAGGCTTTCAGGATTGGCAACTCCGCAAGCAGAGCCGCTGTTCGCGACAACTGCAGTTCACGCTCCCCTTGGACGCTTTGGAAAGCACGAACGGATGCGTCCGTCCTCTCACGGACCTGCTGATTGATTTCGGAGCGCATTGTATGCCGAACGATGATGAGAATCGCTCCAGTGAGCGCACAGATCATGACCAGGTTTGCGATCAGCAGCTCTGTCCGTAACCGTGGTGGCGTCATGAATCTCTCTTGGGCGAACTATTTCTCCGACGTGTCGACCAGAATGCCTGTGGTGAACTTGTAACCGGCACCATGCATAGTCAGAAAGAAACGAGGATTGGCAGGATCTGGTTCCAGTTTTTGCCGAAGGCGGAGGATATGGTTGTCCACCGTCCTGGTTGTCGGATAATTCTCATACCCCCAGACCTCATTGAGCAGCTCTTCTCGTGAAATCACACGACCTGGTGAACGCGCAAAGAACTTCAGTAGCTTGAATTCCTGAGCTGTAAGAGTAAGAGGCTTGTCCGCGCGCATTGCCTCCATGCTGGTGAAGTCGATCTGGACGTCGCTGAAGGTGAGCACCTCATGTTGAATCGTTTCTGTGGCGACGTTTGTCACGTGCTGGGTCTTTGGCCCGCTGCGGCGCATTGCTCGCCGAACACGGGCGAGAAGTTCCTTCGGGCTGAAGGGCTTGGTGACGTAATCGTCGGCGCCGAGCTCCAAAAGAAGGACTTTGTCTTCGACCTCGGTGTTGGCGCTTAGAACCACTACAGGGACAGTCGGAGCATGGGCCTTGAACGCGCGGCAGAGTTCCTTGCCGGGCAGTCGAGGAAGCTTTAAATCAAGAACGACAACGGTGGGTGTGTGCTTCCGAAAACTGTCCAAGCCTGCCACGCCGTCGGAAGCGATCCGGACTTGAAGCCCGTCGGCTTCGAACAGGCGTTGCAGTGTCCTTTGCATCGCGCGGCTGTCTTCGACCACCAACACGGTATTCATTCATTTGCTCCGGGATTTTTCGGCGTCACGGCCACTCGGAATAAAATCACGGATGCCGAAAAGGGAACGGTTCATCGATGAGGTCATGGAAATCACTTGAATTCGCGCCGTCGTCATGTCAGTAGACCGGTGTGGTGCTGTCGGGATCGTAGTCACGGCCATACTTGTTCTTGTGCTTAATCGGATCCTGCTTCGTAACAGGAACGGAGACAACTGGAAGGGTGTGACCGCTATCGCCGATCACAACGGGCCTATCGAGCGCGCGAAGTGCGTCCGGCGTGGCATTTTCATACCACACGTGGAGAATATATTGTCCGGCGGGCACACCAGCGATCAGCACATGTCCGGCTTTGTCGGAAATTCCGAAGAACTCTGAATCCACGGTCAGCACCACTGCCGTCATTTCGGGATGGATATTGCAGAATACATAGGATGCTCCCGGGCGGTCGAACCGTACTTTCTTGTCTGATCCCGCTTCGTAAAGACCTAGATCAAATCTCTTGCCGCGATAGAGCGAAAAGACATTGTGAAACCACGGATCGAGATTTGGAAAATCGACGACGCTTCCCACAGGGATAACCAAAAAGTTCGGCTCAAACATCTTGTTGTGCTGCACCATTCGATGGGTTGGCTTGCCAGTTGCCAACCTAGCCGACTGGATTGTTCCCTGAGGAACCAACCACTCGACAACGCGGGAGGCATCCTTTACCGCCGATCTCGTTTTCGGTTGGATCAGCGTGACCTCGCCGGTAACATTCTGCAATTGTTCCGGCGCGGGATCATTTGACTGCCCCACCGCCATCGAGGCGAGTGGTGCTAGGAGAAACAAAGCCAAGAATTCGAGACGTGTCTTCATGTCTGCCTAGAAAAGAAAACCAGCGGCCAGGCCGATTTGATCGGCATGCGCCGGAGATCCGGAGAGTTGGTAAGTCCTCAGACGCCGAAACTCTGGCGAAAATATCAAGTCCGACTTCGGCCGGAATATGTAGTTCACAAATAGCGTGTCATTGCGCGGTGAAATATTCGCCAGCATAGGATAATTCGGCACGAGATAGCTTAAGTCGCTCGCGTTTCTACCCCCCGTTCCGATTGCCACGTTGAACTCATTGCGGGTATTGAGCTTCACCTTAAGCTGTGACCATCCGCCAAACATTGTGATCCCGGCAAGCGCTGCCGGCGCCCCGCTTTCATAATAGTTGAGATAATCCTGCGATTGAAGGAAGGGGCCAGGGACTCCACCAAAGGCATCTAGCCCCTTTCCTACGAAAACTTCGCCACTCAACTCCGTATGAGGGAGCAATGGAAACTTCCAATCCGCCGCACTGCCCCATCCCGAAATAGTCGTTCCCGACCAAGCATATTGTTGCGGAGTGTAGATCCCCGACACACCGAAGGACAGAGGCCGGTTCTCATCCTTTCCGTTTACAGAGAAACGGATCGCAACCGTCGGCTTCCGAGAACTCTCCCCGGGAGTAGGGGTTCTCACGCTGGCGCTTGTCGGCACATAACTTGTCGGGTCGAGAACTCCGGCTTCGATCTTGAGTTGAGCGAAATTCGCGTTGAATCGTTGTTCGATGCGGATGGCGGGTGTCCAAGTCCACAAATTCCCGGAAGCAGCAAATGAAGGTTCAGCGAGTGACATATAGGAGGTAGGCGTATTGGGCGAGAAGAAAGGTACGTCCAGACCGCCGATTACGGATGTATTGCTCCAGTCAAAGCGAATCCGCGCGAGACGCAGACGGACGAGGCCAGAAGTTGTCGACCCGTATCCACTCGGGAGCCCGCCAAAGAAATCCATCTGAACGTCACCCGAAGTCCTCGCGCCGAAAATCTCCGGACCGACGCCCTCGAGGCCCAAGACCGATTGCCGGAGAGAAGCCCCGACACTACCCGATGAAGCTCCCACAAAATTCGGTATGGCGACGGTCGGCACATCCAAGTTGTCGACTTGACCGGACACGCCAAATGCATTGAGCAGGACAATGCCGGAAAACTTGAGCCTGTATTTGAGGCTGCTCTCGACTTTGTCCTGGGCCTGTTCCTCCACACGCGTGTTGAGAATCTGCCAGTCGTCTTGGCTAATCAGAGCTGGTTTCTGGTTGCTTTCCCCTTCCTGTTGCGAGCCTTGCGGAAGGTTACCCGGGACGATTTCACCCTGCGCGGGCCCAGCGTTTGCCGTGGCGTTCACCGGTCCAACCTTCTGCATCACCTGCTCGAGCATCGCCCGAAGTTGCCGAATCTCCGCGCGTGACTCCGAGAGCTCTGCACGCGTCTGCTCGAGTGAATCCGTCAACGCCTGAATCTTGCCGTTCAAGTCCGATTCGGTGCTCAGTGCAGTCGCCGCGGGTGCAGTTTGGGCGCAGATCGGCATGCTTGCGACAATCATGATCCCGAGAAGCCGACCGCATGAGCCTAGCAAGCTGTCGATGGTGATTCGCATAAAATCTTTCCTCCCCAGGCCCCGGTATCCTGTCACGTGCTTTGCGAACACATGTGCAGAAACCGCGACCGGCGACTATCGAACCAATTCCTCATATACGTACGACGCGCTGTCTTCGGCTGGATTGCAGAGCGTGCCTCCAGCGGAAAGCATCCCAAGCTAAGGTCAGAATCGCTCCAGCGTGAAACGCCATGCGCCGACATGTGAACATAACCTGTGCCGCTGACCCTTTAAGCTGAGTTTTCACATCGGATGCCTCGATGGGGCCCAGGGATGGCCTTCCAGGTAATGGAATTAACCGGCGCAAGAAGTACGCCTGCCAGTTCTTCGCGCCACTCAGGAATTCCTGATGGATGAAAAGTGTTAGCTTGCTTCCGTTCAATTCGGAAAGCGCCCACTGGGCACCAAAGTGTCGAATCCAGGTATGGACCCGATCAGGAAGGGTTTCAATACACCAATCTTTCAAGACCTCCGGGATGGGAGTTTCGAATAGCTTCGTGGTCAAGCCGAGCGTAAGCCCCAGAGCTTTCCGGAGGATTACGGCATCGCCCGCTCTGGCTTTTATAGCCAGCCAGAGTTCTTCCTCTTTCGCATGTTTCTGCAGGAAATAATGCATTTCCCATAGCCAAGAGACACGCACCCAAGATCCCAGCAAGTGGCTGAAAGCATGCAGCACCTGCATGAGGAACATGTCCTTCGTCGATAACGACGTGAAGTGGATTCCCCGAAGTGCACGATTGCTCGCCCGTTCCAGACAATCGTGTGGCACGCTGATCGACGCATGCCCCGTCTCTTCCCAGATTGAAGTATGCAGCTCAACTTCCCAATGAAGCGGCTTGCCATACAGGTCGTCGTGCAGCGATGGAACGTGCCGCAAGGGAGTCGCGAACCGAATTTCGCCGGAAGCGTTTGAGCTCTTGCGGGCGTAGCCGCATGCTGTCAGAAGGTGGATAGCCTGCGGGACAGACTCCAGCGACACCAAGATATCGATATCGGACTGATGGCGCAGCACTGGATCCGGGCAAAATGCGGGTATTAGAGTGAACCCCTTAAGAAACGCGTGCGGTATACCGCGATGCGTCAGCTCCGAGTTCACTTTGGCGAATTCCGCCAACATGTCTTCCATCCTGATGCGGTTGGATCGGAACCGTCGGCTCAACGCCTCTTGAATGTCCAGCGGTACGTTTCTCAACTCACCGGCGTATCGAAGCTGTGCAAAGAAATAGAGCGCAAGCCCACTGTGGTCGAGCCATCGCAGGAACGCTTCTATCTGACGCCGGCTACAATATTTCAGCAGGCCCAGTTGAGAGAAATCGGGATGGGCCCGAAGCGCCGAGATGGCGAGCATTTTCAGGGCATTCTTACGCATTGTCGCCGCTATCGCCAATCGAGAGGTCCGCCGACTCAATTTCAGGTGCTTCATCTTGCCGAATGGCATCGAGTGTCAAACGTATGAGCAAGGGCAAAACGGATTCCTTGAGTGTTTGCTTGCCCACGGCTGCTCCTACGTATACGAGCAGCTCTCGACGCGCGCGGTCCACGCCCACTGTCATCGCGGCGCCCATGTTTGCGAAGGTCAAGTCGCCATGCGTAAGAACAAGTGCCGGCTGCACGCTGCCGAGCGAATCCACGTCTCGAACAATTCTCCAAAGAAAAGGGGGCACAGCTTGTCCAGATTTGCCGCCAGTCATATCTGTGACGAGCGACGTTATCTGCGGGTCATTGCTCTCAACGAGCACGGGGAATTGGTCCAGGAAAACCATTGCTTGGAAAGGTGTTGGCACGTGCCGCCAAAGCACATCGAGTGGATCATCGTAGGGTTCGATTCGTGAGATAGGCACGTCAGTTCCTTTCGCAAAACCTGCTGATCGTTTCCGCCGCCAATTGCGGTGGACCTCCATATCGGATCAGCCAGCATTCTGAGTTTGTCAGAGCGCGGAGAAGTTCCGCGCGCGTCGCCTGGGCCTCTTCCAGTTGAAACGGCAATCGCTCCATGCGTTGCTGGAAGAAGCTTCGTGCCGCTTCGCCGCTGAGTGGGACGATATCGCATCCAACTTCGTTTACTCTTTCCAGAAGCATTAACCAGCGTGGCCGCGAAAAACGGCGAACTGCGGCGCGAAATGTTTGGGCGGGATCTACCTCGAACGCAATTTCTGCGTTGAAGGTCTTTGTCAGCTTCGAACCTTGGAGTTCTGGAAAATACTCCACCGCGTCAGGCAGGAGTTTCAGCGGGGCTGAAATCCCATGCGCGGTCGGGCCCCCGTCATAGTTCTTGGCAGCATAGGTCCAGCCGTCGGAGACGACAGCGAATCCGCATTGACTCAATGCCGCTGTCAGCGTTGACTTTCCAGCTCCCGAAACACCGGCGATCAACAATCCATCGCCATCGCGGTCCAAGCAGGCACAGTGGAGAGGGACAACGCCGATGGCCGCACCCAAGACTCCCAGAGCGACCGGTACCAGAAGTGTATTCCAGAATTGGTCGTCGCTCGCAGTTTCAATGGAAACAACGCCTGTGATTCGGCGTCGCAGAAGGTCGAACACGAAGCTATCGCCTCGGCTGAATATCCCAAACACCAAGTGGTGAAGGCCGCGAAACTGTACCGTCTCGTTGTTGTCGCGTCTAACCTCAGGATCCAACAACACGCTCAGTTCGAAGGAACTGCCGCGCGACCCACCCGGATCCTGCCATCGCGACATGCACGCTAGAACTCCCGCTGAATTCGTCGAGAGCAAGCAGCGCGCACCGGCAATGGAAAGCTGCGAGTGAAGGGGCAAGACATTCTCATTGATGGTGTGGTATCGCATCGGCATTTGTCACACTCTAGCTCAAAAAAAGCCCGCTGAATCGCTGCAAGCAAAGGAATTACAGCGTCGTGACAACCTTGTGACAAACCAGGAAATGCTGCGCCGTATTGTTGGATTGGCGGAGATTGGCGCATGTCCAGAAAGATCGTTTTCTTCTTTCCATCGTTCGCTAGCACGGAGGCTACCGCTCCTCTGGGGCTACTCGCCGTCGCATCGCCTCTCTTGCGGGCCGGCTACTCGATCCGATTGATCGATTCAACGATCACACCCAACTACAAAAAACGAGTCCTCGAGGAAGTGGAGGACGCGATCTGCCTGTGCATCTCGCTTGTGACCGGACCCATGATTCGCGAGACGGTTGAAATTGCGCGGGCGATCAAGGCATGGAAACCGGACTTCCCCGTCGTCCTGGGAGGCTGGCATCCTTCGCTGCTGCCGAAGCAGACTCTTGAGGCGGACTACATCGACATCGTCGTGCGTGGGCAGGGAGAAGACACCTTGCTCGAAATCGTGCAGCATTTGGAGAGCCACTCGGCAATGGATTTGGTTGCAGGCATCGGTTTCAAGCGCGACGGCAAGCTTCACTTCACTGCCGAGCGTCCACTAAAGCCCATCGTCGATCTGCCTCCAAAGGCATATCAGCTTGCGGATTTCGACGCGTATGAGCGCATTTGCGGGCGGCGATGGGCGATGTACACATCCAGCCTAGCCTGTCCCTTCAACTGCTCTTACTGCACCAATGGAGGGGTTTACGGCCGCAAGTGGAACGCCCTTCCTGCCGAGCAATTCGTCGAGGAAACCGTCGACCTCACGCGGCGGTACAACTTGGAGATGCTCTGGGTCGTGGACGACAATTTTCTGGTGGATCTCGACCGCGCTCGCCTGATCGCCGAGGGACTCGTTCGCGAGAACGCGCAATTCAAGTGGAGCATCCAGGCGACCACGAACCTCACGGCGCGTCTCAGTCTGCAGGACTTGAAATTATTACGGCGAAGCGGGCTCCATCAGGTCTGCCAGGGTGTCGACTCCGGTTCGCCGAAGATTCTGAAATTGATGAACAAAACGTTTCAAGACTTTGACGATATTTATGCCTGCGCGGGCAGGTGTTTGCAGGCGGGCATTCGCCCTTCCTTCAACATCATCTTTGCTTATCCCGGTGAGGGGCTTGTGGAGCTCCGGCAAACAATTTCATTCATCATGGATGTCTGCCGGCGATTTCCCGGTGCGGAGTTTTGGACAAACATCTTCACGCCGTATCCAGGCTCTCCCATCATGGAGCGGGCGGAAGAGATCGGGATTCAAGTGCCTTCCTCGCTGGAGGGATGGGCCGACTTCTTTCCGCGATACACAGTCCTGCCGTGGCTCAAGGGCCGGGATCATCGGCGGTTGCAGGTGATGCGAGATTACCTCCGGATCGCGTTCGATCGAATCCCGATCGCCGCAGATACGCGCGACCGCCCCACGCGCGCGATTCAGGGATGGCTTTCTTATCCCGCGCGATGGAGATTGGACCACGACTTTTTCTCTTTGCCCATCGAATTGTGGCTTAACGACAAGCTAAAGCGGAGAACCGGCGCTTTCAAACCTGCCGTAGACGCAAAACGCCTAGAGCCGGCCGCTGCGTGTTAATCCAATGCGACCCAAGACTCCCACAACCGTCATGCGACTCCGGAACTCAGTGCATTCCGGCAAATCCTCAGAGTTTCGCCTTCCGCCTACTCCCGGCAGGTGTTTGAGTTCTAGGCAGGATTGCTCTCGCGTATCTGTCCGAATGAGGAGATATCGTGGCTGACGTCCTGCTGACGCACTCCTATCACTTGCCGTACGACCGCAAGCAGATGCGCAAGATGCAGCCCTATCCCCCGCTCGGCACTTTGTATGCGGCGGCCCTGCTTCGAGAAAAGGGAATCTCCGTGGCCGTGTTCGACACGATGCTGAAGGATCCTTCTACGGAGTTCCGCGAAGCGCTCCGGAAGCATCGGCCAAGCATCGTCGCGATCTATGAAGACGATTTCAATTTCCTGACGAAAATGTGCCTGACTCGAATGCGCGAAGTCGCCCGGCAAATGCTGCTGGACGCAAAGGCGTTCGGCTGCCGCGTGATTGTCCACGGATCAGACGCAACCGATCACGCCCTCGATTATCTTCGCTACGGATTCGATTTCGTCATCGTCGGCGAAGCAGAACAGGCACTGCTCGATCTGGTTCGCGCCGTCGGCCGGGGCATCGATACCTCTCACATTTCTGGGGTAATTTCCCTACTGTCCTCCGGCACGGTTGAGCGCACTTTCAAGCGTGTTCCCAGTCCGACTCCCAAATCCGTGCAATTGCCCTTTCCAGCGCGCGATCTCATTGACATGGAGCCCTATCGCGATGCTTGGCTTTCTGCCCACGGCATCTTCTCTCTCAATTTGGTGGCCAGTCGAGGCTGCCCATTTCGATGCAATTGGTGCGCGAAGCCGGTCTTCGGCGACACGTACCAAGCGCAGCCGGCGGAAGTCGTCGCTCAAGAAATGCAGATACTGAAAGAGCGATACAGTGCCCAACATCTCTGGTTCGCAGACGATATTTTTGGCCTGAACAGACATTGGGTGCAGCGTCTCGCCGATGAAGTAGAAAGGCACCGCTCTGCACTGCCATTCAAAATCCAGGCCCGCGCCGATCTCCTGACACCCGCAACGGTCAGCGCCCTGAAACGCGCCGGCTGCACGGAAGTCTGGATGGGCGTCGAATCGGGGTCCCAGAAGATTTTGGATGCGATGGACAAGGGCCTTCGCGTCGAGGAAGTGCTATCCGCCCGTGAGAATCTGCGACAACAAGACATTCGTGCTTGCTATTTCCTGCAGTTAGGATATCCCGGCGAATCCTGGGAAGATATCCGAAAGACAAGCGCCCTCGTCCGGGAGACTCGCCCCGACGATATTGGCGTTTCGGTTTCCTATCCGTTGCCCAATACGAAATTCTACGAACGGGTTCGGCAACAATTGGGCCAGAAGCGCAATTGGTCTGAGAGCGACGATCTTTGCGTGATGTTCAAGGGCGCATACTCCGACGGCTTTTACCTCGCAATCCGGGATGCGCTGCATGCGGAAGTCGATAGCTGGAAACCCACCGGCCCCTTCGCTCAGGGTCGAGTGGATGTCGTCCGCGAATTGTGGCGGCAAGTGGAATTATTAGAGCCTGTCAGCCGGAATCTGGACGCAACACAAATCACCGGTTCAATCGCAGATTCGGCCCCCTCAGTGCCAGGACTGAATCTCCGAGACAATTTCGTGCCACTGCGTCAATTGTTTGCCTCCGCAGGAGAGCACTAAATGTCGGATCTTCTCCTGACGCACGGTTACTTTCTCTATGAAGATCCAAAGGAGCTTCAGGTCCGGAAGCCTTACGTGCCCCTGGGAATCCTTTACATCTGCTCCCATTTACGCAACAAAGGCTTCCACGTGGACGTGTTCGATTCCACGTTTTCCACGAAGAAAGACTTGATTAACCATCTGCAAACGCAGCCGCCTTCCGTCCTCGGCGTCTACGCCAACTTGATCACGCGTGGAAATGTGGTCGAAATCCTCCGTGTGGCGCGCGAGGCCGGATGGCGCACAGTTGTTGGCGGGCCAGAGCCGGGCGCCTACGCGCGCGAATATCTCCAAGCCGGAGCCGAAGTAGTTGTGTTGGGTGAGGGCGAAGTGACGATGGAAGAACTTCTTCCTGCCCTCCGCGCCGAGTCCCCATCAGTCCTCTCAAACGTCCGCGGGATTGCGTTCCTAGATCAGGATGACCGCGTTCACCAGACCGCTCCTCGCCCACAAATTGCCGATCTCGACGCGCAGCCGTGGCCGGCCCGCGATGCCGTTGACGTCATGCGCTATATGCAGACCTGGCGGGAAGCGCATGGACAAGGATCCATTTCTTTTATCACCGCGCGGGGCTGTCCTTACCATTGCCGCTGGTGCAGCCACCAGGTGTTTGGCCAGACGCACCGGCGCAGGAGCCCGCGCGGCGTGGTAGATGAAGTCGAATGGCTTCTCTCCACGTACCATCCCGATATGGTGTGGATCGCCGACGACGTCTTCACGATCCACCATGGCTGGCTGCGAGAGTACTCCGCTGAAATGCGCCGGCGACGACTGCGAGTCCCTTTTGAATGTATTACACGAGCCGATCGGCTCAATATCGAGATTATCGAATTGCTGGCCGGACTTGGCTGCTTTCGATTGTGGATCGGCTCAGAAAGCGGTTCTCAGCGGATTCTAGATTCCATGGAACGCGGTGTGAAGGTTGAGCAGGTTCAGTCCGCAATTGACCTGTGCAAATCGAACGGCATCCAGACCGGCATGTTCTTGATGTGGGGTTATGAGGGGGAAGAGCCCCAGGATATCGAAGCTACCATTGAACATGTAAAGCGCTCCGACCCGGATATTTTTCTTACAACCGTTTCCTACCCGATCAAAGGCACGCCGTATTTCGAGAGGGTCGCCGGCTCGCTCGTCCAGCTAAAGCCTTGGGAAGCAACAACGGATCGAGATTTTGTGATTCGCGGCCGCCGTTCACGGCGTTTCTATGACTATGCGGATCAACTGTTGCGGGACGAAGTGCGCCTGGCGCGCATTCGCCGGATTGAACAGCCGGATTCGGCGGAAGAAGAATTGCGCTCCAGGGTTCGCGAGTGGCGCGAGGGTCTTTATGCGACTGCCGCGGAGGTCGAAGCATGACCCACGCAGCCGGACTGCAAGTCAATACAGCTTCCGCAGCCTTTGATGACCTCGCAGAATCCTACGATGATTCGTTTACACATTTGCCCGTCGGCCGCGCACAACGCCGAGCTGTCTGGGATACTCTGCAATCGGTATTCCGTTCTGGAAATCGCATCCTCGAATTGAATTGCGGCACGGGCGAAGACGCGCTTTTTCTCAGCCGTCAAGGCGTGTCGGTTGTCGCTTGCGATGCCTCGCCGCGAATGATTGAGGTAGCACGGCGCCGAATAGCCTCCGAAAATCATCCGTCTCCTGTTGAGTATCACGTCCTCCGGACCGAGGATCTCAGCCGATTGCAATCCACTCTACCTTTTGACGGAGTCCTCTCGAATTTCTCAGGCCTCAATTGTGTTGAGGACCTTCGTGCTGTGGCCCTGGGTCTCGCGCCTCTCACAAAGCCAGGCGCGCCTGTTTGCATCTGCCTTTCCAGCCGCTTCTGTCTCTGGGAATTCTTCTGGTTCATTTTGCACGCAGACGTTCGTAGCGCCTTCCGCCGCATCTGGGGCGCCTCGATCGCTCGCGTTGGGGGGCATTCTGTTCAGATTTGGTACCCCACAATTCGCGCCATGCGCCGTTGCTTTTCTCCTTGGTTTCGTTTGCGGTCGATAAGAGCAGTGGGCTTGTCCATACCACCCTCTTACGTTCGCTCGCCCGCGATCACGCGCCCGAGTGTGATAGCCCGAATGGAGAAACTCGACCGCCGCTGCGGACAATGGCCGATATTTCGAGCGGTAGGCGACCACGTTCTCCTTCAATTCGAGAGGACCGCGCGATGACCGCGTCTGTTGCTCGCAGCGAAAGAGTCGCCGTCGCCGCTGGGGCGAGACATCCATCCGAGCGCAGTCTGATATTGCAGTGCCCAAAATGCCGCAGGACGTTGGGGGCGCTCGGTAACAACCCCTCGTCTGTTTTCGAGCCCGAGATCCAGTGTCCCGGGTGTTCGTTACAACTCGGCCAGGAGCAAGGGATTTGGACAGCGCTGCCGCCTGAACGTCTGCAGTATTACGAACGCTTTCTAACGGAATATCAATTCATTCGCGCGGCCGAAGGCCGAGGCAGCAGCGATCCAAGGTTCTATCTCGGTCTGCCCTATAAGGACATATCAGGCCGCAACCCTCGCCAGTGGGCGATCCGATCCCGCACTTTCCGCTACATCGCACACAAAATCCTTCCCGAGCTCCAGAGTCGCGCCGCAAACCAGCTAAGACTTCTCGATCTCGGCGCTGGGAATGGCTGGCTGAGCTATCGACTGGCGCTTCGGCGTCATTTCCCAGTTGCTGTGGACCTATCCGTCAACAATCGGGACGGCTTGGGCGCTGCCACCCACTATCTTGCCGAATTGTCCAGCCTATTTCCGCGCTTCCAGGCGGAACTCGACAGACTTCCATTCTCGGATTCGCAGTTTGACGGCGTCATTTTCAACGCCTCATTCCATTATTCCGAAAACTACACACAGACGTTGGGCGAAGCCGTTCGTTGTTTGCGGCCCAGCGGAATGGTCGTCATCGCGGACTCACCCAGCTACACGACGGAGGAAAGCGGAAAACGGATGATTCATGAACGCCGCGCCTCATTCACTCAGCAGTTTGGCTTTCCATCGGACGGCCTGAAGAGCCTCGAATATCTGACCAGTGAACGGCTCGCGGCGATGGCCGCGCTCTTCGGTATCTCCTGGCAGGTGCATAAGCCGAATTACGGCTTGCGATGGGAACTTCGTCCCTGGATCGCAAAAATCAGAGGGCACCGCGAGCCCTCGCAGTTTCGCGTCTACACGGCGGTGGTGAAGGCTAAATGATCATTCTTTTCAATCCTCGGGCCACAAAACCGCGCAACTGCCGGTTTCCACTGTCGATCCTCGCTCTTGCAGCCGTTCTCGAAGGCAGGGGAGAATACAAAATTGTGGACGGCAATCTGGATTGCCAAGCCACGGAAACCATCCTTGGACTGCTTCGAGACCACCGGGTCGAATTGCTCGGGGTAACCGTAATGCCAGGTCCTCAGATGGCGGCCGCGATCGAGACTTGCCGCGAGGTTCGTCTCCGGCATCCCGAGGTTCCGATTGTCTGGGGTGGGTACTTTCCCTCAATTCACCGCGATGCTGCCTTGAATGCTCAATACGTCGACTACGTCGTTCGTGGCCAGGGTGAACACACGCTTTTGGAACTTCTCGAAGCGGTGCGCGGAAAACGCTCTCTCGAAGACATTCTGGGGCTGTCCTACAAAGACGCCTTCGGCCTGCATCGGCATAATCCCGAGCGCTTCATGAAATCTCCGGATGCTTTTCCATGGAGCCCGTTTCATCGCGTTCCCGTTGAAAAATACCTGCGGCCCTCTTTTTTTGGCAAACGGACGGCGGCCCACCAAGCAAGCATTGGGTGTCCCTTTCGCTGCAGTTTCTGCGGCGTTCATGCGGCCTACGGGAATCGTGAGCGCATGGAAAGCCCGGCTCGAACCGAAGCCATCCTCAGGCACTTGGTCACAAACTACGGTGCCGACTCGGTCCAGTTTTACGACATGAATTTCTTTCTTCGGGAAGATAGCGCCAAGGAGCTGGCCGACCGCCTTACGCCTCTCAACCTGCGCTGGTGGTGTGAGGCGCGCATCGACACGATGGGCAAGTATTCCGATCGGACGTTTGAAGCGCTTCGCCGGGCAGGCTGCACAATGATCTTCTTCGGCGCCGAATCGGGGTCGGATTGGGCGTTAAAGGAAATGCAAAAAGACATCACGACGGCTGAAACGCTGGACCTGGCCCGCCGTATTCGTCAATTTGATATTATCCCGGAATTTTCATTCGTCATCGGGAATCCTAGGGACCCGGAGCGCGATACGCGCGAGACTCTGCAATTCATCCGCACGATCAAACGCATCAATCCCAAGTCCGAAATCATCATGTACCACTACACTCCGGTCCCGCAGCGCACCGCGATGTACGGCAATATCGACGGGCAGATCGCTTTCCCGGCAACTCCCGAGGAGTGGGCTACCAAGCGCTGGATGGACTTCACATTGCGCATCGACCCGAACACTCCCTGGCTCAAACGCAAAACAAAGAAGCTGATCGACAATTTTGAGACCGTCATCAGCTCCCGCTGGCCCACCGTCCAGGATATTCGCGCGCCGCGCTGGAGCCGGGCGCTGCTCAAGACTCTCAGCTCCTGGCGCTATGCCCTGCGCTTCTACACCTTTCCGCAAGAGTTGCGCTGGGCACATCAATGGATCAACTTGCGCAAACCGAAGGCGGAGAGCCTCTGATCCGGCAGCGGAACATGGCCGATTCAACATCAACTCGCTGCCTCTCGACAACCGAGGGCTATCGCTTATGGTCGCAGGTGTACGATTCCGAGCCGAATCCCATGCTGTTGCTCGAACAGCGCTTCCTCGAGCCGCTCCTCCCCCCCGTCGTCGGCCGCGACGTTGTGGATCTTGGCTGTGGCACGGGGCGGTGGCTAGAAAAGCTCGCCCTCCTAAAGCCTCGTAGCCTCATCGGCATCGATAGCTCGGCGCATATGCTTGCGCGCGCAGTCGGCAAAGTCCGGGGCTCCGCCACGCTCTTGAGGGAAGATTGTGAAAAGCAGCCGCTTCGATCGTCTTCCGCGGACCTGATCCTGTGTTCGTTTCTCGTCAGCTATCTCGCCGATCTCGATCGCTTTGCACATGAAATCTGCCGCATCGCTCGACCCAATGCGGACGTCTTCATCTCGGACCTCCATCCTCAGACGGAATCCACGCTTGGGTGGCGACGTGGCTTTCGTGTCAACGAAACGCACGTTGACCTCGCAACCTTTACATGGTCCCTTGATCAATTGTTGTCAGCTTTCCAGCGTTTAGGGATGCGCCCGGCCGCCCTTCTCGAGCCATATTTTGGCGAACCTGAATTCGGAATCCTCGAACGCGCCGGCAAATTTGGATCTCGCGACCGCTTTCGACATCACCCGGCAATCTACATTCTCCAACTCAAACACGTCGGCAGTTCGCCGCACAGCTCTCCCGACAAGTCCGCCTCACGCGCTCTCGGCAAGATCTCGGGCGCTCGTGTGGCCATCGGCCCGCAGGAAAGCGCTCGCGCTGATATCTGCATTGAGAACGGGCGGATCGAATTCCTGGGGCGGCTGGATGTACGTCCCGCTCCAACTGGAGCACTCCCATCCACGGCGATTGACTTGACCGGTCACCTCATGCTCCCTGGATTGATCAATTCGCACGATCATCTTGAATTTGCATTGTTCCCTAAGCTTGGAAAGGGCAACTACCGCAACTTCTCACAGTGGGCTACTGACGTCCATCATCCCGAGTGTTCTCCGATTCGCGAGCATCGGGCCGTCCCCAAAGCCACACGCCTCTGGTGGGGTGGTATTCGCAACTTACTCGCGGGCGTTACCACAGTGTGCCACCACAATCCCTATCAGGCTGAGGTATTCGAGGACGGCTTCCCCGTTCGTGTCCACAGAGAATTTGGTTGGGCACATTCGCTTGCCGTGGACTCGGATGTCGCTGGCAAATATCGCGACACTCCTCCGGATCAGGCCTTCATTCTCCACCTTGCGGAAGGCCTCGACCTCCGAACTGCGGAAGAAATATTCAGTCTGAGTCGAGCCGGAGCGCTCGGCGACAAAACGGTCATTGTCCACGGCCTCGCTCTGGACGAGCGCGGCTGGTCGATCTTGAAATCGAGCGATGCTGCGCTTATTTGGTGCCCCACTTCCAATCAATTCCTTTTCGGCAAGACGCATACAGCCAGTGCCATCAAGGATGCCTCTCACGTCGCGCTGGGCAGCGATTCCCCGCTCACGGCTCAGGGTGATTTGCTCGACGAACTTCGCTTTGCGTGCAAGACAGTTGGCGTCCCACCGGAGGATCTGTATTCGCAGGTCACCTCTCAGGCGGCAGGAATCCTTCGCCTCCGGCGTGGACAAGGGTCAATTCGTGTCGGCGCTGTCGCGGATCTGATTGCGGTTCGTGACACCGGGCTCACTCCGGCGGATACCCTCGCCGCGTGTTCCTATTGCGACATCGAGCTCGTCGTCATCGGTGGAAATGTCCAACTCGCATCCTCTCGGCTCTTTGAGTCTCTCCCCCACGCGCTCACGGACGGCCTGGAGTGTTTGGATGTCGATGGCAACGTCCGCTGGGTACGGGCCCCTGTCGGCCGATTGTCCAGCGAAGCAATGGCGGTTTTGGGCAGTGATCTGCGTGTCGGCGGAAGAAAAGTGAATCATGAACGCGCTCTCTGACTTGCAGTTGGTCGTCCGGAACGGCGCCTTGCAATCGCATCGCGTAGCCCAGCTACCGGTGCTCGTCCTCCATGTCCATAGTTCCTGCAATTGCCGCTGCGTGATGTGCGACATTTGGAAGACGACAGAAGCACGTTCCCTGCGTCCTTCGGATCTAGAACCACATCTTGCGTCCATTCGCCGGCTTGGCGTCCGTTGGATCGTTTTCACCGGTGGCGAACCCCTCCTCAACCCTGCTCTGCCTTCTCTCTGTTTCCCGCTGCACCAGGAGGGAATCCGTCTCACGCTGCTGACCACGGGTTTACTCCTCAAAAAACGCGCCGAGGAGGTGGCGAACTGTTTCGATGAAATCATCGTTTCTCTGGACGGCCCGGAGTCCATTCACAATTCGATCCGCCGCGTAGAAAATGCCTTTGCTTCGATCCTGGCGGGAGTCACAGCGGTCAAAGAACTTCATCTGGGAATTCGCATCACCGCTCGCACCACAATCCAAAGAGCCAATTGTTCTTGTCTTTGTGAGACCGTCGCGGCAGCGAAGTCGTTGGGGTTCGACGGAATCTCCTTTCTCGCCGCTGACGTCGAATCGGAAGCGTTCAACCGGCCACTTATTTGGCCCGCCGAACGGCAGAACCAGATCGCGCTCTCACTTTCCGAACTGCCAGTCTTGGAAAGAAGCGTCGAAGGACTGATTCATGACTGCGAGGCCGACTTCGAGTCTGGGTTCATCGCCGAAACTCCCGAAAAGCTTCGCCGTATCGTGCATCACTTCCGTGCGCATCTCGGCTTGGAATCCCCTCGCGCACCGGTATGCAATGCTCCCTGGACTTCCGCCGTTATCGAAACGGACGGCACGGTTCGCCCCTGCTTTTTTCATCGGCCCATCGGCAACGTTCATCAATCGAGTTTGGAAGAAGTCATCAACGGAGAGAAGGCGCTTCAATTTCGGTCGGCCCTCGATATGGGCCAAAATGAAATCTGTCGCCGTTGCGTCTGTTCGTTGAATTACTGGCCCTGAGGTTGACTCGTGGCGGATTTCGCAGCGGTGTTTGAATCGCAGTCTTCCCCGCTGTACATCGCCGGCTCTCCCAGGCTTCCCGCCTTCGGCAAGTGGCGAATGTAGAGCACGGCATCCCAGATTTCCTCGTCGGTCAGAATCCCTTTCGACCCGGGCATACCGGAGGGGGACAGCCCGTAATCGATGATCCACTTTAGTTGGCCATCCGTGAACGACTGGACGTCGCCCGACGCCAATGATGGCACCGGGGGCGACACCCGGTCCGCAAACGGCACGCCGCTATTCTGCCCGTCGAGTCCGTGACACGCGGCGCAGTAATGACGGAAGCTTTCCTTCCCGGAAGTGATGTTCTCGGAGGTCGCCGGATAGGGATTCTTCACGTCCTTGTCGCCCACGGTAAATTTGTGCTCGACACCCGTGATGAAGGCGGTCTCCCACTTTCCCGGCGGCGTCGCTTTGCATCCCGCGAGAAAGAAGATGCAACATCCGGCCGCCAGAATCGCCGCCCTTGCAACGGCACGCACTGTCAATCCACCACGTTGACTTCAAGCGTCATTGATCCGTGGCCTTTCCCGCAGAAGTGGGCGCACTTCCCCTGAAAGTGCCCCGTCTCTGTCGGCGTCACCGTTACTTCCACGGGGCGCCCCTTCTTCACTTCCACTTTGATTCCAAACTCGTTGATCTTCAGGCCGTGTGTGACGTCCGTCGAACTGATCACCAATACAACTGGCTCGCCCTTCTTCAGTGTGATCTCGCTCGGCGCGTACGAAAATCGGCTTGCGACGATCTCGATGCGCCGGGGGCCATCCGATGGCCCCGCAAGGATTCCCGTGCACGAGCACAACATGGCTGCCATTAGACGGCATACTTTCCAGGTCAGTTTCATCCTCAACGCTCCTTGGTTGGCAAAGAATTTGTCATGGCGCAATATATTTCAGGATCAGCCGCTCATCCTCGGCACTGAGCATTGCCCTCACGCGCATTTGCCTCAGAACCGCTCTGGCTTCCCGGGGAGAGAGATCCTCGGGTGGATTGTGGCAGCGCCCGCAATTGGCTTCGAATCGCTTTTCTCCCTCACTGCCGGTGCTTTGCGCCACATGAGAATCTTGGGATCTCGCCTTCACCTCTTGTTTTTGTGCTTGCGTCTGGGTTGATTGGGCATGCGTTTGCATGACGCAGTGGAGGCACCCGGCAAGCAAGCAAGTCAGCAATGTTCTGGTTTTCATCCGGTTCACTTGGAACCTCCCGGCCAAAGCGGAAACATGAATCGGTAGGTGATTCCAACGTCCCATATGTTCAGGTTTCCCTGGCCGCTGAATTGTCTGGAATAGTCCGCGTTGATTCTTACCTCGTGGGGCAGGTAGTAATCGAATCCGAAATCCGCCTGCTGGGTGTTGACACCGGGCAACACGTCGCCTGCGATTTGTTGCAAACGCACAAACTGCTGCATCCGGAATACCGGCTGCAATCGCCCCAGCGCCGAGTCTGCTCCGCGGAACCGCGACAGCCGGTACGCGGCTTCGGCCCAGTATCCGTACCCGCTGGCCGAGTGTGCGAATTCCGCCTTTACGTCCAGTGGGGCGCTGTACGGTTGCCAGGAAAGGTGTGCTCCAAACGAATTGAAGTGTTGGTCTTGCAGGAATCTCTGGTACGACATCCCCACTTCCAGCCGTTTCTTCGGAAAGAAGAAGCCCACTCGCCCCCCAACTTCCCTTCCGGCTCCCCAGTTCGTTGATCGGTTGAACGTCGAGTAGTAGGCCGCGTAGTTGATCTCCACGTTGCTGTCCGGTGTGAAGACGCCCCGCGCCATCCCCCCGAGGCTAGAAGCAGTCGTTCTTGTCCCGATTGGATAAATGATGGGCGGATCTTGAAGATTGTGTATCCAGATAGGAGCCAGCCGTTCGTTGTAAATCCCGAACGGTGTCAGGTACCGTCCGGCCACTATCGTGAGCCAGGAAGTCGCGGTATAGTCGATTTGGACGTAGTCCGGAGTCCCGAAAAATTGGTGCGTGTAGGGTCCGGTCCCATTGTTCTGAACGTAGAATTCCTCCAACTCACCCCGCGCCTCGATCAGGAAATGATCGCCCAGCGGCGCCGCAAGAACCGGCACGATCACGGGCGACAGAATGTGCGTGCCTCCCTCGGTTGTGCTCAGCATCCCGACTGCGCCCGAGATGACCGGAACGTAATCCTGGCCCCGGGCGCTGTGCCCGGTGGAAACTGCAAGCAGAACTGCCAGAAGGATGCGGTAGATCATTGTCTCCTCAATCGATTCATTTTTGGCCCCCGCCAGATTGGCCCGGCCGCGTCTGCTGCGCGGAATGTTGAGAACCGCGCAGCCCCGTGGAGGCTCTAATGTAGCTGTGCTGCCGATTCCTGTTGTCACAATGAAGTCAAATGGGAGTCATCTTTGTGCATGGAAACCTGTCGTCCACATTCCGCGGATTCCCTTCTGGCGCAGTGGAAATGCGTGCTTCCCAGGCTCTTCAAGGTGTGAAAGTTCGCTAAGGAATGTTGAGAGATGTCTCCGCTGGCTATTTCTCGTCCAGACCGTGCGGATTCACGGCCGCGCTCGCTCCCCCGCTCTCCTTCGAGTCAATCCTGACCCAAGCCTCGTCGCCCGTCTCGAAGCGCTCCTCGAGCTCGTAGTGTTTTTCCAGGTATTCGCGGAAGGGTTCCATGTGATCGGACGCGTCATTCATGTATCGAGGCAAGTATCCCCCGGGAACCAACATCATCAATGGAACGTGGTTTTCCTCGAGCGTCCGTAGCAGTTGAGCCACCTGCGATGGCCGCGTAAAATCGTCGGTCGTTGTGAAATTCAATGGGGTCGGATTCTGGAGTCCCAGCGCGAAGCACATCGGCGGGTTTCCGAAAAAGCCTTCTCCCGTATGAGTGCGCGCAAAAGCCCAGCGAAACTCCTCATACCTTTCGGGCTCGCGGAAAGCGATGCGCCCGCTCGGCGTATCCAGAAACGCCCGCCAATGTGTTTGCGTCCGCATGGGCACGGCAATCGCCAGCACGAACGCAATAGCCGTGGACGCATAAAGACCGACCCTCGCCGTCCAATTCTCGCGGCTCATGCAAAACAATAAGATCAGGGCCGGCGGAGATACGCTAAAAACTCTTAGCGGTGAGGGAGCCGATGCAATCGCCAGAAACAACGCGCTTCCCACAAGCGCAATCAGCAGCTGGGCGGCCTCCTTCTCCTTTTCGATCCGCTTCCGGACATATTGAATAAAGAACACCACGTAAACCAGTGGAACCGTCGCATGCACGAAAATAAACCCGAGAAGGTGCCCGGCGCCCATGTGCAGGCCGAACCCCATTCCGTACGCGCGCCAGGTGTTATACGGCCCGGCCGCTGCAAAATAGCGAATCGGGAAAACTACCGTCCAGAAGAGAAATTGCATTAAGCCTGCTGCGCGCATAAAGTAAGCGTCCGCGACAATCAGCACAATCGCCGCCGCCCCGCACACCGCCCCACATCTCCGGCAAACTTCCCGCCACCCTTCCATCCTTTCGCGCCGCAAAATGAAATAAACTAGTAGCGCCCCGATCGCCAACACTGCTTTCGTCTGCGTGAAGTAACCGGCAAGCCCGCACAGCGCCCCCGCCGCTGCCGCTCGCGTCGTGGTGACTTCCTCAATTAGTACCAGCACCGTCCCCAGCACGCTGACCGTACTGAACCAGTGGTGCGTCGCATACAGAGATCCTGGCAGCACGAACCCAATGAATAAAACGCCTGGTAACAGCGCCATCGCGCCCGATAACACGCGCCGGGCGATCAACGTAATCAATAGGGCCGCACCCGCGCCCAGGAATGCCATCATCAGATTCGGAATCCATGCCCGCGTGCCCCACACGCCCAAGAGCAGTGCATAAAACAGATCGGTCCCCGGTGTGGTGAGTTGGAAATAATCGCGATAGGGCAGACGTCCGCCAAGAATGCGAATTCCGTTCTGCAGCCACATCACTTGGTCGCCCCACGGAACCAATGGGACCGCGGGGAAAATGAATTGCTGAAAGTAGCTACTGGTAAATCCCAACACAGTGATGGTTACCAGAGCGGTAGGGCTCGCAGCCCACGAGGAATGCGTCACACGTCGCTCTGGATTGAGGTCATCAGCTTCGGAGCGGTGGAGGAGCCTCATCGGTTGGTCAATAAGCCCGCGCAACGGCGGCCTTCGATTCGGTCTGGTGCAGACGAGTTCACCGTTGAAGGTCCGCCGTCGCCTCGGGGCAATTCACGATTTCCTCTCCGCGCCCTGCCAGGTGGACGGGGGGCATCGCAATCTAGTTCAGCTTGTTCAACGTGTTGCTGGCGTCGTCGACGAACACGATTCCCTGCACCGGGTCCACCACCAACCCAAACAGCGCGCCCGAGCCCGGTGGCATTCCCGTGTCATCCAACAGCGTCTTCGCCACTTGCGTCCCGCTAGGCGTGATTTCGGTGATGAATCCATCGCCTCCGTTTACGGCAAGTATTTCGCCGTTGGGAGCGACGGTCAGGCCGAGTGGGCCGTTCAGACTGCCGCGCGCGGTCAGTGTTGTCCCGATGCCTGCCGAGGTCGTACGCGTCAGCGCATCGGGAATCTCCGCAATCCGGTTCCTCAACGTATCGGCGACGTAGAGGACAGCGTTTGGCGCAGTTGTGCAATCATCCGAATCGCCGCCGTTGCAGATGGGACTCAGGCCCACTCCTGTCGGTCCGATGACCAGTGCCGCCGGGTCCGTGCGCTCTTCAAATCCCGATCCAATCACCGTCACGGACTCAATCCACGGCATCACCGTCTGCGTGAGCCCCAAGTTGATGCGCAATACTGTACCTTCGTTCACCACTTTGCCGTTTGCTGCTACGGTCCCATTCAATACATTCGTCACGAAAAGCGCCGCCTGATTTCCCTGGTCCAAGGCAGCCAGGTCCCAAGGTCCATTGATAATCGACCCGTAGAACGTCTCCACCACAGTCCCCTCGCTGTTCAGGACAATCAAGCATCCTGCCTGTGCCGTGCTCGACGTGCCGTCACTCGTAGGCAGGCTCCCGACCACAGCCCATCCGTCGCGCAGGAAGGCCAGCGCCGTTGTAAGTCCTACGCCGCCGGGACAAGGCCCAGGCAATTTGGTTGCATCGATCTGGGCGAACACACTTAGGGTCCCGTTTGGAGCCATGTCTACGATGGTTGTCCCCGTTCCTTGCAGGTTGCCGCTGTTGTTGAAATTGCTGACGAGGATATGCCCCTCTTGCAGTTTGCCAACGCTGCGCGTCACTCGGGCAACGCCATACGGATTGACGTCGCCATTGGCCGGTACAGTCGACGCAATCGTGGAAACTTTTTGATGGTTGTTTAGGATCGTATCGTTATCGTCCCCCGCAAAAGCGGCCGCGCTGGCAATCAAGAGCGCTAGCGCCCCGCACAGAACCCCGGACAGAATAACTGAATCTCGTCTCTTCATCGCACTCTCCAATTTTCTGCAGCCGATTTGCCGAGTGCGGCGGCGCGCGGGGTTGGAACCCAGCGTGTTATGACCGCGCCGCCGCATCTGACGGGCTATTTTTCCGGCTGTTCCCACGGGAGGGTTCGCGCCGGTCTTCGAGCTGCTTGGGGCGTAAGATAACGAGTCGTACTCAGGCGTGTTGCCATCGCCATGTCTGTGAGTTGTCAAAAGGTTGTAATACCGGCGGTATTTTCTTCTTGGATCGCCTCCTCCTTCGCTCGGAGGGGGAGAGAGGAGGAAGCCGCCCTTTGACTCATTTCCGGCAAAGCTGGGACCTTCGAGGGTTGACGCTTCACAAACTGTCGCGCAAGATGCAGGAGGAGATTGTCACAGCGGGAGGCTGCCCGCCCGGTTTTCTCCCTTGTCGCCATCGGCCTTCTCCGTCGTCAGTCGAGAGGGAATTGCAGTAGAACTTTAGTCCGGGAATCCGTCAGTTTGGAGCCCCGTGCCCTTTCCTTCCCTGCTGGAAACGCCGGTCCTTGCCGGTTACACTGAGCAGAGCCCGGAGGGGTGGGTGAGCGGTTGAAACCGGCGGTCTTGAAAACCGTTAGGCCCGAAAGGGTCTCGTGGGTTCGAATCCCACCCCCTCCGCCAGCCAGTCGCGGGATTTCTCTCCGTTCCCTTATCTTTAGCGAAAACTCGGATCTTGCGGCCTTCATCGCGCAAATTCAGGAATGTTTATTTAGTCTTGGTTAGCCGCAATGGCCACAAGCGGAGAAAAGCCGCAGTATTTCTCCCGATCCGATCGCGAGGTGCACTTTCATGCAAAGGTCGAGCATCGGCAAAAAAAACTGAACACCCCCTCATACCAACGTCTCCTTGATGCTTACAATTAGAATCAGGCTACGAGAGAGAGCCGAATTGTTTGGAGGCGTGGTGAAGGACTCCACGACCCTACGACTGATTTCTCCGACAAAAATATGCCTTTGAAGTTGCCCGATAGGTCCTGCCCAAAAACCCCTTGCTTGCCCAGAATCCCTAATTCTTGACATCCGAAAATCATTGAGATTTTGCTTGCCCAAAAGTGCCCCCCATGTCGCCTCAAAAAGAACTGTTTCTGAGCAAAAAATACAGCTGCGCGTGGTGGCGGGAGTCGAAGATGGGAGCGGGAAAATCATATTGAACATGGTCGGCGCAAGCTATAGCGGCCGCCGTTCAAATTCAACTTGGTCAACAAGAACCGAGTTTTTGGCAGGCACACCTATTGCCCATAAGATCTGAGCCCCAATCGAGGTCCTGTCGCTCAGCGCTGGATGAGCTTCGTGCGGAACCATGGCAAGGCGATCGTGGATTGCGATTTCGTCGTCGCTGTGACGCTCCTCCTCCTCCTCAGCCTATACGTATTCGCGGTGATGGAGGTGGGATATCGCAGAACCTTGCATATAAATGTCACTGCTCACTCCACGGCATGCGGTCTACCGCGAACGCGGTCACCGACGACTCGCGGCACGAACGTACGAGGAAAGGTGTACAAGCTGCATCTGGGGATGTCATATGGCGGTCGAGATGATCATCGATCAGTGGAATCCGAGCAAACCCCGCTATCGAACCGAGACATTCTGTTATGGTCCTCGCTCCTGCCCTCTCTACCGATCCGGACCAGAGCGCAAGGTTCCGGGCCGTCGTGGAATGACGTATACGGAAGAAGATTGGGTGGACGAGGAAGCGACTTCACGCCGCGCCCCCGATGAGTAGCTACGGCGCGATTGGGAATTGCCAGTGACCTCCCGGAACGGGAGAAATGAGCAACCTGCGGAATTATTGCGAGCACAGGTACTTTGTTGCGTGTGTTCGGATTGGCAGGACTGGGGAGGGAAGCGGAGGCAGGGCGACAAGGCAGCACAATGCTGAGGCTCCACAAGAAGTCGTTGGGGAAATAGCTTTCCGATCCTGCATGGGAAGTTGACATGCGCTCCCGAGCGCGTCAAACAGGCTCGTGCATTACTTCCGAGTGCGCCGTGATCCAGGAACGACCGCTGCCACGGCTGCGCCCGGTCTCGCACCAACTTCCTTTCTTCTTAAGATTTTCAGCGAGCACAGTGAGCAACGCTCCGTCTAGCGCTCGATGCCGAGGCGCCCCGCCAGCTTCGTAAGCGTCGCGACTAGCCTCTCGATGTGCGCTTCGGTGTGTGCGGAAGTGCAGGAGATGCGGAGCAAATTCTGTGCTGCGGCCGGCTTCAGCACCGGATTGACGTAGATGTTTTCGGCCAGAAGGGCCCTGCACAGTCGGCACAAATCCCCTTCCTCACGGATCACCACTGGCACGATCGCCGTCTCCCCCTCCAGCACCGAAAAACCGCGCGCGCGCAGCTCCGCACGCAGCGCGCAGGCTATCTGCAGCAGCCGCAGGCGCCGCTCCGGCTCCTTGCGGATGATCTCCAGCGCCGCCCCGGCCGCCGCCACCGACGCCGCCGGCAGGCTCGCCGAAAACACGAACGGCCGCGCCGTGTGCTTCAGATAATCTACCACCTCGCGCGGGCCCGCGATAAACCCGCCCACCGACGCCAGAGCCTTGCTGAACGTGCCCATCACGATGTCCACTTCGTCCAGCACCCCCAGATGTTCCGCCGCGCCCGCTCCGGTCCGCCCCAACACTCCCAGTCCATGTGCTTCGTCCACATAGATGCGCGCCGCGTTGGATTTTGAAAGCTTCACCAGCCCGCGCAACTCGGCCAGATCCCCTTCCATGCTGAACACGCCTTCGGAGACCACCAGGATCTTCTCTTTGGCAGCACAGTTGTTTAGGCACCGCTCGAAATGATCCAGATCGTTATGCCGGAAACGCATCACCCGCGCCACCGACCGCAACGCTCCTTCCACCAAGCTGGCGTGCAGGTCGTGATCGCAGATCATCACGTCGCCCTTTTCGGTGAGCGCCGAAAGCGCCGCGTAGTTGGCCTGAAACCCGGTGCCGAAGATCATCGCGGCTTCCTTGCGCACGAAGGCGGCCAGCTCCGCCTCCAGCTTCACGTGCAGATCCAGCGTCCCGTTCAGCAGGCGCGAGCCGCTGCATCCGCTGCCGTATTTCTGGATCGCCTGCACGGCGGCTTCTTTGACCTGCGGGTGCGTGATCAGGTCCAGGTAATCGTTGGACCCGAACATCAGCACCTTCGACGAGCCCAGCCGCACCTCTCCCGGCTGGCAGCCGTCCCGGTCTCCGAAGGTCTCGAAGTACATGTACAGACCGGCTTTCTGGAGCTCGCCCGGGCGGGCGAACGCGCGGCATTTCTCGAAAATGTCGTTCGCTCCCGCGCTCTTCTTTTTCGCGGTGGAAGTCAGGTTCGTGTTCAGTGCCATTCGTAGATTCGATAGGTCTTGTAGTGTCTTGCGCCCATCACTTCCAGGGAGCGTATCATCAGAACGTTATCTTCCAGGATCCACGACATTTCACAGTCGCCGCTGTATCCCAACTTCCTGGCAGTCCGCACGAGCGTGGCATAGAAGGCAGCCGCTACACCGGAGGTTTTATGCTCCTCCACCACCCCCAGAGCAAGAACACGCAGACTCTTAATCGAACGTTGATAATACAGAATTTTGAGCAGGCCCGTCGGGAAGAGGCGGCCGCCCGCTGGCTTGAGCGCGAAATTGACATCGGGCAAGGCCAGTGCGAACCCAATCGGCTTCCCGCCCGCTTCCCCCAAGAGCACCAGCTCAGGCTTGAGAATCTGCTTCATCTCTTTGCCCATCAGGAAGAACTCTTCGCGAGTCATGGGTACAAATCCCCAGTTGCGCTTCCACGCCGAGTTGTACACCTCCCAGATCCGCCCCACTTCGCCGTCGAAATCCTTCATGTTGATGTGCCGGACCGTGACCCCGCTCTTGGCAAGCTTGCGGTCTGCCACCCGCGCGATCTTCTCCAGCTCGACCGCCGCCGCGGTATTGACGTACGCGTTGAGATCCTTCGCCTTGCGGAGCCCTACGTTTTCCATCAACGCCGGGTAATAGCGCGGGTTATAGGTCATCATGACCATCGGACTGGAATCGAACCCTTCGACCAACATGCCGCATTCGTAGTTGGTGGAGGGGTTCACCGGACCCCGAAGCAGCACTGCGCCACGGCCGAATACCCAATTTCGTGCGGCGCCGAGCAGAGCCGCCGCCACTTCAGGGGTGTTCGTCGATTCGAAGAATCCGAAGAACCCGGCGTTCTCCTCGTGAAACTTGTTGTGATTGCGGTTTAGGATAGCGGCAATCCGACCCACCACGCGGCCGTCACGCCGCGCCAGGAAAAACTCGGCCTCCGCGTTGGCGTAGAACGGATGCTTGGCCCGGTTCAGCAGTTCCTTGACCGCGATCCGCAATGGAGGCACCCAAAAAGGGTCGCCGCGATACACCGAATAGGGGAACTCAATAAACTCTTTCAATGCCTGCTTGCTATCTGCCGTTAGGACCTCCAGCGGCAATCGAATCCTCTCTTCCTGATAGCATCCGGTACAGCATGGGCCCCGCCGCAATCAAGACCGCGGCAAGCAGCGCGCCCGCCACCAAGTCAACCGTGTAGTGGTATCGAAGGTAGACTGTAGCAAAAATAATGCATGGCGCGTACACCAAATACATCCGGGAGAGCGGCTTCGAGATTTGCCGGCTGCTCCACCAGGCGATGATCGTGAGCTCGCCGTGGCCGCTCGGAAAGCAATCGTAATGGGCTGACTCGAGTCGATCAAGCGTCGTCCGCATCGCGCGCACCACCCATCCTCCTGGCAAAGGCGAATGCTGTAAGTGATCGAGCAAGAAGCGGGGCCCGCGCGCAGGCACAAGGATGTACCCGATATAAGACGCCAGAAAGCCCAGCGAGATCAGGAAAGCGCAATACCGAAAGTCCGCGAAGCGCCGTTTCCGCCACAACAGCCAAGGGACCAATAGGACCGCGGGAAGAAACAAAGTATAGACAAGTTGCAGAAAGTCCGTGAGCGCCAGCGTTTGGAGGCGCTCCAGCCAGACGGTCGGATTCGCATGCCAAATCGAAAAGTCGAGATCCGCGAGCCATTGGTCGGCGGCCGCACCTCGGACCGCCAGAATCAGGATCGCCATCTCCTTATAGCAGGAAGCGACCAGCGGAAGCGGATACCAATGGCGGAAATACCAGACCGCGCGACCGGCATGCTTCGAGGCCAACACAATGGCGATGGCAGCCCCAACGTGCAAGGCCATCCATTCCGGGGCCTCGGGAAGACGATTCCAGTACACTGCGACCAACGCACCTGTGCCTGCAAGGTAAGCCAAGATCAGTTTGTCAGTGGCCCACAAGCGCCCATCCGAGTTCAATACTTCAGCCAACCCGCCTCCTTGTACCAGGCAAGCGTTTGGGCGAGTCCCAGTTCCAGAGGTGTCTGCGCTTCGAAGCCGAACTCTTGCGCCGCACGGCGCGTGTCGCAGGTCCAGTAGCGGCAATGCGCTTCCTTCACCTTTTCGCGCGAGATGATCGCCGGCTTCCCGGTAAGTCTGGAGCAAACCTCTGCGAAGCCGCCCACGGCGTAGGCAAGCGACGATGGAATCCGTAGGACTCGCGTTCGTATCCGCATGACGCGCGCCGCCGCGGAACTCACCTCGCTCCAGGAGACCGCCTTCGCGTGAGCAAGAAAGTACGCGCGGCCGCCGGCTTGAGGGGTGCAGGCCGCTGCCAGCAACCCGTCGGCCAGATCCTTTACATAGATCGCCTGAAACCAGCGTTCGCCGCCCGAGATCTCCAGCACAAAGCCCTTACTAATTGACCTGAACATTTCCAGCACGTCCGTGTCACGCGGGCCGTAGACCACAGCCGGCCGCACGATCACCGCGTCCGGAACCAGCGCCCGCGCAATCCGCTCCCCTTCCAGCTTGGACCTTCCGTAGTGCGTGACGGGATGCGGTTCGGCGTCTTCGGAGACCGGCGTGCCATCGGTGCTGGGACCGATGGCAGCGAGAGAGCTGACGTGCACAAGCCGAACCCCGCGTCCGGCGACCGCCCGCGCGAGATTCTCCGTTGCGCGCAGGTTGCCCGAGTAGAAGTCGCTCGTTGAAAGCGCCTTCGTCACACCCGCAAGGTGGATCACGGTACCGGCGCCTTCGAGGGCATCCCTCAGACCCTCGCCGGAAACGAGGTCACCGAACACGAGCTCAGCTTCGGCAGGCAACGCGAAAGGATGTCGCTTGAAACTGTCGCGGCGGATCAGGCAGCGCAGCGGCTCGCCACGGGCGCAGGCGGCCTCGACTAGGTGGCTTCCGATGAAGCCTGTTCCGCCGGTGATCAGAATCATAACTGCGTTATATTACGGAAAACCAGGTCCGCGAAGTAACTTTCCGCAGCCGAGCCAGTGTGCTGCGAATTGATCCGGAGCCTCAGCCCTCTCACGTGGAGGTGCCTGGCCAGTTCGTGCGACCTGCTGCCGTTTCTTCAACCACAGCTAGAAGTTATCTCATAAACACTTTCAAGGTACTGATCGGTTGAAAGTTATGGCGAATGACGTAAATCAAGGGCATGGATCTCACCGACGCCCAGTGGGCGGTGCTGGAACCGCTTTTTCGTCCGAAACGTCGGGAGGACGGGCGTGGTCGCCCGTGGCAGGATACGCGCGCGGTGCTGAACGGCGTCTTTTGGGTCCTGCGCACCGGCGCCCCCTGGCACGATCTGCCACGTCGTTATCCTCCCTATCCAACCTGTCATCGCCGCTTTCAGCAGTGGCAGCGCTCGGGGCTGCTCACCAAACTGCTGCAGAAACTGGCGGAAGACTTACGCGACCGCGGGAAGCTGGATCTGAGCGAGTCGTTCATCGACGCCAGCTTCAGCTCGGCGAAAAAAGGGGCTCTGCTGTCGGCCCTACTCGCCGCGGCAAAGGCAGCAAAATCATGGCGATCAGCGACGGCCATGGTCTTCCTCTCGCCGTGCACGTGGCCAGCGCTTCGCCTCATGAAACAAAGCTCGTCGAACCCACGCTCCAGCGACGCTTCCTTGCGGAAACTCCCGAGCGTTTGATCGGCGACCGCGCTTACGATAGCGATCCGCTGGATGTGCAGATTCGCGAACGCTTCGACGTGCAGTTGGTTGCCCCGCACCATTCGACGCGCAGCCGTAAAGCCACGCAAGATGGCCGCGTCCTTCGACGCTATCGGCGTCGCTGGAAGATCGAGCGATTGTTCGCATGGCTTCACAATTTTCGTCGCATCGTCATTCGCTGGGAATACTACCCAGAAAATTTCCTCGGGATGGTCCAGCTTGCTTGTGCCGTTATCCTTCTGAGGTATTTATGAGATGGCTTCTAGACAAAAGTGTATTCTCTTGGAACCACATTCGCACTATAGAGGAATCATATGTATGAATCCTCGAAACGTAATCTCCGTCTTAATTCCTGGGAATACTTTTCTGAACGAGAGTTTGTCCGCGGGCCCAGCGCACTCCGTACGTCTCAGGAAGGGGCCGGGCAACAGACCTGCAGCCAAGAGCCGTGCACCCGATTTGTAGAATTTTTCCGAGTGCCTGTCCCTATCAAATACCTCATTCGTACGGGTTTAGCGCACGACAAAGCTCCTCCGAGTTTTGGCAGGGGCAGGTCGGAGTCGACATTTCGCAAAAACCGGGTATCAGGGAATATCAAATCCTTGTTCATTCCCTGATCGTTTCCTGTTCCGATCGATCTCTCAAACGTAGTCTTTCGCGCCAAAGCACTCTCTGGAGGGAACTTATCTCGGAGGGTTTCGACCGAAGGCGCAAAATTCCCTGTATTTTTCCCTGTTAGCAGGGAATTGGAGGCAGAGAAAAGTTCGCACGAGACTGCGTCCACCGCCAGTCAGTCTTGGGATTTCTCTCCGTTCCTCTGCTTCCAGGGAGCCCCAGGGATTTGCGGGCCTATTTGCCGAGATCCGGGAATGCTCACTAGGCTTTTTTCAGGCGCGTTTTTCGAAAACAGAGAAAGGTCGTGGTATTTCGCCAGATGCAATCATGGGATGCACTCTCACTATCCGCCTGGATCATAGTAGTTATTGACCCTACTCTCGAGATACGACGTCGCAGACTGCAAACGTAGAACACGAAAATGGGGAATTTTGATGTGGTCGTTGAATTCTTGCGGAGCACAGGCCCGGTCCTAGGCGTAACTGGCAGAAGCACCGATATTCCTCGCCGCTCGCTCCCGAGTAACCCGCTCCAGATAACCGCTCGACCGGAAAGCTTGCAGTGGATGCTCGGGCAAGCTGCGGGCTTTCCGCCATTCTTGAAGAGCGGGTCGAACGTCTTGCCAAAAGGCCCCCCGCAAGGTCTCCTCTGCATCGACCAACGAACAATTCTGCTGAAGCTTCGCAAGGCGGTCATGATCGACGAGAACCGCACGCGCGTAGAGCTCCTGAGCAGTGCACACCGTCTGAATCATTGCTTCGACCTTTCCCTTGAGGTTGTGACTCTGATCCACCATGTAGGCGATATCCGCGGTGGTCTGCGACTCCCACTCGAACATCCTAATTTCGTGGAAGATTCGGAAAATCTGGTAAGGGTCGATCGAACCCAGCGTTAGATCGTCATCGGCGTATCGCCGATCATTGAAATGAAATCCTCCGATCATTGTGCGATGAAGCAGCCATGCAACGATCTGTTCGATGTTTTGCGCAAGGTAGTGATGTCCTGTATCGACCAGAACAAAGGCATGAGGGCCGGCATGCTTGGCGAGAAGAAAAGCCATCCCCCAATCGGCGATGTCCGTGTGATAGAAGGCCGGCTCGAAAGGCTTGTATTCCAGTAGCAATCGTTGGCCGGGCTTCAAGGCAGCGTGGATTTCTTGGAGCCCTTCCTCAAAATACCTAATTCTTTTGCGAATATTTTGAGTGCCGGGATAGTTGGAGCCGTCGGCAAACCACGGCGAGATGTCGCGTGAACCCAGGGCATCCGAGATCGCGATGCAATCGAGAATATGTCGTATGGCCATCCGCCGAACGGCTGGATCCGGATTGCCGATCGAGCCATATTTGTATTCCTGATTTTGAAAGATATTGGGGTTAATCGATCCGGCGCGTATACTGAAGCGCTTCACCAGCCTGTCGACTTCAGGGACATCCTTCAGTCCCTTCGGCAAATCCCACTGAACGTGAAGGGCTAGAGTCGGGCATGCCCCCGTCGCAGCATGAACCTGTGCGGCATCGCTGAATTTTTCTTCGATGGTTGTTGCAGCCGAGGCCTGGATGAACTTTCCAAAGCGAGTGCCAGTATTGGCGAATCCCCAGGAAGGCAGTTCAATGTTGAATTTGTCGAGCGCCTTCCAAACTGCTTCGACTGCTTTATCGTTCATAGCGAAGTCTCCATTCGATGGGCTGACTGCTGATACGGCTCCGACACTAATTGGTTTCGCGATCGTTGGACAGCGCCAGCGTACTCGCTGACATCCGCTCGGCCCATTTCTCGACCGAATGCACAGTCACACCAGTGGACAGGCTCCCGTCATGCTCGAGAGCCGCCATCTGTACTGCAAAATTTCCTATCGTGGCGCTTTCCGTGGAGCCGAGAATGATTTCAAGGCCTGTGCGCTGAGCCGTAAGCCGATTGAGCAGAGTGTTCTGGCTTCCTCCGCCCACGATGAATAGGCGGTTGAACTTCTTCCCCGTAATCTTGGTAATCCGGGCAAGCACTTCGGCGTAGCGGGCGGCCATGCTGTGAAAGATTGTGTTGGCGAGAGCAGCAGCGGAAGTATTGTCCGGGCCAAACCTCGGCTGCCCGAGAAATTCGAGTTGTGCGTTGATCTTGTCGATGGTATGCCCCGGAAGCATGAGTTGTGGATCATCAACGTCGATCAACGCGGCAGGCGCCGGCAAAGAAGCGCAACGCGAGAGCAGCTCTTGAAACGACCAGCGAATACCTTGCTGTTCCCATTCATCCATGCATTGGTGGAGCAACCACATGCCGTTTACGTTTTTCAAAAAGCAGATTCTTCCACCCACGCCGCCAAGATTCGTGAAGTTCAAGGATCGCGCGTCGTCGGTTACACAAGGAGCGTCAAGAACCGTCCCGACAAGGGACCAGGTTCCGGAACTAATAAAGGCCCAGTCGCCGCCAACCGCCGGAATTCCAGCGATGGCGGAAGCAGTATCGTGGCACGCTGGGACGACAACTCTTGCATCGTGAAATGCAGGCAGACGGGCAAGATTTTCGGTTACGGGCCCGAGCACCGAACCGCTAGGTACAATTTCAGGTGCCGACGCCACATCCAAACCGAGTTCGCGGAATATCTCCTGGCACCAAGAATGAGTTCCCAAAGCAACGAGCCCCGTATGAGTTGCATTCGTGTATTCGCTCACACGCTTGCCCGAGAGGCGGTAGGCAATGAACTCAGGAAGATTCACCCAGGGCAGCCGGGGATCGAAACCAGCGAGTTTGTCAGCGTACAACTGGTACAACGTATTCAATCGCAGGATCTGAATTCCGGTCAAGGAATATAGACGAGAAGGAGGCAAAACAGCGTGCACTTCCCTTTCTGCCTTCTCTGTTCTGGTATCTCGATAGCAGAAGGGAAGAGTGACCGGATTACCTGCACTGTCCAGCCGCACATAATCAACGGCCCAACCATCGACGGCAATGGACGCAATGCCCTCAGGCGCGCAAGCTGCGCAGGAGTGCAATCCCGTCATGATACCGTCAAATATTGCGCCAATATTCCAGCATAGCCCCTCGCTCGTTGAGAGCGGTTCGTTCGAAAAACGATGAAGGACTTCGATCTCGGGCTCGTTGCCGTTCCAACGAAGGAGAGAGACACGGCAGCTTTGTGCGCCCAAATCGACCGCGACTCGAGCTCTCCGGCGTTTCACCGATGTCATAGAGCTTCTCGAATCTTCACCTAATTCAAACTCCGACCTCAACCCCTAGGGCTTACCGAAGAAAGGCTTCCGTCAACCCGCCATCCACCGGGATTAGATGGCCGGTCGTGCAACGTGACTGTGGGCCGGCAAGAAACAGGATGGCCGCCGCGCAATCCTGAGGATCAATCGGTTGGTGAGTCAGCGTGCGCTTCGCATAGAACTCGGCGAGAACAGTGCGGAGCTGTTCGTCCGAAGCGCCCTGGTCGAAAGGAATCGAATACTTGGCGAGCGATGCGGTCACGCGATCGCGCGGAAACATCGTTGAGCCTTTAACGACGGTTGCCGGGCTGATTCCGTTGATCCGGACTTTCGGTGCAAGCGAAATTGCGAATTCACGAACCAAATGACTCACCGCCGCCTTACTCACGTCGTAGGCCTCGCTCCCGCGTTTCGCAACGACGGCGTTTGCCGAACTCACCAGAACAACGCTTGTGCTCAGATCCTGTTCGAGGAATATTTTCGAGGCTTCTTCGAGGAGCCGATGATTGGCCGTAACATTGATATCGAACGTTAGGCCCCATTGTTCGTCATTAATCTGCCCGTCCGGCGCAGAAGGGAAAATGGCGGCGGTGTTCACGAGAATGTCGAGCCCGCCGTACGTCGCGAGCGTTTTGCGAAGCGCCTGCCGGATGGACTCCCGGTCGCGAATGTCGATAGCCACCGCAATCGCCGCTTCCTTCCCGACGCTGGATTGAGCTTCCGCGGCGACGGACTTGGCGGCTTCGACGTCTTTGTCGGCTACGACCACGTGCGATCCGCGACGTGCGGCGAGAAGCACAGTCTCCCGGCCAATGCCGTTTCCGCCGCCAACGACCAGGCAAATCTGGCGACTCAGTTCCTTTTCCGGCGGCTGACGCCGGATTTTTGCTTCCTCAAGTTGCCAATACTCGATCCGAAACGCCTCGGAAAGCGGCAAAGCTACATAGTTTGAGTAAACGCTGAACGCCTCCGTCTTCGCAGCGGGACCGGCCTGCGGCAGAACGGGCGGTGTTGCGCCGGAACCCAGAGCACACGCACCCTCCATGACGTGTATCGCGTTCGTATAGAATTCGCCCGTGATACGAGCTTCCGCCTTGTTTTTGCCGAAACTGAACATACCAATGCCAGGGACAAGCACCACGGTGGGGTTTGCATCCCGCATCTTGGGACTGTCGGGCTGCGCGAACGATGCATAGTAGGCCGCATATTCTTCGCGATACTTCTCGAGAGCTGCGTCAATCGCCACGCACAATCCGGAAAGGTTCGGCTCAGGCTTCCACGGCACAAAGAGCGGGCGGATTTTTGTCCGAATGAAATGGTCCGGGCAGCTTGTCCCGAGACGCGCGAGTTGTTGGGCATCCGCCGAGTTCACGAAGTGGAGTACCTCAGGGAGGCCGTTGAAATGGCCGATTTGGCGCTGCTTGGCGGAAACACGGCCGCGCAAAAACGGAAAAATCTCCTGAGCAAGTGACGTATGATTCTCGAGAACGCTCGTGCGGCTCCCGCCAAATAGTTTAGTTCCCCGCCGGTCCAAATGGTCCGATACGAACTGTCCCAGTTGGTCGATGATCGTGATCGTGCTCTCGTAGCACTCGCGTGGGGTATTCCCCCAGGTAAAAAGACCGTGGCCGCCAAGAACGATGCCGTCGCTGTCTGGCGTTTGCTTTACGGCGTCGCGCAACATCATGGCTAGTTCAAAACCGGGCCGCTGCCAGGGCACCCAGATCAACTTGTGAGAAAAGGTGCGGTTGAATTCCTCCATTTTCTCGCGGCCATTGGCCGCCGCTGCCACGGCAATTCCCCAGTCCGGGTGCAGGTGGTCGACATGTAGGAAAGGAAGGAAAGCATGCAGAGGGGTGTCAATCGAGGCCGCAACGGCGTTGTTTCCGAAGACGCAGAGTGGATAAAACTCCACCATCTCATCTTCGGCGTCGACGCCTCGATAGCGGTGCGCCAGAGCGTGCAACTTGTCCAAGTAAAGAGTTGCGAAGCCCTTCTGTTGAATGCTGCCGATATCGCCACCGCTCCCTTTAATCCACAAGACGCTCGCTTGGGAACCGTCCAGCGGGTCCACTTCGATAATCTTTGAGCTGGTGTTTCCCCCGCCAAAGTTAGTGATGCGAAGATCGGAGCCCAGCAGGTTCGAGCGATAGCGCAGAAGTTCAGCGTCATCCAGTGTGTTTGCGACGCGATCGTCCCACCGATCATCGAGGTAGCGTAGTTTCTCTTGGATCTTCATCGAATACCTCTGGCGATGACGTTGAAGACCGGTTGTCATCCGGCTAGCGTCAGTCCATTCAACGCCGGCTGCTTCTCGCGTGAAATGGAGTATATCCCACGCCGGATTTTACTTTCATATTTCGATAGATACACAGGTTTTGTATTGACGATAAGCCGCTGCAAGAACTAGAGTCACCGCCCGTGCCCGGCCTCCCGCTTTTGGGAGCCCCCGGTTCGCCCGTCTAATCGTGTTTCGCTCTCGTGGTGGAAAGGACAGCCCTTGGTGCCAAATCCTCCGCTCGGCGTTGTTTTCCACTGGTTAGGTGGACTCGCTTCCGCGAGCTTTTATGTTCCATTTCGGCGAGTGAAGATCTGGGCATGGGAAACCTACTGGCTGGTCGGCGGATTCTTCAGTTGGATCATCGCCCCTTGGATCCTGGCCCTGTGCATGACGAACGATCTTCTCGGCGTCCTTCACCAGTCGCCCACGCGAAGCGTCTTCTGGGCCTACACCTTCGGCGTGCTGTGGGGACTCGGCGGACTCACATTCGGGCTGACCATGCGCTACCTCGGAATGTCGCTCGGTATGGCTGTGGCGCTTGGTTATACGGCCGCTTTCGGCACTCTGATGCCACCCATTGTTCGCGGCCAGTTCTCGACGATGGTTCTCGGGACGAACTCGGGCCTGACGATTCTGGCCGGAGTCGGAATTTGCCTGCTCGGAATCGTGTTTGCAGGCGCGGCGGGAGTATCCAAGGAACGTGAAATGTCCGAGGAGCAAAAGCGAGCCTCCATCAAGGAATTCAATCTGAAGAAGGGCTTGTTGGTGGCCACATTTTCAGGCGTCATGAGCGCTTGCTTTGCATATGGATTGGCCGCCGGCGATGCCATCAAGGAAATCACCGTGCGCCACGGCACGCCCGCGCTGTGGCAAGGCCTTCCCGTCTTGGTAGTGGTTCTGCTCGGGGGTTTCACAACAAACTTTGTTTGGTGCGTAATTCTGAATGTTCGCAACCGGACCGGATACCAATATTTCAAGTTCGAAGCACGTGGACTGGTCCCCGCGCGAAGCGATGAGCCAGTCCTTGAAAATGTAATAGACGCTCCCGCAGAGGAAATGGCCGAATTGGCCGTCTTAGAAAGGTCGAATCCTTCGAAAGTGCCCATGCTGTCGAACTATTTCTTTTCCGCCCTCGCAGGAACCACGTGGTACTTCCAGTTTTTCTTCTACACCATGGGCGAAACCCAGATGGGCCATTACAAATTCTCCAGTTGGACTCTCCACATGGCCAGTATCATCATCTTCAGCACGCTTTGGGGCATCGCTCTGAAGGAATGGAAAGGAGTCGGCGCTCGTACGAAGTGGTTGGTTGGCCTGGCTCTTCTCGTCCTGGTCACCTCGACAATCGTCGTCGGCTATGGGAATTACTTGGGCTCTCGAGGGTCTGCGGCGAATTCATTGACGGTCGACAGATCGAGGACTTCGAAATTAGCGCAATCTACAGAAAGCAGGCGAAGCAGATAGCAAGCCCGCATGTTCACGCCACGGGAAATGATTCTCTATTGAACCGATCTCTCAACAGATTTGTACGCAATCCATTCCGAGCAGCGCCGCCAGTTTCTTCAACTTGGTTGCAACGTGGCCGACTCCGATCGCGCAGTGATGCGCTGGGCCTTCTGCATTCCACGCCTCTATGAAGCGTCGAGCGCCAATCGGGAAACGGTAGCGGCTGTTCGTGTTGCCGATTTCCAGAATCGGGCCGGGTACGGATTCTGCCTCCGCAGTCAGAAGCATGAGTTTGTCCGCCGTCTGCACCACGGAAAGCAAAGTGACTGGGCCATGTTTGACCGACATCTCGACCGACAGACCGCAACCGACCTTGCCGTGATAGACGCGCAAGGGGCGAACCTTGATTCGTCCTTCGGCGATGGCCAGATGACCTGGGCCGTCATGGCCCATCAGCACAACGTCCTCCTTGTAGTCGGTAGCGTAGAACTCTGTAAACGATCCGCCGGCGCCGAAAGAATCCATGATCTTCATGGCTTGAGCATTCTTGATCTCATACTCGCCGGCGACCGGCACTCCTCGCGCCGTTAGCAAGCTTGTTCCCAAAATAATGGAGCTGATCGTATCCTCGTTGTCCGGGTTTCCTGTTCCCTGGTAGTAATACGCAAGCGAACCCAGCCGGTGCTGCTCCACCAAGCGATCCAGTGCGATTGAAGTCCGGGCGGCGCGCTCTAATTCCTCCGGCGTACAATCGGGTTGAAGATCGAAGCTTTTCCGGAATTCTTCCACTCGCTGGGCGATCGCAGCCGGCTGGAACGTCACGTCGCAGGCCGGCGAGTTCATCCACCTCCAACATTTCAATGTGACCGCCGAAATAGGCGCACTGTTGAGTCAGGTCGGAATAGATATCGAGCATTCCACCGTAATAATGGCCCATGACTCCGAGGCGGTTGTGTTCCATCGTGTGGGCGACACGGCCCGCCTCCAGCCATTCGTGTATCTCACGCTGCGCAACCGGGTCGTCTTCCAGCATTCCGGTGACTTGAAAGAAGGGGGTATGGCAACGGCGAAATACATTTGCGATCTCCGGCACGGGACAAGCCTGGCAGTAAGCCAGCCATTCACCGGTCATTTCCGTTCGGTCACCCATGCGGTTGAATGACTCGTAATCGATCGCTGCGGAAGGGGAAAGATTGAGCAGGATTACTGGGACTTTGGCTCTTCGCACAACCGGAAGGACGGTGGCTGATAGCGCGTAAGTCGTGATGTAGAGAAAAATGAGATCGACATCCTGTTGCCGGAAGGCATGACCTGCGGCCTCTGCTTTTTCCGGAGAATCCACCAAGCCGAGATTGATAACGCGGACGCCCAGTTTTTCAAGTTGCTGGGCTACCTTTTGAACGTACCCCGTCAAACGTTCCTGGAGTCCTTCGAATTGAGGCCAATACGTATCGAGTCCGATGCCGAGGAGCCCCACGGTGAACTCGTGACGCGTACCCTTGTCGCTCATATCTATTTTCATTCCGCCGATCCTGGGACTGTGGCCAAGCCGGAGGAGCCTGAGTGGGATTCTATAGTGAAAGTATTTATCTTATTGAAGAAACTATTCAGCTCGCGTATCTTCCGACCTCGCGAGCATATTGCACCCTGCTCGGTTCGCGCGTGCGTTCTCGCACAGAGGATTCCATGAAACCTTTGAATTCCATTCGTTGGTTTCTTGTTCCAGTGTTTACGCTCGCCGCATCGTTCGCTTCCAGCGCGCAAGGTTCTCCTGCCCAGCTCACCGTTCACTGGGACCACGTGACGATGCAATCGAGGACTACTCCCACCTTACAGGTGGTTGTAAACCCACCGCTTCGCCGAGGGACTCCCGTGTATGACAATGCGTTCCAGGCACTTCACGATCTCGGGGCCGACTACGTCCGCTACGTTCCTTGGCTCCCCTATCCGCGTCTAGGCGTGGCGGAGTTAGCCCCACCGAAAGACGGCAAGACCTCCTGGGATTTTTCTCTGATCGATCCGATGACGATAGATTTTCTGGAGGCAACCAAGGGGCACTCCGTCGTTCTCAACTTCAGCACAATCCCTCAGTGGATGTACAAGACCGACAAGCCCATCGCCTATCCGGACGATCCCAACAAGCCGGTGTGGGACTACGAACAGGGAACAGAGCTTCGTGACCCGACGTTCAAGGAAGTTGCGGACTACTATGCGCGACTCCTGTCTTGGTACACGAAAGGTGGATTTACTGACGAATACGGAAAGCGGCACGAATCCGGATATCACTATTCGATTCCGTTCTGGGAGGTTCTCAACGAAGTGGATTTCGAGCACGGCATGACGCCGCAAACCTATACGCGGTTATACGACGCCATCGTGACGGCCATGAAAAAAGTCCAGCCGGAAATAAAATTCGTCGGCATGGCTCTCGCCATGCCAGGCGAAAGCCCCGGCTTTTTTGAGTATTTCCTCAATAAAGAGAACCACCAGTCTGGCGTTCCACTCGATGGCATTTCCTATCATTTCTACGCGTCTCCTGCACCGGATGAAACCCTGGACATTCAGCAGCATACGGTTTTTGCGCAGGCGGACGGCTTCCTGAACACAGTCCGTTACATCGAGTCGATCCGGAAGAGACTCTCGCCCGAAACGGGCACGACGATCAATGAAATTGGAATCATTGCGGCTGATGACGACGATCAGGCCGATCCCAATCACGTCGCGAAACCCATTCCTGATTCGTATTGGAATCTCGCGGGAGCCGAGTACGCGTACATTTTTATGGAGCTCACGCAGTTGGGCATCGACGTGGCGGGAGAATCGCAATTGGTTGGCTATCCGACGCAATTCCCCAGCGTATCCATGGTGGATTGGAACAACGGAAAGCCGAACGCGCGATTCTGGGCCCTGAAGCTATTGCACGACAACTTTGGTCCCGGCGACAAAATAGTGGAAATTGCGTCAGAACTTCCCTACGTGGCTAGCCTCGCCGTAGTGACCAAGCAACGCAAACGCAGGGTTCTGCTGGTGAACAAACGCGACCGGAGTTTCGATCTAACTATTCCGGGAGCCGCCGGCGGCCAATTGGACTACGTGGACGTCACCACCGGATTCCAACCGCCTGCTTCTGCCAAGTTGGGGTCGGACAGCTTGACATTGCATGGTTTTTCCGTAGCAGTGCTCAGTCTGCCTTAGGTGTAGGCTTTCTGGTTCGGCAAACAAGTCACTGTGGAACAAAAAGCCGCCCGATCAACTAGAGGAATTCAGGAGATCCAGATGCCGAGAGTCGCGTTTCGCCTGCGAATAAAGGCTGGTAAAGAGAAGGAATACGACGCTGCCCACAGGAACGTTTGGCCTGCCTTGCTTGCCAAACTGAAAGAAGTTGGTATCTCAAAATATTCAATCTTCAGGAGGGAACAGGATTTGTTCTTGGTTATGCAGGTCGATGATTTTGATGCCGCGTGGCGCGCACTCGATCGAGACCCAACGAACCTTAAATGGCAGGAGGAAATGGCCCCGCTCTTCGAACCGATGCCGGGCCTGAAACCAGATGAGAAATTCGCTCTGATGAAGGAAGTATTCTATTTGGACTAGGGGAGTGTCTCCACCACAAGGTCAAGGCCCATGCTTATCGGCCCCTACTTCTTTGGAGGCAACTGGATTGACTCCACATACTTCGTCAGGTTTTCCAATCTCACGTATCCTCGGTCCACGTCCGACTCGACTTGATGAAAGATCGGCCCCCAGACTGGCATTTCGCGGGAACCGTGTGCGGCGACGACATCTTCACCCATAATTATCCGGCGCACGCGAGCCGACGGAAACTGCCCGCCGTTATTCCTTGCTATGACCGTTAGGTCCGGGACCTTGACCTTCAACGCCGGCGCGGCTGGGCCATTCCCTCTGCCGTCCTTGCCGTGGCAAGATGCACAGTAGGCGCGAAACAAGTCCGGTCCCTCTACAGAACGAATGAGAGTCTGGAACTGCTTCTCTGAATCTGACGTCGTTTGAAATTTCCCGGCCGCTCCCGAGAGCACCACAGAACTCATCACTAAAAATAATGAGATCCATAATCCTCTGTGGACTTTCCTATTTGAAATATTCACTCCGGGCGTTCCCTTTTTTTCTAGGCTCATTGAGAGTTTACCGTCCTGTTGGAGGAGTTGCCTTGATTCGCACGATGTCTCACTTCACAGGCAACCGTATCATATCCGTTGCGGTGCTGTGAGAACAACGCGCAGCGCAAATGCTCCCGGTCATCTCGGATCGCGCATCCCGCGTTCGTCGAGCATCCGTCGAGGAAAACACGCCCGGAGATTTTGGAAATCTCGACCGGGAGGAATTCCATCTCACCAAATTCTCCGGCATAACGAAGCAGCTGAAACCGTGCGCTATGTTCTCCAGATTTCCCGCCGATAGAATGCACAGCGCCCGGGCTGCACTCAGTGGCCTTGCTTCGTTAGAGGCGTGAAAGGATGATCTTCGCGAGCGCGCGCAATTGGTCTTGGGGCACAAAAGGCTTCATATCATCGCTATTCAAGAAGCTGGAGATCGAGACAGAGTGGTCTGCCTTGCGGAAGAAGAGGACGTAAGGCGCCATCCCGGAGGGACCATTAAAAGCTTCATCTCCAATGCCGCTGACGGTGGAGTTGACGATCCCGTCCTGCGCTTTCCAACCGTCGTAGAGGCTGCGGGGACCGAATCGCACCATCAGCAGGAGCGAGCCATCCGCCTTGGCAAAGTTTAGGTCACCGCCGGCGCCCTTCACGGGATTGCGGGGCACCAGCTTGAGACCCTTGACGCCCGTCACGCTCTCGACGTCCGCAACGGTCAGGAGCTTTTGGTAGGCCGCGGGCGCCTGTGCCGCGGGGGTACCCTTCCCGGCCGCTTGTTTTCTCGCCAACAGCACAGCCGAGCTTGCGACCGCAAAGGCGCCAGCGAGCACGAAAACCACGGAGACGGGCGAAGCATTCTTTTTATCATGGGCATCTCCTTTCGAAAGGGATTTGAGTGCGTCCAACCGGCTGACTGGCCCACAGGGTACGCCCGAATGCTACGCCGGACAAGTTAGTATCAAGTTTTATTTTTCAATCCCGCCCAGAGTATATTTATGATCAGATTGGAATTCTGTTTATGGTATACGGCTAAGGGACACCAAACGTCCGAAGTCGTTGTTTCCCGAGGCTCAGACGGGGGAGAACCATGTCGCGGATCGTCCGATGTTCTCTGATTCAGGCAAGAAATGCCGCGTCGCCGGATAGCTCGCTCGACAAGATCAAGCAAGTGATGATCGAGAAGCACGTGGCCATGATCCGCCAGGCCGCGGCCGTCGGCGCGCAAGTCGTCTGCCTGCAGGAAATTTTTTATGGGCCTTATTTCTGTGCCGAACAATCCATCCGCTGGTATGACTTCACCGAGCCCGTTCCCGACGGCCCCACTATCCAGTTTCTCCGCAAGCTGGCCGCGGAGTTACATGTTGCTCTTATCGTCCCGGTCTATGAACTCGAAGCCGAGGGCATCTACTACAACACGGCGGCCGTCATTCACAACGACGGGTCCTATCTCGGAAAGTACCGCAAGACTCATATCCCTCACGTCGCTCCAGGCTTCTGGGAGAAATTTTATTTCCGTCCGGGAAATCTCGGTTATCCCGTTTTCGATCTTGGTTTTGCAAAAATCGGCGTCTACATCTGTTACGACCGCCACTTCCCGGAAGGCGCCCGCGCTCTTGGTTTGAACGGCGCGGAGATCGTCTTCAATCCCTCCGCGACTGTTGCCGGTCTGAGCGAACACCTCTGGCGCCTCGAACAACCTGCCCACGCCGCTGCCAACGGCTATTTCATTGCCGCCATCAATCGTGTCGGCACCGAGGCTCCTTGGAACATCGGCGAGTTTTACGGCTCCAGTTATTTCTGCGATCCGCGCGGGCAGATCATCGCGCAAGCCTCACGGGACAAGGATGAAGTCCTTACGGCCGATCTCGATCTCGACATGATCGCGACGGTCCGCAAAACCTGGCAGTTTTTCCGCGATCGCCGTCCGGACATGTATGAGGCCCTTGTTAGGCCCTGAAATGTTGGGACGAAGCGTACCCATGATGCGGGATCTCTTTCAGAGTTATCCAGGAGCGTGAGTTGTCCATTTCCCCTTCCCATCAGGAATCTCCGGAGTTGCGGCGGCGCTTTCCGGAAATTCATCCGCCGCTTGATTCGCAGGCGGCGTTGATGGAGGCCAATCGGTGCCTCTACTGTTTCGACGCACCCTGCACCGCCGCCTGCCCCACGCACATTGACGTCCCTCGCTTCATCAAGAAAATCGCCCAGGCAAATCTTCGCGGTTCGGCACTCACCATCCTGGACGCCAACATGCTGGGCGCCAGTTGTTCGCGCGTCTGTCCCGTGGAAGTCCTATGCGAAGGCGCTTGCGTCTATCATCGTTACAATAAGCAGCCCATTCAGATCGGCCGTTTGCAGCGTCACGCCATGGATCATTTCTTGCAGAATGGCGCTGCTTTTCCGAATGCTTCCGTTCCCGGACGAAAGGAAAAGATCGCTTGCATTGGTGCCGGTCCGGCCTCGCTGGCGTGTGCCGCCGAATTGCGGCTGCGCGGCTTCCCCGTGACCATTTTCGAAGGCCGTGCGCTTCCGGGCGGCCTCAACACGCACGGTGTTGCCGAATACAAACTCCGCCCGTCCGACAGCCTCCGCGAAATCGAGATGATTCGTTCTCTCGGCGTGGAATTCCGCTTCGGCGTCTTGATTGATAGCGAAGCCAAACTGGCTAGGTTAGAACAGGAATTCGACCTCGTCTTTCTTGGGATCGGTCTGGGCGCGATGCACAGGCTCGGCATTCCCGGCGAAGATCACTCGGGCGTCGTCAACGCCCTCGAGTTCATCGAACGATACAAGACAAAAGGCAACCTCGAAGTCGGCCGCAAGGTCGTTGTCGTTGGTGCTGGCAATACCGCCATTGACGCCGCGCGTGCCGCGATCCGCCTGGGCGCAGAATCCGTCCATCTTGTATATCGCCGCGGCGAACGGCAGATGTCCGCATTCGCCTTCGAATACGAGCAGGCCTGCCAGGAAGGCGTGCTCTTCCATTGGTGGGCCCGGCCCGTCGCCATTCGCATCTCCGGCTCGAGCCAAATGATCGAAGCCATCGAGTTTGTCCGCGTCCAGTCAACGGCTCAAGGCTCATTGGAAAACGTGCCGGGCTCGGAGTTTTCTCTCCCCTGCGATATGGTCATCCCTGCCATAGGGCAGTCTCCGCTCGTCGGTTTCCTACAAAATTGCCGCGGCGTTCGCCTGGAAAACGGTTGCGTCCACATCGATCGCGAATCCGGTAAGACCTCGAATCCTCGCTATTTTGCCGGAGGCGATTGCGTGAACGGCGGCCGCGAAGTCGTAGACGCCGTCGCAGACGGAAAGCGCGCGGCAATCGGTATCGCTCGTGCGCTGGAGGTTGCGCATGTCTAGTCTCAACGCCGCACCCGACCTTTCCATCCTCTTCGCTGGAAGAGTCCATTCCCCAAATCCCTTCTGGCTCGCCTCTGCTCCGCCCACGAATTGCGGCGAACAGGTTATGCGCGCCTTCGACGCCGGCTGGGGCGGCGCCGTCTGGAAAACAATCGGAGAACCCATCGTCAACGTCTCCTCGCGTTATTCCTCCGTGGATTGGAACGGCCAGCGCATGATGGGCCTCAACAACATCGAGCTCATCACCGACCGGCCGCTCGACGTCAATCTGCGCGAAATCTCGGAGGTCAAAAAACGCTATCCCAAGCACGCCGTGATTGCATCTCTCATGGTCGAATCCAAGCGCGAAGCATGGCACACCATCGTTCAGCAGGCGGAAGACGCCGGAGCCGACGGCCTCGAGCTGAACTTCGGCTGTCCGCATGGCATGAGCGAGCGCGGCATGGGCAGCGCCGTCGGCCAAGTGCCGGAGTACGCGGAGATGATCACCGCGTGGGCCAAGGAAAAAGCTCGCACGCCCGTCTTAATCAAACTCACTCCCAACATCTCCGATATCCGCGCTATCGCCCGGGCCGCCAAGCGCGGCGGCGCCGACGGCCTTTCCGCCATCAACACGCTCAATTCCATTACCGGGATCGACCTCGACAGCTTCGTCCCTCGCCCTAACGTGGATGGCAAATCCTCCCACGGCGGCTACTGCGGTCCCGCCGTCAAGCCCATCGCGCTCCACATGGTTCAACAAATCCAGGGTGACCCGGAGTCCTGTCTCCCGCTCTCCGGCATAGGCGGAATCTCCGATTGGCGCGACGCCGCCGAGTTCTTCCTGCTAGGTTGTACTTCGGTCCAGGTCTGCACTGCTGTCATGCATTATGGCTACCGCGTTGTTGAAGAAATGGCCGATGGTCTCGCCAACTGGATGCGCGAAAAGGGCTTTGCGCGCATCGCCGACTTTCAGGGGCTCACGCTTCCACGCGTGCAGGAGTGGAAGCACCTCAATCTCAATTACAAGATCGTCGCCCACATCCACGAAGAAAAATGCATCGGCTGCGCGCTTTGCTACACGGCCTGCTGGGATGGCGCTCATCAGTGTATCCATCTGGACCGGGTCGCCAGCCCCGTCGGCGGCCACGCCACGCCCGCTATGCACGAACTCGCGAGCAGAAAGAAGATCGCCGTCACCCCGATTCCCAAGCTCGATCGCGCCGCTTCCGGCAACGGCCACGAGCCCTTCGCCACCCCTCTCGCGCGCATCCCCCGCGTGGACGAACTTGAGTGCGTCGGCTGCAATCTCTGCGCTCTGGTCTGCCCTGTCGAAAGCTGCATCACCATGGAACAAATAGACACGCATCTTCCCCCGCAGTCGTGGGACCAGCGCACCGCAGGCAAATCCTCCGAGCGAAAGGCCATTTGATGGGACTCCTCATCCAGAACGGCACGGTCGTGACCGCGGAAAAGACCTTTCCTGCGGACATTTTGATCGAAGGGGAAACTATTCGGGAACTCCGTCCCGCGATTCCTCCCGTCGGCCACAAACTCTTCGACGCCTCCGGCATGCTTCTTCTTCCCGGGGGCATTGATGCCCACACCCATCTGGACATGCCTTTCGGTGGCACCACCTCCAGCGACGATTTTGAAACTGGTACGCGCGCCGCTGCCTTCGGGGGCACCACCAGCATCGTTGATTTTGCCATCCAGCCGCGCGGCACGCGCATGCGCGCAGCTCTGGACACTTGGTGGAAAAAAGCCGAAGGCCGCGCCTGCATTGACTATGGCTTACACATGATCGTCACCGACCTCGCCGGCGCTGGACTCGAGGACATGGACGAAATGGTTCGAGAAGGCGTCGCCAGCTTCAAACTGTTCATGGCCTATCCGAACGTCCTCATGGTGGACGACGCCACGATCTTCCGCGCTCTCAAGCAAACCGCGAAAAATGGCGCGCTCATCTGCATGCATGCGGAGAACGGCAGTGTCATTGACGTCATCGTCCAGCAGGCGCTCGCCGAAGGCAAAACCGCGCCCGTCTACCACGCGCTCACGCGTCCCACCACCGCCGAAGCTGAAGCCGTTCACCGCGCCATCGCGATGGCGGAAATCGCCGGCGCTCCCGTGTACATCGTCCATCTCTCTTCGGAAGACGCGTTGCGCGAGGTCCGAGAAGCCCGCAGCCGCGGCGTTCCCGCTTTCGCCGAAACTTGCCCACAATATCTTCTCCTCACCATTGATGAGCTTCGCCGCCCCGGCTTCGAAGGCGCCAAGTACGTCTTCACCCCTCCCCTCCGCGAGAAGGAAAATCTCCCCAAGCTCTGGGAGGGCTTGAAAGCCGACAATCTCCAGGTCGTCTCCACCGACCATTGCCCCTTCTGCTTCGAGGATCAAAAAGCTCTCGGAAAGAATGACTTTACAAAAATTCCCAACGGCGGTCCCGGCATCGAAAATCGCCTCCAACTCCTCTACCATCACGGCGTCAATCAGGGCAAAATCAGCCTGAACCGTTTCGTCGAGATTGTTTCCACTGCACCCGCTCGCATCTTCGGGATGTATCCGAAGAAGGGCACGCTCGCGCCGGGCAGCGACGCGGACATCGTCGTCTGGGATCCCCTCGCCGAGCACCTCATCAGCGCCAAGACCCACCACATGCGTGTGGACTATTCGATGTTTGAAGGCTTCCGCGTCCGGGGCAACGCCCGCCAGGCCTTTTCTCGCGGCGAGCTAATCGTGGACTCCGGCAAATTTCTCGGCAAACCCGGCCGCGGCGCCTACCTTCGTCGCGCTGCTAAAGGCGGTGCATGGGCGTGAGCGACACCCTTCGCCGCGATCCCTCGCTCTACAACAAAGACCTCGCTCCCATTCCCGCGGAGCGCCGCACCTGGGGCACCTACAATTACGCTTCGCTCTGGGTGGCCATGAGCGTCTGCATCCCCACCTACATGCTCGCTTCCGGCCTCATCGCCGCGGGGATGAGCTGGAAACAGGCCATCTTCACCATTCTTCTCGGCAACCTCATTGTGCTGGTGCCCATGATCCTCAACGCGCATGCCGGCACAAAATACGGCATCCCGTTTCCCGTTTTCGTCCGCGCTTCTTTCGGCGTGCGTGGCGCCAACGTCCCCGCTGTCCTGCGCGCCATCGTCGCCTGCGGCTGGTTCGGCATTCAGAGCTGGATCGGCGGCCAGGCCATCTACTCCATGCTGGAAGTCCTGTGGCCCGCGGCCGCCAATCACGCGGGTGTGGGCTGGGTCTGCTTCCTTGCGTTCTGGCTCCTCAACATGATCGTCATCTGGCGCGGCATCGAAACCATCAAGTTTCTGGAAGGAGTCGGCGCGCCCTTCATGCTCGGCGTGGGTCTCTTGTTGCTCTGGTGGATCACTCGCAAGGCGGGCGGACTCGGCCCGGTCCTCAGCGCTCCCAGCAAATTTCACTCGACCGGTGAATTTCTCCGGTTCTTCGTCCCTTCGCTCACCGGCATGGTCGGCTTTTGGGCCACCGTCGCGCTTAACATCCCGGATTTCACGCGTTACGCCAAATCCCAGCGCGCTCAAATGGTCGGCCAGGCCCTCGGACTTCCCACCGCGATGACGCTCTACTCCTTCATCGGCGTCGCCGTCACCTCCGCTTCCGTCGTTATCTTCGGGGCGCCGATTTGGGATCCCGTCGCTTTGCTCGGCCGTTTCCACCAGCCGCTCATCGCTTCGGTTGGCCTGGTCGCATTGCTCATCGCCACGCTGAACACAAACGTTGCCGCGAACGTCGTCTCTCCCTCCAACGATTTCTCCAATCTCAATCCGCGCCTCATCTCCTTTCGCACCGGCGGCATGATCACCGGCATCGTTGGGCTCCTGATGATGCCCTGGAAGCTCCTGGGCAATTACAACAACTACATCTTCGGCTGGCTGGTGGGCTATTCCGGATTCTTGGGCCCCATCGCCGGCATCATGATCGCAGACTATTTCGTGCTTCGCCGCGAAACGCTCAGCCTCGAATCGCTCTATCGCCGCGGCGGCGCCTACGAATATCTTCACGGCTTCAACTTCCGAGCCATTGCCGCTCTGGCCCTCGGCATCGCCGTCGCTCTCGTAGGGCTGATCGTTCATCCTCTCCGCTGGCTCTACGACTACGCCTGGTTCGTCGGCTTCTTGGTCTCCGCCGCCTCCTACATCGCTCTCATGCCCCGTGCCACGGCACTGAGTTCTCAAGTCGTGCCCGGCTCGGCCACCGACAATTGATTTGAAGTCAGAATGACATGCGCTGTCGCGGCTGATTTTCGATGACGGACCGCAGATTTTGAGCGAGTTGATGGTGGACGGCGAATCGGCCCGCGGTCCCGTTCAAAGGACGACCGGGACGCATCCGTCAGATAAAGACGGCGGACGATAGGCGGCTGCTGCATAAGCAAATGAAGGCCAGCGCCATTTTCCGCGAGTCAATCATTCACCTTGACATTCTACTGGAATCGAGATAGCCTCGCCTAGAATGTCTACTAAAGAACAGAAAGAACGAATCGAACTATTACAGGGTACCCTGGACCTGCTGATTCTCCGCACGCTGCTGCTCGGTCCGGCGCACGGCCACGCCGTCGCCCGTGCCATCGAGGTCAACTCCGAAGACGTGTTGCAGGTCGAGCAGGGGTCGCTTTACCCGGCGCTGCACCGCCTCATCAAGCGAGGCTGGATTTCGGTCGAAGAGGGTACCTCGGAAAACAATCGCCGGGCCAAGTTCTACCGGCTGACTGCCAAGGGGCGAAGGCAGCTCGCACTTGAGACCACCAAGTGGGACAAGCTGGCGGGAGCGATCGCGCGGATACTCCGGCCGGCTGGACAGGAAGCTGAGCAGGAGGGCGAATCATGAGACGCCGCAAGCGCATGCTCGAATCGCTCGATCAGGATATCCGCGACCACATCGAGCGGGAGACGCAGGACAACATCGAGCATGGCATGTCGCCGGAAGAGGCCCGCTATGCTGCGCTGCGCAAGTTCGGGAACGTGACGCGTGTGAAGGAAGATATGCGCGAGGTGTGGAGTTTCATCTGGCTCGAGCAGCTTCTGCAGGACATCCGCTTCGGACTTCGCATGCTGCGCAAATCTGCCGGGTTCACGGCTGTGGCAGTGCTCACGCTGGCGCTCGGGATTGGCGCCAATGCTGCCATTTTCACGCTCACCTATGCCGTCATCCTGGAGAGCTTGCCCGTTCCCAACCCCCAACAGCTGGTGCGCTACACCTTCCGCAATGGCGAGCAGGATATTGGCCTGTCTGGCCCCACGTACGACGCGCTTCGCAAACACGAAACGACAGATCAGGACCTGCTCGCCTGGAGCTCGTCCGACCTCGCGCTTCAGGAAAACGGCGCGACAACGAACATTCAAGGCGCTCTCATGTCGGGCAACGGTTTCCAAGTTCTTGAGCTCAAGCCGTTCCTCGGGCGAACCTTCGGACCGGCCGACGACATTCCCGGCGGAGGCCCAAACGGCTTTCAGGCGCTCCTCAGCTACACGTATTGGCGGAATCATTTTCGCGCGAGTCCGGATGTGCTCGGCCGTTCGCTCGCCATCAACGGAAAATCCGCGACCATTATTGGGGTGCTCCCAAAAGGTTTTGATGGCGTCAACATAGGCCGTCGTGCCGACATCGTACTGCCCCTCGCCTTCGAGGAAGTACTCCAAGCCCCCAATTCCATGCGGCACAGGGCAGGCAGCTTTTGGCTTACTGTCATGGGAAGACTGAAGCCCGGAGAGTCTCTTCGCGCTGCCCAGGCCAACCTCCAAGCCACCGAGTCGGCTGTCCGTGATGAAGCAGACCCCTCCCACACCTATCTCGCTGGCTTCTTTGCGGCGTTTCGCATTGGCGCTGAGACCGGCAGGTCGGGGCGGTCCCTCCTGAAAGTCGTCTATAGCCGCCCGCTGATCGTGCTCGAAATTCTGGTCGGGCTACTATTGCTGCTCTGTTGCGCGAACACCGCCCTTCTCGTACTAGCGCGCGTCAGCGGCAGGCTGCGTGAGTTTGCCGTTCGGAGCGCCCTGTGCGCGCCCCGGCGAAGGCTGTTTCGCCAAGTCCTGAGCGAGACCGTGCTGCTGGCATTTTGTGGGCTTGCGGCCGGGGTTGCACTCGGATGGGCGGGCGCGAACTACTTGGTTTCGATGCTGGCGGACATCGGGGAGCCGCCGCCGCTCGACGTAAAGCCGCAAGTCGCCATTCTCGCCTTCACGGCTGCAATCAGCGTGTTATCCGCTCTAGCCGCAGGCGTGTGGCCGGCCCTTCGCGCCAGTCGGACTTCTCCGTTCTTGGGCTTGAAAGACGGCGCCCCGTCTACGCTCTCGAAGGGTCTGGGCCGGTGGATTGTGCCGGCACAAGTGGCCGTGAGCGTAGTGCTCCTGGCGGCGGCATCGCTGCTGGGCGGTTCGTTCGTGCACTTGCTGCTCGAAGACTCGGGCTTTCGCCCTGCGGGTGTTGTGATGGCCGATGTCGACCTGAGCCCAAACAAGCCCGACGCAGTCAGTTCGACGCGCTTTGCGCTGCAGACCGCCGAAGCTCTCGCGCAAGCGCCGGGAATCGAGGCGGCCGCCGCGATGTCCACGCCTCCGATCCATAACTGGTGGAGCGCCACTCACTATTTTTCCGTAGGCCGGAACGGGGCCGTGCATACCGACATGAATTTGTGGCCTGAAACCGTTACTCCGGGTTACTTCGCGGCGATCGGCACTACGATTCTCGAAGGGCGGTCCTTCCTCCCGGCCGACGAAAAGGGTGATCGAGTCTGCATTGTCAGCGCGTCTGCTGCTCAATATTTCTTCCCTAACGAGGACGCCATCGGACAATTTGTCAATTCGGGCGGCGAGGATCAGAACGCCGACGGCAAATCAAAGGTCGATCCGGAAAACACCGTGCGTGTTATCGGCGTGGCTGCGGACGCCCGGTTCCGCTCGCTGCGCGAACCCGCGCCCCGCATGATGTACCAACTCCCCAGGCGCGATGAAATTGGCAGCGAGTTCTTCCTCGTCGCACGCGGTTCCAGCCCGGCCGTGGCGTCAAACTCCATCCGCGATGTCGTGCGGCGAGTCATCCCGGCCGCCGCTCCCCCAACTGTTTTCACGTTTGACCGCTTGGTCGCGGATCATTTGAAGACCGAACGCATGTTGACCTCGCTTTCTGCGTGCTTTGCGGCCATTGCGTTGTTGCTCACTGTGATGGGTTTGTACGGCCTGCTCGCGCGAAGCGTCGTTTTGCGAACGAAGGAGATTGGACTCCGGCTCGCGCTCGGCGCCCGCCCGCGGGACGCTTTGGGCTTGATTCTTTGGCAGGGCCTGCGCCTGGTGGCTCTGGGCGCGGTTGTGGGCGTCGTGGCTGCACTCGCCATCACGCGCCTTCTCAAGACCTTTCTTTTCGGCGTCAGCGCGACCGATCCAGTCATTTTTGCGGCCATCATCATCGTGCTGCTTAGTGTCGCTCTGCTTGCCTGCTACATCCCAGCGCGCCGCGCCATGCGCGTAGATCCCATGGTCGCGTTGCGATTTGAGTGATGGGCAATCTGGAGAGGGGAGAACGGGTGCGCTAGGCTGGCAACGTAAGGCGCATCAAGGAAGAGCTCCACGAGGTGTGGAGTTTAACCTGGTCGAACATCTCTCTGAGGACACTCGCTTCGCGCCGCATTACTCTTCCACGTCCATACGCCGGAGAAACGAAAAGGCCTCTCTCGGGTGAGCGAGCGAGGCCTTCCAAGATTCAAGCGCTGAGCGGCGGCTGGTCCTGTTGACGGTATGCGGGGCGCAATCCGTCAAGCGTGTGCTCTGACCCGTGCGGGTGCGACGTTTCGTGCGGCAGAGCCCCAGGGAACTGGGCCTCTTCGGTGGAGCCAGCAAGTGCCGTGGTGGACGAGTGGCCGCTGGAGACAACCTGAGCGATTTCGTCGAAGTAGCCCGTCCCGACGAAGCGCTGGTGCGTGACGGCGCGGTAGCCGGCATCCTGCGCGGCGAACTCTTCCTGCTGGAGTTTGGAATAGGCGGTCATGCCGGCCTTGGCGTAATCATGCGCCAGATGGAACATGCCCATGTTGAGCGAGTGGAAGCCGGCGAGCGTGACGAACTGGAACTTGTATCCCATCTTGCCCAGTTCCCGCTGGAAATTGGCGATGGTAACGTCGTCGAGCTTTTTCTTCCAGTTGAACGACGGCGAGCAGTTGTAGGCCAAGAGCTTGCCGGGAAATTTCGCATGGATGGCGTCGGCGAATTTCTTGGCTTCGGCCAGGTCGGGCGTGGAAGTTTCACACCAGAGCATGTCGGCGTAAGGCGCATAGGCCAGGCCGCGGGCGATGGCGGCGTCGATTCCGCCTCGGAATTGGTAGAAGCCTTCGGGCGTGCGGTCACCGTAAATGAATTCGCGGTCACGCGGGTCGGCGTCGGAAAGCAGCAGACCGGCGGAATTGGCGTCGGTGCGCGCGATCAGAATCGTGGGCACGCCGCAGACGTCGGCGGCGAGGCGGGCGGCGACAAGCTTCTCGACAAACTCGCGCGTGGGAACGACGACTTTGCCACCCAGATGGCCGCACTTCTTCGCGGAAGAGAGCTGGTCTTCGAAGTGAACCGCCGCGGCGCCTGCTTCGATCATGGCTTTCATCAGCTCGTACGCGTTCAGCGAGCCGCCAAAGCCGGCTTCCGCGTCGGCGACGATCGGTGCAAACCAATAGGTGCCTGAGCTGTTTCCCTTCGGCGGATTCGATCTGGTCCGCGCGCAAAAGGGCGCGATTGATGCGCTTGACGAGATTTGGTGCGCTATCGCAGGGATAGAGGCTTTGGTCGGGATAGACGTCGCCGGCTGTGTTTCCGTCGGCGGCCACTTGCCAGCCGCTGCCGTAAATGGCCTTCAGCCCGCCTTGCACCATTTCGATGGCTTGGTTGCCGGTGATGGCGCCGAGCGCGGGAACGTAAGGATCGGTGTGCATCAGATTCCAGAGCCGCTCGGCGCCAAGGCGCGCGAGCGTGTACTCGATCTGGATGGAGCCGCGCAAGCGGAGCACATCGGAATAAGAGTACGGGCGCTGTAATACCGGACCAGCGGGGATTCGTGGTCCAGGCTCGAGTGATTGTGGTTGTGATTGCCGTTGGCCCCGTTGTTTCCGTCTGCTGACATTTGCGTCTCCTTGTGCTTCCGTTTTTTTGCGCCTGCTAGACAAATACCGCGAACAGCTGGTAAATCGAAGGCGAGGAGAGCCTCGCTTTTACCAAAGAAAATCACGCCGGGATTGAACTCACCGCGGCGAATCATTTCTTCGCTGATGCGGCGAGCCTCGCGAAGCGTCGTCGCCACTTGCGGGCCATTTTCTTTTGCCGTTTCGCGCAGCAGCCGGTCGAGTTCCTCATCGAAGAGTTGCCGGATGAGCTCCGGCGTATGGCGAACCGGCGCGCCGGATTCATCGAGAATGTCGACCGCGGTTCGAATGCGCCATCCGCTGCGCGATCATCAGGCGGTAAATGCGATCCGTGGCGAGGTCTTCCATGTAGCCATCCAGGAGGCTCGCGCCTTTGCCGTTGAGGACGCCGTTGCGATAACGAATCACAGTTCGAATCGCGGCGCGCGTTCCCGCGAGCGTGCGCTTGCCGACGGCCGTGGGAAGCGGGCGGAGATCGGGATGGGTATCGGTGTTTGCCGGACGCGCATGAAGCTGATTGGGAACCGGAAATTGCGAGACGGCGATTTCGTTCTGGTCGGGATGGCCGGTCCAGGCGCCATCCATCAACGATAGCGATTCGTTCTTCTTGTCCTCGGCGAGAACTTTCAGCGCGCGAGCGTTCAGCTCGGCGTCTTCACGGCTGGGATAAAGAGCGGTCATGCCGCCGATCGCAAGCATGCCGTGCTTGTGGCAGATCTCCGGAATGAGCGTTGCGCAGATTCTGGAAGAATGCCACGTTGTGGGGAATGGTGTTGCGGTCGGGAAGCACCCATTCCGGATTTTCCAGATTGAAATGGATCAGGCTGGCCATGTAGTCCCAGCGGCCAAGATTCAGGCCGAGGATGTGGTCGCGCAGGTTCCACGCGAACTCTTCCATCTGAAAAGCCAGCGGATGCGATTCGACGAGTGCCATGCACTTGATGGCGTTCGGCGGCAGGCCCTTGAGGCGGGCAATCATCTGGAAAAGATCGCGCCACCAGAGTGCCTCGTCCGCGGACTCGGATTTCGGAATGTAGATGCACAGCGGGATGCTTGAGCGCGCTGAAGTCAACTTGATAGGCGACCATCGCGACGTCGAAGATGGACGCGGGAAGCAGTTCGCCCGGGAGAACTCCGGCCTGATGAATGTGCAGGCCGCGGGGACGCGTGAAAATCACTGTCGCGCTGGGATTGATGGCGACGGTTGTGCCGCGTTTGCGATCGAAGTAAGTCAAGCGGCCGGCGAGCGCGTCGAGAATGTTCTTGATCCCGCGCGCGTTGTGCTCCCAGGTGTTTGCAGTCGAGTCCTCCAGGTCGAGCATGACGCCGGGAGCGCCGGAGTTCAGCATCTTCACCACGAGCTCGGCTTCATCGGCGGGACCAGTCATTTGATTCCGCTGGTCAGCGCACCATTCGGGAAGCTCGATCCGCCAGGAAGTTGTTGTGGCCGCGGAAGGCGGCGGATAGATCGGGAGTTTGCCGTCGTGGGCCTTGGCGAGGGCGTGTTCGCGGCGGTCAATCAGCAAGCGCTGGCGAAAAGTGAGCTCGGCATGGAGCGGCGTTAGGAATTCGATGAAGCCTTTGGGAAGATCGCGGGCGGCATCAAAGTCTGCCGGAGCGGAGTTGACAGGAATGATGCGATTCGAATAGGGCAGGGGCTTGAATGCCGCGTTCACCTTTGTGGTCGTCGCCATGTTCTTTCGTCTGTCCCTTTGCCGCCGCCGGATCCAGGGACCAATCTGCCCCTGATGGAGTAGACTCCAACACCGTCTTCCTGTCAAAATGACTCGTCCGATTCGGACTAGTGGGCAAATTGGGCTAGTTCGGCTCTGGGCATGCACATAGCCATAATCCTGGGAACCCAATTGTGCGGATCTAGTAAGCTCCGCCGGCGGGCAAGGCCATGACTTCACTCACGGAAAAGCGAACCGAAAGACACGAGACCGAGATCCCTGAGCAATTCCTGAAACAGCTCAGGGAAGATATCGCGTGGCGCAGAATCGATAGCGGCCACCAGTGCTTGGCGGCCCACAAAGAACTCGTCGAATCGTGCGGCCCGCGGCAGAAAAACGCGGCCGTCCTGCTCGGGTATTTTGCCCAGTGGGTCGACCTCGGCTTTTCGGGCAGAGCGCTGTTAAAACGCCTGTTGTTGCGCTTTTCCAGCGCCAGCCGCGAGACGCTTTCTTTGATGGAATACGCTCACCTGAGTGTGGCCAATGGACTGGTGGCCATGTCCGAAGAGGAATTCGCGAAGGCGATTAAATGTTTTGAGACGGTCCTGGCGCTGGAAGAGGAAATCAGCGATAAGCAGATGATTTCCATCGCCAATTTCTGGATGGGACGATGCCTGCGGCGCCAAGGCCGGTACGACGACGCTCTCGCATATGTGGCCAAAGCGCGCGAGCTGGCGCTGCGGTTGAAGTATCCCAAAATGGCTGCCGTCATGCGGGTGTTGGAAGGATGGATCGCCTTCCAGGAAGCGCAGCCGGAAGAAGCGGCAAGGATTTTGGGTGAGGCAGAGGAGGTGTTGGCAGACACCGACGACTACGTAACCCTGGGAAACATCAGCTCCGCCTACGGCAGAATCGCCCGCCGGCAAGGCAATTACGAGCAAGCGCTTTCCAAATTTGAGAAGGCGATCGAGCTGTACAACAAGCGGGATCCGTACAATCGGAGCCTGGCGAGGTCCTTCGTGAACATCGCATTCGTGAAGAGACTCCTCGCGCTTCAGCTTGGCAACAAGATGGATTCGGAAGCGGCGAAGTTCCGGAAAAAACGCCAAGGCGCCGCTAAATCCGTTGCCACTCCCAAGCTCCGGGGACGCGAGCAACTCACGCAGCTCCGCGAAGAAGCGTTCGAACATCTTGTCAAGGCTCGCGAAATCTACGACCGCTACGATGACCATCGTGGCAAGGGAAATGTTCACGTCACTCTTGGCTATCTGAACCTTGATAAAGGAGAACTCGATCGCGCTGCGGCCGAAGCAGCAGCGGCGTTCCGCCTGGGCAACGAGAAGAAAGACAGCGTTCTCAAGGGCCGGGCGCGCATGCTGCAGTCGGCGGTGGAATGCGCAAAATTCGAGGAGCAAATTGAGGAAGGATCGAGCCGTGTCCCGTCCTCGCAGTTGGCCTGCGAATTTGCCCGGGAGGCTTTGGAGTCTGCAAAGAACACGCAGAATCGGCGTCTAATCGCAAAGGCTGAGATTGCCTTGGGTCTGGCGCTGTGTCTGGGTTTTCCAGATGACCTGGAAGCGGCGCAGCAATGTGCCGACGGAGCGGCGGCGCTGCTCAAACCCGCACATCAAGATTACGTCTGGAGAGAGCTGCACGATCTGAAGCGAAAGCTTCGGGGAGCCGGAAACATCAACTCAACGCTCCGGGAATGGTCTCAGGGCATTGTCGGCAACAAATCGTTCCAGCAAGTCAGCGAAGAATTTGCAGCGATCGTGATTCCCAAGGTGTGGAGACGCGAAAGGTGCAAAGTGGCGCGGGTCGCGGCGCGTTTGTCGATCTCGCCGAAGAAGGTCCGGAGGATTTTGAGAGATCAGGGATTGCTGAAGGACACCGAGAACCGGTAGCGAATGCATGCAGAAAATTGAGCGTCCAAGGAGTAAAGGGCGTGCGTTTTGGTCAGGACCAGTGAAAAATGAGCCCTCAAAGAAGCAATAAGTTCCCCATCGATTGGGTATTTGTCGCCTTCGTCCTGTTGATTCCGTCCGTGCTGGTTGCTGCCACTTTGGAGACGAGGCAAAAGACAGAGCCATCGTTCGACCGCGTGCGGATTGAGGCGCTCGATCCTGACGCATGGAATGGCGTGGTGTTCCTGGCGAAAGCATTCGGACAGTCATCGAACTTCGCGCTGCGGTTCGGGACTTTCAGCGTGAATACGTTTGTGGACGGGCCAGGCATCTTTGACGAAGTGCGCGAAGTTGGCCCGCACGCGCCAGACGCTTCCTATTGCCGACTGTCGTGGCAGGTGCGGCCGCGGGACTCGCTGGTGACGCTGGAATGGTCCCGCATCGATGCAACGACGGTGGTGGGACGCATCACGGCACTGCCGGATTTTCAGATCGTGCTGGAGACGTACATCCCGTACGCGGGGCCAAACGCATGGGGTTTGCCGGGGGTGTATTCACTGACCAACGAGAAGCCGGCCATCATCGGCCGATATTACTTCGACCGCGTTTTTGGGACGACGAGCCAGTTCTTGGTGCAGGTGGACCGGCCGACAACCGGGCGCGGCACGTATCCTTCTCTGGAAAGTTTGCACGACACGATGAAGGGTGCGGGCGTGCTGGTGGAATCGATGGATAGCGACGCTTCGCGGAATGCCGCGGGGCTGCAATTCACGACCGGGGATTCGCACGCAGCGCACTTCGTGGCAATCCTAGGATGGGACAAGGAAGAGTTGGCCGGGCGAGCAGAGACACTACTTGCTTCAGGGAAGATTGACGCCATCCTCAAGGAAAAGTCGGAAGCCTATTCCAGCCGTCGGCCCTCCGCACACGGCCTGTTTGAAAATGCTCCAGAAATCATCGGCAACAACATGTTCTGGAACAGCCTGTATGCCCCTCATACCGACGCCATTTTTCCGAGCATCAGCCGGAAGTGGGCGCATGGGGCGGGTTGGGTACTGGGCGAGTGGGATGGCTTCCTTGGCTCGCTGCTGACCAGCCTGGAAGACAAAGACCAAAGCTGGGCGACGATCCGTGCCGTTTTGTCGGCGCAGACAGCCACTGGACTGGTGCCCAACGCGCCAGGCGGTGGGCCCACCACGCCGGACCGTTCGCAGCCGCCGGTTGGATCCTACTGCGTCTGGAAAGTGTATCAGCGGTACCCGGACCTGGCGGAGCTGCAATGGGCTTACCCGCGGCTGAAGCTGTGGCACGAGTGGTGGTTTAAGGATCGCGGCGACGGGCAGGCATGGCGCGACGGCAATCATGATGGATTGCTCGAGTGGGGCAGCGATCGCGGCGCTTCCGAATCGAACGGCGGGCGCGGGTTTCCGATCCACGCGAAATGGGAATCGGGAATGGACGACAGTCCCATGTGGGATGACGTTCACTACGATGCGAAAACTTACACGATGGACCTGGACGACGTGGGGCTGAACTCGCTCTATGCGGTGGATGCGGAGAGCCTTGCGGAGCTGGCAGGAATTCTGGGGAAGACGGACGATCAGAAACAGTTCCTGGCCGACTACGAACGGATGAAGCAGTTGGTTCGCCAGAAGCTTTGGAACGAACAGGACGGCATCTATGAAAACCGCTTCTGGAACGGGGAGTTTTCGAAGCGGCTTTCGCCGTCGAGTTTCTATCCGATGCTGGCAGGCATCGCCACGCCCGAACAGGCGGAGAGAATGATGCGTGAACACCTGCTGAACCCAAAGGAATTCTGGGGCGAGTATGTGGCGCCGACCACTCCGCGAAATGATCCGGCATTCTCGGACCAGTATTACTGGCGCGGGAGCATCTGGGGTCCGACGAACTATTTGCTCTACCACGCAATCGATCGCTACGGATACGACCAGATTGCGTTGGATTTTGCGGTCAAGAGCTACGCGCTTTTTCAGACCGATTGGAAGACGAACCAGCATGACGATGAGCTGTATCATGCATGGGGCGGATCCGGAGGCGGCGATCTTCACTACACCTGGGGCGCGCTGCTGTGCCTGATCCCGCTGGAGCAGATGCTGGACATGAATCCCTGGAGTGGGCTGAGGTTTGGCGCGTGGAATCCTGCCGCGGACGGAGATTTTCGTGGGACTGGCTGGCAGGGACATACCTACAACGTGAGCGTTGGCCCGCGTAAGACCGTGCTGCTGCGCGATGGGCAGGAACGCTTTCGCGCCGACGCCGGGATTGTGGTGCGCGACTATAGGTTTTCCAGCTCGAACGTTTCGGCGAAGGTCAACAGCGAACGCGGCTTTCGGTGGACGACGCATGAGTTTGAAAGCGGGACGGTGACCCTAAAAATAGATGGGCAGAGCGCGGGGAAGATCAGAGTGGCCGGCGGAAGTGTCAGCTTCGCTGTGCCGCGCGGAGAACATGCGATCGAAATCGCCCGCGAATGAATCTTCAACTGCCAACTGCGGCGAGCATTCTTGAGCGGCACTCGGGACAAAAGTGGGTGGTCTTCAAATCGATCCGCTCGACTGCATGGGAAGACGCCATCACGCATTCATAATCGTCACAATGCAAAAGGTTGAAGGTGTGCCCCAGTTCGTGTACCGCCTCCTTCACAAGCCGGGCGCGCAGCAAGTCTGGATCCGGCGGCAAGCCGTAGAACTCTTGCGTTAAGCGATGGGCCGAAACCACTGCACATTCGCCTCCCACCTGGGCCTCTCCGAATACGAACGTCAGTATCGGGATGTACAAGTCGAGTGACGTGATGCCCAGCAGCCGCCAAGCCTCCGGCGCAACGTGCGCGCTCATTATTCCCAGAATCTGCGTCGAGGAATACTGGTCTCTTTCAGAGTTATATGCGTGAGCCGGGTCGATCCGCGCGTCGAGGATCTCGCTGGGAATGGAGAACACACGTGCAAGGTCTGCGGACAGATCCGCCAGGAGGACCTTGTCGAACTCGCCGAACGGGAGCAACTGAATGCGCTTCACAGGACATTGGCCGTTTTTTCGGTTTTCTTCCAACCATATCTCTTAAGCTTGTTGTGGAGCGTCACGCGATCGATGTGGAGAATCTCCGCAGCCATCGTCTGGTTGCCGTTGCACTCTTCGAGCACCGACAGAATGTGCGCGCGCTCGGCATCTTCAAGCGTCCGGTGTGCCCTTTCCGTGTGATTCACGCGGAGGATAAAATCCTGCTCGCCCAGTTGAGGTCCTTGAGCCACCACCATCGCACGCTCGATCGCGTTTTCAAGCTCGCGGACGTTTCCCGGCCAATCGTACTGCGTGAGCAGGTTCATCGCCGCGGCGGATAGCCCATCGATGTGCTTGTTCATCGAGGCCGCAAACTTGTGGACGAAGTGGTCGGCCAGCAGCGGGATATCGTCTCTGCGTTCCCGGAGCGCCGGGACATGAATTTGAAAGACGTTCAACCGGTAGTACAGGTCCGGACGAAACTTTCCTTCCTCGATCAAGGATTCCAAGTTCTTGTTCGTCGCGGCGATGCAGCGAAAATCCACGTGAATCGGATGATTGCCGCCGACTCGAGTGATCTCGTGCTCTTGCAGAACCCGCAGCAGGTCGGTTTGCGTCTTCAGGCTTATGTCGCCGATCTCATCCAAAAACGTGGTGCCGCCTTCCGCAATTTCGAAGCTTCCCTTCTTCCGGTACTGCGCACCGGTGAAGGCTCCTTTCTCGTGCCCGAACAACTCGCTTTCGAGGAGCGTCTCGGCGAGGGCGCCACAATGAATCACTACGAGAGGGTTGTAGCGCCTCGGACTGGCCGCATGAATCGCTCGAGTGACCAGCTCTTTGCCGGTCCCACTTTCCCCGGTAATCAGAACCGTCGCCTCTGTCGGTCCCACCGTTTCAATGGCCTCGAAGACTCGCCTCATTGCGGCGCTCTGTCCGACAAGGTCTTGCGGCTGACTCGCTTTCGCGACCGCTTCGCGCAGGCGGAGATTTTCCTGGTCCGCTCGCCTGTGCGCGAGGGCGTTGTGGACCGTGTGGGAGATATCGTCGGGATCGAAAGGCTTCGAAACGTAGTCGTAGGCGCCATCCTTCAACGCCGCCACGGCCGTTTCCACCGACGCGTACCCCGTCATGATAATCACCACCATTTCGGGATCGACCTCGCGAATCCGGTGCAGAAGTTCGATGCCGTCGGTTCCGGGCATTTTGATATCCACGAGGGCCAGGTCAAAATGGTGCTGGGCCATCTGGGCGAGAGCCGCATGCGCGCTCTCCGCTATCTCCGTATCGTACCCTTCCTCCCGGAACCATTTTCCCAGCGAGTCTCTCACGGAGAGTTCGTCATCCACGATTAGTAAGTTCGCCTTGCTCACGGTAGTTTCCTATCCTCGCGCCGCTGAAAGCGGCACGTCTCTCCGAGGAATGAGTGCACCTTCAATGGGGAGAGTGATCGTAAACTTTGTCCCACGTCCAAGCTCCGATTTGACTTCAATGCGGCCTTGATGGCGCTCCACGATGCTGCGGCTGATAGCCAACCCCAGACCCAATCCGTGCCCGCGCTCCTTGGTCGTGAAAAAAGGCTCGAAGAGATGCGGCAACGCGTCTTTTGGGATTCCGGTCCCATCGTCCTCAACCTGGATTTCGACCTCGCTCGAGAGGATTCTTTGCAGAGTACGGAGTTTCAAGTTGCCGCCATTGGGCATCGCGTCAACCGCGTTCATCACTAGCGCCAGAATCACTTGCTCGGTCTGGCTGGGATCGCACCGGATCATTGGCAGGTCCTGTGCAAGATCGACTTCCAAATGCACGCCGGCCAGATCGAGCTTGTGTTTTACGAGCCGCACGCTATGTTCGATCACCTTGTTCAAATCTGCCGGCTCGTAGCTGATCGAGGTCGTGCGCCCAAACGTCAGGAGATCTTTCACGATATTGCCGCAGCGCCGGCTCTCCGACTCGATCATCTCGACGGAGCTCAGAACTTCCTTTTGTTCCGCGCCGGTGGCAGGCGACAACCGCCTCTTCAATAGCTTTGCGTAAGTCAAGATTCCCGCGAGTGGATTATTGATTTCGTGCGCCACCACAGCCGCTAACCGCCCGATCGAAGCCATCTTCTCCACGATGAACATTTGTTCGTAGACGCGGTTCAGCTCTTTGGTCTTCTGCTCCACGCGCGCCGCGAGTGTCTGATTCCATCCGTTCAATTCTTCGTGGGCGTCCTTGAGCTGCCCGCTCATTTTGTTGAATGCCGCCGCCACATCCGCCAGTTCGTCGCGCGACCGGATTTCAACCTGGTACCCGAGTTCGCCCGAGCCTAGACGTGCCGTTCCCTCCTCCAGGGCTTTCAGCGGCTTCTGAACGACGCGCCAGATAAACACCGCAGTCAGGCAAGATATCGCGATCACAGCCAGAAGCGTGTACTCAAGCGTCTGCCGGTTCGCTTGCGCGAGACTGGCGTCAGCCGCCGCCAGCGATAGGTCAGTGTCCAGCACGCCAAGAACTCTTTGCGCGGGAGGATGCGCATGGCAATCCGCATTGCTGCACTCCGGCGAGTTTTCGATTGGATTGATGATGCCCAGCACTCGCTCTCCACTCGCGAGCCGGTACGTGCGAAACCTGTCGGGCCGGTCCAGATGGGTGAGCGGTTGCGCTTGGGCGTGGCAGCGGTTGCACGCTTCCGCCTGCTCGTCAACTAAGGTATTAATTTCCTTTGGATCGGAGGAATAGGTGATTCGCCCTTGGCGGTTGAAGATGCGGATATGCACCACTCCGCGCTCGTTTCCTATCTCCGAAATACTGTGATACAGACCTTCGCGTTCGTTCCGGAGCATGTAGTACGACGCTTGCCGTTTGATCACGTCGCTCACTCGCTCCGCACTGGCGAGCGTGATGCTCTCAAGATGTTGCCGCTGCAATCGGACGTTTAGATATCCCAGGAGCCCAAAGACAAGCGTCATGGCCGCAAGCAGCAAAATTACAAGCTTGGCGCTGAGACTTTGGGTGGATCGTGTCCAGCGATTCCAAAGGAGCGATGCTGCGTTAGATACGCGCATGGGAAAGCCCGGTGGTTGCCCGGGATGCCGCCGGCAAGGGAGCCGCCGATGGCCCACTCGCATCGGGGAAAATTGGGAGATACTTGACCGCCAGCCCGAATATCGCAAAGCCTATCCCCACGATGCTCCCGGTCACAGCAATTTCAGTCCACTTCGGAAAGTAGTGAATGCCGGCGGACGCTTCCATTCCGGTGATCGCCACGTTCAGGCGGTTGGTTATGAATCCGAGGATCACCAGCACCGCGCAAAGGTACAGGCCGCCGGAGCTCTCGCGAACCTTGGGAATCAACAAGAGTGCGATGGGGAGTGCCATCGCGAGCGTGACTTCCAAGAGGAACATGTTGGTCTCATAGCTTCGAAGGGTCAGCAGTGGCAGCACTCCCCGGTGGTACAGGTCCAGGAACCGCATCACCGAATAAACCAGAAGAGTAACGAGCAGCACGCGCCCCAGTCTCTGGAGCAAAGAGAGTTCCAACTGCTTGCCGAAGTGCCTTGAGCTCAGCGACGATTCGAAAATCGTCATCGCAAGCCCGACGCAAATGGCCGACATAAAGAAAAAAACCGGAAGCAACGGCGTGTACCACAGCGGGTGCAGCTTGTTCGGCATGATCAGGTAGAGGCTGCCCAGAGACGATTGGTGAAGAGTGGACAGCAGCACTCCCAGAATCACCAGCGGGATTACGATCGCATGCTGAATTTTCAGGAGCTTTTCCAGCCGGAATCGCTCGAACAATATCGGCGCAAACTCCAACGCCAGAACCGTGGTGTAGAGCATCACGCACCACGCCACTTCGAACATCACCGATCTGGGATTCCACATGATCAGCGCGTGCCAGATGAACCATCCGCGTCCCAGGTCGTACAACAGCGCCACGATCACCAGCACGTATCCCATGAAAGCCGTGAGTACCGTCGGGCGGATAATGGGCCGGAATTTCTCCAGGTGGAAGATGTATACCGTAGCCGTGAGCGTGAACCCGCCTGCTGCCAGCATCACGCCACACAATACGTCGAACCCGATCCACAGACCCCACGGAAACGCGTCGCTGAGGTGCGTCGCGGCTCCCAGTCCGCGCGCGAACCGCAACACCGTTGCATAAAAACCTGCAACCAGGATGATTCCGAGCACCGCCTTCCAGAACGTGATCCGCGGTATGGATATTTTCATTCCCGCCTCATCCCTCGCGCTTCCTGTCGCGCGAGGAGGAAGCAGAACCTTCCGCTTCCGCAAGCGCAACTTCGACCCGCCGGTTCGTAATCCACCAGATCCCTCCGAGTAACACGGCGCCCAACGTGAGCACGTCGGGGACGTGTGCCAATGCCCGGTGCGTGAGAAAAGGCAGCGGTTCCCCAATCATGTCGCTTCGATACCCGAATTTCTCAAACGGGACACTGGAAAGGAGCAACACCGAAGTCCCGCCCACTTCTTCGAGACCGTAAATGTGATTTACGTACTGCCCTGGATTCTTGCCGATGCGATCCTTTGCCTCTGCGATAAGCGCGTCGCGTTCACCGAACTTCGTCGCTCCTGTAGGGCAGGCCTCGGCACAGGCAGTCTGTTGTCCTGCCTTGATTCGGTCTGCGCACATATCGCATTTCCGGACGCGTGGATTCACCTTGTTCCATTCGTACTTGGGCACGGAAAACGGGCAAGCGACCATGCAGTATCGGCAGCCGATGCAGCGGCTGACGTCATAAGTTACCGGACCTTCGGCGGTCTTCCGCAGCGCTCCGACAGGACATACGGAGGCGCAAGTTGGATCCAGGCAGTTCATGCACAGGCGCCGCATAAACTTATCGCCCTGGGCCAATACCACAGTGAACTTGTATTCCGATTGTTTCTCTTCGGCGGCTATTGAATCGTCGTAAGGAAGGCCGTTTCGCTCCGCGCAGGCTCTCTCGCACTGTTTGCAATCAATGCACATCGTTGCGTCATAGAGGATTGCTTTGCTCATTGCATTCGCCTCAACGAGGAGAGGGGGTTAGGACCGGCATTGCTTGTTGAGGATTTCATCACCGGTGTGGCGCTTCTGGTCATGGACGCCTCGCAAGCACTACCCGCGTGCTGCACGATCTACTGTTGCAATTCTCAGCTATTGGGGCTTCTGGCGATGTGACTCGGCTCACCAAAGACTGTGACGCGTGCGGCAAGCCCGAAATGGGAAACATGCGTGGAATTCTACGTATCTGCAGTTGGCTGTATGCGATACGCGTGGCCAAAAGAAAAGGCCGGAGCATCGCTGCTCCGGCCCATACACATTTCCAAGCTTAGGTCAGGAAGAACTCGTGCACAACTTCGGCCCATTTCTCTTCGGGGATTTGGTCGCTCAGATCGGTCACTGCCACACCGCCGTCCTGCGCCATCGCCCCTGCCATTGCCATTGTGGGGATTCTCAAGCGCAGCCGGTCGGCAGCTTCTTTCATCCACTGGCGCGCCAGGGTTCCGTTGAGCAAGTTCCGGAAATTTGTCTTCATGTCCGGCGACATCACCGTGATCAACCAGCCCTCGCCATAGGGATCGCGGCCCGACAAGGAAGCATCTCGAAGCGCAGCTTCATTCACGTCGGTGATTTCACCCTCGATGGGCGAAACCAGCTCGGCCTTCTTGCCTGCCCTTACCAACGTCGCAAACTTTTGCCCTTGGCGTATCCATTGCCCGCGCTTCGGGAGTACAAGGCCGTCCGCCTTGCCTACCAGTCGCGCCGCGAAGGCGTCCAATCCGACTCGCACCATCGTGGGGCTCTCCGAGAGCGCCCAAGTGTGTCCGGGATGGTACCGAAGGTTTTCACGTATCTCGAAACCGGATACATAGGCGGGGCTCAGCTTGGGCATGGAGATGACGTCCTGCTGTTCTCGAACCGCAGGCACCCTCGCAGGCTTTTCCGCACGGAAGTATTCGATCGTCAAGAAGACCGCGATTGTTGCCAGGATGAGTAGGATTGTCATGGTCTTGAACCTCCTTGCGGGCTTTCTCCAACCCGCCTTCCACACTCACTAAAGGCAATTCGCTGGCCAACACCTCGTCTCTCTCGGTCACTTGCGGCAAGTGCTGTGGGCTCAAGCAGAAGCGCGCGAATTCAGGAAGTTCTTAAGCGCTGGTGCGCTGAATCCGTGGACCATTGCCGCTGCAAATCGCATCGCGTAAGAACGCGGTTACGAGGCCTACAACGGCGAAGTCGATGACGCGCAAACCCTTACTGGATAAGCCGAGGGTGATGGATTTCTCAGCGGCCCTGATGAAAATCTCCGCACACGAATCCGAGTCGATTCGGACGATTTAATTCCTCCGGCGCGCGGCGATGAAGGATTCCAGGGTTTGCCGCGAATCCAGCCGAGGCGTGTATCCGAGAACCGTTTTCAATCGTGTATTGTCGGCCACCCAGGGATACCGGATCATGTCGAGCATGCCGGCCGGGAAGGGGGCGAGACGCAATCTCCAAGCGATCGCTCCTCCGGAATAAAGTAACGCCGCAGGGATAGCGAGCGGCTTTTTCCCGACGGCGCGCACCAACTCGCTGAATCGCACCGTCCCATCACCCGCCACGTTGAATATGCCGCGCGCGTCGGACTTCACCGCGCGGTACATCACCTCCGCCATGTCATCTTCGGAGACGAACTGCATCGGAGGATCCCAACCGCGCACCTGAAACATCCCTGGAAACGACCGCCAAGGCCACTCCACCATTTTGGACACGATGTTCTGCGTTCGCGGTCCCAGAACGATGGACGGCCGCAGGATCATCACCTGCGTTTCCGGGTGCCGCGCCAAGAATTCCTGAGCGATGCGGTCCACTTCCGCTTTGTGCTTGGAATAGAGGTAGCCCGGCGTCCCGCTGACGGGAGATTCTTCCGTGAGAAACGGCGGTTCCATGGGGTTCGTGGGATTCACGTAAGCCGTGGTGCTGCTCGTGTAGATCACGCGCCGGAGGCCCGCGGCTTCTGCGGCTCGAAAGAAGCTTTGCGATCCCTCGACGTCAACCTGCCGGTGCCGCCGGAGGTCGTGAATCGGATTGAACTGCCAGGCCAGGTGGAGGGCGGTGTTGATGTCATGCGAACGGAAGTGGTCCCTTAATTCACTCCAGGGATTGGTCAAATCGAAACACACCGATAAGGCCTGACATTTCACTTCCGCCGCTCGTGGTCTAATGTCGAGTCCCAGGATGAATTCGACCTCCGGGTCCGATCCAAGCCGGGTGATCATTTTCTGTGCCAGGTACCCGCTGCTTCCGGTAATAGCAATTCGCAGTTTCATAAGCGTCCCTCTCACCCCAGGTCTTCGCCTCATCCGCCAGAAGGGTTCGCTTCCGGACGAATTGAAAACACTTGGGTCCTTTACGCGCTAAACACCGTGCAAAACCGCGCTGTATCGTGCAGGACTGAACAAGAAGATTCATCGATGTAGCAATCTGACGCTGGCCTCCGGAACCAGAGGTCGGAGGTTCAGTTCCTTTCAGCCGCGTCACTTTCAGTTGCTCGCTTGCCGCATTTATCGGGACTTGGCCGGGGCTCGTGGAGTGGGAAGCATCAAATTGAAAGGTTTGCCATGATTCTCTTTGCCGTAGACAAAACCTTTTCTCGAAATTCGGTCGTGGCACTGAATGGAGCGTCAGGCTCAATTCCCTCGATCCGAAATAGTGGTCGAAGTTCTCGAAGGGCCACGTTGTTGGCACACCACAATCCATAAAGGCGGCGGTACGGCTCATAGGCATCGGACTTGCCGATTGCTAAATCTTGGAGTAGTTCCCTTGCAACTTGCCTCGCTCGTTCGCGCCGCAGATGTTCCGCGCATCCCGATATTCCATCGTCCAGCATCTTTATCTCAATGGCGAGGCGGACCTCGCGAGGGCTCTCTTCCAAGCGATCCAGTAGTTCCATTCTCCTGTTTTGCAATTCTTGGCGGACTTTCTGCCAGTCGATTAACATAGCCAATATGTATGCTTCGACAGCCTTATGAGTCAGGCGCCCAATTTCCGGCCGCGCACGGGTCTTCCCCTCTATTGATGGGAAACTCCCATTTAATGCTATTGGTTGAAGGCTGTTTTCGCCATGACTACGGTCACATGGGGGTGTGATGGGTCCGGCAGGCTGGCACAGCTCACCCACACCGGTCCCTCGGCAGAGTAGTTCAATAAAAGGGGAAGTCCAGGGAAAATATATCGCCAGCGGCTAAGTTGTTTGCTGCCATCCAGCCCACCGATGCATTGGATTCCCGACGTTCTTTGCGAGGGAATCCGCCAATCCGAGCCGGGAGCTCAGAATAAGCTTGACACGGAGAGGGCCAAGCCGTACAGTGAACTTGGATACTGCACTGCAGTATACCGCGTAATGAAAGGATCGACAACCATGACGGCGAGAGAAAAGAAGCCTTCGCGAGTCTCCTCGCCCGCTACCCAGCTGGTGGGTTGGGCTCGTCAAGGGATCGAGGGGTTTACGGCCGCGCAGAAGATTCTGCTGGATCTGGCGGCACAAGAGAATGCACTGCTCATCGGGATGGTGCGGGAGCAGTTTGGCAAACCGGGGTTCCGGCCGGGAGCAACGATGGCGGGGATGGCCGAGAAGGGTGTGAAGAACTTCGGGGAGGCGGGGAAGGTGGTGTTGGACCTAGCCGCGGGAGAGACGAAGTTGATGGTGGAAGGAGTGAAGGAAGGGCTGCGGCTACCGGTGGCAGCGGGAGCGATGGCGGAGGTAGTGCGGCACCGGGTGGATACGCTGATTGGGATGCAGAAGCACCTGCTGGAAGCGGCGACGGAACAGACGCACGAGATGGCGGAGTCGTATCGCAAGGGAGAAGCGTGGAAGGCAGGAGCGAGCGTGGTGGAGTTGGCGCGGAAGGGACTGCAGGGGTTCGTAGACGGAGAGAAGAAGTTCCTGGACCTGGCGTCGCAGGAAGTGAGTGCGGCGACGAAGGGAGGGAAGAAGGGAGGGAAAGAGCCGCGGGAGCGGATGAAGGTGATGACGGAGATGGCGCGGGAAGGGACGGAGAAATACATCGAAGCGCAGAAGAAGCTGCTGGACCTGGCCATCGAGCAGATGGAAGAGATGGGCAAAGGGGAGAAGAAAGAAGGGGTGAAGAAGGACGGGCAGCATAAGTGGGGAGAACTGACGGAGAAGAGCATGCGGAACCTGGTGACGGCGGAGAAGTCGCTGCTGGACCTGGCGACGAAGCCCGGGAAGGGAGCGGCGCCGCGGCGGAAGGAGCATGCAGGAGAAGGGCACAAGAAAGCGGAAACAACCGAATCCAAAGTGGCTTAATTCCCTGGAACCCCGCGAGAGAGGCACAATAGCGTTCCCGGCTGGAGCGCCGGGAGGCGTGTGCAATGTGTCATGGAATGCCGGACAAAAGTCGGTAACGGACAATTGTGGAAGGCCCTGGAACCCATCCTAAGCAGCTACGTAACGACAGACGAGAAGATCAGCGCGATCCAGCGTGTGCTGGAGAGTGAAAGCAAAGACGTTTGGCGTCAGGAGCTAGGAAATTGGACCGTTCGCATGGTGCCGGTGGACCTTCTGGTTCCGGAGGTCCACCGGCAGTGGCGGCCGCTGGTCCGAGACGCGATGGTGTTTGTGGTCTCGAGGCTTTCGGCTTCCCGACTGGCTCCGAAGATCGTAGAACAGACGGAACTCGCCCCGGACACTCCCCCTGAAGTGCGTTTGCTGCGATTCATTGCGAAAGTGCCCGGATTGCAGAAAATCGGCCAGGTGCTGGCGCGGAACCGCAGCCTGGATCCCCGATTGCGCCGCGCACTCGTCAAGCTCGAGAACGGGATCTCCGACATGACGAGCGACGAGGTTCGCGCAATCATCAACAGGGAATTGAGCTCGCAGATCAAGAAGTACGAGATCGAGCTTGATCCCGCCATCCTTTTCGAAGCCAGCGTCAGCGCAGTGACGGCCTTTACTTGGAGAAACCCTGAGACCCGCCGGCGTGAGAAAGGCGTCTTCAAGGTCTTGAAGCCGTATATCCCGAGTTGCTATGCCGAGGACATGAAGATTCTGCGGCAGCTTGCGGGGCATATTGCGCGCAAGCATCGAACGGCGGGTCCCCGCCTAGCGGGATTCGCGGAGACGCTGACGGAGATCCGTTTGTTGTTGGAGCGCGAGGTTGACTTTCCCCGCGAACAGGCGACGCTCTTGAACTCATTGGGCGCGTATCGGTCCATCCGCGGAGTTCGTGTACCGCGTTTGATCCCATTGCTCTCGACCACAACCATTACGGCACTCACGCGGGAGACAGGAAAGAAAGTCACGGAGGCTATCGTTCATCCGGCTAAGCTGCGGGCGCAGGTGGCCAAGAGATTAGCCGAAACCTTATTCGCCATACCCGCGCTTGCGTCAGAGAAGGATTCGATATTCCATGCGGACCCCCATGCCGGAAATATCCTGTACGACCGGCGGCGCAATGAACTCGTGATCCTGGACTGGGCGCTGACAGAACGGCTCACATTGAAGCAGCGCAAGGACGTCCTCATGCTGGTGCTGATGATGATGTTGCGGGATGCGGGTGGCCTCGCGAGCGCGATTGAGCGACTGTGCGGACATGGAGCAGCGAATGATCCCGTGCAGGCGCGCATCATCCGCGAGCACGTAGCCCGCATACTGAATGAGTTGCCGTTGACTCACGTGCCGGGCGCCATGGATGCGATGCGCCTGTTGGAGGAAATCGCACTCGAGGGAATACGCTTTCCGGGCGCGCTGCTAATGCTGCGCAAGGCTTCCTTCACGTTGAATGGAGTGCTGGAAGATATCGCGGGAACCGAAGTTCGCATGGACACTGTAATTGCCCAGTACGCTCTGGCACATTGGACGGATAGTGTTTCCGGTCTTTTCTCCCTGTTTTCGGTACGCGACTGGATGGCGCTCGATTGGAGCGCGCTGACGTTCACGTCCCGAATGTGTGCGCAGGCATTGCTCCATCCGCGGCAGTGGCTCCCGGGCCTATCCGCGCGGCCAAGCGTAGCATAACGGCATTCGTCTCAGCTCTATGGCCGCCTACTCTTCCAAGAATTCGTCCTCATGGTTGGAACCTGCAAGGGCAGTGGTACGGGACGTCTCTCCAGTGATGAATCGAGAGGACCGAAGGATGAGCAGTCGCACCAGGAAGCCTAGTTTTGGATCTCCGGCCAAGGTCACGATTTCAGGACGGCATCCCCGACCACTTCAAGCACCGCGCCCGAATCGGTACTCAGCTCTTCGTCACTTCTGCCAGGCAACCGAAGAACGATGCGGCTGAGCGCCAAACTGTCATTGGCAACTTCAAAGCGTCCCGAGCAATTCGTCCTGACATATGGGAGCCGGTGCACAGAGCCTTCTCTACCCCGGACATCAACCTGAACTTGCGCACCCTGTCCATCGGAACATTCCAAGTTCCAGATGAGGCGTTCCGGATCGCGCACACCAACGCGCAAGCTGCGGAAAGTATATTCCCGTCCCTGATGCCATAGCGCTGCCTTGCGAAATTCGAGGCCCAAAGGCATTTCATAGACCAAAGCCTCAAAGCTCGAACCGGGAGTGTCAGCATTCGGGAAATGCATGTGCGTCCAGGCCCAGGAGTGTCGATGCCGGTGCCCACAGTTGTGACCCTGCATTCCATAACCCAGGGGTTCACCGCGAAACGATTTACCGTCGAAAGAGATCTCCCCTGAGAGGATCGCGTTGGAATGGGGCGTGCGCGAAAAACCCAGCCAGCCTTTGCTGCTCAGTTCCACGCGAAAAGACGACCGATAGTGCAAGTCCCACGCGATTCGATGGCCTTCAACATCCACGCGTCCCCGGCATTTATCTTCACCAATGCGATTCTCACCAATTTCGAAGGAAAAAGGACTTGCGCCGCGCTGGCTCAAACGCACCTCGTTGATTGGGAATCCTTGGATCCAGGTATTCGGCTTTCCCTGCCGTGGGAACCAGGTCGCCCAGACTTGCACCGGCTGTCCCCGCGGATCGTTCGGGCATCCCCTCCGGCCGGGATTCATCAGCAAATAGCGGAACCACCACGCGCCGCTCCCGTCGGCCAATCCGAGCCGCAAAAACCACACCTCGTACCGGCCGCGCATGGAGAGCTTTGTGTACAGTTCGTTTAGTGTGCTCATAAGACCGTGAGAAAAACAGCAGTCCTCGGGCAGGTAGTCCGCGAGACCAGAACGTGAATGGATGACATTGCAATACGCCGGACGATTCTCTCGGCCATCATTTTGAGCGCCTCCGCTTGCGTGCGCGAGGCGTTCGTTTATCAAGCTGGGCGAGGCGTGCCTGTAGTTCCTCAACATGACGCCGGAGCTTTTCCACTTCTCGCGCCTCCGCTTCACTGCCCTCCGCCGGCGGCTGGCCCGAATGTCCCGCCAACAGATTGCGCACAAAATCGATCGGGCTCGACACGGCGGTCTTTGCATCCGAAACCCGCGTTTGAAGCGTTTTCTGGGCTTTCTGATAAATATCGAGCGTGCTGTTCAAATACCAGGAAAGGAAATCGTGAGTGGCACTGTCGGAGGCTCTGACGATTTGGCGCAAAAGCTGCAGCGGCAAGGCGATCTCCCGCTCGCGTGCGTCCTCCATGATGATCTGAGTGAGAACGATGTGAGTCAGGTCCTTACCCGTGCGCGCGTCCACCACCCGGACATCGATGCCATCGCGGACCATGCGCGCGATGTCTGCAAGCTTTACGTAGCGGCTGGCGCCGGAATCGTATAAGCGCCGGTCGCTGTATTTTTTGATCAGCACTTCGGGTCCTTTCATGTCCTCCTCCGTGGAATCCGCCAATCCGAGCCGGGAGCTCAGAATAAGCTTGACACGGAGAGGGCCAAGCCGTACAGTGAACTTGGATACTGCACTGCAGTATACCGCGTAATGAAAGGATCGACAACCATGACGGCGAGAGAAAAGAAGCCTTCGCGAGTCTCCTCGCCCGCTACTCAGCTGGTGGGTTGGGCTCGTCAAGGGATCGAGGGGTTTACGGCCGCGCAGAAGATTCTGCTGGATCTGGCGGCACAAGAGAATGCACTGCTCATCGGGATGGTGCGGGAGCAGTTTGGCAAACCGGGGTTCCGGCCGGGAGCAACGATGGCGGGGATGGCCGAGAAGGGTGTGAAGAACTTCGGGGAGGCGGGGAAGGTGGTGTTGGACCTAGCCGCGGGAGAGACGAAGTTGATGGTGGAAGGAGTGAAGGAAGGGCTGCGGCTACCGGTGGCAGCGGGAGCGATGGCGGAGGTAGTGCGGCACCGGGTGGATACGCTGATTGGGATGCAGAAGCACCTGCTGGAAGCGGCGACGGAACAGACGCACGAGATGGCGGAGTCGTATCGCAAGGGAGAAGCGTGGAAGGCAGGAGCGAGCGTGGTGGAGTTGGCGCGGAAGGGACTGCAGGGGTTCGTAGACGGAGAGAAGAAGTTCCTGGACCTGGCGTCGCAGGAAGTGAGTGCGGCGACGAAGGGAGGGAAGAAGGGAGGGAAAGAGCCGCGGGAGCGGATGAAGGTGATGACGGAGATGGCGCGGGAAGGGACGGAGAAATACATCGAAGCGCAGAAGAAGCTGCTGGACCTGGCCATCGAGCAGATGGAAGAGATGGGCAAAGGGGAGAAGAAAGAAGGGGTGAAGAAGGACGGGCAGCATAAGTGGGGAGAACTGACGGAGAAGAGCATGCGGAACCTGGTGACGGCGGAGAAGTCGCTGCTGGACCTGGCGACGAAGCCCGGGAAGGGAGCGGCGCCGCGGCGGAAGGAGCATGCAGGAGAAGGGCACAAGAAAGCGGAAACAACCGAATCCAAAGTGGCCTAATCCCCCGGAACGCTGCGGGAGAGACATAACTCTGATTGCAGGAAAAATCGCGATGCCGACCCTTGCGGGTAACCGCAAGGATCGGCAGCCGCGCAAATTCCGATGTGCGAGCTAGTAACCGGTTGGACCTTGCGCCGCGCATCGCATCAGGTAAAATTATAAGCACATGGGACCCCGTCGTCGAACGCACTCAATGGAGACCGGCTCGCAGCCATCGCCAGTCTGGCAGGAGTGGTTGGTGGGAGCCGAGCTGGCTTTTCTCCAAATTTCACCGATCTATTGGGGGTATGGCGTCCCCTCAGGGGACGGTTCGGCAGTTGTCCTCGTTCCGGGCTTTCTGGGCACGGATCTCTATTTGACCCAATTCCGCACTTGGCTTCGCCGGATCGGTTACGAACCCTATTATTCCGGAATTCGCCTGAACGCAGAGTGCCCCAACCTCTTAATCCGCAAAGAGCTGAACCAGACCATCCAGGAGGCCTGCAACGCCACTGGAAGAAAGATCCACTTGATAGGCCACAGCCTGGGGGGTGCGCTCGCGCTTGCCGCCGCGTCGCAGATGCCCGATCGCATCGAATCGGTGATCACGTTAGGTTCTCCCATCCGCGGGCTTTCTTCCCATAAGTCCATTTTGCGTGTCGCGGAAATGGTCCGAAGACATATCCTGGAGAGCAATGGTCCAGGCGTCCTGCCGGAATGCTATACGGCTCAGTGCACCTGCGATTTCGTGGAGTCACTGAACGCGAAGTTTCCAAGGTCAGTGCGACAGACTGCAATCTACACAAAAACGGACGGCATCGTAGATTGGCACGTCTGTCGAACGGGTAATCCGAACGTGGACTTTGAAGTCTCTTCCACGCATATGGGGTTGGTGTTCAGCCCCCTTGTGTACAGCGTCGTAGCTCAACGTCTGGCCGCAAACTGAACAGACTTCCTCAGAACATTGTTGCAGAACTCGCGTGTCGCCAGGGCGTTCTTGCTGAACGCATTGGTAAGGCCTATCTCCGGTTCAATCTCACAAGATTCTAGGACGTAGATATCCACAGAGCATCCCGCGAAATCACCGCGCTGGGTGACCGACATCACATACTTCGCATAGCCGCACAAATAACGTAGGGGCGTTGTCAGGGCTGTGGGAGAAGGGGCCGATGACTGCCAATTGGGTCCGGATATTCGTTCGTGACGGGAGTCACACTGTTTTAGATCGCTTTGGAACTCTTCGATAGCGGGCCGCCCTGCAACCGGACCTCTCGAAGTAGAAGTGGTCAACCACGACCGTGGAAGGCATCCTATCACCGGGTCAAGCAACGTATTGGCTGATTCCGGGCCACGTCCTTTTCCTTGTCATTCATCTTCTGGGTGTCGGTTGCTTTTCTTACATAGTAGTCAAACGCTTGGTTCCGCTGATTCGGGGAGAACGCGATCTTCGTTTTGACCGCCCCTTCCTTCGGATGGGAAGAGTTTTGAAATTCTGGCTGGGGCAGTGGAAACATCCTCGATACAAAACCGCTGGGACCATTCATATTCTGATTTTTGCGGGCTTCATTCTCCTGGCAATTCGCGCCTTTACCGTCCTTCTATTCGGTGCCAGCGACAATATTCTCCAGGCGGGTTCCACAAGCACGGTCAATCGCCTCTACGAAATAGTGACGGACTATGCCGCAACGATTGTTTTTCTCTGTATGGTGGTCGCCGCGATTCGCCGCATCGTCTTCAAGCCTTCGCGATATGCAGTGCCGGCTAGGTACGGCAAAGGCCACGCGGCCGATGCCATTTTCCTGCTGGGGCTGATCGCAATTCTGATGGTGGCCGATAGTTTGTTCGAGGGTAGCAAGGAAGCCGCTCTTGCCCAGCACGGGCATGCAATTGAAGTATCGGCGGCTCTTTCACTGGTCTGGATATTCCGGCATGCGCTCGTCGCGGCTCCCTATTCTACTATCTGGAATTTTTACCTCGGTGCTTTCCTCGCGAATCAGCTCACTTTCTACTTCCTGCTGTGCTATCGGCCCTTTGGAATGCAATTCCACGTGGAAACGTCCCTTTTCAACGTTTACTTCGCAAAGCTGGACCGGGGAACCATAAAACCTGTGAAATGGGGAATTTCCGACGGCCAACTCAGCCAGGTGAAGTCCTTTGGCGTCAAGAAGTTCGAAGACTTCACTTGGAAGCACATGCTGGATTTCTATTCCTGTGCCGACTGCGGGCGGTGCTCGGACATTTGCCCCGCGAATGCAGCGGGAAGACCGTTGTCGCCCCGATTCCTCACCATCAAGGCGAGAGACTATAGTTTCCAGCATTATCCGGTTTTTGGCAGAACGAAACAGAGCGAAACGTTGATCGGCGGGATTTATTCCGAGGATGAAATCTGGTCCTGCACAACCTGCGGGGCTTGTGAGGAGGAATGCCCGCTATTGGTGGAGTACATCGACAAGATCGTGGATTTGCGACGGGGCATGATCGACGAGGGGAAGGTGCCCCAAACCCTGCAGAAACCTCTAAAAGCCCTCGAGAGCCGTGGAAATCCATACGGCAAGATGGAGAAAAAAAGAGCCGACTGGACGCGAGCCAAAGATCCTCAGCAAACCGTCGACGTCAAGATTCTGGACGAGAACCACATCGCAGACACTTTGTATTTTGTCGATAGCATCACGTCCTACGATGACCGGATGCAGGAAATTGGGCGCGCCACGGTGAAGATTCTCGACCACATCGGAGAAAATTTCGGAATCCTGGGTGCTGCAGAAAAAGATAGCGGTCATGAAGTCCGGCGGTTCGGCGAAGAGACGCTGTTCATGTCCCTGCGCGATCACAACTTGGATGCCATCAAGGCATCCGGGGCCCGGCGGATTGTTACCGCCGACCCGCATGCCTTCAACGCGCTGAAACACGACTACAGGGACGTGCCGCCGGTGGAGCACATCAGCCAAGTGATTTCCCGGGAAGTGAAGGCAGGAAACATCCAGTTTGCCAAAATCGAGAACGAGAAAAATGTGTACGCCTACCATGATCCCTGCTATCTGGGCCGCCACAATCAAGTCTACGACGATCCCCGCGATGTGCTGGATGCGATCCCCGGTTTGAGAAGAGTCGAAATGGCCCGGTCGCGGGACCGGTCATTCTGCTGCGGGGGGGGCGGGCTCATGTTGTTCTACGAGCCCAAAGAGGATCAACGGATGGGCGTAACCAGAGTCAAGATGGCCGCCGAAGCCGGCGCCAACGTGATCGTAACTGCGTGTCCCTTCTGCATGGTGAATATAGAGGATGCGATCAAGGTTGCGGGCATGGAAGGAAAGATGAGCGTCATCGACCTGACGGAACTGGTCGAGAAGCACATCGTGCGCGTAGCGCCGGAAACTGCACGCGAGGGAATTCGGCTGCCGATTCAGAATGAGTGCGTGCTTGCATCCGCCAGCGAGACTGGATGAAGCCGCGCACTAGGAGTTGAACGTGGGATCAAGCGCTTATGGTGGAGGGCGAACGTGGAAATCCTAGTTTGCGCAAGACGAGTACCCGACACTTCGGAAAACGAAATTGAACTCAACACCGCGGGAAACGACATTAAACGCGAGGACCTCGTGTATTCGGTGAATGAGCCGGATAACTACGCGGTCGAAGAGGCCCTTCAGATTGCCTCGAGGGCGGGCGGGAACGTCACCGTCGTGACGGTTGGCGGCGATGACGACGAGGAGATCCTGCGCCGAGAGATGGCTATGGGCGCCAATCAGGGCGTCCTGATCTCTGACGAGGTCTTCACCGGGTCCGACGGGAAGGGCATTGCCACCATTCTTAGAGCCTTCGTGCAGAAGGGCCATTACGACCTGGTTTTGACCGGGGTCCAGGCCGAGGACGGCAGCGCCCAGGTCGGCGGGATGCTGGCCGCTCTGCTGGACTATCCGTTTGCTTCTCTGGTGAGTTCCATCGAAATCCAGGATGGGAAGAAGCTGAAAATTAGCAGGGAAATCGAAGGCGGCAACAAAGAGATCAATGAGATCGACCTCCCCTGCGTGCTCTCCATCCAGACCGGTATCAACGAACCGCGTTACGTGGGCATGCGGGGCATCCGCCAAGTAGCTTCTGCGAACATTCCATCCTACGGGGCGTCGGATCTGGGTGTCGACGCGGGAACCGTTGGCAATGCAGCAGCGAAGGTGAAACGCATGGACTACTTCGTCCCCACGCTGGGCAAGGGAGCCGAGATTCTGCATGGCAGCAGGGAAGAGATCATCAACAAACTCATCGACTTAATGAAAGCGAAAGGAGGGTTGAAATAATGGCTCGAATCTTTGCTTTCATCGCACACAAAGATGGCATCGCCGATGAATCAGCGGCCGAACTTTCCGCCGCGGCGCGAAAAATCGATCCGGCTGCGTCCCCCACGGCTGTACTTACGGGTTGGGGCCCTGGTCTTGACGCTGCGTGCAACTCCCTCCGCGATTCGTATGCTGAAGTCTGGAAAATCGCAAATGAGGCCCTCGCGTATCCCAATGCCGAGCTCATCCGGAAAGCCCTGGTAAAGATCCTGCCGTGTGACAGCATTCTCCTAGTCACCCACGGACACTTTGGAATCGATCTGTCGCCGGGTCTCTCCATCAAGTTGAACTCCGCCTATGTCTCCGACGTGTTGGTCATCGAAGGATTGGAAGGATCCTGCCTCAAGCTGGTTCGTCAGGAATTCGGCGGGCAAGTGAGCACTCATGTTCGTTGTGATGTTTCCTCGGGTGCGGTCCTTAGTATCCGCCCGGGCGCATTCAAGCCTGTGGAGAGCGCCCCGGCCAACGGGCTCGTTTTCGACAAATCATCAGAAGCCGGCGCGCTGATTGCCGGACGCCGTTATCTCGAGACAGTCGTGGCCGAGTCAGGCGATGTGGATATCAGCCGGCAGCCGGTATTGGTTTCCATCGGCCGAGGCATCCAGGAAAAAGACAATGTGGGAATCGCCCAGGATTTGGCCGACGCCATGGGCGCGGTGGTGAGCTGCTCGCGCCCCGTTGTCGATGCCAAGTGGATGGAGAAATCCCGGCAGGTGGGCTCATCCGGACACACCGTTAGGCCCAAAGTCTATCTGGCCTGCGGTATCAGTGGTTCGTTCCAGCATCTGGCGGGCATCAAGGGCAATCCCTTCATAGTCGCCATCAACAAAAATCTTAAGGCCCCCATATTTCAGGTGGCGGATATCGGAATCGTGGACGACATCCTGGAGTTTTTGCCGGAGCTGACCGAGCGAATCCGCGAAGCATAATGCGTTTTTTAATGAAAGAGAGGCACTGCCCATGATCGCGAAAAAAACCCTGAAGCTAAGTTTGAAAGCGCTGCAGGACTTCGCGAAAAAGCGCCTGCCCGACGAAGAGCTTTTGGCCTTGGACGAGCGCGACGAATGCCCCCTGGAAGTGGTTCGGCATATGTGCAGCCCGGACAAATTGGGCATTCAACTCCTATTCATTCCCGAGGAATTCGGGGGCATGGGCGGCAACACCTTCGATGTGTATTGCGTTTGCGAAGAGATGGCGCGGATCGATCTGGGGATCGCCACCTCCGTGCTGGCCACGTTTCTCGGCAGCGATCCCATCACCGTGGGTGCTACCAAGGAGCAGAAGAAGTTGTGGTTGACTCGCATTGCGGAAGAAGGATTGTTGTTCGCCTACGGCGCAACCGAACCGGAAGCAGGCAGCGACCTGCCTTCGCTCCGTACCACCGCGGATCCGGTGATCCAGGAGGGCCGTGTCGTCGGTTACAAAATCAACGGGAACAAGCAATGGATCAGCAATGGTGGCGTGGCCGACGCGTATTCGGTGTTGGCGAACACGCCGGGCGGTCCCAGTTGGTTCGTCGTTGAAAAAGGCGCGCCAGGCTTCAGCCACGACGAGCCGGAAGACAAGCATGGCATCCGTCTCAGCAACACGGCAGCACTTGCCTTTAACGACGTGTACGTGGATGCCGACCGGCTAGTGGGCGGCGTGGAGGGCCAGGGATTGATTCAAGCCCAGGCCGTGTTCGGATACACGCGTCTGATGGTGGCGGCGTTCGGCCTCGGAGCCGGATGGTCCGCGTTGGATCGCGCCATTCCCTACTCTACGAAGCGCATCCAAGCCGGCGCACCGCTTTCGGAAAAGCAAGGATACACGCACAAGCTGATCGTGCCGCACGTCGCACGCCTGGAAGCCAGCCGTGCCTACATCGAAGAAACTGCCGAGCGCATCGACGCCGGCGAAGGAAGCTTGAACACCGAAGGCGCAATCGCAAAGTACATGGCTACGGAGGCCGGTAACCGGGCTGCGGAGGCCAGCATCCAGGCGCTCGGTGGGTATGGCTATACCCATGAATATATGGTGGAAAAGATCAGCCGCGACGTCCGCATCACCACGATTTACGAAGGCACTTCCGAAATCATGGAGATGACCATCGCCCGCGATCGCTGGCAGTCCCACTTGAAGACTCGCGGACAACATTACCACGAGCAGGCTCGAGGACTGGAAGCGCTGCACGCCCGCCAACCCAACGTGGGCGCCGGTACCGCTGCGCTCGCCTTACACGCCTTGGCGGAGGTGATGGAAAAGGCCCGCATCGCGCACCTGACCCGCTACCAGCACATTCTCCTGCGCTTGGGTGAATGGATCGCGTTCGCCGAGTGCGCGGGAAGTTTAGCTCGCCGCGCGGCCGGCATGGCGGAAGGAAAGCTCAACGAAAAAGCCAACTTGCGCTTTGATGCGACGTCTCTGGCGGCATTGAGCCGAATTTTCGCGCGGGAAGCAGCTCTCCTGGTGGCGGGGGAAGGTTTGCGCTGGGTGTGCGGCGCCGGTGGCGTGAATGACGCGGACATGGCTGCCTTCGAAGCGAACCTGGGGCTGCCCGCCATCCACCGGGCGCAGGCAGGCTTGGTTTCGGACATGGATTACGTAGCGGACGTACTTTACGACCGCGCGGCGAAGCGCACTGTACTCGCCGCCTAGTAGAACGATTCTTGGACAGGCATCCGATGACCTTTCAGAGGCCGGATCCCTCTCCCGCACAAGCAGGAGCGCCATCATGGAAAACACGTCTCATCGAGCGATAGCCATTGTCGGGGCAGGAGCCGTTCTGCCCGATGCCACAAATGTAGCGGCTTTCTGGAACAACGTGAGGAACGGCCGGTACAGCATCTCCGAAGTTTCTCCCGACCGTTGGGATCCGGCTCTTTACTACGATGCCGACCCCAGCGCTCCGGACAAGACTTACTCAAAGATCGGCGGCTGGGTCCGTGAATCCGTTTGGGAACCCATGAAGTGGCACCTGCCGATCCCTCCGCGCGTCGTTGACGCGATGGATGGGGCGCAAAAATGGGCCATCGCCTGCACGCGCGAGGCGTTAGACGACTATGGCTACCCCAAGCGCCCGCTTGACGCCGATCGCACAGCGGTAATCCTCGGCAATGCCATGGCTGGAGAAAAGCACTATCTCACTGCTCTTCGTGTGTATTTTCCGGAGTACGCCCGGGAGTTGGAAGCCAGCGCCAGTTTTGCCGCGCTGCCTGCAGCGGCGCGTCGCGATATCACTCGCGAATTGCACGAGCGCATGAAAAAGCATCTTCCCGAGATTACCGAAGACAGTATGCCCGGCGAATTGGCCAACTGCATTGCCGGCCGCATTGCGAACGCTTTCAACTTTCACGGCCCCAATTACGTCGTGGACGCAGCTTGTGCATCAGCGATGGCGGCGATCAGTTCGGCGATGGAAGGACTCATCGAGAATGACTTCGACGTGGCCGTAACCGGCGGCATTGACCGCAATATGGGCGCGTCTACCTTCGTCAAATTCTGCAAAATCGGCGCGCTCTCCGCAACCGGCACTCGCCCTTTTGCGGAGGGAGCTGACGGTTTCGTCATGGGCGAAGGCGCCGCCATCTTTTTGCTCAAGCGGCTGGCCGATGCAGAGCGCGACGGCGACAAAATCTATGCCGTATTTCGCGGCATGGGCGGATCCAGCGACGGCAAGGGAAAGGGCATTACCGCGCCAAATCCAATCGGCCAAAGATTGGCCGTCGAACGCGCCTGGCAAAATGCCGGGTTGTCGCCAGCTTCCGTGACCTATATTGAGGGTCATGGCACATCCACCCGCGTCGGCGACGTCGTCGAAGTGCAAAGTATGGGGGAGGTCCTCAGCAGTTTCCATCTGCCGACGGGTTCGGTAGCGCTCGGTTCGGTCAAATCCAACATTGGGCATTTGAAAGGCGCTGCCGGCGCCGCCGGGTTGCTGAAAACTGTTCTCGCGCTTCGCGACAAGGTGCTCCCGCCCAGCGTGCATTGCGAGCATCCGAATCCGGATATTGATTTCGCCCACTCCCCTCTATACGTCAATACGGCACTGCGTGATTGGACGGTCCCGAAGGATGGCGTGCGGCGCGCTGGACTAAGCGCATTCGGTTTTGGCGGCACCAACTTTCACGCTGTGCTGGAGGAGTACATCCCTGGCAGGCTGAACGGGAACGGCAAGCACTCCGTCGCTGTCGGTGCCATACCTTCGGTCGCCGGAGGCAACGGCGGCGTGACCGCTAAGGATGTTCCTAGCACGGCTCGCGCCGAATTCTCTTACAAAGCGCCGTTGCGCGGCGCGATGGTGATCGGCGCCGATTCAGAGGCTGCCTTGGCCGAGCGTCTGCGCTCGGTTCAAATAGACGCTGCAACCGGACGCATGCCTGAGTTTGCCCCGCCTTCAGAATCCGACCTGCACGCACCCGAGCGTCTGGCGATTGATTATGCCGATGCGGCTGACCTGGCGGACAAGTCGGCCAAAGCGCTTAGAGGGCTGGCGGTCAATGATGCGGCCATGTGGAAAGCGCTGCGCGCGCAGGGAATTTTCCGTGGTCACGGTCCTGCGCCCAAGGTGGCGTTTCTCTACACAGGTCAAGGCTCGCAGTACGCCAACATGCTCCAGTCGCTCCGCGCTGCGGAACCGATTGTTGCCGAGACATTTGCAGAAGCGGATCGAGTCATGACACCGCTGCTGGGCAAGCCGCTCAGCGAGTTCATATTCGTGGACCAAACCGACGCAGACGCCGTTGCCAAGGCCGAAGAAGATCTGCGTCAAACCGCTATTACTCAGCCTGCTGTCCTGGCGATCGATCTCGCGTTGACGCGGCTCCTTGCCGCCTACGGCATTCAACCCGACATGACGATGGGCCATAGCTTAGGCGAATACGGGGCACTGGTTGCCTCTGGTGGTCTCCCTTTCGAAGACGCATTGGAGGCTGTCAGCGCCCGCGGCCGCGGAATGACGCAGGTCGCCGTGAAAGACAATGGGAAGATGGCGGCCGTATTTGCTCCGCTGGAAGAAATCGAGAGAATCCTCAAGACAATCAACAGCTACGTGGTAATCGCGAATATCAACAGCGACCGTCAGGCGGTCATCGGCGGCGCAAGCGACGCTGTCGAGCAAGCCATGGAGGCTTTCCAGAAAGCCGGCCACAACGTGGTTGCGCTCCCGGTCAGCCACGCCTTTCACACGTCGATTGTGGCCCCAGCCAGTGAGCCTCTGCGGCGGGTTTTGGAGCGCCTCCACTTACAATCGCCACGCGTTCCAGTGGTGACGAATGTGACCGGTGAATTCTATCCTACGGGATCCGACGTCGTGCCGCAGATGCTGGATATTCTCGCAAAGCAGGTGGCCTCGCCGGTGCAATTCGTCAAGGGCCTGCGAACCCTCCACGATGCAGGTGCGCGTGTCTTCGTCGAAGTCGGGCCAAAGAAAGCGTTGCACGGGTTCGCCGAGGACGTTCTCGGCAACCAGAGCGATGTGATTTCCCTTTTCACCAATCATCCGAAACTTGGCGATGTCGTGGCCTTCAACCAGGCGCTTTGTGGGCTTTACGCGGCAGGATTAGGCCGCGGAACCGTTGAGACCCACGCGAAGCAGGTGACTTCCGTGTCCGCTACTTCCTCAGCGCCGTCAACTCCGGAACCCATGCGGATCCCTGGGCCCGCGGCAGTCGTTGCCACGGCACCGGAAGCCCCGCTTACTGCCGATCGCTACACGGAGCTCGGTCATTTGTTCTCTGACGTTCTCGAGCGCGGCTGGAAGATCATTCACGGCGCAAACGGCCGCCCGGCATCTCTTCCCGTGGTGATTACCGGAGCAGCTCTAGGCCTGCCTGGAACCGAACACGTCTTCGACGACGCCAACTGCGCTCGCATCCTGCGCGGCGACCAGTTCATCGACGCGATTCCGACACGATTACGCCAGGCCATGCTCGATAAACACATCACCCGCCTCGTTAAGAGCGAAAACGGAAACGCCTCATTTGAGACCCTCACCAATTTGGCAGACGTCATCAAGCTGGCGGGCCGTGGAGGCGCGTTCGATCTGCAAGAGGAATTCGGCGTTTCCGCCGAGCGTGTAGCTGCTCTGGACCGCGTCACTTCACTGGCGATCGCCGTGGGCATCGATGCATTGCGTGATGCGGGCATTCCCCTGGTTATGCGGTACAAGACCACGAGCAAAGGCACGCAGTTGCCGGATCGCTGGGGATTGCCGGACTCTCTCCGCGACGACACCGGCGTGATATTCGCCTCCGCGTTCCCCGGCTACAACTCGTTCGCCGATGAAATCACCCGCTATCAAGAGGACCATGCCCGGCGCGACCAGTTGACTGCCCTGCAGAGTTTGCTCGTCCGGGCGTCCGATGCCGACGGTCATTCCGTCCTGGTGCAAGAGATAAATCGGCGGATCGACGAGTTGAAATCCGCCATCGAAAAAGAGCCTTATGAATTCGACCGCCGCTTCCTCTTCAGGATCTTGTCCATGGGCCATTCGCAATTCGCGGAATATATCGGCGCCCGAGGTCCTAACACGCAGATCAACGCCGCCTGCGCGAGCACCGCGCAAGCCGTCGGTCTGGCCGAAGACTGGATCCGCGCGGGACGCTGCAGCCGTGTAATCGTCATTTCGGCGGACGACGTCACTTCGGACCATCTGATCGAATGGATAGGGGCCGGCTTCCTCGCCAGTGGTGCTGCAGCGACCGATGATGTGGTCGAAGAGGCCGCCATTCCGTTCGACCGCCGCCGGCACGGTTTGATTGCTGGCATGGGGGCTGCGGCCCTGATCATCGAAAGCGCGGCGGCTGCGCGAGAACGCGGAATTCAGCCCATCTGCGAGGTATTGAGTGCGGTCACGGCCAACAGCGCTTTCCACGGCACACGTCTTGATGTGGAGCATATCGGTCATTTGATGGAAGACCTGATAGCCCAAGCGGAAGCGCGCTACGGCATCTCGCGCAAGGAAATCGCGCCGCGAACCGTCTTCGTATCTCATGAGACCTACACACCCGCGCGCGGCGGCAGCGCTTCTGCGGAGATCTACGCACTGCGACGCGTTTTCGGAGGCGCAGCGGATCGCATCGTAATCGCCAACACCAAGGGCTTCACGGGTCATGCGATGGCTACCGGCATCGAGGAAGTCGTCGCGGTGAAAGCGCTGGAGACCGGATGCGTCCCGCCGGTCGCGAACTTCAAGGAAGTTGATCCTGAGTTGGGCGTGTTGAACTTGTCGAAGGGCGGCGTCTATCCCATCGAGTACGCGCTGCGCTTGGGCGCCGGTTTCGGTTCACAAATCAGCATGACGCTGTTCCATTGGGTCGCGACCAAAGACGGCGTGCGCCCGAGTCCGAATGGTTTGGGCTACGCCTATCGCATTGTCGATCCGAACGCGTGGAGCGCCTGGCTCAGCAAAGTGGCGGGGTATCCGACTGCAGATCTGGAAATTGTCCAGCGCACGTTGCGTGTGCGAGATCAGAGAATCGCAGCTCGCCCGGTCGAACCCGCACGGGAGCCTCAATCGGTGCCGATGCCAACCCCCACCCACGAATCACCGCAGCCCGCCATGGTGGCAGCCAAGCCGAGGCCAGTGGAGACCATTCCGATCGGCGAAGTCCTGAAACCGAAAGTCGCAGGTCCGGTCACCGCCCCTCCGCCTGCCGCTCCGCCGAAACCAGCTTCGACCGGCGACCCGGTGAAAGAGCGGGTACTCGCCTTGGTAGCCGAGAAAACCGGTTACCCGATGGATATGCTCGCGCTGGATCTGGATCTCGAAGCCGATTTGGGCGTCGACACCGTGAAGCAAGCGGAAATGTTCGCGGCGATCCGTGAGATTTACAACATTCCGCGCGACGAAAACGTAAAGCTGCGTGATTACCCTACGTTGGCGCATGTTATTCGTTTCGTTCACGAAAGAACGCCCGGCCTGGCCACTCCGGCTGCGCCCTCGCCGGCGCCCAAAGTGAAGGAAGAGACCAAGCCGCCCGTACAGGTATCCGCACAAGACGTGGCCGGCGATTCAGTGAAAGAGCGCATCTTGGCCCTCGTCGTAGAGAAGACCGGCTACCCGAAAGACATGCTTGATCTAGACCTGGACCTCGAAGCCGACTTGGGCGTCGACACCGTCAAGCAAGCGGAGATGTTCGCGGCCATACGCGAAATCTACAACATTCCGCGTGACGAGAACCGCAAGCTGCGCGACTACCCGACACTGGCTCACGTCATTCGATTCGTCTTTGAGAACCGGCCCGACTTGGCCGGCGCTCCTTCGACGCCGCCAGCCATCGGCAAACCATCTGCGCCCGTGCCGGCCCCTGTCAGCGCACAAGTGGTCACGGATACCTCCATTCAGGAGAAGGTGCTGGAAATCGTGGCGGAAAAGTCGGGCTATCCAAAAGATATGTTGGATTTGGATCTTGATCTAGAAGCCGACCTCGGCATCGACACGGTTAAGCAGGCGGAAATGTTCGCGGCTGTCCGAGCGGCATACAACATCCCAAGAGATGAAAACCTTAAGCTTCGCGATTTCCCCACACTAGCCCACGTGATCAAATTCGCGCGAGACCGCCGCGCCGATCTGGCCGGCGGGCCGGCCCCAGTGTCCCCAGTTCCGATGGGAAAGCAGGTATCGCCGCAGGGGAGTCTTGCCGCGTCTCCACTTCCCACTGCGAAGCAGGCTGCATCGGCGCCTCCCGTCATCCTCTCTTTGGATGCCGCAAACCGAATTCCGCGCCGCGTCCCGATAGCCAATTTGCGGCCGCCGCTCCGCTTGTGCAAGCCAACGGGAGTAACCCTTGGCGCTGGCCAACGCGTCGTGGTGATGCCGGACAAGGGTGGAGTGGCTGAAGCGTTGACGCAACGTCTCCAGGAGCAGGGCATACAGGTTCTACGGATCGAAGATGCGCGACATGCGGACGCCCTCACCACGCAGCTCAAGAACTGGCTGGCCGCAGGACCCGTGCAAGGTGTGTACTGGTTACCCGCGCTCGACGATGAGGGAGATATCAGTGCGATGGATCTGGTTTCTTGGCATGACGTCCTGCAAGTGCGTCTCAAGGCGCTCTATACAACGATGCGCTTTCTGTACCAGCAGATCGCGCCGCCAGGCACTTTCCTCGTGGCGGCAACTCGGCTGGGAGGTCAGCACGGCTACGACGACGCCGGAGCAACCGCCCCGTTGGGCGGCGCAGTAGTCGGCTTCACCAAGACATACAAACGGGAGCGTTTGGACGCCCTGGTCAAAGCAGTCGATTTCGAACCAAAGTGCACGGCGGCGGAAATAGCCGAAAATCTCATCGAGGAAACACTTTACGACCCGGGCGCGATAGAGATTGGATACAAGGAGGATCAGCGCTGGACCGTTGGTCTCCAGGAACAGCCGGCCACCGACGGTCAACCGGGGTTCTCGCTCGACAAACACACCGTTTTTCTGATCACCGGCGCGGCGGGAAGCATCGTTTCGGCCATCACCGCAGACCTGGCAGCCGCTTCTGGCGGTACGTTCTATCTGCTCGATTTGGTTCCGGAACCCGATGCGAATAATCCAGACCTCAAGCGGTTTGTGAGTGAAAAAGAGGGCCTCAAGCGTGATCTCTTCGCGCGAATTCAGGCTCGTGGCGAACGCGCCACTCCGGCGTTGGTTGAAAAGGAACTCGCGGCCCTGGAGCGCGCGCAAGCTGCCCAGTCCGCGATCGACGCCGTTCGTGCTGCCGGCGGCACCGCGTATTACTTCAGCGTGAACCTCACTGATGCCGCGGCCGTCGCCAAAGTCATAAACCAAGTTCGTGAGCGCAGCGGCCACATCGACGTGCTGTTGCACGCCGCCGGCATCGAGCGAAGCCATTTCCTGCCGGACAAGGACCCGCGGGAATTCGATCTAGTCTTCGATGTCAAAAGCGATGGCTGGTTCAATCTTCTCCAGGCGATCGGCGACATGCCCCTGGGAGCGACGGTCGCGTTCAGCTCGATCGCCGGTCGCTTCGGCAACGCGGGTCAGACCGACTACAGCTCGGCCAATGACCTGTTGTGCAAAATCAGTTCGAGCCTCCGGACGACCCGCCCAGCTACGCGCGCCATCGTCATCGACTGGACGGCTTGGGGAGGAATCGGCATGGCCACACGCGGCTCTATCCCCAAAATGATTGAACTCGCAGGTATTGATATGTTGCCTCCGGAAGCCGCAATTCCTCTGATCCGCCGCGAACTGACAGCAGGCGGAACGCGCGGTGAAATTGTCATCGGCGAGCGTCTCGGCAGTCTGCTCAATGAATGGGATCCCACCGGCGGGCTGGATGTACCCGCGACGCTGGCTTTTTGCGAAAAGCGTCAACCGGCGCTAGGACCCATGATAGGCAAAGTTATCAGCATGTGCCTTAGTGAAGGTCTCACCATTGAAACGACGCTGGACCCAGCGGTTCAACCATTTCTCTACGATCACCAGATAGATGGGACGCCCGTGCTACCCGGCGTCATGGGTATCGAGGCCTTTGCAGAAGCCGCCCTCTGCATGCTTCCCAATTGGTATGTCGCAGCAATCGAGGAAGTGAACTTCCTGGCTCCCTTTAAGTTCTACCGGAGTGAGCCGCGAACGTTGACGATCCAGGCGTCAATTTCCCCGGAGAACGACTCCCTGGTGGCGGAATGTAAGTTGATCGGTCGCCGGCAGATCCCGAACCAAGCGGAGCCACAATTGACCACGCACTTCACGGCTCGCGTGCGGCTGACCCAACGTCAGCCCGTAGTGCAGAGTGCACCGCTGCCCGGTGCGCCGGCCGGATTCGTTATCAAAGCTCCGGACATCTATCGCTATTACTTCCACGGGCCTGCGTACCAGGTTCTGGAGCAGGCGTGGCGGGATGGAGACCTCGTGGTGGGTCAGATGCCGCGGACATTGCCCGGTCATCATTTCCCAGCAGAGCGGCCTTTGCTCATGGCGCCGCGTTTGATCGAGCTTTGCTTTCAGACGGCCGGGCTCTGGGAAATGGGAGTCCAGGGGCACATGGGTCTGCCCCGGCATATCCAGCAAGTCAGCTTGTGCCGTGTCCCGGTTCCGGCTGCTGACCGGCTGTACGCTCTGGTCACTCCCCATCCGGATCAAGAAAGCTTCGATGCCGAGGTCGTGGACTCGGCAGGAAACAAGTATGTGCAACTCAGCGGCTACGGCACCGTTGCGCTTCCCGATGCTGTTGATGCCGAGCCGTTGAAAGCATTGCAAGCCGTCGCGGTGTGACGCATGTAGTTTCGTCGCGGCCAAGGTCTTTTGGTCGGTGACATATGCAACATGAATTTGAGCGCGTAGCTATCATCAATCGCGGTGAAGCGGCGATGCGCTTCATCCATGCGGTCCGCGAGTTCAATCTGGAGCGCGCCACATCGATATGCACCATCGCGTTCTTCACCGAACCTGACCGCCACGCCATGTTTGTCCGTGAAGCGGACGAGGCTGTTTCTCTGGGTTCTGCCCTGCTCATCGATCCAAACACACAGCAGGCCAAGAGCAGTTACGTCGATTACGGCCGGCTGGAACGTGCGTTGACCGCCGCACGCGCCGATGCCGTTTGGGCCGGATGGGGCTTTGTCGCCGAGCACGCCGGCTTCGCTGACTTCTGCCGTGAGCGGGGGATCGTCTTCATCGGTCCGGATGGCGACGTGATGCGCCGCCTGGGCGACAAAATCTCCTCGAAGGTTCTGGCCGAGCAGTTGCAGATACCGATTGCACCTTGGAGTGGCGGGCCGGTCGAAACGCTCGCGGATGCGCGGCATCACGCCGAACGCCTTGGCTATCCCCTGCTCATCAAAGCCACGGCCGGAGGCGGAGGCCACGGGATTCGCTGCGTGCATTCCGCGAGCCAACTCCAAAATGCTTTCGAGAGTGCCCGGGCGGAGGCACATAAGGCCTTCGGCGACCCGACTGTGTTCATGGAGCGACTGTTGAAGGGCGCGCGCCACGTCGAGGTCCAGATTATCGCCGACAATTATGGAACCACGTGGGCCGTCGGCGTGCGCGACTGCACCATTCAACGCCGCCAACAGAAAATCCTCGAAGAGGCGCCTTCACCAGCACTTTCCCTGGAGCAGGATCATGCGTTGCGCGAAGCCGCAATTTGCTTGAGCCGGGCAGCCGGCTATCGCAACGCAGGCACCGTGGAATTCCTGTACGAGCCGGAGAGCCGCCGCTTTGTGTTCATGGAAATGAACACCCGGTTGCAAGTAGAGCATCCGGTGACGGAATGCACGACGGGGCTCGATCTCGTCAAGCTTCAGATTCACCTAGCGCGAGGTGGCCACCTGGAAGGAGACCCGCCGCGCTCGCGGGGCCATGCCATCGAGGTGCGTTTGAACGCCGAAGATCCGGACAACGATTTTGCTCCGGCCCCCGGCACGATTGAACGGTTCAGGATTTTGACGGGGCCCGGCGTTCGCGTGGATACCGGCGTGGCGGAAGGCGACGTCGTACCCCCGGAATTCGATTCCATGATCGCCAAGGTCATCGCCTACGGCCAGGATCGGAAAGAGGCGCTGTCCCGGCTCCAACGAGTGCTGCGCGAGAGTGCTGTCGTCATCAAAGGTGGAGCAAGTAACAAAGCGTTTCTTCTGGAACTGCTGAATCGCGAAGAAGTGCAGCGCGGCGAGGTGGACACCGGATGGATGGAACGCCTGGTGGCAAAGGGAGAGCATCTATCCAGGCGGTATGCCGATGTCGCCATTTTGCAGGCCGCGATCGAATCCTACGACGCCGAGTTGGCAGTGGAGCAGACTCAGTTCTACGCCTCGGCTGTCCGCGGTCGGCCCCAAGTCCGGTCCGAAGTGGGCCGCACGGTGGCACTGCGTTATCGGGGGAATTCCTACGCCCCCAAAATCTATCGTCTCGGCCCTCACCAGTACCGGGTGGAAGTCAATGGTTCGCGTATCGATGTCCACCTTAACCGCTTGGGCCAATTTGAACGCTGGCTTACTTGCTTTGGACGGCGCTTCAACATCGTCTCTGTGCTCCAGGGACTGACCTATCGCGTCGAAGTGAACGGCGTAGAGCATCGCATTGATCGTGACGACGCCGGTGTGGTGCATGCCCCGGCGCCCGCGGTGGTCGTTTCACTGGCAGTCCAGCCGGGCGATAGCGTTCTGGTGGGAGATCGCTTGGCTGTGCTTGAGGCCATGAAAATGGAGATGCAGGTTGTCGCTCCATTTTCCGGAAAAGTCCGGCAAGTGATGATCATACCCAACGTCCAGGTGGACACAGGAGCCCCACTCGTGCAGATCGAACCCGCAGGCGCCGACGACACGCTTGCGGCCACGGAGCGAATTGTTTTTGGCGCGTCGCTCGCCTCGCAGGAAGCTCAGGAACCCGCCCTCTCTCACCGCCGCCAGAATCTGGAAGAGCTCCGGCAACTCATGTTGGGCTTTGATGTGGACCCGGCACACACGACGCGCTTGCTATCCGAATGGAACAAATACGGTGAAGGCCCCGGCGAAAGTGACGATATAAGGCACTGCGAAGATCAAATCCTTCAAATTTTCGTGGACATTTCCTTCCTGTTCCAACGTCAGCCCGACGTAGACGGCCCTGCTGGAGTGGAGGCGCCTAGCTCTGAATCTTGTCTCTTTTCCTACCTGCGCATGGTGGATACGCGTGGCGGCGAACTCCCTCCCACTTTTGTCGAGGCCCTGCAGCGCGCCCTGGCTCACTACGGCGTGCGCACGCTGGAGCGCTCGCCCGAACTGGAAGAGACTTTGCTCTGGATCTATAAATCGCACCAACGCGCGGAGCAGCAGATTGCCCTCATCCTGGCCGTGCTCGAACGTCGTCTGGGCCAGGTCGAAGCCCTGGTTGCGAAGGCTGAGGAATCTTTCAGGACTCTACTGGATCGGATGATTTCCATGACGCGCGGGCTCTTTCCTGCTGTCAGCGACCTGGCCCGCGAAGTGCGTTATCGCTGCTTCGATCAGCCTCTCTTCGAGCACGCCCGGAAGCAGATCTATGCACAAGTGGAAGATCACCTGGCCTATCTCGCCGCAAATCCGCAGGCGGTGGACCGCAGCGAGAGGATACACGCGCTCGTGGATTGTCCGCAGCCGCTCCTGAGTCTGTTCTCCGGACGGTTCACATCCGCAGATCCCGCTTTGCGCCGAATCATGCTGGAGGTTCTTACCTGGCGGCACTACCGTACAGAAACGCTCACGAATTTTCACACCCTGGCACTGGACAGCCAATGCTGTTTGTCGGCCGAATACCATGAAAATGGAAATCATATCCATCTCTTTACCGCCCACGGCGAGTGTCCCCAACTCTCGCAAGTTGTGCGGGCAATGTTCCCTCTGATCGCAGAAGTGCCCGTGGACCATGACGTGGTCATCGACCTTTACATTTGGCGTCCCGGTTCCAAGGTCGATGCCGAGACGGTGCAGCAGGAAGTTTGTTCCATTCTCAACCAGGCTGGATTCCCTCGGCCTATCCAGCGTGTTGTGGTGGCCGTAGCCGGACCCGGGTGTGGTTTGGGTACGGGCGGCGTGCACCATTTCGTGTATCGCCCCTGCGAAAATGGCTTCGAAGAGGAAAAGCTCTACCGCGGACTCCACCCCATGATGGGCAAACGCCTTCATGTTTGGAGGCTCAATAATTTCAAGACCGAGAGGCTGTCTTCGGTCGAAGATGTCTACCTCTTCCATGCCGTTGCAAACGACAACCCGAAGGATGAGCGGTTGTTCGCCCTTGCCGAGGTGCGGGATCTCACTCCCGTGCGGGACGACGCAGGCCGAATCGTTCAATTACCGCATCTCGAGCGCATGTTCTTGGAGGCGCTTGCGGGCATTCGGCTCTATCAATCACGGCGATCCTCTCAGGAGCGGCTCTTTTGGAATCGCGTTCTTCTGTACGTGTGGCCGCCGCTCTGCGTCACGCCAGATGAATTCCATCACATCGTTCACCGGCTGGGGCCGGCGACGGAGGGGCTCGGATTGGAACAAGTGGTCGTGCGTGCCCGCATTCCCAATCCAGAAACCGGCGAGCTGCGCGAAATGGTGGTTCGAATTTCGAATCCGGGCGAGGCTGGGATGCTCATGACCATCCGGCCTGCCACTACACTTCTGCCCGTCAGACCATTGACCGCATACGATCAAAAAGTCGTCCGGATGCGTCAGCGCGGATTTACCTATCCTTACGAAATCATCAAGATGCTTACACCTTCTCCAGAGGATACTCGAGCCGAATTTCCGGCCGGCAATTTCTTCGAGCACGATCTGAACTCCGAAGGCCAGCTGGTTCCCGTCGATCGTCCCCATGGACAGAACAAAGCCAACATCATTGTCGGCGTCATCACCAATCTCACCCCGAAGTACCCCGAGGGAATGACGCGAGTCTTGATGCTGGGAGATCCGAGCAAGGATCTTGGCGCCATCGCGGAGCCCGAATGCCGCCGCATCCTCGGCGCTCTCGATTTGGCCGAAAAGATGCGTGTGCCGCTTGAATGGTTCCCCATCTCAGCCGGCGCAAAGATTTCCATGGATAGCGGAGTGGAGAACATGGACTGGATCGCTCGCGTCCTGCGTCGCCTGGTGGAGTTCACGCAAGCGGGAGGCGAGGTGAATCTGTTGATTGACGGCATAAATGTCGGTGCGCAACCCTACTGGAACGCCGAAGCCACCATGCTCATGCACACCCGGGGCATTCTGGTCATGACTCCGAAATCAGCAATGGTGCTCACCGGCAAACGCGCTTTGGACTACTCTGGCGGCATCTCCGCAGAGGACAATCAAGGGATTGGCGGCTATGACCGCATCATGGGTCTCAACGGACAGGCGCAATACTGGGCCCGCGACCTCGATGAAGCCTGCCGCATTTTGTTCCGTCACTATGACCACACCTACGTAGCTCCGGGAGAGCGATTCCCCCGCAAGGCTGCTACTTCCGATCCGGTCGATCGCGACGTCCGGAACTTCCCCCATGGTAAGGGTCACGACAATTGCTTCACCCGCGTCGGCGAGATCTTTTCGGATGGCACGAATCCAGGACGCAAACACTCCTTCGATATCCGCACCGTGATGATGGCCGTCGTGGACCAGGACCATCCTCCGCTTGAGCGTTGGCCCGGCATGCGCGCTGCAGAGACCGCGGTCGTTTGGGATGCTCATCTCGGTGGATATCCCGTTTGCCTCATTGGCATCGAGTCGCGCCCGGTTCCCCGGTTGGGATTCGCGCCTGCCGACGGGCCCGATCAATGGTGCGCCGGGACTCTCTTTCCTCTCTCCTCCAAGAAAGTGGCTCGCGCGATCAACGCGGCCAGCAACAACCGCCCCGTGGTTCTCCTGGCCAATCTTTCCGGGTTTGATGGCTCGCCGGAATCTATGCGCAAGCTGCAGTTGGAATATGGCGCGGAGATTGGGAGAGCCGTCGTGAATTTCAAGGGCCCCTTGGTCTTCTGCGTGATCTCCCGCTATCACGGCGGCGCCTATGTGGTTTTCTCGCGTGCCCTAAATGAAAATCTCCAGGTGGCGGCACTTGAGGGGACGTATGCATCGGTCATCGGCGGCGCTCCTGCGGCCGCGGTTGTTTTCGCCAGTGAAGTCGAAGCCCGGGCACGCAAAGATCCGCGCCTCCAAGAGTTGAGCCAAGCTATGGCGCAAGCCGATGGCGTGGAGAAACATCGGTTACGCAATCAGTGGAACGACCTCTTCAAGGTTGTTCACTCCGAGAAACTGGGCGAGGTAGCCGCCGAGTTCGACCGTGTGCACAGCGTGCATCGAGCCTTGGGTGTGGGCGCGCTGCATCATATTCTTCCACCCGCGAACCTTCGTCCTTATCTCTACCACGCGATCGAACGCGCCATCAGCGGCGAGAGAAAACCAGAGGCCGAGAAGCAGGAAGCCGAGATCTCGCAACGCGAAGAGCTCGTTGCTTCCGCCGCATCTGGGTCGTCTTGATGGAAGTCTATTGGTGGGAACAGGCCGAAGCGGATCTGCCGGCGCACGATGACTGGCTAAGCGCTGGCGAAGCCGCCACCTTAGCAGGAATGCACTTCGCCAAACGCCGCGCCGACTGGCGGCTGGGGCGATGGACTGCGAAGCAGGCCTTGGCTGCCTACCTCCATCTGCCGGACGATCCTCATGCGCTTGCAGGGATAGAAATACGCCCAGCGCCTTCCGGAGCTCCGGAGACCTTCCTCGCCAACGCTCCCGCTCCTGCGATCATCTCGCTCAGTCACCGCTCCGGTATCGCGGTCTGCGCCGTGGCGGCAGCTGACGGGGTGCTGGGTTGTGATTTGGAAGTGATCGAACCACACAGCGATGCTTTTATCACTGACTTTTTCACCGCCGAGGAGCAAGCCTTGATCACGAAGGCTTCTGCGGAAGATCGGTTTCTCGTTGCCACCCTGCTTTGGAGCGCCAAGGAGAGCGCGCTCAAAGCGTTGCATGCGGGCCTTCGCCTCGGCACTCTTTCTGTCGCAGTGATTCCCGCCGGAGTGCTGCGCAGGGACGATGACGAGCGCTTCGCTCAAGATCCGGCTCTGGCTGCCCGATCCTCACACGGTTTCAATCGCTGGCGTCCACTCCGTGTCTCCTGCACCGGCGGCCAGGTCTTCCACGGCTGGTGGCAAAGTGGGGGCAATTTCTTGCGAACCATGGTTGCATCGCCGCCCCCAGCCGCGCCTATTCTCCTGGAGCCCGTTCTAACAAACACGTTATAGAGTTCCTTGAATCATTCCTGCCTGCGCCGTGCCTCAGGCGGCGTCCCTGGCCTGCGCATCGACCTCTGCGGGTGTCGTCACAAGCACGGTTTCCTTCGCTGGTTCAGGAGCGGTGGTGGAAACTTGTGTAGCCAGTTCCGTTGGCTGCGGCTGCGCTCTGCGCGTTGCACTGACTCGGCTTTGCGCCTTCTTCAACACTGCGGCCTCGTATAGTTCGCGGAAGGATAGGAATAGGAAATCACGTAGCTGGCCCACGTCCGCCGCCACGTGAGACTCGGCGATTAACCCGAAACATAGCTTCCCGTCATAGCTTTGCACGGCGCAGCCCACACCCAGGTCATACCCGGTGGGTACCTGTGGATACGCGGCGATCATACGCTTTCCCGCGGCATACAGAGGTACCGGCGACCCAGGTATATTGGTGCAGATCATATTGAGCAGCGGTACGGGAAGAATGACATCAGGAATGCCCCGCCACAGCAATGCCTGCAGCGGAGGCGGGGCCGCGGCGATCCAGCTCCCTGCCAGCCCGACCAGGTTGGCGATACTCGAGTGCTTCATGATTTCCATCCTGCTCGTGACGCCCTGCAGCCTCCGGACCGGGTTCCTCACGTCCAACGGCAGCGCTACGGGCAGAAACGAGATCTGGTTGCCCAGACTCTCATTCTGATCTCCTCGCCTCAAACTGACCGGACACACGATGCGCACGAAACGGTTGGCCACGGTTTGCCCATGCAGCTTCACATAGTGCGCCAGCGCCCTCGTCAGCACGGCCAAAACGACGTCGTTGACCGTGCCTCCCACAGCCTCTCGAACGGCTTGCACTTCCGCCAGATCGAGCTCCGTCCAGCAAAACTTTCGGTCGCCGCCGCATGGTTTGTTGAAGGGAAGCCTTTCCACGGAGGCCGCGAGTTCCGGCAATAGTTTGAGAACTCCCTGAAGGTCACTCCGCTTCTTGTCGTTGAGCAGGGCATCTGCAAATTCCAGCAGTCCTTGCTCGAATGCAATCAAACCGCCCAGCGTGTTCTGCACGGTATTTGTGAATTCATCCCCCAGCAAACCTACTGCCTTTTTGGGGTGCGCCCGGCGAATGCGTTCTCTGTGCATGGCTCGGGAGCCCTCCGGCGTCGCATCCAATATCACCTTCATGAGTTCCGTGCCCGATACTCCGTCCGCGAGTGCGTGATGAATCCTCCAAATGATGGCCCCTCTCCCCCCTTCCAGACCATCCACGATATGCATGTCCCAGAGCGGCTTGTTTCGGTCCAGCAATCCGCTGAGAATGCGGCCCGCCAGCGCCTCCAGCTCAGCCTCTCCGCCCGGAGGCTCGAGGCTTACGCGGAAAATATGCTGGTGAATATCGAAGTTTGGATAGTCCTGCCATGTGGGGTAGTCGAGGCCGGATGGCGAGGCCACCGCGATCTGCCGGTAGCGTGGCACCAGATGCAATTTGGAGCGTACGATGCCAACGAATTCCTTAAATGGTATGGCGCTCTCGAAGATGGCGACGCTCGCGATGTGCAGGGGGATCTCCTTGCGTTCGAGATAAAGAAATGCGGCGTCAGCCGCGGACATGGAATTGCTAAGAACCGGCTCTTTCATACTCGTGACTCGTCGAGGCTCTCGCAAGCCCCCCCTTCTTGGGACTAGTGTTTTCTTATATCACTCCGCCGGTGCGCTGCGGTGATGCGCATCACAAATGGCTGTGTGGCCCGACCGCAGACTTTAGAACCGGGTGAAATGAATCGGCTCCCCAACCTGCTACAGACTCAATCCCCGGCAGAACTTAATCTGCGGTCAACACGTCACGGAATCACCGAGAAAAAGCACTCAGCACCAGGCGCTGCAAAATGCAGCGGGCAGCCGGGTCCTTTACGACACACCCTCCCGGCTGCCCGCGCCTTACACGTTCACTATCTTCAGTCGAGGACGTGAATATTCTTCTTCTCGCAAATCTCCTTCAGAATCTTCGGCCAGACGCTCACGGTCACCTCGCCCAGATGTGCCTTCCTAAGCAGAAGCATCAGCGTCCGGGACTGCCCGATTCCCCCTCCAACGCTCAGAGGAATTTCATTCTTCAGGATGGCCTGGTGATACGGGAACTTGAGGAATCCCAACTGTCCGGAGAGCTCGAGTTGTTTGCGAAGCGTCTCCGTGTTCACGCGGATTCCCATGGAGCTCAGCTCGTGGCGCCGCTTCGTCACGTGATTCCAGACCAGAATGTCGCCGTTCAATCCGTGGTGGATCTTGCCGTCGGCAGTTCTTGTCTCCGTCACCCAGTCGTCGTAATCCGCGGCCCGCATCTCGTGAGGATACCCATCCTCCAGCGGGTATCCGATTCCCACGATGAAGAGCGCCGGGCACTCTTGCAGAATCGCCGTCTCCCGTTGCTTCCTCGGCAGGTTCGGATACATTTTCAGAAGTTCTTCCGCATGGAGAAACGTGAGCTTCTGCGGCAAGTTCGGGTCCTTCTTCGAGCGAAGTTCCGGGAACAGTTCCTGCGCGTAGAGCTCTGCGTCCACTAGCACCTTCCCGATTTTTCCCACGATTTCGCGCAGAAAATCCAGGTTCCGCTGCTCCGGCGCCATCGCGCGTTCCCAGTCCCACTGATCCACGTACGCGCTGTGGTCGTGGTCCAGGAAGTAATCCTTCCGGACGGCGCGCATGTCCGTGCACAATCCTTCGCCCGTCCGCATCCCGAATTCCTTCAGCGCCATCCTCTTCCACTTCGTGGCCGCCTGCACGATCTGGGCATCCAGCGGATGCTTGTCCCGGTCGTTGGAGATGTGAAACTGAATCGGTGTCCGCGACCCGTCACGATCCAGCATGTCATTCACGCCGCTGTCCACGTCCACTATGAGCGGCACCGTCACCATCATGAGGTTCAACTCTTTGCAGAGGTTATCCTCGATGAATCGCTTGACGGCAAAAATCGCCTTTTGTGTCTCACGCCGCGTCAGAACACTGCTGTAATCGTTCGGCAGGACCTTCTCAATGTCTTCGTAGTTCCCGATTCCGGGCCCTGCCAAATCCGCCACTTTGTTGCTCACCATGTACGCACCTCCACTTTACACACTGGCGCCATACGTCTCGAAAGGCGAGGATGGGACGCACAGCCGCGTGTGACGCACGTCACCCGAATCCGCTTCCGTGGAGAGCAAGATGCCCTCTGATTAGAGGGCAGGGATGAGTTGACGCAGATCCTGCAGTCAGTATCGCTATCAAGCCGGGTCAGACAGGGGGTCCCTTCGCTGCCACGATGGACTTGCCATGTGCCAAGTCATCCAGCGTCTCCTGATTGAGCTTCTCCGCCGCAACCTTCTTCGGGACCAGCCCCAACGCCATAGCCACGCCATAGAGGATGGCTTCCGGCCGGGGAGGACAACCCGGGATATAGAAATCAACGGGAATCACCTTGTCGGCGCCACCCATCACGTTGTAGCTGTCAAACCAGCAACCGCCGCCTGTCGCACAGGAACCGATGGCGAAGACAAGTTTCGGATTTGGCACGGCATCCACCAATCTCTTCAGCGCGGGCGCAACTTGGCGGGTGACCGGACCGCAGATCAACAGCACATCGGCATGACGCGGAGATCCCACGAGCTTGATGCCGAAACGCTCGGCATCATAGTAAGGCGTGAGAACGTTGATGACTTCGATGTCGCATCCGTTGCAGGCTCCCGTATTGGCGTGGTACACCCAAAGCGCTTTGCCAAACGCCTTCTTGCAGAGCTGTTTGAACATGCCGGCACCTCACCTTACGACATCCAACATGGACCGCCGATCAACAGTCAGACGCATTCGAATCACCTTCCTAATGTTGCCAAGACCTTCGCCGCACGGTCCAGCAGCGGATACGGAAGCTGGGGGTAGACTCCCAGCAGTCCGCACAGCGCCGCAAGAACCGCCATGGGGGCCCACATGCGCGCTGGCACCTCCCGCACACTGAGCGCGTCTGCGCCGCCCGCAGGACTCTCGCCCCAAAAGACCCGGTACGCTGCGCGCACCATCACCACCATCGTGAGAATACTCACCAGGATGGCAATGACTGCCGCCCACCACAGCCCGGCGCGTGCGAGAGCCAGATAGACCGTGAGCTTACTCCAGAATCCATTCAGCGGCGGAAAACCGGCAATGGCCAGTGCTCCGACGAAAAAACACGCGCTGGTGATCGGCATCTGCTTTCTGAGTCCGCCGAGTTCGCTGATTCGCCGGATCCCGGTGGCGTAGAGCACCGCGCCAACGCACATGAACAACAACGATTTATAGAGCGCGTGGTTGAGCAGATGAAACAGGCCGCCATAGCATCCCAGGTAGGTTCCAAGCCCGATTCCCACCAGCACATAGCCCATCTGGCTTACGGAGGAATAAGCCAACAGCCGCTTGAGGTCATTCTGAGCCAACGCCAAAATGATGCCGAGTAGCATGGTGAAAGTCCCCAGCGCCACCAGGAAGACCGTAACCTGAGGCAATGCCGGGTAGAAGATGCTCACCGTTCGGGCGAGGGCATACAGCGCCATTTTGATCATCACCCCTGAAAGGAGCACGCTGATCGGCGTCGGCGCCTCTGCGTGCGCATCGGGGAGCCAGGGATGGAAGGGGGCAATCCCGGCTTTGGTCCCGAATCCGATGACCAGAAACGCGACAGCAATCGAGGCCGTGCCGCCCGGTATGAACGGCACCACAGTTCGGATGTCGCTGATCAGCAGGGCGCTCGCTCCTGGAAGTTTTCCCGTGGCGGCCGCACTGGCGTAGAGCAGGACGCAGCCAAACAAAGCGAAGGTGATCCCGATGGTGAGCAGCATCAGGTACTTGTAACCTGCCTCGAGCGCGCGCCGGTCCCAATAGAAGGCCACCAACAGGCCTGAAGAGAGCGTCGTGGCCTCGATGGCGACGTAGAGCATGATCACATTGTTCGTGACGCATCCCCACAGCATGGTTCCCAGAAACCACAAGAGAAGGCCGTAGAAGGTGCGCACGCGGCGCGGCGCCGCTTCCTCGGCAGTGCGTTCCTCGAGGTATCGCATCGAGTAGACCGAAGCGAGCAGCCCGATGCCCCCAATGATCAGCACCATCAAGGCGCTCAAGCCGTCCACACGCAGCTCGTTGTTCCAAGCGGTCAGCACCGTCCCCTTCACGACGCGGTAGGCCATCCACGCGCCCAACCCGGTGACCACAGCCGCGGTCACAACCGAAACCCATTGTTGGAAGGCTCGGCCGGCTCGCGTTGCCGCGAACACGATGGCGCCTCCCAAAACCGGCAGGAGAAACACAAGCGCCGGTAGGACGGAGGATTCTGTTAGCGTTGCTCCCGACATCCGGACGTCCTCTCTCTAAACTTTTCAAACATGTCTACCACCTTAGTTCTCTCAGCCTAAAAGTATCCGTGGACCCGAACTCCTTCCTGACTCCTCCGATCACGTAGAGCAGAAGGAATACCGTGACCACAACTTCGGAAGCCATGCCGAAGAGCGCGGTCTCTGGTAATCCTGGAGCGAGGCTAACCAGACTCAGATGGACGCCGTTTTCGAGCAGGCAGAGCCCAATCACAGTCTTGATCGCATCCCGGCGCGTCAGCACCGAATACAAGCCCAGAGCAAAAACCGTGGAGGCTACGGCTAGATTCGTTCGGAATACCTCGAGATGAGCCAATTCGCTGGGCGCCAGAAGCGCGATGCGGCCGTGCGTGAGACGGAAGAACCCCACCATCAACAGAGCGGTGATGATGGCCGAAGGGCCAAATCCAATCACCGGTTTCAGCTCGCGATCGTCCGCGCCGCGGAGCGCTCGCAGCAGGAACCACGGTGTGAGGATTACCTTCGTCACCAGGGCAGTGGCAGCCCACCAATACAAGGTGTGGTTGACCTGAGCAAAGCTCAGGAGCAGACCAACCATCAACAGCGCTTGGCAAAGGTAGGCGATGGCCGAAAACCGAAGCCGCCGGATCTCGACGGCCGCCACCGATGTGATCACCATTGTCAGGCTCAGCGTCTCGATCAAACTGGCGTGGACCACTTCCGGGTTCATGGCGAAACCTTAGCCTCTCCAATAGCGAGCATCGTCGGCAGCGCCTCAGGAGCCGGTAAACTTCGGTTGAGTCTGTCTCTCCGCTCCATCCGCATTACGTCCTCCCATGAGGCCATTCCTGAAACCAGTCTTGCTCATGCGGTCAAGCGCCGTGGGAGGCGGAAAACACCGGCCGCACCTTTGGCAGGGCCCCATGAAAACGTCCAGCCGCATGTACATGTCCTGGGGAGCGTCCGTGGCGGTTTCGAATTGCTGGCTCAAGTGGATCGCGTCTTCGGGGCAGACTTCTTCGCACCTCCCACAATAGGTGCACCGGCTCCAGTAGAACTCGAGCGTTCTCATGAGCTGTTCTTTGTCCCAGACCACAATCACAGCGGCCGGGCAGACGTTGGCACATCCGCCGCATCCGAAGCAGAGATCGGCATCCACCGTGATCTTTCCCCGGAACCCAGGTTTTGGATCGTGCGGCGTAAAAGGGTATCCGAGGGTTACACGTCCAGCCTTCAAGCAGATCAGCGCTTCTCGCAGCTTGCTCAGGAACACGTTGACCTCCTGCTATTTTCCAATCACGGCAAATGCCAGAGCTGCCAGGGACGAAATCGCGACCCGCATGTAATAACCCATGGCCTGATCGATCCGGAGCCGCGGATTGACGACATCCACAACTTGGACCAGCACTAGCACGACGAGCACCTTCAACGCCGTCACGACGAGATCAAGGAAGTAAATCCCGATGTGGGGCCAAGGGCAGAAGACCTCGACAAGTAAAATGGCGAACACAAGCTGCTTGGTCCACATGGCCCAGCGGAAAAGCGCGAGCCGCGGACCACTCTGCTCTACCAGCGGGCCGCCCATGATTTCCTGGTTAGCCTCAGAAATGTCGAACGGTAGTTTGCCGGCCACCGCCTGGAGGGCAAGGAAGAACGCCACGCCACCTATCGCCATGCTGATGCTAGGTCCGTTGTGAACCTGCCAATCGACAATGCCGCCCAGCGCCAGGGTGCCTGCTTTGAATGCGCCCACCGAAAGCGCAACAGCCAGGATGGGCTCGACAGACAAGAGCATCATCATTTCGCGAGAACTCCCCACCGAAGCATAGGGGCTGGCGCTCGAATAGCCTGCCACCATGATCAGCACGCCACTCATGGCTGCGATGTAGAGCACTACGATCATGTCGCCGGCGAAGGCCAGCGGCGCCGTTGCGCCCATGGGGATCAGAGTCGCCAAAAGGAGCACGGAGGCCAGTGTGAGCGCCGGCAAGGTGGCATAGAAAACTCCGCCCGTGGTGCGTAGGTCCTCCTTGCCGAGTAATTTCAAGAGATCCCAATAGGGTTGCGAGATCGGAGGCCCCTTTCGAGAGTGGATGGCGGCTCGGAGTTTGCGCATGATGCCCTCGCAGAGCGGCGCCAAAAACAGGACCAGCGCCACGTCGAGCAGGCAGAGCGCAATAGTCTTCATAAGCCAAAGCGTCATCGCGTACCTCCAACGGAAGTCTTCCCTCTGGAGAGCTCAAGCAGCTCAGCGCGGGAATAGATCCTGACTTGCTGGGTGTTGCGATCGACGGTCTCGAGACGCTCGGTACAGGAGAAGCAGGGGTCCAGGCTGCCGAGGGTAATCGGGACGTCCGCGATGTTTTGATTCTGGATCATGGCCGGGAGAGCCTGCAGATTGGGATAAGTTGGGGCCCGCACTCTCCAGCGATATGGCCGGTTTTCACCACCCGTCATCACGAAGTGGACGGCTTCGCCCCGCGGCGCCTCCACCACCGACACTCCGATTCTCCCAGGCGGGATTTCCTCCTTCACCTCCGCGCAGATCGGACCCTCCGGCAGTGCCAACAAAACCTCGCGCACCAGCCGAATAGATTCAAACAGCTCGTCCAACCGCACCAGCACGCGCGCCCAGGTATCACCCGCATTCTGTGTGGCAATCCGAGGAGGCAATTCACCATAGGCCGCGTAGGGATGATCGAGGCGCGCATCGATGGCCACGCCTGAAGCTCGCGCCGGCGGGCCTACGGCGCAGATCTGCTTCGCCCATTCGTTCGTCAAGACTCCCACGCCCTTGGTTCTGGCAAGCAACGTGGTGTCTCCCACGACCGCATCGCGAACAGCGATGGACTCCTTCTCTATCTGCGCCAAGATCTCCATGAGCTTAGGCTTGAGATGATCGGGGAAATCGCGCCGGAGGCCGCCGACGGTATTCATTCCGTATGTTTTGCGGTTTCCCGAGATCTCCTCGCAAATCCACATCACCGGCTCGCGGATCCGCCAAGTCTGCATGAGCACGGTATCGAAGCCGAGGATGTGCCCGGCAATGCCCAGCCAGAGCAGATGGGAATGGATGCGTTCCAGCTCCAGCATCATTGTGCGGATGTACCTGGCCCTGACAGGAGCCTCGATGCCCGCAGCCTTCTCCACCGCCTGGCAATAGCATGTGGAATGAATGAACCCGCAGATCCCGCAGATTCTCTCGGCCAGATGCGGAATCTCGTTGTAGGTCAAAACGCTGTCGCCGAGTTTTTCAATTCCCCGGTGATTGTAAAAACTGCGGGTATCGCATCCCACGATCGTCTCGCCCTCGACAAACAACCGCCAGTGCGTGGGTTCCTCCAGTACGGGGTAAAAAGGCCCGATGGGTATCACGCTGGCGCCGGGCGGAGGCTCGCGAAGTTGAGGGCGCACATTCGCGGCGGGCGGAGGCGAGTAGTTGTAAGGAACATCCCGTCGGAGAGGATAGGTGCCTTCCGGCCAGTCGTCTGCCAGCAGCAGGCGGCGGGGATCCGGATGCCCTTCGGGATGCACACCAACGGCATCCCGGAATTCCCGCTCCGCCCAATTTGCGCCTGGGACAATCTGGGTGATGGATTCAATTCGTGGGTCGTCTTCGGCAACGGCCGATTCGAGCAAGACAAAAAGATGATCGCGGTCGAGCGAAAAGAGATGCGAAATTCCAAAGTCGCCGGTGAGGGGTCTTCGATCCGTCCCCACCGAGACCAGAAAGCGGGCTTGCAGATCCTTGATCAGTCCCTCGACAACCGCCGGCATGGCCTTCTTGTCGACCACGAATTGGAGGGTATCGGTGTGAAGTTGAGCGGCCGAAAGGAGAGCGCCGTTGCAGCGCGCGGCGATCGCTTCCTGAACCCGCGTCATGGCCGGCTGATCTATGATTTTCAAGGCGACCTCCTCAGCCCTTCACCCACAGCATGATGCACGTCACAATCACCGCGCCTATCACGATCCACAGAAGGTAGATTTGTGGGATTCCGACCTGCGTTCGGCTTACGCGATCCGCGGCTGTGTCAACGGCCTTTGCTGTCGGCATATACAGCCAGCGATCAAAATCGAGCGCACGGCGAACGGACGCGGGGAATTTCGGCGCGTGCAATCTTCCCGTAGGGTAGATTCCCTGGAACGCGTGATTGAAGGGCAGGTAAAAGCTGCTGGCCGGATAGCGGACCAGATCGGAAGACTGCTCTTCTCCACAATACCAGACCGGCACGGACCTCACTGGGGCCGCAGCGGCGCGCTGGATGCCATAAGCAATCAACGCTAGGACAACCAAGGCAGCCAGGATGGCGAGAGGAGACCAGAATCCGACTGGCGATCCATCGGTGAGAAACAGGCCGCCCCATGTCCGGCTTGCATCCACGCCCGAGGCTGGGAGTCCCGTAAGACTCCGGATGGCAATCCCGATGGGCCGCAACACGAACTGGGGAAAGATGCCCAGCAGCACGCAGAGGGCTGCGAGCACGCCCTGGGGTAGGATCATGGATGTCGGCGCTTCCGTCACGCGGCGGCTCGTATCCGGCTGGCCAAGGAAAACGGAACCGAGCACCTTTAAGTACGTCGCAAGCGTGGCCAGCGATATGAAGAGTGCGAAGAGACCTAGCACCAGGAAAAGCGGAAAGCGCATCCCTGCCAACAAGCACGCCGCGATGATGAGCCATTTGCTCGCAAAACCATTCAATGGCGGCACGCCCGCGATGCTGAGTGAAGCTATGGCCGTGGTGCCGGCGGTGTAGGGCATCGAACCCGCCAGGCCGCCGAGTTGGTTCATGTCGCGCTGGCCCGTGCGGTAAAGCACGGATCCGGCTCCGAGGAACAAGCACGACTTGAAGCAAGCGTGGTTGATCACGTGGAGAATCGCACCCGCCAACGCAATGGTGGCCAATGTGGGGTAACCCTCCAGGCAGAAGACACCCACCCCGAGCCCGAGGCAGATGTAGCCAATTTGTCCGATCGTCGAGAAGGCCATCAGGCGCTTCGTGTCGGTCTGCTGCATGGCGGTCAGATTTCCAACGAAGAGCGACGCCGTGCCCACCAGGGCCAGGACCACTCCCCAAATCCGCAGAGCGGGCGACGCCGCCAGAAAAGTGCAGAAGAGGCGCACGAGCCCGTAGATTCCAAGTTTGACCAAGGCGCCCGAGAGGGTGGCGCTCATTCCGGAGGGCGCAACTGGGTGCGCATCCGGAAGCCAATCACCCATGGGGAGGATTCCGGCTTTGGTCGCAAACCCCATGAAGAAGAGGAAAATGACGGAGTGAGCCAGGAACGGCCGGGTGATTAGCAATGAGGACAGAGTCTGCCGGATTGCATCGAAACGAAACGACCCGGACGTCCTCCAGAGCAAGAGTGCCGCTGCCACCATGCACAGCGTTGCGCCATGGGTGATGATGAAATACTTCAGGCCCGCCCGCTGGCTCGCCAGGTTTTCGCTCTCAAATGTCACCAGGAAATACGACGTCAGCGTCATGGACTCCCAGAAGATGAGGAAGAAGAAGAAATCCGCCGCCACGAGCACCCCGATCATGCTGGCCACACAGAGGAGAAAGACCGGGAAGAATTTCGCAACCCCGTCGCGCTGGTAGTGCTCCATGTACCGGACGGAGTACAGCGCGCTCAGCAGCGCAATCACGGCAACGATGGCCAGAAAGATCGCGCTCAAGGGGTCGACCCGCAGAACCAGACGCGCGCCCAGTTGCGGCAGCGAGAGGAGTGTGCGTTCGGGCGAAGTTCCAGACATAGCTCCGGCCACTGCCAGCCCGATACTCACTGTGGATGCGGCGATGATGCCGAAACTCACCCAGCCGCACAGCTTCCGGTGGCGCGCCAGGAGCAAGCTAATCAGCGATCCCACTACCAGGATCACCATGCTGATTTCGATTTGGCGAACTGCATCCGTCATGTTATTTCCCCAACAACTGCACTAATGGCATGCCCACGATCGGGGCCACCACGCAGCCGATCATCAGCGCGATCAAGGTGGCGTTCATCTGCCACGGTGGATCGTCGCTGACTTGCGCCACCGGCATCGGAGCACCCAGAAATATTTTTTGCGCGATGTAAAGCATCCACCCGAAGGAGACCAGCGTTTCGCACAGCACGAAGGCGACGATGATCATTCCGAAGGGACCTTGCAGACGCATGGCGCCCGAGAGGATCATGAATTTGCTCCAGAAACATGCCAGCGGCGGCACGCCGGTGACACTCAGAAGTCCAACGAAAAACGCCGTGGCGGCGAGGGGCATGCTTCTCGCCAGCCCGTGCAAGGCCGAGATGCTGCGAGTCCCAGTGGCATAAGCGATGGTGCCGGCGCAGAAGAACAGCGTCGCCTTGCTGTAGCCGTGGCAGATGATGTGCAGGACGGCGCCCTGGAAGCCCAGCGCGGATCCCAGCCCTCCTATCGCGATGCCGAGAAAGATGTAGCCCAGATGAGCGATGGTCGAATAGGCCAGCAATCGTTTCAGATCATCCTGCACGAAGTAGTAGGAGAGCGCGACGACGATCGTGAGCAACGCCATCACCGCCATCAGAATGGAGAGCTTGAAGGGAATTTCCCAGCCGCTGTTCACCGTTCTGGCCATCAGGTAGACGCCGGCTTTGACCATCGCGGCAGCGTGAAGGTAGGCGCTGATCGGAGTCGGAGCTTCCATGGCATCCGGCAGCCAGGTGTGGAAGGGGACCTGCGCCGCTTTCGCCCAAGCGGCAATCATGAGAAAGAGCAGGACCCATGACCTCAGCCCACTGGGCAGCTTGCTGAGCGCCGAAAACTCGAAAGAGTTCGTGCGCGCGAAGAGAATTAGGATCGCTCCCAAGAAAAAGGCGCCGCCGATATGGGTCATCAAGATGGCCTTGAATCCGGCCCGCAAGCTGCGCTCGTTCTGACGGAAAGAAATGAGCGCCCACGAACACAGAGTCGTCAGCTCCCAGAAGAAAAAGAGCTGAAGGAAATTGGGAGAAATGGCCACCCCTACCATGCTGGCAATGAACAGAAGGAGCCAGAAGTAGTACCGGCCGTAGTGCTCACGGCTCACGGGGTGCTCGCGGTTCTCGTTGCTGAGGTACGAGGTCGAAAAGAGCACCGTGAGCATGCCGATCGGCACTGCGACCAACAGCATCAAGGACGACAAGGGATCGATCAAGATCCCTAGAACGGGCGCATCGACGATGCCTCGCAGCCAGGGCAGCGATTCCAGCATTCGTGTGTACCCGGCACCGTAGGTGGAGGCTGTGACCCAAATTGCAAGGGCAGCTGCCACTGCAGAAATCAGCGTCGCGGTGAAGCGAACACCTCTCTTCAGGAACACGCAAAGAAGCGCTCCGACAGCGGGCAGGATCAGCATCGCGATGGCAACGGAGAGAATCAAGCGGACACCTTCTCGAGCGAGCTGCCGTCAGCGGCATCAGCGGACCTCCGCGGCGCTGCGAGCACACGATTCAACAAGACGGCAAGGCTGGCGACGCTTGCTTGCACGTCTTCGCTCACAGGTTGCAGGAAATCCGTTTGACGCGGCTGAATCGCAATCAGGAATACGCGGGCATGCGCCTCCTGCGAGAGATAGTTCATCAACAAGCTGATCGGCATGCGGTGCGTGCTCGGCCAGTATCCCGCAACTTGATCTTCATCTAAGACAGCGACGGAACCGGGTGCGGCGCCCAAATCAACAGAATCGATCAGCACCACAGTGTCGGGCCGCAGATCCACTGCTTGGCATAAGTAGTGCTCGGGAACGTCTTGAGCGTCGATCACGCGCACACCGGGTAGATCGCTGATCTGGCGCGCCACAAGGCTGCCGGCTGCGTCGTCGCCTCGGGAGGGATTGCCAATGCCCATCACGACCACGCCGCCTTGAATCCGCGCGGCAAGCACGTCGTACGGGTTCAGGTCACCCCATCCTGTGAACGTGAGTGCCGGTGGCACGTTTGTGTGCATAGGAATCTCTCTACTCAACCAACTCGCGGATCTGGCGGAAGTTGAAGACCGGGCCGTCGCGGCATACATAGCGATGCCCGATGGCGCAGTGATTGCACTTCCCGATGCCGCACTGCATCATGCGCTCCAAGGTGGAAATAACGGCCTCTTCTCGAAAGCCGCGCGTGAGGAGATCCCGAACAACGAACCGGATCATCACCGGCGGCCCACACACATATGCCAGCGTCGATTCCGGATAAAGCTTGATCTTTTCGAATAACACCGGGACCACACCCACCGAACCCGACCAGCCCGGCTTTGCCGCATCCACTGTCACGAGGACCCTCAAGTCTGAACGTTCCGCCCACTCCCGTAGTTCATCCTTGTAGACCAGGTCGCGCGGCGTCCGAGCGCCGTAAAGCACGGTCACTTTGCCGAATTGGTCGCGCTCATCGAGGACGTTCCAGATCAAGCTTCGCAACGGTGGCAGCCCGATTCCCCCGGCCACAAATAGCAGGTCCTTGCCGCGCGCAGCTTCCAAGTCGAAACCGTTGCCGAATGGACCCCGGATCCCCACCTCGTCGTTATGTCCGAGCTTGTGTAAAGCATCCGTCAACTGCCCCGTGCGCCTGACGGTCATTTCCAGTGTGTCCGGCCGGGTTGGACTGGAGGCGATACAAAACGGAGCCTCACCGTAACCAAAGACTGACAACTCCAGAAACTGTCCCGGGGTAAATTGGAGATGCCGTCCCCCGTTCAAGTCACGAAGACGAAACTTAAATGTCTTGGTGTCGGGCGTCTCATCCCGGACGTCGACGAGTCGAGCGATGTCGGGAAGGAATACGTCATTCATGCCATTTCCCCTCCCTGATTGCAGCCACAACCGCGGGCATGTGCGTGGTACCCAGACAAACCTTGATGCACCGGCCACAGCCAACACAACCCACTGTGCCGTCGCGCAGGTAATACTGTGCACTGACCTTATGAAGGAAGCGGCGCTTCATTCGGTCCCTTTGCTGCTCGCGCGGATTATGTCCCGACGCTTCGAGCGTGAAGGCCTCGTACTGGCAGGAGTCCCACATGCGGCAGCGCGTCCAGCCCCCATCGCAACCGAGATCCTTTACGCTGAAGCAGTAGCAGGTGGGACAAATGTGTGTACAACCGCCGCACTCCAGGCACCAATCGCTCATTTTGTCCCACAAAGCGTCCGGGACACGCCCGGTCGAAATACGCCTCATGGCCGATGCAAAATGGCAGGTCTCCCGCCCAAAATGTTTTCTTGCCTGGGCCTCGAGTCCATCGCGTTGGCCTGCTTCTGTTTCCGTGGCAGTCCGAAATGGTCCCGGTAACTCCGAGACCGCGGCCTTTCCCTTCTCGCTACCGACCTCTGCAAGGTAGCTCCCGCCCAAATCCGTCAGCTGAATATCGTACCCATCGCTCAGGAATGGCCCGGCGTCACTGCAGACACAAAAGCCCAGCGGGCACGGCGTGTTGCATGCCAGGCTGATGATTGTGAGTTGGTTCGAACGGCGCAGGTACGAGGCATCGGCCGGTTCCGCTTCGTGCATTCGAGTCAGGAACGCGATTCCTTTGACGTCGCAACTGCGGACGTTGAAAAGGAAGCGGCGGGGATCATCGTAGACCGGCTCAACTTCATGATGCTGACCTTCGCGCCGGATCTTGATCAAAGGGTCAGTTTGCGGCAGCACGAATTGCTTGGGGGGATTAAGCGGGTTCTCGAAGTCCCATAGCACGTCCGATGGAGAACGAATGGTCGAGAAAACGACATCACCGCAAGGGCCACGGATTGGAGCGATGACTTCCCCAACGCAAATAAGTTTCTCCAGCCACGTCGTTATGTCCTGCTTCTGTATCGTCAGAACAATGTGCTGCATCTCACGCCTGCTCGACCTTTACGGCCGTTGCACTGTCTGTACCCAGCACGTTGGCGACTTGATCGCGGAACGCGTAAGGAACAAGCAGCACACCGGGCATGAGGTCCATCCTTACCCGTACGGGAATCAAAGCGTCTCCATGTGCTGAGATCAACCGGATTTGCCGTCCCGCGCGAAGGCCCAACCCATCCGCATCCTGCTGACTTACGTCAACGAGACCATTGGGAAAGAGCTTTCGCTGCGACCGATCATCGCGACTCAAAGTCGGGGAGAACCAAAACAGGGGGTCGCGGCCCCAATCAAATACGTCCTCCCTCGCGAGCACGTGCGGGCGCTCCGCCGACGTCATCGCCGCCACTTCTGTCGCACGCAGCACGCGCTTCGCGCTGATTTGCTCCTCAACAAACGTCCCGCCCCACGCTCGATCTTGCGCACGCTGCTCCACCCCGGCATATCGCGGCGCCGCCCGAGCGATCTCACCCAGGACGTCAGCAGCCGAGCTGTACGAAACACCCACGCCGAACCTCGCGCAAAGCTCAGCAAGCACCTGCCACCCAGCCTTCGCTTCCCCCGGCGGATCGGTTGCGACGCGCAGTTGCTGCACTCTCCCCTCCATGCTGGTGAGGCTTCCCTCCGTCTCAGCAAAGCTGGCGATCGGTAGCACGACGTGTGCGATGTCTGTGGTTGGAGTAGCAAAAGCGTCCAACACCACCAGAAACTCGATGTTCTTCATGACAGCCATTGCGCTCTGTCCGGTCGGGAGGACGGAGGGCGGGTCATCGGCCAGGACGATCAGTCCGCTCACTGACCTCAACAAACCTTCTGCGTCCATTCCGCGGGCCGCGGGCAACTCTCTCCCCCAAAGGTCTTGCAATCGCTGCCGAGTACGACCGTCGCCGAGCAGTTCGTAACCGGGGAGGCGATCCGGCGCCACACCCATCTCGCAGGCCCCTCGCACGTTGCTCCTGGCGAGAAGCGGCAACAGTCCGGAACCTGGCCGGTCCAGATGTCCCGTAACGGCAGGCACAGTGGCAAAAGCAGCGGCATCTTTTCGCGGCTGGTCGCCCTGCCCGCTCGTCGGCGGCATTAAGAAGGTGGCCTGCCGGGCACGCCATATCCACTTCGCTGCCTCGAGCATCTCTTCTTTCACCTTGACGCCCGCCAGGGTTTTCCGCAGAGCGTCGTATCCCTCCAAACGCACCGCTTGCGATTTCCGGTCCTCCAGTCCGAGTTGAAGGATGGCAGCCAGGAGGCCATTGATCACTTCGCCTTCGCCTCCAGGGTTAGCTTGCAGGTGGAGAGACGACAGTCGCGCCATTTGCGTTCGTGTGCAGCCAATGGTGATCAGGCGGGCCCGTCTTTCCAGTGCCCGGATTACAGCAGAAGCGGCCCGCGGGTGGGTCTTCGCCAGGTCGCCTTCAATCAGCAGAATGGTCTCGCTTGATTCGATGTCACGCAGAGTAACGGAGGAGATAAGTCTCCCGGTGACCTCCTCGAAGCCTGCAAGTACCGGGCGGCAGATGGAATGGAAGCAGAAGTCCACGTTATTAGTTTGGAGACCCGCCCGGGCCAATTTGGCGAGGAGGTAGTTTTCTTCGTTGGTGGCCCTCGGAGACCCCAGCACTCCCACGGATTTGCCTGCGGCGATCAACGCCTTCATGCGTCCGGTCACTTGATCGAGCGCCTCAGTCCACGAAACGGGTTTAAGGCTCCCCCTCCGGCCAGCCAGCGGATGTCTCAGCCGGTTGCCCCACAAGGCTGCCTCGTGGGCGGCCCAGCCCCTGGAGCATAGTTTTCCCGTGGAGACCGGATGGCTCTCGCTCGGTGCCACACCAACCAGTTGTCCTTTATTCGCTAGTAAGTAGAGCCCGCAACCGCAGGCGCACGAGGGACACACGGTGGGAACCGTATCCATGTCAGGGCCTATTGGAAGTGTTCTTACAGTTCAAGGGTCGTCCTTTGAGAAGACCGGTGACAGTGACGCGTGTCACAATCGCAAGTGATGCAGCTGTGCGTACCAAGAGCCCAAATTGCGACGCGTCGGCTCCCGCCGAGGCTTCTACGATGTCCTCCGTTCTTGGGATCCCCTGCGAAGGTGTTCGGGGGGGGCGTTCATCGGCTACGTCCAGGTTATTTGATTGGAATGCATTCCTGAAGTTCGACGCCCCAATCCGGCAGGCTAGGGTAAGATTTTCTATGGTGTCTCCTGCATGAAGTTCCCTCGGTCTTCCGCCCTGATTCTGGGCGCCTGGATATTTTTCGTCGGCGGATACGCAGCGGGCTCGCTGCTGCTTCCGCACGGCACCGCCCTGACGACCTGGAGTGACCTGCTCGAGTGCCTTGTTCCGCTTTTTGCCAACACCTGTCTGCTTTGGAACGCGGCGTCGCCGTACCGCCGCCGCAACGCCTTTTGGATGCTCCTGGCGCTCGGTTGCACGCTTTGGCTCGCGGGCGTGCTCATATGGACTTACGAAGAGCTGGGCCTCCACCGGAACGTGCACAGCCCGTTCCCGGGAGACCTTCTCTTCTTTCTTCACACCGTGCCGCTGATGGCCGCGCTGGCGCTCGTGCCACATGCGCGAAAAATGCGCGAAATCTTGCGCTTCGGCTTCCTAGACTTTTTGCTGCTCGCAATTGTCTGGCTTTACGTCTATTTTTTCGCCGTGATTCCGTGGAAGACGGCGTGGCCGGATGCGCAAATGTTCCGGAGCCGCGACTTGGAGGTTTACGTTGCTGAGAATCTGATCGTCGTCATCGGGTTCGCGATTCTGGCCCTTCGGGCTCACGGCGGATGGCGAGTGATCTATGCCAACTTGTTTGGCGCCATGACGCTCTACGTGGGAGGGTTTTTCGCGGCGCATTATGCGCTCTCGAAAGGGCAGGAGTACACGGGCAGCGTTTTCGCCCTGCCATTCCTGGGGACCTTTGTCTGGCTCGGTTCCGTGGGAATCCTCGCGCGGCAACTTTCTCCCGATCCGGAACCGGCTCCCGCGAGCCTGAGGCGGGACGCTCAATGGCCGGCGCGACTGGCGATGATGTGCGTTCTTACAATCGTGATCGTCACCGCGTGGTCCACTTTGGCGAGCAATGCGCCCCCTCCGGTGCGGCGATTCCGGCTCACCGTTTCGCTCGTCACGTTGTTCATCAGCACGTCGCTGGTATTCTTCCGGCAGCACCTGGTCTATCAAGAGAGGACGCAACTGGTACACGAGCTGTGGGAGTCGCTGCAAAACGTAAAACGCCTCCAAACTCATTTCGTGCAATCCGAAAAGCTCGCCTCGCTCGGACAACTGGCCGCCGGCGCAGCCCACGAAATTAACAACCCGCTGACAGCAATTCTCGGCTATGCAGATATGCTGATGGCGGAGAATCTTGCCAACACCCGGCCGCACAGCATGGGTGAAAAGATTCGCGAACAGGCGCGGCGCACGAAAGACCTGGTGACGAACCTGCTCAGCTTCGCCCGCCAGGTTCCCGCCGAAAAGCAGCTCCTCGATCTCAACACCGTTCTTACGGGTGCCGTCCAGCTTCGAAACCTTGACTTGCGCGGCAAAAACATCCGCATCGAGATGGAAAGCCACAGCGTTCTTCCGGCCGTCCGCGGCGACCCCAACCAGTTGCTCCAGGTCTTCTACCACTTGATCAGCAACGCCGTGGACGCAATGGAGGCAGTGGGCGGCGGCGTCCTGCTGATTCGCTCGCTCCGCGAAAAAGGATTGGTCGTCATTGAATTCTCGGACACAGGTCCCGGCATGAAAGAACCGGAAAAGGTTTTCGACCCGTTCTACACCACGAAGCCGGTCGGCAAAGGCACCGGCCTTGGACTGAGCATCTGCTACGGCATCATGCAGGAGCACGGCGGACGCATTCTTGGCTTCAACCGGCCCGAAGGCGGCTGCACGTTTCGCCTGGAATTGCCCGCCGTTCTTGCGGCCTTCCCGCAGCATCTGGCGCCCCCTGTTGCCCGCGGCGACGCTCGCTAGCCTAGACTTCAAAGCGGGTTTTCCTCCTGCCTCCCACATCAAGAATTCTCATTCATAGATCTTCACTTCGAGGCCACTATGCGTTGGATGAGGCGGGCGCAGACTCGGCAAAGAGGCGCGCGAAGGAGCGCCCGTTGTTCGATGCGAACAACGCACGTCCATCTCTCTTGAAGCGCTGCCTATAAAATGCGATAAGCAAAGCAACCCGTGAGCCAGTGGCCCGTTGATCTGTTTTGGAGGTCTCCATGAAAATCGCTTCGCTTGTCTGCGCCGTGCTCGTCTGCGCTTCTCTCCTGCTGTCCGCTCAAGACCAGAGCGGCTTGAGCTCAGATGGAGCGCTGATTCTGTCGCTGGAGAAGGCTTGGAATCTGGCGGAAGAGCATAAGGACGTCCACGCATTGGAGCAGCTTCTCTCGAGCACGCTGGTCTACACCGATATTGACGGGTCGTTTATGGACAGAGCGCAGTTCCTGGGGAGCGTCAAGAATTCCAGTCCGGAGGAGGATCGGTTCATCTACGAAGATTTGAAGGTCCGGGTCTACGGCGATAGCGCGGTCGTGACGGGGATGTATCATGAGAAAGGCATCCTGAAGGGCAAACCGATTTCGCGCCGGGGAAGATTCACGGATACGTGGGTTAAGGAAAACGGAACTTGGCTGTGCGTCGCGAGCCAGAACACATTGATTACCCACCCGCAGGAGTAGCGCAGAGCCGCACTATGGAACGAAGTTCTTATCTGCGCTGCGGGATGCGCTTCCCGCAATTTCTGCAACTATGCTAGAGTCGCAATCCTTATGGACGCTACGGATGAACCCGCGATTTCGACCATCGGCCTGACGCGGCGCTTTGGCGAGCTCGTCGCCGTGCAAGACGTCAGCATGCAAGTTGCTCCGGGGCAGTTTTTCGGTTTCCTCGGGCCCAACGGAGCCGGAAAATCCACGACCATCAAGATGCTGACCGGCCTGCTGGCTCCCACGGCCGGGCGTATGCAGATCCTCGGCCTCGACCTGGTAGAGAATCCCGCGGAGGTGAAGCGCCAGATCGGCGTGGTGCCGGAAGGCATGGCTTTATTCGGGCGATTGACCGGCTCCGAATTCCTGAACTTCGCGGGCCGCATGTACGGCCTCGACCGCCAGACCGCCGCGAAGCGCACCGCCGAGCTGCTGGAGTTCATGCAGCTTACGGACCAGCCGAAGGCCCTAATCACCGATTATTCGCACGGCATGCAGAAAAAATTGGCGATGGCGGCGGCCGTGATCCACGGCCCGAAGATTCTGTTTTTGGATGAGCCGTTCGAAGGCGTGGACGCCATCGCTTCCGGCACGATCAAGGCCATGCTGCAGCGCATGATCGCGCGCGGCGCGACGATCTTCTTGACCTCGCACGTGCTGGAAATCGTCGAACGCCTGTGCAGTCACGTGGCGATCATTCACCACGGACGTCTGGTGGCGCAGGGCTCGCTGGAAGAACTTCGCGCTGGAGTGGAAGCGCAGGCTGCAGCAGCCGCACCCGGCGGTCCTTCCGAGGATCCCGCCGCACGGCCCGGCGAAAAATTGACGCTCGAGGAGATTTTCCTCCGCATCGTCGGCGGCACGCGGCTGGCGAATCAGGAACTTTCATGGCTGGCCTGATCCTCTCACCCCAGACGCGCGGACAGATTGCCGCCATTGCGCTGGTGCGCTGGCAGCTTTTCGTCAACTCACTCCGCACGATTCGCGGCCGGCTGGAACTGGTTTCGCGAATCTTCATGGGGCTGGGGATCGCCGGCGCCGGGCTGGGTGGCAGCACCGGGCTCGCCATAGCCTCGTGGTATTTCGTTTCCCACGCGCATATCGAGTATCTCGCCATCTTCCTTTGGATCGTATTTCTCTTCTGGCAGCTTTTTCCCGTGATGGCCACGGCGTTCACGGAGACGGCGGACTCCTCGAATCTCCTGCGCTTTCCCGTGAGTTACCGCTCCTATTTCCTGATCCAGATGATTTACGGCTCGCTCGACCCAGCGACGGCGCTCGGCTGCCTGTGGTTGCTGGGCATGACGATCGGCGCGGGCATCGCCGTGCCCGGACTGTTCCTCTGGACCGGGCTCGTGCTGCTCGTCTTTGCCCTTCTGAACATTTTTCTCGCGCGAATGATCTTTGCCTGGGTGGAGCGCTGGCTGGCCAAGCGCCGGACGCGGGAAATCATCAGCGTGCTGTTTTTCATTCTCATTATCGGCTTTCAATTCACCGGAACCATTGTAAACAGGCTCAATAACCGGGCGCATCCGGCAGCAGCGCGACTCCTGGGGCAAGCCTTGCCGCTCGAACGCCTGCTTCCACCCGGCTTGGCTGCTACAGCTATTGCGAGCCCCGCCCTGGGTGAATCCGCGAAGGCGCTGGGCTCACTCGCTCTGCTCGGCACTTACGGAGCCATTGTTCTTTGGCTGCTGCATTTGCGCGTGCGCAAGCAATACCTGGGAGAAAATCTGAGCGAAGGCATGGCGCGCGTGGCCGGTCCAAAGGCGAAGGCCGTGGCTCGCGAAGGATGGGAATTGCCCGGCGCATCGGGTGCCGTGGCGGCGATCTTTGAGAAGGAGTTCCGCTATCTTTCCCGCAGCGGGCCGATGCTGTTTACGCTGGTGATGCCGGTGGTTATTCTCCTGTTATTCCGGCTCGCGCCGACCGGTTCGCGCCATGGCGATAACTTCCTGGTGAATGCGCCCGACCTGGCGTTTCCGATTGGGGCTGCGTATACGCTTCTGCTGGTGGTGAATCTCGTTTACAACAGCCTGGGCCCCGACGCGGTCGGCATTCAGTTTTTTTTCGCCTCGCCGGTGCGATTCCGCGACATCATGCTGGCAAAAAACCTGGCGCATGCCTCCATCGTCGCGATGGAAACCTTTGCGGTCTGGCTGGTGGTTTGCTTGATGTTCCGGCCGCCGTCTCTGGGAGTCACGTTCGCCACACTGGCGGCAATGCTTTATGGCGCTCCGGTCAACCTGGCGGTGGGGAATTTGCTCTCGCTCTACTCGCCGAAGAAAATCGACTATGGAACGTTCGGCCGGCAGCGCGCCACGGGCCTCACCGCAATTGCCAGCCTTGCTGTGCAAGCGGCCGTGATGGGCCTCGCGGTCCTCACTTATATGGGAGCGCGGCTGCTGGGAAGAATTTGGATTGCCACGCTTGTCTATCTTATTTTCGCCGCCGTGGCCATTACCGGCTATATGCTGGTTCTGCAGCGCATTGACGGACTGGCGCTCGATCGCCGCGAATCGCTCATCGCGGAACTCTCCCGCGCCTAATAACTTCCCCGCTGAGAAGGGAAGGAGAGTGGATTGACGGGAGGAATCAAATCATCTAGAATATCAATCTAGATTGTAAGAGACGAGGACCCTCCATGCGGACCGTCGGATTGTTCGAAGCTAAGCAGAAACTCTCCGAGCTTGTGGAGCGAGCCAGCGAAGGCGAACGCATCGGCATCACGCGCCGTGGGAAGCTGACCGCCGTCATCGTGTCGCCGCATCCGGAAACCAGCGCCGAGGAAGTCTTTGCAAACATTGACCAGCTTCGCAAGCGCGTCCGCCGCCGCAAGGGCGTTTCCGTGAAGAAACTGATCGAGGAAGGCCGCGTTTGAAACGGTTCGTGCTGGATGCGTCCGTGTCGCTCCGCTGGTTTCTGGACGATCCCGTTCCCGCTTATGCCTCGCGCATTCAGCAGCATCTTTCCGAAGGCGCGCGCGCGGTTGTTCCTGCGCTGTGGCATCTGGAAATGGCCAACGGATTTGTAGTCGCGGAGCGTAGAGGTATGTTGACCGCTGCAGATTCCGATCTCTGCGTGGTTCAAACGGAGCAGCTGGTTGCGCACTGCATTGAAAGCGAGACGGAATTGTTTTCGATCGGGCGTGCTCTCTCCATGGCTCGTGCGTTTCATCTCTCCTCTTACGACGCTGCTTATCTCGATACCGCCCGTCGAAAGGGGCTCCCACTCGCGACGCTGGACCAGTCTCTCCGCACCGCCGCTTCCCGGGCTGGGGTGGTGCTTGTCCGCTGAGATGCGCGGCATTTTCCGTCCCATGTTCGCTTGACTGCTGATTTCGATTTGCGCGTGGCGCCGATGCTGCGATACATTCGCGGCGTCACATTCGCGATACCTTTTTTGAAGCGAGGACGCCCTCATGATTCAACGCCGCGTTGCCATTTTCTATTTTCTCTTTTCTGTTTTCCTCTTCTCCCGGCCTGCCGTCGCGCAGACGCAAGCGCCACCCGCCGTTCCAGGGAACCTACAGAAGGACCTGCAGGACTTCGTCGCGACGCCCGGTGTTTCCGGCTATGAAAATCAGCTCGGTGAAGCAATTCGCACGGAATTGCAAGCATTTCATCTGACGCGCGACAATCTCGGCGACATCGTCGTAACAATCGGCACGGGTTCGCCGCACCGGCTGATCGTCACGCCCACCGATGAGCCCGGGTTCGTCGTTAGCGACATCACCAGCGACGGCTACCTCCGCGTGCAGCGCCTGCCGCAATTCGGCTTACCTCCGATCTACAATGCGCTGTATTCCGCGCAACCCGTGAAGGTCGAGACGTCCTCCGGCAAGTGGATCGACGGCGTTGTCGCCGGCCTCTCCGTCCATCTCCAACCGGGCCGAACCGACGCTCCCCAATCGAGCGACATCGAGAATATGTACGTCGATATCGGCGCTATGTCGGCCGCCGAAGTGCGCCGAGCCGGCGTGGATAATCTGAGCCCCATCGCCATCAATCGCCGCCTGTTCGATCTTAATGAAGGCGCGATGCATGCCGGCGCGTCGGTGGGCGACCGTTTTGGCGCGGCAACTCTGGTCGATTTGTTGCGCGATCTGGATGCAACGAAAGTCAAAGGCACGCTCACGGTTGCGTTTGTCGTCCAGCAGTGGTCTGGCGCGCGCGGGCTCCAGCGCCTGCTGACTACGAATTCGTTCGATGAGATGGTATACGTTGGGCGTCTTCTGGCGGGCGGCCCCGTGGCAGGTGTGGAGGGCATGCGGCGCGCGCCTCGCCGTGAACCCGCTGCGGGTGTCGTCCTCGTGGGCCAGGAGCAGACCGATGGCGCGCTCGCAGGCCTCGCCGCGGATCTCAAGCAGCTCGCCGATGCCAACCAGATATCGCTCGAAACCGACTATTCCGCCGGCATCATCCCGCGCAGCTATCTCGATTCGCCCTCCATGCCTGCGAAGTGGGTGCATATCGGCATCGCCACGGCTTGGCCGGACACCCCCGCGGAATTGATCGCCGCGCGCGACCTGAGCGGACTCGAGCGGCTCCTGGAAGTTTATGTGCAGGGCAGCGTCTTCGCGGCTTCCGCTGCAGCGCCGGGACGCATGCTTTTGCCGAGCGACTCGGGGCCTGTGGCCCATCCGCCCGCAAACACCGAAATCCTGCGCCGGCTCACCGAAGCCTACGGCATCAGCAACCACGAAGACCCGGTTCGCAATTGGATCAAGAATCTTCTGCCGAAATGGGCGGAGACTGAGACAGACGACGCTGGCAATCTGATCCTGCACGTCGGCACAGCGCCTGCCGGCGCGAAGACGCCTAGTATTCTGATTGTCGCGCACATGGACGAAATTGGCTTCGTCGTGAAATCCATTTCCAACGACGGCCGCCTGGAAGTCACCGGCGGCCAAGGCGATTTGAGCTTCTTCCTCGGCCATCCCGCGCTGGTCCACATGGCGACCGAAGATCTGGACGCCATCATGGAATTGCCGAACGGCTGGGATGAGCCGAAATTCGAATGGCCGCGCGGCCGTGACACAGACACTATGCGCGTGGATGTCGGCGCGCGCACCCCGGAAGAGGTCGCCAGACTCGGCGTTAAGGCCGGCGACACGATCACCATTGCGAAAGCCTATCGCCCGCTTCTAGGCACTCGCGCCAACGGCCGCAGCTTCGACGACCGTGTGGGTGATACCGCCCTCATCTCCGCTGCGTGGGCGCTTGACGGCCCGCTGAAGGACCGCAACGTGACCTTCGTATTCTCCACTGCCGAGGAGATCGGCCTCAACGGCGCCGCCGCCCTAGCCAAACGCCTCGCCGCCGAAGGCCACGTCCCCGACTACGTCTTCGCTGTGGACACCTTTGTGAGCTCCGATTCGCCGGTTGAATCGAAGCGCTTCGCCGACGCGCCGATTGGCAAAGGATGCGTAATCCGCGCGGTGGACAACTCGAATATCGTCCGGCCTGACCTCGTTGCAAAAGTCGTCCAACTTGCAGGCGCGAACAAGATTCCCATGCAATTCGGCGTCACGGGCGGCGGCAACGACGGCTACGCTTTCACGCGCTATGGCTCGGTGGACATCGCGCTGGGTTGGCCGCTGCGCTATTCGCATTCGCCCGCCGAAGTCATTGACACGCGCGACGTGGATGCCCTCGCCCGCATCGTCACGGCCATCTCGCGAAGCTGGTAGGCCGGGAGAAAAGCGTCCGTGACCAAAACAATCATCGAACCGTTCCGCATCAAGAGCGTGGAGCCCATCCGGCAGACGACGCGGGCGCAGCGCGAAAAATTGCTCGAAGCGGCGGGCTACAATCTCTTCCTGATCGCTTCCGACGACATTCTTATCGATCTGCTCACCGACTCCGGCACCAACGCGATGTCCACCGAGCAATGGGCCGCGATGATGCGTGGCGATGAATCTTACGCCGGCTCGCCGAGCTTCCAGCGCTTCAAGGATTCCATCCAGGCCATCATGGGATTCAAACATGTGATCCCGACGCACCAGGGGCGGGCTGCCGAACGCATTCTCTTCAGCGTGATGTGCAGGAAGGGCGACGTGGTGCCCAACAACACGCACTTCGATACCACGCGCGCGAACTGCGAATTTGCCGGCGCGGAAGCGGTCGACCTGCCCACACCCGAAGCGCTCGAACCATCGCGCCAGTATCCCTTCAAGGGCAACCTGGATACGGCGCGGCTGGAGGAGCTCATCGAGCGAGTCGGGGCGAAGCGCGTCCCGCTGGTCATGATCACGGTGACCAACAATTCCGGCGGCGGCCAGCCGGTTTCGATGGCGAATATTCGAGCGGTGAAAGCAGATTTGCTCGCGCCACAAGATCCCCTTGTATATCGACGCGTGCCGCTTCGCCGAAAACGCGTATTTCATCAAGCTCCGCGAGCCCGGCTACGCGCACAAGACGCCCCGCGAAATCGCGCAGGAAATGTTTTCCTACGCGGACGGCTGCACGATGTCGGCGAAGAAGGATGCCATCGTCAACATCGGCGGCTTCCTCTGCACCAACGACGACATACTGGCGCAAGCTGAAAAGAATCTTCTGATTCTGACGGAAGGATTTCCCACCTACGGAGGGCTTGGCCGGGCGCGATCTGGAAGCGATCGCCGTCGGCTTGAACGAAGCGCTCCACGAAGACTACCTGCAGTACCGGATCGTTTCGACCGCGTATCTCGGCAACCACATCGCCGCCGAAGGAGTGCCGATCGTGCAGCCTCCCGGCGGGCACGCAATTTACATCGACGCGCGCGCATTCCTGCCCCACATTCCGCCGGTGCAATTTCCGGGCGTGGCGCTGGCCGCCGAGCTGTATCTGGAAGGCGGCATTCGCTCCGTGGAAATCGGCACGCTGATGTTCGGCAAGCGAGACGAGAATGGCGTCGAGCACGTTGGACCAATGGATCTTGTTGCGCCTGGCGATTCCACGGCGCGTCTATACGCAATCGCACATCGACTACACCGTGGAGGTGATCCTCCAGGTGTGGCGCCGGCGCGACGCGATTCGCGGCCTCGCAGCTCACGTATCAGGCGCCTTTCCTCCGGCATTTCACCGCGCGATTCCGAAGGCTTCCATAACCGCGCGTTGCCCCGGTCCGCGCGCCACGGCTTCGCTTGGCGGAATCGGGGCCTCTGTTATAATCGCGCGTTCATGACTAGTACCCGCATTCAAAGCGCCGCGACACATCGTCGTCGAGGGACCGATCCGCGTCGGCAAGTCAACGCTGGCGGGAGTCCTGGCCGAGCGGCTGCACGCGCGGCGTGTCTTCGATTGCGAGAGACAATCCCTTCCTCGCCGACTTTTACGACGAAAAACCCGGCGCCGCCTTCCGAGCACAGATGTACTTTCTTTACGAGCGGCATCGGCGCCTGATCGAAACGCGTCCGGAGGACGCCGCCGCCCCAATCGTCAGCGATTTTCTCTTCGAGAAGGACAAGATCTTCGCCTACATCAACCTCGACAACGAGGAGCTGAAGCTCTACGAGCGGTATTTCGATATGCTCGCCCCCTCGATTCCCGCGCCCGACCTCGTCATCTATCTTCAGGCCAAACCGGACGTGTTGCGCAAGCGCGTCTCGAAGAAGGGCGATCCCGCCGAAACGCTGATTTCTCCTGAATATGTGGAAGCCGTTGCCAACGCGTACGAACATTTTTTCTTTCGCTATTCCGCTTCGAATCTCCTGGTGGTTGACACCACGGAAATCGATTTCGTCGAGCGTAACCAGGATTTGCAGGAACTGCTCCGCCGCCTGCGGCAGCCCGTCAAAGGCACGCAGTACTTTCTGCCTCTGGGCCAAAGTTGAAAACCAGAAGAAGGGTCGCCATTTTGATGACGACGTGGAGTCCGTATCAGTTAGCGGGCGATTCCTGGGCTGCGTCACTGGGTATGGTGCCCCACGTCACATACGCGCGGCTGGCTGGCGTGAAAGCATCGCGTCACGTGGGGGTGTCCATATGCCACAAGCCGTAGAAATTCTCACAAGAGATGTCGCGAAGCAGTCCGCCGCCGAGCTGCAGGCAATCCTGGTGAACCTGGTTGACCTCAGCCTCTGTGGCAAGCAAGCGCACTGGAACGTGGTCGGGCCGCTGTTCCGGCCGCTGCACCTTGAGCTCGACGATATTGTTGAAGACGCACGCAATTGGTCCGACGAGGTTGCCGAGCGGCTGCGCGCCCTCGGGGTCGCAGCCGATGGACGCGCCAGCGTTGTGGCCAAGCGCTCAACGCTCGAATCGCTGCCGGAAGGAACAATTGCCGATAAAGAAGTGATCCATCGAGTCTCCGGACAGCTCGCTTCCGTCGCTTCGTCCTGCGAAGCCAGCCTGGATCGCCTGGATGGTTCGGATCGAGCGAGTGAGGACATTCTGGTCAAAGTGATCGGCGGAGTGGAGAAGCATCTCTGGATGCTTCGCTCGCAGCAAGTCTAACGACGCCATTCGCGCAGCCAGGGAGATGGAGTCAACGCTTGGGCTCCTGCCCCAAGCGGGATTTGCCTGGCGGATGCGTGAAGCCAAATTCCAAGCAGACGGGAGAATTGTCTCGAAGGGCGGCCGAATCCGGATTTTGCCCGACCGGCCGCCTCACTTACGGTAAGGAAAATCAAAAGGAGGCTTCATGCGAATCGGCTCGGCAGTAATGGTTCCCTTGGCACTCTTGCTTCTGGCTTCGTCCGTGGGCATCGCTCAGACCGCGAAAGAAACCAAAGACACGATTCTGAAAGCGAGCGAAATCACAGCCACGCTCTTTCCCGAGAAAGTGTTCTTCCGCGGAAAGGTGGCCGCCACGCAACTGCGTAACACGGGCGGCGTCCATTTCGCCGATGGAGACTATTTCCTAGCCGGACTGGTTGATAATTCCGGCTATTCGACGGCCGTGAAGGAAAAATATCAGGCCTATTTGCTCACCGAAGTGCCGCTGGAAATCGGCGGGCAGCGGCTGAGCCCGGGCGCCTATGGATTCGGGTTCCTGCAAGGTGGGAAATTCGTAGTGATGGACCTGGGTGCACATGACATTTTCCAGGTGGATGCGCACCACGATGCGGAGATGAAGCGTCCCGTGCCGTTTCAGGTGATCGCCGGACCAAGCGCGGGCACCTATCTGCTCTACAGTGGCCGCAACAACGTCGAAATCAAGCGCGCCGAATAGTATTTGTCCTGGCGCTGAATAGCGTACCCGACACGAACTTCGACAAGGCAACCCTGAGGGATTGCTGTGTGCGGGGAGCATTGGCATGTCAATTTGAGTTGAATCGGCTGAGAGTTCCCGGGACAGGCGCCCCGCCAAAGCAGTTCGCCCGTCCCGGCTCTTCTTGGGGGAGTGGAAAATCTTCGAACTCGCCGCGCGCAGCGGCTACGTCTAGGCCGCCTTCGACGGGCCAGTCAAACGATGCCGCCATTTCCCGAGCGTACGATTTAGCGGATGGCTCCTGTGCAAGAAGGTCAGCACCGGCGGACGGCGCATTCCAATCTTTTCCAGCGCGCGACGAATCCGGAAATCGCGCCCTGCGGACACCAGGCCCTTCTCCAGCGTCTCGATCGCTTCCCCCGTCCGCCCGGCCTGCAGATAAACTTCGGCAAGATTCAAATAGAGCTGTGCGTGATTGCGGCGCATCCCCACCGCTTCTTGGCACAGCGTTTCGGCATCGCCAAATCGCTTTTCAGCTAGCGCCGCCAGCAGCCCTGTGTAAGAAAGGTAGAAAGGATTTTTGGGTGCAACACCCAAGGCCCGGCGCGCGTGTAGCAGCGCCTCGTCTGGGTGGCCATCCCTCAATCGGTGCAGGCATTCCTTGAAGTCCGTCATTCCCGCGTCTGACGGCGACGTAGTTCCTATCCAGTGGGACATTGCTTTCTCCTCCCTCTCCCGTGCACTTTCAACTAGCGGTTAGAAAAAGCATAGTGATTCACCATGTCCCGACAAATAGAACGCGCGTACAGATTTAGTCCAAGTACTTCCCCTGTACGAATTGACAGGTCAAAAATCGTCGCACCAGAGTCTGCCGATGTGATCCGTGCGACCCGCAACAACTCGAAGACACACCCGCCCACATGTTCGCAACTAGTTGATAATAGGGTAGTTAGTGTGATGCGCTCAGGTATTGATTGAACCAGGCCACCGTGCGCTCGATCACGTCGCGGCTGTGACGAGGATCGGCAAACTCGTGGCCCTCGTGCGGATAGATGACGAATTCCGTTGGTACGCCCAGCGTCTTCAGCGCATGCCAAAATTCGTACGACTGTGGTGGGGGACATTCCCCGTCGCTATCGCCCACCAGGACCAGCGTCGGCGTCTTCACATTCTTGATGAATGTCATCGGAGCGCTCTTCGCGTAGACGGCGGGATCGTCGTAGACCGTCGTGCCAAAGAAAGGAGGCATCCACTGATCGATTTTGTTTTCGCCGTAGTAGCTCAGCCAATCCGAAAGTCCTGCGCCTGCCACGGCCGCTCGAAAGCGGTTTGTCTGCGTGACACCCCACATGGACATATAGCCGCCATAGCTCCAGCCGGTGAGGCCCAGGCGATCGGGGTCGACCGGAGCGGCAGCGATGGCGGCGTCCACACCCGCCATAATGTCGCGAAAATCGCCGTAGCCGAAGTCCTTGACGTTTGCTTGCGTGAATTTCTCTCCTTGGCCGTAACTGCCGCGCGGATTTGGCTGCAGCAGGAAATAGCCCTCCGACGGTAGCGCCATCGCAAAACTCCATCGCGTCGGCCAGTCCGGCACCACCGCCCAGGAAGGCCCGCCGTGAACGCGGACGACGAGCGGGTATTTTTTCGCCGGATCGAAGTCACGCGGATACGTCAACCATCCTTGTACGGTTCCCGCGTCGGTGGACCATTGCAGGCTCACCGATTTGCCCCAGGCGGGATGCAGGCTGGCGTTGCGGTGCGTAATCTGCTTCCAATGTCCGTTCTCACCTGCCCACACTTCCGGCGGCTCAGAAAACGATTCGCGTACCACGGCCGAGACGGTTCCCTCGCCCGAGATCGAAATCTCCGGAACAAACAGATTCGTCGAAAGTTCTTCCTCGGCTTTCCAAACGACTGTAATGGTTCCGTCCAGTGCCGCCCCCGCAATCACTGTCTCGCCATTGGAGATGCCTGCAAACGTTACGCCATTCGAATCGGGCGTCCAGTCGAGCGAGTTTGCGGTCATCCTCATCTCCGGCGTCAGGTTCTTCGCTGCGCCGCCGGCCGCAGGCGCCAGGTAAATGTCGCCACCGGGAATCGGTTCATCACTCATCAGCCCACCGATGAATGCGATCGTCTGGCCGTCGGGCGACCACCGCGGGTCGGCAATTTGCATGCCGGGCTTGGCCACGATGTCGCGCATCTCCCCCGTTGTTGCATCGATCGCGAAGAGTCCAGCGATATACCAATTGTCGTCGCCGTTTCCGTGCGCGCCAATTACAGCAAGCTGCTTCCCGTCCGGCGCCCAGTCGAATTCGTAGACGTACATATCCGCCGGAGAAATCTGGCGGACGCGCGACGTCGCCGGATCCACCAAACTCAGCCGCTCCTCGAAAAAGGATTCCGAAACCACCCCTTCATCGGGAGTCTCGGCCTCAAGCGGCCCCGCCGCACGCGGCGCATTTTCAGTGAACAGAAGCGCAATCGTTTTGCCATCGGGCGACCAGCCTGGGCTCGCGAGATATCCCTTCACGTGCGTCAGTTGCTTCGCGGGGCCGCCTGCTGCGTCTGCGACAAATAGCTGAAGCTGGCCGTGCGTCGCGGCGTCGGACAAGAACGCGATCCTTTTCCCGTCAGGCGCCCACGCCAGATCGTGCTCTTCATGTGCGGCCACGCCATCGCCCGCGCTGATTCGCCGCGGCTTCTCCGGCGCGCTAAGCTCGGCCACATAAATTGCGGAATTCAGCGAGGGGAAACCTCCCGGCGCCGCCAATGATTCGACCCACGCCACGCGCTTTCCATCCGGCGAGATTTCGGCTTGGCTGAATGTGTGCACGCCGAACATCGCGCGAACGGCGTCGTCGAGCGGTGATTTCTCGCTCGTCTTTGGCGTGGTCTGCGCGGCAGCACCCAGGGACATGAACAGGAAACCAGCAACCAGGACGCACACTCTCCGATCCATTCGCTTCATTCCGTCTCCTTGCGCTGCCATCGTCGAATTCTCGCGCCACGAGCCTCGCACGAGCGCCGCCATGTTGAGCCGCGAGATGCCAAAAATCAAGCGGTTCGCGCCACGAATCTCGACACCCTGGATGCCGTTGCGCGATTCTCCAGACTTGCAGCCAGGACGATTGGCGGCTATTCTCCGCTTTCGTCTTTCGGAGGATGACATGGATTCAATGAGGATCATCAGGGCTTACCGGATGTTGGCCGTGGCGGCGTTTGCGTTGGCGCTTCCCTTGGCGGCGCTGCCGCAGGCGGCGCAGCAGACCGCTCCGGCGCCACAACAAGCCGCGCCAATTGTCGAGCAGGGAAAATTCACGCTGCACAAATTCGAGCAGCCCATCGGCGCAGAAACGTACGAAATCACGCGCGACGCCGATTCGCTCTCCGTAAAGATGGATTTCAAATTCACGGATCGCGGCTCACCTGTGCCGATGACGGCCACGTTTCGCTCCGCCCAGGACCTGACGCCCGAATCCTTCGAAATCAAGGGCAAGAACTCGCGCCTCTCCACCATTGACGAAGCGGTCGAGGTGCAGCCCGAAAAAGTCCGTCTGCGTGACCGCGACAAATGGACGGAAGCCGCGCGCCCGGCGGAATTCTTCACCATCGCCGGATACGCCCCCGCGACGATGCAGATGCTGATGGTCCGCTATTGGGCCTCGCACGGCTCACCCGCCAAACTCGCCACGCTTCCCAGCGGCAGCGTCAAAGTCGAGCCGCGCGGTAAGGATATGGTCAACGTCAACGGCAAGGACGAATCGCTCGACCGTTATACCGTCGAGGGCCTCATCTGGGGCCGCGAAACGCTCTGGCTCGATTCCAGCCGCAACCTCGTCGCCTTGGTTTCCACCGACGCCGAGTTCGACCACTTCGAAGCCATCCGCGACGATTACGAAACCGCGCTCGGCACATTCGTCGGCCGCGCCGGCGTGGACAACATGGCCGCGCTGGCGGACCTCTCGAAGGGAATCTCCGGCAGCCATGCGGATACGCTCGCGCTTGTCGGTGGCACCCTGGTTGAGGCCACGGGCGCCCCCGCCGTGCCTGACTCCGCGGTCGTGATCCACGACGGACGCATCGTAGCCGCAGGGCCACGCTCAAAAGTAAAAGTTCCCAAGAACGCCACCAGGGTGGACACGCGCGGCAAGACGATTCTTCCCGGCCTGTGGGACATGCACGCACACTTCGAGCAGGTCGAGTGGGGGCCGATTTACCTCGCCGCCGGCGTCACCACCGTGCGCGATTGCGGCAACGAATTCGAGTTCATCACCGCCGTGCGCAATGCTATCGCCAAGGGACAAGGGCTCGGCCCGCGCATTCTGGCTGCGGGCATCGTGGACGGCTCCGGCCCGGTGGCTCTCGGCGTCGCCCGCGTGGATACTCCCGAACAAGCGAAAATGTGGGTGGACAAGTATCACGACGCGGGCTTCCAGCAGATGAAAATCTACAGCTCCGTGAAGCTCGACGAGATCAAGGCTGTCGCCGACGAAGCGCACCGCCTTGGCATGACCGTCACCGGACACATTCCCGAAGGCCTCAACGCCTTTCAAGGCGTCGAGGCCGGTATGGATCAAATCAACCACATCCAATACATCCCTGCGATCCTGCACGCTCCTTTTCCGCCGGGGACCAACGGTCTCGCCCAGCTGAAAGCGGAGTCGGAACTCGACTTGAATTCGCCCGACGCGCAGAAGGGGATTGCGTTCTTGAAGGACCACAATACGGTGTTGGACCCCACGCTCGCGATCTTCGAATTCGTCACCGCGAGCACTGCCAAGCCGCCCGCCAGCTTCGAGCCGGGCGTCACCAAGGTCGCGCCGGAGTTGGCCCAGGTGCTTACGGATGTTGGGCCGCCGTCGCCCGCCGCGGCGCTCATTGAAAAGTACTTCGCCAAGGAAGTCGAGATCGTCGGCGCCCTGCACCGCTCGGGAGTCCGCATCGTCGCAGGGACGGACCAGACCGTCCCGGGCTACAGCCTGCATCGCGAGATGGAGCTTTATGTCCAGGCCGGATTCACGCCCCTGGAAGCAATCCAGGCGGCAACCATCGTGCCCGCGCGCGTCATGGGCTTGGACAAGGAACTCGGAACCATCGAGCCGGGCAAGCGCGCCGATCTGATCATCCTCGGCGCCAACCCGCTCGATGACATCCACAACTCCCGCCAGGTCGAGTACGTCATCACCAACGGCACCATGTACAACTGCGCCGAGCTGTGGAAGAGCGTCGGCTTCAAGCCGTAGCGGCCTCTCCTCGTAGCGCGGTCCTCGCTTCCTCGGATCGTCTTCAGGGCCCTCGGCGTCCCGCCGGCTCTTTCTGGAAGAAATCGCCAGGTGCCAATCTTTTCCCGCTGTTGAGTTTTCGAGTGCCCCAACCCTGCATGCTCGCACAGCTCACCTCGGTACTGTTCGTTTTCGCGCAGTTGCAAAGCTCCCGTGAATCGTGTAACATGATGTTCAGCTAAGAACGCTGCGACTCCAGGACGTTGGGATGTACGAAAATCTACCTCGGAGGCAGCGTCTATGTCCCGAAATCGCCCGCCCGTAATTCGATCCAAAGATACGACTACCCGCGCACGGACAATCTCACAATCCGAGACCCAGTCAAGCCAGAAGGTTCGCTCGACGGAATGCCACAATATGCCACGGCATGCCACAGAAAAGCCGGTGTCTCGCTTGCCGAAGCCGAAGGTCTTGCGCATCCAACAACGCTACATCGCAGGCGAAAATCAGACGGCAATCGCGAAGGCGGAGGGATGCGACCGGCAAACTGTCTCACGTATTGCCAACAGCTCTGAGATGGCGGAGTACATCAAACGCATGCGGGAGGAACTTCGGCGTTTGCTGCCGGATGCGCTCGGAGTTATTCGCCACGCTCTCCAAGTAAAGAAGGACGCGCGAATTGCATATCAACTTCTGCGCGATCTCGGCGTTGTGCTCGCAGCTCAGCTTCCGAATCAGCCAGATCTGGAGTCAGAATTGGAGACCGGGGAACGGTGGAAGCGCGAATGGGCAATGCGCTTGGGATTGATTGCGATTGAGAAGAGCAGGATTTACGGCACAAAGTTGCCGGACGTGGAAGCCCCCGTGGCCCCACGGCCGCCAGACGTGAAGGTATAAGAGAAGGTCGGCCCGGCCCTCATCGTTGCCCTGCGGGAAGCCCGGCAGTACCCGAAACCAAATGGCGAGCGCGATGAACGTGCTGCGCCACGGCGCGTGGTCAGCCGCAGCCACCGCGATGCGGGAGTGCGCGCGCCCGCGTCCGTTAGGCCGACGAGGATGCGGCCCGTCGCCCCGCTGCGGGCCCGCAGGATCAGCATAAAACCGTTCGGCCAGCTCCTGGCGCGGTTACCAGCCAAGTGAGCTAGCGGCGCGTTGTACTTACCGTTATATGTATATTAAGTATAAGTAATTAACTGATTTGACCCAAAGAAAGGAAAAGGCAGAGGCTATATGGGCGTACTGACCGCCAGGATCGGTGCAACATGGGAAAGTCATCGTCTTTCCCAACCCGCAACAGCAGGTGGGGAAAGACCTACAATGATCGCGATTTACTGACTTATCTGAATTTGACTCGGGTCGTTCACGGCGATCTCTGGTTTTCCTTGATAGCTTGTAATCTTTCCGGTCACGCAAACGTCTTTGACGCGATACTTCTCTTCGATGTCACCGAATTTCTGACGGTCGCTACCCCATACCACGATGGTAAATATATGGTTTGGGTAGGGCTCGTCGAGATTTAAGAAGGTCGGCTGTCCCTTGCTGTCCTTGGCAAATCGGGCGCTGACGACCTTGCCACAGACGGTGGCCTTTTCTCCCACATGATTTTTCGCCTCGGGCGCGGTCAAATGTCCGGTCTGTGCGCGAACCACAGACGAGACGGCCAGCCAAAGGAAGACTAGCCCTAAGATTCTCAGCGTCCGCATAGGTTCACCCCCCAGTCTTGAAATTCAGCGTGATGCAGCCGACCACACTTTTTCCGGCGCAGAGATTATGTCTCAGATTAGCAAAAGCTCATTGAAGTCTCGAATGCCTGATCCGCTTGCGTTCGCTCATTAGTAACGTTAGGCTGCCGGGTTGCCTTTGGAGGGGGAGGTTTAGACACAAACGCGTTCTGTGTTGCCATCCGCACTGTTTAATATGCGCGGTCTAAGGAGTCAGGAGACGTTTTCATGAAGGGTGTCCCGCAGAGTTGCACCAGGCTGCTTCGGTTATTCCTTGCGTTCGTCGCTTTGGCTCCATCAGCTTGGGGTTGGGGATGCAAAGGTCACGAGGTTGTTGCCCTGATTGCCGAACAACACCTCAACCCCCATACCCGGGCGATGGTCATGCAGATTCTATCTGCAAGCCCGATCAACCCTGACCTGCGCCGGTTCTGTCACGAGAGCGGGCTCGATGCGTTTGCCGATTCGTCCACGTGGGCTGATGATGAACGGAGCGTCCGGCCCGCAACCGCGGGCTGGCACTTCTTGGACATTCCACGCGGCGCATCTAAAGGCGACATCGCTCAGTATTGCCCACCCTCGACCGGCTGCGTCACGAGCGCGATTGCCGACCAAGTGGCGGTGCTTCGCAATGCGAGTGCGAGTCCTCAGGCGAAGGCCGACGCTTTGCGATTCGTTATTCACTTCGTAGGCGACCTGCATCAGCCACTCCACACCACAACAAATGACGACCGAGGCGGGAATTGCGTTCCGGTTGTATTCTTTGGTAGTACGCCGGAGGAAACAAATTCGGCCAAAGAGGAGTACAGGCCGAACCTTCACGGGATTTGGGACACGGACATCATTGAGCACTTCTGCCACGGGAAGACGGCGCAGCAGATCGCGGATGAATTGGACAGCAAGTTTAAGGCTCTGATTCCGTCATGGGAATCAGAGCCAATAGATATAGCGTCTTGGGCGTGGGAGAGCCACCAATTGGCAGAGGACACTGCCTATGGAGATTTACCCACGAAGATCGCCATCGAGATGCCGAGACCTGTGAACACGTGCGCTGATGACGATCATATTTCAACCCGGATGCTAAGACTTCACGAGCAGCTGGGCGACGACTACCAAAGTGCCGCCGAGGGTGTCATCCAAGAGCAGTTGGCTAAGGCGGGGATTCGATTGGCCTCGTTGCTGAACAGTCTTTGGCATTGAGAATGGTCGTCTTCCACCCTTGGATGCCAATCATTCGGGAGCCCCAATTTTCCACAGGTTTGCTTGACGGTCCCACCCGATGAGTGTTTACTCCGGTCCGATGCGCCCGCCACGGGAGTTCAACAAGGAACTAGTCCGTCGCTACATGCAGTGGATGATCATTCAACATTACGCCCTTTCGACGCAGAAGGATTATTCGCAGATTCTAGGAGGGTACTGTGCGTTTCTGAGAAGGAAGATGATAACTGCCGCGACCCACAACGACGTCTTAGAATTTCTAGCAAGTGAGGCTGCCGAGGCCAAACTCTCCAAACGCTGCACCACAAATTGGATACCCTGCGCGTGTTCTATGATTTCTTACGAATCGGCGGATTGCAAACCCATGCACCTGCCCGTCTGATTCGATTGAGACCTGTCCGCCGACAAATTCCACGCATTCTCAGTGAAGAAGAAGTTCAAAAACTTATCGCTCATTCTCGGAATCGGCGAGACCGCGCCTTAATTGAGATTCTCTACAGCACAGGATGCCGTATACGCGAGGTTTCAGAAATTCGACTGGAGAATATTGATTTTACGGCCCGCACGATACGCGTATTCGGCAAAGGCAGGGCGCGAATCGTTTTATTCGGGAAGAAAGCAGAAGAAGCGATTCGTGCTTACGTAGGCGAGAGCCGCCAAGGATATCTGTTCACATCGGACTATCCCGCGCAGTGGGGTACCGTTATACGAAGAGAAAATTCGTGGATTGGAAAGTGGATGGACTACGGCAGTGAAGACGGTAAGCCGAAAGTGAAGCAGAAGACTCTCGGCCCTGTTTCATCGATGTCCTTTTGGGAGGCAAGGGGCATATTTTCAAGCCTGATCCGGTATGAGCACGCGCGACGCCCCGATCGCGAAAGGCCCCCCCGTCCGGTCACCTTTCAACTAGCAGTCTCCAAGGTTGGGCATCTAGCCGGGCTAGGCCACGTTACGCCGCGAATGTTGCGCCACTCGTTTGCCACGCACCTTCTAAACCGAGGAGCGGATATTCGCGTGATTCAGGAACTCATGGGTCACGCTTGGATACAGACAACACAGGTTTACACACAAGTGAGCAGACAAAAACTCGCCGCAACTTTTCGCAATTGCCATCCGAGAGGAGCTTAGCAATGGGTGGGCACCGCGGAATGAGCAACTGGAATCATACAGCTTGCGGAAGCTATGCGCCAAGGCTTACCGAGAAGCAGATGAATTCCCTAATCTTCCAACCCTGGTTTGTCCCACGGTCGACCTACCTTTCCATCGCAAGGTTGATTCCGCGAGAATATCTGATGAGGATGCACGACTTTTTCAGCCGGTACGGTTGTTTGCGCTGCCGCAGCCGAACCCGCGAATACGGGTCGAACGGCATGTGCAGGCCGTGTCATACGGAAGTTGCATGACGACTTCAACGTTGCTGGAAGCGACGGTTAAAGATTCTCAACGAACAGGCTCACAAGCACGAGATCAGAGGCATCGTTGCAAATGCCAAGACGGCTCGCGATCTTCTTTGTGATTTGATCCCCTCGAAGCCGCCGAAGCGAATAAAGGGGCTCACGCGCAATCCAGCAACGGACCTTGCAGCGATAGCTCCGCGCACTCTGCGCATACGGGACAAGTGACCCCAGCACATACACAAGTTCTTTGCTTTTCTCTTAGAGTTTCCTTTTTTGATTGCCGATGTGGTTCCTCAAGAGGACCACAGTCAACTATTCGGGTGCCTTGAGTGACGGAGAGGGAAGGGTGCAAGAGCTTTTGAAAAGCGTCAGGTTGCGCCAACGGTCGCGCCACTGATTAAGTCACAGCGAAGTGGCATAAGTTAAAATTTACTGTCCTACGTAGAACCACGTACGTATTTGTACGAATTGACAAGGCACATGAATAGCGTAGAGTCTTTTCAGTGCCCGAACGCCTCACGGACGCTTGCCATGGCTAGGTACCGGCGTCGGCGCGCTGCGGACATGGCTGGGGTCATTGTTAGACAGGACAGTGGCCCCAGTTGCACGACCTGCGCTCACCTCTGCGCCTAAACCCGATTTCACGTAGAGTCTAATCACCCGAAATTCCCCGTGCGCTCCCCTACTTGCACAATTGTGGTGCGAGGAGTCTGAGACGCTCGGGACCGGCACGTCTCTATGGGGTAAAGACCGGCCAACCTTGAGTAGCATTTAGCGTACCGCGGTGCGTGGACCCAGCGCTTCAAGAACAGGATTTTGTGACCGAGCAGTATCAAGGCGATGCCGTTCCGAACTTAAACGATGCATAGGAGAAAACCTTCCGAGTAATCTCTTTGCAATCGTCGCCTGTCGGAGCATGTCGATTTCAATGCGTTGCTGAAATTCTGATTTAGCCCTACGGTGTGCGCTTGCGAGCATTCTCCTTCTGATTCTGTTGTGACAGTTCAGACACATCGCGTTCGCCGCATACGCCTTGTAATCGCCGCAAATCATGCAGCCATAGTCATCGAAATAGTGTCGCATCTTATGTCTAAAGTTATAAGGAACTAATACGCGGATGGCATGCTGAATTCGATTAGGCAAGAACCACGGCTGGAGCGACAACTCATCGCATGTCAAATCGTTCGGTCGGTTCCGATCAGGATTCTTTGAATTCCTCTTGTTTTTCAACATTCATTTGACCTCGCGGATGGCACTCGGTGAAAGTCTTCACCAATCGACCTGTGCTCAGGCGGGTATATCTCGCCGTCGTTTGGATCCAGGCATGCCCTAGTGTTCTGTCCCATAAATAAATGGCATTAGTATTGCTGGGAATATAGGCATCCCCTGTGCACAATGGAGGTGCCTATGGCGATGGGAAGGCCGAAAGCGGTGTTGGTTCTGGATGCGGAGCTGCGCGAACAGCTCGAAAGCTTAGCCAACTCGCGCTCTCTTCCGGCGGGATTGGTGCGTCGAGCCAAGATTATCTTGTGGAGCGCTTCTGGGAAGACGAACCGGGAAATTGCTCGGCAGCTGGAGACCAGCAAGGTCACGGTAAGTCTGTGGCGGTGCCGATTCCTCGCGCACGGGGTGTCCGGACTCTACGACGAGTTACGCCCGGGTCGCCCACGCCCAATTAGCGACGAGCGAGTGGCACAATTAGTTCGCAAGACGCTGAAGACGAAACCCCAAGCCGGAACGCACTGGAGTATCCGGCAAATTGCCACCGAGACCGGAGTATCGAAATCGACGGTGCATCGCATCTGGCAAGCGTTTGGCTTGCAGCCGCATCGGCAAAAACAGTTCAAACTTTCGAGCGATCCATTTTTTGTAGAAAAGGTACGGGATATTGTAGGGCTGTACTTAAATCCCCCGGAAAAAGCTGTGGTTTTATGCGTGGATGAAAAGAGCGGAATTCAGGCGCTGGAACGCACCCAGCCGATGTTGCCGCTGGGATTGGGTTATGTCGAAGGAGTGACCCACGATTATCGACGCCACGGAACCACCACGCTGTTCGCCGCACTGGACACCGCGAACGGCAAAGTGCTCACGAAATGTCGACCGCGTCACCGGCATCAGGAGTATCTGAGTTTTCTCCGGGAGATTGAGAAGAACGTGCCGAGGAACTTGGAGGTGCACATCATCGTGGATAATTACGCCACGCACAAGCATCTGCGAGTCAAACGATGGTTCGCCACACGGCCACGATTCCATGTGCACTTCACTCCGACCTATGCCTCCTGGCTCAATCAGGTGGAGATCTGGTTCAACCGCATTACGCAACAAGCCATTCGCCGGGGAACGTTCCGCAGTGTGAAAGACTTGGTCGAGAAAATCGATCACTACGTCCAGAATTCCAACCGCCGAGCGCAGCCTTTCGTCTGGACCGCCACAGCGGATTCAATCTTCGCTAAAGTCGAACGACTATGTGAACGTATTTACGGGACAGCACACTAGTAGCGCCTGAATTACCTCTAAACCCGCGCCGCGGTCACTCAAGTGGGTTGCGAAACTCCTCCGAAGCATGTGGGCGCTAACCTTTTTCAATCCGGCACGTGCCGCAAGCTTTTCGAGGATTCCGCTCACCCCAACGTTGGTGAGCGGGCGATTCGGTTGTGGTCGAACTAAGTTGACTCCTTCTAATATCTTGTCGAATTTCATTCTTGCAGTCTGATATGACACCAGGTCAACACTCCCGAAGGACTTCCTTCTTCGACCGCACCTTCGTCCTTGCCTGCCATAGGGTTTCCAAACTCCGATCCAATATCGACCGGCTGACGAAAGACAGCCCCTTTGAATGGGCCTATCTTCCCGAAATATATAGCCGCTCGTACGGCCACCGAGATAGGCGGTCATTGCCTTGATTGCATCTTCTGTGAGAAGCACGACCCGCACTCTCTTGCCTTTTCCGGTAACGCGAGCCGTTTTTCCGGCAAAGTCAACATCCTCCACTTTCATGTGGGTAACCTCTTTCAATCGACAGCCCGTTCCGTAGAAAATCTCCACCAATGCACGTTCCCGCAGGGTCTTCGTTGCGGCAATCAATTGTTGGACTTCCTGTTCGCCAAGCACTGGAGGGGGGTTCGTCAGTGGTCGGCGCAACTTCACTAAACGGGGCGCAACATAGCTAACAATTCCGCCAAGATTCAAAAAGTCGTAGAAGTGACGAAGGACATTGAGATGGAGATACGTAGCTTGCGGCGACGCCCCTTCCTGCGAAACACGAGTAATGAATCTTCGGATATCTAGGTGGTTTACCGACGCTATCGATTTGTCCCCTAGAAACTCACTGAACAATCGAATGGATCGCATGTATTGGTATCGAGTGTGGGCCGCATAGTGCATTGCGACCATCCAGTCGTCGTACCGCCTTGCTAATCTCTTATTGAAATTGGTGTAGGAGCGCATGACACCCGGCAATTCATCCCGACCGATAGAATCAAACAATTCGGGCCGAGTTCGAGTCTGGCTGCTGCGCGGAATGAGCGCAAGGGAACAAATATTTCTAGTCAGATGGTGTCAAAAGTACCTAGTTGGGCTAGGTACAAATGTACCCATGCTGTGGGGTGGACCCAGCGAATAGAGCAGTATCAGATTGTGCTCGCTCCTACCTCAGGAAAAACCTCCCGGAAGGCACGAAGGTCAGATTGAGAATCTCACATGCCGGCACTAAGTTCATTTCCACAGGAAGAGTGGCTTATTCGCGACCCGGTTCGGGGATGGGAATCGCCTTCCTCTCGATTGAGCCCAGCAGCCAGTCCATCTTAGACGCGTGGCTCACACACCTTAGATAGAAACGCTGGCGCGGAATACCGTAAAACGTCCGAAGTTTTCACGTGGAGCGAAGCAGGGCGGCAAGCCCCTTTGCTGACTAGGCTGCGGGAACAGTTTCAATACCTGTCCTTTTCTTGGCCTTTCGGCCAGTTTCATCCGGGTGCAGGCGGCCTGTACCCTATGTAGTAGGAGCAACTTGGTGACGACATGAGTGATTGGATTCTGGACAATTGGTATGAGTTGGGGAGTTTAGCGGTGCAGTTCGCGATGCTGGTGGTCGTCGTATCGTACGGCCGAAAGGCATTGAGAATCCTATCCGTTCCACTGGCCGCCTCCCATGCCGCCTCCCGGGCACAAGTCGAACTCCTGCAAGACCTGCAACAGATGTCGGAGCCGCGCGACTCACGACCAGCTGCGGAGCCAGTAGCCGCCACATACGGAGGAGTTGGGCGCATGCTCTCGCCGATGCCCTCAGCGCCTGCGGAGAGTTACGCGGAATCCGGCGTGTCAGCCCGCCGTGAAGGAATCTCGCCGTGGGACGCGCTCGTAGCGTGGCTCAAGGCCCCGATGGGCAATCGTCCCGGGCCCGCGTGGCGGCGGGTTTCTTAGGCGCTTACCTAATCTCACAACCCAGGCGATGCGAACGGGAAAGCTCAATTCGGTACGTGGTTGTGCCGGGAGCCTGGCGTCTGTGATTCAGGTCGTGTGTGTTGTTTCTTGTATGGCCGTGCTTTCCGCAATCCGCGTTGGGGCCGCGCCGCAGGAGCCTGCCTCCGTCCCTCGGTTGTTGAATCCTGAGGAAGGACTGGCGATTGTTAACGCCGCGCGGGATTATAAGGAGCAGGCACGCGGTAAGCCGGATTGCTCCCACCTTGTGCATCAGATCTACCTCCTTGCGGGCCTCGAGTACCCGTACGCGAGCTCCTTCGATCTTTACGCTGGCAGCGAGAATTTTAGGCGTGTTAAGGTCCCCCAGGTCGGCGATTTGATCATTTGGCCCGGCCATGTCGGGATCGTGCTCGATCCAACGCAGCACACTTTTTTCAGTTCAGTCCATTCAGGGCTGCAGGCCGAGTCCTACGACGAACCCTATTGGCAGGCACGGAGGAGACCACGCTTCTATCGCTACGTTATAGAAAGCCCCGGCAGCACCACTGTTGGCTGTACGCAGGAAGTGTCCCGAGCCCAAGAGACCCGCGCGCAGAATATTGCCGTGCCGGGCATCGAGCAAGGTTCGGATGGCCTGACTTCTGCGTCAGAGCAGCCGCGAAAGGCAGTTTCGGATGCCACAGCGCGGGTTGTTGGCCCGACCGCTGCGGCTGCTCAGGTCACAGCGATCGAGATTCCGCCGAGTATCCAGATCGCAACGGGACAGAAAAAGCCAACGCGCGAAGAAATCGCCGAAGCCATCTCTGAACTAAGCAACACTGCGGGGAAAGTGTTGCGCGCCGATGATCCCTCAAAGCCTCGGCTCACGGTGGTCATCTTTGACCACTTCGACGTCGAGCGCGTGGAAATCAAGCGTGATCATGGCAGGGCGTATGTCCGAATTGATTCCAGAGTATCGATTGCAGGTGAGAGGGTTGATTTGAAGCAGCGTCACGAGAAAACCTGCTGGGAGCTTCGCCGCACGGATTCAGGCTGGGTGGTGTTGAGGCCCAGGGAGGGCGCCTATGTGCCCCATGACGCGGCCGTGCGTCTCTTGGCGACGCAGCTTGCATACCTGACGCAAGGCGATGGCACCTCGAACCGTGAGGACCGGGCCGTTCGGGAGGAAGCACAACTCGCCACCCTCCTGGATACGCTACTGAACGGCAGATAGCTCATCAGCCCAGTCGGCGTCTAAGTTTGGTGAAAAGGCATAGTTGCGGGGATGGGTCTTTTTCCGCACTGCCGCTGAAAATCCGCAGCAGGTTGAAGCTCTGGTCCAGACCCGATCTGCTGGCATTGAGAAATTAGCTCGGCATAAACCGCGTTATCTGTGTTGGTCTTGCAGGCTCAACGCCTGCGTCCTTCGGGCCAAACCGGGCGCAACGAATCAATCTGTAACTAAATGGATCTCCTTCATCTCTGTGATTTCCCGGATCGCGATGGCATGGGTTCCATTCTTTTCGAAAAGCTGTCCTGTGACTTTGACAAATTTCCCGACAAAGGGCATCAGCCGTTGCCGTTGATCCTTGTCAGGCGTCGAACCAGAAATGGGCGTGTAAATTACGCCGTCCTTCGTAAAGATAATCAATGGTGAGCCCTGCTTGGCGCATTGCAAAGTGCACTCGAGGCTGAACTTCGTCGCAGTCGCGTTCTTGTTCTGCATGACACATGAGATATCGCGCACAACGCCCTCAATCGTATCCGCACTCGCGGCGTCGCCCGGACTTGAATTATCTTTCTTTTGAGATGACGCGGACGCACCCAAAAAGAGGCTAGCAACCGCGAAAGCCAGCAAACGATGCGATTTGACGGGTTTCACTGGAATCTCCTTTTTGCATTCCAAAAACAGCGACAGTCCCAGCAGTATGTGCCGTTAAACGATTAGTTGTAAAGCCTAGCCCCGTTCGTGAGCGGGGTCGCACCCGCACGCGCCGCGTCGCCGCCATTGCTATTGCATTGAATTGGTGCGAAAAAGCGCATTTTCGCTCCCTTCTATCTCCTATCCCGTCAATTTGGCGTGGGGGTAGGCAATCGTGATTTCGGTAACTTAGCAATGTGAGTTCAAATCAAATTCATCATTTAAGTTTGACGGTCCGGCAACTGGACTTCGAAGCACAGGCCAAGTCCCGATTAGCGCTGACTGCGTCTTTGACGCGTCGCTAGTGCCAGAAACTTGTCCGAATTGGGTTGTTGATTCCAAGAGACTTATCAACAAGTTCCTGGAGAGTCGGATAACCGGAGAAGTCAAGTACTAGGCCGGACTTGATTGCATAACAATGTCGGCTCCCTCGACCCGAGTAGACTGAGGTTGTTTCGACGACCGCAGGCTCGGGAGGAAGGAGCCGAACATGATGATTATAGGCGTAGATTACCACCCGAGCTTTCAGCAGATTGCATTTGTTGTAGAAGAGACGGGGGAGTGTGGTGAACAGGAACTGAGCCACAGTGATGGACAAGCAGAGAGATTCTATCGAGACCTGAAGCAGCGAGGAATCTGCGTGCGGGTAGGCATGGAGGCTACCGGATATTCACGCTGGTTCGAGCGGCTACTCGCTGAATTAGGTTTCCAGCTGTGGATCGGCGACCCAGCGGAGATCCAGGCCAAGCGAGTGAAAAAGCAGAAGACCGACCGCCATGATGCTCGACTCCTGCGTCGGCTGATGCTGGAAAATAACTTCCCGCAAATTTGGGTACCGAGTCCAGAGAATCGGGATCTGCGGCAACTGTTGTGGCACCGACATCGATTGGTGCAGATGCGCACGCGGATCATGAATCAACTGCAGGCGTTGGCCATGAACGAGGGCTATCGCTGGAGGAAAAAACTGTTCAGCGAACAGGGGCGAGCACAGTTAGAGAAGCTCCCGTTGGCTCCTTGGGCCAGTCGACGCCGGCAAGAGTTGCTGGAGTTGCTGGACCGTATGAATCCGACGATTGAAGAGCTGACGGCCGCCGTGGAGCGGGAAGCCCGAAAGCGGCCCGAGGTTCTGCGACTGATGACCCATCCCGGTGTTGGTCCGCTTACGGCACTGGCCTATGTATTGATCATCGGAACTCCGACTCGGTTTCCTCGTGGCAAGCAGATCGGCACCTACGTAGGGATGATTCCGAGTGAGGACTCCAGTGCTGGCAAGCAACGGCTGGGGCACATCAGCAAGCAAGGCAGTTCCTTGTTGCGCTTCTTGCTGGTGGAGGCGGCCCAAGCAGCAGCGCGTATCCATCCGGACTGGAGACGTCGGTACATCCACCTGGCGATGCGTCGACACAAAAGCATTGCCAAGGTGGCGATGGGACGCAGGCTGGCGATCCGATTGTACTGGATGTGGCGGAATGGATGTGAGTATTCGCAGTCGTTAGAGTTCGGTTCGTACGCGGGACAGCTCGGTATCGGACATGGCGCGAAGTAGAACGCCGTGGACTTGATTGGGCATCCCGCTCCCTGAAAAGGGAGTTTGAACGAGTAATCGTGGTCGAAGTTTTGATCGCAGAGATGTTTAGGTCGGACTGAAGCCGACCGCTAGATTACGAACGAGCCGTGGTCGTCGAGGCAGAGAAAAAAGCGAAAGAAGCGAAAGAGAAGAACTCTTTTAGGTAAGAAGAAAGAAGTGTGTTCAAAAAGAGTTTGACAGGGCCGACATTGTTAGAGATGTCCGGTTTGCGCTGCCGGCTCAGACGGTCGATGCAACACCATCCAATGCGTTGCTTCGACAATGCTTCCCCGGGAGAAGTGATCTGTTTGGCTGTCCTCGGTCAAAACCTAGCCAGGGTAGTGTTCCGGCTGATCTAACCCTAGCGAGCGATTTGGCCTTTGTTTTCAATGCAAGTCGGGTTCGACTTGAGTGTTGCGTCGACCCATTGAGACCACCGCGTTTATCAGGACTTAGGACAATTGCGAAACGTCAAAGGCAGTCGCGACGCCATACTAGGGTTTAGAGGCACAGACTCTTACATGCGCATCGATTCGAATTCTCATGCCGGGGGGCCGATGGCCAGAATGAAGCCACCGGGTTTCGTGTTGCAAGCGGGGTCACAAAACGTTGCGACTTCAATCCCATAAATTCGTAACGTATCTCGAAGGGCTTCGGCACTGGGAGGCAGGCTACCTTGTCCGCTTACCACAAACGTCATGCCTGCGGATTGAACGCTCACGGCCTCTGACGGCGCGCCATCATTCACTTTCCACCCAATCACCTTGAAGATCGTCAGGAAATCTTCTGCGTAACCGAGCGCGTCGCTTGCTGAGGGATAATAGCAGACGCCGACCTGTTGGTCAGGAAACCCCCGGAGCACCTGAATCAGCACGGCCTTCTGAAGTGTAGTTAGCTTCCGCGGAGTCGGTTGCATCGCTCTGGCCTAGCTAGTGTTGCCACAGCGGGCCACCCGCTGTCAATGATTCCAGTCACATCACAAAACTCAAGGCACCCCTGAAAATCGGGCGTTGCCTAAGCAATCCTGGATGGGGGAAATCAATTCAACGAAAAATTGGACCGGCGGAATGACACAAATAAACCCAATTAGCCATGCCGGCTCAGACGGTCGACGCAACACCTTCCAATGCGTTGATTTGACAATGCTTCCCCGGGAGAAGTGATCTGTTTAGCTGTCCTCGGTCAAAACCTAGCCAGGGTAGTGTTCCGGCGATCTAACCCTAGCGAGCGATTTAGCCTTTGTTTTCAATGCAAGTCGGGTTCGACTTGAGTGTTGCGTCGACCCATTGAGACCACCAAGATTACCGGACATTTGCCGTACCAGTATCAACTTTTCCGGTAAACGCTGCGAGCTCAACCGGTCGTTGCAACACCATCTAAACAGCACATCCGACAATACTTCCCCTAGAGCGCTGATCTACCGGGCTGAACTTGATCAGAACCCAGCCAGGGTAGTGTTCCGGCTGATCTAACCCTAGAGAGCGATTCAGCCTTTGTTTTCAATGCAAGTCGGGTTCGACTTGAGTGTTGCGTCGACCCATTGAGACCACCGCATTTATCGGAAACTTGACCCTCATGTCCGGGAATCGGCCTTCCCACGAGTTACTGCCTCCGATCCATAAAATTCCTCAAACTGTATAAAAGTGAGCAGTACGTATCTTCGACAGCCTCTAGTCTGCAAGAGGAGAGGTCCAATTCGGAAATTCCGGGTTAATTACCGACGCCGGGCTAAAACTCGACGACGTTTGGAAGACAAAGGATGGAGGAAAAGCATGTTTCACTTGATCTGGTATCTCCTTATCGGGCTAATCTCGGGGGTTATCGCGAAAGACGTCATGCACGTGCACATAACGATTTTCTGGACAGTCGTGCTCGGCATCATCGGATCGATCATCGGCGGCGGCGTCGCCCACATGTTTTCGCGCCCGACAAATGAACGATATCATCCCGCCGGCCTCATTTTGTCCACACTGGGCGCGATCTTGGTTCTCTATATCTGTTATAAGCTGAATATCCATTTTCCCGTGGTTTAACCTGACAGAAGCGCCCCCATCTAGCGTATGTCCTGGTAAACGCGCAAACCGGACAAGTCCGGCCTAGTACTTGACTTCTCCGGTTATCCGACTCTCCAGGAACTTGTTGATAAGTCTCTTGGAATCAACAACCCAATTCGGACAAGTTTCTGGCACTAGCGACGCGTCAAAGACGCAGTCAGCGCTAACCGGGAGTTACGCTGCCGTTGCGAGGGTGGCCGCTCGGATTAGTCAGCCGATCCCAACCGGGCGTTCTTCTAAGACAATCCTCCTGCTAACAATGATGTGGTTCCCTCGTCCATATAGCCACAGAGGCAACTGCGTTTGCCGCATGACGGGGCGGACACTAGGGAGGGACTCGTGTTCTCAATCGTTCAAGACCTGCGCTACGCGCTCCGAATGTTGCTCAAGAGCCCCGGGTTCACGATGGTTGCGGTACTAACTCTTGCGTTGGGGATTGGCGCCAACGTCGCCTCGTTTAGCGTGGTGTACGGAGTTTTGCTACGGCCTTTGCCCTTCTCGCATCCCGAGCAACTGGTGCGTGTCTACGACGACCTTCGCGGCCCGAATGAACAGGATGTTGGGATGTCGGTGCCTGAGCTTTGGGATTTGCAGGACCGCTCCGGCGTATTTCAGGACATCTCGGCGGTGGCGCCAGGAAGTTCGGCGGTCGGCGGCGGAGACCGGACAGTCCGTGCCGAAAGCCTGATCACGAGTCCCGACTACTTCAAGCTGCTGGGAGCGAAGCCGGAGCTCGGTCGGGTCTATACGCAACAGGATGCCGCCCCGGGTTTCATGGAGCCCGTGGTCATCAGCTATGGGTTCTGGCGCAGCTACTACGGTTCGGACCCGAACATCCTCGGCCGCAAGATGCGCCTCGATAAAGACCTCTATACGATCGTGGGAGTGATGCCTCCGGGATTTCGTCATCCAGGTCCGACGCTGGATACCGACGTGGAAGTCTGGGTCGCCACCGGTTTCAACGGCCTTCCGTTTCCGGTTCCACCGGCAAGGGGACAGAGAATGCTTCCCGCGGCAATCGGGCGCCTGAAACCGGGCCTTACGGTTGCGCAGGCGCAAACACAGCTGGATGCCTACGTATCGCAACTCAGCCGACAGTATCCCACCGAGTATCCCGCTGCCGCTGCATGGGCGCTGCGACTTGTACCGGTGAAAGAGGATCTGGTGGGCCCGCAGCGGACGGAATTGTTGATCCTTTTCGGAGCGGTGGGATTGGTGCTGCTGATTGCATGCGTGAATATTGCCAATCTACTTCTTGCACGCGCGTCTGGACGGCGGCGCGAGATTGCGATTCGCCTGGCTCTGGGCGCAAGCCGCACGCGACTAGTGGGGCAACTACTGACCGAAAGCACCCTCTTGTCGTTGATTTCCGGCGTATTGGCCGTGTTTGTAGTGCTCTTCCTGAAGAATGCGATCGTCAGCCTGGCCCCGGCGGACATTCCGAGGCTGAACGAAGTCGACGTGAGCGCAGGAGTCTTCTTTTTCGCGTTCCTGATTTCGATATTTACCGGCGTGCTCTTCGGCCTAGTGCCGGCGCTGCAGGCGGCGAATCCGAACCACGTTGAGAATCTGCGCGAGGGCGGCCGCGGATCGGGAGCCGGCAGACGCCACACGCGAGTTTCGCGAGTTCTTGCCGTTTCCGAGATCGCCCTCTCGATTGTCCTGCTAGCGGGCGCGGGCCTGCTGTTTCGAAGTTTCTGGCGCGTGCTGCAAGTACGGCCGGGATTCAATCCCGCCCACCTGGCCACGGTGCAAATCTGGATTCCGATATCGAGCAATCCGGCGACTGACCCTTATTTCATCGAAGAAAAGCGCGCCGATTTTCTTCTGGAGGTATCTCGCCGCATCTCGACGCTGCCCACCGTTGAATCGGCTTCGATTTCAGGAAACGACACGCTGCCCATGAACTCCGGGAGGAACTACTCTCAGTTTTCGATTCAAGGGCGTCCGACGGAGTCCGAGCGCAACCCAATTGCGGATATTGCCGTGGTTGATTCGCAATATTTTCGCACCATGGAAGTACCGTTAATCGACGGACGCAATTTCACGAGCCTCGATACGTACAAGACGCAACCCGTTGCGGTGATCGATCAAGCTCTCGCGCGGCAGTATTGGCAAAATGAGAGCCCGTTGGGGCAACAGGTTAAGTTTGGATTTGGAAGAGGCGTGAACGGAGTGACGATTGTGGGCGTGGTTGGCGATATCAAGTCGGACGGTTTTGAGGCTCCCAGCGTCCCGCATATATACGTGTCCATGGGGCAATTCGCTCCCGTGAACGCGGTGGTTTTTCTGCGCAGCCGGACCGACGCGGAGCACCTTGGCGAGGCCGTGCGGCGTGAGGTTGAAAGCTTTGATCCCAACGTGCCAGTGCACAGCATCAGTTCAATGGATCAAATTATCGCTCGATCCGTCGCCGACCGTAGGTTTGCTCTAGAGCTCCTCGGCGTTTTCGCGGTGGTGGCGCTGCTGCTGGCCGCAGTGGGCATCTACGGCGTGATGTCGTATTCGGTGAGCCAGCGGACCCATGAAGTGGGAATCCGACTGGCGCTCGGCGCGCAGCGGCTGGATATTTTGCGGATGGCGTTGGGAGAAGGGATGTGGATCGTGGCAATCGGGCTGGGTGCAGGTCTGGCGGGAGCGGCGATCGTAACGCGAGTTTTCCAGTCGATGCTTTTCGGGGTTTCGCCGGGCGATCCAGCGACCTTCGTTTCCGCGTCGGTGATCCTTGCCGGCGTGGCACTTTTCGCTTGCTACCTACCGGCAAAGCGTGCTACCCGCGTGGACCCGCTCGTCGCCTTGCGCGAAGAATGAGTCGCTCCGCCCGCATCCGCTGATCTCCCATCCCGCTGGAAATTTGGCAGAGGAGCGCGGCTATGCGTGACGTCGCGAAGGCATTCCAGCCGGAGCACCTTTCGAAAAACGCATTCAGTCTCTATGAGAGGTTCCGACCGGCGATTCCAGGAGGGGTAACGGGCTGGGGCGCCAAAGGGAACTTGGATATTGATCGAATCCGGTCCTTGGCGTCGGAGATGTGACGCCTAGAATGGTGGCTACACGCGTTCTGGAGCCCGCCTGAGCATCCAAACTCTTCGACCGGCCCATTTTCGGCCATGCTGAACAAGTGTTATCAGCGTTATCCGTCACGTTATGGTGTGTAAGTGCGGACGAATACGTCGTGGATGACCAGATGCCTCTCTACATTCGCGATTGCTTTCAAGGGTATCCCAGTTGGCAATCCGCTCCATCCCCTGGGATTCCTCTTGGCGGGAGAGGTATTTTTCTTGACTTCCCCCATTATAGAACTTATCGGGCGCAATACGCTTCGCACCGTTTGTTGCTATCACCACAAATGGCACAAATGTTAAGAAAAGTTCGCAAAGCAAGGTGACATCCGGCCATGAAACCCAAGGGCAAGCAGATTCTCCTGGGAATCATGGCGGTCATTGCTGTTGCTATTGTCATCATGTGGTCTGTCCATTCTCGTTCGATACCTGAGTTCAGTGTCGGACCAATCTCGAAGGATGCTCCAACACTAAACGAAGCGAATATCGAAAAGTTGTTAGGAGTGGAGCGATTCCATGTCTTTCGACGAGTGCGCCAGGTCCCAATCGCGGTCAAGGAATCGTTTTCCAATTTTACCGACCTTCCGTTTAATTTGGCCGACCCTGGGGAAGAAATAAGTAGCGATGTAATGATTCCCGGGAAGTCATCTCGCCGACTTGTCTTTCTGGGACTGAGTGGCGATTCAGTCGTCCTATTTTACGAACAAGGAGGATTTGCAGGCGCTTACAACTGTGTCGTTTTTTGGTTCGAGGATGGAGGGCGCGACTGGGGAGCTAATTTAGAGCGTGGGCCAATCCCGAAGGATGTCTCCAGCTTGAGAGCCGCCGTCCTGCACAGAAATTTTCACACTTGGGGGCGCCGAGAGTAGACTTAGATCGTGAAGGGGCATTGGATGTTATCGGACATGCGATTAGCGGCGTCTGCCTGTTCCTTATAATCGCCCCCGGTTTGCAGCGCATCCATAAGGCTCAGCACGATCCCAACGTACTCCGGTAGGATTTGGGCAGGTACCGTAGCACGGCACTTGTCGTTTACGCAGTGACTTGGAACAGGAATTGGGTGGTGAGGGTATTGTTTCGTGCCGCAGTCTTTGTTTTTGCAGGTCAGAACGACTCTCAGTGATTTCTTCTGTCCGCACGTCTACTGAGCGATTGACCCCGATCAAACAGGCGGCGTCCCGAGCCGATTCGTTGCCTCACGAAGCAACCGTGGGCTACCCGACATGCGAAGAAGGGGTAAGAACGGATTTCCGGCTGTGCACCTGGGCGGACGCGTGTAATGGGGATCACGCAGAAAGGTGACACAAGACACTGCAATTGGTGGGAGCGAGGCATAGAGGCAGGCAAGGGAAAGAATGAGCCCCGGGGCTAGGTTTTCTTGTCTCAAAACGGAGGCAAACGAGCGGCATCACCCTTGTGAGAGAACTCTGAGGAGGTTTAAATGTTTGCCTGGCATGTAACACTGCAGCTGAAGCCCCCATGCTTCAGAGGAAGGCGGGTCCAGCCGGGAAACGAAACAAAGACCGATAGCCGCATAACGAGTTGACAACGTACTGCAGTCGGCATGTAAGTCCCTCAAGGGATCAGCACGATGTTCAATCCTGCCAGATATGTCGTTGAGGCACGAAAAAACGGAACATATGCCGTTATAGGAGAAGGAAAAGACCATGCTGCCCGAGTAGTCGGGGGCATGGTAGGAGCCGATTCGCTCGCATACCACTATGTGGGAAGGCACGGAGTTATTGAATTCAAAGGGCCGAATGGAAGAATTGAATGTCCATGTGCTAGATGTAAACGAAATCGTTCTTGATGCAAGTGGGTGTTAGTCATGAACGGACAAATAAAAGCAGTAGATACTTTGAAAAGTGCCGTTAATGAAGCTAGGAAGGCCGGACTTACGGAAAATCAGATACTCAATGCCGCGATGATGGATGCGGCCAAATCCGATCCGATAGCACAAGCAGTCAGGGACGTACTTACAGGCAAAGCGACATCTAATCCAGAGTCAGAAAGTCCGGCTGCAGCGTTTGTTAACGAATTGTTGAAAGACAAGAAATGAGGATTTTCCCCAACCAGTTGTCGAAGCTGATCGAGGCTAACGATTCTGATTTGGCGGGGTGAAGAATCGTTTGGTCGCTTGCTGCAGCCGTTACCGGAGATGTTGGAGCCAGTACCAAAGTTACCGGTAATCCGACTTATCGGGAGTCAGCCCGTCAGAACTCGTCGCTCATCAAGCCACGTACGATCGGCGTACCCGTGACCGAAGCCACGAGGATTTCACCAGTCTTACCTTCATCGCTCCGCCGGCGGCTCTTGGTCGGTGGGAATTCCAACTAGGTGGCGATAGAACGCAACGGCCCGGTTGACCGAGGAAGACTCATTTCCCGCAATCAGCCGGTTGACGTTCTTTCCTGTGCGCACGATGCTGTAATAGCGCCAGACGTTATCCGATTCGCGATCCAGAAAGTAGATCGACTGCATCTCGCCCAGCTGAAAGATAGGTATGAAGAAATAGCGCATCGTGCTGACGTTCTCGACATCGAAGACGAGCCGGTCCGCCGAAGCCTCAGCAATGTGCATTCGGTAGATGGCTTTGCCAGAAAGATTATCGACCTGTTCAAAGTAGAGGATCTTGCCTTCCTTCATCTCATCGGGCGTGAAGTCTTCGCGGCGTTGGCCAGGTTGCTGGTCGGTCAGAGCGTATGCGTCCACAATTAATGTTTGCCACTGCTTGTGAGTAGTCGACCAGTAGCGCATGCCCGCAAGTTCTGAAATCGCTCCGATGTGGCGAATCAAGCCCTCAGATTCCGAGGTATGGCGAAATCGCGCAACTGTGGTTACCAATGTCGTAAAGCCCACCGCAGCCCATCCGGTGCACGCGGGTGGTCTCCAGTCGCGGCCGAAATCAGACCTGCTCCATGACTTCACAATGGCCGGATCATCCAGACCGGGATAGGGCGGGATGGGTTCCTTTCCGCATGGCGGCTGCGGTCCTAACTGTGCCACCTGCAGCGCAGGGGGAGAAAGCTGGAAGCGATCTGCCTCTTGGACTGAACAGACCGCGGGCAAAACCAATAGGAGCGCCGAAAGGATGAGCGCATCCCGGAACCAGGACAGGCAATTCTTAGTTCGCATGATGACAGTTGTCTTCTGGATTCAATGAAATAGCCGGTCCGATCAAGAGTGAATTCTCTCTCACTCCCGCTGCGGCAAAAAATCCCCGGTCACGTCACATACGCATTCCGCCGAACAGGTACAAAATCAACAGGATGATCAGGACCAGCCCGACAATCCCTACGCCTCCGCCTGTACCCCATCTCCGATATCCGTAATAGCCGCCGCCGCCCCCGAACAAGAGCACGAGGACAATGATCAACAGAATCAGTGACATTGGAATCTCCTTTCAGCTTCGATCCAACTCCGATCTGGGCCTGCGCTCTGGCATTTCTGTTGCCTCTCTCACGACAAAAGTTCTAGCGCCTTCGGCCTGGTTAACCTGCAGACTACATCACGACTCGTTTTGGTGATCCCATGTGTGAGATTCTCACGGGCCTGTCTGAATAAGTGTTCCGTTTTGAACAGAGCACCCAAGCCTCGACTTCTTACATTCTGAAATCCCGAACGAGAAACATGAACTTCCCCGCCACCACGCACTCCACCGCAGAAATTCCGTCTGCATCCGAGTTTTTCAACAGCCACAGGGCTTCCCACCAGCTAACTGACCAAATGCCTGATAAACGCTGCCGGCTCAGACGGTCGACGCAACACCATCCAATGCGTTGATTCGACAATGCTTCCCCGGGAGAAGTGATCTGTTTGGCTGTCCTCGGTCAAAACCTAGCCAAGGTAGTGTTCCGGCTGATCTAACCCTAGCGAGCGATTTAGCCTTTGTTTTCAATGCAAGTCGGGTTCGACTTGAGTATTGCGTCGACCCATTGAGACCACCCGGATTACCGGAAACTACACCAGAATCACTTGAAGCAAAGCACCGCCTAGCTATTCCTGAACTCTGTTTGCCCGGTGCCCGCCGAATGCGTGAATTGTCCTGTTCCAGCCAAAACTTCACCGCCGTGCAACACACCCCGTGGGATGAAATATTCCTCTCCGGCCCTTACAGGAATTCGTTGCCCGTTGATAATCCGCGTATAGCAGCCCTGCTCAACGATCATGTATTCGTCGTAATCGTGAGCATGGGCCGCCGATGCCGCGGTTTCATGGCAAGTCCAGAAGGCCATCTGGCTCCCATCTACCCCATCGAATATATAACCCTCCACCCCGGGGTCGATTGGCTGGTGCTGACTATCTTGTTCGCGGTGTGTTTCATGAACTCCGGGAAACTGTCCATGGTTGGAAAGCGTATGCTCTTCCCCGCGACTGTCAACGCCTGCCCTTCGGTGACCGCAAAGCCATCGGTCTGGAATCGGCCTCAGTGGATGGTAAGTCGGATTACCGGCATGGTCGAGGGTGATCGAAGAGATGCTTGGTGGGCAACACCGAGTTGATGAACGAAAACGGGCTGAGCAAGTTAGGGTGACACAGATGAACAGAAGAGACAGAAAGAAACGCAGTTCGTGCGCCGACGAAGAAGTGTGGTCAAATCCAGTGATAAGCAAAAGAAAAAACTCTTGCAACGGCCAGCGTCGTTAGAGATAGCGCCGTTACCGAGTAACCTTGCATTTTAGGACAGATGTTCCACATTAGACGAACTCGAAGGACGAGTGATCCGCACAATCTCCACAGAACAATGGGCATGGCGGGCGATTGCCTCTGAAACGCTGCCCAGCAAAAATCGGTCCATGCCTTTTCGCCCATGCGACCCAAGCACAATCAAGTCGGCATGCCACTCTTCAGAGACCTCGAGAATCGTGGATTTGGGGTCACCCACCTGGACTTCTGTGGTTACTTTCATACCGTGAGAGCGCAGCGTTCCCGCGGTCTTTGCAACCAAATCTTGCGCCTGCTTCGTTTCTTCCTCTAAGCGTGCGTCGAGAGTCGGGTCAAATCCACCCATTTCGCGAGCGACGAGAGATATTGCCTGGTCTACGACATGCAATACGCGCACTTCTGTATCTTTCGAATGAGCTCGCGCGATCACGGCCTGTATGGCCGCATCGGAGAATTTGGAATCATCGATCGCGAGCAGGACCTTCATGCATGTCCCTCTTGGGCGGAGGCGAATCCGACCGCGACTCGGCGACTACCGACCTTTGTTTCGTTTCCTGGCTGACTGCCTCTTCCTGTGAGACATCACCTGAGCCATAGATAGCAATAGATTCCTGTCTGCCTCATCCGTTCGACTCAAGAGCATACGGAACTTGTCGAGCGTCCGGGCATCTCGTCCAGAGCTACCCCAACCTCCGTCTTTGTCATGCACCGGAGGCTTCGGTTTGGGCGGGTCTTCGCCGTCATGAAAGATTTGGTACAGAGGAACTTCCAGTGCCCGCGCTATCTTCTCGAGAGTTTCGATAGCAGGAACGGTGTGGCCGTTCTCGACTCTGGAAATGTAGCAGCGAAGAAGACCTGTGCGCTCCTCGATGTCGCCCTGGGACATGTTCTTCTGTTCCCGCAAAGCCCTCAGCCTTTCAGCAAGAACCATTTTGAACTCCTTAATTTCTGTCGTGATGTCGAGTCAAGGTACCCGACTAACTGCCTGATGGGGACTTCATGCTATCTTCCGTGTCCTTTTTCGAGTCAATTGGGTCGGGTCTGATTGCGTCATACAAATCTCTGTCGTTAAGACCAGCTTTTCTGGCAGCGTCGATTGCCTTTTTGAAATCCTCTATTGCTCTGTCGTATTCGTTTGCCATAGGTACTACGGCCACTTGTACATCTTTCATGCCCGTTTCGCAATCGCAGGATACTTCTTTTCGGGTTGAATCCTTCGGCAAGCGGATCGTAACTGTTGGGTGGTTGTGTTTCTCCTGAGAGTGCACGTCTTCCTGATTCCAAGAGCACGGCAATATAGACTTCCAGTTCAATTACTTGGTTATTTGGCTCTCGGTAAGGCGAGTTTCCTGGCATCGTCGACCGCATCTTTAAGTGCTTCGATTGCTTTGATCTGTTTCTTGGTCATTTGTCACCCGCAACCAGTCTTGCATTCTTCAAATTAATGGGGCAATGATTTCGCATGAAACGTTGGATAATCACACGCCATGAAGATTCGCAGAAACGTGCCCAGAGATCACAGAAATGTCTTCGCTAACGTCGCCGCGGATTATCTCATGGGCTTCCGGAAAACCGGCCCCCACGTGAAAGGGCTGAGACTCTGGATCAATTCGCAGCACACTGGCTCGGCTGCGGAAAGTTACTTTGCGGACCTGGTTTTCCGTAATATAGCGCAGTTATGATTCTGATCACCGGAGGAACCGGCTTCATTGGAAGCCGTCTGGTGGAGGCCGTCTGCGCCCGTGGCGAGCCGCTGCGCTGCCTGATCCGCCGCGACAGTTTCAAGCGACATCCTTTCGCGTTACCTGCCGAAGCTGAGCTTGTGTTCGGTGACCTCGTTTCCGGCGAGGGTCTGAGGGATGCCCTCGAAGGCGCCGACACCGTGATCCACCTTGCGGGTGTGACGAAGGCGCTTTCGACGAGCGAGTTCTACTCGGGCATGAAATTGAGAATCGCCGTGATTCCCCGAGCCATTCTCGTCCTTGCGGCTTCTCTCTCGCCTCTACTGTCGCAAACGACCGGCAGCCCGCAGCAACAGCCTGAGTTCATCAAGCAGGGGCAGCAATTGATGCGCGAGGGAAAGTTGGATGACGCGCTGGCGCTCTATCGCAACACTCTCCAACTCTCACCGGATTCCGTTCCGGCCAATATCGCGGCGGGGAGTGTCCTCGACCTCATGGGTCTGGGGGAGGAGGCCCGCAAGTATATTGCGAAGGCAGTTCAAGATGCGGACTCGCCTGAACTTAAAGCAACGTCGGAACGGGCCATGGCGATGTCCTATGCCTTCGAGGGAAATTGCAAGAGAACCGTCCAGTACGAACAGCAGGTCTTCAACTACTACGAGTGCGTGAAGAACTTTTTTGAGCAAGGCGAGATTGCCGACGAGGCCGCTCGCGTTTGCATTGACTCAGGCGATTTGGACACCGCCTATCACTGGTATCAGGTAGGCCACGACACGGGACTGAAAGAACCCAACATCCAACCGGCTCGTCAAGACCTTTGGGAGTTTCGTTGGGAGCACGCGCAGGCCCGCATCGCGGCCCGGCGAGGAAACCAAGAGGAGGCGCAGAAGCACGCCGCTGCAGCGAAGAACATCCTCGACAAGGGAACCAATCCCGAGCAAGCACAATTCCTTCCCTACCTGCAAGGCTATGTCGCGTTCTATGCGGGAGACTACAAGACGGCGCTTGAGGAACTGCAAAAGGCGAACCAGAACGACCCGTTCATCCAATGCATGATTGCCCAGGCCTTCGAAAAGCAGGGCGACATGGACAAAGCTCTCGAATTCTACCGCAAGGCCTCAACAGCAATCGCGCATAATCCTCCCGCTGCGTATGCGGTCCCGCTGGCTAAGAAGAAGCTCGCCTCCCTGCCGAGATAGGGTTTTTTCGACCTCGGGCCTGTGACGCAGCTTTCGCGTCAGTTAGGTCGAACGCAAAGACCTTTGTTCGACGTTGTTCACGACAAAGCGACTATGGCTATTCCCGAAATACGTTCACGATGTTCACGACCGTCACTGGCTCACTGAGGTGATGTCGTCTTCGAGCCGAAGAACAATCCCTTTGGCAAGCCCCAATCGAACACACCTCACCGTGCGATGTGCGAGCTCGCCCCCAATGGCGCAGGCGTGGTGCAAGGAGCTTGGCAGGTTTAGTACATTCCGCCCATGCCGCCGCCATGGCCCACGCCTGCCGCAGCCTTCATTCCCTCTTCCTTGATGTCCGCCACTAGGGCTTCAGTGGTCAGCATCAGGGCGGCGATTGACGCGGCGTTCTGCAACGCCAGGCGGGTGACCTTGGCCGGGTCGATTATGCCCGCCTTGACCAGGTCGGTGAATTCGCCGGTCTCAGCGTTGAAGCCGAAGTTCTCTTCCTTTGATTCGCGGATTCGGCTGATGACCAGGGCGCCTTCGTGCCCCGCGTTCTGCGCAATCTGGCGGGTGGGCTCTTCGAGCGCGCGCTTCACGATGTTCACGCCGATCGCTTCATCGTCGTGGACCTTAAGCTTTTCTAGGGCTGGCAGGCAGCGCAGAAGAGCGGAGCCGCCGCCGGGAACAATACCTTCCTCGACCGCAGCGCGGGTGGCGTGCATGGCGTCCTCGACGCGAGCCTTTTTTTCCTTCAACTCGGTTTCGGTTGCTGCACCCACCTTAATCACCGCCACGCCGCCGACGAGCTTCGCAAGCCTCTCCTGGAGCTTTTCCTTGTCATAGTCGGAGGTGGTGTCTACGACCTGGGAGCGGAGCTGCTTGATGCGGCCTTCGATCTCGCTGGTCTTGCCTGCGCCTTCGACGATCGTGGTGTTGTCCTTGTCGATGGTCACCTTCTTGGCGCGGCCTAGGTCCTCGACCTTCACGTTCTCGAGCTTGATGCCGAGGTCTTCGGTGACGGCCTTGCCGCCGGTCAGGATGGCGATATCCTCCAGCATGGCCTTGCGACGATCGCCGAAGCCGGGAGCCTTCACCGCAGCGCACTGCAGCGTCCCACGGAGTTTGTTCACAACGAGCGTCGCGAGCGCTTCGCCCTCGACGTCCTCCGCGATGATCAGCAGCGGTTTGCCCATCTTTGCGGTCTGCTCCAGCAAGGGCAGCAAGTCCTTCATCGAGCTGATTTTCTTCTCGTGGATCAGGATGTGAACGTCTTCCAGTGCGCACTCCATCCGCTCGGGGTCGGTGACGAAGTAGGGCGAGAGGTAGCCGCGGTCGAACTGCATGCCCTCGACCACTTCGAGCGTTGTTTCCATCGTCTTCGATTCCTCAACGGTGATGACGCCGTCTTTGCCGACCTTCTTCATCGCCTCGGCAATGATGCTGCCAACCTGCTTGTCCGTGTTGGCGCTGATGGTGCCCACTTGCGCAATCATGTCGCCCTTCACGTCGCGTGAGAGCTTCTTGATCTCCTCCACGGCGACTTCCACGGCCTTCTCAATGCCACGCTTGAGCGCCATTGGGCTTGCACCGGCGGCAACCGTCCGCACGCCTTCGCGGAAGATGGCCTGCGCCAGAACTGTCGCCGTGGTCGTGCCGTCGCCCGCTACATCGGAAGTCTTCGAAGCAACTTCGCGCACCATCTGTGCGCCCATGTTTTCGAGCGGATCGGGCAGCTCGATTTCCTTTGCCACGGTCACGCCATCCTTGGTGATGATCGGCGCGCCGAACTTCTTCTCGATCACGGCATTGCGCCCCTTCGGGCCCAGCGTGATCTTCACTGCATCAGCGAGAATGTTCACGCCGCGCAGAATCGCCTGACGTGAATTCTCACCCGTTACAATTTGCTTTGCCATGGGACGTCACCCTCCCGGGTGTATGAGAACCTCTGTCCGGTCCAAAGTCTTTGGATCGGAGAAACTACCTCTTGCTCGATGCCGCTTTCGCCATCCCGCTAACCTTCGCCAGGATTTCCTCCTCGCGGAGGATCAAATACTCCTGGTCATCCATCGTGATATCGTTGCCGGTATACTTGCCGAATAGAATGCGGTCCCCGGGCTTCACATCGAGCGGGACCCGTTGGCCCTTCTCGTTGAGCTTGCCGGCACCGACCGCGATCACTTCACCTTCCTGGGGCTTCTCTTTGGCCGTGTCGGGGATGATGATGCCGCCCTTCGCGGTTTCTTTCTCTTCCAACCGCCTCACCAGGACGCGGTCGTGCAGGGGAGTCAGGTGCATAGTCATTTCTTTAACCTCCATTCAATCCATTCTGAAAATTTCGACAGCAAGCTCACGATTGCCCGAGACCTAACCTAACCTAACCTAACCTCGTTTCTCCGCCCAGTCTCCCCTTCGCCGCACAAATGCAGGGGCAGACTGCTCCGCTCCTCCGACCGAAAGATCTGTCCCTTCTCGTCTGCTGGGAAAGCCGGGCCGTCAAGCCGTAGGGTCTGTTGTCTCGCTCGGGCCACTTGCGAGACAAGATGTTTGTAATATCAATTACGCAAAAGACGACCCGGTTGGACGGCCTTTGTTTTCACTGGTACCGCGATAGGTTCGTCGCGTAGCTCTCTTTCGGCTCTAACCCAGTCCTCGACATCTTTTCCGTGTTCGCCGCCGCGCTTAAGATAAAGCTCATGAGCCCGGCGTGCGATCTCTTCTCCCGACGGTTTCCGGTATCCAGACATGTCAACCTCCCTAGTGGCGAGTACGGAGGCCGGAGCGCCGACCTCCGTTTATGAGATGTGAATTACTTATCGTTTCCTGAGACGCTAATCTTGATCTGCTTCGGCTTAGACTCTTCCCGCTTCGCCATGTGCAGGGTCAAGACCCCATGGCGATACTCGGCCCGAATGTTCTCGGAGCTGACCGTGTTGGGCAGCGAGAAGCTCCGCATGAACGAACCATAGTTGCGTTCAACCCGGAGGTAATTGTCCTCGTTGATGTCCTTCTCGAACTTCCGCTCTCCACGGATGGTCAACGTATTGTTTTCGATGCGTACGTCAATGTCCTTCTCTTGGAGATCCGGCAGGTCGGCTTTTATGACCAATTCGTTCTCGGTTTCGTATATGTCCACGAGTGGCGCCCAGGTTGCCAGGTCGGCAGGACCCGAGCGGTCGCGAGTAAAGTTGTCCTCGAACAAACGATTGACCTGGTCCTGTAAAGTTGTCAAACCGCGGGACTGGTCCCAACGTGTCATGGTGTTCATGGCAACCTCCTGGGTTGTCTTGCTCAACTAAGTATTGGAAGTCTCGTGTGTTGCGTAGTTTCCCCTCCGTCGGAGAAGCGAGGGACGGACTTGCCCGCCCCCCACCGGACGAAAAGGACTGCCGGCCCTAGGCTGCTACGGCAGCGGCGACCTTGTGGAAGGTTGAGTTGGTTACCTCGTAGGTTTCCACCTGAGGGGTTCCTTCAACCACTCCCGCCAGTATCTTCGCCACTTCGGGGTACGTTCCGCGGTTGTAAGTTTCCGCGTTCTCTTTGTTTTCCCACAAACTGATTCCAAACGCCCTCGTTTCGCCCGGAGCAACGAATGCGATCTCGTCTTGGAACCCCTTCTGCTTACGAAGCAGGGGAATGATTTGCTTCTCCATCTTGTTGGTGAACTCCGCAACGCTATTGGGCTTCAAATTCAACAATACTCGGCGTGCAAACATGGCAACCTCCTTGGTTGTCTTGGCCAAGGGCCGATTCCAGATAACCATATTTAGTTTAGATTACCGTCAGACTCCCTCAGTCACTTAACCATCATAGGTGAATTAACTTGACGTGTCAAGCTGGATCTGGGATTATTTTCCAGGGTTAATCTAGCCAGTTAATCGAGCGGAGGCACCCCGTGGATGTTTCCCTAGTGATCAAACAGCGGCTGGATGAATTGGGGCTGGAGCAGAGAGATCTGGCGGCTGCCGCCGAAGTAACGGAGTCCTACATTTCCCAGCTGCTGACTCGGAAGAAATTGCCCCCCGCGCCTGACCGGACAGATATTTATGACAAAATGGGCAAATTCTTGAAACTTCCGAGCGGAAACCTTTCGAAGCTGGCCGAACACCAGCGCCAGGAGGAATTGAGGAGGAGCTTGGGGGATCCACCCGCGCCCTTATTCAAAGAAGTCCGAGAGTTGATTCTCCGCAAATGCGCACCCGACAAGGAAGAAGAGATCCGCGCGATTTTTGAGAAGCAGCCCTTCGGTGAACTCGAACGCCTGGTCACACAAAAGCTCTTGGGCGTGATCAAGGGAGTCGCCAAAAAAGAATTGGAAAGTGAGAACTGGGTGCACCTGGTAGCTCGACAGAGTGGTCGAAGCTACGAGCAAATGCGGGTCATCATCCTCGAATTTCTGGACACGGATGTCTTCCACGTGTCCGCTGAAAACTGCGTTTCCTTCCTGGATCCGCTGATCGAATCCTGGGATATCGACCTCGTGACCTTCGCTATGGAGATTGTCTTAAACCGCAGATTAGCCCCAGGAGACCCTAAGAGATTTGAGTTTGTGGAGAAGGAAGCCGAGCAACCTTCCGAGGGAGAGCCGGGACTCAAAGAATTCCTTCGGGAGTCTTCCCTAAGCGGCGATGCTACCAAGGAAGAAATCGAGTTTCTAAAAAGGCTGAGGTTCAATGGAAAACGGCCCACTTCGCTCTATTACTACCGAGAATTGCAAAACTTCAGAGACCCGCTCCATTTTCGAGCGCTCACGATCCAGACTTCGCGAACAAAGACAATGGGCCAGTCGCGACCGGAAGGGACAATTCCTCCGAAGGATAGACATCAGGAGGCTGAGGGCCTCGAGAAACAGGTTCAGCTTGACGGCAGGAAAAGCGCAACACAACGCTGGGCAGGGAACAAAGGCAGCCGGGCCAAAAAAGAAAAAGCAAAGTCATAGGAAGCTTCCAGAACGTCTACTCGCCTTCGAATTGAGCGCGCCGCCGGTCGCAACTGCCGCATAGACCGCGGCGGATGAGAGATCCTCGGATACCGGGAGCTCTAATCCGTCGGTCAGCATCACCTCTTGTGTATGGCAGCAATAGTCTCGCTTCGCTAGAACACCGTGGCAACTCGGCCGCGTTCGGGGCGAGCGAGCCAGCTAGCTAGATGGTAGCGGCGCGACCAGGATGGATCCTCGCAATCTCGTGCGGGGTTTGTCCCTACCAAAAACTACCCGCCAAGTGTTGGGTTAGTTTCCGAGTTACCGACAACCAGGAGTTGAGCGTCACTTCTTCAATTACGCTGTTCAGGATCAGGTGAATCCATCAACTTCATCATCAGATAGGTGAAATTCTCGGCTTCCGTCCTCGCCTCCTGCTTGTTGTCCGCGCCCTCACCGTGTCCGCCCTCGGTGATCTCGTCATAGAAAAACGGCTTGTGAAACTCCTCCATACGCGCCGCAAACTTGCGGGCATGGACGGGCCCCACGCGATCGTCCTTGGTGGTCGTAAAGATCAGCGGCTCCGGATAATGCACATCCGGTTTCAGTTGGTTATACGGCGAAATGGACGCCAGAAACGCCCGCTCCTCCGGCACCGAGACCGAACCATACTCGCCCACCCACGACGCCCCGGCCGACAAATGCTCAAACCCCAGCATGTCCAGCAGCGGCACTTGGATCACCACCGCATTCCACATCTCCGGGTGCTGGGTGAACTCCACGCCCATCAGCAGGCCGCCATTCGATCCGCCCAGAATCCCCAGCCTCCGCGACGAGGTGATCTTGCGCGTCACCAGATCCTGGGCCACCGCGTAGAAGTCGTCGTAAATCCGCTGCCGGTGCGTCTTGAGCCCCGCCTCATGCCACGCCGGACCGAACTCGCCGCCACCCCGGATATTGGCCACCACATACACGCCCCCATGCTCCAGCCACAACTTGCCATTCACCGGCGAGTAGCTCGGCGTATACGCGATCTGGAATCCCCCATAGGCTGTCAGCAGAGTCGCATTCGACCCGTCATACCGCATAGTCCTTGCGATGCACCACAAAGTACGGCACCTTGGTTCCATCCTTTGACGTCGCCTCCAGTTGCTCGACCACGATCGGCGCTCGCGTCAAACTGCGGCTTCTGCGACTTGGTCAGAGCGAACGATCCATCGCCCGCATCGCCAAGCCACAGCGAGGGTGGCGTTAGGAACCCCTCCATGCCCAGGAAAAAGCGGTCGTCGGTGTGGCTCGCCGTCGCTGAATCGATCGTCAGATTCTCCGGCACCGGAAGCCGCTTCCGCGTCCAATTCCCATCGCTGCCCAGTGTGTACACATAGGCGCGCTGCTGCACATGTTCGAGCGTGGCCAGGATCAGGTGGTTCTTTGTCGTGCCGAACCACTGTTCAAACTCCTGTGCGGTCGGCGCAAACACCACGGTCGGCTTCAGCCGCGTCTGATCCTTTTCGACCGCGGCCAACTCAAGCGCAACCACCGACCCTTGGGCAATCTTGCTGGTTTGTCCCTCGGGTGTCCAATCCTCATCCAGCGTCACCAGCAACTGGCCGTCCAGCAGCCCACCTACCCTGGCCTTTAGAGGCAGTGACAGCTTCCGGGGTCCGCCGGGCAACAGCAAGTAGTTCTCATGCGCAAAGGTGCTCAGATTCCGCTCCACCATCACTGCGTGGTGGCCCTGTCCATCCACGAGCACGCGCGGATTATTGCCGTACCCGTTGTCTTTGGTGTCTCCGCGAAACACCTCCTCGGCGCTCTCTAGGGGCTGGCCGCGCTTCCACTGCCGCACGGTGATGGGGTAACCGGCCTCGCTCATGGTTCCCGGGACCCCAATCGCGGCCAATCAGCAGCGTGTCCTTGTCTACCCACGCCACCCTCTGCTTGCCGCGTGGCAGCACAAAACCGCCCTCCACAAACTTACCCGTCTTCAGGTCCATCTCGCGCAGGGTCGAAGCATCCTCGCCACCTGCCGACAGTTCCACCAGGCAAAGCTCATCTTCCGGTTGCAGGCATGTTAGTCCTTCCCCCACCCAACTTTGCTTCTCGGCTTTGGAGAGCGCATCGTAGTCCAGCACCGTCTCCCACGTGGGCTGCGCCGTCAGATAATCCTTGAGCGTCGTGCGTCGTATGATTCCCCGCACATGCACCGCATCCTGCCACGTGTTGTACACCGCGCCATTGCGAAACTCCGGCTCGGGCAGCCGGTCCGGAGACTCCAGCACCTTCAGCGCTTCTGCCTCCAGAGGCGCAAAGTGGCTGTCCTTCTCCAGCACCGCTGCCGTCCGTGCATTCTCAGCCTTCACCCAAGCCAGTTGCCGCTCGCCGTGTATGTCTTCCAACCAGGTGTACTTATCCGGCTGCTCTGCGCTCGACTGCTGAGCGCCTGCCGGAATCGCATACATCTCCGTCACCACACCCGCAATTGTCAGCAGCGTTGCCAGCAGAGGCGCCGCCCCTCTTGTCAAAGACATTCTCACAACACATACTCCCTGCCAGACGCTCGATCGCGCCTGGCGTATGGCCTCGGCGAAAGACTTCAAGACCAAATTGCTGGTGAGCAGTATCGCATCACCAAACCGTCTCCGTAACCGAAAAGTGGGGTGATACTGGACCCTGCAGCGGAATCGGTCCTGGGCAACTTGTGGCAAGGCATTTCCGGGGACTTGGCAGTGTTCCGGGCGTATGAAGGGGCACTCGGAAGTAGTCCACATACCTGATTAGCGCGGTTACCGGAAAGGTGGGTCCTGGTACTGTAAGTGTCCGGTAACTCAACTCATTAGGCGCTGCCTAATCATGTCTCAACGTCGGCGGCGCCACATCGCGTATCACGCCAGTAGTTATCTGCAATCTTTCTGAAAACAAAGATTGCTGACTGAAGAAGGGAATCACATGATGCTGGAAACGGTCAGCCACCTTACTCGTGTGCGTGCCTTCGTACACTTCAAAGCTGTTCGCGATTCCGTACGTATCAAGAACATCGTGCAGCTTGCCGGTATCGACTCGTAAACCATCCTGATCACCCACATCGATCGAAATGGCGCGGTACTGGCGCAGATTTCCGATGTACTGATCCACAAAAGCGAGCGGCGCATTCGCGGTCCATTTTGCGAGCACGTCCGGCTGGACCGCACCGTCTTTCATGGGAAGATCAAGATAGAGCGGCGGGTTCTTGGGATCAGGTGACCAAGCCGCTGCTGTCGCAAGCTGAGCGCGTTGAAAGAACTCAAGCTTTGCCGAATCCTCAGGCGTTTTGACGGCCTCGAGTGCTTTCTCGTCTTCCGGTTTCAGCGAACCTGCTACGCGGGGGGACAAACAACACGGGCTCATGATGTACAAGCTGCCGAACACATCGGAATGCTTCATGCCGATGCGGGTCGCGCCGTAGCCCCCCATGGAGTGGCCAACCAGGCCGCGGCTGAGCCGGTTAGGAATCGTCCGGTAATGCGCGTCGATGTAAGCGACAAGGTCGTGCACAATAAATTGCTCAAAATTTCCTGTCGTGACAGAGCTCGAATACATGGAGCCGTTGTGCAACGTCTTCGAATCAGGAAGCACGATGATCATCTCTTGAGCGCCTTGAGCGAAGGCACCTTCAATGGTCTGCGGCACATGAATTTCGTGGGTCCATTGCTCTGCTCCAATGGAGTAACCGTGGAGCGCGTACACAACTGGGTAGCGGCGAGATTTCTCCTTGGGATAGCTGGGCGGCAAAAATACGAAGACGTCGCGATCCAAGGCGTCTCCCTCCAAATTGCCTTCCAGGGCCGTGCCGTGAACCTTGATGTGTTCCACGGAAACCGGTTTTGCCCCTGGAACCGCTTGAGGTACTTCGGTCGAGACTTGTGCGGCAAGCTGAGGGCACAAAGCAGCGAACGTACATAGGAGCAATACCGCAGTGCCGCAGAAGTTTCTAACGCGCATCAGAGTACACCCCTTGCGAGAAATGGCGCATGATTGTGGCACAATTCGGAGATTCAATACGAGCCCGGAACAAATAAATATGCCTGATTAACGCGGCGGTCTCAATGGGTCAACGCAACACTAAGCTCAAAGTCTACTTGCAGGAGTCTCAAAAGCTAAAATCGGTCGCGAGCATTGAATCAAACGGAACACTACCCTGGCTAGGTTCTGATTGAGTACAGCCCGACAGATTGGTTCTCTAGGGGAAGTATTCTGGGATCAACTGATTAGGGGGTGTTGCAACGACCGGTTGAGCTCGCAGCCTTAATCGGAGAAGTGAATTCACCGAATGCAGATGTCCGGCAATCCGACTAATCGTCCATGTGACCGTGGGGAAGTCGGGTCCGAGGATAACTTCCGGGTAGCCAACACTGCGTCCACAATCGACGCACGCGCTTCCGTTTTTGCACCACGACGGTACATGTCAAGATTCCGATTGCTGCTCCATACGCCGCCTCATCACCGTTGTTTCCGCAGCACCTCGAGAACGGCGTCTTGCCGCATCTTTTCTGCCCACGCCAGCGGAGTCGCCCATGATTCGGCATCCGGTTCGTTAACAGGGGCGCCCCGCGCGATCAACAGCTCTGCCAGCTCCTTTCGTCCCCAGCGACATGCCCAGCCGAGCGGCGTGGATTTGAGCAAATCGTCCCGCAGGTCGAGCCTGGCGCCGTGATCCAGCAGCATGGCGGCAAAACGTGCACGCTCCGTCCCGCTCAGATCGCTTTGCCTTGCAGCCGCGAAATGGAGTGCAGTTTGCCCAAAGCATGAAACGTTCGCGTCGATCCCATGCCGCAGCAACACCTCCATGCACCTGAAGTGGCCTTCGTGGTCCGGGTGATTTGTTCCCACGCCTCGAATCGGTTGGATCATGACCCAGTGCCACCTCGGGTCGGTAGCGGGCCAGTTCAGATGCTGGAGCGCCATCTCGACGATGGCTGGGCATCCATTGTCGGCAGCCGACCATGCAAGCTCGCTCGCCAATTTCTCGCTCGCGTCGTTTTCGAGCAGCCGTCTGGCCTCGCTCTCGTCATGCGTCTCAGCGACCATGTAAGGTTGCGGCTTCGCGCCGCGCGCCAGCAGCAGCCGCTTGACGGAATCGTCCTTGTGACCCCACGCGTTGCGAAGCGGCCAACCGGAGGCATAAACATTGGCGTTGGGATCGGCGCCGCGATCCAGCAGCAACTCGACGATGTCGCGCTGCCCCGCAAGGGACGCATACCAGAGCGGCATGCCCCAGCTTGGCGTGGGCTCCTCCAGCTCGTTTAGCATGATTCGCTCGTCCACATCGGCGCCCAGGTCGAGCAACAATCGAACGATTTCAAGGTGTCCGTGATTTACGGCCAGGCTAAGCAGCCCTCCGTGCATCGGGTTGATTTCGCGTACGATCCCGGGGCTTTCGTGAACGAGCTCGCGAATGCGCGTCCCGTCGGCCAGTGCGACCGCGCCTCGGAGGGTCAGCTCCGCGCCATGCTCCAACAGAAGCTTGGCGATCGCGGGGAACCCCTTCGCGTGCTCGTTGCGCGGGTCGGCGGCCAGCGCAGCGCGGTCGAGTGGCGTCAAGCCGTGGAGATCCTGCTTACCCATATTGGCGCGTTTTTTCAGAAGCCATGCCACCATCTCCTCATTGGTTTCTTCTGCGGCCACGTGCAGCGGCGTCCCGCCCACACGGTCACAAGCCTGAATAAGCGATCCGTCGGACTGCAGCAAAAGGATTGCTGTTGCGTTGTCGCCTTTACGGATGGCCTGGTTGATTTCGTCCTGTACGGGTGAAATCGATGCGTTGGGGCAGCTAAGCTCCGCGCGCCGAAGCCGCTCCTCCTCCTCGATGACGGCAACGATGTCCCTATATTCGCGGTCCCTGGCGATCGCCAGAGCGGAAGTCGCGTCGCGGTGGGGAAAAATTCCCTTGCGGGCGTCCGCGCCGGCCTCCATCAGCAACTTCACCATCGCTGCGTCGCGCCGCAACACCGCGTAGTGCAGCGCGCGATGCTCGTCGTTGGCCGCCATGTCCATGCTCACCAGTTCCGGACGTGCATGAAGCAGGGCGCGCACCTGCGCCGCGTCGCCGGCCTGGACGGCGCTGGCAAGCCTTGCGACGTTCGCTCCATCGACGAACGCTTTCAGTTTGGGCCAACTCTCGTAACCGTATGTGCGCGCCAGCACTCGCTGGGCGTCATGGAGGGCAAAAGTTGCCGGATCGGGCCGCCGCTCGAACTGCTGCACCTCCGCGACAGCGGCGGGGTCGCCGGCGCGATATTGCTCCAAGAGGTCCTTGGCCTGCCTGCGCACCTGCTCCAGGCTTGGTTGCTTGGGGAGACGGCGCGTGGGAAAAGAATTTGGAACGCTTCCGGACATAACGATCTCCTTTCAAGTCACTGCCCGGCGTCCGCGTAGCGGGCGGAAAGAAGATCCGTCGTCAATTTGTCGAAGTACTGCCGTTCGGTAGGCTCAGCCCTTCCCGCGGACACGGAGGCGCCCGACGCACCGACTCCACTATAACGCGGATGTGGCGGTGTGTGCCAAGCGGATACCATGTTAATCGGGGCTTGGCCCGGATTCTCACAGCCGTCGGTGGCACTATGATTTTCGATGAAGTAATCTCATAGCTGTGATGGCCTGTCTCCTTGGCTTTCGCTCGCTTGATGAGAGGGATGAATGATCGCTCGAATATGGCATGGCGTGGTTCCGGTTTCGAAGCGTGATGAGTACCTGGACCTCATGCGGAAGATTGCGCTTCCCGAGTACTTGGCGACACAAGGAAATCGTGGCGCGTGGTGTTTATGCCGCACCGAAGGAGATGTAACGCATTTCGAGATGCTGACGTTCTGGGACGACGCCGATTCCATCAAGCGTTTCGCTGGAGACGACTACAGCATGGCCAAGTACTACGATTTCGACTCCGACTACCTGATCGAAATGGAGCCCGGCGTCCGGCACTACGAAGTGTACCGGACCGGCTGAGTACAAATAGCGTCGTTGTAGCTCATATGGAGGTGACCGAAAGAATTTCGATGTTGCCGTCGAATCCATCCTTGATGCAGGCCGATATAGCGTCAGAGAACTCATCGACCAGAGCTGCAAGGTGGCCCTTCGCCCTTGGGCCATCCTTTGACTTTCTGGGTGCCGACTCTTTGCGACGTTTGCAAAGAGTAGCGGTCTTCTTCCTCTTCCTCGCGCCGCTGCGGGCCCAAGACATGGTAGTGGGTGTGAACGTGGTCAACCCCATGCGCGCCAGCGTGGCCGATCAGAATACTCTGCTCAGCCAGCTCAAGGCGGCCCAGGTGCGGGTGATCCGCTGCGGCATCTCGCACGACGACAAGGGCATCGATTTCGCTAAGAGGGCAGCGGCGCAGGGCATTGAGATCCAGTTGATCGTTGGCCCAAAGTACACGTCCGATGCGCCCACGCGCCCCTACCAGCCTGACGTGTTCCCGGCCATGTGGAGCGGGCATCCGCTTTCCTTTGCCGACCCTGCGCTCTCCCAAACAGATTTTCAGCATCTGTTCGACAGCCTGGACGAGAACGGCATTCAGCTCGCGGGCGTCGAACTGGGCAACGAGATCAACTGGGCGGCCTTCAATCCGGAGTTCCCGCTGCCCGGCAAGGGAAAGATTCTCAGCTTCGATGATCTCGCTCACGATCCCGAGGGCAAGCAGATCGCGAAGGGCTTTCTCCAATACGTCAAAGTTCTGGCGGTCCTCAAAGATGTTCGTGATCACTCCCGCTTGAACCGGAGCACACCGATCATCTCTGCCGGCCTGGTAAGCGCCAAGGACGGCGATAAGCTGTACAACAACAAGAAAGAGGACATGGTCAGCCTGGCAGCAACCATCGAGTTTCTCCGCGCCCATGGCCTCGATTCGCTGGTTGATGCCTATGGCGTTCACATCTATCCTTCCGCTGGGAAGCCTGGTAACCCAATCGCCGCAGCTCAGCGCGCGGACCTCCTCAACAGCGTCGATCTCGCGGAGTGCCGTGCCCAGGGAACGACCGGAGGCAAGCCCTGCTGGGTCACCGAATGGGGATTCCCGAACAAGGACGTATCGTGCCCGCCGAAGGAAGACAGTCGCACGCTACTGGTCGAGGAGCTGCGAAGCGATTTTGCGGTGGCTGCCGCCGAGCATCGACTGGCGGGCATCGACTATTTCGCCTGGGACTCCGATCCATGGTCCAAGAAGATTGATCCCGACAGCGTCTATCGCTGCGGCTCGCTCACAGCGAGTGGCCGCCAAGCCATTGCTCCCGTGGGCGAGGAGAAGAGTCCCGACCTGGGCGATTCGATCTGCGTGCGCGTCGGAGTTCCGCTGGTCGCCCGCGGACCAGCCCCGAACATTGCCGACAATTGGTTCACAGAGGTCGAGCTTCCTGACGGCCGTTTCCGCGGCTTCACCGCCGCAGGAACCACGTTCGCGATTGATGGAAAACAGCCTTACGACATGGGCGGCCAGGCCGCGACGGTGTTGAAACCAGGACCAGCCGGCAGTCCGTCCTCCTGCGGACAATGGATCCAGCACGTCGAGCTGGAAGGCAAGACGCTTTACGGCTGGGTCCACAATGAAACCGCGTGCGACTACACGAAAGGCGGCCAAACCCATGCGTCCATGACCATCGCCGCCTCCACCGACTACGGACTGACGTGGAAGATCGAAGGCCCGATCATTGTTGGCACCGACCGGCCGGCCGCGAGTAAGGAGACTGGCGACAGCTGTGCCTCCGTCGTTCGCGGCCAAGACGGATACGATTATGCCTATTGCATGCATAACGGCGCTCATTCCTGGATGGGGGGCTACGGATTCGTCGCGCGGGCTCCTGCTTCCGATCCCGGACCGGGCAAGTGGAAAAAATATTTTAACGGCGCCTGGAGCGAGCCGGGCGTCGACGGCAAGTCGACTAAGCTCGACGGATTGGGCGTGGCCTACTGGGCCACGACGCGTGAGACGATCGGCCTCGACTGGGTCAAGGGGGGCATGGGCCTGATTGCGTCCCCAGACGGCCTGCATTTTGCGGCTGCGTTGTCACAGCCTCTCCTGTTGGCCGAGCCGGGCGACTGGTCCCGGAAGAACGGGCTCGAACTGCTGTCGTATCCCAGCTTGATCGACGCCAAAACGGGACTCAACCAGCTCAGTGACCATTGGCTCCTGGCGTATATGTATCTGAATCCGGCCGAGGGTTTCGGCAAACGATATCTCATCTTTCGTCGCGTCGACATTTCCTGGTCGCGCGCGCCGGGCGAACCGCAAGTGGGCGAAATGTTGGCCCATTGGTACAACGCCGCCGAGCACGATCATTGGGCCACCACAGCGCCCGTGCCGGGCAACTATGCCGCCTACAAGCTGGTGGCTCAGCTCGGATATACGATGACGGCGCCCCCCTCCAAGGAGGGTTCCGTCGAACTGGAAGAATGCGTCAGCCAGTGGCCCGGCCACCCGGACCACATCCTCATTCAAAAGGGCGTCTGCGAAACGCATGGCTACCGGCGATTGCGCAGCGCTGGATTCATCTTCTCGGCCGCCCAGCTGAATACTCAGCCGTTATACCGCTGCTACTCCGGCAGTGAAAAATCCCACTTCGCCTCCAATCGAGATGACTGCGACAACTTGGGCAAGCGAGAAGCCCTTCTTGGCTACGATCTCAAGCAATAGCCGGCACGAGGGAGAGGAACCGGGTCTTCGCCGGACCATTCCGGGCCCGAAGTCCGCTTGGAGGAAATGCCGTGTTCCGGAGCGTATTTCTCGCCCCGATCTCCTCGAACCCCCTTTCTGGATAACTTCCGAGTCGCCGACGACTCGCCCACAATCTCATCATTGGCAGTCCGGTTCCGCGACAGCTTTTCCCGCAAGCGGACAATTCCGGAACCGCACCTCCCTGATGAAAGGCTCGCAAGCTCAGCGAACACAGGAACTTAATAAAGAGCGCGTTTGGAAGGATATCTGCGCTTCCTTCAGCAGACTCCCTGGGGTGCACCATGCAAACGCTTTGGCAGGACTTGCGCTACGGATTGCGAATGCTCGCGAAGGCGCCGGGCTTCACGATCGTTGCCGTGCTCACTCTTGCGTTGGGCATCGGCGCGAACACGGCGATCTTCAGCGTCATTCACGCCGTCCTGCTCAAATCCCTGCCCTATCCCGACGCCGACCGCCTGATGATTGTCAACGAGTATTCCGTCCGCAATGGAGAAGAGAGCGTCTCGTGGATGGATTACCTCGATTGGCGGCAACAGAACCGCAGCTTCGAGGAGATGGCGACCTACAACACAACTGATTTCAACTTCACCGGCTCGGCCACGCCGGAGGTAATTCACGCAGGTAGAGTCACATCGGCATTCTTCGCGCTCACCGGAGCCACCACCATTCTCGGACGCACGTTCAACGCGGAGGAGGACATGCCGGGTGTCAACCGCACTGCGGTGATCTCTTACGCCTTTTGGCGGACTCGCCTGGGCGGTGATCCCCGAGTGCTCGGCAAATCGCTCACCCTCGACGGGCAGCCTTACACCGTGGTGGGCGTGCTGCGGCCCGGCTTCCAGTACTTTCCGCGGCATATCGACCTATGCGTTCCCGCTGCGCTTTCTGCAGTCAAGGTCGGCGGGTGGCTCATCCGCGGGAATCACCCGGGCTTGGAGGTACTGGCGCGCCTGCGTCCGGGAGTTACGTTGGCATCGGCGCGCGCGGACATGGATGCCATCATGGCGCGCCTGGAAAACGAGTATCCGGAAACCAACAGCGGCCAGCGAGCGGATGTAAAACCGCTTTATGAATCGCGGTTTGGAGATGTGCGCCCCGTCTTGCTCACGCTGTTGGCCGGCGTGCTTTGCGTGTTGTTGATCGCCTGCGCCAACGTGACGAATTTGTCGCTCGCACGGGCGGCCGCGCGCGAGAAGGAATTTGCGGTTCGCGCGGCGATCGGCGCCGGACGTCTGCGAATCATCCGTCAGCTTCTTGCGGAAAGCGTTCTTCTCTCGCTCATTGGCGGCGCACTGGGACTCCTGGTGGCAATGTGGTCGATGGGCCCGCTGCTACGCCTGGCGCCAGCCGATATTCCCCGGCTTTCTGAGACGCGCATGGACATGGCCGTGTTTTTGTTCGCCTTTGGAATTGCGCTCGCGACGGGCATTATCTTCGGCCTCGCGCCGGCGCTGCACACTTCGCGAATGGACCTGACCGCGTCGCTGCGAGTAGCCGGCCGAAGCACCACGGCGGGCACCGGTCGAAGGCGTCTGCGCGCCGGACTGTTAATCTCTGAAGTGGCCGTTGCGGTCGTGCTTGTGATTACCTCGGGCTTGCTGACGCGCAGCCTGTTGAAGGCCTTTGCGGTGAATCCCGGATTCCGCGCGGATCACTTGCTAGCCCTCGACGTGAATCTGCCGCATTACAAATATAAGACCGATGCAGACGCATTTGCGTATCTGAACGAAGTTCTTGACGGGACGCGTCATCTTCCGGGTGTCGTCTCAGCAAGCGCGGTAATGTGTCCGCCCCTCGGGGGAGATTGCTGGGACTCTATTTTCATATTCGACGACCGTCCGGTGCCGCCCATTGCGGACTTGCCGAACTCCGTGTTCAATATCGCCGACCCTGCCTATTTCCAAACCATGGGCGTTCCACTGCTGGAGGGGCGGTGGTTCAGCTCCGCGGACACAGAGAAGTCAACTCGGGTCGTCGTGATAAACGAGGCGGCTGCGCGGCTATGGTGGCCCAACCAGAGCCCGGTGGGAAAGCGCATCAAACAAGGGTTTCCACAGGATAAGACACCGTTCCGGGAAATCGTTGGTGTTGTGGGAAACCTGAAACAAGACGGACTCGATCAACAGCAGTTGCCGGAAGTATTTGAGCCCGAGTCGCAAAACACGATGGATTCCTTCACCATGGTGGTGAGGACTTCGACCAAGCCGATGGCCATGTCGGGCCCCGTCGAGGACGTCATCCACTCGCTGGACAAGGATCAGCCCGTCTACCACGTCAAAGCGATGACGCAGTCTCTGGCCGCATCGTTGGCGCAACGGGAATTCTCGACGCTGCTTCTCGGGCTCTTTGGCGCGCTCGCCCTGGTGCTCGCGGCGGTGGGAATTTACGGAGTGATTTCCTACACGGTGACGCAGCGCACACACGAATTCGGAATCCGCATGGCGCTGGGCGCGCGGCAGAAGGATGTGCTGGGCATAGTTCTGTCGCACGGCGCAAAGCTGGCGAGCGCCGGCGTGTTAATCGGAATGGCGCTGGCGTTCGCTCTCACGCGTGCCATCGCGAGCCTGCTTTTCGGCGTGAGCGCCTCGGATCCGTGGACGTTTGCGGCCGTGGCAGGGGTGCTTGTCGGAGTTGCGCTTGCCGCCTGCTACATTCCTGCGCGCCGCGCCATGCGCGTCGACCCCATGGTCGCGCTGCGGTACGAATAGCCCAGACCGCGTTCTTCCTCGGAACAATCTTGGGCCAACATCTGGGGATTCGATGACATTTCCGGCCGTTGCTCCCGAGTGACGAGCAAACCGGAAGTTATTCCCGGCCAGAAGTCCGGTTCTGGGAAGCCCGTCGTGCTAACTCCTTCTATGAGAAGGCCGATCGATGTCAAGGCACACTTTTGGGTTTGCTGTTCGTGCCATGATTTTCTTTCTATTCAGCCAGGCCGCCTCTGTCGCCATCCTTCTATCCGCACTCTTTGGTGAGCGATATTCGCTCGGTGCTAGGTGGGTGTTCTCGTTTCAGTAGGTGCTGCTACCTGATTAGCGTCCTCTCTTCTCACCTTTTCGGTGGGAGTTGGGCTCCAGGAGTTAGTCGCAGTCACCTAGACTCGGCGGTTGAGCTCGGCTGTTCGGATCAAAACTTTTTAGGCCACGGCACGCATCGCTTCTTGGCTATGGCGCAGTGGTTCGTATACCTCGCCGCTCACCCACAACCGATGGAGCAGTACCGCCAACTTGCGCGCCACCGCAACCACCGCTCGTTTCTTGGCGTTTTTCCCTCCTCGCTCGGCAAGTTTCCGGCCCCATCTCCGCAGATCACTGTCTTCTCCAAATGGCCCCAGAATGTAATGGGCACCCTGCACCATCATCGTTCTCAAATACCGGTCTCCTTCTTTGCTGATGTGCTTCTGCGGTTCGCTCTGCCCGGAGTTCCTCCGGCCAGGTTTTAACCCCAGAAAACAGCCCACCTCGCGACTCTTCGCAAACCGATAGGGATCTTCGATCGTCAGCACATAAGTTAAGGCGATCTGTGTTCCCACACCCTTCACCTGCTTGAGCAAGGACACTTCCGGGTACACTTCCTGGGCGATTTTCTCCATCCGCTCGTCGTATTCCTGGATGCGCTCGTTCAGTGATTCGATTTCTCTCAACAGCGGCTCCAGAACCTCGCGCAACTCTGTGCTCAATTTAGCGGCTAGCTCCCGGCTCACCTGTTGCGTGCCACACTGGGGCAGCCGTTCGCCATAAGACTTCACCAACCCGCGGGCGGCGTTCACCAAGGCCGTTCGAGCACTCACCAGTTCGGCCCGCGCCCGGATCACCGTCAGATGAATTTGCGCCTGCGCACTGCGATGCCGCACCGGCCCCAATAGCTCAGGATCGATTCGCGCCAGCCGTGCCAGGGTCCGCGCATCGTGCCGATCGTCTTTCCGATTGCTCTTGGTGATCAATTGCACTTTTTGTGCGTGCGCCACGATCGCTTCGTGCCCCAACTCCGTTAACAGCCGGCTCACCCAAGGGGAATGTGTTCCCGTCTCCAGGGCGATGAGACTCCGCGGTATCTTTCCAAAGGTCTGCTTCATCGCTTCCGGTGTCGTCGGCAGTTTCTGTTCCAGAATGATTTTGCCTGCTGCATCCAAAACACAGTAAAACGACCAGCGATCTCCCAGATCCACACCGATCGTTAGCTTTTGCTCCTTGAAAATCTCGTTCCCCAATGCCTGCACAGTGCTAATCTTCTTCACGGCCGGTCTCCTTTCTTTTGCGCTTCGAGCGCGTCGATGATTGGGAGCGTATCGCATCCCGTGGAGACCGGCCTTCTCATCCCATCTGATTAGTCGGATTACCGATAGCTTGGGTACCAGGACCCACTTTACCGGTAACGGCGTTCTATAAAGGGGAGAGTCAAGAGAAAAAACAACCCCGGCGACTGGAAGGAGCAAAAATGTTCGCTGCGCTCTCCAGCCCAGGTCATGTTGAGAGGCTTTGGGATATTCGCTCTTCGTAGATTCATTCTGTTTTCGTGACGGCGCTTTCGGATTCTGAAGCAAGACAAGCTGCGCGGTTGAACGTTGTCAACCATGGTTCTATCTGAGGCTCGAGGCCTATAGCTTTTTCTGGTTATCCGAGGGGGCATATAGTTAATCAAGAGACTCGCGGTGCTCGAAGCACACTCTCCGCCTAACGCCGTTATGGATACTCACCCTCGAACCAAAGCGTCAGAAGAACCGAAAAGCCATCACCAGAAATAAATCCAGCAAAGGACGGTCCTTAACCCAACGCTTAAGCTGCTTGTTGTTTCAGATGTTCTGCGTCGAAACGTACTCCTTTCTTCCAGACGAGCAAAGTGATGGCCGCGATCTTGCGCGCCAAGGTGAGCCGCGCCAAGTGCGGTTTCATTCCTCGGGCAACACAAGCTTCGTAGAAGTGTTGGAAAGGGCCCGCGGTCGAGGCGGCTCGCGTCGCAGCACCCTTGAAGATATTTTTCAGATCGTGATTATGGTTGATGTTGAGCCCGCGGACGGCCAGGACTTTCTTGGAGCGTTTCAGTTGGCCACCGACGAAGCGATATTCCCCACTGGTGTACGTCCTCAGCGCCAATCCACAGTAGGCCCAGAGTTGTCGCTTGGTCCGGAAGCGATGGGGGGTCTGCAGCAGAGCGATCAACAGAGCGGCGCGGATGGGGCCGATCGAGGGAATCTGCCGTAGTAATCTCATGGCCAGATGTTTCCGGGCTTCCGCGAATAGTTCTCGCCGCGCTTGCTGGCGCAATGCCGCTAAGGCGTCGAACTGCTGGTAGTAGAGTTCGGCACGACGGCGTACGCCGGCTTCCGAGATCCTCGCAAGCCATTCCGCACGGTAGCGCGGTGCATACACCTGCTTGCCGGCGCAAGGAATAGCCCAGCTGCGGTAGATGGCTTTCAGCCGACTCATCACCCGCGTCAGATCGCGCGTCATCGCTATGTAGCTGCGCGCCAGTTCCTTCAAAGTGCGGATACCCGGCTCGCCGTGATACACCGGGCTGAGCTTGTTCAGATACAACAGCTCGGACAGCTTGCGGGCATCGATGCGGTCGTTCTTGTTCCCGACTTTCAACAGGGCATTCTTGCGCGGATCGCAGACCAGCACTCGGGTGACGTGAGGCTGGAGCAGATCGTGCAACCAGGCGGCCCAGGTTCCTTCTTCAAAGGTCACATACAAACTGCCGCGCAGCCCGCGAATAAACTGGAGAATCGTCTCCGCTTTCGTTTCGAGAATGGCCTCCATCACCAGATTCCCGCTCGAATCCCGAACGGCGGCAGAGACCGTTGCCTGATGCACATCCATCCCAATATACTTGGCGTCATTCATGAGGGCGCTCCTTGTTGTAGGTAGAGATGCGAACGATCAAAACCTACTCCAAACGGGCGCCCTTTTATAATGCGTTAATCAAGGCAACGTCCGATTAGCCAGTGGGTGGTTGAGAACCACCGCCTCTGCGTGAAATCCACCAGAATTCTCACGCCAAAGAAACATTAGATTTTCGCAGACCCCTGTCTAACACACAGTAGTTAGGGCCCTGGCTGGAACATCTCAAAGCTACTACTGAAGAGTGCCGAGGATGACTTTCGTCGTGTGTGTGACGCCTCCGCCCGAAGCGGTTATGGTGATCGTGTAGAAACCAGTCTTGGAGTTCGGGCTGGTCTGGACCGTCATGGTCGAGGTGCCCGAGCCCGGTGCGGCGATGGGATTGGGGCTGAAGGTCACGGTGTTGCCTGGGCCCTGCCCGGAAGCAGACAGATTAATCGGCGATTTGAAGCCTCCCGAAATCTTCGTCTTGACTGTGAAGGTCGCCGCCTGGCCGGAGAACACAGCGTTCAATTCGGGCGATGCGCTGACGCTGAAGTTGCCGACCGCTGGCGCTGTCACCATCATGGAGACCGTGGTTGTCGCGGTGATGCTGCCGGAAATTCCGGTCACCGTGATGGCATAGGTTCCCGTGGCCGTGGAGGAAGCAACGGTCAATGTCATGGTGGACGTCCCCGCGCCGGTAATCGAACCGGGGTTGAAGGCTACCGTGACGCCGGAGGGTTGGCCGCTCGCGGTCAGCGAAATGGCGGAGTTGAAGCCGCCCGTGACGGCGCTGGTGATCGTGGAGGCTCCTGAGTTGCCTTGCACCACGGAGACCGAAGCGGGAGACGCGGACAGACTAAAGCCCGGAGGCACGGGCGCAGTTACTTTGAGAGAGACTGTCGCAGTTTCGGTGATGCTTCCGGAGGTTCCCGTCACCGTAATCGGATACGTGCCGGTGGCCGTGGAGGATGCCACGGTGATTGTCATGGCCGAGGTCCCTGAGCCCGGCGCAGCGATGGGGTTGATGCCGAAGCTCACGGTGACGCCCGCGGGCTGGCCGCTCGCGGCGAGCGAAACTGCGGAGTTGAAGCCGCCCGTGACGGCGCTGGTGATCGTGGAGGTTCCTGAGTTGCCTTGCACCACGGAGACCGAAGCGGGAAACGCGGACAGAGTGAAGCCGGGCACAGCCGGGCCCGCAAGGGCGTTGATCAATGCCACGCCGTTGGGGCTGCCCCAGCCGGTTGCCAGATCGTATCCGACGGTGGCGGAATCGCCGTTGCTGCCGCTGGTGATGTCGTGGAAATCGGCATCGTAATTCGAGCCCAATCCTATCGAATAGAGGCTCGGATTGATGAAACCGAGCGTGGGCTGGCCGTTCAAGAGCGCCTGCTGATTGGCGAGGGCCAGGTAGGCGGCCCACAGGGGCGTGGCAAAACTGGTCCCGCCATAGTAGTTCTCCGTGCATCCAGACTGGTCGGCGCACACGTAATAGGTGAAATTCGCGTTGGCCGAGACGTCCGGGGCGTTGCGCAAGGTTTGGGAACAATTGATGCAGTCGGCGGCTGTTGCGGTTTGCCACGAGGGAATCGCAAATCCGTTCGGCGAAATCCCGCCGCCACCATCCACCCAAGCGGTTTCCGAACTCCAGGGACCGGCCGCACTGGCCGTCTCCAGGTCCGTGCCGCCGACCGAGGTGAGATAGACGTCGTCGGCCGGAAACACTTCGGAAGTTGACTTCCACACGCCACTGTCGCCGGCAGCTTGAAACAAATTCTGCCCCTGGGCCGCGAACTCCTGGAAGTAGGGGTTGTCGGTCGCGGGATCCGCCGGACTCCACGCCCACGAACAACTCAATTGGGCATTGAGCGGACTGGCCGTGGCCATGGCGTTGAAAATGGGGGCATCGGTCGAGCCTACATAGACAACCAGGCTGGAAAGGCCGGGAGCCATGCCGAGCGCTTGAGTCATGTCGATGGTCTGCTCGGTGTCGTCACAGAAGGGATAAATGCAGCTCAGGCTCGACCCGTCGGTGGAGACCAGTGTGATGGGGACTGTGTTCGTTTGACCGACGTTCGCATAGTAGGTATTCAGGTCAGAGAGATCGGTGCCGTAGAACTCGACGAGGCCGAGCGACTGGCCGCTGCCGGTGAGAGCCGTGCCGCCGTAGTAGGCCGCCCGCATGTCGCTGCCGAGAAACGAGGCGCCCGGACCCGAACCCGTCGTGGCGCTCGGCCGCGCCGCCCGCTTGGCCTGGCCGTTCGCATCCCTGTGAACGAGAGCAGGCTTCGGGATGGAATAATTGTCGAGGCCCGAGATGTGCCACAGCCGTACCGGCAAGTCCGGAGTGGGCTCGCGGTCCGGAGCGTAGAACATGCGGTTTTCGGTGGGATGCCAATAGAGGCCCAGGTTCACATGCAACGCCAATTCGATTTGGGCCACCGTTCCTGTGACGTCGAGATTCAAGCGATTGCGCGAGGTGCCCACCACCGTTAGTCCGCGCGTCTGCGCAAAGTGAATCACAGCGTCATAATCCTCCTGAGTGGGGCCGAACCTCGCGGTGAACTCCTCCACCGTAAGGAACCGGCGGTACGTCGGGCTCGCCGGATCGTAGAGATCTTTGAGGAAGCTATCCAACGCTTCCTGGTTGCGGAGCGGCAGTATAAGAACTATGCGCAGGGACTGCGTCGCGGGAAGGCGTCCCACAGAAGGCGCCTGCCCGTTGAGAGTGACTTCGCGGACATGCCGGGTGTACAAGGGAAGTGACTGCGCTTGGCAAACGTCACCCAACAGCAACACGAGCGCGACGAGAGCGAGAAAAGACGGGACCAATCTTCGAATCATCGCCTCTCCCTCCTCCAGTTGGAATCTTTAACTCATCGGGCTATTTCTGCGCCGGTACGGGACAACCGGGTTGTGCAACCGGCCCCCAGGGTGAAAGGATGCTACACCCGGTCCCCTTCCAGGTAAATACTGTTTGGAACGGCAGGCAATACGTGGGACCAGGGATATTCGGATGGCGAGTGGCATCGGTAGAGCGCGTGGTTGGACAAGGCCGAAAGAGTGATTAGATAAAGTCATAGACGGGACGACCACGCATTCCCCTCCCTCGGACTGAACTGGTAAATCCCCTGACTTGCAAGACGAAACTGATGCTTTCCTCTTTGGAGATTTGCACTTGACTCTGGACTAGACTCTAGGGTGTAGCGTTGGAGGCGTGGATGAGCCGCAGGCGGAATGAGTCCATGCAAATCGGTCAAATCTCAAAACAGGTCGGAGTAAGCATAGATGCCATCCGATTCTACGAGCGGAGCGGCCTTCTCGCAGCGCCCCCGCGCAGCGAAGGCGGGTATCGGCTCTATTCTTCAAGTGACCTTTCAACGTTGCAATTCATCCGCAGTTTGCAGGCGCTCGGGTTTTCCCTGAACGAAATTCGTGAGTTCCTGTCGCTTCGAAGCAACGACCTCCGAGCTTGCTCCGAAGTGCGGAAGATGCTGGACCACAAGCTACACTGACCTGACCGGCGATTTTTGTACCAGGCGATGATGGGAGAGAATTCACCTGGGAGGAAGACAGGTCATGTCAATTAAGAGGTACAAGCCCGAGCAGATTGTGACGTTGCTGCGCCAGATCGAAGTAGAAATTGCGAACGGTAAAAACACCCCGCAAGCCTGCAAGGAAGCGGAGATCACCATACAGACCTACTACCGCTGGCGGAAGGAATACGGCGGCCTGAAACTCGATCAAGCGAAACGGCTGAAAGAGCTGGAGCGGGAGAACGCGAAACTCAAACGACTGGTGGCGGAGCTGTCGTTGGAGAAGCAAGTTCTCAAGGATGTAGCGGAGGGAAACTTCTAAGCCCTGAGCAGCGGCGTGGCGCGGTCAGGCATGCGCGCGAGACCTACCGGGTATCGGAGCGGCATGCCTGCCGGCTGCTGGGGCAGTGGAGAGGGACACAACACTACGAGGGGATCTACCGAACGGACGAAGATGCGCTGACCCGAGCCATCATAACCCTGGCCAGTGAATATGGCCGCTACGGCTACCGACGAATCACGGCGCTGTTGCAAATGGCGGGATGGCAGGTGGGCAAGGATCGGGTGCAGCGCATCTGGCGCCGCGAGGGGCTGAAAGTGCCCGCAAGACAGAGGGCGCGGAGAAGGCTCTGGCTGAATGATGGATCCTGTGTACGGCTTCGGCCAGAGCGGGCGAATCATGTTTGGAGCTACGACTTCGTCAGCGCGATGACGCACGACGGAAGAACGCTGCGGATGCTGACGCTGATCGATGAATACACGCGAGAGTGTTTAGCGATCCGCGTGGCACGGCGGTTGGGAAGCTACGAGGTCATCGAGGCCTTGGCGGACGTGATGCTGTGGCGAGGAATCCCGGAGAACATTCGCTCCGACAACGGCCCGGAATTCGTCGCGAAGGAACTGCGGACGTGGCTGGGGAATGTGGGGACCGGAACGTTATACATCGAGCCGGGCAGTCCCTGGGAGAACGGCTACTGCGAAAGTTTCAACGGGAAGCTGCGGGACGAGTGCTTGAACGGAGAGATCTTTTACTCGCTGAAGGAGGCAGAGATCGTGATTGAACGGTGGAGGGTGGAGTACAACACGCGGCGGCCGCACTCGGCGCTAGGATACAGGCCGCCGGCGCCGGCGGCCTGTATCCCCCTGGTTCCACCAAATCAAAGCTCGCAGCCCATGGCTGTGATGTAAACTCTCTCATTCGCCGTGGTACAAAAACTCAGTCCGGTCAAACTTTGGGTATCAGGACCCACTTTTCATCTTGATGCCATGAAGTCGGCCTCGCACCGGCTCGAGTAGACTGTTTCGGTGTTCACCCTGACAGTATTCGTCACGGAGTCCAGCCATAACAGGCCCTAGAAGCAGTCGTTCATCTTCAGTATGTGGATGCCTTCGAGAGTGTCCCTATCATCAGCTGCGATACGTCTGGAGCTGCTGTGCGGTTGCAGGCCCTTAAACTCGAAAGCGATGTAAACATATGCCCCGCCGCACGGCCAAGGTCGCCATTCTTCGCGAAGCGGAACCCAGTCGTCATATGCATCCATGAGAGCACGATTGGGGGTATAGGAGTTTAAGATCGTAGCGGCACAGCACGCACGTGCAAACTCAAGATTCCTGGTATGAAGATAATCCTCGACCTCTTTCCTGCTCACACCCGGCTTAAGGTCCCTCAGAAATGCGCTGAGCGCGGAACTGTATTGAGCGTCATCGTGTCTACTTTCCTGCTCTGGGGTCCGAACCGCGCAGCCGGCAAGCAGACACAAAGTAGCAATGGCGGAAAACATGCGGAGTTTCAAAAGCCGGGAGAACGATATCTGTTCTTGCGTCGAATTCGTCATGGACGATATCAGCGGCCATCTTAGCGACATCCGCCCGCCAGCACGCGGTTATCTGTGACACTTTCGAGAGTGTCACATCGCCTGTCGGGGCGGCAGAGGCTGGCTAACTCCTGGTAAGTCGGATAACCGGAGAAGTCAAGTACTAGGCCGGACTTGTCCGGTTTGAGCGTTTACCAGGACATACGCTAGATGGGGGCGCTTCTGTCAGGTTAGACCACGGGAAAATGGATATTCAGCTTATAACAGATATAGAGAACCAAGATCGCGCCCAGTGTGGACAAAATGAGGCCGGCGGGATGATATCGTTCATTTGTCGGGCGCGAAAACATGTGGGCGACGCCGCCGCCGATGATCGATCCGATGATGCCGAGCACGACTGTCCAGAAAATCGTCATGTGCACGTGCATGACGTCTTTCGCGATAACCCCCGAGATTAGCCCGATAAGGAGATACCAGATCAAGTGAAACATGCTTTTCCTCTATCCTTTGTCTTCCAAACGTCGTCGAGTTTTAGCCCAGCGTCGGTAATTAACCCGGAATTTCCGAATTGGACTTCTCGTCTTCCAGACTAGAGGCTGTCGAAGATACGTACTGCTCACTTTTATACAGTTTGAGGAATTTTATGGATCGGAGGCAGTAACTCGTGGGAAGGCCGATTCCCAGACATGAGGGTCAAGTTTCCGATAAGTGCTGCCGGCTCAGACGGTCGACGCAACACCATCCAATGCCTTGATTCGACATTGCTTCTCCAGGAGAAGTGATCTGTTTGGCTGTCCTCGGTCAAAACCTAGCCAGGGTAGTGTTCCGGCTGATCTAACCCTAGAGAGCGATTTAGCCTTTGTTTTCAATGCAAGTCGGGTTCGACTTGAGTGTTGCGTCGACTCATTGAGACCGCCGCGCTAATTGGACAAATGGCATTTCACACCTCCTGTAGCCCACCCGAATTTTACCGCTGACCGCGATGACTGCTCGCAAAATGCGAAATCGGAAGAAAAGTGAAATAGTGTGCACAAACCCCGCGCAAGATTTTGTAGTATGTCGTACAGAACAGACGACCGTCGGGAACTGCCCGCAGCAAGAAGGCGATTATGAACTTAGCTCTGAAATTGCTTGTCTTGGTCTTCTCCTTTTGTGTCTTTGCCGCCCAATCCTCTGCTAGCCAGTTTCAGATTTTGACGAATCATCTCGGATATGAGCCGAGAGGTCCGAAGCACGCTGTGGTCCTTGGTAAAGCCGGCGACAACGTATCTGGTTGTGTTCTGAGAAATGAAACCAACGACCATGTCGTGCTCACGATTACGCCAAAGGCAACCGGACCCGTTCAAAAATGGAGAGATTGGTACTTTTGGACCCTCGATTTCGACTCGCTTGGCGTCGAGGGCAAGTATCACCTCGAATGCAGGACGAATGCGGGAACCATTCGGTCGTTTCCGTTCTGGGTCCAAAGCGACTTGCTGGAGCGCAACACCGTCTCCGATGTCATCTATTACTTCAAAGACGAGCGCAGTTCGGGTGAGCTGGACAAAGCTGACAGTCACCTCCGATTTGAAGGCACGAAACCTGGTACGGTGGACGCCCACGGTGGTTGGTGGGACGCGACAGGTGACTATGGCAAACACTTTTCGCACTTGTCCTTCGCCACTTATTTCAATCCTCAGCAGATTCCTTTGGTGGTCTACAGCCTCCTCAAGAGCTATGAACAGGAGAATCGCCGCGGCCTCCAAGGGTTCGCTCGATATAAAACGCGCCTCCTCGATGAGGCTATGTTCGGGGCGGACTATCTCGTGCGGATGAAGGTTCCGGACGGATCATTCTACCGGTCAGTATCCACAGGCGGCGTGAAACAGATTCCTGAAGAGCGCAAGATTGCCGGTGAGATGAAGCGCTTTGGGATCGAAAGCGCACCTGGCCAGGGCGCTCCTGGAATGGTCGAGAGCGCGAACAATGATCTCGAGTACGAAGTCAGTTATCGCTCCGGAGGAGGTATCGCTATCGCAGCGCTGGCGATGGCGAGTGGGTACCCAGTGTCCGGCCAGTTTCGCAGCTCAGATTATTTGAAAGCCGCTGAGGACGCCTTTGCTTACCTGGAGCAGAACAACCTCAAACTAACGAGCGATCACAAGGAAAATATCATTGACGATTATTGTGCCCTCGCGGCCGCCACGGAGCTCTATCGGACGACGCACAACCAGAAGTACAAGCTAGCCGCCGATCGCCACGCTAGGAATCTCATGACTCGCCTGATCAGCGTGGGGAGTTACCAGAATTACTGGCGCGCAGATGATGGCCAGCGTCCCTTCTTTCACGCGTCTGACGGCGGTTTTCCGGTCGTCAGCCTGCTCTACTACTCTGAGATTACCGATCTCGACGTAAAAACGCACGTGCTCGAAGTAGTGCGAAAGTCTCTGCACTTCGAACTTGCGATCACCTCAGAAGTGAACAATCCGTTCGGTTACAGTCGCGAGTATGTTCAGGACAAAACGGGATCGCGTCACACCAGCTTCTTCTTCCCGCACGACAGCGATGCAGCTCCGTGGTGGCAAGGCGAAAACGCTCGACTCGCTTCCATGGCAGCCGCAGCGCGTCTCGCCGAGCTTGCTTTCCCGGGCGATGCAGCTTTTGGCAAGCAACTGGAAACCTTCGCTACTGACCAGCTGAATTGGATCCTGGGCTTGAATCCATTCGATTCGTGCATGCTGAATGGCGTGGGCCGCAACAATCCCTCGTATATGTATTTCGACTCGTGGGAGTTCACCAACGCGCCGGGCGGAATCTCAAACGGCGTCACGAGCGGATTCCGCGATGAAAGCGACATCGATTACCTCCTGCCCTACCGGGAAACCGGTGCTGACAACGACTGGCGCTGGGGAGAACAGTGGCTGCCGCACGCGGGCTGGTATCTTCTGGCGGCGTCAATTGGCGGCAAAACGGCACACCAGTGAAACCGCGCACCGCTACTGAGGACGTGGCACACTTTTCTGGTGCGGCTCCCAAATAACAAAATCAGATAACAAAATGCCGCCATTTTGAGCCCTCAAAGCCGCATGCGCGAACCTGCAGCAGTTATTGGTGAAAAGCGCGCACAAAAATTGTCAGGCATGTCGATTACTTCCGGGTGCGCGTCACTCGGGCACAATCGCCAGGAAGGTCCAAAAGTCTCCGCACGTTTACGCGAGGTTGTTCTAAGGAAAGGTTGCCGGTCACTTCCACCAAGGCTATTCATATCTCAACGCGACCATGGGATCGACGCGCGTGGCGCGGCGGGCCGGAATCCAGCACGCGACCAGCGCCACTCCCGTCAGCACCAGCGAGACAGCCACAAATGTGAGCGGATCGCCCGGCTTCACGCCATAGAGCAAGCTCGCGAGCAACCGCGTTAATCCGGCGGCGCCGGCAATTCCGATCATGACGCCCGCCAGCACCGGCCTCAGTCCGTGCCCAAACACCATTCTCAACACGTCGCTCCGCTGCGCTCCCAGCGCCATGCGGATGCCGATCTCGTGCGTGCGCCGGCCCACGATGTAAGACATCACGCCGTAAACGCCTAGGCAAGCCAGCAGCACGGCGAGGCCCGCAAACACGCTCAGCAGCAGCGTGCTTAGACGCGGCTCCGCCACCGACTGCGCGAGATATTGGTCGAGGGTCTCGACGTGATAAATCGGCGAGTTCTTATCAAGCGAGGCTACCTGCCCGCGAGCCGCCGCCACGTCGCTCAGCGGATCGTTGGCGGTGCGCAGCACCACGAGCATCGTGCCGAAGGGGCTCTGCGCGAGCGGGGCATACATTTCCGGAGCGACTTCGGATTCCAGTCCGCCTTGCTTCACATCGCGGATCACACCGACGATTTCACGCATCGGCGGCTCGCCTGAGCCATAGTATCCATTCGCGATGCCGGGCCGGACCCGTTTCCCAATCGGGTTCTGGTTTGGAAAGAAACGCTCCGCCAAAGTCCGATTGATGATCACCACGGGCGGAGTTTTCATCTCGTCGTGTTCCGTGAAATCACGGCCGGCGAGAAGCGCTATTCCAAGCGTGTGAAAGTAGTTCGGTTCCACCGCGTTGAAATCCGCGGTCGGCCGGGATCCCTGCGGCGTGGGCTCACCTTCCACTTCAAAGCCGGAGCTGATGTTGTCTCCCGTCAGAGGCAATGAGGCGACGGCGCTGGCCGAAGTGATTCCGGGCAGGGCATCGAGCCGCTTCACGAGTTCGGCGAAGAATGCCGGCAGCTGTGCGTCCGGCAGTCCGGCAGGCGAGTCGAGCTGAAACGTCAACACTTGATGCGGATCAAATCCTGGGTTCACTCGCGTGAGGCGCAGAAAACTCTGAATCAAGAGACCGGCGCCGGCCAGCAGCACCACGGCCAGGCTCACTTCGCTGACGACCAGAACATCGCGCAAGCGGCCGCGGTCTTGTCCCTTGGATGCGGAGCCGCTTCCGCTCGCCTTCAGCGAATCGGTGAGATTAATCTTCGAGACGCGCGTGGCGGAAGCAAGGCCGAACAATATTCCCGCCATAAGTGAAATCAGTAATGAGAAGACGAGCAGCCGCGCGTCCAGTCCCACGGCGTCCAGTCGCGGAACTTCAGCCGGGATTAGCCGTACGAGCAACCGCAGCGACGCAAGTCCGAACGCGATACCGAGCGCTCCACCCAGCAGTCCCAGCGAAGTGCTCTCTGCTAGCAGTTGGCAAACCGCTCGGCGGCGGCTGGCACCCAGGGCCGCTCGTAACGCCATTTCCTTGTACCGGCCGGTGGCCCGGGCCAGCAGCAGGTTCGCGATGTTGGCGCATACGATCAGCAGCACGAATCCCACGGCACCGAGCAGCACGAGCAGCGGAGTGCGAACCGGGCCGACCAGCCGCTCGAGTTCCGGCATGATTCGCACGGTGCGCGGCTTATTTTCGGGGTGCTCCTTGTTCAACGTCCCGGCAATCGCCGCCATTTCGGCTTGCGCTTGCTCGATCTTGATTCCCGGCTTCAGAAGGCCGTCCACGTCGAGATAATGCGCGCCGCGCTGCGCGGTCATCGCGTTCGCGCCCCCGCGCGCGTCAACGCCAATCGTGGTCCATAGCGCGACGGAGTCGGCTTGAATCGGAAACTGGAACGCCTGCGGCATCACGCCGATCACGGTAAACGGCTGGTCTCCGAGCTCAATGGTGCGGCCCAGCACGGAAGCGTCTGAACCAAACTCGCGTTGCCACAAGCCGTAACTCAAAATCACTGGATTGGTGCCGCCCGCCGCCGCGGGGTTGTCCTCTTCCGGCCGAAAGCCGCGCCCGAGCATAGGGCTTGCCCCGAGCAATGAAAAAAGCTGTGCCGAAACCACGGCGCCTTGCACGTGCAGCGGCTCACGTGAGCCAATCAGCGTGAAGTCGCTCGTTCGGTAGGCGGCCATTCCGTCGAAGACGTGATTCCTCGCGCGCCAATCCAGAAAGTCAGGGTACGACGCAACGCCGCCGTGGCCGTTCGAGGCAAACACCGACGCAACCCACACCAGTCGGTCAGCGGTAGGATAAGGCAGAGGCTTCAGCACCACTCCATCGACTAAGCTGAAAATCGCCGTCGTTGCGCCGATGCCCAGCGCCAGTGTCAAAATAGCGGTCGCTGCGAAGCCGGGATTCCTTCGCAGCAGTCGCAATCCATAGCGAACATCCTGGAATAGCTGCTCGATCCAGATGAAGCTCCACACCGAACGCGTATCTTCCCGCACGCGCCTTACGTTGCCAAATTTTCGCAGCGCCGCGTAGCGCGCTTCCTCTGGCGGCATCCCGCGCTCGATGTTGTCTTGCATCTCCCTCTCGATGTGGTCGCGAATATCTTGGTCGAGATCCTTGAGCATGCGCTTGCGGAATCTCATGATTCGGCCTCCTACTACGAGGAGTGCACTCTTCTTTCTTTAGTAGACATTCTGGGTGAGGCTAAATGGATTCCAGTAGAATGTCAAGGTGAGCAAACTCCGTTGGCCATTCCGCTAAGTCCCGATAAGTCGGATTACCGGTAACTTGGGTACCAGGACCCACTTTACCGATTGATGCCATAACGACGCCGGCCTCGCGACGGCCCGAGTAGACTGTTCGGTGTTCACCCTACAGTGCTCGGACCGAAGGAGGCCGAGATGCGAATTATAGGATGTGATTTGCACGCTCGCCAGCAAACGTTGGCGATGTTGGACACCACAACGGGAGAGGTAGTGGAAGTGACTCTCAAGCACGAAGGCGACAACGTGCGGGAGTTTTATTCCTCGCTTCCACGCCCGGTGCGAGTGGGTATCGAAGCCACGGGATCGATGCAGTGGTTTTTGAACCTCCTGGAAGAACTGGGAATCGAATGCCTGGTCGGTCATCCGGCACAGATTCGCGCATGCGCGCCGCGGAAGCAGAAAAATGATCGGCGAGATGCAGAGTTGATTCTGAAGATGCTCGTGGAAGGCCGCTTTCCGGCGATCTGGTTGCCTTCGAAGGAGCTACAGGATCTGCGGTCTTTGTTGCGCCACCGTCATCAGTGGGTCCGCATGCGGACACGAATACAAAATGCGTTGCAGTCGATGGCCCTGGCGAATGGTCTACGACGAGGCACCTCCCTGTGGAGTCAGGACGGACAAAACACGATCGCGTCATTGCCGCTGGCGCCACATACCGCCTATCGGCGGAGCGAGTTGCAGGCGATGTACGAGAAGTTCGAAGCGGAGATCGAAAAACTAAACCAGCGAGTCGAGGAGCAAGCCTGCAAACGTCCCGGAGCGCGGCTGCTGATGAGTCATCCCGGAGTGGGGCCGATCACAGCGTTGGCGACCGAGGTGTTTCTGGGCGATCCCGCCCGATTCGCAGACAGCAAGGCCCTGGCGAGTTATGTGGGAATGATTCCACGTGAATATTCTAGTGGAGGACGACAGCGGCTCGGGGGGTTGAGTAAACAAGGCAACCCCTTGTTGCGGTTTCTCTGGGGTGAGGCGGGGGCGCATGCCGCACGCAAGGATCCGGAGTTGCAGCGTTTTTACCGCCGCAAATTGGTACAGAAGGGTCTGGGAAAGGCGAGTGTGGCCGTGGCTCGCAAGCTCGGAATCCGACTGTGGATCATGTTGCGGGATCAGATTGAGTACAACGAGTTCTGTCGTCGTGGACAGAAGCAGCAGAAAAGCAGTGATGCCTGTGTGGGGATGCCAGAAACGCGGTATGGTGCGAAAAGTCACCGGCCGATTGATTAGGCTACCCGCCTCCCTTTAGGAATGGGGAGTTCGAATACCTCATCATGGTCGATGGTGATCGAAGAGATGCTTGGTGGGCAACACTGAGTTGATGATCGTAAACGGGCTGAGCAAGTCAGGGTGACACCGATGAACAGAAGCGGCAGAAAAAGACGCAGTTCGTGCGCCGACGGAGAAGTGTGCTCGAGTTTGGCAGTAAAGAAGAGAAAACACTCTTGACAGGGCCGGCGTCGTTAGAGATACGGCGTTAATCTGACCGAGTCGATGAGCCACGGAGCAGATCGCGAATCTCATCGTGGCCTCCCTCGGCCGCCCATCCCTCTGCGGTCGAATGAAACTTCACGTCCCGAATAGTCAAATCGGCGCCGTGAGCCAGAAGAAAAGCGACTGTCTCCTTGTGACCGTTGATCGCCGCCCAGTGCAGCCCCGTCCCGCCCAAAATCCCTTTCGCGTTCACGTCCGCCCCTCGCTCAAATAACAGCTCGGCCACATCAGTGTGCCCGTTCCGGCAGGCGCCATAAAATGCATGGGAGATCACATCGCCCTTCGCGCGTGCAGAGTCGGCTACCACTTCATCACTAAGCTGGGAGGCCGCTACCGGTCGTGGAAAAGTCAGCCGGGCGCCGGAATCGAGAAACTTGCGAACCAAATCCAGTTTGCCGAGATTCGCTGCAGCTACCACATTCATCCCTTTCGCGCCGCGTGCCAGCAACAGATCCGCAACTCTCGCACTCCCCATGGTCGCCGCCCAATCAAACGGCGTCGCGCCCCACGATGTCGTCGTTTCCAGGTCCGCGCCCGCGTCCAGCAGCATCTCGGCAATTTCGTAATGATCCTTTTCAGCGGCCCAATGAAGCGGTGTCTTGAGGCATTCGTCCGTCGCATGAACTAGACTGGCGTCCGCGCTCAGCAGACGTCTCACCGCAAACGTGTCCCCATCTCGGACAGATTGAAGGATGCTTGGTCCGCTACTCATAGCCGTCTAGAAACACGCAAATATCATAAATCGTTAAAGAAGTCCTCCGGTTAGAGTAGATGCGTACCGGGACCCACTTTACCGGTAACCGCGTTTACCAGGCATTAGGAAATTGGCCGGTGATAGATCCTGTGGCTGTTGAAAGAGCAGGGTTTTCTGAACAAGGCCAAAAATGCGCAATTGAAAATGTCCAGGAGACCCAGTAAGCAGGTCGAGACGTTCATTGACTTGCAATAGGCGCAAGCCTATGATTCGCGCTAGAGGGTTATTGGGAAGGAGATCTTCCCATGCCAGACCCGGCTCAATCCATAGACTCCCTCATCCGGCTCGACTTCTCTCACTACCACATCATCAAGAAGCTCGGGGGTGGAGGAATGGGTGTTGTTTACGAGGCCGATGACACCCGTCTGCACCGTAATGTTGCGCTGAAATTCCTCCATGACAATCAGGCGAAAGACCCCCACGCACTGGCGCGCTTTCAGAGAGAGGCCCAGGCTGCTTCCGCCCTGAATCATCCCAATATTTGCACCATCTATGAAATCGGCGAACACAACGGTCAGCCCTTCATTGCAATGGAGTTCCTCGACGGCGAAACCTTGAAGCACCGCATCTCCGGCAAGCCGCTGCCGCTTGAAGAAGTGCTTGAATTGGGGATTGAGATTGCGGACGCACTCGATGCGGCCCATGCCAAAGGAATCGTTCACCGCGACATCAAGCCTGCGAACATCTTCGTCATGGAGCGCGGCCACGCCAAGATTCTCGATTTTGGGCTAGCCAAGCTGGCACCGGCGGGCGGTGCCGTGAATCTTTCGACGACGCCCACGGCCAGCGAGCTGGAACAGCTCACTCGACCGGGCACGGCGATGGGCACCATCTCGTACATGTCACCGGAACAGGTGCGTGGAGAACAGCTAGATGCACGGACGGATTTGTTTTCATTTGGTGCGATGCTCTACGAGATGGTCACGGGTGTCATGCCTTTCCGTGGTGAGACAACTGGCGTTATTGCGAACGCAATTCTGGAACGAGCGCCAGTGCCGCCAGTGCGACTGAATCCCGACCTTCCTCATAAGCTCGAAGAAATTATCACGAAGGCGCTGGAAAAAGACAGGAAGCTGCGATACCAGAACTCTGCCGATATTCGCACGGATTTGCGGCGGCTGAAGCGCGATTCCGATTCGAGTCGGGTAGCCGTCGCGACAGCACAGGTCGAGGCGAAGCCCGCCCGCAAATCCACTCGATGGGCGCTCGCTGTCGCAACAATACTGGTCATTGCGCTGGCAGTGGGTGGCTGGCTGTTTTTCTCCCGCAAGGCACACGCGCTGACGGACAAGGACACCATTGTTCTCGCCGACTTTACGAACACGACCGGTGACACGGTCTTCGACGGCACGCTGCGCCAGGGGCTATCGGTACAATTGGAGCAGTCACCCTTCCTGAGCATTATCTCTGACCAGCAAATCCAGCAGACCCTACAGATGATGGACCAAAAGCCTGATGCGAAGCTCACGCCGCAGATTGCGCGGGAACTCTGCCTGCGGACGGCAAGCGCCGCTGTCCTCAACGGTTCGATTGCAGAGATTGGCACGCAGTACCTTCTGACGCTCAAGGCCGTCAACTGCGTAAGCGGCGAATCGCTGGCGAGCACGGAGGCACAGGCCAACGACAAAAACCATGTGCTCGACGCTCTGGGAAAGGCAGCTTCGGACATTAGGAACAAACTAGGCGAGTCGCTAAGCGCCGTGCAGAAGTTCGATACACCTCTTGAGCAGGCTACTACGTCGTCGCTCGAAGCGCTCCAGGCCTATAGCCTGGGTCGGAAGGCGATTGGAAGCAATGACGCCGCTGCCGTACCCTTGTTCCAGCAGGCCATCCGCCTGGACCCGAACTTCGCCATGGCCTATGCCTCGCTTGGGACGAGCTATGCGAATCTGGGCGAGACCAGCCTAGCTTCGGAGAACACAAGGAAGGCCTACGAGCTGCGGGAGCAAGTGAGCGCGCGAGAGAGGTTCTACATCGAATCCCACTACGATGACAATGTCACCGGCGACGTGGAAAAGGCGCGCCAGGTTTATCAACTGTGGGCGCAGACCTATCCGCGAGATGAGTTGCCGCCGAACAACTTGTGCCTCATCTACCGTAAACTTGGGCAATATGACAAAGCCCTGGCGCAATTTCGCGAGGCCTCCCGCATCAATCCGGCGAGCGGTCTGAGTTATGCCCAACTTGTTAACTCCTATCTCACTCTGAATCGACTGGATGAGGCCCGGGCCACAGCCGAGGAGGCGCAGGCGAAGAAGCTCGATTCTCCTCTCCTCCACCTGCTTTTGTACGACCTTGCCTTCTTACAGAATGATGCAGCAGGGATGGCGCAGCAGGTGGAATGGTCGGCAGGTAAGCCGGGAGTGGAAGATACGCTGCTGGCTTTCGAAGGGGAAACCGTCGCCTATTCCGGGCGGCTTGGGAAAGCCCGGGAGCTATCCCGCCGGGCGGTGGCTTCGGCTGAGCGAACGGAGCAGAAGGAAACGTCTGCGGGGTACGAAGCCGATGCGGCGTTGCGCGAAGCCCTCTTCGGTAACGCAGCCGAAGCCCGGCAGCGGGCCCATGCGGCTCTCGCCCTTTCGGCGGGCCGGGATGTGCAGTATCGAGCGGCTCTGACGCTGGCCTGGATAGGGGACGCGTCCCAGGCCCAGGCACTGGCGGATGATTTAGATGAGCGCTTCCCGGAAGACACGGCGGTGCAGCTCAACTACCTGCCAACGATTCACGCTCAGCTCGCGCTCGACCGCAAAGAAGCTTCGAAAGCCATTGAAGCTCTTCAGGCCGCCGCTCCCTACGAGCTGGGCAGACCCGGAAATCCCCCCTCGCCCGCCCTGTATCCCGTGTATGCGCGCGGGGAGGCGCTTCTGGCCGGACATCAAGGCAGCGAAGCCCTCGCCGAGTTCCAGAAGATTCTCGACCATCGCGGAATTGTGCTAAACGAACCCATCGGTGCACTTGCGCAGCTCCAAATCGGCAGAGCCTATGTCATGCAAGGCGACACCGCCAAGGCCAAGGCGGCCTATCAGGATTTCCTCACTCTGTTGAAAGACGCCGACCCGGACATTCCCATTCTCATCGCTGCGAAAGCCGAGTACGCAAAGCTTCATTAGTTCCGAGGCAGCCTAGAGGAGCGGGCTCGAGTAGCCACTCGAGCCGTCAGGCACTTGCCAGGGTCAAGACGCAGAATATTTTCGTCGAATCACAGGGAATTCGGACAGGCGGGATAAAAGAAAGAGGCGCTCGGTGACCTCACAAGCGCCTCCATTACTGCGTCAACGTAAACCGTACCTCACTGGATCACCTCCTTCTCGGCAGGAACGCCGATGTCGACAAGAATGTCGAATAATCCGAGTATAACGCCGAATCCGAGAGATCTCAGAACAAGCCTTTCCTGAATTGCCGCCGCAGGATTTCCGCCATTAGACCGACCAGTGCGTACGTGGCGACATTTGCAGCAAGAGCCGCAAAGAGACTAACGGGGTAGTGCGAGCCAACGATCGCAATCGGGCAGGTTAATCGGACAAGAGTCGACACAATCGGTTCTATCGGGTGGTCCTTGCTTGCCGCGAAGAAATAACCCGCCCACGCACTCGCAACCAGAAAGCCCGCAGCGGCCCATATTGCAATTCGGTATTTAATGCTGCACCTCCCGCCGTGCTGGTCGAATAGTCTCACAAAGTCCTGCATCTGTCAGGCCAACTACTGATCAGTCGGATAACCTGACATCTCGGTCCCAGTACCAACTTTTCCGGTTAATGCGTTAATCAGGCACTCGGTTCACTGGCTGATGAGAAATCGTGTGACCAACCGGAATCCACGCGAGTGAGTGATGGGTCGGTGCTCAAATTTTACCTTCCCGATGCCTTGACTCCGGATTAGGATACGTTCAGCGAAAAGACGTGAGTCTTCATATACCGAGCATGCTGAACAGAGAAGGAATAGTTCCCAGAGCATTGACGGGAATAGCTTTAGCCTCATCGTTCGTCTGGTTCTATTGGTTCCAGAAAAACCCGGTGGGATATTCTTCTGAAACGAAGAACGGTGTGACGCATGTTGTGGCCGGCTCATCGCCTGTTGTGGTCTGTCTGTCCATACTAGGAATCTTCCTCTTCATTGTCCTCATGACCAGAGAGGTGCATGTAGAAACGTATCAAGCGTCTTCGCTGCAGCGACGGTTTGTAGCCTTCCTATTCGATTGCTGGTTTTTGTTGTTGACCGTGGTCGGCACATCTTCTCTGTTGCACTTGCTGCTGGAAGCAAAGCGTAGCGGAACTTTTCGTTGGCGTTACGAGCAAGAGTCCGGCGTTTCTCCCGGAGGAGCTGACACTGTCCTCATTCTGATAAATCTGACCGTAATGTTTATGTACTTCGTGATTCCTTTGGCACGACGCAGGCAAACGGTGGGGCAGTGGCTGTTTAGGCTTGCAACGGTAAGTGCGAACGGAAGTGTTCTCTACCTCCCATTTTCGACGGCTCTGTGGCGAACATCCATGGCATTCAGGGGGCTCATTTTCCCATGGAGATTGTTGAAGGGAACTGACGCGCAAGGCAGAACTTGGTATGACCGAGAAACCGGATTTATTGTGGTTCGATACTAGATCCTTCTCAACTTTTCTCGTGCCAGTTTCCGAATGGTCCACTTACGAGTCAACTCCCGGTAAGTCGGATTACCGGTAACTTGGGTTCCAGTACCAACTTTCCGATAAGCGCAGCGTTTAACAGGTCTGCAAGTACCCTGTGATGTCAAGAAATGATAGCCGCCAGGGTATCAAAACAATTCAGAGACTTGACAGTTGCTGAACCCCCGACGATACTTGCGCCGCTTGGTCGAAACGGTTCAATGAAGAAACCAAAAAGAAGGAAAGTCTCTGCGAAGAAGACTTCAGATCCGCGCTCCTTGAGGCGCGCGGCCGCCAAGCACCCCAGGCCACAACCGAACAAGGCTGCTGTCACGGTTGACATTGAAGGGAAGCTTACTTTCAATCGCGCGATGGTCTACGTTAAGGACGTGGAGCGCGGGCTTGCCTTCTACCGCGATTTGCTGGGATTCAAGCTCATCGAAGACTTCCGCTACGAAAATAGGCCGGTGTATGCTCGCCTGCGCTCGCCGGGTGGGGATGGGACGATCGCTCTGCATCAGGTGGGTCCGGGGGATTCCGTTTCAAGCGATGGTGTGCGCCTGTACTTCGAAGTCCGAGAACTCGACGAGTTCTGCCGCAAGCTCCAGCAAAAGAACTTCTACATCACCAAACTGCCGCGCATGATGCCCTGGGGATGGCGACACGCTTATCTCAATGATCCCGATGGCCACGAGATTAGCTTGTATTGGGCCGGAGAAAATCGCATGAAGAAAACCATGATTAAGGCCGCGGAAAAAGCCGCCCGCGTTTGACAGCATCGTGGAAGCCCCAGATAAATCCTGATAGGTCAGCTAACCGGCCATTTGCCCAGGATCTCTCGTGGGTGATTCTACTTGTCCGGTTTGCGCGTTTATCAGGCGCTTATCCGGAAACCTTGACCACAGCGTTTGCGTGACCTATGATTCGTCCCTTGAATTCGCCAGCTCCCGACCGGAGCGAATCCCAAACTTCCAAACAGCAGCGGAGGAACGAGCCATGAAGGCAAGTCTATTCGGCGTAGTGGCGATCGTCGCGCTAGCGCTCGCCGTCTTGGGCGACAGGGCGAGCTCTGCCCAGGACAAGCAGGACAAGTACACTCTGCAGGTGCCGGGCGGGCTCGCGTTCTCTGAGATTCGGGGATACGAGACCTGGCAGGTAGTCGGCCCCAGTCTCACCGATGCCGCAAACGTGATCCGAGTGATCCTCGCCAATCCAGTGATGATCAAAGCCTACCAGGAAGGCATTCCCGGCAACGGCAAGCCTTTCCCGGACGGCTCCAAGATTGTGAAGCTTGAGTGGAGACCGAAAAAGTTAACCGATCCCCCTTTTTCCGCGAGCACCCCAGACACAGTGCCCGGCGACCTGATTGAGGTCGAGTTCATCGTGAAGGACAGCAAGAAATTCTCGGACTCGCACGGATGGGGATATGCCATGTTCGACTATGACGCCGCATCGGGTACGTTCGCGCCTGCCACCTTGGCCAGCAAGCCGCCGCAGGGGCACGACGCGAAGTGCGGCGCCACATGCCACACGCTAGCAGCGTCAAAGGACTACATTTTCACGGCATACGCTAAGAGGTGAACGCCATTAGGTGCTCTCCAAGTCCTGATTAGCCTTGACTGCGTCTTCGACGCGTCGCTAGTGCCAGAAACTTGTCTAGAGCCCCCCCTCTTTGCCAGTGTATCCCTGGATTCGATTCGGCAAGCTAAGGCCGATTTCCGACATGGCGCTTCGTGCCCGACGATTAGCGTGGCTCCGGTACTGGCGATCACGAGTGTGGTGGCAAGGACCAAGTTGTAGCGGTCTTTTGACCCCGTTGGAGAGTTTCTTAAACCGTTCGTCACCGGGCCGAACCGAATCCCTATTTCCATCAAGGAGAACAGGGATGAGGACGGACAAAAAGCTGTGGCGGAATCGCAAGGCAAGGAAGGAACTAGCGCGGCGGCTGCAATCGGAGAATCCGGGTCTGGAAGTGGTCCATGCCCACGCCGCAGGAATCGATGTGGGCAACAGTGCGCATTACGCGGCCGTGAGACCAGATCGTGATTCGCAACCGGTACGTCGATTCGAGTGTTTCACCGCGGATCTGTATCGCTTAGCCGACTGGTTGCAGCACTGTGGTGTGAAGACCGTGGCTTTGCAGTCGACAGGGGTGTACTGGATTCCCCTGTACGACATTCTGGAAGAACGTGGGTTCGAGGTCTATCTGGTGAACGCCCGGCACACCAAGAATCTGCCCGGACGGAAGAGCGATGTGCAGGAAAGCCAGTGGCTGCTGAAGCTGCACACCTACGGATTGCTGAACAACTCATTCCAGCCACCGTCTAAGATTCGCACCATGCGCACCTACTGGCGGCAGCGGTTACAACACGTCACGGGAGCGGCGACCTGTGTGCAACGTATGCAGAAAGCCCTGACGCAAATGAATATTCAGCTCGCCAACGTTATTAGCGATCTGAGTGGGATGACCGGACAGCTGATTGTACGGGCCATCGTCGCGGGGGAACGCGACCCGCGGAAGCTCGCGGAACTCAGTCATCCGCGGATTCAGGCCAGCCGTGCAGAGATTGCCAAAAGCCTGGAGGGCAACTGGCGCCAGGAACTCATCTTCGTGCTGCAGCAGGAAATGGAGATGTATGACACCTACCAGCGGCGGGTGGCCGAATGCGATCAGGAATTGCAGAAGCACCTGGCCGCTTTTGCCGATACGGTCCCACCGCCAGCGAAGGAAGCACTGCCCCCGAAAAAGAACAAGAAACAAAACAAGAACAATCCGCACTTCCATCTCGCCGTTGAACTCGAGCGCATCACTGGCGTGGATCTGACGCGCATCGATGGCGTCGATGTGATGGTGGCGCAAACGGTTATCAGTGAAGTGGGACTGGACATGAGTCGATGGAAAACCGAGGCGCACTTCGCTTCGTGGTTGGGACTGTGCCCAGACAACCGAGTCAGCGGAGACAAAATACTTGCTCGAGGGACCCGCCATGTACTCAACCGTGCGGCCACCGCACTTCGGCTGGGGGCTTCGACGTCTACTGCGGAGCCAGACCTATCTCGGCGCCCAGTACCGACGCTTGCGCACCAAGCTCGGTGCCCCCAAAGCCATCACTGCCATGGCTCATCGGCTTGCCCGACTTGTCTATCGAATGCTGAAGTACGGTCAGCAGTACGTCGACAAAGGGACTGAGTATTACGAGCAAAGATACCGCCAACAACAAATCGAGTTTCTTCAGAAAGAAGGCGGCCAAACTCGGCCTCCAGATCACAGTAGCGGCGCAATCCTGAGTTTGTTTCTGGGGAGGGATGTCAAGAAAAAAGTTCTCCCTCGACCGGAGGCGAGAGGATATTTGTCTCGAGATCCAGCCCACTTCACTGTAAGAGTGCCTCTCGATTTGCGCGAGAGGTTTTGCTTCTGAGTTGTCTTCCATTCCGGTAGCTTTCATCGTCCGGTGGTGACCACGCCAAGCGAGTCTTGAGACATGGCAAGCGAGACGGATACTTAAGTGGCAACCATAGTTCTATCGGAGGCTCGTGGCCTATGGCTATTTCTGGTTATCCGAGGAGGCATAGCGTGTAATGGGTGACTCGGTGCCGAAGCACACAGGGCCGATCTCATCGACTGATACTCACCTCGAACCGAGCGTCTCGAGAACCCGACCGACCACCACCAGAGAGAATCGTCGGAGATGGAAAGGCCTCATTCCGCGAGACCCTCAAGCTGCTTGCCGCTGCAATTGTTTGGCGTCGAACTCCACCCCTTTCTTCCAAATGGTTAACGTAATGGCGGCCATCTTTCGTGCCAGGGTGAGCCGCGCCATCGTCGGCCGCATCCCTTTCTCTACCAGAGCAACATAGAAATCGTAGAGTGGTCCAGGCCGAGTACTGGCAGAGAGGGCAGCGCCTTTGAACAGATTTTTCAGATCGTGATTATGGTTGTGATTCAGACCGCGCACGGTGATGCGCTCCCGATTTCGTACGAGCTTCCCTCTCACGAAGCGGTACTCACCGCTGTCGTGAATCTCGACTGCGAAACCACTGTAAGCCCACAGCTGACGCTTGCTACGGAAACGGTGTGGCGTTGGCAGCAACGCCACCAGCAAGGCGGCACGAATCGGACCGATCGAAGGGATCTGGCGCAGTAATTTCACGGCATGGTGTTTGTGGCTCTCTACCAGCAGGTCGCGTCGCGCTTCCTGGCGCACCGGCTGCAGCAGATCCAGTTGCTGATACAACCGTTCCGCCCGCAGACGAACCCCAGGTTCTGGAATCTTGGCCAACCATTCGGCGCGATGCCGCACAGCATAGACGGTGGTACCACTACAGGGAATCGCCCAGCTGCGATACAGCGCTTTGATCCGACTCATGACGCGCGTGAGATCTTTCGTGATCGTCAGATAGCAGCGACCCAGCTCCTTTAAGGTGCGCACCCCGTGCTCTCCGTGGTACACAGCATGGAGCTTGTTGGCGTGTAACAACTCGGCCAGTTTCCGCGCATCGATCCGATCACTCTTGCTGCCATCCTTCAACAGGGCGTTTCTTCGCGGATCGCAGACCACCAGATGGCTGACGTGAGGCTTCAGCAGGTCATGTAACCAGGCGGCAGAAGTTCCTTCTTCAAAGGTTACCGATAAAGTTCCCCGTAGCCCAGCGATGAACTCTAGAATCGTGGCCGCTTTCGTCTCCACGAGGCATTCCATGATCAGCTTGCCCGAGCTGTCCAGGACGGCAACTGAGATCGTTGCCTGGTGAACGTCCATGCCAATATACTTTTCTTGGTTCATAACGGCGCTCCTTTTCGGTAAGTGGTGGTCCCAACAATCACAACCTACCGCAAAGTGGGCGCCTTTTATATTGCGTGCTATGGGGATTTATCGCCAATTGACGAGATTGCTGCCGGATAGAGGCTCGAATAACTTCCTGTTTGCCGACCATCCACGAACTTGGTTCGTCCTGCCTCAGAAGAGAACAGGCACACCAGGGCCCCGCAAAGCAGGCCTTGCATTTGTATTCGCGTCATCCTCATTGGACTGCGAATCGGACTGGCGCCACCGTCGCGTTGGCTTCAGGGTTGTAGTAGTCATATAGGATTGACGGCGATGTATTGGCTTTCATTCGATAACGCGTCTTGAAACTGAAGGTCAGTTTCGTTCCTCCCGCCGATGGCCAGACATAGAAAACAACTCGATCAGGACGGACCTCATATTGCTGGCCTGAATCTTGCAACGATTGCCGGTCAACTTCGCTTCCGGGCGGCAGGCCGATTTCCGCAACCATCATTCCGTAGCCCACGAAACCGATCCTCTCAACCTGCACCTCGCAACGCACCGGCTCATCCACCTTTGGCGCAGTTTCACCGTAATGCACGTTCAACCGTAATGCACGCGTTTCGCCCCTCTGCACATTCTCGCCGAGAACTGCGGAAGAATTGTTCCATGGAACGTAATAAGAGGTGATGGCCTGCGCGTTCATGGGAGCACCGTTCTCCGGTCGAAGAACTTGCACCGCGTTCGTCCCCGTACGGAGAAACTCAGTCAGATCGACCGCGATCGCGCCGACCACGTCCTTGGCAGCCGGCAGATCCACAGATGTGGCTTCGTGGCCGTTCACTGTGAGTATGGCCTTTGAACCCTCTCCCTTGTCATTTCCCACCGGAATGGCCGTCGCTAAGGCTTCGACAGCCGCTAGCGTGGCATGAGTTGAATACCAGACCCGATATGGATCCTTGTGGGAGAGCAAGTATTGAACCCCTCGACTCACTTGTTCATTGGCATCCTGATTTTGGTCTGACAAGGCGGCGAGCGCCTGAACCGCGAGCGCAGTTGTCTCAAGTCGGCCCGCATTTCCCCAGCCGTAGAAAGGTGAGGTGTTCGTCTCCAAGTTCCAGTAAGTAGAACTACCCTCCGGATGCGCTAATTCCGCCAGACTGGCTCGAGCCTGTGCCACCAGTTGCATATCGTTCATGGCATTAGCGGCG
>CAWBGC010000019.1:0-324249 GCA_963788255.1 uncultured Acidobacteriota bacterium
CGTTGACGGCCGGCACTTTGTCGGCGGGTCCCACGTAATACGAGTTGTCGTCTCGGCGATTGATCTGTGCGGCGGCCTTGGGAGCAAACCAGCCCTTCAGTTTCACCGTAGCCATCGCCGATTTTCCAACCACTGTGAGTTTGTCGGTCAGTGCATATTCCCGCCGGTCGGTTTTCCCATTCAATACGACAAGCGTCGCTACCTTGAGACGCGCCGGCGCCACTTGCGAGCTTTCGCCCACCGCGGCGACCTTCTGGAGGAACTCGCGCCGCTCCTTTGTGTCGAGCATGACCGTCTCGTTGATTTTTGGCGCTGCGGGTTTGGGCCCGCCGTTTCCGGACGCGAAGCCATCATGCTCCCGCGATTCCGAGACTACGATGGTGTGCTTGCCGATGGCCACCGAATCGCCCGGCTTCAGCGTCACCATCTTCACGCGCTGCCCGTTGACGAACGTGCCGTTCAAGCTGCCGAAGTCCTCGAGCATGATGCGGCCCTCTTCGTTGAAGACGCGGGCGTGATAGTGCGACACGGCCGGGTTATCAATCACGAGTCCGTTATCGGGTGAGCGGCCGATGCTGACTTCCTTCGACCCCACCACCACTTCCTGCAGTATCGAATTCTCGAATTTCAAAACCAGCTTCGGCATGTGTACATCCTCCTTACTTACGAGCCATTCTCGGAGCCGCGAAACCAGCGGCCGATTCGCGCAAATGCTCCCACCGGCTTCGGGGCGAGGCGCACGACGATGGCCGTGATGTTGTCGCCGCCCCCTGCACGGTTGGCAAGGTCCACCAAACGGTCTGTAGCGTCTTGCGCCTCCTCGGCTTCGCCGAGGACGGCAGCAATCTGTGAGTCAGAAAGTTCGCGGGTCAAACCATCGGAGCAAAGCAGCAAAGTATCGCCCTCGACGGCAAGCTCTTCGCTGACTTCCACTTCCACATCGGAATCCGGACCCAGCGCCCGCAAGAGCACGTTCTGCAGCTTGCTCTTCTCGGCCTCCTGCGGCGTCATGGTGCCGTTGCGCACCTGCTCGGCGACGAAGGAATGGTCCCGAGTGAGCTGTTCGAGCTGCGCACCGCGTAGGCGATAAATACGGCTATCACCGACGTGGGCGAGGCTCACGCGATCCTCTGCCACCCATACGGCCACCACGGTTGCACCCATCCCTTGCCGCGACGCATCTTCCAGCGCCACGCCATGCACGATCTGATTCGCCCGGCGAATGGCGCTCGCAAGGTGGTTCGACACATCCGATGCGCCCGCGATCCGTCGTCCGATTAAAGGCAACGAAGGGTTGGCCTCCGCACCACGGCAGTGATCCACGACGGCTTCGGTGACCAGGCGGCTGGCGACCTCGCCGGATGCTTGCCCTCCCATGCCGTCGGAGAGGACGAACAGGTTCAAGTCGGGCGCGAGTTTATAACTGTCCTCGTTGTTTTCGCGAACTCGCCCGAGGTCGCTGCGCGCGCCGAATTCGATTTCCATTCCCATTCGCTGTCCCAAGGTCTTGAGCTGTTGCAACGAATATGGCCTTTCCCCCGCCGATGGCCCTGACTGAGCGCTTACGGCTTGGGATTTTGCTGGCTGTCGTTCGCCTTCTGATTGCCAAAGGGAGCGTGAACGGAGCGCACGTTTTTGAATCCCTGCGCTTCCAACCACCGCGTTACGCTCCACGCGCGGCTTTGTCCAAACGGTCCCGAAAAGACCACATAGGCTTCGCCATTCGGGCCGTGCCGGGGTATCACGACGACGGGCAGGCCGAGATCCTCGATTTTCTTGGCTGCTTTCTGCGCCCCATCTTCTTTTCCGTAACGCCCCACCCAAAGGTACGTGGTTGCGGCTTCCGCCCCCGTCCCCGCCCCAGGTCCTGCCTTCGCCCCCGGTAGACCATCCCTTGAGAGGACTTGTTCGGAGCGCTTCTGCAGAACTGAGACATCTATGCCGGGTCTCGCCGGACTTGCCGGCTGCTGAACCGCGGCAGGAGGTTGCGGCGCCGAGGCTTTCGTGGACTTGGCTTCGGCTGGAACGGATGGCTGCGCCGAGGGCTTGGGAGTCGTCTTCGCTGGTGCAGGCGTTGCGGCGATAGGTTGCGTGACGACCTTGACCAGATCGATGTCCGGAGCCTTGGGGGCCGGCAGCGGAACTGGCGGAGCAATCTGCTCGGCGGAATCCCAAATGGTCTTCGCCCGCAATCCTCCCAACGCTCCAAGGACCAACAAAGCTCCCAACAAGATCCAAAGAAGTGGGGAAGCACGCTTCGGCTCCGGCGTTCGTGCGAGCAAAACAGGAGGAATTGCAGTGGTCACGTGGCCGGAGGGCGCGGCCGGAATCGGCGTTTGCGCCACTGGGTTCGGTCCCAGAGCCATGGGAGAGCGCAAGGCCGCCGCGAGGTCGGCAATCGATTGGAACCGTTTGGCCGGCTCTTTTTCGAGGCATTTCAAAATGATGCGTTCGATCGGGACCGGAATGGAGGGCTCGACCTGGTGCGGCGAAGGCGGCGTCTCGCGCATTTGCTTCAGCGCGATGGCGACGGCGGTGTCCGCTTGAAAGGCCTGCGAGCCGGTAAACATTTCGTACAAGATCAAGCCGAGCGAGTAGATGTCGGTGCGGTAGTCCACGGGCTTGCCGGCAACCTGTTCGGGCGCCATGTACGCAGGAGTTCCGATCATCGAGCCGGTGAGGCGCGTGAGCGCTTCCATGGAGCGGGCGATGCCGAAGTCCATAATCTTGACGTTGCCGTGCGTATCGATCATCACGTTTTCGGGTTTCAAATCGCGATGAACGATTCCCTGGGCGTGGGCTTCCTTCAAGCCGGAGCAGATTTGCAGAGCGAGATCGACTCCTTTGCGAACCGGGAAACCGCCGAAGCGATTCAAGACTACTCGCAGGCTCTCGCCTTCGACAAATTCCATGGACGTGTAGGCGACACCGCCGATGCGATTGAATTCGTGCACGCGACAAACGTTCTTGTGCGTGATTTTTCGGGCAAACAGGAGCTCGTTCTTGAAGCGGTCCATCATCGCTTGATCCGAAGCGATTTCCGGCTTCAAGAGTTTCAGCGCGACGGTCTCGCCCGTTTCGCGATCGCGCGCTTTGTAGACATTGCCCATCGCTCCGTGTCCCGCCTCGCCGAGGATGTCGTATCGCTGGGAAAGGGCGGCAAGAGCGGTGGAACTGAGAGTGGGATTGGTTATGGCAGGAGCAGAGATCTCCTGAGTAAGTTGCGTGGGGTTGGGGACGTCGCTGAGCAGCAAAGTCTCCTGACGATTCGCCGAGGGACGGAGGTCGTCGGAGGGCGGAAGCCCCGGATTCGAATTGGACGGATCGGACATACGTAGTCCTATTTACGATAGACGAAAAGTGGGTGGAATGAAGCGGATCGCAAGGGTGCTGTAGGGAAAGAGTATCTGGTACTTTTTTCGGCCCAAAACCATGACATGGATAGGAGAGAAGATTGAAAAAGGGAGGTGAAAAGGCACTGCGAACACAACAAGGGGGGCGCCCATTTGTTGCGATTAGGAAAAATTAGAGGCCTTTGTTTGCAATAGCTTAGGCCGATTTCTAATATACCCTGGTTGCGATTAGGATCTAGAGGTTGGAGGTTAGAAGTCAGAAGTTTGAAAGGGCCGATAGTCGAGGGATGGCTGAAAAGAGAAAGCAGATCCCTTCCCGCAGGCTCCACCGGGACGCAAAGACCGCGCACCACCATCCGCAAACGAGGCGGCCCTTCGGCTTTGCTCCCTTCCTGCGTCAGGGCAAGCAGGGCAAGCCGGGAGGACAACGAGGGCGAGGTTCGCGCCGCCGTCCGCGAATGGCGCGAGTGAGAAGCGAAGAAAGGGCGAAAACAAAAATAGGGCAAAGTGTTGCGGTCACAAAGGGGCCCGGTTGTTTGTTTTCTATGACTTACGAGCGATTCTGTTTGTGCATGTGTTGCGGTCAGAAATGCAGTGGCTAGTGCCGAGTGGCTTCCACCTGTGCGGGATTCCTGAATCCGCGATCGATGGCCTGGCCCAGATGGTCGAAAGCCGCGTCGCGCCGGCCCGCGGAAGTGGCCATGCAAGCGGAATAGTACCAGGAGTTCCCCAGCACGCCGGGCTGGTTCGCCTAGCTTTCGGACTCAATCGCTTCGCGAAATAATTGTTCTGCGTCGCCCTGGAGCCTTTGGTGACCACGCGGAGTCGCACTGCGGGAAGAGCAACAAAAAGGTTGCCATTTCAGGCAGCCCGAGCTAATATGCAACTCGGAGGTTGCCTAATAATGAGCGATCGAATTGAGAAGCGAATCGAACTGAAGGCGCCCGTTTCGCGGGTCTGGCGCGCGCTGACGGATCACCGTGAATTCGGCGAGTGGTTTCGCGTGAAACTAGATGGGCCGTTCGTGCCGGGCCAGATCTCACGCGGACACATTACTCACCCTGGCTACGAGCACATCAAATGGGAGGCTGTGGTGCAGAAGATGGAACCCGAACGACTCTTCTCCTTTACTTGGCACCCCTATGCCGTCGATCCCAAGATGGATTACTCGAAGGAGACGCCCACGCTGGTGGAATTCAGGCTGGAGAAAACGCCGGGCGGCACACTACTTGTACTGACGGAGTCCGGGTTCGACAAAGTCCCGAGCAACCGCCGCCTGGAAGCATTTCGCATGAACGAAGGCGGTTGGACGGCGCAGATGAAGAATATCGAGAGCCATGTCGCGCAGAAGCCGTAGCGGGATGGCCGCCAAGCGGGGATCCAAAGCACCCGTGTTTGCCGCTTTGGGCGACGAGACGCGACTATCGCTGGTTGCGAAGCTTTGCAGCGGGGAGCCGCGTTCAATCGCTCAGCTAACCGAAGGCTCGCGGCTCACCCGGCAGGCGATCACCAAGCATCTTCGCGTGTTGGAGAAGGCAGAAATCGTCCACAGTGTACGTGCGGGACGAAAGAGCCTATTCAAGTTCGATCCGGAGCCGATGGAAGAAATCAAGAAATACCTCGAGCTCGTCTCCGAGCAATGGGATAAGGCACTGGCCAGGCTCAAGTCGTTCGTCGAAGGTTGAGAAACGGGAGTCAGATGGACTCAGGCAGTGAAAGCCGATCATTTGCGCTAAGGACTATTCGTACCTGAGGGCGACCATTGGCTCAACGCGCATGGCGCGCCGCGCGGGGATGTAGCACGCGGCGAGGGCGACTCCCGCGAGAAGGAGAGTCACACCAGCAAAAATGAGCGGGTCGCTCGCGCCAACGCCGAACAACAAGCTGGAAAGCAGCCGCGTCAACGCCAGGGAGGCCACGAGGCCGAGGCCGACGCCAACGAGCACGAGGCGGACTCCTTGCCCGACGACGAGCATGAAGATATCGCGCGGATGTGCCCCCAGCGCCACCCGAATGCCGATTTCACGCGTGCGCCGGCTGGTGGAATTCGCGACCACGCCATAGATTCCCACTGCGGCCAGCACCAAGGCCAACAGTCCGAATACACCGACCGTTGTGCCGGCGATCCGCTGGATTCCGGATGCGACCTGTATCCGGGTGGCGAGATCTGCGACGTGGAAGACGGCCAGGTTGGGATTCATCGCGTGAATCGCATCCTCCACCGCCAGGACGTAATCGGCGGGCATTCCGTTGACGCGCACGTGAAGGGTCATCTCGGGTCGGTACTCCTGAAAAAGCGGGAAGTAGATGAAGGGCTGCGGCGCCTCGTGGAGCTGATAGTAGTCGGTGGTGCGGGCGATCCCGATCACCGTGGACCAGGCGTCGCCGATCCGCAGCCGTTTTCCGACGGCATCTTGACGCGGCCAGTAGCGCTCGGCAAGTTCCTGATTCACGATGACAACAGGTTGCGTCTTTGGCGAGTCTTGCGTTGTGAAATCCCGGCCCTCCAGGAGCGGAATCTTCATCGTGCGGAAGTAATCCGGGCTGACTCGACTCACACCAGCGCTGATGTCCTCATGTGGCTTGGCCGAGTAACCCTCGGGCACAAAAGAATCCGAGCTGCTGACAAAGTCCAGCGGCACCCAGTTGGACAGGCTCGCAGACTGAACACCCGGCAGCGCCGCGATCTTTGCCAGGAGCTGCTGATGAAATTGGCTTCCTTGCGATTCCGTGTATCCCTCCGAAAGGAGATCGTAGGATGCCAGCAGCACGTTGTTGGGATCGAATCCAGGATTGAAATGCTGCGCCTTCTGGAAGCTGCGGATGAGCAGACCGGCACACGCAAGCATTAGCAGAGAGAGCGAGATCTGCGCCACCGCCAGCACGCCGCTCAGCCGGGCCTTGCTCCGCCCGCCGGCTTGGCCCGGGGATTCGTCCTTCACGGCCATCGCCGGATTGATTTTCGAGGCGCGCAGTGCGGGCAGGACTCCGAAGATTATTCCTGTCAGAAGCGATGCCGCCAGGGAGGCGAGCAGAACCCGCTGGTCCACTTTGATGGATAGCCAGATCGGGAGCTCGGAGGGCGGTCTGAGGTACTCGAAGGATTTCGATGACCAGAGCGTGACGAGAACTGCAGCTATCCCTCCGAGCAGGGCCAAAAGGATGCTTTCCGTCAGAAGTTGGCGCACGAGCCGCGCGCGGGTTGCCCCGAGGGAGAGCCGGATGCCAAGCTCGCGGGTCCTGGACACGCCGCGGACCAGCAGCAGGTTTGCCACGTTGGCGCAAGCCAGCAGAAGCACCACGCCCGCGATGGCCATTAAGCTCATCAAAACAGTGCCCAGGTAGAGAGTCGCACCGAAAGGAGCTTTCCAGAGCGGATAGAGAGCGATCTCCTGCTGCAGCTCATGCTCTTTCGGGTTGTCCTTGACGATCTGTTGCATCAAGGTATTGAGTTCCGCCTGGGCTTGTCCGGGGGGTACGCCGGGTTTGAGCCGTCCCTGGACGACGAGCCAGTTGGTGCTTCTCTGCTTGAGCAAATCGTCACCACCGATGGGCACCATCTGGCGCGTCATCATCAGCGGCACCCAGATATCGGATCGCAGCGCTGTATAGCTTCCCAGAAACTCGGGCGGCGCGATGCCCACGATCGTATACGAACTGGTGTTTAAACGGATTGACTGGCCCAGGATGCTGGGATCCGCGCCGAATTGGCCTTGCCAGAGGTGATAGCTGATCACAACTACCGGCGCAGCACCCGGCGCTTTTCCTTCGACGTGAAGGAAGCCGCGTCCCTGAAACAGCCGCACTCCCAGCACATCGAAGAAGTTCTCCGACACAAGAGTTCCCCAGATGCGCACCGGCTTATCGTTGTACGTGAGGCCCATAGGGAAAATCGCGGATGCCACGAGTCCTGTAAGGACGTGATTGCGGTCGCGGAGGTCGGCATAGTCAAGATAAGAGAAAGATACGGCTGGGCGAGCCGGGGTGCCGCGTGTCACCTGAAACACCTGGGATTGGTCTGCGACACCGGGGAGCGGATTCAGAAGCGTCGCGTTGATCCAGCTAAAAACCGTGGAGTTCGCGCCGATGCCGATCGCCAGAGTCAAGACGACAGTGGCAGTGAAGGCGGGGCTTTTCGCCAACATTCGCAGCCCGTACCGCACATCTTGTGCCAGCGTTTGCATCTTCGCACTTGCTATGTACATGAGCAATCGCCGCTCCGCAAGATTTAATGCTAAGGGCCTTGTTTTGTGTAACTGCGAGTCTTCGATCACACGAAAGCGCGGCCTACTGTCCGATCATGGGACGCGCTCTGACCGGCGGGGAACGCCTTTCGTCGTACGGTTAACACGACGCCAGGGCGCACTCAGCCTCGCATCACAATCCGGAGGTCACAGGTCACATGTTCGCGATCATTTTCATTTAACATGTGGGCGGCACCTTATCTCCGTTTGCATTGCTGACAAGCATGCTTGCGGTGCGTGATCGTTATGAGCTGGAGGAATGTCTGCGCGCAGGGTGAGGTTTTCCTCGGGCTCGATTTGCGCGGGGGCCGTGCGGGCGATGGAGAGACAAAGCGGAGGCTGACCCAGCGCACTCGCAGAGCGTTTCGAGGAATGGGCTTCGCGTACTATTTGCCCTCGGGCGAAGATTGTGGTAATTGTTACGCCTATGTGAACGCCTTTTCCAACCAGGAGGGAACGAATGCCGACTCCGACACACGATATCCGGCAGTCCCTGTTGGCAAGTGATGCAGAATTTCGGCGGCTTGCCGAAGAGCACTCGCGCTGTGAATCCCAACTCGAGCAAATCGTCAAACAACCATACCTGAATTCAGAAGACCTGCAGCAAGAAATTACACTGAAAAAAATGAAACTGCGACTGAAGGATCAGATGGAACTGATGGTCGCACGCCATCAGAGGCAATTGACACACCGCTAAGGGCGCGGCGGACTGCCAGCTTCTGTCGTACAATACCGGTGTAGGCAGAGTATGCAGTACACGGACGGCAGCGGCGGCTCGTGCATCGAGGAATGAGAGTTCCGCGTTCGATGAACCAACCATACGAAAACCCTGAAATTGTGAGCCCCAGGCAGTCCATAGCAAAGAACCAGGACCCAATCACGCATGGTTAACGAAGGGTACAAATTTGGGTTGCCACCGGTTGTCGCAGGAGCGGTGGTGTTGCTTCTCGGCTGGAAGTGGCTGGGAGGCGCGCTGATCCTGCTGGGACTTTTTGTATTTTATTTCTTTCGCGATCCAGAACGAACGATCCCGAGCGATCCGGGGACGGTGGTATCGCCAGCGGATGGGCGCGTCGTGGAAATCGCGGAAGAATCGTTCGACGGACGTCCCGGTCACCGCGTGAGCATTTTTCTATCCATTTGGAATGTCCACATTCAGAGGGCGCCGATGGCGGGGCGGATCGCACGAGTCGTCTATCAGCCGGGAAAATTTTACGCGGCGTTCCGGCCGGCTGCCTCGCAGCAGAACGAGCAAAACGTAATCTATATTGATACGCCACAGGGCGCGGTGGTCTTCAAACAAATCGCCGGAGCGATCGCCCGACGCGTGTTATGCTGGAAACGCGAGGGTGAGACGGTGGCCCTGGGCGAGCGAGTGGGAATGATTCGATTCGGCTCGCGCGTGGACATCTGGCTTCCGCCGGAAGCGCAAATCGCCGTACAGCGCGGGCAGATGGTCAAAGGCGGAGAGAGCATTCTGGCGAAATGGACTTCAACCACATAGATGTGATCGGACACGAAGAAGAGCCCCGGCGCCATATACGGGGACGCCGGCTACGGCGCGGGGTGTATCTGCTGCCGAGCGCGTTCACGGTGGCGAATATTCTGTGCGGCTATTACGCGATTCTCGCCACGCTGGATGGACGTACCGTGGATTTCGACAACGCGGCGTGCGCGATCGGGCTTGCGTATCTGTTTGATTCGCTCGACGGGCGGATCGCCCGATCCATGGGAACCGAGAGCGCGTTCGGAAGGGAATTCGACTCGCTGGCGGACATCGTCAGCTTCGGGATCGCGCCGGCGTTTCTGGCGTATGCCTGGGGGATTCGAGCGGCGGCTGCGGCGCAGGCGCCGGAGGCGTTCCACCTGATCCAACTCGGATGGCTAATCGGATTCTTTTACGTGGTCTGCTGCGCCTGGCGCCTGGCTCGCTTCAACATCCAAGGAATGGCGCCCGGTGACAATCGCTACTTTGCGGGGATGCCCACACCGGCTGCGGCGGGAATGGTCGCGGCGGTGGTTCATTGCTTTCAAAACCCCATCCAGGACGCGCGCGTTTCGCTGCTGTGGCTGCTGCTGCTGGTGGGGCTGGGAGTGATGATGTCGAGCACGATGCGCTATTACAGCTTCAAAAACATCCAGTGGACGCGGCGGCTGCCCTCGCTGGCGGTTGTGCTGCTGGCCCTTCTGTTGGGTGCAGTTGTTTACTTCTCCAAGATAACCCTCCTATTGATTGCAAGCGCTTATGTGGTTCACGGACTGGTTCTGCAGGTCGTACGCGTCGTGCGGCATCGCATAGCCATGCGCCACGCCTGAACCATGCCCTCCGGGCCCGGAAAAACCAATCGCGTCGCAATCGCCGGCGCATCGTCCCTGAGGGGGAAGGAACTGAAGCAAGTCCTGGAGGACAGTAATTTTCCCACCAGCGATATCGTCCTGCTCGATGAAAGCATGATGGCCGGAACGCTGACCGAAGCGGGCGGGGAGCCGACGTTTATCCGAGCGCTCGAAGAGGATAGTTTCGAAGGCGCGCGATTTGCGTTTTTTGCCGGCAGCCCGACAGACACAGCGCGGAATTGGAAGGCGGCACAACGCTCCGGAGCGACGGTAATTGATTTAACCGGCGGACTTGCCAGCGTTGAAACAACGGTCGCTTGGATTCCTTCGCTCGACGGTTTGCTCCCGCCACGACACATCTCACTGGGGGATGGCAGTTCGCAGGCGAGGGCTTACGCCTCGCCTTCGACACCGGTCATCATCGCTTGCACAATTGCGGCGGCGCTCGAGAAATTCCATCCACAGCAGTGTGCGCTGGTGATGTTTCCGCCCATCTCGGAGCGCAACGAGGCGGGGATTGAGGAGCTGGAGAGCCAGACGGCGGGGCTGCTGTCGTTCCGGCCGATTGCGCAGCCCGTGTTTGATGCCCAGGTGGCGTTTAATCTGCTGTCCGCGTATGGCCACGATTCGAAGATAAGCCTATCCAAAGAGCGCAGCGAAATCGCGCGCGCTATTGCCAACTACCTTGACGGACGCGCCCGCGTGCCCGCAATTCAATTGGTGCAAGCGCCAGTGTTTTACGGGTATGCTTTTGCGGCGTACGGGGAAATTGCGGCGGCCGAGCCGCCCGAACAACTCGCCGCTGCATTTGCGAATCTAGGCGTGAAGGTCAGCTCGCCAGAGGACGCTGCGCCTACGAACGTGAGCGTTGCGGGCGAGAGCGAGATCCAACTCGCGCGGATCGAGCCCGATCCGAGCGGAGCAACGAGCGTTTGGCTGTGGGGCGTGGCCGATAACCTTCGGCTGGCGGCGACGAATGCCGTGCGAATCGCGGAGGAACTGCTTGAGAAGTAGAGGGCGTCATTCGATGCGGCACGACAGAATCCCCGGATGCGGCAGGCGGGACGGTGTGCGTCCATTGATTGCGGGGAGGCTGCAAGCGGCTTTGCTACTGACGATGTTCTCGTGCGCTGGGTGCGGCTACCATGTTGCGGGGCGCGCGGCTCGTCTCCCGGCCGATTGGAAGACGATAGCGGTTCCGGCATTCAAGAACGACACAACGCAGTACCGGATCGAGCAGCAGTTGACTCAGGCGGTGATCCGCGAATTCATTACGCGCACAAAATACCGGATGGTACAAGACCAGGAAGATGCCGACGGGGTCATTCACGGCGAGGTGCTCTCGATTGAGACGGCGCCGGTACTGTTCAACGCGACCACAGGGCAGGTGACCACGATGCTGGTCACCGTGCATGCAAAGATAGAGTTGACCGACAATAAGACACAGAAGCCCCTCTACGAAAACAAAGACATCGTGTTCCGCAGCGAATATCAGATCTCGACGGACGTGCAGAGCTTTTTCCAGGAGCAAAGTCCCGCGCTGGAGCGAATGGCGCGCGACTTCGCGTCACGTGTGGTGGCCGATGTGCTGGAGGGTTTCTGATGGCGGGAACTTCTCCGCAGAAGCTGCTCGAGCGCCTGGCGCGAGGCAAGCCGATCAGTGCGGTTGTTCTGGAAGGCACCGATGTCTATTTGCGCGATATGTGCCGCAGAAAGATCGTTGAGACATTTGTTCCGGAAGGGTCGCGGGACTGGGGGGTCGCGCGGCTGTCCGCCCGCGAAAACGGCTGGGATGAGGCAATGCAACGCGCCAGCACGCTGCCCATGTTTGCGCCGCGGCAGGTGATCGTCGTGGAGGATGCCGAGTCTCTGGAAAAACTGGGTGAACAGAGGAGGGAGGAGATTCTCGAAGCCCTGGACAAGTATTTGGACTCGCCGTCGCCGCTTACAGTACTCGTGCTGGAAGCCACATCGCTCGATGGACGACAGAGGTTTTCAAAGCTGCTCCGGGAGAAGGCGCTCGTCGTAGAGCTGACGATGGGCAGCGAATCCGCCACGACGCTTGCTTCGCAGATGGCGAAAGAGCTTGGCACGACGATCGATCCCGACGCTGCAACCCTGCTGGCGGACATCCTGAACCGGGAGCCGGCGCGCATGCACATCGAGCTGGAAAAACTCGCCGCCTACGCGCTGAATCGGGGAAGGATCACGCGGGGCGACATCGAGGCTCTGGTTGTGGCGGCGCGAAAAAATACGGTCTGGCAGCTAGCCGATATGCTGGTCGCCCGGAACCGAGTGGCCGCGTTGGCTTTCTTGGACAATCTACTACGCGAAGGCGAGGAGCCGGCTGGAATCGTCGGCGCGCTCGCCTGGATGTACCGAAAGCTGATCGAGGCTCGCGATTTGCCGGCGCACACGCAAGGATTTCACGCAGCCCGGCAGCTCGGGATGCGTCCGGAAGCCGCGGAGGCAGCCGTACGCAACGCGCACCGCATCTCGCGAGAGGAATTGCTTCGAGGACTTACCGCGCTTGCCGAAGCGGACAGCGAGTTGAAGCAATCGAATCCGAATCCACGCGCCTTTCTGGAATTTCTACTGGCCCGGTTGACTTCTTCTGCGATTTCCGCCGCATAGCACGCGAAAACTGAAATGGGTTTGCCTGCAGGCGAGCGTTGATGATTCCGGAGGTTTGGAAAAGCTGGATCAGCAGAGGGAAAAGAAAGAGGCGTCGCGGTGCCCTTTGACGCCTCCTTACGGAATGCGAGGCGTGAGTCTACGCCTTCTTCGCTTTCAGCGCGTTCAAGGCGAGCGTCAAGCGAGACTTGTACCGGTTGGCCGTATTCTCGGCCAGCGTGCGTTTGCGGATCGCCTTGTCGAGCTCGGAATAAGTGGCAGAGGCCAGCTTTTCCGCTCCGGCTGCATCGCCACCCGCCAGGGCACTACGCATCCGCCGGATGGCGGTGCGGACTCGCGTGCGGTTCATACGATTGATCGCAGCGCGCCGTTCCGAGTGGCGAATGTTCTTCAATACCGATTTCGATTTCTTCTTGTGCTTTACGGGCGTGCCCTGAGCCATTCAGTTCTCCTTCGTATTTGGTTTGCGATAATCCAGAGTATCCGACCCCTGGACTCCTGTCAATTTGGCGGCTGCTGGGGAATTGGGAAAGTCCATCGGATCCGCCAGCTGCGTCGGGCGCAAATTGCCGCTACCGGTTGACATGGGGAACCTCCGCCTTTAGGCTAGCGCGACTGGATTGCTGCAGCGCTCTCAAGCGGCTGCGCCGGGACGACGGGCAATGAAGAGAGAAGAGGTCATTAAGCTGCTGGAGCAGGTAGGTGCCATCCGCACCGGCCATTTTGAACTTTCGAGCGGACGCCATAGCGGTACCTACATTCAGTGCGCACTTGTCCTCTCCCATCCGAAACACGCCGAGCAGCTTGGGCGGGCACTTGCGGAGCGCTTCCGGGATCTGGCGGTTGGTTGCGTCGTCTCACCGGCTCTTGGCGGAGTGATCATTGGCCACGAAGTCGCGCGCGCCCTGGGCGTACGCGCGCTCTTTGTCGAACGGGACCGGTCCGGGCAGATGGCTCTGCGGCGAGGGTTTGAGATCAACCCGGGCGAGCGCGTCCTGGTGATTGAAGACGTGTGGACCACGGGCGGCTCGACGCGGGAAGCTATTGGAGTGGTGGAACAGGAAGGCGGGCTGGTGGTCGCGGCGGGTGCGTTGATAGACCGAAGCGGCGGGCGGCTGGAATTGAATGTTCCAGCGCGCGCCATACTGGAGATGGAAGTTACCAGCCAGGAGCCGGACGAATGCCCGTTGTGCCGCGCCGGAGGCACCCCCACGCGTCCCGGGTCGCGTTTCTCGCGAGCCTATCCTTAGACCCGCGGGGATTTCTCGACCCATTCGTTCGCCGATTCAGTTTCTTTGTCGGCGATTTCAAATCCAACAGCACCGCGTGCGATAATCCTTCCGAACCCGTGCGCAACATCAAGCTCACGATCGCCTACGACGGCGCGGACTTCCATGGCTGGCAATTTCAGCCAGGCATTCCGACGATTCAAGGCGCGCTCCACGACGCGGTCCGCAAGATTACGCAAGAGAAAATCACGGTTCATGGTGCGAGCCGCACCGACGGCGGCGTTCACGCTCTGGGTCAAGTCGCGCATTTCAAGACGCAATCCGGCCTCTCGGCGAGCGAATTCCAGCGATCCCTCAATGCGCTGATGCCTCCGTCAATCCGTGTCATGGCAGCAGAAGAGGTTGGCATGGATTTCCACGCCCGGTGGCTTTCGCAGGCCAAGACGTACCGCTATCGCATTTTTCGCGGCCGGGTCCTCCCGCCATTCGAATACCGGCGTGTGCTCCATTATCCGTGGCCCCTCGACGAGCAGGCCATGAGCGAAGCGGCCCGGCAGTTTGAGGGTGAGCACGATTTCAGCTCTTTTGCCGCTTCTTCCGGTTCCGAGGAAGACGACCGCGACCGGACCATGACCCGCGTGATCTATTCCTCGGAAATTGTTCGTGAGCCGGACCGCGAGGAGGTCGCTTATGTCGTGCGCGGCAAATCCTTCCTCAGGTATATGGTTCGGAAGATCGTCGGCACACTGATCGAAGTGGGGAAGGGAAGGCTCAAGGCCGCGGACGTTGCGCATCTCTTCGAGCTCTGCGACCGCTCCCGCTCCGGCCCCACGGTGCCGCCGGAAGGGCTCTATCTCGTTTCGCTTGAATACCCCGATCCCGCGGATTCGCTTGCGACGCATTCATCCCGGCGCCGCGCCGAAGAGTGACGCCCGGAACCTGACACTTCGCGCGCTTTTCGGGTAGAATCGCCGAAGAATGGCAACCCGCCCGCAGACTACGCCCCCGCCAGTTTCCCGGGAGGCGGATTTCGTCGAGTCCATCAATCCCGCGACGGACGAAGTGATCGCCCGTTTCGAAGCGACGCAAGCGAGCGAACTGCCGGCCATATTTGAGCGCGCCCGCGAAGCGCAGAAGGAATGGGGGGCACGTCCCCTCCGCTATCGCTGCGCGATGGTTCGGCGCCTTCGCGATGTTATTTTCGAGAGCCGCGAGGAAATTGCCGACATCGTGACGCGCGAAGCCGGCAAGCCGCGCGTGGAAGCCCTCTTCGCGGAAGTGCTCTTGGCGCTCGATACCGCGGATTTTCTTTCGCGCCGCGCGCCGCGCTGGCTGCGGCCCGAACGCGTTCCGCACCACAATCTCGCAATGAAGGCGAAATCCGGCTGGCTGGAATTCGAGCCGCACGGAATCGTGGCCATCATTTCGCCCTGGAACTATCCCTTTGCCATCCCCATGGTGCAGATCATTTCTGCCATTGTGGCGGGGAACGCGGTCGTGCTGAAACCCTCGGAGCTGACCCCATGGACTGGGTGGCTGGCACGCGAGCTGTTTCGCCGGGCGCATTTTCCGACCGGCCTGGTGCAGGTGCTGCAAGGAGGAGGGGACGTTGGCGCGGCCCTGATTGATGCGGGGCCCGACAAGGTTTTCTTCACGGGCAGCGTTGCCACCGGGAAAAGGATTGCGGAAGCCTGCGGCAGGAAACTGATTCCATCCGTGCTCGAATTGGGCGGCAAGGACGCCATGATCGTGCTGAAGGATGCGGACCTCGAAGTCACCTCGAGCGCCGCGGTTTGGGGCGGTTTCATGAACTGCGGCCAGACTTGCATTTCCGTGGAGCGAGTCTACGTGGAGCAACCGGTTGCCAAACGATTCACTGAACTCTGCGTGGAAAAAACGAAGAAGCTGCGAGTGGGTCCGTCCTCCGATCCCGACGCGGAGATCGGCCCCATGATTCGACGGCGGCAACTCGAGACGGTCGAGGCCCAATTGAGGGACGCCGTCGCACATGGCGCGGAGATACTTACCGGTGGCACCCGCCGGCCGGATCTGGGGCCCAATTTCCTGGAGCCCGCGGTTGTCCGGTGCGCTGATCCCCTCACGTCGCTTATGACCGAGGAGACGTTTGGTCCCGTGATCGCAATTCAGACCGTGGGGTCTGCCAAAGAAGCCCTCGAATGCGCCAACGATTCGCAGTATGCATTGAGCGCCAGTGTGTGGACGCGCGACATCCGGCTTGCCAAGGCATTGGCATCGCGGCTGCGGGCGGGTTCCGTGATGATCAACGACGTGGCCAGTTATTATGGGATTTGCGAGGCGCCTCACGGGGGACGCGCTGCGAGCGGGTGGGGTAGATCGCACTCGCGTCTGGGGCTGCTCGAAATGGTGCAGGTGAAATACGTGGACGTAGATCGTCTGCCGCGCCTCGCGAAGGCCTGGTGGTTTGGCTATACGGAGGAGTTGGCCGTCGCCGCGGATCACTTCATCGCGTTTCTATTTGCGCCGTCCTGGAGGCGGCGACTGGCGGCGGTGCAAACTCCGCGTGGTCTCCGGCGCCTCGCTTTCCGACGCAACAAAATCTGAATTGAAAAACGGGCTTATCCACGACTGGAATACCTTCGACGGCGCGGAAATTCCATCGGGCCGGCGAGTGATGCTGAACGACGAGACCCTGCGCGATGGCCTGCAGAATCCCTCGGTCCACGATCCCTCCATCGGCGAAAAAATCGAAATCCTTCATTTGATGGAGTCGCTCGGAATCGATACGGTCAACATTGGGCTTCCCGGCGCCGGCCCGCGGGCCTATGCGGATACGGAAGCGCTGGCGCGGGAGATCGTAACCTCGCGCATGAAGATTCGCCCCAACTGCGCCGCGCGCACACTCAAGAACGACATTCAGCCGATCATCGAGATTTCGGAGCGCGTGGGCATGCCTCTGGAAGCAGCGACCTTTCTCGGGTCCAGTCCGATCCGGCGCCTGGTGGAGAATTGGGCGGTCGAGCACCTGCAGCGCACCACCGAAGAGGCCGTTCGTTTCGCGACGTCGGCGGGGCTGCCTGTGATGTACGTGACCGAGGACACGGTTCGCACGGATCCCTCCACGATCGTCACACTTTATTCGACGGCAATTCGTGCCGGCGCGCGCGCCATCGTGCTGTGCGACACCGTGGGTCACGCGACTCCTCGCGGGGCGTTCAATCTGGTGAAATTTGCGATGGAGGAAGTCGTGAAGCCGTCCGGTGAAGAGATTCGTGTTGATTGGCACGGCCACAACGACCGTGGCCTGGCGGTGGCGAATTCCCTGGCGGCGCTGATGGCCGGAGCGGACCAGATTCACGCTTCGGCGCTCTCGCTCGGGGAGCGCGTGGGCAACACGCCGATGGAGCTCATGCTCGTCAACCTGCGGCTGCTCGGCCTGATCGACCGCGACCTTTCCAAGTTGAAGGAATACTCGGAAGCGGTGGCGAAGGCGACCCACACCGTCATCCCGGTGAATTACCCGGTGGTCGGCCGCGATGCATTCCGGACTGCTACGGGCGTCCATGCGGCTGCGATCGTCAAGGCGTTCAAGAGAGACGACGTCGAGCTTGCGAATGCAATCTATAGCGGCGTTCCGGCGCACCTTTTCGGTCTCGACCAGGTGATTGAAATCGGTCCCCTGAGCGGCCGCTCCAACATTATCCACTGGCTTGAACGGCACGGCATACTGGTCACAGACGACTTGGTGGACCGAATATTTTCCGCTGCCAAGAAGTCCGATCGCGTTCTGACCGATGAAGAGATTCATGGAATCGCCGGACCCGCTGCCGCTCGCGAAGAATGACTGGACAGTGATTTGGACTTCGCTTCGCCGGCCCAGGCTTCTTGAACGATGCGCTGGCCCGCTGCTAAAATCTGGCACGATTCACGTGAAACTTGTCCTCATCTGCTGTATCTTCGTTTGGATGGCCACCATTTCCGCGCGGACAACGGAAGACTCGATTGAAAAACTCGCACAAGATCCGCGATGTGCGCGAGGCCTCGCTTGGATCGATAAGAACGCGGATTGGGTGACGGATCAGCAGATTCGTCTCACCGAGATTGCCGCGCCGGAATTTCAGGAGGGGCCGCGGGGTGAACTGCTCGCGAAGATTTTTGCAGTCAGTGGATTGACGGTACGCACGGATTCGGCAGGAAATGTGATCGGCGAGCGCCCCGGAACAGAACCGGGCGGCGCGATCCTTTTCGCAGCGCACCTCGACACGGTCTTCCCCGCGGGGACGGATGTCCGCGTCAAGCGCAGCGGCAGCCGCCTCGCTGCCCCAGGCATTTCGGACAACGGCGCGGGACTGGCAGCTTTGGCCGGGCTTGCGCGCGCTCTCTCCGAATCGCGGATCCGAACCACGAAGACGATCGTCCTGGCGGGAGACGTGGGCGAGGAGGGAGAAGGAAACCTTCGGGGGATTCGCGCGCTGGTTGAATCGTATGGCAAACGACTCGCTGCCGTCATCGCCGTGGACGGTCCTTCCGCCGATCACATCACCACGCAGGGCATCGCCTCGCGCCGATTTGAGGTAAGCATCACAGGGCCGGGCGGGCATAGTTGGTCCGAATTCGGCGCGCCCAATCCGATCACCGCAATTTCGCGCGGGATCGTACGGTTTTCTTCCATCTCAGTGCCGACCGACCCGCGCAGTTCGTTCAATTTCGGCGTGATCGAGGGCGGGACTTCCGTGAATTCGATTCCAGCCAGCGCCCTTGTCAAGATCGATCTGCGTTCGGAGAAGGAACTCGAGTTGGATCGAATGGAAGGTATTCTGCGCCAGGCGATGCAGGCCGGCCTCAAGGATGAGATTGCCGCGACTGACGCGAAGAGTGATGCCCTGGGTTTGAGCTTCCGCTCGCTTGGCGCGCGGCCGGCCGGAAAACTTCCGGACGATTCTCCCTTGCTCGCGACCCTACGCAGCGTGGACGATTTCCTTGGCAACCACGCGCGCGTTGAACGCAGCTCTACGGACGCCAATATCCCGCTTTCGCTTGGACTCCCTGCGGTCGCGCTCGGCGGGGGCGGGAAGGGCGGCGGCTCGCATACACTGGCTGAATGGTACGATCCCTCCGGGCGAGAATTGGGTCTAAAGCGTCTTTTCCTTCTGGCGATTGCCCTGGCGGGCCCCCAAGCTGGATTGTGGACTGCAGCCACGACCGTGAAGTAACGATATGATTCGATGGATAGAGAATGGGGAGGTCCGTTCAAGGACCGGAGTCTGGATATTGCCAGTCGCTTTCATGATTCTGATATCTTTCTACCTCACATCAGAAGGTGCTCCTGGAAACCCACAGAACAAGACGAGCAATACAACGGGCGCAATCGCGCCGCTCGCAAAAGGATCCGTCCTCAGGCAGCCCTGCCGGGCGGAGGGCAAAACTGAAATCGCGTTCACTTGTGATTACACAGCACCATCCGACTCGGCACGAGATGACGGGGGTGAGCCGCGGATTTTTCTTAATCGAGCCGAGCTTTGGTTCCGCACAAAGGAAGAAAGCCGAATGCGCGTCGAGCTGACATTTACGAACGGCGGAAAGAACGCGATTTCGGAAGAAAGGTCCGTATATCTGGCCATCGATGATGATGCGGGCCTAAACCATCTTCGCAGGAAACTCCCTAGCGTGGATTTCAGGAGGCTCACGCCTGGCCAGCAACTCACGTTTTCTGAAACGCTTCTGGCTCCTGCATTCCAGGCGGGCCACTACACCATACAGCTGTGGATTCCAAGCGCTGATCCATCTCTCGAGTTCGACGCTCGTCACAACTTCCTACTGAGCAATCCCGGTGTTGCGGATCAAAAGTCAGGGCTGAACCAGCTTGCGACCTTTACGGCAGTGCGGTGACGACGGAGATTTGGACCAGTGCGCCGGAGAATGTTTTTCATGTTGGAAGCCGGTCACGGAGTACTGGTAATCTCAGAACTCGACATCTGACTCCCCGCAGCTCGCCAAATCTTTCGATTTGAAATCCGAGGAGGGGATGCTACTTTAGCTCTCGCCCCGGCCTCACGCTTCCGTCCCGAGGATTCAGCTTGCCCTAGGAGTTCGATTATGTCGATCTGCGAAATGCAAAGAGCGGCCCAATATACCTACGCTCGCAACTTTGTCGGCAGCGCCCTTGGTACCTCGCTGAAAGGGATCACATTATGGATGCTTTGCGCCTGCCTTACGGCATTGGCGAGTTCCGCGCAGACGAGTGTCTTGACGCAGCACAATGACATCGGGCGGACCGGTCAGAACACGAACGAGACGATCCTCACGACCTCGAACGTGAACGTGAATCAATTCAGCAAGCTATTTGCGTTGCCCGTGACCGGCCAAGTCTATGCACAGCCGCTCTATGTTCCCAATGTCTCGATCGCAGGCGGCACGCACAATGTTGTGATTGTTGCGACGGAAGCGGACATGGTCTACGCCTTCGACGCCGATTCGAATACGGGCTCGAATGCCTCGGCGCTATGGCAAGCGAACCTGGTGAGCACGCTGTCGGGCGCCGGTTCCAACGAAACCCCGCTCAATACAAGTACCACGATTGGTTGCACCGACCTGCAGCCGCAGATCGGAATTTCCAGCACACCTGTGATCGACACGGCATCCAGCACCATCTACGTCGAGGCGAAATCCACGAACGGGAGCATTTACATTCACCGCCTGCACGCACTCTCGCTGACCACCGGCGCGGAGAAATCGCCGGGGCCTGTTGTGATTACGGCCACCGTGAAAGGGACCGGGGATGGCTCCAGCAATGGAAGCCTGACATTCGATTCCTTGCACCAGCATAATCGGCCGGGGCTGCTGGAATTGAACGGCGCAATTTACGTCGCCTTCGCATCGCATTGCGATTACGGCCCCTACCACGGATGGATATTCGCATACGACGAAGCGACGTTCACACAGAAGAGTCTATTGATCACAACTCCGAATGGCGGCTTGGGCGGATTCTGGATGGCCGGATCCGGAGTGGCGGCAGATGCGAACTCCAACATTTACATCGCCAGTGGCAACGGCGATTTTGATACCACAAATGTTCCAGCGACCGAACTCGGCGACACGATCCTAAAGCTGGGTACGACGAACGAGGACTTGACTCTTCTGGACTACTTCACTCCTTCGGATCAATCCTGTCTTGATTCCAACGACGAAGACCTGGGGTCCGGCGGGGTATTGTTGCTGCCGGATCAACCCGGTGCGTACCCGCACATATTGGTACAGGCGGGCAAGGAAGGGAAGATTTACGTCGTGAACCGCGACCAGATGACCTCCGGCAATACCCACTACAATCCGGTCGCCAATTGCGCAAGCACAGACCCAGAAATCCTGGAAGAATCCGCCTCCGGAGCGATTGGCGGGATGTGGAGCATGCCGGCCTATTGGAACAATACTCTCTACTTCTGGGGTAGCGGAGATGTGTTGAAATCGATTCCCTTGGTGAACGGGTTGCCCAATTTCAACAACGTCACAACCAACTCGATCTCGATTGGTTTTCCAGGTGCAACGCCATCTATTTCTTCGAATGGCACGGAATCCGGAACCGCAATCCTATGGGCCATCGACGGGTCCAGGTATGGCCCTCCAGGGCCTGCCCACGCTCAGTCCGTGTTGCATGCGATTGACGCGGCGGCGATCGGAAGCGAGCTTTGGAACAGTTCGCAAGCCTCCAACGGCCGAGACAAGGCAGGGGACGCAGTAAAGTTTTCTGTGCCTACGATCGCAAATGGCAAAGTGTACGTCGGCACTTCGACCGAAGTGGACGTTTACGGTCTTCTGAGTGAAGGGACGCAGCCACCGCCGGCTCCCGTCATCAGCCCTGCGTCGAAATCGGTGACCAGTCCCGTCCGGGTGACGATTTCAGCGGTCACGGGCGCAACGATCTATTACACGACGAACGGCGCCACGCCGACCACCAGCTCTACGGTTTATACAACGCCATTTGACGTATCCACCACGACGACGGTGGAGGCGATTGCTGTGCTAAACGGACTTTCCAGCAGCGTGGCCAGCGCTACATACACTTTTGGTTCGAAAGTGGCTCCGCCGCAATTTTCGCCTCTGGGAGGAACGTACACCAGTTCGGTGACGGTGACGATTACCGCTGCGACCGGCGCGACGATCTACTACACCACTGATGGCACTGCTCCTTCGCCGGGGAAGGGAACAACCAAACAGTACGGCGGTCCATTGACGTTTACGAAGTCGACGCTCTTGAGAGCGATCGCCGTCAGTGGTACGCAGCAGAGTTCCGGTGCAGCAGCATCGTATCGAATCAAACCCGGCGGTTAACCGACGTAGGTTGTCCGGAACGGAACTCAAGGCGGACTTCGCGCGAGCCGCACGCCCTCTGTGGTAGGAAGAGATTGGATTGACTCTTCCTTGCGGCTGCGGCCGATCCCCGTATAAAGTCTTTAGATGGTTAGCCGCGTCCGGCAGCGTTTTGGCTACGCCGCATGGTTCTTCGGGATTGCAATCCTGCTGCAGCCGATGCACCGTTCTGCCGATGGGAAATTGCCAAAGTCGCCAAACACGCCTGCTCGGTCCGAACCTCCCGCGCACGGCTTCGCAACGCTAGCTCTCACGAACGGAGATTTCTACACTGGGGATGCCGCTCATCCGCGCGCGAAGTACATAGCGATCACGGGCGAAACGATTGCCGCCGTCACGAACTCTGAATCCGACTGGAAACTGTGGGTTGGCCCGCAAACTCGAGTGATCGATCTCCACGGCCACTTCGCGATGCCCGGCTTCAACGACGCGCACGTCCACCTCGCCTCTGCCGGGTACGGAAAGCTCGAAGTGGATCTCGAAGGTGCTCGATCGCTTTCCGAATTTCAGCAGCGCATCCGCAGCCGTCTGAAGGACTACCAACCTGGCGAGTGGATCACGGGTCGCGGCTGGGATCATACCCTCTGGCCGGAGAAGAAGTTCCCCTCGCGACAGGATCTCGATTCTATTTCCGCGGGTCACCCGATGTTCTTTTACCGCGTGGACGGCCATGTAGCAGTCGCCAATTCGCGTGCGCTTCAAATCGCAGGCGTCACCCGCATGACCGCCGATCCTCCCGCTGGTCATATCCTTCGCGATCCGAAGAGCGGCGAGCCTACCGGATTGCTGGAAGAAGACGCGGCTATGAATCTGGTCTCCTCCCATATTCCGCCGCCTTCTTCAGCCCAGCGACGCCGCGCGCTCGAGCTTGCCATCGATGAGGCAGCCCAATTCGGCGTCACCTCCGTCCAGGACAATTCCGTTCAATCGCCAAGCGACGGCGACACCTACGGTTGGGCCAATTTTCTCGTTTATCAGCAACTGAAGCAGGAAGGAAAGCTGAAGATTCGCATCACGGAGTGGCTCCCTTTCGATGCGCCGCTCGAGCGGCTTGAAGAAATGCGCCGCCTGGGTGGAGGCTCAAGCGCGGGGAATCCCGGAGACCCCTGGCTCAAGACAGGCGCTCTGAAAGCCTTTTTGGACGGGTCGCTCGGCTCGCGCACGGCAGCAATGCTCGCACGTTATACGGATGATCCATCAACTTCCGGAATACTGCGGGTGGAACCCGCGCGGCTCACGGCGATGTCCATCGAGCGCGATCGCGCCGGCTTCCAAATCGCCTTCCATGCGATCGGCGACCGCGCCAATCGCGTTGCTCTCGACACATTCGCAGCCGTCGCTGCGGCCAATGGAAATCGCGACCGCCGCGACCGTGTCGAGCACGCTCAGATTGTGGCGCCTGCGGATATTCCGCGGTTTGCTGCGCTTCACGTCGTCGCCTCGATGCAGCCTTCTCATCTGCTCGATGATGAGCGCTGGGCCGCAGATCGCATCGGCGCCGGTCGCCTGCGTGGCGCCTACGCCTGGCATTCGATGTTGCAGTCCGGTGCGCACCTGGCCTTCGGCACTGATTATCCCGTCGAGTCTGTGAATCCGCTCCGCGGGCTCTACGCCTGCGTTACGCGCGAACTACCTGGCGGTGGCCCAAAGGGCGGCTGGCAGCCTCAAGAGAAACTGACGATGGAGGATTGCATCCGCGCGTACACGGTCGGCGCCGCCTACGCTCAGTTTGAGGAAGGAAGAAAAGGGAAACTCGCGCCCGGCATGCTTGCCGACATTGTGGTGCTTCCCGAGGATATTACAAAGATCCCGCCGCGTGAACTCCTGAAGGCTCCCGTCGCGATAACGATAGCTGGCGGACGCATCGTGTACGAGGCCGAACAGAAGCAATAGCGGCCCGGCCTATTTTTCCACTTCGATCCTCTGGATTTCCCCGATGTAGGGTTTGTGCGCCACGACTGCGAAGGTAATATTTGCTGTCTTGCCTTTCAACTCCGTGCAGATGTTGAACTCTCCCGTTTCAAATGCGACTTCCTGTTCCACCTCAATCCGAGAGTAATTTCGGGCATGGAGTGTCGCCACGGTTCCCCTCACCAACATTGTGAGCTGCAGTTCGCTTCCATTGCAGCTCTCCTCCGTGATCTTCCCTTCGGCCGTCGTGGTTGCGCCCGGAGCCGCGTTCGGTTTGTAAATGCCACCCGAAGTCGCAGTAACGCGCGAATCGGCCTGTGGGGTTTCGTTCGGCACCGCACTTGCGGGGGAGCTTGCGTTGTTGCCGTCCTCTCGCATCGCGAGAACGCGGATGGTCCACACTGTCCCGGTCAGTCCCTTGGCGTCGTCGGGCTTGTAATGCACTTCAACTTGCGCACCACCCAGCGATGTGCAGGGGTTGAACCCTGCCGGGGGCTTTGATGAAGTCATGATCTGGACGCCACCACCTGCTGGAGCGCGAAGCTGGATGCTTTCAGCGCCGGCCTTGATTTCCAAGCTAGGCCCGCCGAACTTGCAGTTCTCGCTGATCGCTTCTCCGGTCACTTCCTTCATTTCCTTCTTATCGTTCTCATCAGGGCTTTCGGCCTTTTGTTCCGATACCGGCGACGTGTCGCCGCCCGCGACGGAGGGGTCTGCGCCCGCAGAGGCCGACGCCTGAAAACTCCGCAATCGCTGCAAGTAGCTCAGGAAGCTATCTGCGTGCGCTCTTTCGTCAGGACTTCTCGCGCCCTCGAGGGCTCGGAGACCCGCGATGTGCGCTTCGTCAAACCTTTTCATCTGCGCCAACACTTGAGCCAAAGCAAGCTGAAAGCTGCCGTTCCCAGGTTCGAATGCGATCGCCTTTTGCGCCAGCGACAGCGCTTCCGGAAGTTCCTCCCCGTCGGCTGCCAGATAGACGGCAAGCAAACTATAAGCAGGGCCGAATTCCGGGCTTGCCGAAATCGCTTCCCTCAAATCATCTTCGACTTGCGAATCGCTAACCGGTTCTCCTCCTCCAAACGACAGGTACGCTCGAAGAAAATGTGCCAGCCCGTTCTTGGGGTCGAGCGATATCGCCTGGGAGACGGACGCAAGCGCTTCCGATCTCTGTCCGTCGACGTATTCCGCGAGCCCCATGTTTTGGTACGCCAAAGCTAGCTTCGGGTCCAGGCGCAGGGCGTCCTGGAGGAGGGGTTTCGCGTCCTGCGTTCGCCCGCGGGCTGCCAGGAAGCCGCCTCGATAGGCATCCGCTTCCGCATCCGAAATTTGGCGAACCTTCAGATCTGCCTCGGAAACCTTCGGCGGTGCCGGCGACTTCATATAATAGAAAGTGAGGTTGCTGATGTAACTCATCAGCGCGCCCTCGAGTTTTTTCACGTCGCCGAAAGCCTTGGCGGCGGCCTCATTCTGAGTTGCGCCCTCATTGAGAGCAGTCAGATAGTCTACGAACTTCTGCCGGTGGGCTGCGCGGTCACCGACCATCAGATAATGAACCAGCGCCCATGACTCGGCATAGAAGATTGTCGTCTTGTTCTGTTCGTTGTAGTAGGGCGAGGTTTGGTCCACTTTGAAAAGCGTCTCAAGAGGAATAAATCGCCCCTCCTTGAGTTCCGCGATCAAGTCGGGATCGGGGTAGCCGATTCCGGCATCCTTGTCGCCGATTATGGTATTGCCGTAGAAGTCCGCCAGACCCTCCGCCACCCACAGCGGAAGATTCGGGAAATAGGGCAGAGTCACGGAATGATAGTACTCGTGGTAGATGGTTTCGTACGGATTGGTACCCTGCGCGTCGAGTTGGATCGCCGCATAATACTGATTCATGCGGTAGTAGAAAAATCCTGCGGGATGGGAATGCCCCTTCACCCAGTATTCGGGCAGCAAAGCGCGGAGTGAGTCTTCGTCTTTGACGGCCAGGATCGTTATCACCGGACTTGGACGCGTACTCACACCCGGAACTGACTTTCGATAAACCGCCCGGATTTGTTCGAATTGGACGGCCGTGTTACGCGCCTGCTTTTCCCCCGCATTGCTGACCACGATGAAATTCGGGCTGCGCACCTCGAGCCACGTCTCGTGCCGCACCGCGGACAGAGGCCAAGCCAGGAGGCAAGCGAACGCGAGAGCAACCAAACCGTATAGCTTAGGCATATATTGCCGAACTATTTACTACAACTCCACGAGGGCGTCAATAGTTTCGCGGATAAAGTCGGATCGAGTATCCGTGGCGAGCCCGCTTGCACTTTGCTCTTCGTGTCCCCAGCTTCTTCCGGGTTGCGACAATCTCGCGCACCGCATAAACTCTCAAGCTTCATGCATAGCAAGCGACTGCGAGCCGACCTCGCTCTCCTGTTCTGCTCCTTCATTTGGGGCGCCACATTTGTGGTGGTCAAGGACGCGCTCTCCGACGCCTCCGTTTTTGTCTACCTTGCCGTGCGATTTGGACTTGCTGCCGCCGTGATGGGCGTCCTCTACTGGCGCTCGCTCCGCGAGCTTAGCCTTCATACTATATGGGCAGGCGCGCAAATCGGGTTCTTCATGTTTGGCGGCTATGCCTTCCAGACCACCGGACTGCATTCCACCACGCCGTCCAAAGCGGCCCTGATTACAGGTTCCAGCGTCGTCATCGTTCCACTATTCCTCGCTTCCTTTGGGCGTCGACGCATAACCGCTTGGATCTGGGCCGGCGCGTTGGCGGCGTTCGTCGGACTCTACCTATTGACGATTCCTCCGGAAGGTCTGGGTGGTCTGAATCGCGGCGATCCGATCGTGTTTGGTGGGGCCGTCATGTTTGCCCTCCATGTGATTTTCATCGGCCGCCACGTGGAGCGCCACTCGGTTGGAGCACTCAGTTTCTTGCAGGTCGCCACGACCGCCCTCCTCTCGACTGCGTTTTTGCCGCTCCTGTCGGCGACAGGCTGGGAACCGCCACGGCTCGCCTTGACCGGCAATCTCATATTCGCTGTCCTCATCACGGCCATCGGCTCGACGGTCATCGGATTCTCATTTCAAGTTTGGGCGCAGCAGTACACTTCGCCGACTCATACAGCCATCTTCATCAGCCTCGAGCCGGTTTTCGCGGCGCTTACGTCCTGGCTTTTGGGGCGCGAGCATCTCGGCGGCCGCACTCTGGTCGGCGGCGCATTGATCTTCACTGGAATCCTGCTTGCCGAGCTGAAGGGCCCTGCGCCCAGCGTACCGGAGTCGCCCGAGCCCCTTGCTCCCCCACGCGACTAGCGGGCTCGCGCGCGTCAAGCTTTCCGCGTAACCTTTTGCCTTCTTCGCGGTTTATATTCATAGAAGGCGCGCATTTTGGAGACGGTGTTGAAGGCTCGGAAGAACGATATGGACGACCGGCTTCTCGTCGAAGCGGCCCAGAAGGACCCGAGCCGGTTTGCCGACCTTTACGAACGCCATTTCGACGTGGTGTATGCCTTCGTGGTGCGCCAGACGCGCGATCGCGACGCCGCGCAGGACATCACGTCCGAGGTTTTTCACGACGCGCTTGCAAATATCGGCCGCTTCGAATGGCGGGGCATTCCTTTCCTAGCGTGGTTGCTGCGCATTGCGTCAAACGCTGTCGCGGATCATTTCCACCGCTCGGCGCGGAACCGAAAGACCTCAGAGCTCAACGAGCGGCTCGAAGTGCGGCTCGCGAATCTCACGACGGACATTCTCACCAATTTGGATCCTTACGCGCGAGTGTTTCGTTCCGTGAAGGAACTTCCGGACGATCAGCGCCGAGTCGTGGAAATGCGCTTTGCGGAGGAGAGGAGCATTCGCGAAATTGCCCTCGAAATTGGCCGCAGCGAAGGCGCCGTAAAGCAGCTTCAATTCCGCGCTTTGCGGACTCTGCGCGACGTTTTGGCATTCAAGCCCTCTGAGAAGCCGCGAGGGAAGGCGAGCAAGAAATCGGGTGGCCGAAATGGCTAAGCAAAATCAGTTCGAACAACTCGATAGGCTTATCGACGTGATTCTCTCGCGTCCTCGAGGGCCAATGCCGCGCGTGCAGGGCACGCTCGCTACTTTCGCGCGCGTCTTTCCTCCACTTCTCGATCTTCCCTCACCAACTTTTCGCGCGCGTCTGAAAGCCGATCTTGAAAGGAGAGCCTCCATGGCCAGCAAACCAGCACCGGTTCAGGAAACCCGGCAAAGCGCCACCGCTTATCTGTGCGTCCATGACGCTGCTGCAGCAATCGAGTTTTACAAGAAGGCCTTTGGGGCCGTGGAAGTGATGCGTTTGATCGGTCCCGGACCCAAGATCGGCCACGCCGAAATCCGCATCGGCAATTCGTCGATATTCCTCTCTGACGAGTTTCCTGACTTTGGCGCGGTCAGTCCACTATCGCTCGGCGGCTCCCCCGCGAAGATTAATCTCAGTGTTGAAGACGTGGACGCGTCCGCAGCCCGGGCACTGGCTGCCGGCGCCACCGTGGTCCGGCCCGTTCAGGATCAGTTCTATGGAGAGCGGTCCGGCCACTTTGCCGATCCGTTCGGATTCACCTGGATTCTCGCCACGACAAAAGTCGAATTAAACGCGGGCGAAATCCAGCGCCGCTTCGATGCCGTGGCCAAAGAAAAGGGCTGGGAGCCTGCTTCCACAGGGGAACAGGAATCCCACCGCGCGAATTTCATTCGGAAAGGGTTCACCACTCTTACGCCCTACGTCGTCGTCCAGGACGCTGCGGGCTTGATTGATTTTGTCAAACGCACGTTTGGGGCCGAAGAAATCTTCCGCGGCATCGGGTCTGCGGGCGGAATTCATTGCGAGGTGCGCGTCGGCGATTCCATGATGATGATCGGCGGCGGCGGTCCGGGACTTTCTTGGAAAGGAGACTCGCGCCCCATGCCGTTCCACGTGTATGTGGAGAATACTGACCCCGTGTATCGGCGCGCGCTCGAAACGGGCGCCACGTCGCTCTACGAGCCGGCCGACATGCCCTATGGCGAACGCGGCGCGGGCGTGAAGGACGCTTTTGGAAACTTCTGGTACATCGCCACGCGGCTCGTGGGTTCGTACAAACCCTCCGACTATCCCACCGTGCAGCCCTATATGCATCCGCTCCGAGCCGAGCCCGTAATCAACTTCTTGAGGCAAGCCTTCGGCGCAGTGGAAACTGGCCGCGCCACTTCACCAGAAGGAATCATCCATCACACGAACATCAAGATCGGCGACGCCTACCTTGAGATGGGCGAAGCTCAGGGTCCTTATCAGCCCATGCCCGGCATGTTTTATCTCTATGTTCCGGATGCCGACGCGCTCTATCGCCGGGCCCTTGCGGCGGGCGCCACTTCGATGTACGAGCCTACGGACATGCCTTACGGCGACCGCCTTGGCGGCGTAAAAGACGCTTTCGGCTACGAGTGGCACATTGCCACGCGCATTAAGGATTTCGGCGGGTAAGAAACCCGGCGCAAACAAACCTGTGGCGTCGAAACTGAAGCGAGTTCACAAGCTTCGGCTGCGCTTCTCCGCGCCGCCGGACATTGAAAGAAACTACTTCGTACCTGTGATAGAAAGCGCCTGACCGGAGGCTGACACATGGCGGAAACCGCACCGCTCATCCGCAATATCTCTGACACGGCCCTCTGGGCTGCCATTTACCGTGCTCGCGAGACGGATCGCCCCGACGCGGTCTTCCGCGATCCCTTTGCACGGCGCTTGGCCGGTTCGCGCGGAGAACAAATCGCCAAGTCGATGCCGTTCAGTGAGCGCGCCACCTGGGCCTGGGTAGCCCGCACCGTCCTTTTCGACGAGCTCATCCTCGAGCAGATTCAGCAGGGCGTGGACATGGTTGTCAACCTGGCGGCCGGTCTCGACGCGCGTCCCTACCGCATGGTTCTCCCCGCTTCACTTCGCTGGATTGAGGTCGACCTTCCCGCCATCCTCGATTACAAGCAAGAAATCCTCGCCGCCGAGAAACCCGCGTGTTTGTTGGAGCGCGTCCGGCTTGACTTGTCGGACGTCGCCGCGCGTCGCTCGCTCTTCGAGCGATTGGGCCGCGGGGCTGCCAAGGCGCTGATCCTCGCCGAAGGCCTCCTCATCTATCTCGAGCCTGGGGAAGCCAGCGCTCTCGCGGAGGATCTCTCCGCCCCGCCCACCTTCCAGCGCTGGATTCTTGATTTGGCATCTCCTGGACTTATCCGATTGATGCAGAAGAACATGGGAGCGCAGCTCCGCAAGGGAGGAGCGCCGCTCAAGTTTGGTCCTGCCGAAGGGCCGGACTTTTTTGTTCCCTTCGGCTGGAAGCCGATTGATGTGCGCTCGCCTCTCAAGACGGCTGCACGGCTGAAGAGGCTTTCCTTCGGCATGAAAATCCTCGCCATGCTGCCAGCCTCGAATGGCGCCCAAGGATCACGTCCGTGGTCCGGTGTCTGCCTGTTCGCCAAGCGGTAATCGCCTTGCAGTAACGCATTCGCCATGCGAGAGTTTCATTCTGGAGTTTCCCCCAGCTCTGTGCGGTATCGTTGCATTCGACGCGAGGGTTCTATGTGAGCTTTCGCGAAAATTGGATTGCAGATCGGGGAGTAGCAGTGAGTCGTATTTGGCGTGCATTAAAGGATGCCGAGCGTCACAAATCCGGTACATCCCTGGGCAGGCAGGCCGAGGAAAAGGTCAATGAATCAACCGACCGCCGCGCCTCCAAGCGCCGCGCCCACCAGGCCGTGCTTCTCGTCTATGGCTCAGACGCCGAAAAGCAACCCTTCCACGAAGAATGCGAGACGTTGGACATCAACGAAGACGGCTGCTCACTGTTGCTCGAAGCTCCTATCGTCCGGGGGCAGCGTCTTGTCCTCGCCAACACACTCAATCAAGCTGAGTTACAGGCCCGCGTGATTCACGTCGGCCACCGAGTCCGCGGAAAGTCGCGCATTGGCGTCGAATTCCTGCGCCGCGCGCCCGAATTCTGGCTCGCCTCCTGAACGTGCAATGCCAGCCCCGGCGGCATCCGCGCGGGGACGTTAGCCATCAAGCAAGCCTCCCACCCGAGATTCTTGCATTGCCTCCTCAGCAGCCGGAAGATGGATGCGGGGTCACTTGCATGCCACGGCTTCTGATTCATCACGCTGGAGAGGGGTCGCGCGTATTCGAATTGTTCGGAGACCGCCCTATCTCCATTGGCCGCGCGAAATCCAGCACGGTCATTCTGGACGATCCGAGCGTTTCGCGTCTCCACGCCGTCGTCCGCGTCACTCCCGAGGGCGCCTGGCAAATCATCGACCGCGATAGCTCGAATGGCATGAAAATAAATGAGGCCGCAACAAAAGAAGCGACGTTGCGTCCCGACGACGAAATCACTCTCGGCGAATACAAGCTGCGCTATGAGGATTCTGCCGCGCGCAAAGTTGTCAGTTACGGCACCGCCAAGCTTCCCGGTCGGTTCGCCCAGGCATTGAAGAAATCGGCCTACACAGGATCCTTTCAGCCGGTGGAATCGCTGGCCGATATCGCTCCCCCCGAGACGGAACCTCGCGCGAATGCCGCCGATCAGGCGCGCGTTAACGAGCATGAGAACCGCCTTCTGAGGTTGCTCAATCGAGTCAACCGCACGCTTGTGGATTTGAAATCGGTCTCCGAGGTTGTGCAGCGTGCTCTCGATCTCGTCCTCGAAATCGACGGCGCGGAACGCGGCTACACGATGTTGGTTGACGACGCCTCGATGGTCCGCGGTGATTTCCGCAAGGGTGGCTACTCGTTTCAGCCTGCCGTCCTTCGCTACCGCGCCGACGTAAATGCCCCGCTTTCCCATGCCGCTCCGCATATCGCCATTTCGCAGAGCATCATCCGAAAAGTGATGGAAGCCGGACTGCCGCTGCTGGTCTCAGATGCGCAGTCCGACCCACGGCTTTCCGCCAGCAAATCCGTCGTCGCCGCGGGAATTCAATCGGCGATGTGTGCCCCGCTCGGCATCGGCGACCGTTTGCGCGGTCTGCTTTACGTCGATAATCTTTCGCGCCGCGGGATGTTCGCGGTGGAGGACCTCAACGCATTCTCCGTAATTGCAGTGCAAGCCGGGCTGGCCATTGATCGCGTCCGCACGCGCAGCGAAGCTCCCGTACACTCCACTCCGTGATTTCATTTCGCATCGGTAGACCAAACAGTTCCAACGGAGCTGCCCCCATTCTCCGCAGATGCGCTGGAGGCGTTTGGGCATCGCGCAAGCTCAAACACAAAGAACGAGGCCGGAAAAGCCCCACGCTCACAAACCGAGCATGGGGCACCCGCAAAGGCGTACCCCGCGGTGACGTGCCGCGATGGTATCATGCCCGGTGATGCTCGCAACGCACGCGAAGTGGCAGAACGCCAGAAGAGTGGGCCACCCGCCCCTCTAAAACCTGGATCGGGTTTAGTGACCTGTTTCCGGCAAGCTGGATGAAACAGAACTGCCCAAAGTGAGTATCTCAATCATGGCCAGAGTTGTCTTTCGTTTGATGGGCGGCATTACCTTCTGCTATGTGGCGGGGGTGATCCTTTTGATTGTTTTGTCGGCGGGGCACTCGTCGCTTCATGCTCTACCTTTCACTCCGGCGGTCATCGGAAGGCTGTTTTTACTTGTTGTTGGATTGAGTGTTCTTGGACTAGGACTGTTTGGCCTTAGAAAATGGGCCGCGTTGGTGTTTTCCTTGATCGCGCTCTACGGGGGTCTCTGGGCCTTTGCTGATGCGTTTCATCATACTGTTCCGTGGTCTTGGGACGGGATCGAATATTGGTGGGGCCTCTTGCTAATCAGCCCATCGGTTTTAACGGTCACATACTGGCGCACTTTGGTCTGGCGTGTGAAGAACTCTGAGAAAGGTGGAAACTCATCCCCAGACTGATATGACCGAGAATCGAGAGATACCGGCAAACAGTGGAACAACCTCAACCTGCACGGTGAATTACAGGAGTAAGCTGCCTGGCGCCGACGAGTTCCTCACCGCTGCGAGCGCCGCTGCTGGATCACCGCTCACCGTTGACAGGCGCACATCTGGCATTATTTCTCTGAACCTCGGCGTGTGGCACATTCTTACGAGTCGATTAGGGCGGGTGGCCCAGGTTTGGGCTTTGGACTTTGCGGGTGCCCTATGCTCGGTGTGCGAGCGTGGAGCTTTTCGCTTCTGACTTATTCCACGGGATCCATTCCAACGAATGGCGCGGAGCCGCGGAGGTCAATGCGGGTGGTACTTCACGTCCACCGGGTCGTGCATTACCGGGACGCGAAGATTCTTCGATTCGAAGGAAGAGATTTCGCGCTCGTGAACGAGCGTGAGGCCAATGTCGTCGAGACCTTTCAGCAGGCACTCGCGGCGGAAGGGATCGACCGTGAATGAATAGCGCAGGCCCCGATCGCCGGTGACAACCTGCTGCTCGAGGTCCACGGTCAGACGATATCCTTCGGTCTTCTCCGTACGCCGAAAAAGCTCGTCCATCTGCTCGTTCGAGAGTGTGACGGGCAGGATCCCGTTTTTGAAGCAGTTGTTGTAGAAGATGTCCGCATAGCTCGGCGCGAGGATTGCGCGGAAGCCGTAATCCAGAATGGCCCAGGGCGCGTGTTCGCGGCTGGACCCGCAGCCGAAATTCGCGCGCGCCAATAGCACGCTGGCGCCCTTGTAGCGCGAGGCATTCAAAATGAAATCCGGATTCGGCTTTTCGCCGGGCAAATAACGCCAGTCATAAAAGAGAACGCGGCCGTAGCCCTGGCGCGTCTGAAGCTTCAGAAATTGCTTCGGGACCATCTGATCGGTGTCGACATTCACGCGGTCGAGCGGCGCGACCAGGCCAGTGTGTTTGATGAATGGGTCCATTCGTATCTCCGAAGTCTATTCGGCGCCGTCCACGCCTTTCCAATTGCGGATGTCCACGAAGTGGCCTTCGATGGCTGCTGCGGCGGCCATAATGGGGCTCACGAGGTGTGTGCGTCCGCCCTTGCCTTGGCGGCCCTCGAAGTTTCGATTGGACGTGCTGGCGGAGCGCTCACCGGCCGGCAAAACATCGTCGTTCATCCCGATGCACATACTGCAACCGGCGTCACGCCACTCGAAGCCGGCGTCGCGGAAAACCTTGTCGAGGCCTTCCTTTTCCGCTTCGGCTTTGACGACGCGCGAACCCGGAACGACGAGCGCTTGCTTCAGCGTCTTCGCGACATGTTTCCCGGCGATCACCTTCGCGGCAGCGCGCAAATCCTCCAGCCGTGAATTGGTGCAGGAACCGATGAACACGCGGTCGACAGGGACATCTTCGATCCGCGTCCCAGGCTTCAGGTCCATGTAAACCAAGGCGCGCTGGGCGGCCTGTTGGTCAACTGGATCCTGGAAGGAGGCGGGGTCAGGAACGCGGCTCGTCACCTTCGTGACCATGCCCGGATTCGTTCCCCAGGTGACCATGGGAGCGAGGTCGGCGGCCTCCAGTGTGACCGTGGCGTCGTACTTCGCGCCGGGGTCCGTGGCGAGCGACTTCCAGAAATCCACGGCGACCTGAAAATCCTTGCCGTGCGGAACGAAGGGGCGCCCTTCCATGTAGGTAAAAGTGGTGTCATCCGGTGCGACCATTCCAGCGCGCGCGCCTCCTTCGATGGACATATTGCACATCGTCATGCGGCCCTCCATCGAAAGTCCGCGCACGGCTTCGCCAGTATATTCGACCACGTGGCCGTTTCCTCCCGCTATGCCGATCTTTCCGATGATGGCGAGGATGATGTCCTTGGCAGTAACGCCATGCGGCCGCTTGCCCTTCACTTCGATCTTCATCGTCTTCGACTTAAATTGCGAGAGGCACTGCGTGGCGAGCACGTGTTCAATTTCGCTGGTGCCGATGCCAAAGGCGAGGGCACCAAACGCACCATGCGTGGAAGTGTGGCTGTCGCCGCAAACGATCGTGCAGCCGGGCTGCGTGATGCCCAATTCCGGGCCGATGATGTGCACGATTCCTTGGTTGCGGCTGTGCATGTCGAAGAGGTTGACGCCGTACTCGGCACAATTGCGGGTAAGCGCCTCGAATTGCCCGGCGGCGTCGGCGTCCAGGACGGGCAGCAGGCGATCCTTCGTAGACACGGAATGGTCCATCACGGCGAACGTCAGCTCCGGGCGTCGCACTTTGCGTCCCGCAGCTTTGATTCCGGCAAACGCTTGCGGCGAAGTGCCTTCGTGAATTAGGTGGCGGTCGATGTAAATCAGCGAAGGCTGGCCCGGTTCTTCGTGGACTACATGGGCTTCCCAAATTTTTTCGAAGAGCGTGCGAGGAGCCATACGGTCGGTTTTCTCACCTGGGGGCAGCGGCCCCGGCCAGTACAGTCGGCGCAAAACCAGTTTGCACCATTGGCGATTGTAACACAGCCATCCGGCAGACTCGCCCTTGCCACGGTCTCTCCCGGCTCGGGAAGTGGCGGGCGGTAATCAGTTGTGCAAGGGCGAATTTGCAGTTCGTCCGGCGATGCCAGGCTTTTGTTAGGCTGAATGCAGGGAATTCCGCTTGGTCGCTGGACTGCGCGGTGGGGCCATCCTTTTGCCCAGGCGACCAAGGTTCTTGGGATCCAAAACGGTCAATCGCACGCTCAGGGGGTGTCGCATGAAGGCCACATCGTTGATACTTGCTGCATGGGCGGCGTTGGGAGCCGTGGCTCCTCCGGCTCACGCCCAAGGCACACCCCAGGCGGGCACACAACAGCAGCAATCCCAGCAGACGTCGTCACAACCATCGGCGCAACAGGGACAGCAGCAGGAATCCAGCCCACTCTATCGGGTGACTGTCGTGGCACGGACGACCAAAGCCATCAACTATCGGCACCTCAGCGGGCCGACCAAGATTGATTTCAGTGGGACTGTCCTTCTGCCTCTGGCAAAGGGCGACGCCAAAGTGGAGAGCAAGCGGGGAGCTATCCGGATCCAAGCGCAGTTCGAAAAATTGGAGCCAGCTTCGCGCTTCGGACCCGAGTTTCTGACGTATGTGCTCTGGGCCGTCTCGCCCGAAGGCCGAGCCGACAACCTCGGGGAAGTGCAGCGCGAAGGAACAAAGAGCAAGCTGGACGTGACGGCGCAATTGCAGGCGTTTGCGCTGATCGTAACGGCGGAACCGTATTTTGCGGTGACGCAGCCGAGCGAGGTTGTCGTGCTCGAAAATGTAGTCCGCCCGGATACGCTCGGGGGCGTCGAAGAAATGGACGCGAAGTTCGATTTGCTCCAGCGCAGCCAGTACACCTACGTGCAGAACACCACTGCGCCGGCCGTGTATGACGCGCGCACGCCGCTGGGACTCGCCGAGGCGCGGAACGCGATCCAAATCGCGCAAGCGGCCGGGGCAGAGAAGTACGCCAACGACAGCTTCCAGAAAGCGGCGCAGCTCTTGCAACAGGCCGAACTTTTGCAGGCCCACAAGGGTGAAAAGAAGCAGATCGAGATGTCCGCGCGGGAAGCCGTGCAGACCGCCGAGGATGCCCGCGCCATCACCGTGAAACGCCTCGACGAAGAGCGCCAGGCCGCCGAGCGCCAGGCTGCCGCGGACCGCGAGGCGAAGGCCAAAGCGGAGGCTGAGGACGCGGAGAAGGCAAAGCTCGAGGCAGAGCTGGCCGCCGAGCGCGCCGCCCGCGAAAAGGCCGAAGCGGAAGCTGCACGCGTTCAAGCACTCGCTCAGCAGCAAGCGGCCCAAGCCGAGGCCGACAAGGCTCGCCTGGCGGCCGAACAAGCCGCGAAAGAAAAGGCAGACGCAGACACCGCGCGGGCTGCTGCAGATGCTGCCCGTGCCAATGCCGAAGCGCAACAGCAAGCCGCGCAAGCGGAAGCAGAGGCTGCGCGCAAAGCCGCCGCGCAGGCGGAAGCCGACAAGGCGCAGCTACGTGCTCAGTTATTGGCGCAATTGGATGCAGTCCTGCAAACGCGCGATACGGCCCGCGGCCTGATCGTCAATATGTCGGACGTGCTGTTCGACACCGGCAGTTACACGCTGAAGCCGGGCGCGCGCGAAAAGTTGGCGAAAATCTCGGGAATCGTTCTCGCTCACCCAGGGCTGAATCTGCAGGTCGAAGGCCATACCGATAGCGTCGGGAGCGACGATTTCAACCAGGGGCTCTCCGAGCACCGCGCCGCCGCCGTGAAGGATTTTCTGATCGAGCAGGGAGTTCCTGGCTCGTCGGTGACCGCGCGTGGATTCGGGAAAACGGAGCCCGTCGCTTCCAATGACACGTCCGAAGGACGGCAGCGGAACCGGCGCGTGGAGATCGTCGTTAACGGCGATGCGATCGGCTCGGCTTCGGCAACAACACCGCCGGCAAGTCAGTAACGATTTAGACAGCGGGCGAAGGTCGTTCGAGGCGCATTGCTTCGGCCGTCATGTCGGTATATTTAAGCCCCGCCCCCGTATTGAAGATCACGACGCGGTCCTGCGCCTTCAAGAAGCCCGTTGCAAGCAGGTGATCGTACGCAGCGGTGGCAGCCGCGCCTTCGGGCGAAAGAAAAATCCCCTCGTGTTTCGCCCACTCCTTCAGCGATGCGAGAATTTGATCGTCGGGAACGGCGACAGCGCACCCGCCGGAATCCCGCAGAATCTCCAGGATGATGTAATCCGCGTACGGCTTGGGCACGCGCAGGCCTGCGGCAAAGGTCGCCGCGTTCTGCCAGGCTTCGCTGACACTGGCGTGATGCTCGAAGGCGCGAACCACAGGCGCGCAGCCGGCTGACTGGACGGCGATCATGCGCGGCCGCTTACCGGGCCGCACCCAGCCAAGCTCTTCGAGCTCCCCGAAGGCCTTCCACATCCCGATCAAGCCCACTCCGCCGCCGGTGGGATAGAACACGGCATCCGGATACTCCCACCCAAGCTGTTCGACCAATTCGTAGCCCATCGTCTTTTTGCCTTCAACGCGGAAAGGCTCTTTGAGCGAGGAGACGTCGAACCATCCTTCTTCATCCTTGCGCTCCGCGACCATCCGGCCGCAGTCGGAGATAAGACCGTTGACCAAAGTGACGTGCGCGCCGTAGGCTACGGCCTCCACATAGTTCGCGAAGGGGACGTCGCGCGGCATGAAGATGTGGGCTTCGATGCCCGCTGCGGCGGCATAAGCGGCAAGCGCACCCGCGGCGTTGCCTGCCGATGGAACAGCGAGTTTCTTCAGGCCGTAATGCCGTGCCATCGTAACGGCAAGGGCCAGGCCGCGGGCCTTGAATGTGCCGGTGGGGTTGGCGCCCTCTTCCTTGAGAAATGCGCCGGGGTGGCGCCGGCTTCGTAGCATGGGCGTCCAACCTTCGCCCAGGGTAACAGGCGAGGCGTCAGGAAGAACGCAGCCGTAACGCCACATGCCCAGCCAGGTTGAGGCAGACGTCGTCCGCTGGATCGCATCGCGCGCGGCGATTCCGCGCAGCGGCGTGAGATCGTAGCGGACGTAGAGAGAGCCTTTGCACTGCGGGCAAACGGTTTGCGGAACTGCCGCGGAGTGAGTGGCTCGGCAGCGCGAGCATTCCAAATGCGAAATTAATGGCACTGCGCGAAGATAGCAGCCGGCCTAAGCGGGAGGCAAGGCACTTGCGAAAATATTTCAGACGCGAAGGTTCAGGTTCGCGGTGGATGATGAGTGCGAAACGCCGAGACGTGCGGTGACGACAAAAGGCATGATCGAGCAACCCGGCGATCATCGGAACCGCGCGATGGTGTCGATTGCGGTCGCAGGCGCGATCCTGTTTCTGGCAGGCGCCATACTTCCCATATTCTTTGGTGCCCATTCCGGATTCACGGCGCTGCGTTGGCTGGCCCTGGCGGCGCTGGCGGTCCACGGGCTCTCCAAGCGGACGCTGACGTATTGGATTTTCGTCGCCATGCTGCTGGGCGGTGAGATTGGGTTCGACCGGCCGCAGCTGGCCGAGCATTTGCGCTTACTGAGCGACATCTTTTTGCGGCTGATCAAAGTAATTGTCGCGCCGCTAATTCTCGGGACGCTCATCACGGGAATTGCCGGGCACAAGGATCTGCGCAGCGTGGGGCGCATCGGCATCAAGTGCCTGGTGTACTTCGAAGCGGTGACGACGGTTGCGCTCTTGATCGGCGTAGTGGCCATTGACCTAAGCCGCGCGGGCGAGGGCGTCGTGATTCCGGCTTCAGCCGCGACTGCCGTCGCGACGCCGCAGCCGGCAGGACCTCTGCGCTGGGATGACTTCATCCTGCATGTTTTCCCGGAGAATATCGCGAAATCTGTCGCGGACAATCAGATTCTGCAGGTTGCCGTGTTCGCGGTTCTGTTCGGCATCGCGCTGACGCGGCTCTCCGAAGCAAAGCGCGCGCCCATGATTGCCTTCTGTTCATCGTTGGCGGACGCGATGTTCTCGTTCACGAATGTCGTGATGTATTTCGCGCCGTTTGGAGTGGGCGCGGCGATGGCTTACACGGTGGGACACATGGGAATCGGCGTCCTTCTGCCTCTCGGCAAGCTTTTGCTGACCGGGTACGTCGCGCTGATCGTGTTCCTCGCGCTGGTGTTGCTGCCGATTGCGCTGGCGGCGAGGCTGCCGATTCGGCGGTTCCTGGGCGCAGTGGCGGAGCCGGCCACGATTGCGTTTGCGACGAGCACATCGGAAGCCGCGCTGCCGCGGGCAATGGAGACCATGGAAGAATTTGGCGTGCCGCGGAGGATTGTGGCGTTCGTGATACCCGCCGGGTACAGCTTCAACCTGACTGGATCGACCTTGTACCTGGCGCTGGCGTCGATTTTCGTGGCGCAAGCGGCGGGGATGCACATGACTTGGCAGGCGCAGGTGGCTATGGTATTCACGCTGATGTTGACGAGCAAGGGCGTGGCGGGAGTTCCGCGCGCCGTACTGGTTGTCCTGCTGGCAACGGCGGCGACGTTTCATTTGCCCACGGAGCCGATCCTTCTGATCCTTGGGATCGACGCGCTGATGGACATGGCGCGCACCGCCGTCAACGTCATAGGGAATTGCCTCGCGTGCGCTGTTGTGGCGCGATGGGAAGGCGAGCTGCACGAGCCTGCCGCTCTTCCAAGCGCCTGAACGGCTCAGCCAACGAACCGCTGCGCGGAGGTATATACTTACGGCCCGTCAGGAGGGCAATCGTGACCCATCATTTTGGAGTGCCACGCGCGAAGAAGCATTCTGTTGGCAAGAGGATGGTTTTTGTTATTGCAGTAGCGACGATGCCAAGCGCCGCCGCATTGATCTTTGCTGCCCCGCTTCGGGCACAGGAAGAGCAAGTAATTATCTCCCCAGAGGTGAGCGCCGACCATCGCGCAACCTTCCGCTTTCTCGACCCCAACGCCAAGGAGGTCTCCGTGGCCCTCGAAGGCCTGGCCAACCCTCTGGCGATGCAAAAGGACGATCACGGCGTTTGGAGCGTAACAACCGATCCACTGGAGCCGGACTACTACGGCTATGAATTCGTTGCCGACGGCGTGCGGATGGGAGATCCCTCAAACCCAAATTTGACGCCCAATTTGCTTGGGCCCGGGAATCAGTTGCACGTGCCCGGTCCGGCGTCGCTTCCGTGGGAGGTCGGCGATGTTCCGCACGGCGTGATCCATCATCATTTCTATCATTCACAGGTGATCGGCGACGACCGCGACTACTACGTCTACACTCCCCCGGCCTTCGACGCGCGCGCGATGTCACCGTACCCGGTGCTCTATCTTCTCCACGGCTTCAGCGACGACGCGAGCGGATGGACCGCGGTGGGGCGCGCGAATGTCCTCCTCGACAACTTGATCGCGGATGGAAAAGTGAAACCAATGGTCATCGTGATGCCGCTGGGCTACGGCGTTCCAGCAATGGTGAAGCACGGCTTCCATGCGTTCGACCACGCGGCACTGGTCCAGGAGAATTTCGAGAAATACCGTGACGCCCTGATTGCGGAAGTCATTCCTGCCGTCGAAAGCTCCTACCACGTTTCGAAAGATCGGAAGGACAGAGCCATCGCCGGCCTTTCCATGGGAGGAGCCGAATCGCTTTTCATCGGCTTGAATGCGCTGGATCGTTTCGCTTATATCGGTGCGTTCAGCCAGGGTGGGCTTTCGAAGGATTACGCCAAGGATTTTCCGTCGCTCGATGCGAATTCTGGATCGAAGCTGCGCGTTCTCTGGATTTCGTGCGGCAAGGATGACCACTTGCTCGCGGACGACGAGGCGGTCCGCGATTATCTGCAATCGAAAGGCTTCAAGGTGCAGTGGACCGAGACTCCGGGAAGGCACCAGTGGCAGGTTTGGCGCCGCAACTTGACCAATTTCACAACCCTCCTGTTTCAGGAGCAATAATCCCGGCCTGCCCGGAAGTGGTTACTCGTACCGCAACGCGACCATGGGGTCCACGCGCATGGCGCGCCGCGCGGGGATGTAACACGCGAGCAGCGCCACGAATGGCAGCAACACAGCGACGCCCGCGAACGTCACGGGATCTTTGTCGCTCACTCCAAAAAGCAAACTCGCCATCAAGTGCGTCAATCCCAGCGCCGCCACGATCCCCAACCCCACGCCAACGATTGCCAGCCGGATTCCCTGCCAGAGTACGAGCCGCAGTACATCTTTCCGTTCTGCGCCGAGCGCCATGCGAACACCGATCTCTTTCGTTCGCTGTCCCACGCAATAGGACATCAAGCCGTAAATGCCCACAGCCGAAAGCATCAAGGCAAACGCCGAAAAGATTTCTAACAGGACCATCACAAAGTGCCTTTGCGAAAGCGATTCGCCAATTACCTCGTCCATGGACCTCACGTTCGTAGACCGCCTGTTCCTTATCCACCTCGCCGACCGCGCGCCGAACCTCCCCGGCAGTACGTCCCATATCCGACCTCGTGCGAACTGCAATCGTCATGAAGGATGGTGCAATTTGCAGAGACGATTCGAACACTTCAGGGTCGACGTTCTTGTCGAGTCCCCAGTGCTTGATGTTCCCAACAACGCCAACGATCTCGCACGTTCGAGCCGTTTTGCTCAGACCAAAACTGAGATACTTTCCGATCGGGTCCCCATCCCCATACGCCTTGTGAGCCAGGTATTGATTGATAATGGCCACGGGCGGAGCCTGCGCATTATCCTGTTCATTAAAGGTCCGCCCTCGAAGCAGCGGCACGCCCATCGCTCGGAAGTAATCGGCGCTTGCCACACGATCAGCGCCGACAAATCTTCCATACGGTTTGGAATCACGGCCTTCAAAACGCAGCATCGCCCAAAAGGTGCTAGTGTTCTTGCTGTCGAGTGGCAAGTGATTTACGGCCCCCACGGCCTCGACGCCCGGAATGAGCTTGATCTGATCAATCACCTGTTGATAAAAAGCAATTTTCCGAGCCCCATCCGAGGCCGTCACATTTTGGGGAGCGCTTGGCTTTGCGGAAGACGAGGAAACTGCGGAAGTCGTGAAAGCAGATAACGTGGTAGAGGTTGAGGGGAGCGGTTGCGCGGGAGCTACGGGCGCGCCCGATTGCATACTTCCCCTCTGGTCCGAGTACGTTCTCTTCGGCGCGGACAAGCTCACGGTCAAGATATGATCTTTATTAAAACCGGGGTCGACACGCCACAGGTTCGCTAGCGTCCGCAGAAGCAATCCTGTACCTGCTAGCAGTATCATTGCGAGCGCAAGCTCCAGTACGACGATTGTATGGCGAAGGCGTCCGGTCCTCATTGTCGATGACGAGGCTGTGGTCCCTGCCTTCAAGGCAGCGATTAAATCAGGATTTGAGAATTGAATCGCCGGCACCAACCCAAAGAAAACACCGGTGCCGACGGAGGCTGTCAGGGCAAATGCGAGAACCCTCAGATCGACTGTCGCGTTTGAGACGTTCCTCAGATAGAATGAGCCGAGCAGCACCAGTCCCTTCAACAACCAAAACGTCAGCATCACACCAACCGTGCCCCCAGCGAGCCCCAAGAGCATGCTCTCGGTCAACCATTGGCACACCAGCCGAAGTCGGTCAGCTCCCAAGGCCCTGCGAATTGCCGTCTCCCGCTGTCGGCCAGCCGCCTGCGCTAGGAGCAGGTTAGCCACATTCGTGCAGGCGATCAGGAGGACGAATCCGGCGGCTCCTAGCAGAAGCAATAGCGCCGGTCGCGTGTCGCCTTCAAACATCATGCGCAAAGGAACCAGCGTGATCCTGTTAGAGTCGTCGGGGCCCCTGAACCGGGGATACGAACGCTGTAAAATCGCATCCATTTCCGCTTGAGCTCCACGTATGCTCACGCCCTGTTTGAGCCGTCCCAATGCATGATACGATATCCCTTCGGCCGCCAGCAGGTCGTCGGGAAGCGTGAGCGGTACCCATACGTCCACGTCGCCGGCATACATGGGAAGCCGGAAGCTCCGCGGCATTACGCCAATCACAATGAAATTGCGGCCGCTGATTGAAATCGTCCTGCCTACTGTCGCGCGCTCTCCGCGATAGCGGCTTTGCCACAACCGCCAGCTGAGAACAGCCACGCTGACCTGACCCGCCCCTCCGTTTTCCTGAGAGTACACACTGCCTTGTGCTGGAAGAACGCCAAGTGTTGGGAAGAAACTCTCAGACGTCTCCATTATGAGCGCGTGTTCGGGTGCGATGTCTCGGCTGGCATCCGAAAGATTGGCCCAGCCCCAATTATAGATACCCACACTATCCAGCGAGAGTGGTCGTTCCTTCATCTGCAAGAACAGAGATGGCTGGTCCGATGAAAGACTTACCAGGTATCCCGGATTCTCGATCGTCACCAACTGTTCCGGCTGAAAAAATGGCAAGGGTCGAAGTAGCGTCGCATCAATGATGCTAAATATTGCAGTGTTCGCGCCGATCCCCAGTCCTAGCGCCACTATGGCAACAAGCGTAAATCCTGGATTCTTCGCCAGCACGCGGAGACCGTAGCGGACGTCCTGGATGAAGTCCGTAAGCCAGTTTACTCGGCGCATTTCGCGGCACTCCTCTTTGGCTTGCTCCACTCCCCCAAACTCACGCAATGCGGCGTAGCGTGCCTCCGCCGCGGTCATTCCCTTCGCGACGTTTTCCGCGATCTGCCGCTCGATATGAAACCGCAGTTCGTCATCCAGTTCGCGATCCGCCGCCGCTCTGTGAAGCAGGGACCGAAAGCGCAAAACGAGTCTGTAGTGCCAGCGCATCGCCCTTTCTCCTAGCCCTCCGCGGTTTTCAGCACCAACCCAATGGCGGCAGACAGCCGCTCCCAATTTGCCTCTTCCTGATCGAGGTACTTCTTCCCGGCCTTCGTCAGCGAGTAGTATTTCGCGCGACGGTTGTTTTCCGACTCGCCCCATTCCGCCTTTATCCAGCCTTGTTGCTCCAGACGGTGCAGGGCAGGGTAGAGCGCGCCCTGATTCACTTGCAACACGTTGTTCGAGACCTGGCGAATTCGTTGCGCAATCGCCCATCCGTGCGCCGGTTCCAGCGCAATAGTTTTCATGATCAGCAGATCGACCGTGCCCTGCACGAGATCGGTTGGTTTCGTCATGCGGCGTCTCCCCTCAGTTATCGACAGGGAGTCTACATGCGCTCCTGTCAGTAAGCAAGGGGGAAGAAGATGACCAGGTGCGAGTCCCTGGAATCAACTTAGATAACAGCGGATTTGTCGCGGTTTGGTCTGGTTAAGGCTGCGGTTGGCTTAATAGCCCTCGGCTCCTGAGCCAATTTGCCAGCAGCTTCGGCCATTCTCCGAGAGCTGGGTCCGACAAATCGAGCCCCACGCCGTGCGGCCCCTTCTCGAAGACGTGCAATTCAGCCGGGACGCCTGCCTTGTGCAACGCCTGGTAGAACGCCACACTGTTCTCCGCGGGCACCACATCGTCGGCGCTCGTGGCAAAGAGAAAAGTCGGTGGGGTTTGCGGCGTCACGTGCAGCTCGTTCGACAGTTCATCCACCAGCTTTGGGTCGGGGCGCTCGCCGAGGAGCGCCATTCTCGATGCCTCGTGCGCGTACGGCGGCTTCTTGGTGATCACCGCGTATGCAAGTATCAAGAAATCCGGCCGGCTGCTTGCGCGGTCAATCGGATCGGCTGCTCCCTGAACGCCTGAATCGAAGTGCGTGGCCGCCGTGGAAGCCAGATGCCCGCCTGCTGAGAATCCCATGATTCCAATCCGGTCGGGGCGCACGTTGAACTCCGCCGCCCGCGAGCGCACCAGGCGAATCGCCCGCTGCGCATCACCCAACTCAATTGGATGGTGGTACCGCGGCCCCAGCCGGTACTTCAGCACAAAGGCAGCCACACCGAGCGCGTTAAACCAGTTGGCCACCTGCCGCCCCTCGTGATTCGACGCCAGAAACTGGTAGCTGCCGCCCGGAGCGACAATCACGCATGTCCCCGACGGATTCTCTCCCCAGGGAGGATAATAGGTCAGCGATGGCTGGTCCGACTCATCAGTGCCCAGCGCACCGGGCGCCCCGTGTTCCCACAGCAGAATCTTTCGAGGCTCCTCCACAACCGGAAGCCGATTTTGCGTCGGCCTTGTTTGCAGAGCAGCAGTTCCCGCGCCAAGATAGCCACAGGCGGCAAGCAGAATGACAAATCCGATCTTTGCAGGTGGCATTAGGGCTGCCTTTACTCCGTAAGGATGCTTCACAGCGTCTGCGATGATTCGTAGCTCGACGCAATCGCGGATCCGATTTCCAATCCCGCAGAGCGCTTCGCACACAGGAATTAGGATGCGCTTAAGGTTTTGAACAATCCATAGTAGGACAGCAGAAAAGGAGATCGCACCGGGCGATCACGCAAGCGCCGCTTCTGCCTCGGCTACACTCGCGTACAAATCGAACAGCGGATCAACGCCCGTCAGCCGCAGCACGCTCTTGACTCGTGGGTTCATGCCCACGAATGCCAACCGTCTCCCTGTCTTTTGGCAATGCACGTACGTGCGCACCAGCGCGCCGACGGCCATTGAATCCACCGACGGCACATCGGTGAGATCAATGATCAGTCGCCGCTCGGTCACACCGAGTGCCGCATCCACCAGCGCGGACGACGACTCAAATGTGATCGCACCCCTCGCCGTGAGAACGTGAACGCCTTTTTCGGTGTTTGCCTGTCCTAGGATCCGAAATGGCTCGTTGGGCATGGCGCGCATTCTATGCCTGTTCGCCTTGAATCCAAATATTTTTTCGCGCCTGGGCGTTTGCGGCCGGAATCCTTACCCTCTCTGATTTATCGCTTGAAATCTCCTCCTAGTCTGTATAAGAGTCTCCCGGAAATCATTTCGAAGGAGTTCTCATGAAGCGCGCTTTTTTGATTGCAACGGTATTTGTCTTTGCACTTCTGATTCCTGCCGGCGCGGATGAAGAATCCCTCCAAGGCTTCACGTCCGCGTCCTCGGCAGCCGAGCGGCAATGGGAATCGCGTTTTCGTTCGATTCCTTCGCCCGCGAACGTACGCGATTACGACCAGCACCTCAGCGCCCGCCCGCACCACGTCGGCTCGCCCTACGACAAAGACAACGCCGAATGGATTCTCGCTCAGTTCAAGGCCTGGGGTTGGGACGCGCACATCGAAAACTTCGACGTCCTTATGCCCACGCCGAAAGAGCGCGTCCTCGAAATGATTGAGCCCGTGAAATTCACGGCCAAGCTGCAAGAACCGCCCGTTTCCGTTGATCCAACTTCGAACCAGCAGAGGGAGCAGTTGCCCACTTACAACGCCTATTCCGCCGACGGTGACGTCACCGGTCCTCTCGTGTATGTCAATTTCGGCGTCCCGGAGGATTATGACGCCCTCGACCGCCTGGGCGTCTCCGTCAAGGGCGCCATCGTCATCGCCCGCTACGGAGGCTCCTGGCGCGGCGTAAAGCCCAAAGTCGCCGCCGAGCACGGCGCCATCGGCTGCATCATTTACTCCGATCCGCATGAAGACGGCTATTTTGCCGGTGACGTTTTTCCCAAGGGCCCGATGCGCCCGCCCGACGGAGTTCAGCGCGGCAGCGTCATGGATTTCGCTTCGTATAGCCCCGGCGACCCGCTCACTCCTGGAATCGGCGCAACCCCGGGTGCGAAGCGCCTGAGCCTGAAAGACGATATTTCCACCACTAAGATTCCGACCCTGCCGATCTCCTATGGAGACGCGCAGCCCTTGCTCGCCGCTCTCGCTGGGCCGATGGCTCCCCCGGCGTGGCGGGGCTCGCTGGCCATTCCCTATCATGTGGGCGCCGGGCCCACGAAAGTCCATCTCGTTGTGAAATCCAATTGGGACACGAAGCGGCTCTACGACGTGATTGCCAAAATTCCAGGTGCGGAACAGCCGGATGAGTGGGTCATCCGCGGGAATCACTTTGACGCCTGGGTGAACGGCGCCGAGGACCCCATTTCCGGCCAGTCGGCGCTTCTCGAGGAAGCGCGCTCGTTCGGTGAACTATTGAAACAGGGCTGGCGCCCCAAGCGCACCATCATCTATTGTGCCTGGGATGGCGAGGAAGAAGGCCTCCTCGGTTCCACTGAGTGGGCCGAAGAGCACGACAAAGAACTTAAGCAGCATGCAGTTGCCTATATCAACAGCGACTCCAATGGCCGTGGCTACCTCGGCATGGACGGCTCGTCCACGCTCGAACATTTCGTGAATGGCGTCGCCCGCGACATTCAGGACCCGGAGTCGCACGTTTCCGCATGGCAGCGTCTCGAGGACGGCCATATCTCCCGCGCGAAGTCCGATGAGGACCGCAAGGAACTCCGCCAGCGCTCCGACCTCCGCCTGGGCGCATTAGGCTCGGGCAGCGATTATTCCGCCTTCCTCGATCATCTCGGGATAGCTTCGTTGAACCTGGAATACGGCGGGGAAGATCAGGGCGGCATCTATCATTCCGTCTACGACGACTTCTACTGGTACTCGCACTTCTCCGACACGGACTTCGTCTATGGCCGCGCCCTTGCGCAGACTATCGGCACTGCCGTAATGCGCCTCTCCAGCGCCGATCTTCTCCCGTTTGAGTTCACCGATCTCGCCGACACGATTCACCTGTACTTGAAGGAAGTGAAAAAGCTTGCCGACGACGCGCGGGAGGAAGCCATCGAGCGCGACAAGGAACTCGATGACGGTGTCTTTACCGCGGTAAATGATCCCCGCCATCCCATGAACCCACCGCCCCGCGAGGAAATCCCTCCCCACCTCGATTTCGCTCCGCTCGACAACGCCGCTGACGCTCTCGCGCAAAGCGCCCAACGCTTTCAATCCGCGCTCAAGAAAGCGTGGCCGGCCGGAATCCCCCCCGCCGCGCTCCAGGACTTGAACCAGAAGCTAATGGAAAGTGAGCACCACCTGACCACCGAGCAAGGCGTGCCTCGCCGCTCCTGGTACAAGCATATGATTGACGCCCCGGGCGTCTACTCCGGCTATGGTGCGAAGACCATGCCCGGCGTTCGCGAAGCCATCGAGCAGAAACATTGGGACGAGGCCAATTCGGAAATTGTGCGCCTCGCCAAGGTGCTCGAATCCGAAAGCGCCCTGATCGATTCCGCCTCTGCCGAGTTGGAGCCCCGGCACTGAGCCTTGTTGTAGTGCAGCCACTGCTGCGGCGGCTAGCCATCGCCGATTCTCGGTGGCAGCGTATCTATCGCCGTCTGGAAATTCCGTCAACCGCGCTCCTGCGAACTACGGAGACGCGTCGGCTTTGCCTACCCATGTCTATATGGCGATCAGGTGATTCTCGGGGCGATTTCGAGCCCCGCTTTGCGGAGTCCGTCGATCAGGTGTTCGACGAGATCGGGGTCCCACCATTTCCTGAGTTCCTCGCGCGCAACTGCGGCGAAGTCGGGTCTCAGAGCGAGCAATTGCTGGACGGCGTTGGGCGCGGCTTCGTGTTGGCCCAACTGGCCGCACGTTGCCGCGAGCACAATGTTCGTGCCCCAGATGCCGCGCATGTTGATTTTAAGGGCTACATCCAGCGCGCCGCGGTAGTCGCGCTTGCGGTAAGCATCGAGGCAGGCGGCGAACCAGTACCAACCGGGATGATGGGAGTTGAGCTGCCTGGCCCGCTCCTCTAGAGCGCAGCCACGCTCCCAGTTGCCGGAAAAAGCGGTCAACATGCCCAGGTAGGCAGCCGTGCATCCGTCCATGGGGTTAAGCGCGATGGCCCGCTCCGCCTGGTTTCGGAATGTCTGGAACTCCTTGAGGAAGAAAAGGACCGAGGCCATGGCGTGAGGGGCGAGGTGATTGGACGGCGCAAGCTCCAGCGCGCGGCGCGCGGCATCGAGCGCACGGTCGAGCGGCGCAGGCCGGGCATTGAATCCCGTTTTGTATTCGTCCGCGTACAACATGGAAAGCATGGCCCAGCAATCAGCGTGACCCGGCGCTTGCTGGACGGCTCGCTCCAGGGCTGCTCTCGATGTGAGGTGCTCATCGGGCGTTAAGAGCGCGTAGTAACTGAAGCTGCGCAGGAGCGCTTCATAGGGACTCAGCTGATCGAGGCTCTTGCTCCGGAGCGCGTCACTCATGCTGTGGGGGAGAACGCCGTGCATGTCGGCAACGGTGGAGACTATGCGGGGGACGACTTCGTCCTGTAGCTCGAAAACCGCTTCCGGACTGTAGGGGCGATCGTAGTTTTCCGCCCACAGATGGGCGCCGGAGCTTGTGTCGACAAGCTGCGCCGCGATGCGCAGCCTGGATCCCGCCGTGCGAAGGCTTCCCCCCATCACATATCGCGCGCCGAGCTCTTTTCCGACGGAGCGGACGTCGGCCACGTCGCGGGCATATCGCAACGTAGAACTGCGCGCGATGACCTTGAGATAGGAGAATCTCGACAAGCCGGTGACGATATCCTCGGTGAGGCCTTCTGAGAGGGCCGTGAGTTCGGAGTCGGCGCCGTTGTATTTTAAGGGGAGCACGGCCACCCAGAATCCATCCTCGGCGCGGGCAGCGGTCGAGTCCGCGGCGGCCGCGGGACGAGGGATATTGGAGGTCGCGGTCCGCATCGAGGGCGCTTCGGCGGTCGCGCTGCGCAGTTCGTTGCGTAGATCGCGCGCGGAGGGGTAGCGGTTCGCGGCGTTTTTCTCCAGGCAACGCTGGATCACGCGAACCAATCTCTGGGGAAGTTCAGTGCGGAGTTCGCCGACGGGGCGCGGAGTGTCGCGCAGGATCGCGGAGGCGAGTTCGGCGGAGGAGCGTCCCTGGAAGGGCCGCTGGCCGGTGGCCACTTCGTAGAGCACGATGCCGAGAGAGAAAATGTCCGTGCGATGGTCGGTGGGGCGGGCCGCGATTTGTTCGGGCGACATGTAGGCGGGCGTGCCCATGACGACGCCGAGAGCCGTGAGGCCGGCGGATGTCAAGGTGGAGTCATTTGGGCCGCCTGCGCGGGACTCCTTTGCGAGGCCGAAGTCCAGCACCTTGATGCGACCTTCGTCAGTGACCATTACATTGGCGGGCTTCAGGTCGCGATGGACGATGCCCTTCTCGTGCGCCGCGGCGAGCGCCTCGGCAATTGCGGTGGCAACATCGAGGATCTGTTCGATGGGCATCCCGCCTTCGGGAATGATGCGATCGAGCGAGCGCCCCTCGACGAGCTCCATAGTCAGGAAGTGGATGCCGTCGGCTTCCTCAACCGAGTGAATCGTCACGATGTGCGGGTGATTGAGGGCGGCGACGGCTCGTGCTTCGAGCTGGAAGCGCGCCAGCCGCTCGGGGTCGCGGGCCATCTCGGCGGGCAGCACCTTGAGCGCAACGTCGCGGCCGAGTTTCGTATCCTTCGCGCGGTATACCTCTCCCATGCCGCCCGCACCGATCTTATCGATAATGCGGTAATGTGAGATGGTGCAGCCGATTAGAGATGAGGAATCCGACATTTGGCGCTCATCTTAGGTTGGGGCCGCAGGCATGTCAACGAAGCCGGCTTGCTGCAAGCCAGCGTCGGCGTAGCATCTGAATTCAAAAGTTTGGTTCGATGGCAAGGAGTTGGTAACTCGATTTCCCTTTAACGAACAGGCCTGATGAGCGCTTTTTCGGAATGTGAACTACAGCTCCCAAGCGACTCCGCCCTGGTTGCCATCCCATTCGTGCTATAATCATAGCGCGCTCCTTAGAAGCTTATCTGCTTTTCTCCCCTTCCGAGCGCTTTGTGAGCTTTGCCAGACGGATTTCAACCGTCCCTCCGCTGCTCTTTCGAGTTAGTTTGGATCGAGCGGATCGCCGCGACCCTTGCTTTCCAGGAGACTCTCATGACCACGACCTTCAAGAAACGCCAAAAGGAAATGAAGCGCATGGAGAAGGCGCGCATGAAGGCGGAACGCCGCTTCCAGAAGAAATTGGAAGATCGCTCCGGAATCTCCGGGCCTCCAGTCGAACACGCCGATTCCTTTGACGACGCCGTTGTGGCCACCGAGCCAGAACCTGTCTCCGACCCGAAGCCGTAAAACACTTGGCATGTCCGCTGCTCCCATTGCAGGCGCGCAAATCGGGCCCGTCGGCAGCCCTCTAGCTTCCGAGCCTTGCTCACATGGACAAGCTCCAACCGTCCAGGGATTGCAGGCATCCAACCAGTGCTATAATGAAAGTTTAGTCTTTGCCATAGGGACAAAGGAGCACGCGGATGGGCATCCAATTCCACGAACTGTTCAGCTGGGCGAGGCGGCGGAAGGTATTTGCCACCCTCCTTGTAGCCGTTACTTTGGGGATCGGAATCCTCATCGGTACCTTGGTCTCCGGCCGCGCCCAGGCCAATCACGCGCAGGCTCCTAATGGCGCCTCGCTCCTGGCCATTCCTGATCCCGTCGTGCTCTCCAACGGCTTTTCAGGCATTTCCAAGCGCCTCGAACCCGCCGTCGTCAATATCTCCACCACGCAAGTAATCGAGCAGCCCAAATCCGGCAAGAGCCCGCATCAAAAGGCGGACCCGTTCCAGGATTTCTTCGACCGCTTCTTCGATTCTCCCGACAACGGCCCGGACGCTGAGCGCAGTCTCGGCTCCGGCGTCATCGTGGATAAGAAGGGCTTCATCCTGACCAACGACCATGTGATTGACCAGGCCACCAAGATTCAGGTCGCCCTCGACGGCGACCCCACACATTACGTCGCCAAGGTCATTGGCACCGACAAGGAATCAGACCTTGCCGTCATTAAGATTGAAGCGGATCACGAGCTCCCCGTCGCGAAGCTCGGCAATTCCGATGGCGTTCAAGTCGGCGATTGGGTTCTGGCTTTCGGCAGCCCCTTTGGATTGAATTCCACCGTCACCGCCGGCATCGTCAGTGCTAAGGACCGCTCCACCGTCGGCAAGCAGTTCCAGCGCTTCATTCAGACCGATGCCGCCATCAATCCCGGCAATTCCGGCGGCCCGCTGGTCAACCTGGCCGGAGAGGTCATCGGCATCAACACGGCGATTTACACCGGCAGCCGCGGTTTCGAAGGTGTTGGTTTCGCGCTTCCTTCGAATACAGCCATCATCGTCTACAATCAGCTTGTCACCACGGGCCGCGTGGTTCGCGGCTCGATCGGCATCACTTTCCAGGAAGACTACAGCAATAATCCCGTGCTGATGAAGGAACTCGGCGCTCCTTACGGCATCGTCGTCGAAGATGTTGCGCCCAGCAGCCCCGCCGACAAGGCTGGCCTGCAAGCCGGCGACGTCATCACCACGGTCAACGGCCGGCCCGTCCACAATGGCAGCGATCTCGTCGATCCCATTGCGCAGACTCCCATCGGCCAATCGGTCCAGCTTCGCTATTTCCGCAACAAGGCCTCCAAGGACGTCACGCTGACTGTCGCTGACCGCTCCAAGATCTTCCCGCAGACCGCTCAGGATGACGACGCGCAGCCCGGCCAAGACGAGCAGCCCGCTCAATTCGGCCTCCACGTCGAAGAGCTCACTCCGGATTTGTCCCACAAGCTCGGCATGGGCAAGCTGACCGGTGCAGTCGTTACGGAAGTTGACCCGGCCAGTTTCGCGGAGGATATCGGCTTTACGCGCGGTGACGTGGTCACGGAAATCAACCATATCGCGGTCAATTCCATTTCCGACTATCACCGCGAGATGGCCAAGCTGCAGCCAAGGCAGGATGTGCTTTTCAAGGTCGCGCGGCGCGGCGGTGAAAACGACCGCACGCTGACCGTCTTGCTCGCAGGCGCCGTCCCGTCTCAGCCATGACCGCAAAGTCCAAGACCCTGCGAGCAGCAGCGGCGCTCGCATTTGCCTGCGCCATTGTCGGTTCCTCGCCCGCCCTGCAGGCACGGCCTCAAACTGCTTCGCCGTCGTCTACCGCTCCGGCATCCTCAACTCCAACGGCAGCAAAAAAGAAAACTGCAAGTAAGAAGCATCACCATTCCCGGCACGAGCCTTCACAAAAGGCGCCCACGGCCGATCGCATCTCCGAGATCCAGTCGGCCTTGGCGCGCGGCGGCTACTATCAGGGCGATCCCAACGGCAAGTGGGACTCGAACACGGTCGCAGCGATGCAGAAATTCCAGTCCGCGCAGGGCCTCGAGCCCACCGGCAAACTCGACGCTCTCAGCCTTCAAAAACTTGGCCTAGGTTCCGACGTCGCCGGCGTCTCCGCTCCCAAAACGACTCCTCCGCCTGCAGCCCCTGCTCCGAAGCCCGGGTCTTCCGCTCCTCCCGCGACGCCCCCGCAGCCGCAGAAAACTGATGCCACTGCATCCGCTGCCCCTGCTTCCGCGGCAGCGTCGTCTATTCCCCAGCAGTAATTTCGCGGGATCTGCTCCTGCGCCACCCCGGTACATCCTCCTCGAAGACATGGAATCCTTGCTGCTCCGTCCCATTCCAAGAGTAGGGAAGTAATTGCCAGAATTCGGCGCGACGCTCGGTTTTTGACTTTGCCGAGAGGTGTCACCCGCGAGGAGTGTGCAGCTTAATCGGAAGAACTCTCGAATAAATCCTGAAATCCGGGTCGGTGCTGAAGACGGACCAGCCCCGAGCAATCGCCACCGCGCAAATGAGCACGTCAACCAGAGACACAACGATTCCCTTGGACCGGCATTCGTTACTCGCCTTTGCCGCGGCCTCATAGTCCGAGGTGAGGACCGGCTCGTCAGGAAACGCGCGGAGCTTGGAGCGAAGTTTCTCGTACTGCGCCGAACTTCGGATGCCCGACAGGAGTTCCTGCCGAATCACCCCGATCATTCGCGTGCGTCCCTCTTGGACCAGTTGCGTCAGTTCTGCAACCGCAGTCCGCTCATTCGCATTCAGATCCTGGCTCTTCCGCCGAAGCGCCAGCGACCACACGGAAGTATCCACCAGAGCGTTCACCCGCGTTTTCTTCGGCGTTCACGTTTGTAATCGTAGGCTGGATCGTAATCGATGGTCCCAAACAGCGAGAGAATGCCTTGCTGCTTGCGCCGCTGGATGTACTCATCCAAAGCGGCCGTCACCGTGTCCTTTTTTGTCCGGTGACGCCCCAGCTTGCGGGCTTCCTCGATCAGGCGATCGTCGATGGCAAGGTTTGTCGGCATCAATCCTCGAATACAACAAGTGTACACATGAGAGTGTGTAGAATCAAGTGGGCTTCTCTGTGTAACAATACTCGAATACCCTCGGACGATTTCCTCGCGAAGAAGGCGAAGGAAGAGCGAAAATAAAAATAGGCAAAGTGTTGCGGTCACTCATGGTTCCGATCCTTTGTTTTCAACAACTTGGAGCACTTACTGTTTGCGATTGTGTTGCGGTCACTTTTGGGATTTCCGGCGAGGCCATCGGCAGGATTTCGGCTGCGGGAGCGGGCATGGCGAGGGCAGGGGCGGAGGCTCCTGGAACCTGAGGTGAGGTGTGGGACACGATGAGATGCCTAGAGGGCTCGACCCACTGCACGCCGTCGGTGATGCAGGCGAAGGCGCGGACGGCACGAATGATGTCGCTGGCGCTGGGGCGAACTTCGGCGGCGTTCTCAATGATGAGGCCAAGGGCAAAGCGTAGATTACGGGCGCGGCGGTCGAACAGGCCAAAGGCGTGGCCGTGGCGGTAGAGGGTGGCGCGATCCGGAAGCTGGAAATCCCGGGCGATGTGAGAGACAGGAAACCAGTCGAGGAAGGCTTCCTCGATGGCCTCGAGGTCCGGATGGCGGCAGATGCGGCAACGGCGCTTGTGCTTGACGATATCGACTGGGGCGCCGGCGGCGGATTTACGAACGGGCGGCCTTCGAGGGTTTGCGGCTGCGCACTGCGTGCAGAGGCACCGGATCGGCGTGGGCAGCGAGCCACTCTTTGGCGCGCGCCAGGGCCGGGAAACTGCTTCGCAAATCGTTCATGATGCACTTCTCCTTTTCTTCTTCTTCCACCCGGCCTTTGGCAGGGCATGAGGAAAAAGTAGCACGGAGAAAAAAAATAAGAACTGTACGAAAGTATGGAAAAGGAACAGGGTGTACCAGGACTGTCCTACGAGGGAGTTCGTAGACGCAGGGGGGAGATGATGGGGAGGGTTAAGAGTTGAAAGTTGAGGGTTGAAAGTTGAAAGCGGAACAGACCCATACTTCCTTGCAAACCGGCAAGAGTTGGTCACTCGCGAAGACGGGAGAAGGAAGAGGGTTCACCACAGAGGACACGCTGGCTAGAGAGTGGCGAGCGTGCGGTGGTACCGCCGCCACACGAGGAAGACAGGCACTGCGAGGATCGCCAGCCAAATCAAGAGAGTGAGGGCGTACTCGGCGAAGAGCAGGACGATGCCGAGCAGCGTTTCCGATGCGTTTTGAACTCCGGCCACGAACGCATTGTGGATGCGCGTGGAGATGGAGGCGGCCGGCGAGTTGAGCTGCGCTTTGTATTCTTCGGTGAGCTGCAGGTCGACGGTGGCGAAGTCGACGCGGTGTTCGAGGTCCTTCTGCTCCGCTTCCATGCGTTCGATATCGCCACGGACGCGCGCGATGCCCTCCTCCACCTGGAGGACCTCGGAAACGTTACCGGTGCGCTGCTGAAGGATGGTGAGGAAGCGCTGTTCGGTATCGCGGGAAGTCTTCAGGCGAGCAACCAGATCGGTGTGCTGCTGCGTGACTTCTTCGCCAGACTGCGATTCGTTTTCGACACGGCCGAGCGATTTGAGGCCGGCAACAGCCGAAGGGAGTTCGGCCACGGGAATCCGGAGAGAGGCCTGGAGACCGCGTGGCGCGTTCTCAGGGGTGCTGACATTGAGTTGCCCGGAATACCCGTGGTGCTGCGCCAGGATCTTATCGAGAGACGCGCGGGAAGCTGCGAAATCCTGCACCACAATCACGAGGGAGACGGTGCGCGCGATCAGGGGGGCGGGGGAGCCGGTCGTAAACGCGTTCTCGGCAAGATCTCCGATTCCATGAAAAAGGCCGTTCGAATCCGCCGCGATTCCGGGCGTGTTTTGTGTGAGGAGCCGGCCCAAACCCCCATTCGATTTCTGATCGGTGATGGGCTGGCCATTGATTGAGAAGCTAGCTCCCTGGCCGGCACCGGCACTCCCGGCGGGGAGTCTCCCGACAGAGAGTTCCGAGTGGACGGCATCGAGCAGCTTTGCCCTGGTCCACGAGAACGGTAGGAGGACCCGCCTTTCGGGCCGTTACAAGATAGAAACTGCTGGGGACTCCTACAGCAATCAGAATCGCAACCAGGATGGCAGCGGGCCGCCAGCGGGCTGGGATGAAATGCGGCCACCGAAAAACAGGTTTGCCGAGTAGAGTCTTGGAAGCCGATGGCTTGTCTCCCTTGGCTGCCTGCAGAACAAACGCTTCCCAAGAGGATGCAGGGTTTGCAGCAGTCCAAGCCATGAGATCCTCCGAAGTCTTGCGGAATTGAGCTGCGACACGCGTGCATTCCGCGCAGCGCTCGAGGTGGGTGGAGACGGCTTGCGCGTCCGCGGCGGAAAGCTCGCCGTCGAGAAAGGCCATGATTTCTTCGGGAGCCACAGGGTGTGTGGTTACGTTCATATGCGTTCCTCAGATCCCGCGAGTTCCGCAGCGGGCGCTTTGGGAGCGGGTGCGGCGAGCAAGTCGCGCAGAGCCATGCGCGCGCGGAATAGACGCGAGCGAACCGTGTTGAGCGGCAAGCGGAGCAGTGCGGCGATTTCGGCGTAACTCAGTTGCTCAAACTCGCGCAGCAGCAGTATTTCCCTGTCGGTGCGGTCAAGTTTCCCCATTGTGTGGCGAAGCAACACTTCCGCGTCGGTGGCGCCGTGCACAGCAGGCTCGCGAAACCCGGCCGCTGCTCCCAGAAACGCGACCCGAAACGCTGCTTTCCGGCGATAGGCGCGCAATATCTTGAATCCGATGGCGTAGAGATAGGTTCGGAAGAGGGCGCGGGGTTCGTAGCGGGAGGACGCGCGGAGAACCGCTAGAAACGTCTCCTGGGTCAGCTCTTCCGCATGGGCGGGATCGGCAATGCGGCGCCGGAAAAAGCCAAAGAGCGGTTGATTGTAACGCGCGAACAGCTCGCTGAAAGCCTCGGTTGAGCCTTTCGAGAAGGCAACCATCAGGTGCTCGTCGGTCGAGGCATCAGGTGTGTCGTGCGCGTTTGGGACGCTCGGAGAATCGTTCATAGCCTTTCGCTTTGTCGCCTCCGAGTGTAGAACGAACACCGGCAGGGAGTCTTGCATGGGTTCCCGCCTGAGTCCGTCACTACTGGTAATGCCATGAGAAGGCGAAAAGTTCCCGCAGGGTTGGCTGAGGCACATGGATGTGCTTAGGGCATTTACGAGGCCGATTGCGACCACGCGGCCCGCCAGCAATTGGCGAGGCAGGCGGGACAGGCGGATATATCGGAGGAAGTCTGAAGCCCCACGCTCACAAGCCGAGCATGGGACACCCGCAAAGGCGTACACCGTGGTGACGTGCCGCGATGGTATCATGTCCGGCGATGCTCGCAACGCACGCGAAGTGGCAGAACGGCGGAAGAATGGGCCACCTGCCAAAATCGATGAGGAACGCATGGTTCGGTTGGGTTGTTTTCTGTGCATTAGCCGCCACAATGGGTTGCCGGGTGCCCTCGCCGGACTGGAACGGTACATGGAAATTGAATCCCTCAAAGAGCAGCTTTCAGGGACCGGTTATTACTATTTCAATCTCGGCGGACGGCGAGTTTCGCTACGACGACGGATTTGTGAGTAACATTTTTCGCTGCGATGGAAAGTATCGACCGATAGGGAACAATCGCACACAGGCCTGCGTGAAAAGCAGTGCAACCACGTTAGACAGGACCCGAAAGGAAAACGGGGTAAAGACGAATACGTACCATTGGGAGCTTTCGGCTGGCGGGAAGGTTTTTACGGCGACGGCAACCGCGCTTCGTCCCAGTGGACCCGTCATTACAGGTCAGCTTGTAGCCTCGCGTATGTCGGGTTCCAATGGCTTTGCTGGCCAGTGGCGGGACACGAGCTTCCTTCAGCGGCATGCCGATATGACGCTGAGGCTCGACAATCAGACCTTGCATATCGGCTATCCGAGCGCGGGTCTGTATATTGACGCACCGCTCGATGGAGTCGACGCGGCGATGCATGGGCCTCACGCTCCAGAGGGGATGACCTACACGGCACGGTTGGTTGGACAACGTGAGATTCTGACTCTGACGAAGGACAATGGCGAAGCTCTCACTCAAGGCTCTCTCAAATTAAGTGATGATGGAAGAGTCGTTATCGAATCCTGGTGGAATCCAGGCCGACCAACTGACAAGGGTACGCTTGTCTACGAAAAGAAGTAGAGGTGTGCTGTCCGCTGAAAAGCACGCTGGGCGGGTGGCGCAGGTTTGGGGCCTAGACTTTGCGGGTGCCCCATGCTCGGCGTGTGAGCGTGGGGCAACACACGCGAAGTGGCAGAACGGCGGAAGAATGGGCCACCGCCCCACAAATAAGCCTAATCGTTGCAGCGGCTATAGCTCAAATCGAAACTGAACTACGCCTGGCCAAGACGCTGCGTTGACGGGGCTGGGTTGCGCTTGTTATTCTGAACAGTCGAATCCGCAGCAGGACCGAGCTTCAGTCCGCATGCATCGGCGGGAACCACAGAATGCACCGGCGGCAACCACTGCAAGTCTTCCGGAGGGAATCGTATGGCCACAGCATTTGCGCCCAAGACATTCAAGAACTTCATTAACGGGGAATTCGTCGAATCGCGCAGCGGGGGTGCGATTGAAAACCGCAACCCTGCGAACACAAGCGAACTAGTGGGAATCTTCCCGCATTCGACGGCGGAAGATACTGCGGTTGCGGTGGACGCTGCGAAGGCGGCGTACGTGAAATGGCGGCTGGTGCCCGCGCCGAAGCGCGCCGAGATTCTGTATCGCGCCGCGGAAATCCTGGTGAAGCGGAAGGAAGAGTTCTCGCGCGACATGACGCGCGAAATGGGCAAAGTGCTGGCGGAGACGCGCGGGGACGTCCAGGAAGCGATTGACATGACCTACCTGATGGCGGGCGAAGGCCGGCGCCAGTTCGGGCAGACGACGCCGTCGGAGTTGCCCAACAAGTTCGCGATGTCCGTACGCACGCCGATCGGCGTGACCGGGTTGATTACACCGTGGAATTTTCCGATGGCGATACCGTCGTGGAAGATCATGCCGGCGCTGGTGTGCGGCAACACCGTGGTGATCAAGCCGGCGGAAGATACGCCGCTCTCCACGTACAACCTGGCGCAGGCGCTGGCGGAAGCCGGCTTGCCCAGCGGCGTGTTGAACGTGGTGTTCGGCAAAGGCACCATGGTGGGGAAGGCAATACTTGGTAGCCCGGACGTGAGGCTGGTGAGTTTCACGGGCTCGACCGACGTGGGGCGCATCGTGAGCGAATCGTGCGCGCCCACATTCAAGAAATGCCACCTGGAGATGGGCGGAAAGAACATCATCATGGTGATGGACGATGCGAATCTGGACCTCGCCGTGGACGGAGCGATCTGGGGCGGCTTCGGGACGACTGGGCAGCGTTGCACGGCGGCGAGCCGCGTGGCGGTGCACAAGAAAGTTTACGGTGAATTCGTGGAGAAATTCGTCGAGCGCGCCAAGGCCTTGAAGGTGGGCGACGGTCTGAATCCTGCGACCGACATGGGACCGTGCATCAACGAAGCGCAGCTCAAGACGGTGATCAGCTACGTCGAGATTGGCAAGAACGAAGGCGCGAAGCTTGCTGCGGGCGGGCACCGGCTGGAAGGCGGCGGGTACGGGCGTGGATGGTTCCACGAGCCGACAATTTTTACGGATTGCGATCCGGGAATGCGCATCTGCCAGGAAGAGATTTTCGGGCCGGTGGTTTCCGTGACGGCGTTCGACACGTTTGACGAGGGCCTGCGCATCGCCAACGGCGTGAATTACGGTCTCTCGGCGGCGATCTACACGCGCAATATCAACAACGCTTTCCGCGCGCAACGCGACCTGGAAACCGGAATCGTCTACGTGAATGCCCCCACCATCGGCGCGGAGACGCATTTGCCGTTCGGCGGGATCAAGAACACGGGGAACGGCCACCGCGAGTCCGGAGAAGCCGCGCTGGATTTCTATTCCGAGTGGAAGACGATTTATATCGACTACTCAGACCGCTTGCAGCGCGCGCAGATCGACGACAACTGACCGCGCGCGTTGCGGCGTTCGGGTGCGCTAGTTCATTGCCGGGCCGCCGTGCAGATAATCCACGCGCACGGTGACAATCTCAAAGGGATGCACCGGCACGGTGACCTGATTGGAGGTTACCGGGAGCGGCGTACCCTCCGGAGTTTCCATCAGATTCGTCAGCGTCGCGGATGCCGCGCCTTCCGGCACGGAGAGACGCACCACGCCGGTTTTTCCAGCCCACTCATAGAAGCGCAGAATCAGGGCATTGGAGTCTTCGGCTTTTTTCATTGCCGTGAGGACCACGTTGGGATTGTCAACGGTGACGAAGGAATGCTCGGGAGGCAGCTTGCCTTCGTGCGGCGCGAGCTGCATGGACAGAAGCTCGTAGTTGAAATCGTAGCCGCGGCGGACCGTCATGGCTTGCCGCCAATCGCCCGAGTGCGGGTAGAGCGAATAGCGGAAACGATGGCGTCCGCGGTCGGCGTCGGGATCGGGCCAGGTGGGGGAACGGAGCAGGGAAATGCGCAGCACGTTGCCTTTGGCGTCGTAGCCGTACTTGGACTCGTTGATGAGGCTGAACCCGTGGTGGCCATCGCCGAGGTCGGCCCAGCGCATAGCGGGGACTTCGAATTTGGCTTGCTCGACTTTGTTGTTGCGCGTGGTGGGGCGCTCGATGGTGCCGTAGGGGATTTCGAAGGTTGCTTCGGCGCTCGAGGCCGCGAGCGGGAAGGCGGCCTTCAGCAGGATGTGCTCCTCGTGCCAGTCAATGTCGTTGGAGACGTCGACGCGGTCCAGGCCCCCATAGAGCGTGATGTCCTGAACGAATTTGGATTTCTGCCACGTGCGGGTGACGCGAATGACAGCGCGGAGCGCGCCGTGCTCGATTAGCTCGACGGAATCGGCTTCGTCGAGGTTGGTGAAAACCTTTTCGAAATCCGCATCAATGTTCCAGGCGTCGTAATCCTTGGGCGTGTCCTTGAAGGCGACGAGCTGATTGCCGCAGCCGCCGGAGGCGATGGATTCGAACTTGGAGCGCTTGTCGTAGAGGCTGGTGATGCAGCCGGTATGGGGATCGACGGCGACGCGCAGAGCGTCGTTTTCGAGCGTGGTTCCCGTGGCCTTGAGGTCCGTCGAGAACGGGCGGCGGCCGGGAACCACATGGAGGACTTCGTAGCCGAGCGAGGGAACATCCTGTGCTTCGACGAGCAGATCGAAAGTGTTCGTGGCGGAATCTTCGGAGAGGACCTGCGAGGGGAGCACGCGGCCTTTCGCGTCGATCACGGAGACGCCGTCTTTTGCAGGCTGCGGCATCTGGACGTCGAGTTCGACCACATCGGTGCGCGACCACGCCAGTGGGTTGGAGATGATTACGGGCACGCCGGGGGTTGAATGCGTATCGATTTCGCTGGCGATGCGGTGGTGCGCGGCGATGGAAGCGCCGGAGGCGGTCCAGCGGACTACGTCGTAGTCATTCTGGGCGTCCTTGTAAATCACGCCGATGCCGGAGCCGGCGGCGAGGTCGTGAAACTGGTTAAACAAGACTTTCTTCCAAGCCTCCGTGAGTCGCGACGCGGGATACGAGGCGCCGAGAACCCACGCGATGGAGGAGGCTTTCTCCGCGTCGAGCATCTCCACTTCGGCTTGGCGCATGTTGCGCTTGTGGTTCGCCTGGGTGGTGAAGACGCCGCGGTGATATTCGAAGTAGAGCTCATCTTTCCAGGTGGGGAGGCTGATTTCGCCAGCGGGCGGAGCGGGAAGCTGCGTATCGCCTGCGGCGAGCGTCTTGTAATTCCAAACGGGCGAATGGTCCGTATCGAGCTTGCCTTCGATATCGGAGAAGAATCCCTGCGCGATGCCCCAGGTGGTGGGAGGAAAAACCTTTTTGGGATCAGACCAGCGGACACCGTTGTCGAGCATGTCGCGCGTGGGGCCGCCGCCATGGTCTCCGACTCCGAAGAGGTGCATCATTTCGGTCACGCCGGGATTGAGCTTGCGCGACTGGGAGACATCACCGGCGATGCGTACGGGATCAATGTCGTTGGCGTAGTCATGAGGGAAATACGTGAGGACTTTGCTGCCGTCTGGTGATTCCCACCAGAAGATCTTCATCGGAAGCTGGGTCGTATCGTTCCACGCCATTTTCTGCGTGACGAAATAATCCATGCCGGACTTTTTGTAGATTTGCGGTAGCTGCCAGGTGTAGCCGAAGGAGTCCGGGTTCCAGCCGATGCGCACGTTGACGCCGAATTTGTCTTTGAAGTAGCGATTGCCGACAAGGAGCTGCCGCACGAGAGATTCTCCGTCGGGCATGTTCAAGTCGGGCTCAACCCACATGCCGCCGACGATTTCCCAACGGCCCTGTTTGATGCGATCGGCGATTTCCTGGCAGGTGGTTGGATATTTGTCGCAGACCCAATCGCTATAGGCCGCGGCGGATTGCGTGTAGGTGTATTGGGGATATTCGTCCATGAGCTGGAGTGCGGTGGAAAAGGTATGGCGAACGACGTCAACCGTTTCCGTCCAGGGCCAGAGCCAGGCCGCATCAATGTGCGAATTGCCGGAGAGGCGGACCGAGGTGCCCGCCAATTTTGGCTTGATGACTTCCAGCAAGGCTTGCGATTTTACGAGGGAGGCGTCGAAGGCCTGCTGGTTGGCTTGGTGAAGGGCATTGAGGTCGACTGCATTGGCCGCGGCCTGCAATTGCTGGAGTACTGACGAAGAATCGGCGCCGAGGGATGGCGCCACTATTGAAACAGCGCCGATCTCTTGGATTAGGTCGGAGGGATTCGGGCGGGCAGCAGAGAAGTCAATGCGCAGATCGGCGCTGGCGAAAGTTTTCTTGTCCACGGTGTGCAGGAGCTTCACGGCGACCAGGATTTTATCGCCCGGCTTTGCCGGGTCGAAGAGCACGATTGGTTCGAGGTCATCGCCGAGGGCCACGCGGCGCCCGCTGTAATAAATAATCTCGGGCATGGGGCCGTTGGCGTATGCCTGGAACTGAAACCAGATTTTCGCGCCGGTGAGGTCGTAGCCGTTCAAGGTTTTGGGGACTTCGATCCAGCGGCGATACCAGACGGCGTCGGTCGGCCCTTGCGAGTTTCCCTTTACGGTTTCCCACGAGGAGTCGTCGAGGTCGACCGATTCTCCGTGGGGAACGTCGCCGGAGTGAAACTTCCAGTCCTCGGCAGGGAGGTGAGCGAGACCCAATAAGGCGGGCGCGACGTCCTCGAGTCCAGGAGGGCCACCGGCGGGCTTGCGGCGGAAGACTGCGGGCTGCTTGTCGTCTCCGCGTGCAAGAGTGCCTTCGATCGATTGAGAATCCGCGGACACTTTGCCTTCGAATTGAAAGGGACCGATAGAAAATTTCAGGACGGAACCGTCAAACGAGACCGAGTTAGCAGCGTTGTTGAATTCAAATTCGTCCGGAAGATCGATGAGGGCCTTGAGGGCGCCATCGGCCTTGGAAATATGGAGCACGATGACGTGAACGGCGCCGTCCAATTGCAAGGGGCCTTGCCAATCGCCTTCGACATTTTGGGCACGGGCTACTCTCGGGAGGCAGACAACTGAAAGTGCCGCCAAGAAGAAGACAATAGCAAGGCGAGGCGTGGTCGCGAATGAATTCCGCAGAAAGGAGAAAGAACTCCAAAATGGCTTCATAGTGAAACCTCCCGTGAGAATCGACATCGATTCGAGCGCCGGGTCGGTTGGATTCACGCCGGTCCGAACACGCCGTGAGGGATTATATGGCATGTGGACACGAATAAAGCACCAATTGCGGCGGGCGAGTCAGGAGATGGCGGCGCCCAGCGCCGCATCTGAATGGAGTTTCCTGCTCCAGAACGAGTTGAGCAAAATCAGAGCTTTTCGAGACGGATGGAGCCGTCGCCGGAGGTAATCCGCAGCTCGCCGCCACCACCATTGAGCTTACCGTGCACGGAATGGGACAAGGTGCCGGAAACCGTGATGGGGATGTCGCAAGTGATGCTGCCGTCGCCTGTATTCGCGTTGACATCCGCGTGAAGATCGCCCGGAAGGCGAACATTCACGTGGCCGTCTCCGGTGAGGATGGTCCAAGCACTTTGAATGCGCGATCCGGATGAAACCTCCGCTTCGATGCTTCCATCGCCCGTTTTTAGGTCGAGCGCGTCGAAGCGGCCACGGACGGTGACATGGCCGTCGCCGGTATCTGCACGGAGCGAGCCATCGAGGCTGGCGGCTTCAATATGGCCGTCGCCCGTGTGCATGTAGATGTCGCCCTTGAGGCCGTTGGCACTGATATTGCCGTCGCCGGTATCGAAATGGAGGCGGCCGGAAACCGGCTGCGCATTGACGTCGCCATCACCAGTGTGAACGTCCAAGTCCAGGTCGCGAGGAACGCGCAAATCCACTCGAATGGAGCGATGACGCCCGCCGAAAAAAGACCAGTTGAAATGAGGCAGCTTGACGCTGAAAGTGACACGATCGCCGTCTTGGCTCTCCTCGATCCGCGCTTCGTTGGACCTGATCTTGTAGCCTTCCGTGGTGACCTTAATGTCGACCTGTTTCTGATCGGCGGCGACAATATAGACGCTGCCGTCGTCCGTGGATACGTGAAGGTCCGCCCGGACGCTGATTTGGTAAGTTTTCGACCAATCATCCGCGTAAGCCGGCGCGGCCGACGCTAACAGGATTACTGCGGCGGCTGCGATTGCCGCCATCGCCAGATGTCGCTTCATAGGTACGCCTCCATTCTCGATGATAGGTACGATGACGGTAGGGAAAATGTTCCTTGAGCTGCCTGGGGGTAGGCCCCCACCTGCGCTGTTCCCAAGAATGGCAGCTCGCCACAGCCCACCGGATTGCGGCTAAGCCGATTTCCTTTTCGCGGCCTTGGCGTGCCCGGCGTGCGGCTTGGGCCGCAAGGCCGCGAGAAACTGGTCGAACGGCAATGTGTTGATGACTTCGCGCGATTCGATCCAGCCGCGACGGGCGGTCTCCACGCCGTACTTCATAAACGTCAAGTTTATGGTGTTGTGCGAATCGGTGGAGATAACAATCTTCACGCCGCGTTCCTTAGCCATTCGCAAGTGAACGTCTTTCAGGTCCAAGCGGTCGGGATAGGCGTTGCATTCCATGGCGACGCCGTGGTTTTTTGCCGCGTCGAGGATCTTCTCCATGTCGTAATCGAAGGGATCGCGGCGCAGGACGAGTCGGCCGGTGGGGTGGGCGATGATCTGTGTAAAGGGATTTTCTATGGCGGCGAGCAGGCGTTCGGTCATTTCGGCGCGATCGAGATTCATGTAGGAATGGACGGAAGCTACGACGACGTCGAGCTGGGCCAATACTTCGGTGTCGAGGTCAAGCGATCCGTTTTTCAAAATATCAACTTCGATCCCGGCGAGGAGGCGGATTCCCGGAACGCGTTCCTGCGCGGCGCGAATTTTCTTGATTTGCTCCAGGGTGCGGCGTTCGTCCATGCCATTGGCGACGGTGACGGCTTTGGAATGGTCGGTGAGTGCAATGTACTCGTAGCCGAGCTTGCGAGCAGCTTCGCCCATTTCTTCAATCGAGTTTTTTCCGTCGGAGGCGGTGGTGTGCATCTGGAGGTCGCCGCGAATGTCCGAGAGCTTCACGAGCTTGGGGAGTTTTCCCTTCTCGGCGGCTTCGATTTCGCCGGTATTTTCGCGGAGCTCGGGCTCGATATAGGCGAGCTTGAGCTTTTCGTAGATTTCTTCCTCGGATTTGCGAGCGACGACCTTGCCGCCTTTCAGGGTGGTGAGCGCGTACTCGTTGAGCGTCCAGCCCATCTCGTTGGCGCGTCCGCGGAGGGCGACGTTGTGCTCCTTCGAGCCGGTGAAATAGAGCAGGGCGGCGCCGAAGCTTTCCTTATCGAGCAGGCGAACGTCAACCTGGAGGTTGCTCTCGAGCAGGACGCTGACCTTGTTTTCTCCGTGCGCGAGCGTTTGATGGACAGCGGGGTATTTCAAGATATGCGCGGCGACGGCATCCACGTCCTTCTGTTTGTCGTGGCCGGGGCGCATGGTGACGAGGAGATCGAGGTCACCGATAGTTTCCTTGCCGCGGCGGAGAGAGCCGGCCGGAGTAACGGATTCGACCGCTTTGCCCGCCTGGAGGATGAACGCGGCGAATCTCTGAGCTTCTTCGTCCGCGACATTGATGAGGAAACGTCCGGAGGAGCGTTTGAACAGGTCCGTAGCTTTCAGGATGTTTTGCTCGCTTTTTTCGCCGAAGCCATCGAGCTCGCGGAGCTTGCCTTCTTGCGCCAGCTTCTCAACGCCCTCGACGGTGGCGACTTTGAACTTTTTCCATAGCAGCGCGACTTTCTTAGGCCCCAGCGATTGGAGCTGAAGCAAGTCGAGAATCGTGGGCGGATACTTCTTCAAGAGCTTTTGCCGCAGGCTGTAATTACCGGTCTTCAGGATTTCGCGAATATGCTCGGCCATGCCCTCGCCCACGCCGGGGAGGGCTTTGAGCTTGGCGTCGTCTTGCGCGATCACTTCGATGCGATCTGGGAGGCCATCGAGCAGCTCGGCGACCCGTTCATAACTGCGGTAACGACCGATGATGGCGCCGTCGATTTCGAGGAGATGCGCGGTTTCGCGGAGGATTTTCGAGACTTCTTTGTTTTCCATATGGGTTTTTGTGGGCGAGTGGGCCCGCCGCTCCTGTTTCTCGAGGCGATTATAGCCGCTTGGGGATTCGGGTGTCCAAGTTTGGAGGCGAGCCGGCGGGGACAGTTCCATTTCCTAGGGAACTGCTGGTCGAGGAGATGCCGTTTATGCGAGGGACCAGCCGACGATGGTCATCGTGAGCAGGACCAGCAGGATGCCCAGGCTTACCACGCTGAGAATTTTCCCGTGGCCAAGCAGAGAGTCGCGAGTTTCCGCGTTACTGCACAGCAGGACAATTACGAGGACGATCACGCCCCACGCGAAGGACGACAGCATGCCGGGGTATCTATTCACCGCATGCATGAAGCCATCGGAAGGCTGTCCCGCAGGGAGCCACGCGGGGATGATCGGCGTGGCGCCGGCGACGATAGCGAAGGTCAGGAGCTTCCGGGTAAGCCAGCCCTTCACCTTAGGCCGGGAGTAACGCCAAACAAATAAGTCCCATGCCAGGAGCGCCAGAGCAAAGGGCATCCAGCCGTACCAGGCGAATTTCTGGTCGAACCAAGCCCAGGCGTGGAACAGCGTCCGCGCGTGCTGACCCGCAGCATGGCGCGGAAGGAGAAAGAACGCCACCAGGCGGTTGGCCGCAAAGGCCAGCGCCAGCGTGACCAGACTGATCAATTGTAACCAGTGACGAGTGGAGGCTTCCCCGCAGCGCGTGCAAACCGACTGGCGAGGGAGGAAGCTCAGCCCGCAACGCTCGCAGAACATGGTCGCTCCTGAAATGTTAGAAGCGAAGCTACTCTCCAAAAGGCTACGCCAAAAGTGGGACTTAAAACTACTGTCCAGAAGGCCAGTTTTAGGGATAGTCGGGGGTTGGCCGTTCGTACAGGTGGAGCGAGCGGTGAGAAATCGGAACAGGCGATAAAAAGGCGTAGGTGTGTCGTGCCTTGGGGAGGGAAGGAGGAGGGTTTCGAACGCTCACCTGCGGCGAGCGAGGAACGCAGCATAGTACAGGATTCCGGCGATGGATTTCGCGTCGCGGATTTTTCCGCTGCGAATCCAGAGCTTTGCTTCGGCCAGGGTGAAAACTCGGGTGGTGATTCGCTCGTCCGCTTCCGGGCGCGCTTCGCCCTTTTGCAAACCCTCCGCCAGGAAGATAACCATGTGTTCCTCGAGGAAGCCCGGGGTAGGGAAGACGTCGAGAAACGGGCGCATGCGGCGCGCGGTGTAGCCGGTTTCCTCGGCGAGTTCGCGGTGCGCGCCTTGGACGAAGTTCTCGCCGTCGTCCTTGCGGCCCGCGACAAGCTCCCAAAGGAATTGCCTGGCGGCGTAGCGATACTGCCGGATCAGGAGGATGCGATCGTCGGAGAATACGGGGAGGACGACGACCGAACCGGGGTGCGCAATTACCTCGCGCGTAGCCTCAAGGCCCGTTGGTTCAATGACTCGGTCGCGGCGGACGGCAAAGACGCGGCCTTCATAGGCGACTTCGCTTTGCAAGACACGCAGTGTGCTGCTTTTCGGCAGGGTTTTCTTCTTCACGCGCTCTCCTTTCCGGGTTTGCCGCCGCAATTCTACCGCAAGAGGCGCGCCGGCTTCGCCTTGTGTTTCCTGGAGGCGGTTGCATATACTGGCGCGCAGAGCACTGTATGGCCATCAACACCGTGATTGTCGATGACGAACGGCCGGCGCGGGATGAGCTCGCGTTTCTGCTGAAGGGATTTCCGGAAGTAAATGTCATCGCGCAAGGTAAAAATGGCTTGGAGGCCGTCGCGCTGATCAAAGAGCACAACCCGGACCTGGTTTTCCTGGACGTGCACATGCCGGGGCTCGATGGGTTCGGCGTAATCCAGAAGCTGATGGAGCGAAAGCTGCGCGTTCCGCAGATCGTGTTTGCGACGGCGTTCGACAATTACGCGGTCCATGCATTCGAAGTGAATGCGGTGGACTACGTCTTAAAACCGTTCGATAAGGCGCGGATCGCGAAGGCCATCCAGCGGGCAAAAAAAATGGTCGAAGCGAATACCTCGCCCGTGAAGCGTCTGGAGACTCTGGTGGGGCAATTGGGGGCGGGCGCGCCGCCGAAATCCGCGCAGCCTGTGAAGCTGCTGGTGAAGTCGCAGGCGCGGATGTTCCTGGTGGATGCGGAAGACATGATTTACGCGTCAATCCAGGACGGCACAATTACGATCTTCGCGCGCGACGCGGAAGGCGAGTCGAACTACCGGACGATTGAGGAGCTGGCTGGGACGCTTGACGCGGATATTTTCTGGCGGCCGCACCGGTCATACCTGGTCAACATCAACCACATCAAGGAAGTGCTGCCGTGGTTCAAATCAAGCTACATGATCAAGATGAACGACAAGAGGCAGTCGGAAATCCCGGTTTCGCGCGCGCAGACGAAACGACTGCGCGAACTATTGAAACTCTAACGAATTTTGGGCAAAAGGAACTTCGGGAGCTCGACGTGAATGCGCGATGGAATTTCACGGAGCCCCCAGTGAGGATCAATGAAAAAGCTAGCATGCGCGTGTAGCATCGGGTTGCTCGCGTTGATTGTGCTTCGTGAACCCAGGGTTGCAACGGCGCAGACGGCCACAGGTCCTGTGACCACGGCGCAGGCTGCAATGGGCCGGATCACGGGAGACGTCACGGACCATCGCGGAACGCCGCTGGCGGGGACGAGCGTGGTGGTCACAAATGCTGCGGGAAAGCAGGTTTCATCCAGTACCACAAATGCGAACGGCGTTTTCACGGTGGATAGCCTGCCTGAAGGCGAGTACATCTTGACGTTCGATGCAAAGGGATTCTACAAGAAGACAGAGAAAGCCAAAGTAAAGCAAGGAAAGACAACGAAGATACACACTCGCCTGAAATTCATCATGCAGTACTCTTGAGCCAGGAGTTCGCTTGACGTTCTCCTGCCGAATCTGCTTTCCCAATGGCGGCACGGCTGTGCTAGCATCCGTGCTACACCTCGCGCGATGGATTTTTCTCTTACCAGCGACCAACTTCTGATCCGCGACACGGTCCGCCAGTACATGGAGACAGAAATGCGCCCGCGTATTCGTGAATACGAGCGCGAGCACAAATTCCCCACCGAACAAATTAAGAAGCTGGGGGAAATGGGCTATTGCGGGATGCTGATCCCAGAAGAGTGGGGCGGGGCGGGAACAGACACGGTCAGTTACGCCGTGATTTTAGAAGAAGTGGCGCGCGTGGATGCATCCACGGCAGTGATTTTGTCGGTGACGAACTCGGTGGCCTCCGTGCCGCTGCTGAAACACGGAACGGATGCGCAAAAGAAGAAATATCTGCACCGATTGGGGCGCGGGGAAATCATCGGCGCGTTCTGCCTGACCGAGCCGCAAGCGGGGTCCGACGCGGCGGGAATCCAGACGCGCGCGGAGTCCAGGGGCGACAGTTACGTGTTGAATGGGACAAAAATCTGGGTCACGAACGGCGACATCTCCGGCGTGTACGTGGTATTTGCGAAGACGGACCCCGCGGCAGGCGCCCGCGGAGTGACGGCATTTTTGGTGGAACCGGGTTTTCCCGGCTTTCGCATCAGCCGCTATGAAGATAAAATGGGATTGCTTCTCTCTCCGACAGTTGAGATCGTGTTCCAGGACTGCCGCGTGCCGGCGGAGAATCGCTTGGGCGCGGAGGGGCAGGGGCTGAAAATCGCGCTGGCATCGCTGGACGGCGGGCGAGTGGGAATCGCAGCGCAGGCCGTGGGGGTCGCGCAGGGCGCGCTCGAAGCGGCGGCGCGATATGCGAAGCAACGGCGTACCTTCGGGCATCCCATCGCGGAGTATCAGGCGATCCAGTGGATGCTGGCCGACATGGCGACGGAAATTGAAGCGGCGCGCGCCTTGACGCATTACGCTGCTTGGGTGCGCGACAGGGAACTGACCGCGCAGGGCGATGTGGCAAGCCGTCGTCTAGGGCCGCATGCGTCGCGCGCGAAGCTCTACGCGAGCGAAATGGCAAACCGCGTGGCGTACAAGGCGGTGCAGATTCATGGCAGCGTGGGATACTCGCGGGAGACCGAAGTCGAGCGATTTTACCGCGATGCGCGGGTGCTGACGATCTACGAAGGCACGAGCGAAATGCAGCGGATGGTGATCGCCCGGGATTTGCTGCGCGGCTCAGGAGGCCAGTAGGTTGGCGAAACGCAAACGAGTGCTCAGCGGCATGCGGCCCACGGGGCGTCTGCACTTGGGCCACTATTTCGGCGCACTCTCGAATTGGCTGAAGCTGCAGGAAGAATACGAGTGCTTCTTTTTCGTGGCGGACTGGCACGCGCTGACGACGCATTACGAGGACACTTCGTCGGTTGCGGAAAACACGCTACAGGTGGCGATTGACTGGCTCTCGGTTGGGCTCGATCCCGCGAAATCAACGCTGTTCATTCAGTCGAGCGTGCTGGAGCATGCCGAGTTGCACGTGCTGCTCTCGATGATCACGCCGCTCTCTTGGCTGGAGCGCGTGCCGACCTACAAAGAGCAGATCGAGAATCTAAAGGACCGCGACCTGGGCACCTACGGCTTCCTTGGTTACCCTTTGCTGCAGTCCGCCGACATCGTTATGTATGGCGAGCCGAAGCAGGAATTGCTGGTGCCGGTGGGCGAAGACCAGGCGCCGCATGTCGAGTTGACACGCGAAGTCGTCCGCAAGTTCAACACTCATTTCGGATTTCAGGTAAAGAGGGAGTTGTTCGAGAAAAGGAATGAACACGCCTTGAAAGATGTGGTGCTCAAGATCGGGCCCTTCCCGCCCGCTCTCCAAGAGATAGGTGTTTCGGGAATCGAAACGGCTACCAGGAATCCCTGGATATTCAAATGGCGCGCCGCGGAGGATGGCGCTCAAAACTTCCTGGATAAAATGGGCCGGGATGCGAAATTCTTTCGTGTGGATTCAGTTTTGCGCGAGCCCGCCTACGTGCCTACTGAAACTCCCCGCCTCCCCGGCACCGACGGCCGGCGCATGGCTAAATCCTACGGCAACGCCATTTGGCTCTCCGATCCGCCGGACGAGATTCGTGCCAAAGTCCGGAACATGCTGACGGACCCGCAGCGGCAGCGACGAACGGATCCCGGGCGGCCGGAAATCTGCCCCGTGTTTTCGTATCACAAGTTGTTTTCGGCGGCGGAGACGATTGCCAAGGTTGATCGCGACTGCCGTTCGGCGGCGCTCGGATGTGTGGACTGCAAGAAGCTGATGGCGGAAAACCTGGTCACGTGGATCGAGCCTGTTCAGGCACGCCGGAAAGAATTTGAGGCGCATCCGAAGCGAGTTTGGGATATTCTCGACGCCGGTTCGAAGCAGGCGCAGAAGGCGGCGCGGCGGACGATGAAACGTGTCCGCAACGCCATCTTCCAGTGGGAGGGTGCAAGGAAGGCGCAGGCGAACACCTCTGCCACCCGGGCAGGGAAGGTGGCGACAGGAAACTGAGAATGGCTAGTCCGTACCGAATCAATTTACCGGTGTACGAAGGCCCGCTCGATCTTCTGCTGGATTTGATCCGCAAGCAGGAGATGGATATCCACAATATTCAAATCGCCAAAATCACCGAGCAGTATCTCGACTACCTGCACCAGCTCGAAAAGCTGGACATCGATGTCTCGGGCGACTTCATCTACATGGCCGCGACGCTGATCCACATCAAGTCGAAGATGTTGCTGCCGCCCGATCCGCTGGCGGGACCCGAGGACCAACAGGATCCGCGCGCCGAGCTGGTCCACCGGCTGCTCGAGCATGAGAAATTCAAGAACGCCGCGCAGCTTCTCCACCAGAAGCAGTTGATTGAGGATCACGTGTGGTCGCACCCGGACCGTTCCCTCTACGTGGGAGAAGAAGTGCAGGGCGAGCTGGTGGTTTCGCTCGTGGATCTGATCAAGACGTTTCAGCAAGTCCTGGAACGCAAGAGGGAAGTTACGAAATTCGAGCTGCGCCACGATACCGTCACTATCGCGCAAATGATGGACCGCCTGCGCCAACGAATGATCGGGAGCGAAGACACCGTTTCGCTGATCGAGTTTTTCGATACTTGCGAGACGCGCCACGCGATGATCGTGGCCCTTCTGGCGGTGCTGGAAATGGTGCGGATGCAGGCCGTTCTGCTGGTGCAAACGGAACTCTTCAGCGATATCGGACTGCGAAAGCACAAGATGTTCGATGCCGTGTTTGCCGGGCCGGACGCCATGGCTAAAATTGAGGAGCAATACCTCTGACGATGACACCCCAAGAGATCCAAGCCGCGCTGGAAGCAATTATTTACGCAGCGGATGAACCCGCAACGCTAGACCAAATCGCCAAGGCGCTCGGCATAGAAAAACCCGAAGCACGCGCCGCGCTCGACCAGCTTGTCGCCTCCTACCAGACCGACGATCGCGGCATCGAGGTTCGCAAGGTGGCGGGCGGCTGGAAGTTCTACACGAAGGCGCAGCACCACGACGTGGTGCGGAGATTCATCAAATCGCTGCAGCCGCCGTTGCGATTGACGATGCCCGCTCTCGAAACTCTGGCGGTGATCGCCTACAAGCAACCGGTCACGGCGCCCGAGATCAATGAGATTCGAGGCGTGAATGTGGGCGGCGTGATCAAGACCCTGCTGGAAAAAAGGCTGGTTACAACCGCTGGACGCAAACCCGTGATCGGCCGGCCCATCCTTTACAGGACTTCCAAGCAATTCCTGATGCGTTTCGGCCTCTCGGATCTCGACGAGCTGCCCAGCCTGAAGGAATTCGAAGCACTTGCGCAGGCTGCTCTCGGGGACGACGCAGGGATCGCGCCTGTTGAACCAGAGGGCGAAGCCGAAGGTCAGCCGGAAACCTCCTCCGAAGCGTCGACCGCGAATGCCGAGGCGATTGCGGAAGCGCGAGAACAATCTGTCGAAGCTGCCAGCGCGGACAACTCCGGCGAGCAGTCGGCCGAAGCGGAGTCCACGGAATCGCCCGCCGAATCCACCGCGGAGCCATCCGCCCGCGCTGCCTCAGCAAGTGGATCCGAGGGCGGGGGATGAAAATGTTGACGGCGCGTTTCCCTCAATGCGAATGACGGCAGGTAGGTTCATATGCGCTCTCGTTCTGGAGTGAGCGATTCGGATCTTCGCGATTCTCTCCTTGCGACGTATGCGATCAACGACGCGATGAATCAGCTCGCCCTGTCCCGGCCGGGTTAACACCTGCGCGCACGGACTGCATTCCACAGCGCCTGCCCGAACGGCGTTCGATTCGCCTCGCAGGGAGTTTTTCGCTAAGCTGGTGCGTGCGTGGAGTGCTCAGCCCAGAAGTAACTGAACGACCCGCTCACTGATTCTCATGCTGGAACGATTGCAAAAAATCATCGCGCGCGCTGGTGTGGCTTCCCGCCGGCATGCGGAGGAACTCATCACCTCCGGCTTGGTGACCATCAATGGGTGCGTCGTCACCGAACTGGGAACGAAAGCCGATCCCTCCAGCGATCACATCAAGGTATCGGGCAAGCTCCTGCGGCCGGAAACCGAACGCGTTTATTTGCTGCTGCACAAGCCGCCCGGCGTCGTTTCTACGATGAGCGACCCCGAGGGCCGGCGCTCGTTGAGAGAATTTCTCCACGGCGTCTCCGAACGCGTGTATCCGGTGGGGCGGTTGGAATATCACGCGTCCGGGCTTGTGTTTCTTACAAATGATGGCGACCTCGCCAATCGGATTCTCCAGTCGCACCACTTGCCCCAAACCTACTACATGAAGCTGAAGTCCCTGTTGACGTTTGCTGAAATCGACGAGCTTGGCCATGCAACAGGCGCGCAGATTTCGCGGCTGACCGGCAAGGATTCTCCCTGGTACGAGGTGACGCTATCCGAGGCACGCCGCGACGCTCTGCGCCACAAGCTATTTCAATCGGGGCACCCGGTCGACAAAATGAAGCGCATGCGCATCGGCAGTCTCGAACTTTCCTCGCTGGCCCCCGGGCATTATCGTTCGCTTTCCCCAGCCGAAGTTGCGACACTGGCGCGAACGATCTCGCCGCTGAAGGGTTCTGTCGACGCAACGGGGCAGGTTCGCGGCAAGAAGCCCGCGTTCCGCCCGCGCCGTCGCTCCAGTGCCAGTTCAAGGCCGGGAGCGACAAAAGCACCGAAGAAAAGTGGTTGAATCTCGTTCACGCACGGTACTGCTATTTACCAATAGCTTTCGTCGTGCATTCGGGACATTGCGCCGCACGCTTCCAAAAGATGAATCGACGAGGTCGAGCGGGAATTGAACATTCGGACATTAAGACTCGCTTCGAATGAAAATCCGCTGGGGCCATCCCCGCTTGCCGTTGAAGCTGCGAAACGAGCACTCGCCGAGGCGAACCGCTATCCAGACATGGACGGATCGCGTCTTCGCGAAGCGCTCGCGCGGCGCCACGTCATTCCGGCTGAAAAGATCCTGCTCGGCAACGGCTCGACGGAAATCATTGACCTGGCCGCGCGCCTCTTGCTTCGGCCTACCGATGTGGGAGTGACCTCAGAGGGATCGTTTCCGCTCTACGACATGGCCATTCGAGCCGCGGGCGCGCGACTTGTCCAAGTTCCGCTCCGCGAATACCGCTTCGATCTGGAGACGATGGCGCGCGACGTGCCGCGCGACGCGAAATTGATCTACCTCGCGAATCCGAACAACCCAACCGGCACGATGTTCACCGCCGATGAATTGGATACATTTCTGGGGAGCATTCCATCGCATGGGCTGGTCGTGCTCGATGAGGCGTATTGCGATTATGTCGAGCGGGCGGATTATTCGAGGTCGCTCGAACTCGTCTCTAGCGGAGCGAATCTCCTGGTCTTGCGGACTTTCTCTAAAATCTATGGTCTCGCTGGGTTGCGCATCGTGTATGGCCTGGGTCCCGCAAGTCTTCTTGCGGAAATGAACAAGATCCGCGGCCCATTCAATACCTCGGGCGCCGCGCAGGCCGCTGCACTCGCCGCACTCGGCGATACACGGCACGTCCGGCGGTCGATTGAATCGAATCGGGCTGGACTCGCGCAGCTTACGCGCGGGCTTTCGGAGTTCGGAGTCAAGACCGTGCCTTCCTTTGCCAATTTTATTTTTGCCGAATTCGGGTATGATACGGAACCGCTGTGTGAGGAATTGACGAAGCGGGGTGTGTTCGTCCGTCCCCTAGGCTGGATGGGATTCCCGAATGCCATTCGGATTTCGGTGGGGAAGTACGATGAGAACGAGAAATTCCTCCGTGTGCTCGCGGAGTTACATTTGCGAAGAACAGCACACAAACCAGAAACGCATTCAAAAGGCACGCAATGAGGTCAACCATGACGAAATCCGTGGAAGGTTCTGACTCCGATCCCAGCCATCCCCCGGCGCCTATCGTTGGAGACCCCGTCACGCAGATTCTCGAGACCAGCCGGACCATCGCTGTCGTCGGACTTTCCCCTCGCCCTTTCCGCCCGAGCCACGGCGTTTCCGAGTATTTGAAATCAGTTGGGTACCACATTATTCCTGTGAACCCTTCCGAGAGCGAAGTACTGGGCGAGAAATGCTACCCGCGGCTGGAGGATGTTCCCGAGCGCGTGGATATTGTGAATGTGTTTCGCCGCTCTGAATTTGTTCCCGACATCGTGGAGTCAGCTATCCGTGTCGGCGCGCGCGCTGTCTGGATGCAGGAAGGCGTGATTCATCCGGAAGCCGCGGAACGCGCTCGCGCAGCGGGCCTATTTGTCACGATGGACTCCTGCATTCTGAAGGAACACATCAAGCGTTTCCGTTTGCGCCGAGACTCCTGAAGAAAGGCATACGTCCTGGTGTAGAGCAGGAGCCTCTGTCCAAGGCGGCAGTCGTCCTGGCTGGGCGCAGGACAGCCCGCCCATCACTCCAGCGGGAATATTTTTAAGATCCTCTTTCCCGGCTCCGATACGATGACCGACTGACCGTCGGGCGTGATCCGGAAATCACGATAGGAAAGGTCGTGCAGGATCGGTGTAAACGAATCGTCCTGAAGCCCGACCCAGACAAGATCGTTCGATTTTTCGTCCGGCCCTCGTTTCAATAACACGCGTCGCTCGTCATGGCTCCATTCGAACCGGCCGTACCCGGCTTGTGCCCGAAGCGGCTTTTGAGGATTTGCGAGGTCGACTACCTGAATGGTGTCCCCATCCGCGAAGAATCCGACCTTCCTTCCGGAAGGAGAGATGCTCAACTCTCCCCTGTAATCGTTAAGACGCGTGATTTCTCGCACCGTTTCATGGAGTAGATCGAGCTGCACGATGACCGTTTTCCCCAGCACGCTGAGGTTGGATCCGACGGCGAATGCCTGGTTCCTGCGTTCGTCCCACAGAACGGAATCAAAGGAATGTCCCGCGAAGAGCGTCTCCGTTTTCCCTTCGGCGGGATTCACACGCACAATCTGATAGGGACCGCCACCGGTCAGGTACACAACGTCCACGCCGTCTGAAAGCCATGTGCCGTTCGAGCCGTTCTCGATGAACCGTGTCTTTGAGCCGGTAACTTTGATCTCCTGCCCGTTGTCGTCGAGCAGCGCAATGGCTTTGCCTCCGCCCGGCGGCCCGGCAGTATTGGGCGATTCGTCATCGTCCTCCTTGAGAGATTCTGGCTGCATCGTCCTCATGTTCATGACGATGTGTTTGCCGTCCGGCGACCAAGCGAGCGAATTGACGACGTATGTGGACGGGTGATCGACCGGCATGAATTTGTCGACGTCGACAATTCTCTTCGTATGTCCGTTTAGATCCGCAATCCAGATTTCATCCCGCTCGCTGAGAACCTTCTTTATCCGTTTGATCCGCGGGACTGCATAGACGATCCGGTTGTCCTGCCCGACGGCAAACGCCGAGCAATCTGCATCAATCAATGCGGTGGGTTTCAGTTGAGCGAGTAGCAAGACTGGTGCGAGTGTGGCAACTACAAACGCGGCGGCCAGCAATCCGAGGAGCCGTCGCGGCCATGCGTGGGATGCACTTGGCAACGAGGGTCGCAGTTTCACTATGCTCACACTTCTCCTTCGCGATGTTTGAGCTGCCCTCGCGTGTCTCATGCCTTCTTCTTCTGTATGCGCCGGATTTCTTCCAACCTCTGCCGGATTCGCGCTTCGAATCCTTGATCGGTTGGTCTGTAATAGAGGCGCCCTTGCAGACTTTCCGGCAAGCAGGTCATGTCCGTCACTTTTTCCTCGGCGTCGTGGGCATACTGATATCCCTTGCCATATCCAAGGTTGCTCATCAATCCTGTAACAGCATTCCTTAGATGCAGCGGGACGGGCTCCGCGATGGTTCGCTGCAGATCCTGATGCACGGCACCGTACCCGGTATACAAGGCATTCGACTTCGGAGCGAGAGATAGATAAACGGCGGCTTGCGCAAGGGCCAAATGTCCCTCCGGCGGACCGAGGAACTCGAACGCCTCCTTCGCCGCGAGGGTTACCGCCAATGCTCCCGGTTCGGCGAGCCCGATGTCCTCGCTCGCCATGCGCACCATCCGCCGTGCCAGGTAAAGCGGATCCTCACCGGATTCAATCATACGGGCCAGCCAATAGAGCGCCGCATCGGGATCCGAATTTCGCACTGATTTATGCAGAGCCGAAATGAGATTGTAGTGTTCCTCACCGGACTTGTCGTAGAGCAATAGCTTCTTCTGGAGCACGTCTTCCAGGCGGGCTTTGGACAAAACCCGCTGTCCCTTCTGGTCCGGCTCGGTCCCGAGCACAAGCGCTTCCAAGGTGTTGTAGGCGGCGCGCGCGTCGCCGTTGGCAAGCACGGCAATTCGGTCGAGGATCTCCTCGCTTGCTTCGACGCGCTCCTTGCCAAGTCCCCGGTCCTCATCCTCGATGGCGCGCCGAAGCAATGTGACGATCTGTTCCTTATCGAGCGCACGTAAGACGTAGACCTTCATTCGGGAGAGCAGCGGCGCGATTACCTCAAACGAAGGGTTCTCCGTGGTCGCCCCAATCAACAGAATGTTTCCGGCTTCGACGTGCGGCAGAAATGCGTCCTGCTGGGCGCGGTTGAAACGGTGGACTTCATCCACAAACACGATCGTGCGCCGCCCATATCTTCGGACCCCCTCCGCTTTCGCCATCACGTCTTTGATTTCCTTGATTCCGGAGAGCACCGCGCTGAAGGGAACGAACTCCGAACGTGTACGTTTCGCGATAATCCTGGCCAGAGTTGTCTTTCCGCACCCGGGCGGACCCCAGAAGAGCATCGAGCTTAAATCGTCCCGCTCGATCTGCGTTCGGAGCGGCTTGCCGGGGCCGAGGAGCTCCTCCTGCCCAATGAATTCGTCGAGCGTTTGCGGACGCATTCGGTCCGCCAGCGGCCTTCCGGCCACCGATTGTTCGTCGGGCTCGATCGCTCGAAACAGTCCCATCAGACGCCTTTCCTTTGCCGGGCCGCTTCGTATAAGACCAACGAGGCAGCCACCCCTGCGTTCAGCGACTCGACCGAGTCGGTCATCGGTATTGAAATCCTCGCGTCCGCCGCGCGCTCGACTTCTGGCGGCAACCCCGCTCCCTCATTTCCTACGAAGATGGCCGAAGGCTCTCGCAAGTCGGCCGTGGGCCCAGATGACTCCGGCTGGTTCGGCATAGCATGAGCGCTCGCCGCATAGATCCTCAGTTGACCGATGCGAAACTGCGCCAGGAGCACCGGAATCGCCATTCCGCGCAACACTGGCATCCGCAGGCCCGATCCTGCAGAGGCCCGCAGCGCCTTGGGCGACCATGGGTCCGCGGTCCCTCGCGTCGCAACCACTCCGGTCCCGCCAAACGCCTCCGCCGACCGCACAATCGTCCCCACGTTTCCCGGGTCCTGAACGCCTGCCAGCACAACGACAAGCGGAGAATCCCTCCGCCTGGCGCCCTCGCGCGCCGCCGCCCCACGCAGGACATCATCGAATCCCCATACAGGCTGGCGCAACAACGCCGCAACTCCCTGCGGTGCTTCGGTCCCTGCCACGCTGGAAAACAGTTTGTCAGTCGTTCTCAAGATGCGCGCTCGTGGAATCCCCGTTTCGCTTTTCTTTGCCAAGTCCAAAATCTGAGTGAGCGCACCTTCCCCCGTCTCGCTAACAAGCAAAGCCTCAATCTCGACACACGATCGTAGAGCCTCTTCCACGAGCCGTGGCCCCTCGACCCCGATTGGCTCGCCTTCATCAGGGCCTGTCCCACGAAGCGCCGCGCGGAACATTTTCAGCCAACGGTTCTCCCGACTGGTAATCAAGTCCGAGGACGTGTCCTCCCCCCGGCTCCGGCGATGGCCTGCTCGAACCGTTGCGTCGAATTGTGGCGATTCTGCCATCTTCCAAGCGTAACAAACGCCTCCCCAGCCTACAACCTGCCGTCAGAACGTCTCACCAACGGGGTCCCTCTTGCCCCGCCCCTTGCCCTGTGGTAGTTTGCCCTCTTACCACGGCGCAACCCGCCGAGAGCGACCATTTGCCTGTCGAAGTCCTTAAGATTTCATCCGACGCACCGGAGCGCCACGTAATCGACTACGCCGCGAGTTTCATCAAGCGGGGTCGCGTCGTGGCGGTCCCTACCGATACCTTCTACGGCCTTTCCACCGATCCGTTCAATCTCTCCGCCATCGAGCGAGTGTTCCAGATAAAAGGCCGCGCCGAGACGAAGGCGCTTCCCATCTTGGTCAATTCCATCGAGCAGGCTGTCACTCTGGCTCGCGACGTGCCAGATGCGTTCCTCCAACTGGCCCACAAACTCTGGCCCGGTGCACTGACCATCGTTGTTGAAGCGACTCATCGCCTGCCACTCAAAGTGACGGGAAATACCGGACGCGTCGCGATTCGCTGGCCCGATTCACGGATTACCACTGCTCTCATCGAAGCTGTCGGCGGCCCGATCACCGGTACCAGCGCCAATCTCTCTGGGTTTCCTTCTTGCACGAACGCGCAGCAAATCGTCAAACAGCTCGGCGATCGCCTTTCCTTAATCCTCGACTCCGGAGACACGGGCGGAGTACTTGCTTCCACCATCGTTCGCATTAGCGGCAATGATTGGACTGTAGTCCGCGAAGGCGCTCTCCCGGAATCCGATATCCAGCGCGCCCTCAGCGCCTAACGCGTCGACGCAGGCCTCTCTATGAACGAATCGCCCGATCTCGATCGCATTGCACGCGAGTTGAACGAGCGTCCCGAGGCCCTCCGGACGCGATCCTCCGCCACAGCTCTCCTGGATCATTGGCTCCAGACGCTGGTCGCGCAGAGAGGAAGCGACCTGCTCCTCGTCCCTGGCGCTCCGGTGTGCATTCTGTTCGATGGTTCCGTGCGCAGCATTGAGGCCAATCCTCTTAACGGGCCGGAAATCGAGGCGGCCGTTGTGCCGGCGCTCACACCCCACGCACTGGATCTCTATCGCCAAACACAGATCGCCGATTCTTCCTACCGCATCGCCAGCTTGGGCCGCTTCCGTATTAATCTGCATCGCGAGCGCGGACGTGCCGCCGCAGCGATTCGCGCTTTGCCAACCCGCGTGCCCCTGCTCGGCGATCTCCATCTTCCGCCCTCGGTCGAGTCACTCGCGCATTTGCCGCGCGGGCTGGTCCTCATCGGCGGGCCGGCCGGCTCCGGGAAATCCACTACTCTTGCCGCCTTGATTCACGAAATCAATCGCCGCGAAGCCCGCCACATCGTGACCATCGAAGACCCCATCGAGTACGAGCATTCGCACATTCGCAGCGTCGTCGAGCAGGTCGAAATCGGCACTGACGCGCCGGATTTCCCCACGGCCCTGCGCGCCGCGCTCCGCCAGGCGCCCGACATTCTGGTCGTCGGCGAAATGCGTGACGCGGAAACGATGCGCATCGCTGTCGCCGCTGCTGAAACCGGCCATCTCGTGTTCTCCACGCTTCACACCGTCGACGTTTCTTCCACCGTTTCGCGTGTTTCCGATTCGTTTCCCCTCGAACGCCAGAACACTATCCGGCAAGAACTCGCCATGGCCCTCTCCGCTGTCCTCACGCAGATCCTGCTTCCCGGAAAGACGGGCGGCCGCATGCCGGCTGCCGAACTGCTCATGGTCGGTTATGGCGCCCGCCAGCACATTCGCCGCAATACACTGCAACACCTGCATCAGGAAATCACGATGACCAAGAAAAAGGGCTCCTTCACCCTGGAGGAATCGCTCGTGAAGCTCGTCCTGCACGGCCATATCGAACGGGAAGAAGCTCTCGTCTGCGCCATCCATCCCGATGATCTCGAAATCCTCCTGAGAACCGAAACCAGGGGCTGACTCCTCGCCGCAGCGCGATTTTTGTATGTTCACTTTTTCAGCTTCCAGACTGTTTCGCAATGGCTTGCCGGGATGCATCGCCTTGCAAACTCTCCGCTTGCTGCCTATACTGAAGATTCATACGGAACAGTGAATTTCTCCCGGAGTGTGCATGCCGGCCGCAGCGGCTGATTCCAAAACGAGCTACATCCTCGATAAGCTGCATTCCCTTAGCGGAGTAATACCTATCGGCGCTTTCCTGGCCGAGCATTTCTTCGAGAACAGCTACGCCCTCGTCAGCCCGGATAAATTCAACTGGATTGCTGCGAAGCTCGAAACCATCCCTTGGCGCGTGCCCGTCGAATTTCTCTTCATCTGGGCGCCGATTCTTTACCACGGTTTCTACGGTCTCTGGATCTGGTGGAAGGGCAAATCCAACGCGCTCGGCCACCCGTGGATGGCCAACTGGATGTACGTCCTGCAGCGCTGGACCGGCATCGTCGCCTTCATTTTCATCGGTTGGCACGTCTGGACTGAGCGCTTCGTCACCCACGGCATGAGCACCTACGCCGATGTCTCGCGCACGATGTCCGATCCGCGGATCGCTGCGTTCTACGTTGTCGGCATCCTCTGCGCATCCTTCCATCTCGGCAACGGCCTTTGGAATTTCTGCTGCAAGTGGGGCATTGCCGTCACGCCTCGTTCGCAGCGTTTGGCGGCCTGGTTCGGCGCAGCAATCGCCGTCACTTTCTCGATCATCGGCCTGGCTATCATTGCGGGCCTTCATTTCAACTGGACTCCATTTCACACTTACGTCTCATGAGACACGCTGCATGAGAAATCCCAAAATCATCCTCGTCGGTGGCGGCCTGGCCGGCCTGATGGGGGCGATCCGCGTCGCGGAGTCCGGTGTTCCCGTTGATCTATTTTCCATTGTGCCCGTCAAACGCTCTCACTCTGTTTGCGCGCAGGGCGGCATCAACGCGGCGAAGAACTTGAAGGGCGAGGGCGACTCCACCTGGAAGCATTTCGACGACACGATCTACGGCGGCGACTTCCTTGCCAATCAATCGCTCGTCAAAGGCATGTGCGAGGCCGCGCCCGCCATCATCGATCTTCTCGACCGCATGGGCGTAATGTTCAATCGCACGCCCGAAGGTCTGCTCGATTTCCGCCGGTTCGGCGGCACGCTTTACCATCGCACTGCTTTTGCCGGCGCCACCACCGGCCAGCAGCTTCTCTACGCGCTCGATGAACAGGTCCGCCGCTTCGAATCCGAGGACAAAGTCCACAAATACGAGGGCTGGACGTTTCTTTCCGCCGTGCTCGACGATTCCCGCGTCGCCCGTGGCATCTGCGCCATGAATCTCACCAAGATGGAAATTCGCACCTTTCCTGCCGATGCCATAATTTTCTGCACCGGCGGCATCGGCGCGATCTTTGGCCACTCCACCAATTCCGTCGTCTGCACCGGCTCGGCGCAATCTGCGCTCTTTCAACAAGGCGTCTATTACGCCAATGGTGAGTTCATTCAGGTGCACCCCACCGCGATTCCCGGCGAAGACAAGTGCCGCCTGATGAGCGAGTCCGCGCGCGGCGAAGGCGGCCGCGTCTGGGTCCCCAAGCAGCCCGGCGACAATCGCCGCGGCAAGGACATTCCTGAATCCGAGCGCTTCTATTTCCTTGAGGAGTGGTACCCGAAATACGGCAATCTGGTCCCGCGCGACGTCGCCACCCGCGCCATTCACAAAGTCGTATTCGAACAGAAAATGGGCCTCGCCGGCGCCGATCCCGCCGTCTATCTCGACGTCTCGCACATTCCGCGCGACGTTCTTGACCGCAAGCTCGAAGGCATCCTTGAAATCTACGAAAAATTCGTCGGCGTGGACCCGCGCAAAGAGCCAATGAAAGTGTTTCCGGCGATGCATTACACGATGGGCGGCCTGTGGGTCGACAACGAAACGCAGGCCACCAATGTCCCCGGCATCTTTGCCGCCGGCGAGTGCGAATACCAGTACCACGGCGCCAACCGCCTCGGCGCGAATTCGCTCGTCTCCTGCATCTACGGCGGCATGCTGGCCGGCCCTGCCGCCGTTCGCTATGCCCGCAACCTCGAGAAGGGCTGTGAGAGCACAACTCAGGCTGTGTACGAACGCGAGCGCGTCCGGCAACAAGACATCAACGACGCCGTGCTCAATCAGCAGCGGGGCACTGAGAATCCGCTCGTCATCTGGCGTGAGATGGGTGAGGTGATGACGGAGAATGTCACCGTCATCCGCTACAACGCCAATCTGCAGAAGACGCTCGCAAAGCTCGACGAACTTAGCGAGCGCTTCAAGAAAATTAATATGGTGGACCGCACGCAATGGTCCAACCAGACTCTCAATTTTGTTCGCGAGCTGGGCAACATGCTCGTTCTCGCCCGCGTGATTACGATGGGCGCTCTCGAGCGCAACGAGACCCGCGGCGCGCATTACAAGCCCGAGTTTCCGGAACGCGACGACGCCAACTGGCTCAAGACGACCAAGGCGAGTTACAACGAGGGTAAGATTCAGCTCGAATTCGAGCCGGTGGACATTTCTTTGCTTCCGCCGCGCGAGCGCAAATACTCTGCGGCGAGTTAGCGCGCGTTTGTCTTTGCTTTTGTAGGGGCGGCTTTGAGAGCCGCCCGGTTTTAGATTTCGGTTGAACGAGGCACAATGCCCGACAAGACATTTCTCGTTCGCATCAAACGCCGGCAGCGCCCGGACGAATCCGTCCGCTGGGAGGAATTCGAGCTCCGCTACCGCCCCCACATGAACGTCATCACGTGCCTGCGGGACATCGCCGAAAAACCATTCACACACGACGGCCGCGAAACCACGCCCGTCAGCTACGAAGCGAATTGCCTCGAGGAGGTCTGCGGCGCCTGCGCCATGATCATCAACGGCCACCCGCGCCAGGCCTGTTCCGCGCTGGTGGACGATTTGGAAAAGCCCATCCGTCTCGAGCCGCTCACGAAATTCCCGCTGGTCCGCGATCTGCAAGTCGACCGGTCTTCGCTGTTCGAAAGCTTGAAGCGCACCAAGTGCTGGATTCCTATCGACGGCACCTACGACCTTGGCGAAGGGCCGCGCATGGCGCCCGCCACGCAGGAGGTTGGCTACCCGCTGGCTCGCTGCATCACGTGCGGTAATTGTCTTGAGATTTGCCCCAAGGTCAACGAGCACTCCCACTTTGTCGGTGCCGCCATTGTCAGCCAGGTGCGTCTATTCAACATGCATCCCACAGGCGCCATGCACGCAGCTGAGCGCCTCGAAGCTCTGATGGGGCCCGGGGGCATCGAGGATTGCGACAACGCGCAGAATTGCGTGAAGGTCTGCCCCAAGAACATTCCACTCACCGAATCGCTTGCCGCCGTCAACGGCCAGGTCCTCCGCCACGCCATCAAGTCCTGGTTCCGCGGCCGCGAATGATTCCATCCCTGAGGCGTGGGTTGTCTTCTTGTCACGTAAACTCGAGTGACGTTTGGGATGACGTTTCTAGCGCATAACCCAATGAATCTTGACGGATTCTCCTGTTTGTTTTTCCCGGGACCTGTAGCAGAATCTTTGGTTCCACTGAGGAGACGTATGACCCGTATGTTCCTGTTCTTGCTCTGTTTCACATTCGCGGCGTTGCTGCCTTTGGCCGCAATCACGTCGTCCGGTCCATCCGATATTTCACCCAGGGCCCGCGCTCTTCATTTCCGCTCGCTCGTTATTGACACGCACGACGACACGACTCAGCGTCTCCTTGACCTGAAATTCGATATCGGAGTGCGCCATTCCGACGGCCACGTGGATATTCCGCGTATGCGAGAAGGCGGCTTGGGCGGCATCTTCTTCTCCATCTGGATCCCTGGCACGGTCACGGGTCCCGAAGCCGTTCAGCGAGCATTGGACCAGATCAACGCCGTGCGTCAGATGGTTGCCACGCATCCGAAGGACCTCGCCCTGGCCACTACAGCCGACGAGGTTCGCCATGCCCACGCGGAGGGAAAGATCGCCGTACTGATGGGCATTGAAGGCGGTCACATGATCAACGACGACCTCGCCAACATCGACAATTTCGCCGGCCTTGGCGTCCGCTACATGACGCTCACGCATTTCATCAATACCGACTGGGCCGATTCCTCCACCGACAAGCCTGTGCATAACGGACTTACTGATTTTGGCAAGCAGGTGGTCCGCGAAATGAACCGCGCCGGCATGATGGTGGATATTTCGCACGTCGCGGACAAGACTTTCTACGATGCGCTCGATGTCAGCCAGGCGCCCCTCATCGCTTCGCATTCCTCCTGCCGCGCGCTATGCAACGCGCCGCGCGACATGACTGACGACATGATCAAGGCCCTCGCCGCCAAGGGCGGCGTCATTCAAATCAATTACCACGTTGGTTTCATCAGCCAGCAGTTCCGCGACGCGGAAAACGCCAACCCCGAATTGGACAAGGAAATCGAAGCGGAGACGAAGAAGCGCTGCGCTGAAAATGACGAAGCTTGCTCGACTGTGGAAGGCGAAAAAGTCCTCCGTGAATACGTCGCGCAGGGTAAGCTGCCCCGAGTGGATTGGACCCTCATCATCGATCACATTGACCACGCCGTGAAGCTCGTCGGCGCCGACCACGTTGGCCTCGGCTCCGATTTCGACGGTGCGAACATGCCTTACGGCATGGACGACGTCTCGCACTTGCCGCAAATCACCGATGCCTTGCTGAAGAAGGGCTATTCCGAAGACGACATCCAGAAAATTCTCGGTGGCAATACGCTGCGCGTCTTGCAAGCGGCGCAAACCACCGCGCAGAAAATGGGAGGTAAGCCGTGAATCGTTTTGCATCTTTGCTGATACTCTGTTTTGCCGCGTGTCTTGCGCCTTGCGCGATCTCGGCCAAGACGCAAGCAACGCCCGCGAAGCCCGCTACTCCTGCACATCACGCCGCCGCACCCACGGGGACCGATCCCGCTTTGCTTCACCCCGCCACCCTCCACGCAATAGCCCCCGCAGTCTACGAGGTCAAGTTCGCGACCACTAAGGGCGATTTCGTCGTCACCGTTACGCGCGCGTGGGCTCCCAACGGCGCCGACCGGTTCTACAATCTCGTGAAGCACGGATATTTCACGGACGTCAGCTTTTATCGTTACGTCACGGGCTTTATCGTCCAGTTCGGCCTGAGTCCCGATCCGAAAATCAATGCGGCATGGGACCATGCCCCAATCAAAGACGATCCCGTGAAGCAATCCAACAAGCAGGGTTTCATCACCTATGCGATGGGCGGACCCAACACCCGCACCACCCAGGTGTTTATCAATCTGGCCGACAACAGCAGCCAACTCGACGGCATGGGCTTCGCTGCCTTTGGACAGATCACGTCCGGCATGGACGTCGTGCAGCAACTTTACAGCGGGTATGGCGAGATCGCGGACCTTGGCGGAACGGGTCCCAGCCAGGAGCGTGTCAACCAGGCCGGCAAAGCCTATCTCGACAAGAACTTTCCGAAGCTCGACAGCATCAAGTCGGCCACGGTCATTTCGCCGGCCGAGACGCCTGCTGCTCCGGCGCACAAGCAAGCAACCGCGAGCAGCGCCGCCAAACCCAAGCCGGCCACTTCTACTCCTCAGCAGTAGCACGGTGGCCAGATTTTTCCGCGGAGCTTCGGCAGTCGGAGGCCCGCTCAGACTAACAGTACGCTATCGCTCGATTCTCATTTTGGCCGCGGTTTGATAACCGCCAAGGACACTTTTGATGACCATGGATCCAGCCCTCTTGAAGCCCGCCACTTTGAATGAAAAATCGCCGGACAGTTTCGATGTCGAGTTCACGACCACGAAGGGGACCTTTACCGTCAAGGTCACGCGCGCCTGGGCTCCACTCGGCGCCGATCGCTTTTACAATCTCGTGAAACACAATTTCTTCGACGACGCGGCGTTCTTCCGCATCGTCCCGAATTTCATCGTTCAATTCGGCCTGAGCGCAGACCCCAAGGTCAGCAGCGTTTGGAGAAGCGCCAACTTCCCGGACGATCCCGTTACGCAGAGCAACAAGCCCGGCACGATCACCTTTGCCACTGCCGGGCCGAACACGCGCACCACCCAGCTCTTCATTAATTTCGGCAACAACGGCTTCCTCGACGGCCAGGGATTTTCACCCTTCGGCCAGGTCACCAAGGGCATGGACATCGTCCAGAAGCTTTACAGCGGCTACGGCGAACGCCCCGATCAGGGCGCCATTTCGTCCCAAGGAAAGGCATATCTCGATAAGAGCTTTCCGAATCTCGATCGCATTACGTCGGCAAAGATCCTCTAGTCTTAGGCGTCCGATTCCCAGTGAAATCGCTGGGGCGCATAGGATCGCCGTCGGACCAGCAACGGCGCCTTCACTCGCCATGAACCAATTCTTCGGAAGTTTTATGGTGATCCACCGCAATGAGTGAGCCGGCTCTCGCGGGGGCAGCGGCCGTTCCGCTAGGACGCAATCGCGCGCGGGAAACTGCGGCCGGCACGGCTGCTCTGCTGGGCGGCATGGCGCTCTTGAAGCTGCTCCTGCAATTCGCCGGGATTACTCGCTACGGCTTCTTCCGCGACGAGCTGTATTACATGGCTTGCGGCGAGCATCTCGCCTGGGGCTACGTGGACCAGCCACCGCTCGTAGCCCTCGCCGCTTGGTTCGCTCGCCATCTCCTGGGCAATTCCATCGTTTCCATTCGGCTGCTTCCGGTGCTTGCTGGTGCGGCTGTCGTCGCTCTCACGGGGTTTCTGGCGTGCGAGCTCGGCGGCAACCGGTTCGCTCAATTCCTTGGTTGCATTGGGATTCTCTTTGCGCCTGCATATCTTGCGTTCGACAGCTTCCTCTCCATGAACGCGTTCGAGCCGCTTTTCTGGCTGGCCTGCGCATGGTTGTCGCTGCGCATTGCAAAGGGCGCATCGCCGCGGCTCTGGCTTGCGTTTGGCGTAGTCGCAGGAATCGGCCTGGAGAACAAACACTCGATGCTGGTCTTTGGTTTCGCGCTGGTCGTGGGGCTGATTCTTTCCGGCGAGTGGCGCTTGTTCCGCTCGAAGTGGGTTTGGATCGGCGGCCTCGTCGCCCTTGCGATCTTCCTGCCCAACCTGATCTGGGAATCGCGGCATGGGTGGCCGCAAGTCGAAGTCGTGCGCAACGCGCAGCAATTCAAGAATCTGCGCATCGGTCCGCTGCACTTTTTGGGCGACCAGGTGTTGTTCATGAACCCGCTCGCGCTGCCGCTTTGGGTTGCGGGCCTCGGCTGGCTTCTCTTTGCGAGGAAAGGGAAGCCGTATCGTTTTCTCGGTTGGACGTTTTTGATCGTCATCACCATCTTCATGGCCCTCAATGGGAAATCCTATTACCCGCTTCCTGCATACCCGATTCTGATGGCCGCGGGCGGCGTGGCGTTCGAGACATTCGCCGCCGTTCCAAGGCGCCGCATGATCCGGTTCGCATTTCCGGCGCTGTTGATTCTCGCTGGGATCGCGATGGTTCCGTTCGGCGTTCCAGTTCTTCCCGTGAATGCTTTTCTGCGGTACTCGCAGATCATTCCCATCGCTTCTTACGCGAAGACGGAGCGCGACGCCACCGCCTCTCTGCCGCAGCTTTATGCCGACATGTTCGGGTGGAAGAACATTGCCGTGACGGTAGCGGGCGTTTACCGCGGGCTGCCAAGACCGGAGCAAGCGGATTGCGCGATTCTGGCCGGGAACTACGGCGAAGCGGGCGCGATCGATTATTACGGACCGGCCCTGGGATTGCCGAAAGCGATCAGCGGGCACAATAGCTATTACGATTGGGGTCCTCGGAATTATTCAGGCGGCTGCGTGATCCTGTTCGGCGAGCAATCCGGTGAGTTCAAGAACTACTTCGAGGATGTCCAGCAAGCCGACACGATCCGGAATCCGCTGGCCATGACTGTGGAGCAGTCGCTGCCTGTGTACGTTTGCCGGAAGCCGCGCGAGCCCCTCGCAGCGCTTTGGCCGCGGTTCAAGCTGATCATTTAACGATTCGCGCCGCCTTTCGATTCGGAATCATCCCGCCACTTCTGCGGCGCGCGACGGCGGTCGCGTGCGGCCTGCTCGAGGCTGGCGAGGTCGAGGCCCGTCTCTTTGAGCTTCCGCGCGATTTCCGATTCTTGGTTGAGCGCGATGGCGAGCAGAACGGATTCGCTGGTGAGAATAGGAATTGGCTTGCCGTCGAGATTGTCGCGGAAGGGTGTGATTACCTCTGCTCGCCTCAACAGATCTTCGACCTCGGTAGTACGCGGGAGTAGCTTATCCTCCGGGTCGGGCTTTTCTATTTTGCGTCCGGGACGCCATTTGGGCTGCGGCTCGGAGGTGTAGCGCTTCCGGTCGTAGAACTGAATCCAATAATGCCAGCGCTGGGGGCTGATGCGGCAAATCTGCCGCAGGTAGGCTTCGACTTCCTCTGGGTCGTCCCAATACCTGGAAAGACGGTCCCACTCGTAGATGTACATCCCCGCAAGCAGGTCGGCGACTTCAACAGCATTGGAAGCACGGCTGGACGCGAGCATGCATGCCAATGCTTCGACGCGCGCGAGGTCCATGGCGACGCGATGGGAAGCGGCGGGCTGCTTTCCATCCCCCCCTTTGGGCTCTGCGTCCGGACGAGCGGGTTTTGCCGGTTTGCGGCGGAACAATGTCACGACCGATGAATCGCTCCCAACTTCTACTCTATCAAAACGAACGCGCAGCCTTCTGGCGTTGGAGGCAGGTGGTGCGAAACAGTATGAGGCGGCGCACATTTCCCCGTTGCGCCATCGGGGCTCGTGCGGGAGATGGCCGGATTGTATATGGCTCAGTCTTTCGGTGGGATGAGTTTCACATGCGCGAGGCTGGCGGTGATGCGGCGCACGTAGGTTTGCGTTTCGGAGAAGGGAGGAATACCGCCGTAGCGTGCGACCGATTCCGGACCGGCATTATAAGCGGCGAGGGCCAGGCTCATGTTTCCGCGATAGCGCTCGAGAAGGTCCTTCAAGTAGTGCGTTCCGGCGTCAATATTCTGCGCGGGATCGAAGACGTTGGCGACGGAATAATGTGCAGCGGTTTCGGGAAGCAACTGCATGAGCCCGAGAGCCTGCTTGCGCGAGACGGCGCGGGGATTGAAATTCGATTCTTCGGCGATGATGCGGGAGATCAAATTCTCATCCACGCCATGCTTTGCTGCGGCCGCATGAATCAACTGGAGGTATGGTACCGGCACGGACGCGGACGGAGGGGGAGGAATGGGTGTGAAGACGTCCTCGGGTTCAATCGAGGCGACATCGGCGGCGGGCACATCGATAACGCCGCCGGGGATCGTCAGTCGAATGCGGTCGCCCTGCAGCTCATAGCCGGTGATGTGCAGTCGGACGCCGGATTTGAGAACGGCATAATCGGCGCGCGCGGCGGGAGCAGCCAATGCCGCCGCGAGGATGGCGAGATGGAGCGCAACACGTAACATGGGGCGGCGTCCAGGGCGTAGGCGCGAATGGCCTCGGCCACGCCGTTCTGGTCATTGGAAAGCGTAACTGCATGGCCGAGGGATTTCAACTCCTCGACGGCATTGCCCATCACGACGGGCAAACCGGCAAAGGCAAGCATTTCGCGATCGTTCCAATTGTCCCCGATGGCCATTACGTCCTCACGGGCGATTCCGCGGCGGCGGGCCCATTCGGCGAGGGCGACACCTTTGGAAACGCCGGGATTCAAGACATCGAGGATGGAAAGTTCGCGTGACCCATATTCGGTGAGGGAGAGTGAATACTCGTGAGCGAAGGGCTGCTTTTCGAGCAAGGTCATGGCGCGGCGCATGGGCGCGCAGGCCCCGACGAACATCACCTGGATGGGATCTTCGCCATTGAGGCAATCGGTGAGCGGTGAAACCTGGGCAATGTATTCGCGGCTGCGGCGGAAATATCCGCCGCGGAACGGGTCGTCGAAATCAACCTGTTCGAGGATTACCTGATTCTCGCGCGGGCGGTCGAAGACCACGGCGGCGCAGGAGCGAAATTCGCTGGTGGCTTCCACGACGCGGCGGGCAGTTTCTACCGCGAGCAAATGGCGCTGATGCGTGAAGCCGTCTTTGGATTTGATGAGCGAGCCATTGTTGACGATGAGGTGGAGATCGCAGGGAAGGCCATCGGCGATGAGCCGGGCCGAGTGGAAGCGGCGCCCGGTGATGAGGACGATTTCGATGCCCCGAGCTGCGGCTGCGGCGACCGTCTGGGCGTTCTCGGGAGAGATGCGAGAATCGCTGCCGAGAAGCGTGCCGTCAATGTCCATGGCGATGAGCTTGATGGGCATAGGGTTATTGTACCGTGAGTGGAGGCGGGGCTTCGAGGGCCAAAGTGGCGTGGTTTCGGGATGAGTACGGGAAACCAGGCTGTTCTAAGGGAGGTTTGCCGGTGGCTGTTGCGAAGGACTACTCGTATCGCAGCGCGACCATCGGGTCGACGCGCATCGCGCGGCGGGCGGGGACGTAACAGGCAAGCAAGGCGACAAGCAGAAGCAAAATCGCGACGCCCGCGAACGTCGGCGGATCGGTCGGCGTGACCTCAAAGAGAAATCCGCGGATCAGGCTCGTCAATGCAAGCGAGCTGGCGACACCGATTGCGATTCCACCGCCTGCGAGCAGGATGCCTTCCTTGAGAACCAGGCGCAGCACATCGCGCGGACCCGCGCCCAGCGCGATGCGCACTCCGATTTCATGCGTTCGTTGGACGACTGTATAAGAAATCACACCATACGTCCCGATCATCGCCAGTAAGAGCCCCAGCGCGCCGAACGAGCCGAGCAGGGCCATGTGAAAATGCGGCTCGGCTTCGACATCTGAAATGACCTGCTTCATCGTGCGGATTTGGGTGAGCGGCGCGTCCTTGTCCACGGACCAAACGCGCTGCTTGATGGCGGGCAGAAGGAACATCGGATCACCGGAGGTGCGGACGAGCAGTGTGGCACCAAAAAGTTCCTGGGTGAATGGCATGTAGCAGGACGGCGTGGGCTCTGAATAGAAGTCGAGATCGCGGCTATTTTCGGCTACGCCGACAATCTCCATCCATTTGGGCTGCTGTGCCGCATCCGGAGCAAAACCAATGTGCTGGCCTAGAGGATTTCCTGAAAGGTAGTGCTGAGCAAACGAGTTGTTGATGACCACTACCGGCGGACCGTTACTGGTATCCTCTGGACCGAAGGTGCGACCCTCCAAGAGGCGAATCTCCATAGTTCGAAAATAGTCAGGCGAGATTTTGAATTCGCCGATGTTCGACGATCTCGACACGATCGGGCCCCCATTTACGCGGAGATGCCACCCTGAAACGATGCCAGAATCGAGCGGCGGTTCTTCCGAAATCGCGGCGCTTTCCACGCCGGGAGCGGCCTCGACGCGGCGAATAGTTTCGTTCAGGGCAGCAAGGCATCTATCCGTGGGCTTGTCGCCCGGCGGGCAGACGGATTTGCTGAAGTTCACGCCCATTGTGAGGACGTTGTCGGTGCGCAACCCGAGCTTCAAGTGCGCCAATTTTTCGAGGCTTCGAGCCATCAGCGCCCCGCCCATCACAAGCACTACCGCAAGCGCCACTTCCACGATGACGAGCGCGTTACGAAGGAGGTGCGGCCTTCTCTCCGATGAGCCGGAGGGTGAACCCGGGCCGCTTCCATTGAGAGCCGCTCCCATTCGGTGTGCGGAGAGATGCAAGGCCGGAAACACGCCGAACAAGATGCCAGCCAGAATCGAGACGCCAAGGGTGAACCACAAGACTGTTGCATCCAGACCAAGCTGGTCTATACGCGGCGTACGCGGCGGGGCAATGAGGCGAATTAGGCGCATGCCCCAGACGGAGAAAAGCAGTCCAGCGGCCCCTCCCGCCGCCGAGAGCAGGACGCTTTCGGTGAGAAGCTGGCGGGTGAGCCGCGAACGGGATGCTCCCAGGGCGACCCGGATGGCGACTTCGCCGCGCCGCGTCCAGCTCCTTGCCAGCAGCAGGGCGCTCACATTGACGCATGCGATCAGCAGTACGAATCCCACGGCGCCCAGCAAGATCAGCAGCCCGGGCCGAGCCCGGAAGCCGATGGACGAATCCACACTCGATGCACGCAGATCCGCCAGATGTTCGCTGTCATATGCGTGTCCCGCGACGAGCCTCATCGCCAGCGTATGAAGCTGCGCGTTAGCGTCCGCCAGCGTGACGCCGGGCTTCAGCCGCGCGACAACGTACATCTCCGCGGGCGGCTCTCCGGCCGCTGGTTTCTCCAGCAAGGGCTGTGACGCGATCCAGATGCCATGGAGAGTATCTCCGCCCCAGTCATCGGATGGAAATTCGAAGCGCGGGGGCATGACGCCCACCACTTTATTGAGTTTGCCGTTCAGCACGATCCTGCGGCCGACGATGGCCGGGTCGCCGCCAAAGAGGTTCTGCCAAACCGTGTAACCAAGGACGGCTACTTGCTCGCGGCCCGGCTGCGAATCCTGGGGAAGAATCGGGCGTCCGAACAACGGCTGTATGCCCAGCAAGGAGAAGAAGTCGCCGGAAACGCTCGTACCCAACAGATAGTTCGGAGCGCTTTGCCCCGTCAAGGTCAGGCGTTCGATACGGTAGGCAGCGGCAGCATCGAATATCTGGTGCTGGTCCGGCGCGACTTGGCTCATCACCATCGAAAGGGGCCCCGTCGCCGTGCCGCCAGGAAGCTTGAAGCCTTCCTCGAGGTCCACGAGCCGGGACGAATGGGGGTACGGGAGCGGGCGGAAGAGGACGGCGTAAGCGACGGAGAAGATGGCAGTGTTGGCGCCGATGCCGAGGGCGAGTGTAAGGATGGCCACGGCGGTGAAGCCAGGCGACTTGCGCAGCGTGCGAAGACCGTAGCGAACATCTTGCTGTAGCTGCTCGAGCCAAACAAGACTCCACACCTCCCGCGTCTCTTCCCGCACGCGCCTCACGTTGCCGAATTTGCGCAGTGCCGCATAGTGCGCTTCCTCCGGCGGCATGCCGCGCTCGATGTTGACCTGCGTCTCGCGTTCGATGTGGTCGCGGATGTCCTGGTCGAGCGACTCGAGCATGCGCTGGCGGCGGCTGCTGCTGCGGTGTTTTCGTTCTTTAGTAGACATTCTAGGCGAGGCTAGCGCGATTCCGGTAGAGTGTCAAGGTGAGCCTTCAGATAATAAATCCCGGAGGGTGGCTTACCGGGACGAAGAACGAGTCCCGCGGAAGGATCGAGTTTGGGTCCGTCAAGTAGCGCAGGATGCTAGAGGCAGTAAAACGGTGGAATTTGTGAAGGCGGAGAGGGTTTTGCCCTACCACACATGAAAGACGCAGCTGCACGCACGCGCGCTGAAGTGGGGCGAGGTTGATTTTCAGGCAGCTACGGTGAGGCACTGCCAGGTGCCGCCGTCGGACTTCAGTTGATGGACCCTGCCGTCTTCCGCGTGCAGGAAATAGGTCCCGTCGGGGATTTGGCGGGCAGTGGTAGGGCGCAGGGAACACTTAGCCCATCGAGTCGGCCGCATGCCTCGGCCGTGCTGCTGCTTCTCACCACTCAACTCAATTCCGTAGTGAACCTGGTACTCGAGCCCTGTCGGGCGGGTCGGAACCAGGCGTCCGTGCCCTTTTATCTTCTTCTGGCTCATACGTAGAGTTAGATGCAAAAGGGGCTAAGTTGGTTATGCCAATTTTAATATTGGCGTATAGCTCTGAAAATAAAGCGCTTGCATTGGGCTGAGGGCATTCAACGACGCCAGTATAGCATGACCGGAGCGGCGAAAGCGAGGAGAAAACATCCGGAGGAGGGGGGCCGGCCCCCTGATAGGGTAGGAGGCCGGACGGTGGGAGGGCATGCTACTGACCAACAGCGTCCAGGATTGCGTCGTTAATGGCGTAGGCGGTGCCATCGGGACCGATTTCAGTCGGCGTGTAAGCCTCACCAATGCCGGAAGATAGCTTGATGCGCTGTGTAAATGTGTTGGTGTTTAGATCCCAACGGTAGAGATAGCCGTCCTCGCTGTTCACAAGGATAACCTTGTGGACGGGGTCCACTGCGGCGGAGTTGATGCACCACTCGCGGACAGCTCCGGGGAGGTTGGGGAAATCGGGATCGGGCGTGACACCTTTGATGGTGAGGACTTCATTCATCACGAGGGTCGAAGGGATGATGGGATCGGATTCGGTGGCGTTGGGGTCGAGGACGGCGACTTTGTTGACCCCGTCGCCCGTGCCGACTTCGGCGTAGTTGTTGTATTTGGTCATGACGAGGTACTTAGAAGAGCCGTGATAAGAGGGAACGAGCGAGGCATCCACGATGGAAGCGGTGTCGTCCCAGCCGAAGCTGCCGGGAGTTTTTTCGCGGGTCAGGGAGCTGTTGAAGTGGAGGAGCCAGCCACGATCGTTGTGGGAGGGGAAGGGATTCTCGAGGACGCCGTAATAAATGTCGCCATCGGGGCCCACGGTGGGAGTGGCGCTGCTTTCGTCGGGGATGGTGGCGTCAAGGCCGGACCAGGGATCGATGAGACGGACTTGGTTGAGGGTGGCGAGGGTGGAGCTATCCAGGGCGAGCAGGTAACCAAAGCCAAAATCGAAGCTGTCGACACCGATGTAGAGAATGCGTCCATCGTGCGACAACGCCGGTGCGCAATTCATGTTGACCTTGGTGATGCTGGGGTCGTTGCTGGCGGCAGTGGCCGAAACCCAGGAGCCCTGACCGTCGGCGGAAATTCTAGCGAGGCCGCTCTGCAAGGGAACCGGAGTGGGGCCGAGGACGATGAACCTGAAATAGATGTTGCCCTGAGAGTCCGCGGTGATGGGCGTGTTGATTTGCACGTTTTGATGATAGGGCTGAGGATCTTCGATTAGATTCTTGAGGCCGTAGAAGACGAGGTGCGTCACGGCTCCGTCGGGCTGGTCGGGATTTTCGCGGACGAGTACGGTGCCGGCGGTGTCCGGAATATAAAGTTTGTTGCCTTGCAGAACCGGGCTGAAGCTGGGAGTGAAGAATGAAAAGGGCACTTGATATTGGGTGTTCTGCGTCCAGAGCAGGGAACCATCGGAGCCCTTGTGGGCTTCGACGCGAAAACTATTGGGGCCGGTCTTTACCGGGACGATGACCGTGTTCGCCGGAGTAATCAACGGCGAACCGTAGTGAATCAGGAGTTCGCCGTCCTCGATCTCAGGGTCCAAATCCACGGGCGTGCTCCAATGGATGCTGTTGAGGTGCTGTGAGGCGACGGTAGAGACGGAGGTGTGTTGCGAATCGTGGGCGTGGCTGGGCCAGCCGAGGACTTGGGATGGAGCAGATTCCGGAGCCGGCGCGGATTCCTGAGCGCGGGCGGGCGATGCAAGCAGGGCCAGAGAGCCAAGGGCAGCCACGGCGAGCAGGATGGGCCGAGAGGACTTCTGAAGCTTTGCCATACTACCTCCCTTTTGGAAGCTATGAATTGTTCGCCGACGCCCCGGCGCGACGAAATGCGGAGAGGAAGGTAACAGCAAAGGGGCAGGCATGTGTATCGGTAATGTCAAGAGGCGGTGAAAGCTTCGTCAAAGATCTTCAGGGAGAAGACTCTGCGGCGGGCGGATGGAGTCATGCGAAGGTTGTGAGGCTGGGAGCGACGGCAGGCGGCAGCGGGCGGATTGGCTGTGCTATTCTCGATTTCTCACGAGGGGGAAGCGCATGACGGAAAGGCTTTACTACCACGACTCGTTTCTGCGCGAATTCGACGCGAAGGTGCTTTCCTGCGAGCAGGAGGCCGGGCGCTGGAAGATGAAGCTGGATCGCACGGCGTTCTACCCCACTTCAGGCGGACAGCCACACGACACGGGAAGGCTGGGCGGAGTCGAGGTGGTGGAAGTGGCCGACGCGGAGGATCACTCGGTCGTGCATTACGCGTCCGCGGCGCTGCCGGCGGGAGCCGTCCATGGGGAGATTGACTGGGCGCGGCGATGGGACCACATGCAGCAACATACGGGGCAGCATTTGTTGTCGGCGGTATTTCTGGAGCTGTTTCATTTTAATACGGTGTCGTTCCACCTGGGACGAGAGTTGTCCACGATTGATCTGGATGCGCCTTCGATCGTGACGAGGCACGTCGAAGAGGCAGAGAGGCGGACGAACGAACTTATTTTCGAGGATCGCGTCGTGAGCGTGCGGTTCGGCACGGCAGAAGAGCTGGAGAAGGAGGGAATCCGGAAGAAAGTGGAACGGGAGGGCGTGCTACGGGCAATTGAAATCGAGGGAGTGGACCGGCAGCCGTGCGGCGGGACGCATCTGGCGCGGACGGGACAAGCGGGGCTCCTCTTGATCCGGAAAGTGGAACGAAGGCGGGATGCGTGGCGGGTGGAGTTTGTGTGCGGCGGGCGGGCGCTGGCGGCGGCTCGGAGCGATTATGAGACGCTGACACAGGCGGCGTCGCTGCTGAGTTGCGGGTTTCCGGCGGTGCCGGGAGCGGTGGAAAAGATGATCGAGGAGCGGCGCGCACAACATGGCGTCGCGAAACGGATGGAGGAAAGGCTGGCGGAGCACGAATCGCGCGCGCTGCTGGCCATGCATCCCGCCGCCGCGAGCTCAGCCGGGCGAGTCATCTGCGCTGCACTGGAGGAAGCTACGCCGACATATCTGGCGCTGCTGGCCGGGAAGATGACCGCCGAACCAGGCGTGATTGCGCTGCTGGCAAGCCGCGCGAGCGGGCACGTGGTGTTCGCACAGGCGAGAGGATTTTCCGGGGATATGAACGTTTTGCTGCGCGAGACGATCAAGGAGTTCGGAGGAAAAGGCGGTGGCGCGAAGGATTTTGCGCAAGGCAGCGTGGCGGATGCGTCGCGTGCCGAAGCACTGGTCGCGCGAGCGAAGGCGAAGTTGAAATTTTAAGCGGAAGCGGCTGAGGGAGTGAATGACCGGAAACAAATTGCCACGCAAGAGAATTGGCGGGTCCAGGCGCGTTTGCTAGAATGAATTGGCCAAAGGGCGTGTAGCTCAGTTGGGAGAGCGCCTCGTTCGCAACGAGGAGGCCGGGGGTTCGAGCCCCCCCACGTCCACCACCCTTCCCGAAGCAAAAAAGACATAGAGGCGGATTACCACCGTCCTGCGTGAAGACGTTGATCTCACGTCGCAACGCGGAGTGGCGCGGGATACTAGGGCTGCAGCTCGAGCTCCGGGTCGAGGGCGTGACTGGCGACCTTCGGCTCACTCTTGGGTGGTTCGATCTTGACGCCCGCCGACGGAATGTCCGATTGCGATTCCAGCAGATCGGCAAGATGCAGCCGCAGATTTCCGGAATTCGTGGCATAAGAAAGGCCGGTATCGATGTCCACGACATTGGAACGGATGAGCTTCTCGAGCTCGTCGTCGAAGCACTGCATGCCTTCGGTAGAGCCGTCGCGCATGGCGTCCAGCAGGGATTTCCCCTCGGCTTCGCCCTTCTGAACATACTCGCGGGTCCGGAGCGTGGATTTCAGGATTTCGAATGCGGCGACGCGTCCCGTTGCGTCCCGGCGGGGAATCAAGCGCTGCGAGACGATATAGCGAAACGTTTTTGAAAGGCGGGTGCGGATGGCGTTTTGATCGCCCAGGGGGAAGACACCGACGATGCGCTCGATGGTTTTCGAGGCGTCGATGGTATGGAGGGTGGAATAGACCAGATGGCCCGTTTCAGCGGCTTCGAGGGCAACCTCGATGGTTTCGCGGTCGCGCATTTCTCCGACGAGAATCAGTTTAGGTGCCTGCCGGAGAGCGGCGCGCAAGGCTAGCGCGAAGCTGGGAGTATCGGTGTAAAGCTCGCGCTGATGGATGGTGGCGCGTTTGTGAGAGTGAAGGAATTCGATGGGGTCCTCGATGGTGATGACGTGGCAGGGCTTTTCTTCATTGATGCGGTTGACGAATGCAGCCAGGGTCGAGGATTTTCCGCTGCCGGTCGGCCCGGTGACAAGCACGATTCCCGGGCGGAGCTCGGCAGCCTCGGCAAGCTGCTCGGGAAGATTCAACATCTTGAAGTCCGGAACATTGCTGGCGATCACGCGCATAACGATGGCGCAACTGCCACGCTGTGTGAAAATGTTGACGCGGAAGCGAGACGTTTTGGGGAGGCTATAGGAAATATCGCAGGAACCCTCTTCCTTCAGCTTTTCGAGGGCGTGAGAGTTGTGGCCAATCAAATCTGCGGCAATCCGAGCGGTGTCCTCCGCGGTGAGAATGCCCACGCCGGGGATTTTGAGTTGCACGAGTTGGCCGCTGGATTCCACTTGCGGAGCGCGGCCGGGGGAAAAGATGAGGTCACTCGTGTTTTTTGCGCCGTGCAACATGGCGGCAATGAGGTTCGGAGTTGCGACGGGAGCGGCGGTCTCCGCGGGCTTCGGATTCTGAGTCTTCGGTAGGTCCACTTCAGGCCTCCTCGGCATGAGACATTAAGAAAGTGACGTTCACGCGCAACACGTTGCTCCTTTAATTGGGCCTCACCGCGGCGGCCGCAGGTTCTTCGGCATAAGTGGAATCGGCGGGAGCAGCAGGGAATGAGACGATGAACGTGGCGCCGCCCTCCGGCCGATTGAAGCAGTAGATATGGCCGCCGTGGTCCTGCACGATTCCATAGCAGATGCTAAGACCCAACCCAGTGCCCTTTCCGACCGGTTTCGTTGTGAAGAAAGGATCAAATACCTGCTGCGGCGCTTTCATTCCCGGTCCCGTATCGGAGAATTCAACGATTACTCTGGAATCGTCATGAGAAGTGCGAATCACAAGCTTTCCCCCACCGATTTCCTCGAGCGCGTCCACGGCGTTGCTCACTAGATTGAAGAATACCTGGAGGATCTGATTCGCGTCACCGTAGACCGGCGGCAGTTCGGGGCCGGGCAAGGTTTCGATTTCGATGTGCTTCCCGCGCAGATCCAGATGGGTCAGGCTGAGGGTCCCCGTGATTACCTGGTTGAGGTCGAGGCTGGTCTTTTCAGCAGGAACACGACGCGCAAAACTCAACAGGCTGGTGACGAGAACTTTGATGCGGCGGGCTAGAGTGCGAATTTTTTCAGCCACAGCCCTCGGACGATCGGCGAGCGAAGGATCGTCGGCGAGCAGGTCGGAATAGCCCAGGATGCCCGTCAGCGGATTATTGATTTCGTGCGCCGCGCCAGCAGCGAGTTGGCCGATGGAAACGAGCTTTTCGGTTTGGATCAACTGCGATTGGAATTGCTTCAGGTTTTCGAACGCCTCGCGGGATGCCTGAAGCAAGCGGAGGCGATCCTCATTCACCAGTCTCTGACGGAGAAAGAGAAGGAAACCGACGACAAGTAGCGTGATCTGTGTGACGCTGATACGGAATAGCTTGATGGCAGCGGCGTTCCGGCTGGACCAGAATGACCATAATGCCATGAGAGGAACCGAGAAAACGGCTAAAGCTGAAAGGCGGGCCGGCCAAGGATTGTCGTACGACACATCCAATGTGGCGTCCTCGCTTGCCGGCTCCAAGCGATGCGCGACCAGTCCGGCAGTCCCGAACCAGACGAACGAGGCCACCAGCGGCAGGTCGTAGGGGCTCCCTGTGTAATAAACATGCCGATCGATGGCCCGGTTCGCGATGTAGGAGCCGAACAAGTAAACCAAGGATGCGCTACACAGGTGAGCATAGACAACGCGCCAATCTCCTTTGCTCTTTCCGAAGAGGACAGCTAAGCCGGCCACTAAGACCAGGTTTTCAACTCCCTGCAAATGGTCAAAGCTCCATCCGTACCGCGCGTTATCCGGAGCGATGTATTGCCAAGGAATCACGACAAAAAGGTAGAGGTACACCCACCAAAGCAGCAGAAGGGAAAAATCCAGATAGCCGGTGCGAACATTCAAGTCCTCGCGGCAGTCGTGGGGCTTCAGCGCCAGGGCGGCGATCATAGGGACGGGGTGCAGGAAGAGGATGATGTCGCCCGAGAAGGGATTGGGGGCCTCTTTGTGAAGCCCAACTTCGTAGTAGGTCCAAAGGATTTGCCCGGCCAGCCAAGCCGCGCAGCCCAGACCAAGCAAGACCCAGAAGGCGCGGGTCCGCCGGTCAGATGTGGTGGAGTTTAGGAAGAGTCCGACACAGGCGAACAGCGCTGCCAAACATTGGAAAATGTCGCCAAAAGCAGTGAGATACGCTCCTTTGGGGACTGTCAAGGAGACAAGGGAATAGGTCCCGACCAGGATCAGCCAACCAGCCCAGATCGCCCAGACGGATACAGGCCTTCCCGGAGCAGCGCCCGGGAGTGGCGAGGACACATATGCGGAATCAGGCTGTTTCATGGCGCTGCACGGAAACAAAGTCCTGCTAAACCTTAAGGTTACGATTTCAGGGAATAGAGGTCGAATGGGAATCTTGCGGAGTTGCCTTGGACTGCAATAGGTCTTTCGCGCTAGGCATGCCTGGGAGCGAGGCAGTTTGGCCGCTTGATTCGCAGAGAAACCAAGGTTTCTGGCAATTTGCTAGGTTGCCGCGCGAGGAGGAGCGATTCGCTACGGGCGGCTGGTTTCGGCCGCTTCGTGCTGCGCAAGGATCTTGCGAGCATTCTGGTAGAGGGCTTTGGCCTGGGGGATCATCTCAATCGCTTTATCGAGCTGAGGGTCATCCTGAAGCGCGACCTTGTAGCCGTCGGTCTGACCAAACACAGTGGTGAAAACCTCGCGCCGGATCTGCAACTTCAGCCATGAAAGGCTGGCCTGAATGTCTTGTTCTGTGAACTTGATGTGCTGCTTGTCGAGAAACTTCCGAAACTGGTCAAGGACTGCGTCGTCGGCCACGAAATCCTTCGTGATGGCCGGCTTTTCGCCCAGATAGAAGCGGACGAAATCACCCACTCCCTGCGGGAAGGGATAGAACACGCCGCGGCGATAGAGTAGCTCCTGAAAGTCATTGGGCTTGGGGGCGGCCACAACGTCGTCGGGAGTGATTCCGCCCTCGCCGTAAACCTGGCGGCCGCTGTCAGTTAGCTTCACTTCCGGCGCATGCGGGGGCTGCGGATTGTAGTGGTAGTCGTAAAGAGTCACGTCCTTGTAGTTCCGCTGAATCAAACGGCCGCTGGGCGTGTAATAGCGCGCCGTGGTAAGCAGAAGGGCGGTATCTTCGCTGAGCGGAAATTGAGTTTGCACCAGACCTTTGCCAAAGCTCGTCTCGCCGACGATCAGGCCGCGATCATGGTCCTGGATTGCCCCGGAGACGATCTCGGACGCCGAAGCGGTGCCGCCGTTCACCAGCACGATCAACGGGATCTGCAGACCTTGATTGCCGCGAACCGCATAATAACGGTGCTCCGAAGAGGATCTTCCATGGTGCGAAACGACAAGTTCGTTCTTGTCCAGGAACATATCGGCCATGCCGACGGCCTGGTTGAGTAGGCCGCCGCCGTTGTTGCGGAGGTCGAGGATTAGCCCATCGAGCTTGGGGAAGTCCAGTTGGGCCAGGGCATCGGCCAAGTCACTATCGGTGGTTTCATTGAACGTCGAGACGCGGACGTAGCCGATTCCCGGCTTTACCATGGTGAAATATTCGACGCCGGGGCGGGGAATTTCATCGCGAACGACCGTGACTTCAATCGGCTTTTCCCAACCCTCGCGACCGAGGGCAATGTGCACGGTGGTTCCCTTGGCACCCTTCAACATGTCGGCAACTTCGGTGGTGTTCAGGCCGTCACAGGATTTACCGTCGACTTTGAGGATTACATCGCCGGGGCGAATTCCAGCCTTAAAGGCAGGCGAACCTACAAAGGGAGCGACGACGACCGTTTGATTCTCGCGGGAAGCGACCGTCATTCCGACGCCGTAGTACTTACCTTGCTGCTCCTCGCGGAAAAGCGCGTATTGCTTAGGGTCAAAGAAATTCGAGTGGGGGTCGAGTACGTGGAGCATGCCGGGGATGGCGCCGTCGTAGATCGCTTTGTCCACGTCGACAGGGTCGGCATAGTTTCGCTCGACCACGGAGAGCACGCGCGTGAATTGCTTCACGGAATCCTGAAGGTCGTCCGAACCGCCCGTGGTGGCCCGCACTGTGGGACCGAAGAGGCCCCCCAGCAGCGCCGATATTCCTAGTACTGCGGCCAGCATGACAATCCCACGCGTTGAAGAAGGGATTGTTGGCTTTGTTGCTTCCAATGGTTCCACGCGACCTCGCTTTTCTCCGAATGGTCAGTATAGCATACACGATTCAGCCGTTTGACACGCCTCTGACCCTCTTCTATGATGCAAAAAGAGCACAAGATGGACGGCTTGTGGTGTCGAAACGTGCTGTCCGGGTGCTCCTTCCGAAAACCAGAATGCTCAGCATTCAACATCTGATCATCATCTTCGTGATTGCCCTGATCGTATTCGGGCCTGAGAAGCTCCCCGAGTTGGCACGCAACCTTGGAAAAGTGATGGCCGAATTCAAACGCGCCACGGCGGATTTTCGCTCCACGTTTGAGGACCATCTCCGTGACCTCGAGCGCGAAGCTTCCGAACGGAAAATCGTGGGAGGGAAAGCAATCGGCGCCGCTCCATCAACTGCGGCGGCAGTGACTCAAGCCGCGGCGGACGGAGCAAATTCGCAGGGGCCCGAGGCTGCCCCTCTGTCCCCCGCGCCCGGGGCCGTGCCGGCAGAGGCGCCGTACCTATCCCGGTCCGTGGGAGCGCCCATCGCGGAATCGTCAACAGCCGAGCCACAAGAAATGCAAGTGGAGAAGACCGAATCCGGTGCTAAGGCAGTAAGTGATGGTCGAAAACGCCCCTCCTGAACAAAAGCCCCTCGAAGTCGCCGAAGAAGAGTCCGGCGCGAAGATGTCGTTTTTCGATCACCTGGTGGAACTGCGCACCCGCCTAATTAATTCTCTCTTGGGAATTGGCGCGGGAATGATTGTGGGTCTGCTGGTCGCGAAACGAGTCATCAATTTCATTAGCGAACCGATGCAGAAGGCTTTACGCGCCAATCATCTGGACGTCAATCTCTACTACAACAGCCCGGCGGGTTACGTTGGGCTCTACATCAATCTGGGATTGTATTTGGGGATCGCTTTGGCGATGCCATACGTGTTGTACCAGATTTGGATGTTCGTCGCGCCCGGGCTGTACAAACACGAGCGCCGTGCCGGTGCGGGATTCATTATTTCGTCGATGGCTCTCTTTCTTTGCGGGATAGCGTTCGGATATTTCATCCTCCTCCCGCAGGTACTCACTTTCCTGGTGGCGTTCGCAAATGATGGGCCGATCAAGCCGCTGATTAGCATCAACGAGTATTTTGACCTCATCCTAGTGGTGCTCGTGGGACTGGGGGTCATATTCGAACTGCCTGTATTGATCTTCATCTTGTCGGTGTTCGGGATCGTGACGCCGAGATTCCTGATGAGGAATTTCCGTTACGCGATGCTGATCATTACGGTGGTGGCAGCCATCGTGACGCCGACGCCAGACGCAACTACAATGCTGATTTTCATGGCGCCGATGGTCTTGCTTTACTTTGTGGGAGTCTTCGTTTCATATATCGTATTGCGACGCAAGCGGGCCAAAGCGACGGAGCAGGCGGAGGCGAACTAACGTGAAGATTTTTCAGAGGCTGGTCTTGATGGGGACGGCAACGGCCGCCGCCCTGCTAGTGGCTGCATGCGGCCACGATTCGGCATCCACGAGTTCCACCGCGGCTGCACCGCCGGCAACGACGGTTGCGTCGGCGCCCGCGCAACAGATGGATCCGGCGGATGCAGCACCGCCCGCTTCTCAAACGGGAGGGTTCGACGGCGCGAAGGCCTTTGAATACACTGCGAAGCTCGTTTCGTTTGGGCCGCGGCCTCCCGCTTCGGACGCAATTCACCACACGCAAGACTACATTATTTCCCAGCTCAAGAGCTTCGGGTGCAAAGTGGATACGGACGATTTTCACGCGTCTACACCCATCGGCGAGCTGGCGATGAAAAATATCGTGGCAAAAGTCCCGGGGGAAGGACCGGGAGTGATCCTGCTGCTCACCCACTACGACACACTGAAAATGGACAACTTCGTGGGGGCCGACGACGGCGGGTCATCCTCGGGCCTAATGCTCGAAATGGCACAGCTATTGTGCGCCGGCAAGAAACAGCATAATGCTGTCTGGATGGCGTTTCTTGACGGCGAGGAAGCGCTGGTGAATTGGAATACGAATAACGACAACACGTACGGCTCACGTGAAATGGCCGCGCGCATGGCGATGTCAGGCGAGTTGAAGCGCGTCAAAGCAGTCCTGCTCGCAGACATGGTCGGCGCCAAGATTTTGAGAATCCAGAGGGACTCAAATTCCACGAGCTGGCTGACAGATCTGGTTTGGAAGACAGCCGCCCGCCTCGGCTACAAAGATGAGTTCGTTTCCACTGAGTCGGGTGTAGAAGACGATCACCTCCCGTTCGTCCACCGCGGAGTTCCTTCTGTGGACATCACTGACTTCCCACATTACATGGAAGAGGGATATTGGCACACGCCTCAGGACACGATGGACAAGCTAAGCCCACGTAGCTTCGCCATAGCAGGCCACGTCTTCGTTGAGGCCACCGCCGCACTCCAGCAGAAATTCCGGTAAGATTGGCGGCTACAGAGTTCGGGTACTCCTTGCATTGCCTACATTCCTTAATTTCCTGTGCTAAAGTTTCCTTCTGACCATGCCGACGATTCGCATTAAGAGTTCCGCCGGAGCATATAGGGTGATATGTGCTTGTGGTGGGCTGGCACGCCTGGCGCCTGTTGTAAGGCAACTTGGCGACCCGGGCGAAGCATTTATTCTGTCGTCACCGCGTGTGTGGCGGAACTGGGGTGCATTAACGACGCGCGTGCTCCGCCCCGCGCGCAAGAGCCGCGTCATTCTGTTCGATGATTCCGAGGAGCGAAAGGACCTGCGCAATGTGGAGACCATTTGCCGGGCGCTGATTCGCGCGGGCGCGGACCGGCATTCGGTGCTCGTCGCCGTGGGTGGCGGGGTAGTGGGCGATGTGGCGGGATTTGCAGCAGCGACCTACCTTCGCGGAGTGGCTCTGGTGCATGTGCCTACCACTCTTGTGGCGCAGGTGGACAGCGCGCTGGGAGGAAAAACGGGCGTGAATCTTCCGGAGGGGAAAAATCTGGTCGGGGCCTTCTATCCTCCGAAGGCAGTTATCGTAGACCCGAATGTACTTAGTACGCTACCGCATCGCGAATATCGCTCCGGGCTTTTTGAAGTGGTCAAGTATGGAGTGATCGCCGACCCAAAGTTGTTTGGATTCCTGGAGCGCCGCATGGCAGCGGTGCTCCGGCGCGATCCGGCGACAGTTTCGTGGATCATTTCGCGGTGTATTGCCATCAAGGCGCGGGTGGTGAGCGCCGACGAACGGGAGAGCGGGCTTCGGAAGATTTTAAATTTTGGGCATACGCTGGGGCACGCGCTCGAAGCTGCCACGGGGTACCGGCGATTCCTACATGGGGAAGCGATTGGCTGGGGAATGATGGCTGCAACGCTGATGGCGTTGGCGACCGGGCGGCTAGCCGATGATGATGCGAGCCGCATCCTTCGATTGATCGCGAATGTGGGGCCGCTGCCAGTGCTCGGCAACATTCGTCCGGCTCAGCTTCGCTCAGTCTTGGCAAGCGACAAAAAGGCACACAGCGGACGCGTCCTGTGGGTGCTGCCGCGCCGCATCGGCAAGACCGAATGGGACGCCGAGGTTCCTTGGGCGGTCGTCGCACAAGCAATTCGAGAGTTGCCCCAAATTGCCGAGAAGGCGCGCAGTTGATTCTCGGCGCACGCTCATGACCTCATCCACCCCTACGCCCGCCAAGCTTCCGGGCTCGCGCCCAGAAGGCACGCGAGACGAACGCGAAGCTGCCGCCCGGGTTCAGGAAATGTTCGGGAAGATCGTGCCTCGATACGACTTCTTGAATCATTTTCTTTCTGCTTCTCTCGACCGCGTCTGGCGAAGGCGTTCCGCGAAGAGGTTTCTGCACATTCTACAGCGACCGGACGCTCGGATTCTCGATCTATGCTGCGGCACGGGAGACCTTGCCTTCGCATTGGACCGCGCGCGCGCCGGCGCCGGCGGTTCGGCAAGTACCCAGCGGACCCCGATCATCGGCGGTGACTTTGTGCAGCCGATGCTCGAACGCGCTTGTGAAAAAGGCAGGAAAGGGCGCCACAAGGCGGTATTTGTAGCGGCTGATGCCCTGAACCTGCCCTTCGAGGACGCATGTTTTGACCTGGTGACGACGGCCTTTGGTTTTCGCAACCTTTCCAATTACGAAAAGGGCCTTCGAGAAATTGCGCGCATTTTGAAACGAGGCGGGGAAGCGGGCATCCTGGAGTTTTCGGAGCCGAGCAATGGCTTGATGGGAGGGCTGTTCCGCTTTTATTTCCGTCATGTATTGCCGCGCATTGGCCGCATCATTTCCGGCAACAACGAGGCGTATTCCTATTTACCCCGCTCGGTCATGAAATTTCCCTCACGAGCCGAGCTTTCCTCGTTGATGGAGTCGGCCGGATTCACAGATGTCCGCACTGCATCGTGGAATTTCGGGAGCGTTGTATTGCACTCGGCGCGGCGCAGATAAATCTTCGGCGCCTGGGGGATGATGGCTTGAATTTGTTGACAAATTAAGGCTGAGGTCTAGTTCTCGAGGCCGAGACTGCGGATTTTGTGCAATAAGGTTTTGTAGGAGACACCGAGCTTTTCGGCTGCCCGTGTTTTGTTCCACTTGGATTCGCGCAGCGCATTCTGAATCTTGAAACGCTCGACGTGCGCCACGGCCCGCTGCGACACTTCCTCGAGCGGCCCTTCCCACAAAAACTCGGCCGCAATCATCCCGTCCGGGAGGTCAGCTGCCGATGGCCTTGCAGCGGGCAACTGCAACGACTTCGCATCCACGTCGGGGCCATTCGTCAGGATGGCGGCGCGTTCGATGGCGTTTTGCAGCTCGCGCACGTTTCCGGGCCAGGAATAGGTTCGCAATCTCGCGCGGGCATCCTCGGACAATTGCAGCGAGGGCTTTCGAAATTCGCGTTTGAAGCGTTCCAGGAAATGCTCGGCAAGCAACAGGACGTCGTCGCCGCGGTCGCGCAGCGGCGGAATCGTAATGGGCACCGCAGAAATGCGGAAATATAAGTCTTCGCGAAAAGTTTTATCGGCGACAGCGGCTCGCAAGTCCTTGTTCGTAGCGGTGAGAATGCGAACGTTCACGTCGATGGGTTGATTCCCGCCCACACGTTCGAATCGTTGTTCCTCTACCACGCGCAGAAGCTTGCTCTGAATCGCCAGGGGCAGCTCGCCGATTTCGTCCAGGAACAGCGTTCCGCGATGAGCGAGTTCCAGTTTGCCGATTTTGCGCGCTCCTGCGCCCGTGTACGCACCACGCTCATGGCCAAACAGTTCGTTCTCGACCAGCCCTTCAGGGATGGCAGCGCAATTGAGCGCCACGAACGGCAATTCAGCGCGCGGGCTCAAGTGATGGATTGCGCGTGCGAAGAGCTCCTTACCGGTCCCGCTTTCACCCAACAACAGCACGATGGAATCCGTGGCCGCCACGCGTTGCGTGATCTGGCTTGCTTCCTTCATCGAGGGATGCTCGCCCACGATACGCGGAAATCCGTACCGCGCCGCATACTCTTCGCGCAGCAGCAGATTCTCGCGCAACAATTCCTGCTGCTTTGCCGCGCGCTCCAGCAACAGCTTCAGATGATCCAGGTCAACAGGCTTCTGGATAAAATCGAATGCGCCTTCCTTCATCGCGGTCACCGCTTCCTCGACCGAGCCGTAGGCCGTGACCAGAATGACAGGGAGGGTGGGCTCCGTTCGCCGCGCTTCGCGCAATACGTCGATGCCTGAGCTGCCGGGAAGTTTCAGGTCGGACAGCACAACCAGATACCGGCGGCTGCGGACCTTCTCGATTGCTGAATTACCGTCGGGCGCCTCGTCGACCGTATAGCCAGCGCGTTCCAGCGCCTTGCGGAACATAGCCCGCAACTCGGCTTTATCTTCGACGAGGAGGATGGGTTCCATCGTGGGTCAGTTAGCGGGCCCAGCCGGAATCGCCACCGGCCTTGCGCAACTCTTCTTCGGCGTCGGAAATCGCTTGCTTATCTGCTTCAATCGCTTTCTTCTTCGCGTCGATCGCAGCTAATTTCTTGTTGATGTCTTCATTGGTCAGCTTTTGCTGCATTTCCTTCACCGGATCGTTGTAGAACTGGACGTTGGCGACGCCGAGTTCTCGTTGGAGAACGTCGAGCTCCGCCTGGTCTTGGTCGAGCTTGTGGTGCAGCGTCGCAAACCTTTCGCGCCAGGTCTTCTCATCGTTTCCGGAAGCGGGGGCTGCGCCGGCGCCTGCGTTATCTCCCGGTGGCGCGGAAGCCGCTCCGACGGTCGAGATCCCGCCCTGGGTGGGGATACTGTCATTGTCGAATACCTTTGTAGCCTTGGGCGCATCCTTCTTCTGCTCCCGAGCCTTGCGGGCTGCGGCTGCCAAGGGATCCTGCTGCGAGGCTGGATTTGCAGACGTGTTCGATTGCGCCGGTGGCTGCGCTTGACCCTGCGAGCCGGACGCTTGCTGCTGCCCTTGCTGGTCTTGCTGTTGAGCCCACGAGCGGGCTGGAAGGATTAGCATCGCCGCTGCCGTCGCTAACCAAAAAAATCTACTCATGGCTACTGCCTCCTGAGAGGCATGTCTGGGATATGCCTTCCGATAGTTTAGATGCGGGCAGCCTCGGAGGGGAATAGAGAGGGTGAAGGTTCCTGCCGCAAAGGTAACCACAGCAGGAACTCGGCTCCGCCGCCGGAGAGGTTGCGCGCCTCAATGCTGCCCCCGTGCTGGAGTGCCACTTTTTGGACTACGGCCAGTCCCAGGCCGGTGCCCTCGGACTTGGTTGTATAGAAGGGGAGAAAAATCTTGGGAAGATCCTGCAAGGGGATTCCAGGTCCATTGTCCGTCACGGAAATGCGTTGCCATTTGCGCCCCGCCAGTTCCTCGATTGTGCCAGATAAGGTGACTTGCGGAACATTGCCGCCTTGACGCGCGGATTCGGCTCCGTTGCGCACCAGATTCAGGAGCGCCTGACGGAGGAGGGCCTCGTCGCCCGGGAGATCTTCAAACGCGCCATGGAAATTGACCGCGCATTGCGGGATTGCGTCGCGCACTTCTTCCGCCACGCGCTCGACCAAGGCCTGCGTGGGCACCGTCTCGTAACAAATTTCGAGCGGCTTCGCAAAACGCAGAAATTCGGTGACGACGTGCGTGAGTGCTCGTGTCTGGTCCAGAATTCGCTCGGCGGAATCGCGGATTTCGCCTGGCCGGGCTTCGCTGCGGATCATCTGCGCGTACCCGGAAATGGTGGCCAGGGCGTTTTTGAATTCGTGCGCGATTCCGGCGGACATTTCGCCCAGGGCGGCGAGGTTTTCCTTCCAACGGATTTGTTTTTGCAGCGCCGTGAGCTCCGTAAGGTCGCTCATCAAGCACAGTGCACCGCTTACCTTCATCTCCATCGCGGGGCCGGAGCTGGTCGGCGAATGTTCCCCGCTCGGGCGCGCAAAATTTCTGACCGGCCGATAAATCGGTGAAATGGTGACGCCGAGGCGGCGAGCTTCTCCCTGCGGAGTCAAGTGTTCGACCTCGCCCCGTTGAATCGTCTTTCCTTCGGCGAGGCTTGCCGTGAGGATGCGCGCCAGGTCGGAATCGGCGCCCAGGATCTCCTTGTACGAGCGATAGCGCAGCGGCCGGATCCCCAGCGCCTGTTCTGCTGCAGGGTTCGTCGAGCTGATGGCGCCGGTGGCGCTCACGAGCAACAGGCCGGTCGGCATGTTGCGCGTTACTTCCTCGGTCAGACGCTCGGACTCTTGCGCCCGCTCTTGCGCGAGCATATGCAGCCGGGCAAGTTCCTTTTCCTGCGCGCGAAGTTTTTCGATGACCCCTTGCATCGAAGCGGCCATGAAGGCCGAAGCGTTCTCCGTGTCCGGCTTTGGATTCGTCCAATCCCCCGCTGATGTGGCGGCGTGGCTGCGGAAGACTTTGCGGATCATCAAGGCCAGCGCCAGAATCGCCAGAAGGAATAAGATGAGCAGCGCCACGGCAAAGGCAACGCCAGTGGGTGAAGCCATGCCGGGATGTTGAGGAATGGGCGCCGTCATGAATGGTCCTCGTTTCGCATCAGCGCCCCATCAGCAAAGATTCGTACCAATTCACTGCCGGTGTTCCGAAGAAAACGACGAGCACCGCCGCCATCCCCAGAAAGGTTCCGAACGGCAGCTCGTAGTTCGATTCTTTCTTGCGCGCGAGGATGAACCCGATCCCCAACACACTGCCAAGCAGCGAGCCAACGAGTATGGTTAGGAGCGTACGCTTCACTCCCAAGAACGCTCCCACCAGCAGCATCATTTTCACGTCACCCAGCCCCATTCCTTCGCGGCCGCGCAATCGGAAATACGCCTCCGACACTAGCCAAAGGAGCGCGCTGCCTACCGCCGCTCCCAGCAATGCGTCCACAAGGGACAGTACGGGCGCCGGAGGTGGAAAATCGAACATTCGGGCAGACAGCCAATGCGCCGTACCGTCCAACGGCGCGGTGAACATGCTGAGTACCAAACCAAGTCCGAAGCCCGTGTAATTTACGACGTCGGGAAGCATCCGTTCCCGCAGATCGGTGAAGACGAGCACGATCATCAGGGCCGAAAACGCCGCCCATTTCAACATCTCGACTCCGAGGCCGAACGCAAGATAGCAGGCGTGGAATAGCAGCCCCGTCAGCAGCTCTACCAGCGGGTACATCTTTGAAATCGGGTTTTTGCACGCGCGGCATTTTCCGCCCAGCAAGAGCCAGCTCACCACGGGGATGTTGTCGTACGGACGGATCGGCGTATGGCACTTGGGACATGCGGATGTTGGAAACACGATCGACTTCCGCTCTGGAATTCGCACAATGCATACATTCAAAAAGCTGCCGATCACCAAGCCAAATAGGATCACGAAAACGGCAATCAACCCGGGTGGGATCACGACTCGAATCTGCCACACTCGCCATGCGCTCTCAAGGCGCGTGGGCAGTGCCGTGCCCGACTACTAACGCACCTTGTGTGGTATCGTTTCCTTCCAGCGCGGGGGAATGGCACACGCAAAACGGACGAGGAAAAACGATTATGCGGATATTTAGACTGGCACCAGTGGTGATGATTCTGACCCTCGGGATTGTTTTCGCTGCGATGGGCGCACGCGGCGATTGCAAACCAAGCGATCCTATCGGTGATTTTGAAGGAAGTGCGAAGAGTCAGGAGCAGGGAGATCTGGATGTCTCGCTCCATTTGCGGTGCACGAATGGGAAGTACGAAGGGGAGATTTCCGCGCACGCGGGGGAGATCACCGTGACCGGAGGCAGCTTTGAGGCGGGACACCTCCATCTAGAATTCGATGTCGAGGGAACTCCGGGCACTTTGGATCTGCAGTTGGAGAACGGAAACTTTCGGGGTTCCTTCGCTGCGGGAGATGATTCGGGGACGGTAGAATTGCATGCCGTTGCCGCGCCTTCGGGGAAAGGTGAGGGAGCAGCGGCGAGCGCTCCGACACCCACTTACATGAATCCGGATTTGCCGATCGAGCAGCGCGTTGACGACCTTGTTTCCCGCATGACTCTCGAAGAAAAGGCTTCTCAGATGGGCTACAACTCGCCGGCGATCGCTCGCCTCGGCATTCCGGAATACAACTGGTGGAGCGAGGGTCTGCATGGCCTTGGGCGGGCGGGACGTGCCACCGTTTTCCCTCAGGCCATCGGCGCGGCGGCCACTTGGGACGTGGACCTCATTCATCGCACCGCCGAAGTGATTTCCACCGAAGCCCGGGCCATATATGAGGAGGCGGTCGCCACTGGATATCACGGAGCCAATCGCGGTCTGACCATCTGGTCGCCGAATATCAACATCTTTCGCGATCCACGATGGGGACGCGGGCAGGAAACCTACGGCGAAGACCCATTCTTGACGGCGCATCTTGGCACCGCCTTTGTCGAGGGATTGCAGGGTGATGACCCTCACTATCTGAGGGCTGTTTCCACGCCCAAGCATTTTGCTGTCCATAGCGGCTCCGAGACGCTGCGGCACGTCGCGGACATAAACGTGTCTCCGTACGATCTCGAGGATACGTACTTGCCAGCGTTTCGAGAGACTGTCGTCGAGGGGAAGGCCGATTCTGTGATGTGCGCCTACAGCGCTGTCGACGGTAAGCCGGATTGTGCGTCGGATCTTCTTCTCCAGGATCACCTGCGAAGCGCGTGGCAGTTTCAAGGGTACGTCGTCTCGGATTGCGGGGCGGTGTCTGATATTTGGAACAATCACCGATTCGCGCCAGACAACGTTCATGCCATTGCACTGGCCATCCAGGCCGGGACCGATCTCTCCTGCGGCGATGAATACAAGGATGTCCCAAAAGCAGTGCAGGGAGGCTTGCTAACCAACGAAGATGTCGATCGCGCAGTGAAGCGCCTCTTCACGGCGCGTTTCCGGCTTGGAATGTTCGACCCACCGGAGCGCGTGCCCTATGCAAGCACGCCTCAATCGGAAATTGATTCGGAGGCGCATCGAGAGCTGGCGCTGCGATCCGCGCGCGAATCGATCGTGCTGCTCAAGAACGATCGCGATATCCTTCCGTTGAAGCCGAGTGTGAAGACAGTCGCCGTCATTGGCCCCGAATCGGATCTCGTCACTTCATTGGAGGGGAACTACAACGGGACACCCGCGAACCCTATCACGCCGCTGTCGGGAATCGAGAAGCGCTTTGCGAACCATGCGAAAGTGATCTACGCCCAAGGCTCGAAGCTTGTGAACGAGCTGCCTGTGGCCGTGCCGGCCAGCGCTTTACAGCCGGCCCATCGCGATTCATCTGCTCTTGGGGGCCTCACAGGAGAATACTTCGACAATGCAGATTTTAAAGGCTCGCCAGCATTGACGCGGACGGATCAATCTATTGATTTCGATTGGGGCGGCCTCGATCCGATTGCAAACCTCCAGAAGGGCAAGTTCTCCGTGCGATGGACGGGGACCTTCACGCCGCCTGGTTCTGGCGAATATGAATTTGGAGTCGAGGTGCCGGGCTGCTATCCCTGTGAGAATTTCGACGATTTCCGGCTATACCTTGACGGCAAGCTCTTCGCTCAGCGCGCCACGACGCCGGACTTGATGATTCCGGTTCATTTCGCGGACACCCACGCCCATGAGATCCGTCTTGAATATGCGCACCGGCGCGGAGACACGAATCGAAACCTCTCGTTTGGTGGCGACGTGGCCGGCATCAAACTCCTGTGGGATCCTCCCGCCACGGCGCTTCTTAGCGAGGCCAGAAACGTTGCGAGCAAAGCCGATGTCGTTGTCGCTTTGGTTGGAATTTCACCTGACCTGGAAAGCGAAGAGAACGATTGGATGCATCTGGGAATCAACATTCCCGGTTTCCGTGGCGGCGATCGCACGGATATCGCTTTGCCTGCCCCTCAACAAGCTCTACTGCGCGAATTGGCGGCGACGGGAAAGCCAGTCGTCGTCGTTCTCCTCAATGGCAGCGCTATTGAATTCGACACTGCCACCGCCGCAGCGATTGTCGACGCTTGGTATCCCGGCGAAGAGGGTGGCACAGCCATCGCCGAAACTTTGGCAGGGGACAATAATCCCAGCGGACGCTTACCTTTGACTTTCTACAAATCCGTCGCGCAGATTCCACCGTTCAACGATTACTCGATGCGCGGCCGCACCTATCGATACTTCAAGGGCGAGCCTTTGTTTTCCTTTGGGTTCGGGCTCAGCTATTCACACTTCTCCTACGGCGGATTGAAACTCTCCGCGAGCAAGTTGGAGGCAGGGTCGCCGCTCGATGTGGATGCAGAGGTACGCAATACAAGCCAGCGCGATGGCGACGAAGTGGTGGAACTGTATCTGAGCTTCCCTACGTCGCCTCTGGCGCCCATCCGCGCGCTCCGTGGATTTACGCGCGTGCACGTGAAAGCAGGTGGAACGCAGCGCGTTCATTTCACGCTCTCGCCGCGCGACTTGAGCCAGGTCACCGAGTCCGGGGAGCGCGTAGTGGCTCCGGGAGCCTATCAACTGAGTGTGGGTGGTTCGCAGCCAGGTCCAGGGTCGGCGGCCATCTCCGCGGCGTTCTTGATCTCCGGTTCGCAGACGTTGCCGCGCTAGGTGGAACCAGTCGGCGTCCCAGGCTACTCGGAGATTTTCGCGATGTAAACGGAGAATGGTTCGAGGCCGATTTCAGTCAGCTTCCCATCACCTGGGGGAGCGCTCAAGTCCGTCAGCAAAGAAGTCGCAGTTGCTGCCGCGAATCCTTCCGCGTGAAGGTCAAAGCGAACCTGGCGTTTCGTAGCACACATATTCAGCACTACCAGGATCACTTGATTGTTGGTTCGCCTCAAGTACGAAATCACGCTCGAATCATTCTCGTTCAGGGGCACGTAGTCGCCGTCGAGAAGCGCGGGCTCCGTGTGGCGAAGCGCGAGTAGCTTCCGATAAAAATTCAAGATTGAGTTGGGATCCCGGCGCTCGCTTTCGACGTTGTGCGTCTTGTAACTCGGGGGCACGGGCAGCCATGGCTTGGCTTCGCTGAATCCCGCGTTCGGTCCCGGAGTCCACTGCATGGGCGTGCGCTCGCCGTCTCGACCCTTCTGATTCGGCCAGCCCATTTTGCCGTAGGGATCTTTGACTTCTTCCTTCGTCTTGGGATCGTTGTTTTCCATGCCCAGTTCTTCGCCGTAGTACAGGATCGGCGTCCCGCGCAACGTCAAATAAAGTGCCGCCATCAGCTTGGCAATCTGGTCGTTGTGTTGGCCGTCGCCGTAACGATTGTAGGAGCGGGGAATGTCGTGGTTGCTGATCACAAATACCGGCCATCCCCCGGCTGCCTCCACCGCGGCAACCTGCTTGCGGAAATCGTCGGGCGAGAGTTTATTGACCGTCGTAAACAGGAAATCCATCGGCAACTGCAGTTCGTTGTTATTGTCCCCGTAATATTTCTTCAAGCCGGCAATGTCGTCCGTCCAAGTCTCCCCGATCAGCACAGCATCATACTGGTCGGCCACCTTTCGCAATCCGCGAAGGACTGTGTGCACCTCGGGAAGGTCCGAGTTGTACTTGTTTTCCATGTTGGGGTCGCCGAACTCGTTCGTCCCCGGCAGGATCGGGTTGTCGTGAAGCTCGAGATCCTCGAAAAGCGCGTTCACCGCGTCGAGCCGAAAGCCTGCGACACCGCGCTTGTACCACCAGCGCGTCACGTCGAACATCGCCTTCTCAACTGCAGGATTTCTCCAGTTCAAATCCGGTTGAGCGGCTTCAAAAAAATGGTAGTAATACTGGCCGGTTACCGCATCGAATGTCCATGCGGGCCCCCCAAAATCGGAAAGCCAATTGTTTGGCGGCTGACCTGGGCCTTTGCCATCTCGCCAGATATACCAGTCGCGATGCGCGGAGCTTCGCGAAGATCTCGAATCGAGAAACCAGGGATGTTGATCGGAGCTATGGTTCAAGACAAAGTCCAGCACGATGCGAATCCCGCGACTTTTCCCTGCCGCCACCAGTTTGTCAAAATTCTCAAGCGTTCCGTACATGGGATCGATTTTTTCGTAGTCGGAGACGTCGTAGCCGAAATCCATCTGCGGAGAAGGGAAGCAGGGCGAGATCCAGATTGCATCGACTCCCAGTTCGTGGAGATAGTCGACCTTACTCGCGATTCCGTTCAGGTCGCCGATCCCGTCATTGTTACTGTCGGCAAAGCTGCGCGGGTAGATTTCGTAGAAGACGGCATGTTTCCACCACGCAGGGTCGGTCTTGGCAGCAGCCTTTTCCTGCGCCCAGGATCGTCCAGGTGCAAGCAAGAGAAACAGGCCGGCGAGGAGGAGAATCCCAAACTTCCTCATTTGATTCTGCAGCGTTACTCCCATCTTGAACCTCACCTCGGCGTGAATCTGCCGTGCGACGTCCCAGAGTGTACACCCTTTTTTATTACTCACTTCGTGGGGGAATCCGATCGACTCGCGATGTAGGTGAGCTCGATTGGTGGGTCGCGGCTTGCTGCGCTACACTAACTTGTTTCGGTCCGATGAATTTCTTTGAACAGAGGATTCGTCGTTACGAACACTGGCGCTGGGCGCAGGAGCCCGATCGCCGTGTCTTGCCTTTTGCGTGGGGGCTCGAACACATCGGCGGTGACGCCAACGATTCTAACCCTCGCGCTTATTTGGATCGGTTTGCCGACGAGACAATCGCGCGCAGCGATGAATGGTTTGCTTCCACTCCCGCCCCCGACTACGCACTGGATCGGGACAACGTCCTCACATTTACAAGTCAGATCGCATCACCGTGGCCGGAGAACAATCGCGTCCATGCGCAATTCTTCCCTGGGCGCCACAAGGGCCCCGCTGTCGTCGTCCTCGCCCAATGGAATGCCCGCTGGGAAGAGCACCAAGACATTTGCCGTTGGCTGAACCGGCTGGGCATCACGGCGATTAAGCTAAGCCTGCCATACCACGACCGCCGTGCGATTCCAGGTCATCCTCGTGCCGATTATCTCGTCGGCCCCAATATCGGGCTGACGCTTCAGGCCAACCGCCAGGCGGTCCTGGACGTTCGGCGCACTCTTCGTTGGCTCGAGCAGCAGTGCTACGGCCGGCTTGGCATTCTTGGCACCAGCGTTGGCTCCTGCATCGCCTTCATTGCTACGTGCCACGAGCCCGCGCTCCGCGCCAGCGCTCACCTTCACGTCTCCACCTATTTTGGCGATGTCGTGGCCAACGGCCTCACGACCATGAACGTCTGGGAATCCTTGCGGACCAAGGTTTCGCACGACGAGATTCGCCGCTATTGGTCTCCCATCAGCCCCTATCCGTACCGTTCGAAACTGCACGGATCACCCAAGAAAATTCTCGCCATCAGCGGCCGGTTCGATCCGACTTTCTGGCCTGAGTTCACTAGGGCTTTCCTCGAAGCCATTCCTCGAGAGGGTGTCCGGTTTGAGAGCCTTTCACTTCCCTGCGGCCACTATTCTCTTGGCGCCGCGCCATTCAAGTATGTAGCGGGGTACCGGTTCGGATCGTTCCTCCGCCGCGCTTTGGCATAACACCTCTGTTCGCCACTGCAGATTCCGCAGCGCTTCCGGATTCAGGCGCCAATCGATTGAGTCCATCATGGCATTAAGGGGTGGCGGACAGCCGACGGCTGGCGACGGATCACCGCACCAGATCGCTGAATTTGCCTTCTGCAATGGCACGCGCGACCGCTTCGATATCCGGAGCGAGCGTCCGGTCGGAATCAACTCTCTTCGAGAGTGCGCGAACGATTTCGTACGCACTCCGCGCTTCCACGCCGGTGCGCAGTGGCGCGAGGAAGTCGAGTCCCTGACAGGCGGCCAAGAGTTCGATGGCCAGAATGTTCCGCAGATTGGCGAGCATCGGCCCGATTCGCCGCGCCGCCCCCATTCCCATCGATACGTAATCTTCCTGATTCGCAGACGTGGGAATCGAATCCACCGAGTAAGGCACCGCCTGCGCTTTCAATTCGCTCGCCAGTGCAGCAGCCGCGACCTGCAAGATCATGAAGCCCGAGTTCAGGCCCGCCTCGCGGACGAGGAACGCGGGCAATTGGCTCGTCTGCGGATTCGTCATCTGCTCGATCCGGCGTTCCGAAATGCCCCCCAGTGTCGCCAAAGCAACGGCCATTTGATCGGCGGCCATGGCGAGCGGCTGTCCGTGGAAATTCCCGCCGCTGATCACCTCTCCGGAATCTGCGAACACAAGCGGGTTATCCGTGGCGCTGTTCAGTTCGATCGTGAGTGTGGAGCGAATTTGTGCAAGGGCATCGCGGACCGCGCCGTGCACCTGTGGCGCGCATCGTAGGCTGTAAGGGTCCTGCACGCGCGGGTCTTTGTCCGCCGAACGGTGCGACTCGCGGATTTCGCTGCCGCGGTTCAACCGCTCGAGATTCCGCGCCGTGGCTGCGTGACCGGCATAGGGACGCACTTGCGCAATCCGCGCGTCGAATGCCGCGGGGCTTCCTCGCAACGCATCCAGCGAAAGCGCGGTTGCCACGTCCGCCGAGTCCACCGCATTCTCGGCTTCCCGCAACGCCAGCGCCAGCATCGCCAGCATCGCCTGAGTACCGTTGAGGAGCGCGAGCCCTTCTTTGGCGCCAAGCTCGAGCGGCGCGATTCCGGCGGCACGCATCGCTTCGCCTCCAGGCATCTTGCGTCCCGCGTACCTGGCCTCGCCCTCGCCGATCGCCACTTGCGCCAGATGGGCCAGGGGCGCCAGATCTCCAGAGGCGCCCACCGACCCCTGCGAAGGAATCACGGGATGTACGCCTCGATTCAGCATCGCACATAACGTTTCCGCCACCACCGGGCGCACTCCCGAATAGCCTTTGGCCAGTGCGTTGGCGCGCAGCGCGAGCACGGCGCGGGTTTCCGGCTCCGTAAGCGGAGCGCCGACTCCGGCGGCGTGGCTCCGTACCAGATTCAATTGCAAATGGCGAATTTCTTCGCGTGAAATTCGCACCGTGGCCATTTTCCCGAAGCCCGTGTTCACACCATAGACAGCGCGGTCTGATTCGATCAGGCCGTCGATCACGGCCCGCGAACCGCTCATTCGTTTGCGTGAAGCTTCCGCGAGTTGCACGTCCGCTCCCTCGTAGACAGCGTCGTAGAGCTGTTTGAGCGTTAAGTGTTCGCCGTCTATCTGAATTGGGCTCATGTTCTGGTTTGTTTTCAATCCTTGGAAGCCGATCGGGCAGCAGGGAAATACCTTTGGTATTTCTCCGGCAAGGACTTGGGCCGGCCCAGGCGGTCGCAAATTACGTGAACGGTTTCGCCCGTCGCAATCACGTCGCCGGACGCCTGGTTCAGGATTTCGTACGCGAATCTTATCGTACGCCGGTGCGAATCAATCACGCGTGTTCGGATCGTAAGCAGGTCGTCGAAATGCGCCGGGCGCTTATACCGGCAGTATGCCTCCGCAACAACGATATAGCTGTCGTCCTCTTCCTCCATTTTCTTGTAGTTCACCCCAAGTTCCCGGCACAGCTCCACACGTCCCACCTCGAACCACGTAAAGTAATTCCCGTAGTACACGACTCCCATTTGATCCGTCTCGCCATATCGAACGCGGACGGCGGTTTCGCTGAATTTTATCTTGCCTGAACCTGTGGTCGTCATCCTGTTTGTCTCATTCGAGCTCGATGATAGACGCGAAGTGTACCCAAATTGCGCCCCGCATCATCGGCCCGTCCAGTTCGGCGGTCGCTTTTCGAGGAAGGCAGCAAGCCCCTCGCGAAAATCGGCCGTGGAGCGAATGTCCGCGTTTTCGCGTATCGCCCGCTCGAGTTCCTCTTTCAATGCGGCCTCGTCCGATTCCACGAGCAGCCGTTTCGTCCGCCCGACGCTGGTTGGGCTGGCGGCTAATATTGTGGCTGCCATTTCGCGAGTTCGCGCTATCAGACCCTCCGCTGGCACGATTTCGGTGACGAGCCCCATCCGATAAGCTTCCGCCGCATCCATAATTCGGCCGCTGAGCAGCAGGTCGCGCGAGCGCTTCTCCCCGATTTGCCGCCGCAGAAAAACGGAAACCAGGGCCGGAATGAACCCAATCTTCACCTCGGTGTACCCGAACTTCGCCTCCGGAACGGCGAGCGTAAAATCAGCGAGCGTGGCGATGCCGCACCCGCCCGCAATCGCCGCTCCGTTCACCGCTGCGATCACGGGCTTGGGAAACGCATAGATTCGGTGAAACAGGTTCGCCATCCGCCGTGAATCCTCCAGGTTTTGTCCCGGCGACTGCCGGGCAAGCGCTTGCAATCCCTCGAGGTCCATTCCGGCGCAGAAGGCCTTCCCGGAGCCCGTGATGATCACGGCTCGCGCGGATCTCTTTTCGATCTCGTCGAGAGCCGCCAGAATCTCCGCAATCATTTGCGGAGTTATAGCGTTTCGCTTTTCCGGCCGCGCAAGCGTTATAGTCGCGACCGCGCCATCGTAATCGAGTGTGAGCGTTTCGTAGGTCATTTGTGTTTGCGGCGATCCGGCTAGTTTGGCCGCGGCTCCGTCAAGGCACGCACATATCGCTCGCGCAGTTCGTGAGTCATCGCGCAAGCCACGGCCAGCGATTTCGTGTCAATTCCCGTGGCAACGCCGCGCGCCGCAAGCGTCGTCAATACCGCTTCGGTCGGTATATTGCCGACCAGTTCGTCTCCCGCGAACGGGCATCCGCCAAGCCCGGTCAACGCGCCGTCGAACCGCCGGCATCCGGACTCGTAAGCTGCCAGGATTTTCTCCGCGGCGCCTTCCGGCCGGCTGTGCAGGTGGACGCCGATTTCCATTCCCGCCACGCAGACTTTCACGGCGCCGTAGAGATAAGCTATGTCCTCCGGCGTCGCCCTGCCGACAGTGTCCGCCAGCGAAACGGTTCGCACTCCTGCATCCTTCAACCACACGAGCGTTTCCTCGACGATCTCCGGCCCCCAAGGCTCGTCATACGGATTTCCGAACGCCATCGAAATATACACGACCAGATTTCGCTTCGCCGCCTTTGTCTCGCGTTGCAGTTTCTCGACCAATTCCCTCGATTCCGCGCGTGACATATTGGCATTGGCCCGCCGGAAATACGCGGAAATCGAATAGGGGTATCCGATCGTGGTCACTCCCGGCGCGGCAAGGGCGCGGTCGAGTCCCTGGGCATTCACCACGATGCCGATAAATTCAGGCGATTCACCTGATGCGAGCCTCGCCAGGCTCAACTCTTTCATCACCGCTTCGCTATCGGCCATTTGCGGAACGTGCTTCGGTGAAACGAAGCTTACTGCATCAATATGCCGGAATCCGAGCGCCACGAGACCCTTCAAATACTGGATCTTTTCTTCGGTCGGAATATTCTGCCGCAGCCCCTGCCACGCATCCCGCGGGCATTCCACAATGGTTGCGGCGTCTTTCACCGGTTCCGTCCGGGCCTCGTTTTGATATCAATAAGCAGCGAAATAACAAAACCGACTAAGCACAGCACCGCCAGAAAGAACCACAAGCTGTGCGCAGGTATGTCCCCGTCAGTTACCAAATTCCATGCGACAGTGCCGGGTCCAGCTCCGGCATGAGGCTCAAGACTCTGCCGCCAGTAGTAAAAGCCCGTGAAAAAGGCAATTGCCGCTGCCGACAAAAGTGCCCATGTTCTTGCACAGATCAAGTTTGCAGCACCCCAGTCCTGAACTCGGCGACGTCCGGATTCAATGCAGCAGCTTCCAGCGCCTCAATCAAAGCCTCGCGTGTGTGTGCCGGATCAATGATCGCGTCGACCCAGAGGCGCGCGGCGGCATAGCGCGGATCGGTTTGGTGCTCGTACGTCGCTCGAATGGACTCGTACAATTCTTTCTTCTCGGCCTCGCTCAGTCTCTTGCCCTCGCGCTCAAGTTGCTTGATCTTAATTTCGACCAACGTTCCCGCGGCGGAATCTCCGCTCATCACCGCATAACGCGCCGTCGGCCAGGCAAAAATGAATCGCGGGTCGTACGCCTTCCCGCACATCGCGTAATGGCCGGCGCCAAAGCTCCCCCCGCAAATGATGGCAATCTTGGGCACCACGCTGTTGGCCACCGCGTTCACCATCTTCGCGCCCGCGCGGATGATCCCCGTCCATTCCGCCTCTTTTCCGACCATGAATCCGTTCACGTCGTGGAGAAACACCAGCGGCACCAGGTTTTGGTTGCAGTCGAGGATGAACCGGGCCGCTTTATCCGCCGATTCTGTGTAGATCACTCCGCCGAACTCCATCCGCCGCTCGCCCGTCCCCGGAGCCGCCACATGCACGTGCTTCTTTTGATTCGCAACAATCCCGACCGCCCATCCTCCGATGCGCGCGTAGCCGCAGACGACCGTTTGCCCGAATTCCGCGCGGTACTCCTCGAACTCGCTCCGGTCGGCTACGCGCGCGATGATTTCCCGGATGTCGTACTGTTTCGTCGCCTCCGAGGAAAATATCCCGTAAATTTCCTCCGCGGGATGTGCCGGGGGCGCTGCGGGCTTGTGGTCAAAGGGCGCGGGCTTCGGATGTCCCATCTTGTCCACCAGAGCGCGAATCCGTTTCAGGCAAGCCGCGTCGTCTGGTTCGCGGAAATCCACGGTTCCGCTGATTTGCGCGTGCATCTTCGCGCCACCCAGATCTTCCGCGGAAGTCTTCTGACCGATCGCTGCCTGCACCAGCGCCGGGCCCGCAAGAAAAAGTCCACTGCCTTCGGTCATCAAAATGTGGTCGCACATTACGGGAAGGTACGCGCCGCCCGCCACGCACATCCCCATGATGGCGGTAATCTGGGGAATTCCCATCGCGCTCATGACCGCGTTATTGCGAAACACTCGCCCAAAATCGTCCGTATCCGGAAACACGTCTTCCTGCAGCGGCAAAAACACTCCTGCCGAATCGACCAGGTAAATCGTCGGGATGCGATTGTCGATCGCGATATTCTGCGCGCGAATCACCTTCTTCGCTGTCATGGGGAAAAACGCGCCCGCCTTCACGGTCGCGTCATTGGCGATGATCATCACGCGCCGCCCCGCCACTCGCGCTAATCCCGTAATGGTGCCGGCGGCAGGCGCCCCACCCCAATCTTCATACATCTCGTACGCCGCGTAGAGCCCGAGCTCGAACAACTCCGTCCTGGGGTCGATCAGCTTGGCAATCCGCTCGCGTGCCGTCAGGCGATTTTTCTTGTGCTGCGATTCAATCGCCTTGGCCCCGCCGCCCTGGCGGATCTTCTCTTCTTCGTTCTTGATTTCCGTCAGGCGGTCCACCATCTGCCGGCTGTTCTTCTCGAAAGCCGTGGACTTCAGATCGACGCGCGACTCGATGATTGTTCCGCTCACGCAGCTCCTCTCCGGACCCTTCGGGGTCCAACGCCTTCCGTCACGCCACGAAACCAGGAATTGTATCATCGGCGGTTTGATTTGACTTGCGGGAGTCCTGCGATAGAATCGCTCTGGTTCTGGCTTGTTGCCGAGCCACATTTCTGCTCGGGAGGCGCCTATGCGATGCCTGGTTCAGTCGATGGACAGGTCCGCCCCGAGCTGCCTTCCGTAGATCAGTCCGGTTGCTGCGGACTCTTCTTTCGACAATTTCCCCATGTGCTGGTCGTTTTCGCACTTGCCGCATTGCGGCCCGATAATCGAATTCACTTGCCCTATGGGGCACCGATGGCATTGGGAGGCTTCGAAATGCAATTCATGAACTTGGAGTTAGCACAGCGCGTGGAAATGGCCGAGGCCCATGCGGCGCGGGCCTGCGCGGATGGAGCGAGAAAGCTGCACCCCGAACTGCAAGTCGCGATCGAGGAAATCGCCGGTGGCATTGCAGTCTTCACGGGGATCGGCTCGCCTGTCACGCAGGCCGTCGGCGTGGGGCTGAACGGGCCTGTCGACGATGCGGAACTCGACCGCCTCGAGGAATTTTATCGCTCCCGGGGCGCAATCGTGACGCTCGAGCTCTGCCCGCTTATCGATATGACATTGTACGAAGCACTTGGCAAGCGCGGTTACCGCCTGACAGAAGTGTCCAACGTCCACGTTCGGGAAATCAAACCGGAAGAATCCTTCTCTTCTTCGGCGCCGGGAATTTTCGTACGTCCTGCAGCCGCAAATGAAGCGAAGCTATGGACGCTGACCGTGGCACAAGGCTTTGCGGAGCATTTCCCCGTGACGCAGCCCATACTGGACGTTATGGAGGGTTTCTTCCTGCGTGAAGACGCTTGCTGCTTTCTCGCCTTGGTCGGGGAAGACGTCGCGGGTGGCGGCGTCGTTTCCGGGCACGATCGGGTCGGTGGGCTTTTCGGAGCGAGCACGCTACCAGCATTTCGCCGGCGTGGCGTCCAAACTTCCTTGCTTGCCGCCCGGCTTGAATGGGCGCGCGAACGGGGATGCGACCTGGCCGTCAGCATCACGCAGCCCGCCAGCGTGTCGCAGCGCAACATCGAGCGCTTCGGCTTCCGCGTTGCCTACACGCGCACGAAGCTTGTCCGCGAATGGACTTCCTAGTCGGCAGGCCCGAGTTTTGCGGTCAACGTACTGGCGCGTCGGATCGCTCGTTGTAGAAGTTCTTCCACTGGAAAAACGCGATGTACCAGGCCGCATTCGAGCGCCTGCTGCGCGTCGAGTTGGCACCCGGTCACGAACATTTCCAGTGCGCGGCTTCGGCCAATGAGCCGCGGCAGCCGTTGCGTCCCGCCCCAGCCCGTGAGAATTCCGAGCGCGCCGCCTGGATGAGCGAACATGGCATCCGGCGCCGCTATTCGTTCATGACAGGCCAAGGCCAGGTCGAGTCCTCCGCCCATGCAATACCCTCGAATCGCCGCAATGATAGGCTTCCGCGACTGCTTGATTCGGCGAAACACATCTTGCCCATTCCGCGAGAATTCGTACGCTTCGGTCGGCGTCAATCTCGCGAGCTCCGCAATTTCCGCTCCAGCAGCAAAGGCGCGCTCGCTGCCGGTGATTACGCAGCCTTTCAGCGCAGGCTCGCTTGCGAGGCGTTCAATTTCGCAAGAAAGGTCTGCCAGGATCGCGCGCTGGAGCCGTGGATATCCGTCATCGCTGGCGAGCGTGAGGAAGAGAACTTTACCGTGTGCAGCTGCGAGCAGGCGAGTGCTCACTGAGGCTTCAGGCCCCAGTCGCTGCGGGCGTGATCCGCTGGCGGATGAAATCGACGATCGCTTGCGTGGGAGTGCCGGGCAGAAACACCTCGGCGATTCCGCCCTGCTTCAGTGCGGAAATGTCGGCTTCGGGAATGATTCCGCCGATTAGAACGGTGACGTCGTTCATTCCTTTTGCGCGCAACAGGTCCATCAGGCGCGGGCAAAGCGTGTTGTGCGCGCCCGAAAGAATCGAAAGCCCAATGACGTCCACGTCTTCCTGGGCTGCGGCTGACGCGATCATCTCTGGAGTCTGGCGCAGACCGGTGTAGATCACTTCCATCCCAGCATCCCGCAGCGCCCGCGCGATCACCTTGGCTCCGCGGTCGTGCCCGTCGAGCCCCGGCTTTGCAATCAGCACGCGAATCTTCTTTTCCGGCATTTCGTCGTCCCGGTTCTCCCGCGCCTGCCACATCTGGGATCGCATCGAAGGATACTTGAATTGAGGCGGAATATTCTTACAAAATCACGCTTAGGGTTCCTGCAGGGGTTTTCCCTGAATTACCGCATGCAAAATAAAACTTCCCACCACGGAATTGAACTTTTCGGGATCGTCCACAAAGAGCGCATGGCCGACGTTATCGAATACTTCGATTCTCGAGTTGGGGATATCGGCGGCCATGTTGGCTAGGCCACTCGGGTCAATGGACTTTGCGGCGATGACGAGCGTCGGCTTGTCCATCTTCGGCAGAGTCTTGCGGTAATCGGCGGCAAAATAGCCGACGAGGAGCGCGACGGCAGTGTTCGTGGGAACCTCTTTCGACGCGGCGATAACGCGCCGCAGGTACTCTTCGGGCTGCGGGCGTTGGAAGCAAATCTTGCGGACGAACGCGTCCGCTTGCTGTTCGCGGTTCTCAAGGACTCCCTGGAGCATCCCAAAATCCGATATCGCCTCGCTTTCTCCCTCCTCGAACCCGCCGACTCCGCCGTCCACGAGAACGATTCCCGCTAGTGCTCCGGTGCCGAACTGTTCGACATAGGCCGCGACTTCCGTAACCGCCATGGACCATCCGACGAGGACAACCGGCGCCAGGTGCAACTGATCAATCACTGCTGCGATATCGCGTGCACGGACAGCCGGAAAGAGGCCGTCGTTAGTTTGCGTGGATTCACCCTGTGACCGAGGGTCCATCGCCACCACATGATATTCGCGGGAGAAATACGCGATCTGTTTGTCCCAGATCCACTCGGGCATCGTCCAACCCGGGACGAAAAAGACGGAGACTCCCTGCCGGATCTTCGTGGCCGATCCGCCGGCACCAACGGAAAGTCCAGCTCCGGAGCCGGTGCCGAGCGCGATGTTTCCGGTGGTCCGAACTTCGCCAGCTTCGACGTAGTGGATTTTCACATTGTCGCTGGAGTTGACGAAGCCTTCCTTCCAGCCCTTCGGCAATTTCTCATTTGTCTGCGCGACCGTGGGGACCGTCCAAGCCATCAGACACGCCGCGGCAAGCAAACACGCTGCTGATATCTTTGCGAAGATTGCGATGCTTTTGCCCAAGTGATCCGCCTAAGTGATGGCGACTTCTTCGTAGATGCCGAAGACGGCGCGAAGGGCGTCGCAGATTTCGCCGAGCGTGGCGTAGGCCTTCACGGCTTCGTACAGGGGCGGCATGAGGTTTTCATCACCGGCGGCTGCGTTCCGGAGCGCCTTCAGCCGCCGCTCTACTTCGTCATTCGAGCGGTCGGCACGGAGTTTGCGAAGGCGCTCGGCCTGCCGGTGAGCCACCGTCTCGTCAATCTGGAGAACGTCGATAGGTTTTTCCTCGGCGACGTGATCGTTCACGCCGACGATGATCTTCTCTTTGCGGTCCACGGCCATCTGGTACTGATAAGAGGCCTCGGCAATTTCGCGCTGCGGATAGGCGCGCTCGATGGCCGCGACCATTCCGCCGAGCGCGTCGATTTTTCCGATGTAATCCCAGGCGCCGCGCTCGACTTCGTTAGTGAGCGCCTCGACGAAATACGAGCCGCCCAGCGGGTCGGCGGTGTTGGTGACGCCGCTTTCGTGCGCGATGATCTGTTGCGTGCGCAGGGCGATGGTAGCGGCGAATTCGGTGGGCAACGCCCACGCTTCGTCGAGCGAATTCGTGTGCAGCGACTGCGTGCCACCCATCACGGCCGCCAGAGCTTGCAACGCCGTGCGCACCACGTTGTTGTAAGGCTGCTGGGCCGTGAGCGAGCAGCCGGCCGTTTGCGTGTGGAACCGCAGGGCCCACGAGCGGGGATTCATCGCACCGAAGCGTTCGCGCATGGTTTTCTGCCAAATGCGCCGCGCCGCACGGTATTTCGCAATCTCCTCGAAGAAATCGTTGTGTGCGTTGAAGAAGAAAGAGAGGCGTGGGGCAAAATTATCCACGTCGAGGCCGCGTTTTATGCCCTCCTCGACGTACTCGATGCCGTCGCGTAATGTGAAGGCCAGTTCCTGGATCGCCGTCGAGCCTGCCTCGCGAATGTGGTAACCGCTGATGGAAATCGAATTGAACTTCGGCGTGTGCCGGGCACCAAACTCGAACGTGTCGATCACCAGGCGCATGGAGGGTTCGGGCGGGTAGATGTATTCCTTCTGGGCAATGTATTCCTTGAGGATGTCGTTTTGAAGCGTGCCCGAAATTTGTTTCCAATCGGCGCCCTGCTTTTCCGCCACCGCGAGATACATAGCCCAGATCGGCGCCGCGGGGGAATTGATGGTCATGGAGGTGGTGACGTCCGCCAGCGGAATCTTGTCGAAAAGAACTTCCATATCCGCGAGCGAACTGATGGCCACGCCGCATTTTCCGACTTCGCCCTCCGAGAGAGGATGATCGGAGTCGTAGCCCATCAGCGTGGGTAGATCGAATGCGACGGAAAGTCCGGTCTGTCCCTGCGAGAGCAGATAGCGAAACCTCTGATTCGTATCCTCGGCGGCGCCAAAACCGGCGAATTGGCGCATGGTCCAAAGGCGGCTGCGATACATCTTGTGATGAATGCCGCGCGTATAGGGCGGCTCGCCCGGAAGTCCCAGGTCGCGCTCGGGATTCCAATCCTCAAGATCCGCCGGCGTGTAGAGGCGACGGATGGGATAGCTCGATACCGTGGTGAATTCCCGGGCGCGCTCGGGAGATTTTCCAATTGCGGGCTTGAGAGTTGTTTCTTCCCATTCGCGCTCGGCGGGCGATGGCCGGCGTTCTCCCTCGAACGAGGGGGTGGTGTGAATTTTCACTTGTTTTGGGGCCATCGACTGGTTCCTGGTTCCGGCCTATTTTTGCCCTTGTGAAGTGGACGGTCCCATCCAACCCGGTATGTTCGGCGCATTATAGATATTACCCGTACGAGCGTCAGCCAGCGTGATGTGATTTGCCTCCAGGGTTCGGCCCATTGCCTGGTTGAAGTTGACCAAGGCCTCGGCAAGGTTCGCCCTGGCGCGGACCTCGTTGCTGGCTGCTTGTGTCTCCGCCTGCACGCGGAGCGTGACGTTGAAGGCGGTGGAAGATCCGAGCTGAAATTTCTTCTCCTCGGCATCGAGAGTCTGTTGCGCGAGAATGCGGGCTTTTTCGGCTGCGGTTACCTGCGCGCGGTCCTGCGTGAGAGCGATGATGGCGTTGCGCACGTTCACGAAAACAGTGTTCTGCGCCTCGCGTAGATTTACTTCGGTTTGGCGTTCATTGAGCTGCGCCGTTGCGTTGTTCGCTTGCGCCGTGCGGTTTCGGATAGGCAGCGTCAAGTTGATCCCACCGATGAAGCTGGGATAGGAGCCATTGATCATCGAGTTCAGCGCGTCGTTCAAGCCGCCGGTCTTTACCACGGTGGGGAAAATGGGCGAACCGAGATAAATGGGAACCGCGGGGTTGCCGACCGAAATGGGATTTCCATTAGCGTCCACGACGGGTTCGGAAGTAATCGGCTCGAAGCCAGTTGGGATTGCCGAGGTCGGGAGCGTAGCGTTCCCGCCAAGGCCGGTGGCGCTATACTCCCCGAAGGCGGTCAAGGAAGGCAACAGGCCATTCTTGGTTGCCTTCACTTCGATTTTAGCGTTCTTCAAGTTCCAATCGATCTGCTGGAGCTCCGGACGCTTGGACCAGGCTTCCTTCACAGCGTCCTGAATGGGAATGTTCTCGACGACGTCGGGCGTGGAGAGCGGAGTAGTAGGAATGACTTCGACGCCGATGAGAAATGCATCGAGCGGGTTCTTCGTGATGGAGTTGAGCAGATTGGTTTCGTCCTGCAATTTGACGGTTTGTGCCTGCACCAGAGCCTGCTCGTCGGAAGCGAGCTGGGATTCGGCGGTGAGGACGTCGAGGGGAGCCATAGTGCCGATTTCGAGCTGCTTCTTATTGTTTTCGTACAACTGCTCGTCCGTGGCGACCGTGGTCTCCTCAACCTTCACATTTTCGCGCGCGAAGACGAGTTCCCAGTAATAGTTTTCCACCAGGGTAACGTCTGCAATTACGGCCTGGGCGAACTGGGCATCCGCGACCTTCAGGGTGTTCTTTGCCTCCAGGATGTAGCGGATGTTCGGGAGAAGTCCGAAACCGGCCAAGAGCGGCTGCGAAATCGTGACGGACAACTGGGACTGCACATAGGGGTTGAAAATATTGGCAGCCGTGGAAGACTCGCGAGTATTGTCCCAGGACACTGAGAAGGCAGTTCCGGTGTGAAATGTCTCGGCATATCCGAAGTTGAAAATGCTCTCGTGCTCGACCAAGGTGGACAAGGCAGATGTGCCGGTTCCGGAGATGAAGGGGTTAGTCACGGGGAAGGTGTAGTCCACGAAGTTGGCACTCGAAGTGAAGATCGGGTCGAAACCGCCCGAGGGAGCCGAGCCCAGCAACACGGGGGCCGAGGCGCCTGTTCCATAGGACGCGCCGCCCGCCTTGGTCCGCAGCAAGTTCACCTGGGCCAGCCAAGGAGTGAAGCGCTGCACGGAGATGTCGAGGTTATTTTCCAGAGCCAGCGAGACGGCGTCGTCGAGGCTCAGCTCCAGCTTGCCGTCATGAATCAATTGTTGGATGCGCGGCGAATTTGTCATCGGCGGAAGAGAGACATCGAGCGGCCGGTAGGGCGAAATAATATTGGGGAAAAAGGGCTTCCCATTGGAATAGTCCGGGCCCGCCGACAATCCGAGACTCCTTAACTGACTGTTAGCAGGCGCGGCCTGCTGCGGCTGGCTGGAGGATTGCGCTTGCGGTTGAGCAGGCGCGTCCTGAGTCTGGCCCGCCTGTGCTTGGGCATAAACGGGTGAAACCACCAGCGAGGCGGCCGTCAACAGAGCCATCGCCACATGCGTTAGCCTTCCTATCATCGTTGTTTTTCCTCTCCGAAAGATCGAGTGGTTCGAGAAATTTGAATGCTTCGTCCCCCCATGATGTCTTAACGTGCGCGGTGCGGCATTTGTTTCAAAACCCATACAGCGGTGCAACGGAGCGGCCACGCGTATCCGGTTGATATTAGACGGTTAAAAGGAAAATAGGATGTCCGGGATGTCCATTCCCGAACACTGGCGTGCGCATTCGAACAAGCCGGTGGAGAGTTTAGCATCGAGGTCGCGGCGTGACAATCAGAAGCGATGGACCGAGAGAATAAATGTCCGGCCGTCCCCGGATTTGTTGCGATTTAGACTGCATCACCGTCGCGCGAATAAGCTGCAGGAACTATCGCGCGTTGACACCCTGCATTGGGTGGTTCTACCATGAGGCTGCCATCAGCCTATTCCGGCGCGACAAGATCTTCGCTCAAGATGACCATGCGGGGGCAGTTTTGATCAGACCTTCCATTTGGCGTGAGCTTACCACCCGGCTGTACGAGGGACGCGATGCAGCCTGCCGGATGGCCAGGGCTGCTGCGGTTGCCATCGTGGTCCTCCTGGCGGGATCCATGGCTACGAGTGTGGCTTGGGCACAACAGCCGGACCAGGTTAAGGCGAAAGGGTACGTCAACGATTACGGCGGAGTCCTGAGCGCGGCTGCGGTGGACCAACTGACGGCGCTTTGCACGGAGGTGGACCAGAAGGCGCAGGCGCAGATCGCCGTTGTGACCGTGAAGTCACTGGAGGGGCGGTCGGTTGAGGATTATTCGTTCGACCTGGCCACGAAACTGGGTGTCGGCTCGAAGACAACCAATCGCGGCGTGCTAATCCTTGTTGCCGTGGACGACCACAAATATTGGACACAGGTTGGCTACGGCCTCGAGCCAATCTTGCCTGATGGCAAGGTAGGTTCTTTTGGGCGCGAGGCTGTGCCGCTGCTTCGAGCGGGGAATTACGACGGGGCGCTGCTGCTGATGACGCGGCGCGTGGCGGACGTGATTGCAGCGGATCGTGGCGTGAGTTTGACGACGGCGACGAGCGTGCCCGCGGCGCCCCAGGAGCCGGAAGCGGGAAGCCAGCAGAATCATGAGCTGATTACGTTGATTGTGGTGATTGCGGTAGTTTTCTTCTTGATGAGAATATTTTCGGGGTCTTCGGGCGGACGCCACTCGGGATGGGGAGGGCCGGGCGGTGGATGGATCGTCGGATCTATCTTGGGTTCGATGATGGGCGGGGGATTCGGAGGCGGTGGGGGCTACCGCGGCGGAGGATTTGGAGGAGGAGGATTTGGTAGCGGGGGAGGATTCGGCGGGTTCGGAGGCGGATCGTTTGGAGGGGGCGGGGCCGGCGGGAGTTGGTAGGATCGGACTGTTGAGTGAGGTCGCGCGAGTTGGTTTCCTAGGGAGACAGACAGAATGGAAGCGTTATTGACGGAACTGGTGGGGCGCCTGAAGGCAGCGGTGGAGGATAATCTGAAGGCCGTGGTGCTCTACGGCTCCGGCGTGACGGGAGAATTTCAGGCCGATCATTCGAACCTGAATATATTGTGTGTGCTGGGAGTCGCGAGCGCGGGGGAGCTGGAAGAGCTGCACGGGACGACGAAATGGTGGGTGGGCAGGGGACATCCCGCGCCACTGGTGTTCACGCTGGAGGAGCTGCGGCGGTCGGCGGACATTTTTGCGATTGAATTGCTGGACATGAAGCATCACCATCGGATGCTCTACGGGGACGATTTTTTCGAGAGCTTGACTGTGCCAATGGACCTGCACCGGCTGCAGGTGGAGCGCGAGTTGCGCGTGGCATGGGTGCGGCTGCGCGAGGCCGTGATGATGGCGACGTGGCGGAAGAGGGAGAAGCTGGGAATCATGCTGGCCTCGAGTTCGTCGTTTTGCGCGCTGTTCCGGCACGCACTGGTGGCGATGGGGCACGCGATGCCCGCTAGCAAACGCGAGGCCGTGGATGCCATGGCGAAAGTTGCGGGAGGGGACCCATCGGCATTTCATGCCATTCTGGAATTGCGTGAAGGGAAGCGTAGGCAGCGGAGCATTGATATAGAGGAGACGCTGCATGCGTATCTGGAGTTTGTGGAAGCAGCGACGAATGAAGTGGATCGCAGCTTGGCAACGAAGTAGCGCATGGATTTGACAGCGAAGCGATGGAGCACGGCTACGACCTGAATGAGGGATGGCCGTCGGGAGACGCGAAATGAAGATAGTGGGAGCGGTGGTGGCAGTGGTGATCGTGTTGGCGTTGATCGTGGGCGGAGCGTACGTCGGCAGCCGGAACCAGATGGTGACGCTGAATGAGACGATCAAGTCGGACTGGGCGCAGGTGGACGTGGTGCTGCAGCGGCGCGCGGATTTGATTCCGAATTTGGTCGAAACGGTGAAGGGTTATGCGGCGCAGGAGCAGACTGTATATGACGATATCGCCAAGGCGCGATCGTCGCTGCTCTCGGCGCAGACGCCGCAAGATAAAATGTCGGCCAACGGGCAATTGGACGGGGCGATTGGGCGGCTGTTGCTGATCGTCGAAAATTATCCGCAGCTCAAATCGAACGAGAACTTCATGCACCTGCAGGACGAGCTGGCCGGGACCGAGAACCGGATCGCAGTCGAGCGCAAGCGTTACAACGACGCGATCCAAGCTTACAACACGTTTATCGGCCAGTTCCCCAATTACATATTCGCGCGATGGGCGGGCTTCCACCGCAATGACGTGTATTTCCAAGCTTCGGAAGCGTCGCGCGAGGCGCCCAAGGTGCAATTTCCGGGTCCGAACCGGTAGTTCGCGGCGCGGAGCACGCGCTTTCCCTTATTCGTAGCGCAGAGCAACCAGCGGATCCACGCGTGTGGCGCGGCGCGCGGGCATCAGGCACGCCGAGGCGCCCACGGAGACGACGACCAAGACGACCGCGGCAAACGTCAACGGATCAGTGGGCTTTACGCCCCAGAGTTCGGTGGAGAGCAGACGCGTGACGGCGAAACTGGTCCCGAGGCCGATCACGATCCCCGCTGTCACGAGGCCGAGGCCCTTCCGGAGAACCATCCGCAGAATGTCGGCGCGTTGCGCGCCGAGCGCCATGCGGATGCCAATTTCGTGCGTCTGCAGCGAGACTGTGTAAGCCATCACGCTGAAGACGCCGATGGCGGCGAGCAGCAGGCCGATGCCCGCGAATGCGCCTAGGGATTCGAGGCCGAACTCAGGCTGGGAGAACGTGTATTCCTGGAGATAGTGGGTGAGAGTGTCGGCTTCGGTAAGCGCGACGTTGCGGTCCACGGCCCAGACTTGTTCGCGAATACTCTTGAGGACCGAAAGCGGGTCCACGGCCGTGCGGACGACGACGGCGCGGTTTGCAAATGCCGTGATCGTGTAGGGAACATACACCTGCGGCATCGGCTGCTCTTCCACACCGTTGTTCCGAATGTCGTTGACGATGCCGATGACTTCGAAATAGACGTTGTGCGGCGTTTGGGCGTTTTGATCGAGGATATCGAGTTTGAATTTCTGGCCGATTGGATCGCTGGGCCCAAGATACTTCTGAGCGAAGCTCTGGCTGATGACCGCAACATAGCGCCCCGCGTCAACATCGCTTGCCGAAAGCAGCCGGCCGCGCAATAGACGAATGCCGAGAGTCTGAAAATAGCCTTCGCTGGAGACGTCGAACCGCGTTTGCCAGCTTTCGGTATGAGTTTTTCCGGGGACGGTGACGTCGCTGGTTGCGCCGTTGTAGGGAGGCAGCGAAATGGTCTCCGCAGCGGAGGTAACGCCCGGCACCGCCTGGATTCGCGCCAGCACTTGCTGAAAAAAGGATTTTCGTTGCTCGATCGTGCTGTAGGTTCCGTTGGGAAACGAAACTTCCACGGCCAGAACGTTCTTTGCGTCGAAACCCAAATCCACGTGAGTAAGGGCGTGGAGCGTGCGCATCATCAGGCCCGCGCCCGTCAGAAGGACAATCGAAAGCGCAACTTCGACCAGCACAAGAGCCGCTCGCAGCTTCCCGTGGCGAAATCCACCGCTCGATCCTTTGCCTGTGCCTGCAAGCCGCGCGTTCAGGTCGCCGCGGACGGAGTGCAAGGCCGGAGCCAGGCCGCAAAGAAGAGTCGTGAGCAGAGTGATCCCCACGGCAAAGAGCAACACAACTCGATTCAGCTCAATCACGGCTTCGCCCGGAAGCATTTCGGGTATCACGGAGGCGACAACTTGAATGCCGGCGCCGGCGAAGACGCATCCGAGAGCGCCGCCCGCAAAAGCCAGGGCAAGGCTTTCCACCAAAAGCTGGCGAACCAGACGGCCGCGGCTCGCACCGAGCGAAGCGCGGAGAGCAATCTCTTTTTCACGCACCGTTGCGCGCGCGAGAAGAAGGTTCGCAACATTGCTGCAAGCAATGAGGAGAAGCATGCCGACGGCGGCGAGCAGAACGAAAAGCATGGCCTTGGAATCGCCGACCACGTCACTGGCAAGCGAATCGGTGTGGATGTTGAAGCGTTTTGGGTAGTCCTTGGGATAGACGCCGGCAAGGCGCTGGGCAATGACGTCAATATCCGCTGCGACGGCTTGGTATGTGACGCCCGGCTTCAGGCGCTCCTCGGCGACAACCCAGCGCGGACGGTTGTACTCATCAATGGCATCGGTGGAGTCACGCGAGAGGCTGAGGGGAAAATAAAAGGAAGAGCCGAAATAACGAAACCGCGGCGGCATGATTCCGACGATCGTTCGAGACACGCCGTTGAGCGTCATGGCAGTTCCGAGGATTTTGGGGTCGCCGCCAAACTGTTCCTTCCACGCTGGGAAGCTCATGATGGCCACCGGCGGCGCGCCGGGCTTGCCATCGTCGTCCGTGAGCCACCGGCCGAGCAATGGCTGGACGCCGAGGAACGGAAACGTGTTCGTGGTGACGTAGGAGCCGTGTGTCTCCTCGAGCCCCCCGGAGGGCGAATAGAGAACCATCGTATGGGCCGTGCCGACCATGTCGCTGAAGACGTGGTTCTGGTCGCGATAGTCCAGAAATTCGGGGAATGTAAACGCTCCACGGCCGCGCACGCCGCTATCGTTGGCATCGTGAATTTGGAAAACGGTGATTCCGCCCGCGTCTTTGTAGGGGAATGGATTGAGCAGGCCATCGTAAAGTACGCTGAAGACGACGGTGGACGCTCCGATTCCCAGCGCAAGCGCGAAGATGGCCAAGAGGGCAAAGCGGCGGTCTTTGAACAAGGTGCGCACACCGTAGCGGAGATCCTGCCAGGAGCTTTCGATCAGATTTATTCCACGCATGTCGCGGCACTCCTCCCTGGTTTTTTCCACACCGCCGAAAGAACGCAAGGCCGCCGTGCGCGCTGCCTGGGGGGCCATTCCTTCGGCAATCAGGTCGAGCATTTTCAGCTCGATGTGGAATTTCAGCTCTTCGTCGAGATCCTGGTCTAGGTCTTTAAGGCGGAGCAGGGAACGTAGGCGCTTCAGGAAAGTCATCTACAAACCCTCACGCGTAGCGCAGAATCTTGGCGACAGCCCCGGTCACACGGCTCCAGTTTTCTTGCTCGCGAGCAAGCTGCTTACGGCCGAGAGATGTGAGTTTGTAATACTTCGCGCGGCGGCCGTTCTCCGTGGCCCTCCATTCCGCCTGAATCCATTCGAGCTGCTCCATGCGGTGGAGTGCCGGGTAAAGCGAACCTTCCTCGACGCGGAGAGCCTCCTCGGAAACCTGCTGGATGCGCTGGGCGAGGCCGTAGCCGTGCAGCGGGCCACGAGCCAGCATTTTCAGGATGAGAAGGTCGAGCGCGCCTTGCAGTTGATCTTTCCCCACGGGATGTCCCCTAGATGTCTAGGGAGAGACTGCCTTGCGGCTGCGAGATTGTCAAGGGCGATTCGCAAGCGATCTGCGATACAGAAGACCGACGGGAGGAGGGGGTCTGAAGCGTTATTCCGCGCTGGCGGCTGCTTGTGGCTCTGCATTGATGGGCCGCAGAGTAAGCCAGTCGGTACGGACGCTGTCCCATTCCTGGATGAGGAAGCCGTAGGATTCGAGGAATTCGCGAATCTGGGGACGTGGCCAGCCGGCAATTTTTTCGAGAATGGGGACGAGAACGACGAGCGCGTTATTGCCGAGAACGGTCCGGCGCGCCACGTTGGCGACCTGCTTGGTATCGGATACGGAGATCGTGAAGCCATCGCGGGCGTTGATGTGAAGCATCACGTGGATGTCCGAACTGCCATCGCCGGCGTAGACGATGTGGTCGGGGCCGATTTGGAGACTAGCCTGGAGCTGGTCGAGGACGGCCACCTTTCCATAGCCGGCGGTGGCGCGCAGGATGGTGTCGATCTCGCCGGTGCTCTTGTATCGAAACACGGTGCCGTGAATTTTTTCCGGCGGCACGATCCCCTCCAGGGCGGATTGGATGACCTCGACAGGAGCAGCGGAAACAATCGCAAAATCGAAGTGGTAGCCTTCGATGCCGTGGTCGAGAATTTCGTAGAGCAGACCGATATTTTCCTTCAGGCGAATTTTCTTTCCGACCTCGAAGAGATGTTCGCGGCGGACAGTGCGGAACGCGGGATCGTGGAGGAGCAGGTAGGCAAGCTCGGCGCCTTGCTGCACGAGGTTTAGCTTGGCCATTCCGGTGGCCTTGCGCTTGAATTCATCGGTGGGGATGCCGATGATTTCGCTGAGGACATAGCCGGAATCGTTGAACGTGAGAGTCTGGTCGAAATCGCTGGCAAATAAATAGTTTTTCATGGGCGTCTCAGTGATGAATCGGATCATGGGCCGCGCCCGCAGGACAATTCCGGGCCGTAGCCCACTGCACGTATTCGATGCGCCGAGGAGCCGAAAGGGACCAAAATGGGGCGCGCTTCGTTTCGTGTGTCCCATCCAGAGATGTTACCTGCCCCCGGAGAGAAGTGGGATTTGATTTTCGAATGGTTGCCATTTGAGAGCGCAGTCTGGGGCAATCCCTTCACACTTTCAAGCCAATCAAGCGCATTAGCTCGAGCGCATTGCTGCGAGAAACGACGCCCTCGCGCAATTTGTAATCGAACCGCATCTCGCCCTGTTCGACGTAATCCTGAAAATGCTGGTTGCGAACGGCCGCGCCGAGCTGCTGCGTGATTTCGGTGAGAGCCAGATCGTGTGTGCTGACGATGCCGATCGCCCGGCGCGCGAGCAACGCCCGGAGCAAGCCTTCGGCGCCGATGCGGCGGTCCTTGGAATTGGTTCCTTCGAGGAGTTCGTCGAAAAGAAACAGGAGCGGCCATTCTCGGTCCGTCCATTCGAAGACACGGCGTATGCGCAGAATTTCGGTGTAGAAATTCGAGCGCGCCTCCTGGAGTGAATCCGTGCTGCGAATGCGCGTGCCCAGAAAGAGCGGCGAGAGGCGAAGGGATTTTGCGCGGACGGGCGCGCCCGCCATCGCGAGAACCACGTTGATGCCAACAGTGCGAAGCAGCGTGCTCTTGCCGGACATGTTGGAGCCGCTGACGAGGAGCACGCGCGTCTGACCGTCAAGTAGGACGCTATTGCGGACGCACTTTGAGGCCGCGATCAGAGGATGGCCCAGATCGTGGCCGTCGAACAGAGCTACTGTCTCGCGACCTTCCACGAATTCGGGAAAGGCGTCGGAGGGATGCTCGAAGGAATATGCGGAAAGAGAAAGCAGGGCTTCGATTTCGGCAACAATTTCGGCCCAGCGGCGGAGTTTGCCGCCAAACTCGCGGCGCCATCTTTCGGCGGCGAATCCGGTCTGCACGGTGTAAAGCGCGGGAACGTCGAGAAGTCGTGCGAAGAGACCTTCGCAACTGTCGATCCAAAAAACAACACGTGCCAATCGTCCGATTGCCTGAGACGCAGGCTCGCGGCCGCTTTTTAGCTCCGCCGCAAATCCGCGAAGCCGGGCGGAGGCGAATGATTCGTTCTCCAGCCGATCGAGAATCTTCGAGAAGAGAACAATCCCTTCGGCGTTGCAATTCACCGCATGGATAACTGTCAGCGCGCGACGTTGCAGCCAGCGGTAGACAAACAGCTCCACGATCAGAACGAGGACCAGCGGCCAATACACGACTGTGTCGAGGGCGTAGACGAACGTGGCCGCGGCTGCGAGCGTCAATGCAATAGCGACGCCGCGCCAAGCTGCGACAGGCAGGATGGGCTTGCCCTCCGCCCAAGAGGTGAGCGATTCGGGATTGAGGCGCACGCGCAAGGCTTCACCGGTGACGGCCAGGTCCTCCCGCAGATCCAACCTTTCGCGCAGGTCGGAGATTATCTGGTGGCGCTCGCGAATTGCATCGAGGGGGGAAGGAGAGCGGAGCCATTGCGCGAGGCAATTGTCTCCCATCGGCAGGCGCGCCGTGGAAAGGAGCTCGAAGAGGCAGCCGGGGCCGAAGAGATCGAGGTCGTCCGCATAGACGTGGTTCGCGTCGCGGAAACGCTCGCCCGGCTGGCCGGTGCCTGCCCAATGGTCTTCGATGCGCGCGATGCCACGCCGATAATAGGCGGCAGCGGTTTCGGCACGAGCCCGCGCGCGAAGAATCAATTCGTGCCAAATCGCGAGGGCTGCATAGATTGCCAGTGGGACGGCAAGCCACACGGGACCAAACAGGCGGCGCGACACGCAAAGCCAGAGGAGAATCAGGCCGGCGGCGATGACCGCTAATTTGATGTTGCCGGCCGTGCGATGAGTGCGTTCCTTGGCCGCAAGCGCGTGAAGGTGAGTTTCCAGACGCCTGGCGTATTCCGCGTGGGGGTCGAGCAAGCGATTCCTCCTTCTGGCCGTCGCATAGTCTACTCCCATGCTGGACTTCGACTGAGACTGTTTCAGGAGTGTGTCCGTTACAGGAGTGCGCCAACCGTTGACACTCGCGTGTCCGGCGATACAATGGCCCCGCATTGGGCGGTGGGCAGCCGGGCTCCTGCCTGGATCGACATTCCAATCGAAATCCAATCGAGGTGCGAAATATGAGCCGGTGACGCACCCGACCGAGGCTTCCATGATGATCCGTCGACATGCGTTGGCTTTCATTGCAGTATTCGTCCTGGCATTTCCGTTCACACTTTCCGCGCAGATCGCTCACTCCACGGCTACCACCGCGCCTTGGGTTTCACCGACGCCGACGCCCGCCGATTGCGGCGCCGCGGGTGCGGAGAGCACGAGTGCAGACACCGCGGCGCAAGAGAACCACGGGTTCGACCTTGCGAATCTCGACAGGTCCGCGTCGCCTTGCGACAATTTCTTTCAATTCGCCGACGGCGGATGGGTGAAGTCGCACCCGATTCCTCCCGCCTACGCGGCGTGGGGAACCTTCAGCATCCTTCACGATCACAATGAAGATGTGCTCCACGACATCCTCGAGGAGGCGGCGAAGGACAAGAGCGCGAAACCCGGTACGAACTGGCAAAAGATCGGCGACTACTACGCGAGTTGCATGGACGAGAGTCAGATCGAATCGGCCGGAGTAACACCGCTGGAACCGGAGCTGCACCGCATTGCAGAGATAAAGGATGCGGCAAGCCTGCAGGCAGAAATTGCGCGGCTGCAATCGGAGGGCGTGCCCGTGGTTTTCCGCTTCGGGCCGGAGCAGGATTACAAGGACAGCACGAAGGAAATTGCCGCAGCGCGCCAGGCCGGGCTGGGCCTGCCGGATCGCGACTACTACACCAAGGACGACGAGAAATCGAAAACGCTTCGCGACCAGTACGTGCAGCACGTGGCGAACATGCTTAAGCTGCTGGGCGATTCAGACGAGACTGCCGCACCAGAAGCAAAGACGGTGATGGAAATCGAAACGTCGCTGGCGACTTCGTCGATGAAGCGGGTGGACATGCGCAATCCCGACAATGTCTATCACATTACGACGCTGGCGCAATTGCACGAACTGACGCCTCACTTTTCGTGGCCGGAGTATTTTGGGGAAGTCCATTCGCCCGCAGTTGCCGACATCAACGTGGGCCAGCCGGATTTCTTCATGGAGGTGGACGCGGAACTGGGCTCGGTTTCGTTGACCGACTGGAAGGTGTATCTGCGTTGGCACCTGGTTCATGCGGCGGCGGCGGGGCTTTCGAGCAAGTTTGTCGATGAGAACTTCAATTTCTATCAACGCACGCTGACGGGCACGCAGGAGATTCTTCCCCGGTGGCGCCGCTGCGTGCAATCCACAGACCGCCAGTTGGGAGAGGCTTTGGGCGAATACTACGTGAAGCGGGCGTTCCCGCCGGAAGCGAAAGCCAAGGCCAGCTCCATGGTGCAGAACTTGATCGCCGCCCTGCGCGACGACATCTCGACGCTGGATTGGATGAGCCCCGCCACGCGGCAGAAGGCGCTGGAGAAGCTCAACGACATCACCCCGAAGATCGGCTACCCGGATAAGTGGCGCGATTATTCCAAGTTCCAAGTGGATCGAGGCCCCTACGCGGAGAATGTGCTGCGCGGCAACGAATTCGAATTTGCGCGGCAAATTGGAAAGATCGGAAAGCCGGTGGACCGCGCCGAATTCGGGATGACGCCACCGACCGTAAATGCCTATTACAACCCTTCCATGAACGAGATCGTGTTTCCGGCTGGAATCCTGCAGCCGCCGTTTTACGATCCCAACCGCGATGATGCGATGAATTATGGAGCCGTCGGCGCCGTGATCGGCCACGAAATGACGCACGGCTTCGACGATTCGGGTGCGCGATTCGACGGGCAGGGGAATTTGAAGAACTGGTGGACTCCGGAGGATCTGAAGAACTTCACGGCGCGGGGGGATTGCGTGGCGAATCAGTTCAGCGGTTACGTTGTTGAGCCGGGCCTGAACGAGAACGGCAAACTGGTGGAGGGCGAGAGCATTGCGGACCTGGGCGGCCTGACCATCGCGCTCGCTGCATTTCATAAGTCGTTGGAAGGCAAGCCCACTCCGCCGGAGATCGACGGCTTCACGGCCGATCAGCGATTCTTTCTGAGTTACGCGCAGGTCTGGGCCGGCAGCTACCGCGAGCAGGCGGGGCGGCTGCGAGTGGCCACCGACTCGCACCCGCTGCCGCAGTTCCGGACGAATGGACCACTTTCGAACATGCCGGGGTTTGCCAAGGCATGGTCATGCAGCGCGAATGCGGCGATGGTCCGGCCCGAATCGGAGCGCTGCCGCATATGGTGATGAAGGGAACGCGTGCCGACGGCGGGCAGCACGCGTGGCGCAGCTTGGCATCACCCGGCCGAGAGCGCAATATTACGCAGTCCCACTAACTCATGGTGACAATGGCGGGAACCGGAGCCGTCACCGGTGCGGGAGGAGCTGACGCCATCGCAGCAGCTTGATACTTGCCATACCATGCCGCTTCGCTGCCGCGTTGCCACAGGCGAGTGGCTATCCAGAGAAGAATCATGGCCTGCGCCAGGAAGAATGCGGATGTAGTGGATTCCGGGCGCAGCCGCATCATCCACAGATACAAGCCGAATCCGAACCCCACCGTGCCAATGATGCTGATCCGCAAGTAGAGCCAGAAGAGCGACCAGAAGTTGTGCCACAGGAGACTCGCCGCCTGGCGGAGAGCCCTGTGCATTGCCTTTTCGTCATCGGTTACGGCGATCACTTGTGCCATGTCGAACCACAGCCGCACGACCGTGGCTAGGAAGACGATCACTACAGTCGATCCCAGGAAGAATCGAACGGCGGGCATCGGCGAGATCGATGATTCGTCGATACGGTCGTGGATCGCGCTGCAAACCGAAATGAGTGTCAGAACCGGGATCGATACGATGGCGAAGTAGATAAGCAACCTGAAGAACCGCCAGAAGTGGTAGCCGCAGGCACCGAAGAACTCTCCCGTAGTCATGCGCGCATCGCGACAATACGCCGCCAGAATTCCACCGGTGGCGAACAACATGAAAATGCCGTAGAGGATTGGGAAATAAAGAAAGTTCGGATGGAAGAGCTGAAGCGGTTCATCGGGCTGTTCTTCCAGCTCCGAGACGGCCGACATGTCGAAAGCATGGTAAAGTCGCGGAGCCGCCTCGGCGCTATGGTCCAGTGCGCCGCCCAGGCGCGCAACCGGCTCGCGTGTCCCTAAGTACGCGAAAAACAAACCGACGACAAAAAGCATCCAGAGCACTCGCTGCCGCCGCCAGACGATGCCCGCTCCTGTCAGAAAAGCCTTTGGTCTTCCACTCGCCATTCTTGCCGCTCCTCCCGCCCACGCACTGCCGGCGGAATTGGATTCTCGCGTCCCTGTGGTCCCGTTTCCGTTGTGTTATCAGCTTTCCATTTGCTACGTGGCCCAAGCGAACAATTGGGAAATCCACTCGATGGTAAAGACCCAGATATTTTCGAACTTGTGTGTGGCTCGCTTGTCTTCCTTCACGGTATAGCTGTTGTTGAAGAGATTCCGATCCAGCAGAATCTTGTCGCCGGGATCGATCTGCGCCGACGCCACTTGAGCGGGCCGAATGTATTCATAGCGCACCCAGCGGTCCTTGCCGTCCCAGTGTTCGGTCGCTGTGGATTTGTCATCGAACGTGACTACTAAATCCACGGGAAACACGAAGTCGCCCTTGCGATGGACCGTCACGTAAGTCCGGTAAGGTCCATCCTTCACGTCTTTGTCGTACCACTTGAGGTGGTCGGAATGCGCATCCTCGATTTCGTAATCGAGGATATTCGTTCCGGAAACGGCTTGATTGAAATACCAGCTCAAATCCTGTCCGGATACGTCTTCGATGGTTTTCAGGAAATCCGTGCCAGTGGGATGCTTGAATCGGTAGCGCAGGAAATATTCGTGCAAGGCCTCGCGCAGCTTCTGCTCGCCGATAACCTTTTCCAGAGTGAGAAGCACTGTAGCCGTCTTTCCGTAAGTAATGGCGCCATAGGATCTGTCGTCAATGAATTGCCAGGCGAAGCGGGTCAGCGGGTCGGCGTCGGGGCGCGCAAGGTAAAAGGTGCGCTGATCGCCGTCTTCACTCGATTGGGCGAAGGGGAAATTCTGCGTGGAGGTGTTCTTGCCGTAGATCTCGTCCATTACCTTTACTTCCAGATAACTATTGATGCCTTCGTCGAGCCAGGCCTCCTCGAATTCGTTTGTGGCCACCATCCCATACCAATATTGGTGCCCGAATTCATGCTCGACCACCACCTCGGGCTCCAAGACGCCTTTCGGCATGTTCCAGCTCGTACCCGCCGTGATTAAGGTGGGATATTCCATACCGCCGGCATCTAGGCCGCCGTGCGGCGGGTCGACGACCGTGATTCGGCCATACGGATACGGACCGATCCACTGGTCATAAAGCTGAAGAGTTCCCTTGAGAGCCTTCAGATAGCGCGGCACCGTGGCCATGTTTCCCGGCGACATCAGCAAGTGAATCTTTACGGTTCCCGCGCTGCCGGTCCAGGAATCGTCGACGTCGGTGAAATGTGGGCTCGCGGTCCAAGAGAAATCATGAACGTCTTCGGAGTGAAACGTCAGAGTCTTCGTCCCATCGGCGTTGGGTTGCGTTGCACGCAAATCGCCACCAGCGCCGACGATTTCATCCTCAGGGACAGTGAGTTTCACGTCGAAGGTCCCGAAATCGGCAAAGAACTCCGTATCGGCATGGAACTGGTGACAGTTCCAGGTGTTCTTCCACCAGACGCCGACCTTCGGGAACCATTGCCCGACCATGAAAAAGTCCCGCTTGTAGCCGGTTCTCTCGACCACCTCGGGCATGACATCCTGGAAGGACATGCGGAAAGTGACCGATTCTCCCGGCGCGATGGCTTTTGGAAGCGTGACCTGAAACACCGTGCGGTCATCCACATTGTGGTCGTCCGGTTGGATAAATTGCATCTTTTCCGTCAGGTCGCCGGTGCCATCGACTTCGAATTTGGTTACTTTGATCGCGCCATTGTGCTTGGGGTCCCAAGCGGAGCCAGGGCCATTTCCGCGCGTGCCGCTCAGACGTACTTCCGTCATGAAAGTGGATTGCGGCTGAAAGGCGTTCAAGTACAGGTGGAAGGGAAACGTCTGCTGCGGCTGGCCTGTAAGGTTCTTATAGGTCAGTGTCTCGGTCGCCGTAATGGTATGTTTTGGCGGGTCGAGCTTGGCGTCGATTTGATAAGCGACCACACGCGTCGAAAGGGGCTCTTTCGCTGGCGCCGCACGGGATTCGGGCGTGGCTGCGCGCGTTTGCGCTGCCGCCTTGCCGCCACTGCTTTCTTTGGTCGAATGGGGCGCCGTCGCACCTTTCGCAAACTTTGCATGCGCAAGTCCCGCAGCCGCGATGACGCCCAATGCTGCTGCCGCGATGAGCGATCGCCCAAACAAGCTGCTTTGCATTCACGCCCCCCCACCACTCTGTAATTTCGAATTACAGAACCCGAAAAATCGCGCAAAGCATATGACACGCCCCCGGGTCACGCAAGTGCCGATTCAGGCATGAGCCGCACGCAGACTTGCTCGGAACTTGTGCGCTCAAGAAGGCATCGGATGGCCGCATTTTGTGGACACACTTATCTGTGACCGGGCCTTGACGTTCACGCGCCGCGATGCGAAGTTGACGCCTTTCCTTCCACCGTCTAAACTTTTAAACTAGGTACGTGCAGAGTGGCTCTCGCGGCTGCAATCGAGGCTGGTGTCAGAGCCCTCCCAAACCCATGGGTCAAAGCGTTTTGCAACAGAAACGGCATCAACAAATTCTGTCGGACGTGGTGCGCGTCTACATCGAGACGGGCGAACCTGTCTCTTCGCGCAGTGTGGCGCGCTGCCACGTGGAGTCTCTCAGTCCGGCGACGGTCCGAAACGTTATGGCGGATCTCGAAGACGAAGGATTCCTGTATCAGCCGCACACATCCGCTGGGCGAGTCCCGACGGCGGCGGCCTACCGCTTTTTCGTCGAGCAGGTGGCCGCGCAGGCTACGGCGAGTCCGGAAGACCGCCAATGGATTCGCCGCGAATTGGAATCGGCGAAGACTCCCGAAGCCGTGATGGAGCGAGCCAGCCACGTGCTGGCGGCCGTCTCGCGGGGGCTCGGTATTTTCATTTCTCCGCCGCTGGGGAGCAGCGTCGTGGAGCATTTGCGATTTCTCCTCCTGCCCGATAACCGCGTCTTGGTCGTGCTCATCTCCACCGGCGGGCTGACGCGCGACAAAGTAGTTCGTCCCGACCGATCATTTCGCCAGGAAGACCTCGATCGCATCGGCGCGTATTTGAATCGGCACTACGTGGGATGGACACTGGAAGCCATGCGCGCCGACCTGCGCAGACAAGTGGAACACGACCGCGAGCAATACGGCCGGCTAGCCGGTGACGCTTTGCTCTTGTGTGATACAAACGTTTTGGGCGGCAGCACCGACCGCAAGATTTACGTCGAAGGTGCGGCCCAGATTGCCTCGTCGCCGGAATTCACCAACCAGGAACAAGTTCGGGAGCTGCTCGAAGCCATCGAAGAGAAAGATCGGTTCATCGCGCTGCTGAGCGGCTGCATCGAAGCGCCCGAGCCGGTCCACGTGGAACTGGGCCTCGACAAGATGTCCAATGCGGGAAAGCATCTCGCGCTGATATCGTCTACCTACACCGCGAAGGATCAGGTGCAAGGTACTCTCGGCATCCTCGCGCCAATGCGCATGCATTACGAGCGCGTGATTACGGCGGTGGCTTTCATGGCTCAATTCTTCTCGGAAAACGAAGAGGGGAGCTGAATCCGTTGCCCTCGCACAAGCATCCTGAAAAGGAAGACGGCATCCTTGAAATCGCCACGACTGGGAATCCAGCAGCCGATGTGGAAGTCCCTGGCGCCGACGTATCCACCGCGCCTGCGGGTCCGGCGGGAGATACGGCGCTCGCCGAGCAGATGCAAAAGCTGCTAGCCGAGAAGCAGGACTTGACGAACACGCTTCTCAGGCGCCAGGCGGACTTCGACAATTATCGCAAGCGCGTCGAAAAGGAACGGCAGCACGAGCGCCATCGCGGCGTCGAGCTGTTGATCGAGCGCCTGCTTCCGGTGCTGGACGCTTTCGAGCAAGCTCTGGCGAGAGACGACGGATCGGCCGGCGCCGAGTACCGCAAGGGATTTGAGCTGATTCAGCGGCAGCTTTGGGATGTGCTCTCGAAACAAGGTCTGAAGCGCATCGATTCGGTCGGCAAAGAATTCGATCCACACTCTCATCATGCGATTGCGCGCGTCGAGTCTATGGAGCATCCAGAGGGAATCGTGCTCGATGAATTGCAGGCCGGCTACATTTTTCACGACCGGGTCTTGCGGCCCGCGATGGTCCGCGTGACGGTGGCGCCCGCCGCGAAATCTGCCCCAGGGACGAGTCGAGAGAATTGAATTCGTCATCACATACGGATGGAGCTGCGGGGTTCCACGCTGTGCGCGTTCTTGTATTAGCTTGCTTGGCGGGTGCGCGTCTTCGCATCGGAAGTGGGTGGAGAGATTGAAAGGGAACCATGGCAGCCAGTAACCAGCAGGATTATTACGAAGTTCTCGGCGTTGCCCGCAACGCTTCTGGCGACCAGATCAAGTCCGCTTATCGCAAACTCGCGCTCCAGCATCATCCGGACAGAAATCCCGAAAACAAGCACGAAGCCAGCGAGCAGTTCCGGCAAGCCACGGAAGCCTATAGCGTTCTTTCCGACCCGCAAAAACGCTCGATCTACGACCGTTTCGGGCACGCCGGGCTTGGTAGCCGCGGATTTGATCCTCATGCAGGCGTGAATGGCACGATCTTCGAGGAATTCCAGGACATTCTGGGCGACCTGTTTGGCTTCGAGGACGTTTTTGGCGGAGGCGGCCGCCGGCGCGGGCAGCGCGGCCAACGCGGACAGCGCGGCGCCGATTTACGCTACGACATGACGCTCACCTTTGATGAAGCTGCTGCGGGCGTCACCACGAAGATCAGGCTTTCTCGTCACGAACATTGCGAAGCCTGTCACGGAACCGGCGCCAAGCCAGGCACCGGGATGGTCGCTTGCCGCACTTGCGGCGGCCGCGGCCAGATGGCCTATCAACAGGGCTTTTTCTCGATTACGCGCACGTGCCCCGCCTGCCAGGGAGCCGGCCAAGTGATCCGCGAGGCGTGCACCAGTTGCCGCGGGCAGGGCCGCATCGTCCGCGAGCACACACTGGAGGTTCCCGTTCCTGCGGGCGTGGACACCGGCACCCGGCTCCGCATGACCGGACACGGCGAACCGGGCACCAACGGTGGTCCGACGGGCGACCTTTACATATTCCTGGAAGTGAGGGACCACCCCTTTTTCGAGCGCCGCGGGTCCGACCTCTATTGCACGATCCCGATCAGCATCTCGCAAGCCGTTCTGGGTGCGAACATCAAGATCCCCACGTTGCAGGGGGAGGATACTCTGGAAATTCCGGAGGGAACACCGTCAGGACAGATCTTTCGCAAGAAGGGAAAGGGCTTGCCCAATCCGCAAGGCGGCCGGGGCGAACTTTACGTGGTCATCCGAGTGGACATTCCCGCGAAAATCTCGCGCGAGCAGCGCCGCCTGCTCGAGCAACTCGGCCAGTCCATGAAAGTCGAGAACAAGCCCGTTGAGCGAAGCTCCAGCCTTTTCGATAAGGTAAAGGACATCTTCGGATAGGTCGCCTAGCTGATCTGTTCGACTCCTTTGCTTTCTCATTCCCTTCGGCTTCCCTTACAATGCCATTCCATGCGGCGCCGTTTCTTCGTCGATTCCTTCGATGCGAATTCCGCCACCCTACGCGGAAGCACGGCCGAGCATCTGGGCCGCGTCCTGCGCGCCGAGCCGGGACAGCTCTACGAGTTGAGCGACGGGCGGACTGCATGGTTGGCGCGTGTGGACCGCGTTGCACTTTCAAAGCGCGGCGAGAATCGCATTGAATTCTCGCTCGTCGAGCCGCTGCCCGCACGCGAGCCTTCGTTGGAAATCGTTCTGTTGATCTCTCTGGTGAAATTCGATCGTTTCGAGTGGTGCCTGGAGAAAGCAACTGAGCTTGGGGCATCGGAAATCATTCCACTTGCCACCGCACGCACTGATAAGCCGCTCATCGCGTCAGCGGGGAAGCGGCTTGAGCGATGGGAGCGAATCTTGGTCGAATCGGCGCAACAGGCCCGGCGTCTGCGGCCTCCTTCAATCTCCGCCGCCGTTCGGCCATCGGATGCCTTCGCCAGATCCGCTGCCGGGTGCAAGATCCTGCTTTCTGAACGTCGGGAGGCTCCTTCACTCCGCAGTGTGCTCACATCTCTTGACGTCAATACCGCCGGGAACGGCCCAGGTGGACCGCCTCGTTCCGCGGCTATCGCCATCGGCCCGGAGGGTGGCTGGACGCAGGAAGAAATCGCGGCGGCCCTCGCCGCCGGCTTTGCGGAAGCCTCGCTGGGCGAAAACATTCTTCGCACGGAAACTGCCGTTCTCGCCGCACTGGCCATCATCCAATGCTTCTTGTCCAGGTAATTGTTCCCGTTTCCCCCCGCGTCAGAGCCTCTTTTGCGTCTCACGCTTCGCCATGGTATAAATATTAGGCTAGGACATGTTTGATATCTCTCACCCTGAGCCCTCCAGCCCAAATGAGAACGCGTCTTTGCCCCACCTGCGGCGGGAGCTGCGCAGTTGGACGCGCGATCTGGCGGTGGCGCTCGGTCTGGCGCTGGTCATCATCATATTTCTCTACCAGCCGGTGAAGGTCGAAGGCACCAGCATGGCTCCGCTCCTTTCCGATCAGGAGCGCATCTTCATCAACAAATTTGTCTACCGCTTCGAGCCTATTGACCGCGGCGACGTAATTGTTTTCTGGTATCCGCTCGACCGCACGAAATCCTTCATCAAGCGCGTGATTGCCTTGCCCGGCGAGACAGTGGAGATCCGCTCCGGCCGCCTGTACATCAACAGCAAGGAATGGATGGAGCCATACGTCCCGGCCATTTATCTCGATGGATCGAGCTACGGTCCGAAAGTGATTCCGCCGGACGAGTATTTTGTGATGGGCGACCACCGGGACAGCTCGAACGATTCGCGGGTTTTCGGCCCCGTCCCCCGCCAATACATTTACGGCAAGGCGGTGTTTGCCTACTGGCCGGTGAACCGCTTCGGCTCGCTGACTTCATCCTCGACGGTCAACGCGGCATCGAAATGAACGCTTCAGGAGGACACACTGAATCAGGACCCCGCAGTCCGCGCGACTCTCGCGCTCGAGGACGGGCGAGTCTTTAACGGCCGTGCGGCGGGCGCTCGCACCCGCCGTGGCGGCGAAGTTGTTTTTAATACCAGCCTCACCGGCTATCAGGAAGTTTTCACCGACCCCAGCTATTCCGGCCAGATCGTCACGCTCACGTATCCCCACATCGGCAACGTGGGCGCGAATCGCGACGACGAGGAATCCGCCAGGCCTTACATCGAAGCGCTCATCGTCCGCGAATTTTCTCCGCTCGCCTCCAATTGGCGCTCGAGCGAATCCGCCGATGCGTATTTGGCGCGCCACGGCGTGCCCGTGATTTGGGACCTCGATACACGGGCGCTGGTCCGCCACTTGCGCGATGTGGGCGTGCTGCGCGGCGTGGTCGCCACTGACGGAACGCCTGCGGAGCAATTGATCGCCGAAGCCCGCTCCCTCCCCACCATGGCCGGCCAGGAGCTCGCCAGCCGCGTCACCTCTCCGAAGAGATACGATTGGGACAAAGGTTCGATCGATCTCGCTGGTCCAATGTCCGGTAAACCCGTGTCGCATGAGAATGGAGCGCGCCATCGCGTCGTCGCTTACGATTTCGGCATCAAGCAGAACATTCTTCGCCTTTTGGTGGACTACGGTTGCGAGGTAACCGTTGTCCCGGCGCAAACTTCCGCCGAAGACGTTTTGGCTATGAAGCCGCATGGGGTCTTCCTTTCCAACGGTCCCGGCGATCCCGAGCCGATTACCTACGCCGTCGCCAACATCCGGAAGTTGATCGGGCGCGTCCCGATTTTCGGCATCTGCCTGGGCCACCAGCTCTGCGGACTTGCGCTGGGCGGCCGCACGTTCAAATTGAAGTTCGGCCATCACGGCGCGAACCACCCGGTTAAAAATCTGCTTACGCAAAAAGTTGAGATCACTTCGCAGAACCACGGCTTCTGTGTGGATCCCGATTCACTCCCGTCGAGCGACGTCGAAATCACGCACGTGAATCTCAACGATCACACCAACGAAGGCATGCGCCATCGCTCGCTGCCCTTGTTCAGCGTCCAATATCATCCCGAGGCCTCGCCCGGCCCCCACGACGCCCGCTATCTCTTCGACGATTTCGTTGCGATGATGAGCGAGGTGTTGTCGTGATTGCGTTGTGGGCTCTAACGCTAACGCTCTTCGCGGTTTTCCAGGCAACGAACAGGCCGCCGAATTTGATTCGGTCGTTTTGCGGCAATCTCGTTTATCAGCGCGAAGTGCCCCAGAAGAATCCTTCGTCAGCACCGAAGACCAAGACGAGCCCAATGCGGGGCATTCAGGTGGTCGCTTATCCTTACAAGGAGGGCGCATCATGTTGCGACGGCATGACACCTGTGGGTTCTGCTGTTACGGCTCGTGGTGGAAAGTTTGAATTCAAGGGCGTGGCGGGCGGCGAATATTGGATGGTCGTTCATGCCAATGGCCATGACGCAAGGATTCATGTCAGCTATGAACCATTGCAGCGCTATCCGCCTTCGTGCCCGGACTATACATTCGTATTTGATGGCACAGATACCCTCGGTCTGACGTTGACTATCGTCGTCACTGAAAATGCCGAAACGCATTGACATCAAGAAAATCCTGATCATCGGCTCCGGCCCGATCATCATCGGCCAGGCGTGCGAGTTCGACTATTCCGGCACGCAAGCCTGCAAGGCTCTGCGCTCCGAGGGCTATGAAGTCATCCTCGTAAATTCCAATCCCGCGACGATCATGACCGATCCGGAAATCGCAGACCGCACCTACGTCGAGCCTCTGGCAAAGGAATATCTCGAAGCCATCATCGCCGTGGAGCGCCCCGACGCCGTGCTTCCCACCGTCGGCGGCCAGACGGGCCTGAACCTCGCCGTCGAGCTTGCCGAATCCGGAATCCTCGACAAATACAACGTGAAGCTCATCGGCGCTTCGCTGCGCGCCATCAAGATCGCCGAAGACCGGCTGCTCTTCAAGGATGCCTGCCGCAACATCGGTCTCGAAGTTCCCGCGTCCGAAGTAGTGGAAAACGTTCCCGACGCTGTTCGACTTGCCGACGCGCTCGGCTACCCAGTCGTGATTCGTCCGTCCTTCACTCTCGGCGGCACGGGCGGCTCGATTGCTTACAACCACGAGGAATTCGCCGACGCGATCGCGCGCGCCCTTGACGCCAGCCCGGTTCATCAGGCGCTGATCGAGGAGTCCGTCCTCGGCTGGAAGGAATTCGAGCTCGAGGTGATGCGCGACGTTCGCGACAACTTCGTCGTCATCTGCTCCATCGAGAACTTCGATCCGATGGGCATTCACACTGGTGATTCCATCACCGTCGCCCCGGCGCAAACGCTGACCGACAAGGAATACCAGCGCATGCGCGACGCGGCCGCCGCCATTATCCGCGAAGTCGGCGTTGAAACGGGAGGCTCCAACATCCAGTTCGCCGTCGAGCCGGGAACGGGCCGGATGGTGGTGATCGAAATGAATCCGCGCGTTTCCCGCAGCTCTGCGCTGGCCAGCAAAGCCACCGGCTTTCCGATCGCGAAGATCGCGGCCAAGCTCGCGCTGGGCATGACGCTCGACGAAATTCCCAACGACATCACGCGCAAGACTCCCTCCTGCTTCGAGCCGTCGATTGACTACGTCGTCGCCAAAATTCCCAAATGGCAATTCGAGAAATTCCCCGGCAGCGACGCCACACTCTCGACGCAGATGAAGTCTGTCGGCGAAGTGATGGCCATCGGCCGCACGTTTCAGGAAGCATTGTGCAAGGGTATCCGCGCGCTCGAGCCCAGCAGCGCCTGGCGCCCGCCCGCCGAAGTCACCACCGCGCTTCTAAGAGAAAAACTGCACGTTCCAGGCCCGGACCGGCTTCACTGGCTCTTTGAAGCGCTGGAGCGCGGCATGACGCGCGAGGAAGTGTGTGACCTGACGAAAATCGATCCCTGGTTTGTCCGCCAGCTCGAGGAAATGCTGGCCATCGATCGCCGCGTCGCCGCCACGACGATGCAAAATTGCCCTCCCGAATTGCTCCTCGAATCGAAGCGCTCTGGCGCGAGCGACGAAGAAATCGCCAAGCTTTGGAATGTCAAGTCCTCCGAAGTCCGCACCCGCCGCCACGAACTGGGCGTGCGGCCCGTCTTCAAGCGTGTGGACACATGCGCTGCCGAATTCGAGTCCTTCACGCCGTATCTCTATTCCACGTACGAGGAGGAAGACGAATCCGCCGCCGTGGACCGCCCCAAGATCGTAATCCTCGGCAGCGGCCCGAATCGCATCGGGCAGGGAATCGAGTTCGACTATTGCTGTTGCCACGCCTCGTTCGCGCTGAAGGAAGATGGCTACGAGACCGTGATGGTGAATTGCAATCCCGAAACCGTCTCCACCGATTACGACACGTCGGACCGGCTCTATTTCGAGCCGCTCACGCTCGAGGATGTCCTTGCGGTTCTCGACCGGGAAAATCCGCAGGGCGTGATCGTGCAATTTGGCGGGCAGACGCCGTTGAACCTGGCGCTGGAACTGAAGCGAAACGGAGCGCGGATTATCGGTACGGATCCCGAATCGATCGACCTGGCGGAAGATCGCCGCCGCTTTGCGCACCTTTTGAATGAGTTGCAAATCCCGCAGCCGCGCGCCGGGACGGCGCTGACTCCGCAGGAAGCTGTTTCCGCGGCAACTGAGATTGGTCTGCCGGTCCTGGTCCGGCCGAGCTACGTGTTGGGCGGCCGGGCGATGGTGATCGCTTACGATTTGAAGACGGTGGAAGAATATGTCTCCCTGGCCGTCCTGCTCGGCACCGTCTCCGATCCCAAGCGGCCGATTCTGATCGACCAGTTCCTCGAAGACGCAATCGAAGTGGATGTCGACGCGCTTGCGGACGGCGAGGATGTCGTCATCGCCGGGATCATGGAGCACATCGAAGAAGCCGGCATTCACTCCGGCGACTCCTCGTGCGTGCTCCCATCCGTGACGCTCAAGCCCGCGGTTCTCGAGCGCATTCGCGACTACACCGCGCGCCTTGCCCGGGCGCTTCACGTTGTTGGGCTGATGAACGTGCAGTACGCCATCCAGCGCGACAAAGTCTACGTCCTCGAAGTGAATCCGCGCGCCTCGCGCACGATTCCCTACGTCAGCAAGGCCACTGGCGTCCCGCTCGCCAAGATCGCGGCGCGCCTAATGACCGGCCGCAAGCTCCGCGATTTGCACCTTCCTATCGTGGAGACCAAGGGAGTGAAGGAGCTCGCCGTCCGCGATTTTTACGCCGTCAAATCACCCGTCTTCCCGTTCAATAAGTTCCGCGGCGTGGACACGATTCTCGGGCCCGAGATGCGCTCCACCGGCGAAGTGATGGGGGTGTCCTCAACTTTCAGCTTGGCCTTCGCCAAGGCTCAGCTTGCGGCAGGGCAGCGGCTTCCGTTGGAAGGAACCATCTTCATCAGCGTCAACGACCGCGACAAGCGGGAGGTGGTGGCCCTCGCGAAGGATCTACTGGCCGCTGGATTGAGGATCGTGGCCACGCGTGGCACCACTTCTGCCCTGAAAGATGCGGGGCTCGAGGTGGACACCGTTTATAAGGTGAACGAAGGCCGTCCCAATATCGTAGACCTCATCAAAACCGGAAGAGTGAATCTGGTCATCAACACTCCGCTCGGCCGCGAATCTTTCTACGACGAGAAATCCATCCGGCGCGCCGCCATTCGCTACAACATTCCCTGCATCACCACGCTTTCCGCGGCCAGCGCCGCCGCGCGCGCCATCCGCGCCATGAGCGGCCGCTCAGCGGAAGTCGCTGCCTTGCAGGATCTCCATCGCCGCAAATCGGCCGCCTCTGCCGCAGCCCCCGCGGAGCGTCCCTGACGTGCATTCGTTCCAGAATCTCGCTATCTTCGAGGTAGAATGGCTGCCATGAATCTCCAAGGCATTTTTCCTCCACTTACAACTCCTTTCAATCCCGATGGCACGTTAGCACTCGCGCGCCTGCGCGAAAATATCGCGCGCTACAACCCTATGCGCCTTGCCGGCTACGTCTTGAACGGCTCCACGAGCGAGTCGGTTTTGCTGCGATGGGAAGAGGTTTACCGCGTCTGGGAAACCGCGAAGCAAGTCGCGGCGCCGGAGAAGACTCTCATAGCAGGCGCCGGCGCCGAGTCAACAGCAGAAACCATCGAGCACACGAATCGCGCCGCATCGCTCGGCTTTGACGCGGCCCTGGTTCGCACTCCGAGTTTCTATAAGCCCGCCATGTCCGAGGAAGCCCTGGCGGCGCACTATTTGCGTGTCGCGGAGGCCGCGCGGATTCCGATTCTGATTTACTCGGTGCCGATTTTCACGCACGTGACGGTTGAAGCGTCCCTGGTCGCGCGCGTCTCGAGCCATCCCAATATCATTGGAATCAAGGACAGCTCGGGGAATGTGGATGGCGTCGCGAAAATCATCGCCGCTGCTCCCAAGACCTTTCTCGCTTTGGTGGGCTCCTCTTCGACGCTTTACGAATCGCTCCAACGCGGCGCGGTGGGTGCCATCCTGGCCCTTGCCAACGTGTTTCCAGAAGTCTGCATCGAGATTTGGGAAGCGGCCCGGGCCGGCAATGCCGCTCGCGCGGAGTCCTTGCAGCAGAAACTCCTCTCGCCCGCAAAAATGCTCGGCCCCCAGTACGGTATCGCGGGACTCAAGTACGCCATGGATCGTCTCGGATATTTCGGCGGCCCGCCGCGCCCACCACTCCTGCCCGTCGGCGAGATCGCACAACGCGAAATAGACGCCATGCTTGCGTCCATCGTCTCCGAATCCGCGGTGCGGAATTAATTCGCTGGCTTTGCTGGCGGGAAATACTTCGCAAGCTCAATCCTCACGGCGCCAAGCCTGCCCGTGGCCGCGTCACGCAGGACCACCCGGAGATCGGCGGCATTCGGGTCCACCACAATCGCCTTGCTGAAGCTGATTCCATACTGTTGAACCTTTTTGTATGTGTCATCCGGATAGTTCATCTGTAGCGTGTCCTGCATTCCAGACAGAATCTTGCCGTCCTTGTCTCGCTGTACGAACACGGTATCAGCCGTGGCCGTCCATTTCCCGTCATTTTGCAGGAACTGGACGGCGCGCGCGTCAATTCGGACGGTGAGCGAAAGCGTTCGCGGCTGCGGGGAATCGCTCGCGCTGGACTTCACCACCATCGCGATTTCCGATGCATCGAGCGGGCTCGTGGCCGCCAGGAGCAGGGCGTCGCGCTTGGAATCTGGCGTTAATTTCGGTGAGGGCAGCGCAAAATAGCCCTTCCTGGCGCGAACTTGAACTTGGGGCCGTTTCACTTCTATGTCGATCGAGCGAAATGATCCGTCCCATTTCACGTTTTCGGGGTAGTAGCCCAGTTGGTACGTCAAACGGGAATCGTCCACTGCCTGGTGGATAGCTTCGAAAATATCGTTCGAGTTATAAAATGCCTTCCCTCCGGTCCGGTCTGCAAGCGTGTCCATCGTTTCAAAATTTGTTTTGTCGGGGCTCTGAATGGGGCTCGTTGGCCGCGTGTTGGCCGCGGAGGGAGTCGGCGGGCGCGACCGTCGCTTGTTGCCACCTCCACGGCCACCCCCCGAACTCGGCTGGCCTCCCGAGCCCGGCAGGCCCCCCGTATTTCCGGAACGAGTGGTAATACCCGACCCCATCGGGCCTTGCGCCGGAAGGCGATTGGATGTCTTGTTGGTCCCTAAGTTTAGGCCGAGCAGGCCGCGGGCATCTACAGGGTACACGGCAATGTCCGCGTCATTCAGCGCTCTCGCTGCTTTTTCTACATCGTCCGCAAACAGCAGTTGTTCGTAGCTTGGGTTGTTGATGTTGTTCAGAAGGTCGTCCACGTTCTCGTATCCCACGCTGAATGGAAAACTGCCCGACACCCAGATCAAGTTCTTTCGTCCCGGCAGGGGACTCACGTGTTCCGCGATGGCCGTGAGCGCCTCCACTGTCAAGTGAACTCGGTCCTGGATGTAGAAATTCGCTTCAAGCTGGAAAGCGTTTTGCAACAATGAATCGATATCGTCGTTGCCCGTTTGCACCTCTTGTGGCGTGGACGCGTCCAAATCCCCGGTCATCGGCGCGGTGGATTTCGCAAGGGCCTCGACCAGCCGTGACGAATCGGTCGTGAAGTCATGGATTACGCGCAGGTCGCGGCCCAGCGCGTACAGCGCCACATGGTCCTGCGGCTGGATTTGTTTCAAGAATTTCACCACCTGCGCCCGCGCGCTCGCCTGGTCGGCATATTCCGTGTTTAACCCATCCAGGAGAATCATCGTGACGCTGGGTGGCACGCCGCCAAAATCCTGTGGCCTGTTCGTGTAGGTGTCGGGCGGCATCGTCTGCGGCGCCTTTGCCGGTGGATCGTTGGTGTCAATGCGGAAGAAGCGAATCTTCTGCACTTGCTTTTCATCGCGGATCACGAAGTCTGCGGAGGTGAGGTCGGAGATCGGATTGCCTTGCTTGTCCTTGACGATAACGCTCACGCGGACAAGCCGCGTCTCCGCGTGAAGCCTCTCCGTCGCCACGAAAGACGCCGCAGATTGGCTTTGTGCTTGCCCCGTCTCCTGCTGCCGAGCTTCCGGTGTGGCCGATTGCCCTTGCAGCAGTCTGTTTCCGATTGCGCCTGCCAGGACAAACGCCGCCGAAAGAATGCCCAGCACTATTTCTACCGCACGACGATCTTTTTGCAGCATAAACGTAGGTCCAGAAAACCGCAGATTCTTAGACTCCCTTGCCTTGCGTTCGGTTGCGTCGCCACCGGGAGCCGCCGCCGGAGGCGTATCTGCCGCGCCGCGACATTTCGGAGATTATTTTTGCGGAAGGTATTTCGCAAGCGGAATGGTCGTGTCGCCGATATTTCCGTTTGAGGCATCGCGCAGGATCACGCGGACGGTTCTTGAGGCGGGCTTGATGGCGATTTCTCTCGTGTAATAGACCCCTTCATTCATCAACCGCTGGTAGGTCGCCTCGTCGAAGTGTAATTGAATTGTCTGATCGAGCCCGTCGACGATTTTATTCTGGTCGTCGATCTGAAGGACAACCGAATCCACATTCGCTCGCCAAACACCATCGCTGTGGTCAAACAGGAAATCATGGGGATCAAAAGAGATGCCCAGTTTCACCATTCCCTGTCCCTGTGGGCCGGCGGAGAGAACCTGAACCTTTACTCCGATTGCCGTGGCCTCAAGCGGGCTTTCTGCCGTTTCGGCGATCAACGCCTGGCGAGTCTGCGCTGTCAGCTTGGGCTCGGACAGAGCGAAGTAGCCTTTCCGGGCGCGAACACGCGCTCCTGGAACATCTACTTCCACTTTGATGGAGCGGAACCTCCCATTCCACGTGACGTTTTCCGGATAATAGCCGAGTTCGTAGGTAACGCGCGAATCGTCGATTGCCTGGCGGATCGATCCGAATAAATCTTCGGTGTTGTAGTACGCTTTGCCGCCGGTGCGGTCCGCCAGCGTCAGCATCGTTTGAAGTGTTTCCGTGCCGGGGTCACTAGTGTCGTTAGTGACGTCCACGCCGCCGCCAATCAGCCCGCGCGCATCCACTGGGTAGACGGCGATATTCGCGTCTGTCAAAGCCCGCACTGCCGCCTCAATTTCTGCCCCGAAGTAGGACTGCGGATTCGTCAGTGCCGGGTCGTCCATTGAGTCGTATCCCAACATGTCTGGAAAGCTGGCCGACACCCAGATGAGGTTCTTGCGACCCGGCAAGGTCCCAATGTGGTTTGCGATTTCCGTGAGCGCCTCCACAGTGAGGCGCACGCGGTCCTGCTGGAGGGATTGCGCTTCACGGAGATCGATGTCGTCAAAGATCGCGGCCACCAACGCGGGGACTGGCAGTGCGGACTGGTCGGGCGGGGGAGGGGCGAGCCCTGGTGAATTCATCGAGGGCGATTGATTCAGCGCCTGCAGTAAACTCGCCGAGTCGCTCGTGAAGTCGTGCAGAACTCGCAAGTCGCGGCCCAACACAAAAAGCGCCACGCGGTCCTGCGGCTGAATCTGTTGCAGAAACTTCACGACCTGTTTTCGCGCAATCGACTGGTCCTTGAACTGCGTGTTCAAGCCGTCCAGCAGGATCACGGTGATGCTGGTCGGAACGCCGGCCCGCTCCTGAAGTCGGTTGGTGTACGTGTCGGGCGGCAGCGGAGCAGGCGGATGCTTAGGCACCTGGTTGGTTTCTACCTCAAATGTTTGAACCTCCTGGGGCTTCCTGTCGTCCAAGACAACGAAGTCGCTTTTCTTGAGGCCCGTGACTGGGTCGCCATGCTTGTCCTGGACCACAACACTGATCTCAACCAATCGCGTCGTAGCGCGTAGCGTGGTGGGTGCCGCAGAAGATTGGCCTCTCGCCTGCTCCTTTGGCTGGCTGGAGGATGCAGGCGTAGGCGCACCGGAAGTCTGCGTCGCTTGGACCATGGCGCTCCGCGGGCCGTCATCGCCGGCGTCGTGTTCGTTGCCGCGGGCAGTACCCATCGTCCGTGCTCCGCCTGTTGCTATTGCCGCGACGATAAGCGCCGCAATCAGAGTCGCAAGGGAGCGAATTTTCATAGGTCGTAAGCGCATTTCCGCCATTTCTGACTTAGGAGCACCGGGCTGGGGAATCCCCTGTTCTATGGAAGGTCTGGTTGTCATTTCGCCGCCTGCGCTGCCGGGATGTATTTCGCAAGCGGAACGGCCACGGATCCGATATTTCCGGTAGGCCCGTCGAGCAAAATCGCGCGCAGCACCGTCGAACCCGCCGGGATGGGTATATCCTTTTGATAGACCAATCCCTTTTTCATGGCGGTCTCATATCGCGCGGGGTCCAGATTCAAATTCAGAGTTTCATTTGTCCCGCTCAGTATCTGATTCTTAGCGTCCAGCAACGCGATCCCCACAGCTATCGTCCCCGCCCAGCGCCCCCCCTTCAGTTCCATCGAGAACTCATGCAAATCAATATGGACTTGAGTCCTCAAGGAACGGTCGCCGGCAGCGTCCAATGGGTGTACCTCTACGTGCATGCCAATGGCAGTTGCATCCAACGGGCTCTTGGAAGTCTCCTCCATCACCGCTTTCACGTCCTGGGGATTGGCACTCCTTTCCGGTATGGCGAAGTATCCCTTGCGCGCCCGGACCTCCATCCCCGGATCTTTCACTTCCACTTTCAGGTTGTGGAACTTTCCGTCCCACGCGACCCCCTCGGGGTAGTAACCCAAGCTATAGGTCACGCGTGAGTCGTCCAGCGCGCGGCGAATCGCTCCAAAGATGTCGTTCGAGTTGTAGAAGGCTTTCCCGCCCGTTCTTTCCGCCAGGACGTCCATCGTGTCGAAGAGTCTGAGATTGGGGGTTGAAGCAGCACCGTTCATTGGTCCTGCGCCTCGACGCGGCCGCTGCGACGGTCGCCCGGCGTTCATGGTGGTGCTCATTCCAATCAATCCGCGTGCGTCCACCGGATAGATCGCGAGGTTCGCTTCGTTCATCGCGCGTGCCGCCCTCTCCACTTCGTCCTGAAATCGCATTTGTTCGTTGTTGGAGCTCAGATCGAGCGTGTCCATTCCGATGCTGAACGGAAAACTTCCAGACACCCAAATCAGGTTCTTCCTCCCCGGCAGCGACCCCACGTGGTCCGCGATGGCGACCAACCCGTCCACGGTGAGCCGCACCCGGTCCTGGGTGTAGGCATTTGCCTCCACTTGAGCTGTCCCGTCGAGGAATGCCTGCAATTCCTCGGTGCCGGGCAGGTCCGAGAGGTCCACGGTCTTTTCCGGCTCGGAGGCCTCCACCTCCGTATTGGTGCGCCCTTGATATTTCGCCAGCGCCGCGAGCAGGCTGGAAGCATCGCTGTCGAAATCGTGCAAGACGTGCACCTCGCGCCCCAGCGTATAGAGCGCGACGCGATCTTGCGGCTGAATCTGCATCAGAAACTTGATCACTTGCTGCCGCGCCTGAAACTGGTCTTCGAATTTCGTATTCAGCCCGTCCAGCAGTATCACGGTGACGCTCGTTGGGACGCCTGCCTTTTCCTCGAGCCGGTTTGTATAGGTGTCGGGCGGGAGCGGCGCGGGAGGGTGGTCGGGCGGCTGGTTCGTCTCAGCCGAGAAAATCTGAATCGCCTGCGGTTTTTTTTCATCCAAGACAACGAAGTCGTCTTTGGTCAGTCCGGTAACAGGATTGCCGTGCTTGTCGTGGACCACCACGCTGATTTGCACCAGCCGCGTCGTGGCGCGAATCGGCGGAGGAGTCTTATTTGCAGCCTGATCGGCAACTTGCCCGGCGGCGGGCTGTTGCGTTGCCGTCTGCGGCGCAGGCGGTGCGGTTGCATTCTGCCCAAACACGCGCGCTGTTTCGTACATTTGAAGGGAACCCGCAGCGCCGAATGCCAGAATGAGCCCCGCAATCCGTAATGCTGTATTTCGCATATGCATTTATTCAGAAGTGTACTCCCGGATACCCCGCATGACTAGATTAGCGAACCATCGTCGTCGAAAGCAGCGCCATGCACTCCGCGCCCACTCGAAAGCCCTCCGCCCAGGTCTTTTCTTCTCCCGTATGTCTTGGGCTCGCGCCTTGCTGTCTCGGTTTCGCGGTCGCTTTGCTCTCCTTCCTAGCGCTGTATCGTCTTTAAATATGTTCTCCAGTTTTCATTCTTGGCTGCGATCGCCTTTGATTTGGTTTGGTTGCCCGCTCCAGGAGCCGCGTGTATCATGATTTCGTCCATGGAGTCTCACTGTCTTTCTTTCCGCGAAATCCCCCACACGACGAACCTCTTTTCCTCTTTTCTCGAGGATTTTTCGAAGGTAGCCGAATACTTTCCGCATCCGCCAACGGCCGCCGGCATTGCATCGGCTGTGCCGGAGGTCAAGTTCGATCCGAGCATGCGCCGCAGCGTCGTGGGAGTGCTCCGCGAACAGAATACCCGCCTCTCTCCGGGGAATACGCTTGATTCTGCAACCGAGCGAAATCTGGAGCGCTTTGCTGCTGGTGCGGTCGCCGTCGTGACGGGGCAGCAGGTTGGCTTGTTCTCCGGGCCCGCGTTCACCATTTACAAAGCCGTTTCCATTCTCCGCGTGGCTGACGAAATCACTCGCCGCGGAATCGACGCAGTCCCCGTCTTCTGGCTGGCCACAGAAGATCATGATTTCGCAGAAGTGAATCATGTCTTCTGGAGCACTCGCTCCGGACTCACTCGCTACGAATTGCCCGTTGCGGAAGGGGATTCAGGCCACCGCGTGGGCGAAATCGTTCTCGGGGACGCCATCGAGCCGGTCGTCCGCGCGGCAGCAGACTCGCTCGAAGGAACGTTTGCTGCCGAAATCTCGCGCGCGCTTCGCGATTCCTACCGCCCCGGCGAAACGTTCGGCACCGCCTTCGGAAAACTGATTGCGCGGCTCTTTGCCGGCCGGGGAATCATCTTCATCGATCCCCTGGACGCTCGCTTTCACCGTCTGGCCGCACCCGTCTATCTCCGCACGCTCCAGGAATCTGAGCCTCTCCTCGACGCCCTTCTCGCGCGGTCGAAGGATCTTGAAAGCAGCGGATTTCACGCGCAGGTGAAGGTGACGCGCGAGACCACGCTGCTCTTCTACAATGTGGATGGCCGACGCGAGCCGCTGCGCGGCCACGATGGAAAATTCACTGCCGGGTCTGCGTCCTTTACTCCTGCCGAAATTCGCGCGGCCGCGGAAAATACTCCCGAGGCTTTCACCCCCAATGTGCTGCTTCGTCCGGTCGTTCAGGATTCACTTCTTCCCACCGTGGCCTATATCGGCGGGCCCGCCGAGATCGCCTACCTCGCGCAAGCGCAAGTTGTGTACCGGAATATCCTGGGCCGCATGCCCGCAATCCTTCCGCGCTCCAGCTTCACGATCGTCGAGCCGCCCGTGGCGCGCTTCCTTTCTAAATACGAGCTCGACTTTCGCGACATTCTGCGGGGGCCGCAGCAGGTCCGGGCGGCCATGCAGCGGAAAGCGCTCCCGGACGCATTAGCGCAGCGCTTTGAATCGGATGAGCAACAACTCCGCGAAATGCTCCACGCCTATTCCTCCCCGATCGAAAAGCTTGACCGCACCCTGCTGGGCACTCTGGAATCCGTCAGCGAGAAGATGCTTCACCAATTCGTGAAGCTGCGGGAGAGCGTGGGACGCGCTCAGAATTTCCGCTCGGGCGTTCTTGAAAGTCACGAGCGTGCCTTGTTCGATTCGCTCTATCCGAATCACGAATTGCAGGAACGCAGCCTTTGCGGCTTGCCCTTTCTCGCCGCGCTCGGTCCGCAACTCCTCGACGATCTCTTGCGGTTCTCATCTGTCTCCGGATTGGGCGACACCTCGTCCTGCCCCCACCAGCACCATATTCTCTTCGTTTGACCACGAAGGTCGTGTCCAAGCGAACCTATCCACCGCCCTTTCAAGCCATTCGTGTGCCACATTGGGCCACGGACCCTCATCGGAAATATCGCCAAGGTGACCCGGATCACGCGAGCGTGTGATGGTCCCGCTACTTTTTCTCGCCCGACCCCATGTTAGAATGGCTTCTTTGTTGCTCGCACTTCATCCAAGCCTGTGGAGGGCTTACTATGAGAGTTTCACCGGGAAAGCAGAAAGGTTTGAAGGCCGTATCCAACTCGCGCGGCGTGATCGCCGCCGCCGCCATGGACCAGCGCGGCTCGCTTAAGAACACGATCGCCAAGGAAAAGGGCATCGACAAGTCCGCGGTCACCTCGCAGATGCTCGAGGAATTCAAGGTGGCCGTCACGCGCGTCCTCACGCCCTATGCCAGCGCCATCCTACTCGATCCCGAATACGGGCTTCCGGCCACGCGTGTGCGCTTCTCTAATGCCGGCCTGCTCCTCGCCTATGAAAATAGCGGCTACGACAATACGCGCCCGGGCCGCCTGCCCGACCTCCTCGACGTCTGGTCCGTACACCGCCTGGTGGGCGCGGGCGCGGATTGCATCAAGATCCTGCTCTATTACAATCCTTTCGATCCCGACGCCATTAACGACATCAAGCACGCTTGGGTCGAGCGCATCGGCGGCGAATGCACCGCTGCAGACGTCCCATTCTTCTTGGAATTTGTCGGCTACGAAGAAGGTGGCGACGAGAAAAGCATCGCCTACGCCAAGAAGAAGCCGGAAATCGTTGCCCGCAGCATGGCGGAGTTCTCGAAGTATCAGTATGGCGTGGATGTCCTTAAGGTCGAGGTCCCCGTCAATATGGCCTACGTCGCGGGCACGAAAGCCTGCAAGGGCGATTCCGCCTACTCGCGCGACGAAGCCAAGGAGCATTTCCGCCGCGCCGCCACTTCTGCGAAGAAGCCTTTCATCTACCTCTCCGCAGGCGTCGGCAACGACGTTTTCCTTGAGACCCTCGAGCTGGCCGCAGAAGCCAACGTGAACTTCTCCGGCGTTCTTTGCGGCCGCGCTACCTGGAAGGACGGCATCCCGGTATACGCCAAGCAAGGCGTGAAGGCCCTCGAGGATTGGCTCAGCGATCAGGGCGTGAAGAATATCAAGAACGTCAACGAGCGCCTCGCCGCCGCCAAGCCCTGGTTCGGCTTCTACGGCGCGTCTTCCGCTGCGGCCCTGTCGTAAGTGCAAGCTAGCTTTGCCGATGGAGGGGAGGCAGTTCATGCGATCACGCAAATGTTTGCTCGTCCTTGCGACACTAATGTTCGTCGCGGCAGAACCGTCACGGGCACAACAGAGCGTGCCTTCCGGCAAGTCCTCCGCTGATTCCGCTGCTCCTGCGAGTGACAGCGGTCTCTTGCTTGGCCTCTATATTTCGGTGTCCATGTCGTGGGATGACGCGAGAAGAGGCAGCGTTCGCGGAGAAGAATTCTGGACGCCAGAGATCAGCGGCCCTACACCTCATGGAAAGTATGTGACATTCTGGATCTCCCGGATCGGGAGCGTCATTGAAATTCGAGCCGTTGACGGAATCCTGGTACCCAGAGCTGACGGGTTCTGGCACGTCGGGACAGAGTTCGTCAAGGCGGCAGAGCAAGACAGTACGAACTTCGAAGAGAGAATGTGGGTGCTGCCAGCCGGACAGAAGCACGAACCCACGCAAATCGACAAGGGTCTCGACTCCCTCGGATTCTCTCAAACTAATCTTCTCATTACCTACATCGGATCCCGCTATATCTCGTATCTGGAGAACGATCTGAGTGGCGTCGGCAATTGGCATTACGTTTATCCCCGCGTGGTCAGCCTCGATGATCTGCAAACCCAATTGACCCCGGATCAAGTCCTTGGGCTAGCTGCCGGCAAGGACTATCGCCTGACCGCGAAGCAAATGGACCACATGTCCGATGTATGCAAGGAAGGTCAAGACTGCGAGCCATGTCTTTGTTGCACCGGCGATCCCAAGGAATGGGGGATCAGAGAAGTCAACGGTGCCTGGGAAATCTACGCGCGATTCCACGAAGGCACCAGCAGCGATTGCAGTCAGGGCAGTGAAGACAAAGTATTAAAAGTGCAGATTCCCAAGAGCCTCGTTGCGAATGGCTCGTCGGGTAAGCCCTGGGAATCGCTCGTGAGTGACGCGGCGTTCGACCCTGAAGGTCGACCCCGGGACAGTTCACCGCGTTTTCGTCTCGCCTCGCCAGGATTTTGCCGTAGCCGTCACCGATGATGGGTTGTCTGCTCTTGCAGTCAACGGCGGCCGCATCGGCCCGGTTCTTCAGAGCAAGGCCTTCGCCTTTCCCTCGATCCCGGTCATGGAACAATGGGCTACAGGCCGGTATGTGACCGCTTGGGATGAAGCGGCTCGCAAACAGCCGCCTGCAACCCCTCCGCCCGCGGCGCCAACTCAATGAGTTCTGACTAGAAGTTATCTCATAAACACTTTCAAGGTACTGATCGGTTGAAAGTTATGGCGAATGACGTAAATCAAGGGCATGGATCTCACCGACGCCCAGTGGGCGGTGCTGGAACCGCTTTTTCGTCCGAAACGTCGGGAGGACGGGCGTGGTCGCCCGTGGCAGGATACGCGCGCGGTGCTGAACGGCGTCTTTTGGGTCCTGCGCACCGGCGCCCCCTGGCACGATCTGCCACGTCGTTATCCTCCCTATCCAACCTGTCATCGCCGCTTTCAGCAGTGGCAGCGCTCGGGGCTGCTCACCAAACTGCTGCAGAAACTGGCGGAAGACTTACGCGACCGCGGGAAGCTGGATCTGAGCGAGTCGTTCATCGACGCCAGCTTCAGCTCGGCGAAAAAAGGGGCTCTGCTGTCGGCCCTACTCGCCGCGGCAAAGGCAGCAAAATCATGGCGATCAGCGACGGCCATGGTCTTCCTCTCGCCGTGCACGTGGCCAGCGCTTCGCCTCATGAAACAAAGCTCGTCGAACCCACGCTCCAGCGACGCTTCCTTGCGGAAACTCCCGAGCGTTTGATCGGCGACCGCGCTTACGATAGCGATCCGCTGGATGTGCAGATTCGCGAACGCTTCGACGTGCAGTTGGTTGCCCCGCACCATTCGACGCGCAGCCGTAAAGCCACGCAAGATGGCCGCGTCCTTCGACGCTATCGGCGTCGCTGGAAGATCGAGCGATTGTTCGCATGGCTTCACAATTTTCGTCGCATCGTCATTCGCTGGGAATACTACCCAGAAAATTTCCTCGGGATGGTCCAGCTTGCTTGTGCCGTTATCCTTCTGAGGTATTTATGAGATGGCTTCTAGAGAAATGCCCGATGTTGCCGAGGTTTGCTTTGTAGGGGCGGGTCTGAGACCCTCCCTGCAGCGCAGATATTGGGCGCCGAGCATCGCTTGCGAGTTTGTCGTTCGTGCTCCTCTGTGTTCTCCGTGCCTTCTTAGTGCCCTCTGTGGTTAGGCTTCTTTTCCCTCTCCACGTAAAACCCGATATGCATTCAACGGTGTTAATCTAAGGTTGCAAAGACTTTGAAATGCCTACGCACACAATCCAAGTTCGCACATCGCGCCGCACGGAGCTAAAGAACGTCACCCCTGAAATCGAAAAACTCGTCCGCGAATCGGGCTGCTCTTCCGGCGTCTGCCACCTCTACGTTCCGCATACTACGGCCGGTGTACTCATCAACGAAGGCTACGACCCCGACGTCGCCCGCGACATGGAAGGCGCTCTCGACCGCCTCGTTCCCGATAGCCCGCTCTTCCGCCACTCCGAAGGCAACTCCGACTCGCACATCAAGACCGCGCTCGTTGGCTCGTCCGAGACCGTGTTTATAGAAGGCGGCCGCCTCGCCCTCGGCCGTTGGCAGCAAATCTTCTTCGCCGAATTCGACGGCCCCCGTACGCGCGAACTCCGCGTCAAAATCGTCCCTGATCCTGCATAGGTTTTATGCTTTGGCGACGCCTTGCTTGCACGTGGGATACAATATTGACCAATGACTCTCGGCATATACATCCAGGTGCCCTTCTGCCAGACGAAATGCACCTACTGCAATTTTCACACGGGCGTCGTTTCCCGCGACCGCTACGAGCCTTATGCTGACGCCGTCTGCCGCGAAATCGCGTCGACTACTGGTGTTTCGTCAGGGCACGGCTTTAGCCGTGCCGACAATGATGCCTCGTCCTCAGCAATTTTAGGGGGTCGGAGCTTAAGCTCCGACATTCCGCCGCCAATAAAAAAATGGGCTTCAGCCCCTGAGGACTGTGCGCAGGAGGTAGACACCGTCTATTTCGGCGGCGGAACTCCAAGCCTCCTCGATCCCGCCGCGCTCGCAAGGATCATCGCCGGGCTCCAGGCACGCTTCCCATTCGTCGCAGACCGCGAACCCGTCGCCACGAATGATAAACGTCATTCCGAGCGCAGCGAGGAATCTGCTTTTTCTTCCGCCGAAATCACATTGGAAGCCGACCCGGAAACAATCACGCCCGAAAAGGCCCACGCCTGGCGCTCCGCCGGCTTTAACCGCATCTCGCTCGGCGCGCAGTCCTTCAATGACGCCGAGCTCCGCGCCTCCGGCCGCATGCACCGTCGCGACGACATCTACAACGCTGTAAAATTCCTCCGCGCCGCGGGCTTCCACAACATCAGCCTCGACCTGATCGCCGGCCTCCCACACCAAACGCGCGATTCTTGGGAGCAATCTGTATCCGAGTTAATGGCGATCCGGCCCGAGCACATTTCCATCTACATGCTCGAAATTGACGAAGGCAGCCGCCTCGGCAGGGAATCGCTTGCGGGAGGCTCGCGCTATAGCGCCGAAGCCATCCCCACCGGCGACGCCATGGCCGAATTCTACGAATCCGCATGCGTCCGCCTTTCCGCCGCGGGCTACGATCATTACGAAATCTCCAACTGGGCGCTCCCCGGCTTCGCCTCGCGCCACAATCTGAAATACTGGCGCCGCGAAGTGTATCTCGGCTTCGGCGCCGGCGCCCATTCCTTCGACGGCCGCACGCGCTGGGCCAACGTCCACGACGCCGCTCGCTACGTCTCCTGTATCGAGCGGGGCGACTCTCCGCGCGAACAAATCGAATCCGTCACGCCGGCCCAGGCGCTCGACGAGGAATTCTTCCTCGGCCTTCGCCAGCTCGATGGCATCGACCTGGCGCGCATCGAACGAGAATACGCCACAAATGGCCTCCTCGACCGCGTCGCGTCCCTTCGCGGACGCATCGCCGGCCTGCGTCAACAAGGCCTCGTCGAGCTCGAGGGTTCCCGCCTCCGCCTCGCGCCCGCTCGCCTCACCGTCTCCAACGAAGTTTTGGTCGAGCTCTTGGGCTAGAATTGGCACATGCGAACTGCGCCCATCGCGGGCTTGGTCTTGTGCGTGGCCGCTTCGGGCGTGCGAGTCAACCAGGCGGCATCTTCCCAAGAAAAGGCGCGGCCACAATTTAATTTGATCACAACCGCTCAACTGCTCTCGACGCATTTCTGTCTGACATCAGACGGGCAGTTCGGTAACGCACTCTTCCGATTGCATATTCGGATTCAGAATCGCGGTGGTCGCCCGGTCATTCTGTCCAGGAAATACACACAAATATCGTGCCCTGAATTGGCTCACGTCGGGGCCAACGGAAACGCTGGCGATCTTGCATCTCACTGCGATACGGGAGATTCCGTTATTGACCGTCGCTATCCCAGGCACTTGGACCAGGATTTTGTGATCGTGCAACCCCAGAATTCATTCGAATTCGACGGAAGTACCGGAGTCTTTTTTAATCTGCCATCTCATCCGAACACACGATCGGTCCCAAACCCCGGGAATTTCCTTCTACGGGCAAATCTCGACACATGGTACGGGCCACCGGACGCCTTCGCAACGCTCACTGACAAATGGAAGGCACATGGCGACCTTTTTGGTGAGCGGCTCGTCTCAAATTGGATTCCGGTGAATATCGATCCCCCACAGAATCTGTTGGAATGTCAAGAGAACTGAATGACGGCACCTTATTGTCGCAGCCGCGTTCGGGCTGACAGTTTGTCGTATCTGCTATGATTGCTTTGCCATGGAGATTCGAGCCGGATGGCGGTCAAGCCCGTGGTTGCCCTTCGGAGCGGCACAGTCGCCAAATCCACACCCGCCATGCGCCGCGCGAATGAGACGACGGACAATCCTCGACCCATCGGTTGTGGCAGTCGCGCTGCTCCTCTTGTTTTCTCACGCCGCCCAAGCGCAAGAGCCTGCGCCTGCTGCGCATCGTTTGGCGCTGACCGCTCAACTAGAAAATCAGGAATACTGCCTCCAGCCCAATGGACGGACAACTCTTCGGCTTTCTCTTCGGCTCCATTTCGAAAATGTAAGCCGTGAAAAGATTCTTCTTTCGGAGAAGAGCAACGTCGTAGACAGTTTCGACATCGTCGCACTTCCGGCAAACGGCTCTCCGCAGCCTTGGCCGCACATTGTCATTGACCGGCTCGTTCAGCACCGCGATCTGCCTTTCCCCGCGTCACCCGGCGACGACTACGCCATCCTGAAGCCGGGGAAATCCTTCCATACAAACACGGCGGTTCACATCGATCTGCTGCATAGCAAGCTCGACGGCGATGGGCCTGTGAAGCCGGGGAAATATTCGCTGGCGGTTACGGTCGCCACTTGGCTCGATACGGATAGCGGCGCCGAAACGGCCCGCCAACTCTGGAAGAAGTCTGGCTACCTGGAGTCCGACGACGTGACCTCGACGACGATTGGTTTTTCGGTTGCCCCAGATCCGCCGTTCCACGATTGCGGCTGGCGCGATTGACCTTCGCGACTGCGGTAGGGTAATGCGATGTGGTTTTTCGCTCTTCGCTGTTTTTCCCACTCGACAGTCGTGCTAGCCTGATTCGTGCGAAAACTTTATCTGCAGTCTTGATTGGAGTAACACGACGATGAAGCCCGTAGAGCTTCGCAGCGACACGTTCACGAAGCCCACTCCCGCCATGCGCCGCGCCATGGCCGAAGCCGAAGTCGGCGACGACGTTTACGCCGAAGATCCCACCATCAACCGCCTCCAGGAACGCGCTGCCGAAATCTTCGAACGCGAAGCGGCGCTCTTCGTCCCCAGCGGTTCGATGGGCAATCTTCTGGCCATCAAGGCCTGGACGCGCCCCACGAACGAAGTCATCTGCGAGGCGCGCTCGCACGTCAACCTCTACGAGCTTGGCTCCATGGCCACGATTGCCGGTTGTTTTCCGCGCAACACACCCGCGCCGGACGGAATTCTCACCTGGGACCTGATCGAGCCACTGATCCGCGAAAAAATCTATTCCGATTCGCAGACCGCGCTCGTCACGCTCGAGAACACCCACAACATGCACGGCGGCACGGTCTATTCCGTCGCCGCCACTGAGGAGATTTGCGACCGCGCCCACGCCGCCGGACTGCGAGTCCATATGGACGGCGCGCGCATTTTCAATGCCTCCGTCGCGCTCGGCCGCAGCGTCGCCGACCTGACGCGCAAGGCCGATTCCGTCATGTTCTGTTTATCGAAAGGACTGGGCGCTCCGGTGGGTTCCATGGTCGTTGGCTCGCGCGATTTTATCGCCGAAGCGCGCATCGGCCGCAAGTTGCTCGGCGGTGGCATGCGGCAAGCTGGAGTCCTGGCAGCGGCGGGCCTGATCGCGCTCGAGGAAACTCCAAAAATTCTCCACCGCGACCACGAAAACGCGCGCTACCTCGCCGAACGGATCGCGCCAATGAAGGGCGTGGCGCTCGATCCTAAGAAAGTCGTCACGAACATCGTGATCTTCGACGTTCGCGCCACGGGCCGCACCGCCGACGAAATCGTCGCCGAGCTCGAAAAGCGCGGAATTCTCTCTCAAACAACAGCCAAGTTCTCAGTCCGCTTCGTGACGCACTACGATGTGGATCGCGCCGGCATCGACCGCGCCATCGCCGTCCTCGCCGAAGTTCTCGGCGAACGCACCTCCGCATCAGCGCACCCCTGAAGCCCTGGGTCATTGAATCAACTGATCGCAGAAAGAAACGGGATGGACAAGGAGATAATCTTTAACGCGCGCAAAGAGCGGGAATTCGCCAAAGGTTCCTGGTTCTGATTTTCTCAGTGCTCTCTGTGGTTCCGCTCCATGCTTCTCTCTTCAAGCTATCAAGGCGCCGCCGCCGTCAGTCGTAATATTCCGCGCCCAGGTGCGTGATTAATTCCTCGCCCATCATCCATCGCAGCGTGTTTTTCAGCTTCATCGCTTGAATGAACAAATCGTGCTCCGGATAAAGTTCCGGCGCGCACATTGGCGATTTGAAATAAAAGCTCAGCCACTCCTGAATCCCGCGCATGCCCGGCGCGCTTTGCCAGATCGAGAAACAGCACCAGGTCCAGCACGATCGGCGCCGCCAGAATTGAGTCCCGGCACAGGAAATCCACCTTGATCTGCATCGGATACCCGAGCCATCCAAAAATGTCGATGTTGTCCCAGCCTTCTTTGTTGTCGCCCCGCGGCGGGTAATAGTTGATGCGTACCTTGTGGTAAAACTTGCCGTAAAGATCCGGGTACAGCTTCGGCTGCAAAATATATTCCAGCGCGCCGAGCTTCGATTCTTCCTTCGTCTTGAACGACCCCGGATCGTCCAGCACTTCGCCGTCGCGGTTCCCCAGAATATTCGTCGAGAACCATCCGTTCAGCCCCAACATGCGCGCCTTGAGCCCGGGCGACAGAATCGTCTTCATCAACGTCTGCCCGGTCTTGAAATCCTTGCCCGCGATGGGAACTTGCTTCTCCTTCGCGTATTCCGCAAGCGCCGGAAAATCCACGCTCAAGTTCGGCGCGCCGTTGGCGTACGCGATCCCTTCGCTGATCGCCGCGTAGGCGTACAGCATCGACGGCGCGATCGCCGGATGATTCGTCTTCATCGCCTTCTCGAACGACGCCATGTCCTTGTGCACGTCCTCGGCCTTCAGGAAGACCTCCGTTGACCCGCACCACACCATCACCATGCGGTCCAGCTTGTTTTTCTTCTTGAAATCGCGGATGTCTTCGCGGATCTGCTCGGCGAGATCGAATTTCGTTTTGCCCTTCTTGACGTTCGTGCCCTGCAGGTTCTTCACGTAATTCTGGTCGAACGCCGCCTTCATCGGCCGGATGCCCTTCAGGAATTTCTCCACCTTCCCCAGGTCGCGCGCGTCCAGCACGCCCGCCTTCGTGGCCGCCTGGAACGCATCATCGGTGAAAATATCCCACCCGCCGAATACGAGGTCGTTCAACTCCGCCAGCTTCACGAATTCCTTGATTTTCGGCACGCGCGATTCGGTCCGTTTGCCCAGACGGATGGTCCCCATCTGCGTCAGCGATCCCACCGGCAACGATTCTGCCCCGCCGCACCAATTCCGCGCCCGCCATCAACGTTGTGCTCACCGCGCCCATTCCCGGCGTCAGCACTCCCAGCTTTCCTTTTGGCGGAGCAATACTCACGGGCCTGCGCATTCGTTTTCCCCCTGGTTTTGTTCGGTTGACTGGCCGCCGCTCTGCTCTCTCGCCCCTACGCAGCGGAACGGAAGAGCGCCCTCATGCGGCGCGCCGTGCGGAACAACGCAAAACATGATGCGTCATCGCCGCCGCATTTGCAAATCGAAACACGCGCCCGCTCAATTCCTTCCCGCGCATCGCGCTGTGATATAAAGGAATTCGCATCCTCGGAGCCGCCGTGGAATTCAGCCTCACCGACGAGCAACAGCACCTTCGCCGCACCGTCCGCGAATTCGCCGAAGCCGAAATCCTTCCCCACGTCATGGAGTGGGACGAAGCCTCCCATTTTCCCGCCGAGCTCATTCCCAAGCTCGCCGACATGGGCTTCCTCGGCGTGATTTTTCCCGAAAAATACGGCGGCGCGGGCATGGGCTACGTCGAATACGCCATCATCATCGAGGAGCTCTCGCGCGTGGACGGCTCGGTGGGCATCATCGTGGCGGCGCACAATTCGCTCTGCACCAACCACATCTACAAATTCGGCACCGAAGCGCAGCGCAAGAAATACGTCGTCTCCGCTCGCGCACGGCAAAAAACTCGGCTGCTGGTCGCTCACCGAGCCTGAAGCCGGCTCCGACGCGGGTGGCACACGCACCGTCGCCGTTAAAAAATCCGGCGGCTGGCTCCTCAACGGCTCGAAGACCTTCACCACCAACGGCCACTACGCCGACGTCTGCGTGGCCATGGCCGTCACCGACGCCTCCAAAAAGAGCCACGGCATTTCCGCCTTCGTCATCGAGAAGGGAACTCCCGGCTTTCGCCCCGGCAAGAAGGAAAACAAGCTCGGCTTGCGCGCCAGCGACACCAGCGAAGTGGTATTCACCGATTGCCGCGTCCCCGCCGAAAACCTCCTCGGCGCGGAGGGCGAAGGCTTCGTCAACAGCCTGCAAATCCTCGACGGCGGCCGCATCTCCATCGCTTCGCTCGGCCTTGGCATGGCCCAGGGCGCCTACGAATCCGCGTTGCGTTACGCCAAGCAGCGCAAACAATTCGGCAAGGCCATCGCCGAATTCCAGGCCATCCAGTTCAAGCTGGCCGACATGGCCACGCAGATCGAAGCCGCCCGCCTGCTCACCTACCAGGCCGCCTGGCTCGCCGACCGCGCCATCGCTTCCGGCAACCTCGACGCCCGCTTCACCCGCGAATCCAGCATGGCCAAGCTCTACGCCGGAGAAGTCGCCGTCCGCGTCGCCAACGAAGCCGTGCAGATCCACGGCGGCTACGGCTTCATCAAGGATTACCCCGCCGAAAAGTTTTATCGCGACGTCAAGCTCTGCACCATCGGCGAAGGCACCAGCGAAATCCAGCGCCTCGTCATCGCCCGCCAACTCCTCGGCAATAAATAATCGCCTAGCAAAGTATGCACGCCCGCCGCGCCAATCCCGCTCACGCGTTCGCCGACGTGCCGATTCCCCTGAACGGAGCGGCGTGGAACGTCACAACCCCAACCTCCGTACGGGCAGCATTTTATCCAGAACCGTCGGATCTCCGCGCACCGATGAAAGCCGAAAACCGCGTTGTCACATCTACGGTAAGTTTGTTATACGTCCATGTAAGGGTCGAAGGAATCGTGCGCTGGTTCCTTCAAGGTTATAATCTCGCCCACCATGATGCTGGCTCCGGGCACCAAACTAGGATCGTATGAGATTGTCGCTCCGCTAGGCGCGGGCGGGATGGGCGAGGTCTACCGGGCGCGGGATGCGCGCTTGGATCGCAGTGTTGCGATCAAGATTCTGCCCGCCGAATTCTCCGCAGACAGTGATCGGTTGCACCGCTTCGAGCGGGAAGCGCGCTCAGCATCGGCCCTCAATCACCCCAATATTGTTACCATCTACGAACTCGGACAGGACGGTTCCACTCATTACATTGCGATGGAGCTAATTGAAGGGAAGACGCTGCGCGAGCTGCTTGTCGCCGGCGTGCTGCCCATACGAAAAGCAATTGAAATCGCGGCGCAGGTTGCGGAGGGGCTGTCCAAGGCACATGAAGCGGGCATCGCGCACAGAGACTTAAAGCCCGAGAACCTGATGGTCTCTCGCGATGGATTCGTCAAAATTCTCGATTTTGGCCTGGCGAAGCTTGCCTCAGCCGGTGGAGAGCAGGCCGAGACGCTCGCCATGTCCGCGTGGCAGACGCGACCCGGTCTGGTACTTGGAACGGTGCAATACATGTCACCCGAGCAGGCCAGCGGCGGTCCGTTGGATTTCCGGTCAGACCAGTTCTCGTTCGGCTTGGTGGTTTACGAGATGGTGACCGGCAAACGCGCCTTTCACAGAAGCACAGCGGCGGAGACACTAACGGCCATTCTCCGGGAACAAGCCGAACCGATCGGAGTGCAAAGCCCCGACGCCCCGGCTCCGCTGTGTTGGGCTATCGAGAGGTGCCTGGCGAAAGAGCCCGATAAACGTTACGTCTCTACGCGCGATCTCGCGCGCGAACTGGCAGCCATACGCGAACGCTTCTCGGAAAAGCCGGTTAAGCAGGTAGAGACCCGCGCCACCAATATTCCTGTGCAACGGACTGCGTTTGTAGGGCGCGAGAAGGAAGTAGCCGCCGCCAAAGAACTCCTGCTGCGCCAGGATGTGCGCCTGGTCACGGTCACGGGTCCCGGCGGGATCGGCAAGACGCGTCTCGCGGTGGAGGTGGCAAGTGGCCTGGTCGAGAACTTTCCAGGGGGCACTCATTTTGTCCCGCTCTCCTCAATAAGCGATCCGAGTTTGATCGCTTCCGTGATCATTCAGACGTTGGGAATCCGGGAGGCGGGGGGGCAGTCACCGCTAGAAATACTCAAGAAGAATCTACAGGATTCGTTGCGGGCACCCATGCTGCTTATGCTGGACAATTTCGAGCACCTCGTTCAGGCGGCGCCCATCCTGGCAGAATTCCTGGCGATGGGTCCGAATCTTAAAATTCTGGTAACGAGTCGCGCAGCGCTGCACGTGTACGGAGAACATGAATTTCCGGTGCCGCCGCTTGCGCTGCCGGATTCCCGATCCATGCCATCGGTAGAGGTCCTGTCACAGTACCCTGCCGTCGCGTTGTTCATACAACGCGCCGTCGCTGTGAAGCCAGATTTTGAACTGAACCGGGAAAACGCGCCCGCCGTCGCCGAGATTTGCGCCCGGTTGGATGGTCTGCCCCTCGCCATCGAGCTCGCTGCCGCCCGAATCAAAGTTCTTTCGCTCTCTTCCATGCGAACACGCCTGGCGAGCCGCTTGCAGCTTTTAACCGGCGGCGCGCGGGACCTGCCCCAGCGGCAGCAGACGCTTCGCTCTGCCATCGATTGGAGCTACGATCTGCTGAGCCCTGCCGAGCAAAAGCTTTTCCGAAGATTGTCGGTGTTCGTCCGGGGATGCACTCTGGAGGGCGCGGAAGCTGTGTGCGACGCCAAAGGCGATCTCGATTTGGATCCGCTCGACGGCATGGCATCCCTGGTGGACAAAAGCCTGGTGCAGCAGGTCGAGCAAGCAAACGGTGAATCGCGGTTCGTGATGCTGGAAACGATTCGCGAGTACGCTCAGGAAAAACTGGAGGCAAGCGGGGAGGATGCCTTGACGAAGCGGGCCCATGCCGCCTACTGCCTGGTGCTGGCAGAAGAGGGATCTATGGAGCAGAGCGGCGCGGAAAGATCGCAATGGCTGGGACGCTTCGCTTTGGAACATGACAATTTTCGCGCGGCCCTGGAGTGGCTCACAGAAACTGGAGAAGCGGAGTGGGGCCTGCGTCTCGGGGCGGCCCTTTTTCGCTTCTGGGAGACGGGCGAGTACCTCGCCGAAGGCAGGGGATGGCTGGGCAAGCTGCTGAAGCTCGCCGCAGCGGCAGCTCCCACGAAGGCGCGAGAACGCGCTCTTTTTGCCGCGGGGGTGCTCGCCGGCGATCAGGGAGATTACGACTCGGCGGATGCCCTCATTAGGGAAAGTCTGGACATTGCGCGTCAGTTGCGTGACAACCAAGGCGTCGCCGTCTCTCTAAACGCGCTGGCAGCCTTTGTTCGCCGACGGGGTAATGTCGCAGTTGCGCAATCTCTGTTCGAGGAAAGCCTGGCTCTGTGGAGAGATTTGGGCGACCAGAAGTCTGTCGCTGAGTCTCTCAGTAACCTGGCGAATGTCGCCAAATTGCAGGGTGACTTTGCCCGCGCCAGCTCCCTCTATGCCGAGTGTCTCTCAATCTTCCGAGAACTGGGAGACCGGACACGCGTTGCGTGGTCGCTCAACTATCAGGGAGATGTCGCCCGCGATCAGGATGACTCCGCAGCCGCGCGGTCATTGTACGAACAGGGCTTGGCTATTTTTCGCGAACTCGGCGACCGCTGGGGCATTGCTGGCACTCTGGCTGATTTGGGAAGCTTGGCGAGGGAACAAGGGGATTGTCCCACGGCGCACTCTCTGTACCGGGAAAGCCTGAAAATTTTCCAGGAAATGGAACATAAACGCGGAATCGCCCGCCTGCTGGAGTGTTTCGCGTGCTTGGCGGTGGTCCGCCTCCAGGCTGAACGCGCGCTGCGGCTGGCCGGGGCCGCGGCTGCGCTGCGCCACAATATTGGCGCTCCGCTCACGCCCGCGGAACAGGCCAGACTGGAAGCCACTCTGGACCCGGCACGGCGGGCATTGACCAACACGGCTGGTGCCACGGCTTGGTTAGAAGGCTGGGACATGCCGGTCGAAAAAGCCATTGAAGAGGTGCTCATGCCCGATGCGGCCACTTCCTCGTCTTAGCGCTCGGGCGGCTGACGGTGTGGCGAAGGGAACCCGGATGTCACCGGAAGGCTCAGTCAGCGCTTACCCTGCGCTTGTCGGATCGATGAGCCGGCGCACGGCGGAGACGCGATTGGCAGGAAGGCCCGCGCGCTTGGCGTGTTCTTGGATGGTCGCCTCGTCCGGCGCGAGGTAGACGCAGTACACCTTGTCGCCGGTTACGTAGCTATGCAGCCACTGGATCTCGGGACCCATCGCCTTCAGAACCTCGACCGATTTTCGCGAAGCTTCCCGCAATTGGGCATCGGTCATATTCCCGGCGCCCGGGATTTCGCGTTCGATGACAAATTTGGGCATGCGCATCCCCCTGATACGTACGCATGCTAGCATGCAGAGGGAGCGGCCTCAAGATTTCTTGGCCGAAGCTGCTCCGGTCCGCCAAAGACGGCAAAAAATTGACGAACGAGGTCGCCATGGATCTTCGATCGCTTCAGAAGCCGCTGAAAGACCAATACCGCAATGACCCGAATGCCTCGAAAGTCAGAATTCGGGCGAAGGGTGGACAGACGGATGTTCCGGTGGCATGTTCCGTTGATATCGGGCGTGCCATCTATCATGCGGAGGCCCACAAGGGAGTCGGAGGCGGCGGTACCGGCGCCTGTTCCGGTGACCTTTTGCTGGGAGCTTTGGCGGCTTGCGCGCAAATCACCTGCCAGATGGTGGCTGCGGCTATGGGCATACCCACCGAACGCATAGATGTCACAGTGGAGGGAGACTTGGATCTTCGAGGCACGCTGGGCGTATCTAAAGACGTGCCCGTCGGCTTCGAAAGCATCCATCTTCGTTTTGATGTTGCTGCGCCCAAGGCAACACCGGAACAACTGCGCGGCTTGCGGGAGAAAACAGAGCAGTATTGCGTCGTGATGCAGACCTTGATGAAGCCGCCGCGTTTGCAGAGCGAGTGGGTCGGCCAAGATTGAACGCACGGCGGCGATAAGTCTTCACTCATAAGAACGCGGTCTTTCATGCGCAGACTGTTTTTCTGGGCTAGTATCCAACCGAACAGCCCAAATTTTCGGGGATCGAGGTGACCATGCTGAACGAACAGACGATTGCAGCTTTCCGGGCCGGCTTGCGCGGAGGCTTGGTCGAGCCGGGCGATCCCAGTTACGACGCGGCTCGCAAAGTGTACAACGGGATGATCGAGCGGCGCCCGCGACTCATTGCGCGCTGCGCCGACGTGGCCGATGTCATCACGGCGGTAAATTTCGGCCGCGAGCAGAATCTGCTCGTGGCCATCCGCGGCGGCGGCCACAACGCGGGCGGCTTGGGAGTCTGCGATGACGGATTGGTGATCGATCTTTCGCCGATGAACTATGTTCGCGTGGATCCGAAGAAGAAGACCGCGCTGGCCGGCGGCGGCGCGCTCTGGCGCGACGTGGACCATGCGACGCACGCGTTCGGTCTCGCGGTTCCTTCGGGCATCATTTCCACAACCGGCGTGGCCGGGCTGACGTTGGGCGGCGGGATCGGTTACTTGACGCGGCGGTACGGCCTGACGATCGACAATCTGCTGGCCGTCGAAATGGTTCTGGCCGACGGGCGGTTTGTCACCGCCAGCGCCAAGGAAAATGCCGACCTGTTCTGGGCGGTGCGCGGCGGAGGCGGCAACTTCGGCGTCGTGACCTCGTTTCTCTTCCAGGCGCAACCCGTGCACACCGATTACGGCGGGCCGATGCTCTGGCCGATGGAAGACGCGGCGGAGATGATGCGCTGGTACCGCAGCTTCATCGCCAAGGCGCCCGAGGACGTCTATGGGTTCTTTGCTTTCCTCACCGTGCCCCCCCGGCCGCCTTTCCCCGAACATCTGTACAACAAGAAGATGTGCGGAATCGTGTGGTGCTACACCGGGCCGCTCAAGAAGGCAGAGAAGGTGTTCAAGCCGATCCGGAAGTTCACGGCCCCGGCCCTCGACATGGTCGGCCCCATTCCGCATCCGGTGCTGCAGAGTCTGCACGATGGCTTCTATCCGCCGGGCCTGCAATGGTATTGGAAGGCCGATTTCGTACGCACGCTCCCGGACGAAGCCATCGCCTTGCATTTGAAGTACGCCGCAAAGCTGCCGTCGCTGCAGTCGACCATGCACCTTTACCCGATCAACGGCGCGGCCGGCCGCGTCAAGAACGGCGCCACGCCGTGGAGTTACCGCGACGCAACCTGGGCCGAAGTGATCGTCGGGATCGATCCGGACCCCGCGAACAAGGAAAAAGTCTCCGCCTGGGCGAAGGAATATTGGAGCGCGCTTCATCCCTACTCCGCCGGTGGCGCGTACATCAACTTCATGATGGAAGAGGGCGAAGATCGCATCCGCGCGACGTACGGAGAGAACTACGGCCGTCTGGCCAAGATCAAGAAGCGCTACGATCCGGCGAACCTGTTTCGCGTGAATCAAAACATCCAGCCGGCGAAGTAAGCGATCGGCGATTACGATCCGCCGGCTGCTCCTCTCGCCCAGCTCTGCACCATCGGCAAAGGCACCAGCGAAATCCAGCGCCTCGTAATCGCCCGCCAGCTCCTCGGCAAGAAATAAGCGCCCCACACTTACTCGCGGTGCATTGCACGGCCCAGCGAGAAGGCCCCTGCAAACACCAAGCGGGTCAGAGCGGTGCAACACCCGTTTCAGCTTCCAGATCGAGGCAAAGTACGCCCCGGAAATAAGCTTGGGTCCAGTCCCTCAAGACCGACTGCATGGATTATGTTATCGAGTGCGAGGTCGATCACTGGATACTCGACCCCCCGGGGGTATGCGTCTCCTCTGTCTGCCGAAATCAAAGTCGTCAACATTGGCCACAGGGTTGCCGCGTAACTTAGCGGAGTCGCAGCCGGGTCGCCAAGATCGAGGCTTGCACAAACCAAACCACAAAGGGCGCCAAATTCATCGACCACCAAGCCGCCACTCATTCCAGGAGCGAAGCGGGCGCGGACCTCGAAGCAGGGGAACGTTAGCATTGATGAGTCACGACGCTCGGGGAAAATCTGTCCGACCGCGCCCACCGAAGTAGTTCCTATATCGTTGAGGTCTATGTGATGAGCGCTGCCGGGCCTTTCGGAGATTTGGACCTTTGATTCGCGATATCCAAACGCCAGCACGGTCTGTCCTGAGGGCGGAGGGGTCACACGAAGAGATGGCGCCCTCCAGTTTATGCTCGCCCCCGGCGCGGAAGTACTGTCTAAGTTTAGATGCAATATCGCTATGTCAGTCGCGCATATCCACGCCCGTGACACATTCCATATGTTGTAAATGGGTCCGGGCAAGACCTGGTACAGCCGGAGCGAGTGCCCCTCAACCTCGATTCCTTTTTGACTCCGTCTCGCTCCGAACCTTCTAATCGCCGCTTCTACAACGTGCTTTGCAGTAATCGCTAAATGACCGGCGATCAAAGTCGCCGTGCCCACCACATACATTTCCCACTCGGGCAGCTCCACAACAACCCGAAGGGCAATTTCCTGTATCGGGTCGTCGGGACGCGCGTCCAAGAACGCTGGGGTCGGCGGCAATTTGTGTAGCATACAAGAATAATAATTGCACACTTTGAGACGAAGCGCGGCGCGTGCCGGTCGCCTCTTTTGGTGAGGGAGCGCTGCCCGGCAAGCCGTGCGCATCGCCGCTTTGCTTCGAAACGTATCCCTCCGCGCGCCGTACGCACCCCGCCGAATGCGCCATAAGCACGGGAACTCAAATCCATTACATCCAACGATTGCGGGGAGGGGAAAATACCTGCCAGCGGCACCCCCCCCCAATTTGCTGAATCTATGCACCACCAGCGAGTCAGTTTCGGGCAGGCAAAAATTGTTATTTTCGCGCCGCACCGAGCCGAGCACAACTCTGCAATCTTTTCCCTTGCTGCCGCATTGGCGTAGAATAGTCCCCGTTCGAAGCAACAGGAAGGCAATCCTTACCTCCATGAGTGAACCTCCTCCCGGGGACATCGAATCTCGGAGACTCCAAATTGAGAACGATCGCTTGTCTTTCGAAATTCGTAAATTCGACGCCGACAAACCAAAAAGAGAACGCGAGATTGCTAAACTTGATGAGGAACTTCGCGAACTCCGCCGACCCTGGTACCGGAAGTCTTCATCACTCCCCACAATTGTGGTCGCTATTGTTGCCGGCATACTCGCTTTCGGTACGGATGTATTTAAGAGCAATGTTGTCACGCTCAAGCGTGAACGCGACCAGCTTGTGAAAAACGTCAAAGATTTGAGCACCCAGAAAGCTAAACTCGCGAATAACAACTCAGTACTGAGTCAAGACGAGGATCGCTTAGGACGACGGGTATCTATCCTGACGAAGCAGAAGGGTGCGCTGTCTCAGGAAATTCTTGTTACAGAACTGAAAACTGACCTGAGGACGATTCAGTCCGCGGGCGAGTTTGACCTAGATCTATCCAACCCCTCGCTTGAGGACTTACTCGTCGTTGCGAAGCAAGACAAAGGAAACGTCCAAGCGATCCAAACCCTTCAGAGTGCTTACGACGCCGCTTTCTCGTCCCAACGTGTCAAGGCGGCATTGTGCCTAGCCCTGTTCTTAGCGACAGAGAACACGCTGTGGAAGGAGCGGCTGCGCCAGTTATCGTTGGACGGCATTTCGAGTGAGCTTCGCTCATCCAATACCCTTCGCTTTTGGGTCGCACTTAGGCCTCCCCCTTTTGGTCCTCATTCGATCTATCTTGAATTGCTGAAGGAGCCTTCGGTCTTTGCGGCGGACGAAAAAGTCGCGACGCTTCGTCAGTTATACGAGACGGTGCTCGCGAGTCCCGCGAGCAACCTGCCGCTAGCCTTCCCCTCAACTCAGACAGATGATCCTGTGGGTGTGCTCGCCGACTGGGACGAGGACGCGACAGTGGGTTATCGCGACCCGTGGTTTGATTACCTTCGGCACTTATACGAATTATACGAATCGGAGCACTCGAACCAGCCGCTCTTCAACCAAACCTTGCGGGTAAACGCCTTCACGCTCCAATTCTACTCCCCCGAGGCGTACGGGATACGACTGATAAAGTCATTCGCTGAACAGGATACTGACCGCACAGTGGAGACCGGAGTATACGGCGGTGATAACGATTGCTCTCCTTTTCCTTCGAATTTCCCACTCTGCGCACAGTGGATTAAGGTGCCACAGGCAGTACAAGGCGTACCCGATCTCGGGCCATTCCATCTAACGCGGCAATTTGTCCTAAGCACCGCGAACATTGCGGCCTATAGAAAGTGGCTGAGTGCCAACCAGGATCTAGTCAATGCCTGGACCGATCCCTCTTTCAGCCGGCTTCGCCAGTGTAACGACGCGACCATGCGGCGGATTTTCAGGCGAGAATGGGTGGATGCTTTGGATGCCAGGAAGGAAGGATTGCCTTAGGTATATAACGCCTGATTCTGCCAGACACAAAAACAGCTCAAAGCCCCCAACGCTTTCAGGCACCTGCGACGACGGGGCCCTATAGGTTTTTGCCCCGCAATGCCACGGGCACGATAGCGGACCAGTGCGTCCCCCTGAGCCACAACACTTTGCATCCCTCTATTTTCCCCTTGCTTTCCTCCGGTAACTCTTATATACTGCGTACTTCCCAATAAACAATAAATATAATTAATTTGTGTGCCCACTTTTTTCCGGGCCGCACTCGCGCTGTGTTCGGATGCGACCAGCATCCGAGTCCCGAGCGACCAACGGGAGTCGAGGGGCACGCCCTGCCCTCATCGGCGGGCATCGAGTTCCATTTTGGAACCGGAAAGGAGCAAACAATGTACCGGCGGCTTCGTTCGGTAGTGTCCAGCCTCCAACCCCAAGCCTCCAACATCCAGAACCTAACCGCAAGACCGCCGCGATTAGAAATTGGGGTTAACCCAATCATTCAAAAGGAGAAAACATTTTCTAACCGCAACAAGAACAGGAGGTCCTCAGCGCCGATTCCCCGGTCCCTGCTGTCCGCATTTGGCCGTGTCCAACCTCGCCATAACTCCTGCCCGCCGCAGCAGTATCATCGCGAAGGAGGGTCTCGCCTTAGCGCCTGCCCGCCGAAGCAGCAGTATCGCGAAGGAGGGCCTAGTCACTCGCCACTAGACACCAGCCACTGCACTTCTAATCGCAACTACTATGGATTAGAAATCGACCTAACTTATTGCAAACAAAGCCCCTTAAGTTTTTCTAATCGCAACAAAATGGAGACCCCCTCCTTCGCCATTCCTTCTCCCCGCCGCACATCAACGTCCCTCTCGCCCAAAAACGGCGCGAGGGGTCGCGCAATAGAACCAGCGCGAGCGGTAGCAGGGCGCGAGTCCTTCAACGCGCCCAGCTCAGCCCCGGAAGGGCATGGCTTTAGCCATGCCGAAAGGCCCTCTGTCGTATCCCTGCCGCTTGCGCAGACCCACTCGCGCAACTCCTCCAACGCGCTCATCCCGATCCCCAGCGCCGTCGGCGCGACAGAAGCTAGCCCAGTGCGGAAGCGCTGGGTCGCGCCAGCCGCGCGACCCACAACCTTTGCGCTGCCTCTATCGCAGGATGTATCCGATTTGCCGTCTTGCTCGCGCAATTCTTCGTTGTTCGCCTCCGGGTTGGCCTTTCTGACGGATTGGCGTAAACGCACATTCGACGCAGACTGCCGTGCCAATCAGCAATTCCTGATTTACTATCGAAGTGATGAGGAGATTTCGATTTGCGTTGACTGGCCGGCGAAGAGCGGCGATTGCGCTGGGAGCGCTGGCGCTGTTTTCGGGCGCGTTGGCGACGCGTCCGGCGTGGGCGCAACAAACTGCGGCGCCGTCGAAGATTGCTGTCGGCCCCGCTACGAAGGCAGTCTATCCGCGCGAAATCAGCCGCGTCACGTTTGCGGCGGCGGGGGACGTGATTCCTCATCAGGCGGTCGCTCAAGCCGCTGCCGCAGCCGCAGTGAAAGAGACTCCCGTCAAAGCGCAGGCGACGGCAACTGTTTCGGCCACGGCGCCCGCGCCAGCGAGCGCTCCTGCCGCCGCTGCCGCCGCGCCGGAGGGCAATCACAACGGCTGGGACGCGATGTTCGCGGAAGTGGCGGACGTGTTTCGCACCGTGGACTTCGGGTTTGTGAACCTGGAAACGCCGGTGGCGCCGAAGCATTCGATGGGGTCGAAGGCGTTTCAATTCGAGGCGCCGGTAGCGTTGGTGGAAGCGCTGAAATCGAGCGGCGTGAAAATCGTTTCGTTCGCGAACAATCACGTGTTCGATCAGAGCTACGCGGGATTCGACGAATCGCTCGAGCATCTGCGCGAGCAGGGAATTCTGTTCACGGGTTCCGGCGATACGGCGGACGCGGCGTGGAAGCTGGTGATCCTGGAAAAAAACGGCATCAAAATCGGCTGGCTGGGGATGACTCGCTGGCTCAACGGGCACCGCAATCCGGAGAAAGACGGCGTGCCGCACGTCGCGTTTTTTCCTTACCCGAGCGAATCGGCCGGGGCGCCGGGACGCGACGAAGCAGGCGTGCTGGAAGCGGTCCGCGCGGCGCGCGCCGAGTGCGATTTCCTGGTGATCTCGATCCATTGGGGAATCGAGTACGCGCCGGCGCCGCGTCCCGAGGATGCGGACATGGCGCACAAGATGCTGGAGGCGGGCGCGGGAATGGTGATCGGGCACCATCCGCACGTCCTGCAGCCGATCGAAACGTATTTGACGCAGGACCAGCGCCACGCCGTGATTATTTTTTCGCTGGGGAATTTTTTGTCGAACCAGTCGCGGGACTACGTCAACGGCCTCGCGCCGGACAAGGACGGCGACCCGCGCGACGAAGTGATGGTGAAATTCGCGGTGGTGAAGAAAGATTACGGGCCGGCGGGAACGCGCGTCGAGCTGGGGGACGTGGGAATCCTGCCGATGTGGGAAGAGAACAATCATCTGCGCTTCCGCAGCGGGAAGGACAAGACGCCCGTCATACGGCCGGAATTCATTGACCGCGTGATGCCGGGATTGCAGGCGCGATTGGACGCGTTGAGCGCGATCACCGAGCCGCTGACGGCGGAGCAGAAGCAGGAATTCGTCCAGGTGACGAAAGAGCTGGAGCTGCTGAAGCACCGGCGGGAAGTGATCCTCGATCGCACGGGCGACGATTTCGTGATCTCGCCGCCGAGTCAATGAGCGGCGGTGCGGCAGCAGCAGTCGCCGCCGCCGCGGCCGTGGCCGCTTGAACAGTTGTTCACGCGATTTAACTTTTGGCTTTCAACTTGCAACTTTAACTTCCGACTTTGAACTTCCGACTTTTCCCCCCTGAACTTTTGACTTTCAACTCCCAAAGCTCCCCGGTAAACTCGAAGTTCTGTCTCGACGCGACGGCGGTCACAATCAAACTGAAATGACAACGGCAGTCCACAATTGGGCGTCGCAAATCCGCGCGGGCGACATCCGCGCGATTTCCCGCGCCGTTTCGGCCATCGAGAACCGGCGTCCCGAGGCCGAAGAGATTCTGCGGCAGCTCTTCCCGCACACGGGACATGCGTTCCGCGTGGGCATCACCGGCGCTCCGGGAACGGGCAAGAGCACGCTGGTGGATCGACTCGCGGGCGAGTATCGCCGGGAGCGAAAGACCGTGGGTATTATCGCCGTCGATCCGTCGAGCCCGTTCACCGGGGGCGCGATTCTGGGCGACCGCATCCGCATGCAGGGACACGCGGGTGACGACGGCATATTCATCCGCTCGATGGCCACGCGCGGATTTCTGGGAGGGCTGGCGCAGGCTACCGGCGACACGGCGCTGCTGCTCGACGCCGCGGGCAAGGAAATGATCTTGATCGAGACGGTGGGCGTCGGGCAGGGAGAAATTGAGATCGTGCGGCTGGCGGATTGCACGGTGGTGGTGCTGATGCCGGGGATGGGCGACGACGTCCAGAGCTTGAAGGCGGGGCTGATGGAGATCGGCGATATTTTCGTGGTCAACAAATGCGATCGCGAAGGAGCGGATCGCACCGAGCAGCAGCTCCGCGCCATACTGGAGATCGTTCCGGAGCGCGAAGGCTGGAAGCCTGCAGTGGTGCGCACGGTGGCGACGGAGGGACAGGGCGTCGGCGAGCTGGCGCGCGAGATTGCCCATTTCCGCGAGCATTTTGAGAAGGCGCACGACAGACGTTCGCGCGAGCTGGCGTATTGGAAGGAGTGGCTGGTGCGCTTGCTCGAGGCACGGCTGCTGGAGCGCGTGGTGGGCCGCCAGGTGAGCGAGGCGGAGTTCGAAAAACTAGTGGCGGAAGTCGCCGCGCGCGAAAAGGATCCGTATTCCGCCGTCAGCGAAATACTTTCCCGCGCGGGCTTGGGGGCCAAGTCTTGAAACTCGGGAACCTGGAGTTCCATATCCTCACGGCGGGACATTGCCGGCTGGACGGCGGCGCGATGTTCGGCGTGATTCCCAAGCCGATGTGGGAGAAGAAAATCCCCGCGGACACGCGCAATCGAATCACGATCGCGTTGAACTGCCTGCTGATCTCGGCGGGCGGCAAACGAATTCTGGTCGAGACCGGCGCGGGAGACAAATGGCCCGCGAAGCTGCAAGACATCTACGGGCTCGACGGGCCTTTTTTGTTGGACAGGCTGAAGGATCACAGACTCCATCCCGAGCAGATTGACATCGTGGTGAATACGCACCTGCACTTCGACCATTGCGGTGGGAACACGCGGATCGAAAATGGGAAAGTGGTGGCCGCGTTTCCAAACGCGCGCTATATCGTCCAGCGAGGGGAATTCGAGCACGGCATGAAACCCAACGAGCGCGACCGCGCCAGCTACTTCCCGGAAAATTACGAGCCGCTGAAGGAGGCAAGCAAGCTTTCGTTGCTGGAGGGGGATCGCGTGATTGCGCCGGGAGTGGAACTGATCCGCGCTCCGGGACACACGGCGGACATGCAGTGCGTGAAGCTTTCGGGCGGGGGAAAGACTGCGTTTTTCTTTGCGGACCTGGTTCCCACCACGGCGCACCTCGCGTTGCCTTGGATCATGGGCTACGATCTTTATCCGTTGACGACGCTCGAGAACAAGAAGAAATGGATTTCGCAAGCGATCCGGGAAGGCTGGCTCGCGCTATTCGGGCACGAGATGAATGTCCCGGCGGCGTACATCCGCGAGGAAGAGGGCAAGTGGCTGGCGGAGCCGGTAAAGGTGGATTGATGATGGCGAAAGCGAAGAAGGGGAAAGCGAAAACAGAGCCCGTGCAAATCGGAATCATCGGGGGCAGCGGGCTTTACAGTATGGAAGGGCTGACGGATACGCGGGAAGTGCGGGTGAAAACTCCCTTCGGAGATCCGTCGGATGCCATCGTGGTGGGACAGGTCGAAGGGAAGCGGGTGGCGTTCCTGGCGCGGCATGGGCGGGGACATCGATTCTCGCCGAGCGAAATCAATTATCGCGCCAACATTTGCGCGATGAAGATGCTGGGAGTGGAGCGGATTATCTCCGTGAGCGCCGTTGGATCGTTGCGGGACGATCTGCCGCCGCTGGATTTCCTGATTCCCGACCAATTCTTCGACCGGACGCGCGGGCGCATCGCCACTTTCTTCGGCGGCGGAATAGTGGCGCACGTGGGATTCGACAAGCCGACGTGCACGCACCTCTCGGCGCACCTGTCCAACGCCTGCGAGCGCGCAGGCGTGCGGGTGCACCGGGGCGGGACGTACGTTTGCATGGAAGGGCCGCAATTTTCGACGCTGGCGGAATCGCACACCTACCGGCAACTCCGCTTCGACGTGATCGGGATGACGAATCTGACCGAAGCGAAGCTGGCGCGCGAAGCAGAGCTGTGCTACGCGACCATCGCCATGATCACCGATTACGATTGCTGGCACCCGCAGCACGACGCGGTGACGGTGGAGACGATCATCGGCAATTTGACGAAGAACGCGGAAAACGTGCAGCGCGTAATCCGCGATACCGTCCGCGAATTGGAGGGCGCGCGCGCATGCAGGTGCGGATCGGCACTCGCACACGCCATCCTCACGGACCGCAAGGTGATTCCCGCGGCCGCCAAGAAGCGGCTCGCGCCCATCACTGGCAAATACATTGGCAAGTAGATTTCGTGGTTCGGAGAATTCATGTCACTACTCGTGGTTGGTTCGGTAGCGTTTGACGGAATTGAAACGCCGCACGGAAAGGTGGAGCGCACGCTGGGCGGCGCGGCGAGCTATTTTGCGCTGGCGGCCAGCCATTTCGCTCCCGTTCGGCTGGTGGCGATTGTGGGAGACGATTTTACGCCCAAGGACGAAGCGATTTTCCGAGGTCGGCACATCGATCTTTCCGGACTGGAGCATGCTCCGGGGAAGACGTTTTTCTGGGCCGGGCGTTACGCCCAGAACATGAACGAGCGCACCACACTGGTGACGGAGCTGAACGTCTTCGCGAATTTCAATCCCACGCTGCCGGAATCCTACTGCGATTCGGCCTTCATTTTCCTGGCGAACATTGACCCGACGCTGCAGCGCTCGGTGCTGAAGCAGGTGCGATGCAAGCCGAAGGCGGTCGGGCTGGACACCATGAACTACTGGATCGAGCGAACGCCCGCCGAGCTGCGGGAAACGCTGAAGCACACGCAGATCCTGATGATCAACGACGATGAAACGCGGCAGTTGACCGGGGAACACAACCTGTTCCGGGCCGCGAAGCATGTGTTCCGGATGGGCCCGCGAACGCTGGTGATCAAGCGGGGCGAGCACGGCGCGCTGATGGTCCACGACAATTTCATTTTTTCCGTGCCGGCCTATCCGCTGGAGGAAGTCCACGACCCAACGGGCGCGGGTGACAGTTTCGCCGGGGGATTCATGGGCTACCTGGCGAGCGCGGGGCGCGTGACCGAGACGACGCTCCGGCGCGCGATGGTTTATGGGTCGGTGTTGGGGAGTTTCACGGTTGAACGGTTCGGAGTGGAACGGCTGGCGAAGTTGACACGCCGGGAGATTCACGCTCGGGCGCGGCTATTTTCGCGCCTCACGTCTTTCAAGCTTTAGTGAGCAGGAGGGCAAGGAGGCGCCATGGTGTTTGACTTAACCGCGCCGGTCCTGGGACGGTTGTTGTTGGCAGCAATCCTGGGGGGAGTGGTGGGTTTCGAACGGCAACTGCGCCAGAAGCCCGCCGGGGTTCGCACCAACATGCTAATTTGTTTCGGCTCAGCATTATTTACAGTCATTTCCTACCAGATGGCAGGCAACGTTGGTGGCGACCACACGCGCATCGCGGCGCAAATCATTCCTGGGATCGGCTTCATTGGAGCCGGAGTGGTGCTTCGCGAGCGCGGGACAATTGTGGGGATCACCAGCGCAGCGACAATCTTCGTGATGGCGAGCATCGGAATGGCCGAAGGCGCGGGCCTGACCATGACGGCGATTTTTGCGACGCTTCTGACACTGGTGTCTCTGGTTCTCCTCGGCAAACTGGAAGACCGAGTCGGGCTGGCTACGCGAAACATGACGATTCGTCTGGTAACGGAAGCGGGGAAGTCGCTGGTGGATCGCGCGCACCAGATCGTCCAGGATGCCGGAATCGTGACACACCGCTGGCAGGTCCGGTCGCTGGGTGGCGAGACGGCGGTGGAATTTGATGCCGATATCACGACGATGCAAGAACGGGAGCTGCTGTCGAAATTGGAGGCCCTGGGAGTTCAGATCGAAGCCAGGCCTCAGCGGCCTTGATTGCTGTTCTTGCTCCGTCACTGCGGGTTTTATGGAATTGCCCACAGAGATGGACGCTAGCCAACCAATCACTTGCCGGACGAATCCGAGTTGACGGGCCGCTCACCGGGATGCTATCAATTCTTGAACAGGTTGTTGGGGGATTGGTCGTTGATGTCTGCAGTTTCCCTCGTTTCGCTCTTCCAGTTGCCGGTCTCAAGCAGCAGCCCGGGGAATCGCAGATGGTCTTAGGAGGAAGGGATTGACGCGTTCGCGGTGGGCCTCGATCGTGCTGGTGGCGGCGTTGGGCGTGGCGCTGTCGAGCTGCTCGAACAGCGGAACCACGTATAACCCGACACCCGTTATGGGCCAATTGTTTCCCGATTCGGTGCCGGCCAATGGACTTTCCGCGACGGCTTGCACCTCGGCCTCACCTATGACGTTGAATGTCTCCGGGACGGGATTCATCACGACAACGCAGGCAATGTGGAACGGGAGTAATCGCACAACCACGCTGAACGTAAACACGAATCAACTGACAGTATCGCTGCTGGCGTGCGACCTGACGACTCCCGGAAAGGGAGAGGTTACGCTCTCGAATCCGGGGCCGGGTGGGGGGACGTCCGCGGGTGCGACATTTACGATCTTGCAGCCTGACAATCCTGTGCCGGCGATTTCGTCCATCTCTCCAACAAGCACGCCAGTGGGCATCCTGCCGCCCGGCGGCGTTCTGACGATCAATGCCGCGTCGAGTAGCTCGGGTTTCGTCGAGGCTTCGTTGGTGGCGTTCAACGGGGTCCAGAGAACGGGTGTGACGTTTGTAAGCAGCACCCAGCTTACGGTCCCGGTAACAAACGCGGACGTCGCCGGGAATGCGTCAATCAACGTGACGGTTTCCAATCCCGCGCCCGGCGGGGGCGTTTCCGCGCCGGTGGTTTTCAAAGTCGGTGCGGGTGGGGCAGCGCATACTCAATTCCCACTGGTGGTTTCCATGAACGCGCAGGGCGGAGGCGCGAATGGTCCGAGCGCAGCGCCGGCCATGAGCGCGGACGGGCGGTACGTGGCGTTTTACTCCCAAGCGAGGAACCTGGTGGAGAAGGGCGCTTCGGGAAACATATTTGTGCGCGATACCTGCTTGGGCGCGAATAATTGCACGCCGCAGACAGCGGCGGTGGATCTGGCGGCAGATGGAACGGCACCCAACGAACTGGCGGGAGAGCACATCGCGCTCAGCGCGGATGGGCGGTACGTGGCGTTCGTGTCGTCCGCGTCCAATCTGGTTGCGGGCACAGCTTCGGAAGCGGGCCGTGGCGGTATGCCGCCCGATTCGCACGTCTTTCTGCGGGACCTGTGCTTGGGCACCACAGCACCGGCCGGCTGTGCTCCGCACACAACGATTGTCTCCGCGGATACTAACGGCAATGCGGTGCATGGGCTTTCGCCGTCGATCAGCGGAGACGGCCGCTACGTGGCATTCGTTTCCTGGGACCGGAGCCAGCCGGATGGGAGTGCGGAGGGAAGCCCACAGATTTTCGTGCGCGACACATGCGCGGGACCTAGCGCGCCGACGGGTTGCGTGGCTCGAACCTACCATGTGCCCGTGGATGGACAGACAAATTGGGCGGGTGATGCGAAGCCCACAATTTCATCGGACGGACGCTTCGTCGCATTCGAGCGATGGTCAAGGCAGTCCTTGGCTGCCAACAGCCCGCTACAGAGCCGCGTAGTTCTGCGCGACACATGTTTGGGCGAGGAGGCTCCGGCCGGGTGCATTCCATCCACGACCGCAATATCCATTTCTCCGGGCGGAGCTGCGCTCGGGGGCATGAACATGTTTCCCTCCGTCAGCGGGCACGGGAGGTTTGTTGCATTCGTGTCGCGGGCAAGCGCGACACTGGGCGGACTCGCCGCGGCGCAGCAGTTATATTTCCGCGATACCTGCCTGGGTGCTGCCGCGCCGGAAATTTGCACACCTTCGACGACGATGATTTCTTCGGAAGCTGCTTCGAGCGCAGGGTATCCGAGCGCATTCTCCCCATGGATGAGTTTCACCGGGCGATACGTCAGCTTCGTGGCGGGCGCGTCGGAGGATTCGAACACCAACGAAGCCCCGCGAGACGGCTATCTTTTCGTCCGCGACACGTGCTTCGGCGCGGGGACGGATTGCAGTCCGCGGACTTACTCCGTGGCAGCGCCGGGAGCGAGCGCGCCAGCCGGGGCGCTGAGCGTCTACAAATTCACGCCCGTACCGTTGACCGAGGACGGACAATTCGCTGCCTTTTACTCGCCGTTTGCGGTTCCTGCAGCGCCCGTGAGCGGCTTCGGCGATGTGTACCTCACATTGACCTCCTATTAGTCTCGCGGCTTCTTCCTACAAGTGAATCTTAGCTTCCATGGTCCCGTTCCTTGTCTGGACTCGCCCACACAATTTCTTTATCCTCGAATGCGGGATATGACGCAGCCACTCAAGCCGCCTGCGGTGCGACCGGGAGATTCTGTGCGAGTTCTATCGCTCGCAAGCCCCGTGGAGGAGGCGCGCCTTGATCAGGGCTGCGAGGAGCTGCGACGGCTGGGCTACGTTGCGACCCTTGATAAGACGGGCGTGCTTGCCGCCGATGGATTTTTCGCCGGGGCGGTTGCGGCGCGATTGGCCGTGTTGAAACAAGCGTTGACCGAGACGGATACGCGCGGGATTTTCTGTTCTCGCGGCGGATATGGTTCGACGTGTTTGCTCGAAGGGCTCAGCGTCGCGCTAGCTACACCGAAAGCAGTGCTGGGGTATAGCGATCTGACATCGCTGCAGATATTTCTGTGGCAGAAATTCCGGTGGGTGACATTCTACGGCCCGATGGTGGCGTCCGGAATGGACAAAGGCGAAGGCGCGATCAGCGGCTACGACCGCGAGAGTTTGACTCGCGCGCTGACGGAGACGCGGCAGGGGTGGCAGATGGACCTGCAGGGCGAGGCGCTCGCTCCAGGGACGGCCGCAGGAATTCTTCTTGGCGGCTGCCTGACGCTGATCGAAACGTCGCTTGGCACTCCGTGGGAACTGGATACGCATGGAGCAATTCTGGTGGTGGAAGATCGCGCCATGAAGCCCTGGCAGGTGGACCGAGCGCTGATTCATTTGAGGCAAGCAGGGAAATTGCGTGGGGTGCACGGGATCGTGCTCGGCGATTTTCCGGAGTGCGAAGGGCCGGCAGGAAGCGAAAGCGTCCGGGATGTTGCCGAGCGGGTGCTTGGGGCACTTGAGATACCCATCGTGTGGGGCGCGCCGGTGGGACATACGAAGCGGGCAATGCTCACACTGCCGCTCGGAGTGCGGGCGCGGCTTACGGCGGGGCAGAAAGGGAATCCAGCGACGAAGCTGGAGATTCTGGAGCCGGCGGTATCGTGAGAATTCGCGTGGATGGGCGCGGCAGCGACCGCAATTTTCAAAAAGGCAGGAAATGAATTTTAGCACCAGAGGAAGACCAGGAGAGCACGTCCATCTGCTTGGGATTGCCGGCGCTGCGATGTCGCCTGTCGCGGGGATGCTGCAGGAACGCGGATTTCGAGTGACGGGCTCGGACGTGGGCGTTTATCCACCCGCGTCGACGTTGCTCGATGCCCTGGGGATTCGCTGGAACGAAGGCTACTGCGCAGAGAATTTGAAACCCGCGCCGGACTTGGTGGTAATCGGCAACGCCATTTCGCGGGGAAATCCGGAGGTTGAGTACATCCTCGACGAAAAGATTCCTTATTGTTCGATGCCGCAGGTCCTTGAAGAATATTTCATTCCGGGACATCGCTCGATTGTGGTGGCGGGAACTCACGGCAAGACGACAACGACCGCGATGCTCGCATGGATTTTCCATGTCGCGGGGCGGCGGCCGGATTTTCTGGTGGGAGGTGTGGCGCCGAATTTCGGAGACAGAAGTTACGGATTGGGGGGCGGAGAAGATTTCATCATCGAAGGCGATGAATACGATACGGCGTTTTTCGACAAAGAGCCGAAATTCTTGCACTACCACCCCGACGAGTTGATTTTGACTTCGCTCGAATTCGATCACGCGGACATCTATCCCGATCTGGAATCGATCGCGCTGCAGTTCCGGCGGCTGGTGAATCTGGTGCCGCGGCGCGGGAGAATCCTGATCTGGGGCGAGAGCGCGGAATTGAAGGAAGTGACGGAGAAAGCGTTTTGTGCCGTGGAGACTTTCGGGTTCACCGCCGAATGCGACTGGCAGGCAGGCGACATCCATTGGCAGGACGACGCGACGGAGTTCCGCGTGGCGTATCGCGGAAATGAAGTGACGCGCGTCCGGATGCCCGTCGCCGGAAAGCACAACGTGCTGGACGCGCTGGCCGCGATCGCGCTGGCATACGGGCGAAGCGTGGAATGCGAGGCGATCGAGCGGGCGATGGCGACGTTTCAATCCGTCCGGCGGCGCATGGAGATCAAGGGAGAGGCTGACGGCGTATTGATCGTCGAGGATTTCGCGCACCATCCGACGGCGATCCAGATGACGCTCGAAGCGGCGCGGACGCGCTGGCCCGGACGGAAGATCTGGGCAGCGATCGAGCCGCGGTCGAATACGCTGCGGCGGAAAGTGTTCCAGGATGTGCTGCCAGATGCGCTGGCGGTGGCGGACGACATTTCCATCGGACCGGTGAATCGCGCGCAACTGCTGGCGGCGGAGGAGCGGCTCTCGCCGGAAGCGATTGCCTTCGAGCTGCAGAAACGAGGACGAACGGCGAAGGCATTTGCGTCGGGCGCCGAAATTGCCGAATATCTGGCTGACAATACACGAGCCGGAGATTTGGTGCTGGTCATGTCGAACGGGAGCTTTGATGGCCTGTGCGGGAAGCTGCTGGAGAACCTAAAATCGCGAGCTGGAGTGCGCGGATGAGACGAACTCCTGGGTGGGTTTTGCGCGCGGGAAGCGCCATTGTGTTCTCGATTCTGTTTGCGGTGGTGTGGCCCGCCGGTGCGACGATTCGGTACACGATTCGCCTCGATCATCCCGAGCAACACCGGTTTTATGTCACGATGACTATTCCCCATGCGGGCGCCGGGACCACAGTGGCGATACCCGCATGGAACGCACTGTATCAGGTGCGGGATTTTGCTTATCGAATCCGGGATGTGCAGGCGATGACGGCCGGGAACGGCGCTGAGGGCGGGCCAAAACTGGGCTTGCGCAAGCTCGACAAGCAGACCTGGGAAATCGGCAACCCAGGCGCAGCGGCTGAAGGGAATGCTGCGCCGGATGTTTCCATCCGTTATTCCATTGAGTGGGACGACCCCGGCCCATTCAATTCGCAATTGAACGAGCATCACGCTTTCGTCAACTTCGCCGAGGTGTTGATGTACGTGCCGACGCGCCGGGACGAAGACACGGAAGTGAGTTTCGAAAACTCTCCTGCGGGGTGGCATTTCATTGCCGAGCTGCCGGCCGGGCATGATGCCAACTCCTTTACGGCTACGAGCTACGACAAGTTGGTGGACGCGCCGGTGGAGGCGGGCAATTTCGAGGAATTTGAGTTTGACAATGAGGGCGCACACTTTCGGGTTGTGGTTGACGGGAAAGACTGGAACAAAGGGCACCTGGAAGAGGGACTGAAGCGCATTACGGGGTCCGAAGTTAAGCTGATGGGCGGGCCGCCGTTCCAGGAGTACACATTCTTCTTCCACATCGGCCCCTATCCCGAGGTGGGCGGCGGAGGCATGGAACATTCGAATTGCACGGCCATCGGTTCGGGTTCGGTGGACTCCGCCTTGCAAATCGCGGCACACGAATTCTTTCATGCGTGGAACGTCAAAAGGATTCGTCCGCAATCGCTCGAGCCGGTGGACTACACCAAGGAACAATTTACGGGCGCCTTGTGGTTTGCCGAAGGCGTAACCAGCACGTACGCGTCGTACACGCTGGAGCGGACCGGGCTGTGGTCCAAGCCGGAGTTCTACGGAGACTTGGGGAACCAGATCGAGGTCCTTGAGTCGCGTCCGGCGCACCTGTGGCAGAGCGTGGAGGAGTCGAGTCTCGACACGTGGTTCGACAAGTACGACGCCTACGGCCAGCCCGACCGCAGTATTTCGTATTACAACAAAGGGCAAATTCTCGGAGTTATGCTCGACCTGGCGATTCGAGAGGCAACGGACAATCACAAATCCCTCGATGATGTACTGCGGCGATTGAATGAGGAGTACACGAAGCAGGGAAAGTTTTACGACGACGCGAGGGGCATTCGCGGCGTGGTGGAAGAGGTTGCCGGGAAATCGTTCGGGGAATTCTTTGCGCGTTACGTTGCGGGAACCGAGGAAATTCCCTACGGAGATTTTCTGGCGGCCGCGGGGCTGTCCTTGAAAGTGGAAACCACGCAAAGGGCCGATCCGGGATTTTATCCAGGCCGGTCACCCGAGGGCTTGGCCGTATCGGCGGTGACGCCAGGGAGCGCGGCGGAGGCGGCTGGATTGCGCGAAGGCGACGTCATTTTGCAAATCAACGGCCATGCAATTTCACCGGGGCGCGGCGCGCTGTTTGCAGGGTTGTCTCCAGGAGAGACAGTGAAGGTGCAAATCCGGCGCGCGGGCCGGGAGATGGAGATTTCGTATGTGCTCGGTTCGCGCGAGGACCACCGGTATTCGGTTAGCGAAATTGGGAACCCCACCGACCTGCAGCGGCGAATCCGCGAGGGGCTTCTGCACGGCACGACCGATTGAATGGCTTTATGCGTCACGATGCCGGCCTCTTAGTCCGCCATTGCTGGGAGCGTGAAGACCATGTCTGTGGCACTTGATCGGACCTACGTAGCGATTCGCTTGACATGATCCGCACCGTCGCAGTCGCCTTGTATTTTGCGCTGGGGCTTATTCTAGTCATGCCCTGGCTGATTCTTTGGAGCTGGCTGACCGGAAACGCCGATCTTCTGTATTGGACGGCCATGCGAGCCATCCGCCTTTCAAACCGGATGGCAGGGATCCGAGTCCGCGTCGAAGGCGTCGAGAACATTCCTCCGGGCGTGTGCATTTTTGCCGCGAATCACGCCTCCAACATCGATCCGATCGCATTCGTGCCGATGATCCCTCGGCGCGTGGCGCTGCTGGCGAAGAAGGAAGTCTTTCGCGTCCCGATTCTTTCGGCCGCCATGCGGGCTGCAAAGCTGATTCCCGTCGACCGTTCCGACCGCGAAGCCGCGGCGGCGAGCGTTGATACCGCAGTGCGATACCTGCGGGAGGGACTTTCCTTCGCCGTATTCCCGGAAGGCACGCGCAGCCCGGACGGGCACTTGCGTCCATTCAAGAAGGGAACATTTGTGATGGCAATTCAGGCCGGGGTACCGGTTGTCCCCGTTTCTTTAGCCGGGACGCAGAACCTGATGCGAAAAGGGGATCGGAGGCTACATCCAGGGGAAGTGGTAGTCCGCTTCGGGCCGAGCGTGGATGCATCGCAATATACCGTGGAACTCCGCGGCGAACTTCTTAGCCGCGTGGAATCGCTCGTGGCGGCGGGCCTCCCGCCGGAGCAGCGGCCGCTACCGGAGTAGCGGGAACTAATCCGAGTCATTTGTGCGCGGCGGCGAAACTGTGGATCGCAGATCGCGCAGCTCTCGTTGCAGTTCGGGCAAGCGGTTGAATACGGCGACGGACTTCCGCCAGGCGAGACTTGGCATGGCAGGGTACCCGGAGTAAATCTCTCCGGGCGGCACATCGGTTGGCACACCGGACTGCGCCGTCAACGTGGCGCCGTCGCCAATCGTGAGATGCCCCGCGGCCCCGACTTGCCCGGCCAAGATGCAGCGATTTCCCACACGAGTGGTTCCAGCAAGACCGACCTGGCCGCAGAGTAGCGTGTCCTCTCCCACCTTGCAAGCGTGGCCGACCTGGACGAGGTTGTCGATCTTCGAGCCCCGGCCGATGCGCGTCTCGCCGATTGTGGCGCGGTCAATCGCGCTGTGAGCTTGGACTTCCACATCATCCTCGATGATGGTGATGCCGGCTTGCCGCATTTTGTACCAACTGTTGTTTGCCTGGCGGGCAAAGCCAAAACCATCGCTGCCGACAACGACGCCATTTTGTAACAGGACGCGGTCGCCGATCCGGCATCCTTCGCGAACGCAGGCGTGGGAATGCGCGAAGAAATCGTCGCCGATTCGAGCGCCGCGATAGATGGAAACGAAACTGTGCAAGACGGCATTTCGCCCGATCGTGACATCGTGGTCCACGAAACAATAGGGTCCAACGTGCGCGCCCGAGCCGATCGCTGCGGACTTTGCGATCACGGCGGTGGGATGAATTCCCGGGGCGTATTCCGGCGTGGGATGGAAAAATTCAATGGCCCGAGCAAAATCCAAGTAGGGGTTGGCCGAGCGTAACGCCGCCAAGGAGACCGGGCCAGCGTCGCGCGCCACAAGGATTGCGGATGCCTGCGTGGTCTCGAGCGCAGGTCGGTATTTCCGGTTCACGAGAAAGGTCAGCTCGCCGGCGCGCGCTTCCTCGATGCCCGCAACGCCCGTGATTTCAATCTGCGCGTCGCCCTCAACGTCGCATCCCAGCCTTCGGGCAATCTCTCCAAGTTTCATGGCCCCTCACTTCGCGGGTGCATTCGGGAGTGCTCCACCTCGCGTACTGCCAATGTACAACAGTTAGGAGTGCCGCACGATGGGCAGGGGAGCGCGGGCGGGACGAAACTTCGAGGCAAAATTCCCCAGTGCCGCCGATGACGGTCTTGGAAGACACGGTAACGCTACAGGAATGGGGCGTTTCTACAGTTTGCGGAGAAATTCATCAGAGTTTCTTCAGGGGTTGAAACCTCTGATGAGAAAGCGAGCTTTATGTCGGAGCTAAAGCTCCGACCCCCTGCAAACCCTGCTCTTTCTGCATATTGTCTACTCGCCGAAGAGTTTGGACTGCGCCGCCGTGGCCGTTCGCGCGTCGCGCGCGGGTTGTGGCGCCCGGCGGGCAACGCCTACGACCCCGAGGACCTTCATTTCGAGCAGTGCCGACCTGGGGATGAATAGCTTTACGGTATTGCCGTGAAGGTCGGGCGGAGTAAGTTGCACGCCCGAGTCGAGCAAGTCGAGCAGGTCGTTCGAAACGATGCCTTCCATTACGTCGCCATCGCGGAAATGAAGGCGGACCCAAAGCCCGTCTAGCTTGGGGCGGCTCAGAAAGGTCTTCCGTTCCGGTTCAAATTGCTCCAGAAACTCGCGGACAAAGTAGACGGATTTCACTTCTTCCAGGCTGATAGGGCGGTGCTCGCCGTCAGGGGTCAGCAGGTCAATCGTTTCTGTGTGGCCGAGCTGGGCGGCGTTGAGATAGCCCTTTACGAGGGTACCATCGCGGGCAAGCACAACGACCTTCTTGTGCGTGGAGGCTGGGGCTCTGTTTTTCACCGCCAGAAGGCCTTTTTCGGAGTGAATGTTGCTATCTCCGTGAAGGTTATGTTATCCTTGCGCCTGTTTTTGTCAAGTTATTGGTGCTTAAAGGGTTAGCACCGGAGTGGCCGCCGATTGACCGTCAAAGGACAGATCCTCAAATCGGCCTCCGTTATAGCCCTCGTTACCCTTATCAGCCGGATTTGCGGATACTTACGCGATCAACGGGTAGCTCTCCTCCTGGGGACGTCTCCGGCGGCGGATGCATTTATCCTCGCGTTTCGGATTCCCAACTTGATCCGGCGAATGACAGGCGAAGGGGCACTTGGGGCCTCGTTCATACCCGTTTTCACCGGGCAACTGCACGAAAGGCCCTGGTCGGAAACCGTTTCCTTCGCGCAGAGGACCTTTTGGAACCTCGCGCTGATTCTTGGGGTCGTGGCCGTCGCCGGGTTTGTGTTCTCGAAGCAGGTAGTCCTCATCTTCACGCTTTTCGGCGCGAGCCACCTGCAATGGAATCTGGCAATCCTGTTGAATCGGATTATTTTTCCGTGCGTGTTCTTTATCGGCCTGGCGGCGTTGGCTTCGGCGTTCTTGAACAGCTTTCACGTGTTCGCGCTTCCGGCGTCGACATCCATTTACTTCAACCTTGCAATGATATTTTGCTCTTTCGGGTTCATCTACCGTCCCATACTTCTCAGGGTTCCGGGGTCACTGCGAACGCCTGCGATCGCGCTCGCCATCGGCGTACTGATCGGAGCGATGCTCCAGCTCGTGGTGCAATTGCCGGCGCTGGTGAAGAGGGGGATGAATTTCAGGCCGGCCATCTCGTTCACCGATCCGAACGTTCGAAAGGTGGGGCGATTGATGGGCCCGGCCTTCTTCGGGATGGGCGTGTATCAAGTCAATTTTTTCGTGGACACGATTTTTGCCACGGCGTCGCGCATGCCCACCGGGAGTATCACGTCGCTATACATAGCGGATCGAGTGATGCAATTGGTGCTCGGAAGTTATGCGATTGCCATGTCCACGGCGTTGCTGCCCATGATGTCCCAGCCAAGCAGCCGCAGGAAAACTCGGGGAGATGAAGCACACATTCGGGTTTTCGATGCGCATCGTTTCGTTCATCACGATTCCGGCGGCGGCCGGACTGATGCTTTTGCGGCGTCCGATCGTTGCAGTTCTTTTTCAGCACGGACAATTCACGGCCGCGTCCACGCTTTTGACCGCGCATGCGCTGCTTTACTATTCGCTGGGACTGCCGGCGTTTGCCGCGATCAAGCTGATCACCACGGCGTTTTATTCCTCGCAGGATACCGCGACGCCGGCGCGAATCGGACTTATGCACTGGGAATGAACATCGCGCTCAACTCTGTTTTCCTGCTCTTTTTCTTTTCCGCTATCTTTCGAACGGAAGCACTGCGCTGGCGAGTTCGCTGGCGGCTTATTTCAATTTCACGGCGCTTCTGTTTGTTTTCCGGAAACGCTTCGGAAGTCTGGAAGCTCATGGGCTGGCTGGTTCCCTGGTGAGGATAGCGATCGGCACGGTAGCTATGGCAGCCGTCTCGTACGAATGTCTTCGCCATTCAAATTTCGATTCGCTGCAACACGTGATTTCGCAAGCAGGATTGCTGGGAGCGTTGATCTTGGTCTCCACGGCGGCTTACTTCGGCGTGACATGGCTGCTTCGCTGCGAAGAGCTTTCGGAATTCCTGCTGATTCTCCGGCGTACCGACCGCGCGGGAGCGGCTGCCGCAGCTCGCGTGTAAGGTTTCCGCGAGGCATGGCACGAGGCGGTGTGGTAGCGGATGTGAACGGCGTTTCACGCACGATCTGGCGGCTGGGCGGAAGCAATAGCAAGGGAAATTCTTTTCGGTAGGTGTCCTGATTTCGTTTGGGGGCGGAGAATTGGAATCGCAGATCCGGTCGTTTCTGAATTACTTGCGCGTGGAGAAGGGCCTTTCCGACAATACGATCCAGGCATACCGGCGGGACCTGGAAAAGTTCAGCGGATTCGCTCAGACCCGCGGGCTTACGGCCGCAAGCGTCTCCCGCGGAGACATTGTGGATTTTCTGGGGACGCTCTACCGCAAAGGTCTCGACAGCCGTTCCGTCGCCCGGCACCTCGTCACGGTGCGTCACTTCTTCCGCTACCTTTTGATCGAGGAAGCGATCCAGGAAGATCCCGCAGCGAACATCGAATCACCAAAGTTCCGGCAGACATTGCCCGACTTCCTCAGTCTGGAGGAAGTGGACCAATTGCTTCACCAGCCGGATGCCGAAACGATGATCGGACAGCGCGACCAGGCGATGATCGAGCTGATGTATTCCACGGGTCTCCGCGTGTCCGAGCTTTGCAATCTTCGCGTTGGAGATGTGCAAATGGACGCGGGGTGCCTTCGCTGCGTCGGGAAGGGAAACAAGGAGAGGATTGTTCCCGTGGGCCGTCAAGCACTGGCCTCCGTGCAACGATATCTTCGTGAATCCCGCCCCCAACTGCTGCAGGGGGGCTCTCCGCCGTATCTGTTTCTGAATCGGCGGGGCGGGAAAGTGAGCCGCATCTCGTTCTGGAAAACGTTGGGTGACTATGGACGAAAGGCCGGGCTCCGCAAAGCGCTGGCGCCCCACATGTTGCGCCACAGCTTCGCCACTCATTTATTGGACCGAGGCGCCGACCTTCGTTCCGTGCAGATGATGTTGGGACATTCGGACATTTCGACGACGCAAATTTATACGCACGTCGTTGAGGAGCGCTTGAAGCAGGTTTACAAGGCACATCACCCGCGCGCCTGAACAGAATGGCGGGGAAGACTGAGGAGGCGGAAGACCTCATGCCCGATTACATGTATTTGTTGGAAAGCCGGCTCTCACCCGAGCAGCGTGCCGTGCTCGAACGCGTCCAGGAGTTGTCGCGGTCGCAGGACGTGAATGTTTATCTGACGGGCGGCGCCGTCCGGGACCTTATTTCCGGGCAGCCCATTCGCGATCTCGACTTCATTGTTGAGGGCAATCCGATCCGCATGGTGCGTGAGCTGGAGAAAGGTGGAGCCCGGATCGCGTGGGAGAGCGAGCGACTGCGTCACTACGAGCTGATCTTTGCGGGAGACGTGGATGGTTCCGTGGCGTCGGCGCGAGACGATTACTACGAGCGGCCGGGTGTGAAGCCGGAGCACCGTTTTTCGAGCGTGATGGAGGACTTGCGGCGCCGTGATTTTTCGATTAACGCCATCGCGATTTCTCTGAATTCCCAGTCTCGCGGGCTTCTGCTGGATCCCACGAATGGATTGGCGGACCTGGAGAAGCAGGAAGTTCGAGCGCTTTCCATCCACGCCTTTACGAACCAACCCATTCGCATCCTGCGCATCCTTCGCTATTGTGCCCGCATGGGGTTCAAGATGGAGTCGCGCACCCAAGAATGGTTCGATCTGGCGATGGAGCGCGGACTGCAGGAGAGATTTGAAGGCGCCGACGTAGGACGCGAGATTCAGTCTCTCGCCCGGGAGGACAACCCTGTTGCGACGCTGAAGCAATGGGAGTCGCGCGAGCTGCTTGCAGCGATCCATCCACAATTACAAAGGCGAAAGCCCGATTACGAGAGTCTGCAGAAATTGGGCCGTGTGCGCGCCAACCTCCAGGGGGCAGGCATTCGCGTGCGGCTGCAGGACCCGGTTCTGTATTACGTTCTCGGCCGATTGAAGTCCCGGGAAGCCGCTTCGGCAATGCGCGCCATGGAATTCCATTCCGCGGAAGTGGAAGCCGTGACCCGATTGGTTCCGGAAGCAGAAAAGATCGTGAAAATGCTGAAGGGGAGGAAGACGAATACACCGCGCGATGCTTACTATTACATCGCTTCGTTGCCGCCGGAAATGCTCCCGTTTATCGAAGTTGAGATGCCGAACCCGCGGGCCGTCTCGAAAATTCGCAACTACGTGCAGAAGTGGCGTCCCTTGCGGCTTGGCCTCCCCATGACGGAACTCGACGCGTTGGGAGTGCCAAGAGGTCCGAAATTCGACAAAATCCTCGAGCAGCTTTTCGACATGCAGCTTCGCGGCAGAGGCCGGAACCCCGAAGAGCGCACGAAGATGCTCCGGCAGCTTGCCGGAATCAAAGAAGAGCCAAAAAAGCCGGCCGAGAAAGAAAAAAAGAAACGTAAAGGCAAGGAACCGGTTGCGGCGGGGTCGCACGGCAACGCGGCGGAGGGAGCAACCCCGGCAGATCGCATGCATGGAAAATCTGCGCCGGGAGGCGCCGCGACTGCGCAGGAAGAGTCGAAGTCACGGCCATCGGGAGCTGCTTCCGAAGGCGCTAAAGCTCATGACCACGGGGAGGCTTCCGCAAAGCGGCGGTCTGCTCAAGAACATAGGCAGCCGGCGAAAAATAAGGTGAAGTCCCATCACGCGAAGAAATCGCGCCGCTGATGTTTATTGCGATGTCCACGGTTGTTGAAAGCCCAGAGCGCCAATGGATCATTGGCCGGCGGCGCCAGGAGGGGTATTGAAATTCTCTCCTTCCACTAAGCCCGCGGCCACTGGTGAACTGCGCAAGCTCATATGCATTAGAACCGAAAAATGACACCCGCATTCACTTGTCGCTGTTGCGCCTTGTCATACACGGTGGTTTCGTAACAGCCAAGGAAACAGTACTCAGGCACCCCACGATGGAATAGGATTCGCTGATGCTTACGAGAGGGGTTGGGACATGGTGAAATTCCTGCTTTGGTGCATATTGCTGGTCCTGTGCTGGCCGCTGGCAATGCTGGCGCTGATCCTGTATCCGATTGTTTGGCTTTTCCTTTTACCCTTCCGCCTTTTGGGGATTGCAGTAGGGGGTGCTCTCGAGCTCATCCGAGCGATCATCTTTCTTCCCGCCCGAGTCCTGCGCGGACCTCACGCTGCTTGATGGCGGCGCGGGCCTATTGAAATCGAGTTCCCATCACTTTGACCGTGAGATGCCGGTTGGGGGGCTTACTTTTCCATTCTCTCGGCCCCGTCATGGTTTAGAATAGCTTGCGCATGGCTCCCTCGAACTTTGTTCACCTTCATCTGCACACGGATTACTCTCTTCTGGATGGCGCCTGCGAAATCGGCGAGCTGACCGCCGAAGCGGCGCGACGTGGGATGCCTGCCGTCGCGGTGACGGACCACGGCAACCTCTTCGCGGCGGCCAATTTCTTCCATCAAGCTACGACGCACGGGGTGAAGCCCATCATCGGCTGCGAAGTTTATGTCGCGCCAGACAATCACAAGAACCGCGGTTCCGAGGCCGAGCGGTCGAACCATCTGGTCCTTTTGTGCGAAAACGCGGAGGGTTATCGGAACCTCATTCGACTGGTCTCGACAGGTTATCTCGATGGCTTCTACTACAAGCCCCGCGTCGATCATGATCTTCTGGCCAAACACCACGGGGGGCTTATAGCGCTTTCGGCCTGCTTGCGCGGGGAAGTGGCCGGAGCTCTCCTCGACGAAAAATACGACCAAGCGCGGTCCAATGCCTACCGCCTGCGGGACATCTTCGGGAAAGGCAATTTTTTCCTGGAGGTTCAGGATCAGGGTTTGGAGGTGGAAAAGCGGATCAATCGAGACCTGGTGAACCTGTCACGCGAAACTGGAATTCCCCTCGTGGCCACAAATGACTGCCACTACCTGACCCGCTCCGACGCTCACGCGCAAGAAGTGCTGATGTGCATTCAAACCGGCAAGACCATGAGCGACGGCCAGCGAATGAAGTTCGCAACCGATCAGTTCTATTTCAAGACGGCCGAGGAAATGGCCCAGGTCTTTCACGAACTCCCGGATGCGCTCGATCGCACAATCGCGATTGCCGAACGCTGCAACGTGAAAATCGAGCGAGTGGGCAATCCCTTTCCGGAATTCAAAGTTCCCGAGGGGCATTCGACAGACTCGTACTTTGAAAGAATCGCGCGCGAAGGGTTTGCTGCGCGCGCATCGACCCTCGAGCGCCTGGCGAAGGAAAACCGTCTGCGCCATCGGATGGAGGAATACGAAAGCCGGCTGACCGCTGAAATCGAGATGATCAAGAAGATGCGCTTCGCGGGCTACTTCCTGATCGTCTGGGACTTCATCCATTACGCGCGCGCGCAAGGCGTGCCCGTCGGTCCCGGACGCGGCTCGGCCGCGGGGAGCCTGGTCAGCTACGCATTGCACATCACGGATGTGGACCCGCTCCAGTACGATCTGCTGTTCGAGCGGTTCCTGAATCCCGAGCGCATCTCGATGCCTGACATTGATATCGACTTCTGCATGCGGCGGCGCGGGGAAGTGATTGATTACGTGCGCAAGAAATACGGCCAGGAAAACGTGGCACAAATCATCACCTTCGGGACCATGGCCGCGAAAGCCGTGCTCAAAGACGCGGGACGCGCCCTGGACATGCCCTATGGCGAAGTCGATAAAATCGCAAAGATGGTGCCCAACCAGCTCAATATCTCTCTCGACGAAGCGCTCCAACAATCCACGCAGCTCGCTTCCATGCGCGAAAAAGACGAGCGCGTGAAGGAACTGGTGGAGGTCGCGTTGCGACTCGAGGGGCTGGCGCGGCACGCCTCGACCCACGCAGCCGGGGTCGTGATTTCGCCTCGCCCCCTCACCGAGATCGTTCCGCTCTATAAGTCGAACAAGGATGAAATCACCACGCAGTACGATATGAACGCGCTCGAGCGCATCGGCCTGCTGAAGATGGACTTCCTGGGGCTCACCACGCTGACCGTGCTCGACGACGCCGTGCGGATGATCAAGCAGAATCGCAGCATGGAAATTGATCTCGACAATCTCCCTCTAGACGACACGAGTATTTACGCTCTCTTCGCCCGCGGCGATACGACGGGGATCTTTCAATTTGAATCGCACGGCATGCGCGACATTCTGCGGCGCTACCAGCCCACACGGCTCGAGGATCTTACCGCCCTGAATGCGCTGTATCGCCCCGGTCCGATTCAGGGGGGCATGATCGACGACTTTATCGCGCGCAAACACGGAAAGAAGAAGGTTGCCTACGATCTGCCGGAGCTGGAGGAGATTCTTTCCGAGACGTGGGGCGTGATCCTGTACCAGGAACAGGTGATGCAGATTGCCAATCGGCTCGCCGGATTTTCATTGGGGGATGCCGATATTCTCCGCCGCGCCATGGGAAAGAAGAAGCCGGAGGAGATGGCGGCACAGCGGGAAAAGTTTTTGGCCGGTTGCCAGGTCCACCGAGTGCCGGCGAAGAAAGCGGAAAAGATCTTCGACCTGATGGCAGAATTCGCGGGCTACGGCTTCAACAAGTCGCATTCTTGCGCTTACGCCTATCTTGCTTACCAGACGGCCTGGCTCAAGACGCACTATCCGGTGGAATTCATGGCTGCCATGCTCACTTCCGAAACCGGAAATACCGAGAAAGTCGTGAAGTACATCAACGAAGCGCGCAGCATGGGTATAACCGTCCTTCCGCCGGACGTTAACTCCAGCGACGTCGACTTTACGCCGGTGAAAGACCAGATTCGCTTTGGACTGCGCGCCATCAAGAACGTGGGTGAAAATACAGTCAGGGGCATTCTAGCCGCGCGCGAATCTCTCGGGCGCTTGATAACTTTCTTTGGTTTTTGCGAGTCCGTCGACAGCCGCCTGCTCAACAAGCGAGTTCTGGAAAGCTTGGTGCGCGCCGGAGCGATGGATGGTCTGGACGGTCATCGCGCGCAGATGATATCCGTGATCGACCGGGCCATCGAGCGCGCACAGAAGCTGCAACGTGCCAAGGAAAGCGGTCAGCATGGACTATTCGGCGGCGGGGCCGCCGCTGCCGACGTGCCGCCACCGGAAGCTTTGCCGGAAGTGCCGGAATGGTCCGAGCATGAACTCTTAGCTGCGGAATACTCGGTCCTAGGGTTTTATGTTTCCGGCCATCCGCTAGACAAATACGCCGGGCGCCTGCAGGACCTGAAAGCTGTGGAGCTCTCAACGATTGAAGGCCGTCGGAACGGCGAAGATATCGTTGTGGCAGGCATCATCGTCCAGTCGCGTCCCATGCGATCCCGGCGTGGCGCCCGCTGGTCAATTCTTACGCTTCAAGACCGGACAGGTGTAATTGATGCCCTGGTCTTTCCAGACGCGTTTCAAAAGCTTGAGCCCATCCTGAAAGCTGCGACGCCACTTCTTGTGAAGGCGCGAGTAGCTGTCGAGGATGTGGGGACTCGGCTGATCGTATCCGAAGCTCGAGTGCTGGATCAGGTGGCCGACCGCGCGCCTAGCTTGCTCCGCGTTCGCGTCGGTCTGAACCTTTTCCACAACGGCGAACTGGATCGTCTGCGAGACATCTTCTCAAGCTATCCCGGCCGTTGCCGCGTCGAGTTCGAGCTCGTCGGCGATGACGGCGCCGAAGCGACGCTGGAATTGGGAAGCATGATTCAGCCTGCCAACGAACTTGTGGAAGCCGTCCGCGGCATTTGTGGGCCGGATTCCGTCACGGTGGTTCCGTGAAGAGCAAGCGCCAATTGGCGCGCGAGCGCCTGCGACGCATGCGAAAGCTCTCCGCACAGCGAAAACTGGACGAGCTGAAGGAAGCGAACGCAAAAGTGGGCCAGCAGGAGCGGATGGTCCCGGACCGCACCACGCGACCTATTCCGGAAACGCGCAATGGTCAACGTGCCTCATCCCGCAAGATAGCGGAACAAGCCAGCCCACTCCCCACCCGCGGGCGAAATGTCGAATCGCAACTGAACGCAGAACAACGGCAGGTCGAGATCGATGCTCTCGAACGCGACGTCGCCGAGCTGAGCCGCCTTACGAACCCCAGCGACGCCACAGCCGAAGAGATCGACCGGATTCGGCGAGAAGTCGAGGAACTCAAGCGGGAGTTCTACGCGCATTTGGGCGCATGGCAACGCTTGCAACTCGCGCGACATCCCCAGCGGCCTTACCCTGAGGATTACATTCGCTTGCTTTTCGAGAATTTCAGTGAAATCCACGGGGACCGCAACTTCGCCGATGACGCAGCCCTCATCACGGGTATGGCTTGGTATCACGGCCAGCCGGTCATGGTGGTAGGCACGCAGAAGGGGCGCGACACAAAGCAGCGCCTCGTGCGCAATTTCGGCCAAGCCAAGCCGGAAGGCTACCGCAAAGCGTTGCGCGCCATGCGGCTCGCGGCGAAGTTTCGACGGCCAATTTTGGTTTTCGTGGATACACCGGGTGCCTATCCTGGCGTCGGTGCGGAGGAACGCGGCCAGGCGGAGGCCATCGCTTACAACCTCCGTGAAATGTCCCGCCTGCCCGTGCCGGTCGTCGTCACAATCACCGGTGAAGGAGGATCGGGCGGAGCGCTCGCCACCGCCGTGGGTGATCGTGTTTACATGCTCGAGAATTCCGTGTATTCCGTCATTTCTCCCGAGGGCTGTGCCTCCATCATGTGGCGCGACTCCAGCAAGGCTGAGGTTGCCGCCGAAGCGCTGAAGATCACCGCTCCCGATCTTCTCGAGCTCAAGCTTATCGACGAAATCGTCCCCGAGCCCGAGGGGGGCGCTCATAACAATCATTCGGCGGCGGCCAAATTACTTGACCCATTCCTCTCCCGTGCGCTCTCCGAGCTATCAGGGCTTCCTCTTCCCCAGCTTCTGGAGCGGCGCTACCAAAAGTTCCGTCGCATGGGCCAATTCTTCGCATAGATCGTTTCATTCCTCCCAGTTCCACGCACTCACGAATCTTCCTACAGGGAATGATTCCGGGGTTACGAAGGGCGCGGAGCGATTCTCTTTTTCTGCGCCATTGGAGCATTGAACACGCGAATCGTTTCTTGTCGTTGCTCCGGGGCGCGCGCTCCTTTAGTTTCGAGCCAAGGGGAATCACTCGAATGTCAGAAGGCGACCCATCCATCATGACGGACGTGTTTCGGCCGTATGAAAAACTCGTGGAGATCACCATCTTGGGGAAGACGTTTCTGGTGCCGGAGCGGAATTCCTTGCTCCGCGCTTTTCAGTTCATCAGCCCGGAAACGATTCCGTACGGCCGGTTCTGCTGGAACCAGGAGTGCCAATACTGCCGCGTCAATTGCCAGCTTTCGGATGACGACCAGGCGCGCCCGATTCTCAGTTGCAAGTTCATCGTTTCCGAAGGGATGAACATTTCCGAGCTCGCGCCGGAGCTGGTGGGTTGTCTCCGGAGTAAGCTCGGCCAATAGGAAGTGTCTCCGCGGTCGCCCACTCGCATACCGCAGGCCCTCTCCCAATCATAGCGATGCTTGCTAAGGTTTCGGGTTCCGTGACATTCTCAGGCGCGCTAGGGAGAGCCAGGCATGCCGGTTTGTGAAGGCTGCGGGATTCGCACGGATGATGCCCACGTTGCGCGCCGCAACGAGCGCTCCACACTGGCGCAGCGGTTTAAACCCTCCCACATCAGGGTCTTGCTTCTCGACGGCGCTCCCCCCGCGCGCCTGGAAGACTACTTTTACCGCGCGACGAAAGACCGCTCGGTCCGCTCGGTAGCGTCGCGTGTCTATTTCGACGAACTTGTGAAGTGCATGGGGCCTTTTTCCGGACTGGAAATTCGGGAGGATACAGTGCTCGCTGATTTTCAGCACCGCGGTTTTTTTCTGACTTCCGCTCTGGAATGCCCCTTCGAAGAGCAACCCGATCCTCAGGCTGCCATGCGCCGCTCGTCCCCGACCGTCGTGAAGCGGGTTCAGGCTATGGATCCTTCGTACATTGTGCCGATCTCGCAGTCCGCGCAGGAGTTGATCCGCCTGTTTGGCCTGATTGGCTGGGGCGACCGGTTGGTCCTCAACAACGGCGGACCTTTTGTGGACCCCTACTTGGGCGATCCGCAGAAACAGGCTACTTATGGAACCGCATTCGGAGACCGCATCCGGAAAGTCCTTTCAGTTCTTCCTTGATGTTTCTTTGAGCAATACATCTCCGTCTTGATTGCTTTACTTTTATAATGCCCTCGGTGTAAATCATGGGTGAAATCCGAAGGAGACCGGATGCCCGTATGCGATGGTTGCGGCGTTCAAGTGGGCGATTCGCACGTACGCCTGAGGATTGAGCGCCTGGAGTTGGCGACACGGTTCCGCCCTGTCCATATCCAAGTTCTTTTTCTCGATTCCGCGCCGCCGCTCCGCTTTGAGGATTTCTTCTATCACCCGGCGAAGGACCGGGCGAGTCGTTCTGTCGGCGCGCGGATGTATTTCGATGAAATCATGAAGTGTCTGGGACCCGCGCCCGGCTCCGATCTCAAGGAAGAGGCCGCGCTCGCCAATTTTCAGCGTCGCGGTCTTTACCTTACCCATGCCGTGGAGTGCCCGGTGGAAAATGAGGACGATCTGGAGCCGGCCGTGCGGCGCCTTGCGCCTACGGTTCTCAATCGTATCCAGACTTCCTACAAGCCGAAGTACATTCTGCCTCTTTCCCAGCCCACGCAGGAACTGATCGGCCTTCTCCAACAAGCTGGTTGGAGCGACCGTCTGATTCTGGATGATGGTGCCCCGTTTGTGGACCCCTTCTTAGGTGATCCCCAAAACCAGGCCGAATTCGGTACTGCCCTTGGCGACCGGATTTGCATGGCCCTTTCTCGCTTCAGCTGAAGCAAGCGCTGATTTACGTAGACTTTCAACGGCACCCTCCATCCGGTGTGTTAGAATCCTGAGGTTGCGGAGTTGCGCAGTCAGGGGGATCTGATGAAGGCGCAGGGCAAATTTCTGATCGGTTCGGCAATCATCGTAGTAACCCTGGCTTGTCTGGCATACGTGGGGTTCACGCAGAGCAAGACCTATTACCACACGATCTCGGAGCTCGGCGCTCTCCAAGGAGCCTCGCTCCACCAACGGATGCGCGTGTCCGGCAACGTTCGGGCTGGCTCGATCTCTCACCTTGAAGGCCGAATCGATTTCGTACTGGAAGAGCAGGGGAAAGACCTTCCGGTCAGTTATGTGGGGCGCGATCCTCTCCCTGACACTTTCAAGGACGGCGCGCAGGCGCTGGTCGAGGGCAAGCTCTCGCCGGATGGTCACTTTGTGGCCGAGCAGGTGCAGGCCAAGTGCGCGTCCAAGTACGAAGCCGCGCCCGTTTCCACTCCGGCTCCCGGCCAGTCCGGTCAGACCATGAACCGGCCAGCCGCGCCCGCAATGGGCAGCAATAGCTGAAATCCTCAAGGGGGCTCCTTGGATATTGCTGGTTCTTTTGCACTGCTCCTCGCATTTCTGGCCGCGGTGTATGCCTTCGGTGCCGGAATCGCCGGTATCCTCACTCGCCGCACGCTGCTGACAAAGAGCGCCCGCAATGCGGGAATGGCTGTCTTTTTTTTGGTTTCGTTCGCCGTTGCCACGCTTGAGATTTTCTTCCTGACCGACAATTTCTCGATGGCGTATGTGGCGGAGCATAGTAACAAGGCTCTGCCGGTAATCTACAAAATCGCGGCGTTATGGTCCGGCCAGGAAGGATCGCTTCTTTTCTGGACATTCTTGCTTTCGACGTATGCGTTTCTCGCAATCTTCATAAATCGAAACAAGCATCCGGAATTGATGCCGTACGTCGGTGTCATTCTGGCGGGCGTACAGATTTTCTTCCTCACCCTGAATAATTTCGTGGTCAATGCGTTCAATGTGGTGGGGGGAGCGAGTTCCGCCGGAGTGATGCATCTCGTGACGCTTTCCGAAGGCCGCGGATTAAACCCTCTCCTGCAATATGCGGAGATGGACATCCACCCGCCGATGCTCTACCTCGGCTATACGGGTTTTACGATTCCTTTTGCCTTCGCCCTCGCCGCGCTCCTGGGCCGCTACCCCGGGGAGAAGTGGATCCATATCACGCGCCGCTGGACGATGGTGGCTTGGTGCTTCCAGACGGTCGGCATACTGCTGGGCGCGCACTGGGCCTATGCTGTGCTCGGCTGGGGAGGTTATTGGGCCTGGGATCCCGTCGAGAATGCGTCGCTGCTTCCTTGGATTACCGCCACCGCTTTCTTGCATTCGGTGATGATGCAGGAAAAGCGCGGGATGATGAAGGTGTGGAACGTCTGGCTGGTGTTCGTCACCTTCTTGCTCACCATTTTAGGAACGTTGCTCACGCGCTCGGGAGCTATTAGTTCCGTCCACGCCTTTGCACAGTCTTCCATTGGCATGTGGTTCGTGGCGTTCCTTGGAATTATCTTCGTGGTGTGCTTCTGGGCCTGGTGGGTCAACCGTGATTACTTGCGAGGAGACAATCAGCTCGATTCCTTGGTCTCGCGCGAATCAAGCTTTCTGTTCAACAACCTGATCCTTCTCGCCGCATGTTTCGCGGTGCTTTGGGGCACCCTCTTCCCGGTGCTTTCGGAATGGTTTGTGGGAAGTAAAATCAGCGTCGGCCCGCCATTTTTCAATCTGATCAACGTTCCGATCGCGCTTTTCCTTCTCCTGCTGACAGGGGTGGGCCCGCTTCTCGCCTGGCGCAAGACTTCCTGGGACGCCGTGAAGCGGAATTTTGCCTGGCCGTTCGGGGCGGGCCTGCTTGCAGGCATCGTCGCATTCATTTTCGGCTTCCGCGATATCTATGCGCTCATCTGCCTGATTCTTTCCGTTTTTGTGACGCTCACTATTTTCTCGGAGTTCTATCGTGGCGCCAGGGTGATTGCAGCTCGCGATGGCGCGAATCTTCTCTCGGCTGTCGGCGAATTGACCATGCGCAACACACGCCGCTACGGCGGCTACGTAATCCATTTCGGCATGGTGCTCATCTTTATCGGCATCGCGGGCAAGGCGTTCAACAAAGACATTCAGATGGAAATGGCTGCGGGCCAGAGATTGTCGATCGGCCCATATAGCATCCTGTGCCAGAATTTCGATCAGACGAGCAATGACAATTATCAGTCCGAGCGCGCCACACTCGAGGTTTTCCGCAACGGCAAAGCCGAAATGATGTTGTATCCCGAGCGCCGCTTCTTCATGGCCAGTCAGGTGACGGAGACGATGGTTGCCATTGAGACCTCGCCCGTGTGGGACCTTTACGTCGTCTATGCAGGCCGAAGTCCCGAGACGGGCAGGCCGGTCATCCACGCCTACGTGAATCCGCTCGTAAAGTGGATTTGGTTTGGAGGCATCGTGGTCGTGCTCGGCACGGGGCTCGCTCTGTTGCCGAACCGGCGAAGTGCGCTCGTTCTTCGGCCCGTCACGGAAAAATCCTGGGATAAGTCTCTCGCTCCCGGCGCACCTGCTGTTGGCGCCGTGGTTCATCGGGTTGATTCGCATGACTAGCGGTTGGCTGGCATGGAGCGTCTATCGCGCGAGGCGCGCCGCGCTTGGTTGGAAACAATTTGAGGAATCAAAATCGCCTGTGGTCGCGATTAGAATTCGGAGGTCATGGACGGTCCGGCAACTCGCCAGTATTCTGCTGGTTTCCTCGGTTGTGATTTTGACGTGCGCGATTGCCTTTTCCGTGTACGCCCAGGAAACCCCTCGTGCCAAGGCGATTGGGGCAAAATTGATGTGCGTGTGCGGCTGCAATCAAATCTTGACCCTGTGCAACCACGTCGGGTGCACGTATTCTCACGACATGCTCAAGGAGCTCGATCAGTACGTCGCGCGCAACGAACCGGACGATCTCACGCTCCAGGCATTCGTCCAGGAGTACGGGCCGACGGTCCTCGCCCAACCGCCTGCCAAGGGATTCGATGCGGCGGCTTGGGTTGTCCCCATCGCCGCGCCCTTGATTGCCCTATACGCAGTTTGGGAACTGGTTCGACGTTGGCGCAAGCGCGCGGCTCTGGCGCCTGCCGGCGGCCCGAAGATTTCGCCCGAACTCCTCGCGCGCGCTCGTCGGGAATCGGATAGGGACCCCAATGAGTAGCGTGGATATCGCCGTTGCCTGCGCCCTGCTCGCTGCGGGCACCATTCTCTTCATCTTTGGTGTTCGCCCCGATGCTTCGGATTCAGCGCCGCACCGCACGAAGCTCGACCAGCTTCTCGAGCGCCGGGACGCCATATACGAAAACCTCCGCGATCTGCGCTTCGAATTTCGCGCGGGCAAATTTTCGGAGAAGGATTACGACGAAATCAAGCAATCTTTGGAAATCGAGGCCGCGCGAGTCCTCGCCGATATGGACCGTCTTACGGGAGGCACTCCTACGCCCGCTACCCGGCAAGCCGCATCGGAGAAGGTCCGGCACCTATGACCCACTCGCATAAACTCGCCGCCTTTCTTTCATTCGTCTTTTTCCTGGTTGCTCCGGTCGCCTTTGCTGGAACTGTCTCGGGAACCGTCCGCAACGGCACAACGGGCAAGCCGGCCGCCGGCGTTGAGATGATTCTGATTCAGCTCCAGGGCGGCATGCAGCCCGTTGACAACACGAAGACCGACGCCAATGGCCGCTACCAGTTCACGAATCCCGGCCTCGGCGGCCAGATGCCCATGCTCCTTCGCGCGGTGTATCAGGGCGTCTCCTATCACACGCCCGTCCCCGCGGGGACAACAACGGCCGACGTGGAAGTCTTCGACCACACCGACAAGCCAAGCGCTGTTGCGGTCTCCGCTCACGCCGTCATCCTGCAGCCCAACGGTTCGGAGCTCGTGGTCGGCGAAGAGTACAGCATCGACAATAAGACGCAGCCCCCCTTGACCTACTATCGCGAGGACGGGTCATTCCTATTCTCGCTGCCCGCGGGCGCGCAGCTCGGTGAAGTCTCTGCGACTGGTTCTTCAGGCATGCCCGTAGTCCAGGCCACCATGGACAAAGGCAAGGGCCAGGAGGCCATCGCCTACGCGTTTCGTCCCGGCGAGAATGAGATTCGCATTTCCTATAAGCTGCCCTATCCGGACAATCAAACCAAACTCCGCCTGGTTCCTCACTATCCGGAGCAGCGCCTAGCAGTCTTTGTGCCTCCCACGATTCATGTGACGGGTGATGGATTTTCTCCCGCCGGCCAGGATCAGGGTTTCAGCGTCTATCTCCGCGAATCTGTTGCAGCCAACACTCCTGTTGATGTCGCCGTTTCGGGCACGGCTCCACCTCCTCCGCAAGACAATGGTGCTTCCGCTGCTGCCGGTTCTGAGCCCGGCGCTGCCAGCCCCGAACCCGGCGCATCCGGAGATTCGGGGCAGAATCCCTCCGTAAATTCACGTCTTGACCAGGCTGGAGCGGAAGCCCCCACCGAGACGGCGACCACGCTGCCGGCGCGGCTCGACAGCCTCAAATGGATTCTTGTAGGCGGGTTCGCTTCCATTTTCGCCTTGGGCTTCATTTTCTTGTGGCGCCGTCCGCAGGTGATGGCGGCGACTGCCACGTCCGCTGCCGCACCCGCCCCTGTCCCGACCGCGCCGCCCGCTTCCGTGGCTCGCGCTTCGGCATCCTCGCAAGCCGCCGTGGCAGAAGCCGACCGACAGGTCCGCGGCAGCCTCGATGAAATGAAAGACACTCTCTTCCGCCTCGAGCTGCGCCGCCAAGCAGGGACGATCACCGAAGACGAATACGCCCGCGAACGCCAGCGCATCGAACAGCTCTTGCGCGGTCTGGTTCGAGGCTGAACGGACTCCCTTGTCTGATTCCGCCGCCGTCCCGTCTTCCATCCTGAGCACGATTGGACTTTCCTTCGATCGAGTGGAGAAGCGCTTCGGTTCATTGGTCGCCCTGCGCCGAGTCTCTCTCGCAATTCGATCCGGCGAATTCGTAGCGCTCCTGGGCCCCAATGGAGCGGGGAAGACAACCTTGCTGCGCATCGCCGCGCTTCTCATGAATCCCTCGGCTGGAAAGGTCTCCTTTTCGCGCCCCGCCGAAGGCTCTGCTGATGCTCTTTCGTACGACAGTGCCAGGCGCCTCATGGGAATGGTCGGGCACAGCACCTTGCTCTACGACGAATTGACCGCCGCGGAGAATCTCACTCTCTTCGCCCGGCTCTATGGTCTTGACGATATTGCTGTGCGCGTTGATGCCGCACTTGATGCCTGCGGGCTCGCTTCCCGCGCCACGAGCATTGTCCGCACATTTTCTCGCGGCATGCGCCAGCGTCTCGCGATTGCTCGTGCGCTTCTCCACAGCCCGCGCTTGTTGCTCCTCGACGAGCCCGCCGCGGGCCTCGACCGCCAGGGCCTTGCTTGGTTCGGCGGCACACTGGAACGTCTGCGCGCCAACGGTTGCACAGTCATCATGAGCACGCACGCCCGCAACGAATCGCTCGACCTCGCCACGCGCGCAGTTTCGCTTATCTCCGGCCGCGTTGACCGCGACAGCGGCCCCGGCGGGGATCCTCGCTCACTCCTCGCGTCCTTGCGAGCGGAGGCTTAGGTGACCTCGATTCGCGCCGCCGCGATCATTCTGGGGAAGGAACTCCGCCTCGAGTTTCGTACCCGGGAATTGCTGAACGCGACGATCGTGTTCTCTTTGGTGGTTGTCGTTCTCTTCAGCTTTGCGTTCGATCCCACCGCTGCCGAATCGCGCCGCTATGGGCCCGGGCTCCTGTGGATCGCGTTTCTGTTTGCTGGGTCACTCATGCTGCATCCTTCTTTCGGGCGCGAGCGGTCCAACGATACCCTCGACGCCCTGCGCATGGCCCCCATCTCCAGCTTCGCCATCCTTTCGGGCAAGATGCTCGCAAATTTCCTTTTCATGACATTAGCGGAGTTGATTGTGCTCCCCGTGTTCAGTGTTCTCTACAACGTCCCCGTTTTCGGCATACTGGGACGCTTGCTCTTCGTCTTCGTTCTGGGCACATCTGGTCTGGTCATCACCGGGACGGTCTTCTCCGCGATCTCAGCCCACGCGAGAATGCGCGAGCTGCTCCTGCCGCTGCTTCTGCTCCCGATCCTCGCTCCGCTGCTGATCGCCGCAGTCGAAGCGACCGCATCGCTCTTCGCGGATTCTCCCGAGTTGTCCAATACTTGGGTCACATTTCTCGCCGGATTTGATATCGTGTTTCTGACCGCTTCTTGGCTCCTGTGTGATTTTTTATTCGAGGAATGAAAGGGGTCGCTGGATGAAGGGCAGGATTGCTTCTGCGACTTTCGTGGCTCTGCTGATTGTTTTTGCCGGGTACGCCGCGCTCTTCATCGCGCCCGAAGAGCGGACCATGGGCTTGATCCAGCGCATCTTCTATTTCCATCTCCCCGCCTGGATCTCGATGTTTTGCGCCTTCTCGGTCACGGTCGTCGCCAACATCGCCTACCTAAACACGCGCCAGCGCAAGTGGGATTGGCTGGGCGTTGCTGGGGCGGAGGTGGGCGTAATTTGCTGCTCCATAGGGCTTATCACCGGCCCGATTTGGGCGCATCCCGTCTGGGGCGTCTGGTGGACGTGGGACGCGCGGCTCACCACGACGTTTATTCTCTGGCTTCTCTACATCTCCTATCTGCTTCTGCGTGGATTGGTCGAGGATCCGGAGCGCCGCGCGTCGCTCTCCGCGGTGTTCGGCATCTTTGCGTATCTCGACGTTCCGCTCGTCTACATCTCGAATCGCCTCTGGCGGACCACGCATCCCCAGCCGGTAATCCTCGGTGGCAACAATTCCGGCCTCGATCCCACGATGGGCAAAGTGCTTTCCGTCTGCATCTTTGCGGTTCTCGGCGTGATGATCCTGGTCCTGCTCGACCGCTACCGGCTCGAGCGGCTGCGTCACGAGTTCGAGGAGTTGCAGTTTGAGATTGAATCTCGCGCCTCGGAAGCGCCCCCGGTTTTAGGGAAGGGATAAAATGAAGAACTTCGATAGTCTGTTTGCCGCTTGGATGGTGGTCTGGGTGGTTTTCTTTCTCTACGAGGTTTCTGTCGCACGGAGGGTGGCCCGGTTGCGGGAAGAAATCGACCGCCTCAAGCAGAGGCTGCACGAGGGCTCATAGCAGCTTATCCCGCACTACTCGCGCTCGCTGAACGGGGGCGTCAAAGCGGGCGCGTTGGGGGAGACAGCCTCACCTTGCGCTTGCTAATCCACGCGGCTCGACTTGTTTTCAGGAAAGCAAAATAAATCATGAGCGGGCGGAAACGAATTGCAGTCGTCCTTTTTCAGCTCGGCGGCCCGGACACCCTCGACGCCGTGGAGCCTTTCCTTTACAACTTGTTCTGCGATCCCGACATAATCAATTTCCCCGGCTCGTTTCTCGCCCGCAAACCGCTCGCCAAATTAATTTCCTCCCGGCGTTCGGAGGTTGTCCGCGAGCGTTATGCCGAAATCGGAGGCGGCTCTCCTATACGTGTCCTCACCGAGCAGCAGGGAAGGGCGCTCCAGACCGCACTCCAGCCCCACATTGATGCGCGAGTGATCGTGGCCATGCGCTATTGGCATCCGGACACTCGGGAAGCCATCGCTGCGCTCGAAGGCACTCCCTTCGACGAACTCGTGCTCCTCCCGCTTTACCCGCACTATTCGTTCGCCACCACCGGCAGCAGCCTCAAGGAATGGAACCGCCTTTATAAAGCGAATGTCCCTGTCCACCTCATCGACCACTTCTACGATCACCCGGACTACATTGCCGGAATCGTGGATCGCATCAACGGTGTCTTGAGGCCGCTTCGCGATCCCGATGGGATTCACCTTGTCTTCAGCGCCCACGGACTTCCGATGACACTAGTCGAAAAGGGCGACCCGTATCCCAAGCACATCGAGGCGACCGTGCAACTGGTCCGCGAGCGGGGCGCCTGGCCCAACCCGCACGTTCTCTGCTTCCAGAGCAAAGTCGGTCCGCAGAAGTGGCTTCAGCCGTCGCTGACTGGAACGATCGAGAAATTAGCGCACGAGGGGATCAAGCGCATGTTGTTGATCCCCATTTCGTTTCTCACCGAGCACATCGAGACGCTTCATGAACTCAATATCGAAGCGCGTGCGGAGGCCAGGTCCTTGGGGGTGACGGATTTCGACATGATGCCCGCTCTGAACGATTCACCACTTCTCATTCGCGCCCTCGCCGACCTGGTTCTCCGTTCGGTGGGCATGCGCTCCGGCGTTGCCTCCATTGCTTCGTAGGGTGGGTTGCAGTTTGAATGGCGTGATAGGGAGAGCCGCACGATTCGCCCGACAGCCTGCCACGGACAGCTCGAGAATCTGCGCCGGCCAATTGGAAAAAAATGCACTCCAGACTCGCGCGGGCTTGTTAGAATATCGGGTTCCACTTCGTAGGTTTCGTCAAGACCGCCTTGCGCAACCGAACTTTCGAAACACCGGAAGGTCCGCTACGTCTGGCCCAGAAGGATTGCCAGTCAGGTTCGCAAATCGTCGCTTCGGCGCTTCGCCAATGGCTCGAAGCCAGCAACGAAGCGAGCGGTTCCTTGATGAATCCGCCGATGGGGTTTTGACCTCTAACTGAGGGAAGGGAAGTAAACGCGCTATGTCTGAATCATCACAACTTTCTGGAATATATCGTTTTGCCGTGGCCACATCGATCGCCACGATTGTGCTTCTGATGGCCGGCGCCCTGGTGACCAACAACGATGCGGGTGACTCTGTTCCCGACTGGCCTCTGGCCTACCATCGCCTCATTCCATCTTTCACCGGCGGTGTTCGATATGAATACTCGCATCGCGTCATCGCGGGCCTGGTCGCCATCATGACGGCCATCCTGGCCATCTGGATCGCTGCATCCGACAAGCGTCGGTCCATCCGCCGCCTGGGTTGGTCCGCTCTGGCGCTCGTCCTGGCGCAAGCGGTTCTCGGAGGGATGCGTGTCCTCATTGGTGACCCTGCTCTTTACGCCACCTCTCATGCAGTTTTGGCGCAGATTGTTTTCATTGCAGTGGTTAGCCTTTCACTTTTTATCAGCCCTTGGTGGCGGCATAACGCTCCCCGCTTGGAAGATACGGGTTCTCCCCGCGCACTCACCATAGCTTCCTGGACTACCTTGATCATTTTCATTCAGATCGTTCTCGGTGCTGCCTTTCGCCACGGCGCCCTCGGTATCGTCCCGCACGTCGTTGGCGCGGTGGTTGTAGGTGTCTTTGTCGTATGGACCGGCCGGGTCATTCGCAAGCGCTTCCCAACCGTCCCGGAACTTCGCCGCGGCGTTGCCTGGTTGCATTCCACTTTTGGGACCCAAGTCCTGCTGGGCATCGCCGCGTATTGGGTGATTGCCGCCGCCGACAGCGTTGGTCAACCTTCGCAGCTCTACGTGGTTCTCACGGTCGCGCACGTCCTGGTTGGCGCATTGACCCTTGCCTCCAGCCTGCTTCTCACGCTATCTTGTTCCCGCATGATTTTGCCGTCGCATCCAGCAACCTCCACCTCTCCCGCAGTATCTTCGTCGGCTGCCAACTCTCCTGGGAAGGCTGGCGCCTGATTTCATGACCGAACTCCGCTCCGAGGCATTTGCCGCGCTCGAGAAACCCTGGGCCTATGTTGCCCTTACGAAGCCGGACGTTACTTTTCTCGTCGTCATGACCACCTTGGCCGGTTTCTACCTCGGCTCGACCGGGCCTCTCGACTGGGTCTTGCTTTTTAACACTGTCGCTGCCACGGCCCTCGTTGCGGGTGGGACCGCCGCGCTGAATCAATTCATCGAGCGCGATAAAGATGCCGTGATGCGCCGCACCGCCTCGCGCCCACTTCCCACGGGTCAGTTGCAGCCTTCCGAAGCGCTCTTATTCGGGGTCGGGGCAATCGTTCTTGGCGGCGTCTGGCTCTTCCTTGCCGCAAACGTTCTGGCGGCGCTGCTGGCTCTAGCGACGTCCGGGCTCTATCTCGGGCTCTATACGCCGCTCAAGACTCGCACCACTCTGGCCACCACCGTGGGCGCGTTTCCCGGCGCAATTCCCCCTTTGATCGGTTGGGCTGCGGCGCACGGCTCAATCACCCTGGGGGGCTGGGTCCTGTTCGCGATTCTTTTCTTCTGGCAATTTCCGCACTTCATGTCGATTGCCTGGATGTATCGCGAAGACTATGCACGTGCGGGCATCCGCATGCTTTCCGTCGCGGATCCCAGGGGCGATGCAACTTTTGGACAGATTGTCTCGATGGCGGGAGCGCTGATCCCGATCAGCATTCTTCCGGCGGCGATCGGAATGTCGGGCTTTCGCTACTTTCTGGGCGCGCTGATCCTGGGTGTGATGTTGTTTGCGATGTGTTTGTGGGCCAACCGTTCCCGGACCAACGTCCGCGCCAAGTGGCTCATGCATTCCACCGTCGCGCACATTCCTCTTCTCCTGGCGTGGATGATTTTCGATAAGCTGGCCCGCTAGCGCACCGCGCGGAGTGTAACGGAACTGATTGCATTCATCTCCAGGTCCATTGGCCCTCGAAAAACCTTGAGGAACAATCGCGCGCGGAATTGCTCGGTGTTCTGCAAGCCGGAAGCGCGTCGTCCCAAAGCGTGTCAACTATGAGAGTGATTCCTCTCGCCTCCATCCCGGCTCTAAACGCGTCTCTCAACGCCGCTTGCACGGTATTCCTCCTCTGCGGCTACTCCTTCATTCGGCGCCATAAGATTTCTGCTCATCGAATTTGCATGCTATGCGCCTTCACCTGCTCCGTAATTTTTCTTTCCTTCTATCTGTATTTCCATTTTCACGCGGGCATCATCCGCTTCAGTGGTCAGGGCTGGATTCGTCCGGTCTATTTCACGCTCCTCATATCCCACACCATACTTGCCGGTCTAATTCCTCCGCTCGCGATCGTCACGCTTTTCTTCGCCGTGACCGGCCGCTTCCCGCGCCACCGCCGCATCGCACGCTGGACGCTTCCTCTCTGGCTCTACGTTTCCGTTACCGGCGTCGTCATCTATTGGCTGCTGTACGTTGCCTACACCCCGATGGGCTTGCCGTCATAGACGCTCATCGAAGGCCGCCGTTTTATGTGGTCACTTGTTCTGAGGAAGCTCTTTCAAAGGGTAGGCCAACTCTTACGATTCCGTAGGACCAAACGTTTGCACGGGGTCATGCAGCACGGGCTACTTGTAGGTGAGAACCGCCTGTCCATTCACGATCTGAATATCGCTCACATCGGACGGCAGCCGCAATTTCTCGCGGTTTTCCGGCGACGACATCAGTTTCTGCACCGCCGAGTCGAGCGTGGATTGCGGCAGCGGCAACGACCCCAATTTCCCGCTCACAGGGTCGAACTTCAAATACCCGTCTTCCGCCTTCAAGTGTCCATCGAGTTCGAGCGACAAATCCTTGCCGTGAAAGTCGAAGATCACGTACGCCTTGATCAAATCCCCGTCCATGTCCACTTTCACGTCTTTCACCGACGATTGCACCTGCTCCAGCGTCGCCGGATCTGCGCCAGGTATCGAAACCGCCGGGTCGCTCGGTGCTCCCGGATTGGCGCCCGGCTCTGCCGGCGCCGATGCGCCTGTGCCGGGCGTTCCACTCGACGGAGGAGCGCCGCCCGGAGCGGCGGTCGTCTCTCCTTCCAATCCCAGATTCTGCGTCAGATACGAATTCAATTCCGTGGAATCTAGTTGCACCTTTCCGGGCTGTCCCGCAGCTTTTGCTTGGTCCTCCGCCTCGAACTTTTGTTCCACGCGAGCGGCCGCACTCGGATCGTATGGAACATTCGGCGGAGGCGACTTCCGCAGGACGAGCAGGATCACCACCACCAGTCCCGCAAGGCTCGCCCACGTCAAAATGCGGTACGCCTTCTTCAGTAGGGAGACATCCGGCATGGCTCTTCTCCTACTTCCAGTCTAGCAACCACATGCCTTGCCGCTCTTGTTTCGGCCGTTTGCAGTGTCCAATGCCCCATTGCCCTGAAGGACAGGTAGGCTCATGTCCATCCCGCTCCGCATTTTCTGCATCGCGAACATCTTCACGGAATGGCTTTCAAAATTCGTACATGTCCTTTCGAATTTTTCAAACGCATCCACTCGGCTCACTTCTGTCCGAATCTCTGTATATGTCAATTCGAACATCCTCTCATCATTCGGTGATGTGCATCGAACTGCAAAACTTAACTTCCCGAGCCTGAACAATTTCCAGCTCCTGCCAAATTGGCACTCGTCGTGCCCTAAGACAGTCAGGCTTCTGCCGCGTGCGTTGGCGGGATGCCATCAGCACGCGTGTAAGAAACGGGCAATGTACGAAAATTCGTACTTTCGACGGAGGTCTTACAATCTATGAATTCGCGCCGACTACTTCTATTGGCTCTTGGGTTTCTGCTTGCCACCACGTTCACCGCGCCTTCGCTTCGCGCGCAAACTCAGACTACTGGCGATCTGACCGGTTCGGTCACGGACCCATCGGGTGCTGTCATCCCCCAAGCCAAGGTCATTCTCAAGGACAATTCCAAGGGCGCAACCGAGGACACCGTCACCAATAAAGACGGCGTCTATCACTTTTTTCTGTTGCCGCCCGGAAGTTACACGGTTACGGCTGCCGCCACCGGTTTCCAGACCACCTCGCGCGCCGCGATTGTCAGTCTTGGTCAGGTCAGCGAATTGAATATCCAAGTCTCTGTTTCCCAGTCCACTCAAACGGTCACGGTTACGGAGCAGGCGCCGCTCCTCCAAGTGGATAACGGAAACTTTGCGACCACCGTAGACCAGCAGGCCGTCTCGGAGGTGCCCAATCCAGGGAACGACATCACCTATGTCGCGCAAACCACGGCCGGCGTGGTGATGAACACGTCGGCGGGCTCCGGCAACTTCTCTTCCTTTGGAATTTCCGCCAATTCGAACCTCATCACCATCAACGGCATGGACGACAATGATCCCTTCTTCAACGTGAACAATTCCGGCGCCACCAACCTGACCCTCGGCAAGAATGAGGTTCAGGAAGTTTCCGTCGTCACTAATGGCTATTCCGGCGAATACGGCGGGCTCGCCGGCGCCGCCGTAAACTACGTCACTCGCTCCGGCAGCAACGACTTCCACGGCCGTGCCATTTACTATTGGAATGGCCGGGCCTTGAACGCCAACAGTTGGTTCAACAACGATGACGGAACGCCGCGGTCCTTCGTCAACGCCAATCAGTGGGGCGGCGATTTTGGCGGCCCCATTAAGAAAGACAAGTTGTTCTTCTACGTGAACGACGAAGGTCTGCGACTAATTATCCCCACCAGCGATCAGGTGATTATTCCCAGCTCGCAATTCGAGACTGCGACCATCGCCAATCTCACTACCCTGGGGCTTACCAACTCCATTCCGTTCTACCAGAACATATTTACCCTCTACAACGAGGCGCCTGGCGCTACTCGCGCCATTCCGGGCAATGGCAGCGACCCCCTTGGTTGCGGCACCTTCACAGGACTCGGCAGCGGCGTGCCTTGCGCCATGACCTTCCGCTCAAACATCAGCAATGCCACTAACGAACAGATTTTCTCGGCTCGCATGGACTACAATATTGGATCGAGCGATCGCGTCTTCGTTCGCTTCCAGACCGACCACGGCTTCCAGGCCAGCTACACCGACCCCATTAACTCGGCCTTCAATGCTGTCAGCACCCAGCCCCAGTATCAGGGCCAATTGGTCGAGACGCATACGTTTGGAAACTCGGCGGTCAATCAATTCATCATGGCCGGGGCGTGGTATACCGCGCTCTTCGAGCCGCCGAGCCTGAGCGGTGCGTTGAGTACTTTCCCGACGACCCTGGCTTTCGGCGACAGCTCTTACTCATTCCTGGGGGGAGAGGATTACATCTGGCCCCAGGGACGCAACGTAACCCAATATCAATTCACCGACGACTTCTCGAAAACCATTGGCCGGCATTCCTTGAAGTTCGGCGCGCGCTTCAAGCGCGACGATATCAGTGACCACGATTTCGGATTGTTTTCCAGCGGCGTGCTGGAGCCGGCGACCCTGGATGCTTTCTTCAACGGTGGAGTCGATCCCCATTCGGCGGCGGATACTTCCAGCTACACAGTGAATTTTCCCAATTCCTTGAACGAACCAGTAGCTGTTTACACTGTGGGTGGCTACGTTCAGGACGAATGGCGAGTCAAGCCCAATTTGACCGTAACGGCTGCCCTGCGCTTGGACCATCCTTCCAATCCAGTCTGCCAGGACAACTGCTTCGCCAATTCCGTGGTTCCATTCGGCAGCCTGGATCACGACGTTACGATTCCTTACAACCAGGCCATCGCCACCGGTCTCCATCAGGTCTTGACCGGCATGACCAATCTCGAATGGCAGCCCCGGTTGAGTTTCGCCTGGCAGCCGTTCGGTTCTTCTAAAAAGACTGTCCTCCGCGGCGGCGCAGGCATCTTCTACGACAATTACCCGGGCACGATTGCCGACAATTTGTCCCAGAACCCTCCACTCCTGAACGGTTTCGTCGTTGCCAACGACAACATCGCGAACACCGAAACCACGAATCTCTTCCTGGATGCCTCCAACTCCAATGCGGCCTTCCTGGCGGGATTCAAGAGCGGCGAGACGCTCGGTCAAATCGAAGCTGCCGTTCCCGCTTTCACCCCTCCCGCTCTCTTCACCTCCGAACACTCTACGAATGTCCCGCAGTATCAAAAGTGGAGTTTGGAAGTCGAACAGGGCCTCGGCCAGACCATGTCCCTCACCGTCGGATACGTCGGGAATCATGGCATTCATGAAACCGTTCTCAACTCCACTCTGAATGCCTACTACAAGCCGAGTGAATTTCCGAATGGGTTTGAGGGCCTTCCTAGTGCGCCAATTGACCCGCGGTTTGGCCCCGTCAGCGAAGCTCAATCCGACGCGATCTCGAACTACAACGGCCTGATCGCCAGTTTCGTGCGGCGCTTCTCCGGCGGGCAGGTTTCCATCAATTACACTTGGAGCCATGCCCTCGACGAGGACTCCAACGGCGGGTTTACGGGCAACGCCTTCAGCGCTACCGGATTCGGTTCCACCAACCAGAGCGTCCAGGTTCCAGAGGATCCCTCAAATCTTCGCGAGTTCAACCATGGCAACGCCGACTATGACGTCCGCCAATACGTCAACATGAATTACGTCTGGGAACTTCCCATCAAGCGCGCCCTGTTCGGCCACGGCCCCAGTGCTCTTGTTGACGGCTGGCAGGTCTCAGGCACTCTGTTCGCCCGCACCGGCTTGCCCTTTACCCCCTATGACGGCACAACCTCGTCGGAATTGGCGGGGTCGTATTATGGTGCTGCGGGCATCGTCGCCGAGGTCTTCGCCACGTACAACGGCGGCGGCACGGGAGATTGTTCCAGCCCGTCTCCCCATGCGTCATGCTTGAGTAACTTCACAACTTCTCCGGCCGGTTTCGGAAATATCACCCGCAACTCTGTTTTCGGTCCGGACTATTTCAATACCGACTTTTCGGTCGTCAAGAACACGAAGATTCCCGGATGGGAGCGCGGCAAGCTCGGGATCGGTTTCCAGTTCTTCAACGTCTTCAACCATCCCAACTTCGACAATCCGGTCGCCAATGTGGCCAGTGGCCAGTTTGGGACCGTCATCCGGACAGTCTCCCCGCCGACCACCATCTACGGTTCGATCCTCGGCGCGGACGCTTCTCCGCGTACCATTCAACTTAAGGCCGAGCTGTCGTTCTAAGTTCCGCGGTCTTGCTTATCGTGCGCCTTCGGCTCCCCGGCATCCCCGGGGAGCCGAAGCTTTTTGTTCGAGGAGATGAACCAGACAGGAATCATACTCTCCCCCTGCAACCGGCCGATGTGGCGTTCATGCTTGCTCCTCGCGCCAAGGATCCTCGTCCCGACTGCACATCCGAAACGCCGAGCCCCAGAATTCAAAGTTGAATTCGCCCGCGAACCCGCATACGCTGTTTCTTCGCAAGGAGGACACCGGCTTCGGAATGCCATCTTCCCGCACCTTTTCCGTCGGAAAAATCCGCGTAGGCGGAGGCGCTCCCCTTTTCCTCATTGCCGGACCCTGCGTGATCGAAAGCGAAGCGCACGCCTCCAGCATGGCGGAGAGCCTCGCCGCCGCCGCTGCCGAACTCGGCGTCCCGTTTATTTTCAAAGCCTCCTACGACAAGGCCAATCGTTCCTCTCTCTCTTCCTATCGAGGGCCTGGCCTCGAGGAAGGGCTCCGCATCCTCGGCGCGATCAAGAAACGCACCGGTCTTCCCATACTCACAGATGTTCACGAAATCTCTCACGTGGGGCCCGCCGCCGAAGTCTGCGACGTCCTGCAGGTTCCCGCTTTCCTTTCTCGCCAGACCGACCTCCTGGTCGCCGTCGGACGGTCGGGACGAATCGTCAATATCAAGAAAGGCCAGTTTCTCTCGCCCGTGGAAATCGGGAACGCGGCCGAAAAAGTCGCCAGCACCGGCAACGAAAAAATCATCCTCACCGAGCGGGGCAGTTCTTTCGGCTATCAAAACCTTGTCGTGGACATGCGCACTTTTCCCATGATGCGTAAATTCGGCTATCCCCTCGTGTTCGACGTCACGCACTCCGTGCAATTGCCCGGCGGGGAAGGGAAATCGAGCGGCGGCCAGCCCGAGTTCATCGAACCTCTCGCGCGCGCCGGAACAGCCGTCGGCGTGGACGGCATCTTTCTCGAAGTCCACGACAATTCATCGAAGGCGTTGTCCGATGGCACAAACGCCCTTCCGCTTGCCCAGTTCCGCCCGCTGCTGGCCAAGATTCTTCGTCTGGCGGCGCTTGTCCGCGAATGGGATGCCCCGCAATGAGCCTGGATACTGCCAAGCGCGTGCTGCGCATCGAGGCCGAAGCGATCTCGAGCCTCATCAATCGCCTCGACGCGCGCTTTGAAAAATCGGTCGAGCTCCTCTACGAGTGCAAGGGGCGCGTGGTCGTCACCGGCCTCGGAAAGTCCGGATTGATCGGCCGCAAAATTTCCGCCACGTTCGCCAGCACCGGAACGCCTTCGTTTTTCCTCCATGCTGGCGATGCGCTCCATGGAGATCTCGGAATGCTGTCGACCGGCGACGTCTTGCTCGCGGTTTCTTCCAGCGGCGAAACGGAAGAGCTAATCGAGCTGCTCGCGGTGGTGAAGCGTCTCCGTATTCCTTTGCTCACTCTCACCGCCGCCCCGCAATCGACTCTTGCTTCGGCCAGCGACATTGTTCTCGATATCGCCGTGAAGGAAGAGGCCTGCTCGCTTAATCTCGCGCCCACGGCCTCTACGGCCGCAGCCCACGCCATGGGCGACGCGCTCGCCATTGCCTTGCTCGAACGGCGTGGGTTTAAGGAAGAGGATTTCGCCGCGCTCCATCCCGGCGGCCGCTTGGGAAACAAATTGCGCCGCGTGGAAGCCTTGATGCATGCGGGCGAAAATGTCCCGCGCGTTGTCCCTGCGGCGAAAATGCCGGATGTCATCTACGAGATGAGCCGCAAGGGGCTTGGTCTTACTGCTGTCACGGAGCCCGACGGCCGTCTCTTGGGAATCATTACAGATGGAGATCTTCGACGGATGATGCAGAGGAACGAGAAGAATATCCTCGAACTCTGTGCCAGCGATTGCATGTCGCGCCATCCCGTCACGCTCCCGCGCACCGAGTTGGCCGCCGGGGCGCTGCGGCTGATGGAAGAAAAGAAAATCACGTCCGTGCTGGTTGTGGACTCTGCCGGCCGCCTGGAAGGCGTTCTCCACATCCACGACCTCTGGGCTTTGCAATTATTGTGATGGTCCGCCGAGGGGCGCTGTCCCTGGCGGGCAACGTTGGAAATTTACCTCCGGCGTCTGCCCCGAGATCACGGGAAAGGTCATAATGAATGGCGATTCGTGAAATCAAGTTCCCGGCCAAAGTGCTTCGGCGGGCGAAGAAAATTCGCGTCTTTCTGATGGACGTGGACGGCACGCTGACCCCCGGCGTTGTTTGCCTGCAGTCCTTTCCCGACGGCAGCGTGGCGGAAATGAAAGTCTTCAACGCTCACGACGGAGCGGGGCTGAAACTCGCCAGCATTATGGGGATCCGGACCGGGTTGATCACCGGGCGCGATTCTCCGGCAACCTCACGTCGCGCCCGTGAAATGGGGACCGAGTTCGTCCTCCAGGGACAAGCGAAAAAGATTGACGCCTACAAGGGAATTCTGATTCGCACAGGAACAACGGATGAAGAAGTGGCTTATTTAGGCGATGACCTTCCGGATCTTCCACTGCTCGCTCGCGCAGGCCTCGCCGTCGCAGTGGCCGACGCTGTCCCCGAAGTGAAGCGCGCCGCCCACTACGTCACCAACGCCCGGGGCGGGGAAGGCGCCGCCCGCGAAGTCGTCGAATTGATCCTCAAATCCCAAGGCAAATGGAAGAAGGCCATCCCCCAGGCCATCGCCTGAGCGTCCGCTCCGTCATCAGTGAATGGCACGAAATGCTGCTCAGTTTCTCTCCTTGATCTTCGCGAACCTGAAGACATTTTCAGAATCATTTTAATGTGCGCTCACAATCCATTCATCTAGCTGTCATATCGCTGAATCCTAATGCAGGCAGCGATTTAGAGTTCCGCGCAGCCGAAGAATGGGAATCGCTCCGTGGTGTGAGGTACGGCTGTCGGCTTCGAATAATTCCCCGCGCGGACATTCGATAGCAACCGGAGGAATTGCATCATGCGAATTCGCTTTCTTTGCCTCGCATTGCTGGTGTTTCTTGCGGGAGCCAGCTCAATACACGGTCAGACCGATCGAGCCGCTCTGGAAGGGACGGTCACGGATTCCAGCGGCAGCGTCGTCTCTGGCGCCAAAGTTCAGATAACTAACGTCGCTACCGGCATCAATCAGGAGCGCGAATCCAACGGGCACGGCTATTACCTGTTTCCGGGCCTCGCTGTCGGCACCTATTCTGTTTCGGTGCAGAAGAACGGATTTGAAACGAAGGTTGTGGACGGCGTAATCCTGCGGGTCGGCGAAGACCACACTCTTGATGTCGGGCTCAAAGTCGGTGCGGTTGCCGAACGAATTGAGGTCAAAGCGGAGACGGAGCCCGCCGAGCGCACATCCCCAGCGGACGCGTCCGTCATTGGCAGTGACCAGATCGCGAATCTCCCGACGAACGGTAGAGACTGGGCCAATCTAACCATCCTCGCACCCTTTGCGCAGGACGACGGCGGTGGCGACCAGCGCACCATACGTTTCGCGGGTCGCGCCCGAGATGACAACAACTTCAGCATCGACGGTGTCGATGCGGGCGGCATTCAGGAACAGGCTCAGAAATCGTCGGTTCGGCTGCAGATCTCCGAAGACGCAGTTGAGGAATATCGCGTCAATAGTGCCCTATATGACGCGGAATACGGCACACAAGCGGGCGGCCAAATCGATGTCGTCACCAAATCCGGCACGAACGATTTTCACGGCACGGTTTTCGGTTACCTGAGAAATTCGGTTTTCGATGCGCGCAATTTTAACGATCTCGACGCGAACGGAAATCCAGTGCTCCTTCCTTTTCGCCTGGGGCAGTTTGGAATGACGGTCGGAGGCCCCATCCAGAAGGACAAGACGTTCTTCTTCCTCAGCTATGAAGGCCTTCGCCAGGAGCAGGAGGCTTCGACCGCCGGTCAGGTCGTCGTGCCGAGCGCGAGTCTAATTCAGGCCATTCTGGTCAGTGGCCGGAATGGCTCAGGGCCGTCCCCTGCGATGTGCGGTGCCTTGCAAGGATTTCCCTGGCGGTCATCGATTGGCACGGTGGGAGGATGCGCACCAAAAGTTGTCTTTCCGGATAGCCAGTTCATCAACTGCGCGCAGATAGCCGGAAATTGCGGAATCCCAACCGATGCCGACGATTCTCCTGCCGACGGCGACGAGTTCACGAACACGATCAAAACCAAAGTGAACGAAGATTCCTGGCTGGCTCGTATTGACCACAAATTCAGCGATAACACGCTCTTCTACGCCCGCGCTCAGCGCGATATTAGCCTGTCGTCCTCACAGATTAACATTAGCAGCAGCGGGCTCGACAGCGATCAGGTGTTTAATCATCCCGCGAACTACGTCGTCGCTCTCGAGCACACCTTTACTCCCAATCTCGTTAATGAAACAAAGTTCTATATCAACCGCTCACCCTTCCACAATCCCCACGGAAGCACTCTGCCGTTTGCCGTCAACAGTAACTTCTTCGCGGGAATCCCGAACGAATCGGCCGACATTGAAGTGGGCACCACTTACGGCATCGTTGACAATGCAACCTGGACCCACGGCCGGAATACCTTCAAGTTCGGCGTGGAATACCGTAGAGTCCGCCTGAATCAGGGCCAGACGGCAAATAACAACCTCACTTTCACCGACGACCAGAGCCTGGTATCCGGCACTCTTTCGGGCATCTCGTTCGACGCACCGTGGTGCTGCCATAAGCTGCGCCGGGGTTTCGTCATGCCCTACTTTCAGGACGAGTGGAAGGTGACGCCCACGTTCACCGTTACTGCCGGAGTGCGCTACGAGTATTATGGCGTTCCCACCGAGGCAACCAATCGGACGACCGTGTTCGACCTCGATGTGTTTCATGGAGCCTGCCTCGGAACGGGCTCCGCCAACACGCCCTTTACTGTGCCCATTAACACACCACCTTGTCCCAAGAATCCATATCTCACCAATCCGGATTACCGCGACGTTGACCCGCGCGTCGGCATTGCCTGGGCACCTGCAGCGATGCATGGAAAGACCGTAATCCGCAGCGGCTTTGGCATCTACCACGGCGCGGCACAGAACGACGACCTTAACGCTGGACTCGAAAGCGACACGTACCGCGTCTCCATTAGCCAATCGGTCCCGATTAGTGCCGCATACGAGCAGGCCATCCCGGACTTGTCTGGTCTTCCAGTCGGGACGGCTCCGGAACACCCTCGCGCTCTGCAGCGGGAAGGGCGCCGCCAGTTGTATGTCGAAACATGGGGCGCAACTGTCGAACAGGCAATCCCAGCGAACTTCATCTTTTCAGCCTCGTATCTCGGAAGCCATGGCGTGAGACTGTTTTCGCGCGGAGGCGTGAACCTCTGTTCCATTCCCGTGACGCTCAACGGCGATGGCAGTGATTGCGTTCGACCGCTGGATCAATACTTCCCGGAGCCCGGTGTTCCTGGCGGGACCACCGATCCGTATGGCTCAGTCGACATCAAGCGAGATATCGGCGTAAGCACGTATCACGGGCTTGCCCTCTCCGTCGAGCGGCATTTCAGCAACGGCTTTTCGTTTCTCTCCCGCTACACGTTTTCGCATTCTATCAACGACGGTTCGGTCGGTGGCGGCGAGTCCAGTGGACCCGAAAACGTCAATTGCCTGAAATGTGACACAGGTCCCAGCATCTACGATATCCGCCACAATTTCATCGTCGATGCGGTCTACCAGCTTCCATTCGGGCCGGGCGCGAAATATCTGAACGACTCGGGATTCGTGGGGAAACTTGTAGGAGGGTGGTCGCTCAGCAGCCTCGGCTCATATCACACCGGCCATCCGCTGACAGTAGGTATGGACTTGAGCGCTGGCATTTGCAATCCCAGCCAGGCCACGAATCAGTTCTTTACCCCTCCTAATCCCGATGGTAGTTGCCCTTCCAGTGCCTTTTCCAGCACCTATCTCCTTCCCGACGGCAACGACCAAACCAGCCAACGGCCCGATATCGTCCCGAACGTGCCGCTGTACCTTGGAAACGGTCACGGCGAAACTCCTTGGATCAATCCCGCTGCCTTTCAGGCGCCTCCTGTCGACACAAACGGCAACTTCACTCGATTCGGCAACGAGGGAAATGGTGTTCTTCGCGCCCCGCCCTCATGGCAGATCGATCTCGCGCTTCAGAAAGACACGCCGATCAACGAGCGGTTCACGCTGGAATTCGCCGTTCAAGCCTTCAACATCTTCAATCACATTCAGCTCGGCGACCCGAATAATCTGAACTTGGTCTACGATCCCGCCTCATCGTCCACTGGCTTTCTGGATGCGCCGCAATTTTTCGGCGTAATCAACAGAACCGTCAACTACAACAACAATAATGACAACGATTCGTCGCCGAACGTGGGCACAGGCTTGTCGCGTCAAATACAGTTCATGCTACGCTTGAAATTCTGATTGGCGTGGGTAAGAGGCTCATCCTCGCAGGTCTTTGCGTAGCTGTCGTCGGAGTGGCGCTCGGTCTTCGTGATCGAGCCGGGCGCAACGCGGCTGCTGTTTCTGCCATCCCTGCTCGATCCTCGCGCGCAGTCCCGCCAGTTTCAATCTCGCTCCCGCCAACGGGGGATCCCGTCCGCGTCGGCGACATCCCGGATTGCTTCGATCTCTCGGGCGGCAAGGGCACGGCTAAGAACCTCAAACGTACACCGGCGACAGTCTTCACTGCGGGCCATATATAGATATCCCAACGACACGTAAGAGCGATTCGACAACTGCTTCGACAAGATCAAAGGCCGCGTGAGATGGCGGACACGTTTGGCGTCCTCAAGCTGACACTCCATGCTCACGGCTACGATTGGGAGTTCATTCCTGTGTGGGGGCAAAACGTTGAGTGATTCCGATAGCGGAGCTTGTCACTAAGCTGGGGACCCCAGGTCGCGGAATTGGCCTTGACTGACTTAAGTGGGAGTGTGATTTTCAGCACGGAATATGGAGCGGGCGATGGGAATCGAACCCACGTCCGAAGCTTGGGAAGCTTCTATACTGCCATTGTACGACGCCCGCTCCGCCTCGAAGCCTTTTTAGGATAGCATCGCGCTCCCGAACTGCGCAAGAACTGCAAGGCTTCAGATTATGGCCTCATTCCCGGCTCGTTTCCCGATGACGGAGTGTGCTTCAAAGCGAAATGCACGATCCACGAAAAGCCCGGTGAATCACGCGGCGAAAATAATGCGACGCTTTTGCCTCCCCCAATCGCGCCCGGCCATATGTTTGCGAAGTGATGATCCTCGTGGGACCACTGCATGCGCCGATGAATGTGGAGCAGTTTGTACCTCTGAGGATACTTCAGGGAACTATTTGATTTCAGGGTAGTCGAGGTAGAAGCGATGGAGCTCCTCGACGCTCATCGGGCCTTTGCGGATTCGTGTGGCCGTGGGCTGGTCACCGGTCGGCTGGGTAGCCGCGACCCACACGGTATCACCGGCACGGAGATCCGCAAGGTGAATGGGCTTTCCCTGCTCGTTCACATACTGAGTTTTGTCGTTCACGTGCATGAGCAGAGTGACCTCGGTGGGGCGCTTGAGAAGGAGCTGCGACTTTGCTTGGTCAATGGAAGAAATAATAAAGAAGCTCTCGCCCGCGGAATTCTTCTTATCCTGCGCACTGGCCGGGAACGCCGCAGCAAGGAACGCAGCCAAGAGCAATGAAAACGTAAGAAACCGAATGAGCTTATTCATATCGTAAGGCCTCTATAGGGTCGAGCCGCGCCGCCTTGCGGGCGGGATAATATCCAAAGAAAATACCCACCGCGGCAGAGAATACCGCGGCGACGACCACCGAAAGCGGAGAAACCAAAGTCGCCCAATGCAGGGCGCTGGAAACTAGAGTGGAGAAGAGCACTCCGGTGACGATTCCAATCAAGCCGCCAAGCGAACTCAGCACCATGGCTTCGCTGAGGAATTGGCGCTGGACGTCCTCTTCCGTGGCGCCTACGGCCATGCGCACGCCAATCTCGCGCGTGCGCTCCGTGACCGAAACCAGCATGATATTCATGATACCGATTCCGCCGACCAGCAAGGAGACAGAGGCGATGCTGGCAAGCAGGATGGTAAGGATTCGAGAGGTTCCGGCGGCGGTCTGCGCGAGCTCGGTGGGGCTGCGAATAATGAAGTCATCGTCTTCGTCGGCGCGGAGATGATGCCTTTGCCGGAGGAGCGCCTCGATATGCTGTTCCGCGGGGGCAATGGCGTCCTGGGAAGTAGCGGAAACCATGAAGTATTGAATCCAATCGATGCCGGCAATTTTCTTCTGGACGGTCGTGTAAGGCATGATCAGGGTATCGTCCTGATCCTGGCCCCAAGTGGATTGGCCTTTAGCGGTGAGCTCGCCGACAACGCGGAAGGGAAGGTTTTGGACGCGAACAGTCTGTCCCACGGGATCCTGGTCACCAAATAACTGTTGCGCCACGGTCAGGCCGATCAAGCAGACATCCGCAGCCATGTCCACATCGCGCTGGGAAAAATTGCTGCCATGATCGAGAGGCCAGTTGCGCACCCGGAGATAATCTGCTCCGGCCCCACTTGAGCGGGTGTACCAATTTTGATTCGCGAAGACAATCTGAACAGACGCGCCCACGCCGGGCGAAACGGCGGATACCTCTTGGATATGCTGCGCGACGGACTCTGAATCCTCGACGGTGAGCGTCTTGGTGGCTTGGCTGCCCATGCGCACGCCGTTGGAGGTGACGCTTCCGGCGGCGACCCAAATGATGTTGTCACCCAAGTTCTTGATCTGATCCTGGACTTGTTGTCCGGCGCCTTCGCCGATGGCCACCGTGCAGATGACGGCGCCCACGCCGATGATGATGCCCAGCATGGTCAAGATGGTGCGCATCTTGTTGCGCGCCAGAGCCCGCAGCGCCAGTCGTATGACCTCTTTCAGTTTCATCGTAGGCCTACTTCTTCGGTCCGCCAAAGCTGGGCGACCGCTGCTGTCCGGTTGACGAATTGTCGGTCAGCTCACTGGTGATTACAGTGTCGCCTTCATGGAGGTCGCCTTGCAGGAGTTGCGTATTGCTGAAATCCGTGATGCCGCATTGCACGGCGACGGGAACTGGTTTTTTGTCCGACCCCACCTTCCATACCACCTGCCAGCCGCCTAAGTGCGTCGTAGTGGCGTCATGAGAAATATTGTATTGCTTGTAGAGATCCGCGATATCCGTGCGGGGCAGATCGGGAGTGAACGTGAGGGCGGCATTGGGGATTTCAACCGTATCTTTGGCAAAACCGGTGGGGATGGTGACGTAAGCAGTCTCTCCAGGGAGCAGCTTTTCATCCGGATTGTCGAAATCAATGACTGTGTCGTAGGTGACGACGTTTTGCACGGTGGTCGCATTCAGTCGTATGGCGCTCAAGCGTCCACGGAAGAGTTGCGTGGGGAAGGCATCGACTTGGAAGGTCACATCCGTGCCCACCTTGATGCTGCCGGTGTCGGATTCGTCCGTCTTGGCATATACCTGCATGCGCGTGAGATCCTGAGCGATGGTGAACACATTGGGCGCTTGCAGGGACGCAGCGACGGATTGGCCGACGTCTATATTGCGCGCCACAACGATGCCGTCCAATGGCGACGTAATGGTGGTGTACTTCAAACTCGTTTCCATCGCGTTTAGGGTGCCTTCCATCGCTACGACTTGCGATTGAGCCTGGGCGAGTTGAGCTTTGGCCTGCTCAGCGGAGGCAGCCGCGGAGTTGACGTCCGCTTGCGCCTGTCCGAGCGTGGACTGGGTCAGATCGTTGGAATCCGCCGAGACAATGCCGGACGTCAAGAGATCTTGCGAGCGCTTGGCAGTGGCCAGTTCATACTTGACGTTTGCTTGCGCCTTCGCCAGATTCGCCTCGTCCACTTGGACATTCGCGGCGAGCGTAACCAAATTTGCCTTCGCATTTTCCAGGTTACCCCGCGCGGTGGTTACCTGCGCCTCATAAATGGCGGGGTCGAGCTGGGCCAGCACTTGCCCGTTGTGCACGTGGGTATTGAAGTCCGCAAAGATGTATTGCACGGTTCCGGACACGTAGGAGCCCACGGGAACCGTGGTGAGCGGATTGATGGTCCCTGTTGCCTGGACTGAGGCATGAATGTCGCCGCGATGAACGGCCGCGGTGACGTACACAGGATCTTTTGTGCGGCCCTTAAAGTAGTATCCGCCGATCAGAACTAGAGCGAGGCAAATCGCTCCAATATTATAAGTGCGTTTCCTTTGCCGATAGCTTTGTTGTAGCGACATGATGGATGTGTTCGTGGGAATAGTGCCCGGTCAGCAGTATGAGACTTCGCGCGCGCCATATTCCTCTCCTGATTATAAAGACGCATCGCGGAATGGCAAGGTTTCTTGGCTCTGCCAAAAAGAAATCCATCTGCTGGATTAGGACCATGTTTTCCGGAGTTCGTAGGGCGCGACCCTCCGTGTTAGAGTGGCGGGCTCGGGAGAACGGACCGGCCGTGCGGGAAATGCCGAGTCCCGACGCCGCAATGGTCATTTTGGGCGACGGGACTTCGTCGCGGTCCTTTGAGGAATGTAGGGAGGGGAAGTGGCGTATCGAGACCTGCGGGACTTCTTGCGTAAGCTGGAAAAGCACGGCGAATTAAGACGTATCAGCACGGAGATCGATCCAGTCCTCGAGATTACCGAAATCACGGACCGTATCGTGAAGGCGGGTGGCCCTGCGCTGCTGTTTGAGCGGCCGAAGGGGTCAGATCTGCCCGTGGTGACCAATTTGGTTGGCAGCCAGCAGCGGATGAACCTGGCGCTCGAGGTGAATTCGCTGGAGGAAGTGGCGGATCGAGTTCATTCCTTTCTGGATGTGCAGTCGCCCCAAGGCTTCCTGGAAAAAGTGAAGATGTTGCCGAAGCTGGCCGAGATCGGGTCGTTCTTCCCGAAGACGGTGCGGTCGGGGGAGTGCCAGGAGGTGGTGCGAACAGAGGGATTCTCGCTCTTCGATTTGCCCATTTTGCAATGTTGGCCGCAGGACGGCGGCCGGTATATTACCTGGCCCATGGTGATCACGAAAAATCCTGAGACTGGCAAGCGCAATGTGGGCTGCTACCGCATGCAGGTATTCAACGAGCGGTCCACCGGGATGCACTGGCAGACGCAGAAGCATGGCGCGGAGCATTTTCGCAGCGCGCGATCCAAGAATCGTGAGGGGAAGCTGGAAGTGGCTGTGGCCATCGGGGCCGATCCCGCGACTTGTCTTGCAGGCATACTGCCCGTCCCGCCGGACATGGATGAATTTCTCTTCTCCGGATTCCTTCGGCGCGACGCGGTGGAGCTGGTAGCGTGCAAGACGGTGGATCTGGAGGTTCCCGCCAACGCCGAAATCGTGCTCGAAGGATATGTAGATCTGGGCGAGTTACGCACGGAAGGGCCATTTGGCGACCACACGGGCTTCTACTCGCTGGAGGGGCAATACCCGGTGTTTCATGTCACTTGCATGACCCATAGGAAAGAGCCGGTCTACCTGACGACCATCGTAGGGCCACCACCGCAGGAAGACTTTTTCATCGGGCATGCTATCGAGCGGATTTTTCTGCCGGTAATGAAGATGGAGCATCCTGAAATCGTGGACGTGGCGATGCCGGCGGAGGGCATTTTCCAAAACCTGATGATCGTTTCCATCCGAAAATCGTTTCCGGGACAAGCGCGCAAGGTGATGAACGCGATCTGGTCGCTGGGGCAGGCTATGTTCACAAAGGTGGTTGTGGTGGTGGATCACGATGTGGATGTTCAAGACCCGCGCGAGGTGGTATGGAAAGCACTTTGCGCTATCGACCCGGAGCGGGACATTCAATTTGTCCTCGGCCCAGTGGACACACTGGATCATGCGGCGCGATTGCAGGACTTCGGATCGAAGATGGGAATCGATGCGACCCGCAAGTGGAAAGAAGAAGGCTATGGCGGGCGCTGGCCCGACGAAATCAAAATGGATGAGGCCACAAAGAACCGCATGGAAGCAATCTGGCGTCAACTGAAATTGAGCTTGCCGAACAAAAAGTGAAGCAGATTCAACTGTTGTATTTTCACCTGGTTTTCGGCTTGGTTTCACCCCCAAGACGCAGCGAATTCCTCGAACCTGTCCTTTTACCTGTACTTTGCGCCTACCTGTCCTTTAGGACTGGGTTTTTACCAATAGCACACTCCTAGAACACCCTGCTTGACAGTAAGTGTCGCGGATGTAATAAACGGACAAAGCGGATCGTACCGGGCTTATCAGTACTACCGGCCTCCGCGGGGTTGAAAAGGATTCCTTGGGGTTGGGGGATCGAAGCAGAAGCGAACAACTCTGTGGGCGAAGTTGGGGATCAGCGAGCGAGCAAAGCCTAGCTGGGTCCGTTCCGCGAAGCGGGGCGGGTGAGGAGTGAGGGGCCGCACGATGTTCAATTTGGGGAAAACAAAATCACTGATCGGCCTGGATATCGGTTCCAGCTCGGTGAAGGCTGTGGAGCTGAAGAAGACCAAGGCCGGGTTTGAGCTGGTGAGTTACGGCCACGAAGCTCTGGCCCAGGACACGGTCGTGGACGGCGCCATCATGGATGCCCCCTCGGTCGCCGAGAAAATCATTGCCATCTTTGACGGCCAGAAGATCAAGTCCAAGGATGTGGCCACTTCCGTATCGGGGCATTCCGTGATCGTCAAGCGGGTCAGCATGCCCTTGATGACCGAGGAAGAACTTTTCGACCGGGTCCAAGCGGAAGCCAGCCAACACATCCCATTCGACATCGCGGACGTCAACCTGAGCCACCAGCTTTTGGAGGCCACGGAGAATCAGATGGACGTTCTCCTGGTGGCGGTAAAGAAGGACAAGATTCTGAACCACACGAATGTGCTCGCGCAGGCGGGGAAGACGCCGGTGGTTGTCGACATCGACGCCTTTGCCTTGCAGAACTGCTTCGAAGTGAATTACGAGCCGGACCCGTCGCAGGTGGTGGCGCTGTTGAATATCGGGGCGAGCGTGATGAATATCAATATCGTCCGCGGGTGGACGCCGCTATTCACGCGCGACGTTTCCGTGGGTGGCAACCAGTACACCGATGCTCTCCAGAAGGAACTTGACCTGAGCTTTGAGGATGCCGAAAAGTTGAAGATGGGCGGGACCCTGGCGGGAGTGAGCGAGGAACAAAGGACCGGGATACTTCGCTCCGTCTCCGACATCTTGATTCTGGAAATTCAGAAGACTTTTGACTTCTTCCGGGCCACGGCCAGCGGAGAGAATATCCGGAGGATCTACGTGGGCGGGGGCACAGCTCGGGTTCCTGGTTTGCTGGATCTTCTGAAAGAAGAGTTTGCCATGCCGGTTGAGGAGCTTTACCCGTTCCGAAAGATTGCAATCAACCCAGGGCGTCACGATGAGAACCAGCTTCGCGAGTTGGCGCCGCGCCTGGCCATCGCTGTCGGCCTAGCGCTGAGGAGTTTTGACACGCCATGATCCGGATCAATTTACTCGGTCAGGCTCGACCCAAGGCGGCCAAGAAAGCCGTCCCGTTGGAGGCAACCGTCCAGATTCTATTTTTGACGGTGGCCATCGTACTGGCGGGCGTAGTTCTGGCAATCACGTACTTCCAGCAAAAAAGCCAGCTGGAGGCCGTGAACAAGAAGGTCTCTTCTCTGCGTGCTGAAAAGGCCAGCCTGCAGCAGATCAAGCAGGATGTCGACCAATTCGAGCGCCAAAAGAGCCTGCTGCAACAGCGTATCGACGTGATTGAGACGCTCCAGCGGAATCGCACCGGCGGCCAGGAACTGCTCCAAATGGTTGCCAACACCGTCGTACGGGTCGATTCGCTTTGGCTCACGACTCTGGAGCGCAAAGGGGATGCGCTGAATATTGAAGGCGACGCGGGTTCGATCAACGCGGTGGCCAATTTCATCACCCAGCTCAAGCGCTCCGGATATTTCGACAAGGTGGAGATTACAGAGGCGAAGGAAAACGACCTTGAGAAATCGGTCCAGACCTTCGGTTTCACAATGACTGCAGCCGTGAGTCAGAATCCAGCGCCTGCGGCGACACCGGCGAAGCCCCAAGCTACCGGCACACCGCAGGCAGCGCCGTCCGCGCCCAAGGGGAGGAGCTAGCCATGGCGACCGGGTTTCGCGATTGGCCCTGGCCTCTCCAGGCCGTTTTCTACGTGGGATTAGCCGTAGTAATCGTGCTCGCCGGCTTTTATGTCCCAGGCTCGCCCGTGGGCACAGTCCGCTCGGATCTGGAGGCTGCACAAGCGCAATTGAAGCCCCTGGAAACGGAAGTGGCCGGCCTGCGAGTTTACAAGCAGCGTCGAGCGGAATTGCAATCCGAAATGGACGCTCTGCAGAAGCAGCTTGCCACGCTGCAGACCATCGTCCCCGAGGACAAGGAAACCGATCAGTTCATTTTGATGGTGCAGAGCGCGGCAATGAGTTCCGGTGTTTCGATCCGGCGGCTGACGTCGAAACCGATCGCGACCAAGCCTTATTACTTTGAAATGCCCTTTGAGATTCAAGTGGATGGGCCGTACTACGCGGTTCTGGACTTTTTCTCTCGCATGGGGCGCCTCTCCCGAATCATCAATGTGGGGGATCTCAAGATTACGGGACTAGGCGCCAGTAGCAGCCAATTTCACACGGCTCCGGGAACTTCCGTGACGGGAACGATTACGATCACGACATTCTTTACCAAGGCGGCAGATCAACCTGCCGCGACACCGGCTGCCGCGCCGGCAAGACGGTAGGACGATGACGATGAAACTGGCAAAGGCATCCACGAGAGTTGCAGCAATCCTGGCAGTTTCCTTCTGCCTTCTTCCCTCGCTTTGGGCGCAGGCCAAACCTGCTCCGAGTCACCCGAAAAAGGCGAAGACGGCAAAGGTGGTCAAGGCTGCCCCGGTTCCGAAGCCCGAGGCCGCACCCGCCCCGGCCGCTCCAGCGTCCGGAGAGAAAACAGAGGTCGTGGCCAACAAGCGGGATCCCTTCGTCCCGTTGATATCGGAAAAGAAGGAAGGCGGAGGTCCGGAGCACTTGCCGCCCGGGAAAGCGGGGCTCGTAATTGCCTCGGTGCGAGTGGATGGAACGGTGAAAGCGCCTGGGGGAATGCTTGCGGTGGTCTCCAATCCGGAGCAGCACGTGTACTTCATTCGGGAAGGTGACCGCTTGTACGACGGGGATGTGGAAAAGATTGGTCTTGATGGGGTCACCTTTAAGGAAAATTCCAAAGATGCTTTCGGGAAGGAAGTCGAGCGCATGGTAACGAAGCGAATCTACCCGAGTGCAGGAGAGCAGCAATGAGGATCATGAGGCGGGCGTGGGGCCTGACCGCGGTGTTTGCGGCAAGCCTGATTCTGACGAATGGAGCGCTGCCGGCGGCGGATCAGCCGGTGGTGCATGTGAAAACGGTGGTGAACGGAGGGACCGTGCGCTTGCAGGCACAAGCCAACGGGCCTTTCGAATACTCCACCTATCGCCCCAGCGCGAGCCTCTTTGTGCTCGACCTGACGGGAGTGTCGCCGGCGGACCCGGCGGGCGCTCGCGTGGTGCCTTCGGAACTGGTGAAGAGCTACCGCGAGTTGAGCTACAGCGCCGGCCAAAAGCCGGTGGTCCGTCTGGAAGTGCTCCTGGCGGATGGCGTCGAGCCACGTCTCGAACGCAATGGCTCGCAAGATCTGACGATGCTTTTCGCGCAAACGGTGAACCCGGCGGTGTCAGCTCCGGCGTTGAAACCGGCTGCGGCGCGATCCTCTGAATCGGCTCATTCCATCACTACGGTGGAGTCGATCCAACAAGTCACTCTCGCTCAAGCGGGTGGACAAACCGAAGTCGCAATCCTTGGCTCTGGTCGTCTGGCCTATCACGCAAGCCGCCTCAAGAATCCGGATCGTTTGGTCCTGGATTTCGCGGGTTCGCACCTGAAGACGTCCACGAAGCAAATCGCGAGCAACTTGGATCCGGTCCGCGAGATTCGTCTGGCCCAATTCTCGCCGGAAGTTTCCCGCATCGTGATTGACCTCCGCGAGCCTTCGCACTACGACATAAGCGCTGCGGGCAATACGGTGACGGTCGCATTTGCCCCGAAACCTGCGTCAAGCGGCGCGGTGAATTCTACGCCTGCCGACGAGCCCTCTCGGCTGACGACTACACAGGAACAGGCGCCTGCGGCTGCTCCTACGCCGACGGCGGTTGAGAAGCCTGCCGAGATTCCGGTTCCTGCGGCCTCCTTACCGTCCGCAATGACTCAGCCTTCCACGGCGCTTGCGACGCCTGCGCCTCAGGAAGGCGCTGGCGCGGCTCAAGTGCCTTCTCAGGTCGCAGCGGCTGTGAATAACGCGGCTGCGGCTCCTGAAGCGCCAGCTCCCGCGCCCGCCCAGCCCGCTTCCGCGTCAGGATCCCGGGCTGCCGAACCGCAGGCTGCTTCTGCTCCACCGCCTTCGAACCGCTACTCCGGGGAACCGATCTCGGTCAACTTGAAGGATGTGGACTTGCACGATTTCTTCCGCCTGATCCATGAAATTAGCGGATTAAACGTGGTCGTGGATCCGAATGTGAAGGGCACGCTGACGATTGTTCTCGACGATGTGCCGTGGGATCAGGCGCTTGACATCGTCCTCCACAACAACGACCTCGACAAGCAACTCGACGGCAATGTCCTTCGGATTGCGACAAAGGACACGGTGAAGAAGGAAGCCGAAGAGACGCGAGATCTCGCGAAGGCTCAGGCGGAGGCTGCTGACGTGGTGACCACGACGCGAGTCCTCAACTACGCCAAAGCCGACGACATGGCGGCCACGCTAAAGAAGTTCCTCTCCTCGCGAGGGGACATTCTGGCTGACAATCGCTCGAACACGCTCATCATTCGCGACGTTCCCAGCACGCTCCCGGTGATGGATAACCTGCTCCGCCAGCTCGACCGCAAGTCGCAGCAGGTGGAAATCGAGGCACGCGTGGTGGCGGCCAACCGCTCCTTCTCACGTGAAATCGGCACGGCGTTCGCCGCTGCGGGCCGCGGCAACGCACAGAACACCGTCGGCGGTAACAGCGGTGTGGGAACCAGCCCGATTACGCATACTCCTGCCCCACCGCTCATCATTGGCAGCGGCAGCAGCGGGGGGACAGCCGCGACCTCAGGCGCAATGCCTTTGGTCACAAACCTGGCTGTGGGTGCGCCCACCAGCGGTTTCTCTTATATTTTCCAGTCCGCGAACTTTGCTCTGGATTACATGATCTCCGCGGCGGAAGAGAAGGGCGTTGGAAAGCTCCTCTCCAAGCCCAAGATCTTTACGCAAAACAATCAGAAGGCGACCGTCAAGCAGGGAACCAAGATTCCCGTGCAAACGATCGTCAACAACACCGTTTCCGTTCAGTTCGTGGATGCGGTGTTGGAGCTCGACGTGACCCCGCAGATTACCGCGGACGGTACGATTTATATGGACGTGACGGTCGAGAACGACCAAATCGACCAGTCCATCCCGCGCGTGCAGGGTATTCCGGCTATCGACACCCAGTCGGCGCAGACCAAAGTGACGGTCAACGACGGGGCGACGGTCGTGATTGGCGGAATCATCGTCACGACGCAGCGTACCGATATCCAGCAGGTTCCGCTGGTTGGCAGCCTGCCTGTGGTCGGGAATCTGTTCCGTCATACGACAGTTTCGTCCACCTCTTCGGAACTGCTTTTCTTCCTGACGCCGCGCATTCTGCCCAATTAGTCGGCGGGGGGATCCGTGGGGGCGGTGGCAGTACGTGGCAGCAAGACCGAAACGTGAACGTTTAGACCGGAGCTGTTTCACACAGCGAGTGGAACGGCTCCGGTCTAATTTTTGTGAGCTCCGGGCCGACGCGATCCTCGTCTCCCACCTTCCAAATATCCAGTACCTATGTGGGTTTACGGGAAGCAATGCGCTGCTCCTGATCGAACAATCGCGCAGCACGCTGTTCACCGATAGCCGCTACACGTTTCAGGCTGAGGAGGAGGTTTCCGGTGCGCGCGTGCGGATCGCCAAGAAGGGGCTCTTGCAGGAGATTGCGCTTGCGCTCCCGAGGCAGAGACGTCGTACCTGGGTGGCCTACGCTCCCTCCCAGCTCACTGTAGCCCAAATGGAAGCGCTCCAGGGCCAATTGGGAAAGCACGTGCGTTGGGTCAAGGCGCCGGGTCAAGTCGAAAAGCTACGCGCTGTAAAAGACCGGGCTGAGTTGTTTGAGATCCGCGAGGCAGCGGAGCTGATCAGCGACGTATTCCGCTCCTGTCTGCGCAAAGTCCGGCCCGGCGTCACGGAGTTGGAGCTTTCTGCCGAACTCGAATTTGCGATGAAACACCGGGGCGCGAGCGGACCATCGTTTGAAACCATCGTTGCCTCCGGACCACGCTCGGCCTGGGCACATGCCCGGCCCACGTCCAAGCCACTCAGGAAAAACGAGTTGGTCGTCCTCGACCAGGGTGCTATACTCCGCGGGTATTGTAGCGATATGACTCGCACCGTCTTCCTGGGGCGGCCTTCTCAGAAGATAAGGCAGCTTTACAGTGCCGTCCTGGAAGCTCAGGGAGCTGCCAAAGCAGCCATCCGGCCGGGCGTGACGGCTGATTCCGTGGACGCGGCTGCACGGCAGGCATTGAAGGGCCGGGGCCTGGACCGCTATTTCACTCATAGCACCGGGCACGGGTTGGGTCTTGAGGTCCATGAAATGCCCCGCCTGGGGCAAGGCGAGAAGACGGTTCTTCAAGAGGGAATGGTTCTCACTGTGGAACCGGGAGTTTACCTGGAAGGCCTTGGCGGGATTCGAATTGAGGACGATGTGGTTGTGACGCCAACGGGCGCTCAGGATTTAACGACGGCACCCAGGCAGTTTCTCGAACTCTAGATGGCAAAAAAATCCAAATTAGGCCCGCAGGCGAATGATCGGAATAACGGGGTAAACCTCCACGAGGTGGAACGCCTGCTCGATTTCATGCAAGCACACGGCCTGGAGGAATTCGAATACGAGCGCAACGGGCTTCATATCCGCCTGAGGAAGCCCTCGGCTGCGCCGCAGACTGCATTCCGGCCTGTTCCCATGGCCGATATCGTAGTGGCCGAGTCGAGGACGGCCTCAGGACCTGGCAATGGCCCGGAGAGCGCTACGTCGCCCACTCGCGAGGTTCCGCTGGATTCAGGCCGCTCCGAAGACCTTCACGTTGTGAAGTCCCCAATTGTGGGAACGTTTTATGCCTCCGCCAGTCCTGGCGCCGAGCCCTTCGTCGCCGTGGGAGCACACGTCGAATCGGGGCAGGTGCTTTGCATCATCGAGGCAATGAAGCTGATGAACGAAATCGAATCCGATGTGGCGGGCGACGTGGTTCGAGTTTTTGTGGAGAATGGCCAACCGGTCGAATACGGGGAGCCGCTCTTCGGCATTCACCCGCATCGAAAGAAGTAATCCATCCTGGCGCCGGGCAAAATGTTCCAGAAAATTCTGATTGCCAATCGCGGTGAAATCGCGCTTCGCATTATCAGCGCTTGCAAAGAACTCGGCGTCCAGACGGTTGCCGTTTATTCCGAGGCCGACCGCCACTCCCTTCACGTGCGCTTTGCCGATGAAGCCATTTGCATCGGGCCGGCGCGGTCGAGCGAAAGCTACCTGAACATTCCTCAGGTCATCAGTGCCGCCGAGATTGCCAACGTTGACGCCATTCATCCCGGGTACGGATTCCTATCCGAAAACGCGAACTTCGCGGAGGTCTGTGAAGCTTCGCACATTGTTTTCATCGGCCCCTCGCCGGAAGTGATTCGCATGATGGGTGAAAAAGACCGCGCTCGCCAGGAGATGGCCGCCGCGGGTCTCCCCATTATTCCGGGAAGCCCCGGCGTAGTGCCCGATGAAGACGCTGCCAAGAAAATCGCTGAGGAAATCGGGTACCCGGTCATGGTCAAGGCGGCGGAAGGAGGGGGTGGGCGGGGTATGCGGCTCGTGCGCTCCAGTCGAGAGTTGGCACAAGCCTACCGGACCGCCCGCTCGGAAGCCGAGCAGGCCTTCGGCAGCTCCAACGTCTACATTGAGAAGCTCATCGAGCAGCCGCGGCATATTGAATTCCAGGTGATGGGAGATCGGCACGGTAACGTAATCCATCTCGGGGAAAGGGAGTGTTCCATCCAGCGCCGCCACCAGAAGGTCCTCGAGGAATCGCCCTCTCCCGCAATGACCAAGGCCGTACGCCAACGCATCGGCAATCAGGTGGTCGAAGCCTTGACCAAAGTGGGCTATTCAAGCGCGGGGACCGTGGAATTTCTGCGCGATGCGAGCGGGAATCTCTACTTCATCGAAATGAATACGCGTATCCAGGTGGAGCATCCGGTCACTGAGATGGTCACCGGGATTGACCTGGTGAAGTCCCAGATTCGCTTGGCGGCAGGCGAGAACCTGCCCGATGTCGTGGGCCACGTCGAGTTCCGCGGCCACGCCATCGAGTGCCGCATCAACGCGGAGGATCCCGACACGTTTACCCCCTCGGCTGGGCGCATCACCGCGTTCCGGGTTCCGGGAGGGCCGGGAATCCGCGTGGATACGGCTTGCTATGCCGATGGCGTCATCCCTCCCTATTACGATTCGCTGATCGCGAAACTCATCGCCCACGGGAACAACCGCGAAGAAGCGATTGTCCGCATGGAGCGTGCACTCGACGGATTTGTGGTGGAGGGAATCAAGACCACGATTCCCTTGCACAAGCGCATCCTGGCCGACCCGGATTTTGTCGCTGGAAAATTCGACACGAACTTCCTGGAGCGGATGAACGCAGTCGAAGCGAAGTAGGCCGGAGGCGGGATTGTTTCCTTCGCTGTATGCCATCGTGGACCCGGACTTCACCGCCAGGCCTGCCGGCGCAGTCGTGCAGGAATTGGCGGGCGCCGGAGTCCGGTTAATCCAGCTCCGCGATAAACACGCGTCGGCAGGGAAGCTCCTCGCTATCGCGCGTGAGTGGCTGGGGTTTCTGGCGCCCTATGGAACGCGCCTAATCGTAAATGATCGCCCGGACGTTGCTGCGATGTCCGGGGCAGGCGGCGTTCACGTGGGGCAGGAAGACCTGCCAGTCGAGGCAGCGCGCAAGATTTGTGGTCCCGATCGCTGGGTGGGCATTTCAACACACACCGTGGCCCAAGTGCGCGAAGCTGCGCTTACCTCGGCGGATTATATTGCGGCGGGCCCGATCTTTCCAACGACAACGAAGCACAATCCAGATCCCGTCGTCGGGCTGGAGTTCCTGCGCCAAGCCCGCCGGCTCACCCGAAAACCCCTTGTCGCAATAGGGGGAATCACTATAGAGTCAGCCGCCGAAGTCTTTCGGTGTGGGGCGGATTCGATTGCCGTGATTCGCGATCTCGCAGAAGCGCCGGATCCCGCGCAACGCGCGCGGGAATTTGTGGAAATCGCCGAGCGCGTACGTTCCTCGAGGGAATCTGGGCCTTCGTAAATGACGCAAGCACAGGCGCAGGCGATTCAATCCAACGCGGGGAGTGACCCAGGAGGGCTTGTCAAGGCGCTCGGCCTGTTTGATTCAACCATGATTGTGGTTGGCTCGATGATTGGGTCCGCCATTTTCATCGTTGCCGCCGACATTGCCCACCAAGTGCAAAGCCCCGGGCTGTTGCTCGTCGTTTGGCTCGTTTCCGGCGTGATGACGCTGATCGGCGCGCTGACCTATGGGGAACTGGCCGCAGCCATGCCTCACGTGGGAGGCCAATACGTCTACTTGCGTGAGTCGTTGGGGCCGCTCTGGGGCTTTCTCTACGGCTGGGCCATGCTGCTCGTCATCCAGACGGGGACAATTGCCGCCGTCGCCATAGCTTTTGCCAAGTTCACCGCTGTGATCGTACCTTGGTTTTCCGCTTCAGCTTGGATCTGGAAGCTTGGAACGTTTGGGCCGTGGCAACTGTGGTTCGGAACACTTGGACCCTACAGCGTAGGACTCAGCCGCCAAAATCTGTTGGGAATTCTCTCGATCGTTTTGCTCACATGGATCAACACGCGCGGCCTTTTTCTCGGCAAGACCGTCCAGAATGTGTTCACACTCGCAAAGATGGCTGCCTTGGCCGCCCTCGTCTTCGCGGGGCTTTGGTTTTCGACGCCAATCGCCCGGTCTGCCAATTTCACACATTTCTGGCGCAACGCCGGGCTCGGTATTCTGCACCCATATCCCCCCGGCAATCCCACTTGGTGGATTGGGACCATCACCTTAATCGGAGTTGCCATGGTGGGATCGCTCTTTGCCATGGACGCGTGGAACAACATCACCTTCGCGGCCGCGGAAGTCCGGAATCCCAGCCGGAATCTTCCGCTATCGCTTGCCTTCGGCACCTGCATCGTTGTCTTGCTCTACATTCTGACCAATGTAGGCTATCTGCGAGTTTTGCCTTTGTCGGGCGATCCGCACGGCGCCACCGCTCTGGCTCGCGGGCTTGAATTCGCAGCGGACGGTCGCGTGGCCACCGCGACAATCGAGGTCATCGTAGGACCCGTTGGCGCCGTCCTGATGGCCATCGCCATTCTCATTTCCGGCTTCGGCTGCAACAACGGCCTGATTCTCTCCGGCGCGCGCATCTATTACGCCATGGCCAAGGATCGCCTCTTCTTTCATTCCGTCGGCCGCGTGAATCGCCATCATGCGCCTAGTATAGCGTTGATCGTGCAGTGCGTCTGGGCCTCGATCCTCTGTCTCTCGGGAACCTACAGCCAGCTTCTCGATTTCCTGATCTTCGTCGTCCTGATTTTTTACATCCTTACATTCACCGGCTTGTTTATCTTGCGCTGGAAGCGTCCCGAGATGCCGCGCCCGTACCGTGCTTGGGGATATCCTTACCTTCCGGCGCTGTATCTCCTTATGGCGGTGTTCATAGAAATTCAACTCTTACGCTACAAGCCGCAGTACACTTGGCCGGGCCTCATCATCGTTCTGCTGGGAGTCCCGGTGTATGCAGCCTGGCGGCTCCGGCTGAAGGCAGCCGAGGCAAGTTAACTCCACACGGGCAGGTCCCGCGGACCTGTCCATTCGAAACAGGGAGGCAGTGAATGGCAAGCCAGCTCTTTGCCACAAAGCCGTTGAGCGTCATCATGGAGCAGGCCAAGGATACCGGTGCGACCTCCTTGCGCCGCGCCCTGGGTCCGTTGAATCTAATTGCGCTGGGCATCGGCGCCATTATCGGCACTGGAATCTTCGTCCTCACCGGGCCCGTTGCAGCCACCGCTGCGGGGCCTGCCATCGTGCTTTCGTTTATCGTGGCCGGATTGGCCTGCGCTTTTGCGGGTCTCTGCTACGCCGAATTTGCGGCGCTGCTTCCCATCGCAGGCAGCTCCTACAGTTACGCGTACACGACGCTCGGCGAGATTGTGGCCTGGGTAATCGGCTGGGCGTTGGTGCTCGAGTATGCGTTCGGCGCCGCCACTGTGGCCGTCGGCTGGAGCGGATACGTAGGCAGCCTCCTCCACGATTTGGGCGTTCCGTTTCCCCCAGCCCTCTCGGCCGCGCCGGGAACGCAGTTAGTCTATTACCATGGCCGCTGGTCCACACTCTCCAGCGTGGCCATGGAGATCCACAACGCGGTCGTCGGCTTGCCGCACGCCACGGCTCGTTTCGATCTGATGGCGCTGATTGGCATCCTGCTCATGACGGCGATTCTGGTGCGAGGCATCAAGGAATCGGCCAACGTCAACACCGCCATCGTAATCATCAAAGTCTCTGTCCTGCTTGTCTTCATCGGTCTTGGAATCTCATTCCTGGCCGGCCACTGGTCGCTCGGCCTTTCCCACTGGAGGCCTTTCATTCCGCCCAACCAGGGGCACTTCGGAGAATTCGGCTGGTCCGGCGTCTTGCGCGGCGCGGGAATCATCTTTTTCGCCTACATCGGATTCGACGCTGTCTCCACGGCCGCCCAGGAAGCGAAGAATCCGCAGCGCGATATGCCGGTTGGAATCCTCGGCTCGTTGGTGATTTGCACCGTCCTGTATATCCTGGTTGCGATCATTCTTACGGGTCTCACCTCCTACACGCAGCTCAACGTAGCCGACCCCATCGCTCTGGGGGTAGACGTCACGGGCGTCCGCTGGGGCAGTTTTCTCGTGAAGATTGGCGCCATCGGCGGCCTCACTTCCACAATGCTCGTCATGCTTCTCGGCCAGACGCGCATCTTTTTCACCATGGCAAACGACGGCCTGCTCTGGAACTGGGCCTGCAAGGTTCACCCCAAGTTGCGCACGCCCTACATCTCGACCATCGTGATCGGCCTTTGCGTTGCCCTTCTGGCCGCTTCACTGCCGATTTCGACGCTCGATGAGCTCACCAGCATTGGCACTTTGTTCGCCTTCACGATCGTCTGCGCGGGCGTCTGGGTGCTGCGTCGAAGGCTGCCCCACCTAGAGCGGCCCTTTCGGACGCCCTGGGTCCCCTTCGTCCCGATTATGGGCATGGCCATATCGCTGCTGATGATGCTCTCGCTGCATCTGCTCACCTGGAAAGTGTTTCTGATCTGGCTCGTGCTTGGCTTGGTGATCTACTTTTCCTACAGCCGCCGCCACAGCAAATTGCGCAACGCTTCATCGAAGTGACGTTCCATGGAATAATGTGACTCGGCCCCGCAGCGGCTAGCTCCGGCGGCGTTCCTTGAGCCGCCGGGCCTACTTCGCTTCCAGCGCCTCGCATATTGCTTATGAACCGTTTCTCCCCGCGCCGGATCCTCATCCTTTTCCGGAGGACCTCGCCGGCCGATCGTGTTGTCCTTGCGATCCTCGTCCTTTACGGCATCTTTGAAATCGTCGCCCTCTTCGGGCGTTCGCTGCCCTATTCCACGTTTCTCGGTTTCCTGAGCTTCCTCGCCGTCATCTATTTCCTGTTTCGCCTTTTGCCTTGGATTCGCACGCAACTTCTCTGGCGCCTGCGCTACCGCCTGATTGCCGCCTATATTTTCATTGCCGTCGTCCCTGTGTTCCTCCTTCTCACGATGGTCGGTGTCGCCTCTTATCTGCTCTATCTCGAGCTTGGTGCACACCTCCTGAATGACGACCTCGAGAGCCGTATGACGATCATCTCGGCGGATGCTGAGGCCATTGCTACCGCCGTCCAGCAGGAAGTTGCCCAGGGTGTCGCCCTCGAAGGCGACGAGGCATTTTCCAAGCCCCAAGTCGCCGGCTTGATCGCCGCGGCCCGCGCCCGTTGGCCTCAGCTCCAGGTGTATTTGAATCCCGGCGAACACCTCGCGAAGCTGGGAGATGGCCCGCATTTTTCCAATCTCGTGGAGCATGAAGGAAAGCTTTGGTTTGCATCCAGGCAGAGCTGTCAAGTGGGTTCCGCCTCGATTTCAGTAGTTGTAGCGGCGCCGCTCACGTCGGATGTTCTCGACGAGTTGCCGTCTGAACTTGGCCAGGTGCAGTTGATCCTATTCAAGCCTGTCGCTGAGCCGTCTCCGACAGGCTTTACGTACAAATCGCCGAAGGGGTTCCTGTACTCTTCGGACGAGGTAATCAGCAGTCGCCGCAGGGTATTGCAGCCTCCCTCCAACCGCTTTGACTTTCGTCTCGGCGGTTTCTCGGTCCTCGAAGCCAATCACTTGGACCCGGGCGGCGACCCTGTGCCAGCACCAGTTGTTGCCTCCTTCTCAATTCGTCCTTCCGCCCTGAATCGCCGTCTATTCACTTCGGTGGGCGAGTTGGGTCCCACGCTGGTAATTGCGCTTATGGTAGTGGGCGTGATTTTTCTTGCGTTGGAAATCGCGGCGCTGGCCACCGGCGTCGTTCTCACGCGCACCATCACGCGTGCCGTGGCCGATCTCTATGAGGCCACTCTCCACGTTCGGCGTGGCGACTTCAGCTACCGCATTCGCGTCCATCAGCGCGACCAGTTGGGCGCTCTTGCCGAATCCTTCAATGAGATGTCGAGTTCCGTCTCCGACCTCATCGAAGAACAGCGTCGCCGTCAGCGCCTGGAAAATGAAATTTCCATCGCCCGCGAAGTTCAGGAGCAGCTCTTCCCGCATTCGATCCCGTCGCTCCCCGGCCTTCAGCTCGCCGCTGTTTGCCGCCCCGCGCGGGTCGTCAGCGGCGATTATTACGACTTCATCCGTCTCGGCCCCTCGCGAGTTGCCATCGCCCTCGCCGACATCAGCGGCAAGGGCATTTTCGCGGCCCTGTTGATGGCCAGCCTACAGGCCGCCTTGCGCAGTACCGCCGACTTCGACAATAAGGACGGCACCTCCAGCCTCGTCTCGCGCCTCAACACTCATCTCTACCGCAATACTTCCGACGACCGCTATGCCACGTTTTTCTACGGAATTTACGATACCCACCTCCGAACCCTCACCTACACGAATGCTGGCCACCTGGCTCCCTTCTTCGTCAGCGATACAGGTGTTCAGAAACTGGACGAGGGGGGGACGGTTGTGGGTCTCTTTGAGGATTGCCCTTACACGCAGCGCACCCTGAAGGTTACGCCGGGAAGTATTCTGGTCGCCTTCAGTGACGGTTTGACCGAGCCGGAAAACGTCTATGGTGAGGAGTTCGGGCTGCAACGGTTACAAGAGGAAATCCTGCGTCACCGCGGTGTCCCTGTCGAACGCCTCGCCGAAGGCCTTATTGACGCCGCCGACCAATGGGCTGGTACTCCCGAGCAAGCGGACGACATTACTGTCGTCGTCGCGCGCATGTCGTAGCTCTGGATTCGTTGTCTCACCAACCCCCGCCGCCGGGCCGAGTACCCCAAACCCCAATTCGACTCCTTCCTTCGCATATTACTCAGAGATTTCAAACCGGCCAGGGGATACGATGCGACGAGCCTCTCTCAATTCGGGGTAGTGGGTCAGTTTAATCAGAACGGCGGTTAACAGGGCAGGATACACGGCTAGTCTGGAATCCGAATGCTTCCATCCTCCGCTAACGGGAACGATGGATTCCAGGCGACCTCCCAAAGAAACCCGTCCGGGTCAGAGAAGTATCCCGAATAGCCGCCCCAGAAGGCTTCCTGGGCGGGCTTGAGGATTGTTCCGCCCGCGGCGGCAACTTCTTCGAGCACAGAGTCAACGGCTGCACGGCTACGGGCGTTGTATGCAAGCGATATTCCCTTGAAGCCACGGCCGTCGGGAGCAATATTCGCATCGTTCGCAAGCTCGAGTCGCGGAAACAATGCAAGGGCCATCCCTCCCGCCTGGAAGAATACAACGCCCTCTGTCTTGGCCATGGACCGGCGCCATCCCAGGCGTTCATAGAATTCCCTGCTGCGCTTTAGGTCCGCCACGCCAAGCGTGATTAGGCTCACGCGTTGTTCCATCTGTCTCCGCCTCGGTCGGCGATTGTACCGCGATTTCGGCGACTCCCACCTGAAACAAACCGCCATAAGCCAAAACGACCCAGTACGCAATTCAGCGTAGGACTAGGGTGAAACACTCAATTTCATTATACTGTCGGGTACTTCAGAGGCGGGTGCAAGCGTGACTTTGGCTCAGCGTACGGCGCTGGTAACAGGCGGAAGCAGGGGAATCGGCCGGGGCATCGCGTACGGCTTGGCGCGCGAGCGCGCTCGCGTCGCCATTTCCTATCGCTCGAATAAGTCGGCCGCGCAATACACCCTCCATCAAATGCAGTCCCGGGGTGTGGAATGCTTCGCCGTGGAAGCCGATTCGACCGACCCGGTGAAAGTGCAATTTCTGATCAGCAAGGTTCTCGAGCGGTTTGGCCGCCTGGACATCCTCGTCAACAATGTCGGCGAATTCAATTGGAAGCCGGTGGTGGAATCCTCCACCGAGGAATGGAAATCCATCATCGATTCAAATCTGCTCAGCGTCTTTTACGCGAGCAAGGCCGTCCTTGCTCCGATGCGCCGCCAGCGCTGGGGGCGCATCATCAATCTCGGTGCGGTCGGGGCCGAACGCGCATTCGGGCAGGCTACGATTTCGGCCTACGCCGCGGCAAAGGCCGCCGTCGTTGCCTTCTCGCGCTCCTTGGCAGTCGAAGAAGCAAAGCACGGCATCACGGTCAACGTCATCAATCCATCGAACATCGACGAAAAGGATCTGACGATGGACGAAGCGCGCCGCATTTCCGACTCTCGCTTTCCGGCGGGACGCCCTCCCTCCGCCGAGGACGTGTCCGCAGCCGTCAAATTTTTTGCCTCGGAATCCGCCGATTACATTACGGGGCAAGTTCTCAATGTTAGCGGCGGCTGGATGCTCTAACGCATCCCACAGATTGATCGCGCCATGAAAATTCTCAGCGCCGCTGAAATGAGGGAAGTCGACCGGCTCACCACCGAACGATTCGGCGTCCCGAGCGTTACGCTCATGGAAAACGCCGGGACGAGCGTCGCGCAATTCCTCCGGGACCGGTTCCCGAACTTCGCCCAGCTTCGGATCGTTGTCCTGTGCGGCAAGGGCAATAACGGCGGCGACGGCTTCGTCGTGGCGCGCCATCTCCTGGATGCGGGCGCAAAACCGACCGTATTTCTTTTCGCCGCGCCGGATGAGCTTCGTGGCGACGCCGCTACCAATCTCCAGCGGCTTCAAGCAATCCACCGGAATCTCCAGATCGTTCGCAGCCCCGGCGAATGGCTTTCGATGAAAGCGCCTCTCGGCGCCGCGGACATCGTCGTAGACGCTTTGCTGGGCACCGGCATCCGCGGCCCCGTCGAAGGGCTTCTCCAACTGGTGATCGAAGATGTAAACCGGAAGCGCCGCGATCGGGTTGTCGTCGCCGTGGATATTCCCTCGGGTTATCCCGCGGACACAGTCCTCGCGCAAGGTCCTGCAATCTCCGCGAACTACACGATTTCATTCACCGCGCCGAAGTCCGGGATGGTTCTCGGCCGCGCTGCCGATTTTATCGGGCAGCTCTTCGTTTGTGACATCGGCTCGCCTCCGGATTTGGTCGAAGAAATCGGGAAGAGCCATCTCCGCTGGGCGGAGCCGCGGGAGTTCAGCGAATTCGCCGCACCTCGCGATCCTACGGGCCACAAAGGCGATTATGGCCACGCGCTGATCGTCGCCGGGTCCGTGGGCAAGACGGGTGCTGCGGTGCTCGCCTCCTGGGCGGCTCTGCGCGCCGGCGCAGGGCTTGTCACGGTTGCGACTCCCGAGCCCGCGCTTCCTATCATCGCCGCCCACACGCCCGAGGTCATGACCGAGCCCCTCGCTGCCACGAGGGCCGGAACGATTTCGGAGCGCTGCCTGGAAGGAGCTCTTTTTGCGACTCTCCTCAAGGGAAAGCGCGCGGTTGCCATCGGTCCGGGCCTCTCGACGCAAGCGGAGACGCAAGCGTTCGTTCGCAGCGTGGTCAAAGCCTACCGCGACGTTCCCATCATCCTCGACGCCGACGGCCTGAACGCCTTTGCCGGCCGCGCCGTAGAGCTCAAGAGTCCCGATGGCTTGCTCGCCCTTACGCCGCATCCCGGGGAGATGGCGCGATTGGTCGGTTGTTCGGCGGCGGATGTGCAAGCCCGCCGCGTCGAGATCGCTCTCAGGGCCGCCGCTGAATGGAACGCCTGCGTGGTCCTCAAGGGCCACCAGACCGTCATCGCCTCGCCGTCCGGCGAGGCGTTCATCAACTCCACCGGGAATCCCGGCATGGGCACCGGCGGAACCGGCGATGTCCTCACCGGCATTCTTGCGGGCCTCGCGGCGCAATACAGTGAAACCGACTTCGCTCGCCTGCTCGCATTCGGTGTTTATCTCCACGGCTTGGCCGGAGATATCGCTTACGCCGAACACAGCGAAGCCCCGCTGATGGCTTCCGATCTGATTCACGCCTTGCCGCGTGCCTTCCAGCAGTTTTATTCCGAGTCCCGCCGTGCCTAGCGGGGAATTCCTGACGCACTCACCGGAAGAAACCATCGAACGTGGGCGCGAAATCGGAGCGCTGTTGAGAGCGCCCGTTCTAGTGTTGCTTTCGGGCGATCTGGGCGCCGGAAAAACGACGCTCACGAAGGGCATCGTGAGCGGCCTGGGCGCGGCGCAGGAAGAGGAAGTCACCAGCCCGACGTTCACTCTGGTGCACAAATACACCGGAGCGAATGTGGCGTACCACGTCGATCTCTACCGCATCGGCGACTTCCACGATCTGGAAACGCTCGGGCTGGAAGATGTTTTCACCGAGCCGGCCGTGGTGATCGTCGAGTGGGCCGAAAAGTTCACGATTCGGACGGATTGGCCGATCTTGCGAATTCATCTGGAGCACGTGGCAGAAGAGGAGCGCCGCATCACGATCGTGGACGCCGGAGTCGTTGCGTAGGCTTGCTTTCGGCGAAATCCGATTCACTGCGGTTGTTTCGGTTTTTCGACCTCCTGCTTGGTCTGCACCGAAAAAAGCATGAAATTGGAAAAGGTGTGATAGATGATCGTGCGGCGGTCCATGAATTCGCCGTAGGCTTCGACATTCTGCGGCAACCAGATCCGCACATTCTGGCTATGAAACTGGACTGGAGCGTAGTCAATCGAGAGCATTAGATTCTTGACGCGCATCATGGGAATGCCTTCCATCAAGCTCGTCTCAAGGTGCATCACCTGGCCGGAATCCTGGGCGATCCAGGCACGTCCTTTCAGCTTCGCGGGATACACGCCGCCCTTGTCGCGATAGGAAAGCGTGTGGCTCGGCTTATCCTTACGTTGCTGGAAGTGGATTACCCAAGTGGATTGGCCATCCCATGCACCCGACCCCGCACAGGTCATGTCGTAGTCCGCCTGGATGCTGGGCAGGAAGATCAAGGCCATTTCCGGCAGACCAGTGTCCTGCGTGCTGGCGGGAAACGGCTGAGTTCCTTTGGTTGGCGTGCGAGATTCTTGAATGGATGTGCCCGTGGACTGAGATGAGAACATGACAAGGTATTCAAAGGTTCCAATTCCTGCGTCCGGGACATCAGGCATTATCGCCGAGAACTGGCCCGTCAAATCCTCGTTCTCAGGGAGTGACTGATACTGGATTGTTTCGTCGGCAGTGAAGTTCTGCAGGTTGTCGATCATCTCATCGGCGCGCGCGCCGGCTTGTTGCAGCACGTCGGAGAGGGGGCAAGGCGGGGAAACGGAGATCGACTTCAGTGGTGCATCCACATCTGGCGGGTTCCAGCGCGTCGGTCGATCCTTCGGCTTCTTCGCCGTTTCCTTGGTTTGTTGCGCCGTCGGCAGAGCATTCGTATTGAGCGAAGCTCCGAAGAACGTGCAAGCGAGGCACGCGCATAGGGTTGCAATGGGCAGCCATGGCCCACCGCGCGGAGTGCTCAGTGTTCTTCGGTGTTCGTGCATTTCCTGGTTTCCCTGGGCGGCCTATCCGAGCCCCATGATCTGAAATCCGGCGTCGACGAAAATAATGTTTCCCGTGACGCCGCGGCCGAGGTCGCTGCCGAGAAAAACCGCGGTGTCGGCGACTTCGGCGATATCCGTATTGCGGCGAAGAGGAGCGTGATGCGGGACGAATTCGAGGATTTTGGAAAGATCTTTGATCCCGCGAGCCGAAATGGTCTTGATCGGGCCGGCGGAAATGGCGTTGACGCGGATGTTTTGGGCGCCGAGTTCGCTGGCGAGGTATTTGACTTCGGCCTCGAGCGCCGCCTTGGCAACTCCCATCACGTTGTAGTTGCTCACCACGCGCGTGGAGCCGAGGTAGGTGAGGGTCATGATGGAGCCGCCGGAGGTCATCAGGGGCGCGATGGCCTTCGAAACAGCCACGAGCGAGAAAGCGCTGACCTCGAGAGCCAGCCTGAAGCCGTCGCGCGAGGTGTTGACGAACGGCTGGCCCAAATCGGCGCGGTCCGCGAAAGCGATGCTGTGGACCATCACGTCGAGTTTCCGTCCCTGCGATTTCAGCGTTGCCGAGAGATTGTCGATATCCGCCTGCTGCTGCACGTCGCAGGGATAAAGCGCCGCCGCGCCCAATCCTTGACCGAGTTCTTCGACCTCGGGCTTGGCGCGCTCGTTTTGATACGTCAACAGCAGCGTCGCGCCCTCGCGGACGAACGCCTGCGCGATTGCGTAAGCGATGCTCCACTTGTTCCACACTCCGAGCACGATCGCCGTCTTGCCTTCCATGAGTTTCGCCATGGCGTGCATTTTAACCGGAAATCGGCGCGGCGGGCCACAGTTGACATTCGCGTCGCCGCGTGGGGGACCAAAGTGCAGGGCGCAGGGGGCAAGGTTTAAGGTGCTGGGTTACCACGGAGAGGGCAGAGCGCACAGAGAAAACCTTTCCGGCTGGGCAGCGTGGTCTTACGGATGAAACGAAGAGTTCTATTGTTCTCTGAGAGTGAAGAGTTAGAGCACACTCCGAGATACTTGCAGGTCAAATGAGGCGCTGGCGTCATCCGGTCGCGGGACGCGTCGAGGGGAAGTTGGGAGAGCCTGGAAATGCCGAGGAGGGATTATGGCACGCGTTTCAGAAGGAAAGCCCTTTAGTGATCGGGTCATCGTGTATGCGAGAATGAATGCCGGCTTCGCAAGAAAATGCTCAATCCCCATATGATTGCGGCCGCAGCACCCACGATGGCGCGAAGCGCGAGGCGCTGGATCTTCCACCTGGGCGGTTTGGGGTTTATTCCGCTGGGACTTCTCGACAGCTCCATCATTCCGGTCCCGGGAAGCATGGACGTGCTGACCATCGTATTGTCTGCACGCCATGAAGATTTGTGGCTGTACTACGCTTTGATGGCGACTGTTGGTTCCGTGATAGGAGGGTACGTCACATACCGGCTCGCTCGCAAAGGAGGGAAGGGAATGTTCGCACGTAAGGTTCCGCGCGGGAAGCTGGAGAGGAGTTCCAAGCTCTTCGAGCGATGGGGCTTTGGCGCCATCGCCATCCCCGCGTTGCTGCCTCCCCCCGCACCCATGGTACCGTTCGTATTGGCCGCGGGAGCTATGCAATATTCCGTGAAGAAATTCCTGGTCGCGCTGACGTTGGGCAGGATAGTCAGATACTCAATTCTGGCGTACCTGGGAGCGCGTTATGGACGGCATATGCTCACATCCCTCTCGCATTTTCGGCACCCGATCCTGATTGTCGCGATCGCGCTGGTTGCCATGGCGGTTGTGATTTTCGCCGTCATTCTTGGAAGTAAGCACAAAAAATCCGCACGGGCTTAGCCATCTTCGGAACCGCTGATCCCATCGCCTGTTGGTGGCTTCCGTTTCAGGGATAAAAGACTCGCTCTTAAGAGTGAACTGGTGGAGAAACACCGCGCCAGGGAAGCAAGACGATCAGAGTGTAAATCCCCAGTGTTGTCCCCAGCGGGATATTAGAAACCGACAAGAAAGCTGCAACGAGTGCCAGGATGCGCGCCGACCGCTGATTTGCCAAGAGGGCCAGACCAGCCAAGACCCCGAATAGGCCGCATAGAATCGTCAAGACCACAACGCCTGCATAAACGACGTGAAAATCAGCCATCAACGCGAATGGGTTCGGTACGCGATTGAGGAGCGCACCAAACATGACCGTGGCTGTTCCGCCAAACAGAATGAGGCAAATCCCCACGATGAGCCGGAAAATCCCATACACGAACCAGCAACCACCCAAGGTTCGCCGGTGACCGCTCAAATTCCCGACTGCTGATTCATCCCATGACATATTCACCTCCCGATTGTTGCCTGCGCGCTCTTGCGCGCCGCCAGATTAGTAGCCTATTCCTTGACCCTCGTCTGTTCACTTTGGGACAGCCTCACCCTTTGGCAGGATCGCCTTGCGAGTCCCAAAACCAATCGTCGCGCCCCTCACCAGCTCGCCCTTGCAATTCACTGGACACTGCGCACCGAGGCGCGGCCGCCAAGAGATCCGCAGGAACGAGAGGCGGGCGGGGTGGGTCACGGGAGGGCGTCAAATGAGCGCGCGGCGGACATGCGTAAGCAAAAGAAAAGAGCGGCTCGCTGGCTTTCTACGAGCCGCTCACTGGGTATGGTGCAATCCGTCCCGCGGGACCTTTACGTCTTAGCGGGGTTCGGGCTTTGTCGGCTTGGGCGCAGCCTGATGTTGCGGGGCTGCAGGCTTTGGCGCGGCTGTCGGCTTGGGCGCAGCCTGATGTTGCGGGGCTGCAGGCTTTGGCGCGGCTGTCGGCTTGGGCGCAGCCTGATGTTGCGGGGCTGCAGGCCTCGGCGCAGCTGTCGGCTTGGGTGCAGCCTGACGCGCGGGCTGTGCGGCCGGTTTCGCGTGAACGGGTTTGACCTCAGGGCGTGTCGTCTCGGGTTTTGCGGCTGGCTGAGCAGGACGCGCCGAGCTGTGTGTGGGTTGCGCGGCGGCATGTTCAGTCTTGGCCGTGCGAGTTGGGGCTGGCTTGCTCTCGGCTGCCTTGTTCTCGGCTGCCTTGTTCTCGGTTGCACGAGTTGCGGTGGCCTTCTTCTCGCTAGCCTTGTTCTCGGCTGCCTTGGTTTCGCTCGCCTTGGTCTCGGCTGCTTTGTTCTCTGATGCGCGAGTTGTGGTGGCTTTCTTTTCACTCGCCTTGTTCTCGGCTGCCTTGTTCTCTGATGCGCGAGTTGCCGTGGCTTTCTTCTCGCTCGCCTTGTTCTCGGCTGCCTTGTTCTCTGATGCGCGAGTGGCAGTGGCCTTGTTCTCGCTCGCTTTGTTCTCCGCTGCCTTATTCTCGCTAGCCTTGTTCTCGGCCGCCTTGGTTTCGTTTGCCTTATTCTCGGTGGCCTTGTTCTCGGCCGCCTTGGTTTCGTTTGCCTTGTTCTCGCCGGCCTTATTCTCGGTTGTCTTGTTCTCAGCCGGACCCTCGCGGGCTGCTACTACACCTTTACCAGTAAACTCTCCCGGCTTGGATGTTGCCGCGATGGGCGGCCGGCCGTGATTGACGGACGCCAATAGTTCATGGTTCTGACTGGCGGCGCGTTGATGCCCTGATTGCGCCGCAGTGGGCGCAGCATGTTGCGCATGAGCATAGGTTTCTTCTGAACCACTGGGGCGAGCGTTGATTCCACCGGGCCCGCCGTTATAACTGACGTAGTTTGTTGTGTTGACGACCACGGTCTTGTTGTACGTGTTGTGAAAGTTCCCACCACCGACATTGTTCACGTATGTGTTGTAGTAGAACTGGTTGTTCGTCCAGTAGCCGCCCTCGTAGCCGACGCCACCGTAGCCGAAGCCATAGTTGACGCCGCCGTAGAAGCCGACTTCAGAACCCCAATAACCTTCATTCCACGCATACCGCCCTTCGCCCCAACCCCAATAACCGGGAGTCCATAGGAAGCCGACGGTAGGTGGCTCGACCCATGTGCCGGGCACCCAATAGTAACCCTCGTCACCATAGGCCCAGTAACCGGGCGTCCAAATAAAACCTTCCTGAGGGCAAATAGGTTGCGAGTAAACGACCAGTTCAGGAGGAGCGACCGTGATGGAGGCGCTGAACTGGGCGAGAGACGTGGCCGGTACAGCCAGTATCACAGCCACGAGCAGAAGAAATCGAATCGAGCGGAGAGTACGCATTTTTCTTTACCTTGCCTGATCATCCTTCGCTTGCCCGGTATTGCTTTGCTGCTGCGGGTTGCGCGGATGGAGGGGCTTCAAGACGCACGAATGATGACCTAGGCGCATTTCTGAATCTGTTCAATATGACTCACTTTGCGGACTTTGCTCAGAATACCCCTACACATGGAAAAAGGGAGATAATCGCCGGGGAAGGGAGTTAAGGGTGTCCCGAGATACGATTGAATGGGTGGGCCAACTGACCAATTACAGTTGGTTAGTTGCCGCCTGGCTTGCGGGGCGGTTCCGGCGGGCTACTCTGCAACTTGTCAATGAGCGCGCGAACGGCGGGCGCGGCCGGATCTGCGGGCAGGTCGCGGAGGAAAGCCTCCAGGACTTGAATGGCATCGTCGCGGCGGCCCAATTGGGCCAGCGCCTGCCCCTCGATCAATTCCGCCTTGATGACAGCCCCGTTTCCTAAGGCGACAGCCTCTTGCGCATTCTTGCGAGCCTCTTCGTATTCGCCGACTCGAAGGCAGGCGTCGGCAAGGACCCAGCGGGCGAGCCACTGTTTCCCGTCGAGCGTCGCGGCTTTCTCCAAGGGAGCGATAGCCGCTTGATATTCCTTTTGCTGGTCGAACAATTGCCCGAGCGCTACGAGCGCCTGCACATTATCGGGGTCAATCGAAGTGGCCATCTCGAGATACTTTTGGGCATGCGGAAGGTCGTTGCCCTTCTGGTAGGCTGCGCCGAGCAAATAACAAACTTCGGAGTCTTGTGGCGCCGCGTTGTGAGCTGCCAGGAACTCCGTTTGCGCATATTGGAATTTCCCTGCCTTCATTGCATCGAGACCTTTTTGGACGTGCTCCCGAGCTTTGGAAGAAAGCGGCGGCGAGGGACTGGATGCAGCGGCGGCGCCTGAAAGCGGGTGCAGCGTTACATCGACCTGAACGCGCCCCGAAGCGGCGTTGAATTCGAAATCCTTGCTTGCAGTTTCAAAGCCCCTGGAACTGACCGTCACCGTGTACGGGCCATATCCCGGCATGCCACTGAGGACGGCCTCGGAGGAAACTGTGCTCATTATGGTGCCCAGGGGCATGGTGGAGCCCCTTTGGTACAAGGTAACAAACGCCAACTGCTTGAGCGGTGCGTTATCAGGCCCATAGATATGCACCGTGATGTTGGCATCCGATAGCACGTCTTCCGGGGAACTCACGTGCCCCGGAAGCTGTGCGGCGGCGCCGGTGGCCGCAAAGGAGAGCAAAAGGAGAGCCGCAGCGATATGCAATGGTTTCCGGACCATGAGGACCTCCTTAGGAACGCCTAAGTGAGTTTACAGCGGAAGAATCGGCTACCGGTAGTCCTTCGTCGACTCGGCCGGGTTGAAGACAGCGAAAATCTCGAGTGTGATCCCAGCCGGCCTTCCCGGAGTGAGATTAATGTGTATGGAGCCAGCGGAGGATGGCGCGGACGATATCCGAGATGAAAGGCGTGAGCATGCCGATAAGGGCTGCGATGGCGGCGATAATCTTAGCGGCCGGAGTGGCGGACTTCAGTGGGGTTGCACCGGGCTGGTGAACGGCGCAGAAGCCGTCCCTGACGGCGCGGCGGCTGCAGCGTTCGCCACGCGGGCCGAAATAGAGGCAGGGGCCCAGGTCGCCTCTGGAAGGACCAGTGGGCGGCGAGTCGAGGGTAGGGAAGCTGATATCGTCGCCGGAGTCCTCGGGAGTCTCGAGGGTGAAAGGGCGAGTCGGGTGCATCGAAATATCGGGGATGCGGCGGCGGGTCGCGCCGAAAGCATTAACCCTTACGCTGCGTTGCATTGCGCCTCTGAGTCCTCCCGGCTACAGTTGAAGGTTAGCCGCCGGCAAGGTTCGAATGCCTGACGCCCATATTGCGCCTTCTCTCGCCCATCCGGCCCGGATGAAGCTGGAGCCTTGCTCCGCCGAAATCCGCCTGGCGAAGCTGACGCTGGGCCTGGACAACATCCATTATGACGTTTTTCTGAGCCCCCGATTCCTGGATTTTTCGAGAAAGTACCTACTGGAGCTGGTGCGGCAGGCAGTAAACATCAGCCTAATTTACGGGAAGGACCGGAAACAACCCGGGTCGGGCGTCCCGGAACACGCCGCGTTCCGGAAAATGCTGACGGAAGTCCTGCAAGAGTCGCTGACGCGGGCGAAGTACCAACAGTCGATCGAGACGGACGTCCTGCACCACTTGGCGCTGCTGAAGTACTTCACGCAGGAAATTGGAAACCAGTTTTCGAGCCTGCTGGTGGAGTGCAAGGATTGGATCCGGTCGCGCGGGGAACTGTTCGAGCACAGCGAACAGGCGCACGTGATACGGTCGAGGATCGCTGAGATTCAGGCCGACCGAAAGAACGTGGTAAGGCAAGCGGGCGAAACGCTGTGCCGCGTCTGGCGGGAAGTGGAGGACGGCACGATCTCGAAATCGCGGCGGGCGCTCTTCGGCGAGGATTTTCACGAGATGTACGATGTGCTGCAAAACCGCTTCCTGTTTGTCGAGGGAGGGAACGACGATCACTTGTTCCTGGAGCATTACGTGCTGCTCGGGAACTTCATGAACGATCCGGACCGCTTCGATACGTTCGACGCACTGCTTCTGGATTTCGTGCGCGAGTTCGTGGTGGCGGGAGACAACGCGGAGGAGCTCGGCAAGGCGCGCAAGTCGCACGAGCGGCTGTTGGAACAGGCGCGATTGCTGCGGTCGGAGCTGGTGCGGCTCGAACAGGAACAGGAAGAACTGGCGGGGCGCGCGGGAGACAGCGGAGACGTGTTTCCGTGGCTGTTCAAGCGCAAGAGCGGTGCTCCGGCGGAGGCGCAGGCGGAGCTGGACGATTTGAAACGGAAGTTTTCTTCGCTCGAAGAGAACCTGGAAGAACTGGCGCCGCAAATCGATGCGGCGAAGCAGCGGCAGGACTTCTTGGCTGAGGAATACAAGAATCGGCTGGGCGATTACCTGAACGAGCCGGAAAATGCGCGGAGACTGTTCGACGCCGAGGCTCCGCTGGAGGAAGGTGAGGCGCCGGCGGAAACGCGTGCGCAATTGCTGGAGGAATGGGTGCACCGGCTGGAAGAGCGCGACCTGCTGTTTCACGTGCTGGCGAGCTACGAGCTGCGGAAAATCTACCGCGATTATTCGCCGCCGATTCACTTGCAGCAGTTGAAGAAAGCCATCGTGAACCGGGACGAAGCCAAGCGGGTGACGCAAATCCTGGAGCAATTTCCAGCGCGGAAAATCTCGATGAAGAAGCTGGATGAGGCTTCGCGCGCGATCCGGCGGCTTTCGCATGAAGAAACGCTGACCATCGGGCGGCAGTTCTGCCGAGGACTTGATGCGCCTTCGGCGCGACCGGCGGAATTACCAGCAGGTAGTGGCGTGGATGGAGCGGATCAATCTGGTGCGGTCGGAGCGGTCGCGGGAGCTTTCGCGCGTCAACAAGAGCCTGTACGAATTCCTGCACCCGGAGGAAGGACGGCCGACCGAAGATCCCGTGATCAACCACGCGGTGATCAAGGCGGACGTACGCGGGTCGACGGGATTGACGAAGGATTTGCTGTCGCGCGGCATGAATCCGGCTTCGCATTTCAGCATGAACCTGCACGAGCCGGTGAAGAGGATGCTGGAACGCTACGGCGCGGCGAAGGTGTTCATCGAGGGCGACGCGATTATCTTGGCCATCTACGAGACGGAGTCGACGCGGGCGACACAGCGAGCCGTGGCGCGGGCGTGCGTGCTGGCGCGGGAGATTCTGGCGGTGACGTCCGCTTACAACACGAAGGCGAAGACGACCGGCTTGCCGCCGCTGGAATTGGGAGTGGGAGTGGCGTTCCAGGATTCGGCACCGTCGCTATGGATGGACGGCGACTCGCGGATCATGATTTCGAAGGCGCTGAATTTGTCGGACCGGCTGTCGAGCTGCTCGAAGATCGCGCGGCGCCTGTTTCAGGAGAACCCCTCGCCGTTCAACGTGTTTCTGGTGCAAACGTTGATGGACGACACTTCGGCGGAGGAAGGCGAAGAGCTGCTGGTCCGTTACAACATGAACGGCATCGAGCTGAACGAAGAAGGATTCCAGAAGCTCAGCTCGGAAATTTCGCTGGCGCCGATGGGCGGGAACTTTCCGTTCCCGTGGGGGAAGGATCGCGCCCAGTTGTATTTCGGCGAGGTGCCGCTGGGGGAATCGATCGAGCCCATCGTGGTCCGCAAGGGATTCGTGCGGGAATTACTGCCGGGCGGAAAAGTTGGGGCGCCTGGGAACCGCGCGTACTACGAAGTCTGCACCGATCCGAAATTGCAGGAACTCGCCCGCAAGAAAGCCGGCACTATCCTCTCGAAATGTTGATAGGTAGCTCCCGCGCCTCTATAATCGCGGCTCGGAGGCGCAAGGGGCCCGGTGGTCCTCGCAGCCTTCAAAGCTGCCGTTCGAGCCCTTCGCGGGCCTCGAAGGTGGGTTCGACTCCCACACGCTTCCGCCAAGTATTTCCCATTGATCTGAATTAAGATGCATTCAGGTGGAGGGCAATTCATGCGACGCGCATTTGCGATTTCTGCCGTTTTGTTTTTGGGAGTGCTGACCGCACCCGCAGGAGTTTGCGGGCAGGGAGCGCGAGGGGCGCAGGCAGCATCACCCTGGACGATTCATGACCCGTACCGGCCAGTGCCGGCGGTGATTGATCCGGGAACAGCGAGCACACAGCAACTGCCGGGGCGGCCGCCGTCGGATGCGAAAGTTTTGTTCGACGGCAGAGGACTCTCCGAATGGCAAATGGAAGACGGAGCGCCGGCGAAATGGAAGGTGGTGGACGGCACGATGGAAGTCGTGCCCGGGAGCGGGTATTTGTGGACGAAGGAAGCGTTCGGGGATTGCCAACTGCACATTGAGTGGACCGCGCCCACGCCCAACGGCGAGACGGGCCAGGATCGGGGAAACAGCGGCGTGTTTCTGATGGGATTGTTCGAAGTTCAGGTGCTGGATTCCTACCAGAACACAACGTACGCGGATGGCCAAGCGGCCGCGCTATATGGGCAGTATCCGCCGCTGGTGAATGCGATGCGCGCACCGGGGCAGTGGCAGACCTACGACATTATTTTTCACCGGCCCAGATTTGATTCCGCCGGGCGGCTGACGCGCACGGCGCACGTGACCGTGCTGCACAACGGCGTGCTAGTGCAAGATGACGTCGAGCTGACCGGGCCGACGGGGAATCACGAGCGGCCGCCCTATCAGGAGATGCCGGACAAATTGCCGCTGGCGCTGCAGGACCACGGGGACTTGGTCCGCTTCCGGAACATCTGGGTGCGCGAGTTGCCGGAGGCACAGCCGGCGCTTCCGCCGACCTATTTTATTCCCGTATCCGTGGACGCGGCGATCCTGGCGCGGTATGTGGGCCATTATGCCGGGAAGGATCCGGACCTGGTCTTCGATGTGACGCTCGATGGCACGCATTTGATGATTCAACAGAATGGGTCAACGAAAGCAGAATTGTTGCCACAGAGTGAAGAGACGTTTCTGGTGCGGACGCATATCGGCGAGGTGATTTTTCCGAAGCGCGAGCAGGGTGGGGAACAGCAATTGGTGTTCCGCGCTTATGGGAGCGATTCGTTGGCGACGAGAGCGCCTCGCTGACTGGCGGGGCTGTCGTGGCCGTGGGGCCTTTGAATGATGCGCTCGATGGCGCGAAATGAACGAAGAAGCGAGGGAACATGACAACTCCGATTTGCATGAGGAATGCGCATAGTCAGCCCCAGGTTTTTGCTGTTCGCACGGCGCGCCGCGAGGGAAGGGTTCTAGCGCCCCGCACACCGGTGCTACTCGCGACCGTGATTGGTGCGTTTGCTGTGGTTGTATTCCTTCTGCTGGGGACAGCTTTCCAGGCGAATGCGCAAACTGCCACGCCGGCGCTCAGCACAGAGCAGGAACATAAAATTGCCGACATGCTGGCAGAGAGCGGCGCGCCCAGCGTATCGATCGCCGTTGTCAAACAAGGCCAACTCGTCTACGCGAAAGCGTTCGGCAAGGCATCGCTCGAGCCCGACCGTCCGGCGGACGCGAATACCCGCTATGCGATCGGCTCGATCAGCAAGCAATTCACGGCGGCGGCAGTCCTTATGATGGAGGAGCAGGGCAAGCTGTCTCTGGACGACAAGGTTTCCAAATACTTTCCAGAGTTGACGCGCGCGGGCGAAGTGACGATTCGCGAGTTGCTGTCGCACACCTCGGGTTACTCCGACTACGCGCCGCAGGACTACATGATCCCGGAATGGACGAAGCCTATGACCCCGCAAGCGATTCTTGACGAATGGGCCAAAAAGCCGCTCGATTTCGACCCCGGCACGCGCTGGCAATACAGCAACACGAACTACGTCCTCGCGGGGCGCATCTTCGAGAAGGTCTCGGGCGAGCCGCTCGTGGCCTTTCTTCACAAGCACATCTTCGACACGCTCGGCATCCGCAGCGCGGGCGATTGCGCCGTGGACAAGACGCCGGAAGACGCCGTGGCCTATACGCGGTACGCGCTGGGCCCCGCGCGCCCAGCACTACGGGAAGGGCCGGGCTGGTATTTTGCGGCGGGCGAACTGTGCATGACTCCGTCGGACCTGGCGCGCTGGGACGTGGCGTTTCTCCACAAGCAGATCCTCAATGCACATTCCTACGGCGAATTCACGCAGGAAGTCCGGCTCGCGAATGGAAACACCACCCATTACGCGCTGGGACATAGCTTGGGCGAGATGGATGGGATACCGAGAATCAGCCACGGCGGAGAAGTTTCCGGCTTCCTTGCGCTGAACAACGTGTATCCAACACGCGACGCGGCGGTGATCGTCTTGTCGAACGAGGATGCCATTGAGTTGATCGGGCCGGTGGGTTCGATGGTGTCAAAATGGGTGCTAGAGCCGGAAAGCTCGGAGGCTGACAACACGTCTGCGCCGGCGGCCGAAATTCAGCAAGTGCGGGGGATTCTAGAGGGCTTGGAGCAAGGTCAAGTGGACCGCGCGCTTTTCACAAGCAACATGAGCTTTTACTTTACGGAGACGGCGCTGCACGACATTCAATCTTCGCTCGCGCCGCTGGGAGCGTTGAAATCCGTGACGCGAGTGCGCGAATCCCTGCGCGGAGGGATGACGTTTCGCGCCTATCGCGTCCAATATGAAAAGAAGGCGCTGACAGTAACCGTCTATTTGACGACCGATGGACACTACGAGCAGTTCCTTATCGAGGAAGGCTTTTAGATTCGGCGGACTGCGGGCCGAGAGCTCTTGGATTCAACAAGCCCACTACTGCGATTGCCGCGAGCAAGATCAGGATGGGATCGATGGGCATGCGATAACGCGGCAAGGCCAGAGTGAAGTAGTACGCCCACGGGAAAACGATTGGGAAGACAGCCAGCGGAAATGCGTAGGTGCTTCGCCGCCACGCCAAAGCGACAATTCCCACCAGCGTACCCACGGCGACAAACAGGTTGAAGATCAGGACGCTTCGAAACCACAGCGAGTGGACCAAGATGAGGCTTCGCAGTGGGCGCGGCGTTCCGCCGCTCCAAAGGCTCAAGAAGCGGCGGCCCATCAACTGCATCTCGCGGCGCGGGTGGGAAACAATGTAATCGATCGCCTGCCGTTGCTTCATTTTCATGTAAGCAATCTCGCCCATCTGGATGTACGTTTCCCGCTCGGCTGCGTTGTGAATGGGGTGGCCTTCGCCGAGCCAAATGTCTCTTGTCTCGGCGTTGTTGCCCATGGCCAGCTGAAGTCCCAGGACGGAACGAAGGGGCACGAACGCATGGAACACCATGTAATTCCGGATTGTCCACGGGACGCAACAAAGCACGACGATGACTGCTGCGAGGGCCGGGCCGGCGAGCCAAGATCGACCGCGGTTTCGCCCGCGCCAGGCTATCCAACCAAGTAGAAACGGAAGCGAAGAGGCGAGAGTCGGATTGGTCATGAGCGCGAGGCCCCAGAGCAAGCCGTAGCCGCACCGGTCGCGAAGGCGTTGCGATTCGGCGAGCGCCAACGTGGCCCATAGGATCGTCGCCGCCAGAAGAGCCGCGAGGCTCGCGTCCCACATACTTTCCGTCGGAATCTGAATCGCATTCGGAAACACGGCCCAGAGCCAGGCTGCCAGGGCGCCCAGGCCAGGGCCGCCGATGCGTTTCCCCGCGAAATAAATCGGAATGCACGCGAGGGTGGCAAACAGAATGTTCAATCCGGCTGCCACAATATAGGAAGCGAATGTGTAGACTCCGAAAGTTCGAAAGACTCCCGCCAGGAGGAGCGGATAGACAGGGGTCATCCAAGCCGTTGGGCCGGTATCGACGCGGAAGGGGGAGCTGAAGCCATTTCCGTTGGCTAGCGAATAAGCGATGTTTCCCGATTCAAACATGAAGGGGATCACGCTCAACGCCTGCCGGGGATTGTGGGTCACGTAATTCCACGCGAAACCCACCCGGAGCAGCAGCGCAACAATCAGAATTAAGGAGAGGGAAGTCGCAGCGGCGCGGAGTTTCCCGAGTTTCCCAGGCTGGGGCGTGGGGGCGCGCTCATAGAGGGCTTTGTCTTGCTTTGGCTGGCGCGCCTTCATGCCGGTTGCGTCCTATCTGGCCACTTGGTTTCCGGTCGGCGGCCAAGGCTCGTGCGGATTCCGTCGACCGCGGTCGCTGCGAGCAGCATCAGAATGGGATCAATCGGGTGACGGTAACGCAATAGAGGTACGGTCACGTAATATATGCAAGGAAACAAGACCGGGAAAGCGATCACCGGGAAGGCGAATGAGCTTCGGCGGCGGATCAGGACCCAGATTCCGCCAAGCACGCTAAGAGAGACAAGGAGGTTTGAGAGAGTCACCGATCGTACCCAAGGCGAGCGCGTGTCTAGAAAATCTCGGATGGGATGCGCAGTCCCGAGCCACGTGGCGACGAAGCGTTGCGAAGTGAGCTCGATCTCGCGCCTGGGAAAAGCTCGGATGTAATGCAGGCTCTCGCTGAACTTCTCTCTCATATAAGGCACTTCACCCATCTGGACGTATTTGTCGCGCTCGGCCTGATTATCGATGGGATGCAACCATGCCGGCCACGAGTGAATGTAGTAGGGATTGTTCCCAAGCCATAATTGCAAGCCCAGAGTGGATCGCAGCGGAACGAGCCGGTGAAATACCTCGTAGTTTCGAACCGTCCAAGGAACGCAGCACAAAATCGCGACGCAGGCTGCGAGCGCGAACTTGCCGGCCCAGCGAAGCCCTTTGCCATGGACGCGCCAGGCCATCCAGCCGAGCAATGGCGGCAGCAGGGAACCGAGCGCGGGATTTGTCATCAGCGCAAAGCCCCACAGCAATCCGTAGAGGCACCAGTTGCGGACTCGTTGCGATTCCGCAACCTGGATCGTGGCCAAAAGAATGATTGCGGCGAGAAGCGCGGAAAGCGACGTGTCCCAGATCCATTCGAATGGGATGATGATGGCATTGGGGAAAATTGCCCAAAGCCACGCCGCTCCGCCGCCCACTCCCGCTCCGGCGATTCGCGTGCCGGCAAAATAGATCGGTATGCAAGTCAATATTGAGAAAAGAATGTTCAGCAGCACGGTAAACTCAAAGGCGCCGAAGGTGTAAACCCCGAACATCTTGAAAGCCGCTGCAACGATCAGAGGATAGACCGGCGTCGTCCATGCCGTTGGCCCGGTGTCCACGTGGAAGGGTGAACTGAAACCCTTTCCAGTAGCGAGTGAGTACGCAATGTTGCCGGTCTCGTATTGAAACGGGACAATGCGGAGCACATCTTTGGAAATTTGGCGCTGCTGGTCCCAGGCAAAACCGAGGCGCAAACACAGCGCAACGATGAGAATTAGAATGAGTGAGGTTGCCACACGCTGGAAGCCCCGTCCGGCACGAGGGCGGGCATTTTCTATGGAATCAGGCACGGCCCGTATTGTATCGCTGCAGTAAGGATGGAGTTGCGGGAATCAAAGTCGATGGAAGAAATCGGTGGGCGCATTCTAGGATGCCGAAGACTCTCCCTTGCTGACGCAAGGGAGAGTCTTCCCTGTGTGGCGTCTGCCTGAGGACCTACCGCGTGAACACAAGCAGGGTAAAGGAGTTCGGCACCATCGTGGGGCGCGGCCGCGGATTGTCCGCCGTGGCGGCGGGCGCAGGCCCAAATTCTGCGGTCACTGTAACGATGGTGTGATTGGAGTAGTCGAGCGCCATCGTGCGGGCGCCTCGTTGCGTGGTGATCATCTCGACGGGCGTGAATTTGTCCGGCGAATCCTCGTGCGCGACGGTGATTGTGCCATCTCCGCAAGATGCGAATGCATAGCCGGTGCCGGGGTCGAAGCGGTTCGCATCAACTCCTTCGCCGATTGGCACGGTGCCGACAACCTTGCCGGTGGTGCCATCCACGAAGGTCATCAATTTATTGTGGCAGCCGACCACCAGGCGCTCGTGATCGGCGTCAATCGCGAGGCCCGAAGGGGATTCGCAGGGAGCCAGCGGCCATGTATTCAGTAACTTCAGGGCCTTCGAATCGAGCTCCACGAGTTCGCTTTTGTCTTCAAGATTTGCAAAGACGTGCCCTTTCCCGTCGGCAGCGGCGAATTCTGGACGTCCCCCGAGCGGGATAGAGCCGGCCACATTGCCCGATTCGGCGTCAATGGCCGTCGCAGAGCCCGCGCGGCCGTTCATAGTAAAGACGCGCTTTGAGCCGGGATCGTAGACGATCGCATCCGGACCTTCTTCCGTCTTGGCCTCGCCGATCGTTTTCAGGGTTTTCAGGTCGAAGATCGTCACCGAGGCACTGCGGCCGTTGCTGGTGAAGCCGCGGTTGAATTCAGGGGCGAGCACGATTCCGTGGACTCCTTGCGTATCCGGAATGTCGCCGACTACTTTCCCTTCTTCCGGGTCCACGACCATCACGTGCGTCCCGCGAGAAATGAAGACGCGGTGAGTTGCCGCATCCACCTCGAGGTAGTCCCAGAATCCCTCGCCCCCGAGGGCGATCTTTTTCGCAAGATGATATCCGGAGCCGCCGGAGCCTTGCGGCGCTGCGATTGCGCGGCCAACCACCATTGCGGTACACGCAAAGATGAATAATCCCGTACAAACAAGAATCCCTTTCCTGCGAGCTGCATTCATTTTTCCCTCCATCCTTCAATGCGAAACCAGAAATCGGAAGCTGGGCGCTCGGTGTCCATACCAAAGCGGGTGGTTATGAATCCTCGGAAGTACACGTTCCGCACCCGGCGACACCATTCACAGCGACTGAGTGCGATCGGCACGCCAGAGAGCATATTGCTCCCAACCTGAAAAATACCTGAAAGAGGCCCGCCGCGAATGTCAAGAATTTATAAATTCTACAAATTTTCTGAAACGCTACCCACCCCCATGTGCGTCTAAAACGTTGAGCAGGCAGAAGTGCTCGCTTGAAGTGTAGCCGTTCATTCGGGCCAGTTGCTTTGCGTGCGTCTATTCTGGAAACGGGGAGAGCAGCATGCATTGGTTGAAGCGGGTTGGCGGAAATCTTGGATGTCTTGGGGCGATCGTCATCGTCAGCGCCGCATTCGCCGCAACATCGAACGCCCGTCCCGTTCCCATGCCGCAGAACCAGCAGCCCGCCGCACAGAGCGCTGTTTCGCGAACTCTCGGCACCATTCAATCGATTACCGGAAATCAAATCACGCTGACCACACAGGGCGGCGGTGTCCTGGATGTGACGGTGCAAGATAACGCGCGAATCCTCCGCATCGAGCCGGGCGAAAAAGACTTGAAGAACGCCACGCCGATCCACCTGCAGGATTTGGTGACCGGCGATCGCATCCTTGTGTTCGGGAAAGCTTCCGCGGATTCCAAGTCGTTTGCCGCCGCCACGGTTATCGCCATGAAGAAGGCGGACATCGACGCCAAGCAGCAGAAGGACCGCGAGGATTGGCAGAAACGAGGCGTGGGCGGGCTGGTCAGCGCCGTCGATCCGGCGAGTGGGACGATTACAATTTCCGTAGCTTCCTTCGGTGGCCCGAAATCCCTGGCCATCCAGACGTCCAAGGAAACAACCCTGCGGCGGTACGCTCCGGACTCGGTGAAATTCGACGACGCGAAGGTGGGGACGCTCGATCAGATCAAGCCCGGCGATCAGCTTCGCGCACTCGGGACGCGCTCGGCGGATGGCGCATCACTGACGGCCGAGGAAATTGTCTCCGGATCATTTCGCAACATCGCAGGGACGATTTCTTCCCTCAATCCATCGGCAAACACCATGACGGTGATGGACCTTGCTACTAAGAAACCTCTGACTGTGAAAGTCACATCGGATTCCGAGGTGCGCAAGCTTCCGTTGATGATGGCGCAGGGAATCGCGATGCGGTTGAAAGGCGCGGCAGGCGGTCCGTCCGGCGCAGCGGGCCAAGGACAAGGGGGAGCAGCAGCAGGCGCGCACCCTCCGGAGAATCCGCCGGCAAATTCACAGCGCCCGGACGGGCAAGGTGGGCCCCCAAATGGGGGAGGTCCTGCCCGCCGAGGCGGGGGAGCCGCGGACTTCCAGCAAATGATCAGCCACATGCCTCCTGCAACATTGACTGATTTTGAGAAGGGCGACGCCGTCATGATCGTGTCTACGGAAGGCACGGACTCTGGCGTCGTCACGGCCATCACGCTTCTCGGAGGCGTGGAACCAATTCTTGCGGCAACGCCGAAGGGCGGAGCGCCCATGACCCTTTCTCCCTGGAGTCTCGGGGGAGAGGGAGGCGAAGCCGGCGCCGGTGATACCGGCGTAAACCGGTAGGTTGTCCTTCGATGGATGACCCGCACAACTACTCAGGAGATTCAATGCGATTTTGGCCATTCAAGACATGCCTTTGCTTCGCCGTCTTTATGTTCATGATTCTTGCGCCTCGGCACTATTCCGAAGCTCAAGGTTCTGCCGGTACCATTCAAGGGACGGTGACGGACCCATCCGGCGGTGTGGTCGCAGGCACTACGATCGTGGTGACATCGGCGGACGGACAAAGTTTTGGTGCAACAACAACCCGCGATGGCCTTTATGAGGTGAAGAACCTCGCTCCCGGTATCTACAAATTCGAAGCGATTGCCCAGGGTTTCGCACTGTATGAAAAGGATGGTGTCGAGGTAAAGGCCGGGCAGACCCTCAAGCTTGACGTTCGCCTCGCCATCCAGGCGGAACAAGAAAAAGTGACGGTCTCGGCCGAAGCGCCAACCGTCGATGTGAGCCCCGAGAACAACGCGGGATCAGTCGTCATATCAGGGAAAGCTCTCGACGCGCTTTCCGACGATCCTGATGAATTGCAGTCGGACCTCCAGGCGCTCGCGGGCCCGTCTGCCGGACCCAACGGCGGCCAAATGTATATCGACGGCTTCACGGCGGGCCAACTTCCGCCGAAATCCTCGATCCGCGAAATTCGCATCAATCAGAATCCCTTTTCATCGGAGTACGACAAGCTCGGCTACGGCCGCATTGAAATATTCACGAAGCCCGGCACCGACAAGTTTCACGGTCAGTTCGAGGTGATGGGCAACGACTCGGCCTTGAACTCGGAGAACCCTTTCGAAGCAGGGCCGGTGCCCGGCTATGACAAACTGATGTACAACGGGTCGATTGGCGGCCCGCTGAGCAAGAAGGCTTCGTTCTTTGTGAGCGCGCAGCGCCGGGATATCAACGATCTCGGGATCGTGAACCCCGGCGCGGTCCTCGATTCCAACAACAACATCGTCACCAATTTTAACGAGACAGTCCCGAACAATATGACGCGGACTAACGTCGGCCCTCGCCTCGATTACCAGCTCACCAAAAACAATACTCTGACGGTGCGCTATCAGTATTGGCGCAACAATGAGACGAACCAAGGGATTAACGGCTTTTCTTTGCCCTCGCAGGGTTACAACGCGCTCTCGAGCGAACAAACGCTCCAGTTGAGCGACACGCAAATGTTTGGGACGAAGGTCGTCAACGAGACTCGATTCCAGTACCTGCACGACACCAGCAGCCAGGTGCCCCAAGACACGCAAGTCGCCATAAACGTCCAGGGCGCGTTCAACGGCGGCGGCAGCGGCGCGGGGAACTCCGTGGACACGCAGAACCACTACGAAGTCCAGAATTACACTTCGTGGCTGCTGGGGAACCACTACCTGAAATTTGGCGCGCGTCTGCGTGAAGCGAAGGACGACAACTATTCGACGAGTGGGTTTAACGGCGCGTACACGTTTTCGTCCACGGCCTCCACACAGGCGATCGTGTTTTACCAGGCCGCCGAGCAGGCCCTCGCGCTGGGGAATCCGATACCGGTTGCAGATTACCCCAGTCAATTCACGCTCACGGCGGTCACAGCGACCGGCTCGGCGACGCAGCGGGTCGGGTTGTTTGACGCGGGCCTATACGTCCAAGATGATTGGCGTGTAAAGCCGAACATTACCCTCAGCTACGGATTGCGCTTCGAGTCCCAGGACGACATCGCGGATCACGCGGATTGGGCGCCGCGCGTCGCGCTGGCATGGGGGCTTGCGCGCGGGAAAAACCCTGCGAAGACCGTACTGCGCTTGGGGTGGGGAATGTTTTACGACCGGTTTGGCGAGGGATCCGTTTTGCAAGCCGCTCGACAGAACGGCGTGCAGGAAACGGAATACCTGGTGTACAACCCGTCGTTTTTCCCCACGGTTCCGGCGCCGGGCTCTCCCTTGCTTGCGGGTGCGGCGTCGCTGCCTACGATTTATCAGATCTCTCCCAACTTGCGGGCTCCCTACACGATGCAAACGGCCGCCACACTGGAACGGCAGCTCACCAAGGCCTCGACTCTCTCCGTCACGTACATGAATTCGCGCGGAAATCACCAGTTCTTCACCAACAACATCAACACACCGAAACTCGGATCATTTCCCGCGGATCCCAATTATCCCAACGGGAAGGCGGAAAACATATATCAGTACGAGTCGGAGGGCATTTTCAAGGAGAACCAATTGGTGGTGAACACCAACGTCCGCGCGGGAGCGAAAGTCATGCTGTTCGGATACTACACGCTCACCTACTACAATAGCGACACGTCCGGACTGGGAAGCTTCCCCTCGAACCCATTCGACATTTTGGATGACTATGGGCGGGCGGGTCAGGACATTCGAAACCGGTTCTTTCTGGGCGGCTCCATGGGGCTGCCGTACGGATTCCGCCTCAGCCCTTTCATGACGGCGAGTTCAGGGCGTCCATTTACCGTCACCCTTTCGCAGGACTTGATTGGCTCGGGCATATTCAACCAAAGGCCGGCATTCGCAAGCAGCCTCTCGAGTCCGCTCAACGTCGTGACCACGCCGCTGGGCGCCTTTGACACGGTCCCGCAACCCGGCGAGACCATCGTTCCGATTAACTCTTTCACCGGGCCCGGCAGCTTTTCCCTGAACCTGCGGGTGAGCAAGACATTTGGGTTTGGCAAGCCATCGGAAAGCAGCGGACCCCGAGGAGGCGGAGGAGGAGGGGGCGGCGGTGGTCGGGGCGGCGGAGGCGGTCGGGGCGGCCCGGGAGGCCCATGGGGTGGCGGCGGAGGCGGCTTTGGAGGAGGAATGGGCAGCGATACGAGCCGGCCTTACCAGCTTACCTTCAGCGTGAATGCGCGCAACGTTTTCAATAATGTGAACCTGGCCAACCCGGTATCCGTCCTCGGATCACCCAAGTTTGATATCTCAACCTCCACGGCTGGGGGAGGCTTCGGCGGCTCCAACGCGGCCAATCGCCTGGTGTACTTGCAGGCTTCCTTCAGTTTTTAGGGGAAGGGCATCCGTAGGCGGTGGAGGGCTCCAAGGCGCTGCGTTTCGGCGCCTGGTAGTTGCGCGGGCAGCGGCTCAGTCGCCGGTCTGTTGTTTGACGCCAACCAACGGCGTGAAAACGTGCCAGAAGTCGCCGCGGAGATCCTTGAATTGCAAGCCCACTCTCCGTGGGCTGCCGTTTTTCCCTCCCACGTAGACGACCTTGCATTCTCGCTCTTCTTCCGTAATGCCGTTCACCAGCAGGACCGTTTGTCCCCGCTTCACCTTGGGAGCCAGCGGAAGCAGCCCTCCGTGGGCGCTGACGGCGTTCGTCATTGTTATGTGGCGGAATGGCTTATCGTCGGGTGTACGGCCATAGACTCGGACGGGAATGTTCAACGGCAGACGTTTGCTTTTGCGTCGCTCGTCCATGCGTTTCCCCTTGCCGCGTGAAGATCTCACAATACCACCGTAGCCCTGCCGTGCGCAGAGGTCAATAGTACTTAAACACAGGCGAAACCTGTCCTTTAGCCGGCAACGCCTGACGGGAATTCCGGTCCAGTTCAGTGGAACCGGTTCGGGTCGTATGTGAAATCCACCAGACCGTCCCGGTAATCTATCTTGATGTCCAGCATTCGCAACATTGCGAATCCCAGCATTCCCGAAATTTCCGTTCCAAAGGCGTCGCTGGTCTTCGTCATGTCAAACGCAATCAGATCCTCGCGCCTCTGGCGGAAGTGGGAGAACTGCAGCGTGACGTGGCTTGCCCTATACACCTGGGCCACATCCCCACTCAACCCCTTTACCGTCGTCTGGGAATCGCTTCCCACGTGCGTGGTTTCCCGCGCCGCTTGCGGGGAAATGGTGTTGTCAAAGGCGCCCGTATCAATCATGAATAGCTTGGGCGGGGAATCATTTACACGCGTGGGAATCATCAAATGGGTCCCGAACTTGAGCACCGGCGAGTAATCGCGCATTTCGGGCGCGATATAGCGGTCGTGGAGATGGACCGTGCTCGCGGGATGTGATTCGAGCGAGGTTTCTGTGGCCGGCTCATCAGGAATCGCCGGCAGCTCGCTTAGCTTGAATTTCGAGTCCGGAAAATTGAGGTCGATCAGGAAATGAGAAAAAACATCGGCCCCGATCAAGCCGTCCGTTTCCGCCACCGACCTGCGGTCCGCGACATCCGCGTAGCAGCCCTGAAATTCCAAGTCTCCAATTTTGATCGAATCCACCGTCCCCATGAATCCACCTAGCGGCCCTTTGTCGCCCAGTCCTTTGATGCTGGTTTGGACCACGGGCTTGATCCCTGCTTTTTCCGCGATCTTGCGGTCTATCAGGATTCCGCTCGCGCCCGTGTCCAGCAGAAGATGCGCACTCACGCCGTTCAGTTTCACCTCGAGGCCGTATGCCCGCATCCGGTATGCATCTACCATCAGAGGGATAAGTTTCGTTTCCGTCGCAGTAACCCTCGCCGCCAGACGGCAGGACCGGTGGGGATTGTCCGACTGGTCCTCGAGAACGGCCAGCAATTGCTCCATTCCCGATCTCGCGTCGTCATCGTCATTCGTCTTGCGCGAGAGGTAGTCCCTCAGGAATTTGATGTGTTCGTCCCTGGCGAGCGATGCAGACCACAACCGCTGAATCTCCGGATCAGTGGGATCGAGCGCGTGCGCCCGGTCGATCTCTTCCTTGGCGCGCTTGTAATTCGAAGTGGCTCGCGCGAGTCGCGACATGCCCAGGTGCGCCCGTGCGTCGGGTGTGCACGCTCGAATGGGGGCCAAGAACGATTGCTCCGCCTCAGATAATCGGCCCAGCCGGAAATACACCTCGCCGAGCGCCACGATCGCGGGCGCCTTCCCGGGCGTCAGCGCTATCCCCTTGTTCGCCGCGTCGAGAGCTGCCGCCGGATTCTTCTGCTTCAGATAGACCCGTGCCAGACCCGCGTATGCGCTCGCTCCCTCCGCGCCGCCGGCCCCGACGATTGCTGTGTATGCCGCGATCGCCTCATCGAACTTCCCGGCGCGGAAAAGCGCCTGGGCGGCTGCGAGCGGCTCGGACAACGGCGGGGCAGTGAGATTGGCAGGGCAGATAATCGTCCCGGGTTGTGCCGATGGTGGCTGCGCGGAAGTTTGTGCGCGTAGACTTGGCGCAAACGCGCATGCGCAACAAATAAACGGAATCGCGGCTAGCGATAGCCGAGTCTTCAATTCATTCCTCGAGAGCGCTTTGTTCGGGCCGCCGCCGGTTGTCGTTCAATCAGGTTTCTCTTATATCTTCCCCGCTGTTCTCGTCTCCGTCAATCCCTCTCGTGCCATGCCTGCGCTCGCGTGATCATGGCCTTTGTTGATTCTTCTTCCGGCCAATCTTCTTCGTCGATTCCATTATTTTGGTTCGCCATTTTGAAAGGCCGATTCTGACCATTTGACACTCGCCGACCGCGAATGCTAGCTTTCTCGTTCGCATGCCAGAAACTGCCGCTTCCTCCTCCGCCAAACGCATCGCCGTCATTCCGGGAGACGGCATCGGCCAGGAAGTCATCCCCCAGGCTGTAAAGGTCCTGCGAGCCGCTGCGACTGCTGGCGGCCGGGAACTCCGGCTTAAGGAGTTCGACTGGGGCGCCGACCGGTATCTCCGCGACGGCACAACTCTGCCTGCGGACGCCGTCGAGATGTTTCATCGCGATTTTGACGCGATTCTGCTGGGTGCGATGGGCGATCCGCGCGTCCCATCCAATATTCACGCCGCCGACATTCTGCTCGGCCTGCGCTTCAAGCTCGATCTCTACGTGAACGCGCGACCCTGCGTGCTGTTCGACCGGCGGTTCACGCCGCTTCGCGACCGCACCGAGCAGGACATCAATTTTGTCGTTTTCCGCGAGAACACCGAAGGCCTCTATGTCGGCATGGGAGGCTTTTTCAAGAAGGGAACTCCCGACGAAATCGCCACCCAGGAAGACGTCAACACGCGCAAGGGTGTGGAGCGGATCATCCGTTACGCCTTCGATTTCGCCCGGCGCACCGGGCGCACTCGCGTCTGCATGAGCGACAAATCGAATGCCCTTACCTTTGCGCACGACCTCTGGCAGCGCGTCTTCAAGGAAGTCCGCGCCGAGTATCCCCAGATCGACGCCTCGCACATGTACATCGACAACTTGCTGATGCAGATGGTTCGCGACCCCTCGCAGTTTCAAGTGATCGTCACAACCAACCTGTTCGGAGATATTGCCAGCGACGTGGGAGCGCAGCTAGCCGGAGGGCTTGGCTTGGCCCCCTCGGGGAATATCCATCCAGGCCAAGTGTCCCTGTTCGAGCCGGTCCACGGCTCCGCACCCAATATTGCCGGGAAGAACATTGCGAATCCCATGGGCGCCGTACTCTCGGCCGGAATGATGTGCGCCCATCTCGGCTGGACCGCGGAGGCCAAGGCAATCGGAGACGCGGTTCGTTTGGCTTTGCGCGAAGGCAAGACTCCCGCGGAACTCGGCGGCTCGATGGGCACCCGGGAGATCGGCGACTTCCTCGCAAATGCTGTCGCGCGAGGTTGAGTCGGGCATGAGTTAAAGTTCTACATTAATAGGCCGCGCGAGCGAGAGTTTTCGAGCAATCCAACGCAATCGTTGGCGTCACGCTCGCAATCTCACTCGCATTCATCGCCATTCTCGGGCCAGGCTTGAAGTTTCATCAGCACTGACGCAAAACGTCACTTTTCGCCCTCCAATTAACCCTTTACTTTAAGTTCTGTATTGAGGCGCCAATCTCAATTGCAGCATGAACTGTCGGCAGACCGACCCTTCATGCAGATTCTAAGAGAACTACAAGCCAGAAGTATTCCTGTAAGAGGCTATTGAACCGTGACGGTCGTCGTAGCTGTCGTTCGCCCGTATTGGTTCGTTGCGGAGAGCGTATACGTCGTCGTCTGCGTCGGGTTCACTGTCACGCTGGTTCCCCGGATCGCGCCGACGTCCGGCGAGACAATCAAATAGGACGCACCGCTCACGTTCCAGCTCAGCGTCACTTGCGTGCCCGCCGAGGCCGTGGACGGGCTCGCGGTGAAGCTGTTGATCGTCGGATTCGCTCCCTGAGGGTAATTGGTAGAGGTGTAGATGGGGTTCATTAAAACCACTTCGAAGTCGGACGCCGTGACGTTGCCCAAGTTGTGCAGGTCGTCGTTGTCCCAGCGGTCGTCCGGGTACCCGCTGATGTACATGGACGAACCGTTGTCCGCCATAATCATCCCGTATTGCTGCAGCGCCTTCAGAATCACCTGATTGGTTGCCGAGTATCCCGAAATGTCGAAGCTGGACTTCAGCCGCAGCCTCATGCCCATCGGCGCGGCATTTGCGTCCGTGGAATTGGCCGCCGAATGCGATGCCGGCGGTACAAACGCGTCGCGGCTTGATTGCAGCGTAAACCGCACCGCATGGTTGATCGCTCCGCTTGCGACTTCGTCGTACCGCACCAGCCCTGCAAAAATGGAAAGTCCCGCGGCATCGGCAGACGTCCAGGTCCAAGGCCGCTGCTCGCCATTCAACATGTCCCACACTGCCGCGGAACCTGCGTTCCAACTTCCGTCTGTTTGCGGGTACGAACTGTACAGCTCGTACAACCAGCAGTTGTTGTTGTCGAGCACCAGGACGTGCCGGTCCCCGCTCCCCGGATTCGGGTAGCCTTCGATAGGAGCGTTCGCAGGAACGGGCATCGGTCCCGGGTCGCTCTCGCTGCCGTACGCCGTGAAATTAATGGTGACGAGACTCTGGCCGGACCCGACCACGATGTAAGGAATTCCTATGCTCTGATTGTTATACAGGCCCGATCCGAAGTCCGGATGCAGCCCGATGCTCGGTCCGATAAAGTTGATCAGCGCGGAAGAATTTGGATCCACGGCGGCATTCGCAATATTTGTGTTCCACAGGCTGCTTGCAGGGAAGGGCACGAACCCGTTCAAGCTCGCACCTTGCCCCAGATTGATTCCACCGCAGGTCCCGGCCGTGCCGCCGCCGGATCCCACTTGCAAGTTGATCGCAGACGAAGAACTGCTCCCCGGATCAGGATTGGTTACATATACCGCGTATGTCCCCGCCGTCGATTCCGAACCGGTGGCGGAAAGCTGCGCCGAGGAAACCAAGGTTGTCGTCAGCGCGGAGCTCCCAAAGTAGACCTGCGCGCCGTTAACGAAATTACTGCCGTTCACTGTGATCGTGAACGCACCCGTCCCCAGCGTCATGGGGCTAACGCTTGTAAGAACGGGAGTTGGATTCCAGATGGTGACGTTGCTCGTCCCTTGCGCCGAAGAATCCGCTGCGCTCACGGCCTCCACGGAAACCGTATTCGTGCTGGGCACGCTGCCCGGCGCCGTATAGACACCGCTGATGCTGATTGTCCCCGTGGCCGAACTCCCGCCCGCCACGCCGTTTACTTCCCACGTCACAGAGGTATTGGATGTCCCCGTCACCGTCGGCGTGAAGGTTTGCTGCTGGCCCGCGCGCACATTGGCGCTAGTCGGCGCAATGCTTACCGTGATCGTGGGCGGCGGATTCGTGCCAGACGAGCCACCGCTCGTCCCGCAGCAATTGCATTCGCCCACCACAATCAGCAGTGCCAACATTAAAGAAACGCGACGCACGTCCAGCCTCCGCAGATGAGCATCAAGAAATGCACTTTAAGTATTACTTTAAGTATCCTCGGAAGGACGCACTTGAAACAACTGGACGCAAGTACAGGTTCAGTGCAGTGGGCGGCCAGTCAAAAAACCGCTCATCTCTCTCTGGAAGAATTTCGTCTCGAAGAACTGGAGTGGTTCTAATTATTCTCAGTTCCAGGTTCAGTTGACCCAGAGCCAGCCGAACTTAGCTTTGTCTCTTTGAGGCACTTCTGAGCAGCACCAAGTTCATTAGGAAGACAGTTCATGCTGTACTTTCAGTTTTAACCGCGCACTCTTAAGCTCTTCAACTAATACACGAATTGTCGGCTTGTCGACGCTTCACCACGATTCGTAGCTTGCCCTAGGCGTGGCAGATTTCACCGCCTGCGCAATCGCCATCCCAATCAAGAATCCGCCGACGTGCGCCCACCAAGCGACCCCGCCGCTCGCAGCGGGATTGGTTGTATTCAGCGATCCAAGTCCGCTCAAGAACTGAACCAAGAACCACAGGCCGATAACAATAATCGCCGGTATCCTCGCTAGGAACCAAATGATGAACAGCGGAACCAGCGTCAGAATCCGCGAGGTAGGGAAGAACACAATGTAAGCTCCCAGCACTCCGGAAATTGCCCCGCTCGCTCCAATTGAAGGTATATGCGATCCCCAAGTGAACGCGAGTTCTGCGACGCTCGATCCAATCCCGCAAATCACGTAGAAGAGCGCATAGAAAGGCGACCCCAGCCGGTCCTCTACGTTTCCGCCGAAAATCCAAAGGAACCACATGTTCCCGATGATGTGCATCCATCCGCCATGCAGGAACATGCATGTAAATAAAGTCTCGAAACCCTCTTGCAGCGTCACGTGGTGCGTTCCCGCCAGCGCGTATTGAATCTTTGCCGGCACCATGCCATACGACATGACGAATGCCTCGGCCGCCCGCGGAGGCAGCGAAACCTGGTAGAAAAAAATGACGGCGTTCGCGATGATCAGCAGGATCGTGACGATCGGCACCGATCGCCGCGGCGTCATGTCCTTGAGCGGGATCACTTGCGCTTCTCCACGCGGCTCTTTTGTTTTGCACCGCGCTTCTGTTTTGATGCCGGACGTCCGCGAACTGTCGCGCCTTTCGCCCCGCGCTCAGCGGCGCGCAGCTCTGCATTCGTGTACGCCAGCTCAGACCTCTCGCCGCCCCGCCGCAAATTTTCAATCTGCTCCAAGGAGGCAATCCCCCCGCGCGCCCCGAGCGCCTCGCAATTCAGTGCAGCCGCGGCGCAACTAAAATCCAGCAGCGCCTCGGCGCGCCATCCGCGCAGCAACCCGTAAAGAAACGCTCCGTGAAAAATATCGCCTGCCCCTGTCGTATCGATTGGCTTCACTCGGTATCCAGGGCAGAGGATGAAGCGTTCACCGTCCCAAGCGATTGCGCCCAACCGTCCAATCGTCGCGCAGGTCATTCGAAATCCGAACTTGGCATGGAGTTGCGGAAGGGAACGCAACAGACTCTCTTCTCCCGTCAGGCGTTCAGGGAAGTCTCTGGACGTGACCGGGAAGTCCACGTATTCAAGTAACCCTTCAACTCCCGGATAGCGATTATCGAAATCGCCCACGACGGGAATTTTTTCTTCGCGCGCCCATCGCGCCGCTTGTGTCGCAGCCTCGGTATCATGCCCATCGACGAGCAGAGCCCGCGCGCCTGCAATCCACTCGCGCTTCACATCCGCGGGACGAAGCGCAATCTTCGGATCGCGCTTCCACAGAACCGTCCGCTCTCCCGACGCCTCATCAACTAATATATAGGCGATCTGGCTCGCGCATCCCGCCGCGGTGATCCAGTGGGCCTCGACTCCTTCCCGCATCATCTCCGCCACTTGAAATTTTCCGGCGTCGTCATCTCCGATCTTCCCGGCGTACCGCGCCTTCAATCCCCATCGCCGGCAAGCCACCATCGCGCTGGCCACTTGTCCCCCGGGCTTCACCTCGGCCGAAAGCATCTCGATTTTCGAATCGAGCGTCGGCAAATGCGGCAAGCGAAGGATCGTGTCGGTCGCGTTGATTCCCACGCCCACCACATCCACTCCCGCGAGTTCTCGTCCTGCGCGCATTTCCGCAACACTGTAGCCGAGCCGCTGCGATTTTCAAGTGGCTTATCGCTCTGCATCGCGTTTAGCAATTGCGCGCCGTCAATCGCTGTGATACAAAAATTTGTTTGAATGCGTACCGCTTGCACGGCCTGCGATCGCCAAAGAATCGCTGAATCGCACACTCTTCACGGGCCGCTCACTCGTCGGCGCGCCGACACGCTGATGCCACTCCACGAATCCGAGGCCATCATTCTGCAATGCTACCCAATGGGCGAAGCCGACCGCCTCGTCAGTTTTTTCTCGCGCAACATGGGACGCATGCGCGGAGTGGCTCGCGGTGCGCGGCGCCCCAAGAGCCGCTTCGGCTCCGCGCTCGAACGGCTCTCGCACATTCGCATCTGGTTCTTCGAGCGCGAGACGCGCGAACTCGTCCGCATCAACCAGTGCGAAATGATCGAGTCTTTTCTCGATGCCTTTCGCGACTATGCTTCCAGCGTGGCGCTTGCTCTGTTCTCGGAGATTACCGAAGCATCCTTGCCCGACCGCGAAGCTTCCGATGCCAATTTCCGTCTGCTTCTCCTGGCGTCGCAGGCCGTGAAGCGCACCCTCAAGCCGGAACTGCCCCTCGCTTACTTCGCGCTTTGGACCGTCAAGCTCGGCGGATGGCTTCCCCCACTCGACGTCTGCGGCCGCTGCCGCAAGGCGCTCTACAAGGATCCGCCTGGCGAGCCGGCATACTTCGCTCCCAGTGCATCGGCGCTCGCTTGCGGCAAATGCCGCAAGCCCGGCATGCGTGTGATTTCTCCCGCCGCGCTCGCGGCGGCACGCAAGATGCTCTCCGAGCGGCTCGACCGCATCGAGGAGAATTCAGTTCCGCCGCGCGCCGCGCGCGAATTGACAGATCTCATGCTCGACGTGATTGAACATCAGATCGACCGCAAGCTCTCCGCGCGGGAACTTTTGGAGTCGCCCGCATGAAGAACGCATCTGGACGTCCGGCACAGAATCTGCACGGCGCGAAAGGGAAGGGCCTCACGTTCCAGGATCTTCTACTAAAACTTGAAGAATACTGGGTGCGCCGCGATTGTGTTTTGCAGCAGCCTTACGACATTGAAGTCGGCGCCGGCACCATGCACCCGGAAACCTTTTTGCGCGTCCTCGGCTCCGAGCCGTATCGTGTTGTCTACGCGCAACCCAGCCGCCGCCCCACCGACGGGCGCTATGGTGAAAATCCCAATCGCCTTTATAAGCACACGCAGCTTCAAGTGATACTTAAACCCTCACCTTCGGATATTCAGAATCTGTACCTAGACAGCCTTTCCGCCGTCGGCATCAACCTCAAGGAACACGACATCAAGTTCGAAGAAGACAATTGGGAATCGCCCACCTTGGGCGCTTGGGGAATCGGATGGCAGGTAATGCTCGATGGCCTCGAGATCACGCAGTTCACCTACTTTCAGCAATGCGGCGGCGTGGACCTCGATCCCGTGTCGGTCGAGTTGACCTACGGCTTCGATCGCATCGCCGCCTATCTCCAAGGTGTGGACAATGTGTTCGACGTGCGCTGGTCGGAAACGATGACGTATCGCCAGGTACGCTTCGCCGAAGAGCAGCAATTCTCCGCTTACAGCTTCGATCATGCCGACGCAGCCTCGACCCGCAAGCAATTCGATTTGAATGAAGCCGAAGCTGCGCGCTTGCTCGCGGCCTATGCCGCGCTCAAAGGAGAAGGGAAGCAGCGTTTCCCCGTCTTGCAGGCCTATGATCTTTGCCTGAAATGCTCGCACTTGTTCAACTTGCTGGATGCTCGTGGCGCTATTTCCGTCACGGAGCGCGCCGCCCTGATTGCCCGCGTTCGCAAACTCGCCATCCAGGTCGCCCGCGCTTGGCTCGAGCAGCGCGCGGCTGCGTCGCAAGCTGCTGCGGGAGCGGACGCATGAAATCACAAGCGAAGGCGGGCAACTCGAAATCAACCGGTGACTTCCTTTTCGAAATCGGTTGCGAAGAAATTCCCGCCGGGATGATCGCGAAGGCCGCGCAGGAACTTAAAGCGATACTGGAGAAATATTTTTCGACCAATGGATTGATCGCTGAGAATTCGGTCGCAAATTCGATCGAGTCGTTTGGCGCGCCGCGCCGTTTGGTTGCCATCGCGCGCGGCGTGCGTCTCAAACAGGAAGATGTGACGCGCGAAATCACCGGCCCGCCCAAGTCCATCGCCTACGACAATGTCGGCGAGCCGACGCGCGCCGCGATGAGCTTCGCCGAAAAGCAAGGAGTCGCTGTTTCGAAGCTCACTCTTGTAAACACTCCGAAGGGCGAGGTCGTTTCCGTCAAGCAAGTTGTCCTTAGCAAGCCCGCCGCGCAGATTCTCGCGGAAGTCTTGCCGCAGGCGATCCTCGAAATCGCCTGGCCGCGCTCCATGTATTGGACCGGCGCGCACGGTCCCCGCTTTATTCGCCCGATTCGTTGGATCGTTGCTCTGCTCGACGGGAAACCAATCCCATTCTCCTTCGCAGGTGTGCGCTCCGGGAATCGCACCCAAGGCCACCGCTTCTTAGGAAAGCGAAATATTCCGTTGGCGGGCCCTCAGGATTACGAAGCGAAGTTAAAGAAGAACTTTATATTGGCGCGCCCCGAAGTGCGGCGCAAAAAGATTGAAGCGGAGATGAAGCCGCTCGCAGCGCGCAAAGGATTTCATGCCCATGCAGACTCCGGTCTGCTGGACCTCGTGACTTACTTGAACGAGTACCCCACCGTGATCCTCGGTGATTTTGATCCGGCGTTCCTTTCTTTGCCGGACGAGATCCTGATCACGGTGATGCGCGACCATCAGAAATACTTCGCCCTCGAATCCCGGAATGGTGCGCTCGCTCCGCATTTCCTGGCGGTCATTAATCTTCCCCATGATTCCAAAGGTTTGGTCCGCGCCGGCCACGAACGCGTCCTGCGCGCCCGCTTTGCGGACGCGCAATTCTTTTGGCAGACCGACCAGAAACACAAACTCGCCGAATACCTTCCCAAACTCTCTGCCGTGACGTACGAGCGCCGCCTGGGAAGCTATCACGACAAAGTGGAGCGCATGCGCTCGCTCGCCCGCTGGCTCGCCGAACAGTGGTTTTCGGGAGGCGTCGCTCAGGCCGATGTTGCCGGCTCGGACCGCGCCGCCGAACTCGCCAAGTGCGACCTGGTGACGGAAATGGTCCGCGAATTCACCGAGCTTCAAGGAATCGTCGGCGGCCTGTATGCGCGCGCGCAGGGCGAACCGGAGGAGATCGCCTGGGCCGTCTACGATCAATACAAGCCGGTCGGCCTCGATGATCCACCGCCCAGAAACCTGACCGGTTGCGCGGTCGCGCTCGCCGATAAGCTCGATTCGCTGATCGCCTGTTTTGCCGTCGGAGCGATTCCCACGGGATCGAGCGACCCCTTCGCTTTGCGGCGTGCCGCGCTCGGCATTGTGCAGATTATTCTGGAGAAGCGGCTTCCGCTCTCTCTCTCGGCGGCCGTTTCCGCTGCCGCAAAATCGCTCCACGAGCATCCCCCGAAGATCGCCGCTTCGGAAGAAGTTCAAAAACAGGTGCTCGATTTTCTTCTCGAGCGCGCCCGCTACATCCTGCGCGAGCGCCGCGCCTTTGCCTACGACGAGATCAACGCCGCTTTTGCCGCCGGAGCGGACGATTTGATGGATGCCGTCGAACGCGTCGCCGCGCTCAAGGCCATTCGGCATACGAAGGATTTCGCCCCGCTGGCCGCCAGCTTCAAGCGCATTCGCAATATCCTGGAGAAATCTGCGGGGGCCGGCGACAAGGGCCAAGCCGCTGTGAAGCCCGAACTTCTCCGCGAGCCCGCCGAACGCGAACTCTACGCCGCCTCTCAGAAAATCGCCGAAGAGGCCCTGAAGAAGAAGAAAGGACGCAAGTATCGCGAAGCGCTCGAGAAGATCTCCGAACTCCGTCCGGCGGTGGATCTTTTCTTCGACAAAGTTCTCGTGATGGCGGAAGAGGAGGGAACTCGCCGCAACCGCATCGCCCTGCTCGGCGGCTTGCTCAAGGAGTTCTCCACGATTGCCGATTTCTCAGAATTGGGGGGAGAGGACTCAAGAGACCCTGTCCGCGCGGCGAAGGCGTAAGGAGCACTGGAACGCAAGCATTCCGGTCGCGAAGCATTGCTTGTGAAGCATTGCTTGAATTGTTGGCTCGCCGACAGGAAGCACGAAGCCCACATATAAAGTTATACTAGAAGTCCCAGCGGTCCGCCAAAACCAGGTGCCGCGGAAATTAATGCGCCACTTTAGCTGTTGGCGCGCCGACGAATTCTTAGCAGTTGAATATGGCTGGACCTAAATAAATTCTAGAGGAGCGAAATGAAATACGTTTATTTCTTTGGCGCGGGAAAAGCAGACGGCACGGGCGACATGAAAGACCTGCTCGGCGGCAAAGGCGCGGGCCTTGCCGAAATGACTCGCATCGGGTTGCCGGTGCCCGCCGGCTTCACCATCACCACCGAAGCCTGCGACTACTTCTTCAAGCACGGCCGGAAATATCCCAAGGAATTGAAGGCGGAGGTGAGCAAGCACCTCGCGCGGTTGGAAAAGCTCACCGGCAAGAAGCTCGGCGACGCCAAGGACCCGCTGCTCGTCAGCGTGCGCTCCGGCTCGGCGCGATCGATGCCCGGAATGATGGAAACGATCCTCAATCTGGGGCTGAACGACAAATCCGTCGAAGGCCTCGCGCACGCCACGAAGAACGACCGCTTCGCCTACGACGCCTACCGCCGTTTCGTGCAAATGTATTCGAGCGTCGTGATCGGCCTGCCCAAGGAAGATCTCGAAGCCCGGCTGCGCGCCATGAAGAATTCTTTAGGCGTGAAAGACGATACGCAAGTCACCGCGGAAGGCTGGCGCCAGCTCGTGCGCGAATACAAGGCCTACTTCAAGGAAAAGACGGGCGGCGACTTTCCGGAAGATCCCGTCGAGCAGCTCTGGGGCGCCATCGGCGCCGTCTTCGAGTCCTGGATGGGCGAAAAAGCGGTCACGTACCGCCGCGTCGAGAAAATCACCGGCCTGCTCGGCACCGCCGTCAACGTCGTCCAGATGGTGTTCGGCAACACCGGCGAAGAATCCGGCACCGGCGTCTGCTTCACGCGCGATCCCTCCACCGGCGAGAAGACTTTCTTCGGCGATTTCCTCCTCAACGCGCAGGGCGAAGACGTCGTCGCCGGAATCCGCACGCCCATGCACTTGAAGGAACTCGCCAAGACGATGCCCAAAGTTTACAAGCAACTTGAAGTCGTCCGCCAGCGCCTGGAAAAGCACTATCGCGACATGCAGGACATGGAGTTCACCGTCGAAAGCGGCAAGCTCTACATGCTGCAAACGCGCACCGGAAAGCGCACCGCCGCCGCCGCGTTCCGCATGGCCGTGGACATGGCCAACGAAAAACTCATCAACGCGGAAGAGGCCATCGAACGAATCAGCTCCGAAGACATCGAACGGCTTTTCTATCCCGTCCTCGATCCGAAGCTCCCGCGCAACGAGCTCACCGGCCGCAGATTCGCCACCGGCATCAACGCGGTCCCCGGCGCGGCGGTCGGCAAGGCCGTATTCACCGCCGAGGAAGCGGAGAAGTGGGCCGCGCGCGGCGAAAAAGTGATTCTCGTGCGCCGCGAAACCAGCCCCGAAGACGTCGGCGGCATGTACGTGGCGCAGGGAATTCTCACGGCCACGGGCGGCAAGACCAGCCACGCCGCCGTGGTCGCGCGCGGCTGGGGAAAATGCTGCATCGTCGGCGCGGAGAAAATTGATATCGATTCCGAAACCAAGAAAATGAGCGTGGACGGCCGCGTGGTCCGCGAAGGCGACTGGATCACTCTCGACGGCGGCGACGGCACCGTCTACACCGGCCAGATCGAGCTGCAGCGCCCCGAACCTCCCAAAGCCTACGAAACCCTGATGAAATGGGCCGACAAAGTGCGCAGGCTCGGCGTGCGCACCAACGCGGACACGCCGCACGACTCTCGCCTGGCCCGCGAAATGGGCGCGGAGGGCATCGGCCTGTGCCGCACCGAGCACATGTTCTTCAAGGATTTCGAGCATCCCGAAAAAAGCATCGAGCGCCAGGAAGCCATCCAGGAAATGATCCTGGCCGATTCACCCGACGCACGGCGCAAGGCGCTCGCCAAGCTGCTCCCGTTCCAGCGCCGCGACTTCATCGGCATCTTCGAGGCCATGCACGGCCTGCCGGTCACCATCCGCCTGATCGATCCGCCGCTGCACGAATTCGTCCCGCACGATCCGGCGAAGCAGGCGGAGCTGGCGCGCAAGATCGGCATCTCCGTCGAAGCCGTCGCGCGGCGCGTCGAGCAGTTCCACGAAGCCAATCCCATGCTCGGCCATCGCGGCTGCCGTCTTTCGATCACGTATCCGGAAATTCTGGAGATGCAGGTGCGCGCGATCATCGAAGCGGCCATCGATTGCCAGAAGCGCGGCGTTAAAGTTTTACCTGAGATCATGCATCCCCTCACGCTCGATCGAAAGGAGCTCCAGATTCTCGACCAAGCCACGCGCCGTGTGGCGGACGAGATCATTGCTGAATCGAAAGTAAAGCTTGAATATCTCGTCGGCACCATGATCGAGCTTCCTCGCGCCGCGCTGCTCGCCGACCAGATCGCCGAAGTCGCCGAGTTTTTCTCCTTCGGCACCAACGACCTGACGCAGACCACCATGGGCCTCTCGCGCGACGATGCCGGCCGCTTCCTGCCCGAGTACGTGGACGAGCACAAGGCCGCCATCTTCAAGGCCGACCCGTTCCAGACGCTCGACGTCGAAGGCGTCGGCATGCTGATCAAGTGGGCCATCGAGCGCGGGCGCCACACGCGGCCGAAGCTGAAGGTCGGCATCTGCGGCGAGCATGGCGGCGACGCGCCGAGCGTCAAGTTCTGCCACGCGGTGGGCATGAACTACGTCAGCGCCTCGCCCTTCCGCGTGCCCATCGCGCGGCTGGCCGCGGCGCAGGCCGTCATCGAGGAGAAGCGCGCCAAAAAGAAAGCGCGCTAAGCAAGCGCGTAGGGGCGGGTCTCAGACCCGCCTTCCCAGCGCCGTCCGCGCGAAGGAGAAAAAGCCAATTCGACACCTCGCCAAGCCTCCCCTGATCATCGGCATCTGCGGCGGGACGGGATCGGGCAAGACCACGATCACCCGCAAAATTGTCGAAGCGCTCTCCGAGGAAAACGCCATCGTTCTCCCGCACGACGCGTATTACAAGGACCATCCCGAGCTTTCGCTCGACGAGCGCACCCAGCTCAATTACGACCATCCCAATGCCATTGATACGCCGCTGCTGGTCGAGCACGTCCGCCAATTGCGCGCCGGGGAAGCCATTGACCGCCCCACGTACGACTTCGCCACGCACCGCCGCCTGGCGGAAGTGGTGCGCATCGAGCCGCGCCCGGCCATCATCATTGACGGCATTTTGATTTTCGAAAATGCCGCGCTGCGCGAATTGATGGACATCAAGGTCTTCGTGGACACCGACTCCGATCTGCGGTTCATCCGCCGCCTGAAGCGCGACATCAAAAAGCGCGGCCGCACCATGGAGCAGGTGGTCGAGCAGTACATGGCCACCGTCCGCCCCATGCACCTCGAGTTCGTCGAGCCTTCCAAACGCTTCGCCGACGTCATCCTCCCCGAAGGCGCCCACAACGAAGTCGGCATTGACCTCGTCATCCAGAAAATCAAGTCCCTCGTCCCAGAGTAGCCCGCAGCCACCTCCGCCGTGTTTGCGCTCCCCCAAACCGTCACTTGCCTCCGCGGGATCCGCCACGCCATCCTTCGCCGACTCCATTCTCTATCTCAACATTACAAAGCGGCTCGCGAGCAGAGACGGAGGATGTCCGAGTTTTAGTTGATTGCAGCGACTCTCGATGTTCGGCACTGTAAGGCTACCTCGAACCAAGTTCAAGCGACTTCTACTTTGCGTACCTCCTTCTGCTGAATGCGCGACGGATTCAGGCGTTCCTTCAGCAACAGGATTTCTTGATAGCCTTTGATGCGTCGGAACTTCTTTTCTGCTTCCAGTAGCCCTGTGGCTGTCCAGCGTAGGGACTGATCTCCTTCGCGCCAACGCTTCACGTTTCGCGCCACCCGCTGCACCGTCGACAAGCACGATTCGATCGGGTTGGTGGTGGCCAGTTTCCGGCGCAACACCGCTCCTACACCCAAGCGATGCACCGTCAGCGTTTCTTCCAGCCCTTCCTCCAAGCTCCGGGCAGCGCTGGGATTGATCCGTTCCAGTTGCCGGAAGATTTTCTGCAACGCCTCTTGGGCCTCCGCGTAGTTGTTCATCGCGTACGCATTGCGCATCCGCCGATCGAAGTCTTTCTGGCAGTTCTTGGGCAGGTACTCCTTCACATTCCGTCGCTTGTGAATCTGGCAACGCTGCACTTCCACTTGCTCACCGAAAACACGTTCCACACCGGCTCGCAGCGCTTTCGATCCATCGATCACCACCAGATACCGCCGCTGCAAGTCCAGTCCTCGGTCCACCAGATCTTCCAGCAACCCTTGGACCACCGTGGTGTTCTCCGTAGCTCCTTGCCACACTCCCAAAACGTGCTTTTCACCGCCTTCCGCGATCCCCAGGGCCACCACCAGCACCTGGCCGCCCAAGTGAATGCCGTCGATCATCAGGACCACGAGATGGAGATCTTCTAGGCGCCGTTCGCACAGCACCCGCAACTGATTGCTGCTGGCCTCTACGAACTGCCGGCTCACGCTGCTCTTCTCGATCCCGTAGCCTTCCACAACACTCTCCACCGCTCGCCGATAGTTCCGCGTGGACAGTCCGGCCACCATGCGCTCCTGCACGGCCCGTTGCAGTTTCCCGTCTTGCTGCAACTGACCGTAGCTCTCCAACTCCACTTCCTGGCCTTCCCGCGTTCGTACCCGTGGCCGTTCCAACGGGATCTTCTGTCCACCGAAGACCACGTAACCCGGTTGCTTCCCCCAGCGCACACAGCCGGCAGTGGGATGGGGCCGATGCGGAGGCCCCACGCGATGCGTGACTTCGTTTTCCAGGATGGCGCGCAGGATCTGCAGCCCGGCTTGCCCGGTCAGCTCTTCTACCTGCGCTTGCATCTCGGCCCACACCTCGGCTATCGGCAACGGCACCCGCACCAGCAACTCTTGCCCTCGCACGACCTCGAACTTGTGATTGGACTTGTGCTCTTTCCTCTGGTAATTCTTTCTCACGGCGGCTCTCTCCTTTAAAAGGGATTCGCAACCCGAACTCTAACCGAGTTCGGGCGAGAGCCGCTGCTTCCTGTTCTCAAGTTTCAACTAAACCCGGGGCATCCTCGCAGAGACGCACACTTGCAGTCTGTCTATGCTGTGCTAATTAGCTAGCTGGGTATCAGTATGTGTGATTTACTGTCCCTCGGCAATATCCAGTGAACGCTTCAGAATATTTGTTTATAGGGGCACCCCAATGGCTCTTTCCGATCTTCTAAAGGCCCACGGTTTCGAAAAACACCCCTTCTCCGCATGGCGGGCGGAAGACGAAGAGCGCGACCTGGTGGAATGGTTCATCCAGCCGCCCTTTTATGAAGATATTCTTGGAAACTTGGGAACCCCGCGCCAGTCCATGAAGCCGACGACGCACCTCATTTTCGGAATGCCGGGCGGCGGAAAGACCGCGCTCCGCAAGATGGTCGAGACCGCCCTCCTCGCAAAGTCACCAACCTCTCTCCTTATCCGCTACACAGATTTCTCCAGAGTTTTGGCTTCGAGAGAACCGCGCCCTAGCCTCGGTATCCATGTCGACGAATTGCTCCGTCTGGGAACCATTAGCCTTCTAGCGGTTTGGTACCAATCGAAGGACCGCTATGAGAAACTGAGCTTAGGCGAGCGGGCGGAACTTATGGGATTAGTCTTGGAATACTACGAGGGGCTTCCACCCCAATCAAAGAATATCTACACCTCGACCTTAAGCCCGTATGCCGGAAGAGTGCTCTCCGCAGCAAAAGCGGCGGGACACACCGTTGTCGATGGCTACAACGCCATTATCAGCATCTTAAAGAAAGAGAAATTTGAACCCACGAAATGGGGATCCGACAGCAGTGCAACCGAAAAAGCTGACCCCATGATTCGACTCCAGCGTTTTTGGGCCCTACCAGCCTCAAGCTTCCAGAACCTAACCGCAACACCGTCGCGATTAGAAATCGGTCTTAACTCGCTGACGCAAAAGGAGAAAACATTTTCTAACCGCAACAAGAAACTGGCGCCCCGCGTTCGATTTCTGTTCTCCCAAACGGCGGGAGATCGCGCGACGCATCCCGGCTGGGAGCGCCGGGCTGCGCAAACTGCAGAACCCGCGCGAAAGGTAGCGATGCGCGAGCCGTCCCTCGCGCCCACCTTGGTTCCCAGCGCCGTCGGCACGTTTTTTGTGTCCCGGACGGTCCTGCGGGACGCGTCAGTACCTAGCCCAATACGGAAGCGTTGGGTCGCGGTGCTGCCGCGACCCACAACCTTTGCGCAGCACCTATCGCAGCATGTACTTCGTCCCGCCACCAATCACTCTTCACCAATCACCAGTCACCGCACTTCTAATCGCAACTACTATGGATTAGAAATCGACTTAAGTTGTTGCAAACAAAGCCCTCTAGTTTTTTCTAATCGCAACTTATTGAGGCACCCCCGCGTTCGATTTTTATTCACTCTCGCACGAAAACAGGGCGCCAGAGGTACCGCGGTCGCGGAGCAGGGAAGAGTTACAGCGGATCCCTCGTCGTCCGCCGCGGCGGACTCGCTACCTTCCTGCGTCAGGGCAGGCGGGATGACGACAAAGATGCGTAACAATCCTCGTTTGACACTCGCGCAGATTCCGAAATGCGGAGTACCTCGATACTCCCGGAGGAAGTCGAGCGCCTTGCGCAGCGGCCCGCCGTAACCATGCCTCTAAAGTAGGGCTACGCCCTCTACTTGCGCCGCTTTGCGCAAGTCCTCATCCAGAGTTCCCAGAGGCAGTTGGCGGCGCTGCGCCAACTCCAAGTACGCCGCGTCGTACACCGTGAGGCCGTGTTTTTCGCCGAGAGCCAGAGCTGCTTTTGCCTGCACGACGTTGAGCGCCGGCTCCGTCTCGATGGGCAAGCGCGCAAGCTGGTCCCAAAAGAGTGCGGGCTGACCTGCCTTGATCCGCTTTCTACGGAGAGCAACCAGGAGTCCGTTTGCGATTTCAGTGGGCCAGTGCGCGGGGACGACGATTCGATCGCCCTGCCGCAGCCGCTCCAGAAGCCCGTCGGTCCAACTGCTGGCTTCGTCCTCAAAGCACCAAGCCAACGCCGCCGAGGCGTCCACAACGAAAACGGCCATCAGTACTTGTGGCCTTCGCGGATGAGGTCCTTGGTTCGAAGGCCTGCGAGGTTGTTCCCTTTGCGCAACTCGAAAATTCGGTCGATGGCCGCGCGAACCGACTGAAGACGCTGTTCGCCTGTGGCATCGAGCGCCTGCCGGGCGAGGATTTCCTGCACATAGACCTCGAGCGACACGCCGTGCGCGCGAGCCTCAGCCGCCAACTGGTCGGGAACTTTGATCGTCACTTCCATTTCGTCCGATTATACGCCTGGTGGGCGCGTTTGCGTGTCAATTGGTGCGGTGCCGGAAACCAGGCAAGCGAAAGCAGGGAAGCGCGAGCGGAAAGAAACAGCGGATCCCTTCCCGCAAAGCTATCCGGGACGCAGACGGCGCGCACCGCCATTCGCACACGGCGAAAGGAAACAGCGGATCCCTCGTCGTCCGCCGCGGCGGACTCACTCGGGATGACGACGTGGCGGGGGAGCAGGAGTCCCCCTGAGGCGGACGCGTCCTCCGGTCGTCATCCCGAACCGGGCCGGGTTGTGGACGAGTGTGAGGGATCTGCTTTTGCCTTGGCTTCCTTTTTGATTCTGGCCTTCTGTTCTGCGCGGCCTTCCGCTGGTTCCGGTCGGGTAGGCGCGGCCTTCTGATTCGGCGCAGGCGCAGACCAATCCGCGGCGAGGTCCTGCCACGTTGGATTAACGCGCGGTTCCGGACACCAAATCGGCGGACGGATTGGCACCGACGCTCAAGATTGTTCGGTCGTTAGAAGGGTGCAAAACGATCTTAACGCTGGCCGAAGCGAAGGCCAAGGTAGCGTAATTTCGTCCTTGCAAGGGCAAGAGCAATCGAAGTAGTGAAAGGTTTCTGGAGTAGGCGATGGCCATGACAATTTTCATTCTTCCTCGGTCACCCTCTTAATCTCTTCGTAGGTGGTAATACCCTCCACCATCCTTAGCAGTCCATCTTCGAATAAGGTCCTCGCACCCTTGGCGTGTGCGACTTCCATAATTTCGGCTTCCGAGGCTCCGCTTTCTATCAACGCTCTCGTTTCTTTGCCGATGACCAGGATTTCGAAGATCCCCGTCCTTCCCCGGTATCCTGTATTGCCGCAGAAATGACACCCCGCGCCTTTGCGAAATATCGTGTTCAAGGGGAGATTCAGTTTCTCGAGCAATTCTTTCTCAGGTTGGTAATCCGCTACGCACCTCGGGCATGTTTTTCTTGCCAGGCGTTGGGCGAACGAGCAGTTCAGGACCGAGGACAGCAAGTCTCGCGGTACACCGAGGTCACGGAGCCTCGTAATCGCACCGACCGCGTTGTTCGTGTGCAGCGTGCTGAGAACTAGGTGTCCGGTCAGAGCGGCACGCACGGCAATCTCGGCGGTTTCGGAATCCCTGATCTCGCCAACATAGACGACATCGGGGTCCTGGCGGAGAATGGACCGGAGTGCGCTGGCGAACGTGACCCCGCTCGTTAGGTTCACCTGGCTTTGAACCACCCCCTCCATCTCGTACTCGATCGGGTCCTCGACGGCCATGATGTTCAATCTCGATGTGCTAAGCGTGTTTATGCAGGAGTAAAGGGTCGTTGTTTTTCCGCTCCCGGTAGGGCCGGTGGCAAGGATGATCCCTTTCGTGGCACTGATCATTTTTCTTAAGATCAGCAGGTTATCATTGGAAAAACCGAGATCGTGAAGCGGCGGAGGCCCCTTCGATTTGTCCAAGAGCCTCAACACCACGTTTTCTCCATGCATGGACGGAAAGGTGGAGGTATCAACCCGGATTCCGTCAATACCGTGGCAAGGGGCAGGCCGTCGCGCTTTGCGCGCGCCATGGCAGATATGAGGTCTTCCTTTGAAACCAAACCTCCGCTGACAAGGCCGCTCTCAATAGAATCAAGACTCCTTAGCAGCAGCCCGATCCTTTGACCAATCAACTCGCTGCGCTGGTACGCGCCAACCGCGCCATGGTTGCCATGGTTCTCGGGTGCGGTCTTCGGCGGACCGAACTCTTGTCCGTGACTGTGAAGACAATCCAGCAGCGTCAAGCACCATTGTCAGGCAGCCCCGCAAAGAGGATTAGCGAGAAAAAGCTGTCGTTTCATCACTTTTTAGTTTTATGTACTTTCGCTCGAGTACCCGCAGGCGCTCTCCTCTTCAATTTGATCTGATTGTAATCAACGGCGGCAAGGACGAGATTTTTTAGAGCAGGGTCATTAATCTTGTCGCCCTCGAAAAGATCGATCGCTCGCCACGCGTTGCCTTGGAGGCCCGCGTTGAAGAGCTTGTCAGGATCTGGGAGGCTCGCCCCGTGGGCAAAGGTTAGCTTCACCTTATCCTTGTGGGCGTTGCCGACCGCGATTATTCCGTCGTGAGACCACACTGGGCTTCCCATCCACTTCCATTCCTCGATTATCTCCGGGTCGGCCGCAAGGATGATCTTGCGGATGCCGGCGAGCGTTTTGCCACGCCAGTCTGTGAGTCCTTCTATAAGCTGGTCAATACGTTCCGATGGATTCATTGGATCTTATGCCTCCAATTCTTGTCCCGTTTTCATGCGCGTAGTTTTATTCTCCGAAATAAGTCGTCGAAGGACATGCCCTTTCCACATCCACAATCCCGAAAGGAGCAAAACAGGAAGAAAGACATACCGAACAGTGGAGGCGTAGTTTGGAGTGTCCGAAGGTGAATCATAAATGTAACCGAGTATCGGAATGCTGAAAACGATGTGAATCCAGCGAAAAATCGAACGCTTGGTAGGTTCTTTCATGATTCATTTCTCCGTCCATTTATTGGCGATGCCACGTCATTCACTCTGTCATCCGCCTCGATTCACGAGTTTCGAGCCGCCTGAGGCGGCCAATTGAGGATTTCAACGCCGAACTGCTTGGCGTACTCCGCGTTCAGCCGCTGCCAGCCGCCGAACTTCATGGCGTCGGGGCCAACCATGCGGCCGATCGGGAGTTCCGCTGAGAAGGTGATCCAGAACATCGAAACAGATGTGCCACCCGGCAGCGCCCATGGCGATGAAGCGGTGACCGATGTTGGTCCACAGCGTCAGGCGCGTGCCGCCACCAAAGGCTTCGAGTTCCCACCGCATATCGAAGCCACCCCAGTTGTACTCAAGCGCCTTGGGAGCGTCGGCTCGCGTCACTCTTGTTTCGGTGACACGCGGCGTGGGCGCTCCCACCGTGGTGAGCTTCACCGTGGCTCCAACCGTGCCTAGGCTCCCATCGGCGTCAAAGGGCGCCCATTCGCGCAGATGCGCTGGGTCGGTAAGCGCCTGCCAGACTTTTTCCGGCGAGTGGCGCAGATTCTCTGACGAGAATGAGCGTCCACTTCTCTCCGTCCTTTCGTATCTGCGCCCCGCTGGCGGGACCCGGTGTGTACTGCTCGCGATCGGTCACCTTCTTCTCCTTAGCGTGAATAGCGTGCCAGCTGGGTGAGCTGAATGAGGTTGCCGCAGGTGTCGTTCAGCATCGCAATGGTCGAGCCGGTCACGTCGGTGGGCGGCATCGTGAACTCGGCGCCGCGGGCCTTGATGCGCTCGTAGTCGCCCTTGACGTCGTCGGTGAAGAACATGGCCGCTGGCTGGCCCTGTTGAAACATCGCCTGCTGATACGCTTTGGCCGCGGGGTTGTCGTTCCGCGCCAGCTGCAGCTCAGTGCCGTCCGGCTCCTCGGGGGAGGCCACGGTCAGCCAGCGATATGGGCCCTGACTGAAATCTGTCTTCTTGGCAAAGCCCAGTACCTCCGTATAGAAGCGCAGGGCCTTGTCCTGGTCGTTCACGTATACGCTGGTCACTTTGATTTTCATTTCGCTTCTCCCTTGTCACGTTCGCGGTTCGGGCCGCGTCGTCTTCTCCTTGTCTTCCTTTTCGTGGGTGTTGATTGATCCATGCGGTCGAGGTGGCGTTCGAGAGCATCTAGGTGAGCGGACCAGAACCGACGGAACGGAGCCAGCCAGGCATCGACCTCCTGAAATGGTTCAGGTTTCAGCCGGTAGAGACGGCGCTGTGCGTCCACCGTGGATTCCACGAAACCGGCCTCTCGCAGCACGCGCAGGTGCTTTGACACGGTCGGCTGCGGCATACGAAGTTGACGCTCGATCTCTCCCACGGACTGTTGTGAAGAGACCAGGAGGCTCAGAATCGCGCGGCGGTTCGGCTCCGCAATGATTTCGAATACAGATTCCATTCTCTTCGTATACTCCATAGAGCATATACGTGTCAAGGTATATTCAGGCAGGGGGCCGAGGCAACGGTTTCAGTCGGCGTGTGGGGATGCACCGCCCGATGCGTTTTTGGCGGGTGCGATTCAGAGCGCTGCGCGCTCCGGCCGCCGTGGGCATGAACGCAGCAGTGCAGTAGCTTTTGTGGGTTGAGTTGTGGGTTGAAGCTGTATGAACCAATCCTTCCTAAGTGGTTTGGAAAGAATGGCGGGGACGACACTTCGGCCTGAGGGCCTCAGTGCAAGCAAGACTCGAACTCGCGACCTCTGCCGTGACAGCGGTGCGTGAAATGGTTCTACAACAACTTACAAGCACGCGGGGACTGCCAAACGCAGCGTAAGTCATACAAGACCACACGAATTGTGGGCTGGGTTGTGGTTGACCACGTAGAGTCCATTGGGATATTACTATGACACAATGGCAACAGAATTCTTGCCAAGCCAAAAGACCCAGGCCAACAGCGAATATGCCCAGCGAATTGATCGGGTCATTGACCATCTACGCGGGAATCTGCATCGCCAGGTGAAACTGGAGGAGCTGGCCAAAGTGGCCTGCTTCTCGGAATTTCACTTCCATCGGATTTTTGGTGCGGTTTCAGGCGAAACCTTAAATAATTTTACGAACCGGCTTCGTCTTGAAAAGGCTGCTCGTCTTCTTCGTTATTCTGACAAAAGTTTGACCGATATAGCCTTCGATTGCGGTTTCTCATCATCGGCCACTTTTTCGCGGGCCTTCCGATCCGGCTACGACACTTCGCCAAGTCAGTTTAGAAAAAGCGGCGAGATCAAAAAAAGCAAGATTTGCAAAGAACTCTTCGACGACCGGGACTATGATCTCCCCATGAGCGCGGAAGAAAAAAGAGCGGCTTTTCCAGTGAGATTGATCGACATTCCCGAAAGGCAAGTCGCCTATATTCGGGTTACGGATGCCTTCGAAGGGGACAGGGTACTTGCCGCCTTGAAGACGATGATCGAATGGGCCAAATCCCAGGATATTTTTTCGCAAGGAAGTCTCTTCGGAATGACGGTGGACGATCCACACGTGACCCCAAAGCATCTTTATCGATATGAGGTCTGTCTTGCGTCGTCTCGTCCCTTTGAGTGCATGGAAGGAATGTCGAAATTGAAAATGCCAGCCATGCGATATGCCGTCACCAAGGTTTCCGGCGATACCCGTAAGGTAGCTACGGCTTGGGACTACATTTACAGAAATTGGCTTATCAATAGTGCCTACGAGCCCGAGCATGCGCCAGCACTTGAGATTTTCTTAGAAAAAGAAAACGCGTTGGATTGGTCGCATTGTAAATTGGAACTGTGCCTGCCGGTTCGGAAACCGGCAGAGATGAGGAGTTAAGGGAGGAACTTATGATTGAAGGAATTGGCGGCGTTTTTCTGTTTTCTAACGATACAAAGAGATTGGTAACTTGGTATCGCGATTGCCTCGGAATACTCGCTGAGGGCCAAGATGGTGAGTGCGATTCAATCTATAAATCGTTTGAATATCGGGATATTGAAAATCCGGAGATCAAGAGAACGATCGTGTGGGCGATTATTCCCACTAAGCAAGACATCAAGGATAAGCCACGAACGGGCCGGATTAATTATCTAGTGAAGAACTTGGGAGAAGTCGTCAGCCATCTTAAGAGTAAGGGCGTGGCAATCGAAAAGACCGCGGAAGATCCCTACGGGAACTTTGCGTGGCTTAAAGACCCAGATGGTAATCAGATCGAGCTTTGGGAGCCATCCGAGAGTGTATAGAAGTCCCTAATTTGTGGAGCCCCAAGGGCCGTTCTCCAGGCTTCTGCCCTCCCGCCCGCATTGCCGGGTCTTGCCGCCGGAAAGCAATTCACTCGCATGCTCCCCCTTACCCCACGCGCGATGCCGCAAGATTCTTCTGCTCCGCAACGGCGGTGCAGGAGGACAGAGATGCAACGCGGATGTCTGAAACGAAACAGCCGCAAGACAGCGATGAAACTCGGACAGCGCAGGGTGTATTTCTGAGGGCCGTGGGAATGAATGCGACGTGCAGTAGTTTTTCTGGGTTGAGTTGTGGGTTGAAGAAGATTCGGATACCAATCACGCCTTACTCTTTTGGAAAGAATGGCGGGGACGACGAGACTCGAACTCGCGACCTCTGCCGTGACAGGGCAGCGTTCTAACCAACTGAACTACGTCCCCGCGAGGGAAAAACGTCACATGGTGGGCGGTCACGGGTTTGAACCGCGGACCTTCCCGGTGTAAGCGGGACGCTCTAACCGCTGAGCTAACCGCCCTCCCAAGTATCCAATCGTAGCAGATGGTGGCGGATGGATGCTAGGGGCTAAAAGCGAGGTGCGGTCGCGCGGATTCGAGAGGCGGCGCGACTGGCTGGCGAGCGGCGAGAGGCTCCAATCCGCGAAATTCGCCTCCGTTGGCTTCCGAGCACCCCGGCAGAAGGTTCTCCTGGAGGCGGCATTCCTTCATTCCGATGAATCCAGTAGGGACCCGAAAGGTGGATTGGTGGGTTGGCGTGCGCCTGTACGGAGGTACAGCGCCAAAAATTTGCCTGTACGGAGGTACAGGGAGCGGCGCGGCGTATCGGCTGTTAGCTGATTCACTACGAAGAGTCCAGCGCGGCGCGAACTGCAGGAGAGAGCATGCTACGCTGCTCTTTCCAGCGGTTCTAGTACCACGTACCGCGGGCGCATACTCATGTCTTCACGACTCGGCGAAATACTGGTCAAAGACAGCCTGATCTCTGGGGATCAGTTGAAGCAGGCGCTCGACTACCAGAAGAAGAACGGGGGCCGGCTGGGGACCTGCCTGGTGAAGCTGGGGCTGGTGAGCGACGACGACATCACGGCAGTGCTGTCGCGGCAGTACGGCGTGCCCTCGATCAACCTGAAATTCTATGAAGTAGACCCCGCCGTAATCAAGCTGGTGCCCCAGGAAACCGCGACGCGCTACCAGATTGTGCCGCTCTCGCGCGTGGGATCGACGCTGACGATTGCGATGACGGACCCGACGAACGTCTTCGCGATGGACGACATCAAGTTCATGACCGGGTTCAACGTCGAGCCGGTGGTGGCTTCCGAGACGGCGATTAGCGAGGCGATTCATAAGTTCTACGGCGATGTCGAGTCGGTGGAAGCGCTCGACAAGGTAATGAAGGACCTGACCGGGGAAGAGGCCGATGCGCTGGAACTGGCCAGCGAAGAAGCGGAGATGGACCTGGCGACCCTCGAGAAGGCGGCCGAGGAAGCGCCCATCATCAAGCTGGTGAACCTGATCCTGACGGACGCGGTGAAGCGCGGAGCGAGCGACATTCACGTGGAGCCTTACGAGAAGGAATTGCGGGTGCGATTCCGCATAGACGGCGTCCTGCAGAACGTGATGGCGCCGCCGATGAAATTGAAAGACGCGATCAGCAGCCGCATGAAGATCATGTCGAAGCTGGACATCAGCGAAAAGCGGCTGCCGCAAGACGGCCGCATCATGATCAAGTACCTAAAGGACGGGAAGAAGAAAGAACTGGACTTCCGCGTGTCAACCGTCCCGACACTGTTCGGCGAAAAAATCGTATTGCGGTTGCTGGACAAGGAAAATCTGCGGCTGGATATGACCAAGCTGGGATTCGAGGCGGAGTCGCTGGAGAAATTCGAGCGGCAGATCCTGAAGCCGTACGGAATGGTGCTGGTCACGGGCCCGACGGGATCGGGCAAGACGAACACGCTGTATTCGTCGGTGGCGCGGCTGAACACGTCCGAAACGAACATCATGACGGCCGAAGACCCGGTGGAATTCCAACTGGCGGGGATCAACCAGGTGCAGATGAAGGAGCAAATCGGGCTGAACTTTGCGTCGGCGCTGCGCGCCTTCCTGCGGCAGGACCCGAACATCATCCTGGTGGGAGAGATTCGAGACTTTGAGACTGCGGAAATCGCTGTGAAAGCGGCGCTGACGGGGCACCTGGTGCTTTCCACCTTGCACACGAACGATGCGCCCTCGACGATCAGCCGCTTGATGAACATGGGCATCGAGCCGTTCCTGGTGGCGACGTCGGTGAACCTGATCTGCGCGCAGCGGCTGGTGCGCCGCATCTGCTCGAATTGCAAGGAGCCGGTGCAAATCCTGCCGCAGGCGCTGATCGATGCGGGTTACTCGCAGGAGGACGCCAACAAAGTGATTATCCAGCACGGGCGCGGCTGCGGCATTTGCAACAACACGGGCTACAAAGGACGCGTGGGGTTGTACGAGGTGATGGAAATCAGCGATGAGTTGCGCGAGCTGATTCTGGTGGGCGCTTCAGCGCTAGAGCTAAAGAGAAAGGCGCTGGAAAACGGAATGATCACATTGCGGCGCAGCGGATTGCTGAAGGCGGCAGCCGGACTGACCACGATGGAAGAAGTCCTGCGGGAAACGGTTCTCTAAGCGGAGGAGAGTATGGCCGGGATTACATTAAGCGAGTTGCTGAAGAAAATGATCGAAATGGGGGGGAGCGACCTGCACCTTTCCACGAACAGCTCTCCGCGCATCCGCGTGCACGGGAAGCTGCGGCCGCTGGACATGCCTCCGCTGACGGCGGCAGACACGAAGGCGCTGGCGTATAGCGTGCTGACGGACGTGCAGAAGCACCGGCTGGAGGAAAACCTCGAGCTGGACTTTTCGTTCGGGTTGAAAAGCCTGGCGCGGTTCCGGGGCAACATCTTTCACCAGCGGGGCGCGGTGGCCGCCGTGTTCCGAACGATTCCGTGGGAGATCAAGGGGTTCGAGGCGCTGGGCCTGCCGCCGATCGTCCGGAGCCTGTGCGACAAGCCGCGCGGGCTGGTGCTGGTGACCGGACCGACGGGATCGGGGAAGTCAACGACGCTCGCGGCGATGCTCGACAAGATCAACAACGAACGCGAAGAGCACATGATCACGATCGAGGATCCGATCGAGTTCCTGCACAACCACAAAAAGTGCCTGGTGAACCAGCGCGAAGTGCACTCCGACACGCATTCCTTCGCAAACTCGCTGCGCGCGGCCCTTCGAGAAGATCCCGACGTGGTGCTGATCGGTGAAATGCGCGACCTGGAGACAATTGAATCCGCGTTGCGCATTGCCGAAACCGGGCACTTGACGTTTGCCACCCTGCACACGAATTCGGCCGTTTCGACCATCAACCGTATCGTGGACGTCTTTCCGGCGCACCAGCAGCCGCAGGTGCGCGCCCAGCTATCGATGGTGCTGGAAGGGATTCTTTGCCAGGCGTTGCTGCCGCGGATCGACGGGCGGGGGCGGGCAATGGTGATGGAGATTCTGATCCCCACCGCGGCCATTCGGAACCTGATCCGTGAAGACAAGATTCACCAGATTTATTCGGCCATGCAAACCGGGACGGGACAGTCCGGAATGCAGACGTTCAACCAGAGCCTTGCGAACGCCTATTTCCAGAAGTTAATCACTTTGGAAACGGCGCTCGCGAGATCCTCGAATCCAGATGAATTGCAGGATTTAATTAACCGAGGGGTGACTTCGCCGCCAGCCGGGGGCCGGGTCCCTGTCCGGCGTTAAGGAGGAAGAGGAGGGAACAAGACATGCCGGTTTTTACATATAGAGGAGTGAACCGGACGGGAGCAACCGTCGCGGGGGAGCGGTCCGCCACTAGCAAGGCGGAGCTAGCCGCGGCACTGCGGCGAGAGCAGATCAACGTCAGCAAGCTCTCCGAGAAGGGGAAGGAGTTCAGCATCCCCAGCTTCGGAGGGGGAGTCGACTCCAAGGAACTGGCGATTTTCACGCGCCAGTTCTCGGTGATGATCGACGCCGGCTTGCCGCTGGTGCAGTGTCTTGAAATCCTCGCCGGACAGCAGGAGAACAGGACATTTCAGAAGATGCTGAACGGCGTGCGCGCATCGGTGGAGGGCGGCGCCACACTCTCGGCCTCGATGAAGCAGTACGAGAAGGTCTTCGACCCTCTCTACTACAACATGGTGGAGGCGGGCGAGACGGGCGGTATTCTGGACACAATTCTGCAGCGCCTGTCGACCTACATCGAAAAGAACGTGAAGCTGAAGCGGGCGGTGAAGTCGGCGATGATCTACCCGATCGCCGTCATGGGCATCGCCGTGATGGTAATTGTCTTGCTGTTGTGGAAGGTCGTGCCGATTTTCGTGGATTTGTTCAACGGACTCGGTGTGAACCTGCCGCTACCGACACGCATCGTAATCGGGCTCAGCCACTTCGTGGGCAGCATCTACGGCCTGCTGATCGTCATATTCGCGATCGGCGCGGGCGTGGCGATCAAACTCTGGTACGGCACACCGCAGGGGCGAATGGCCATCGACACGGTCATGTTGAAAATCCCGGTTTTGGGAGTCGTGCTGCGAAAGATTGCCGTGGCGCGATTCACGCGCACACTGGGCACACTCATCTCGAGCGGCGTTCCCATTCTCGAAGGACTCGACATCACGGCCCGTACTTCCGGAAATGCGGTCGTGGAGCGGGCAATCGCACAGACGCGGAAAGCTGTGGAGGCCGGCCGCTCGCTGGTGGATCCGCTCAAGGAGACGGACGTCTTCCCGGGCATGGTGACGCAGATGATCGGCGTCGGCGAACAAACCGGCGCAATGGACGCGATGCTCCAGAAGATCGCTGACTTCTACGAGGACGAGGTGGACGCGGCGGTGAAGGACCTGCTGACGGCTCTGGAACCGATCATGATCGTGTTTCTCGGCGTCGTCGTGGGCGGCATCGTCATTTCCATGTACTTGCCGCTGTTCTCGTTGATCGGTCAGCTTGCTGGACACTAATGATGCCATCTTCGCCGGGGAGGCGGCCGGCATCGATTGATGCAACGGCCGGCCGCGATCCCCGCGGAGCGCCCAGAAGACAGAATGCGGCGATCCGATGAGAACAACAACTCCGGCGTGCCAGCGGTCTGCGCAGGTGAACGTGCCTCCCGTCGCCTGCCGGCAGCAGGACGAACGGAGTTGAGTGCAGTGCTTTCACCGCGGGACCCGCGTCCCGCACAGGGGATCGGGACCGATTGGCAATCCGCAATGGAATCCACGCTCAGTGTGAGTGAAGCTCTTTCCTGGTTGGGGCGCGTCCGCTTCTTGATCATCACCTTTCTTGTGGGAGTGATCGTAGCGCTGCGCCAATTCACGCCCATCGCACTACCTGTCCGCACGCTGATATTCCTGATTGCGGTCTGGTACGGCCTGGCCACTCTCTACCTTCTGATGCAGCGCTGGTTCCCAGGAGCGCAGTGGCATGCGCCGCTCCAGATGGTGTGCGATCTGCTGGTTGTCACCAGCGTGGTGTATTGGACGGGCGCGGAGGACAGCTACTTCATCTCTCTGTATCTCCTCGGGATTTTGATGGGCAGCATATTATTCTCGCGGCGAGGGGTATTCCTGGTTGCCGGCGCGAGCTTTTCGTTGTTGGGCTGCGTCGTGGAGCTGGCTTACTACGGATACATTCCTAGGACGGCCAGTTCGATTCCCAATCTGCGGGCGGCGGAATCGTGGCTGGGGAGCAACCTCTTCGCGTTTTTCGCCGTGGCGTACCTCGGCAGCTTGCTGGCGCAAAATCTCCGCAAAAAGGGTATTGAGCTGGAAGAGAAGAGTTCGGAGCTAAAAGACCTCCGAGCCTTCAATCAAGACATCATCGAGTCCATGCGCGGCGGCCTGCTGACCACCGACTTGGAAGGGCGCATTCTGTTGCTCAATCGCGCTGGCGCAGAGATCACGGGACATGGCTTCGACGTGTTGCGGGGCGAAAATATAAAGGACGCATTCGGGAGTTTCTGGCCGGTGGAAATGGATGGCCAGGGGAACCCGGTGGCCTTGCGGCAGGAAGTGGAATTCACCACACCGCAAGGCGCAGTTCGGTTCCTGGGACTCTCCATTTCACCTCTGCGGACGGGGCAGAATCAGACAACGGGCTTTGTCTTTAACTTCCAGGATTTGACCGAACTCAAGCGCCTGGAGCACGAAATCGCGACCAAGGAGCACATGGCGGCGCTGGGGCGCCTTTCGGCGGCCATAGCCCACGAAATTCGGCAGCCACTCACGGCCATGACCGGGGCGTTGAAAGAATTAGCCCGGCTGGCTCCCTTGGAAGACGACGACAAGAAGCTGGTGCAAATCGTCGGCCGCGAATCGCAACGCTTGAACCAGATCATCAGCGACTTTCTGGACTATTCTCGGGACAAGACCTACTCCGTGGCGGATCTGGAGATCGGCGCGCTGATCGAGGAAACCCTGCTGCTGCTGGAGCGGGACGCCAGCGCGCGAGGCAAGTATAAAATCGAGCGCCGTTTCACGGCGCGAAATGTGCGCGCCCGCGCCGATCGCGATGCCATGAAGCAGGTCTTATGGAATCTCTGCAACAACGCCCTGCGGGCCATGCCAGATGGCGGGGTGTTGACCGTGGGTCTGGATGCGTCCACGGATTGGGTGCGCATCTCGATTCGAGATACGGGCATCGGACTCGATGCCCGCGAGGCGACGCGAATCTTCGAACCCTTTCAATCCGGGTTCACCGGCGGTACGGGCCTCGGGCTCGCGATCGTTTATCGAATTCTTCAAGCGCATGGCGGCCGAATCCGCGTGGAGGGGGAGAAGGGACGAGGCGCAGAATTCACTGTCGAGCTTCCGCGCGCGGCAAGCAGCCGCGTAGCGGCACGTCCGGCATCTCGCGGCGAGGCCGGATTGCTTCATACGGTGGGGAAGGGGTAGCCCGCCATGGCCCACCTGTTGATCGTTGACGATGAACGCTCGATCTGCGAATTGCTCGAGATCAGCTTTCGTAAAGAAGGCCACAAGGTCGAGGTAGCATCCAATGGCGAGGGTGCAAAACGGCGGCTGGCCTCGCAGTTGTTTGACATCGTAGTTTCCGACATTTGCATGCCGGACATGGACGGAGTGGAGTTGTTGCAGTATTGCAAGGAAGTGTCGCCGGCAACCGTATTCATTCTTATTACGGGAGTCCCCACGATCGATACAGCCATCGATGCCGTGAATTTCGGAGCCGACCGGTACGTCATCAAAGGGGACCGATTACTGGACGATCTCCGGATCGTGGTGCAACAGGTGGCCGAAAACCTGGCCCTCAAGAAGGAAGCGGGCTACCTGCGTCGCGAGCTCCGGCGGCTGACGGGCCTGGACCACATCATTGGCACAAGCCCGAAAATGCGGGCCATCTTCGAGCTGATTGAAAACATCGCGCCGCAAACAAGCCGGGTGCTGATCACGGGCGAGAGCGGAACGGGGAAAGAGCTGGTAGCGCGGGCCATACATGAAAACAGCTCTCGCGCCAAGAACCCGTTCATCACGATCAACTGCGGCGCCTTTCCGGAAACCCTTCTGGAGTCCGAGCTGTTCGGCTATATGCGCGGAGCATTTACCGGCGCCAACGAGAACCGTCGGGGCCTCTTCCAGGCCGCCCACGGCGGGACGCTCTTCATGGACGAAATCGGGAATATGAGTGTCACCATGCAGGTGAAACTCTACCGGGTCCTTCAGGAAGGCAAAGTCCGGCCCATCGGGAGCAATGAGGAGACGTCCGTCGATGTTCGCGTCATCGCCGCGACCAACAAGGACCTGGAAAAGGAGATCGCCGAAGGCCGTTTCCGGGAAGACTTGTTTTATCGTCTCAGCGTCATTCCCATTCACTTGCCGGCGCTCCGCGAGCGACGGGATGACATTCCTCTGCTGGCACGCGAATTCCTTGGCCGATTCACTGCGTCTATGGGTAAGAAAGTCGCGGGGATTGAGGCAGAAGCGATGCGCCGGCTGGAAGTTTACGATTGGCCCGGCAACGTTCGTGAATTGGAAAATACGATCGAGCGGGCGGTGGCGCTGGAGAGCGGACTCAGGATTTCCGTGGAGGCATTGCCGGACCGAATTCGCAACTGCTTTCAGGAAACCGTCATCCATGCAGCGGGGAACGGCAACGGCGTGCTCCTGCCGAAGGAGGGGCTCAGTCTGGAGGACCACATCCAGCAGATTGAACGCTCTTACTTGCTCGCTGCCATGGAGCGCTCCGGCGGGGTGCGCACCCGCGCCGCCGAGCTATTGCAGATGACTTACCGTTCCTTCCGGCACTACGCCAAGAAGTACGGCATTTGAGGTGGGTTTGGTCCTTCTTCGGAGTTTTCAACGGAGTTAAGAGGTCGATTCAGCCAGCCTGTGCGGCAGGTACGTACTAGGACGCCGGATCTCAATCGCAAGATTCTTTCCGCGACTCTCCCTCTCGTGCGTCAAATTATTTGATACAATGCAGCCGCACAGTGCCGAATCGGCGGTATTTCGTGGTGGAATCTGTAGGGAGCTTCCTTGAGGCGATCCCCGCCAAGGATGGGAAGGGAATTTCGGGCTTTCGCCTAGAGGAGAGGACAAATGAGCAAGAATCAAAAGGGCTTTTCTTTAATTGAATTGTTGATCGTTGTGGCGATCATCCTAATCATCGCCGCGATCGCCGTACCGAATCTTCTTCGGGCCCGCATGACGGCCTATGAGGCTTCGGCGGTCGAATCTCTGCGAACGATCAACACCACAGCTAGCGAGTTCAACTCGATCTATGGAGATGGCTACCCGCCGAGCCTCGGCGTTCTGGGTGGGCCTGCGGGCGCTACAGTCGCCACTTGTACGAACTCACTGCTGATTGGCTCCGATTTGTCTGGAAACGGCGGCGCGACGGATCCGGCAACCAAGAGCGGGTACAACTTCCATATTTTTAAGGGGACAGTCGCGGTCACTCCGGTTCCGAGCGGCTGCACGGCGGGATATTCCGACGGCTTTGTTGCTGTTGCCTGGCCTATCAGCGTGGGTACGACAGGACAGCGCAGTTTCTGCACCGATGCCACCGGGACCATTCGCTTCGATACGTCGGGAGCCGAAGCGACGCCCGTGGGCGTGAATTGCCCGTCCACAATTACGCCACTTCAGTAGCGCCTTTTTTGTGCATACACAAGGAGGGGGCTTGCTGCCTCCTCCCACTGTCTCTTCACAGCCGGGTATGTGTCTCGTGTTCGGAGCAGTGCGTTTTGGCATGAATGCAACGTGCAACCTTCCTTCTCTTCCCCATTGGTCTCGCGTTGAAATCGCACCATTTACGGTAGTCTTGTGGCTCTGGCCGTTTCGGTCATTTTAGGCTGCCAAAAAGCGTCAACTTCCTGGTGGAAGATTCGGCCTTTCCGAAACTGCCTCTGGACACGCGCTGTTTGCCCCCTCCTAAGTTACTGAAACGGCAGACTATAGGATTGCTGTGTCGTGTGAGTTACCTACTATGAGCCCCTTGGCATACGTCGTGCCACATATGCCAGCGTACCCCGCCAGGGAGTACAAGAGTTTCGGGAGCAACCGCTCCGAGGAGAAAATAAGGAAATGAATAAGAGACAAAAGGGCTTCTCATTAATCGAGTTGCTGATCGTCGTGGCGATCATTTTGATCATCGCGGCTATCGCCATTCCCAACTTGCTTCGTTCGCGCATGGCGGCCAATGAAGCATCTGCTGTCGGCTCGCTCCGTACCGTGAACACCGCTGCGGTCACCTTCAGCTCCACCTATAGCGACGGCTTCCCGCCTTCGATTGGTGTACTCGGCGGCGCGGCCGGTGTGACCACGGCGACCTGCACGGCTTCGTTGCTGATTGACAGCACGCTTTCCGGCCAAGGTGGCGCCACCGACCCCTCCTTGAAGAGCGGATACTACTTCCACCTCATCAAGGGTACGGTCGCGATCGTCCCGGTTCCGGCCGGCTGTACAGCTGGTTATTCGGACGGCTATGTGGCCATCGCGTACCCCATCAGCACGGGTACGACAGGTCAGCGCAGCTTCTGCACGGATGCTTCCGGTGTGATTCGGTTTGACCCCACCGGGACAGCCGCGGCACCGGCTGGCGTCAGCTGCCCGGCAGCTCTCAACCCGCTTCAGTAGAGCTTTAGCTTTGTGTGAGGGGAGGCGCCGCGAGGCTTCTCCCCTCATTCAGTTTCTAGGACTAGCAAGGGCGGACACGATGCGAACTTCAAACTCCAATTCGAATACAGCCGGCGCCACCGCCCACGGATTTTCACTTATCGAATTACTGATCGTCGTCGCCATCATTCTCATCATCGTTGCGATCGCCGTTCCCAACCTACTCCGTTCTCGGATTGCAGCTAACGAAGCCTCGGCGGTCGAGAACCTTCGCACCATCACCACTGCTTCGGTTGTTTACAACACGACCTGGGGGAATGGTTTCCCCCCGACACTGGACACTTTGGGCGGCCTTACTTCGAATCCTGCCACGTGCGATCAGGCGATCCTCGTGGAAGAAACGCTGACCACGGCTCCGTACCAAAAGAGTGGCTATACCATGGGCTACACAGGCGAGGATGGTGGCGCATCTCCGACTCCTGCGGGTTGTTCAGCGCCGGGCTTTCTGGGGTACCTGGTCACAGCGATTCCGATCTCCACCGGAGTAACAGGGCAGCGTAGCTTTTGCAGCACCGAACCAGCGATCATCCACGTCGATATCACAGGCGCCATTGCCGCCAGCGAGACAGCCTGCACGAATCTTCCGCCGCTGTAGTTTCCCTGCAAGAGTCCAAAGTTGATTTCTGGGTGCAGATGGAGCGCCGCGTCCCGGACACTTCTCTCTGTGGGAATGCCAAATTTTCCGGCCTGGCGCTAATCTACTTTCGTTGCGCGATATGAATCTGGTCCAGGCGTTGCTGGGCGGCGTCGAAATCGGGGGCAATGCGCAGGACATTCTGATAGGCGTTTGCCGCAGGCTGCAGGTCGCCCTTCACTTCGAGCGTTCTTCCGAGGGAATACCAAGCCAGGGGAGAGGGCTTCATCTGTGTTAAGCGAGTAAAGTCCTGCTCGGCGGTCTCCAATTGACCCTGGCGGAACTCTACGGTCCCGCGTCCGAGCAGGCTGTTCGGTTGGTCCGGATCCAGTTGCAGGGCCATGTCGTACTCACGCAGCGATGCGTCGAGTTGATTGCGCTGCAAGAGGATGGCACCGATATTGTTGTGTGCCCGCGCGGCTTCAGCCGGATCCGCCGTGTAAGTCAGTGCCTGCTGATATTCGCCCACTGCTGCGTCGGCCTTTCCGGCTTGTTGCAAAACGGTGCCGAGATCGTAGTGCGCTGTTGAAAACTGCGGCATGTATTTCACGGCCGCTTCCAGGTGTGGAAACGCGAGGTCTGGGCGGCCTATGCTCAGCATGGCTACGCCGAGGTTTTCTTCCGCGATGCCGTTCCGCTCGGTCACTTCGATCGCATGCGTGAATAGAGTCTCGCTCGTGTGCCAGTACCCGATTTGGATATACGACGCCGCGGCATAGCCGACGAGCGCGATGGCGGCAATCGTTGCCAGACCCCACTTTGCGGCTGGGATCCTCTTGCCAAATTCCGCAGCCAACCAAACCGCGATCACGAACAAACCTATGAAGGGGATATACGCGTATCGGTCGGCCATTGCTTGTCGCCCCACTTGTACGATTCCGAGCACCGGGACGAACGTTCCCAAGAACCACAGCCAGCCCGTCACGAGATACCGCTTTTCACGCCAGTGCCAGACTGCAGCCGAAATCAGGAGCAGGGCCAAGCCCGCCGTAGCCACCTTCCAAAGTGCGAGCGAGCCTTCCGGGTGGGGGTAAAAAACAGCGAGCCGTGCCGGCCAAAGGGCCTTCAGGATGTAAACCGCGTAAGAAACCACCGCGTTTTCGATTCGCTGGGCCATGGGCAAAGAGGCGCCAAACCCGCGCAGCGCTCCTCCCACGCGTTGCGCGTGCTCCGTGACCGCGGCGCTTGCCGCCGAGAGCAGAAATAAAGGGATTTTCTCCGCAACGAGGCGTGCCAGGTTCCTTGAAAATCCGCCATTTGCGCCCGCCGCATCGCTAGTGAGCGCCAGCCGATTGAGCGGCCAATAGTCCGCCAGCAACAAGACGAACGGCAGGGTGATCACCATCGGCTTTGCCATCAGTCCAAGAGCAAACAGCACCATGATAACCAGGTATCTCCCCACATTTGGACGCCGCACATACCAGCCGTAGGCAAACAGGGCAAGAAACAGAAACGTGGTGCAGATCAGCGACTTTCGTTCCGCCACCCACGCCACGCACTCGACATTTAACGGGCACAACGCAAATAGAGCGGCTACCAATGCGGATCGTACCAAGTATCCGGTCGCGGCCCGCAACAAGAGGAACAAAAGCGCTACGTTCAGCGTGTGCCACAGAATACTGTCCAGGTGGTGTCCGGTTGGCTTCAGGCCGAAAATCTCGACATCCGTCATGTGCGAGATCCACGTCAGGGGATGCCAGTTGTCCGCGGCCGTGCCGGTGAAAGCCCAGCGAAGATTTTCCCCCGTAATTCCGCTGCGCACATGAGGGTTGTCGAGAACGTACAAAGGGTCGTCGTAGTTGACGAACAGATTGTGCAGCGTCGGAGCGTAGAGGCCAAAGGTAAGGACCACTAGCAGGAGGACCGCCACAAGTGTTTGCTCTCGTGCTGATATTGGCGGGGAAGTAGATCCTTTCACGCCGGAATCGTTTGCGGAATTTACGGAGGCTGATTGGGTCATCATAGGAGTGGAGGAAGACCCCTCTTCCAGGCCCCATCTTCGCAAGCCCGCTCTCTCGTCGTAAAGTTGCTTCCGGTCTTCGGTTTCCTATTCATAATCGGCAAACTCGATGCTTCTGGGGACGACGTGCTTTCCGGAGACGATGTGTTTCCTAATTTCTTGCTAAAATGGTTTTGTGATGCTGGCAACACTTCTTTGCGCCTTTCTGGCCGCCCTTTCGGCCCCCGCAGGACGAGATGTGCAGGCCGCCGTCCATGCGCTCGAGCACCGCTACCAACATGCAGCCACGCTGAAGGCTGTCTTTTTCGAGCGCTTCACGGACGGAAACGGCGGTATTGCCGCCGAATCCGGAACGGTGTATTTCTCACGCCCCGGCCGGATGCGGTGGGAGTACGAGTCGCCGGAAGAAAAGCTGTTTCTCGTGGATGGAACAAACGTCTGGTCCTATGTCCCCGCGGATCATACGGCGAGCCACGCGAAGTTGAAGGAGAGCTCCGATTGGCGCACGCCCCTGGCTTTGCTGACGGGAAAAGCCGATCTGGGAAAGCTCTGCCGTAACGTCTCAATCGAGGACGCCGCCAATGATCCCAAGAGCAAGCCCGACGACCGGCCCACGTCTCCCGGCAACATCGTCCTTCGTTGCCTCCCGCGCGAGGGTTCGAGCGAACCCGGAACAGGTATTCGGGAGATCTTGTTTGAGACGGATCCGCAGGCGCGTCTCGTTCGCGTTCTAATCCGCCAACCCGGCAATCTCGAGACGGAATTCCGGTTTGGCGACTGGCAAGAAAACATCCTCATTGCGGAGCTCAAATTCCATTTTGTCCCGCCGCGGGGGGTCGAGGTAGTGGACGTAATCGAAACTCGCCGCCGAGACTCAGTAACAGTCGCGTACATTACTTAGAAGAACTTCCGCGGGCAAATCGCGCGTGAAGCGAAGCCAGCAATTGTCCTGGGACAACACGAAACTGGTTGTAGACGATCTCTTCCCACGAAACGGGGCCCGTTCCCGGAAGCAAATCGGTGCTCCATTGATACACGAGGCCCAGGTTCCAAATAATGAGTAGTGCCGTCACAGCCACGACCCGACGAATGGCTGCTTGAGGGTTTCGCCATCGTTGAACAAAAGCCGAGATGCTTGCCGAAAGTCCGATGATGTAAAGAGGCGTCAGCGTTATAAAGTACCGGTTGCCGAAGGATGCATTGCCGTCCCACCAGGGATAAGCAGCAATCAGCCAGAAATACGAGGCCGCGATTCCCAGGATAACCCCGCCAATCTTTGGCTCGCGCCGGCGAAAGACGAAGAGCCCTGCGATCGCCGGTATCAGAATGGGCGTCCAAATCGCAAGGCCACGCTTCACTGAGAAAAGGATTCCCCAGAATGCCGGCCGGAACCAGTTCCAGTGCTGCTGGGTGTACAGGCCGATCCGAAAGGACTGCCGATGACTTGCCGCGTCACGAGCGTCGGCAAGAAGGACGTATCCCAGCAGCCAGCGCCAGAATCGCGCTGTGCGCCACTATTGTGGGTATCGCGCGGGAGTCGCGTACGGGCTTCAACATCTCCCGGCGGAGGTCAGATACCCATTCGAAAACGGGAGCAATCAGGAATACGAAATTTGCGTAGTACACATCGAGCATCAATCCTGCGATCAGCCCAAGAATCAGCCACTCAACGCCGGTGCGCCTGCCGAGCGTGCGATGCCAGTACCAAAGAAAGAGCCCGCCCGCGAATACGGAATGGGCATGCGCCCATGAGGGATCTCCGTACATGTATGCGGGAAGAGAACTGGCAAGCCAAATGCCAATCGTGGCGATCAGCGCAAAACGCTCCTCGAATATGCTCGCGCAAATTGAAACGAAAACCATAGACCCAGGAAACCGTAGAGCGCAGTGGCAAACGCCATGGCAACCAAGTAAGGCGGCGAGTATCCATCTGCCGCAATATTGACCCGAGTTTGTCAGCCAGCAAAACGCCCAGATGCGTGGCCGCAAGGAAGGGACTCCAGAGGATTGCAGGTCCTACAGAGAAATGATCCACACGATGCCCAGTCGTTGTGTAGTGGCTCCAGATGGCGTGGCCGTTTTCGAACCTTTGTATGACTGCGTCCGCGGTATTCGGGTCTTTCCAATCGCCATCAAACTCTAGATTGTGATTGACCAGGAGCGAGCGAACATAGGCGTAGTATCCAATTCCGTCGCCGCGCACCTGGGGCTGGATAAAGGGGAGCGTGAGGAGAGAGAACTACGAGAATTCTTTCCGCACGCGTCAATGACCGCCAGAAAAACAATCGAACCACTCCTCGATTTGCAGTTTCCGGTCTACTCGACCTATCCCGACCGCTCAATCCAGCCTACTATGGTTTATAGATGCCCATTCGGACCGACGCCTAAGCGTTACTTAGTCTTACGTCTCGTGAATTTGCAGTCCTCCCGGACTTCCCACCTGAAAAAACAAATCCGGCAGCAGGCCGTCGCCGCTTCTCATGAACCCTTCTCCCGGCCAAAAGGTCCAGGAACTACTGTCCCAGCAGCGCTGGACGTCCCTTTACGATTTTTGTGAAAAACCTTGGGCCCAGTCCGGCGGCCGATTTGATTCTGACTCTTCCCTTCGATCAGCAGCAGCTCGTGTTTCGCCGCATGCCGTTGGACCTGGTGTTCCAGGTGGTGAGTCATTTCCCGTACTACCACGCGAGATCGTCCCGTTGCATTCCCGCCCGATCGAGGAAATGCGCCAGATTATCGACGGCATGCACTTAGGCGAGCGCAACCTCTTCTGGATTCACTTCCCGAAGAGGCCTGGCGTTTCTTGATGGAGCGAGCTTTCGGGCGCCCAACCTGCGGCGCCCGCCGGCGCAGCGGAAGCTGTCGCGGAACCAGCAGCCCTGCCGCCGCCCGCCGTGAAACCCAAGCCAATCATTGAGGCGCGACGCGTGGAGAAATCCTTCGAGCAACCGGAAGGCAGGCAGGTTCGAGTGATTGCTCCCGTCGACTTGTCCCTCGAGGCGGATTCCATCACAGCGCTTTTGGGACCTTCAGGGTCGGGAAAATCAACCCTCTTGCGCATACTGTCGGGTCTAACCGCACCCACTGCCGGCGAAGTCCTTTGGCATGGAAGCCCCTGCAAGCTTCAGTCCCGAATGTCGCAATCGTTTTTCAGAGCTTCGCTTTGTTCCCCTGGCTGACCGTTCTGGACAACGTGGAAGCTCCGCTCCTTGCCCGCGCCATGACGCACTCCGAGCGGCATGGGCGCGCGCTCCGCGCCTTAGATTCCGTGGGTCTGAAGGGATTCGAGAACGCGTACCCGAAGGAGCTCTCTGGCGGCATGAAGCAGCGCGTCGGGTTCGCACGCGCTCTGGCTGTCGAGCCTGAAATCCTTTTCATGGACGAGCCGTTTTCCGCGCTCGACGTCTTGACCGCAGAAAACCTTCGCGGTGAGCTGATGGAGCTCTGGCTGGCAAAGAAAATCCCCACGCGCAGCATCTTCCTCGAACCCACAATATCGAGGAAGCCGTTCTGCTGGCCGACCGCATCATCGTCCTCGGACGCAATCCCGCTCGCATCCGGGCCTACTTCGCGTGGCGCTGCCGCAGCCCCGCGACCGTAAATCCGCCTCATTTTTTCTGTACGTGGATTATATCTACAAAGTCATGACGCAGCCGCAGCTCGAACTTGCGCCTCCTTCCGCGGCGGAACCCCGCACCAAGGCTCCGCAGCAGGTTCTCCCACACGCTCGCCCCGGCGGGATCGCCGGATTGGTGGAGCTTCTTGCGGACCGCGGCGGCGAGGAAGACATGTACCACGTCGCCGACAAGCTCCTGCTGGAGGTCGACGATCTATTTCCGATCATCGAAGCGGCCACTCTCCTCGGCTTCACCACCGCCAAGGAAGGCGACATCAAAATCACTCCGCAGGCAGGGAATTCGCCGCCGCCGACATTCCTACGCGCAAGCTCCTTTTCCGTGACGCCGTGCTCACGCATGTGCAATTGCTCCAACAGATGAATACTGCTCTTCGAAGCAATTCGATCGCACCATGCCGCTGGATTCTTTCACGATCTCCTGACGAACGTTTCCCAGAATCTGAAACCAAACAGCAGCTCGACACGGCCTTGAATTGGGGCCGCTACGCCGAAATCTTCACCTACGAGCCCGAAAACGACACCCTTCGCTTACTCTCGCCGCCGGTTGCCGCCGACGCGGCCGCGAATGCGCCACTCCACTGATGCCTCGCCACGCACATCCTGCGCCTTCCACAAGCCCCGTCTGGAGCGCGTTTCCTTCCTCCGTTCCCTCTCTGATTCGCGACCTTCCCATAATGCTGGCGGGCATGGCCATGTTCTACGCGCTTTTGTCCATGACGCACTTTTGGATGAGTCCAGTCACCTCGCAGGCCCAATCCAGTCTAGGCCGTCCGCCTTGCCTCGCTACGCGTACTCCATTCTTCGGATCGCGCTGGCTTACTTGCTCAGCCTCGCCTTCAGCCTTGTCTACGGCTACATTGCCGCCGACAACGCCAAAGCAGAGCGCTTGATCTCCTCCTCGATACGTTGTATTCTACAACTGCTCAAGTTTTCTCCCGCCCGTGATGGTTTCGATGGTCGCGCTTTTCCCCACGCGGCAATCGGGATTCGAGCCCGGTCTTATCTCGCGATTTTTACCGGGCAGGTCTGGAACATGGCCTTTAGCTTCTATTCCTCGCTCAAGAGCATCCCGCGCGAGATGCGGGAAGTCGCGCAGGCTTATCGCTGGAGCTGGTGGCAGCGCTTCACGCAGATGGAGCTGCCGTACTCGGCGATCGGGCTTGTGTGGAATTCGATGATGTCCGTGGCCGGCGGCTGGTTTTTTCTGATGGCGTGCGAAATGTTGTCGGCGACCGCGACCTCCGCCTCCCGGGTCTCGGCTCGTATCTCCAGACCGCCGCAAATGCCGGCAACATGCGCGCGATCGTGTGGGGCCTCGCCGTGATGATTGGCGTGATTGTCCTCATGGACCAATTGATCTGGCGGCCAGTGATTGCCTGGACGGAATTTTAATTCGAGCAGGTGGAAAGCGGCACAATCCGCGTACTCGCCCGTTCTCTGACCTCCTTCGCCGCTCCAGGATTCTCCCGCTTATCGCTCGTGTAACCATCCAACCCGCCCGCGAGCGTTTGGCGCTCCACTTCGCGCGCCTCCACGAAACGGACGCGCCCATCCGGCCGCCCAGCCAATTCGGAAGAAGTGGGCCCTCCGCGGGTTCCTGGCCGTTCTGTTTCTCGCCATCGGCTTTGCCGCGGTGAAAAACGGCCCTCCTGCTCACCACAGTGACGCGGGGCGAGCTCCATGGCATTTTCGTGGGCGGGGGCGTCACGTTTCTTCGCGTGGAGTTGACGCTTGTCCTGGCAGTGCTTGACCGTCCCTGCTGGAATCGTGATTGGTCTCCGCCCCAGGCTTTCCGCGATTGCGCAGCCGATTGCGCAGATTGCTGCTTCCGTTCCCGCAACAGCTCTGTTCCCAGTCGTGCTCCTGGTCCTGATTCGCTTCGGGGGAGGCTTGGCAGTAAATTGGGTCGTTCGTGCTGTGTTCTGGCCCCGTAATGCAGTGGGCATTTTGGCTTGTAATGTTATCGCCGGGGCCAGCGCCATCCCCACCGATCTCAAGGAGGTCTGCGACGTCTTCCACTTTGGCAAATGGAATCGCTGGAGAGAGCTGCTATTGCCCGCCATCTTTCCCTATCTGATCACGGGATTCGTCACTGCGTCCGGAGGGGCCTGGAATGCCAGCATCGTCGCGGAATATTTCCATTTAGGGGCAAACCTTTTCAACCGTCGGCCTCGGCGCCGTGATCAGCCAGGCGACGGACAGTAACAACTTCCGCGTCGTGCTGGCCGCGACCGTCGTGATGGCGGCGCTGGTCGTCACCATCAATCGTCTGTTCTGGCGGCGCCTCTACGCCCTGGCAGCCACGCGTTTCAAGCTCGAGTCCTGAAATCTCCGCTCCGGTTTGCATACAACCCCGTTCTCCAATGTCACCTCCTGTTAACGTGCTTCTTCGGAGTCACCTGTTACGCTCGCGGGGGTATGCTAAAATTCATACGAGACGCCTCCTCAGCCGGACCGTCTAAACAAAATGGCCGAAATCCGTATGCAAAGTCGGGGATGCCTCGGGCCGGATCCTCCAACAGGTGGAGACGGCGCAGCTCGGAAAGAAGAGGCGCGCCAGAAGCTCGCCGATCGCGGCTTCTACGTCTATTCCATCCGAAGTCATTTCGATTTCCTCTCGGAGTTCACTCGCGCGCGCCGCGATCGCACCATACGGCAGAATGACTTTGTCATCTTCAATCAGCAGTTCAACACTCTCATTAAGGCCTGCCTGCCCATTCTGAAGGCTCTCGACCTTCTGGCCGAGCGCGCCGAGCAAACACGAACTGAGCCAAGCACATACATAAAAAGTTATGTATTGCTATAAACCCTCTCCACCTCTCCCGAAGAATGCGCCTTTGATTTCGCGCTCGCCAACGCTGTCATGTAATGCTAGTCTCCTGTCCCAGTGATTCGTGACGTAAGTCGGGGCGATTCGACGGTGTGTCGCGAGCCCCCTACTAGCGTGCTGACGATATTCTTAAGCCCCAAAGGGGCGGTCTAACAAAGCCCAGGCCAACGGCCTGGGTGAGGAATCGATGCCGCGCAATTCGCCAGCCCTGAAGGGGCGTGATGAGCCGCTCGAGGCGGCGGAGGCGACGTGTCCGCGGAGGCCAACGCCTGGTTATTTCGCCCTTGCAGGGCTTGCTCCCAGAGAACGATGGTGTCTCGTTCGCGACCCAGGCCGTTGGCCTGGGCTTTGTTAGCTCGCCCCTTCAGGGCTCGAAGCATTCCCAACCAAGAATCAAGTACGCCCCATCGCTGAAGGGCTGACATATGCTACAGACTTCTGGGACACGATACTACACTGAGCGTCATAAATAATTGCGCATATTGTGGAGCCGAAACCTCACAATCTCCGGTATTAGTGATATCGATCCGCATTTATTTATGACGCCGCGTATAGCTCCTCGAACGATTCAATCAATC
>CAWBGC010000020.1:0-32592 GCA_963788255.1 uncultured Acidobacteriota bacterium
TTCCGTTGAGTTAGTTTCCTCACAATTGCTCTCCCGTTCGTTCCGCTTTCTGCTGGAGTGAAGGGTCGCCATTGCGTCGCGAGTAATGCTTGAGTCGCTCTCGGCACAGCGCCTTCGCTGTGTAGTGCGGCACAGCGTTCCCTATCTGTTTCACCTGTGTCGATTTGTTTCCGTGGAACTTGTAGCTCCTGGCGAAACCTTGCGCCGCAGCCAACTCATGGGGTTGAAGCATGCGGAAACGGATCCCCAGATATCGATTTTCACCGACAGGAATTAAGTAGGGCTCGACCAAACCAAAGCGGTCTTTCGTGGTGACGGTGTCCAGGGGTTGGTCGATAGGTTGGTAGGCTCCGGTTCCATAGTATTTGGAAACGTAGGGTTCGACTAGGAACATGTCCGAACTCGTCGCGGTCACAGTGGGCATCGGTTGCTCAACGCTGCGCACGTTCTGCTCTGTATCATTGCCATGCTGATGAGGAAGAAGAAATGGTTCGACCACACCAAACCCATTTTTGCAGGTCAGCGTGGGCATTGGTTCGTCCACCGGTCTACAGCGGTCCTGCGACGAAGCCGAACCTCCATCTCCGTGGTTGACTGCGATTACAAACGGCTGAACCAACGCATCATGGTTTTCGGTCAATACAGTGTCGAGGGGGTCGTCAATGCTCTTGGGATTGCGACCCTTGCCTTCTGGTCCACCAGCAGCGACCAGGAACGGCTCGACGACGGCAATCGATTGACGGGTGAGCACCGTGTTCAGCGGTTTTTCGACAGACCGAGGCTCACCGGCCCGTTCGGGACCTCCCGCGCCAATAAGGAAAGGTGCTGCCAAGCCGAGCCTGGCTTTCGTTGTAATTGTCGGCGTCGGCTCTTCCACTGATTTAACGTACCGACCGTTGCCTCCCTGATGATCGATGGCAACAACGAACGGCTCGACCACGCCGCCCGCTCCGTGACTTGTGACGGTGGGGACCGGTTCATCGACTGTGCGTGTGCGAGGCTGTTGGCCCTCTCGCTCACCAAAGAATGGAATCAGGAACGGTTCAACCATCTGTACCGCACCCTTGGCGCAGATCGTCGGTACAGGTTCCTCTACGGGTCGTGGCGCTCCACCCGAGGCCTGCGAGAGCAAGAAGGGTTCGCACAATCCGATGTGCTGCCCATTCGCAGTGACTGTGGGCAACGGCTGGTCGATCGAGCGCGTGTTGTTGGTACCGTAGAACATGACGAGGAAAGGTTCTATATCCAGGCCATTGATTTTCTTCATGCCCGCTGCAATCCGCTTCAGCGTCTTCTCTGCCAGCGGTTTCTTGCGCGCAAGGATATTCTCGCCTTTCAGGTGCCAGTCGATGATTTCTCGGGCCGGGCGCCATGGTTTGAGGGGCGGCGACGAGAAGAGCGAGGTTTGCAGCGAGACCTTTTCGCGCGGCCCATGCGAGGGCATTGGCCAACTTGGGTTTCCTCTTCGAGTAGCAACAATGAACAGACGCTTGCGAGTTGTTGCGTCACCATAATCAGCGCAACAGATGACCCGTTCGTCCACGCGGTAACCAAGCGAGCGTAGAGCTTGGAGGAATGCTTGATAGGTGTCACCGATCTTGGATTTGAGCGGCCTGCCATTTGCTCCGAGCGGACCCCAGCGGACGAATTCAGGTACGTTCTCGATGATGATGTTTTCGATGTAAAGTTCCTGCGCCCACTGAATCACGCCCCAGGCAGGCACGCGCTTTTGATCCTCGATCGGCCGGCCCCCACGCGCCACCGAGTGGAACGTGCATTCTGGAGACGCCACGAGCAGGTGCAAGCGACCCCGTGGAACAACATCTCGCGGGCGAATTTCTTCGACCCGCGCACAGATGTGCTTTGCCCACGGATAGTTTGCTGAATGCGTCGCGATCGCAACCGGCCAGTGATTGATCGCGACAAGTTCTACCTCAAAGTCCAACTCGATCGCGGCTTCGATCAACCCGCTACTGGTTCCTCCCGCGCCGCAGAAAAGATCTGCACAATAGAGTTTCAAGAGAAGCCTCCCGGTTTCACGATGGGGCTCTTTTCGAGGCCGGTCGTCGTCTCGATCTGAAAGCTAGACGTTCGATTGAAGAGAAGATAGCGCCGAGATATTCGTGCGGCTGTCGTGCACGCAATTGCGAGAGTATGCGAATTCAAGACTCGTATGCTTCGGTCACGAAACTGGCGATCTCACGTTCGACTTCATCAGGCACCGGCGCTTCCTTGATCTCGCCCAACAACCAGAGCTTCAGCAGCTCCTTAGCTGCATTCGCTTGCCCTTTGACCACAACCACCAAACATGGATTGTGAAGGCCGGGTCGGTCGTACTCCAGAGCACGGAGCCCAGCCGCCTTCATCGCTTCATGTTCGTTGAGCATTTCGACCAATCTTGCGCGTGCTTCGAAATCGCGCTGCTCTACACCCTCACCATCACTAAACCCATATTTGTCCGTGAAATCTTCCCACGTTCCAGTTGCCATTGATTGCTCCCTTCGCGATTAGGCCACCTTACGCGTTTCAAAGCCGAGGGGTCAGTGGCGGAGGCGAGCCCGATGAATCGGACCCCGCAGTCGGAGCCCGTAGACGAGTCCTCGCCTGGCTATGGCAGGTCAATGACTTACGAGCCGATGCCCACTTATTTGGCAAACGGTTTCGCTGATGCTAGAGTCCGCGCCGCTATGGGCCTCGCCGTCCAGACCAGAACCAACCCGTTACCGAATGTTGCCCGTCGGCAGGTTCTAAGAACGAACCCAAAAGGCAGCAAGACCGAATGCGTTTTCGCCGATGGCACTGCCATCTTGGTCTCGACTTTCTTGGCGTCCTTCATTCGCGCCGGTAACGAATTGCTATTCCCCGTGGAGCTTGAAGCAGCGGACGCAGGCATACAAATCTACATTCGCAATACGAATCCGGAGGAAAGAAGGAGGGATGTCTTTCAGGCAGAGATCAGCTACGCCACACAACCCAGAAAGGACAAGCGGGACAACCTCTTCGTGGCGGCTGAGGTTTGCGGTCCCAGCCTGGGCATCTCAGCTATCCATCTCCGCTGCGAGACGCTTAGGGATTATTTTGACGTTGGCGACCGCCGCCGTGCGTGGGACCGCCAGCCCTCATTCTACGAACTCTTGCGCGTCAATCCCAACGTATCGCCGGCAGAGCTACGCCTCGCTTTCAAATTGCGCAGCCTTGAACTCTGTACAGCACACGCACCAACTGGCGACCTTCGTGCGTTAGAGCGCGCTTTCAACACTCTCGCGCAACCAGAATTGCGCGCTTGCTATGACGCTCTCCGGAATGATCCCGCATCCCCTGTGCTCTTCCCCTGTGGCGGCTTTGGTTCGTTGCTTGTTGCGGGAGATCTCTCAAGAGACGGGAAGACGTTTTACGCGTCCCGCATCCTATCCTTTCGCCCCGAGCAAAACTTCAAACAGCTCCAAGCGCCGGTGCGAAAGATCACGTTTTATAAGGATCACGCAATCTATCGTGATTCACGTCATCAGATTGAGGTTCTCTTCGACCAAACATCGTTGCCGCTGTTTTGGGATTCGAGTTGGAATCAATGGAAGCATTTGCTAGGTGCCAAGGTCGGAGTCAAGGCGCCCTTCATTCAAAGTGGCAAGTATCATCACCGAGCCGGCGCATGGCATCTAGTGAAGTGGGAAACTGCTCTTTCGAGTCGTCTCGAAGTGGCGCTGCCCTCAAACATTGCTGAACAGGTTGCAGAAGCCCGCAGGCTCCATCATCGTTTCGGGGAGTTTGCCGAGGCCCTCGATCAAATTCGAGCGCGCCTTGAATCTGTGCCGATCGAGAGAGGTGACCTCCAAAAGCTCTGCGCTCGTTTGGGCATGCCTGGCGATTTCGACGTTGCTTTGATCACCTGGAAGCTCGACTACGACGCGTTCTTCTACAAGCAGCTCTGCAGACGTGCTCGCTGTCTGTATCTCTTTCGGTCCGAGTACATCTTTGATCTCGAGAGAACGGTAGTCGTGGAGACACCCCAGCTCGGCCATGCCACCTACCTTTTTTCCAAGCCTGCCAGTATGTCCGAGTTCCTGGCGATCTACAGCAAGGTCACCAGGGAAGACATTCTTCGGAACCGCAGCAACGTGGCTGAAAGGCTCGGCTTCTTGGGCCGTCTGATCCACGGTCTTAAGCTGGGGGCCTGGTTGAAGGATCTGAAAGCGCGCGTCGGTGAGATCGCTGACTACGTGGGGGCTCCCGATTGAAGGATCTAGAACGTGTTTGGTGGATTGACGCTCAGAACGGGACTGGTTCACTCTCTGCGTCTTTGCTGTCGCCTGTCACCGCACCCTGACGGTTCCCGCTGCGGCCCGCGTTTGCCGCCCCACCAAGAACACGCAGAGACGCCACAACCACCTCAGTCACCGTCTTTGGGCTCCCCTCGCGATCCTCGAATCGCCGCGTCTGGAGGCGCCCTTCGACAAATACTTGTTTCCCTGTCGTCACAAACCTTGCTGCGATTTCCGCCAGCTTGCCCCAGGCAACGCAGCGGACCCATTCGACCCGCTGGACATTTCCGTCCTTCTTGTCGCGGAAGGATTGGTTGATTGCGAGCGAGAAATTCGCAACGGACTTACCAGCAGATGTGGATCTTACCTCCGCATCCTGCCCAGCATTCCCGAGGAGAATTACCTTGTTCACTCCGATGCTTGACATAATGTTTCTCTCCATTTCAAACCTTAGGTGAATTCCTGGCGAAAGAACTGAAAAGGTAGCCATGAAACATGGAATTGGCCTAAAGAGGGCTCATAAAGATTTGATGATGATATCCAATGGAATCAGTTCTAGCATTCTCATCGTCTCTGCATCGTCTCTGCACCTCTGTTTGTGACGTGGCATTATCGAACTGCCATGGGGAGAAGATTAATTTTGCCGTTTGTTCGCCAAACGTTTTGGTGGCAGTTCTGGTGGCACTTGGATTGTCAATTTCCGACGAAGTGTGGCACGGCTGGGCTGACTGAAATTCTCGGATCTACTTGAAGTGACGTGGCTTGACGAGTCCTGACAGTTCCTGGCGTAATGTCCAAAATGGCTTAAAAGGCCGCTGCTCTACCACTGAGCTACGCCCCTATGCGGCTGTCCCCCGGGAAGCGGCGGAAACGGCGGCATCGGAAAGGATCAGGACGACGACACAATCGGTGTCGTTTGATTCTAGCGTGGGCGCGCGAAACGAGCAACGGCGCATTCAGGGCTCGGCGAGCGCCCCCGGGCGAGGCGTCGAGGGGCGCAGAGGCGCGCCGCGCGGAGAACATGGGCGCTCCGGCGAGGCGTTCAGAAAATAGGATCGCCCCTCAGCTCAGGCGGAGAAGGCATGGTCTGGCTGAGGAAAGGCGCGAGGGCGTTTGCGCTTCCAAGTGTAATCCTTACGGAGTTTCTGCTGGTGCTTCTTGACCTGCACCTCGATTTCCGCGAAGGCTGCTTTCATGCTCATGCGGACATCGGCGCCAACGCCGGTGGCGTGCAGGACGCCGGTGGGAAGGGTGAGATGCAGGGAGTAGCTGAATTCGGTTTTCCGGGGTGCTTTTTCCAGTGAGGCGCGGAGTTGAACTATATCAGGGGAGTATCGCTTCAGAAGCCGATTGAATTTCTCAATGTAGTGTTCAGATTCCTCCTCGACAAATTTGCGGACTTCGCCGTCGATATTGCTGTACGTGATTTTCATACAGGCACCCTCTCACAGCTAGGTTGAACACCTGAAGAGGCAGAACCATAGAAGCAAATTCAGAGTACGACTTCCGGCCGGCGGTTGCAAGAGGTACGAGGCCGGGGTTGTCCTTCGAGGCATCCGGAAGGAGGCTGGTACCACGGGTTCCGCGCCGACGATTCCGCGCTAACGATTTCGCGGTGCCGCGCGCGCGCTTTTGATCGCGCCATCGGGCGATTGACACGCCTGCACACACATCATAACCTCCCAGAGAGGCGCAGGTTCCGACGTCATGCCGAAAGAGCCCTCTTCCAAGCCTGGAAAGCCGGCGCGGATTCTGGTTGGGCCGGCGGGATGGTCCTACGCGGACTGGAACGGGATCGTCTATCCCACACACCGGCCAAGGGAATTTCACGAAGCAAGCTACCTGGCAGGATTCTTCGACACGATCGAGATCAATACTTCGTTTTATCAGCCGCTGCGGCCTGCCTTTGCCGCTCAATGGCTGGAGCGCGTGGGGGCGAATCCCCGGTTCCTGTTCACCGCCAAGCTGTGGCAGAAGTTCACGCACGAAGGAGGGACAACGGCTGAGGACGAGAAGGCGGTCCGCGAGGGCTTCGACATCCTGAAGCAGGCCGGGCGACTGGGCGCCGTATTGCTGCAGTTCCCTTTCTCTTTCCACCGCACTCCCGACAATCTGGCGCGGCTGAAGGGCATCATGGACGCTTTCCAGGAGTACCCGCTGGCCGTGGAGGTACGGCATGCGTCGTGGTCTCGCCCAGATTTTTACGAATTACTGCACGCGCGAGGAGTTGGATTTTGCAACATCGATCAGCCGGTGATCGGACGGTCGGTAGAGCCAAGCGAACGGGCGACATCACCGGTTGGGTACGTTCGATTGCACGGGCGGCGGTACGACACCTGGTTCAGCGACGATCCTCAGACACCGCCCGAGGAAAGATACAACTATCTTTACAATGAGAAGGAGCTCGAGCCCTGGGCGGAACGGATCCGCCACGTCGCCGAAAGCACGCAGACGACTTTCGTGGTCACGAACAATCACTATCAGGGCAAAGCCATCGTGAATGCGCTGCAGCTCATCCACCTGCTCACGCGCGCGAAGGTGAAGGTTCCTGAGCCGTTGCGGCACCATTATCCCGAACTCGAGGCCATCGCTGACGAGCCTTCGAGGGAGCCCACGCTGTTTCCGATGCCGCCGCGCTGAAGCGAGGAGGCGCGGCTTAGCGGACTGCAAATTGCGATTCGTTGATGGGAGCTACTTCTTGAAGAGATCTTCGAAAGCTTGGCGCGCGTCATTGGGCCGTGCAGCGGCCGTGGGAGCCGGAGCGTTGGTGGCGTAGGTGACCGGAGAAGTATCCTTTTCGACCGTCATGCGGAATTCGAAGAAGGTGCAATCGTTCTTCGCGTCCTTCTTCGCGATGCGCTCCGGAATCGGCTGAGTGCATTCGAACTGCTTGCCGGTATCGAAATGCACGCATTGCTTGCAGGAATGCAATTCGGCATGGCAACGCGGACACTGGCCGGCAGGGTTAAAGCCGGGCATCAGAGCCGCGCCACAGGCGGTGCAACGCGCGCGCGTCACCGTCGCCACCATGCGCGGCGTTCGCGGCCCTAACATTTCCTGTTTGGGGCGAGGTTCGCTAGGCCGTGCGGGCCGATCTTTCTTTTTGTCCTGGGAATCGCGGTCGTGATAGCCCCTCTGCTTATACTTCCGGTCCATCGAGTCCTCCTAAGGGGTTAATGCATCATACTCCGAAATGCGGGCTGCCGGATTGCAATAACAAATTGCCTTGCAACCGTCCGCCAGTTGCCTTCTTGTGTTGCGTCAAGAACTGTGCCCATCCCTTCGCTTGGCCCAGATCATACAAAATCCTTCCAACGGCAAATCCGGCTGCAGGAATTTTTGAGGCCGACCAAGGGAACCCAACAGGGCCTCCACGGCAAGATAGCCGCTGCGCACGGCGCCCTCCATCGTTGACGGCCATCCCGTGCGCGTCCAATCGCCCGCCAAGGCAAAGTTTTTCACGCCGATATCCTGGGCAGGACGCAAGCGGTCCACGCCGGGTTCGGGAGAAAACGTGGCGTTGACTTCCTTGATCACCGTGGCTTTTTCGACCTTTGCTTCGCGAGTCGCCGGCAAAACCTCTGCAAGTTCGCGCCGGCAGAGGTCGATGATTTCCTGCCGCGAGCGCGGCACCAGCTCATAGGATGCACTGATGACAATTTGCAGGTATTGCCCACTACTCCCCGAAGCCTTGCTGCCCTGTGTCATTGGACGCGAAGCGGCGCCATCGGTTTCATCCCCGCCAGACAAAAGCGACTTGTTGAAAATCCACTGGGTCGTGTGATCCAGGAGCGTGAGAAACGGCTCCGTCATCACGGGCCGGTCGAACCAGAAATGAACGCTCGTGATGGGCGACGTTCGAAGCTGGCGCAACCCCGCCAGAGGTCCGCCGGGCCCAGTCATATCCGCCGGAACCAGATCGAGAAGCACGTCATGAGGTACGGCGGCGACGCAGGCATCCGCGGACAGCTCTGAACCGTCTTCCAGCACTGCCCCGGCGAACCGCCCCGAATCCAAGCGGATTTCGCGAATACCTGACCGCAACCGCACTTCCCCTCCCTTGCGCTCGACCGCCTCGCGGCAACCATCGTACAGATCCGCCAAGGGCACCGACGGAATGCCTACGCGATATCCCCTGCGACTCCCGAGAAACGCCTTCCAGAAGACTTCGATTCCGTAGCGCGCGCCGGTGCGGGCAAGCTCTTCATCCAGGGCGCTGACGAGCACCACACGCCAGAACCGCTGGATGGCAGCCGGCGTCTGCTTCATGCGGTGCAGCCAGGCGAGCATCGAAATCGAATCGATATCCGGTGGCGCACCGCCGGAGCGGGCAATGGCGAGCATCGCATGCGCGATGCATCGTTTGTCGGCCAGCGCTAGGGCGCCAAAAAACAGGAACGAAGGCGCCATGTGAAACGGCGGCGGAAGCAGCGTCGAAGACTCAATCGTCGAACGGCGACCCTTGGCATCCGCAAAACACAAGCGATCGTAATAGCGGATCTTTCCAGTAGCTCCGACCCGCCGATAAAAATCGGAAAGATTCGTGCAACACCCAAGCGTGACGTGCTGGCAATTATCCACCTCGCTGCCGTCGGGCAACGTGTAGGATGTGGCGCGCCCACCCAAATGGGGACGCTTTTCAAACAAGCGGACTTGGAAGCCCGCTTCAGCCAGCGCGACGGCGGAGGAAAGGCCCGCCAGACCGCCGCCGATCACCAGAACGCTTTGCGAGGGCATCACCCTTCCACCAGCCTGCACTTCGCGCCAAAAGGCCCGCCGTCAGGAGATATTGGAATTTTTCAGCGCGCGACAAAGACACCCGCGAAGTAAAGACATCAAAGCCGCGCTCTTCGATCCGCGCCAGCAACGTGCTGTACGTCCGAATCAATGCTCCGAGCGTGGCGCGGCTATCGGCGTCCACTTGGCTGAGGAGTGGCGCGCCACCTTCATAGAACCGCCACGCGCGCTCGGCTTCAAATTCGAGCAGGTCACGAAGCTGCGGGGTGAGCGGCCCGCGCAGGTCAGAGATGCTTACGCCGAACCGGTCGAGGTCTTCTTGAGGAAGGTACACGCGGCCCATTTCGAAATCGCTCGGAACATCGCGAATGATATTGGTCAATTGAAAGGCCAAGCCCAGGCTCTCGGCCAGATCCGGAGCCTTGGGATCGCGGAATCCAAAAACGTGAAGGCAGGTGAGCCCGACGGTGCCCGCCACGCGGTAACAGTATTCCGAAACCTGGTCGAAGGTCGCGTAGGAGGAGACCGTCAAGTCCATCTCCGCGCCCAGAATCAAGTCGTGGAAATAGCGCGTGGGGATGTGGAACCGGTCAATGGAGTCCGCCAGAGCCGGGAGGATCACGTGGCCCTCCGTCCGCCCGGCAATGGCCTGATCGAGCATCGCGCGCCACCGCGCGAGGCCCGCGCGCTTCGAATCAATATCACCGGGCTCGTCCGAGACGTTGTCCACCAGACGCATAAAGGCGTAGAGGGCACAGAGCGCGTTTCGTTTTTCTTTGCGCAGTCCGTAGAACGCCAGATAGAAGCTGCTGTGCGCCCCCCGCGCGATTCGATTGCATTCGTCGTAGGAGGCGCGCAAGCGAGCCGCACGACACGAGAGGTCGAGTCCTGCTTCTGTCCGTCCGGCCGGAGCGCTTGCTGCAACCCCTGACGGTTGAGTTTCGTCCTGCGCCGGCGAGGAAGGAAGGGGCTCAGCACGTGCGCCCAGCTTCAAGCTCAAGGCGCGACCAAGAAGGAGGAGTTTCCGGGTCTTGGTGAGAGAGGGCCGATGGTGGAGCGTATCGTAACCGGAATCCTCGATGGCTTTGAGAATGGCTAGCCCGCCACGGCTGAAGAGCTCGATGTCAACTCGCAAGCTCGCATCCACACTTTCCATGAGGGGAAGCCCAGCGGCGAAAAGCTCGCGCGTGCGGGCAATCAACGATTTCATTAAGGCAACGTACCGCCCGTCGAATCGCCGCTCCACGATGTCCGCCTCGCGCAATCCGTGCGCTGCCAAAGCTTCCAGCGGACAGTAGATACGGCCTTTTTCGAGGTCGCGTGAAACATCCTGCCAGAAATTGGCGAGTTGGAGCGCGGTGCAGGTGAAATCTGAAAGACGTTGCCGTTCTTCATCGCGATAGTCGCACAGATAAAGCACGAGGCGTCCGACCGGATTTGCGGAATACACGCAATAGTCGAGCACATCGTTCCACGTGGCGTAGCGCTTCACGGTCTGGTCTTGCCGAAAAGCGCGCAACAAATCAACGAAGGGTTGGATCGGAATCTGCTTCGCCACAGCCGTCTCGCGCAGTGCGATCAGGACGGGATGCCCTGGCCCCGCGCCATGGTTCCAGCAGGAGCGGAGTTCATGTTCCCAGGCATCGAGGAGTTCCAGAGCACGCGCCGGATCGGCCACTTCATCGCCCAGGTCGTCGGACCAGCGACAATAGGCGTAAACATTGTAGAAGTCCTGGTGCAGGCGGCGCGGCAAGAGCCAAGAGACGACGTTGAAATTCTCGTAGTGGTGCGTGGCGAGCCAGCGCGTATAGCGCTGAGCCTGCTCGAGGGCGCAATCCTGCGGTGGAAGATTGCGCGCGATCTCCAACTCTGGTGTGGCCAGCATGAAGCCCTGGTGCGGGCGAAGGTCCGAACCACTCTGAATCTCTTCCGCTATTCTCCGATACCTATCGCCGCTCGTTCAAGAAATTTCGGCTCCGAAAACGAGCCGGAAGGAATAAGCCCAACTCAGGGAATAATGGCCGTTTTCAGCTCGCCATTTCGATGTTTCATATGCTCGAAAACGTGTGGCAATTCGGTGAGCGGGACCTCGCCGGTGATGAAGTCGCTCGCGCGGATTTCGCCGCGCACGATCGTGTCCAAAGCCTCGCGGATGAATCGCGGTGTATGGTGGAAGGTGGATTTGAGCGTGATTTCAGAATAGTGCAGCGCCGCTGGATCGATGCTGATCTCCGTGCCGCGCGGGCAGCCGCCAAACAGGTTTACAGTTCCGCCCTTGCGTACCATCTGGATGGCCCATTGCCACGTCAGACCGGACCCCACGGCTTCCACGACAGCGTCCGCTCCTCGCCCACCATCGGTCAACTGACGAACCAGGCTGGTGGGATTTTCGATTTCGGAAACGTCAAAGGCCGCGACGGCACCCAACCGCTCGGCCGCACGGATCTGGCTCTTGCGCTTGCCCAGCGCGATGACGCGCACCTGGCGACCCGAAAGGATGCGGATGAACTTCAAACCGATGGGGCCACAGCCAATCACTACCGCTGTGTCGCCGGGCTGGGTACCCAGTTCATGGACCCCGCGCAAAACGCAGGCAAGCGGCTCGACCATGGCTGCATCCACAAAGGGCACATGCTTCGGAATTTCCAGCATATTCTGCCGCACGATGCGACCTGGAATCCGGATGAACTCGGCGTAAGCTCCGTTATTGAACAGCAGGTCTTCACAGAGATTGGGCTGGCCCTTCCGGCAATACACGCAGACATTGCACGGCGCGGAATTCGAAGGCACCACACGCATGCCTGCGTGGACACCCCCATTCACGGCTCGGCCTTTTTCTTCGATAACGCCGGCAAGCTCGTGTCCAAAAAGGGCGGGAGGCTTGATCATGCGCGGATGGGACCCCTGTTTCCAGACCTTCAAATCCGTCCCGCAAGTCAGCGCCACTTCCACGCGCACCAGCACCTCGTCTTCAGCGAGCGCGGGAATATCCACTCGCTCGATTTTCATGTCCTCACGGCCGTACAACACAGCCGCGGTCATATGTCCATTGTGTTCCATTCTCATCCGTGAGTTATCACCACTTTCAATGTATTTTCCGCCGGGCGGGCCGCCATCTCCAATGCCTCTGCAATCCGCTCGAGCGGAAACCGGTGCGAGATCATTTCTCGAACCGGTAGCCGGCGCTCAAAAACGAGCACAGCCGACTCGGCCTGGTCCTCCACCGATGCGCTATAACTGCCCAGAATCTCCTTCTCTTCCACTCCCACGGCGGCGGCCGGAAACTCGAGCTGCAGCACGGGGTCGTTATGAGCAAACAATAGCACTCGTCCACCCGGTCGCGCGAGGGAAAGCGCTTCTGGGACTAATGACGGGTTGGGCACGGCCACCAGGACGGCGTCTGCGCCCCGGCCACCGGTCCTGCTTCGGATTTCTTCCAGAATCTTGCCTCCCATAGGATCCCATGACTTAGATGCGCCAAACCGCTCGCTCGCCGCACGGCGCCCCGGCATGGGATCGGTGGTGTATACCGTCGCTCCTTCATACTTCACCAGGATCATCAGCAACATCCCGATGGGGCCTTGGCCGAGGACGAGAACGTCTTCGCCGGGTGCCACGCGCGCTTTGCGGACCGCCTTCAGGCAAGTGTTCACCGGCTCAACAAAGGTGGCATCTTCAAAGGTCACGTCCGGAGGAAGGAGGATCATACCGCGCTCGACAATCCATGGCATGGCACGGACGTACTCGGCAAAACCGCCGCCATTGGGATCGAATCCAGCCGTGAGGCCCGTCTTTTTGTAGGCGGCGCATTGTGAAAACAGTTTCTTCTCGCAATAGAAGCACGCCCCGCACGGGATGTGGTGAAAACTCACGACGCGATCGCCCGGCTTGAATTCTCTGACGCCACGCCCCACTTGGACGACCGTGCCGGCCAACTCGTGGCCGAGAATTTGCGGCGGATGCACGAACCCGTGATGAATCTTTTTGATATCGGTGCCACAAATGCCGCAAGCAGCCACGCGAAACAACACCTCGCCTTCGCCAATCTCGGGGATCGGGACCGATTCGACGACGACACATCCCTTGCCGCGGTACACGCCAGCGCGCATGTGCCCCAAGCGCTTGTGTGCCGCTGGGTGCGTTCCGACTTGTTGTGCTGTCTGGCTCATGTTCGCGCTAATGAACCGCCAAAGCTTCAGCCTTCGCGATCTCTCCCAGTGGCTGCGATGAAAGTGACTGAATATAAGCTTCAAGAAATATTGCCAGCGCGCCGGCTGCCCGCTCGCTCTCATGGGCAAGCCGAAGGACACCGAGGATTCGATTTGGCTTTGTGACGAGCTGCCCGATCACTTTCGGAACGCTCACAGCTCCACGATCATTGAACACACGTTCGAAATCGAGCGGGAGGTTCGAATCCGGTCCATCGCTGATGGCCCGGATTGCCACAGCACGCACGCCATGATGCGCGGCCGTTGCAAGCACATAGACGCTTTCCATGTCGACCGCATCACCCAAGTGCGCGAACTGCTTCTTTTCTTCCACACTTGCAATCACGCCGTCGGATACGAGAAAAGCGTCGGCCACCTTTGCCCGCGAAGCGGCCGCAATCGAAACCAATTCGGGGTCGCACTGAACCGACCGGGTGCCGCGAATTTCTGCAACTCGGCGCGCGACCACGACGTCTCCCGGGCTGTAGGCGGGCTTAAGACTACCGGCAAGCCCTGAAGCGATGCATACATCCGGAACTTCGTTGAAAGCCTTTGTCATTGCGCGCTGCGCTGCAAAGCGACCCGCTCCTGTCAGGATCACGCGCACGTCAGCATCGCCAACTCGCGCGACAAATGTCTTGTCCCAAGAATCGACGGACGCGCGCTTAAATTTCCGCAGCTTTTGCCAGGGAGCAAATTCGTTTTCGAGCGCGAATGTGACGAGAATTTTCATCCTGTTTTCCTAGGCCGCCGCCGCATGGGCTGTTGGCTTCGTCCCCGAGTGGCTGCCGACGTATCCATGCTCTTCGTACCAGCGCACTGAACGCTCCAGCGCCGCTTCCACCGGCGTCGACATGTAGCCCAGTTCCCTTTGGGCCTTGTCACTTGCCACAAACATCCGGTGGCGCGACATCTTCACGCCCTCCACTGGAATCTGCGGCTCGCGCCCAGCTAGGCGTGAGTACAATTCGTCCGCATATCCGGCGGCCAATGCCAATGCGTGAGGAAGGCGAACTCGTGGCGCCGGTCGCCCCACAATGGCCGACAGCGCGTCCAGAATCTTTTTCAGCGTCATGTTGCGGCCGCCCAGAATATACCGCTCGCCGATACGTCCCTTCTCCGCCGCTAGGAGATGTCCCGCCGCGACATCCTCAACGGCCACAACGTTCAATCCCGTGTCCACATACGCAGGCATTTTCCCGTTGAGGAAGTCGAGAATGATGCGTCCCGTGGGAGTCGGCTTCCAGTCGCCGGGGCCGACGGGGGCCGTCGGGTTCACAATCACAACCGGTACGCCAGCGCCTGCCGCCTTGATGGCCTCGATCTCTGCTAGATACTTCGACCGCTTGTAGTGGCCGATCATCTGCTGAATCGTCGCCTGAGTCTTCTCGTTGGGGAGCACGCCGTTTTCGTGCTGCGGCACAGCAATCGTTGCAACCGTGCTGGTGTAGACGATTCGGCTCACACCCGCGCGCGCGGCAGCCTCGAGCAGACGCCGGGTGCCTTGGACATTGGTCTCGTAAATCTCTTCGGGCCTGCGGGACCACAGCCGGTAATCCGCTGCCACGTGAAACACACGGCGGACCCCTATCATCGCCCGCTCGAGAGAAGCCTCATTGCACAGGTCTCCCTCGACGCACTCGACTTTCAGTCCCTCGAGTGCAAGTAAATTGCTGCCTTTTCGGACGAGGATACGAACCGGATAGCCAGCGCTGACAAGTTGCCGGGCGACGTGGCTTCCCACGAACCCGGTGGCACCCGTGACAAGGGTGGTCATAAAATGCGAAAAACCTCATTCTCCTGTTGCGCGGCCGGAGCGACCGCCATCGGCTGGGATTTTGAAGCGCCATTACCATTCCGGTGACCGTTCGAGTGGCCGTTTCCGGAGTGGCCGTTGCCATTTGCCTTTGTGGACTTTTGCTTGAGAATCCCGCCCATTCGCCCCGACAGGGTCCAGCTCAACATTTTCCAAGTATCGCCGAGCTTTTTATTGCCCCCCAGAACCGCCGATGCTTCATAGCCTGCGTGGACCATGCAATCTTCGCAGCGCGGATCGCGGCCGTGACCGTATTTCTCCCACGGCGTGTTCTCAATAAATTCCTTGAACGTATCGTGATGCGAGTCGGTCATCAGGTAGCAGGGGCCCTTCCATCCGCGCGGATTGTAAGTAGGATTACCCCAGGCGGTGCACATCAAATCGCGTTCTCCGCGCAGGAATTCCATGTAAATCGGGGACGTCACGATGTTGTAGCGTTCGAGCAACTTGCTTGCTTCCCGGAACTTTTCCTGAATCTCGGCGCGCGACATGAAGATATCTTTCGTCATCACGGCCGCATAGGAATAGGCCGGCGAAATCATGTGGCCGTCAACACCTAACGTCTGCAAATAGGCGAAAAGTTCCGCAATTTCTTCGATGTCGGTTTCCTTATAGATCGTGGTGTTGGAGCTGACCAGGAATCCAGCGGCCTTGGCGGCCTTGATGCCCTCGATCGCTTCGCGGAATACGCCGTCGCGTTCTACGCAGATGTCGTGCGTCTTCTCCAGGCCGTCCAGGTGGACGTTGAAGAAGAATCTGGAGGTCGGCTTGAACTCGCGCAGCCGCTTGCGAATGAACATTCCGTTGGTGCAAAGATAGATGTGCTTCTTGCGCGCCAGGATCTCTCCGGCAAGCTTCCCGATTTCGGGGTAAATCAGCGGCTCGCCTCCGCAGATCGAAACAATCGGCGCGCCACAATCGTCCACCGCCTTCATGCACTGCTCGACCGTCAGCAATTCGTTGATCGTGGACTTGTACTCGCGGATGCGGCCGCAGCCCGTGCACGTCAAATTGCAGGCGTGCAGCGGTTCGAGCATCATCACCAATGGAAATTTCTCGGCGCCGCTAAGGCCTTTGCGGGTCAAATATCCCGTCATTGTCGCGGTCAAGCTGAGCGGAACTCTCATCCATTACCCCCAATATCCATTCGGATGCTGTATCTCCTCCGGTGGAACCTGCACGGAGGTGAATCGGCTCTTCCCCTTGAGCATGTTTTCATATCGCGCCAGCGCATAGAGCGGGAAGGAATTGCGATACAGGTGATACTTCAAATAGAAAACACATGGAAAGCCGGTGCCTGTGAACTCGTCTTCACTCCAAGTGCCATCTGCGTTCTGATGTTCCACCAACCATGCGACCGCCCGCGCAACCGCCGGGTCGTTCGGTCCGGCGACCGCCAGAAGTCCGATCAAGCCCCAGGCCGTCTGGGAAGCGCTGCTCTTCCCCTTGGCTTTGTACGCTGTATCGTAGTAGGAAAGCACCGACTCGCCAAAGCCACCATCGGGGTTCTGCACGGACCGCAGCCAAGCCGCGGCGCGCTGGCAATCCGGTTTCGAGCTCAGTCCGATCGTTTCGAGGGCGCGCAGCACGCCGCTCGTTCCATAGACGTAATTCACGCCCCAGCGGCCAAACCACGACCCATCCGCGGTCTGATCGGTTCGCAAAAAAGCGCGAGCGCGTTCGATCACTGGATGTGTGGCGGGCCATCCCAATTGTCCGAGGCATTCCACCACGCGGGCCGTAACATCGGCCGTTGAAGGATCGAGCATCGCATTGTGATCGGCGAACGGAATGTGATTCAGAAACTGCAGGTTGTTCTCGTGGTCGAAAGCGCCCCAACCGCCGTCGGCGTTCTGCATACTCAACAGCCACGCCAGACCGCGGCGAATTACGCCACGCAGCCGTTCCTGCTCCGGATCGGCCACTCGGATCAAAGCCATCAAGACGAACGCCGTGTCGTCCACGTCGGGATAGAAATCGTTCCGAAACTCGAACGCCCAGCCGCCGGGTGCCGCGTTCCGATTCTTAACTTGCCAATCTCCCGGACCGAGGATCTGGTTTTCCACGAGCCACCGTTCCGCCGCAATCAGCGAGGGGTGCGCCGGTTCAACTCCAGCTTCTTCGAGCGAAACCATGGCGATCGCCGTGTCCCAAAGCGGGGAGATGCAGGGCTGCACATGGATGGAACCCTTGTCTTCGATTTCGTAGCGTTCGAGGAAGCGAATCTCCCGAGCCAGAAGTGGATCGCTCAGATCGCCGTTCTCCGCGAGCAACGCAAAAATGGAATTCATCATCGCCGGATAAATCGTTCCCAGGCCCTCGCTGCGCTCGAGCCGCTCGACCATCCACTTCCGTGCGCGCGCCAGCGCGGCCTTGCGGAAGGGTTTCCACCGGGAGTGCTCGTAGAGCTTCAGGGCGCGATCCAATGCCAGGAACACATTCCGCCAAGACACAACGCGCTTGTCCCAAGCAAACGATCGAGGCTTCCCTCCTGGCTTGCCAAACAACTCGTCTACGGTTACCCCCGCGGGCAGGTGCCAATCCGGCTTGTGGCCGTAGACGATCGCCAGCGGGATTACAATTCCGCGAGTCCACGAGGACATTTCATACAGATTGAGCGGAAACCAATTCGGAAGCAGCATCAACTCCGGCGGGATAGATGGGACAAGCTTCCAATCCAATGCGCCGACCATAGCAAGATAAAAGCGCACGTAGGAATTTGTGGCTTCCAGGCCGCCAAGCTCGTGGATTTTCTTTCTGGCGTTCTGCAAGTGAGGGGCCGATGCAGGGTCGCCCGCCAATCGCAGCGCTACCCACGCCTTTACGGTCGCATTCAGCTCCGAGGGACCGCCGTAAAAGATATTCCAGCCGCCGTCTGGAAGCTGCCGGTCGCGAACGTACTTTGCAAGTTTCGGAACTTTAGGAGAATTCAACTGGCCGAGAATGTGCAAATACAGAATGTAATCGGATTCAAGCGTCGTGTCGGCTTCCAACTCGGCCCACCAGTAGCCCTCGCGGTTTTGTGCAGAAAGCATCCAATTCACGCTCCGTGCGACGACCTCGTCGACTCGTGATTCCAGGTCCCGGGCGGTCCCCACCGCAGCGGCATGCGCAGGGACACCCGCTGGCCCCTGGATACGCAGCCTTGCTTCCGGTGTCATCAATCCCTCAGACATGCTCTTGAACGATCTGGACCCGCTTGAAAATAACCCGCCACTTTGGATTTGCCTGATCAGAACCCCGCCGAATCCTATCTAACCGGAATCACCGGGTCCTAACCAACAGGCGGCTGCCCCAAACCGCCCCCCCCTCTTATCGAGGGTAGAACCGAAACCCGGCCACTCGGACCCGCCGACTCCTTCAACAGGCCACATGGCCTTCACACAGTCACATCCTCTCGGCTCAGCCCAAGACTGGCCCCGAGGATGAGCACATCCCCAACCTACCGGAAATGCAATCACTTACGGCCTAAAACCCTATTATCTTTTGTATTGGGCTTCGGGTCAACTAAAAACCGGACCCTGTTTCCCGATGTCGGCTGTGTATGGGATGACGCGAGAGGCCCCTGTGATGCCTGACAATTTCTTGCACAATGGCCGGAATGAGATGTTCCAAAGAGTGCAAGGATTTGGCATGTCTTCGAGACACGGATCAGGAGCTTTTGACAAGCCGGAGTGAAAGGATAGCGAAGATGTTCGAGTCCTATGAAGGGATTCTCTATTTGAGATCACTTACTTGATTCTTTCCTCTCCAGATTGCGGACGCGCTCAGCCAATTCCGGGAGTCGCGACAACCAGGCAAATTGTTCCTTGAATTTTTCGAGCGGCCGCACCGGAGTGCCCCAAACAATCTGTCCACCGCGAACGATCTTGCCAGGCAGAATGCCCCCTTGTCCCCCAATAATCGCTCCATCCTCGATGGTGCAGTGTTCTCCCATGCCCGCCTGCCCGCCGACCATTACCCGTTTGCCCAGAGTGCAACTGCCGGAAATTCCCGTCTGAGCCGCAATCACGCTGTGGTCTCCAATTTGAACGTTGTGCCCGACCTGAACCAGGTTGTCGATCTTGACTCCTGCGGCAATTCGAGTCGTTCCCAGGGAGCCGCGGTCGATCGCCGTAATGCAACCGATTTCCACATCATCCCCAATTTCCACGCTTCCGATTTGCGGAAATTTCCATTGCCGCCCTTCCCCGAAGACATAGCCGAATCCGTCGCCTCCAATCACCGTCCCGGAATGCACCTCCACGCGGTTGCCCAGCCTCGAACCTGCATACATCGTCACCCGCGGGTGCAACCGGCAGTCTTCTCCCAGACTTGCCGCGCGGCCCAAGAAGCCAAAGGCCTCGATCACGGTACCCTCCCCAACGACCACGTCCTCTTCGACTACCACGTACGGTCCCACAGAAACATTCGCGGCCAGCCGTGCACTCGGCGAGACTACGGCGGTTGCGTGAATTCCGGGTTTTGGTGCGGTCCGCTCGACAAGCCATGCCGCCGCCTTCGCGAACCCCAACTTCGGCTCATTCACTTCGAGGACGGTCTTGCCGGACAACTTGGTGCCTGTCTTCAGCAGAACGCACCGGGCTGCAGAATTCTCGGCACGGTCCAGATGTTTCGACGAATCTGCGTAGATGAGATCGTCCGGCCGCGCCGTTTCCGGACTCGCTACGCCGGAAAGCTGCAAACGGGCATCTCCTGCGAGCGTAGCTCCTAAGTACTTGGCGAGCTCTCCGGCTGTTCGAGTCATAAACGCCTCACGATCTGAGATTTTCCTACGACGAGGTTCTTCGGCTAGAAATCGTAAACCGACTTCTCACCCGCCGGGCGATTCTTCCACCGTTTGTGAACCCAGAGCCATTGGTCGGGATGCGCCCGGACGTAATTCTCGATCACGCGGGTAAACAGGGCCGTATTCGCACGAACATCTGCTTCTTCGTCATGTGTCCGCACGAGCTCCAAGGCAGGCTCGAAGCGGAGATGGTATATGTGCCGCACGTTGTCCCATGACAGAAAGCCGGGTACGACGGCCGCACCGGACCGAAGAGCAATGCGCGCCAGACCGGAGGTTGTGGAAGCCGGGATTCCAAAGAAATCGACGAATACGCCTTCTTCGACCGCGGTGTTTTGGTCCGCCAAAATCCCGACCGTTCCGCCTTCGCCCAGCACTTTCAAGGTAACACGGGCCGCGCGATTCTTTTCAATGGGCCGGTTTCCCGAAAGGCAGCGGTACCGGTTGATCAGCCGGTCTACTCGCGGATTCGCGATCGGCCGAACCAGAAAATGCAACGGGTGCCCATACAGTGCGTGCGCGAAGGGCGCCAGTTCCCATGCGCTCATGTGGCCCGTGAGAAACAGAACGCCGCTTCCCCGCCGGCGCGCCGCGTCGAAAGCCTCAAAGCCGTCCAGAGCCACAATACGTTCGATATTCGCCCGTGTGTATTTTGGGAATTGAGAGAATTCGCCTGCCATCCATCCAATCTGGCGGATCATTCCTTGGATGACCTGCTTGCGCGTTGCGTCGTCCCATTCCGGAAAAGCGAGTTTCAGATTGATCATTGCCGCACGCCGAAGCGGCTTTCGAAGCGCATAGGACGCTCTTGCGAAGCTCGCTCCCAGAAAGCGTGCCGCAGGTCTCGGCAAGAGCCCGAGCGCCTGCAATCCCATCCACGCCGCAGCATACTCGATCCATTCCCGCATAACGCGCCATTATGCGTGAGCCACGGCGCCGAATGCTAGCGGCGGAAGCGTTCCGGCTGAACCAAGCGGCCTGCACATGCGGACGCGGGCATAGCCCGCGGCGCCAAATTCTTCGCAGGGATGTTAGACTCGACGGGCTTGCGGGACTTTTTCTCAATTCGGCGGCGCATAAATCTGTGGGCGGCGATTGGCACCGGGCTTACGATCTTCGTCTGCCTATTCACGAGCCTTGGCGCAATCGGCCTGCTTGGCCCGGACGAGCCGCGCTATGCCTGGATCGCTCGGGCGATGGCGGCGACGGGCGACTGGGTGACGCCTCGCCTGTACGGCCAGCCATGGTTTGAAAAGCCGGTTCTTTACTATTGGGCAGGGGCGCTCGGATTCCGCTCACACCTCCCAGCGGAATGGGCGGCGCGGCTGCCTTCGGCCATTGCGGCTCTCGCCGCGGCGCTAGCCATCGGATGGCTTGCGTGGCGTCACTATGGCGATGAGGGCGGCTTCGCGCTATGCCCCGCGCTTCTGGCACCACTGGTTTTTTCAGCGAGTGTGGGCGCTATCGCCTTCGCGCGGGCCGCCACGCCCGACATGACGTTCTGCGCTTCCCTTACTCTTGCCATGGCGTGCGCCGCTGCTGCATTGCGGCGCATGGGCGCCTTGCGCGCAAAGGAGGTTGCTGCGCCGCCTGCCTCCGGCAGTGACAGGAAGTACCTTATCCTATTCGGCGCCTTCCTCGGTTTGGCCGTTCTCGCCAAGGGTCCAGCCGCCATCGTACTCGCGGGGGGCGCTATTGGCCTCTGGACTGTTGCGACGAATGACTGGCGCGCTGCACTGCGCCTTGCTCATCCGTTGTCCATCGCTTCTTGCGCTGCCGTCGCGCTTCCGTGGTACATGCTCTGCGCGGTGCGAAATCCCGATTTCCTTCGCATTTTCATTTTTCAGCACAACTTCGAGCGATACTTGACTCCGGTCTTCCAGCATATTCAGCCGTTCTGGTTCTTTCTCCTCGTCACAATCGCCGCCTTGTTTCCTTGGACCGTGTTCCTGATCCCGGCTGCGCTCGAAGGCCTCCGCGTGTGGCGCGAAAAATCCTGGACGAAATCGCCGGGTTTCTTCTTCTCCTGCTGGGCGTTCTTTCCGATCCTTTTCTTCAGCTTCTCGCAATCGAAACTGCCAAGCTACATTCTCCCGTCACTTCCCCCTCTTGCACTTCTGTGTTCCATCGGCGCAGTGCGCTGGTTCTCGAAGAGCCGCGCTCTGTCGATTTCTCTTTCAGTGGGAATCGCTTTGTTCTGGCTTGCAGTTTCCCTCTTCGTCCTTCATTACGTTTCCCACCTACCGGTAGGCTGGCTCGAACAGGCGCCGCTCCGCTTGACCGCGAACGTGATCCTTCTTTGCGCGGCTTTTGTCGCTGCCCTGCTCATTTTCTGCGGTTATCGCCGGAGCCTGGGGCTCACGATTGCCGTTGGAGCCCTATCGGTCCTGGCCGCGGTTGTGTACACGGATTTGCGCGTCCTCCCCGCGCTTGACCCGATTTATTCGGCTCGATGGCATAGCAACTATCTGGCGCACGACTTGCATCCGGACCGAATATTCACCTACCACCTGAAGCGTGCCTGGACCTTCGGCCTCGCATTTTATTTTGGACGTGAGATCCCCGAATGGTCGCCCGATGATCCTCGCGCAGCACTCGTCTTGACTACCGCGGAAGGCTTGCAGGAAATGAAGCACCTCGGCAGATTTCGTGGAACGCTGGACGAAACGTCCGAGGGAATCCTCTACGTGCCGGCATTTCCGGAACCGCAAAACCGCTAACGGCGGGGCTCAGGAGGAAGATACTGCAGGAAGAAATTCACTACTTGATTCTCATAGTTCTTGCGGTCGTCGTCGGGCATGTCGAGATAGCTGAGACGGTCGCGCACCAATTGCTTAGGGTCCGGGGCTCTCAAATATAACTGCATTACGTCATCGGCAAGCCCTGGCCGATCATCCGATTGCACGAACATTTTCGGTACGCCTTTTGTCTGTCCCAGGCGAAGCGTCACCGGGGGCTCATTTCGGAAAGAATAATTCAACATGCGGAACCCGAAATCGCAGAATCGCGCGACGTAGGGCAACACGGCCAAACCCGAGCGCTTCACCTCGATCTGCACCATCCTGCGGGGATCGTCGTAGGCGTCGTCCACCACAAATGCAGAAATTCGTGGATCTGAAGTGGCGACTTCAAGCACAACGTACCCGCCCATATCCGCACCCCACAGGGCGAAATGCTGCGAATCCACGTCATCGCGCGTCGATAGCGCCTGAACCGCCGACCGCAGTTCCGCTGTTTCCCGGTACCCAAGCGTTGTGACGCCCGGGCTCGAACCGTGCCCCGTGAAATCGAATAGAAAAACGTTGAACTCGTGCTCTTGCAGTGCCGTCACAAGCGTCAGCACGTCGGCGCGCTGCGATAGATAGCCGTGGCACACGACGATCGTGGGAGCGCCCCGCAACCCCGGGAAAAACCAGCCGTCGCGCGTCGCTCCGCCTTCGACCGGAAAGGAAAACGTCGTGGGATGCCCCATCATCACATTCAGGTCAAAAGTGTTGGGCGTCCGCGCTGGCTTCAGAATCTGATACAGGAGGAATCCGGAGACGGTTCCAATGGAGACAATCCCAAAGAGAAGCAGCGCCAGGAGTCCGGAGAAAACCTTGGCGAATCGCGTTGTGGGATAGCGTAGCTCTGAAAGGACGGCCATCCGGTAAGCGCGGGCGCTGAATAGTAAGCACCTCGGCGGGAGGAATGTTAACACACTTCTCTCCTTACTCGAGTTCTCTCCCCGTTACAGTTCGGACAATTCCGTCCGGTTGGGTTCAGTGCCCTCCCAAAGCTATAATGACAAGGGGGACGGTCGGAAACTTCCATGCAGATTGTCGATCTTCGGCAGGTTCATTCGCATTCACTCGATGGCCTCTTCCGGGAAGAGGCTCAGTTTTGGCGAGACGAGCTGCATTGGGATTACCGGTCCTCCATCGACCTGATTCGCAAGTTTATTGACGCGCGCTCGCTAGGCGGGTATGTCGCCCTCGAAAACAACCGGCCCGCTGGCTATGGCTTCTATGTTCTTGAGGAACACAAAGGACTAATCGGCGGACTCTTTGTGTCGTCGCAATTCTCACAGACCCGCATCACCCAGAAGCTGCTTACAGAAATGCTGGCTGCCCTACGCGGTGCTCCTCATCTGGACCGCATCGAGGCGCAGCTGATGCCTTTCGGGACCGAACTCGACCCGGTATTTCTTTCGAAATTCTTCTCATTGCATCCGCGGCAATTCATGTTCCTCCAGCTAGAAGAAGCTCATCTCAGCGAAAAACAACCGTCGAATGGCCTACGGATCGAGCCTTGGACAGACCGCGCCATGGAATCCGCCGCTCGGCTTATCCAGCTCGCCTATGCCGATCATGTGGATGGGGAGATTAACGACCAGTACCGCACGGAGGCGGGCGGAATGAAATTTCTCCGCAATATCGTCTTGCTGCCTGGTTGCGGCCAGTTTCTGCCCGAGGCGTCATTCCTCGTGCGTCCCGCCACGGGCGATCGCTTGGTCGCCATGGTCCTCACTTCGACAGTCGCAGAAGGTGTCGGGCACACGACGCAGATTTGCGTCATGCCCGGCTATCAGGGCCATGGGATCGGCCGGCTGTTGATGGAAGCGTCTATCCAGGCTCTCCGCCGCCGCAACTACGAATCTCTTTCGCTTACAGTCACTTCGGTTAACAAGAAGGCTGTCGAGCTCTACGAACATCTCGGCTTCCGCACCATCAAGACCTTCGCTGCAGGCGTCTGGCAGACGTAATCAAGTTATTTCTTCGCGCGATCCTTGAGCAGCCCTTTTAGCTCGTCCATGAATTCCTTCACGTCCTTGAAATCCAGATACACGGACGCAAACCGAACGTACGCCACCTTATCGAGCTTTTTCAGCCGCGCCATCAGCAGCTCACCGATTTCCGTTGTGGTCCGTTCGCGTTCGGCCGCTTCGCTAACGTATGCTTCTGCCTCATCCACGATCGTCTCAAGCTTGCCGACCGGCACGGGCCTCTTTTCGCAGGCCTTCAGCAGTCCCTGGAGAATCTTTTGACGCTCGAACTTTTCCCGTCGACCGTCTTTCTTGATGACCATGTACGGAATTTCGTCGATCCGCTCATACGTGGTGAACCGCCGCTCGCATTTCAAGCACTCGCGGCGACGCCGGATCAAATCCCCGGTGCGCGCCTCGCGCGAGTCGATGACTTTGTCATCCAGATGCGAGCAGAACGGACACTTCACGGCGAGCCCTTTCTTAAATCGGCAGCATGTTCAGCATCCGCAAGCAATTCTGCCTTCCCGGCGCGTTCCTCCTCCTGCGCCAGCCGCCGGAGGTCTCCCATCGACCACCCTTCGCGGAGTAGCAGCGGGATACCCACAAGGCAACTACCTGCAAACGTGATCAACCACAACATGATTGACACGACCGCCGCACGCTCATCCTCTATTCCAAATATCTGCGTTAACACAAGAAAAGTGGCCACCTGCGCTCCTCCGCCAACGGCGGGAAGTTGCACTGCTGACCCGACCATCGTGAACGCCAGCACCAGCACCGCTCCCGAATAGCCTAGGTCCGCCAGGTCGCCCCCAAACGCATGCACCACCCAAAGATAAATCAATGCCACCAGCATCCAGTGCGCCGCCGTATAGGCCACCAGTGTGCTCAGATCACCCCACGTTCTAATTCCCTGCAATCCCTCGCTGAATCCCTCCAGCAACGCAGCCGTCTTGGCGCGCCAGCCAATTCTCCAAGATTCGTGCTGCAGCTTCCGCGCCAGCCACGCGCCGCCATGGTAACGAAAATAAACCAGGAACGTGCAAAGCACCACCAGGAGGACAAGCAGTCCGGCCCCCGTTGAGCGCGCCCTGCTCATGAACAGCGCGTCGTCTTCTCCGATCAGCCCTCGCCGCTCGAACAACAGCAGTGCAAATCCTGCCAGCACGACCGTGGAGGCAATGTCGAAGACCCGCTCCAGCACGTACACGCCGAACATGCGCGGAATCGACAGCGAATCCTTCCGCGCCACCAGGACCGGCCGGACCGGCTCTCCCGCTCGCCCGAAGATGAATAGACACGCAAATCCCATCAGCTGTGCGCTGTACACATTCCAGAAATGCGTCGCACCGAGCGTTCGCGAAAATCGCATCCAGCGAAGCGCTCGGATTGCATAGCAAACGTAAATCGCCGCCAGCGCCAGGAGCAGTAGAGAGATTCGCGCGTCACCAAGCGACTCCGCCACCATATGCCAACGAAATACCTTTAGAGTCACCGAATTCCGGGAGCGGTACAAAAAATACCCCAGGACCAGGAGGGCGAGCAGGAGTAACAGGGACCTTCGTACATTTCGCCACATGGAATCCGCACCGTAGCAGCAAGCTTCCAAAGGTGTCAAGCAGACTCGTCCTTCGGTAGCACTTGTCGTAACGCGGTTCGGCCGTTATATCATCATTCTTCTCTCTCCCAGCCATGCCGCGACGAAACATCCTAGCTCTGCTGGAAGGAGGGGACCGACGGTCCATCGGCCGGTCTGATCAAGTGGCGGCAATTGTGTCCAAGGACCCCGGACTGTTTCCTGAGTTGATCGCTGGCCTGTGGTCCGAGGATCCTGTATTACGAATGAGGGCTGCAGATGCCGCTGAAAAAGTTACGCGGGGGAATCGCAAACTCCTCCAACCTTACAAGAGAGAACTGCTAGGCTTAATGACCGAGGCCAAGGAGCAAGAACTACGCTGGCACCTCGCGGTGATGATTCCACGGCTTTTACTGAATGCCCGGGAACGGCAACTTGCGTCAACTTCGTTGACCAGTTATCTGGATGACCGCAGTTCCATTGTGAAGACGTTCGCTCTTCAGGGATTGGCCGACTTGGCACAGGCTGACCCGGAAATCCGACCCAGAGTACAAGAGATGCTGCGCGAGGCTACTCGAAAAGGTACGCCTGCGATGAAGGCTCGCAGTCGCAAACTGTTGATTCAACTGGAACGCGTCTGATCGTCAGCGTCCGCTTTTGCAGTTCGCCATGCGGAACGATCCAATCTTGGTTGAGTAGGCCGTTGCGCCCTTCTTCAGATAGTCTCCCACGTACCAGAATGTGCAGTCGTCGCTCGGGTCCATCGCCGTCGTCACGTAGTCTTCCCAGCGCAGCGTATTCGTCTGCGAAGCCTCGCCCTCTGCGAGCACCGTCTCATGCAGGCTGAGTACGCCTTTCGAATCCCCAGCCCGCTGCACTGCAAACCGTTGCCCGGTGAAGTTCGGCGTCCCGCCGAACGAATAGCCCACGCCGATGTCGCCCTTCTTGTCCATATCAATGCTCGGCATCCAGCGGTAAAACGTGTCGGGCGCATACGTACCCTGCTGGTAGAGGTACGGATCTCGATTCTTGTCCAACCGGAACTCGTACCAGCGCACGCCTCCACCCCCCGCGTGGCTATCCACTGAGTGGGCGGCCACGATCGATTCGCGGTTCTTGATCCGGCGATACACCAGCCGCTGCATGATCTTGTCGCCTTGTGCATCCAGCCGCCGGTCGGTGCCCGGCTGCGGCACGCAGCTCGTCAGTTGGCCATCACACAGGTAGTGATACGGCGCCACAGGAATTTTCACTGGCCCGGTCGCCTTCGTGTTCGCAGGCGCGTCCCAGTCCACATGCACTTTCCACAAAAAGATTCCATCGTCATCGAAAACCTTCTTCAATTGCGTCCCACCGGTTGCCATCATCAGGTTTGGCGCGCCGACTGGCGGCAATCCCTGACCGTCAATGTCCGCGTTGTTTAGGAAATTTACGCCATCGATGATGATGCACTGTTCCGTGGCAGGCTCGCCCTTCAGCATTTTGTTCCGGTCGGCGACGCAGTCATGCTTCTGAATTACCGTGTCGCCGGTGCTGGTAGGAACGTAGTAGCCATCAGGCCAAACTGCCGGACGCGGATAGTCCGGGAAAAGCGTTCTTTCGAATGCGTAACGGTAGTACGTCCCCAAGGGGTCGGGCCCCGTGCTCACCGCGTAGCACATCCCGAAAGCTCCTTTCGGCTTCTCTGCGTCGGTCGCTCCCGCGTTCGCAGAATTCGGGCCGCGCCGGACGAACGGTTTGGGCTGGGGAGGGTTTGGGGGTGGTGCTGTGGGCGAACCTGCTGCGGCCGATTGTCCCGGCTTCGCAAGTTGTCCCGGAATTGGCGGGTTGTTGTCCTGAGGAAAATCTCCGGGCGCGACCCGCGAAAATATCGGCATCACGATCAGCCACCGCCCAGCGAGCTGATCGTACCGGACGACGGCATCCCCGTTATTTCTCGCTTCGCACACTCCTCCAAATCCGGCAAAGAACTCATTCGTCGCCACCGGCCCGTAGAGCACTGTCCCAGTTTTGTCGAAGCGTTTGCCCTTCTTCGAATAGATCGCAACTCGTGAGTTGACGATCTGAACGATATGGTCGGGCCCCACTGCAAGGCTGTTGTCCGATGGATTCCGGAACATGGATGTCCCCTGAGGCCCCTGGAACCCATCTCCTAGCCCGTCGAAGCTCTCCAGCAGTGGCAGCGGAGGCCGCCGCCCCTGTGAAGTTTGCTCCACGGCATTCCCCGCTGCCGTCAAAACAAGTGGAGGCGCAGGGGGCTCCGGTGATTTCTCTTGAGCCTGGTCGGGGTCCGTGGGAAACGCTCCGCATCCCGCACCTTCGCAATCGGGAGAATCCTCGATCGCGCGGGAGCCGTGCAACGATGCCAGAGGCGGCGAAACATCAAACCTCGTCGCGCGATGGACGATCACGGACCCTATCTGTTCAGGGCGCGGCGCTCGCTGCACCTGCGCTCGTCTCAAGTGCAAGGGGAATTTCCCTGCCAGGAACACACCCGCCAAGGCAATCCCGATTGTCGTGACCGCACCGATTCTCTGAGTGAGTTTCATAAGCTCTCCACCGGAGGCGATGAAATGCGCCGAGATTATAAAGTATACGAGACTAATCTGCTTCTCAATTCTCCACTGCCTTATCTTCCTCCGCATCCCCAATCTTGCTGAGATTCGATCCATCCTGCGGCCCACTCCCTCAGCTCGTCGAGTGCAAATCCTCCGACCCCCGTGAGTGATAGCCGTCCTTGTATTTCTGCTGGCAACGTGGATAAGATGCGTGGCAAACATGTACTTTTCGCGATTCGACCGGGCACTCGTGCGAAGCCCGATGACGCTCACGGAGACCAGTGGACGCGCCCCGTGATTCCAGTCGTCACATGAGCGGCGCGCCGCGACGATTCCGGCGAGACGCGGGAGCCGCGGAACTTTTCGGCTGCATTTTGCGTTCCATTGTATGAGGCCGGAAAGATGATGCAAGTTGCGAGGCTGAAAACGATTGGTGCCCGACGCCCAACTGGTTCAGCATTGTCTCCGGGGCGATGGGCCGGCCTGGGAGGAACTCGTCCGGCGCCACACTGGACGAGTTTTCAATCTCTGCTACCGGTTTACGGGAAACCCGGCGGAAGCCGAAGACTTGAGCCAGGAGGTTTTCCTGCGGATCTTCCGGACGCTGGCGAGTTACCGCCCGGCGTTTGGAGCGTTTCCTACGTGGCTCACCAGCGTGACGCGCAATTTGCTGGTGGACCATTACCGTCGCTCGCGACGCGACCGATTGACGGACTCGATCGACGACGCGATGCCTGTGCTGGAAGAAAAGCATTCTACCGCACGGGCGCCGGACAAGCTGGCGCAGGCGTCCGAGTTGAGCCTCCAATTGCAGCGCGCTCTGGCGCGGCTTTCGCCGGAATTGCGCGAGGCGGTGATCTTGCGCGACTTGCAGAGTTTGGAATACAACGAGATTCAGACAGTGCTTCAGGTACCGGAAGGCACGGTAAAATCCAGAATCAACCGGGGACGCATCGAGCTGGCGCGTGTCCTGGAAGAGATGGGAGTTCGACCGGAGTAGCAGGAGACAGGAAGCGGAGAGAGTAGCGATGGATTGGAACTGCACACTGACGGATGAGCGGCTGAGCGATTCGATTGACGGCCTGCTTTCGCGCGAGGAGGGCGTGGCATTTTCCCAGCACCTGGCCGTATGCGCTCGTTGTGCGCGCCTCGCCAATCAAGTCGGCGCCATGGTCAATCGGATGCAGCGCATGGAATACATCGCGGAGCCCCCAAACCTGGCTGCGAAAATTCTGGATGCAACGCTGGGGCCGAGGAAGACGAAAAAGGGATGGGATCGCTGGCTCGGATGGGCATCAGGACTGCTCCAGCCGCGCTTTGCCGTGGGAATGGCTACTGTCGCGGCTTCGTTCGTGATTGTGCTGCACTCGGCCGGCGTGACGCCTAACAAGCTGAAGAAGGCCGACCTCAGCCCCGCCGGTGTTTTTCGCGCGGCGAACCGGCAGGTGCACCTCACTTATGCCCAAGGGGTAAAGTTCGTTAACGACCTCCGTGTGGTATACGAGATTCAATCGCGTCTGCAGCCGGAGCCCCAGCCAACTGTTGAGCCGACGCATCAACGGACGCCTGAGCAGCCGACACAGCCGCCGGATTCCAATCCGCAGCAAAAGTCGGAAGCCAAGCCTGGGCATAGCCAAATTCACGGCGGCACGATGTTGGCTTGCCTGATAAATCACACCCTTACGAGGAGCTCCCCATGAAATGCGCGGTGCACGCGGATGTGGACGCCAGTGGCTATTGCCGAAATTGCGGCAAGGCTCTCTGCACAGATTGTGCGCGCGAAGTGCGCGGCGCACTTTACTGCGAAACTTGCTTGGCGGGAGTGCTCACTTCCCCACAACTCCCGTTGCAAGCGGCGAAGGGCGATTCCCGGCCCGGAACAGCGCTTGCGCTGGGGTTTATTCCCGGCTTGGGCGCCGTGTACAACGGCGAATACGTCAAGGCTCTGATTCACGTGCTGATTTTCGGGGCGTTGATCGCCATGCTGAACACCGACATTCCGAGCGGGCTGGATGCGTTCTTTGCGGTCGCGCTAGGCTGCTTCTACTTCTATATGCCGATTGAAGCATATCGGGTGGCTAAGGCCCGCTCCGAAGGGACCCCCGAGCCCGCGTCTTTGGTCGAAGGCGAAGGCCGGATGCCCATCGGTGCGATCGTCCTCATCGGCCTGGGAATCCTGCTTCTGCTTGGGAATTTCGGGCTGCTCGAAGGAGACTGGTTCACAAAGGCCTGGCCGGCGGCGCTGGTTATTCTGGGTGTGTGGATTTTATTCGACCGTGTAAGACAGCATCCTTAGGAGACAACCATGGCCGAGGACAAGACACGGTGTGGATGCACCTGCTGCCGGGTGCGCTCGCTGATGGGACCCATCCTCCTAATCACCATCGGCGCAATTTTTTTGGCAGGACAATACACGCGCTACGGGTTTTTGGATCTTTGGCCTGTCATTCTAGTTGTGATTGGCGTCGTGCTCGTAGGGCAATCGCTGGCATCGCGCGAGGGACACCTCGGCTCATGAGGTTCCTGTGAGCAACAGCGGAAAACAGCGCGACTCGGTTTTCGGAGGGCTGCTCCTGATCACAGTGGGGGTGGTTCTCCTCCTCTACCGTTTCGAGCCCACAATCGGCATCGGACACCTCATCCGGATTTACTGGCCTTTGCTTATCATTCTTTGGGGTGTCGCGAAGCTTTTTGACCATTTGATCGCCCAAACCAGCGGGGTTCGACGCGCGCCGTTTCTCACGGGCGGAGAAGTTGTCCTGCTGTTTCTCGCGCTCATCGTTCTGGGTGGTTACGGCCTTCACGACTGGATGCGGACTCGCTATCCCGATCTCGACATCCGATTGGGCCCTTTTGGCAAGAGATACTCACAAAGCCAGGCGCTGGCACCAAAGGTGATACCCGCCGGATCGCACGTGACAATCAAAACTGGGAGAGGGGGCATCTCCGTGCACATCCGCGAGGGCGAGACGGTCAGTGTGACTGCTAACTTGTCGGCCGACAGGGAGAGCGAAACCACTGCGGATAACGCGATGAAGGGCGTTCCGGTCGTAATCGAACAAACCAAGGATGGGTACAGCATTCATCCGGTCAATCAGGAAAGTTCCGCCGGTCCGGTGAGCGTGGACCTGGATGTCGAGGTTCCGAAAAACGTTAGCATCACGGCGACGTCGGATCGAGGTGACATTCAGATCTCGGGGGTCGCTGGAAGCGTCACCGCCGCCACGCAAAAGGGTACCGTCGAAATACATGACACGGGTTCGGACGTGAGCGCGGACATCGAAAGCAGCGACGCGCGCATTTCCGGCGTCTCCGGGAACGTTCGCCTTACGGGCCACGGGAACGAAATCGACATCGGCGACGTGGCGGGCAACGCCTCGCTCGAAGGCGATTTCTATGGGGGGATTCACCTGCGAAATATCGCCAAGACGACTCACTACGTCACTGGCAGGGATAACCTCACCATCGTGCAGATGACCGGGCGTCTGGAGCTCGATTCGGATTCGATTCAATTGACGGATGTGGCGGGCTCGGCGAGCCTTCAGACGCGCAACAAGGACGTTGACGCTGAAAACGTCACCGGACGTCTGGACATCAACGACTCCCACGCAGGCGTGACCGTAAGGTACTCCAATCCGCCTCGCCAGGATTTGAGCGTCACGAACGACTCGGGAGAAGTGGAAGTCACACTGCCATCCAATGCAAACTTCGAAATTGCGGCGGCATCGCGGGGCGGAGAGGTCGACAGCGATTTCGACAGCCCTTCCTTGAAAGCCGTGAACAACGCGGATACGGGACAGCTCAATGGAAAAGTCGGCGGCCCGGGCCCAAAGATTACGATCGTCACCACGTACGGCACCATTTCCCTGCACCAATCCTGATCCGGTTCCGGACCGCTTTCC